>NZ_JARUBE010000003.1:0-4800000 GCF_029626035.1 Micromonospora sp. WMMD980
ATCGTCTCGACGTTGGATGACGCGTATGCGGAGACGCCGCCGCAGACCCCGGCCGGGCAGAAGATCGCCACGGACATCGCCCGGCTGCGCTCCGACTTCACCTGCCCGCCGACCCGGTAGCTACCGGCACTCGTGCTCGTGCTGCGTCACCAGCCCGCAGCCGTCCTCCTGACAGCGCCACTGGCGGCCCATCCGCCCACACACCGCGCACGCACCCCACGCCGGGACCGTGCGCGGATTCCCGTCCGGATCACGGTGCCCGCGCGGGCACGGCTCCGGCACCTCGGCGTACCCGCCGGGCGTCTTCCTGTACCTCACCCCCCTGACCTTAGGAGCCGAGATGTTCCAGACCTACGGCAAGGCCCTGGTCGCGGTCGTCGCCGCCGCCCTCACCGTCGCCTACGGGGCGCTGTCCGGCGACCAGCACATCGACCCGGACGAGGCGGTGCAGATCGCCATCGCCGCCGCGACCGCTGTCGGCGTCTACCTGGTGCCGCTGGCCCCGCAGTACCGGTGGGGCAAGACCGCCATCGCCGTCGTCCTGTCGGTGCTGCAGGTGCTAACCACGGTGATCCTGGGCGGGCTGGACTCCGGGGAGTGGATCGCGCTGCTGCTCGCCGCGGCGACGGTCCTCGGGGTCGGCGTGGCACCGGCCGCGTCGGACAACGGCGTCCGCTCGCGCACACCTGTGACCGCCGACTGACCCTCGCGCGCTGCACAGACTGCGGCCCCCGCTGGAGCGATTGCTCTGGCGGGGGCCGCTTCGTGCTGTGCGGAGGTCAGGCGGGGAGGTGCGCCGCCTTGATCTCATCGATGCGCCGCTCGATCTCGTCGTACAGGCGGCCGGCCTGCCTCTCACTCGGGCCGGCCGCCGCACTGCCCAGTGCCGCGTAACGGCCGGCCACGTCCATGGTTCGGCCGTACTCGCGGATCAGCTCCATCAGGGTCGGCTCGTTCATAGCTGGGTTCCTCTCCGAGAAGTTGACCTTGCGGGGAGCGTCCGAGAAGTTGACCTTGCCGCAAAGGGGTGGGCCGGAGCCCCGCCCCTCAGTAGTAGTCCACCCAGCTCGCGGCGGCCCGGCCCTTGCAGCCCGGGTGGGCGGCCTCCCCGTTCTCCCGGCAGATCGCGTGGACCTCACCGGCGGCGATCGGGGCCTGGCAGCCGGTGCACT
This sequence comes from Micromonospora sp. WMMD980, assembly GCF_029626035.1. NCBI lineage: Bacteria > Bacillati > Actinomycetota > Actinomycetes > Micromonosporales > Micromonosporaceae > Micromonospora > Micromonospora sp. WMMD980. The sequence continues at coordinate 1,173 of NZ_JARUBE010000003.1, forward strand.
GGGTGGCGGTGTCGCAGTCGGGGCAGGTGGGGCTGGTGGCGTGGGCCTCGGTGGAGCAGTACTTCTTGCTGCTGTCCCAGGTGTACTTCGTCATTTCCGTCTCCCTCTCGCTCCCTGTACCTATAGTCTAACCCATGCAGTGGACGATCGTCCACTGCATCTCGCCACTTTCTCAAATATTTTCCGGAGTTGACGAAGGTCCACTCAGCGGATAAATTGGGAGCATGGGAAACCCGACCATCGACCCCGACATCCCCCGCCTCTACAGCCTCGCCGAAGCAGCCACCCGCCTCGGCTACAGCTCCAAACAGGGACTCCACAAGCGCCTGGCAGCAGGTGAGATCCCCTGCGGGCGGGTGGGCACCACATTCGTCCTGCGCGCCGACCTCATCGACGCCCTCGCCGAGCAGGAACGCCCCACCGAATAGCCCCGCACACGACGCGGCCCCTGTCTCCACCCGGAGACAGGGGCCGCTCTTTCGCGTCCGAGGGGCTACGTCAACAATTGCGGGACGCGGTTGCGGTGCACGCCGAGCCGACGCGCAATCTCAGCGTTCGACAACCCGCCGGCCTGCATCTCCCTGACCGCAGAGCCCCGGACCGCCCGGAGCGCCTTCTGCTGGACCGGCGCGTCGGCCAACTGCTGCCCGGCCAGCCGCGCCCGCTCCGCCGGATCCTCCACGGCCTCGATGGCATCGGCGGCGGCCTCCCACTCGGCTGGCAGGTCGCCCGCGTAGCTGGCGAGCCTGGCGCGCGACACCTCGCGCGCCCTAGCGACCATCGCAGCCCGCTCGGCCGGATTGTCGGCGACGTTGTACCTGGGCGACTCCTGGGCGATGGTGGCCACCTCGGCGCGTTCCGCCGTCGGTCTATCCGGCAACCAGTCGTAGGTGGTGCGAGCGGGGTCGACCTCCGACCACCACGGCTTCTCCCGCCGGTGCGCGCCCATGCGGCTGGCGGGGGTGCTGGTGATCCCGACGTACAGGAGCTGGCCGTCGCTGTCGCGCAAGCGGTAGAGGGCGGTGGGGACGGCGGCGGGGTGGGTCACTTCTCGTCTCCGGCCTGGCCGTCGGGGTCGAGGTGTCGGTAGACGGTCGAGCGGGCACGGCCGGTCCGCTCGGCCAGGTAGGCCGGCTTCACGCCGAGCTTGTGGGCTGCCCTGACCTTCTCCCACAGCTTCTCGTCGACCTCGTCCGCGTGCTTCGTCGCCCGCTCGACGTCGGCCATCGCGCGCCGTTGCGCCTCGGTCTCGGGAGTCCACTTGGGTCGCGCCACGCGCATGATCTTAGCCCTTCGCTGTCCGATGGTCGTACACCCTTGCCCGTCTGCCCGGGGCGCTGTTAGTGTTGCATCATCGGACACTAACCCACAAGCAGAGGGAGCCAGATGGGCCTGTTCAGCAGGAAGCCGAGCGTCCCGAACACGATCAGCGGCAAGCAGATGGCCGACCTGTCCCGCCGGGCACAGAAGGCCAACCCGCAGATGTTCACCGCCAAGGCCATCAAGCAGCGCAAGGCGTCGCAGGCGCAGCAGAGCAAGGCCAGCCAGAGCTGACCAAGTAGGCGGCCCCCGGCCGGGCGACTCCACCGCCGGCCGGGGGCCTTGACCGGACCCCCTGGAGGCCCGACCCATGTCCATGATGATCGACCGGCTCGTGAAGCGCACCGTCCTGGTGTGCGCCGTGCTGGCCACCCTCGCGTTCGGCGTCAACCACCACGACCACCCGTGCACCGGCCAGCAGGTCGGCGCGGGCGGCATGTGCGTCTCCACCGCCTGGACCGGAGGTGCCGCGTGACGCCCGCCCAGTACGTCCTGATGATCGTCGTCGGTGGGACCGGCACGCCGCTGCTGGTGGCCGAGATCGCCCGCCGGCTGGTGGAGGGCCACGCCAACACCACCGCCCGCGCGATCCGCGAGCAGCAGCCCGCCGCACCGGCCCGGGCCGCCGCCGTCCGTGAGAAGGAGTTGACGCGGTGAGCCTTTTTCGCCGGTTGATCCCCGACCCGGAGCTGGAGCGCGCCCGCGCCGAGGCGTCCCGGGAGCAGGCCCGCGCCGACCTGGAGCGCGCCCGCGTCGAGGCGCAGATCCAGCGGGAGCGCCAGGCCGCCGACGCCGAGTTCGCCCGCCAGCAGACCCTCGCCGACGAGGAGGAGAAGCGGCGCCGCGACGGCGTACGCCGCGCCGAGCGGGAGGAGCGGTCCAAGCGGCGGCGGAAGGCCCGCGCCGAGTTCGCCGCGAAGCTGCGCCCGGTGCTGCCGCTGCTGCTCATCAACGGCGGCGCCGCGTACGCCCAGGGCGCGTACGCCTACGAGGAGATCGCCCCCGCCCACTGGAACACCCCGTCGAAGGTCGCGTTCGCGGTCGCGTTCTCCGCCGCGTTGGAGTCGATCGCTGTGTACGTGCAGTGGCACGCCCACGACGCGCTCCTGCTCAACGCGCACGCCACGGCGGCCGGGCTGCGGCGGGCCGCGTGGGGCATCGCCGGGGTGGTGGCGGCCATCAACTACGCGCACTTCGCCGGTGAGGGCATGGCGCCGACGTCGGCGGCGGTGGCGTTCGCGCTGCTGTCGCTGCTGTCGCCGTGGCTGTGGGGTTTGCACACCCGCCGCGCTCAGCACGTGCAGCTGCTCGCCGAGGACGCCAACCTCATCGACGAGGGCGGCGTGGAGTTCTCCCCGCAGCGGCGGCGCGCGTTTCCGTTCCGGGCGTGGCAGGCCCGCCGCTGGTCCATCGACCACGGGGAGCGGGACCCGCGCCGCGCCTGGGACGGCTACAACCGCGACCGGCGGCGCCAGCTCGCCCAGCGCCCGCCGGCCGGCCGGCTCCGCGCGGCGGTCACCGTGCTGCGCGGCAAGTCCGTCCCGGCCGGCCCGGTCATCGACGGGGAGGTCAGCGACAAGGAGCAGGAGCTGATCGACCTGGTGCTGGCGCAGGCCCGCGCCGCCGGCCCTCGACTGAGGGCGCGGACCGCCACGGCACGCAGCTTCCACTGGCCCGCGCCGCCCGCCATCCCGCCGACCACAACCCGCCACGACGACGGCCTGGACGCGCTCGTGGTGGCGACCTCGGAACCCGCCACCCCGCCCGCCATCGACCCGCCACCGGCCCGCCAGCCGGAGCCGACCGAACCCGCCACCGTGGCGACCCGGCAACCCGCCATCGTGGCGGCTGCCGCACCCGCCACGCGGATCACCCGCCGGGTCGCCATCGACCCGCCAGTGCGACCCGCCAAGTCCAACGCCGACCGGGTCGCCGAACTGGTCGCCAAGAAGCCCGCCATGACGCAGGAGCAGGTCGCCAAGAAGCTCGGCCTCGGCATCCGCACCGTCCAGCGGTACTGGCCCAAGAACACCACCACTGATCGCAAGGAGGACTGACCCCCGATGCCCGAGCAGATCGACCTGGACGAGCTGGAGCCGGTCGTCCCCGCGCCCCGCCCCGGCGAGCCCGACTACTACGAGCCCCGCGGCGAGCAGGTCGCCATCACGCCCGGCACCGACACCGGCAAGCCCGTCGACCTGCCCCGCACCTCCACGACGTTCGCCGACGTCAGCTCGCGGTACAGCGGGCCCCGCAAGCCCATCGTGCCGGCCACCCTGCGCTCCAAGGCGGGCCGGCACGCCATGGTGCAGTGGGCACTCGCCTTCGCCGGCTACACCCTCGCCTACCACGTCACCCGATCCCCGAAGTACCTGGCGAAGACCGCCGTCTTCGCACCCTGGGGGGCGCTGCGGCTGTCCGGCAAGGCCATCCACTGGACGTTCGACCTGGAAGGCTTCGGCATCCGGCAGGACGCCGCCAGCCGCAACAACGTACAGGACTACCTGGCCCTGTCCCGGCAGCGTGACCGGCGCGTGGGCGCCCGCGCCTGGCTGGCCGTGCCTGGGGTGCTGCTGCTGGTCGTGCTGGCGCTGCTGCTGGTGTTCGTCGCGCCGTGGTGGGCGCAGGCCCTCGCCGCGGCCGTCCTGGTGCCGCTGTTCGCGTACGCCGGGCAGCCAATCGACGCGCCGATCGTGGACCGGGTGTTCACCGCTGACAGGTTCGTCCGCCTCACCGCCACCCTGACCCGGCAGGCGATCCTGGCCTGCAACGTCAAGGGCATCAAAGAACCGAAGGACATCAAGTTCCTGTTCGACATCTCTCTCGCCGGCCCCGGCCACGAAGCTCTGGTGCTGCTGCCCGCCGGTGTGCTGGCCACCGACGTCATCGACGAGCGCGACCGCCTCGCCTCCGGGTTCCGGCTGCCGAAGACGCAGGTGTGGCCGGCCACCGTCCCTGGCGAGCACCCCGGCGTACTGTCCATCTGGATCGCCCAGAAGCCTGTGAGCAGCATGAAGGCCCCGGCCTGGCCGCTGCTGGAGAGCGGCACGTTCGACTACTTCACTGACAAGTTCGTCTACGGCCACGACGAGCGGATGCGGCCCGTCTACTACTCCCTGGCCGAGAAGAACTCCCTGTTCGGGGGCATCCCCGGTTCCGGGAAGACCCTTGCGGCGCGGCTGGTCATGCTCGCCGCCATCCTCGACCCGCTGGTCGTGCCGCTGGCGTTCGACCTGAAGGGCTCCGGTGACCTCGACTGCTTCGAGCCGCTGTGCCCGGACGGGCTGCACGGCTCCGGCGCCGACGAGGGCACCAAGGCCGCGGCGATGGCCGCCCTGGAGTGGCTGCTGACCGAGTGCGACGAGCGGGCGCCGCTGGTCCGCAAGTACGCAGCTCAGGGCATGAACACCGCCAACAAGGTCAACCGGCGGATGGCCGAGCACGACGCCCGGCTGCGCCCGCTGGTGGCGTTCTTCGACGAGATCCAGGAACTGATCACCGACCCGACCCACGGCAAGCGGGCGAAGTTCCTGCTCACGTCCATCGTCAAGCGTGACCGGGCGCTCGGCATCCACCTGATCCTCGCCTCGCAGCGCATCGACAAGGAGTCGATCCCGAAGGGCATCAGCAGCAACATGGCCCTGCGGACCTGCCTGGCGGTCACCTCGCACACCGAGGTGAACCTGGTCCTCGGCACCGGTGCGTACTCCGCCGGCGCCCGGCCCACCGAGTTCGAGACGGGCGACTCGACCGGCCCGAAGGACTCCGGGTGGGGCTACCACGCCGGTGACGGGCCGATCCGGCCGCGCCGGTCCAGCTTCGTCGACAACCCGGCGGCCGAGCGGGTCGTGCAACGGGCCCTGGAGATGCGCCAGGGTGACAAGCCGGTCGAGGTGCCGCGTATCGCGCTGCGGAACCTGCTCGCTGACGTCCGGCAGGTGTGGTTCGAGGGCGAGGAGGCGATCTGGTCGGAGCTGATCGTGCCGCGGTTGAAGCATCTCGACCGGGACGCGTACGGCGATCTGACCGTCGAGGTGTTCGGCGCGTGGATGGCTCGGGCCGGGGTGAAGACGGAGAGCATCAACCGGCGGATCGACTCCAGCTCGACCAAGCGGGCCACCCGGGCCGGCGTGAAACTGGCCGCCCTGGAGGCCCGGATCGCCGAGAAAACCGCCGAGACGATCGCCTCAACCGACCTCGCTGAGGTCGAGGACTGATAGCCCCTGCTAGGGCTAGCGCTAGCCCCTCCTCTAGGCCCTCTGAGCTGGGAACTAGGCGCTAGCCCCGCAGGCGGTCCGATCCCCGGAAACGCCCCCTGGAGGCGCTGTGAGAGGCACGCTGACCACTACCGCTATCGGTGTCGCCCTGGTCCTGTTCGTGGTCGCCAGGATCGCGCTGTTCCCGCTGAAGGACTGCTGGTGCTGCAGCGGGCAAGGTGTGCACCGCTCCGACCTGAACCGGAAGCATCAGCGCCGCTGCTGGTGGTGCAAGGGCACCGGCAAGCGGTGGCGGATCGGGCGCCGGATCTGGAACCGGATGCGGCAGAAGCACCACGACGCCCGCTGACCCGGACGCAGCGACGCCCCCGACCACGCGATGGTCGGGGGCGTCCTCGTGTTCAGCGGGCGAGGGCGGCGGCGCGCTTCCGGCGGTGCTCGGCGAGGAGCTGGGCCGCGTACGCGCCGGCCTCGCACGTCCCGGCCCGACAGTCCGGGCACTGCCGGTGCGCCTCCAGGATCGTCGCCCCGACCGCGACGTCGCCCCGCTGCCCGAGGTCCGGGCACATCCCGGTCACCGGTTCACCGCGTCGTACAGAGCCGGGATCCAGACCGCCACCTTCACGCACCACTCCCGCGCGCACGCCACCGACTCCCAGTGGCACTCCGGCATGTGCACCAGCAGCCACACCCAGCCCGGCACGCCCTCCATGTCGCCGACCTTCACGACCCGCACGTCCATGTAGATCGTGCCGAGCTGACCCATGTGGCTCGCCCACTCGCCGGGGCGCAGCGACACCCTGGTCCCGGCCGGGATCTCGGGGACGGTCACCGGTACTCACCTCCGCCCTCGTTGCGGATGCGTGCCGCCTGGTCGAGTAGGCGGCGGCGCGCGTTGCGCGCATCCGCCTCGTCTACGCGCCGCCCGAGAGTTGGGCGGGTCGACGGTTCGGGCCGACCGATCAGCCGGCGGACAAGGGTACGGATCGGCTGTGCCACACACGCCTCCCTCGGTCGGGTGGGCGCGGCGACGGGTGTCGTGGTGCAACCTCCGCCGCCGCTACCCGGGGCGCGGTGCTCGCGGACAGTGGGCCCTGTCGCTCACGCCGTGCCCGGCCGGATGCGACCGCAGCCACGCTCTGGGTGCTGAAGGCTTCGCACTGCCGCATCCGTCGCCAGCGAACAATTCGCCGACGCATTGGTCACGATCGCATCGTTCCTTCAAGGTCACAAGAGCGACACGGATAGTGAACAAGAAGAGGGCCGGCACCCCGGATGGGATGCCGGCCCTCTTATCGCGAGGAATCAGATGTGGTCGAACGCCCCGGCCTTCGCCCCGGCCAGGAACGCCGTCCACTCCGCCCGGTTGTAGACCTGGATCGGCGCATCCGCGCCGGCCTTGCTGTCGGCCACGGCCACGTCCCCCGATCCGTCGGCCGCCACCGAGAGGTAGATGCACCCCTCGTTGCCGCCGGACTCCGGGCTCTTCTCCCACGCGGCGAAGCGCGGGTCAGTGGTGTTGCTGAATCGCGGGTCGGACATCGGATCTCCTCACATCGTGGCGGCCAGCTTGTCGGCCGCCTCGCGGATGTACGCCGCACTGTCCGCGTCAGACAGTGCGGCCTCACGCAGCCGCAGATGCAACTGCGCGTACCCCGACACGTCCTCCGGCTCCGTGACGAGTAGCGCTTTCGTCACGTTGTCGACCACCACGATCGGCGGATCGTCCATGTCGGGGTAGCTCACGTGGCTGTACGGCGCCCGAGGGGCGTAGCCGTCGGCCAACTGCTGCGAGTCCAGCGGCACCACCCGCACGCTGACGTGCTCGGCGCCGATCAGCGCCAGGAGGTGGTGCAGCTGCTTCAGCATCACGTCGGCGGGCACCGGCCGTCGGCGGATCGCCTGCTCCTCCAAGACCAGCTCGTAGTTCGCTTCACCACCGCCGACGCTCTGCCTCTGCCGCTGCATCCGGCCCCGCACGATCGCGTCGGTGTCGGTGATCGGTCCGTCCCCCGTGACCGCGAGAACCCGGTGGTGGGCGTACTCGGGAGTCTGCACGAGACCGGGAAGCAGCATGCCGGCGTACTCGCGGATCATCGACGCACCCGCCTCGACGAGCGCCCAGGTGCGCTGCCCGTCGCCCATCCGGCTGTGGGCAGGCGCGTCCCACCAGCGGCCGGTGAGCGCGTCCTCGGCGTACGCCTCGATGCGCGTCCAGTCAGGCCCGCCGCGCGGCACCTCAAGGGCGTCGAGCAGCCGCCGGATGGACAGCAGATTGGCGCGACGGTGCACGTCGCCGAACGGGTTCTCGGTCCGGGAGATCACCGAGGCGGAGATGCCGCTGCGCCGGCTCAGCTCGGCGTGGTTGATGCCGCGGTCGAGTCGCAGCTTCAGCAGCGCGGCGGAGAGCCGCCGCTGGCGGGCCAGCGGGTTCGGGGTCACCGGTCCGACCTTCCTTTGCCGAGTCGAATCGTGCCGGTCGGCACGACATGAGCGTACTCAATGCGCACCGGCGACGGCGTTACCTGGATCGGTGTGCCCCGATACGCTGGGATGCACCCTCGACGCGGGTCGGGGCGGAGGGCCTGGCCGCGTCAGCCGGGCCCTCCACCACGCGCAAGGGGGACCCCGGGATCCCCGGGTGCCGGGATGTGAAGGCGTGTGCGGTCCGTACCGTGCGACCGTGCTCGACCCCCACCTGGACCGGCCGCTCTTCCGGCAGCTCGCCGACGCCCTGCGGGACCAGATCATCACCGGCCAGCTCACACCGGGCAGCGCCGTGCCGTCCATCAAGGCGCTGGAGCACCGGTACGGGGTCAGTCGGGAGACCATCCGCCGGGCGCTGGCCGCGCTGCGCGTGGAAGGCCTCGTCGTCGCCGAGCGGGGCTACGGTACGCGGGTGGTCGACGAGCAGCCGCGCGAGCAGGTGAAGGTCCCTCGCGGCGCCCGGGTGCGGTCGCGGATGCCCACCGAGGCCGAGCGCGCCGAGCTGGGCATCGAGCCGGGCGCCGTGGTGCCCGTCCTGGTCGTGACGCTCGGCGGCCGGGTGCGTGGCGTGTACGCGGCAGACCGCGTGGAACTCACGTTCAGCTGACCGGGAATGTGCGTTACGCACACGTTACGGCCGGTGCGGGATTTTTCGTTGTTGGCTGAAACTTCTTGAGTGTCGTGCAGGCCGGGCGCATGATCGGCGATCTACCTTGCAGAAAGCGCGCGGGGGTGCGCGCTCAGTGATCATGTGGGGGACGTCATGTCGAACAGGAGTGACAACACAGCCGCCGCAGCACCGATCCGGCTCGCCATCGCCCACCAGCGAGCCCACGACAAAGCCGAACGGGAGCAGCGCACCGCCCACGGACCCGGCCGGTGGCACCGAGGGCTGCTCGTCGCCGCCACCATCGCCGCACCGGCCAGCTGGACGGACGTCACTCTCTCCACGTTGCATGCGTGCAACGGTAGGTGCCCGACCGGTCGCGCTCAAATCAGCCGAACGGCTGATGTGTTGCATGGTTGCAACATCACCGTGTTGCGGCGTACGGTCTGCTGCATGAGTGCAGCACCGACACGAGGCGACATTGCAGCATCGTCGCCGATCCGGCTGCGAACCGACGTGTTCGATCGGCTCGCGACATCCCTCGCGGACACCGAGCAGGACCGGGCGAACCTGCTCGGCCTCGACCGGGCCACCCTCTGGCGCATCCGCAAGGGGCAGACGCCCACCCTGCGGGTTGCCATGCGCATCGCCGAGTCCCTCGGCTCCACCGTCGACGAGCTGTTCGAGGTCGCGCCGTGACGCACCCGCCCAGCGGCCCACAGACGCCGCCGCCGCCGTCCGGCCCCCGAGTCCCGAAGGTCGCCCCGATCGACCCGGACAGCCCCGCCGGCCGCGCCGCCACCGAGGCGCTGTCGCAGGCACTCGCCGAGATCCAGGTCGCCATCTGGCGGCGCAAGGCCGCCGCGAAGAACGCAGCGGCCTGAGCACGACGAAGCCCCCGCCGTCCGACCGGCAGGGGCTCCCCACCCGGATCCAAGCCCAACACGAGGAGTCCAAGTGCAGACGCAGAGTACCCCGATCATCCGCCGGGACCTCCACACCAGCCCGGCTTCCCTCGCGGCCGCGCTCCGCAGCGCCGCCGACCAGCTCGACCTGATGGGCCACGTCGAGATCAGCCCCATCGCTCTCCAGCTCAACCTCCAAGCCGTGGCCCACCAAGGCACCTTTGAGCAGCGCAAGGACACCATCGACGCGCTGGGCATCGCCCTGGTCGGCGAGCCGGGCGTCACCGAGGACTGCGACGGCCCGTACCACCGGCTGCCCTTCGAGCACCGCGGAGCGCGGGGCGACTGCGACATCGCGCTCTACACCGCCAGCAACGACTCTCGCCGTGGCGGCGCCCGATGAGCCACCCGACGAACCCGTACCCCGGCCCGAACCCGCCGACCGGGCCCGGCCCGTGCGTCGACGACCCGACCGGCCTGACCTTCGACCGGGCCGACCTGGACGAGCCGGCCACCACCCGCACCGCCGGCGCCGGCTGGGCGGTCACCGGCCGGGGCCCGTACGCCATGCAGATCAAGGACTGCTGCGGCATCGGCGCCGGCGAGGCCTGCGACTGCGCCGAGATGACCCGCCAGCTCCACCACGCCCCGGTGATCCGGCTTGCGCCGTTCAACCTCCGCCAGCTCGCCGCGCAGCACATCACCGCCGCCGAGCAGGACCGGCGAGAGCGAGGTGCCGCATGAGCCTGTTCCCGACTCCGTTCCGCCTCACCCTACTCGACCGGGTCGCCGCCGGCACCGTCCAGTACGGCATCGGCCCCGACGGCTCGCCCACCGGCCCGCGGCGCGCTCCGGCCGCCTGGGACGTCAGCGACCCGCACCGTGGGCCGCAGAAGGTCACCGCCGCCATCACGGAGATGGCGACCGCCGGCTGGGTCGAGCGTCCGGACCGGTCTGCGGTCTGGCGGCTGACTCGGCTCGGTCGTGCCGTTCACTCCGTGCGGCTCATGGACTACGGCACGCACGCCGTCGCCGAGACCGGCCCCGTCGACGAGCCGACGTACCTCGGCATCGTTGAGGGCGACCCGAACCGGCCGTCGCGGTGGCTGGCCCGGGTCGGCCCGGACACAGTCGCCGGCCTGCGCCGGCCCGCCGCGGTCGCCGCGCTGCACCGCCTGGCCGTCGCCGCGGTCGTCGCCATGGAGGCCGACGCCCTGGACGGTGCCGCGTGACCCGCCGCCGCACGTGGGGCCTCGCCCTGCTCACCAGCCTCGCCCTCTGGACCGCCCTCTACGGCATCGCCCACTGCGTCGCCACCGCCACCTGGAACTTCGTCACCCTGCTCGCCCAGGCGGCGGCATGAACACCGCGCTGACCATCTGGGCGCTCGCGTCCATCGGCGTGTGCGTGGTCGTCGCCCTGGCTGTGTACGGGCCGGTGCTCGCCCCGGTACGCCGCGAAGGCCGCGCCGTCACCCGGGCCGCGCAGACCGCGACCGCCGCCATCGAGGCTCGGGCCGCCGAGGTCGACCTCACCCCCGCGCAGCAGCAGGCCATCGACGCGTTCCGCGCTCAGCTCGCCGCGCTGCCCACCGCCGCCGAACCCCGGCCCATTTGGAAGGACCTCCTGCCGTGAGCACCACCTACACCGGCCGGCACCGCCGCGGCGCCGTCGTGCCCGCCCCCGCCGACTACAACCCCCTCGCACCCGCCGACCGGCAAGCCCTCGCCCCCCACCACTGGGCCGACCGGGCCCTGCCCGCCGGCCCCGACGAGCGCACCGGCCGCATCGACCCGACCGTCGTGCAGGCGCTGCGCCAGCCCACCCCCGTCGACCAGGACCGCACGCAGATCCTCGCCGACATCCGCGCCGGCGCGAACACCCCGCCGGAAGTCCTCGCCTCCCTCAACGCGTGGAAGGCCGCCGGCTGCCCCATGACCGACGAGACGGGAGACCAGCAGTGACCGCCCTCACCATGCCGGCCGCGCCGGAGGTCGCGCCGATCGACCTGCGCGCCATCCGGCTCATCGCCGCCGGCTACACCGTCCGCCAGGTCGCCCGCAGTCTCGGCTCCAGCGAGGCCGCGACCTGGTCGCGACTCGCACGGATGCGCAGGCAGCTCGGCGCGAAGACCCTCACGCACGCCGTCGTCATCCTGGCCCGCGCCGGCCAGCTCGACCTCACGGAGATCACCCGATGACCGACACCGACCTGCGACTGGCCGACCTCGTCGGCACCGAACAGCCGCCCCCGCCGGCGCCCGTCGCCACCGGCGACCTCGACTTCGCGCCCCAGCAGGAAGAGGCCATCCGCCGCATCACCGACTGGTACGCCGACGGGGACAGCCAGGTGTTCCGGCTGTTCGGCTACGCCGGCACCGGCAAGACCACCCTCGCCCGGCACATCGTCGAAGGCCTCGGCGTCTCCGCCCTGTACGCGGCGTTCACCGGCAAGGCCGCCTACGTCCTGCGGTCGAAGGGCTGCGACGGCGCGTCGACCGTCCACAGCCTCATCTACCAGCCTGTGGAAAAGGCCCGCAAGCGGCTGGAGGGGCTGAAGGCGCAGCTGCGCGACAGCGACGACCCGGGCGAACGGGCCGAGCTGGCCCGGCACATCGCCGCCGAACAGGCGAAGATCGACAGCCCGGACTGGATCCTCCGCGATGAGTCCGAGCTGTCCGCCGCCAACCTCCTCGTCCTCGACGAGGTGTCGATGGTGGGCGAGCGGATGGCCTACGACCTGCTCACCTACGGCACGAAGATCCTGTGCCTCGGCGACCCCGCCCAACTCCCGCCGGTCGACGGCGGCGGCTACTTCATCAACGCCGCACCCGACCACCTCCTCACCGAGATCCACCGCTCCGCCCTCGACAGCCCCGTCACCCGGATGGCCACCGCCATCCGCGACAGCCAGCCCGGCCAGCGCAACTACGGCATCACCGGGCAGGACGGCGACTCCGGCCGCCTCGACCGCATGTCGATCGGTGAACTGCTGGAGTTCGACCAGGTCCTCGTCGGCCGCAACGCCACCCGCTGGCAGGCCGTGCACCTCCTGCGGGCGCTGCGCGGCCTCACCGGCGGCCCCCAGGCCGGCGACCGGATCATCGCCCTCGCCAACAGCGGCGAGGCCGAGGTGTTCAACGGCCAGCAGTTCGACGTCGTCGACACCCTCGACAGCGACCGACCCGACCGACACCGCCTCGTCGTCCGCGACGACGAAGGCAACCAGCGGGACCTGACCTGCTGGGCGTCCGGGTTCCGCGACCTGGAGGGCGAGAAGCAGGCGAAGCGGGACGGCCGCGGCACCGTCGTGGCCGCCACCTTCGCCCAGGCCATCACCACCCACAAGAGTCAGGGCTCCCAGTGGCCCCGCGTCCTCGTCGTCGACGAGAGCTCCGTCTTCTACGGCGCCGCGTACCGCGAGCACGCGAAGACGCTCGGCCCGGCCGCTGCCGCGATCGAGGGGCACGTCAACGGCCGACGGTGGCTGTATACGGCGATCACGCGGGCGTCACACCGGGCCGTCATCGTTCCCAGCCTCAACGGAGTCCTCTCATGACCACGCCGAAGCGCATCCAGCGCCGTCGTACCCCCGGCTGGCGGATGCCCGCCAACACCGCCTACGTCGGCCGCCCCACCAAGTTCGGCAACCCCTTCGGCTACCACCAGCAGATGGGCGGCCTCGTCCACTACGGCCCGAACCACCTGGAGCGGTTCGGCCGCGCCTGGGACTTCGAGGGCCGCATCAGCGGCGACGGCAACCGCCACGACATGTGGTTCAGCCAGGAGGACGTCGTCGAGACCTACGTGCGGTGGGGCACCCGCGCCGAGCTGGTCGAGCTGTTCCGGCTCACCCTCACCCGCCCGACGCCCGGCATGCTCTTGTCGTACCCGAGCCGCGGCGGCCGGTTCCTCAAGGTCTCCATCGCGGACATCCGCCGCGACCTCGCCGGCAAGAACCTCGCCTGCTGGTGCCCCATCGGCGAACCCTGCCACGCCGACGTCCTCTTGGAGATCGCCAACGCCCCGGTCGTCGCTGAGCTGGTGACGGCATGACGTCGGCGGTGGACAGCGAGCTGGCCGCGCTCATCGAGTCGCTGCGCCTCGCCCCGACCCCGGCCGCTCCGGCCGAGCCGCGCTGTGCGGTCACCGAGCTGCTCGTCACCGCCTGCGCGCACTGCCGGCCGGCCGTCGACGAGGAGCCGGCCCGCCTCGGCCCGTGGATCAGCGCCACCTACCGCGGCCGGTGCGGCGGCTGCGGCGCCACGATCGAGGAGCTCGACGAGATCCGCGCCGACCCGACCCGGGGCGGCTGGCTCGGCCGATGCTGCGGCGAGCAGCCGGTCACCGCGCCGGCCGGGCAGACCCCTGACGGGCTGATCGTCGCGCCGGCGCCGCAGATCGCGGTGCCGGCCGGCCCGCCGCCGTCGACCGTGGCCGAGATGCGGGAAGTCCTCGGTGACCTCGACGCGTCCCGGCCCCGCAGCCAGCAGGTCCGGCTCGGCCCGTCCGAACTGGGCACCCCCTGCCAGCGGCAGATCGCCATGAAGCTCGCCGGCATCGTGCGGCAGCCGGAGGACAAGCGGCCTCCGTGGGCGCCGATGCAGGGCACCGCCATGCACGGCCTCATGGAAGAGGCGCTGCGCTTCCACAACGCGCAGCTCGGCCGCGAACGGTGGCTCGTCGAGGAGGCCCTGGTCGTCGACCCCGGTCTGCCCGACGTCGACCCGATCACCGGCCACGGCGACGCGTACGACACCGACCACGGGATGGTCGTCGACTGGAAGTACACCGGCGTCACCGCCCTGCGCGCCGTCAAGCGCAAGACCGTCCCCAACGACCAGCTCGTCAAGCCCGAGTACCGGGTCCAGGCCCACCTGTACGGGCGCGGCCACGAGCGCGCCGGCCGCGACGTCCGCTACGTGCGGCTGGTGTTCCTGGCCCGCTCCCACGACTACGCGGACAGCGCGGAGTGGACCGAGGAGTACCGGCCCGACATCGCCGAATGGGCCGTCAACCGGTTCTACGAGACCCACGACCTCATCGGCGTCAACGGCCTCAACCTCGCCGCCAACCCCGAACTGTGGCCCGCGGTGCCCGCCGAGCCCGGCAAGGCGTGTTCGTGGTGCCCGTTTCGAAGGGTCGGCGGGCCGGCGGACCAGACCGGCTGCCCGGGCGATACCGACCAGAAGATCAACAACCAGCTCCGTGGGCTGATCGCATGACCGCCACCACGCTGGAGCGCCTCCGCCGCGGCTTCGTGCAGGGCGGCGACGACGAGTGCTGGCTGTGGCATCGGGCGAAGGACCCGTTCGGCTACGGGCGCATCTGGCACGACGGCGGCATGCGCCTTGCCCACCGGGTGATGTTCGAGCTCCACCGCGGCCCGGTCCCGGAGGGCCTAGTCCTCGACCACCTGTGTCGGGTGACCAGTTGCGTCAACCCGGCTCACCTCGAACCGGTGGCGCACGCGGTCAACGTCCGGCGAGGCAACTCCGGCAGGGCGCAGGCGGCAAGGACCCACTGCCCGCGCGGCCACGAGTACACGGAGGACAACACGCACATCGGGAAGAGCGGCAGTCGCTTCTGCCGCACCTGCGACAAGAGCCGAAGCCAGGACAAGAACCGGATCCGGAACCTCCGGAGAAGAGGAGTCATCAAGTGACCAGCATCGATGCAAACAGCCTTTTGATGGGTGGCGGCATCAAGTCCGTCAACTGGAAGGACAACCCGGTCGGCCACACCGTCATCGGCACCATCACCGAGACGCCGAAGGTCGAGCAGATGAAGAAGTTCAACTCCGACGAGCTGGACTTCTGGCCCTCCGGCGACCCGAAGATGCAGATCATCGTCACCCTCCAGACCGACCAGCGGGACCCGGCCAACGCCGACGACGACGGCAAGCGCCGCCTGCACATCTCGCCGCGCATGATGACCTGCGTCCGCGAGGCCATCCTGAAGGTCGGCGCGAAGGGCCTGGAGATCGGCGGCCGGCTCGCCGTGCAGCGCGTCGGCGGCACCGGCGCCGTCGGCGACCCGTACACCTTCGCCGCCGAGTACGGCGCGCCGACCGTCGACCCGGGCGGCCTCCTCGGCGGCGGCCAGGGCACGCCGGCCGCCGCGCCGGTGTCGGCCGCGGCGCAGTCCCTCGGCATCAGCACTCCGCCGGCCGCCACGGCAGGTATCGCGTGCCCGCCCGGCATGGACCCGGGCAAGTGGGCCGCCCTCCCGGTCGAGCAGCAGCGCGCCATCTCCGCCGCCATGGCCCCCCAGCCGGCCACCCCCGGTGTCACCCCGCCGTTCTGATCCCGCCCGCTCCACCCAGCTCAACCGCCGGCCCCGACCCCGCCCGGGGCGGGGCCGGCCCCATCAAGATCGGAGCATCGATGACCATCACCACGGCGGGACGGCCCCACGGCTACGCCCGATACAAGCTCGATGGCTGCCGCTGCTACACCTGCTGCTTCGACGTCTCCGAGTACAACCGGCGCCGCGACAAGGCCATCGCCGCCGGCACCTGGCGCAGCGACACCACCCCGGTACGTGCCCACATCCGCTCCCTGATGGCCGCCGGCATGGGCTGGAAGCAGGTCGCCAAGACCGCCGACGTCAACCCCAGCACCGTCGGCCGCATCCTCTACGGCCGCCCCGACCAGGGAACCCCACCACCCAAGACCACCCGCTACGACATCGCCCAAAAACTCCTCGCCGTCAAGCTGAACCTGCACCCCAACACACCGATCGACGCCACCGGCACCATCCGCCGCATCCGCGCCCTCGCCGCGATCGGCCACACCCTGACGGCCATCGCCGAGGGGATCGGCTGGACCCTGCAGAACCTCAGCCACCTGGCGCACTCCGACGCCGGCCCGCGCGGCCGCCACGTCGAGGTCCGCACCGCCCAGGCCGTCGCCGGCCTCTACGACTCCTGGTCGATGACCGTCCCCACCGGCTGGGTGTGCGACCGGGCCCGCCGGCGCGCCGCCGAACTCGGCTGGCCGCCCCCGCTCGCCTGGGACGACGACCAGATCGACGACCCGACCGCCACCGCACACACCAGCGCCGTTCGGAAGGCCACTGCGTGAACGCCACCATCGACCAGGCCGCCGTCCGCCGCTGGCTCGGCATCCTCCACGGCGACAGCCCAGGCCACGTGCACATCTGCTCCACCGACGACTGGACCGGCCGCACCTACCCCGCCGACCAGCTCGACGCCGCCGCCGGCTACGTCGCTCACCTCGACACGACCGGCCGCGAAGGCATCTACCTGCGGGTCACCAGCCTCACCCGGCCACTGCCGGCCGGGCAGCGCGGCGGCGCCGCCGACTCCGCCGCGCTGCCCGCCCTGTGGGCCGACCTCGACCTCGCCGGCCCCGGCCACGCCGAACAGGACCTCCCGCCCGACGAGACCGCCGGCCGCGCCGTCATCGCCGCCACCGGCCTGCCCGAGCCCACCATCTGGGTGCACTCCGGCGGCGGCCTCTACCCGATCTGGCTCCTCAACCAGCCCCACACGCTCACCGGCGACAACCTCGACCAGGCCAAGCAGCTGGCGAAGGATTGGCAGCGGGTCATCGAGCACGCCGCCGCCTCGCTCGGCTGGCGCTACGGCCGCGGCGTCGGCGACCTCGCCCGCGTGCTGCGCATCCCCGGCACCGTCAACCGCAAAGCCGGCCTCGCCCGCCCCTGCCGCATCACCGCCGCCATCCCCACCCGCTACACCGTGCAGCAGCTCGTCGACGCCCTGGCCGACGCCACCGCGCGCATCACCCCGCCCGAGCCGACCACCGTGGGCACCTCGCTGGTCGGCGCGCCCGCCGGACCACGACCCGACGGGCAGCTCGCGCCCGGCGAGGACTTCAACACGCGCGTCGAGTGGCCGCAGATCCTCGGCCCGGCCGGCTGGCGCGAGCACTACCGCTCCGACGACGTCACCTACTGGACCCGGCCCGGCAAGCCCACCGGCATCAGCGCCTCCACCAACGCCCTCGGCACCGACCGGCTGCACGTCTTCACCACCGGCGCCGCGCCGCTCGACGGCGGCGAGTCGCACTCCAAGTTCGGCACCTACGCGGCCCTGCACTTCGGCGGCGACCACAAGGCCGCCGCGAAGGCTCTCGGCCAGCAGGGCTACGGCAGCCCCCTACCCGACCCGGCCACCGAACAGGCCGCGATGCTCCGCGACCTCGTCGGTTACCTCGACCAGCCCGCCGCCACCGCCACTCAGCCGCCGGCGGCGGCCGCGCCCCGGAACCCGCTGCGGATCTGGGCACCCGAGATCGACGTGTCGAACCCGGCCATCGCCGCCGACTGGCTCCGCGAGGAAGCCGGCCGCGGTCGACTCGCCGGCCTGTTCAAGCGCCTCGACACCGTCGTGCACACCCCCTGCGAAGGCGAAGACGGCTACGTGCCGCTCACCGACGACGACGCCAACACCGACGGGCCCGCGCAGATCCGGCCCGTCAACGACTCCACCCTCGCCAGCCGCATCACCTACACCTACGGCTGCTACCGGATGGTCAAGAAAGGTGAGGACTGGGAGCCCGTCCAGGCGACCTTCCCCCGCACCGCCGCCCGGATCCCCCTCGACGTCCCCGACATGCTGCCCAACCTCCGACCGCTGCGCGGAGTGATCCACACCCCGATCGTCCGCGCAGACGGCAGCGTCATCGAGGCCCCCGGCTACGACCAGGCGACCGGGCTGCTGCACCTTCCCGAGCCTGGCCTGCACGTGCCGCCCGTGCCGGAGACCCCGGGCGCCGGGCAGGTCTCCGACGCCGTGAAGCTGCTCCTGGAGATGGTCGACGGGTTCCCGTTCATCTCCGAGCACTACCGGGCCAACTACCTCGGCGCGCTGCTCACCCCGCTGCTGCGGGCGCTCACCCCGCCGCCATACAAGCTGCACGCCATCGAGGCCCACCAGCCCGGCTCCGGCAAGACGCTGCTGGCCAACCTCGCCCGGCACATCCACGGCGGCGTGTTCCGCGCCGAGATGCCCGAGGACGACACCGAGCTGCGTAAGCAGATCACCGCCATCCTCGGCATCACCACCGGCCCGGTCGTCGTCCTCGACAACGTCTCCGGACAGCTGCGCTCGTCCACCCTCGCCGGCCTGCTCACCACCGACCTCTGGGACGACCGGCCGCTGGGCTCCACCGCCTGGACCCGGGCCACCAACGACCGCATCTGGACCATCACCGGCAACAACATCGCCATCGGCGGCGACCTGCCCCGGCGCACCATCCGCACCGTCATCGACCCCGGCCGTCCCAACCCGGAACTGCGCACCGGCTTCGCCATCTCCAACCTGGAGATGTGGGTGCGGGATCGGCGCGGAGAACTGCTCCACGCGCTCCTCACTCTCGTGCGCGCCTGGGTCGCGGCCGGGAAACCGTTGCCGCCGGAGCGCGCCAGCGATTCCTACGCCCGCTGGGTCCGCACCGTCGAGGGCATTCTCGCCGTCGCCGGAATTGAGGGCCAATTCGATCACCCGAGCACCCAGGTTGATGTCGGAACCGATGACGACGAATGGGGCGTGTTCCTCGCCGCCGCTTTCAAGGCGTATCAGGAGCAGCACTGGACCGCCAAGGAGCTCCTGGCCGACGTCGACACCGGCAACCTCATCGCACCCGGCCGCATCCCCGGTGACGCGCTGCCGGACGAGCTCGCCGCCAAGGCGTCCAAGCACAAGAGCGGGCCCGTCGGCATCGCCCGGTCGCTCGGGTGGTGGCTCCGCAACCGTGAAGGCCGGTGGGCGAGCGGTCTGGTCGTCCGGTGCGTCGGCGACGACGGTCACGGCACCAAGGTCTGGCAGATCCAGGCAAGCCACACCGAAACGGACGGTCGGCAGCCATGATCATCCGGGTTTCAGGGTTTCTCCGGTTTTTCTCCGTCCCCCGCGCGCCCGCGAAAAACCAAACGAACACGGAGCGTAGCGAAACCGTGGAGACGCCTTCACACACCGGCCGCCAAAAACCGGAGAAACCCAGAAACCCGGAAGACCCCACGACCGGAGGCACCCGGTGAGCCGACACCTGATCTCCACCGTCGCCACCGAGCACCGCTGCGACCGCTGCCGCGCGCCGATCATCACCGCCCACGACGACGGAATCCCCGCCCGAGTCGACACCGCCCCGCTCCCAGACCGCCAAGCAGAAATCGCCGCCCTCCTCGACGGCAAATGGACCTACACCCTCACCCTCAACCGCCACCTCATCCACCGCGACGCAGAACGCATCACCGCCAACAACCTCACCGGCACCATCCACGCCGAACACAAATGTGCAGGCCCCACCCAACTCACATTCGACGACCTGAACGGACAGCAATGAGCGCCAGCAAACGCAAAGGCACCGCCTGGGAATCCGCGATCGTTGCCTACCTCACCGACAACGGAGTCCCGCACGCCGAACGCCGCACCCTCGCCGGCGCCAAGGACCGCGGCGACATCGCCGGCATCCCCGGCGTCGTCATCGAAGCGAAGTCCGCCGCCCGTATCGACCTCGCCGGCTGGCTCGACGAGACCGAGGCCGAACGCCGCAACGACCGCGCCCCGATCGGAGCCGCCTGGGTGAAGCGCCGCGGCAAGGCGTCCCCCGGCCACGGCTACGTGCTGATGACCGGCGAACGGTTCCTACGGCTGCTCGCCGACGCCGGCTACATCCCCCAACCGCCGGTCAACGACATCACCCCGGCCGACGGCGACCTCCCGTGACCAGCCGCGCCAACGTCGACCGCAGCCTCCCCGTCCGCGCGGACATCGGCGACGCCATCCGCGAAGGCCGCCACGCCCTCGGCATGACGCAACGCCAGTTCGCCGCCATCTCCGGCATCCGGCAGTGCTCCGTGTCCTACATCGAGCGGGCCACCCGCGACATCCTCGCGTCCACGCTCATCGACGCCGCCGCCACCGTCGGCCTGCACGTCGCCCTGGCCGCCCAGCAACACCTGCCGCTGCTCCAGCTCACCCCCGCCGAGGCCCGCGCCGTCGTCGCCGCCGTCCGCGCCTACGGCAACCCCAACGGCCACCCGCACCTCGACACCGCCCTGCGCAAGCTCACCGACCCGACCTGAGGAAGACGACCGTGTCCGAGACCAACCCGCCCGTCGCCCACGCCCGCCTCACTGAAATGACCTTCTGCGCCCTGCCTGAGGACAACATCAACCACGACATCTACGCCGTCACCGTCACCTGGCGCGGCGGCGAGCAGTACGCCGTCAAGCGCCACTCGCAGGTCCTCGGCGCCGACGGCGAGTGGGACTACGAGCCCAGCCCGTCCAACCGCAACGACGAGTGGATCGCCACCCACCGCTTCGACTACGACACCGCCTGCCGCCTCGCCATGGAGGCGTGCCAGCACATCACCGTCAACGGCCTCACCGTCGCCGACGCGCTCGCCCGGGCCGGTGGCCGATGACCGCCGCCGACCGCACCCTGCACGCCATCGACGCCACCCTCGCCGCCACGGAGGAGCCCATGCCCACTCACCCGATCGCCGACCGCATCCCGCTCCGGAGCGACGCCGGACTTCCCACCGTCGAGCAGCTCCGCCGGCATAACTACACCGCCTGAGGAGCACCACGCCGTGACGCCGCACCACCTCCACGCCACCGCCGCCGCCTGGTCCCTCCAGGCGGCCCTGGCCGACCTCGAAACCGCCGCCAAGAACGCCATCACCAACGCCATCGACGGCAACCGCGGCACCCACGACATCGGCATCCCCAGCCAGGTGTTCGGCCGCCGCCACGGCCTCGGCGGACACGGCGACCCCACCGCAGACCGCGCACTCAGCGCGTGGGCCCCCGCCCGACCCGACCCCTACGCCGAAGCCCTCGGGAGCCTCCTGCGCGCTCTGGAGCCGGTTGCCGGGGCACTCCCGGGGGCACCCGGCACCGACCCCGTCACCCGCATCCGCCGCGCCATCCCCGGCATGAGCGACCACGCCGCCCAACGCACCGCCGCCGCGCTCGCCCACCTCGACCGGTCGGCACGCCGCACTCTCGGCATCGGCCCCGCCCGCACCCCGCTCGTCGGCCAGGCCTGCCCCGGCTGCGGGCAGCGCCGCCTGGAGGTCACCACCGCCGGGCCCGAGACGGACCGGGCGGTGGTGTGCGCCGCCTGTGACGGCATCTGGCGGCGCGACCACGTGCTCCGTGCGGTCGCGGGGGCCGCACCGACCCAGACCAACTGACCGATCCGATCGAAGGAGAGCGCCGTGAGCTACCTCAACCCGCACACCCACCAGCTCGACGGACCCGACAAGCCGCCCGTCATCGTGCTCTGCGGCTCCACCCGCTTCCGCGACTACTTCCACCGCCTCAACCAGCAGCTCACCCTCGACGGCCTGATCGTCCTCGCCCCGGGCGTCTTCGGCCACGCCGACGACTTCACGCCCAGCGACGATGAGAAGGCCCGCCTCGACGCACTGCACCTGCGGAAGATCGACCTTGCCGACCGGGTGCTCGTCGTCAATCCGAACGGCTACATCGGCGACTCGACGCGCGACGAGATCGCCTACGCCGAGCGGACCGGCAAGCCCGTCGGCTACCTGGAGCGACCAGCGGTCGCCCCGATGCCCTGACCGGTCCGGCCCGAGACGCGCCTCAGACGCGCGTCTTGGGCCGCCCAAACCGGACATAAGCGAGCACCATAATGCGCCTTTTGATGTAGCCGTGGGAATCCCACCAGCCGAGGGAGAATCGAGCCGTGATCCGCGACCCGCGCACCGGCCGCGAGTGGGGTACCGCCGTCGAGCTGGCCGCCCGGCTCACCGGCGAGGACATCGTCACCGAACGCATGATCGTCAACTGGCGAGGCCGCGACGGCCTCGAATGCCGCCACGTCGGCCGAACCGTCTACTCGCCCCTCGACCAAGCAGCCACCATCGAAGCCGCCAAGCGACGCTCACCACGCGGACGGCCCCGCCAGCTTGACGAACACCAGGTCAGCGCCGCATGATTTGATCACACGCCACGCAGGTGGAGTGTGCCCACACAGCCCGGTCGAGCGACCCCCAGCGCTCCCGGGCTGACGTGCGTCCAGGGTCGGGACGCCGGGGCGCGGGGAAGAGCGGGCCGGTCACCGCGGCGGGTGGCCGGCCCGCACCACCCACCAGGCAGGCACCATGCCACGCAGCAGACACCGAGTCGGCCACGCCTACCGCACAGCCAGGCAACAGATGTTCGCCCTCTACGGCGACCGCTGCCACCTCTGCGGCCACGGTGGTGCCAGGCAAGCCGACCACCTCACACCCATCAGCACCGACCCCAACCAACCCATCGACCCACACACCATGCGCCCAGCCCACGGCGCAGGCGACCCGAAGCGCGGACTCGACAACCCCTGCCCCCGCTGCGGCAGACGCTGCAACCAAGAACGCGGCGCGAAGACGACGAGCAAGGTCTTCAAGCCTGCACTGCGGTGGTGAATGCCCTGGTCACAGGGGTAGGGGGGTCGGAATCGCTCCGGCCCAAGGCCTTGGAGACCCCGCCGTACGTGTCCGTTCTATCCCCCCGCGTGGCGAATCTGGAGGGCGCGATGGCCGATCGCACCGCCGCTGAGCGCCAGCGCCGTTACCGCGCTCGTAAGCGAGCTGAGCAGGCGCAACACGCATCTGAAGTCACGGCTTCCGTGACGCCGGGCGTAACGCGTGACGCCGTGACAGCACCGGAGGCGGGCCCGCGCGAGCTGGGCGCCCGTGGCCGCCGGCTGTGGCAGCAGGTCGCCAGCGACGGCCCGGCGCTCAAGCCGGCCGAGCTGGTGCTCCTCGAAGAGGCGTGCCGGACCGCTGACCGCTTGGACGTGCTCGACCGGATCCTGCGCGGCGACGAGGACTACTGGGTGCGACTGCACACGGCGAACGAGGACGGCTCGATCGTCAAGGTGGTGCTCAACAACGCGCTCGCGGAGGCCCGCCAGCAGCAGGTGGCCCTGAAGGCGCTGCTGGCGGAGCTGCGGACGTCGCAGGCGGGCGGACCGGCCAAGCCGGGCGCCGGGAAGCAGCCGGCTCCGGCCGGGACGGGAGGCGGGGGTGTCGCAGGCGTTGCTGACATCGCCGCTCGGATTGCCGCTCGGCGCGCCCAAGCCGCGGGTTGAGACCCACCCTGACTACGCGTTCAGCTTCGGCGAAGAGGCCGCCGAGCTGATGGCCCGAGCGCGCCGCCCGCTCGACCAGTGGCAGATCGACGCGGTCACGCTGATGCTCGCCGTGCGCGAGGATGGCAAGTGGGCCTGCTTCGAGTGCTGCGAGTGGGTGTGCCGCCAGCAGGGCAAGGGCGCGATCCTGGAAGCGCGAGCGCTGACCGGGTTCCTGCTGCTCGGCGAAGAGCTGATCATGTGGTCGGCTCACGAGTACAAGACCGCGATGGAGGCGTTCCGGCGGGTCAAGGGGATCATCCGGGCGCTCGGTACGCAGGTCGACGTGGCGGGCAACCTGTTCGACGTCGATGGCATCCTTATCAAGGTCAACAACACCAACGGTGAAGAGGCCTTCGAGCGGCTCGACACCGGGGCCCGCATCAAGTTCATCGCCCGCAGCAAGGGCAGCGGCCGTGGCTTCAGCGGCGATGTGAATATCATCGACGAGGCGTTCGCGTATTCCCCGGAGCAGCACAGCGCGCTGCTCTACACGGTGAGCGCCCGGCCGAACCCGCAGTTCATCTACACGTCGTCACCGCCGCTGACGGGCGACACGGGCGACATCATGTACGCGCTGCGGCAGCGCGGAGACCCGACCGCTCCGCGGACTGCTGAGGATGGTCCGTGGGAGCGGGACCCGTCGCTGGGTTACCGCGACTGGGGGTTGGCCGGTGACCTGGACAGCCTTGACGACGTCGACCTCGACGACATGGCCTTGGCTGCCGCGTCGAACCCCGCGTTGGGCGCGCAGCGGGCGAACGGTTCGGGGCTGACGCACGAGACGGTGCTCCGAGAGCGCCGGGCGACCCTGGCCACGCCGGCTGGCTACGCAAGGGAGCGGCTGGGCATCTGGCCGCGCCGGGCGACCGGCCGCTCCGGGGTGATCCCCGACGAGGCGTGGCAGCGGCAGCGGGATCCGAACTACACCGATCCGGCGTCGGTGGTGCGCCCGCGCGAGGTGGTGTTCGTGGTGCAGGTCAACGCGACCCGCTCGCACACGACGATCGCGGCGGTGGGCGCCCGGCCGGACGGCACGCTGCTGGCGTCGATCGTCGACCACCGGCCGGGCACCCGGTGGGCGCCGACGCGGGTGGCGGACTTGAGGCGGCGGCACAACCCGCTGTTCGTCGTCGCGCAGGACAAGGGGCCGACGGGCACGCTGCTGCCGGAGCTGGCCGACCTCGGGGTGACGGCGGCGGTGGACCGGGACAAGCCGCGCCGCGGTGACCTGGTGGTGCCGTGGGCGGCGGACGTCGCGATGGCGTACGGGCTGTTCCTCGACGCGGTCGTCGACGAGGGCCGCCTGTGCCACCTCGACGAGGGCCCGCTGAACGTGGCTCTGGGTGCCTGCGGGACCCGGGCCCTGGCCGGCGGCACCGCGTGGGACTACACCGACCCGGCGGCCGGGCCGCTGCTGGCGGTGACGTTGGGGACCTGGGCGGTGCTGACGCTCAAGCCGCAGGCGCGCCGCTCGGCGTACGAGGACGACAACGCAGAGCTGATGGTCGTGTGACCAGGTGAAAGGGGGCGGGTGTGCTGACTGTTCGTCGCCGGCCCGTCGTCGTGAACCTGGTCGACGGGCGCACCACGCTGGTCGGTGAGCGCCGCTGGTCGTGGCCGTGGCAGGTGAAGCTGACCGGCGCCCGGCTGCACCGCGGCCCGGGCCACCCGGAGCAGCCGGTCGACGGCGTGGTGCTGATCCCGCGTCACCGGATCGACTTCGTGCAGGTGGTGAGCTGATGGCGTTCGTGGTGTCCGCGGGGCAGCTACGCGCCCTGGAGCCGTCCGCCCCGCAGGCCTCGATGTGGCCGGCCTACGCCTCGCAGCTCGGCGGCAACCAGGCGATGACGTACGCGGCGATCTACCGGTCGCAGCCGGCGGTCCGGACCGTGGTCGGGTTCCTCGCCCGCAACCTGGCCCAGCTCGGCCTGCACGCCTACCGCCGGCTGGACGACAACGACCGCGAGCGGCTGACCGACCATCCGATCGCCGCGCTGCTGCGGGCGCCGAACCCGACGACCACCACGTACCGGCTGGTCCGGGCGCTGGTGTCGGACCTGGCGATCTTCGATGACGCCTACTGGGTGATGCTGCGCGCCGAGGACACCACCCCGGTGGGGGTGCGCCGGCTGCCGCCGTGGCGGGTGGAGGCCCGCGGCGCGGACTGGACGGACGCCGAGTCGTACCGGCTGCACGGCACCCACGGCTACCTGGACCTGGACGCGGCGAACGTCGTGCACTTCCGCGGCTACAACCCGGACGACTCGCGGGTCGGGTCGTCGCCGATTGAGGCGCTGCGGCAGGTCCTCGCCGAGGAGCACGCGGCGGCACGCTGGCGCGAGCAGATGTGGTCCAACGGCGCCCGGATCTCCGGCTACCTGAAGCGGCCGGTGGACGCCCCGGAGTGGTCGGATCGGGCGCGGGAGCGGTTCCGGGCCGGCTGGCAGTCGCAGTACACCGGCGACGGACCGCAGGCCGGCGGGACGCCGGTGCTCGAGGACGGCATGGAATTCGTGGCGGCCGGGGTCAATCCGAAGGAAGCGCAGTACGTGGAGTCGCGGAAGCTGACCCGCGAAGAGACGGCTGCGGCGTATCACATCGCGCCGCCGCTGGTCGGGATCCTCGACCACGCCACGTTCTCCAACATCCGTGAGCAGCACAAGCAGCTCTATCAGGACACGCTGGGCCCGTGGTGCGCGGAGATCGAGCAGGAAATCGGGTTGCAGCTGCTGCCGTTCCTGCCGGACAGCGGCCGGGTGTACGTCGAGTTCAACATCGCCGAGAAGTTGCAGGGCTCGTTCGACGAGCAGGCTCAGCAGTTGCAGATGGCGGTGGGCGGGCCGTACATGACCCGCAACGAAGCCCGCGGCCTGAGCAACCTGTCGCGCGTCGACGGCGGCGACGAGCTGATCGTGCCGCTGAACGTGGCGATCGGCGAGCCGGCCGACGTTCAGGGCGAGCAGCCCGCGCTACCGGCCGGCCCTGCCGGCACCGACACCACCGGGGAGGGACCCGATGCGGACTAAGGCGTTCCCGGCGCACGTGAAGGCGGCCGGTGAGCAGGACGGCCTGGCGGCCGGGCAGTTCGAAGCGATCGTGTCCGTGTTCGGCAACGTCGACCACGGCGGTGACGTGGTGTTGCCGGGCGCGTTCTCCCGCTCCCTGGCGGAGTGGAAGGACGCCGGCGACCCGATCCCGGTGATCTGGTCGCACCAGATCGGCGACCCGGACTCGCACATCGGTGTGGTCCTCGACGCGGCGGAGCTGCTCGCCGGCGACGAGCGGCTGCCGGAGAAGCTGCGCGGCAACGGCGGCCTGTGGGTGCTCGGCCAGCTCGACCTGGACGAGCCGCGGGCGGCGAAGGTGCACCGGCTGCTCAAGGGCCGCCGGGTCAAGCAGTTCAGCTTCAGCTACGACATCCGCGACGGGGCGCTCGGCGAGCGCGACGGCCGCGACGTGTATGAGCTGCGCGACCTCGACCTGTTCGAGGTCGGTCCCACCCTGCTCGGCATGAACGCGTCCACCGAGCTGGTGGGCGCGAAGACGAGCACCTGCCCGGCGTGCGGGCAGCCCGACAGCACCAAGGCCAAGCCAGCCCCGGCCACCGACGACGCCGAGCCCACGCCTGCCGAGCAGGCCCCGGCGGCACCCGTCGAGCCCACCCTGAGCCCCGCCTCCGTCCTGCTGTCGCTCCAGGTCGACGCGCTCGCGTACGACCTCGACTGACGATCACGGAGGAACCGAACACCATGAGCACCGCAGTGATGGAGCGGCTCCGCAAGGAGCTGGCCGCCGCGCTCTCCCCGGCCCGCGACATCGCGGCCAAGGCCGAGGCGGAGAAGCGCGACCTGACCGACGACGAGCGGACCCGGGTGACCGACGCGGTGAAGGCCGCGAACGGCCTGAAGGCCCGCATCGACCAGGCGAAGGCCGACAACGACCTGACCAAGCAGCTCGGCGACCTGGGCGAGGGCATCACCTTCGAGCCCGGCGGCAAGGAGCGCAACCAGCCCACCGACGGGCTGTGGACGCCGCGCAAGGGCGAGACCATCGGTCAGGCGTTCGTCAAGTCCGCCCAGTACAAGAACATGCTGGCCGAGGCCAACGGCGGCACGTTCGGCAAGAACCAGCGCGTCCACTCGGCGCCGTTCGGCGCGAAGGCCCTCGTGACCGGCCTGTCGGACACCAGCGCCGGCGCGATGGTCGTCAACGACAACATCGGGCTCCAGGTGGGCCTGGAGGCTTTCCAGCGTCCGCTGAAGCTGCGTGACCTGGTCACCAGCGGCAACACCACGTCCGACGCGATCGAGTACGTGCGGGTCACGTCGACGACGAACAACGCGGCGCCGGTGGCGGAGGCCACCACGGCGGCGCTGCCGACCGCTCCGGGCGGGGCGGGTGCGCTGGTCAACGCGGCCGGCGGCGGCTACAAGCCGGAATCGGCGATGGCGCTGGCGAAGGTCAGCACCCCGGTGAAGACGATCGCGCACTGGATCCCGGCGACGAAGCGGGCCCTGGCCGACGCCGGGCAGGTCCGCACCCTGATCGACCAGTTCCTCCGCTACGGCCTGGAGGAGGAGCTGGAGGACCAGATGGTCAACGGTGACGGCACCGGCGAGAACTTCGAGGGCCTGACCACCGTGTCCGGCACCCAGTCGCAGGCGTACGACACCGACATCCTGACCACGCTGCGCAAGGCGAAGACGAAGGTCCGCACCGTCGGCCGGTCGATCGCCACCGCGTACGTCATGAACCCGGCCGACTGGGAGAAGGTCGACCTCCTCCAGGACAACGAGGCCCGCTACTACTTCGGCGGGCCGATGCGCGAGGGGCAGCCCACCGTGTGGGGCCTGCCGGTAGTCGAGTCGGAGGCGGTCGCCGAGGGCGCGCCGTGGGTCGGGGCGTGGCGCAAGGCGGTCCTGTGGGACCGGGAGCAGGCCACCGTGCAGGCGACCGACTCGCACGCGGACTTCTTCATCCGCAACCTGGTCGCGATCCTCGGCGAGATGCGCGCGGGGTTCGGCGTCGTGCAGCCCAACGCGTTCGTCGAGATCGACATCACCCCGTAAGGAGGGCCCGGAGAATGGCGTACCTGAACGGCGACAAGGGCGCGCAGCGCGCCGGGAAGCGCGGCGCCGCGGTCGCGAGCGTGGCCACGGCGAACGCGGACGCGACCTACGGTCAGCCCGAGGCGGACCTGATCAACGAGCTGAAGACGAAGGTGAACGCGCTGCTGACGCAGCTTCGCGCCGCCGGCGTGATCGCTCCCTGATGCTCATCCGTTCGTCCGGTGCCGGCTGTCCTGTCTGCGGGGCGGCACACGCCTCCTGCGGGCCGGCCGGCACCGGGTCACCCATCGACATCCCGACGAGGAGGGATCGCACCGTGGGAGCTGTCCGGAAGTACCACGTGACCCACAACGGTCACCGCACGATCATGCGGCTTAACGACACCGACGTGAAGCTGTACCCGGGCGCCGAGCTGGTCGACGAGTCGGCCACCGCCGAGTCGGAGTCGGCCGAGGAGCCGACCGACGCCGAGCCGGAGAGCAAGCCGGCGACGAAGGCCGCGGCGACCAAGACCCGGACGGCGGCGGACAAGACCCGCTCGGCCGGCGGCGACAAGGCGTCCTGACCGTGAGCGGGTACTTCACCCCGTTCACCGAGGGCATCCTGGACGGGTCGATCGACCTGGACACCGCCACGGTCAAGGTTGCGCTGGTGCGTGGCTACACCTTCAGCGGAGCGCACAAGTTCGTCTCGGACGTGACCGGCGCGGGCGGCACGATCAACGGCACGTCGGCGGCGCTGTCCAGCAAGACCGTCAGCGGCGGTGTGTTCGACGCGGACGACACGACGATTTCCGCGACCGCGTCGGGCAGCAACCATGGCCTGCTGCTGTTCCAGGCCAGTGCGGTGACCGGCGGCGCCGACGTGGCGGCCGGCTCCCAGCGAGTGATCGCCTGGTATGACACCGGCACGGGTCTGCCGATCCAGCCGGGCACCGGCACGGTCACCATCACCTGGCCGGCCAGCAACCCGAAGATCCTCAAGGTGGGCTGACGGGAGGTCCGTCCGTGGCGGTCTCCCTCGTCGGTACGCCCAGCTCGGGCAACACGGCCGCAGGCACGTCCAACAGCCTGCCGACGTCGCTGCCGTCCGGGTGGGCGGCCGGTGACGTCGCGATCCTGGTCGGGCATCTGTCGGGCGGCAGCCTGAACATGTCGACGCCGGCCGGCTGGACGTCCCTACCCGGGGTGTCGTGGCCGGTGACGGAGTCGACGTCGAGCCGGATGTACGCCTGGTATCGGGTGCTCCAGTCCGGTGACAGCGCGCCGACGATCAGCATCAACGGGGCGATGACCGGCGGCTGGGAGCTGCTGGTGTTCCGGGACGCCTCCGGGGTGGCGCAGGCAGCGACCGCGACCGCGTCGGGCACCGCGGCGACCCTGCCGACCCTGACCGGGGTGCTGGCCGGCTCGGCGGTGGTCGAGGCCGCGCACGTACGGGTCACCTCCGGAACGATCCCGACCGGGCTGACGCCGAACGTGGCGTACACCGAGGTGATCGACCACGCGACGTCGCGGTCCACCGGCTCGGCGAACGTGCGGATGAACGCCAGCTACCGGCTGATCGGCTCGGCCGGCTCGTACGGTGGCGAGCAGGTCACCTCCGACGTGACCGGTTCGATGGTCGCCGTGCTGGTCGAGCTGGCGGCGGCGTCGGTGGACGCCACCGTCGCGCCGGCCGGGGTGTCGGTGCCCGCCGAGGTCGGCTCCCCATCCGTGGACGGCACGCTGGCAGCCGGCCCGACCGGGCTGACCGTTGCGGCGTCGCTCG
Source organism: Micromonospora sp. WMMD980 (assembly GCF_029626035.1). Taxonomy (NCBI): domain Bacteria; kingdom Bacillati; phylum Actinomycetota; class Actinomycetes; order Micromonosporales; family Micromonosporaceae; genus Micromonospora; species Micromonospora sp. WMMD980. The sequence goes on from NZ_JARUBE010000003.1 coordinate 31,684, forward strand.
GCTCCCCGTCCGTGGACGGTGCTGTGGGCGTCACCCCGGGCGGGGTGTCCCTTCCGGTGGCGGTCGGGTTGCCTGGGGCGTCCTGGGCGGTCGAGGCGGCACCGGCCGGCGTGCTGGTGTCGGTGACCTTCGGCGCGCCGGGGATCCTCGGCGCCGGAGCCAGCTCGGACGAACTGCTGGTGCCCGCCGAGGTGGGCTCGCCGTCCGTGCTGTGGGCTGCCGACGTCGTTCCGGACGGCCTGGCCACCGACGTCGAGGTCGGCGCGCCCGATCTGGCATGGTCGGTCGAGGTGGCGCTGGATGGCGTCGACGTGTCCGTGGAGGTCGGCGAGCCGTCGCTGGCCGCCCCGCCGGCCGTAGGCGGGCCCGGCGCGCTTACCGCCACGACACGGTCCCCGGCTCTGACCGCGCGTACCGGCGGGCCGCGGCTCACCGCGTCGGCCGCTGCTGCCCGGCTCACACCTACCACCTGGCCCTGAGGAGGAGCACGTGTCGTATCTGCTGGGCCAACGTGACAGTCTCCGCCTGGAGGTCCGCGACGAGCAGGGCGAGCTGGCCGCCGCCACCGTCGTGCTGACCCTCACCCGGCCGGACGGCACCACCGACACCCCGGCCGTGACCAACCCGAGCCTCGGCGTCTACACCGCGCAGGTCACGTACGACCAGGCCGGTGACTGGCTGCGGGTGTGGCAGGTCAGCGGGGCCGTGGTCGCGGTCGACGCCGACCAGGTGCACATCACCGCGCCCGCGCTGCGGATCGTCGGCCTGGCCGAGGTCAAGCGGCAGCTCAACATCGACCCCGCGGACACGTCGCAGGACGAGGAGCTGTCGGGCTACATCGCCGCGGTCACCGAAGTGGTCGAGGACATCGTCGGCCCGGTCGTGCCGCGCACCGTCACCGAGACCCACGTCGGCGGCGCCGCGACGCTGATCCTGCGCCGGCCGCCGCTCATCGCGATCACCTCGGTGCTCGAAGCCGGCGTCAACCTGGCCAGCAGCACCTGGGCGGTCGACCCGGAGACGGGGGTCCTGACCCGGGCCGGTGGCCGCTGGTTCGGGCCGGTGACCGTCGCCTACCGGGCCGGGCGGGCGAGCATCCCGCCGTCGATCCGGCTCGCCGCGAAGGAGCTGGCCATGGTGAACTACCGCCCCCAGCTCGGCGGCGACTACTCGCCGTTCGACACCGACTCCCCCGAGGAGGGCATCCCCGGGGAGGTCCGTCTCGGGTTCTTCGTGCCCCGCCGGGTGCGCGAGCTGCTGAAGTCGTACGAGCAGGGCGGATGGCTGCCCTGACCGTCGACTGGTCGGCTCGCACGATCACCGGGCTGGCTCTGCCGTACGGGCCGGTGGGGATCACCGAGGGCCGCCGGTGGCGGTATCTCCGCGGTACGGTCCGCCCGGCCGCCCGGGTGTGGCTGCTGCACGACCACGTGCAGTCGCGCCGCGCCGGCCGACTCGTCGACGTCGACGACACCGAGGCCGGGTTGTGGACGGCGTTCCGCGCCGACCGCAGTGGCGACGGGGACCTGGCCCTGGCGTACGCCGACGCCGGCCGGCACGGCCTGTCCGCCGGCGTGGAGGTGACCGCGACCAGCTGGTCCGGGCAGCCGCGCGTGTACGTGCCGACCGCGGCGGAGCTGACCGAGGTGTCGCTGACCGAGCGGCCCGTCTTCGTCTGGAGCTGACCATGGACCTCGCCGCCGGCCGCAAGCAGCTCGTCGACGCGCTCTCCAGCGCTCCTGACGTGACCGGGCACCTGTTCCGGCCGCCGAAGCCCCGCGCCGGCGATGCATGGCCGCTGCTCGGGGCGATGGAACGGGCCGAAGGGCGGGCGTTCACCGTGACCTGGCGCGTGCTGGTGTTCCTCCCCGAGGGCGCGACGGGCTCTGCCGAGTGGGTGGAGCAGCACGTCAACGAGCTGGTCGACGCACTGGAGCCGGTCGGGTTCGTCGAGCGCATCGAGCCGACCACGATCACCGACAGCGACACCGAACGCTACGCCCTACAGATCTCCGTGAGAGGTGAGTGACCATGCCTGCTGCCGCCGGCGCGCACGTCTTCAAGAACGCGCTCGTCAAGATCGACGACGTCGAGTACGCCAACCAGCTGACGAAGGCCCGGCTGGTGCCGGACCAGCCGGTGCAGACGCAGCGGACCCTGGTGCCGGACGGCGTCGTGTCCGACGTCGACTCGCCGGTCTGGACCTTCGAGATGTCCGGCCTCCAGATCAACATCGCGGGAGGCTTGGCGAAGGCGCTGCGCGACGCCAACGGCGGCGAGCTGGAGATCACCCTCCAGCCGAAGGCGGGCACCGGGCAGGCGACGGCGACGTTCACGGCGATCGCGCTGATGCCGGCGTTCGGCGGCGAGCAGGGCGAATGGCTCACCCAGGAGCTCGAGCTCCCGGTGGTCGGCGCGCCCGTATTCGGGCTGAGCAGCTGATGCCGAAGATCCTCATCGATCTGCACGTCGAGCTGGAGGACGGTGCCACTCACGAGGTGGTCGCCGACCAGCGCGACGTGGCGAAGTGGGAGATCCAGGACTTCGGCTGCCCGTTCGACGCGATCGGGGACCGGCCGCACCTGGCGCTGCGGTGGCTGGCCTGGTCGGTGATGTCCCGGCGCTCCCTGACCGCCCTGTCGTGGCTCGACTTCGACGCCGTGTGCGTCGAGGTCTCCGACTCGGGCGACGGCGACGACGTCGACATCGAGGTGGCCGAGCCGGACCCTGGCCGGCCGGCTCCGTCCGAGGAGACCTCGTCGTCCTCGCCTGGCGCACCGGGCAGCCACTGACGGGGCCGGCTGGCCTGGAGTCCTGGCACCCCCGGGACCTGGCCACCCTGATCGATCTGCTCGAGGAGGACGCCGCGGCGCGGCGCCGGGCGGCACGGAGGTGACCTGGTGGGCTCGCTCGACGACCTGATTCGGGACCTGCGCCGCTTCGAGCAGCGTCGCGAGGTCACCAACGCGCTGGCGCGGGAGATCCGCAAGCCGGTGCCCGGCGCCCGCAAGGCGATCCGGGCGCGGGCGAAGAGCACCCTGCCGTCGCGGGGTGGGCTCGGCTTGTGGGTGTCGAAGCTGTCGGTGACGGCGAAGGTGAAGCTCCAGGGCCGGGCGGCCGGGGTGACGCTGAAGGGCCGCCGCAAGGGCTTCCCGGACAAGAACCCGAAGGTGGACTTGCGGCGCATCGACCAGGGGCGGGTGGCCGCCCCGTCCTGGGGCCGCCGCCGCGCCGGCGACTGGCACTTCCAGAACGTGCCGCCGGGCTTCTTCTCGGCGCCGTCGACCGAGGTGGACCAGTGGCGCGACGCCGCGCTGCGAGCCGTGGACCAGGCGCTGGAGGTGATCCGCCGTGGCTGACCGTGACGTAACCGTCGACATCATCGCCCGGGACAAGACCGCCGCGGCGACCGGCTCGGCCGCCCGGAGCCTGAAGCAGGTCGAGAAGTCATGGAAGGACGTCGACGGCCAGGGGAAGCGCACCGTGGCTGCGGCCAAGGAGATCGCCGGTCAGTGGGGCCGCGGCCTGGCCAAGGTGTCCGGGGCGGCGTCGAAGTGGGCCAACTCCGGCGACAGCGCGGGGAAGCGGTTCGCCCGGGGTATCGGCTCGGGGATTTCGAAGGTCGGGCAGCTGGGTGCGTCCATCGGCGGCGGCCTGTCCAAAGCGGTCAGCGCGGCTGGCCCGTACGTCCAGGTGGCCATGGCGGCCGTGCTGGTCGGCGCGGCGATCTCGGCGGCCCCGGCGGTGGCCGGCGCGATCGTCGGCGGTGCCGGGCTCGGCGGGGTGGTCGGCGGTCTGCTCATCGCCTCGAAGGACGCCCGGGTCGCCTCCGCCTTCGACGACCTGAAGGAGGACCTCGGATCCGGGTTGCAGGAGGCGGCGGGCCGTTTCGTGCCCGCCACCTTGTCGGCGGTCCGCGACGCCCGGTCGGCGTTCCGTGGGCTGCTGCCGGACCTGCGGCGGATCTTCGACGTGTCCGCGACGTGGCTGGGCCCGCTGACCCGGTCCATCGGACGCGGCACCCAGGCGATGCTCGACGGCATTACCCAGGCCGTGACGAAGGCCGGCCCGATCGTCAACGTCATCGGGCAGGGTATCGAGATGATCGGCCGGGCCATCGGCGGCCTGTTCGCCGGGCTGTCCGATAACGGCGAGTCCATGGCCCTCGCGCTGAAGGGCGTGTTCGCGCTGGTTGCCGGTGCCATCCAGCAGGCCGGGATCGCCCTGAACTTCCTCACCGAGACCTTCGAGTTCTTCGTCAAGCGGATCCCCGGCGGGACCGCGTTGTTGCGGTCGATGACCGCCAGCCAGGACGGGGCGAAGTCGTCGGCGTTCAACCTGGCCGGCAGCTTCCAGGCCCTGGCCGACGAGGCGAACGGCACGGCGGCCGGGCTGACCAAGGCCAAGCAGGCCGCCGACGAGCTGGTCGGCAGCAACATCAGCCTGTCGCGGGCGCAGATCGCCTCCCGCGACGCCGTCCGTGAGGCCACCAAGGCCGTCAAGGAGAACAACAACGCCAAGCTGACCAACAGCCAGCGCTCCGACCGGCAGATGAGCACCCTGCTCAACCTCGCCGACGCGTTCAACACCGAGACCGCCGCCGGCGAGAAGTCGAAGATCAGCGCGAACGCGGCGTCCGAGGCGTACGCCCGCAACCGCACCCGGCTGGTCAACATGGCCATCGCCGCGGGGAAGAGCCGCGCCGAGGCCGAGCGGCTCGCGGCGAAGCTCCTGACCATCCCGAAGAACGTGAACACCGACGTCAACGTGGACACCTCCGGCGCGACGGCGAAGCTGGCCACGTTCCAGAAGCGCATCAACGGGCTGCGCGGCAAGACGGTCACGGTGCAGATCCGCACCAACGGCGACCACTACATCCCCGGCGTCGGCACCCAGCTCAAGAACGCGTTGGGGGACACCTTCCGCCCTGGTGAGGCGGCCGGCGTCTACCGCTCCGGCGGGCCGACCCAGGTGGAGGTGGAGTCGACGGTGCTGGTCAACCTCGACGGTCGACCGTTCCGGCAGATGACCGCCAGCGCGATCGCCGCCGAGCGGCGCCGCGAGCGGTGGCGGCAGAAAGTCGGGGCACGCTGATGCCGGCGATCACGGCCACCGTGCAGGACACGTGGCCGCCGCGGGTGCTGGTGTCGGTCACCGGCCTGACCGTCGGTGACGCCGTCGAGGTGTACCGGGTCGTCGCCGGGCAGCGGACTTTGCTGCGGGCCGGCGCGTCCGCCTCGGTGATCGACCCGGCGTTCCTGCGCGTCGACGCGGAGCTGCCGTTCGGCGTGCCGGTGGCGTACGTGGCGGTCGTCAACGGCGGCACCGAGTACGCCACCAGCGCGGTCGCGTGCAACCTGCCGGGCGGCCGCGTCGCCGTCTCCGACGCGATCACCGGCGACGCCGCCGAGACGGTCATCATGGCCTGGCCGGACAAGCTGCGGGAGCGGGACAACACCGTCTTCCGGGTGGGCGGCCGTAACGTGGTCGTGTCCGGGCCGATGGCCGGGTTCACCGGCGACGTCGAGTTCTACGCCGCGAGCACGTCGGCACGTGACGACCTGATGGATCTGCTGGCCGCCGCCACCGAGGGCGTGGTGCAGATCCGGCAGCCGGGCGGCTACGACGGCGTCGACTCGTACGTGGCGGTCCTGGCAGTCACCGAGCGCCGCTGGTCGCAGGACGGCTCGGACCCGCGGCGGCGCATCCTCGTCCAGGTCGCCGAGGTGGACGCCTGGGCGCCGGCGCTGGAGGCCCGCGGAGCCACGTTGCAGGACATCGCGGACGCGTACACGGGCACGGTGCCGGTGGCCAGCTATTCCTTCGCCTCGGGCGTTGAGGGCTGGGCAGCGGTTGACGGTGGCACTCTCGCGCAGGTGGCGACCCCGAGCGATGACGGCGACGGGTCGCTCCGGTTCACCCCGCCGGGTGGTATGGCAACCCTTGGCCTACGCCGGTCGTCAGGGACAGATTTGTTGCCGAATGCAGGCACGTACACCGCGACGGCGAAAGTTCGATCACCGCTGGCGTGGGGCGATGTGCGGGTGGTCATCGACTGGTTTGACGCGGCCAGCTCTCTGATTTCCACATCTGGGTTGTCGGGTTCGTCGTCCATCCTGGCGGATGCCTGGACCACCCTCACGACCACGGCGGCGACCTCCACGATCGCCGTTCGGGCGAGGGTCCGCGTACGCATGTCCGGTACGCCCGGAGCCTCGAACATTCTCTATGTCGACTTTGCGTCGCTGGTCAAGGAGCTGACCATCCAAGACATCGCCAATGACTATGCGACGCTCCTTGGCCTGGCGCAGGGGGAATTCTTGTGATTCCGCTTTCCGGCGAGGCTGAGTCGGTCCTGACCCGCTCGTACGGGCTGCGCCTGGCCGTGGAGTCGTGGCTGGGTGACCAGCTGCTCGCCGACAGCGTGCCGGTGGACGTGGCGGCGGAGGAGACCGACCGGGGGCTGCGGGTGCCGGAGCGGGTGACGCTGGTGGTGCCGCGCCGGGACCGGGGGGTCACCTGGTCGCCGACCAGCGACGATCACCCCCTGGCGGCGAACGGGCAGCGGCTGCGGGTGCAGCTCGGCGTCGAGCTGGCCGGCGGCGTCGTCGAGTGGTTCCAGCGCGGCTGGTTTCTGGTGCAGGACGCCCAGGCCGACGACGATCGGGTGTCGGTGACCGCCGTCGGTCTGCTCGCCCTGATCGATGAGGCGCGGCTGGTGTCGCCCTTCCAGCCGTCCGGCACCCTTGCCTCGACGCTGCGGGGGCTGATCGAGCCGGCGCTGACCGTGGTCATCGACAGCGCGTTGACGGACCGGTCGGTGCCGGCCGGCATCAACTACGACGACGACCGGCTCGGCGCGGTGACGGAGCTGCTCGACGCGTGGGGCGCCGACGCCGCGGTCACATCGGACGGCTACCTGTCGGTGTTCCCGATGGGCCCGAGCCTCACCCCGGTGCTCACCCTGACCGACCAGGCGGGCGGCACGGTGGTGGAGGCGACCGGCGGGTCCACCCGCGACGGCGCGTACAACGTGGTCGTCGCCCGGGGAACCGCCTCCGACGGGGCGCAGGTCCAGGGCGTCGCCTACGACACGGCCGGCCCGAAGAGGTTCGGCGGCCCGTTCAACCCTCTCGCCGTGCCCTACTACTACGAGTCGCCGCTGCTGACGACGGTGGCGCAGGCCTCGACCGCCGCGCAGACCGTCCTCGCGCGGATGCGCCGGGCCACCGCCCGACAGTTCGACATCGAGTGCGTCCCCCACCCGGGCCTCCAGGTGGGCGACACGGTGTCGGTGACGGCCGGGGACTACTCGGGGCTGCTGTGCACCGTGGAGTCGCTGACGCTGCCGTACACGGCCGGCGGTGGGCCGCAGCGGTTGACCGTGCGGAGCCTGACGTGAGCGCCCGCCTGGCCACCGCCACGACCGCGAAGTCTTCCGGCACGGTGACGGCGCTGGTGAACGGCGCGGCGGTGACGGTGCAGGTGGCCCGGGACCTGACGGTGGCCTCCGGCGACGTGCTGCTCGTCGAGAAGGTCGGCGCGCAGTGGTTCGCGTACGCCCGCCTGTTCACCGCGGCCGCGCCGCCGCCGGCCGACAACGACCCGGTCCCCGACCCGAAGCCGGCCGCGACGACCGGGACGCTGATCGTGGCGCCGGTGGAGACCCGCTCGTACCGGCCGACGTCGGGGTGGAGCAGCGACTCCACCGACGTCTATCAGGGTCAGTACGGCGGCTATGACAACAGCACCGGCGCCGCGTTCTACGGCTCGGCGGCGCGGTCGCTGGCGGGGGCGACGGTCACGAAGGTCACCGTGCGGGTGCGGCGGAAGTCGGCCGGCACGTACGCGGCGCAGGCGACGACGCTGCGGCTGGTCACCGAGTCCACCCGCCCGGTCGGCGCGCCCACCCTCGGCGCTTCCACCGCCGGCCCGTCCCTCGCCGTTGGCGACTCGACAACGTTCGTGCTGCCCGACAGCTGGGGGCAGGCCCTCGTCGACGGCACCGCAGGCGGCCTCGCCATCTACGACGCGACCGGCTCCCCGTACGTCCGGCTCGCCGGCCGCGGCAGCTGGTCGCCCGCGTTCACCCTGGCTATCTCGTGGCGGAGAGGATGACTCGTGCCCACCACCTCGCTCGGCATCACCTACCCGGGGTCCACCTCCCACGCCCGCATCTGGGAGCACCTCCAGACGCTGGCGCAGGACGTCAACACGCTGCTGCTGGGGGTCAACGCCCCGGCCATGGCCATGCTGCGGTGCAGCAGCGGGCAGATGATCCCGAACAACAACTTCGTCAGCGTCAACATGCAGTCCGAGGACCTCGACACCGCGAACGGGCACAGCACCTCGTCGTCGACGTCGCGGTACGTCGTACAGACCGCCGGCTGGTATCGGCTCGCCGGCGGGGTCACGTTCGTCGGCAACGGCACCGGCCGGCGCGGCACCCGCTGGCTGAAGAACGGCACCAACCCGGTCGACGGCGGTGACGTGCTGATCGCCGCCGCCGGCACCGGCGCGGGCGGGCCGCCCGCCTCGTCGCCGCTGGTGCTGCTCCAGGCCGGCGACTACATCGAGTTGCAGGTGTTCCAGGACTCGGGCAGCTCGCTGGCGCTGGTCACGTCGGCGGCAAACCACACCTGGATGTCAGTGGAGTGGCGCAGAGCCCCGTAGGAGGTAACCGTGGCGTGGGAAGTGCTCGAGGAGAATCGGTGGCGGTGGCCCGGCTCTGTCGAGGGCGGCGACGTGGGCGTGCACGTGATGCGCCTGGCCGACGGGGTGTTCGCCGAATACCACTGGTTCGGCGCGATCGTCTTCTACCGGCAGGTGGAGGACGAGTTCGATCCGCAGTGGCCGCTCACGAACGCCCCGTATATGCACATGATCGACGCGACTCCATGCCCGCCGCTGGAGACCGAGGACGCGGCGTGGGCGCTCATCGACCAGGCGCTCGCTGAGCTGGAGGGAGACGCCGGTGGCGACGACGGCCCCTGAGACCCTGCTCGCCGCCCGCCGGCTGCTGTTGGAGCACCTCGGCGGGCACGGCCTGTCCGGCGCCGCCGTCGGCATCGTCGGTGACCCCGCCCACCGGGGCGGCTACCACTGCGGCTCCGACCGGGTCATCTCCGGCGACTACTCCGTGGTGGAGTCGTCCCGGGACCGGTCGGGGCTGGCGCAGTGGGCGTGCGCGCTCGACGTCGGCGCGTTCAGCGTGGCCACGGCCGGCCGCCGCTACGACCTGCCGCACTTCTCCGCCTGGCTCGTTTCAGAGTGCGCGAAGGGCACGGACGACACCCGGGACATCCGGGAGGTCATCTACTCGCTGGACGGGCGCACGGTGGTCCGCTGGGACCGCCTCGGCCGACGCCGCAGCGGAGACGACTCGCACCGGTGGCACACGCACATCAGCTACCACCGGGACGCGATCCGCGCCGGCCGGGACCAGAGCGCGGTCATCCGCCGCTACCTGACCACCATCGGCCTGATCCAGGCCACTCCGATCCAGGAGGCAGACATGCCGCTGACCGAGGCCGACGCCAACACCGTCTGGGCCGCGAAGGCGCTGGAGTACGTCGACGAGTTCGGCGACGGCAAGCGCGACGCCCGCACGGTGAAGGACATCCTGTTCGCCACGCACGCCGCGGCGCTGGCCGCCGCCGACCCGACCCGGATGGCCAGGGCGGTCGCCGACCTGATCCGCGCCGACCTCGCCCAGCTGCCCCCGGGCGCCGGGCTGACCGTGGAGCAGGTGGAGGGGGCGACGGAGCGAGGCATCCGCCGGGCCCTGGGCAGCCTCGACGGTGCCACCCCGCAGGGGTGAGCCGATCGGGTTCAGCCGGACTGGCACCGGGAAGGTTAGGGCCTGTGCGTGGCAGCGATGAGAGCGGAACGCGTCATCAGGATCGTGCTGGACGTCGGGTGCATCCTGGTAGGCCTGGGCGGGATCGTGCACCAGACGGTCCTCGTCGCTCCCGGCCAGGCGTCGGAGGCGCTGCTGGTGGCGTACGTGTCGGTGCTGGGGATCCCGGCCGGGGTGGGTCTGCTCTCGCTGCGAGCCAGTGGCGGGAGCGGTACGACCGGGCCGCCGTCGCCGTCTCCGGGGCCGGACTCACCGCCGCCGGGATCATCATCGCCGTCGCCGGCGCCGTCCGGGGCGGGTGAACCCGGGTGACGTTCCGCGCCTGGCAGACCCTGGTGGTGGCGCTGCTGTTCGCGCTCGTCGCCGCCGTCGGATCGATGACCTACACGAACGCTGCGGCTCGGGAGTCGGAGCGGAAGTGTTGCGGCATCGTCTCGACGTTGGATGACGCGTATGCGGAGACGCCGCCGCAGACCCCGGCCGGGCAGAAGATCGCCACGGACATCGCCCGGCTGCGCTCCGACTTCACCTGCCCGCCGACCCGGTAGCTACCGGCACTCGTGCTCGTGCTGCGTCACCAGCCCGCAGCCGTCCTCCTGACAGCGCCACTGGCGGCCCATCCGCCCACACACCGCGCACGCACCCCACGCCGGGACCGTGCGCGGATTCCCGTCCGGATCACGGTGCCCGCGCGGGCACGGCTCCGGCACCTCGGCGTACCCGCCGGGCGTCTTCCTGTACCTCACCCCCCTGACCTTAGGAGCCGAGATGTTCCAGACCTACGGCAAGGCCCTGGTCGCGGTCGTCGCCGCCGCCCTCACCGTCGCCTACGGGGCGCTGTCCGGCGACCAGCACATCGACCCGGACGAGGCGGTGCAGATCGCCATCGCCGCCGCGACCGCTGTCGGCGTCTACCTGGTGCCGCTGGCCCCGCAGTACCGGTGGGGCAAGACCGCCATCGCCGTCGTCCTGTCGGTGCTGCAGGTGCTAACCACGGTGATCCTGGGCGGGCTGGACTCCGGGGAGTGGATCGCGCTGCTGCTCGCCGCGGCGACGGTCCTCGGGGTCGGCGTGGCACCGGCCGCGTCGGACAACGGCGTCCGCTCGCGCACACCTGTGACCGCCGACTGACCCTCGCGCGCTGCACAGACTGCGGCCCCCGCTGGAGCGATTGCTCTGGCGGGGGCCGCTTCGTGCTGTGCGGAGGTCAGGCGGGGAGGTGCGCCGCCTTGATCTCATCGATGCGCCGCTCGATCTCGTCGTACAGGCGGCCGGCCTGCCTCTCACTCGGGCCGGCCGCCGCACTGCCCAGTGCCGCGTAACGGCCGGCCACGTCCATGGTTCGGCCGTACTCGCGGATCAGCTCCATCAGGGTCGGCTCGTTCATAGCTGGGTTCCTCTCCGAGAAGTTGACCTTGCGGGGAGCGTCCGAGAAGTTGACCTTGCCGCAAAGGGGTGGGCCGGAGCCCCGCCCCTCAGTAGTAGTCCACCCAGCTCGCGGCGGCCCGGCCCTTGCAGCCCGGGTGGGCGGCCTCCCCGTTCTCCCGGCAGATCGCGTGGACCTCACCGGCGGCGATCGGGGCCTGGCAGCCGGTGCACTGGGTGGCGGTGTCGCAGTCGGGGCAGGTGGGGCTGGTGGCGTGGGCCTCGGTGGAGCAGTACTTCTTGCTGCTGTCCCAGGTGTACTTCGTCATTTCCGTCTCCCTCTCGCTCCCTGTACCTATAGTCTAACCCATGCAGTGGACGATCGTCCACTGCATCTCGCCACTTTCTCAAATATTTTCCGGAGTTGACGAAGGTCCACTCAGCGGATAAATTGGGAGCATGGGAAACCCGACCATCGACCCCGACATCCCCCGCCTCTACAGCCTCGCCGAAGCAGCCACCCGCCTCGGCTACAGCTCCAAACAGGGACTCCACAAGCGCCTGGCAGCAGGTGAGATCCCCTGCGGGCGGGTGGGCACCACATTCGTCCTGCGCGCCGACCTCATCGACGCCCTCGCCGAGCAGGAACGCCCCACCGAATAGCCCCGCACACGACGCGGCCCCTGTCTCCACCCGGAGACAGGGGCCGCTCTTTCGCGTCCGAGGGGCTACGTCAACAATTGCGGGACGCGGTTGCGGTGCACGCCGAGCCGACGCGCAATCTCAGCGTTCGACAACCCGCCGGCCTGCATCTCCCTGACCGCAGAGCCCCGGACCGCCCGGAGCGCCTTCTGCTGGACCGGCGCGTCGGCCAACTGCTGCCCGGCCAGCCGCGCCCGCTCCGCCGGATCCTCCACGGCCTCGATGGCATCGGCGGCGGCCTCCCACTCGGCTGGCAGGTCGCCCGCGTAGCTGGCGAGCCTGGCGCGCGACACCTCGCGCGCCCTAGCGACCATCGCAGCCCGCTCGGCCGGATTGTCGGCGACGTTGTACCTGGGCGACTCCTGGGCGATGGTGGCCACCTCGGCGCGTTCCGCCGTCGGTCTATCCGGCAACCAGTCGTAGGTGGTGCGAGCGGGGTCGACCTCCGACCACCACGGCTTCTCCCGCCGGTGCGCGCCCATGCGGCTGGCGGGGGTGCTGGTGATCCCGACGTACAGGAGCTGGCCGTCGCTGTCGCGCAAGCGGTAGAGGGCGGTGGGGACGGCGGCGGGGTGGGTCACTTCTCGTCTCCGGCCTGGCCGTCGGGGTCGAGGTGTCGGTAGACGGTCGAGCGGGCACGGCCGGTCCGCTCGGCCAGGTAGGCCGGCTTCACGCCGAGCTTGTGGGCTGCCCTGACCTTCTCCCACAGCTTCTCGTCGACCTCGTCCGCGTGCTTCGTCGCCCGCTCGACGTCGGCCATCGCGCGCCGTTGCGCCTCGGTCTCGGGAGTCCACTTGGGTCGCGCCACGCGCATGATCTTAGCCCTTCGCTGTCCGATGGTCGTACACCCTTGCCCGTCTGCCCGGGGCGCTGTTAGTGTTGCATCATCGGACACTAACCCACAAGCAGAGGGAGCCAGATGGGCCTGTTCAGCAGGAAGCCGAGCGTCCCGAACACGATCAGCGGCAAGCAGATGGCCGACCTGTCCCGCCGGGCACAGAAGGCCAACCCGCAGATGTTCACCGCCAAGGCCATCAAGCAGCGCAAGGCGTCGCAGGCGCAGCAGAGCAAGGCCAGCCAGAGCTGACCAAGTAGGCGGCCCCCGGCCGGGCGACTCCACCGCCGGCCGGGGGCCTTGACCGGACCCCCTGGAGGCCCGACCCATGTCCATGATGATCGACCGGCTCGTGAAGCGCACCGTCCTGGTGTGCGCCGTGCTGGCCACCCTCGCGTTCGGCGTCAACCACCACGACCACCCGTGCACCGGCCAGCAGGTCGGCGCGGGCGGCATGTGCGTCTCCACCGCCTGGACCGGAGGTGCCGCGTGACGCCCGCCCAGTACGTCCTGATGATCGTCGTCGGTGGGACCGGCACGCCGCTGCTGGTGGCCGAGATCGCCCGCCGGCTGGTGGAGGGCCACGCCAACACCACCGCCCGCGCGATCCGCGAGCAGCAGCCCGCCGCACCGGCCCGGGCCGCCGCCGTCCGTGAGAAGGAGTTGACGCGGTGAGCCTTTTTCGCCGGTTGATCCCCGACCCGGAGCTGGAGCGCGCCCGCGCCGAGGCGTCCCGGGAGCAGGCCCGCGCCGACCTGGAGCGCGCCCGCGTCGAGGCGCAGATCCAGCGGGAGCGCCAGGCCGCCGACGCCGAGTTCGCCCGCCAGCAGACCCTCGCCGACGAGGAGGAGAAGCGGCGCCGCGACGGCGTACGCCGCGCCGAGCGGGAGGAGCGGTCCAAGCGGCGGCGGAAGGCCCGCGCCGAGTTCGCCGCGAAGCTGCGCCCGGTGCTGCCGCTGCTGCTCATCAACGGCGGCGCCGCGTACGCCCAGGGCGCGTACGCCTACGAGGAGATCGCCCCCGCCCACTGGAACACCCCGTCGAAGGTCGCGTTCGCGGTCGCGTTCTCCGCCGCGTTGGAGTCGATCGCTGTGTACGTGCAGTGGCACGCCCACGACGCGCTCCTGCTCAACGCGCACGCCACGGCGGCCGGGCTGCGGCGGGCCGCGTGGGGCATCGCCGGGGTGGTGGCGGCCATCAACTACGCGCACTTCGCCGGTGAGGGCATGGCGCCGACGTCGGCGGCGGTGGCGTTCGCGCTGCTGTCGCTGCTGTCGCCGTGGCTGTGGGGTTTGCACACCCGCCGCGCTCAGCACGTGCAGCTGCTCGCCGAGGACGCCAACCTCATCGACGAGGGCGGCGTGGAGTTCTCCCCGCAGCGGCGGCGCGCGTTTCCGTTCCGGGCGTGGCAGGCCCGCCGCTGGTCCATCGACCACGGGGAGCGGGACCCGCGCCGCGCCTGGGACGGCTACAACCGCGACCGGCGGCGCCAGCTCGCCCAGCGCCCGCCGGCCGGCCGGCTCCGCGCGGCGGTCACCGTGCTGCGCGGCAAGTCCGTCCCGGCCGGCCCGGTCATCGACGGGGAGGTCAGCGACAAGGAGCAGGAGCTGATCGACCTGGTGCTGGCGCAGGCCCGCGCCGCCGGCCCTCGACTGAGGGCGCGGACCGCCACGGCACGCAGCTTCCACTGGCCCGCGCCGCCCGCCATCCCGCCGACCACAACCCGCCACGACGACGGCCTGGACGCGCTCGTGGTGGCGACCTCGGAACCCGCCACCCCGCCCGCCATCGACCCGCCACCGGCCCGCCAGCCGGAGCCGACCGAACCCGCCACCGTGGCGACCCGGCAACCCGCCATCGTGGCGGCTGCCGCACCCGCCACGCGGATCACCCGCCGGGTCGCCATCGACCCGCCAGTGCGACCCGCCAAGTCCAACGCCGACCGGGTCGCCGAACTGGTCGCCAAGAAGCCCGCCATGACGCAGGAGCAGGTCGCCAAGAAGCTCGGCCTCGGCATCCGCACCGTCCAGCGGTACTGGCCCAAGAACACCACCACTGATCGCAAGGAGGACTGACCCCCGATGCCCGAGCAGATCGACCTGGACGAGCTGGAGCCGGTCGTCCCCGCGCCCCGCCCCGGCGAGCCCGACTACTACGAGCCCCGCGGCGAGCAGGTCGCCATCACGCCCGGCACCGACACCGGCAAGCCCGTCGACCTGCCCCGCACCTCCACGACGTTCGCCGACGTCAGCTCGCGGTACAGCGGGCCCCGCAAGCCCATCGTGCCGGCCACCCTGCGCTCCAAGGCGGGCCGGCACGCCATGGTGCAGTGGGCACTCGCCTTCGCCGGCTACACCCTCGCCTACCACGTCACCCGATCCCCGAAGTACCTGGCGAAGACCGCCGTCTTCGCACCCTGGGGGGCGCTGCGGCTGTCCGGCAAGGCCATCCACTGGACGTTCGACCTGGAAGGCTTCGGCATCCGGCAGGACGCCGCCAGCCGCAACAACGTACAGGACTACCTGGCCCTGTCCCGGCAGCGTGACCGGCGCGTGGGCGCCCGCGCCTGGCTGGCCGTGCCTGGGGTGCTGCTGCTGGTCGTGCTGGCGCTGCTGCTGGTGTTCGTCGCGCCGTGGTGGGCGCAGGCCCTCGCCGCGGCCGTCCTGGTGCCGCTGTTCGCGTACGCCGGGCAGCCAATCGACGCGCCGATCGTGGACCGGGTGTTCACCGCTGACAGGTTCGTCCGCCTCACCGCCACCCTGACCCGGCAGGCGATCCTGGCCTGCAACGTCAAGGGCATCAAAGAACCGAAGGACATCAAGTTCCTGTTCGACATCTCTCTCGCCGGCCCCGGCCACGAAGCTCTGGTGCTGCTGCCCGCCGGTGTGCTGGCCACCGACGTCATCGACGAGCGCGACCGCCTCGCCTCCGGGTTCCGGCTGCCGAAGACGCAGGTGTGGCCGGCCACCGTCCCTGGCGAGCACCCCGGCGTACTGTCCATCTGGATCGCCCAGAAGCCTGTGAGCAGCATGAAGGCCCCGGCCTGGCCGCTGCTGGAGAGCGGCACGTTCGACTACTTCACTGACAAGTTCGTCTACGGCCACGACGAGCGGATGCGGCCCGTCTACTACTCCCTGGCCGAGAAGAACTCCCTGTTCGGGGGCATCCCCGGTTCCGGGAAGACCCTTGCGGCGCGGCTGGTCATGCTCGCCGCCATCCTCGACCCGCTGGTCGTGCCGCTGGCGTTCGACCTGAAGGGCTCCGGTGACCTCGACTGCTTCGAGCCGCTGTGCCCGGACGGGCTGCACGGCTCCGGCGCCGACGAGGGCACCAAGGCCGCGGCGATGGCCGCCCTGGAGTGGCTGCTGACCGAGTGCGACGAGCGGGCGCCGCTGGTCCGCAAGTACGCAGCTCAGGGCATGAACACCGCCAACAAGGTCAACCGGCGGATGGCCGAGCACGACGCCCGGCTGCGCCCGCTGGTGGCGTTCTTCGACGAGATCCAGGAACTGATCACCGACCCGACCCACGGCAAGCGGGCGAAGTTCCTGCTCACGTCCATCGTCAAGCGTGACCGGGCGCTCGGCATCCACCTGATCCTCGCCTCGCAGCGCATCGACAAGGAGTCGATCCCGAAGGGCATCAGCAGCAACATGGCCCTGCGGACCTGCCTGGCGGTCACCTCGCACACCGAGGTGAACCTGGTCCTCGGCACCGGTGCGTACTCCGCCGGCGCCCGGCCCACCGAGTTCGAGACGGGCGACTCGACCGGCCCGAAGGACTCCGGGTGGGGCTACCACGCCGGTGACGGGCCGATCCGGCCGCGCCGGTCCAGCTTCGTCGACAACCCGGCGGCCGAGCGGGTCGTGCAACGGGCCCTGGAGATGCGCCAGGGTGACAAGCCGGTCGAGGTGCCGCGTATCGCGCTGCGGAACCTGCTCGCTGACGTCCGGCAGGTGTGGTTCGAGGGCGAGGAGGCGATCTGGTCGGAGCTGATCGTGCCGCGGTTGAAGCATCTCGACCGGGACGCGTACGGCGATCTGACCGTCGAGGTGTTCGGCGCGTGGATGGCTCGGGCCGGGGTGAAGACGGAGAGCATCAACCGGCGGATCGACTCCAGCTCGACCAAGCGGGCCACCCGGGCCGGCGTGAAACTGGCCGCCCTGGAGGCCCGGATCGCCGAGAAAACCGCCGAGACGATCGCCTCAACCGACCTCGCTGAGGTCGAGGACTGATAGCCCCTGCTAGGGCTAGCGCTAGCCCCTCCTCTAGGCCCTCTGAGCTGGGAACTAGGCGCTAGCCCCGCAGGCGGTCCGATCCCCGGAAACGCCCCCTGGAGGCGCTGTGAGAGGCACGCTGACCACTACCGCTATCGGTGTCGCCCTGGTCCTGTTCGTGGTCGCCAGGATCGCGCTGTTCCCGCTGAAGGACTGCTGGTGCTGCAGCGGGCAAGGTGTGCACCGCTCCGACCTGAACCGGAAGCATCAGCGCCGCTGCTGGTGGTGCAAGGGCACCGGCAAGCGGTGGCGGATCGGGCGCCGGATCTGGAACCGGATGCGGCAGAAGCACCACGACGCCCGCTGACCCGGACGCAGCGACGCCCCCGACCACGCGATGGTCGGGGGCGTCCTCGTGTTCAGCGGGCGAGGGCGGCGGCGCGCTTCCGGCGGTGCTCGGCGAGGAGCTGGGCCGCGTACGCGCCGGCCTCGCACGTCCCGGCCCGACAGTCCGGGCACTGCCGGTGCGCCTCCAGGATCGTCGCCCCGACCGCGACGTCGCCCCGCTGCCCGAGGTCCGGGCACATCCCGGTCACCGGTTCACCGCGTCGTACAGAGCCGGGATCCAGACCGCCACCTTCACGCACCACTCCCGCGCGCACGCCACCGACTCCCAGTGGCACTCCGGCATGTGCACCAGCAGCCACACCCAGCCCGGCACGCCCTCCATGTCGCCGACCTTCACGACCCGCACGTCCATGTAGATCGTGCCGAGCTGACCCATGTGGCTCGCCCACTCGCCGGGGCGCAGCGACACCCTGGTCCCGGCCGGGATCTCGGGGACGGTCACCGGTACTCACCTCCGCCCTCGTTGCGGATGCGTGCCGCCTGGTCGAGTAGGCGGCGGCGCGCGTTGCGCGCATCCGCCTCGTCTACGCGCCGCCCGAGAGTTGGGCGGGTCGACGGTTCGGGCCGACCGATCAGCCGGCGGACAAGGGTACGGATCGGCTGTGCCACACACGCCTCCCTCGGTCGGGTGGGCGCGGCGACGGGTGTCGTGGTGCAACCTCCGCCGCCGCTACCCGGGGCGCGGTGCTCGCGGACAGTGGGCCCTGTCGCTCACGCCGTGCCCGGCCGGATGCGACCGCAGCCACGCTCTGGGTGCTGAAGGCTTCGCACTGCCGCATCCGTCGCCAGCGAACAATTCGCCGACGCATTGGTCACGATCGCATCGTTCCTTCAAGGTCACAAGAGCGACACGGATAGTGAACAAGAAGAGGGCCGGCACCCCGGATGGGATGCCGGCCCTCTTATCGCGAGGAATCAGATGTGGTCGAACGCCCCGGCCTTCGCCCCGGCCAGGAACGCCGTCCACTCCGCCCGGTTGTAGACCTGGATCGGCGCATCCGCGCCGGCCTTGCTGTCGGCCACGGCCACGTCCCCCGATCCGTCGGCCGCCACCGAGAGGTAGATGCACCCCTCGTTGCCGCCGGACTCCGGGCTCTTCTCCCACGCGGCGAAGCGCGGGTCAGTGGTGTTGCTGAATCGCGGGTCGGACATCGGATCTCCTCACATCGTGGCGGCCAGCTTGTCGGCCGCCTCGCGGATGTACGCCGCACTGTCCGCGTCAGACAGTGCGGCCTCACGCAGCCGCAGATGCAACTGCGCGTACCCCGACACGTCCTCCGGCTCCGTGACGAGTAGCGCTTTCGTCACGTTGTCGACCACCACGATCGGCGGATCGTCCATGTCGGGGTAGCTCACGTGGCTGTACGGCGCCCGAGGGGCGTAGCCGTCGGCCAACTGCTGCGAGTCCAGCGGCACCACCCGCACGCTGACGTGCTCGGCGCCGATCAGCGCCAGGAGGTGGTGCAGCTGCTTCAGCATCACGTCGGCGGGCACCGGCCGTCGGCGGATCGCCTGCTCCTCCAAGACCAGCTCGTAGTTCGCTTCACCACCGCCGACGCTCTGCCTCTGCCGCTGCATCCGGCCCCGCACGATCGCGTCGGTGTCGGTGATCGGTCCGTCCCCCGTGACCGCGAGAACCCGGTGGTGGGCGTACTCGGGAGTCTGCACGAGACCGGGAAGCAGCATGCCGGCGTACTCGCGGATCATCGACGCACCCGCCTCGACGAGCGCCCAGGTGCGCTGCCCGTCGCCCATCCGGCTGTGGGCAGGCGCGTCCCACCAGCGGCCGGTGAGCGCGTCCTCGGCGTACGCCTCGATGCGCGTCCAGTCAGGCCCGCCGCGCGGCACCTCAAGGGCGTCGAGCAGCCGCCGGATGGACAGCAGATTGGCGCGACGGTGCACGTCGCCGAACGGGTTCTCGGTCCGGGAGATCACCGAGGCGGAGATGCCGCTGCGCCGGCTCAGCTCGGCGTGGTTGATGCCGCGGTCGAGTCGCAGCTTCAGCAGCGCGGCGGAGAGCCGCCGCTGGCGGGCCAGCGGGTTCGGGGTCACCGGTCCGACCTTCCTTTGCCGAGTCGAATCGTGCCGGTCGGCACGACATGAGCGTACTCAATGCGCACCGGCGACGGCGTTACCTGGATCGGTGTGCCCCGATACGCTGGGATGCACCCTCGACGCGGGTCGGGGCGGAGGGCCTGGCCGCGTCAGCCGGGCCCTCCACCACGCGCAAGGGGGACCCCGGGATCCCCGGGTGCCGGGATGTGAAGGCGTGTGCGGTCCGTACCGTGCGACCGTGCTCGACCCCCACCTGGACCGGCCGCTCTTCCGGCAGCTCGCCGACGCCCTGCGGGACCAGATCATCACCGGCCAGCTCACACCGGGCAGCGCCGTGCCGTCCATCAAGGCGCTGGAGCACCGGTACGGGGTCAGTCGGGAGACCATCCGCCGGGCGCTGGCCGCGCTGCGCGTGGAAGGCCTCGTCGTCGCCGAGCGGGGCTACGGTACGCGGGTGGTCGACGAGCAGCCGCGCGAGCAGGTGAAGGTCCCTCGCGGCGCCCGGGTGCGGTCGCGGATGCCCACCGAGGCCGAGCGCGCCGAGCTGGGCATCGAGCCGGGCGCCGTGGTGCCCGTCCTGGTCGTGACGCTCGGCGGCCGGGTGCGTGGCGTGTACGCGGCAGACCGCGTGGAACTCACGTTCAGCTGACCGGGAATGTGCGTTACGCACACGTTACGGCCGGTGCGGGATTTTTCGTTGTTGGCTGAAACTTCTTGAGTGTCGTGCAGGCCGGGCGCATGATCGGCGATCTACCTTGCAGAAAGCGCGCGGGGGTGCGCGCTCAGTGATCATGTGGGGGACGTCATGTCGAACAGGAGTGACAACACAGCCGCCGCAGCACCGATCCGGCTCGCCATCGCCCACCAGCGAGCCCACGACAAAGCCGAACGGGAGCAGCGCACCGCCCACGGACCCGGCCGGTGGCACCGAGGGCTGCTCGTCGCCGCCACCATCGCCGCACCGGCCAGCTGGATGGGACTCGCCTGGGCCGTCGCCATGTGGCACAACCACCAGGCGCTGTTCGGCCACCTCGTCTACGTCGGGTTCGCCACCGTCCTCGCACCCGTCGCCGTCGTCCTGGCCGTCGGCTACGTCGTACGGCGGGGCCAGGCCGAACAGCACCACGAACTCCTCGTCGCCGTCGACGCGCTGCTCATCGAAGCGGCGAAGCGCGACGCCGACCTCGACCCCGCCAGCGCCGAAGCCGTCGAACGCATCGGCATGCGCCTGCTCAACGGCACCAGAACCAGCTGATCACACACGGCTAATAGCACTTTGCAATTCTCCACGATCGTCGGCAACCTGCTGACCGCGCCGGAGTGGCGCCGCACCACGCAGAGCGGCACGCTCGTGGCCAACTTCAAGGTCGCCTCGACCGCACGCCGCCTCGACCGGGACAGCGGTCGCTGGGTCGACGGCAACAGCCTGCGGGTGCGGGTGAACTGCTGGCGGCGGCTCGCCGAGGGGGTGGCGGCGTCGGTGGCCCTGGGCGATCCGGTGATCGTCGCCGGCCGCCTCTACACCCGCGACTGGACCGACGAGGCCGGCAACCACCGGACGCTCTACGAGTTGGAGGCCGTGGCGGTCGGGCACGACCTGTCCCGGGGGCGGGCCCGGTTCCTGCGCAACCAGCCGCGCGCGGCCACCAGTTCGGTCGAGGACGCCGAGGCGGAGCAGCGCGTGCACGGCGAGGCGACCGAGGCCGTGCCCGACGAGCTGGCCCCGACCACGTTCGACGCCCGGCCGTTCGACGACGACATCCTGCCGCCGGAGTTCGGGCCGGCGCGGGTCGGCCTCACCGGCGCGCTCGACCGGCCGGCCGAACCCGACCCGCTCGACGCCCGGCCCGGGGAGCCGGGGGAACTGGGTGAGGGGGGAGACAAGCTGGGCGCCGCCGAGGACGACGAGCTGGGCGAGGTGGAGCTGCCCGTCGACGACGGGCCTGGCGTCGCGGGGCCCGACGGCGGAGGGTCCGCCCCGGGGCGCCGCGGCCGACGGCGTGGCACGGTGTCCGTCTGAGGCCGCGGCCGGTGCGACGGGGGCGCGGGGTGGCGACGCCGGGCGTGGCCACCCCGCGGTACGGGGATGCCGCGCCCCGGAGAAGAGAGCGCCACCTCGGGTCGCATACCGGTAGCGGGATGGTGGATCGTCAGGGAGGGCGGAGCGTCCCTCGGGAACCGCGGGTGCGGCTAGGCTGGCCGGCCGGAGGTGGTGACGGGTGCGGCAGGCGACCGCCATGGCGAACGCGACCGGGCTGGCGGTGGGCTACGCGCTCGACGCGCTGCTCGGCGACCCGCGCAGGTGGCATCCGGTGGCCGGTTTCGGTCGCGCGGCAGGTGCCCTGGAGCGGCGGGTCTACCGCCCGCGGCGGTCGGTCGGGGTGGCGTTCACCGCGCTCGCGGTCGGCGGGCCGGTGCTGCTCGGCGCTGCCGCCGCGCTCGCCACCCGGCGTCACCCGGTGGCCCGGGCCGCGCTGGTGGCCGCCGGCACCTGGGCGGTGCTGGGCGGGCGCACGCTGCGGCACGAGTCGCGGGTGATGGGTCGGGCGCTGCGTCGTGCCGACCTGCCCGCCGCCCGGGCCCGCCTCGGCCACCTGTGCGGGCGGGACCCGTCCGCCCTGGACGAGCCGGAACTGGCCCGTGCCACCGTCGAGTCGGTGGCCGAGAACACCTCCGACGCGGTGGTCGCGCCGCTGGTCTGGGGGGCGGTCGCCGGGCTGCCCGGCCTGCTCGGTTACCGGGCGGCGAACACGCTCGACGCCATGGTCGGTCACCGCTCACCCCGCTACGCCCGCTTCGGCACCCCGGCCGCCCGGCTGGACGACCTGCTCAACCTGGCGCCGTCGCGGTTGACCGGGCTGCTCACGGTGGCCGTCGCGCCGGTGGCGCACGGGGACCGGGCGACGGCCTGGCACGTCTGGCGGCGGGACCGGGGCGACCATCCGAGCCCGAACGCCGGGCAGTGTGAGGCGGCGATGGCGGGCGTGCTCGGTGTCCGGCTGGGTGGGCGCAACGTCTACTTCGGCCGCTCGGATACGCGGCCGTTCCTCGGCGACGGGCCCCGTCCGGAGGCCCGGCACCTGACGCGCGCGGCCCGGGTCTCCGGCGCGGTGGGCCTGGCCGCTCTCGGGTTGGCGGCGCTCTACCCGGTGACCGTGGGTCGGCTGGCCGGTGCGACCGGTCGCGCCGCGCTGCGCGCACTCGCCGGCGCCGCCGGGCGTGGCCCGACCGACGCCGCGCTCGCCGGTATCACCGGGCGTGGCCCGACCGACGCCGCGCTCGCCGGCATCACCGGGCGCGGGTACGGCGCCGCCCGGTGTGGACCGACCGGCGCTCCCGGGCGCACGCCAGGAGGCGTCGCGGCGAGCGGCTCGGGCAGCGGGCGGTGAGCGGCGGGCTGCTGGTCGCGGGCACCACCTCCGACGCCGGCAAGAGCGTGCTGACCGCCGGCATCTGCCGTTGGCTCCGTCGGCGGGGCATTCGGGTCGCGCCGTTCAAGGCGCAGAACATGTCGAACAACTCGGCCGTGGTGGTCGGCCCGGACGGCCGGGGCGGGGAGATCGGCCGGGCCCAGGCCATGCAGGCCGCCGCCGCCGGGCTCGCGCCGGACCTGCGGTTCAACCCGGTGCTGCTCAAGCCGGGTAGCGACCACGCCAGCCAGGTGGTGCTGCTCGGCGAGGCGGTCGACACGGTCACCGCAGGCAACTTCCACACGCTGCGGCCCCGGCTCGCCGCCACCGCGTACGCGGCGCTGGCCGAGCTGCGCACCGAGTACGACGTGGTGGTCTGCGAGGGCGCGGGCAGCCCTGCGGAGATCAACCTGCGGGCCGGTGACTACGTCAACATGGGGCTGGCCCGCCAGGCCGGCCTGCCCACGATCGTGGTCGGCGACATCGACCGCGGCGGGGTGTTCGCCTCGATGTTCGGCACCGTGGCCCTGCTCGACGCCGCCGACCAGGCGCTGGTCGCCGGCTTCGTGGTCAACAAGTTCCGCGGTGACCTGGGGCTGCTCCGGCCCGGGCTGGACATGCTGCGGCAGGCCACCGGCCGCCCCACCTTCGGCGTGCTGCCGTGGGCGCTGGACCTGTGGCTGGACGCGGAGGACTCGCTCGCGTACGGGCGGGTGCTCGGCCGGCCGGCGGCGCCGCGCGGCACGGACTGGCTCGACGTCGCGGTGGTCCGGCTGCCCCGGATCTCCAACGCCACCGACGTCGAGGCGCTCGCCACCGAGCCGGGGGTGCGGGTGCGGCTGACCGTCGAGCCGGCCGAACTGGCCGCCGCCGACCTGGTGGTGCTGCCCGGCTCCAAGTCGACCGTCGCCGACCTGGCCTGGCTGCGGGAGACCGGGCTGGCCGACGCGGTGCGGGCGCACGTCGCCGCCGGTCGCCCGCTGCTCGGCGTCTGCGGCGGGTTCCAGATGCTCGGCCGGATGATCCACGACCCGGTGGAGAGCCGCCGGGGCAGCGTGCCCGGCCTCGGGCTGCTGCCCGTCGAGATCACCTTCGACAGGCGCAAGACGGTCCGCCGGGCCGCGGGCGTCGCCGCCGGTGACGTGCCGGTGCACGGGTACGAGATCCACCACGGCCGGGTCTCCGCCGCCGACCCGGGGTTGCCGCCGCTGCTGCGCTACACCGACGGCACCGGCGAGGGCGCCCGGCTCGGCGCGCTGTACGGAACCCACTGGCACGGCGCGTTCGAGTCGGACGCGTTCCGCCGCCGGTTCCTCGCCGAGGTCGCCGAGGCGGCCGGCCGGACCGGCTTCGCGGTCGCGCCGGACAACTCGTTCGCGGCGGCCCGGGAACGGACGCTGGACCTGCTCGGTGACCTGGTGGAGGAGCACCTGGACACCGGCGCGTTGTGGCGGCTGGTCGAGGAGGGCCCGCCGCCGGGCCTGCCGTTCGTGCCGCCCGGCGCGCCCGGGCGACCGCCCGGCCCGTCGTGACCGGAGCGGTCCGGCGGCACCCGGTCGGGACGGCTCAGTGGCGCACGTCCGCCGGGCGGTCGGACATCGGCAGGCCGGCCTCGCGCCAGCCCTGCACGCCGCCGATCATGTCGGTGGCGTGCCGCAGGCCGAGGGTCTGCAGGCTGGCGGCGGCCAGGCTGGAGCTGTAGCCCTGCCGGCACACCACCACGATCTCGCGGTCGTAGCCGATCGCCTCCGGGATGCGCCACTCGCTGGCCGGGTCGAGTCGCCACTCCAGCACCGTGCGGTCGATGACGATCGCGCCGGGCAGCTCACCCTCCTCGCGGCGCTGCGCCTCGGTGCGCGTGTCGACGAGCAGCGCGCCGTTGCGGACCGCCTCGACGGTCTCGTGCGGGGTGAGCCGGCGGAGACCGGCGCGGGCCTGTTCCAGGAGGGCGTCGACGCCCGGACACATCACGTCATGGAGCACCCCCAGATCATGCCCGCGGCGTCGGCGGGCCGCCGGGTGAAACGGTCCGCCCGGGTCGCAGGATCCAGCGGACGGGGGAACGTTAGCGTCGGTCGGGTGAACGTCGCGGTGGTCGAGGCGTACGCCGGGTTGGTCCGGCGGGTGCTGGCCGCGCCGCCGCGGTTGGGACGGACCCGGCTGGTGGCTGTTGACGGGCCGAGCGGCGCGGGCAAGAGCGTGTTCGCGACGCGCCTCGCGGACGCGTTCGTGGCGACCGGCGCGGGCCGGCCGCCACTGGTCCACACCGACGACCTGCTGGACGGCTGGGACGACCAGCTCACGTTCTGGGCCAGGCTGGAGGAGCGGGTGCTCGGGCCGGTGCGGGCCGGCCGGCCGGGCGGCTACCGCCGGTACAGCTGGGTGCGCGGGCGTTTCCTGGGTCCGGTGGTGCCGGTGCCGGCGGCGCCGGTGCTGCTCGTCGAGGGGGTGAGCGCGGCGCGCGCCGTGGTGCGCCCCGAGCTGACCCTCTCGGTGCTGGTCACCGCGCCGGGGGAGCTGCGGTTGTCCCGGGCGTTGGCCCGCGACGGCGCGCAGGTCCTGCCCGAACTGCGCCGCTGGCACGCCGGGGAGCGGGCGCACTTCGCCGCCGACGGCACCCCGGCGGCGGTGGACCTGGTCGTCGACGGCGCTTCCGACCTGCCGCACGACCCGGAGCGCTACTACGTGCGGCTCGGGCGGCGGCCGGGCTCGGACGGCGTGACCGGGTAAGGCCGGCATACGATTCCGGTCATGACCACTCCGATCATTTCCGAGTCCGAGGTGCGGGCCGCCGTCGAGCGGGAACTGCCCGGTGTCCGTGCCGACCTGGAACGACTCGTCCGCATCCCGGGCATCGCCTTCGACGGCTTCGACCACTCGCACGTGGAGCGCTCCGCCGAGGCGGTGGCGGAGCTGCTGCGCGGTTGCGGCCTGGACACCCGGATCGTCCGCTCCGGCGGCCAGCCGGCGGTGATCGGGACGAAGGCGGCTCCGGCCGGCGCGCCCACCGTGCTGCTCTACGCCCACCACGACGTGCAGCCGGTCGGCGACCTGGCGTTGTGGGAGTCCGACCCGTTCGAGCCGGTGGAGCGCGACGGCCGCCTCTACGGCCGGGGCGCGGCCGACGACAAGGCCGGCATCATGGCGCACGTCGCCGCGCTGCGCGCGTTCGGCGACCGGCTGCCGGTCGGCGTGGTGCTGTTCGTCGAGGGCGAGGAGGAGTACGGCTCCGACTCGCTGGAGCGGCTGCTCGCCGAGCACCGCGACGACCTGGCGTCGGACGTCATCGTGATCGCCGACTCCACCAACTGGGACGTCGGCGTGCCGGCGCTGACCACCTCGCTGCGCGGCATCGTGAACTGCTTCGTGGAGGTCCGCACGCTCGACCACGCGGTGCACAGCGGCATGTTCGGCGGTGCCGTCCCGGACGCGCTCACCGCGCTGGTGAAGCTGCTCGGCACGCTGCACGACGACGCCGGTGACGTGGCGGTGGACGGGCTGGCCGGGCGCGAGGGCGCGAGCGTCGACTACCCGGAGGACCGGTTCCGCGCGGAGGCCGGCCTGGTCGACGGCGCGCGGCTGTTCGGCACCGGCCGGATCACCGACCGGCTCTGGACGAAGCCGGCGCTGGCGATCCTCGGCGTCGACGCGCCGACCACCGGGGAGGCGCCGAACGCGCTGGTCCCGGCCGCGAAGGCGAAGCTGAGCGTACGGCTGGCGCCGGGTGACGACCCGAAGAAGGCGTACGCCGCGCTGAGCGCGCACCTGGAGCGGCACGCGCCGTGGGGCGCGCAGGTGACGGTGACGTTCGAGCACGACGGCGCGCCCTGCGTGATCGATGCCAGCGGGCCGATGTTCGACGCGGCGCGGGCGGCGTTCCGGGGCGCCTGGGACGGCACCGACCCGGTCGACATCGGGGTGGGTGGCTCGATCCCGTTCATCGCCACCTTCCAGGAGATGTTCCCGGGCGCGGCGATCCTGGTGACCGGCGTGGAGGACCCGCACGCCCGGGCGCACGGGCCGAACGAGAGCCTGCACCTGGGCGAGTTCGCCCGGGTCTGCCTGGCCGAGGCGTTGCTGCTGGCCAAGGTGGCCGAGGCGGGTGCCGGAAACCGCGCCTGAGGTGTCGGAACGATAACTTCGGGGCGGATGTCGGAGTTCGCGGCGTGTCGAACGGCCGGGTGTTATAGCCTTTCGAACATGCGTACGAACGACGAGATGGCGCGGCTCCAGGCCGCCGTCCGTGCTCTGGGGGACGTCGACGTCTCCGCGTGGCCCGAGGCCACGCTCAAGGAACAGCTCGGTGAGCTATCCGCCACGCTGGTCACGCTCGACGCGCTGCTGACCCGGGTCGCCGACGGGGTGCGCGGGCGCGGCCTGCGCGTCGAGGAGCCGGTCTCGGCCTGATCTCCGCAGGGCCCGGAGCGATCCGGGCCCGGGCGCGCGGCTCGGCGTCCGGCAACGCCCGGGCCCGTCGCGTCCGGGCGTCCGGCGGGTCGGCGCACCCGGAACGGTGCGTCGACCCGCCGGAACCGCCCCGGTGTCACCGGTGGCTGACAGGATGTGGGCGTGCACTTCGCGGAGTTGGCGGCCACCTCGGCTGCGGTGGGCGCCACCGGCGGCCGGCGGGCCAAGGTGGAGCTGCTGGCCGCCGCGCTGCGCGCCCTCGACCCGGGCGAGATCCCGGCCGGTGCCGGCTACCTCGCCGGTGAGCTGCGGCAGCGGCAGACCGGCGTCGGCTGGGCGAGCCTGCGTGACCTGCCGCCACCGGCGGCCGAGCCGACGCTGACCGTGGGCGCCGTCGACGCGGGGATCGAGGAGATCTCCCGGGTCGGCGGCGCCGGCTCCCAGGCGCGGCGGCGGGAGCTGGTCGGCCGGCTGTTCGCCGCGGCCACCGCCGACGAGCAGCGCCTGCTGGTCGGCCTGTTCCGCGGCGAGCTCCGGCAGGGCGCACAGGCCGGCCTGCTCGCCGAGGCGGTGGCCCGGGCCGCCGACGTGCCGGTGACGGCCGTCCGGCGGGCCCTCCTGCTCGCCGGTGACCTGCGGGCGGTGGCGGTCGCGGCGCTCACCGGCGGCGCCGCCGCGCTGGCCGGGTTCGGGCTCCAGGTGGGCCGCCCGCTCGCGCCGATGCTGGCGCAGAGCGCGCCCTCGGTCGACGAGGCGCTCACCGCCACCGGCACCCCGGCCGTGGTCGACGTCAAGCTCGACGGCATCCGCATCCAGGTGCACCGCTCCGGGTCGGACATCGCGGTCTTCACCCGCAGTCTCGACGAGATCACCGGTCGGCTCCCCGAGGTGGTGGCCGCCGTCCGCGCGTTGCCCGCCCGCGAGCTGGTGCTCGACGGCGAGGCGATCGGGCTGGACGCCGCCGGCCGGCCGCTGCCGTTCCAGCAGACGTCGAGCCACGCGGCTCGGCGCACCACCCCCAGCACCACCGGCCGCGCCCCGGTCGCGCCCGGCGTGCTGGCCGCCGCCGAGCGGGCCGGCGAGCCCGTGCTCACCCCGTACTTCTTCGACCTGCTGCACCTCGACGGCGCCGACCTGATCGACAGGCCCGGGCGGGAGCGGTGGGCGACGCTCGCCCGCGCGGTCGACCCGGCGCTGCTGGTCGGCCGGGTGGAGGTGGACGACGCCGGGCAGGCCGCCGCGGCGTTCGCCGCGGCGGTCGACGCCGGCCAGGAGGGGGTGGTGGTCAAGGACCCGGCCGCGCCCTACGACGCCGGGCGGCGTGGCGCGGCCTGGGTCAAGGTCAAGCCCCGGCACACGCTCGATCTGGTGGTGCTCGCCGTCGAATGGGGCAGCGGCCGGCGTCAGGGCTGGCTGTCCAACCTGCACCTGGGCGCCCGCGACCCGGGCAGTGGCGAGTTCGTCATGCTCGGCAAGACGTTCAAGGGGCTCACCGACGAGACGCTGCGCTGGCAGACCGAACGCTTCCTGTCGCTGGCCGTGGAGAAGGGCGACTGGGTGGTGCGGGTCCGCCCGGAGCAGGTGGTCGAGATCGCCTTCGACGGGGTGCAGACCAGCAGCCGCTACCCGGGTGGGATGGCACTGCGTTTCGCCCGGGTGGTGCGCTACCGCGACGACAAGACGGCCGCCGAGGCGGACACGATCGACGCGGTCCGGGCGATCCACGCCGGCCGGGTCACCGGCTGAGTCGGCGGTCCGGGCTCAGGAGCCGGCGGGCCCGGCGGCAGCCGGCTCGGCGGCCCGGTCCACCGGCACCCCCGGGCCGTCCAGGCCGGCCCGGCGGCGGGCCTCCCGGCGCGCCACCCAGCCGTAGCCGACCAGGCTCATCACCGCGAAGATCCACCACTGCCACACGTAGCCGAAGTTCTGCCAGTTGTTGGTGTGCCCGATCGGCACCGCCCGGAAGGCCGGGTCGGCGGCCGGGGTCTGCCCGTCCAGCAGCACGTAGCCGCCGGTCACCGGATAGGGGAGCTGCTTGGCCAGGCGGGCGATGTCGATCCGCCGGGCCTCCAGCTTGCCGTCGCGGCGGGCGACCGCGCCGCCGCCGCTCTCGCCGCCGACCACCCGGCCGGTGACCGTCACCTCGCCGGTCGGGGCCGCCGGCACCGACGGCTGGGCGGTCGCGCCGCCGCCCGGGACCGGCGGGATCCAGCCGCGGTCGACCAGCACCGCGCTGCCGTCGGCGAGCACCAGCGGGGTGAGCACCTCGAAGCCGACCGTGCTGTCCACGGTGCGGCCGCGGATCAGGACGTCGTTCCCGCTGTCGTAGCGGCCGGTGGCGGTGACCCGGCTCCAGGTGAGCCGGTCGGCCGGGGCCGGGCCGACACTGCCGGCGGCGCCGGTCGGCGCGGGCAGGGCGTCGCGCAACGGCGCGGGGGTCATCGTGGCGCCGGCGTCGATCCGTTCGTTGACCGCCGTCCGGGCGTGGTAGCGGTCCAGCTGCCAGTCGCCCAGGAACACCATCACCGCGGCGGCCGCCAGGGTCAGCGCGAGGTAGCCGAGCCAGCGTGGGGTCAGCAGGAACCGGTACACGTTGGCAAAGGCTACCCGTATGAGCGGGGCCACTCCGGGCTGCCGGTGGAATCCCGGCGCCGGGCGGACGCCGCGCGTCGGACCGGACGGGTATGGTCACGCGGGCGGAAATCCCCCCGGATCCAGGAGTCGATGATGACCGACGTGCCCCGCGTCGTGCTGAGCGCGCCCTCCTCGGGGCACGGCACCGGTGCCCTCTCCCTCGGCCTGCTCGCGGCCCTGGCCGACCGGGAGCTGGCGGTCGCCGGGTTCAAGGTCGGGCCGGACCAGGTGGACGCCGCCTACCTCGGGCTGGCCGCCGGTCGGCCGGGGCGCACGCTCGACCCGCGCCTGGTCGGCCCGGAGCTGATCGCCCCGCTCTTCGCGCACGGCGCGACCGGGGCCGGTTTCGCGCTGGTCCAGGGCACGATGGGGCTCTACGACTCGGTCGCCGGCCGCCCGGAGAGCGAGTCCACCGCCGCCGTCGCCACCGCGCTGCGCAGCCCGGTGGTGCTGGTGGTCGACGTGGCCGCGATGGGCCAGTCGGTGGCCGCGCTGGTGCACGGCTTCCGGGCCTACGACGAGCAGCTCTGGCTGGGCGGCGTGATCCTCAACCGGGTGGCCTCGCCCCGGCACGAGGCGCTGCTGCGCGAGGCGCTCGACGACGTCGGGGTGCCGGTCTACGGCGCGCTGCGCCGGCACGAGCTGCCCCCGGTGCTGCCCGCCCGCCGGCACGGCGCCGCGCCCGTGGTGCGCGGTGACGCCGAGGCCGAGCGCGGGGTGCGCCGGCTCGGTGAGGCGGTGGCCGCCACCGTCGACCTGGATCGGCTGCTGACGCTCGCCCGCTCCGCGCCCGCGCTGACCGTCGAGCCCTGGTCGGCGGAGCCGGCGGACGGCCCGCCCGGGTCCGGTCAGCGGCCGGTGGTCGCGCTGGCCGGTGGTCCGGCCGGCAGCTACAGCCACCCGGAGACCGCCGAGCTGCTGCGCGCCGCCGGCGCCGAGGTGGCCACCGTCGACCCGCTGCGCGACGAGGCGCTGCCCGCCGGGGCCCGCGCGCTCGTCGTCGGCGGCGGGCTCCCCGAGATGTACGCGGAGCAGCTCTCCGCCAACCGCCGGCTCTGCATCGCGGTGGCCGAGCTGGCCCGCTCCGGCCGCCCGGTGGTCGCCGAGGGCGCCGGCCTGCTGTGGCTGGCCCGCGAGCTGGACGGCCTGCCGATGTGCGGGGTGCTCGACGCGGTCGGCACGGTCCGCGACGGCCTGGTGGTCGGCTACCGGGACGCCACCTCGGTCACCGGCAGCGTGGTGGCGCCGGCCGGAGTCACGGTGACCGGGCACAAGCAGCACGCGGCGGTGCTCACCCCGCGCGCCGGTGACCGGCCGGCCTGGCAGTGGGGCGGCGGCACCCCGGAGGGCTTCGTCCACCACGGCGTGCACGCCTCGCAGCTCGTGCCGCACTGGGCCGCGCTGCCCGGCGTCGCCGAGCGGCTGGTGGCCGCCGCCCGGACACCGGCGGCGACGCCCGCGTGATCGGTCAGGCGGTGGACGAGGTGCGGAAGTCGATCAAGGAGTTCGCGTCGGGAACCACGCGGTCCCGGACGCGAACTCCTTGATCAACTGGCCCGGGCGCACCCCCGGGCGGATCATGGGGGTCAGCCGACGATCTGGTCGGACGGTGGGGTGAACTGGCGGGTGGGCTGGCCCTTCAGCGCGTCGCGCAGCGTCTGCGCCACCGCGTTCACCGGGACCTGCGACTGCCCGTCGCCCACCGCGTTGAACGGGTTGTCCGGATCCGCGATGAAGCTCGCCGCGGCCAGTTCGGGCGTGTAGCCGACGAACCACGCCGACCGGGTGCTGTCCGTGGTGCCGGTCTTGCCGGCCACCGGGCGGCCCACGGTGCCCCGGACGCTGTCGGCCGTCGACCAGCCGCCGCAGCTCCCCTTGGCCGGGGTGTCGCCGGTCGGGCAGCGCGCGGCGTCGGTGGCCGCCCGGGCCGCGTCCGCGTTGACCACCTGCCGGCACCGGGGCTTGGCCACCTCCCGCTGCACCCCGCCCGGCGTCGACCAGGTCGCCGGCGTACCGTCCCGATTCATGATCGCGTTGACCGGGATCGCCTCGCAGTAACGCCCGTCGGCGGCGACGGCGGCGTACGCGTTCGCCATCTCCAGCGGGGTGGCGTCGGAGACGCCGAGCGTGAACGCGCCCCACTTCTTCGCCTTGCCCGGCGACGCCTGCTCCTTGTCGACGTCGGTGCGCCAGCGCAGCCCCAGCTGCTCGGCCAGGCGTACCCCGGTGTCCGCGCCGATCTTCTCCTCCAGTTGGACGAAGTAGGTGTTCACCGACTTGCCGAAGCCGGACCACATGGTCTGCCGGCCGGTCATCGCGCCGCTGGCGTTCGACGGCGCCCAACCGTCGTAGACCGCCGACTGGTACTTGTAGGGCGAGTCGTAGGCGGTGGAGAGGGGCATCCCGGCGTTGAGCGCGGCGAGCATCGGGAACATCTTGAACGTCGATCCGGCCTGGTAGCCGGGCAGCGTCCCGCCGCCGAGCAGCGGCGCCACCGTGTTCGGGTAGTTCGCCTTGACCTTCGGGCCGGCCTCCGGGTTGGAGCTGTTCGGGTTCTCGGCCAGGTCGAGCGAGTAGGTGCGGTTCACCGCCATCGCCTTGATCCGCCCGGTGCCCGGCTCGGCGACCACGATGCCGTTGGCGAACGGGCTGCCGGTGTTGTCCTTGGCGCCGACGTTCTTCTCGGCCGCCGCCTGGGTCTTCGGGTCGAGGGCGAGGACGATGCGGTAGCCGCCGCGGCGCAGCTTGTCCATCCGTTCCAGCCGGTTCTCGCCGAACGCGGGCTGCGCGCTCCACCAGTTCTTCAGGTAGTCGCAGTAGAAGCCCCAGCTCCGGTGCGCGCCGTCGATCGCGGCGCAGTCGTTCGGCGGGTCGGTCAGCTTCAGCTTGATCGGCTGTCCCTTCGCCGTCGCCGCGGCGTCCGGCGACAGGAAGCCGAGGCGGGCCATGTTGTCCAGCACGTAGTTGCGCCGGCCGGTGGCGTCCTTCTGGTCGGAGGTGATCGGGTCGTACTCCGAGGGGGACTTCACCAGGCCGGCGAGGGTGGCCGCCTCGACCGGGCTGAGCGTGGCGGGGGTCTTGGAGAAGAAGATCTGCGACGCGGCGTAGATCCCGTACGCCCGGTGGCCGAAGTAGGCCGAGTTGAGGTAGCGCTCGAGGATCTGCTCCTTGGTCAGGTGCTTCTCGATGTCGAGCGCCATGCGCATCTCCTTGACCTTGCGCAGGCTGGTCTGCTGGGTGGCCTCCTGGACCTCCTTGGGCGTGCTGGCGCTGTCCCGCAGGGCCATCCGGACGTACTGCATGGTGAGCGTGGAGGCGCCCTGGGAGACGCCGCCGGAGCGGGCGTTGGAGACGAACGCCCGCGCCACGCCCTTCGGGTCGACGCCGTGGTGCTGGTAGAAGCGGTTGTCCTCGGCGGCGACGATCGCCTGCTGGATGTTCGGCGACATGTTCTCGATCTTGGTGTACTGCCGGTACTCCTCGTAGAACATGGTCAGCACGGTCCTGCCGTCCGGCGCGTAGACGTACGAGGTCTCGGCCGGCAGCGCGGTCTTGAGGATGTTCGTCTTCTGCTGCACGGCGTGCGCGGTGGCCTTCGCGCCGAGGCCGGTGACGGCGGCCATCGGATAGAGCGCGGCGGCGACGACGATGCCGGCGATCAGCCCGGCGCGGAGAAGGGGCACGGCACGACCGGCGGAGGCAAGGGGTCGGTTGCTCACATGGCCAAGCTATGACATTTCCGATTCGGAAATGAGAAGAATTCATAAACGGGCGGGGGTCGTGACGCGTCCCACGCCGGGATGCGCTGTCCCGAACGGCGGCTTCCCGGCAGGATCGCGGTCATGCCCGCCGTACCGACCGCCGCCGCGCCCGCCGACCCCGACCTGGGGCACCACGGGGACGCCGAGGCCACGCCCGGCCTGGTCGACCTGGCGGTCAACGTGCGCCGCGCCGCGATGCCCGACTGGCTGGCCGACCCGATCACCGCGGCGCTGGGCGACCTGGCGTCGTATCCGGACCCGGCGCCCGCCCGCGCCGCCGTCGGTCACCGACACGGGCGACCCCCGGAGGAGGTACTCCTCACCGCCGGCGCCGCCGAGGGCTTCGTGCTGGTCGCCCGCGCGCTGCGCGACGCCCGCCACCCGGTGGTGGTGCACCCGCAGTTCACCGAGCCGGAGGCCGCCCTGCGCGCAGCGGGGCACCGGGTGGACCGGGTCCTGCTCGACCCGGCCGACGGGTTCCGGCTCGACCCGGCCCGGATCCCCGCCGACGCCGACCTCGTCATGATCGGCAATCCCACCAACCCGACCTCGGTGCTGCACCCCGTGGACGCCCTCGCCGCGCTGGCCCGCCCGGGTCGGGTGCTGGTGGTCGACGAGGCGTTCGCCGACACCACGATCGTCCCCGGCGTGGACGGCGAGCCCGAGTCGCTCGCCCACCGCCGCGACCTGCCCGGCCTCCTGGTGGTCCGCAGCCTCACCAAGACCTGGGGGCTGGCCGGTCTGCGGATCGGCTACCTGCTCGGCGAGCCGGGGCTGCTGGCCCGCCTCGTCGCCGCCCAGCCGCTCTGGGCCGTCTCCACCCCGGCGCTCGCCGCCGCCACCGCCTGCGCCGCGCCGGCCGCCGTCGCGGCCGAGCGCGTGATCGCCGCCGACCTCGCCGCCGACCGTGCCCACCTGGTGGCCCGCCTGTCCGGGCTGCCCGGCGTACGCGTCGCGGGACAACCGGCCAGCGCCTTCGTCCTGGTCCACGCGCCCGGCGCGGCCGAGCTGCGGCAGCGGCTGCGCGAGCACGGCTGGGCGGTGCGCCGGGGCGACACGTTCCCCGGGCTGGGCCCGGACTGGCTCCGGATCGCGGTCCGCGACCCGGCCACCACCGACGCGTTCGTCGACACGCTCACCCGGATCCTGGAGGCATGATGCTGGAGTCCACCGTCACGGCGATCCGGCCGCTGGACGAGACCGCCATGGCGGCGGCCCGCGAACTCCAGGGCCGGCTGACCAAGCCCGCCGGCTCGCTCGGCGCCCTGGAGCCGCTCTCGGTGCGCCTCGCCGGGCTGGCCGGCACCTGCCCACCGCCGCTGCCCGACCAGGCCGCGGTGGCGATCTTCGCGGGCGACCACGGCGTCCACGCCCAGGGCGTCAGCCCGTGGCCGCAGGAGGTCACCGCCCAGATGATCGGCAACTTCCTGGCCGGCGGCGCGGTGGTCAACGCGTTCGCCAGGCAGGCGGGCGCCTCGGTCACCGTGGTCGACGTCGGCGTCGCCACCCCGCTCGCGGCGACCCCGGCGGCACCCGCCGCCGACCCGGTCGCCCCGCCCGCGCTCGCCGCCGACGTCGTGGCGACCCCCGCCGACCCGGACGGGCCGCGTCTGGTGGCGGCGAACGTGCGCGCCGGCACCCGGGACATGACGGTCACCGCCGCGCTCACCCGGGACGAGGCGCGGGCGGCGGTGGAGACCGGCATCCGGATCGCCGCCGAGCTGATCGACGCCGGCGCCGGCATCCTGCTCACCGGCGACATGGGCATCGGCAACACCACCCCGGCGGCCGCTCTGGTCGCCGCGTTCACCGGGGCGGACGCGGCCGCGGCGACCGGCCGGGGCACCGGCGTGGACGACGCGACGTACGCCCGCAAGGTCGAGGTGGTGCGGGCCGCGCTGGAGCGGCACGCGCCCGACCCGGCGGACCCGCTGGGGGTGCTCGCCGCGGTCGGTGGGCTGGAGCACGCCGCGCTGGCCGGGCTGATCCTCGGCGCCGCCGCGCGACGGGTGCCGGTGCTGCTCGACGGCGTGATCGCGGTCAGCGCCGCGCTGGCCGCCGCCGCGTTCGCGCCGGACGCCGTGGGCGCCATGGTCGCCGGGCACCGCAGCGCCGAGCCGGGCGCCACGGCCGCGCTGCGGCACCTGGGGCTTGACCCGTTGATCGACCTGGGACTGCGGCTCGGTGAGGGCACCGGGGCGCTGCTCGCCCTGCCGGTGGTCACCGGTGCGGTCCGGGTGCTGCACGACGTGGCCACGTTCGACGCGGCCGGGGTGGCCGAGAAGTGACCGGGCGCAGCCCGTACCCCCTGGGGTTGCGGCTGGCCGGCCGGCGCGTGCTCGTGGTGGGCGGGGGAGCGGTGGCCACCCGCCGGGTGCCGGCGCTGCTCGACGCGGGCGCGGACGTGCTGCTCGTGTCGCCGGAACTGACCCCGGCGCTGCGCGCGCACGCCGACGCCGGGCGGTTGCGCTGGGAGCCGCGCCGGTTCGCCGTCGGTGACCTGGACGGCGCCTGGCTGGTGCAGGTGGCGGTGGACGACCGGGTGGCCGCCGCGGCGGTGAGCGCCGCCGCGGCCGAGCGGCGGATCTTCTGCGTGCGGGCCGACGACCGGGCGGCCGCCAGCGCGTGGACGCCCGCGGTGACCCGGCACGGCCCGGTGACGGTGGCGGTGCTCGGCGGCGGCGACCCGCACCGCGCGATGGCCGTCCGCGACGCCGTCCGCACCCTCCTGAGCGCAAGGACGGGCCCCCTGTTAACGGATTCGGCAGAGGAGGGGGCCCGGCTTAACACCTCTCCCGGCGGGCGCGTCGCGCTGGTGGGCGCCGGGCCGGGTGACCCGGAGCTGATCACCGTGAAGGGCTTGCGGCTGCTCACCGAGGCCGAGGTGGTGGTCGCCGACCGGCTCGTCCCCGGGCTGCTCCTGGACGAACTGCGGCCGGACGTCGAACTGGTCGACGCGTCGAAGATCCCTTATGGGCCGTCGCGCGCCCAGGAGGAGATCAACCGGATCCTGGTCGAGCGCGCCCTGGCCGGAAAGATCGTGGTCAGGCTCAAGGGCGGCGACCCGTACGTCTTCGGCCGGGGCGGCGAGGAGCTGCTGGCCTGCGCCGAGGCGGGGGTGCCGGTGACCGTGGTGCCGGGGGTGACGAGCGCGATCGCGGTGCCCGGGGTGGCCGGGGTGCCGGTGACGCACCGGGCGGTGGCGCACGAGTTTACGGTGGTGTCCGGGCACGTCGCGCCGGACGCGCCGGCCTCGCTGGTGCGCTGGGAGTCGCTCGCCGGGCTGCGTGGCACGCTGGTGATCCTGATGGGCCTGAAGAACCTGGCCGCGATCGCCGCCACGCTGATCGCGCACGGCAAGCCCCCGCACACCCCGGCCGCGGTGATCCAGGAGGGCACCACCGCCGCCCAGCGCACCCTGCGCGCCACGCTCGCCACGGTCGCCGCCGCCGTCGAGGCCGCCGCCCTCCGTCCGCCGGCCATCGTGGTCGTCGGCGACGTGGTCGACGCCCTGACCCTCTGACGCCATCGATCGTGCAGTTGGTGCCCGCGCCATGCCCTGATCCCCCCTGTTGGTCGGGGCAGCAAGTGCACGATCGTCGGGGTGGGGTGGGACGTGAGACGGCCCGGGACCTTCTGATCCCGGGCCGTCTCACGTGGGTGGGTTACTGCTTGAGCATGTTGTCCAGGAGCAGGGCGCAGCGGATCAGGCCGAGGTGGCTGTACGCCTGGGGGTGGTTGCCCAGGCCCCGCTCGGCGAGCGGGTCGTACTGCTCGGGGAGCAGGCCGGTGGGGCCGGCCGTGTCGACCATCTGGGTGAACAGCTCCTCGGCGTCGGTGCGGCGGCCGGTGCGCAGGTAGGCCTCGATCAGCCACGCCGTGCAGATGTGGAAGCCGCCCTCCCGGCCGGGCAGGCCGTCGTCCCAGTGGTAGCGGTAGACCACCGGGCCGCTGCGCAGGTCCGCCTCGATCTTGAGCACGGTGGAGAGGAAGCGCGGGTCGTCGCCGGGGAGCAGCCCGGACAGGCCGATCCAGAGCGAGGAGGCGTCCATCTCGTCGTGCCCGTACGCGACGCTGTACGCCTCGGCGTCCGGGTGCCAGCCGTGCTCCAGCACGTTGGCGCCGATCCGGTCGCGCAGCTCCACCCACTCCGGCCGGTCCTCGCCGCCGTGCTGGCGCACCACGTGCAGCGCCCGGTCGACGGTCATCCAGAGCATGACCTTGGAGAAGACGTGGTGCCGGGGTGGGAGGCGGGCCTCCCAGATGCCGTGGTCGGGCTCGTGCCAGCGGCGGCGTACCGCCTCGACCATGTTCTCCAGCACCCGCCACTCGTCGTCGCGGACCGAGCCCCGGGCGTCGGCGACCGCGGCGATCAGGTCGGCCACCGGGCCGAAGACGTCGAGCTGGAGCTGGTGGTTGGCGAGGTTGCCGACCCGGACCGGCCGGGAGCCGGCATAGCCGGGCAGCGTGTCGATGACCGCCTCGGCGCCCAGTTCGAAACCGTCGACGGTGTAGAGCGGGTGCAGCCGCTCCGGATGCCCGCCGGTGCGCTCGACCACGCCGTCGACCCAGCGCAGCAACCCCTCGGCCTCCTCGGTGGAGCCGAGGTCGACGAGCGCCCGCGCGGTCATCGCGGCGTCCCGCAGCCAGCAGTAGCGGTAGTCCCAGTTGCGCACACCGCCCAACTCCTCGGGGAGCGAGGTGGTGGCCGCGGCGAGGATGGACCCGGTCGGCTCGTGGGTGAGCCCGCGCAGGGTCAGCGCGCTGCGGGCGACCAGGTCCTTGGCGATGGCCGGCAGTCGCAGCGAGGCCACCCAGTCCTTCCAGGGCTGCTCGGCGGCGGCCTGCCGTTCGTGCACCGGCACCCGGTGCGGCTCCAGGCTCTGCGTGCCGAAGCGCAGCTCCAGCACCACCTGCCCGCCGAGGGCGGAGAGGTCCACCACCGCCTTCGCGGTCTCGTACCCGGCGTCGTTGGTGACCTCCCACTCGACGCCGGGGGAGTGCAGCGCGACCGGCTCGTTGGAGCCGAGCACCAGCAGACCGTCGTCGAGCGGCTGGAGCTGCACCGCCACCTGGCCGAACTCGGGGCGCGGCGCGAACTCGACGCGGGCCCGCCCGGTGCCGCTGAGCACCCGGACCAGGGTCGAGTCACCGCTGACCACGGCCGGGTCGTCCGGCGTGGTCTGCCGGACCGGCAGGTCCAGCCAGTCGGTGACGGTCAGGCCGGACCAGCGGGTCTCCACGGTCATGGTGTTGCTGCGGTAGCGCTGGCCGAGCGGGATGCCGCCGCGCTCCGGCCCGACCGTGAAGTGGCCGGCCGGGCTGCCGCCGACCAGGTCGGCGAAGATCGCCGCCGAGTCCGGCTTCGGGTGGCACAACCAGGTGATCTTGGCTTCCGGCGTGACCAGCGCGACCGTGCGTCCGTTGGCGAGCATCGAGTGCCGCTCGATCGGCACCGCCCGCTCGCCGAAGAGCCAGTGCCGCCGGGTCTCCAGCAGCAGGCCCAGCGCCCGGGCGGCCTCGATCGGCTCGGCCACCCGGTAGTCGGCCTGGGTCTCCCCGGGGCCGATCTTGATGCCGACGTCCGGCCCCTGGAGGTTGCCGAACGCGTTCTCGTCGGTGACGTCGTCACCGATGAAGAGCACCGCGCCGGCGGCGAGCTGGGTGCGGAGCTGGTCGACGGCGGTGCCCTTGTGGGTGGCGACCACCGACAGCTCGATGACCTCCTTGCCCTGGGTGACGGTGACGTCGTCCCAGGTGGCCGGCCCGTTGCGGACCGCTTCCACGGCCGCGGCGGCGACCTGCGGGTCGACCCCGCGGGTGTGCACGGCGACGCTCGCCGGCTTGCGCTCCAGCCGGATGCCGGGATGCGCGGCGGCGATCTCGCGCAGCTCCTGGCGGAGCCGGTGCCGGACCGCGATCAACTCGGGGGTGAGGCGCTCGACGAAGCCGATGTCGAACTCCGAGCCGTGGCTGCCGACCAGGTGCACCTCGCTGGGCAGCCGGGAGAGGGTGGCCAGGTCGCGCAGCGCGCGGCCGGAGACCACCGCGACGCTCGTCTGCGGCAGTGAGGCCAGCGCGCGGATCGCGGCCACCGACTCGGGCAGCGGCACGGCCTTGCTGGGGTCCTCGACGATCGGCGCCAGTGTGCCGTCGTAGTCGCAGGCGACGAGGAGCTGGGGGATCCGGGCGATGCGGCCGATCGCGGCGCGCAGTTCCGGGTCGAGCACGCCACCGGCCGAGGTGGCGGCGGCGGGCGAGGTCACGCAGCCTCCGTATCGGGGACGCCGAGCTCGCTGAGGAACGACTTGGCCCAGTGGCCCACGTCGTGGCTGCGCAGATGGCGCTGCATGACGCGCATCCGGCGGCGGGCTTCGGGCTTTTCGATGTGCACGGCCCGTAGCAACGCGTCCTTCACCGCGTCCGGGTCGTGCGGATTACACAGGAACGCCTGGCGCAGCTCGGTGGCGGCGCCGGCGAACTCACTGAGCACGAGCGCGCCGCCCTGGTCGGCGCGCGATGCGACGTACTCCTTGGCCACCAGATTCATTCCGTCTCGCAGCGGGGTCACCATCATCACGTCGGCCGCGACGTACATCGCGGCCAGTTCGGAGCGACTGTACGACTGATGCAGATAATGCACCGCCGGCACGCCGACCCGGCCGAATTCACCATTGATCCGGCCAACCTCGCGTTCCACCTTCACCCGAAGTGCCTGGTAGTGCTCCACGCGCTCGCGACTGGGCGTGGCGACCTGCACCATAACCGCGTCCGGAACTGTCAACTTTCCGTCAGCCAGGAGTTCCCGGAAGGCCTTGAGTCGGAGCTCGATGCCCTTGGTGTAGTCGAGCCGGTCGACGCCCAGGATGATCGTCTTCGGGTTGCCCAACTCCTCGCGGATCTGCTTCGCCCGGGCCTGGATCGCCGGGTCCTCGGCCAGCCGCTCCATCTCCCGGGTCTCGATCGAGATGGGGAACGCGCCGGCCTTCACCTGGCGGCCGTCGACCTGGATCATCTGCCCCTCGTAGCGCAGGCCGAGCAGGTGCCGGGCCAGCCGGACGAAGTTCTGCGCCGCCAGCCGCTGCTGGAAACCGACCAGGTCGGCGCCGAGCAGGCCGCGCAGGATCTCGGCCCGGAACGGCATCTGCATGAACAGCTCGATCGGCGGGAACGGGATGTGCAGGAAGAACCCGATCTTGAGGTCGGGTCGCAGCTCCCGCAGCATCGCGGGGACGAGCTGGAGCTGGTAGTCCTGCACCCAGACCGTGGCGCCCTCGGCCGCGACGTCCGCCGCGGCCTCCGCGAACCGGGCGTTGACCAGGCGGTACGCCTCGCGCCAGCGCCGCTTGTAGGCGGGTGTCTCCACCGCGTCGTGGTAGAGCGGCCAGATCGTCGCGTTGGACTGGCCCTCGTAGTAGCGCTCCAACTCCTCGGCGCTCAACGGCACCGGGTGCAGCCGGATGCCCTCCAGGTCGAACGGCTCGGGTGCGGCGCCGGTGCCGCCGGCCCAGCCCACCCAGGTGCCCTGGTGTTCGGCGAGCACCGGGTGCAGCGCGGTGACCAGGCCCCCCGGGCTGCGCCGCCACTGCCGCCCCTCGGGTGTGCTCACCTCGTCGACCGGCAGTCGGTTGGCCACTACGACAAAGGAGCTACGGACGGTCACGATCGGCCACCTCCGGGTACTGACGGGTCCACCGCGATGAGCGTACTGAGCGTAGCTGCGGCGTCTGATCCCCCGTGCCGGACTCCTCTACCCGCCCGGAAGGCGCCGAACCCTCCTCGTGATCTTGTCGACACCGGCAGGCCGCTGGGACGCGCCCAGCCCGCCGTACCGGTGCTGGGGTGGGGTGATGTGGGCGTGGCCGCGCGTACCTGTCAGGATTGACGACGGCGTGCGCGCGGCCGGCTCCCGGCCCGCGGCGGCGGGCGGAGTTCGGAGCCCGCGCCCCGCACCCGCAGCCCGCGATCGCAACCGACGGAGGTAGCCCGCACCGTGGCCCAGTTCATCTACGTCCTGGAGAAGGCGCGCAAGGCGCACGGCGACAAGGTCGTGCTGGACAACGTGACGCTGAACTTCCTGCCGGGCGCCAAGATCGGTGTGGTCGGTCCGAACGGCGCCGGCAAGTCCAGCCTCCTCAAG
This sequence comes from Micromonospora sp. WMMD980, assembly GCF_029626035.1. Classification (NCBI taxonomy): domain Bacteria; kingdom Bacillati; phylum Actinomycetota; class Actinomycetes; order Micromonosporales; family Micromonosporaceae; genus Micromonospora; species Micromonospora sp. WMMD980. The sequence goes on from NZ_JARUBE010000003.1 coordinate 73,477, forward strand.
ATCATGGCAGGGTGGGACCAGCCGAGCAACGGTGAGGCCCGGCTCATGCCCGGCTTCACCGTCGGCATGCTGGCCCAGGAACCCCCGCTCAACGACAGCAAGACGGTCCTCGGCAACGTCGAGGAGGCGGTCGCCGAGATCAAGACGAAGCTGGACCGCTTCAACAAGATCGCCGAGCAGATGGCGACCGACTACTCCGACGAGCTGATGGAGGAGATGGGCCGGCTCCAGGAGGAGCTGGACAACGCCGACGCGTGGGACATCGACTCCAAGCTCGAACTGGCCATGGACGCGCTGCGCTGCCCGCCGCCGGACGCCGACGTCACCAAGCTCTCCGGTGGTGAGCGCCGCCGGGTCGCGCTGTGCAAGCTGCTGCTGGAGGCGCCCGACCTGCTGCTGCTCGACGAACCCACCAACCACCTGGACGCGGAGAGCGTGCAGTGGCTGGAGCAGCACCTGGCCAAGTACGCCGGCACCGTCATCGCCATCACCCACGACCGCTACTTCCTCGACAACGTGGCGAACTGGATCCTGGAGCTGGATCGCGGCCGGGCCTACCCGTACGAGGGCAACTACTCCACCTACCTGGAGAAGAAGGCCGCCCGGCTGGCCGTCGAGGGTCGGCGCGACGCCAAGATGAAGAAGCGCCTCTCCGACGAGCTGGAGTGGGTCCGCTCGAACGCCAAGGCCCGGCAGACCAAGTCCAAGGCCCGCCTCGACCGTTACGACGAGATGGCCGCCGAGGCGGAGAAGACCCGCAAGCTGGACTTCGAGGAGATCCAGATCCCGCCGGGTCCGCGCCTGGGCAGCACCGTCATCGAGGCGCACGGCCTGAGCAAGGGCTTCGGCGACCGGGTGCTGATCGACGACCTGTCCTTCTCGCTGCCGCGCAACGGCATCGTCGGCATCATCGGCCCGAACGGCGTCGGCAAGACCACGCTCTTCAAGACCATCGTCGGGCTGGAGCAGCCGACCGGCGGCGACGTGAAGGTCGGCCCGACGGTCTCCCTGTCGTACGTCGACCAGAACCGGCAGGGTCTCGACGGCGACAAGACCGTCTGGGAGGTGGTCTCCGACGGGCTGGACCACCTCATGGTGGGCAAGGTCGAGATGCCGTCCCGGGCCTACATCGCCGCGTTCGGCTTCAAGGGGCCGGACCAGCAGAAGCCGACCAAGGTGCTCTCCGGCGGCGAGCGGAACCGGCTCAACCTGGCGCTGACGCTCAAGATCGGCGGCAACGTCATCCTGCTCGACGAGCCGACCAACGACCTGGACGTGGAGACGCTCTCCAGCCTGGAGAACGCGCTGCTGGAGTTCCCCGGCTGCGCCGTGGTCATCTCCCACGACCGGATGTTCCTGGACCGGGTCGCCACGCACATCCTGGCCTGGGAGGGCACCGACGAGGACCCGTCGCGGTGGTTCTGGTTCGAGGGCAACTTCGAGGCGTACGAGAAGAACAAGATCGACCGGCTCGGGGTCGAGGCGGCCCGGCCGCACCGGGTGACCTACCGCAAGCTCACCCGTGACTGACCGGTGCTGACCCTTGTCTGACCGGTTTGTCTACCACTGCGCGCTGCGCTGGTCCGACCTGGACGCGTACGGCCACGTCAACAACGCCCGCTTCCTCACGCTCTACGAGGAGGCCCGGGTGGCGATGATGTTCGCCGGCGGTCGGGCGTGGGGAGTGGGCTCGTTCGTCGACGGGGTGGTCATCCGCCGGCACGAGGTCGACTACCTGCGGCCGGTCGACTACGCGCTCGGTCGGGCCAGCGCGGAGGCGGCGCCGACGGTGCGGATCGAGCTGTGGGTCGACGAGATCCGGGCCGCGTCGTTCTCGGTGGCCTACGAGCTGTACGACGGCGACGCGCTGGCCGGCACCGCCCGCTCGGTGCTGGTGCCGTTCGACCTGTCCGTCCAGCGACCGCGCCGGATCTCGGCCGACGAGCGGGCGTTCCTGCTCCGCTACGCGCCGGGGCTGGCCGGATGACCGGGCCGGCGGCCGGGCACGGGCTGACCGGGGTGGCCGACGCGGACGCCTTCCTGGCCCGGCTGGTCCGCCTCGACCCCGCCGTCCTGGTCCGGCTCCGGCCGGTGCCCGGCGCCGGGCGGACCGCGCTCTGGGCCCGCCTGCCCTGGGGGGTGCTCGCGGTGCGCACGGTGCCCGGCGCCGCGCCCGGCGACGTCACGGTCGCCGCGGGGGAGCTGCTCGCCGAACTCACCGCCGGCGGCGCGGGGCTGCCCCGGCGGCGCGACGACGGCTGGCGCTGGCCGCTGCCGCCGCCGGCCAGCCACCCGGTCGAGGTGCTCCCCGGCGCCCAGGTGCGCCGGATCGCGGACGCGGCGGCCGGCACGCTGCGCGAGGCGGCCACGCACGGGGTGGCCGGCCGGGCGGTCGGCCAGCGGGCGCTGCGGGACGCGTTGCTGGACCACGTCGCGGTGGTGGTGACCCCGGACGGCGCGCCGGGCGCGCCGGTGGAGGTGTCGCAGCGGCTGGTGCAGGGCGTGGTCCGGATGGGCTTCGTGGGCGCCGACGCCGGCGACGTTCAGGTGCGGGTGGCCGGCCGTTGGGTCGGCCTGGTCGGCCCGTACGGGGCGGCATGGTCGCGGACCGTCGTGGACCTTGCACTCACGCCTATTCGAGTTCATCCGAACGGATGACCCGGCATCATTCTTCCGGGCCGGGGCGGTCGTTGGGGGGGTGTCTCCTGCCGGCTGTCCGGGTACCGTCCATCCTCGGATCCAACGCACCGTAGGCGGCTGGATCCGCTGGGGAGTGAGGTGCGCGAGCGATGCCGTGGTGGTCATGGCGCCCCGGTCCCGCCGGTGGCGGCGATCCGGAGTCTCGAAGCGGGACCACAGTGGACGACAGCGTCCGGGTCGGGCCACCGACCCCGCGCCAGCCGGGTGACGACGCCGCGTCGGCACCTGAGCGGGCGGTCATCGCCGACATGCCGGCCACGGTCGCCCCGGTGACCCTGGGTCGGGTCTGCGACGCGCTCGACCTGCTCGACGTGCGTTACCTGGCCGACGGCGACGGCAACCTGCTGGCCATGTGGGAGCGGCACGCGGTGCTGGTCGCGCTGGAGGGCCCGGAGGACGAGATCCTGGTGATGCGGGCCCGTCCACACGCGACAGTGCCGCCGGACTGGGCCGACCGCGCCTACCGGGTGGTCAACGAGTGGAACCACACCCGCCGGTTCTGCAAGGCCTACATCGGCGACCCGACCGAGCGGGGCCAACTGCCGATCTACGCCGAGCTGCAGGTGCCGCTCGGCGCCGGCACCCACGACGCGCTCCTGGTCGAGATGCTCGACTGCGGCGCGGCGGTGGCCACCACGTTCGTCGACTGGTTGCACGACGAGGGCGCCCTGCTCTGAGCGCCGCCGGTGGGTCAGTCCTCCGCGTTCACCATGAAGTAGGCGGCCCGCTCCAGGTAGTCCCAGAGCGGGTCGGCCAGCTGCGGCGGCAGGTCCAGCGCGTCCACCGCGCGCCGCATGTGACGCAGCCAGGCGTCGCGCTCGGCGCCGGCGATCCGGAACGGGGCGTGGCGCATCCGCAGGCGAGGGTGGCCGCGCTGTTCGGAGTAGGCCCGCGGGCCGCCCCAGTACTGGATCAGGAAGAGGGTCAGCCGGTCCGCCGCCGGGCCCAGGTCCTCCTCCGGATACATCGGCCGCAGCAGCGGGTCGTCGGCGACGCCGGCGTAGAACTCGTCCACCAGCTTGCGGAAGGCGGGCTCACCGCCGATCGCCTCGAACAGCGTCATCGACTCGCCTGGGGAAGTCACGTTTCCATCTTGCCAGGTGCCGCCCGGCACCCGCGCCCGCCCGCCGGGCGGCGCGCGTCACGTCACCGCGTGCCGGTGCCGGCCGTGCTCCCGCCCCCGGTCGCCCGCCGGCCCCCGGTGCGGCGCGTGCGCGTTCCCGGTGGCCGACTCGGCCCGGGCGCTCTCGACGGCCGCCTCGATCGTCGCCGGGCGGGGCCAGGTCACCGCCGCGACCAGCATCAGGACCACCCCGGCCGCGCTCCACAGCCCGACCACCGTCGGGATGCCGAACCGCTGGGCCAGCGCCCCGGTGGCGAGCACCGAAGCGCCCTGGATGATCTGGGTGCCGCTCGCCATCACCCCGAACGCCCGGGCCCGGAAGCCGTCCGGCAGCGCCTGCACGAAGAGGCCGTTGGCGACCGGGACGAGACCGCCGACCGCGAAGCCGCACGCGCCGGCCAGCAGCGCCACCACGGCGGGCGGTGGGTCGAGGAGCGCGGGTACGAGCACCGCGGGTGCGAGCACCGCCAGCACCGGCATCAGGGTCAGCCGCCGGGCCGGGCCGGTCAGCCGGGCGATCACCAGGCCGCCGAGGACGTAGCCCACCGGGTTGGCGGCCATGATGACGGCCTGGGCGGTGCCGGCGTCCATGCCGCCACCGGCGCGGTCGGCGGCCCAGCCGGCGGCGAGCCCCTCGGGGACGATCGAGAAGAGCATGGCGCTGAACACCAGCACCGCGATGGCCCGCAGCACCGGCCGCTCGAAGACCATCCGGAAGCCCTGGGCGGTCTCCCGCAGCAGGTGACTGCGGTGCGCCTCGGTCATCGCGGGGGGCCGGTCCCGCAGGCCGAACCGGACCAGCGCGGCCGACAGGGCGAACGTGCCGGCGTTGATCAGCAGGGCGGCGCTCGGGTTCAGCACCGCGATGGTCGCGCCGGCCAGGTAGCCGACGACCTGGGCGGCCTGCGCCGCGCTCGTGGAGACGGTGAGGCCCACGACCAGCCGGTCGCCGCCGAGGATGTGCGGCAGCAGCGCCGAGCGTGCCGCCTGGCTCGGCGGGTTGGCCAGCGTGGCCACGAAGATCAGGGCGAGGATCGACCAGGGCGGCATGAACGGCATGGCGACCAGCACCATCAGCGCCATCCGGATCAGGTCGCAGAGCACCATCACCCGGCGGTAGCGGTGCCGCTCGGCGAGCGCCGAGAGCAGCGGGCCACCGATCAGCCAGGGCAGGTAGCTGGCCGCGAAGGCGGCGGCGGAGAGCGCGACCGACTGGGTCTCGCGCAGGACGAGCACGGTGACCGCGGCCTTGGCGAGGTAGTCGCCGACCCAGGACAGCACGTTCGCCGCGAAGAGCGCGCGGAACTCCGACTGGGCGAAGACGTCGCGGAAGGTGGCCGGGCTCTCCTGGGCGGGCCGCTGGTCGGACACCGTCGCCTCCATCGTTCCACCGCCGGCCACTTGTGATGGCCCGACCGGGAACCGTCGTCAGATCAACCGATCGGCGAGGACACGAACACACTCCCCGGTGGAGGGTGTTCACCGGATTCTGCCCGATCGTCTGACAACTGACTAGGGCGAACGGATTGATCGTCGCATCTCCGACTGAACGAACGGACGATACCCGAGGGGCCGCGCGACGCGCGACCCCCGAAATCGTCCGGCCGCCCCCGCCCTCAGGTGGCCCCGCCGGTGCCCGTTCCCTCGCCGCGCGGCGGCGGAGACGGCTGCGGTGGCAACCCGGGAAAGAGCCGGGCCGCGGCGATCTGGGCGGTGATGCCGGAGTTCTCCAGCGCCTCCGCGAGCCGGCGGCGCAGCTCCCGGCCGACCGCGAACTGTCCGTCGGCGGTGGTCTTGACCACGATACGGATCACCGCGCCGTCGACGGTCATCTGCTCGACGCCGAGCACCTCCGGTTCGGTCACGATCTGCGGGGCCAGCTCGGGGTCCAGCGTGGCCGACGCCGCCGCGGTACGCAGCACCGCGAGAGCCTCCTCGGTGCCGGCGAAGCCGATCGGCAGGTCCACCACGACCAGCGCCCAGCCCTGGCTCTTGTTGCCCACCCGGACGATCTCGCCGTTGCGGATGTACCAGAGCACGCCCCGGGCGTCGCGGACGTTCGTCACCCGCAGGCCCACCGCCTCCACCACGCCGCTGGCCTCGCCGAGGTCGACCATGTCGCCCACGCCGTACTGGTCCTCGATCAGCATGAACAGGCCGGCGATCAGGTCCTTGACCAGGCTCTGCGCGCCGAAGCCGAGCGCCACGCCGGCGATGCCGGCGCTGGCCAGCAGCGGGGCCAGGTCGAAACTGAACTCCTTGAGCACCATCAGCAGCGCGATGCCGAAGACGAACGCGGTGACCAGGCTGCGCAGCACCGACCCGATCGCCTCGGCCCGCTGCCGCCGCCGCTCCGGCACGAACTGCTGCGGGTCGAGCGTGGCGCTGGGGATCCGCTCGCGCAGCGGGCGCAGCATGGTCGGCACCGCGCCCTGGGTGGTGGTGCGCACCAGCCGGTTGATGGTCCGGTGCAGCGCCCAGCGGGCGGCCACGGCGATCAGCAGGATGAGGGCCACCCGCAGCGGCTTGAGCAGGACCCAGTAGCTGCTCTCGGCGAACCAGGCGGAGCCGGTGAGTCGGTAGAGGAACTCGCAGGAGCTACTGCCCTGGCAGTCCGGGCGCCGGTCGGAGAGCGCGGACAGCAGCGCGGTGATCAGGTCGGAGACGTTCACCGTGCTTTCGTACCGCACCGGGCGCCGGCGGCCCGCACGGACCCGCCCGGGCGGTGACGGCCGCGTCGACGATCATTCCGAACGGAACCGGCCATCTTGGCACGCCGGGTTCGGCCCCGAAGAGGGTACCCCGGATTAGTGCGTGCATTCCGGGGCGCGATCAGGGACTATTGGCCCAACGGACGTCGGTGATCCCGGCCGGCGCCAGGGCCGTCCCGCGCTGCGCGCGCGACGGTCCCGGCACCTGCGGCGGCGGGAGCGGCAGGACCGGGAGGGTGAGCGCGATGCCTGACATACGACCCACGGCGGGCTCCGGTGCGCTCGTTCTCAACGCCACCTACGAGCCGCTGTGCGTCGTGTCGGTGCGTCGGGCCGCCATCCTCGTGCTCTCCGCCAAGGCGGTCTGCGTGGCCGACGGCGAGGGCATCCTGCACAGCGCGCGCAACGCACTCCCGATCCCCTCGGTGGTGCGGCTGACCCGCTACGTCCGGGTGCCCTACCGCACCCACGTGGGGCTGTCCCGCCGGGCCATCTTCGCCCGCGACGGTTGGCGCTGCGCCTACTGCCGAGGGCCGGCGGAAACCATCGACCACGTCTTCCCGCGCAGCCGGGGCGGCCGGCACGCCTGGGAGAACGTGGTCGCCGCCTGCGCCCGCTGCAACCACACCAAGGGCGACAAGACCCCGGCCGAGCTGGGTTGGCGGCTGCACCACCCGCCGGTGGCGCCGAAGGGCAACGCCTGGCGGGTGCTCGGCCACCGCGCCCCGGACCCGCGCTGGGCCGACTGGCTCGACCTGCGTGAGCCCGAGCACGAGGCGGCCTGAGGAGGCCGGGCGCTCAGCGCGCCTTCACCAGCGAGGCGTAGACGACCAGGTTGTCGGCGTAGCCGGTCTCGCCGCCCACCCACCGGCCGCCGCAGGTGATCAGCCGCAGGGCGGGGCGGCTGAAGTCCCCGTAGACCTCCCGCACCGGCAGCTTCTCCTTGCCGTACCGCTCGACCGACGTCACCTCGAAGACCGCCACCGAGCGGTCCTGCCGGGTCACCTCGATCCGGTCGCCGTCGTCGAGTTCCCGCAGGCCGTGGAAGACGGCCGGTCCGGTGGTGGTGTCGACGTGCCCGACGAGCACGGCGGGGCCGTACTGGCCGGGGGTGGGGCCCTGGTCGTACCAGCCGACCTCGCCGGCGCGGCTGACGTCCGGCACCGCGATGCTGCCGTCGGGCGCGATCCCCACCCGGTGCACCGGGGCGCGCAGGTCCAGCTTGCCGATGGTCAGGTCGGTCGGCGGGCTGGCCGGCAGCACCGGGAACTTCTTCGGCGGCGGGCGCAGGCCCGCGACGATCCGGTCGGGCAGCACACTGACGCCGGTCACCCGCTCCACCCCGAGCATGGCCACGATCATCGCCATCAGGGCGGCCACCACCAGCACCGGGACGCCGGGACCGCGGCTCGGGGCGTACCGCCGGGTGGTGGCCGTGGCGGAGCGGGCCGCGACCGGGCGGGCGTGCGGGTCGGCGGTCGTGACGCTTGCCGAGAACGCCTGCCCGGCGGCGTGCGCGAACCGGCGTGCGGCCGCCGCGGCCGGCCGCAGCGCGGCCCGGAGCCGCCCACCCCGGTGCGGCTGTCGACGGTTCCGCCGGTCGGCGCCGCGCCGGCGCGGTGAGTGGGCCATGGCCGCACCGGAGTCAGACCCGGCCACCGGTCCTGCGGCGGGCGCCCACCCCGGCCACCACCGCCACGGCCACCAGGCCGCCGACCAGCAGCAGCGAGCCGGTGCCCCGGCCACCACCGGCGGTGCCCCCGCCGCCGGTCGCCGGGCCCTTGCTCGGCTGCGACATGTTCAGCACGGTGAGCATGGTCGAGGCGGTGCCCCCGTTGGCACAGTCCAGGTTCACCGGGTAGTCGCCGGGCGCCTTGTTGCCGGGCACGGTGACCGAGCCGGTCAGGAAGCCGTTGTTGGAGCGCAGCGTCACCCGGCCGAACGCGTCCGAGGTGACCTGCGCCTGACGGTCGTTGTTGGTGTCGCAGCCGGCCCGGAGGCTCACCCGGGAGCCGGCCTGGACGCTGTTCGGCGTCACCTCGATGAACACGTTCTCCCCGGCCCGGGCCGGTACGGCCGTGGTCAGGACGAACGCCGCGACCAGGCCGACCAGGCCCAGCACGGACGACAGCGCGCGATGTGACAGGAGCCCTCGCATGGTTCCCCCCTCCCGGTGCGACGGCGCACCGGACCCGCTGATGGGCAGCGGGGGCTGCCTTCCCGGTCAGCGGGGCTGTTAACAGGGGCCCCCTCCGCTACCGGAGGCGTTAAGCGGGGGCCCCTCCTTTCTCCACCGGGTGCCAGGCCAGCGGGGTGGAGAGGACCATCGTGCTGGCGGGCTGGCCGTACGGGGCCAGGCGGTCGATGACCGCCTCGAACTCGCCCATCGACGCGGCGGCGACCTTGAGCATGCTGCACGCGTCGCCGGTGATCCGGTGGATCTCCATGATCTGCGGCCAGCGTGCCACGTCCGGGTCGTTGAGGATGCAGCGGGCGCCGTAGCAGGACATCCGGATCAGCGCGAGCACGGTTCGCCCGGCCCGGGTCAGGTCCACGTGCGCGTGGTAGCCGGTGATCACCCCCGACTCCTCCAGCCGGCGCACCCGTTCCGCGACGGCCGGCGGTGACAGGTGCACCCGGCGGGACAGCTCGCTGTAGGAGAGCCGGGCGTCGGCCTGCAGCTCGCGCAGCAGCGCCCAGTCCATGTCGTCCACGCGGTGACCTTTCTTCCGTGAAGTCGGCGACCCGAGATGGTTTCAGTTCGTGAAGTCAGCCCACCCTATCGCCGTTGAACAGGCATTCCTTCCCCGCGTACACCGGCGGGATCATGGCGTCTAACCCGCGCACGGACGGAGAAGACGGTGGAACACACGACGGCGGTGCGCCCGGCCACCTCGCAGCAGCGGGCCGCCCGGGCGGCGCGCAACGGCGGCGAGCCGACGCTGGAGTTCGCCGAGCGCGTGCCCTACGACGCCTACGTCCACGCCAGCACGCTGCACCGGCTCCAGCAGCCGCTCAGCGAGGACCCGGGCGAGATGTCCTTCCTGATGGTCAGCCAGATCATGGAGCTGTACTTCAAGCTGACCTGCCACGAGTTGCGGCACGCCCAGCGCGAGGTGCGGGCCAACCGGGTCTGGGAGGCGCTGCCACCGCTGCGCCGCGCCGCGCTGCACCTGGAGGGGCTCAACGCGGCCTGGCAGGGGCTGCGGTGGATGACCCCGGCCGACTTCAACCGCTTCCGCGACCGCCTCGGCGAGGGTTCCGGCTTCCAGTCGGCGATGTACCGGCAGTTGGAGTTCCTGCTCGGCCTCCGCGACCCGGCGCTGATCCGCCCGTTCCGCCGGCAGACCGACGTGCACGCCGAGCTGACCGCCGCGCTCGCCACGCCGAGCCTCTGGGACGACGTGGTCGCGCTGCTCGCCCGCCGGGGCTTCGCCCTGCCGGCCGAGCTGCTGGAGCGGGACGTGACGGTCGAGCACGAGTCGCACCCGAGCGTCGAGGCGGCCTGGGTAAGCGTCTACGGCGACGGCGGCCCGGACAACCACCTGCGGCTGCTTGGCGACGCGTTGACCGAGGTGGCCGAGCGGTTCGGCGACTGGCGCTGGAACCACGTCAAGGCGGTGCAGCGCACCATGGGCGCGAAGGTCGGCAGCGGCGGCTCGGCCGGGCTGGCATGGTTGCAGCGCAGCATGGCCCGGGTGGTCTTTCCGGAGCTGTGGTCGGCCCGTACCGCGATGTGACCGGAGAACAATCGATGATCACCCCCGAGAGCGAAGCCCACCGGCTCGACGCCGCCGACCCCGGTCACCGGCACCTGTTCCACGTGCCGCCGGCCGAGGGCGGGCGGCACCCCGACGTGGCGTACCTGGCCGGCAACTCGCTGGGCCTGCAACCCCGGGCCACCGCCGACGAACTCGTCGCCGACCTGGACGCCTGGCGCCGGCTCGGCGTCGAGGGGCACCTGGAGGCGGAGCGGCCCTGGCTGCCCTACCACGAGCTGCTGACCGCGCCGGCCGCCCGGCTGGTCGGCGCGCTGCCCGCCGAGACCGTGGTGATGAACTCGCTGACGGTCAACCTGCACCTGCTGATGGTCGGCTTCTACCGCCCGGCGGGGGAGCGCACCCGGATCGTCATCGAGGACAGCGCGTTCCCCTCGGACAGCTACGCGGTGCGCAGCCAGGCCCGCTTTCACGGGCTCGACCCGGACGCCACAGTGGTGCGGCTCAGGCCCCGCCCGGGCGAGGACACCCTGCGCACGTCCGACGTCACCGACTTCCTGGCGGCCGAGGGGCACACGGTGGCACTGCTGCTGCTCGGCGGCGTCAACTACCTGACCGGCGAGCTGATGGACATTCCGGCGATCACGGCCGCCGGGCGGGCCGCCGGCGCGGTGGTCGGCTGGGACCTGGCGCACGCGGCCGGCAACGTGCCGTTGGCGCTGCACGACTGGGACGTCGACTTCGCCGCCTGGTGCTCCTACAAGTACCTCAACTCCGGCCCGGGCGCGCTCGGCGGCGTCTTCGTCCACGAACGCCACCTCGGCGACCCCACGCTGCCCCGGTTCGAGGGCTGGTGGAGCACCGAGGCGGCCACCCGGTTCGAGATGACGCCGACGTCCCGGCCACCGGCCACCGTGGAGGCGTGGCAGATCTCCAACCCGCCCATCTTCGCGATGGGCCCGGTGCGTACCTCGCTGGAGCTGTTCGACGCCGTCGGCATGCCGGCGCTGCGCGAACGCAGCCTGCGGCTCACCGGCTGGCTGGAGCGGCTGCTCGACGAGGTGACGCCGGGCCGGCCGCTGACCGTGGTCACGCCCCGCGACCCGGCCCGGCGCGGCTGCCAGCTCTCGGTGAGGATCGGCACCGGGAGTGCGAGCGAGCTGACCAAGCGACTGCGGCACGAACACGGCGTGATCGCCGACGCCCGGGAGCCGGACATCGTGCGGTTCGCCCCGGTGCCGCTCTACTCGACGTACCACGACTGCTGGCGGGTCGCCGAGGCGCTGGCCGCGACGGTTGCGAAGGAGGGGTCGTGACGGAGCGCGACGAGATCGCGGTGGTCGGGGCCGGGTTGGCCGGCTGCCTGCTGGCCTGTTTCCTGGCCCGCCGTGGCTACCCGGTCGTCCTCTACGAGCGCCGGCCGGACCCGCGCGCCGGCACTGTCGAGCGGGGCCGCTCGATCAACCTGGCGCTCTCCGAGCGCGGTCTGGACGCGCTGCGCCGGATCGGCCTGGCCGAGCAGGTGATGACGGACGCGCTGCCGATGCGCGGCCGGATGATCCACCCGGTCGACGGTCAGCCGCAGTTCCAGTCGTACAGCGTCGCCGGGGACCGGGCGATCAACTCGATCAGCCGGGGCGCGCTGAACAACGCGCTGCTCGACGCCGCCACCGCGCTGCCCGGCGTGCGGATCGCGTTCGACCACCGGCTGGTCGGCCTCGACCCGGTCGGCGGCGAGCTGACGTTCGAAACCCCGCAGGGCAAGGTCAGCGCCGTCGCGCCGGTCGTCCTCGGCGCCGACGGCGCCGGCTCCGCGGTGCGCGGCCAACTGCTGGCGTACGGGGGCCTGACCGAGAGCCTGGACTTCCTCGACTACGGCTACAAGGAGCTGACCGTCCCGCCGCTCGGCGGGGAGTTCGCCCTGGACCCGGGCGCGCTGCACATCTGGCCGCGGGGCACCTCGATGATGATCGCGTTGCCGAACCCGGACCGCTCGTTCACCTGCACGCTGTTCTGGCCCACCCACGGCACGAGCAGCTTCGCGTCGCTGAGCAGCCCGGCCGCGATCGAACGGTTCTTCGCCACCCACTACCCGGACCTGGTCCCGCTCGCCCCGAACCTGGTCGACGACTACCAGCACAACCCGGTCGGCGTGCTCGGCACGGTGCGCTGCACGCCGTGGCAGGTGGCCGGCACGGTCGGCCTCGTCGGCGACGCCGCGCACGCCATCGTGCCGTTCTACGGCCAGGGTGCGAACTGCGCGTTCGAGGACGTGGTCGCACTCGACCGCTGCCTCGACGAGTGCGGCGACGAGTGGGCCGCCGCGCTGCCGCTGTTCCAGCGCCGCCGGCAGGACGACGCCGAGGCGATCGCCCGGATGGCGCTGGCCAACTTCGTGGAGATGCGGGACAAGGTCGCCTCCCCGGTGTTCCGCGCCGGCAAGACCGTCGAGCACGCGCTGGAGCGGGCGTTGCCCGGCCGCTACGTCTCCCAGTACGAGCTGGTGTCGTTCTCCACCACCCCGTACGCCGAGGTGCGCCGCCGGGTGCGCCGGCAGTACGCGACCCTCGGCGCGGTCGCCGCCGGCGCGGCGGCGCTGCTGGCCGCCGGCGTCGGCGCGGCGCTGAGGGGGCGGCGGTGACGCTCTGGGATCCCCGGCTGATGACCGGGCACGCGCCGGACGGGCCCGGCCTGCTGCGCAACTTCGTCGGCGGCGCGTTCGTCGACACCGGTCCCCGGTTCACCAAGCGCAGCCCGGTCACCGGGCAACCGGTCTTCGAAGTGGTCGAGGCGTCGCGGTCCACCGTGGACGACGCGGTGGCCGCCGGCCGGGCGGCGCTGCGCGGCCCGTGGGGCCGGATGGCCGAGCGGGAGCGCGCCGAGGTGCTGCGCCGGGTCGCCGACGAGCTGGAACGGCGCTTCGACGATCTGGTGGCGGCCGAGGTCGCGGACACCGGTAAGGCCATCTCGCAGGCCCGCACGCTGGACATCCCCCGCGGCGCGGCCAACTTCCGGGCGATCGCCGAGATCGTGGCGACCACGCCGACCGAGTCGTTCACCACGGTCACCCCGACCGGCGGTCGGGCGCTGAACTACGCGGTCCGCAAGCCGGTCGGCGTGGTCGCGGTCATCGTGCCGTGGAACCTGCCGCTGCTGCTGCTCACCTGGAAGGTCGCCCCGGCGCTGGCCTGCGGCAACGCGGTGGTGGTCAAGCCGAGCGAGGAGACCCCGGCGTCGGCCACGCTGCTCGCCGAGGTGATGGCCGCGGCCGGCGTGCCGGACGGCGTGTTCAACCTGGTGCACGGCTTCGGTCCCGGCTCGGCCGGCGAGCACCTGACCCGGCACCCCGGCGTGGACGCGATCACGTTCACCGGGGAGTCGGCCACCGGGAGCGCCATCATGCGCGCCGCCGCCGACGGGGTGAAGGCGGTCAGCTTCGAGTTGGGCGGCAAGAACGCCGGGCTGGTCTTCGCCGACGCCGACCTGGACGCGGCGGTCGCCGGCTCGGTGCGGTCCAGCTTCACCAACGGCGGCCAGGTCTGCCTCTGCACCGAGCGGATCTACGTGCAGCGGCCGGTGTTCGAGGAGTTCACCGCGCGGCTGGCGAAGCGCGCCGACGAGTTGGCGTACGGCTGGCCGGCCGACGAGGCGACGGTGAACATGCCGCTGATCTCGCACGCCCACCGGGACAAGGTGCTCGGCCACTACGCGCTGGCCCGCACCGAGGGCGCCGAGGTGCGTGCCGGTGGCGGGACGCCGCGCTTCGGCGACGCCCGCGACGGCGGCGCGTACGTGCAGCCGACGGTGCTCACCGGTCTCGGGGCGGACGCCCGGACCAACCGCGAGGAGATCTTCGGCCCGGTGGTGCACGTCGCGCCATTCGACGACGAGGACGAGGCGTACGCGCTGGCGAACGGCACCGACTACGGCCTGGCGGCGACGGTCTGGACCCGGGACGTGGGCCGGGCTCACCGGGCCGGGATCCGGCTGGACGCCGGCATCGTCTGGGTCAACACCTGGTTCCTGCGCGACCTGCGCACCCCGTTCGGCGGGGTGAAGGCGTCGGGCGTCGGCCGCGAGGGCGGCGTGCACTCGCTGGCGTTCTACTCCGAACTGACTAACGTCTGCGTGGAGCTCTCGTGAGCGCGAGGAGTGAGCCGGGTTTGCGAGCCCCGCAGTCGCGAACGAAGGATGGCCCTGTGACCGCGAGTGAGGAGCCCGACATGACGGTGGACATCGAGGCCGCCAACCGGGAGCTGGCGGTGGCCCGGCAGGAGGGCAGACCCTGCCCGCCGCTGCGTGGCCGGCTGCTGCCGGCGGGCGACGTCGAGGCCGCGTACCAGGCGCAGCAGGTCTACACCCGGCAGCGCCTCGGCAAGGGGCACCGTCGCGTCGGCGCGAAGATCGGTCTGACCTCCCGGACGGTGCAGGAGAGCTTCGGCGTCTTCCAGCCCGACTTCGGGGTGCTCTTCGACGACATGGCCGTCGGCGACGGCGAGGAGGTGCCGATCGGCCGGCTGCTCCAGCCCCGGGTGGAGGCGGAGATCGCCTTCGTGCTCGGCGCCGGCCTGCCGGACGAGCGGGTCACCACCGTCGACCTGATCCGGGCCGTGGACCACGTGCTGCCGGCCATCGAGATCGTCGACTCGCGGATCGCCGACTGGGACATCTCCATCGTGGACACGGTGGCGGACAACGCGTCCAGCGGGCTGTTCGTGCTCGGCACCGCGCCGCGCCGACTCGCCGACGTGGACCTGCGGCTGTGCGGGATGGTGCTGGAGCACGCCGGGGAGCCGGTCTCGGTCGGCGCGGGCGCGGCCTGCCTCGGCAACCCGCTGCACGCGCTGCGCTGGCTGGCCGCGACCATGGCCCGGGCGGGCGACCCGCTGAAGGGCGGCGACGTGGTGCTCTCCGGCGCGCTCGGCCCGATGGTGCCGGTCACGCCGGGCGCCGCGTACGAGGCGCGGATCTCCGGGCTCGGCTCGGTGCGGACCTGTTTCTCGAAGGAGACCTCATGACTGTCGGGGTGGCGGTGCTCGGGTCGGGCAACATCGGCACCGACCTGATGATCAAGGTGCTGCGGCTGGGTGAAACCCTACGGATGGTGGCGATGGCCGGCATCGACCCGGCCTCCGACGGCCTGGCCCGGGCCCGGCGGCTCGGTGTGGCCACCACCGCCGAGGGCGTCGACGGCCTGGTCGCACTGCCCGAGTTCGCCGACGTCGAGCTGGTCTTCGACGCCACCTCGGCCGGCGCGCACCGCCGCCACGACGAGGTGCTGCGCGCGCACGGCCGGACCGTGGTCGACCTGACCCCGGCCGCGCTCGGCCCGTACGTGGTGCCCCCGGTCAACCTGGACGAGCACCTGCACGAGCCGAACGTCAACATGGTCACCTGCGGCGGGCAGGCCACCGTGCCGATCGTGCACGCGGTCGGCCGGGTCACCCCCGTGGCCTACGGGGAGATCGTCGCCTCGATCGCCTCGAAGTCGGCCGGTCCCGGCACCCGGGCCAACATCGACGAGTTCACCGAGACCACCGCCCGGGCCATCGAGGTGGTCGGCGGCGCCGAGCGCGGCAAGGCCATCATCGTGCTGAACCCGGCCGACCCGCCGCTGCTGATGCGCGACACCGTCTACTGCCTCTGCCCGGACGCCGACGCCGACCGGGCCGCGATCGCCGCCTCGGTGGCCGACATGGTCAAGACCGTGCAGGAGTACGTGCCCGGCTACCGCCTCAAGCAGGAGGTGCAGTTCGACCCGGTGGACACGTACGCGCCGGTGCTCGGCCGGCACGTCACCGGCCTTCAGGTGTCGGTGTTCCTGGAGGTCTCCGGCGCCGGTCACTACCTGCCCGCGTACGCCGGGAACCTGGACATCATGACGTCGGCCGCGCTGCGCACCGCCGAGCGGCTGGTGGCCCTGCGTGCCAAGGGAGTGCCGGCATGACCGACCTCTACATCCAGGACGTGACGCTGCGCGACGGCATGCACGCCGTCGCCCACCGCTACACCGTCGACCAGGTCCGCACCGTCGCCGCCGCGCTCGACGCGGCCGGGGTGGCCGCCATCGAGGTGGCGCACGGCGACGGGTTGGCCGGCTCCAGCGTCAACTACGGGCACGGGGCGGCCTCGGACGCCGAGTGGATCTCGGCCGCCGCCGAGGTGCTGACGAATGCGCGGCTGACCACGCTGCTGCTGCCCGGCATCGGCACCATCGCCGACCTGAAGGCGGCGAAGGCGCTCGGGGTGACGAGCGTGCGGATCGCCACCCACTGCACCGAGGCGGACATCTCCGCCCAGCACATCGCCTGGGCCCGGGAGAACGGCATGGACGTCTCCGGGTTCCTGATGATGTCGCACCTCAACGACCCGGCCGGGCTGGCCGCCCAGGCCAAGCTCATGGAGTCGTACGGGGCGCACTGCGTCTACGTCACCGACTCCGGCGGCCGGCTGCTGATGTCCGACGTGGCGCAACGCGTCGACGCGTACCGGCAGGTGCTGGCGCCGGAGACGCAGATCGGCATCCACGCGCACCACAACCTGTCGCTCGGTGTGGCGAACAGCGTGCTGGCG
Organism: Micromonospora sp. WMMD980; assembly: GCF_029626035.1. NCBI lineage: Bacteria > Bacillati > Actinomycetota > Actinomycetes > Micromonosporales > Micromonosporaceae > Micromonospora > Micromonospora sp. WMMD980. The sequence goes on from NZ_JARUBE010000003.1 coordinate 90,303, forward strand.
GTCGAGCACGGACGGATCCTCGGCGACGGCCCGCTCGGCTCGCCGTCCGGGCGCACCGTGCGGGTGGACGCGTCGCTGGCCGGGATGGGCGCGGGCGCCGGCAACGCCCCGCTGGAGGTCTTCGTCGCGGTCGCCGAACTGCACGGCTGGAAGCACGGCTGCGACGTCTTCGCGCTGATGGACGCCGCCGACGACCTGGTCCGCCCGATGCAGGACCGGCCGGTCCAGGTCGACCGGGAGACGCTCTCCCTGGGGTACGCGGGCGTCTACTCCAGCTTCCTGCGCCACGCCGAGCGGGCGTCGGCGAAGTACGGGGTGGACGTGCGTTCGATCCTGGTCGAGCTGGGCCGCCGTCGGATGGTCGGCGGCCAGGAGGACATGATCGTGGACGTGGCACTGGACCTGGCGAGCAAGGAGAAGACCGCATGATCGGGCCGGACGTCGCGGGGATCGCGGAGAAGCTGGGCGCGGCGGCCGACTCCGCCACCGCCATCCCGCAACTCGCCGCCGAGACCGGCCTCGACTCCGACGCCGCGTACGCGGTGCAGGCGGCGCTGGTCCAGCGCCGCCTCGACCGCGGCGAGCGCCTGGTCGGGCTGAAGATGGGGCTGACCAGCAGGGCGAAGATGGCCCAGGTCGGCGTGGACGAGGTGATCTGGGGTCGGCTGACCGACGTGATGCGGGTGCCCGACGGCGGCGCGGTCGACACCGGCGACTTCATCCACCCCCGGGTCGAGCCGGAGGTGGCGTTCCTGCTGGACCGGCTGCCCGACCCGGGCGAGCCGGTGGGCTCGTTCACCCGGGCGGTCCGCGCGGTCGCGCCGGCGATCGAGCTGATCGACTCCCGGTACGCGAACTTCACCTTCTCGCTGCCGGATGTGATCGCCGACAACACCTCGGCCGCCGCGTTCGCGATCGGTCCCTGGTCGCCGGTGCCGGACGGGTTGGACAATCTGGGTGTGCTGCTGGAGATCGACGGGCGGGTGGCGCAGGTCGGGTCGACCGCGGCCATCCTCGGCGACCCGCGCCGCGCGCTCGACGAGGGCCTGCGGCTGGCCGGCCGGCACGGCGTGCGGCTGCGCAAGGGCTGGGTGTTCCTGGCCGGCGCGGCGACCGCCGCGGTGCCGCTGCGCCCGGGCGCGCACGTGCGCGCCGTCGTGGAGAAGCTCGGTTCCGCCTCGCTGAAGGCCATCCCATGAGTGGGGTCGTCGCCGGGAAGGCCGTGCCGCGCGGGGCGTTCCCGCACGTCAAGGTCGCGGGCGGCTTCGTCTTCGTCTCCGGTACGTCGTCGCGCCGGCCGGACAACACGTTCGCCGGTGTCTCGGTGGACGAGTTCGGCACCACCGACCTCGACATCCGGGCGCAGACCCGGGCCGTGATCGGGAACATCCGCGACCTGCTCGGTGCGGTCGGCGCCGAGCTGACCGACCTGGTGCAGGTCACCAGCTACCTGGTCAACATGAACGACTTCGGTGGCTACAACGAGGTGTGGGCGGAGTTCTTCGACGCCACCGGTCCGACCCGGACCACGGTGGCCGTGCACCAGCTTCCGCACCCGCACCTGCTGATCGAGATGCAGGCCGTGGCCCTACTGCCGTCGGGAGGTCCGTCATGAGTGAGATCGCCGAGCCGTTCAGCTTCTCCGGCTGGATCGGGGAGAACCAGCACCTGCTCAAGCCGCCGGTGGGCAACAAGGAGATGCTGCCGGGCAGCGACGACTTCATCGTCATGGTGGTGGGCGGGCCGAACCAGCGTACCGACTTCCACGTGGACCCGTACGAGGAGTTCTTCTACCAGGTCAAGGGCAACATGCACATCAACCTGATGACGCCCGAGGGCCCGCGTACGGTGCACGTGCGCGAGGGGCAGATGTGGATGCTGCCGCGCAACACCCCGCACTCGCCGCAGCGCCCCGAGGCCGGCTCGATCGGCATGGTGATCGAGCGGGTCCGCGAGGAGGGCACGCTGGAGAAGTTCCAGTGGTACTGCGCCGAGTGCAGCCACAAGGTGCACGAGGTCGAGTTGCAGGTCCGCGACATCGCCGCCGACCTGCCCCCGGTCTTCGCCGCGTTCTACGCCGACGAGAAGGCCCGCACCTGTGACAACTGCGGCACGCTGCACCCGGGCAAGGGCTGATGCCGCTGCCGGTGGTGGACGTGCACACGCACGTCGTACCCAAGGGGTGGCCGGATCTCGCCGCGGCCTGCGGCGGGTCCGGTTGGCCGTGGCTGCGGGTGGACTCCGAACGGGCCGCCATGATCATGGTGGGGGAGACGGAGTTCCGGCCGGTCGGTGCGCCCTGCTGGGACGCGCCCACCCGGCTCGCCGACATGACCGCCGACGGCGTCGACGTGCAGGTGGTGTCGCCCACCCCGGTCTTCTTCGGCTACGGCCGCCCGGCCGACCAGGCGGTCAAGGTCTCCCGGATCTTCAACGACCTCACCCTGGAGGTCACCGCGGCCGGCGGCGACCGGCTGCTGCCGTTCTGCCAGGTGCCGCTCCAGGACGCCGATCTGGCCTGCGCGGAGCTGGACCGCTGCCTCGCCGCCGGGCACGCCGGAGTGGAGATCGGCAACCACGTCGGCGACCGGGACCTCGACGACGCCGGCATCGTGGAGTTCCTGACCCACTGCGCCGAGGTCGGCGCCCCGGTCTTCGTGCACCCGTGGGACATGCCCGGCGGGCCCCGGCTGAACCGGTGGATGGCCCGGTGGCTGACCGGGATGCCGGCCGAGACGCACCTGTCGGTGCTGGCGCTGATCCTCGGCGGCGTCTTCGACCGGGTGCCGGAGTCGCTGCGGATCTGTTTCGCCCACGGCGGCGGCAGTTTCCCGTTCTGGCTGGGGCGCGCCGACAACGCCTGGCACCGCCGCGGCGACCTGGTACGCGGCGCGTCCAGCGCGCCGCCCAGCTCCTACGTCGACCGGTTCAGCGTCGACTCGGTGGTGTTCGAACCGGCCGCGTTGCGGCTGCTGGTGGACACCATGGGCGCCGATCGGGTGCTGCTGGGCAGCGACTACCCGTACCCGTTGGGGGAGCGGCCGGTCGGTCGGGTGGTGCACCGGTCCGACTTCCTCACCGACGCCCAGCGGGCCGCGCTGCTCGGCGGCAACGCCCTGCGCTTCCTCGGCGCAGGCGCGGCGGTCGAGCGGAGCGAAGCGATCCGGGAACTGCTGTCGATCGACCGGGACTGGACCGGCATCGTCGACGATGACAAGGTGGCGCCGGCCTGACGGCTTCGGGTGCGTCTGTTGTCGCCCGAGCGACAACAGACGCACCCGAAGCGCTGGGACAGCCCGTCAGGAGTGCGGGCAGGTGTCGCGGTACTCCTCGATGGCGCTGCCCCGGGGTGCCGGGCAGAGGAACTGCTCGTAGCGGGTGTCGTCGTCGACGAACCGCTTGAGCCAGGAGATGCTGTACTTCGCGACCGTCACGTTCGGCGAGGTCGGCGCCGAGTGGCTGGCCGCGTTCAACTCCAGGTACGCCTTGTCCAGGGTGGCCGGCAGGCTGGTGTAGAACGGCTCCGAGTGCGACGAGACCGGGGCCACGGTGTCGTTCTCGGCGCCGATGACGAGCGTCGGCACGCGCACCGACGACCAGGTCTTCACCGTGTGCCAGCCGGTCAGCGGGATCGCCGCCTGGAGCGCAGGTCGGGCGTTGGCCGCCGAGAGGCTGCCGCCGCCGCCCATCGAGTGCCCCATCACGGCGAGTCGGTTCCGGTCCACCCGGCTGCGCACCGTGCTGGTGTTGGCCAGGTAGTCCACGGCGGCCAGGAGTTGGGTGCCCCGGCTGGCCGGCTGGTCGAAGACGGAGAGCGTGTCGATGGTGATGACCACGAACCCCTGTGAGGCCAGGCGGGGCCCGAGCCAGGCGACCGAGGACTGGCTGGCGGTGAAGCCGGGGGAGATGGCGACCGCACCGAAGGTCCCTTCGGCGGTGCTGGTCGGGTAGTAGATGGTGCCGCCCCGGAAGCCGCTCACGCTGGACGCGGAGACCGTGGTCTGCGCGATGGCGAACGGGCCCCGGGTGGCCTCGATGCTGGCCACGGTCGGCGCCGGACCCCGCTCGTAGGGGTTGGCGGCCAACGTCGAGGCCAGGCCGGCGCCGGCCCCGGCCGGTGCCACAGGGAGCGCGGCGAGACCGGCGGCGGTCAGCGCCAGGGCGAGCAACGGACGGAGGACGCGCGGGAGGCGGCGGACCTCGCGGGTCGGGGGTGGGCTCTGCGGGTCGGGTACGGGTTGCACGGCACGCTCCCTGGGGTGGCGGTTGCGGCAAGTTCAATCGATCGAATCTGATCGATGTAGCAATCGTCCGCGTCCCAGCCCCGGCCGGGCAATCCCGATCCGGTCATGCCACCCGGGTATGGGTCGGGCCGCCGCCCGGACGTGTCGTCCGGCCGTACCGCCGCCGAGCAGGCAGGATGGTGGGCATGGCCGAGCCGCACGACCTGACCGCGCTGGAGCAGGCCGCCGCGATCCGCCGAGGCGAACTGTCCAGCCTGGAACTGGTCGAGCACCACCTGCGCCGGGTCGACGCGCTCGGCGACACCGTCGGTGCGTTCGTCACGGTCACCGCCGAGCGCGCCCGGGCCGCGGCGAAGGCCGCCGACGCCGTCAAAGAAGCGGAACGCGGGCCGCTGCACGGGGTGCCCACCGCGATCAAGGACCTGACGCTGACCGCCGAGGTGCGGACCACGTTCGGCTCGGCCGCCTTCGCCGACTTCGTGCCGCCCGTCGACGCCGACGTGGTCCGCTTCCTGGCCGACGCGGGCCTGGTCAGCCTCGGCAAGACCACCACCTCCGAGCTGGGCTGCTCGCTCTACTCCGAGGGGCGGGTCGCGCCGCCGGCCCGCAACCCGTGGAACCTCGCGTACACCGCGGGCGGCTCCAGCGGCGGCGCGGCCGCCGCGGTCGCCGCCGGCCTGGTGCCGGTGGCCCAGGGCTCCGACGGCGGCGGCTCGCTGCGCATCCCGGCCGCGCTCTGCGGCCTGGTCGGCCACAAACCGAGCCGCGGGCTGGTCTCCGGCGGCCCGCTCGGCTTCGGCGCGTTCGGGCTGCCCACCAACGGCCCGATCGGCCGCACCGTCGCCGACGTGGCCGCGCTGCTCGACGTGCTGGCCCGGCCGGTGCCCGGTGAGCCCTATCTGCCACCGGCCGCGCCCACCGGCGGTCACCTCGGCGTCGCCCGCGCCGCCGACCCCGGCCGGCTGCGCATCGGCCGCTTCACCAGCGGCATGCTCGCCGACGAGCCGGTCCACCCCGACTGCGTGGCCGCCGTCGACCGCGCCGCCGCGCTGCTCGCCGACGCCGGGCACGAGGTGGTCGAGGTCCCCGCGCCGCTCGGCCCGGAGGCGTGGCCGATGTTCGAGACGGTCTGGTACGCGCTCGCGCTCGCCCCGGTGCCGGCCGGGCGGGAGGGCGAGCTGCTGCCGCTGACCCGGTACCTGCGCGAGCGCGGCGAGGCGGTCGGCGCCGGCCGGCTGATGGCCGCGCTCGGCGAGCTGCAGGCCCAGGTCCGCCGGGGAGTACGCCGCACCGCCGGCTGCGACCTGCTGCTCTGCCCCACGCTGAGCGCCCCGCAGGCGCCGGTCGGCGCGTTCGCCGCGCTCGACCCGGCGGAGGACTTCGACAGGCAGCGGCGCTTCTCGCCGTACTGTGCCGTCTTCAACGTCACGGGCGATCCGTCCGTTTCGCTGCCGGTCGGCCGGACCGCCGAGGGCCTGCCGGTCGGGGTGCTGCTCACCGGCCGCTACGGCGACGACGCGACATTGATCGCCACTGCCGCGCAACTGGAGCACCGGTGTGGCGGATGGGATCAGCACCCCGCAATCTGGCGGGCCGCCGACTCCGCTAACGTGAACATCACAAGCGAGGTCGGGCGCGGCCCGTCGTGACCGTCCACCCGACCCGGAACATTCCTGGTCTCTTTCCGCCTGGGGGCGTTGGGATTGTCTGTTACCGAGACGTTGGTGTTCTTCGTCGGCATCCCGGCCGCCGCGGTGCTGGTGATCGCCGGTCTGGTGGCCGCCGGCAGCCGCGGCAACGGTGGTGGCGCCAAGCGCTACCGGCCGGGGCGGCCCTTCGACTTCACTCCGGTCTGGTTCCTGGGCCGCCCGGAGCAGCTCGCCGACTCGGCCGGCACCGCGCTGACCGCCGGGGCCCAGGCGCCGGCGCTGACCAGCCGCAAGCAGGAGGAGGCCGGCCGGGAGGCTCCGGCCGGTGGAACCGGAGGCGCAAGTGACCGTTGGTGAAGCGCGGCCCACGACCGGGACGGGCACCCCTCCCGACGTGCTGGACGGGCCGTTCTCGACCCGGCAGCTGCTCCGCATCGACGAGGCGCTCCGCCTGGCCGACCAGGGCACCGGCCTGGTCTTCTCGGTCTACGTCGGCGGCCTCGACGAGCCCGTCCGGGAGCACGCCCAGCGGCTGCACCGGCAGCTCGCCGAACCGGACCGGTCGGTGCTGATCGCGGTGTCGCCCAACCAGCGGCAGCTGGAGATCGTCACCGGCAAGTACGCGCGCAAGCGCATCCCGGACACGTACGCCAAGCTGGCCGCGCTCTCCATGGTGGCCTCCTTCGGCGGTGGCGACCTGGCCGGCGGCGTCATCCAGGGCCTCGACCAGCTCGCCAGCCACGCCGGCAAGGGCTGAGCGCCGCCCGCACGCACGACGAAGCCCGGCCCGCGTATCGCGTGGGCCGGGCTTTCTCGTCGTGTCAGCGGGGCCAGGCGGAGGGGTCGAGCCGCATCGGCCACGGCTCGTCGAGCTGAACGGGGTCGTCCGGCCCCAGTGTGCCCGCCATGTTGTAGTGGACGCCCTTCACCAGGTGGTAGCGGTAGATCACCGGACCGAAGTCGCCCCGCTCCACCCGCCAGTAGTGCGGGATGCCTGCCTCGGCGTAGAGCGCCGGCTTGATCAGCCGGTCGTACCGGCGGCTGCTCGGGGACTCGATCTCGACGACGAGCGCCACGTCCGCCGCGTGCAGCCACAGGCCGTCGCGGGGGGCGCCGGGCTTGACCACGCTGACGTCCGGAATGAGATTACCGCCGGGCGCGCGCAGGCCGGCTTCCCGGATGACCCGCCATCCGGGGGGCGCGGAGAGACGGAGTGCCATCCGCAGATCGTCCGCCAGCTCCTGGTGGGCGAACCCCGGGGGTGGAGTCACGTGCAGGCTCCCGTCGATGATCTCGTAGCGGTTACCGTCCTCGGGCAGGTCGAAGAGGTCCTGCTCCTGCCAGTCGCGCTCGGGTGGGCGCCACTGGTGGGTCGGTTGTGCCATCACGTCCACCTCCTCCGTACACGATAAACGGCCGGGGCCGGCGCGGGCTCCCACCCACGCCGGCCCCGGCCGTCGTGCCCCTGGTCAGGCGCTGCGGGCGTCCCGCTCGCGGGCCTTCAGCGCGCGGACCACCCCGTCGCGGCCCTCGGCCACCAGGCGGCGCAGCGACGCCGGCTGGCCGTCGCGGGCCAGCCACGCGTCGGTGGCCGCGACCGTGTCCTCGTCGACCAGGTAGGACGGGTAGGCGAGCTGCACGAACTCCTGCGCCGGCTCGCTGTCCCGCTGCGCCCAGACCTGGTCCACCGCGGTGAAGTAACGCTCCCGGTAGGGCGCGGTCAGCTCCACCTGCGCCGGGTGGGTGAGACCCTGCAGCAGCGCCCGGTTGCGCCAGTTGGGCAGCGCGTCCGGGCCGGTGAGCTGCGCCCACACCGCGGCCTTGTTCGCCTCCGTCGGCACCAGCGCGTACGCGTAGGCGGCCTCCCGCTCGCCGCTGGCGGTGCGGTCGCCCGCCAGCTCGGCGTCCACCTCGGCGGCGCCGGCCGCGCCGTTGGCGACCAGCGACTGGAGCACCGTCCAGCGCAGCTCGGTGTCGACGGTCAGGCCGTCCGGCACCCCGCTGCCGTCCAGCCAGCCACGCAGCGTGGCAAGGTCCTCGCTGGAACGGGCCGAGGAGGCGTACGCCCGGGCCCAGGCGAGCTGGAAACCGCTGCCCGGTTCCGCCGCGGCGAGCGCGGTCCGCGCGGTGCGGGCCAGGTCCGCCCAGCCGGTCGGCGCCCACGCCGGGTCGGCGTAGAAGGTGAGGGCGGTGGTCGCCTGCCGCAGCGTGGCGGTCACCAGGTTGATGTCGGTCTCCGCGGTCAGCCCGGCCAGCACCAGCGCCACGTAGTCGCGGGCCGCCAGCTCGGCGTCGCGGGTCATGTCCCAGGCGGCCGTCCAGCACAGCGCCCGGGCCAGCGACGAGTCGAAACCGGAGATGTGCTGCACCACAGTCGACATGGACCGCTCGTCCAGGCGCAGCTTGGTGTAGGTCAGGTCCTCGTCGTTGAGCAGCAGCACGTCCGCGGCCGGCTTGCCGTGCAGCGCGGACAGCTCGGTCAGCTCGCCGGTCACGTCCACCTCGACCAGCTCACGGCGGGCCAGCCGGCCGTCGGTCAGGTCGTAGAGACCCACCCCGATCCGGTGCGTCCGCAGCGTCGGGTGCCCGGCCGGCGCCTCCTGCCGGACCACCACCCGCTCGTACGCGCCGTCGGCGCCGATGGTCACCTCCGGGCGCAGCGTGTTGACCTGTGCGGTCTCCAACCACTGGGCGGCGAACTTGCGCAGCTCCCGGCCGGAGGCCGCCTCCAGCTCGGAGAGCAGGTCGTCGAAGGTGGCGTTGCCCCACGCGTGCTTGCCGAAGTAGGCCCGCAGGCCGGCCAGGAACGGCTCCTCGCCCACGTACGCGACGAGCTGCTTGAGCACGCTGGCGCCCTTGGCGTACGTGATGCCGTCGAAGTTGACCTCGACGGCCTCCAGGTCCGGCATCTCGCAGTAGACCGGGTGGGTGGAGGAGAGCTGGTCCTGCCGGTAGCCCCAGTTCTTCCGGATGGAGAGGAACGTCGTCCAGGCGTCGGTGAAGCGGGTGGCGTGCGTGTTGCACCAGTGGCTGGCCCACTCGGCGAACGACTCGTTCAGCCACAGGTCGTTCCACCAGCGCATGGTGACCAGGTCACCGAACCACATGTGCGCCAGCTCGTGCAGGATCGTGTTGGCCCGCTGCTCGTACTCGAAGTCGGTGACCTGCGAGCGGAAGATGTAGTGCGACTCGGCGTGCGTGACGCAGCCGAAGTTCTCCATCGCGCCGGCGTTGAAGTCCGGCACCCAGAGCTGGTCGTACTTGGGCAGCGGGTAGCGCACGCCGAACTTCTCCTGGAAGAAGTCGAAGCCCTGCGTGGTGATCAGGTGCAGGTCGTCGGCGTCGAGGTGGGGAGCCATGCTGGCCCGGCAGAAGTAGCCCATGTCGATGCCGTCGTGGGTGTGCCGCACCTCGTGGTAGGGCCCGGCGCAGAGCGCGGTGATGTAGGTGCTCATCCGCTCGGAGACGGTGAAGTGCAGCGTCTTCATGCCCTCGCCGGCGGCCTCCTCATGGGCCACCGGCATGTTCGACACGACCTTCCAGTGCTCCGGGACGGTGGCGTGCCAGGTGTAGACGCTCTTCAGGTCGGGCTGGTCGAAGCAGGCGAAGACCTTCTGCGCGTCGGCGGTCTCGAACTGGCTGTAGAGGTAGGTCTCGCCGTCGACCGGGTCGACGGTCCGGTGCAGGCCCTGGCCGCTGTTCGAGTAGCCGAAGTCGGCGTCGACCACGAGCACGTTCTCGGCGGCCAGGCCGGTCAGCGTGAGGCCCTTCTCGGCGGACCAGTCGGACAGGTCGACCGGCTCGCCGTTGAGGGTGGCCGAGCGCACCGACTCGGCGGCCGTCTCGATGAAGGTGGTCGCCCCGGGCTCGGCGCAACGGAACCGGACCTCGGTCACCGAGCGGAACGTGCGACCGGTGGGCTGCACGGCGGTCGACAGGTCAAGGCTGATGTCGTACCCGGTCACCTCGAGCAGGCGGGCCCGCTCCGTCGCCTCGACCTGGGTCAGGTTGCGCACTCCCGGCACTGTTCGTCTCCATCCCACTCGTCTCGCCGCGCCCCGCGGCACCGGTCTCTGCCCGGTCCGCTCGTGACGGCCGGCGCAGCACCGAGTCTTCCATGCACGCACCGCCTCCGGTGGGCGAGGTCACGCTCTCATTCCGGTACCGATCGACGCTTCCCGGGGTGAGGATCGGAAGGTGAAGGCGCCGGGTTCCGGCGCGGCTAAGACGTGAAGGGACGACACCGTGACCGATCGTGTCACCGCGGACATGTGGTTCGACCCGCTGTGCCCGTGGGCGTGGATCACCTCCCGCTGGCTGCTGGAGGTCGAGCAGGTCCGGGACGTGGACATCCGGTTCCACGTGATGAGCCTGTCCGTGCTCAACGAGGGGCGGGAGTTGCCGGAGGAGTACCGGGAGCTGATGAGCAAGGGCTGGGGCCCGGTGCGGGTGTGCATCGCCGTCGAGCAGGCGCACGGCGCCGTGGCACTGGCGAAGCTCTACACCGCCATGGGCACCCGGATCCACCTGGGCAAGGAGGAGCTTGGCCGGGACATGCTGGTCGGCGCGCTGACCGACGTCGGGCTGGACCCGGCGCTGGCCGACGCCGCCGAGTCCACCCAGTACGACGACGCGCTGCGGGCCAGCCACGAGGCCGGCATGCGGCCGGTCGGCACCGAGGTGGGCACCCCCGTGGTGCACGCGCCCGGACCGGACGGCGCCGGTCAGGTCGCGTTCTTCGGCCCGGTCATCACGCCGGCGCCGAAGGGCGAGGCGGCGGGCCGGCTCTGGGACGGCGTGCTGCTGGTCAGCGCCACCCCCGGCTTCTACGAGCTGAAGCGCACCCGCACCCAGGGCCCCATCTTCGACTGAGGCGCAAGGAGGGGCCCCCTCTTAACGCCTCCGGTAGAGGAGGGGGCCCCTCTTAACAACCCGTGCCGCCCGTCACCGGGCTGGTGCGGGGCTCGTTTCACCGGGTGTCCCAGCCGGCGGCCCCGAGCGAGGCCGCACCACGGCAGCTCCTGGAGGCGTTCTCAATGGGTAAGCACCGCCGCCCGTCCGACGACGCGACGCAGCCGGCGACCAGGGATTCCGGTGCGACGTACTGGTCGGTGGCCGAGGGCGACTGGCCCGCCGGGCCGGCCGAGCTGGCCGACCTGCTGGCCCCGCCGATCGTGGTCGGCGTGGCCCGCGTGGTGGCCACCTCGCGGATGACCCCACCGGAGGCGGATCGCGCCGGTCGCGCGCCGAGCCGGTCCGGCGCCGCCGCGGGGGCGACGACGGTACGCCTCAACGCCGGCTCCCGCCCGTCCGCCCCGCCCCGCCGCCCGGCCGCTCCCGGCCGCCACCGCGACCCCGTCGCCTGAGCATCCCGGCTGTTAACAGGGGGCCCCTCCTCTACCAGAGGCGTTAAGCGGGGGCCCCTCCTTTCACCTGGTGGAAGGGGGCGAGTCCGGCGGCGGCTGTGGAACGGGCACGGGTAGCGTCAGCGGGCATGACGGTCGTGCATCCGATCGCCCGGGCCTGGATCACCACTGGCGGCACCGGCGCGCAGAACTACGACGAGTTCGCCGACGACGCGGAGATCACCGCCATCGTGGCGGCCAATCCGCACAGCGCCCTGGGCATCGAGATGCCCCACCGGGCGCCGGACAGCGTCGGGAAGTCGTTCCTCGACGCCCTCCCGGACGCGGTGGCACGCTTCGCCGAGGCCAAGGCGGACGGCAGCTACACCCCGGCCGAGCAGGTGGTGGTGCTCTACCGGATCAGCGCGCCGGGCGAGGAGAACGCGTACGGGCTGTGGGCCATGGTCGACACCGACCAGATCTCCACCCGCGCCGACGAGCCCGGCCTGGTGATCCGTAACGAGGACGTGTTCATCGCCAAGGTGCGCGAGCGCGTCGCGCTGGCCGAGGCGCTCGGTCACCTGCTCTCGCCCGTACTCCTGCTCCAGACCGGGCGCGGCGACGAGCTGCACGCGGCGCTCGCGGCGGCGACCGAGTCGGCCGGCGCGCCCGCCGCGACCGACGTCGACCAGTCCGGCCGCACGCACGCCATCTGGCTGGTCGGTCCCGGCGCGGCGCAGGACGAGCTGACCGCGCTGGCCGGCGGCGGCGACCTGGTGGTGGCGGACGGCAACCACCGCAGCCTGGCCGCCCAGACCGGCGGCTTCCCGCGCTTCCTCTCGGTGATCACCACACCGGCGTCGGTCGCCATCCAGCCCTACAACCGGCTGGTCAGCGAGCTGACCACCACGCCGGACGAGCTGCTCGACCGGCTCCGCGCCGCCGGGGCCGAGGTCACCGAGGCCGCCGGCCCGGTCGGTGTCCCGGCCACCGGCGGCACCGTGCACCTGCACCTCGCCGGCCGGGGGTACGCGGTGACGCTGCCGCATGTCGGCGCCGGCCGGTTGGAGAACCTGGACCACGCGCTCGTCGAGCGGCTGCTGCTGCGGGACGTGCTGGGCCTCGACCCGGGCGACAAGCGGATCAACTACGTCGGGGGCGACTACCCGGCGAGCTGGCTGACCGGTGAGGTCGACGCCGGCCGGGCCGAGCTGGCCGTGCTGGTGGCACCGGTGACCGTGGACGACTTCGTCGCGGTCAACCTGGCCCGGGAGAAGATGCCGCGTAAGAGCACCTGGTTCACCCCGAAGGCGCGGGCCGGCCTGGTGGTGGCGGAGCTGCCCCGCTGACCGGCGTGTGACGTACCGCCTCGGGGTCGCCGCCCGGGCGTCGATTCTCCAGGCGGGCCTGTCAGACTGCGCGGTATGCGCGTCTACCTGGGATCCGACCACGCCGGCTTCGAGCTGAAGGTGCACCTGGCCAACCACCTGGCCAAGCAGGGCTACGAGGTGGTGGACGTCGGTCCGCACGCCTTCGACCCGGACGACGACTACCCGGCGTTCTGCCTGCACACCGGCGACCGCGTGGTGGGCGACCCGGGCAGCCTCGGCGTGGTGATCGGCGGCTCGGGCAACGGCGAGCAGATCGCCGCCAACAAGGTGGCCGGCGTCCGGGCGGCGCTGGCCTGGAACGTCGACACCGCCCAGCTCTCCCGGGAGCACAACGACGCCAACATCGTCGCGATCGGCGCCCGGCAGCACACGCTGGACGAGGCCACCGCCCTGGTCGAGGCGTTCCTGACCACGGCGTTCTCCGGCAACCCCCGGCACAGCCGCCGGATCACCCAGGTGGCCGACTACGAGCAGAGCCGCCGGCTGCCGGACCTGCCCGCCTGACGGTCCGTCGCGCCGGGCGGGCAGGTCCGTCGCGTCGGGCGCGGGCGCGGCCCGCCGGGTTCGGTGCGGGACGGGGCATCGGGTCGGGTGCCGGAGCAGCCGTTCAGCGTCCGCCGCGGGGCAGTTCCTCGCGCGGCACCCAGTTGCGGCGGACCAGCACCACCCGCGCCTCGGCCTCGGCGAGGTCGTCGTCGGTGGGGCGGGCGGCGTCCCGCGCCCGCATCGCGGCGGTCACGCTCACCTGTGACGACCCGGAGCCGACGAGGCCACGCAGTCCGCGTTCGCCCTCGTCGGCGGAGGGGGCGCCGCGCCGGCCCCGTGGTTCCGACTCGAACTCACCACGTCGGGGTCCGCGCGACGGCCGCGAGCCGTCGTCCGAGGGCGCGTGCTCGGCGCGCCGGGGACCGTGCGGGGGGCGGGGCGCGACGTCGTCGTGCACCCCGGCCGTGCTCGCGCTCGTCTCCGAGCCCGCGCCCGCCGCGCCCGGGCCGGGCTCGCGGGTCGGGTGCGCGCTCCTCGCCCCGGTGTCGACCGCCTCGGCCGGCTCGCTCTGATGCCGCAGTCGCCGTCGCCGTCGCTCCGCCTCACCCACCCCCCGACCGTACCGCCCGCCACGCCCTCGGTCGGCCCGGCGAGGCGACCGCGCCACGATCATGGAGGCGTGGTGCGTGCGATGTCGGAATGATCCGGGTAGCCGGGGTGCCACCGCTCCACCACCGACGGCAGTGCGGCGTGGGTCAGAAGTTCTCCATGGGGGTGGGGGCGCGGTGCCAGGTGAAGGCGGGGGTGAGCCGGGTCAGGGTGCCGGGGATCAGCTCGCGGAGGCGGCCGGTGGCGGCCAGCGCGGCCGGGGTGGTGCCGCCCAGGTAGAGCTCGCCCAACGCGCGGACGTCGCAGGCCAGCGCGGCCGGTGCGGTGGTGGTCGCGCACTCGGCGCCGTCCGGGCCGCCGACCAGCCGCCACCGGCCGGTGTTCTCCGGCAGCAGCGCGTCGACGACCTCGACCACCACGTCGACGTCGGCGGCGTAGCGGCGGGCGGCGAACGCGGCCGGCACGTCCACCACCCGCACCCAGAGCCCGTCGGCGAGCTGCGGGGCGAGCTGGCGCGGCTCGTCGACGAGGCGCAGCAGCGGCTCGTCCACGGCGGCGATCGGGAAGGAGAGCCGCCGGGTCAGGTCGACCGAGAGCAGCAGCCGCCAGAGCGCCAGGTACGCCTCCGGCGTGAGCGCCACCACCTCGCCGACCCGCACCTCGCTGCGGGGGACGTCGCCGACCCACTCGTCCCTGGTCCGGTAGAGCGCGTACCCGTCGGGCCCGTCGGGCCCGTCGTGCAGCAGCACCCGCCGCTCGGTGGCGCCCTCCCGCCGGCTCTTCAGGTCCGCCAGCACGTACGCCCACCAGCGTTCGTCCCGCCGCGACCAGCCGGGGCGGTCGGCGCGTGCCCGCTCGTACAGCCGGGCCAGCTCGTCGGCGTGCCCGGCCGGTCGGTCCAGGCGCAGCGTGCCCTCGGCGGGCGTGGGGTCGGGCAGTCGCAGCCCGGTGGTGTCGGCGGACAGCGCCAGCCGCTGGGCCGCGGAGCCGTAGCCGAACCGGGGGTAGATGCGGCCCTCGCTGGCCCAGAGCACCGCGACCGGCTCCCGGCCGGCGTCGCGGATCTCCCGTAGCTGCCGGCGCATCAGCCCGCTCAGCAGGCCCCGGCGGCGATGCGTGGGCGCGACCGCCACCATGCTCACGTGCGCGGCCGGCACGTCCGCCCCCGGCACGGCGAGGTCGCGGCCGAACGCGCCGGCGTGCGCCACGGCGGTCCGTCCGTCGCGGACCAGCAGCGACCGTTCCGGCTCGAAGACCGGGCGTTCGATCGCCTGGAGCTCGGGGTCGGGATCGGTGTGGAAGGCCAGCGCCAGCAGCGCGGCGATCTCGTCGAAGTCCTCGGTCCGGGGCACCACCGCGTCGGTCATCGCCCGTGTGTACCCCATCACCGTGGGGGTCGGCACCCTATTTGCCGGGTGGCTACCCTCGAACCGAGGCCGACGTCGGTCGAGGGGGAGGACGGGAAGATGGCGGACCAGACACAGCCGTGGGCGGAGCGCACCGTGGAGGTGCCGCCCCAGCCGGTGCCGGAGCAGCGGGACGCGTTCCGGCGCGGGGTGGCGGCGGTCGGCCAGCGCCGTACGCCCCGCACCGAGCAGTTCCCCACGGTGGAGCACGGCGACTGGGCCGGCGAGCAGGCGCCGCGCCGGTCGATGAGCTGGCACCTGGCCCAGGCGCGCCGGGGCGGGGAGTGGAGCGCGGCCGGCGCGTTGTTCGCGTTCGTCTGCTGGGGCATCTGGGCGATCTCCGGCCGGGGCAACCTGATCACCCCGCTGCTCACGTTCGTGCTCAGCCTGCTCACCGCCGTCGGGCTGTTCGCGCTGACCCGGCTGGTCGGTCGGCTGATCCTGGAGCGGCAGCTCGGTCGGGTGCGCCGCAGCGCGCGCGGCGCGCACATGCTCACCGCGCTCTTCCTGGCCGGTGTGGGGGTGGCCTACCTCCAGCAGACCGAGTGGGTGGTCTCCGCCTGGAACTGGGTCACCGGCAACTGAGCCGCACCGGCGCGGGCGGGCGGCGGCACGCCGACCCGCCCGCGCCGGCACGTCGGCGGCGTGGGGGTCGCTCAGAAGCCGGTGGTGACGCCGGCCGCCTTGCAGGCGGCGTTGAGGTTCGCACCGGCCTTCTCCATGGCGGCGCTGTCGGCGGCGGTGCTCGGGTCGGCGGCCTTCGCCGCCTTGGTGTTCTCCGCGCCGAACCTCTTCAGGGCGGCGCCCGTGGCGTTGTCGCCCGCGGTCGCGGCCAGCGTGGTGGCGGTCCGGCCCATCTCGGCCAGGATCTTGGTGACCTCGGCGTTCGGGTCGCCGCCGGCCTGCACGGCGGAGACGAGTCGGGCCTTCATCTCGTCGCCCGACTTCTTGACCGACTCGCAGAGCTGCTTGGCGCCGGCGGTGTCCGCCGCGGCCGGCGGGGACGCGGTGGCGGCGGTGCTCGGGGCGGCGGCGATCGTCGCGGCGGGGACCGAGGCGGACGTGGCCGCCGGGCCCGCCGCGGTGTCGGGATCCTCGCCGCCGCAGGCGGTGAGCGTCGCCAGGGCGCAGGCCAGGACGATCGGAGCGATACGAATGGTTTTCACGGGAGGGCACGCTAGCGGACGGCGGCCCCTCGCGGGGGCGTCGGCGGCGGGCGGGTCGGCATGGTGCCGCCCGCCCGCGCGCCCGGTCGCGGTACGCCGCGACGCCGGTCGTCACTCCTCCAGGACGGCGCTCGCATTACCCCGCCCCGCCCGGTTCATCCGTCGCCCGTCGGATTGAGCGGTCAACGCCTCGCCGACGTGGCCGCGTGGTCGCGGGCCACCCGGACCAGCTCGATCAGGCCGCCGGCGTACTCCTGGGACTCGCCGTGCGCCTCGTCGAAGGGCGGCTGGAACCCGACGCCCTCCCACTGCCCGGTGGTCTCGTTCCATCTGTCGTTGCCGACCTCGAAGTCCCAGGCGAAGATGCCCAGCTCGTAGTAGAGCTGATCGGCCGAGTTGCCGGCCGCCGAGTAGAGCACGTCGGCGACCGGGCCGGTCTGCGACGGCCAGGTGACGGTGCCCCGCTCGGCCGCGATGGCGCCGACGATCCGGCGGGCGCTGGCCAGGAACAGCGTCGACTCGTCGATCGACGGGCGCGGCAGGGTGACCCGCCCGTCCGCCTTGTACGCCCCGGGCGGCCACATGAAGTAGCCGCCGTACGAGTGCACGTTCATCGCGAACCTGATGTTGGGATGCGCCTTCGCCAGGTCGATCACGTTGCGGCTCTCCGGCTCGGACAGCTCCGCCGTGCCCGCGTAGTTGCCGGAGAGGCAGTTGGCGCTGGCGCCCACGTAGCCGTCGAACAGCGACCCGACGGTGTAGTTGCGGTTGACGTCCACGCCCCAGTTGGTGCGGTACCTCGGGTCGCGGGCGGTGCCGGCGCAGTGGTTGACCAGGTTCTTGCGCTGGAAGTTGTAGTCGTGGAACGAGTAGTTCGCGCCGTCCGGGTTCACCGTCGGGATCACGAACACGTCCACCTGCTCCAGCAGGTCGCGGGTCGCCGCGTCGGTGCGCGCGTTGGCCAGCAGCCGCTCCGCGAACTCCAGCGTGACCAGCGGCGTCGCCCACTCCCGGGCGTGCTCCTGCGAGTACGCGAGCACCCCGATCCGGGAGCCGTCGCGGTGCTTGCCGATCCGCAGCGCCTGCACGGTCCACGGGCGGGCCGGCACCTCGGTGCCCTGCAACCCGTCGTCGAGGCGTACCGGTCCGGCGACCGGCATGGGCAGTCCGGCCGAGCCGTCCTCCACGGTGGCCCGCAGGCGCGTGCCCTGCCGGGCGTTGATCGCGGCGGCGACGTCGTCGGTGGTGCTGGTCACCTTGCCGGCGGCGTCGGTGGCCAGGGACACGGTGAGCACCCGGTCGCGGTAGCGGACGGTCAGTGGCCGGCCGGGCCGGCCCGGGTCGACGGTGCGCGCCTGCACGCCGTTCATGCCCTGGTCCCCGAAGCGGACCGACTCCACCACCACGGCGGCGACGGCCGGGTCACCCAGGTACGCGGCGGCGGTGCGGCGGTAGCCCTGGGTGCGGTTCGGCAGGTCGATGACGTCGACCAGGTCGCGGTACTGGCGGCCCAGCCGGGCGATCCGGGCCCTGATGTCGACCGGCGTCAGGTAGGCGTCGATGAAGTCCTTCTGGTAGCCGGCCGGCTGCGGCGGCGGTGCGGCGTTCGGCCAGAGCGAGGGGGCGACCGGCCGGCTCGTCCCGCCGAGGCTGGAGGTGGCGGTGAGCTGCACCGGCCGCCCGGGCACCGGCTGCGGCAGCGCGTAGTGGTACTGGTACTCGCCCGAGTCCTCGAACCGGTAGAGCGGGAAGGTGCCGGTGGCCCCGTCGGCGGTGCGCCAGCTCACCGTGATCTCCACGTCCGGGTCGTCGGTGGCGGTGGTGGCCACCTGGGCCTGGAGGAACGTCTTCCCGCCGGTGGTCCACCAGTAGGCCTGGAGGACCTGGAGGGTGTCCACCCCGTCGGCGGCACGCAGCCCGGCCCGGGTGCGGGCCTGCGCGGCGCGGGCGCTCTCGGCGAGCCGTCGGGCGCCGTCGTCGGCGCGTTGCACGATCTGCACCGCCGCCGCGCCCTGCCGGGTGAGGTCGGCGAGCTGCCGGCCGGTGAGGACGAGGTCGGCGACCGGGTGGCCGTCGCGGGACCGGGGCCGGTTGGCCAGGTCCGCGCCACCGGCGACCAGGCGGGCGAGTTGCGCCTCGTCGGCGAGCCGGACGCGGACCAGCGCGGTCTCGGCGGGCGCCAGGGTGACTGTGGGGGCGGCCGGCGCGGCCACGCCGGGGTCGGGATGGAACAGGCCGGCGGTGATCAGGATGCTGGTGGTGGCGAGCGCGGTCCACCGTCGTCGGACGAACACGGGGCCTCCTGACGGACGTCGATCTCTCGAACGTCCAGACCAGTCGAGGCATCGACGGCTGTCAAGCTCACTTTCGGTCGTGGCGCTCAGCCGGCGAACCGGTACAGCCGGAACTCCTTCTCCGCGCCGCACACCAGCATCTCGGTGTTCCAGGAGCAGGACTCGCTGCGGATCCGCTCCACCTTCCCCATCTCCAACGGCTTCCCGCCCACCGCGAGCCCGGCCAGGACGCGGTCGTCCTCGTAGCCGCCGGGTTCCTTGTCGAACAGCAGCAGGTTGCCGGCGTCCAGTCGGACGGCCACCCCGTCGCGCTCGCGCAGCACCGGCTCGCCGTCCGGCGCGAACACCGTCACCGAGTCGCGGGGCAGGGTCCGTTCGGCCAGCAGGTGCTCGCCGAGCGGGACCAGCCGCGCCGCCTGCGGCGCCGCCCAGTGCCGGCTGCCCGCACCCTCGGTGGCGACCACCACCCGCGTGCCGTCGGCGCCGGCGCCGGGCACCTCCAGCAGGCAGGCCCGGTGCTTCCCGCAGGTGACCAGCGCCTTCACCCGGCTGTCCGGGGCGGTGGCCTCGTAGAGCACGTCGGGCGTGCCGAGGCTGCCCAGGTCGTAGGAGAGCAGCCGCAGGCCCCGGTCGCTCTCCGCCACGTACAACCGGTCGTCGCGGGCGGCCACCGGGTCGTCGAGGTCGACCACGTTGCCGCGGCTGCGCAGGACCTTCCCGCTCGCCATGGCCAGCACCCGCACCGAGCGGTCCGCGCCCACCTGCACCAGCCGGTCGGCCTCACCCGACCACGGGGCGCGCGGCGAACCGTCCGGGTAGGCCGGGCCGTCCAGCGCCTCCCCGGTGCCGACCGGCACCACCACGGTGCGGGCGTCGCCGTACTCGCTGCGCGGGTTGTCCCGCCGCCACCGCTCCCGGCCGTCGGCCAGCCGCAACCCGACCAGCCGGTTGCCGGCGCGGTCCAGCCGGACCAGCGTGCCGGCCCCGAGGAAGATCTCGTCGTCCCCGGCGATCGTGGTGTCCCACCGCTGCGTGCCGGAGTCGCCGTCGAGCACCACCAACGGTCGGGGCGTGTCTGATCCGGAGGCGTCGGCGAGCACGGCGACGCCTCCGGGCAGCGCCCGGATTCCGGCCCACCGTTCGGCGCTCACCCCGGTCCGCCCCTCCCAGAGCGTCCGCCCGGTGGCGGCCTCCACCGCCCGCACCATCAGCCTGTCATCCGGCAACGACCAGGCCAGATAGGCGCGGTCGCCGAGCGTCTCGGTGAACATCGCGCCGGGCCGCTCGTCGCCCACGGCCACCGTCTCGACCAGATCCGGCGGGTGGAAGTCGAGCGCCGGGTGCCGGTCCCGGAGCACCCACAGCAGCATCGCGGCGGCCACCGTGACGACCACCAGGCCGGCGCCCGCCGCGAGCCAGCGGCCCCGCCGGCCACCGCGGCGCGACGCGCCGTCCGCAGGGGTGCCGGACCAGGGTCCGGGCCCGCCGGGACCGGCCGGCGACCCCGGGGGTACGCCGACAGCCGGGTACCCCGCCGGCTGCCGACCGCCGGCCGGGGCGTGCCCGGGTGGATCGGCGACGAGCGTGCCGTGCGGGCCGCCGGGAGCCGCCCACCCGTCGGCCCGGTCCTGCCGCGTCGGGGCCGGTGTCGCGTGCGCCACCGTGGTGTCGCGCTCGACCGCGCCCGGCACGGTGTCGGCGCGCCCGTTCACCTCCGTCACCCGCTGCGGCGCGGCCTGCTGCGGCGTGGCCGCCGGTGGCACGGGCCCGCCCGGCAGGCCGGCCCGCCGGGGCAGCGGCAGGTCGGTCAGCGCCCCCTCGGCGACCGGCAGTTCCGGCTGTTCCAGCACGGTCGGCGCGATGCCCAGCTCGGCGTGCAGCAGCCGGGCCACCAGCGGCACCCGGGTCGAGCCGCCGACCAGGAACAGCCCGGCGAGCTGCTCCGGGCGCAGCCCGGCGGCGGCGGTCACGTTCCGGGTCTCGGTGACCGCGCGGGCGAGCATCGGCGCGACGAGGCGCTCGAAGTCCGCCCGGGTCAGCGGGACGGCCGCCTCCACCCCCGGCACCGCCACCGGCGCGACCAGGGCCCGGGAGAGCATCTCCTTGGCGCCGCGCACGTTGTCCCAGAGCTGCTGCCGGTCCCGCCGGTCGGCGGTGGACGCCGGCTCGGTCAGCCGAGCCCACCGGCCGGGGTGGGCCGGCCGCACCAGCTCGCCGAGCCGCCCGAGCAGGGCCGCGTCCAGGTCGAGCCCGCCCAGGTCGGCGAGGCCGCCGGTGGCGACGAGCTGGAAACCGGAGTCGCCCCACGGGTCGGCGCCCTCGTTGCGCAGCACCGCCACGTCGAGCGTGCCGCCGCCGAAGTCGAACACCGCGACCGCGCCGCCCACCGGCACCGGCCGGCGGAGCACCTGGGTGTAGTAGCGGGCCGCGGCCACCGGCTCGCGCAGCAGGCGGGTTCCGGGCGCGATCGGCCCGGCGAGCGTGTGCTCGGCCGCCGACGGCCAGCCGGCGAGTTCCACCGCCTCGTGCAGCACCCGCCGTCGGGCCGGCGCCCAGGCCGCCGGGTGCGTCACCACCGCCGGGGGCAGCAGGCCGACCGCGGCCACCGCCGCGTCCGCGACCGCCCGCAGCGTCGCGGCCAGCAGCTCCGCCGGCCGGTACGCCCGCCCGCGCAGCTCGACGATCTCCTCGTCGACCCGCCGTTTCGGGCTCGGCTCGTAGCCGGTCGGGTCGGCCTGGGCGAGGCGCTGCGCGTCCCGCCCGACGTGCAGGTGACCGTCGGCGTCGGCGTAGACCCCGGACGGCAGGATCGGGTGCCCGTCCACGAGCAGCGGCCGGGTGGTCCCGTCCGGCCGGCGCAGCACCGCCACCGTGTTCGAGGTGCCGAGGTCCACGCCGAGGGCGACACCGTCCTGCTGGCCTGACATCCGTCGCTACCTCCGGCCGACGCGGGCATGTCCGGCCCGCATCGTACGCAGCCCGCGCCGCCCCGCTCCCGGCCCGTGCCCCGGTGGGAAATCGCTGGCCGGTCCCGGACGTCGGCCCTACCCTCACCCGGCATGAGGGTGCTCTCCGTGAACGTGGGCCGGCCCCGGCCCAACCCCTGGAAGGGGATCGGGGCGACCGGCATCGACAAGCGGCCCGTCGACGGTCCGGTCGCGGTCACCGCGCCCGGCCCGAAGGGCGCCGGTGAGGTCGGCCTGGCCGGCGACCGGGTCTACGACGTGGCCCACCACGGCGGCACCGACCAGGCCGTCTACGCGTACGCCCGGGAGGACCTGGACCGCTGGCAGGCCGAGTTGGGCCGGTCGCTGGGCAACGGCAGCTTCGGCGAGAACCTGACCACCGCCGGGCTGGACGTGACCGGTGCGCTGATCGGCGAGCGGTGGCGGATCGGGGCGGACGTCGTGCTGGAGGTGTCCTGCGCGCGGATCCCGTGCGGCACGTTCCAGGGCTGGCTGGGCGAGCAGGGCTGGATCAAGCGGTTCACCGCCGCCGCGGTGCCGGGGGCCTACCTGCGGGTGGTCGAGCCGGGCGAGGTCCGCGCCGACGACCCGGTCGAGGTCCTGAGCCGACCCGGGCACGAGGTGTCGGTGGCGTTCCTGTTCCGCGCGGTGACCTCGGAGCCGGAGCTGCTGCCCCGGGTGCTGGTGGCCGACGCCCTACCGGCGGACGACCGGGAGTGGATCCGCCGCCGGCTGTCCTGACCGCCCGGCCGGTGTCGCCGACACGCGGCTCCCCGCACGTGCACAGCACGGCCCATGATCGACCGTGATCGCCCCGACGCGCCACCCGCCGTGCGGTCAGTGGCGCGTGGTCGGGCCGGTTGGCCGGCAGCACGGGCCCCTCCCGGAGGCTGGTCTCCGGAGAGGGCCGCCGAGGAGGTCGGTGGCGGCGTGGCTCCGGGTGCGGGCCGGACTGGGCGAAGCAGACGGCCCAGACGCCGCGATCATGCGGTCTGCCTGGGCCTTCGTCGGTGGAGCGGGCGACGGGAATCGAACCCGCGTAGTCAGTTTGGAAGACTGAAGCTCTACCATTGAGCTACGCCCGCGAGCGCCTCGCTGCCGCGGGGCGCGCCCGTCAGCCTACCGAATGCGGGAGCCGGGCGTGCAGCCCGTACCCCGCGCGTGCCCGCCGTCCGCCCGAGATCCACACAACCTCGCCGAGGCGGCGCCTCTCCCGCGGCCCGGACCCCGCCACCTCGCCGAGGCGGCGAAGCGGCCCGGCCCCGGGACCCGCCACCTCGCGAGGTGGCGACGCGGCACGGCGATCGGGTGCGGCGCGCACGCGGCCCGGACGCCCCGGTCACCCGCCCGGGTGCCCGGACGGCATACACTCTTCGTCGCCACGGGGTGTGGCGCAGCTTGGTAGCGCACTCGCTTTGGGAGCGAGGGGCCGTGGGTTCAAATCCCGCCACCCCGACTGTCGTTCGCGACCGGATCGTCCCGGGAACCGCCGGTTTCTCCGCGCGGTGCCCGGGCCCTGCCGACGCCGCAGGCCGACTCGCCTACACTCGATGCGCCAATCACGCCCCAGAATCGACACCCAGATCCGTCAAGGAGTACGCCTGTGAAGAGCACCGTCGAGACTCTGAGCCCGACGCGCGTGCGGCTCGCCATCGAGGTGCCGTTCGTCGAGCTCGAGCCGAGCCTCAGGAAGGCGTACCGGGAGATCGGCCAGCAGGTCCAGGTTCCCGGCTTCCGCCGGGGCAAGGTTCCCAGCGCGGTGATCGACCAGCGGGTGGGCCGGGGGACCGTCCTCAACGAGGCGATCCAGGAGGCCATCCCGCAGAACATCCTCGCCGCGGTCCGCGAGCACGACCTCAAGACGCTGGGCCGTCCCGAGGTCGACATCACCGAGTTCAACGACGGTGACTCGCTCAACTTCACCGCCGAGGTCGACGTCCGGCCCGAGATCACCCTGCCGGACCCGGCCACCATCGAGGTGACCGTCGACGAGATCGAGATCGCCGACAGCGAGATCGACGACCAGGTCGGCAGCCTCCGTGAGCGGTTCGCCACCCTGAAGACCGTCGAGCGGGCCGCCCAGGAGGGCGACTTCGTCCAGATCGACCTGAACGCCACGGTCGACGGCGAGGAGGTCCCGGGCGGGTCGGCGAGCAACATCTCGCACGAGGTCGGCAGCAAGCAGCTCCTGCCGGGTCTGGACGAGGCGCTGGTCGGCCTGGCCGCCGGTGACAGCACCACCTTCACCACCCAGCTCGTGGGCGGCGACTACGCCGGTCGCGACGCCGACGTGGCGGTGACCGTCCGCACGGTCAAGGAGAAGGAGCTGCCCGAGCTGGACGACGACTTCGCCCAGATGGCCAGCGAGTTCGACACCATCGAGGAGCTGCGCGGCGACCTGCGCGAGCGGGTCACCCGCGGCAAGCAGGTCGAGCAGATCTACGCCGCCCGCGACAAGGCCCTGGAGCAGATGGTGGCCGCCGCCGAGGTGCCGGCGCCGGAGGGCGTCGTCAAGGAGGAGGTCGAGAGCCGCAAGGCCGCGATGGTCGACCAGCTCGAGCGCATCGGCGCCTCCCTGGAGGAATACCTCGCCGCGGAGGAGAAGACCGAGGAGCAGATCGACGCCGAGCTGACCGAGGCGGCGACCGACGGCGTCAAGATCCAGCTCCTGCTGGACACCCTCGCCGACGCCGAGGACGTGCAGGTCTCCGACGACGAGTTCGGGCACGAGATCGTGCACCGGGCGCAGCGCGCCGGGATGGCCCCGCAGCAGTACTACGACCAGCTCGCCCGCTCCGGCGCCGCCGCGGCCGTCTTCGGCGACGTCCGCCGGGGCAAGGCGCTCGCTG
The DNA here is from genome assembly GCF_029626035.1 of Micromonospora sp. WMMD980. Lineage (NCBI taxonomy): Bacteria > Bacillati > Actinomycetota > Actinomycetes > Micromonosporales > Micromonosporaceae > Micromonospora > Micromonospora sp. WMMD980. Next base: position 114,708 of record NZ_JARUBE010000003.1, read on the forward strand.
CGGTGATGGAGAAGATTAAGATCAAGGACGCGGCGGGCAACGAGGTCTCCCTCGACGCGCTGCGGGCCCAGAACGAGGCCGAGCACGACCACCAGCACTGATCGTTCCGGCGACGGCCGCCGTCCCGCGCTGTGCGCCGGGCGGCGGCCGAAACCCTTTCCGGGTACGCCGTGCGGGTGACTGCGCTGAGAGCGAACAGTGCCCCGACCGGGAGTGCGCCCGCACGACGAGCGGTTAGTGTCGGACAGGACGGTACGGAGAGCGAAGGGCTGCCATGACCGACATGCACATCCCCAAGAAGTCGCTCCGGGCGATCGAGGCCCGCGGTGGCGACTCCATTGGCAACCTCGACGACTCGGTCTACAACCGGTTGCTCAAGGAACGGATCATCTTCCTGGGCAGCGAGGTGAACGACCAGGTGGCCAACCGCATCTGCGCGCAGCTCCTGCTGCTCGCGGCGGAGGACCCGGACCGCGACATCTTCCTCTGGATCAACTCGCCGGGTGGCTCGGTCTACTCCGGCATGGCGATCTACGACACCATGCAGTACATCGACAACGACGTGTCGACCGTGGCCATGGGCATGGCCGCCTCGATGGGGCAGCTCCTGCTCTGCGCCGGCACCAAGGGCAAGCGCTACGCCCTGCCGCACGCGCGGATCATGATGCACCAGCCCTCGGGCGGTCTCGGCGGCACCGCGTCGGACATCGCGATCCAGGCCGAGCAGATGCTCTACACGAAGCGGATGTTCCAGGAGCGGGTGGCGCACCACACCGGCCAGTCCCAGGCCCAGATCGAGGCGGACTCGGACCGCGACCGCTGGTTCACCGCCCAGGAGGCCATGGACTACGGCTTCATCGACAAGGTGATCATCGGGGCCGCGCAGGTTCCGGATGGCGCCGGGACCCTGAGCTGATCGAGGAGCTGACGATGACCGACCTGAGCCTGCCGCCCCAGTTCGCGGCCGTGCACAACCGCTATGTCCTGCCGTCGTTCGTCGAGCGCACGTCGTACGGGATGAAGGAGTCGAATCCCTACAACAAGCTCTTCGAGGACCGGATCATCTTCCTCGGTGTCCAGGTGGACGACGCCTCGGCCAACGACGTGATGGCCCAGCTGCTGACGCTGGAGGGCACCGACCCGGACCGCGACATCATCATGTACATCAACTCGCCCGGTGGCTCCTTCACCGCCATGACGGCGATCTACGACACCATGCAGTACGTCCGGCCGGACATCCAGACGGTCTGCCTCGGGCAGGCGGCCAGCGCGGCGGCGGTGCTGCTCGCGGCGGGCACCCCGGGTAAGCGGATGGCACTGCCGAACTCCCGGATCATCATTCACCAGCCGGCCACCGAGGGTGGCTACGGCCAGGGGTCGGACATCGAGATCCAGGCCCGGGAGATCCTGCGGATGCGGACGCAGTTGGAGGACATGCTGTCCCGCCACTGCAACCGGCCGATCGAGCAGGTTCGTAAGGACATCGACCGTGACAAGATCATGACGGCCGAGGAGTCCAAGGAGTACGGGCTGGTCGACACCATCCTGACCAGCCGCAAGAAGGGTCTGCTGGCGACTCACACCGCAGGCTGAGCACGTGCGGGGTCGGAGGTCGGTCGGGGGTTGTTCCCGGCCGACCTCTGACACACCCGTTTTGGGGGTCGGAGAAAACCCGGCCACCGGGTAACGTCGGGTCTGTACCGCTCCGGGTCGGATCGGGTGGGGCCGACAGCACAGTGGGACGACAGGGACGGACGGGCGCCGCGGCGCCCGCAGGTCAGGGCCGGCGCTCCGGCCGATGAGTGCAGGGAGAACGTAGGTGGCACGGATCGGTGACGGCGGCGACCTACTGAAGTGCTCCTTCTGTGGCAAGTCACAGAAGCAGGTCAAGAAACTCATCGCGGGCCCCGGGGTCTACATCTGCGACGAGTGCATCGATCTCTGCAACGAGATCATCGAGGAGGAGTTGGCCGAGTCCGGCGAGGTGAAGTGGGAAGAGCTTCCCAAGCCGATGGAGATCTGCCAGTTCCTCGACAACTACGTCGTGGGTCAGGAGCAGGCCAAGAAGGCGCTCGCCGTCGCGGTCTACAACCACTACAAGCGGATCCAGGCGGAGGCCGCCGGTGCGCCCGGTTCCGGCAGTGACGGCGTCGAGCTGGCCAAGTCCAATATCATGCTGCTCGGCCCGACCGGCTGCGGTAAGACCCACCTGGCGCAGACCCTGGCCCGGATGCTCAACGTCCCGTTCGCGATCGCCGACGCCACCGCGCTCACCGAGGCGGGCTACGTCGGCGAGGACGTGGAGAACATCCTCCTCAAGCTGATCCAGGCCGCCGACTACGACATCAAGCGCGCCGAGACCGGCATCATCTACATCGACGAGGTCGACAAGATCGCCCGCAAGTCGGAGAACCCGTCGATCACCCGGGACGTCTCCGGCGAGGGCGTGCAGCAGGCGCTGCTGAAGATGCTGGAGGGCACGGTCGCCAACGTGCCGCCGCAGGGCGGCCGGAAGCACCCGCACCAGGAGTTCATCCAGATCGACACCACGAACGTGCTGTTCATCTGCGGTGGTGCGTTCGCCGGCCTCGACCAGATCATCGAGGCCCGCACCGGCTCCGGCGGCACCGGCTTCGGCGCTCGGCTCCGCTCGGTGTCGGAGCGGTCGACCGATGACATCTTCAGCCAGGTCATGCCGGAAGACATGTTGAAGTTCGGGCTGATCCCCGAGTTCATCGGCCGGCTCCCGGTGATCACCAACGTGCGCAGCCTCGACCGGGGCGCCCTGGTGAAGATCCTCACCGAGCCGCGCAACGCGCTGGTCCGGCAATATCAGCGCCTGTTCGAGCTGGACGGCGTCGAGCTGGAGTTCGAGCAGCCGGCGCTGGAGGCCATCGCCGACCAGGCCATGCTCCGCGGCACCGGCGCCCGTGGCCTGCGGGCCATCATGGAGGAGGTGCTCCTCTCCGTGATGTACGAGGTGCCGAGCAACCCCGACGCCGCCCGGGTGCTGATCACCCGCGAGGTCGTCCTGGAGAACGTCAACCCGACGATCGTGCCCCGCGAGTTCACCGGCCGGCGTCGCCGGGACCGCGAGGAGAAGTCGGCCTGAGCCGTCGTCGCGACCGCGCCCGGGTCAGCTCGGGCGCGGTTCGCGTGACCGGGTCCGCCGGTCCCACTCGCCCGACGGGGTGACCACCACCATCACCAGCCGCACCGGCGCGTCGCCGGCCGTGCGATAGCCGTGCGGCCGGTCGGCGTGGAACTCCACCGTCTCGCCGGTGTGCACCCCGTGGTCGACGCCGTCGACGGTGACGGTCAGGGCTCCGTCCAGCACGTGCAGGATCTCCCGGGTGCCGGGTGGGTGGTCGGGGGAGTGCAGGGCCTCGCCGGGCCGCATCCGCCAGTCCCAGAGTTCCACCATGTCCGGCTCGCCGATGCCGCTGAGCAGGCGCGCCGCGCCCCCGTTCGCGCCGCGCCACAGCACCGGTGCCGCGTCCGCGGGGGTCACCCGCACCGTGTTCTCCTCGGCCGGTTCGAGCAGCCGGGCGATGCTGATGCCGAACGCGTCGGCGACCCGGCAGAGCGTGCCGATGCTCGGGTTGGTGCGGGCGCCCTCGATCTGCACCAGCATGCCCTTGCTGACGCCGGACCGGCCGGCCAACTCCTCGAAGGACCAGCCGCGGGCGGCCCGCAACTCGCGTACCTGCCGGGCGACCGCGGCGGTCACCGCACCCACCCGTCCACCGGCGTCGGTCATCATGCTGTCCTTCACGGTCACTATTATGGTACGACTGCGGGATGCTCCCCATTGTGCTCGCCGCGGTGTCCGCGATCGCGTTCGGCACGGCCGACTTCTCCGGCGGCAAGGCGTCGCGGCACGCCCACCCGGTCGCGGTCACCGTGGTGTCCCAACTGCTCAGCCTGCCGCTGCTGATCATGCTGGTGCTCGTCGTACCCGGCACGCCGGACGCCGTCGACCTGGCGTGGGGACTGCTCGCGGGCGTGGCCGGGGCGGCCGGCGTCATGCTGCTCTACCGGGCGCTGGCCACCGGCGTGATGGCGGTGGTGGCACCGGTCACCGCGATCACCGCCGCGGTGGTGCCGATCGTCGCCGGCCTCGTCGTGGCGCACTCCCCGGGCACGGTGGCGCTCACCGGTGCCGGCCTCGCCGTCCTGGCGATCGCATTGGTCAGCCTGGGCGAGCGCGGTGGCGGCGGGCGCGTCTCCCGCCGGGTCCTCGCCACCGCGCTCGCCGTGGGCCTGCTCTTCGGCGTCTTCTTCGCGCTGCTCGGTCAGGCCGACGCCGGCGGCGGCATGTGGCCGGTGCTGGCGGTGCGCGTCAGCACCGTCGCGTTCGGCCTCGCGCTCGCCGCCCGCGTCGGCGTGCGCCTGCGGCTGGGCCGGCGGGTGCTCGGCTGGGCCGCCGCTGCCGGCCTGCTCGACTCTGCGGCGAAGGCGCTTTTCCTCGCCGCCGCCGCGCGGGGCCATCTCAGCGTGGTGGCCGCCATCGCGTCGCTCTACCCGGCGAGCACCGTCCTGCTCGCGCTCGCGGTGGACCGGGAACGGCTGCGTCCGGTCCAGTTGGCCGGGCTCGGGTTCGCCGCCGCCGCGCTCGTGCTGGCCAGCGTCTGAGCCCTGTCGTCCGGCGGCCCGGAGCCCGTACCCTCGGTGTCATGCGCGTCGCCGTCTGCCAGCTCAACGCCCGCGACGATCGGGCGGCGAATCTCGCCGCCGCCGAGGACCTGCTGGTCAGGGCTGCGGCGGCCGGCGCCGATCTCGCGCTCCTCCCGGAGTACGTCGACTACCTCGGCCACGCCGACCGGATGCCGCCGGCCGAGCCGGTCGACGGCGAGGTGGGGCGGTTCTTCGCCGCGACCGCGCGCCGACTCGGCCTCTGGGTGATCGCGGGTTCGTTCCACGAGGCCGGCCCGGACCCGGCGCACACCTGGAACACCTCGCTGGTCTTCGACCGGGAGGGCACGCTCGCCGCCGCCTATCGCAAGATCCACCTATACGACGTGGAGATCCCCGGCCGCGTCTCCTATCAGGAGTCGGCCACCGTCGCGCCGGGGGAGAGGCCGGTGGTGGTCGACGTGGAGGGCCTCCGCGTCGGCTTGTCGATCTGCTACGACCTGCGCTTTCCCGAGCTCTACCGGCAGCTCGCCGTCGACGGCGGCGCCGAACTCCTGGTGGTGCCGGCCGCGTTCATGATGCACACCGGGCGGGACCACTGGGAGGTGCTGCTCCGGGCCCGGGCGATCGAGAACCAGTGCTTCGTGGCGGCCGCGGGTCAGACCGGCGACCACGAGCCGGGCCGCACCTGTTTCGGACGGAGCATGGTGGTGGACCCGTGGGGGACGGTGGTGAGCCAGGTCGCCGATGGTCCGGGCCTGGCCGTCGCGGAGATCGACCTGGACCGGTTGCGCACCGTCCGGGCCGAACTGCCGAGCCTCGCCAACCGCCGGCTCTGAGCGGTTCAGGCCCCCAGGAGCAGGCCGACCACGGCGAAGCCGGCGATCGCCGCCGCGGTGATCAGCAGCGCGGTGGTCATCCGCGATGGGCCGCGGCGGACGAGTCGCCGCACCGACAGCAGGAGTACGGCGAGCACGAAGGCCCCGATGACCAGCTGCCAGAACGGCAGCAGGAGGCCGAGCAGGGCCTCCTCGGCCAGGGCCGGGCGTCGGGACAGGTCAGTCATGTCGACAACTCTGGCACGGCGCACCTCGGCGCGTACCTCTCCGACAGAGCGTTTTCTCGGGCGCGGCGGCTCGCGCAAAGGCAGTGACGATCATTGATTTGCCTTCCCGGGCCGCTCCGCGTAACTTTCTCTCTGCACGCGGGAGGCCGGGGCAAACCGGCCGAGAACGGGCGCCGGGCTGGTGGCGGTGACGCCGAGCCAGACCGAGGACTCGGGTGGTGCGGGACGACTTCGGAGACACGGAGTTGCGAACGCGAAGCCGACCGGGTAGAGTTCGAAAGCCGGCAGGGAGCCGGGCGGGTGGTTGCGAGAGCGACGCCGGCCGGTCCGCCGAAACCACGGGAGAAGCGATCACCGGAAACGGTGAGCGTCAGCGTGGATCGATTCGAGCCAGGTTGATCACCTCAAAACAAGAGGTTGACAGCGAAACTCGAGTCGGGTAAGTTAGAGAGGTTGCCCCAAGCGGGGGCCCTACGGTGTAGGGTTTCTGGGCGGTGTGTGGTTGTTCTTTGAGAACTCAACAGGGTGCTTGTAAAGCCAGTGCCAATTGTTTTATACCCCGGACTGGTCAGGCTGTTGTCTGGCTGGTTGGGATTCCTTTGGCAACACTTTTGTTGCCAGGACATTGTGTCCGACAAATAGGTTTTTGTTGGAGAGTTTGATCCTGGCTCAGGACGAACGCTGGCGGCGTGCTTAACACATGCAAGTCGAGCGGAAAGGCCTTTCGGGGTACTCGAGCGGCGAACGGGTGAGTAACACGTGAGCAACCTGCCCTAGGCTTTGGGATAACCCCGGGAAACCGGGGCTAATACCGAATATGACCTCGCATCGCATGGTGTGTGGTGGAAAGTTTTTCGGCCTGGGATGGGCTCGCGGCCTATCAGCTTGTTGGTGGGGTGATGGCCTACCAAGGCGACGACGGGTAGCCGGCCTGAGAGGGCGACCGGCCACACTGGGACTGAGACACGGCCCAGACTCCTACGGGAGGCAGCAGTGGGGAATATTGCACAATGGGCGGAAGCCTGATGCAGCGACGCCGCGTGAGGGATGACGGCCTTCGGGTTGTAAACCTCTTTCAGCAGGGACGAAGCGTAAGTGACGGTACCTGCAGAAGAAGCGCCGGCCAACTACGTGCCAGCAGCCGCGGTAAGACGTAGGGCGCGAGCGTTGTCCGGATTTATTGGGCGTAAAGAGCTCGTAGGCGGCTTGTCGCGTCGACCGTGAAAACCTGGGGCTCAACCCCAGGCCTGCGGTCGATACGGGCAGGCTAGAGTTCGGTAGGGGAGACTGGAATTCCTGGTGTAGCGGTGAAATGCGCAGATATCAGGAGGAACACCGGTGGCGAAGGCGGGTCTCTGGGCCGATACTGACGCTGAGGAGCGAAAGCGTGGGGAGCGAACAGGATTAGATACCCTGGTAGTCCACGCTGTAAACGTTGGGCGCTAGGTGTGGGGGGCCTCTCCGGTTCCCTGTGCCGCAGCTAACGCATTAAGCGCCCCGCCTGGGGAGTACGGCCGCAAGGCTAAAACTCAAAGGAATTGACGGGGGCCCGCACAAGCGGCGGAGCATGCGGATTAATTCGATGCAACGCGAAGAACCTTACCTGGGTTTGACATGGCCGCAAAACCTCCAGAGATGGGGGGTCCTTCGGGGGCGGTCACAGGTGGTGCATGGCTGTCGTCAGCTCGTGTCGTGAGATGTTGGGTTAAGTCCCGCAACGAGCGCAACCCTCGTTCGATGTTGCCAGCGCGTTATGGCGGGGACTCATCGAAGACTGCCGGGGTCAACTCGGAGGAAGGTGGGGATGACGTCAAGTCATCATGCCCCTTATGTCCAGGGCTTCACGCATGCTACAATGGCCGGTACAATGGGCTGCGATACCGTGAGGTGGAGCGAATCCCAAAAAGCCGGTCTCAGTTCGGATCGGGGTCTGCAACTCGACCCCGTGAAGTCGGAGTCGCTAGTAATCGCAGATCAGCAACGCTGCGGTGAATACGTTCCCGGGCCTTGTACACACCGCCCGTCACGTCACGAAAGTCGGCAACACCCGAAGCCGGTGGCCCAACCCTTGTGGAGGGAGCCGTCGAAGGTGGGGCTGGCGATTGGGACGAAGTCGTAACAAGGTAGCCGTACCGGAAGGTGCGGCTGGATCACCTCCTTTCTAAGGAGCACCATCCGGCGAAAGCTGGTATGGAGCCCGCGACCTGCGAATGTCGGGTCGGGGTGCTCAGATGGCGGAGACACTGGCAAGTTTGTCCTCGGCAACGGCCGGGGGTGCTTAGTACAGCCACTTCGGTGGTGGGAACGGTTGCCTCTGGTGCGGCTGGGGAGGAGCGTAAGCACCCTGTTGGGTCCTGAAGGAACAACCGCTGGTTGTTGTCTTCGGAGCCTTGGAGACGGGCGGGAGCCTGTCGGGGCGCCAGGCATGGCCTGGTTCTTCATACCGCCGGCGGTGAGCTGGGTCTGGTGGGGAACTGTTCGGGTTGTGGGTTGGTCGTTTGTTGAGAATTGCACAGTGGACGCGAGCATCTTTGTGGTCAAGTTGTCAAGGGCGAACGGTGGATGCCTTGGCACCAGGAGCCGATGAAGGACGTGGGAGGCCGCGATAGGCCTGGGGGAGCTGTCAACCAAGCTGTGATCCCAGGGTGTCCGAATGGGGGAACCCGGCATCAGTCATGTGATGTCACCCGCACCTGAACACATAGGGTGTGTGGGGGGAACGCGGGGAAGTGAAACATCTCAGTACCCGTAGGAAGAGAAAACAAATAGTGATTCCGTGAGTAGTGGCGAGCGAAAGCGGATTGAGGCTAAACCGGCGGCGTGTGATACCTGTCAGGGGTTGCGTGGTCGGGGTTGTGGGACCCTGCTGATTGTGCTGACACACGGTCGAGGAGTTACAAAGCCAGTGGTTAGTCGAACAGTCTGGAATGGCTGACCGTAGACGGTGATAGTCCGGTAGGTGAAAGCTGCTGGTCTTCTGTGGGTGTTCCCGAGTAGCGGCGGACTCCTGAAATCTGCCGTGAATCTGCCAGGACCACCTGGTAAGCCTAAATACTTCCTGGTGACCGATAGCGGACGAGTACCGTGAGGGAATGGTGAAAAGTACCCCGGGAGGGGAGTGAAATAGTACCTGAAACCGTTCGCCTACAATCCGTCGGAGCCTTACGGGGTGACGGCGTGCCTTTTGAAGAATGAGCCTGCGAGTTAGTGGCATGTGGCGAGGTTAACCCGGGTGGGGGAGCCGTAGCGAAAGCGAGTCTGAATAGGGCGTTTTTAGTCGCATGCTCTAGACCCGAAGCGGAGTGATCTAGCCATGGGCAGGCTGAAGCGCGGGTAAGACCGCGTGGAGGGCCGAACCCACCAACGTTGAAAAGTTGGGGGATGACCTGTGGTTAGGGGTGAAAGGCCAATCAAACTCCGTGATAGCTGGTTCTCCCCGAAATGCATTTAGGTGCAGCGTCGCGTGTTTCTTGCCGGAGGTAGAGCACTGGATGGTCTAGGGGGCCCACAAGCTTACCGAAATCAGCCAAACTCCGAATGCCGGTAAGTGAGAGCGCGGCAGTGAGACTGCGGGGGATAAGCTTCGTAGTCGAGAGGGAAACAGCCCAGATCACCAGCTAAGGCCCCTAAGCGTGTGCTAAGTGGAAAAGGATGTGGGGTCGCATAGACAACCAGGAGGTTGGCTTAGAAGCAGCCACCCTTTAAAGAGTGCGTAATAGCTCACTGGTCAAGTGGTTCCGCGCCGACAATGTAGCAGGGCTCAAGCACACCGCCGAAGCTGTGGCATTCACATTTCAACTTCGCGGCGCCGTGATGTGCCGTGCAGGTGTGTGGATGGGTAGGGGAGCGTCGTGCCGGGGGTGAAGCGACGGGGTGACCTAGTTGTGGACACGGCACGAGTGAGAATGCAGGCATGAGTAGCGAAAGAAGGGTGAGAAACCCTTCCGCCGGATGACCAAGGGTTCCAGGGCCAGGCTAATCCGCCCTGGGTGAGTCGGGACCTAAGGCGAGGCCGAGAGGCGTAGTCGATGGACAACGGGTTGATATTCCCGTACCCGCGAAAGAGCGACCCTGACGAACCTCGTTGTGCTAACCACCCGAGCTCCGGGAGGTCTTCGGACCGAACGGGGGGAGCGTGGGAACCTGGCGGGTAGTAGTCAAGCGATGGGGTGACGCAGGAAGGTAGCTGATCCCGGCCGGTGGTTGTGCCGGGGTAAGCGTGTAGGCCGTGCCGTAGGCAAATCCGCGGCGCATGTAGGCTGAGACGTGATGCCGAGCCGATTCAGGTGAAGTCAGTGATCCTATGCTGCCGAGAAAAGCCTCTAGCGAGTTCTGAGCGGCCCGTACCCCAAACCGACACAGGTGGTCAGGTAGAGAATACCGAGGCGATCGGGCGAACTGTGGTTAAGGAACTCGGCAAATTGCCCCCGTAACTTAGGGAGAAGGGGGGCCGGAGACGTGAAGCCCCGCGCGGGTGGAGCGTTGTATGGCCGCAGAGAGCAGGGGGAAGCGACTGTTTACTAAAAACACAGGTCCATGCGAAGAAGTAATTCGATGTATATGGACTGACGCCTGCCCGGTGCTGGAACGTTAAGGGGACCTGTTAGCTCTTCGGGGCGAAGCGGAGAACTTAAGCGCCAGTAAACGGCGGTGGTAACTATAACCATCCTAAGGTAGCGAAATTCCTTGTCGGGTAAGTTCCGACCTGCACGAATGGCGTAACGACTTCCCCACTGTCTCAACCACAGGCCCGGCGAAATTGCATTACGAGTAAAGATGCTCGTTACGCGCGGCAGGACGGAAAGACCCCGGGACCTTTACTATAGCTTGACATTGGTATCTGAATTAGCTTGTGTAGGATAGGTGGGAGCCGGTGAAGTCCATACGCCAGTATGGGTGGAGGCAATCTTGAAATACCACTCTGGTTGATTTGGGTATCTAACTTCGGACCGTTATCCGGTTCAGGGACAGTGTCTGGTGGGTAGTTTAACTGGGGCGGTTGCCTCCTAAAGGGTAACGGAGGCGCCCAAAGGTTCCCTCAGCCTGGTTGGCAATCAGGTGTTGAGTGCAAGTGCACAAGGGAGCTTGACTGTGAGACTGACAGGTCGAGCAGGGACGAAAGTCGGGACTAGTGATCCGGCACTGGCATGTGGAAGCGGTGTCGCTCAACGGATAAAAGGTACCCCGGGGATAACAGGCTGATCTTCCCCAAGAGTCCATATCGACGGGATGGTTTGGCACCTCGATGTCGGCTCGTCGCATCCTGGGGCTGTAGCAGGTCCCAAGGGTTGGGCTGTTCGCCCATTAAAGCGGTACGCGAGCTGGGTTTAGAACGTCGTGAGACAGTTCGGTCCCTATCCGCCGTGCGCGTAGGATACTTGAGAAGGGCTGTCCCTAGTACGAGAGGACCGGGACGGACGAACCTCTGGTGTGCCAGTTGTCCCGCCAGGGGCACGGCTGGTTAGCTACGTTCGGAAGGGATAACCGCTGAAAGCATCTAAGCGGGAAGCTCGCTTCAAGATGAGGTATCCCACCCACTTTGTGGGGTAAGGCCCCCAGCTAGACGACTGGGTTGATAGGCCGGAAATGTAAGCCCGGTAACGGGTTCAGTTGACCGGTACTAATAGGCCGAGGACTTGACTACCAAGCTGCTACGCGTCCACTGTGCAACTCTGAACACTCGAACACCCCACACGCGTGTGTGTGTTTGACATGTTCATAGAGTTACGGCGGTCATGGCGGAGGGGAAACGCCCGGCAACATTCCGAACCCGGAAGCTAAGCCCTCCAGCGCCGATGGTACTGCACTCGGGAGGGTGTGGGAGAGTAGGACACCGCCGGACAATCTTTCAATGAGGGCCACCCCCAACGGGGTGGCCCTCATTGCATTTCCCCCGTTTCCGGGGAGTGGCTCAGCGACGCTGGACGCCCTCGCGGATCTGCCGGAACAGGGTCGCGGCGTCGTCGACCGGGCGACCCGGGAACATCCCCATCGCCACGCTGCCGTGATCGGCCCAACCGCAGACCGCGAAGTCGCCGCCGTCGCCGCTCGTCCGGCCGCACTTCATCACGCCGCCCAGGCGGCCGGCGTCGACCTCGCGCAGACCGGCCACCTTGCCGGTCTCGTCGGCCATCAGGTCGAACAGGGTGTCTAGGTCGCGCTCGGGCTGCCAGAGCAGCGTGGTGCCGCCGAACATCAGCACCGACCGCTTCGCGTCCGCCGGGTCGGTGTAGACCGTGCCGAAGCTGCGGTCCAGGTCGATGTCGGCGGCGAAACCGTCGCGCAGGTAGTCCGCGGTGCTGCGGGCCCGGTCGCTGTCGTCGCGGGTGAGCCCGGCCACGTTCCCCGGCTGGGTGAGGCGCGTGTCCTTCTGCTGGTAGACCCGCCAGCCGGCGACACCGAGCGCGCCGGCCCCGGCGAGACCGACCACCAGCGCGGCGGCCAGCACGATCTTCCGGCGCCGCGACACGGGCTGCCGTTCGGACTCCTGGGCCGGATCGCGGCGACTGAGTCGGATCGGTTCGTCGGTCAACTCGACCGGACCGTTGCCCCCGTCGACCGGACGCTCGGTGAGATGCGCGTCGGACATGTCCGCCACCGTACGCGAATCACCGGTGGCGCACGTCGGGTCTCCGGAAGCGCTCCGTAGACTTTCAGGGTGACCGAGAGACTGGATGCCCACCGCCCCGCCGCCCCGACCCTTGCCGGCCAGTACCAGCCCGGCGAGGTAGAGCAGCGGCGGTACGAGCAGTGGGTGGCCGGCGGACACTTCCGGGCGTCGGCGCAGAGCGACAAGCCGCCCTTCACCATCGTCATTCCGCCGCCGAACGTCACCGGGTCGCTGCACATGGGCCACGCGTTCGAGCACACGCTGATGGACGCACTGATCCGGCGCAAGAAGATGCAGGGCTACGAGGCGCTGTGGCTGCCCGGCATGGACCACGCCGGCATCGCCACCCAGAATCTGGTCGAGCGGCAGCTCGCCGGCGAGGGGCTGTCCCGGCACGACCTGGGGCGGGAGAAGTTCGTCAAGCGGGTCTGGCAGTGGAAGGCCGAGTCCGGCGGCGCGATCCTCGGCCAGATGCGCCGGCTCGGCGACGCCGTCGACTGGGACCGCGAGCGCTTCACCATGGACGAGGGCCTCTCCCGGGCCGTGCAGACCATGTTCAAGAAGCTCTTCGACGACGGCCTGATCTACCGGGCCAACCGGATCATCAACTGGTGCCCGCGCTGCCTCACCGCGCTCTCCGACATCGAGGTCGAGCACACCGACGACGAGGGCGAGCTGATCTCGATCCGCTACGGCGACGAGGTCGTGGTGGCCACCACCCGGGCCGAGACCATGCTGGGCGACACCGCCGTCGCGGTGCACCCGGACGACGAGCGTTACCGCCACCTGATCGGCACCGAGGTGGCGCTGCCGCTCACCGACCGGCGCATCCCGATCGTCGCCGACGAGCACGTCGACCCGAGCTTCGGCACCGGCATGGTCAAGGTGACCCCGGCGCACGACCCGAACGACTTCGAGATCGGCCAGCGGCACGACCTGCCCTCGTTGACGATCATGGACGAGCGCGGCGTCATCACCGCCCCCGGGCCGTTCGCGGGCCTGGACCGCTACGAGGCCCGCCCGGCCATCGTGGCGGCGCTGCGCGAGCAGGGCCGGATCGTCGCCGAGAAGCGGCCCTACCTGCACGCGGTCGGGCACTGCTCGCGGTGCAAGACGACCGTCGAGCCGCGGCTGTCGCTCCAGTGGTTCGTCAACACCGGGCCGCTGGCCAAGGCGGCCGGCGACGCGGTGCGGGACGGCCGGGTGACGATCGAGCCGGCCGAGCTGGCCAAGCGTTACTTCGCCTGGGTCGACAACATGCACGACTGGTGCATCTCGCGTCAGCTCTGGTGGGGCCACCGCATTCCGGTCTGGTACGGCCCGGCCGGCGAGATCGTCTGCGTCGGCCCGGACGAGGCGCCGCCGACCGGCGAGGGCTGGCGGCAGGACGAGGACGTGCTGGACACCTGGTTCTCCAGCGGCCTCTGGCCGTTCTCCACCCTCGGCTGGCCGGAGCAGACCCCGGACCTGGCGAAGTTCTACCCGACGAGCGTGCTGGTCACCGGCTACGACATCCTGTTCTTCTGGGTCGCCCGGATGATGATGTTCGGCCTGTACGCGATGGACGGCGTGCAGCCGTTCGACGTGGTGGCGCTGCACGGCATGGTCCGTGACGAGCACGGCAAGAAGATGTCGAAGTCGTTCGGCAACGTGGTGGACCCGCTGGACTGGATCGACCGGTTCGGCGCCGACGCCACCCGGTTCACGCTGGCCCGCGGCGCCAACCCCGGCCAGGACGCGCCGGTCAGCGAGGAGTGGTGCCAGGGCTCCCGCAACTTCTGCAACAAGCTCTGGAACGCCACCCGGTTCGCGCTGCTCAACGGCGCGCACACCGACGGGCCGCTGCCGGACGCCGGGACTCTGTCGACCGTCGACCGGTGGATCCTGTCCCGGCTGGCGCACGTCACCGCCGAGGTGGACGAACAGTTCGAGGCGTACGAGTGCGCGAAGGTCTGTGATCTGCTCTACCACTTCGCCTGGGACGACGTCTGCGACTGGTACGTCGAGCTGAGCAAGCCGGTGCTCGCCGAGGGCGGGCCGGCGGCGGACGCCACCCGGCGGGTGCTGGGTCACGTGCTGGACCAGCTCCTGCGGCTGCTGCACCCGGTGATCCCGTTCGTCACCGACGAGCTGTGGGCCGCGTTGACCGGCGGCGAGACCGTGCTGACGGCCCCCTGGCCGGTCGCCGACCGTACCGGAGTCGACGACGCCGCGGAGGGCGAGGTCGGCACCCTCCAACGGGTGGTGACCGAGGTCCGGCGGTTCCGGTCGGACCAGGGGCTGCGGCCGACCCAGCGGGTCGCCGCCCGGCTCGACGGCCTGGCCGGCGCGGGCATCGCGGCGCACGAGCCGCTGGTCCGCTCGTTGGCCCGGCTCGACGTGCCCGGCGACGACTTCCAGGCCGGCGCCACGCTGGCCATGCCCGGCGAGGTGAGCGTCGCCCTCGACACCCGGGGCGCCATCGACGTGGCCGCCGAGCGGGCCCGGCTCACCAAGGACCGGGTGGCGGCCGAGAAGGAGGCCACCCAGGCGCGGGCCAAGCTGGGCAATCCCGCGTTCGTCGACAAGGCGCCCGAGCCGGTGGTCGCGAAGATCCGGGACCGGCTGGCGGTGGCCGAGGCGGACCTGGTCCGGATCGACGCCGCGCTGGAGGCGCTGCCCTCATGAGCGACCGTACCGATCCGGCGTTCGCGGAGGTGGAGGCCGCGCTCAACGCGCGCGGCTTCACCCGGATGCGCTTCGAGCTGGAGAAGATCGAGAGCCTGCTCGACCTGCTGGGCAGCCCGCAGCGGGCGTACCCGTCGATCCACCTGACCGGCACCAACGGCAAGACCTCGACGGCCCGCATGATCGACTCGCTGCTGCGGGCGTTCGGGCTGCACACCGGACGCTACACCAGCCCACACCTGGAGACCGTCCGGGAGCGGATCAGCCTGGACGGCGAGCCGGTGAGCGAGGAGCGGTTCGTGTCGACGTACCGCGAGATCGCGCCGCTGGCGGAGCTGGTCGACCAGCGGTCCGCCGAGCCGCTCACCTACTTCGACCTGACCACGGCGCTGGCGTTCGCCACGTTCGCCGACGCCCCGGTCGACGTCGCGGTGGTGGAGGTCGGGCTCGGCGGCGCGGAGGACGCCACGAACGTGATCCAGGCCGGCGTCGCCGTGATCACCCCGATCGGGCTGGACCACACCGAGTGGCTCGGCGACACCATCGAGGACATCGCGCTGCACAAGGCCGGCATCATCCACCCCGGCGCCACCGTGATCGCGGCGGCGCAGGAGGAGGAGGCGGCCCGGCCGATCCTGGAACGCTGCGCCGAGGTCAACGCCACCGTCGCCCGCGAGGGCGCCGAGTTCGGGGTGATGCGCCGGGCGGTCGCGGTCGGCGGCCAGGTGCTCACCATCCAGGGCCTGGGCGGAGTGTACGAGGAGATCTTCATCCCGCTGCACGGCGCGCACCAGGCGCAGAACGCCGCCGTGGCGCTGGCCGCCGTGGAGGCGTTCCTCGGCGCCGGCGCGCGGCGGCAGCTCGACATCGAGGCGGTCCGGGAGGGCTTCGCCGCGACCAGCTCCCCGGGTCGGCTGGAGCGGGTGCGTACCGCCCCGACGGTGCTGCTCGACGGCGCGCACAACCCGCACGGGATGGCCGCCACGGTGGCGGCGCTCCAGGAGGAGTTCGCGTTCAGCAAGCTGGTCGGCGTGCTGGCCGTGCTCGGTGACAAGGACGCGGCCGGGCTGCTCGACCTGCTCGAACCGGTGCTCGACACGATCGTGGTCGCGGAGAACAGCTCGCCCCGGGCGATGCCGGTCGACGAGTTGGCCGAGCTGGCCCGGGAGGTCTTCGGGGCGGAGCGGGTGCAGGTGGCCCGGGAGATGCCCGACGCCATCGAGGCGGCGGTGGCGGAGGCCGAGTCGGACGTGCCGGGCGAGTTGGCAGGGGTGGGCGTGCTGATCACCGGTTCGGTGGTGACCGTGGCCGACGCCCGCCGGCTGCTCAAGCGATGACCGGCCCGGAGCAGCGCCCGGACGCGGAGCCGCAGCCCGACGCGGAGTCGGGCCCGGAGCAGCCGGGCGGCGTCCGTCGCTCCGGGCTACGGAACCCGGACAAGGCGGTACGCGGCCTGGGCGCCGGCACGCTCTCGCTGGAGGCGCTGGTGCTGCTGCTGGCCATCCAGCCGATCCGGGTCGTCGGTGGCGACCTGAGCGGCGCCGCGATCGCGGCGATCGTCGCGCTGGCGGTGGCCTGCGTGGTGCTGGCCGGCATGATGCGCCGAGACTGGGCCTGGCACGCCGGGACCGTGGTGCAGGGCCTGCTGCTGCTCTCCGGGTTGCTGCACTGGTCGCTGCTCGTGCTCGGCGTCATCTTCGCGCTGGTGTGGGCGTACGCGTGGCACGTGCGGCGGGTCATCCTCGGCTGAGCGCCCCGCCTCGCACCTCAGGCGTCGGCGAGCGAGCGCCACTGGGTCAGCGCGACGCCGTGCCCGTCGGGGTCACGGAACGCGGCGGCCCACACCTCCAGCTTGGTGCCCCGGTTGACCACCCGGGGGGCGTACGTGAACCGGACGCCGGACTCGCGCAGCCGCTCGTACGCCGCCTGGATGTCGTCGACCTCCAGGTTGACGTGCACCAGCCGGCGGCTGATCGGGGCGGCGCCGGTGACCCGGCGCAACACCAGCCGGGTCGGCCCGGAGCCGAGCACCGCGTTGCCCTCGCCCCGGTCCAGCTCGTCGAACCCCAGCTCCCGGTAGAAGTCGAGGGACCGGTCCAGGTCGGTGACGAGCAGCGTGATCCCGACCCCGCTGATCGGGCTGGCCAGCTCGTCCGGCTCGGCGGCGCCGGCCGGACCGAAGATGGCCTCGTCCAGCTCCTGCGGGGTGGGCGGCGCCTCCCGCTCCGGGGCGTCCAGCGGGACGTCGATCGACTCCACCGCCACGGTGTCGTCGGCTCGTTCCTCGGCGGGCGGGCGGGGCACCGGTGCGCGCCGGGGGAGCGGGCCCGGCGGGGCCGGCTCGACAAGCTGCCCCTCCAGCACGACCGGGCCGCCGGGCCGCTGGCGCGACACCACCGGCTCGCGGTCCCCCGGCCGCGACGGGAGGTCGTCCAGCAGCGGATCCGGCGCCGGCGGGTAGTCGTCGCGGAAGTCGTCCTCCGGGGCGCGCCCGGCCCACGGCGGCGCCTCCTGCGCGATGAGCGTCTCGTCGAACGGGTCGGCGTCGGCGTACTCTGGCGGCAGGTCGGCGACCGGCGCGGAGTTCTCGGTGTGGGTGGGCACCTCGTCCCAGAGCACCCGGACGTGACGCTGGTCGTCGAGAGCCACCCGGACGGGCAGCGCCTGGCCGAGCGACGGCCACTTGGCGACCGGCACCCGCGGCTCGATGATCTTCTTGGACCGGGGCGGCAGCCCCGGGGCGTCGATCACCAGTTGCAGCTCGCAGCGGCCGAACGCGTACTGGGTGGGGGGTTCGGAGGCGCTGTGCACGTGTCCCAGGCCGACCACCCAGGTGCGGCCACCGCCCCGGACCGTGGCCAGGGCGATCGCCAGCACCAGCAGCGCGACGCCGAGCGCCACGATCGCCCAGCTGGTCATCCCCAGGCCGAACAGGGTCACGAACGCGGCCACGGTGCCCAGCACCGCGCCGATCAGCTTGCGTACCGGCGCGATGGTGCGGTTCCCGCCATTCGCCACAGTGGACCTCCCAGGGGTTCCATGGTCAGGCTAGGCCGCCGCGGCGGGCCAGGGAAGACGCAGCCGCCGCGCCGGCGCCGGGACCGGGTCGCTACGCTGACCGTACCCAGCGCGACCAGGTTTAGGTGCACAGGAGGAAGCCAGCGTGTCCAGCAGCAGCCCGGACGAGCGGACGCTCGTACTGATCAAGCCCGACGCGGTGCGCCGTGGTCTGGTGGGCGAGATCCTGTCCCGTTTCGAGCGCAAGGGCCTGCGGATCGACGCGCTGGTGAGCCGGACCATGGACGGCGACTTCGCCGACCAGCACTACGCCGAGCACGTCGACAAGCCGTTCTACCCGCCGCTGAAGACGTTCATGACCGGCGGCCCGCTGGTGGCGCTGGTGCTCTCCGGCGACCAGGTGATCGAGGTGGTGCGGGGCATGATCGGCAGCACCGACGGCCGCAAGGCCGCCGCCGGGACCATCCGTGGCGACCTGTCCCTGTCGAACCGGGAGAACCTGGTGCACGCCTCCGACTCGACGGACAGCGCCAAGCGCGAGATCGCCCTCTGGTTCCCCGAGCTGGGCTGACCGACCTCCCGGCGGCCCCGGCTCCCCGCGTGGGACCGGGGCCGCCGTCCGCTCAGCGGCCGACCCGGGTCAGCTTGTCGGGGTTGCCGACCAGGTAGAGGTTGGTGATCCGGCCGTCGGCGGCGGCGACGCCGAGGGTGTACCGGACCCCGGACGGCCAGGTCAGCAGCAACGCCGGCGCGCCGTTGAGTTCCATCGGAACGGCCCGCACGCCGGGGCGGCGACGGCCGTACACGCCGGCGAAGAAGCGGGCGATCCGGTCCGCGCCGTACACCGGTCGGCGCGCCGCGCGGATCCGCCCACCGCCGTCGGACCACGCGGTGGCGTCGGTCGCGACCAGCTCGGTCAGCCGGACCAGGTCGCCGTCGCGGGCGGCGGCGAGGAAGGCGTCGAGCAGCCGGCGCTGCTCGACCGGGCCGGCGGTGAAGCGCCGCCGGTCCCCGGCGAGCCGGGCCGCCGCGCGGTGGTGCAGTTGCCGGCAGTCCGCGGCCGACCGGTCCAGGATGTCGCCGATCTCCGCGTACGGCAGCGCGAACGCGGTGTGCAGCACGTAGACCGCCCGCTCCGGCGGGGTGAGCCGTTCCAGCAGGTGCAGCAGGGCGGTGGAGACGGTCTCCCGCAGCTCGACGGTCTCCAGGGGGCCGAACGGCGACTCGTCGGTGGGCACCGGCTCGGGCAGCCAGGGGCCGACGTACGTCTCCCGGCCGGCGGAGCGGGCGCGCAGCCGGTCCAGCGCCAGCCGGGTCACCACCCGGGACAGGTAGCGGCGTGGCTCGGCCACCGCCCGCCGGTCGACGTCGAGCCAGCGCAGGTACGCCTCCTGGAGCACGTCCTCGGCGTCGTGCAGGCTGCCCAACAGCCGGTACGCCAGGCCGAGCAGCATCGGCCGGTGCGCGGTGAGCGCACCGGCCGCCTCCGCCGCGCCGGTGGACGTCACACCTCGCGCGGTGGCTGGGTCCGGCTGCTGACCACGATCCGGTTCCACACGTTGATTGTCGCGATCGCGACGATGAGGTCGGCCAGCTCCTTCTCCGACCAGACCTTGGCGGCGGCGTCCCACACCTCGTCGGGTACGCCGTGCTCGCCGAGCCGGGTGACCGCGTCGGTCAGCGCCAGCGTGGCGCGCTCCCGCTCGTCGAAGAACGACGGGGCCTCCCGCCAGGCGGCCAGGACGAAGAGTCGGCGGCTGTCCTCCCCGGCCGCCAGCGCCTCGCGGGTGTGCATGTCCACGCAGAACGCGCAGCCGTTGATCATCGACGCGCGGATCTTCACCAGCTTCAGCACGGTGTGGTCCAGGTTGCCCCGGATGTAGGTCTCCAGCCCGCTCACCAGGCGGTACGCCTCCGGGGCCACCGCCATCATGTTGATCCGGCTCATCGCCGCCTCCCTCGTGTCGTCGGTTCACGAGCACGACGGATCAGCACCCGTCCGGCGTGACGACGCCACGGTGTGACGCCGGTCATGCGAGGTGTTAAGCGGGGCCCCCTCCTATACCGGAGGCGTTAACCGGGGGCCCCGCCTTACTCGGAGGCGGAGCGGTGGGTGGGGCGGGTAAGCTTGGGCGCACAGGCGACGACCCGGCCATCACCGGCGAGCCTCCGGAAGAACAGCCGGGCAACCGGCCCAGTAGAACCGGACGGGACGGCCCGTCACAGCCGACCAACGAGCGGGCGGTCGATCCTGACCGTCAAGCGGGGTGGTACCGCGGGCCAGCCCGGGGGCGTCGCACGGCGCACCCGGAGAGGTTCGTCCTCGCAGACCCACCGACGAGTGAGCTGCGCGAGGAGAGCGACCCCCGATGGCCTATCCGTTGCACGACCTGAGCGGCGCCGGCGTCCCGGCGAGCCCGGACCTGCCCGCGGTCGAGCGCCGGGTGCTGGAGCACTGGACCGCCGACAAGACCTTCGAAGCCTCCGTCGAGGCGAGGCCGGCCGGCGACGACGGCAGGAACGAGTACGTCTTCTACGACGGCCCGCCGTTCGCCAACGGCCTGCCGCACTACGGCCACCTCTTCACCGGCTACGTGAAGGACGTGCTGCCGCGCTACCAGACCATGCGCGGCAAGCACGTCGAGCGGCGCTTCGGCTGGGACTGCCACGGCCTGCCGGCCGAGGTGGTGGCCGAGAAGCAGCTCGGCATCACCACCAAGGCGGAGATCCTCGACCTCGGCGTGGCCCGGTTCAACGACGCCTGCCGTGCCAGCGTGCTGGAGTTCACCCAGGACTGGGAGCGTTACGTCACCCGGCAGGCCCGCTGGGTCGACTTCGCCAACGACTACAAGACGCTCGACCTGGACTACATGGAAAGCGTCATGTGGGCCTTCAAGACCCTGCACGACAAAGGTCTGGTCTACGAGGGCTTCCGGGTGCTGGCCTACTGCTGGCGGTGCGAGACCCCGCTGTCGAACACCGAGACCCGGATGGACGACGTCTACCGGGACCGGCACGACCCGACGCTCACCGTGTGGTTCGAGCTGACCGCCGACGAGAGCGCGCCGGAGCCGCTGCGCGGGCCGGTGAAGCTGGGCGTCTGGACCACCACGCCGTGGACGCTGCCGTCGAACCTGGCGCTCGCCGTCGGCCCGGACATCGAGTACGCGGTCCTCGAACGCGATGGCGAGCGGTACGTGGTCGGCGCGGCGCGCCTCGGCGCGTACGCCAAGGAGCTGGAGGGCTACCAGCAGGTCGGCACCGTGCACGGCCGGGACCTGGTCGGGCGCCGCTACACCCCGCTCTACGACTTCCTGGTCGAGCCGGCCGGGCCGAACGCCTACCAGGTGCTCGGCGCGGAGTTCGTCACCACCGAGGACGGCACCGGGATCGTCCACCTCGCCCCGGCGTTCGGCGAGGACGACCAGAACACCTGCAACGCGGCCGGCATCCCGACCGTGGTCACCGTGGACGACCACACCCGGTTCACCGCGCTGGTCCCGCCGTACCAGGGCGAGCAGGTCTTCGACGTGAACAAGCCGGTGATCCGGGAGCTGAAGGAGCGGGGGGTGGTGCTGCGGCAGGATGTCTACACCCACTCGTACCCGCACTGCTGGCGCTGCGACACCCCGCTGGTCTACAAGGCGGTGTCGTCGTGGTTCGTCGCGGTGACCCGGTTCCGGGACCGGATGGTCGAGCTGAACCAGGAGATCAACTGGACGCCGGGGCACATCAAGGACGGCTCGTTCGGCAAGTGGCTGGCCAACGCGCGGGACTGGTCGATCAGCCGGAACCGGTTCTGGGGCTCGCCGATCCCGGTGTGGCGCTCGGACGACCCGAACCACCCGCGCGTCGACGTGTACGGGTCGCTCGACGAGATCGAGCGGGACTTCGGCGTACGCCTGACCGACCTGCACCGACCGGCGGTGGACGACCTGGTCCGCCCCAACCCGGACGACCCGACGGGCCGGTCGATGATGCGCCGGGTGCCGGAGGTGCTGGACTGCTGGTTCGAGTCCGGCTCGATGCCGTTCGCCCAGGTGCACTACCCGTTCGAGAACCGCGAGTGGTTCGAGCACCACTACCCGGGTGACTTCATCGTCGAGTACATCGGGCAGACCCGCGGCTGGTTCTACACCATGCACGTGCTGGCCACCGCGTTGTTCGACCGGCCGGCGTTCCGCAACTGCCTGAGCCACGGCATCCTGCTCGGCTCGGACGGCCGCAAGATGTCCAAGAGCCTGAAGAACTATCCGGACGTCTACCACGTGTTCGACTCCTACGGGTCGGACGCGATGCGGTGGATGCTGATGTCCTCGCCGGTGCTGCGCGGCGGGGACATGGCGGTCACCGAGACGCTGATCCGGGACGCGGTGCGGCAGGTGCTGCTGCCGCTGTGGAACGTGTGGTATTTCTTCACGCTCTACGCCAACGCGGACGGCTACCAGGCGAGTCGGCGCACCGACTCGACGAACGTGCTCGACAGGTACGTGCTGGCGAAGACGAACGAGCTGGTCGCGACCGTCGGCGCGCAGATGGACGCGTACGACATCTCCGGCGCGTGCGCGACCGTCCGGTCCTACCTGGACGCGCTGACCAACTGGTACGTGCGTCGCTCGCGGGACCGGTTCTGGGCCGGCGACGCGGACGCGTTCGACACGCTCTGGACCGTGCTGGAGACGCTCTGCCGGGTGGTGGCGCCGCTGGCGCCGCTGACCGCCGAGGAGATCTGGCGCGGGCTGACCGGCGAGCGGTCGGTGCACCTGACCGACTGGCCGGCCGCCGGGGAGTTCCCGGCCGACCACGAGCTGGTCTCCGCGATGGACAACGTCCGGGCGGTCGCCTCGGCCGCGCTGTCGCTGCGCAAGGCGAAGGGCCTGCGGGTCCGGCTGCCGCTGGCGAAGCTGACCGTGGCCTCGGCCGTCGCCGACCAGCTCCGGCCGTTCGCCGACCTGGTCGCCGACGAGGTCAACGTGAAGGAGGTCGTGCTCACCGGCGAGGTGTCGGCCTATTGCCAGCAGGTGCTGACCGTGGTGCCGCGGGCGCTCGGCCCGCGCGTCGGCAAGGCGGTCCAGCAGGTGATCAAGGCGGTCAAGGCGGGGGAGTGGGAACTCGTCGACGACGCCCCGGTGGCCGCCGGGGTGACCCTGGCCGAGGGCGAGTACGAGCTGCGCCTGGTCGCCGCGGACGCCGAGCACTCCGCCCCGCTGTCCGACGGCGTGGTGGTGCTGGACACCGACGTCACGCCGGAGTTGGCCGCCGAGGGGCTGGCCCGGGACGTGGTCCGGGCGGTCCAGCAGGCCCGCCGCGACGCCGACCTGGACGTCTCCGACCGGATCACGGTGGCGCTGTCGGCCTCCGAGGAGGTGCGCGCGGCGGTCGCCGCGTTCCGCGACTTCGTGGCGCGGGAGGTGCTGGCCGACAGCATCGACTTCGTCGAGGGGCTGGACGGCTTCGCCGGCGAGGTCGGCGACGGCGAGCGCGTGGCGGTCACCGTCCGCCGCGTGTAAGGCGGGGCCCCTTCTTAACGCATTCGGTAGAGGAGGGGCCCCCGCTTAACCGGGCGTACCGAGCGGGTGGACTGCGGGCCACCCGCTCGGCCTCCGGTGACGGCGTCGGCTACCGTGACAGCGCCTGTTTCGCGTACGACCGCCGGAGGACCCGTGCCCCTGCTCTACACCATCGGCAAGCTCACCGTGGCGCCCGCGCTCCGGTTGGCCTTCCGGCCGCACGCGGAGGGGTTGGAGCACATTCCGGCGACCGGTGGCGCGATCTTCGCGGGCAACCATCTCTCCGTCGCCGACGAGCTGCTGCTCGGCACCGTGGTCCCGCGGCACCTGGCGTTCTGGGCCAAGTCGGAATACTTCAACGGCACCGGGGTCAAGGGCGGCTTCTCCAAGTTCGTGCTCACCGGGCTGGGCGCCATCCCGGTCGAGCGCGGCGGCGGGCGGGCGGCGCTGTCCGCGTTCGACGCCGCGATCCCGGTGCTCAAGGCCGGTGACCTGGTGGCCGTCTACCCGGAGGGCACCCGGTCGCCGGACGGGCGGCTCTACCGCGGCCGCACCGGCGCGACCCGGCTGGCGGTGGCCGCCGGGGTGCCGATCATCCCGGTCGGCGTGACCGGCACCGACAAGGCCCAGCCGATCGGCACCCGGGTGCCGCGTCCGGGCCGCGCCAAGATCACCATCAAGTTCGGCAAGCCGCTGGACTTCACCGGCCGGCCCGACGACCGGTCGTCGCTGCGGGCCATGACCGACGAGCTGATGGCCGAGATCCAGAAGCTCACCGGCCAGGAGTACGTGCCCCGCTACGCGCCGAAGCGCAGCGAGCAGCCGCCGGCCTGACCGGTCCCGCTCAGGACTGCTTCGGGACCACCACCCGCTGGCGCAGGTCGTTCAGCAGCCGGCCGCTGTCCTCCACCGACAGGCGGGTGAACACGCCCGTGGTGAGGCTGCCGTGGTCGACCGAGGTGCACACCACCACCGTGTCGCCGTCCGCCCGGCCCACCGCGCAGCGCTCGTGCCGGCCGCGTACGCCGGTGTCCACGCTCACCGACGGCTGCAGCTCGTAGTCGCCGCCGAGGCGCTTCAGCTCCGCCTCGGCGTCGGACTCCGGGCTGAACCGGAAACCGGTGCTGCCGAAGAGGGTCACCCGCTTGCCGTCGTTCGTGGCGTAGATGCCGGCGAACGTGTCCTCGGCGAGCCAGTCCGCCTGACGTACCCGGCTCTTCAGGTCCTCGGCCGTCGCCTGGCTGCCCTGGTCCTGGCGCAGCCGCATCGAGTCGAGCTGCTCGGGGAGGGTGGCGCTGGCCGGGTACTGGCTGGAGAGCGGCTGGACCCACCAGAGCGGGATGCCGCAGCAGCACGCCACGCTGAGCAGCAGCACCCAGGGCCAGCGACGCCGGCGGCGGACCGGCACCGGCACGTACCCCCTGGGGGCCTGCCACCCGGCCGGCGGCGCGGCCGGTGGCGGGTTCCCGCCCCGGCGCTGCTTCGGCGGCCGGGCCTGCTTCGGCGGCTTGGCCGGGACGCCCCGGGCCGGCGGTGGCGAGACCGGACCGGCGACGGGCGCGGGGTACGGCGGGGTGTGCGCCGGCGGTGAGACCGGGTGGGCGGCCGGTGCGGCCGGGTGGTGCGGCGGCGGTGACACCGGGCTCGCGGCCGGCGGCGGGGCCGGATGCGGCGCCGGGTGGGCCGGCCACGGCGCGGTGTAGGGCATCGTCGCCGGCAGCGCCGGCAGCTCGGCCGACGGAAGGTTCCAGCCGGTGGTGTCCACCCCCGCCCACGGGTCCACCGGGGTCGCGTGCTCGGGTGAGTCGATCGGCGGCACCGGTGTGGGCTCGGCGGACTCGCCCCAGCCGCGGCGGCGCGGTGGCGGGGGCGGGACCGCGGCGGAACCGCTCCAGGGCGGCACGGCCGGTTCGACGCGGGTCGGCGGCGGCGCGTCCTCGACCCGGGTGGGATCCGGTCCGGTGCCGGCCGTGGCGGGGGTCGGACCGTCCTCGACCCGGGTGGGGTCGGGCGGGCGCGGAGCCGGCGGGACGCGGCCGGGCACGGTGGCGGTGCCCCGGGCCCGGGGAGGTGCGGCCGGGGTGGCGTCGGGGTCGTCGGTCCGCTCGTCGGCGCCGTCGTCCCGCTCCGGCGGGGCGTCCGCGCTGCCCGGCGCGGCGTCCGCGGTCGGGGTGGCGTCGGTCGGGACGGCTCGGTCGCCGGCTTCCGCGTCCGCGGCAGCCGCCTCGTCCCGGCACGGACGGCGGCGTGGTGGCCCCGGCGTCGACAGGCGTCGGTACGGCGGTCGGCGGCTCGGTGACGGACGGCCCCTCGGCCCCGTCGGCCGGCCGGCCCGCCTCCGGCTGCGGCTGCGACATCGCGGCAATCTCCTCTCGCGCCCGTTGCGAGGTTAGTACCGCCGCGCCACTGTCCACGAATCGCCGACCGGCCCGGGCCCACCCCCGCCAGGCTCCCGATCGCCGGAAAGGTGCCGGTGGGGGAGGGCGAGCCGGGGCACCGCGTACGCTTGGGCATCATGAGTGCCCCGTCCACGACCCCACGTCCCCCGGCCGCCAACTCGGTGTGGCCCCGGCTGGAGCCGTTGCTGCCGCAGGTGACCAAACCCATCCAGTACGTGGGTGGGGAGCTGGGCGCGGTGGTCAAGGACTGGGACGCCGCGACCGTCCGGTGGGCGCTGATGTATCCGGACGCGTACGAGGTGGGGCTGCCCAACCAGGGCGTGCAGATCCTCTACGAGGTGCTCAACGAGCTGCCCGACGTGCTGGCCGAGCGCACGTACGCGGTCTGGCCCGACCTGGAGCGCCTGATGCGCGAGCACGGCGTGCCGCAGTTCACCGTCGACGCGCACCGCCCGGTGCGCGACTTCGACGTGTTCGGCGTCTCGTTCTCCACCGAGCTGGGCTACACCAACCTGCTGGCCGCGATCGACCTGGCCGGCATTCCGCTGCTCGCCGCCGACCGCACCGGGGCCGACCCGGTGATCGTGGCCGGCGGGCACGCCGCGTTCAACCCGGAGCCGATCGCCGACTTCGTCGACGCCGCGGTGCTCGGCGACGGCGAGGAGGCGGTGCTGGAGATCACCGCCATCGTCCGGGAGTGGAAGGCCGAGGGCGCCCCGGGCGGCCGGGACGAGCTGCTGCTGCGGCTGGCCCGCACCGAGAGCGTCTACGTGCCGCGCTTCTACGACGTCGACTACCTGCCCGACGGCCGGATCCAGCGGGTCGTGCCGAACCGCCCGGACGTGCCGTTCCGGGTGCACAAGCGCACGACCATGGACCTGGACGCCTGGCCGTACCCGAAGAAGCCCCTGGTCCCACTCGCCGAGACGGTCCACGAGCGGTACGCGGTGGAGATCTTCCGGGGCTGCACCCGGGGCTGTCGGTTCTGCCAGGCCGGCATGATCACCCGCCCGGTGCGCGAGCGCTCGATCACCACTGTCGGCCAGATGGTGCAGCAGGGCCTGGAGTTCTCCGGCTTCCACGAGGTGGGCCTGCTGTCGCTGTCGTCGGCCGACCACTCGGAGATCGGCGACATGTGCTCCGGCCTGGCCGAACAGTACGAGGGCACCAACGTGTCGCTCTCGCTGCCCTCGACCCGGGTGGACGCGTTCAACATCGACCTCGCGCAGGAGCTGTCCCGCAACGGGCGGCGGACCGGTCTGACCTTCGCCCCGGAGGGCGGCTCGGAGCGGATCCGCAAGGTCATCAACAAGATGGTGTCGAAGGAAGACCTGATCCGCACCGTCGTCACCGCGTACACCAACGGCTGGCGGCAGGTGAAGCTCTACTTCATGTGCGGCCTGCCCACCGAGACCGACGACGACGTCCTCGAGATCGCCGACATGGCGCACGAGGTGATCCGGGCCGGCCGTGCGGCCACCGGCTCGAAGGACATCCGCTGCACGGTCTCCATCGGCGGTTTCGTGCCGAAGCCGCACACCCCGTTCCAGTGGGCGTCGATGGAGCGGCCGGAGGTCATCGACGGCCGGCTCAAGCTGCTCAAGCAGGCGATCAACAGCGACCGTTCGCTGGGTCGGGCGATCGGCTTCCGCTACCACGACGGCGAGCCGTCGCTGATCGAGGGCCTGCTGTCCCGGGGTGACCGCCGGGTCGGTGCGGTGATCCGCAAGGTCTGGGAGAACGGCGGCCGGTTCGACGGCTGGAGCGAGCACTTCTCCTACCAGCGGTGGGTGGACGCGGCGGCCGAGGTGCTGCCGGCGTTCGGGGTGGACCTCGACTGGTACACCACCCGGCAGCGGGAGGAGTTGGAGGTCCTGCCGTGGGACCACCTCGACTCCGGCCTGGACAAGGACTGGCTCTGGCAGGACTGGCAGGACTCGCTGTCGGAGTACGAGCAGGACGACTGCCGCTGGACGCCCTGCTTCGACTGCGGCGTCTGCCCGTCCATGGACACCGAGATCCAGATCGGCCCGACCGGCCGGAAGCTGCTGCCGCTGACGCCGGTCGGCGGTCTGCGGCAGCCCGCCGCCGCGGGCTGAGCGCGCCACGTCTGCCGGAGCGCGGGCGCCCCTCGGGGTGCCCGCGCTCCGTCGCGTCTCCGGCGGACCGCCCGGCCCGCCGGGGCGGGGCTGCCCGCAGTGGTGCTTCCTCGATACGCTGCGTCCGTATTGGACCGGCCGGGGGCCGGTAGCGGGGAGGACAGCATGGGCATCACGCCGCCGGACACCGGCGATCTGCACGTCAGCGTCGAGGACCTGGACGCCGCGGCCGACTACGTCGAGCGCCTCAAGCAGTACGTCGACGACACCATCGGCTACGAGATGGAACGCATCAAGGAGCGGATGAAGGGCGACAGCGCCAACGCGTCGGCGGTGCCGAACGGCACCCCGTTCGGCGGCTACGAGGACGCCCGGATGCAGTGGGCGGCGTTGACCAGGTCGACGGCCAACATGGAGGCCCACCTCAAGGCCATCTCCCACAAGCTGGCCGGCCTGAAGAAGGGCACCGAGGACATCGCGAAGGCGTTCCGTGACGCGGAGGCCCGCAACGCGGCCAACGGCAAGCAGATCGAGCGCCTGCTGGAGTCGGCGGTGCCGCCGCCGCAGGCCGGGCAGCAGCCCACCTACCCGTACCCGGCCTGAGGGGGAGACGATCATGGCTGGAGGCACCTGGGAGCGCGCGGTGCGCGAGGTGACCCTCTCCGCGGACCCGGAGACCGTCGGGTCGGTGGGCGCGGGCTGGAGCAACCTCTCCACCGCGCTCGGCTACCTGCGGGACTCGCTCGTCGGGCGCTCGTTCGTCGGCCCGATCGCGCCCGGCCAGGAGCGTCCGCACAGCGGCGGCCTGCCCGGTCTGCTGTCCGGTTGGCAGGGCAGCGGTGGTGACGCCTACCGCGAGCACCTGAACGGCATCGGCAAGGACATCGAGGAGCTGATCACGCACGCCAGCGGCGTCAGCGGTGCGTTGTCGCGGATCGAGGGCGACATCCGCACCGCGGTGGCCAGCATCCCCATCCCGCTGATGGACGACTTCGGCTGGAACGAGTGGAGCCTGCCCGGCGGCACCGAGCTGGACGACGCCCGGGACGGCGAGAGCCAGTCCGGTTTCCTCGCCTCCCTGCGCAGCGACTACGGGCAGCACCCCGAGCTCTACGCCGACGGCGCGTTCCGCGACAAGGCCGACGACCTCGAGGCGACCATGAAGATCGACGGCAACGCGAGCGACCAGAAGCGCGGCGGCTGGTGGGACACCAAGTCGCATCTGGACAACTGGTACCGGGACAACCAGGTGGCGGCCAACAAGGCGATGTCGCCGCTGCCGGTCGCGGTGGAGACCGAGCGTCCCAAGCTGGTCGTGCCCCAACCCAAGGACCAGCGCGACGGCTACACACCCGACACCCGCACCCCGCCCTTGGGCGTACCCGACACCGGGCTGCCCGGCGGTGGTGGTGGCGGTGGTGGTGGTGGCGGCAAGATGCCGTCGCTGGGCAGCACCGGCATCGGCGGTGGCGGCGGCGGTGGCGGCTCGTACGACGGTGGCTCGTTCACCCCGCCGCCGCCGCCCACCACCGGCGGCCCCGACCTCGGCGGCGGCCGTCCCGGCGGCGCCGGTACGCACGTCCCGCCGGTGACCGGTGCCGGCGCCCCGGGCTCGCTCGGCCACGACTACGGCAGCGGGCTGGCCGGCGCGGGCGGGCCGGGCACGATCACGGCTGGCGGCCCGGGCAGCGCGTTCGGTGGCGGTGGCGGCGGACTGGGCACGGTCGGTGGCGGTGGCGCCGGCTTCGGCGGCGGTGGCGCCGGGCTGGGTTCCGCCGGTGGCCTCGGCGGCGGTGGCCTGGGCGCGGCCGGCGGAATGGGTGTGGGTGCGTTGCCCGGCATGGTCGGCGGCGGCAACGGCAAGGTCCCGCCGTTGACCAGCGCGGCCAACGCGTTGCGCGGCGCGACCGGCGCCGGGGCCCCGGGCGCGGGCGGCCCGCGCGGCGGCGCGGCCGGCGGCATGATGGGCGGCGGCATGATGGGCGGTCACGGTGGCGCCGGGCACGGCGGCGGCGGCGAGCACTCGTCGTGGTTGACTGAGGACGACGATCCGTGGGGTGCCGGTGACGGTGCGTCCCCGGGCATCCTGCGATGAGGACGGACGGGTGAGGAAGCACCTCGGCGTGCTGCGGCCGGTGGCGGCGGGGCTGGCGGCCGGGCTGATGCTGCTGGGCGCCGCGCAGCCGGCGGCCGCCGCGCCGCGCCGGGCCGAGCAGTGGTACCTGGACGAGCTGCGCATCGACCGGGCACATCAGGTCTCCACCGGGCGCGGGGTGGTGGTCGGCGTGGTGGACACCGGCGTCGACGCGACGCACCCGGCGCTGCGCGGTCGGGTGTTACCCGGCGACCGCAGCTACGGCGCTCGCGGCGACGGCCGGGAGGACCCGGACGGTCACGGCACCCACATGGCCGGCATCATCGCGGCGGCCAACGTCGGCGACGGCGTGGACGGCATCGCGCCGGACGCCCGGATCCTGCCGATCAAGCAGGAGCCGGGGCCCGGGACCATCCCCGACGGCGCGTCCGCCCTGGGCATCCGGATGGCCGTGGACGGCGGCGCGAAGGTGCTCAACCTCTCCTTCGGCGGGGCTGGCGCACCGGACCCGGACGACGAGGAGGCGATCCGGTACGCGCTGGAGCGTGACGTTGTGGTGGTGGCCTCGGCCGGCAACCTCAAGGCGGGCGACGTGGACATCGCCTCGCCGGCCAGGATCCCCGGCGTGATCGCGGTGACCGGCACCACCCGCGGCGGCGGCTTCTGGTCCGGTTCCGCACAGGGCCCGGAGGCGGTGGTCTCCGCGCCCGCGGACGGCATCTACAACGCCGGCCCCGACCACGGTTACGGCTGGGGTGACGGCACCTCCGACTCCAGCGCCATCGTCTCCGGCGTCGCGGCGCTGATCCGATCGAAGTATCCGGAGCTGTCCGCGCCCGACGTGATCAACCGGATCATCCGCACCGCCCGGGACGCCGGCGCGCCCGGTCGCGACCCGCGGTTCGGTTTCGGCCGGATCGACCCGGTGGCGGCGCTCACCGCCGACGTGCCGTCGGTGTCGGCGAACCCGCTGCTCGGCCCGGCCTCCGCCGGCGCGTCCCCACCACCGGCCGCCGCCGAGGACGACAACTTCGACGTGACCAAGTACGGCGACCGGGGCGGCCCCACCGACCAGCAGGTCATGGTGATCGGCGTCGGCATCGCGGTGGCGCTCGTGGTGCTGCTGGCGCTCGTGGTGTTCCTGATCTGGAACCGGCGTCGGCACCGGCGCGAGCTGGCCCGGGCGGCGCAGATCCCGGACGACGTGGTCGATCGGCCGGACGGCGGCGGCAACGGCCCCCCGGTCCGGGCCGGCCAGGCCCCGCCGGGCTCCTACGCGCCCCCACCCTCCGGACCCCGGCACCCGCCGGGCGGCGACCGCCCCTGACGGCTCACTGTCGCTCACGAGGTCGACGGCCGGCCGGAGATCGACTCACCGCCGACCTCGTGGCCCGGCGTCGGTCGGCCGGTCCGGCCGGCCCCGGTCGCGGCGGGTGCCCGGGGCTGCGCCAGGATGGAGCGGACACGCAGGCACAGCCGAGGAGTTCACGATCGCCAGAAAGCCTCAACCCGAGGGTGGCCAGGCGCCCGTCGTCCAGCGGGTCCGCATCCGGTACGCCAAGCGTGGGCCGTTGCGGTTCACCTCGCACCGGGACTTCGCCCGGGCCTTCGAGCGCGCGCTGCGCCGGGCCGGCGTACCGATCGCCTTCTCCCAGGGTTTCACCCCGCATCCCAAGATCTCGTACGCGTCGGCGGCGCCGACCGGTGTGGCCAGCGAGGCGGAATACCTCGAGATCGGCCTGCGTGAGCCGGTCGACCCGGAGCAGCTCCGGGCGGCCCTGGACGCCGCGCTCTCGCCGGGGCTCGACGTGCTCGAGGCGGTCGAGGCCACCGGCGGCAGTCTGGCCGACCGGATCGAGGCGTCCCGCTGGCGCATCGAGCTGCCCGAGGTCGACCCGGAGGTGCTCCGCGCCGCCGTGGCGGCCTTCACCGCCGCCGAGGAGATCCAGGTCGAGCGAATGACCAAGCAGGGCCGGCGCACCTTCGACACCCGCGGCGCCGTGATCGCCATCGATGCGTCGACGCCGGCTGAGACGCCTTCCCGAGCGGCGGCCGTACCGTGTGCGATACTCGAACTGGTCGTACGGCAGGTCACCCCGTCCGTGCGACCCGATGACGTCCTTTCCGGCCTCCGCGTGGTGGCCGACCTGGAGCCGCCGGTCACCCCGAAGGTGATCCGGCTGGCGCAGGGCACGCTGACCGCGCAGGGCGAGATCGTCGATCCGTTGGACGCGGATCGCGACGGGGCAGCCATCGGAGGGCACTGACCGGACGGTCAGCGCTCTGGCAGGCAGACTTCGGCGGTCGCGCTCCCGCGCGCCCGGCGGAAACACCTTTGCGGCAACCCTGCGTGGCAGCGCTCAACCGCGCCCGGGGCAGCCAGAACTGGAGAACGTCCATGCTCGAGAACGAGCCCGAGGGCGGCGAACGGACCGGCGCGGAGCCGGCCGACGCGACCGCCGCCGACAGCACCGCCGGCGCCGCCGAGGTGAAGCCCCCGGCCCGCAAGCGGGCCAGCCGCCGCAAGGCGGCTCCGCTCAACCAGCCGGAGCAGACCGACGCCCCGGTCGAGGCGTCCGCCACCGCCACCGGCAGTGGCGAGTCGCCGCAGGCCGAGGTGTTCGCGCCGGTGGCGGGCGAGTCGGAGACCGCGCCGAAGACCGCCCGCCGGCGCCGCAAGGCGACCCCGGCGAAGGCGGTCGAGGAGCCGGTCGCCGCGACCGGCGTGGAGGCCACCTCGGACGAGGTGGTGCCCCCGGTCAAGGTGACCCGGACCCGCCGCCGCAAGGCCACCCCGCCCGCCGAGGAGCTTCCCGCCGTCGAGTCGCCGACCGAGGCGCCCGCCGAGGCGGCCGGGACGGCCGTGGCGCCGTCCGCCGCGCCGCGCGCCGACGCCGTCGTGGACGGACCGGTTTCGGTGCCCGGCGGGGCGGGCGAGATCGCCGAGGGGCGTGCGCCGCTCGACGAGGACGAGAACACCGACGCGGACGCGGTGGGCGAGGACGCCGTCGACGAGCCCACCCCGGCCGAGGGCACCGCGCCGACCCGCCGCGCCGGGGGCACGCGACGCCGCACCCGGGGGACCGCCGCCGAGGACGGCGCGCCGCGTCGTACCGAAGACGTCGACCTGGCCCGCGCCGGCGGGGTGGCCGACGACTCCGGCGCGGTGTCCACGGGCGCCGCGGTGCCGGGCGTCGCGGACGAGCCGGCGGCGGCCGAGGAACAGCCGGCCACCGGTCGTCGGCGCCGGGCCGCGCTCTCCGCTCCGACCGTCCTGTTCATGCCCCCGCAGCCCGAGGACGTCCCGGACGTCCGGGTCACCTACCCGGCCGCCGAGGAGGCGGTGGAGGAGCCGGTCGAGACCGGCCGTCGCCGTCGTCGGGGCCGTCGCGAGCCCGAGCCGGCCGAGGTGGCGGCCGAGGTCGTCGAGGAGGAGCCGACCGCCGAGGCCGAGGAGACCGCCGAGACCGAGGAGGAGGACGACGAGACGGCCGAGGGTCGCCGGCGTCGTCGTCGCGGTCGTCGCGGTCGGGGCCGTGGCAAGGGCGGCGCGGACGACGCCGAGGACGAGGAGTCCGGCACGGCGGAGGTGGCCGACTCGGAGGCCGAGGCGACCGCCGAGGACACCGACGCCGAGGACGAGGGGATGACCCGTCGTCGCCGGCGGCGTCGCCGTCGGGGCGCCGGGGAGGCGGAGACGGCCACCGAGGACGGCGTGCCCACCGTCGTCAAGATCCGTGAGCCGCGCAAGGCGGTCGACGAGGTCCAGGGCGTCTCCGGCTCGACCCGGCTGGAGGCCAAGCGCCAGCGCCGTCGGGACGGGCGGGAGCAGCGGCGTACCCGGCCGCCGATCCTGAGCGAGTCGGAGTTCCTGGCCCGCCGCGAGGCGGTCGACCGGACGATGGTGGTCCGCCAGCGCGGCGACCGCACCCAGATCGCGGTGCTCGAGGACGGCGTGCTGGTCGAGCACTACGTGACCCGCAACTCGTCCGGCACCATGGCCGGCAACGTCTACCTCGGCAAGGTGCAGAACGTCCTGCCCAGCATGGAGGCGGCCTTCGTCGACATCGGGCGCGGCCGCAACGCCGTCCTGTATGCCGGCGAGGTCAACTGGGACGCCACCGGCCTGGAGGGTCGGGCCCGCTCGATCGAGCAGGCGCTGCGCTCCGGCGACCCGGTGCTGGTGCAGGTCACCAAGGACCCGATCGGGCACAAGGGCGCGCGGCTCACCAGCCACGTCGCGCTCTCCGGCCGGCACCTGGTCTACGTGCCCAACGGCAACGCCTCCGGGATCAGCCGCAAGCTGCCGGACACCGAGCGCAAGCGGCTGCGGGACATCCTCAAGAAGCTGGTGCCGGACGGCGCCGGCGTGATCGTCCGGACCGCGGCCGAGGGCGCCAGCGAGGACGAGCTGGCCCGGGACGTCAAGCGGCTCCAGGCGCAGTGGGAGGACATCCAGGCGAAGGCGGCCTCCGGGGGCGCGCCGGTGCTGCTCTACGAGGAGCCGGACCTGGTCATCCGGGTGGTCCGGGACCTCTTCAACGAGGACTTCCGCGAGCTGGTCATCGAGGGCGAGTCCGCGTACGACGTGGTCGAGTCGTACCTGTCGCACGTCTCGCCGGACCTGGTCGCGCGGCTGCGCCGGCACGCCGGTGTCGCCGACGTGTTCGCCGAGCACCGGATCGACGAGCAGATCCTCAAGGGGCTGGACCGGAAGGTCTTCCTGCCCTCCGGCGGCTCGCTGGTGATCGACCGGACCGAGGCGATGACCGTCGTCGACGTGAACACCGGCAAGTACACCGGCTCCGGCGGAAACCTGGAGGAGACGGTCACCCGCAACAACCTGGAGGCGGCCGAGGAGATCGTGCGCCAGCTCCGGCTGCGTGACCTCGGTGGCATCGTGGTGATCGACTTCATCGACATGGTGCTGGAGTCGAACCGGGAGCTGGTGCTGCGCCGGCTGACCGAGTGCCTGGGGCGGGACCGCACCAAGCACCAGGTCACCGAGATCACCTCGCTCGGCCTGGTGCAGATGACCCGCAAGCGGATCGGCGCGGGCCTGTTGGAGGCGTTCAGCGAGACCTGCGAGTGCTGCAAGGGGCGGGGCGTCGTCATCCACACCGAGCCGGTGCCGGAGAAGCCGCGCGGCGGCGCGGCGGAGAAGGTCAAGGCGGTCGCCTCGGCGGTCGCGCCGGTCGAGGAGAAGGGCCGCCGCCGGGGTCGCAAGGCCGCCGCGGAGAAGCCGGAGACCGCGCCGGAGCCGCCGCCGGCGGCCGAGCCGGAGCGGACCGTCGCCGAGGTGGTCGAGACGCCCGACGACTACTACGACACCCAGGGCTACGACCTGTCCCGGTTCGCCGCCGACACGCCGGCCGTCCCGGCGGTCGCGGACAGCCAGGAGGGCGACTCGGCCCGGCTGGCGGCCTCCGACGACCCGGACGCGATCGGTGACGGCGAGGCCGACGACGAGGGCGCCGACGGTGGCACCCCGCGGCGGCGGTCGCGGCGGGGTGGGGCCCGCCGGCGTACCCGACCGTGAGCCGCTGACCTGCGTGGCGTTTGACAGGGCCCCCGCTCCGGCAACAGAGTGCCGAGCAGGGGCCCTGCCGTTTCCCGTCTACCCCCCCCCGGGCGGGGCGGCGCGTCCCGGAGGGAGGAGACATGCGTCGGGTGTTCGCGGTCACCGCGCTGGCCGGACTGCTGCTGGCCGGGTCGGGCTGCGCCAACCGGGACGACGATCCGTTCTCGGTGGGATTCGCCTCACCGGCGCCGGCGGCCACCTCACCCACTCCGGCCCCGACCGCGACCGGCGACGCGGGCGTCTGCGCCCGGGCGAAGCAGTCCGGTTCGGCGGCCGTGCAGACCTACGTGGCGAAGCTGGCGGAGATGCTGCGGGCCGGGGCCGCCCGGGACCGGAGCACGGAGAAGGCCGCCCAGCGGGACGCCGAGGCCGCGCTGGCGGGCTGGCGGGACGTGCTGCGGGAGCAGGCTCAGAAGGCCACCGACCCCGGCTTGCGGACGCTCCTGGCGGACCTGGCGACCGAGGTGGGCAAGCTCGGCACCGACGTGCGGGCGATCGACGAGGCGGAGTTCGACCGGCTCCAGCAGCGCCTCGACCAGCTCTGCCCGGCCTGATCGGCGGGCCCGGTTTGGGGGGCGGGCCCGCTATGGCGTACGCTTGCCTGCGGCGCACTTTGGTGTGCCTAGTTCCCGCGTGCCCGCGCCGCCGGTGTCACGGCTCCCGGCGAGACGCCGTGGGAACGACCCGCCGGTGACGGTGGGAAAAGACGTCAGCAGCCTCAACGACAGGGAGTCCGCCTCCGATGTACGCGATCGTCAAGACCGGCGGCAAGCAGTACAAGGTCGCCGAGGGCGACGTGATCGAGGTCGAGAAGCTCACCGGTGCCCCCGGTGACGCGGTGAAGCTCACCGCGGTGCTCCTCGTCGACGGTGACGACCTGGTGACCGACGCGGCGAAGCTCGCGAAGGTCGCGGTGTCCGGTGAGATCGCCGCGCACACCAAGGGCCCGAAGATCCGGATCCACAAGTTCAAGAACAAGACCGGCTACCACAAGCGTCAGGGTCACCGGCAGCCGCTGACCCAGATCAAGGTGACCGGCATCTCCAACAGCGGGAAGTAGGTCGTCCTCCAATGGCTCACAAAAAGGGTGCGTCCAGCTCGCGTAACGGTCGTGACTCCGCGGCCCAGCGGCTCGGCGTGAAGCGCTTCGGTGGTCAGGTCGTCAGCGCGGGTGAGATCCTCATCCGTCAGCGTGGCACCAAGTTCCACCCCGGTGACCTGGTCGGCCGTGGCGGCGACGACACGCTGTTCGCGCTGTCGGCCGGTGCGGTGCAGTTCGGCACCAAGCGCGGTCGCAAGACCGTCAGCATCGTGCCGCAGCAGTAGTTCGAAGGCGAAGCGGGCCGCGGACCTCGGGTCCCGGCCCGCTTCGCCTTTCCACGCGCGGGGCGGTCCCCGCTGGAAGGATTGGCGTCGTGACGACGTTCGTTGACCGGGTCGTCCTGCACATGCAGGCCGGCGACGGCGGGCACGGCTGTGTCTCCATCCACCGGGAGAAGTTCAAGCCCTTCGGCGGCCCGGACGGCGGCAACGGCGGCCACGGCGGCAGTGTGTCGCTGGTGGTCGACCCGCAGGTCACCACGCTGCTCGACTTCCACTTCCGGCCGCACCTGAAGGCCGAGAACGGCAAGGGCGGGGCCGGCTCGAACCGGGACGGCGGCAACGGCCGGGACCTGGTGATCAAGGTCCCGAACGGCACCGTGGTGCAGAGCCTCGACGGCGAGGTGCTGGCCGATCTGGTCGGCGTGGGCACCACGTTCGAGGCGGCCCGGGGCGGCCGCGGCGGGCGGGGCAACGCCTCGCTGGCGAACGCCCGCCGCAAGGCGCCGGGCTTCGCCGAGCTGGGTGAGCCGGGCGACAAGCTCGACGTGGTGCTGGAGCTGAAGAGCGTCGCCGACGTCGGCCTGGTCGGTTTCCCGTCCGCCGGCAAGTCCTCGCTGATCTCGGTGATCTCCGCGGCCAAGCCGAAGATCGCCGACTACCCGTTCACCACGCTGGTCCCGAACCTCGGTGTGGTCCGGGTCGACAACCACACCTTCACCGTCGCCGACGTGCCCGGCCTGATCCCGGGTGCGGCCACCGGCAAGGGGCTGGGCCTGGAGTTCCTCCGCCACGTCGAGCGCTGCGCCGTGCTGGTGCACGTGGTGGACACCGCGACGCTGGAGCCGGGCCGCGACCCGCTGGCCGACATCGACGCCATCGAGTCGGAGCTGACCCAGTACGGCGGGCTCGCCGACCGGCCCCGGCTGGTCGCGCTGAACAAGGTCGACGTGCCGGACGGCAAGGACCTGGCCGACATCGTCCGCCCCGACCTGGAGGCCCGCGGCTTCCGCGTCTTCGACGTCTCCAGCGCCACCCGCGAGGGCCTGCGCGAGCTGACGTTCGCGATGGCCCAGCTCGTCGACGAGAGCCGGCGGGCCACGCCGCCCGCCGAGCCGACCCGGATCGTGATCCGCCCGAAGGCGGTCGACGACGCCGGCTTCACCATCGAGGCCGAGGCGGACGGCTCCTACACGGTCCGTGGCAGCCGGCCGGAGCGCTGGGTGAAGCAGACCAACTTCGACAACGACGAGGCGGTGGGCTACCTGGCCGACCGGCTGGCCCGCCTGGGCGTCGAGGAGAAGCTGGCGAAGGCCGGCGCGGAGGCCGGCGACCTGGTGCGGATCGGCGAACGGGAGTTCGACTGGCAGCCCACGCTCTACGCCGGCGTCGACTTCGTGCCCGGCAACCGGGGCACCGACCTGCGGCTGGAGGACAAGTCGACGCGCCCCCGGGCCGC
Source organism: Micromonospora sp. WMMD980 (assembly GCF_029626035.1). Classification (NCBI taxonomy): domain Bacteria; kingdom Bacillati; phylum Actinomycetota; class Actinomycetes; order Micromonosporales; family Micromonosporaceae; genus Micromonospora; species Micromonospora sp. WMMD980. The sequence goes on from NZ_JARUBE010000003.1 coordinate 153,167, forward strand.
CGACCGGCTGGAGGCGCGCAAGGCCCGCCGGCGTCGCCCGGAGGACGAGATCGAGGGCGCGCCGGAGGCCCCGGCGGACGATCTGGACGACCCGGACGACGATTAGTTCGGCTCCGTCCGTGTTGGGGACGTTGGCCGGAAACCTCCGCGAAATCCGGCCGACCTAGCGTGGGCGGATGCTGATCGAATCCCGGCCCGCCACCGATCCGGAGATCGCCACGCTCGTCGTCGCCCAGCAGCGCGAGCTGCGGGACGCCGACGGCGGCCTGGACGGTCAGGTGACGGTCGTGCACGACGACATCCACTACCTGGCGGCCGTGATCGGCGGTCGGGCGGTCGGCTGCGGCGGCCTCCAGGCGCTCGACGCCGACACCGGCGAGCTGAAGCGGATGTACGTCCGGCCGGCGTTCCGGGGGCGGGGGATCGCCCGGCAGATGCTGGTCGCGCTGGAGGAGTTGGCCTTCCGGCACGGCCATCGGACGGTGTGCCTGGAGACCGGCACCTACCTGCCGGCCGCGATCGGGCTCTACCGCTCCGCCGGCTACCGGCCCGTCCCGGTCTACGGCGAGTACGTCGACAACCCGTACAGCGTCTGCTTCGCCAAGCGCCTGCCCGTCTGGGCGCAAGGAGGGGCCCCCTCTTAACGCCTGGCGTCGAGAGGGGAACCCTTCTCACACTCAGGGGCGGTCGATCGGGGTGTCCAGTCGGGTGCCGGTGCCCCGGTCGTTGCTCAGCAGCAGGCCGGTGGCGAGCATGCCGAACCCGAGCGCGAGGTGCAGCCAGTTGTCGGCGTCGTTCAGCGGCACGAAGTTGGCCGAGGTCTCGCGGCTGTCGATGGCGAAGCCGTAGAGCCAGAGCACCAGGTATAGCGCGCCGCCCACGGCCAGGAACGCCCGCGCCCCGGCCAGCCGCCGGGCCGCCACCAACCCGACCAGGCCGAACAGCAGGTGCACCAGGTTGTGCAGCACCGACACCTGGAAGACCCCGAGCAGCTTCGCCCCGGAGTGGTGCCCGGCGAACGTCATCTGGCCGTAGTGCGCGGTGACGCCGGGAACGAAGCCGAGCACGCCGATCAGCACGAAGAGGGCCGCCGCCGCGAGAGCGACCTGCTGCACGGCCGGCCGGGCCGATGCGTGTGCGCGTGCCATCACGGTCACCCCCGTCGGAGCTGCTCACCGCCCGGGCGGGCGGCACCTCATTCTGTGACCGGTGCGGGCCGCCTCCGCAGAGAAATGACGAATCAGGCATGAACCCGGCGACCGGGGGTAGGGCAGTTGTCACGCGGAAAGCATTCGCGTGACCCCCGTAACGCAAACCGCTGGAACGCACGAGCGGAAGGGACACCATGACTCAGGATCTTTCCTCCACGTCCGCCACGTACGAGTCGACGAACGGCGGCGGCGTACGCGACCAGGCGCGCCAGGTCGGCTCCGAGGCCGCCAGCGCGGGCGGCGCCGTGGCGCAGACCGCCAAGGAGCAGGGTCAGGAGGTGGTGGGCGAGGCCAAGCGGCAGGCCCGCGACCTCTACGGCGAGGCCCGTAACCAGGTCAGCTCGCAGGCCGGTCAGCAGCAGCAGCGCGCGGCGAGCGGCCTGCGGTCGCTGGCCGACGAGATGCGCTCGATGGCGCAGCAGGGTGGCGGCTCCGGACCGGTCACCGAGCTGGCCCACCAGGCCGCCGAGCGGGTGCACGGCGTGGCCGGCTGGCTGGAGCAGCGCGAACCGGGCGACCTGCTCAACGAGGTGAAGGGCTACGCCCGCCGCAACCCCGGCACGTTCCTGGTCGGCGCCGCCCTGCTAGGCGTGGTCGCCGGCCGGCTCACCCGGAACATCGCCGCCGTGGGCAACGACGGTGGCGCCGGAGGGTCCTACGACCCGGAGCGCACCGCCGTCATCCCGACCGCGCCCGCGGTGCCCGCCCAGACGCCGCCGGGCGGCTACCTGGACCCGACGCCGGGCAGCTACGCCGAGCCGGACCCGGGCCACTCCGCGCCGGGCGCCACCTACCCGGGCGGCGGCGCGCCGAACACCTGGGCGGACCCGGCGGGCGGCACCGGCCAGCCGCTGCCGCCGCCCACCCGGACCGACCCGCTGCCGGGCGTCCCGTCGACCGGCGCTCCGCGCCCGTGAGCCGGCGGACCGGCAGAAGGGAGGCGACGGCATGACCGTGCCGACGCAGGACCCCGGCTACCAGACGCCGGGCGCGCCCCACGAGGCCGACGAGGTGCGGGGCAGCTCGATCGGGCAGTTGATGAGCCAGGTGACCGGCGACCTCTCCACGCTGATGCGTCAGGAGGTCGAGCTGGCCAAGGCCGAGATCCGCCAGGAGGGCAAGAAGGCGGGCAAGGCCGCCGGCCTCTACGGCGGCGCCGGCTTCGGCGGCTACATGGTGGCGCTGTTCGTCTCCGTCGCGGTGTGGCAGTTCCTCGACAACGTCATGGACTCCGGGCTGGCCGCGCTGATCGTGGCCGTCGTGTGGGCCGTGATCGCGGCCGTCCTCTACTCGAAGGCGAAGAAGAACGCCGAGCAGATCCGCGGCCTGAAGCAGACCAACGACAGCGTCCAGCGCATCCCGGACGCGCTCAAGCCGAACCCGGAGGGAGTCACCCGATGAGCACCGATCCCGACCAGATCCGCCGGGAGATCGAAGCCACCCGCAACAACCTCAGCTCGGACGTGGACGCCCTGGCGTACAAGGTCAGCCCGGGCCGCATCGTCGACGACCGCAAGCAGCGCGTGCGCAGCGCGCTGACCAACGTGAAGGACAAGGTGATGGGAACCGCTTCCGACCTCGGCCACAGCACCGGCCACGCCGCCCACTCGGTGTCCGACCACTCCTCCTCGGCCGCCTCCACGGTGAGCGACAAGGCGCACTCCGCCGCCTCCACGGTGGGCGAGGCCGCCCAGCGGGCGCCGCGGGTGGTGCGGCAGAAGTCCCAGGGCAACCCGATCGCCGCCGGCGTGATCGCCTTCGGCGTCGGCATGCTGGTCTCCTCGCTGATTCCCGCCACCCGCCGTGAGCAGGAGCTCGCCGCGCAGGTCAAGGAGAAGGCGACCGAGCACAGCGACGTGGTCACGTCCAAGCTCGGCGAGGTCGCCGGTGAGCTGAGGGACGAGCTGCGCGAGCCGGCCCAGCACGCCGCCGAGTCGGTGCGCTCGACCGCCCAGGAGGCCGCGTACGCGGTCAAGGACGACAGCCGCAGCGCCGCCCAGGACGTCCGGGAGAGCGCGCACCAGGCCCGGTCCTGACCGCCGCGCCTTCCGGTCGGGCGGGGGCCCTTCTTGTCGCCCAGGCGTCGACAAGGGCCCCCGCCTTCCCGGCAGCCACGCTCAGCACGTCCGGGTGCCGTTGGGCGGGCCCGGTCTAGGCGGTCGGGCGCACCCCGTCGAGGATCATCCCGCTGGGCGGCAGCGCCGGCATCCGACCGAGGTCGAGCGCGAGGTCCTGCGGCGGAACCCGGTAGCTCATCGCGCCGGTCAGCGCGGCCACCGCCCGCTTCATCAGCTCGATCGTGATCCACTCGCCGGCGCAGCGGTGCCCGGTGACGTGGTCGCCGCCGCCCTGCGGGATCAGGCCGAACGGGTCGTCCCGCCAGCCGGTGAAGCGTTCCGGGCGGAACCGCTCCGGCTCCGGCCACAGCTCCGGGTGGTGGTTCGTGCCGTACAGGTCGAGCAGCACCCGGCGGCCCTGCGGGAACGCGTACCCGCGCCACTCGAACGAGCGACGCACCCGCGCCGCGGCCAGCGGGAAGAACGGGTAGTAGCGGCGGACCTCCTGCACGAACCGCTCGGCCGCGTCGTCGTCGCCGCGTACCCGGTCCCGCCAGTGCGGGTGGTCGTGCAGCGCCAGCGCGGCGAAGACCACGTAGCGGTCCACCGCGACCGTGGGGCGGAGCACGTTGAGCAGCTCCACCGCGGCGATCCGGCGGGGCAGCGCCGCGCCCCGCTCGTCCCGGTGCTCGGCGACGACCCGCAACGCGCTGCCCTCGGGGGCGGTGAGAGCGCCGGCGCGTACCCGCTCGACGAGCCCGCCGGCCCACCGCTCGGCGCCGCGGCGGCCGACCAGGCCGCGCCAGTGCTTCGGGCCCGGCACGGCCGGACCCTCGATCATGGCGTGCATCTCGGCGGTCCGCCGGCGCACGTCGGACCCGGCCAGCGGCACCCCGGCCCAGGCCCAGACCGCCCGGGTGAGCATCTCGCCCACCTCGTCGTAGAGCGCCACCGGGCCGTTCGCCGCCCACGCGGGGACGCGGGCCCGCCACTCGTCGGCGAAAAGCTGTCCCAGCCCGCGGATCGCGTCCGGCGTCATGATCGACATGAACATCGCCTTGCGGGCGCGGTGCGCCGCCCCGTCCAGGCCCTGGACGCCGCCGACCCCGGTCAACGTGCGCTGTGCGCGCATCGGCATCGCCCCGCGTCGGACGAACCGCTCCTCGTCGTAGAACAGCTCGGCGGCGTCCCGGCCGCGCAGGCAGATCGTCGGCTGCAGGAGCAGCCGCGTCTGTACGACGTCGCTGCCGAGCCGGTCGCAGCGCGCGCCCACGAAGCGGTAGCCCTCGCGGAGGAACGCCAGCGTGCTGTCCGGGCTCCGGTCGCTCGGCATGGTGGTCATCTCGGCTGCTCCTGACACCTGCTCGGCCGCTCTGCACGACTCGCCCGCTACCTACCCGGGGCGACGCGGCCGAATCCTCCGTCCGCGCAGCTCAACCAGGGTGGGGGCCGCGGTCCGGGGGCCGAACCCGCGCTGGCCCCTCCCCGGGAGCGGAAAAGCTGGTTGGCTCGACGCACGGACCGGCGGCGGCCGGTCCGGACCCGCCGGCACGAGATCCGGTGGGTCACCGGCGACGGGGGAGGGCACGCATGCGCGACGACCGGGCGGCACGACGGCGGCACCGCGACGCGGTGGCCGGGCTGCGGGGCGGCGGCCGCGAGGAGGCGCTGATCGGCGGGCCCCGGCGCGCCGGGGCCCGCCCACCGCGCTTCTTCACCGCACACCTCGGCTTCGCGGCCGCCGACCCCGCCGTCGCGCGCGAGCTGGCCGTCGCGTACGCCGAAGCGCTCGGTCTGCTCCGCCCGGAGCTGGCGCTCGGCGCGGCGGCGTTGTCGCCCGCCGACGCCTGGCACCGCGCCGAGCGGCTGTTCTGCGGGGCGGTCGGGCCCGACGGCGAGCGGTGCGCCGACGTGGCCGGCCATCCGGGTTTCCACCACGCGCCCGGTCCGGGCGGGCTCGGCTGGGGCGACGGTGACTGACCGGGCGGGGTCAGTCCAGGTCGAACTCGCCGTCCTGGGCGCCCGCGACGAACGCGTCCCACTCGGCCTGGGTGAAGACCAGCACGGGACCGTCCGGCTCGGCCGAGTTGCGCATCCCGATCAGGTCGTCGACGAACGCCACCTCGACCGCCCCCTCGGACGTGTCGCCCTCCGCCCGCTGCCAGACCGCCCGAGAACTGTCGAAATCACCCTTGGGGTGCTGACCCATCGTTGTTCCTCCATCGCCACGCGTCACGAGGAGGCCCGCACGGACCTCATCGGGCAGGATAAGCGGATGCCGAGCCTGACCCGTGCAGAGGCAACCGCGCGTGGCGCGTCGATCACCGTCGAGTCCTACCAGGTGGACCTCGACCTGACCGGCGACGCCGAGCGGTTCCGCTCCACCACCACCATCCGGTTCCGGGCCACCCCCGGCGCCGAGTCCTTCGTCGACGTCAAGCCCCGCCGACTCCTGCGGGCCCGCCTCAACGACCGTGACCTCGATCCGGCGCTGCTGGCCGACGAGCGGTTGCCGCTCACCGGGCTGGCCGCGACCAACACGCTCACCGTCGAGGCCGAGATGGCCTACTCCAACACCGGTGAGGGGTTGCACCGCTTCGTCGACCCGGCCGACGGAGAGACCTATCTCTACGCGATGTCCTTCCTGGACGACGGTCCGCGCATCTTCGCCGCGTTCGACCAGCCGGACCTGAAGGCCCCGGTGACGCTCGCGGTCACCGCACCGCCGGAGTGGACGGTGGCGGCCAACGGTCAGCTCGCCGACCGGCCGGTGCCCGGGCGCTGGGAGTTCGCCCCCACCGCGCCGCTGGCCACCTATTTCGTCTCGCTGGTCGCCGGGCCCTGGCACGTGCTGCGGTCCGAGCACGCCGGCATCCCGCTCGGTCTCTACTGCCGGCGTTCGCTCGCCGCGCACCTCGACGCCGACGCGGACGAGATCTTCACCGTCACCCGGCAGTGCCTCGACCGGTTCCACCAGCTCTTCGCCGAGCGTTACCCGTTCGGCAAGTACGACCAGGCGTTCGTGCCCGAGTTCAACGCCGGCGCGATGGAGAACCCGGGCCTGGTGACGCTGCGCGACGACTACGTCTTCCGCTCCGCGGTCACCGACAGCCAGCGTGAGCAGCGCGCCACCGTCATCGCCCACGAGATGGCGCACATGTGGTTCGGCGACCTGGTCACCATGCGCTGGTGGGACGACCTGTGGCTGAACGAGTCGTTCGCGGAGTACCTGGGCACCCGGGTCACCGCCGAGGCGACCCGCTTCGACCAGGCGTGGACCACGTTCGCGTTGCGCCGCAAGGCTTGGGGATACGCGGCCGACCAGCGCCCGTCCACCCACCCGGTGGCCCCGGAGGAGGTCGCCGACGCCGCGGCGGGCCTGCTCAACTTCGACGGCATCTCCTACGCCAAGGGCGCCGGCGTGCTGCGCCAGCTCGTCGCCTGGCTCGGCGACGACGCGTTCCTCGCCGGCCTGAACGCGCACTTCGCGAAGCACCGGTTCGGCAACGCCACGCTCACCGACCTGCTCGACAGCCTCGCCTCAGCCGGTGGGCGCGACGTGACCGGCTGGGCCGAGCGGTGGCTGCGCCGACCGCAGGTCAACACGCTGCGGACGGAGGCGGCGGTGGACGCGGCCGGCCGGTGGACCGAGGTCGCCGTGGCGCAGACCGCCCCGGCGAGCCACCCGGTGCTGCGACCGCACCGCATCGAGGTGGCGCACCACACCGCCGACGGCCCGGTACGCCGGTTCGAGGTCGACCTCGACCCGGACGCCGACGGTGGCCGTACCCCGTTGCCGGAGCTGGTCGGCCGGCCCGCCACCGGCCTGCTGCTGCCCAATGCCGGCGACCTCACGTTCGCCAAGATCCGGCTCGACCCGGCCTCCGCCGACGCGGTGCCGATGCTGCTCCCCGGCCTCGACGACCCGCTGGCCCGGGCGCTGCTCTGGGGCGAGGCGCTGGACGCCGCCACCGACGGAGAGCGGCCGGTCGCCGACCTGGTCACCCTGATCGCCGCCGCGTTGCCGGCCGAGACCGAGGTGATCATCGCCGAGGACGTGCTCACGCTCAGCCGCAACCTCGTCGACCGCTACCTCGATCCGCTGGCCCGGGCGGCGGCGCTGCTGCGCATCGCCGGTGCCTGCGAGACGTTGCTGGCGGGCGCGCCGGCGGGCGGTTCGCTGCAACTCGCCGCGGCCCGTGGCCTGATCGGCGCCACCACGGACGCCGGGCTGCTCACCGCCTGGCTGGCCGGCGAGGGCGTGCCGGAAGGGCTGGCGGTCGACGCCGACCTGCGCTGGGAGCTGCTGCACCGGCTGGTGGTGCTGGGCGGTGCCGGCGAGCCGGAGATCGCCGCCGAGTCGGCGGCCGACCGCAGCGCCACCGGCGCCGAGCGGGCGGCCGGCTGCCGGGCCGCGCTGCCCGACGCCGACGCCAAACGGGCCGCCTGGGAGATCGTCACCAACAACACCGAGTTGTCGAACCGGCTGGTGGAGGCCACCGCCGAGGGGTTCTGGCAGCCGGAGCAGGCGGAGCTGACCGCCGGCTACGTCGATCGGTTCTTCGCCGACATGCCGGCGACCGCGCGGTTGCGTACCGCCTGGGTGGCGGACCGGGTCGCCGCGCTGGCCTTCCCGCGCTACGCCGTGGCGCAGCCCACCCGGGAGCTGGCCGCGGCGCTGCTGGCCCGCGACGACATCACGCCGGGGCTGCGCCGGCGGGTAATCGACCTGGACGACGACCTGCGCCGGGCGCTGGTGGCCCGGACGGCGGTGGCCGCGGCGGGGGCCTGACCGGCGGCGCGCCGGGCGGGTAGGCACCCGTCCGGCGCGAGCCCGGTGACCCGGGCCGGCCGACGCCGACGTGCGGCCTAGGATCGCGGGGTGGAGGACGACATCCGGCGGATCGGCATCATGGGCGGCACGTTCGACCCGATCCACCACGGTCACCTGGTGGCGGCGAGCGAGGTGGCCGACCGGTTCGGCCTGGACGAGGTGGTCTTCGTGCCCACCGGCCAGCCGTGGCAGAAGGCGGACGAACCGGTCAGTCCGGCCGAGGACCGCTATCTCATGACGGTGATCGCCACCGCCTCCAACCCGCGCTTCCAGGTGAGCCGCGTCGACATCGACCGCGGCGGTCCCACCTACACCGTCGACACGCTGCGCGACCTGCACGCCGAGTACGGGCCGAAGGCGCAGCTGTTCTTCATCACCGGCGCGGACGCGCTGGAGCGGATCCTCTCCTGGAAGGATCTGGGCGAGGTGCTCGAGTTGGCCCACTTCATCGGCGTGACCCGGCCCGGCTTCGAGCTGTCCGACCAGCACCTCCCGGCCGACTCGGTCAGCCTGGTGCAGGTGCCCGCGATGGCCATTTCCTCGACCGACTGTCGGGCCCGGGTGGGTCGGGGTGAGCCGGTCTGGTATCTGGTGCCGGACGGTGTGGTGCAGTACATCGCCAAACGGCGGCTCTACCAGCGGTGATCCCGCCCGTTACGTCCCCGTTCATCCCGGAAACCGGCCAGAACTGACAAGTCGCCGCCCCGGCGGGTGTGAGAGGCTTGGAGGGTCGCACGGATGATCGAAGGAGAACGGTGACCACCATTCCCGAGCGCGCGTACGAGCTGGCGATGGCCGCCGCCCAGGCCGCGGCCGACAAGAAGGCGGAGGACATCGTCGTCATCGACGTCGGTGACCAGCTCGCCATCACCGACGCGTTCCTGGTTGCCTCGGCGCCGAACGAGCGTCAGGTGCTCGCCATCGTCGACGCCATCGAGGAGCGCCTGCTGGAGCTGCCGGAGAAGGCCAAGCCGATCCGCCGCGAGGGCGAGCGGGGCGGCCGCTGGGTCCTGCTCGACTACGTCGACATCGTGGTGCACGTGCAGCACACCGAGGAGCGCGAGTTCTACGCGCTCGACCGGCTCTGGAAGGACTGCCCGCAGATCCCGTTCGTGGATCGCGACCTGGCCGACTCGGCCGCCGGCACCGCCACCGCCGAATGACCCGCCTGATCGTCTGGCGGCACGGCAACACCGACTGGAACGCCGAGAGCCGGGTCCAGGGCCAGACCGACGTGCCGCTCAACGACCTCGGCCGGGAGCAGGCGCGCGCCGCCGCGCCCGTGCTGGCCGCGCTGCGCCCCGACGCCATCGTCGCCAGCGACCTGCGCCGGGCCGCCGACACCGCCGCCGCCTTGGCGGCGGTCACCGGGCTGCCGGTCCGCACCGACGCCCGGCTGCGTGAGCGGCACTTCGGCCGGTGGCAGGGCCTCGCGCTCACCGAGGTCGCCGAGCGCTTCGCGGACGAGTACGCCCGCTGGCGGGCCGGCGACCCCGACCCGGGCGCCGGCATCGAGAACCTCGACGACCTCGGCAACCGGCTCGGCGCCGCGTTCCGCGACGCGGCCGATCTGGCCGCCGGCGGCACCGTGGTGGTCACCACCCACGGCGGCGGCGCCCGGCAGGGCGTCGGTCACCTGCTCGGCTGGGATCATGCCGTGCTGCGCAGCGTCGGCTCGCTGGCCAACTGCCACTGGACCGAGCTGCGCCACGACGACGTCCGGGGCTGGCACCTACGGGCGCACAATGTCGGGCCGATCACCCAGCCGGCGCTCACCGACGCGGTCTGAGTCCCCTCGGCCCCGGCGCGTCGGCGCGAGATCGGCTAGCGTGCCGGTCATGCCCGTAGCGGTCGTCACCGATTCCACCGCCTACCTGCCCCCCGAGGCGGCCCGCGCGCACCGGCTCACCGTCGTCCCGCTGACCGTCGTGCTCAACGGCGCCGAAGGGCTGGAGGGCATCGAAACCTCCCCGGCGGACGCCACCCGCGCGTTGAGCGCCCGCCGCGTCTCGGTGAGCACGTCCCGCCCCGCGCCGGAGCAGTTCGCGCAGGTCTACCGCGCGCTGTTGGCCGAGGGCGCCGACGGCGTGGTCTCGGTGCATCTCTCCGCCGAGTTGTCCGGCACCGTCGAGGCGGCCCGGCTGGCCGCCGCCGAGGTCGGCGAGGACCGGGTCACGGTGGTGGACAGCCGCTCCACGGGCATGGGTCTCGGTTTCCCGGCGCTCGCCGCCGCCGCGGCCGCCGCCGGGGGCGCCGACCTGGCCGGGGTACGCGCGGCGGCCCGGGACGCGGTCGAGCGGACCACCATCTACTTCTACGTCGACACGCTGGAGTTCCTGCGCCGAGGCGGCCGGATCAACGCGGCCGAGGCGCTGCTCGGCACCGCCCTCTCGGTCAAGCCGATCATGCACATGCCGGACGGCGCGATCGTGGTGAAGGACAAGGTCCGCACCGCGAGTCGGGGCGTGGCCCGCCTGGTCGACCTGGCCGTCGAGGCGGCCGGCGACGCCGACGTCGACCTCGCGGTGCACCACCTCGCCGCCCCGCAACGCGCCGAGGCGTTGCTGGCCGCGCTGACCGAGCGGCTGGGCGACCGCCTGCACGACACGTACGTCACCGAAGCCGGTGCGGTGGTCGCCGCGCACGCCGGGCCCGGGCTGGCCTGCGTGGTCGTCCACCGCCGCTCATGACCGCGCGGTCGTACGTCGTCACCGGCGGCGGGCGGGGGGTCGGGCGGGCGATCGTCGAACGACTGGCCGCCGACGGTGGCGCGGTGGTCGTCGTCGAGCGGGACGCCGGCGCGACGGACTGGCTGGACCGGCACCCGGCCGCCGACCGGCTGCACGCCGTCACCGGGGACGCCGCCGACGAGACGGTCACCGCCCGGGCCGCCGACCGCGCCGAGGCGCTCGCGCCGCTGGCCGGCTGGGTGAACAACGCCGCCGTCTTCCGCGACGCCGACCTGCACGGGGAGTCCGCCGCCGAGGTGTTCGACCTGATCGCGGTCAACCTGCGCCCCGCCGTGGTCGGCGCCGGCACCGCGGTACGCCGGTTCCTGGCCGCCGGCACCGACGGCGCGATCGTCAACGTCTCCTCCCACCAGGCCCGCCGGGCGGTGCCGGGCGCCCTGCCGTACGCGACCGCGAAGGCCGCCGTGGAGGGGCTGACCCGGGCGCTGGCGGTGGACTACGGTCCGCGCGGAATCCGCGCCAACGCGGTCGCGCTCGGCTCGATCCACACCGAGCGGCACGCCGCCTACCTCGCCCGCCTGGACCCGGCCGGGGTGGCGCACGTCGAATCGGAGCTGGCCCGGCTGCACCCGGTGGGCCGGATGGGGCGAACCGGGGAGGTGGCCGACGTGGTCGCGTTCCTGCTGTCGGCGGCGGCCTCGTTCGTCAACGGGGTGACGTTGCCGGTCGACGGGGGCCGGGCCGCGCTCGGCCTGGACCCCGAGGCGCGCTGACCGGCGCGCGGGACAACCAGCGCACGCCCGCCGGCATCACGAACAGCTCGCGTTTCGCGACGGCGGTGCCGCGTGTGCTCAGCTCGTAGCCCTCGATCCACGCCCATCCGTGGTAGGGGTGCCGGTCGGTCAGCTCCCGGATCACGCGCACCACGATCGGCCGGACGAACTGGACACTCGCCGCTCGGGTCAGGTGCACCACGTCACCCGTGCGGAAGGTCGGCCCGGTCGGACGTTCGACAGGGCTCACCGGAGGCGGTGGTCTCGGCGGGTCCAGCCGACGAAGCGGGTGAACAGGGCATCGGGTCGGGGCATGCCGCACCGGTCGAGCCGGCGAAGGTCGCCGGTCGCGCCGAACAGGCAGCCGGCCATGTACACGGACAACCCGACCGGATCGTCGTCGTACGCGGCGCGCAGCCTCATCCGTTCGGACGGGCACGGCCAGATGCCGCAGCCGCTGCGGCAGTGCCAGAGCGGCCGGATCGCCTCATGGTCGACCGGGAGATGGGTGCGGTGTGGCGGAAACGTGATGTCGAGGCGTGGATCGAGGAGCACCGCCCACATCTCGGCGAGGCGGACGACGAGGCGTAGCCGCGGATGTCGAGAGTTGATAGGCCGCAACGCTGCCTACAAACTTCATAACGCGAGTGACTTGCTCCCTGATTCATCGACGGCATCAGGTTAGTAGCCCCCCGAGACGACCACTCGCGATCGACTCCGGCCTGCGGCACCACCTACGACATCGCCGGTTAGCACATCGACGGCATGATCGGGTGGTTGTCCACAAGCGCCCCGTTGTCCACAGGCGAGGGCTCAACGGCCCACCTTCGGCGCGTCGCCGCCGCTAGCGTCCCGAGCCGTGTCAGACGACGAGGAGACGACGGTACGGCGGCGGCTCGCCCGGCTGTTCACGCCGGCGGGCCGGCCGGCTGCCGTCCCCGCTCCCGCCGGCGGTGCGCCGCATGACGTCCGAGCGGCGACGCCCGAGCCGCCACCGGCGTACCCGTTTCCCGAGCCGGCCCGCCCCGGCCCGCGACAGCCGGCCCGCCCCGGGCTGCGGCACGGTCGCCCGGAGCCCGGCCGCCCGTCGACGCCTCGGATGGAGTCGGACTCGGTGTTCGTCGAGCACGATCCCGACGGGCCGGACGCCAGCCCACCCCCAGAACCCGGGCGAGGGCTGGCGTCCCGGCTGCCCGGGCCGGGCGCGTTCGATCCAGGCCGGCGCGGTGTCCGTGCCCTCGCTGCCGTGGCCGCGCTCGTCGTCCTGGCGGCCGCCGTATGGGCGTGGCGCTCCCGGCCGACCGCCGAACCCGTCCGTCCGGTCGCCCCGGCCGGCGAGGCGACGGCCGGGGTGGCGACGCAGGCGGCCGGCGCGGTGACCGAGGCGACGCCGGCCGCGTCGACCGGTCAGGTGGTTGTCGCCGTCGCCGGCAAGGTCCGTCGCCCAGGGCTGGTGCGGCTGCCGGCCGGCGCCCGCCTGGCCGACGCCGTGGAAGCGGCCGGTGGCGCGCTGCCCGGCGTCGACGTGGCGCTGCTCAACCCCGCCCGCAAGGTCACCGACGGCGAGCTGATCCTGGTCGGCGTCTCCGCCCCGCCTGGGCAGGCCGCCCCCGGTCCGGCGGCCGGTGGTGCGCCAGGTGGTCCAGCCGCCGGTCCGGTCAATCTGAACACCGCCACGCTGGCTCAGCTGGATGCGCTGCCCGGCGTCGGCCCGGTGCTCGCCCAGCGGATCCTCGACCACCGGGAGCAGCACGGCGGCTTCCGGTCCGTCTCCGACCTGCGGCAGGTCGAGGGCATCGGCGACGCCCGCTACGAGCAGCTCAAGGAACTGGTGACGGTGTGAGCGCCGACGGTGCGGACGCCGGGCCGGACCTGCGGCTCGCCGGGTTCGCGGTGGCCGCCTGGCTCGCCGCGCTGGCCGGGCTGCACCTCTCCGTCCGGGCTACCGCCGCGTTGGCCGCCGTCGCCGCCGTGCTCGCGCTGGTCGTGAGCCTGCGTATGCGTCGTGGGCGTCCCGCGCCGATCCGCCGCCACGGCTGGATCCTCGTCGCCGTCCTGCTCGGCGTGCTCTGCGGGGCGGCGGCGACCGGGGCCCGGCTCGCGGTCCGCGACGCCACCCCGATCCGCGCCCTCGTCGCCGAGCGCGCGCTGGTCACCGCCGACCTGGTGGTCCGCGACGACCCGCGCCGGGTGCGCGGCTCACCCGGCCGCCCGGCGCCGCTGCTGGTCCGGGTCGACTTGGTACGCCTCACCGGCCCCGATGGCGGCCAGGTCACCGGCCCGGTGCGCGGCCTGGTGCTCGCCACCGACCCGGGCTGGCAGGGCATGCTGCCGGGGCAGCGGGTCACCACCCGTGGCCGGCTCGCCGAGCCGCGCGGCGGTGACCTCACGGCGGCGGTGCTCTCGGCTACCGGGTCACCCACCCGGCACGGGGCTTCGTCGTGGGCGCAGCGCGCGGCCGGCAGGTTGCGGGCCGGTCTGCAACGGGCCTGCGAGCCGCTGCCCGACGCGCCGGGCGGGTTGCTGCCCGGGCTGGTGGTGGGGGACACCAGCCGGCTGCTGCCCGAGGTGGAGGAGGACTTCCGGGCCACCGGGCTGACGCACCTCAACGCGGTGTCGGGTTCCAACGTCGCGATCATCGTGGGCGCGGTGCTGCTGCTGGCCCGCTGGGCGCGCGCCGGCCCGCGTGCCGCGGTGGTGCTCTGCGGCCTCGCCCTGCTCGGCTTCGTCATCCTGGTGCGACCGTCGCCGAGCGTGGTGCGGGCCGCAGCGATGGGCGCGATCGGGCTAGCCGCGCTGGCCGCCGGGCGGTCCCGCGCCGCGCTGCCCGCCCTGGCGGCCGCGGTCGCCGGGCTGGTGCTGCTGGATCCGGACCTGGCCGGCGACCCGGGCTTCGCGCTGTCGGTCTGCGCCACCGGCGGCCTGTTGCTGCTCGCGCCGGGCTGGCGGGACGCGTTGCGGCGCCGGGGCGTACCGCCGGGGCTGGCGGAGGCGCTGGCGGTGCCGGCCGCCGCGCAGCTCGCGTGCGGCCCGGTGATCGCCGGGCTGTCCGCGACGGTCAGCCTGGTGGCGGTGCCGGCGAACCTGCTGGTCGTGCCCGCCGTCGCGCCGGCCACCGTGCTGGGCGTGCTCGCCGCGGTGCTGTCCCCGCTGTGGCCGGCGGGGGCCGAGTTCCTCGCCTGGCTGGCGAGCTGGCCGGCGCGGTGGCTGGTGGCGGTGGCGTCGCACGGGGCCGGGCTGCCGGCCGGGAACGTGCCGTGGGCGGGCGGTGTGGCCGGCGCTCTGCTGCTGGCCGCCGTGAGCGTGGCGCTGCTGCTCGCCGCCCGGCGGCGTCGGGCCCGGCGGCTGGTCGCGGTCGTCGTGGTGGCCGTGGTGCTGGGCGCGGTGCCGATCCGGTTGCTGGCCCCGGGCTGGCCGCCGCGTGGCTGGGTGGTGGTGGCGTGCGCGGTGGGGCAGGGCGACGCGCTGGTGCTGCCGGTCGCCGCCGGGCGGGCCGTGGTGGTCGACGCCGGCCCGGAGCCGTCCGGTGTGGACGGCTGCCTGCGGCGGCTCCGCGTCCGTGAGGTGTCGCTGCTGGTGGTCAGCCACTTCCACGCCGACCACGTGGGCGGGGTGGAAGGGGTGTTCCGGGGCCGGCGGGTCGGCGCGGTGGTCGGTCCGCCCTGGTCCGAGCCGCCCTACGGGGTCGCCCAGGTGCGTGCGGCGGCTCGTCGCGGGGGCGTGCGCCTCGACGCGGTGCCGGCGGGCTGGCGCTGGCGGGCCGGAGCGGTGGAGTTGGCCGCGCTCGGCCCGCCCTATGCACTGCGGGGCAGCCGTTCCGACCCGAACAACAACTCGCTGGTGCTGACCGCCACCGTGGCCGGGGTGCGGATCCTGCTCGCCGGCGACGCCGAGACCGAGGAGCAGCGGGCGCTGCGGGAGACGCTGCCGGCGTCCGCGATCCGGGCGGACGTGCTGAAGGTGGCGCACCACGGGTCGGCCTACCAGGATCCGGAGTTCCTCGCCGCGGTGCGCCCGGCGGTCGCGCTGGTCTGCGTCGGCGTCGACAACGACTACGGGCACCCCAACGCGGGTCTGATGGACCGGTTGACCAGGGCAGGTGCCCGGGTGATGCGCACCGACACCGACGGCGACGTGGCCGCGGTCCGGGCCGGAGCCGGCCTGGCGGTGGTCGCGCGGAAGGTCGAACGGGGGAGGTCGCGGTGAGCGCGCCGGAGCGATCCGGGGATCTTGTCGGCATAGCTGGTAGATCAAGGCAAATGTCGTGATTTGCGTTGTGTGCGGGCTGCGCCGTCACAGTCCCGGATGAGCAGGCACGCACCGGCCGAAGTGCGTGCGAGTATGGGCGGCGTGACCCCGGCCAGCCTGCCTCCCATTCTGCTCGTCCTCGGCGACGAGGAGCTGCTCGCCACGCGCGCGGTCTCCGAAGCGGTTGCCCGGGCCCGAGCCGTGGACCCCGACGTGGACGTGCGGGAATATCAGGCCGGCTCGGTGGCGGTCGGCGAGATCGACGAGATGCTGAGCCCGTCGCTGTTCGGTGGCCGTCGGGTCCTGGTGCTCCGCTCCGGGCAGGACACCCGCAAGGACCTGTCCGCCGCGCTGCTGGCGTACGCGAAGAACCCCGACCCGGAGGTGCAGCTCGTGGTGCTGCACCTCGGTGGCGGGAAGGGCAAGGCGTTCGCCGACGGGCTGCGGGCGGGGGGCGCCACCGTGGTGCCGGCGGCGAAGCTCAAGGGGCACCGTGAGCGGGTCGCCTTCGTGCGGGACGAGATCCGCCGCAACGGGGGGAGGTGCGCCGACGACGCCGCCGAGGTCCTGATCGCGGCGGTCGGCAACGACCTGCGCGAGTTGGCCGCCGCCTGCTCCCAACTCGTCGCCGACACCGACGGGCGGATCGACGCCGAGACGGTTTCCCGTTACTACCGGGGCCGCGTCGAGGTCACCGGCTTCACCGTGGCCGACGCGACGATGGTCGGCGACATCCCCGGCGCCCTGGAGGCGCTGCGCTGGGCACTGCACGTCGGGGTGGACCCGGTGCCCATCGCCGACGCGCTCGCCGACGGCGTGCGGACCGTGGCCCGCGTCGCCTCGGCCGGTCGGGGCAGCGCCTACCAGCTCGCCAGCAGCCTGGGCATGCCCGCGTGGAAGATCGAGCGGGCCCAGCGTCAGGGTCGTGGCTGGACGCCTGAGGGCCTGGTCGAGGCGATGCGGGCGGCGGCCGAGTGCAACGCGGCGGTCAAGGGCGGCGCCGACGACCGGGCCTACGCGCTGGAGCGGGCCGTCTTCTCGGTGGCGGCGGCGCGGCAGGGCGACGCCCGGTGACCCGAGCGTGGTCCATGGTGCCGACGGACGAGGAGCGGTACCGTCCGCTCTACGCCCGGGTGCTCGGGCTGCGCTTCGTCAACCCGGGCGGGGTGCTCTGCTTTCTCTTCTTCGAGGGCGCGGCGGCGCTGGCCGTGCTGCTCGCGCTCGCCGAACTGGTGAACTGGTGGGCGGTGCTGGTGCTGCCGACCGCCGTCGCGGCGATGGTCAAACTGAACGACGTGGTCGCCGAGATGGTGATCCGCACCGCGGCCCAGGTGCCCGAGCAGGAGCGGGAGCGTTTCCGCAGGCAGGTGGAGCCGGTCGT
This sequence comes from Micromonospora sp. WMMD980, assembly GCF_029626035.1. Classification (NCBI taxonomy): domain Bacteria; kingdom Bacillati; phylum Actinomycetota; class Actinomycetes; order Micromonosporales; family Micromonosporaceae; genus Micromonospora; species Micromonospora sp. WMMD980. The sequence continues at coordinate 170,361 of NZ_JARUBE010000003.1, forward strand.
CGGGCGGGCGCGGGTGTCGGCCACGGCTGCTGGCCTGAGCCTGACCGCGGATCGGCGGATCACCGGCCCGGCCGTCCCGTACCACCGGCCGGGCCGCCCCGCGCAGCCGTTCGACCGGGCCGGAGAGAACGGGCGCCGGGCCGAGTCCGAGATCAGCCGGCCCGACCCGTCCCGCTGACCACAGGCGCTTGATTAGATAGGGATCTGTCAATAGATTGAGGGTGGGCACCGCCGCGGTCCCGGGTGACCGGCCGTCGGCGAGGGACACGCTCCACCCGAGCCGGGCACGTCGGCCGCACGCGCCGACCAGTCGACGTGGCGCATCGCCGCGCCACCCCCGAGGGCACGCCGTCGCGCCGCATCCGTGTCGGACGCGCGGCGCCGCGTCGCCTCCGCCCCGCTCGATTCCGAAGGATCCGTCATGACGATTCTCCGCGCCCGCACCGCACCCACCCTGGCGGTGGTCGCCGCGCTGGCCGCCACCGTGGCCGCGACCGGAACGGCCCTGCTCGCCGGCCCGGCCGCGGCCGCCCAGGGCTGCCGGGTCGACTACACGCCGAACCAGTGGCCCGGCGGGTTCACCGCCGCCGTCACGGTCTCACCCGGCGACACCGCCGTCTCCAGTTGGACCGTCACCTGGACGTACACCGGGGACCAGCGCGTCACGAACGGCTGGAACGCCACGGTCAGCCAGTCCGGTACGACGGTGACCGCCCGCAACTTGTCCTACAACGGCAGCATCCCGGCCGGTGGCTCCACCGAGTTCGGGGTGCAGGGCACGTTCGCCTCCGGCGGCGGCGCGCCGACCGGGTTCACGCTCAACGGCGTACCGTGTAACGGCACCGGACCGACCGGCGGGCCCACCACGACGGTGCCGACCACGGCGCCGCCGACCAGCGCGCCGCCGCCCACCACGCTCCCGCCGACCAGCCCGCCGCCGACCACGAACCCGCCGGTCGGCTGTGCCGGGGCGGTGCTCTGCGACGGCTTCGAGAACCAGACCGGCTCGACGCCCTCCGGCGACTGGAGCGTGGTGACCCCGGACTGCGCCGGCGCCGGCACGGCCACCATCGACACGGCCACCACGCACAGTGGCAGCCGGGCGGTCCGGCTCAACGGCGCGGCCGGGTACTGCAACCACGTCTTCATCCGGTCCACCAGGAACCTGGGCGGCGTGGGCAGTGTCCGCTACGGCCGGATCTGGGTGCGGCACACCACCGCCCAGCCCACCGACCACACCACGATGATCGCGATGGCCGACGCCGCCGACGGCAACAAGGACCTGCGGATGGGCGGTCAGAACGGCGCCCTGCAGTGGAACCGCGCCTCCGACGACGCGACGCTGCCCGAGCAGAGCCCGGCCGGGGTGGCGCAGAGCGTGCCGTTGCCCACCAACCGGTGGGCCTGCCTGGAGTTCATGGTCGACGGCTCGGCCGGTCAGCTCCGCACCTGGCTGGACGGCGCCGCCGTCGCCGGGCTCACCGCCGACGGTGTGCCGACCCACGACATCGACGGCCAGTGGTACAACCGCACCTGGCGGCCGCAGCTCACCGACCTGAAGCTGGGCTGGGAGAGCTACGGCGGCGGTGCGGACACCCTCTGGTACGACGACGTCGCGGTCGGGTCCAGCCGGATCGGCTGCTGACCGGGCTGTCCCACGGGTGGAAACGCGGACAGCCGGAAGCCCCGGGACATCGTCCCGGGGCTTCCGGTCAGGTCTGCGGTCTCGTCAGGCCGAGAACGAGGCGACGCGCTTGGCGATCGCCGACTTCCGGTTGGCCGCCTGGTTGGCGTGGATGACACCCTTGCTGGCAGCCTTGTCCAGCTTGCGGGTGGCCTCCTGCATGAGAACGGTCGCCTTCTCGGCGTCGCCGGCCTCAGCAGCCTCGTGGAACTTGCGGATGGCGGTCTTCAGCGACGACTTGACCGACTTGTTCCGCAGCCGGCGCTTCTCGTTCTGCCGGTTGCGCTTGATCTGGGACTTGATGTTCGCCACGCGACAGCCTCGTCTTGATAGCTCGGGTTGGTCAGCTTCCGCGCACGACGAGCATGCGTCATCGCCGCGCGAATGGCCAGGCTACCAGGTCGCTCCCCGCCGGGCCAAAACGAGGGTAAGGCGGGGCCCCCTCTTAACGCTTCCGGTAGAGGAGGGGTCCCCTCTTAACCAGAGGTGTTAAAAGGGGGCCCCTCCTTGCGACCGGGCGAGCGGTCAGGTCCAGTGCTGGCGGGCGGCCAGCCAGGCGAGCGCCTGCTCGCCGTTCCACCGCTGGTGCGACCGCAGGTGCGGGGAGGCGCTCGACGGTCCGGCGGCGGCGCCGGTGAGGAAGTAGCCGGCGAGTGCGGCCAGGCTCACGTCCAGCGCGTCGGCCGGCGCCACGGCGGCCGACGGGTGGCCGGCGAAGGCGGCGTCCGCGTCCAGGCCGGCGGCGTAGCCGGTGATCAACAAACCGGCGAGGTCGAACCAGGGCGGCCCGTGGCAGAGCCAGGTCCAGTCGCAGAGCCAGGCCCGACCGTCCGGGTCGATCAGGAGGTTGTCCACCCGCAGGTCGCCGTGGGCCAGCCCGGCGGCGGCGTCCGCGTACCCGGGGAGCCGGGACTCCAGCGCGACCAGCTCCGCCAGCGGCGCCCGGGCCGCCGGCTCGGGCAGCGACTCGCGGCCGGCGGCCACCTCGCCCCACCACAGGATGTCGTCGCGGGCCAGGTCGGCGAGGCGGGGCAGGCCGAGCGCGACGAGGTCCGCGGGCGGGTCGGCCAGCGCGGCGGCGACCTCGGCGTACGTGGTGAGGGCCGCGGCCAGCTCAGCCGGGTCCCAGGGCAGCCGCGGGGTGCGCCCGTCGATGGCGTCCAGGGCGAGGGCGTACCAGCCGGAGTCGGTGAGCGACCAGCGCGGCCGGGGCACCGGCAGGCCGGCGGGGAGGCGGGCCAGGATCGCGGCCTCGCGGGCGTACCAGTCGACCAGGTGCCGCTGCCGGTCCAGCGCGGCCGCCTTGACGAACATCCGGTCGCCGGCCGGGCCGGTCAGGACGGCGGTGAAGCCGCTGGTGAAGCCGCCGCCGGCCACCTCGACCGCGGTCGGTGAGCCGCCGAGCCGGGTCGCCAGCGCGTCGCGTAGCCCGGCCGGCAGGTCGGCCCAGCCGGGCCGGACGGCCGTCGCCCCGTACGGGACGGGTGGTAGCGAGATCGCGCGCACCGCACCATGCTGCCGCACCCGACGCCTGGCCGGTCGCGGGCGGTGCGTCGGTGGGCTCTGCCAGACTGCCGACCATGAGGACCGACGAGTTCTGGCAGTTGATCGACCAGGCCCGGGCCGGGGCCGGGGGAGAGGCCGACGCGGTCGCCGCCCGAGCGGTCGCGCTGCTGGCCGAGCGCGACCCCGAGGAGATCGTCGGGTACGCCCACCACCAGCAGCGGGTGATCGTTGCCTCCTACCGGGTCGACCTGTGGGGCGCGGCCTACCTGATCAACGGCGGCGCCTCGGACGACGGCTTCGAATACTTCCGGGGTTGGCTGATGACGCAGGGCCGGGCCGTCTTCGCGCGGGCGGTCGGCGAGCCGGATTCGTTGGCCGAGTTGCCCCGGGTGCGGGCCGCCGCGCTCAGCGGGGAGGAGTTCGAGTGCGAGCGGATGCTGTCGGTGCCCTGGGAGGCCTACCGGAAGGCCACCGCGGCCGAGTTGCCCGCCGAGCGTGATCCGGTGCCGGTGCCGGACCTGAACGACTTCTGGGACTTCGACGACGAGGAGGAGGCCCGCCGCCGGCTGCCGAGGTTGGCCGCGCTCTTCGTCGAGCCGCCGGTGGAGTGACGGGGGAGCCCGGGCGCGCGCCGGGCGGCGTGGGAGCATAGAGGGGGCCGGCGCCACGCCGGCCCGCTCACGTCAGTCGACCAGAACGGACCGCTGTGCCACCGACGCTCGATCCCGGCGCGAACGCTCCCGGTGCCACCGACCCGGCGCGCATCCGGAACTTCTGCATCATCGCCCACATCGACCACGGGAAGTCGACCCTGGCCGACCGGATGTTGCAGCTCACCGGCGTGGTCGACCCCCGGCAGATGCGCGCGCAATACCTGGACCGGATGGACATCGAGCGCGAGCGCGGCATCACCATCAAGAGCCAGGCCGTCCGCATGCCGTGGACGATCCGGGAGGGCGACCGGGCCGGCGAGACCGCCGTGCTCAACATGATCGACACCCCCGGCCACGTCGACTTCACCTACGAGGTGTCCCGCTCGCTGGCCGCCTGCGAGGGCGCGATCCTGCTGGTCGACGCCGCGCAGGGCATCGAGGCGCAGACGCTGGCCAATCTCTACCTGGCGCTCGAGAACGACCTGCACATCATCCCGGTGCTCAACAAGATCGACCTGCCGGCCGCCCAGCCGGAGAAGTACGCCGAGGAGCTGGCCCACCTGATCGGCGGAGACCCGGCGGACTGCATCCGGGTCTCCGGCAAGACCGGTGAGGGCGTGCCCTACCTGCTCGACGAGATCGTCCGGCAGTTCGTGCCGCCGGTCGGCGCGGCCGGCGACCCGGCCCGCGCGATGATCTTCGACTCGGTGTACGACGTCTACCGCGGCGTGGTCACCTACGTCCGGGTGGTCGACGGCCGGATCTCGGCCCGGGACCGGATCAAGATGATGTCCACGGGCGCGGTCCACGAGCTGTTGGAGATCGGCGTCATCTCGCCGGAGATGGTGAAGGCCGACGCGCTCGGCGTCGGCGAGGTGGGCTATCTGATCACCGGCGTGAAGGACGTCCGCCAGTCCCGGGTCGGTGACACGATCACCATCAACGGCAACCAGGCCAAGGAGGCGCTCGGCGGCTACAAGGACCCGAAGCCGATGGTCTACTCGGGTCTCTATCCGATCGACGGGTCGGACTACCCGAACCTGCGCGAGGCGCTCGACAAGCTCAAGCTCAACGACGCCGCGCTCACCTACGAGCCGGAGACCTCGGGCGCGCTGGGCTTCGGCTTCCGCTGCGGCTTCCTCGGCCTGCTGCACCTGGAGATCATCCGGGAGCGGCTGGAGCGGGAGTTCAACCTCGACCTCATCTCCACCGCGCCCAACGTGGTCTACCGCGCCATCACCGAGGACGGTGAGGAGATCGTGGTGACCAACCCCAGTGAATACCCGACCGGCAAGATCGCCGAGGTCTACGAGCCGACGGTGCGGGCCACGGTGCTCACCCCGAACGACTACGTGGGCGCCGTGATGGAGCTGTGCCAGGGCCGGCGGGGCACCCTGCTCGGGATGGACTACCTCTCCGCCGACCGGGTCGAGTTGCGCTACACGCTGCCGCTGGCCGAGATCATCTTCGACTTCTTCGACCAGCTCAAGAGCCGCACCAAGGGCTATGCGTCGCTGGACTACGAGCCCTCCGGCGAGCAGGCGTCCGACCTGGTGAAGGTCGACATCCTGCTGCACGGTGAGCCGGTGGACGCGTTCAGCGCCATCGTGCACAAGGACAAGGCCTACAACTACGGCACCACGATCGCGGCGAAGCTGCGCTCGCTGATCCCGCGCCAGCAGTTCGAGGTGCCGATCCAGGCGGCCATCGGCAGCCGGGTGATCGCCCGGGAGACGATCCGCGCGATCCGCAAGGACGTGCTCGCCAAGTGCTACGGCGGCGACATCAGCCGGAAGCGCAAGCTGCTGGAGAAGCAGAAGGAGGGCAAGAAGCGGATGAAGATGGTGGGCCGGGTGGAGGTCCCCCAGGAGGCTTTCATCGCCGCGCTCTCCTCCGACTCCGGCGACGGCAAGGCCGCCGGCAAGAAGTAGGTGGTCCGGGGCCCCACGACCGGCCGGCGTCCCTCCCGGGGCCGCCGGCCGGTTCGCGTACCCAGGAAATTTTCAGCCGGCAGCAGCGCTCCCACCTGCGGATTCGGCCGTGGCGGCGGCTGCGGGCCGGATCGGCGGGATTCCGGCCGGTTTCGATTTTCGGCGGGTCGGGCACTTAGCGGTCACGACAGCAACCGCACACAACGTGCGAAACCGCTTATTTGGAGGACCGACCGTGGAGTTCACCGTCTGGGGCATCATCACCGCGCTGATCGTCGGCCTGATCGTCGGCGCGCTGGGCCGGCTGGTCGTGCCGGGCCGGCAGAACATGCCGATCTGGCTGCACATGCTGATCGGCGTCGGCGCCGCGCTGCTCGGCACCATCGTCGCCCGGGCCTCCGGCTTCGCCGACACCGCCGGCATCGACTGGCGTGAGCTGCTGCTGCAGGTGCTCTTCGCCGCCATCGGCGTGGCCCTGGTGGCCGGTGTCGGCCGCCGGCGCGGCGTCACCCACCACTGACCGCGTAGCACGCGCCTCGACGGGCGCCCGGCCTCACCGGCCGGGCGCCCGTCGGCGTTTCGCATTGAACCCCGTCGGTGCGGGCAATGGCGTGCCGACCGGGGCTTTGCGGGCTAAGTGGCAGCTCAGGCCAGGTGCGAACAATTCGTCACCGGAGTCGGTTTGGGATTTTGACGGGTCGGGAATTTGGCGGTCACGACAGAAACACACGGAATCGTGTGAACGGATCTGAAGGAGGAGGCGACCATGGAGCTCACCGTCTGGGGCATCATCACGGCGCTGGTCGTTGGTCTGATCGTCGGCGCGCTGGGCCGGCTGGTCGTGCCGGGCCGGCAGAACATGCCGATCTGGCTGCACATGCTGATCGGCGTCGGCGCCGCGCTGCTCGGCACGATCGTCGCCCGGGCCTCCGGCTTCGCCGAGACCGCCGGCATCGACTGGCGTGAGCTGATGCTGCAGGTGCTCTTCGCCGCCATCGGCGTGGCCCTGGTGGCCGGCGTCGGCCGCCGGCGTGGCGTCTCGCGCTACTGACCCCCGCACCACCGCTTCGACGGGCGCCCGGCCACTGGCCGGGCGCCCGTCCGCGTACCCCCGCTCTGAGCTGCCCGGACGGCACCCCTGCCGCCCGGGCGTTCGGCTGCGATACCGTCGCCTCGGCCGCCCGCCGCGAACTCCCCCTGTTGTAAAGGAAATTTTCCTACTAAGGTGCGGCGGAGAAGGTTAGTGCCAAACGGCCCTGAGGGAGATATGGCGTGAACAGGTGGAAGCGGCTGGCTCCGGTCACCGCCATCGTGGCGTCGGCCGCGCTGGTGCTGACCGGTTGCGGTGGCTCCGGCGACGACGACAAGGCCGCCGACAACAGCAAGCTGACGGTTTGGATGATGGGCGAGGGCGGCGACGCCCAGACCGCGTTCCTCGACACGGTCGAGGCGGAGTTCAAGAAGAAGCACCCCGAGACCGACGTCGTGGTGCAGTACATTCCCTGGCTCGAGGCGCCGAAGAAGTTCCAGGCCGCGCTCGCCGGCGGGGAGGGCCCGGACGTCACCGAGCTGGGCAACACCGAGACCCAGGGCTGGGCGGCCCAGGAGGCGCTCGCCGACGTCACGGACAAGTTCAACGGCTGGTCCGAGGGCAAGGACATCCTGCCCGACCTGGTGCGCAACGCCCAGCTCGACGGCAAACAGTACGGCGTGCCGTGGTACGCCGGCGTGCGCGCCGTCTACTACCGCACCGACTGGTTCGCCGAGGCCGGCGTGAAGCCGCCGACGAACTGGGACGAGCTGGTCGCCGCCGCCAAGGCGGTCCAGGCCAAGAAGCCCGGCACCTACGGCATCGCCCTGCCCGGCAACTCCGAGCTGCCGTTCTACTCCTTCCTCTGGGGTGCCGGCGGTGAGATCGCCACCAAGGACGGCGACAGCTGGAAGTCCGGCTACCACACGCCCGAGGCGCAGAAGGCGGTCAAGTTCTGGACCGACCTGGTGACCGTGCACAAGGTCGCCCCACCGGCCGCCGCCGGCTGGAACGAGGTCGACGCCCGCACCCAGTTCGCCACCGGCAAGGCCGCCATGGCGTTCGCCGGTAGCTGGCAGGGCGGCGCGATGAAGAAGGACAACCCCGACATCGAGAAGGTCTGGGGCACGTTCCCGATCCCCGGCCCGGACGGCAAGCCCGCCCCGGCGTTCGCCGGCGGTTCCGACATCGCCGTCTGGAAGGACAGCGAGCGGCAGGCGCTGGCCTGGGACTACATGACCGTGTTGCTGAGCAAGCAGAAGGACCAGGAGTTCGCCTCCAGCCTCGGCTTCTTCCCGGTCTACAAGGACCTGGTCAGCGGCGGCAACTACGCCGACGACAAGGTGATGGCCGCGTTCGCCACCGCCATCCAGAACACGAAGCTGACCCCGCTCACCCCCAAGTGGGTCGAGGTCAGCCGCACCAAGACGGTGACCCAGGCGATGAACAGCTCGGTCATCAAGGGCCAGAAGTCGGTCGAGAAGGCAACCGCCGACGCGGCCACCGAGATGGAAGGCATCTTGAACAGCAAGTGAGCTTACTGACGAAACGCCCCGACGAGGCCGCCGCGCGGGAGAACCCCGCGCGGCGGCCCCGCCGAAACGTGGACCGCCTCCCGTACCTGCTGCTCCTGCCCTGCCTGGCGATCATCACCGTGCTCCTGCTCTGGCCGCTCGGCCAGGTCGTGACGATGTCCTTCTTCAAACTGGACAACGTCCGCCAGCTTCGCGGGGACCGCGAGTGGCCGTGGGTCGGCCTGGCCAACTACGCGCAGATCCTCGGCGACCCGTTCTTCCGTACGGTGTTGCGCAACACCGTGCTCTTCGCGGTCGCCAACGTGGCGCTCACCATGGTGCTCGGCACGCTGGTCGGGCTGCTGCTCAACCGGCTCGGCAAGAAGATGGCCACGTTCGTGGCGAGCTGCGTGATGCTCGCCTGGGCCACTCCGGCGCTCACCGGCACCATCGTCTGGAAGTGGATCTTCGATGACACGAGCGGCCTGGTCACCTGGCTGTTCAACAAGCTCCCCGACGGCCTCTCCACCGCCCTGTTCGGGCGCAGCGACTGGACCGGCTACGGCTGGTTCAACGACCCGCTGCTCTTCTTCGGCATCCTGACGCTGGTGGTGGTCTGGCACTCGTTCCCGTTCATCGCGGTGAGCGTGCTCGCCGGGCTCAAGAGCGTGCCGACCGAGCTCCAGGAGGCGGCCCGGGTCGACGGCGCCGGACCGTGGCGGGTCTTCTGGTCGGTCACGTTCCCGATCCTGCGGCCGGTCTTCGGCATCCTCGTGGTGCTCTCCACGATCTGGGACTTCAAGGTCTTCACCCAGCAGTTCGTGCTGGCCGGCGGCACCCAGGACCGGTCCACCTTCATGCTGTCGATCTACTCGTACGCGGAGGCCTTCTCGCCACCGCCCAAGTACGGCCTCGGCTCCGCGATCGCCGTCATCCTCACCGTCATCCTGCTCGTGGTGACCGCCCTGTACGTCCGCATGGTGCTTCGGCAGGAGGACGAGTCGTGAAGAAGCTCGCGCTCAACGGGGCCGGCCTGTTGGTCGCGCTCTTCGCCGCGTTTCCGGTCTACTGGATGATCGCGACCTCGCTGAAGCCCAACCGGGAGATCTTCTCCGCCACGCCACGCCCGGTGCCGGCGCAGCCGACCCTGGAGCACTACCGGGAGATCCTCACCGGCAACCTGATTCCCGGGGTGACGTTCCTCGACTTCTTCCTCAACAGCGTGCTGGTCGCGGTGGCGACCGTGCTGCTCAGTGGGCTGGTGGCGCTGCTCGCCGCGACCGCGGTGGCCCGGTTCCGGTTCAAGCTGCGCACCAGTTTCCTGATCCTGCTGCTGGTGGTGCAGATGATCCCGCTGGAGGCGCTGGTCATCCCGCTGTTCCTGATGATCCAGCGGCTCGGGCTCTACAACACGCTGCCCAGCCTGATCCTCACCTACCTGGGGTTCTCGCTGCCGTTCGCGGTCTGGATGCTGCGTGGCTTCGTCGCGGCGGTGCCGAAGGAGTTGGAGGAGGCCGCCGCGATCGACGGGGCAAGCCGGGCGCAGACCTTCCGCAAGGTGCTGTTCCCGCTGGTCGCGCCCGGCCTGGTGGCGACCAGCATCTTCTCCTTCATCACCGCCTGGAATGAGCTGATCTTCGCGCTGACGTTCATCAACGACCAGCAGAAGTACACGCTGCCGGTGGCCATGACGTTTTTCTTCGGTCGCGACGACACCGCCTGGGGCTCGGTGATGGCCGCGTCCACCCTGTTCACCCTGCCGGTGATCGTGTTCTTCCTGCTGGTCCAACGCCGGATGGTCTCCGGGCTCGTGGCGGGAGCGGTGAAGGGCTGAGCGCGGGCCGATCAGGTGTCGGCGAAGACCTCGGCGAGCACCTGCGTCGTCGGGTCACCCTTCACCCGGGACCAGGTGCCCTGCTCGGCCGTCCACTCCAGGTTGCCGAAGCGGACTGACTTCACGCCGTGGTCGTCGGCGTGCGAGACCAGCCAGTGCGCGTACCGCCAGCCGCTGCGGTCGTCACCGGCCGGCACCGTCAGCCCGGTCAGGTTCGCCGCGGCGGTCAACCGGGGCAGGCCCCAGTCGAGCGTCAGGCCCTCCAGCGCCGCGCTGGCCGCGGCGGCCCCGCGCATGGTCGGCGTCGACCCGACCGTGCAGGCCACCGCGCCGGTCGCCTGGCCGAGCAACGCGCGGGTGAGGACCTCCGACTCGTCCGCCCACTTCTCATACGCCTCGGGGTAGGCCGACCGCTGCACCCGCTGCGCGGCCTCGGTGACCCGCATGTCCTGCCAGCCCTTGACCTTCTTCAACGCGGCGTAGAACTTCCGGGCCGCGTAGCGCGGGTCGCGGATCTCCTCCGGGGTGCCCCAGCCCTGGCTGGGGCGCTGCTGGAACAGGCCGAGCGAGTCCCGGTCGCCGTGCGCGATGTTGCGCAGGTGCGACTCCTGGTAGGCGGTGGCCAGCGCCACCACCACGGCCCGTTCCGGCATCTGGCGCTGGATGCCGATGGCGGCGATGGTGGCCGCGTTGGCCATCTGGTCGGCGCCGAGCACCACCTCGCCGTCGGCCTGCACGGTGCAGGTCCGGCTGGCCAGCGGCAGCCGCAGGTGGTGACCGAACTGTTTGGTCACGAACCAGACCGCGAGCAGAGCCAGTACGCACACCACCACACCAGATGCCACGATCGACGCTCGCGTCCGCACCAGCACCCCCAGTCCCGACAGTCCGACCAGCGTACGTCGCCGGCGCCGCTTCCCGACTCGGCCGACCGGCCTGCCTGCCGCCGCGTCACCGCGCCGTCACCGCGCGGTTGTTAACAAGGGGCCCCGCCTATGCCGGAGGCGTTAACAGGGGGCCCCGCCTTTCATTCTCCGGTGGGCACCCACGCGGCCGGGCGCTTCTCGCGGAACGCGAGCACCCCCTCCCGCCCCTCGTCGGAGAGGAAGTAACCGGTGGAGAGCGCCGCCAACTCGGCGATCTCCGCCCGCAGGTCGGTCGCCGACGGCCGGCGCAGCAGTTCCTTCGCCCCGGCCAGCGCGGTCGGCGCCCCCTGCACCAGCGAGGCGCAGTAGCGCGCCACGGCGGCGTCCAGCCCGTCCGCCGGCACCGCGGCGGTGACCAGCCCGATCTCGGCGGCCCGCCGCCCGTCGAACGTGTCACCGGTCAGATACAGCTCGGCGGCGGCCCGCGGGCTCAGCCGGGGCAGCACGGTCGCCGAGATGACCGCCGGGATCACGCCGATCCGCACCTCGGTGAACGCGAACGTGGCCTCCTCGGCGCAGACCGCCAGGTCGGCGGCGGCGATCAGGCCGAGTCCGCCGGCCCGGGCCGGCCCGGCGATCTTGGCCAGCACCGGCTTCGGGCACTCCCGCACGGCGGCCAGCACGTCGCCGAGCATCCCGGCCGGCACGGTGCCGCTGGCGTACGCGGCGGCGGTCTCCTTCAGGTCGGCGCCGGAGCAGAACACCGGGCCGGTGTGATCGAGCACGATCGCCCGGACCGTGTCGTCGGCGACCGCCGCGGCCAGCCCGGCCAGCAGCTCGGTCATCAGCGGGGTGGAGAGCGCGTTGCGGTTGTGCGGGCTGTCCAGGGTGAGGGTGGTCACCCCGCGGGCCGTGGCGACCCGCACGAGAGCGTCCGGAGAGGTCATGCCGGGCACACTAGTGGCCATGCCCGGCGTCCTTCCAGAAGGCGAACCCGTCCCGCGCGACGGGTCGCTGCCCGACACCGCCCGACGCGCCGTCGGCGCGCGCGGCTTCGGGGTCTACGTGCACGTCCCGTTCTGCGCCAGCCGCTGCGGGTACTGCGACTTCAACACCTACACGGCGGCCGAGCTGGGCGGCGGGGCGAGCCGGGAGACGTACGCCGACACCGTGCTGGCCGAGCTGGCGCTCGCCGCCCGGGTGCTGGGCGACTCCCCGCCGCCGCGGGTGGACACCGTCTTCGTCGGCGGCGGCACCCCGACCCTGCTGCCCGCCGACGACCTGGCCCGGATCCTCGACGGCATCGACCGCACCTGGGGGCTGGCCGCCGACGCCGAGGTGACCACCGAGGCCAACCCCGAGTCGGTGACCCCGGAGTCGCTGAAGACGCTGCGGGCGGCCGGCTACACCCGGATCTCGCTGGGCATGCAGTCGGCCGCGCCGGGCGTGCTCGCGGTGCTCGACCGGCGGCACGGCGCGGGCCGGGCCACCGCCGCCGCGCGGGAGGCGCGCGACGCCGGGTTCGACCACGTGAACCTGGACCTGATCTACGGCACGCCGGGGGAGACGGCCGACGACTTCGCCGCCTCGCTGGCCCAGGTCATCGACGCCGGGGTGGACCACGTCAGCGCGTACGCCCTGATCGTGGAGGACGGCACCCGGCTGGCCGCGCGGATGCGCCGGGGCGAACTGCCGTACCCCTCCGACGACGTGGCGGCGGATCGCTACCTGGCCGCGGAGGCGGCGCTGGGCGCGGCCGGCTTCTCCTGGTACGAGGTGTCGAACTGGGCCCGGTCGGAGGCGGCGGCCTGCCGGCACAACCTGCTCTACTGGACCGGCGCCGACTGGTGGGGCCTGGGCCCGGGGGCGCACAGCCACGTCGGCGGGGTGCGCTGGTGGAACGTCAAGCACCCGGCGGCGTACGCGGAGCGGCTGGCCGCCGGCGCGTCGCCCGCGCTGGCCCGGGAGCGGCTCACCGGCGACGAGCGGCACATGGAGGACGTGATGCTGCGACTGCGGCTCGCCTCCGGGCTGCCGCTGGACGTGCTGGACGACGCCGGCCGCGCCGGCGCCGAACGGGCCCGGGCCGGCGGGCTGCTCGACCCCGGCGCGTACGCCGAGGGGCGGGCCGTGCTCACGCTGCGCGGCCGGCTGCTCGCCGACGCCGTCGTGCGCGACCTGCTGCCCTGACCGGTCCGGTCGGCCGAGGACCTCGGCCGACCGGACCGGGTCACTTGGTGAAGCTGTAGCTCATCGGGTAGCGGTAGAGCACGCCGTCGTTCGCCTTGACGCCGCCGATGATGCCGAAGATCAGCGGCACCAGCCAGACGAGCATCGGGACGAAGAACAGGATGCCGCAGGTGACGAGCGTGAGCACCCAGGCCAGCACGCCGGCGACGGCCCAGGTGATCTGGAAGTTCAGCGCCGCCACGGCGTGCGCGCGGACGGTCGGCGACTGCTGCCCCCGGGTCATCAGCGCGATCAGCGGGGCGACCCAACCGAGGAGGCCACCACCGATGATCACGCCGGCGGCGCCGCCGAAGTGCGCGACCAGGGCCCAGGTCTTCTCGTCGTTGTTGGCGTAGGCGGCCGGGCCGTAGGCGCCGCCGGCGGGGTAGCCGGCACCGTAGCCCGGCGCGCCGCCGCCCGGCGGCGGGTAGCCGCCCGGGGGAGGGTAGCCGCCCGGCGGGGGGTAGCCGCCCGCCGGAGGTTGGCCGCCCGGGGGCGGATAGTCACCGGGCGGGGGATAGCCGCCTCCGCCCGGAGCCCCGGACAGTGGTGCGGTGGGGGGCTCGTCGGTCGGCGACGAGCCGTAGGGGGCCGACGGCGAGGTCGGGTCGGGCTGGGGGTTGGGATCCCCCGCTCCGGGCGGGCGAGGAGGTTCAGTCATGCACGTCACGGTAGGTCCCGGAAGCAAGCGACACCAGGGCTGTTCGGCCCCGGCGCGCCGGGCCGTACCGGCGGGCGGACCGGGGGTCCGGCACTGATCATCGCGTCGGCGGGGGTGCCGACGTAGACTGGCACTCGCTACAGTCGAGTGCCAGCCGCCCGGCGGATGCCGCGCGTCGCCCGGCCGAGGTGCGTCAGGAGGTGGGGAGATGGGTCTCGACGACCGCAAGCTCGCCGTGCTGCGCGCCATCGTCGAGGACTACGTCTCGACGCAGGAGCCGGTGGGCAGCAAGGCCCTCGTCGAGCGGCACCAGCTCGGCGTCTCGCCGGCGACCGTGCGCAACGACATGGCGGTGCTGGAGGAGGAGGGCTACATCCGGCAGCCGCACACCAGTGCCGGCCGGGTGCCCACCGACCGCGGCTACCGCCTCTTCGTCGACCGGCTCTCCCGGGTCAAGCCGCTCAGCCCGGCCGAGCGCCGGGCGATCGAGCGTTTCCTGGTCGGCGCGGTCGACCTCGACGACGTGGTGCACCGCACGGTCCGGCTGCTGGCCCAGCTGACCCGGCAGGTCGCGGTGGTGCAATATCCCAGCCTGGCCCGGTCCAAGGTGCGCCACCTGGAGCTGGTGCCGATCTCCACCACCCGGCTCATGGTCGTCATGATCGCCGACACCGGGCGGGTCGAGCAGCGGCTCGTCGAACTGCCCGGGCCGGTCCCCGCCGAGCACGTGACCGACCTGCGCCGGCTGGTCAACGAGAAGCTGGTCGGCAGCCAGCTCGCCGAGACGCCGCCGCTGGTGCAGGCACTGGTCGAGGAGTCCGCGCCGCACCTGCGGCCGGCCATGACGACGCTCTCCACGGTGCTGCTGGAGACGCTCGTCGAACGGCACGAGGAACGGATCGCGCTGGCCGGCACCGCCAACCTCACCCGGGGCGGCCTGCTCGACTTCCAGGGCTCGCTGCGCCCCATCCTGGAGGCGCTCGAGGAGGAGGTCGTGCTGCTCAAGCTGATCGGCGAGACGGAACCGAGCAACACCACCCGGGTGCTCATCGGCGACGAGAACGAGATCGACAACCTGCGGGCCGCCTCGGTGGTCAGCACCGGATACGGGCCGGGCGCCACCATCGTGGGCGGGCTCGGCGTGCTCGGGCCGACCCGGATGGACTACCCCGGCAATATCGCCATGGTGAGGGCCGTGGCACGCTACGTGGGCGAGCTGCTGGCCCAGAACTGACCAGTCAGGGCCGACGACCGGCGCGGACGTGAGACGAACATGAGGACACCAGACGCAGTGGCCAGGGACTACTACGGCATTCTCGGCGTGAGCCGGGACGCCTCCGACGACGACATCAAGCGTGCCTACCGCAAGCTGGCGCGGCAGTACCACCCGGACGTCAATCCGGACCCGGAGGCACAGGAGAAGTTCAAGGACATCAACGCCGCGTACGAGGTCCTCTCGGACGACCGGAAGCGGCAGATCGTCGACCTGGGCGGTGACCCGCTCGCCCCGGGTGGTGGCGGCGCGGGCCCGGGTGGCCCGGGCGGCGCCGGCCCGTTCGTCGGCTTCCAGGACATCATGGACGCGTTCTTCGGCGGCGCGGCGGGCGGCAGCCGGGGTCCCCGGCCGCGCACCCGGCCGGGCGCCGACGCGATCCTGCGCCTGGAGCTGGACCTCAACGAGACCGCGTTCGGCGTCGAGGCGCCGATCACCGTCGACACCGCGGTGCTCTGCACCACCTGCTCCGGTGCCGGCACCGCCGCCGGCACCCACCTGGCGACCTGCGAGGCGTGCGGTGGTCGGGGCGAGGTGCAGTCGGTGCAGCGGACGTTCCTCGGCCAGGTGGTCTCCGCCCGGCCGTGCACCGTCTGCCAGGGCTACGGCACCACGATCCCGCACCCCTGCCCGACCTGCGCCGGCGACGGCCGGGTGCGCACCCGCCGCTCGCTGACCGTCAAGATCCCGGCCGGCGTCGAGGACGGCATGCGGATCCGGCTGGCCCAGCAGGGCGAGGTCGGCCCGGGCGGCGGCACCGCCGGCGACCTCTACGTCGAGATCCACGAACGGACCCACGACGTCTACTCCCGCAAGGGCGACGACCTGCACTGCCGGGTCACCGTGCCGATGACCGCCGCCGCGCTCGGCACCCGGCTGACCATCAAGACGCTCGACAGCGAGGAGGTCGTCGACGTCAAGCCGGGCACCCAGCCCGGCAGCACGCTGCGGCTGCGCGCCCGCGGCGTGCCGCACCTGCGCGGCACCGGTCGGGGCGACCTCTACGTCCACCTGGACGTGCGCACCCCGACCAAACTCGACGCCGACCAGGAGCGGATGCTGCGCGACTTCGCCAAGACCCGGGGCGAGGAGGTCGCCGAGCTGACCAAGCAGGGCGGCTTCTTCTCCCGGATGCGTGACGCCTTCAACGGGCACGCCTGACGTGTCGGCGCCGCTGTTCCTGGTCGAGGCGCTGCCCACCGGTGACACGGTGACGCTGGACGGCCCGGAGGGGCATCACGCGGCCACCGTGCAGCGGCTGCGCGTCGGCCAGGAGCTGCTGCTCGCCGACGGCCGGGGCGGCACCGCCGCCGCGGTGGTCACCGCCGTCGGCCGGGGCGCCCTCGACCTGCGGATCACCGACCGGGGGTACGCCGACGCGTGCGTCCCCCGGCTGGTCGTGGTGCAGGGGATCGCCAAGGGCGACCGGGGCGAGCTGGCCGTGCAGGCGATGACCGAGGTCGGGGTGGACGAGATCGTCCCCTGGGCGGCGGCCCGCTCGGTGGCGCAGTGGCGCGGCGACCGGGGCGTACGGGCCCGGGAGAAGTGGGCCTTCACCGCCCGGGAGGCCGCCAAGCAGGCCCGCCGCCCGTGGCTGCCGGTGGTGGCCGGCGCCCCGGACGAGTCCACCGCCACGGTGGCTCGGCGGATCGCCGGCGCCGCCGCGACGTTCGTGCTGCACGAGGAGGCCGCCGAGCGGCTGACCGCGGCCGAGCTGCCGCCGACGGGCGAGATCGTCCTGGTGGTCGGCCCGGAGGGCGGCATCGCCGACGAGGAGCTGGCCGCGTTCCGCGAGGCGGGCGCTCGCAGCGTCCGGCTCGGGCCGTCCGTGCTGCGCACCTCGACCGCCGGGGTGGCCGCGCTCAGCGTGCTCGCCGCCCGCCTCGGTCGCTGGTGACTCAGGGGCGCGGGAAGATCGGCACCGGCGGCTCCTCGGGGCCCAGGTCCAGGCCCGCCGGGCCGATGATCAGCGGGTCGGGCGTGCCGACCACGTCGACGTCCTTGCCGTCGTAGTCGAACCGGTGCAGCACGTGCCGGATCGCCTCCAGCCGGGCCCGCTTCTTGTCGTTGCTCTTCACCACCGTCCACGGCGCGTCGGCGGTGTCGGTCCAGAAGAACATCGCCTCCTTGGCCTCGGTGTACTCGTCCCAGCGGTCGAGTGAGGCCAGGTCCATCGGGGACAGCTTCCACTGCCGGACCGGGTCCACCTTGCGCACCACGAACCGGGTGCGCTGCTCGTTGCGCGACACCGAGAACCAGAACTTGACCATCCGGATCCCGGAGCGCACCAGCATCCGCTCCAGGTCCGGGGCCTGCCGCAGGAACTCCAGATATTCGGTACGCGAACAGAAGCCCATCACCCGTTCCACCCCGGCCCGGTTGTACCAGGACCGGTCGAACAGCACCATCTCGCCGGCGGTCGGCAGGTGCGCCAGCCAGCGCTGGAAGTACCACTGGCCGGCCTCCCGCTCGTCCGGCTTGACCAGGGCGACCACGCTCGCGCCGCGCGGGTTGAGGTGCTCCATGAACCGCTTGATGGTGCCGCCCTTGCCGGCGGCGTCGCGGCCCTCGAAGAGGATCACCAGCCGCTCGCCGGTCTCCTTGACCCAGTCCTGGAGCTTGAGCAGCTCGATCTGCAGCAGCCGCTTGTGGTGGTCGTACTCGTCGCGGTCGAGACGCTGCTCGTAGGGGTAGTCGTCCCGCCACGTCTCGACCGGGCTGCCGTCCGGCCGCAGCAGCACGGGATCGTCGTCGTGCCCGTCGACCACGCGGTAGTCGGCGGCGATGTCCAGCAGCTCGGTGTCGGCCATACCCGGGGTATCTACCCCGTCACCCGGTTTCGACGCGTCAGCTCCGCAGGTAGGAGGCGCCGTTCAGGTCGACGATGGTGCCGGCGGCCCACTCCGCCTCCGGGCTGGCCAGCCAGTGCACCGCCGCCGCGATCTCCTCCGGCCGGGCCACCCGACCGAACGGCGACTGCGCCCGCACCGCCTCGCCGCGCTCGCTCTTGAGGTGCTCGTTGGTCATGTCGGTCTCCACGAAGCCCGGGGCCACGCAGGCCACCCCGATCCCGTACGGCGCCAGGGCCACCGCGAGCGACTGTGCCATCGCGTTCATCCCCGCCTTGCTGGCCCCGTACGCCGGGTTGGCCGGCTCGCCCCGGAACGCGCCCCGCGAGGAGACGTTGACGATCCGGCCGCCCCGCTCCCGCATGTGCTGGGCGGCGCACCAGGACGCGTTCGCCGCGCCGACCAGGTTGGTGTCGAGCACCTCCCGCCAGCGCGCCCGCCACTGCTCGTAGCTGCTGCCGAAGACCGGGTGCGGCGGGTCGGCCGGCCCGAACACGCCGGCGTTGTTGACCAGCACGTCGAGCCCGCCGAGCAGCCCGGCCGCGGAGTCCACCACGGCCCGGACCGCGTCCGGGTCGGCCAGGTCGGCGCGGACCACCACGTGCCCGTCGCCGGGCAGTTCGGCGCGGAGCGCCTCGGCCAGGTCGGCGGAGTCCCGGTGGTGGATCGCGACCCGGTCCCCGCCGGCCGCGAAGGCCCGCGCCACCGCCCGCCCGATGCCCCGCGAGGCTCCCGTCACCAGCACCGCCCGTCCCGCCATGCCGGCCATCCTGCCGCATGTTCCTTACACTGCTGCGATGGGAGTCGACTGCCTGTTCTGCCGGATCGTCGCCGGGGAGATCCCGGCCACCATCGTCCGCGAGTCCGCCACCACGCTGGCCTTCCGGGACATCGACCCGAAGGCGCCCATCCACGTGCTGGTGATCCCGAAGGAGCACTACGCGGACGTGGCCACCCTGGCGCAGGGCGATCCGACGCTCGCCGGTGAGCTGCTCAACACCGCCGCGCTGGTGGCCGAGGAGGAGGGCCTGACGGTGGACGGGTTCCGGCTCATGTTCAACACCGGCCCGTACGGCGGCCAGGAGGTCTTCCACGTGCACGCCCACCTGCTCGGCGGGGCGCCGCTGGGCCCGATGCTCTGCCGCTGACCGGTGACCTCGATCTCCGACCGGCTCGGCCGGATGGTGCGGCAGACCCAGGCCAAGGGGCGCGTGCCGGCCGTGTCGGCGGCCCTGCACCGGGCGGACCGGCCGCTCTGGACCTGCGCGGTGGGCGGCACCGGCAACGACACCCCGCTCGACGCGGACACCGTCTTCCGGATCGGCTCGGTCACCAAGACCTTCACCGCGGTGCTGGTCATGCAGTGCCGCGACGACGGGCTGCTCGACCTGGACGACCCGGTCGGGCGGCACCTCGACCTGCCCGCGCACGGCGAGCTGACCGTACGCCGGCTGCTGTCGCACACCGCCGGCCTGCAACGCGAGCCGCACGGCGACGTGTGGGACAGCCTGCGGGCCCCGGCTGTCGACGAACTGCTGGCCGACCTGGCCCGGGCGGAGCGGGTGCTGCCCACCGGCCGCCGCTTCCACTACTCCAACCTGGGCGTGGCGCTGCTCGGCGAGCTGGTCGCGCGGCGGCGCGGCGGTAGCTGGGCCGAGGTGCTCGCCGACCGGGCGCTCGCCCCGCTCGGGCTGACCGCCACCGCCACCGGGCCGGGGGCGCGGGACGCCACCGGTCACCTGGTCGACGCCTACTCCGACGAGGCGCACCCGGAACCACCCACCGACTTCGGCGCGGTGGCGCCGGCCGCCCAGCTCTGGAGCACCGCGCCGGACATGGCCCGCTGGGCGGCGTTCCTGGCCGACCCGGCCGCGCTCGACCCGGCCGGCGCGGTGCTCGCCCCGGCGACCGTCGAGGAGATGCGCTGGCCGCTCACCACCACCGACGAGGCGCTCTGGTCGGCCGGTTTCGGCCTCGGGCTGATCCTGGTGCCGCAGGCGGACCGGGTGACCCACGTGGGGCACGACGGCGCGATGCCCGGCTTCCTGGCCGCCGTCTACGGCCGGCGCGGCGGGGAGGGCACGGCCGGTGCCATGGGCTGCGCGGTGCTCGGCTCGTCCGGCGCCGGGGTGGAGGTGCTCGACCTGCCCCACGCGCTGCTCGCCGCCGCCGCCGAGCACGACCCGGCCGAGATCGAGCCGTGGCGGCCCGGGCCGCCCGCCCCGGCGCATCTGCGCGGCATGCTGGGCCGCTGGTGGGGCGAGGGCTTCGAGCAGGTCTTCTCCTGGCACGACGGAGCGCTGCGGGCCCGCGGCGCGGACGATCCGGCCGGCAAGCCGCCGGCGGTGTTCGCGCCGCTGCCGGAGCGGCCGGATGTGTTCCGCACGGTCTCCGGGCGGGAGGTGGGCGAGCTGCTCCGGCTCACCCGGGACGAGCGCGGGGTGGTGGTCCGGATGCACTGGGCGACCTACCGCTTCACCCGGCGGCAGGAGGCGTTCGACGGCTACGACTTCCGGGCCGGTGGCTGAGCGCCGGGCGCCGGAAAAATGGGCGCGGTGCTCACGGTGCCGACCCGATACGATGGGAGCTACCGCACGCCGCGCCAGCAGGGCCCGGCGCCGAGATCGGAGAGCAGGTGGCGCAGGGCCCCACGGCCCGACCTATGACCGGCACCCCACCTCCCGGCCCGCCCCGGGCACAGACCAGGATCACGGTCTCCGACCCGAAGATCATGGTGAATCTGCTCGGCGCGGGTGACGAGATCCTGCGACTCGTCGAACGCTCGGTCACCAGCGACGTCCACGTGCGCGGCAACGAGATCACCATCACCGGTGCGCCCGCCGACAACGCCCTCGCCGAGCGCCTCTTCAGTGAGCTCCTCGAGTTGATCGAGAAAGGCGAGACCCTGACCACAGACGCCGTGCGGCGTACCGTCGGCATGCTCGAACAGGGCGGCGCCGAGCGGCCCGCCGAGGTCCTGACGCTCAACATCCTCTCCCGGCGCGGCCGCACCATCCGTCCCAAGACGCTCGGGCAGAAGCGCTACGTCGACGCGATCGACTCGCACACCATCGTCTTCGGCATCGGCCCGGCCGGCACCGGCAAGACCTACCTGGCCATGGCGAAGGCCGTCCAGGCGCTCCAGGCCAAGCAGGTCAACCGGATCATCCTGACCCGGCCGGCGGTCGAGGCGGGCGAGCGGCTGGGCTTCCTGCCCGGCACCCTGAACGAGAAGATCGACCCCTACCTGCGCCCGCTCTACGACGCGCTGCACGACATGCTCGACCCGGAGTCCATCCCGAAGCTGATGGCCGCCGGCACCATCGAGGTGGCGCCGCTGGCATATATGCGCGGAAGAGCGCAGCCGTACGACGCCCGGGTGCTGACCCCGGAGGGCTTCCGGCCGTTCGGCTCGCTCCAGGTCGGTGATCTGGTCATCGGCTCGAACGGGACGCCCACGCCGGTGATCGGCATCTACCCGCAGGGCCCGAAGCCTGTCTACCGGGTCACCACCCAGGACGGCGCGTCCACGCTCTGCTGCGGCGAGCACCTGTGGACCGTCGCCACGCCTGACGACAAGCGTCGTGGCCGGCGGCGCACGATCGAGACGCAGGAGATGATCGGCAAGGAGTGGCGGGGGCACACCCGCCGCTACGAGCTGCCACTCGTCGCGCCGGTGCAGATGGAGCCGCGGGTGGTGCCGCTCGACCCGTACGCGCTCGGGCTGCTCCTCGGCGACGGCGCGATCTCGTGCCGCACCACGCCGGCCTTCTCCACCTCCGACCCGGAGCTGGCGACGGCGCTGGAGGAGGCGCTCGTCGACATCCAACTGGTCCGCAAGGGCGACTACGACTACGTCCTCCGGCACGTCAACGGGCGTCGCGGCGGTGTGATCGTGGTCAACCCGGTGACGGCGGCCGTCCGCGAGTTGGGCTTGGCCGGAGCGAAGTCGGGCACGAAGTTCGTCCCCGAGGTCTACCTGAACAACAGCGTCGGCGTCCGGCTCGCGGTCCTGCAAGGGCTGCTGGACACCGGCGGCGGGCCGGTCACCCAGGCCGGACGCACCTGCCGCGTGCAGTACACGAGCACGTCGGCTCGACTGTGCGACGACGTGGTCCACCTGGTCGAGTCGCTCGGTGGGGTGGCCACGGCGCGGGTCCGCCCGGCCGAGGGCCGCAAGCCCGGCCTGGCGAAGGGCTGTCCGGTTCCCTACCGTTCCGACGCCTACGTCGTGGAGATCCGTCTTCCGGCCGGTGTCGCGCCGTTCCGCCTGTCGCGCAAGCGCCGGCTCTACGACGAGCACGGCGGCGGCCGGCCGATGCGGTTCATCGACTCGATCGTCCCGGCCGGGGTGCAGGAGACGATGTGCATCCAGGTCGCGGCGGAGGATTCGCTCTACGTCACCGACGACTTCCTGGTCACCCACAACACTCTGAACGACGCGTTCATCATCCTGGACGAGGCGCAGAACACCACGCCCGAGCAGATGAAGATGTTCCTCACCCGGCTCGGCTTCAACTCGAAGATCGTGGTCACCGGCGACATCACCCAGGTGGACCTTCCTGGCGGGACGAGCAGCGGCCTGCGGGTGGTCCGGGAAATCCTGAACAACGTCGAGGACGTGCACTTCGCCCAGCTCTCCAGCTCGGACGTGGTTCGCCACAAGCTGGTGGGCGAGATCGTCGACGCGTACGCCCGCTGGGACGCCGAGCGGGAGAACCAGCAGGCGCAGAGTGTGCACGCCGTGCCGGGGCGCCCCGCCCAGGGCGGCCGGGCCGGCCGGCGCCGCTAACCCACCAGAGGAAGACAGTTGTCCATCGAGATCGCCAACGAGTCCGGTGCCGACGTCGACACCGACGCCGTGCTCGCCGTCGCCCGGCACGCCCTCGACGAGATGGGGGTCAACCCCCTCGCCGAGCTGTCCGTGCTGCTTGTCGACATCGAA
Organism: Micromonospora sp. WMMD980; assembly: GCF_029626035.1. NCBI lineage: Bacteria > Bacillati > Actinomycetota > Actinomycetes > Micromonosporales > Micromonosporaceae > Micromonospora > Micromonospora sp. WMMD980. Next base: position 193,336 of record NZ_JARUBE010000003.1, read on the forward strand.
TACATGTCGGAGCTGAACCACCGCTGGATGGGCGGCGACGGCCCGACCGACGTGCTCGCCTTCCCCATGGACGAGGGCAGCGTCGACCACGGCCCGGGCGAGAGCGCCCCGGCCGGCGGCGAGCCGGCCCTGCTCGGCGACATCGTGCTCTGCCCGGAGGTGGCGGCCAAGCAGGCGGCCACCGCCGGGCACTCCTCGGCCGACGAGCTGCACCTGCTCACCGTGCACGGCGTGCTGCACCTGCTCGGCTACGACCACGCCGAGCCCGAGGAGGAGCGGGAGATGTTCGGTCTCCAGGCCCGGCTGCTGGCCAGCTGGCGGTCGACCCGGTCGCGGTGATGGTTTCTCTCGCGGCCGGCGCCCCGGCCGGCCTGCCCGATTTCCAGCTGCTGTTCTTCGGGGCCGGGCTGGTGGTACTCGCCGGCCTGATCGCGATGACCGAGGCGGCGCTGGCCGCGGTGTCCCCGGCGCGGGCCGCCGAGTTGGCCCGCGACGGTGCGCGCGGCGCGCGGGCCCTCCAGGCGGTCGCCGGCGACGTGGTCCGCCACCTCAACCTGCTGCTGCTGCTCCGCCTGCTGGCCGAGCTGACCGCGACCACGCTGGTGGCGCTGGTGGCGGTCGACACGTTCGGCGCCGGCTGGCGGGCGGCGCTGGTGACCGCCGGGGCGATGACGGTGGTGAGCTTCGTGGTGGTCGGTGTCGCGCCGCGCACGCTGGGCCGGCAGCACGCGTACGCGGTCGGCCGCGCGGTCGCGCCGCTGGTGCGTTGGCTGGGCCGGGCGCTCAACCCGCTGGCGTCGCTGCTGATCCTGATCGGCAACGCGGTCACGCCGGGCAAGGGCTTCCGCGAGGGGCCGTTCGCCACCCAGGTCGAGCTGCGCGAGCTGGTCGACCTGGCCGAGCAGCGTGGGGTGGTGGAGCACGGCGAACGCCAGATGATCCACTCGGTCTTCGCGCTCGGCGAGACCATCGCCCGGGAGGTGATGGTGCCGCGCACCGAGATGGTCTGGATCGAGGAGCGCAAGACGCTGGCCCAGGCGCTGGCGCTCTTCCTGCGCTCCGGGTTCTCCCGCATCCCGGTGATCGGCGAGAACGTCGACGACGTGCTCGGGGTGCTCTACCTGAAGGATCTGATCCGGCGCACCCAGGGCGACCGGGGGGCGCGGCAGATGCCGGTGGCCGAGCTGATGCGCCCGGCGACGTTCGTGCCGGAGTCGAAGCCGGTGGACGACCTGCTCTCCGAGATGCAGGCGGCCCGCAACCACCTGGTCATCGTGGTCGACGAGTACGGCGGCACCGGCGGCCTGGTCACCATCGAGGACATCCTGGAGGAGATCGTCGGTGAGATCACCGACGAGTACGATGTCGAACGCCCGCCGGTGGAGCACCTGCCGGACGGCTCCGTGCGGGTGACCGCCCGGCTGCCGGTGGAGAATCTGGGCGAGCTGTTCGACACCGAGCTGCCCACCGACGAGGTGGAGACGGTCGGTGGCCTGCTCGCCCAGGCGCTCGGCCGGGTGCCGATCCCCGGCTCCGGGGCCGAGGTGGCCGGTCTGAGCCTGGTCGCCGAGGGCACCACCGGCCGGCGCAACCGGATCGACACCGTCCTGGTGAGCCGGGCCGGGCCGGGTTCCGCGCCGGAGGGCGTGGGGCCGGCCGAGTCCCGGGGCAACCCCAACCGTTCCGAGGAGAGGCAACCCGCCGATGCCTGAGTCAGCCGCCGTGCCGGCCGCCCTGCCCACCCCCGCCGATCCGGCCGAGCTGAGCGCGGAGGACGGCAAGCTCGTCGTGCTGGCCCGGGGCGCCCGGGGCCGGGTGGCGGCCGTGGAGGGCGCGGCGGTCCGCGACCAGGACGGCCGGACGTACGCGGCGGCGAGCGTCGCGCTGCCGTCGCTGACCCTGACCGCGCTCCAGTTGGCGGTGGCCTCGGCGGTGGCCGCCGGCGCGAGCCGGCTGGAGGCCGCGGTGGTGGTGACGGAGGCGTCGACGCTCGACGGGGCGGGGCACGCCGCGGTGCGTGACCTCTCCGCGGACGCGCCGATCCACGTGGCCGCGCCGGACGGCGCCGTGCTCGGCACGGTGATCGAGTGACCACGCCCGAGCTGCGTCCCTATCGGGCCGGCTTCGCCTGTTTCGTCGGGCGGCCGAACGCCGGCAAGTCGACGCTGACCAACGCGATCGTCGGCACCAAGATCGCGATCACGTCGAGCAAGCCGCAGACCACCCGGCACATCATCCGGGCGGTACTGCACCGGCCGGAGTCGCAGCTCGTGCTGGTCGACACGCCCGGCCTGCACCGGCCCCGCACGCTGCTCGGCGAGCGCCTCAACGACCTGGTCCGGGAGACCTGGAGCGAGGTCGACGTGATCGGGCTCTGCGTCCCGGCGAACGAGCCGATCGGCCGGGGCGACCGGTTCATCACCGGCGAGCTGTCCAGCCTCAAGGCCACCGTGCTGGCCGTGGTCACCAAGACCGACCTGGTGGACAAGAAGCGGCTGGCCGAGCAGTTGCTCGCGGTGAGCGAGCTGGCCGAGTTCGCGGCGGTCGTGCCGGTGAGCGCGGTCTCCGGTCACCAGGTCGACACGCTCGTCGACGTGATGACCGACTACCTCCCCGAGTCGCCGCAGCTCTACCCGGACGACATGCTCACCGACGACCCGGAGCAGGTGCTGGTCGCCGAGCTGGTCCGGGAGGCGGCGTTGGAGGGGGTCCGGGACGAGCTGCCCCACTCCATCGCGGTGGTGGTGGAGGAGATGATCCCGGAGGGCAACCTCACGAAGATCTATGCGGATCTCTACGTGGAGCGGCCGAGTCAGAAGGCGATCGTGATCGGTCACCGAGGCAGTCGACTCAAGCACGTGGGCAGTACGGCGCGCCGGCAGATCGAGGAGCTGCTCGGCACCCGGGTCTATCTGGACCTGCACGTCCGGGTGGCGAAGGACTGGCAACGCGACCCGAAGCAGCTGCGCAAGCTCGGCTTCTGAGGTCAGCTTCAGCCAGGATTATGGGGCATCTCACCTCGACCGGGCGTCCTTACACGTTTCACAGCTTGCCGGAGCAGGGTAGGACCCTGTGCCTCTGCCCCCGAGCCCTGCTGCGAGCTGATGCGAAACCGCTACCTCGACCTGCTTCGCTTCCTGGCCATCCTGCGCGTCGTCACCTACCACGTCACCGGTTACGCCTCGCTCACGCTGGTGTTCCCGGCGATGGCGGTGATGTTCGCGTTGGCCGGGTCGCTGATGGCCGCGTCGCTGGACCGCAGCGGGGTGCGTGCGGTCGGGCGCCGGCTGCGGCGGCTGCTGCCCTCGCTCTGGGTGCTCGCCGCGGTCTTCGTGCCGGCGATGCTGCTCACCGGGCTGCCGTTCAGCCCGAAGGTGCTGCTCTGGCTCCTCCCGATCAGTGACCCGCCGGCCAACTACTGGGGCGGGCTGGCGCTCAGCCCGATCTGGTACCTGCGCGACTACCTCTGGTTCGTGCTCGCCTCGCCGCCGGCGCTCTGGCTGTTCCGCCGGGCGCCGCTGCCCACGCTCGCCGCCCCGTACGCGCTGCTCGCCACGATCGAGTTCGGGATCCTGCAGAACCCGCCGACGGTGCTGCGCGAGTTCGGTCTCTACTTCGGCGCCTGGCTGCTCGGGTTCGCCCACCACGACGGGCTGCTGCGCCGAACGCGTCACCGGGTGCTGCTGCCGCTCGCCGCGGTGGTGGGCGCGGCCGGGCTGGCCTGGATCGTCACCCACCCCGGCCCGCGCGGCTACGACATCAACGACATCCCGCTGGGCAACGCGCTCTGGGCGACGGCGTTCATCCTGGTGGCGATCGGTCGGGCGCCGGCCGGCGTGGCCTGGGTCGACCGCGTTCCGGTGCTCGGCCGGGCGGTGACCGTGGTGAATCGGCGGGCGTTGACGATCTACCTGTGGCACATGCCGTTCGTGGTGGCGCTCACCCCGCTGGTGGGCCTGGTGGGCTGGTCGACCACCGACCCGGTCGGCCTGTGGCTGCGGGTGGTCCTGGTCTTCGCGCTCGTCGGGGTGGTGACGTTGCTGGTCGGCTGGGTCGAGGACGTGGCCGCCCGGCGTACCCCGGAACTGGTGCCGGGCAGGCCGCGACGGTCCGCGGCCGACCGGGCGGCGACCGCGCCGGCCAGCCCGGCCCCGGCCGGCGCGGCGGGCGGGTTGGTCGGGGCCGGGGCCCGGGTGCCGGCGCCGCGCCGCGAACGCGACGACCCGGCCGCCGACCGGGTCGCCGAGCCGGAGCACGCCGGCGACTGAGCGGCGGCCGCTCAGCGACCGGTGACGGTGACGTTGCCGCTGGTGGCCGAGATGTCGAGCAGCAGGGACGCGCCCGGATCGTTCGTCACCCGCACGTCGGTGTCGCCGGACCTGGCGTCGGCCCGCACCCGGTAGCGGCCGTCCGGCACGACCAGGTCGACGTTTCCGCTGGTGGCGTGCAGTCGGGCCGGGGCGGGCTGGTCCAGTTCGACGGTGAGGTTGCCCGAGGTGGCCTCCGCGTCGACCGTGGAGGCGAGCCGGCGGGCCTCGATGTCGCCGGACTTGGCGCGCAGCCGGACCGGTCCGGCCACCTCGACCAGCCGGATGTTGCCCGACGTGGTGTCGGCGCGCACCTCGCCGGTCGCCCCGTTGATGGTGAGGTCGCCCGAGCTGAGCGTGAACTCCACGACGCCCACGTCGGTGAGGTCGACGTTGCCCGAGCCGGTGCCGCCGCGCACCGCCACGCCCTTGGGCGCGGTCACCTCCCAGGAGATGCTGCACCGGTGGCCGCAGTCGGTGGGCAGCACCAACTCGTCGCCCTTGAGCTCGTAGCGGCTCTCCGGCTCGCCGCCCTGGTAACGAACCGTGCGCTTGATCTTCACCTGGTCGGCGGGACCGTTGCCCCGGATCACCACGTCGCCCGAGCCGCCGTCGTCCACGGTGATCCGGGTGACCTTCGCGCGTTCGGTCTGGTCGTAGTCGAGCCGGCGGAACGACAGGGTGTCACACCCGGCGAGCACGATGAGCGTGGCGGCGGCGGTCGCGGCCATCACCGCACGACCCGTTCGGAGCGAAGCCATGGCGAGAACCCTAGGTCCGGCGGGGCGGCCGGCGCATCGGGGATGGGCCGCCGGTCCACCCCGATCCGACCCTGAGATCGCACCCCGAGAGAGAATGGACCGATGGCCGGATACCGCCGACAGCTCTACCGCGACGACGCGGTGGTGTTGCGCGTGCAGAAGCTGGGCGAGTCCGACCGGATCATCACCCTGTTCACCCGCCGGCACGGCCGGCTGCGCGCGGTGGCCCGGGGCGTCCGCCGCACCACCAGCAGGTTCGGCGCCCGGCTGGAGCCGTTCGGGCACGTCGACCTCCAGCTCGCCGGTGACCCCAAGGGCAACCAGGGCAGCTCGCTGCACACCGTCAGCCAGGTCGAGGCGATCGAGCTGTACGGCAAGTGGTTCCTCGGCGACTACCCCCGCTACACGGCGGCCAGCGCGATCGCCGAGACCGCCGAGCGGCTCACCCCGGTCGAGCGGGAGCCGTCGCTGCGGTTGTTCCAGCTCACCCTCGGCGCGCTGAAGTCGCTGGCCCGCGGCGACCACGCCACCACGCTGGTGCTCGACGCCTACCTGCTGCGCGGCATGTCGTACGCCGGCTGGGCGCCCGCGCTGACCGCGTGCGCGGTCTGCGGCGAACCGGGCGCGCACCGCGCGTTCTCGGTGCCGGCCGGCGGCGCCGTCTGCCCGGACTGCCGGCCCCCCGGCGCGGCCCACCCGGCGCCGGCCACGCTCACGCTGATGTCCGCGTTGACCACCGGCGACTGGGCGTACGCCGACGCCGCCGAGACCGCCGTGCGCCGGGAGTGCAGCGGGCTGGTCGCGGCGCACCTCCAGTGGCACCTGGAGCGCGCGCTACGCTCGCTGCCGCTGGTCGACCGGGGTGCCCCGGCGTCCGGCGCGGTCCCGCCGCCGGGCGGCGCGGGGCCGGGTGTGGTCCCGCCGCGCACCGGCGCCGGACCGGCCGCCGCCGGTGTCAACAGGGAGATGACCGAGTGATCCGTTCGACGAGGGCGACCCGCCGCGAGCCGTCGCCGCCGACCCCGCACCCGTCCGGCGCCCGCCCGCCGGCGCTGCCGCCCGCCGCGCTGCCCCGGCACGTCGCGATCGTGATGGACGGTAACGGCCGCTGGGCCAAGGAGCGCGGGCTGCCCCGCACCAAGGGGCACGAGCAGGGCGAGCACAGCCTGTTCGACGCCGTCGAGGGCGCGATCGAGCTGGGCGTGCCCTACCTGTCGGCCTACGCGTTCTCCACCGAGAACTGGCGGCGCTCGCCGGACGAGGTCCGGTTCCTGATGGGCTTCAACCGCGACGTCATCCGCCGCCGCCGCGACCAGCTCGTCGACCTGGGCGTGCGGGTGGTCTGGTCGGGTCGGGCCGGGCGGCTGTGGAAGAGCGTCATCTCCGAGTTGCAGACCGCCGAGGAGATGTCTCGCCACAACTCGACGCTGACGCTCCAGTTCTGCGTCAACTACGGCGGCCAGGCGGAGATCGCCGACGCCGCCGCGGCGATCGCCCGTGACGTCGCCGCCGGCAAGCTCCACCCGGACAAGGTCACCGAGAAGACGGTGGCCCGCTACCTCTACCACCCCGAGGTGCCCGAGGTGGACCTGTTCCTGCGACCCTCCGGCGAGCAGCGCATCTCCAACTTCCTGCTCTGGCAGACCGCCTACGCCGAACTGGTCTACCTGGACACGCTCTGGCCCGACTTCGACCGCCGCCACCTCTGGTACGCCTGCGAGCTGTACGCCCAGCGGGACCGCCGCTTCGGCGGCGCGCTGCCCAACCCGGTCGCCCCGGGAGTCTGAGCTCACGCTTACCGACGCGCCACGCGGGGTATCCGTACGGACAACAGCACACGCGGAGGTGAACCACATGATTCAGAAGCGGATCGCGCAGTGGGCGGTCATGGCGGTCGCCGTGCCGCTGGCGGCGGCCGGCGCGCGCCGGCTCAGCCACTCGTTGGAGGCCCGTCGCGGGCCGACCGGGGTGAGCCGCCTGCTGACCAAGGGCGCCGACCTGATCCGGCCGCAGAAGGCCAAGCGCCGCCGGTTCTTCTGAGCTGCCCGGCCGGCGTCGACCGGCCGTACCCGGAACGCCCCGCATCCGCGGGGCGTTCCGCTTTACCATCGGCGCAGGGCGCGCCGCCGGGACGCGCCGCCACGGGGGTGGAGACATGCGCGATCTCCGGTACGAGTTGACGGCCGCCCTGGCCGCCGCCGACCTGGTGGAGCGGACCCGTCGGGAGGCGGTCGCCGACCTGTGCGCCGGGGTGGCCGAGCGGCACTGCGCCGACCTGGGGCACACCCCGGCGGTCCGCTCCGGCGAGATCGGTGAGCTGGCCGCGGGGGAGCCGGCGGCCAGCTGGGCGCCGGCGTCGGACGGCCCCGGCCCGGCGCGTGCCATGGCGCGCCGCGACCCGGGGCCGCCCTCCGGTGACCGGGCGTGGTGAGCCTCAGCCCTCCACTTCGGAGCGGTCACCCGCCCAGAGGGTGTGGAACGAGCCGGCCCGGTCCACCCGGTGGTAGGTGTGCGCGCCGAAGTTGTCCCGCAGGCCCTGGATCAGCGCGGCCGGCAGCCGCTCGGCGCGCAGCGCGTCGAAGTAGGCCAGCGACGACGCGAAGGCCGGGGTCGGCACGCCCGCCCGGGCCGCGTCGGCCACCACCCGCCGCCAGGCCGGCACGCCGGCGCTGACCCGCTCGGCGAACCAGGGCGCGACCAGCAGCGTCGACAGGTCCGGCTCGCCGTCGTACGCCTCCTTGATCCGGTCCAGGAAGCGGGCCCGGATGATGCAGCCGCCCCGCCAGATGGTGGCCGTGCCGCCCAGGTCGATGTCCCAGTCGTACTCCCGGCTGCCGGCGCGGATGTGGTCGAAACCCTGCGCGTACGCGACGATCTTGCTGGCCAGCAGCGCGCGGCGCACGTCCTCGACGAACGTGTCCCGGTCCTCCACCTGCCACTTCTCGCCGGCGTCGGGGAAGACCCGGCGGGCGGCCTCGCGCTGGTCGGCGTGACCGGACAGCGACCGGGCGAATGTGGCCTCGGCGATGCCGGTGATCGGGATGCCCAGGTCCAGTGCGCTCTGCACGGTCCAGCGGCCGGTGCCCTTCTGCTCGGCCTGGTCGAGCACCACGTCCACGAACGCCTTGCCGGTCGCCGCGTCGGTGTGGCCGAGCACCTCGGCGGTGATCTCGATGAGGAACGACTCCAGCTCGCCGCCGTTCCACTCCCGGAAGATCTCCGCGATCTCCGCCGGGCTCGCCGACAGGCCGGCCCGCAACAGGTCGTACGCCTCGGCGATGAGCTGCATGTCGGCGTACTCGATGCCGTTGTGCACCATCTTCACGAAGTGCCCGGCCCCGTCCGGCCCGACGTGCCGGCAGCACGACTCGCCCTCGACCTGCGCGGCGATCTTCTCGAAGATCGGCCCGAGCTTCTGGTAGGACTCCGCGGAGCCGCCCGGCATGATGCTCGGGCCGCGCAGCGCGCCCTCCTCGCCGCCGGAGACGCCGGTGCCGACGAAGTGCAGCCCGTGCTCGCGCAGCGCCTCCTCCCGGCGGCGGGTGTCGGCGAAGTGCGCGTTGCCGCAGTCGACGACGATGTCCCCCTCCTCCAGCAGCGGGATCAGCTCGTCGATCACGGCGTCGGTGGGCGCGCCGGCCTTCACCATCACGATGACCGCGCGCGGGCGCTCCAGCGAGCCGACGAAGTCGGCAAGCGACTCGGACGGCACGAAGGTGCCCTCGTCGCCGTGCTCGGCGACCAGGCTGCGGGTGCGTTCCGGCGACCGGTTGTGCACCGCCACGGAGAAGCCGTTGCGGGCCAGGTTCCGGGCCAGGTTGCGACCCATCACCGCCAGACCGGTGACCCCGATCTGCGCCGTCGCCTGTTCTGCCATGCGAACCGCCACCTCTCGTCCTCGTTGCCGTCATGCGACCGTATCGCGGTCACCGGGTGAGCGGATCACACCTCGACGGTGGGTGAGGAGCCGGTGGCGGCGCGTCTCACCCCTCGGCGAGACGCGCCTCGACGTGTGCCACCTTCGCGGTCAGCGCGTCGGTCACCCCGGAACGCAGATCGGCCTTGAGCACCAGGCTGACCCGGGGCGCCTGGGCGGCGACGGTGTCGACGGCCCGTCTCACCACCGCCATCACCTCGTCCCACTCGCCTTCGACGGTGGTGAACATGGCGTCGGTGCGGTTCGGCAGGCCGGACTCGCGGACCACCCGGACGGCGTCGGCGACCAGGTCACCCACGGACTCACCCACGCCGAGCGGGGTGATCGAGAACGCGATCAGCATGCCGACGATGGTGCCAGTAATTCGGCTGCGGTGGCCGGCCGTGGCGGGCTAGCGTGTCGGTATGCGTAAGTGACGCCCTACCTCCGAGCCCGGTCCACCGCCGCAGTCGCCGTGGACCCGTCCCGCTCCGGGCGTCCGCATCCCCTTCCCGCCGCCGCTTGTTCGCGGTGTCCGTCGTGGTCGGATCGCACCCGGGGCATCCGCTCGGCGCGTCCCTGGTCGGCGCGCCCGACAGACAGGAGGCCCGCGGATGCCCGCGAAGCGCAACCCGAAGAAGTCCCGCACGTCGTCGCGGTCCCGGCCGCAGCCCACCCCACCGGACCTCGACGCGCTCAGCGTGGCGCCGTCCATTCCGCCGGCCCTGTCCGGCACGGTGCTGCCGGGCGCGGCGGCGCCCGACGTGGCGCTGCCCGTTGCGGCTTCGGCAGCCGCAGCGCTGTCCGAGCTGGCGCTGTCCGGTGCGGTGGCGCCCGATACCGCGCTGCCCGTTACCGCGCTGCCCGATACCGCGCTGCCCGAGGCGGCGGTGCCTGGGGTCGCGCTGCCCGAAGCGGCGGTGCCTGGTGTTCCACTGTCCGAAGCGGCGCCGGCTGGCTCGGCATCGTCGCGCCCTGCACCGCCCAAAGCCGGTCCGCCCGGCGGCCGCGATGCCCGGCTGACGGGGCGTAGCCAGCGCGCCGGCCAGGCCCGCTTCTACGCCTTCCGGCGCAGCTGACCCGCCCGCCGGTGGGAAGGGCCGGAGATCTTGGAAGCTTCCGGCCCTTCCCGGGGCACTTTCCTTCCAAGATCTCCACCCAACGGCGTTGGTGGGGTGGGCGGTCAGCCGATCAGGGGGCGGAAGGTGCCGAGGACGATGCTTGTGGTCAGGGCGCCGACCGCCAGCAGGGCGGCGGCGACCACGAGCAGGGCGTCGGCCCGGGTGAAGCGCTGTCGGCGGGCGACCGTGCGCGGGGTGCCCGCGTCGAAGCCGCGGGCGTCCATCGCCACCGCCAGCCGGGTGCCCCGCCGGATCGCGCCGACCAGCAGGGTGAACGCGGTGGACGCGAAGAGTCGCAGCTTGGCGATCGGGTTGCGGCCGGCGTCCACGCCCCGGGCCCGGCGGGCCATGCTGATCATGCGCCACTCCTGTTCGAGGAGCGGCACCAGCCGGAACGCGGCCAGCGCGCCGATGGCGAACCGGGCCGGCGCCTTCGCGTTCTGGATCAGTGCGTCGGCCAGCTCGGTCGGGTCGGTGGTGGCGAACACGATGATCCCGGGCAGCGCCACCGCGAGCATCCGCAGCACCAGCCCGAGCGCGGTGACCAGCACGCCCTCGGTCACCACCACCGGGCCGGCCTCGACGAGCACCCGGCCGGACCGGTCGGCGGCGAAGAGCACCAGCGTGACCAGGATGCCGCCGGCGGCGGCCAGCAGCGGCCAGGCCCGGCGGGCCAGCACCCGGTAGCGGACGCCGAACAGCGGCAGCACGGCCAGCTCGACGGCGATGGCGATGGCCGGCGCGACCGGGTCCAGCGTGGCCACCAGCACGATCGTGAACACCATCGCGGCGGCCAGCTTCGCCACCGGGTTGCGCCGGGCCAGCGGGGCGCCGGGCGTCGCCACCGGCTCCAGGTCGATCACGTCACACCGGTCCCTCGGCCCGGAGGCGACGACGGGCGCTCCGCGCCTGGGCGGCCCGGTTCGCTGGACACGGGCGGGCGGTCCAGGGTGAGCCTCCGGTCGGCGAGCGCGGCCACGAAGTCCGCGTCGTGGGTCACGGTGACCACGCCGTGGCCGGCGTCGCGCAGCTCGGCCAGCAGGTCGACCAGCTCCAGCCAGGTGCGCCGGTCCTGGCCGAACGTGGGCTCGTCGCAGATCAGCAGGCGGGGCGCGGTGGCCAGGGCGGTCGCCACGCTCAGCCGCCGCGCTTCGCCACCGGAGAGGGTGTACGGGTTGGCGCCGGCGAGCCGGTCCAGCCGCAGCCGCTCCAGCAGCGCGTCCACGGTGGCGGTGACTTCCGCCTCGGACCGGCCGGTGCGGCGCGGCCCGAGCGCCAGCTCGTCGCGGACCGTGGCGGTGACGAACTGGTGCTCCGGGTCCTGGAAGACCGAGCCGATCCGCCCGGCCAGCGCGGGCGCCCGCCACCGGTGCGGGGGAGTGCGCGCGTCCCGGCCGGCCAGGCCGGCAGAGGCGGTGACCGTGCCGGCGCCGGGGCGCGTCAGGCCGCCGAGGAGCAGTGCCAGGGTGGACTTGCCGGCGCCGTTCGGGCCGAGCACGGCGAGCGCCTCGCCGGCGCGTACCCGAAGTTCGGTGGGGGCCAGCCGGGGTGGCAGGCCGAGCCGGTCGGCGGTGAGCAGCACGTCGCCGGCCGGCGCGGTGGCGTGTCGGGGCGGCACGGTGCGTCCGGGCACCCAGACCCCGGCGGCGGCCAGTGCCTCGCCGTGCGCGGCGAAGACCGCCTCGGGTGGGCCGTCGGCGCGCACCCCGCCGCCGGGTTCCAGCACCACCACCCGGTCGACGAGCGGCAGCGCCTCGGCGACCCGGTGCTCGACCAGGATCAGCGTGGTGTCCGGGTCGAGCGCGTCGGTGACCGCCCGGCGGATCAGCGTGGCGCCGGCCGGGTCGAGGTTGGCGGTGGGTTCGTCGAGCAGCAGCAGCCCCGGCCGCAGCGCGAGCGCCCCGGCGAGGGCCAGCCGCTGCTGCTCGCCGCCGCTGAGCGCGGCGGTCGGGCGGTCCCGGTGGTAGGGGAAGCCGACCCGGCGCAGCGCCTCGTCCACCCGGGGCCAGATCTCCTCGGCCGGCACGCCCCGGTTCTCCAGCCCGAACGCGACGTCGTCGCCGGAGCGGGCCATCACGAGCTGGGTCTCCGGGTCCTGGAAGAGCACGCCGACGCGTTCGCGGGCCTTGCGCGGGTCGAGCCCGTCGATCTCGACGGTGCCCTCCTGCTCGCCGGAGTCGTCGGGCAGCAGCCCGGCCAGCGCCGCCAGCAGCGTGCTCTTGCCCGCCCCCGACGCCCCGAGCAGGAGCACCCGCTCCCCGCTCTCGACGCGCAGGTCCACCCCGCGCACCGCCCAGGCCCGGCGCCCCCCGTGCCGCCACCCGAACCCCCGGAGAACCACGGCGCTCACGGCCCCACCCTCTCTACCTCGTCGATCATGAAGTTGACGGCACCACAACGCGCCGAACTCACCGTCAACTTCATGATCGACAGTGGGATCCCGGTCAGACCAGGGCCCGGTCGCGGCCGGCGGGGAAGCGGTCCAGGACGCCGGTGTTGGCCAGGGCCCGGGTCAGCACCCACGCGCCGAAGCCGGCGACGATCGTGGCGCTGACGATGGTGATCAGCGCGTACGGGATGCGGTAGGAGGTCAGCTCGTAGGCCTCGTTCCAGTAGACGAAGTCGAAGATCGCCGCGCCGAGGCCGGTCAGTGCGCCGGCCAGCACCGCCACCGGCAGCTTGAACGAGCGGTAGCGGAACGCGGCGAACGCCAACTCGGCGCCGATGCCCTGCATCAGGCCCTGGAGGATCACGATGCCCGCCCACTGGCTGCCCAGCAGCGCGGAGACGATCGCGGCCACCGTCTCGCAGTAGAGCGCGGCACCCGGCTTGCGGATGATCAGGCCGGCGAGCACCGCCGGGATCAGCCAGACGCCGTAGAGCACCGCCTGCGCTGGCGGGAAGAACGCGAACGCCGCGTCGGTGGCGCTCCAGAGCAGGCCCCAGGCCCAGAAGACGACGCCGAAGGCGACGGCGATCACCGAGGCGACGACGATGTCGACGGTACGCCAGCGGTTGCTGTCGGTGTGGTTCATGACGGACTCCCAGTTCGTGGTGCGGAACCAGGAGAAGACGCACGCCGCACCCGGAAGACGCCCGGACTGCGGCGCGGCTGGAGGTCGACCGAACTCCCTGCGCTGGCATTACCCAGATCAGGTTCGAGGGTCTGCGGGCACCGGCCCGCACTCTCAGCGCTGTGCGCTCCCCTGTCGGATGTGAAGTTGTCTCGTCGCAGACGCTAGCACCGACGACGGCCCCGGGCCCAGCAGGGCGACTGTCGGCTACGGTGGCGATCATGCGGATCGAGGCGCGGGGTCTGACGTTCGACGTACGCACCGGCGGCCCGGAGGACGGCGCACCCGTCCTGCTGCTGCACGGTTTCCCGCAGCACGCCGGCGAGTGGGACGCGGTGACACCCGCGCTGCACGCCGCCGGGCTGCGCACGTACGCGCTCGACCAGCGCGGCTACTCGCCCGGCGCCCGGCCGTACGCGGTCGAGGCGTACCGGATCCCGGAGCTGGTGGCCGACGCGGCGGCCGTGCTGGACGCGCTCGGGGTGACCACCGCCCACCTGGTCGGCCACGACTGGGGCGCGATCGTGGCCTGGGGCCTGGCGGCGGCGCACCCGCAGCGGGTGCGGTCGCTGACCGCGGTGTCGGTGCCGCACCCGGCCGCGATGGGGCACGCGCTCGCCACCGACCCGCGGCAGAAGGCGAAGTCCGCCTACATGGCGCTGTTCCGGATGCCGGGCAAGGCCGAGACGGTGCTGCTGGCGCTGCGCGGGGCGGCGCTGCGCCGGCTGCTGCGCGGCGTCGGCGACGCGGCCACCGTCGACCGCTACGCCGAGCCGATGCGGGAGCCGGGCGCGCTCACCGCCGCGCTCAACTGGTACCGGGCGATGAGCGGGTCGGACATGAAGGCGGTCGGGCCGGTGGCGGCGCCGACCACGTACGTCTGGAGCGACCGGGACGTGGCGATCGGCCGGACCGCCGCCGAGGCGTGCGCGGCGCACGTCACCGCCGACTACCGCTTCGTGGTGCTGCCCGGCGTCAGCCACTGGATCCCCGACGAGGCGCCCGGCCCGCTGGCCGAGGCGATCCTCGCCCGGACGTCGGGGACGGCGGAGGCATGACGGTGAGCGCCGAGGCGTACCTGGAGACGGTGACGTCGACGATGCGGCGGGTGGCCGCCGAGCAGCGGGAGAACGTGGCCGCGGCGGCCGACCTGATCGCCGCGGCGGTCCGCGCCGACGGGGTGGTGCACGCGTTCGGCACCGGGCACTCCGAGGCGCTCGCCATGGAGATCGCCGGCCGGGCCGGCGGGCTGGTGCCCACCAACCGGATCGCGCTGCGCGACCTGGTCCTGGTCGGCGGCGAGCCGGCCGACGTGCTCGGCCCGAAGCTGGAACGCGAGCCGGCCGTGGCGCACCGCCTCTACGAGCTGGCCCCGATCCGCCCGCCGGACGTGTTCGTGCTCGCCTCCAACTCGGGGGTGAACGGCGCGATGGTGGAGTTCGCCTCCGTCGTCAAGGAGCGCGGACACGGTCTGGTGGCGATCACCTCGGCGCGGCACTCGGCGCGGATGACCTCGCGGCACCCGTCCGGCCGTAAGCTCGCCGACTTCGCCGACGTGGTGCTGGACAACGGCGCCCCGTACGGCGACGCCACGCTGCCGCTACCGGGCGGCGGCGCGGTCGGCGCGGTCTCCTCGATCACCGCCGCGTTGCTGGCCCAGCAGATCACCGTCGAGGCGGTGGCCCGGCTGCTCGCGGCGGGGGAGCGGCCACCGGTCTACCTGTCCGCCAACATCACCGGCGGCGACGAGCACAACGCCGAGTTGGAGGCACGGTACGCGGGCCGGATCCGGCGCGGCTCCTGAGCGGGTTTCGTGATCAACTGAACCGGGCACAGGCGCTGCTGCCGGCGGGCGTTCACCCGCCGGTCGTGCCGTCTTCACCGGAGGTTCACGAGTGTCCAAGGAATCCGAGAAGCAGCGTTGGCAGCGCAACTTCGCCGACCTGCTCCAGGAGTTGCGCGTCGCGCAGACCGGTGTGCAGATCCTCTTCGCCTTCCTGCTGACGATGCCGTTCAGCAACGCCTTCGGCCGGACCACCGAGTTCCAGCGGGACGTCTACGTGGTGGCGCTGCTGGCCGCCGCCGCTGCCGCCGCGATGATCATCTCGCCGGTCGCGTTCCACCGGGCGCTGTTCCGCCAGGGCCGCAAGCCGGAGCTGGTCCGCTTCGCCCACCGGATGGCCACCGGCGGCCTGTTCTTCATGCTGATCGCGATGGTGAGCGCGGTCCTGCTGGTCACCGACTTCGTGCTGCCCCGGCCGATCGCGTTCCTGCTCAGCGCGGTCACCGGCGTCTGGTTCCTGATCTTCTGGGCGGTGCTGCCGTTCGCCCGGCGCAACTGGGGCGATGACGACATCGACGACGAGGACGACGACCCGCAGACGCTCACCGGCGACTGACGGTCCGCCAAATCGGACGTGCACGCGACGCTACCCCTGGGTAACACCCGGGGGTAGCGTCGTCTTCGTCGCAGCCGGACCGACCATCCAGGAGGCTCCCGTGACCACGACACAGAACAATGCCGACGGGGTGGGGCCGCTGCCCACCGAGGCGGGCCAGGTCTCGGAGAAGGAGGCCCGCCAGGTCGCCGAGGCGGCCCGCGAGTCCGCCTGGGACCGGCCCAGCTTCGGCAAGGAACTCTTCCTCGGCCGGTTCCGGCTCGACCTGATCGACCCGTGGCCCCGCTCCGACCCGGCCGACGTGGCCCGCGCCGACGAGTTCCTCGGCGCGTTCGGGGCGTACCTGGGCAGCGAGGTGGACGGCGCGGCGATCGAGCGCGACGCGCACATCCCGGACGAGGTGTTCCACGGGCTGGCCCGGCTCGGCGCCTTCGGCATGAAGATCGACCGGAGGTACGGCGGCCTGGGGCTGAGCAACCTGCACTACTGCCGGGCGCTGATGCTGGCCGGTTCGGTGAACCCGGCGATCAGCGCGCTGCTCTCCGCGCACCAGTCGATCGGCGTGCCGCAGCCGCTGAAGATGTTCGGCACGCCCGAGCAGAAGGACCGCTTCCTGCCCCGGCTCGCCGCCGGTGAGGTGTCCGCGTTCCTGCTCACCGAGCCCGACGTCGGCTCCGACCCGGCCCGGCTCGCCACCACCGCCGAGCCGACGGCCGACGGCGCCGGCTACCGGCTCAACGGGGTGAAGCTCTGGGCCACCAACGGCACGGTCGCGACCCTGCTGGTGGTGATGGCCCGGGTGCCGGCCGGCGAGGGCCGGCGGGGCGGGATCACCGCCTTCGTGGTGGAGGGCGACAGCGACGGCATCACGGTGGAGCGGCGCAACGCCTTCGTCGGGCTGCGCGGCCTGGAGAACAGCCTCACCCGGTTCCACGACGTGTTCGTGCCGGCCGAGAACGTGATCGGTGGCGAGGGCAAGGGCCTGAAGATCGCGCTGACCACGCTGAACACCGGCCGGCTGTCGCTGCCGGCGATGTGCGTGGGCGCCGGCAAGTGGGCGCTCAACGTGGCCCGGGAGTGGGCCGGGGACCGGGTGCAGTGGGGTCGGCCGGTCGGCGAGCACGAGGCGGTGGCGAAGAAGCTGTCGTTCATCGCCGCCACCACCTACGGCATGGAGTCCATGCTGGACCTGTCCTGCCTGCTCGCCGACGACGACCGCAACGACATCCGGATCGAGGCGGCGCTGGTCAAGCTCTACGCCAGCGAGATGGCCTGGCGGATCGCCGACGAGCTGATCCAGATCCGGGGCGGACGCGGCTACGAGACGGCCGAGTCGCTGGAAGCCCGGGGCGAGCGCCCGGCCGCGGTCGAACAGCTCCTGCGCGACCTGCGGATCAACCGGATCTTCGAGGGCTCCACCGAGATCATGCACCTGCTGATCGCCCGGGAGGCGGTCGACGCGCACCTGTCGGTGGCCGGCGACATCATCGACCCGGACGCCGGGCTGGGCCGAAAGGCGAAAGCGGGTGCCCGGGCCGGCGCGTTCTACGCGAAGTGGCTGCCCACGCTCGCCGTCGGCAAGGGGCAGGCACCCGGGGCCTACCAGGAGTTCGGGCCGCTGGCCGGGCACCTGCGGCACGTCGAGCGCACGTCGCGCAAGCTGGCCCGCTCCACCTTCTACGCGATGTCCCGCTGGCAGGGGAAGATGGAGCGCAAGCAGGCGTTCCTCGGCCGGGTGGTGGACATCGGCGCGGAGCTGTTCGCGATGTCCGCGGTCTGCGTCCGGGCCCACGCCGAGCTGGCCGAGCACCCGGAGAACGTCGAGCTGGCCGACCTGTTCTGCCGGCAGGCGCGGCTGCGCGTCGACGAGCTGTTCACCGGACTCTGGTCGAACACCGACTCGGTCGACGTGGCCGCCGCGAAGCGGATCGTCGCCGGCCGCTACGCCTCGGTGGAGAGCGGCGTGGTCACGCCCCCCGCCGACCTGCCCTGGGTGGCCCGCTGGCAGCCCGGCCCGTCCACCACCGACGACGTCCGCCGCCGGATCTGAAAGGAGGGGCCCCTTCTTAACGCCTCCGGTAGAGCAGGGGCCCCTTCTTGACAGCCGCTCAGCGGCGCGCGACCGCCCAGGCGATCACCGCGGCGAGGATCAGGCCGTTGAGGGCGGCCAGCACCAGGTACGCCGACGGCGGGATCTTGCGGCCCTTGCGCACGAAACTCACCAGCACGCCCGCGTAGACCAGCAGCAACACGGCGACGACGATCAGGAAGTACAGCACCGGCACACCCTACCGGCCGCCGCGCAGCCCCAGTCCGCGCAGCTCCAGCTCGGCGAGCGCGTCGACGGTGGCGTCGTCGCCGCGCCGCCACGCCTCGGCCACGTCCGGCGCGATCCGGGTGAGCTTCGACAGCGGCTGACCGGCGAGCGCGCGCAGCGCCAGCAGGTCCCGGCCGGCCGGCACGGCGGCCATCGCCCTCGCCGCGCCGGCCCGGCGCATCCAGCGCACCCGCAGCGGCAGCCAGCCGAAGAGCACCAGGCCGAGCGGGAACACCAGCACCGCTACGGTCAGCGCGAGGGCCAACTGGCCGACCAGCTCCTGCTGGTCCCGGCCGGCGTCGGCCATCGCGCGGGCGGCTTCGGCGGCCCGGGTGAAGGGGGCGGTCAGCTCGTCGCCGACGAGCGGTACCCGACCCACCTTGCCGCCGGCGTCGGCCAGGTTGTCGGCCAGCCCGCCGCCCGCGCCCTCCAGCTTCCGCCCGGGTACGGCGAGCTTCTCCACCAGGTCGTGCAGCCAGAGCGCGAAGCGGATCGCCGCGTACACCCAGACGACCACGAGCAGATCGGTCAGGAACTGGCGGAGGGCGGTCGGAAAACGGTCGGCGTAGATCTTCACGCCGGACAGCCTGCCACGGCTCAGCCGCGCCGGCACCGGTCGGTTTTACCGGCCGGCGCAGGCCGGGCAGGTGCCGAAGATCTCGACGGTGTGGCTGACCTCGGTGAAGCCGTGCTCGGCGGAGATGCGGTCCGCCCACTTCTCCACCGCCGGCCCGGCCACCTCGACGGTACGGCCGCAGGCCCGGCAGACCAGGTGGTGGTGGTGACCGCCGCTGCACCGCCGGTAGAGGTGCTCGCCGCCCGGCGGGCGCATCACGTCGATCTCGTCGGCGTCGGCCAGCACCTGCAACGTCCGGTAGACCGTGGTCAGGCCGATCCGGTCGCCCCGCAGGCGCAGCATGGCGTGCAGCTCCTGGGCGCTGTGGAAGCCCTCGACCTCGTCGAGCAGCGCGCTCACCGCGCTGCGCTGCCGGGTGGTGCGTGGGGTGCCGGTGGTCATGACGGTCCCTCCCCGGCGTGGCTGACCGCGTCCGCCACGATGTGCGCGACGTGCTCGTCGACCAGCGCGTACGCGATCTCGCGGCCGCGCCGCGAGCCCCGCACCACACCGGCCCCGCGCAGCACCCGCAGGTGCTGGGAGACCAGCGGCTGGGGGGCGCCGAGCGTTTCGACCAGCTCGTGCACGCAGCGCTCGCCCTCGGCCAGCTCGCTCACGATGGCGAGCCGGATCGGGGCGGAGAGGGCGCGCAGCAGCTCGCCCGCGCCCTCGAAGGCGTCGTACCCGTTGGTGCCGGTCACCCCGCAACGATAACCACTGCCGGTTGCGCCGGCCTCATCCGAGCAGCACCTCGTGCTCGGCCGGCTCGACCGCGGGCGTGGCCGGCGTGGACCGCCCCCGCCGCCGCAGCAGCGCCCGCATACCGGCCGCCAGCAACGCCACCGCCAGGAACGAGCCGATCGCCACCAGCACCACCGACGCGCCGGGCGCGGTGTCGGCGGTGGCCGCCACCCAGACCCCGGCCCCGGCGGCGAACAGGCCCAGCGCCATGGCCGCGGTCATGGTGGACCGGAAGCCGCGCGTCACCTGCTGGGCGGTGGCCACCGGCACCACCATCAGCGCGCTGATCAGCAGCACCCCGACCGCTCGCATGGCGATGGTCACCGTGATCGCGGTACCCACCGCGATCAGCAGGTTCAGCGCCCGCACCGGCAGGCCGGAGACCCGCGCGTACTCCTCGTCGTGGCAGACCGCGAACAGCGCCGGACGCAGCACCAGCATGGTCACCAGCAGCACCGCGCCGAGCACGCCGATGGTGACCAGGTCGGCCGGCGACGTCGTGGTCAGCGACCCGAAGAGGTACGCGTTGAGCGACCCGCTGCTGGCGTCGGAGAGCCCGACCAGCATCACGCCGCCGGCGATCCCGCCGTAGAAGAGCAGCGCCAGCGCGAGGTCCCCGGAGGTGCGCCCGTACGCGCGGACCAGTTCGATGACCACCGCGCCGAGCGTGGCGGCGAGCACCGCCACCAGCACCGGGGAACGGTTGAGCAGCAGCCCGGCGCCGACGCCGGTGAGCGCCACGTGGCCGATGCCGTCGCCGATCAGCGCCAGCCGGCGCTGTACCAGATAGATGCCGAGCGCCGGCGCGGCCAGCCCGATGACCAGCGCGCCGACGAGGGCGCGGAGCATGAAGTCGTACTGGAAGAGGTCCATCTCAGATGCCCGTCCAGAGCCCGGCGGGCTCCTCGTCGCAGTGCGGGTGCACGTGTTCGTGGTCCGGGTCGGCGTGGTGGCCGGCCGGCTCGGGCACCGCGCCGTCGTGGGCGATCCCACCCTGGTGCACCACCACGGCGCGGCTGATCAGCGGGCGCAGGGGCCCCAGCTCGTGGGCGACCAGCAGCACCGTGCCGCCGCCGTCGCGGAACGCGCGCAGCGCCCCGGCGAACGCCTCCTGGCTGGCCGCGTCCACCCCGGCGGTCGGCTCGTCGAGCACCAGCAGCTCCGGCCCGCCGGCCAGCGCCCGGGCGATCAGCGTGCGCTGCTGCTGCCCCCCGGAGAGGGTGGCCACCGGATCACCGGCCCGGTCGGCGAGCCCGACCGCGCGCAGCGCCTCCGCCACCGCCGCCCGGTCCGCCCGCCCGGCCGGCCGCAGTACGCCCCGACGGGCCAGCCGCCCGGACGCCACCACCTCGGCCACCGTGGCGGGCACCCCGCCGCCGGCGCCGAGCCGCTGCGGGACGTACCCGATGCGGTGCCACTGCCGGAAGCGGCGCTGCGGCGTGCCGAACAGGGCGACCGACCCGGCGCCGAGCGGCACCAGCCCGAGCGCGGCGCGGACCAGCGTCGACTTGCCGGAACCGTTGGCGCCGAGCACGGCGACCACCTCGCCGGCGGTCAGGGTCAGCGAGACGTCGCGCAGCACCGGTCGGCCGTCGTAGCCGACGGTGGCGTGCGCGATCTCGATCACGGGTGAGGTCATGAGCAGTCCAGGGCGGTTCGCAGGGTCTGGAGGTTGGCGCGCATCGCGGAGAGGTAGTCGCCCTCGGCGGGCGGGCCCTCGATCGGGTCCAGGACCGCCGTCCGCGCCCCGACCTCGCGGGCGATCGTCTCGGCGACCTTCGGGCTGACCAGCGTCTCGAAGAAGATCGTGGTGGCCCGGTGCTCCCGGGCCTCCTTCGCCACCTCGGCGAGCCGCTGCGGGGAGGGCTCGGACTCCGGGGTGAGCCCGGTGAGGCCGATCTGCTCCAGCTCGTAGCGCTCGGCCAGGTAGCCGAAGGCGGTGTGGCTGGTCACGATCTCCCGGCGCTGGCAGGTGCGCAGGCCCTCGGCGTACTCGGTGTCGAGCTTCGTCAGGTCGCCGCGCAGCGCGCCGGCGCGGGCCGTGTAGTCGGCGGCGTGGTCCGGGTCGGCCTTGCCGAGGCGCTCGGCGAGCTTGTCGCCGACGGCGGCCAGCCGGGTCGGGTCGAGCCAGAGGTGCGGGTCCTTGCCGCCGCTCTCCTCCTCGTGCCCGGCCTCGCCCTCGTGCTCGTGGCCGCCGGCGGCGGCGTCGCGCAGCGGCGCCACGCCGGCCACGTCGAACGCCCGGTCGCCGCCGTTCTGCTCGACCGCCTCGTCCACGGCCGGCTGGAAGCCGGTCAGGTAGACGATCAGCTCGGCGTCGACCACCTGGCCGACCTGGCGGGGGTTGAGCTCCAGGTCGTGCGGCTCCGCGCCCGGCTTGGTCAGGTTGTCGACCACCACCCGGTCGCCGCCGATCCGCTCGGCGAGGAACTGGAGCGGGTAGAACGCGGCCACCACGTCGACCTTGTCCGGGTCGCTTCCCCCGCCGCCGTCCGAGCAGGCGGCGGCGCCGCCCAGGGCGAGCAGGGCGGCGGTGGCGGCGGCCAGGACGCGGGGGATGGCACGAACGGTCATGGGATCAACTGTCCGCGACAACGAAAATTATTGTCAAAAACGCATGCTTGCATGTCAGCGCGGGTCGGGCTCGGCCGGGCGCGGCTCAGCCGACCATCAGCTTCGCCAGCGCTGCCGCGATCAACAGGGTGAGCATCAGCAGCCGGAGCACCCGGGTCGCCGGCGCCTGCACCGGCCAGGTGACCGACATCAACCAGACCAGCCCGGCGGCCAGCACCAGCAGCAGGACGCCGCCGGCCGGACCGGGCGCGAACAGGCCGACCAGCACCAGCACCAGCGCGGCGAGGAACACCGTCGTCGGGTTGAGCCGGGCCAACCGGGACAGCACGGGACTCTGCGTACGCTGCATGCCACAAACTCTACGAGGAGGAACGCCGTGCTGGTCACCAACCGGTTCGTGGTGGACGCCGAAACGGCTGACGAGTTCACCCGGGAGGCGCACGCCGCGCTGGCCGCGCTCGCCGCCCGCCCCGGCTACCTGCGCGGCGAGCTGCTGCGGGCGCTCGACGACCCGGCCCACTGGTGCCTGCTCACCGAGTGGGAGTCGGTCGGCGCCTACCGGCGGGCGCTGGGCGGCTTCGACGTCAAGGTCACCGCGGTGCCGCTGCTCGCCCGATCGGTGGACGAGCCGTCGGCGTACGAGACGCTCGCGTCCGCCGCCCCGCAGGGCGAGATCGTCGTCGCCGCCAGCGATCGGGCCGCAGGTCCGTACCGCTGAGTCCCGGGGCACTACCCTGGCGCGTATGACCGCTCCCGGACCGGCCGCACCGCCCCCGCCACCCGTGCCGCCCGGCGCGCCGCCGGCGGACCCGGGCGTCCCCGCGCCGCCGGCCGGTCCCGGCGTCGCGCCGCCGTTCGCCGCCCCACCCACCGAGGGCGGGCGGGCCCGGCTCTGGCTCGCCCTCGGCGTCGGCGCGCTGGCCGTGCTGCTCTGCTGCGGCGGCGGCGGCGCGGCGATCGTCGGCCTGGCCGTGAGCAACGTGCAGGCGGTCGGCGAGCAGGGCCGGGCGGTCACCGACGACTACTACCAGGCGCTCGTCGCCCGGGAGTGGTCCAAGGCGTACGACCGGCTCTGCGACGACGCCCGCCGGCGCGAGTCCCGGTCGGAGTTCGCGCAGCGGGCCGCCACCGAGCCGCAGATCTCCGGCTACCGGGTGGGCCAGGTCGACACCGCCTCGCTGACCGTGCCGGTCGACGTCACGCTGGCCGGCGGCCGGCGGGAGGCGCAGACCGTGACGCTGGCCCCCGACCGGCAGACCGGCGGCATGGAGGTCTGCGGGGTGCGCTGACCGGCCCCCGGTATTCTGCTGGGCTCGGGGCCGACGCGGTCGTACCGTTGTCCCGAACAGCCCGGATCCATCCATCTCAACCGCGCCGACCGCCAGCCGGCGTAGGAGGAAACATGCCAGCCGACCGTATCGACGCCGTCGTCAGCCTCGCCAAGCGCCGGGGCTTCGTCTTCCCCTCCAGCGAGATCTACGGGGGCACCCGGTCGGCGTGGGACTACGGCCCGCTCGGCGTCGAGCTGAAGGAGAACGTCCGCCGGCAGTGGTGGCGCACCATGGTCCAGCAGCGCGACGACGTCGTCGGCCTCGACTCGGCGGTCATCCTGGCCCGCAAGGTCTGGGAGGCCAGCGGCCACATCGCCGAGTTCGTCGACCCGCTGACCGAGTGCCAGTCCTGCCACAAGCGGTTCCGCGCCGACCACCTGGAAGAGGCGTACGAGGCCAAGCACGGCAAGCCGCTGACCTCGCTGACGGAGCTGAACTGCCCCAACTGCGGCAACAAGGGCACCTTCACCGAGCCGAAGATGTTCAACGGCCTGATGAAGACCTACCTGGGCCCGGTGGAGAGCGACGAGGGCCTGCACTACCTGCGCCCGGAAACCGCCCAGGGCATCTTCGTCAACTACAAGAACGTGGAGACGGTCGCCCGCAAGAAGCCGCCGTTCGGCATCGCGCAGACCGGCAAGTCGTTCCGCAACGAGATCACCCCGGGCAACTTCATCTTCCGCACCCGCGAGTTCGAGCAGATGGAGATGGAGTTCTTCGTCGAGCCGGGCACCGACGAGCAGTGGCACGAATACTGGCTTCAGGAGCGCTGGAACTGGTATCTCGACCTGGGCCTGTCCGAGGAGAACCTGCGCTTCTACGAGCACCCCAAGGAGAAGCTCTCCCACTACTCGAAGCGCACCGTCGACATCGAGTACAAGTTCCAGTTCGGCGGCACCGAGTTCGCCGAGCTGGAGGGCATCGCCAACCGCACCGACTTCGACCTGTCCACGCACAGCAAGCACTCCGGCGTCGACCTGTCGTACTTCGACCAGGCCAAGGGCGAGCGCTGGATGCCGTACGTGATCGAGCCGGCCGCCGGCCTCACCCGCGCGGTGCTGGCGTTCCTGCTGGAGGCGTACGACGAGGACGAGGCGCCGAACACCAAGGGCGGCGTGGACAAGCGCACCGTGATGCGCTTCGACCCGCGGCTGGCCCCGGTCAAGGTGGCGGTGCTGCCGCTGTCCCGCAACGAGGCGCTCTCGCCCAAGGCCAAGCAGCTCGCCGCCGACCTGCGCAAGCGTTGGGTGGTCGAGTTCGACGACTCGCAGGCCATCGGCCGCCGCTACCGCCGGCAGGACGAGATCGGCACCCCGTTCTGCGTCACCGTCGACTTCGACACGCTCGACGACAACGCCGTGACGGTGCGGAACCGGGACACCATGGCCCAGGAGCGCGTCTCCCTGGACCAGGTGGAGCGCTACCTCATCGAGCGCCTCCCCGGCTGCTGAAGGTGTAAGGAAGGGCCCCTTCTTAACGTCTCCGGTCGAGAAGGGGCCCCTTCTCACACCTGCTCCGGCGGTGGCTCGACGCGTACGTCGAGGGCGACGCCGCGCCGCGACTCGTACGCCTCCTCGACCGTTCGCCGCACCAGCGCCGGGCTCCGCCGGATCTGCGCCGGCGTGAAGTGCAGGATCAGCACTCCCGACCGGCTCAGCTCGTTGTGCCGGTCGAGCGTGCGCGCCCAGTCGCCGGGCGTGAAGTGGAACTCCTGCGAGTCCACCTCCAGCGCCACCGCCGCGTCCGCCAGGTAGCCGTCCGGCGTGGGCAGCCGCCGCCCGTCCGCGGCGCACAGCCGCGGGTTCCAGAGCAGCTCCGGCAGCAGCCGGCTGCCGGCCAGGCACTCCCGCAGCTCGGCCTCGGGCGCGGACCGGGCACCGGCGACGACCTCGGAGAACGCCTTCCGGACCAGGGCCGTCCGGCTCCGCCGGGCCCGCCGGATCTCCTCGTCGAGGGCGGCGAGATCGGTGAAGCCGCGCTGCACGGCCTCGGCCACGACCGCCCGTACCGGCCGCAGTTGTCGCAGGTCGCGGGCCGCGTCGACGACCGCCCGGGCGGGCGAGCAGACCGGGTAGAGGGCGGTGCGCCGGGCCTTGTCGTCGACCGCCAGCGCGCGGGCGATCACCGCGTGACCGGAGGACTTCCGCCGCGTCCAGTGCGGCACGACCAGGTGCACGTCGTCCGTCCGCGGGCTGTAGCGGAAGCCGTACCAGCACAGCGCGGCCAGGCCGGTGAGCTGGGCTTCCGGGCCCGCGTAAAGGGCGGCGGAGATCCGCCGCTGCTCGTCCGTCAGGACGCCGGTGACCAGCGAGTACGTGGCCGGCAGCACACGTTGCCACAGCCCGCGGCGGGTCTGCCGGTAGAGGAACATGTCGTCGAAGCCGGCGGCGAGCAACTGGGCCCGGGTGAGGATCTGCTGCTGCCGGTGCGCCGTCTCCGCCAGCTCGGTGGTGAAGTCAACCATCCCCGCAGGCTGGCCCACCGCGCCGACGCCGTGCCGCCCCTCGGCCCGCACCCTGTGGACAGCACCCCGCTTGTGGAGGACCCCGCCGCCCCACCTGATCTGTGATATGCGCCGTGTTAACAGGGGGCCCCGCCTATGCAGAAGGCGTTAACAGGGGGCACCTCCTTACACTTGGGCGGTGGATGCGCTGAAGATCGGGCCGTACGAGGTGTGGCCGCCGGTGGTGCTCGCGCCGATGGCCGGGATCACCAACGTCGGCTTCCGGCGGCTCTGCCGGGAGCAGGGCGGCGGCATCTACGTCTGCGAGATGATCACCACCCGGGCGCTCGTCGAGCGGAACCCGAAGACGCTGCGCATGATCGCGTTCGGCGCCGAGGAGCACCCCCGCAGCCTCCAGCTCTACGGCACCGACCCGGAGATCACCGCCGCCGCCGTGCGGATCGTGGTCGAGCGGGACCTCGCCGACCACATCGACCTCAACTTCGGCTGCCCGGTCCCCAAGGTCACCCGCCGGGGCGGCGGCTCCGCGCTGCCCTGGCGGCGTCGGCTCTTCGCCCGCCTGGTCAAGGCCGCGGTGGACGCCGCGTCGCCCGCCGGGGTGCCGGTCACGGTCAAGATGCGCAAGGGCATCGACGGCGACCACCTGACGTACGTCGAGGCCGGGCTCGCCGCCCAGGACGCCGGCGTCGCGGCGGTCGCCCTGCACGGGCGGACGGCGGCGCAGCGCTATTCGGGCACCGCCGACTGGGACGCCATCGCCACGCTGAAGCAGGCGCTCGACGTGCCGGTGCTCGGCAACGGCGACATCTGGGAGGGCGAGGACGCGCTGCGGATGGTCGCCCACACCGGGGTGGACGGCGTGGTGGTGGGACGCGGCTGCCTGGGCCGGCCGTGGCTCTTCGCCGACCTGGAGGCCGCGTTCGACGGCCGTACCGACCGGCGGCTGCCCACCCTGGGCGAGGTGGCGGTGACCATGCGGCGGCACGCCGAGCTGCTGGTGGAGCAGTTCGTGGCCGGGGCGCGCAACCCGGCCCGGGGCGAGCGGGACGGCTGCACCGACTTCCGCAAGCACGTCGCGTGGTATCTGAAGGGTTTCCCGATCGGCAGCGAACTGCGTCGCTCACTCGCCATGATCGACAGCCTGGTCCAGCTCGACGACCTGCTCGGCAAGCTCGACCCGGAGGTGCCGTTCCCGGTCGAGACGTTGGGCCAGCCGCGTGGCCGCACCAACTCCCCGGGCAAGGTCGCCCTGCCCGACGGCTGGCTGGACAGCCGCGACGACGACACCCCACCGGAGGGCGCCGAGCTGGACGACTCGGGCGGCTGACCCGGGTACGCCGAAGGGTCCGACCCCCGCGGGGGTCGGACCCTTCGGCGTTCGGTCAGGAGCTGTAGCCGCGGCTGGCGATCCAATGCGCCAGGGCGTCCACGTCCATCCGGTAGGAGGCCATGTCCGGGTTCGCCGAGTCGGCGATCGTCACGACCTTCCCGCCGTCGCGGTAGCCCACCACGCTGATGTAGTGGCCACCCTCGAAGGAGTGGGTGTTGCCGTCGGTGTCGGTGGCGGTGCCGGCGATGTTGGCCACCACGGCGCGCCCGTCGTCGACCGCGCGCACCACGTCGGCGCGCAGCTTGTCGGCCTTGTCGCGGGCCTTGTCCACCGGGATCTCGGTGGACCGGTAGACGTCCTTGCCGGTCTCCTTGTTCAGCACCGGGGTGATGTCGTTGATCGAGTTGGTGCCGGACTCGGTGGTGCCCATCTCCTTGGCCATGGCGTCCACGTCGATGTTCTTGCCCTGCACGCTGAGCGCGTTGCGGGCCGCGGCCGGGCCGCAGAAGTAGAAGTTCGGCTGCGCCTCGTAGCGCACGTCCAGCTCCCGCTCGCCGTGCCCCTTGCGGTCGACGACGACCTGGGCGGCGCGCTCGGCCGGGGTGGCGTGGGCGGCGACGGCGGGGCCGGCGATGCCACCGGCGGTGGTGGCGATACCGGCAGCGGTCAGCACGGTCTTACGGATCAGATCGGTACGCATGATGCGACTCCTCTGCGGTTCGGGGGTGTGCGGCACGGGGGTGCCGCGGGGGGAGGTCTGCGCCGCGCGGCGGTCAGCGGTGGCGACCTGCTCGGTGCGGCTCGGGGGTGTAACCACCGGGCGGGGCCCGGCATTCCGGGGCCGGCGCTCCGCGGCGGGCTCCCGGGGGTGAGCCATGTTCAACGCCCGGGCCCGCGGAGACATTCCGGCCGGCGGCTCCGGCCCGCCCGACCGACCAGATGGCGCCGTGGACACCCATCCCTCGCGTCCGATGGCGCGACCCATCCCCAATGTCCGGTTTCGGGGGGTAGTCGACACGGTGGCGCGGTGCCGGGCAGGGTGGTTGCCGACGACCCACCACACGACCATCACGGGAGACGGGAAATGTCCACTTACCGTGCCCCCGCGTCGCCGGAGCTGCCGTGACCGCCGCGACGCACCCGGCCGGCGCCGCTTCCGCCGGCGAGTCCCTGCGCCGGTGGCGGGAGCTGCGCCGGCTCAGCCAGCTGGAGCTTTCCCTCCGGGCGGAGGTCTCGACCCGGCACCTGAGCTTCGTGGAGACCGGGCGCTCCCGGCCGAGCCGGGAGATGGTGCTGCGGCTCGCCGATCCGCTCGACCTGCCGTTGCGCGAACGCAACCGGCTGTTGCTGGCCGCCGGCTACGCCCCGGCGTACCCGGAGACGGCGCTGGCCGCGCCGCGCCTGGGCGCGGTCCGCGCGGCGGTCCGCCGGGTGCTGGTAGGGCACGAGCCCTACCCGGCAGCCGTGATCGACCGAGGGTGGCACCTGGTGGACGCCAACGACAGCCTGACGGTGCTCACCGAGCGGGTGACGCCCGACCTGCTGGCCGGCCGGGTGAACGTGCTTCGGGTGAGCCTGCACCCGGACGGCTTGGCCCCGCACATCGCCAACCTCGCCGAGTGGCGAGGGCACCTGTTGCACCGGTTGGCCCGGCAGGTGGAGCTGACCGGTGACGGGGAGTTGGCGGCGCTGGAGGAGGAGCTGCGCGGCTATCCCGGCGACGGGCGGGACCGGCCCGCGGAGAGGCCCGGCCCGGACGAGATCGTGGTGCCGCTCCGGCTCCGGCACGACGGCGGGGAGCTGTGCTTCCTCAGCACCGTCGCGACCTTCGGTACGCCGCTGGACGTCACGGTGGCCGAGTTGTCCATCGAGTCGTTCTACCCGGCCGACGAGCGAACCGCCGCAGTGCTCCGGGAACGCGCTCCGGGTCACCCCAGCGGCGTGCGGTCGTGATCGGGCCGGTCGGCGGGATGGTGCTGCGGTGGCACCGGCGCCGGCCAGGGGATCTCGGGGGAGCGGTGGAAGGCGATCCCGGCGGCGGTCCAGCGCGGCCCGTGGCCGGCGAGCCGCTCCCGGAAGCCGGTCCAGTCGTGCGTGGCGCGGGGCGACCAAGCCAGCTCGGCGATCGCGGGCAGGCGCGGGAACATCATGAACTCGATCTCGGGGCGGGTGGTCACCGTCTCGGTCCACAGCGGCGCCTCCACGCCCAGCACGGCTGCTTCGGGTACGCCGGCGACGTGCGCGCCCGGGTCCCAGTCGTACGCCCGGCGCACGTCGATCAGGCCGGCCCAGTCGTGCCCGATAGGGGTGTCCGGGGCGTACTTCATGTCCAGGTAGGCGCGGTTGCCGGGGGAGAGGATCAGCCGTGCGCCCCGGCGCACCGCGTCGGCGGTCTGGGGGTCGTCTCCGTCGGTGCCCCACCACTGCAGGACGCGCCCGTGGACGTGCCCGGCCGGGGCGAGCTGGTGCCAGCCCACGACTGTCTTACCGGTGGCCGTGACCAGCGCCTGGGCCCGTTCCACGAAGGCGCGGTAGCTCGCGGCCGGCACCTTGAACGCCTCGTCGCCGCCGAGGTGCAGCCACGGGCCGGGGGTCAGCGCGGCCACCTCGCCGAACACGTCGGCGACGAAGGCGTACGTCCGCTCGTCGGCCGGGTCGACGTAGCTGAACCCGACCTCGGTGCCGGTGTAGGGCGGCGGCGCGGTCTTGCCGGGCGCCAGCTCGGGGTAGGCGACGAGCGCCGCGTTGGTGTGCCCGGGCAGGTCGATCTCCGGCACCACGGTGACGTGGCGGCGGGCGGCGTACGCGACGATCCGCCGGTAGTCGTCCCGGGTGTACCAGCCGCCCGGCGCGCCGCCGACCGCGGTGACGCCGCCGACCTCGGCGAGCCGGGGCCAGGAGTCGACGGCGATCCGCCAGCCCTGGTCGTCGGTGAGGTGCAGGTGCAGGTGGTTGAGCTTGTAGCGGGCCAGGTGGTCGACCACCCGCAGCACGTCGTCCACGCCGAAGAAGTGCCGGGCGACGTCGAGCATGGCACCCCGGTAGGCGAAGCGCGGCCGGTCGACGACGGTGCCGCCGGGCACCGTCCAGCGCGCAGCGACCGGGGTGCCGCCCTCGATCGCCGCCGGCAGGAGCTGCCGCAGCGTCTGCGCGCCGTGGAACAGCCCGGCCGGCGTGGCGGCGGTGATCCGGACGCCGCCGCCGGTGACGTCGAGGCGGTAGCCCTCCTCGCCGAGCGCCGCGTCGGGCCGGGCCGGGCCGGCGGAGGCCGGGTGGTCGGCCGGCGGGCGCGGGGTCGACGCGCCCGGGGCGGGTGAGCCCTCCGGCAGCGTGGGCGCGGTGGCGTAGGTCGCCGCGACGGTGAGCGTCAGCGGGCCGCCCGGCCCCGGGTCGGCCGTGGCGGTCACCGGGAGCGGGAAGCCGGTGGCCGGGCGCAGCCAGCCGGCGAGCTGCTCGGCCACGTCGAGGCCGGCGGCGCTGACCCGGAGGGAAGCGTCCGGCGGCAGCGTGAAGTCGCCCGTCGGGTCGGGCCGGACCTGCTCCGGCGCGGGCACCACGTCGTGCAGGCGGGTCGGCGTGGGCGGGGCGAGCTGCCCGGCGGCCCGGTCGGCGGCGACGCGGGCCAACTCGCCGGCGGCGGCCGGAGTGGCGGGCAGCGCGGCGCCGGCGACGGGCGACAGGTCGGGCGCGTCGCCGGCGGGCGACGGGACGGTGGGGTGGGTCTCGGTCGGCTGCGGCCCGGTCTCGGGGGCTGCGGGGTTGGTCGGCACGGCGACGCTCCGAGGGGTGTATTCGTGCGGGATATGGCAAAGGTCAGGTTCGGCGATATCCGGTGCCGTCAAGGGTACGAGGGGAATCGGAATTGCGTGATCGTGCGCGTGGAAGCGTTCCCAAAAACCCGTACGGACGCGGGCAGTGGTGACTGTTGTGCCGATTGTCACCGAACGGTCCCAGGTCTCGCGAAGTTCGCTTAACCTTCGCCCACCGATCGCTGACGAGCCGGGATTACCGGTGGTCGCTCCCGGGGTATGTCCGAACTGAACCTTCGTTAAGTGTCAATGGCGCGCGTGGGAGGCTCTGGTGGCAGCGCAAGAAGAAACGGTCGAGCACAAGTACGTCTACGACTTCGCCGAGGGCAACAAGGACCTCAAGGACCTGCTCGGTGGCAAGGGCGCCAACCTGGCCGAGATGACCAACCTCGGCCTGCCCGTCCCGCCCGGTTTCACCATCACCACCGAGGCCTGCCAGGCGTACCTGACGACCGGGCGCGAGCCGGACGGCTTGGCCGCGCAGATCGAGGCGCACCTGGAGTCCCTGGAACGCGAGATGGGCCGCCGGCTCGGCGACCCGGGCGACCCGCTGCTGGTCTCGGTGCGCTCCGGCGCCAAGTTCTCCATGCCCGGCATGATGGAGACCGTCCTCAACGTCGGCCTCAACGACCGCAGCGTGATCGGCCTGAGCACCCAGGCGGGAGGGAACGACAGGTTCGCCTGGGACTCCTACCGCCGATTGATCCAGATGTTCGGCAAGACCGTCTGCGAGGTGCCCGGCGAGGAGTTCGAGCACGCGCTCGACGAGGCCAAGCACACCAAGGGCACCCGCGACGACCTCGACCTGGACGCCGACGACCTGCGCGCGCTCGTCGACGCGTACAAGAAGATCTTCGCCAAGCACACCGGGCGCGAGTTCCCGCAGGAGCCGCGGGAGCAGCTCGACCTGGCCATCCGCGCGGTCTTCGAGTCGTGGAACGCGGAGCGGGCCGTGCTCTACCGCCGGCAGGAACGCATCCCGGCCGACCTGGGCACCGCGGTCAACGTGGTCAGCATGGTGTTCGGCAACCTCGGGCCCGACTCCGGCACCGGCGTCGCGTTCACCCGCGACCCGGGCAGCGGCGCGCAGGGCATCTACGGCGACTACCTGGCCAACGCCCAGGGCGAGGACGTGGTGGCCGGCATCCGCAACACCGTGCCGTTGCAGGAGCTGGAGCAGCTCGACAAGACCTCCTACGACGAGTTGCTCGGCATCATGGCCCGGCTGGAGGAGCACTACCGGGACCTCTGCGACATCGAGTTCACCATCGAGCGCGGCAAGCTCTGGATGCTCCAGACCCGGGTCGGCAAGCGCACCGCCGCCGCCGCGTTCGTCATCGCCGGCCAGCTCGTCGACGAGGGCCTGATCGACCTGGACGAGGCGCTGCACCGGGTCAACGGCGCGCAGCTCGCCCAGTTGATGTTCCCGCGCTTCCAGCTCGACCACGACTTCGAGCCGGTGGCCAAGGGCATCGGCGCGTCGCCCGGCGCCGCGTCCGGAAAGGTGGTCTTCACCTCGGCCCGCGCCGTCGAGCTGGCCGCCGGGGGCGAGTCGGTGATCCTGGTCCGCCGGGAGACCAACCCGGACGACCTCAACGGCATGATCGCCGCCAGGGGCATCCTCACCTCGCGCGGCGGCAAGACCAGCCACGCCGCCGTGGTGGCCCGGGGCATGGGCAAGACCTGCGTCTCCGGCGCCGACGAGCTGGAGGTGAACGTCCCGGCGAAGAAGTTCACCGTCGGCGGGCACACCGTCGGCGAGGGCGACGTGGTCTCGATCGACGGCACCACCGGCAAGGTCTACCTCGGCGAGGTGCCGGTCACGCCGTCCGAGGTGGTGCAGTACTTCGAGGGTGAACTCGACCCGGAGGGCACCGAGGACGCGCTGGTCCGGGCCGTACACCGGATCATGACGCACGCCGACGCCGTGCGGCGGCTGCGGGTCCGGACGAACGCCGACACCGGCGCGGACGCGGCGCGGGCCCGGCGCTTCGGCGCCGAGGGCATCGGCCTCTGCCGCACCGAGCACATGTTCCTCGGCGAGCGCCGGGAGCTGGTCGAGCGGCTCATCCTCGCCGGAGGCGGGCAGGAGCGGGACGACGCGCTCGCCGCGCTGCTGCCGTTGCAGCGGGCCGACTTCGTGGAGATCTTCCGCCAGATGGACGGGCTGCCGGTCACCGTGCGGCTGATCGACCCGCCGCTGCACGAGTTCCTGCCCCCGCTGGAGCAGCTCGCGGTGAACGTCGCGGTCGCCCAGGAACGCGGCGAGGACGTGGCCAAGGAGGAGGCGCTGCTCTCCGCCGTGCGGCGGATGCACGAGGAGAACCCGATGCTGGGGCTGCGCGGGGTCCGGCTCGGCCTGGTCATCCCCGGCCTGTTCGCCATGCAGGTCCGGGCCATCGCCGAGGCCGCCGTGGCGGTCGCCCGCGACGGCGGGACGGCCTGCCCGGAGATCATGGTGCCGCTGGTCGGGGCCGTGCAGGAGCTGGAGACGGTACGCGCCGAGGCCGAGAAGATCATCGCCGAGGTGGTCGGGGACAGCGGCGTCGACGTGCTGATCGGCACGATGATCGAGGTGCCCCGGGCGGCGCTCACCGCCGGGCAGATCGCCGAGGCGGCCGAGTTCTTCTCCTTCGGCACCAACGACCTGACCCAGATGGGGTGGGGCTTCTCCCGGGACGACGTGGAGGGCGCGTTCTTCTGGCGCTACCTGGAACTGGGCATCTTCGGCATCTCGCCGTTCGAGTCGATCGACGCCGACGGCGTCGGCCGGCTGGTCCGGATCGCCGCCGAGGAGGGCCGGGCGGCCCGGCCCGGGCTGAAGCTCGGCGTCTGCGGCGAGCACGGCGGCGACCCGGAGTCGGTGCACTTCTTCCACTCCGTCGGGCTGGACTACGTCTCCTGCTCGCCGTTCCGGGTGCCGGTGGCCCGGCTGGAGGCCGGCCGCGCGGCGATCAGCACGACCGGCTCCGACTCCCGCTGAGCGTTCCGGGGCGGGCCGCCGGTGACCACCGGCGGCCCGCCTGGCGCGCCGTTCCGGTCACCCCGGCGTAACCTGAGCTTCCGCCACGTGTTGATCGGGAGGGATGGCCGCATGACCGCCGTCTGGGAGAACCTGGTTGTCGACGCCCGGGACCCGTCCCGGCTCGCCCGCTGGTGGGCCGAGGCGCTGGGCTATCAGGTGATCACCGACAAGCCGGACGAGGTGGAGATCCGCCGGACCCCTGACACGCTCCCCGGCCTGGTCTTCGTTCCGGTCTCCGGGCCGAAGCAGGGGAAGAACCGGCTGCACGTCGACCTGCGCCCGACCGACCAGGAGGCCGAGGTGGAGCGGCTGGTCGACATGGGCGCGCGGCACGTCGACATCGGGCAGGGGGACGTGGAGTGGACCGTGCTGGCCGACCCGGAGGGCAACGAGTTCTGCGTTCTCCGGGAGCGCGAGGAGTGAGCCGGTGTGGCGAGCCCCGCAGTCGCGACCTTCGGTCCCTGCGCCAGCGAAACCCCGTTGCACGCTGACGACGCGGCGCGGCTGGTCGCCGAGGCGCCCAAGGACACCGGGTACGGGCGGTCGCCGTTCGAGCGCGACCGGGCCCGGGTGCTGCACTCGGCGGCGTTCCGGCGGCTCGCCGCGAAGACCCAGGTGCACGTCGCCGGCACCGACGACTTCCTGCGCACCCGGCTGACCCACTCGCTCGAGGTGGCGCAGATCGCGCGCGAGATGGGCGCCCGGCTCGGCTGCGACCCCGACGTGGTGGACACCGCCGGGCTCGCCCACGACCTGGGCCACCCGCCGTTCGGCCACAACGGCGAGTACGCCCTGGACGAGCTGGCCGCCGCCGCCGGCGGCTTCGAGGGCAACGCGCAGACGCTGCGGGTGCTCACCCGGCTGGAGGCGAAGGTGCTCACCCCGGACGGGCGGTCCGCCGGGCTGAACCTGACCCGGGCCGCGCTCGACGCGGTCGGCAAATATCCCTGGGAGCGCCGCCCCGGCGAGCGCAAGTTCGGCGTGTACGCCGACGACCGCCCGGTCTTCGACTGGCTGCGCGCCGCTGCGCCGCCCGGCGACCGGCGCTGCCTGGAGGCCCAGGTGATGGACTGGGCCGACGACGTGGCCTACTCGGTGCACGACGTCGAGGACGGCATCCACGGCGGCTACGTCGACCTGCGCCCGCTGCTCGCCGACGAGGACGAGCGGCGGGCGCTCTGCGCCGACGTGGCGTCCGCCTACTCGGGCGAGGCCCCGGAGGAGCTGGGTGAGGTGCTGGCCGAGTTGCTCGCCGACCCGGTGCTCGCCCCGCTCGCCGCCTACGACGGCAGCCACCGGTCGCTGGCCGCGCTGAAGGCCACCACGAGCGTGCTCACCGGCCGCTTCGTGTCGACGGTGGTGGCCGCCACCGAGGCGCGGCACGGCGCCGGGCCGCACCGGCGCTACGCCGCCGACCTGGTGGTGCCGCGCCGGATCCGGGCGCAGTGCGCGCTGCTCAAGGGCATCGCCCTGCGCTACGTGATGCGGCGCCCGGGCGCGAGCGGGCGCTACGACCGGCAGCGGGAGGTCCTCGCCGAGCTGGTCGCCGCGCTGCTCGACCGGGCCCCGGACGCTCTCGACGAGGTCTTCGCGCCGCTCTGGCGGGACGCCCCGGACGACACCGCGCGGCTGCGCGTGGTGATCGACCAGGTGGCCTCGCTCACCGACCCGGCCGCGCTGGCCTGGCACGCCCGGCTGCTGTCGCCGAGCTGACCGCCCGCCCGGCCGGGCGGCAACTGAGGGTAGCCTAAGCCGCATGACGGAACGCCCGAAGAAGCTCACCGCCGCCACGGTCGTCCGGACCTCGCGGCCCACCCCGCACCTGATCCGGCTCGTGCTGGGCGGCGCGGAGCTGACCGGCCTGCCGGTGGGCGCCTACACCGACCACTACGTGAAGTTCGTCTTCCCGCCGGCCGGGGTCACCTATCCGCACCCCACCGACCTGGCCACCGTCAAGCGCGAGTTCCGCGCCGAGCAGTGGCCGCGGCTGCGGGCGTACACGGTGCGGGCCTGGGACGCGGCGGCCGGCGAGCTGACCGTCGAGGTGGTGCACCACGGCGACGAGGGGCTGGCCGGCCCGTGGGCGGCGGCGCTGCGCCCCGGCGACCGGGTGCTGTTCACCGGCCCCGGCGGCGCGTACGCGCCGGACCCGACCGCCGACTGGCACCTGCTGGCCGGCGACGAGAGCGCGCTGCCGGCGATCGCCGCCGCGCTGGAGCGGCTGCCGGCCGGCGCGCCGGCCCGGGTCTTCGTCGAGGTGGCGGGCCCCGCCGACGAGCTGCCGCTGGCCGGCGCCGGCGGGGTCGAGCTGCGCTGGCTGCACCGGGGCGGACGCCCGGCCGGCGCGGCGTTGGTCGAGGCGGTCCGGGCGCTCGAGTTCCCGCCCGGCCGGGTGCACGCGTTCGTGCACGGCGAGGCCGGCGCGGTGAAGGAGCTGCGCCGCCTGCTCCGGGTGGAGCGCGGTGTGCCCCGCGACGACCTGTCCATCTCCGGCTACTGGCGGCGCGGCCTGGACGACGAGGGCTGGCGCGCCACCAAGCGCACCTGGAACGCCGAGGTGGAGGCCGACGAGGCCACCGCCGCCCCGGCCTGACCCGCCCCGATCGGAGGGGGCGGGGCGTTTCCTCACCCGTGGGTCGGTGGTCCGCTGAGGATGGGGCCATGGCGGATGAACTGGGGGAGCGGGCCGGGACGCAGCGGCCCGACCGGGTGGTGCTCGGCTGGGTGTGGCCGGGGTGCTGGCCGTGGTGGCCTGGGGCGTGTTCGCGCGCGGTTCCCTGGCGTCGTTCGGGGCGGCCGGGCTGAGCTGGACGATCCACACGTTCGGTTGGTTCTTCGTGCTCGCGGCCGACGCGTTCCTGGTGCTGGCGGTGGTGCTCGCCGCCTCCCGGTTCGGGCGGATCCAGCTGGGCGCCGACGACGACGAGCCGGAGTTCGACGCGCTGGCCTGGGTCGCCATGATGTTCAGCGCCGGCATGGGCATCGGGCTGGTCTTCTTCGCGGTGGCCGAGCCGATCCAGCACTACGCGGCGCCGCCGCCCGCCTCCGGCGTCGAACCGCAGACCGGCGCGGCGGCGGCCGCGGCGATGCAGTACACCCTCTTCCACTGGACGCTGCACCCGTGGGGCATCTATGCCATCGCGGCGCTGGCGCTCGCCTACTCGACGTTCCGCAAGGGGCGCGGCAACCGGATCTCGTCGGCGTTCGCCCCGTTGCTGGGTGCCCGCACGGACGGCCCGATCGGGCGCGCCATCGACCTGCTGGCGGTCTTCGCCACCGTGTTCGGCTCGGCGACCAGCCTCGGCCTCGGCGCGCTCCAGGTGGCGGCCGGGCTGGACCTGGTCGGCGGCGTGCGGGACAGTCGGGGTGTCGAGGTGGTGATCATCGGCGCGCTCACCCTCGCGTTCGTGGTGTCGGCCTACTCCGGCCTGCACCGCGGGGTGAAGTGGCTGTCCACCACCAACGTGCTGATCGCCGTGGTGCTGATGCTGTTCGTGTTCGTGGTCGGCCCCACGGTCTACACGCTGGAGGTGCTGCCGGCCTCGGTCGGTGACTACCTGAGCGGCCTGGTGCGGATGTCGACCCCCACCGGGGCGTTCTCCGACCCGGCCTGGCGGGGCTCGTGGACGATCTTCTACTGGGCGTGGTGGATCTCCTGGGCACCGTTCGTGGGCACGTTCATCGCCCGCATCTCGCGGGGCCGTACGGTCCGGCAGTTCCTGGTCGGGGTGCTGCTGGTGCCCAGCGGCGCGAGCGCGGTGTGGTTCGCGGTGATGGGCGGCACCGCGCTGCGGACCCAGTCCACCGGCACCCGGGACCTGGTGGCCGACGTGGGTGCCGGCTCAGAGGGCGTCGATGAGCGAGACCGTGCACAACCGGATCGCGGTGCTGCGCGCCGAGCGGGGCGTCTCCCGTCGGCAGCTCGCCGACGCGCTCGGGGTGCACTACCAGACCGTCGGCTATCTGGAACGCGGTGAGTTCCGGCCCAGCCTGCACCTGGCGCTGCGGATCGCGGCCTACTTCGAGGTGCCGGTCGAGGTGGTCTTCTCCATCGAGCCCTTCCCGCGGATCGGCGACGCCGCGGCCGGGGCGGGCCGCTCGGCGTGAGCCGGGGGGACGGGCGGCGTCCGCCACACGCCCGTCCCCCCGGCCACCGGATCGTCGGTCCGGCAGGGCAGGATGTACGCCGAGGAGGTGGCGGTCATGGCGGGGCGGATCCGGGACGAGGACATCGCGCTGGTCCGCGAGCGCACCGCCATCGCGGACGTCATCTCCGAGGTGGTGACGCTCAAGTCGGCCGGGGGCGGCAACCTCAAGGGGCTCTGCCCGTTCCACGACGAGAAGAGCCCCTCGTTCAACGTCTCGCCCGCCCGCAACGTGTTCTACTGCTTCGGCTGCGGGGTCGGCGGCGACGCGATCAAGTTCCTGATGGACGCCGAGCACCTGGGTTTCGTCGAGTCCGTGGAGAGCCTCGCCGCCCGCGCCGGCATCCAACTGCGCTACGTCGAGGACGACCGGTCGACGCCGCGCGCCCGGCCGCAGCAGGGCCAGCGGCAGCGGCTGGTGGCCGCGCACGCCGCGGCCGTCGAGTTCTACCGCGCCCAGCTCACCACCGCCGGCGCCCGGCCGGCCCGGGAGTTCCTGGCCCGGCGCGGCTTCGACCGGGCCGCCGCCGAGCGCTACGGCTGCGGCTTCGCCCCGGACGGGTGGGACCTGCTCACCAAGCACCTGCGCCAGCAGGGCTTCAGCCACGACGAGCTGGTCACCGGCGGCCTGTCCCGCCCGGCCCGGTCCGGCTCGCTGATCGACCGGTTCCGCCGCCGGCTGATGTGGCCGATCCGGGACATCACCGGTGACGTGATCGGCTTCGGCGCCCGCAAGCTCTTCGACGACGACGACGGCCCGAAATACCTCAACACCCCCGAGACGCCGATCTACAAGAAGTCGCACGTCCTCTACGGCATCGACCAGGCCAAGCGGGAGATCGCCAAGCAGGGCAAGGTGGTGGTGGTCGAGGGCTACACCGACGTGATGGCCTGCCACCTCGCCGACGTCCCGACCGCGGTGGCGACCTGCGGCACCGCGTTCGGCTCGGACCACATCTCGGTGCTGCGCCGGGTGCTCTTCGACAGCGACGAGCGGGCCGGGGAGATCATCTTCACGTTCGACGGCGACGCCGCCGGCCAGAAGGCCGCGCTGCGCGCCTTCGAGGACGACCAGCGCTTCGTCGGGCGTACGTTCATCGCGGTCAGCCCGGACAACATGGACCCGTGCGACCTGCGGCTGGCCAAGGGCGACCTGGCCGTCCGCGACCTGGTGGCCCGCCGCGAGCCGCTCGTCGACTTCGCGCTCCGACACATGATCAACCGGTTCGACCTGGACACCGTCGACGGCCGGGTGGAGGCGATGCGCCGGGCCGCGCCCCTGGTCGCGAAGATCAAGGACCGGGAGAAGCGCCCGGAGTACGTCCGCAAGCTCGCCGGCGACCTCGGCATGGAGATCGAGCCGGTGCAGCGGGCCGTGCTGGGCGCCGCCAACGGGCAGCCCGCCGCCGGTCGCCCCGCGCCGTCGCGCCCGGGGCCTGGCACCCCG
The DNA here is from genome assembly GCF_029626035.1 of Micromonospora sp. WMMD980. Lineage (NCBI taxonomy): Bacteria > Bacillati > Actinomycetota > Actinomycetes > Micromonosporales > Micromonosporaceae > Micromonospora > Micromonospora sp. WMMD980. The sequence continues at coordinate 232,713 of NZ_JARUBE010000003.1, forward strand.
GCCGTGGACAGCCCACGGTCCATGGTGGAGCGTGAGGCGCTGAAGCTGGCGCTCCAGGAGCCGGTGCTGGCCGGCCCGATGTTCGACGCCGTCGAGGCCGGCGACTACCAGCACCCGGTGCACGCCGCGGTGCGTGTCGCGGTCGCCGCGGCCGGCGGGGCGGCCGGCGCCACCGGCGGCGCGGTCTGGATCGAGCGGGTCCGCGACGCCTGCGACGACCTGGCCGGCCAGGCCCTGGTGGGCGAGCTGGCGGTGGAGCCGTTGCGCATCGACGGCGAGGTCGACCCGCGGTATGTCTCGGTCACCATGGCCCGGCTCCAGTGGAGTTCGGTCACCGGCCGGATCCGGGACCTCAAGTCGAAGATCCAGCGGATCAACCCGGTGAGCCACAAGGACGAATACTTCGCCCTGTTCGGGGAGCTGCTCTCGTTGGAACAACACGCGCGCGCCCTGCGCGAGCAGGCCGCCGGAGGACTGTGATGGGGCTCTTCCGCCGCCGCCCGAAGCTGCCGCCGGCCGACCGGCCGCCGCTGGCCCCCGACGAGCGGGTGCTCGCCTGGGCCGCCGCCGGCAACGGCGAGGGTGACGGCGTGCTGGTCGCCAGCAACCGCGGGCTCTGGCTGCCCGGTCGCGGTGAGCGTCTCGGCTGGCACGACGTCCTCAAGGCGGTCTGGTCGGGCCGCGAACTCACCGTCACCCCCGCCGAGCCGGTCGCCGAGGGCGACGGCTACCTCGTGGTCGCCGACGCCCCGGCCGAGACCTACCTGCTACTCGACCCGGGTGACCTGCCGCACCAGGTCCGGGCCCGGGTCACCGGTTCGGTGGCGTACACCGCGCACCACCCGGTGCCCGGCGGCGCCGGCCGGATCGCGGCCCGGCGGGTGTCCGGGGTCGACGGTCTGACCTGGACGGTCCGCTACGACCCGGGCACGCCGGTCGACGAGGAGGCGGTGGCCGCCGAGACCGGCCGCCTGGTCGCCGAGGCCCGGGCCGCCACCACGCCCGCCGACGCCTGACCGCGACCGGGCCGGTGCCGCGTCGTGAGCGCACGCGGACCGCCGTACGGCTGTGGCCTCGGCGGCGGACGGTTCGCAGCCTTTCGCGAACCGCGTCATCAAGATCTCTGAGGCTGAGGGCTGCCACCGTGTGCTCCCATCGGAACGGATGAGAGCGATGCCTAGCACTGCGTGGCGGGCGGTCGGCGGCTGTTCATGAACAGCAAAGGCAGGGAGCTACGCTCCCTGCCACTCTCAACCTATATCGCACCCCGGCTCTTGCGGCAAGACCCCGGTGCTGCTGAAGAATCCCCCTCCGATGCCCTGACCTGGCGACATCGAACGGGGGATTTCATGATCGACGTGATTGTCGTGGGCGGCGGGCCGACCGGCCTGATGCTCGCCGCCGAGCTGCGGCTGCACGACGTACGGGTGGTCGTGCTGGAGCGGGATCCGGAGCCGACCACCGTGGTCCGCTCGCTCGGTCTGCACGTTCGCAGCATCGAGGTGATGGCTCAGCGCGGCCTGCTGGAGCGCTTTCTCACGGCTGGGCAGACGGTCCAGCGCGGTGGTTACTTCGCCGGCATCGCCAAGAATTGGCCGCGCCGGATGGACACCGTACACGGCTACATCCTCGCCATTCCGCAGCCGGTCACCGAGCGGCTGCTGGCCGACCACGCCGTCGCGGCCGGCGCCGAGATCCGGCGGGGGAGTGACCTCGTCGGGCTGAGCCAGGACGAGGGCGGGGTGACCGTCGAACTGGCCGACGGCACCCGGTTGCGCTCGCGTCATCTCGTCGGCTGCGACGGGGGCCGCAGCACGGTGCGCAAGCTGCTCGGCGTCGGTTTCCCCGGCGAACCCACCCGGAACGAGACGCTGCTGGGCGTGATGGAGCTGACCGCGCCGGCGGACGAGGTGGTCGCCGTGATGACGGAGGTGCGCCAGACGCAACTGCGCTTCGGCGCCGGGCCGGTCGGGGACGGCGACGGGCTGTACCGCGTCGTCGTACCCGCCGCCGAGGTCGCGGAGGACCGTGCGGTCCCGCCGACCATCGAGGAGTTCCGGCAGCAGTTGCGGGCCACCGCCGGCACCGACTTCGGGGTGCACTCGCCGCGCTGGCTGTCCCGCTTCGGTGACGCCACCCGACTCGCCGAGCGCTACCGGGTCGACCGGGTGCTGCTGGCCGGCGACGCGGCGCACGTCCACCCGCCGCTGGGCGGGCAGGGGCTCAACCTCGGGCTCCAGGACGCGTTCAACCTGGGCTGGAAGCTGGCCGCGCAGATCGTCGGGTGGGCGCCGGCGGACCTGCTGGACACCTATCAGGACGAGCGGCGGCCGGTGGCGGCGGACGTGCTGGACAACACCCGCGCGCAGACGGAGCTGATGTCGCTGGACCCGGGCCCGCAGGCGGTGCGACGGCTGCTGGCGGAGCTGATGGACTTCGAGGAGGTGAACCGCTACCTGATCGAGAAGATCACCGCGGTCTCGGTCCGGTACGACTTCGGCGCGGGCCACGAGCTGCTCGGCCGCCGGTTGCGCGACGTGCGGTTGACGCAGGGGAGCCTGTACGGGCTGATGCACGCCGGGCGGGGGCTGCTGCTGGACCGGACCGGCGGGCTCTCGGTGGCGGGCTGGGCGGACCGGGTCGACCACGTCGTCGACGCCGGCGCGGAGCTGGACGTGCCCGCGCTGCTGCTCCGGCCGGACGGGCACGTCGCGTGGGTCGGTGACGACCAGCGGGAGTTGACCGCTGGGCTGTCCCGGTGGTTCGGGTCCCCGATTGACGGCGCGGTAGCGGCAGCGGTGACCAGGCGTGCTCGAGCTGACGAGCAACCGACCCGGGAGCGATATGCCTGAGAGTCATCATCATGCCTCTCGGGCATGTCACTCAGAAGTGATGCTTCGTCCACCATGGTCACTCGCCGTGACCAGCGGCGTGGTCAGCCGCCGCTGCGGTAGAACCGCTGCGCGCCCGGGTGCAACGGGATCGGCTCGGTCAGCGACGCGCTGGCCCGGGAGAAGTTCGCCGCCTCCGGATGCACCTTGACCAGCTCGCCCTGCCCGGTGAACAGCACCCGGGTCAGGTCGTACGCGAGCTGTTCCGGCATGTCCGCGGCCACCAGGATCACGTTGGCCACCGTGATGGTCGGCGTGGGCGCGGGCGTGCCGTACGTCTCCTTGGGCAGCAGGGCGGTGGTGTAGACCGGGCCGTAGCGCGCACCGAGCGGCTCGATCAACTCGGTCAGCGGCAGCAGCCGGAACTTCCCGGGCGCCGCCGAGAGCAGGTCCTTGATGCCGGGGGTGGGCAGCCCGCCGGAGAAGAACATGGCGTCCAGGGTGTTCGCCCGCATCCGTTTGACGGTCTCCGGAAGCGACAGGTTGAACCGTTGGATGCCCCGGTTCGGGTCGATGCCGCCGGCGGTGAGCAGCCGCCCGGCGATGATGTCCGTGCCGGAGCGCGGCGAACCGGTGGAGACCCGCTTGCCGCGCAGGTCGGCGAAGCTGCCGATCTTGCCGTCGGCCCGGACGATGACGTGGGTGTAGTTGCTGTAGACGCGGGCCAGCGCCCGCACCGGCTGGGGCTGCCTGTCGAAGACCCCCCGCCCGTTGGCCGCGTCGGCGGCGGTGTCGGCCAGGCTGAACGCGATCTCCATGTCGCTGCTCGCCACCCGGGTGATGTTCTCCACCGACGCGCCGGTCGGCTCCGCCCGCGCCTCGTACCCGGGCAGGTGCCGGCTGATCAGGTCGGCGTACCCGCCGCCGAGCTGGTAGTAGACGCCTGTGGTGTTGCCGGTGGCCAGGAAGATCCGCCCGCCGTGCCATGCCGGCGCATCGGTGTCCCCGCCGCCGCAGCCGGTGACCAGCAGCGCGGCCGACAGCACCGCGGCCACCAGTCGCAGCGGGCGGCCGGTCACTGCCGGACCGCCGGCTCCAGCGCCTCCGCCACCCGCTGCACCAGCGTCGCCGTCTCGAAGCCGATCTGGCCCAGGTCGCAGCCGGGCGCGGCGAGCACGCCGAGCAACGCCCGCTCGCCGACCGCCATCACCAGCATCACCCCGCCGTCCATGTCCACGATCTGCTGGCGCACCCGGCCGGCCGACATCAGCCGGGCCGCGCCCACGGTGAGGCTGGCGAGCCCGCTGATCACCGCGGCGAGCTGGTCGACCTGGTCGGCGGAGAGATCGGGGGAGGAGGCCAGCCGGAGCCCGTCCTCGGAGACCGCGAGCGCGTGCGAGACGTCCGGGACCTGCTCGGCGAAGTTCGCCAGCAGCCAGTCGAGTCCGGCGGTGACGGGTGTGGTCATGACGTTCTCCCGGTGGGTGTGATGGGGTTCGGGGCACGGCGGGTCGCGCTGGCCACGCCCTCGGCGAGGGCGGACAGGCGGGCGCGTACCACCTCGGGGTCGAGCAGGTCCGCCGCCGGCGGCGGCGTGGTGGTGTCGGGCATCGGCGCGGGCAGGTGCCCGCCCCGGGTGCGGCGCGGCAGCCCCGCGCCGGTGGTCGCCACCGGCGCCGGGGGCGCGCTCGTCGGGCGGATGCGCGCCACGCTCGGCGCCAGCAGGGCGTTACCGGGTGGGCGTACCGCCGCGACGCCGCGCGCGCCGCGCGCGCCGGGCGGCCGGCCGGTCACCGGCGCGGCGGTGAGCAGGCCGTGCGGGCCGGCCGGGCCCGGCGGCGCCCCCGGCGCGGCGCCGGGCTTGAACCATGGCGCGGTCGGCGCGTGCGGCGACCGGCGGTCGGCAACGGGCCGGCGGGTCACCGACTCGACCCGGGTCAACGCCGACTCGGGCACCTCCACCTGCGCCACCGTCCCACCGCCGGCGTGGTGCAGCTGCACCCGGATGCCGTGCCGGGCGGCCAGGTGGGCCACCACGTGCAGGCCCATGCTCCCGGCCGCGGCGCTGGAGAGCGTGGCCGGCGCGGCGAGCCGTTGGTTGATCTCGGCCAGCCGGCTGTCGCTGATGCCGATGCCCTGGTCGTGCACGCGCAGCACCAGCCCGTCGACGGTCCGCCGCCCGTCCACCAGCACCCGGGAGTCCGGCGGCGAGTAGACGGTGGCGTTCTCCAGCAGCTCGGCCAGCAGGTGCACCAGATTGCCGGCCGCCGCGCCGTGCACCGCGGCGTCCGGCACGTCGATCTCCACCCGGGGGTAGTCCTCGATCTCCGAGGCCGCCGCCCGGGCCACGTCGTCGAGCACCAGCGCGCCCTCGTGTCCCCGGCCGGGCTCACCACCGGCGAGGACCAGCAGGTTCTCGCCGTTGCGGCGCAGCCGGGCGGCGAGGTGGTCGAGCGCGAACAGCCGGGCCAACGCGTCCGGGTCGGTCTCCTCGCGTTCGAAGTCGTCGAGCAGCCGGAGCTGCCGGGTGATCAGCGTCCGGATGCGCCGGGCCAGCGCCTCGGCCATCCGGGTGACGTCCAGCCGCAGCTCGGCCTGCTGGCCGGCCAGCCGCAGCGCCGCCCGGTTGACCGTGTCGAACGCCTCGGCCACCTGCGCCACCTCGTCCTGGCCGCGGCGGATCCCGTCGGTCATCCGGGTCGCCGGGCCCGCCACCGGCCCGCCCTCGCCCGACGCGATCGCGGTGATCCGTTCCGGCAGCTCCCGGTTCGCCATGGTGAGCGCCGCGACCCGCAGCCGGCGCAACCGGCGGCTGGTGCGGACCGCCAGCAGCACGGCGGTCACCAGCGAGCCGAGCGCCACGGCGCTCGTCGCCCCGGCGGTCGCCAGCGCGCGCAGCCGGGCCGAGCCGGCCAGCTCGGCGGCGTCGCGGTCCAGGTCGTCGGAGAGTTCCCGGCCCAGCAGGTTGTACCGGCGGATGGTGCCGCTCTGCGCCACGTACCAGGCGTCGCCGTCGGTGCGCAGCGACTCCGGGCCGCCGTCGGTGTCGAGCACCCCGTCGCGCATCCGCCGGGCCGTCGTCACGTCGGTGCCGTCGACCACCCGGTACCAGGCGTCGATGGCGGAGGCGGAGGCGATCCGGAGGAACTCGGCCTGGCGCTGCTCCCGGGCGCCCCGGAGCCGGCCCAGCCGGGCCAGTTCGCCGCGCTCCAGCGCGCCCCGGACGAAGACCGCGCGCAGCAGGTCGCGTTCCAGCGCGGACAGGTGCTCCTGGGCGGCCACCGCGGCGACCTCGCGAGCCTCGTTGGCCAGGCCCGCGTCGCGGAGCTGGCTGGGCAGCGCGTCCGCGACCGCGAGCAGCGACTCGACCAGGGATCCGTACGCCGGGTCGCCGCGCTCCCCGGCCACCGCGAGCGCGCGGGCCGGGGCGAGCTGGTCGAGGTGGCCGTTCGCGTCGTCGAGCACCCGGGCCAGGTCCGGCGCGGCACGGCGGGCGTCGCCGCCGGCCGAGCGGTACCTGTCGACAGCCGCGTCCACCCGGGCCCGCTGGGCGTCGACGAGCGGCCGGCCGGCGTTGCCGCCGCGCTGGCGCAACGCCGCCGTCTCGCCGAGTTCGCGTTCCAGCTCGTGCACCAGCCGCACGGTCGCGGTGGCGGTGCCGGCCAGCACCCGCGCCCGGTCGGCGTCCGCGGACGCGTCCAGCGCGGCGCCGGCCTGTGCCGCGCCGAGCACCACCAGGCCGGCGGTGGCCACCAGGATCGGCGCGAGCAACTGCACCCGGACCGACCGGAGTTGCCCGGCGCGGTCCGCGGAACGGTGGTGCCGGCGTACGCGGGTGGGGTGGGGCAGCGGCACGGGGCTCTCCGGGTCGGGTGTCGGTGGGCCGGGCCCGGACGGGGAGGTCCGGGCCCGGCCGGTCGGGTCAGCTCGCGCCGAGGTCGGTGAGCGCCCGGTCCGCGCCCCGGTGCAGCGGCACCGGATCGGTCTTGCGGGCGTTGCCCAGCTCGATGCCCTTGGCGGCCGGGTTCGCCTGGGCCAGCGCGTCCTTGCGGTCGAAGACGGTCCGGGTGATCGCGCAGGCCACGTCCGCGTCGAGGTTGTCGCGCACCAGCAGCACGTTGGGCACCACGATGGTGGGCACGTCGGCCGGCGTGCGGTAGACGTCCCTGCCGATGGTGCCGGCCTGGTACGCCGGGTTCAGCTCGGCCATCTTCGGCAGCAGCCCGCCGAGGTCGAGGAACGTCACCTTGCCTCCGGCGGTGGTGAACAGGTCGGTGACCCCGCCGGTCGGGAGGCCGCCGGACCAGAAGAACCCGTCGATGCTGCCGTCCTTCATGCCGTCGACGGTCTTGGTGAGGTCGAGCCGCTGCGCCTGGATGTCAGTGGCCGGGTCCAGCCCGGCGGCGGTGAGCAGCCGGTTGGCGATGACCTCGGTGCCGGACTTGGGGGAGCCGGTGGAGATCTTCTTGCCCTTCATGCCGGCGACCGAGGTGATCCCCGAGTCGGCCCGCACCACCACCTGGGTGTAGTTGTCGTAGATCCGGGCCAGCGCCTTGACCGGCTGCGGCGAGCCGAAGCTGCCCTTGCCCTGGACCGCGTTGACCGCGGTGTCGAACAGCGAGAACGCCACGTCGTACTGGCCGGCGACGAGCTGCTCGACGTTCTGCACGGAGGCGCCGGTCTCGGCGGCCGTCCCGGTGAGCTTGCCGTCGGTGGCCTTGCTCAGCTCACCGGCGAGCGCGTTGCCGACCACGTAGTAGACGCCCGTCGCGTTGCCGGTGGCGATGCCGACCCGGGTGTCCTTGGTGACCTTGCAGGTGATGTCCCGGGCGGCGTCGTCGGTAGCGGCGCCGTCCTGCCGGCCCCCGCATCCGCCGGCGCCGGCGGCGACCAGGGCCAACGCCCCGACGCCGGCGGCTATTCGCGTGTCGATCCTTCTCACTCTCTGTCCTCCCCAGGGTTGACGGACTCCACCACCGACGGGCGCCCGGCGCCGCGTCGGACGTACACGCCCGCGACAGCCAGCGCGGCCAGTGCCACGCCGATCGCCACGGGCATCGGTTCCAGCCAGAGCAGCACCAGCCCGGCGACGGCGCCGAGCAGTCGCTCCGGCACGCCGGCCGGCCCGACGCCGGGCAGCCAGCCGCCGGCCGCCACGGCCAGCACGGCGACGCCGAGCGCGGAGAGCAGCCCGGCCAGCGCGATCCGCCCGGGCCCGCCGATGCCGAGCAGGCCGAGGCCGGTCGGCGTCATCACGAAGGCGAGCGGGATGAGGTACGCCGGCAGCGCGTACCGCAGGGTCTGCCACATGGTCGGCACCAGCCGGCCGCCGGTGACCGCCGCGGCGGCGACCGCGGCCAGCGCGGTCGGCGGGGACACCTCGGACAGCACCGCGAAGTAGAAGACGAACATGGCCGCGGCGGGGGCGGCGACGCCCAGGTGCAGCAGCGCCGGCCCGATGATCACCCAGCCGATCACGAACGACGCGGTGACCGGCACCGCGAGGCCGAGCAGGCTGAGCGCGACGGCGGCGAGGACGGCGGTGAGCGCCAGCACCACGGCCGGTTCCGAGCTGACCGCCTGCGCGCCGCTCACCAGCAGCGCCGCCGCCTGCGGGCCGAGGCCGGTCTTGGTGGTGGTGGCGGTGATGATGCCGGCCGCGGCGCACACCACGCTGACCGCGAGCACTCCGCGTACCCCGTCGCGCAGCGCCGCCACCAGGCGGGCCGGGGTGAGCCGGTGCCGCCGGTCCAGGAAGGACAGCGCGGCGGCGAGCACGGTGGCGGTCACCACCGCCCGCATCGCCGAGGCGCCCAGCGCCAGCACCACCACGATCACCACGAGCGAGAGGAAGTGGTAGCCGAAGCGGGCCAGCAGCCGCCAGGCCGAGCCGGTGTCGACCACCACCGGGCGTACGCCCGAGCGCCGGGCGTCGATCTCGACGGAGAGCAGGATGCCCAGGTAGTAGAGGACGGTCGGCACGGTGGCCCAGCCGAGCACCTGAAGGTAGGACACGCCCAGGTACTCGGCGATGATGAAGGCCGCGGCGCCGAGCGTCGGCGGGGAGAGGATCGCGCCGACCCCGGCGGCGGCGAGCATGCCACCGGCCCGCTCGGCCGGGTAGCCGGCACGGCGCAGGATGGGCCAGGTCACCGCGCCGATGCTGACCGTGGTGGCGGCGCCGGAACCGGAGACCGTGCCGAGCAGGAAGCCGGAGGCGACGGCGGTGCGGCCGGCGGCGGTGCGGGAGCGGCGGAACGCGGCGGCGGAGAGCTCCACGAAGAACCGGCCGGCGCCGGAGAGGTCGAGCACCGCGCCGTAGATGGTGAACAGCACGATGTAGGTGGCGGCCACGTCGAGCGGGGTGCCGTAGAAGCCGCTGTCGGAGTTGTAGAACGCGTCGACGAGCTGCCCGAAGTCGAGGCCGGCGTGCGCCACCGGCCACGACTGCGGGAGCAGCCCGCCGTAGTAGCCGTAGCCGAGGAAGAGCAGGCAGACGGCGGGCAGGATCCAGCCGGTGGCGCGCCGGCACGCCTCCAGCAGCAGGAGGAGCAGCCCGGTGCCGAACGCGACGTCCAGCGGGTCGAGCAGGCCCTGCCGGTCGAGGAACGCGTCGTAGCCGCCGCCGCCCGCGCCGAGCGCGAACGGCAGCACCGGGTAGAGGCAGACGACGAGCGCGGCGGCGGCCAGCACCCAGTCGAGCACCGTCGGCCCGGCCCGCTCCGAGCGCCGCCGCACCCCCGAGGGGTACGCCAGGAAGACCGTCGGCAGCACGCCGGCGAGGAAGAGGACGAGGTAGTACTTGCTGCCCTGTGACAACGGGAAGAACACCTGCCGGAGCGCGAGCAGCGCGACCGCGACGGTGATTCCGGTGAATAGCATCCCGACCGGCCCGGAGAGCACCCGGCCCGGTTTCTCCTCCTCGAAACGCGCGGCGAGTTCGCGGGTGTCGGGGTGTGCCGGGTCCCGCATGTGGTGGTGCGTCTCGCCGGGTCCGTCGTCCGCCCACGCCGGGTCGGTGACGTCGCCCTCGTCCGGCGGGAGCGGCACCGCGTCGGAGTCCACTTCGGACCCGTCGGATCCGCCGGTGGGCGTGCGGGGTGACGGGGGAGTGGCGTCGGAGGGGCGAACGGGTGGCACGAGGGGGCACGATACGCGAATGGTGGACGCGTTGGGAACATTGCCTATCGTGATTGCCATGAGTGACGGAATGAGCCTCGCTCACTCACCGCACACGTTTTCTCTAATCAATTTCGCAATTTTCCGGCCACAAAGGCGAACCGTTCTTCGTCCATCGCTCCACTATGGCGAAGTAGGCCCGCTTCTAACGATGGAACGAGTCGGTCACGGAACGTAGTGGCAATCACGCACCGTGCAGGCCCGGAGGGGTGTCGGACGCTGCGGCTAGGGTCGGCGGGTGACCATCGGGCAACCACTCATCCAGGCCCGGGGGCTGGTGAAGCGGTTCGGCGACTTCACCGCCGTCGACGGCATCGACGTGCAGGTGCGACGCGGGGAGGCGTTCGGTTTTCTCGGTCCCAACGGCGCGGGCAAGTCCTCCACCATGCGCATGATCGGCTGCATCTCCCCACCGTCCGGCGGCGAGCTGCGCATCCTCGGTCTCGACCCGGTGCGCGACGGCCCGGCCGTGCGGGCCCGGCTCGGCGTGTGCCCGCAGCTCGACAGCCTCGACCCGGAGTTGACCGTCCGGGAGAACCTGACGACCTACGCGCGCTACTTCGGCATCCCGCGTCGGGTGGCCCGCGAGCGCGCCGCCGAGCTGCTCGACTTCGTCCAGCTGACCGAGCGGGCGGACAGCAAGGTCGACCCGCTGTCCGGCGGCATGAAGCGGCGGCTCACCATCGCCCGCGCGCTGGTCAACGAGCCGGAGATCGTGCTGCTCGACGAGCCCACCACCGGCCTCGACCCGCAGGCCCGGCACCTGGTCTGGGAACGGCTGTTCCGGCTCAAGCGGCAGGGCGTCACGCTGGTCCTCACCACCCACTACATGGACGAGGCGGAGCAGCTCTGCGACCGCCTGGTGGTGATGGACGGCGGCCGGATCGTAGCCGAGGGCTCGCCCCGGGCGCTGATCGAGCGGCACGCCACCCGCGAGGTGGTCGAGCTGCGGTTCGCCGGCGACTCCCAGGAGACGTTCGCCGGCAAGCTCGACGGGCTGGGCGAGCGGGTCGAGGTGCTGCCCGACCGCATCCTGCTCTACGTGTCCGACGGCGACGCCGCCGTGGCCGAGGTGTCCCGGCGCGGCCTGGACCCGGCCGGCGTGCTGGTCCGGCGGGGCAGCCTGGAGGACGTCTTCCTGCACCTGACCGGCCGCACCCTGGTCGACTGAGGCACGCGCCGGCCGTTCAGCGGCGCCGGGCCCAGAGGACGAAGCGTTCGGCCAGGTGCTGGGGCGCGGTGTCCGGCCGTCCGGCGGTCAGGTCGGCGGTGGCCTCGCACAGGAGCGTCCCGAGATGGATCAGCAACGCGGTCCGGTCCTCGCGAAACTCACCGAGCAGCGCCAGCCGGGCGGGCGAGCACGGCCACGCGGCGCCGCAGACCCGGCAGCGCCAGGACGGGCGTGCCGCGACGTGGGGGCGATACCGGGGCATCAGCGCGTGCCCTCCTCGCTCGGGGTTCGCCGGGGGAGCGTCGCCATGGGTGAGCCTCCGTGCTGGCTGGGATGGGGGCGTCGGCGGACCTCGTGGTGCGCCGACGCCCCCGGCCTGGTTCCGCCCGCCGTCCGATCCCGGGAGCGGTTCCGCTGCGTGACAGTCTGGTCACGGCGCGACTACGGTGGGAGGTCCGGCGCGGCGACGAGCAGCGCGTCCGGCGACCGGCGCACGGGTGTACCGAGGACGTACGGAGGCTGTCCGTGGAGATGTCGTCCATGCTGGAGCACTTCGCGGAGGAGCTGCGGCTGGCCCGCGCCGCCGGCGGCATGTCACAGACCGCGCTGGCCGAGGCGCTGACCTACTCGGGCGCGCTGGTGGCCAAGGTGGAGACCTGCGAGCGCCGCCCGAGCCTGGACTTCGCCCGCCGTTGCGACGCGGTGTTCGGCGCCGACGGGCGCTTCGAGCGCATCCAGCGGCGGATCGGCCGGGAGACCATGGTGCCGTGGTTCCGTGACTGGCCCGGCATCGAGGCGGAGGCCACCGCGCTGCGCTGGTTCGAGCCGATCTGCGTGCCGGGCCTGCTCCAGACCGAGGGCTACGCCCGCGCGCTGCTCCGCGGCGGCCGGCTGTTCGCGCCGGACGAGGTGGAGCAGCAGGTGGCGACCCGGCTGGACCGCCAACCGGTGCTGACCCGGGAGCGGCCCCCGCTGCTCACGTTCGTCGTCGACGAGCACGTGCTGCGCCGGCGCGTGGGCGGGCCGGAGGTCATGCGCGAGCAGGTGCGTCACCTGGTGAAGACCGGCACGTCGCTGCCCCGGGTGCGGATCCACGTTGTGCCGCTCGCCGTCGGTGCCTACCCTGGCGTCAGCGGCCCGTTCGTGATCGCCACGCCGCCGCACGGCGAGGACGTGGTCTACCAGGAGGGCCAGCTCCACGCGCAGGTGATCGACCGCGCCGACCACGTGCGGCAGATGGTCGAGGTGTGGGAGTCGATCCGCGGTGAGGCACTGTCGCACCAGCAGTCGCTGGAACTCATGACGGAGGTGGCGGAGACATGGACATGAGCAATGCCCGCTGGCGCAAGAGCAGCCGCAGCAACGCCCAGGGTGGAGCCTGCGTGGAGGTGGCGGGCGACCTGCCCGGAGTGGTCGCCGTGCGCGACTCCAAGGACCCGGCCGGCCCGGTGCTGGCCTTCAATCCCGACGCCTGGCGCGCGTTCGTCACCGGGGTCGCCCCGCGCTGACCGGAGCCGCTCGGCCGAGGAAGCGGCCCGCCACCTCGGCGGGCCGGCGCGGATCACGCTCGCGCCTGTCGTACCCGGGGAGTAGGACTGTCGACGGGGGTGGTGCGGGTGACGACCGTTCGGGCCGTGGCGCGGGTGCCGGCGACGGCGGTGCTGGCGCACTACCTGGTCGGCTACCGCCGCACCTGGCGGGCGGGCGTCTTCTCGTCGTTCCTGCTGCCGGTGCTGACCGTGGTCGGGTTCGGCTTCGGCGTCGGGGCCTATGTCGACCAGGGCGTCGACGGCGTGCGCTACCTGTGGTGGCTGGTGCCCGGCCTGATCGCCTCGACCGCCTTCCAGGTCGCCGTCGCCGAGTCGACCTGGCCGGTGCACAGCAACTTCAAGTGGATCCGCACCTACCACGCCCAGGTGGCCGCGCCGCTGCGCACCGACGACATCGTGGCCGGTCACCTGGCCTTCGTGCTGTTCCGGGTGGTCACCAGCGCGGTGGCGTTCCTGCTGGTGACCGCCGCGTTCGGGGCGCTGCGGTCGCCCTGGGCGGTGGCGGTGGCGCCGATCGCCCTGCTGCTCGGCCTGGCGGTCGCCGCGCCGGTCTTCGCGTTCAGCGCGCGGGTGCCCAGCGACAGCTACCTCGCCCTGCTGTTCCGGTTCGCGGTGATCCCGATGACGCTCTTCTCCGGGGTGTTCTTCCCGGTCGAGTCGATGCCGGCCGGGCTGCGTCCGGTCGCCTGGGCGGCCCCGCTCTGGCACGGCGTCGATCTGTGCCGGGCCGCCACCCTGGGCGTCGAGCCGCGATGGTCGGTCACCGGTCACGTGCTCTACCTGGTCGCCTGGGCCGGCGTCGGCTGGTGGCTGGCGTTACGGGCGTTCCGTCGTCAACTCGTCGTCTAGGGAAGGGGTGTCGTGGTCGCTCTCCTCCTGCCCCGGCTGGCCGGCGTCACCGGGGCGCGGCGCTCGGCGGCGGTGGCCGAACGCAACCTCACCGCGCTGCGCAGCGCCTACTGGCTGGTGCTGGTCTCCGGCTTCGTGGAGCCGGTGCTCTACCTGCTGTCGATCGGCATCGGGGTCGGCGCGCTGGTCGGCGACCTGACGCTGCCCGGCGGCCGGGTGGTGTCCTACGCGGCGTTCGTCGCCCCGGCCATGCTCGCCTCGTCGGCGATGAGCGGCGCGCTGTCCGAGACCACGTTCAACTTCTTCGGCAAGATGAAATACATGAAGCTGTACGACGGGGTGATCGCGACCCCGGTACGGCCGTTCGAGATCGCGCTGGGCGAGTTGGGCTGGGCGATGGCCCGTGGGTCGCTCTACTCCGCCGCGTTCCTGCTGATCATGGTGACGCTGGGCCTGACCACCGCGGCCCGGGCGCTCGTCGCGTTCCCGGCGGCGGTGCTCGTCGGGTTCGCGTTCGGCGCGCTCGGCATGACCGTCGCCACGCTGCTGCGGAGCTGGCAGGATTTCGACCTGATGGGCTCGGCCCAGTTCACGCTCTTCCTCTTCTCCGGCACCTTCGTGCCCGCCGAGGCCTACCCGGCGGTGCTGCGCTGGCTCGTCGAGCTGACCCCGCTCTACCGCTCGGTGCACCTGATCCGGGGCGTCTGCGTAGGCGGGTCCGGCTGGTCCTGGCTGCTTGATGTGGCCTACCTGGTGGCGCTCACCGGCGTGATGCTGGCGCTGGCGTCCCGGCGGATGGCCAGGTTGCTTTACCCCTAGCGGGGTTACCCGGCCCGGCCTCGGGGCAAGTCTTGCAGTGACGACACGACGACGAGGGAGGTGCGATGGCCGGCGACGAGTCTCCCGTCCGGGACGAGCACGACCGCACCGAGCCGGTGGGGCCGGACGACGGGCCGGACAGCCCGACCGAGCTGCCGGGTCCGGGCTGGGTGGCCACGCTGAAGCGGACCGTCCGGGAGTTCCAGGACGACAGCCTGACCGACTGGGCCGCCGCGCTCACCTACTACGGGGTGCTCTCCATCTTCCCGGGTGTCCTGGTGCTGATCTCCCTGCTCGGGCTGCTCGGCGAGCGGGCCACCAACGGGGTGCGGGACACGGTCAACCAGGTGGTGCCCGAGGACAACATCCAGAAGATCATCGAGAGCGCGATCACCCAGGCCAGCGACGCCGGGGGGTTGGCGAGCATCGCTGCGGTGATCGGTCTGGTCGCCGCGTTCTGGTCGGCGTCCGGCTATATCGCCGCGTTCATGCGCGCCTCGAACAGCATCTACGACGTGCCGGAGGGGCGGCCGATCTGGAAGACGCTGCCGATCCGGCTCGGCGTGACCGCGGTGATCGGCGTGCTGCTGCTGATCAGCGCCGTGATCGTGGTGTTCACCGGCGGGCTGGCCGAGCAGGCCGGCAACGCGATCGGGCTCGGCTCGACGGCGGTCACGGTGTGGAACATCGCCAAGTGGCCGGTGCTGCTGGTGATCGTCAGCCTGATGTTCGCGATTCTCTACTGGGCCTCGCCCAACGCCAAGCACGGCGGCTTCCGCTGGGTCAGCCCGGGCGGCGTGCTCGCGGTGGTGCTCTGGCTGGTGGTGTCCGGCCTGTTCGCGCTCTACGTCAGCAACTTCGGGTCCTACAACAAGACCTACGGCGCGGTGGCCGGCGTGATCATTTTCCTGGTCTGGCTCTGGCTGAGCAACATCGCCATCCTGCTCGGCGCGGAGTTCGACGCTGAGTTGGAGCGCAGTCGGGCGATCGCCGCCGGGCTCCCCGAGGACAAGGAGCCCTACGTCGAGCTGCGCGACGACCGCAAGCTGCGCAAGAAGCGCAACGTACCCAGCCCTCGCTGACCCGACCCGCGCCGCCCCGTCCGGAAACCCGGGCAGGGCGGCGCGTTTTCATGATCCGGGACCTGCTTTTGTTCGTATGGACAAAAGTTTCCATCAGATGTGCCGAAGCTATGGACACGTGACCCGGAAGGCTCCTACTGTGTCGGACACGACACATCGCCATTGCGTCGATGTGAACGACTTCGATGCGGAGGTGACTGCCGGTGCGGACGGTCGACCCCCTGCACGTGCGGCTCCTGCGGCTGCTCCGGGACGAGGGCGCGGTCTCCCGCGCCGAGCTGGGTGACCGGCTCCAGATGCCCCGTCCCCGGCTGCTCGCCGAGCTGGAGCGCCTGGTCGCGCTCGGCTACGTGGCCGAGGCCGGGCTGGCCGCCTCCCGAGGCGGGCGCCGCTCCACCCTGGTCGAGTTGAGCCCGCACCTGCGCTTCGCCTCGGTGGACCTGGGCGCCAGCTCGATAGACGTCGAGGTGGTCGACGGCCGCCTGGAGCCGGTGACCGCCTACACCGAACCGGCCGACATCCGCTCCGGCCCCAAGGTGACCCTGCAACGGGTCAACGACCTGCTGCACAAGGCCAAGGTCGACGGCGCGTACGAGCGGCTCGACGCGGTCGGCATCGGCGTCCCCGGCCCGGTGAGCTTCCGTGACGGGGTGCCGGTCTCCCCGCCGATCATGCCGGGGTGGGACCGCTTCCCGGTCCGCGAGCTGCTGACCCGCGAGCACGGCTGCCCGGCCGTGGTCGACAACGACGTCAACATCATGGCGATCGGCGAGCGGCACGGCGGCGTCGCCCACTCGGTCGACGACTTCCTGTTCATCAAGATCGGCACCGGCATCGGCTGCGGCATCTACCTGCACGGCGAGGTCTACCGGGGCACCGACGGCTGCGCCGGCGACATCGGCCACATCCAGGTCGACCCGAACGGTCCGATGTGCTCCTGCGGCAACGTCGGTTGCCTGGAGGCGGTGTTCAGCGGCGCGGCGCTGGCCCGGGAGGCGACCGCCGCCGCGCGCGCCGAGGTGTCGCCGGCCCTGGTCGAGCGGCTCGCCGCCCGGGGCGCGGTCACCGCGCTGGACGTGGCGCAGGGCGCGATCGAGGGGGACGTCACCTGCATCCAACTCATCCGCGACGGCGGCCGGCGGGTCGGCAGCGTCCTGGCCGGGCTGGTCAGCTTCACCAACCCGTCGATGATCGTGATCGGCGGCGGCCTGGCCCAGCTCGGCCACATCCTGCTCGCCGAGATCCGCAGCGTGGTCTACCGCCGCTCGCTGCCGCTGGCCACCGGCAACCTGCCGGTCGTCCTCTCCGAGCTGGGCCCACGCGCCGGCGTCGCCGGCGCGGCGGTGCTGGCCAGCGACGTCGCGTTCGGGGAAGCCGCATGACCGAACGCACCGAGCGCAGCGAGGGCCGTGAGGGCATGCCCGGTCGGCACAGCATGAAGGGGGTGGAGGTGACCGGGAAGGAAACGCCCGCCGTCGCGGGCGAGGTGGTGCTGCGCCTCACCGACGTGGTGAAGACGTTCCCCGGCGTACGCGCGCTGGACGGCGTGCAGCTTGAGGTGCGGGCCGGCGAGGTGCACTGCCTGCTCGGGCAGAACGGTGCCGGCAAGTCCACCCTGATCAAGGTGCTCGCCGGGGTGCACCGGCCGGATTCCGGCGAGGTGGTGTGGCGGGGCGAGCCGGCCGCGTTCGCCGACCCGCAGGCCGCCATGCGCGCCGGCATCGCCACCATCTACCAGGAACTCGACCTGGTCGACGACCTGTCGGTGGCGGAGAACGCGCTCCTCGGCCACGAGCCGCGCCGGCTCGGCTTCGTCCGGCGCGGGCTGATGGCCCGGCGTACCCGGCAGATCCTGGCCCGGCTCGGCCACCCGGAGATCCCGCCCGGGCGGCTGGTGCGGCACCTGCCGGCGGCCGGGAAGCAGATCGTCAGCATGGCCCGGGCGCTGTCCCACGAGGCCCGACTGATCATCATGGACGAGCCGAGCGCGGTGCTGGCCCACGACGAGGTGGGCAACCTGTTCCGGATCATCCGGGAACTCACCGCGCAGGGCATCGCGGTCATCTACATCTCGCACCGGATGGAGGAGATCCGTGAGATCGGCGACCGGGTCACCGTACTCAAGGACGGCCGGACCACGGCGGCGAGCCTGCCGGCGCGCGACACCCCGACCCGCGACCTGGTCGCCCGGATGACCGGGCGGACCATCGAGTACGTCTTCCCGCGGCGCCCGGCCGACGACGGCGCCGGCGCGGAGCTGCTGCGGGTGGACGGGCTGACCCGGCACGGCGAGTTCGCCGACGTGTCGCTCGGCGTGCGGGCCGGCGAGATCGTCGGCATCGCCGGGCTGGTCGGCTCCGGCCGCTCGGAGCTGCTGGAGACGATCTTCGGGGCCCGCCGGGCGCACGCCGGGACGGTCCGGCTGGACGGGAAGGCGCTGCGCCCCGGCAGCGTGGGCGCGGCAGTGCGGGCCGGCATGGGCATGGCGCCGGAGGAGCGCAAGAGCCAGGCGTTGCTGCTCGGCGAGCCGATCTACCGCAACGTCACGCTCGCCACCTTCGGCCGGTACGCCCGCCTCGGCTTCACCGACGCCGGGCGGGAACTCACCGAGGCGGACCGGGTCGCCGCGTCGCTGGAGCTGCGGCCGCGCGACGTGCGCCGGCCGGTGCGCACCCTCTCCGGCGGCAACCAGCAGAAGGTGGTGGTCGGCCGGTGGCTGCTCGGGGGCACCCGGCTGCTGCTGCTCGACGAGCCGACCCGGGGCGTGGACGTGGGCGCCCGGGCCGAGCTCTACCAGGTGATCCGCGACCTGGCCGCCCGGGGCGTCGGGGTGCTGCTGGTCTCCAGCGAGGTGCCCGAGGTGCTCGGCCTGGCCGACCGGGTGCTGGTGATGCGGGAGGGCCGGGTGGTCCGGGAGGCCCCGGCCGGCGAACTCGACGAGAACACCGTGCTCGACCTCGTCATGGCGGGGTCCCTCATGGAAGGCGCACCGGCATGAGTGATACCGATACCGCACTGCCCGCGCAGTCGCCGCCGGTGGACCGGGCGGAGACCGCCACGGCCGGCCCGGCGGCCCGGCTCTCCTGGTGGCGCGGCGACGGCGGGGAGGGCGCCAAGCGCAACCTCGGCCTGCTGGCCACGCTCGTGGTGCTGGTGGTCATCGGCGTCCTGACCCGTCCCGACCTCTACGGCGACCCGAACTGGGTGTGGGGCAACACGCTCACCATCCTCAAGCTCGCCTCGGTGGTCGGCGTGGTCACCGTCGGCATGACCTTCGTGATCATCGGCGGCGGCATCGACCTGTCGGTCGGCGCGATCGTGGCGCTGGCCGGCGTCTGGTGCACCACGGTCGCCACCCAGAGCTACGGCGCCGGCGGCATGATCTTCAGCGCGCTCACCGTCGGGCTGGCCGTCGGCGTGGTCAACGGGCTGCTCGTCTCGTACGGGCGACTGGTGCCGTTCATCGCCACCCTGGCCATGCTGGTCGCCGCCCGGGGGCTGGCCGCCGAGATCTCCGACAAGCAGACCCAGGTTTCCACCAGCTCGTTCATCAACGGCATCGCCACCACCAACGTGCTCGGCATCCCGCTGCTGGTCTACATCCTGGTCGCGGTGGTCGCGGCCGGTTGGGTGCTGCTCAACCGCACCACCTTCGGCCGTCGCACGGTGGCGGTCGGCGGCAACCCGGAGGCCGCCCGGCTCGCCGGCATCAACGTCCGCCGGCACACCGTGCTGCTCTACGCGCTGTCCGGCCTCTGCTGCGGCATCGCCGCGGTGATGCTGACCGCGCAGGCCACCTCCGCCCAGGCGGCGATGGCCAACCTCTACGAACTGGACGCGATCGCCGCCGCGATCATCGGCGGCACGCTGCTCAGCGGCGGGCGGGGCACCATCGTCGGCTCCCTGCTCGGCGTGATCATCTTCTCCACGATCACCAACCTGTTCGCCATCAACAACCTCTCCGCCGAGGCCCAGAACATGGTCAAGGGCGGCATCATCGTCGCCGCCGTCCTGGTCCAGCAGGTGCAGTTCCGCAGTCTGACCCAGTTCCTCGCCCGAAACCGGGCCACCACCGGCTGATCCCACCGCGCCACCAGGCCGCCGTCGATCCGACGCCGGCCCGGCCCACCACACCCGAAACCACCCCCACCACCTCATCCCAGGAGGTCGTCATGACAAGTGACCTGTCACGCCGCCGGTTGCTCCTCGGCGGGGCCGCAGTCTCCGCCGGGGTGCTGCTCGCCGGCTGCACGAGCAACGAGCAGTCCCCGACCGAGGCGCAGACCAAGGCCGCCGCGAACAACGCCAACACCGAGCCGGGCAAGAAGGTGACCATCGGCTTCTCCGCCCCGGCCGCCGACCACGGGTGGATCGCCGCCATCACCAACAACGCCAAGGCGCAGGCCGGGGCGTACGGCGACGTGGAGCTCAAGTCGGTGGAGGCCGGCGCGGACGCGGCGGCCCAGCGGGCGGCGCTGTCCACGCTGATCTCGCAGAAGCCGGACGTGATCGTGCTGCTGCCGCACGACGGCAAGGAACTCAACGCGTTCGGCCTGGAGGCGATGAAGGCCGGCATCCCGGTGGTCAACCTGGACCGGGCGTTCCCGGACGCGCGCGCCTACCGGCTCCAGATCAAGGGCGACAACTACGGCATGGGGGTGGCCGCCGCCACCTACATCGCCGAGCAGCTCAAGGCCAAGGGCGTGAGCAACGCGGTGATCGGCGAGATCCCCGGCATCGAGTCGCTGGAGCTGACCCAGGAACGTTCCAAGGGCTTCGCCGACACGCTCGCCTCGTACGGGCTGAAGGTGGCCAACCGGCGGCCCGCCGAGTTCACCGTGGACTCCGGCCAGCAGGCCGCCACCGGGCTGTTCCAGGCCCTGCCGAAGATCGACGCGGTCTGGAACCACGACGACGACCAGGGCATCGGCGTGCTGGCCGCGGTCAACCAGGCCAACCGCAAGGAGTTCTTCATGGTCGGCGGCGCCGGCTCGAAGAAGGCCATGGAGGACATCGCGGCCGACAACACGGTGCTCAAGGCCACCGTCACCTACAGCCCGTCGATGGCCTCCTCGGCCATCTCCCTGGCCCGGCTGATCGGGCAGGGCAAGGGCATGTCCGATCTGGTGGAACTCCAGGTGCCGAAGGAGATCGTGCTCTCCTCCGAGACGATCACCAAGCAGAACTCGGGCGACTACCTGAAGCTCGGGTTCTGACACACGGGGGGAGACCCAGCTTGTCCAGTCACGACAGCATCCTGCGGGTCGGCATGGTCGGCTACGCGTTCATGGGCGCCGCGCACTCACAGGCGTGGCGCACCGTGAACCGGGTGTTCGACCTGCCGGCGAAGGTGCGGATGTCGCTCGTCTGCGGCCGGGACGAGCCGAAGGTGGCCGAGGCCGCCGACCGGCTCGGCTGGGACGGGCACACCACCGACTGGCGCCGGCTCGTCGAGTCCGACGAGATCGACGTGGTCGACATCTGCACGCCGGGGGACAGCCACCGCGAGATCGCCCTCGCCGCGTTGGCCGCGGGCAAGCACGTGCTGTGCGAGAAGCCGCTGGCCAACACCGTCGCGGAGGCGCGGGAGATGACCGCCGCCGCCGCGCGGGCCCGGGAGTCCGGGGTCCGTGCGATGTGCGGCTTCAACTACCGGCGGGTGCCGGCGGTGGCCCTGATGCGGCAACTCGTCGCCGACGGGCGGCTCGGCGAGATCCGGCACGTCCGGGCGGTCTACCTCCAGGACTGGATCGTCGACCCGCAGTTCCCGCTGGTCTGGCGGTTGCAGAAGGACCGGGCGGGCTCCGGCGCGCTGGGCGACATCGGCGCGCACATCATCGACCTCACCCAGCACGTCACCGGGCAGTCGATCACCGGCGTCAGCGCGCTCACCGAGACGTTCGTGAAGCAGCGGCCGTTGCCGGCCGGGTCGAGCGGCCTGGCCGCGCAGGCCGGCGGCAACGGCCGGGGCACGGGCGAGGTCACCGTGGACGACGCGGCGGTCTTCGTGGCCCGGCTCGACGGCGGCGGGCTCGCCACCTACGAGGCGACCCGGTTCGCGACCGGCCGCAAGAACGCCCTGCGCGTCGAGATCAACGGCTCGCGTGGCAGCGTCGTGTTCGACCTGGAACGCCTCAACGAACTGGAGTTCCTGGACGCCACCCGACCCGCCGCCGAGCAGGGCTTCAACCGGATCCTGGTGACCGAGCCGGAGCACCCCTACCTGGACGCGTGGTGGCCGCCGGGCCACATCATCGGCTACGAGCACTCCTTCACCCACCAGATGCGCGACTTCGTCGAGGCGGTCGCCACCGGCGCCGACCCGAGGCCGTCGTTCGCCGACGCGTTGCAGGTGCAGTTGGTGCTGGACGCGGTGGCGCGGTCCGCCGCCGCCGCCGCGTGGGTCGAGGTGGAGAAGGAGGGGGCCCCGCTTAACGCCTCCGGTAGAGGAGGGGGCCCCGCTTAACAACCCGCCCACACCGTGCGGCGTGCGAGCGCCGCCGACACCCTTCCGGCGCCGGCCGGCGAGGGCCCGCCACGGTTGCGCCCCGTGGCGGGGACGAGGCCGGCGTCGGGGGAGCGTGCCGCCGGGATCCTCCGGTCGGCACGACCAGCACGGCCCTCCGGTGCGGCCGGACCGGGATTCCCCGGCCGCACCGGCGGGGCCGGCATCGACCTGGGGAGGTAACGCGATGCGTACGGGTGTCTGGCTGGTGGGGGCGCGCGGCTCGGTCGCCACCACCAGCGTGGTCGGGGCGCTGGCCCTGCGGGCCGGGCTCACCCCGTCGACCGGGTGCGTGACCGAGCTGCCCGAGCTGCGCGGTCCGGCGCTGCCCGGCCTCGGCGACCTCGTCTTCGGCGGTCACGACGTGGCCGCCACCCCGCTGACCAAACGCGCCGAGGCGCTCGCCGCCGCCGGGGTGCTGCCCGGCCGGCTGGTCGACGCCGTCGCGCCGGAGCTGGCCGGTGTCGAGGCGGCGCTACGGCCCGCGCCGACCGAGGGCACTCCGGCGGACCGGATCGCCGCCGTGGTCGACGACCTGACCGCGTTCCGCCGACGGCACGACCTGGACCGGGTGGTGGTGGTCAACGTCGCCGCCACCGAGCCGGCGGCCGAACCGCACCCGGCCCACCACGACCTGGCCGCGCTGCGGGCCGCGCTGACCGGCCCCGCCGACGTGCTGCCGGCCAGCTCCCGGTACGCGTACGCGGCGTTCACCGCCGGCTGCCCGTACGTCGACTTCACCCCGTCCACCGGCGCCCGACTGCCGGCGCTGGCCGCGCTGGCCGACGCGCGCGGGCTGCCGTACGCCGGGCACGACGGCAAGACCGGCGAGACGCTGCTCAAGTCGGTGCTCGCGCCGATGTTCGCGATGCGGCACCTGGCGGTGCGTTCCTGGTCCGGCACGAACCTGCTCGGCGGCGGCGACGGCGCGACGCTCGCCGAGCCGGCCGCCAACGCCGCCAAGGTGGGCAGCAAGCAACGGGTGCTCGCCGAGACGCTCGGCTACCTGCCGCAGGGCAGTACCCGGATCGACTACGTCGAGGAGCTGGGCGACTTCAAGACCGCCTGGGACCTGGTCACCTTCGCCGGTTTCCTGGGCACCGGGATGCGGATGGAGTTCACCTGGCACGGCTGCGACTCGGCGTTGGCCGCCCCGCTGGTGCTCGACCTGGCCCGGCTCACCGCCGCCGCGCACGCCGCCGGCCGTCGGGGGCCCCTGGCCGAGCTGGCGTTCTTCTTCAAGGATCCGCTCGGTGCCACCGGCCACGGGCTCGGTGAGCAGTGGGCGGTGCTGCGCGACTTCGCCGCCGGCCTGCACGCCGGGGTGGACCGGTGACCCGGCTGGCCGACCTGGCCGAGCTGGTGCGCGCGCCCGCCGCGCTGTCCGTGCCCGGCGACGTGCTGGCCGGGGCGGCGGCCGTCGGCGCGCTCGGCCGGCGTACCCCCGCCCTGGCCGCCGCGTCGGTGCTGCTCTACTGGGCCGGGATGGCCGCCAACGACTGGGCCGACCGGCGGCTCGACGCGGTCGAGCGTCCGCAGCGGCCGATCCCGTCCGGGCGGGTCCGCCCCGCCGTCGCGCTCGGCCTGGCCGGCGGCCTGACCGCCGCCGGCCTGGCCGTCGCCACCGCCGCCGGGGGCCGGCGCGCGGCGACCGTCGCGGTCGGTCTGGCCGCCACCATCTGGGGGTACGACCTGAGCGCGAAGAACACCGCCGCCGGTCCCGCCGTGATGGCCGCGTGCCGAGGGCTGGACGTGCTGCTCGGCGCAACCACGACCCCGGCGGCCCGGGGATGCGCCCCCGGCGGCGGCCGTTGGCCCGGCGGCGGATCGTCCGGCACGGGCTGCGGTCGGGGTGCCGGCGGATCGGGCGGGGGCGTCGGATCGGCGTTGTCGCGGGCGCTGCCGACGGCGCTGACCGTCGCGGCGCACACCTGGACGGTCACCGCGCTGTCCCGCCGCGAGGTGACCGGCGCGGCCGACCGTCGGCTGCCCGCCTTCACGCTCGCCGGCACCGCGCTGATCGCGCTCGCCGCCCCGCGCCGGCCGACCTTGTTAAGCGGGGCCCCCTCCTCTACCGAATGCGTTAAGAAGGGGCCCTTCCTTCGCCTGCCGGTGGTGCTCGCGGCCGGGTACGCCGTGCGCTACGGGCGGGCGCAGGTTCGGGTGCTCGTCGACCCGTCGCCGGCCCGGGTGCGCGCCGCGGTCGGCGCCGGCATCACCGGGCTGCCCGCGTTGCAGGGCGCGCTGACCGCGCGGGCCGGCGCGGGGCTGCTCGGCCTCGCGGTGGCCGCCGCCGCCCCGCTCGGCCGCCGCCTGGCCCGACTGATCTCCCCGACATGACCGCCGTGACGCCGGCCGCCGCGCCCCGCCGGCCCGCGCCCGCTCCGGGCCGGCTGCGATTCGGGTACGGCACCAACGGCTTCGCCAACCACCGCCTCGACGACGCGCTCGGGGTGCTCGCCGACCTCGGCTACGCGGGGGTCGCGCTCACCCTGGACCACGACCACCTGGACCCGTTCGCGCCCGGGCTGGCCCGCCGGGTGGACGCCGTGCGCCGCCGGCTGGGCGCGCTGGGGCTGGCCGTGGTGGTCGAGACCGGGGCCCGCTACCTGCTCGACCCGTGGCACAAGCACGCCCCGACGCTGCTGCACGACGATCCGTCCCGCCGGATCGAACTCCTCCGCCGGGCCGTGCGGATCGGGGCGGACCTGGGCGCCGAGGCGGTCTCCTTCTGGGCCGGCGTCCGCCCGCCCGAGGTGCCGCCCCGGGTGGCGTGGGAGCGCCTGGTCGCCGGGTGCGCGACGGTCTGCGCCGGGGCGGGCGGCGTGCCGCTGGGCTTCGAGCCGGAGCCGGGCATGCTGGTCGAGGACATCGCCGGCTGGCGGCGGCTGCGCGCGGCGCTCGGTGAACCGCCCGGTTTCGGCATCACCCTGGACATCGGGCACTGCCGCTGCCTGGAGCCGCTGCCGGTGCCCGAGTGCGTGACGGCGGTCGCCGACCACCTGGTCAACGTGCAGATCGACGACATGCGCCGGGGCGTGCACGAGCACCTGGAGTTCGGCGCTGGCGAGATCGACTTCCCGCCGGTGCTGGCCGCCCTCGCCGACGCCGGCTACCCCGGCCTGGTGGCGGTGGAGCTGCCCCGACACTCGCACGCCGCCCCGACCGTCGCCGCCCGCTCGCTGGACTTCCTGCGCGTCGCCGCCCGGCGCGGCGAGGGGCGGTGACCGACCACCTTCCACCACCGGCAGAGGGGAGACGGCATGACACCCGACCGACTGCGCGCCGCGCTGCGGGGCGTACCCGATCCGCAGTGGCTGGACGCGGCGCTGCGCCGCGTCGCGAGCGAACCCGCGGCGATCCCGCGCTACTTCGCCCCCGCCGCCCGGCGGTGCGGACGCGGGCCGGTGCCCGACCCGCCCGGCTGGACCGTCGACGAGGCCGCCCGGGCGCTGCTGCTGACCGCGCTGCCCGGCGGGCACGCCACCGCCGCCGAGACGCTCTACCGGGAGGGCGACGCCGCCGAGAAGCGGGCCGTGCTGCGGGCGCTGCCGCTGCTGCCGATCGGGGCGGAGTGCGTGCCGCTGCTGCACGACGCGATCCGCACCAACGACACCCGGCTGGTCGCCGCCGCGCTCGGCCCCTACGCCCGGCACCTGGAGCAGCCGGCCTGGCGGCAGGCGGTGCTGAAGTGCGTCTTCGCCGGCGTGCCGCTGGCCGTGGTGGACGGCCTGACCGAGCGGGCCGACGGCGAGCTGGCGCAGATGCTCGCCGCGTACACCGCCGAGCGGCACGCCGCCGGACGGACCATGCCCGCC
Organism: Micromonospora sp. WMMD980; assembly: GCF_029626035.1. Taxonomy (NCBI): domain Bacteria; kingdom Bacillati; phylum Actinomycetota; class Actinomycetes; order Micromonosporales; family Micromonosporaceae; genus Micromonospora; species Micromonospora sp. WMMD980. The sequence continues at coordinate 258,517 of NZ_JARUBE010000003.1, forward strand.
GACGCCACCGAGCTGCTCGACCGGCTCACCATCACCACCACGGAGGCGTGACATGCGCATCTTCGACCCGCACATCCACATGACGTCGCGGACCACCGACGACTACGAGCGGATGGCCGCCGCCGGGGTGCGGGCGGTGGTCGAACCGGCGTTCTGGCTGGGCCAGCCGCGCACCAGCGTGCAGAGCTTCGTCGACTACTTCGACTCGCTGGTCGGCTGGGAGCCGTTCCGGGCCGGGCAGTTCGGTGTCCGGCACCACGCCACGGTGGCGCTGAACCCGAAGGAGGCCAACGACCCGCGCTGCCGCCCGGTGCTCGACGTGCTGCCCCGCTATCTGGACAAGGACGGCGTGGTGGCGGTCGGCGAGATCGGCTACGACGCGATGACCCCGGCCGAGGACGCCGCGCTGGCCGGGCAGCTCGCGCTGGCCGTCGCGCACGACCTGCCCGCCCTGGTGCACACCCCGCACCGGGACAAGGCGCGCGGCGTCGAGCGCACCCTGGCGGTGGTCGCCGAGTCGGGCATCGCACCCGGGCGGGTGCTGATCGACCACCTCAACGAGGTGACCGTGGAGCTGGTCCGGGACACCGGCTGCTGGCTCGGCTTCTCGATCTATCCGGAGACCAAGATGTCGCCGCCGCGGATGGTCGAGCTGCTGAAGGCGTACGGGACGGAGCGGATGCTGGTCAACTCGGCCGCCGACTGGGGGCGCTCCGACCCGCTGCTGACCCGGGCCACCGGGGAGGCGATGCTGGCCGCCGGGTTCGACGCCGACGACGTGGACCGGGTGCTGTGGCGCAACCCGGTGGAGTTCTACGGCCAGTCCGGCCGGCTGGACCTCACCGACCTGGAGGACCCGGCCGCCACGTTCGCCGGCAACTCGATCCTGCGTGGGGGCGCGTGATGCGGCTGCGCCACGCCGACGGCACCACCGTCCACCTCGGCTACTGCACGAACGTCCACCCGGCGGAGGACCTGCCGGGCATCCTCGCCCAGCTCGACACCTACGCGGTCGCGGTGCGCCGGCGACTCGACGCCGACCTGCTCGGGCTGGGGCTGTGGCTGGCCGCGCCGGTGGCCGCCGCGCTCGCCGCCGACCCGGCGGCCCGCCGCCGGCTGCGCCACGAGCTGACCGTACGCGGGTTGGAGGTGGTCACGCTCAACGGCTTCCCGTACGCGGCGTTCCAGGCGCCGGTGGTCAAGGGCGCGGTCTACCGGCCGGACTGGACCACGCCGGAGCGCCTCGCGTACACCCTGGACCTGGCCCGGGTGCTCGCCGACCTGCTGCCCGACGACGCGGCCCGGGGGTCGATCTCGACGCTGCCGCTGGCCTGGCGCACGCCGTGGGGCCCGGACCGGGCCGACACCGCCCGGCGTCGGCTCGACGCGCTCGCCGCCGGGCTGGCCGCGGTGCGCCTCGACACCGGCCGGACGGTCCGGGTCGGGTTCGAGCCGGAGCCCGGCTGCCTGGTCGAGTCGACCGGGCAGGCCGCCACCGCCCTGTCCGGCGTGGACCCGGAGTGGCTCGGGATCTGCCTGGACCTGGCGCACCTGGCGTGCGCCTGGGAGGAGCCGGTCGAGGCGCTGGCCCGGCTGCGCGACGCCGGGCTGCCGGTGGTCAAGGTGCAGGTGTCGGCCGCCGTCGAGGCGCCCGACCCGGCCGGCGCGACCGAGGCGCTGCGCCGCTTCGTCGAGCCGAGGTTCCTGCACCAGACCCGGGCGGCCGGCTGTGCCGGCGCCGCCGACCCGGCCGACCCGGCGTGGGCGGCCGACGACCTGGAGGCGGCGCTGGACGCGCGGCTGCCGGGGGCGTGGCGGGTGCACTACCACGTGCCGCTGCACGCCCCGCCGGAGGAACCGTTGCGCTCGACCGTGCCGGTGCTGCGGGCCACCCTCGCCGCGCTGTACGCCGGACCGGCCGCCGGCTGCGACCACCTCGACGTGGAGACGTACACCTGGGGTGTGCTGCCGGAGGCGCGGCGGCCGCGCGGCGACGCGGAGCTGGCCGCCGGCATCGCCGCCGAACTGGCCTTCGCCCGCGACGAGCTGGGCGCTGTCGGGGTGGGGGTGTCCTCATGAGCCGGCGGCTGGTGGTGCTCGACGTGGTCGGGCTGACGCCGCGGCTGCTGGCGCACATGCCGCGGCTGCGCGCGGTGGCCGATGCCGGTTTCGCCGCCGAGCTGGGCACCGTGCTGCCGGCGGTGACCTGCTCGGCGCAGGCCACCTTCCTCACCGGCGAGCCGCCCGCCGGGCACGGCGTGGTGGGCAACGGCTGGTACTTCCGGGACCTCGGCGAGGTGCTGCTCTGGCGGCAGCACCACGCGCTCGTCGGCGGCGAGAAGGTGTGGCAGGCGGCCCGCCGCGTCGAGCCGGGCTACCGGGTGGCGAACGTCTGCTGGTGGTACGCGATGGGCGCGGACGTCGACTGGACGGTCACGCCGCGTCCGGTCTACCACGCCGACGGGCGCAAGGAGCCGGACTGCTGGACCGACCCGCCGGAGCTGCACGACACGCTCACCGACGCGCTCGGGGTGTTCCCGCTGTTCAGCTACTGGGGGCCGGGCGCGGGGCTGCCGTCCTCGGCGTGGATCAGCCGGGCCGCGCAGCGGATCCTCGCCGACCACGCCCCCGACCTGACCCTGGTCTACCTGCCGCACCTCGACTACGACCTGCAACGCTTCGGCCCGTCCGCGCCGCGGGCCGCCGTCGCGGCGGCGGAGCTGGACGCGGTGCTCGGGCCGCTGCTGGACGCGGCGCGCGAGCGCGACGCCACGGTGGTGGCGTTGTCGGAGTACGGCATCACCGACGTGTCCCGCCCGGTGGACGTCAACCGGATGCTGCGCGCCGAGGGGCTGCTGCGGGTGCACACCCAGGCCGGGATGGAATACCTGGAACCGTGGACGTCGCGGGCCTTCGCGGTGGCCGACCACCAGGTCGCGCACGTCTACGTGCGGGACCCGGCGGACGTGCCGGCGGTGGCGAAGCTCTGCGCCGCGCTGCCCGGTGTGGCCGAGGTGCTGGACGCGGCCGGGCAGGCCGGGTACGGGCTGGACCACGCCCGCTCCGGTGAGCTGGTGCTGGTGGCCGAGCCGGACGCCTGGTTCACCTACTACTACTGGCTGGACGACGCGCGGGCGCCCGACTTCGCCCGGCTGGTCGAGATCCACCGCAAGCCGGGCTACGACCCGGCCGAGCTGTTCTTCGACCCGGCCGCGCCGGGCGCGGCGAAGCGCCGGGCGGCGGTGGCGCTGGCCCGCAAGAAGCTCGGGATGCGCTACCTGATGAGCGTGGTGGGGCTGGACGCGGGCGCGCGGGCGGTGCGTGGTTCGCACGGGCGGCTGCCGGCCGACCCGGCGGACGGGCCGGTGCTGCTCTGTTCCGACCCGGCGGCGGCCCGGGAGCGGGTCGAGGCGACCGAGGTGAAGGCGCTGCTGCTCCACCTCGCCGGCCTAACTTTTGTCGATCCGCGTCAAAAGTAGCTTCCGATCGATCAGAAGCTATGGACATGCCGATCGAAAGGTTTTAATGTCGTGCCCAGCACCAGCTCCCCCCTTTCGGCATCCGGCGCGACGCGCGCCCGATCCTGGCTGCGCGCGTCAGGAAGGACTGCACGGCATGTCCAGCCACCCCCACCACCCACCCGCCCGACGACGACTGGCCGCCGGCGCGGCGCTGCTGCTCGCCGCCACCGCCGGCACGGTCGCCCTGGCCGCGACGCCCGTCCCGGCGTCCGCCCACCCCATCCCGGCGAGCGACTTCCAGCAGGTCGAGCTGGCCCGCGGCGTCGCCGAGACCGGCGAGCCGATGTCGCTCGCGGTGCTGCCCGACCGCTCGGTCCTGCACACCGCCCGCAACGGCACACTGCGCCGCACCGACGCGGCCGGCGTCACCACGGTCGTCGGCACCCTCGCCGTCTACACCCACGACGAGGAGGGGTTGCAGGGCGTCGGCGTCGACCCCGGCTTCGCCGCCAACCGGCACATCTACCTCTACTACGCGCCGCCGCTCTCCACCCCGGCCGGGGACGCGCCGGCCACCGGCACCGACTTCTCCGCCTGGCAGGGCGTCAACCGGCTCTCCCGGTTCACGCTCAACGCCGACTTCACGCTCAACCAGGCGAGCAAGGTCGACGTGCTCGACGTGCCGGCCGACCGAGGACTCTGCTGCCACGTCGGCGGCGACATCGACTTCGACGCGGCCGGCAACCTCTACCTCTCCACCGGCGACGACACCAACCCGTTCGACTCCGCCGGTTACGCCCCGATCGACGAGCGCGCCAACCGCAACCCCGGATACGACGCGCAGCGCAGCGCCGGCAACACCAACGACCTGCGCGGCAAGATCCTCCGGATCAAGGTCAACGCCAACGGCACCTACTCGATCCCCAGCGGCAACCTCTTCGCGCCCGGCACCGCGAAGACCCGCCCGGAGATCTACGCGATGGGCTTCCGCAACCCGTTCCGGATGAGCGTCGACAAGGCCACCGGCATCGTCTACGTCGGCGACTACGGGCCGGACGCCGGGACCACCTCGGCGCGCGGCCCGTCCGGGCAGGTCGAGTTCGACCGGGTCACCGGGCCCGGCAACTACGGCTGGCCGTACTGCACCGGCACCAACACGGCCACCGAGACGTACGCCGAGTGGGACTTCGCCACCGGCACGGCCGGCGCGAAGTTCAACTGCACCGGCGGGCCGACCAACAACTCGTTCCGCAACACCGGCCTGGCGACGCTGCCGGCCGCCAAGCCGGCCTGGATCCGCTACGGCGGCGACGCCGGCACCCCGAGCGAGTTCGGCGGCGGCTCCGAGTCGCCGATGGGCGGGCCGGTCTACCGCTACGACGCGGCCAACCCGTCCACCACCAAGTTCCCGCAGTCCTTCGACGGGCAGTTCTTCGCCACCGAGTTCGGGCGCGGCTGGATCAAGCCGATCCACCTCAACGCCGACGGCTCGCCCGGCACCATCGACGCGTTTCCGTGGACCGGCAAGCAGGTGATGGACTCCGCGTTCGGCCCGGACGGCGCCTACTACGTGCTCGACTACGGCACCGGCTACTTCAACGGCGACGCCAACTCGGCGCTCTACCGCTTCGACTACCTGGGCGGCGGCAACCGCGCCCCGGTGGCCCGGGCCGCCGCCGACCGGACCTCCGGCGCCGCGCCGCTGGCGGTGGCGTTCTCCTCGGCCGGCTCGTCCGACCCGGAGGGGGGCGCGCTCACCTACTCCTGGGCGTTCGGCGACGGCGGCACCTCCACCGCGGCCAACCCGTCGCACACCTACACCGCCAACGGCCGCTACACCGCCACGCTGACCGTCCGCGACCCGCAGGGCGCCACCGGCACCGCGAGCGTGGTGATCACCGTCGGCAACACCGCGCCGACAGTGGTCATCGAGACGCCCGGCAACGGCAAGCTCTTCTCCTTCGGCGACACGGTCCCGTTCCGGATCACCGTCACCGACCCGGAGGACGCCACCATCGACTGCACCAAGGTCAAGATGACCTACGTGCTCGGCCACGACCAGCACGGCCACCAGATCACCTCGGCGACCGGCTGCACCGGCACGATAGCCATCCCGGTGGACGGCGAGCACGACGACGCGGCGAACATCTTCGCCATCTTCGACGCCGAGTACACCGACTCCGGCGGCCTCACCACCCACACCCAGCACACGCTCCAGCCCCGGCACCGGCAGGCCGAGCACTTCAAGACCTCGTCCGGGATCAACACGTTCGACAAGGGCACCGCCGAGGGCGGCAAGACCGTCGGCGACATCCACAACGGCGACTGGATCGCGTTCCAGCCGTACCTGCTCGCCGACGCCACCGGGTTCAGCGCCCGGGTCTCCTCGGCCGGCGCGGGCGGCACGCTCCAGGTGCGGGCCGGCTCGGCCACCGGCACCGTGCTCGGCTCGGCCACCGTCCCGGTCACCGGCGCCTGGGACTCGTTCACCACGGTCACCGGCGCCCTCACCAACCCGCCGGCCGGCACCACCACGCTCTACCTCACGTTCGCCGGCGGCACCGGGGCGCTCTACGACCTGGACGCGTTCACGTTCACCACCTCGGCCGTGCGGACCGGGCCGGTGAAGGGACTGGCCGGCAAGTGCCTCGACGTGCGCAACGCGGCGACCGCCGACGGCACCCAGATCCAGATCTACACCTGCAACGGCACCGCCGCGCAGACGTGGACCGTGACGCCCAACTCGACAGTGCAGGCGTACGGCAAGTGCCTGGACGTGTCCGGCGGGGCGAGCGCGGACGGCACGAAGATCCAGCTCTGGACGTGCAACGGCACCGGCGCGCAGAACTGGTCGGCGCAGGCCGACGGCACGGTGCGCAACCCGCAGTCCGGCAAGTGCCTCGACGTCAGCGGCAACAACTCCGCCGACAGCACGCCGGTGCACCTGTGGACCTGCACGGCCGCCGCCAACCAGAAGTGGACGCTGCCGTGAGGTGGGAAGGAAGAACGACGATGAGACTCCTCCGTATCGCGCTGGTGGCGATGACAGCCGTCGCCGCCACCAGCGCCGCCACCCCGGCGAGCGCCGCCGACGCCCCGTACGACGTGCTGGTCTTCTCGAAGACCGTCGGCTTCCGGCACGACTCCATCGCGGTCGGCACGCAGACCGTCCGCGACCTCGGCGCGGCGAACAACTTCACCGTCACCGCCACCGAGGACGCCGCCCAGTTCACCACCGCCAACCTGGCCCGCTTCGAGGCGGTGATCTTCCTCAACACCACCGGCGACGTGCTGAACGCGACCCAGCAGACCGCGTTCGAGTCGTACATCGGCGCCGGCGGCGGATACGTGGGCGTGCACTCCGCCGCCGACACCGAGTACGACTGGCCGTTCTACGGCAACCTGGTCGGCGCCTGGTTCGCGTCCCACCCGGCGATCCAGCCGGCCACCGTCAAGGTGGAGGACCGGGCGCACGCGGCCACCGCGCACCTGCCACAACGCTGGAACCGCACCGACGAGTGGTACGACTACCGCACCAACGCCCGCTCCACCGCACACGTGCTGGCGAGCCTCGACGAGTCTTCGTACAGCGGGGGTTCGATGGGTGGCGACCACCCGCACGCCTGGTGCAAGTCCTACGGCGGCGGCCGGTCCTTCTACACCGGCGGCGGGCACACCCAGGCGTCGTACGCCGAGCCCGCGTTCCGCGCCCACCTGCTCGGCGGCATCCGCTACGCCGCCGGGCGCACCAGGGCCGACTGCCGGCCGGAGACCGGCTACACCGCGCTCTACGACGGCGGCACCACCGGCTGGTCCCAGGCCGGGCCGGGCAGCTTCACCAACGCCGACGCCACGCTGACCTCGGTCGGCGGCATGGGCCTCTACTGGTACAGCGCGAAGCAGTTCACCAACTACTCGCTCAAGCTGGACTGGCGGCTCGCCGGCGACGACAACTCCGGCGTGTTCGTCGGCTTCCCGCCGTCGAGCGACCCGAACTCGGCCGTGAACAACGGCTACGAGGTGCAGATCGACCCCACCGACTCGGCGGACAAGACCACCGGGGCGATCTACGGGTTCAAGTCCGCCGACCTGGCCGCCCGGGACGCGGCGCTGAACCCGGCGGGGGAGTGGAACACCTACGAGATCCTGGTCGAGGGCGAACGGCTCCAGGTCTTCCTCAACGGCGTGCGGATCAACGACTTCACCAACACCGACCCGGTCCGGTCGCTCGCCGGGCACGTCGGCATCCAGAACCACGGCACCGGCGACGACGCGTCGTTCCGCAACATCCGGATCAAGGAACTGGGCGGCACCCCGCCGCCGAGCGGCAACACCACCGTGCAGGCCGAGTCGTTCAGCGCGGCCAGCGGCGTCAGCGCGTTCACCAAGGCCGGGGCCAACGGCGGGCAGACCCTGGGGTACGTCGACCCGGGCGACTGGGCCGCGTACCAGGGCCTGGACCTGACCGGGGTGACGTCGGTGCGGGCCCGGGTGGTCTCGGGCGGACCGGGCGGCACGATCCAGGTGCGCACGGGTTCGCCGACCGGCCCGGTGCTCGGCCAGGTGGCGGTGCCCAACACCGGCGGCTGGACCACGTTCGCCGACGTCACCACCGCGCTGAGCGGCGTGCCGTCGGGGATCCAGACGGTATACCTGACGTTCACCGGCAGCGGGTCCGGGCTCTTCGACGTGGACGACTTCACGCTGGTCCGTGGTGGTGGCGGCACCGGCGGGACCGGCCCGGTGCGGGGCCTGGCCGGCAAGTGCCTCGACGTGCGCAACGCGGCGACCGCCGACGGCACCCAGATCCAGCTCTACACCTGCAACTCGTCGACGGCGCAGACCTGGACGGTGACGCCGAACGGGCCGGTGAAGGCGCTCGGCAAGTGCCTGGACGTCTCCGGCGGGGCGAGCGCGGACGGCACGAAGATCCAGCTCTGGACGTGCAACGGCACGGGTGCGCAGAACTGGTCGGCGCAGGCCGACGGCACGGTGCGCAACCCGCAGTCCGGCAAGTGCCTGGACGTGTCCGGTAACAACTCCGCCGACGGCACGGCGGTGCACCTGTGGACCTGCACGGGCGCCGCCAACCAGCGCTGGACCCTGCCGTGAGGTAGGCCATAGAGTGGGGACGGCGACCGCGAGGTGGCCGGTGGCCCGTCGGGAGGCGCAACCCGTCGGGCGCAGACGCTCCGGCGTCCACCGGTGCCGAGCCGTCGCCGTCCCCCGGTCACCCTCGCCCCGGTCCGCAACGGAATCCCCCCACCATGACAGGGGAGAAGGACAATGGCGCGACCGATCACGCTCTTCACCGGCCAGTGGGCCGATCTTCCGTTCGACGAGGTCTGCCGGCTCGCCGCCGAGTGGGGGTACGACGGCCTGGAGATCGCCTGCTGGGGCGACCACTTCGAGGTCGACAAGGCGCTCGCCGACGACTCCTACGTCGAGCGCAGGCGGGAGACCCTGGCCAAGCACAACCTCCAGGTCTTCACGATCTCCAACCACCTGGTCGGGCAGGCGGTCTGCGACCACCCGATCGACGAGCGGCACCAGGACATCCTGCCCGCCCGGATCTGGGGCGACGGCGAGCCGGAGGGGGTGCGCCACCGGGCCGCCGAGGAGATGAAGGACACCGCGCTGGCGGCGGCGAAGCTCGGCGTACGCACCGTGGTCGGCTTCACCGGGTCGTCGATCTGGCACACGCTGGCGATGTTCCCGCCGGTGCCGCCCGCCATGATCGAGCGCGGCTACCAGGACTTCGCCGACCGGTGGAACCCGATCCTGGACGTCTTCGACGAGGTGGGCGTGCGCTTCGCGCACGAGGTGCACCCCAGCGAGATCGCCTACGACTACTGGACCACGAAGCGCACGCTGGAGGCGATCGGCCACCGGGAGGCGTTCGGGCTCAACTGGGACCCGTCGCACTTCGTCTGGCAGGAACTGGACCCGGTCAACTTCATCTTCGACTTCGCCGACCGGATCTACCACGTGGACTGCAAGGACGCGAAGGTCCGCACCGGCGACGGCCGGCGCGGCCGGCTCTCCTCCCACCTGCCCTGGGCCGACCTGCGACGCGGCTGGGACTTCGTCTCCACCGGCCACGGCGACGTGCCGTGGGAGGACTGCTTCCGGGCGTTGAACGCGATCGGCTACGCCGGCCCGATCTCGATCGAGTGGGAGGACGCCGGCATGGACCGCCTGGTCGGCGCGCCCGAGGCGCTCCAGTTCGTCCGCCGCCTGGCCTTCGACGCCCCGAGCGCGGCGTTCGACGCCGCCTTCAGCAGCCGCGACTGACGCCTGCCCGTGCCGCTCCCTGCCCGGCGCCGATCGGGCTGATGTCGGTCGGCGGGCGGCGGTCGGCTGGCGTTGGTCGGTCTGACGCCGCTCGGGCGACACGGGTCTCCGGTGGTCGCCTGCAACCTTGATGGCGTAAACGGGTCACCAACCGACCGGCGTGGAGGGCGTCAACGTCCGGTTCAGCGCGGGTGCTGCCGGCGACGCGGGTGCTGCCGGCGGGGCCCCTGCGGCGCGGTCAGCGGGTGGTGAAGACCTGGTCGCTGGTCAGGCGGGCCGCGCCGATCAGGGCGGCCTGGTCGTCCAGGTCGGACAGGACGATCGGCATGCTGCCGGTGGCCAGTGGCGTGGACCGCCGGTAGACCACGCCCCGGATCTCGGCGAGCAGGACCGGCCCGATGCCGGGCGCCGCGCCGCCGATGATGACGATGGCCGGGTTGACGAAGCTGACCAGATTGACGAGCACCTGGCCGAGCCGGCGGGCGGCGTCGCGGACCAGCGTCTGCGCCGCCGGATCGCCCTCGGCCGCCGCCGTGGCCACGTCGGCGACGGTCAGCGCACCGGCCGCCGCGAGCCGGTCCGCCAGCGCCGTCGAGTGCCCGGCCCGCGCGGCCGTCGCCGCCTCCCGCACCAGGGCGGCGTCGCCGCAGTACGCCTCGACGCAGCCGGTGTTGCCGCAGCCGCAGAGCGGCCCGTCCTCGGTGAGCTGGAGGTGCCCGATGTCGCCGGCCCCGCTGGCCGCGCCCCGGTAGAGCGAACCGCCGAGCACCAGCCCGCACCCGACGGCGTCGCCGAGCTTGACGTAGAGGAAGTCGTCGAACGGGCGGCCGGTGCCGGCGTGCCGCTCGCCGAGCGCCATGGCGTTCGCGTCGTTGTCGACGTGCACCGGGCAGCCCAGCTCGGCGGCGAGCGTGTCGCGTACCGGAAACCGGTGCCAGCCGGGCAGCGCGGGCGGGGACACGGGGAAGCCGTCGCGGACCGCGACCGGTGCGGGCAGCGCCACGCCGACGCCGGTCAGCCGGGCCAGCCCGGCCTCGGCCCGCAGCTTGCCGAGCAGCTCGACCGCGCGGCCGACCACCGGCTCCGGACCGAGTCGCACGTCGACCGGCTCGTCGAGGCGGGCGAGCGGGTTCAGCTCACCGTCGGTGAGCGCGACCCGCAGCCGGCCGGCGCCGAGCGCGACCGCGCCGAAGCGCACCTGCGCGCCGATCCGCAGCAGCGACGAGCGGCGCCCGCCCCGGGACGCGGCCGGTCCGGCGGTCTCCACCAGGCCCAGCTCGGTCAAGCGGTCCGCCTCGGCGGCGAACCGGGCCCGGGGCAGCCCGAGGACGTCCACCAGCTCCACCCGTGACCGGGGGCCGTCGTCGCGCAGCAGCCGCAGCAGCCGCGCCTGATCCTCGGTCTCCGGTCCGACCATCGCCATGTGATCGTCCACCTCCCCACCGGAGAATGTGCCACACCGCCGTCACGGCGGCGTGAACGCGTGGGGTGGGCACACGGGAGCGGGCCGGTCACCCGAGGGTGTCCGGCCCGCTGTCCGCTGACGTCAGAGGGTGCTGCTGGTGCCGTTCGGCTTGGTGCTGGTGCCGGTGGTGGTCGAGCCGGTCGCGCTCGTACCGGTGGTGCCGGTCTTGCTGCCGACGGCCGCCGGCGTGCCGGCGAACGGCTTGTCGGCGTCGGTCAGCCCTGACTTGCTGCCGTTGCCGGTGGAGATCTTCTCGCCGAGCTTGCTCTGCCCGAGCTTGTCCTTGCCCTCGGAGTAGAGCCGGGTCGCCTGGGCCTGCGCGACGCCGGCCGCCTCCTGGACGGTCGGGTGGTCGAGCACCTTACGCCCGCGGACCACCAGCTCCTCGTACTTCTCCCGGCCGGCACGGGCGCCCAGGACGAATCCCGCTGCCAGCCCGCCAAGAAACATGATCTTTCCGCGCATGGCGGCTCCTTCCGTACCTGAACTCTGTTGGTGGCTAACTACCCATCCTCCTCTCGGCTCATACCTCCCTGTGCCGAGATGACGATTTGTCCCGATTCTGGGGGGCCGGCAACCCACTGGCGCACCACCCCCCGATGTCCTGTATTCTTTTCCCCGTCGCACGGCACGGAGTGATCGAGCCGGGCGGTGCACGGTCCCCTGTAGCTCAATTGGCAGAGCAGCCGGCTGTTAACCGGCAGGTTATTGGTTCGAGTCCAATCGGGGGAGCTTCGCTCCACCTCACGCCCGCCGGCCCCACCGGCGGGCGTTCCTCGCCGCCGGTCCCGCCCGATTTCCGCCCGCGACCGCCGTTTCGGACGGCAGGATGGTGCGGGTCGACTTAGACTCCCGCTGCGTCGATTGATGCGTCGATTCGAGGGTGGTGGAGATGGCCGCAGGACGCAGCCGCTGGACCGCGACGCTGATCGCGGTGGCGGTGGTGCTCGGCTGGCTGATCGTCGGCGGCGTCGCCGGCCCGTACGCCGGCAAGCTCGGTGACGTCGCCACCAACGACAACGCCTCCTTCCTCCCCGCCGACGCCGAGGCCACCCGCGCGCAGGATCTCTCCGCCGGCTTCGTCGACCGGGAGACCACCCCGGCGCTCGTGGTCTACGAGCGCGCCGGCGGCATCACGCCCGCCGACCAGCAGCGGATCCAGGGCGACGCCGCCCGCTTCGCCCAGGTGCCAGGCGTGATCGGCCCGCTGCCCCCACCGATCGTCAGCCAGGACAAGCAGGCCGCCCAGATCATCGTGCCGATCGACAGCGCGGAGGGCGAACAGATCCGCAGCGTCGTCGACCAACTGCGCGGCATCGCCGGCCCGGACCGCGACGGGCTCAGCGTCGACGTGGCCGGCCCGGCCGGCCTGCTCGGCGACCTGATCGAGGTGTTCTCCGCCATCGACGGGCCGCTGCTGCTGGTCACCCTGGTCGTGGTGCTCGTCATCCTGCTGATCGTCTACCGCAGCCCGGTGCTCTGGGTCTTCCCGCTGCTGGCCGCCGGGATGTCATACTCGCTGGCCGCCGTCGCCGTCTACCTGCTGGCCAAGCACGACGTGGTCAAGCTCAACGGGCAGGCCCAGGGCATCCTCACCGTGCTCGTCTTCGGCGCCGGCACCGACTACGCGCTGCTGCTCATCGCCCGCTACCGGGAGGAACTGCACCGGCACGAGCGCCCCTGGCACGCCATGAGGGCGGCCTGGAAGGGCGCCGCCCCGGCCATCATCGCCTCCGGCGCCACCGTCATCGTCAGCCTGCTCTGCCTGCTGCTCTCCAGCCTCAACTCCAACCGCGCGCTCGGCCCGGTCAGCGCCGTCGGCATCGCCGCCACGCTGCTGGTGATGCTGACGTTCCTGCCCGCGCTGCTGGTGCTCGGTGGCCGGTGGGCTTTCTGGCCCCGGCGGCCCCGGCACGACGACGCCGACCCGCGCACCGAGCACGGCATCTGGGGGCGCATCGCCGGCTTCGTGGCGCGCCGCGCGCGTACCGTCTGGATCGTCACCGCGGTGGTGCTGGCCGCCCTCGCGATCGGGGTGACCCAGCTCGGCGCCACCACCCTCGGCCAGTCCCAGCTCTTCACCCAGCGCACCGACTCGGTGGCCGGCCAGGAGGTCATCGACAGGCACTTCCCGGCCGGCACCGGCAGCCCGGCCACCATCTTGACCGCGCAGGCCACCGCCCAGCGGGTCGCCCAGGTGGCGCAGGGCGTCAAGGGCGTCTCCTCGGTGGCGCCGCTCGGCCAGCAGGGCCAGAACGCGCCGCCCGACCCCAACGTGCCGCCGAAGGTGGTCGACGGCCGGGTGCAGCTCAACGTCACGCTCGCCGACCCGCCCGACAGCAACGGCGCCGAACAGACCATCCGCGACCTGCGCGAGGCGGTGCACGCGGTGCCCGGCGCGGACGCCGTGGTCGGCGGCTTCACCGCCATCAACGTCGACACCGCCGACGCGTCCGTGCGCGACCGCAACGTCATCATCCCGGTGGTGCTGCTGGTCATCGCGATCATCCTGGCGCTGCTGCTGCGCGCCCTGGTCGCCCCGGTGCTGCTGATCGCCACCGTGGTGCTGTCGTTCCTGGCCACGCTCGGCCTCTGCGCGCTGCTCTTCACGTACGTCTTCGACTTCCCCGGCGTCGACCAGTCCTTCCCGCTGTTCGCGTTCGTGTTCCTGGTCGCGCTCGGCATCGACTACAACATCTTCCTGATGAGCCGGGTCCGCGAGGAGTCGGTGCGCCGGGGCACCCGGGCCGGGGTGCTCGCCGGCCTGGCCGTCACCGGCGGCGTCATCACCTCCGCCGGCATCGTGCTCGCCGCCACGTTCTCCGCGCTCGCCGTCCTGCCGCTGGTGGTGCTGGTGGAGCTGGGCGTGGCGGTCGCCGCCGGAGTGCTGCTCGACACCATCGTGGTCCGTTCGCTGCTGGTGCCCGCGCTCGCGTACGACATCGGGCCCAAGGTGTGGTGGCCGAGCCGGCTGTCGAAGTCGCACCGCGACGGCGACCGCGCCGGAGCGGGGGCGGACGGTGCCTGACACCGACGTGGTGATCGTCGGCGGCGGCCTGGCCGGGCTCGCCGCCGCCCGCCGGCTGCACCGCGCCGGCGTGCCGTGGCGGCTGCTGGAGGCCGGCGACCGGCTCGGCGGGCGGGTCGCCACCGACGAGGTCGACGGATTCCTGCTGGACCGGGGCTTCCAGGTGCTCAACACCGCCTACCCCCGGCTCGGCGCGCTGCTCGACCTCGACACCCTCGACCTGGGCTGGTTCACCTCAGGCGTGCTGGTGCGCCGCGGCGACCGGCTGGCACGGCTGGTCAACCCGCTGCGCGAACCCACCGGAGCGCCCGGCGCGCTGACCGCCGGCGTCGGGTCGCTGCGCGACCGGCTGCGCCTGGCCGCGCTCGCCACCGCCTGCGCCACAGTGCCCGTCGGACGGCTGCTCAGCGCGCCGGAGACCAGCACCGAGACGGCGCTGCGCCGGGCCGGGCTCTCCGCCGCGATCACCGAGGAACTGCTCCGGCCGTTCCTGAGCGGCGTGCTGCTCGACCGCGAGCTGGCCACCTCAAGCCACGTGTTCGCGGTCATCCTGCGCTCGTTCGCCCGGGGCCGGATCGGCCTGCCCGCGCGGGGGATGGGCGCGCTGCCCCGGGCCGTCGCCGCGCCGCTGCCCGCCGAGCTGATCGCCCTGCGCACGCCGGTCACCGCTGTCGCGCCCGGCCGGGTCCGCACCGAGGCCGGCGAGATCACCTGCCGCGCCGTCGTGGTCGCCGCCGACCCGCCGGCGGCGGCCACGCTGCTGCCGACGATCGACCGGGTACGCATGCACGCCTACACCACCTACTACCACCGCACCGACTCGGCGCCGCTCGACGAGCCGATCCTGCTGCTCGACGGCGACCGGCGGGAACTGGTCGCCAACACGGTGGTGATCAGCAAGGCCGCGCCCACGTACGCGCCGGACGGCCAGCACCTGGTGGCCACCTCCGTGGTCGGCCCGCAGGCCCCGCCCGAGCCGGTGATCCGGCGCGAGCTGGACCGCCTCTACGGCCGCTCCACCGCCGACTGGACCCACCTGACCACCGTCACGGTGCCGGACGCGCTGCCCGCCGCCCCGCCGCCGCAGGACCGGCTGCGCAAGCCGGTCGCGCTCGGCAACGGCCTGTTCGTGGCCGGCGACCACCGGGACAGCCCGTCGATCCAGGGCGCGCTCGCCAGCGGGTGGCGCACCGCCGGCGCGGTGCTGGACGAGCTTCGTTCCTGAGCCTTTCCGGCGCGTGTCGGTCGGATGCCCGCTGTTATCCTCGCGTTGCCCACCGTGCTGTCGCGGCCGACGTCGCCGCCGGGTCGGTGGTGGCCGGGGATCGATCGGCAGGTTACGATCCGGCGCGGTGACGGGGCGGTAGCTCAGCCGGTTAGAGCAGGGGACTCATAATCCCTCGGTCGCGGGTTCGAACCCCGCCCGCCCCACCACTAGGAAAAACGCTTGACCTGCTGCTTCTTGCTGGTTTTGCGATCCTTTCCATTGTTCGATGCCGATGGAGAGGGGTGTTGTGTGCCCGAGGTGAGCCCGGCGGGGCGCTTGGAGCGCTGGCGAGGCACCAGGCGGGCGGCTGCTTCGGCCGCCTCACGGGCCAGCTCCGGCAGGACCGAGGTGTAGGTGTCGGAGGTCAGCGAGATCGAGGAGTGGCCCAACATCTCTTGGACCACCTTCATTTCCGTGCCTGCCGCGAGAGCGATCGTGGCAGCGCCGTGCCGTAGATCGTGCAAGCGGATCGGCGGCAGACCCGACCGGCGCACCAGCCGATCGAAGTAGTCCGACAGCCAGTCCGGCTCGACCCACGCGCCGGTCGGACGGGTGAACAGACGGCCGCTCTCCACCCACGCCGCACTCGCTTTCTCCCGGGCCTTCTGCTGCCGCTTGATGTGACGCTTCGTCACCTTCAAGCTGCCGGCGTCGAGAGCGACGATGCGGTTTCCGGCATCGCTCTTGGGCTCGCTCTCCTCGATCTCCCCACCGATCTCCACGAGCTGCGTGGCGACCGTCACGGTTCCGCCCTTGAGGTCCAGGTCTTCGGGCCGCAGGCCGCACGCCTCACCTCTGCGCAGCCCGCGCAACGCGATCAGGTGGAACAGCGCGTACAGCTCGTCATCCGCGATGAAGTCGAGGAACGCCCCCGTCTGCTCGGGGGTCCACACCATGACGGGCGACGGCCGCTCGCCGGTAGCACGCCACCGCGCAACACGCTCGTCTGTCCACACCAGGGCCTTCGGGCGGCGCACAGGGTCAAGCTCGACATGGGCCGCCGGGTTGAACGTGATCAGCTCCTGCGTGACCGCGTCGTTCAGAGCCGCCCTCAGCGTCGCCCGGATGTGCCGCCGCGTCGTCGGGCCGACCGTACGCCGAAACGGCGGCATCTCCGCAATGGCAGCACGAGCGGCACGACGCCTGTCACGACCCTTGAGCGCCTTCAGTTCGTCGAGTGCCGCACGCCGCAGAGCATTCGCCTCCTCAATCTCGATGTTTCGTTCAACGATTGCGTTGAACATCTCCGACAGGTGCGAAACACGCAGCCGGTCCAAGCGAACGTCCCCGATGTGCGGCTTGAGGTGTAGCCGGATATCCCGGCCGTACCGGTCGAGCGTATTACGGCGGATCTTTCGGCCAGCAATCCACGTGTCGAGCCATTCCCCGACCGTTATGCGCGCCGTCAATGACTGACCGCTGCGGAACTTGCGGCGCGTCTCCTCCAAGTCCGGCAGCGGTTCCCGGTTGGACGCCGCCCGTTCGAACAGGTCTCCCATGCGCTGGCGGCCGTCGACGTCATCGGTGTCAGGAACGGCCAGCAGCGCGCGGACGCCATCCAGGTCCGCTTGAGCCTCCGTTGCCGACGCGTAGCCGGAGCGGCGGAACGTGCGGCGCTCACCGTCAGCGGTCGGCGGCAGCTCCTGGCGCATGCCCCAGGTGCCGTGACGGCGCTGAGTGAGCTTGGGGCAGGATTGCCCGTACTGCTTGCCGGTCTGCGGATCGCGGCAAGCGCAGCGACGGAACACTGATCCTCGCAAGACTCCTCCTAGAGGGGAAGTGGTATCTATGATGGTACCACTTCTGTCGATGATGAATTGAGGGCACGCTATGCGACGACGCCGGGTAGTCGAGGCTGCTCAGGGCCTGCCGCCGATTCCCAACGACGAGAAGCGGGACCAGCAGGTCAAGATCAGGCTGACGCGCAGCGAAGTTGAGCAACTGATCGCGATGCGGCCCGACCTCACACCGTCCGGCATTGTTGCCGTCATCGTTGACGATGTGCTGTCGGGCCGCTACACACCTGTTTGGGCGGCCAAAGTCAAGTGACAGCTCGGACGCCGAGTAGTTCCAGGATCTCCGGCACCGGCACGACGTAGTTTCGTCCAACGCGCAGCACTCGAACGGGAAACTTCCCGCGCTTGGCGAGTGCGTACGCCTTGCTGCGGCCGATACCGAGAATCGCGCCGGCGGTTTCCACGTCCGTCGTGACGCCGAGAGCACGAATCGCTTCGATGGTCCAAGGGGTGCCAGTCGTGGCGGTCATGTTCGTCTCCAAGGGGTAGCAGGCGGACGCCACGCTCCACGCACGAGGCGTTGCGGCGTGACGGGTTCGAGGTAGGGCCGGCCCGGCGGAGCACCCACGGACGACGGCCGAGAGGAGCGGGGAAGCGCTTGTCCGGGGAGTCCGGGCCAGATCCAGGAGGGCGGCCGTCCGCCAGGTAGCACCAAGGCCGCCAGGCGGGTTGCGTACGAGTTTCCCTACTTGGTCCAGACCCAGGAGGGCGGCCGTCCGCCAGGTAGCACCAAGGCCGCCAGGCGGGTTGCGTACGAGTTTCCCTACTTGGTCAAGAAGCAGGATCGGCAAGGCCGATCCCGCGAGAGGGAGGAAGGGGAGGAGAGGGCGTGGGCGGGGTCGGGGGCTGCGGCCTGGCGGCCGGTCCCCCGCCCCGCCCCAGAGGGAAGCGAGGACGCACCACAGACGACCAGAGCACCACGCATGACGCCACCAGGCAGGGCCGACCCCGCCGCCGCGCTACGCCGACCCCGGCTCATCCGAGTGCACGACGGACAGCCGCCACGAGCCGACCGCCGCGAGCCCTACGGCGAGCACCGCCAGGACCACGCCGCCCGACTACCCGCCCCCGCCGATGCTGCCGGCATCACCGCGGCCGGCTTCGAGGTGCTGCCGCGCCGGCAAGCCGGCTTGCCCCCGAGTGTCGTGGCAGGGCACCGCGATGCCCGCCAGGATCGAGCCCTTTCCTTCCGAAGGCGCACGACCGGCGTCGGTGATCTTCCCTCCTTCCCGGCTGATACCTCGCCGCGTGCACAGGAGCCTTCACCTACCAAGAAGGGACCGCGAATCGCGAAAAAGTGCCTTGATCAACAAAAATCCTTCAAGATTTTTTGCAGGCGCCTCATGAGACGGTCGGCCCGTCAGGGTCACCCGGTCGCCGACGGCGCATGAACCGATGCTCGGGTTCGTGGAGCAGCACGTCATCATCATTCGCGGGCAGAGGCACCCACACCTCATCCGGATCGGCCAGGAGCAAGGTTGCCGCCGGTTGAGCGCGGACCCAGGACAAGACCTCCTCCCGGCTGCCCTCCCGCGTAGCGATACCAACAGCCTCCGCGTGTCGCCAGCCTCGTCGAAGGGGTCCACCCACGTAGCGCTCCAGACCGTGTGACGCTCCCGTTCACCGGCCCCGCTCAGACTCACATAGATGGTGCCGTGGCCCGGACGAGGGACGCCGATACGCTGCTCCGGTGCCGCCTCCGTCAGCTCGGGGTTCCAGTGGCGCTGCACTCTTCGAGGCTCACCCATGTCGGTCACGGTGGCCCCGTCGCCGCCTCATCGGCCGCTGTACAGCTCTGCGAGAGCCGCACGGATGGCCGGCACCGCCTCGGCGGGGTGGTGGTCGAGGGGTAGGTGCTTGATTGCCTCGTAGACCGCTTCATCGATGTCTCTGACGGTGAGGTCGTCGGGTAGGCGTTGGAACCAGCGATAGCCAGCCGGCCGCTCCGGCAATCCCACATCGCGTAGGAACGAGTTCGCGGCCTCATCGATGATCTCTTGGTCATCGGCCGTGCGCGGCTCGAAGAACGTACGCTCTCCGGCGCGGTTGATGATCTTCACCTCCACTTGGTGTTGCCGGGTTTCAGGGAGCCGGGCCAGGGTGGAGGGGTCGGCGAGGTAGCCGAGCATGGCATCCCAGCCGGAAACGCTCAGCTCCCAGTACCTGCCATCAGGAGTGTGGATGGCGTGGCGGCGCTCGGTGATGTCCGGCGGTGAACCGGGAAACGGCGCGGCCGTGTCCCAGGCGTTCGGTGCGGCGCTGGTGTCGCCCATGCTGCTCCTCGGGGGCTTGCTACGGCACGGTCCCGGCCTCCCCGGGGAGAGGTCGGGACCGTGGTCACACATCCGCATTCACCTGTGATGGTACGACTTCGGACCGGACAGGATCAGAACTTGCAGGGGTCGGCGGTCGACCCGTAGCACTTGAAGCGCGCCGTCTCCAGCGGGGGCAGCGTGCGCACGGAGTAGCCGCCGGGGGTGAAGTCGGTGTTGAAGGCCGCGTAGTACGGCTTGGGGTTGACCACAGGGCGTTCGCAAGGTAGCGAGATGACCGGATTGCCGGTTGTGGGGTAGCCACGCCGGTTCCGTCGGGTACGTAGGAGAGCGCGGCCTTCTGGTGATCATTCAGGTGTCTAGACTGGATGATCGAGAAGGACCGCGCTCGTGGAAGCATCATCGTTGATCGGCGGGTTGTCCGCACGTCTGGGTGGTGTGTCGCCGCTGTCGGAGCGGGACACGCCGGGGTTGCTGCAGGTTCTTGCCGAGGTTCCGGACCCGCGTGATGCCCGAGGTCGGATCTATTCGCTGCCGGGGCTGCTCGCGATGGCGATCGCGGCGGTGCTCTCGGGATCCAGCCGGGTCGTGGAGATCGTGGAGTGGGCTGCGGATCTGCCGGACGTGGTGTGGGATCGTCTCGGTGCGGTCCGCGACGCTTTGACCGGGGCCCGGCGGGTGCCTGATGACGGCACCCTGGGTCGGGTGCTGGCCGGTATCGACGCCGACGCGTTGGATGCCGCGGTGGGTCGCTGGCTGCTGGGCCGGGCCGGTCTGGCCGGGCGGGGCCGGCGGGTGATCGCCGTTGACGGTAAGACGCTGCGTGGTAGCGGCCCGGCCGGGTCTCAGGTGCACCTGCTGGCCGCGTTGGACCAGGCCGAGCAGATCGTCCTGGCGCAGATCGACGTCGATGGCAAGACGAATGAGATCAGCCGGTTCCAGCCGTTGCTCGACGGCCTGGACCTGGCCGGGACGGTCATCACGGCGGACGCGCTGCACACCCAGCGCGAGCATGCCCGCTGGCTGGTCGAGGACAAGCATGCCGGTTACGTCTTCGTCGTCAAGCGCAATCAGCCACGGCTGTACCGGCAGGTCAAGGCCTTGCCCTGGGGGAAGATCCCCACCCTGGACGCCACCCGCGAGCGCGGGCACGGCCGCTACGACATCCGGCAGTTGCAGGCGGTCACCTGTCTGGGGCCGCTCGCGCTGGACTTCCCCCACGCGGCCCAGGCCCTGCGCATCCGGCGCCGCCGACACAACCCGCTCACCGGAGGTTGGTCCACCGTCACGGTGTACGCGATCACCAGCCTGACCGCAGCCGCGGCCAGTCCCGCTGACCTGGCCAACTGGCTACGCGGACACTGGGCCATCGAGGTCCTTCACCACATTCGCGACACGACCTACCGCGAGGACGCCGGCCGGCTACGCACCGGCAACGCGCCCCGCGCCCTGGCCACCCTCCGCAACACCGCGATCAGCATGCTCCGCCTCAGCGGCGCCACCTCGATCGCACCAACCCTGCGCCGAAACAGCCGAGACCCACACCGATCCCTACAAATACTCGGACTCACCTAGAACGGACATACCTCAACCTTGCGAACGCCCTGGGGTTGACCAGGAAGTTGCCGTAGGTGAGGGGGCTGTTCCAGCGCCAATTCGTGCCACTGATCCGGCCCGGGTAGAGAGCGTGGTCGCCGCAGTCAGCGTCCGGCCAGTTGTCGATCACCTCGTAGCAGTTGATCCAGGAGTCGCTGAACGTCAACGACGGGCCGAGGTCCCAGATCAAGGAGACGGTCCACCGGCCGCGCCGACCTTGGAGGCTGTTGCGGATGATCACGTCGAAGCTGCCGATGACGCCGCTGCTGTTGCCGTAGACGGCGTTGCCCTTCGTTTCCCCGATGAAGCGCGAGGGATCGATGATGCGGTGACAGGTGCCGCTGCTCTCGCACCAGGTGTCGTAGTCGTCCGCGAGAACCGACACCGCGTCGGGGGCCGGGACGGTCGTGGCGGCGACGGGCGTGAAGGTGGTGACGGGGGTGCCGTTGGCGTCGCGGCGGGTGCTGGCCAGGCCGGCGCTCGTGCAGACCCACTCCGGCGACTTCTGCTGCATGGCCAGCCCGGTGCACGGCGCGAGCACCTTCTGAGCGCCGTCGTAGGTGTTCTTCCCGCTCGCGCCGGCCACCGCCGGAGCTTCCACCGCCGTGACGCCGAGCACGACAGCGAGAAGGCCGGCGACGATTGCGCCGCCCCTTCTGAGACTACGGATGTTCACGCTTTCTCCTCTCACAAAAACTGCCGGTGAATGCGGTCGTGAGAATTCTTGCGACATGCAGAACGGTCAATCAATGATTTGTCGTTTTACTGACATCCATCAACATCGATAAATGTATGCAAGGCGGAATTGCCGCACGGGCGAAATCGGACCCGGCGGTGAAATCGCGTTCAGCCTGTTTGGTTGGCCTAGCTTCGCTCCCTCTCTTGTAACTTCGGCCACCCCAAAAAGCGATCGAACAGCTCGTTCGCACTCGGCACGTCGGCGCGCAGCTTGGCGAGGTCGTCCGCCGCATCACCCAGCGTCCCGGCCAGGTACACGAACAGGCTCACCCTGTTCCGTTCGTACTCACTCAAGAGCGCAAGCTTCGCGTCCCCACACGGCCATGGATGGCCGCAGGCACGACACAGCCAGATCGGCCGAAGCGGCGTATGCGGCCGGCGCGTCACGACGACCACCCCGACTCCGCCAACAGCCGATGCAGCTCCCGACAGACACATCCAGGAGACGGCTGGGCGAGCAAGTAACGAATCTGCGCTTCCTTCTTCTGCTCCCTCAGCCGACGCGCCAGAGCGTCCGTGCGGCCCCACGCGGCCAGCAACGCACCCTCGCACCCCAACGCCACGTCACAGGCCATCCAGAACTCACGCGGCGCGATCTGGCGCCCTACCTCGACGTTGGCGATGCTGCTGCGCGACCGCCGCACCAGGAGCGCCAACCGCTCCTGTGTCACCCCCGCCGACCGCCGCGACTCCGCCAGAGCACGCCCCAACACCCGGCGTGAGTCCGCCACCACCTCTGGCGTGACCGCCTCCAGGCGCTGAGGAGCGGCGAGCGCGGCCACCACAGAAAGGGTCACCGCCGCCCGCCGCCCTCATGAGACAGGCGACCCGGCGGCCGAGCCGGCGCGTACTCCGCAGCGGTACGCGCCGGCACCGAGCCGGCCGTCTGCCCGTTCCTGGCTCTCCACACCAGCAGCGTTTCGCCAGCGCGACTGAGCCGAGCACAACTGCCGTCTGACTGGCACCGAGAGCACACGTTGCGGTGATGGAAGTCAACGACGAAGCCCGCCATCATCACGGCGAACGGGGGTTCGGGCAGCGGCGTTTCCACGTTCACCGCCGATCTCCACATGACCGGCGGCTGGCCTGATCAGCCCGCCACATGCCACCCCGCGTCAACAAGGGCCGATCATCTAGCAGCAAAGTGGGACCGTTCCAGCCGGGCGCTGAACGGACGCGGCCGACATGTAGGCCGCTACATTGCGCACGCGCCGAGCGCTCTGATACATCTCCGGGGTTCTGCTTGCGCCGAAACCACTTCCATCGAGGCACGTTCCTCTACCTCCCGTCGCGTCGGCCGTCTGGTCTCAGCCTGCAATCAACGGACTACGCTCGGAAGGAGGTCGATGCTTTCAGAGGCTTTCAACAGGGGGACCCCGTGGACGACCTTGGCGCGCAGTTGCGGCAGGCTCGTACCGAGGCCAGCGTGACGCTGGCCTCGGTGGCGGCCCGCTCGTGCTACTCGGCTTCGCACCTGAGCAACGTGGAGGCAGGACGGAGGGCCGCGACCCCTGACATCGTGCTCGCCTATGCGCGGGCGCTCGGGGAGGGTGACGTGAACCGCCGACAAGTACTCGGACTGGCAGCCGGCGTCGTGGGTCCGGTCGTGGCTGGAGAACTCATCCGTGCTGGCTTCACCGCCGCACTTGATGGCCGAGGGGCCGAGGAAGACTGGCGCGAGCGGGTTGACCAGTACGGCCGGGACTACATGGCTGTAGGAGCGGCCGTTCTCCAAGTCAGACTTGCGAACGACCTCGTGATCCTTCAACAGCACCTCGACACGCCGCACATGTGGTCGCACGCCGCGCGAGCCCTGGTCACCTATGGGAAAACCACACCGAACCCGGCTGAAGCGATCCGTTGGTACGACCTAGCGGCAACGGCGGCGGACCGGTCCGACGACCTTGGAGTCCGCGTATGGGTTCGAGGCAGGGCAGCTATCGCACTCGCCTACGAAGGTGCGGCGCTTCCAACGGCCCGGCGGTACGCCGACCAGGCCCTAGCCCTGTCCGACCGGCCCTCGCTCGGCCGCGTCCAAGCCCTCATGGCCGGCGCGCACGTCGCGGCGGGGCGCGGCGACCAGGCCGACGCGATTGCGCTTGACACCGAAGCGCGGCGCGTCTTCGATCACGTCGCGTCGCCGGACGGCGAGATCTCCGACACCGCCGTTCCGCCATGGCGTATGGCGACCTTCCGTAGCATGCTGTACGCCCGCTTGGGAATGCCGGAACCTGGAAGCGAGGCTCGAGAGGAGGCCGACCGGACACGGCCGGCAGGGCTCCCGCGCTTCGCGACGCACATCGAGCTACATCGGGGGCTGACGATGGCAAAGGCCGGCGACAAGGCTGGCGGCGTCATGTACGCCCGGCGGGCTTGGGACGCGCTTCCGGCCGAGCGGCGGTCACAGAGCCTCGCGTTGATGCTGCGCGAGGTCGAGCGAGCCTGACGGCGAGGCGGAGCTCACGGCGGCTGAGAGCACTCAGCCGGCCGGCGTGGGGGCCTGCCGTGAGCGCGGTGTGAGCCCGGACGCCTCCGGACTGATCGTCACGGGGCTAGTTGGGGAACCACGGTGAGGGGTGCCCACCAGGACAGATAGGCACCCCTCAACACGTCTTCGGACTGGCGATCACGCGGGAAATCTAACTCATAATCCCTCGGTCGCGGGTTCGAACCCCGCCCGCCCCACCACGCCGCTCCCCGCACGTGTTCCTTGGACATAAGGGCTGGTTGATACGCTGCGCGCCCATGAAGAAGCATTGGGCAGCAGTTGCACTGGCCCTGTCCCTCGGGGCGCTTCTCACCGCCTGCGGCGATCCGTCCCAGGACGAGCAGGACGAGTACCTGCACACGATGGCTCAGCGTGGGGCCGAGTTGGGGGCCGCGCTGAAGAGCCGGTCGCCGTTCTCTGCGTCCATCTCACCCATCCCCGTGACGAGGACGGATACCTGGCATACCTCAGGCAGTACGGCAACCGGCAGAGCGACGCGCCGCTGGAGGTGCTGCCACCGACCGCAGACCTGATCGCCGAGGGGGACGCGGCCTGCGACTGGCTCCGTGAGCAGCCGTACGCCCTCTGGCGACAAGGCCCGCGGTACGGCGAGTTGGCGGTCTACCGGCGCTAACTCGATCAGGTCGGCGACCGTTCGCCGAGGTGGGGCGACGCGCTGCCGGACCTGGACCCGGTGGCGGGAGGCTCCTGGAACTATCTCTGCGCGGCAGACCGGGAGCTACGGGCACCCCGCCGCAATCCCTTCGCCCCCCAGCCGGACTGACCGGCAAGCGCTCGCGCCGGCGGGCAGGACGATCCGCGTCCCGCACCGCGCAGGACGCGCCCGGCCCGACGGGGTGTCGGGACGGGCGCGTCGGGCGGGGGGTCAGGCCACGAAGCGGGCCCGGCGCCGGCGGCCGATCACGAAGCCCACGCCGCCGAGGAGCAGGAGCGCACCGCCGATGCCGGCCACGGTCGCGGTGTCGGAACCGGTCACCGGCAACCCGCCACCCTCGCCGCCGGGAGCGCCCGGGCTGACGGAAGGAGCGGAGGTCGGTACGGCGGTCGTTGTGGCGCTCGGCGTGGCGGTGGGCTGCGACGTCGGGGTCGCGGTGGGCTGCGACTTGCAGTCCAGCTCCCGCGCCTCGTACACGCCGTTGTTCAGGTAGGCCAGGAGGACGTCGATGGACCCGTCGTCGAGCGCCTTCTTCGCCGCGTCCTGCACGTTGGGGCCGGCGTTCGTCAAGGTCCGGTACGCCTCGACCCGCAGCGCCGCCAACCAGGCGCCGCTCAAGTCCGCCTTGAGGAACGCGCGCAGTTCGTCAGCCGTGCCGTCGAGCCGCTCCTGAATGGCGTCCGGCAGGGCGGTCAACTGCTCACGGTTCGCCTCGGCCAGGATCTGGTTGGCCAGCAGACGCACCTGGGTGGTGGTGGCGGTGTCCAGGTCGATGGTGACGAGTTCGCGGATGTCCTTGTAGACCTTGCGCTCGACCGTCTGGCAGGCCGGGTCCAACCCGGGCGTCTGGGCCTGAGCCGCCGCCGGCGCGGCCGGAATCAGAAAGGCGAGCGCCACCAGGACACCGGCCGCCAACTTTGATCGCATGTGGAAGGTCTTCCCCGTTGCAGGCAAAAAACAGGGAGATCCTAGCGGCAGCGGCCGGACCGCACTGCACCGCGAGATCGACCCTTGTGCGGCGTCCACCTAGGAAGCGCCGGCCTCGCCGGAACTGCGCAGCGCACCGACGGCCACCAGCCCCGTCCCGGCGAGCGCGACTGCCACCTCGACGGCCTCCGACACCCGAGGCAGGTCGTCCGTTCCCGCGCGCACCGCCACCGGCCGCGGGACGGCAGCGCCGCGACCCCGACCGCGAGACAGAGGACGCCGAGCGCCACGCCCAGCGCGGCGAGCCTCTCCCGGTCGATCTGTTCCCGCCAGTGCGCCGCCAGGGCCGCCCTCGCCAACCCCTGGCCGGTGGTCGGCCAGCCGGCATCGTCGGCCTGCTCCTGGTACCAGATCAGCCGGGTCGCCGTCGCCACGGCCCGTAGCCCGACGCCCGCGGCGACGGCCCACCTGACCCGGCGCACACCCGGGCTCGCCAGCACGTGGCCGACCAGTGCGAGCAGCATGACCAGACCGATCCGCAGCGACGCGGTCCGCATGGCGAGCAGCGCCGCCGCGACCGAGAGCAGGCCGGCCGCGACGGACGCGACGAGCAGACCGTACGGGAGACGCATCGTCGAGGATCGTGGCACATGCGCAACCGGGGCTCCGCGCCGACGGTCGATGCTGCATGCTGTCCGCCATGGCGATCTACGACCCGAAGGCGGATCTGCGCGACTACCTGAGCGGGGCGCGCGAGGCGATGGTGTGGAAGCTCGACGGGCTGAGCGAGTACGACGCCCGGCGCCCGTTGACGGCCACCGGCACGAACCTGCTGGGCCTGGTCAAACACCTGGCCCGAGGCGAGTTCGGATACTTCGGTGAGACCTTCGGGCGTCCGAGCGACGCCGTTCCTCGGTGGCCGGAGGGCGAGGAGGCGTGGGAGGCCTGGGCGCTGCCGACGGAGTCGCGCGAGTCCATCGTCGACTTGTACCGGCAGG
Organism: Micromonospora sp. WMMD980; assembly: GCF_029626035.1. NCBI lineage: Bacteria > Bacillati > Actinomycetota > Actinomycetes > Micromonosporales > Micromonosporaceae > Micromonospora > Micromonospora sp. WMMD980. The sequence continues at coordinate 285,524 of NZ_JARUBE010000003.1, forward strand.
CCTGGGCACACGCGGACGCGACGATCGAGGCGTTGCCGCTGGACGCGGTCGGTCGGGTGCCGTGGTGGGGCGACGGCGGCGAGGTGACGCTGCATCAGGTCCTGGTTCACGTGACCGCCGAGACGCAGCGCCACGCCGGTCACGCCGACATCGTCCGGGAGCTGATCGACGGCACGGTCGGGCTGCTGCGTACGACGACGAACGTGCCGGCGGCGGACGCGGCGCACTGGGCCGCGCATCGCGACATGGTGGAGCGGCACGCGCGGGAGGCCGCCGGGCGGTGAGGCGTCCCGCGGACCTCGCTCACCGTCTCTCGCACGTGCGGTGGCTCGCCGGGGGCACCGGGTCGGGCAAGAGCACCCTGGCCCGGGCCCTGGCCGAGCAGCACGACGTGCTGGTCTACGACGGCGACCGCGCGGAGCGCGGCTACGTCGGCCGGTGCACCGCGGCGGAACAGCCGTACCTCTGGGCGTTGCTGCACGCCCCGGAGGCGCGGCGGTGGAACGGCCGCAGCGCGCAGGAGATCTACGAGTCGATGCCGAGCCTGCACGGCGAGACGTTCGGGTTCGTGGTGGACGACCTGCTGGCGCTGCCCGCCGATCGTCCGGTCCTGGTCGACGACTTCCGTACCCTGCCCCGGGGAGGTCGCCCCGCTGCTGACGTGGCCGGAGCAGGCGGCGTTCCTCCTGCCGACGCCGGCGTTCCGGGACCGGGCGTTGCGTGCCCGGTTCGGCGACCCGGCCCGGGCCCGGGCGAACTGGGGAGACGGCGACCACGACGAGGCGTTGGTCCTGCGGCTGGCGCGCGACGAACTGTGGGACGCCGAGATCCGCCGCCAGGCCGTCGCGTCGGGCCTGCCGGCGGTGACCGTCGACGGCTCGCGTGACGTGCGCGACCTCGCCGACGACCTCGCGGTCCGGTTCCGGTTGGCCGCCCGGCCACCTCGGTGATGATCAGCAATCCGAAGCGAGTGACCCTCGCCGCGGTCGCGGCCGTCGTGCTGCTCCTGATCAGCGCCTACGCCGTCGCGTCGGCGGTAGGCGCGGGGCCGCTCCGGCTCCGGCGGGGCCGGGCCTGCCGTTCAGCGGATCAGGCCGGCCGGGGGCGGGGTGCGGCCCGTGCTGACGTGGGAGTAGTCGCGAGCCTCGGTCACCAGCCCCGCGCGGTCGAAGCGCAGCAGCGTGCAGCCGGAGATGGTGAGGGCCTGGCCGTTCGGGTAGGTCACGGCCCAGTACTCCACGGCCGCCGTGTCACCGTCGACCCGCGCCTCGTCGAACCAGACCTCGGCGGGGCGGGTCTCCTCGTCGAAGCACTCCCGCAGATAGTCGCGCAGGCCGGCACGTCCACGGTAGGGCCGGAACATCGACGCCCAGTGCACGCCGTCCTCGGCCAGCAGGCCGACGAGGCCGTCGGTGTCCTTCGCGGGCCATCCCTGGGCCCAGACGCTCGCCCACCGGTCGGCCGCGTCGCGTGTGTCCACCATCCGTCTCCTCTCCTCGATGCTCGACGCACTTCTACCAACCGCCTCCGACAGCCGAGCTGACGGCGCCGGACCCGAGGACCGACCGGCGAGCCGGCCGTCACACCTCTCGGATGCTCGCGGTGCGCTGATGATGGCGCGGATCCTCGACCTCGTCGAGCAGCGCGATCGCGAAGTCCGGGTAGCTGATCCGGCTGGCCGGATCGCCGTGCGCGGCTGACCGGTAGCGGCCGGTGCGCGCCCTACCACGGTCGAAGTCACCGGCCGGTGCCACGTACGCCCAGTCGAGTGCGCAGGCCCGCAGCTCGGCCAGGCCGGCGGCGTGACCCAGGTGGAAGTCGCGGTACGCGTCCGGACATCCGGGCTCGTCCATCAGGGCGGCGCCGGACGGCCCGGGCAGGACCGACGCCAGGCCGACCACCACCAGCCGGCGTACGCCCGCCCGGGCCAGCCCGGTGGCCAGCGCGCGGGCCGCGGCGGTGAAGAAGTCGTGCGGCGGCGCGCTCAGGTCCACCGCCGCGCTGACGGCTGCGTCGTGCCCGCCGGCCGCCCGGGCGACGCTCTCCGCGTCGGTGACGTCGCCCGCCACCACCCGCGCGTCGAGCGGGTCGGGGTGGCGCGCCGGGTCGCGTACCACGGCGGTGACCTGGTGGCCGCGTCGCCGCGCCTCGCCGACGGCCGCTCGCCCGGCGCGACCGCCCGCGCCGAAGACCACGATGTTCATGTCGGAACGCCTCTCGCCAGGGCCGGAACTGTTACGCCCGGCCGGTTCGGCGACCGTATCGGCGGCGGCGGTTACCGCCGGGATACCCGTATCGTGGATGGGATGAGGCAGCCGTTGCCCGCCGACATGTTCGACGAGCTGTGCCCGTCGTCGCTCAACCCGATCCGGTTCGGCGACAAGTGGGCGGCGCTCGTCATCCGGTGCCTCGAAGGCGGCCCGCGCCGGTTCTCCGAGCTGCGGGTGCCGCTGCGCCGGGTCACCCCCAAGGTGCTCACCCAGTCGCTGCGCGCCCTCGAACGGGACGGCCTGGTGACCCGCGCCGTCCACCCGGGACGGACGTCGCACGTCGAGTACGAGCTGACGCCGCTGGGCCGCAGCATGCTCGAACCAATCGCGGTGGCGTGCGCCTGGACCGAGCGGCACTGGGGCGAGTTGCTCGACGCCCGTGAGTCCTACGACAAGGCCGGGCCTACGACGCCTCGGGCAACGCCGCGGTCACGTCAAGTTCGACCAGCTGCCCGGTGAAATCGAGCTGGGCCACCCCGAGCAGGGTGCTGGCGGTCGTGAACGCGGCCGCGAGGGGCGAGGCCAGGAACCGCTGCCACACCTGGGCCAGCACGGCCTGGTCGGCGCTGACGACGTAGACGACGGTACGCACGACGTGCTCCGGGCCGGCGTCGACCGATCGGAGAGCGGCCAGCGTGTTCGCGGCGATAGGAAATAGCGGCACGCGCTACATCCAGGGCGGTGTGTGCCGCCTCAGGTAGGCGCGGGCGCGGGGGAGCGGATCCGCCCAGTACTGGTGCGGCATCCGGCTGTGGTGCGCCGCACAGAACTCGGCCAGGTCGTCGGCGAGCGCGACGGCTTCCACCGGCCGGCTCTCGAAGTCGCGGTTGGCCGCCAGCAGGTCCGGCTCCGGGTGCCAGCCGGAATGGTCGAACGCCCACCCGGCCCAGGTCGCGTAGACGTGCCAGACCTGCGGGTCGTCGGCGAAGCGCAGCCCGGCGAGCCCGACCGGCCGGTCCGGGTAGGCGTCCCGGCACGTCCAGGCCAGGATGTGGCACGCACCCGCGGCGAAGAACGCCTGATCGTCGCGGTCCCACGCGACGCGCTGGTCGGACCGATCGAGAGGAGTGCGACGGAAGACCCCCGCCGCCACCGCCGTCATGCGCCGCGCTCGACGTACGCGGCGAGGTTGGCCAGCGAGGACGCGATGCCCTCCTCGTGGACGGCCTGGTCGATGCCGGGCGGCACGCCGGTCGCGGTGACCGTCACCTCGGTGCCGGCGCCGGCCGCGGCGAGGTGCCAGGTCATCGTCATGGTGCCGGCGTACGCCGGGTCGTCGGCCTGGAACACCGCGGTCTGCACCACCCGCGCCGGCCGTACCAGGTCGGCGAACCCGACGTCGACGACGTCCGTCGTGTCTGACGTCTTGCCGGGGCTGTCGGTGGGGTCGAGATAGGTGAGGACCATCCGGAACCCGCCGCCGGGCCGGGGATCCCACTGCTCGATCCGCCCGCGCATGCCCTGGGGCGGCAGCCACGCCTCGAGCGCGTCCCGGCGCAGGAGCGCGTCGTAGACCGCCGCCGGTGTCGAGGCGATGGTCCTGCTCGCCCGGTCGATTCTGCTCACCGCCCGATCCTAGGGTCCGATCGGGTGGAGGATGGGTGGGTGCGGTTTCCACTCTCGACACCCCCGACGATTCCCGCCGGCACCCTCGCTGCCGGCCCGCAGCCGACGCTCGCCGCCGGCGACCTTGTCCTACGGCCCTGGCAGGACGGCGACGCGTCGACGTTCCTGGCGGCCTACCAGGATCCGGAGGTCCGACGCTGGCACACCCGCCGGCCCGCCTCGGAGGAGCAGGTCCGCGAGTGGTTCGCGTTCTACCGCCGGGCGTGGCGGCAGGAGACGGCGGCGAGCTGGGCGATGACGTACGGCGGCGGCGCCATGCTGGGACGCATGGTCCTGGGCGGCATGGACCTCGGTGACGGGGTGGCGGTGTGCGCGTACTGGGTGGTCCCGGCCGCTCGCGGCGCGGGCCTGGCCTCCCGGTCGTTGCGGGCGGTGAGCGACTGGGCGCTGGGTGCGGCCGGCTTCCACCGCCTCGAACTCGACCACTCGACCCGCAACCACCCCTCCTGCCGGGTCGCGGTCAAGGCCGGCTTCCGTCCGGAGGGCACCAGACGCCGCGCCGCCGTGCACGCGGACGGGCCGCACGACATGCACCTGCACGCCCGGGTCCGCGGCGACGACTGACATCCGGCCCGCGCCGGCCGTGCGCGACGCGGCCCGGGCTGCGGAACGCGGCCACCCGTGACACCGTGGCGGCATGGACCGGCAGCGGGCGGCGTGGTCCCGCCGCACCAGGAAGCAGCGCGTCGTGGTGTTCGCCGGCATGGGGTTGGCGCTGGTCGGGCTCGTGTTGGCGGTGACGGTCGACGTGGCCCTCGGCGCCGCCGTCGTCTCGGTGGCGTCGCTGGTCGTCATCTTCACGTCCGTGTTCGCCCCGCCGCACTGAACCGCCGGCGCGGCGCCGGCCGCGACACTTCGGAACACGCCTCGAGACACCCACGGCGTCCGGTTGACGGGCGCGGCGGGGCATGGGTGGAACGTCGTGGGTGTCAGCGAGGGAGCGGGAGCGGGGGATGCCGGTGCGGTCAAACCTTGAGGATGTCGACGTCGTACTGCGCGATCGAGCCGTCGCGTGAAGCCAAGGTCATGTGCTCGGTGACCGCTTGGGCCACCAACATGCGGTCGAACGGGTCACGGTGATGGGGTGGCAGCCGGCCGGCGCAGATCGCGTGGGCGTGGGTCACGGGTAGCTCGTGGAAGCCCATGTTCCGGATCCGTTCGGCGAGATCAGCCGGCCCGTCGAGCTTGCCCAAGCCTTGTTTGGTGGTGATCTCCCACAGGCTGACCGGGGACAGGAAGATGTCGGGGTCGTGGCGCAACCGGTCGAGGAATTCGGAGTCGAGCGTCGAGTCCCCGGCAATGGCCCAGAGCGCGACGTGGGTGTCCAGCAGGAGGCTCATGCACCGACGCCGAAGTCAGCCGCGATCTCGGCGTTGGTCTCTGGTGAGTCCCAGTCGCCGGAGAGGTCGAGCTGCCCCGCGAGTGACCCGATGGCGGTGCGGTTGGTCCGTCGGACCAGGGGCACGACCTTCGCGACCGGCGTCCCCGCCCGGTCGATGATGATCTCCTCGCCGCGTTCCACCCGCTCGATGATCCGCGAGAGGTGGGTCTTGGCGTCGTGCATGTTGTAGTGCACCTCGGCAGACATGAGCACCCCTTCGGTTAGCTAGGAGCTTAGTCCAGTTCGGCGGCGGCTGCCACGGGCACGCCGTATTCGGCCCTCGTACATCCCGCCGTGCGTTCGGCCGGTGGTGGTCGCGGGGCCGTGCCGAGGAGCGGCCGTGTGTGATGATCGGTGCCGGGAAGAACGCGGGAGGTCGGGTGCCCGCCCAGAGTGGCCACCCGGCCGGACCCCGAGATCGACATCTACGACGCAGGCGGCTTGGTCCACAGCTTTCCCATCTGGGCGGGCCTGGCCAGGTGGAGTTCGGCCGGCGTGCCGAGCCGGCAGGACTGCATCGCCCTGCTGAACGGATACGCGACGATCGACTCCACCTATCGCAAGGGCAGCCGATACTGCGTGCACACGCGGGGGGAGGTCCACGTCGCGTTCGTCGAGTTCGTCTCGCCGATCGAGGGCGGCTGGAAGATCCGGGTGACCGTCTGGCCGGGCACCGCCGACTGACCTGCCCGCCACCGCCCCAGCCGCATGGCCTGCTGGTGCGCGGATGAGAGAGTGGCAGCGTGCGGGTGGGGATCCTCGGGCCGCTGGAGGTCCGCGACGGCGAGCGGCCCGTCGACGTCGCCGGGGCGCGGCTGCGGGCGCTGCTGATCCGCCTCGCCCTCGACCCGGGCCAGCCGGTGAGCGTGTCGGCGCTGGCCGAGGCGCTCTGGGCGGACGCGCCGCCCGCCGACACCGTGAACGCCGTGCAGACGCTGGTGTCCCGGCTCCGCCGGGCGGTGCCCGGCCTGGGCGTCCGCAGCGGCCCGGCCGGTTACCGGCTCGACCTGGACCCGGACGACGTGGACGCCGAGCGGTTCACGCGGCTAACCCGGGACGGCCGGGAGGCGCTGCGGGACGGGGACGCGCCCCGGGCGCTGGCGACGCTGCGGGAAGCGCTGGCGCTGTGGCGTGGCCCGGCGCTGGCGGAGGTCGGCGACGCGCCCTACGCGGCGGCGGCGGTGGCGCGGCTGGCGGAGCTGCGGCTCACCGCGCAGGAGGACCGGATCGAGGCGGAGCTGCGGACCGGCCGCCCCGAGCTGCTGGTCGCCGAGCTGGACGAGTTGACCGCGGCGCACCCGCTGCGGGAGCGCCTGGCCGCGCTGCGCCTGCGGACGCTCGCCGCCGCCGGGCGACCCGCCGAGGCGCTGGCCGGGTACGAGCGGGTTCGGGCACGGCTCGCCGACGAACTGGGCGTGGACCCCTCGCCCGAGCTGCGGGCGGCACACCTGGCCCTGCTGCGGGGCGACGCGGCCCCGCCGCCGGTGGCCGCCGCGCCGCGCGGGAACCTACGCGCCGCGCTCACCACGTTCGTCGGGCGGGACGAGGACCTGAGCCGGCTCACCGGCCTGCTCGACGGCAACCGGCTGGTCACGCTGATCGGGCCGGGCGGGGCCGGCAAGACCCGGCTGGCGAGCGCCGCGGCGGGACGGCTGGCCGGCGGCGTACCCGGCGGGGCCTGGCTGGTCGAGCTGGCGCCGATCACCGATCCGGCCGACGTGCCGCGCGCCGTGCTCGACACGCTCGGCCGGCGGGACCGGCCGCGGGAACCGGCCCGGCCGACGGTGCGGGACACGCTCGGGCGGCTGGTCGACGCGATCGCCGCCGACGAGACGCTGATCGTGCTGGACAACTGCGAGCACGTGGTGGAGGCCGCTGCCCGACTCGCGGAGGAGCTGCTCGGCCGGTGCCCGGGGCTGATCGTGCTGGCCACGTCCCGCGAGCCGCTGGGCATCGTCGGCGAGGCGCTGGAACCCGTACCGCCGTTGCGGCTGCCACCGGCGGACGCGACGCCGGCCGACGCGTCGGCGTACCCGTCGGTGCAGTTGCTGCGCGACCGGGCCGGGGCCGTGCGGGCCGGGTTCGCGGTGACCGACGACAACGTCGCCGACGTGGTGGAGATCTGCCGCCGGCTGGACGGTCTGCCGCTCGCCATCGAGCTGGCCGCGGCGCGGCTGCGGACGCTCTCGCCGCGGCAGGTCGCGGCCGGTCTGGACGACCGGTTCCGGCTGCTGACCGGCGGCAGCCGGACCGCGCTGCCCCGGCACCGGACGCTGCGGGCGGTGGTGGACTGGAGCTGGGGGCTGCTCACCGGCAACGAGCGCCGGCTGGCCGAGCGGCTCGCCGTGTTCCCCGCCTCGGTCACCGCCGAGTCGGCCGCCGGCGTCGCCGGGCCGGCCGCCGCCGCGCTGCTCGACGCGCTGGTCGACAAGTCGCTGCTTCAGGTGGTCGGCGACGGGCGGTTCCGGATGCTGGAGACCATCCGGGAGTACGGGCTGGAGCGGCTCGCCGCCACCGGGGTCGCCGCCGAGGCGCGCGCCGCGTACGCCGCGTACTTCCGGGACCTGGTGGCGACCGCGGAGCCGCACCTGCGCACCGCCGGCCAGTTGCCCTGGCTGCGGCTGCTGACGGCGGAGCGGGAGAACATCGTCGGTGCGCTGCACTTCGCCTGCGACGCCGGTGACGCGGACACCGCGCTGCGGATCGGCGCGGACCTGGCGCTGCCGCTGATCATCTGGGGCGACGACGGCGGGATCGGCGGTGACGTGCTGGCCCGCGCGCTGGCGTTGCCCGGGTCGGCGCCGGCGGCGGAGCGGGCCGTGGTGCTCGCCATCCGGGTGATCACGGAGATGTTCCACAGCGCCCGCGAACCGACGCCCGAGCGGGTCGCGGAGCTGACCGACGCGGTGCGGGCGGCGGAGGGTGCACGCCACCCGATCGTGGCGTTGCTCGAACCGGCTCTGTCGATCTTCACCGACGACACGGCGGCCGGCATCGAGGCCGTGGACCGGGCGCGCGGGCACCCCAACCCGTGGACCGACGGGACGTTGCTGGCGATGCGCGGCCAGATCAAGGAGAACGACGGCGACGCCGAGGGCATGCTGCGCGACCTGACCGGCGCGGTCGAGGAGCTGCGCGCCGTCGGCGAGCGGTGGAGCCTGTCGATGGTCCTCAGCCAGTACGCCGACGCGCTGACCAAGCGCGGTGACTTCGCGGCGGCGACGGCGGCGCTTGAGGAGTCGGCGCGGCTGGTCCGCGAACTCGATCCGACCGCCGAGCCGAGTTTCCAACTGATCTGGCTGGCCGGCATCCAGGCCCGTGCCGGCGACATCGCCGGGGCCAAGGCGGAGCTGCGTCGGTTCGTCGCCGCCCGGGCGGCCGACCGGGACGGCCGGGACGCCGCGTTCGGGTTGATGATGCTCGGGGGCATCGCCCGGATCGAGGGCTCGCTCGACGAGGCGGCGGAGTGCTTCGCCGAGGCGATGCGCCGCCAGGAGCAGGCGCCGCTGGTCGCGCCGCAGTTCCGGGGGCTGCTTCAGGCCGCGATGGGGCACCTCGCGCTCGCCCGGGGCGACGTGCCGGAGGCACGGGTGTGCCTGACCGAGGCCACCGACCGGGCCCTGGTCGCCCGGGACATGCCGGTGGTCGCGATCATCGCGGTCGGCTGGGTCGCGGTCGCCGAGGCGGAGGGCCGCTACGAGCGGGCCGCCGAGATGCTCGGCACCTCCGACTCGCTGCGCGGCTGGCCGGACCGGTCCGACGCGGACGCGCAGCGGCTCGCCGAGCGGCTGCGCGAGAAGTTGGGCGACGACGGTTACGCCGCCGCGTACGCCCGGGGGCACGGGCTGAGCCGGGCCGACGCCCTCGCGTCCGTGGGCGGCGACCCGGCTCGATGCGACCGGTCAGGCGCGACGCCGGTAGGCCCGGACGGCGAGCGGCGCGAAGACCGCGATGATCGCCACGGTCCAGAGGAGTGAGCGGGTCACCGGCCCGGCGACCGGGCCGCCGATGACCAGTCCCCGGGCCGCCTCCATCACGTCGGCCACCGGGTTCACCCCGACCCACCACTGCAACCAGCCGGGCAGCGTGTCGGTCGGCACCATCATGTTGGTGCCGAAGGTCAGCGGGAACAGCAGCAGGAACGCGGTGCCCTGGACGGCGCCCGGGCTGCGCATGAGCACGCCGAGCAGGACGCCGATCCAGCTCACCGCGAACGCGAACGCGATGGTCAGCAGGCAGGCCGCCAGCGTGGACAGCGGATCGGTGCCGATCCGGAAGCCGATGGCGTAGCCGAACGCGAACAGCACCACGATGGAGACCACGAACCGGACCAGGTCGCCGACCACGGAGCCGACAAGCGGTGCGGAGCGGGCGATCGGCAGGCTGCGGAAGCGGTCGAAGACGCCCTTCTCCACGTCGGTGTTCAGGCTGACCCCGGTCGCGATGGACGCGAACAGCACGGTCTGCACCATGATCGCCGGGAGCAGGAACTCCAGGTAGGCGTGCTGCGAGCCGGAGATCGCGCCGCCCAGCAGGTAGACGAAGATGACCACGAAGACGATCGGCTGAAGCGTCACGTCCAGCAGTTGCTCCGGGGTGCGCAGCGTCTTGATCAGGCTCCGGCCGGCGAGCGACAGGCTGTGCCGGGCCAGCCCGAACGGGCGGCTGCCGGCCCGGGGCGCGCCGGTCCGGGGCGGCGTCGCCGCCGCGCGGATGGTCGTGGTCATGCCGCCACCTCCGTGGGCTCCTCGGCGCCGTGGCCGGTCAACGTGAAGAACACCTCGTCCAGGCTGGGCAGCCGCAGCGCCAACTCGACCACCCCGATGCCCGCCTCGTCGAGCCGGCGGACCACCGCGGTGAACGTCGCGTCGTTCTCCACCGGCACGGTCAGCAGGCCGGGTCGGGGCAGCTCGGGTTCGACGCCGGTGCCGGCGCGCAGGATGTCGGCGACCTCGCCGATCCGCTCCGGCTCGGTCGGCCGGACCACGATGGTCTGGCTGCCGGCGATCCGCTTCAGCTCGCCCGGCGTGCCGTGGGCGATCACCCGGCCGTGGTCGATCACCGAGATCTCGTCGGCGAGCGCGTCCGCCTCGTCCAGGTACTGCGTGGTGAGCAGCACCGTCGAGCCGTCGTCGACGAGCGAGCGGACCACCCCCCACATCTCCTCGCGCTTCGCCGGGTCCAGGCCGGTCGTCGGCTCGTCCAGGTAGATCACGTCCGGCCGGCCGACCAGGCTGGCGGCCAGGTCCAGCCGGCGGCGCATGCCACCGGAGTACGTCTTGGCCGGGCGTCCGGCCGCCTCGGTCAGGTCGAACCAGGCGAGCAGCTCCGCCGCCCGGGCCCGCGCGTCGCGCCGGCTCAGGTCGAGCAGCCGGCCGATCAGCACCAGGTTCTGGGTGCCGGTCAGGTCCTCGTCGACCGAGGCGTACTGCCCGGTCAGCCCGATCAGCCGGCGCACCTGGCCGGCGTCGCGGACCACGTCGTGGCCACCGACGGTGGCGCGCCCGGAGTCCGGGCGCAGCAGGGTGGCGAGGATCCGCACCGCGGTGGTCTTGCCGGCGCCGTTCGGCCCCAGCACCCCCAGCACGGTCCCCCGTCGTGCGGCGAGGTCGATCCCGGCCAGCGCGGTCGTCGTACCGAACCGCTTGACCAGGCCCTCCGCCTCGAATGCGTAACTCATGGCACCGACCTTGGCGGGGGCCGCTGGCAGCGGGCGCACACCGCGCTGACACCGGCGCACACACCGCGCCGACCTGCCGGGTGCCGCGCTCCGCTCGCCTAGGATGGCGGCATGAGCGCTGAGGCCGTCGGCATGCACATGCCCGCCGTCGTGACGCTCGACGACGTGGCGACGATGAACGCCGCCGACGCGAACGGTCACCGCTACGAGACCAGCCCCGAGGGGGTCCTGTCGGTCATGCCGCCGCCCGACTCGGAGCACGCGATCATCGCGAGCCGCCTCTTCGCCTGGCTGATCATGGCCGGCTGGCCCGCCGAACAGGTGCTCCAAGCGGTCGGCGTACGCGTTCCCGGGCGCAACGGCGACGGCGGCCGGATCCCCGACCTGAGCGTATGGCGCAAGCCGCCCGGGCGTGGGGTCTGGTCGGCCGTGGCCGACCTCGTGCTGGCGGTCGAGATCGTCTCGCCCGGTTCGGAGGCGATGGACTCGGTGACCAAGGTCCGGGAGTACGCCTCGGCCGGCATCCCGCGCTACTGGGTGGTGGATCGCGACGGCGCGCAGACCGTGACGCTCCACGAGCTGACCGGCGACGGCCGGTACGCCGAACACGCCCGGATGCCGCTGGCCTGGCTGTTGCAGACCGCGCCCGGCGACCACCTCGACCGTTGACGACGAGGGGCCCCGCCGAACCGGCAGGGCCCCTCGTCAGCACCGGATCGCTCAGGCGAGCGTCTTGAGGTAGTCGGGGTTGGCCTTCAGCCACTCCTCGACGGCCTTCTCCTCGTCGCCCTTGTGCGTGGTGAACATCAGCTCCTCCAGCGAGGCGAGCTGGTCACCGTCCATCTTGAACTTCCTCAGCATGTCGGCGACCTCCGGGAAGTCCTTGCCGAAGCCCTGGCGGCCGAACGTGTTGATCTGCTCGGCCTGGCCCAGCGTGCCCTTCGGGTCGGCCAGGTCCTTCAGCTCGTACTTGGCGTAGGCCCAGTGCGGGTGCCAGAGCGTGACCACGATCGGCTTCTTGTTCGCGATGGCGCCGTCGAGCGCGGCCAGCATGGCCGGGGTGGAGGACGTCTTGAGCTTCATCGACCCCTCCAGCCCGTACTTCGGCAGCACCTGCTCCTGGGTGGCCTTGGTGAGGCCGGCACCCGGCTCGATGCCGACCATCTCGCCGCCGAACGTGCCGGCCTTGGCGGCCAGGTCCTCCAGCGAGTCGATGCCCTCGACGTACTTCGGCACCGCGATGCTGAGGCTGGCGTCGTCGTGCCAGACGCCCAGCTTCTCCAGCTTGTCGCCGTACTTCTCCAGGTAGGAGGCGTGGGTCAGCGGCAGCCAGCCGTCCAGGAACAGGTCGATGTCGCCGTTGGCGAGACCGCCGTAGACCAGGCCGGCCTCCAGGTTCTTCAGCTCGACCTGGTAGCCCTTGTCCGCAAGGATGTGCTGCCACAGGTGCGAGGCGGCGATCGCCTCGTCCCAGGCCATGTAGCCGATGGTGATCTTCTTGTCGCCGCCGGACGCGCCGTCCGAGGAGTCGCCGCAGGCGGTCGCGCCGCCGAGGGCCAGGGCGGCGGTAACCGCCAGCGCGAGGACGCGCTTCACTGTCGTGAACACAGAGTTTCCTTTCCTTGCGAGGTTGCCGGCGCTTGCGCGTACGCGGAAGCAGGGGTGCCGGCCGGACGGGCGACGGGTCAGGCAGCCTCCCGCGCGAGGCGTTGCGCCCGCGCGGAGGGGAACCGGTCGCCCAGTGAGTCGGTGAGCCGGTCGAGCACGACGGCGAGGACCACGACGGCGATCCCGCCCTCGAACCCGCTGCCCACCTCGACCTGGGAGAGCGCGAAGATGATCACGTCGCCGAGGCCGCCGGCGCCGACCATGCCGGCGATGACCACCATGGACAGCGACAGCATGATCACCTGGTTGACGCCGGTCATGATGGTCGGCAGCGCCAGCGGCACCTTGGTGCGCAGCAGCACCATCCACGGTGGCGCGCCGAAGGACTCGGCGGCCTGGACGATCTCCTTGTCGACCTGGCGCAGGCCCAGCTCGGTCAGGCGGACGCCGGGCGGCATGCTGAACACCACGGTCGCCAGCACGCCCGGCACCGTGCCGATGCCGAAGAAGAAGAGCGCCGGGATCAGGTAGACGAACGCCGGCATCGTCTGCATGAAGTCCAGCACCGGCCGGGCCAGCGCGGAGGCCCGCCTGTTCTCGGCCACGAAGACGCCCACCGGGACCGCCAGCAGCAGGGCGAGCACGCTGGCCACGAGCACCTGCGCGAGCGTGCTCATGGTCTCCTCCCAGTAGGGCATGCCGGCCACCAGCAGGAGGCCGACCGCCGCGCCGAGGGCGAACTTCCAGCCACGCAGCCACCAGCCGAGCCCGGCCAGCACCGCTACGACGGCCACCGCCGGCACGCCGTTGAGCAGTTGTTCGAGCGGGCCGACCAGGGCCTCGACCCCGGCCGTGATCGCGTCGAAGACCGGCCCGAGGGTACGGGTGGCCCAGTCCACGGCGGACTCGACCCACTCGCCGAGCGGCACTCGGGGCAGCGCGGCGTCGAGCGGGAACTCGCGCAGGCTCATGCCGGTGTCTCCTCTGCGGTGACCAGTTCGATGTCGGTGGGCTCCGCCGGGTCCGGCTCGGCCGGCTCGTCGGGTGCGGCGCTGGCCAGCGCGCTGAGCAGCGTGATCCGGGGGATCACCCCGGCCAGCCGTCCCCGGTCGTCCAGCACGGCGACCGGGTGTCGGCTCTCCGCGCAGTCGGCGAAGAGGTCGGCGACCGAGGTGTCCTCGGTGACGGTGCGGACCTGGTCGGTCGAGACGTGGCCGTCGAGGCTGGTCCGGTTCTCGCGCAGCGCACGCAGCACCTCGTCCTCGGTGACCGTGCCGAGGAACCGCTTGCCCGGGCCGGTCACGTAGACCACCGAGGTCTGCGTCTCCCGCAGCGCCTTCGCCGCGACCCGCGGCCCGGCGCTCACGTCGAGCACCTGGTGCGGCTTCTCCATCACCGAGGCGGCGGTGAGGATGCGGGTGCGGTCCACGTCGGCCACGAACTGTGCCACGTACCCGTTGGCCGGGTCGGTGAGAATCTCCTCGGCGGTGCCGATCTGGACGATCCGACCGTCCCGCATCACCGCGATCCGGTCGCCGAGGCGCATCGCCTCGTTGAGGTCGTGGGTGATGAAGATGATCGTCTTGCCCAGCTCGGCCTGGAGTTCCAGGAGCTGGTCCTGGATCTCCCGCCGGATGAGCGGGTCGAGCGCCGAGAACGCCTCGTCCATGAGCAGGATGTCGGTGCCGGCGGCCAGCGCGCGCGCCAGGCCGACCCGTTGCCGCATGCCGCCGGAGAGGTCGTGCGGGAGGTTGTCCGCCCACTCGGTGAGGCCGACCATGCGCAGGGCTTCCATCGCCCGCTCGCGTCGCTCCGCCTTGGGCAGGCCGGCGACCTCCAGCGCGTACCCGGCGTTCTCCGCCACCGTGCGGTGCGGCATGAGCGCGAAGTGCTGGAAGACCATGCTGATCTTGTCCCGGCGGAGCTTGCGCAGTGCGGCGGGCCGGAGCGAGGTCAGCTCCACCCCGTCCACCCGGACGCTGCCGGAGGTGGGACGGAGCAGGCCGTTGAGCATCCGGATGAGGGTCGACTTCCCGGAGCCGGAAAGGCCCATCACGACGAAGATCTCGCCGGGGCGTACCTCGAAGGTCGCGTCGATGACGGCGGCGGTGGCCGGGAGCCCGGCCAGCGCCTCGGCGCGCGGCGCGCCGTCCGCCAGGCGTCTTACCGCTTCGTAAGCTCGATTCCCGAATATTTTGTAGAGCGACTGCACTGCGAGCGCGGACACGATCCCCTCTCCGACGCCCGTGGGGGCCGTCTTCGGTCTCGTCCGTCGAATCAACATCGGTCAGATTGGGTGGCTCACGAGGGCCGGCCGAGAAACCTACCGACGTCATCGCCGACATTCCAGCCGGGACTGCGGGGCGTGTGGACCTGCACACAAAAATTGACACCCGAATTCGGTCGACCGATCCGTTCCGGTACGCGCGCGCCACGCCCGCGCAGAGAGCGTTTCCACTGGTCCGTGAGTTACGTCTGGGCGATTACGTGAGGTTGCGCGGTCCGTCGCGAATATGAAGGCGCTGATAGCGAACCGTCATGCGTTCGTCATATCCGCCCGCGGCTTGCCGGTCGACTCCGCCGTCCCATTCCGAATCGGACGGGCCGGCCCGCGGGGCGATTCCCGTCGTAACGATTCCGGGAATGTGCGCCGCGGGCCGGGGCGGGGCATACTCGCCGGATGCCCGATCAGCCCCGCCGTCCGGCCGAGGTGTCGCCGATGCTGGCCGCGCTGCGGGACGGCACCCGTGACCACCACACCGCGGTGGAGCGCCGGCTGGATCTGCCCGACCGGATCCGCACCCGGGGCGATCTCGCCGCCGTGCTGGTCGGGTTGCTCGCCGCCTGGGCGCCGGTGGAGCGGGACCTGGCCGGCGCGGACTGGTCCGGGCTTCCGCTCGCCCCCCGGATCGGTGAGGCCGCCGCGTTGCTGCGGACCGACCTCACCGCTCTCGGCGTCGCGGTCGACCGACCGGCCGACGCGTCGTCGGGCCTGGACCTCACCACCACCGCCCGGGCCGTCGGTGGCCGCTACGTCCTGCTGGGCAGCGCCCTGGGTGGCCGGGTGATCGCGCCGGAGGTGGAGCGTCGGCTGGGCCTGCGGGCGGGGGAGGCGACGGGCTTCTTCCGCCGGGCCGGCGGCGAGCCGGGCCGCGACTGGCGGACCTTCCGGGTCGCGGTGGCCGGGCGGGAGTGGTCCGCCGAAGAGCTGACGGACGGCGTCGAGGCCGCCCGGTCGACGTTCGACCTGGTCGGCCGGGTGGCGGCGGGCTGACGGTCACGCCGGGCGGTCGGGGCCCAGCTCCCGGGCGACGATCCGCAGCGCGCGGGTCAGCTCCCGCGCCGAGGGGGCGGCGTCCGGGTCGACCAGCCACTGCGCGGCCACGCCGCCGAGCAGCGCCTGGTGGAACGCGCCGAGCGTGAGTGCGGTGGTCTCGTCCGCGTCCGGGTCGAGCCGGTGGAACGCCTCGGCCAGGCCGAGGCGCGCCCGGCGGTTGGCGTCGGCGAACGCCACGCGCAGCTCGGGGGAACGGTCCATCCGAGCGATCAGCTCGAACTGGACCGCCCAGAGCGGGCGCAACCGGGCGAACGATTCGATGATGCGTTCCCATGCCGCCTCGAACCGCCGCTCCGGGTCGCCGTCGTGGGCCAGGGCGCGGTCCAGTTCCTCGCCCCACTCCGCCATCGCCTCGACGAGCGCCTCGTCGAGCAGCGCCCGGGTGGTGCGGAAGTGGTAGCCGATGGCGGCCAGGCTGGTGCCGGCCGCGGCGGCGACGTCCCGGGCGGTGGTGGCGCCGTAGCCCTTCTCGATCAGGCAGCGCTTCGCGCCGGCGAGCAGGTCCTCCCGATTTCCCATGCGGGCAGCGTACCCACGCCTTTGAACATCCGTCTTGCACAAACGTCTCACACGGCACGTACCGTCATCGCCATGACCGATGTACTGATCTCCGGCGCTGGTGTCGCCGGCTCCGCGCTCGTCTGGTGGCTGCGTCGCCACGGCTTCCGGCCGACCATCGTCGAGCGGGCCCCGGCCCCCCGCGACGGCGGCTACAAGGTCGACGTGCGGGGCGCCGCCCTGACCGTGCTGGACCGGATGGGCCTCGCCGCGCCGGTGCGGGCCCGCGACACCGGGATGCGGCTGGCCCGCTTCCTCGACCGGAGCGGCCGGCAACTCGCCACGATGGACGCCGCGCTCTTCGGCGGCCGCTCGGCCGACGACGTGGAAATCATGCGCGGCGACCTGACCCGCATCCTGCGGACCGCCGCCGACGTGGAACACCGGTTCGGCGACTCGGTCACCGCGCTGCACGCCGACGCCGACGGGGTGGACGTGACGTTCGCGCGAGGCGACCACCGCCGCTTCGACCTGGTGATCGGTGCCGACGGACCGCACTCCGCGGTACGTCGGCTCGCGTTCGGCCCGGCGTCGGCGCACCTGCGTCCGCTCGGGCACCACATCGCCATCTGCACGGTGCCGGCAGCCCTGGGCGAGGAGCGGGTCGAGCTGCTGCACCCGGAGCCCGGACGGACCGTCGGCGTCTACCGGACGGCGGGCGCGCCCGACGCCCGGGCGCTCTTCCTCTTCCGCTCGCCTGCCGACGTGCTTGGACGCCCTCATCCGGCCGTGTTGAGCGGAGCCTTCGCCGGTGCCGGCTGGCGGGTGCCCGAGCTGCTCGCCGCGGCGGCCGACGCGCCCGACCTCTACCTCGACGCGATGAGCCGGGTGCGGATGGAGAGTTGGTCGACCGGTCGGATCGGCCTGGTCGGCGACGCCGCGTACGCCGCGTCCCCGGCGTCCGGACAGGGCACCAGCCTGGGACTGGTCGGCGCGTACGTGCTGGCCGCCGCGCTGGCCGAGGCGGGCGGGCGGCCGGCGGCCGGGTTCGCCGCGTACGAACGCCGGATGCGGCCGTTCGTCGCGGCGAACCAGGCGCTGGCCGAGCGGAACCTCAAGGGCATGGTGCTCGGCTCGGCCGGGCAGATCCGGTTCCAGACCACGATGCTGCGGGTCCTGCCGCACCTGCCCGGCCGGGAGCGGATGATCAGCCGGGTGGCCGAGCCGATCCGCCGGGCGGCCACCGCGATCGCGCTGCCGGACGCCGCTTGAGCCTCAGTCGCGGTCCAGGCGTTCGGCGTACGCGTCACGCAGCTCCGCCCAACCGAACTCCTTCGCCTCGGCGCCACGGATCGGGCCGACCGGGTCGCCGTCGAGCAGGTGGCCGGCGACGTCCAGGCAGAGGTGCCAGCCGGCGGCCACCATCGGCGCCAGGTCGGGCCGGTCGATCCGGTGCCGCAGGGTCAGCGTGGTGCCGGCTCCGGTCGATGCCAGCTCCCAGCGGAGCAGACCGTCGCCCCAGGTGTACTCCAGCACGCTCGGCCGGTCGGCGCGGCGCACCGTGGCCGGCGCCGGATCGGCCCGGTCGCCGTCGACCGTGCTGAGGATGGCCTCGCCGGGGTGGCCGAGATCGCGGTCGGCGAGGAACGGCGCCCACTCGGCGAGCTGCCCGGGGTCGGTCAGCGCGGCCCACACCTTCTCCGGCGGGTGCCGCAGCCTCCGGACGAGCACCAGGTCCCACCGGTCGTCGACCGGGACCCGGCCGACGTCGGCGAGCGGGCCGGGGCGGAAGTCGTCACGCTGCATCGTCACTCCTGACGGTCGAGATGGCGTTCCAGGGCGTCGAGGTGCTCGGTCCACATCAGTCGGTAGGGCCCGAGCCAGTCGTCCAGCGCCCGCAGCGGCCGGGTGTCCACCCGGTAGATCCGCCGCTGGGCCGCGGTGCGGCAGGTGACCAGGCCGGCCTCGCGCAGCACCCGGAGGTGCTTGGAGACGGCGGGTTGGCTCATGCCCAGCGCGTCCACCAGCTCGCCGACGCTGCTCTCGGCCCGGCGCAGCCGGTCGAGGATGTCGCGTCGGGCGGGCTCGGCCAGCACGGTGAAGGCGTCCACGGTCACCCCGCCAATATGTCACCACGGTTATATGCCGGTCAAGGCATATAGACTGGTTGGTGCTGTCCAGGCCGGTGCCACGGGGGTGGATCGCGCCGCACCTGGGTCGACCGCTCCTATGCTCGGGGCATGGAACTGCGGATCTTCACCGAACCCCAGCAGGGCGCCAGCTACGACCAGTTGCTCACCGTGGCGCGTCGCGCGGAGGAGACCGGCTTCGCCGCGTTCTTCCGCTCCGACCACTACCTGAAGATGGGCTCGGTGGACGGCGACCCCGGTCCGACCGACGCCTGGACCACGCTCGCCGGCCTGGCCCGTGACACCACCCGGATCCGGCTCGGCACGCTGATGAGCGCCGCCACCTTTCGCCTGCCCGGCCCGCTCGCCATCACCGTGGCGCAGGTCGACCAGATGAGCGGCGGCCGGGTCGAGCTGGGCATCGGCACCGGCTGGTACGCCGAGGAACACGCCGCCTACGGCATCCCGTTCCCGCCGCTGGGCGAGCGGTTCGACCGGCTGGAGGAGCAGCTCGCGATCATCACCGGGCTCTGGACCACCCCGGCCGGCGCCACCTTCGACTTCCCCGGCCGGCACTACCCGGTCAGCGACTCGCCGGCGCTGCCCAAACCGGTGCAGCGGCCCCACCCGCCGATCCTGCTCGGCGGCATGGGCCCGAAGCGCACGCCGCGACTCGCCGCCCGGTACGCCGACGAGTTCAACCTGCCGTTCGCCTCGGTCGCCGACACGACGGCGCAGTTCCGGCGGGTGCGGGACGCCTGCGCCGAGATCGACCGGGACCCGTCCACCATGACCTGGTCCAACGCGCTGGTGCTCTGCTGCGGGCGCGACGACGCCGAGGTGGCCCGCCGCGCCGAGGCGATCGGCCGGGAGCCCGCCGAGCTGCGCGCCAACGGCGCCGCCGGCACGCCCGCCGAGGTGGTGGAGACGCTCGGCCGGTACGCCGAGGCCGGCGCCGACCGGGTCTACCTCCAGGTGCTCGACCTGGCCGACCTGGACCACCTGGAGCTGGTCGCCGCCGAGGTGATGCCGCAGCTCTGAGCGGCGGGCCCCGCCGCCCCGGTGTCCGCCGCCCGCCGTTTCGACCAAACATCTGGTGACGGCCGCTACCGGATGTAGCGGTGCCGACGAGCCCGCCTACGCCCGCCGTACGGTGTCGAGTCGGCCGTCCCGGTCGCTGTCCAGGTACATCACGTCCGGGATGCCGTCGCCGTCGATGTCGACCTGCACCACGTCGGCCACGCCGTCGCCATCGAGGTCGGTCACCACCTCGACGGAACCGTCCAGGTGCCGGGTCACGATCGACCGGCCCGGCCCGTCGTGCGGCAGCGGCCCGTCGTGCGGCGCCTGCCCGTCGCGCGGCAGCGGTCCCGGGTGTGGCGCCGGTTCCGGTTCGGGTTCCGGCGCCGGCGTCGGCACCGGGGCGGTCAGATCGATCTCCTCCTCCGACGGGTACACGTCACCGTGGAGGCTCGGGTCGCGGTAGCTGCTCATCCCGCCAGGATTCCCGCTGCGACCCCGGAGCAACCCTGCCCGCACGCGATGGCGGATGATGCAGCGCATGACCGACACCAACTGGGCCGGCAACGTCCGCTGGTCGGCCCGGACCCGGCACCGGCCGACCTCCCTGGACGAGCTGCGCCGGCTGGTCGCCGGGGCGGACCGGGTCCGGGCCGTCGGCACCGGTCACTCGTTCAACCGACTCGGCGACACCGCGGGCGCCCAGATCGCGCTCGCCGGGCTGCCACCCACCGTCGCGCTCGACCCCGACCGGGGCACCGTCACGGTCGCCGCCGGCCTGCGCTACGGCGACCTGGCCACCACGCTCCAGGACCGGGGGTACGCGCTGGCGAACCTCGCCTCGCTGCCGCACATCTCGGTGGCCGGCTCGGTAGCCACCGCCACCCACGGCTCCGGCGTCGGCAACCGCAACCTGGCCGCCGCCGTGGCCGCGCTGGAACTGGTCACCGCCGACGGCGACCTGCTCACCGTCGACCGGGCCGACCCCAGGTTCGCCGGCCTGGTGGTCAACCTCGGCGCGCTGGGCGTGGTCACCCGGCTCACGCTCGACGTGGTCGAAACGTTCGAGGTGCGGCAGTACGTCCGGCTCGGGCTGCCCCGGGAAGCCCTGGCGGAGGCGCTCGGCGCCGCGTACAGCGTCAGCGTGTTCACCGGTTGGCGGTCGGAGCGCCTCGACCAGGTGTGGATCAAGCAGGACGCCGACCAGCCGCCGCCGGCCGCCGACTGGCTGGACACGGTGCCCGCCGAAACCCCGCAACACCCGGTGCCCGGCATGTCGCCGGAGCACTGCACCGCCCAGCTCGGCGAACCCGGGCCGTGGCACGAGCGGCTGCCGCACTTCCGGCTCGGCTTCACCCCCAGCAGCGGCGACGAACTCCAGTCCGAGTGGCACGTGCCCCGGGCCGACGCGGCGGCGGCGCTGGCCGCGCTCGACCCGGTGGCCGAGCGGATCGCCGCCGTGCTCCAGATCTGCGAGCTGCGTACGGTGGCCGCCGACGAGCTGTGGCTGAGCCCGAACTTCCGGCGGGACACGCTGGCGGTGCACTTCACCTGGATCGGCGACCCGGTGGCGGTAGCGCCGGTGCTGGCCGAGGTGGAGCGGCGGCTCGCCCCGTTCGCACCCCGCCCGCACTGGGGCAAGCTCTTCGACCGCGACCCGGCCGCCGCGTACCCCCGGCACGCCGACTTCGCCGCCCTGCTACGCGAGTTCGACCCGGCCGGGAAGTTCCGCACCGAGGAGCTGGACCGCTACTTCCCCCGCGACTGACGGTGCCGGGCGGCGGTCAGCGGCCGGCCGACGACTGCCGGCGCAGGCTGCCGCGCTGCACCGCGCGGCTGATGTCGCTGGGGGAGACGATCCCCACCAGCCGGTCGTCTACCACCACCAGCGCCCGGCCGTCGGTGCACTCGTTGAGTCGGGGGAGCAGCTCGGTGAGCTGCTCGTCCGGGCGGGCCAGCACCAGCTCGTCGGCCCGGCAGGACACCTCGGCCAGGGTGGTCGACGGGCGGCGGTCCGCCGCGACGCCGCGTACCCGGTCGAGCGTGACCAGGCCGACCGGCCGGTCGTTCTCGGTCAGCGGCAACGCCGAGTGCCGGTACGCGAAGAGGTAGTGGTCGACGAACTCGGCCACGGTCAGGTCGCCGGACGCGGTCTGCGGCTGCGGCGTCATCACGTCACCGACCCGGATGCCGCGCAGCGCGTCGCCCATCCGGGCCTGCCGCTCCTCCTGCCCGGCGGCGCCGATCAGGAACCAGCCGATCAGCGCCAGCCAGAGCCCACCGAACCCGGCCCCGCTGAGGAACCGCCACAGCCCGAGGCCGATCAGCACGATGCCCAGCACCCGGCCGGCGCCGGCCGCCACCACCGACGCCCGGGTCCGGTCGCCGGTGGCCTTCCACACCGCCGCGCGCAGCAGCCGCCCGCCGTCCAGCGGCGCCGCCGGGAGCACGTTGAAGAGCGCCAGCAGCACGTTGATGCCGGCCAGCCAGGACAGCGCGCCGAGCAGCAGGCCGTGCCCGCCGGCCACCGCCACGGCCACGGCCACGGCGCCGAACACCACGCCGATGACCAGGCTGACCAGCGGCCCCACGCCGGCGATCCGCAGCTCGGCGCCCGGGTCCTTCGCCTCGCCCTTCAGCTCGGCGACGCCGCCGAAGAGCCAGAGCGTGATCCCCTCGACCTCGATGCCGTTGCGCTTGGCCACCACCGCGTGCGACACCTCGTGGGCGAGCAGGCCGAGGAAGAAGACCACCGCGGCGGCCAGGCCGGCCGCGACGTAGGCCAGCGCGGAGTGGCCGGGGTACGAGCGCGGGAACAGGCTCGCCGACAGCGTCCAGGCGATCAGCACGAAGATGACCAGGACACTCCAGTTGACGCCGACGGGAACGCCGGCGATCCGGCCGAGCCGGAAACTCGCCCTCATCGCTCCTCCATACCCAGCGCGCCGTCCCGGTAACGGAGTATGCGCCGGTTATGCTGAGAGTATGACGCGACGCATCACGATCAGCCTGCCCGACGACGTCGCCGAGTACGTCGAGCGCTCGCACGGCACGACGTCCGGCTTCATCGCCGCTGTTTTGCGGCGGAAGATGCGGGCGGACGGGCTGCGGGCTCGCTGGGCCGAGCACGGTTACGTGGTGACCGACGAGGACGTCGAGCGCGCACGCCGCCGGCTGGCGGAGCACCCGCCGATCACCGACGAGCAGCACGACCGGAACATGCAGTGGCTGCGCCAGTTCGGCGACGAGGGCGGGGTGGCCGCCGCGTGAACGGGCTCGTCCTGGACACGTGCGCCCTGCTCGCGTACGCCTCGGGGGACAGCGTCGAGCCCGGTGCGCTGCTGACTCTCGCGCAGGAGGACCCGGAGCAGGAGGTGTGGATCCCGGCGCTCTGCCTGGGGCAGGCGCAGCTCCAGCTCGCCGGGACGCCGGCAACCGATCTGCTCGACCTGCTCCTGGACGCCGATCGGGACATCCGAATCGCGGTGTACGACGGTCCGACCAGCCGCCGGGTGGCCCGGATCGCCGCGAGCTGCAAGGTGCCTCTCGATGTGGCCCACGCCGTCGCCACCGCCGTCCTCTACCGCTGTCACCTGGTGACCCGGGACGCCCCGACAGCTGCCGCCGCGGCCCCACCCGATCTGGAGATCCTCGACATCGCCAACTCCTGGGAGTGAGCGGCGGCCCGGTAAGGTTCCGGGGTTGAGCTTGACAGCGACGATCGGGCCAGAGGGGGCGGCGCATGCGCGAGGACTCGCCGCGCTGGGAGCAGATCAACGCCAGCTCCTACACGTGGGAGCAGGACGGTCTGCGGGAGCTGGCCGGCTACCTGCCGGACACCGAGCCCTACCACGTCTGGGCGAACGTCGAGTTCGTCGGCGCGGACGGCTCGATCAACGAGGTCGACGCCCTGGTGCTCACCCCGAGCGGCCTCTACGTGCTGGAGCTGAAGCACTGGCAGGGCGAGATCCGTGGGGACGGCACCCAGTGGGTGCGCCGCGCCCCCAACTCCCGGCTCATCCCGGAGGACAACCCCTACATCTTGGCCAACCGGAAGGCCAAGCGGCTGGGCAGCCTGATCCGCCACTACGCCAAGCAGCAGGGACGGCAGGACGAGACGCCGTTCGTCGGCGCGGCGGTTTTCCTGCATGCCAGAGCGACGCGAGCGGAGTTGGACGCGATCGGCAGCCAGCACGTCTACGGCTTGGACGGTCATCCCGAGGCCAACCTGGCGAGCCTGAAGACGTTCCTGCTCTCGCCGCCGCGTAACCCGGGCCACCTGGTGGATGAGGCTCGGGGTCGGCAGATCGTGGACCTGGTCCGCGGTGCCAAGATCCGACCGTCGGTGGCGGACCGCAAGATCGGCCAGTTGCTCCTGCACCCGAAGCCGTTCGCCGAAGGGCTGGGCTGGCAGGATTTCCTCGCCGGGCACACGCTGGACACATCGCTGGTGCGCCGGGTTCGGTTCTATCTCACCAGCCGGGCCGCCGAGCACGAGGTGCCGGCGATCCGCCGGGCGGCGGAGCGGGAGTTCCGGCTGCTCCAGGGGATCCACCATCCGGGCGTGGCCCGGGCGCACGACCTGGTCGACCACGCGTGGGGCCCGGCGGTCGTCTTCGACCACCAGCAGAACTGGGTACGCCTCGACCAGTGGCTGCTGCGGCGGGGGGACACCCTCACCCTGGCCCAGCGGCTGCATCTGGTGCAGGACCTCGCCGAGATCATCGACTATGCCCATTCCCGTCGGCTGGCCCACCGGGCGCTCTCACCCCGGGCGGTCTACGTCGGAGACCCCGATGGGACGCGCCCGACGCTTGTGGTGACCGACTGGCAGACCGGTGGGCGTCTCGCCGGCACGTCCCACCTCACCCGGCTCGGCCCGTCGAGCGATCCGGCCACCCTGGACCTGTTCTTCGACGACGAGGTCCGCCGCTACCAGGCGCCGGAGGCGGACCATGCGGCCCGGCTGCCCGGCCACCGGCTCGACGTGTTCTCGCTCGGCGCGCTCGCCTTCCGGATCTTCGCCGGGGCGGCGCCTGCCACCACGGCCGAGGATCTGGCCAACACGGTGCGGGACAGCGGGCTGCACCTGGACGCGGTGGTCGACGGGATGCCGTCCGAGCTGGTCAAGCTGGTCTACGACGCCACCCGCGGCGACCCGGGGCAACGGCTGCCCAGTGTGTCGCGGTTCCGGAGCGACCTGGAGAAGGTCTGGGACGAGCTGACCGCGCCGGAGCCCGAGCCGGTGACCGATCCGCTCGCCGCCCACCGGGGTGACCTGCTCGACGGCGGGCTGGAGGTGAAGGACCGCCTCGGCTCGGGGTCCACCGCCGTCGCGCTGCTGGTCAGCCGCGCCGACGAGGGCCGTGACCTGGTCCTGAAGGTGGCCCGCGACGAGCAGCACGAGGAACGGCTGACCGCGGAGGCGCGTACCCTCGCCGGGCTCAAGCACCCCCAGGTGGCCGCGCTCGTCGACGGCCCGGTGCGGGTCGGTGGCCGGACCGCGCTGTTGATGGAGAGTGCCGGGCGGCGGACCCTTGCCGAGGAGCTGCGCGCCGGCCGGCTCGCGCTGGACCTGCTGGAGCGGTACGGCCGGGACCTGCTCGACATCGCCAACTATCTGGACGGGCAGGGCGTCTGGCACCGCGACCTGAAACCGGCCAACCTGGCGGCCCGGCCCCGGCCGAAGGACAAGCAGCCGCACCTGTGCGTCTTCGACTTCTCACTGTCGTCGGTCCCGGCCGACCAGCTCAGCGCCGGCACGGTCGGCTACCTCGACCCGTTCCTCGGGGCGCCGCGCCGGCTGCGGTACGACGCGGCGGCGGAGCGCTTCGCGGCGGCGGTGGTGCTCTACGAGATGGCGACCGGCACGCTGCCCCGGTGGGGCGACAACGCCAACCCGACGGCGGTGAGCGACGAGGTGACCCTGGACCCGTCGGCGTTCGACCCGGCGATCGCCGACCGGCTGGTGGAGTTCTTCCGCCGGGCGCTGGCCCGGGAGGCCACCGCCCGCTTCGACACGGTCGACGAGATGACCGACGCCTGGCGGGCGATCTTCCAGCAGGTCCCGCAGCCGGCGGTGACGCCGGTCGGCCCGCAGCCGGCGATGGTGGGGCTGACCCGCGAGTCGCCGCTGGAGGTGACCGAGCTGACCGCGCGGGCCCGGTCGGCGTTGGAACGGCTCGGCATGCACACGGTCGGCGAGCTGCTGGACGCGGAGTTGTCGGAACTCACCCGGGCGAAGGGCGTGCCGGACGCCACCCGTAAGGAGATCATCGCCCAGGCGCGGGCGCTGCGGGCGGTGCTGCCCGGCGGGAACGAGCCGTCCGACAGCGAGGCCCGCCCGGTGGCCCAGGGTGTCGAGGCGCTCTGCGCCACGCTGCTGCCGCCGAAGCAGTCCCGACATCACGGGATTCTGGCCGCGCTGCTCGGCCAGGCCCCCACCGAGGACGGCACGTTCCTGCACTGGCCGGTTGAGGGAGACGTGGCCCGCGCCACCGGGAAGAAGCAGCGGCAGGTCTTCGCGGCGTTGCGTAACCAGACGCCGCGATGGCTGGACGATCCGGCGCTGGCGGCGGTGCGCAACGAGATCGTGGCGCTTCTCGACGCCCGAGGCGCGGTGATGTCGGCCGAGGAGTTGGCGCGGGCGGTGATCGCCGCGCGCGGCTCCTACACCTCCGAGCCGAAGCGGCTGCCCCAGGCGATCGGCCTGGTCCGCGCCGCCGTCGAGGCCGAGCTCAGCACCGGTGGGAACGCCCGCGTGGCCACCTACCGCTTCCCCGGTTCGAGCATCGTCCTGGTCGGCCGGGAACCGGACGACCCGACCTCCGTCGTGACCGCCGACGATTTCCTCGGGTACGCGGTCAAGCTGGGCGACCGGGCCGCGGAGCTGACCGAGAGTGACCCGCTACCGACCCGGCAGCGTGCCTTGGAAGAGCTGCGCCGGCTGCCGGTGCCGGCCGGCATGCCGCCGGTGGCCGATCCGCGGCTGTTGCAGCTCGCGTCGGCGGGGAGCAACGACCGGGTTGACGTCAACGCACAGGGCCAGCTCTATCCGGTGGGGATGCCGGCGGTGCGGGCGCTGCGGTTGTCGGCGGGCAACCTCATCGGGCAGTGGCTCGGCGAGCAGCAGGTCCGCGACCGGGTGCACGGCCGCTTCCCGCGGGCCGAGCGGCTGCCCGGCCGCCCCGCCCTGACGGACCTGCTGGTCGCGGCCGAGGTGCCGTTGACCTGGCACGCGCCCGACCAGAGGTACGGTCGGCCGAGCGCGATGTCGTCGGTGACCGGCACCCGGATGGCCACCAGCCACGCCCCACTGCTCGGCATGTCCGCCGCCGACGAGGTCGGCGAGAAGCTCGGCACGGCGATCCAGCGGCGGGCCTTCCTCGCGGTGCTGGCCCCGTGGCGTCGGCTCGGCCCGGCCCGGCGGGCGCTGCTGGCCCGGCTGCCGCTGACCGAGGTGGACGTCACGGCGATCCTGCTGACCCGGCTGCGGGGGCTGGGCTTCCCGTGGGAGGCGATCGTGGCGGCCGACAACGGCATGCCGCTGGACGCCGACTTCCGCAGCCTGGTGGATCTGGTCCGGCATCAGGTCGTGCCGGCGATCAGCGAGGCGATCGCCGCCGCCGATGGCGCGGTGCTGCTCACCGAGGCGGCGCCGCTGGCCCGTTACGGGCAGCTCGGGTTGCTTCAGGAAGTGGCGGACCTGACCCGGCCCCGGCCGGCGGCCCGGCTGCTGCTGGTGCCGGCGCGTCGTCCCGACCCGGCGGTGCTGGACGGGGTGCAGTTGCCGCTGACCTCGCCGGCCAGCCAGTCGCTCTGGCTCGCCGACGACTGGATCACCACCGAGGTAAGTGCCGCGCCGGCGCGCTGACTGTCGTGTTGCGGACACGGGCCGGGGTGATTCGTGTTCGGGTGTCCTGGTAGAAACGTGTGAATGCCCCTGAGGACGATCACGCTTGAGAACTACCGGTGCTTCCGAGACCGGCAGGAGATCGAGCTGGCCCCGGTGACCGTGGTGCTCGGCAAGAACAACTCCGGCAAGAGCGTGCTGACCCGGGCACCGCTGGTGATCGCCACCGGCTTCGACACCACCAGCACCGCCCCGCTCGACCTGGACCGGCTCGACCCGCTGCCGGTGGACGGTTTCCCCGACCTGATCTTCGAGCAGAGCACCCATGGCCGTTTCACTCTCGGCGTCGAGGTCGACGGTCCGGCCTCGTTCGGCCTGGAGGCGAGCATCCGTTACGTCGACGAGGATCGGTTGGCTTACGTCTCCGCTCTGCACTTCGCCACCGCCCGTCAGGCCGTCGAATTCCGCCTTCAGCCGAGCATTGAGCTGACCGATGACGGCCCGCTCTACGAGGTACGTGAGCCGGGTGGTCAGCCGACGATTCGACCGGTCGATTTTCGCGGACTGCTGCCACGGTTGCCGGACTCGGGTTTCCGATGGCCGCACCCGCCGGGAGAGGGGCCCTCCATCGGGCCGATCCGGTTCCTGAGCGCCTACCGGGACCGTCCGAGCAGGCAGCACCGCCTGCCGTTCGGGGCACCAAGGGAGGTGGGGGAGCAGGGCCAGGAGGTCTATGGAATCCTCGCCGACGATCGCGCCCGGCGCAGCGGCGAACTGATCGAGCGGGTCAACGAGTTGCTCGCCCATATCGTGCCCGAGTGGCGGATCGAGGAGGTCCCGGTTGGCCCGCTCTGGTCGACGGTGCTCACCCGTCGGGGCAGTTCCGTGCAGGTCAACCTCGCCGACGCCGGCACCGGCCTGGCCCAGGTGTTGCCGATCCTGGTGCAGTGTGCCATCGACGAGTTGCGTGGTGAGGGCGTCGATCCGTTGCAGATCGTCGAGGAGCCCGAGATGCACCTGCATCCGGCCGCCCACGCCGCGCTGGCGGATCTCTACCTGGACACCGCCAGGACGACCGGGACGCGGTTCCTCGTCGAGACCCACAGCGAGACGCTGCTGCTGCGGTTAAGACGCCGCATCGCCGAGGGGGCGTGTCAGCCCGGCACCGTGGCGGTCTACGTGGTGCACCAGCAGAACGGCGTCTCGACCGTTCAGCGAGTGGCGATCGACGAGCTGGGCAACCTCGGTGCCGGCTGGCCCGACGGCTACTTCTCGCAGGACTACCAGGAGGCCCGGGCGTTGGCCACCGCGCAGCTGAGCCGGAGCGGCTATGCATCTTGACATCAAGCCCGAGGTGTTCGTCCAGGGCGATAAGTTGGCCGTGGTCAAACTGCTCGAGTTGCTCATGCAGGAGCGGCACGAGTGGCGGCCGGACCGGACCACAGCCGACAGTGCCGCACGCTTCGCCGACACCCTGCCAATCGACGGCGTGAAGGTGTTCGTCGAGGCAGCCTTCACCGAAGCCACGAGCACTGTGGCCGCGCCGTCCGGGCGGCGCGCATCGATCACCGCCGCCGAGCTGAAGGACCTGGTGGCGGATCTGAGCCGTCCGGCGGTGCTGGTCGTCGAGGACGAGATCACCGAGGAGTGTTTCCTGCTCGCGCTCGCCGAGGCATTCGACGCGAAGCGCATCGTGCACGCCATCCGCGCCGACTGGCTGACCATCGGGCATGCGGGTGGCAAGGACCGGATGCCGCAGTTCGTCGAACGTCGCCGTCGCCACTTCGCCATCCTGGTTCGGCTGGCGGCGCTGATGGACAGCGACCGCAAGTATGCCGGGCATCGGACGCGTAACGACACCTACGCTGCGAAGATCCGCGCTGTCGAGGGCGTCGAGCTGCACCTGTGGGGCGGTCGGGAGATGGAGAACTACATTCCCTGCCGGGCGTGGGAGGAGAGCCTGCCGACACGGATGCCGAAGGTGGACGCGCTGCGCGGCAAGAGCGTCGAGGAGCGGCGATACCTGGACGTCAAGAAACATTTCGGTGAAATGCCGAGGCCGCTGATCGCCGAGCACACCTGCCTGACCGAGGACGACTTCGCCGAGTTGGGGCCGGAGGTCGTCGCGGAGCTGCGGGAGTTGCTCGCGATGATCCACCGGATCCTGTAGGAGACTGGGCTCCATGCGCACCGACCAGGCCGAGATCCGGCCCGATCCGACCATCGCACTCGTCGATGATCTGCTGGGCGGCATCGGTCGGGGTGAGATCCGGGTGCCCGCCTTCCAGCGCCCCTTCGTGTGGCGGCCCCACCAGATGCTAGAGCTGTTCGACAGCATCGAGCGCGGCTACCCGATCGGCAGTCTGCTGCTCTGGCAGACCGACGAGCGGGTGCCCTCGCTGGACCGGATCGGCGGGCTGGACATCCCGCCTCCGCCAGCGGGTCGGCAGGTCTCCTATCTCCTCGACGGGCATCAGCGGGTGTCGACGCTCTTCGGTGTGCTCAACCGGCCACTGCGGGACGGCCCGGCCGAGGACGAGGGGGACTGGATCTGGCAGATCTACCGGGACTTGCGTCCCGACCCGCTGGGCTCCGACCGTTACCGCCACCACCGGTCCGGCAGGTTCTCGCCGCACCTGCTGCCGCTGGCGGCGGTGATGCGGACGCGGGACTTCCTTCGGCACTTCCACCGCGTGGAGCTGGGAGTCAAGGATGCCGGTCAGGTCGACTCCCTGATCCGGGAGGCCGAGGCCGTCACGCAGCGGATCAAGGGATACAAGCTGACCCTGGTGCGCCTCCAGGGCGCGAGCATCGACCAGGCGGTCAACGTCTACGCCCGGCTCAACCGCACCGGCACCCGGATGGATCCGGACCAGATGGTGTCCGCGCTGACGTACCGGAAGGAGCAGCCTTCCCTGGCCAGCCGGATCGACGACATCGTCACCGCCATCGCGGATACCGGCTTCGGTGAGCTGCCCCGGTTGGCGGTGTTCCGGTCGCTGCTGGCGATCGCCGGGGAGACGGACATCATGTCGCCCAGGTGGAGTCTGGTGGCCGACTATGTGCAGAACCGCCTGCACGACGCCCTGCCGCAGACCGACCGGGCGGTGCGACTCGCCGCGCAGTTCCTCCGGAACGGCGTAACTTTGCCACACGCGAAGTTCCTGCCATATTCGCACCAGCTCGTGTTGCTGGCGATGTTCTTCCACACCTGCTCCGACCCGACCGGCTGGCAGTACGACCGGCTGCGCCGCTGGTTCTGGATCACCTCCTGGTCGGGCGCGTTCGCCGGGGCCACCTCTACGGTCCTGCGCCGGGCGCTGGGGGAGATGCGGGCGTTCGCCGCCGGCGACGGGGACCTCCGGCCGGACGAGGGCGACGTACAGCCGATGCCCGAGTCGTTCAACCTCAACAGCGCCCGCACCAAGGCCTACGTCGCCTGGGAGGCGCTGGAGTTCCCGCGTCGGCTCGACATGCTGGGCCAGCCGTTCGACGTGGCGGACCTGCTCGCGAACTCGGACCCGCAGGTGTTCCGGCACGTCGTGCCGAAGGACAGCCGCCCCGCCAACAGGTTGATCTTTCCGACCACGCCGAACGTCGGGGTGCTCGCCGCGCTCAAGGGGCTCGGTCCGCTCCGGGGTGGCCCCGGTCTGTTCGACGGCCATCCCGAGCTGAACAGCGCGGTCGGCCGCTCGGTAACCGAACAGATCCTCGACAGCCACGGCATCCCGGTCAAGGCGTGGCGGCGGTTGTGTGAGGGCGGGGCCGGCGGTCACATCTTCGTCGACGATCGCACCGAGTATCTGGAGCAGCGTCTCCGAGCCTTCGCCGCTCACCTGGACGTGCGGCTCGGCGGAAAAATGGAAGGCGTGGCCGACGACGACTCGGAGTAGCGGTTGTCGGGGCGTCGGATCGTAGAATCTGGCGGTGATCGAGCTGAAGGCGTTGCAGGCGCAGGTCAAGAGCCTGGTGGATGATCTCCGTGGGCAGCTCGCGGAGGCACCGGGGCTGCGGGCGGAGCTGCGGCAGGAGCACGCCCGGGCGGAGGCCGCCGAGCGGGTCGGCGCGAGCTTCGAGACCTGGCTCGACGACGTGCTCGACCAGGCGGCGGTGGCATGGGTGCTCGGCTGCGTGTTCGTCCGGTTCTGCGAGGACAACGAGCTGATCACCGACCAGCTGTGGATCGGTGGCGACGACCCGGAAGCACCGGCCGACCGGGCGATCCAGCACCGGCAGGCTTACCTGATCGCCAATCCCCGGCACAACGACCGGCACTGGCTGCGGGAGGCGTTCCGCTATCTGGCTCAGCTCAAGGCCACCGCGAAGATATTCGACCGGCACAACCCGGTCTGGCGGTTCGACATCTCCGGCCCGGCCGCGGAGGACTTGAGCGACTTCTTCCGGCGGGGCGCCGGTCGCGAGTCGCTGCGCCGAGACGACCTGGGCACCCGTTTCCTCGGCGACCTCTACCAGGACCTGTCGACGCATGCGAAGAAGACGTACGCACTGTTGCAGACGCCGGAGTTCGTGGAGGAGTTCATCCTCGACCGCACCTTCGAGCCGGCGGTCAAGGAGTTCGGTCTCCCCGCCACCAGCGTTATCGACCCGACCTGCGGCTCCGGTCACTTCCTGCTCGGCGCGTTCCACCGGCTGCTGCGCAAGTGGCAGGACCGGGAACCGGCCACCGACGTGCGGATCCTGGCAGAGCGGGCGCTCGGCCAGGTGACCGGTGTGGACATCAATCCGTTTGCGGTGGCAATCGCGCGCTTCCGGCTGCTGATCGCCGCGATGACTGTGTGCGGCCTGACCAAGCTGGAGCGGACGCCGGCCTTCCCGGTGCGGGTGGCGACCGGCGACTCGCTGCTGCCCTGGGGGCCATTCGACTCCCGAGCCCAGGGCGACCTGATGAAGGAGTTGGAGATCCAGACGCAGGCGGGTAGTGAAGCCGAGAAAGAGAAGGAAATCTTCGCGTACGACAGCGAGGATGCCGACCTGCTCAAGGACTATCTTGCCGAGAACCAGTACACGGTGGTAGTCGGCAACCCGCCCTACATCACGGTCGCCGACGGCAAGCGCAGCGGGCTCTACCGCAGCATCTATCCCACGGTCTGCCACCGGCAGTATGCCCTCACCGTGCCGTTCGCAAAGCGGTTCTTCGATCTGGCCAAGTGGTCGGACAAGCACGGTGACGGCGCTGGTCACGTCGGCCAGATCACCGGCAACGCCTTCATGAAGCGCGAGTTCGGCAAGAAGCTCGTCGAGAGATACTTCGCGCACGAGGTGGAGCTGACCGAGGTCATCGACACCTCGGGTGCCTTCATTCCTGGCCACGGCACACCGACAGTGATCCTGGTCGGCCGCGCCAACAAACGCCGTCGCGCGTCGACATTGCGCACGGTCCTTGGTGTTCGAGGCGAGCCGGCCGCTCCGGAGGTTCCGGCCGATGGCAGGGTGTGGGGCGCGATTGTCCGTCAGATCGATTCGCCCGGCTCGGAGTCGGAATGGGTCACTGTTTCTGATCTCGATCGGGGTCAGCTCAGCGGTCACCCATGGAGCCTGTCGGGCGGCGGCGCGGTCGGACTGATGCAGATCCTTACGCGCGCAACGAGCCGTCTCTCCGACCTGATCACGGAGATCGGTTTCGGTGCGGTAACCCGCGAGGACAGCGCCTACATGGTCGGGGCCGGAGCGCTACGCCGCGCCGGGGTGCCGGACGCTCAGCAGCGCCCACTGGTGGAGGGCGAGTTCAGTCGGGACTGGGCGATCACGGACCCGGTGATATCACTCTGGCCCTATCGCGAGGAGACATTCGATCCCGTCGGGCCAGCGCCGGTGCGAAAATTGCTCTGGCCGATGAAGACGACGCTGGCCGAGCGTGTCGCCTACGGGGAGAGCCAACTGGAGCGCGGCCTCAAGTGGTTCGAGTACTCGATGTTCTTCGCGAAGCGGTATCGGGTGCCCATGTCGATCGCGTTTGCGTTCGTGGCGACACACAACCGATTCGTGTTGGATCGCGGCGGGAAGGTCTTCAACCGTTCAGCGCCGGTGATCAAGTTGCCGGAGGGGGCGACGGAGGACGATCACCTGCGGCTGCTCGGGGTGCTGAACAGCTCCACCTCCTGCTTCTGGCTGAAGCAGGTGAGCCACGACAAAGGTATTCGTGGAGAAGGCGGTGGATTCACGAGTGATGACTGGGAACGGTTCTTCGAATTCACCGGGACCAAGCTTCAGGAGTTTCCGCTGCCTTCGGCGTACCCGTTGGAGCGGGCTCGGGAAATCGACTCGCTGGCGCGGCGGCTGTCGAGCGTGACCCCGGCGGCGGTGGCCGCCTCGGGGGTGCCGACCCGGCAGCGGCTCGCGGAGGCCGAGACGGAATACCACTCGACCCGGGCGCGGATGATCGCGCTTCAGGAGGAGTTGGACTGGGAGGTCTACCGGCTCTACGGGCTGGTTGATGAGGATCTGACCTGCGCCGACCCGCCGGAGTTGGCGTTTGGGGAGCGGGCCTTCGAGATCGTGCTGCACACCAGCGGGGCGCAGACCGAGTGGTTCAAGCGGCACAAGTCAGAGCCGATCGATCGACCGCGATCGGATTGGCCGGCGGAGTACCGGTCATTGGTGGAGCGACGGATCGCCACCATCGCGAGCAACCGGCACATCGGGCTGATCGAGCGGCCGGAGTGCAAGCGGCGCTGGTCTGCTGATGACTGGAAGGACATGCAGAAGGCCGCGCTGCGGGAGTGGCTGCTCGACCGGCTGGAGGCGCCCGAGCTGTGGGGCGGCACCCCCACGCCGCTGTCGGTGGCGCAGCTCGCCGAGCGGGTCGGGTCCGATCAGGACTTCCGAGCGGTGCTGGAGCTGTGGGTGGGGCACGACAACTACGACCTCGCTCGGACGCTCGGCGGGCTGGTCGCCGACGAGTACGTGCCGTACCTGCCGGCGCAGCGCTACAAGCCGGCGGGGCTGCGCAAGCGGGCGCAGTGGGAGCGGACCTGGGCTTTGCAACGCCGGGAGGACGCGGGCGAGAAGGTGGAGATCCCGGTGCCGCCGAAGTACACGTCGGCGGACTTCGTGCGGTCGTCGTACTGGAGGGCGCGCGGCAAGCTCGACGTGCCGAAGGAACGGTTCATCTCGTATCCGCAGGCGGGCCGGGACAGCGACGGCAGCGAGCTGCTCGGCTGGGCCGGGTGGGACCACCTCGCGCAGGCGCAGGCGCTCGCCGCCGTCTATCTCGACCGCCGGACGCAGGAGCTGTGGCCGGCGCACCGGCTATTGCCGCTGCTCGCCGGGCTGGCCGAGATCGAGCCGTGGCTGCACCAGTGGCACGCCGAGAAGCAGCAGGCGTTCATGGGTGGGTCACCGGCCGACTTCTTCACCACGTTCATCGACACCGAGTTGGCGCAGCTCAGCTCCGACCGGTCCGCGTTGGCTTTGCTGCGGGGCGTACCCGAGCTGCGGTAGCCCTTCGGTTACCCGACGACGGTGGTGTAGTGGTAGTTGCCGGCGCCGACCGAGCGGTCCAGCACCCTCATGATCCGCTCGGCGTTGTCGTTCGGCCCCTGGAGGAAGAAGGGTGTGCCATCGCGGCCGAAGGTGATCCGGCTCGGCGGCTGCCACTCGCCCAGGTGACCGGCGGCCGAGTAGTAGTCCGGGTGCGGGTCGAAACCGATGCCACGGGCGAATTCGACGGCCCCGAAGACGAGATGCTGGGCCAGGTCGATCGGGGCCGGCAGCGGAAGCGCCTCATAGCTGCCGAAGAACTCGTCGGCAAAGGCTGACACGTCCCGCTCGTCGAAGGCGCTGGGCGCCAGGGCGTTCTTCGCCCCGAGACAGTAGGTGTCCACCAGGAAGCCGACCAGGCTCACCGCTGCGCCTTCCCGGCGGGCGACCAACACGCTGGCCAGACCGGCAGTATCGGTCATCGATCCGTCGTCGTCGACGTCCACCCAGTCGTCCGGCCGGTCCTCGATGAGCAGACCCTCGCTCCACCCGGGGCTGATCCAGCATCCCAGCAGAGGCAGGTCACCTGGTCGGCTCCGGCCGGGCCGCTCCACTTCGACGCCGCGGACCAGAGGCCCGACCACGGCCCGTGTGAGGCCCAACTCCCGGGCGATCTGCTTCGGAGTGCGGCCTGCGGCGCGCAGCGCAACTGCCTCGGCCCTCAGCTCATCGGAAACCATCGGCACATCGTCGGACCGGGGGTAGCGGGTGTCAAACACCCGCGCCGGTCGGCGTCACAAACGCGAACGGTACGCCCGGAGTTCTTCTTTCGCGGCTGCCAGCGCGACGGTCGAGTCGTGGACCAGGCCGCGCGCGGTGGTGAGGCGGGCCTCGGTGGTGCGGACGATGTCGGGGCGGCCACCCGCGAGGACGGCGAGCAGGGCATTCTGGCTCGCCCACATCTTCTGGTGAATGTTCGCGACCCGTCCCGCCGTCCGTTCGAGCTGCTCGATGATCTGCTCGATGCCCCCGATCACCTGGCCGGCGACACTCGCCGTGCCACCGCGCCGGCTCGACATGAATGCGCCTCCGCTGGAGCTTCCGGCGGCATGTGCGTGACGCCAACTGGGGCGGTTGGACGAGCGTCGGGACGTGCGCGCCTGCTGCTCTTCACGGCGCTCCCGCAACTGGTCGAGACTGGCAGCGACGAAGCCCTTGCCGACGCTGCCGAGGGTGCCGCCGACGATGGCACCCGTAATCACCGAGGCAGAGGGCGGCAGCCCCCACGTGCTACCCATCAACCCGGCCAGCGCGCCGAGCGCAGCGCCGGCCTGTTGCAGCAGCGTGCCCCCGCCCTCCTTCGCCGTTTCGTAGCCGATCCGTCGTGTGAATGATCGGTCTGGCTGCGAGTGGCGTTGCCCGACCCTGCGGTATCTCATCAGATTGCAACTGGATCAAGGAAGCCGCAGCTCGTGGCCAGCAGTAGCGGTATGTTCTGGGCGATCTCGGTCGCGAGAGACGCGGGGGTCAGGTCAAGTGGCTCGCCACCGTCGGCAACATGCTCAGAGTCATCGGCGTAGTACACGCATGCTTCCCAGAGGCTGCTATGCAGTATCGAGAAACTCCACTGCATGTAGACATCGTTGGACATGGCCACGATGGGCTGGTTGGCGAGCCCGACTCGGTGTAGGTGAGGCTCGTCGGCGGTGGAGCCGAGCCCCTGCCCAAGCGGAAAGAGCTTGTGACGGCGGAAGACGGGTTCGAGATCGCCGTCGGTGTCGAACTCGACGAGCAGGCCGCGTTGGATCAGGTGGTCGACGATCTCGGCAGCCTGCGGCTCCGGCTGGGGTGCGGTCTCCAATAGCCGGATCAGAGATTCGCGGTTGACCTCAAGCTTGGCGTGCCGTTCGGCGTCAATGAAGGACGCCGCCCACACCGCCGCCTCCGTCTCGGTCAGCTCCACCAGGTCGTCTCCGAGGTGGAGTTCGTAGCACTCGGGGGTCGGGTCCGGTGGATG
Organism: Micromonospora sp. WMMD980; assembly: GCF_029626035.1. Taxonomy (NCBI): domain Bacteria; kingdom Bacillati; phylum Actinomycetota; class Actinomycetes; order Micromonosporales; family Micromonosporaceae; genus Micromonospora; species Micromonospora sp. WMMD980. The sequence goes on from NZ_JARUBE010000003.1 coordinate 322,382, forward strand.
GACATAGCGGTAGCGGGGGCCCATGGACAGGCCGACGGGCACGATGACACGGGGCATCGGGTGTCTCCTCGGGTCAGAAGCTGGCGGCGTACCGCTTGGTCGCCTCGATGGAGGCGCCGGCGAGTTGCGATGCGTCGTTGAGGTTCTTCTTGACCTGTTCCATCCGGGCGATGGCCTCGGCGACACTCGGGTGGGCGGTGCCGGCGGTGACGGCTCGTAGTTGGGCGAGGCTCTGGTTGATCGAGTCGTGCACCGCCCGCATCTGGGCGATCTGTTCCTGACTCGCCTTGCCGAACTGGTTGATGCCGGCCTTGATCTCCTGGATCGATGCCACCGTGCGCCCCTTCGATCGGCAACCGTCGCTCCCGGGTACGACCGTACCGGATCATGCACGCTCCGTCACCCCTCGGATGCGAGGTTGCCAGTCTGTCGGGATTCGAGCCGTTTCCTTTGATGGGGTGGCTTTCCTCGTCCAGTTGTCCTCAGCTCGCCCCGGAGATCGTCCAGCTCAGCCAGATTGTTCTTGTACTCACCGGCGATCTGCCTTCCCTGATGGTCGACGTAGTTCCACTTGTTGCGGTCGAGCGCTTCGCAGCACCAGATGGCCTTTTGGGCGAGGTCGGCGAACTGCTCGCTGGTCACAAGTTGCGCGGCAGCATTGGCGGTCAATAGATCAAGCCAGGCGGCCCGGTACCGCTCACGAAGATCGGCGGTTGCAGAGTCGATGTCGCCATCCAGGCGCTGCGCCTCCTTCTTCGCCCAGACGAGTTCATCAACGACTACGCGATAGATGTCCAGCCGGGCAAGGAACAACGAACACGCCTCCCGTTCGGTCGAGATGCGCGTGTTGGCTCGCTGCCGTCGTCCGTCCATCGATGCACCGAGCAGGGCGCCGCCAGCGCCGATTCCTGCCCCGAGCACGCCTGCGGCCGCCGTGATGACCTGCTCAATCATCGATGCATCTAAACAGGTGCGAGGTGCCGATGGTGTCCCTGATTGCTTCTCGTCAGGAGCGAAAAGACCCTTGGGCGATACCTGCGACGAAGCGCACCCACGCCTCCGGCTCGAAGGCGAGAACTGGGCCGCTCGGGTCCTTGCTGTCTCGTAGTCCAACCCGTCCACGCGGGTCGCCTGCGACCTCGACACAGTTCCCGGAGCCGTTGCTGCGTGTGCTCTTTCGCCAGGTCACGCGGGCCGTGCTGACCTCGTCCACCCGCGCCGTCCTCTCATAGCTCGTCGATCGCCCCCTGGATCAGGTCGCGCGACTCGCGGGCGCTGGCGGCTGTGGCGACCAGATGCTCGAAGACTCGGCTGTACTCCCTGACCTGATGGCCCTCAAGGTAGAGGCTACCTGCGCGGGTTTCCATGTACACAACGCCTGGATCTGCGGGCTCCGGGAAGGTGAGAACGCTGAAGGCGCTGCCCATCGAGCCGTACTCGCCGGCGGCGAAAGTCAGAATCTGGATGGTGCACCCGGGGCGCGCTGCCTCCTCGGCCAGCCGCTCCAGTTGACTCTTGAATGCCGCGCGCCCGCCGACCGGTCGGCGCAGCGCCGACTCGTCGAGCACCATCCACAGCTTGGGTGGGCTGTCCGACTTCTGCCGACGCATCCGCAGCTCAACGCGCCGGTCGACTTCGTCGACACCCGCATCCGGATGCTCGGCACGGATGACCGCGCCGGCGTAGTTGGCTGTCTGGATCAGCCCCGGGATGAGTTGCGGCTCGAAGGCGCGGATCTCTGACGCCTCCGCTTCCAGGCCGACGTACACCTCGAACCAGTCCGGGAGCACATCGTCGTACGCCTGCCACCAGCCTCGTTTGCGGGCATCCCGCGCGACCTGGACCAGGGCGTCCACCTCGTCGCCCTCGACGCCGTAGAGCTCAAGCAATCCGCGCGCCACCGGCGGCATGACGGATACCTGGGCGTTCTCGATCCGACTCAGGGCCGACTTGGAGATGCCGATCTCCTTTGCGGCCTGGTCGGCGGTCATGCCCGTCTGCTCTCGCAAGCGTCGGAGGGCGGCGGCCAGGCGACGACGGCGGACCGTCGGACTTCCAGTCATGGCGATCAGTCTGGCGGAAAAGGGGCCGGGTACGCAACGATGCTGATCCTAATCGGGAGTTGCGTAAAGGGCGCGTTGCCCGGCACGATGGGTGAGGTCTCGGCGAGCAGACAGTGATCATATGCCCGAGGCCGGTGAGCTGCCCTGCTGTCGTACTGCTGGTCGAAGGCTGCGGTGGCAGGTGCGGGTGGGGTCCGTCGGCGCGCGGCGGGCCGACGGACCCACCCATTCAGATGGCGTCCAGGTGCGAGAGGCGGTCTCCCATGCGGGTGTTCTTCCGGCGGCGCGAGCACGCGGAACGGCTGCGGCCGGTCGGCGGCTCCACCTCCTACCGGTCGGCGTCCTGCCGGCCGCTGTGCCCGGTGCGACGGAGTGTGCGGTGAGCCGGCGGTGGGTGATCCACCTGCCGGTGGTCGCGCCGGACCTGCCCGCCGCGCAGCGGCTCGCCCGGCTGGTGGCCCGTTGGACCCTCGTCCTGCCGCAGAGCGACACCGGCGAGACCACCGTGTCCGCCGAGGACGAGCAGGGCGTACACCATCGGGTTTTCTGTGACCTGCGGATGCCGGGTGGCCGGCGCTGCCTGCTCCGGGCCGACCACGACGGAGCATGCGCCCGCCGGTTGGGGCGCCGGTGAGCGGGCCTGCGCCGACCGGCGCCTGCCCCGACTGCACCGGGTTGGCCTTCCAGGTGCGGCAGTGCGCCTGCACCGACGGCGGTGACCGGCTGTTGGTCGACAGCGACAGCTTTGCCGACGAGCCCTACCGAGACTGCCGGCTGTGCCGGGGCGACGGCGGGGTGGCCGAGCCGTGCGCGGCCTGTGCGCGCACCGGCCTGCGGCGGGCGGAGTTGGTGGTGTCGGTGGTCAACCTGGACACCGGCGCGGTGGCCTCCGAGCGGCTGCGGCCCGACCGGGTCGTGCCGGAGCGCGACACCGACGGGACCTGGGTGGTGCCGCTGGGCACGGTCGCGGACCGGCTGGTCGCGCGAGCAGGTGTCGGGAGCGTCCACGCCATCCTGCCCGCCGGTCAGGCCCTCGACACCCCGCTGCTCTGGCTGCCTCGCACGTGGCGGCCGGACCTGCCGGTCGACAGACGGTGGGCGATGGCGGCCGACGCCCTGATCCGGGCCGACCACTCGCCCTGGCGGGTGCTTGTCGGTCGGGTCGCCACCCCGCCACCGGAACCGTCGCCCGGTCGACGGTTGGGTGAACTCTGCCGGCTCGCCGGCCTGCTGCACCTGGACCTGGTGGTGGAGGCGCGGTGGTGGCACGACCGGGCGTGGTGGGACCTCCGGTTCGAGCTGCCCGGCGGCGACGTGCCCGAGGTGCCCCGCCGGTCCGCGCCCGAACTGGCCGACGCCGTCACGGCCACCACGGCTGTCGCCGCGCTGGCCGGGCTCGCGGAGCACGGGCGGGCCGCGCCCGCGTACACGATCCGGTCGTCCGCCGGCCCGGCCCCCGCGCCGGCCCACGCGGACCTCGCTGCGCTCGAGCGGCGGATCCACACCGACCTGGCCGGTGGGTCCGGCGCCCAGGCGATCTGGCGGGACGGCCGCTGGTGGCACACCCCGCTGCGACCCGGCGGCATCGCCGAGGTGCTGCACGAGCAGGACACCGGGCAGGTCGTACGCCATGCCACGACCATCCTGCTGCGGGTCACCGAGCCGCCCGAGCCAGCCTGGTGGGGTGCGTCGATCCGACACCGGGAGTGCCCGCGCTGCTCCGGTGCCGGCGCGGCACCCACCTGGGGTTCCTGCGCCACCTGCGGGGACAGCCGTCGCCTGCACTCGGCGTTGACGGTGACGGTCACCGACCTGACCCGGGTCGCCCACCGGCTGTGGCAGCCGGTCGCGGGCGAGCCGGTGACCCCGGTCGGCACCCAACCCGACGGCACGCCTGTCGTCCAGCTCCGCGGGCACTACCGGGCCGCGGAGCTAGCGACGCCGTTCGGGGTACGTCCGGAGGATCTCACCCGGCTCGACCGGCCCGGCCGCCAGTGCGTCGGCCAGGATCTGCTGGACGGCACGGTCACCTGCGACGAGCCCGGCGTGGATCCGGCGACCCGCTACGTCGAGGTGGCCGCCCGCGGCCTGCCCGGCGCACGGCTGCTGGTGCTGGCGCGGCCACCGGACGTGCCGCCGGTGGCCGACCTGCTCCGGCTCGGGACCGGCCTCGACCTGGCCGTCGTGGTCACCGCGCAGGACCACCGGCGGGACGCCGGTGACCCTACCCGGGTGCAGGGCGTGCGGTGGCGTGTCGAGATCGTGTCCCGGGAGGCGGCGGTCGTGCTCACCCCGCCCTGGTGGCCGAGCCTGGAGGCGGCCGTCGCGGACGGGCTCGACGGGTTGGGCGCTGCGCTCTCGGCGGCCGTGCCGATTGACCCGCGCCGTCCGGTGCCGGCCCCCGAGCATCCGCCGTCGCCGGTGGCGGCCGGCGATCCCACCCTGGTGTTGCGGCGGCTGGCCCGCCGGTACGCGGGGGAGGTCGTTGCCGTCCGCGTGGACCGGGGTACGTGCCAGTTCTGGTTGGCCGGCGAGACGGGTCAGCATGCGCTCACCGCTGCGGTGGCCCTGCCGGACGCCGCCACCGCCCTGCGGTTCGGCTGAGCGGACGAGGAAGCGGAGCGCGACGCGGGGCTGACGCAGGGTGTCCATTGTGGGTAGGGTCTCCGCGAGTGGCCATGCTCGATGGGCTTGGGGAGACGTGGCGTGGAGTCGGTGGCGTCGGCTTTCGGTCGGGCGGTGACGGCGCACCGCGAGGCCGTGTCGCATGTGGAGGCGGCGCGTGTCCGACTGCGGGAAAACGCAGGCGACGGTGCCGTCCCGGCGCAGGTCGTCGAGGAGGCGCGGCGGTTCGCGGCCGGCATGCAGCGGCTCGCCGAAGGGCTGACCCCGGGCTGGCTCGGCTGCCGGCTCGACGGTGCCGCCGTGGATCTGCCCACCGGGGTCGACGCGGTGCCGGGGCGCCCGCTGCCGGTGCGGTTGGGCGCGGCGTCACCGGTGGCCGGCAGTGTCTTCGGTGTCGTGGTGCCGTTCGTGGGTGCCGGTCATTTGGCGGTCGACAGCGACGCCCGCGATCCGTCCGTCGCGCGCTGGCTGCGCGGGTTGCTGCTTCGGGTGCTCGCGGCGTTGCCGGACGGCGTACTTCGGGTCGCGGCCGTGGACGGGGCGACGCTGGGGGCGGTGTTCGGTCCGTTCCGGGCGATGGTGGAGGCGGAGGCGTGGCGGCGGCCCGCCATCGACCTTCCGGGTTTCCAGCAGGTGCTGGCCGAGGCGGAGGAGCGGATCGAGCGGGTTCAGGCCGGCGAGGCTGATCCGTCGGTGCTGCTGGTGTGTGTCGCGGCGCTGCCGCAGGGCACCGGGCGTGCGGAGTGGTCGCGGTTGGCGGCGATCGCGCACGCCGGTCCGGCCGCAGGGGTGTTCCTACTGTTGGCCGGCTATCCGCCGCCGCAGCATCCGGGGTTGGAGGCGGCGCCTCGATTGGAGCGGACGACGCATCTCACGGCGGCCGGCGGCGGCTTGTTCCGGGTGTCGGACCCGCCGGGCCCCTACCGGTTCAGTGACGACGGCACGGGCTTGGCGGTGCCGGTGCGGCTGGACGGCGGCCCGCCGGACGATCTGGTGGAGGCGGTCTGCCGACGGTTGGCGAAAGCCGCGCGGGTGCAGTCGTCGACGGACTTCGCGGCGCTGCTGCCGGCCGACATCTGGCAGGAGTCGTCGGTCGACGGCTTGCGGACCGTGGTGGGTCGGGAGGGCCGCGCCGAGTGCGTGCTGGCGCTGGACGATGCGACGCCGCACTGGTTGGTGGGTGGCCGCACCGGGTCGGGCAAGACCGTCTTCCTGCTGGACCTGCTCTACGGTCTGGCGTCGCGCTACTCCCCGGACGAGTTGGGCCTGTATCTGCTGGACTTCAAGGAGGGGGTGTCGTTCGTGGAGTTCACCCCGACGGCGGTGGACCCGTCGTGGATCCCGCACGCCCGCACCGTCGGCATCGAGTCCGACCGGGAGTACGGGCTGGCGGTGCTGCGCACGCTGTCGCGGGAGATGACCCGGCGGGCGACCGAGATGAAGCGGGCCGGGGTGACGAAGCTCGCCGACCTGCGGGCCGGGCGGCCGGATGTGGCGATGCCGCGGCTGGTGGCGGTGATCGACGAGTTTCATGTGCTGTTCGAGGGCAACGACGCCGTCGCCCGGCAGGCGGTGGCGTTGCTGGAGGAGCTGGCGCGTAAGGGCCGCTCGTACGGCATCCACCTGGTCCTGGCGTCGCAGACGATCTCCGGGGTGGAGGCGCTGTTCGCCAAGACCGAGTCGATCTTCGGGCAGTTCCCGCTGCGGGTCGCGCTCGCCGGTGGCGGCGGGATCCTCGACCAGCTCAACGACGGCGCCGACAACCTCCCCATCGGCGCAGCAGTCGTCAACGCGGCGGCCGGGATACCGGGAGCGAACCGGGTGATCCGCTTCCCGAACGCCGATGCCGCCTCGGTGACCGCGCAACGGCACCTGCTGTGGAACGCCCGGCCACCGGGCGACGCACCGCCCGCGGTGTTCGCCGGCTACGCCGAGCAGCACCCCGACGCCGACCCCACCTTCGCCCGCCTGACACCTGACGTACGCCGACGGCGCGCCCTGGTCGGCCGCGCCGTCGACGTCGGCCTGCCCACCGCCGGGTTCACCCTCGACGCCACCCCCGGCAGCCACCTCGCGGTGCTCGGCACCTCCCCCGTCGGAGCCGACGTGCTCTACGCAGCCGCGGTCAGCCTGGCCCGCCAACACGCCCCCGGCACCGCCCGCTTCCTCGTCGCGCCGCTTGTCGCCGCCGCCGACGAGGCTGCCGACGCCACCGTCGACGCGATCACCGCCGCCAGCCACCAGTGCGACACCGTCACCGCCGCCCGCCTCCGGACCCACCTGGCCGACCTCGCAGCCGATCTCCCGGCCGGCCCGCCGACCTGGCTGGTGGTCTTCGGCGCGGACGCCGCCAGCAGCCTGCTCGCCGTCAGCGACCCGACGACATACCGCACCGGCCACGACGACCTGCGGGCCGTGCTGGCCAACGGCCCCGGCCACGGCGTGCACCTGCTCGGCTGGTGGCGCACGTTCAGCCGCTTCACCGACGACCTCGGGCCCGGCGGTGGCGGGCAGATCGCAGGCCTGGTCGTCCTCAACGTCCCCGGCGCCGACGTCGGCCTCCTGCTCGGCGACTACACGTCGACGTGGCAGCCACGCCCCAACCGGGCCCTGCTGATCGACCGGCACGACAACCGCCGCACCCTCATCGTCCCCTACGTCCGACCCGGCACCCTCGACCAGATCGACGACCTGACATGACCGACCCATTCACCCCGATGCCCCGCGACGGCGGCTGGGCCGCCTACACCGACCACGCCCGCCGCCTCGCCGCGTTGCTGCACGACGAGCAGGCCCGCGCCGACCGGCGGGCCGCCGACGCTCGCGGTGGGCAGGCCGCCGTCGACCAGACCACCCACCGGCTGGCGGCCCAGCGACAACACCTCCACCACCTGGCGGCGACGCTCCGGCTGCCCGAGCCGCACCTCGGCGTCGTCCCGCCCAGCCCGGTCGCCGATGCCGGTGAGGCGTTGCGCCGGGCCGGTGCCGCCGCCGCGGCGGCCGACGCTGCCGCCGAGCACGCCCACCGGCGGGCCGCGCAGCCACCACTGCTGCCCGGCTTCACGCCGCTGGCCCGCAACGCCCTCGTCTACGCCGCCGCGGCGGCCCTCGGCACGTTCGCGTCGATGCTGATGTTCGCGGTCAGTCCCGACGCCGACCTCGGCCGGGTCCCCTGGCAGTTGGTGCCCTGGTCGATGTGCGGGCTGCCCGCGCTGGCCTTCTTCGCCGGCTACCTCACCATCAGCCTCGTCGGGCAGCCCCGCATCGATGGCAGCGGCACCCGCTCGATGCGGGCCGGCGGGGCGATCTGTCTCGTCGGCATGCCCATCCTGTGGTTGATCTTCATCGCGGCGACTCGTGGCTGAGCGGCCGCCGCATCGGCTGGGGCCGGTTCCGGTCACCCCGTAGGATCGGCGGGTTGTCGGTGACGGGGGCGTCACCCGGGGGAGCGGCAGAGCGAGGAGTGGTATGACCCTGCTACGGGACGTGATCGACATTCCGGTCTCGGTCGGCGACGGGGACTTCGTCGTCCGGGCCGCCGAAGGCGCCGACCTGCGCCGGTACGTCGTCACCGACCAACTTCGGGACAATTTCGCCGACGCGCTACGCCGGATCGGCCACGCGGTGACCACCGGCCGCTCCCAGGCGGTGTTCCTGCACGGCTCGTTCGGCTCCGGCAAGTCGCACTTCATGGCGGTGCTGCGGGAGATCCTCCAGCACAACCCGGAGGCCCGCGAGGTGCGCGGCCTGGCCGAGCCGGTCCTTGCCGCCGACCCGTGGCTGCGCGACCGCCGGCTGCTCAGCCTGACCTTCCACATGCTCGACGCGCGCTCGGTCGAGCAGGCGGTCCTGGAGGGCTACCTCAACCAGATCACCCGGCTGCACCCGGAGGCGCCCGTCCCCGCCGTACACCGGTCGGACGCGCTGCTCGACGACGCCGCGCGGCTGCGTGCGCGGATGGGCGACGACGCCTTCTTCGCCGCGTTGCGCGACGGTGGCGGCACGCCCACGGCCGCCGGCGTTGGCCTGGCCTCGCACGTCGCCCGAGCCACCGGCTGGACCCCCGAGCTCTACGCCGCCGCGGCGGCGGAGCCACCCGGCACCGAGCAACGAGACCGCCTGGTCAGTGCGTTGACCAGCGCGTTCTTCACCGGTGCGGTCCGCAGTGGCGAATACCTCGACCTGGACACCGGCCTCGCCGTGATCACCCGGCACGCCAGGGCGCTCGGGTACGACGCGCTCGTGCTCTTCCTCGACGAGCTGATCCTCTGGCTCTCCACGAAGATCAGCGACTACACCTTCGTCAACACCGAGGGCGCCAAGCTCAACAAGCTCATCGAGTCGGCCGACGCCACCCGCCCGCTGCCGCTGATCTCGTTCGTCGCCCGGCAACGCAACCTGGAAGACTTCCTCGGCCCGCAGGTCGGCGGCACCGAGCGGGAGGCGCTGGCGCACGTCATGCGTAGCGTTCAGGGGCGGTTCGGGGAGATCGCCCTCGCCGACACCAACCTGCCGGAGATCACCGAGAAGCGCCTGCTCAAGCCGCTCACCGACGACGGGCGGGCAGTCATCGACAACGCCTTCGCCGTGGTGAAGGGCAACCGGGAGGTGTGGGACGCGTTGCTGCTCGGCGCGCAGTACGGCGACGCCGGCATCGGCTCCGACGCCGCCGCCTTCCGCAAGCTCTACCCGTTCTCCCCGGCGCTGGTCGCCACGCTGGTCGCGCTGTCCCAGGCGTTGCAGCGCGAGCGGACCGCGTTGAAGGTGATGACCGAGTTGCTCGTCGCCCGCCGGGACACCCTGCGGGTCAACGACCTGATCGGGGTGGCCGCGCTCTTCGACCCGCTGGTCCTGCACGGTGAGCTGCCCGACCGGCCCGAACTCAAGCAGCTCTTCCAGTCCGCCCGGACGCTCTACACGCAGAAGCTGCGGCCGATCCTGCTGAAGCTCAACGACATCGGCGAGCAGGATGCGGCCGGGCACCAGCAGTTCCAGCTCGACGACAAGCTGATCAAGACGGTGCTGCTCGGTGCCCTGGTGCCCGACGTGCCCGCCCTGCACAACCTCACCGCCGGCAAACTGCACGCGCTCAACTTCGGTTCGATCACCTCGCCGATCCCCGGTTACGAGCGCACCATCGTGATCAATCGGCTCGACCGGGTCGCCGACGCCGCCGGCGAGCTGCACCTGACCAAGACCCCCGACCCGGTGGTCAGCCTCAAACTGCACACCGTCGACTACGACAAGCTGCTCGACCTGGTGCCCGACCAGGAGGCCACCACCACCGGCGTCCGGCAGCAGCTCATCCGCGAACTGGTGACCGCCGAGATGGGCATCGTCGGCGGCGAGGGGCAGCTCGGCGAGTTGCTCTACGCCCGGGCCTGGCGCGGTCGGTCGCACACCGTGCAGGTGAAGTTCGGCAACGTCCGCGACCCGGACACCATGCCGGCCGCGGCGCTGATCGCCACCGGCGAGGCCTGGCGGCTGATCATCGACTACCCGTTCGACCCGCAGGGCTACGAGCGCAACGCCGACCTGGCCCGGATCGAGCGGCTGGAGCGCGGTTCCCGGACCCTTTTCTGGCTGCCGTTCTATCTCACCGATGAGCTGATGGGGAAGGTCGGCCAGCTCATCAAGATCAATTATCTGCTGAACGGCGCCGGTGACCGACTCAACTCGCTGGCCGCCGACTGGCCGCTGGCCGACCGGCAGCAGGGCAAGGTCTACCTCCAGCAGCGCCAGTCGCAGCTCCGGAGCACGTTGACCGGCGCGCTCATGCAGGCGTACGGGTCCGCCACCTCGCGTGGGTCGGACGTGCAGGACGACACCATCGGCGTGTTCCACACCCTCGCCGACGGCCTGTACGTCGGCGATCCCCGCGGCGGCACCCTCGCCGAGGCGTTCACCAACCTCACCGGGGAGTTGCTCGCCTGGTCCTACCCCGGCAACCCGGCCATGCCCGAGGACGAGAAGCCCGTCACCCGCGGCGAGCTAGCCAAGATCCTCGACTACGCCAGGCAGGCCGCCGCCGACCCCACCCGAGGCGTCACCGTCACCAACCCGGTCGACCAGCGGACCCTCCGGCGGGTCTGCAACAACCTGCGGCTCGGCGAATACATCGACGGCCGGTATGTGCTCACCACCTCCACCTCCCGATGGAGTCGACACCTTCTCCAGGCCGCGGCCAACGAGGGCTACACCGACCACTTTCCCGTCTCGAAGCTCCGCGATTTCATCGATCAGCCCGCGGCGTTCGGATTCGACCGCGACCTGCAGAACCTGATCATCATGACCTTCGGGCTGGACCAGCAGCTTGCCTGGTACCAACACGAGGTCAAGGTCGACGTGCCGCACCTCGCCGCGGTCCGGGACGACCTGGAGTTGCGGCACCCGCCCATGCCCGGCGAAGAGGACTGGTCGAGCGCGGTGAGTCGAGGCGCGGCGATCTTCGGTGGCGTGCTGCCCGTCTGGCGTACGCCGGCCAACCTCGGCAAACTCGCCGGCGCGTTGCGCGAGGCCGCGCGGGAACGGAAGCGGGCGGCCGGCAGGCTGGTGGACATGCTGGACACGCATGCCGACGTGCTGGGCCTGGACGTCTCGGCCGCCACCGGTCGATTCGCCACCGCCCGACGGGCGTACCGGTTCGTGACCGACGTCGCCGCCGAGCGCGACGACGTGGTGCTTGTCGAGACGGTGGCCCGGGCCGACCTGGGCGACGTCGACGACCAAGCCGTCGGCGCGGTGCTCAGTCAGGCCGGCAGGCTCACCGACGAGTTGGCCGAGAACCCCCAGTGGTCGCTGCTCCGAGCCGTCTCCGCGAGGACCGGCCACGACCAGCGCGCCAGAGAGGTCATCGGTCAGCTCCAGGACGTCGCCCGGCGGGAACAGCACGGGAAGGACCTCGTCGAGGCATTCCACACCGCGGCCGCCGCCTCCGCGGCGCTGCTCGCGGCCCAGCCGCCCGCGCCACCGGCCGACCCGGCACCGGTCGGACCCGCCTCCGGCGGCACCGGCCAGGTGCCGAAGCAGCAGGGCACCCGGCCGGTCGGCCCCACCCCGGGCCAGGACGATGACCCCGCCGACGCGGTGCCGGCCGGTGGCGTGCCGGACGCCACCGGGACGGTCACCGTGCCCGGTGGCGGAGAGGTGACCGACGGAAGCCTGCTCGCCACCCAGCACCGGCGGCACGAGGTCTCCGACCCGGAGACCTGGACGAAGATTGCCGCCGAGATCGACGCCGAGGTCGCCGCCGGCCGACGGGTGGTCGTCACCTGGGAGATCCGGTGACCGGCTTGCCTGGGGGCACCGCATGAGCGAACGCACCGAGCGAAGCGAGGGCCGTGAGGGCATGCCTGGGGGCACCGCATGAGCGAACGCACCGAGCGAAGCGAGGGCCGTGAGGGCATGCCTGGGGGCACCGCATGAGCGAACGCACCGAGCGAAGCGAGGGCCGTGAGGGCATGCCTGGGGGCACCGCATGAGCGCGCCGGTCAGCGTCGCGCAACCGGACTCGGTCCGGCGCAAGGTCGAGGCATGGCTGGCCGAGGACGACCCGGGCGACGCGATCGCCTTGACGGCCCGCCCCGAATGGTCGATCGACCCGGTGCTCACCGTCGACGGCACCCGGGTCCGGGTGGTGCCGTGCCCCACTCCGCTCGCCGCCCGCGCCGCCCTGCACGACCGGATCGACGGGGAGCGCCTGGTGCTGCTCACCGAGCTGACCGACAGCGATTTGGGCGATGGGCTCCTCGCGCACCTCAGCAAGCAGAAAGTCCGCAAGATCGATCCATGGGACCTGGTCCGGCAGATGTTCGGTGGCGTGAGAAATCTCGACCCCACGCTGGTCCGGGTCGGGCGCTGGGTCGCCGACGCGCTGACCGACCACGCCCCTTCCGCGGGCTGGCCGGTGCCGCCGGGGGCGATCCTCACCCGGGACCACGCGCTGCGCAGCCTGACCGCGGAACTGCTCGACCTGCCCCCGACCGCACTCGACGACAGCGGCCTGGTGCAGTGGAGCGCCGACGCCCGACGCCAACTCCGATTCACCTCGCTGCCGGAGACCGTCGCCGAGGGGGTCACGGCCTACCTGACCAGCATCGCCGGTCGGTCCGCCGTGCCGATCATGGCGGCCGTCCGGGCCGGGCACGGGGTGGACGTCATCCCGCTCGGACTGTTGGCCGGGCTGCTCTGGCCCACCGGCGGGGGCAGCGCGGCCGAGGTGCAGGCCGCGGTGGGGCGTACCCGCCTGGAGCCGTGGTTCGGTGGGCTGCGGCTGTCGCAACACCAGGCCGAAGGGTTGCACCAGGCTGCCGAGGCGTGGGTCTACCGTACGGCCGACTCCGGCGACAGGGGTTGGGACGAGGCCATGCGGATGCTACGACGGGCCGAGACGCTCGCCGCGGAGATCGGCATCACCGCGCTGCTCGGGGCGTCCACCGTGCTGCCCAGCGGATTCGTCCACCGGCTGCGGGCCTTCGCCGCCGCGGTGCGGCTCGCCGTCCCGGCCGGTGGGTCGGCTCTTCCGGCCGCGGTGGCCCGCGCGCAGTCGGCGCTCGCCACCGTGGAGGAACATCGGGCCGTCGAACCGCGCCGGGTGGAGACCGCCCGGATGGCAGTCCGGCTGCTGCGTTGGCTGCACCGGGCCGACCGGCCTGAGCCAGCGACACTGCTCGACGCCCTGAACCGGCAGGTCCGAGAGGACGGGTGGGTCGACCGCGCCCGACTCGACGTCTTCGCCGGGGACCCCGACCCTCAGGTCGCCGACGCCTACCGGCTGCTGCACCGGGCCGTGGACACCCGCAGGTCCCGGCATGACCAACGGTTCGCCGCCCTGCTCGCCGCCGCGACCAACGCCGAGGCCGAGCCGGGTGCGCTGCTCCGGGTCGAGGATGTGCTCGACCGGGTGGTCCAGCCGATCATCGATCACGGCCGGCGGGTGCTGCTGCTCGTACTCGACGGCATGGGCGTCGCCGCGGCCACCGAGCTGGCCGAGTCCGTCGTCCGCGGCGGCGCATGGGTGGAGCTCACCCCCGACGGCGGCCCCCGCACCGGAGTGCTGGCCGCGCTGCCCACCGTGACCGAGGCCAGTCGATGCAGCCTACTGAGCGGCCGGGTCAAATCCGGAGGTCAGCAGGCCGAGGTGAAGGCGTTCACCGGGCGGTGGCCCAGTGGGCTGCTGCTGCACAAGGGTGCGTTACGCACCGGTGCCGGCGCTTCCCTGGATCCGGACGTGCGCGCCGCCATTGAGGACTCCTCCGTCCCCGTGGTCGCCGCTGTGGTCAACACGATCGACGATGCGCTGGACCGTAGCGATCCAGGCACCGCGGTCTGGGGTGCGGACACCGTCACCGCGGTGGGAGACCTGTTGGCCGCCGCGACCGACCGGGTGGTTGTCCTGGTTTCCGACCACGGCCACGTGGTCGACCGGGGGCCCGAGTCGGTCGTCCTGCCCAGCACCAGCAGCGAGAATCGTTGGCGGCCGGCCAGCGGCCCGACCGTGGATGCCGAGGTCGCGGTGAGCGGCAGCCGGGTGGCGCTCGGCGGCGGCTCGGTCGTCCTGCCCTGGCGGGAGGACGTGCGATACGGACCCCGCAAGGCCGGATATCACGGCGGCGCCGCGCCGGCGGAGGTCGTCATCCCGCTACTCGTCCTGACCGCCGGTGATGATCGGGCCGTGCCGGGGTGGGCGGGTGCGCCGGTGGCCAGCCCGGATTGGTGGCGGGAGCCGCTGGCCGAGACCGGCACCCCGCCAGCCGCCGCCCCGCCATCCGCCTCGGCGCAGGCCGGCCGCCGACGTTTCTGGCGGAACGCGGAGCCGCAGGCCGAGGGCCTGTTCGATCTCGATTTCGCACCGGCGCCCACCGTGCCGACGGCGCCGCCACCCGCCCCGGTTGCTCCGGACCTGGTGACGGGCCTGCTCGCCAGCGACCGGTACGCCCAGCGACGGGATCCGCGGATGCCGTTGTCCGACGAGCGCGTCGCCGCGCTGCTGGGCACCCTGCTCGCCGGCGGGGACCGGGCGACCCTCGACACTCTCGCCGCCCGGGCCGGGGTGCCGGCGCACCGCATCACCGGCACCGTCACCGTGCTGCGCCGCCTGCTCCAGGTCGAGGGTTACCCCGTCATCACCATCGACCCGGACGGGGTCACCGTTCTGCTCAACCGGACGCTGCTGATCGAGCAGTTCGACCTGGAGCAGCGGTGACCGCCGAGATCTCCGCCCGCCGCCGCCGGGACATCATCGACGCGCTGCGGCGCGGCGTCGTCCCGAGCAACGGGCTCGACGCGCTCGCCGTCGGGTTGGACCGGTTCACCGCCGCCCTCGACGACGACATCGACCGGGTCGCCGGGGGAGGCAGCGTGTTCAAGGCCGTCCGCGGCGAGTACGGTGCCGGCAAGACCTTCTTCACCCGCTGGCTGGCCGAACGCGCCAAGCGACGTGGCTTCGCCGCGGCCGAGGTGCAGATCTCCGAGCTGGAAACGCCCCTGCACCGGATGGAGACGGTCTACCGAAGGCTGGTCGAGCATCTCAGCACCGAGCAGTTCGCGCCGAGCGCGTTCCGACCCGTCCTCGACGGTTGGATCTTCACTCTCGAGGAGGACGCCCTCGCCGGCGGGGCGATCGCGGAGGAGGATGCCGAAGCGCTCGACCGGGCGGTCAACGACCTGCTGGAGCGCCGGCTCGGCGACATCTCCCGCAGCACGCCCGGGTTCGCGGCGGCACTGCGCGGCTACCGGGCGGCCACCGCCGGTGGCGACCACCGCGTCGCGGACGGCCTCGCGGCCTGGCTCGGCGGTCAGCCGCACGTCGCCGCGTCCGCCCGTCGGACCGCCGGAGTGAAGGGCGACCTCGACCACTACGCCGCGCTGAGCTTCCTGCGGGGGCTGCTGACCGTCCTGCGCGACAGCGGACACCACGGGCTGCTGCTCGTGCTCGACGAGGTCGAGACGCTACAACGGGTCCGCTCCGATGCCCGGGACAAGGCACTCAACTCGCTGCGCCAGCTCATCGACGAGATACACGCGGACCGTTTCCCCGGCCTGATGCTGGTCATCACCGGCACCCCGGCCTTCTTCGACGGACCGCAGGGGGTGCAGCGCCTCGCGCCGCTCGCCCAGCGTCTCGCCACCCACTTCGATCCCCAGCCTCGCTGGGACAACCCCAGGGCCACCCAACTGCGGCTGCCCGGCTTCAGCACGGATGCACTCGTGGAACTCGGCCAGCGGGTACGCACCATCTACGGCAGCCCCGCGGTCGAGTCCCGGGTGGACGACGCCTACCTCTCCACACTGGCCGGCGTCGTCACCGGAGCGCTCGGCGGTCAGGTCGGCGTGGCACCCCGCGTCTACCTGAAGAAGTTGGTCGCGGACGTGTTCGACCGGGTCGACCAGTTCCAGGACTGGGATCCACGTCGCCACTACGAGCTGACCCTCCGGGCCGACGAGCTGACCGAGATCGAGCGCAACGCCGCCGCCTCGGCGGACGACATCGAACTGTCCCTCTGACATGCTGCCGGACCTCGACCCGGTCGTCCTGCACCACGTGGTGAACACCCTCGGATGGCGCGATCTCCGTCCGATGCAGCGGGCCGCCGTCGCGCCGGTACGCGACGGCTCGGACGTGCTGCTTCTGGCGCCGACCGCCGGCGGCAAGACCGAGGCGGCGTTGTTCCCCTTGCTGAGTCGACTGTCGGAGCAACGCTGGGCCGGAACGTCGGTGCTCTACCTCGCCCCGCTGAAAGCGCTTCTCAACAACCTGCGACCGCGGGTGGAGGCGTACGCCGGCTGGCTTGGGCGGCGGACCGCGATCTGGCATGGCGACATCAGCGCCTCCCGGCGACGCGCGATCCTCTACGAGCGTCCGGACATCCTGCTCACCACCCCCGAGTCGCTGGAATCCATGCTGGCCAGCACGCGGGTCGACCACCGGCTCTTCTTCGCCGACCTGCACGCCGTCGTCGTCGACGAGGTGCATGCCTTTGCCGGGGACGACCGGGGCTGGCATCTGCTGGCGGTGCTGGAACGGCTGAGCCGCGTCGCCGGCCGGCCGTTGCAGCGGATCGGACTTTCCGCCACCGTCGGCAACCCAGCCGAGCTCCTGACCTGGCTCCAGGGGACCGGTGCAGGTCATCGGCCAGCCCGTGTGGTCGCCCCAGGCGCTGCCGCGGTGTCCGACGGGCCACCGCCTGGTGACATCGAGCTGGACTACGTCGGTTCGCTGCACAACGCGGCAACGGTGATCGCCGGTCTCCACCAGGGGGAGAAGCGGCTGGTCTTCTGCGAGTCCCGGCGGACCGTCGAGGAACTCGGCCAACTGCTGCGAAGCAAGGGAACCACCACCTTTCTTTCGCACGCGTCGCTGTCCGCGGACGAGCGCCGCCGCGCGGAACAGGCGTTCAGCGAGGCACGGGACTGCGTCATCGTCTCCACCAGCACGCTTGAGCTGGGCATCGACGTCGGCGATCTGGACCGGGTCATCCAGATCGACGCGCCCGGTACGGTCGCCTCGTTCCTGCAACGTCTGGGTCGCACCGGCCGCCGGCCCGGAACGAGCCGCAACTGCCTGTTCCTGACCCTGGACGGGGACGCGTTGACCGAGGCGGCGGCGCTTCTGCTGCTGTGGTCCCAGGGCTGGGTGGAGCCGGTGAGCGCGCCCCCCGAGCCGAGGCACATCGTCGCCCAGCAGATGCTCGCGCTCTGCCTCCAGGAGCACCGCGTCGGCGACCAACTCTGGACGCAGGCGTGGAACGGGCTGGCGCCCTTCGACGAGAGTGGCCGCCCGATCGTCCGCCATCTCGTCGAGCACGGCTACCTCGACCAGGACGGCGGAATGCTGTTCATCGGCCCAGCCGCCGAACAGCGCTTCGGTCGCCGGCACTTCATGGAGCTGACCGCGGTCTTCACCGGCCCCCCGGAGTTCACGGTGCTGACGGGGCGCCAGGAACTCGGCCGCATCGACCCCAGCCTGCTCACCGAGGAGGTGCGGGGCGATCGCCGCCTGCTGCTGGGCGGGCGCAGTTGGCGTGTGACCTACGTCGACTGGCGTCGGCGGCGCTGCTTCGTCGAGCCGGCCGACGGTGGCGGGCGCGCGCGGTGGCGTGGTGGTGGCTGGGCCGGCCGGGGCTTCGAACTGAGCCGGGCGACACGTGACGTGCTGCTGGGCTGCGACCCGCCGGTGGCGATGACCCGGCGCGCGACCGGTCGGTTGGCCGAGGTGCGGGCGGAGAAGGCCCACCTGGTGCATCCGGGCGGACCCGTGATTCTGCGGGACAAGGACGGCGATCTGCGGTGGTGGACCTGGGCGGGCTTCCGCGCGAATGCCACCTTGACCGCGACTCTGGATGAGGTCGTCGACCCGGTGGGGAGATTCGACGACGGCAGCATCCGGCTGAGGGAGAATCTCACGCCGCAGGCGTGGCGTGCGCTGACCGCCGACGCTCAGGAACGACTGTGTCTCCCCGCTGTCGACGGAAGGGCGCTGAGCGGCCTCAAGTTCAACGCCGCCCTGCCGGCCCGCCTGGCCACGGCGACACTCGCCGCGCGGCTGGCAGACCTCGATCGGGCAGCCACCGTGCTCGGCGAACCTGCCCGGTTCGTGGTTCTCTGACCGCTCTCAGTGCCGGGGTGCCTCGCTGACCACGGTCGGGGAGAACTCGTTGGCGGCCTCGACCGCCCACTCCAGCGCGGCGTCGGCCTCCTCCTCCCAGCCCGGCTCGCCGCCGACGAAGTGCGACCGGCCGGGGAACTCCCGATAGCCGGTGATCGCCGTCGAGCTGCGGTAGAGGTTGGCCAGGCTGGCGGCGAGCGACGGCGGGATCACGTGGTCCGCGCCGCCAGCGGTGATCAGCAACGGGGCGCGGTCGGCGCGCTTGCGGTCGATCTCGGTGGCGGCGTTCGGGTCGAGGTTGGCGAACGAGCCCTCGAACAGCACGTGACCGGCGCCGGGCACGGCATGCCGCTCCCAGGCGGCGTCGGACTCGGCGCGGGTGAGCGTGTTGCCGAAGGCGTACCGGAAGTCTTCGGCGGTGAACGGCACCGCGCGGTGCCGGTTGGCCGGGTTGTGCAGGATGGAGTACCCGGAGCGCAGCGTGCTCAGCGGCAGCTTGAGCACGCCCTTGACCGGCGCCGGGTGCACGCCGACGGCGGCGGCGCCGAGCCGGCGGTCCAGCAGCAGTTGGGCGATCAGGCCGCCGAACGAGTGCCCCATGACGATCGGCGGCCGGGGCAGCTCCCGGATGATCGCCGCGTAGTGCTCGACGATGTCGGCGATCGTGTCGACGCGTCCGGTCGGTACGCCCATACCCCGGCTTACCCGGCCCGGCGGGCCCCACTCCCCGCGCGGCTCGGTGAGAAGGGGCCCCTTCTCTACCGCAGGCGTTAACAGGGGGCCCCTCCTTACGCCTGACAAATGTCATGGGCGGGAGGTGACGGGCGCTCCCGGGTCACGGTCCTCCTGGGCCGGAGCATCGTGGGCATGACCGACACCGCACCGGCCGTCGAACTGGCCGGACTCACCAAGACCTACGGCCCGGTGACCGCCGTCGACGGGCTCAGCCTGCGGATCACCCCCGGTGAGGTGGTCGCCTTCCTCGGCCCCAACGGCGCCGGCAAGACCACCACGGTGGACATGCTGCTCGGGCTGGCCCGGCCGGACGCCGGCACCGTCCGGCTCTTCGGCGGCACCCCGACCGACGCCGTCCGGCACGGCCGGGTCGCCGCCGTGATGCAGACCGGCGGCCTGCTCAAGGACCTCACGGTCGCCGAGACGGTACGGATGACCGCGCACTTCTACGGCCACACCCGGCCGGTGGTCGAGGTGCTGGAGCGCGCCGGCATCGCCGAGATCGCCGACCGGCCGGTGGGCAAGTGCTCCGGCGGCCAGCAGCAGCGACTGCGGTTCGCCCTCGCGTTGCTGCCCGACCCGGAGCTGATGGTGCTGGACGAGCCGACCACCGGCATGGACGTCGAGGGCCGGCGGGACTTCTGGCAGGCCATCCGGGCCGACGCCCGTTCCGGCCGGACCGTCCTGTTCGCCACCCACTACCTGGACGAGGCCGACGCGTACGCGGACCGGATCGTGCTGGTCCGGCAGGGCCGGGTGGTCGCCGACGGGACCACCGCCGAGATCAAGAACCTGGCCGCCGGCCGGGTCGTGCGGGCCACCCTGCCCGGCGCCGACCAGGCCGCGCTCGCCGCGCTGCCCGGGGTCCGCTCGGTCGAGGTACGCGGCGACGCGATCCTCGTGCACAGCGAGGACTCCGACGTCGTCGCCCGGCACCTGCTGACCCGGACCGACGCTCGGGATCTGGAGATCACCTCGCGCAACCTCGAGGACGCGTTCCTCGCCCTGACCGCCGCCTGACCCGCCCGGGAGCCTCGCCATGACCGCAACCACCTCGCCCGACACCACCACCGACCCGCGCCGGGCCGACCGCCGGCCGCCCGCCCTCGGCGGCTTCTCCGCCGGCGTGCTCGCCATCGAGATCCGCCGGGTGCTGCGCAACCGCCGCACGTTGATGTTCATCCTGGTCATGCCGGCGGTGTTCTTCCTCCTCTTCGGCCTGCCCTCGCGTGGCGAGAAGCTGGACAACGGCCTGCCGGTCACCGGCTGGATCATGATCAGCCTGGCCGTGTACGCCGCCATGGTCGCCACCACCAGCGCCGGCGCGGCAGTCGCCACCGAACGCGCGTTGGGCTGGAGCCGGCAGTTGCGGCTCACCCCGTTGCGGCCCGCCGCGTACGTGGCGACGAAGGTGGCGACCGCCATGGTGCTCGGCCTGCTCGGCGTGCTCGTCGAGTTCGCCGTCGGCGCCGCCTCCGGGGTCCGGCTGCCGGCACACGTGTGGCTGGAGTCCGGCCTGACCGCCTGGCTCGGCTCGCTGGTCTTCGCCGCGTTCGGCCTGTTCGTCGGCTACCTCGCCCCGGCCGAGAACGTCATGCAGTTCATGGGCCCGGCGCTGGCCATCCTGGCCATGCTGGGCGGCCTCTTCGTTCCTCTCGATCTGCTGCCCGACGTGATGCGGCAGATCGCCAAGTTCACCCCGGTGTACGGGGTCGGTCAGCTCGCTCGCGCGCCGCTGACCGGCACCGGGGTGGACTGGGCGGCGGTCGCCAACGTGGCCGCCTGGACCGCCTTCTTCGGTCTGGGCGCGGCCCGCCTGTTCCGCCGCGACACCACCCGGGTCTGACCGGGGCGGCGGGCACTAGCGTGGTGGGCGTGACGTCGCCGACCGCCCCGGCCCGGCCGGTGAACCGCCGCCACTGGCGGTTCACCGGCTGGCTGCTGGCGGCGGTCTGGCTCTTCTTCCTCAACATCCCGTTCGTCACCGCGCTGCACCAGCCGGAGCTGTGGCGACGCCTGCTCGGCCTCGGGTCCGTGCTGGCGTTCGCCGTGTCGTACGTGCTGGTCTTCGAGTGGGGGCGGAGCCGCCGGCAACGGCACCTCCCGATCCCGACCGGTCGGGCCCGACTGCTGATCGCGCTGCTGCTCGCGCTCGGCCTGGCCGGCATCCCGGGCACCGACGGCGACTGGTTGACCACGCTGGTCTTCGTGGCCGCCGCCGCGGTGTTCCTGCTGCCGTCGGTCGAGTCGCTGGTCGTGGTGGTGCTGGCCGCGGCGACGCCGCCGGCGGCCTCGCACCTGGTGCCCGGTTGGGAGTCGGAGAGCACCGTGGTCTTCGCGGTGCTGCTCGCCTCGTTCGCCATGTTCGGGGTGAGCCGGCTGGCCCAGCGCAACGGCGAGTTGCAGGCCGCGCAGCAGGAGATCCACCGGCTCGCGGTGGCCGAGGAACGCGCCCGTACCGCCCGGGACCTGCACGACATCCTCGGGCACTCGCTCACCGTGGTGGCGGTCAAGGCCGAGCTGGCCGGCCGGCTGCTGGAGCTGGACCCGGCCCGGGCGGCCGTGGAGATCGCCGACGTGGAGCGGCTGGCCCGCGAGGCGTTGGCCGACGTGCGAGGCACCGTCGGGGCGTACCGCGGGGTGGACCTGGCGTCCGAACTGGCCGGCGCCCGCTCGGCGCTGGCCGCCGCCTGCATCGTCGCGGAGCTGCCGGAGACGGCGCCGGAGCTGCCGACGGACCGGGACGAGCTGTTCGGCTGGGCGGTCCGTGAGGGGGTGACGAACGTGGTGCGGCACAGCGGCGCGCGGCGCTGCGTGATCCGGGTCGACCCGGCGGGGGTGGAGGTCCGCGACGACGGCCGGGGACCGGCCGGAGGGCCGGCGGGCGCCGGGCACGGGCTGGTCGGGTTGCGGGAGCGGGCGGCCCGGTTGGATGCCACGGTGACGGTGGGCCGAGCGCCCGGCGGGCACGGTTTCCTGCTCCGGGTGACGGTGCCGGACGCGAACGGGAGGGATCGCGGGTGACCGAGCCGATCCGGCTGCTGCTCGCCGACGACCAGGCACTGGTCCGGGGCGCGTTGGCCGCGCTGCTGTCGCTGGAACCGGACCTCACCGTGGTGGCGGAGGTGAGTCGCGGCGACGAGGTGGTGCCGGCGGCGCTGCGCACCCAGCCCGACGTGGCGCTGCTCGACGTGGAGATGCCGGGGATGGACGGCGTGGCCGCGGCGGCCGCGCTGCGCGCCGCGCTGCCCGACTGCCGGGTGCTGGTGGTGACCACGTTCGGCCGGCCCGGCTACCTGCGCCGGGCGATGGAGGCGGGCGCGAACGGCTTCGTGGTCAAGGACACCCCGGCTCGCCAGCTCGCCGACGCGGTCCGCCGGGTGCACGCGGGCCTGCGGGTGGTCGACCCGACGCTGGCCGCCGAGACGCTCGCCACCGGGTCGAGCCCGCTGACCGAGCGGGAGACCGAGGTGCTGCGGACGGCCCGGGGCGGTGGCACGGTGGCCGAGCTGGCCGCGACGCTGCACCTCTCCGAGGGCACGGTCCGCAACCACCTCTCGTCGGCGATCGGCAAGACCGGCGCCCGCAACCGCGCCGACGCCGTCCGCCTGGCCGAGGCCAACGGCTGGCTGCTCGGGTAGAAGGAGGGGCCTCCTGTTAACGCCTGCGGTAGAGAAGGGGCACCTTCTCACACCCACCTGTTAACAGGGGGCCCCTCCTTACACGCGGTCGACGACGACGAGGCTGGTGCCGGGGGCCAGGGCGGCGAGGAGTTGGCGCTGGGCGGCACGGGTCAGCCGGATGCAGCCGTTGGTGACGTTCTCGCCGAGCGTGTCGTCGTCGTGCCAGGTGTGCAGCCCGATGTGGGCGCCCCGCAGTCCGGTCGGCACCGCGTCCGGGTCGTCGGGGATCGCGCCGAGCGCGAAGATGTCGACCCCGCCGTAGACGTCCTGCGGGGGCGGCGTGCGGCCGAGGACGAACGTGCGGCCGAGCGGGGTGAGTTGGCCGGGCATGCCGAGGCTGACCGGCCAGGTGTGGACCGGCCGCCCGTCGCGGAGCCAGGTGAGCCGGTGGGTCCGGCGTTCCACCACGATCTGGTCGCGCAGCACCACGGTGGTCCAGCCGCCGGCCGGCAGCCACGCGATGGTGCGGTTGGCGGACGGGAGCAGGACCGCGGTCCAGCCGGCGCGGCGTTCCACGATCGGCACGGTCAGCCGGACGTCGCTGATGGTCGGGGCGAGGAACGCCAGCGGGCGGCCGCCGGGCGCGTCGTACGCGGCGACCTTCCCGTTGGGGCGTGCGCCCTCGCCCAGCGGCCGGGTGTCGGCCGGGGCCGGGTCGGCGGGGAAGCCGCCCGGCGCCGGGTCGTAGGTGACCACCGGCAGGTCGGCCGGCGCGGGCGCGGCGGGTGGGACGGACTCCACCGTCGACGGTCCGGGGGACGACGGTCCGGCGGTGGCGGGTGCGGCGACGACGGGCGCCGGTGCCGGGGCGCCGGTCAGCGCGCGGCCGACCAGCAACGCGGTGGCCAGCAGCAGCGGCACGCCGAGCGCGGCGAACAGCCAGCCGGGTGTCCGCCGTCCGGTGATCTGGTCGAACGGCACAAAACGACTCTATCCCATGAAAAAGCCCCCGCGCCGCGAACTGCGGCACGGGGGCCTCCGACCACGGCGCGGTCAGCTCATCTTCGCTCCGACGTGGATGGCGATCCCGTCGTGCGCGTTGACGGTCGCGGCGAACCAGCCCGACGAGTCCACGGTGACCACCGGGCCGCTGCACGACCCGTTGCTGAACGTGCCGTGCATGACGTCGCAGTAGCGCCCGGCCGGCAGGCCGGTGTAGTAGGACCGGCCGCTCACCGCGAAGCCCTCGTCGTTGAGCGTCAGGTAGCCCTTGCCGGCCCGGCTGAACGCGATGTGCTGGTAGCCGTTGTCGTACCAGTTGGCGACCGCCGCGCCCTCGGTGGCGTTGCGGAAGCCGACCATGTTGGCGATCACCGGCCAGCGGTGCTCGCACTCCCAGCCGGAGTAGCAGGTGGTGTTGGTGATCCGGTTGCTGCCGTCCGAGGGCGGGCCCTGGTCCTTGCCGCTGAACGTGAAGCTCGACATCACCGCCGGCGTGCCGTAGGGCCAGGCCAGCATGAACGCGTTCGCCAGCGCGTACTCGCCGCGGTCGCGGTAGGTGAGCACGCCACCGTCGCGCTGGGTGTCGTGGTTGTCGGTGAAGACCACCGCGGAACCGCTCGGCAGGTAGCCCCAGGACGCGCCGAAGGTCTTCAGGTACGCGAGCCGCTCGCTGTTGAACATCCGGGCCAGGTCCTTGCCGTACCGGAACTCGTGCACGTCGCCGTTGCCGGTGTACTCGGTCGGCTGGACCGGCTCACCGGCACCGTAGATGACCTCCTGCACCAGGTAGGCCGGGCGGGACAGCTTGGCCTTGATCGCCGCGATGTCGGCGGCCGGCATGTGCTTGCTGCCGTCCAGCCGGAACCCGTCCACACCGAGCGAGAGCAGGTCGTTGAGGTAAGTGGCGAGTCGGGTGCGCACGTAGTCCGACTCGGTCTTCAGGTCGGCGAGGTTGACCAGCTCGCAGTTCTGCACCTCGTACCGGTCGTTGTAGTTGGCGATGTCGTTGTTGCCGTTGCGCCCGCAGTAGTGGAAGTCCTGCGACGAGTAGGTGCCCGGGTAGTTGTAGTGCCCGTACGACGTGCCGGCCCAGCCGGTGCCGCCGTTGTCCTGGCCGGACATGTGGTTGACCACGGCGTCCACGATCACCTTGACGCCGGCGTTGTGGCAGGTGTTCACCATCGACTGGAACTGGGCGCGGGTGCCCTTGCGGGACTCGATCCGGTAGCTGACCGGCTGGTAGGACACCCACCACGGGCTGCTGTTGACGTGCTCCTGCGGCGGGGACACCTGGACGTAGCCGTAGCCCTTGGGGCCGAGCGTGCTGGTGCACTCGCTCGCCACCGAGGTCCAGTTCCACTCGAAGAGCTGGACGATGACCTTCTTGCCGCCCGCGGGGGCGGCGGCGGCCGGGGGTGCCGCCACGGTGGTCGGGACGAGCAGGCTCGCGGCCACGCCCAGGGCGAGCGCGGCGGCGCGGCATCGGCGTCGATGCATCAGGACTCCTCAGGGGTGCGGGGGAGTGGGGAGTGGAGCCTGGGGAGGGCGTCGGTGCTGGCTTCTTGCAGCCAGGCGTGAAATTTTCCGCAAGGTTACGAGCATGTTGCAAGAAATGTCAACGCATGGGCATCCGTCGTTGCGTACGGCGCTACACGCGCGTCCGACCGCGACGGTTCGAGGATCCGGTCGAGAAATTCGCCACCGGAGGTGATCCGTCCGGGCCGTCACTCCGTACCTGAGGTGGGAGCAGGGTCGGCCGGTGGGGGCGCCGCCGCGAGACGATCGAGGAGCAGATGGCCCGGGCACAGCAGAACGAGAAGGCGACGACCGTCCGGACCACCACCAGCAGCCGTGGTGTCCGGACCATGTCGAAGTCCGCGACGGTGGCACTCGCCGCCTCCGTGCTCGGCCTCGCGTGGGCGGGTGCGGAACTGGCCGGCGCCGGCGGCGCCATGTACTCGTACGGTTTCTTCTTCACCGAGTTCTTCGCCGGGGTGGTCACCCTGGTCTCGCTCAGCCTCACCGTGATGCTGGGACTGCTCGCCACCGACCGGCTGGTGCTGCTCATCCGGCACCGGGTGCTGCTCCAGTCGGCGCATCGGGCCACCGGCGTGCTCGGCGTGGTCGGGCTGGTCCTCCACGTCATCACCAAGATCGCCATCGGCCGGGCCGGGCCGACCGACGCGCTGGTGCCGTTCGTCGGCGGCAACGGCCTCTACGTCGGGCTGGGCACCGTCGCCGCGATGCTGATGGTCGGCGTGCTCTGGACCGGCCTGGTCCGGGTCCGGTTCGCCGGCGTCGGCCCGAAGTGGTTCTGGCGCGCGTTGCACTCGATGGCGTACGTGTCCTGGCCGTTCGCGCTGTTCCACGGCCTCAACGCCGGCCGGGCGGCGAAGGGCTGGGTGGTGCTGAGCTATCTCGGCTGCGTGCTGCTCGTGGTGGTGGCGCTGCTGGTGCGCCTCTCCGTCCACCTCGGCAAGCGCAGCCGCGAGCAGCACCAGGCCGCCGCGCTGAACAAGGCGATGGCCGGCAAGGGCGAGGAGCGCACCGGCGTGTTCGCGGTCCTGAAGAGCAAGAAGACCGCCGGCAAGGAGGAGAGCGGCGCCGGCACGGGCCGCTGGGCCGAGGCCACCGCGACCTGGACCGCGCCGGCCGGCACCGCCCGGCGGCGCGACCCCGAGCGGTTCGCCGTACCCGTGGTGCCGGAACCCGGGTCGCTGCGCGAGCCGGTCCGCGCGGCCGCCGCCCGACGGCGCGCCGAGGAACCGGCCGAGCCGGCCCGGCGCCCCCGCGCGGCCGAGGTTCCCGCCGAGCGGCGTTCCACCCGCCGCCGGGACACCGAGCGGGTCACCGCCGACGAGCGCGAGACGCGCCGGAGCCGGGACGCCGAGCGGGTGCCGGCGGTCCGGCGCAACACCGAGGAGATGGAGACGGTCGGCCGGCGCGACAGCGAACGGTCCCGTCGCCGCCGGGACACCGAGGAACGGGTGAGCCGCCGGTCCCGGGTCGAGGAGGAGGTCGTCGCGTCGTACTCCGCGCCGCCGGAGAGCGGTGGCCGGCACTCCGCGCCGCCGGACACCGGTGGCCGGCACTCCGCCCCGCCCGACAGCGGCCGCTACGCCACCCCGGCCGAGGTGGCCCGCTACTCGGCCCCGCCACGTCCGACCGACGAGGCGGAGGAGCCGTGGGACAGCCCGCGCCGCTGGGCGGGCGAGCCGATCTCGGCGGGCCCGATCTCCGCCGGTCCGATCTCGGCCGAGCCGCGCAGCGGGACCGGCCGGCGTTACCGCGACGAGGAGGACGTGCCGGAGGAGGCGGACTACTGGCGTCCGCCGGCCCGCTACGCCGCCGACGACGACGCGTTCGTCGACGACACCCCGACGCTCGTCGACCTCGCCTCCCGGCGGGCCCTGCGCGCCACCAAGGAGACCCGCTCCGGCCGGCGCAAGAAGGCCGACGCGGACGCGGTCGACGGGGCGTACTGGGCCGGGCTGCGGGGTGAGGCCCGGTGATGCGGACGACCGTCCCGCCGGTCGCCTGCGTCGGCGAGCCCCGCCTGACCGCCGGCTTCTCCGAGTTCGGCCGGCTCGACCTGCTCGCCCATGAGGAGGTGCACGGCCCGATCGGGCCGATGGAGCCGGCCGCGCTGCTGCGGCTCGCCGAGGCGATCGACCTCAAGGGCAAGGGCGGCGCGGGCTTCCCGTTCGCCCGCAAGCTGCGCGCGGTGCTCGAATCCTGCGAACGGCAGGACCTCGCCGCCGTCGTGGTGGTCAACGCCACCGAGGGCGAGCCGGCCAGCTGGAAGGACAAGGTGCTGCTCACCCGGGCCCCGCACCTCATCCTGGACGGCGCCGCGCTCGCCGCGTTCGCGCTCGACGCCGAGGAGATCGTGATCGGGGTGGCCGACGACGACGTGGGCCGGCCCTCGCTCACCGAGGCGTTGCAGGAACGGCGGATGCCGGTGCCGACCACCATCGTGACCGTGCCGCACCGGTTCATCTCCGGTGAGGGCGGCGCGCTGGTCAACGGCATCAACGGCCTGCCGCACATCCCGCCCGGCACCAAGAAGCGCTCCAGCGACTCCGGCGTCAACGGGCTGCCCACCCTGCTCTCCAACGCCGAGACCTACGCCCAGCTCGCCATCGCCGCCCGGATCGGCCCCTACGAGTACGCGGCGCTCGGCACCGACGACGAGCCGGGCACCGTGCTGCTCACCGTCACCGGGTCGGCGAAGCGGCCGGCGGTGGTGGAGTGCGCGGCCGGCACCCCGCTGCGCGAGATCCTCGACCTGTGCGAGGTGCCCCCCGGGCCGGGCATCCTGATGGGCGGCTACCACGGCAAGTGGATCACCGCCGAGGCGGCGGCGCGGGCCGAGGTCTCCCGCCGGGGGCTCACCGCGGTCGGCGGCACGCTCGGCGCCGGCATCATCGTGCCGCTCGGCGCCGACACCTGCCCGCTCGGCGAGACCGCCCAGGTGGTCCGCTACCTGGCCGGCGAGTCCGCCGGACAGTGCGGCCCGTGCAAGATGGGCCTGCCCGACCTGGCCCGCTCCGTCGACCTGGCGGTGTCCGGCAGCGCGCCGATCGAGCTGGTCCGGGCGGCGGCCGGTGACGTGAAGGGGCGCGGCGCGTGCAGCCACCCCGACGGCACCGCCCGGTTCGCGCTCTCCGCCATGGAGGTGTTCGCCGACGACCTGCGGCTGCACGCCACCGGGGAGGGCTGCGGCAAGCGGGTCAAGGGCGTGATGGGCCTGCCCGGGGCGCCGGACGGCAACCCGCAGAAACTCGCCCTGGACTGGTCCCGCTGCGACGGCCACGGGCTCTGCGCGCACGTGGTGCCGGACTTCATCCGGCTCGACGGCAACGGCTACCCGGCCTTCCCGCCCACCCCGGTGCCGACCTGGCTGCGCGAGGGCGCGCTCAAGGCGGTCAAGGTCTGCCCCGAACTCGCGTTGCGGCTGGTCAAGTCCGAGTAGCCGACCGACCACAGCAGGAGGCGCCGATGCCACCCCGTACCATCCGGCACGCCGGCGTCGTCGTCGTGCTGGCCGCCACCCTCGCCGCCACGGGGGCCTGCGCGGTCGGCCCGGAACGGGCCGCGCCGGCCGGCGCGGTGGCCGCCGCGCCCACCACGACCGCCACCGCGTCGCCGGCCGCGCCGCCCACGCCCGCGCGGCCGGCCACGGTGCCGACGAAGCTGTCGTTCGCCGGAAAGACCCTCGACGGTACGGCGTTCTCCGCCGCCGCCCTGGCCGGCCGGCCGGTGGTGCTCTGGTTCTGGGCGCCCTGGTGCGCCACCTGCGCCAGCCAGGCGTGGACCGTCGCCGAGATCGCCCCGAAGTACCGGGACACCGTGCCGATCGTCGGCGTCGCCGGGTTGGGCGAGCAGCAGGCGATGAAGGACTTCGTCACCGAGTTCGACCTCGCCGGCACGCCCCAGCTCGACGACCGCGCGGGCGCGGTGTGGCGCCGGTTCAAGGTGGCCGAGCAGAGCACGTTCGTGATCCTCGACCGGGACGGGAAGGTGGTCCACCAGGGCTTCCTGGACGGCGAGTCACTCACCCGGCAGGTCGAGACGCTGGCCCTCCGATGACCGGCGCGCTGCTGCTCGCGCTGACCGCCGGCATGCTCGGCGCGGTCAACCCGTGCGGCTTCGCGATGCTGCCCGCGTACCTGTCGTTGCTGGTGACCGGCCCCGGCGACGGGCGCGGCGCGGTCGGCCGGGCGCTCACCGCCACGGCCGGGCTGACGCTGGGGTACGCGCTGGTCTTCGGCGCGTTCGGGCTGGCCGTGGCGCCGGCCGCCGACTGGCTGCGCCCCCGGCTGCCCTGGCTGACCGTCACCCTCGGCGTGCTGCTGGCGCTGGCCGGTGTCTGGCTGCTCGCCGGCCGGCGGCTGCCCACGCCGCGCCCGTTGCGCACCGCGCCCCGGCTCGTCCGCACCTGGCCGTCCATGGTGGTGTTCGGCGCGGCGTACGCGCTCACGTCGCTGAGCTGCGCGATCGCGCCGTTCCTGGCGATCGTGGTGACCAGCCTGCGGGTCGGCTCGCCGCTGCGCGGGTTGGCGCTGTTCGGCGCGTACGCCCTCGGGATGGCCCTGGTGGTGGGCGTGGCCGCGCTCGCCGTGGCGCTGCTGCGCGGCCGGGTGGTGGCCCGGCTGCGCGGCGCCGGCGCGTGGGCGCCGCGGCTGAGCGGCCTGGTGCTCCTGATCGCCGGCGGCTACGTCGCCTGGTACGGCTGGTACGAGGTGCGGCTGGCCCAGGGTCGGCACGACGCGTTCGGCGACCCGGTGGTGCGGGCCGCCGCCGCCGTCCAGCAGGCGCTGGTGCGCACGCTGGACGGCGCCGGCCCGGCGCTGCTCGCCGCGCTCGCGCTCGCGCTGCTCGTGGCGTGTGTAAGGCGGGGCCCCTTGTTAACGCCTCCGGTAGAGGAGGGGCCCCCTGTTAACGCGGCGCAGGACGCGCGACGGGGGCCGGCGGAACCGGCCCCCGCGCGAGAGGTGGTCAGCGAGCGGCGGTGAGGCGGTCGGTGCCGAGCTTGTCGCGCAGCACCTCGGGGACCACCACCGAGCCGTCCGGCTGCTGGCACTGCTCCAGGATCGCCGGGAACAGGCGGCTGGTGGCCAGCGCCGAGCCGTTGAGCGTGTGCACGAACCGGGTCTGCTTGCCGCCCGGCTCGCGGTAGCGGATCGCCGCCCGGCGAGCCTGGTAGTCGCCGCCCCAGGAGACCGACGACACCTCCTTGTACTTGCCGGTGCTCGGCATCCACACCTCGACGTCGAGCGTCTTGCGCATCGACGCGCTGGAGTCTCCGGCGGCGAGCAGGCTGGTCTGGAAGTGCAGGCCGAGCTGGCTGACCAGGCCCTCGACGTGCCCCACCATCGCCTCGAGCGCGGCGTCGGCCTGCTCCGGCAGCGTGAACTGGAAGATCTCCACCTTGTTGAACTGGTGGCCGCGCACCGTGCCGCGCTCGTCGGAGTGCGAGCCGGCCGCCTCCCGCCGGTAGCACGGGGTGTAGGCGAACGCCTTCAGCGGCAACTTCGTGGTCTCCAGGATCTCGTCCTGGTAGGCGCCGAGGATCGCCGTCTCCGACGTGGGCAGCAGGAACTGGCCGCGCGGGGCGGACTGCTTGTCGAGGTGGTAGACGTCGTCGTAGAACTTCGGAAACTGGCCGGCGGCGAAGCCCGCGGTGTCCAGCAGCAGGTGCGGCGGGAGCAGGAACTCGTAGCCGGCCTGGATGTTCCGCTCGATCAGCCAGTTGACCAGGGCCCACTCCAGCCGGGCGCCCAGGCCGGTGTACATCCAGAAGCCGGAGCCGCCGAGCTTCACACCCCGCTCGTGGTCGACCAGGCCGAGCGCGCGGCTCAGCTCCACGTGGTCGCGGACCTTCTCGATGGCCGGCGCCTCGCCGAACGTCCGCACCACCCGGTTGGCCTCCTTGCCGCCGGCGACCACGTCGTCGGCGGGCAGGTTCGGCAGCTCGCTCATCACCGAGCGGAGCCGGGTCTGCACCTCGTCGAGCTGGGACTCCAGCTCCGCGAGCTGCTTGCGCTCGGCCTCCGGGGCGGTCGGCTGCGGCGTGCCGCCGGACCGCTTCGCCTCGGCGTACGCGCGCGCCTCGGCCTTGCGGCGCTGCCGCTCGGCGTCGATCTCCGTGATGAGGGCGCGTCGCTCCTGGTCGAGCCGCTGGATGTCGTCCAGCGCCCGGGTGACCTCGGCGGGATCCAGACGCTTCGCCAGCGCGGTCGCCACCGCCTCGCGATCCTTCCGGATCAACTCCATGTCGAGCATGCTGCTCGTACGCCTCCGTCCAGGCAGTCAGGTAGGACCCCCAGATGCTACCGTCGCGGCCCCGCCGGCCCGGGCCGGGCCGTCTACAGGCGCACCGGCATGAGGATGGAGAACGCGTGCGCGTCGTCGGCCCGGCGGACCGCCAGCGGCGTGATCGGCCCGTCCAGCTCCAGCACGAGCTGGCTGCCGCCGGCGTCCAACGCGTCGAGCAGGTACTCCCGGTTCACCCCGACCCGCAGGCCGTCGTCGGTGCCATCGACCGCAGCCGGGTCGACCAGCCGCAGCTCACCCCGGCCGTCCAGGCCGAGCGCGACCACCTCGTGCGCGACGCCGCCGTGCGTCCGGTGACAGACCCGGACCCCGTCGGCGGTGAGCGCCGCGCGCAGCGCCGCGCCGTCCACCGGGATCCGGTACGCGGGCGCGTCGCCGACCTGCGCCCGCAGCAGCCGGCGGTAGTCCGGGAAGTCGTACGGCAGCGCGGTGACGGCCAGCGTGCGACCGGCGACGGAGAACGTCACCCGGCCCGCCGCGACGACGGCGTCGACGGTGGGCACGTCGGTGTCGAGCAGCGCGCGCAGCTCGTCCACCGCGGCCACCGGCAGCAGCGCGCCCACCGGCGGGCCGTCGACGGTGGCGTCGACCCGGGCCACCGCCAGCCGGTGCCGATCGGTGGCGAACAGGTGTACGCCGTCCGGCTCGACCGACAGCAGCACGCCGGACAGCGCCGGCAGCGCCGGGTCGGCGCCGACGGCGAAGCGCACGGCGGCCACGGCGGCGGCCAGGTCGGTGCGGGACAGCGCGAGGCGGGTGGTCATGGTGGTCTCCTCCGGGTCGATCAGGCGACGGATCCGGGAGAGTTCGCGACGCGCGTCGGCGAGGCCGTCCTCCAGTCGGCGCAGGTGCGTGTCCAGCAGCCGGTGCACCTCGGCCGGCCGGTGCCGGTGCCGCAGCGCCTCGGCGATGCCGGCCAGCGGCATGCCGACCCGGCGCAGCCCGGCCACCAGCCGGGCCGGGTCGACCTGGTCGCCGGTGTACCAGCGGTAGCCGGTCACCGGGTCGACCCGGGCCGGGGTCAACACGCCGGAGCGGTCGTAGAACCGCAACTCGCTGACCGTCAACCCGCTGGCCCGGGCCAGCTCACCGATGCTGCGAAGCTCGCTCTCCACGGCCGTCATCCTGTGCCCTCCACCGGGTCGAGGGTCAACGCTTCGGAGATGTTAAAAGGGGGCCCCGCCTCTACCGAATGCGTTAAGAAGGGGCCCCTCCTTACGCTTTCAGGGTGCGGAAGGTGATGCCGGCGCGGATGAGGCGGTCGAGCAGCGCGTCGCCCATCGCGGCCACCGGGGTGAGCTGGCCGGCCGTCGCCGGCAGGTCGTCGAAGGCCAGGCAGAGCGCCGACTCGGCGAGCATCTTGGCGGTCTCGTCGTAGCCGGGGTCGCCGCCGGCCACCTCGGTCACCACCCGCCGGCCGCCGCCGGCGCCCACGAACCGCACCCGGAACCAGGACTTCGCCCGCTGCTCGGCGCTCGGCCCCTGCCCGGAGGAGAGCCGCCCGAGCAGCCAGCGCCGGGTCGGCGGCACCTTCACCAGCCCCACCACCGCGGCCAGGCCGATGCCGGAGACCAGCACGGTGGGCAGCCGCTTCATCGCGGCGAAGTGCCGGTAGCGGAAGTCCGGCCCGTACTCGGGGCGGGCCGCCGCCGACCGGCGGACGATCTGCGGGTCGATGGTGGGCAGCGGCGCCGCCCACTGGCCGAACTCGCGGACCCGACCGACCCGGCCGGGCACCGCGCGCACCCGCCGGCCCTCCGGTCGCGGCTCGACCGCCCGGCGGGCCCGCGCGGCCCGGCCCATCTCGCCGGTACGGGCGAACGCGGTGAGCGCCGAGTGATAGGTGCCGGCGGAGAACCGGCCGCCGGCCCGCACGTAGCCGTCCACGGTGACCGGCCCGTCCGCCGGGAGCTGCTTGACCGTGTACCAGGCGCCCAGGTCGTGCGGGATCGAGTCGAAGCCGCAGGCGTGCACCAGCCGCGCCCCGGTGCGCACCGCCTCGGCGTGGTGCCGCACGTACATCAGGTCGACGAACTCCGACTCCCCGGTGATGTCGACGTAGTCGGTGCCGGCGGCGGCGCAAGCGGCCACCAGCGGCTCGCCGTGGTGCACGTACGGGCCGACGGTGGTGGCGACCACCCGGGCGCTCTCCGCGACCGCCCGCAGCGACGCCGGGTCGGTCACGTCGGCGGTGAGCAGGGGCAGTTCGGCCAGGCCGGGATCGATCGCGGCCAGCCGGTCGCGGACCGCGGCCAGCTTGGCCGGGTTGCGGCCGGCGAGCGCCCAGCGCAGCCGGTCCGGCGCGTGCCGGGCCAGGTATTCGGCGGTCAGGCCGCCGGTGAAGCCGGTGGCGCCGAGCAGGATGAGGTCGTACGCGCGCTCAGGGGGCATCCGCCGAGTGTGCCATCCGCGCCGGTTCCGATCACGGGGTGAACACCGCCCGGACGCAGCCGTCGGCCCGGTCCCGGAAGAGCGCGTACCCGTCGGCGCCCCGATCCAGCGGCAGCCGGTGGGTGGCGAGGTGCTCGGTGACCAGCTCGCCCCGGGCCATCCGGTCCAGCAGCGCGGGGATGGCGCCCGGCCGGGCGCGGCTGCCGCCGCGTACCGCCAGGCCCTTGTCGGTGACCGCGCCGAGCGGGAACCGGTCCACGAACGCCGTCCCGCCGCCGAGCAGCACCACCGTGCCACCCTTGCGGCAGGCGTGCACCGCCTCGCGCAGCGCCGCCCCGCCGTCCGGCGCGCCGCCCGGCCACCGCGCCCGGGCGGGTGGCGGCCCCGCCGCGTCCACGCACACGTCCGCACCCCGGCCGCCACTGCGCTCCCGCAGCTCGCCCAGGGCATCCACCGACCGGTGGTCGAGCGGCTCGGCGCCGGTGTGCCGGGCGGCCATCCGCAGCCGGTCGTCGTGCTCGTCCACCACGATCACCCGGGCCGCGCCGCGGGCCACCGCCGCCGCGGCGGTGAGCTGGCCGACCGCGCCCGCGCCCCAGACCGCCACCACGTCACCCGGGGCGACGCCGCCCAGCTCGGCGCCGTGCCAGCCGGCCGGGGCGGCGTCCGCGGCGAAGACCGCCCGGTCGTCGTCGACCTCCTCGGGCACGGCGAACGCGCCCACGTCGGCGTACGGGACGCGGACGAACTCGGCGTGGCCGCCGGCGAAGCCGCCGAGGCGGGCCGGTCGGCCGTAGCACCCGGCTGCGGGCGGTCCCCACTCCGGCTCGGCCGCCGGCCCGCCGGTGCCGTTGTCGCAGCAGGCCAGCATGCCCTGCCGGCAGAACCAGCACACCCCGCAGGCGACCGCCGCGCCGACCACGACCCGGTCGGCGACCCGGTGCCGGCGCACCTCCGACCCGACCTCGACAACCTCACCGAGGAACTCGTGCCCGAGCACCTCGCCGGCGGCCGCCTCGGGCACCTGTCCGGCCAGCAGCGGCAGGTCGCCGCCGGAGGTCACGCTGCGACGCACCCGGACGATCATGTCGTGGGCGTTACGCAGCTCCGGGTCGGGCACCTGGCGCACCGCGAGCGCGTCGGCGCCCTCCCAGCACAGCGCCCTCACCCCGCCGCCCCCGGGCGCTCCAGCGGCGAACGGTCCGCCCGCAGCACCTCCCCGGTCTCCAC
Source organism: Micromonospora sp. WMMD980 (assembly GCF_029626035.1). Lineage (NCBI taxonomy): Bacteria > Bacillati > Actinomycetota > Actinomycetes > Micromonosporales > Micromonosporaceae > Micromonospora > Micromonospora sp. WMMD980. The sequence goes on from NZ_JARUBE010000003.1 coordinate 357,496, forward strand.
GAGCTGGCGGGTCTCCCGGAGCACCTGCCGCAGGAACCGGCCGGGGTCGTCGCCGACCAGGTGCGCGGCGAGCCCGGGCAGCGCCGCCGTCCCGCCCAGCGGGCGTACCGCCAGCTCGGTGCCGCGCCCGCCGGGGGCCGGGCGCGCCCAGACCTCCACCGCGCCGTCGAGCCGGCGCAGCGGCTCCGGCCACCGCCCGGCCGGGAGCACCTGCTCGGGCCGCCCGGTCACGGTCACCACCTGCCAGCGCGCCGGTCGGGGGCCGCCACCGGCCCCGGGCGCCCGCCGCCGGGCCAGGGCCCGCGCGCCGTCGGCCGCCCGGGCGAGCGCGTCGGCCAGCCGTCCTGTCCGAGCCACCCTGCCCTCCCGGATCTCTGGTCACGGGGCGGCCGACGGTGCGCGGCCGGCCGCCCCACGTAGCCCCAGCGTGACGGTGGCCCGGGTGACACCGGCTCGCCCCGAAGGGGTGAACCGGCGCGCTCCGGGTAACCGCCCCCCGCACCGACGGGGGAGGAACGCATGCCGCAGGAGGCCGACCCGGTCCGGCTGGACACCGCCCCGGCCGAGCCCGCCGTCCGGGGGGACGCGGTGGCGTCGCCGGACGTCGCCGTGCGGGCGGACGGAGTGGCGTCGCCGGACGCCCGGGCCGGCTCGCCGAGCGGTCGGGGCGTCCCGGCGGCTGGCCCGCCGCTGCTCGGGTCCCGGTTGGCGCCGCCCCCGCCGCCCGGGCCGACGGTGCTCCGGCCCCGGCTGCTGGACCGGCTGGAGCGCGGCACGGCCGGGCCGGTCACCCTGCTCCTCGCCCCGGCCGGCTGGGGCAAGACGACACTGCTGTCCGGTTGGGCCCGGTCGGAGCGGACCGGGCCGACGCCGGTCTGGGTGACCGTGGCGGACGGCGACACCACCGGCCGGCTCTGGGCGTACCTGGCCGCGGCGCTGCGCACCGCCGTCGCCGGGGACCCGGACGAGGGGCCGCCACCGCCGATGCCGGACGGCCCGCCCCGGCCGGAGCAGCTCGAGGCGCTCGCCGCCGCGCTCGGCGCCCGGGAGCGCCCGGTGCTGCTGGTCCTGGACGACCTGCACCGGGTGACCGACCCGGCGGCGCTGGCCGGGCTGGAGTTCCTGCTCCGCCACGGCGACGGACGGTTGCGGCTGGTCGCGGGCGCGCGGCGGGAACCGCCGCTGGCCCTGCACCGGTGGCGGTTGGCCGGCGAGCTGACCGTGCTCGGCCCGGACGAGCTGGCGTTCACCGCCGACGAGGTGGCCGATCTGCTTGTCGCGCACGGCGTGCCGGTGCCGGCCGAGGCGGTGCCCCGGCTCGTCGAGCGGACCGGGGGCTGGCCCGCCGGGCTGCGGTTCGCCGCGCTGACGCTGGCCGCCGGCACCGACCCGGCGCGCGCCGTGCACCAGATCAGCGGCGACCAGCCGGACGTCGCCGCCTACCTGCGGGACGAGGTGCTCGCGCCGCTGGACCCGGCGGCCCGCGACGTGCTGAGCCGCAGCGCGGTGGCGGTCGCGGTCGGCGCCGACCTGGCCGCCGCGCTGACCGGCCGGGCCGACGCCGGGCACCTGCTGGCCGAGGCGGCCCGGGAGGGCGGCTTCGTCCAGCAGGACGGGGGCAGCCCGCCCTGGTACCGGCCGCATCCGCTGCTGGCCGACCTGCTCCGCGCCGAGCTGGGCCGGCTGCCCGCCGAGGAGCTGCGCGAGTTGCACCGACGGGCGGCCGCCTGGTTCGCCGGGCACGACCGGCCGGCCGAGGCGCTGCGGCACGCGCTGACCGCCGGCGAGTGGGCCGACGCCGCCGAGCTGCTGGTCACCCGCTGGCCGGAGCTGGCGCCGGACGAGCCGGCCCCGGCCGCCGCGCCCGCCCCGCCCGAGCCGCCGGCCGAGGAGGTGCTCCGGCACCCGGAGCTGGCGCTGGCCGCGGCGGCCGAGCGGGCGTACGCCGGGGACCCGGCGGCCGCGGACGGGCAGCTCCGACGGGCGTCCGCGGCGGACCTGCCGGCGCCGCGTCGCGCGCGGTTCCGCCGGTTGGCCACCGCGGTCGAGCTGAGCCTGGCCCGGCTCACCGGGAACCACGAGGAGGTACGCCGGGCCGCCGACCGCCTGCTCGCGGAGGTGACGGGCGGCGACTCCGACGACGTGCGGGCGGTGGCCGGTGCCGCGCACGGGCTCGTCGCGCTCGCCGAGGGGGAGCTGACGGTGGCCGGCGGGCGGTTCGCCACGGCGCTGGGCGCGGCGCGTCGGGCCGGCCGGGCGCGTACCGAACTGCTCTGTGCCAGTCGTTCGGCCGTGCTGGAGGCGGCCCGGGGCGCGCTGACCGCCGCCGAGGAGCACGCCCGGGAGGCGCTGGCCATGCCGCCCTGCCGGGGCTGGTCCTCCCGGCTGGACTGCGGCTACGCGTACCTCGCCCTGGCGCTGGCGCACTGGCAGCGGGACCGGCCGGCGGAGGCCGCCGCCCATCTGGCGCTGGCCGGGCCGGCCGGCGCGGAGCCGGGCGGCGCGGCGCTCGTCGCGCTCTGCCGGGCGGGGCTGCTCGCCGACGGCGGCGACCCGGCCGCGGCGCTGCGCACGCTCGCCGCGGCCCGGGCGGCGGCGCCCGGTCCGGAGCTGGGCGCGTGGCTCACCGCCGCCGAGGCGCAGTTGCGTGCCGACGTCGGCGACCCGGCCGGTGGTCGCGCGCTGCTGGACGCGGCGGGCGGCGCGGCACCCGACCCGGCGCTGGCGGTGGCCTCGGCCCGGCTGTGGCTGGCCACCGGTGACGCCGGCGCGGCGGAGCGGGCGCTGCCCGACTGGCCCGGGCCCGACGCGACGCGCTGGCCGCTGCCGGTACGCTTGGGCGCCGGGTTGCTGGACGCGGCGTTGGCCGGCGCGGCCGGGGACGGCCGGCGGGCCGGGCGGCTGCTGGAGGAGGTGCTGGCGCTGGCCGAGCCGGAGGGCTGCCGGCGGGTCTTCACCCGGGCCGAGCCGGGGCTGCGCGACCTGCTCGCCACCCACCTGGACTCCGGCACCGCCTACTGGGCCACCGTCGACGGCCTGCTCCGCGCCGTCGACGCCTCCCGGGCCGGCGGCGCCCCGGACGCGCCGGCGCGGGTGCTGGCCGAGCCGCTCACCGAGCGGGAGCTGACCATCCTGCGCTACCTCCAGAGCATCCTGTCCAACGTGGAGATCGCCGCGGAGCTGTCGCTGTCGGTCAACACGGTCAAGACGCACGTGCGCAACATCTATCGCAAGCTCGACGCCACCCGCCGGCGCGAGGCGGTCCGGCGGGCGCGCGAGCTGCGGCTGATCTGACCGGGCGGGTCACGCGCCGGCGGCGGCGTCCACCACGGCGAGCAGCTCGGCCAGGTCGTAGCCGCCGTCGTGGCGGGTGTCGTTGACGAACAGCGTCGGGGTGCCGTTGACCCCGCTGCGGATCCCGCCCACGAAGTCCTGCCGGACCCGGTCGGCGTGGGCCTGCCGCCCCACCTCGGCGCTCACCTCGTCGGGCGCCAGCCCGACCTGCTCCACGCCGAGCGACAGGTGCACCGGGTCGAGTTGGTCCTGGTGTTCGTAGAGCCAGTCGTGCATCTCCCAGAACCGGCCACGCGCGCCGGCCGCCTCGGCGGTCTCCGCCGCGTTCTCCGCGTACGGGTGGACGTTGGTGATCGGGAAGTGGCGGTACGCCAGCCGCACCACGTCGGCCCGCTGGCGCAGCACCTCGGCCAGGTTGGGGTAGGCGGCGCCGCAGAACCGGCACTGGAAGTCGCCGTACTCGACGATGGTGACCGGCGCGTCGACCGGCCCGCGCACGTGGTCCCGCTCGCCGACCGGGATCCGTAGCCGGGCGGTGGTGACCTGCAACGGCGTCGTCATCGGGCGTCCATTCGCCGGTTCGGATCACTCATGCCTCCCACCCTCGCCCGCGCCCGGGTGAGTCCGGCTCACCCGGGCCGGGTGGTTCCGGGGCTCAGCCGGCGCGTACCGCGATCCCGTTGCGCAGCCCGCACACGCCGGGCAGCCGGGCGACGGAGCGTTCGGCGGCCCGCCGCTGGTACTCCCAGTCGACCTCGCCGTGCAGCGTGACCCAGCCGTCGGCGACCGTCACGTGCAGCGCCCCGACCGGCGCGAACGCCTCCCACTCCAGGGCCCGCACGGCCGCGACGGCGATCTCCGGGTCGTCCCGGCCGGGCGCGGCGGCGATCCGGACGGCGAGGTCGTCGGCGACCGCGCGCACCCCGGCGACCCGGTGCGCGGCCTGCTCGGCCGACCACTTCGCCGGGTAGCCGTCCACCCGGCCGGTCAGCGTCACCACGCCGCCGGCGACGCTCGCCCCCACGTCGTCGAGGCCCGCCCGGGCCAGCGCGTCCCGCACGGCGGACCGGATCTCCCGGTCGGTACGCGTGCTCGTCTCGGTGGCCATCCCGCTCTCCTCCCGGTCGGTCGGCGGCGCGGTCGCGCAAACCCGATGCTGCGCGTCGTCGGGGTGAGTCGTCCTCATCCAGACCGGATGACGTGGGAGCGCTTCCATGAACCGACCGACCGGCGTACGCTGAGGATCCCTCGGCTGCGGGAGCCAGCACGCCGACGGGGAGCCCGGGCCGCTCCCCGACGCCGCGTCACCCCCTGCTCCCGTTCCCTCACCACAGGGCATCCGAGAGGACCGCTCCAATGCGCAGAAGTCTCGCCGGGCTGGCCGCCGTCGCGCTGGCCGCCACGGCGGCGGCCGTCGTCGTGCCGCTCGTCACCACCGGCGCGCCCCCGGCCTCCGCCGCGGCCGCCGAGCCGTACACCTGGAAGAACGTCCGGATCGACGGCGGCGGCTTCGTGCCCGGCATCGTCTTCAACCCCACCGAGAAGAACCTGATCTACGCGCGGACCGACATCGGCGGGGCGTACCGCTGGGAGCAGGCCACCGGCTCGTGGACGCCGTTGCTGGACTGGGTCGGCGCGGACCGGTGGGGCTGGAACGGGGTGGTCAGCCTGGCCACCGACCCGGTGCAGACCAACCGGGTGTACGCGGCGGTCGGCATGTACACGAACGACTGGGACCCGAACAACGGGGCGATCCTGCGCTCGACCGACAAGGGCGCCACCTGGCAGGCCACCGAGTTGCCGTTCAAGAACGGCGGCAACATGCCCGGCCGGGGCATGGGGGAGCGGCTCGCCGTCGACCCCAACCGGAACAGCGTCCTCTACTACGGCGCCGAGGGTGGCAACGGCCTGTGGCGCAGCACCGACTACGGGGTGACCTGGGCCAGGGTGGCCGCCTTCCCGAACGTGGGCAACTACCGGGCCGACCCGAACGACAGCAGCGGCTACCAGAGCCAGAACCAGGGCCTGACCTGGGTGAGCTTCGACAAGAGCACGGGTACGGCCGGCGCCGCCACGAACACGATCTACGTCGGCGTGGCGGACAAGCAGAACCCGGTCTACCGCAGCACCGACGCCGGCGTCACCTGGGAGCGGATCCCCGGCCAGCCGACCGGCTACCTGGCACACAAGGGCGTGGTGGACCCGGTCGGCGGCTTCCTCTACATCGCCACCAGCGACACCGGTGGCCCGTACGACGGCGGCAAGGGTGACGTGTGGAGGTTCGACCGGGCGACCGGCGCGTGGACGCGGATCAGCCCGGTCCCGTCGTCCAGCGGGGACGCCTACTTCGGCTACTCCGGACTGACCATCGACCGCCAGCACCCGAACACGCTCATGGTCGCCACCCAGATCTCCTGGTGGCCGGACGCGATCTTCTGGCGCAGCACCGACGGGGGCGCGACCTGGACCCGGATCTGGGACTTCACCAGCTATCCGAACCGGAGCAAGAGATACGCCATGGACGTCAGCTCGGTGCCGTGGCTGACGTTCGGGTCGAATCCGGCCCCGCCGGAGGAGACCCCGAAGCTGGGCTGGATGAACGAGTCGCTGGAGATCGACCCGTTCGACAGCGACCGGATGATGTACGGCACCGGCGCGACGATCTACGGCACCACCGGCCTGACCAAGTGGGACACCGGCGGCACGTTCACCATCACGCCGATGGTGAAGGGGCTGGAGGAGACCGCGGTGCTCGACCTGATCAGCCCGCCGTCCGGGGCGCCGCTGGTCAGCGGGCTCGGCGACGTCGGCGGCTTCCGGCACACCGACCTCGGCGCGGTGCCGCCGATGATGTTCACCCAGCCGGGGTTCACCAGCACCACCAGCCTCGACTACGCGGAGACCAAGCCCGCGGTGATGGTGCGGGCCGGCAACTTCACCGACTCCGACCGGCCCAACGACAGCCATGTGGCCTTCTCCACCGACGGCGGGGCCAACTGGTTCCAGGGCACCGAACCCGGCGGGATCAACAACGGCGGCACGGTGGCCGCGTCCGCGGACGGCGGCCAGTTCGTCTGGTCGCCCGGCGACGCCGGGCAGCAGGTGGTCCGCTCGGTCGGCTTCGGCAACTCGTGGACCGCCGCCACCGGCATCCCGGCCAACGCGACGGTCGAGTCCGACCGGGTCAACCCGAACAAGTTCTACGGCGTCAGCGCCGGGAAGTTCTACGTCAGCACCAACGGCGGGGCGAGCTTCACCGCCACCGCGGCGACCGGACTGCCCACCACCGGCGTCAAGTTCAAGGCGCTGCCCGGGGTCGAGGGCGACCTCTGGCTGGCGGGCGCGGGTGGCCTGTGGCACTCCACCAACTCCGGGGCCAGCTTCACGAAGCTGACCGGCGTGTCGTCGGCGGTGAACGTCGGCTTCGGCAAGGCGGCGCCCGGGAAGACCTACCCGGCGTTGTTCACCGTCGGCACGGTCGACGGCACGGCCGGGGTGCACCGTTCCGACGACGCCGGCGCGACGTGGGTGCGGATCAACGACGACAAGCACCAGTACGGCAACGCGGGCGAGGCGCTCACCGGCGACCCGCGCGTCTACGGCCGGGTCTACCTGGGCACCAACGGCCGGGGCATCCTGGTGGCGGACCGGCTCGGCGGCACGCCGACGCCGACCCCCACCTCGGCGAGCCCGACGCCGACCCCGTCCTCGCCGTCGCCCTCGCCGACCCCGACGCCCACGCCGACCCCCACCCCGACCGCGCCGAGTCCCACGCCGACCCCGTCGTCGACCGGGCGCGGGTGCGCGGCCGCCTACGCGGTGACGAACACCTGGCCGGGTGGTTTCCAGGGCGAGGTGGCGGTGCGCAACTCCGGCACCACGCCGATCGCCGGGTGGACGCTGACCTGGACCTTCCCGGACGGTCAGCGGATCTCCCAGCTGTGGAGCGGGTCGTACACGCAGACCGGCGCGGCAGTGACGGTCACCGACGCGGGCTGGAACGGCAACCTCGGCGTCGGCGGGTCGACCACTGTCGGCTTCACCGGCACCGCGACCGGCGGCAACCGCGCGCCGACCGTCTCCTGCGCCGCCCGCTGAGCCGGGGAGAAGGCACGACAGCGGTGGCCGCTCCCGAGTGTGGGGGCGGCCACCGTTCTGCGGGTGAGCCGTTCGGTCAGCCGTCCAGGCCGGCCGGGGAGTTCGGCCGGTCGACGTCCACGAACTCGATCTCGTCGGCGCCGCCGTCGCGGCTGCCGGCGGCACGGGCGGCGGTGCCGGCGGCCCAGCCGATGGCCGCGCCGGCCAGGGCCGCCGCGATCAACAACGTCCAGGGCAGCGCGGGACGGCGACCGGCGAGCGCGTCGAAGGCGAGGCCGGCCCGTCGGCGTGCCTCGTCGGCGGCGGAGCCGACCAGGTCGGTGGCGTCGTCGGCCAGGCCGGAGGAGCTGCGGCGGGCGGTGCGGGTGACGTCGCGCACGCTGTCCCCGGCGGAACCGACCGCGGAGAGCAGGTGCTGCCACGCCTGGTCCGCGACCCGCTCGGGCTTGCTGCGGCGGTCGATCAGGCTGGATCCGAACATTGTTCTACCTCCTCGGGGTGCCACTCCCGCTGGGCAGTGCCCCACCCGCTGCCGTCCCAAACGCCCGACCGCTCACCCGAACGCGCCGACGGGTGGGTGTTCCCCGGGACGTGCGCGGGCCCGCTACCCTGGGTCGGCGGATCGGTCGACCCGGCTCGGTCGTTCGGCTGGTCACGGTCCGCGTCGAAGGGGAATTCGGAACCCGGAGGTCCGGATTGGGCTCGCCCAGGTGTGCCCAGTCCGCGAATTGCTCATCCCGGGGGGTGGCGACCGGGGCCGTTGGAGGAATACTCTCGGTCGCGGCCCGCGTACTGATGAGGCGCCCGTTGGGGCGAGTGGAGGTGCTCGCGTGAGCCTGTCGATCGTGAAGTCGTTGCGTCCGGGTGGTGCCGTCCAGATCGCGCCCCGAGGGGAGATCGACGTCGACACCGCGTACGAGGTGCGGGAAGCGATCGCCGAGGTGCTCGCCAAGGGGCGCCCCGCGCGGATCGAGCTGAACATGCGGCTCGTGACGTTCATCGACTCCGTCGGCATCAGCGCCATGGTGGCCGGCTTCCAGACCTGCGAGGTCAGCGGCGTCAAGCTCGTGGTGACCGAGCCGAGCCGGTTCGTGCACCGCCAGCTCTGGGTGACCGGCCTGCTCGGCCTCTTCGGCGCGCCCGAGCCCTGGTTCGCCGACGACACCCCCGAGGTGCTCCCCGGCGCCTGACGCCCGCCGACCGGCCCCACCGACCGGAGGACCTTCGACCCGTTGCCAGCTTGGCCCCGGTACGGGACGATCGTCCGGACCCACGACGGCGAGGGGGACCGGTTGCAGAGTAGCGACAGTTTCAGCTACACCGTGCAGGCCCGGTGCCGCCGGGCGGATGCGGTGGACCTGCTCGGTGACCTGAGCCGGCAGGGTGAGCTGCATCCGTTGATCGTGCGGGTGCGGCAGTTGCCGCCCCGGCCCGGTGCGCTGGCCAGCTATGCGATCACCGACCGGCTGGAACTCGGACCGCTGCACTTCCCGGTGACCTACCAGGCCGACGTGTTGATCGCCAACGACGACGAGGTGGTCACCGTGGCACGGCAGCAACCGGCGACCACGGTGCGCAACCACACCCGGCTGCGCGACGAGCCCGACGGCGTGGTGCGGATCGACGTGGAGATCACTCTCACCGCGCCGGCGCCGCTGTTCGGCTACGCGTTCCGCCAGGCCCGGGCGGCCCACCTGGGCCTCGCCGCCCGGCTCGGCGCGACCCTGGAGGGCCGGCCGGCCTGACCCGCCCCCATGGCTTGTGGGTGGAGACGGGGTGAGCAGCGCGCTGGCGGTCCCGATCAGCCAGACCGCCACGCTCAGCGGCGCGAACAGCCAGGTCACCAGCAACGCCGCCGCCGGATAGACCACCTCGGGGTCGGCCCCGCGCAGCCCGGCCACGCCGAGCGCGAGCAGCGTCAGGTCGGTGCCGAGCCAGCCCAGCGACGTGGTCAGGTGCGCGGCGAGCAGCACTTTGCGGCCGGCGGGGGAGAGTCGTCTCATGCCACCGATCGTCGGCCGCCGCGTGGCCCACGTCGTGGGTCAGGCGGCGACACCAGGCGTACGTCGGTGAGCGTAGTGCTCAGTAGACCGACAGGTGCACGTGGTTGGTGTGGTCGCTGGACGGGTCGCCGTTGCCACCGCTGTACGACTTCCACCCGCTGCTGGGCAACCAGATCCGCTTGAACCAGATCACGTAGAGCACGGCGAGCGGGTCGGCGTTGCGGATGAAGTACGCGGACAGGTTGTTGCCGTACGTCTTGTCCCCGCCGCTGGCGACTCCGCCGAAGCCGTCCTTCTGCGCCGCGAAGTCGCAGGCCCGCCCCTTCGGGTGCTCACCGGAGCCGCTGGGCCGATGGCAGGAGACGTACCTGGTGAAGCCGGCCGCCTTGGCCTGCTGCAACGCGTGCAGCGTGCGCGGGGTGATGCAGCCGCTGGCCGGCGTCGGGTCGTTGACGCTGCACGACTCCGCAGGCCAGGAGCCGTCGGAGTTGCGCTTGGCCGGCTTCGCGTTCGCCGTGGACGTGCCCCGGGTGCTGCCGCCGTCGTCGCCCGCGTCGCTGCCGCGGCTCGGGGCCGGCCGCCGGTTGGCGACCTCCAGCGCCCGCTCGGCCTGGTTCTTGCGCTTCGCCATCAGCGTGACCTGCTTGCGCTGTTCGGTGATCTCGCCGTCGAGCGCGGCGCGGGTGCGGGTCGCCTCGTCCCGGGTGGCGATCAGGTCGCGCAGCGTCCGGTCCTCGTGCGCGGCGACCGTCTCCAGCGCCGCGGCCCGGTCCATGAAGCCTTCCGGCGTCCGGCTGGCGAGCAGTGCCGCGGCGGTGCCCATCCGGCCGGTGCGGTACGCCACCCCGGCGATCTCACCGACCTTGGCGTCGCGTTCGGCCAACTCCACGTCGATGGTCTTGAGTCGGTCGTTGAGCTGCTTCTGCCGGGTCACCGAGCGGTTCAGCGCGGCCTTCGCCTCCAGCCAGCCCTTGCTGGCCGCGTCGAGCTGGTCGCGCAGCGCGGGGGTGCCGCCCTCGTCGTCGCCGGGCGCGGCGGCGAGCAGGCCGGTCGGGGAGGCCGCCCGCGCCGCCGGGGCGGGGGAGACCGGCACGGTCCCGACGCCGAGGGCCAGCGTCGCGACGAGTAGGGCCGCCAACCGGGCGGCCGTCCGTCGTACAGGTGCCACTGTGGGCATTCGCGTGTCCTTCCGTCAACCGCCGACCGGGTTAGCTGACGGGTTCGGGACGGAAGATCCCTACCGCTGACGCGGATGCACCCCACGTACGTGGTTCCCCGGCTCGCCCTGCGGGCGATTAGGCGCCGGCCGCGCCCACGGGTGCCGGAGTGACGCCCGAGGTGTGGCCGCGGCCGAGCCTACCGGCGTTGCCCGGAGCCGGCTCCGCCACCCGGAGCCGGTAACCGGGCAAAACCGGCATAGGCCAACAATAACCACGCTGATTTAAGTCTGTCCTCAATTACCACCCGGTCGGGCCACAGGTGCCGGCTGACGCTCCGGGTTCGATCTGCAACGTGGCGTGGTCGATCGAGAAGTCCTCGTGCAGCGCGGCCCGGGCCGCGGCCAGCACGTTGGCGACCTCGGCGCCCCCGTCGACGGTGAGGTGCGCCGAGGCGACGTCCATGCCCGAGGTGAGCGTCCAGACGTGCAGGTCGTGCACCTCGGCCACGCCGGGCACGGCGGCCAGCCGGTCGTGCACCGCGGTCACCTGGAGGTGCTCCGGTGCGGCCTGCACCAGGATGCGCACCGCGGCGCGGCCGAGCCGCCAGGTGCGCGGCAGGATGAACAGGCCGATCGCCACCGCGACCACCGGGTCGGCCCACCACCAGTCGGTGAGCGCGATGACCAGCGCGGCGCCGATCACGCCGAGCGAGCCGAGCAGGTCGCCCAGCACCTCCAGATAGGCGCCCCGCAGGTTGATGCTCTCCTGCGCGCCGGAGCGCAGCAGCGCGAACGCGGCGACGTTGGCGAACAGGCCGAGCACGGCGACCACGAGCATCGGGCCGGCGAGCACCTCGGGCGGCTCGCCGAACCGGCGGACCGCCTCGACGAGGACGTAGATCGCGACGGCGCCGAGCAGCACCGCGTTCGCCAGCGCCGCGAGCACCTCGAGTCGGTAGAGCCCGAACGTGCGCTGCGGGTCGGTGCGGGCGCGTCGGGTGGCGCTGATCGCCGCGAGCGCCATGCCGATGCCCAGCACGTCGGTGAACATGTGCCCGGCGTCGGAGAGCAGGGCGAGCGAGCCGGTCGTGACGGCGGCCACCGCCTCGACCAGCATCAGCGCGGCGAGCAGCGCGAAGGCGGCCCAGAGTCGCCCTGCGTGGCGGTGCGCCGCGTTCGCCACCGCGCCGCTGTGGTCATGACCTGCGCCCACGCACACACCCTCCGCCTCGTGCCCCGGCCGGAACCAATCTATGCTCACATCGCTATGTGTGCAAGTGAGGGTGGGGTCACGCCACCGGGTCGAGCGTGGTCAGGCGCTGGGTGGCCCGGGAGAGCGCCACGTAGAGCGTGCGGACCCCGGAACCCGGATCGGCCCGGATCTCACCCGGCGCCACCAGCACCACACCGTCGTACTCCATGCCCTTGGCCTGCAGGCTGGTCACCACCTGGAGCCGGCCGCCGCCCAGCTCGCCCAGCCAGCCGGCCACCTCGTCCCGGCGCGGCACCGGCGTGATCACGCCGACCGTCCCCTCCACCTCGGCCAGCAGCGTCCGGGCCGCCTCGACAGTGGCCGCCGGCAGCTCGGCGGCGGCCACCGTGCGCCGCACCGGCGGCACGCCGGTGGACCGCACCGCGTCGGGCAACGCCAGATCCGGGTACAGCCGGCGGATCTCCGCCGCCGCCACCGCGAAGATCTCCGCCGAGTTGCGGTAGTTGGTGGTCAGCTCGTAGCGGTGCCGGCGACGCCGGCCCAACGCCTGGTCCCGGGCCCGGTCCAGCTCCTGCGGGTCACCGGTCCAGGCGGTCTGCGCCGGATCGCCGACCACGGTCCAGGACGCCAGGCGGCCGCGCCGTCCGACCATCCGCCACTGCATCGGCGACACGTCCTGCGACTCGTCCACCACCACGTGCGCGTAGTCGCGGTAGTCCGCCGGACGCTCCCGGGCCGCCGCCCGCGCGGCGCGCTGCCGATCGGCGTACGTGCTCAGCTCCCGCACGCCGCCGGCGAGCTGGTACGGGTCGCGCTTCGGCTTCGCCCGCCGCACCGGCGTGCCGAGCAACGCGTCCAGCTCGTCCAGCAGGGCGATGTCGGCGACGGTCAGCCCGTCGGTGTCGAGCGTCCGGTAGGCGTCGGTGAGCAACCGGATCTCGGCCGAGGAGAGGACCCCGCCGGCGTACCGGCGCAGCCGCTCCGGCCGGGCCAGCCAGCCCAGCACGTGGCGCGGGTGCAGCCGGGGCCACCAGGCCTTGAGGAACTCGCGGAACTCCGGCCGCTCGATGATCTCGTCCTCGAACGCCGGCTGCTCCGGCAGCCGGCCCACCCGCAGCGTGCGGGCCTGCGCGAAGAGCGCGGCGAGCACCGCGTCGAACGCGGCCCGGCGCACCTCGTTACGGCGCGCGCCCCGGGTCAGCGTCCGGTCCCGCACCGCGTCCAGCGCCGGCCGGTCCAGCCGCAGCAGCTCCCCGCGGTAGAGCAGGCGCAGCTCCGCCGGGGAGTCCGGCACCGCGTCCCGGACCGCGCGCTCCAGCACCCGGCGCATCCGCAGCGAACCCTTCACCGCCGCCACCTCCGGCGGGTCGGTCCGGGTCGCGGACAGGCCCGGGAAGAGCGAGCCGAGCGAGTGCAGGGTGGCGGTCTCCTCGCCGAGCGACGGCAGCACCGACGCGATGTACTCGACGAACACGCCCGACGGCCCGACCACCAGGATGCCGCCGCCGGCGTACCGGGCCCGGTCGGAATAGAGCAGGTACGCGGCCCGGTGCAGGGCCACCGCCGTCTTGCCGGTGCCCGGGCCGCCGGAGACGATCGTGACGCCGTTGCCGGGGGAGCGGATCGCCTCGTCCTGCTCCCGCTGGATGGTGGCCACGATGTCGCGCATGCCCCGGCCGGTGGCCCGGGACAGCGTGGCCAGCAACGCGCCGTCGCCGACCACCGCCAGGTCCGGCGGGGCGGCCTCCGGGTCCAGCAGGTCGTCCTCGATCCGGGTGACCTTCTCCGCCGTGGACTGGATCGTGCGCCGCCGCACCACGCCGCGCGGCTCGGCCGGCGTGGCCTGGTAGAACGCCGCCGCCGCGGGGGCCCGCCAGTCCACCACCAGCGTCTCGGCGTCGTCGGCGCGCACGCCGAGCCGGCCCACGTGCAGCACCTGCCCGGTCCGCAGGTCCAGCCGGCCGAAGACCAGCCCCTCGTGCTCGGCGTCCAGCACGTGCCGGCGCTGGGCGGCGTGGAAGACCATCGCGTCCCGCTCGACCAGCGCGCCGAAGGTGCCGACCCGGGCCAGCTGGTACCCCTCCCGCTCGGCGGCGGCCGCGGACCGGCGCAGTTCGGCCAGCCGGGCGTACACCCGGTCGAGGTGCCGCTGCTCGGCGGCGATCTCCCGGTCCAGCGTGGTCTGGTCGGTCAACGCGGTGCTCCTGTGGTCGGACGGCACGACGGGCTGAATGAGGGTACGGGCCGCCGGCAAACCGGACGTCGGGGCCATGCCGCTGACCGGCACACGGCCGGTGTCGCCTGCCCCTTATCCGGCCGTTCCCACCCGTTTCCCGGCCGTTCGGCCGCGGGGCAGGCGGCCACCCGTCTCCCGGCCGCGGATCAGGCCGCCACCCGACGAGCGGCCGACCGGCGTCGCCGACCGTCGACCGACCGGGTGGCCGGCGGGGCCGAGCCGGCGAGCACCCGGTTCACCACGCCCGCGACGGCGGCGTTCACCACGTCCGGGCGCTCCATCATCAGCATGTGGCCGGCGCCGGGGCAGACGGTCAGCTCCGCGGTGGGCAGCGCCGCCGCGATCGACTCGGCGCAGGGCGGCGGGGTCAGCCGGTCCCGGTCGCCGACCAGCGCGGCGGCCGGCAGCCCGCCGAGCGCGGCGAGCGTCTCCAGCCGGTGCTGGGCGCCGATCGAGGCGCGGAACCCGCCGATCGAGCGGAGCGTGGCGCGCGCCACCGCCGAGGTGACCAGGCGGATGTCGGCCGCGTCGCAGCGGTCGCCGAAGAGCATCCAGCGGATGCTGGGGCGCAACGCGCGCAGCAGCGCGTGCGGCGGACGCCAGCCGCCGCAGCGGGCCAGCACGCCGGCCCCGGTGGTCTCCGCGAGACGGATCAACCGGGTGATCCGGGGCGAGAGCCCGTAGGCGGTGTGCGTGTGCCCCTCCGCGGTGGTCGAGACGAAGACCAGGCCCGCGGTGCGGGCGGCGAACCGGTCGGGGTGGCGGTGCGCGTACTCCATCACGGTCATTCCGCCCATCGAGTGCCCGACCAGCACGACCGGGCCGGACGGGGCGAACGCGTCGACCACCGCGGCCAGGTCGTCGCCGAGCTGGGCCAGGGTGGCGTCACGCAGGGCCAGGCAGCTCGACCGGCCGTGGCCGCGCGCGTCGTAGGCGACCGTCCGGACCCGGTCGCCGAAGCGCTCCCGCAGGTCGGCGAGTTGCCGGTGCCAGCTGCGCCCGTCGAGTGTCCAGCCGTGCAGCAGGACCACGGTGACCTCGGCGTCCACCGGCCCGGTCGCCGTGACGTGCAGGCGCACGTCGTCGGGAAGCCGCAGTTCCTGGTGCTCCGGCATCGTCCACCTCCCCGGACCGCTGGGCCACCGGAGTGACCCGGCGGTAACACCGGCGTTACCCGCCATGACACCATGGCAACCGGGGCGGTGAGAAGATTCGCCGTCCGCCCGCGCCGGGTCGGATCGGTGACCAGGCTGGGGGCATGCCGACCACGCCCGCCGCCCGGAGCCCCCGGGCCGCCCTGGCCGAGCTGCTCACCGGCAACCGCCGCTTCGTCAGCGGTCAGCCGCTGCACGGGCACGACGTCAGCGCCGCCGCGGCGGTGGCCTCCGGCGACCAGCAGCCGTACGCGGTGGTGCTGGGTTGCATCGACTCCCGGGTGCCGCTGGAGGCGATCTTCGACCAGACGTTCGGGTCGATCTGCGTGATCCGCACCGGTGCGCACGTGCTGGATCTGGCCGTCCGCGGTTCGATCGAGTACGTGGTGGGGCAGCTCGGCGTACGGCTGGTGATGGTGCTCGGCCACGAGCGCTGCGGCGCGGTCGCCTCGACAGTCGACGCGTTGCGCACCGGGCACCGGCCGGACGGGGCGCTGGCCTATGTGGTGGACCGGATCGCGCCGGCGGTGCTCGAGGTCGGGCTGGACGACCCGGCCGCGCATCCGCTGGCGATCCGCCGGCACGTGCGGCGGACGGTGGCCGCGTTGCGCGCCGACGACCGGCTCGCCGCCCCGGTCGCGGCCGGTGAGCTGGCCGTGGTGGGCGCGCTCTACGAGCTGGCCACCGGCGAGGTCACGGTGCTGGCGGAGGAGGAGACGCGCGACCGCCCGCCGGGGTGATCCCCGACGGGCGGTCGTGGTGGTGCGGGTGAGGGCGCTCAGCCCTCGAAGACGCCGGCCTCGACGAGACGCTTCTCGGTCGCGTCCCAGCCGTGGTCCGGGTGGGCCGCGGCCAGGCCGTTGATCTCGGCGCGGATCTTGGCGGCGTGGCCGGCGGCGGCCAGCACCCGGATCTCCTCGACGAAGGCGTCGGAGTCGGTGCGCAGGTGCGCGGTCTTGCCGTTGGTCAGGTTGCGCACGTAGGCGTGCTTGCCGCCGTTGAGCGGGATCAGGTACTTGAACTCGCCCAGCACGCTGAGGGCGCCACCCTGGCCAGCCTGGCCGGCCCGGACTGACGCGCGCGCGGTCTTAGAGGTGTTGCTCGCCACGGAGGTACTCCTTGCAGACGTACGGTGGGGACGGGAAACGTCCGGGGGCTGATGCGGGTGACGCCCGGTTGGGCGCCGGCCCGCGAAGATGTGCGGCGGCACAGAACCGCCCAGAGAACTGTACACGACCACGACGCCTGGCTGGTCGTCGTGCCGTCACCGGGACACAACCGGGTCGGCCACCCGGGTATTTCCGACCGTCCGACCCCGGCGAATTTTCCGATTCGCTGGCGCACCACCTGTCACAACAGTCATCATGTGTGCCAGAGGCCACTCGGGTGACGAGGTCGTAGGGGAAGACGCACCTCGGCTCACCGGGAGGTCACCGTGCCAACGCGTGGCGTCGTATACGTCCACTCGACCCCGCTCGCCGTGTGCTCGCACGTCGAGTGGGCGATCGCGCGCGTCCTCGCCGCGCCGGTCAACCTGCACTGGACGGCGCAACCCGTCGACCACGGCGCGCGCCGCGCCGAGTGCGGCTGGACCGGCAGCCCGGGGACGGGCGCCGAGCTCGCTGCTGCCCTCCGGCAGTGGCCCATGATCCGTTTCGAGGTGACCGAGGAACCCAGTCCCGGCGTCGACGGCGAGCGCTTCATGTACGTCCCGGGGCGGGGCCTGTTCCGGGCCACCGCCGGCGCGGCCGGCGACATCCAGCTCGGCGAGGACCGGCTGCGCAGTCTGATGGCCGCCGCGCGCGCCCCGGAGGCGCTCGCGCACGCGCTGGACAAGGCGCTCGGCACCGCCTGGGACGCCGAGCTGGAGCCCTACCGCTACGCCGGCGACGGCGCCCCGGTGACGCTGCTCACCCGGGTGGGGTGACGGTCGGGCAAGTTGCCCCGATACGGTGGGTCCCGTGTCGATTTCCCCGCGGCGCTCCGCCGTCGCGCTCGCCGCACTGACCGCGCTGCTCGTCTCCGGGTGCTCGGACGGGCCGGACCGGCCCCGCCCGGCCCCGTCGGCCCCGGCGTCCCCCGCCTCCTCCTCGTCGGCCGTGCCGGCGCCCACCGCCGCCGACCCGGCGACGCAGGCCGCCGCGCTGGTCGCCACGCTCTCCGACGAGGACCTGGTCGGGCAGGTGCTGATGCCCTACGCGTACGGCAGTTCGGCCACCAAGGTCTCCGCCGGCTCGGCCGCCGGCAACCGCGCCCTGGCCGGTGTCGACACGCCCGCCGAGATGGTGGCGAAGTATCGCCTCGGCGGTGTGATCCTGGTCGGCTTCAGCGCCGACGACCCGACCTCGGGCAATCAGGAGACCACGAACGTCGACAACCCGAAGCAGGTTCGGGAGCTGACCGACGGGCTGCGGGCCGCCGCCGGCAAGCTGCCCGCCGGCGCCGCGCCCTTCCTGGTCGGCACCGACCAGGAGTACGGCGTGGTCACCCGGATCACCGACGGGGTGACCCAGCTGCCCAGTCCGCTCGCCGCCGGCGCGGCCGGCAACCCGGCGCTGACCGAGGCCGCCTGGCGGGCCGCCGGGTCCGAGCTGGCCGCGATGGGGATCAACCTGGACTTCGCCCCGGTCGCCGACGTGCTGGCCACCCGCAGCACGGTGATCGGCTCCCGGTCCTTCGGGGCCACCCCGGCGACCGCGTCGCCCCAGGTGGCCGGCGCGGTGCGCGGGCTACAGGCCGAGGGCGTGGGCGCCGCGGTCAAGCACTTCCCCGGGCACGGCCTGACCGCCGCCGACTCGCACACCGACCTGCCGGTGGTCGGCCAGTCCCGGGCCGTGCTCGACCGCACCGCGTTCCCGCCCTTCCGCGCCGGGATCGACGCCGGCGCGATGGCCGTGATGTCCGCCCACCTGGATGTCAAGGCGGTCGACCCGGGCACCCCGGCCACGTTCTCCCACAAACTGCTCACCGACGTGCTCCGCGGCCAGCTCGGCTTCCAGGGCGTGGTGATCACCGACGGGATGAACATGGCCCCGGCGAAGAAGTGGTCGCCGGGCGAGGCGGCGGTCCGTGCGCTCAACGCCGGCAACGACCTCATCCTGATGACCCCGAACGTGAGCCAGGCGTACGACGGGCTGCGCGCCGCGCTCAAGGACGGCTCGCTGTCGAAGGCCCGCCTCGTCGAGGCGGTCACCCGGGTGCTCACCATGAAGTTCCGGCTGGCCGGGCACGCGCAGCCGGCGCTGTCGACGCTGGAGGGCGCCGACCACCGCAAGGCCGCCGCCGACCTGGCCGCCGCCGCGGTGACAGTGCTGCGCGGCAGGTGCGGCGGAGCGGTGACCGGCCCGCTCCGGGTCACCTCGTCCAGCGGCCGGGACCGCACCCGGGCCGCGCTGACCGAGGCGCTGACCGCCGCCGGGGTGAAGGTGGTGACCTCCGGTGGCACCGTGGTGCACCTGGTCGGGTACGGCGACGGCGCGAAGGACCTGCGCGCCGACGCGGCCGTGACGGTGGCCATGGACACCCCGTACGTGCTGGCCGGGGCGAAGTCGCCGACGGTGTTGGCGACCTACTCGTCCACCCGCGCCTCGATGACCGCGCTGGCCGCGGTGCTCGCCGGCAAGGCCCGCCCCACCGGCCACGCCCCGGTCCCCGTCCCCGGCCTCCCCGCCACCACCTGCAAGGTCTAAGGAGGGGCCCCCTCTTAACGCCTCCGGTAGAGGAAGGGGCCCCGCTTGACACCCCGGCGCGGCGAAACCGGGGTGCGGCGCCGGGTGCCCGGGTGGCAGGGTCAGCGCCCATGGGAGAGGCAGCGCAGGGGTTCCGCTACGTGGCACGCGCCGACGGCACCGTGGTGATCACGCACCACGGGCGGGTGGCGGGCACGTTGCGCGGTGGCCGGGCCGCGCAGTTCCTGGCCGAGGTGGACGACGACCCGCAGCTGGTGATGGCCCGGTGGACCGGCAACTACCGGCGCGGCAACGAGCGGACCGCCCGCCAGCACCCCCGCAACCGGACGTGAGTAGGGGCCCCTTCTTAACAGACGTCTGTTAAGAAGGGGCCCCTCCTTACACCTCAGGGGCGGGTGAAGACCAGCGCCACGTTGTGGCCGCCGAAGCCGAACGCATTGTTCAGCGCGGCCGGGATCTCCAGGTGCCGGGCCTTGTGCGCGGCCACGTCCAGGTCCAGGCCGTCGTCCGGGTCGTCCAGGTTGATCGTCGGCGGCACCACGCCGTCGCGGATGGCCAGGATGGTGGCGATCGACTCCAGCGCGCCGGCCGCGCCGAGCAGGTGCCCGGTCATCGACTTGGTGGCGGTGAGCAACACGTGGTCGCCGATCGCCTGGTGCAGCGCGCCGATCTCCAGCATGTCGCCCACCGGCGTGGAGGTGGCGTGCGCGTTGACGTGCACGATGTCGGTGCGCGCCACGTCCGAGTCGGCGACCGCCCGGGCGATGGCCCGGATGGCGCCCTCACCCTCGGCGTGCGGCTGCACCATGTCGTACGCGTCGGAGGTGATCCCGGCGCCGGCCAGGCGCGCGTAGACCCGGGCGCCGCGGGCGGCGGCGTGGTCGGCCCGCTCCAGGACCACCACGCCCGAGCCCTCACCCAGCACGAAGCCGTCGCGGGCCTTGTCCCACGGTCGGGAGGCCTTCTCCGGCTCGTCGTTGCGGGTCGACATGGCCCGCATCGAGGCGAAGCCGGCGATCGGCAGCGGGTGGATGACCGCCTCGGTGCCGCCGGCCACCACCACGTCGGCCCGGCCGGAGCGGATGATGTCCAGGCCCAGCGCGATCGCCTCCGCGCCGGTCGCGCAGGCGCTGGCCACCGAGTGCACGCCGGCCTTCGCGCCCAGTTCCAACCCGACCCAGGCGGCCGGGCCGTTCGGCATCAGCATCGGCACCGTGTGCGGGGAGACCCGTCGCGGGCCGGACGCCTCCAGGATGTCGTCCTGGGCGAGCAGGGTGGTGGCGCCGCCGATGCCCGAGCCGACGCTGACTGCCAGCCGTTCCGGGTCGGCCCCGGCGTCGGCCAGCCCGGCGTCGGCCCAGGCCTCCCGTGCGGCGATGAGGGCGATCGCCTGCGACCGGTCCAGCCGGCGCAGCTTCACCCGGTCCAGCACCTCGGACGGGTCCACGGCCAGCTGGGCGGCGATCCGGACGGGCAGTTGCGCGGCCCACTCCGGGGTGAGCGCACTCACCCCGGAGCGGCCGGCGAGCATGGCGTCCCAGGTCGACGCGACGTCCCCGCCGAGCGGGGTCGTCGCGCCGAGCCCGGTGACGACGACGTCGGGGCGACTCATGATCAGGACTGCGCCTCGATGTAGCTGACCGCGTCCCCGACGGTCTTCAGGTTCTGCACCTCGTTGTCCGGGATCTTGACGCCGAACTTCTCCTCGGCCGCCACCACGACCTCCACCATGGAGAGCGAGTCGACGTCGAGGTCGTCGGTGAAGGACTTCCCCTCGGCCACGTCGTCCGGGTTCACCCCGGCAACCTCTTCGAGGATCTCGGCGAGGCCGGCGGTGATCTCGTCACGGGTCATTGCGGTTGGTTCCTCTCATCGGGGGTTCTCGGTGACCGGCGACGCCGGCCACCGCACCTGGAGCGCGTCTGCGCCCGAGGGGGTCATCAGGGGCAGCGGACGACCTGACCGGCGTAGGTCAGGCCGCCGCCGAAGCCGAACAGCAGCACCGGGGCGCCCGAGGGCACCTCACGCCGCTCGACCAGCTTCGACAGGGCCAGCGGGATGCTCGCCGCCGAGGTGTTGCCGGACTCGACGATGTCCTTGGCGATGATCGCGTCCGGGATGTTCAACCGCTTGGCGATGCCGTCGATGATCCGGCCGTTGGCCTGGTGCGGCACGAACGCGGCCAGCTCCGACGGGTCCACCCCGGCCCGCTCGCAGGCCTGCCGGGCCAGCGGGGCGAGCGAGGTGGTGGCCCAGCGGAACACCGACTGCCCCTCCTGCGCGATGTAGGGCTGCCAGCCCTCGATCCGCACCGCGTCGCTCTTCTCCGGCGCGGAGCCCCACACCACCGGCCCGATCCCGGCCGGCTCGTCGTCGGCGGTCGCGGTGACCACCGCCGCGCCGGCGCCGTCGCCGAAGATGATGCAGGTCGACCGGTCGGTCCAGTCGGTGAAGTCGGAGAGCTTCTCCGCGCCGATGACGATCGCGTTGCGCGCCGCGCCGGCCCGTACCGCGTGGTCCACCGTTCCGAGCGCGTAGGCGAAGCCGGAGCAGGCGGTGTTGATGTCGTAGGCCCCGGGCGCGTTGATGCCGAGCTTGCCCGCGACCCGGCAGGCCACGTTCGGGCTGCGGTCCACGGACGTGCAGGTCGCCACCACGACGAGGTCGATGTCGGCGGCGGTGAGGCCCGAGTTGGCCAGGGCCTTGCCGGCCGCGGCGATGGCCATGTCGGCCACCGTCTCGTCGCCGGCGATCCGCCGGGTGACGATGCCGACCCGGTCGCGGATCCACTCGTCGTTGGTGTCGACCATCTGCGCGAGTTCGTCATTGGTGACCACGCGGGAGGGCTGGTAGTGCCCCATCGCGGCGATCCGGCTGCCGGCCATCTAGTGCGATCCTCCGATGCGGACGAGGGGCTGGCCCGGGGCGACCGGGTCGGCGTGGTGCGCGAGCCACTCGGTGAGCGGCCCGCTGTGGTGCGCGGTCACCTCGACCGGCCCCTGCCGGCCGGCGACGTGCCCGACGACCTGGCCGGCGCGCAGCTCGGCGCCCTCGGCCAGCTCGGCCACCGGCGTGAAGACACCGGCGGCGGGGGAGACCACCACCCGGAAGCGGGCCGCCGGGGGGCGGACGGCGGGGCCGCCGTGCCGGGCGACGAGCCGCCGGGCGGCGGGCAGGTCGTCCGGGGTGTTCAAGGTGACGATCTCCGGCACGCCCTCGCCCTTGAGCTCGCGCTTGACCAGGCCGGCCAGGGTGCCGGCCGGCGGCAGCTCGACCACGCCGGTGACGCCGAGGTCGGCCAGGGCGCGCATGCACAGGTCCCAGCGGACCGGGGCGGTGACCTGCCGGACCAGCCGCCCGAGGCTCTCCCGACCGCGGGAGACCGGGTTGCCGTCGAGGTTGGACAGGAGGATGCGGGCCGGGTCGGCCACGGCGACGCCGGCGGCCACGGCGGCCAGGGCGGCTTCGGCCGGGGCCATGTAGGGCGTGTGGAACGCGCCGGCCACCTGGAGCCGGATGATCCGGGCCCGGGCCGGTGGCTCGGCGGCGAGCTTGTCCAGCCCGGCGACCGCGCCCGCGGCGACGATCTGGCCGGCGCCGTTGCGGTTCGCCGCGTGCAGCCCGTGCGCCTGGAGCGCGGCGAGCACCTCGTCCGGGTCGCCGCCGAGCACGGCGGCCATCCCGGTCGGCTCCAGCGCGCAGGCCGCGGCCATCTCCCGGCCGCGTACCCCGGCGAGCGTCACGGCCGCCTCGGCGGGCAGCACGCCGGCCAGGGCGGCGGCGCCCAACTCGCCCACGCTGTGCCCGGCGACCAGCGCGACGTCGTGCATCGGCAGGTGCTCGGCGGCGAGCAGCGCGGCGGCGACCAGCAGCGGCTGGGTGCGCGCGGTGTCCTTGATCTCGTCCGAGTCCGCCCGGGTGCCGAGGTGTACCAGGTCGACCCCGGCCAGCGCCGACCACCAGCGCAGGCGCGCCTCGAGGCCGGCGACGTCGAGCCAGGGGGTCAGGAATCCGGGCTTCTGCGAACCCTGTCCGGGCGAGAGTACGGCGAGCACGTGTACGACTCTGACGGATACTCGCGGGTCGCGCTGTAACGCACGGCACGAAACCGCACTAGAAGCTTTAGAGGGTTCCTACAAAGATCGGCGGCGATCATCGCCACCGTGGGGGGCTTTCCGACCCGCTGCGCCCGCTGTCTGGTTCGGGACCGGTGCGACGGCCGGTGCCACCGGGTCGAGCCGGCCGACGGTCAGCGCGATCCGGAGCGCGAAGGCGTCCCGGGGCGAGAGCGGCGAGAAGCCGGTCACCTCGGAGATCCGCTTGAGTCGGTAGCGCACCGTGTTCGGATGCACGAACAGCGCCCGGGCGGCGCTCTCCAGCGTGCCACCGGCGGCGAAGAACGCGTCGAGCGTCTCCACCAGCTCGCCGCCGGCGCGGGCCAGCGCGGCGTACACGTCGTGGCGCAACCGGCGGCGGGCCTCGGTGTCGCCGGCCAGGGCCCGCTCGGGCAGCAGTTCGGCGGCGGCGACCGGGCACGGCGCGGTCGGCCAGGCCGGCGCGGCCCGGAACCCGGCGAGCGCGGCCCGCGCCGACTCGGTCGCCTCGTCCAGGCTGGGCACTGCCGGGCCGACCACCACCGGGCCGTCGCCGAACGCGGTACGCAGTTTCTCGGTGGCCGCCAGCGGGTCGGCCGCCCCGCCGAGCACGATGACCAGGCGGTCGCCGTGCACGCCGCCGATCACCTCGACGCCGATCCGCCGGGCCTGCCGGTAGACCGTGTGCAGCACGGCCGCCACCTCGCCGCCGGGCGAGCGGCCCACCGCCACCGCCACCGGCGGCGCGTCCGACCAGCCCAACGCCGCGGCCCGGCTGGCCAGCACGTCAGGTGAGTCGCCGCGCAGCAGCGCGTCGACGAGCAACGCCTGGAGCCGGGCGTCCCAGGAGCCGCGGGTCTCGGCGGCCCGGGCGTAGACCCGCGCGGCGGCGAACGCGATCTCCCGGGAGAAGCGCAGCACCGCTTCCCGCAGCGTCCGCTCCTCACCCGGCACGGCCAGTTCCGACACCTGCTCCTCGACGACCTCGATGGTCACCTTGATCAGCGCCACGGTCTGCTGGAGGCTGATCGAGCGGGCGAGCGCCTGCGGCGCGGTGGCGAAGACCTCGTCCGACACCTCCTGGGTGCGGTCGGTCGCGCCGCCGCCCTGGCGCAGCCACTGCACCAGCGACCGCACCCCGGCCTGGGCGACCACCATCACCCACGAGCGCTGGTCGGCGGGCAGCTCCCGGAACCACGGCAGGCTCTCGTCCATCCGGGCGACGCTGGCGGTGGCCAGGCTGCCCGCGGTCCGCTCGATGCGGCGCAGCGTCGCCGACGTCTCCGTCCCGCCCGGTTCGCTCACCGCACCAGCCTGACATGCGCTGACCAGCGGATCCACCCCGCACCCACGGCACGCGTGCCGGCGGTGGATCTCCACCGGTACGCGCTGACGATCTCGTCGGGCCGGGCCAGTACGGTGTCAGGGCGCGTCGGGGTGTTCCGCCCGGCGGGCGAGGGCGAAGGTGAGGAGACCGGGATGGCGCACGGGGAGGCCGAGCACGGCTGCGCCCAGGACGAGCCCTGCCGGCCCGGCCACGACCAGGCGCGCCGGACGGGTCTGACCCACGCGGGCGAGCCCGCCGGGCGGTCGCCCGAGCGCGCCGACGACGAGCCCGCGGTGCCGCGACAGCGGGTCGTCGAGGCGGCCTGCTCCGCCGCCGAGCCGGAGCCGGCCAGCACCTGCCGCAACGACCAGGCCGGCTGGGCGGGCGGCCACCGGCACGGCGCGGTGCGCCCGGGCAACCGCACGATCCGCCGGGAACGGCCGCCGCGCCGCTGGTGCTGACCACGCGAGCCCCGTCGTCCGGTTAGCGTGGGTGGGGTGAAGGCGATGGCGATCGACGCGTACGGCCCGGCCGACCGGCTCACCCCGCACGAGCTGCCCACTCCGCCCGTCGGGCCGGACACGGTGCTGGTGCGGGTGCGCGCCGCGGGGGTCAACCCGGTCGACTGGAAGGTCCGCGCCGGGCACCTGGACGGCGCGTTCCCGAGCCACTTCCCGCTGGTGCCCGGGTGGGACGCGGCGGGCGTGGTGGAGGCGGTCGGCCCGGCGGTGACCGGGTTCGCCGTCGGTGACGAGGTGGTCGGCTACGTCCGCCGCGACGACGTGCAGCACGGCACGTACGCGGAACTGGTCCCGGCGCCCGAGCGGTGCCTGGCCGACAGGCCGGTGCGGGCGTCCTGGCCGGAGGCGGCCGGCCTGCCGCTGGCCGGCCTGACCGCCTACCAGGCGTTGCAGTTGGCCCGCACCGGGGCCGGCGACACCGTGCTGGTGCACGGTGCGTCCGGCGGGGTGGGCCACCTGGCGGTGCAGGTCGCCCGCGCGCTCGGCGCCGACCGGGTGATCGGCACCGCGAGCGAGGCGAACCACGACTTCGTCCGGTCGTTGGGCGCGGAGCCGGTCAGCTACGGCGACGGCCTGGCGGATCGGGTGCGGGCGGTCGCGCCCGACGGGGTCGACGTGGTGCTGGACCTGTTCGGCGGCGACGCGCTCGACGTCTCCGCCGAGCTGATTGTCCGCCCCGGACGGTTGGTCTCCACTGCCGACCCCGAGCACGTGACCCGGCTCGGCGGCACCTACGTCTTCGTCAAGCCGTCGACCGCCGACCTGAGCGTGCTGGCCGGGCTGGTCGACGCCGGCCGGCTCACCGTGCACGTGGCCCGGACGTTCCCGCTGGACGAGGCGGCCGAGGCTCAGCGACTGGTGGAGGCGGGGCACGTCCGGGGCAAGGTCGTGCTGACGGTCTGAGCCGGCGCTCAGCGGGTGCGGCGGCGCACCAGCAGCGCGATGCCGGCCAGCCCGACGGTGATGACGAGCACCACGCCGATGTTGAGCAGCAGCAGTCGCTGGAGCTCGGCGAGCGCGGTGTCGAGGTTGCCCTTCGGGTCGAGCGCGTCCTCCGGCAGGACCCGCTCACCGCCGCCGATGCCGCCGGAGAGCGTGTCGAGCTGGGGCGCCAGCGGCACCCCGACGGCGCGCAGCGTCTCGGACATGTTGAGGCGGCCGAGGAACCAGCCGGCCCGGGGGTGGCTCAGGTCCGGCTGCTTGGCCGGCCGGTAGACCCGGGGGCCGCCCTTGGCGAGCGGGAACAGGTCGTACGTGCTCTTCGGGGTGCCGGCCACGAGAACGACCACCGTGTACTTCGGACCGAGGTCCTTGGCGGCGGGACCGCGCAGCTGGCCGGTCGTCCCGAGCCACTCGACCTGGTCGATGACCATGGTGACCTCGGCGGGGCGGGTGTCGCCCCGCAGTTGCAGCGGCTGGTCGAGCCGGTCGCCGGTGATGTCCACCCCGGGCGGGGCGAGCTTCGGTTTCGGCGCGGCCAGTGCCGCCGTCGTGCCGGTCAGCGCCAGCGAGCACGCGAGTGCCACCGCCACCCCGGCCACGACCGTCAGCAGCCGTCTCACCTTCCGGACCATCGCCGCCTCCTCGCCCCGTTCGATGGCTGGCTCTCCCCGCCGGTCGCGCTGGACCCGCCCACCTGAAAGACTCCGCAGAACGTCGCGTGGTTGCAGCAGGTGGAAGAGTAATTGGAACTATCTGCGAGCTGAGACCGACCAACATGAGCGGCCGAAGATCAGCGGCCGGATCTTACCCGGACGGAGGGGTTCATGGGGGGCAGGGCTGCCCGCACGGCGCGGGCCTGGCTGGTGGTGCTCGGGGTGGCGGCAGCGGCCTCGCTGCTGTCGCCGGCCGCGCCGGCCGCCGCGCACAACTCGTTGACCGGCAGCGATCCGACGAACGGCGCCCGGGTCGCCACCGCGCCGAAGCGGATCGAGCTGCGCTTCCTCGCCACGCCGAAGGAGGCGTCGACGAAGGTGACGGTCACCGGACCGGACAATGTGGCCGCCACGGGCGGTGCCCCGACGTTCGCCGGCAAGCGGGTGAGCGTGCCGTTCACGCCGGGCGCGGCCGGGCTCTACATCGTGGCCTACCAGCTCGCGTCCGACGACGGCCACGCGATCAAGGGCGAGATTCGGTTCACGCTGACCACCGGCACCCCGGCGGAGGCGGCGTCGGCGAGCGCCGCGCCCACCACCGCAGCGCCCACCCCCACCGCGGCGCCCTCCAGCGCCGCGCCGTCCCCGGCGAGTCCGACCCCCGCTGCCGCCGCCACGGACGACGGCGGGGGTGCGGGCTGGCTGTGGGCGGCCGGCGCGGTAGTGGTGCTGGCCGCGCTGGGCGGTGGCCTGCTGCTGCGCCGCCGAGCCGGTCGCGGCTGACCGCACCGAACCCGACGCATGCGGTGTCCCGGTCGGCCGCCGGCTTTGGCTCGGCGCGGGCCCGGTGGTTCGCGGCCGTGGCCCGGCGCGCGGCCGAGTCGTTCGTCGGCGTGTCGCGGCCGAAAGAGGAAGGACTTCGAGCGGTATACCTCTGAGGCATAAATATGCCTCAGAGGTATACCGCTTCTCCGTGCACTGTCCGCGAGCGGTGTCACGCGGAGTGATGCTGCCCGGATCGGAGGCGGCCGCCTCAGCAGGACAGGTGGCCGGGTCCCGGGACGCCCGGGGCGGGCGAGGGGTGCCGCACCAGGGGCGCGGCAGGGCTCAGACCAGGCGTACCCGGGCGGCGCGCAGCCGGGTCAGCGTGCGGTCGCGACCGAGCACCTCCAGCGACTCGAACAGCGGCAGCCCGACGGTGCGGCCGGTGACCGCGACCCGGACCGGCGCCTGCGCCTTGCCCAGCTTGAGCCCGCGCTCCGCGCCGACCGCCTCCAGGGTGGCCTTCAGCGACCCGGCGTCCCAGGGCTCCAGCGACTCGAACGCGGTGATCGCCGCGTCCAGCAGGTCGGCCGCGCCCTCCTTCATCGCCTTGGCCCAGGCCGCCTCGTCGATCAGCGGGTCGGCCAGGAAGAGGAAGTCGACGTTCGGCACGATCTCGCTGAGCACCGCGATCCGGGTCTGCGCCAGCGGGGCGACCGCGGCGAACGCGGCCCTGTCGAACTCGGCCGGCTGCCACGGCGGCGGGGCGATGGTGTCGGTGCCGGTGAGCCACGGCTGGCACGCGGCGACGAAGTCCTCGACCGGCAGGGCCCGGATGTATTCGCCGTTGAAGGCGCGCAGCTTCTTCTCGTCGAAGAAGGCGGGGGACGGGTTGACCTCGTCGAGCCGGAACTCGTCCTCGATCACCGACCAGGGCACGATCTCCCGGTCGCCCGACGGTGCCCAGCCGAGCAGCATCAGGTAGTTGCGCATCGCGTCGGCGAGGTAGCCCTCGTCCCGGTAGGCCTCCAGGGCGACCTTGTCGCGCCGCTTGGACAGCTTCTGCCGCTTCTCGTTGACCACCACTGGCACGTGCGCCCAGATCGGCGGCTTCACCCCGAGCGCGTCCCAGAGCAACTGCTGCTTCGGCGTGTTGGGCAGGTGCTCCTCGGCCCGGATCACGTGGGTGATCCCCATGGTCATGTCGTCGACCACGTTGGCCAGCAGGAAGACCGGCGAGCCGTCGCCGCGGGCGATGACGAAGTCCTCGATCAGCTTGTTCTCGAACGTCGGCTCGCCGCGGATCAGGTCGACCACCACGGTCTCGCCCTCGTCCGGGGTGCGGAAGCGCAGTGCCCGGCCCTCGCCGGCGGGCAGGCCCCGGTCGCGGCAGAAGCCGTCGTAGCCGCGGTGCTGCGAGCCGGTACGCGCCTGCACGTCCTCGCGGGTGCAGTCGCAGTAGTAGGCCCGGCCGCCCTCGTGGAGCCGCTGCGCGGCGGCGCGGTGCTCGCCCGCGTAGGCGGACTGGAAGTAGGGGCCCTCGTAGCTGCCGCGCGCGATGCCGATCCAGTCGAGCGCGGAGAGGATGCCCTCGGTCCACTCGGGCCGGTTGCGGGCCGCGTCGGTGTCCTCGACGCGGAGCACGCACACCCCGCCCCGCTGCTTGGCGAAGATCCAGTTCTGCAACGCCGAGCGGGCGCCGCCGACGTGGAACATTCCGGTCGGGGAGGGGGCGAAGCGTACACGTACCGTCACGTCCCCCAGCCTACGGCGGACCGCGACCGCTTTCTGGCAGGGGGCCGGTCAGGGCACCGCCTTGATCTTGACGACCAGGGCGCTGCCGACCAGGGTGACCACCGCGGTCGCCGCGTAGAGCGTCGGATAACCGCCCAGGTGGACCACGATCGGGGCGGAGAGCGCCGGCCCGAGCACCTGGGGCGCGGAGTTGGCGATGTTGATCACGCCGAGGTCCTTGGCCCGGTCGGTGGCGGCGGGCAGCACCTGGGTGATCAACGCGGCGTCCACCGCCAGGTAGACGCCGTAACCGGCGCCGAGCAGCAGCGCGGCGACGATCGCCATCGGCCAGACCGGCGCGACCGCGAGCAGCGTCGCCGCCACCGCCATGATCAGCCCGGACACGATCACGAACACCTTGCGCCGGCCGGAGCGGTCGGAGATCCGCCCGGCGACCACCGCGGTGAGCATCATGCCCAGCGTGTAGAGCAGGATCAGCACCAGCAGCGAGCCCTCGGGGTCGGCCACCCGGACCCCGTCGGTGAGGAAGTAGAGCAGGTAGAGCGTGCCGAGCGCGTTGCCGAGCTGCACCAGGAACCGGGTGAACCAGGCCCAGGCGAAGTCGGGGTGCCGGCGCGGGCTGATCCACATCGAGGCGAGCAGCGCGCGCGCCCGCAGCGGCGATTTGTGCTCCCGGGGCAGCGGGTCGTCCTGGGTGAGCAGCGCGAACGGCAGCGACAGCAGCAGCACGGCGAGCGCGATCGCCGCGTACCCGGCGGCGTTGCCGGTGACCACGGCGGTGACCAGCACCGCACCGAGCACCAGGCCGAGCGCCTGCGGGATGCCCACCCAGCCGGAGACGCCGCCGCGCTGGGCCACCGGCACCCGGTCCGGGATCGCCGCGGTGAGGCTGGCCAGCATCGCGTTGAAGCAGACCTGGGCGGCCACCCAGGCCACCGCCACGCCGGCGACGGTGTCCTGCCGGGCGAGCAGCACCAAGGCGACCGCGCCGACCACCGCGCCGGTCGCGGTCCAGACGTGCCGGCGGCCGAAGTGCCGGTTGGCCAACCGCAGCGAGGTACGGTCCGACAGCGCGCCGGCCAGCGGGTTGGCCAGCACCGCGGCGAGCGCGCCGAGGCCGGTCACCACCGCCAGCATGGCCTCCTTGTCGCCGGGCGCGATGCGTTCGATCTGCTGCGGCAGCAGCACCTGGATCGGGGTGAAGAAGGCCATCCAGACGCCCAGGTTGGCCGCGAAGATCAGCGCGATCCAGCCCCGCCGCACCGGCACGGTCGGCTCGGCGAGCGCCGCCGGCAGCGAGGCCGGCGTCGGGTTCACCGTGGTCATCGCCGGATCAGGTCCCGGAACCAGGCGTACGAGGACTTCGGGGTACGCCGCTGGGTCGGGTAGTCGACGTGCACCAGGCCGAACCGCTTGGTGAACCCCTCCGCCCACTCCCAGTTGTCCAACAGCGACCAGACGAAGTACCCGGTCACCGGCACGCCCGCGCCGATCGCGTCGTGCACCGCGCGCACGTGCCCGTCCAGGTAGGCGATCCGCTCCGGGTCGTGCACCCGGCCGTCGGCGTCCGGCGCGTCGTCGTAGGCGCACCCGCTCTCGGTGACCTGGATCGGCGGCAGCGCGTCGCCGTAGCGGTCGTGGAGCTGGCCGAGCAGCTCGCGCAGCCCGTCCGGGGCCACCGGCCAGTCGAACGCGGTGCGCGGGTAGCCGTCCAGCGGCACCATCTCGAACGGCAGCGGCGAGCCCTCCTCGGGCGCCCGGATGCCGGTCGGGTTGTAGTAGTTCACCCCGAGCACGTCGATCGGCGCGGCGACGACGTCGAGGTCGCCGTCGCGGACCACGGTCGGGTCGTAGCCGGGCGCGTCGGGGTAGCCCCGGCCGAGCAGCGGGTCGGTGAAGAGCCGATTGTGCAGCGCGTCGTACGCCCGCGCGGCGGCCCGGTCCGCGTCGGTGTCGCCGACCTGCCGCACCGGCGAGTAGTTGTTGGCGATCGCCACCTCGCTGGTGCTGCGCGCGCGCAGCGCGGCGACCGCGAGGCCGTGCCCGAGGAGCTGGTGGTGCGCCACCGGGAACGAGTCGAAGAGCAGCATCCGGCCGGGCGCATGGGTGCCGAGGCCGTAGCCGAGGGTCATGTGGATGAACGGCTCGTTGAGCGTGATCCAGAGCTTCACCCGGTCGCCGAGGCGGGCCGCGGTCAGGTCGGCGTACTCGGCGAAGCGGGCGGCGGTGTCCCGGTTGAGCCAGCCGCCGGCGTCCTCCAGCGGCTGCGGCAGGTCCCAGTGGAAGAGCGTGGCGACCGGGTCGACGCCGGCGTCGAGCAGGCCGTCCACCAACCGGTCGTAGAAGTCCAGCCCGGCGGCGTTGGCCGGGCCGGCGCCGGTGGGCTGCACGCGCGGCCAGGCGATCGAGAACCGGTACGCGGACACGCCCAGCCCGGCCAGCAGCGCGGTGTCCTCGGCGTACCGGTGGTGGTGGTCGCACGCCTCGTCGCCGGTGCTGCCGTCGACGATCCGGCCCGGCTCGCGGGCGAACGTGTCCCAGATGGACGGACCCCGACCGTCGACGTCTGTCGCTCCCTCAATCTGGTACGCGGAGGTGGACACCCCCCATCGGAAGTCGGCGGGGAAGTCGGGCATCGGCACGGTCGTCAATTCGCCCTCCCAAGACGTGAAGCGTGTTCGCGACTCTAGGGCGCGGGTCGCCGGCGCGCCATAGGCCGGGAAGGCGGGCGGCACAAGGGCTTTCGGCGTGTCTTCTCTAATCTCGTCCGCTTCAGTCCGATTTACACATAGAGTGCCAAATATCGCGGATGTGATTTAAGTGGGGGAAAGACACTCATGATCCTCGTGGAACGTAGCGCACACGTGGTGGCGCCGGTAGAAGTGGTCTGGGACGTCGTGCAGCGGGCCGAGCAGCTGCCGGCCTGGCTGGCGGGTGTCCGCGCGGCCGAGGTCCTCTCCGGGGAGGGGTTCGGCCGGCGGCAGTTGGTGCAGGCCGGGCGCGGCGCCGCCCACGAGGCCGAGGTGATCGCCTATCAGGAACCGACCCTGATCGGCTGGCGCGAACGGGCCAAGGGCGCCGGCGCCCGGGCCGAGGCGCGCACCGAGATCTACGTCCAGCTCACCGCCGACGAGGAGGCCGGCGGCACCGTCGTCCGGCTGATCGTGGTGCGGTGGCCCGCCGGGCCGGTCAAGGCCGCCATGCTGCGGCTCGGCCTGCGCCGGGTCGGCGCCGACCTGGAGGACTCGCTGGCCCGGCTGACCGACCTGGCCGCCGTCGGCTGACCGAGCCCGTCCCGGCGTCGCCCGCGATGGTGATGGTCCGGCGTCCCACCCAGGGATGCCGGACCATCGTCGTCGCTGGTGAGGTGTGAGCAGGGGCCCCTCCTCTACCGGAGGCGTTAAGAAGGGGCCCCTGCTTGCACCTAGCTGTCGCCGCCGGTCTCGCCTACCGGGGCCGCATTCACGTCGTCCAGCGCGTACTTGCGGGCGGCGTCCGCCGGCACCTGGGCCGGCACGGTGCCGCGCAGGGCGAGCTGGCGCAGCGTGGCGACGGCGACCGACTCGGCGTCCACGTGGAAGTGGCGGCGCAACGCGTGGCGGGTGTCCGACATGCCGAAACCGTCGGTGCCGAGCGAGGTGTAGTCGCCGGGCACCCAGCGGGCGATCAGGTCCGGCACCGCGCGCATCCAGTCGCTGACCGCGACCTTCGGCCCCTCGGCGTCGGCCAGCTTCCGCTGGACGTACGGCACCCGCTGCTCCTCGCCCGGGTTGAGCAGGTTGTGCTCCTCGCACTCCACCGCGTCGCGGCGCAGCTCGGTCCAGGACGTCACCGACCACACGTCGGCGGCCACGCCCCAGTCCTCGGCGAGCAGCTGCTGCGCCTTGAGCGCCCACTGCATGCCGGTGCCGGAGGCGAGGATGTTCGCCTTCGGCGCGTCGCCCTCGACCTGCGGGGCCGGGGAGTAGCGGTAGATGCCCTTGAGGATGCCCTCGGCGTCCACGCCCTCCGGCTCGGCCGGCTGGAAGATCGGCTCGTTGTAGACGGTGAGGTAGTAGAAGACGTTCTCCTGCGCCTCGCCGTACATCCGGTGCAGGCCGTTCTCCAGGATGTGCGCCAGCTCGAACGCGAACGCCGCGTCGTACGCGACCACCGCCGGGTTGGTGGCGGCGAGCAGCAGCGAGTGACCGTCCTCGTGCTGGAGGCCCTCGCCGTTGAGCGTGGTGCGGCCGGCGGTGGCGCCGAGCACGAAGCCGCGCGCCATCTGGTCGGCGGCCGCCCAGAACCCGTCGCCGGTGCGCTGGAACCCGAACATCGAGTAGAAGATGTACATCGGGATCATCGGCTCGCCGTGCGTGGCGTACGACGTGCCGGCGGCGGTGAACGAGGCGACCGAGCCGGCCTCGTTGATCCCCTCGTGCAGGATCTGCCCGGTCGTCGACTC
This sequence comes from Micromonospora sp. WMMD980, assembly GCF_029626035.1. NCBI lineage: Bacteria > Bacillati > Actinomycetota > Actinomycetes > Micromonosporales > Micromonosporaceae > Micromonospora > Micromonospora sp. WMMD980. The sequence goes on from NZ_JARUBE010000003.1 coordinate 390,840, forward strand.
CTTGTAGGACAGGAACAGCTCCCGGTCGACCGAGGTGTACCGCTGGCCGTGCGGCGAGTAGATCTTCTGGGTCGGGAAGAGCGAGTCCATGCCGAAGGTGCGGGCCTCGTCCGGGATGATCGGCACCCAGCGCTTGCCGAACTCCTTGTCCTTCATCACGTCCTTGAGCAGGCGGACGAAGGCCATCGTGGTGGCCACCTTCTGCTTGCCCGACCCGCGCTTGACGTCGGCGAACCGCTCGCTGCCCGGGATGGTCAGCCGCTTGGGCGCGGTGGTGCGCGACGGGAGGAAACCGCCGAGCTGGCGACGCCGCTCGCGCAGGTACTCCATCTCGTCCGACTTCTCGTCCGGGGTGTAGTACGGCGGGAGGTAGGGGTTCTCCTCCAGCTGCTTGTCGGGGATGTCGAGGTAGAGCCGGTCGCGGAACAGCTTCAGGTCGTCCAGCGTCAGCTTCTTCATCTGGTGCGTGGCGTTGCGGCCCTCGAAGTGCGAGCCGAGCGTCCAGCCCTTGATGGTCTTGGCGAGGATGACGGTCGGCTGACCGGTGTGCTCCATCGCCGCCTTGTAGGCCGCGTAGAGCTTGCGGTAGTCGTGGCCGCCCCGCTTGAGGTTCCAGATCTCGTCGTCGCTCAGGTGCTCGACCATCCTGCGGGTGCGCGGGTCGCGGCCGAAGAAGTGCTCCCGGACGTACGCCCCGGACTCCGCCTTGTAGGTCTGGTAGTCACCGTCGGGCGTGGTGTTCATCAGGTTGACCAGCGCGCCGTCGGTGTCCGCGGCGAGCAGCGGGTCCCACTCGCGGCCCCAGACCACCTTGATGACGTTCCAGCCGGCGCCCCGGAAGAACGCCTCCAGCTCCTGCATGACCTTGCCGTTGCCGCGGACCGGCCCGTCCAGCCGCTGGAGGTTGCAGTTGATCACGAAGGTGAGGTTGTCCAGCTCCTCGCGCGCGGCCACGCCGATCGCGCCGAGCGACTCGACCTCGTCCATCTCGCCGTCGCCGAGGAACGCCCAGACGTGCTGCTGGGAGGTGTCCTTGATGCCCCGGTGGTGCAGGTAGCGGTTGAACCGCGCCTGGTAGATGGCGTTCAACGGGCCGAGACCCATGGAGACGGTGGGGAACTCCCAGAAGTCGGGCATCAACCGCGGGTGCGGGTAGGAGGGCAGCGAGCCGGCGCGGTGCGACAGCTCCTGCCGGAACCCGTCGAGCTGGTCGGCGCTCAGCCGGCCCTCCAGGAAGGCCCGCGCGTACATGCCGGGGGAGGCGTGCCCCTGGTAGTAGATCTGGTCGCCGCCGCCCGGGTGCTCCTTGCCCCGGAAGAAGTGGTTGAAGCCCACCTCGTAGAGCGACGCGGAGCTGGCGAACGTGGAGATGTGGCCGCCCACGCCGATCTCCGGGCGCTGCGCCCGGTGCACCAGCATGGCGGCGTTCCAGCGGATGTACGCCCGCAGCCGCCGCTCGATGTGCTCGTCACCGGGGAACCACGGCTCCCGCTCCGGCGGAATGGTGTTGATGTAGTCGGTGGTGGTCAGGGAGGGCACCCCGACCTGGCGCTCACGGGCCCGCTCCAGCAGGCGAAGCATGACGTACCGGGCGCGCTTGGTTCCGCGCTCGTCGATGACACCGTCGAGCGACTCGACCCATTCGCTGGTCTCTTCAGGGTCGATGTCCGGAAGCTGGCTCGGCAGACCAGCGGTGATCACCGGGCGCTTGCGTTCCGTAGCCACAGGCTTTCCCTCGGTTCTGTGTGGGATAGGTCTCTAGCGCCATCCTGCCCCCTGGTGACGCTCGTCGTCACGTCTGCCTCCCCCAGACGCGACGCTGAACACAGGTACCCGCCGGTAACTTTGTGCGACCGCCGCGCTCGCCGGCCGTCGGGCGGCAAGCGCCGGGCTGCGGCAGAATGCGCCGTATGCGCAGTGAGGTGATCAGCGTCCGGACCGGTTCCCGGCCCACCGTCCGGGACATCACGGCCGAGGCCGAGCGGTTCGTCGCCGGGGCCGGCGACGGGCTGCTGCACGTGTTCGTCCCGCACGCCACCGCCGGCCTGGCGATCATCGAGACCGGCGCCGGCTCGGACGACGACCTGCTCCGGGCGCTCGACGACCTGCTCCCCACCGACGACAGGTGGCGGCACCGGCACGGCTCGCCCGGGCACGGCCGCGACCACGTGCTGCCGGCGTTCGTGCCGCCGTACGCCACGCTGCCGGTGCTCGACGGGCGGCTCCAGCTCGGCACCTGGCAGTCGATCTGCCTGGTCGACCCGAACGGCGACAACCCGGAGCGCCAGGTCCGCTTCTCGTTCCTGGCCGGCTGAAGCCGGCCGGGCCGGGGGTCCCGCCCCCGGCCCGGCCGCGTGTCACGGCCGGACGGTCTCCGTCTCCACCGTCTGCCGGCCCTGGTCGACGCCGGGAGCGGCGGTACGCGCCGCGGCCGGCGGCCGGTCGTACGTCAGGTTCAGCCCGGGTACCCGATCCTCGATCACGAACCGGGCCCGGGTGTACGCCGGCGCGTCCGGCCGGGTCACGTACGGCAGCACGTCGAAGTCCGCGGTCAGGTCCTTGGGCGTGATCGTGGTGCGGACGTACCCGCGCAGGTTGTTCTGGAAGCGCAGGTGCGGGTTGAACGCCAGCCACGGGTGCGAGCCGGTCGGCGAGTCGGCGCCGTCCCCGGTCGAGGTGATCGAGGAGCAGACCAGCTCGCTGCCGACCGTGCGCGAGGTCGGGTCCGCGTAGTCGAGCTTCAGGTCGCTGGCCCAGTGCGCGTGCACGTCGCCGGTGAGCACGACCGGGTTGCGCACCCCGGCGTTCACCCAGCCCCGGGTGATCCGGTCCCGGGAGGCGACGTACCCGTCCCAGGCGTCCATGCTGGTGACCGTGAGCGGGCCGGCGTTGTTGTCCCGCTGGGCGAAGAAGACCTGCTGGCCGAGGAGGTCCCAGCGGGCCTCGGAGCGGCGGAAGCCGTCCAGCAGCCACGCCTCCTGCTCGGCGCCGGTGATGGACCGGGCCGGGTCGGACGCGGCGGCGCAGTCCTTGTAGCCGTCGCCGCATGCCTGGTCGTCGCGGTACTGCCGAGTGTCGAGCATGTGGAACGTGGCCAACCGGCCCCAGCGCACCCGGCGGTAGAGCTGCATGTCGATGCCGCGCGGGATCGAGGTGCGACGCAGCGGCATGTTCTCGTAGTACGCCTGGAACGCCGCCGCCCGCCGGGCGGGGAAGTCCGGGTCGGGCGCCTCCGGCACCTCGTCGGCCCAGTTGTTCTCCACCTCGTGGTCGTCGAAGACCACCACCCACGGCGCGACGGCGTGCGCCGCCTGCAGGTCGGCGTCGGTCTTGTACTGCGCGTGCCGCTGCCGGTAGTTGGCCAGCGTGCGGGTCTCCGGCCCCTCGTGGTCGCGCGGGTTGCCGCCGGGCACGGTGTAGGTGTCCTTGGCGTACTCGTACTGGTAGTCGCCGAGGTGCAGGATCAGTTCCGGCTCGGTCTCGGCCAGCCGCCGGTAGGCGGTGAAGTACCCGTGCTCGTACTGGGAGCAGGAGACGAAGCCCATGGCCAGCGCGGCGGGCGTCAGCCGGGGCGCCGGCGCGGTGCGGGTGCGGCCGACCGGGGAGAGCCAGCGCTCGGCCCGGAACCGGTAGAAGTACTCCCGCCCGGGGAGCAGGCCGCCCAGCTCGACGTGCACGCTGTGCGCCGACTCCGGTCGGGCCAGGTGCACGCCGCGCCGCACCACGTGCCGGAAGCGTTCGTCGGCGGCCACCTCCCAGGACACCGGCACCACACGCGCCGGCGCGCCGCCCAGGCCGTCCTCAGCCAGCGGCTCCGGGGCGAGCCGGGTCCAGAGCACGACGCCGTCGTGGTCCGGGTCGCCGGAGGCCACGCCGAGCGTGAACGGGTCGCGTCGCAGTGGGCCGGGCGACGCGGCGGCCGCGAGCGGCAGGCCGCCGACCGCGCCGGCGGCGCCGAGCGCCGCGCCGCTGAGCAGGATGGTACGTCGGGACAGTGCCACGGTTTCCTCCCCGGATGCCGGTTCGTCGGCTCCCGGCAGCCTCGCGAGCGGCGATGGCCGGCAGGTGACACCGAGACGTCCAGGTGGCACTTCCCGCCGAACAGCGCACGCCCCGCACCGGCCTGGAATTCGCGACTGGGCTTCTCGGGAAGGAGAAGCGCGCGCCGGGCCGGGGCCGCTCGGGGAGGGTCAGCCGCGAGGCGCGGCCCAGGCGGTGAAGCGGTCGTCGAGGTGCGCCGGTCGGTGGCCGCCGTCCAGCTCGGCCAGGTCGTCGGCGGCGGTCTCCCGCAGGTTGACCAGGAACTCTTTCAGCTCGGCCTTGCACTCGCGGTAGCGCGCGAGGAGGGTCAGTTTCGCCGTCGAGCACGGCCAGACCACCCGCAGGCGCGGCAGCGCCAGGTGGGCCGCGAGGGGACGTGGTCGGCGGGGCCGGGGCGGCGGGCCATCACCCGAGAGCGCCGACGCGCGGGCGGCGCTGCGACACCGGCGGCGGTGGGGTCAGCACGCGCACCCCGCTCCGCCGCAGGAACAGGCACCGGCGGGCGGTCGCGTTGCCGTCCGGGCCGAGCTGGTAGACGTCGACCCACCACCAACCGTCGTACGTCGTCCAGTCCAGCACCCGGATCAGCCGGACCCTGATCGGGCGGGCGAACTGCGGCGACGCCTCCCGGGTCAGGTGCAGGACGTCGCCGGCGCGCAGCGCGGGCACCTCCGGCCGGCGGCGACGCGGCTCGGTCACCGGCGGCCACCCGGTCGCGGCAAGAGGGTCGTCGTTGCCGGCGACGACAGCCAGCGCGACGACGGAACACGGTTCGGTCGGACCGGCGGCGGGGCCGGCGTCGGCTCGGGGGTCGAGCTTCTCTCGGGCACGGCGCGTTCCTCTCATCGGGACTGGGAGGGGGACCGCCCCGCGCTGGCGCCTGTCGGACGAGGCGGTCCCCTGACTGACACGGCCGCCGGGTCTCGGGTGGTCCCTGCCGGCCGCGCCGTCTACCGAGCACCTTGCCGAGGGTTGCGGGGCAGTAACACCGCGTAGCAGTATGTAATCCAGACATCAGGGACGATCGGAGGGGGTGAAAGGATGAATCGAGCTGTCCCCAGCGGGCTATGTCAGAAGCCGGGCACACAGCGGAAAGCGTTGCAGCTCAGATAGGTGTGGACCCGAAAACGGTCGCTCGTTGGGTTACGCAGGACCGCATTCCCCAAACTCGGCATCGTGCGAATGTCGCTGAACTACTCCGCCGGGACGCCGAGGAACTTTGGCCGGACGCGGCGCGGCGGCGTGACCCGAAGTGGTTTCGTCCATGGGCTGAAATCGAGCGCGAGGCGCTGGGGCTGCGGTGGTTCGAGAGTGCAGTCATCCCCGGGCTTCTCCAGACTGCCGACTACGCCCGCGCCGTTCTCGCCAGCGGACCCCTTGCAGCGGACGCTGAGGACTTCGTCGAGACTCGGCTACGTCGGCAATCGGCCGTGCTGGACCGCCCGCGCCCGCCGCTGGTCGTCTTCGTCATCGACGAGGGGGCGCTACGCCGAGGGGCACCCGGTGTCCTCGGCCCGCAGTTCGACCACCTCGCCGCCCTCGCTCAGCGGCCGAACGTGATGATCCACGTTTTACCCCTGCGCGCCGGGCTGCACCCCGGCCAGGCGGGACCGTTCATCATCGCCAGCACGCCCGAGGGGGACGACGTCGGTTACCTCGATGACCAGGCGGCCGGGCGCATCACTAATGACGTTGCTCCGTTGTGGGCGGTTTGGGATACCGTGAGGTCGGTCGCGCTGCCGCGAGACCAAACCGTCGAGCTATTGGAAGCACGATCATGGATGATCTGACCTGCGCTCAGTGGCGCAAGAGCACACGCAGCAGTTCCAACGGCGGGGCGTGCGTGGAGGTGGCCGACAATCTTCCCGGCCGCGTTTTCGTCCGAGACACCAAGGACCGCGACGGTGGGACGCTTGTCTTCCCGCCCGCAGCATGGGCGGGCTTCGTCAATCTGGCGAAGGAGATCGGCCCGCTCGGCTGACCACAACCACCTGAAGGCCCCTGGCGACCGTGCCGGGGGCCTTCAGTTTCCCCGGCTCGGGAGCTACGCGGCTTGGATAACCTGGCCGGCGCTCGGCACGTAGTGGAGCAGGTCAATTGTTGATCGGTCACGTACAATGGCGTCATGGCGACATCCACCACGGCGAGCGGCGACCGGGCCGCCCTGGCCGGGGACGTCGTGCGCCGCATGCTGCATGTCGCCGCCGCGCTGCGGCACCAGCAGGACGAGGCGATAGCCGCGCTGGGGCTCACCCCGGCGGCCGGCCGGGCGCTGCACGAGCTGGACCCCGACCACCCGTTGCCGGCCCGCGATCTCGCCGAGCAGCTCGGCTGCGACCGGTCCAACGTGACCGGCTTGGCCGACAGGTTGGAGCAGGCCGGCCTGGTGGAGCGGCACACCGACCCGACCGACCGGCGGCAGAAGACGCTCGTGGTCACCCCGCGCGGCAGGCAGGTGCGCGACCGGCTCCGCCGGGCGATGTCGGACTCCCGACTGCTCGACGGGCTGAGCGCGGCCGAGCTGGCCACGCTGCACGAGCTGGTCTGGAAGGTCTCCGACGGAGGGTGCCCCGAGGCGTGCGGGGAGACCTGAGCCACGCCGGGCGGAACGTGTCCGACTGGGCGAGGCGGGCCCGAGTCGGTAATGCTGTCCGACGTGACCACCCCGCACGATCTCGACGACCGGCTCCGCGCCGACCTGGCCGCGCTCGGCGCGCCCGAGCGGCGGCGCGACCTCGGCGACCCGCTGCCCGACGGTGGGGTGCTGACCGGGGCTCAGCTGTTGGCCCTGTTCGACGCGCAGCTCACCAGCCGGTTGCTCGACCTGGCCGGGCGCTGGCTGCGAGGCTTCGGCGAGGGGTACTACACGATCGGCTCGGCCGGTCACGAGGGCAACGCGGCGGTGGCCGCCGCGCTGCGCCCGACCGACCCGGCGCTGCTGCACTACCGGTCCGGGGCGTTCTACTGCCTGCGCGCCGCTCAGGCGGCCGGTGCCTTCCCGACCGCCCCACCGGCTCCGACCTCCGCCGCCCCACCGGCCGACTCACCGGCCCCGCCCCGGTCCGAGGCGCCGGGCCCGCCGGACGCCGCTGACAACGGACCCGCCGGCCCGGATGACGCCGTCTCTTCCGCTTCTCGGGATGAGCGTTCCGAGAGCCGGGACGCGTCAAGATCTTGGTACGAAAGTGCCCCCATGGGGGCCGTTCCGTACCAAGATCTCGATCCGGCGACCGATCTTGCGCTCGTCGACGGGGAGTCGCTCGTTCCGGGCGACGCGGACCGGCGCGGCGGCGCGGACCGGTCGGGTGACGGTGGGCGGTCGGGTGACGGTGGGCGCGGGGGCGTCGACGGGGGTGGGCCGTTAAGCGAGGTGCCCAGCGGGGCGGAGCGGCTGCCGGCGGGGGCGCTCGTGACCGTGGACGCGGACGGTGACGCGACCGTCGGCGTACCCGATCTGCCGTCGCCGTCGCTCGACGACGCCTACGCGTCGGCGGCGCGCGACGTGCTGCGCGGCATGGTCGCCTCCGCCGAGGAACCGATCGCCGGCGGCCGGCACAAGGTCTTCGGCCGGGCCGACCTCGCGGTCGTGCCGACCACCTCCACCATCGCCTCGCACCTGCCCCGGGCGGTCGGGCTGGGGTTGGCCCTGGAGCGGTTGCGCCGGGGCGGCCCGCCCGCCGACGGCGACGCGGAGACGGCGGCCTGGCCGCCGGACGCCGTGGTGGTCTGCTCGTTCGGCGACGCCTCGGTCAACCACGCCACGGCCACCGCCGCGCTCAACACCGCCGGCTGGTACGACCACACCGGCCTGCGGATCCCGGTCCTGTTCGTCTGCGAGGACAACGGGCTCGGCATCAGCGTGCGCTCACCCGAGGGGTGGGTGGCCACCGCGCTGCGGTCCCGGCCCGGCATCCGCTACTTCGCGGCCGACGGCACCGACGTGGTGCAGACCCACCGGGTAACGGCGGAGGCGGCGGCCTGGGTACGCCGGCACCGCCGGCCCGCCGTGCTGCACCTGAGCACGGTCCGGCTGATGGGGCACGCCGGGGCGGACGCGGAGACCGCGTACCGGAGCCGGGCGGAGATCGCCGCTGACGAGGCGCGGGACCCGCTGCTGGTCACCGCGCGCCGGCTGGTCGAGGCCGGGTACGCCGCCGGGGACGAGCTGCTCGCCCGGCACGACGAACGGGGCTGGCAGCTGCGCCGGCTCGCCGAGGAGGTGCTGGACGAGCCGAAGCTGGCATCCCCGGTAGAGGTGGTGGCGGAGTTGGCGCCGCGCCGGCCGGTGCGGGTGTCCCGGGCGGTCGCCGAGTCCGCGGCGCACGCGGCGGGCCCCGGGGCCGGGGCCCGCGCGGAGGCGTTCGGCGGCAAGCCGCCGGAGCTGACCGGGCCGCTGACGCTGGCGCAGAGCATCAACGCGGCGCTCGCCGACGGCATGCTCGACCACCCGCGGATGGCCGTGTTCGGCGAGGACGTGGCCGCCAAGGGCGGGGTGTACGGGGTGACCAAGGGCCTGCGCGACAGGTTCGGGGCGGTCCGGGTGTTCGACACGTTGCTCGACGAGACCTCGATCCTCGGTCTCGGGCTCGGCGCCGGGCTGGCCGGCATGCTGCCGGTGCCGGAGATCCAGTACCTGGCCTACCTGCACAATGCCGAGGACCAGCTCCGGGGCGAGGCGGCCACCATGCGGTTCTTCTCCCGGGGCGCGTTCCGCAACCCGATGGTGGTGCGGGTGGCCGGCCTGGCCTACCAGGAGGGCTTCGGCGGGCACTTCCACAACGACAACTCGGTGGCGGTGCTGCGCGACGTGCCGGGTCTGGTGATCGCGGTGCCGGCCCGGCCGGACGACGCGGCGCCGATGCTGCGCACCTGTCTGGCGGCGGCCCGGGTCGACGGCACGGTGTCGGTCTTCCTGGAGCCGATCGCGCTCTACCACTCCCGCGACCTCTACGCCGACGGCGACGGCGAGTGGCTGGCCGAGTACGCCGAACCGGGCACCTGGGCGGACCGGCACGTGCCGATCGGCCGGGCCCGGGTGTACGGGATCGGATCGGCCGAGGACCTCACCATCATCACCTTCGGTAACGGGGTGCGGATGTCGCTGCGGGCGGCGGCGGCGCTCGCCGACGAGGGCGTCGGCTGCCGCGTGGTGGACCTGCGCTGGCTGGCCCCGCTGCCGGTGGCCGACCTGATCCGGGAGGCCTCGGCGACCGGCCGGGTGCTGGTGGTGGACGAGACGCGGCGCTCCGGCGGGGTGGGCGAGGGGGTGCTGGCCGCGCTCGTCGACACCGGCTACGTCGGGGCGGCGCGCCGGGTGGCCGCTCTCGACTCTTTTGTACCATTAGGTCCGGCCGCCCACCAGGTTCTGGTGTCCGAGGAAGCCATTACCCAGGGTGCCCGTGCGCTGCTGGCACGGTAAATTCCGTTCCACCCGGTGCGCCACTTGCGCAGCGAGCCGTAACTGTGTGGACTGGGCACCACGGTGTCGCACGACGCCGGAGCAGGGATGAGATGAGGAGGCACGCGACAGTGAGCGCGACCGCTGGTCAGGCCGCCGACGGGGTACGCAGCCTGGCGGACCGGTTCGGGATCGAGCCGGGCATGGTCGTCATGGAGATGGGCTACGACGACGACGTCGACACCGATCTCCGGGACGCCCTGACCGACCGCTGTGGAGAACTTGTCGACGAGGACACCGACGAGGTGGTCGACGCGGTCCTGGTCTGGCACCGCGACGGCGACGGTGACCTCTTCGAACTCCTCGTCGACGCCCTCGGGCCGCTGGCGGACAACGGCGTGGTCTGGCTCCTGACGCCGAAGGCCGGCCGGGAAGGCCACGTCGAGCCGAGCGAGGTCGCGGAGAGTGCGCAGACCGCCGGGCTCCAGCAGACCTCCACCATCAACGCCGGCCGCGACTGGAGCGGCGCCCGCCTCGTGCTGCGGCGCGGTTCCAAGAGCAAGAAGTAGGAGCGCACGGATGCCGATCGAGGTGGGCGCCGAGGCGCCGGACTTCCTGCTCAAGGACCAGAACAACCAGGAGGTCCGGCTCTCCGACCTCCGCGGCCGCAAGACCGTGCTGCTGGTCTTCTACCCGCTCGCGTTCACCGGCATCTGCCAGGGTGAGCTGTGCGAGGTGCGGGACAACCTCAACGAATACGTCAACGACGACGTCCAGGTGCTGACCGTCAGCGTCGACTCGGTCTACGCCCACAAGATCTGGGCCGACCGGGAGGGCTACCAGTTTCCGCTGCTCGCCGACTTCTGGCCGCACGGCGCGGTGGCCCAGGCGTACGGCGTCTTCAACGACGTCGCGGGCATCGCCAACCGGGGCACCTTCGTCATCGACCGGGCCGGCGTGGTCCGCTTCGCCGAGATGAACATGCCCGGCGAGGCACGCGACCAGCAGGGCTGGCGCAAGGCGTTGGCCGAGGCCGTCGCCGCCTGATCAACCCCTGGACAGGTCGTTCGACCGGGCCGGTGGCGGCAGGTAAGCTTGCCGCTCCGGCCCGCCGTTCGGGCGTTCCGGGCGCGTAGCTCAGTGGGAGAGCACTCGCCTTACAAGCGAGGGGTCGCAGGTTCGAAACCTGCCGCGCCCACCCTTCACACCAGCATCGCTGTCGGCCCGATCAGGACGGGTCGAACAGCCTCCACTTCCCCTCGGAGGATCGGCGCGTCCCAGTCCACCACGTGCAGCGGTCCGTCGCCGTCGGCGATCAGGTTGCCGGGGTGGATGTCGGCGTGGCAGATGACGTGCGGGGCTTGCGGGACGCGGGAGGCCAACTCGTCGACCGTCTCCGCCAGCCGGAGCAGCGCGTCGCCGTACTCGACCCACTGGCGGTCGGTCAGTCCCCGACCCCAGAGGCTGCCGCCCTCGCGGTACGGGTGGAGCAGCAGGTGATGGCCGCCGAACTGGTGCGCGGCCCCACCGTCGGCCAGATCCACCGGCGCCACGACCTGCGAGACGCCGTGCGCGCGGAGGAGCCTGTCACCGAGCAGGTCGGGTCGGCAACGGTATTGCGCAGTCGGTCAGGGGAGCGGATCGACGATCCGGACACCGTGGTCGCGCAGCACCGCCTCGACCAGCTCCCGGCTCGCCGGCTCCGGCTGCCGCCAGAGCCAGACCTGCCCGACCATGACCGCGTTGTTCGGTCCGGGCACGTCCCACCGGCCGCCGTTCGGGTACACCGCGAGCGCGAGCCGGCCGAAGCCGGGACGGGCGATCCCGGCCTGGTGGATCTCCGACCACCGGTAGCTGCGGGTGACCGCGCCCCGGTGCCGGACCAGCAGCCCGGTGTCGTCGGCGAGCAGCGCGCCGTCGCGGTGCCGCCACGCCGCGATGGCGGTGGCGGCGGTCATCCCGGTGTACACGACGAGGGAGGCGGTATGCAGGCGAAAGCCGATCACGATCGTCAGGGCGACCAGCCCGAGCGGTACGAGCACCGCCGGCCACCACCGCGACGCGAACAACACCACCGACTCCGCGCCGGGCCCCCGTTCCTCCGCCATGTGAGCGTTTGTGCCCGCATCGGCGCCGATCGACACACCCGGGGCGCACAATGCTCGGGATGACCGAGGGGCTGGCACGGTGCGGGGTCGAGCCGGCGCTACTGGCGGCGGCGGGCCTCGGCCTCGACGTCGAGCAGGTCGTTCAGCGCCAACGCCGAGTTGATCAGCGACAGGTGGCTGAACGCCTGCGGGTAGTTGCCGATCTGCTCACCGGTCGCGGCGATCTCCTCGGCGTACAGGCCGAGGTGGTTGCTGAAGGTGAACATCTTCTCGAAGGTGAGCCGGGCGTCGTCCAGGCGGCCGGTGCGGGCCAGCGCCTCGACGTACCAGAACGTGCACATGTTGAACGTGCCCTCGTGGCCGGGGAGGCCGTCGGGGGAGTGCACCGGGTCGTAGCGGTGGACCAGGCTGTCCGAGACGAGGTCCCGCTCGATCGCGGCCAGCGTGGACTTCCACAGCGGGTCGCTCGGTGTCACGAAACCGACCGCCGGCATGGCGAGAAGCGCGGCGTCCAGCACGTTCTCGTCGTACGCCTGCACGAAGCTGCCGCGTTCCCGGTGGTAGCCGCGGGCCATGACCTGGTTGTAGATCCGGTTGCGCTGCTCCACCCAGCAGGACATGTCACCGGGGCGGCCGGTGCGGGTGGCCAGCCGGATCGCCCGGTCCAGCGCCACCCAGGACATCACCCGGCCGAACGTGTAGTTGCGGGGGTGGTGGCGGCTCTCCCAGATGCCGGCGTCGCGTTGGTCCCAGTTGTGGCAGAGCCAGTCGACCAGCCGGACGGTGCTCTTCCACACCTGGTGCGACACCCGGATGCCCTGCTCGTCGGCGAGGTGCATGGCGTAGAGCGCCTCGCCGTGGATGTCGAGCTGGAGTTGGTCGGCGGCACCGTTGCCGATCCGCACCGGGCTCGAGCCGCGGTAGCCCTCCAGGTGTTCCAGTACCTCCTCGTGCAGGTCGGAGGAGCCGTCCACCCGATACATGATCTTCAACGGGTCCTGGTGGTCGCCGGCCTCGCGGATCCGCTCGTCCAGCCAGTCCATGTAGCTGCTGACCTCCTCGGTGAAGCCGAGGCCGAGCAGCGCGTGCACGGAGAACGACGTGTCGCGTACCCAGGTGTAGCGGTAGTCCCAGTTGCGGGTGCCGCCGACCAGCTCGGGCAGCGCGGCGGTGGGCGCGGCGATCATCGCGCCGGTCGGCGCGTACGTCATCAGCTTCAGTGTGATCGCCGACCGTTCGACCATCTCCCGCCAGCGGCCGGTGTAGCGGGAGCGCTCGACCCAGCGCCGCCAGTAGTCCCGGGTCCACTCGAACATCCCCTGGACCTCTTCCGGCGGGATGATCCGCGGCTCGCTGCCGCCGGTCTCCAGGACCACCCCGCCGGTGTCGCCCTCGTTCAACGTGCCGTACGCGACCAGGTCGCCGTTGTCGAGGTGGATGTCTCCGGTCTCCGAGATGAGCCGTCGCACCGGGTCCACCGGATGGAAGGTGAGCGCCGACGACCGGCTGCGGAAGACGTAGCCGTGGCGGTGCCGTTCCAGCTCGTGCTTCTGCCGCGCGTAGTCGAACCGGGGCCGGCACTCCACCCGGAAGCGCATGCTGCCCCGGACCATGTTGACCATGCGGACCAGGCGGTGCGCGTCGGTGGCCCGCTCGCCGGTGACGGGCATGAAGTCCATCACCTCGGCGACCCCGTCGGCGCTGATGAACCGGGTGATCAGGATCGGCGTGCCGGGCAGGTAGAGCTGCTTGGTCACATAGCTGACGTCGTGCGGCGCGATGCGGAAGTAGCCGCCCTTGTCCTTGTCCAGCAGCGCGGCGAAGATGCTCGGGGAGTCGAAGCGCGGCGCGCAGAACCAGTCGATCGTCCCGTCACAGGTCACCAGCGCGGCGGTCTGCAGATCGCCGATGAGCCCGTGATCCTCGATCGCCGGATAGCTGTCCACGTCGCCCCCCGCGCTCGGCTGCTCCTGCGCATTCCAACCTAGGGGAAGAATTGTCAGGTTAGGGCCGTTTCGCGCGGGCGGCCGCCTCGCGGTGTGCCCCGACCGCCCGGCGGGTCTCCTCGGCCAGCAGATCCGCGTTGATCATCGCAGCGGTCCGGGCACCCGCCGCCCCGGCGGCGCCGACCTGCGCCGACAGGTCGGTCACGTTGCCCGCCACCCACACCCCGGGAACGTCGGTACGCCCCGCCGGGTCGGCCGGCACGTACTCGCCGGTCCCGCTCTCGTGCGGCGCCGCGCGCAGGCCCAGCGCCGCCAGGAACCCGGTCCGCGCCACCATCCGGGGCGCGACGGTCAGCACCTCGCGGGCGATCGTCCGGCCGTCGCGCAGGCGTACCCCGGTCAGCCGGTCGCCGACGACCTCGACGGCCGCGACCTCGCCCTCGACCACCGGCACGCCGCGCGCGGCGAGCTGCTCCGCCTGCTCGTCGGTGAGCGGCGGCGCGGTGTGGCGGAGATAGACCACGTCGTCGCTCCACTGCCGGAACAGCAGCGCCTGGTGCACCGACAGCGGGCCGCTGCCGACGACCCCGATCGCCCGGTCCCGCACCTCCCACCCGTGGCAGTAGGGGCAGTGCACCACGTCCCGGCCCCAGCGTTCCCGCAGCCCGGCCACGTCCGGCAGCTCGTCCACCAGGCCGGTCGCCACCAGCACCTGGCCGGTCCGGACCCGGCGGCCGTCGGTCAGTGTCACATCGAACCCGGTCCCGTCGCGGCTGACCGCCTCGACCTCGGCGGCGAGCAGGTGGCCGCCGTACCGGCGGACCTCGTCGCGTCCCCGGGCCAGCAGCTCGGCCGGCGGCACGCCGTCGAGGGCGAGCAGCGCGTGCACCCCCTCGGCCGGCGCGTTGCGCGGCGCTCCCCCGTCGATCACCAGCACCGACCGGCGCGACCGGGCCAGCATGAGCGCCCCGCTCAGGCCGGCCGCGCCGCCGCCGATCACCACCACCTCGTAGCCGTCCGTCCGTGGCTCGGTCATCGTGACCACCTCCGCGACCAGCCTGCGACGACCCTTGGCAGAACCGCAAACATAGTTGCCGTTGTGGCAAACTGGTGGCATGGACGACGACCTCGACCGGGCCCTCGACGCGGTCGGCCCGCGCCTGCGTGCGCTGCGCCGCGAGCGGGAGACCACGCTCGCCGACCTCGCCGCCGCCACCGGGATCTCGGTGAGCACACTGTCCCGGCTGGAGTCGGGCGGCCGGCGGCCCACCCTCGAACTGCTGCTCCCGCTGGCCAAGGCGCACGGCGTCACCCTGGACGAGTTGGTCGGCGCGCCGCCCACCGGCGACCCCCGCATCCACCTGCGGCCGGTCGCCGCGTTCGGGATGACCATGCTGCCGCTCACCCGCCGTCCCGGCGGCATCCAGGCCTACAAGCTGATCATTCCGGCCGGCGGCCGGGCCGAGCCCGACCCGAAGACCCACGAGGGGTACGAGTGGGTCTACGTGCTCAACGGGCGGTTGCGCCTGGTGCTCGGCGAGCACGATCTGGTGCTCGCCCCGGGAGAGGCGGCCGAGTTCGACACCCGGGTGCCGCACTGGTTCGGGCGCGCCGACGACCAGGGGGTGGAGTTCCTCAGCCTGTTCGGCAGCCAGGGCGAGCGGGCGCACCTGCGCGCCCGGCCCCGCGACCGGGAGTGATCCTGCACATGCCTGGCACACAGCGCCTGCTCAGCTCGGGTCACCGGCTGGTTAGGGTGGGCCCCGCGAAGTCGTCTCCCGGCCACCGGGACGCGGCTTCGTAGTGCTTCACGGTGTCCGTGGAGCCCAGCCGTTCCGACGTTCTCCGGGCCAACCGCAACGGGACGGCTGCACCCCCACCGCCCGTCCGGCGCGACCGGCGGGCCAACCCGGAACGGAGTACGCCACGTCATGAGCGTGTCCACGCAGGATCCCGCCGCCCCGGTGGAGCCGGCGGAACCCGCCCCACGCGGCCGCCTCGACAGCTACTTCGAGATCACCCGGCGCGGCTCGACAGTGCGACGCGAGGTGCTCGCCGGGCTCGCCACGTTCGCCACGATGGCCTACATCGTGGTGCTGAACCCCCTGATCATCGGCACCGCGCCGGACGCCGACGGCAACCTGCTCGGCATCGCGCCGGTCGCCGGCGTCACCGCCCTGGTCGCCGCCGTCATGACGATCATGATGGGCGTCGTCGGTCGGGTGCCGTTCGCGGTCGCCACCGGCCTCGGGCTGAACGCGTTCGTCGCGTACGCGGTGGCCGCGCAGATGACCTGGGCCGAGGCCATGGGTCTGGTGGTCATCGAGGGTCTGATCATCACCGTGCTGGTGCTGACCGGCTTCCGCAAGGCCGTCTTCCGGGCCATCCCGGCCGAGCTGAAGGCCGCCATCGCGGCCGGCATCGGCCTCTTCATCGCCATGATCGGCTTCGTCGACGGCGGTCTGGTCCGGCGGGTGCCGGACGCGGCCGGCACCACCGTCCCGGTGCAGCTCGGCGGCGACGGCACGCTGCGCGGCTGGACCACCGTGGTGTTCCTGGTCGGCCTGCTGGTCACCGGCATCCTGGTGGCCCGCAAGGTCAAGGCCGGCGTGCTGATCGGCATCGTGGTCACCACCGTGGTCGCGGTGATCGTGAACGTGCTCGCCAAGCCGGGCCCGGCGTTCGTCGACGGCAAGCCCAACCCGCAGGGGTGGCGGCTCAACGTGCCGACGCTGCCCGACCCGCTGATCCAGACACCCGACCTGCACCTGGTCGGCAACGTGTCGTTCGGCGCGTTCGCCCACGTCGGCCTGATGACCGCGCTGCTGCTGGTGTTCACGCTGGTGCTCGCCGACTTCTTCGACGTCATGGGCACCACCGTCGGCCTGGCCAGGCAGGCGAACCTGGCCACCGAGGACGGCACCGACATGCCCCGCCTCGGCAAGGTGCTCTTCGTCGACGGTGTCGCCGCGGTCGCCGGCGGCGCGGGCAGCGCCTCGTCCGCCACCACGTACGTCGAGTCGTCCTCGGGCATCGCCGACGGCGGCCGGACCGGCCTGACCAGCGTGGTCACCGGCGTGCTCTTCCTCGGCGCGCTGCTGCTCACCCCGCTGGTGTCGCTGGTGCCCAGCGAGGCCGCCGGCCCGGCGCTGGTGGTGGTCGGCGCGCTGATGATCCGCCAGGTGAAGGACATCGACTTCACCGACCTCGGGGTGGCCGTGCCGGCGTTCCTGACCATGACGCTGATGCCGTTCACCTACTCGATCACCAACGGCATCGGCGCCGGCTTCGTGAGCTGGGCGGCGATCCGGGTGGCGCAGGGCAGGGCCCGTCAGATCCACCCGCTGCTCTGGGCGGTCGCGGTGGCCTTCGTGTTCTACTTCGGCATCAACCTGGTCAAGGCCGTCACCGGGGTGAGCTGAATCCGTCCTCCGGGCTAGATGGGTGCGCTTCGTTCCGCGATGCTCTCGAAGATGTCGGCGTCGGTCTCCTGCTGCCAGCGTGGCAGGTCGGCCCAGTCAGCGACGTACGACGGTTTGGGATTCGGGAAGTGCTTGTGGATCTGACCGATCCAGCACAGCGCGACGAAGCGCCCCTTCTGCTCCCGGTTCAGCATCCGCGCAGCGCCGTCCGTGGCTGCCAGAAAGGCGACAACCTGCTCGTACACGGCGGCGGCGCTGGCTCGCTCCCAATCAGGCGTCGCCTCCCAGGGCGAGACGTAGCCGGGCTTGGGCTCGCCGGGATGGTGGGCCCGGACCCCGGCGATCCAGGCATCCCGGAAGACCTGGCCTGCTTCAACGGTCATCTGCCTGCTCCATAGGTTTCCAGCTGGCCCGGTTCGGGCGGGAGCTGCACCGGGACGCGCCGCCCGGGTCGGTGTGCGTGGGTGTCGGGGCGTCCTACTGCGGGATGATCCGACCCGGGGACGGGATGGTGCGGTTCGGGCCCGACATGGGCTGGGTTGACCAGGCGTTCGGCGCGGAACTGGCCCGCCGGTTGGATCTGGGCCTTCCGGTCCTGGTCGGCAACGAGGCCCATCTGGGCGCGGTGGCGGAGCACCAACGCGGTGCCGGGGTCGGCGCGCAGAACCTGATCTACCTGCACGGCGACGTCGGTGTCGGCGGCGGGATCATCGTCGGTGGCGACCTGCTCGACGGCGACGGCGGGTACGGCTCCGAGGTGGGCCACATGCTGGTCAACCCCGACCCGGGGCGGCCCTGCGGCTGCGGGTCGCGCGGCTGCCTGCAGGCCGAGGTCGGCGAGCGGGCGCTGCTCGACGAGGCCGGCCGCCCGGCCGACCACAAGGGACGTGAGGAAGTCCGGGCCGTGGTCGCCGCCGCCGGTGAGGGCGATGCCGCCGCCCGCGCGGCACTCGGGCGCATCGGGGACTGGCTGGGCATCGGGGTGGCAAACCTGATCAACCTGTTCAACCCCGGCGTGGTGATCTTCGGCGGGACGCTCCGTGAGGTGTTCCCGGCGGCGGCGCCCCAGGTCCGCCGCCGGATCGCCGCCAACGTGCTGCCCGTGTCGCGGGACAAGGCACGCCTGGCCGTCTCGGCCCTGGGCTACGACGCCACCCTGATCGGCGCCGCCGACCTGGCCTTCTCCCCGCTCCTGACCGATCCCCTGGCCACCCCACCCCGCTGACCCACCCCATCCGCGCATGCGTGCGGGTGCACGCCCGCTCCTGCGTCGATCTTGGATGGAGATGGCCCCTGGAGGGGCGCCTTCCTTCTGACGGGTGCCCGCTGGCGAATGTCGTCCCGCTCGGGCTCGAACGGCGGTTCGTGCGTCGAGGTGGCGGACGATCTGCCCGGGGTCGTCGGCGTGCGCGACGGCAAGGACCCGTCGGGCCCCACCCTGGCCTTCGCGTCCGCCTCCTGGCGCGCTCTCGTCGCGTACCCGAGGCGGGTTTGATCTTATTCGCCCAACCGGCGGGCCAGCCAGGGCAGCAGCGCGTCGCCCTGCAATCGCTGGAACGCCCGCACGGTCGGGATGCCGGGCGGCGGCGGCTGACGGGCGCCGTCGAGGAAGAAGCCGGTGAAGCCGGCGAGCGCCCCGGTCAGGTCGGCCGGGTCGACGTGCGCGGTGAGCGGCGAGGCGGCGAGCAGCGCGTCCGGGTCGTGGCCGCCGTAGACCTGCACGTTGACGACGGCGAGCAGGGTGTCCAGCCAGGCCGGCCCGCGACAGGCCCACGGCCAGTCGACCACGGTGACCGTGTCGTCCGGGCCGAGCAGCAGGTTGTCGGCGCGGACGTCGAGGTGGCAGAGCGTGTCGCCGGCCAGGGCGGCGAGGCCCCGGTCGGCGGCGGCGCACAGCTCGCCCAGGTGAGCGCGGGCCCAGCGGTCGAGGTCGGCGGGCGGGTCGTCGGTGATCCGCCGCCAGCCGCCGAAGTCGTGCGCGAGCGCCTCGGCCGCGGTGGTGGTCGCGACCGCGGGGGCCGGGGTGAGCGACGCGGCCACCGTCTCCAGCGTGGACAGCACGGCGGTCAGCTCGGTCGCGTGCCACGGGGTGGCCGGGTGTCGGCCCTCGACGTCGGCGTAGACCAGGGTGATCCACTCGCCGTCGTCGTGACTGCCGAGCAGGCGGGGCACCGGGGTGGTCGCCGGTAGGGCGGCGGCGATCCGGGCCTCGGCGCGGTGCATGGCGGGGCTGCGGTCGTTCTGCGCCGGGCTGACCGCCTTGACGAACGCCCGCCCGCCGCGGGCGGTGCGGACCCGGTCGGCGGTGCCGGGGGAGAAGCCGCCCGGCTGCGACTCGGCCGCCACCACCCGGTCGTCGAGGATGGCCTCGACCGCGGTACGGACGTGGGCGGGCAGGTCGCGCCACGTGATGCGGGTCTTCGTCGGGCTGCTCACCGTTCCACCGTGCGTGCTGCCGTCCGCGCGGGCAACCGGTTAAGGAGGGGCCCCTTGTTAACGCCTCGCGGTTAGATGGTGCCCCTTCTCTACCGGATGCGTTAACAGGGTCCCCTCCTTACCGCCGCGCGTAGCGCAGCACCACCACGCCGGCGTCGAAGGGACGCGCGGAGGTGAGCGCGAAGCGGCTGGGCGCGAACCCGCGCTCCACCAGCGGGATGCCGCTGCCGACGACGACCGGGTTGAGCTTGACCACCAGCTCGTCGACCTCGTCGAGGAGCTGCCCGGCGAGCTGCCCGCCGCCGCAGAGCCAGATGTCGCCGCCGGGCCGCGCCTTCAGGTCGCGGACGAACGCCGCCGGGTCACCGGCCACCACCTCCACGTCGGGATAGTCGGCCGGGGGCAGTGAGCGGCTGAAGACGTACTGCTTCAGGTGGGCGTAGGGGCTGGTGACGCCGATCTTCAGGCCCGGCTCGTAGGTGGCGCGACCCATCAGCACGGTGTCGAAGCGGCCGGCGGGCTCCGACGGCACGCCGAGCTGGGCGTGGGCGACCGTGGGCAGCGTCTGCGGCCACTCGGCCACCAGGTAGGGCGCCACGTCCGGCTCCAGCGGGAGGAAGTCGAAGGACCCGTCCGGGGCGGCGATGAAGCCGTCGAGGGTGCTGGCGACGAAGTACACGAGCGTGCGCAAACCGACTCCGATGTCCGAGATAACCACGACGGCTGTCGTGGTTATCAGCGAATGTACAACACCTGTCGTGGTTGTTGCTAGGCTGTGCCGCGTGGCCCGGAACACCGAACGCCGTACCCTGCTCGCCGACGCCGGCCTGCGGGTCCTCGCCACCGCCGGCGCGCGGGGGCTGACCCACCGGGCGGTCGACGCCGAGGCCGGCGTGCCCACCGGCACCGCCTCTAACTACTTCCCGTCCCGGGCCGCGCTGCTCGCCGGCCTGGCCGAGCGGATCTTCGACCGGATGGCGCCCGACCCGGCCGTGCTGGCCGACCTCGGTCGCCGGGAACCGTCGATCGCCCTGGTCACCGACTACCTGCGCGACGTCGTCGCCCGCACCACCCGCGAGCCGGACCTCACCCGGGCGCTGCTGGAGCTGCGGCTGGAGGCCGCCCGCCGGCCCGAGCTGCGCGCCGCGCTCGGCGACGTGCTGCGCCGGGGGTACGCCGACGACGTCGCCTTCCACGTCACCGCCGGCCTGCCCGGCGGGGCGTACGAGGTGGCGCTGCTGCACTACGCCGTCGACGGGCTCCTGCTCGACCTGCTGACCACCTCGGTCGACGCCGGGTTCGACCCCGATCAGGTGGTCTCCACCCTGGTCTCCCGCCTGGTCGGTGGCGCGGCGCTCGCCCCCTGACCCGGTCTCCGGCCGGGTTACCCCACCGCGTACCGCGGGAACGCTGGTCCGGACGCCCCTGGGAAGGAGCATCGGATGACCGAAGGCACCGGACTGACCATCGGCGTGCTCGGGTCGTACGGCGGTCGCAACCTCGGCGACGAGGCGATCCTCACGGGTCTCCTGGCCGACCTGCGCCAGCACGAGCCGAACGCGCGGATCATCGTGTTCTCCCGCAACCCCGCGCACACCGCGCTGGCCCACCCCGACGTCGAGGCGGTGCCGTGGGAGGGCGTCAGCCGGGTCGACTCGTCCCAGGTGCTCCACCAGCTCGACCTGCTCATCCTGGGCGGCGGCGGGATCCTCTACGACAAGGAGGCCCGGCGATACCTGCGGGTGGTCCGGGTGGCCCAGGAGCGGGGCCTGCCGCTGCTGACCTACGCGGTCGGCGTCGGCCCGCTCACCGACGGGGTGGACACCGGCATGGTGCGCGAGACGCTCGCGCAGGCCGTCGAGGTGACCGTCCGCGACCAGGAGTCCCGGATGGTGCTGGAGGAGGCCGGCCTGGTCAACCCGATCACCGTCACCGGGGACCCGGCCTTCCTGCTGGAGCCGGAGGAGTTCCCCGCGCAGTGGTTGCGCGAGGAGGGCGTACCGGCCGGTTCCCGGCTGGTCGGGCTGAGCGTGCGCGAGCCCGGCCGGGCCGCGGAACGTCTCGACGTCGACGGTTACCACCGGCTGCTCGCCCAGATCGGGGATTTCCTGGTGCACCGCATCGACGCGCACGTGCTCTTCGTGCCGATGGAACGCGACGACATCCGGCACTCGCACGGGGTGCTGTCGCACATGATCGCGGCCGACCGG
The DNA here is from genome assembly GCF_029626035.1 of Micromonospora sp. WMMD980. Lineage (NCBI taxonomy): Bacteria > Bacillati > Actinomycetota > Actinomycetes > Micromonosporales > Micromonosporaceae > Micromonospora > Micromonospora sp. WMMD980. The sequence continues at coordinate 412,401 of NZ_JARUBE010000003.1, forward strand.
GGCCGGATCCTGCACGGCGACTACCGGCCGGCGCAGATCCTCGGCCTGATGCGCCACTTCGACCTGGCGGTCGGCATGCGCCTGCACTTCCTGATCTTCGCCGCCATGATGAACACGCCGTTCCTGCCACTGCCCTACGCCGGCAAGGTGTTCGACCTGGCCCAGCGTCTCGGCGTGCCGGCGCTGCGCGGCATGGAACGGGAGGTGGAGGGCCCGTTGCTGGCCGAGGTGGACCGCCTGTGGGACGAACGGTCGGCCCGGGCCGACGAAACCGCCCGTCGGGTGGCCGAGGTCTGTGACCAGGCGCGTGGCACCTCGCAGGTCACCCGCAGCGTGCTCGACAGCATCCGGGCCCGGGCGTTGACGCCCGTCGCCTGAGCCGGCGCGGTCAGACCGCCGGGCCGCGCCAGGTGTAGACCCACTCGTGGTCCGGCCGGTCGCCCGACTCCAGCTCGTAGATCTGCGCCTCCGCCAGCCCGCCCGGCCCGAGGTGGTGGTGGGTCAGCGGCGGGCGGCCGTTGCTGTCCAGCTCGACCGTGACGCTGTCACCGTCGGCCGCGCCGCCCACCAGGGGGATCTGCACCGTGGAAGCCATGGGCCCATCCTGCCCCGACCGGCGGGCGCGCGCAGCGGATAGCGGGGCAGCGGGCCGCCCCTCAGGGCGACTAGGGTTCGCCAATGGCGACCCCGACGATCGATCCGACACTGGGTCCGGTTCTCGCCCGCACGGGCGACGAACGGGCGGTCCTCGACGCGTTCCTCGACTTCCACCGCGCCACCGTGCTGCGCAAGGCGCGCGGTCTCACCGCCGCCGACGCCGCCCGGCGTCTGCTGCCCTCGCTGACCACCCTGACCGGGCTGCTCAAGCACCTGACCGTGGTCGAGACGAACTGGTTCCGCCGGCTGTTCGCCCCGGAGCCGGGCGACGTCTACCTCACCTCCCAGGCCGACGCCGACGCCAGCCACACGCTCGGCCCCGACGACACGGTCGCCGGGCTCGCCACGGCCTAGGAGGCGGCCTGCGCCCGCTCCCGGGCGATCGCCGCCCGCGTCGACCTCGACCACGTGGTGCCGCACCCGCAGCTCGGTGAGGTGTCGCTGCGCTGGGTGCTGGTGCACCTGATCGAGGAGACCGCCCGGCACGCCGGGCACGCCGACATCCTGCGCGAGCTGACCGACGGCGAGACCGGCGCGATCTGAGCCTCAGGCGCGGGGGAGCAGCCCGTCCGGATACTCCATCCCGTCGTGGGCGCATGCGGCGGCGGCCACCCGGGCGGCGTACCGGGCCGCGTCCAGCGGGGCGGCCCCGCGCAGGCGGGCGGCGATCAGGCCGGCGGCGAACGCGTCCCCGGCGCCGTTGGTTTCGACCACCGGCGCCGGCGGCGTCGCGGCGGGCACGTGCGCCGGCGGCGCGTCCGGGGTGTGCAGCGTCGCGCCGGCCGCCCCGCCGGTGACCAGCACCGTGCGCGGCGCGAGCGCGGCGGCTTCCTCGCCGGCCCGCTCGCCCAGCTGCACGTCGCTGACGAAGACCAGGTCGGCGGCCTCGGCGAACGGGCGGTGGTAGTCGTTCTCGCCGTCCCAGTCGTGCAGGTCGGTGGAGAGCGACGCCGCGCCGCGCAGCACCGGCAGCGCGTCCCGGGCCCAATCCATGATCGACACGTGCGTGTGGGCGGCCTCGGCGACCAGCGCGGCCAGCTCGGCGTCGGCGAACGGCGCCGGGCCGGACCAGGGCCGGGGGTCGTAGAGCGACATCCGGCGACCGGCCGGGTCGACCAGGTTCACCGAGCGCCGGGTGCCGGCCGGCGCGTCGACCAGCACGGCCCGCACCGAGGTACGCGCCAGCGCCGCCCGCACCACGTCGCCGGCCGGGTCGGCGCCGAGCACGTCGACGAGCGTCACCCGCAGGCCGAGCGCGTGCGCGGCCAGCGCCACCCCGGCGCCGGTGTTGCCGATCCGCAGCTCGACCGGGGGCACGGTCAGCGAGTCGGCGGCGGGCAGCGGCAGCGCGGGCACCCGGGCGCGGACGTCCACGCCCAATCCGCCGATCACGAGAAGGTCGACCATGGCGCCGACGATAACCGCGCCCGGCCGCCTATCCTGGCCCCCGGGCGTCGTCGAGGGGGAACTGCGTGCTGGTCATCCACGGGCTGTGGCTGCCCGGCGCCGGGCTCGCGCTGTGGGCCGAGGACGGCACGCTGCCGGCCCGCGCCCCGCGCCGACCCGGCCGCGCCCCGCGCGAACGGCCGCATCCGTTCGCCGCCGACCACGCCACGCTGGCCGCCGCGCTCGACGGGACCCCGGGCGAGCCGATCTCCGTACTGCTCGGCCTACCCACCCGGGCCGGCTCGCCGGTGGAGTCCCCGGAGCTGGTCCGGGCCGCCGTCGAGGAGCCGGCTCGCGGTCCGGTCACCCGCGCCGGCTGGCGGGTCCCCGCCCTGGCGTACGCCCCGGACGCCGCGTACGCGCTGCTGCGCGCCGCCCTGCCGGACCCGGTCGGGGCGAGCCTGCGGCACCTGGCCGAACTCGCCGACTTCGCCGCCGACCTGGTCACCCGCGGCCGCCTGCTCCCCGGCTGCAAGGAGGGGCCCCCGGTTAACGCCTCCGGTAGAGAAGGGTCCCCCTCTCACCGCCCCACTCGACCGGGGCGCCGGGTGCGGGTGGTGGACGACTCCGACGGGGCGACCGCGCGGGCGCTCTGGCTGCCGCTGCTCACCGGCACCGACGCGGCCTGGGCCCGGGACCTGGCGCCCGCACTGCCCCCGGCGGCCCGTGCCGCCCGCGAGTGGCAGCCGGCCGGATCGGGCGCGTCCGTTGTCGCCCGGACGGCGACAGGTGCACCCAAACCGGCGGACCCGCGCGTCGTCGCCGGGCAGGCGGAGGACCCGGGGGCGGGTGAGCTGGTGGCGGACGCGCTGGACGCGCTCGTCGACGCCGCCGCCCGGGTGGCTCTGGCCGACACCCGACTGCACCGGGGGATGCGGCCCGGCGGCCCGGTGCCGCGCTGGCTGGCCGCGCTCGCCGGCCCGGAGCGCGAGTTCCCCGCCGAGCCGGCCGCGCTGGCGACCCTGCGCGCCGGGCTGGACGCCTGGCAGCGCGACGCCGCCGGCGGGGTGGTACGAGCCACGTTCCGCCTGGTCGAACCGCCCGTCGACCCGGTCGCCGAGCTGGTCGAGGGTGGCACCTGGCTGCTGGAGTTCGGCCTGTACCCGGCCGACGAGCCGGGGCTGGTGGTGGAGGCCGCGCACATCTGGCAACGGCCCGCGCCCGCGCTCGCCGCCCGCGGCGTCGACCCGCAGGAGACGCTGCTGGCCGAGCTGGGCCGGGCGAGCCGGCTCTGGCCCGAGGTGGACGCGGCGCTGCGGACCGCCGCGCCGGAGGGGATGGAGCTGGACGCCGACGGCGCGCACCGGTTCCTGCGCGAGGGGGCGCCGGTGCTGCACGCGGCCGGTTTCGGTGTGCTGCTGCCGTCCTGGTGGCGGCGGTCCTCGTCGCGCCTGGGCGCGCGGCTGCGCGCCCGCAGCCGCACCGCGCCGGGGGCCGTCGCCACCACGGCCGGCGGGCTGGGCCTGGACGCGCTCGTCGACTACCGCTGGGAGGTGGCCCTCGGCGACCAGCCGCTCACCGCCGAGGAGTTGGCCTCGCTCGCCGACCTGAAGTCGCCGCTGGTGCGGCTGCGCGGCCGGTGGGTCGAGCTGGACCCGCAACGCCTGGAGGCCGGGCTGCGGCTGCTCCGGTCCTCGGGCGAGCTGACCGTGGCCGACCTGCTGCGGATGGGGCTCACCGGAGAGGAGAGCGGCGGTGAGCTGCCGGTGCTGGACGTGGTCGCCGACGGCGCGCTGGGCGAGTTGCTGGCCGGCGAGGCGGAGCGGCGGCTCACCCCGGCCGACCCGCCACCGGGCTTCGTCGGGACGCTGCGGCCGTACCAGCGGCGCGGGCTGGCCTGGCTGGCCTTCCTCCAGTCGCTCGGGCTGGGCGGGATCCTCGCCGACGACATGGGGCTGGGCAAGACCGTGCAGCTGCTCGCGCTGCTCGCCGGTGACCCGCCGGACGCCGGGCCCACGCTGCTGGTCTGTCCGATGTCGCTGGTCGGCAACTGGCAGCGCGAGGCCGCCACGTTCGCGCCGGAGCTGCGCGTACACGTACATCACGGCGCCGAGCGTGCCCGGGGGGAGGAGTTCGCCGCGGCCGTGCGCGCGGCGGACCTGGTGGTGACCACCTACGCGGTGGCCGCCCGCGACGCGCTCGAGTTGGCCGGCGTCGACTGGCACCGGGTGGTGGTGGACGAGGCGCAGGCGATCAAGAACGCCGCGACCCGGCAGGCCGAGGCGGTCCGGTCGCTGCCCGCGCGGCACCGGGTCGCGGTCACGGGTACGCCGGTGGAGAACCGCCTCGCCGACCTCTGGTCGATCATGCAGTTCGCCAATCCGGGGCTGCTCGGCCCGGCCGCGGTGTTCCGCAAGCGGTTCGCCGAGCCGATCGAGCGGCACGGCGACGCCGAGGTGGCCGAGCGGCTGCGCCGGATCACCGGCCCGTTCGTGCTGCGCCGGCTCAAGACCGACCCGACGATCATCACCGACCTGCCGGAGAAGCTGGAGATGGAGGTGCTCTGCAACCTCACCGCCGAGCAGGCCGCCCTCTACCGGGCCGTCGTCGACGACATGATGGCGAAAATCGAGTCCAGCGACGGGATCGAACGCCGGGGGCTGGTGCTGGCCACCATGACCCGGCTCAAGCAGGTCTGCAACCACCCCGCCCAACTGCTGCACGACGGCTCCGCCCTGGCCGGCCGCTCCGGCAAGCTGGAACGTCTCGACGAGATCGTCGACGAGGTGCTCGCGGCGGGGGAGAAGGCGCTGCTCTTCACCCAGTACGCCGAGTTCGGCGGGATGCTGCGCGGGCACCTGTCGGCGCGTACCGGTCGGGAGGTGCTGCTGCTGCACGGCGGCGTCGGCAAGGCCGACCGGGACGCCATGGTGGCCCGGTTCCAGACCCCCGACGGCCCGCCGCTGTTCGTGCTCTCGCTCAAGGCCGGCGGGACCGGACTCACCCTGACCGCGGCCAACCACGTGGTGCACGTCGACCGGTGGTGGAACCCGGCCGTCGAGGACCAGGCCACCGACCGGGCGTTCCGCATCGGCCAGCGCCGGCGGGTGCAGGTACGCAAGTTCGTCTGCGCCGGCACCGTGGAGGAGAAGGTGGCCGCGATGATCGCCGACAAGCGGAGCCTGGCCCGGTCGGTGGTGGGCAGCGGGGAGCAGTGGGTGACCGAGCTGTCCACCGACACGCTGCGGGAGCTGTTCACGCTGGAGGCCGGGGCGGTGGTCGAGTGAGCCCGAGCTTCGACGACTACGGGCCGCCGCGCCGGGTCGAGGGCGGGTTGCGGGCCCGCAGCACCCGGGGCGCGATCGGGCGGTCCTGGTGGTCCCGGCGCTTCCTGGCGGTGCTGGAGTCGTTCGCGCTCGGCTCCCGGCTCACCCGTGGCCGGGCGTACGCGCGCCGGGGTCAGGTGCTCCGGCTGGACGTCTCGCCCGGCCTGGTCACCGCCGAGGTGCAGGGGTCCCGGCCGCGCCCGTACCCGGCGCGGATCGGGCTGGCCGCGTACCCGGAGGAGGTGTGGCGGCGGATCGAGGAGGAGTTGGCCGGGCAGGCGTTCTTCAGCGCCCGGCTGCTCGCCGGCGACCTGCCGGCCGAGCTGGAGGAGTTGTTCGCTGCGGCGGGCGCGCCGCTGTTCCCGACCGAGTTCGGCGAGTTGACGCAGCGGTGCGGCTGCCCCGACTTCGCGGTGCCGTGCAAGCACCTGGCGGCCACGTTCTACCTGCTCGCCGAGGCGTTCGACGCCGACCCGTTCCGGTTGCTGCACTGGCGCGGCCGGTCCCGGGCCGACCTGCTCGACCGGCTGCGTACGCTGCGCGGCGTCCGATCCGGCGGCGCGGCGGCGCCGAGCGACGTCGGGGTCCACGGGACCGCGTCGGCGGGGCCGACGGACGCGATGGACCCGGCCGGGCCGGCGGACCGGTCGGTCGGGACGCCGGTGCCGGTGACCGGTGCCGCGCGGGCGCTGGCCGGGCTGCCGGCGGTCGATCCGGCCGAGGAACTGGACCGGTTCTGGCTCCCGCCGGTGGCGCTGCCCGACCGACCACCCACCCTGGACACCGGCCCGGAGCTGCTGCTGCGGCAACTCGGCCCGCCCGACCCGGAGATCGGCGGTCCGGGCCTGGCCGAGCGGCTCCGCCGCGCGTACCGGGCCTTCGGCGAAGGACCGAACGGTTAAGAGGGGGCCCCGCCTCTACCGGAGGCGTTAAGAAGGGGCCCTTCCTTGCACTCACAGGAGGCGGCGGCGGAAGCGCCACATCAGGGCGGCGTTGGCGACCAGCACCATGGCGCAGATCGCTCCGGCCAACCGCCCGGCGAGCACGGTCATCGCCGGCAGCGAGGCCCACAGCACGATGGTCATCAGCATCATGTACCGGCCCCGGCGGCCCTTGAGCCGGCTGTCCAACCGGGCGAAGAACCGTGGATCGCTCTCCCGAAGCTGGCGGGTGATCTGTTCGAACCTGCGCTGATCCTCTTGGCTGAGCATGGCGGTGTGCCTTCCCCTCACGGCTTCAGCGGTTCGGCGGCATACCCGGATCCCAGGGGGGTCACGCGCCGCCGCTGCTGCTTGTTTCCGCGGGTCGGACAGCCGCGCACGCACCGGCCGGGCGCCTCAGCGCAGGCTTATCCCTACCTTAAGTTTCCCTGTTGTCGGGAACGGGGCCGGCGACCCCACGGCGGGCCGAAACCTCGCGTCCGGGCGATCCGCGCCCGGGTCGGCCCTGCTCCGGACGGGGGTGGGCCCGGCCGCCGGCGGTCGGCGTCCCGCCCCGGGCCTGAGCACCGTCTTAAGTGCGCGTGGGCGCGCTTCCGGCCCGCCTTGAGCTGCCGGGACGGGGTGGCTACCTTCCCGTAGCAACTCTCCGGCAACCGTCGCCGCCCCTGCCACCCAACCCCCGGGTAACAGGCGTGCCGGCGCTCGAAGAAAACGGGATAGGTACATGGCCGACCTGAACGTGCCACCGCGTCGACCCCGGGACGACCGCGGCTGGGACGGATACCAGCACCCCCACCCGGACGGGCACCGCGACCTGGACCCCGCCGCACCGTACGCCGGCGGGTACCCCGTGCCGACGCCCCAGCCCGCCCCGGGCCCGCAGTGGGTCGGCCCGAACGGCTTCGCCCCCGCCGGCCCCGCGCCCCAGCAGGGCGGCTACGGCCAGCAGGGCGGTTACCCCCAGCAGGGCGGTTACCCCCAGCAGGGCGGTTACCCCCAGCAGGGCGGTTACCCCCAGCAGGGCGGTTACCCCCAGCAGGGCGGCTACGGCCAGCCCGCCGGTGGGTACCCGCCGCCGGCCGGGCCGGGTCTGCCCACTCTGGACGACGACTCCGACGACGCGCCGAACCGTGGCCGGCGGCGTGCCCTCGCCACGCTCGGCGGCGCGGCGGTGGTCGCCGGCGGCGCCGCGTTCGCCCTCTCCCCGCAGCTCCGCGGCCTGTTCTCCGACGGCCCGGCGGCCGGTGACGCCACCGGCACGGTGACCACCGACGGCACCCAGGCCCGGCCCAGCGGACAGCAGCCCAGCACGGTGCGGACCTACACCGAGCAGAACGAGAGCTACATGGGCTCGCGGGCCGGCGCGGCGCTCAAGCGCAACGCCCCGAGCGGCGGCCGCCTCTTCGGCAGCCCGGCGGCCGCCGCCGAGGCGACCCAGGTGACCGTGAAGACGGTGCTCTCCAAGGACCCGATCACCCACCTGGCCCGCCGCGCCACGTTCGGCCCGACGCCCAAGGTGATCGCCGACATCAAGAAGCTCGGCATCGACAATTGGCTGCGCCAGCAGTTGGAGCCGGAGAAGATCGCCCCGACCAAGGGCGAGCTGAAGCTGGCCGACCTGCCCTCGCTGAAGCTCAGCCCGACCCAGCTCCGCGACCAGCGGGAGCAGCTCAACGAGCGCGGCGTCGACCCGGCCCGGGAGACGGTGGACGCCAGCATCGCCCGGCAGATCTGGTCCGACCGCCAGCTCTTCGAGGTGATGGTCGACTTCTGGAACGACTTCCTGCACGTGGCGGCGGACTTCGACGGCGGCGAGAACTACCGCAACGCTTTCGACAAGGACGTCATCCGCAAGCACGCGCTGGGCAGCTACCCGGACATGCTGGTCGCCGCGAACAAGCACCCGGCGCTGCTGCTCTACCTGAACCAGGTCGACTCGCGCAAGGACGCGATCAACGAGAATCTGGCCCGGGAGAACCTGGAGCTCTACTCGGTCGGCGTCGACGGCGGCTACACCGAGAAGGACGTGCGGCAGGCCGCCATGCTGCAGACCGGTCGGGGCGTCGCCGACGGCAAGTACATGTTCTTCGCCGACCGGCACTACGTCGGCAAGGTCAAGATCCTCGGGTTCAGCCACGCCAACACCTCGAACGACCCGAAGGTCGCCGACCAGGTGATCGACTCCTACATCCGGTACATCGCGCTGCACCCGTCCACCGCGAAGTACGTGGCGCAGAACCTGGCCACCCGGTTCGTCTCCGACACCCCGCCGAAGTCGATCGTGGACCGGCTGGCGAAGGCGTACACCACCAACAAGGGCAACATCCGCCCGGTGCTGGCCACGCTGTTCAGCTCCTCGGAGTTCTGGGCCGCGGTCGGGCAGAAGGTGCGCCGCCCGATGGAGTACCTGGTGGCCACGTACCGGTCGCTCGGAGTCGGGCCGGACGCGACAGCCGGGTTCGACGGCGACAAGCGGCGCGCGCCGTTCGCCCAGGGCCTGCGGCAGGTCCAGGACAAGATGCGCGAGCTGGGCCAGTACCCGATGGGCAAGCCCACGCCGGACGGCTACGCCGACGTCTACCTCGCGTGGACCTCGGCCGGCACCATGGTCGACGGTTGGAACGAGGCGGGCGAGCTGCTCGGCGGCTGGCGCAAGCAGTTCACCTACGTCAAGCCGGAGAAGCTGGTGGCGAAGCCGCCGGCGACCGCCGGGGCGTACGTGGACGCGCTGGCGATGAAGCTGGTGCACCAGAAGCTCAGCGCCAAGGAGAAGAAGCTCGTGCTCGCGGTGGCCGGGGTGTCCGAGGGCGCCAAGGTCGACGCCACCTTCAACGGGGCCATCGCCGCGGTCGCGCGGACGATCCTCGCGTCCCCCCAGCACCACCTCCGGTGAGGCATTCGATGGAGATGACCGTGAACCCGTACCCCCTGCACCCCGAATGCCCCGACGTGCGGCGGCTGGCCGACAACCCGGCCGAGGCGCTGCTGCGCGCGGAGGCGGACGTCGTCGCGGCCGAGAACGTGGCCGAGGCGGACCGGTACCGCCGGCTGGAGGAGGTCGAGGAGGCCCAGCAGGACGGCCGGGGCGTCACCCGGCGTACCTTCGTCGCCGGTGCCGCGGCCACCGCGACCGCGCTGGCCACCGCGCAGTTCGTGACCACCTCGGCGTCGTTCGCGGCGACCAAGACCGGCACCCTGATCCACGTCTTCCTCTACGGCGGGCTGGACGGGTTGAGCCTGGTCGCGCCGGCCAGCGACCCGGTGCTCGGCAAAGTCCGCCCGGATCTGCTGCTCGGCAACGACTCGCTGGCCCTGGACCGCGGCTTCAAGCTGACCAGCGCGTTCTCTCCGCTGGAGAAGTGGCTGAAGGCCGGGCAGCTCGGCTTCGTGCCGGCGGTGTCCGACCCGCGGCTGTCCCGCAGCCACTTCCAGGCCGCCGACGCCTGCAACCTGGGCGGCCTCCCCGGCGAGACCGGCGGCCGGGGCTGGCTGGACAGCCTGGTCGACGCGCTCGGCAAGGGCACCGCGTTCCGCAGCGTGGGCATCGGCAGCACGCTGCCGCGTTCGCTGGTCGGCGTGAACGGCGCGCTGGCGCTCAACAGCGTCGGCGACCTGCGGCTCAACGGCGACGACAGGTTCCGCGCGGCCACCGAGAAGGCGATCCGCGGCCTGTTCACCGGGATCAACCACCCGGTGGAGGACGCGGTCATCGAGGGCATGGGCGCGCTGGCCACCGCGCAGAAGCTCGCCGCCAAGCCGTACGCCGCGGCGGCCGGCGTGGAGTACCAGGGTGTCGGCAACGCCTTCAAGCAGCTCGCCCAGCTCATCAAGGGCGGGGCGAACGTGCGGGTGGCGACCGTCGGCATGGGCGGCTACGACACCCACGAGAACCAGGGCACCAGCGAGGGCGGCCAGCTCTGGCGGCGGCTCAACGAGCTGGCGAAGGCGATGGCGGCCTTCTTCACCGACCTGGGCGACCAGGCAGCCGACGTGACGATCATGGTGTCCAGCGAGTTCGGCCGGCGGGTCGCCTCGAACAAGGGTGGCACCGACCACGGGCACGGCGGTGTGGTCACCGTGCTGTCCGGCCGCAAGCTCGCCGGCTCGCTGCTCGGCACGTGGAACGGGCTGAGCAAGCTGGACAGCGGTGACGTGCCGGAGTACAACAACATGTTCAACGTCTACGGGTCGGTGGCCCAGGGTCGCTTCGGTCTGACCACCGCCGAGGTGGACAAGGTGTTCCCGAAGCAGAAGTTCACCCCGATCAAGATGTACGCGTGACGTATCAGGACACCCACGCCGCCGGCCGTCGTACCGGGCATCCCGCCCCGTACGGCGGCCGTCCGGCTGCTTCCGTACCACCCGGCCGGCCGCGTCGCGGACCCGGCGGCCGGCGGGCGCTGACGACGCTCTTCTGGCTCGGCCTGGCCGCCGCCGTCGTGCCGTGGTGGCTGGACACCCCGGCCGGCTCCCTGACCGACACCGCCGACCTGCTCACCGCCGGCGGGCGGATCACCGGCCTGATCGCCGGCTACCTGCTGCTGGTGCAGGTGCTGGCGATGAGCCGGCTCGGCGTGCTGGAACGCTCGCTGGGCGGCGAGCGGATCTCCCGGCTGCACCGGGACCTCGGCGCGACGCTGCTGGTGGCGGTGCTGACCCACCTGGCGCTGCTGGTGGTCGGTTACGCCCGGCAGGAGCGCAACTCCGTGTTCGGCGAGGTCGGCACGCTGCTGTCCGACTACGAGGACATGGTCTCCGCATTCGTGGCCGCCGGCGTCATGGTGCTGGTCGGGTTCACCGCGGTGCGCGGCGTGCGCCGGCGGTTGCCCTACGAACTCTGGTACGTCCTGCACCTGACCAGCTATCTGGCCCTGCTGCTCGGCTACGCGCACCAGTTCAGCAACGGCGCCCAGCTCCACGAGCCGGGGCCGGTGCGTACCGGCTGGATCGCCGCGTACCTGTTGGTGGTGGCCGCGCTGCTGTGGGGCCGGCTGCTCGCGCCGCTGGCGTTCAACCTGCGGCACCGGCTGCGGGTGGCCGACGTGGTGGCGGAGAGCCCGGACACCATCTCGATCTACCTGACCGGGCACCGGCTCAACCAGATCGACATGCTCGGCGGTCAATATTTCCGCTGGCGGTTCCTCAACCCGGGCTGCTGGTGGGAGTCGCATCCGTTCTCGGTCTCCGCGGCGGCCAACGGCCGTTGGCTGCGGCTGACCGTGAAGGTGGTCGGCAAGCACACGGCCGAGCTGCGCGACCTCACCCCGGGCACCCGCGCCTGGGCCGAGGGTCCGTTCGGCACGTTCACCGCGGCGCACCGCACCCGGGAGCGGGCCCTGCTCATCGCCGGTGGCAGCGGCATCGCGCCGCTGCGGGCGATGCTGGAGGAGTTGCCGCCGGGCGCGGCGCTGATCTACCGGGCGCGGCAACCCGCCGACGTGCTGCTGCACCGGGAGCTGGACTGGCTCGCCCAGGCCCGGCAGACCTCGGTCTGGTACGTCATCGGCCGCCGCGACGATCCCGGGCCGCGCCAGGTGATGAACCCGGAGGGGCTGCGCCGGCTGGTGCCGGACCTGACCCGTCGCGACGTCTACCTGTGCGGGCCGGTCGGCCTGGTCGACGAGTCCGTCAAGGTGTTGCGGGCGGCCGGCGTGCCGCGCCGCCAGATCCACCTCACCGCGTTCGAGTTGTAGGAAGGCACCCATCATGCGTCGCGCGCTCCTGGCGATCACCGGACTGGCCGCCGGCACGACCGCCCTGGTGGTGCTCAAGGGCGGCCCGGGCGCCGGGTCGGTCACGGCCCAGGACGTGCCGGCCGCGCAGGCCCCGGTCACCCCGGGCGGCTCGCCCGCCCCCGGCGACGCCGCGCCCTCGGCCGCCGCGCCGAGCGTCTCGGCGACGCCCGGCGCGGCGGAGGAGCCGAGCGCGAAGCCCTCCGCCGAGCGGACACCGGCCACCCGGACCAGCACCCGGACCCGGACCGCACCGGCCGCGCCGAGGACCACCACGACGGCGCCGAGGGTCACCACCCGCACGGTGACCGGGCCGACCGTCACCTACCGGTACGGGTCGCTGCGGGTGCAGATCACGCTGAACGGCAGCCGCATCGTCGACGCCACCGGCCTGGACATGCCGGTCGGCGGTCAGGAGGGGCAGCGCGCCGACGACGTGCAGGCCCGCTACAGCGGCAGCTCGGGCGAGGTGGTGGCCAAGCAGAGCGCCAACCTGAGCACCGTCTCCGGCGCCACCTACACCAGCACCGCCTACCAGCGGTCGTTGCAGGCCGCGCTCGACAAGGCGTGAGTTCCGCCGCCGCCCGGCCCGGACTGCGCCGGGTCGAGCAGATCATGGGTACGGCGATCAGCCTCGACCTGGCCGATGACCTGCCCGCCGCCACGCTGCACGAGCTGGTCGAGCGGACGTTCGACTGGATGCGCGAGGTGGATGCGCGGTTCAGCACCTACCGCGACGACAGTCAGGTGTGCCGGCTCAACCGGGGCGAGCTGCCGTTGGCCGAGGCGTCCGGCGACCTGCGGACGGTGCTGGAGCGCTGCGCCGACCTGTGGACGACCACGGACGGCTTCTTCGACGCGTACGCGACCGGCCGGCTGGACCCGTCCGGATATGTGAAGGGCTGGGCGGCGCAGGTCGCCTCGGACCGGCTGGTGGCGGCCGGTGCCCCGAACCACTGCGTGAACGCCGGCGGCGACGTGCGGGTCCGGGGTCGCACCGCCGCCGGTGAGCCGTGGCGGATCGGCGTGCGGCACCCGTGGGACCCGACGGCCACCTGCCTGGTGCTGGCCGGTACCGACCTGGCGGTCGCCACCTCGGGGGTCTACGAGCGGGGGCACCACGTGCTCGACCCGCGCCGGGGCACGCCGGCGAGCGGTCTGCGCTCGGTCACCGTGGTCGGCCCAGACCTGGGCGAGGCGGACGCGTACGCCACGGCGGCCGTCGCCATGGGCGAGCCCGGCATCACCTGGCTGGACCGCCTCCCCACCCGCTGGCGGCACGCTGTCGTCACCGACGACGCCCGCCTCCTGCACTCCCGCACCCTCCCGGCGACCCCCCTGACTCTCTGACAGCGACGCAGGGTGTTTCACGGCCCCCCTCGGACACCCGGTGGGCGGGTCAGCGGAGGGGGCGGTGGAGGATGGCGGGGCGGGAGCCCGGTGGGCGGGGGCGGCCGGGACGGGCGCCCCGGGGGCGGGTGAAGGCCCACGGGTGGGGGCGGCGCCGGTGCCGCGGTGGTTCGGTGCCGCCGGTGTGGCGGGCCGCGTCGTCCTGGGACATCCCCAACCCCCGCTCTGGCGCGGATGCGCCCTCGCCAGACACAACGAGTGCGGTGGCGGGGAGGTCGCTGTCGGACAACTGTCGGGAGCCGGCGGCCCCGGCGGCGGAGCGCGGCGGTCAGGAGCGGGCCGGTCAGCGCGCGCGCCGGGGCAGCGGGAGATGACCGGGGAACAGGTCCGGGGTCAGCGTGATGCCGGCCGCCCGTAACGCCGCGATCAGCGCGTTCTGCACCAGGTAGGAGTCGGGCATCTGCCACCGGGCCTGCTCCGGGGCGACCGCCCAGCGCACCGTCCCCTCGGGGAGCCGGGTCGGCGGGGCCGGGATCCACGAGCCGGGACCGTGCCGCACCACGTGGAAGCAGTGCTCCAGCTCCGGCCGCAGCGGGTCGCCGGGGCGGACCAGGAACATCCACCGGCCGGTCGGGGTGACCAGCACCGGCCCACGTACGCCGAGGCCGGCCGGATGGGTCGCGACCGCGTCCAGCACCCGCCGGCCCAGGTGCGCGGCGACCTCCAGCACGTCGAACGCGTGCCCGGTGGGCAGCAGCACGCCGTGCGGGCGGCTGCGCCACCAGGTGGCCACCCGGGCCGGGTCGGCGCTCGCCGCGTGTTCCCAGTCCTCCAGCGCCGGATGGCAGCCGACGGTGGGGCAGCCAACCCGGCCGCAGACGAAGCGCCGGTTGGCCAGGCAGGCGCCCGGCGTGACCGGCCAGCCGTGCAGCGCGTACCGGACAGCGACCCGGCGCAGCCGCACCCGTTCCAACGGCGACAGGTGAGCGACGCGCGGTCTGACGTTCCCCCACATGTGTGCCATCCCCTCTCGCCCCACCGAATCCGTCCACCGCCACACGTCGAGAACCGTCACTGCCGTAACCCGCGATCGTTGAGTTGACGAACGGCCGGTGCAACTTGCACGAAAACTACGAGAACTGGCTGGACGGCTGACGCACAACCTGTGCGACCAGGGCAAACCTGGTGGACATGGGGGTGACTGCCGGCGCTGAGAGGGGGAGGGGGAAGGAATGGACGAACTACCCATAGGCCGGCGGGTGGCCTACTGGCGGAGCCGGCGCAAGATGTCCCAGCAGGTCTTCGCCGACCGGCTCGGCAAGTCGAAGAGCTGGGTGGACAAGGTGGAACGCGGCGTCCGCCGGCTGGACAAGTTCTCCGTGCTCTACGAGATCGCCGACATCCTCCAGATCGACGTGCAACTGCTGCACGGCAAGGACCCGGAGCGGCGCACCGACGCGCTCAACTGCATCGACCAGGTCGAGGTGGAGGAGATCCGCACCGCGCTGGAGCGCTACGACTCGATGAGCGCCTACTTCGACGCCGCGCCCTACCCGCCGCCGCTCGACGACATGCGCAAGGCGGTCAACCACGCCTGGCTCACCTACCAGTACGGCCGCTACGGCATGCTCACCCGCGCGCTGCCCAAGCTGCTGCGCGACGCCCAGGCGGCGGACGCCACGTACGGCGGCGACGACCGGGGCCGCGAGGCCGCCCACCTGCTCGGGCAGGTCTACCAGATCGCCTCCTCGGTGCTGCGCAAGCTGGGCGAGTGCAACCTGGCCTGGCTGGCCGCCGACCGCTCGATGGCGGTCGCCCAGCGGGCCGACGACCCGCTGCTCGCCGGCATCGCCACCACCCGGGTCTGCAACGCCCTCGTCGCGATGGGCCGCCCCCGCCCCGCGCTCGAACTCAACGTGCGGATCGCCGACCGGCTCGCCCCCGGCGGCGACAACGACGCCGATCCCAGGCGGCTCTCCGTCTACGGCATGCTGCTGCTCCAGGGCGCGATGGCCGCGGCCCGCATCGGCGACTCGGCGACCGTGGACGACCTGCTCAGCGGCGCCGCGGAGGCGGCCACCCTGCTCGGCGGCGACCACAACCACTACTGGACGTCGTTCGGCCCGACCAACCTGGAGCTGCACCGCGCCGCGGCGGCGGTCGAGCTGGGTGACGGCGGCCGGGCGGTGGAGACCCACCAGCGGATGAACGGGCACGCGTTCAACGCGCTGCTGCCCGAGCGGCGCGCCCACCATCTGCTCGACCTGTCCCGGGCCTACTCCCAGATCGGCGACGTCGGCAACGCCGGCGACATGCTGTTGCAGGGCGACCGGCTCGCGCCGTCGGAGATCCGGTGCCGGCCGATCGCCCACGAACTCATGTCCGAGGTCCTCCGTCGCACACGGGGTGCGCCGCCGCCGCCGATTGCGGAGTTGGCTGAGCACATGGGAGTCGGAGTATGAGCGCGGGCACTGCCGGATGAGCGGTCCGCACACCAGCACCGGGCACCGCGGGGTGCTCTACGTCATCGCCTGCGGTTCGCCGCTGGCCCGTCACGTCGGCCGCCTGGTCGACCTCGCCCGGTCCGACGGCTGGGCGGCCTGCGTGGTCACCACGCCGGACGGCGCGAAGTTCGTCGACCGGGCCGCGTTGGCCCGCCAGACCGGCCACCCGGTCCGTACGCACTACAAGAACCCCGGGGACCCGGACGTGCTGCCGGCGGCGGACGCCATGCTGGTCTGCCCGGCCACGGTGAACACGATCAACAAGTGGGCGGCCGGCATCACCGACACGCTCGCGCTCGGCCTGCTGGTCGAGGCGCAGGGGCTGGGGGTGCCGATCGCCGCCGTCCCGTACACGAACGCGGCGATGGCCGGGCACCCGGCGTTCCGGTCCAGCCTGGCCCGGCTCGCCGAGTGGGGCGTCCGGGTGGTCTTCGGTGACCACGTGGTCCGCCTGCACCCGCCGGGCACCGGTGAGCGGCACCTGGACGCGTTCCCCTGGGACGCCGGCCTGGCCGCGCTGCGCGGCGCGGCGCGGCCGGTCGCGCCGGTCGCCCGGACGGTGTGAGCACGGGGGCTCCCGGCGACGTCCGGGGGCCCCGCCCGCCCGCCGTGGGCGTGCCGACCGCCGGACGCCGGTAAGCTGGCCGGCCGTGAGCACAACCGGATCCCCGACCACCGTCGCCGACGTGGCGGCCGCCCTGGACCGCCGCTACCCGCCCGCCTGGGCCGAGGAGTGGGACCGGGTCGGCCTGGTGCTGGGCGAGCCCGACCAGCCGGTGAGCCGGGTCGCCTGCGTGGTCGACGTGGTCCCGGAGACGGTCGAGGAGGCGCTCGCCGCCGGCGCCGACATGATCGTCGCGCACCACCCGCTGCTGCTGCGCGGCGTCTCCTCGGTGGCCGCCACCACGTACAAGGGCCGGATCGTGCACCGGCTGATCAAGGCCGACGTCGCCCTGTACGTGGCGCACACCAACGCCGACGTGGCCGCCCCGGGCGTGTCCGACGCCCTGGCCGCCCGGTTCGGGCTGACCGGGCTGCGCCCGCTGCACCCGCCCCGGCCGGGCTCACCCGCCGACGGGCCGGGCCGGGGCATCGGTCGGGTCGGCGAGCTGCCCGCCCCGACGACGCTGGCCGAGCTGACGCGGCTGGCCGCCGCCGTGCTCCCGGTCACCGCCTGGGGCGTTCGCGCCGCCGGGGATCCCGGGCGTATGGTTCGTACCCTCGCCGTCAGCGGCGGCTCGGGGGACGGCTTCCTCGCCGACGCGACCGCGGCCGGGGTGGACGCGTTCCTCACCGCGGACCTGCGCCACCACCCGGCCGGGGAGCACCTCGCCGCCGGCGGCCCGGCCCTGTTGGACGCCGCCCACTGGGCGACCGAACGGCCGTGGCTGGACGACCCGGCCGCCCACCTGGCCGCCGAGTTGGGCGTCGAGACCGTGGTGTCCGACCTGGACACCGACCCCTGGACCGTGCACGCCGCCGCGCCCCGACCGGACGACAAGGAGCCCCGACCGTGAAGGCTGACCCGAAGGTGCAGCGTCGCCTGCTCGACCTGCAGGCGATCGACACCACGCTCGCCCAGTTGGCGCACCGCCGCCGGAGCCTGCCGGAGCGGGCCGAGTTGGAGGCGCTCGCGCGCGAGCTGTCGGCGCTGGAGGACGAGCGGGTCCGCGCCCAGGTGGCCGTCGACGACCTGGACCGGGACATCGCCCGGCTGGAGAAGGACGTCGACCAGGTGCGGGCGCGCAAGAGCAAGGACGAGGCCCGGCTGGCCTCGGGCAGCGGCCCGGCCCGGGAGCTGGAGGCGCTCCAGCACGAGCTGGTTTCGCTGAACCGCCGGCAGAGCGACCTGGAGGACGCCGAGCTGGAGCTGATGGAGCAGCGGGAGACCGCGCAGGGCGTGCTGGACGGCGTCGAGAGCCGCATCGCCGAGGCCCGGGAGCGTCGGGGCGCGGCCGAGCAGCGACGCGACGACGCGCTCGCCGAGATCGCCAAGGAGGAGGAGTTCAAGCGCACCTCCCGCCGGCCGCTCGCCGACGACCTGCCGGCGGACCTGGTCACGCTCTACGACAAGATCCGCGAGGACACCGGGCTGGGCGCCGCGCTGCTCACCGGCGGGCGCTGCGGCGGCTGCCGGCTGGAGCTCTCCGGCGCCGACCTGGCCCGGATCCGCAAGGCCGACGCGGACGACGTGGTCCGCTGCGAGGAGTGCCGCCGGATCATGGTCCGCACCAACGAGTCGGGGCTGTAGCCGTCGTGGCGGTGCGCGCGGTGGTGATCGAGGCCGACGGCGGCTCCCGGGGCAACCCCGGTCCGGCCGGCTACGGCGCGGTGGTCCGGGATCCGGAGACCGGTGAGGTGCTGGCCGAGCGGTCGGAGTCGATCGGTACGGCGACGAACAACGTGGCCGAGTACCGGGGCCTGATCGCCGGGCTGGAGGCCGCGGCCGAGCTGGGCGCGGCCGAGGTCGAGGCGCGGATGGACTCCAAGCTGGTGGTCGAGCAGATGTGCGGCCGCTGGCAGATCAAGCACCCGGGGCTGCGCCCGCTCGCCGCGCAGGCCGCCGCGCTGGTCGGCCGGTTCGCCGCCGTCCGGTTCACCTGGATCCCCCGGGAGCGCAACAGGCACGCCGACGCCCTCGCCAACGCCGCCATGGACACCGCCGCCGCCGGTCGGCCGGCCGCCGCGGCGCGGGTCGCGGAGCCGCCGCGCGAGGTCGCCGGCCCGGACTCGCCGGGCCGGGCCGCGGCCCGTGAGGTGGCCGCCCGCGCCGCCACCGCGAAGGCCACCGGCACCGACCCGGCGACCACGCCGGCGTCCTGGGAGCCCCGCCCGACCGAGGAGGGCACCCGGCTGATCCTGGTGCGCCACGGGGAGACCGAACGCACCGTGCAGAAGCGCTACTCCGGTCGCGGCGACGTGCCGCTGACCGGGCGCGGCCGGGCCCAGGCCCGGGCCACCGCCGCCCGGGTGGCCGAGCTGGCGCCGTCCGTCGCGGCCGTGGTCAGCTCGCCGCTGTCGCGGTGCACGGCGACCGCCGAGGCGATCGCCGCCCGGGTGGGCAACCCACCGGTACGCGCGGACGACGACCTGATCGAGTGCGACTTCGGCATCTGGGAGGGGCGCACCTTCGCCGAGGTGCGCGAGGGCTGGCCGGGTGAGCTGGACGCCTGGCTCGCCTCCACCCGGATCGGCCCGCCCGACGGGGAGTCGTTCACGACGGTCGCCGCGCGCACCGGCCGGGCGGTGGACCGGCTGCGGTCGGCGTACCCCGGGGAGACCGTGGTGGTCGTCTCGCACGTCTCGCCGATCAAGCTGGTGCTGCGCGACGCGCTCGCCGCCGGCGACGCGTTCCTGCACCGGCTCTACCTGGACACCGCGGGCGTCTCGGTGCTCGACCTGTACCCGGACGGCGGCGTCGCGGTCCGCCTCGTCAACGACACCGCGCACCTCCGGAACCTCTGAGCCCCGGGCGGCCGTTCGGCGCATGCCGGCGGCCGTTCGGCGCATCGACGTCCGCCAGTCGAACGTGACCGCGCTCACATGGTCGTAGCCTCCGGCCGTCACATGGCCCGCTACGACCTCCCGGAGGGTGTCACATGGACGCACCGGAACCGGAGGCGCCGGACACGGCGCGATCCCGGGCGAAGGACAAGAGTCCCTGGAACTGGCTGCTCCTCATCCCGATCGTGGTGCCGCTGATCCCGGCATTCTTCAACGCCGACTCGCCCCGGCTGTTCGGGTTCCCACGCTTCTACTGGCTGCAACTGGCCTGGATCCTGCTGGGCGTCGGCACCACCACGCTGGTCTACCAGATGACCAGGAAGAAGCGGGGTGAGCACTGATGTGGCGCGACCACCTCACCGAGATCATCGTCTTCTCCCTGCTGTTCCTGCTGGTCAGCGCCATGGGCTTCGTGGCGGCCCGGTGGCGCCGGCCGCAGGACATGGCCCACCTCGACGAGTGGGGGCTGGGCGGGCGCAGCTTCGGCGGCTGGATCACCTGGTTCCTGGTCGGCGGTGACCTCTACACCGCGTACACATTCGTCGCGGTGCCGGCGCTGATCTTCGGAGCCGGCGCGGCCGGGTTCTTCGCCGTGCCCTACACGATCGTGATCTACCCGCTGGTGTTCCTGGTGCTGTGCCGGCTCTGGTCGGTGTCGCACCGGCACGGCTTCGTCACCCCGGCCGACTTCGTCCGCAACCGGTTCGGATCGCCGGTCCTGGCGCTGCTGGTGGCGATCACCGGCATCGTCGCGACCATGCCGTACATCGCGTTGCAGCTCGTCGGCATCGAGGCGGTGCTGAAGACGATGGGCGTGACCGGGAGCAGCGCGGTGGCCCGGCACCTGCCGATCATCATCGCGTTCGCGATCCTGGCCGCCTACACCTACCAGTCCGGGCTGCGCGCGCCGGCGCTGATCGCGTTCGTCAAGGACTCGCTGATCTACGTCGTGATCCTGGTGGCGGTGATCTACCTGCCCTACAAGCTCGGCGGGTGGGGCAGCATCTTCGACGCCGCCGACGCGAAGTTCCAGGCGACCCCGGCGCCCGGCGACGGCATCCTGCTCAACGCCAACAACCAGATCCAGTACGTGACGCTGGCGTTCGGCTCGGCGCTGGCGTTGTTCCTCTACCCGCACAGCATCACCGGCGTGCTGGCCAGCCGGAACCGGGACGTGATCAAGCGGAACATGTCCGCGCTGCCGGCGTACAGCCTGCTGCTCGGGTTGATCGCGCTGCTCGGTTACATGGCGATCGCGGCGAACGTGAAGCCGCTGCCCGGCGCGAAGGAGGGCAGCGTCGACGGCAACACGGTGGTGCCGCTGCTGTTCGACCAGCAGTTCCCGGACTGGTTCGCCGGGGTGGCGTACGCGGCCATCGGCATCGGCGCGCTGGTGCCCGCGGCGATCATGTCGATCGCGGCGGCGAACCTGTTCACCCGCAACATCTACAAGGAATACCTGAAGCGGGACGCCACGCCGGCGCAGGAGGCCAACGTCTCGAAGATCACCTCGCTGGTGGTGAAGGTCGGCGCGGTGGCCTGCATCGTCTTCCTCGACCCGCAGTTCTCGATCGACCTCCAGCTCATCGGCGGCGTGATCATCCTCCAGACGCTGCCGGCGGTGGCGCTGGGCCTCTACACCCGCTGGTTCCACCGGGGCGCGCTGATCGCCGGTTGGGCGGCCGGCATGGGCCTGGGCATGTGGATGCTCTACCAGATCGGCAACCCGGCGACCGGCAAGCAGCACTTCGCCGGCTCGGCGTTCCCGCTCTCCGAGTTCGGCTTCGACACCAAGAAGACGATCTACGTGGGCATCGTGGCGGTGCTGGTCAACCTGGTGGTGGCCGCGCTCGGCACGCTGGTGCTGCGGGCGGCGAAGGTGGCCGACGGCGCGGACGGCACCACGCCGGACGACTACTTCGCCGACGAGGGGACGCCGCGGGCCTCCGTCGACCGCGCCGACTCCGCCCCCGAACCGGTCGCATAGAAGGAGGGGCCCCCTGTTAACGCATTCCGCATAACAGGGGGCCCCTTTTAACAACCGCCTCAGCGGCGGCGGTTGCGCGCGTCGAGCGCCTCGTTGAGGCGGTGCAGCAGCTCCGCGAGCGTGTCGCGGTCGGCGTCGGACCAGGCCGACAGCATCTCGCCGTAGAGCCGGGTGCGGGCGGCCCGCACGGCCGCCATCCGCTGGAGCCCGGCCGGCGTCGCCGAGATCACCGTGCCGCGTCCGTCGGCCGGGTCGGGGGTACGCGCGATCAGGCCGTCGCGCTGGAGCGCGGAGACCTGCCGGGTGACCGTGGAGCCGTCGAGGTTGAGCCGGGCCGCGAGCGCCGAGACGTTCTGCGGCCCGGCCTGGTCGAGGTGCCGCAGGATCACGTACGCGGCCCGGTCGAGCAGCCGGTGCTCCATGGTGCCGGTGCCGCGCCGGGTGGCCTCGCCCAGCCGCATCAGCAGGGCGACCTCGGTCTCGATCCGGCCGAGTGTGACTTCCTTCGCGTGGTCGTCGTCGCTCATAGTTGTATGATACAGGGAAATTACCTGTACGATACAGCCATCTGGGAGGTTGCGGAGTGGATCGGCGATCCGAGCCCAACCGCAGTGCCATCTACGCCACCACGCTGGTGGCGTTCCTCGCCATCGCCGGCATCGCGGTGGTCGACCCCATCCTGCCCGCCATCGGCGAGGCCATCGGCGTCACCGCCTGGCAGGTCGAACTGCTCTTCACCGCGTACATCGCGGTGATGGCCGTCGGCATGATCCCGGCCACCCTGGCCAGCGGAAGGTTCGGCTTCAAACCGGTGCTCGTCACCGGCGTCTCGGTGGTCGGCCTCGCCGCGATCCTCGCCTCGTTCAGCAACGACATCGTCCAACTCTCCGTGCTGCGCGGCGTCTGGGGCCTGGGCAACGCGATGTTCTTCGCCACCGCCATGGTGGTGCTGGTCAACCTGGCCAACGACCGGGAGTGGGTGGTCGGCCTCTTCGAGACCGCGCTCGGCCTCGGCTTCGCCGTCGGCCCGCTGCTCGGCGGCCTGCTCGGCGAGGTGAGCTGGCGGCTGCCGTTCTTCGTCTGCGGCATCTTCATGGTGCTCGCGCTCGGCGTCGCCGCCCGCAAGCTCCGCGAACCCACGAACAAGCAGGCACCGGTACGCGTCGGCCAGATCTTCGCCACCTACCGCAAGCCGGCGTTCATCACCCTCTGCGTGGTCACCGCCGCCTACAACTTCGTCTTCTTCGTGGTGCTCGGCTACACGCCGCTGTTCCTGCGCCTCGACGTCATCCCGCTGGGCCTCGCGTTCACCGGCTGGGGCCTCGGCCTGGCCGCCGGCATCCTGCTGATCGGCCACCGGTTCGCCCACCGCATCGGCGCGGTGCAGACCGTCGGCGTGGCCATCGGCGGCCTGCTCGTCTGCATGGTGCTGTTCGCCACCTCCACCGGCACCGCCATGTCGCTCGCCGTGCTGGTCGTCGCCGGCCTGTTCATGGGCCTGGCCAACGCCAACCTCACCGACCTGGCGCTCGGCCTCGGCTCCGCCGACCGGCGCGTCGCCACCGGCGCGTTCAACCTGGTCCGCTGGGGCGCCGCCGCGCCCGCGCCGATCATCTCCGGCAAGCTCGCCGAACACGGCCTGGCGCTGCCGTTCTGGGTCGGCTTCGGGGTGCTCGCCGTCGGCGTGGTGGTCTATCTCGCCTTCGGTCACCTGATGGCCGCCGGCTACGGCGAGCGGGTGGTGTGGAACCGGGCCGCCCGAACGGCCGAGCACGCCCCCGAGGAGCCGGTGGGCGAAGCCTACTGACCGGCGGTCAGGTCAGCGCCCGCCACAGCAGGTAGAGGCCGATCACCGTGCCGAACACCACGATGACCGTCTTCAACACCACCGCCGGCAGGCGGCGGGCCAGCCGGGCGCCCGCGTACCCACCGACCAGGGTGGCCGGCGCGACCACCGCGACGGCCACCCACTGCACCGGGCCGAACAACGCGAACACCACCAGCGTGGTCAGCCCCACCACGGCCGAGAGCAGGTTCTTCACCGCCGTGACCCGGGCCAGCGTCGCGTCCAGCACCAGCGCCAACCCGGCCACCAGCATCACGCCGAGCGCCGCGCCGAAGTAGCCGCCGTACACCGTGCCGAGGCCGACCATGGCCTGCACGGTGACGGTACGGCGGCGCGGGCTCAACCGCGCCGGATGGCCGACCAGCCGGCGCAGCGGATCCTGGAACGCCAGCACCGCCGTCGCGCCGAGCACCAGGAACGGCACCACCAGCTCGAACGCCCGGGCCGGCGTGGCCAGCAGCAGCACGCAACCGACCACCGTGCCCACCGCGGCGGTGGGCAGCAGCGACCACAACGCCCGACCACGCGGCAGGTCCGTCCGGCTGCCCGCCACACTCGCCAGGTATCCCGGAAAGACCGCCACCGAGTTCGAGACGTTGGCCGCCACCGGCGGCAGGCCGGTCGCGATCAGCGCCGGGAACGTGATCAGCGAGCCACCGCCGGCGACCGCGTTCACCGTGCCCGCGGCGAGACCGGCGGCGACCAGCAGCGCGACGTCGGAGAGGTCCATGGTCCCCCGAGGTTAGTACGCCCGCCTTCCGCCGCCCTGCGGGGCCGCGGCGCGGGCGCGGATTCGGTATAACGGGCTGACGTACGCGGGGGGAGGGCCACAGATGCGTGATCGACTCGACGAGGCGCTGCGGGCCGGCCAGGTCGACGGTCTGCACGCCGTCGTCGCGGCCCGGGGCGGCCAAACCCTGCTGGAATATTACGGCGTCGGCGAGGACTTCGCCTGGATCAATGCGCTGGGCGTCGTGGAGTTCGGGCCCGGGACGCTGCACGACATCCGCTCGGTCACCAAGAGCGTGACCGCGCTGCTGTACGGCATCGCGCTCCACGACGGGCTGGTGCCAACGCCGGCAGAGCCGCTGCTGCCGCGATTCCCGCAGTATCCCGACCTGGTGGCCGACCCCCGGCGCGCCCGGCTCACCGTCGAGCACGCGCTCACCATGTCGCTGGGGCTGGAATGGCGCGAGGACCTGCCGTACGACAGCCCGGCCAACGCCGAGATCGCGATGGAGCTGGCGCCCGACCGGTACCGGTACATCCTGGAGCGGCCGATCGTCGAGCCGCCCGGCGTTCGATGGGCCTACTGCGGCGGCGCCACCGCCCTGCTCGGCCACCTGATCACCGACGGCACCGGCCAGTCGCTGCCGGAGTACGCGCAGGCCACGCTCTTCGAACCGCTGGGCATCAGCCGCTACGAGTGGATGGCCGGCCCGGACGGCGTGGCCTCCGCCGCGTCCGGGCTGCGACTCGCGCCTCGGGACCTGCTCCGGCTGGGCGAGCTGGTGCTGCGCGAGGGGATGTGGCGCGGTCAGCGGCTCGTCCCCGCCGACTGGATCCGTACCATGCTCCTGCCGCGCCTCCAGACCGAATGGGGCGCGCGGTACGGCTACCACTGGTACGTCGACTCGGTGGCCGGCCACGAACTGGTGGCGGGGATGGGCAACGGCGGCCAGCGCCTCTACGTCCTGCCCGGCCTGGACCTCGTCGTGGCCGTCACCGCCGGCAACTACGACCACCCCGAGCAGTGGCGGACCCCGCTCGCGCTGCTGGAGCAGGTCATCCTCCCTGAGATCCGCTGACGTCCGGGAGGCGTCGGGGCGGAAATGGGGGCGGCGGGCGCGTCGTTAGGATGGAGGCGCGACGGACGAGTCGACCGGGCGGTCGCGTCGGCGGGCTCCGGCCCGCCGCCGAGGAACGTCCGGACTCCACAGGGCAGGGTGGTTGCTAACGGCAACCCGGGGTGACCCGCGGGACAGTGCCACAGAAAACAGACCGCCGGCCCGTAACGGGACGGTAAGGGTGAAACGGTGGGGTAAGAGCCCACCAGCACCCCGGGTGACCGGGGTGGCTCGGTAAACCCCACCCGGAGCAAGGCCAAGAAAGGGCCGTCACCGCAAGATGACGACTCGCGCAGACGCTCGAGGGCTGCCCGCCCGATGTCTGCGGGTAGGCCGCTGGAGCCTGCCGGCGACGGCAGGCCGAGATGGATGGCCGCCGCCGGCGCGCCTTCGGGCGTGCCGGGCACAAAATCCGGCGTACAGGTCGACTCGTCCGTCGCCCACCAGCTCAGAGACCTGATCAAGGCTCTGAGCTGGTTCTTTATCTGGTGCCGTTGGTTGACCTTGGTCATCGTTGGGTGGCGTTTGACGGCCTGGCCACGGCCTGGGACGGCCTGGAGACGGCCTGAGTGCTGGCTCAGTTGGCCTTGGTTTCGGTCCGGTCGCTGTGACGTTGTGGCCATCCCTCGGCCTGGGCTCGATTGGTCTCGGGAGTCGAGCCGGCGGCTGTGGGGGAGGGGCGGGCACCTCTTGGCGGTGGAGCTGGCGCCGCGACCCGGTGACTCGGTGGCAAGCCAGTCCCGGGGTTGGACTGGCGCGGCAGCCGGAAGCCCTGACGCACGACCAGGCCGACCCGCTGGCTTCCGTAGCGGCCTTGGTGGTCCCATTCGTGGATGAGGTGGGATGAGTGCGTGCCGGAGCTGCTGGAGCACCTGGGGGAGATGGGTCTCGTCGGGCTGGTCAAGATTGACGGGGAACGGGAGCGCAAGCCCTGGACCGTGGTGATCTCGGGTCAGCGGCTCGGTGGTGCCTCGATCAGGGTCGACGGCCACAGCCTCGACTACTGCCTGAAGCATGCGGTTGCCGCGCTTCACGAGCGCTTCCCGGACGAACTCGCGCTGAGCTGAGATCCGACCGCGGGGCGGTGTCCCGGCGGCTGTCGGTGGCTTACCGCCCCGGCGCCGTAGGCGGCCGGGGCGGCTTGCCGCCGGCCGGGCTTGCCGCCCCGCACCGCGCGGAGCGCGGTGCCTTGATCGAGAACAGAGTAAATCGGCAACAGTCGGCTTACTGCTCGGCCCTCCGTTACCACAAAAATCTCCAGAACGCAGGGGCGCAGGGTGGAAGATCACGGACACCAAATCCATGGCGAGGCGCCTAAGATTGCTGCTTCGCTTTCAGCCTGAACAGGGGCGGTATGACAACCGACTTTATGCAGTCGCGGCTATGGCTTAGAACTTTAGGTGCGGAGGATGCCGGTGCGGGAAGCGCAGAGCGCGAACAACTTCGCGCCGCCTACCTGCAATTTAGGTCTGTCGTACGTGATCTTGCTGGAGAAATCTCGATATCAATGCCGATGTTCACCGATCATTCGATCGACCACATCGACGCGCTATGGGATACAGCCTCGCTTCTGACAGGAGACGAATTTCCTATTAATCCTGCGGAAGCGTTCGTCATGGGAGGGGCGTTCCTCCTGCACGACCTTGGCATGGGGTTGGCGGCATTTCCAGGCGGAGTAGAGGACGTCGTAGCTGACCCGATTTTTGATGATCTTTCTACTATGGCGCTGGCAAAGCTGAGGACCGCGAGCGCCGCTGATGCCGACGAAGATTCTTTGCGCAAGTTAGCTCGCCAGGAAGCAATATCGACTGTACTTCGACTGCGTCATGCAAAACAGGCGGAGCGGCTTGCCTCGCAGCGGTTTCGAATTCCGGGTGGCGGTGAGTTTCCTCTCCTGGAAAATACGGAGCTACGAACCGCATTCGGCCCAATAATCGGCCGGATAGCTCACAGTCATTGGTTTGACGTAGATGATCTTCCCAATCACTTCCCTAATGTTCTGGGCTCATTCTCTCGCCATCCCGAAGGCTGGCATGTCGATGCGCTGAAGATTGCTTGTGTGCTCCGTTTGGCCGATGCTGTTCATATCGATAGTAGACGTGCTCCGACCTATCTCCACGCTTTCCGTCGGCCAACAGGCGACTCAAGCCATCATTGGTACTTCCAGCAGCGCCTCACTAGGCCTCGCGTGACGGCTGACCGACTCGAATATACGTCGAATCAGGTGTTTCAGGTAAGCGAGGCCGCTGCATGGTGGCTAGCTTTCGATGCGATCGGCACTATTGACCGCGAACTCGGCAAGGTAGATGCGCTATGTGCAGATCTCGACAGGCCGAGGTTCCTCGTTAGATCAGTAGCGGGAGCGGAGTCACCTGATCGGCTAGCCCGGTTTATCCCCACCTCCGGGTGGCGTCCGATAGATGCGAATCTTCGAGTTTCGCAGGTTAGCGACGTAGTTAGCCGCCTTGGCGGTAAAGAGTTGTATGGAAATCGTCCTGAGGTGGCGTTAAGGGAAGCAGTTGCTAATGCGGCTGACGCGGTACGGGCTAGGTCGCGTTTGTTCGGGGGAAGCGACCTTTCCGTCGTGGTGCGGATGAAGAAGGAGAACGAGTCGTACTGGTTGACGGTCGAAGACCGCGGCATAGGGATGAGTGCAGAAAAGTTAGTGTCTACGCTCACCGACTTCGGCTACTCACACTGGCAATCTACTGAGATGGCAAGTGAATATCCTGGGCTTATCTCTCGTGGTTTCAAGTCCACTGGACAGTTCGGCATTGGGTTCTTTTCTATTTTTATGATCGCGGACTACGTTGAGGTGAAGAGCCTTAAACACTTCGAGGCTGCGACCGAGACTCATATTCTTGTTTTCCCGAATGGCCTAAACACGCGACCGCTGTTGCGGGTCGCTGACGAGAGTGAGCGGTTGAACGGTGGTGGTACTGTCCTTCGAGCAAAATTGAAGCACGACCCCCTCTCTGAGGACGGACTCTTTCAAACTGATATTCTCAATCAGTCTCGAACCCACATGCTTCGAAACGTATTGCTTGAACTCTGTGCCCTTGCTGACGTAGACATCCAGTTGGACGGTCCAGACGAAGCGTCGACCCTCGAAACGTTGCTTCGAGGAAATGATTGGAAGACGCTTCCTCCGCGTGAACTCTTCCGCCGGATTTATCAGAGCAGTGAGCTCTCGCCACCTGATCAGGCGATGTATGACGCTTATGAGGATGTCTTCGCAGAACATGTGCGCGACTTGCGAGACGATAACGGCGATATCATCGGCCGAGCGATTTTAGCTGCTGGCTTGGAGTCTGAAACGGTGCAGGATCTATGGTGGTGGCCTTCCCCTATGGCTCAGGTGTATGTCGGCGGGTTTCACGCGTACTGGATCTATGATTGCTTGGGGGCCTTCTGCGGGGCGCCTCTCAAGGCAGATCGTTTTTCAGCATTCCCAGTAGCGACGACAGATGAGTTGCGCCGGTGGGCTGAATCGCAGGCAGAGCTGGTAAGGAGAAGCAAGTTCGCAACAGCTCGCAGTAGATACGGCGCGGGCGATCTCGCTCGATCAGTTGGCGCAGATGTTCCTCTTCTGCCCTGTGGCTTTGTGGACGGCGGTGAGATTCTTCCTGCTGCTCTCATAGCGATGCTTCGGGAATGTAGCGAATTACTCATGATTCCTAGCTGGGAATTGCACGTATTCCATCGAGAAGATGGGACGGCAGTATTCATCGACCAGACAAGGGGTAGGCAGGTAACGCTGCCTAGCCACGCAATTGTTTATGATTACCCTCATTGGTTTTTCCCGGAGGAAGTTTTAAAGCGGCCCAAGGATGAGCGATTTTCTGATTTTGGTGCTGTTGAGCGCGGAAAATGGAATCCGCGTAGGTGGTGGTACTACTCGGGAAGGGTAGGTTCTACAAAGGTAATACTTGAGGCCGCGCTCTCAGCGTGGGGATGCGATCCGCTAAGTCTTGCAGACAAATTCGAATGCCTCGATTTCGGCACTTCCGGCGATCAGCGGCTAGTTCTTGAGTGCGTGGATGGAGTTGGGGAAGCTCGGGTTGATGCATACCGGATGCATCGTCCTTGAAGAAGAAGTCACCACATTTCATTATCTATCGAGGAAATAATGGATGGCGGTCGTCTAGATGGAGTTCGAATGACCGATGAATTTCAACTGGAGCGATATCGCTATATTCTGCGCCAGATTGAGACGACAAACCAAAACACATATCGATTTTTGGCTCTTTATCAGACGATTGCAACGGCGCTAGCTACTGCGAGCGTCGCACTTTTTCTCGGCTATAAGTCCTGGGGGATCGAACAGAGCGTTGCCCACACCGGCTTGACGGCCCTACTGCTTCTCCTTATTGTTACTGCGGCCTTCGCTGTTCTCTTGATTCTTGCTGGAGTCTTCTCGTGGATGGATTACAGACGCGAGGAGTGCAAACTGGTGAATTCTATTCTTGGAGAAGGTTTTCGCTCGCCACCACGGTGGCGCAGCCTTATTCGGTGGTATGAGACGTGGATAGTTGCGTTTATCGTCGCCTCGATGTCCACCATGTGGTTCTTGGTCGTGCACTTTCTCATGCCGGCGCTTGGCCCAGTCAGCTGACAGAATCCATCATCGCCTCGGGTCTGATGCCTGATCCAGAGTGTGGCGGGACGTTACGTCTGCGCCTAGATTTGGTCGATCCTCTGAGGTGCGCCGGTAGCTCCTGACGACCGAATCCACCCTCCCGTTCTTTCGAAGAATCGTCTCGCGCTCGGTTAGGGCTGTTCCGACCTCAACCTGGAAGAGCGCAGCGAGGCTTGGGTCGGCAGCAACTTCGCCTTGCCGCGAGTCCGATTCGTCATCGTTCGCTCTTCCTTCGCGTCTCGGATTTCTTCTCACGATGGTCCCGCGGCCATGCTCGGTTTCTACCAGACCCGCCTCGCGCAGGACTGAAATAGCCCGACGTATGGTTCCGCGACTAACTCTGAACTCGGCGGTGAGAGCACTCTCTGCTGGAAAAAGAGCACCAGGTGCAATGGCGCCGCTTTCAAGGCGTTTGCTCAGTTCGGTGGCGATGGCGCGGTAGCGGGGCTGTCCGTAGCGCGGGGTGGGCACTGGGTCACCGTACCTGGCACTTGTCTTACCAAGTGCCAACCAAGTGACCCGTTTCGACGTCTGGACAACTCGTCCACTTGTAGATACGTTCCGTGGTGTGCGGCCAGGGTGACGGCTCGTGTCAGGGGTGGTCTCGGCTGGCCCTGGTCGCACCTGAAGCGCGGCGTCCTGTCGGACCGGTTGCGGTAGTCGCGCGGACAAGTTGGCTCGGCGTTACCCGACCCGTCCTGGTCGGGCGGTGCGCCGTGCCTTCATTCGAGCCGGTGGCCGGCTGCAATTCCCCCGTGGTCGGCCGCCGGCTCTCTTCTACCTGTGGAGGTGCGATGTCCAGCCGTCCTCGTCGACGCCGCCGGCTCTTCCTGTGGTGGCCCCGAAAGCGGTACCCGACGCGGTCAGCCAAGGGCAATGTCCCACCGGGTGCGTGCCCGGCGGTCCCGCGGTCGGCGCGATGGTCGGTCGAGCAGGCACGGGAGTCGTCCGCAGCGGCGCCTACCCCGCCGATCACGCGAGTCCAGATCTACCGGGACGGCGCCGGGCGGTGGCCGCGGTGACGCCGACGGGCAAGTGTGGCGACGTGACGAACCATCCGGACTGGTGTGCCCCCGATCGCTGCGGTCACCTTGTGCCACCGCTGATGACGGAGATGACTCGCCACCATCGCGGTCCGATGCACCGGATCGGCAACGCTCGCGCGGGCGGCATGGTGGTTGCGTACCTCATCGGCGTCGACGCTCGGACACCCCTGATCGCGGTGCACGCGACGTGTCGGGCCGGTATCGGCTGGGCTGAGCTGTCCCTGACACAGGCCGTTCGACTGATCGAGTGCTTACGCGGCCTGGTGATCGAGGCGGGTGGAGATCCCGGGAGCCACGATGACTGATTCAGAGAGCATGCCGGAGTACGCCCTGGGGTCGGTGACCGACGTCGTCGGATGCCCCGCGTGGTGCCAAGGGTGCGGGCCGAACGATCCGATGCACCGAGGCTTCCTCGCCACCGTCGGCCAGGAGCGGACGGGCTGGGTCAGCGTTCAGATGCTGCTCGACCGGTTCGGGCGACGGGACTTGGCCGTGAAGCTCGACGCCACCCGCGACGGCGCGACGCAACCCGTCCTGCTCGACCGGGTCCGTCTGGACCGCCTCATCTACGAACTGACCTACGTGCGCCTGGTGATGATGACCAAGGGCCTACATCTGGAAGAGCACGATGAACACCCCTGAGCGCCGGCACACAGGCCGGCCTCCCTCCCCAGCCGGGCAACGGACCAAGCGGCGTGCGGCGCCGGTCGCTCCAGTCCCCGAACGCCCGGCCGGCGGGACCACCTGGCAGACGTTGGAACGTCTAGGGGGTACGGTGGCCGGTGTGCAAGGTCGGGACTGGCGCCCTCGATACCTGCAACTCGCCGAAGAGTTGCGGGCAAAGATCATGGGCGGAGAACTGGCCCCCGGCACTCTGATGCCGAGCGAGACCGAGCTTGCCGAGTCCTCCGGCCTGTCCCGCACCAGCGTGCGCAACGCGATCCGCCAACTCCGCGAGTGGGGCCTGGTCCGCGCCGAGCAGGGACGCGGCACCTATGTGCGGGCACCCCGCCAACGGGTACGCCGACGCAACGCCGAGCGCTACCAGTGGGAGAAGGACCGGGTCCTGCTCGACGAGGACGAGCGGTTGAAGACCGGCGCCACCGAGCACGACACCGGCCTGACCGTCGACGACCTCAAGTTCCACGCCGAGTACACCCGTGTCGAGGCTGATGCGGAGATGGCTGCCGCCTTGCAGGTCGACCCGGGCACAACGCTGCTACGCCGGGTCTACTGGACTTCCTCCCGGCATGAGAACGCGCCGCTGACCGTGTCGTACTCGTACCTGCCGTACGACCTCGTGGCCACGAACCCGGACCTGCTCGACGAGGGCAAGGAACCGTGGCCGGGCGGCACCCAGCACCAGCTCCACACCATCGGCATCGAGCTGGACCGGATCGACGACGTGATCCGCGCGCGTCCGCCGTCGCCGGATGAGGCCGAACTTCTGGACATCGATCCGGGTGTCTCCGTCCTTACTGTCCGGAAGACCTCGGTCGACACGACCGGCAGGGTCGTCGAGGTCGCCGACGTGGTGATGCCGGGTGACCGGACTGAGCTTGTCTACTCCCACAAACTCCAGCGGTGGAAAACTTGACGCAGCTCGTCTCGGTCGTCACCCCGGTCCACGCGCCCAGCATCGAGCACCTTGCCGGCGCCTACGAGTCGTTGGCTAAGCAGGAGATGCCCACCGGGTGGGACTGGCAATGGCTCGTCCAGGAGGATGGGCAGACCGGCGCCCTGGCCGACGCGCTGCCCGACGATCCCCGGATCAGTCTCGGCACCGGTCGCACTGGTGGTCCTGGCGTCGCCCGTACCCTCGCCCTTTCTCGGGTCTCCGGTGAGCTCATCAAGGTCTTGGATGCTGACGACCAGTTGACCCCCGGCGCGCTCGCCCGGGACATCGCCGCGTTCGACGCGCACCCGCAGATCGGCTGGACCACCTCGCGGGTCCTCGATCTGCTACCCGACGGGTCAACCGCCGGCTGGGACAAGGATCCAGCCGGCGGGGTCGTCGACCGCGGTGCGGTCCTGTCCTTTTGGCAAGCCAACGGGTACCGGGCATCGGTGCACCCCGCGACTCTTTGCCTGCGGCGGGATCTCGTCTTCGCCCTGGGCGGCTGGATGGCACTTCCCGCCTCCGAGGACACGGGCCTGCTGCTCGCCGCCAACGCCGTCAGCGCCGGCTACTTCACTCGGGAGTACGGGCTGCTCTACCGCAAGTGGCCCGGACAGGTCACCAGCCAGGCCGCACACCGGGAACCGGCCGAGTATCAGGCCCGAATGCGGATCATCGAGGCCAGAGCCAACGCCCTGGCCTCGATGCTGCCGAACGGTTTACCGCTCACTCCTCTGGCGTAGCCTCGTGCCCCGGCATGCCGTGGGTGCGACGCCGCTCCTTCATCTCCGCTTCGTAGATGTGCCGCCGGCCGCCGGCTAGCTCCTCCCTAGCGTCCCGCTCTATCTCCTGGAACGCGGCGAAGTAGCCGTCGTCGAACTCCTCCATGATCTCGAACGTCCAGCGCCCAGGAAGCAGGTTGCGCCCCAACAGTTCGCGTTCTACACGTTCAGCGACCTCGTTGTGCCCTGCCCTGCGCATTAGCTCGACCACTCGATCAAGAGTCAAGTCGGCACCGCCAACCAACTGATGGGCGGAGTAGAGGTGGCCTCGCACGCGGTGCACGGTCTCCAACGCTTTGCTCAACTCACCCAGGGCCTCAACGGTGATGTTGTCGAGGCCGTCTGGGCGTCGATGGTCTTCGCGGACCGCCTGTTGCAACTCCTTATCTGACATGTTCGCCAACTACCCTGCGAGGCGGCCGCATCACTTCCCCTCGCGGGGTGATCAAGCTGGCGAGCAACGCTGGCGCTAAGCCAGCAAGGGAAGACAGCCGCCCCCGCCGATGATGACCAAGATCAGGATGATGACCCGGTCGAGGATCGGTCCCGGCATCTTGATAGTGAAGTTGAACTCGAACATGTTCGCCTCCCTCGATGTTTGATGCTTCTCAAGAAAGACAGTATTGACTGGGTCAAGTCCTTGCGGCTCCGGCTATTGCTGCTGATTTTAAGTATTTGCTCTGCCGTTCTTCGGTGATACGGTCGTTTCAATGTTGCGTCATTCATAACGACATGCATGTCGTTATGAATCAGCGTTTTCCCAGCTCACAGTCATCTTCGTCTGACATCTGGGCTGCGGTTGCGGGGACTAATCGGACCGATGGTCGAAAGCGCTCAAATTCCTAGCTGTGTGTCAATCAGGACGCGTTTCGGCTAATTCGTGTTCCCCGTCACATTGTTCGTCGCGAGCAATTTTCGTACGCCCGACCTCTTGGTGCGGGTTGTGATCAAACTGGGGAAGCCGCGCGCCTTGGTCGCCCGAGTTCATGATCAGCTCGCCGCGGAGCCTGGGAGCCTGAGTCGATGTGCCTCAGCGCAGCTTGTTGACTTGTCTGCCAAGTGCCGTCTACCTTGGACCGCAACTTGGCAGACAAGTTAACAAGTGGAGGGTGAGCGATGGCTCTGCGAGGCGGAACCCGGTTCGCTGTGCGGTTCGAGGACGTGTTCCCGGCGGGGTGCGCGTTGGTGCCCGAGTCGATGGGTGAGGTCGAGGACTACGACGAGAAGACGGGCCGGCGTAGCCCGGCGAAGGACAAGCTGACCGGCCAGCGGGTGTGGCAGGTGCGGGTGATGGACCTCGACCCCGAGCTGGGGAAGCGGTCGCGGGAGACGACGGTGAAGATCTCGGCCGACTACCAGCCGGTACCGCCGACGGGTGCGCCGTTCGAGGCGGTGGAGTTCGACGGGATGACGGTCACGCCGTACGTGAGCAACAACAACCGGATGGCGTACTCGCTGCGCGCGACCGGACTGCGGGCGCCGGCGGGCGTGACCAAGAAGGCGGCGGCGTAGCCGTATCTGGTGGGGCGGGGCTGTCAGGTCTTGGCGGACGGCAGCCCCGCCCTCTGTCTCTTTCCCCTGCTCTGTCGAGAGAGGTAGTGACGTGTCCAAGGGTATGCGTCCGGCTGGCCGCGGCTGGCCTCGGTGTGGCGTGTGTCAGTCGCGGTTCGATCCGGCGACTGGTGCCGACGGTCGATGTGAGGGTTGCGTGGGGCAGCTCGTGCTTCCGTTTCCTCCGGTCCGGGATGCGTCGGGCCGGTTCGTGTCGCTGCGGGGTGCCAAGTGATCGGGCGGCCTCGCGGTGAGGTGGTGACGACCTCGGCCGGTGACCTGATGGTGTTCCGTCCGAGGCGGTTCGAGCTGCCGATGTGGGCAGTGGTGCTCGGCCTGGTGCTGCGCTGGTCGGGCCGGGTGCTGTGGTGGAGCCTGCGTCATCCGGTGGCTACCGGCGCGGTGGTGCTGACGCTGTGGCTGTACGTCGAGTTCGACTGGCCGGGCCTGGTGGTCCCACTGGTGGTGGTGTCGGCGGTGTCGGCGGTGTGGCGTTGGCGGGATGAGTCGTCGTGGTGGGCGTGGCTGGCGGGTCCGCTGCTGGGTTCGTTCCGGCGGGTGTTCGTCTACCGGCGGGTGTGGCGTGAGGCCATGACGTTGTGCGGGCTCGCGGAGACGTTCGACCGTCGACACGTTCTCCCTGAGCTGCTGCGGGTCCGTTCGGATCAGGCGCTCGACGTGCTGACGGTGCGGATGGTCCGGGGGCAGACGCCGGAGCAGTTCCAGCGGGTGAGCGCGAACCTGGCGTACGCCTTCGGCCGGCGGCACGCCCGGGTCTACGCGGAACGTCCCGGTGATCCGCCGACCCGTGCCGGTCGATGGGGCTGGGTGCTGCGGCTGGTGGATCGGGCGCGGTATCGGGACCGGCCGACGGTGGTCTACGTGGCGTTGGTGCGTACCGATGCGTTGCGCACGGTGGTGCCGCCGTTCCCGGTGCCGTCGGTGCCGGACTTCACCGCGCTGCCGTTGGCCCGGCGGGAGGACCTGCGTCCCTGGTCGCTGCATCTGCTCGCGACGCACGTCCTGGTGGGCGGCGCCACCCGGTCGGGGAAGGGCTCGGTGCTGTGGTCGCTGGTCCGGGTCCTCGGCAGCGGCGTCGCGTCCGGGCTGGTGCGGCTGTGGGTGGTCGACCCGAAGGGCGGGATGGAGTTCGCGCTCGGCCGGCCGATGTTCGCCCGGTTCGCGTGCAAGTCGTTCGAGGCGATGGCGGACCTGCTCGACGAGGCCGTGACGGTGCTGCGGGAGCGTCAGACCCGGTTGGCGGGAACGGTGCGGGTGCACACGCCGACCGAGGCTGACCCCCTGGTCGTGGTCGTCGTCGACGAGATGGCGGCGCTGACCGCGTACTTGCAGGATGTCGAGCTGCGTAAGCGCATCGCGTCGTCGCTGGGGCTGCTGCTGTCGCAGGGTGCCGGCGTCGGCGTGCTGGTGGTGGCCGCGTTGCAGGACCCGCGTAAGGAGGTGCTGCCGTTCCGGGACCTGTTCCCGACCCGCATCGCGCTCGGCCTGACCGAGGCGTCACAGGTCGACATGGTCCTCGGCGACGGTGCCCGCAACCGGGGCGCGCTCGCCGACCAGATGCCCCGGTGGGCCAAGGGCCTCGGGTACGTGATCCTCGACGGCACCCCTGACCCGATGCGGGTGCGGTTCTCGTACGTCAGCGACGACGACATCCGCGACATGGCCCAGCGGTTCCCGGCGCCGGCTGACGCCTCGGACATCCTCGCCCAGGTCGGCCGGGAAACCGCCACCGAACCGGTGCGCCTTCCGTTGCCCCGCAAGCCCTCCGGGCGGCTGCTGCCCGACGCGCTGCGCAACCTGCTCGACTCCGACGGCGAGGGGTGAGCCGCGGTGACCACCCCTGCGAACGGTCGCCGGTTCTACCGGCTGCGCACCCCCGAACCGGTCACCGCCGTGTCCGTCCGCGTCGACCCGCAACGGCCCGACCCGTACCCGGTGTATCTCGCGGTCGGTGCGGGCCGGCGACGGATGTCGCTGACCCCCAACGAGGCGTGGGCGCTGTGGCGCTGCCTCTCCGAAGCCGTCGCCACGCTCGGCGCCCCGCCCGACTACATCCGCACCGACATCCGACCGGCCAGGAGGTAACCGCGATGACCACCCTCACCCGCATCGTCAACCGACTCCGCCGCCCGCTGCGCATCCGCCTCGTCGGCCCGGCCGACCAGACCGCCGCCGCCCTGCACGGCCTGGCGCACATGGTCAACCGCCGCCCCGACATGGCCGACCGGCGCATCCGCATCGACCTGACCATCCGCGAGAAGCCGTTGCAGGAGTGGCGATGACCGAGCGCACCGAATCGGCCGTACGCCTGGTGATCCTGCTCGCCATCGCCGCCATCGCCGCCATGGCCGGCGCCGCCGCCTTCACCCACGTCCACGACCTCTCCGTCGCCCACGGCCAACCGAACTGGATCGGCTGGGCCAACGCCGTAGCGGTCGAGCTGATGACGATCTACCTCGGCCTGGAACTACGCGCCCGCCGTCGTGCGGGTCGACCGGTCGGCCTGGTGGGCTCGCTGCTGGTGGCGTTCGCGTTGCTGTCCCTCGCGGCCCAGGTCGCGGAAGCCCATCCGTCGGTGGGGGGCTGGGTCGTGGCGGCGGTGCCTTCGCTGGCGTTCCTCGCCCTGGTCAAAGTCGTCCTGTCCAACGCCCCGGTCACGCCGCCGGCTGTCGAGCCGGACCAGCCCGACGCGTACCGGTACGAAGAGCCGGCGGACGCCACCGAGGTCGAGCCGGTCCGCCCGACCGTGCCGCCGCCGCCCATCGTCCCGGCGGCACTGCCTCCGCGCGCTGTCCAGACCAACCGGCCGCACGTCGTTGGGATCATCCGATGACCGCTCCAACGCTGCCCGGCCTCGCGCCGGCCGTCCCGACCCCGGCTGCTGCTCCTCGGCCGGGGTCGCGGGCGGCCCGCATGGCGCTTCCCCGCTCGGTGGACGTGCTCAAGGAGATCGCCGCCGAGTACGACGTCTGCGTGCGTCCCCTGGCCATGCGCCGCACGGATCTCGACACCGGCCTGACCGAGGTCATCGACCTGCCCTGCGGGGCGACCCGGGAGGACAAGTGCGCGCCGTGCGCGAAGAAGAACCGCCGGCTGCGTCAGGCGCAGATCCGGGAGGGCTGGCACCGCGACGACGAACCGCTACCGCCCCCGGAACCGGCGACCGAGGAACAGTCGTCCCTGATCCTCTTCCGCGCACACCTGGAGTTCTCACGTGACGAGGCGTCCCGGGCGTGCCAGTGGGGCCAGGTGGAAGACCTCGACGAGGCGATCCGGGAAGTGGAAGAGGCGATCGCGGCGGAAGGGCTCCGGGGACGGGTCGCCCCGCCGCACACAACCGGCGACGACGACCAGGGCGACGACGACACCGGCCCGCGCCGCAAGCGCTCCACCCGACGGCGCCAGGACGCCCCCGAACTGCCTCGCCGCAAGGTCGAGCCGCGCACGGTCGGCAGGACGTACACCGCGCCGGACGGGGCCACCTACCGGCCGTCGATGTGGCTGACGCTCACCCTCGACTCGTACGGCCCGGTCCGCCCCGACGGCACGCCGCTCAACCCCGACCGGTACGACTACCGCCGCGCGGCATGGGATGCGGTGCACTTCCCTCGGCTGCTCGATCGGTTCTGGCAGAACCTGCGGCGGTGTGAGGGCTGGAACGTCCAGTACGCCGGCTGCGTCGAGCCGCAACGCCGCCTCGCCCCGCACGCGCACTTCGCCATCCGGGGCACGATTCCCCGGGACATCCTGCGTACCGTCGCGGCGGCGACCTATCACCAGGTGTGGTGGCCGGCGGTCGACGTTCAGCGCTACACCGTCGACCGGCCTCCGGTGTGGGACGAGGACGCCTGCGCGTGGGTCGACCCGGACACCCGTCAGCCGCTGACCACCTGGACGGAAGCCCTCGACGGCATCGACGCCGACCCGGACGCGGAACCGGTGCACGTGGTCCGCTTCGGCGCCCAGGTCGACGCTCGGGGCGTCATGCCCGGCACCGCCGACGCGGAGCGGACGATCCGGTACGTCACGAAGTACATCACCAAGCACACCGGCGACTGCCACAAGGCGACCACCGACCGGCAACGGGCGCACCTGGACCGGCTGTGGCGGGAACTGCGCATGACCCCGTGCACCGACCGGTGCGCCAACTGGCTGCTCTACGGCGTCCAGCCGAAGAAGGCACACGCGAAGCTCAAGCCGGGCCGCTGCAGGGGAAAGGTCCACCAGCGCGACACCCTCGGCATCGGCGGCCGGCGCATCCTCATCTCCCGCGACTGGTCCGGCAAGACGCTCTCCGACCACAAGCACGACGTACGGGCCTGGGTACGGGCGCTGCTCGGCGTCACCGTCGGCCTCGATGGCGTCGACGACCAGGGCGCCACCGTCGAACCCGTCCGCCACGCCTGGGAACTGGCCCGCCCCGACGATCCCGACGTGCCGGCCATGGCCCACCGGCTCCTGCGGTCGATCAGCGAACGCGCCCGCTGGCGCTCAGAACTGCTCGCCGCCAAGGACCGCGCCGCCCAGCTCCCCGACGACACCACGACGACGGAAGCGGACAACAAGACGGGGGAGGGGCTGTCATGACGGCCAACGACAAGCTGTGGACGGTCCGGGACGTGTCGACGTACCTCCGGGTGCCACAGGAAACGCTGTACCGCTGGCGCAAGGTCAAGTACGGTCCGCCGGCGGCCCGGGTCGGCCGACACCTGCGCTACGAGCCGGAAGCGGTCCGGGCATGGGTACGCGAGCAGGCGGCGGCCTGATGGGACACGTCGAGGACCGCTGGTACAAGGTGATCCGGCACCCCGGCGGCCGGAAGGAACGGATCAAGTCGGATCTGTTCGGCAAGGGGATGCGCTACCGGGTCCGCTACATCGGCCCTGACGGCCGGGAACGCAGCCAGTCCTTCCCCGACCGGGCCAAGCGCGACGCTGACGCCTTCCTCGTCTCCACCGAGACGGACAAGCTACGCGGCTCCTACGTTGACCCGTCCGCCGGCCGGATCGCCTTCGCCGAGTACGCCGAGAACTGGTTGCGTACACGCTCCTTCGACGAGTCGACCCGGGAGACCACGGAGTTTCGGGTACGTAAGCACCTGTTGCCATTCTTCGGCTCTCGGCAACTGGCCTCGATCAAGCCGGGTCACGTCCGGGAGTGGGACGCCGCGATGGTCGGCAAGCTGGCGCCCTCGACCCGGGCCGTCGTCTTCGCCCATCTGCGGACGATCCTCGGTGCGGCCGTCGACGACGAACGCATCGCGAAGAACCCGTGTTCGGCAAAGTCGGTCAAGCCGCCCCGGCCTACGCAACGCCGAGTCATTCCCTGGCGGGCCGACGAGGTCTCGGCAATCCGCGGTTGCCTCGCTGAGCGGTACCGCCCGATGGTCGACCTCGGCGCCGGCTGTGGCATGCGGCAGGGAGAGATCTTTGGCCTGGGCGTCGATGACGTCGACCTCGACTCGGGCTGGGTACACATCGTCCGGCAGGTCAAGGTGGTCCGCTCCCGGCTCGTCTTCGGCCTTCCCAAGAACGACCGGGACCGCCGCGTACCGCTGCCCGACTCCGTGGCCCAGTCACTCAAGGAGCACACCGAGAAGTACGACCCGCTCTCGATAACCCTGCCGTGGGAGGACCCGTTCAGCGACGAGCGGGTGACCGTGCCGCTGCTGTTCACCACCACCCGCCGGGGCGCGATCAAGCGGGCTACCTTCGACGACAAGAACTGGCGTCCGGCGGTGCGGGCTGCCGGCATCGTCCCGACCCGGTCTACTGGGATGCACGCGCTGCGCCACTTCTACGCCTCAGCGCTGCTCGACGCGGGGGAGAGCATCAAGGCGCTCGCCTCGTACCTCGGACACTCCGACCCTGGCTTCACGTTGAGGGTCTACACCCACCTGATGCCAGCCAGCGATGAGCGTACGCGGAAGGTAATCGATGCTCTTTTGCGCCATTTACCGGGACAGGGTGGCTGACGAGCAGGTTGAATGCGCCGCTCGGCAGCGCAAGTGTCGAACCACATACGGCACGGTTGCGCTAGATTACTGAACAAAATCCGACACGAGGGAGATGCTTTGGTTGTCAAGACGAGAGCATGGTAAGACTGTCGTACGAAAGGCTTCCATGTCCCGGTTTGCTAGAAGTTGCCCCGGCGGATTCTCGTGCTGTGGATGAAAGCGATCCTACTTGCTCCGGC
The DNA here is from genome assembly GCF_029626035.1 of Micromonospora sp. WMMD980. Taxonomy (NCBI): domain Bacteria; kingdom Bacillati; phylum Actinomycetota; class Actinomycetes; order Micromonosporales; family Micromonosporaceae; genus Micromonospora; species Micromonospora sp. WMMD980. The sequence goes on from NZ_JARUBE010000003.1 coordinate 453,333, forward strand.
TTTTGCTCTTCTTGCGCAGGTAATTCTAGTGATCCTAAACCTTCCAACGGTGGGTCTTGTTGTATTTGGAACGCGGGTCGCCGGCTGGAGACTTATTTGGCTTCGCCGTGCATTGACTCCGAGGGGATTGCGGCGGTTGCCGAAGCGGTCTCGGGTGCGAGTGGCGCTCGGAGCTGTGGCCATTGCCTACTGCGTGGTCGCCACCCCCGTGCTGACTACCGGCATTGCCGTTTCTGTCCTTGGCCGGAAGGGCGTGGGAGGGTTTGCGCACTTCCTTTGGGTGCTGCCCTTCTTCGCGCTTTATAGTCCTTTCGTCGGCCTAAGGAGCGAGCGCGCCAAGGCGCGGGATAGGGTGAATTATCTAGTGCAGGCGGGAGGGGTGGACCGGTCCGTGGCGAGAGAAATTGCGTCCCGCCGGATGTCGCTGTTCCTGGCGAAGGATTCGGCGGCGGCCGTATTCTCGATGGCCATGATGTACTCAATCGGTGCAGGCGTATTTTTCGCCGTTTTCTATGGATCCAACCTCGATCCAGATTCCCCTTCTGTGTCTGGAGCTTTGACGGTTGCGCTAGCTGCCTGCTACTTAGTGGTATGGCTCGCGAGCCGACCGTTTTTTCTCTATTTAAATCGGCGCCCTTCTGACATGTATGCACTGAATATCTTGGAGTCTGTATCTCCTTACTCTAGGCCGGGTAGTGGTAAATCTGATCCCCTCGGCTCAAGGAGGAGCGCGCTGTTGGCGGCGGCGCGCGCTATCGAAAGGCATGCAGCTTCCCTTGATGCAGTTCTGCCTAAAGGTGTGACAAGCTCCTTTGCGGCGCTGCTGCGGGCGGGGGCGAAGGACATTCGGAACTTCTGCGAATCCCGACAGTCGCTGGATAGGGAGCTGCCTTACCGGATGGCTTCAACTGTTGACAATATGGTTCTGCTCTTATCGGGCGGTGCCGACAGTGCCGTATATCGCGAATCTGCTGACCTCTGGGGAGCTTTCGATGAAGCGGGAAGGCCGGTGGCGGAGCGAAGTCACGGGCGTCTTGCGCGACTTAAGGAGATTGGTCTGAATGTCGGTCGGGGCGTCGAGCCCGCAGGCCGCGCGACTCAAACTCTAGTCCAGGTAGCGCTTCTAATCGTTTTCGCTGTATTGGTGATGCAGGGAAGAGTGGATCTTGTGGAGGTGGTTAAGCGAGTACTCCAGTAGCTGCGAACGCGCCCAGCGTGTGGGAAGTCAGGACGGCCTGGTGACGGCCTACGTGGGCTATGGTCCGGCTTCGCCCCTGGTCAGTGAATTGCAGCGATCTACATCCGGCGTACAGGTCGACTCGTCCGTCGCCCACCAGCTCAGAGCCGCGATCGACGCTCTGAGCTGGTTCTATATCCGGGCGTCGATGGTCGTCGTTGGTCAACTTTGGCCGGCGTTCGACGCCCTGGTCGCTGGCTCAGCAAACCTCGTCCCGGCTTGGCGCATCGGTAACGCGCGGAAGCGATCCGTCCATGGCGCCGCAACAACTCGTGCCACTCTCCTGCCCGACGAGGATCACCTGTGCGGACGAACTCCTCGACAACCTGCCAGGCGCGGTCGAGGTGGAGAACGACGGCCGCAGCACCCGCGAACCCGAGCGTCAGCACCGGGAAGGCGGCGCTGCCCCGTACCCGCGGGACCCGCAGTACCCGACGCCTCCGCCCAGGGCGCGGCCAGTGACCTGGTCCTCTTCTTCTACGGCCGGATACCGCTGGAGTCGTTGAAGTGCGAAGGCCACCGTCGGGTATTCGATCAGCTCGCGGCCCGGGACCCGTCCGGGTGACGCCGACGACACACGATCGGAGCACCTGCCGGTTGGCGGGGGCGGATGTGCTGCCCTTGAGTTGGTCCCCGTGCTGTCAGTACAGGATGGCGTTGCGCCGGGCGCGCAGCGCGTCAACGATCTCGCGGGGTGCCCGGTCGGGTGATCCGGCATGGTAGGGCGGCCGGGGCTCGTACTCGTGCGCGAGTTGAATGGTCTGGGCGACGGCGTCGCCGGCGATCCGTCCGGCGAGGGTGAACGCCAGGTCCAGGCCGGCGGAGACTCCGGCGGCCGTGAGGTACTTGCCGTCGACGACGACGCGCTCGGCGACCGGGGTGGCGCCCAGCGGGGCCAGTTGGTCATGGGCCAGCCAGTGGGTGGTGGCCCGACGTCCGGTGAGGAGGCCGGCGCCGGCGAGCAACAGCGATCCGGTGCACACCGATGCGGTCCAGGTGCTGTGTTCGTCGGCGGCGCGTAGCCACTGGCGTGCCGGACCTTCGATCATCTGGGCGTGCCAGCCCGGCCCGCCGGGCACCACGACGACGTCAGGTCTCGGTACGTCGGCCAGCGTGGCGGTGGCGGTGAGGTGCAGGCTGCCCACCTCGTTGACGACCGGACCCGGGCGATGCGCGACGAACACGGTTTCGGCGCCGGGCAGATGGGACAGCACGTCGTAGGGTCCGACGGCGTCGAGGGCGGTGAACCGTTCGAAAAGAAGGATGGCGATCTGCATCTGGCTTTTCCGGCCCATCTCCGACATGGACAGTGTCTACCACGGTCCCGTAGACACTGTCTATTGCGTCGTCCTTCGGGCACCCGGACGGCCCGCCGCTGGCGGTGCAGCTCGGGGCGGGGCCGCCGGGTATTCGTTTGTGTGTCCGGGGATCCGCCCCCTACCGTCCGGCCATGGCTCTCCGGGAGGAACAGGTCCGCGACCGGCGACACGTCGACGCGTTGCACCGCGAGGCGTTCGGTGACGAGCACGGTGGGGTCGTGGCGCGCCTGGTGGAAGACCTGCGCCGCGACGACCCCGCCGCGTTGTCGCTGGTGGCCGAGGATGCGGACGAGGTCGTGGGGCACGTGATGTTCAGCCGGTGCCGGTTGGACGCGCCCCGGCGGCTCGTCGACGTGGTGTCGCTGAGCCCGCTCGCCGTCGCCCCGCACCGGCAGCGTCGCGGCGTCGGTCGCGCGCTCGTCCGGCAAGGGCTTCGGGAGCTTGACGTACGCGGAGTGCCGCTGGTGTTCCTGGAGGGCGATCCCCGGTACTACTCCCGGCTCGGCTTCGGCCCAGCGGAGGCGCAGGGTTTCCGCAAGCCGTCCCTGCGGATTCCCGACGCCGCCTTCCAGGTGGTGACGTTGTCGGCGTACGAGTCGTGGATGACCGGCACGTTCGTCTACTCGGACACCTTCTGGCGGCACGACTGCGTCGGTCTGCGTGACCAGGCCGGATGAGCCGGCCGCGCCGTACCCGGAAAGGGGCCGGCGCGACCGGCGGCGCGTCAGGGCGCGGTGGGGGTGACGCCGTCGAGCAGGTCGGCGAGGTGGGCGGCGGTGGTCGGGGCGTGCAGGTGCAGGCGGGCCACGTTGATGCTGTCCGTGCCGACCACGGCGAGCAGCGCCTGCTTGCTGACCGCGTAGACGCTGAGGTAGCCGTTCTCGTTGCGGACCGTGGACTGCTGGAAGTCGCCCTGGCCCAGCCGGAACCCGACCTGGCGGCCCAGCCCGAACATGGTCGCCGCCAACGCCGCGAGGTCGTCCGGGCTGGCGTCGTTCTGCAGGTTGTGCGTGATGAGCAGGCCGTCGACGCCACCGAGCACGCAGCCGTGCACGCCGGGGATCTGGATCCGCAGCGCGGACAGTTCCTGCCCGATGGCCGGGTACGGCAGCGCCGGGTTGCCGGCCAGCGAGGGTGGCAGCACGCGCGGCGGCGGCAGGGTGCCGGCCCCGGCCGGCGTGCGGCGGGGGAGTTTGTCCACCCGGCTCACAGCTCCAGGCTCTCCTCGATCGCGCGCAGCTGGTGCCGGGCCATCGCCAGGTTGGCCCGGCTCTTGCTCACCATCAGATAGAGGAACAGGCCCTTGCCGGTGCGGTTGCTCAGCGGCCGGATCAGGTGGTATTGGCTGCCCAGCGTGATGAGGATGTCCTCGATCTCGTCGTCGAGCTTCAGCATCTCGATGGTGCGCAGCTTGGCCCGGACCACGTCGGTGTTGCCGGCGGCGGCGACGGTCAGGTCGACCTCGCCGTTGCCGCCGGCCACGCCGAGGGTCATGCCACTGGTGTAGTCGACGAGCGCGGCGCCGATCGCGCCGTCGATGCTCATCGCGCTCTTCAACGCGACGTCGAGGTTGCCCACGGTGTTCTCCCCAGGGGTCGTCCGGGTGGGCCGGTCGCCGCTCGGGTGTCGTGCGGGCTGACAGCCGGCGCCTCCCGCGAATATGCTCCGTCGAGGCTTGCACAGCAAGGTGCAGCCTGCACGTTGGTGGCCGGTGATCCACCTGGGTGGCTCGCCCACCCGTCCGTCGGTCCCGTAAGTGGGACTTGCCGGCCGATGGTCGATCGTGGAGCCACCTGCTAGGCGGATCCGGCCGGGAGGCGGATGTCGCGCAGGCCCGACCACGACGCGAGCGCGGCCAGTTCCCCGTGGACGGCGGCGGTCAGCTCCGGGGTGAGCGGCACGTCCGGGTGGATGGCGTCGACCCGCAGCACCGACGCCCTGCGGTCGACGGTCGCGTCGACCTTGCCCACCAACCGGTCGTGGTGCAGCACGGGCAGGGCGAAGTAGCCCCAACGCCGCCGCGCCTTCGGCACGTACATCTCCAGCCGGTAGTCGAAGTCGAACAGTTCCCGGGCGCGGACGCGGTCGTGCACCAGCCTGTCGAACGGGGAGAGCAGCGCGGTGCGGCCGGCGAACGGCGTGCCGTCGAGCGCGGCCGGATCGACGCGCCAGCGCCCGGCCGTACCCTCGATCTCCGCCGGCTCGCCGGCGTCGCCCACCACGGTCGGCCGGGCGACGCCGAGCGAGCGCAGCAGCCGCTCGGCCCGCAGCCGGCGTGCCTCGTCCGCCGGGACCGCCGCGGTGGTCGGGTAGACCCGTTCGGCGAGGTCCCAGACCCGTTGGCGGCCCGCTCGCCCGGCGACGGCGATCTCGCCGCGGGCGGCGAGGAACTCCAGCATCTGGGTGACGTTGCGGTTGTTCGTCCAGCCGGTGGACGGCCACGGCACCACGCTGCGGTCCTCGATGTCCCGGCTGAGCCGGGGCCCGGCATCGCGCAGCGCGTCCAGCACGTAACGGTGGAAGTCGGCGTTGGCGGCCAGCCAGTCGCGTCGCCGGGCATCCGTCGGCCAGGCCGACATCTCCGGGCGGTGCAGGCCCAGGTCCGCCATGGGTCGGATCATGGCCCGGTGCTCGAAGAGGCTGCGTTCCCGTTCCAGGGCCCGGACCAGGTCGTCGGGCCGGTAGCCGGCGCCGAGGCGGGTCCAGGCGACCAGGTCGGCGTTGGGTGCGACCGCCGCGGTCGGGTCGATCTGGAGGAAGGTCAGCCGGTCCACCACCGACCGAAGGTCGGTCGGCCGGTGCGCGTCCAGCAACTGGGCGCGTACGGCGACGCGGCGGGCGACGACACGATCGAGGCGGTGCGGGGCCATGGGGGAGAGGTTAACCGCCACCCTATGTAGAGATCCGATATAGTGAGGCGGTGCGACTGACCATTCCGGTGGTGAAGGTGCTCTCGGCGCTGCTCGCCGAGCCCGACGCGGCGCGCTACGGCCTCGACCTGATGCGACTCACCGGCCTGCCCAGCGGGACGCTCTACCCGGTGCTGCACCGCCTCCAGGCGGCGGCCTGGCTCGCCGCCGACTGGGAGGACGTCGACCCGGTCGCCGCCGGTCGGCCGGCCCGTCGCTACTACCGCCTCACCGGTGAGGGGATCCGCGCCGGCCGGCTGGCCCTGGCCGAGCTGCGCGCCCGCGCCCCCGCGGAACGGCCCCACCGGGGTGGCGCCGGCGCGACCGGGGCGGCGGCGTGGTGACCGGGCGAGTGGCCGCGTTCCTGCTGCGCGTGGCGGTGCGCCGCTGGCCGGCGGAGCTGCGGGCCGGACTGGCCCGGGAATGGGCCGCCGAGCTGCACGAGCTGACCCGGACCGGGCGGCGGTGGACGATGCTCCGCTTCGCCGCCAGCCTGGCGGCCAGCCGGGCGGCCACGGCGCCGGACCGGGTTCCGGTGCCCGGGCGGCTGTGGCCCACCGCCGGGGTGTTGCTGCTCGCGCCGCCGGCCTGCGTCGCGGTCATCGTGGTCGCCGCGCTGGTGATGAACCTGGCCTACGGGTGGCTGTCCTTCGGCGTGCTGTGGGCCACGGCGGCGCAGTTGCCGATCTGGTCCGTGGTCGCGGCCGGGCTCGGGGTGCTGCTCGCGCTCGTCGTCACCCGGGCCGCACGCCGGACCGTACGCGTCGGGGCGTTGCCCACCGCGCTCGGCGTGGTTCTGCCGATCGCCGCGACGCTGGCCGTGGTGCTCGGCTGGTTCACCAGCCGAGCGGAGAGCGGGGTGGCGGAGATGGTGCCCGGGCTGCTGCTCTGGCTGGCGCTGCTGGTGCCGGCGCTCTGGGGCGCCGGGGCGCTGGCCCGGCGGGGGCGGACGCGGGCGGCCTGGCTGGTCGGGCTGCTGGGCGCGCTGGTCGCCGCCGACGCGGCGGTGGTGCTCACGGTGGTCTCCACGATCCCGGCGAGCGTGCCCGCCGTCGCCGACCTGCCGCCGGGCTCGGTGGACCGGATCTCCGCGCCGCCGTGGTTGTTCACCTGCCTGACCGACTGGTCGTTCGGGCTGCCCCGCCCGACCGAGTGGGAACGGTTCCTGATCACCGACCAGGTGCTCGTCGAGCCGATGTTCTACCTGGCCTGCACGCCCTACGCGGTGGCGTACGCCATCGCGGTGGCCCGTCCGGCGCGCGCCGCCGCGCCGGCTGCGGAGCCCGCGCCGGTGTCCGCCTGAGGCACACGTCACCGGTCCGGCCGACCGACCCGACGGCCGGCCGGCCCGCCCGCGGCTCTTCCGCCATTCCCCGTCGGAACGGTCCCGACCAGGTCTAATGTGGAGAGGGCGGCGACTATTTGTGGCGTTCCGGTGGCGGCCGGGCGATTCCCGGTGCACAGTGATCGCATGAGCGACGACGGAAGTGGTGGGCACTACTACTGGTGCACGCGACACCACCGGGTCGAGACCGATGCCGACGTGTGCCCCGCGAAGCACGTTCTCGGACCGTACGCCTCGGCCGCCGACGCGGAGAACGCCCTGCAGAAGGTGCAGGAGCGGAACGAAGCGTGGGATGCCGAGGACGCCCGTTGGGCCGGGGAGGGCCGATAGACGGCGCGGGAGGACCGCGTCGAGGTGATCCGTGCTCCGCGAGGGCGGCAGCACGTCCCCAGGAAAGGGAACCGAGATGGCCGTAGCACAGCAGGCCACCCGCCCGGCCGCGAAACGGACGACCGCGAAGAAGACCGGCGCGGGCAGGACGACGACGGTCACCAAGGCGTCGCCGAACGCCTCGGGCGCCGGCGCCGGACGGACGCCGGCCCGGAAGGCGGTCGCGAAGAAGGCAGCCGCCAAGAAGGTCGTGTCGGCGGCGCGTAAGGCACCGGCGTCCAGGACCACCGCCAAGAGCCCGCCCGCCAAGAAGGCCACCGCGAAGAAGACGGCGGCGAAGAAGGCCCCGGCGAAGAAGACGACCGCCGCGAAGAAGACCACCGCGGCCAAGAAGGCGCCGGCGAAGAAGACCACCGGCGCCCGGAAGGTCACCTCGGCGGCGAAGAAGACGACCGCCGCGAAGAAGACCACTGCCGCGAAGAAGGCGCCGGCGAAGAAGACGACCGCCTCGACGCGGCCCGCCGCCGGTAAGACGGCGGCCAAGAAGGCGCCCGCGCGCAAGACCACCACCGCGCGCAAGGCCACCACCGCCGCGAAGAAGACGACCGCGGCCAAGAAGGCGCCGGCCCGCAAGACCATCACCGCGCGCAAGACCACCACCGCCCGCAAGGCGCCCGCCCGTCGGGCCTGAGTGTCAGGAAGGGGCCCTTCCTATACCGAATGCGTTAACCGGGGCCCCTTCCTAACCCGCGGCGCGGCGCCGGTGAGCGGAACGCGCGGAGCACTGTCAGGATTGACCACGTGGTGATCCGACGCGTACTGGCGCCCCGCATCGACTTCGGCGCGCTGCGCCGCGAGCTGGGACTGCCCGAGAGCTTCCCGGCCGCGGCGCAACGCGAGGCCGACACCGCGGCCGCCGCGCCGCTGCCGGCCGTGCCCGACCGGACCGACATCCCGTTCGTCACCGTCGACCCGGCGACCTCGCGCGACCTCGACCAGGCCATGCACCTCACCCGCCGGCCCGGCGGCGGCTACCGCGTGCGGTACGCGATAGCGGACGTGCTCACCCACGTACCCCCGGGTGGTGAGCTGGAGGCCGAGACGTGGCGGCGGGGCCAGACGGTCTACCTGCCCGACGGCAACGTGCCGCTGCACCCGCACACGCTCAGCGAGGGGGCGGCCAGCCTGCTGCCCGACGCCGACCGGGCCGCCGTGCTCTGGACCATCGACCTGGACGCCGACGGCGCCACGGTCGCGGTCGCCCTGGAACGCGCCCGGGTGCGCAGCCGCGCCAAGCTCGACTACGGCGGGGTGCAGCGCGACGCCGACGCCGGCCGCCTGCCCGAGCCGATCGCCCTGCTGCCCGAGATCGGCGCGCTGCTCACCGCCCGCGGGCTGAGCCGGGGCGCGATCAACCTGCCCCTGCCCGAGCAGGACGTCGAGCCCGACGGCGACGGGTGGCGGCTGGTCCTGCGCGGGCCCGGCCCGATGGAGGAGCACAACGCGCAGATCTCGCTGCTCACCGGCATGGCTGCCGCCGACATCATGCTCGCCGGCCGGATCGGTTTGCTGCGCACCATGCCCCGCCCCCGCCCGGAGGCGGTCGAGAAGCTGCGGCTGGCCGCCGGCCCGCTCGGCGTGCCCTGGCCGGACGGCGCCTCGGTCGGTCAGGTGCTCGCCGGGCTGGACGCCTCGCAGCCCCGCGCGGCCGCGTTCGTCGACCAGGCCGCCGAGCTGATGCGCGGGGCGGCGTACACCGCCTTCGACGGCGCGGTGCCCGAGCAGCCGGAGCACGGCGGGGTGGCCGCCGCGTACGCCCACGTCACGGCGCCGCTGCGCCGGCTCGCCGACCGCTACGCCACCGAGGTCTGCCTCGCTCTGCACGAGGGGCGGGAGGTGCCCGCGCACGTCCGGGACGCGTTGCCGAAGCTGCCGGAGGTGATGGCGGCGACCGACCGGACCGCCGGCACGGCCACCCGCGGCGCGATCGAGCTGGCCGAGGCGGTGTTGCTGGCGCACCGGGTGGGGGAGACCTTCGAGGCGGCGGTGCTCGACGTCGACGAGCCCCGACCGGCGAGCAACGGCCGGGCCGGCCGGCCGCCCGGCGGCACGGTCGCGGTCGACGAGCCGCCGGTGCGGGCCCGCTGCACCGGCGAGCTGCCGCTCGGCGAGCGCGTCCGGGTCCGGCTGACGGCCGCCGACCCGGAGGAACGCAAGGTCGCCTTCGAGCGTGCCTGACCGGGCGCGGGGATTCTCACAGCGACTCGACGCGCCGTGCGGCGGCGGGCTTTGCGAGGATGACCGCATGGCTTACGACGCGACCACGCTGCCCGACGTCTCCGGGCTCACCGTCGGCATCATCGGTGGCACCGGCGACCAGGGGCGGGGTCTCGCCTACCGGTTCGCCCGGGCCGGGCAGACCGTGCTGATCGGCTCCCGCGCCACCGACCGGGCCGCCGAGGCCGCCGCCGAGATCGCCGCCCTGCCCGGCGTGCCGGCCGGCGCCCGGGTCTCCGGGGCCGGCAACGAGGAGGTCGCCCGTCGCAGCGACGTGGTGATCGTCGCGGTCCCGTGGGACGGGCACGAGGCGACCGTCGCCGCGCTCGCCGGGCCGCTGGCCGGCAAGATCGTGGTGGACTGCGTCAACCCGCTCGGTTTCGACAAGCAGGGCCCGTACGCGTTGACCGTGGCCGAGGGCAGCGCCGTGCAGCAGGCCGCCGCGTTGCTGCCCGACTCCCGGGTGTGCGCGGCGTTCAACCACGTCAGCGCGCCGCTGCTGGCCGACCCGGAGGTCGACCGGATCGACCTCGACGTGCTGATCTGCACCGAGGACCGGGACCTCGTCGGCGTGGTCGCCGCGCTGGCCGCCCGGATCCCCGGCATGCGCGGCATCTACGCCGGCCGGCTGCGCAACGCCCACCAGATTGAGGCGTTCACCGCGAACCTGATCGCGATCAACAAGCGCCACAAGGCGCACGCCGGCATCCGGGTCACCGATCTCTGAGCAGGCGCCTGTTAAGAAGGGGCCCCTCCTCTACGCCAGGCGTTAAGAAGGGGCCCCTCCTTACATCTCAGAAGGTGTGCTCTGCGGCGGGGAACTCGCCGCCGCGCACCTCGTCGGCGAACCGGCGGGTGGCGTCGGTCAGCGCGCCGGCCAGGTCGGCGTAGCGCTTGACGAAGCGCGGCGCCCGGCCGGTGCGCAGCCCGGCCATGTCCTGCCAGACCAGCACCTGCCCGTCGGTGTCCGGCCCGGCGCCGATGCCGACGGTGGGGATGGACAACTCGCCGGTGACCCGCTTGGCCACCTCGCCGGGCACCATCTCCAGCACCACCGCGAACGCGCCCGCCTCGGCCACCGCCCGGGCGTCGGCGAGCACCTCCTCGGCGGTGTCGCCCCGGCCCTGCACGCGGTAGCCGCCGAGCGTGTGCTCGCTCTGCGGGGTGAAGCCGATGTGCGCCATCACCGGGATGCCCGCGCCGACGATCGCCTCGATCTGCGCGGCGCAGCGCCGCCCGCCCTCCAGCTTGACGGCGTGGCAGCCGCCCTCCTTCATGAACCGCACCGCGGTGCGCAGCGCCTGCGCCGGCCCCTCCTCGTACGAGCCGAACGGCAGGTCGCCGACGATCAGCGAGTGCTTCGTGGCCCGCACCACGGCGCGGACCAGCGGCAGCAACTCCTCGGCGGTCACCGGCAGGGTGGTCTCGTAGCCGAAGACGTTGTTCGCGGCCGAGTCGCCGACCAGCAGCACCGGGATGCCCGCCTGGTCGAAGATCGAGGCGGTGTACTGGTCGTATGAGGTGAGCATGGCCCACCGGTCGCCGCGCTCCTTGGCGGCGATCAGGTCGCGGGTGCGGATCCGCCGGGTGGCCGGCCCGCCGTAGAGGGCGGTCACCTCGGTCGGTGTGGACTCCACCATGACAATCTCCTTCCTCGAGGCCGCGCACGCGGTCCCCGGGTTCCCCGCGATCGTCGCACCGGGTGGCCGGCCGCCGGCAGGTCGGAGTGGAGGAATTCACTCCCGACGCCGGCGGCCCGGGAGCGTTCAGCCGTCCTCGCGCCAGCGGTTGGTGATCGGCAGCCGCCGGTCCCGGCCGAACGCCTTCATGGAGATCTTGGTGCCGGGCGCGGACTGCCGCCGCTTGTACTCGGCGGTATCCACCATCCGCAGCACCTTGTCCACCACCGCCGGGTCGTGGCCGGACTCGATCAGGCCGTCGCGGCCCAGGTCGCCGTCGACGTAGCCGATCAGGATCGGGTCGAGCACGTCGTAGTCGGGCAGCGTGTCGCTGTCGAGCTGGCCGGGGCTCAGCTCGGCCGACGGCGGCTTGCCGATCGAGTTCTCCGGGATCGGCGGGGTCTCACCGCGCCGGGCCGCGTCCGCGTTGCGCCACTTCGCCAGCCGCCACACCAGCGTCTTCCAGACGTCCTTGACCGGGTTGTAGCCGCCCACCGAGTCGCCGTAGAGCGTCGAGTAGCCCACCGCCAGCTCGCTCTTGTTGCCGGTGGTCAGCACCAGGTGGCCCTCCTGGTTCGACAGCGCCATCAGGATCACGCCGCGGACCCGGGCCTGGAGGTTCTCCACCGCCACGCCGGAGAGCGACATGTTGGCCAGGAACGTGTCGACCATCGGCTGGATCGGCTCGATCCGGTAGTCCAGCCCGGTGCGCTTGGCCAGGTCCTCGGCGTCGGTGCGGGAGTGCTCGGAGGAGTGCTGGCTGGGCATCGAGACGCCGACCACCCGCTGCGGGCCGAGCGCGTCCACCGCGAGGGCCGCCGCCACCGCCGAGTCGATGCCGCCGGAGAGGCCGAGCACCACCGACGGGAAGCGGTTCTTGTCGGCGTAGTCGCGCAGGCCCAGCACCAGCGCCTGCCACACCTCGGCCTCGTCGGCGACCGGCTCGATGATCCCGCCGGTCGCGGCCGGCCCCTCGGGCGCGGGCGGGATCGCCGGCACCTCGTGGCGGACCAGCCGCATCCTGTCGGCCAGGTCGGTCGCGCCGCCGGTCGTCTCCGGCGCGGCCGGCAGCTCCACGTCGTGCACCAGCAGGTGCTCGACGAACTGCGGCGCCCGGGCGAGCAGCGTGCCGTCGGCGGCGACGATCAGCGAGTCGCCGTCGTAGACCAGCTCGTCCTGGCCGCCGACCATGTTCACGTACGCGATCGCGGCGCCCGCCTCGGCGGCGCGCCGGCGCACCAGCGGCATCCGGGCGTCGTCCTTGTTCAGCTCGTACGGCGAGCCGTTGATGCTGAGCACCAGCCCGACGCCGGCCTGCCGGGCCACCGCGAACGGGCCGCCGGCCTGCCACAGGTCCTCGCAGATGGTCAGCGCCACGTCCACCCCGCCGACGCGCACCACGGTCAGCGTGTCCCCCGGGACGAAGTAGCGGTCCTCGTCGAACACCCCGTAGTTGGGCAGGTGGTGCTTGAAGTAGGTGGCCACCACCTCGCCACCGTGCAGCAGCGCGGCCGCGTTGCGCGCCCCCCGGCCGGGTTCGGCGTCGGCGCTGACCTGCGGTGGCCCGTCCGCGTCCAGGTAGCCCACCAGGACCGGCAGGTCACCGAGGCCGTCGCCGGCCAGGTCGGCGGCGAGTCGGTGCAGCGCGGCCCGGGACGCGGCGACGAACGAGCGGCGGAAGACCAGGTCCTCGACCGGGTAGCCGGTCACCATCAGCTCGGGGAAGAGGGCGAGCTGGGCGCCGGAGTCGGCGGCCTTGCGGGTCCACGCGCGGACCCGGTCGGCGTTGCCGGTGAGGTCGCCGACCGTCGGGTTGACCTGGCAGAGGGCGAGTCGCAGGGTGGGCATGCCCCCATCTTCCCCCAGCCGTCGCGCCCGCATCCGGCCGCTCGCGGGAGACGCGGGCCACTGTCTCCGAGGGCGGGACACGGCGGGGCGCTGTGCCTCGAAAGGGCGTAACGTCGGTGTAACGAGGCCGGTGGAAACTGAGCGGTCAGCCGGGCCGGCCCGACCGGTGCAGGACGTACGTGTCACGAGGGGTGGATGTGGACCGTCAGCAGGAGTTCGTCCTCCGTACGCTGGAGGAGCGGGACATCCGTTTCGTCCGGCTGTGGTTCACCGACGTGCTCGGCACGCTGAAGAGCGTCTCGGTGGCCCCGGCGGAGCTGGAGGCGGCCTTCGAGGAGGGCATCGGCTTCGACGGCTCGGCGATCGAGGGCTTCGCCCGGGTCTTCGAGTCGGACATGGTGGCCATGCCCGACCCGACCACGTTCCAGGTGTTCCCGTTCGAGGGCGGGGTGAGCGGCGAGAGCGCCCGGATGTTCTGCGACATCCTGCTGCCCGACGGCAGCCCCTCCTGGGCCGACCCGCGGCACGTGCTGCGCCGGATGCTGTCCCGCGCCGCCGACAAGGGCTTCACCTTCTACACCCACCCGGAGATCGAGTTCTTCCTGCTGGAGAACGGCCCGCAGGACGGCTCGGTGCCGGTGCCGGTGGACACCGGCGGCTACTTCGAGCACACCACCCACGCGGTGGCGCGCGACTTCCGCCGCCAGGCGGTGCTGGCGCTGGAGCGGATCGGCATCTCGGTGGAGTTCAGCCACCACGAGGTCGCCCCCGGCCAGCAGGAGATCGACCTGCGCTACGCCGACGCGCTCACCACCGCCGACAACATCATGACGTTCCGGCACGTGGTGAAGGAGGTGGCGCTCTCCACCGGAGTGCAGGCCAGCTTCATGCCGAAGCCGTTCACCGACCAGCCGGGCAGCGGCATGCACACCCACCTGTCGCTGTTCGAGGGGGAGCGCAACGCGTTCCACGACGCCGGCGACCCGATGAAGTTGTCGAAGGTCGCCAAGTCGTTCATCGCCGGGCTGCTCACCCATGCCCGGGAATACACCGCGGTGACCAACCAGTGGGTCAACTCCTACAAGCGGCTCTTCCCGCAGGCGCTGCCGGACCGGATCACCGAGAGCCCGGCGTACGTCTGCTGGGGTCACCTGAACCGGTCCGCGCTGGTCCGCGTGCCGGCCTACGGCAAGCCGAACTCGGCCCGGGTGGAGGTCCGCTCGCTGGACTCGGCGACCAACCCCTACCTGGCGTTCGCGGTCATGCTGGGCGCCGGCCTGAAGGGCATCGAGGAGGGCTACGAGCTGCCCCCGGGCGCGGAGGACGACGTCTGGTCGCTGAGCAGCGCCGAGCGCCGCGCGATGGGCTACGAGGCGCTGCCGGAGAACCTCTCCGAGGCGATCGACGTGATGGCCGGCTCGGAGTTGGTCGCCGAGGTGCTCGGCGAGCACGTCTTCGACTTCTTCCTGCGCAACAAGCGGGCCGAGTGGGAGCAGTACCGCCGCGAGGTCACCCCCTACGAGCGGCAGCACTACCTCTCGCTCTAGATCACGCTGGCGCGGTGCCGCTATCGTCTGCGGCACCGCCCGCGCACCCGCGCCCGGGCGGGCGGAGCCGGGAGGGCGTTCGTGCTGGGAGACCTGCTCAACGGGGCGTGGCAGAGCATCGTGTTCGGGGTGGTCGGGGTGGCGCTGATGGCCGCCGGCTTCGTGCTTGTCGACCTGCTCACCCCCGGCAGGCTGCGGGAGCTGATCTGGGTCCGCCGCAACGGCAACGCCGCGTTGCTGCTCGCCGCCAACCAGCTCGGCATCGCCGGCATCGTCTTCACGGCGGTGCTGACCAGCTACAGCTCGTTCACCAAGGGGCTGGCCTCCACGGTGATCTTCGGGCTGGTCGGCCTGCTGGTGATGGCGCTGGCGTTCGTCGTGCTCGACGTGCTCACCCCGGGCAAGCTGGGCGACGTCATCGCCGCCGACGAGCCGCACCCGGCGGCCCGGGTCAGCGCCGCCACCCACTTCGGCGCCGCGCTGATCGTCTGCGCCTGCATCGCCTGACGCGTCGTACCCCCGGCCTAGGGTGCGTGGGGTGAACCGCACGGATCGTCTCTACGCCCTGGTCGAGGAGTTGCGGGCGGTGTCGCCGCGCCCGCGCAGCGCGCGCTGGCTGGCCCGGCGCTTCGAGGTCAGCACGCGCACCGTCGAGCGCGACATCTCCGCGCTCCAGGCTGCCGGCGTGCCGATCTGGGCCGAGCCGGGGCGCGCCGGCGGCTACGCGGTCGACCGGTCCCGCACGCTGCCACCGGTCAACCTCACCCCGGCCGAGGCGGTGGCGATGGCGGTGGCGCTGCACCGCCTCGGCGGCTCCCCGTTCGCCCCGGCGGCCGGGGCCGCGCTGCGCAAGCTGGTCGCGGTGATGCCGCCCGCCGCGGTGGCCGAGGCGCACCGGCTCGCCGGCCGGGTGCACCTGGTGGGCGACGGACCGGCCACGCCCGTCCCGGCCGCCGTCGCCGACGCGGTCGCCGCCGGGCGGGTGCTGCGCCTGGGATACGCCGACCGGGGCGGCACGGATTCGCTGCGCGACGTGGAGCCGCTTGCCTACCTGGGCAACTCGACGCACTGGTACCTGGTCGCCTGGTGCCGGCTGCGCGACGGGGTGCGTTGCTTCCGCACCGACCGGATCCGCTCGGTGCGCCCGCTGGCCGAGCCGGTGACCCGCGAGCTGCGCCCGGAGGACCTCGACCTCCCGGTAGACCGGGTGCGCCCGCTCCGCCTGGTCTGAAACCCGACAGCGCGGGTTGCCGGCTTCGGTGATCCTGGTGGGTCTGCCGTCCTTCAGGAGGAAACGCCGGTGCCCGACACGCTCAGCTACGCCGACGCCGTACGCCTGCTCGGCGGGGAGAAGAGCACGGTCGTCGACTGGTTCGACAAGCTGACCGGGCGCGAGCTGTTCCCGGAGGCGACCGTCACCGTGGACGAGTGGCGGGCCCAGGTCGGGCTCTGGCGGTCGCAGCTCGGAGCCGACGAGTGGGACAGCCTGGCCGACCTGCTGGCGTTGGAGCGGCGGGGCCGGGCGTCCAGCCGGGACGTGAGGATCTGGGTGGACGATCGGTTCGCCGTGCCACCTGAGCCCGACCTGGGTTGGGTGTCGGGGCTGGCGACCGACAGGCCGGGGCACGGCTATCGCCTACCGGTCGAGCTGCTGGTGCGGTCGCGGCGTGCCGCGCACCTGAGTTGCGACCGGACCGAGGCGCTGCTGGTGCACGCTGTGGAACCGGTGATCGACCAGTTGCACACCCTGCTCACGACGTACCAGTCTCCGGAGGAGGGCGTCGCGCTCTCGGCCGCCCGGGCGCTGTTCACCGCCTGGCTGCTGCCGCTGCGGCCGACGAGCCAACGGCAGCGCCGGGAGGTCTACCTGCGCTGCGCGCGGTTGATCGGGGATGCGGCCGGTCTGGTGGAGGACTGGGATCGGGCCGCCTTCCTGCGACTGCTGCTGGATCGACTGGCGCAGGACCAGGAGGTGTCGCCGGCGGTGGTCGCGGAGGTGCTGCTCGCCTGCCGGGCGACGTTGATGCAGGACCCGAGCGTCGCCACGGTCATGCTGCACTGCGTCGAACGCATGTGGGGCGCCGACGAGGAGGTGGACGACACCCTCGCGCGAGTCGTCGGTCAGGTGGTCAGCGCCCAGGCAGTCTCGGCCGGCCCGCTCCACCCGGCGACGTCGGAGGCGGTGGCACGCCTGCGTGGTCGAGGTGCCCGGTCGGAGCCGCCGGTGATGCTGGCCGAGTTCACGGCTGAGGTACGCCGCGGGTGGTCTGACCCGGCGCACCGACGGGAGCCGACGTCGGGTGCCGACGCCACGGCGAAACACCGACAGGACGCTGTCGTGGACACCCCCGAGGCTGGATCCTGACGACGCCGGCACGGGGCCGGCGCGGCGAGGAGGCAGCATGTCCAGCACGCCCGTGACCTGGTTCGAGATCGGCTCCGACCGCCCGGACGAGGCGCAGCGGTTCTACGCCGACCTGTTCGGCTGGGGCTTCGAGGAGCAGGGCGGCCCGGGTAACTCCTACCGGCAGACCGGAGCCGGTGGCGAGCGGGGGATCGGCGGCGCGATCCGGGGCACCGGTTCCGCCGCCGACAACTACGCGATCTTCTACGCCCAGGTGCCGGACGTGGCGGAGACCTGCCGGCGGGCCGAGGCGGCCGGCGGCACGGTGCTGGCGAAGCCGGTGACCGCGCCGAGCGGCCTGGTGCACGCGCGCCTGCGCGACCCGTCCGGCAACCTGCTCGGCGTCTTCACCCCGCCGGCCGGCGGCTGAGCGCTCCGTGCTCCCGGCTCGGTGGCGGAGCCGGGAGCAAGGAGTTGCGGGGGATGCAAGGGGTTGCGCATACCGTCGATTGTGAACCTCTGGTTTCCGGGGATTGAAGCTGGTAACTTCCTGGCACCACGCGTCGCAAGTTCTTGCAACGCCTTCATCCCCTTGCGTCCGCCGGAGCGGGCCAGGGTGTCAGGAGAGCCGCCATGAGGGGCAGGACCACCACCACCCGCCGCCGGTGGGGCGCGCTCGCGCTCGCCACCGGCGTGCTCGCCGCGCTGCTGCCGTTCACCGCCGCCGCCGCGGCCAACACCGTCACCGTCTACTACCAGCCCCCGGCCGCCTGGGGCGCCGCCGTGAACATCCACTACGGCGTGGACGGGCAGGCCTGGACCGCCGTGCCCGGCGTGCCGATGGACACCGCCTGCGCCGGCTGGCGGCGCAAGACGCTCGACCTCGGCGCCGCCGCCGGCCTCCAGGTCGTCTTCACCAACGGCAGCGGCGTCTGGGACAACAACAACGGCGCCAACTACCGCCTCGGCACCGGCGCGGTCACCGTCGCCGGCGGCCGGATCGGCACCGGCGACCCGTGCGCGACCGCCACCCCGTCGCCGACCCCGTCCGCCACCACCAGCCCCTCGCCGGCGCCGTCCGACATCGCCGGGAACACCGCCGAGGTCTGGTACCACCTCACCCCGCGCGGCTGGAGCGCCGCGAACCTGCACTACCGACCCGCCGGCGGGGCCTGGACCAGCGCGCCGGGTGTGGCCATGGAGACGCGCTGCGCCGGCTGGGCCCGCCGGATCGTCGACCTCGGCGCGGCCGGCGGGCTCACCGCGGCGTTCAACGACACCGCCGGCACCTGGGACAACAACGGCGGCGCCGACTACACCCTGGGCGTCGGGCGCAGCGTCGTCGACAACGGCCGGGTCACCGCCTCCGCCGCCGACCCCTGTGCGCCGGCCGTCCCGGACACCACGCCGCCGTCCGCGCCGGGCGGCCTCACCGCGGTCGCCGACGGGCTGGCGGTCACCCTGAGCTGGACCGCCGCCACCGACGACCGGGGCGTGACCGGGTACGAGCTGACCCGCACCGGCGGCGCCGGGAGCACCACGGTCACCAGCACCACCACCCGGTACGTCGCGTACGACCTGCGGCCCGCCACGGCGTACACCTGGAGCGTGCGGGCGCTCGACGCGGCCGGCAACCGGTCGGCGGCGAGCGCGCCGGCGTCCGCGACCACCGGCGCCGCTCCGGCCGGCGGCGCACCGCTCGGCGGTGACCCGCGCGAGGGCAGCATCTACTTCGTGATGACCGCGCGGTTCGCCGACGGCGACCCGGCCAACGACCGGGGCGGCAGCCAGCACGTGGCCTCCGGCAACGCCGCAAACGGCGACCCGATGTTCCGGGGCGACTTCAAGGGGCTGGTCGACAAGCTCGACTACATCAAGGCGCTCGGGTTCTCGGCCATCTGGATCACGCCGGTGGTGCTCAACCGCTCCGACTACGACTACCACGGCTATCACGGGTGGGACTTCTACCGCGTCGATCCGCGGCTGGAGAGCGCAGGTGCGTCCTACCAGGACCTGATCAACGCGGCGCACGCCAAGGGCATCAAGATCTTCCAGGACGTGGTCTACAACCACAGCTCCCGCTGGGGCGCCAAGGGCCTGTTCACGCCCACCGTCTACGGGACCCGCGACGACCAGTGGAAGTGGTACTACGACCAGCCGCAGGCCGGCCGGGAGTACGACCCGATGGTCGAGGCGACCGGGAACGACCCGGCGCTCACCCCGGCGCAGAACGCCAAGGCCAAGGGCCGGCCGTACAACGGCGACGTGTGGTCGTCCGCCGCGCCCACCGGGAACACGTGCCTGAACTGGGGTACGCCCACCGGCGGGCGCAGCCCCGAGGGATACACGCTCTACAACTGTCAGTGGCCCACCCCGACCAGCAAGTTGTTCCCGGCCGACAAGTACCACCAGTGCTGGATCGGCAACTGGGAGGGCGAGGACGCGCGGAGCTGCTGGCTGCACGAGGACCTGGCCGACTTCAACACCGAGAACGCGGCCGTGCAGGAATACCTGATCAACGCGTACAACCGGTTCATCGACATGGGGGTGGACGGCTTCCGCATCGACACCGCCGTGCACATTCCCCGGGTCACCTGGAACCGGCGCTTCCTGCCCGCCATCCAGCAGCACGCCGTGTCCCGGTTCGGCGCGAAGGGCAAGGACTTCTACGTCTTCGGCGAGGTCGCCGCGTTCGTCAACGACAAGTGGAACCGCGGCTCGGTCAACCACTCCGCCCAGTTCTTCACCTGGAAGGAGCGCAAGGAGTACAGCCCGGACGACGTGCGGGCCGCGATCGAGCAGTACGACTACGAGCAACTGCTCGGCCCGGCCGGACAGCCCACCACCGACAACGCGTTCCTGCGCGGCAACGCGTACCACGCGCCGGACCACTCGAAGTTCTCCGGCATGAACGTGATCGACATGCGCATGCACATGAACTTCTCCGACGCCGGCAACGCGTTCGGCAACGGCAAGGACTCCGACGACAGCTACAACGACGCCACCTACAACGTGGTCTACGTCGACAGCCACGACTACGGGCCGAACAAGTCGTCGACCCGCTACACCGGTGGCACCGACGCGTGGGCGGAGAACATGAGCCTGATGTGGACGTTCCGCGGCATCCCGACGCTCTACTACGGCTCCGAGATCGAGTTCCAGAAGGGCGCCCGGATCGACTGCGGGCCGACCTGCCCGCTCGCCACCACGGGCCGCGCCTACTACGGCGACCACCTGGCCGGCACGGTCACCGCCGCCGGCTTCGGGGTGGTCGGCTCGGCCAGCGGGACGGTGGCCACCACGCTCGCCCAGCCGCTGGTCAGGCACGTGCAGCGGCTCAACCTGATCCGGCGGGCCGTGCCGGCGCTGCAGAAGGGGCAGTACTCGACCGAGGGCGTCAGTGGCGTGATGGCCTACAAGCGGCGCTTCACCGAGGGCGCGGTGGACAGCTTCGCGCTGGTCACCGTCTCCGGCGGCGCCACGTTCCGGGGCGTGCCGAACGGTCGGTACACCGACGCCGTGACCGGCGACGTGCGCACGGTCACCGACGGCACGCTCACCGCCGCGGTGAGCGGCAAGGGCAACCTGCGCGTCTACGTGCTCGACCTGCCCGGCAACCCCGCGCCGGGGAAGGTCGGCGCGGACGGTCCGTACCTGCGCTGACCGCCGGCGCGTGTTAAGCGGGGCCCCCTCCTATGCCGAAAGCGTTAAGAGGGGGCCCCTCCTTTCACTTGTGCCAGTTGCGGTGGGTCATGCCGCCGGGGCCGGGGAACACGCCGGACTCGGCGGCCTTGAGCACCGCGTCGGCCTGCTCCTGGGTCAGCTTGCCGTCCCTGACGGCCTGGTCGAGCCGGCCCTTCAGCGCGGCCTGCCGGTCCTGCGCCGACGGCGGCGTCGGCCGCTCCGGGCGGTCGGCCTGGCGCTGCTCGCGCAGCTTCTCCAGCGCCGCCGTCACCTTGTCGGCCGGCACGCCCAACTCCTTGGCGAGCGCGTCGGCGAACTCGGCCTGCCGGTCGGCGTACCGCTGCTGGCGGTCGCCGCCCTGGTCGGTGCTCGCGCCGGCGCTCGGGCCCTTGTCGTCTGCGAGCGCCACCGTCGGGGCGGCGATCCCGACGCCGAGCACCCCGGCGGCGGCCAGGCCGACCAGCAGGCGCTTCCTCGTCGTGCGGATCATGCGGATCTCCTTTTCGGTGGTGGTGCGATGACGTCACCGACAGTGACCGCTGGAGCTGGGGGCAACCCATGGCGAACCTGTCAGCGAGCTGGCAATCCGGAGCGGGGATCCGGACAAAAACGGTTGCGCGGTCACCGTGGCGGTCGGAAGGGTGGGCGGAATCCCGACGAAAGGCGCCTCATGACACAGCCCGTCATCCGCGAGGTCCCGCTGACCGGGCCGGGCTCCGGCCCGTACGCGATCACGGTCGGGCCGGACGGCGCGCTCTGGCTGACGCTGGCCGGCTCCGGCGGCGTCGCCCGGCTGGGCCTCGACGGTGTGGTGCGGACCTACCGCGCCGACCCGCCGGAGAGCCGCCCGCTGATCATCACCACCGGGCCGGACGGCGCGCTCTGGTACACCCGCTCCGGCGACCACCGGCTCGGCCGGATCACCGTCGACGGCGAGAGCGGTTCGGTGGCGCTGCCGCCCGGCTGCGCCCCGTGCGGCCTGGCGACCGGCCCGGACGGCGCGCTCTGGTACGCCGGAATGGGCGACGACACGGTCGGGCGGGTGAGCGTGGACGGGGAGGTCAGCACGTTCCCGTTGCCGGTCGCCAAGGGTTTCCCGTCGATGCTGGCCACCGGCCCGGACGACGCCCTCTGGCTCACGCTCAACCAGGCGAACGCGATCGCCCGGGTCGGCCTGGACGGGTCGGTGACGTTGCACCCGTTGCCCACCGAGGCCGCCGGGCCGGTCGGCATCACCGGTGGCGGTGACGGCGCGCTCTGGTTCGTCGAGATCGCCGCCGGGCAGCTCGGCCGGATCACCCCCGACGGGCGGATCGACGAGTTTCCGCTGCCCGACCGGGCGGCCCGCCCGCACGCGATCGTCGCCGACCCGGCCGGCGGCTGCTGGTTCACCGAGTGGGCCGCGAACCGCCTCGGCCACGTCGCCCCCGACGGCACGTTCACCCACCACACCCTGCCCACCGCGCGTTCCGAACCCCACGGCCTCACGCTCACCCCCGACGCCTCGGTCTGGGTCGCCCTGGAAACCGGCGCGGTGGCCCACCTCAGCGCGGCGCGCGGCGCGGTCAACGGACGGCGGGGGTGACCGTGAGGGTGGCGGTGGTGGTGTCCAGGGTGGCCCGGGTGTGCACCGGGACGGTGAGCTGGTCGGGGCCGTGGCCGACGGGCAGACCGCCGAGGACCGGCACGCCCAGGTCGCCCAGGCGGTCGGTGAGCACGTCGACGATCGTGGTGTCCCAGCCGTCGGCGCACTCGGTGAACTGGCCGACCGCCACCCCGGCGAGCCCGGTCAGCGCCCCGCACCGGCGCAGGTGCGTGAGCATCCGGTCGACCTTGTAGGGCGGTTCCTGCACCTCCTCCACCAGCAGGATCGCGCCGGTGAGGTCCGGCATGTCCGGGGTGCCGACCGACGCGGTGATCAGGCACAGGTTGCCGCCGATCAGCCGGCCCTCGGCCCGCCCGGGCACCCGCACCGGATACGTCTCCTCCGCCTCGACCGCCGCCACGGTCACCGGTTCGGTGGTCATCAGCGCGGCGTGCAGCGACTCCGCCGAGCGCAGCGGGGTGCGCTCGTCCCGCCAGGCGGCGCCGGGACCGTGCACCCCGGCCAGCCGGGCGCCCCGCCAGAGCGCGAACTGCAACGCGGTGATGTCGGAGAAGCCGGCCACCACCTTCGGGTCGCGGCGCACCGCCGCCATGTCGATCAGGTCGACCACCCGCTGCGCGCCGTAGCCGCCCCGGGTGCAGATCACGCCGCGGATCTCCGGGTCGGCGAACGCCGCGTTCAGGTCGTCGGCCCGCAGCGCGTCGTCGCCGGCCAGGTAGCCCCGCCGGGCGTACGCGTTCGGCGCGGGCACCGGCCGGAGGCCCCAGCCGGTGAGCAGCTCGATGCCGCGGGCCACCCGTTCCGGACGGGTCGGTCCGGACGGCGACACCAGCATCACCGCGTCGCCGGGACGCAGGGCCGGTGGGCGCAGGCAGTCGTCGGTGGGCACGACCGCGAGCCTAACGCCGCCGAGCCGGACCGCCCGCGCGCGG
Source organism: Micromonospora sp. WMMD980 (assembly GCF_029626035.1). Taxonomy (NCBI): domain Bacteria; kingdom Bacillati; phylum Actinomycetota; class Actinomycetes; order Micromonosporales; family Micromonosporaceae; genus Micromonospora; species Micromonospora sp. WMMD980. Next base: position 476,390 of record NZ_JARUBE010000003.1, read on the forward strand.
GCGTACCGGCTAGCCTCGACGTCGTGGCGACCGCGCTGGTGATCGAGAACGACCCGACCGACGACCTCCGCCGCCTGGGGGAGTGGCTCACCGAAGGGGGGTTGGAGCTGCGCGTCCTGCGCCCGCACGCGGGCGACGCGCTCCCCGCCGACCTCGACGGGTACGCCGCCCTCGTGGTGCTCGGCGGCGACCAGCAGGCCTATCCGCTGGCCGACAACAGCCCGGGCGCGCCCTGGTTCCCGGCGCTGGAGGGGCTGCTGCGCAAGGCGGTCCGCCACCGGCTGCCCACGCTGGCGATCTGCCTGGGCGCGCAGTTGCTCGCCACCGCGCACGCCGGCCGGGTCGAGCGCAGCCCGTCCGGGCCGGAGATCGGCCCCACCGTGGTGGGCCGGCGCGACGCCGCCGAGACCGACCCGCTGTTCCGCTACGTGCCGCTGATGCCCGACGTGCTCCAGTGGCACGCCGACGAGATCACCGAACTGCCGCACGGGGCGACGCTGCTCGCCGCGTCCACCCGCTACCCGCACCAGGCGTTCCGCCTGGGCGACCGGGCCTGGGGCTTGCAGTTCCACATCGAGTGCGACACCGCGATGATCGCCGAGTGGTCCCGCGACTCGGCCACGCTGGCCGAGCTGGGCTACGACCCGGAGCTGGTGGTGGCCGCCTGCGACCGGGCGATGGCCGACGTCGAGGAGGCCTGGCAACCGTTCGCGATCCGGTTCGCCGCCCTCGCGCTCGGCGAGCTGGGTGACGACAGCCCGCGTCGCAGCCTCCCGCTGCTCGGGGCGTGAGGTGACCCGGCCGGCCCGCGGGCGCCTGGCCCGCTACGGCTTCGCCGAGGGCGACGGCGCCACCCGCGCCGCCGACCTGCTCGGCCCGGACGGGCTCGACCTGTGGCGCCCGGACACCCAGGAACCGGCCGACGACCGGGCCGCCGAGCTGCTCACCGCGCTGTCCCGGGCCGCCGACCCGGACCTGGCGCTGCGCCAGCTGCACCGGCTGGTCGAGTCGGAGCGGCGCACCGGCGGCGGCGTGGCGATCCGCGACGCGCTCGCCGCTGACCCGGGGCTGCGCCGCCGGCTGGTCGCGGTGCTCGGCGCCTCCTCGGCCCTCGGCGACCACCTGGTCGCCAACCCCGGGCAGTGGGCGGTGCTGGCCACCGAGCCGGACGGGCTCGCACCGACCGCCGACGGCCGGCTCGATCTGGGCGCCGCCGCCAAGCTGACCACTGTCACCGGCGCGGTGCCGCTGCTACGCCAGGCGTACCGGTTGGCGCTGCTGCGGATCGCGGCGGCCGACCTGACCGGTGGGCGCGGCCTGGAGCAGACCATGGCCGCGCTCTCCGGCCTCGCCGACGCGACTCTCTCCGCCGCCTACGACATCGCCGTCGACGAGCTGCCCGAGGGCACGGCCCGGCCCCGGCTCGCCGTGGTGGCGATGGGCAAGTGCGGTGGCGACGAGCTGAACTACGTCTCCGACGTCGACGTCATCTTCGTCGCCGCCGGCGACGACGACCTGACCGCGGCCACCCAGGTCGCCACCCGGTTGATCGGTGTCTGCGGGCTGGTCGCCTGGCCGGTGGACGCGGCGCTGCGCCCGGAGGGCAACCGTGGACCGCTGGTCCGCACGCTCGCCAGCCACCTGGCCTACTACCGCCGCTGGGCCCGCACCTGGGAGTTCCAGGCACTGCTCAAGGCCCGCCCGGCGGCCGGCGACCTGGAGCTGGCCCGGGAGTGGATCGCGGCGCTCGCCCCGCTGGTCTGGACCGCGGCCGAGCGGCCGGAGGCGGTCTCCGACGTCCGGTCGATGCGCCGCAAGATCCTCGACAACGTCCCGCCTAAGGAGGCGGAACGCGAGATCAAGCGCGGTCCGGGTGGGCTGCGTGACATCGAGTTCGCCGTGCAGCTCCTCCAGCTCGTGCACGGTCGCGGTGACGAGTCGCTGCGCGTGCCGGGCACCGTGCCGGCGCTGCGGGCCCTGGTCGCCGGCGGTTATGTGGGCCGCGCCGACGGCGAGGCGCTGCTGCGCGGCTACCGCTTCCTGCGCGCCGTCGAGCACCGGCTCCAGCTCCAGGGCCTGCGCCGCACCCACACCGTGCCGACCGAGCCGGCCGCGCTGCGCTGGCTCGCCGCCGCGCTCGGCCACACGGCCACCCCGGGCCGCAGCGCCGTCGAGGAGTTCCGCGCCGAGTGGGTCACCCACGCCAGCGAGGTACGCCGGCTGCACGCCAAACTGCTCTACCGGCCGCTGCTGGAGTCGGTGGCCCGGGTGCCGGCCGAAGGGTTACGCCTCACGCCCGAGGCGGCCCGGCACCGGCTGGAGGTGCTCGGCTTCGCCGACCCGGCCGGCGCGCTGCGACACCTCCAGGCACTCACCGGCGGCGTCAGCCGCACCGCCGCGATCCAGCGCACGCTGCTGCCGGTGCTGCTCGACGAGTTCGCCGACGCCCCGGAGCCGGACCGGGGGCTGCTCAACTACCGGCAGGTGTCCGACAAGCTCGGCAGCACCCCCTGGTACCTGCGCCTGCTGCGCGACTCCGGCCCGGTGGCGCGCCGGCTGGCCCGGGTGCTCTCCTCCTCCCGCTACGCCGCCGACCTGCTGGCCCGCGAGCCCGAGGCGTTGCGGCTGCTGGCCGAGGACAGCGAACTGACGCCACGCCCCCGGGAGACCCTCGTCGAGGGCTTCGTCGCCGCGGCGGCCCGGCACGACGACCCGGTCGAGGCCACCCGGGCGGTCCGCGCGTTGCGCCGCCGCGAGCTGGTCCGGATCGCCGCCGCCGACGTGCTCAGCCGGGCCGGCTCGCTCGCCCCGCTCACCCCGCGCCCGGTCGGCGGCGGGGAACGCCGGCCCACCGTGGTCGACGTGACCGCCGTCGGCACCGCGCTCTCCCACGTCACCGACGCCACAGTGGCCGCCGCGCTGCGCGCCGCCCGCGCCGCCCAGCCCGGGCCGCCGGGGCTGCGCTTCGCGGTGATCGGCATGGGCCGCCTCGGCGGGTACGAGTCGAACTACCTCTCCGACGCCGACGTGCTCTTCGTCTACGACCCGCCGCCGGGGGTGGCGGAGAGCGCGGCCAGCGCCGCCGCGCACGCCATCGCCGAGGAGCTGCGCCGGCTGCTCTCCGCGCCCGCCCCCGACCCGCCGCTCGGCGTCGACGCCGACCTGCGCCCGGAGGGCCGGCAGGGCCCGCTGGTCCGCAGCCTGGCCGCCTACGCGCAGTACTACGCGCGCTGGTCGCGGGTGTGGGAGGCGCAGGCGTTGCTGCGGGCCCGGTTCGTCTGCGGCGACGCCGAGCTGGGCGCCGAGTTCGAGGCGATGATCGAGCCGGTGCGCTACCCGGCCGACGGGCTGACCCGCGAACAGATGGTGGAGATCCGCCGGATCAAGGCGCGGGTGGAGACCGAGCGGCTGCCCCGGGGCGCCGACCCGGCCACCCACACCAAGCTGGGCCGGGGCGGTCTGGCCGACGTCGAGTGGGCGGTGCAGTTGCTCCAGCTCCGGCACGCCGGCCGGCTGCCCGCGCTGCGCGGCACCCGTACCCTCGACGCCCTCGCCGCGGCCCGCGAGGCCGGCCTGCTCGACCCCGACGAGGCGGCCGAACTGGCCGCCGGCTGGACGCTCGCCGCGCAGGTCCGCGACGCGCTGATGCTGGTGCGCGGTCGTCCCGGTGACCAACTGCCCCGGCACGGGGTGGAGCTGGCCGGGGTGGTGCGCCTGCTCGGCCGCGACGACCCGGGCGAGTTCCTCGACGACTACCTGCGCGTCGGGCGCCACTCCCGCACCGTCGTCCAGCACATCCTCGAAGCCCCCCTGTAAGGAGGGGCCCCCTGTTAACGCATTCTGTATAGGCGGGGCCCCTTCTCACACCGGCGCTCAGCCGGTGACGGTGTAGGCGCCGGGGCGGGGGACCGTCACGGTGAGCCAGTCGCCGGCGGGGGACAGCGTGGCGCCGCCGGTGACGGTGAGCCAGCGGTCGTGGCGGACCCGGACCGGGACCGGGCCGGCGGTGGGGGTGCGGAACGTGACCGAGGCGCCGTCCTGCCGGACCAGCTCGCCGGGTGCCCCGACCAGCGGGGTGGGGTCGGCGACCGCGTACAGCCGCCAGTGCCGGTCCGACCAGACCTCGGTCAGGTACGGCTGGCCGGCGGTCACCAGCTCCGCCTCGGGTCGGCCCACCCAGGACAGCTCGGCGTCGGGCACGGCGACGTACTGCACCGCGTTGTCGGCCAGCCAGGCCCGGTAGCTCTCGGCGGTCAGCGGGACGCCGGTGCCGGCGGCGCCCGGCACGGTGGTGAAGAACAGCGGGTTGCGATCGATGTCGGCCTGCCGCAGCCAGCCCCGGGCCAGCGGCACCTCGCCGAGGCGGGCGGCCTCCCAGTAGTTGCGGGTCGGCGGCACCTCCACCCGCCCGGTGAGCCCGCGCCGGGCCAGCTCCGCGCGCAGCGGCGCGAAGTACGCCGGGTCGGCCGTCGGGTCGTCGGCGCTGCGCAGGTCGGCGCTGACCACCGGCGGCTGCCACCAGCACACCACCGCCAGCAACACGGCCAGCCCGACCGCGCCGGCGGCCCGAGGCAGACGCCCGATCAGCGCGCGCGGGATCGTCGCGGCGGCCGCCAGTACCGGCAGCGCGAACATCACCACCAGCCGGGTGGCGTTCAGCCCGACCGGGGTGGGCAGCAGCGCCGCCGCCAGCACCCCGGCCGCGGAGAGCAGCGCGCCCACCCGCACCGGCCGGTACGCCACCAGCGCCGCCACCAGCAGGCTGGTCACCACGGCGTGCACCGTGTCGGTGCGGCTGATGTTCATCCAGCCGCCCTCGCCGAACAGCAGCCCGGTCACCGCGAGCGGCGCGGCGGCCGGCACGGCGAGCAGCAGGCCGTCGGCCCACCGCCGACCGAGCAGCAGCGCGACACCGGCGAGCCCGACGAACAGCCCGGCCACCGGACTGGCCGCCGAGGCGAGCAGCGCGGCGACGACGACCGCCCCGGCGCGCGCCCCACGAACTCGGCCGGCCGCGGCGGTGGGCAGGGTGAGGGCCAGCAGCGCGGCCAGGCCGAACGCGACGCCGAGGGCGTAGGTGACGCGGCCGGAGACCAGGTTGCCGGCGATCGTGACCACGCCGACCAGGCTGCCCAGCAGCGGGCGCGGCACCCGCGCCCGGACCAGCAGGGCCGCGAACGCGACGGCCGAGGCGAGCAGCGCGAGCGCGCCGGTGGGACGTACCCCGAGCAGCGCCATCAGCGGCGGGGAGACGAGGCTGTAGCCCCACGGGTGCACCCCGCCGTACCAGCGCAGGTCGACCAGGGCGGGCCCGTGCGCGGCGAAGAAACCGGCGCGGGCGACCTGGGCGGACAGGTCCGAGCCGGTGGCCGGCAGGATCAGGTAGAGCGCGGCGAGGACGAGCGCGGACATGGCGGACACCGTGACCACTCGACCGCCGCGCATGCCCACCTCCTGATCGCGAACCACCGTACTGGCAGCATGGTGAACGTGTCTCACCACCTCTCGCGCTGGACCGGGCTGGCCGGCTCGGTGCTGCTCGCCGTGGCCGCCTACCTCGGCGGTGCGCTGCCCGACGGTGAACTGCGTCCCACCCCGATCAGTATCTGGCAGGGCCCGAACGGACCACTGATCATCGGATTGTGGCTCGCCGGCACGGCGCTGCTGGCCTGGGCGTGGTGGTCGCTGCGCGACCGGGTGCCGTCGGCCCGGTGGGTGCTCGTCACGGTCGGGCTCTGGCTGCTGCCGATGCTCGTCGCCCCGCCCCTGGGCAGCCGGGACGTGTACGCGTACGCGTGTCAGGGTGCCAGCTTCTCGGCCGGGCTAAACCCGTACGAGCAGGGCGTGTCGGCGCTGCCCTGCCCGTGGCTGGACACCATCTCGTACATCTGGCGGGACACCCCGGCCCCGTACGGGCCGCTGTTCGTGCTGCTCGCCGGTGCGGTGGTCAAGGCCACCGGGTCGCTGTGGGGCGCGGTCGCGTTGTTCCGGGTGCTCGCCCTGGCCGGGGTGGCGCTGACCGCCTGGGCGCTGCCGGTGCTGGCCCGCCGCTGCGGGGTGCCGCCACGCCGGGCCCTCTGGCTGGCGCTGGCCAGCCCGTTGGTGCCGGTGCACCTGGCCTCCGGGGCGCACAACGACGCGATGATGGTCGGCCTGCTCGTCGCCGGGCTGGCCGTGGTGGCGTCCCGACCGGGCCGGCCGGGACCGCTGCTCGTCGGCGGGTTGCTGCTCGGCCTGGCCGCCGGCATCAAGGTCACCGCGCTGGTGGTGGTGCCGTTCGCCGCGCTCGCCGCGGTCGTCGGCCCGTACCGGATCCGGACGCTGGTCCGCGACGGCGGGTGGGTGGTCGGCGGCGCGCTGGCCTCGCTGGCCGCCGCGACGCTCGTCGCCGGCCTCGGCCTCGGCTTCATCAGCGGGCTGGAGCAGGGCGGGCTGGTGGTGGCGTGGACCTCGCCGCCGACCGCGGTCGGGCAGACCGTCGGCTACCTGCTGGCGCCGTTCGGGGTGCACGTCGACGCGCTGCCGGCGACCCGGGCGATCGGCATGGTCGTGCTGGTCGTGCTGCTGGTCTGGCTCTGGTTCCGGGCGTGGCGCCGGGGTGAGCCGCTCTGGCACGCGGCGCTGGCGCTGGTCGCCACCGTCGCGCTGGCGCCGCTGTTCCACCCCTGGTACTGGCTCTGGCCGCTGGCCGTGCTGGCCGCCACCGCGCGCCGGACCGGCTGGTTCTCGATCGTCACCCTGGTGTCGTCGTTCCTGGTGCTCGCGGACGGGACCGGTTTACCCCGCTACACCAAGATGCCGGGTGCGCCGCTGATGACGGTGTTCGTGATCGTGCTGGTCGTCTGGTTGGTACGGTCGGCCCGGAAGGAGCGGCAGCCGGTTCCGGTGGAGTGAGGAGACGTCGGTGGGCGAATCCGACGCGCCGGTGCGGCCGGTCGCCCCCGGGCTCGCCCGCTACGCCGGTCTCGCCGGGGCGATCCTGCTCACCGTCGCCGGCTGGCTGGGCGGGGCACTGCCCGACGCCCCGCCACGGGCCACGCTCGCCGCGCTGTGGCACGCCCCGCACGGGCCGGTGACGCTCGGCTGCTGGCTGGTGGGGACCATGCTGCTGGTCGCCGCGTGGTGGTCACTGCGCTGGGGCGCCCCGTCGGGTCGGTGGGCCTACCTGACCGCCGGGCTCTGGTCGCTGCCGCTGCTGGCCGCGCCGCCGCTGGGCAGCCGGGACGTCTACTCGTACGTCTGCCAGGGTTGGACCTGGACGCGGGGGACCAGCCCCTACCGGGTGGGGGTCGAGGCGGCCGGCTGCCCGTGGACCGGGTCGGTGTCGCCGATCTGGCGGGACACGCCGGCGCCGTACGGGCCGTTCTTCGTCCTGCTGGCCGGGCTGGCGGTGCTCGCCGGCGGTGGCCTGGTCGGGGCGATCGTGCTGCTTCGGCTGGTCGCGCTGGCCGGCGTGCTGCTCGTCGCGCTCTGCCTGCCCGGTCTGGCCCGCGCCGCCGGGGTGCCCACCCGCCGCGCGGCCTGGCTGGTGCTGGCGTGCCCGCTGGTCGGGGTGCACCTGGTGGCCGGCGCGCACAACGACGCGTTGGCTCTCGGGCTGGTCCTGCTCGGGCTGCTGGTGCTGATCCGTCGCCCGGGGAAGGCACGCGCGTTGGTGGTGGCCGGGGTGCTGCTGGGCCTGGCGGTCGCGGTGAAGGCGATCGCCGTGGTGGTCCTGCCGTTCGCGGCGCTCGCCGCGGTGCTCGGCCGCTACACCTGGCGGGCGTTGCTGCGCGACGGCGGCCGGTTGGCCGCGGTGGTGCTCGGCACGCTCGTCCTCCTGTCGCTCGCCACCGGTCTCGGGCTGGGGTGGGTGGACGGGTTGGGCCGCAGCGGCGACTCGCGGCAGTGGACCTCGCCGCCGACCGCCGTCGGTTTCGTCGTCGACTACGCGGGCGAGTTGGCCGGCCGCCAACCGCACGCCGTGCCGGTGACCCGGGCGATCGGGCTGGTGCTGCTGGCGGGGCTGCTGGTGGCGCTCTGGTGGTGGGCGTGGACGGCGTTGCGCGCGCTGAACGACACCCGGCAGCGGGTGGCCCGGCTCACCCTGGCCCGGCCCCGGACGGCGCTGCTCGGCGCCGGCCTGGCGTCGGCCGCGACCGTGCTGCTCGCCCCGGTCTTCCATCCCTGGTATGCGACCTGGCCGCTGGCCCTGCTCGCGGTGGCGGTGGTGCCGCCGGCCCGGACGGTCTGGTTCGTGGCGCCCTGCGCGGTGGCGTCGGTGCTCGCCCTGCCGGACGGCACCAACCTGGCCCGGTTCACCAAGGCGCCCGGCGCGGTGCTGATGACCGTGCTGGTGGTCGTGGTCGTGGTGCGCGCGGTACGGGCCGGGCCGGCCCCGCGGTGGCGGAGCCGGCCCGGCCGGTGCTGACGAGCGTGCTCAGCAGTCGAAGTACATCGCGAACTCGTGCGGGGTCGGGCGCAGGCGCACCGGGTCGACCTCGTTGGACCGCTTCCAGTCGACCCAGGTGGAGATCAGGTCCGGCGTGAAGACGCCGCCGTCGAGCAGGTAGTCGTGGTCGGCCTCGAGCGAGTCGAGCACGGCCGGCAGCGACCCGGGGACCTGCCTGACGTCGCCCCACTCCTCCGGGGGCAGGTCGTAGAGGTCCTTGTCGATCGGGGCCGGCGGCTCGATCTTGCTCTTGATGCCGTCCAGGCCGGCCATCATCATCGCGGAGAAGGCGAGGTAGACGTTGGCCGACGGGTCGGGCACCCGGAACTCGACGCGCTTGGCCTTGGGGTTGCTGCCGGTGACCGGGATGCGGGTGCACGCGGAGCGGTTGCGCTGCGAGTAGACCAGGTTGACCGGGGCCTCGAAGCCGGGCACCAGGCGGCGGTAGGAGTTGACGGTCGGGTTGGTGAAGGCGAGCAGCGAGGGCGCGTGGTGCAGCAGGCCGCCGATGTACCAGCGGGCGGTGTCGGACAGCCCGGCGTAGCCGGTCTCGTCGTAGAACAGCGGCTCGCCGTTCAGCCAGAGGCTCTGGTGGGTGTGCATGCCGGAACCGTTGTCACCGAACAGCGGCTTGGGCATGAACGTGGCGGTCTTGCCGTTGGCCCAGGCCTCGTTCTTCACGATGTACTTGAAGAGTTGGAGCTGGTCACCGGCGTGCAGCAGGGTGGAGAACTTGTAGTTGATCTCCGACTGGCCGGCGGTGCCCACCTCGTGGTGCGAGCGCTCCACGGTGAAGCCGGTATCGACCAGCCGCCGCACGATCGAGTCGCGCAGGTCGGCGTAGTGGTCGACCGGGGGCACCGGGAAGTAGCCGCCCTTGTAGGCGGTCTTGTAGCCGCGGTTGCCGCCCTCCTCGACCCGGCCGGTGTTCCAGGCGCCCTCGATCGAGTCGATGTAGTAGAACGACTGGTGCGCCGAGGTCTCGTGGCGGATCGAGTCGAAGATGTAGAACTCCGCCTCGGCGCCGAAGTAGGCGGTGTCGGCGATGCCGCTGGCGGCGAGGTAGGCCTCGGCCTTCTTGGCCACGTTGCGCGGGTCGCGGGAGTAGGCCTCGCGGGTGAACGGGTCGTGGATGAAGAAGTTGATCGCGACCGTCTTCTGCTTGCGGAACGGGTCGACGAACGCGGTGGCGACGTCGGGCAGCAGCAGCATGTCCGACTCGTGGATGGCCTGGAAGCCGCGGATCGACGAGCCGTCGAACGCGAGGCCGTCGGTGAAGACGCTGTCGTCGAAGGACTCGACCGGCAGGTTGAAGTGCTGCATCACGCCGGGCAGGTCACAGAAACGTACGTCGACGAACTTCACGTCCTCGTTCTTGAGGTAACGCAGGAGTTCCTCGGGATTGGCGAACACACGTCCTCCTGGCAGGTCCACTCCGGTCGCTGTCTGGTGGCGACGCTATGGCCGGGCGGTTGCCCGGCCGTGTCTCCTCTGTTTCCGCCGTGTTACGTCGCTCGCGGAGCGTCATTGCCCGTACCGTATGTTAATTATTGACGGCATTGTCGGAATTTTCGGTGGGCGCCGAGGCGGCGCTACCCTGGCCGCGTGACCGATACCGCCGCCGCACCGGTGCCGCCCGCCGCCGATCCCACCTTCACGCCGCCCGGCCTCGGCCGCCGCTTCGGCGCGCTGATCATCGACTGGGTGCTCTGCCTGATGGTCGCCCGGGCCTTCGCCGACCCGGTCCGCGACGGCTGGCCGCCGGTCCTGGTGCTGATCCTCGAGTACGGCTTCTTCCTCGGGCTCTTCGCCCAGACCCCCGGCATGTACCTGACCCGGCTGCGCTGCGTGGCCTGGGCCGACGGCGGCCGGATCGGGCTCGCCCGCGGACTGCTGCGCGGCCTCCTGCTGGCCCTCGTCGTCCCGGCCCTGATCATGGACCAGCACCGGCGCGGCCTGCACGACCGGCTCGCCGGCGCGGTGGTCGCCGACGCGCCGCGCCGCTGAGGCAGCGACAGAAGGAGCCGGCCCGCGGGGGACCGGCTCCTTCCTCGCGTACGCCGGGAGTCAGCGACCCCGGGTCTGCCGGAACGCGCCCCGCGGCGGTCGCATGTTCTTCGGGACCGCGCCCTTGGGCATCTGCGGCCGCGCGGTCAGCGCCTTGAGCCGCTTGTCGAGGGCGTTGACGTCCTTCGGGGAGAGGGTGCGCGGCAGCCGCATCACGGTCATCCGCAGCTTGCGGACCGGCAGCTCGCCCTCGCCGGAACCGATCACGTAGTCGTGCAGCGGAGCCGAGCCGATCACCTTGGCCAGCCGGCGCTTCTCCTGGCCGAGCAGGCCGCGCACGCGCTGCGGGTTCCCCTCGGCCAGCAGGATCACGCCGGCGCGGCCCAGCACCAGGTGGACCATGTCCATCTGGGTGGTCGAGCTGACCGCGGGAGTGACCCGCCAGTCGCCGCGCATGCTCTCCATGATCTGCGCCGCCGCGCCGGGCTGGCCCTCGGCGGCGTTCATCATCGCCTTGTTGGACCGCAGGTTGAGCACGATCAGCAGCGCGAGCAGCGCGAGCAGGATGCCGATCGGCAGCCAGATCCAGCCCCAGGCGAGCACCGCGACCACGGTGAGCGCGAGCGGGATCAGCACCGCCGCCGCGGCCAGCGGCGCGAACCACTTGTCCTGCTTGGCGGTGAACTTGAACACCATCCCGATCTGCTTCAGCCGCTGGCCGAACGAGACCTTCTCCTGGGGCTTTGCCATGCCGCAGAGTCTAGTGGTCGGCGCGCGAGCCGTTGATCCGTGGCCACCCGTTCCGCCGCGGGCTGAGTACCTTACGGCCGCGCCGGCCCGCCCGGCCGCCGGGTAAGGAGGTGCCGGGGCGCGAAGATCAGGCGGCATCGCCGAACGGCTCTTCATCTCCCCGAAGACCGCCAGCGTGCACGTCTCCCGGATCATCGCCAAGCTGGACGTGACCAACCGGGTGGAGGCCGCCGCGCTGGCCCACCGCCTGGGCCTGCTCGATCCGCCGCCCGCCCCGGCTCAGCGGCGGGGCAGGTAGATCCGCCAGCCGGGGATCGTGATGACGCGCAGGGCGCCCGGCTCGGCACCGAGCCGGCGGTCCAGCCGGGCGGCCAGCGGCGAGCCGTCCGGCGCCACCCAGGCCGCGTCCGGGTCCGCGGCCACCGCCCGCCGATACCCCGGCAGCCGGTCGAAGCCGGGGCGCAGCTCGTCGTCGACCACCGCGCACACGGTCTCCTCGCCGCTGGCGAAGGAGATCCGGTTGCACGTCCAGTAGCCGCCCCGGACGTGCCGGACGCCCAGGTCGCCGAGGGCGTCGACGAGCATCCGGTGCCGGTCGGCCGCGGCGTGCACCGCCGGCGCGGCCCGGATCGCGTCCGCTGTGGCGCTCGCGCCGGTGCCGAGCATCCCGGCGAGCACCGTGACCGCTCCGATCCCGGCCACCACGCTCCGGACCGACTCCACCTCGCCGAGGTGGGGGTGTCCCGACCGGTCCGATTCCGCCACCTCGCCGAGCTCGCGCCGTCGGTCGAGACCGAGCACGACTCGCCCGACGGGCCGGCCGAGCCGGGCCGCCAGTGGGCGGGCGGCCTGCCAGAGCGGCCAGAGCAGCGCAGGGACGGCGACCGCGAGGCAGGACAGGTATCGGGCGCTCTCGACCGGCGTCCGACCGGCCGCGCTGCTGGCCGTGTACGCCGCCAGCACCGCAGCCGCGCCGCCCAGCAACGCCAGCCGTACCGCCGCCGGCACCCGTCGGTCCGCCGACCCGGCGGGGCGGCGCACGGTGCGCCACGCGGTGAACGCGGCGAGCAGCAGCAGGATCGGGAAGGCGACCGCCCACCAGAGTTGCCAGGGGGCGCAGTGGCCGGGGGAGCAGAAGCCCATCGCCAGCGGCGGACCGACGACCACACCGCCGTGCCACCGCTCGACCCAGCTCGCCGACGTGCCGGAGCCGCCCGCCGACAGCACCGCGGCGAGCGGGTTGCGCCCGTGCCGGAGGCTGTCCAGCAGCATCGGCGCCGCGCCCAGCAGCAGCGCGCCGCCGAGCGCCGCCCCGGCCCGCCCGGCCAGCTCCCGCCGGCGCCACGCCACCAGCACCGCGCCGAGCGCCAGCGCGTACGGCAGGATCAGCGGGTCCACCCAGAGCAGCACCCCGGCGACCAGCCCCCAGGCCGCCCAGCGGGGCAGCCGCGCGCCCGGCCCGTTGCCGCACAGCGCGACCGTGAGCAACGCCAGCGCCGCGCCGGCCGGGTTCAGCTCGGGATAGCCGCCGCCGGCGATGAGCTGGTTCTTCACCACCCGGTCGGCGCCGAGCGCGAGCACGGCGACGACCAGCAGCGCGTACCAGCGGTCGCCGCCGAGCCGGCGGGTGAGCCGCCAGGACAGCAGCAGGAACAGCGCGTACAGGGCCAGGGTGGGCAACCGCAGCACGAGCACGGACGGCCCGGCGAGCGCGACCAGCGGCGCGGCCAGGTACGCCTCCAGCGTGCCCATGTACGCCTGGCCGTAGAACCAGACCGGGAAGTCGTCGCCCCGGGCGATGTGCAGGGCGGCCAGCCCCATGGTCGCCTCGTCGCTGTTGCTGGGCGGCGCGTCGGCGAGCAACAGCGCCAACCGGTAGCCGACGGCGGCGAACCCGACCAGCAGGGCGAGCAGCGTCGGCAGCCGGGGCCGCCGGGAGGCGCGCGGGCGGTCGGCCTCGCGTGGCTCCTGGCGTACCCCGGCGGTCATGCCCTGGATCATGGCATCTGGCCGGGGGCCGGCGGAGGGTGACGCGGTCGGAGGCCCGCCTCAGCCGGCGACGGTGACCTGTTCGCGGGCGGCGAGCGCCTGCTGGTAGAGGCGGCCGGCGCGGTACGACGAGCGGACCAGCGGGCCGCTCATCACCCCGGCGAAGCCGATCTCCTCGGCCTCCTCGCGCAGCTCGACGAACTCCTCCGGCTTGACCCAGCGGGTGACCGGGTGGTGCCGGGGGGATGGTCGCAGGTACTGCGTGATGGTGATCAGCTCGCAGCCGGCCTCGTGCAGGTCGCGCAGCGCCTGGGAGATCTCGGCGCGTTCCTCGCCCATGCCGAGGATGAGGTTGCTCTTGGTGACCAGGCCGTCGGCGCGGGCCTGGCGGATCACGTCGAGCGACCGCTCGTAACGGAAGGCCGGGCGGATCCGCTTGAAGATGCGCGGCACGGTCTCCACGTTGTGCGCCAGCACCTCGGGACGCGAGCCGAAGACCTCGGCGAGTTGCTCGGGCACCGCGTTGAAGTCGGGGATCAGCAGCTCGACGCCGCAGCCGGACTGCAGGGCGTGGATCTGCCGGACCGTCTCGGCGTAGAGCCAGGCGCCGCCGTCGGGCAGGTCGTCGCGGGCCACCCCGGTGATGGTGGCGTAGCGCAGGCCCATCGCGGCGACCGACTCGGCGACCCGGCGCGGCTCGTCGGCGTCGAACTCGGCCGGCTTGCCGGTGTCGATCTGGCAGAAGTCGCAGCGCCGGGTGCACTGGTCGCCGCCGATGAGGAAGGTGGCCTCGCGGTCCTCCCAGCACTCGTAGATGTTGGGGCAGCCGGCCTCCTGGCACACGGTGTGCAGACCCTCGCGCGAGACGAGCCCGCGCAACTGGGTGTACTCCGGGCCCATCTTGGCCTTGACCTTGATCCACGGTGGTTTGCGCTCGATCGGCGTCTCGGCGTTGCGCGCTTCGATCCGCAGCATGCGCCGCCCCTCGGGGGCGACGGTCGCGGTGCGCGCTGGCTGCTCAGTCGTCGGCGCGGTTTGCTCGATCGTCACGAAATCGAGCCTACGCCGGTCGGCGGCGGTCGATGAACGTCGGGCGACGGCCGTCACCCCTAAAAACTTGTGACACCGGACACGAGCGGCCAAAAAACCCCGTCACATGCCGGCGGCCCGGCTGCTAGCGTGTCGACAGAGCTGCGACGGAGCCGAGTAGCGGACCGACCCGCCAGCCCAGAGAGCCGCCGATGTGCTGCGAGGCGGTCTGGCGCTCGGCCGACGAAGACCCTCCCGAGCTGCGGGAAGAACGGCCGCGTGTAAGGAGGGGCCCCCTATTAACGCCTCCGGTAGAGGCGGGGCCCCTTGTTGACACGCCGCGCCCAGTAGAACCCGCCCGGCTGGCCCCGGTGAAAAGGCGACGAACGAGGCCCGCCGCCGAGGCGGAGGGCGAAGGTGTGGTGGCACCGCGAGGATCCCGCTCGCCCACACCTCCCTGGGGATCGCGTTGCGATTGATCAAGGAGGTAACCACCGTGCAACGCATCCTGTCCACCCAGCTCCCCGACCACGTCGGCGCGACCGTCCGGCTCGCCGGCTGGGTCCACCGCCGCCGGCTGCTCAAGTCGGTGGCGTTCCTGATCGTCCGGGACGCCACCGGGCTCGCCCAGGTGGTGGTCGCCGCGCCCGAGGTGCGCGCGCAGGTCGAGGCGCTCACCGAGGAGACCGTCGTCGAGGTGGTCGGCAAGGTGGTCGCGAACCCCACCGCGCCCGCCGGGGTCGAGGTCGTCGAGCCGACGGTACGACCGCTCGGCCCGCCCGCCGTGCCGCCCCCGTTCGACCTCTACCGGCCGGCGCTCGGCGCGGCACTGCCCACCCAGCTCGACCACGCGTCGACCGCGCTGCGGCACCCGACCCGGTCCGCCGCGCTGCGGATCTCGGCGGCGGCCGTCGCCGGTTTCCGGGCCACGCTCGACCGGCAGCGCTTCATCGAGGTGCACACCCCGAAGGTGGTCGGCTCGTCCACCGAGAGCGGGGCGAACGTCTTCGCGCTCGACTGGTTCGGCCGGCCCGCCTACCTGGCCCAGTCGCCGCAGTTCTACAAGCAGCTCATGGTCGGCGTCTTCGAGCGCGTCTACGAGGTGGGGCCGGTGTTCCGCGCCGAGCCGCACGACACGGTCCGGCACCTGGCCCAGTACACCTCGCTCGACGTGGAGCTGGGCTTCGTGAGCGACCACCGGGACGTGATGGCCGTGCTGCGCGACACGCTGGCCGGGATGCTCGCCGGCGTAACCGAGCGGGCCGCCGGCGCGCTCGACACGCTCGGCGTGACGGTGCCGGGGGTGCCGGCCGAGATCCCGGCGGTGCACTTCACCGACGCGCTGAAGATCGCCGGGGCGCCGGCCGACGAACCCGACCTGGCGCCGGCGCACGAGCGGGCGCTGGGGGAGTGGGTCCGGGTCGAACACGGCAGCGACTTCCTGTTCGTCACCGGCTACCCGATGGCGAAGCGGCCGTTCTACACCCACCCCGACCCGGCCCGTCCGACCCACTCGAACGGCTTCGACCTGCTGTTCCGGGGGATGGAGCTGGTCACCGGCGGGCAGCGGCTGCACCGGCACGCCGACTACCTGGCGGCGCTGGCGGCGCGGGGCGAGCCGGTGGAGCCGTACGCCGGTTACCTGGACGCGTTCCGGCACGGCATGCCGCCGCACGGCGGCTTCGCGGTCGGTCTGGAGCGGTTCGTGGCCCGGCTGACCGGCGCGGCTAACGTCCGGGAGGTGACCGCCTTCCCGCGCGACCTGCATCGCCTCACGCCGTGACCGCGCGGCACGCTGCTCACTCCGGGTGACGCGGGGGCCCAAGGTGGGCGTCGGTGACGCTGAGTAAGCGGCGTGCCGGTCGTCGGAGTGCCCCTGTTCTCGACGCAGCGCGCTGACCAGGGAATTCGGGAGGATGTCGGTTCGGACGGAAGGATGGTGCCGGCCGCCTTTGCTCTGCAGCCACCGCCGCATCGCTCGACGGCGGGTGACCGCTGCGTCGAGGGCTGCAGAGCAAAGGCGGCGGCGGGGTGAGGGCGGGGGTGCGTCGGCGCTCACCGTCGGTGAGTGGATTCGGCGCTGCGGGGGGTTGTGCGGCAGGGGCGCGGCAGGTCGGTGTGGGTGGGGGTGGGGGTGTGGATCAGGCCGGGCCGAGCAGGTCCCACGGGTTACCGGCGATGTCCCGGAAGACCGCGACCCGGCCGTACGGCTCGGTGCGGGGCGGGCGGACGAACTCGACGCCCGCGGCGACCATCCGGCGGTGGACGGCGTCGAAGTCGTCGACCCGGAGGAAGAAGCCGACCCGGCCGTGCGTCTGGTCGCCGACCGCCCCGGCCTGGTGCTCCCCGTCTGCGCGGGCCAGCAGCAGCCCGGTGCCGCCGTCCGGCGGGCGCACCACCACCCAGCGCTTCGGCCGGCCGTCGTTCGTCAGCGACGGCGAGTCCTCGGCCAGTTCGAAGCCGAGCACCTCGGTGAAGAACGCGACGGCCGGGTCGTACTCGGCGACGACGAGGGTGACGAGATCGAGCCGCACCCGTCAGACCCGGGTCAGGGTGGGCAGGTGCCGCTCGACCACCGGCAGCACGTCGGCGACCGTGACCGGGCGGCCCAGCTCGGCGGTGAGCGAGGTGACCCCGGCGTCGCGGATGCCGCAGGGCACGATCCGGTCGAAGAAGCCCAGGTCGCAGTCGCAGTTGACGGAGAAGCCGTGCAGCGTGACGCCACGGGCCACCCGGATGCCGATGGCGGCCACCTTGCGCGCCGGGCCCCGGTCGTCCGCCGGCACCCAGACGCCGCTGCGGCCCTCGACCCGGCCCGCGGCCAGCCCGAACTCGGCGCAGACGTCGATCAGCAACTGCTCGGTGCGCCGGACGTACGCCACCACGTCGACCGGGTCGGGCAGGCGGACGATGGGGTAGCCGACAAGCTGCCCCGGACCGTGCCAGGTGATCTTTCCGCCGCGGTCCACGTCCACCACCGGCGTGCCGTCCGTCGGCCGGTCCCACGGCTCGGTCCGCTTGCCGGCGGTGTAGACGCTCGGGTGCTCCAGGAGCAGCACCGTGTCGCCCTGCTCACCGGCCGCCACGGCCTCGTGCAGCCGGCGCTGCTCGTCCCAGGCGGCCTGGTAGTCGAGCCGGCCCGCGCGGATGGTGGCCGGTCCGGAAGTCGTCACGCTCACCCGCCCAGCGTAGTCCCGCCGGCCGGGCCGCCCCCGGGTGACGCTCGTCGCGTCACGACGCCGGCACCCGCCACAGCCAGACGTCCTCGACCCGCTCGGGCGGGCCGAGCAGGGCGGTGGCCGTGCGGCGCAACGCCTCCTCGTCGACGTCGTACTTGGCGCCGTGCACCCGGTCGGCCAGCACCACCACCCGCACCCCCCAGTGGCGCAGGTTGGCCCGCGACTCCTGGATGCTGCCCTCGGTGACGATCGGCACCAGGCCGGTGCTGCCGGCCTGGTCCATCAGGGTGTCGAAGGTGCGCGGCACCGGGCCGATCCGGCCCCGGCCGTCCGGCCCGCCGGGGCCGAGGAAGAAGCCGGCCGGGATGCGGAACTCGCCCTGCCGGTGGGCGAGGGCGTACGCCTGCCAGCGCTGCCCGTCCGGGTAGACGTCGACGGTGAGCGGCAGTGGCGTGAGCACCCCGTCGGGCGGGACGTAGCGCTTCCAGGCCCCGCCGGTGATGAACGCCGGGATCGGCTCGCGGACGCTGGTGAGCAGCGGCGTCGGCAGCAGCGGCAGCAGCGCGGCGGCGAAGCCGACCAGCCAGGCCGCGTCGACCGCCCGCCGGGGCGGCCGGGCGCGCAGCGCGTCGACCGCGTACGCCAGCAGCAGGCCGATCACCGGCGCGACGACGAGCGCCAGCCGCGACGGCAGCGCGGCGTTGACCACCGGCAGGTTGTCCAGCACCCCGAACGGCAGCAACTGGTCGGTGCGCCGCCCGTTCCACCTGGCGGTCGGCCCCCAGGAGAGCACCGCGAAGACCACCGCGGTCACGCCGAGCGCGAGCAGGGTGGCCCGGAAGGCCCGGTCGGCGCGCCGCCACAGCAGGGCGAAGCAGGCGACCGCGAGCACCAGCAGCGGGATGCCGAAGAACGAGTTCTCCTCGGTCGGGTTGGGTGCCAGCGATGTGCCGAACCCGGCCCAGCCGGCCAGCGAGCGGCGCGGGTACGAGCCGAACGCGGCGATGTCCTCGGAGTGGATCAGCGGGTCGAAGCCGGTGCCGTGGAACCGTTGCGGCCCGGCGAAGTGCAGCCAGAGCGGGTACGCCAGCAGCGCGCCGGCCACCAGCGCGGTCACCCCGAGCCCGGCCAGCACGCGCGGGAGCGCCGCCCGTGCCTCCGTCCGGCGGGCCGGGTGCAGCGCCCAGACCAGCAGGAACACCGCGAGCGCCAGGGCGGTGAAGAAGAGTCCCTCGGCGGCGATCGAGAACGCCACCGCCACCAGCAGCCCGAGCACGATCCCGCCGGTGACCGCGTGGCCGGGGCGACGCAGCCGGAACACGCCCCAGACCAGCAGCGGCACCAGCCAGCCCGCGGTCCAGTTCAGGTGCGCGTTGGCGTGCGACACCATGGCCGGGCAGAAGCCGATGAACAGCGCGCCCACCCCGGCGGCCAGCCGGCTGCCCACCAGGTGCCGGCTGAGCAGCCAGTACCAGGCCACCGCGGTGGCGGCCAGGTTGAGCGTCAGGATCACCAGGAACGTCGCGGGTGGCCCGATCAGGTACGTCAGCGGCGCGAAGACCGCCGCGTACACGGTGATCGAGGTGTTGACCGCGAGGTTCACCCCGTCCGGAACGTTGATCAGGTGGGTGAAGAGCGGGTTCTCGCCGTGGGTGAGCGCGTGCCCGCCGAAGGCCAGCAGCCACTCGAAGAGCGCCTGGTCGCTGGAGTTGACGGTGATCGTGCGGGTGTTCGGGTCGCGCCACATTCCGCTGGTGACCCAGAGCGCCAGCGCCACCGCCGCGAGCGTCACCAGCAGGTCGGCCCGCCGGTCGCGGGCGGCGGTGGCGGGCGGCGGCTCGGCGACCGGGGAGGACGGCACGCAGCGGACGTTACCAACCGGACCCGGGCACACCGCCCGGACGGTGAATGTGTGAGTGACAACCATTCCGGTCGATGAAACACGGACGTAACGTCTCGGCAACTCGGAGAGTGATTCAGTTCACATTCCATGATCGGGAGGTCCCCGTGTCCCGCTCCTCATCCCTCATCACCCGCCTCGCCGGAGCGGCGGCCGGGATCGTGCTGGCCGCGGCCGGCGTCCTGGTCGCCGCCCTGCCCGCGCAGGCCGCCTCGCTCACCCAGGTCGGCGGGTTCGGCTCCAACCCCGGCAACCTGACCATGTACGCCTACCGTCCGGACGGCCTGCCCGGCAACGCGCCCGCCGTGGTGCTGCTGCACGGCTGCACCCAGAACGCCTCGACCTACTTCACCAACTCCGGCTGGCAGAAGTACGCCGACCAGTGGAAGTTCGCGCTGATCGTGCCGCAGCAGCCGTCCGGCAACAACTCCACCTCCTGCTTCAACTGGTTCCAGACCGGCGACACCGCCCGGGGCCAGGGCGAGGCGTTGTCGATCAAGCAGATGGTCGACTACGCGAAGACGAACTACGGCACCGCCGCCGGCCGGGTCTACGTCAGCGGCCTGTCCGCCGGCGGCGCCATGAGCTCGGTCATGCTCGCCACCTACCCGGACGTGTTCGCCGCCGGCTCCATCATCGCCGGCATCCCGTACCGCTGCGCCACCAGCACCACCACGGCGTACAGCTGCATGAACCCGGGCGTGGACAAGACCCCGGCGCAGTGGGGCGACCTGGTCCGCAACGCGTACGCCGGCTATTCCGGCCCGCGCCCCCGGGTGGCCGTGTGGCACGGCACCAGCGACTACACGGTCAACGTGGCGAACGCGACCGAGTCGCGGGACCAGTGGACCAACGTGCTCGGCGTCTCGCAGACGCCGACCAGCACCTCCTCGCTGCCGGGCGGCACCAGCCTGGAGGTCTACGGCAACGACCAGGTGCGTGTCTACCGGGTCTCCGGGATGGGCCACGGCACGCCCGTCGACCCGGGCTCGGCCGCCGACCAGTGCGGCACCGCCGGCGCGTACTTCCTGGACACCATCTGCTCGACGTACCGTGACGCGCTCTTCTTCGGCCTGGGCGGCGGCGCCACGCCCAGCCCGACCCCGACGGCGACCGCGTCGCCGACCGCCTCGCCCACCCCGACCGCGTCGCCGACGCCGACCACCGCGCCGGTCTGCGTCACCGCCAGCAACTACGCGCACGTCGTGGCCGGTCGGGCCTACCAGTCCGGCGGCTACGCCTACGCGCTCGGCAGCGGCCAGCGGATGGGCCTCTACAACACCTTCTACACCACGTCGCTGAAGCAGACCGGCCCCAGCTACTGGGTCATCGGCTGCTGACCCGATGTAAGGAGGGGCCCCCGCTTAACGCCTCCGGTAGAGGCGGGGGCCCCGCTTAACATCTGCCAGCGGCCCTCAGCCGGTGAGAGCGGCGTGCAGCGCGCCCGGCAGATTCGGGTGGGTCCAGGTGAAGCCGGCCCTGCCGAGCACCCCGGGCAGCACCCGGGTGCTGGTCAGCGCCTCCTGGGCGAACCCGCCGAGCGCCACCTTCAGCGCCAGCGCCGGGATCGGCATGATCGCCGGCCGGTGCAGCTGGCGGGCCAGCTCCCGGGTGAACTCGGCGTTCGTCACCGGCGCCGGGCCGACCACGTTCACCGGGCCGGCCACGTCGTCGCGGGCCAGCAGGAAGGCCACCGCGTCCAGCCAGTCCCGCATCGAGATCCACGGCAGCCACTGCCGGCCGTTGCCCAGCTTGCCGCCGATGCCGAGCCGGAACGGCAGTAACTGCGGCTTGAGCAGGCCGCCGTCGCGGTGCAGCGGCAGCCCGGTGCGCAGCCGGACCACGCGGACGCCGGCGTCCTCGGCCGGTCGGGTCGCCGCCTCCCAGACCCGGCAGACGTCGGCGAGGAACCCCTCACCGGCCGGCGCGTCCTCCTCCACCGTCCGGTCCCCGGTGTTGCCGTACCAGCCGACCGCGGACGAGTTCAGCAGCACCGCCGGCCGGTCCGTGGTGGGCAGACCCGCGATCGTGATGGCGAGCGTGGTCGTGCTGTCCACCCGGCTGGTACGAATCAGCTTCTGGTAGTCGTCGTTCCAGCGCTTGTCGCCCACCCCGGCGCCGGCCAGGTTGACGACCGCCTCGGCCTCCGCGACCACCTGCGGGTCGAGCTGCGCGGCGGACGGATTCCACCGTCGCTCGTCCGGCCCGCGTGGGGGGCGGCGGACCAGGCGGGTGACCTGGTGCCCGTCGGCGGTGAGCCGGTCGACCAGTCGGGTGCCGAGGAAGCCGGAGGCGCCGGCCATGAGGATCCGCATGTTCCCATCTTCGGATACCGGACGGGATTCGGATGCGTGGAGCGAAATCACTCACTCGTCACGCCCGGCGGCGGAGCGCGCCGGCCGTGTCACTCCCCGGTGCGGCCGTCGACGGCCTCCCGCAGGATGTCGGCCTGGCCCAGGTGCCGGGCGTACTCGTCGACCATGTGGGTGAGCACCCACCGCAACGATCGCTCGGCCCCGGTGCCCGGGGTGCGTCCGATCGCGTCGAGGGGAAGCGCGGCGACGACCGCCGTGGGTGCCAGCGCGAAGCGCCGGTCCGACGTGTCCGGCGTGACGCTCACGCGTCCGCACCGGTGGCGCGTAGGTCGGCGAGGAGACGCTCCACCTCGGCGAACGCCGCCTCCGGCAGCGGCCCGTACGCCAACGCGCCCACGTTCTCCTCGGCCTGGCCGACCGTCCGGCAGCCGGGGATCGGCAGCGTGTGCGGGCTGCGGGCGAGCAGCCAGCCCAGCGCGCCCTGGGCGAGCGTGCGGCCGTCGGCGGTGAGCGCCTCGCGGACCCGGGCCACCCGGTCGGCCCACTCGGCGCGCGGTACGCCGTCGTGGAACCAGTCCAGCCACTCCGGCGCCGACCCGCGCACGTCGTCGCCGCCGCGGGCCGCCGGCGCGCCCTGGTACTTCGCGGTGAGCAGGCCCATCGCCAACGGGCCCCGGTCGAGGCTGGCCAGGTCGAACTCGTCGCACACCGCCAGCATCGCGGCGTTGTCCCGCAGCACCGACTGGTCGTGCTGGATCGCCGCGCAGTGCGGGCCCGCCTCGGCGAACGCGCGCGCCGAGGCCGGGTCGTCGGTGCTCCAGCCGTACGCCCGGATCTTCCCCGCGGCGACCAGCTCCTCCAGCGTGTCGACCAGGTCCAGCGCCCGCGGTGCCGGAAGCCCGCCCAGGTGCAGCTGGTAGAGGTCGACGTGGTCGGTGCCGAGCCGGCGCAGCGAGCCCTCCAGGCTCTGGCGCGCATAGTCGGGGGTGCCGTTCTCACCGGCGGCCTGTCGGGTCGCCTCGTCGGTGGGATAGCCGAACTTGGTGGCGATCACCGCGCGGTCCCGGCGGCCGGCGAGCGCCCGGCCCAGCACCCGCTCGCTGTGCCCCGCGCCGTAGTTGCTGGAGGTGTCGAAGAGGGTCGCGCCCAGCTCCAAGGCCCGGTGCACGGTGCGGACCGACTCGTCGTCGTCCACCTCGCCCCAGCCGAGCGGCTGCGCGCCGTCCCAGAGCGGGCCGCCGATCGCCCAGCAGCCCATACCGATCGCGCTGACCTCGATGCCGCTGCGGCCCAGTCGTCGTGTCGTCGTCATGTCCTCAGTGTCCGGTCTCGAGTGCGCTCGAAGTCGACCCGTTTCACCCCAGCCCGGGCAGGAGCGGTGCGAGCGCGGCGACCGCGTCGGCACGCACCACGAAGCGGGTGACACCCCAACGACGCCGGTGCGCGGCCACCGCCGTGCCGATCTCGTCGGCGGTGCCGATCAGCACGAACGGGGTGGCCAGGAGTTCGACGACGGTGAGGCCGAGGCGGGCGGCGATCGGTGCCGCGTCGGCCTCGGCGTCGTCGGTGACCGCGAAGTGCTGGACCAACGCCTCCAGGGCCGGCGGCGCCTCCCGGCCGGCGGCGCCGGCCGTCACGTGCGCGAGCTGTGCGTCGAGCTGGTCGGCCCGCCACCGGACCTCGTGCCGGTGACCGTCGGCCAGGGTGCGCCCGAAGCCGGTCAGGCCGACCACGTCGGCGTGCGCGCCGGCCCAGCGCAGCAGCGTCGAGTTGGCGGTGCCCAGGGTGAGCGGGATGCGGTCCTGGACCGGCCGTGGCTCGTCGAGGCGGGCCGCGAACGCGGCCAGGTCCGGCGTGTCCACGGTGACCTCGTCCCCGGCCAGCAGTGCGCGTACCGCCTCGGCGACCGCGACGCAGCGACGGACCCGGCCGGCGACGTCCGGGCGCTCACTCCCGACCGCCCGCCACTCGCCCGGCGTGTGGCCGGCGCCCAGGCCGAGCCGCGCCCGCCCGCCGGCCCCGACGCCCCCTCCACCCACCCCTTCTGCCGTGGGCCGAAGGGTAAGGCGGGGCCCCCGCTTAGCGCCTGGTGCATAACAGGGGGCCCCTCCTAACCACCCCTCAGACCGCGTCGAGACGCGTCAGGGCGGTGGGGGAGAGGTGGAGCGCGCCGGCGGCGACGTTCTGCTCCAGGTGCGCCGGGTCGCCGGTACCGGGGATGGCGAGCACGTTCGGGCCCCGGCTCAGCGTCCAGGCCAGCCGGACCTGCGCCGGGGTGGCACCGTGCTCGCGCGCCACCGCGAGCACCTCCGGGTGCTCCTCACCCGTCGCCCCGGCCTCCCGCCCGCTGGTCACGATCGAGAAGAACGGCACGAACGCGGTGCCGTGCGCGGCGCAGTCCCGGATCAGCTCGTCGTTGCTCCGGCGGTAGCCGAGGCCGTACGAGTTCTGCACGCAGACCACCGGGGCGATCGCCCGCGCCTCGGTGACCTGGTGCGGACGGACCGCGGAGACGCCGAGGTGCCGGATCAGCCCGGCGTCGACCAGCTCGGCCAGCGCGCCGAAGTGCTCGCCGAGCGGCTCCGGCCCGTACACCCGGAGGTTGACCACGTCGAGGTGGTCCCGGCCGAGCTGGCGCAGGTTCTCCTCGACCTGACCGCGCAACTGCTCCGGCCGGGCCATCGGCAGCCACTCGCCGGACGGGTCCCGGCCCGGCCCGACCTTGGTGACGATGACCAGATCATCAGGGTACGGCGACAGCGCCCGGTTGATCAGCTCGTTGGCCGAGCGCAGCGGCGAGAAGTAGAACGCCGCCGTGTCGATGTGGTTGACGCCCAGCTCGACCGCGCGGCGCAGCACCGCGACGGCCCGGTCCCGGTCGCTCGGTCCGCCGTCGGCGTTCGCGGTCAACCGCATCGCGCCGAGGCCGATCCGGTTGACGGTCCGGGAGCCGAGCTGCCAGGTGCCGGCCGCGCCGGCGCGGATGGTGTCGATGGTCATCGCGTCCCCGTTCCTCTCGGTGCCCTGTGATGGGGCCGAGCAGTTCCACGGGGCCGACCGTCGAACGGTTCAACCCCGCTTCACTCGCCCTCGTCGGGACGCTCGTGCCAGCGGGCCCGCCAGGCCGCCTCGTGCGCCTCGTGGCTGGCCCGCTCCTCGAAGACCAGCTTCCGCAGCGCGCGCCGGCCCTCGTCGAAGACGATCACCTCGGCCGCCACCATACCGACCGTGACGACGGTCAGCAGGCCCATCGCGACCAGCCCCGGCACCCGCTCGGCGAGCGGGATCGCGGCGCCGAGCAGCACCACCGCGGCGACCCGGGTCCAGCTCAGCGTGCGCAGCGTCCGCGCCTGGAACAGCATGTTGCCGCAGAGATAGCAGGCCACCCCGCCGAAGAGCAGCGGTACGGCCGGCCCGTGCGCGGGCTCGGTCGGCGGCACGTCCGGGTTGGCGATGTCGTGCACGATCATCTCGGCGCCGAGCGCGAACAGGATGATGCCCGCGATCATCGGCAGGAACAGGTACGCGTACGCGTCTCGGGCCATCGCCACCCGGGGTCCGTCCCGCGCCGCGTGCAAAGCGATCCGGGCCGCCGGGCCGACCAGGTCGTAGTGCGCCCACCAGAGCGCGGCGGTGAAGAAGATGCCGAGCACCGCGGCGGCCACGGCCGGCCAGGTGGGCGGCTGCCCGAGCAGGTTGCTGCCGACACCGACCGAGATCACCGACTCGCCGAGCGCGATGATCAGGATGAGGTCGTACCGCTCGGTCCAGTGCTCGGCCGAGGCGACGCCCCAACCCCAGGTGCCGGCGATGAGGCCGGTGCCGTACTGGAGCAGGACGACGAGCGCCCACAGCCCGTCCCGGACCACCGACGCCGAGAACAGGCCGTCGATCTTCGGCGGCACCAGCGCGGCGACCAGCAGCAGCGCGGTGCTGCCGAACACCTCCGGGGTGAACCGGATCAACTGCCGGCGCTCGTTCGGGCTGTCCCGCGCCACGTGCCGGTAGAGCAGCAGGTGCACCAGCCGCAGCACGGTGTAGCTGAGCGCCGCGACGATCGGTCCCGCGGCGTTGCCGCGCGGGTCGCGGAACGCGTTCGGCAGCGACAGCGCGAACGTGAACAGCGCGGCCATGCCGACGGTCATGAGCACCGGGACGAAGCCCTCGCCGAGCCGGACCCGGGTGGCCACCACGCTGTGCACCACCCACGACCACCAGAGCACGGCGAGGACCAGCAGGGCGTGCAGCAGGGCGCCGCCGGTCACCTGGAGTGCGGTGGCCCGGGTGATGATGAAGAACGAGAAGACGAAGACCAGGTCGAAGAAGATCTCGAACCGCTCCACCCGGGCCCCCGGCGCCACCGGCACCGCCGGCCCCAGGCGCCCCCGCCATCCGTACCCGCCCACCGGCCGAGTCTGACAGCGCGCCGGTGGGCGCGGGTCGGAACGGCTCCGGCGGGCGTTCGGGGTCAGCCCTGCCGGTGACGCAGCCCGTCCATCAGCAGGTCGAGCAGGCGGCCGGCCTGGTCCCGCTGCTCCGGCTCGCCGGCCACCAGCGCCACCCCGCTCAGGCCGGCGAGCACGTCGGCGGCGGCCACGTCGGAGCGTACGGTGCCCGCGGCGACGCCGGCGGCGAGCAGGGCGTCAAGCGCGGCGAGCAGCCGGTCCCGGCTGTGCGCGTACGGGTTGGCGCCGGAGGCGATGGCCAGCCGCAACGCGTCGGCCATGCCCCGTTTGGTGGCGAGGTAGTCGACGAACCGCTCCATCCAGTCGCGCACCGCCGCCTCGGCGGGGCGGCTGGCGAGCAGGTCCGGCACGGCGTCGCAGAGCTTGGCCAGCTCGTTGCGGTAGGCCGCCTCGATCAACGCCTCGCGGGTGGGGAAGTGGCGGTAGAGGGTGCCGATGCCGACCCCGGCCTCCTTGGCCACCCGGTCCAGCGTTACCGCCGCGCCGTCCCGGGAAAACGCCCGGACCGCGGCGTCCAGCAGGCGCTGCCGGTTGCGCTGCGCGTCGGCGCGCAGGGGGCGGTCGGGCACGGCTCCTCCTCGGCTCGACCGGGCACGTGGCCGGTCGGACTGGCAACCGGAGGATCCTCCGGTTAAGCTCGGAATTAACGGAGGGTCCTCCGCTTCTCATCGTAGCGGGCGGGCACCGGCCCGCCCCGCCGCCGACAAGGATGGATCATGACCAGCAGCACTCCCGTCACCACCCCGTACTCCCGCGACACCACCGCCCTGGAGGTGGTCCGCGACCTCGACCTGACCGGCCGGCGGGCCGTCGTCACCGGCGGCGCCTCCGGGATCGGCGTCGAGACCGCCCGCGCGCTCGCGGCCGCCGGGGCCGACGTCACCCTCGCCGTCCGCAACCCCGACGCCGGGCAGCGCGCCGCCGCGGACATCACCGGCACCACCGGCAGCGACCGCGTCCTGGTCGCCCCGCTCGACCTCGCCGACCTCGATTCGGTGGCGGCCTTCGTGCGCACCTGGGACGGGCCGCTGCACATGCTGGTGAACAACGCCGGCATCATGGCGTCCCCGGAGATGCGCACCGAGCAGGGCTGGGAGATGCAGTTCGCGACCAACCACCTCGGTCACTTCGCCCTCGCCACCGGGCTGCGCCCGGCGCTCGCCGCGGCCGGGGACGCGCGGGTCGTCTCGGTCAGCTCCGCCGCGCACCTGCGCTCGCCCGTGGTGTTCGACGACATTCACTTCCGGCAGCGGCCGTACGACCCGTGGCAGGCGTACGGGCAGTCCAAGACCGCGAACGTCCTCTTCGCGGTCGAGGCCACCCGGCGCTGGGCCGACGACGGGATCACCGTCGACGCGCTGATGCCGGGCGCGATCCGCACCAACCTCCAGCGCTACATCAGCGACGAGGAACTCGACCGGATGCGGGCGCAGAGCGGCGGCGGCGCGGCCTACTGGAAGACCACCGAGCAGGGCGCGGCCACCTCGGTGCTGGTGGCGGCCTCACCGCTGGTCGCCGGCGTCGGCGGCCGGTACTTCGAGGACTGCCAGGAGGCCGGGGTGAACCAGCCGGGCACCCGCACCGGCTACGCCCCGTACGCCCGGGACCCGGAGGCCGCCGAGCGGCTCTGGACGGTCTCCGAGGAGCACCTGCGCGGCTGACCCGCGAAACGCCGCAGGGGCGCACGGCAGATGCCGTGCGCCCCTGCGGGTGTGGGACGTCAGAGACCCAGCTCGGCCTCGAAGTTGCCGGCCTCCAGCCGCTCCTTGACCGAGGTCAGGAAGCGGGCGGCGTCGGCGCCGTCGATCAGTCGGTGGTCGTACGACATGGCCAGGTAGACCATCGACCGGACCGCGATGACCTCGCCCAGCTCCGGGTCGTTGACCACGACCGGCCGCTTCACCACGGCGCCAGTGCCGAGCATCGCCGACTGCGGCGACGGCACGATCGGGGTGTCGAACAGCGCGCCCCGGCTGCCGGTGTTGGTCAGCGTGAACGTCGCGCCGGCCATCTCGTCCGGCGTGATCTTGTTGGCCCGGGTGCGCTCGGCCAGGTCGGCGATCCGCTTGGCGATCCCGCCCATGTTCAGGTCACCGGCGTTGTGGATGACCGGCACGAGCAGCCCGCGCTCGGTGTCCACGGCGATGCCCAGGTGCTCGGCGGCCGGGTAGGTGATCGTCCCGCCGTCCAGGTCCATGCTGGCCTGGATGATCGGGTGGGTCTGCAGCGCCTCGATCGCCGCCAGGGCGAAGAACGGCAGGAAGGACAGCTTCACGCCGTGCTTGGCCTGGAACGAGTCCTTGGCCCGGGCCCGCAGCTTGGCGACCTTGGTGACGTCGACCTCGACGACCGTGGTCAGCTGCGCCGTCTCGTGCAGCGACTGCTGCATCCGCTTGGCGATGGTCGCCCGGATCCGCGGCAACTTCTCCGTGGTGCCCCGCTTGGCGCTCGGCTCCGGCTTGGCGGCCGGCTGGGCCGGCGCCTTCGCGGCGGCGGGCTCCGCGGCGGCCGGTCGGGCCTGGGCGGCCTTCGCCTTCTCGGCCGCCTCCAGCACGTCCTGCTTGCGGATCCGGCCACCCACACCGGTGCCGTTGACCGAGCCCAGCTCCACGCCGTGCTCGGCGGCGAGCTTGCGGACCAGCGGCGTCACGTAACCGGCGGCCTCCTCGCCGCCACCCTGGGCCGGGGCGCTCGGACGCTGCGGCGCGGGGGTCGGCGCGGCCGGCTGGGCGGCCTGCTCGGCCTTGGCCGGCTCGGTGGCCTGCTCCGCCTCGGCGGACGGCTCGTTGTAGGACATGCCCGGGGTGGGCTCCTCGACCTTCGGCGCCGGCTTCGGCTCCGCCTTGGGCTCCGGCTTCGGCTCGGGCTTCGCCTCCGCCTTCGGTTCGGGCTTCGGTTCGGGCTTCGTCTCGGCCGGTGCGGCGCCGGCCGCCCCGACGATCGCCAGCACGGCGCCGACGTCGGCGGTCTCGTCCTCGGCGACCTTGATCTCCTGAACCGTGCCGGCGACCGGCGACGGGATCTCGGTGTCCACCTTGTCGGTGGAGACCTCCAGCAGCGGCTCGTCCACCTCGACGGTCTCGCCGACCTGCTTGAGCCAGCGGGTGACCGTACCCTCGGTGACGCTCTCGCCCAGGGCCGGCATGGTCACCGGGGTGCCCTCGCCCGACGACGCGGCGGGCTGGGCCGGCTCCTCGACGGCCGGCTGCTCGGCCTCGGCCTCGGGCTCCGCGGCGGCCTCGGCGGCCTGCTCCGGCTCGGGGCCGGTGCCCTCGGCGGCGGCGGTCGGCTCGGTGGCCGGCTCCACCTCCTCCTTGGCGGCGCTGCCCGCGTCCTCGCCCTCGCCGGCGATGACCGCCAGCTCGCTGCCGACCTCGGCGGTCTCGTCCTCGCCGACCACGATCCGGCTCAGCACGCCCGCCGCGGGCGACGGGATCTCGGTGTCGACCTTGTCGGTCGACACCTCCAGCAGGGGCTCGTCGACCTCGACGGTGTCACCCTCCTGCTTGAGCCAGCGCGTGACGGTGCCCTCGGTGACGCTCTCGCCGAGCCGGGGCATGGTGACCGATACCGGCATGTTCTCCAGACTCCTTCATTCCCCTGGTGGGATCATCGCCCGTCGCCGGACGCCGCGGTTGTCGTGTCAGGCGTGCGCGTGCAGCGGCTTGCCGGCCAGGGCCAGGTGCGCCTCACCCAGGGCCTCGTTCTGGGTCGGGTGGGCGTGCACGAGCTGCGCCACCTCGGCCGGGTAGGCCTCCCAGTTGTAGATGAGCTGCGCCTCGCCGATCAGCTCGCCGACCCGGGCGCCGACCATGTGCACGCCGACCACCGGGCCGTCGTCCACCCGGACCAGCTTCACGTGGCCGGCGGTCTTGAGGATCTGGCTCTTGCCGTTGCCGCCGAGGTTGTAGTTGTAGGTCTTGACCTTGTCGGCGCCGTACTGCTCCTTGGCCTTCGCCTCGGTCAGGCCGACCGAGGCCAGCTCCGGGTCGGAGTAGGTGACGCGCGGGATGCCGACCTCGTCGATCACGGCCGGGGTCTTCCCGGCGATCTCCTCGGCGACGAAGATGCCCTGCTGGAAACCGCGGTGCGCGAGCTGGAGGCCGGGCACGATGTCGCCGACCGCGTAGACGTTCGGCACGCTGGTGCGCAGCCGCTCGTCGGTCAGCACGTAGCCGCGGTCCATCTTGACGCCCTGCTCCTCGTAGCCGAGGTCGGCGGTGTTCGGGCCGCGACCGACGGCGACCAGCAGCAGCTCGGCCTCGACCGTGTCGCCGCCCTGGATGGTCAGCTTGACGCCCTTGTCGGTCTTCTCGACCTTCTCGAACGGCTTGCCGACCTTGAAGTTGATCTTCCGCTTGCGGAACGCCCGCTCCAGCGCCTTCGACGACTCCTCGTCCTCGGCCGCCACCAGGCGGGGCAGCGCCTCGACGATGGTCACGTCGACGCCGAAGGACTTCCAGACGCTGGCGAACTCGACGCCGATCACGCCGCCGCCGAGCACGATCGCCGACGCGGGGACCCGGTCCAGGGTGAGGGCGTGGTCGCTGGTGATGATCCGCTCGCCGTCGACCTCCAGGCCGGGCAGGCTCTTGGCGTACGAGCCGGAGGCCAGCACGACGTTGCGGCCGGTGTAGCGCTTGCCGTCGACCTCGACCACGTTCTTGCCGACCAGCTTGCCGGCGCCGGCCACGAAGGTGATCTTCTTGGCGCTGCCCACCAGACCCTGGAGACCCTTGTAGAGGCGGGAGACCACGCCGTCCTTGTACGAGTTGACCGCCGCCATGTCGATGCCCACCAGCTCGGCCTTCACGCCGAACTGCTCGGACTCGCGGGTCTGGTCGGCGATCTCGGCGGCGTGCAGCAGCGCCTTGGTGGGGATGCACCCGTTGTGCAGGCAGGTGCCGCCGAGCTTGCCCTTCTCGACGAGCGCGACGGAGAGGTCAAGCTGGGCGGCACGCAGCGCCGCCGCGTAGCCGCCGCTACCACCTCCGAGGATGACGATGTCGAAGGTCGTGTCGTTCGGCTCGCTCACATCCAACTCCCAGGTCGCGTCACTGCATCGGGGGTTACGGCGGGGTAACAGGCACACCCCACCTCGGTCATCTTGTCACCACCGGCGGCCGAGCGCGTACCGAGGTGCCCAACGACACGTCGGCGACACGTACCCTTGGCATCGTCTTCGATGATGTCCGGGGGAGGAGTGGATCCGGTGGCGCTGTTCCGACGACGCAAGCGGGTGGCCGCGGTGAACCGTGACCGCACCGCCGAGCGCGCCGATCTGGACCATCTTGAGAACTTCGTCCGCACCCGGAAGGGTGTCGAGGCCTACCTGGAACCGCGGACGACGGTCACCGAGACCACGGTCATGCTGATCGCCGACGACGGCGAGTGGACCCGACGGCGGGTCGGCAGCCCCGAGGACGCCCGGCGCTGGGCCCACCGGACCGCCATCCCGATCTACGACGTGCGTCTGATGGGCTACCCGCAGCGGATGCGCGACTACAACGAGCGCCGCAAGCGCCGCCCCGAGCTGTTCTGAGCGCCCCCGGGCCGCAGGTGTTAAAAGGGGCCCCCTGTTATGCGGAATGCGTTAACAGGGGGCCCCTCCTTACACCTCAGCCGTTGGTGGCGACGTCATCGACCAGCGCGAGCAGGGTGCGGACGGGGACGCCGGTGCCGCCCTTGGTCCAGTAGCCGGTCGCCTCGCCCGAGTGGTAGCCGGGGCCGGCGATGTCGATGTGCGCCCACGACACCTCGTCGGTGACGAACTCGCGCAGGAAGACCCCGCCCTGGAGCATGTGCCCGGCCCGGTCCATGCCGGCGTTGACCTGGGAGATGTCGGCGACGTCCGACTCCATGCCCTTGCGCACGTCGTCCGGCAGCGGCATCGGCCAGGCCGGCTCGCCGGTCGAGTCGCCGGCCACCCGGACCCGCTCGCACAGCTCCGGGGTGCCCATCACGCCGGCGATCCGCTTGCCCAGCGCGATCACCTGGCCGCCGGTCAGCGTCGAGGTCTCGAACAGGTAGTCCGCGCCGTCCTCGCAGGCCCGCGCCATGGCGTCGGCCAGGACCATCCGGCCCTCGGCGTCGGTGTTGAGCACCTCCACCTTCTTGCCGTTGTACATGCTGATCACGTCGCCGGGCCGGTAGCTGGTGCCCGACGGCATGTTCTCCGCCATCGGCAGGTAGCCGGTGACGGCCACCGACGGCTTGAGCGCCGCCACCGCCAGCATGGTCGCGCCGACCGCCGCCGCGCCGGCCATGTCCGACTTCATCTCCCACATGCCCTGCGCCGGCTTGATCGAGATGCCGCCGGTGTCGAACGTGATGCCCTTGCCGACCAGCGCCACCCGCTTGCCGCTGCCGCCACCGGCCGGCGTGTAGGTGAGCTTCACCAACCGTGGCGGGGCCTCCGAGCCCTGGCCGACGGCCATGATGCCGCCGTAGCCGCCGGCGGCCAGCGCCGCCTCGTCGAGCACCTCGACCTCCAGGCCGGCCTCCCGGGCGGCGGTCGCCACGGCGTCGGCGAACGCCGGCGGGCGCAGCTCGTTCGGGGCGGTGTTCACCCAGTCCCGGCTGGTCCGCACCGCGCCGGCCACCGCCTGCGCCCGGGCCACCTCGGCCAGGGCGGTCGCGTCGGCCGCGTCCGGCACCGCGACCAGCACCTCGGCCACCGGCTCCCGCCGGGCCGGCTGCGGCTTGGTCTTGTAGCCGGCGAACCGGTAGCCGCCGAGCAGCGCGCCCTCGGCGACCGCGCGCAGCGCGGCCGGGGCGTCGGCGTCGTCCGGCAGCGGCAGGGCGAGGGCGACCCGCGGCGCGCCGGCCAGCGCCCGGACCGCCGCGCCGGCGGCCCGGCGCAGGGACTCGGGAGCGGGAGCGGCGCCCGAGGGCTCCGCGCCGAGCCCGACGGCGACGACCACCGGGGCGGTCACCGTGCCCAGCGTGGCCAGCTTGATCACCTCGCCGGGGCCACCTGTCGCGCCGAGCAGAGCCAGCGTCTCGGTCAGCTTGCCGTCGAACGCGGCGGCGATGCTCTCCGCGCCGCTGGCCAGGAGCAGGGCGTCGGCGGGTGCGCCGTGGCCCGCTTCGGTGGTCTGGCTGTGCACGCCGATCACGATCGCGTCGACGGCGAGTTCGGCGGGGTCGGTGTCGACCAGGCTGAGGGTGGTGCGGGGCGATGTCACGAAAGCTACTCCGGGCGGGCCGGGCCGGCCGCGTCGTCGCGTACCGGCGATGAAGGTCTCTCCGGCGGCAACCTACCCGCCGGAAGCGTGGCTGTCCCGCCGATGCGTGTCGACGGGATCCCGCCGATGCTAACCACCGGGGCCCAGGCCGGTAAGTTGCCACCCATGACCGAGGTGACCTCCGACGCCGCCGAGACCCGGCTGCGCCGTTCCCCGCTGCACGAGCGACACACCGCGCTCGGCGCGAAGTTCGCCCCCTTCGGCGGCTGGCAGATGCCCCTGGAGTACGCCGGCGGCGGCGTGCTGAAGGAGCACACGGCCGTGCGTACCGCTGTGGGCGTCTTCGACGTCTCGCACCTGGGCAAGATCCGGGTCACCGGCGCCGGGGCGGCGGACTTCGTCAACGCCTGCCTCACCAACGACCTCGGCCGGATCGCGCCCGGCCAGGCGCAGTACACGCTCTGCTGCGACGACGCGACCGGCGGCGTGGTCGACGACATCATCGCCTACCTGCACGCCGACGATCACGTCTTCCTGGTGCCCAACGCGGCGAACACCGCGGAGGTGGCCCGCCGGCTGCGCGCCGCCGCGCCGGGCGGCGTGACCGTCGCCGACGAGCACGAGGCGTACGCGGTGCTCGCGGTCCAGGGGCCGGGCTCGGCGGACCTGCTCGCCGCGCTCGGGCTGCCCACCGGGCACGACTACATGAGCTTCTCCACCGCGACCCTGGCCGGGGTCGAGCTGACCGTGTGCCGGACCGGTTACACCGGCGAGCTGGGCTACGAGCTGGTCGTGCCGGCCGAGCACGCGGTGGCCGTCTGGGACGCGATCTTCGCCACCGGGGCCGACGTGCGCGCCTGCGGCCTGGCCGCGCGGGACACGCTGCGCACCGAGATGGGCTACCCGCTGCACGGGCAGGACCTCTCCCTCGACATCACCCCGGTGCAGGGCCGCTCCGGCTGGGCGGTGGGCTGGGACAAGCCGGCCTTCTGGGGCCGGGACGCGTTGCGCGCCGAGAAGGCCGCCGGCCCGGCCCGTACGCTGCGTGGCCTCACCGCGGTCGACCGGGCCATCCCGCGCCCCGGCATGACCGTGCACGCCGGCGACCGGCAGGTCGGCGTGGTCACCAGCGGCACGTTCAGCCCGACGCTCAAGCACGGCGTCGCGCTCGCCCTGATCGACACCGACCCGAAGCTGCCCGACGGCGAGGAAGTGGAGGTGGACATCCGGGGCCGCCGCGCCCGGATGCGGATGACGAAGCCGCCGTTCGTCCAGCCCTCGG
Organism: Micromonospora sp. WMMD980; assembly: GCF_029626035.1. Classification (NCBI taxonomy): domain Bacteria; kingdom Bacillati; phylum Actinomycetota; class Actinomycetes; order Micromonosporales; family Micromonosporaceae; genus Micromonospora; species Micromonospora sp. WMMD980. The sequence goes on from NZ_JARUBE010000003.1 coordinate 510,925, forward strand.
TCCGCTGAGCCGCCCGGGTCAGTCCTCGCGCAGGCGCTCGGGTTGAGCCGCCCGGGTCAGTCCTCGCGCAGGCGCTCGCCGGCGTCGAGGACGGCCTGGGTCCAGCCGCCCTCCAGCACGCCGGTGCCGTCCAGGACGGCCCAGTCGACCACGTCGGACGCCTCGACGACGACCGGGGAGCCGATCCGCACGCTCGGGTCGCTGTTGGCGTCGGTGGCGCTCGCGCCGACGATCCGCTCCGGGGCGTCCCACGACGTCACGCCGGCCCAGACGTACTCCGGGCCCTCGTCGCCGGGCAGGCCGTACTTGACCACGAGCTGGCTCTCGTCCGGCAGCCCGCCGGCCAGGAACCGGGCCCGGATGTCGCCGAGCGACTCCCGGGCGGTCGCCACCGCCCGACTCATCGCGTCACCGGTGCGGGTGTAGCGGACGTCGGGCTGGATGCCGTTGAACAGCGTCGCGCACGCGGCGGCGAAGTAGCGGCCGGGCGGCCCCGGGTGACCGGCCGGCGGGTTCAGGCTGAGGAACGAGTCGGCGTCCGGGTCGGTGGCCGGGTCCAGCTCCAGGCGCAGCAGCACCGGCGCCGTCGCGCCGTGCTGCTCCGGATTGCCGTACGCGACCGCGATGTCGTGCCCGGTCACCGTGGCCAGCACCGGGAGCTGCACGAACGCGGGCACCTCCTCGCCGGACAGCCCGTCGGTCCAGTCCCGCAGCAGCCGCCGGGCCGCCCCGGTCATCACCGCGCCCCAGGCCCGGGTGAGATGGTCCGGCACGCCCTGCGCCTGCAACTCCAGCAGCCCGAACCGGCGCAGCCCCTTGGTGGTGAACCAGAGGCCGTCGGCGTCCGAGGAGTAGGGCACCAGCACCCAGTCGACCAGCCGGATCCGGCCGTGCTCGTCCGGCAGCGAGCGCAGCGCGGCGGCCGGGTCGAGGAACTGGAGCCCGAACACGTCGACCACGTCCCCGCCGACCGTCTCGGCCACCGCCGCGGCGACCGCCCGGGCCGCCCACTCGTGCGCCGGCGGCCAGCCCGGCCGGTATTCGGCCTGCACCACCACCAGGTGGGTGGCGGCGGCCAGCCGGGCCAACTGCTCCTCGGTCGCCCCGAACGCGGCGAGCAGATCCGGCGGCAACTCGGGGAACTCGTCGACGGTGCGGGTGTCCACGCTCATCAGGGGGCTGTCCAGCATCTGCTTGGCCAGCCCGTGCACGGGCGCGGCCAGCCGCCCGGCCAGCCCCTCCACCGCCGTCTTCGGGCTGACCCGTGGCAGCCCCTCGATCGGCACCAGGTAGGTCGCGTCGAGCGACTCCGGCACCGGTACGGGCAGGAAGTCGTCCGTGATCAGCATCCGTCCCCCTCGACCGCGCCGTGCACTCACCCGAACGCTACCCGCCCGAGCGGGTGACGATCAGCCGGTCAGCACCAGTCCCAGGTAGGACAGCGTGGTGACGACCTCCACCAGGGCGCCGAGGACGTCGCCGGTGATGCCGCCGAAGCGGCCTACCAGGTGCCGCAGGAGCCCGGCCGCGACGGCGAGCGCGGCGAGCACGGCGAGCGGCCCCTGCCACGGGCGGCCCGGCACCGCGGGCGCGGCCAGCAACGCCACCGCGAGCGCGCCGAGCGTCAGGGCGCCCCACCCCACCGTCCCGGCCACCAGCGCGCCCAGCCCGTCCGGCCGGGCCGCCGGCACGCCGCGGCGGCAGGCCAAACCGGCGGCCAGCCGCCCGGTCGCGGTGGCCGCGACCACCGCGGCGAGCGCGGCCGGCGCGTCCCGCCCGGCCAGCTCCGCCAGCACGGCGGTCTGGAGCAGGAGTACGACCACCAGCGCGACCACCCCGAACGGGCCGACGTCCGGCTGTTTCATGATCTCCAGCGCGGCCGGTCCCCGCCGGTAGGAGCCGAGCGCGTCCACGGTGTCGGCCAGCCCGTCCAGGTGCAGGCCCCGGGTGAGCAGCGCGCCGAGCCCGACCGTGACCCCGGCCGCGACCAGCGGTGGGGCGAGCGCCCCGGTCACCAGCAGCGCCCCGCCGAGAACCCCGCCGAGCAGCGCGCCGACGGCCGGGGCCAGTGCCATCGCGGTGCCGGCCGTGGCCCGGTCGACCCGGCCGGCGCGCACCGGCGCGGTGGTGAACGTGGTCAGCGCCAGCCGGACGCCGTCGGCGAGCCGGGGCTCAGTCGGCACGGCGGCCGGGCGACACCGGCTCGTCGGAGCCGACGGTGGCGGGCCCCGGCCCGGCGGGCTCCGGTTCGGCGAAGTCCGGCTCGTCCGCCGGTCCGGCCGGCCCGGGCCCGGGGTGGCTCCCGTCCTCGCCGCCGCCCAGGGACGGGTGCGTCGGCAGGCTGGCGGCGAGCGTGAGCGCCGAGCGCAGCAGCGGCAGGGCGGCCAGCGCGGTCGCGCCCTCGCCCAGGTCGAGGCGGAGATCCAGCAGCGGCGTCAGGCCGAGCACGTCGGCGGCGAGCCGCACGCCGGGCCGGCCGCCATGGTCGGGCAGCAGGCACCAGTGCCGGGCCTGCCCGGCCAGGTCGCGGCTGACCATGCCGGCGGCGGTGCCGACCGGGCCGTCCAGCAGCACGGGGACCCGCCGGGCGGTGGCCCCGAGCAGCACGCCGGTGGCCATCGCGATGTCGCCGCCGCCCAGCTCGGCCAGGATGTCCTTGGCCTCACGGGGGGAGCGCCGGGTGCGGTGCAGCGCGTCCCGCACGGCCGCGCAGCGGACCATCCAGGCGTTGTCGTCGATCTCGCCCTGCTCGGTCACCACCCGGCCGAGCACCGCCGGCGGTTCCGCGCCGGCGGTGGCCGCCAGCACCGCCGCGGCGGCCGCCTCGGCGCCGGCCCCGCAGGCCGCCAGCACCAGCAGCTGTACGCCGGCGTCGGCGGCCTGCTCGGCCAGTCGCCAGCCGTAGCGCAGCGCCGACTCGACCTGGTCGGCGTCGAGCGCCGGGCCGTCCTCGAACGCCGCCGACCCGGGGGCCTCGACCACCTGGAGACTGGCGCCGTTCTGGGCCGCCAGCCGGGCCAGCGCGCCCTGCCCGGCGCGGGCCTGTCGGGCCCGCCGGGCGGACTCGCCGGGCACCGCGCCGGCGGACGCCCCGCCGGCGTGGTCGCCGTGCAGCAGCAGCACCCGGACCTCGTCCCAGGGTCGGGGGGTCGCGGTGCCCTGGGTGGCGGCGGCGAAGCCGACCACCTGTTCCAGCACGCCGAGGCCGGCGCCGGGGAGGTCCAGGGTGGCGAGCCGGTCGACCGCCTGCGGGCCGGTGTAGTCGTCCGGCATCGGCAGTTCCATGCCGGGCTGGATGACCAGGCCGGTGGCGATCATCGGCAGAGCCATGGTGGGCGCCGCCCAGTCCCCGCCGCCGGCCGTGCCGCCGCCCGGCGCGGCCGGCGGCGGCGTCGCGGCGGGAGTGAGCACCTCCGGCAGCGGCGCGTCCGGCGCGACGCTTCCCGGTCGACGCCCGGTGGACGTGGTCGACCGGTCCGTCCCGGCCCACGCCGGCGTGCCGGCCTGGTCGAGGTCGGCCGGCGTGCCGTGGCCCGGCTGCGGTGCGGCGTGGGCGGGCGGCGCGGCGTGGACGGGCGGTGCCGGAGCGGCGGTGGGCTTGAGCCAGGCGGTCTGCCCGGCGACCACGAGCACGACCGCGTCGCAGGCGTCGGCCACCGCGCGGTTTGTCGCGCCCAGCGCGTCGGTGAACGCCCGGCCCAGCGGCGTGGTGGGCACCAGCGACAGCCCGACCTCGGGGCTGACCAGCACCAGCCGCGCCTCGCTGGCCCGCACCGCCGAGGCCAGCTCGGCGATGGTGGCGGTGTCGTCGGCCGGCTGGTGGGTGGGGTCGAGCAGCACCGTCACCCAGCCGCCCAGGTCGTCCACGAGCAGCGTGTCGTGCGGGCCGGCGGCGGTGATCACCTCGGCCAGCCGGCCCGGGTCCGCCGCCGTCTCCTCGGTGGTCCAGCTCCCCGGCCGTCGGGCCCGGTGCGTGGCGAGGCGGGCCGCCCACTCGGTGTCGTCCGGGTCACCGGCGGGGGCGGTGGCCACGTAGCGGACCATGGGCGCGTCGGCGACCAACGACTCGGCGAACCCGGACTTGCCGGAGCGGATACCGCCGAGCACCAGGAGGGTGTGCCACCCGTCAACGGACATGCCCGTACCTTAGTTCGCTCGCTTGGAGTATGGGCACGGCGGCCCAGCCGCTCTGAGGATCGAGACTCCGAAGCGAGTCCGGTGCACTGTCACCGACTCGGCACCGCGCGGACGCCCCCTCTGGGGGTATTGCTCGTCTAACTGATCGCAGACTTGAGCAATAGAGGAGCGGGCTTTGTGCACCGCCTATGAAGTGGACCAGCGCCAGTACCCATCAGCCCTGAGTCGGCGGCTGCGGCTAAACCCCTACGGGACGGTTGCGGGTCGCCTCGTGGCCGGGAGTCGCGCCGGAGCCTTCTGAGCCACTACGCGTGGAGCCAGGCGGGCCGGAGGCACCTCGACACGGATACCCGCCCGCATCACGTACAGCTCGCGCTTGGCGATGGCCTCACCCCTGGGGCCGAGCACGTACCCGTCAGCCACATCCAGCCGTTGTACGGGTCGATCTCACCGACTGACACGAGCCGGACCCGCAGCGCCCGGTTGCCGCCGAACTGAGGTGAGCAGTCACGCCCGATCAGCAGCACGTCTCCCGGCTTGAACGGGAGCTTGGGTTCAGTCATGAGGGCCAGTGCCCCCGGTTGATCGGAATGCGGTGACGCACGCGGCAGGGCAGCTCCGACCCGCACCGGCAGACCCGACGCCACCGTGCCCAGCTCCACACCGGCCGATGGCGACGCGCGAACGTCAGCGCGGTAGTCAGCAGGTATTCGTCGTACGACGGCACTACACGCCCTCGCCGTCAAGTAGGGGGCGTGCTGGCCTGGCGTCGTTCCACAAGCGGACCAACACGCCCGCGCTTGACGTTAGGGAGCGACTACAGAGAGTGGCGTAACGGCCAGTTACCAGTCCTAGACGGGCTCGCCGTTGGGAGCGAGCGGGTCAATGTTGAGGCGGGTGGCCAGGTCCCGGAGCTGGTCAGATCCGCCTCGGGTGCGGGAATCCCTGACCATCTGACCCACGATCTCCCGTACGGTCGGGCGGGACCGAAGCTCACTCTTGGACACCTGATCCGCCGTCAGGAACTGGCGTACCGCGCCTTCACTGTCACCGGCCAGGTACAGCCCTCGGCCAGCGCCGATGTGGAGGTGGGCGAGACGCTGGCGCGTCCGCAGCGCCGTCCGGTCGACGCGACGGGCGTACTCCGGTGCCCGCTCGGGCTCGCCGTTCTCCAAGGCGATGTTGACGCGCCACACGCCGACGTTGGCGGGCGTGAACTCCATCCGCCACGGGTCCGAGCCGGTGAGCTGCGCGACCCGCTCTGCCTCTGCGAAGTGGGCGGATGCCTCCTCGGCCTGGTCGAGCGACGCGGCAGTCAGGGCGGCTTGAAGCTGATGCATCCCGTAACCAAGTGCGGGCCTCGTCCGTCTCGGGCGCGTCACCGATCGCGTCGGCAGCAGCTCCGGCGACCGCCAGAGAGCGCCGGCGGCCACCCGCCGTGCCCGAGGCTAGGGCGGTCTGGGCTGAAGCGAAGTCGGCCGCAGCGGAGCTGATCGGGTCGCCGAGGAGCTGTGCGGCGAGCTGCGCCCGCTCGGCGAGCCGGGCCGATAGGTCTACGTGACCGAACGGCTTGATGGTGAGGGCGGCACACACCGACGCGCGGACGAACTGGGTCAGTCCCTCGCGCTCGGTGCGCTTGTGGCCGTTGGCGAGTCGGCGGGACTCCCCGACGATCACCGGCAGGAGCTGAGCCAACGTCTCATAGTCACAAGCCATGCGCGCGGCGAGCGCCTGATCCACGAGCGCCGTCAACCGGGCCAGCTCGACTGGCGTTGCCGTCTCCGGCTCATCATCGAGCGCGCCCCGGAGCGCTGGCACTGCCGAGTAGATTGACAGCTCATGCCGGTCGCGCGGCTCTTGGGGCTGGCCGAGGAGATCCGTGGGGCTGACGCCGATGGCCGCTGCCAGCTCATAGAGCAACGATCGCTTGGTGACGGGACGGTGCCCATTCTCGATCATGGAGATGTACTCGCGGGATTTCCCCACCCGGTCGGCTACAGATCTTGAATGGTCAGGTTGTGTCGGGTTCGAGGGTCAGGCCGGTGTGAGCGAGGAACCCGTCGAGTAGGTCGGGTCGGTACTGGATGCTCTTGAGCCGATTCTTGATGATCGCAAGGAGGTGGTCGACGCCGGTGACGGCGAGGTTGCCGATGCTGCGTTTCAGGTGAGACCAGACGCCCTCGGTCGGGTTCAGGTCGGGGGCGTAGGCGGGGAGCCGAATGACGTGGAGCCAGTCCCGGGCGTTGATCATCTGCCGCATGGCGGCGGAGACGTGGGTGTTCAGGTTGTCCCAGACGCACACGATCGGGCCGCCGAGCTGCTGGTGGGCGGCGTCGAGCAGGGCGATGTAGTCGCGTTCGCTGAAGCTGCGTCGTTCGTTCTTGCGGCCGCGGTGCACGATCGTGCGGTAGATCAACCGGGACCGTTCGCCGGGCCGGTAACAGGTCAACCCGGCGATCGACACGCGACCGGACCCCTTGCCGGACACCGGGACGACCGGGGTGCGGCCGCGTCGGCCCCAGGTGCGGGCCTTCGGAGGGCGCAGCGTCTGACCGGCCTCGTCCTCGAAGACCAGCCACGCCTGTCGCTGCGCCGCTACCGTTTTCCCGCCGGCCACGTCTCCCGCCGCCAGGTGGTAATCGCGGCCTCGTCGCGCTCGACCGCGCGGTGCTTGGGCACCTGCACCGACCAGCCCAGCCGGTACATCACATTCGCGGTGCCACGCAGCGTGTACCGGACGCGGAACATCCGGGCGATCAGGTCCGACACCCGCGCCAGGGTCCACCGCTGATCGACACCGAACCCGTGCGCCGCCGGACCCTCGTCCAGGGCGTCGGCCAGGCGCCGCAGCCGGGCCTCATCCAGGCGGCACCGAGACCCGCCAGGTCCCTTCGAGGCAAGGGCATCCTCGCCGCCGGCCTTCCACCGCTTGCGCCATCCGTACACCGCGGTCTGCGACACCCGCAGCCGGCGCGCGATTTCCGGCACCGACACGTCCTGGGCGAACCACCCGGCCGCCTGCCGCCGCACCGCCTCACGCTTTGCCCGCCCCCGCGCGGACAATCCACCTCCATCGGGATACCTCATCATCCCGGCCTACGCCTCCGCGCCACGAAGATCACGCCGACACGCCGAACCACAGTGGACAAACCTGGCCGTTCAAGATCTGTAGCTCCTGCTGCGTCAATCCGGCGATGTCCCGCCAGTTCGCCACGCGGAACCCGATCCACTGTTCGCTGCGCATGAGGCGTTCCCTCCCGCTCGGGTGCACTCCTGTTCGAACGTACCCCGTAAGCGGTGCATTCCCCTACGTAGCTGATGCCCGTTTCGCTGAGGCGGAAAGTCCGGGGAGAGCCCGGGGGGGTGTCGACGTTTGCCCTGCTAGAGATGAGGACAAAGCGCCGGATAGATCACCAGAAGCAGCCTCTGAGCTGCGGAAACACCAGAGGTCAAACACGCGACCAGCCCGAAGGTGGCAGGCCCGGAAACCCGATTTTCCTCACTGGAACTATCCGTACCTTAGTTCTCCCGTCGTCGTGCCACCTCACCCCCTCCCGACCGTGATCTTGCCGTTCCGCACCGGCCGTGATCGGCATGATCCATGTGGCGGCGGGCCGTCGCCCGGCGGGCCGACTAGGCTTGCGAGGGTTTCCGGCCCTGCGGGGCGACGGCGGCGAGGGGGAGACGCGGCATGGCGTGGAGCTGGCGGTACGAGGGCACGAACGGCGACCGGGTCGACGGGCCAGGCGAGTCGTTCACGAGTCAGGCGGACGCCGAGTCGTGGATCGGCCAGACCTGGCGGGACCTCGCGACGTCCGGCGTCACCTCCGTCGCGCTGGTCGAGGACGACCGGGTGGAATACCGGATGAGCCTGCAGCCTCCGGCCGAATGACCGGCTACGACCGCCCGGGCGACCCGCTGGTCCTCGGCGTGCCCCGGGCGGCGTTCCGGCCGAGTCCGATCTTCCTGGCCCTGGTCGCGCTCTTCGTGGCCGGCGGCGCGATGACCTGGCACGGGTTCGGCAACGTCCGGTTCGACGTGTTCCTCTTCGTGGTCTCCGGCTGGCTGGTCTCGCTCTGCCTGCACGAGTACGCGCACGCCGTGGTCGCCTACCGGGCCGGCGACCGGGACATCGCCCACCGCGGCTACCTGACGCTCAACCCGCTGAAGTACACCAGCCCGCTGCTGTCGATCGTGCTGCCGGTGGTCGTGGTGCTGCTCGGCGGCATCGGCCTGCCCGGCGGCGCGGTCTGGGTGGACCGGCACGCCATTCCCGGCCGGCTGCGGCACACCCTGGTCAGCCTGGCCGGTCCGGCCACCAACGTGCTGTTCACGCTGGTGCTGGTGGTGGCCGTGACCTGGGGGCCGGCGCGGGGTGGGCCGCTGGAGTTCTGGGCCGGCGTCGGTCTGCTCGCGTTCCTCCAGCTCATGGCGAGCGTGCTCAACCTGCTGCCGGTGCCCGGGCTGGACGGCGGCAACATGATCCAGCCCTGGCTCAGCCCCGCCTACCGGCGGATGTACGACCTGTTCGCCCCGTACGGATTCATCCTGCTCTTCGCGCTGCTGTGGAGTCCGCAGATCGGCGGCGTGTTCTTCGGCGCGGTCTTCGCGGTCGGCGACGCGCTCGGCCTCCCGCCCGATCTCTACCGCCTCGGGCTCTACCTGATCCGCTTCTGGCAGGGCTGACCCGGCTCTCCCCGGGCCGGCGACGCCGGCCCGGGGAGAGCCGGGCGTCACGGACGCTGCGCCGGGCTCTCGGTCTTCGCCGGGTCCCGCTCGGTCACCGGCTCGACGATCTCGTCGATCGCCTTGAGCAGGCCGGCGTCGAGCTTCACGCCGGCCGCCTTCACGTTGTCGTGCACCTGCTCGGGCCGGGACGCGCCGATGATGGCCGAGGCGACGTTCGGGTTCTGCAGCACCCAGGCGACGGCGAGCTGCGGCATGGTCAGCCCGGCCTGCTCGGCGATCGGCTTGAGCTGCTGCACCCGGGTGAGCACGTCGTCGGTGAGCCACCGGGCGATGAAGTTCGCGCCGGACTTTTCGTCGGTGGCGCGGGAGCCGGCCGGCGGCGGCTGACCGGGCAGGTACTTCCCGGAGAGCACGCCCTGCGCCATCGGCGACCAGACGATCTGGCTCACGCCCAGGTCCTCGCTGGCCGGGATCACCTCGGTCTCGATGACCCGCCACAGCATCGAATACTGTGGCTGGTTGGAGATCAGCGGGATGCGCAGCTCGCGGGCGAGCGCGTGCGCCTCGCGCAGCTGCGCCGCCGTCCACTCGGACACGCCGATGTAGTGCGCCTTGCCGGAGTGGACGACGTCGGCGAACGCCTCCATGGTCTCCTCCAGCGGCGTGCTGACGTCGTAGCGGTGGGCCTGGTAGAGGTCGACGTGGTCGGTCTGCAGGCGGCGCAGCGAGCCGTCGATCGACTCCATGATGTGCTTCCGGGACAGGCCGCGGTCGTTGCGGCCCGGGCCGGTCGGCCAGTACACCTTGGTGAAGATCTCCAGCCCCTCGCGGCGCTCGCCCTTCAGCGCCCGGCCGAGCACCGACTCGGCCTGGGTGCCGGCGTAGACGTCGGCGGTGTCGAAGGTGGTGATGCCGCTGTCGAGGGCGGCCCGGACGCAGGCGACCGCGGCCTCCTCCTCGACCTGCGAGCCGTGGGTGATCCAGTTGCCGTACGAGATCTCGCTGACCAGCAGGCCGGAGCGGCCCAGGTGTCGGAATTCCATGCCCCGACCCTAGCCCCGCACGGCGCGGAGCACCCGTCGTGACTCCCCGCCCTCAGAGCACCGGGCTGGTGTCGGCGAGCAGCCGGTCGATCTCCGCGGCCACCGCGGCGCGGCTCGGGTGCACCGGGTCGATCAGCGGCTCGCCGCGGCGGTCCAGCGCACCCCAGCGGCCCGTCTCGGTGGTGACCAGGAACGCCACCGGATGGATCACCAGCGTCGGGTACGCCGGCGCCACCAGCGCCCGCCCGCCCCGGTCCACCACGCCCCGGCGCCCGGCCAGCTCCACCACGGCCAACCCGTCGGCGGTGAACCCGTCCAGGTGCCGGCCGTCGGCCAGCGGCGCGCCGAGCCGGTGGTAGCGGGTGGGCACCACGACCGTGCCGGAGCGGTCCACCGCGCCCCAGCCGCCGTTCTGGCGCACCGGGGCCAGGCCGTTGCGGAACGGCCGGACCTCCTCGTACCCGGGCGGGATCTTCACGATGTTCATCCTATCGACGGCCATCCACCGGCCCTTGCCGTCCATGGACACCCACGACAGCCCGTCGGCGAAGGCGCCCACCGCGCGGTAGCCGTTGTTCGCCTCGATCAACGCCGCCCCGGTGGTGTCGATCAGCGCCCAGCGGGACGCCTCGGGCATGCGCACCCAGGCCAGCCCCTCGTGGAACGGCTGCGCCTCGGCGTACCGGTGCGCGATGACCAGCTCGCCGTCAGCGTCCGCGTACCCCCAGAGCTGGTGCTCGTCGTCGAACGTCGCCACCGGGTAGCGCGGCGTGCCGAGCACCTCCTCCCGGCCGCGGGGCGGCGGCCCGAAACCGCTGCTCGCGGCCCGCGCCGCGACCGCGTCCAGTGCCGTCCCGGTCCTGTCGTTCAGCGCCGCGTCCGCACCCTGCCGCAGGTCCAACGCCCGCTCGAAGTGCACGCACGCCTCGGTCAGCCGACCCTGGTCGTAGCAGGAGCGCCCGGCGTGCTCGTGCAGCAACGCGCGCAGCCGGTCGGGCAGCTCCGGCGAGTTCGCCTCGGCGAAGAGCCGGTCGGCCTCCGCGTGCTCACCCCGCCAGCGCAGCACCTCGGCGAGGCGCGCGCGGGCCAGCGAGGTCCGCCGTAACTCGCCGGTGGCCTCGGCGTACGTCAGCGCCAGCCGCGCGTCGGCGACCGCGTCGTCCAGCTCGCCGAGGACCCGCGACGCGACCGACCGCAGGCTCAGCAGCCGGGCCCGGCTGCGGTTGTCCAGCGCGCTGCCGAGCTTGCCGGTGAGGCCGTCCCGGATCTGGCGCAGCCGCGCCGGATCGGGCGCCTCCTCGCGCAGCGTCTCCGGGTGCAGCCGCCACTCGATCGCGGCCAGGGCCTGCTCCGGGTCCAGGACCGGGCGCGCCGGGGCCGCCTCGTCGTCCGGCACGTCCGCCGCCGCCGATTCCGGGGTACGCGGACGCGGCGGGCCGTCACCCCCGGCGTCGCGGCTCGGCCCCCCGTCCGTCGGCGTGGCTCCGGTGCTGTCGCTGGTCGCCTCACCGGTCGGTGTGCGTTCGGCGTCGCGGCTCGCCACCTCACGTGCCGGTGTGACCCTGGCCGGCGCGGTCGGCGTCGGACCGGGCGTCCCGGTCCCGCTCCGGTCGACGGGCACCGGGTCGGCGGAACGCGACTCGGCATGCTGATCGTCCGTCGAATGACCTTCGGCGCTGATCGCCTCGACCGAGGTTTCTTCGATGACTGTGCCGCCGCCCGCGTCCGCCCCGGCGACGGTCACACCGCTCGGGTCCGCTCCGGCCGCTCCGGCGTCAACCGTTCCGGGCGCCGTGGGTGCCGCGTCGTCCGGCTCGGACCGGGCCGGCGCCGGACCGGCCCCACTCGGCACGGTCACCGTCGTGGTCCACTGCGACGCGGCCGATGTCGCGTCGTCCGGTGTGGCGCCGGCCGGGCCCGCCGCGCTACCGACGGAGAAGGCGCTTCCGACGGGAGCCCCGCTGGTCGGATCCGCCGGGCCCGGATCCGCCCCGGCCGGGATCTCGTTGCCCGGGCCCGGTTCCTGCCGCGCCACCGGAGCCGGGCCGCTCGGGGCGTGGTCGCTCGGGGTGCCGCTCGGGACGTGGCTGGTCGGCGCGGTGTGCGCTCCGGCGGCGGACCGGACCGCATCCGCCGGCGCCGGCCCGTCGAGGTCGGGTCGGTCGGTGGCAGCCGTCGCCGCCGCCAGGAACGGGGCCGGTGCCCCACCCGGACGCGAAGCCGCCGACGCCGGGCCGCCCGTGGCCGACGATCCGGGCTCGGCGGCTGCCGGTGAGACACCCACCGGCACCTTGTCGTCGGCGACCGTGCCGGCCTCCTCGCCGACGGCCGCGCCAGGTGTCCGGTCCGTGGCGGCGACGGCGTCGCGTGGCGCCTGGCCGGCCGTCTCGTCACGGCCGGCGGGATCGCTCACGCCCCGGCCGTCGACCGCGACGGGTACGTCCCGACCGGTGTCGCGTCCGGCTGCGTCCGGCCGCTGATCCCCGGTCGGTGCCCCCGTGGCTGCCGGGTCGACCGGTGCCGTCACCGAACTGGACGAGGACGACGGCCGTGCTGCCGGTGACGCGACGGCCGACGGTGCCGGCGTGGTGGCGGCCGACGGTGCCGGCACGGTGGGGGACGGCGCCGGCGTGGTGGCGGCTGACAGTGCCGGCACGGTGGGGGACGGTGCCGGCGTGGTGGCGGTCGACGGTGCCGGCACGGTGGGGGACGGTGGCTGGGAAGTCGTCGCTCCGGTGAGCGGTGACTGCGGCGGCGTGCCGTCCGAACGGGCGGCCGGCACGGGCGGCCGGGGCTCGGCCGGCGGGCGTGCTTCCGGTGCGTCCGCTCCGGCCGGCGCCGCTCCGGTGACGGGTACCGGTGACGCGGCTTCGGCGGCCGGCACCGGCGTGTCCGCGCGGCCCCCGTGCTCCCCGGCCGTCGACGGCGCGGCGGCGCCGGTCGCCGCCGTTCCCCGGCCGTCGAAAGCCCGGGCTCCGGCGTCCGCCTCCGGTCGCCGGGTCGGTTCGGTGGTCTCCGCGGGCGCGGGGCGATCGGCGGGATCGGCGGCATCCGGTGCGACGCTCCGGCCGCCCGTGGTGGCGGCCGAATCGTCCGCGTCACCAGGTTTGTAGTGGCTGTCGACGGGCCGCCCGGGCCCCACGGACACGCCCGGACCGACAGGTGTGCCCGGAACGGCCGCCGGCTCGCGGGTGCCGTCGGCCGACGCCACCTGACCGGGCGGCGTGAGCGGCCCGACCCGCGGCGGTCGGACCTCCGGGGGACCGGTTCGGGTCGGCTGGGCCGGGCCGTGCTCGGGTGCCCGGGCCGGGGCAGGGCCGGGATAGGCCGGCGGTGCCGGGCGTCGGACCTCGTCGTACCGGTCCGGTCCCGGGGCTGCCGGGCGTCGTGGCTCGTCGGGTCGGGCGGACCACCGCTCCGGCCGGGGCCGGTACTCGGGGGGCGCGGCGGAGTCCGCCCGGCGCCCGTCCCACTCGGGCCGGCGCCGGCCCGGTTCCGGGCGAGCGCCGGTCGAGGGCGGCCGGCCGTCCTGCGACTCCGGGCGGCGGCGTTCGTCGGGCCGGTAGGCGGCCGGCTCGGTGCGGGATCGCCGCTCGATCAGCGGCCACTCGCCCTGCGGCGGGTAGGGCCGGTCGCGCTGACCGTCCCACCGCTGGTCGGGCGGGCTCGGGGTGCCGTACCGATCGGTTTCGGCGCGCTGCGGGGCGCGGCCGTGCCCGGGGGCCGGACGCTGGACGTCGGCGGGTGTGGACGCCTCCCGGCCCGGCGCGCGGTCGTCCCATCGGCCGGTGGCCGGCTCGCGCCGGTCGGCGTGCGGGCGCGGGCCCGGATCACGCCAGCCGTCCCGGCGCGGCTCGACGTGGGTGGGCCGTCGCTCCGGATAGCCGTCGGGCTCGGGATCCCGCCAGCTGTCGACGTACGGCCCGTGCGGCTCGTCGGGGGTGAGCCCGCGACGATCGTCGGGCGGCGTGGGCTCGCTCCGCCCGTCGGGCGGCGGGCTCCACCGGACGCGGGCGGTGGCCTCGCGCCCGTTCGCCGCGGCGGGGCGGTCGCCCGTCGGGCGGCGGCGCTCGGACCAGCCCGGGGCGGGGCGCGGGGCCTCGTTCGGCTCCGGCGCCCAGCCCGGCTCGATCGGCGCGGAGCGGTAGGTGGCGCCCCCGGGGCGGGTCCAACGCTGATCGAGACGCTCAGGTGGGGCCTGGTGGCCGCGCGGGTGCCGGCCGTCCGGGCCAGCGGGGCTGATCGGGTAAGTCTCCGCGGCGGCGGGGCTGATCGGGTACGTCTCCGGGCCGGCCGGGCTGACCGGGTACGTCCCGCGCGGGCTCGCCGGGCTCACCGGGTACGCCGGGCTCACCGGGTACGCGTCGTCGGGCGCCGGGCTGACCGGGCGCACCTCGGCGCGGCCGACCACGGACCGCCGACGCGGTGGGGGGGTCAGGTGTTCCAGGCCGATGTCGCCCGGGTAGCGCTGGCCGGGAAACTGCGGCTCCCACTCGTGGGTGGGCGCGAGGGCCCAGGCCGGTTCGGCCGGCTCACGCCAGCTGCCCCAGCCACTCATCGACAGCCCTTCCCGCCGGTCGCGCGGCGCGGCCCCGGAACCGGCTCGCGTCGCTCACTCACGGCGGTGTCACCTCGTTGAAAATTGTCGCGCCGGAGCGCCGGACGTGCCGGTAGAGTCGCCCGGTCCGGCACGTCTTGCCTGCGGAAGGAGGGTAACGGCGTGGGCTCGGTCACCGCCACTGTGGCACCACCCACGGGCGCACACGTTACCCCATGGTTTCGGACATTCGGCGCGTTAGTGGCGGCCGGCTTCCGTCGGCACGCGACCTACCGCCAGGTGGCCGTGGCCGGCGTCGTGACCAACACCGTCTTCGGCTTCCTGCGCTGCTACATCTTCCTCGCCGCCACCGACGCGGCCGGCAGGGTCGCCGGCTACGACCGGGCCCAGCTCGGCACGTTCGTCTGGGCCGGGCAGGGGCTGCTGGCGGTCATCGCCATCTGGGGTTGGACGGAGCTGGCCCATCGGATCCGAACCGGCGACGTGGCCACCGACCTGCTACGGCCGGTACATCCGGTGACCAGCTATCTCGCCGCCGACCTGGGCCGGGCCGGGTTCGCCGCGCTCGCCCGGCTGGTGCCCCCGCTGGTGGTCGGCCCGCTCTTCTTCCCGGTCCACGTGCCGCGGCACGCGGTCACCGTGCCGCTTTTCCTGCTCTCCGCGGTGCTCGCCGTGGTCGTCTGCTTCGGCTGCCGCTACCTGGTCAACGCGACCGCCTACTGGTTGCAGGACGTCCGGGGTCCGATGATCCTCTGGACGCTGGGCTCCGGCGTGCTGGCCGGGCTCTACTTCCCGCTCGGCTTCCTGCCCGGCCCGGTGGAGGCGACCCTGCGGTACGCCACCCCGTTCCCCAGCCTCCTCCAGGTCCCGCTGGACGTGCTGGTCGAGCGGGAGTCGACGGCCACCGGTGTCGGCCTGGTCGGGTTGCAGCTCGGCTGGGCGGTGTTGCTGCTGGCGCTGTGCCGGCTGGTGCAGCGCCGTGCCGAGCGCCGGCTGGTGGTCCAGGGTGGCTGAGCACGGCAGTGCGCGCAGGGTGGCTGAGCACGGCAGTGCGCGCAGGGTGGCTGAGCACGGCAGTGCGCGCAGGGTGGCTGAGCACGGCAGTGCGCGCAGGGTGGCTGAGCACGGCAGTGCGCGCAGGGTGGCTGAGCACGGCAGTGCGCGCAGGGTGGCTGAGCGTGGGGGCGCGCTGCGGGCGTACCGGTCGTTGCTCGGCGCGCAGGCGCGCTCGCAGACGGCCTACCGCACGTCGTTCGTGGTGGACCTGGTCGGCAACCTCGGGGCGACCGTGTTCGACGTGGTCACCGTTCTGGTGATCTTCGGCGTGACCCGTGAGCTGGGTGGCTTCACGCTGCGTGAGACGCTCGTCGTGGTGGGGTTGTCGACGGGCGGGTTCGCCGCCGCCGACCTGCTCGTCGGCAACATCGAACGGCTGCCGCAGTACGTCCGCACCGGCCTCTTCGACGCGGTGCTGGTGCGCCCGCTCGCCGCGCTGCCCCAGCTGCTGCTGATGGACCTGCCGCTGCGCAAGGTGTCCCGGGCGGTGTTCGGGCTGGCCGTGCTCGGGTTCGCGCTCGCCTCGGCCGGGATCGACTGGACTCCGGGCCGCGTCGCGCTGGCCGTCGTCGCCCCGCCGGCCGCGGTGGTCTTCTTCGCCTCGGTCTTCGTCACCACCGCCACGGTGTCGTTCTACTGGGTCGACTCGGGAGAGCTGGCCAATTCGGTCACCTACGGTGGGCGCGACTTCACCGCGTACCCGATCACCGTCTACGGCGGCTGGTTCCGCGCGCTGTTCGCGTACGGGATGGGGTTCGCGTTCGTCAGCTATCACCCGGCGCTGGCGCTGTTGGGCCGCGCCGACCCGCTCGGCCTGCCGCCCTGGGTGGGGTGGGCCGCGCCGGGCGTCGCGGTGGTCGCCGCGACGGTCGCCGCCCTGGCCTGGCGGGTCGGGATCCGTCACTACCGGAGCACGGGGTCATGAGCGTCATCGAGATGGACGGCCTGCGCAAGGAGTTCACGGTTCGGGTCCGGGCCGGACGGCTGCGCCGGGTGAAGCGGACGGTGACCGCTGTCGACGGTGTCGACCTGCGGGTGGAACGCGGCGAGATGCTCGGCTACATCGGCCCGAACGGCGCCGGGAAGTCGACCACGCTGAAGATGCTCACCGGCGTGCTGACGCCGTCGGCCGGCCGGGCGGAGGTCTGCGGGCTGCGTCCGGTGGCCGACCGGACCCGGCTCGCGCTGCGCGTCGGGGTGGTCTTCGGGCAGCGGTCCCAGCTCTGGTGGGACCTGCCGCTGCGGGACTCGTTCGACCTGCTGCGGCACGTCTACCGGGTGCCGGCCGCCGCGCACGCCGCCCGGCTGGCCCGCTGCCGGGGCCTGCTCGACCTGGACGGGTTCCTGGACACCCCGGTCCGGCAGCTCTCCCTCGGCCAGCGGATGCGTGGCGAGCTGACCGCGGCGCTGCTGCACGGCCCGGAGGTGCTCTTCCTGGACGAGCCGACCATCGGGCTGGACGTGGTCAGCAAGCAGGCGGTCCGGGGGTTCCTGGCCGAGCTGGGCCGGGCCGGCGACACCACGCTGGTGCTCACCACGCACGACCTGGCCGACATCGAGCGGCTCTGCCGCCGGCTGGTGGTCATCGACCACGGGCGGGTGGTGCACGACGGTTCGATCGGCGAGCTGCACCAGCGGTACGGGTCGCGTCGGATGGTGGTCGCCGAGCTGGACGCCGCGCTGGCCGAGCCGCCGGCGCCGCCCGGCGCGCCGCTGCACCGGGTGGAGGCGGACGGGCGCCGGCTGGTCTTCGCGTTGGAGTCGGCGAGCGTCGCCGAGGTGGTGGCCGGCCTGGCCGGGCTGGCGACGCTGCGGGACGTCTCGATCGTCGAGCCGGACATCGAGGAGGTCGTCGCCCGCCTCTACCAGAGCGAAAGGAAGGGCCCCCTCTTAACGCCTGGCGTATAGGAAGGGGCCCCGCTTAACACTCAGACCTTCTCGCCGATGGCGACCCGGGGGGCGGGGGCGCGCATCTTGCGGAACGTGATCGACCGCATGATCGCGTAGAAGTAGAGCGAGCCGAGCTTCTCGGTGCTCTTCGGGAAGCGCTCCCGGACCAGCTTCTTGATCTTTCGGCTGATCAGCACCGAGTCGACGAGCACACCGAGGGCCAGCGCGCCCCAGAGCAGGTTCGACAGCAGCCGCACGATCGGCGGCATGGCCTGGTTGGAGCCGACCAGCACGATCAGCGCGCCGCCGAAGAACCAGGTGCCGATCGTGCGCCGGGAGTCGACCACGTTGCGGGCCAGCAGCCGCTCCGGGCCCCGGTCGCGCGGGCCGCCCTCGCGGCGGAACTCGGCCGCGGACTCGGCGCGCGCCGCGCGGCGCTGCTCCCGGGCCTCCTCCTTGGTCAGCGCGCGGGCCGGCGCGGTCGGCCGGCGACCGGCGGCCGGACGCTTCGGGGTGGTCACCCCGAGCTCCTTCTTGCTGGGCGTGTAGCCCCGCGGGCGGGCGGCGGCGGACTCCTCGTCGGTCGTCACCGTGGTGACGGAATCCTCGACGAGGTCGGCGGGCTTGCGACGAAACAGCGACGGCACGTCGGCAAGGGTAGCCAAACGGTCGAGCCCGGCGCACATCGCGGTGCGCCGGGCTCGGAGAACGGTGGGTCAGGGACGCTCGACGTGCGCGCCGAGGTCCGACAGCTTGGCCTCGAAGTCCTCGTAGCCGCGGTTGATCAGGTCCACGCCGTACACCCGGGAGGTGCCCTCGGCGGCGAGCGCCGCGATGAGGTGGCTGAACCCGGCGCGGAGGTCCGGGATGACCAGGTCGGCCGCGTGCAGCTTGCTCGGGCCGGCGATCACCGCGGAGTGCTTGAAGTTGCGCCGGCCGAAACGGCACGGGGTGCCGCCGAGGCAGTCCCGGTAGACCTGGATGTTCGCGCCCATCGTGTTCAGCGCCTCGGTGTAGCCGAGCCGCTGCTCGTAGACCGTCTCGTGGACGATCGACAGGCCGCGGGCCTGGGTGAGCGCGACCACCAGCGGCTGCTGCCAGTCGGTCATGAACCCGGGGTGCACGTCGGTCTCCAGCGCCACCGCGTTCAGCTCGCCGCCCGGATGCCAGAACCGGATGCCGCCCTCCTGGCCCGGGTCGCCGAGCTTCGGCGGGCGGGCGTCGGTGACCTCGTACTCGCCGCCGACGGAGCGGAAGATGTTCAGGAACGTCATCATGTCGGCCTGCTGCGCGCCGAGCACCTCGACGTGCCCACGGGTGGCCAGCGCGGCCGCCGCCCAGCTCGCCGCCTCGATCCGGTCCGGGATCGGCCGGTGGGTGTAGCCGTGCAGCTTCTTGACGCCCTGGATCTCGATCACCCGGTCGGTGTGGACCTTGATGATCGCGCCCATCTTCTGCAGGATGCAGATCAGGTCGATGATCTCCGGCTCGACGGCCGCGTTGCGCAGCTCGGTGACGCCCTCGGCCATCACGGCGGTGAGCAGCACCTGCTCGGTGGCGCCGACGCTCGGGTAGGGCAGCGCGAACTTCGTGCCGTGCAGCCCGTTCGGGGCGGACAGGTGCAGGCCCTCGGGGGTCTTGTCGACGGTCGCGCCGAACTCGCGCAGCGCCTGCAGGTGGAAGTCGATCGGGCGGGGGCCGATGTGGCAGCCGCCCAGGTCCGGGATGAACGCGTGGCCGAGCCGGTGCAGCAGCGGACCGCAGAACAGGATCGGGATCCGGCTGGACCCGGCGTGCACGTTGATCTGGTCGGTGCTGGCGCTCTCGACGTTCGACGGGTCGAAGACCAGCCCGCCGTCCTCGCCGCCGTCGGTCACCTTCACCCCGTGCAGGCCGAGCAGCCCGCGGACCACCTCGACGTCACGGATGCGTGGCACGTCGAACAGTCGGCTGGGTGTGTCGCCGAGCAGGGCGGCGACCATCGCCTTGGACACGAGGTTCTTCGCGCCGCGCACGCGGATCCGCCCTTCGAGCGGAGTGCCTCCGTGTACGACCAGGACGTCGTCGGTCAACGCAACCTCCAGCGCGTTGGGTGCTGCCGTGTAGGTGAGGGCTACGATGTCGCATCGCTACCCGGATCGCGGCCATGGGAAAACCGGCACGCGTGTGTCGTCGCCCCGGCAGCATAGCCCTCCGTGACGAAAATGGAATCGGTCACATCACCAGGCAGGGCACGAACCGGGGATTCCGGTGCGTTTCCGTGCCAGTCAGGTGACCGACGGTGATCAAGCGCCCGGCAGGGCGAGCATCTGATCCAGCGCCGCCCGGGCGTGACCGGCGGTCTGCGGGTCCACCGTGATCTGGTTGACCACCCGGCCGGCGACCAGCTCCTCCAGCGCCCACACCAGGTGCGGCAGGTCGATCCGGTTCATGGTCGAGCAGTAGCAGACCGCCCGGTCGAGGAACATGATCTGCTTGTCCGGGTGGGCCAGCGCGAGCCGGCGGACCAGGTTCAGCTCGGTGCCGACCGCCCAGGCCGAGCCGGCCGGCGCCGCCTCGATGGTCTTGATGATGAACTCGGTGGAGCCCACCAGGTCGGCGGCCGTGACCACCTCGTGGCGGCACTCCGGGTGCACCAGGACGTTGACGCCGGGCACCCGCGCGCGCACGTCGTTCACACTCTCCAACGTGAATCGGCCGTGCACCGAGCAGTGCCCCCGCCACAGGATCATCTTCGCGGCCCGGAGCTGCTCGGCGGTGAGCCCGCCGTTCGGCTTGTGCGGGTCCCAGAGCACGCAGTCGTCGAGCGAGAAGCCCATCTCCAGCACCGCGGTGTTGCGGCCCAGGTGCTGGTCGGGCAGGAACAGCACCTTGCGGCCCTGCTCGAACGCCCAGTCCAGGGCCCGCTTGGCGTTCGACGAGGTGCAGACCACACCGCCGTGCCGGCCGACGAAACCCTTGATGTCGGCGGACGAGTTCATGTAGGTCACCGGGACGGTGTCCGCCGCCACACCCGAATCGGTCAACGCGTCCCAGGCCGCCTCGACCTGCGACAACACCGCCATGTCGGCCATCGAGCAGCCGGCCGCCAGGTCCGGCAGGATCACCTTCTGCGCGTCGCTGGTGAGAATGTCCGCGCTCTCGGCCATGAAGTGCACGCCGCAGAAGACGATGTATTCCGCGTCCGGGCGGGCCGCCGCCTCCCGGGCCAGCTTGAACGAGTCGCCGGTCACGTCGGCGAACTGGATCACCTCGTCGCGCTGGTAGTGGTGGCCCAGCACGAACACCTTCGTGCCGAGCGCGGCCTTCGCCGCGGCCGCGCGGGCCACCAGATCGGGGTCGCTCGGCGCGGGGAGGTCACCCGGACACTCCACGCCACGCTCGGTGGCGGGGTCGCTGCCACGGCCGAGGAGCAGCAGCGCGGTGGCGGTGTTGGAGGGCTCAACCCAGGTCGAAGTCACGCCCCCATGGTCCCACAGCCCGGCCGCCCCGCAGCCGCCCACGATGTGGCCTGCCACACTGCTCGTCATGCGCGTGCTGCTCTGCCCGGACAAGTTCGCCGGCACGCTGCCGGCCCCCGACGTGGCCGCCGCGGTGGCCGAGGGCTGGCGGACCGTAGCCCCCGGTGACGACCTGCTGCTGAAGCCGCTCGCCGACGGGGGGCCGGGCTTCGTCGCGGTGCTCGCCGAGGCGCTCGGCGGGCGGCGGCTGACCGTGCCCACCGTCGACCCGCTCGGTCGCCCGGCCGCCGGTGAGATCCTGCTCACCGACGACGGCGTCGCCTACCTGGAGAGCGCCCAGGCGTGCGGCCTGCACCTGCTCTCCGCCGCCGAACGCGACCCGAAGGTCACCACCTCGTACGGGCTGGGGCTGCTCGTCGCCGCCGCGGTGGAGGCGGGCGCGCGGACCGTGGTGATCGGGCTGGGCGGCTCGGCCACCAACGACGGCGGCGCCGGCATGCTCGTCCCGCTCGGCGTCACCGGCCTCGACGCCGGTGGCCGGGCCCTGCCGTACGGCGGGGCGGCGCTGGCCGGGGTGGCGACGCTCGACGGCGTACCCCGGCTGCGCGGTGTGTCGCTCGTCGCCGCCACCGACGTGGACAACCCGCTGCTCGGGCTGCACGGCGCGAGCAGCGTCTTCGGCCCGCAGAAGGGCGCCGACCGGGCGGACGTGTTGCTGCTGGACGCGGCGCTGGAACGCTGGGCGGACGTGCTGGTCGAGCGGTTGCCCGGCTGCCCGCCCGGGCTCGGCGCGCTGCCCGGCGGCGGTGCGGCCGGCGGGCTCGGCGCGGCGGTGCTGGCGCTGGGTGGCCGGTGCTCCTCGGGCATCGGGCTGGTCACCCGCGCGGTCGGCCTGGACGTCGCGTTGGACGCCGCCGACCTGGTGATCACCGGTGAGGGCTCCTTCGACCACCAGTCGCTGCGCGGCAAGGTGGTCGCCGGCGTGGCCGGGGCGGCCCGGGACCGCGGCGTGCCCTGCGTGGTGCTGGCCGGACGGGTGAGCACCGGTCGGCGGGAGGCCGCCGCGGCCGGTGTCACGGAGGCGTACAGCCTGGTCGAGCACTTCGGCGGCGAGGCGCGCGGGGGAGTGGCGGCGGCGATGGAGCGTCCCGCCGAGGGGCTGCGGGCGCTCGGCGCCCGCCTGGCCGGTCAGTGGAGCCGCTGACCGGGTTCCGCTGGTCACGCTGCCGGGTGGGCGCGCCGCCGGCGGCGTACGATCGGAGACGGACCACCGGGAATACTGGCGGACGTGCGGCGTTGGCCAGTACGTCCGGACCTCATACCGCGCAGGGAGACTTCCACGTGACCACGCCAGCGCAGACCGAGTCGACCGAGGCCACGCAGGCCCCCAGCACCGTCGTCCTCACCGACGTCGCGGCGCAGAAGGTCAAGGCCCTGATCGAGCAGGAGGGCCGCGACGACCTGCGGCTCCGGGTCGCCGTGCAGCCGGGTGGCTGCTCCGGCCTGCGATACCAGCTCTTCTTCGACGAGCGGTCGCTCGACGGTGACGTCGTCACCGACTTCGGTGGCGTCGAGGTCGTCGTCGACCGGATGAGCGCCCCCTACCTGACCGGCGCGACGATCGACTTCGCCGACCGGATCGACGCCCAGGGCTTCACCATCGACAACCCGAACGCCGGCAGCTCCTGCGCCTGCGGCGACTCGTTCAGCTGAGTCGGCCCACCGACGCCTGACGAACGACGGCGGGGCCACCCTTCGGGGTGGTCCCGCCGCTTTGTGCTGTCCGCCGGGTGACGCCCGGATGGAGGCGGGACGACCGGTTCACGACCGACCGTCGACCGGGGCACCGGAACGACCGGTAGGCTGACCGCGCCGTGCTCCACGACCATGAGGGTTGACATGAAGATCGCCGTGACCGGCTCGATCGCGACCGACCACCTGATGAGCTTCCCCGGCCGCTTCGCCGACCAGCTCATCGCCGACCAGCTCGACAAGGTCTCGCTGTCCTTCCTCGTCGACGAGCTGGTGCTCAGGCGCGGCGGCACGGCCGCGAACATCGCCTTCGGCATGGCCCAGCTCGGGTTGCGGCCGGTGCTGCTCGGCGCGGTGGGGGCCGACTTCGCCGACTACCGCTCCTGGCTGGAGCGCCACGGCGTCGACTGCGACTCGGTGCACGTCAGCGACGTGGCGCACACGGCGCGCTTCGTCTGTACCACCGACACCGACATGTGCCAGATCGCCTCGTTCTACGCCGGGGCGATGAGCGAGGCCCGCAACATCGAGCTGGCCCCGGTGGCGCAGCGCCTCGGCGGGCTCGACCTGGTGCTGGTCAGCGCCAACGACCCGGCCGCGATGATCAGGCACTCCGAAGAGTGCCGGGACCGGGGCTACCCGTTCGTCGCCGACCCGTCGCAGCAGCTGGCCCGGATGGACGGCGCGGACGTGCTCGGCCTGGTGGATGGCGCCGACTACCTGATGACCAACGAGTACGAGAAGTCGCTGCTGCAGAACAAGGCCGGCCTCACCGACGAGCAACTGCTGGACCGGGTCAAGGTGCGGGTCACCACGCTGGGCAAGCAGGGCGTGGAGATCGCCGGCCGGGAGATCGGCACCATCCGGGTGCCGATCGCGCGGGAGATCCAGGCGGTCGACCCGACCGGCGTGGGCGACGGCTTCCGGGCCGGCTTCTTCGCCGCGCTCGACTGGGGCGTCGGCCTGGAGCGGGCGGCCCAGGTCGGCTGCCTGCTGGCCACGCTGGTGCTGGAGAACTTCGGCGGCCAGGAGTACGAGGTCCGCCGGGACCTGTTCGTGAAGCGGCTCGCCGAGTCGTACGGGGACGCGGCCGCCGAGGACGTCCGGCCGCACCTGCTGTGAGCGGCGCGGCGGGCGGGGTGGACCGTCCGGCCCCGGGCGGTCAGGTGCTCGTCGCCTTCGCCGGGCTGCCCGGGGTCGGCAAGAGCACGCTGGCCGTGCAGGTCGGCGCCGCGCTGCGCGCCCCGGTCCTGCCGGTCGACCCGGTCGAGCGGGCCCTCGGTCGCTACGGCCTCACCGGTGACGTGCCCGGCATGGCCGCCTACGGCGCGGTCGCCGGGCTGGCCGAGGTGCAGCTCGGCCTGGGGCTGAGCGTGGTGGTCGACGCGGTGAACCCGGTCGCCAGCGCCCGCGGGCTCTGGCACGACCTGGCCGAGCGGGCCGGTGTGCCGCTGCGGGTGATCGAGGTGCACTGCGGCGACGAGGCGGAGCACCGGCGTCGGGTCGAGGCCCGGCCGCCCGCCGAGCACGTGACCTGGGAGCAGACGTTGGTGCGCCGTGCCGAGTACGAGCCGCTGATCGGCCCGCGCCTGGTGGTGGACACCGCCGTGGCGATCGATCCGCTTCCCGGCATCCTCGCCTACCTGAGCTGAGCGCAGCTGCCGTCGGTGTCAGCAAGGGCGCCTTCCTCTACCGGAGGCGTTGAGAAGGGGCCCCTCCTTACACCCGGACGTCGTAGGCGGGGCCGGCGTCGGGGTGGGCCGTGAGGAACTCGTGGCCGCGCATCCGGCACCAGGCCGGGATGTCCACCGCCGCCGCCGGGTCGTCGGCGAGCACCCGAACCACCGCGCCGGCCGGCAGTCCGGGCACCCGGCGAGCGAGATTGATCACGGGAAGCGGGCAGCGCTGCCCGCGGCAGTCGAGCACCTCGTCCGGCTCGCTCACAGGCCGCTCACCCCCGCCTCGGCCCGCAGTTCCGCGACGATCCCGGGCAGCTCGGCCAGGAACCGCTCCACGTCCGCCTCGGTGCTCTCCCGGTGCAGCGACACCCGCACGTTGCCGTGCGACAGCACGCCCATCGCCTCCAGCACGTGCGACGGGCGCAGCGTCGAGGAGGTGCACGACGAGCCGGAGGAGACCGCGAAGCCACGCCGGTCCAGCGCGTGCAGGAGCGCCTCGCCGTCGACGTACAGGCAGGAGAACGTGACCAGGTGCGGGAGCCGATCCACCGGGTCGCCGACCACCTCCACGTCCGGCACCTCCGCCGCGACCCGGGCCCGGATCCGGTCCACCAGCGGCGCCAGCCGGGCCGCCTCGGCCGCCGCGTCGGCCGCCGCCGCGCGCAGGCTCGCCGCCGCGGCCACCACCGCCGGCAGGTTCACCACCCCCGGGGTACGCCCCGACTCGCGCTCGTCGGCCGGGTACGGCGACTCCCAGCGGGTGCCCTTGCGCACCACCAGCAGGCCGACGCCGGGCGGCCCGCCCCACTTGTGCGCGCTGGCGGTCAGCACCGACCAGCCCGCCGGCAGTGGCGCGCGGCCGGCCAGCTGCGCCGCGTCCACGTAGAGCGGCACCCCCGCCTCGGCGCACCGCTCCGCCGCGGCCGGCACCGGCTGCACCGTGCCCACCTCGTGACTGGCCCCGATCAGCGCGGCCAGCGCCACGCCGGGGGCGGCCACCGCCGCCGTCCAGGCGTCCAGGTCCAGCCGGCCCAGCCGGTCCACGGGTACGGACACCGCGTCGCCCCCGGCGGCGGTGTGCCGCTGCGCCGCGTGCAGCACCGCCGAGTGCTCGATCGCCGAGTGCACGAGCGTCGAACCGGCCCGCCGCCGCCCGACCAGGCCGCCGAGCACGGCGGCGTGCGCCGCGGTCGTACCGCTGGGGGTGAAGGAGAGTTCGTCGGCGCGGACGCCGAGCGTCTGCGCGGCTGCCTCCCGCGCGGCGTCGAGGAGCTGGCGGGCCCGGCGGGCCGACGCGTAGAGCCGGGCCGGGTCGGCCCAGCCGTCCGCCAGGGCGGCCAGCAGCGCCTGCCGCGCGACCGGATGCGGCGGGGCGGCGGTGGCGGCGTCCAGGTAGACCGGGGAGGCGCTCATGAGGTTCCACGCTATCGCTCGGGTACGCCCAAGATCCCCCCGATGGGGGCGGACAGTGACCCCAAGACGGTCTGGCCCGCCATGGTCGAGTAATCTGCGACCGTCGGTGACGCCTTTGCCGTCGGTGTCAGGGAAACAACCGCCGCGGCGCGCTAGGGAGGCAGGACCAGGTGGTCGCAAGGAGTTCGGAGGTACGGCCGTCGGCCGTACGGCACAGCGCTTCCCCGGGGGCCGGTGGGCGCCGGCGGCGTGGTGCTGGTCGACTCGCCGGGCTCGGTCTCGGCGGAGCGGCGCTGCTGGTCGTGCTCACCGGCTGTGACGTCGGCAAGACGTTCGGCGGGTTCGGTTGGCCGCAGGGCGGCATCACGCCCGAGTCGAACCGGATGTACGACCTGTGGATCGCCTCCTGCATCGCGGCGCTCGCGGTCGGCGTGTTCGTCTGGGGCCTGATCTTCTGGTGCGTGGTCCGCTACCGCAAGCGCGGCAACGAGCTGCCGGTGCAGACCCGCTACAACCTGCCGATGGAGTTCCTCTACACCATCGCGCCGATCCTCGTGGTCTCCGTGCTCTTCTACTACACCGCGGTCGTGCAGACCGACGTGAACAAGGAGTCGAAGAACCCGGACGTCACCGTCGAGGTCGTCGCGTTCAAGTGGAACTGGCAGTTCAACTACCGCGACGGGCAGGGCCGCGACGCCAACACCGTCGCCTCGGTGCTGGGCACCAGCGAGGTCATCCCGGTGCTGGTGCTGCCGAGCGGCCGGTCGATCCGGTTCGAGGAGCAGAGCCGCGACGTCATCCACTCGTTCTGGGTGCCGGAGCTGCTGTTCAAGCGCGACGTGATGCCGGGCAGCATCCGCAACACGTTCGAGGTCTCCAGCATCGACCAGGAGGGCGCGTTCGTCGGCCGTTGCGCCGAGCTGTGCGGCAGCTACCACGCCTTCATGAACTTCGAGCTGCGGGTGGTCTCGCCGGAGAAGTACGAGCAGTTCCTGGCCGCCAAGAAGGGCGGCAGCTCGACCCAGGACGCGCTCAAGGCGATCGGCGTGCCCGAGTACGCCACCACCACGAAGCCGTTCGACACGCGGCGCAACACCGCCAACTTCAACCCGTCCGACGCGGGAAGCTGAGGGGTCCGGCATGAAGACCGAGTGGAAGATCTTCCTGACCATCGCCGCGTTCCTGCTCGGTGCGACGATCCTCTACGGCGCCTGGACGTACGCCGACAGCGGCGGCCACGTCGAGTGGATCGGCACCGTGGCGCTGCTGCTGTCCTTCCTGCTCTGCTCGATGTGCGGCGGCTTCTTCTGGTTCGTCTCCCGCCGGATCGACCTGCGCCCGGAGGACCGGGCGGACGGCGAGATCGCCGACGGCGCCGGTGAGATCGGCTTCTTCAGCCCGGGCAGCTACTGGCCGTTCGGCCTGGCCCTGGCCGCCGCGATCGCCGGTCTGGGGCTCGTGTTCTGGCAGTTCTGGCTGCTGGGCCTGGGCCTGGTCGCGGTGGTCTTCGCCGCCTGCGGGCTGCTCTTCGAGTACTACTCGGGCACCCGCCGCACCGCCGAGCACTGACCCGCACATTCTTCGCCGCAGGCCCGCGCCCCCTCCGGGGCCGCGGGCCTGCGGCCTTGTGCGCCGTCCGCTGGGCTGCCCACCTCGTCGATCATGAAGTTGGCGGCACCGGCAGTCATCTTGGTACGGAACGGCCCCTCCAAGGGCCGGTCCGCCCGTGCCGGGCCTGCCGTCGGTGCGGCCCGTCTGGTGGTGCTGGGCCTGCCGGCACTGCCTGGCGTGGCGGTCGCGCTGTGCCCGGGTGTGCCGGTCGGCGGTCGCGTTGTGCCGGGTGCGTCGGTCGCCTGTTCGGCGTCGACGGGCGACCGGGGGTGCGGGCCGTCGGCGTGGATCGGCCGCGTGGCGGTGGGTGGGTTCAGGCCGCGTGACGGCGCGCGGGGCGCGGGGCGCGCCGGCGGGACCGCGTCGACGGGCGGACCGTGACCGTGGCGACCAGCACGGCCGCGCCGCACCCGGTGCAGACCAGCTCGGGGCAGTCGGCGCCGTGCCCGTCGCCGCAGAACGGCGTCTCGAACAGCACGACGCCCTGGCAGGTGTCGCAGTGGAGCTCGCGATCC
This sequence comes from Micromonospora sp. WMMD980, assembly GCF_029626035.1. NCBI lineage: Bacteria > Bacillati > Actinomycetota > Actinomycetes > Micromonosporales > Micromonosporaceae > Micromonospora > Micromonospora sp. WMMD980. Next base: position 538,729 of record NZ_JARUBE010000003.1, read on the forward strand.
GACACGGGCGTCTCCTCTCGCTCCGGGTGCCGGCGGTGGCGGGAGCCATCGCCCCACCGAACCATCGCCCGAAAGGGAAAATTACTCCCCTGTAGTTTGGTACGCGGGTACGACAGGCACCCGGTCAGGCGGCCTGGGCGACCGCCAGCCAGCGGTCCAACGTGGCCGCCGCCGAGCCCGAGTCGACCGACTCGGCGGCCCGGCCCAGGTTGGCGCGCAACGCCTCGTGCAGGTCGCCGTCGAGCGGGCCCTGCGTGGCCAGCGCGACCGCCGCGTTCACCAGCACGGCGTCGCGCACCGGGCCGGTCTCGCCGGCCAGCAGCCGCCGGACCACGTCGGCGTTGTAGACCGCGTCTCCGCCCCGCAGGTCGGCGAGGGTGGCCCGGGGTACCCCGAACTCCGCCGCGTCCAGCAGCGCCTCCCTGACGGTGCCCTGCTGCGCCACCCAGACCCGGGTCGGCGCGCCGGTGCTGAACTCGTCCAGCCCGTCCTCGCCCCGCACCACGATCGCCGAGTCGCCGCGGGCCGCGAAGACGGCCGCCATCACCGGCGCCATCCGCTTGTCGAAGCAGCCGACCGCGCCCGCGCGGGGACGGGCCGGGTTGGTCAGCGGGCCGAGGAAGTTGAACGCCGTGGGCACGCCGATCTCGCGCCGCACCGGGCCGGTGTGCCGCATGCCGGGGTGGAACCGGGCGGCGAAGCAGAAACCGATGCCGGCCTCGGTGACGCAGCGCGCCACCTGCTCCGGCGCCAGGTCGAGCGGCACACCGAGCTGCTCCAGCACGTCCGCGGTGCCGCAGGAGGAGGAGGCGGCCCGGTTGCCGTGCTTGACCACCCGCACGCCCGCGCCGGCGACCACGAGCGCGGCCATGGTGGAGATGTTGACGGTGTGGGCGAGGTCGCCGCCGGTGCCCACCACGTCGAGCGCGGTGGCACGGACGTCCTCGGGCAGTTCCACCGGGACGGCACGGGTCAGCATCGCCTCGACCAGGCCGCCCAGCTCGGCCGGCGTCTCGCCCTTGGTGCGCAGCGCCACGGCGAAGCCGGCGATCTGCGCCGGGGTGGCCGAGCCGGCCATGATCTCGCCCATCGCCCAGCCGGTGTCGGCGGTGGAGAGCTCCTCGCCGCGCAGCAGCGCGTTGAGCAGAAGCGGCCAGGTCCGTTCGCCCATGGCGGGCCTCCCGAGCGGCGTGAGTCAGGCGGTTGGGGGCGCGCCACGGCCGCGTCGCCGTGGCGCCGCGCGGCGGATCAGGCCGGGGCGTGCGTGCGGCGCAGCAGCTCGGCGACGGTGCTGCCGGCGGCCACCGGGTCCAGCGGGTGGGTCAGGGTGGCGTCGACCTCGGCGTACGCGGCGAGCCAGCGGTCGGCGGCGCGGGCCAGCACCACGCAGGTCGGCGGCGCGTCGTCCCGGTCGTCCTTGATCTGCCGGGCGATGCCGATGCCGCCGCCCGGGCTCGCCTCGCCGTCGAGCAGGAGCAGGTCGATCTCGTAGTCGTCGACCAGCCGGACGCAGCCGGCGTAGTCGGCGGCCTCGACGAACTCGATCTCGATGCCGGGCGCCGGTCGGGTGCCGACGGCGAGCCGCATCCGGTCCCGGACCTTCGGGTCGTCGCTGTAGAGCAGGACGGTGCAAAGACGATCGCTCATCGTGACGTGGCTCCCACCTCGTAGCTGCCCGCTGATCGTAGCGGGCGTCACATTCACCCGGTCGGACCGGCCCCGGCCCCGGCGCCCGCCTCGGCGGCGCGCTCGCGGGCCTCCTGGCGGTCGAGCTCGCGGTCCAGCCGACGGGCCTCGCGCTCCGACTGCTTGATCCACTGCACGACCAGCACCGCCAGCATGGTGACGCTGACGAACTCGCCGCCGGCCCAGAGGATGCCGCCGGCGACCACCTGGTCGTTGCGGGGGTCGGACCAGGCCAGGTTCAGCGACGGGTACCAGTCGCCGCCGAGCAGCGTGGTGCTCTGCATGATGGTGAGCCCGAGCACCGTGTGGAACGGCACCGACAGCAGCATGAGCAGCGCGCGGGCCGGGTAGGGCCAGCGGCCGGGCAGCGGGTCGAGGCCGAGCAGCGGCCAGAAGAAGACGCAGCCGGTCATGATGAAGTGCGCGTGCACCAGCTCGTGCGCCCACTCGTGGCGCAGGGTGAACTCGTAGAGGTTGGTGAAGTAGAGCACGAACGGGTTCGCCACGAAGATGGCGAACGCCACCAGCGGGAAGCTGTAGATCCGGGCCAGCCGGCTGTGCACGACCGCGAGCAGCCGCTTGCGGGGCCGCACCGGCAGCGTGCGCAGGGCCAGCGTCACCGGCGCGCCGAGCGCCAGGAAGATCGGCGCGACCATGGCCAGCACCATGTGCTGCACCATGTGCACGGAGAGCAGCGCGGTGTCGTAGGCGCCGAGCCCGCTGACCGTGACCAGGGCGATGCCGCCGAGGCCGGGGCCGAGGAACGCCACCGTGCGCAGCACCGGCCAGCGGTCGCCGCGCAGCCGCAGCCGGTGCGCCCCGTACAGGTAGAGCCCGGCGGCGAGCACCAGGCTCAGCGTGAGCCAGCTGTCCAGCCGGGTCTCGGTGAGCACCCGGGCCACGGTGAACGGCGGCGGGGCGGCCTCGCCCCCCGCCGCCAGGGTCGTCGGGGCGACGACCGAGGTGGCGGCGCGGATCTGATCGACGTGCAGCACGCTTTTCAGGGTAGGTCAGGCGAAGCGGACGACCACGATCGGGCCACTGCGGGCCCGGGTTTGCCACCCCGCTGATCGTCGGTCCCGGTCAAGGGCAATAATGACCGCGTGACTGCGGCCCCAGCCATTGACAAGAGCCGGATCCACTCCCTGACGCGTCCCAACATGGTCAGCGTCGGGACGATCGTCTGGCTCTCCAGCGAACTCATGTTCTTCGCGGCGCTGTTCGCGATGTACTTCTCGATCCGCGCGGCGGCGCCGGAGCAGTGGGAGAAGCACACCGAGGTCCTGAACATCCCGTACGCGACCACCTTCACGGTGATCCTCGTGCTCTCCTCGGTGACCTGCCAGCTCGGTGTCTTCGCGGCCGAGAAGGGCGACGTCCACGCCCTGCGTCGGTGGTTCACGATCACCTTCGTGATGGGTCTGATCTTCGTGCTCGGGCAGGCGAACGAGTACCGGACCCTGGTGCACGAGGGCGTCAAGATCAACGAAGACGGTTACGGGTCGATGTTCTACCTGACCACCGGCTTCCACGGTCTGCACGTGACCGGCGGGCTGATCGCCTTCATCATCTTCATGGTCCGTACCACCATGGGCCGGTTCACCCCGGCCCAGGCGACCTCGGCGATCGTCGTGTCCTACTACTGGCACTTCGTCGACGTCGTGTGGATCGGGCTGTACGCCATGATCTACTGGCTTCAGTGATCTTGGCGCGTCACGAACCGCGCCGCTGCTCCGTCCCCTGAGACAAGGTCCAACCGGTTAAGGACACAGGTCATGACTTCTGACAACGACCGCCGACGCGGTCTGCTCGCGCGGCTGCGCGGGCGGCCCGTGGCGCGCAGCAGGGGCCGCCGCCGGCTGGGTGCCGCGGTCCGGCTGGCCGCCGCGCTCATGCTGGCCGGCGGCGCCTACACCGTCTTCGCCCCGGGCGTGCAGGCGCAGGACAACCCGCCGCTGACCGCCGCCGGCAACGAGGGCAAGGCGCTGTTCGACGTGAGCTGCGTGACCTGTCACGGTCGCAACGCCCAGGGCGTCGAGGGTCGGGGCCCGAGTCTGATCGGCGTCGGGTCGGCCTCGGTCGAGTTCCAGGTTGGCAGCGGTCGCATGCCGATGGCCCGGCAGGAGGCCCAGGCCATGCGCAAGCCGCCGCAGTTCACCGACGAGCAGGTGCGCCAGCTCGGGCAGTACATCCAGGAGCTCGGCGGCGGCCCGCAGGTGCCGTCGGGCGACCTGCGTGAGGGCGCCAACATGTCCACCGGCGGCGAGCTGTTCCGGATCAACTGCTCGCAGTGCCACGCGTTCGGCGGTGGCGGCGGCGCGCTCTCCTCCGGCAAGTACGCGCCGAGCCTGAAGCCGGCCAGCGACCGGCAGATCTACGCCGCCATGCTGAGCGGCCCGCAGAACATGCCGGTGTTCGGCGACAACCAGATCACCCCCCAGGAGAAGGCGGACATCATCGCCTACATCCAGGAGACCCTGAAGCACGACCAGGACCAGGGCGGTTTCAACCTGGGCCGGTACGGCCCGTCGACCGAGGGTCTGGCGATCTTCCTGGTCGGCATCGTGGCGCTGGTCTTCGCGAGCCTGTGGATCGCGGGCAAGTCGTGACCGAGCCGAACGTCTGTATCATTGCCCTGGTGCCGGCCGCCGGCGCCACGCGTAGCGAGGTGACGGCATGAGCACCCACACCGAGCACCAGGCCCAGCAGGGCCGGGAGCCGGTCGACGTGAACGACCCGCGGCTCTCCCGGTTCGACATCGTCCAGGAAGGCGCCCGGCGGGACGACATCGAGATCGTCCACTACGAGGAGCAGGTCGTCCGGGGCAGCAAGGCCGAGCGCCGGCTGACCCGCACGGTCGCCCTGATGTTCCTGCTGACCGGCGTCTTCGCCACCGCCTTCCTGGTGATCTACATCTGGTGGCCCTGGCGGTGGGAGGCCGGTCGCGGCGGCGACAAGCTCTACACCCCGCTGCTCGGCCTGACCCTGGGCCTGGCGCTCCTCGGCATCGGCTTCGGCATCCTCACCTGGGGCAAGAAGCTGCTGCCCAAGGAGGTCTCGATCCAGGACCGGCACGACCAGGTCGACAACCCGGAGGATCGCAAGATCACCGGTGAGACCATGCTCTACCTGGCCGACGAGCTGGGCGTGAAGCGCCGGCCGCTGCTCGGCATCTCGCTGCTCGCCGGCCTGGCGCCGGTCGGCGCGGTGGTCGCCGCGCCGCTGATCGGTGGTCTGATCGAGCAGCCGCACAAGGACAACCAGATGTTCACCACCGGCTTCGCGCCGGCCGAGGGCGGCGAGAAGATCCGGCTGATCCGTGAGGACGGCCGGCCGATCCGCCCGGCGGACGTCAGCGTCGGCGGCCAGCTCACCGTGTTCCCGGGCATCGAGGGCGGGGTCAGCAACAAGCACGCCGACTCGCCGACCCTGCTGATCCACCTGCGTGAGGACGACGCGCAGAAGTCGCGCGCCGCCAACGAGCGCAAGGGCCACGGCGACTACATGTGGGGCAACTACGTCGCGTTCTCCAAGATCTGCACGCACGCCGGTTGCCCGGCCAGCCTCTACGAGCAGCAGACCAACCGGCTGCTCTGCCCCTGCCACCAGTCCCAGTTCCTCATCACCGACAACGCCAAGCCGATCTTCGGCCCGGCGAACCGGCCGCTGCCCCAGCTGCCGATCGAGGTGGACGAGGAGGGCTTCTTCGTGGCGAGGTCCGACTACACCGAGACCATCGGTCCCGACTTCTGGGAGCGGCCATGAAGCGCCGAAAGTTTGATGCGGCCGCGCTGCCGGCCAAGACCGCCGGGGCGGTGGACGACCGCTTCCAGGTCGCCACGCCGCTGCGCAAGCTGCTGAACAAGGTCTTCCCCGACCACTGGTCCTTCCTCCTCGGCGAGATCGCGCTGTTCTCGTTCGTGGTCCTGCTGCTGACCGGTGTGTTCCTGACCTTCTTCTACGAGCCGGCGATGACCGAGGTGACCTACGACGGCAGCTACGCGCCGCTGCGGGGCACCCCGATGTCGGCCGCGTACGCCTCCAGCCTGGACATCTCGTTCGACGTCCGCGGCGGCCTGATCATGCGGCAGATGCACCACTGGGCGGCCCTGCTGTTCATGGCCGCGATCGTGGTGCACATGCTCCGGGTCTTCTTCACCGGCGCGTTCCGCAAGCCGCGGGAGACCAACTGGATCATCGGCTCGCTGCTGTTCTGGGTCGGCTTCCTGGCCGGCTTCACCGGCTACTCGCTGCCGGACGACGGCCTGTCCGGCACCGGCCTGCGGATCGCCTCCGGCATCATCCTGTCGATCCCGGTGGTCGGTTCCTGGGTCAGCTCGTCGATCTTCGGCGGGGAGTTCCCCGGCACCATCATCATCAGCCGCTTCTTCATCGCCCACGTGCTGCTCATCCCGGGCCTGCTGGTGGCGCTGATCAGCGTGCACCTGGGCCTGGTGTTCAAGCAGAAGCACACCCAGTGGCCCGGCCCCGGCCGGACCAACTCCAACGTGGTCGGCGAGCGGATGTTCCCGCGCTACGCGCTCAAGCAGGGCGGCTTCTTCATGGTCGTCTTCGGCGTGATCGCGCTGATGGGTGGCCTCTTCCAGATCAACCCGATCTGGTACTTCGGCCCGTACGAGGCGTGGGTGGTCTCGGCGGCCAGCCAGCCCGACTGGTACGTCATGTTCCTCGACGGCTCGACCCGACTCATGCCGGGCTGGGAGATCCACATCCCGATCGGCAACGGCTACGTCATCCCGCCGCTGTTCTGGCCGACGGTGGTGCTCCCCGGCATCCTGGTGGGCCTGTCGACGATGTACCCGTTCCTGGAGGCGCGCCGTCTCAAGGACTACCGGCACCACAACCTGCTCCAGCGGCCCCGGGACGTGCCGGCCCGGACCGCGGTGGGCGCCATGGCGGTCGCCTTCTACGTCGTGCTGACGCTCTCCGGCGGCAACGACGTGATCGCCGACAAGTTCCACATCAGTCTGAACGCGATGACCTGGGCCGGCCGGGTCGGTCTGCTGGTCATCCCGCCGCTCGCCTACTACGTCACCTACCGGCTCTGCCTGGGTCTCCAGCAGCACGACCGGGAGGTGCTGGCGCACGGCGTGGAGACCGGCATCATCAAGCGGCTGCCCGACGGCCGGTTCGTCGAGGTCCACCAGCCGCTGACGTCGGCCGACGGGCACGACGGCCACGCACCGGCGCTCGACTACCCCGGCTGGGTGGTGCCGAAGAAGATGAACCGGCTCGGTGCCCTCGGGCCCGCGATCCGGGGCTTCTTCTACCCGATCGAGAAGCCGGCCGAGGCGCCGGTCTCGCCGGGGCACCCGCCGGTCGAGCCTCGGGGAGAGCGGGAGGAGATCAGCAGCGGCGACAGCCGACGCTGACCCTCCCCGGTACGACTGACCGTGGCGCCCGCCGGATCCTCCGGCGGGCGCCACGGGCGTTTCCACCCCACCCGTCCGGTGAGGCGGGGCCCCCGCTCAACGCTTTCGGAGGTGGCGGGGCCCCCGCTTGACACCTCCCGCTCCCGCCGCCGGCGACCCGGACGAGTGGAATCGCAGGAATAACCCCGGTCAGCCGGGTATCCGTGCGGTCCGACGTCTCATGGGGGAGGAACGCATGTTGGGAATCAAACGCCTGGGCCTGCTGGCCGCGCTGGTGGTCGTGGGGCTGGCGCCCGCCGCCGCGGCGCAGGCCGCGGCGCAGCCGTCGACGCAGGACACGCAGTATCTGCAGGCGGTGCACCAGGTCAACCTGTTCGAGATCACCGCCGGTAACCTGGCCCAGCAGAAGGGCCAGAACCAGCAGGTCAAGGACCTGGGCAAGATGTTCGTGACGGACCACACCCAGTTGGACCAGACGGTGCAGTCGACCGCCCAGCAGCTCAACGTGCAGCTGCCGGCCGACCCGACCGCCGACCAGCAGAAGGTCCTCGACAAGTTGAACGGCCTGAACGGGGCCCAGTTCGACAAGGAGTGGGTGACCGCGCAGCTGGCCGGCCACGTCCAGGCCATCCAGGCCACCCAGACGGAGATCTCGCAGGGCTCCGAGCAGTCGGTGGTCCAGCTCGCCCAGGACGCGTTGCCGGTGCTCCAGGCGCACTACGACGCGCTGGTGGCCCTGGCGCAGACCCTGGGCGTCCCGGTGCCGCAGACCAGCGCCAGCGGCACGCCCAGCCCGGGCGGCACCACGTCGCCGGGGACGGGTGACACCGAGTCGCCGGCTCCGGGCGGCAACGGGACCGAGGAGCCCGCTCCGGGCACCACGGAGACCCCGGAACCCGCGCAGAGCTGACGCGCCGTACGGCCGACGGTGGCCGGTCCGCCCGTACCGGGGCGGGCCGGCCACCCGTCTCTCAGTCGGCGCTGGCCAGCCCGATCGCGAACGCCTCCTCCAGGTCGTGCTGGGAGTAGGCGCGGAACGCGATGTGCGACTCGGTGTTGAGCACGCCGGGCACCTTGGAGATGCTGCCGGCGATGACCTGGGCGATCTGCTCGAACTCGCGGACCCGGACCATGGCGATCAGGTCGACGTGCCCGGCCACCGAGTAGACCTCGCTGACGCCGGGCAGGTCGGCCAGCGCCTCGGCCACCTCGGGGATGGAGTCGGTGGAGCAGTCGATCAGCACGATCGCGGTGATCACGGGACGTTTCTCCGTTCGTCGGCGACGAGGCTCATGCTAGAGCCCGGTGCGGTCAGCGCGCGGCCGGGACGGTCAGGTCGACCCCGGCCCGGATCACCCCGGCGAGGCGCTCCCCGGCGGCGACGCTCGCCCCGGGCCAGACCACCGACCTGTCGACCGCGCCGTGCACCCGCGCGCCCGGGCCGACCACCGACCGGGTGACCGTCCCGTCGACCGTGGCGGACGGATCGACCAACCCGTCCGGGCCGGCGGCGTGCAGGTTCGCGGCCAGGTAGTCGGCGGGCGTGCCGGTGTCGTAGAACGTGCCCCGGTAGGGGATCACGGTCAGCGCACCGGCCGCCTCCGCCGGCCGCCACACCGCCCGGACCAGGTCACCGAAGGTGGCCGGGAGGTCGCGGACCAGCCGCCAGGGCAGCAGCGAGAACCCGACGAAGCGGTGGCCGGCGAAGGTGCCGGGGGCGGCCGGGTCGTCCGCCGGCTGGCCGAGCAGGCGTACGCTCCGCCCGTCCCAGCCGTCGAGCAGCGCGGCCACGTCCGCGCCCGGCGGGGCCGCCGGGTCGGCGAGGTACGCGTCGGCGTTGCCGACCAGCACGCCCCGCCCGCCGATCCAGTCCCGCAGCCGTCCCACGCCGCCCGCGGTGCCCAGCGGGTTGCCCGGCTCGACCGACAGGTGGGCCCGGTCGCCCACCCGGGCCACCACCTGCTCGCCCAGGTAGCAGGCGTTCACCGCGACCCGGTCCGGGCCGGTCAGCCCGAGTCCGGCCAGCCGCGTCAGCGCCCGGTCGAGCAGCGGCACGTTGCCGACCGGGCAGAGCGCCTTGGGCACCCGCTCGGTCAACGGCCGCAGCCGGGTGCCCTCGCCCGCGGCCAGCACCACCGCGCACACGTCGACGGCCGCAGCCGGGTCCGAACCGAGGGGGTTCACGGTGTCGGTGGGGTCGCCGGGGGGACCTCGCCGGCGCGCGGGCCGATGCCGTAGTGGGCCAGCAGGTTGGCCGTGGCGCGACTGAGTCGGGGCAGGTCGTCGAGTGGGTGCCAGGCGGCCTCCAGCACCTCGGCCCCGTCCACCGTCAGCTCGGTGCGCGACGCCGGCACGTCCGCCTCGAAGACCACGTCCACCCAGCCCTTGGCGTGCACGACCGCGTTCGGCACGGCCGGGCGGAGCCGGTCGGGGGAGAGCCGGACGCCGGACTCCTCGTGCAGCTCCCGGGCCGCGCCGACCACCGGCGGCTCACCGCGCTGCAACAGGCCGGCCGGGAGGCTCCAGCTGTGGCCGGGGGGCTGGCGCAGCAGCAGGATCCGGCCGGCGCCGCCGGCCTCCGCGTCCCGCACCAGCGTCACCGCGCCCACGATGTACTTCGGCACGGCGAGCCGGACCAGTCGCCGTCGCATCGGGACCGGGAGCCGGTAGAACAGCCGGTAGCCGATGGCCCGTCCGGTGGCACGCGCGCGGGGGATCATGCGTCCAGGCTAGTGGCCGGCCGGGAGCCGCGGGCGAACGCCCTTCGGCTACTGCCGGTGGTCGACCAGGTTGATCAGCTGCTGCACCACCGTGTCGGGCTCCACCGAGCGGTCGAACACCGCCACCAGCAGCGTCTCCAGGTCGGGATAGCCGAGTTCCTCGGAGAGCCGCAGCAGGGGCAGGTCGCTGGCCAGCCCCCGGTCGTGCTTGCGCAGCGCCAGGCCGATCGAGGCCCGGCCGAGCCGCACCTTGTCGGCGATCGAGATGCCCGGCTCGGTGTGCTCGGCGAACCACCTGTTGATCTGCATCTGGGCGTGCGGGGACTTGACGAAGCCCAGCCACTCCCGGCGCGGCCCGCGCGGGGCCACGTCGGCCTCGAAGCCGCTCTCCGCGTCGCTCTCCGCGTCGCTCTCGGTGAAGATCTCCACCACGTCGCCCTCCTCCAGCTCGGAGGAGAGCGGGGCCAACCGGCCGTTGATCCGGGTGGCGAGGCAGTGGTCGCCGCGTTCGGTGCCCAGCTCGTAGGCGAGGTCGACCGGGGTGGCCCCGGCCGGCAGCACCACCTGCCGGCCGTCGGCGACCACCTGGATCTGTGCCTCCGCCAGGTCGCCGCGCAGCGAGGCCATGAACTGGGTCGGGTCGACCGTCTCCTGCTCCCAGTCGAGCACCCGGCGCAGCCAGCCCAGCTCCTCCGCGCGGTCGGCGGCCCGGCCCGCGACCTGGGGGAAGCGGTAGTGGGCGGCCACGCCGTATTCCGCGGCGCGGTGCATCTCGGTGGTGCGGACCAGCACCTCCACCGTGCGGTCCTGCGGACCGCAGACGCTCGTGTGCAGTGACCGGTAGAGGTTGTTCTTCGGTGAGGCGATGAAGTCCTTGAAACGGCCCGGCACGGGCCGCCACAGCCCGTGCACGGCGCCGAGCGCCGCATAGCAGTCGGTCGGCGGCCCGTCCACCACGATGGCGATGCGGGGCAGGTCGAACGGCGCGGCGTGGTCGCCGGCGACGGTGTCCTTCCAGACCGAGTAGAGGTGCCGAGGGCGGGGGGAGACCTCGGCGTCCACCCGGCTGCGGCGCAGCGCCGCCCGGGTGCGGGCCACCACGTCGGCCAGGTAGGCGTCCCAGCCCGGCCGGTCGTGCACGAACCGCGCGATGCGCGCGTGCTCCTCGGGTTGCAGGTGCAGCAGCACCACGTCGTCCAGCTCGCGCTTGAGGGTCTGGATGCCCAGCCGGTCGCAGAGCGGGACCAGCACCTCGAGCGTCTTGCGGGCGATCCGCTCCCGGGAGGCGGCCGAGCGCACCCCGAGCGTGCGCATGTTGTGCAGCCGGTCGGCCAGCTTGATGACCAGCACCCGGACGTCCTTGCCGGCCGCCACGATCATCTTGCGAACGGTCTCCGCCTCGGCGGCCTTGCCGTAGAACGCCTTGTCGAACTTGGTCACCCCGTCGACCAGGTGGGCCACCTCGCGGCCGAAGTCCTCCTGGAGGGCCTGGAGCGTGTAGCGGGTGTCCTCCACCGTGTCGTGCAGCAGCGCGGCGACCAGCGTGGTGGTGTCCATGCCGAGGTCGGCGCAGATCTGCGCGACCGCGAACGGGTGGGTGATGTAGGGCTCGCCGCTCTTGCGGAACTGACCGCGGTGCATGTTCTCGGCGATCGTGTAGGCCCGGCGCAGCACCGACGCGTCGGCGCTGGGGTGGATGCCCCGGTGCGCGCGGACCAGCGCGGTGACCGGGTCGCCGTCGGCGGTGGGCCAGGCGAGCAGGGAGCGCAGCCGGCGGGTGAGCGGCAGCTCGCCCTGGGTCGGAAGGGAGCCGCCCAGGGCGGCGCCGTGTCCGGCGTCGACGTCCACCTGGGACACCTCCTCACCCCGGCTCTCGGCCGCCGGGGACCGGCGAACGGGAGCAGGCCCGCGAAATCGGGCAGGACTGCACTCCTTCAACAGCCTAAGGGAGTCGACGTAGTCCGATCGGACACTTGGTCATGAGCGTTCGGTCGAGAAATGGTGGGACCCGCCGTGCTCGGCCTTGGCCAGCAGGTCACGGAAGCGCCCCGCGCCGGCCACCGGGGAGGCCCAACCGGCGGTCGCCTCGACCAACCGGGTCTCGTCCCGCTCCAACCAGGACAGGATCCGCTCGGTCTCCTCGGCGGTGGCGGCCGGCACCGGACCGTGCCCGGGCAGCACCGTCTCGGCGGTGGCCCGGATCGCCGCGATCGTCGGTCGAGGGTGGACGCCCGGCGGGGAGACCCCGGCCCCGGCCAGTCGGCCGTGGCGGACCAGGGCCAGCTCCCAGCCGCCCCGGGCGGCCGGCCGGGCGGCGGCCAGCTCGGCGATGCCGGTCAGCGCGGCCAGCCGCTGCATCCGGACCGCGGCGCGCAGCACCGCGGCCAGCCGCCCCCGGACCACTGCGGCCTCCTCGTAGCGGTGGGCCGCGGAGAGCACCTCGATCCGGGCGAGCAGGGCGTCCACCACCACCGCCGGGTCGTCGCGGGTGGCGGTGCGGAACGGGGCGGCGGCGCGGAGCTCGTAGTCCTCCGGGGTGATCAGGTGCTCGCACGGTGCCGGGCAGCGGCCCAGCTCGGCCAGCGCGCAGGCGGGCATGGTGGTGCGCCGGGAGAGCCGGTGGGTGCACTGGCGCAGCGGCACCGCGTCGTGGAAGCCGGCGGCGGCCAGCTCGGCGGCCTGCTTGGAGCGGAACGGGCCGAGGTAGGCGGTGTCGGCGGGCCCGAGGCCGCGCACGACCGACAGTCGGGGGTAGGCCTCGTCGGTGAGCTTCAGCCAGACCTGGCGCTCCGGGTATTTCGACCGGCGGTTGTAGGGCGGGGCGTGCGCCGCGATCAGCCGCAGCTCGCGGACCTCGGCCTCCAGCGAGTGGGCGCACTCGACCGCCTCCACCCGCTCGGCGGCGGCGAGCATCTCGGAGATGCGGGCCCGCTTCTCGGCGGCGGTGAAGTAGCTGCGTACCCGGGTGGCGATGTCGCCGGAGGTGCCGACGTAGAGCGGGCGGTCGTCGGCGGCCCGGAAGATGTAGACGCCCGGGACCTTCGGCAGCCCGTCGGCGAGGTGCCGCTTGCGGCGCTGGGTGGGGGTGACCGCGCGGGCGAACTCGATCGCCTCGCCGACGGTGTCGACGCGGTGCCCGCCGAGCCGGCCGATCAGCCCGTGCAGCACGTCGACAGTGGCCTTGGCGTCGTCGAGCGCCCGGTGGTTGGGCTGGGTTGCGGTGCGGAAGAAGGCGGCGAGCGTGCCGAGCTTCCGGTTCGGCACCTCGTCGCGGGTGAGCACCCGCCGGGCCAGCGCGGCCGTGTCCAGCACCCGGGGGTTGGGCCAGGGGTAGCCGTGCCGGGCGCAGGCGGCCTTGAGGAAGCCCACGTCGTAGGGGGCGTTGTGGGCGACGAGCACGGCGTCGGTGAGGAACTCCAGGAAGCTCGGCAGCACCTGCTCGATCGGCGGGGCGGGCAGCAGCATGGCCTGGGTGATGCCGGTCAGCACGGTGATGAACGGCGGGATCGGCACACCCGGGTTGACGAGCGTGGCGAGCACGCCCAGCTCCTCACCGCCCCGGACCTTGACCGCGCCGATCTCGGTGATCCCGCCGCCGTCCGGCGCACCGCCGGTGGTCTCCAGGTCGACCACCACGAAGGTGGTCGCGTAGAGCGGCAGCGCGGGGTCGACGCCGCCGCCCGCCGCCCGGTCCAGACCGGCCAGGGCCTCCTGGACGTACTCCGTTCCCGTCACCAGCGGGACGGTAACGGCACGGTCCGACACTCCCGTCACTCCGGTCCCACCGACACCACGGGGGTACGATGAGAGATCGGCTCACTCACCGGGTGGTGGGCCCGTTCGGGGTGGGAGACTGGCCACATGCCCCTCGCCGAGCCGCACGACGACCGCTCCTCCGCGGAGGAGCCGGTGGTCGGCGCGCCCGAGGTCGGTGAGGACGCCGCTGCCGTCGAGCCCGAGCCCACGCTCCCCGAGCCGGTGCGGCAGCGGATCGTCGCGCTGACCGCCGCGGTGCTGCCCGGGCTGCCCGGCGACGAGGTGCCGGTGCCGCTGCGCCGGGTCGCCAAGTTCGCTCCCAACCGTCGGGCCCGGCTCGGCGCGCCGGTGATCGCCGCGCAGCTCACCGCCGACCCGCTGTTCCGGCAGCGGGTCACCGCCCGGGTGCTCGCCGACGCCGGCGACCTCGGCGCGGCGGTGGTGGAGGGCACCGCGCCGGCCGCGGCCGACCCGGTCGAGGTGGCCGCCCTGGCCTACCTGGCCCGGCCCCGGGGCTGGCGGGAGCTGATCGAGGCCAGCGGCGAGGCGGTGCGCGCCGAGGCGGACAGCGCGGTCGTGGCCGAGCTGGTCCGCGAGGCCGAGCAGCGGGCCACCCGCGCCGAGCACGACCGGGCGGTGGCCCGGGTCGAGGCCGAGAAGCTCCGCGACGAGCTGGCCCGGGTCCGGGAGGAGCTGGGGCAGCTCCGCGAGGAGGCCCGCCAGCTGGCCCGTACCCTGCGGGAGACCCAGGCCCGCGAGCGCAAGGCCACCGAACTGCTGGCCACCGAGCGGGGCCGGGCGGCCCGCGCGGCGGCCGACGCGGACGCCGAGCTGCGCCGCGCCCGGGCCCGGCTGGCCGAGGCGGAGGCCGCCGCGGGGGTGGCCCGGGCCAGCGCGAAGGAGGCCCGCTCGGTCGACGACGCCCGGCTGTGGCTGCTGCTGGAGACGATCGGCCAGGCGGCCGTCGGGCTGCGCCGGGAGCTGGCCCTCGACCCGGTGGACGCGCTGCCGGCGGACTTCGTCGCCGACGCGTTCGCCGACCAACCGGGTGCCGCGCCGGCCGGCGCGGCGACGCGGGCCCGCGACACCGACGACCCGGCCCGGCTCGACCAGCTCCTCGCCCTGCCCCGGGCGCATCTGGTGGTGGACGGCTACAACGTCACCAAGCGCGGCTTCGGCGAGATGTCGCTGGAGCAGCAGCGCAAGCGGCTGATCAGCGGGTTGGGCGGGATCGCCGCGCAGACCGGCGACGAGGTGACCGTGGTCTTCGACGGTGCCGAGCGGATCCACGGGCTGCCGCCCGCGCCGCGCGGCGTGCGGGTGCTCTTCTCCCGCAAGGGCGAGACCGCGGACGAGCTGATCCGGCGGCTGGTCCGCGCCGAGCCGGCCGGGCGGCCGGTGGTGGTGGTCTCGTCCGACCGCGAGGTCGCCGACGGGGTCCGCCGGCACGGCGCGTATCCGCTCGGCGCCGACTCGCTGCTGCGCCGGCTCGCCCGTTCCTGACCGACCCGCCCCCGCGAGGATCGACTCCACCTCGGGGAGATGGCGGGGTCGGGGGTGGGCTGATCGCGCCACTTCGGCGTACTGGTGGCTGGATGATCGTTTTCGAGGTGGGTGCTGCCTCGTTGTCCGGTTCTGTCGTACCCGCGGCCTAGCCTGATGGTGACCGACGGTGGTGGTCCCTTCCCCGACCGCCACCGGCGACCGCGTCAGGAGGCGTTCATGCTCATCGACTGCGACGGCTGCGGCATCCGCGGCGCCGGCTGCTCCGGTTGCCTGGTGACCGCGCTGCTCGACCCCGACTCCCCGGCGGCCGACCTGGGGCCGGCCGAGCACCGGGCGATCGAGGTGTTCGCCCGCGCCGGCTTCGACGTCGAGGTGCTGGCACCGACGGCCGCTCCCGCGCCCCGCCGTGCCGCCGGCCGACGGCGGGTCGCCTGACCCGAGCCGGGCGACACCTGGTCGGCCCGCCCGGACCGGGCCATAGGATGGGCGGTCACGGCGAAGGGGAGCGGTATGAGGCGGACGGGTCGCGACGGCGGGGTGCGGCGGTGACGCCGCGCGCCTGGGCGTTGCTGACCCTGGCCGCGCTGGCGGTGGCCCTGGTCGTGGCCGTCGCGCTGCTGGTGCCGTGGAGCCGGCCGCCGGCGCCCCGCGCCGACCAGCTCGCCGCGCTGCGCGCGTTCCCGGCCGAGCAGGTGGCCCGCGGCCGGGCCTTCCACGGCGCGTTGCGCCCGGCCGGCTGGTCGGCACTCGCGCTCGGGCTGGTGGTGGCGCTGCTGCTCGGCCTCACCCCGCTGGGCGGGCGCCTGGTCGAGCTGGCCGGCCGGCCGTTCGGCGGGCACTGGATCGCCCAGGCCGTGCTCGGCGGGCTGGGCGTCATGTTCCTCGCCGACCTGCTCACGTTGCCCTTCGCCGCGTGGCGGCGCACCGTCCTGGTGCGCTACGGGCTGAGCACCCAGGGCTGGAGTGGCTGGGTGGTCGACCTGCTCAAGTCGTACGCCGTCAGCGCGGTCCTCGGCGCGTTGGTCCTGCTCGGCTTCTACGCGGTGGTCCGGGTCGCCCCGCGCTGGTGGTGGGCGTTCGGCGCGGCCGGCGCCGCCGCGCTCGTGGTGGTGCTGTCGTTCGTGCTGCCGGTGCTGGTCGAGCCGGTGTTCAACAGGTTCACGCCGATGGAGCCCGGCCCGCTGCGCACCGAGCTGACCGCGATGGCCGCCCGCGACGGCGTCCCGGTCCGCGACGTGCTGGTCGCCGACGCGTCGCGGCGCACCCGGGCGGTCAACGCCTACGTCTCCGGGCTCGGGCCCACCCGGCGGGTGGTGGTCTACGACACCCTGCTGCGCGAGGCCGAGCCGGCGGAGGTGACGAGCGTGGTCGCGCACGAGCTGGGCCACGCCAAGGACCGGGACGTGTGGACCGGCACGCTGATCGGCGCGCTCGGCGCCGCCGCCGCGGTGGTGGCCCTCTATCTGGTCGGTTCCTGGACGCCGCTGCTGCGGCTGGCCGGCGTCGACTCGATCGCCCAACCGCGGGCGTTCCCCCTGCTGATCGCGCTCGTCACGGTGGCCGGTCTGGTCGCCACGCCGGTGCAGGCGCTGGTCTCCCGCCGCGTGGAGGCCCGGGCCGACGCGCACGCGCTGGCGCTCACCGGAGACCCGGTGACCTTCGAGGCGATGCAGCGCCGGCTGGCCGGGGTGAACCTGTCCGACCCCGACCCGCCGCGCTGGGAATACCTGTGGTCGGCGTCCCACCCGTCCACCGTGGAGCGGATGGCCGCCGCTCGCGCCTACGCCAGGGAGTCCGGCCGATGAGCCGCACCTTGTTGATCACGAACGACTTCCCGCCGCGTCCCGGCGGTATCCAGTCGTTCGTGCACAACCTCGCGGTCCGCCAGCCACCCGGCTCGGTGGTGGTCTACGCGTCGAGCTGGCGGGGGGCGGAGAAGTTCGACGCCGACCAACCGTTCGAAGTGGTCCGGGAGCGCACCAAGGTGCTGCTGCCGACCCCGCTGGTCGCCCGCCGGGCGGCCCGGCTGGCCCGGGCCTACGACTGCGACACGGTGTGGTTCGGCGCGGCGGCTCCGCTGGGGTTGCTCGCGCCGGGGCTGCGCCGGCGGGCCGGGATCGGCCGGGCGGTGGCGCTGACCCACGGGCACGAGGTCGGCTGGGCGGCGCTGCCCGGTGCCCGCGCGGCGCTGCGCCGGATCGGCCGGGGCGTGGACGTCACCACCTACCTCGGCGAGTACACCCGCCTCCGGCTGGCGCGGGTGCTGGACGGGCTGACCGAGCTGCGCCGGCTCGCGCCCGGCGTGGACGTGGAGACCTACCACCCGGACGTCGACGGCGAGCGGGTCCGACTGCGGCTCGGGCTCGCCGACCGGCCGGTGGTGGTGTGCGTGTCGCGGCTGGTGCCGCGCAAGGGGCAGGACACGCTGATCCGGGCGTTGCCGGAGATCCGCCGGCGGGTGCCGGACGCGGCGCTGCTGGTGGTCGGCGGCGGGCCCTACCGGGCGACGCTGGAGAAGCTGGCCCGGCAGGCCGGGGTGGAGCGGGACGTGGTCTTCACCGGCTCGGTGCCCTCGGCCGAGCTGCCCGCGCACTACGCGGCCGGCGACGTCTACGCGATGCCCTGCCGCACCCGCAACCGTGGCCTGGACGTGGAGGGCCTCGGCATCGTCTACCTGGAGGCGAGCGCGACCGGCCTGCCGGTGGTGGTCGGCGACTCCGGCGGTGCGCCGGACGCGGTCCACGAGGGCGAGACCGGCTACGTGGTCCAGGGCCGGGACGTCGCCCAGCTCGCCGACCGGGTGTCCACCCTGCTCGCCGACCGGGACCTGGCCCGCCAGTTCGGCGCCGCCGGCCGCGCCTGGGTGGAGCGGGAGTGGCGCTGGGAGACCCAGGCCGAGCGGATGGCCGCGCTGCTCGCCGGCTGACCGGCGCCCGGGCGGTTCCCACCGGCCACCGCCGTCGGGTCTCCGCCCCACCCGCGCGTCGCTCCGCGCCCGGGCACGTCGAGCGCGCCGCCCGCCCGCCCCCGAGCCGCGTCCCGCCCCGAGGACGAGGTCGTGGCACTCCGGGCGGACGGCGCGGGCCCGTCGGCGGCGACGTGTCAAGCGGGGGCCGCTTCCCTCCTCGACGCGGTGGGCGGGGCCTCCTCCCGACGCTCGGCCGGGCGACGCGACAGCCGTCCCGGCCACCAGACACGCACCCCCAGGTCCAGGGTCAGCGCCGGGATCAGCAGGCTGCGCACCAGGAACGTGTCGAGCAGGATGCCGATCGCCACGATCACCCCCATCTGCACCGACGGCACCAGCGGCAGCACCAGCAGGGCGCCGAAGGTGGCCGCCAGCACCACCCCGGCGCTGGTGATCACGCCGCCGGTGACGGTGAGCGCCCGCAACGTCCCGCGCCGGTGCCCGATCGACGCGGTCTCCTCCCGGGCCCGGGTCATCAGGAAGATCGTGTAGTCCACGCCGAGGGCGACCAGGAACAGGAACGCCTGCAACGGCACCCCGACGAACAGCCGCGGATGGCCCAGCGCGTCGAGCAGCAGCCCGGCCGCGCCCATCGCCGCCGCGTACGACAGCACCACGCTCGCCATCAGCAGCAGCGGCGCGACGAGCGCGCGCAGCAGGAGCACCAGGATCACCAGGACCACGGCGAGTACCAGCGGGATCACCACCCGGTTGTCCCGGTCCACGGTGCGTCGCTCGTCGAGCAGCGTCGCGGTGCGCCCGCCGACCAGCGCCCGCGACCCGGGCACCGCGTGCACGGCGGTGCGCAGCCGGCCCACCGTCTCCCGGGCCGCGGCGCTGTCCGGGACAGCGGCGAGCACCGCCGTGACGCGTACCCAACGACCGTCGCCGGACCGCTGCGGGGCGCCCACCTCCGCGACGCCCGGCACCGCGCGGACCGCGCCGCTGACCAGGTCGGCCGTGCCGGCGGCGGCCAGCACCTCGACCGGCGCGGTCGACCCGCCCGGGTAGTGGGCGGAGACCAGCCGCTGGCCGGTGACCGAGCCGACCTCGGTGGTGAACGACTCGTCGTCGGGCAGGCCCAGGGCGAGGTTGCCGATCCCGAGGGTCAGCGCGACCAGGGCGACGGCGGCACCCACCCAGACCGGGCGCGGTCGGCGACCGACCAGGCCGGCGACCCGCCGCCACACGCCGTGGTCGGCCTCACGGTTGCGCTCGTCCGCGCCGGGGCGGTGGCGCGGCACGAACGGCCAGAACAGCCACCGTCCGCACACCACGAGCACCGCCGGCAGCAGCGTGGTCATCGCCAGCAACGCGGCCACGATGCCGACCGCGCCGACCGGCCCCAGGCCGCGGGTGGCGGGCAGGTCCGCCGCGACCAGGCAGAGCAGCCCGAGCGCGACCGTCGCCGCGGAGGCGAAGACCGCGCCGTACGACCGGCGCAGCGCCACCGCCATCGCGGCGTGCCGGTCGGCGTGTCGGCGCAACTCCTCCCGGTAGCGGGCGATGAGCAACAGGGCGTAGTCCACGCCGACGCCGAAGACCAGCACGGTGAGGATGGTCTGGCTCTGGAAGTCCACCGCCAGGCCGGCGTGCCGGGCCAGCAGGTAGACGGTGGCACCGGCGAGTTGGTTGGCGACGCCGACCGCGAGCAGCGGCACCAGCCACAGCACCGGGCTGCGGTAGGTGACGAGCAGGAGCAGGGCGACGGTGACGGCGGTGGCCAGCAGCAACGCGCCGTCCATTCCGTCGAACGCGTCCCAGACGTCGCTCTCGGCGACCGCGTCGCCGGTCAGCGCGGTCCGCAGGCCGGGCGCCGCGTCGGCGAGCCGGTCCTTCATGGCGCGCACCGCGTCGGCGCGCCGCTCCTCGTCGAGGGTGACCGGGAGCGAGAACAGCAGTGCCCGGCCGTCCGCGCTCGGTGCCGGCGGGGAGACCACGCCGCCGTCGGCGTACCCGGCGAAGGCCGCCCGGTCGGCGTCGACCCGGGCCCGGTCGGCGGCGGTCAGGCCGGTGTCGCGGACGTACACGGCGACGGCCAACTGCCGGCGGGACTCGGGGAAGGCGGCCTCGGCCCGCTGCGCGGCGCGGCTGCTCTCGACGCCGGGCGGCAACGCGCCGAGCGTCGAGTTGTCCTGCGTCCCGCCCAGCTTCAACGCGAGCGGCCCGGCGACCGCGAGCAGCACCAGCCAGAGGACGAGGACCGCGTACTTGCCGCGGCGGCCGGCGGGCAGCCGGGCCATTCGGTGCGGGGACATCAGGGTTCCTTCCACTCGTCGCCCGGCGCGGACCGCGGGCCCTGATCCGATCCTTCGGGCCGGTGGGCCGCCGGTCAGGGGTGCCGCCCCGACTCCACGGGTGGTGCCAGCACCACCGGTGGACCGGCGGTGGTGCCGGAGAATGGGGCTCGTGGACGCATCGGTACGCGTACTGCTCCGGACCCGGCTGCGGCCCGCCGCGGTGACCGCCGCCCAGGGGCTGGTGACCGCGCTGCTGTCGCTGACCACGCACGTGGCCCTGTTCGTGCTGTCGCTGGCCGCGCTGCTGCTGATCCCGGCGTTCGGCGTCGGCTTCGCCCTCTTCCCGGTGGTCACCGCCGCGGTCCGGGTCTGCGCCGGGCTGCACCGCCGGCTGGCCGGCTGGGGCGGCGTCGAGATGCCCACGCCCTACCTGCCGGCGCCGGCCGGCGCGCAGTTCGGCACCTGGCGGCGGTTCCGCTGGGTGGTGGGCGACCCGGCGACCTGGCGGGAGCTGGCCTGGCTGCTGCCCGGCGCGGTCACCGGCGCGGTGTGCCTGGCCGCGTTCGTCCTCCCGCTGTACGGCCTGGAGGGGTTGCTCGGCGTGCCGCTGGTGCTGCGTGCCGCCGGCGTCTGGTACGGCTACGGGCCGTTCTGGCCGCTCGACAACCTCGTCGAGGCGGTGCTCTGCGTCCCGTTGGGCGCGCTGCTGCTGGCCGCCGGGGTGGCGGCCGGGCGCTGGCTGGTCTGGCTGCACGTGACGTTCGCCGGGTTCTTCCTGCCCCCGACCCGCGGCGCCGCGCTGGCGCTGCGGGTGCGCCAGCTCACCGTCACCCGGGCCGAGGCGGTGGACGCGCAGGCCGCCGAGCTGCGCCGGATCGAACGGGACCTGCACGACGGGGCACAGGCCCGGCTGGTCGCGCTGAGCATGAGCATCGGGCTGGCCGAGCAACTGGTCCGCGACGACCCGGAGGCGGTCCGCCGGCTGCTCGCCGAGGCTCGGGAGACCAGCGGCCAGGCCCTGGCCGAGCTGCGCGGGCTGGTCCGCGGCATCCACCCGCCGGTGCTCGCCGAGCGCGGCCTCCCCGGCGCGGTACGGGCGCTGGCGCTGGCCGTGCCGCTGCCGGTGGAGGTCACCGTCGACCTGCCCGGCCGAGCCGCCGCCCCGGTCCAGTCGGCCGTCTACTTCGCGGTCGCCGAGGCGCTGGCCAACGTCGGCAAGCACAGCGGCGCGACCCGGGCGTGGGTGGAGCTGCGGCACGCCGACGGACGACTGACCGCCGTGGTCGGTGACGACGGCCGGGGCGGTGCGACGCCGGCGGCCGGCGGCGGGCTGGCCGGGACGGGACGCCGGCTGGCCGCGTTCGATGGGACGATGGCGGTGACCAGTCCGGCCGGTGGACCCACCGTCATCAGCATGGAGCTGCCGTGCGCGTTGTCATCGCCGAGGATCTCGCCCTCCTCCGGGACGGGCTGACCCGGATCCTCGAGGCGTTCGGCTGCCAGGTGGTGGCGGCCGTCGACAACGGACCGTCGGTGCTGCCCGCGCTGGCCACGCACCGGCCGGACGTCGCGGTGATCGACGTACGCCTGCCGCCGACGTTCACCGACGAGGGGTTGCAGGCGGCCGTGCGGGCCCGTGCCGAGCTGCCCGGGCTGCCGGTGCTCGTGCTGTCCCAGCACGTCGAGCAGCTCTACGCCCGGGAGCTGCTCGCCGACCGGCGCGGCGGGGTCGGCTACCTGCTCAAGGACCGGGTGTCGCACGTGGACCAGTTCGTCGACGCGGTGCGCCGGGTCGCGGCCGGCGGCACCGTGATGGACCCGGAGGTGGTGGCCCAGTTGCTTTCCCGCCGCGACGGTGCCGGGCCGCTCGCCGAGCTGACCGCGCGGGAGCGCGAGGTGCTCGGCCTGATGGCCGAGGGCCGGTCGAACGCGGCCGTGGCGGCCCGGCTGTTCGTCACCGAGAAGGCCGTCGACAAGCACATCAACAGCATCTTCAGCAAGCTGCGGATGCCGCCGTCCGGCGACGACAACCGGCGGGTGCTGGCCGTGCTGGCCTACCTCGACGGCGCCGACCCCGGCCGCCCACCGAGCTGACCCCCCGCCCGGCCCCGGGTGTCGAGCGGGGGCCCCGCCTCTACCGGATGCGTTAAGAAGGGGCCCCTCCTTACGCCGCCGGCGCGTGGGTGAGGTGCTGCACCGCCGGGCCGGGGCGGCCGAAGTGCCAGCCCTGCCCGGCGTCGCACCCGATGGCCCGCAGCCGGTCCGCCTGGTGGGCCGTCTCCACCCCCTCGGCGGTGACGGTGAGGTCGAGGGCGTGCGCCAGCGAGACCAGCGAGGCGAGGATCCGCTCGTCGGTACGGGCGCCCGGGTCGCCGGCGGGCGCGCGCAGCCCGGTGACGAACTCACCGGCCACCTTCATCTCGTTGACCGGCAGGTCCCGCAGGTAGGCCAGGTTGCAGTAGCCGGTGCCGAAGTCGTCGATGGCCACCCGGACGCCGAGGTCGCCCAGCACCCGCAGGGCCCGGACCGGTTCGACCACGGTGCTCATCATGGTGCTCTCGGTGATCTCCAGTTGCAGCCGCTCCGGGGCCAGCCCGGTGCGGCCGAGCACGCCCCGCACCTCGGTCACCAGGTCGGCGCGGTGCAGTTGGCGCACGGCCAGGTTGACGCTGACGAACGGGGCGTCCCCGCCCGCCGCCGACCAGGTGCCCGCCTCGCGGCACGCCTCGGCCAGCACCCAGCTGCCGAGCCGGACGATCAGGCCGGTCTCCTCGGCCAGCGGGATGAAGCTGTCCGGCCGGAGCACGCCGAGTTCCGGGTGCCGCCAGCGCACCAGCGCCTCCATGCCGAGCACCCGGCCGTCGCGCAGCGACGTCAGCGGCTGGTAGTCGAGGTAGAACTCGCCCCGGTCCAGCGCGGCCGGGATCGCCGCGGAGAGCGCGTAGCGGGCCAGCTCCCGGCGGTTGCGGTCGGCGTCGAACAGCGACCAGCGGGCCCCGCCGGCGGCCTTGGCCCAGTGCAGCGTGCTGTCCGCCGCGCGCATCAACTCCATCGGCGAGGTGCCGGAGACCGGGCGCTCGACGATGCCGATGCTCGCCGAGACGGTCAGCTCGTGCCCGTCGACGAGCGCCGGCTCGCGTACCGCGTCCAGCGCCGCCTCGGCGACCTTGACCGCGTCGTCGGTGCCGCCGGTGCGCTCGATGAGGATCACGAACTCGTCGCCACCGAGGCGGGCCACCAGGTGCTCGCCGAGCGCCCGGCGCAACCGCTGCGCCACCGCGACCAGCAGCGAGTCGCCGACCTGGTGGCCGAGCGAGTCGTTGACCACCTTGAACCGGTCCAGGTCGAGGAAGCAGCCCCCGACCCGGTCGGCGCCCCGGCCGGGCGTGGTGATCGCGGCGGTCAGCCGCTCGGTGAACAGCGTGCGGTTCGGCAGGTCGGTCAGCGGGTCGTGGGTGGCCTGGTGCTTGAACCGGGCCTCGCTGTCGCGTAGCGCTCGTTCGGCGTGCGCCCGGGCCATCATGGCGGCGCGCCGGATGGACTCCTGTTCGTCGAGCGTACGGTCGCGCAGCGCCCGCGCGTAGCCGGTGGCGACGGTGGCGAGCAGCCGGGCCATCCGGTCCTCGACGTCGTCGACGACCAGGTCGAGGTCGCGGACCAGCCGGAGCTGGATCACCTCGACGGTGCGGCCCAGCCCCTCGGCGGAGGCGATGTGCGACTGCACCAGCTCCGCGCCCACCTGCTGGCCGATCCGCAGGTCGAACGGGTCGGCGCGCAGCGCCTGGGCCAACCGGTCGGTGAGCCGTTGCAGCACCTCCTCCAGTTGGGCCTGGGTCATCGGCAGGTAGCTGGTCCCGGAGACCGCCTTCGCCCACGCCCGGGCGAAGACACCGGGGCGGCGGCCCGTCGGCGCGGCCACGTGCTCAGGCACCGAGCCGCCCGACCCCGCCCATGAAGACCGCCCGTTCGGCGTTCTCCGCCTGGTCGGGGGCGTCCGGCCGCCACTGCGGCACCCACACCACGCCCGGTTCGACCAACTCGAAGCCGGCGAAGAGCGCGGTCAACTCGGCCCGGCCGCGGATGAACAGCTGGCTGTCGGTGCGCCGGTAGACCCGCTCCGCCTCGGCCCGCTCGCCGGTGTGGTCGCGGCCGTCGTCGCTGGCCTGGGAGAGCACCAGGTGGCTGCCGGGCGCCAGCGCCGCGCGCAGGGTCCGCAGGATCTCGTCCGGCCGGTCGGAGTCCGGGACGAAGTGCAGCACCGCCACGATCATCACCGCGATCGGCTCAGTGAAGTCGAGCAGTCGGGTGACGTCCGGATGGCGCAGGATCGCCTCCGGGTGACGCAGGTCCTCCTGGACCACGACGGCACGCTCGTCGCCGGCCAGGATCTCCTGGCTGTGCGCCACGGCCACCGGGTCCACGTCGACGTAGACCACCCGGGACCCCGGGTCGATCCGCTGCGCGATCTCGTGCACGTTGCCCACGGTCGGGATGCCGGAGCCGATGTCCAGGAACTGACGCACCCCGGCGTCGGCCAGGTAGTGCACCGCCCGGCGGAGGAAGGCGCGGTTGGCCTGCGCCATCAGCGGGGCCTCCGGCACCGCCTCCACCATCGCCCGGGCGGCGGCCCGGTCGGCCGCGAAGTTGTGCGACCCGCCCAGGTAGTAGTCGTACATGCGGGCGACGCTCGGGCGCTCGATGTCGATCGTCTCGGGTGCCCAGTCCGGCCGCTGCATGTCCCTACCCCTTGGGTGTCGGCGACTCGCGGCCCCACCGCCGCGCGGATCACCCGGGTATTCTGCCCGCCCGCCGTCGCGGTGCAAAGACCACCGTCGCTACGCGTCCGGCCGCTCACCGTGCGCGGTCGCACCGGCCCCGTGATGTCGGAGAGGCCCGCGTCCGGCGTGCGGACCCGGGCCTCTCCGGCGGTGGACGTCAGAACTTCGGCGCGTCGGGGGCCTCCAGCAGCCCGAGCCGCAGCGCGGTCATCAGCGCCTGGGCCCGGTTGGCCGCGCCCAGCTTCTCGTAGAGCTTGGAGATGTGGGTCTTGGCGGTCGACTCGCTGACGAAGAGCTGCTTGGCGATGCCGGCCACGCTCATGCCGTCGGCGAGCAGCCGCAGCACCTGACCCTCGCGCGGGGAGAGCTGCGGGCCGGACGGGGCCAGCCGGCGCTTCATCGCCTCGGCCAGGTCGGCCGCGGTGAACGCGCTGGGGGAGGAGGCGGCGTGCCGGGCGGCGGCCACCACCTCGTCGGCCGGGGCGGTCTTCGGCACGAACGCGCTGGCCCCCGCCTCCAGGGCGCCGAAGAGCTGGTCGTCACCGGCGTACATGGTGAGCACGACGATGCCCATCGAGGCGCTGGACTTGCGCAGCGCGCGGGTGGCCTCGAGGCCGCTGCCGTCGGGCAGCCGCAGGTCCATGATCACCACGTCGGGCTGGAGCGCGCCGGCCTGGCGCACGCCCTCCGCGGCCGTGGCGGCCTCGCCCACGACCTCGAACTGGCGGTCCCGCTCGAAGGCGTGTCGCAGACCCTTGCGGATCAGGTCGTGGTCGTCGACAAGGAGAACCTTGGTCCGGGTGGCCGGTGTCGGGCTGGTGGTCATCCTCGGGTTACTCCCCTTCTGCTGCTGCGGCGCTGCCGCGCACCTTATCGCGCCGGGGCGACGAGCCGAGTACCACCGCCACGGTTGTGCCGCTGGGTTGCCGCGGCCTGATCTCCAACCGGCCTCGGATACGTTCCGCCCTCTCCGCCATGATCGCAAGACCATAGTGCCCCTCGGGGCGCTGGTCACCGATGCCG
The DNA here is from genome assembly GCF_029626035.1 of Micromonospora sp. WMMD980. NCBI lineage: Bacteria > Bacillati > Actinomycetota > Actinomycetes > Micromonosporales > Micromonosporaceae > Micromonospora > Micromonospora sp. WMMD980. The sequence goes on from NZ_JARUBE010000003.1 coordinate 564,799, forward strand.
TGACCGTCATCCGACACTTCGATCCGGGCGTACGGGGGATCCACCTCACAGGTGACCCAGAGGTTCGACGCGCCGGCGTGCTTACGCGCGTTGGTCACCGCCTCCTGCGCGATGCGCAGCAACTCCGCCTCGGTGGCGGCCGGCAGCCGGGCGGTCGACTCGTCCAGCGACAGGTTCACCCGCAGGCCGCCGGACGCGCCGACGGTGCGGGCGTACTCGGCGATCGCGGCGGCCAGGCCGCCGTGCCGGTCCACCTCGCTGCGCAGCTCGAACAGGCTGAGCCGCAGCTCAGTGATCACCCGGGTGACCTCCTGGCGCAGCGTGCGCAGCGAGTCGGCGGTCTCCTCGGCGTCGTCGTGCACGGTGGCCAGCGCGTTGTCGATGCCGTAACCGACCATGACCAGTTCCTGGGCCACCCCGTCGTGGATCTCCCGGGCCAGCCGCTGCCGCTCCTCGTTGGTGGCCAGCGAGCGCACCTCGTCGAAGAGCAGCGCGGCCTCCAGCCGCAGCGCCGCCGGGCCGGTCAGCGCGGTCACCCGGGACACCACCGGCGGCGGGTACGCGGCGCCGCTGTCCGCCTCGATCACCACCAGGCCGACCGTGCGCACGCCCGCGACGAGCGGCACGATCAGCGCCGACACCTCGCCGGAGTGCTGGGACCGGGCCTGCGAGCGGGCCGAGACGGTCGGCTGCTGGCTGGCCCAGGCGTCGGCGATGGCCGAGTCGGCGTCGAGCGTGGTCTCCCAGTCGACCCGGTCCGCGCCGACCTGGGCGAGCACCACCAGTCGGCCGCCGCCGCTGGCGGAGAGCACCGCGCCGCGGTCGGTCTTCGCCACCACCCGCAGCTCTTCCAGCAGGTGCTCGGAGATGCCGCCCGGGTCCAGGGTGGCGCCGGGCAACTGGCGGGCGACCGTGCGCAACTGGGTCAGCAGCCGGGTCGCCTCGGCGTACGGCTGGGGTTTGCTCTCGCCGCGGACCCGCATCACCCGCTGCAGCGTGCCGGCGGTGTAGAGGCCGAGGCCGGCCAGGATCAGCCACTGCCCGCAGACCGCCAGGTAGCCGACCTGGCCGAGCTGCGGCTCGCCGCCGACCTCGGTGAACGCGGCGCTGGCCAGCAGCGTCGCCGCCGCCACCGCGAGCAGCGCCGCGCCCTCGCGGAACCGGCGGCGGAGCGCGGTCACGGTGACCGGCACCGCGAGGTACGGCAGCACGGCGGAGGCACCCCGCCCGTCGGTGACGCCGGCGAGCTGGGCGGCGGCGGCGACCTGGCTGGCCGCCAGCCCGAGCACCACCACCTCGGCGAGCCGGCTGATCGGGGCAAGCAGTCGGTGCTGCGGGGCGAGCACGGCGGGCAGCCCGGCGAGGCCGAGCAGGGCGATCCACCAGAGCTGGGCGGGGTCGCGGGTGGCGAACAGGGTCAGGGCGGCGACCAGCGCGAGGAGGACCGCGCGGGCGCCGACCGCGAGGAGCTGCGTCTGCGGCTGTCCGGATGTGGAGGCGGGCACCTGACGGATGGTAGTCAGCGCTGGTAGATCTCCGCGATCTCCGTGGCGTACGTCTTGTGCACGACCTGTCGCTTGACCTTCAGCGACGGGGTCAGCTCGCCGGTCGCCTCGGTGAAGTCCTGCGGCAGGATCCGGAACACCTTGATCGCCTCGGCCTTGGAGACGGACAGGTTGGCCTGGTCGACCGCGGCCTGCACCTCGGCCCGCAGCGCCTCGTCGTCGCGCAGCTCGGCGGCGGTGGTGGTCTCCGGGCGGCCCTGCCCGGCGAGCCACTTCGGCAGCGCCTCCTCGTCGAGGGTGACGAGCGCCGCGATGAACGGCTGGCGGTCGCCGACGACGACGCACTGGCTGACCAGCGGGTGCGCCCGGACCTGGTCCTCCAGCACCGCCGGGGCGACGTTCTTGCCGCCGGCGGTCACGATGATCTCCTTCTTCCGGCCGGTGATGCTAAGGTAGCCGTCCTCGTCGAGCTGGCCCAGGTCGCCGGTGCGGAACCAGCCGTCGCTGGTGAGCGCCTCGGCGGTGGCCTCCTCGTTGTGCCAGTAGCCCTGGAAGACGATGTCCCCGGCGATCAGCACCTCGCCGTCGTCCTCGATCCGGACGGTGACGCCGGGAAGCGGACGGCCGACCGTGCCGATCCGGGTGCCGGTGGGCAGGTTCGCGGCGGCGGCCGGCGAGGTCTCGGTGAGGCCGTACCCCTCGCAGATGGTCACCCCGACGCCGCGGAAGAAGTGCCCCAGCCGGGCGCCGAGCGGCGCGCCGCCGGAGATGGCGTCGCGGCACCGGCCGCCCATCGCCGCACGCAGCTTGCCGTAGACCAGCTGGTCGAAGAGGGCGTGCTGGGCGCGCAGCGCCAGGCCCGGGCCGCCGGGGGTCTCCCGGGCCTCGCTCCAGGCGATGGCGACCTTCTCCGCCCGGTCGAAGATCCTGCCCTTGCCGTCCGCCTCGGCCTTCTGCCGAGAGCCGTTGTAGACCTTCTCGAAGACCCGGGGTACGGAGAGCACGAACGTCGGCTTGAAGTCCTGCAGCTCGCCGACCAGGTTGCTGGTGTCCGCGCAGTGCGCCATGGTGGCCCGGGCCTGCACCACACCGACCTGGATGAGCCGGGCGAACGCGTGTGCCAGCGGGAGGAAGAGCAGCGTGGAGGCGCTCTCGCGGAACAGGTTCGGCAGCACCGGCACCGCGTTGGCGATGTCGGCGTAGATGTTGCGGTGGGTCAGCACGCAGCCCTTCGGCCGGCCGGTGGTGCCGCTGGTGTAGATGATTGTGGCGACGTCGTCGGCCGTGAGCATCGAGCGGCGCGCCTCGACCTCGGCCGGGTCCACCGACGTGCCGGCGGCGACCAGCTCGGCCACCGCGTCCAGCTCGATCTGCCAGACCTCGCGCAGCTCGGGCAGCCGGTCCCGGACGCCGGCGACAAGTGTCGCGTGGGCGGTGCTCTCCACCACCACGGCGACCGCGCCGGAGTCGCCGAGGATCCAGGCGGCCTGCTCGGCGCTGGAGGTCTCGTAGATCGGCACGGTGACCGCGCCGGCCGCCCAGATCGCGTAGTCGAACAGGGTCCACTCGTAGCGGGTGCGGCTCATCAGCGCGACCCGGTCGCCGGGGGAGACGCCGGCCGCGACCAGGCCCCGGGCCACCGCTACCACCTCGTCGCGGAACTGCCGGCAGGTCACCTCGACCCGGGACGCCGGCCCGGCGTCGCCGGGGATCCGGACGAACTGCACGGTGTCCGGGGCGACCTCGGCGTTGTCCCAGACCGGGTCGGTCAGGTTTGCCGCGTCGCCGACGGTGACGATCGGCGGAACGGAGAACTCGCGCACCTGCACTCCCTCGTGCTCGCACCGGCGGGGGCCGGCCTGGTCGGCTCAGTCGAAACCTACCCGCCCGCCTGGCCGGGCGGCCGGGTAGCCTCCCCCCATGGCGGACTCATCCACCCAGTCGATCATCATCGGCGCGTCACCGGACCGGGTGGCGGCGGTCATCTGCGACTTCCCCCGCTACCCGGAGTGGACCGAGGCGGTGCGGCGGGCCGAGGTGGTCGAGGAGTACGAGGACGGCTACGCCAGCCAGGTCCGGTTCACGCTCGACGCGGGCGTGCTGGCCGACGAGTACGTGCTCGCCTACGAGTACGCCGAGGACATCTCCCGCATCGAGTGGCACCTGGTCGCGCCCTCGCGGATGCAGCGGTCCCAGCGCGGGTCGTACGACCTGGTGGGTAACCCGGACGGGACCACCACGGTGACCTACACGCTCGAGGTGGAGCTGTCGGTGGGGATGCTCGGCATGTTCCGCCGCAAGGCCGAGAAAATGATCATGGATGCGGCGTTGAAGCAGCTCAAGCGCCGGGTAGAAACACCCGGTGCGGCAGACTGATCCCGATCGCCGTCCCGGTCGTCACGCTTGAGGAGCCGAACCATGGGCACCACCGATCCGGGTTCGGCCCGGGAAGAGGCCGAGCGCCTCGTCGTCACGTTGCTGGCCACCGCGCGGCTCGCCGCCGCCTCGTCCCGGACGGGTGGGGGCCCGCTCGGTGGGATCCTCTCGGGTGTCCTCGGTCACAGCACGGGCGGCGCCGGCACCGGTTTCGCCACCGGCTCGCCGGAATGCTGCGTGTGTCCGCTCTGCCGCGGGATCGCGGCGTTGCGTGATCCGAGTCCGGAATTCGCCGAGCGGCTCGCCACCGGCGCCGGCGACCTCGCAGCCGGTGTGGCCAGCATGTTGCGCGCGTTCGCGCCGCCCGCGCCCGGCGCACCGGCCGGGTCGGCCCGGTCGTCGGAGCCGACCGCGCCGGGAAGTCCGGCGGGTGCCACGTCGGCCGGCTCGTCGGACCACGTGTGGCGCGAGGCGACCCGCACCGGGCATGATTCTCAGCCGGTACCCGAGCAGGACGTGTGGTCCGCCGCCACCCGGGGGGAGGGCGCGGCCGATCCGGGTGCCTCGGAACCGCCCGTCGACGCCGCCGGGCCGGACGCGCCGGCGGCGAGCCGGCCGCCGGCCGGCAGTCCAGTGGTGCCCGCCTCGCGGGCGCCCGGCGAGGCGGGCGCGGACGCACCAGGCGACGGGGCCTGACCACCGGACATCCCGGGATCGCACGGCCGGTTCGGCCGGTGCCGGGGGAGCACAGCAGAGGGGAGTGGCAGCGGTGACGCTGACCATCGGAGTCGACGTCGGTGGCACGAAGGTGGCCGGCGGTGTCGTGGACGACACCGGCGCGGTACTCGTGCAGACGCGCCGAGACACCCCCGCCGACGACGTGGCCAAGACCCGCGACGTCATCATCGAGGTGGTCACCGAGCTGTCCACCGGGCGTACCGTCGAGGCCGTCGGCATCGGCGCGGCCGGCTGGATCGACGCCTCCCGCTCCACCGTGCTCTTCGCCCCCAACCTGGCCTGGCGGGACGAGCCGTTGCGCGAGTACGTGAGCAACGCCACCGGTCTGCCGGTGATCGTGGAGAACGACGGGAACGTGGCCGCCTGGGCGGAGTTCCGTTACGGCGCGGCCCGCGACGCCGACGACTCGATGGTCATGTTCACCATCGGCACCGGCGTCGGCGGCGGCATCGTGCTCGGCGGCGAACTGGTCCGCGGCGCCAACGGCATCGCCGCCGAGCTGGGGCACATGCTCACCGTGCCGGACGGCCACCAATGCGGTTGCGGACGGCTCGGCTGCATCGAGCAGTACGCCAGTGGCAGCGCGCTGGTCCGCTTCGCCCGCGCCGCCGCCCGCCAGGAACCGCACCGGGCCACCGCCCTGCTGGAGTTGGCCGACGGCGAGGCCGAGGCGATCACCGGTCCGATGGTGACCGCCGCGGCCAAGGGCGGCGACCCGGTCTCCACCGAGGCGTTCGCCCAGGTCGGCCGCTGGCTGGGCACCAGCCTCGCCGACATGGCGCAGATCCTCGACCCGCAGGTGCTGGTGGTCGGCGGCGGCGTGATCGACGCCGGCGACCTGCTGCTCGGCCCGACCCGGCGGTCGTTCACCGACGCGCTGGCCCAGCGCAGCCGCCTGCCCGTCGCCGAGGTGCGCCCGGCCGAGCTGGGCAACACCGCCGGCGTGATCGGCGCCGCCGACCTGGCCCGGCGGATCTGACGTGCCGGGCCCGGGGGTGCCGCTGCGGGTGCTGTCGTACAACGTCCACTCGCAGCGCGACGACACGGCCGCGCTGGCCGAGGTGGTCCGGGAGGCCGCGCCGGACGTGGTGATCGTGCAGGAGGGGCCGCGCCGGTTCCGGTGGCGGCAGAAGTGCGCCACGCTCGCCGACTCGTTCGGCCTGGTGATCGCCGCCGGCGGCCTGCCGTCGCTGGGCAACCTGTTGCTGACCAGCCTGCGGGTGCGGGTCACCGACACCCGGTGCGCGCGCTACCCGCTCACCCCGGGGCGGCACCTGCGTGGCGCCGCCTACGCGCGCTGCCGGGTGGGCGGCGTCGACTTCCTGCTCGCCGGTTCGCACCTGTCCACGGACCCGGCGGAGCGGCCGGCCCAGGCGGCGGCGTTCAAGCGGGAGTTGGCCGCGTCCGCGCTGCCGGTGGTGGCCGGCGCGGACCTCAACGAGGGGCCGGACGGGCCGGCCTGGCGGACCGTGGCCGAGGGGCTGACCGACACGGCGGTCGCCGCCGACCGGGCCGACCGGCACACGTTCTCCTGCGCCGACCCGCGACGGCGCATCGACGCGCTCTTCGTCGACCCGCGGATCACCGTGGTCGACTACGACGTGGTCGACACGCCGCGGACCCGCCGGGCCAGCGACCACTTCCCGATCCTGGTCGACCTGCTGCTGCCGGCCGCCGGCTGACCGCACCCCCGGCCACCACGGCTCGCGCCGGCCGGACGGGCGGCGGCGCCGGCCGTCCCCGACGACGCGGCACGGGCGTGCGGCGCCGGCGAGCGTCGCGGGCGGCGCGGGCCACATGCGTGCGAGGCCGGAGGCGACGTCGAACGCCGTTACCCAGCGTGATTAATCGTCGGGCGGAAGGTGCCGCCCGGCGGCGCCTTTGCTCTGCAGCCATTTGCGCAGCAGCCACCCTTCGTGATTACTGCGGCGATGCGCGAACCGCCGGTCCGCACGGGATTGCCCAGCTCGCGGCCGTGCTGCGTCGATGGGTGCAGAGCAAAGGCGCGCACGAGGCACGCCCACCGCGCGGCCTCGCCCTCACGCTGGGTGAAACATCAGCGGTGACCGGGCGTCACGCCGCAGGCGAAGGCCGGTCGGGATGGCTGGACAACGGCGGGCATTCTCGGCAGGATTTCGCACCGACCGGCACGCGTGCCGCACAAAAGGAGACTTCCCGGTGCCCTCCTCCACCGATCTCGGCCGCCCCGATCCGGACGCCACGGCCGCCCCCAGCCGGGACGACCGGCCGGTCTCCGACCGGGGCGACACGGTCTGCGTCATCGGCGCCGGCGCCAGCGGGCTGACCGCGGTGAAGAACCTGCGCGAGGCCGGCTTCGGCGTCGACTGCTACGAGCGGGAGACCGGCGTCGGCGGGGCGTGGAACTGGCGGCACGACCGCAGCCCGGTGTACGCCAGCACCCACCTCATCTCGTCCCGGCCGTTCACCCAGTTCCCGGACTTCCCGATGCCCGACGACTGGTCGGACTACCCGCACCACAGCCAGTTGCTCTCCTACTTCGAGCGCTACGCCGACCACTTCGACCTGCGCCAGCACGTCTGGTTCGGCACCGAGGTGGTCCGGGTCGAGCCGGTCGAGGGCGACCGGTGGGACGTGACCACCCGCAGCACCGGCGGCTACGGCCCGGAACGCACCTCCCGGTACGCGGCCGTGGTGCTGGCCAACGGCCACAACTGGTCGCCGAAGCTGCCCCGGTACGAGGGACTGGCGGAGTTCCGCGGCGAGGTGATGCACGCCTCGTCCTACAAGGACCCGGCCCAGTTGCGTGGCAAGCGGGTGCTGGTGGTCGGCGCCGGCAACACCGGCTGCGACATCGCGGTGGAGGCGGCCCAGCAGGCGTCGCACTGCTGGCACTCCACCCGGCGCGGCTACTGGTACGCCCCGAAGTACGTCCTCGGCCGCCCGGCGGACCAGGTCAACGACACGCTGCTGGCGCTGCGGGTGCCGCTGCGGATGCGGCAGTGGCTCTACCACTGGACGCTGCGGCTGACCGTCGGCGACCTGACCCGGTTCGGCCTGCCCAAGCCCGACCACCGGGTCTACGAGACGCACCCGATCGCCAACAGCCAGCTCGTCTACTACGTCGGGCACGGCGAGATCACCCCGGTACCGGACGTCGCCCGGTTCCACGACCGCGCCGTCGAGCTGACCGACGGCCGTCGGATCGACCCGGAACTGGTCGTCTTCGCCACCGGATACCTGCCGCGCTTCGAGTTCATGCAGGGCCGGGTGCTCGGCGACGAGGACGGCTCCGGCAAGCCCCGGCTGTGGCTTAACGCGTTCAGCGCCGGTCGTCCCACGCTTGCGGTGGTCGGCCTGGTCCAGCCGGACTCCGGCATCTTCACCATCTCGCACTGGCAGAGCGTGCTCTTCACCCGGCTCCTCACGCTGCGCGCCACCGGGCCGGAGCGGGTGGCCGCGTTCGACCGCCGGGTCCGCGCCGGCCTCGGCGAGCGGTACTCGGCCAAGGTCAAGGACAGCACCCGGCACTGGTTCGAGGTCGGGCACGCCGACTACCTGCGCGCGCTGGAGAAGGCGCTGCACGAGCTGGAGGGATCCAAATGAGCACCACCGGGCGGGTGCGGGTGGTCCGGGGCTGGGAGTGGGCCCGGCCGGAGCGGCCGGTGCGCCGCGAGGTGCTGGCCGCGGTGCCCGAGCAGGAGGAGGCCAAGCCGCCGCTGCTGTTCGTGCCCGGCTTCGGGCACGGCGCGTGGGCGTTCGCCGAGCACTGGCTGGGCCACGCCGCCGGTCGCGGTTTCCCGGCGTACGCGGTGAGCCTGCGCGGGCACGGCGGCAGCGAGCCGGCGCCGGAGGCGACGCTGCGGGCGTACACCCATGACGTGGTGCAGGTGGCGGCGAGCCTGCCGCGGCAGGCGGTGCTGGTGGGGCACGGCGCCGGCGCCCGGGTGGTGGCGCACGCGCTGTCCCGCTACCCGGCGCGGGCCGCGGTGCTGGTGGCGCCGGTGCTCGGCGGCTGGGCGACGTTCGGCACGGCGTTGCGTCGCAATCCGGCCGGCACGCTGCCGGCGGTCTTCGGCGCCGGGCTGCGGCTCAACCGGCGGCAACTGTTCAGCCGGGAGCTACCCGAGGCGGACGCCCGCCGGCACGTGGCCCGGCTGGGCCGGGCCGGGCGTCGCGCGCAGTGGCAACTGCTCACCGGCCGGCGGCCGGAGCCGGCGGTGGGCCGGCCCCCGATGCTGGTGCTGGGCAGCCCGGACGACCGCGTCCTGTCGGCGACCGCGCTGACCCGGGCGGCCCGCCGGTACGCCTCGGCCCCGCTGCTCTTCCCCGGAATGGGCCACGACCTGATGCTCGACGCCCGCTGGCGGGAGCCGATCGACGCGATCCTGGACTGGCTGGACAAGGACCCGGCGCCCACCTCGGGGTGAGCGCCGGGGCCGGCTCAGCGGGCGGCGGGCCGGCGGCCGACCAGCGACCCGCTCTCCTCCAACGCGCTCAGGTAGGACGCGGCCCAGGCGTGGATGTCGTTGTGCGCCAGGTGTTCCCGCATCGCGCGCATCCGAGCCGCCACGTCCTCCGGGCCGGCCCGCAGCGCGGCGAGCAGCCCCTGCTTCAGGCCGTCCAGGTCGTGCGGGTTGACCAGGTACGCCTGCTCCATCTCGGCGGCCGCGCCGGCGAACTCGCTGAGCAGCAGCGCGCCGGTGCCGTCGACGCGGGCGGCCACGTATTCCTTGGCGACCAGGTTCATCCCGTCGCGTAGCGGGGTCACCGCCATCACGTCGGCGACCCGGTAGAGCGCGACCAGTTCGGCCCGGTCGAAGGGCTGGGTGAGGTAGTGGATGGCCGGCTCGCCGACCCGGCCGAACTCGCCGTTGATCCGGCCCACCTGGTGCTCCACCCGGTCGCGCAGGATCTGGTATTGCGCCACCCGGTCCCGGCTGGGCACCGCCACCTGCACCAGCACCGTGTCCCGGACCTTGACGTCGCCGCTGGCCAGCAGCTCGCGGTAGGCCTTGAGTCGCTGCTCGATGCCCTTGGTGTAGTCCATCCGGTCGACGCTGACGATCACCTTCTCCGGCTGGCCGAGATCCTGCCGGAGCCGGCGGGCCCGGTCGGCCACCTCGGGCCGGGCCGCGAGCGCGGACATCTCGGCGGTGTCGATGGCGACCGGGAAGGCGCCGATGCGCACCACCCGGTCGTCCACGCCGATCCGCCGGTCGGTGGCGGACAGGCCGAGCACCTTCGCGGCGAGCTGCGCGAAGTTGTGCGCGGCCTGGGCCCGCTGGAAGCCGATCAGGTCGGCGCCGAGCATCCCGCGCAGCAGCTCCGAGCGACGGGGGAGCTGCATGAACAGCTCCGGCGGCGGGAACGGCACGTGCAGGAAGAAGCCGATGCGCAGGTCGGGGCGGAGCGCGCGGAGCAGGCCGGGCACCAGTTGGAGGTGGTAGTCCTGCACCCAGACCAGGCCGCCCGGCTCGGCGGCCTCGGCGGCGGCCTCGGCGAACCGCTGGTTGACCCGCTGGTACGCCTCCCACCAGCGGCGGTGGTATTCCGGCTGCTCGACGGCGTCGTGGTAGAGCGGCCAGAGGGTGGCGTTGGCGAAGCCCTCGTAGTGGTCGCGGAAGTCCTCCGCGCTCAGCGGGACGCTGCGCATCCGGACGCCGTCCACATCGGGCAGCTCCGGCGCGGGGCCGGTGCCGCCGGCCCAGCCCACCCAGGTGGCTGGGGTGTGCCGGAGCAGTGGGTGCAGGGCGCTCACCAGGCCGCCGGGGCTGCGGCGCCACTCGAAGGCGCCGTCCGGCGCCACGCTGTCGTCGATGGGGAGGCGGTTGGCCACCACCACCAGGGGGCTCTGTCGCATCTCGGGCAATCCGCTCAGCAGGGGTACCGGCGACCGGATCATGGCGCAAACCGGACAGCCGGTGCGGGACGTGACGTTCAGCGGTATTCCTACTGACCGTAAGTTACACCCCTGTTACACGAACGACGCGGGGCGGGCGGTGTCCCGCGATCCGGGCAGGCCCCGGCCGGCGCTCAGACGACCGCGCCGTCGTCGGGGTCGTGGTCGTCCCGGTCGCCGGGGCGCAGCCGCCAGATGAGCATCACGAAGCCGGCCAGGATGCCGGTGAAGCCGAGCAGCGTCACCACCTTCGGGTCGACCAGCGACATCACGGTGGGGGACAGGAACAGCAGGAAGCCGAGCACGATGCTGAGCACGCCCAGCACCGCGTATTTCGAGAAGCGTGGCAGCGGGGGCGGCGGGGGCGGGGTGTAGTGCTCCTCGTCCGCCGCGTCGTCCGGCAGGCCGGTGCCGAACGTGTCCAGGCCGTCCAGCAGGGAGGGCTCGTCGTGCCGGTCGCGGCTCACCGAGATGCCGGAGACGTCCGCGGCGTAGGGCAGCCGGCGGACGTCGGTGGCGGTCGGCCCGGCCGGCTCCTCGGCCCGGCCGGTGGCACCGCTGCCCGGCGCGGCCGGGTCGTCGACGTCCTCGGCGGCGGGCCAGGGGTTGCCGCCGGCGGCCGGCGCGGTGTGGAACCCCGCCACGATCTTGGCCCACTCGGCCTCGATGTCCGGCTCGTCGGCGCGCGGCGGCTCGCCGCCGCCCTCGTCGGCGAGCTGGGTGAGGTAGTCGCGGGCGGTCCTCAGGTGGAACCGGTCGACGTAGAGCCGGTCGACCGGGCGGGCCGGGACCGTGGTGGTGCGCGTCACCGGATTCAGGTCGGCGGAGGGCTGGAGGTAGGCGGCGATGCCGCCGGCGGCCAGCACGTCGAGCAGGTGCTCGCCGACGCGCGGATCGACGTCGCCCGCGACCGCGTACTCGGCCGCGTCGAGCCCGTTGTCCCGCCGCCCTCGGCGGGGCCCGCCCCCTGACACCGGACACCCCCTTCACCGCGGCCTGACGTCGTGCCCTGAATCCTGACACGTCGAAGCCCCGTTCCGGGAGTGCGTTGTGGCGCGGCGTACGTGGTTCGTACCCTCATCCCGGACGATCCCCCGCGTCACCACCCGATCCGGAAGGACCTCGGTGCTGTACTGGCTGCTGAAGTACATCATCCTCGGCCCGTTGCTGCGGCTGGTCTTCCGCCCGCAGGTCGAGGGGTTGGCGCACGTGCCGGCGACCGGTCCGGTGATCCTGGCCAGCAACCACCTCTCCTTCTCGGATTCGATCTTCACCCCGCTGATCGTCAAGCGAAAAGTCACCTTCATCGCGAAAGCCGAATACTTCACCGGCAAGGGCGTGAAGGGATGGCTGACCAAACTGTTCTTCGTCGGCTCCGGCACCATCCCGGTCGACCGCTCCGGCGGCCGGGCCGCCCGGGCCGCCCTCGACACCCAGCTCGAGGTGCTGCGCGCCGGTGGCGTCGCGGGCATCTATCCGGAGGGCACCCGGTCGCCGGACGGCCGGCTCTACCGGGGCAAGACCGGGGTGGCCCGGCTCGCGCTGGCCAGCGGCGCCCCGGTGGTCCCGATGGCCATGCTCAACTCCGACGCGATCCAGCCCACCGGGCAGATCATCCCCAACCTGGGCCGGATCCGGATCCGCTTCGGCCCCCCGCTCGACTTCTCCCGCTACGCCGGCCTGGTCGGCGACCGCTTCGTCGAGCGGGCTGTCACCGACGAGATCATGTACGAGCTGATGGAACTCTCCGGCCGGGAGTACGTCGACACGTACGCCCAGAAGGTGAAGAGCGCGCCGCCGCGGCAGCCGCTACCCGCCTGAGGTCAGCCGGCCCCGGCGATCCGGAGCAGGCCGCCCGCGGCATGCCGGGCCGCGAACGCGCGTACCCGGGCCAGCGTCTCCGCCGCGGCCGCCGGATCAGCCCCGGCCAACGGAACCACCGCCAGGGCGGCGGCGATGATCTGGTCGGTCGCGTCGGTCATCCCGGCGTAGTCCGCCGCGGCGGCGGTGAACAACCGGCCGGCCCGGGCCGGGTCACCGTCACGGCGGGCCAGCGCCGCGTCCGCCGACCGGCCGGCCGCCCGCGCCCAGCGGGTGGCGCGCGGGGCGCGGCGCAGCAGGTCGCGCACCAGCACCGCCGCGTCGCCGCCGAGCAGGCCGGCGACGTGCCCGACCGCCGGCACCCACTCGGCGAACGGAATCATCCGGGTCCGCCGCCAGTCCTCGTCCAGCTCGGTCAGGAGCGCGAGCGCCTCGTCCCGGCGGCCCTGCACCGCCCGGCAGAGCGCGGCGTGCGCCACGGTGGACCGCAACACCCGGTGGAAGCCGCTGCGCCGGGCGGCGACGAGCGCCTGGTCCACCAGGTCCGGGCCGCCGGGGCCGACGCGCGGCCCGTCGCCCAGCGCCCGGATCCAGCCGGAGACGGCCACGATGTGCAGGTCCCACTCGTCGGTCGGCCGCCGGATGGACCCCTCGGCCATCCGCAGCGCCGCGGTCCAGTCACCGCTGTAGTAGGACCGGGTCCACTGGTCGCTGAAGCTCACCGTGAGACCGTGCTCGCCGGCCAGGTCCAGTGACCGTTGTTCGTCGACCAGCCGGGCCGAGCCGGCCAGGTCGCCCTCCTCCTGCAACGCCCACGCCAGGTTGTGCACCGCGCGGCGGCGGCTGGTCAGCCGCTCCACCCGGCACTCCTCGGTGACCTCGGTCAGTTCGGCGAACGCCTCCGCCACGCCGGCCTGGTAACGGGCCACCGCCAGGGTGATCCGGGCGTTGGCCCGTGCCTCCCGCAGCTCCAGCCGTTCGGCCAGCTCGGCGGCGCTGCCGGCGGCGGCGCAGGCGGGTTCGGTCTCCGCGTCGAGCATGTACGCCCGGGCCAGCTCGAGCAGCACGCCGACCTTGTCCTCGCTGTCCGGCAGCGCGGCGTGCAGCCGGATCGCCCGGTCCAGGCAGCGCAGCGTCTCCGACCGGTCCGCCCGGGCCCAGGCCGCGGTGGCCAGCAGCCGCCACGCCTTGGCCGCGCCGGGCAGGTCACCGGCGTCGGTGAGCCGCCCGGCCAGGCCGGTGAGCACCGCCGTGCCGTCGGCGACCAGGAACCCGTCCTGGTCGGCATAGAACGCCAGCTCGGCCTGGAACAGCTCGAGCGCCGGATCCGGCCCGCACTCGACGGTGAGCGCGCGTTCCACCAGCGTGGCCGCGGTGTCCAGCGCGTGCAGCTCGTACGCGCGGCGGGCGGCCCGGTGCAGCGCGGACCGGGTGGCCGCGGCGTACGGGGCCTGGTCCAGGCCCACCGTGCGGGCGATCTCGTGCGCCGCCCACCGGTGGTTGGCCACCACCTCGGCCAGGTCGTGCTGCCGGCCGTCGGCGAGCTGCTCCAGCCAGTCGGCGGCGCGCTGGTGCCGGGCCACCCGCTCGGCGCGCGGCAGCCGCTGATAGCAGACGTCGCGCACCAGCACGTGCCGGAACCGGTACTCCGGCTGCCCGGGCATGGTCGAGGTGGGCAGCTCGAAGACCAGGTCGCGCCGCTGGAGCCGGTGCAGCGCCCGTTCCACCCACTCGGCCGGCCGGCCCAGGGCCAGCGCCACCGGCGCCGCCCAGAACTGCACCCCGACCACCGAGGCGGCCTGGAGCACCGCCCGGTCGGCGGGGTCCAGCAGGTCCAGCCGGTTGGCGATGACCGCCTGGACGGTACGCGGCATCCCGGCGCCGCCGGCCGGTTCGAGGCGTACCGGGCCGGCGGCCCGCTCGACCAGGCCGCCGTCGAGCAGCATCCGGGCGTACTCCTGGGCGTAGAGCGGGTTGCCGTCGGCGAACTCGATCAGCGGCGCGCGGGCGGTGCTGGGCAGCGTGGCCTGGCCGAGCAGCAGCGAGTAGAGCGTGTCGATGTCGCCGTCGTGCATCGGCGGCACCGAGATGGACATGGCGCCGCTGATCGTGCCGGTCCACGCCGGGTGCCGCTCGCGCAGCTCCGGCCGGGCGGTGGCGACGACCAGCAGCGGCACGTTGCGGGCCGCCGCGCCGAGCTGCTCGACGAAGGAGAGCATCGCCTCGTCGGCCCAGTGCATGTCCTCGAAGACGAGCACGGTCGGGCCGGTGGCGGCCAGCGCGAGCAGGAACCGCCGCCACGCCGCCTCGGTCTCGGCCGAGGTGAGCCGCTCCCCGGGCACGCCCACCAGCGGGCCCAACGCCTCGGCCAGCCGCACCGCGTGCGGGTCGGCGAGCCGGCCCAGCCGCTCGCGCAGGCGCTCCCGGGCGGCGACCGGGTCGTCGGCGCCGGTCAGCCCGGTCCAGCGCCGCACGATGTCGGCCAGCGCGGCGTAGGTGACGTTCTCGCCGAACGGCGGGCACTGACCGGTCAGCCAGGTGACCCGCGCGCCGGGCAGGTTCGCCGCGTGCCGGGCCAGCTCGCGCAGGAGCCGGCTCTTGCCCACCCCGGCCGGGCCGAAGACGGTCAGCAACTGCGAGGTGCGCTCGGTCACCGTGCGGTGCAGCGCGCTGACCAGCAGGCCCCGCTCGTGGTCCCGGTCGACCATCGGGGTCAGCTCAGCGCCCTGGTCGTCGCGCCGGGGTCGGGCCTGCACGGCCAGCCAGATCCGGCTCACCGCCGACCGGCCGCGTAGCGTCACCGGCGGCTGGTCGGCGTACTCCATCTCGCGTCGGGTCGCCGCCCAGGTGCTCTCGTCGACCACCACGCCGCCGACCGGGGCCAGCGCCTGCAGGCGGCTCGCGGTGTTGACCACGTCGCCGGTGACGAACGCCTGGCCGCCGTCGCGCGCCGCGGCCAGGTCGACGAGCGCCTCCCCGGTGGCGATGCCGACCCGGAAGCCGAGCGGCGGGTGCGGCCCGGCCGGCTGCCGGGCCAGGCTCCGCTGCAGCTCCAGCCCGGCGCGTACGCAGCGCAGCGCGTCGTTGTCGGTGGCCACGGGCGCGCCGAACAACGCCATGACCGCGTCGCCGATGTACTTCTCCACCACACCGCCGTACTGGTGCACCAGCCGGCGCACCGTGGCGAAGTAGACCTGTTGCAGGCCGCGCGCCTGTTCCGGGTCGGCCCGCTCGGCATAGGTGGTGAAGTCGACGATGTCGATGAAGAGCACGCTGACCTGGCGGCGGTCCTCCTGCACGGCAACCGCGTGGTCGCGCAGTGGCTGGCCGCAGTTGGTGCAGAAGTTGGCGCCGGCGTCGTTGGCGTGGCCGCAGCCCGGGCAGGCGGCGGCGAGCGGCCGGCCGCACCCGCCGCAGAAGCGGTCGTCCGGCCCGGCGCTCCGCGAGCAGTGTCCACAGGTGAGGTCGATGTCCGGCTCCGTACGCGTGAGGTCACCAGTGTCCCGCGCGGCCGGGCAGTCGGGTAACCGACCCCTCGGCGGGACGTCACGGCTGTTCGGCCGGGTCTAGTCTCCTCTAGCAGACAGTCCCGTCGACAGGGAGAGTGCCGTGCACGTCCGGCTTTCCGCCCCATGGACCGATCCACGAGGGACGCTGTGGGCCTCGGGCGACACGGTCGACGTGGACGCCGTCACACTCGCCGAACTGGAGGAAAAAGGCATGGTGGAGCAGCCCACGAGCAGCGGATCGTCCGAGACCACGACCCCCACGACGACCACGCCGCCGAAGAAGACCGACCCGTCGAAGATCGGCCCCGGCCCGAGCGCGCCGCCGGCCGACACCAAGGACAACTGAGACCAGATGGAGCCGGTGGCCGCGGCCACCGGCTCCACCGTGCCCGATCGGCTCAGGCCACCGCCGCCACGGCTGTCCGCCGCCTCGTCCGTCCACCGAGGGCCCGGGTCAGCAGCGGCACCACGAGCGCCAGCGTGGCGAGGATCCCGACGCCGGACACGGCCAGCAGCCACCGGGGTCCGATCGCTCCGAGCAGGGACGCCCCGGCGAGGTACGCCAGCACCTCCGCCCCGTAGGGGGACATGTAGACCGTGCCGAAGACGACGCCGAGTCGTTCGGCCGGCACGTGCTGCTGGATGAGCGTGTCCGCCGCCACGTGGTGCCAACCCGCGCCGGCCCCGGCCAGCGCCTGCCCGACGAGCGCCACGCCGATCACCGGACTCATGCCGGTGACGAGCGTGCCGACGCCGAGCGCGAGCACCGCGCCGTAGAGCACGAACTGCATCCTGGTTCGTCCGCCGGCGCGGGCCAGCAGCATCGGGCCGAGCACCATGCCCGCGCCGTAGGCGGTGCCGAGCAGACCGATCATGACCTCGTCGGCCGCGAGCGCGGTGCGTCCGAGCGGCACCAGCGCCAGGTTGTCCAGCGCGGCGAACGTCACCAGCACCAGGAAACCGATCGAGACCGCCCGCACACCACGCCGCTGGTACGCACGACGCGCATTCCCGCGCCGAGCACCTGACGGTACGGCTCACGCGGTGGGGTCGGCGCGCCGGGCGCGGACAGCCCGCGTACGCCGCCGATCAGCAGCGCGGACGCCACGAAGGTGGCGGCGTCGACGATCAGCGTGGACGTCAGGTCGATGGTGGCCAGCATCAGCCCGCCGAGGGCCGGGCCGGCGGCGAACCCGATGTTCATGCCGACGGCCAGTTGGGCGTTGGCCGCGGGCAGCCGCTCCCGGCCTACCAGCCGGGGCAGCAGGCTCCGGCCGGCCGGGGTGAAGGCGGTGGCGGCCAGGGTGGCCGCGGTGACCGCCGCGAGCAGCACCGGCAGCGGCGGGGCCAGCAGCGCCAGGGCGAGGTAGAGCAGGGCCTGGGTCAGGTCGCAGCCGACCATCAGCCGGCGTTGGTCGAACCGGTCGGCGAGCGCACCCAGCAACGGTCCGAGGAGCCTCGGCGCGGTGGTCGCCAGCAGCAGCAGGGCCACCGCCGTGCCTCCGTATCTGTCGTAGGCGGCGATCAGCAGCGCGGTGCGGGCCAGCTGGTCGCCCAGGTAGGAGACGAGGCGGGCGGACCAGTAACGACGAAAGACGACATTGCCGCGGATCAGTGACATGCCCGTCAACTCCTCGCTGCGATCGGTCTGTCCGGCGGGGCACCGGGGCAGGGGCGCGCGGGGCAACCTTGGCAGCGGGGATCGGGGTCGGACAACGGCTCTTCAGGCAGCAATTCATGCACATATGTCTATTTTGTCCGACTCGCTCCGGCCGTAGCGTCTGTCCCGTACCGCCGCACCAGCCGCGGTGGACCGACGATCTCCGGGAGGAACGATGACCACCTCGACCAACGCCACCGCGACCGGCTGGGCCGGCCCCGGCTTCTCCGCCACCACCCCGCAGGGCTGGATCGGCCCCACCCGCGGTTGGGCCGGCCCGACCCGTGGCTGGGTCGGCCCCACGCGTGGCTGGCTCGGCCCGACGCGCTGACGGGACGCACGCAGGCGCCGACCGCCTCGGGCGGTCGGCGCCTGCGTGCGCGTGGGTGGGCCGGGGCGGGCCGGCGCGTGGTGCGCCCGCTCCCGGGTGGCGCCGGTGATGGACCTAGCGGTCGCTCATGCCGGCGCGGCGGCGCAACGCGGCCACGTCGGTGACCACGATCCGGCGACCTTCGGTACGCAGCCAGCCGCGGCTGGCGAACGAGCCGATGGCCTGGTTGACGCTCTGCCGCGACCCGCCCGCCATCTCCGCGAGCTGGCTCTGGTTGAGCTCGATGGTGATCATCGGAGCCTGGCTCTCGCCGGCCAGCCGGACCAGCGTCTTGGCCACCCGGCCGGGCAGGTCGAGGAAGACGTGGTCGGCGTTCTGCTCGGTGAGCCGGCGGATCAGCTGGCCGAGCGAGCGCATCACCGCGTCGAGGATGCGCGGGTTGGAATGCACCAACTCCATGAAGGCGGGACGGGACAGCGCCAGCGCGGCGCAGTCCTCGATGGCCTCGGCGGAGGCCGACCGGGTCGAGGCGTCCAGCAGGGAGACCTCGCCCAGCACGTCGGGCGGTCGGATCACCGACAGCACGGCCCGCTCGCCGGTCGGGGCGGTGCGGAACACCGCCACGGCGCCGCGGCGCAGCACGATCAGGGACTCACCGGGATCGTTCTCGACGAAGAGGAGCTGCCCCTTGCGGTAGGTGCGCGGCACGGCCGCGGCGATGACCCGCTGCCGCACCTCCGGCTCCAGCCCGGCGAACATCTCCACGCCCGTGAGCGCGTCACCTGGCTCCGGCAGGCGAGACTCCACGGCCAACCCCTCCCCGGTCAGAAGTCACCACTCGCACACCGGGTGAAGCTGTCAGTCCCGGTACGAGGCAGCTCAACCGGTTCGGCGCCCGACGGCGGTACACATCAGATCATGACGTCCCGGTAGCGTGCTGTACACCCCTGGAGACACTTCCGTGACCATGCCGGGCCGGCGACCGGCGCCGCGCCGACCTCGGCGGACGCCCCGGCGACGGCCCGGCGGGGGCGATGGGCGAGGATGGGGCCGATGGTCTACCGCTACTTCTACGACTGCGAATTCATCGAGGACGGCCGCACCGTCGACCTGGTGTCGATCGGCGTCGTCGACGAGTACGGCCGTGAGTTCTACGCGGTCTCCACCGAGTTCGACGACACCCGGGCCGTGCCCTGGGTGCGGCGCAACGTGCTGGACAAGCTCCCCTCGCCGGCCGACCGGGGCTGGCGCTCACGCGAGCGGATCCGCGACGACCTGCACGAGTTCCTCCTGGCACCGGTCCGCGACCGGCCGGGCGAGCAGCTCGAACTCTGGGCCTGGTACGCGGCGTACGACCACGTGGTGCTGGCCCAGCTCTGGGGCGCGATGCCGGCGCTGCCCCGGGAGATCCCCCGGTTCACCAAGGAGCTGCGCCAGCTCTGGGACGACCGGGGTCGGCCCCGGCTGCCGGAGGCCGAGTCCGGCCGGCACGACGCGCTCGTCGACGCCCGGCACAATCTGGCCCGGTGGCGAGCCATGACCACGCGCTGAGCCCATGCCCGGCCGGCACAGCATGAGCGAATGCACCGAGCGCAGCGAGGGCCGTGAGCGCATGCCCAGCCCGCACGGCAGGTTTGACCCGTTCTGCCCGGGGCATCGGAGGCGGCATCACGCCGATCCGAGGAGGGGTCCATGAGCAACGAGCCGGCCAGTGCGGCCGACGCCCGCCGCAAGGTCACCGAGCTGATCCGCGACGCCCGGATCTGCCTGCTCACCACCACCGCCGTCGACGGGCGCCTGGTCAGCCGGCCGATGGGCCTGCAGGAGGCGGACTTCGACGGCGACCTGTGGTTCTTCGCCTACGCCGACTCCGCCAAAGTCCGCCAGATCCGGGTGAACCCGCAGGTCAACGTCGGCTTCTCCGACCAGAAGCACAACGCCTGGGTCTCCGTGGCCGGCACCGCCACCGAGGAGTGGGACGCCGCCCGGGCCAAGGAGCTGTGGAACCCGCTGCTGAAGGCATGGTTCCCGGACGGCCTGGAGACGCCGGGGATCACCCTGATCAAGGTGCACGCCGGTTCCGCGGAGTACTGGGACTCCCCGGGCAGCACGGTGGTCAACCTGCTCGGCTTCGCCAAGGCGGCGGTGACCGGGAAGCCGCCGAAGTCGGGGGAGAACCAGGAGGTCGGCTACTGACCGGTAGCCGGCCCGGGGGGCGGGACGGTCCGGGGCGCGGTGCCGGCGCGCACCCGCGCCGACTACAGTTCGCTGTGACGGCCCGCCCCGGGCCGGCAACGGCGCCGATGGTCTGATCCGACACATATCCTGGGGCTTAATCCGGGCTTCACCTGATGCTTCAGGAGGATGAGCAGATCATGCGTATCGGCGTGCTCACCGGCGGCGGCGACTGCCCTGGTCTCAACGCGGTGATTCGGGCGGTGGTCCGCAAGGGCGTCGCCACCTACGGTCACGAGTTCGTGGGCTTCCGGGACGGCTGGAAGGGCCCGCTCGAGGGGCTGACCAAGCCGCTGGGCATCGCGGAGGTGCGCGGCATCCTGCCGCGCGGCGGCACCATCCTCGGTTCGTCCCGGACCAACCCGTTCAAGATCGAGAACGGCGTGCAGCGGATCAAGGAGAACCTGGCCGCGCAGGGCGTGGACGCGCTGGTCGCGATCGGCGGCGAGGACACCCTGGGCGTCGCCACCAAGCTCCACGAGCTGGGCGTCAACGTGGTCGGTGTGCCGAAGACGATCGACAACGACCTGGGCGCCACCGACTACACGTTCGGCTTCGACACCGCGGTCAACATCGCGATGGAGGCGATCGACCGGCTGCACACCACCGCCGAGAGCCACCACCGCACGCTCGTCGTCGAGGTGATGGGCCGGCACGCCGGCTGGATCGCCCTGCACGCCGGGCTCGCCGGCGGCGCCAACGTGATCCTGCTGCCGGAGCGGCAGTTCGACGTCGAGCAGGTCGCCGGCTACGTCGAGAAGCGCTTCCAGCACCAGTACGCGCCGATCGTGGTCGTCGCCGAGGGCGCCCAGCCGTTGGACGGCCAGATGGTGCTGCACAACCAGGAGCTCGACTCCTTCGGCCACGTCCGCCTCGGCGGCATCGGCCAGTGGCTGGCCGAGCAGTTGGAGGCCAAGACCGGCAAGGAGGCCCGCACCGTGGTGCTCGGGCACATCCAGCGCGGCGGCACCCCGACCGCGTTCGACCGGGTGCTCGCCACCCGGCTCGGCCTCCAGGCGATCGACGCGGTGCACGAGGGCGACTGGGGCAAGATGGTCGCCATGCAGAGCACGGACATCGTCCGCGTTCCGCTGGCCGAGGCCACCGCCGAGCTGAAGACGGTGCCGCTGGAGCGCTACGCCGAGGCCGAGGTCTTCTTCGGCAGCTGAGGTGTAAGGAGGGGCCCCTTCTTAACGCTTCGCGCATAGCAGGGGCCCCCGCTTGACAGAAGTCGGACGAGGAGGCGCGGGTGGGCGGGCACACGGTCGCGGTGATCGGCGCGGGCAAGATCGGCGAGCTGATGCTCTCCGGGCTGCTCCGCTCCGGCTGGCCGGTGGAGCGGCTGCTCGCCACCGCGCGCCGACCGGCCCGCGCGCAGGAACTGACCGATCGCTACGGCGTGCGGGTGGTGGACAACCCGACCGCGGTGGCCGAGGCCGACGTGCTGGCCGTCTCGGTGAAGCCGCAGGACGCCGCCGCCCTGCTCGACGAGATCGGCCCGAAGGTCCCGGCCGGCAAGCTGGTCATCTCGCTCTGCGCCGGCCTGCCGACCGCCTTCTTCAACCGCCGGCTGCCCGAGGGCACCCCGGTGGTGCGGGTGATGACCAACACCCCGGCCCTGGTCGACCAGGCGATGAGCGCTATCTCGCCGGGCGCGCACGCCACCGGCGCGCACCTGGCCCTGGCCGAGGAGATGTTCTCCCCGCTCGGCTCGACGGTCCGGGTGCCGGAGTCCCAGCAGGACGCGGTCACCGCGCTCTCCGGCTCCGGCCCGGCCTACTTCTACCTGCTGGTCGAGGCCATGATCGACGCCGGCATCCTGCTCGGCCTGCCGCGCCAGGTGGCGCACGAGCTGATCGTGCAGACCGCGATCGGCTCGGCGGTGATGCTGCGCGACTCCGGCGAGCACCCGGTGAAGCTGCGCGAGGCGGTCACCTCGCCGGCCGGCACCACCATGTCCGCGATCCGCGAGCTGGAGAACCACGGCGTACGCGCGGCCATGCTGGCGGCGCTGGAGGCCGCGCGCGACCGGGCTCGCGAACTCGCCGCCCAGGTGTGAGGCACCGACCCCGCCGAGCGCCGCTTCCGTGCCCCATACTGGCCCGGTGTTCACTCTCGCCCAGGCGCGACACCTGGTGGCCACCCTGCGGCCCCGCGTCGACGAGCTGATCAAGCTGCGGGCCGACCTCGCCGAGCTGCGGGTCGACCTGGCCGACCACGGCGCCAGCGCGCTCGGCGGGCTCGCCGAGGTGAAGGCGCTGGAGGCCCGCCTGCACGCCGTGGTGGAGGAGTTCCACCAGCACGACATCGAGGTCAAGGGGATCGCCCCGGTGCTGCTCGACTTTCCCGGTGAGCGGGACGGTCGGGCGGTGCTCTGGTGCTGGCTGGAGGGGGACACCGACGTCCGCTGGTACCACCGGGTGGAGTGCGGCTTCGCCGGCCGTCGCCCGGTCTGAACCGCCCGGTCCGTGCCGCTGCCGCCGGTCCGAACCGGCGGCCGACGACGAGCCCGGTGCCCGGCGGCCGATCGTGACCGACCGCCGGGCGCGCGTGGGTCAGATGTCGGCGTAGCGGCGGGCGGCGGCGAGGGCGGCGCGCAGCCGTGGCGCGTCGACGGTCGCGGGTCGTGCCCAGTCGCCGTCGGTGGCGTAGATGCCGGCGTACGCGGTGGTGTCGCGCTGGAACCGCCAGCCCTCGGCGAGCGGTCCGGCGTCGACGGCGTCGTAGCCCAGCGAGTCGAGGAACGCGGTGACCGCGGCCTTGGCCGCCGGGTCGTCACCGGCGATCGGCAGGGCGGTGCGGTCCGCCGCGCCAGCCGGGCGGCCCAGGTCGCGCAGGTGTGCGAAGTAGATGTTGTTGAAGCCCTTGACCACGCGCGACTCCGGCAGGTGCCGCTGGAGCAGTTCGCTGGTGGTGGTCGACTCGTCGTCCAGCTCCGGGAGGCTCCCGTCGCGGTCCGGGTAGTAGTTGTTGGTGTCGATAACGATCTTCCCGGCGAGCGGCGCGGCCGGCACCTCGCGGTAGGCCCGCAGCGGGATCGTGACGACCACCAGGTCGCCGGCGGCCGCCGCCTCGGCCGGGGTGGCCGCCCGGGCCCGGGGGCCCAGCTCGGTCACCAGGTCGCGGAGTGTGTCCGGGCCGCGTGAGTTGCTGAGCACCACCTCGTGGCCGGCGTCCACCGCGAGCCGGGCCACCGTGCCGCCGATGTTGCCGCTGCCGATCAGTCCCACAGTCGTCATGTCCGGTGCCAACCCCGGCGGCGCCCGTCGGCATTCCCCGGCGGAAACCTTCATTCGTACGCCATGGAACGGCATCGATTTGTATGGACAAGTCTCAATGAACGGAGACCGCCAATCGGTGATCTTCCATGTTTGGTGATCTCATTGATATCAATCTCTCACCACCACTTCCCACCCCAGGAGTGCGACGTGCGGAGATCCCGTCTTGCCACCATCGCCCTGACCCTGGCCGCCTCGGTCGGGTTCACGCTGTCACTGGCCGCCCCCGCCCAGGCGGCCCCGTCCGACCGTTACGTCGCGCTCGGCGACTCGTACGCCTCCGGCGTCGGCGCCGACAGCTACACCTCCGAGAGCGGCAACTGTCTACGCAGCACCAACGCGTACCCGGCGCTCTACAACGCCAACATCCGGCCGGCCTCGTACCGCTCGGTCGCCTGTTCCGGCGCCACCACCTCGGACGTCATCAACGGGCAGCTCTCCGCGCTCTCCTCGACCACCACGCTGGTCAGCGTCACGATCGGCGGCAACGACGTCGGCTTCGCCAACATCATGAGCACCTGCGTGCTCCAGGGGGAGACCCAGTGCGTGGCGGCCGTCAACTCGGCCATGAACGTGGCCCGCACCCAGATGCCCGGCCGGCTCGCCAACGTCTACAACGGGATCAAGAGCCGCGCCCCCTCGGCCCGTGTCGTGGTGGTCGGCTACCCGGTCTTCTACCAGCTCGGCACCGTCTGCGTCGGGCTCACCGCGACCTCGCGGGCCAAGATCAACGAGGGCATCAACCTGCTCGACGACATCACCCGGACGGCGGCCACCTCCGCCGGCTTCACGTTCGCCGACGTCCGGTCCATCTTCGTCGGTCACCAGCTGTGCAGCTACGGCACCAAGTGGCTGCACGCGTTGAACGTGCTGAATCTGACCATCTCCTACCACCCGACCGCCGCGGGGCAGTCCGGCGGCTACTACCCGGTCTTCCGGTCCGCCGCCGGCTGACCTGAGGCGCCCGGCCCGAGCGGCATGCCCCGACGCGGGGGCATGCCGCTCCGCCGTGCGCTCAGGCCGGCAGGACCTTCTCGATCGCGGCGCGCAGCTCCGGGTCCTCGGGGGTGACCTGCGGGGCGAACCGGGCGGCCACCGTGCCGTCCGGCGCGACGAGGAACTTCTCGAAGTTCCAGCGCACGTCGCCGGTGTGCCCCTCGGCGTCCGGCGTGGGCGCCAGCTCGGCGTAGAGCGGGTGGCGACCCGGCCCGTTGACGTCGACCTTCTCGGTGAGCGGGAACGTGACGCCGTAATTGACCTGGCAGAACTCCTCGATCTCCGCGGCGTCGCCCGGCTCCTGGGCGGCGAACTGGTTGCACGGCACCCCGAGCACGGTGAGCCCGCGCCCGGCGTAGGCGTCCGAGAGCGCCTGCAGGCCCGCGTACTGCGGGGTGAGGCCGCAGCGGGAGGCCACGTTGACCACCAGCAGGGCGCGGCCGCGGTAGCGGTCGAGGTCGGCCGGGCCGCCGGTGAGGGCGTCGATGGGTACGTCGAAAACGGTCATGCGACGAGGCTACGGGCCGTCGGGCGGCTCACCCCGCGCCACCCGTGAAATCGACGCATCTACATCTTGACGAACTGATGACGGCGTGAGTAGCGTCTCAGCAATCAATTTGGAAAGTTTCCTAACTATTGGGGAGACGCCGTATGAAGAGATCGCTCCGCCGGGCCCTCTGGGCCACCGGCGCCGTGGTCGCGCTCGCGGTCGCCGCGGTGCCCGTGACCACCGCGTCGGCCGCCGGCAGCGTCACCGCCACGTTCACCAAGGTGCAGGACTGGGGGACCGGTCATGAGGGACGGGTCACCGTCACCAACGGCACCGGCGCGAGCGTGAACGGCTGGCGCATCGAGTTCGACCTGCCCTCCGGCACCTCGATCAGCAGCTCCTGGGACGCCGACGTCACCCGCAGCGGCAACCACTACGTCGCGGTCAACAAGAGCTGGGCCGGCTCGCTCGCGGCGGGCGCCAGCTTCAGCTGGGGCTACAACGGCACCGGGGCGTACAAGGGGCCGCTGAACTGCACCGTCAACGGCGGCTCCTGCGCCGGCGGCGGCACCCCGCCGACGACCACCCCGCCGACGACGACGCCGCCCACCACCACGCCGCCGACGACCACGCCGCCCACCACCACGCCGCCGACGACCACGCCGCCCACCACCACGCCACCCACCGGGGGCAAGAAGGTGGTCGGCTACTTCGCCGAGTGGGGCGTCTACGGCCGCAACTACCACGTCAAGAACATCCACACCAGTGGCTCGGCCGCGAAGCTGACCCACATCCTGTACGCCTTCGGCAACACCACCGGCGGGCGGTGCAGCATCGGTGACAGCTACGCCGACTACGACAAGGCGTACACCGCGGCGGACAGCGTCGACGGCGTCGCCGACACCTGGGACCAGCCGCTGCGCGGCAGCTTCAACCAGCTGCGCAAGCTGAAGAAGATGTACCCGAACCTGAAGGTGCTCTGGTCCTTCGGCGGTTGGACCTGGTCGGCCGGCTTCACCCAGGCCGCGCAGAACCCGGCCGCGTTCGCCGACTCCTGCTACTCGCTGGTCAAGGACCCGCGGTGGGCGGACGTCTTCGACGGCATCGACATCGACTGGGAGTACCCGAACGCCTGCGGCCTCCAGTGCGACAGCAGCGGCCCGAACGCGTTCAAGAACGTGGTCTCCGCGCTGCGGACCAAGTTCGGCTCCAGCTTCCTGGTCACCGCGGCGATCACCGCCGACGGCAGCAACGGCGGCAAGATCGACGCGACCGACTACGCCGGCGCGGCGACGAACCTCAACTGGCTGATGCCGATGACGTACGACTACTTCGGCGCGTTCGCCGCCCAGGGGCCGACCGCCCCGCACTCGCCGCTCTACTCGTACACCGGCATCCCGCAGCAGGGCTTCTGGTCCGACGCGGCGATCCAGAAACTCAAGTCCAAGGGCGTGCCGGCCAACAAGCTGCTGCTCGGCATCGGCTTCTACGGCCGGGGCTGGACCGGGGTGACCCAGACCGCTCCCGGTGGCAGCGCCACCGGCGCGGCGCCGGGCACCTACGAGGCGGGCATCGAGGACTACAAGGTCCTCAAGAACACCTGCCCGGCCACGGCCACGGTCGGCGGCACGGCGTACGCCAAGTGCGGCAGCAACTGGTGGAGCTACGACACCCCGGCCACCATCGGCGGGAAGATGAGCTACGCCAACACCCAGGGCCTCGGTGGCGCGTTCTTCTGGGAGCTCTCCGGAGACACCAGCAACGGTGAGCTGATCGGCGCCATCAAGGGCGGTCTCGGCTGAGCCGAGGGCGACGCACCAACCCTCGGTGAACCGAGGGCCGACGCACCACCCACCCGGCGGGGAGGGGCCGCACCGGCCCCTCCCCGCCCGCGTGGTCACCCCCGCACGGCCCGTTCCCGGTGCTCCCCCGGGGACAGCCCGTAGGCGGCCCGGAACGCGCGGCTGAAGTGCGCCGGGTGCGCGAAACCGCACCGGGCGGCGATCTGCGCGACGCTCAGCCGCCCCAGCCCCGGATCGGCCAGTTCCCGGGCCGCCCGATCCAGCCGGCCGGTGCGGATCAGCGCGCCGACTGTCGTGCCGGTGCCCTCGAAGAGCCGGTGCAGCGACCGCACCGACAGGTGGTGCGCCGCCGCGACGGCGGCCGGGGAGAGCGCCGGATCGGTCAGGTGCCGCCGGACGAACGCCGCCACCCGGGCCCGCAGCCCGGTGACCCGGGCGTCCACGGAGAGGTCCCGCTCGACGTCCAGCGGCGCGGCGAGGACGCCGCCGATCAGGTCCAGGGCGATCCGGTCCAGGTGCCAGGCGTCGGCCGGCGCGTACTGCTCCGGGTGCGCCGCGATCCGCCGCAGGAACGCGGCGAGCAGCGCGCCCATCCCGGCGTCGGCCGGGACGGGCGCGGCGAGCAGGTCCGTCAGCCGGCGCGGGGCCAGCGGCAACGCCCGGTGCGGCACCAGGACGGTCAACGTCTCCACCGCGCCCGGCGTCGCGGCGTCCGGCCGCAGCCGGGAGCCGTGCGGCCGGACGGTGTCGACGAGGGCGAACGCGGACGGGTCGAGCGGCCCCTCGCGGCGCTGCTGGGTCACCACCCCGCGCCCGGACAGCGGCAGGACGAGCTGGTACAGGTCCGGGTCGCCACTGTCGATCATGTGCGCGGGGCGGGTGAACTCCAGCGACGGGTAACGCCAGACGCCGAGACGGAGCGTGCCGAGTTCGATCACCCGCGCCGAGGCGGTGAAGTCACCCGCGTGCGCGCTGCGGATGGTGGCCGTCGAGGACTGCCGCGCGACGAGGTCCTGCCAGAAGTCGAACCGTTCGGCCGGCGGCAGCCGGGTGGTGTCGACGGACGTCACGGTGAGGATGGCCGGTCACCTCCGCGGAAGGGCGCGGTCGGGTGCCGCCGCGCCATCCGAGACTAGTGATCGCCGAGTCGGGTCGGTGGTCGACGGGCGTGCCGGCTGGCCGGGCGGGGCGATCGCGGCGAGGATGGGGAGGCCGGCGGCCGGCGCGCGGCCAGGTGTGACAGACTCGCCGGCCCGGGCACGTCGCGATGCCCCCGAGCCGATGGGAGGGACCGATGGGTCAGCAGCACCGGAGGGTGGCGACCGCCGCCGTCCTGCTCGCGCTCCTGCCGGCCGGCCTGGCCGGCTGTGGCTCGGACGACGACGCGGGGACCGCCGCCACGCCCACCGGCCGGGCACCCGCCGAGGAGGCCGCCGCCAAGAGCCGGGAACGCGTGCAGGCATACCTGGACGCGCTGGCCGCCCGCGACGCCGCCGCCGGCCGCAGCCAGCTCTGCGCGCCCCTGCAGGCCGCCTTCGACACCACCGCCACCGGCCCGAACGGCGACTTCGCCGACCACTTCACGGTGCCGCAGGCCACCATCACCGACGTCCGCACCGGGCCACGCGGCCAGGAGGTCAGCGCCACGGTCACGGTGGCCGCGGGATCACGCAAGGCCACCCGGTCGCTGCTGTTCACGGTCACCCGCACCGGCGCGGACTGGTGCATCGCCGGCGAGGCGCCGGGCGGCAACTCCGCCCAGCCGGCCGTCACGCCCTGACCGCCGGGTCGGGTGTGGCGCCGGTCTCCCACGCACCGGAACCGTCCCCCTCGGCGTCGGGCGGGCCGGGCGGTCGCCGTACGCTTTCCGGCATGCGCCATGAGTGGCACCAGCTGAGTCACCCCGCCGTGGGCAGCCCGGGTCTGCAGACCAGCCGCCCGACCGCCGACTCCGCCGAGGACGTGGCCCTCGGCCTCGACCGCTGGCGTGAGCTGCCGCGCGCGCAGACCCCGCCCTGGGGCGACCCGGCCCAGGTCGCCCAGGTCTGCACGGTGCTGGACACGGTGCCGTCGGTGGTCGCGCCCTACGAGGTCGACCAGTTGCGGCGGCGGCTCGCCCTGGTCTGCGAGGGCAAGGCGTTCCTGCTCCAGGGCGGCGACTGCGCGGAGACCTTCGCCGACAACACCGAGAGCCACCTGCTGGCCAACGCCCGCACCCTGCTCCAGATGGCGATCGTGCTCACCTACGGCGCGTCGCTACCGGTGGTCAAGGTGGCCCGGGTCGCCGGCCAGTACACCAAGCCCCGGTCCCTGCCCACCGACGCCCGCGGCCTGCCGGCCTACCGCGGCGACATGATCAACTCGCTGGAGGCCACGCCCGAGGCGCGGGTCGCCGACCCGCAGCGCATGATCCGGGCGTACGCCAACTCGGCCGCCGCGATGAACATGCTGCGCGCCTATCTGGCCGGCGGCCTGGCCGACCTGCACGCGGTGCACGACTGGAACAAGGACTTCGTCCGGCGGTCACCGGCCGGCGAGCGCTACGAGGCGATCGCCCGGGAGATCGACCGGGCCATCGCCTTCATCCGGGCCTGCGGGATGACCGACGAGGAGGCCCTGCGGACGGTCACGCTCTACTGCTCGCACGAGGCCCTCGCGCTGGAGTACGACCGGGCGCTCACCCGCATCTCCGACCGGCGGGCGTACGGGCTGTCCGGGCACTTCCTCTGGATCGGCGAGCGGACCCGGCAGCTCGACGGGGCGCACATCGACTTCATCTCCCGGATCGCCAACCCGATCGGCGTCAAGCTCGGCCCCACCACCACGCCGGACGAGGCGATCGAGCTGTGCGAGAAGCTCAACCCGGACAATGTCCCCGGCCGGCTCACGCTGATCAGCCGGATGGGCAACCACCGGGTTCGCGACGCGCTGCCGCCCATCGTCGCCAAGGTCACCGCCGCCGGCGCGAAGGTGGTCTGGCAGTGCGATCCCATGCACGGCAACACCCACGAGTCCTCCAACGGCTACAAGACCCGGCACTTCGACCGGATCGTCGACGAGGTGCTCGGCTACTTCGAGGTGCACCGCGGCCTGGAGACCCACCCGGGCGGCCTGCACGTCGAGCTGACCGGCGAGGACGTCACCGAGTGCCTCGGCGGCGCCCAGGGCATCGAGGACCTCGACCTGCCCGACCGGTACGAGACCGCCTGCGACCCACGACTGAACACCCAGCAGTCGCTGGAGCTGGCCTTCCTGGTTGCGGAGATGCTCCGTGGCTGACGCGAGGAGTGAGCTTGCGAGCCCCGCAGTCGGCAGCCGGAGAGATAACAGTGGCTGACGCGAGGAGTGAGCTTGCGAGCCCCGCAGTCGGCAGCCGGAGAGATAACAGTGGCTGACGCGAGGAGTGAGCTTGCGAGCCCCGCAGTCGGCAGCCGAAAGGAAACACCGTGGATGAGTCGTTGATCGACCTGAGGACCGACACCGTGACCCGGCCGACGCCGGCGATGCGGGAGGCCATGGCCGCCGCCGAGGTGGGCGACGACGTCTACGCCGAGGATCCGACCGTGACCGCGCTCGAGGCCGAGGTGGCCGCCCTGTTCGGGAACGAGGCGGCGCTGTTCGCCCCGAGCGGCTCGATGGCCAACCAGCTCGCCCTGCAACTGCTCGTCCCGCCCGGCGACGAGCTGCTCTGCGACGCCGACGCGCACGTGGTCACGTACGAGGTCGGCGCCGCCGCGGCGTACTCCGGAATCTCGTCGCGGACCTGGCCGGCGGTGGGCGCGGAGCTGGACCCCGACGTGGTCGCCGGGATGATCCGGCCGGACGGCTACTTCGCGGTGCCCACCCGGGCGGTCGCGGTGGAGCAGACCCACAACCGGGGCGGCGGCGGGGTGATCCCGCTGTCCACGCTGCGCCGGCTGCGCGCGGTCACCGACGAGCACGGGCTCGCGCTGCACTGCGACGGGGCCCGGATCTGGCACGCGCACGTGGCCGACGGGGTGCCGTTGGCCGAGTACGGCGTGCTGTTCGACACGCTGTCGGTCTGCCTCTCCAAGGGGTTGGGCGCGCCGGTCGGCTCGCTGGTGGTGGGCAGCGCCGAGAAGATCGCCCGGGCCCGGTTCCTGCGCAAGCGGATGGGCGGCGGCATGCGGCAGGTGGGCATCCTCGCCGCCGCCGGCCGGTACGCGCTGGCGCACCACGTGGAGCGGCTCGCCGACGACCACGCGAAGGCCGCCCGGCTCGCCGAGGCGGTCGCCCCGCACGGCGTGCTCGCGACCGGGGTGCGGACCAACATCGTGCCGCTGGACCTGACCAAGCATCCGCTCGACGCGCACGCCCTCGCCGCCGCCACCCGGGCGGAGGGTCTGCTGATCTCGGTGCTCGGGCCGCGAACCGCCCGGCTGGTCACCCACCTGGACGTCACCGACGCCCAGATCGACCGCGCCGCGGACGTCCTGACCGCGGCGCTGCGAGCCTGACGATCAGGGGCGGAGGCGCCTGAGGGTGGCGATGTCGGCCGCGTGGCCGACGTGCTTCTCGCTGGGCGTCTCCACCAGCACCGGTACGCCCGCCGTCGCCGGGTGGCGCATCAGCTCCGCGAACGCCGGCTCGCCGATGCTGCCCTTGCCGATGTTCTCGTGCCGGTCCCGGGTGGAGCCGCACAGGTCCTTCGAGTCGTTGGCGTGCACCAGTCGTAGCCGGTCGGCGCCCACGGTGTCGACGAGCGTGTCCAGCGTGGTGGTCATGCCACCCTCGGCGGCCAGGTCGTGCCCGGCGGCCCAGGCGTGGCAGGTGTCGAAGCAGACGCCCAGCATCGGGTGCCCGTCGACCGCGTCCAGGTAGGGGCCGAGGTGCTCGACCCGGGAGGCCAACGACCGGCCGCCCCCGGCGCTCGGCTCGACAAGCAGCATCGGCCCACCGGCCGCCGCGGTCGCGTCGAGCAGCGGCAGCAACGACTTCCGCACCTGACGCAGGGCCGCCTCGGCGTGCCCGGCGTCGACCGAGCTGCCGGCGTGGAACACCACGCCCTCGGCGCCGATGGCCCGGCCCCGCCGCAGCGCGTGGGCCAGCGTCTCGGCCGACCGGGTGACCGTGGCCGGGGTGGGGGAGCCGAGGTTGACCAGCAGCGAGGCGTGGATGAAGACGGGCAGGCCCCGCTCGCCGCAGCCGTCGCGGAACAGCGCGTCCTGCGCCGGGTCGCCGGCCGGCAGCGCCCAGCCGCGCGAGTTGGCGACGTAGACCTGCACCACCTCGGAGCCGGCCGCCTCGGCGTACGGCAGCGCCGCCCGGGCGAGCCCACCGGAGGTGGGGGTGTGCGAGCCCACCCGCCTGCGGTCGTCGGCCCGGTTCCGCACGCTCACAGGCAGGTCACCGTGACCGTGGTCCCGGGCGGCACCGGGGTGTTCTCGGCCGGGTTCTGCAGCCGGGCCACACCGTTCGGGTTGAGCTGCACGTTGACCGGGAAGCCCTGGCTCTCCAGCGTCTGCTTGGCCTGCTGGCAGGGCATGTCGACCACCCGGGGGACGGCCACCTGGGGCGGACCCTTGCTGATCTCCAGCTTGACCTTGGCGCCCTTCTCCACGCCGGTGCCGTCGGCCGGGCTCTGGCCGAGGATCTCGTCCTTCGGCTTGTCGGAGTCCTTGTAGTTCTCCTCCGCGGTCAGCTCGAGCTTCGCCAGGATGCCGCGCGCCTCGTTGATGTTCTTGCCGACCAGGTTGGGCACGGTGACCGGGGCGCGACCCTTGCTGAGGATCAGCGTCACCTTCGACCCGGGCTTGACCACCGTGCCCACCTTCGGGTCGGTGGCCAGCACCACGCCGGCCGGCAGCGCGTCGTCGTAGCGGGAGGCGCCCTTGGCGGGCACCAGCTTGGCGCCGCTCAGGTCGGCCTGGGCCAGCTCGTAGTCCTTGCCGACCACGTCCGGCACCGGCAGCCGCTCCGGGCCCAGCGACAGCGTCAGGGTGATCGTGCCGCCCTTGACGATCCGGGCGGCGGACCCGGGGGCCTGCCCGAGGACCGTGTCCTTCGGCACCGTCTCGTTGTAGCGCGGGTCGGCGTAGCGCAGCGTGAAGCCGCCGCGCTGGGCCTGCGCCTCGGCCTCGGCCTTGGTCATGCTGACCAGCTGCGGCGCGACCGTGTAGCGGCCCACCCCGAACCACCAGCCGCCGAGCGCGGCCACCAGGCCCAGCACCACGGCCGCCGCGGCGACGGCCAGTCGGCCGCGCGGTGAGCCCATGACCTGGGTACGCAGGGCGGCCAGCCGGGCGCCCAACCCCTCCGGCTCGTCGGCCCGGCGCCGGTGCGGGCGCTGCCCACCGCCGCCCTCGGGCAGCCGGGCCCAGGCCGGCCGCTCGGCCGGCCGAACCGCGGCGACCACCTGGGTCGGCTGGCTCAGCACCGCCGTGTCGTCGCTGATCTGACGCAGCACGGCGGTGTGCGCGTGCGGGTTGCCCAGCTCCTCGCGGGCCGCCTGCACCTCGGTCAGCAGCGCGCCGGCGTTGGCCGGGCGGGCCGCCGGATCGCGCCGGGTCGCCCGGGCGACGAGCGCGTCGAGGACCGGCGGCAGCGCCGGGACCAGCGTCGACGGCGCCGGCACGTCGCGGTCGACGTGCTGCCAGGCGACCTCGACCGGCCGGTCGCCGTCGTAGGGCACCCGGCCGGTGAGCATCTCGAACAGCACGATGCCGGCGGAGTAGACGTCGGTGCGCGGGTCCGCGTGCCCCTGGGTGACCAGCTCCGGCGCCACGTAGGCCACGGTCGCCATGAGCTGGTTGCCGTTCTCTTCCTCGGCGCTCGCCTCGACCGCCCGGGCCAGGCCGAAGTCGGCCACCTTGACCACGCTGTCGACCAGGTTGCCGCTGCCGCCGGCGGGCGCCTCGGCGACCAGCACGTTCTCCGGCTTGACGTCGCGGTGCACGAGACCGGCGCGGTGCGCGGCGGCGATCGCGGCGAGCATCTGCTCGGCGATCGCGAGCGCCTCGTCCGGGTCGAGCCGGCGTCGTTCGGCGAGCACGTCGCGCAGCGTGCGACCGCGGACGTACTCCATCACCAGGTAGGGCAGGCCGGCGTGGATGCCCTGGTCGTAGACCGCGACCACGTTCGGGTGGGTGAGCCGGGCGATGGTCTTCGCCTCGTCGGTGAAGCGCTCGACGAAGCCGGCCATCCGGGCCCGCGCCTGCGGCGCCTGGCTCGGGTGAATGATCTTGATCGCCACGGTGCGCTCCAGGCGCTCGTCGGTGGCGGTGTAAACAGTCGCCATGCCGCCACGGGCCACGCGACCGCGAATGCGGTAGCGCCCGTCGAGCAGCGAGCCCAGCAACGTGTCGGCGACCTGTGTGTCCATCGGCAGGCAGTCTATGTGTCGGGACGGTGAAGGTTGAACAGGATGCTACCGCCGGGGTCCGACGGGAGTGGACCGGGACGCTCCGGGTACGCGTGCGGGGGGTGCCGTGCACCGTCTGGCGGCGGCACGTGGCAGGGTGGTCGGGTGACCGATTCCGTACCCGCCGAGACCGGTGCCGACCTGCCCGGACCGACCGACCCGGCCGGCTGGCTGGCCCTGCCGGACGTGGCCGAGCGCCTCGAGCTGTCGATCAGCAAGGTGCACCAGATGATCCGGGACCGGGAACTGCTCGCGGTGCGCCGCGACGGCGTCCGCCGGATCCCGGCCGAGCTGGTGGCCAACCGCAACGTGCTCAAGCACCTACCCGGCGTGCTCAACCTGCTCGCCGACGCCGGGTACGACGACGAGGAGGCGCTGCGCTGGCTCTACCGCGAGGACCCGAGCCTCCCCGGCACCCCGGCCGCCGCGCTCGCCGGCGACCTGGCCCGCGAGGTCAAGCGCCGCGCCCAGGCCGTCGCCTTCTGACCACCGAACCTCGTCGGTCATGCGGTCGGCGGCGGAAACGATCCGATCGCGCCGCCAACCTCATGATCGATCAGAGCCGGGGCGGGGTGGGTCAGTCGGCGCGGCGGGTGGCGGCGATGGCCAGGTCGACCAGCGCCTGACGCGCCTCGGTGTCCAGGTCGACGGCGCTCAGCGCGGCCAGGGCGCCCTCGGTCAGCGTGGCGATCCGGCGCTCGGTACGCGCCAACGCGCCGCTCGCGGTGATCAGCTCACGCAGCCGGGCCACCCCGTCGGCGTCCAGGCCCGCCGCGCCCAGCCCGGCCAGGAGCAACTCCCGACCGGCCGGGTCGAGCGCCTCCAGGGCCGCCGCCACCAGGTAGGTCCGCTTGCCCTCGCGCAGGTCGTCGCCGGCCGGCTTGCCGGTGCGCTCCGGGTCGCCGAACACCCCGAGCACGTCGTCGCGCAGCTGGAACGCCTCGCCCAGCGGCAGCCCGTACGCCGAGTAGGCCGCGTGCACCTCGGCGGGCGCGCCGGCCAGCGCGGCGCCCAGCAGCAGCGGACGCTCGACGGTGTACTTCGCCGACTTGTAGCGGGCCACCTTGCCGGCGCGCTCGAGCGACGTGTCGCCGGTGGCCTGGGTCAACACGTCCAGGTACTGCCCGACGGTCACCTCGGTGCGCATCTCGTCGAAGACCGGCCGGGCCCGCGCCACCGTCGCCGGGGCCAGGCCGGCGGAGTGCAGCAGCTCGTCGGACCAGACCAGGCAGAGGTCGCCCAGCAGGATCGCCGACGCGTCGCCGAACGCGTCGGCGTCACCGCCCCAGCCGGCCGCGCGGTGCCGGGCGGCGAACCGCCGGTGCACCGCGGGCTCACCCCGCCGGGTGTCCGACCGGTCCATCAGGTCGTCGTGGATCAGTGCACTGGCCTGCACGAACTCCAACGCCGCAAGGGTGGCGACAACCTGGTCGGAGTCGATCCCGCCGGCGCCGCGGTAACCCCAGTAACCGAAGGCGGGGCGCAGCCGCTTACCGCCGCCCAGCACGAACGCCTCGATCGCCTCCGCCACCGGCAGCAGGCCGTCGTCGACGGCGGCGAGCCAGGCGCGTTGGCCGGCGAGGAACTCGGTGAGCGCCTTGTCGATCCGCTGGCGCAGGCCGGCACGGTCGACGGGGGAGACGGGAGCAGCGTGGGTCACGCCCCGACGCTAGTCGGTCCCCGCCGGACGTGCCCCGTCGCCGCCCCGGCGCGCCGCCCGCACCCGGGGCGCCCGCGCCGGCCCGGAGCGGCCCGGGTGCGCCCGGGACCTGCCGGCCGGGCCCGCCGCCGCGCCGAGCCGGCGACTGCGCGCGGTGGCCTCGGCGATCAGCTCGGCCGGAACCCCGAGGACCGTCGCCAGCCACGCGGACCAGAAGTCACCGGGCAGCCGGAGTTGGCGCTCCCACCGGGACACCTCGTGCCGGGTGAGGGTGGGCACGCCGGAGGCGGCGCACAGCTCGGCGGCGAGTCGCTGCTGGCTCCAGCCACGGGCGGCCCTCAGCTCGGCCAGGAGCGGCCCCAGCAGGCGGGGGCCGGACGGCGGGGACGGGATCATCGGGACCTCCGGGCGACGGCGCGGTGGCGACGCGGACGCCCGGCCGTGGCGCACCGGCGCGTCGCCGTCGTGGCGACCCCCGCGCGGGCCCCCGGCCGGCCGCCGGCCGCCCACCGCGCTGACGTCGTTTCTACCCCCGGGGTACGACGTCGCGCCCGGCCGGCTCGCGGGCTGGGAAGGTCCTCGGCACACCGGCCCCGTCCGGTTACAGTCGGTCCGTGGCGCTCGGTCTTCCCTCGGTCCTCCCCAATCCCCAGCCGGCGATCGGGGAGCTGATCCGTGACGGCCGCCCCACCTTCTCGTTCGAGTTCTTCCCGCCGAAGACCCCGGCCGGCGAGAAACTGCTCTGGCAGGCGATCCGCGAGCTGGAGCCGCTGCTCCCGTCGTTCGTCTCGATCACCTACGGCGCGGGCGGCTCGACCCGGGACACCACGGTCGCGGTGACCGAGCGGATCGCCACCGAGACCACCCTGCTGCCGATGGCGCACCTCACCGCGGTCAACCACTCGGTCGCCGAGCTGCGGCACGTGATCGGCCGGCTGGCCTCGGTCGGGGTCCGCAACGTGCTGGCCGTGCGGGGCGACCCGCCGGGCGACCCGGGCGGCGAGTGGGTCACCCACCCCGAGGGCGTCCGCTACGCCGAGGACCTGGTCCGGCTGGTCCGCGACAGCGGCGACTTCAGCGTCGGGGTGGCCGCCTTCCCGTACAAGCACCCGCGCTCGCCCGACGTGGCCAGCGACACCGCGCACTTCGTCCGCAAGTGCCGGGCCGGGGCCGAGTTCGCGATCACCCAGATGTTCTTCGACGCCGACGACTACCTGCGGCTGCGCGACCGGGTGGCCGCCACCGGCTGCGACACCCCGATCCTGGCCGGGGTGATGCCGGTGACCCAGATCGGCACCATCGCGCGCTCGGTGCAGCTCTCCGGCGCGCCGTTCCCGCCGGCGCTGGCCGAGCGGTTCGACCGGGTCGCCGACGACCCCGCGGCGGTGCACCGGCTCGGCGTCGAGCAGGCCGGCGAGATGTGCGCCAAGCTGCTGGACGAGGGCGTGCCGGGGATCCACTTCATCACGCTCAACCGGTCCACCGCGACCCGCGAGGTCTGGCAGCGCCTGCGCGCCGACGCGCGGGTGTGACCACCCGCCACACGACACCCGGAGCGCTCTTCTACGGTTGATCCGTGGTGGGCACACAGCTGAACTGGGACCAGTACGCGACCGCGTGGGCGCGGCTGCACGGTGGGTTCGATCCCCGGAGCGCCGCGCCGGTGGTGCGCGCCTGGCTACGCTTCGCCTACCACGTGGGCTTCGTGCTGGGTCGGCTCCGGGTCGGTCCGACCGCGGTGACCGTGTTCGGGGTGCTGCTCTGCTTCTGCGTACCCCTGCTGGTGGGCCGGACCGGCGACGGACCGTTCCTGGGTTCGCTCTTCGTGCTGCTCGCCGCCGTGGCGGACAGTGTCGACGGTGCGGTGGCGGTGGCCACCGCCCGCACCACCCGGCTCGGCTACGTCTACGACTCGGTCGCCGACCGGCTCGGCGAGGTGGCCTGGCTGATCGCGTTCTGGCTGCTCGGCGCGCCCGGCGCGCTGGTCGCCGCCGCCGGCGGCCTGTCCTGGCTGCACGAGTACGTGCGCGCCCGCTCCGTGTCGGCCGGGATGCGGGAGATCGGCGCGGTGACCGTGGGGGAGCGGCCCACCCGGGTCTGTGTGGCGCTGGTCGGGCTGCTGGTCGCCGGGCTCACCGGGCTGATCGACGCCGACCTGACCGCCGGCACCGCCACCATGGCCACCACGGTGTGGGTGCTGCTCGCCGGCTTCGGCCTCGGTCAGTTGCTCTCCGCGGTCCGGCGCGCGCTCGTCGACGCCGGCTGACCGCCCGGCGGGGTGGTGAGAAGGGGCCCCTTCTCTACCGGAGGCGTTAACAAGGGGCCTCGCCTTACCAGGCGGGGCCGATGGCGTCGGCGACTATCTCCGCGGAGAGGGTCACCATCGGGAGGCCGCCGCCGGGGTGGGTGGAGCCGCCGACCAGCCAGAGCCCGGCGACCGGGCCCCGGTTGGCCGGGCGCAGCAGGCCGCCCGCGGTGCCGTAGATCGCCCCGCCCGGCGCGCCGGTGGCCGCGTCCAGGTCGGCCGGCGTGCGGATCTCCGAGAACACCAGCCGGTCCCGCACGTCCACCCCGCGCTCGGCCAGCACGTCGAGGATCCGATCCGCGTACGCCTCGGCCAGCCCCGGCCGCCGCCAGTCCACCGCGTCCACGGCGGTGCCGTGTCGCGGCGCGTTGACCAGCACGAACCACGCCTCGTGTCCGTCCGGCCGGACCGCCGGGTCGTCGGCCGCGGTGACGAACACGGTCGGGTCGGCGGCCGGGCGGGCCCGAACGCCGCGACCCGGGTCGCCGAAGACGGCGTCGAACTCGGCGTCGTAGTCGCGGGGGAGGAAGACGGTGTGGTGGGCCAGGCCGGAGTCGCCGCGCACGCCGAGCAGCAGCACGAAGCCGGCCAGGCTGCGGTCGGTCAGCGCGGCCAGCCGGCGCGGGTGCGGCAGCAGGTCCCGGTAGACGGTGAGCGCGTCGGTGTTGGCCACCACCACGTCGGCCGGGACCGGCGCGGCCGCACCGGCGACCCGGACCCCGTGCACCCGGCCGCCGGCCGCGTCGATCCGGGTGACCGCCGCGTCGGTGCGTACCACCACGCCGAGGTCCAGGCAGCGTGACAGCAGCGCGTCGGCGAGCGTGCCCAGCCCGCCGCGCAGGTACCAGCCGCCGTACGCCAGCTCGGCGTAGGGGACGGCGACCAGCGCGGCCGGCGCGCGCCGCGGGTCGGCGCCGGTGTAGGTGGCGTACCGGTCGAGCAGCATCCGCAGCCGCGGGTCGGACAGGTGCGTGCGGCCCAGCCCGCGCAGCGTGCGGCCCGGGCCGATGGCGGCCAGGTCGCCCAGCCGCCAGGCCAGCGCGGCCAGGTCGCGCGGCGAGTCCACGGTGCGGCGCAGGATGTCCCGGTGCGACGCCGCCCACACCCGCTCGGCGCGCCGCCACAGCCGCTGCCAGTCGGCGGCGGAGCGGTCACCGAACGCGGCGCCGATCCGGGCGGCGAACTCCGCCGGGTCGGCGCAGGAGTCGAGCGCGGGCCCGCCGCCGGGGAAGACGTGCCGCACGATCGGGTCCAGCGGGACCAGGTCGAGGTATTCGTCGAGCTTCGCGCCGGTGGCCTCGAACAGGTCGGAGAAGACCTGCGGCAGGGTGATCAGGCTCGGGCCGGTGTCGAAGCGCCAGGTCCCCTCCGGGGTGTGGTGCGCCCACCGGCCCAGCTTGCCGCCGATCGTGCCGGCCCGTTCCAGGACGGTGACCTCGTGCCCGGTGACCGCGAGCCGGGCGGCGGCGGCGAGCCCGCCCACGCCGGCGCCGATGACCACGATGCGCGCCATGGGGTGCTCCTCCTAGGTGACCGGGCGACCCCGCCAGGTGAGCCGGCGTCGCTTCCGCAGATGGTACGACCGGACGGTCAACCAACCGAGGACCACGACCGACACGGGGTGCGCCAGCGCGTCGGGCCAGGCCCGCCCGCCGGTGGCCCGGGCGCTGACCGTGCGGCCCGCGACGCCGGCCAGGTAGGCCAGGAACGCCACGGCGGCCACCGCCGGCGCGCCGGCCAGCAGCGCCCCGAGGGCCAGCAGTGGCGGCGCCACGTAGAGCGCGAACAGCAGCGCCAGCACGGCCGCCGCGGCGGCCGGATGCCCGAACGAGGCCCACAGCGACTTGGTGTAGCCGTCGCGCAGTTGCGGCCAGTCGTCGTACATCCGGCAGGACGCCAGCCGGGAGCCGTCGGCCAGCGCGATCCGGCCGCCGGCCCGCTTCACCGCCCGGGCCAGCTCGATGTCCTCCAGCACCCGGTCGGCCACCGCCGCGTGCCCGCCGGCCCGCAGGTAGCCCGCCCGGTCCACGACCAGGAACTGCCCGCCGGCCGCGGCCAGCGAGGGCCGCCGCGAGCGTTCCATCGCGCGCAGCGGCAGGAACGTCAGCCACAACCACTGCAACAGCGGTTGCACCAACCGGTCGGCCGCCGTCCGCACCACGATCCGGGGGTACGGCGACAGCAGCGTCGCGCCCGCCGCGCGCAGCTCGGTCACCGCCGCCGCGACGGCGTGCGGGGCGAGCACCACGTCGGCGTCGACGAACGCGAGCACGGGCGGCTGCGGATCGGCACGGGTGGCGAGCTGCCAGCACGCGTGCGGCTTGCCCAGCCAGCCGGGCGGCAGGGTGACGCCGGTGAGCAGCGTGACCCGGGGGTCGGCGCCGGCCACGGCGCGCACCACGTCGGCGGTGCCGTCGGTCGACCCGTCGTCGAGGACCACGATCCGCAGCCCGGGCACGCCGCGCTGGGCGAGCAGCGCGCGCAGGCACGGGGTGACCCGGTCGGCCTCGTCGCGCAGCGGCAGCAGCATCGCCACGCCCTCGCCGACCTCGGCCGGTCCGTCGGTGGGGCGGCGCAGCCAGGCGAGGGCGTTGACGAGCGTGTGCCCGGTGAGCGTGGCGACCGCCGCCACCAGCGCGAGCGCGGCGGTCATGCCGGCGCGTCGACCCGGGGTGCGGATTCGGCGGCGACGGTCCGCTCCCGGCGGCCCCGCCACAGCGCCACCGCCAGCGGCACCGCGGCCACCGCCATGCCGGCCGCGCCCCACACCGCGGACGCGGGCAGCCGGAGAAAGACCGCGTGCGCCAGCACGCTGGAGGCGTACGTCCAGAGGTAGAGCGCGAACATCGGGGCGTCGCGGCGGTCGACCCGGTCGACGGCCGGTCCGGCGAGCGGGCGCAGCACGACGGCGAGCAGCACGGCGAAGCCCAACCAGCCCAGGTAGTTGCTGACCGGGATGCCGGGCAGGCCGGGCAGCGCCGGGGTGGCGTCCCGCCAGGTCCAGTAGCCCTCGGCCACCATCTGCGGATCGAGGAACAGGTCCCACGCCGCCAGCCCCACCGCCGCCAGCGCGACCCGTGCAAGGCGGGGCCCCCCGTTAACGCTTCCGGTAGCGGAGGGGCCCCCTTTTGACACCTGGGTGAGTCGCACCGCGGTGAGCCACGCCGGCCAGGCCATCCAGGTCCAGGCCAGCGGGATGATCAGCGGCACGCCGGCCAGCTTCGGGCCCAGCTCGCCGGAGTAGTCGTAGCTGCCGAACGGGAACCCGGTCGCCACGCCGAGCGCCTCGACCGCGAACCCGCCGCCGGTCACCACCGCGACCAGCGCGGCCGCGACCCGGGCGCCCCGGGTGAGCAGCGCGTGGGCGACGGAGAGCAGCCAGCCGAGCACCACCGTGGCCACGGTCAGCCCGGCCCGGGTCGCGCCGCCGGTCAACGGGTAGCAGATCTGGGCGAGGACCAGCACGGTCAACAGCGCCCAGGAAAGCTGGAACGCGCCGGCCCGCGAGCGCGGGGCTCGCGGGCCCGGCTCACCCCCCGAGCTCACGGGGCTTCCGCCGGACCGGCGGCGGGCAGCGGCAGGTCCCGGCCGAGCACGCCGAACGGCCGCTCGTCACCGGGGAAGTGGAAGTGGCGCAGCACGTCGACGAAGCCGAACCGGCGGTAGAGCCGCCAGGCCCGCGACGTCCGCTCGTCCGCCTCCGGCGTGGAGAGCAGCGTGGTGTCGCCCTCGGCCACGGTGAGCAGCGCGCGGAGCTGGCGGGCGCCCACGCCGTGCCCCTGCGCGGGCGGGCGCACGTGCAGCTCGACCACCTCGAACGGGCGGGCCAGCCAGCGCCGCCGGGCCTCCGCGTCCAGCGCCCGGTGCACCTGGTCGTGCCACCACTGCCCGGTGGCGCCGAGATAGCCGTACCCGAAGCCGGCCAGGTGCCCCTCGGTGGTGAGGCTGGCGACGGCGCGGAACCCGGGCCGCCGGACGTGGGTGGCGATGTAGCCGCGCCGGGCCTCCAGCAGGTCGGCGCGGTAGCCCATCGCCTCGCCGTAGACGGCGACCACGTCGTCCAGCCGGCGGACCAGGTCGTCCGGCGTCCAGCGCACCAGCCTCATGCGTTCCCTCTCGCCGAGTCGGGGTCGCCGTCGGCGGCGACCCAGCCGAGCACCGTACGGTCGCCGACCACGTCGCCCACCGCGAACCGCGCGAACAGTTCCTCCGCGTACCAGCCCTCGGTGGGGGTACGGGTGATCGCGGCGCGGTGCTCGGGGGAACGGTACGCGAAGGCGACCAGGTCCGTCGGATCGCGCCACACGCTCACCGTGCCCTGCCAGCCCAGCGGCGCCTCGCCGACGCCGAACCGGGCGAGCAGCCCGGGCGCGGCGTGCAGCTCGGCGGCGACCGGCGGGATCGCCCGCCAGAACGTGGCCGCCCGGCGGGCCCGCAGCCGGGCCCGGGTCAGCGCCAGCACCGGCCCGGTGACCCGCCCGCCGGCCGGCGTGCCGAACGGCTCCCGGCCGGACCACTCGCCGCGGCTGGTCAGCGGTCGCAGCTCCAGCCGGGCGGCGGCGTCGGCGACCCGGGCCCAGGAGCGGGCGACCGGGGAGGAGTCGAAACCGGACGCGGCGGCGGGGGAGTCCCACACCACGAGCGCGGCCCACCGGGTCAGGTCGGCGTCGCCGGGGCCGAAGCCGGTGCCGGTCCCGGTGCCGAGCAGCTTGGCGAAGCGGACGCCGGGGAGCCGACGCAACCGGGCCGGGTGGGTCGCCATCCGGGCCAGCGCGCCGGGA
Organism: Micromonospora sp. WMMD980; assembly: GCF_029626035.1. Classification (NCBI taxonomy): domain Bacteria; kingdom Bacillati; phylum Actinomycetota; class Actinomycetes; order Micromonosporales; family Micromonosporaceae; genus Micromonospora; species Micromonospora sp. WMMD980. Next base: position 607,548 of record NZ_JARUBE010000003.1, read on the forward strand.
ACCGCGCGGCGGGGGACGCGCCACACGTGCAGCGTGACGAGGTCGGGGTTCACGCCACCTCGGCCGGGTCGCCGCCGGTGATCCGCAGCAGCTCCGGGTAGGTGGTGGGGAACACCGCCCGCGGCACGCCGCCGGCCGCCCACACCTCGTCGTACCCGTTGAGCGCGGTGTCGACCAGGGTGCGCAGCGGCCCGGGGTGGCCGAGCGGCGCGACCCCGCCGATCACCTGACCGGTGTGCCGCCTGACGAAGTCGGGGTCGGCCCGGCGCAGGTGGGCCACGCCCAGCGTGGCGGCCAGACCGGCGGTGTCCACCCGGTGCGCGCCGGAGGTGAGCACCAGCAGCGGGGCGTCGTCGGCGTCGAGGACCAGCGAGTTGGCGATGGCGCCGACGTCGACGCCGAGCGCCTCGGCGGCCGCGGCGGCGGTGTGCACCGCCGCCGGCAGCAGACGAACGGCGCTGGCGTGCCCGGAGAAGTCCCGCGCCCCGGCCGCGTCGAGCGCCCGCTGCACCGCCCGCACGTTCGGATGTGGCTCAGACTGCATGCCCGCATTCTCCCCCACCACCCCGACCGCCCCGCACCGGGCGCACCGCCCCCACCGGGCGCGTCGATCATGAAGTTGGCGGTGTCGCCTCCCGGCGTGTCGGACCGCCAATCTCATGATCGGCCGAGGGGTGGTGGGGGTGTGGGGGTGCGGGAGTGGAGCAGGGTCTGGATGCCGTCGAGGATGCGGGTGAGGCCGAAGTCCAGGGTGAGGTCGGGGGACTGGGCGGGGTCGGGGGATGGTGCGGAGGGGGCGGCCAGGGCGGCGGCGAGGGCTGGGAAGCGGGCCTCGCGGCCGTGCACCAGCGCGGCGAACGCCTCCTCCCGACCGGAGTCCGGTGGCAGGCCGGCCAGGTTGCGGGCGTGCCCCACCAGCAGCGTCGCCACGTCGAGCTGCTCGGTCGCGGTGAGCCCGGTCCCGGCGAGCGCGGCCACCACACGGTCCACCCAGGACAGCTCGTTCGGGCCGGGCAGCCGGGCCCCGACGGCCGCCGCCTGCGCCCAGGGATGCCGGCGGAACCGCTCGACCAGCCGCCGGGTCCAGTCGTCGAGCCGCGTCCGCCAGTCCGCGTCGGCCCGGGCCGCGCCCCGGTCGGCGTCCGGGCCGGGCGGCGGTGGCTCGCCCAGCGCCTCGTCCAGCATCAGGGCCACCAGCTCGGCCCGGCCCGGCACATAGCGGTAGAGCGCCATCTTGGTGACGCCCAGCGACTCGGCGACCCGCTGCATGGTCAGCCCGTCCAGCCCGTCCGCGTCGGCGACGACGATGCCGGCGCGGGCCACGGCGGCCGGGGAGAGCGTGGGACGGGGCCCGCGCCGGGGGCCGGCGGGCACGCCCCAGAGCAGCTCGAACAGCCGCTTCTTGTCGACCTCACCGGCCCGCACGGATCGCCCTCCCGCCTCGGCGGGGCCCGCGTCCGCCGTCAGGCAGACGATACGGTCACCCCGGCCCGGTGCCCGGGCCAGCCCGGGGTGACCCGGACCCGGCCGGCGGCGTCCACCAGCAGGGCCGCGTACCCGTCCAGGGTGGCCAGCCACGCCGGTGCGTCCACGCCGCCGGCGACCGCCGCGGTCGCGTACACGTCAGCCCAGAGCAGGTCCGGGCCGACCACGGTGACCGACCGGAGCGCCTCGGCGGGCCGGCCGGCGCGCGGGTCGGTGATGTGCGCGCCGCGCCGCGCGGTGCCGGAGGTGGCGACCGCGCCGCCGGCCCGCTCGACCACGTCGAGCATCCGCGCGGACCGGTCCGGATCCTCGATCCCGATCCGCCAGGGCGGCCGGCCCGGCGTGGTCCGCAGCAGCACGTCCCCGCCCGCGTTGAGGCACAGGTCGTGGTCGGCCAGGTCGGTCAGGTGCCGGGCGGCCCGCTCCACCGCCCAGCCCTTGACCAGGCCGGACGGGTCGAAGCCGGCGCCGCCCAGCGGCAGCGGCAGGCGGCGGGCGTCGAACCACCCGCCGGTCCGCTCACGGGCCGTCTCGCACAGCCCGGCCACCTCGCGCACCAGCGGGTCGGCGGTGGCCGCCGGGCCGGGCGGCGCGCCCCGCAGCCGGCCCACCACACTCTCCGGCCGCCACGTGCTGAACACCGCGTCGGCGGCGCGCAGCTCGGCGAAGACGCGTGCCACCCGGTCCTCGACCCCGGGGGTACGCACCAGCGGACCCCGCAGGTGCACGCTGACCGGCAGCCCCATCACCTGGGCCACCCAGGCCCGGCGCTCCGGCCCGCTCACCGGAGGTGCGCCGCGTCGATGGCGGACTGGAGCGACTCCCGGTAGCCGTCACTGGTGACGGTGGCCCCGGAGACGCTGTCGATCCGCGCGCTCTGCGCGGTCAACGCCTCCTGCCGCAGGATCGGCACCGCGTAGTCGTTCCGAGGTGCCAGCAGGTAGACCGTCCACCAGTAGGCGCGGGCCAGCGGCGAGGCGAGGAAGTCGGCGCCGGTCCAGAGCTGGTGCGGCAGCGCCAGCGCGACGCCCAGGTAGGCGTAGAGGTGCAGCAGGTGCCAGGACTCGTAGCGCAACCGCCGCCGGGCCGCGCGGACCGAGGTCACCACCACCAGCACCAGCAGCGCCAGCGCCGCGGTGGCGAGCAGCATTCCGGGGTACGTGACGACGAGGTCCCAGGTCTCGGCGAGCATCCCCTGGCGGGCGGTGCCGGCGTAGCCCAGGACGGTCAACAGCACGTGCGCCAGGAGCAGGTGGAACGACGTGAAGCCGGTGAGCCGGTGCCAGCGGGCGATCCGGTCCTGGCCGAAGCGGCGTTCCAGCAGCGGCACCCGGGCCATCAGCACCACCTGGATCAGCATCAGGTCGGCGCTGAGCAGGCCGGTGAGCCGGCCGAGCGAGGTGAGCCCGGTGGCCGCGCCGGCCAGCAGCTCCTGCACCCCCCGATCGGCGGTCCACAGGGCGGTGACCACCAGCAGGCTGAGCGCCGCGAGGGTGCCGGCGACGTCGGCCCACCAGGCCGGGGCGGCCGGCGGGGCCGGGCGTACGGCCCGCCGGTCGGCCACGGTGGCGGTCACCGGACGGTCTTCTCGGTACGGCAGACGTTCATGGGGTAAACCGTCTGCCGGTGAGTTCCGGTTCTCCTTTGCCGAGGCTGTGTCCCGGCTGAGAATCCGTACCGCCGGCCGGCGTGTCCCCGGCGCGTCACACATTGCGTTTTCGTCGGTGGGGGGGTGTACTGTCAGGGTAGTTAGAACGAGTGTTCGATTAGATCGCGATCGGTTTCCCCGACCGGCACGATCGGCGCACACCGTTCACCACGCTCCGGAAGCGGTGTTTCGCGGCACCGGCTTCCGGAAGGTGCGGCTCCGCGGGCCGCACCGGGCTTCGGACAGTCGCGAGTCCGAGCCCGTCAGGCAGGTCGTCGCCCGCCGCCCACGACCCCCGGGCGGCGGGCGACGGACCCGCCGGCACGCCGGCCGGGTGTGGGTGTGGGGAAGCGTCCACACCCGGCCGGCCGCCAACACTGGTGCGTCTTCCTCCGCACCGACCGCTCCGGCGACCGGGCGACGGTTCCCCGTCGCGCGAGCGCCCGCCCCGGCCACTCGCGGAGGAGAGACCCATGCCGACCAGTCCGGCCCAGGCGCCCACGGTGCCCGCGCACGTGCTGCCGCACCGCACCCCCGCCCAACTGCTCGTGGTGGCCCGCGACGGGTTGGCCGAGGCCGCCCGCACCCGCCCCGACGGCCTCCGCTACGCCGCCGCCCACCTCGCGGCGCTGCGCGCCGCCGCCGCCGTGCTCGCCGCCCGGGCCCGTCCCGCCCCCACCCGGCGCAACCGGATCACCAGCGTCTGGGTGCTGCTCGCCACCGTCGCGCCCGAGCTGGACGAGTGGGCCGCTCTCTTCGCCGCCGGCGCGAGCAAGCGGGCCGCCGCCGAGGCCGGCATCCCCCGGGTGGTCACCACCCGGGAGGCCGACGACCTGCTGCGCGCCGCCGAGCAGTTCGTGACCGTGGTGGAGACCGCGCTCGGGCTGGCACACCAACCGGCGCTCGACGGCCTGCACCGACCGCTCCGGCTCGGCGGTCCCGACGTCGCGCCGCGCCGTCCCGGGGCGGCCGCCGCCTGAGTCGTGGCGCCCGGCCGCCATCGGCGGGACCCGGGTGGCCGGGCGCCGCTCCCATCCGCACCACACGATCCACAGCAGCACACGATCCACAGCACCACCCACGGGCCGGGCCCGTGGCGGAACACGACGGGGGGTTGGTCCGATGGCGGGCCGCATGGTGGTCGGCTCCGCCGCCCTGGCCGAGCTGGTGCGTCCGGCGAGCGCGCCCGACCCGGCCGGCGGCCATCGGATGCTCCCCGTCCGGGCCGAGCTGACCGGGCTGCTGCCCCACCGGGGGCTGCGCCGCGGCAGCACCGTCGCGGTCGGCCTCGGTCAACCCCGGCACAGCGGCGCCACCTCGCTGATCCTGGCGCTGCTCGCCGAGGCGTCCCGGGCCGGCTCGTGGTGCGCCGTGGTCGGCGTACCCACCTTCGGGGCCGGCGCGGCGGCGGAGGCCGGGATCGCCCTGGACCGGCTCGCCCTGGTGCCCGACCCGGGGCCGGAGTGGCCCACCGTGGTGGCCGCGCTCATCGACGGGGTCGACGTGGTGGTCACCGCCGTGCCGACCACGGTCTCCGCCTCGATCTCCGCACGGCTGGCCGCCCGGGCCCGGCAGCGCGGCAGCGTGCTGGTCCCGTACGGCCGGTGGGACGGCGCGGACGTGACGCTCCAGGTGGTCCGCGGCGTCTGGCAGGGGCTCGGGCCGGGCCGCGGGCGGCTGCGCCGACGCGAGGTGACCGTCTCGGCCCGCGGCCGGGGCGCTGCCGCCCGACCCAAGGAGATCAAGGTATGGCTGCCCGGCGACGAGTCGACCCGGGTGATTCCCCGTGCCGCCGGGTCCGCCGTCCCGTCGCGCCGGCTGCGCGTGGTGACGCCGGTCGCCCGTCCGCTCCCCGTCGCCGGGACCGGGCGGTGAGCGGCGCCCCGCCCCGGGCGCTGCTGCTCTGGTGCCCGGACTGGCCGGTCCTCGCCGCCGAGATCGTCGACGGGGTGCCCGCCACCGACCCGGTCGTGGTGCTGCACGCCAACCGGGTGGTCGCCTGCTCCGAGCGGGCCCGGGCCGAGGGGATCAGGCGCTGGTTGCGCCGGCGGGAGGCGCAGGGCCGATGCCCCGGGCTCACCGTCGTCGAGCACGACCCCGGCCGGGACGCGCGGGCGTTCGAGCCGGTGGTGGCCGCCGTCGAGGAGGTGGTCGCCGGCATCGAGGTGATCCGGCCCGGCGCGTGCGCGACCGCCGCCCGGGGGCCGAGCCGCCACCTCGGCGGCGAGGAGGCCGCGGCCGAGCGGATCGTCGAGCACGTCGCGCAGAGCTGTGCGGTGGAGAGCCAGGTCGGCGTCGCCGACGGTGTCTTCGCGGCCGGGCTGGCCGCCCGGGAGGGACGGATCGTGCCTCCCGGCGGCACCGCGGAGTTCCTGGCCGGCCGCCCGGTCGAGGCGCTCGGCCGGCCCGCCCTGGCCGACCTGCTGCGCCGGCTCGGCATCCGCACCCTCGGCGACTTCGCCGCGCTGTCCGCCGGGGACGTGCTGGCCCGGTTCGGTTCCGACGGGGCGTTGGCGCACCGACTCGCCGCCGGGCGGGACGACCGTCCGCTCGCGGTCCGCCAGCCGCCCGCCGACCTGACCGTCACCGCCGAGCACGACGAGCCGATCGACCGGGTCGACGCCGCCGCGTTCGCCGCCCGGACGCTTGCCGAGCGCCTGCACGAGCGGCTCGCCGGGCACGGACTGGCCTGCACCCGGCTCGGCATCGAGGCGGTCACCGCGCACGGCCAGGAACTGCACCGGGTCTGGCGGCACGACGGCCTGCTCACCGCCGCGGCCATCGCCGACCGGGTCCGCTGGCAGCTCGACGGCTGGCTCTCCGGCAGCAACGGCCGGGGCGGCGCCCGCCCGGCCCGACCGACCGCCGGCATCGTCCGGCTGCGGCTGGTGCCGGACGGGGTGCTCGCCCAGGCCGGCCTGCAACCCGGCCTGTGGGGGGAGACCGGCGCGGAGCGGGACCGGGCGCACCGCGCGCTGAGCCGGGTCCAGGGCATCCTCGGGCCCGAGGCGGTGGTCACCGCCGTGCTCGGCGGCGGGCGCTCCCCGGCCGACCAGGTGCGCCTGGTCCCGTGGGGCGACGAACGGGTGCCCACCCGCCCCGGCCCGCCGCCGCTGCCGGCCCTCCCGCCGCCCGGCGCCGCGCCGCCGGTGGCGTCGGGTTCGGCTGCCGTGTCGGTTGCGCCCGCCGGTCCGGGTGGGGTGGCGAGACGAGCCGATCGCCGGATCGGCCGGGGCCGGGTGGTGGCCGAGCCGCCGTGGCCGGGACGGATCCCGCCACCGTCGCCTGCGGTGGTGCTGCCCACCCCGTTGTCGGCCGAGGTGCACGACGTGGCGGGGGAGCCGGTGGTGGTGAGCGCCCGGCTGGCGGTCAGCGCCGCGCCGGCCCGGCTGACCGTGGGCACCGGCCGACCGGCCGAGATCTCCGGATGGGCCGGTCCGTGGCCGGTGGACGAGCGCTGGTGGGCGCCGGTCGAGGCGCGTCGCCGGGCCCGGTTCCAGGTCTGCCTGGCCGACGGCGCGGCCCTGTTGCTCGCGGTCGAGGGCGGGCAGTGGCTGGTGGAGGCCATCTATGACTGAGCAGAGTGCCTCGGCGCCGCGGCGTGCCGACGTACCGCGCCGGCTTCCACCCGGCGGAGCCTACAAACTTGATGGCGTAAACGGGTCACCGCGCCGAACCGCCGCTGTCGTCGTCGCCGTCACCCTGGCCGTACCCGTGACTCATCCGTGCCATCAAGTTCGTAGGCGACTGCAGACCGGCCTTCGGCCGGTTGGCATCTCGGCGGATGCCGGGTGGGGGAGCGCAGGGTGAGCTTCCACAATCCGAGGATGCCCTGGTCGAAGCTGGAGCAGGTGCTCTCCGGGCGGGCCACGGGCGAGCGGCACCTGCACGTGGTGGACCCGCTCGCGGTCGACGCCGACGGCGGCGACTCCCCGGCCTGGAGCCGCAGGCGCCAGGAATACCAGCCGCCCGAGCTGGACCGCCCGGACGGCACGGTGCCCTACGCGGAGCTGCACGCGCACTCCAACTTCAGTTTCCTCGACGGGGCCAGCCACCCCGAGGAGTTGGCCGAGGAGGCCGCCCGGCTGGGGCTCACCGCGCTCGCCGTCACCGACCACGACGGCTTCTACGGGGTGGTGCGCTTCGCCGAGGCGGCCAGCGCGCTGCGACTGCCGACGATCTTCGGCGCGGAGCTGTCCCTCGGACTGCCCGGCCCGCAGAACGGCGAGCCCGACCCGCTCGGCCGGCACCTGCTGGTGCTCGCGCACGGCCACGAGGGATACGCCCGCCTGGCCGCCACCATCTCCCGGGCCCAGCTGCGCGGCGGGGAGAAGGGCCGCCCGGTCTACGGGGAGCTGGAGGAGATCGCCGCCGAGCTGCGCGACCACGTGCTGGTGCTCACCGGCTGCCGCAAGGGGCACGTGCCGGCCGCGCTGCTGACCGAGGGGGTCGACGTGGCGGCCCGGGAGCTGGACCGGCTCGCCGCGTTGTTCGGCGCGGAGACGGTGGCGGTGGAGCTGACCGACCACGGGCATCCGGTCGACGCCGACCGCAACGACGCGCTCGCCGAGCTGGCCGGCGCCGCCGGGCTGCCCACGGTCGCCACGAACAACGTGCACTACGCCACCCCGGGCCGGCGTCGGCTGGCCACCACGGTGGCCGCGGTCCGGGCCCGGCGCAGCCTGGACGAGATCGACGGCTGGCTGCCCGCCGCGGCCACCGCCCACCTGCGCAGCGGCGCGGAGATGGCGGCGCGGTTCGCCGCGTACCCGGGCGCGGTGGCACGGGCCGCCGAGTTCGGCGCGGAACTCGCGTTCGACCTGCACCTGGTCGCGCCGCAGTTGCCGGCGTACCCGGTGCCGGCCGGGCAGACCGAGATGAGCTGGTTGCGCCGGCTGACCATGGACGGCGCCCGGGAGCGCTACGGCCCGCCCGAGGCGCACCCGGAGGCGTACGCGCAGCTGGAGCACGAGCTGCGGATGATCGACGAGCTGGGCTTCCCCGGCTACTTCCTGGTGGTCTACGACATCGTCACGTTCTGCCGCGAGCAGGACATCTACTGCCAGGGCCGGGGGTCGGCGGCCAACTCGGCGGTCTGCTACGCGCTGCGCGTCACCAACGTGGACGCGGTGCGGCACCGGCTGCTGTTCGAACGCTTCCTCGCCCCGGAACGGGACGGGCCGCCCGACATCGACGTGGACATCGAGTCCGACCGCCGGGAGGAGGTGATCCAACACGTCTACGCCCGCTACGGCCGGGAGCACACCGCCCAGGTCGCCAACGTCATCTCCTACCGGCCGCGCTCGGCGGTGCGGGACGTGGCCAAGGCGTTCGGCTTCCCGCCCGGCCAGCAGGACGCGTGGAGCAAGCAGATCGACAGGTGGGGCTCGGTCGCCACGGTCGACGTGGCGGACATCCCGGAACAGGTGGTCGCGTACGCGAACGAGCTGCAGACGTTCCCCCGGCACCTGGGCATCCACTCCGGCGGCATGGTGATCTGCGACCGGCCGGTGATCGAGGTCTGCCCGGTGGAGTGGGGCCGGATGCCCGGCCGCAGCGTGCTCCAGTGGGACAAGGACGACTGCGCCGCCGTCGGCCTGGTCAAGTTCGACCTGCTCGGCCTGGGCATGCTGTCCGCGTTGCACTACGGCTACGACATGATCGGGATGAGCCTGGACCTGGGTGGGATGACGCTCGACGACCCCGAGGTCTACGACATGCTCTGCCGGGCCGACTCGGTCGGGGTGTTCCAGGTGGAGAGCCGGGCCCAGATGGCCACCCTGCCCCGGCTCAAGCCCCGCGAGTTCTACGACCTGGTGGTGGAGGTGGCGCTGATCCGTCCCGGCCCGATCCAGGGCGGCTCGGTGCACCCCTTCATCCGGCGCAAGAACGGCCAGGAGCCGGTGACGTACGCGCACCCGCTGATGCGCAACGCGCTGGAGAAGACGCTCGGCGTGCCGCTGTTCCAGGAGCAGCTCATGCAGCTCGCCATCGACCTGGCCGGGTTCGACGCGGCCGGCGCCGACCAGCTGCGCCGGGCGATGGGTGCGAAACGGTCGGTGGAGCGGATGGCGCGGATCGCCGACCGGCTCTACGCCGGGATGGCCGAGCGGGGCATCACCGGCGAGCTGGCCGACGACGTCTACCGCAAGCTCACCGCGTTCGCCAGCTACGGCTTCCCGGAGAGCCACGCGATGAGCTTCGCCTACCTGGTCTACGCCAGCTCGTGGCTCAAGCGCTACCACCCGGGCCCGTTCCTGGCCGCGCTGCTCAACGCCCAGCCGATGGGCTTCTACTCGCCGCAGACGCTCGCCGACGACGCCCGCCGGCACGGGGTGGAGGTGCGCCGGCCGGACATCAACGCCAGCGGCGCCAAGGCGGTGCTGGAGTCCACGCCGCAGACCCGGTGGGGCAGCGGGCCGGGGGAGCCGCCGCACGCCTGGGGGCTGGGCGGTCCGGCGGTCCGGCTCGGGCTGGGCAGCGTCCGTACCCTGGGCGAGGAGGTGGCCGAGCGGATCGAGGCGGAGCGGGCGGCGCACGGGCCGTACCGGGACATGCCGGACCTGGCCCGCCGCGTCGGTCTCACCGCCGCGCAGCTGGAGGCGCTGGCCACCGCGGACGCCTTCGCCTGCTTCGGGCTGACCCGGCGGCAGGCGCTCTGGGCCGCCGGCGCGGCGGCCCAGGACCGGCCCGGCCGGCTGCCCGGCACGGTGACCGGCGTGGACCCGCCCACCCTGCCCGGCATGGCGGCGGTGGACCGGCTGGTCGCCGACGTCTGGGCCACCGGCCTGTCCCCGGAGAGCCACCCGGCCCGGTTCATCCGGGACCGGCTCGACGCGCTCGGCGCGGTGCCGATCGCCCGGCTCGGCCAGGTGCCGCCCGGGCAGCGGATCCGGGTCGGCGGGATCGTCACCCACCGGCAGCGGCCGGCGACCGCCAGCGGGGTCACGTTCCTCAACCTGGAGGACGAGACCGGCATGCTCAACGTCACGTGTTCGCCGGGGCTGTGGCAGCGCTACCGTCGAATCGCCCGCACCAGCGGCGCGCTGGTGGTGCGGGGCCGGTTGCAGCGGCACGAGGGCGTCACGAACCTCACCGCGGACCGGTTGGACGCGATCGAGCCGCCCGTCACGCCGGCGTCCCGGGATTTCCGTTGATGGTAGTGATCCACATTACGGTTTCCGGAGGCCGGACACGGGAGACTGCCGGACGCGGGTGGGCAGTGTCGCCCACCCCGGTATGGGGGATGAACGATGACCTTTCACAGCACGTACCCCGGTGGCGTGGCCAACGCCCGACGGACCCGTCTCGGCGCCGGGTGGGCGCCGACCCACGAGATCGAGCCGCGCGAGCACCAGGTGACCGACGGCCCGGTGGCCAACGCGCAGCGGTCCCGCGCCGAGGAGGACCCGGCGGGCGGCGGCGAGTCCTGACCCTGGCTAGGCTCGGCGGCGTGGAGCAGACCCGAACCCTCACCCCCCGCACCGCCGTGATCTGGGCGGTGCTCCGGGCCGAGTTGGACCGGCGGGCCGGCGAACGGCTCTCCGTGCTCGACGTCGGCGGCGGGACCGGCGGCTTCGCCGTCCCGCTCGCCGAGGCCGGCCACCGGGTCACCGTGGTCGACGCCAGCCCCGACGCGCTCGCCGCGCTGACCCGCCGGGCCGCCGAGGCCGGGGTCGCCGATCGGGTACGCGCGACGCAGGGCGACGCCGACGCGCTCACCGGGCTGGTCGAGCCGGCCTCCGTGGACCTGGTGCTCTGCCACTCCGTGCTGGAGGTGGTCGACGCCCCGGAGCCGGTGATCGCGGCGCTGGCCGGCGCGCTGCGCCCGGGTGGCGCGGCCAGCGTGCTGGTGGCCGCGCGGGCCGCCGCCGTGCTCGGCCGGGCGATGAACGGCCAGCTCGACGCCGCCGCCGCGCTCGCCACCGACCCGTCCGGCACCGCGGGCGGCCGGGACACCCTGCGCCGCCGCTACGACGCCGAGAGTGCGACCGCGCTGCTCACCGCCGCCGGGCTCGCCGTCGAGGAGATCCACGGGGTACGCGTGCTCGCCGACCTGCTCCCCGCCGCGGTGGCAGACGGCCAGCCCGCCGCCCTGCTCGACCTGGAGCGTGCTCTGGCGGCGAAGCCCCCGTACCGCGACCTCGCCGCCCAACTGCACCTGTTCGCCCGCCGGCCGGCATGACCGCCCCGGCCCCGGGGCCGCTGGCCCGGGTCGCGCCCCGGTATGACGGCGGCAGCCTGGTCGACGTGCTGCCCAGCGCGCTGTCGCTGATCGGTGTCCCGGGCGCGGTCGACAGGCTCGACCTGACCCCCCGGCTGGCCGGGGTGCGCCGGATCGCCGTGCTGCTCGTCGACGGGCTCGGCTGGTACCAGATCCCCACCGCCGCCCGGTACGCGCCGACGGTGGCCGGGCTGGCCGCCACCACCGGCTCCCCGCTCACCGCGGGTTTCCCCTCCACCACCCCGACCAGCCTGGTCGGCCTCGGCACCGGTGTCCCGCCCGGCGCGCACGGGGTGCTCGGCTTCACCGTCCGGGTGCCCGGCACCGATCGGGTCCTCACCCACGTCGACTGGGCCGGCGACCCCGACCCGTTCCGGTGGCAGCCGGTACCCACCTGGTACGAGCGGGCCCGCGCCGCCGGGGTGGCGGTGACCGTGGTCAGCCGCCCCGAGTTCGCCGGCAGCGGCCTCACCGTGGCCGCCAACCGGGGCGGCGACTACCGGGGCGCGGCCGGGGTCGACGCGCTGGCCACCCGGATGCTGGCCGCGCTGGCCGCCGGCGCCGGGCCGGCCCTGGTCTCCGGCTACCACCCCGACCTGGACCGGCACGGGCACCTCAGCGGCGTCGACTCGGCGCCGTGGCGCTCCGCCGCCGCCGAGGTGGACACGTTGCTGGCCCGGCTGGTCGACGGGCTGCCGCCGGACGCCGCGCTGCTGGTCACCGCCGACCACGGCCAGCTCGACATCCCCGTCGCGCACCGGATCGACCTGGACGCCGATCCCCGGCTGCGGGCCGGGGTGCGGGTGGTGGCCGGCGAGCCCCGGGTCCGTTACCTGCACGTCGAGCCGGGCGCGGAAGCCGACGTGGTGGCCGCCTGGACGGCGGTGCTGGGCGGCGCGGCCGACGTGCTGACCCGGGCGGAGGCGGTGGCGGCCGGCTGGTTCGGGCCGGTGCCCGCGGCGCACCTGGCCCGGATCGGTGACGTGGTGGTGGTCTGCCGCGACACGTACGCGGTGGTCGCCACCCGGTCCGAGCCGCCGATGGTGTCGCGGCTGGTGGCGTACCACGGTGCGGACACCGCCGTGGAGATGACCGTGCCGTTGCTGGTGGTCCGGGGCTGACCGGCACGGGTGTCGGACCGGCGGGCTAGCCTGCGGGTCATGGGGCGCAGCCAGTCGTTGCCCCGGGGCGCCGGTGACCCGCGCTTCGGGCCGGACGCCGACGACACCGGCTGTTCGATCCTGCACGTCGACATGGACGCGTTCTTCGCCTCGGTGGAGGTCCGCCGCCGCCCCGAGCTGCGCGGCCGTCCGGTGGTGGTGGGCGGCGTCGGCCCGCGCGGGGTGGTCAGCTCGGCCAGCTACGAGGCCCGCCGGTTCGGGGTGCGCAGCGCGATGCCCACCGCCCGGGCCCGCGCGCTCTGCCCGGGCGCGGTCTACCTGCCGCCCGACTTCGCCGCCTACTCGGAGGCGTCCCGGGCGGTCATGGCGATCTTCCGCGACGTCACCCCGCTGGTCGAGCCGCTCTCGCTGGACGAGGCGTTCCTCGACGTGGCCGGCGCCCGGCGGCTGTTCGGGCGGCCGGCGGCCATCGCCGCGCTGATCCGCCGCCGGGTGGCCGAGGAGCAGCGGCTGACCTGCTCGGTCGGGGTGGCGTCGAGCAAGTTCGTGGCCAAGCTCGGTTCCACCCGGGCCAAGCCGGACGGCCTGCTCGTGGTGCCGGCCGACCGGGTGCTCGACTTCCTGCACCCGCTGCCGGTGTCGGCGTTGTGGGGCGTCGGGGAGCGGTCGGCGGACGCGTTGCGTCGGCTCGGCCTGCGCACCGTGCGCGACCTGGCCGAGGCGCCGCCCGGCCTGTTGCGCCGGGCGGTGGGCGAGGCGTCCGCCGCACACCTGCACGAGCTGGCCTGGGGGCGGGACCCGCGCGGGGTGTCCCCCGAGCACGTGGAGAAGTCGATCGGCGCGGAAACCACGTTCGAGACCGACGTGACCGACCCGGCTGAGATCCGGCGGGCGCTGCTCGCGCTCGCCGACAAGGCCGGCGCCCGGCTGCGCGCGGCCGGGCAGGTGGGCCGGACGGTGTCGCTGAAGGTACGGTTCGCCGACTTCCGCACGATCAGTCGTGCGCGCACCCTCCCCGTGCCGACCGACACCGCCCGGGAGATGTTCGACACGGCCTGGGCACTCTGGGGTGTTCTCGCCCCGGTCGAGCCGGTCCGCCTGGTCGGCGTCCGGATGGAGGGGCTCGCCCCGGCGCAGGAGACGCCGCGCCAGCTCACCCTGGGTGAGCCGGAGCGGGGCTGGCGGGAGGCGGAGGCCGCGGCGGACGCGGCGGCTGCCCGATTCGGGCGGTCCGTCATAGGTCCGGCCAGTCTTCTCGGCCGGCGCGAGCAGCCGCGAGTCGAAAAACCGACCCGGCCGTAGGTCGTCCCGCTTTCCGACGCGCGAGGGCCCTCGTAGACTTGCGGGTAAGCAGCCGGCTGGCTGCCACGGTCTGTCGGCCCGACCGGGCCGACCAACGTGACCGGGGAGGAGTGCCGTGCCGCTCTCGGAGCACGAGCAGCGGCTGTTCGAGCAGATCGAGCGGTCGCTTGCCGAGGACCCCAAGTTCGCCTCGGCCGTGCGCGCCAGCGACCCGCGTTTCCACGCGCGGCGTCGCGTGCTCGTCGCTGCCGGCGTGGTCGTCGCTGGTCTGGCCCTGTTGATCTACGGGGCCGTGATCAAGATTCCCGCGGTGGCCGTGGCGGGTTTCGTCGTCATGCTGGCCTCGTTGGGCTACGCGGTGCAGTCGCACCGCCGGTCCCAGTCGCCCGACCTGCACGTGGTCGGCGGCACCACAACGAGCCGGCGCCGTCCCCGTGGCCGCAGCGGCGGCCGCCGGGGCTCCTTCCTGGACCGGATGGAGGACCGCTGGCGGCAGCGCCCGGAGGGCCACCGCTGACCACGTCCCGCCCCTGACCGGGGCGGGCGGCGACAGGCTCGCGCTTCGCCGGCACCCGTCGACGAGCGCGCGGGCTCTGTCGCGCCCACCCGACCGGCCCACGCCGACCGGGCCGTCCCGCCCCGGTCCCTCCCCGCCCCCGTGTCGCAACCCGGCTGAGCTCAACCGCGTGATCAAGGCGGTGTGGGATCGGCGGAACGGTCGCTCCGGGGCGTGGACGCCGGGCGGCGGCAGTGGGGTCAGCGGGCCGGGCGGCCGGCCAACAGGCGACGTGGACTCCAGCGCAGCATCCACTGCCGGGCCTGCCCGCTGGTGGTGACCAGCCGGGCCGACCGTTCGGCCAGGGCGGTCCGCCAGCGCATCAGCACCGACGGTGGCAGCACCGCCGCCAGCAGCCGGGTCCGCCGGGTCGCCCGCGCGGCGAGCGCCCCGCGTACCGTCCGCAGCGCCGGCTGAAGCTCGGCGTCGGTGAGCGGATCACGGGCGTAGCGGGCCCGCTCCTCGGCCCGGCCCAGCAGTCGCACCCCGGTCGCCGCGCCGGCGTCCTCGACCAGCGCCTCCCGGGTCAGCCGCTCGGCGGTCGCCCGCGGAGTCTCGGTGCCGTCGACCGGGACGTGGAAGTCGACGAGCGTGTCCAGCAACTCGTCCCAGGCGGCGTGCGCGTCGGCGCGGGCCGCCTCGGCGTCCACCCCGACCACGATCTCGCGGGCCCCGCCCCGCTGACCGGGCACGGCCACCGCGGTGGCCGCCGGTGGGGTCGCCCGGACCCGGCGTCGGCGGCGCAGCGCGGAACGGCGCAGGGCCGGCACGGCGAGCAGCGCCAGCAGGGCGAGCGCCCCGGCCAGCCACCACGGCCAGACCGTGTCCCGCCGGGTCGGCCCGCTGTCGCCGACCGCCAGGCCCTGGTCGGCGTCCTTGTCGAGACGGTCCGGCTCGTTCGGGCCCGCCGACGGGTTCGCCGCGCCGGGCGCCGCGCTGCTGCCCGGCGCCGGGGAGGCGTCCTGCGGGGCGTCGGTGTCCGGGGCCCAGGTGGACCGGACCGCGCCGGGGATGCTGGCCGCCGGGGTGGCGTCGAACGGCACCCAGGACTTGCCGAAGTAGACCTCGGTCCAGGCGTGCAGGTTCTGGTTGGTCAGCACGTAGGCGTCGCCGTCGGTGTTGCTGCCGTTGGTGAACCCGACCGCCACTCGGGCCGGCACGCCGGCCGCCCGGACCAGCCAGGCCATCGCCGCGGCGTACTGCTGGCAGTAGCCGACCTTGGTGGCGAGGAAGTCGGTGATGTCCGCGCCGCTGCTGCCGTTGCGGGTGGAGAGCGCGTAGGTGAAGCCGTTGTCCACCGAGAAGTAGTCGTAGATCGCCCGGACCTTGTCGTAGTTGGTCTTGCGGCCCTCGGTCAGCCGGGCGACCAGCCGGTCGACGTCCGGGTTCGGCGGGGTGAAGGTCTGCTGGCGCATCACGGCGCTCTCCGACGGCGGAGCCGGCGCGGCGCGCAGCGCCTCCGGGCTGAACGTCGACCGCACGTACTCGAAGGAGTAGCTCTTGCCGCGCGCGTTCTCCCGGTTGGAGAAGACGACCTGCTGGTTGGGGTCGTAGCGCCAGTTGCCGTTGAGGTCCTCGATCCGCGCCGGCTCGGCGTAGACCGGCAGCAGCGGCATGTTCAGGTCCTTCGTCACCTCGACGGTGGCCCGGTAGGTGCGCTGCTCGACCCCGCGGGTGGCGCGTTCGGTCGGGTCGGCCAGGTCGCGAGTGACCTGCTGGCCGGTGGGCACCCGGGCCTGGAAGCCGCTCGACTTCAGGTCGTCCACCACGCCCAGGCGCAGGTAGAACGGGTTCGGCTCGTCGGTGGTGACCTTGACCAGGTCGAACCGTTCGCTCTGGTTGAGCTGGCCGCTGAGCGCGGCGAACAGGTCGATCCGGCCGCTGCTGCCGCCCTGGCCGGGCCGGCCGTTGCCGTCGCCGGGGCCGGCGCCGACGTTGTTCAGCAGGCCGCCCGTCATCCCGGGCACGGCCAGCGGCAGCACCACCGCCACCAGCACCCCGGCCGCGGCCAGCCGCCGCCCGGCCGCGGCCAGCGGCGACGCCTCCCAGACGTCGACGTCGCGCCCCTCGCCGGTGAACCGGCGGCCGAACCGGCGCACCCGGTCGACGTTGTCGGTGACCAGCAGCCACAGGTAGCCGGCGGCGCCCACCACGAACGGGGTGGCGGGAACGCTGTCCACGTAGACCGCCACCGGCACCGAGTAGATGGCCAGCATCGGCAGCCCGGCCAGCGCCGGCCGGCGCAGCCCGACCGCGAGCACGTCGACCACCACGGCCACCGCGCCGATGCCGAGCACGGCGAGGAAGAGCAGCGAGTCGACGTCGGGGACCTTGACGCCGTACGCGCGCATGTCCTGCAACGAGGTCTGGAGCAGGTCGCCGAAGTGGGCGAAGGTGGCCGGGGTCGGCACGAACGCGAGCAGCTCGGTGCCACCGGGGAAGACCCAGGTCAGGCCCAGCGTCAGGCCGGCCAGCATGGCCAGCAGCTGACCCCACAGCGGAGCCCGGCCCAACCGGCTCAACGCCGCCGCGCCGGCCACCACGGAGACCACGATGGCCGCCTGGACCAGCCACGTCCAGCGCTCGAAGATCGCCGACAGCGGGGCCGCCGCCAGCAGGGTCGCCGCCGCGGCGACGAAACCGATGTTGCGGTGCGGGGTCACCGAATCGTCCTTCCGGTCATCGCATGCCGCCGGCGACCGTCTCGGCCAGCGCCGCCCGCAGGGCGAAGCCCTGCGAGCCGCGGCCGGCCTGCGGCCACAGTGCCGGCAGCCGGTTGCCGTGCTCCACCCCGATGACCCGCCACCCGCTCTGCAGCAGGGCGAGGGCGGAGCTGCCGTGCGCCCGCTCCGCCTCGACCCGGGCCTTGGGCGGCAGGTTCAACCAGGTGTTGCTGTCGAGCAGGAACGCCACACAGGTGGCGCCGTTGCCACGCAGCCCGGCCAGCAGCTCCGCCTCGGCGTCGCCGAGCGTGCCGAACAACGCGATGATCAGGCCGCCGTCGGCCCGCTGGCGGACCTGCTGCACCAGCGTGGTGATCTCGCCGCGCCGGTCCAGGTGCACCTCGGCGAGATGATCGAGGAGTAGGCCCTCGCCGCCGGCCTCGGTGGCGCCGACGTCCACGCCGTTGCCGGTGACCAGGCGCAACTTGTAGCCGGCCTGGCGCAGGTGCACGGCGATGCTGGCGGCGGCCGAGACGGCCCACTCGAAGCTCGCCGTCGGCCCCTCGCCCCGGTGCCCGGCGGCGCGGGTGTCCAGCACCACCGTGGCGCGGCTCTCCCACGGCTGCTCCTCGCGGCGCACCATCAGCTCACCGGTGCGGGCGGTGGACTTCCAGTGCACCCGGCGCAGGTCGTCGCCCATCCGGTACTCCCGGGTCGCGGCGTCGTCCTCGCCGTGCACCGCGACGGAGCGGGCCCGGCTGTCGCCGCTGCCGGCGTACTCGCCCGGCAGGCGCACCGCGGGCAACGGGGTGACCTGCGGGATCACCGTGAGGTGGTCGGTGCTGGGGAACGACCGGGTCAGCTCGCACAGCCCGAACGGGTCGGTCAGCCGGATCACCAGCGGACCCACGTCGTAGCGGCCGCGCACGTCGGCGCGGACCGTGTACGCCACGGAGCTGGCCTGGTGCGCGCCGAGCCGCTCCAGCACCACCCGGGGGCGGCTGCCCAGCGCGTAGGGCAGCCGGTCCTCCAGCAGCAGGGTGCCGGTGGGCAGCCGGGACAGGTTCTGCAACCGCAGCACCACCCGGGAGCTGGCGCCGACCGGCACCCGGTGCGGCTCGAGCGTGCGGTGACAGGCCAGCTTGTAACGGCTGCGCCCGACGTAGGCGGCGGCGAGCAGCGGCAGGACGGCCAGCAGGACGGCCACCCGGAGCAGGTCCTTCTCGCCGAGGATGCCGGCGGAGATCGCGGCGGCGACCGCGGCCGCCAGGAAGGAGCGGCCGCGGGTGGTCAGCCCGCGCAGGCCGTCACGCACGTCATGGCCTCCGTGGCTCGTACGGCCCGCGGCCGTTGCCGTTGCCGGGCCGGGTGTCGTACGGGGAACGCTGCCGGTCGTGCGGCAACGGCAGGCGGTGCACCAGCTCGGCGACGATCGCGTCGGTGGTGCGCCGGGCCAGTTGCGCGTCCGCCGTCGGGATGATCCGGTGCGCCAGCACCGGCACCGCGAGCGCCTGGAGGTCGTCCGGGAGGACGTAGTCGCGGCCCTCCAGGGCGGCCACCGCGCGGGCGGTGCGCAGCAGTTGCAGGGTGGCCCGCGGGGACGCGCCGAGCCGCAGGTCGGGCGCCTCGCGGGTGGCGGTCACCAGGGCGATCGCGTACTGCTTGACGGCGTCCGCGACGTGCACCTGGCGGACGTGGCCGATCAGCCGGCGCACGGTGGCCGCGTCGGAGACCGGCCGCAGTCCGGACAGCGGGTCGGTGGCCCCGTGCCCGTCGAGCATGGCCAGCTCGGCGTTCGGGTCCGGGTAGCCCATCGCGATCCGGGCGGTGAACCGGTCCCGCTGCGCCTCGGGCAGCGGGTAGGTGCCCTCCATCTCGATCGGGTTCTGCGTCGCGATCACCATGAACGGTGTCTGGAGCTGGTAGGTCACCCCGTCGACCGTGACCTGTCGCTCCTCCATGCACTCGAGCAGCGCCGACTGGGTCTTCGGCGAGGCCCGGTTGATCTCGTCGCCGACGACCAGGTTGGCGAAGACCGCGCCCGGGCGGAACTCGAAGTCGTGGGTCTCCTGGTTGTAGACGCTGACGCCGGTGACGTCGCTGGGCAGGAGGTCGGGGGTGAACTGGATGCGGCGGACCGAGCAGTCGATGGACCGGGCCATCGCCTTGGCGAGCTTGGTCTTGCCGACGCCGGGCACGTCCTCGATGAGCAGGTGACCCTCGGCGAGCAGCACCGCCAGGGCGAGCCGGACGGTGGCCGTCTTACCCGCGATGACCTGCTCGATGTTGGTCACGACAGCCTCGCTGGCGGCGCGGAACTCGTCGTGCGGCAGCAGACCGCCCACCTCGTCCCAGGTCTGTTGTGTCACGGGCCTCCTCCTCGTCGCCGGAACGGCAGCTCTGTATAGAGCACCTGGACCCGCCGTTGGGTTCGCGACGCCGAGCCTCGTCTGCCGCACGCATCTCACTGGCCTCTCAGGCTAACCATGTTTGTCGCTATCGCCGACTCCCGCAGGTGGTCGGTCGGTTACGCCCCGAATATTCGCCGGACGGGGGATCGGGGTACACTGCCGGGCATGGCCGGAGTCTTCCTGCTTCTTACCGAGCCGTGCTGATGCGCTGAACGCGCGACAGCACGGCCGCCCCTCCTGCGCGAGGGGCTTTTTTGTGCCCGAAGCAGACCTCCATCCAACCGACACGACCCGCGCCGAGGAGACGCCATGAGTGAGGCAGCCGCACCGGCCACCGACATTCCCCCGTTCCGGTACACCGCCGCCCTGGCCGACGAGATCGAGAACCGCTGGCAGGACACGTGGGAGCGGGAGGGCACCTTCCACACGCCGAACCCGACCGGCCCACTGGCCGACCCGGGCCACCCCCGCGCCGGCGCGGAGAAGCTGTACGTGCTGGACATGTTCCCCTACCCGTCGGGCGCCGGCCTGCACGTCGGGCACCCGCTGGGCTATATCGGCACCGACTGCTACGCCCGCTACCAGCGGATGACCGGGCGCAACGTGCTGCACGCGATGGGCTTCGACGCGTTCGGCCTGCCGGCCGAGCAGTACGCGGTGCAGACCGGCACCCACCCGCGGACCACCACGGTCGCCAACATCGAGCGGTACAAGGCGCAGCTGCGCCGGCTGGGGCTGGGCCACGACGAGCGGCGCTCGGTGGCGACCATCGACACCGAGTTCTACCGCTGGACGCAGTGGATCTTCCTGCAGGTCTTCAACTCCTGGTACGACGCCGACGCGAAGCGGGCCCGGCCGGTCGCCGAGCTGATCGCCGAGTTCGAGGGTGGCAACCGCCCGACCCCGGACGGCCGACCGTGGGCCGAGCTGACCGTGGCCGAGCGTCGTCGCGTCGTCGACGACCACCGGCTGGCGTACGTCTCGGAGGCGCCGGTGAACTGGTGCCCGGGGCTGGGCACCGTGCTGGCCAACGAGGAGGTCACCGCCGACGGCCGCTCCGAGCGGGGCAACTTCCCGGTCTTCAAGCGCAACCTGAAGCAGTGGATGATGCGCATCACCGCGTACGGTGACCGGCTGCTGGACGACCTGGACACACTGGACTGGCCGGAGCCGATCAAGCTGCAGCAGCGCAACTGGATCGGCCGGTCCACCGGCGCGCACATCGACTTCCCGACCGCCGCCGCCGGGGTGCGGGTGTTCACGACCCGGCCGGACACGATCTTCGGCGCCACCTACCTGGTGCTGGCGCCCGAGCACGAGCTGGTCGACGTGCTGACGCCGGCCGCCTGGCCGGAAGGGACGAAGGACGCCTGGACCGGTGGGCACGGCAGCCCGCGCGAGGCCGTCGAGGCGTACCGCAAGGCCGCCGCGGCCAAGACGGACGTCGAGCGGCAGGCGGACAGCAGGGAGAAGACCGGCGTCTTCGTCGGCGCGTGGGCGACCAACCCGGTGACCGGCGGGCAGATCCCGATCTTCATCGCCGACTACGTGCTGGCCGGGTACGGCACTGGCGCGATCATGGCGGTGCCCGCGCAGGACGAGCGGGACTGGGACTTCGCCGAGGTCTTCGACCTGCCGATCGTGCGCACCGTGGCGCCGCCGGAGGGCTTCGACGGCAAGGCGTTCACCGGCGACGGGCCGGCGATCAACAGCGCCGCGCCGGACCGCGGCGTGGACCTGGACGGCCTGGGGGTGGCCGAGGCCAAGGCCCGGATCGTGGAGTGGCTGGAGGCGAACGGGCACGGCGCGGGCGCGGTCACCTGGCGGCTGCGCGACTGGCTGTTCTCCCGGCAGCGCTACTGGGGCGAGCCGTTCCCGATCGTGTACGACGAGAGCGGGGCGCCGATCGCGCTGCCGGAGTCGATGCTGCCGGTCGAGCTGCCCGAGGTGGACGACTTCTCGCCGAAGACGTTCGACCCGGAGGACGCGCGGAGCAACCCGGAGACCCCGCTGTCGCGGCGGCGTGACTGGGTCGAGGTCGAGCTGGACCTGGGTGACGGGCCGAAGCGCTACACCCGGGAGACGAACGTGATGCCGCAGTGGGCCGGCTCCTGCTGGTACGAGCTGCGCTACCTGGACCCGACCAACTCCGGCCGGTTCGTCGACCCGGCGAACGAGGCGTACTGGATGGGGCCGCGGCGGCCCGGCGACTGCGGTGGCACCGACCTGTACGTCGGCGGCGCCGAGCACGCCGTGCTGCACCTGCTGTACGCCCGTTTCTGGCACAAGGTGCTGTTCGACCTGGGGCACGTATCGTCGTTCGAGCCGTTCCGCAAGCTGTTCAACCAGGGCATGATCCAGGCGTACGCGTTCGTCGACCCCCGGGGCGCCTACGTGCCCGCCGAGGAGGTCGTCGAGGTCGACGGCCGCTGGTTCCACGGCGAGACCGAGGTCCGCCGCGAGTACGGCAAGATGGGCAAGTCGCTGAAGAACGTGGTCACCCCCGACGACATGTGCGCGGCCTACGGCGCCGACACCTTCCGGGTGTACGAGATGTCGATGGGTCCGCTGGAGGTGTCCCGCCCCTGGGAGACCCGGGCGGTGGTCGGCGCGTACCGGTTCCTGCAGCGGGTCTGGCGCACGGTGGTGGACGAGGGGACCGGGGAGTCGCGGGTCACCGACGCGCCGGCCGACGAGGCGACGCGGCGACTGCTGCACAAGGTGATCGACGGGGTCCGCGCCGACATGGACGGGATCCGTTTCAACACCGCGATCGCCAAGCTGATCGAGCTGACCAACGGCCTGACCCGGTTGACCGAGACGCCCCGGGAGGTGGCCGAGCCGCTGGTGCTGATGGTCGCCCCGTTCGCCCCGCACCTGGCCGAGGAGCTGTGGCGCCGGCTGGGCCACGAGACCTCGCTGGCGTACGCCGACTTCCCGGTCGCCGATCCGGCGCTGCTGGTGGCCGAGTCGGTGACCTACCCGGTACAGATCAACGGCAAGGTCCGGGGCCGGATCGAGGTGGCGGCCGACGCGCCCGAGGACGTGGTCCGCGCGGCCGCGCTGGAGGCGGTCGCCGGCTCGCTGGCCGGCAAGGAGCCGCGCAAGGTGATCGTGGTGAAGGGCCGGATGGTCTCGGTCGTCGCCTGACCTCGGGGGTCAGGGATTCGGCGGCGCCGAGGCGGGCCGGCCCGACCGCCCCAGGTCGCTTCGGGCCGGGTGACTCCGCCGCCGAGGTCGGCCCAGTGCCAGCCGGCGAACGCCACGTCCTCGACCCGGCGGCCGGGGGCGGCGAGGTCCCAGTCCAGCAGCGCCACCGGCGCCGGGCCGGCCGGCCCGATCCGGTAGACCGTGTTCTTCGGCGACAGGTCCCGGTGGCAGACCGTCTCCGCGCCGCCGGCCAGGCCGGTGCCGGCGCAGGCGTCGTGCACCGCCCGGACCAGCCCGGCGAGCCGGGTCAGCGCGGCGTCGGCGAAGAAGGCCGGGTCCTCCTGGTCGCGCCAGGGCACCAGCCCGTCGATGTGGGAGAGCACCTGCCGGCCCCGCTCGTCCGTCCCGAGGTACGCGGGCGCGAGCCCGGGCGCGGTCGCCGCCAGGTGACGCAGCAGCGCGGCGGCGAAGTCGGCGTCGGCAGGTGGCGTGCGGCGGACCGTGTCGCCGATCCGGACCACCTCGGTGACGAACCCGCCGGGCAGAATTTCTCCGGTGCCGGTCACGTCAGCTCGGACCGAGCCGACGTTGCCGCTCGGCCCGCCACCAGCGGTGGATGATCAGCACGCTGGCGATCAGGCCGAGGCTGGCCGGCGCGGCCGCGTACCAGTTGATCGAACCGGGGCTGCTCACCGCCGCGCCGATCGCGGCGTAGCCGATGGCGGTGGGGGCGGAGGCGATCACGCTGCCGGCCAGGAACGGCAGCACCCGGGCCGCGGTGGTGCCGTAGCCGTAGCTGACCAGCCCGAAACCGGCGATCGGCAGCAGCCGCACGGTGATCACCCCGAACACGCTCTGCCGGGCGAACCAACCGTCGAGCCGGGCCAACCGGCCGCGGACCCGCTCGGCCACGAAGTCACGGCCCAGCATCCGGCCGACCGCGAAGCCGAGCGCCGCCGCGAGCAGCGCCGCGCCGAGCGCGTACGCGGCGCCCTGCACCGGGCCGAAGATCGCGCCCGAGGCCAGCGTGACGAACGTCCGGGGCACCAGGGCCACCAGCAGCAGCGCGCCGCCGACCACGGCCGCGACCGGGGCGTAACCGCCGAGCGTGTCGGCGAGCCGGGGCAGGTCGGCCGCGTCCGGCCGGGGCGCCACCAGCAGCGTGACCGCGAACGCGGCGAGCAGCAGGAGCAACAGCCCGAACCGGCGCGCCGACGGCTGCCTGAGCAGCCCGACGAGCCGGCGGGTCACCGGTCGCCGCCCCGGCGGGGCGGCGCCGGTCATGCCCGGGCGGCGGCGGCCACCGCGTTGCGGCGCTCGGACCGGAGCCGGTCGGCCCAGGTGTCGTCGAGCGGGGGGAGCTGGTGGATGCCGGTGGCCCAGCGCAGCAGCAGGTCGGCCAGGTCGGGGTTGCGGGCCAGCGCCGGGCCGTGTGAATAGGTGCCGAGCAGCTTGCCCCGCCAGGCGCCCTCGGTGGCGCCGTCGTTGCCGACCCCGGCGGTCACCCGGGCCAGCGGCGACACGCCCGGGCCGAGGTTGGTGCGCCCGCCGTGGTTCTCGAACCCGCTCAGGTGCGGGATGCCCAGTCGCGGGTCGACCTCGCCGGCCAGCTCCCCGACCGCCCGGGTCGGGCCCCGGTCGGAGGAGAGGTCGAGCAGTTCCAGGCCGGCGCAGCGGGTGCCCTTGGCGAAGAACGACGTGCCGAGCAGTTGGTAGCCGGCGCAGACGCCGAACACCACCGAGCCCTGGGCCACCGCCCGGTGCAGGCCGCCGTCGGCGAGCAGGCGCTGGGCGCCCAGCGACTGCGGGCCGTCCTCGCCGCCGCCGATCAGGTAGATGTCGGCGGTGGCGGGCAGCCGCTGGTCGGAGCGGACCTCCAGCATCTCGACCGGCATGCCGCGCAACTGGGCCCGGCGGGCCAGGATCAGCGCGTTGCCCCGGTCGCCGTAGGTGGACAGCAGGTCGGGATAGACCCAGACGATGCGCAGGCTCTCAGTTGACACGGTCCAGCTCCGCTCGGATGTCCTGGAAGGCGGTGTAGTTGGCGATGACCTCCAGCCGGCCCGGCGGCACCGCCCGGACCGCCTCGTCGAACGTGCGCACGTGCCGGAAGGGCACGCCGTTGACGTCGAGCCGCACCGCCAGGTCGTACGCCCGGTCGCCGGTGATCAGCACCTGCCGGCCGGTCAGCGGGGAGAAGTCGACGTCGAACAGCCACGACGTGTCCAGCCCGTCGGGGTCGCGCGCGTTGATCGAGAGCAGGGTCGGCGCGACGTCGGCCATGTCGAACGCCTCCAGCCAGCTCGCCGGGTTCTTGGCCAGCAGCAGCCGGACGTTGCGCCCGTCCCGGTCCACCTGGGCGTAGCGGCCGGCGACCGAGGTGACCGTGCCGAGCCGGGAGACCGCGTCCACCGGCCGTACGCCGAACTCGGCGGCGACCGCCAGCGCGGTGGCCGCGTTGCCGAGGTTGACCGTGCCGGGGAGCTGGAGCTGGATCTTGTGCCAGGCGCCGGTGGGGTCGAGCACGCCGTCGTCCTCGACCGTCCACTGCGGCTCGGGGCGGCGCAGCGGGCAGCCGGTGCACCACCACTGGCCGCCGGAGCGCTGGATGGTGGAGCCGCACTCGGGGCAGACCCACGAGTCGTCGTGCCAGCGCTGGCCGGCGCTGAACCAGGTGACGTGCGGCGGCACGTGCCCCTGGGCCGGGTCGGCCGGCGGGGTGGCGGCCCAGACCACCATCGGGTCGTCGGCGTTGGCGACCACCCGCACCCTGGGGTGCCGGACCAGGGCGGCGCGCCAGAGCTGCGCCATCATGGCGACCTCCTTGGCCCGGTCGAGCTGGTCGCGGGAGAGGTTGAGCAGCGCCACCACGTGCGGCTCGGTCGCCGCC
Source organism: Micromonospora sp. WMMD980 (assembly GCF_029626035.1). NCBI lineage: Bacteria > Bacillati > Actinomycetota > Actinomycetes > Micromonosporales > Micromonosporaceae > Micromonospora > Micromonospora sp. WMMD980. The sequence goes on from NZ_JARUBE010000003.1 coordinate 632,998, forward strand.
AGCACCTGGGCCAGGTAGTGCTCGTCCACCTCCAGCACGGCGTAGGGCGTGCTGCCGGCCTTGGCCAGCGCCGAGGTGTGCCCGGTGGGCATGTTGGCGCCGAAGGCGTTGGAGGCGACCCGGCCCAGCACGCCGACCGCGGCGGTGGTCAGCCGGGTGGTGGTGGTCTTGCCGTTGGTGCCGGACACCAGGGCGATGGCGCGCCCGGCCGAGAGGTGGGCGAGCAGGTCGGGGTCGATCTTGAGGCCGATCCAGCCGCCGATCACCGAGCCGTCGCCACGACCCGCGGCCCGCGACAGCGCCGCGGCGGTGCGCGACACGGAGCTGGCCACCTTTGCCCGCATGGGCATCTTCGCGTCCGTCACCCGAGCGAGGTTACCGGACCACGACCGCCGCCAGATCGCCGCCGACGGTGAACCGTTCGGCCGGGGACGGCGCGGTGGACGGTTGGCGCGCGCTCGGCCGGACGGCGGCGGTCGATGTCGGGTAGCGGACGCCCCGGCGGGGGCGTCCACCCCCTCCACTCCGCCCCACCCGCATTGACGTGCGGTTTTACGCGCGGACACGCCGCGCCGGGGCGGCGATTCTGGTTGCAGGTGGAGGGAAGTGGAGTAGAGTGGGGCGCGATGGTGAGGCCGGGAGGGCCACACCGGCCCGGGGGGTCAGCGGCGCCGCGAACGCCGCTCAGGGCGAGGGGGTTGGGCCGATGTTCCTCGGCACCCACACTCCGCGTCTGGACGACAAAGGCCGGTTGATCCTGCCGGCCAAGTTCCGGGACGAGCTGGCGGGGGGTGTCGTGATCACCAAAGGGCAGGAGCGCTGCCTCTACGTCTTCCCGATGCCCGAGTTCCAGCGCATCGCCGACCAGTTGCGCGCGCAACCGATGACCAGCAAGGCGGCCCGGGCCTACAGCCGGGTCTTCTTCGCCAGCGCACACGACGAGGTGCCGGACAAGCAGGGTCGGGTCACGATTCCCGGGCACCTGCGGTCCTACGCTGCCCTCGACCGGGAGCTGGTCGTGATCGGGGCGAGCACCCGGGTGGAGATCTGGGACAGGGTGGCCTGGGAGGCCTACCTCGCGGAGAGCGAAGACGACTTCGCCGACATCGAGGAGGGGGTGCTGCCCGGCGGTCTGTAGGGCGTGACGGCGCCCGACGTACTGCGAGATCTCCAGCCGCTTTCGAGTTCCTGGCACCCCTTCCCCGGTGCCAGGCGCACGATCCGACACGGAGGGCCGCGGCCTCCGGCGGGCGGGGAGCGGATGGGGATCTGGCGGTATGGCGAGGCGTCGTGGCGACGACGGACACGTGGACGGAAGCGGTTTTCGAGCAGTGGGGGTCGACATGGGGGAGCTACGCGGCACGCACGTGCCGGTGTTGCTCGAGCGGTGTCTCGAGCTGCTGGCCCCCGCGCTGGGCCGCCCCGGCCGGACGGTGCACGTCGACGCCACGCTCGGCCTGGCCGGGCACGCCGAGGCGGTGCTCACGGCGCACCCGGAGACGGTCCTCGTCGGTCTGGACCGGGACACCGAGGCCCTCGCCCACGCGCGGGTCCGCCTGGCGCGGTTCGCCGACCGGATCCACCTGGAGCACGCCGTCTACGACGAACTGCCCGAGGTGCTCGACCGGCTCGGTTACCCGGCGGTCGACGGCGTGCTGTTCGACCTCGGCGTCTCGTCGCTGCAACTGGACGCGCCCGACCGCGGGTTCGCCTACGCGCAGGACGCGCCGCTGGACATGCGAATGGACCAGACCCGGGGGGTGACCGCCGAGGAGGTGGTCAACACCTACGGCCATCCCGAGCTGGCCCGGCTGTTGCGGGTGTACGGCGAGGAGAAGTTCGCCGGGAAGATCGCCTCGGCGATCATCCGGGAGCGCGAGCGGGCCCGGATCACGTCGTCGGCCCGGTTGGCGGAGCTGGTCCGGGACGCGATTCCGGCGCCGGCCCGACGAACGGGCGGACACCCGGCAAAGAGAACGTTTCAGGCTTTACGGATCGAGGTAAACAGAGAACTGGCGGCGCTGGAGACGGCGCTGCCGGCCGCTCTGGACAAGCTCACCGTGGGCGGCCGCATGGTGGTCCTGTCCTACCACTCGCTGGAGGACCGGCTCACCAAGCAGGCGCTCGCCGACCGGGTCCGCAGCAAGGGCCCGGTCGACCTTCCGGTCGAACTGCCCGGGTCGGGCCCGACGTTCCGGCTGTTGAGCCGGGGTGCCGAGCTGCCCGGGGAGGCGGAGGTGGCCGCGAACCCGCGGGCCGCTTCGGTGCGGCTGCGGGCCGCGGTTCGGCTCGATCCGGAGGAGACCCGGCAGGGCGGTACCGACCGCGAACGGTACCGCCGCCGGGTGAAGGCGATGCACCAACCGGGGAACGGGACGGACGAGGAGGGGGAGGGGACATGAACGTCGAGAAGCGCGACGGCCGGGGGGCCGTCGGGCAGCGCGCACCGCGGTCGGGGGGCCGGACCACGGCGCAGCGCGCCACGCGAGACACGACGACCGCGGCCGACCGCCGGGAGGGGACCCGCGCCCGGGGGACGCGCGAGTACCCGACGGCGGGCAGCGCCGCGCTGCGTCCGGCCGAGCGGGTCCGGGCCACGACGCCCGCGGCGCCGCGGCTGCGGGTCGCTCCGCCGCCGCCGATCCGGGTGCCCCGGGCACCCTTCGTCGGGATGATCCTGGTGCTCGTGGTCGGCGGGGTGCTCGGCATCCTGGCGGTCAACACCAAGATCAACGAGAACGCGTTCCGGCTGGAGCGGCTCCAGCAGCAGCAGGCCAAGCTCGACGTCGACGAGCAGGAGCTGAAGAAGGAGATCGCTGACCAGAAGGCGCCGGGCAACCTCACCGCCAACGCCCGCAAACTGGGCCTGGTGGAGTCCGCGGACCCGGCCTACATCAGGCTGCCGGACGGGCAGACGATCGGCGTGCCGCACCCCGCGGAGGGCGCGGCGGCCGGCGCCGGCCAGCAGGGTAACGGAGGCTGAGCGGTGCCACCGAGGTCGGACGAACCGCGCCGGGACGCCACGGGCTCCCGGCGCGGCTCGTCGCGTGGCACCGACCCCCGGGAGCCGGGTGTCGGCGGGATCTCCGACGCGCGGGCGTACACCCCGCGCGGGCGGACCATCCGCGAGGGTGGCGCCGAGCAGCGGCGTACCCCACGCAGCAGCCGCTCCGGCGATCCGTTCCGGCCCGCGTTGCAGGTGCTCGACGGTGGCCGGGCCGCCCGGACCGGCCGCCGGGAGCCGCCGGCGGCGGGGGAGGGCGCCCGGGCCGGCCGCCGGAGCGCCGGCGTGGTGCGGACCGTGTCCGCGCGCCCGGTACACGAACCGTTCGACGACGAGGACGAGGTCGACCCGCCGCCACGCCGCCGGCCCGGGCCGCGCCGCCCGGCGGCCCGCCGGCCGGTCCGCAAGCCGCGCCGACCGCCCCGGCTGGGCGACCCGCGCCGGCGGCTGCGGCTCGCCACGGTGCTGGCCCTGACGCTGTTCGCCAGCATCGGCGTCCGGCTGGTCTACCTGCAGACCGCGGACAGCCCGGCGTACGCCGACGGCGGCCTGCCCAACCGGGTCAAGGTGATCGAGCTGCCGGCCCCGCGTGGCGCGATCCTCGACCGCACCGGCGAGCCGCTCGCGCACAGCGTGGAGGCACGCTACGTCTTCGCCGACCCGACCCAGGTCAAGGACCGCGACGCCACCGCCCTCGCGCTCTCCCCGCTGCTCGGCGTGCCGGCCTCGGAGCTGGCCGACAAGATGCAGCGGCGCAAGCAGCCCGGAACCACCCGCGACACCGAATTCGTCTACCTCGCCCGGGGCGTGGAGATGGGCACCGCCAAGCAGATAATGGCGCTCGACCTCGCCGGCATCGGCGTGCACCGGGACGAGCGGCGCGAGGTGCCCGGCGGCGACCTGGCCGCCAACATGATCGGCTTTGTCAGCCCGGACATGAACGGCCTGGAGGGCCTGGAGGCGAAGTACGACGACCTGCTGCGCGGCCAGGCCGGCAAGCGGACCTACGAGGCGGGGCTGGGCGACCTCGCCGCGCCCATCCCGGGCGGCTACAGCAGCACCACCCAGCCGAGACCGGGCAGCTCGTTGCAGCTCACCATCGACCGGGACCTGCAGTTCATGACGCAGCGGATCCTGGCCAGGCAGGTGGCCCAGGCCAAGGGCAGCGTCGCCGCGGCGGTGATCCTGGACGTCCCCACCGGGGAGGTGCTGGCCCAGGCCAGCCAGCCCACCTACGACGCGGCCGACCCGAGCAGGGTCAACTCGCCATCCGACCGGGACGACGCGGCCACCAGCTTCGTGGTGGACCCCGGCTCGATCCACAAGGCGATCACCTACGGCGCGGCGCTCCAGGAGGGCGTGATCACGCCGGACACCACGTTCCCGGTGGCCAACACCGTGGTCCTCGGCGGCGTGCCGTTCGAGGACACGCACCACGCGAACGGCCGTGTGATGAGCATCCCGGGCATGCTCGCCTTCTCGTCCAACATCGCGACCATCGAGATCGCCGACAAGTTGGGCAAGGACCGGTTGATCGACTACCAGAAGCGGTTCGGGCTGGGTCAGCCGACCGGCGAGGGCCTGCCCGGCGAGGCGTCCGGGCGGCTGCTCCCGGCCGACGAGTGGAGCGGGTCGTCGTACGGGTCGGTGCCGATCGGGCACAGCGTGGACGCCACGCCGTTGCAGATGGCCGCCGCGTACAACGCGATCGCCAACAACGGGACGTACGTACAGCCGCACCTGATCAAGGACACGATCGGGCCCGACGGCAAGCAGACCCCGGGCGCCGCACCGACCACCCGCTCGGTGCTCAGTCCGGCCAACGCGGCCGCCCTGCGCCGGATGCTGGAGGCGGTCACCACCGTCGACGGCCCGGACGGGCGGGCCACCGGGCTGGCCGCCGCCGTGCCGGGCTACCGGGTGGCCGGCAAGACCGGCACCGGGCTGCGCTACGACAACGGCAAGAAGCAGCCGGGCGAGGTCGGCTCGTTCATCGGGATGGCACCGGCGGAGAAGCCCCGCTACGTGGTGGCGGTGTTCGTCTGGAGCCCTGGCGGCGAGGGCGGCGCGGTCGCCGCGCCGGCGTTCCGCGAGATGATGGGCTTCACGCTGCGCCACTCCCGGGTGCCCCCGTCGCTCACCGACAAGTCCCCGAAGTTCGAGGTCTTTCCGCGCTGAGCGGGCCCGGCGGGACATCATCGGTGAGTGGCGACGAACCACCGGGGCGGCTGTGCGGTCGGAACCGGACGACCGGGTAGGGTCTGACGCCGTGTCCGGCAATCCACGTCCCACCACCGTGCTGCCCGTCCGGCTCGGTGACCTCGCCGTCCGGCTGGCCGTCCCGGCGCCGGAGGGGGCCGACGAACTGGCCGTCACCGGGGTCACCCACGCCAGCCAGGAGGTCCGCCCCGGCGACCTGTACGCGGCCCTGCCCGGCGCCCGCCGGCACGGCGCGGAGTTCGCCGGCGCCGCGGCCGCCGCCGGCGCGGTGGCCCTGCTGACCGATCCGGCCGGTGTGCCGCTGGCCGCCGGCTCGGGCCTGCCCGTGCTGGTCGTCGACGACGCCCGGGGCGTGCTCGGCGAGGTGGCCGCCACGGTCTACGGCGACCCGACCGCCCGGCTCACCGTGATCGGGGTGACCGGCACCGCCGGCAAGACCTCCACCAGCTACCTGATCGAGTCCGGGCTGCGCGCCGCCGGGCACACCACCGGCCTGATCGGCACCGTGGAGACCCGCCTCGGCGACCTGGTGGTGGACAGCGTCCGGACCACCCCGGAGGCCACCGACCTGCACGCCATGCTCGCGGTGGCCCGCGAGCGCGGGGTGGACGCGGTGGTGATGGAGGTGTCCAGCCACGCGCTCGCCATGGGCCGGGTCGGCGGCGTCCGGTTCGACGTCGGCGGCTACACCAACTTCGGCTCCGACCACCTCGACTTCCACACCGACGAGGCGGACTACTTCGCCGCCAAGGCCCGGCTCTTCGACGGGCGCTGCCGGGTCGAGGTGCTCAACCACGACGACGCGGCGCTGCGCCCGCTGCGCAAGCCCGCCACGGTGACCTACTCGGCGGCCGGCGACCCGGCCGCCACCTGGTGGGCCGACGAGATCGACGGCGAGGGCTACGCGCAGCGCTTCACCCTGCACGGCCCGGACACGCCGGCGCTGCCCACCGGGGTGGCGCTGCCCGGCCGGCACAACGTGGCCAACGCGCTGCTGGCCGTCGCCACGCTGGTGGCCGCCGGCGTCGGCCCGGTCACCGCGGCGGCCGGCGTGGCCGACTGCGGCGGCGTGCCCGGCCGGCTGGAGCTGGTCAGCGGCGACGCGCCGGTGCGCGGGGTGGTCGACTACGCGCACAAGGCGAACGCGATCGAGGCGGTGCTGACCGCGCTGCGCGGCCTGACCGACGGCCGGCTGGTCTGCGTGGTGGGCGCCGGCGGCGACCGGGACCGGGGCAAGCGCCCGGTGATGGGCGAGGTGGCCGCCCGGGGCGCGGACGTGGTGCTGGTGACCGACGACAACCCGCGGACCGAGGACCCGGCCACGATCCGGGCCGAGGTGCTGGCCGGCGCGTACGCCGCCGCCGCGCCGGCCCGCATCATCGAGGTGCCCGGCCGGCGGGCGGCGATCGAGGAGGCGGTCCGGGTGGCCGAACCGGGTGACGTGGTGGCGGTGCTGGGCAAGGGGCAGGAGCGCGGCCAGGAGATCGGTGGCGAGGTGCTGCCGTTCGACGACCGGGTGGAGTTGGCGACCGCGCTGCGCGCCCGCTTCGGCGACCTGGTGGGTCAGCGGTGATCCCGCTGACGCTGGCCGAGGTGGCCGAGGCGGTCGGCGGTCGGCTGGCCGGCGCCGACCGGGACGCCCGGGTCACCGGGACCATGGAGTTCGACTCCCGCAAGGTGGCCCCGGGCGCGCTCTTCGTGGCGTTCGCGGGCGAGCGGGTGGACGGCCACGACTACGCCGCCGGCGCGGTGGACGCCGGCGCGGTGGCCGTGCTCGGCACCCGGGAGGTGCCGGGCGTGCCGATGGTGCTCGTCGACGACGCGCTCGACGCGATGGGCCGGCTGGCCCGCGCGGTGGTCGACCGGCTGCCCGGGCTGACCGTGGTCGGCCTGACCGGCTCCTCCGGCAAGACCACCACCAAGGACCTGATCGCCCAGCTCGCGGTGCGGCTCGGCCCGACCGTGGCGCCGCCCGGCTCGTTCAACAACGAGCTGGGGCATCCGTACACCGCGTTGCAGGCCACCCCCGAGACGCGTTTCCTGGTCATGGAGAAGGGCGCCCGCGGGGTCGGGCACGTCCGCTACCTGTGCGACGTGGTGCCGCCGCGGATCTCGGTGGTGCTCAACGTCGGGGTGGCGCACATCGGCGAGTTCGGCTCGGTGGACACCATCGCGTTGGCCAAGGGGGAGTTGGTCGAGGCGCTGCCCGCCGACGGGCTGGCGGTGTTGAACGCCGACGACCCCCGGGTCGACGCGATGGCGACCCGGACCTCGGCCCGGGTGGTCCGGTACGGCGAGTCGGCGCAGGCCGACGTGCGCGCGGTCGACGTGACGCTGGACGGCCGCGGTAGGCCCTCGTACACGCTGGTGACGCCGGAGGGGAGCGCCCCGGTGCGGCTCGGGCTGACCGGGCGGCACCAGGTGTCCAACTCGCTCGCCGCCGCGGCGGTCGCCCGCGAGCTGGGCCTGCCGCTGGCCGACCTGGCGGCGGCGCTGGGCGAGCTGGGCCTGGTCTCCACCCGGCGGATGGACGTCTTCGAGCGTCCCGACGGGGTGACCGTGATCGACGACTCGTACAACGCGAACCCGGCCTCCACCGGCGTGGCGCTGCGGGCGTTGGCCAGCATGCGCGGGGAGGGGCGTACCGTCGCGGTGCTCGGCTACATGGCCGAGCTGGGCGACTTCGAGCGGGAGGGGCATCAGCAGGTCGGCCGGCTCGCGGCCGAGTTGGGAGTGGACCGGCTGCTCGTGGTGGGCGAGCCGGCGGCGTCGATCCACGAGGGCGCGACAGCGGTAGGCAACTGGGGAGGAGAGTCGGTGTTGCTCACCGATCAGGCGGCGGCCGTCGAGGTGCTGCGGAGCGAGCTGCGTCCCGGGGACGTGGTGCTGGTGAAGGGCTCGCGGTATCGGACCTGGGAGGTGGCCGACGCGCTGCGCGCGGACGCCCGGGAGGCGGCGACGGAGGGCGACATCGCATGAGGGCGGTCATCGTCGCCATCGGGGTCGCGTTCCTGATCTCGCTGTTCTGCACCCCGATCGCGATCAAGGTGTTCGCCCGGCTGAAGGCCGGCCAGCCGATCCGATCGAACCTCGGGCTGGCCAGCAACGAGGGCAAGAAGGGCACCCCGACGATGGGCGGCGTGGTCTTCATCCTGGCCACGGTCATCGCGTACGTCGCCGGGCACCTGGCCCTGACCACGCTGCCGGACGCGCAGATCGCCCAGGTCGAGCCGACCATCACGGCGCTGGTGCTGCTGGGGCTGATGGTGTTCTCCGGTGCGGTCGGCTTCATCGACGACTTCCTGAAGGTCCGCAAGCGGCACAGCGGCGGTCTCAACAAGCGGGGCAAGCTGGCCGGGCAGATCCTGGTCGGCGCCGTCTTCGGCGCGGTGGCGGTCTACTTCCCGTCGAGCATGACCGACGTGCGGGGCAACGCGACGAACACCGAGACGGTCGGCAGCACCACGCTGAGCTTCATCCGGGACATCCCGGCGCTGGAGATCGGCAAGATCGGCGCGGTGATCGTCATCATCATGGTAGTGATGGCGGCGACCAACGGCGTCAACCTCACCGACGGCCTGGACGGCCTGGCCACCGGCGCCTCGGTGATGGTCCTCGCCGCGTACGCCCTGATCGCGTTCTGGCAGTACCGGCACTGGTGCGCCGACCCGAACTACACCGAGGCGTACTGCTACACCGTGCGCGACCCGCTGGAGATCGCGCTGATCGCCGGCGCGGCGGCCGGGGCCTGCGTGGGCTTCCTCTGGTGGAACACGTCGCCGGCGCGGATCTTCATGGGCGACACCGGCGCGCTGGGGCTGGGCGGCCTGATCGCCGGCATGGCGATGTCGACCCGCACCATCCTGCTGCTGCCGATCCTGGGCGGCCTCTTCGTGATCATCACGATGTCGGTGGTCATCCAGATCATCTCGTTCCGCACCACCGGCAAGCGGGTGTTCCGGATGTCGCCGCTCCAGCACCACTTCGAGCTGGCCGGCTGGAGCGAGGTCAACATCGTGGTCCGGTTCTGGATCATCGCCGGCATCGGGGTGGCGATCGCGCTGGGGCTGTTCTACAGCGAGTTCCTCGCCGCCGTGAGCTAGGTGTAAGGAGGGGCCCCCTTTTAACAGACGTCTGTTAAAAGGGGGCCCCTCCTTCAGATCCGACACGCCGACCGGACGGTTGCGCCACGGGCGGGCGGGTCGAGCCGCCATGATGAGCGGGTGGGGGAGGGACGAGACATCCAGGTCACCAGCGACCCGCCGGCCCGTCGGGCGCCCGCGGCCACGCCACCGGGTGATCCGCCGGCCGGCGCGGACCGGTGGGACCCGGCCGGCGGGCTGGCCGCGCTGCGCGGCCTGCTGGCCCGACCGCTGGCCTCCTACTACCTGCTGCTCTCCAGCGCCGGCCTGCTGCTGCTGATCGGCCTCACCATGGTCTTCTCCGCGACCAGCGTGCGCGACTACGTGCAGGAGGACGACGCGGCGGCCTCGCTGACCAAGCAGGCCGTGTTCGCGGTGATCGGGGTGGGCGCGTTCTGGGCCTGTCAGCGGCTGCCCGCGCGCACCTTCCGGGCGGTGAGCCGCCCGGTGCTCGGCGTGGCGGTGGTGCTGCTGCTCCTGCTCAACCTGCTGGTCGCGTTGGAATCGCTGTTCGGGGTGGCGTCCATCGGGCCGTTGAAGGGCCAACTCCTCTCGCTCTCCCTCGGCCCGATCTCGCTCCAGCCGGCCGAGGTGGCCAAGTTCGCGCTGGTGCTGTGGGGCGCGCACGTGCTGGCCCGCAAGGGCGCCGCGCTGGGCTGGTGGCGGGAGCTGGCCACGCCGCTGTTCCCGGTGGTCGGCCTGCTCTTCGTGCTGGTCGGCTACAACGACCTGGGCAGCATGCTCTGCCTGCTGGCGCTGGTGGTGGGCCTGCTCTGGGCGGCCGGCGTGCGGGGCCGGGTCTTCGCCTCGCTCTCCGCGATCGGCCTGCTCGGCGTCGGCCTGCTGGTCGCGGTGGCCTCGCTCGGCGCCGGTTCGGGCTCCCGCGACGCCGACAACTACCGGCTGGGCCGGCTGACCATGTGGCTCGACCCGCCGTCGCCGCAGACCTGCTTCGACCAGCAGTTGGCGAACTGCTACCAGCTCATCCAGGCCCGCTACGCGATCGGCAACGGCGGCTGGTTCGGCGTCGGCCTGGGCCAGAGCAGCTTCAAGTACGGCTGGCTGCCCGAGGCGCACAACGACTTCATCTTCGCCATCGTCGCCGAGGAGTTGGGCGTGGTGGGCTGCGCCGTGATCCTGGTGCTCTTCGCCGTGCTCGCCTACACCGGCATGCGGATCGCCCGCCGGGTGGAGGACCCGTTCCGTCGCCTCGCCGCCGCCGGCGTGACCGCCTGGCTGGTCGGTCAGGCCGTCATCAACATCGGTGGCGTCACCGGGTTGCTGCCGCTCACCGGCGTACCGTTGCCGTTCATCTCCGACGGCGGCAGCGCCCTGGTGGTGACGCTGGCCGCGATCGGCATGCTCGCCTCCTTCGCCCGCGCCGAGCCGGACGCGGCCCGGGCCCTGCACGCCCGTCCGCCGGCCCGATGGGTCCGGCTAGTGTGGGCCCCGTTGCCGCCGCTTCCCGGCCGGCGCCGCCGACCGGCGCCGCCCCCGGCGGACCGAGGTTCCGTGCCCCGGTCCCGCCAGCGTCGGCAGGACGATCAGGCCGCGGCCCGCGGCGTCCGGTCCGACCGGACGCGCGCCGGCTCGGCGAGCGAGAGGAGACGCTGATGGGTCCGCTGCGTTCGGTGGTGCTCTGCGGAGGGGGCACGGGCGGGCACATCTACCCGCTGCTCGCCTTCGCCGACTGCCTGCGCCGACACGACCCGAGCGTCCGCATCACCTGCCTGGGCACACCGAAGGGGCTGGAGAACGAGCTGATCCCGCCGGCCGGCTACGACCTGCGGCAGATCCCGGCCTACCAGCTGCCCCGGTCGGTCAACATGAGCCTGGTGCGCACCCCGGACCGGATGTGGAAGGCGGCCCGCGCGGCGGGCAAGGTGATCGACGAGGTCCAGGCCGACGCCGTGGTCGGCTTCGGCGGGTACGTCTCGGTGCCCGGCTACCTTGCCGCGTGGCGTCGCGACCTGCCGATCGTCATCCACGAGGTGAACGTGCCGCCCGGGGTGGCCAACCGGCTCGGGATGAAGTTCACCAAGAACGTCGCGGTGGGCTTCCCGCACCAGCCGGCGCAGGCCGAGGCGCTGCGCGACGCCCGGGTGGTCGGGGTGCCGCTGCGCCGGGGCATCGCCGGCCTGGACCGCGCCGCGCTGCGCGACGCCGCCCGGGCGCACTTCGGGCTCCGTCCCGACCTGCCGGTGCTCTTCGTGGCCGGCGGCTCGCAGGGCGCCCGCTCGATCAACCTGGCCGTCTCCGGCGCCGCCAAGGAGTTGGCCCGCAACGGCGTGCAGGTGCTGCACGTGATCGGCGCCCGCAACGAACCGGTCTCGGTCCCCACCGACCTGCCCGTGCCGTACGTGACGCTGCCCTATCTGTCCGAGATGGAGCTGGGCTACGCGGCGGCCGACCTGATGCTGGGCCGGGGCGGCGCGATGACCTGCGCCGAGGTGGCCGCGATCGGCCTGCCCACGGTCTACGTGCCCTACCCGCACAGCAACCAGGAGCAGAAGCGCAACGCGCTGCCGGTGGTGGAGGCCGGCGGCGGGCTGCTGGTCGACGACGCCGAGGTGACCCCGGCCTGGGTGGAGCACACGGTGATCCCGCTCATCCGCGACCCGCAGCGGCTCTGGGCGATGAGCCACGCCGCCGCCGGCTACGGCCGTCGCGACGGCGACGTGGCCCTGCTGAACTTCGTCTACGAGGCGGTGTCCCGCTGATGCGGGACGTCGCGACGGGAAGGTACTCGGAATGAACACCGCGCAGTTCACGCCCGCCGGCACGACGACCGCGGAGGACCTGGGTCGGATCCACCTGATCGGGGTGGGTGGTGTCGGGATGGCCGGGCTGGCCCGGCTCTTCCTCACCCGTGGCCTGCCGGTCTCCGGCAGCGAGCTGCGGGAGTGGCCGTCCCTGGCCGGCCTGCGGGCGCTGGGCGGGACGATCCACTCCACCCACGAGGCGGCCAACCTGGACGGCGTGGACACGGTCGTCTACTCCAGCGCCATCCCGCAGGACCACCTGGAGCTGGTCGAGGCGCGCCGGCGGGGCCTGCGGGTGCTGCACCGCTCCGAGGCGCTCGCCGCCGCGATGACCGGTCGCCGCACGGTGGCGGTGGCCGGCACGCACGGCAAGACGTCCACCACGTCGATGGTCACCATGGTGCTCCAGCAGGCCGGCGCCGATCCGTCCTTCGTCATCGGCGGCGAGATCTCCGAGGTCGGTTCCGGCGCGCACCACGGCACCGGCGAGCACTTCGTGGTCGAGGCGGACGAGAGCGACCGCTCGTTCCTCATCTACCGGCCGTACCTGTCGATCATCACGAACGTCGAGGCGGACCACCTCAACACCTATGGCGACCTGGCCACCCTGGAGGCGGCGTTCGCCGAGTTCGCCCGGCTCACCGACCCGGCGGGCTTCGTCGTCACCTGCGCCGACGACGCGGGCGGGCGGCGGCTGGCCGAGGCGCTGCGGGCCGAGGGCCGCCGGGTCTGGACGTACGGCGAGTCCGCCGACGCGGACCTGCGGATGAGCGACGTCACCTCGTCGGCGCGGGGCGTGCGCTACCTGGCCGAGATCGAGGGCCGGTCGTTGGGCGAGATCCGGCTGCCGATCCCGGGCCGGCACATGGCGCTCAACAGCGCCGCCGCCGTGCTCGCCGCGTACCTCCTGGAGCTGCCGGTGTCGGCGGCGGAGGCGGCGCTCGGCGCGTTCCCCGGCGTGCGCCGACGGTTCGAGCGCAAGGGCGTCGCGGACGGCGTGCTGGTCTACGACGAGTACGCCTACCACCCGACGTCGATGACGCTGGCGCTGCAGACGCTGCGCGAGGTGGCCGGTGACGGCCGGCTGATCGTGGTCTTCCAGCCCTACCGGCTCTACCGGACCCGGGACCTGCAGGCGGAGATCGCCGCCGCGCTCGGCATCGCCGACGAGCTGGTGCTGCTGGAGGTCTTCGGCCCCGGTGAGCTGCGCAAGCCGGGCGAGGGGTCGGCCGCGCTGATCGAGGAGGTGCCGCTGCCGGCGGAGCGGAAGGTCTTCGTCGACGCGTGGGACGACGTGCCAACCGAGGTGGCCCGCCGGGCCCGCGCCGGCGACGTGGTGGTGACCATGGGCGCGCCGCCGATCTCGCTGATGGGTGACCAACTGTTGGACGCCCTGCTGGCCCGTTCCGGTGGGGCGGCGGCCCTGGGCGTCGGCCCGGACGGCGCGGCGACCACCGCCGGATGAGTCCCGGCCCGGCCCGCGGCCGCACCCCCGGCCAGGACGGCGGGGCGGGGCGGCGCAGTCCGGTCCGGCGCTGGCAGCTGGTGCGGGCCGGCGCGGACGCCGTGCCGCCGTCGACCCGCCGCTTCATGGCCCGGGCCCGGCAGCGGCGGATGCGGGCCGCGTTGCCCTGGGCGGTGGCCGCGGCCGTGGTCGCGGTCGCCGCGTTGGTGGCCTGGACGGTGCTCGGCACCGGCCTGTTCGGCGTCCGCGAGGTGCGGGTGGTCGGCGCGCGGCTGGTCACGCCGGTGGAGATCCGGGACGCCGCGGCGGTGCCGGACGACACGCCGCTGGCCCGGGTGGACCTGGCCGCGACCGCCCGCCGGGTCGGCACGTTGCCGCCGGTGGCCCGCGCCACCGTGGAGCGGGACTGGCCGGGGGCGCTGGTGATCCGGGTGGTCGAGCGGGTGCCGGTCGCGGCGGTGCCGCAGGGTGGGCGCTTCGCCGTCGTCGACGCCGCGGGCGTGGTCTTCCAGCGGGTGGACCGGGTGTCGGAGGGGTTGCCGCTGGTCCGGGTCGCCGCGCCGGGCCCGGACGACCCGGGCACCCGGGCCGGGCTGGCGGTGCTGGCCGCGCTCGGTGACCGGCTGCGCGCCGAGCTGGTCGCGGTGGACGTGGCCGGCCTGGCCCGGATCACGCTGCTGCTGCGCGGCGAGCGGGAGGTCTTCTGGGGCGACGCCTCGCGGAGCGCGGACAAGTCCACGGTGGCCACCGCGCTGCTGCCCCGCAGGGCCGACCGGATCGACGTCAGCGCGCCCGACGTGGTCACGTTCCGGTGACCCGTCGGTCAGCGAGCGGCAGGTGTGTCGCCGGCCGCTCGGACGGCGACACGCCGGTGCGGGTCCTTGGCTCCTGGCGCGGCGGCGCATACGTTGCCCCGAAGAGATCAGTGGTTGACATAACTCTAAGCCTCTAGTAGAGGGTGAGGGTTCTCCTCTGGTCCGGCCAAGCCGTGTGGGGTCGGCCCATGCCAATCTCGAAGGGAAAGGACCGGAGATGACACCTCCGCACAACTACCTGGCGGTCATCAAGGTCGTCGGCATCGGGGGTGGCGGCGTGAACGCCGTCAACCGGATGATCGAGGTTGGGCTCAAGGGCGTCGAGTTCATCGCGATCAACACCGACGCGCAGGCGCTGCTGATGAGCGACGCCGACGTCAAGCTGGACGTGGGCCGGGAGCTGACCCGCGGGCTGGGCGCCGGCGCGAACCCGGACGTCGGCAAGAACGCCGCCGAGGACCACCGCGACGAGATCGAGGAGGTGCTCAAGGGCGCCGACATGGTCTTCGTCACCTGCGGCGAGGGCGGCGGCACCGGCACCGGCGGCGCGCCGGTCGTGGCGAACATCGCCCGCAAGCTCGGCGCGCTCACCATCGGCGTGGTCACCCGGCCGTTCTCGTTCGAGGGCAAGCGCCGGCAGGTGCAGGCCGAGGCGGGCATCGAGGAGCTGCGCAACCAGTGCGACACCCTCATCGTGATCCCCAACGACCGGCTGCTCGCCCTCGGTGACCGCAACATCTCCATGATGGACGCCTTCCGCACCGCGGACCAGGTGCTCCTCTCCGGTGTCCAGGGCATCACCGACCTGATCACCACGCCGGGTCTGATCAACCTGGACTTCGCCGACGTGAAGAGCGTGATGAGCGGTGCCGGCAGCGCGCTGATGGGCATCGGCAGCGCCCGCGGCGAGAACCGCGCGGTCGAGGCGGCCGAGGCGGCCATCTCCAGCCCGCTGCTGGAGCAGAGCATGGACGGCGCGCGCGGCGTGCTGCTCTC
This sequence comes from Micromonospora sp. WMMD980, assembly GCF_029626035.1. NCBI lineage: Bacteria > Bacillati > Actinomycetota > Actinomycetes > Micromonosporales > Micromonosporaceae > Micromonospora > Micromonospora sp. WMMD980. The sequence goes on from NZ_JARUBE010000003.1 coordinate 648,402, forward strand.
CATCGCCGGTGGCTCGGACCTCGGCCTGTTCGAGATCAACGACGCGGCGCAGCTGGTCACCGACGCGGCCCACCCGGACGCCAACATCATCTTCGGTGCGGTCATCGACGACGCGCTCGGCGACGAGGTGCGGGTGACCGTGATCGCGGCCGGCTTCGACGGCGGCACGCCCGCCTACAAGGCGGTCGACCCGCCGCGCAAGAGCAACCAGAACCCGCCGGCCCAGCCGAGCGCGCCGGTGAGCCCGCCGGCCACCATGCCGGCCCCGCAGCAGCCGTCGCGCCGGGTGCTCTTCGACGACGTCGACGTGCCCGACTTCCTCAAGAACGGGTCCTGAGCCGCGCCGATGACGGACTCACCCACGGCGGTGCGACCCGAACGTCGCGCCGAGCTCGCGGCCGGCCTGGCCCGGGTGCGCGCCCGGGTCGCCGACGCCTGCGCGGCCGCCGGCCGGGACCCCGACGAGGTCACCCTGGTCGCGGTGACCAAGACCTATCCGGCCGCCGACGTGGTCGCGCTGGCCGGGCTCGGGGTCACCGACGTGGGCGAGAACCGCGACCAGGAGGCGGCGCCCAAGGCGGCGGCGGTGGCCGGCGCCGGCGCGGCCCCGCGCTGGCACTTCATCGGCCAGTTGCAGCGGAACAAGGCCCGCTCGGTCGTCCGGTACGCCGACGTGGTGCAGTCGGTGGACAGCGTCCGGCTCGCCGCCGCGCTGGACGCCGCCGCGTCCGACGTCCGGGATCGGCCGTTGGACGTGCTGGTGCAGGTCAGCATCGACGGTGACCCGGCGCGGGGTGGGGCGCTGCCGGGCATGGCCGACCCGCAGCGGGGCCTCGACCGGGTGGCCGCGGCGGTCGCCGGCACGACCGGGCTGCGGTTGGCCGGCCTGATGGCGGTGGCCCCGCTGGGCTGGGAACCGGACCGGGCGTTCGCCCGGTTGGCCGAGGTGGCGGCGCGGCTGCGGGCGGATCATCCGGGGGCGACGGCGCTGTCGGCGGGGATGAGTGGCGACCTGGAGAGCGCGATCGCTCACGGCGCGACACATGTCCGCGTCGGCAGCGCGTTGCTCGGAATGCGTCCCACGCTGGGGTAGCCTGGCCGCGACGGAAGCAAATTACATCAGTGTTGTTCAGGACGGCGTTCCCGTAGCCGGGGGCCGTGGCGGGCGGGCCGCGAACCGCGCGCCAGGGGATTGCCGATCCGGTCCGGTGGGCATGATCGTCCACTCGTGATCAAGCGACACGGCACGGGGGCGCGTGCCGCATGGCGGACGGAAGGGCGCGGGGATGGGTGCACTGCGCAAGGCGGGGGTCTGGCTCGGTCTCGTCGAGGAGGACGACGAGCGGGCGTACGAGGACGGTGGCTACGACAAGGGTGGCTACCGTGACTCGCGCTACCGGTCGAGCCGGTACGCCGAGGAGTTCGCCGACGAGGACGACGACGAGTCCGAGGAGCCGCCGGCGCCCCGGACCCGCTCCGGTGACCGGGGCCGGCTGTCCGAGCGCGCCTCGAGTCGCGCGGTCGACAGCGACCGGTCCGAGGTCGAGCGCCTGGACCGCCCGGAGCGCGCCGAGCGTTCCAGCGTGCGGTCGATCACCCGGTCCTCGACCGGCGAGACCTCCGGCGCGTTGACCTACCACACGCGGGACAATCTCGCCCTCGCGCCGCAGGCCCCGCCGCGGGAGCGGGCGGTGGCCCCGGAGGAGGAGCAGCGTTACCAGATCACCACGCTGCACCCGACCACCTACCGGGAGGCGCGGACCATCGGCGAGCACTTCCGGGACGGAGTGCCGGTGATCATCAATCTCACCGAGATGGACGAGGCGGACGCCCGCCGACTTGTCGACTTCGCGGCCGGGCTCGCGTTCGGCCTGCGCGGTACGATCGAGCGCGTGACCAACCGGGTGTTCCTGCTCTCACCGGCCAACGTCCAGGTCACCGCGGAGGACAAGGCCAAGATCGCTGAGGGCGGCTTTTTCAGTCTGAGCTAACCACGCACGACCGAGGGACGTCGCCTGCCGTGTTGTCGATCCTGTTCCAGGTGCTCTACCTGCTGCTCTACTTCTTCCTTCTTGTCCTGTTGGCCCGATTTGTTCTCGGGGCCGTGCTGGCCTACGGTCGCCGGTGGCAACCGGGGCGCGGGGCGTCGGCGGGACTGGAAGTCGTGTGGAGCGTCACTGATCCGCCCCTGCGCGCGTTGAGGCGTGTGATCCCACCACTGCGAATTGGTACCGTGAGCATCGACCTGGCCTCCCTTGTGCTCCTGGTTATCCTGTTCGTGCTGATGGAGTTCGTGTTACAGCGCCTGATCGTGGCGTTCGCCTGACCAGAGCGCTTTCGCGGCCGCAACTGACCCGAGGAGTTTCGATGCCGCTGACCCCGGCCGACGTCCACAACGTCGCCTTCAAAAAGCCGCCGATCGGCAAGCGGGGGTATGACGAGGAGGAGGTTGACGCCTTCCTGGACGAGGTCGAGCGTGAGCTGGCCCGTCTGATCGAGGAGAACAACGAGCTGCGCGCCCAGGTGGAGCGCGGCGGTCGGGGTGGCGCACCCGCCGGCTCCGGCGGCGACGCCCGTCTCGCGGCGGAGCTCAACGACGTCAAGGCCCAGCTCGACCGGGTGCAGCGGGACAAGGCGGCCGCCGAGCAGGCGGCCCGGGCGATGCAGTCCGAGCTGGAGCAGGTTCGCGCCCAGGGCGGCCCGGCAGGGGTTACCGGCGACGGCGAGCAGCAGGCGCTGCGCGTGCTCATGATGGCCCAGCGCACCGCCGACGACCACGTCTCCGACGCCCGGCGCGAGGCCGACAGCCTGCTCTCCGAGGCGCGGTCCAAGGCCGAGGAGGTCACCCGCGAGGCGCGGGCCAAGGCCGACGCCCTCGAGCGGGACGCCCGTCAGCGGCACCAGGAGGCCATGGGCGGCCTGGACGCCAAGCGCACCGCGCTGCAGAAGCACATCGAGGAGCTCAAGCAGTTCGAGCGCGAGTACCGCACCCGCCTCAAGGCATACCTGGAGAGCCAGCTGCGCGACCTCGACGGTCGTGGCCAGGGCCTCGAGGTCGAGATGAACCGCGCCGAGGGCACCCGTGCCGCCGGCGGCAGCAACGGCCTCGCCACCGCCGGCCTCGCCGGCTCCTACGGCGGCGGCCGCGGCGGCTCGCTCGAGTCCGGCCGCTGATCGACCCCGCGTCGGTGGCCGTCCCGGTGACGGCCACCGACCGCACCAGACCGACACGACGCGGCCGGGGGTGAGCTGTGATAGCCGCCAGCGTCCTGCTCATCCTCGTCGCGGTCGTGCTGCTGGTGGTCGGGCTGGCCGGTGGGTCCAGCTCGTTGCTGATCGTCTCGATCGCGGCCAGCCTGCTGTCCGCCGTCGCCTTCATCGCGTTCGCCCGCCAGGCGGCCGCGAACCGGGCCGCGGCGGGTCGGGAAGCCGGACCGCGACCCCGGACCGCACCCGCCGGCCCGTCCCCGGACGAGCCGGTGAGCCCGGTCCCGCACCACACGTCCACGGTCGGCGCCGGTGGACCCGGGTGGCGGCAACCGCCCGGGTCACCGGTGGCCGAGCCGTACGACGCGGCGGCCGCCGCCTACTCGCCGGCGCCGACCTCGCCGGCGCCGGACGGTCCGTTCGAGGGTGACCCGCCGGCCGAGTTCCTCTCCGCCGGGCAGGTGGCCCGGCTGGCCCGTCTTCCCGACGAGGTCCGGGTGGTCGACGGTCACCCGCGCTTCCACCTGGACGACTGCCCACACCTGGAGGGCCGGGTGGACGAGCCGTTGCCGGTGGCCGAGGCGATCGGACTCGGCTTCACCCCGTGTGCCCACTGCGCCGCCGCCACCACCCTGCTCGCCGACGCCCGGCCGCGCTGACCATGACGACCACGGGCCCCCCGCTCGCCGTCGCCGTGCGCGTGAAGCCCGGCGCGGCCCGGGCCCGGGTCGGCGGCCGTTTCGACGGGCCGTACGGTCCCGCGCTCGTGGTCGCCGTGCACGCGCCGGCGGTGGACGGCCGGGCCACCGAGGCGGCCCGGCGGGCGCTCGCCGACGCGCTCGGCGTCCGGCCGGCGGCGGTGTCGCTGCGGTCCGGCGCCGCCAGTCGCGACAAGCTCTTCCTGGTCGAGCGCCCGGCCGACGGGCTGCCCGAGGCGCTGCGCCGGCTGCGCGACGGCAGCGCCGGGTGACCGACCGGCGGGCCGCTCGGCGATGACCCCCGGGCTGAACCTCGCGCTGCTGGTGGGCGCGGCCGTGCTGCTGGTCGCGGTGGGCGCGGTGCGCTTCTCCACCCGGCTCGGCGTGCCCAGCCTGCTGGTCTACCTGGCGCTCGGCGTGCTCATCGGCGAGGCCGGGCTGGGCATCGACTTCGACGACGTCGAGCTGACCCGGGTGCTCGGCTTCTGCGCGCTCATCGTGATCATCGCCGAGGGCGGGCTGAGCGCGCGGTGGAGCCTGCTGCGTCCGGTGCTCGGCCTGTCGGCCGCGCTCTCCACGGTGGGCGTGGTGGTGAGCATCGCGGTCGTCGGTGCGGTGGTGCACCTGGTGCTCGGCCTGGACTGGCGGCTGGCCCTGCTCTACGGCGCGGTGCTCTCGTCCACCGACGCCGCGGCGGTCTTCGCCACCCTGCGTCGGCTGCGCCTGCCGCCGCGCCTGGTGGCCACGCTGGAGGCCGAGTCCGGGATGAACGACGCCCCGGTGGTGCTGCTGGTGCTGCTGCTGTCCCGCGCCGGCGTGGAGGCCGCCCACCCCTGGTGGTACGAGGTGCTGCTGCTCGGCTACGAGCTGGGGGCCGGCGTGGCGGTCGGAGTCGGCGCGGGGCTGGCCGGGCGGTACGCGCTGCGGCGCGCCGCGCTGCCCTCGGCGGGTCTCTACCCGATCGCGGTGGTCGGCTTCACCGTCCTGGCGTACGCGGCCGGCTCGGCGCTGCACGCCTCGGGTTTCCTCGCGGTCTACGTGGCCGGGGTGCTGCTCGGCAACTCCCGTCTCCCGCACCGCCAGGCGATCCTCGGCTTCGCCGACGGGTTGGCCTGGTTGGCCCAGATCGGCCTGTTCGTGCTGCTGGGCCTGCTCGTCTCGCCGAGCCGGCTGGACGCCGCGGTGCTGCCGGCGGTGATCACCGGGCTGGCCCTGCTGCTGCTGGCCCGGCCGCTGTCGGTGGCGGTCTCCGCGTTGCCGTTCCGCGTCCCGCTGCGCGAGCAGCTCTTCCTCTCCTGGGCCGGGCTGCGCGGCGCGGTGCCGATCGTGCTGGCCACCATCCCGCTGTCGCTGCGGGTGCCGGGCGCGGACCGGCTCTTCGACGCGGTCTTCGTGCTGGTGGTGATCTTCACGCTGCTCCAGGCCGGCACGCTCGCCCCGGCGGCCCGCCGGTTGCGGGTGACCGCGCCGGCCGAGCCGAGCGAGATCCTGCTGGAGAACGCCCCGCTGGAGCGGATGCGGGCCGACCTGCTCCAGTTGGAGGTGCCCGCCGGCTCCCGGCTGGCCGGGGTGCACGTGGACGAGCTTCGGCTGCCGGTGGGCGCCGCGGTCACGCTGGTGCTGCGGGACGGGGTCGGTTTCGTGCCCGGCCCGGACGCCCGGCTGAAGGTGGGGGACAGCCTGCTGATCGTCGCGACGGCCGGGGTGCGGGACGAGGCGGAGCGTCGGCTGCGGGCGGTGAGTCGACGGGGTCGCCTGGCCCGGTGGTTTGGGGAGTACGGCGAGGACCGCACCGGCTGATCTGCTAGCGTTCCCTTTGCCCCGATTGCTGGCAGTTCGGGGTGGAAACACGGAGCGACGGTGCGGCACGTTGTCGGACGCCTGTACGTTCCGTATTCTTGCCAACCTCCGGAGTGCGCGGCGAGGTCGCCGCGTGCCCGTTCCGTTCGCGGGGGACGCGCCGCTGCCCCCTGCCCACGTACCGTTGACCGCCGCGCCCCGCGGCTGAGGGAGCTGACGATGGCGAAGCCAGCCGACACCAGGACCGCCGGTCGCAAGCCGGTGGCGAAGGCCACCCGCAGCGCGGCGGAGACCGAGAAGATCCGGGCCGCGCTGGCGGCCCGGCGGGACGAGCTCAACGCCGAGTACGATCAGACGCTGAGCGAGATCACCGAGCTGCAGCGCGACCGGTTGACCGACTCGGCCGGGGACGACCAGGCCGACACCGGCACCAAGACCTTCGAGCGCGAGCAGGAGATCTCACTCGCCAACAGCATCAAGGAGCGGATCACGCAGGTCGAGCGCGCGCTGGAGCGGCTCGACGAGGGTGGCTACGGCTGGTGCGAGCGGTGCGGCAACCCGATCCCGGTGGAGCGGCTCGCCGCGTTCCCGTCGGCCACCCTCTGCGTGAGCTGCAAGCAGCTGGAGGAGCGGCGCTGACGTCCGTTCCCCGGCGGCCGAACGGCAGACGGTGACCGCCACCGTCGCGAGCGTCGATGGGGAGCAGATGACCGCAGCACCACCCGCCGGGTCCGGCACCACGGGGACAGCCGCCGGCGCGCCCCGCCGCAGGGCCGTCGGCCTGCTGCTCGGTGTCTCCCTCGTCTCGCTCCTGGTCGACCTGGGCACGAAGCAGCTCGCGCTCAGCGAGCTGCCCGGCCGGGAGCCGGTGTCGGTGCTCGGTGGGGCCGTCTACTTCACCCTCACCCGCAACAGCGGGGCCGCCTGGAGCATCGGCTCCGACCACACCTGGGTCTTCCCGCTGATCACGTTCGCGGTGATCGGGTGGATCGGGTGGATGGCGCTGCGACTGCGCTCGCTGCCGTGGGCGGTGTCGCTGGGCCTGGTGCTGGGCGGGGCGCTGGGCAACCTCACCGACCGGATCTTCCGGGCCCCGGGGCACTTCGTCGGCCACGTCGTCGACATGATCAGCCTGTTCGGCCCGTACGGCCAGTACTACCCGGTGTTCAACCTGGCCGACAGCTCGCTGGTCTGCGGCGTGGTGCTGGCGGTCTTCCTGGAGCTGACCGGCCGGCAGCGGGACGGCTCCCGCGCCCGCGCCGGGTCCAGCGCGGCCGACGACGCCCCGGCCGACCAGCGGGAGCGGGCATGACCGCCGCGTACGCCACCGGTGGCGACCAGCGCTCCCTGCCGGTTCCGGACGGTCTCGACGGCATGCGGCTGGACCAGGCCGTGTCCCGGCTCTTCGGGCTGTCCCGCACCGCCGCGGCGGCACTCGTGGACGCCGGCGACGCGCTCGTCGACGGGGTGGCCCGGGCCAACTCGCACAAGGTGCGCGCCGGTGCCTGGCTGGAGGTCACGCTGCCCGCGCCGGCCGCCCCGCCGACCGTGGTGCCGCAGGCCGTGCCCGGCCTCACCGTGGTCTACGCCGACGACGACATCGTGGTGGTGGACAAGCCGGTCGGCGTGGCGGCGCACCCGAGCCCCGGCTGGACCGGCCCGACCGTGATCGGCGGGCTGGCCGGCATCGGGCACCGGATCTCCACCAGCGGCGCGGCCGAGCGGCAGGGCGTGGTGCACCGGCTCGACGTGGGCACCACCGGGGTCATGGCGGTGGCCAAGAGCGAGCTGGCCTACACCGCGTTGAAGCGGGCGTTCAAGGAACGCGAGGTGGAGAAGCGCTACCACGCGGTGGTGCAGGGCCACCCGGATCCGCTGCGCGGCACCATCGACGCGCCGATCGACAGGCACCCGCACCACGACTACCGCTGGGCGGTGGTCTCCGGCGGCAAGCCGAGCGTCACCCACTACGACACGCTCGAGGCGTTCCCCTCGGCCAGCCTGCTCGACGTGCGGCTGGAGACCGGGCGGACGCACCAGATCCGGGTGCACTTCTCGACGCTGCGGCACCCCTGCGTGGGTGACCTGACCTACGGCGCCGACCCGACCCTGTCGGCCCGCCTCGGGCTGTCCCGGCAGTGGCTGCACGCCCGGTCGCTGAGCTTCCGGCACCCGCGCACCGGCGAGGAGGTCACGTTCGTCAGCGACTACCCGGACGACCTGGCCCGGGCGCTGGAGATCCTGCGCGACTGAGCGTGGGCGACGACACCGTGCCGCTGCGCCGGTCCCGTTCGGCGCGGCTGAGCTGGCTCGCGCTGGGGTGCGCGCTGCTGGTGCTGGTGGTCGCGGTGGCGCAGCGGCGGGACCGGCCGGTGGGTGACCGCACGGTCGGCGAGGTGACCCGCGTCGGGATCGCCCCCGGCGCGCCCGTGCCGGCGTACCTCGGTGCCGCCGCCGACGAGCTGGCCCGGCTCGACGTCCCGGACGGCTACGCGCTGGTCTCGTTCACGGCCTACCTGACGCCGGGCCGGGTGGCGACCACGCTGGCCGGCACGCCGGTGTCGGCGGTGGTCGCCCGGGTGCCGCTGCCGGGCCGGCAGACCGAGATCGTCCGGATCGCCGCGCTGCGCCTGCCCGACGACGTGGTCGGTGGGATGGCCGAGGTGGCCGGGCGCAAGGACCGGGAGGCCGCGGACTACCGGGCCCGCGCCGCCGCCCCGGCGGCCTCCGCCGATCCCGCGCTCCGGCGACGGTACGACACCGACGCGTCGGTCGCGGCCCGCGAGGCGGCCGGCTACCGGAGCGGGTGCGCCTGCGTCTACGCCGCCGTCGTGCGCGGCGCCCCGCAGGTCCTGCGCGCGCTCGCCGGGCGCGCCGGGGTGCGGGTGGTGGACCCGGCGCCGGAGGTGACCCGGTTGGACCGGACCGTGTTCACCCCGCCGCTGCCCGAGCAGCGTGACGTGGCCCGGCCGCCGGTCGACGGCGGGCCGGGCGCCGTCGGCGGAATGGGCGATTCGTCGGAAGCCGCACCGACAGTGAGCGCGCCTTCACCGGCCGGTCGACCACGTGTCGCCGCGTCCGGCCCGCCCAATCCCGCTCCCACCTCCTGAGACGCCCGGGTGGCCGGCCATCCGCCGGGTGCCACGGTGAGGAGAGCCACCGGGCGATGTGCGGCGCGGGGAGTGGTCCGAATAGGGTTTCGTTCGTAGCCTGTCAGGCGGAGATCGATGGGCTGGGGGAGGGCGAATCCTTGGACGGCAGCGAGACCGGCTGGGGTCGGCAGGGCGAGCCGGCACCGCGGTGGCGGGCGCTGCTCGACCGGGCCCGACTCGGCGGTCGCGGCGCGGAGCACGCCGACGCCGACCGGCGCGTCGAGGAGAGCCCGCTGCCGCCGCCCGATCCGCTGCCGCACCGCGGCGCCGGCACCGGCTGGACCGGGCGCGCCGCCGCGGTCGGCCGGGCCGCCGACGGGTCGTACGGCGCCGAACCCGGGTACCGCGCCGAGGCCACCTTCCGGGTCGATCCGGCGTTCCGCGCGGATCCCCGCTACGACGGCGAGCCGGCCTACCGGGCGGAGCCGGCGTACCGCGTCGACCCGGAGCCGGCGGCCGAGCCGTCCTGGCGCGGCGACCCCGGCTACCCGTCCGAGCCCCGGGCCGAGCCGTCCTGGCGTGCCGACCCCGGCTACCCGGCGGAGCCGGCGGGCGAGCCGTCCTGGCGTGCCGAACCCTCCCCTGTCGCGGAGCCGTCCTGGCGGGCCGAGCCGGAACCGCGCGGGCGGGCCGAGGCGCCCGTCGAGTCGCGTTACTCCCTCCTCGACGGTGGCTACCGCCCGGCGGCCCCGCCGCCGGAGTCCCGCTACGCCCTGCTGGACCGGGGGCGATACCGGCCGGAGATCCCGCCGGCGCCGGAGCAACCGGCGGTGCCCGCCCCGCGCCGTCCGGTGGAGGCCCGACCGGGCCGCATCGACGCGGTGCGGGCGCGGTGGCGTGCCGCCGAACCGGACGCCGAGCTGGAACGGGCGACCGGGGTGCTCCGCCGCGAGCTGGGCGCCCCCCGGGTGCTCGCCTTCGCCAACCCCAAGGGCGGCGTGCACAAGACCACCGCCACCGTGCTCGCCGCGGCCAGCGTGGGCAGCGTACGCGGGCGCGGGGTGCTCGCCTGGGACGACAACGAGCTGCGCGGCACCCTCGGCCTGCGCGCCGGCAGCGCCCGGCACGCGCGGACCATCCGGCACCTGGTGCAGGATCTCGCGCAGATCGAGATCCTCGAGGGCGACACGCTGCTGTCGCACCTCGACGACTACCTCCGGCACGCCTCCGACGGCTCCTACGACGTGCTGGCCGGCGAGGAGAGCCCGCGTTTCGCCCAGCGGCTCGACCAGTTCACCGTCAAGCGGGTGCTGGAGCTGCTGCGCCGCACCCACGAGGTGGTCTGCGTGGACACCGGCAACAACGTGGAGAGCCCCAACTGGCGCACCGTCATGCAGGCCGCCGACCAGCTCGTGGTGACCACCGTGCCGCGCGAGGACGCCGCCTTCAGCGCCGACTGGATGCTCGACCTGCTGCACGAGGTGGGCATGGGCGAGCTGGCCGACAACGCCGTCACGCTGATCTCCTGCCCGACCCCGGGGCGGAGTTCGCTCCAGGACGACCTGGAGCGGCACTTCGCCACCCGCACCCGGGCGGTCGCCGTGGTGCCCTACGACCCGGCGCTGGAGACCGGCTCCTCGATCGAATATCCGCAGCTCCAGGCGGAGACCCGCACCGCCTGGCTCAAGGCGGCGGCGATGATGCTGGAGCCGTTCGCGCGCTGACCGCCGACCACCGCCCCACGCGCCGCCCGGGCCTGAGAGGATCACCGGGTGAGCCCGGACACCCCTGATCCCGAGCGGAGCGCCGACCGCTCCGGCGCGGCCGACCGCCCGCCCGTCGAGGCGCCCCCGGCCGGGCCCGACGGCCCGCCCGCCGCGCCCGCGCCCCCGACGGACGGCATGACCGGCACGGACGCGTCCGCCGGTCGCCAGGGCCTGGCCGAGGGGGCGACCGGCACGGACGCGTCCGCCGGTCGCCAGGGTCCGACGGGACGGGTGTCCGGCGCCGAACCGTGGACGGTTCATCCGCCGGGCCCGCTCGCGCCGTCGCCGGGGACGACCGTCGCGCGACGCGGCTTCGGCCGGGCGGTGGCGACGACCCTCGGCGTGACGGCGCTGCTCACCGTGCTCGGTGCGCCGCTGGGGCTGCTCTGGGCGTGGCTGGCGCCGGGCACTCCGGTGCGGCAGACCCCGGACGGCGCGGTCTACGCCGTTCCGCAGCCGGAGCAGCCGATCGCGGCCGACGGCTGGTTCAGCCTCCTGGCGCTCGGCTTCGGCGTCCTCTCCGCGATCGCGCTGTGGGTGCTGCTGCGCCGCAGGCGGGGCCCGGCGGGGCTGCTCGCGGTCGCCCTGGGCGGCCTCGGTGCGGCCGTGGTGGCCTGGCAGGTGGGTCGCCGGATCGGGCTGGCCACGTTCCAGCGTCTGGTGGACACCGCGCCGCCGGGCACCGACTTCACCAAGCCCGCCGACCTGCGCGCCGGCGGTGTCGACTGGTTCGGCCCGCTGCCCCTGCCGCACGGCAACCTGCTGCTCGCGGCGTTCGGCGCGGCCGTCACGTACACGCTGCTGGCCGGCTGGTCGCGGTGGCCGTCGCTGCGCCCGGAGCCGGAGCCCGGCGGCGACTGGCCGCCCGCTCACGGCCCGGGCGGCTGGCCCGCGCCCGGCGTCGGCGGCTACGGGCCGCCGGCGCCCGAGGGTGGGCGGACGCCGCCGGGCATCAGTTCGGCGCCGGAAGACCCGCCAGCTCGCTGAGCGGCACCGGCACGGCCCGCACCTGGCGCAGCAGCGCCGTCTCCCGGTTGAGCAGGCGCAGCTCGGCGCGGAGCCGGTCGGGGGTGTCGTCGATGGCGAGCAGCCGCTGCCGGTCGGCGACGGTCAGCGCGGCGGTCGCCGCAACCAGGTGCGACAGCACGGTCGGGTCCTCCGGGAGCTGCTCGGAGATGTCCTCCTGCTCCGGCCGGATCAGGCCGAGGTAGTGCCGGAACACCGAGATCACCCGGGCCGCCAGCGTGTCGGCCACCTCGTCCGGGCCGGCGGGCTCGGGCAGCCACTGGACCTCGGCGGTGAGATAGGGCTCGGCGGCGTCGTCGATCTCGGCGATGCGGAACCGGCGCCGACCGACGGTGACGATGTCGAACCCGCCGTCGGTCAGCTCGGTGACCTGCCGCAGCTCGGCGGTGCAGCCCACCTCGTGCAGGGTGACCTCGCCGCCGGCCAGCGGGGTGCCGGGCCGCCCCGGCGGACCGGCCTGCGCCACCTCCCAGCCGGCCGCGATCGCCACCACGCCGAACTCGCGCGGCGCGCCCTCGGGGAGCCCGACCAGGTCACGCACCAGCGCCTGGTAGCGCTCCTCGAAGATGTGCAGGGGGAGGACCAGCCCGGGAAAGAGGACGGTCCCGAGCGGGAACACCGGCAGCCGTGCGCTCACGTGATCGAGCGTATCTCCCTCGCGCCCGGCCGGCGTGTCCCGGCTCACCCTCCCGCCGGGCGGGCGCGCCCGGCCGGGCCGACCGGCGGCGGCCTAGACTCGCAGGCGTGCTGACTCGGATCGACCTGCGCGGCGGGGTGCCCGACCCGCGCCGCCTGCTGCCCCGTGCCCAGCTCGACGTCTCCGTGGCGGTCGAGCGGATCCGTCCCCTCGTCGAGGCGGTCCGCGAGCATGGCTACCCGGCGATCCGCGAGGCCAGCGAGCGGTTCGACGGCGTCTCCCCGGAGCATCTGCGGGTGCCGGTCGAGGTGATCCGCGCCGCCGAGGGCGAGCTGGACCCGCAGGTCCGCGCCGCGCTGCTGGAGTCGATCACCCGGGCCCGCAAGGTGCACGCCGACCAGCGTCGCACCGACCACACCACCCGGGTGGTCGCCGGCGGCACGGTGACCGAGCGGTGGCTGCCGGTCGACCGGGTCGGTCTCTACGTCCCCGGCGGCCTGGCCATGTATCCGTCGACAGTGGTGATGAACGTGGTCCCGGCGCAGGCGGCCGGGGTGCGCTCGCTGGTGGTGGCCAGCCCGCCGCAGAAGGAGAACGGCGGCCTGCCCGACCGCCGGGTCCTGGCGGCCTGCGCGTTGCTCGGCGTCGACGAGGTGTACGCGGTCGGCGGCGCCCAGGCGGTGGCCATGCTGGCCTACGGCGCCACCGTCGACCCGGCCGGCGAGCAGCGCTGCGAGCCGGTCGACATGATCACCGGACCGGGCAACATCTGGGTCACCGCCGCGAAGCGGCTGCTGCGCGGCGTGGTCGGCATCGACGCCGAGGCCGGCCCGACCGAGATCGCGATCCTGGCCGACCACACCGCCGACCCGGCGCACGTCGCCGCCGACCTGATCAGCCAGGCCGAGCACGACCCGCTCGCGGCCAGCGTGCTGGTCACCCCGTCCACCGAGTTGGCCGACGCGGTCGACGCCGAGCTGGCCCGGCAGGCGCCGGCCGCCAAGCACGCCGAGCGGATCGGCACCGCGCTGCGCGGCGAGCAGAGCGGTGTGGTCCTCGTCGACGACCTGGAGGCCGGGCTGCGGGTGGTCGACGCGTACGCGGCCGAGCACCTGGAGATCCAGACCGAGAACCCGCGCGAGTGGGCGTTGCGGGTGCGCAACGCCGGCGCGATCTTCGTGGGCGCCTGGTCGCCGGTGTCGCTCGGCGACTACTGCGCCGGCTCCAACCACGTGCTGCCCACCGGCGGCTGCGCCCGGCACTCCTCCGGCCTGTCCGTGCAGTCCTTCCTGCGCGGCGTGCACCTGGTCGAATACACCGAGCAGGCGCTGCGCGAGGTGGCCCCGCACGTGGTCACGCTGGCCGGCGTGGAGGACCTGCCGGCGCACGGCCAGGCGGTCAGCGTCCGCTTCCCCGGAGGCGTGTCGTGACCTCGCTCGACGACCTGCCGATCCGGGACGACCTGCGGGGGCGTTCCCCGTACGGCGCGCCGCAGCTCGACGTGGCGGTGCGGCTGAACACGAACGAGAACTCCTACCCGGTGCCGGAGTCGGTGGTCGAGGCGATCGGCAAGGCCGTCGCGGCCGAGCTGCGCGACCTCAACCGCTATCCGGACCGGGACGCGGTGGCGCTCCGCGCCGACCTGGCCGGCTACCTGGGGCACGGGCTGACGGTCGACCACGTGTGGGCGGCCAACGGCTCCAACGAGATCCAGCAGCAACTGCTCCAGGCGTTCGGCGGCCCGGCGCGCACCGCGCTCGGGTTCACCCCGGCCTACTCGATGCACCCGCTGCTGGCGCTGGGCACCGGCACCGGCTGGATCCCGGGTGTCCGGGGCGCCGACTTCGGGCTCACCGCCGCCGAAGCGGTCGACCAGGTGCGCGCGCACCGGCCGGACGTGGTCTTCCTCTGCTCGCCGAACAATCCGACCGGCACCGCGCTCGACCCGTCAGTGGTCGCCGCGGTGCTGGCCGAGGCGCCCGGCATGGTGGTGGTGGACGAGGCGTACGCCGAGTTCGCCAGGCCCGGCACGGTCAGCGCGCTGGCGGTGCTGCCCGGCCACCCGCGGCTGGTGGTGACCCGCACCATGAGCAAGGCGTTCGGGTTCGCCGGCGGCCGGCTGGGCTACCTGGCCGCCGATCCGGCGGTGGTGGCGGCGGTGCAACTGGTCCGGCTGCCCTACCACCTCTCCGCGCTGACCCAGGCCGCCGCCCGGGCGGCGCTGGCCCACCGGGACGCGTTGCTCGGCACCGTCACCGCGATCATGGAGCAGCGCGACCGGATCGTCGCCGAGCTGCGCGCGCGGGGTCACCGGGTGGCCGACAGCGACGCCAACTTCGTGCTCTTCGCCGTCGGCGGCGACCAGGGCGCCGCCTGGCGTACCCTGCTCGACGCCGGCGTGCTGGTCCGCGACGTCGGCCTGCCCGGCTGGCTGCGGGTCACCGCCGGAACCCCGGCCGAGACCGACGCCTTCCTGTCCGCGATGGAGAAGCTGCCATGAACCGCACCGCCCGGATCGAGCGGGTCACCAACGAGACCAAGGTGCTTGTCGAGATCGACCTGGACGGCACCGGCGAGGCCGACATCTCCACCGGCGTCGGCTTCTACGACCACATGCTGCACCAGATCGCCCGGCACGGCGGCTTCGACCTGACCGTGCACACGGTCGGCGACCTGGAGATCGACGCGCACCACACGATGGAGGACACCGCGCTCGCGCTGGGCGCGGCGTTCGACCGGGCGCTGGGCGACAAGGCCGGCATCCGGCGGTACGGCTCGGCCACCGTCCCGATGGACGAGGTGCTGGTCCGCGCCGCGGTCGACCTGTCCGGCCGGCCGTACGTGGTGCACGACGAGCCGGCGCTGTCGCCGTACATCGGGCCGGTCTACCCGACCAGCATGACCCGGCACATCTGGGAGTCGTTCGGCCAGGCGGCCCGGGTCACGCTGCACGTCGACGTGCTGCGGGCGGCCCGTCCGGGTGGCCACCCGGACGCGCACCACGTGGTCGAGGCCCAGTTCAAGGCGGTCTCCCGCGCGCTGCGCGAGGCCACGGCGGTCGACCCGCGCAGCGCCGGCGTGGTGCCGTCCACCAAGGGGGCGCTCTAACCATGAGGGTGTTGCCGACGCTGTTGCTGATCCTGGCCGGCGTGCTGGTCGGCGGGGTGTGGTCGCTGCACAAGCAGGGCGCGCCCCGCGCCGCCGTGGTGGTCACCGGCCTGTTGGCGCTGCTGGCCACCGCCGGCGGCGTGCTGTGGCTGCTGCCGGGGGAGGGCTGATGGGCCGGCGGGTGGTGGTGCTCGACTACGGCTCGGGCAACCTGCGTTCGGCCGAGCGCGCGCTGGAGCGGGCCGGTGCCGATGTCACGGTCACCGCTGACCTGGCCGCCGCCGCGGCCGCCGACGGCCTGGTGGTGCCGGGCGTGGGCGCGTTCGCCGCGTGCATGGCCGGGATCGAGGAGTTGGGCGCCGGCCCGGTCATCGCCGAGCGGGTCGCCGCCGGTCGTCCGGTGCTCGGCATCTGCGTCGGCATGCAGGTGCTGTTCGGGCACGGCGAGGAGCACGGCGTGGTCACCAAGGGGCTCGGGCTGCTGCCCGGCGGGGTGACCCGGCTGCCCGCGCCGCGCCTGCCGCACATGGGCTGGAACACGGTGCACGCCCCGGCCGGCTCGACGCTGTTCGCCGGCCTGCCGGTCGACGCCCGGTTCTACTTCGTGCACTCCTACGGGGTCACCGACCCGGCCGCGCTGGGCGCCGCCGGCGCCGCCGTGACCACCGCGCACCACGGCGCCGACTTCGTCGCGGCGGTGGAGCGGGGCGCGTTGTCGGCCGCCCAGTTCCATCCGGAGAAGTCGGCCGACACCGGCGCGGCGTTGCTGCGCAACTGGCTCGGCACGCTTGAGTAAGGAACGGGCCCGGCGCCGCGCGGCCCGCGAGGCCGACCAGCAGCGGGAGCGGGCCGCCCGGGCTCGCCGGGTGGCGCGCCGGGAGCGGCGCCGTTCGGTGGTACGCCGGTTGACGCCGCGGCTGCGCCGGGGCCGCACCGGCCGGCTGCGCCGGCACAGCCGGGGCGAGCGGGCGGCGATCGTGCTGCTCACCGCCGTGGCGGTGGCCGGCATCTGGAACTTCGTCGACGACCTCGCGCTGCGGCTGGCGTTGGTCGTGTTGTTGCTGCTGGTCCTGCCGGCGATCGTGGTGATCGCGCTGGACCGTCGTTGAGGATGCGAGGAGACAACCGTTGAGCCTTGATCTGTTGCCCGCCGTGGACGTCGCCGACGGCCAGGCCGTCCGGCTCGTGCAGGGCACCGCCGGCAGCGAGACCGCCTACGGTGATCCGCTGGAGGCGGCGCTCGTCTGGCAGTCCGACGGCGCGGAGTGGATCCACCTGGTCGACCTGGACGCGGCGTTCGGGCGCGGCTCGAACGCCGCGCTGCTCGCCGAGGTGGTCGGCAAGCTGGACGTCAGGGTGGAGTTGTCCGGCGGGATCCGCGACGACGAGTCGCTGCGGGCGGCGCTGGGCACCGGCGCGGCCCGGGTCAACATCGGCACCGCCGCGCTGGAGGACCCGGAATGGTGCGACCGGATCTGCGCCGAGTACGGCGACCGGGTGGCGATCGGGCTGGACGTGCGCGGCCGTACCCTCTCGGCGCGGGGCTGGACCCGCGACGGCGGTGACCTCTACGACGTGCTGGCCCGCCTGGACCGTGCCGGCGCGGCGCGGTACGTGGTCACGGACATCACCAAGGACGGCACCATGCGCGGGCCCAACCTGGACCTGCTGCGCGAGGTGTGCGCCCGCACCGACGCCCCGGTGATCGCCTCCGGCGGCGTGTCCACGCTGGACGACCTGCGGGCCCTGGCGACGTTGGAGTCGGTCGGGGTGGAGGGCGTGATCGCCGGCAAGGCGCTCTACGCCGGCGCGTTCACCGTCGCGGAGGCGCTCGCCGCGCTGCGGGCCGGCGCGTGACCGCCGCGCCGGGCGCGCCGCCGGTCGGCGGCGTGGGTGAGCCGCCGGTCGGCGGCTTGGCGGGCGCGGCCGGCACGGTGGTGACCCGGCTCGGCTCGGGCGGGCCGTGGGAGGCGGTCTACGGCTACTCCCGGGTGGTCCGGGCCGGCGCGTTGGCGATCACCGCCGGATGTACCTCCACGGTGGACGGTCGGGTGGCGCACGTCGGGGACGCGGCGGCGCAGACCGCGCAGGCGATCCGGATCGGCCTGGACGCGCTCGCCGAGGTGGGCGCGGAGCCGGGCGACGTGGTGCGGACCCGGATGTACGTGACCGACCGGCTCTACGTCGACGAGGTGGGGCGGGCGCACAACGCGGTGTTCGGCCCGGTGCGTCCGGTGGCGACCATGGTGGTGGTGGCCGGTCTGGTGGACCCGGAGCACCTGGTCGAGGTCGAGTTGGAGGCGTACCTCCCGGCCGGTTGAGCCGGCGGCGCGGCCGCCTCTCCGGTGCCTGTCGAGCTGACGTCACGAACGACTCAACCGGCCTCCCGGTCGGCGCCGAGTCGTTGCTGATCTCAGCTCGACAGGCATTCTCGACGACGGGTTGTCCCGCCACACCCCGCCCGGGGAGTGACAGGTCTCTCGTCGGGGTCTGCGCGATTAAGTTGTGCACAACTTGATGGCCCGCTACGGTTCAACGTGTGACCGATGATCTGGTGCTGCGCCGGCAGGTGTGCTTCGCCCTCTACGCGGCGTCGCGCGCCCTGACCGACGTCTACCGGCCCATCCTCGACGAGCACGGCCTGACCTACCCGCAGTACCTGGTGCTGCTGGTGCTCTGGGAGCGCGGCGACGACGCTCCCACCGTCTCCGAGCTCGGCGCGCGGCTCCGGCTCGACTCCGGCACGCTCTCCCCGCTGCTCAAACGGTTGGCGGCGGCCGGGCTGGTGGTGCGTACCCGCTCGGCGGCCGACGAGCGCCGGGTCGAGGTGGGCCTCACCGACCGGGGCCGGGCGCTGCGGGAGCGGATGGACGACGTGCCGCTGCGGGTGGCCCGCGCCACCGGCCTCACCGAGGCCGAGCTGGTCGGGCTGCGCGACACGCTCACCCGGGTCACCGAGACGATCCACCGACAGAAGGAGCAGTGACCATGCAGGTCCTCTACACCGCGTCCGCCAAGGCCACCGGCGACGGCCGGGACGGCCACGTCCGCACCTCCGACGGCACCGTCGAGCTGGACCTCGCGGTGCCGAAGGAGATGGGCGGCGCCGGCGGCGCGGCCAACCCCGAGCAGCTCTTCGCCGCCGGTTACGCGGCCTGCTTCCACTCCGCGCTGCGCATCGTCGCGCGGCAGGCCAAGGCGGACGTCGCCGGCTCGGTCGTCGAGGCCGAGGTGGGTATCGGCCCGAACGGCAGCGGCGGCTACGGCCTGGCCGTGACACTCGTGGTGGACCTGCCCGCGGTCGAGCGGTCGGCCGCCGAGAAGCTGGTCGAGGCCGCCCACCAGGTCTGCCCCTACTCGAACGCGACCCGCGGCAACATCGAGGTCGCGCTGACCGTCCGGGAGGCCCTGTGAGCAGCGACAGCAGCGTGAACCGGGAGATCCATCTGGCGTCCCGCCCCGAGGGCTGGCCGACCGCCGACAACTTCCGGCTGGTCACCACCGAGGTGCCGACGCCGGGCCCGGGCCAGCTCGTGGTCCGCAACCAGTTCATGTCCGTCGACCCGTACATGCGCGGGCGGATGAACGACGTCAAGTCCTACATGCCGCCGTTCGCGCTGGACGCCCCGCTCGACGGCGGCGCGATCGGTGAGGTGGTGGCCGGCGAGGCCGAGGGCGTCAAGCCCGGCGACGTGGTCCTGCACAGCCTCGGCTGGCGCGAGTACGCGCTCGTCGACGCCAA
Source organism: Micromonospora sp. WMMD980 (assembly GCF_029626035.1). NCBI lineage: Bacteria > Bacillati > Actinomycetota > Actinomycetes > Micromonosporales > Micromonosporaceae > Micromonospora > Micromonospora sp. WMMD980. The sequence goes on from NZ_JARUBE010000003.1 coordinate 667,478, forward strand.
GGCCGTGCGCAAGGTCGACCCGGGCGTCGCCCCGGTCAGCGCCTACCTCGGCGTGCTCGGCATGACCGGGCTGACCGCGTACGCGGGGCTGCTCGACGTGGCCGCGATGAAGCCGGGGGAGACCGTCTTCGTCTCCGGCGCGGCCGGCGCGGTGGGCAGCATGGTCGGGCAGATCGCGAAGCTGCGGGGCGCCGGCCGGGTGGTCGGCAGCGCCGGCTCCCCGGCGAAGGTCGAGCGGCTCCTCGCGCTCGGCTTCGACGCCGCCTTCGACTACCACGAGGGCCCGGTCCACCAGCAGCTCAAGGCCGCCGCTCCGGACGGCGTCGACGTCTACTTCGACAACGTCGGCTCGGACCACCTGGAGGCCGCGATCGGGGCGATGAACCTGCACGGCCGGGCCGCCATCTGCGGCATGATCGCCCAGTACAACTCGGCCGAGCCGCCGGCCGCCCCGCGCAACCTGGCGCTGGTGATCGGCAAGCGGCTGACCCTGCGCGGCTTCCTCGTCGGTGACCACGGCCACCTGCGCGAGCAGTTCGTCCAGGAGATGGCCGGCTGGCTGCGCGAGGGCCGGCTCTCCTACGACGAGACCGTGGTCGACGGCATCGAGGCGGCCCCGGAGGCCTTCCTCGGCCTGATGCGCGGCGAGAACCTCGGCAAGATGCTCGTCCGACTCTGACGGTCCACGCCCGGGCGGCGGTGATCGGCCTCACCGGCCGGTCGCCGCCGCCCGCGCGTTGGCTAGGCTTCCGGTCATGACGGTGGCGGTACGGGTCATCCCGTGTCTGGACGTGGACGCCGGGCGCGTGGTCAAGGGCGTCAACTTCCTCGACCTGCGCGACGCCGGCGACCCGGTGGAGCTGGCGGCGGCGTACGACCGGGCCGGTGCCGACGAGCTGACGTTCCTCGACGTGACCGCCTCGTCCAGCGACCGCGGCACCATGCTCGACGTGGTGCGGCGCACCGCCGAGTCGGTCTTCATCCCGCTCACCGTCGGCGGCGGCATCCGCCGGGTCGAGGACGTGGACACGCTGCTGCGCGCCGGCGCGGACAAGGTCGGGGTGAACACCGCGGCCATCGCCCGGCCGGAGCTGATCGCCGAGATCGCCGACCGGTTCGGCCGGCAGGTGCTGGTGCTCTCGCTGGACGTGCGCCGGGCCCTCGCCGGGGAGACGCCGAGCGGCTTCGAGGTGACCACGCACGGCGGCCGGCGCGGCGCCGGGCTGGACGCGGTCGAGTGGGCGGCTCGCGCCGCCGAGCTGGGCGCGGGCGAGATCCTGCTCAACTCGATGGACGCCGACGGCACCAAGACCGGCTTCGACCTGCCGTTGATCCAGGCGGTCCGCGAGGTGGTGGACGTGCCGGTGATCGCCAGCGGTGGCGCGGGGGCGGTGGCGCACTTCCCGCCGGCCGTCGACGCGGGAGCCGACGCGGTGCTCGCGGCCAGCGTCTTCCACTTCGGCGAGCTGACCGTCGGCGAGGTCAAGGACGCCCTGCGCGGCGCGGGTCACCCCGTGCGCTGAGCGGGCGGGCGCTCACGGCCGGCCGGAGCGACCCTCGGGGGAGCGGCGCGGCATCGGGATAGACCGGACCACGTACTCCTGGACGGCTGCCGCGTGGTCGTCCTCGGCGAGCTGCCACTCGGCCTCGCCCGGCGGGTGCCGGCGGGTGAGCACCCCCTGCACCGTGTCCACGGTGGTGCCCAGCCCGGCGCTGGGCCGGGTGCGCCAGAGCCGTTCGCCGTCCGGGGTGACCCGGAACCAGCCGTCGGAGACGCTGACCAGGCCGGCGCCGGCGAGCCGGCGGACCGCCCCCTCGACCTCGTGCCGTTCCGGAATGGCCTGGTTGAGGTGGTCGGCTGTGGAGAGGACGTCGGCGAGGCGCACCCCTTCGGGGCGGCGTGTGGCCGCCGCCCTGCGGTGCCGGCCGGCGCCGCTCGCGATGACCAATGCCACGAAGATCCAGGCGTCGCTCCAACGCCATCCGTTCTCCCCCATGCACGAATGATGCCCGCTCGCGACGGCGGAGGAAACACCCGGTTTTACCGCCGTACGTCGTCGCAGCTCAGGGCGCTCCGGGCCGGCCCGCACGGTGGCGGTGGGCCCGGCGCTGCTCACCGAGCGTAGGCGTCGGCGGGTCGGACCGGCAGCGCGAAGACCGGGATGAAGAGCTGGGCGAGCGGTCCGATGGCCAGCGCGTAGGCCACCGTGCCCACACCCACCGTGCCGCCGAGCAGCCAGCCGAGGGCGAGCACGGTTACCTCGATGACGGTCCGGACCAGCCGTACCGACCAGCGCGGGTGCCGGGCGGTGAACCCGGTCATCAGCCCGTCGCGCGGCCCGGGGCCGAGCCCCGCGCCCAGATAGAGGCCGGTGGCGGCGCCGTTGGCGACGATCCCGACGACGAGCAGCGCGGCGCGCACCGGCAGGCCCTCACCGGGCGGCAGCACGGCCAGGGTGGCGTCGACGACCAGCCCGATCACCACCACGTTGCTGACCGTGCCGAGGCCGGGGCGTTGCCGCAGCGGGATCCAGAGCAGCAGCACCACGGCGCCGACGGCGATGGTGACGGTGCCGAAGGAGAGGCCGGTCTGCCGGGCGAGCCCCTGGTGGAACACGTCCCAGGGGTCCAGGCCGAGTCCGGAGCGGATCATCAGCGCCATGCTGAGCCCGTAGAGGACCAGGCCGGCGTAGAGCTGGGTGAGGCGCCGCGCGGGCCGGTGCCGGAGATTGCCAAGCTGTGCCATGCATGCCACCCTAGGGTCCAATTGTTGGCCTCGGAGAGGCCAATCGGGGAGGAGTGGCTATGACCAGTCAGGTGCGTGGCGTCCAATTGGCGCGTCTGCTCGGTCAGTGGCACGCGCTGCCCGGCCGTCGTCGCAGTCCCGACTACGTCGCGCTCGCGGGCGCCGTCCGGGGCCTGCTCGCCGACGGCCGCCTTGCCCTCGGGGTACGCCTGCCGGCCGAGCGGGAACTGGCCGAGGCGTTGCGGATCAGCCGCACCACGGTCACCGCCGCCTACCGGGAACTGCGCGAGAGCGGCCACCTGGCCAGCCGGCGCGGCGCCGGGAGCTGGACCATGCTGCCCGGCACCCACCGGGTGGCCAGCACCGGGCTGTGGACCCCGCTCGACGACCGCGACATGATCGACCTCGGGGTCGCCGCGCTCTCCGCCCCGCCGCAGCTCGTCCCGGCCGCCCGGGCCGCCGCCGAGGACCTGCCCCGCTATCTGGGCGGCGCCGGCTACCACCCGACCGGGATCATCGAGCTGCGCGAGGCGGTGGCGCGGGGCTACACCGAGCGCGGGCTGCCCACCAGCCCCGAGCAGATCATGGTCACCAGCGGCACCCAGCACGCGCTGGACCTGGTGCTGCGGCTGGCGTTGTCACCGGGCGGTCCGGTGCTGGTGGAGTCGCCCACCTATCCCAACGCGCTCGCCGCGCTGGCGGCCCGCCGGGCCCGGATCACCACGCACGGGCTCTCCGACACCGGCTGGGACGCCGACCTGCTGCTCGGCAGCCTCCGACAGACCCGGCCCAAGCTCGCCTACGTCATCCCGGAGTTCCACAACCCGACCGGCCACCTGATGGCGGCCGACCTGCGCGAGCGGCTGGTTGGCGCGGCCCACGCGGCCGGCACCGACCTGGTGGTCGACGAGTCCTTCGTCGACCTGCCGCTGGACGGCACGCCGCTGCCGCCGCCGGTCGCGCTCTTCGACCGGCACTCCCGGGTGATCAGCATCGGCGGGATGAGCAAGCCCTACTGGGGCGGCCTGCGGATCGGCTGGGTACGCGCCTCCGCTCCCCAGGTGCAGCGGCTGGCCGCGGCCCGGGTCGGGGTGGACATGGCCAGCCCGGTGCTCGACCAGCTCGTCGCGGTGCACCTGCTCGCCGAGGCGCCGGCCATCGTCGCCGCCCGACGGGCGCAGCTCGCCGCCCAACGCGACGCGCTCGTCGCCGCGCTCGCCGAGCGGCTGCCCGACTGGCGGGTCCGGGTGCCGCGCGGCGGTGTCACGCTCTGGGCCGAGCTGGACGGCCCGATCTCCAGCGCGCTGGCCCGGGCCGCCGAGGAGGTCGGCGTACGGCTGGCGCCCGGGCCCCGGTTCGGCCTGGACGGCACGCTGGAGCGGTTCCTCCGGCTGCCCTTCACGCTGCCGGCCGCCGAGCTGGCGGAGGCGGTGGGCCGGCTCGCCGCGGTCCGCTACGACCTGGACCGGGCCGGCCGCCCGCAGTGGCGGGAGCCGAGCGTCATCGCCTGAGCCGGCCCCCGTTCAGGTGGTGATCCGAGAACCGCGCGCCGGCGGCCGGCCGAGGGCCGCAGACTGCGCAGGTGGGTAGCGGCGGCGTCCGGGGATCCTGGGCCGTGCGGCCCGGCGCGCCGGGCTCCCGGACCACCCGGCTGGAACTCTTCTACGACCTGGTGTTCGTCTTCGCGTTCCTGAGCTTCACCACGCTGGCCGCCACCGAACTCACCCCGGCCAATCTCTACCGCTTCCTGCTGGTGCTGGCGCTGCTCTGGTGGTCGTGGACCGGGTTCGCCCGGATGGGCAACGCACTGCGCGCCGACCAGGGCGTGCTGCCGCTTGTCGGCTTCGTCACCGTGGCCGCGACGTTCCTGCTGGTGCTCAGCGCGCCCGGCGCGTTCCAGGACCGTCCGGGCGGCCTGCCCGGCCCGTTGGTCTTCGCCGGCAGCTACTTCGTGATCCGGGTGGCCCAGCTCACGATCCTCGGCTGGGTGGAACGTGCCGACCCGGTCCGCCGCCGGCGGCTCCTGCTGCGCGCGCTGGTCCCGACCGTGGCCACCGCACTGCTGGTGGTGGCCGGCACCGTACCCACCCGGTTGCCGCCGGGACCGTTCGCGGTCGGGCTGCAACTGGCGCTCTGGACGTTGGCGCTGCTGGTCGAGTACGTCGTCGGACTGACGCTGGCCCGGCACTGGTGGGTGGTGGTGTCGGCGGGACACTGGGCGGAACGGCACGCGCTGATGGTGCTGGTCGCGCTCGGCGAGTCGATCATCGCGCTCGGGCTCGGCCCCAAGACCGGGCTGCCGCTGACCGGCCCGGTCACGATCGCCGCGCTGCTCGGCATCCTGATCGTGGCGGCGCTCTGGTGGGCGTACTTCGACACCCTGGCGTTCGCCCTCGAACAGGCGTTGCACCAGGCTCGGGACCGCGCGGCCCGGCTGCGACTGACGCGCGACGTCTACACCTTCCTGCACTTGCCGATGATCGTCGGGACCATCCTGTTCGCGCTCGGCCTCAAGGACCTGCTGGCCGAGGCAGCCGCCCCGGAGAACCCCAGTTGGGGCCTGCCACTCGGCGGGTTCTGGGTCACCGTCTTCTACGGCGGGATCGGCCTCTATCTGCTCAGCCTCGCCGGCTGCTGGTGGCTGGCGCTGCGGGAGGTGCACCGGCCGTTGTTGGCCACCGTGGTGGCGCTCGCCGCGGTCGCCCCGCTCGTCGCTCCGATTCCGGAGCTGATCGCGCTGGGCGTCCTGGCGGTGCTCACCGTCGCCGGCGTCGCCTGGGAGACCCGCAGCGAGAACGGCCGGCGACGCCGGGTGCGCGAGCTGGCCATCGAGGAGCAACTCGCCGCCGAGGCGGAGCAAAGCCGGTGGCGGCAGCGACACCTGTGACCGGCCGGGCACGACACCCGGCCGTCCCGCGCGGCCGTGCCCCGGGACGGTGGGGCACGGCCGGCGCGGCGGCCGGGGCGGGCTACAGCTCGGCGAGCGTGCCCTCGTACATCTTGTCGATCTCGCCGGCGAAGTTGGTCTCCACGCTGCGGCGCTTGATCTTCAGCGACGGGGTGACCTCGCCGTCGGCGATGGTGAGGTCGCGGGGGAGGATCGTCACCTTCTTGATCGTCTCCCAGCGGTTGAGCTTGGCGTTCAGCTCGGCCACGTAGCCCTCGACCATCTCCTGCGCCTCCGGCGAGGTGACGATCGTGGTGTAGTCGCTGCCCTCCAGCCGGGTGCCGGCGGCCCACGCCTGGATCGCGTCCGGGTCCAGCGTCACCAGCATCGTGCAGTAGTTGCGGGCCTGCCCGATCACCACCGCCTGCGAGGTGTACGGGCAGACCGCCTTGAACACGCCCTCGATGTGCGACGGCGCGACGTACTTGCCGCCGGACGTCTTGACCAGGTCCTTCTTCCGGTCGGTGATGCGCAGGTAGCCGTCGTCGTCGAGCGTGCCGATGTCACCGGTGCGGAAGAACCCGTCGTCGGTGAACGCCTCCGCGGTCTCCTCGGGCAGGTTGTGGTAGCCGCGCATGACCGGACGGCCGCGCACCAGGATCTCGCCGTCGGTGTCGATCCGGCACTCCAGGTCGCCCATGGCGCGACCCACGCTGCCGATCTTGAGCCCCTCGGGCGGGTTGACGAACGCGCCGGCGCTGGTCTCGGTGAGGCCGTACCCCTCGGAGATGGGCAGGTTGGCGGCGGCGAAGAAGGTGGCGATCTCCTGACTCAGCGGCGCCGCGCCGGAGACCAGGACCCGCATCCGGCCCCCGAGGCGGGCCTGGAGCTTGCTGAAGACCAGCTTCTCGGCCAGCCCGTACTTCAGGCGCAGCCCGGCCGGGACCGGCTTGCCGGCCTGCTCCAGCGCGACCCTCTCCTTGCCGACGGCGACCCCCCAGGCGAAGATCTTCGCCTTCGCGCCGCCGGCGGACTGCGCCGTGGTCACCGCCTTGTTGTAGACCTTCTCGAAGACCCGGGGCGCGCCGCACATCAGCGTCGGCCGCACCACGCCGAGCAGCTCGACCAGCTTGTCCACCCGGCCGTCGACGTAGGTGGGCAGCCCGACGTGGGTGGCGCCGCAGAGCAGCGTCTTGCCGAACGAGTGCGACAGCGGCAGCCACAGGTATTGCAGGTCGTCCACGCGCAGCAGGCCCAGCTCGGCCTGGGCCACCCCCTCCCAGCACCAGCCGCCGTGCAACAGCTCCACGCCCTTGGGGCGGCCGGTGGTGCCCGAGGTGTAGATCAGGGTGGCCAGGTGGTCCGGCCCGATGCCGGCGACCAGCCGGTCGACCAGGTCGGGCTCGGCGGCCAGCGCGGCGGCCCCGCTTTCCTCCAGTTCGGCCAGGGTGAGCTGGGGGACGCCGGCAGCCGGGTCGGGCGCGCCGTCGAGCAGCACCACGTGGGTCAGCGCCGGCAGGTCCGCGCCGGCGATCTTCGCCGCCTGGGCCGGGTTCTCCGCGAACAGCACCCGCGAGCCGGAGTCGGCCAGGATGTAGACCGCGTCCTCCGGCTCGGTGGTCGGGTAGACGGTCGTGGTGGCCCCGCCGGCGCACATCACGCCGAAGTCGGCGAGCACCCACTCCAGGCGGGTGTTGGCCAGGATCGCCACCGGATCCTCGAGGCCCACACCGAGCCCGTGCAGCCCGGCCGCGATGGCCCTGGCACGCTGCCCGACCTGCTCCCACGTCAGCCAGACCGGGCCCGAGTCGTCCTGGGCGGGGTGGGCGAACGCGTGCCGGTCGGGGGAGTCCGCCACGCGCTTGAGGAACATGTCCGGTACGGAACGGTACGGTACATCGAGAGCCATCGTGGTAGCCGCCTTCAGGGGTGGAGGGACGTGACGGGGGTCACGCCGGTCTGCGGTTACCGAAGAGTATTGCGTGCACCCGGGCAGCGGCTAGTGCTGAACGGCCGGGGTGCCGGCTCAGGCGTACCGGGCGGCGGCGCGGGACCAGTCGTAGGTGGCCCGGATCCAGTCCCGCCGGGTGGCCAGGAAAGCCCGCACCCCGTCGTCGGCGACGGCGGCCAGCACCGCGTCCCGCTCCGCGTAGGCGGCGAGCGCCGCGTTGAACCGGGCGGCCGCCGCGCGCAGCGCCGCCTCCTCGCCCTGCCCGGTCTCGCCCGCGATCGTGGTGACCAGGTTGTGCGTCGCCGGGGCGAGGCCGCGCTCCTTGTCGTAGGAGAACAGGTCGTTGCACCAGCACACCAGGTCGGTGGCGAGCGCGTCCAGCGCGGCGAGCGCCGGATCGGCCCGCCGGGCCGGACCGGGCCGCGCCGGGCTCGCCAGGTCGGTCACCGTGAAGCTGGGTCGGACGCCGCCGGTGTGCCGGCGCATCTGCACGTACTCGGCCACCCCCGGCACCCGCCGGTGCTCCCGGTTGGCCGCCTCCCAGAGCAGCGCCAGCAGGTATTCGCGGAGCTGGCTGACCAGGCGGAGCAGGAGCGCGGGGCGCTGCACGTCACGGGCCCGTCGGCACAGGTCGTGCAGGCCCACCGCGAGCGGGCCGGCGCCGGTCGGGGTGGTCGCGGCCGGGTCGCCGTGCCGATCCAGCACGGTCAGCAGCCCCGCCACGGTGGGGGCCAGCCGGGTGGGGTCGACGCCCAGGTCGTCGTCGTCGCAGGCGTCGTCCACCACGAACAGCCAGTTGATCAGGTCGGTGAGCAGGCGCAGGCCGGGCAGGGACGCCTCCGGGCAGGCCCGTCCGGCCAGCTCGGCGGCGTGCGCGCCGGCCAGTCGGCGCTGCCCGGCCGGATCGGCGACCAGGCCGAGATCGCTGACCCAGTCGGCGCTCTCCGTGGCGACCCGGTCGACCTCGGGGTGCCGCCGTGCCGGGAAGGGCGGCTCGTGCAACGCCGAGAGCGCGTAGCCGCGCATTCCTGCCCCCTGCCCGTCGTCCGTGGTGTCGACCGCGGGCAGGAGCGTACGGCAGGGTTGATCGGTATCCATCGCTGGGATTTGCGTTTTTCACCATAAGCCGGTCACGGTGTGCGTACGCTCCGTCAGAACCCCAGCTCGGCGGCGCGTAACCGGTCCGCCGCCCCGGCCGGGCCGTCCACCTGCACCCGGGACACCCGCTGCCGCCCGCTCAGGAACAGGATCAGCTCGCCCGGCGCGCCCACCAGCCGCAGCCGCTCGCCACCCCGCCCGACCCGCAGCTCGCCGTGCCCGGGCGCCTGCACCAGCACCTCGGCGGGGAACCGCCGCAGCGCCATCCGGGCCAGCAGGGCGACCCGCTTCCAGAGCATCGCCTGCTGGGCGGCCGGGAGGTCACGCGGATGCCAGCCGGGCCGGGCCCGCCGCACGTCCTCGTGGTGGATGAAGAACTCCACGGCGTTGGCCAACTCGTCGGTGAGCGGATTGCTCACCGGGCTCCACACCGGCGGGCGGCGGACCCGGTCGACCAGGTCCGCGTACGGGCCGGCGGCGACCCGGCGGCGGACCGCCTCGCCGTGACCGCGCAGCGGCGGCAGCAGGATCCCACCGGCGGCATCCGGCCGGCGCTCCCGCACCAGCAGGTGCGCCGCCAGGTCACGGGTGGTCCACCCCTCGTTGACCGTCGGCGCGTCCGGTCCGACTTCCAGCATCAGGTCGGCGAGCGCCTCGCGCTCCGACCGGGCGTACCGCGGCATGGCTTGATCGTAGGCCCGATCGGGCCGTTCGGCGCGGCACGGCCGCCCGCGGGGCGGCCGTCGACCCGCGGTCGAGGGGAACGTGACGGCGGACATATCCCGGCCGGGTCGGCGGACCTGGCGGCGAGCGGTAAGGATGGGGGAGAAAATTGCGGCTTACGGCGGGGGCGAGCGTGGCGAGCGGGACGAGTCGGGACGTGCTCGGCAGGGGGCTGCGGGTGCTCGGTCGGGCGATCCGGGAACAACCCCGGATCTTCGCGGTGGCGGTCACCGGCAGCGTGCTCTTCGGCCTCCTCGTGATCGCCAGCGCGTACGTGATCGGCGGCGTGGTCGGCGAGGTGGTGGTGCCGGCGGTCGAGCGCGGCGCGGTGGCCACCGGCGCGCTCGCGCTCGCCGCGGCGGCGCTGTTCGGGATCAGCGTGCTGCGGGTGGTCGGCATCTTCGGCCGCCGGCTCGGCGCCGGCTACATGCAGTTCCGGCTCCAGGCCGCCTACCGCCGCCGGGTCACCCGCCGGTACCTGGACCTGCCGCTGGCCTGGCACCACCGCAACTCGACCGGCACGTTGCTGTCCAACGCCAACTCCGACGTGGAGGCCGCCTGGTACCCGATCGCGCCGCTGCCGTTCGCGGTCGGCACGCTGGTGATGCTGGTCGGCGCCGTCGCGTCGCTGTTCCTCACCGACTGGGCGCTCGCCCTGGTCGGCCTCGCCGTCTTCCCCGCGCTGTTCGCGCTCAACGTGGTCTACTCCCGCCGGATGGCTCCCCGCCAGGCCCGGGCCCAGCGACTGCGCGCCGAGGTCAGCGGCATCGCGCACGAGAGCTTCGACGGCGCGCTGGTGGTCAAGACCATGGGCCGCGAGTCGCAGGAGACGGCCCGCTTCGCCGCCCGCGCCGGCGAGCTGCGCGACGCGCTGATCTCCGTCGGCCGGCTGCGCGGTGTCTTCGACCCGATGCTGGAGACGTTGCCCAGCCTCGGCACGCTCGCCGTGCTGGTGGTCGGCGCGATCCGGCTCCGCCAGGGCGCGATCAGCGTGACCGAGCTGGTCAGTGTCGCGTTCCTGTTCACCGTGCTGGCGTTCCCGGTGCGGGCCATCGGCTGGGTGCTGGCCGAGCTGCCGCGCAGCGTCGCCGGCTGGGACCGGGTCCGCCGGGTCCTCGACGCCACCGGCGAGATGCCGTACGGCGAGGTGACGTTCGACCCGGCCACCCGGACGCCGGCCCCGCTGTCGTGCCACGACGTCCACTTCTCCTACGAGCCGGCCGAGGCGCACCTGCCCGGCACCCAGGTGCTCGGCGAGGTCACCTTCACGGTGCCGGCGGGGAAGACGGTCGCCCTGGTCGGGCCGACCGGCGCCGGCAAGTCCACCATCACGTCGCTGGCCGTGCGCCTGGTCGACCCGGACCGCGGCCGGGTCACGCTCGACGGCGTCGACGTGCGTGACCTGACCGCCGCCTCGCTCGCCGCCACCGTGGCGCTGGTGGCCCAGGTGCCGTTCGTCTTCGACGACACCGTCCGCGCCAACATCACGCTCGACCGCGCCGGCATCGGCGACGACGAGGTGTGGGCGGCGCTGCGACTGGCCGAGGCGGACGGCTTCGTCGCCGCGCTGCCGGACGGGCTGGACACCATGGTCGGCGAGCGGGGCACCTCGCTCTCCGGCGGCCAACGGCAACGGCTCACGTTGGCCCGGGCGCTCGCCGGCCGGCCCCGGCTGCTGGTGCTCGACGACGCCACCAGCGCCGTCGACCCGCGGGTCGAGGCGGCCATCCTGGCCGGACTGCGGGCCCCCGCCGACGGCGGCGCGCCGGCGTCGATCCTGGTGGTGGCCTACCGCCGGGCCACCATCGCGCTCGCCGACGAGGTGATCTACGTGGAGCGCGGCCGGGTGGTCGCCCGCGGCACCCACCCCGAGCTGCTGGCCACCGTGCCCGGGTACGCCGACCTGGTCACCGCCTACGAGCAGGCCGAGCAGGAACGCGAGCAGAACCGCATGTACGACGAGGTCACCCCGATGACCTCCGGCCTGGAGATCGAGGTGGACCGGTGACTACCGTGGCCGAGGAGCGGACCGAGTCGACCTGGGGGACGCTGCGGCGGGGGCTGGCGCTCTCCCCGGAGCTGAAGACCGGGCTCGCCGGCACGGTGGCGTTGGCGCTCGTCTACATGGTCGGCCGGGTGGCCGTGCCGGTGGCGGTCCAGCGCGGCATCGACCACGGCATCGTCGGCGGTCTCGACCTGGACGTGATCTCGCTGACCGTCGCGCTCACCGCCGCCGTGCTGGTGGTCACCACCACCTGCGGCTACCTGATGATGCGCCGGCTGTTCACGGTCAGCGAGACCGCGCTGGCCGGCGTGCGCACCCGCGCGTTCCGGCACGTGCACGACCTGTCCATGCTGCACCAACAGTCCGAGCGACGGGGGTCGCTGGTCTCCCGGGTCACCAGCGACGTCGACCAGATCACCCAGTTCCTCCAGTGGGGCGGCGTGATCCTCATCGTCAACCTGGGTCAGTTGCTGGTGACCACCGCGGTGATGCTCGCGTACTCCTGGCAGTTGACGCTCGTGGTGCTCGTCGCGTTCGCGCCGGCGGTGCTGGTCATCCGGCAGCTCCAGCGCCGGCTGGCCGGCGCGTACGGGCTCGTCCGGCAGCGGACCGGCACGCTGCTCGGCGCGATCGGCGAGAGCGTGGTGGGCGCCCCGGTGATCCGGGCGTACGGGATCTCCGGGCGCACCGCCCGCCGCCTGGACGCGGCGATCGACGGGCAGCGGGTGGCGCAGCAGCGGGCGATCCGGATCAGCATCCTGGGCAGTTCGGTAGGCGAGCTGGCGGCCGGCCTGGCGCTGGCCGGCGTGGTGGTGGTCGGGGTGAGCCTGGGCGTCGACCGCACCCTGTCAGTCGGCCAGCTCACCGCTTTCCTGTTCCTGGTCACGCTCTTCATCCAGCCGGTGCAGATCGCCACCGAGGTGCTCAACGAGGCGCAGAACGCGATCGCCGGCTGGCGCCGGGTGCTCGACGTGCTGGACGTCGCCCCGGACGTGGCCGACCCCGGCCGGCAGGGCCGGGACCTGCCGGGCGGCCCGCTCGACGTCCGGTTCGCCGGGGTGACGTTCGCCTACCCGGGCGGGCCGCCGGTGCTGCACGGCGTGACCCTGGACATCCCGGCGAAGAGCCGGGTCGCGGTGGTGGGGGAGACCGGCAGCGGCAAGACCACGTTCGCCAAGCTGCTCACCCGGCTGATGGACCCGACCGAGGGCCAGGTGCTGCTCTCCGGCGTCGACCTGCGCCAGGTGCGCTTCGACTCGCTGCGTACCCGGGTGGTGATGGTGCCGCAGGACGGCTTCCTGTTCGACACCACGGTCGGGGAGAACGTCCGTTTCGCCCGTCCGGACCTGACCGACGCGCGGCTCACCGCCGCCTTCACCGAACTGGGACTGGCCGACTGGCTGGACGGGCTGCCGTCCGGGCTGGACACGCCGGTCGGGGAGCGCGGCGAGGCGCTCAGTGTCGGCGAGCGGCAGCTCGTGGCGCTGGCCCGTGCCTACGTGGCCGACCCGGACCTGCTGGTGCTCGACGAGGCGACGAGCGCGGTCGACCCGGCCACCGAGGTGCGCCTGCAACGCACGCTCGACGCGGTCACCCGGGGCCGCACGACGCTCGCCATCGCGCACCGGCTCTCCACCGCGCAGGCGGCCGACGAGGTGATCGTGGTGGACCGGGGTCGGATCGTCCAGCGTGGCCCGCACGAGGATCTGCTGCGCGACACCGACTCGGTCTACGCCCTGCTCTACGCGTCCTGGCTGGAGCAGACCCGCTGACGTGCCTACAAACGTGATGACGTGGGTGACTCACCGGCGGAGATCACCGGGCGATGCATTCGTCATCAAGTTTCTAGGCGCGTGTGCATCATCGGCTTCCGCACGCCGCGCCGCGGCTCTCTCACGCCATGGCTTCCGCGCGCCCTCACACGCCACGGCCCTTCCAGACGCCCAGGGCCCGCGTCGCACGCCCGCCTCGCGCAGCCCCGTCGCACGCCCGCGTCGTACGGCACGTCCCACGGCCGCGCCGCGCGGACCGGGCGTCGCTCATTCGGGCCGGTGCCCGTCCGGGGCGGGCAACGGGCCGGTGAGGTATCGCTGGAGGGTCGGGCCGATCGTGGCGGCCAGCGTGTCCGGTGACGCGGACGCGACCGGTTCCAGGCGGATCACGTAGCGCATCATGGCCAGGCCGGCGACCTGGGTGGCGACCAGCGCGCCCCGCAGCGGCGCCTCGGCCGGGTCCAGGTCGAGCTGGTCGAGGACCCGGCGCAGGATCTGGGTGGTCAGGAACTCACGGAGCAGGCGGGCGGTCCACTGGTTGCTCACCGCGGAGCGGAGCAGGGCCACCGCGGCGACGCCGGCCGGCGAGTCCCAGACCGCCAGGAACGTGCGGACCAGCCGCTCGCCGACCTCGTCCGCGCCGCCCGCCAGCACCCGCGGCAGCAGCTCGGCCGGGTCGACCGGGATCGCCATGGCGGCGCGGAACAGCTCCTCCTTGACGCCGAAGTAGTGGTGCACCAGCGCCGGGTCCACCCCGGCGGCGGCGGCGACCGCCCGGATCGGCGTGGCGTCGTAGCCCCGCTCGGCGAACGCCTCCCGGGCCGCGTTCAGGATCGTCTCCCGGGTGTCCGGGCTGCCGGGCCGCCGCCCGGTGCGACGCGGGCTCGCTGACCGCGCCGCACCGGTGTCGCGGCGGCTCATCCGCTGCGCCGACGCAGCGTCGCGGCGGCCAGCACCAGCGCGACCACCGCCGCCCCGGCCACGATCGCCACGTCGCGCCACATCGTGCCGGTCGCGTCGGCGTGCGCGCCGACCTCCTGGAGCGCCTCGACCGCGTACGACAGGGGCAGCACGTCGCTGATCGCCTGGAGCCAGCCGGCCATCTGGCCGCGCGGCACGAACAGCCCGCAGAGCAGCAGTTGCGGGGCGACCACCACCGGCATGAACTGCACCGCCTGGAACTCGGTGCGGGCGAACGCCGAGCAGAACAGGCCGAGCGCCACGGCCAGCACCGCGTTCACGCCGGCGATCAGCACGACCAGCCAGGGGCTGCCGGCGGTGTCCAGCCCGAACACCTGGTAGGCCACCAGCGAGGCGACCGTGGACTGGAGCACCCCGGCCAGGCCGAACGCGATGCCGTAGCCGAAGAGCAGGTCGAGCTTGCCCAGCGGCGTGGTGAGCAGCCGTTCCAGGGTGCCGGTGGTGCGCTCGCGGAGCATGGCGATGCTGGTCACCAGGAACATGATGATGAACGGGAAGAAACCCAGCATGATCAGGGCGACCCGGTCGAAGGTGCGTGGCGCGCCGGGCGGGGTGGGCTGGTCGACGTACATGAAGTAGACCAGCGTGAGCAGCACGGCCGGCACCACGACGAGCAGCGCGACGGTGCGCTTGTCGTGCCGGAGCTGCCGCAGGATCCGCCCGGTCGTGGCGGCGAGGATGCGCCCGTTCATGCGGTGGCCTCCGGCTCGGCGTCGCGGATCAGGCGCAGGAACGCCTCCTCCAGGTCGTCCACGCCGGTGGCGGCGCGGACCGCGGCCGGGGTGTCGTCGGCGACCAGGCGGCCCTCGCGGATCAGCAGCAGCCGGTCGCAGCGCGCCGCCTCGTCCATGACGTGACTGGAGACCAGCAGCGTGGTGCCGGCGGCGGCCATCGCGTGGAACCGGGCCCACAGGTCGGCCCGCAGCACCGGGTCCTGCCCGACCGTGGGCTCGTCGAGGACGACCAGTTCCGGGTCGCCGACCAGGGCGCAGGCGAGCGAGGCGCGGCTGCGCTGGCCGCCGGAGAGCGTGCCGACGAGTTGGTCGGCCGCGGCGGCCAGGCCGACGTCGGTGACCGCGCGGTCGGCGTCGGCGCGGCTGCGGCCCTGGAGCACGGCGAAGTAGCGGGCGTTCTCCCGGACCGTGAGGTCGGCGTAGACGCTCGGCGCCTGCGTGAGGTAGCCGACCCGGCGGCGCAGCCCGGTCGCGCCGGCGGGCCGGCCGAGCACGTCGACCGTGCCGCCGTCGATCGTCTGCACACCGACCACCGCGCGCATCAGCGTGGTCTTCCCACTGCCGCTGGGGCCCAGCAGACCGGTGACCGTGCCCCGGGGGACGGCGCAGCTGATGCCGTGCAGCACCCGCCGTCCACCCCGGTCGACCACCAGGTCGCGGACCGACACCGCGTCGTCCATGACCACCTCCGACAATTCGTCAACCGATGAAATAAACGCTAGATGAATTCCGGCGGCTGCGCAATGCTGTTGACTTCGAGTGGGCTCGAACTGGAAGTCTGGCCGGCGTGGACATCGGTATCCGGGAGAAGAGTCTCAGCGTGGGCGAGGCGGCGGAGCGGGTCGGCCTGACCACCTACACGCTGCGCTGGTACGAGCAGGAGGGCCTGGTCGCCCCGGTCGGGCGGGACTCCGCCGGTCGCCGGCGCTACACCGAGGCTGACGTCAACTGGCTGTTCCTGCTGACCCGGCTGAGGCGCACCGGGATGCCGGTGCGCGACATGCGCCGCTACGCCGAGCTGGCCCGGCAGGGCGACCACACGCTCGGCGCGCGCCGGGCGCTGTTCGAGGCGCACCGGGTGCGGGTGCTGGCCCGGATGGCCGACCTGGCCGAGGATCTCAAGGTGTTGGACCACAAGATCGACGCGTATCGGCGCGCCGAGGAGGAACTGGGCTGAAGCCCCCCGCAGCGGACACCCGGTCCGCCATCGGTCATTGCGCCGAAGATCGGACTTCCGGCACCATGTCGCCGTGGGTCCCGCTTCGTTGCCCGAGTCCGGATTCCTCGACGACTGGGCCGCCCGCCTCCGGCAGGCCGCGGACCGCCCGGTCGTCGGGATCATGCTGCGTGGCAGCCACGCCCGGCGGGCCGCCAGCGAGCACAGCGACGTCGACGTGGACGTGCTCGTCGCGGCCGACGACGACCGGGCCGCCTCGTCCACCCGCACCCGCCCGGCCGACCCCTTCGCCGCGCGCCGTGCCTACCTGGCCGAGTTCGACGGCCGCTTGGTGCACGTCTCGGTGGCCTCGCGGGACGTCCGCTCCTGGGTGCACCGGCTCGGCCAGCCTGCCGACTGGGCGTTCGGGCTGCCGGTCACCGCGCCGGCCCGACTGCTGTGGGCGGTGCCCGAGTGGCGTCGCCGGATCGACCTACCGGTGCTCTGCCAGCCGGCGGACGAGCCGCGCCTGGAGGAGCTGATCGCCACCCTGGGCAAGGTGGCCGGCGCCCGCTGGGCCGGCGACCCGATCGGGGTCCGGCTCGCCGCCGCCGACCTGGCCCGGCTCTGTCCGTCGGTGCTCCGACTGGCCAACCCCTCGGTCCGGGTGGTGTCCCGGCGGGCGGCCCTGACCGCCGCGCTGGACCTGCCGGTCGCCCCGCCCGGCTACCGCGCCGACATGCTGCTCTGCCTCGGGCTGCGCGCCGGCGACCCGACCCAGGTCGCCGCCGCCGCCGGCCGGCTGGTCACCGGCATCGTCCCGCTGGTCCGCCCGTACGCCGGGGAGGTCGCCGCGGTGGCCGGCGCGGACCTGGCCGAGGCGCTCGCCGACGGTCGGCTGGACCGCTACCTGGGTCAGCTCGCCCGAGCCCTGCACGCGGTGCCGCCCGTCACCCGGGACACGTCTTCGGTGCCGGCGCCGCGTGCGGGAGAATGGTCAACCGTGCCCGCCTCTGACGCGCCGGTGACCGGCGCACCCGACCGCTCCGGCGGCGCCCCGGCCCCCGGCCCGGACCGCCCCTCCCGGCTCGACCCGGCCATCGCGGCCAAGCTGCGCCGCGGCCCCGACGGCCTGGTCGCCGCCGTGGTCCGCGCGCACGACTCGGGTGAGGTGCTGATGGTCGCCTGGATGGACGACGAGGCGCTGCACCGCACGCTCACCACCGGCCGGGCCACCTACTGGTCCCGCAGCCGGGGGGAGTACTGGGTCAAGGGCGCCACCTCCGGGCACCACCAGTACGTCCGCTCGGTCGCGCTGGACTGCGACGGCGACGCGCTGCTGGTCAGCGTGGAGCAGGTCGGTGCGGCCTGCCACACCGGGCACCGCACCTGCTTCTTCACCGACCTCCCGGTCAGCTCGCCGGAGGTGACCCCGTGACCGACGGCGCCGTCACCCCGGACCGGTCCGCCTTCGCCGAGCTGGCCGACCGCTGGCGGGTCGTGCCGGTCACCCGGCGGCTGCTGGCCGACGCCGAGACCCCGGTCGGGGTCTACCGCAAGCTCGCCGGTGGTCCCGGCACGTTCCTGCTGGAGTCCGCCGAGCAGGGCGTCGGCTCGGCCGGCACGGCCTGGTCGCGTTACTCGTTCATCGGCGTCCGCAGCGCCGCCACGCTCACCGAGCGCGGCGGCGAGGCGAGCTGGACCGGCGCACCGCCGGCCGGCGTGCCTACCTCGGGCGACCCGGTCACCGTGCTCCGGGAGACCGTCGCCGCGCTCGCCGGGCCGGCCTGGGACCCGGACGGCGACCTGCCGCCCCTCACCGGCGGCCTGGTCGGCTACCTCGGCTATGACCTGGTCCGCCGCTTCGAGCGGCTGCCGGAGCTGACCGAGGACGAGCTGGACGTGCCCGAGCTGGGCATGATGCTCGCTACCGACCTGGTGGTGCTCGACCACTACGAGGGCTCGGCGATCCTGGTCGCCAACGCGGTGCTGCCGCCGCGGGACGCGCCGGGCCGGCCGGAGCGGGTGGCCGCCGCCTACCACCACGCGGTGGGGCGGCTGGACGCGATGACCACCGCGCTGTCCCGACCGATTCCGCCCATGGTCGCCACGGTCGACCGTCCCGGCGTCGGCGAGGTGACCAGCCGGACGCCCGACGGCGGCTACCCGAAGGCGGTGGAGGCGGCCAAGGAGGCGATCCGGGCCGGCGAGTGCTTCCAGATCGTGCTGAGCCAGCGCTTCGAGCGGGCCACCGACGCCGACCCGATCGACGTCTACCGGGTGCTGCGCACCACCAACCCCAGCCCGTACATGTACCTGCTGCGCTTCGACGGCTTCGACATCGTCGGCTCGTCGCCGGAGGCGCACCTCAAGGTGAGCGCCGGCCCGGACGGGCGGCGTCGCGCGCTGCTGCACCCGATCGCCGGCACCCGGCCACGGGGAGGCTCGCCCGACGCCGACTCCCGGCTCGCCGCCGAGCTGCTCGCCGACCCGAAGGAGCGCGCCGAGCACGTGATGCTCGTCGACCTGGGCCGCAACGACCTGGGCCGGGTCTGCCGGCCGGGCACGGTCACGGTCCCCGAGTTCGCCACCATCGAGCGCTACAGCCACGTCATGCACATCGTCTCGACCGTCGTCGGCGAGCTGCGCGACGACCGCACCGCGTTCGACGCGCTGGCCGCGACGTTCCCCGCCGGCACGCTCAGCGGCGCGCCCAAGGTGCGGGCCATGGAGATCATCGAGGAGCTGGAGCCGGTCCGCCGGGGCGTCTACGGCGGCACGGTCGGTTACTTCGGCTTCGGCGGCGACCTGGACATGGCGATCGCGATCCGCACCGCGCTGATCCGCGAGGGTCGGGCCTACGTGCAGGCCGGAGCCGGTGTGGTGGCCGATTCCAATCCCGCCGCCGAGGACCAGGAGACGCGGAACAAGGCCGCCGCCGTGCTCGCCGCGATCGCCGCCGCCGAGACGCTGCGGCCGGCCCGATGACCGCGCCGGTCACCGCCGCGGGCGGCCGGACCGCCGCCGGCGGCCGGCGCGAGCTGGCGTACGCGGTGCTGCTCTGCCTGGCCGGCGCGGGCCTGGCCGCCTGGGCGGTGACCCGGGCCTGGTCGGTGGAGGTGACCTCCCGCGGCGGGCTACCGCCCGGGCAGCGGTCCCGCACCGGCGCGGACCTGCTGCCGTGGGTGTCGGCGCTGGCCTACGTCGGGCTGGCTGGCGGCGGCGCGGTGCTGGCGACCCGGGGGCGGCTGCGCCGGCTGCTGGGCGTGCTGCTGACCGGCGTCGGGGTGGCCGTCGTGGTCGGCGGCGGCGTCGGGCTGACCGAGCCCGGGGTGAGCCGGCACTGGCCGGCGCTGGTGCTGGTGGGTGGCCTGGCGCTGGTGGCCGGCGGGGCGTTCACCGCGACGCGCGGCGGCGGCTGGCCGGCGATGGGGGCCCGCTACGAACGGCGGTCGGCGCCGGCGTCGGCGCCCGACGCCGACCGGCCGGCGGTCGAGCGGGGCACCCGGGACGCGTGGGACGCGCTGGACCGGGGTGAGGACCCGACGGTCAGCTGACCGGCTGCGCCTCGCGGGCGTTCCGGCGCGCCCGGGCCGCGGCCCGGGCGGCGGTCAGTTCGGCCACCAGCCGCTCCAGTTCGCGGCGCTGGGCGGCGCGGGCCCGGTCGGCGCAGACCGCCTCCCAGGCGTTGCCCCGGGCGGTACGCGTGCGGCCGTCGCCCGCCGCGGCGCGTTCCAGCGTGTGCACCACCCCGACGGCGAGCGAGGCGACGGTCCGGGAGATGGTCGTCAGCCCGAGGTTCTGGTTCTGGTTCGGCCCGTTGGCGCTCATGGTTCACCCCACCCGAGATCGTTGGCGACGGTCGGCGGCAGCCTCGAAAAGTCTGCCCTGCGACGATGCTGCCGGTGGAACGTTTCGCCGCCGTGAAGCACAGGTCAACGGTCCGGCAGCGGGCGCGACCTGGGCAGGGCCGGAGGTCCTTGAGCTTGGTCACAGCGGGGCCGGTGCCGGCCTGCGGAGCGCGCCCGGCCGTGGTGAGATAGGGCATGGGCAGCGGTCGATGCATCAGGTGGCGCTGCGTGACACCGCGTTCACCGGAAGTCGGCCATCATGCCACAGCCCATGTGGTGAGGTGCGCCATACCCCCCGGCACGTGTCGCCAGGTGGCGCCCCCTAGCATCGGCCCATGACGCCCGGAGAGGGGAGTCCGTTGGTGACTGCTGAGCATGCGCACGCGGAGGGGGACGACGCCGGAGCGGCGCCGTCCGCAGGCGTGCTCGACGAGATCCTGGCCGGCGTGCGCGAGGACGTCGCCCGGCGGCAGGAGCAGATTCCGCTGGAGCGGATCCGCGAGCTGGCCGCCGCCGCGCCGCCACCGCTCGACGCGTACGCGGCGCTGCGCCGACCCGGCGTGGCCGTGATCGCCGAGGTGAAGCGCTCGTCGCCGTCCAAGGGGCGGCTGGCCGAGATCGCCGACCCGGCGGATCTGGCCGGCGACTACGCGGCCGGTGGCGCGCGGGCGATCAGTGTGCTGACCGAGGGCCGCTGGTTCGGCGGGTCGCTGGACGACCTGGCCGCCGTGCGGGCCGCGGTGAACGTGCCGGTGCTGCGCAAGGACTTCGTCGTCTCCAGCTACCAGGTGCACGAGGCCCGCGCGCACGGCGCCGACCTGGTGCTGCTGATCGTCGCCGCGCTGGAGCAGAACGCCCTGGTCGGCCTGCTGGAGCGGATCGAGTCGCTGGGCATGACCGCGCTCGTCGAGGTGCACACCGAGGAGGAGGCGGACCGGGCCCTGGAGGCGGGCGCGCAGGTGATCGGCGTCAACGCCCGCGACCTGCGTACCCTTGAGGTCGACCGCTCGGTCTTCGAGCGGATCGCACCCGGCCTGCCGAGCAGCGTCGTCAAGATCGCCGAGTCCGGCGTGCGCGGTCCGCACGACCTGATCCGGTACGCCTCTGCCGGCGCCGACGCCGTGCTGGTGGGCGAGGGCCTGGTCACCCAGAAGAGCCCCCGCGAGGCGGTCGCCGAGCTGGTCAACGCCGGTAACCACCCGGCCACGCCCCGCCCGGTGCGCTGAGCCGCGCCGGGCCACCCGAACCGAGAGGACGCCCGCGATGAGCGCCGCACCCGCAGCCGGCCAGGTCCCCGACGCCGCCGGTCACTTCGGCCGCTTCGGCGGTCGGTTCGTCCCCGAGGCGCTGGTCGCCGCGCTGGACGAGCTGGACGCGGCCTACCGGAAGGCGATGGGCGACGACGAGTTCCTCGCCGAGTTCGAGGCCCTGCTGCGCGACTACGCCGGCACGCCCTCGGAGCTGTACGCGGCCCGCCGGCTCTCCGCCCAGGTGGGGGCGCGGATCCTGCTCAAGCGCGAGGACCTGAACCACACCGGCGCCCACAAGATCCGCAACGTGCTCGGCCAGGCGCTGCTCACCCGCCGGATGGGCAAGCGGCGGGTGATCGCGGAGACCGGTGCCGGCCAGCACGGCGTGGCCACCGCGACCGCCGCCGCCCTGTTCGACCTCGAGTGCGTCGTCTACATGGGCGAGGTGGACACCGAGCGGCAGGCGCTGAACGTGGCCCGGATGCGGATGCTCGGCGCCACCGTGGTCCCGGTGACCGCCGGTTCGCGCACGCTCAAGGACGCGATGAACGAGGCGATGCGCGACTGGGTCGCCAACGTCGAGGACACCCACTACCTGATCGGCACCGCGGCCGGGCCGCACCCGTTCCCCGAGATGGTGCGCGACTTCGTGCGCGGCATCGGCGTGGAGGCCCGCCGGCAGTGCCTGGACCTGACCGGCGCGCTGCCGGACGCGGTGGCGGCCTGTGTCGGCGGCGGCTCCAACGCGCTGGGCATCTTCCACGCCTTCGTGCCCGACGCCGACGTGCGGCTCTACGGCTTCGAGGCGGGCGGCGAGGGCGTGGCGACCGGTCGGCACGCCGCGAGCATCACCGGCGGCTCGTCGGGCGTGCTGCACGGCACCCGCACCTACGTGCTCCAGGACGCCGACGGTCAGACCATCGAGTCGCACTCGATCTCGGCCGGGTTGGACTATCCGGGCGTCGGCCCGGAGCACGCCTGGCTGCACGACGCCGGCCGGGCCACCTACCTGCCGGTCGACGACGCCGAGGCGATGGCCGCGTTCGAGCTGCTCTGCCGCACCGAGGGGATCATCCCGGCGATCGAGAGCGCGCACGCGCTGGCCGGCGCCCGGCGGATCGCCCCGGAACTCGCCGCCGAGCTGGGCCGGGAGCCGGTGATCGTGGTCAACCTCTCCGGCCGGGGCGACAAGGACGTGCACACGGCCGGGGCGTACTTCGGCATCCTCGACAAGGAGTGACAGCGTGAGCCGCATCGGGGTCGCCTTCGACAAGGCCCGGGCCGACGGGCGGGCCGTGCTGGTCGGCTGCATGCCGGCCGGCTTCCCGACCGTCGAGGGCAGCATCGCCGCGATGACCGCCATGGTCGAGGCGGGCGTCGACGTCATCGAGGTGGAGATCCCCTACTCCGACCCGGTGATGGACGGTCCGGTCATCCAGAAGGCGAGCGACATCGCGCTGGCCGGCGGCGTCCGGACCGCCGACGCGCTGCGCGTCGTCGAGGCGGTCGCCGCGACCGGCGCGTCGGTGGTCACGATGACCTACTGGAACCCGATCGAGCAGTACGGCGTCGACACGTTCGCCCGCGACATGGCCGCCGCCGGCGGCACCGGGTTGATCACGCCGGACCTGATCCCCGACGAGGCCGCCGAGTGGCTGGCCGCCTCCGACGCGCACGGGATCGACCGGACGTTCCTGGTGTCGCCGTCCTCCACCGACGCCCGGCTGCGAATGACCGCCGAGCACTGCCGCGGCTTCGTCTACGCCACCGCGATCATGGGGGTGACCGGCGCCCGCGCGCAGACCTCCGAGGCGGCGCCGATCCTGGTCTCCCGGCTGCGCGGGGTCACCGACCTGCCGGTCGGGGTCGGGCTGGGCGTGGGCACCGGAGCCCAGGCCGCCACCGTCGCCGGCTACGCCGACGCGGTGATCGTGGGCAGCGCGCTGGTGCGGTGCGTGCTCGACGCGCCGGACCAGGCCGCCGGCCTGTCGGCGCTGCGCAAGCTCAGCGCCGAACTCGCCGAGGGCGTCCGCAACCCGGCCCGCTGAGGCCGCCCCGACCTCGCGCCCGTCACCGCGCCGCTGGCTCTCCTGTCCCGTCCCGTGCCGTGCCGACGTGTCGTGACGCGGTGCGGCCTGAGTGCCGGGTGCCTACAAACTTGATGTCGCCGATGAATCGCAGCCTGTACAGGGCTCGGCGTGGCCCGGCTCGGGCTCGCCCTTCTGACTCGGGCTTGCGCTTCTGGACTCGATCTTCCCGCCCAGGTCCGCCTCCGGTCCTGGCTGGTCCGCCGACCGGTGCCGGCCGGTTTGCCCGATCCTGGCCGGGACGTCCGGCCTTCTCCTCCGACGCGTCCGCTGAGCCGGCGTTGCTGAGTCGTTCACGTCATCAACGTTGTAGGCACTCGGACGGCAGGGCCGCAGGCGCGTGCTCGGTGACGACCGAACGGCCGATCCCGGATGATCCGGTCGCCGTACGGCGACTCGCGCAGATCGTGCGGACCGACCGCTCCGCTGGACGTCGTCCCGTTCGACGGGCGCGTGAGGCGGCCCGGGGTGCCGCGCGCACGGTCCGCACCGGTACCGTGTGCACCCGTGACCCTCGCCCCGATGACCCCCCTGGCGGCCATGCCCAGCCCCAGCACCGCCGTCTGGCAACTCGGTCCGGTTCCGATCCGGGCGTACGCGCTCTGCATCATCGCCGGCATCGTGGTGGCCTGCGTGGTCACCGAATACCGGCTGCGCCGCCGGGGCGTCGCACCGGGCGCGGTGCTCGACATCGCCGTCTGGGCGGTGCCGGCGGGCATCATCGGCGCCCGGATCTACCACGTGATCACCTCGCCGGAGAAATACTTCGGCGACGGCGGCCAGCCGCTCAAGGCGTTCTTCATCTGGGAGGGCGGCCTGGGCATCTGGGGCGCGGTGGCCGGTGGCGCGGTCGGCGCCTGGATCGCCGCCCGGCAGCTCGGCATCCCGCTCACCGTGGTGGCCGACGCGTTGGCCCCGGGCATGCCCCTGGCGCAGGCCGTGGGCCGGTTGGGCAACTGGTTCAACAACGAGCTGTACGGCGGGCGCACCAGCCTGCCGTGGGGGCTCGAGGTGCACGTGATGGACCCGGACAACCCGGGTCACGCGCTGCGTGACGACGCGGGCAACCCGGTCCTGCAACCGGGGCTCTACCACCCCACGTTCCTCTACGAGTTGATCTGGAACGTCGGCGTCGCCGCGCTGGTGCTGGTCCTCGACCGCAAGCTGCGGCTGGGCCGGGGCCGGGCCTTCGCGCTCTACGTGATGGGCTACACCGCCGGGCGGTTCTGGATCGAGTTGATGCGCACCGACGAGGCCAACCACATCCTCGGCGTCCGGCTCAACGTCTGGACCGCGGCGCTCGTCTTCCTCGGCGCGCTCGCCTACTTCGTCCGGGCCCGCGGCCCGCGGGAATATCTTGTCCCGGTGGGCGAGCCGGGCGTGCCGGTGACGCCGGCCGGCGACGTGTCCCAGGTCGATCTCTCCGCGCGCGAGGGCGGCGCGGCGACCGTGGCGCCGGAGGGCTACCGGGTGGTGACCGAGGAGCAGTTCCGTGCGTACCGGAAGACCGGCGCGCTGCCCCCGGCGGAGTCGGCGGCGACCGACGGGCCCGTCTCCGACGGCACCGCGACCGACGGGCCGGCCCCCGACGGTGCCGCGACCGACGCCGTCGAACCGACCGACCGCGCCGACGCCGACCCGACCGACCGGGGCCCGACCGACCGGGCCGAGGCCGGCGACGGACCCGACCTCGCCGCGGCCGACGACCGGGCCGCGACGGGCGGCACGGACGCGGCCGGGCACGCCGGCCGGGCGGACGCCGACGGGCGCCCGGCGGACCGGGACAGCTGAGCGGGGGAGCCATGCGCAGCGCGGTGGTGGTCGGCGCCGGCCTCGGCGGGATGGCGGTGGCCGGTGCGCTGGCCCGCTCCGGGTGGCAGGTGACGCTGCTGGAGAAGGCCGACCGGGTCCGGCCGGAGGCGACCGCCGTGGTGCTCTGGCCGAACGGGGTACGCGCGCTGCGCGCCCTCGGCCTCGGTGCCGGCCTGGACGCGATCGCCACCCCGCTGCCCGACGGCGGGATCCGCCGCCCGGACGGGCAGTGGCTGGTGCAGCCCCGACCCACGCCTGCCGACCGGATGCCGGTGGTGGTGCACCGGGAGGACCTGCACGACGCGCTCATCGCCGGCCTGGGCGAGCAGGTGGAGCTGCGTACCGGGGTGAGCGTGCGGAGCGTGCGCACGACCGCCGGCGAGCGGCCCGCGGTGGGCGATGGCCGGCACCTGTTCGAGGCGGACCTGGTGGTCGCGGCCGACGGCACGGACAGCGAGATCCGGCGGCAGCTCGCCCCGGAGACCGCTGTGGTGAGTTCCGGTTGCGCCGCCTGGCGGGCGGTCATCCCCTGGTACCGCGCCCCGCAGCTACCCGACGACCAACCGCCGCACGGCGAGACGCTCGGCGCCGGTTACCGGTTCGTGGCCGCGTCGCTCGGTGAGCGGGGCACCGCCGGGGCCTCCCGGCGGGGCGGCATCTACTGGGTGGCCACCGCCGCGGGTGCGCCCCGGCCGGAGCCACCGGAGATCCAGCTCGCCCTGCTCAAGCGCTGGTTCGCGGGCTGGCCCGCGCCGATCGCCACGCTGCTGGAGGCGACCGACCCGGCCGACGTGGTGCAGCAGGAGGTCCGCGAGCTACGGCCGCTGCCCCGGTCGTACGGCTTCGCCGTCGGCTCGGGCGGCGTGGTGCTGCTCGGCGACGCCGCGCACGCCATGCCACCGCACCTCGGGCAGGGCGCCTGCCTCGCGTTCGAGGACGCGGCCACGCTCGCCGGCCTGCTCCGCGAGTCACGGCTGCCGGACGCGGTGACCGCCTACGACCGGCTGCGCCGGCCCCGCGCCGCGACGATGGTCCGGCAGACCCGCCGGATGTCGGCAGTGCTCCAGACCCGAGGGCGGCTGGCGCTGCGCGCCCGCGACGCCGCGCTCGGCACGATCAGCCCGCGGCTTCGTAGCACCGCCGCCGCGGCGGCGGCGGACTGGCAACCGCCGTCCTGACCGGGCGGCCCGGCGCTCAGATGACCGCCGCCGGCTCGGCGATGCAGGCCGTGCCCACCCGACGGAAGCCGACCCGCAGGTAGACCCGGGCGATGTCCTCGCTGCCCGCGCTCAGGAAGATCAGGTCGGTGCCGGCGGCGCGCAGTTCCCGGGCCAGCGTGGCGGTCACCGCGGTGCCGAGCCCGCGCCGCCGGGCGGACGGCAGCGTCGCCACCCCGGCGATCTCCGCCACGTCGCCGACCCGCATCGCCATGCCGCTGGCGAGCGTCCCGTCCCGCGGTGTGGCGGCGAGCACGGAGATCCGCCGCCCGTCGGCGACCCGGGCCGCCTCCTCCTCCAGCGCGTCCACGTCCAGCCGGGCGAGCGCGGCGTCGCGCTCGGCGGGCCCGGCCTCGCCGCGCGCGGTGCCGCCGTGGGCGAAGCCGACCGCGGCGACGGCCCGGCGCAGCGCGATGTCCGCGGCGAAGCCCGGGTCGCCCGGGTCCAGCACCCGCACGGGTACGTCGCTGAGCGTCGCCGGGTCGGGCAGCCGCTCCGGCTCCAACAGCATGAGCGGCGCCTCCAGCACGCTCAGCCCCGCCGAGCGGGCCACCGCCAGCATGCCCGGTTGGTGCTCGTGGACCCACTCGAACGCCTCGGGCAGGCCCAGCTCCCGCTGCCGGGCGCGGACGGCAGCGACCTCGGCCAGCGTGGGCGCGTCGGTGGCGTCGAGCCGGGGTCGGGCGTAGAACGGCCAGCCGGCGCCGTCGCGGACGAACAGCACCAGGGAGTCGAACCCCTCGGTCCGGGCCCCGTCGCGGGGCACCGCGTCGTAGAAGCGCTCCAATTGGTCGAGCGCGTCGGCTCGTACGACATCCACCGCGCGAGACTACACGTCCCAGCATCTGGAAGTGTGATCAATCTGAACTGGCCTTGCGCGGTACGCCCTAACGTAGACTCAATAAACCCCAGCGGGCCGACGTCGTCCCCACCATGTACCAACCTGAGTGACGACAGGAGGCCCGGTGGCCTTTCCGTACCCTCACAGCCCGCAGCCGGCCCCGCGGACGCCGGGTCTCTACGACCCCGCGTACGAGCACGACGCCTGCGGTGTGGCCTTCGTGGCCGACCTGCATGGGCGGCGTTCGCACCAGGTCGTCGCGAACGGCCTCGGGGCGCTGCGCCGGCTGGACCACCGGGGTGCCCGGGGCGCGGAGCACAACACCGGTGACGGCGCCGGGATCATGATCCAGGTGCCGGACGCGTTCCTGCGCGCGACTGTCGACTTCCCGCTGCCCCCGGCCGGCGAGTACGCCACCGGCCTGGTCTTCCTGCCCGACGACGACGCGGCCGAGGCCCGCGCCCGCCAGGTGGTGGACAAGTACGCGCTGGTCGAGGGCGCCGACGTGCTCGGCTGGCGGGCGGTGCCGACCGACCCGTCCGACCTGGGCGAGACCGCGCTCGCGGCGATGCCCCGGGTCCGGCAGCTCTTCGTGGCCGCGCGTCGGCTGACCGATTCCCCGGCCGGCGCGGCCGGGGACCCGCTGACCGGGCTCGACCTGGACCGGGTGGCGTTCTGCCTGCGTAAACAGGTCGAGCGGGAGACCGCCGAGCGGGGCCAGCCGGCCTACTTCCCGTCTTTGTCCGGCCGGACGATGGTGTTCAAGGGCATGCTCACGCCCGACCAGCTTCCGGCGTTCTACCCGGACCTGACCGACGAGCGGGTGGAGAGCGCCATCGCGCTGGTGCACTCGCGCTTCTCCACCAACACGTTCCCGTCCTGGCCGCTGGCGCACCCCTACCGCTTCATCGCCCACAACGGCGAGATCAACACGATCCGCGGCAACCGCAACTGGATGCAGGCCCGCGAGGCCCTCCTCCGGAGCCCGAGCATCCCGGGCAACATCCGCCGGGTCTTCCCGGTCTGCACCCCGGCGGCGTCCGACTCGGCCAACTTCGACGAGGTGCTGGAGCTGCTGCACCTGGCCGGGCGGAGCCTGCCGCACGCGGTGCTCATGATGATCCCCGAGGCGTGGGAGAACGACCCGGACATGCGCGCCGACAAGCGCGCGTTCTACCGCTTCCACGCCAGCCTGATGGAGCCGTGGGACGGTCCGGCCTCGGTCGCGTTCACCGACGGCGAGGTCGTCGGCGCCGTGCTGGACCGCAACGGCCTGCGTCCGGGCCGCTGGTGGCACACCAGCGACGGGCTGGTGGTGCTGGGCAGCGAGGCGGGCGTGCTCGACCTCGACCCGGCGACCGTGGTGGCCAAGGGGCGGCTCCAGCCGGGCCGGATGTTCCTGGTCGACACCGTCAACGGCCGGATCGTCTCCGACGACGAGATCAAGACCGAGCTGTCGGCCGCGCAGCCCTACCAGGAGTGGCTGCACGCCGGCCTGATCGAGATGGACGACCTGCCCGCGCGCGAGCACACCGTGTACACCCACGACTCGGTGCGGCGCCGGCAGCAGACGTTCGGCTACACCGAGGAGGAGCTGAAGATCCTCCTCGGCCCGATGGCCCGCAGCGGCGCGGAGCCGATCGGCTCGATGGGCACCGACACCCCGATCGCCCCGCTGTCCACCCGGCCGCGGCTGCTCTACGACTACTTCCACCAGCTCTTCGCCCAGGTCACCAACCCGCCGCTGGACGCCATCCGGGAGGAGCTGGTGACCAGCCTGGCGACCACGATCGGGCCGGAGGGCAACCTGCTCGACCCGGGCCCGGCGAGCTGCCGGCAGATCGTGCTGCCCTACCCGGTGATCGACAACGACGAGCTGGCGAAGATCCTCTCCATCGACGAGGACGGCGACCTGCCGGGCTTCAAGGCGGTCCGGGTCTCCGGCCTCTACCGGATCCGCGACGGCGGCGCCGGCGTCAAGGCCCGGCTGACCGAGATCTGCCGGCACGTCTCCGAGGCGATCGAGGACGGCGTCCGCATCCTGGTGCTCTCCGACCGGGACTCCAACGCCGATCTGGCCCCGATCCCGTCGCTGCTGCTCACCGCCGCGGTGCACCAGCACCTGGTGCGTGAGCAGACCCGCACCCAGGTGGCGCTGGTCGTGGAGTCCGGCGACTGCCGGGAGGTGCATCACGCGGCGGTGCTGATCGGCTACGGCGCGGCGGCGGTCAACCCCTACCTGGCCTTCGAGTCGGTCGAGGACATGATCGCCACCGGCGCGCTGGCCGGCGTCGATCCGGTGAAGGCGATCCGCAACTACGTCAAGGCGCTCGGCAAGGGCGTCCTGAAGATCATGTCCAAGATGGGCATCTCCACCGTGTCGTCGTACTGCGGGGCGCAGGTGTTCGAGGCGGTCGGTCTGGACACCCGCCTGGTCGACCGCTACTTCCGGGGCACGCCGAGCACGATCGGTGGCATCGGGCTGGCCGAGATCCACGCCGAGGTGGCCGCCCGGCACGCGCTGGCCTGGCCGGCGCCGGGCACCCAGGCCAGTGACCGCCTGGAGGTCGGCGGCGAATACCAGTGGCGGCGCGAGGGCGAGCTGCACCTGTTCAACCCGGAGACCGTCTTCCTGCTCCAGCACGCCACCCGCAGCCGCCAGTACGACGTCTTCCGGCAGTACACCGCCAAGGTCGACGAGCTGGCCGCGAAGGCGGGCTCGCTGCGCGGGCTGTTCACGCTGCGCACCGGCGTTCGCCCGGCCGTGCCGCTGGACGAGGTCGAGCCGGCCACCGAGATCGTCAAGCGGTTCGCCACCGGCGCCATGTCGTACGGGTCTATCTCGGCCGAGGCGCACGAGACGCTCGCGATCGCGATGAACCGCCTCGGCGGCAAGTCCAACACCGGCGAGGGCGGCGAGGACGTCGACCGGCTGCACGACCCGGCGCGTCGCTCGGCGGTCAAGCAGATCGCCAGCGGCCGGTTCGGCGTGACGAGCGAATACCTGGTCAACGCGGACGACCTCCAGATCAAGATGGCGCAGGGCGCGAAGCCCGGTGAGGGCGGCCAGCTACCCGGCAACAAGGTCTGGCCGTGGATCGCCCGGACCCGGCACGCCACCCCGGGCGTCGGCCTGATCTCCCCGCCGCCGCACCACGACATCTACTCCATCGAGGACCTGGCCCAGCTCGTGCACGACCTGAAGTGCGTCAACCCGGCCGCCCGGGTGCACGTCAAGCTGGTCAGCGAGGTGGGCGTGGGCACCGTGGCGGCCGGCGTGGCCAAGCTCAAGGCCGACGTCATCCTCATCTCGGGGCACGACGGCGGCACCGGCGCGTCCCCGCTCAACTCGCTCAAGCACGCCGGCACCCCGTGGGAGCTGGGCCTGGCCGAGGCGCAGCAGACGCTGCTGCTCAACAAGCTGCGCGACCGGGTCACCGTGCAGGTCGACGGTCAGCTCAAGACCGGCCGGGACGTGCTGGTCGCGGCGCTGCTCGGTGCCGAGGAGTTCGGCTTCGCCACCGCCCCGCTGATCGTCGAGGGCTGCGTGATGATGCGGGTCTGTCACCTGGACACCTGTCCGGTCGGCATCGCCACCCAGAACCCGGTGCTGCGCGAGCGGTTCACCGGCCGGCCCGAGTTCGTGGAGAACTTCTTCCTCTTCCTCGCCGAGGAGGTCCGCGGCTACCTGGCCGAGCTGGGCTTCCGCAGCATCGACGAGGCGATCGGGCACACCGAGCTGCTCGACGTGGCCGGCGCGATCGACCACTGGAAGGGCCACGGTCTCGACCTGGGCCGGGTCCTGCACCTGCCCGAGCTGCCCGAGGGCGCGGCCCGGCGGGGCGTCCGCGCCCAGGACCACGGCCTCGACGTCGCCCTGGACAACCGGCTCATCGAGCTGGCCGGCCCGGCCCTGCGCGACGGCGCCCCGGTGCGGGTCGAGGTGGAGGTCCGCAACGAGCACCGCAGCGTCGGCGCGATGCTCGGCGGCGAGGTGACCCGCCGGTTCGGCGGGGCCGGGCTGCCCGACGACACCGTCGAGTTCCTGTTGCACGGCACCGCCGGGCAGTCGTTCGGCGCGTTCCTGCCGCGCGGGGTCACGCTGCGCCTGCACGGTGACGCCAACGACTACGTCGGCAAGGGGCTCTCCGGTGGGCGGATCGTGGTCCGGCCGGACGCCGCCGCGCCGTTCGTCGGTGACGACGCCGAACCGGGCCGCCGCGCCGAGGACCAGATCATCGCCGGCAACACCATCCTCTACGGCGCCACCGGCGGCGAGGTGTTCCTGCGCGGGCGGGTCGGTGAGCGGTTCGCGGTGCGTAACTCCGGCGCGGTGGCCGTGGTCGAGGGGCTCGGCGACCACGGGTGCGAGTACATGACCGGTGGCACGGTGGTGGTGCTCGGCGCGACCGGACGCAACTTCGCCGCCGGCATGTCCGGCGGCACCGCGTTCGTGCACCGGCTCGACCGACGGCTGGTCAACGCGGAGCTGGTCGACCTGGCCCCGCTGCGCGAGGAGGAGCGGGTCCGGCTGCACGCGTTGGTCCAGCGGCACTTCGCGGAAACCGACTCGGCGGTCGCCGAGGCGCTGCTGAAGCGCTGGCCGGAGGCGGTGGAGGAGTTCACCGCCGTGGTACCCCGGGACTACCGCCGGGTCATGGAGATCATGCGGGCCGCCGAAGCCGCCGGCCACGACGTCGACGACGCGGTGATGAGCGCACTGGCGGCGACAGCCGCCCCGGCGGCTCAGCCTGCCGCGTCCCTGCCACCCACGCCGCGGGTGGCCGCCCAGGAGGTGGCTCGTGCCTGACCCGAACGGTTTCCTGCGCTACGACCGGCGGCTGCCCGCCCGCCGCCCGGTCCCGGTGCGGATCACGGACTGGCGGGAGGTCTACCCGCCGGCCGGGGAGGCGCTGATCCGCGAGCAGGCCACCCGGTGCATGGACTGCGGCATTCCGTTCTGCCACGACGGCTGCCCGCTGGGCAACCGCATCCCCGACTGGAACGACCTGGTCCGCACCGGCAACTGGGACGCGGCGGTGGAGTCACTGCACGCCACCAACAACTTCCCCGAGTTCACCGGCCGGCTCTGCCCGGCACCCTGCGAGGCGGCCTGCGTGCTCGGCCTGGGCGGCCAACAGCCGGTCACCATCAAGCAGGTGGAGGTGGAGATCGCCGACGCGGCGGTGGCCCGCAACGGCCTGCGGCCCCGGCCCGCGTCGACGTCGACCGGCCGCTCGGTCGCGGTGGTCGGCTCCGGCCCGGCCGGCCTGGCCGCCGCGCAGCAGCTCGCCCGCGCCGGTCACGCCGTCACCGTCTACGAACGCGACGACGTCCCCGGCGGCCTGCTCCGCTACGGCATCCCCGACTTCAAGCTGGAGAAGCACCACATCGACCGCCGGGTGGCCCAGCTCGCCGCCGAGGGGGTGCGGTTCCGCACCGGCGTGAACGTCGGCGTCGACGTGACCGCCGAGCAACTGCGCGCCGAGCACGACGCGGTGCTGCTCGCCTGCGGCGCGCTGCAGGGCCGGGACACCCACGAGACGCCGGGCCGGGCGCTGCGCGGCGTACACCAGGCGATGGCGCACCTGGTCGCGGCCAACCGGGTCGTCGCGGCGGCCGGGGACGGTCGGCCCGCTCTCGCCGTGCTGCCGGACGGCACGCCCATCGACGCGGCCGGCAAGCACGTGGTGATCATCGGCGGTGGCGACACCGCCGCCGACTGCCTCGGTGTGGCCCACCGGCAGGGCGCGGCCGGCGTGCGCCAGCTCGACCTCTATCCGCAGCCCCCGGCGGACCGGGACGCCGCCCGCGATCCGTGGCCCACCTGGCCGTGGGTGCTGCGCTCCTACCCGGCGCACGAGGAGGGCGGCGAGCGGGTCTTCGCGGTGGCGGTGCAGGAGTTCGTCGACGACGGCACCGGGCAGGTCCGGGCGGTCCGGATCGCCGAGGTGACGGTGGAGAAGGTCGACGGCCGGCGCATCGTCACCGTGCTGCCCGGTTCGGAGCGGGAGATCCCGGCCGACCTGGTGCTGCTCGCGATCGGCTTCGAGGGCACCGAGGAGCAGCCGTTGCTGGCCCAGCTCGGGGTGGCCCGCAACGGCCGCGGCGCGATCGACGCCCGCCCGGACTGGCAGGCGGCCGACGGTGTCTTCGTCGCCGGTGACATGCACCGGGGCGCCTCGCTGATCGTCTGGGCGATCGCCGAGGGGCGGGCCGCCGCCGCAGCCGTGCACACCTACCTGGGCGGCGTGGGCGAACTGCCCGCCCCGGTCGACCCGGCCCGGCAACCCCTCGCCGCGAGGTAAGGAGGGGCCCCCTCTTAACGGATTCGGTATAGGCGGGGGCCCCGCTTGACACCCGCCGGGAGGTGGGCCACGTCTCGTCCCACGGGACCCCGGCACCACGAAGATCGTCGTTACGCTGCGGGCATGGACGTCGAGGTACGCCTGCGGCGGGTGCGCCGCTGGCTCTGGGTCGTGATGGTGGGGCTGTTCCTCAGCGGGGTGACCGCGTTTCCGCTGGAGCTGGAGGTGCGCTGGCTGTCGGCGGCGCTCGATCCGCTCGCCGGCCGGCTGCCGGCGTTGGTGGGCTGGATCGACCGGGTCCACACCGGTCTGGTCACCGCCGACCGTGACTATCCGTTCCTGCTCTACGGCACCGACTGGCTGGCCTTCGCCCACCTGGTGCTCGCGGTGGCGTTCTGGGGGCCGCTGCGTGACCCGGTGCGTAACGTCTGGGTGGTCCAGGTCGGCATGATCGCCTGCGCCGGCATCGTGCCGCTGGCGTTGATCTGCGGCCCGGTTCGGGACATTCCCTGGTTCTGGACGCTCGTCGACCTGTCGTTCGCGGTCGGCGCCTTCCCGCCGCTCTGGCTCGCCTACCGGCACATCCGCGCCATCGAGGCGAGCCGGGCGTCGCCGCCCGCACCGGCGCCCGTGCCGGGATCGGCCTGACCGGCGTCGCCGCTCGGCCCTGGCCGGCCCCGCCCTCGACGGGCGGGACCGACCGGACCGGTCAGCGGTGCAGCAGGTCGTGCGCCGCGCGAATCTTCGCCCAGGAGGCCGGCCGGGCCGGGGCCGCCGAGGTACGCGCGGTGGCGCCCACCTCGGGCCGGCCGGCGGTGAACAGCCAGGTGGTGAAGACCGCGTCCAGGTCCCGGCCGGAGACCTGCTCGGCGAGCGCCTGGAACTGCGCGATGGTGCCGTTGCCGTACTGGTGCTGGGCCGTCCAGGCGCGCAGGATCCGGAAGAACGCCGGGTCGCCGACGGCCAGCCGGATCTGGTGCAGCGCCATCGCGCCCCGGTCGTAGACGGCGTCGTCGAAGACCCGGTCGGTGCCGGGGTCACCGGGGAGCACCTGCCAGAAATCGGAGTCTGCCGGATAGTAGTCGTAGGTGAAGTCGAACTGCTCCTGCGCGGTGCCCTCGTCCTGCTCCTCCGACCAGAGCCACTCGGCGTACGAGGCGAAGCCCTCGTTGAGCCAGATGTTGCGCCAGTCCGCCACCGAGACGGAGTCGCCGAACCACTGGTGGGCGTTCTCGTGCACCACCACGTACGGATTCGAGCCGCGCCGCCAGAAACCGGGCCCGTAGACCGGGCGGGTCTGGGTTTCCAGCGCGAAGCCGATGCCGTCGACCGGGCCGGCCACGCCGCCCTGGGCCTCGAACGGGTAGGGGCCGAACACCCCGCTCTCCCAGTCGACGATCTCGGCGGTGCGTTCGATGCTGGCCCGGGCGGCCGGCAGGCGCTCGCCCAGCGTGGTGCTGTACGCGTTCACCACCGGCTGCCCGTCCGGCGCGGTGTCGGTGACGATGTCGTACTGCCCGATGACGAGGAACGCCTGGTAGGTGGCGCCGGGCTTGACGCTGCGCCAGCTCCACCGGGTGCGGTTGCCCGCCTCGGGCAGCGGGTCGCGCGGC
Organism: Micromonospora sp. WMMD980; assembly: GCF_029626035.1. Lineage (NCBI taxonomy): Bacteria > Bacillati > Actinomycetota > Actinomycetes > Micromonosporales > Micromonosporaceae > Micromonospora > Micromonospora sp. WMMD980. The sequence goes on from NZ_JARUBE010000003.1 coordinate 702,510, forward strand.
TGCACGCCGTTGCTGACCACCTCGAGGCCGGTCGGCACCGAGACGGAGATGTCCCAGGTGGCCTTGTCCTTCGGGTGGTCGTTGCTCGGATACCACCACCAGGCCGACTCGGGCTCGTTCACGGCGAGCGCGCCGTCGGCGGTGCGGGTCCAGCCGGTGTAGCCGTAGACCTTGGTCCGCGAGGGGATGCCGGCGTACTTCACCACGACGGTGAGCTGCTGGCCCTTGGGCACCGTCCGGGGCGGGGTGACCACCAGTTCGTGGTCACCGGCCCGGGCGAAGCCGGCGACCCAGCCGTTGACCCGGACCGACTCGACGTCGAGCGCGAAGTCGAGGTTGAACCGGGACAGGTCCTGGGTGGCGGCGGCCAGGATCGTCGTGGTGCCGCTGAGTCGGTCGGTGGCCGGCTCGTAGCGCAGCCGGATGTCGTAGTGGTCGACGTCGTAGCCACCGTTGCCGTAGTCGGGGAAGTAGCTGTCGCCCAGCCCGGGGCTGCCCGGCGTGGGGGTGGCCGCCGAGACGTGCGGGCGGCCCCATCCGGTCGGGGTGGCCTGGCCGGGTGCGCCGGTCACGGTGGTGACGGCGGTGGTGAGGGTCAGGGCGGCGATCGCCGCCGAGAGTGCGCGTGGCACGGGTGGGACTCCCTCCGTCGGGTGTACGCACCCGAACCTAATCGACACATGTAAACAGATGAGTCTCGGACGGCCGGGCGGAGCTATTCAATTCTTGCGAATGTTTCGATAGCATTACCCGCTAGTAACAACACCCTTCGGCCACGCGCGCGGTCAACGGGCTCCACCACCCCTGTCCCGTGGAGGTCCTGTCATGTCCCGTCGCGTCCGTACCGCCCTCGCCGCGGTGCTGGCGGCCGTCCTCGGCGCCGTGCTCCTGCCCGGCGCCGCCCGGGCGGCCACCGTCAACTACGTCGCCCTCGGCGACTCCTACTCCTCCGGCGTCGGCGCCGGGCCGTACGACCTCTCCACCTGCCTGCGCAGTCAGAAGTCGTACGCCCCGCTCTGGGCCGCGGCGCACGTGGTCACCAGTTTCCGCTTCCCGGCCTGCGGCGGCGCGGTCACCGCCGACGTGCTGAACAACCAGGTGGGGCAGCTCAGCTCCACCACCACCCTGGTCACCATCACCATCGGCGGCAACGACGCCGGCTTCGCCGACGTGATGACCAGTTGCCGCTTCGGCAGCACGTCGAGCTGCGAGAGCGCGGTGGCCGGGGCGAAGACGTTCGCCACCGCGACGCTGCCCGGCCGGCTGGACGCCACCTACACCGCGATCCGCGAGCGGGCCCCGAACGCCCGGCTCGTGGTGCTCGGCTACCCGCGCCTGTTCGAGACCGGCTTCTGCGGGCTGTTCGCCATGAGCAGCTACAAGCGGACCATCCTCAACCAGGCCGCCGACGTGCTGAACGGGGTCACCGCCGGCCGGGCCGGCGCCGCCGGGGCGACGTTCGTCGACGCGCGGCCGTACTTCACCGGGCACGGCGTGTGCGCGGCGGACCCCTGGATCCGCGACGTCAGCGGGGTGATCGAGGCCTACCACCCGAACGCCAACGGCTACCGCTACGGCTACCTGGCCGCGCTCACCGCCGCCATCGGCTGAGGTGTAAGGAGGGGCCCCCTGTTAACGCATTCTGCATAACAGGGGGCCCCTCCTAACAACCGCCGAGGCGGAGAGGGTCAGCGGCTCGCCGGCACCAGCCCGCCGACCCTCTCCGGCAGAGCGGCCGCGGCGGCGGGCGTACCGGGTGTCACCTGTGACAGCGCGGTCGGCTCGACCTCCGGCGCCGGTCCGGTGCGCCGCCCCGGCCGGGCGCGCCGTCCGGCGGGTACGGCGAGCGCGGCCAGCGCCGCGGCCAGTGAGATGCCGGTGAGCAGCAGGAAGCCGGCGGTGAAACCGGCCTCCCGGGGCAGCCCGCTCGGCTGCGGATCGGCGGTGATCACGGCGCTGGCCAGCGCCGCGCCGATCGCCCCGCCGATGGTGCGGATATTGGCGTTCATGCCGGTCGCCGCGCCGGTCTGCGAGGCCGGCACGTTGCCGACGATCAGGTTGGCCATCGAGGCGAACGCCAGCCCGATGCCGAGCCCGACCAGGCCGCCGGCGAGGCCGACCTGCCACCGGGTGTCGTGCGCCAGGGTGAGCATCGCCGCGGCGGCCACGTTGAACACCGCGCCGGTGCTCAGTTGCGCCTTCGGGCGGAACCGGGATTCCAGCCGCCCGGCCAGCAGGCCGGCGGCGAACATGCCGACGAGCATCGGCAGCATGAGCAGCCCGGCCTGGGTGATGCTGGCGCCGAAGCCGTACCCGGCGCTGGTCGGGATCTACGCGAACTGCGGCAGGAACGCGTAGACGGCGAACATCGAGGCGCCGTAGAGCAGGGCGACCAGGTTGGTGGTCCACACCGCCGGCAGGCGCATCATCCGCAGGTCGATCAGCGGGTTCGCGGTACGGGCCTCGACCGCCAGCCAGCCGGCCACCAGCACGGCGGCCACCGCCAGCAGGCCGAGCACCCGGCCGGAGGACCAGCCCCAGGCGGCGCCCTTGCTGACCGGCAGCAGCAGCGCCACCAGCCAGCCGGAGAGCAGCACGGCGCTGGCCCAGTTGATCCGGCCCGGGGTGCGTACCGGCGAGCGGGGCACGAACCGGTGCGCGGCCAGCGCGGTGAGGCCGACCACGACCAGCGGGATCCAGAACAGCCAGCGGTAGCCCAGGGTGGTCACGATCGGGCCGGCCAGCACGACGCCGAGGCCGCCGCCGACGGCCACCACCGCCGAGATCGAGGCGACCGCGGAGCTGACCCGGGCGGCCGGGAACTCGTCCCGGATGATGCCGAACGACAGCGGGAAGACGGCGCCGCCGATGCCCTGGACCACCCGGGCGGCGATGAGCACGCCGATGTTCGGCGCGACGGCGGCCAGCAGGCAGCCCAGCGCGAGCGCGGCGAGCGAGACGACGAGTGTCCGCTCCTTGCCGACCATGTCGCCGACCCGGCCGAGGATCGGCGTGAAGATCGACGCGGAGAGCAGGTAGGCGGTCAACACCCAGGTCACCGTGTTCGGCGAGGTGTGCAGGTCGTGCTGGATGGTGGGCAGCACCGGCGTGATCAGCGACTGGAGCATCGCGAAGAAGCCGGTGCCGGCCGCGAGGACGAGGAACGTCATCCGGCGCGAGCCGCGCCGGAGGGTGGCGATCATGTGGGAGAACTCCCGTTCGGTACGAGATGGTGGCCGCTCGCGCGTCGGGCGGCGATGGCGGCGCGTCGGGCCGGAACCCCCGGAGTACGCTATCCGGAGGGATGCCTCCACCAACGTAGTGGAGGGGTGCCTCCGGTTGCAAGAGGGAAGGAGTGACGCGCGTCATGCCCAGTGCCGACCAGCCGACCGAGGTCTTCGCGCGGCGCCCCAGGCGCGCCGACGCCCGGCGCAACTACGACGCCCTGGTCGCCGCCGCCCGCGAGGTGTTCGGCGAGTGCGGCGCGAGTGCGTCGCTGGAGCAGATCGCCCGCCGCGCCGGCGTGGGCATCGGCACGCTCTACCGCAACTTCCCGCGCCGGCGCGACCTGTTCGAGGCGGCCTACGTCGAGGAGGTGCGCGCGCTCAGCGCCTCCGCCGCCGACCTGGCCGACCTCGACCCGTGGGACGCGCTGGTCGGCTGGCTGCACCGGTTCGTCGCCTACGTCGCCACCAAGCGGGCGCTGGCCGAGGAGTTGGTGCACGACTCCGAGGTGTTCCGCAGTTGCCGCACCGAGATCTACGCCGCCGGCGAGCCGCTGCTGCGCCGTGCCCAGGCGGCTGGCGCCGCCCGCCCGGACGCCGACTTCGACGACGTGGTGCGCCTGATCAGTGGCCTGGCCGCCTACCAGTTCCCCGATCCGGCCCAGCGCGACCGCGTGCTGACCATCGCGCTCGACGGGCTGCGCCCACCTCGCTGAGAGGTGTTAAGCGGGGCCCCCTCCTATACCTGAGGCGTTAACAGGGGGCCCCTCCTTGCATCCTTGCGTGGGGTGTCGACAATGGTGCGACACCCGGAGTCACCCGGAGGTGACCATGCGCGAACCGGCGACCCGGCCGCGGCCCACCCGGGAGCAGCTTCCGGCCGGTGGCCTGGAACTGCTCACCCTGCTGGCCCGACTGCTGCGGCGACCCCGCCGCGGTGACCGCCGGCTCCCGCTGCTCTGGTTGCTCCGGCCGGCCGACGACGGCGCGGTGGCCGCCCTGCTGCGCCGCTTCACCGCCCGGGGCACCGGGCGTCGGGTGCCGCACGCGGTGCTGGACCTGGCCGAGCGGCCGCCCACCGACGACGTGGCGACGGTGCTGCGCGAGCTGCACCGGCAGCTCTCCCTGGAGGCGTTCGGCGCGCCCCGCCTGCGGTTCCGGCACTATCCGCTCGCCGACTGGCTGATGCACCAGACGCTCGCCGTCGACGTGGACGCCGCGGACAGCGGCCGGGCCTCGCTGGTGCGCCGGCTGCGTGACTGGCGGGGCCGGCGGGCCGGCGACGACCCGCAGGTGGGCGGCGACTCCGGGCTCGGCGCCGCGCTGCAACTGCTGCTCTGGCTGCTGCGCCGGGCGGTGCCCAGCGTTCTGTTCCGGATCGCCGTCTCCGGGCGGGTGCCGGTGGTCGGCCGGCAGTACCGCTGGTTCATGCGCCAGCAGTACCTGGCGCCCCGGCAGTCGGTGACGTTCCTCGGCTTCGCCGAGCGGCTCACCGCCGGCTGGCGCGACGGCGAGCACCCGGCCCAGGTGGAGAAGCTGCTGCTGCACGCGTTCCTGGAGGACCTGCGGCTGGCCTACCGGCGGCGGTTCTGGCGACCGGGGGACTGGCGGCGCACCGCCTATCCGGTGGTGCTGCTCGACGGCGTACGCCCGGACAACGTCGGGCACACCCTGGTCCGGATCGTCGACGAGGTCCGCAACGAGACCGGCCGCAACGACCCGCTGCTGGTGGTCGCGGTCGCCGCGGACCCGCCGCCGGAACCGGCCGCGTCGCGTCTGCTGGCGGAGGCCGAGGAAGCGTACGAGGAGTGGGCCGAGGCGCTGCCGGAACGCCGGCGGCTGCGCCGCTCCGGTGCGTGGCTGATGGTGCTGGCGGCGGAGGACGCCGCCGGCGTACCCGTGGCGGCTGCCCCGCCGGCGCTGGTGGCGCCGGACCCGCCCTGGTGGGCGCGGCGGTTCCTGCCCGCGGCGGTGGCAGTGGTGCTGCTCGCCGGGGTGGGGGTGTGGGCGCACGGGCGGTGGGCGCCGGACTGCCGGCCGTGGCCGACCGACCGGGTCAGCGTGCGCCTGGTCGGTGGCGAGTGTGTCGGCTACAGCGACACCGCCGGGCAGGTCTTCAACAGCGAGCCCGGGCAGGACCGGCTGCGCGCGGTGCAGCGGCGCATCTTCGCCCAGAACCGGGCCACCGAGGAGGTGTGGCGGCGCAGCGACCATCGCCGCCCCTACCTGACCCTGGTCTATCTGGGCAGCCTCACCGGCAACCGGACCCGCGCCGACGAGGAGTCCTACGTCTCCGAGCGGGAGGAGCTGGAGGGCATGGCGACCGCCCAGTACGCCCTGCTGAAGGAGTCGGCGGCGGCGGACGACGCGGCGCTGCTGCACATCGTGGTGGCGAACGCCGGCCGGCAGATGCGCCACGCCGCCGACGCGGTGCGGATGCTGGAGGGGCTGGCCCGCGACGACCCGAGCGTGCTCGGCGTGGTCGGGCTGGTGGACAGCCGGGCCAGCACGGCGGCGGCGTTGCGCGAACTCAACCGGGTCGGCCTGCCGGTGCTCGCGCCCACCCTGTCGGCCGACCGGATGGACGCCAACTCCAGCCTCTACCTGGCCATGTCGGCGCCCAACCGGGAGCAGGTCACCATGGTCGAGGCGTACGCCCGGCAGGTGCTGCGGGTGGGGGAGGCGCACGTCTACTGGACCACCGGCGAGGGCAGCTCGCTGACCCGGGATCTCTACGTCGCCACCCTGGTCGACGGCCTGCGGGAGCGGTTCGGCGCCCGGCTCACCCGGCTCGACGAGTGGCGCAGCGGCCGGCGGCTCACCCAGGAGTGCGGCTACTCCGGGATGCTCTTCTTCGCCGGTCGCTGGTCGGAGTTCGACGGGTTCCTGCGAGCGTTGAAGGAGTGCGGCTCGAACCCGCCCCGGCACCTGGTCGCCGACGACTCGGTGAACCGCTACATGGCCAACCCCGGGCTGCGGGCCAGCGCGCCGGGCAACCTGCCGGTCACGTACGTGTCGAAGGCGTCGCTGGCCACCTGCGCCGCGCTGCGGGCCGCGCAGGCCGCACGCGACGACGCCCGGGGCAGCTTCCTCACCTGGATCGGCGCGGACGACCTGCTCGACCCGCCGCGCTGCCGCGAGGGCGCCGGCCCGCCGGTCGGCGAGCGGGTCAGCCTCGCCTACGACGCCGCGATGATGATGGTGCGCGCGCTGGAGAGCCTGGCCGCCCGGCTGCGGCACGCCGACACCGGCCGCCGCTGGGAGCCGCGCGCGGTCAACCCGGTCGGCGTGCACGCCGAGGTGCTGCGGCAGAACGCCGCCGGCGGCTACCCGGGGGTCAGCGGCCTGATCCGGTACGCCCCGGACTCCGGCGAGCCGGTCGCCAAGCGCCTGGCCCTGCTCACCGTGGCGAAGGTGCCCGACGTGGCGGCCGCCCCGACCGAGGTCTTCCACTGCGGCACAGCGGACGCCGACCCCGACCCCGGCTGCCGCGCGGTGCGGTAGTACGCCGTCGACGCTGACACCGGGGCCTACGGCGGGACTGGTCGGGTGACCGTGGGTAACCTCGCGGGAAAGAGGTATGACTTTTCGACGGTATGCCTCCTGGTCATATTTATGACTCTGAGTCATGTCGGTTTTCGGAAGTACCTTTCGCCGCGACCATGGCGGCGTGAGACGCGTGTGTCGCGGTCGACGTGGTTCGCGGCGTCCGGCGAACAGGTGAACACACACTCGCCTTCCCCCACGGAGGCGCTGGACCGGGCGGTCGACGGCAACGTCGTCTACCTCACCCGCAGGGATCGTCGCGTCGCCGCAGTCGTGCCGGCCGACCGCACCCGGGACGACATCGAGGTGATCGTCAACGGGCTGCTGGCGGTGGTGGAGCCGATCGTCGAGAGCGACCCGGCGAACGGCGAGCGGTTGCTCCAGACCTGGATCGCCAGCGTTGAGGCGGGCGGAGACGACGAGCTGGCTCGAGCCATGATCGAGGCGTTGCAGGACGTGCTCGACGATCTGCGGGATCTGCCGGATGCAGCTGACCGCCTGGCCGCCTATCGCGCCGGCCGGGCGAGCGGCATTCCATGGGGGCAGGCCAGGCGGGAGCTTGATCTGTGACGTGGCAGGTGGAGATCGACCGCTCTCGCTTGGCGACCGCATCGCCCCTGCCGTTCAACTCGTACACCTCGATCCATGCCCAGCCGTCGAACGGCTGGCGGTCGGTGATCTCGCGAATGACGCGCACGGTGATCGGGCGACAGAACTGCACGCTCGCTGCGCGGTCGAGCCGTAGGAGGTCTCCCGTCATGATCGGATGAGCGCTCACCGTTCGTCCGGTCGCGCGCCGACGGCCTTGACCAGGCGCGCGAAGACCACATCCAGGCAGGGGTAGTCCTCGCCGCAGCCGCGCACCCAGCGGACGACCCGGCGTGGCGGGTGCGCGAAGAGGATGTCGTCGGCGTCCTCGATCGCCGAGATTCAGTCCGGTGCGCTCGCGCCGGGCGACAAGCTGCCCTCGACCTCCGAGCTGTGCCGTCAGCACGGCGTGTCGGCCATTGTGGTGCGACAAGCGATCAACGCCCTGAAGATCGAGGGCTTCCTCGAAGGGGTGGGCGGCGTCGGCGTGTTCGTCGCCGAGCGCCCCGGGTCGCGGTGACCCGGAGAATGCGAGATCTTGGAAGCGGAGGGCCCTCCTGGGGGCCGTTTCCTTCCAAGATCTGGAGCTGAGCCGCAAGGGGAGGCGGAATGACCCGTGACGGCGGGGAGTTGGACGGCTTCCACATCGGATATCTGCCACCCGGCATCGGCGATCAGGTGTCGGACTTCGCCACCGAGTGGGCGGACGTCCGCTTCGTCACCCGCGTCTGGGAGCGCCAGGTCGAGGACGGCTACCGGGTCGACCTGCGGGTGCACGTGCTCCGGGGTGAGCGGCTCGCCGACCTGGGCGCTCTCCGCGAGTTCCTGGCCGAGTACCACGAGCGCGACGCCGCCACCTGGCAGCTCGCCGACTTCACCCGTCCTGACGGCGCCGGCCTGATCGGCGACGCCGAGGCGTTCTGGCTCGCCGAGCCCGGGGTCGCGGTCGACGTGCTGGTCGATCCGGAAGCGGTAGACGCCGGTGTGCTCCGCCCGATCGCGGAGAGCGTGGTGCGCCGTCCCCGCTGACAGGGTACACCTTCCGGAGCCATCGGCCTCGGCGGGGCGGGATACGGAGATCTTGAAAGCGGATGGCCCCTATGAGGGCGGTTTGCTTCCAAGATCTTGGCTGTTCGTCATCCCGGCCAGCCGGCGGCCCGGAGGGCGGCTCGTAACTGGTCGATCACCGTTTGCGGGTCGTCGCGCAGGGCCCAGGAGGGGAACCGGAGGACGCGGTCGCCCTCGACCCAGAGTGCGTTCTGGCGGTGCATGTCCGCCCAGGCATGCGCCGGATCGAGATGCTGCCCGCCGTCCACCTCGACGTGCACCCGCCACTGGTCGAAGTAGGCGTCGAGGTAACGTCGCCGGCCCCAGGCGTCGCGCCGGACCACCTGGCGGGTCGGTTCGGGTAGGCCGGCGCGACGCACGAGGTCGAGCAGGTTCAACTCGCCCAGGGAATGCGCACCCCCGGCCGCGTCCGTGGCGGTGGACAGGATCAGTCGCCGGCGGCGGATTCGTGGCATCCGCTCCAGCACCTTGTGCAGGTCGTCGCCGCCCACCAGCCGCTGCTGGAACGCCGCCGCGACGATCGCCCGGGCCTGCGCGTCGGATGGTGCCCGCTGGGCCGCGTCGATCACTGATCGCGCAGCCGTCGTCCGGGGCGGCTGGCCGACCCGCACCACGTCGTCGTCCGGCAGGTGGGTGGTCCGGTGTGCTCGCACGCCGGTCGGCAGCGGAGCACGACGGCAGGTGGCGGGCAGGAGCAGATGGACAACGCGATCCGGAAAGCCGCGCAGGCCGCCTGCCTGGGCGGCAGTGATGCCGCCGAGCAGCGCGGTCGGGCCGGCGGCCAGCACCGCGATCCAACGGAGCTGGGCGGGACCAACAGGGCCGTTGTGTGCGACCAGAACGGCACGGTGCGCTTGGCGCCATCGGCCGGTGGCCACACGGTGCCGGATCGCCTTACGCGTGAGGTGCGCCTGTGCCTGACCGAGGCTGAGCACATCGTCCTGACGGAACAACAACCAGGTCAACTCGTCCGCGTCGTCCGACGGCAGCGCCCGCCGCATCCCCGCCCATGACTCTCCCACCCGTCCGACACTGCCCGCCCCGGTGCCGGCCGCGTGGCCCCTGTGGACAACGCACTCAGATCTTGGAAGCGGAAGGCCCCTCCGGGGGCCATTTCCTTCCAAGATCTGCGACTGAGCCGGTCGGCGGCTCCCTGACGGGAGCCGCCGACCGGTCGCCACCTCAGCGGTGCGCGTTGCTCGGCCGGCCCCACGGGCCGGTGATCGCGAACACGTACCCGGGGGTCTGGATGTTGGCGAACAGGATCTTCCCGTCCGCGCTGAACGTCGGCCCGGTGAACTCGCTGTCGTTCAGCTCGTTGCGGGCCAGCGCGTACGGCTTGCCCTGCGCGGTGACGCCGACCAGGTGCGACACGCCCTCGCCGTCCTCGGCCAGGATCACCCCGCCGTACGGGGAGACGGTGATGTTGTCCGGCCCGTCGTAGTTGCCGGTGTCCGCCTCCGGGTCGGGGTTCACCCCGAAGATGGTCTTCAGCGTGACGGTCTGCCGGCGCGGGTCGTAGAACCAGACCTGCCCGTCGTGCTCGTTGACGCTGCCGTCGGTGTGCCGGGCGTAGCTGGCCACGAAGTAGGCGCCGCCGTCGCCCCACCAGGCGCCCTCCAGCTTGCGACTGCGGGTCACCTCGCCGTCGGCGAACTGCTTGCGCACCGACACGGTCCGGGCGTCCCGGTCCGGCACCTCCACCCACTCCACCCGGTAGCGGGTGCCCGGGGTGGTGGCCTCGGACAGGTCCGCCACGTGCCCGTCGCCGCGCCGGCAGCGCATCGCCTCCAGGGTGCCGGCGGTGCCGCCGTCGGGCCGCTGGGCGAGCGCGCGCAGCGCGCCCTTGCCGGCCCGGAAGCCGGGCGGCGGCGTCCACCGGAAGTACAGGCCGTTCGGCCCGCTCGCGTCCTCGGTCAGGTAGATCGAGTGGGTGTACGGGTCGACCGCCACCGCCTCGTGGGCGTAGCGGCCGAGGAACGTCAGCGGCACCGGGTCGGCGTTGGCCGCCCGGTCGTGCGGGTCGACCTCGAAGACGTACCCGTGGTCCTTGAGGAACTGCCCGCCGGCGCGCTGCTCGGTTTCCTCGCAGGTCAGCCACGTGCCCCACGGGGTGATGCCGCCGGCGCAGTTGTTGTGCGTGCCGGCCACGCTGACGTACTCGCGCAGCCGCCGGCCGTGCTTGTCCACGTCGATGGTGGTGGTGCCGCCGCGCGCGCCCGGGTCGTAGGTGAGGCTGGCCAGCGCCGGCACCGGGTAGGGCTCGTCACCGCCGATCTCGTGGTTGTTGACCAGCACCGACCCGTGCGGGCCGCGGAAGCAGCCGGTGCCGTCGGCGTCGCTCGGGGTCGGCTGCCCCGACTCCAGCAGCGTCGCGCCCGCCTGGGCGACGACGGTGTACGAGAAGCCCGGCGGCAGGGCCAGCAGGCCGGCCGGGTCCGGCACCAGGTCGCCGTAGCCGACCGCGGGACGGCAGGCGGCCCGGGCCGCGGCGGGTCCGGCGATGGCGTCCAGGTTGCCGGCCACCACGATGCCGAGGCCGCCGGCCGCGCCACCCAGCAGCGACCGTCGGGAGAGGGGAGAGGAGGTCACGTCGTCGCCTTCCTGTGCACACGAGGTTGCACCGGTAGGCAAGCCGGATCGCGGGAACGGTGGGCGGCGGGGCCGGCCGCCGCCGGGTGAACAGTGGACGAACCTCGGGTGCCGAGCGGGCCGTGCCCCGGTCGCGCGCGTCCGTTAGGGTTCCCTCGATCGAAGACGGCGTCGGAGGGCGGACGGTGAACAGGCTCGCGGCGGCGTACCGGCAGGCGGTCGACCGGCACCGGCAGGCGCTGCGCCACTGGGAGGCGGCCCGGCGGACGCTCGGCGCCGCCGGCCCGGCCCCCGTCGGCAGCCCCGAGCTGGTCGCCCGGCTGGCCCGCCTGGGCGGCGAGTTGGCCGCCGCGGTGCCCGGCACCGCCCGCGTCGCCACCCACCCCGTTCCGGTACGCCTCGGCGAGGCGACCACCGTCGACGGCGCGTTCCCGGTGCTCGTGCCGGTGGGGGCCGGCGCCCACCTGGCGATCGACGCCGACGCCCGCGACCCGCGCGTCGGTGAGCTGCTGCGCGCGGTGGTGGTGCGGCTGCTCACCGCCGCCCCGGCCGGCGCGGTCCGGGTGGTCGGCATCGACCAGGCCGCGTTCGGCGCGGCGTTCCTGCCGCTGCGCCCGCTGCACGACGCCGGCGTGCTCGGCGCGGCGGCGACCACCGAGGCGGAGACGACCGCGCTGCTGGACGCCGCGGAGCGGCACGCGCGTACCGCCCAGCGGGCCGACCCGGAGGATCGCGAGCTGCTGGTGGTGGTCGTCGCGTCGGCGCCGCCGGCCCGGGAGCTGGCCCGGCTGGCCGCGCTCACCCACGCCGGCCCGGCCGCCGCGGTCTGCGTGCTGCTGGCCGGCTACTCGGCGGCCGGGCCGGGTGGGACGGCCGGGCGGGCCGGCGGGCAGTGGCCGGGCGGGGCGCCGCCGCTGGGGGCGACCACCCAGCTCCGGGTCACCGAGCGCTACACCCTGGTGGGTGACCCGCCCGGTCGCCCGTTCAGCGTCGACGGCAGCGGGTTGGCCGCGCCGGTGGTGCTCGACGGCGACCCGTCGCACGCCGCGGTGACGGCGCTGGCCCGCCGGCTCGCCGAGGCCGCCGACGACAGCTCGGGGGTCACGTTCGCCGACCTGCTGCCGGCGTCCCGCTGGACGGAGTCGGCCGGCGCCGGCCTGCGGACCGTGCTCGGCCGGGCCGGTCGCCGGCCGGTGACCGTCGCGTTCGACGACGCCACGCCGCACTGGCTGGTCGGCGGGCGCACCGGCGCCGGCAAGACGGTCCTGCTGCTCGACGTGCTCTACGGGCTGGCCGCCCGCTACTCCCCGGCCGAGCTGCGGCTGATGCTGCTCGACTTCAAGGAGGGCGTCAGCTTCACCGAGTTCGTGCCCACCCCGCGCGACCCGTCCTGGCTGCCGCACGCCCACGCGGTCGGCATCGAGTCCGACCGCGAGTACGGCGTGGCCGTGCTCCGGGAGCTGCGCGCCGAGCTGGTTCGCCGGGCCGACCTGCTCAAGCGCCACGGCGTCAGCCGGCTCGCCGACCTGCCGCCGAACGCCCGGCCGCCCCGGACCGTCACCGTCGTCGACGAGTTCCACGTGCTGTTCGCCGGCAACGACGCGCTGGCCCGACAGGCGGTCGACCTGATCGAGGAGCTGGCCCGCAAGGGCCGCTCGTACGGCCTGCACCTGGTGCTGGCCAGCCAGAGCACCACCGGCATCGAGGCCCTCTACGGCCGGGCCGAGGCCATCTTCGGCCAGTTCCCGTTGCGGATCGCGCTGCCCGGCGGGGACGCCGTGCTCGACCCCCGCAACGACGCGGCGCGCGGGCTGACCGTCGGCACGGCCGTGGTGAACACCGCCGCCGGCGCGCCCGGCGCCGACGTCGAGGTGCGTTTCCCGGACGCGCACGCCGCCGCGGCCGACCTCGCGGCGCTGCGCCACGAGCTGCACGCGGCCCGGCCGGCAGGAGCCCCGCCGCCCTCGGTCTTCCGGGGGCACGAGCGGCCCCGGCTCGCCGACGACCCGGCCTGGGCCGCGCTGGCGCCCGGCGCCGACCCGCCGTACGCCCTCGTCGGCCGCGTCGTGGACGTCGCCGGCAGCCCGGCCGGGTTCGCCCTCGACGCCAGCCCGGGCCGGCACCTGGCCGTGGTCGGCACCGCCGCCGCCGGGGCGGAGCTGCTCCGCTGCGCCGTGCTGTCACTGGCCCGGCAGCACGCCCCGGGCACCGCCCGGTTCCTGTTCGCGCCGCTGGCCCCGGGCACCACCGACCGTGCCGACGACCTGGCCATGACGCTCGCCGCCGCCGGCCACCCGGTTCGCCGGCTCGACGCCGGCGGGCTGCGCGCGCTCCTCGCCGAGCTGGCCGGCGACGCCGCCGATCCGGGCCGCACCTACCTGGTGGCGTTCGGCATGGACGCCGCCGCCGGCACGCTGGCCGCCACCGACCCGGGCACGTTCCGTTCCGGCCACGACGACCTGCGCGCGGTGCTGCGGCAGGGCCCGGCGCGCGGCGTGCACGTGCTCGGCTGGTGGCGCGGGCTGCGCCGGCTCGCCGACGACCTCGGCGGCAGCGGGCACCGCGACGACGTGACCGGTCTGGTCGCGTTGAACGTGCCGGCCGCCGATCTCGGCCTGCACCTGGGCGTGCACGACCTCGCCTGGACGCCGCGCGAGGGCCGGGCCCTGCTGGTCGACCGGCACGACCACCGCACCGCCCTGATCGTGCCCTTCACCGAGGGCGGGGACTGATGAGTGGCTTCGACGAGTACGCGGCGCTGATCCGGGAGCTGTCCACCCGGCAGCGCGGCGGGGAGCGGGCGATCGCCGCCGAGGCGGAGCGCCGGCGTGGTCTTCAGTCCGGTATGGACACGCTCGGGCGGCGGCTGGCCGCCCAGGGCGGGCACCTCGACCGGCTCGGCGAGGCGATCGGGACGCCGATGGCGTCCGTACCGGAGGCTCAGCCGGCCGCCCCACCCGGGCCCGGAACGGGGGACGGGGCGATCGGCGGCGGAGCCGCCGCGCCGGGGCGGTCGGGTGTCGGGGCGTATCCCGACGGGAGCGTGCCCACCGGGGACCCGGCGGCGGAGCTGGCGGTGGCGGGGCGGTTGGCCGACGAGGCGGACCGGCACGGGCAGGAGACCGAGGCGTTGGCGCGGCGACCGGTGCTGCTGCCGACCTGGTCGGCGCCGGCCCGGGCGGTGGCCGTCTACGCCGGGTGCGCGCTCGTCGGCTCGTTGTTCATGCTGATCGCGCTGGTCGGCTCACCGTTGCCGGTGTCCGGGATGGACCTGGTGGCGGCGCTGTCCTGCGCCGGCGTGCCGCTGATGTCGTTCCTGGCCGGCCAGTTCGTCCTGGCGCGCTGGGGCCGTCCGGTGCTGGCCGACGCCGAGGCCCCGGCCGGGCGCTACGTCCCGCTCGGCTTCGTGATCTGCGCCCTGGTCTCCCCGTCCCTGTTCTGCCTCTATCTGATCCTCTTCCGCCTCCTCCGCTGACGCTGACCCGCCCACCTCGTCGATCTTGCACTTACCGCCCCGGGGATGCGGCCGACGCGGCTTCTGCCGGGGCCGCAAGCGCAAGATCGCGGAGGTGGGGGCGGGGTGGGGCGGGTAGGGTGGCGTGGGTCGGGGTGGGGGAGGGAATGTGAGCGCTGCGGAGGTCATCGCCAGGCTGGCGGCGGCGGCACAGAAGCTGGACGAGGCGAAAGCCCGCACGGCCGCCGCCGCGCAGGACGCCGCCGAGGCGCGGGCGCTGGTCGCGGGCGCGCTGGAGGGGGCCACGGCCGGGCCGTTGATCGGGGTCATCGACGCCTATCGGCAGGCGCTCGCCCAGGCCGCCCAGGGCGGCGAGCCGGCCCGCCAGCACGTGCAGGAGACCATCGCGAAGGTGCAGGCGCTGGGCAACTGACCGTTCCTCACGGGTCGGTGAGGACGAGCCAGTCGTCGTCGCGGCGGGTGACGGTGACGTCCGGCGGCCAGACGTGCGTGGCGGACGCCGCCGCGCGGGCCTGGTCGACCAGCGGCCGGCGGGCCAGCTCCGCCCCGTCGAAGTGGGCCCCGGCGTGGAAGACGGCCCGGCCGAAGTTGGTGCCGCCCTCGAAGCGGGCGCCCTCGAACCAGGCCTCCGCGCCGAACTCGGTCCAGCGGAACAGCGCCAGGTCGGCGAAGCGCACCCGGCGAAAACCCGCGTACCCGGCGAAGCGGGTGTGCTCCATGGACAGTCCACCCAGGAACATTGTCTTGCGGAAGGTGGCGGCGCCGGCGAACGTGGCCCGGTCGAAGGTGCTCGGCTGCCGCAGCACGGCGGCGAACAGGGAGAACGAGCCGAAACTCGCGTCCCGGCAGGACAGCGCGCCACCGAGGTCGGCCCGGTCGAAGCTGGCCCGGCCGGTGACCCGCGCATCGTCCAGCACGATCTCGGCGTCGCCGGTGAGGCCGTCGAACACGACGTCGGCGAAGTCGGCGGTCAGCCGCAGCCGGCCGTGCGCGACCGCGCCGGCGAAGCTGGTGGTGCCGGTGCAGACCGCGCCGGTGAGGTCGAGGTCGACCAGGGTGCAGCCGGCCGCGTCGAAGCCGTCCAGCCGGGCGCCGGTGAGGTCCAGCGCGATGCCGGGCCACCAGGTCTCCTGGCCCGCCCGCAGGTGCCGGGTGAGCATCCGTTGCGCGGTGCGGCGTACCTCGCGCTCGCGCGGGTCGTCGGGGGCCGGCATCCGGAGGTACGCGCAGAGCACCGCCACCGTGGTCGGCCGCTGCCCCGGGTTGTCCTGGCCGAGCCGTTCCAGGGCGTGCAGGCCGCCGAGGCGTACCGCCGGGTTGTCGCTGCCGACCAGTTCGATGGCGCGGACGTACAGCTCGGTGAGCCGGCGCTCGACGGCGTCGTGCTCGGCGGCGGTGGACTGGCGCTCCTGCTGCCGCGCGGCGGTCTCGGCGACCGCCTCGGCGTGCGCCTGCACCCGGTCGCGGTGTGCCTGGTCGCGGGCGGCGACGGCCTCCTGGTGCCGCTGGCCGCGCTCGCTGATCCACTGTCGACGGGCGGCGAAGAGCAGCGCCAGCCCGCCGCCGGTGCCGGCGACCACGGTGAGGCCGGTGCGGATGGCGTCGACGCGCAGCGTGGCACGGGTGTCGGGCTGGACGGCCCGGTCGGCCTCGCCGAGCAGCCAGTCGAGCACCAGCCAGCCGAGCAGGCCGGCGAGCAGCAGCCCGAGCAGCGCCAGCCACCAGGGCATCACCCGGAGCGGCTTCTCCGGCGGCGGTGGGGCGGACACGGCGCCCAGCATGCCATCCGGTGCCGACCGCCGGGGGGCGCCGGCTGCCGCCGCAATTGCCGGTTCGTGCTCCTGGCGGGACAACTGGTTACCGGCGCGTAACTTTTCATTGACGTGTGTGAAATCGGACACGCATCATCGTTCCCACGATCGATCGGATCCCACCCGTCCCTCCCGGTCACCCCGGGTGCCTCCTCCCATCGGAGGTGCAGCCCATGCTGCTCCGAACGATCCTGGCCGCCACCACCATCGCCGCCACCGCCCTGCTCGTCCCGGCCGCCGCCGCGCACGCCGCCGCGCCCGCCCCCCGGCCGGACACCGTCACCACCCCCGCCAGCACCGTCACCGCCGCCGAACGGGCCGCCGCCGCGGCCGCCGACCCGGTGATCGTGGTCGGCGGGCTGATCGGCGTCTCCATCGCCTACGAGCCGATCGCCGCCCGGCTGCGCGCCGACGGCTACCGGGTCTCCATCTACCAACTGCCGAACCTCGGCTTCGGCGACATCCGCGAGTCCGCCCGCGCGCTGTCGTCCTACGTGGACCAGGTCCGCGCCGGCACCGGCGCGAGCCGGGTGGACCTGGTCACCCACTCCGAGGGCGGTCTGGTCAGCCGCTGGTACGTCAAGTTCCTCGGCGGCGCCGACAAGGTCGACCAGTACGTCAGCCTCGGCACCCCGCAGTACGGCACCTACGTCGCCAACATCATCAACTTCGTCGGGCTGGGTAGCTGCGCCGGCATCGTCGCCTGCCAGCAGATGACCATCGGGTCGAGCTTCCTGGCCGACCTGAACGCCGGCGACGACACCCCCGGCCCGGTCCGCTGGACCACGCTGCGCACCTGGCAGGACGAGCTGGTCCGGCCGGTCGACAACGCCGTGCTCGCCGACGGCGCGACGAACGTGCTGGTGCAGGCGTGGTGCCCGCTGCGGGTCGTCGGCCACCTCGGTCTGGTCCTCGACGGCACCACCTACACGGCGGTGCGGCAGACGCTGGCCGGCGCCGCGATCCGGCCGAACTGCTTCGCGGTCTGAGCCGTCCCGGGCCCGCCGTCAGGGCGGGCCCGGAACGACCGCGCTCACCCCTCGGCGCGGCCCCGGATCAGGCCGGCGGCCCGCCACGCCAGCGCCGTCACCGGGGCGCTGGTCCAGCCGGCCACCATCACCGGCAGCACCGAGGCGTCCACCACCCGCAGTGCGTTGACGCCGCGGACCCGCAGCTCCGGGTCGACCACATGGTCGTCGTCAGCGCCCATCGCGCAGGTGCCGACCGCGTGGTAGCCGCAGTAGCCGCGCGCCACCGCCGCCTCGACGATCTCCTCGTCGGTGCGCGTCGCCGCGCCGGGCACCGTCTCCGCGTGGATCCGTTTGGCGATCGGCCCGGTGGCGAAGAACTCCCGCATCCGGCGGAACAGGTCCACCGCCACCCGCCGGTCGTGCTCGGTGGCGAGATAGTTCGCCACGATCGCCGGCGGGACGCGCGGGTCGGCGTCGGTGACGGCGAGGCTGCCCTCGCTGTCCGGCCGGGTCACCGTGCCCAGGCACATCACGCCCGGCTCGCGCTCCAGCTCCAGCGCCCGGCCCGGACGGGGCGGCGCGGCCGAGAACGGGGCCATCAGCAGGTGGCCGTCCGGGCGGTCCAGGTCCGGCCGGGACTTCACGTGGGCGGCCACGTCGAGCACCGGAAGCGCCAGCGGACCGCCGCGGGTGAGCAGCCAGCGCAGCGTCGCGCGGGCCTGCCCGAGCGGGCTGCCGAGCCGGGCGTTGTGGCCGCCCGGCTCGGCGAGCCGGTACTGCAACGCGATCGACCGGTGCTCCCGCAGGCCGGCGCCCACCCGGGGGCGGTCGAGCAGCACCGGCACGCCGGCCGCGCGCAGCACGTCGGCCGGCCCGATGCCGGAGACCTGCAACAACTGCGGAGTGGCCAGCGCGCCGGCGGCGAGGATCACCTCACTGGCGGCCCGGTACTCGACCTCCCGGGCCTGGTGCGCCACCCGTACGCCGACCGCCCGGCCGCCCTCGACCAGCACCCGCAGCGCGAGCGCGCCGACCACGACGGTCAGGTTGGGCCGGCGGCGGGCCGGGTGCAGGAACGCGTCCGCGGCGCTGACCCGGCGCCCACGGTGGATGGTCGCGGTCGGATAGCCGATCCGCTCGTCGTCGTCGGCGTCCAGGTCGTCCACCGGCCGCCAGCCCAGCTCGGCGCCGGTGGCCACCATCTCCTCGGCCAGCGGGTCGGTGGCGGTGGTGACGGAGAGCCGCACCGGCCCGCCGACGCCCCGGTGCGGCCCGGGCCCCAGCGGGTGGTCCTCCAGCCGCTGGAACGCCGGCCGCACCGCCGACCAGCCCCAGCCCAGCGGCGCCAGCGCGTCCCAGTCCCGGGCCGCGCCACGGCTCCAGATCATGCCGTTGACCGAGGTCGAGCCGCCGATCATCCGGCCGCGTTGCCAGGTCTCCCGCCGGTCCGGCCCGATCGTCGCCGGGTAGTGCCAGGCGGTGCGCGGATCGTCCATCAAGCGGGAGAAAGCCTTCGGCACCCGGACGAACGGGCTGCGGTCCCAGCCGCCGGCCTCCAGCAGCAGCACCCGGGTGTCCGGATCCTCGGTCAACCGCTCGGCCAGCACGCACCCCGCCGCCCCGGCGCCGACGATGACGTAGTCGAATTCCACCACTCAGGACCCCCACTCGCGAGAATCCTTCTGACAGTAGTTTCTCGATCACGCCGCGCATAGGGGGCCGGTCAGGCCGCCTTCGACAACGCCTCGAACTCGTCGTCGGTCAGCTCCACCTCGGCCGCCGCCACGTTCTCCTCCAGGTGCCCCACCGACGACGTAGCTGGTAGAGCGGAATCGCCTCCAGGCCCAGGTGACGCAGGCTCAGCTCGCACTGCTGGCGCAGGTATTCCGGGCGCCCCACCGGCCGCCAGTCACCCGGCCCGGAGCGGGTCAACCCGGCCTTCGTGGCGATGACCAGGTCGTCCGCGTACGGGTGCAGCGCCTCCTTGATCAGCATCTCGCTGACGAACGGCCCGTACGAGTCGGCGGTGTCGACGAACGTGACCCCCAGTTCGTACGCCCGGCGCAGCACCCGCACCGCCTCGGCCGGGTCCTTCGGGTCGCCCCAGACACCGGGCCCGGTGAGCTGCATCGCCCCGTAGCCCAGGCGGTCGACCCGCAGGTCACCGCCGATCCGGTAGCTTCCCGACGCCTTGGCCGGCTGGGTGCTGGTGGCCATCACGGTCCTCCTGAGGTGGGTGGTCTTCGCCACCGGAGGACATTCCCCGAAACCCGGTGCCGAAGCCTGCTCAGCCGAGGTGCCGCAGCACCACCAGCGCCTGGTCGTCCTCGGAGCCGGCCAGGTCGTGCAGCAGCGCGTCCGCGATCGTCTCCACCGGCTCGTCGCGCACCGCGGCCAGCGACCGGTGCAGCGCCGCGACGCCCTCGTCGTACGGCCGGCCGCGCCGCTCCACCAGCCCGTCGGTGTAGGCCACCAGCACGTCCCCCGGGGAGAACGCGATCGTGGTGACCGTCATCGGCCGGTCCACCATGCCCAGCGGCAGGGCGTTCGCGGTCTGTACGGTGCGCGGCGGCCCACCGGCCGGCAGCACCACCGGGTGCGGGTGCCCGGCGCGGGCCACGTGTGCCGTGCGGGCCACCGGATCGACCACCACGACCAGGCAGGTGCCCAGGAAACCGACGCCCAGCAGCTCGGTGAGCCGGAGGAACACCTCCTGCAGCGGCACGCCCAACCGGATCAGCGTGTTCAGCATGGTGCGCAGCTGGGCCATGTCGGCGGCGGCCTCGACCTGGTGCCCCACCACGTCGCCGACCACCACCGCCAACCGGTCGCCGTCCTGCCGGACCAAGTCGTACCAGTCGCCGCCCAGGTGCAGGCCGCTCATCGCCGGCCGGTAGCGGGTGGCCACCTCCACTCCGGGCGGCGCGGTCAGCGACGAGCTGCGCAGCCGGCCGGCCAGCCGGGTCACCAGGTTGTGTTCGGCGGCGGCCAGCCGGACCCGCTCCAGCGTCTGCTCGCACAGGTCGGCGACGGTGTCCAGCAGCGCCAGGTCGGTGTCGCGCAACGGGCGCTCCCGGCGCCAGCCGAAGCCCAGCGCGGCGATCGGGCGGTGCCCGGCGCCGAACAGCGGCAGGGCCACGGTGGTCACCAGACCGTGCGCGCCGACCGGGTCGGGCAGGCCGGGAAACCGGGCGGCGAAGTCGGCGCGGTCGCGCAGCACCAGGCGTTCCCCGTCGCGCAAGGCGCGCACGATCGGCCGCGGGTCGTCGACGGCCAGGTCGCGGAACGTGGCGGACAGGGTGCCCGGCACGTCGTCGTGGTGCCAGAGCCGGACCCGGCGACCCTCGGCGCGCATGGCCAGGCCGGGTAGCTCGGCGCCGAGCGCGGTGGTGGCGGCGTCCAGGATCACCTCGATCGCCTCGGCGGTCGAGCGCGTCACGCTCAGCCGGGCCGCGAACCCGGCCATCGCCTGCGCCGAGCCGGTCAGCTCGGCCCGCTGCAACGCCTGGCTGCACAGCGCGGTCACCGCGTCGAGCAGGTTGCGCAGCGCCTCGTCGTCGGCGACCGGGTCGGCCCAGCGCACCTCCAGGGCGCCGAGCGTGCCGCCGTCGCCGTAGCGCAGCGGCAGGCAGAGACCCGTGGTCCGGCCGTCGGCGTCGGCCAGCGGCAGCACCACGTTGTCACGTACCGCCCGGGCCAGCGGGACGTCGGCGTCGACCGGCAGCGGCCCGGCCGCGACGTCCCCGGCCACGTCCAGCACCGTGCGGCCGGGCGACGCGACGGCCACCCGCAGCGCGGTCGCGTCCACCACGGCCGGGACGACAGTGGCCAGCACCTCGACGATGGCGTCCCGGCCCCGCGCCGAGCTGAGCGCCCCGGCCAACCGGGCCAGCGCCTCCGCCCGGCGCAGCGCCCGCTCCGACAGCGCCCGGAACAACCGCAGCTCGGCGCGGTCGGCGGCCCGGCGGTGCTCCGCGCGGGCGACCGCCAGGCCGGCGCCGATCTGCCCGGCCAGCAGCTCGACGAACGCCCGGTGGTCGGCGTCGACCGGACGGTGCGGGTCCAGCGCGGCGACCAGGACCCCGGCCGGCGCGGCGGCGCCGGGGTCGGGCACCGGCAGCACCGCGACCACCGGGGCGGCCGGCCGGTCGTCGGGCGGGGGCACCAGCCGGGGCGCGCCGTCCGCCAGCACCTCGGCCAGCGGCCACCCGTCGGCCGGGCCGGGCAGGGCCTCGACCCCGTCCGCGGCGACCAGCCGTGGCCCGGCCGGCGTGGCGAGGTGGAGCTGGACGAACGGCACCGGGGCGGCGCCGGCCAGCGTCTTGACCGCCCGCCGGGCCACCTCCTCGGGGTCGCCGGGCTCGGCCAGCGCCGCGCCCAGCGCGGCGAGCAGCCGCAACCGGCGTGCGCCGACCACCCGCGCGGTGGTCTCCGCGCCGACCGTGAGCACGCCCGCCGGACAGCCCGACTCGTCGGTCACCGGGCTGTGCGTGAAGGTGAACCAACGGCCCTCGCCCGCCTCCTCGGGCGCGCCCCGCACCGGCACGTCCCGGCTGTCCGTGGCGCCCTGGCCCGCGCGCACCCCGGCCAGCAGGGGGGCCAGTGCGGCCCAGTCGCCCGGCCACACCTCGGCGCCCGGGCGGCCCGGCGCGGCGTACCGGCCGGGGCCGAGCAGCCGACGGTACGCGTCGTTGGGCAGCGCGACCGACCCGTCACCCCACCACAGCACGCTCGGGGCGGGGGAGTGCAGGCAGAGCGCCAGCGCGGTGCGCAGGCTCTGCGGCCAGCCCTCGATCGGACCGAGTGGCGTGCCCGACCAGTCACGTGCGGTGACCAGCGCGCCCGCGTCCCCGCCGGTGGCGGTGACGGTGTCCGGCCACCGGACGCCGTCGGGCGGGAGGGTGCTCACCCGGGACCTCCGCGGGGCGTGGGCTCGGCAGTACCGGAAACGTACCAGCGGCCGGTGACGCCGGACGATCGTCGATCCGGTTCGGACCGGGCGGCGGACGAACGGCCCGGCGCGGCGGCAACCGGGCGGCCGGGCCGGTCACTTCCCGGGAGCGCCCCCGGCGGCCGGGACCACCGTGCGAGGCTGGGTGGGACGCCGTCGCAGGAGGTGCGCATGGGCGCGACGCCCCGGCTCGACTTCGCGCTGGACACCTACGAGTGCATCGTGCTCTATCCCGGGCCGTCCGGCCGGGCCCTGCCCGAGGAGACCGTGCAGCGGTTGCAGTCCGAGCACCTGCGGCACATGCAGGCGTTGCAGCGACGCGGCATCGTGCTGGTCGACGGCTCGGTCGACGGACCGGCCCGCGAACCCGATCCGCCGATCGGGTTCGGTCTGGCCCGGACCGGTTCGGTGGACGACGTGCGCAGCGTCATGGAGGCCGACCCGGCGGTGCAGGCCGGGCTCTACCGGGTCGAGGTGCTGACCTTCCTCTGCCCGGCCGGGTCGCTGGAGTTCCCGCTGGTCAAGACCGAGAGCTGAGGCGCCGTCGGGCGACCGACCGCGGGTGCGTGCCGGCGGTGCCACGGTCCGGCGTCGCAGCCGCCCAGCCCGTCCGGCGCCGCTTCCCCGCGCCGCCCCGGCCCCGCCCGCGGGAGCACCCCGTCGACCGGTGACGGCGGGCGGTACGATTTCCGCCGCGCGGTCGCCGATGCCCGCCACACACGACGTTCCGGTGCGGTACGCCTACCGCCCGCCCGCGCGGGTTCTTCGCGCGTCGTTGGACAACTGTTCCGCAGTCCGCAAGGGGTCGGCCGGCAGGTCGATCCGGAGGAGAGACTAGCCTGATGGGCGTGACACGCCGCGCGAAGATCGTCTGCACTCTCGGCCCCGCCACCTCGTCCCCGGAGCGCATCCGGGGGCTCGTCGAGGCCGGCATGAACGTGGCGAGGCTCAACTTCAGCCACGGCAGTCACGACGACCACGAGTCGGTCTGCCGCATGGTCCGCGAGGCGGCGGAGGCGGCCGGGCAGCCGGTCGCGGTCCTCGCCGACCTCCAGGGCCCCAAGATCCGGCTCGGCCGTTTCGCCGACGGGCCGCACGAGTGGCGCACCGGCGACTCCGTGGTGATCACCAGTGACGAGATCGTCGGCACCAAGGAGCGGGTCTCCTGCACCTACCGCAAGCTGCCGCAGGAGGTGAAGCCGGGCGACCGGCTGCTGATCGACGACGGCCGGGTGGCGGTCGAGGTCAGCGACGTCACCGGCAACGACATCCGCTGCCTGGTCACCGAGGGCGGCCCGGTCTCCAACAACAAGGGCGTCTCGCTGCCGAACGTGGCGGTCAGCGTCCCGGCCATGTCCGACAAGGACGCGGAGGACCTGCGCTTCGCCCTCGGCCTCGGCGTCGACCTGGTCGCGCTCTCCTTCGTCCGCTCGCCGGACGACATCAAGCTGGTCCACTCGATCATGGACGAGGAGGGCGTGCGCCGCCCGGTGCTCGCCAAGGTCGAGAAGCCGGAGGCGGTCGACCACCTGGAGGCGATCGTGCTCGCCTTCGACGGCGTCATGGTCGCCCGCGGCGACCTCGGCGTGGAGCTGCCGCTCGACCAGGTCCCGCTGGTGCAGAAGCGCGCCGTGCAGCTCTGCCGGGAGAACGCCAAGCCGGTCATCGTGGCCACCCAGATGCTCGACTCCATGATCGAGAACTCCCGCCCGACCCGCGCGGAGGCCTCCGACGTGGCCAACGCGGTGCTCGACGGCGCGGACGCGGTGATGCTCTCCGGCGAGACCAGCGTCGGCAAGTACCCGGTGCTCACCGTCAGCACCATGGCCAAGATCGTCACCACCACCGAGGCCGGCTCGATCGCCGTGCCCCGGCTCCAGCACGACCCGCGTACGCACGGCGGCGCGCTCACCGTCGCCGCGTCCTCGATCGCCCGTGCCATCGGCGCCAAGGCCATGGTGGCGTTCTCGCAGACCGGCGACACCGTCAAGCGCCTCAGCCGGCTGCACTGCGACCTGCCGCTGCTGGCCTTCACGCCGGTGCCGGAGGTGCGCAACCAGCTCGCGCTCTGCTGGGGCGTGGAGACGTTCCTGATGCCGTTCGTCCAGCACACCGACGACATGTTCCGCCAGGTCGACCAGGCGCTGCTGGGCCTCAACCGGGCCAACCCGGGCGACTACGTGGTGATCGTGGCCGGCAGCCCGCCCGGCACCCCCGGCTCCACCAACACGCTGCGCGTGCACCAGCTCGGTTCGCTGGTCGACGCGGCGGCGGCCCGGGCGCTTCAGTGAGCCGCTCCGGCGGCCCGGGCGACGTCGACCGGGGGGCAGCACAGTGAGTGACGCTCCGGTGGCGACCGGGCAGGCGGCGGTCGACCAGCTCCTGGAGGTGCTCGACCTCGCGCAGACCGGCGAGATGGCCTTCCGCGGGATGAGCCCGCCGGTCGGTCCGCAGCGGGTCTACGGCGGTCAGGTCGCCGGCCAGGCGTTGGTGGCCGCCGGCCGCACGGTCGACCCGGAGCGCGCGGTGCACTCGCTGCACGGCTACTTCGTGCGGCCCGGCGACCCGGCCGAGCCGATCGCATACCAGGTGGAGAACGTCCGCGACGGCCGCTCCTTCTCGGTGCGCCGCTCGGTGGCGTTGCAGCACGACAAGCCGATCTTCTTCATGTCGGCGTCGTTCCAGCGGCGGGAGGAGGGGCTGGACCACCACGCTCCGCTCCCGCCCGACGTGCCCGGCCCGGACGACGTGCCGACCATGGCGGACCGGCTCGCCCGCTATCCGGAGCGGCTCGGCATCTGGGGGCAGATCCCGCGCCCCATCGACGTCCGCTACGTCGGCGAGCCCGGCTGGGTGCGCCCCGGCGACCGCCCGGCCGAGCCGCACCAGCGGGTCTGGATGCGCATCGACGGCAAGCTGCCCGACGACCCGCTGTTGCACGCCTGCGCGCTGACGTACGCCTCCGACCTGACGCTGCTCGACTCGGTGCTGTCGGTCCACGGCGAGGTGTGGGGGCCGGGCGGCGTGGTCGGCGCGAGCCTCGACCACGCGCTCTGGTTCCACAGGTCCTTCCGGGCCGACGAGTGGTTCCTCTACGACTGCTGGAGCCCGTCCGCGTCGGGTGCCCGGGGCCTGGCCACCGGTCGGATGTTCACCACCGACGGCCGGCACATCGCCAGCGCCGTGCAGGAGGGCCTGCTGCGCCGGGTCGGCGAGTAGGCGGCCAACCGTGACCGTTCGGCCGAGGGGCGGGAGTCCGGGCGGCTGAACAGGCGACTAACCTTGCCGGCATGCGCCTATCCGCCCGGGTCGACTACGCCCTCCGCGCGGCCGCCGAGCTCGCCTCGGTCGCCGAGGGCACGACCTCCGGGCGGAGCCGGCCGGTGACCGCCGAGCAGATCGCCCGCGCGCAGGACATCCCGCCCAAGTTCCTCGAGAGCATCCTGCTCCAGTTGCGCCGGGGCGGCATCGTGCACGCCCAGCGTGGTCCCGAGGGGGGCTACTGGTTGGCCCGTCCGGCCGCCGAGATCTCCCTGGCCGATGTGATCCGGGTGATCGACGGGCCGCTCGCGCACGTGCGCGGCCAGCGGCCCGAGCAGCTCGGCTACCAGGGTGCGGCCCGCGCGTTGCAGGACGTGTGGATCGCGCTGCGGGCCAGTGAGCGGGAGATCCTGGAGCTGGTCACCATCGCCGACGTGGCTGGCGGCACGCTGCCCGGCCGGGTCAACGAGTTGGCCGCCGACCCGCGCGCCTGGACCTGACCGACGTTCCCCGCCCGACCGCCGTCCGGCGTGTCCCACCAACCGGATGGGGGACTTGACCGGGGACGGTCCCGTGCCGCATTGTCGACCAAGTTGATAGGAGATGCCGAAAAGTCTAGGGGGCGCTCGTGCGCAAGCTGCTGGTTCTCGCCCTCGTCGGGCTCCTGGCGCAACTGGTCGACGGCGCGCTCGGCATGGCGTACGGGCTGACCTCGTCGACCCTGCTGCTCGTCGCCGGGGTCGCGCCGGCCGCCGCCTCCGCCTCCGTGCACCTCGCCGAGATCGGCACCACGCTCGCCGCCGGGGTGTCGCACTGGCGCTTCGGCAACGTCGACTGGAAGGTCGTCGGCCGGATCGCGCTGCCGGGCGCGGTCGGCGCGTTCGTGGGCGCCACGTTCCTCAGCTCCATCTCCACCGAGTCGGCCGCGCCCTGGATGGCCGCCATCCTGTTCACCCTCGGCGCGTACCTGCTGATCCGCTTCTCCCGCCCGCTGCGCGCCAACCGGGCCGCCGGCCGGCTACGCAGTCGCTTCCTCGCCCCGCTCGGCCTGGTCGCCGGCTTCGTCGACGCCACCGGCGGCGGTGGCTGGGGCCCGGTCGCCACCCCGGCCCTGCTGGTCTCCGGCCGGATGGAGCCGCGCAAGGTGATCGGCTCGGTGGACACCTCCGAGTTCGTGGTGGCCGGCGCGGCGAGCGTCGGTTTCCTGATCGGTCTCGGCTCGGAGGGCTTCCTGCTGCCCACCGTGGCCGCGCTCCTGGTCGGCGGCCTGATCGCCGCGCCGATCGCGGCCTGGCTGGTCCGCATCGTGCCGGCCCAGGTGCTCGGCGCCGTCATCGGCGGCGTGATCGTGCTGACCAACGCCCGCACCCTGCTGCGCGCCGGCGAGCTGGGCGGCCCGGCGCCGGCCCTGGTCTACGCCGTGCTCGCCGCCGGCTGGGTGGCCGCCGTGACGCTGGCGGTGCGGGCCCTGCTCCGGGCGCGCCGGGCCCGCGCCACGGTCGACGCCGCCCTCGCCTCGTCCGGCGCCGCCGCGTCCGGCGCGACTGCGTCCGGCGCCGCCGTGTCCGGCGCGACTGCGTCCGGTGCCGTTCCGTCCGGCGCGGCTGTTCCGGCCGCCGCCGGCGCCACCGCTCCGGCCGCCGCCGGCGCGGCTGTTCCCTTCGCCGAGGCCGAGGAGCCCCGGCGGTTCGCCGCCGCCGTCGAGGGCTGAACTCCACCGCCGACGGGCCGCCCCGGTCCGGTCACCCGCCGCCCGGTCACGCCGCCGGTACCTACGACACGCCAGCCTGACTGCGTTTCCGTTGCTCGGCGTGTCGCGCCTCGGCGGACAACTCCTTTCGACTGGTATGCCTCACAGGCATATTTATGACTGTGAGGCATACCGCTTCTGAGCGACTTCTTTTCCCGCGTGGTTACCCACGGTGACGTCGGTGCGGCCATCCCGGCGGTCGGCGTGGCGCCCCTCGCGCTGCGCCCCGCCGGCGCTTGTGGGGTGTCCGGTGGTGCCCTACGCTGGCGGGGCGCGGAGCCTAATCATCGACGTCGATGCGTCAATGTCTCGTCGCGTCAACGCGCGTGTCTCTCTCGCCGGTCCGGGCAGGCCGGTGGCGGGCGCGTGCCTGACCTTCGCGAAAGGCAACCCCCGTGCATCCCACCACCTCACGCCGTCGGCTCGCGCTGCTCGCCGCGGCCTCGGCGGCCACCCTGACGGCCGGCGCGCTCACCGCGGTGACCGCCGAGGCGGCGGCCGCCGCCTGCCGGATCGACTACCGGATCACCAACCAGTGGGGCGGCGGCTTCGGCGCCGACGTCACCGTGACCAACCTCGGCGACCCGGTCAACGGCTGGACCCTCGGCTGGAGCTTCGCCGCCGGCCAGCAGGTCGTCCAGGCGTGGAACGCGACGGTCAGCCAGTCCGGCGCGCAGGTGAGCGCCCGCGACGCCGGCTACAACGCGACGCTCGGCACCGGCGGCACCGCCAACTTCGGCTTCAACGGCTCCTGGAACAACGCCGCCAACCCTGTGCCCTCCGCGTTCACGCTCAACGGCACCACCTGCACCGGCGCGCCGCCGACCTCGACGCCACCGACGCCCGGCCCGACCACGCCGCCGCCCACCACGCCACCACCCACCACCCCGCCACCCACCACCCCGCCACCGACCACGCCGCCGGCGGGCGCCAAGCAGATGGAGAAGCTCGACCGGGGGCTGGTCAGCGTCCGCTCCGGCAGCGGGAACCTGGTCTCCTGGCGGCTGCTCGGCACCGAGACCTCGGGCGTGTCGTTCAACCTCTACCGCGGCACCACCAAGGTCAACGGAAGTCCGATCACCGGCGCCACCACGTACCTGGACGGCGGCGCGGCCGCCGGGTCGGCGTACACCGTGCGGGCCGTGGTGAACGGCGCCGAGCAGGCGGCCTCCGCCCCGGCGCTCCAGTTCGCCAACGGCTATCTGGACGTGCCGATCCAGGCCCCGCCCGGGGGCACCACGCCGAGCGGCGAGGGCTACACCTACTCCGCCAACGACGCGAGCGTGGGCGACCTCGACGGCGACGGCCGTTACGAGTTCGTGCTCAAGTGGGACCCGTCCAACAGCAAGGACAACTCCCAGTCCGGCTACACCGGCAACGTCTACGTGGACGCGTACACCCTCACCGGCGCCCGGCTGTGGCGCATCGACCTGGGCCGCAACATCCGCGCCGGCGCCCACTACACCCAGTTCCAGGTGTACGACTACGACGGCGACGGGGACGCCGAGGTGGCCATGAAGACCGCCGACGGCACCCGCTCCGGCACCGGCCAGGTGATCGGCTCGTCCTCGGCCGACCACCGCAACTCCAGCGGTTACGTGCTCGCCGGCCCGGAGTACCTGACCATGTTCGACGGTCGCACCGGCGCGGCGCTGTCCACCGTCGACTACGACCCGCCGCGCGGCACCGTCTCATCCTGGGGCGACTCGTACGGCAACCGGGTCGACCGGTTCCTCGCCGGCACCGCCTACCTGGACGGGCAGCGCCCCTCGCTGGTCATGGCGCGCGGCTACTACACCCGCGCGGTGATCGCGGCCTGGGACTTCCGCGACGGCACGCTGCGCAGGCGCTGGACGTTCGACTCCAACGCCTCCGGCAACGGCGCCGCCGCCGGCCAGGGCAACCACCAGCTCTCCGTCGCCGACGTGGACAACGACGGCCGCCAGGAGATCGTGTACGGGGCCGCCACCATCGACGACAACGGCCGGCTGCTCTACTCCACCGGCAACGGGCACGGCGACGCGCTGCACGTCGGCGACCTCGACCCGTCCCGCGCCGGCCTGGAGGTCTTCAAGGTCGACGAGGACGGCAGCAAGCCCAGCTCGTGGATGTCCGACGCGCGTACCGGTCAGATCCTGTGGCAGACCGCGCCGAACGGCGACAACGGCCGCGGCGTCTCCGAGGACATCTGGGCCGGCAGCCCCGGCGCCGAGTCCTGGTCCTCGGCGGTCGACGGCCTGCTCAACACGCGCGGGCAGAACGTCGGCCGCAAGCCGTCCTCGGCGAACTTCCTGATCTGGTGGGACGGCGACCCGGTCCGCGAGCTGCTCGACGGCACCAAGATCGACAAGTACGGCACCGGCGGCGAGACCCGGCTGCTCACCGGCAGCAACGTCGCCTCCAACAACGGCACCAAGTCCACCCCGGCGCTGTCGGCCGACATCCTCGGCGACTGGCGCGAGGAGGTGGTGTGGCGCACCGCCGACAGCGGCGCGCTGCGCATCTACAGCACGCCCGTCACCACCGGCCTGCGCCTGCCGACCCTGATGCACGACCCGCAGTATCGGGTCGCGGTCGCCTGGCAGAACACCGCCTACAACCAGCCGCCGCACCCGGGCTTCCACCTGGGTGACGGCATGAGCACGCCGGCCGCGCCGAACATCTACCTGCGCTAGAACGCAGGCACCGGGTCGCCGGCCGCGGAATCCGCTCAGCCGGCGACCCGGTGCACCACACCGCAGCATTCCCGACCCGTCCCGACCGGGAATGCCGTACCACCACCGGGGACAAAGTTATGCGTCCCGCGCGACGCTGCGGTGACGCGGCTATGAAGAGCGTGTTTCAGCCTTCCCGGCGCAGCCCACCGGCCACCTTCTCGGCGATCAGCTCGAACGAGCGGACCCGGTCGGCCACGTCGTAGACCATCGAGGTCAGCATCAACTCGTCCGCGCCGGTGCGCTCCAGCAGCGTCCCGAGCTGTCGGGCCACCGTCTCCGGCGAACCCGTCGCCTGACCGTCGCGACGCTGCGCCACGAACTCCCGCTCCTGCTCGGAATACGGATAGGCCGCCGCCTCCTCCGGCGTGACCAGCGGCTCCGGCCGCCCCGACCGCAACTTCAGGAACGACAACCCGGCCGGCCCGGCCAGCCACTGCGCCCGCTCGTCGGTCTCCGCGCACACCGCGTTGACCGCCACCATCGCGTACGGCCGGTCCAGCCACTGCGACGGCCGGAAGTGCTGCCGGTAGAGCTGCAACGCCGGGATCGTGTTCTGCGAGCTGAAATGGTGCGCGAACGAGAACGGCAACCCGAGCAGGCCGGCGAGCTGGGCGCTGAACCCGCTCGACCCGAGCAGCCACACCTGCGGCGACTGCCCGCGCCCCGGCGTCGCGGTGATCGGGCCCGGCTCGGCGCCGCTCAAGTAGTTCATCAGGTCGGCCAGCTCGCGCGGGAAGTGCTCCGCGGACAGGCCCTCCATGGTGCGGCGCAACGCCAACGCGGTCACCTGGTCGGTGCCGGGCGCCCGGCCGATGCCCAGGTCGATCCGCCCCGGGTGCAGCGCCTCCAGGGTGCCGAACTGCTCGGCCACCACCAGCGGCGCGTGGTTGGGCAGCATCACCCCGCCCGAGCCCAACCGGATCGTGGACGTGTTCGCGGCCAGGTGGGCGAGCAGCACCGCCGGCGCCGAACTGGCGATCGCCGGCATGTTGTGGTGCTCGGCCACCCAGAACCGGCGGTAGCCCAGCTCCTCGGTGCGCCGGGCCAGCTCGGTGGTGTGCCGCAGCGCCTCGCCGGCACTGCCGGTCGCGGCCACCGGGGCAAGGTCAAGAACAGACATGGGTACGTCGATCACGCCAGGGTGCAACCGGGGACGTGCCGGAATTGTTCCCCTCGGGTGGCTCAGCCCATGCCCCGGGCCTGCTCGAAGATCAGGCTGGTCTCGGTGTGCCGCACCGCCGGATCCACCGCCAGGTGGTCGAGCACGAAGTCGCGCAGCGCGTCCCCGGACGCGGCCCGCACGTGCAGCACGTAGTCCTCCGCGCCGGCCACGTGGAACACCGACACCACCCCCGGCAGCCGCACCGACCGGGCCCGGAAGGCGTCCACCGCGGCCCGCTCGTGCGCCGTCAACCGCACCGACACCAGCGCCTGCAACGGCAGCCCCACCGCCGCCGGGTCGACGTCCGCGTGGAACCCGCGGATCGCCCCGCACTCGCGCAGCGCCCGGGTGCGCGTCAGGCACGTCGACGGCGCCACGCCCACCCGCTCCGCCAGCGCGTTGTTGGGCAGCCGCCCGTCGGCGGTCAGCTCGGTGAGGATCGCGCGGTCGACGTCGTCGAGGCCGGAGAACGGCCGCACATCGTTCGGTGCGAGAGGCATGCCGCCATCTTCTATCGAAGAAGCGTCGGAAGGAAGCGAGATTCTCAGAATCTTCTTCGCCACTATTGCCTCGTACTGCCGTCATGTTCGACGCTTCCGGGCATGACCGCCGTGGACACCGCAGCCGTGCACGCCGGGCGTGACGACCTCGCCGGCCTCGGCGTGCACGTCCCGCCCATCGACCTCTCCACCACCAACCCGCTGCCCTCGGTGACCGACGGCGGCGACGCCTACGAGACGCTCGCCACCGGCAACCCGCTCCCGGCCGGCGCCAGCGCCGTCTACCAGCGGCTCTGGAACCCCACCGTGGCCCGCTTCGAGACCGCCCTCGCCCAGCTCGAAGGCACCGCCGAGTCGGTCGCGTTCGCCAGCGGCATGGCCGCGCTCACCGCCACCCTGCTCGCCGCCACCCGCGACGGCAAGCGCCACGTCGTCGCCGTCCGTCCGCTCTACGGCGGCACCGACCACGTCCTGGCCAGCGGCCTGCTCGGCACCGAGGTCACCTGGGCCCGCGCGGAGGAGGTCGCCACCGCGATCCGCCCCGACACCGCAGTGGTCGTCGTCGAGACCCCGGCCAACCCCACCCTCGACCTGGTCGACATCGCCGCGCTCGCCACCGCCGCCGGCGACGTCCCGCTGCTGGTCGACAACACCGTCGCCACCCCCGTGCTCCAGCAGCCCGCCCGGCACGGCGCCGCGCTCGTGCTGCACAGCGCCACCAAGAGCATCGGCGGCCACGGCGACGTCCTCGCCGGCGTCGTCGCCTGCGCCCCCGACTGGGCCGCCCGGCTGCGCCAGGTGCGCGCCGTCACCGGCGCCGTCCTGCACCCGCTCGGCGCCTACCTGCTGCACCGCGGCCTGCAGACCCTGCCGCTGCGGGTCCGCGCCCAGCAGGCCGGCGCGGAGAAGCTCGCCGCCTGGCTCGCCGGCCACCCGGCCGTCGAGCGGGTCCACCACCCGTCCCGGCACGACCCGGCCGGCCTGGTCGGTCGCCAGATGTCCGGCGGCGGCAGCCTGCTCGCCTTCGAGGTACGCGGCGGCGCGGCCGCCGCGGCCACTGTCGCCGGCGCCTGCGAACTGATCACCCATGCCGTCTCGCTCGGTGGGGTCGACACGCTGATCCAGCACCCGGCCTCGCTGACGCACCGGCCGGTCGAGGGCGACGCCAAGCCGGGCGGCGCGCTGCTGCGGGTCTCGGTCGGCCTGGAGGACCCGGAGGACCTGCGCGCGGATCTGGCGCGCGCGCTCGCGTCGATCTGACGCGGGCGGTGCGGCGCGGACGCTCGCGGCGATCTGACGCGGGCGGTGCGGCACGGACGCTCCCGTCGATCTAAGGCGCGCCGGGCGTTGGCAGCGGCCGCGCCGACCGGTCGCCGTCGTGCCGCGGCCCGACGGTCCGGTCAGGACTTCGGGCCGACATGTTGATCCAGTGCGGCGACCGCCTCCCGGCGGGCCACCGACAGCGACCACGGCAGGTTCATCCGCCAGGCGATGCCGAGCAGGTCGAGCGCCCACTGGCACAGCGCCATGATGTCGGTGGAGCGGTTGGAGAACATGTAGCGGGGATAGACGTACTCCTTCCCGCGGACCACGACCCGGTTGGCGAAGCGGCAGCCGTCGGAGTGGAACAGGCCCCGCAGGAAGTGGCCCGGGTGCGCCGCGACGATGGTGCGCTGCCAGTCGGCCAGGACGATCGGGCGCTCATGTTTCTTACCCGGCCCGTGCTGGGGAAACAGGCACGGCCAGTGCTTCCCGTAGCTCTGCACATTGACGCAGCCCTGCTGCTGGACCCGCTGCACCTTCTCGGCCAGCACCGCCCGCATGGCGTCGTCGCACGCCTCGATCAGACCGGGCCAGCAGTCGCTGCAGGAGATGCGGAGCACCGGGACCCGGGCCTGGGTGACGAGGTGGCCGTCGCCGAGGTAGAGGCCGAGGAGATAGGCGTAGGCCGCCGGATCTGTCGGACCGCGGGCATCCTCGCGGCAGCGGAAACACCGCAGCGCGGTGCCCTGCTGCTTGGGCTCCGGTCGATCCTTGCACCAGTGGCGAACCGTCGGATAGGAGAGCCCCACGGTCCGCGCCACCTCGGCGACGGTCGCTCCGCCGAGGTAGAGACGTCGCGCCCGAGCGCGAATTTCGGGAGGATGCACAGGCCTATGGTCGAACGCCTGTATGACATTTTTGGTGCCCTCGGTGGGATTCGAACCCACACTGTATGGAGTTTGAATCCATTGCCTGCTGCCAGTTGGGCTACGAGGGCGTTCCGTGATTCGGCCTCGACAGCCTACCCGCTAGGCTGAAGGCGGCGACACCCGGCACGGCGGGTGCCGGGTTCGAACTGGTGGGAGTGGCTCGTGGGCGAGATGCAGACGGATGCCGAGCGCAAGCGCGTTCTGATCGCCGAGGACGAGGCGCTGATCCGGCTGGACCTGGCCGAGATGCTGGTCGAGGAGGGCTACGAGGTGGTCGGCGAGGCCGGCGACGGCGAGACCGCCGTCCGGCTCGCCGAGGAGCTCAAGCCGGATCTGGTCATCCTCGACATCAAGATGCCGATCATGGACGGGCTGGCCGCCGCCGAGCGGATCGCCGGCGCGCGCATCGCCCCCGTGATCATCCTGACCGCGTTCAGCCAGCGCGACCTGGTGGAGCGGGCCCGGGCGGCCGGCGCGATGGCCTACCTGGTGAAGCCGTTCCAGAAGAGCGACCTGGTGCCGGCGGTGGAGATCGCGCTGTCCCGCTACTCGGAGATCTCCGCGCTGGAGGCCGAGGTGGCCGGCCTGACCGACCGGCTGGAGATCCGCAAGACCGTCGAGCGGGCCAAGGGCGCGCTGATGACCACCTATGGCATGACCGAGCCGCAGGCATTCAAGTGGATCCAGCGCACCGCGATGGACCACCGGATGACCATGAAGGAGGTCGCCGAGCGGATCCTCGCCGAGACCGCCGGCGGCGAGGTGGCGGAGCAGCCCGCGTCCTGACGCCGCCCGGCGGGCGAGCGACCGATCGATAGGATCGGATCCATGCCTCTTCCGCGCCTGAGGTCGGTGGTCGCCGTGGTGGCCGGTGTCGCGGTGCTGCTCGCCGCCTGCCGGTCCGCGCCGGAGGAGCCGGCCGCGCCGGCGCCGGTACGCCCGGCCTGGCGGCCCGTCGTGCTGCCCCTGCCGCCGGGCCCCGCGGGTCGTCCGCTGCTGCGTGACGCGGCGCACTGCGCCGGGCGCTGGTACGCCGTCGGCGGGCTGGTCGACCCGGCGGGGGAGACCCGGCCGGCGGCCTGGTCCAGCGTGGACGGCACGACCTGGACGGCGCTGCCGGTGCGGGCGCAGACGTTCTACGGCCGGCAGCACGTGCTCTACGCGGTCGCGTGTCGCGACGACGGGATGGCGGCGCTCGGGGCGAAGACCGGTGGCGTGCACGGCAATCCGCGTACCGGATCCTGGGTGTGGCGTGCGGGCGGGCCGGTGCGGGAGGTGCCGGCGGCGTTCGAGCTGTTCGGCGGGCCGCGCGCGGTGAGCGCGTCGCGGCTGGCGGCCGGGCCGGGCGGCTGGTTGATCGCCGGAGCGCGCACGGACGGCGCGGCGGTGTGGACGTCGCCGGATGCCGGCGGCTTCGTGGTGCGCGAGGGGATGCCGGAGCTGGCCGGCGACGGCCGGGGCCGGACGGCGGCCTACGACGCGGTGGCGGTGGGTCCGGGCTGGCTGGTGGTGGGGTCGTTGCTGCCGGTGGGTGGCACGGCGTTGACGCCGCTGGCCTGGTCGTCGGCGGACGGCCGGTCGTGGCGGCGGGCGGCGCTGCCGGCCGACGGGGGTGGGGCGGCGGAGCGGGTGGTGCTGCGCGACGGCGCGGCGACGACGGTGGGTCCGGTCCGCGACGGCTTCGCGGTGTGGCGGTCCCCGGCCGGTGGTTCGGACGGGTGGCGGCGGGTCGGCGGGTTCGGCGCGGCCGGGCCGGGGGTGTCGTCGGTGACGGGTCTGGTGGCGGCCGGCGGGCGGTTGGTCGCGGTGACCGGGGACGGCGCGGATCGCCGACTGTGGATATCGGGTGACGGCGGCGTGTCGTGGCGGCCGGTGATCGTGCCGGCTCCGGTGCCGGCCCGCGGCGACGCGGCGCTGGCGGTGGCCGCCGATGCCACCGGGATGCTGATGGTCGGGGATGACGGAAAGACCTCCCATGCCTGGTGGGCGGCGTTGCCGGGTGTCGATGAGTAGGGGGTGGTGCTCCATTGACCCGTTACCGATGAAACCTCGGTGAAAGCCCTTCGGCGCCTTCGGTTCTTACGGGAAGCGTCGGGAATCCGCCACGGCGTGTAACGGTTCGGTCAACCCCGCTTTCCGGGTCTTACGTCACCGCTGGCCGGTGGGATAACGTCCCGGCCCAGACCGGCGACGACGGTCTGGTTCGTCCGCCCCCGCAAGGGCCAATCAGCAGCGGGTGGTTCGGACCATGGACGGAGGAGGGTTCGGGCCTTGAGGCAGAAGCTCGCACGCGTGATCGGCGGGGTCGCCATGCTGGCGCTCGTCGCCGGTGGTACCGCTTGTTCCAGCGGCAGCGACGATGAGGGTTCCGGGGGGAGCGCCTGCGGGAGCAAGATCGCTTTCTTCGGCGCGCTGACCGGTAGCTCGGCCGCGCTGGGCATCAACGAGAAGAACGGCGCCAAGCTGGCGGTCGACAAGTACAACAAGGAGAACCCGGACTGCAAAGTCGAGCTCGCCGAGCTCGACTCGCAGGGCAGCCCGGACCAGGCGCCCGGCCTGGCCCAGAAGGCGATCGACGACACCAAGATCCTC
Organism: Micromonospora sp. WMMD980; assembly: GCF_029626035.1. Taxonomy (NCBI): domain Bacteria; kingdom Bacillati; phylum Actinomycetota; class Actinomycetes; order Micromonosporales; family Micromonosporaceae; genus Micromonospora; species Micromonospora sp. WMMD980. The sequence goes on from NZ_JARUBE010000003.1 coordinate 738,910, forward strand.
GGTGTGGTGGGTCCGGCCTACTCGGGTGAGTCGGAGGCCGCCGGTCCGCTGTTCAACGAGGCCGGTCTGGTCACCATCACCCCCTCCGCGACCAACCCGACCCTCGCCACGAAGGGTTGGAAGACCTTCTTCCGGGCGGTCGGCAACGACCTGAGCCAGGGCCCCGCCGCCGGCGTCTACATCAAGAACGTCATCAAGGCCGACCGGGTCTACGTCATCGACGACCAGTCGGCGTACGGCGCCGGTCTGGCCGACGAGGTCAAGAAGGTGCTCGGCGGCTCGGTCGTGGGCAGCGACAAGGTCCAGGGCGAGGGCAAGCAGACCGAGTTCTCCGCCGTCGTCACCAAGGTCAAGGCCGCCAACGTCAATGCGGTCTTCTACGGTGGCTACTACCAGGAGGCCGGCCTGATCCGCAAGCAGCTCACCGCTGCCGGCGTCACCGCCCCGCTGGTCGCCGGTGACGGCGTGAACGACGGCGCCTACATCACCTCCGCCGGCGCGGCGGCCGCCGAGGGCACCATCCTCACCTGCCCCTGCCAGCCGTCCACCGAGGCCCGTGGCTCCTTCGCCGCCGACTACAAGGCCCTGAACGGCGCCGACCCGGGCACCTACAGCGACACCGCGTACGACGCGGCGAACATCCTGCTGGCGGGCATCAAGGCCGGCAAGACCTCCCGCGCCGACCTGCTCGAGTTCGTCAAGGGCTACAGCGGCGAGGGCGTGGCCGCCAGCTACAAGTTCGTCGAGGGCGGCGAGCTGGACCCGGCGCAGGTCAAGGTCTGGGCGTTCAAGGTGCAGGGCGGCAAGGTCGTCCCGGACCAGGAGATCCCCAAGTCCTGATCGTCGATCGCTGCGACTGGCGATTGAGTTGTGAATCGCGGGTGCGGCCGGGAGCTGGCTCCCGGCCGCACCCCCTTTTTCTCTTCAGCGACGGAGCGTCCCTCCCTTGAACTTCGACGGACTGTTCTCCAACTTCGGGGAACTCACCACGACCGGCCTGACACAGGGTGCGATCTACGCCCTCGTCGCGCTCGGCTACACGCTTGTCTACGGCGTGCTCAGGCTCATCAACTTCGCCCACTCCGAGGTGTTCATCGCGGGCGCGTTCGCCGCGATCTGGACCTGGAACGGTTTCGGTCTCGACCAGAACTCCCAGGTCAGCGGTGTCGGCTCGATCCTGTTCTATCTGCTGGTGGCGATGATCGTGGCGGCCATCGCCTCGGCCGGCACGGCGACCGTGATCGAGCGGGTGGCGTACCGTCCGCTGCGCAAGCGCAACGCGCCGCCGCTGGCGTTCCTGATCACCGCCATCGGCGCCTCGATCGCGATCTCCGAGGCGTTCGGCGTCTACACCCGGCGCCTGCCGGAGGGCGCGCCGTCGCTGGTCAGCTCCAAGCCGCTGTTCCACGTCGCCGGGGTGCCGATCGACAGCATCCAGTTGCTCACCGTCGGCGCCGCGCTGGTGATGATGTTCGCGCTGGACCAGTTCATCAACCGCAGCCGCACCGGCCGCGGCATCCGGGCGGTGGCCCAGGACGCCAACACGGCGGCCCTGATGGGCGTCAACAAGGACCGGATCATCCTGATGGTCTTCATCGCCGGCGGCACCATGGCCGGCGTCGCGGGCCTGCTCTACGACGTCCGGATCCAGACGCTCACCTACAGCGTCGGCTTCCTGCTGGGCCTCAAGGCGTTCACCGCGGCGGTGCTCGGCGGCATCGGCAACCTGCGGGGCGCGCTGGTCGGCGGCCTGCTGCTGGGCGTCGTGGAGAACTACGCCTCGGGCCTGTTCGGCAGTCAGTGGAAGGACTTCGCCGCGTTCGCGGTGCTCGTCGTGCTGCTGATGTTCCGCCCGACCGGCCTGCTGGGCGAATCACTGGGGAGGGCACGCGCATGACGACCACCATCGACCCGCCGGAGCGGCGGGAGAGCGCGGTGGACAAGCTGCGCAACGGCCGGGCGGCGGTCGCGGACCGCTGGCACCACGCGCCGCGCTGGGTGCGCTGGGTGCTGCTGGCCGCGGTCATCGTGTTCTTCTACGCGCTGCCGAACAAGGAGTTCTACCAGTACCTCGGGCCGATCCCGACGCCCGGGGCGAACTTCACCCAGGTGCTCTTCACCGTCTCGATCTACGTGCTGCTGGCGGTCGGGCTGAACATCGTGGTCGGTTTCGCCGGCCTGCTCGACCTCGGCTACTTCGGCTTCTTCGCGGTCGGCGCCTACACCGTCGCGGTGCTCACCTCGCCGAGCAGCAACATCAAGACGCTGTGGCCGTGGCTGCTGGTGGTGCCGATCGCGATCGCGCTGACCATGGTCTCCGGCGTCATGCTGGGCACGCCGACGCTGCGCCTGCGCGGCGACTACCTGGCGCTGGTGACGCTCGGCTTCGCCGAGATGATCCGGATCGCGGCGGTCAGCTCGACGTTCCTCAAGGGGCAACGGGGCTTCAGCGAGATCCCGCACCCGCCCGGCAAGTACGCCGACGGGCGGCCGTTCTTCGGTGTGCTCGACGCCCGCCCCTACTACTGGCTGGTGCTCACGCTGATCATCCTGGTGGTGATCGGGGTGCGGAACCTGACCCACAGCCGGGTCGGCCGGGCCTGGATCTCGATCCGGGAGGACGAGGACGCGGCCCAGCTGATGGGCGTGCCCACGTTCAAGTTCAAGCTGTGGGCGTTCGCCTCCGGCGCGGCGATCGCCGGCCTGGCCGGCGCGTTGTTCGCCGGCAAGCAGAACTTCGTCAACTCGCAGAACTTCGAGCTGCTCAACTCGATCATCATCCTGGCCGCGGTCATCTTCGGCGGCTCCGGCAACATCGTCGGCGCGATCGTCGGCGGCGGCCTGGTGGCGTACATGATCGAGCGGTTCCGCGGCATCGAGCTGTTCGGCATCGAGCTGTACGAGTACCGGTTCCTCTTCTTCGGCCTGGTGCTCGTGATCATGATGATCTTCCGGCCGCAGGGCCTGATCCCGAACCGGCGACGAGCGGCGGAGTTCAAGGACCGTCGCAAGGAGGTGATCGTCGGTGAGTGACACCGAACAGACCCCGGCCGTTCCGGCCCAGGCGGCGGCGCCCGCCGTCGAGACGGTACGCGAGCGCGAGCCGCTGCTGGAGGTCGACCACGTCACGCTGCGCTTCGGCGGCGTGGTGGCCCTCAACGACGTGGACTTCACCCTCTACAAGGGCGAGATCCTCGGGCTGATCGGGCCCAACGGCGCCGGCAAGACCACCTGCTTCAACGCGATGACCGGCATCTACCAGCCCACCGAGGGGCAGATCCGGTTCCGGGGCGAGAAGATCAGCGGCAGGAAGCGCCACCAGATCACCCGGATGGGCATGGCCCGCACCTTCCAGAACATCCGGCTCTTCCCGGAGATGACCGCGCTGGAGAACGTCCAGGTCGGCGCGGACGCGCACCACAAGACCAGCGTGCTCTCCGCGTTGCTGCGCCTGCCGCGGCACTGGAAGGAGGAGCGCGAGGGTCGGGAGAAGGCCGAGCGCCTGCTGGAGTTCGTCGGCATCCTTCCCCGGATGCACGAGTTCGCCCGCAACCTGTCCTACGGCGAGCAGCGGCGCCTGGAGATCGCCCGGGCGCTCGCCACCGACCCGGTGCTGCTCTGCCTGGACGAGCCGGCCGCCGGCTTCAACCCGGCGGAGAAGGAGGAGCTGCTCCAGCTCATCCGGCAGATCCGGGACCAGGGTGTGACAGTGCTGCTGATCGAGCACGACATGCGCCTGGTGATGGGCGTGACCGACCGGATCGTGGTCCTGGAGTTCGGAAAGAAGATCGCCGAAGGGCTGCCCGCCGAGGTGCGGGACAACCCGAAGGTGGTCGCGGCGTACCTGGGGGTGCCGGACGATGCTGCTTGAGATCGAGGACGTGAGCCTGCTCTACGGGCGGATCCAGGCGCTGCACGGCATCAGCCTGACCGTGGACGAGGGCGAGATCGTGGCGCTGATCGGCGCGAACGGCGCCGGCAAGTCCACCACCATGCGGGCGATCTCCGGCATCCGGCCGATCGCCACCGGCAGCATCAGGTTCGCCGGTGAGGACATCTCCAAGCTCCGGGCCGACCTGCGGGTCCGGCGCGGGCTGTGCCAGGCGCCCGAGGGCCGGGGCATCTTCCCCGGCATGTCGGTTCTGGAGAACCTCGACATGGGCGCGTACACCCGGCGGGACAGGGCCGGCATCGCGCAGGACCTGGCGCGGGTGCTGGACCTGTTCCCCCGGCTGGCCGAGCGGCGCAAGCAGCCCGGTGGCACCCTCTCCGGCGGTGAGCAGCAGATGCTCGCGGTCGGCCGGGCGCTGATGAGCCGGCCGAAGCTGCTGCTGCTCGACGAGCCGTCGATGGGTCTCGCGCCGATGCTGATCCAGCAGATCTTCACCATCATCACGGAGATCAACCAGCAGGGCACCACCGTCCTGCTGGTGGAGCAGAACGCCCAGCAGGCCCTGGCCCGCGCGCACCGGGCGTACGTGCTGGAGACCGGCCGGATCGTCAAGAGCGGCACCGGCGCGGAGCTGCTGCACGACCCCTCGGTCAAAGAGGCCTACCTCGGCGTGGCCTGACCGACGCCCCCCTCGCAAAAGGAGTACCCCATGGTCCACCCCACCCCCGGCCGGCGGGCGGCGCTCGGCGTCGCCGGCGCGGCAGTCCTCCTGCTCTCCCTCGCCGCCTGCGGCGAGGAGGAGGGCACCGAGCAGCCCGGCGGCGGCCCCAGCGTCTCGTCGTCGGTCGACGCCGCGCTGGCCGCGAAGGTCCCGGACGCGATCAAGTCGGACGGCAAGATCGTCGTCGGCACCGACTCGACGTACGCCCCGGCGGAGTTCCTCGACTCCGACGGAAAGACCGTCATCGGCTTCGACGTGGAGCTGTTCACCGCCGTGGCGGCCAAGCTCGGCCTGAAGGCGGAGTTCGTCTCGGCGCCGTTCGGCGACATCATCACCGGCGTCAACTCGGGCAAGTACGAGGCGGGCGTCTCGTCGTTCACGATCAACGACGAGCGCAAGGGCCAGGTCAACATGGTCAGCTACTTCCAGGTCGGCACCCAGTGGGTGACCAAGAAGGGCAACCCGGCCGGCGTCTCGCTGGACAACGCCTGTGGCAAGAAGATCGCGGTGCAGAAGGACACGGTCCAGGTCGAGGACATCCAGAAGCGCTCGAAGGCCTGCACCGACGCCGGCAAGCCGGCCATCAGCATCGACCAGTTCCCGGGCCAGGACGCCGCCACCGCCGCGGTCGTCTCCGGCAAGGACGACGCGATGCTCGCCGACTACCCGGTCGGGGTGTACGCGGTGACCCAGTCGAACGACGCGCTGGAGCTGCTGGACAAGCAGTACGAGGCGGCCCCGTACGGCTACGTGGTGGCCAAGGAGCAGGCGCAGTTCGCCGAGGCGGTGCGCGACGCCACCAAGGCGCTGGTCACCGACGGCTCCTACCAGCAGGTGCTGGACAAGTGGAAGGTGGGGGACGGCGCGATCACGGATCCCGCGATCAACCCGTGACGACATGACCACCGAGGAAGCGACAACCGCGCGGGCACGGCCGGAACCGATCAAGGCCGTGCCCGTGCGGCACCCGGGACGATGGGTCGCGGTGGCGGTGCTCGCCGTGCTGACCGCGATGTTCGTCCACCTGTTGGTGACCAACGAGGCCTTCAACTGGTCCTTCATGGTCGACAAGATGTTCCGGCCGCCGATCATCGAGGGGCTGCTGCGCGGCACCGTGGTGATGACGGTCAGCGCGATGCTGATCGGCGTCACGCTCGGCGTGGTGATCGCCGTGATGCGGCTCTCCGACAACCCGATCCTGCGCGGCGTGGCCTGGCTCTACACCTGGTTCTTCCGCGCGGTGCCGCGGCTGGTGCTGCTGGCGGTCTTCGGCAACATCGGCATCCTGTGGAGCCGGGTCGAGTTCGGCGTGCCGTTCGACACCCAGCTCGGCCAGTTGTTCGGCATCGACAATCTGCAACTGCGGTTGTTCGGGTTCTCGTCCCGGGACATCCTGACCGGCTTCATGGCCGGCCTGCTCGGGCTCGCGCTCTCCGAGGCCGCGTACATGGCGGAGATCGTCCGGGCCGGCATCCAGTCGGTGGACGAGGGACAGACCGAGGCGGCCCAGGCGCTCGGGCTGAGCCGGGGCCAGTTGCTGCGCCGGGTGGTGCTGCCGCAGGCCATGCGGGTGATCATTCCGCCGACCGGAAACGAGACCATCGCCATGCTCAAGGACACGTCGTTGCTGCTCTACGTGCCGGTGAGCGTGGAGCTGTTCTTCCAGCTCGACGCCGTCGGCAAGCGGACGTTCCAGATCTTCCCGATGTACGTCGCGGCCTGCCTCTGGTACCTGTTCCTGACCAGCATCCTGCTGGTCGGGCAGTATTTCCTGGAACGCCACTTCGGCAAGGGTTACGGGACCGCGCAACGCGCCCGGGACCGGTTGCGGACGCTGGCCGCGGAGACCGGTGGGGGCGGCGGCGGAGGGGCGGGGATGGCATGACCGAGCTGATTGTTCCCACGCAGGCCGCCGCGCCGAACGCCGAGTCGGGTCTGATGGTGCGGGCCGAGCAGGTGCACAAGTCGTTCGGGCCGCTGGAGGTGCTCAAGGGCATCGACCTGGAGGTCCGCTCCGGCGAGGTGTGCTGCCTGCTCGGGCCGTCGGGCTCCGGCAAGTCGACGTTCCTGCGCTGCATCAACCACCTGGAGAAGATCGACGCCGGCCGGATCTGGGTGGACGGCGACCTGATCGGCTACCGGGAGCGCGGTGGGAAGCTGCACGAGATGCGGGACAAGGAGGTGGCCGCGCAGCGCCGGGCGATCGGCATGGTGTTCCAGCGGTTCAACCTCTTCCCGCACATGACCGTGCTGGGCAATGTCACCGAGGCGCCGGTGCTGCTGCGCCAGTCGAAGAAGGCGCAGGCCCGGGAGCGGGCCGCGGAGCTGCTGGAGCGGGTGGGGCTGGGGGACAAGCTCGGCGCGTACCCGGGTCAGCTCTCCGGCGGCCAGCAGCAGCGGGTGGCGATCGCCCGGGCGCTGGCCATGCAGCCGAAGCTGATGCTCTTCGACGAGCCGACCAGCGCGCTCGACCCGGAGCTGGTGGGCGAGGTGCTGGACACGATGAAGGACCTGGCCCGCGACGGCATGACGATGATCGTGGTGACCCACGAGATCGGCTTCGCCCGGGAGGTCGGTGACCACCTGGTCTTCATGGACGGCGGGGTGGTCGTCGAGCAGGGCGACCCGCGCGAGGTGATCGCCGCGCCGAAGCACGAGCGCACCCAGGCGTTCCTGGCCAAGGTGCTCTGACCTTGGTCTCCGGTGCGGCACGCGCCGCACCGGAGGCTGGGGATGTCGGGCGTACGGACTAGAGTCGCTGCCGTGACAGCTACGACGCCGCGCCTGCTCCTCGTCGACGGACACTCCCTGGCATACCGGGCGTTCTTCGCCCTGCCGGTGGAAAACTTCTCCACCACCACGGGGCAGCCGACCAACGCCGTCTACGGCTTCACCTCGATGCTGATCAACGTGCTGCGCGACGAGCAGCCGACGCACATCGTGGTCGCGTTCGACGTCTCCCGACGCTCCTTCCGCACCGAGAAATACTCCGAGTACAAGGCCGGTCGCAGCGAGACCCCTACCGACTTCAAGGGCCAGGTGAGCCTGGTCAAGGAGGTCCTCGCGGCGCTGCGGGTGCCGGTGGTGGAGAAGGAGGGCTACGAGGCCGACGACGTCATCGCCACGCTCGCCTGCCAGGCCCGCGACCAGGGCATGGACGTGTTGATCACCTCCGGTGACCGGGACGCGTTCCAGCTCGTCGGCGACCAGGTCACCGTGCTCTACCCGCGCAAGGGCGTCTCCGACCTGGCCCGGATGGACCCGGCCGCGGTCGAGGCGAAGTACGGCGTCACCCCCGACCGCTACCGCGACCTGGCCGCTCTGGTCGGCGAGACGAGCGACAACCTGCCCGGCGTTCCGGGGGTGGGCCCGAAGACCGCGGCCAAGTGGATCAATCTCTACGACGGGGTCGAGGGCGTGGTGGCCCGCGCCGACGAGATCAAGGGCAAGGCCGGCGACAGCCTGCGCGAGCGGCTGGCCGATGTGATCCGCAACTACGAGATCAACTGCCTGGTCACCGACCTGGAGCTGCCGCTGCGCCCGGAGGACGCCCGCTGGCAGGGCTGGGACCGGGAGGCCGTGCACCAGGTCTTCGACACGCTCCAGTTCCGCATCCTGCGCGACCGGCTCTACCAGTACCTGGAGGCCGTCGAGCCGGAGGCCGAGGCGGGCTTCGAGCTGGCCGGCGAGGTGCTGACCGAGCCGGGCGCGCTGGCCGGCTGGCTGGACACGCACGCCCCGGCGGGCGCGCCGGTCGGCCTGGCCGCCACGCTCGACACCGGCCCCAACCGCCGGCACACCGCGACCGTCACCGGGATGGCGCTGGCCACCGCCGGCGGCGCGGCCGCCTGGTTCGACCCGGCCCGGCTGGAGGCCGACGACGAGGCCGCCCTGGCCGGCTGGCTGGCCGACGCCGTGCGTCCCAAGGTGCTGCACGACAGCAAGCCGGCGGTGCTGGCGTTCGCCGCGCACGGCTGGGACCTGCAGGGCATCGCCCGCGACACGCAGATCGCCGCCTACCTGGCCCGCCCCGACCAGCGCTCCTACGACCTCACCGACCTGGCCCTGCGTTACCTGCACCGGGAGCTGCGCGTCGACGCCCCGGAGACCGGCCAGCTCACCCTGGACGGGTTCGGCGACGAGGGCGCCGCCGAGCAGAACCTGATGCTCCAGGCCCGGGCCACGCTCGACCTGGCCGACGCGATCGACGCCGAGCTGTCCCGCGACGGCGAGCAGTCCGCTCGGCTGATGGCCGAGGTGGAGCTGCCGTTGATGCGGGTGCTCGCCGCCATGGAGCGCACCGGCATCGCCGCCGACACCGACTACCTCTCCGAGCTGGAGGCGCACTTCGCCGCCGAGGTGAAGGCCGCCGCGCAGGCCGCCTACGAGGTGGTCGGCCGGGAGTTCAACCTGGGCTCGCCCAAGCAGTTGCAGGAGATCCTCTTCACCGAGCTGGGGCTGCCCAAGACCAAGCGGATCAAGACCGGCTACACCACCGACGCCGACGCCCTCCAGTGGCTCTACGCGCAGACCGAGCACCCGCTGCTGCACCACCTACTGCGCCACCGCGACGTGGCCAAGCTCAAGTCGACAGTCGACGGCCTGCTCAAGTCGGTCTCCGACGACGGCCGGATCCACACCACGTTCAACCAGACGGTGGCCGCCACCGGCCGGCTCTCGTCCACCGAGCCCAATCTGCAGAACATCCCGATCCGCACCGAGGAGGGGCGCCGGATCCGGCGCGCGTTCGTCGTCGGCGAGGGCTACGAGTGCCTGCTCACCGCCGACTACAGCCAGATCGAGATGCGCATCATGGCGCACCTCTCCGCCGACGAGGCGTTGGTCGAGGCGTTCAACTCCGGGCACGACTTCCACGCCGCGACCGCCTCCTCGGTCTTCGCCGTCGAGGTCGGCCAGGTGACGGCCGACCAGCGCCGCAAGATCAAGGCGATGAACTACGGCCTGGCCTACGGGCTGAGCGCGTTCGGCCTGTCCCAGCAGCTCGGCATCACCGCCGAGGAGGCGCGCGGGCTGATGGAGAACTACTTCGCCGGTTTCGGCGGGGTCCGCGACTACCTCCACGAGGTGGTGGCCCGGGCCCGCCAGGACGGCTACACCTCGACCATCCTGGGCCGCCGGCGCTACCTGCCCGACCTGGTCAGCGACAACCGGCAGCGCCGGGAGATGGCCGAGCGGATGGCGCTCAACGCCCCGATCCAGGGCTCGGCGGCCGACCTCATCAAGGTCGCCATGTTGCGTGTCGACGCCGCGCTGCGTGACGCGGGGCTGCGGTCCCGGATGCTGCTCCAGGTGCACGACGAGCTGGTCTTCGAGGTCGCCCCGGGGGAGCGGGAGGCGCTGGAGGCGTTGGTGCGCCGGGAGATGGGAGCGGCGCACCCGCTGTCGGTGCCGATGGAGGTGTCGGTGGGCGAGGGCCGCGACTGGAACAGCGCCGACCACTGACCACCCCACCCCGACCCGCGTCGGCGTGTCGCCCTCCGGGAAAAGGAAGCACTTTCGAGCGGTATGCCTCTGAGTCATGATTATGACTCAGAGGCATACCCCTTTCTGGGGCACCTTCCGCGGTCGGCCGACTACAGGCCGAGCAGGCCGGGCAGCGCGTTGAGCGCACCGTGCACCACCAGCGGCGGCCACATCCGGCGGTACCGGGACCACAGATAGCCGAGGAAGAGCCCGATCACGCCCTGGTTGACGGCCAGCATGGCCAAATCGAGCCCGGGCCGGCCGGCTGTGAGCGCCCGCCCCCAGCCACTGCCCGGCACCGCCAGCGGGGTGGCGTAGCTGAGCACCAGCCACACCGCCACCGGCAGCGCCGGACCCAGCGGTGGGCGGCGCCCGTCGGGGCCGGCCCGGCACGGCACCGCGGCGGCCACCGGCGGGCGGCCAGGAACACCCCGGCCGATACGCCGAGCAGCAGCACCAGCTTGAGCGCGCTGTACGCCGGCTCGCCACCGAGCAGCGGCATGAGCGCGGCGAACGCGAGCCGGCGAGCAGCAGTGGCACCGCCTCCCGCCACGGCGCGACCGGGTCCGGCCACCGGGGGTCCGGCGCGGGGATGACGGCGGGCGGTGGATACGGCGGTCGTCATCGCCGGCACGGTACCAACGCGGCGCGACCGGGCCGTCTCCGGCGAGACTCAGCCCTTGAGCGGGTCGTGGCCCCAGTTCATCAGCGACCAGCGCCACTTCGTGTCCCGGACGTCGCCCGACGGGCGCTGGGCGAGGTGCCGGTGCACGTACCCGATCACCTTGCGCATGTGCTTGTAGTCGGCGGCGGTGAGCTGGTCGCGCTTGCGGCGGAGCAGGTCCACGATCTTCCGGCCGGAGTCGTGCCCGACCGACTCGCCGCCGGGGGTGCCCGGCTTGTGCCAGCCGACGTGCTTGGACTCGTCGGTCTCCAGCCAGCGGGTCAACTCGGCCGGCTTCATGTTCACCGCGTCGGTGAACTCGCGGTAGGTCTGCTGCGGGTCCTCACTGCGGTTCATCGCGCAGCACCTCCGGTCGGTGGGCGACGTCACGCCCGGAGTCGTCGTTGGTGATCCGGTACTGCGGCTGCTCGGGCGAGGCGTTCACCGGATGCCCGCGCACGTGGGTGCGCTCGGTCAGCTTCTCCTTGACCACGCCGTGCGCCCGGCCGCTGTGGCTGGCCCAGGAGACGTGGTCGCCGGCGCGGAACTCCTTCTCGGCCATGCCGCACGGTTACCCGGCGTCGCGGCCGAGTAACGGCGACCGGAGGTCAGGGTCGGATCTCGGCGATCGGCAGCTTGAGGGTGAACGGCTCGGTCAGCTCGACCACCTCGCTGCCGTCGGCCGCCAGTTCGTACTGGCGCTCGCCGCCGGGGCCGATCCGGTCACCGAGGCGGTAGGCGTAGAGGTGTACCGGGTCCTGCTCGATCCGCCAGTAGAACGGGATGCCGGCAGCGGCGTACTCACCCGGCTTGGCGAACCGGTCGACCCGTCGGGTGCCGGGGGAGACGATCTCGACGGCCAGCACCACGTCCGCCGGTCGCAGCCGGGACCGGTCGTTCGGCAGGCCGGCGTGGTGGAGCAGCACGTCCGGCTGCCGGCTGGTGTTCGGGCTGAGCCCAACGCCGACCGCCAGGGACGGCTGGAGATGCGTCGGTGCGTGGGATCGAAGCCAGAGCCACAGCAGACTGGCGATGGTCTGGTGGCCCAGGGTGGGGGAGGGTGTCACCTGGATGACTCCGTCGACGAGTTCGACGCGGGGGGCGTCGTCCGGCAGGGTGAGCAGGTCGTCCAGCGTGTAGTCCGCACGCTGCTGCCGCATCGGGTCCGGACACCAGGGGCCAGGTGATGTCGGGACGGGCTCGGCGCTCATGCGGCGAGCGTACCGCCGGCCGACGGCACGAAGGTCGCACCGGGCGTGCGACGCGCTCAGCCGGCCGGCTTCTCCGTCACGAAGATGGCGGTGCCGGGGAAGAGCCGGCCGCGCAGCGGGCTCCACTGGCCCCAGATCCCCTCGTGCCCGGCCGGCCACTCCGGCTCCACCAGGTCGAGCAGGCGGAAGCCGGCGCCGACCAGTTCCCGGATCCGGTCGCCGAGCGTGCGGTGCTGCTCCACGTAGGTGGCCACACCGTGGGTGTCCTGCTCGACGTAGGGGGAGCGGTCGAAGTACGAGTGCACGGCGGTCAGCCCGCCCTCCCCGGGGTCGTCGAGGAAGATCCAGCGCATCGGGTGGGTGACCGAGAAGACCCACCGGCCGCCGGGGCGTAGCACCCGGGCCACCTCGCGCATCGCCGCCGCCGAGTCGTCCACGAACGGGATCGCGCCGAACGCGGTGCAGACGGTGTCGAAGGCGGCGTCGGCGAACGGCAGCGCCAGCGCGTCGGCCTGGACCAGCGGCACGCGTACCCCGGTCCGGTCGGCGGCGTCGGCGGCGTGCCGCAACATGCCGGCGGACAGGTCCAGGGCGACCGGGTGGGCGCCCTCGGCGGCGAGCCAGCGGGCGGCGGCGGCCGCGCCGGCGCCGAGTTCGAGGATCCGCCGGCCGGTGACGTCGCCGAGCAGGCGGGCGTCGGCCTCGCGCAGACCCTCGGGGCACCAGACGAAGTCGACCTCGCCGAGGAACGTGCCGTGCTCGGCCTGGTAGGCGTCGGCGTCGGTGTCCCACCAGCCGCGGTTGGCGCGGCGGATCTCGGCGGCGCCGACCCGCCGGCGGGTCACCCTGTCGTCGTCCACCCGTTCACGCTATGGCCGGCACGTGCGGACGGTGCGATCGGGTCCGGCGTGTTGCCGGTGGGACGGATGTGACGGACGAGACAGCAGTGGCCCCTTACCGCGCGAAATCTCCGCTTTCGCAGCCGATGCGCTCGCACGGACCCGGGAGGGCTTGCACGCTGTGGTAATGCAGCGGGTAGGCTAGACGATGCGCTCGCGGATCGTGTGCCTCGGCAGGGAGCAGGTGCGCGGTCACCGGAGCCACTAATGATCTTCTCGCGTCGATCGTTCGGTGTGCCCGGCGGCGGATCCGTTGGCGCGGAAGAGTCACCGCGACACCCATGCCCGCTGTGACAACCCATCCGACCGGAGCAACCGCCCACATGACGAGCAGCATCGAGGCCACCTCGAGCGCCAACAAGGTCACGCACGACGATCTCGGCTCTGAGGAAGCTTTCCTCGCCGCTATCGACGAGACCATCAAGTACTTCAACGACGGCGACATTGTCGAAGGCACCGTCGTCAAGGTCGATCGGGACGAGGTCCTGCTCGACATCGGCTACAAGACCGAGGGCGTGATCCCCTCTCGGGAGCTGTCGATCAAGCACGACGTGGACCCGGCCGAGGTGGTTTCGGTCGGCGACCACATCGAGGCCCTCGTCCTCCAGAAGGAGGACAAGGAGGGTCGGCTGATCCTCTCCAAGAAGCGGGCGCAGTACGAGCGGGCCTGGGGCACGATCGAGAAGATCAAGGACGAGGACGGCGTCGTCCGCGGCTCGGTCATCGAGGTCGTCAAGGGTGGTCTCATCCTCGACATCGGCCTGCGCGGCTTCCTGCCCGCGTCGCTGGTCGAGATGCGACGGGTGCGTGACCTGCAGCCGTACGTCGGCCGCGAGCTCGAAGCCAAGATCATCGAGCTGGACAAGAACCGCAACAACGTGGTCCTGTCCCGCCGTGCCTGGCTGGAGCAGACGCAGTCCGAGGTGCGCACCGAGTTCCTCAACAAGCTGCAGAAGGGCCAGGTCCGCAAGGGCGTTGTCTCGTCGATCGTCAACTTCGGCGCGTTCGTCGACCTGGGCGGCGTGGACGGCCTGGTGCACGTCTCCGAGCTGTCCTGGAAGCACATCGACCACCCGTCCGAGGTCGTCGAGGTGGGCCAGGAGGTCGAGGTCGAGGTCCTGGACGTCGACCTGGACCGCGAGCGGGTCTCGCTGTCGCTGAAGGCGACCCAGGAGGACCCGTGGCGTCAGTTCGCCCGCACCCACGCGATCCAGCAGATCGTGCCGGGTAAGGTCACCAAGCTGGTGCCGTTCGGCGCGTTCGTCCGGGTGGACGACGGCATCGAGGGCCTGGTCCACATCTCCGAGCTGGCCGAGCGCCACGTGGAGATCCCGGAGCAGGTCGTGCAGGTCGGCTCCGAGGTCATGGTCAAGGTCATCGACATCGACCTGGAGCGTCGCCGGATCTCGCTGTCGCTCAAGCAGGCCAACGAGGGCTTCGTCGAGGGCGAGGAGCACTTCGACCCGACCCTCTACGGCATGGCTGCCACGTACGACAACGAGGGCAACTACATCTACCCGGAGGGCTTCGACCCGGAGACGGGCGAGTGGCTCGAGGGCTACGACAAGCAGCGGGAGACCTGGGAGAACCAGTACGCCGAGGCGCGTCAGCGGTGGGAGGCCCACACCAAGCAGGTGCAGACCTCCCGCGCCGCCGACGCCGAGGCCGCCGCCAACCCGGCCCCGGCCACCAGCGCGTCGACCTCCACCTCCTCCTCGACCTCGTCGGCCCCGAGCCGTCAGGCCGAGGAGCCGGCCGGCACGCTGGCCACCGACGAGGCGCTCGCCGCGCTGCGCGAGAAGCTCGCCGGCGGCAAGTGACCGGTCGCTGACGCCGGTCCGTCCGTAGCGACGAACCAGCTCTGACGACGGGCCCCGTCCCCGCGTTCCGCACCAGCGGAGCGTCGGGGGCGGGGCCCGCGGTCGTTCCCGGGCCGGCGAGCCCGGTTTGGCGCCGGCACGGTGATCGGGTTGACTGTCCGGATGCTGAAGGTGGGGCTGACGGGTGGGATCGGGTCCGGCAAGAGCGCGGTCGCGAGCCGCCTCGCGACGCTCGGCGCGGTGGTCGTCGACTCCGACCGGATCGCCCGCGAGGTCGTCGCCCCGGGCACCGAGGGGCTGGCCGAGGTGGTCGCCGCGTTCCCCGACCGGGTCCTCGGCGCCGACGGCACGCTGGACCGGGCCGCGCTGGGCGCCCTGGTCTTCGGAGACGAGGCGGCGCGTCGCCGGCTGGAGGCGATCACCCACCCCCGGGTACGCGCGCGGGCGGCTGAGCTGGTCGCCGCCGCGCCCGCCGACGCGGTGGTGGTCAACGACGTGCCGCTGCTGGTCGAGGTGGGGCTCGCGCCGACGTACCACCTGGTGCTCGTGGTGCAGACGGCGGTGCCCACCCGGCTGGCGCGGTTGACGCGCGACCGGGGCATGGACCCGGCCGAGGCCGAACGGCGGATCGCCGCGCAGGCCGACGACGCCCGCCGCGCGGCGGTTGCGGACGTGCTGCTCAGCAACGACGGCACGCGGCCCGACCTGCACCGGGCGGTCGACGACCTCTGGCGGGATCGGCTGCTGCCCTACGAGCGCAACGTCCGGGGGCGGCACGCGGTCCGGCCCGACCGGACGACGCTCGCCGAGCCCGACCCGACCTGGCCGGCGCAGTTCGCCCGACTGGCCGCCCGGATCCGCCACGCGGTCGGCGGCGACCCCCGGGTCGACCACGTCGGCTCCACCGCCGTGCCCGGCCTGACCGCGCCGGACGTCATCGACGTCCAGCTCAGCGTGCCGTCGCTGGCGGAGGCGGACGGCCCGCTCGTCGATCGGTTGGCCGAGGCCGGCTTCCCCCGGCTGCCCGGCGAGTGGTGGGACGCGCCGCCCGGCCCGGACCGGGTGCACTGGGTGAAGCGGGTGCACGCCGGCGCCGACCCGGGGCGGCCGGTGCTCCTGCACCTGCGGGTGGCCGGCTCGGCCGGCTGGCGCCACGCGCTGCTGATGCGCGACCACCTCCGCGCCGACCCGGCCCGGCGGGCCGCCTACCTCCAGGTCAAGCGCGACCTGGTGGCCACCGCCCCGGCGAGCGCCGAGCAGGGCACGCTCACCGACCCCTGGTTCGACGAGGAGCAGTTGCGGGCCGAGGAGTGGGCCGCGCAGACCGGCTGGCGGCCCTGACCGGCAGGTCAGCGGTCCGGGCCGGCGAAGAGGTCGAGTCGGATCCACACCCCCGGCCCGGTGTGCAGCTCCAGCCGGCGCGGCAGCCCGCCCCGGTCGAGCCACCAGCGCAGGCCGCCCGGCACCTCGACGACGTCGACCGTGCGGCCGGCCGTCCGGTCCTCGCGAACCCGGACCGCCGGTTCCCCCGGCGGGTGGGCGCCGGCCCGCAGCGCCGTGGCGAGCAGGCGGTCCAACCCGTCGGCGCGCGTCGCGGGTGACGCCGCCCCGGGGTCGTCGGGGGAGGCCTGCGGGTGGGCCACCGGGCCGGTCCGGACCTCTCGCCGGGTGCGCCGGCCGGTGTCCTGGTCGGTCAGCGCGAGCGAGGCCGAGTCCGTCGCCCAGTTCAGGGTGCCGGCGCCGGCCAGGTTGGCCGAGGGGCCGAGCGGGGCGGCCACGGACACCGTCGCGGCACCCGCGGCCCGCAGCCGGGCGGGCAGCCGGGACAGCCGGTCGGCCTCGTCGTCCGTCGGTGCCCGGGGCTGGCCGGAACGGCCCCCGAGCACGTCCACCGGGTGTGGCGTGGGTCGGTCCGCGCGGATCAGATCGACAGTGGTCGCCGTGCCGTCGGGCAGCCGGCCGGCCAGCCGGTGCAGCCGGGCGTCGCGGTCCAGCCAGAGCCTCGGCAGCGGGTCTCCCGACGCGGCGGCCAGTGGGGCCCGGAGCACGTCCACCTCGACGCCCGCCAGGCTCTCCCGGCGCAGCCAGCGGCCGTCCGGAGCGGTCGGATCGACCCGATCCGCGCCGAGGCTCAGCAGCAGGTCGCGGACGGCGGTGAGGCCGCGACCGGCGGTGGGCTCGCGGAGCCGCCACCCGTCGTCCGGCGGCACCAGCGGCGGCCGCGCCGGCGTGGGCAGTGCGGTCGCGTCGGGGCGGACCAGCAGCGCCGACGCGGTGGCCTGGACGAGCCCGCGGTCGGCGCCCGCGCCCGGACCGCCGACGTCCAGGTAGACCAGCGGCCGGGCCCAGTCGACCCAGCCGAGCAGGTCGGTGCGGCTCGGGCCGGCGCCGACGGTGATCCGGACGCCGGCCCGTACGTCACGCAGGTTGGTGACCCTCAGCGCGGCCATCCGGTCCGCCTCGGCCGCGCTCAGCGGACGCGGCGCGTCGGTCGGGGCGGACGGTCGGGGCGAGCCGCCCAGCAGGCCGGTGACCAGGACGGTGGCCGAGGCGGCGGCGGCCACCACGAGCGCGGCGAGAGTGGCCCGCCGCCGGGTCGGGCGCTCCGGCGGGTCGTCCCCGTCGTCCAGCGCGGGGTCGTCGGCCGGCGGCGCGGTGGCGGCGGGCGGGCGGGCGGCGACATCGGTGCGCCGGCGGCGGCCGGTTGCGGGACGTGCCGGTGCGTTGGTGCGGCTGCGCCGATGACCCCGGCCCGGCTCGCGTGGCACCGGCTGGTCGCCGCCGCCGCGCGCGGTGAGCCGGTGCGGGCGGTCCGCGGCGCGCTGCCGACCCGGCTCCGGCGCCGGGTCGGGTGCGCCGGCGCCCGGCGCGCGATCGCGTCGCGGCCGGCGATCGGGAGAGGTCTCCACGAGTGGAGAACGCCACGGTGGGGTCGCGGGTGACGTAGGGGGCGCTCGCGGCGGCCGGTGAGCGCGTCAGCGCGACCACCGTGGGCGCGCACGCCGGTCGTCCCGGGTGCTGCGGCCCCTGGCGCCGGGGGCGGCCGGGCCCCCACGAGGGGGCGGCCACCTGCCCGGTCGGCCGCCGCGAGCGGCCTACGGTACGAGGGTAGTCCGGTGAGATGAGCCACACAATGGGAATATCGAAGCCGGTCAGGGACGGTCCGTGGTCACCGGGGAAGTGTCGGACCGCGGGCGTACCGTTGACGTCATGGCGCTCGACATTCCCCGGCTCGACGGCCGCTTCCAGGTGGTCAGTGAGTTCCAGCCGGCCGGCGACCAGCCGGCAGCCATCGACGACCTTGAGCGTCGCGTGCGGCGTGGCGACCGCAACACGGTGCTGCTCGGCGCGACCGGCACCGGCAAGAGCGCCACCACGGCGTGGCTGGTCGAGCGGTTGCAGCGACCCACCCTGGTGCTCGCGCCCAACAAGACCCTCGCCGCCCAGCTGGCCAAGGAGTTCAGCGAGCTGCTGCCGCACAACGCGGTCGAATACTTCGTCTCCTACTACGACTACTACCAGCCCGAGGCCTACATCCCGCAGACCGACACCTACATCGAGAAGGACTCCTCGATCAACGAGGAGGTCGAGCGGCTCCGGCACTCGGCGACGATGTCGCTGCTCACCCGGCGCGACGTGATCGTGGTGGCCACCGTGTCCGCGATCTACGGCCTGGGCACGCCGGAGGAATACCTCGACCGCGCGGTGCGGGCCCAGGTGGGGCAGGAGCTCGACCGCGACCAGTTGCTGCGCCGCCTGGTCGACATCCAGTACACCCGCAACGACATGGCCTTCCAGCGCGGCACCTTCCGGGTCCGCGGCGACACGCTGGAGATCATCCCGGCCTACGAGGAACTCGCGGTCCGGATCGAGCTGTTCGGCGACGAGATCGAGAAGCTCTACTACCTCAACCCGTTGACCGGTGACGTGGTCCGCGAGGTGGACAGCCTGGTGATCTTCCCGGCCACGCACTACGCGGCCGGCCCCGAACGCATGGAGCGGGCCATCCGCGACATCGAGGCCGAGCTGGCCGAGCGGCTGGCCGAGTTGGAGCGGCAGGGCAAGCTGCTGGAGGCGCAGCGGCTGCGCATGCGCACCACCTACGACATCGAGATGATGCGCCAGGTCGGTTTCTGCTCCGGCATCGAGAACTACTCGATGCACATGGACGGCCGGCTGCCCGGCAGCCCGCCGCACTGCCTGCTCGACTACTTCCCCGACGACTTCCTCACCGTGGTCGACGAGTCGCACGTGACCATCCCGCAGATCGGCGGCATGTACGAGGGCGACGCCTCCCGCAAGCGGATGCTCATCGACCACGGCTTCCGGTTGCCCAGCGCCGCCGACAACCGACCCCTGCGCTTCGACGAATACCTGGAGCGGGTGGGCCAGTCGGTCTTCCTCTCCGCCACTCCCGGCCCGTGGGAGCTGGAGCAGGCCCAGGGTGAGTTCGTCGAGCAGGTGATCCGGCCGACCGGCCTGATCGACCCCGAGGTGGTGGTGAAGCCGACCAAGGGTCAGATCGACGACCTCATGCACGAGATCAAGCTGCGCACCGAGCGCGACGAGCGGGTGCTGGTCACCACGCTGACCAAGAAGATGGCCGAGGATCTCTCCGACTATCTCCTGGAGAACGGCATCCGGGTGCGTTACCTGCACTCCGAGGTGGACACGTTGCGCCGGGTCGAGCTGCTGAGCGAGTTGCGCAAGGGCGACTACGACGTGCTGGTCGGCATCAACCTGCTCCGGGAGGGCCTCGACCTGCCCGAGGTCTCCCTGGTGGCGATCCTCGACGCCGACAAGGAGGGCTTCCTGCGCAGCGGGCGGTCGCTGATCCAGACCATCGGTCGCGCGGCCCGCAACGTCTCCGGCCAGGTCCACATGTACGCCGACAAGATCACCCCGTCGATGGCGTCGGCGATCGACGAGACCAACCGGCGCCGGGCCAAGCAGATCGCGCACAACGAGGCCCACGGGATCAGCCCCGAGCCGCTGCGCAAGAAGATCCACGACATCCTCGACGACATCTACCGCGAGGCGGAGGACACCGAGAACACCACGGTCGGCGGCGCCGCGCGGCAGCTCTCCCGGGGCAAGGCGCCGGTCAAGGAAACCCGCAGCCGGGGCGGCCGGGGCGGCGCGGCCACGCCGTCGCGCGAGGGCATGGCCCGGGCCGACCTGGCCAACCTCATCCAGGAGCTCAACGACCAGATGCTGGCCGCCGCGCGGGAACTCCAGTTCGAGCTGGCGGCGCGGATCCGCGACGAGGTCGCCGACCTCAAGAAGGAGTTGCGGGGGATGGACGCGGCGGGGGTGCGCTGACGAGTGTCTGTCGCTCTGCGCGAGCGAGGTATTGCCGTGTGTGATGGTCATGCGTACGCTCCCACCGGGAGGCGCGCATGCCGTTGTCAGCAAGTCCTGTCGTCCGGAGGGTGCGGCTCGGCGTGGAGCTGCGCCGGCTGCGCCGCCGTGAGTCGCTCACGCTCGAGCAGGTCTGCACGCGGCTCGGTTGGGCGTCCACATCGAAGCTGTCCCGCATCGAGCTGGGCCAGAGCCGGCCCGACCTGGCCGACGTCCTCGATCTGCTCGACGTCTACGAGGTGCCGCCGCACCAGCGCGACGACCTGATCGTCATCGCGCGCGACGCCGCCACCGGGCGCGGCTGGTCCAAGGCGTTGGGCGAGATGGGCGAGCGGCAGCGGGCGTTCGCGGAACTGGAGGCGGGCGCCGAACGCATCGTGGAATACCAGCCGGCGCTCGTGCCCGGCCTGCTACAGACCCCGGCGTACGCCCGGGTGCGGGTGGCGGCCGGCGCGTCGCTCGCCAGCGAGGTGGACGTGGAGGCCGACGTGCGGGCCCGGACGGTGCGCCAGGAGCTGCTGGTCCGGGCGGATCCGCCGCACTACACCGTGCTGCTCGACGAGCGGGCCTGCGAGCCGGCCGGCCTGCCGGGCGAGGTGTGGCGGGAGCAGGTGCGGCACCTGCTGGCGCTGGCCGAACGGTCGCACGTCACGATCCGGGTGCTGCCCCACGGCGCCTCGTCCGGCGACGACCTGCACCCGCTGGCGCCGTTCTCCTACTATGCCTACCGGGACCCGGACGACCCGCGCACGGTGCTGGTGGAGACGCTCACCACCGACCTGCGCCTGGTTGCCGAGGCCGACGTCGCCCGCTACGAGCAGGTGATCGAGCGGCTGCTCACCGCGGCGCTGTCGGAGGACGCCACGGTCGAGTTGCTGACCCGCCGGCTCGGCGCCCCGCCGGTGCCTCGGCAGCGTGACCCGCACGACCCGGAGTGAGGTGACCACGCGGCCACCGGGCCCGGCGCCCCCGATGCCCGCCGGGGCCGGTGACCGCGCGTCGCGCGCAGGGTACGTGCGGGGTACGACAGATCAGGCCGGCACGTCGACGAAGTGCTCGACCAGCGGCGGGCCGGCGAAGTGGGGCCCGATCAGCCCGCGCCACCGCTCGAATCGCTCGGTCTGCCGGAAGTTGGCGTCGTGCGCCTCGACCGAGTCCCACTCGACCAGGAGCACGAACCGGGTGGGCGACTCCACCCCGCGGGTCATCCGCACCGAGCGGCAGCCCTGCGCCTCGGCGAGGATCGGCCGCGCCTGCGCGTAGGCGGCGGCGAAGTCGTCCTCGTGTCCGGGTGTCACATCGATCAGCGCGACCTCAAGAACCATGCCCGAAGCCTGCCATGCCGGGGTCCACGAGTACGCTCCGGGTGCGCTCGGGGAGGACACCATGCTCGACTGGCTCACCGGCACCGCGTTCACCGTGTGGGGCGCCGGCACCACCTGGGCCGAACTGCTCGGCTTCGTCACCGGCGTGGTCAACGTCTGGCTGGTCGCCCGGCAGCACATCGCGAACTGGCCGATCGGCATCGCCAACGTGTTGCTGCTGATGCTGCTGTTCTGGACCGCCGGCCTCTACGCCGACGCCGGGCTGCAGATCGTCTACGTGGTGCTCGGAGCCTACGGGTGGTGGCACTGGCTCTTCGGCGGCGAGCGGCGCGGTCGGCTCACGGTGACCCGCACCGGGCGGCGGGAGTGGTGGGCGCTGGCCGGGGCCGGGGTGCTGCTCACCGCCGGCCTGTGGGTGTTTCTGGACCGGGCCACCGACTCCACCGTGCCGCTGGCCGACGCGGTCACCACCGCGCTGTCGCTGCTGGCCACCTACGGCCAGACCCGCAAGCTGGTGGAGAGCTGGTGGCTGTGGATCGCCGCCGACCTGATCTACATCCCGCTCTACGTGTACAAGGGTCTCTGGCTGACCGGCGGTCTCTATCTGATCTTCCTGGCTCTGTGCGTGCTCGGGCTGCGGGCCTGGCGGGCGGACCTGCGCCGGCGCGCGGCGGCCACTCCGGTGCCGCCCGGGCCGGCGCCGGTGGCGGCGTGAGCGTGACCGGTTCGGGGCGGTTCCGGCACGGCCTGGTGGTCGGCAAGTTCTATCCGCCACACGCCGGGCACCACGCGCTCGTCGAGGCCGCCGCGGCCCGGTGCGCGGCGGTGACCGTGGTGGTGGCGCCGTCCCGACGGGAGTCGATCCCGGTGGAGCTGCGGCTCGACTGGTTGCGTGAGGTCCACGCCGGCACCCCGTGGGTACGGTTCGTCGGCCGGTACGACGACCACCCGGTCGACTACGACGACCCGGCGGTCTGGGACCTGCACTGCGCGGTGTTCGCCGACGCGCTCGGCGGCGCGCCGGTGGACGCCGTGTTCTCCTCCGAGGCGTACGGCGAGGAGTTGGCCCGGCGGTTCGACGCCGTCGCGGTCGACGTGGATCCGCGGCGGCTCGCGGTGCCGGTTTCCGGCACCGCCGTGCGCGCGGACCCGGCGGCGCACTGGCGGTGGCTGAGCCCTCCGGTGCGGGCGTGGTTGGTGCGACGGGTCGTGGTGGTCGGCGCCGAGTCCACCGGCACCACCACCATGGCGCGGGCGCTCGCCGAGCACTACCGCACCGGCTGGGTGCCCGAGTTCGGCCGCGAGCTGACCGCGCGCAAACTCGCCGTGCTGCGCCGGTCCCGGCCGGACGCGACGGTCTTCGACGTCACCTGGGACCGGGACGACTTCGTCGAGGTGGTGCGCGAGCAGCAGGCCGCCGAGGACGCGGCCGCGCGGGTGAGCGGTCCGCTGCTGGTCTGCGACACCGACGCCCGGGCCACCGCGGTCTGGGAGGAGCGCTATCTCGGGTCCTCCGCCGAGGTGGTGCGCGCGTCCGCCAGGCGTCCGGCGCTCTACCTGCTCACCGGCCACGAGGGGGTGCCGTTCGCCGACGACGGCCTGCGTGACGGGGAGCACCTGCGGGCGTGGATGACCGGCCGGTTCCGCGCGGAGTTGGCCGGCAGCGGGGCGCCGGTCGTCGAGTTGCGCGGTACGCACGGGGAGCGGCTGGCCGTCGCGACCGCCGCGTGCGACGCCCTGCTCGCCGCCGGCTGGTCGTTCGCCGATCCGGTGCTCCCCGATCGGGATTCGTCGGGCGTGTCGCAGCCCGGACGGCAGTCGGGTCGGGAGCGGTATACCCCTCAGTCATAAATATGACCGGGAGGTATACCGCTTCCGACCCGACTCTCGCCCAGCCGCGCCCCGACCCAAATGCGGCTAGTCTCCTAGGACGCTCTTGTCGGACGTGACACCGGGCACGTGGCGGGACGGCGGATCGGCGCCCGGAGATGCGCCACCCCGGTGCGATGGTGAACAATGGCGGCCGAGGAGGGGAGTATTCCTTCGCGACGGAGTCGTCAGCACGGAAGAGCGCCGGCACCTCAGGTGGCTCGACCCGGGTCCGTCGGTCGGAGCCCACGGGCCCCGGCGGAAGAGACCTCCGACAGTCACCACAGTCAGCGTCGACGCACCCCGGCCCCACACCCGGCGTACGGTGTGCCCGACGCTGCGTGTCTGCCGGAGGATGGATTTGAACGTGTCCGCATTGGTGTGGGCGGTAACCCTGACCGCGATGATCGCGGTCCTGCTGGCCGACCTGTTCATCATCGGCCGCCGACCGCACGAGCCCAGCGTCCGTGAGTCCAGTCTGTGGGTCGGCTTCTACGTCGGGCTGGCGTTGCTCTTCGGGGTGGTGCTCTGGCTGACCGCCGGGCCGGGCGTGGCCGGCCAGTTCTACACCGGCTGGCTCACCGAGTACAGCCTCTCCGTCGACAACCTCTTCGTCTTCGTGATCATCATGGCCCGCTTCGGGGTGCCCCGGCAGTACCAGCAGAAGGTGCTGCTCATCGGCATTCTGCTGGCGCTCGTCATGCGCGGTGGGTTCATCGCGGCCGGCGCCGCGCTGATCTCCCAGTTCTCCTGGGTGTTCTACATCTTCGGCGCGTTCCTGATCTACACGGCGGTGAACCTGGCCCGGCAGGGCGAGCCGGACGAGGACGAGTTCAGCGAGAACGTGCTGATCCGGTGGAGCCGCAAGGCGCTGCCGCTGTCGCGTGACTTCGACGGGGCGCGGATGACCACCCGCGAGAACGGACGTCGGCTCTTCACCCCGATGTTGATCGTGATGATCGCGATCGGCACCACCGACCTCATCTTCGCGCTCGACTCGATCCCGGCGATCTTCGGCATCACCCAGGAGCCCTACCTGGTCTTCACCGCGAACGTGTTCGCGCTGATGGGGCTGCGGCAGCTCTACTTCCTGCTGGGTGGCCTGTTGGACCGGCTCATCTACCTCAGCTACGGGCTGGCCGTGGTGCTCGGCTTCATCGGGGTCAAGCTGGTGCTGGAGGCGCTCGCCGACAACAACCTGCCGTTCATCAACGGCGGCGAGCACGTGGGCTGGGCCCCGCACATCCCGATCTGGCTCTCGCTGACCATCATCCTCGGCACCCTGGCCGTGGCCACGGCGGCGAGCCTGGTCAAGTCGTCGCGGGACCGGCGTCGGGAACTGGCCGCGGCACGCCGCTGATCCGCACCGGGTGTCCGGGGCCGGGTCGCCCCGGACACCCGGATCAGACCCGGTGCGCGCCGACCAGGGTGTCGACCCGGGCCGGGGGCAGTTCCTCCTCGACCACCCGGCGGGTCAGGTAGCAGGCGTGCAGCATCCGGCGCCGGCCGCCGTGCGGCTCGGCCGAGACGATGCCGACGTGGTGGATGCGGCGGCCCGGGCGGGCGAAGAAGTAGAGGTCGCCGGGGCGCTCGTCGTCGAGCGCCAGCGGCGTCGTCGCCTCGGCCTGGTCGTCGGCGTCGCGGGGCAACGTGACGCCGTACCGCCGCCAGGCCAGGTGGACCAGTCCGGAGCAGTCGATGCCGTCGGTGGACAGGCCGCCCCAGACGTAGACCAGGTCACGCAGCCGCTCGGCGACCGCCAGCACCTCCTTGGCCGCGGGGCGTTCGGCGGGCGACGGCACGAGGTCGCCCGCCGGCGCCCAGAGCGGCTCCGTGCGGCCGGGTGCCCGCGCCGGCCGCCAGCCGTCCGTCGGCCGCCCCGCGGAGGTGAGGCGGGTGCCCAGGACCACGCCCGCCAGCGCCGGCGGACCGCCGGCGGTCCCGTGCAGCGTGGTGCGGCGGACGTCGACCAGGAGCGTGGGCGCGGCCGGCCCGGCGTCGGCGGGCGCGGCCAGGTGGGTGGCCCGCATCCAGCCCGGATAGCCACGCGGGTCCAGTTTGGCGGCGGGCTGCCCGAGCGCGACCACCCGCACCCAGCCGTCCGGCCCGGCCCCGGTGACCAGCACCGGCTCGCCGAGCAGCAACTGGGTCAGCACGCAGTCGCCGACCCGCTGGTCGTGGTCCATCCCGTCGACCCAGGCGGCGATGTCGGGGGAGTCGCGCAGGGCGGGCTCGTCGGTCGGGCGGACCGCGTCGGGGTCTGTCCACAGCGTCGCCACCGGGACCCGCACGAGGGCCCGATGGCCCGGTTGAGGCACCATCCGTACCCCTCCTCCCACGCTCCTGTGGGCGACCCTATGAAAAAAACCAACGACACTCAACCGTTGCGCTGAACCTTAGCTTCACTCACGTCGGCGATCCCGAGCCCCGGGGCGTTCGGCAGCAGCACGGTCGCGCCCTCGTACCGGATGCCCCCGGTGACCGGCGACCAGGCGAGCCACCAGGCGGCGTCCAGGTCCGAGGTGGTCGTGGTGCCGTGGGCGGCGACCAGGCTGGCGGCCGCGCCCACCCCGACCGGTCCCTCCATCATCGAGCCGACGATCGTGCCCATGCCGTGCGCGGCGGCCAGGTCGAGCAGGGTGCGGGCGGCCTGGAGGCCGCCGCACTTGGCCAGCTTCACGTTGACCATGTCGGCCGCCCGGCGGCGGATCACCTCGACCAGGTCACGCACGTCGAACACCGACTCGTCGGCGAGGATCGGCACCTCCACCCGGTCGCTGACCCAGGCCAGCCCGTCCAGGTCGCGGCGGTGCACCGGCTGCTCGACCAGCTCGACGTCGAGCCCGGCGTCGACGATGCCGCCGATCACCCGGACCGCCTCCCGCGGCGTCCAACCCTGGTTGGCGTCCAGCCGGATCCGCACGTCCGGGCCCACCGCGGCGCGCACCGAGCGGACCCGTTCGAGGTCGCTGCTGGCGTCGGTGCCGACCTTGAGCTTGAGCACGGTGAAGCCCTCGGCGCGCCGCCGGCCGGCCGCCGCGGCCAGATCGACAGCGTCGCCCGCGGCCAGCGTGACGTCCGTCGGGACGCGCAGCGCGGTGCCGCCGAGCAGCCGCACCAGCGGTATGCCGAGGCGCCGCGCGGCCAGGTCGTGCAGCGCCACGTCGACGGCCGCCTTGGCGGACTCGTTGCCGACCACCGCGCCGCGCACCTGTGCGCACCGGGCCTGGAGGTCGTCGGCGTCGCGGCCGGTCAGCAGTGGGGCGAGCAGTTCGCGCACGCACGCCTCGGCCCCGCCGATCGACGCGCCGGTGACCTGCCAGACCTGCGGGGCCTCGCCGAAACCCGAGCGTCCGTCGCTGTCGACTACCTCGACGATCAGCGTCTCCACGGTGGTGGTGCTGCGCAGCGCGGTGACGAACGGGGTGTGTAAGGGGGCCGAGAGCCGGTAGGTGCGTACCGCCGCGATCGTCATGTGGGGCACCCTATAGGCACTGACGGCGAGCAGGGGAGGGCCGATGACCGGGCGGGACTGGGAGCTGGTGGGCGCGCCGAACGCCCGTGACCTGGGTGGGTTGCCGACGACGGACGGACGGCGGGTGCGCGCCGGGCGACTCCTCCGGACCGCGGCGCTGGGCCGGCTCACCGACGACGACCTGCCGGTGCTGGGCAAACTCGGCCCGGCCTGCGTGGTGGACCTGCGCGCGGCGCAGGAGCAGGAGGTGGCCCCGCCGGACCGGCTGGTGGGCGAGCCCCGGGTCGTGCACCTGCCGGTCTACGACGCGGCCCACCCGGTGTTCACCTACGTCTCGGCGGTGTTGCAGGGCCACGACCTGGACGCCTACGCGGAGCTGGCCCGCGAGGGCATGCCGGGGGCGATGACGGCGATCTACCGCTGGTTCGTGACCGGCGAGCCGGCGCGGGCCGGGTTCGGCGCCGCGGTGCGGCTGGCCGCGGACGGCGCGAACCTGCCGTTGCTGTTCCACTGCTCGGCCGGCAAGGACCGGACCGGCTGGCTGTCGGTGGTGCTGCTGACCGCGCTGGGGGTGGCGGAGCCCGCGATCCGGGCCGACTACCTGCGGCACAACGAGCTGACGGAGAGCCTGCGCGAGGTGCTGCTGGCGGCGATGACGCGGCGGCGGCCGGACCTCGACCCGGCGGTGGCCCGGCCGCTGCTGGAGGTGCGCCCGCAGTACCTGGACGCCGCCTACGACGAGGTGCGCCGGGCGCACGGGTCGTTCGAGGTGTACCTGCGCGACGGTCTGGGGGTGACCGACGAGGTGCGGGCCGCGCTGCGGGAGCAGTTGCTGGAGTAGCGGCTCACCCGGCCAGCTCGTGCCGGGCGTCCCAGACCCGGGCGGAGACGTGCGCGATGAGCCGGCAGGCGTCGTCCTCCACCTGCTCGCCGTCCGCGCCGCCGTCGGCCAGGTCGGTGGTGGTGCAGACCACGATCTGGTACGGCGGCGCGTCGTCCGGGAACACCACGCCGGCGCCGTGGCGGACGCCGCGGACCCAGCCGTTCTTGTGCGCGACGCGGGTGCGGTCGGGCAGCCCGGCGGCCAGGTCCTCGCGGTGTTCCTGGGCGACGAGCACGTCGAGCATGGCGGCGCACCCGGCCGGCGAGGCCAGCGGGCCGGGCCGGGTGGCGCCCAGCGCCAGCTCACCGAGCAGGTTGGCGAGGTCGGCGGCGGTGACCAGGTTGTCGATGCCGGCGTCGCGGGCGGCGAAGTCCTCGATGCCGCGACCGGTGACGCTGTGCCGCGCGCCGCCCAGCTCCCAGGCCCGCGCCACGGCCGGCAGCCCGACCTGGCCGATGCAGAGGTTCGTGGCGAGGTTGCTGGATCGGATGATCATGCGTTCGGCGAGCCAGCGCAGCGGCGCGACGCCGTCCACGGCGTCCCAGACCGCCTCGTCGTTGTCGTAGTCACGGTTGTTGGTGAAGCGGGGCGCGCCGGTCAGCGCGGAGTCGAAGGAGTTGCGCACCGGCACCGGCGCGTCCAGGTCGAGCCGGCCCTCCTCGGCGGCGCGGTGCAACGCCACCAGCACGGCGACCTTCATGGTGCTCGCCGCGTAGTGGGTGGCGTCGGCCCGCCGGGTCCAGGTGGGGCGGGCGCCGGGACGTCCCACGTACGCGGAGACGGTGCCGGGCACCTGATCCAGGTGCGCGTCGAGTTCGGCCCAGGTCATGCAGGTGACCGTAGCGGATCTTCCCGGCCGGCGCGGGGCTGCGGCGGCTCCGGGCCCGGGGCTAGCGTGCGGTGATGACGACTCCCCTGTAAGACGAGATCGCCGACTGGTACGAGGAGTACGCGACGTTCGGTTCGGCGACCTACATGGACCGGGTCCGGTCGGTGCTGGCGGGCCTGCTGGGCGACGGCCCGGGGCGGTGCCTGGCACCTGCCCCTGGCCGACCTGCTCACCGCCGTCACCGCCGCCGGCCTGGTCCTCGACCGCGTGGTCGAGTCCGGCTCCGGCCCGATTCCCGACGTCCTGGCCTTCGCGGCCACCAAACCCGCGTGACCCACCCCGGAGCCCGGTCCGCCGAGGGCGGGCCGGCTCCGGGGTGGAGCGGGGTGGGTCAGCCGGCGTGCTTGCGGCGGGCGGCCATCCGGCCGCGCTGGGTCTGGTCCAGCACCACCTTGCGGATGCGCACCGCGACCGGGGTGACCTCGACGCACTCGTCCTCGCGGCAGAACTCGAGGGCCTGCTCCAGCGACAGCTTGCGCGGCGGGATCAGCTTCTCGGTCTCGTCGGAGGTCGACGCCCGCATGTTGGTGAGCTTCTTCTCCTTGGTGATGTTGACGTCCATGTCGTCGGAGCGCGAGTTCTCCCCGACGATCATGCCCTCGTACACCTCGGTGGTCGGCTCGACGAAGAGTTGGCCGCGCTCCTGCAGGTTGATCATGGCGAACGAGGTGACCGCGCCGGCCCGGTCGGCGACCAGCGAACCGTTCTGGCGGGTCCGCAGCTCGCCGAACCACGGCTCGTACGACTCGAAGACGTGGTGCAGGATGCCGGTGCCCCGGGTGTCGGTGAGGAACTCGGTGCGGAAGCCGATCAGGCCGCGCGCCGGGACCAGCCACTCCATCCGGATCCAGCCGGTGCCGTGGTTGACCAGCTGCTCCATCCGGCCCTTACGGGTGGCCAGGAGCTGGGTGATCGCCCCCAGGTACTCCTCCGGGGCGTCGATGGTCAGCCGCTCGACCGGCTCGCAGGTCTTGCCGTCGATCTCCCGGGTGACCACCTGCGGCTTGCCGACGGTCAGCTCGTAGGACTCGCGGCGCATCTGCTCGACCAGGATGGCCAGGGCCAGCTCGCCCCGACCCTGCACCTCCCAGGCGTCCGGCCGCTCGGTGGGCAGGACCCGCAGCGAGACGTTGCCGACCAGTTCCTTGTCGAGCCGGTCCTTGACCATCCGGGCGGTGACCTTGGCGCCCTTGACCCGGCCCACGAGCGGCGAGGTGTTGGTGCCGATGGTCATCGAGATGGCCGGCTCGTCCACGGTGATCAGCGGCAGCGGGATCGGGTTCTCGGCGTCGGCGAGCGTCTCACCGATCATGATCTCCGGGATGCCGGCGACGGCGATGATGTCGCCCGGCCCGGCGGACTCGGCCGGCTTGCGCTCCAGGCCCTCGGTCATCAGCAGCTCGGAGATGCGGACCCGCTGGGTGCTGCCGTCGGTGCGGCACCAGGCCACGGTCTGGCCCTTGCTGATCCTGCCCTGGCGGACCCGGCACAGCGCGAGCCGGCCGAGGAACGGCGAGGCGTCGAGGTTGGTGACGTGCGCCTGGAGCGGCGCGTCCTCCTCGAACGCCGGCGCCGGGATGGTGTCCAGCAGGGTGCGGAACAGCGGCTCCAGGTTGGTGCTGTCGTCCGGGACCGCGCCGTCAGCCGGCTGGGTCAGCGAGGCGATGCCGTCGCGGGCGCAGGCGTAGACGATCGGGAAGTCGATCTGCTCCTCGTCGGCGTCCAGGTCGAGGAAGAGCTCGTAGGTGTCGTCCACGACCTCCTTGATCCGGGCGTCCGGCCGGTCCACCTTGTTGATCACCAGGATGATCGGCATCCGGGCGCGCAGCGCCTTGCGGAGCACGAACCGGGTCTGCGGCAGGGGGCCCTCGCTGGCGTCGACCAGCAGCACCACGCCGTCGACCATGGTCAGGCCGCGCTCGACCTCACCACCGAAGTCGGCGTGGCCGGGGGTGTCGATGATGTTGATGGTGACCGGGTCGCCGTCCGCCGGCAGGTATCGCACGCCGGTGTTCTTGGCGAGGATGGTGATGCCCTTCTCCCGCTCGAGGTCCATCGAGTCCATGACCCGCTCGGTGTCCTCGCCGCGGGCGCCGTAGGCGCCGGCCTGCCGCAACATGGCGTCGACCAGGGTCGTCTTGCCGTGGTCGACGTGGGCGATGATGGCGACGTTGCGGAGGTCGGTGCGAAGCTGCATACCCTCCATACTCCTGTCTGCGGTTGCCGGGGCGCGCCTCGGGGTCACCCCCGAGATGGCCCGGATCTGTGTCGAAAGTGCTGGGCCGACCGGTGCAGCGACTGGCATGCTGGCTCCCGTGCGGGGTGCCGAATGCCTGACCTGCTGAACTGGCTGCAGGAGCTGTCGCCCCTGCTGATCTACCTGATCGCCGCGACGATCGTCGCGGGCGAGACCGCGGTGATCGTCGGGCTGCTGGTGCCGGGCGAGGCGACCCTGCTGCTGGTCGGCTTCCTAGCGTACGCGGGGACGCTACGGCTCGCCCCCACGCTGCTGGCCATGATGGCCGCCGCCGTGATCGGAGACACACTCGCCTACCGTGCCGGGCGGCGCCACGGCCCCCGGTTGCGTGCCTCCGGGCTCGGCGCCCGGATCGGGCCGCACCGGTGGCGGCGGGCCGAGGAGTTGCTGGACCGGCTGGGCGGGCGGGCCATGCTGGCGGCCCGCTGGGTCGCCTTCGCCCGCACGCTGGCGCCCCGGCTGGCCGGCGGGGCCGGGATGCCGTACCGGCGGTTCGCGCCGTGGAACCTGGCCGGGGTAGCGAGCTGGGTCGGCGGCTCGGTGCTGGCCGGCTACCTGGCCGGCGAGTCGTACGAGCGGGTGTCGAAGCTGCTGGGCCGGGCCACCGGGGCGGTGCTGGTGCTGCTGCTCTGCCTGCTCGGCGTGGTGCTTGCCGGTCGCTGGCTGGGGCGTAACCCGGATCCGGCCCGGGCGTTGGCGACGCGTGCCGGCGCGCTGCCGCCGCTGCGCTGGCTGCGGTCCCGCTACGGGGTGCTGTTCTTCCTGGTCGGCATGCGGGTCGGCCCGGTCTGGACGTTGCTGATCAACCTGGCGCTCGGGCTGGCGTTGCTGTTCGCCGTGGGGCTGGTGGTGGCCGCGGTGCTGGAGGCGGTGGTCCGGCACAGCGGGCTGGGGGTGCTCGACGGGCTGGTCGCCGACTGGTTCGCCGCCCGGCGTACCCCCGGGGTGGCCGACGCGGCGCTGACCGCGGTGTCGGCGCTGCGCGGCTGGGTGCTGATCGCCGCGGTGACCGTGGTGGCGGCGCTGGTGGCCCGGCGGCAGCGACCCTGGCGCGCGGACCTGCTCGGCGTGGTGGGCACGGTCGGCGCGGCCGTGCCGCTGGTGCTGCTGGTGGTGGTCGCCGACCTGACCGGTCCGGGCGGCCCGGACCGGTTGCGGGAGTTGTTCCCCGGCCAGAACGCGGTGGTGACGGCGAGCCTCGGCACACTGGCGTGGCTGCTGGCGCGCGGAGCGCGCTGGCCGGTCGCGGTGGCCGTCTGGACGGTCGCCGCGGCCGGGGTGGTCGCGGTCGCCGGTGCCCGGCTCTACCTGGGCTGGAGCACGGTCACCGGCACCGCCTCGTCGGTGTTGCTGGGGGTCGCCTGGACCACCGTGTTCGTGGTCGCCTGGGCGACGCGGGAGCGGGTGGCGTCGGCCGGCCCACCGACCCCGGCGGACGCCGGTCCGGACGTCGGGGCGGGGCCGCCGCGTCCCCGGGAGCGCCGGCCGGCGTCGCGGGGACCACGATGACCCGTCGATGCCTGTTAGGGTGCGCCGACGGAACCACGGGGAGGTTCGATGCGGCGAGGAGTCGGCCGGTTGGCCGCGGCTGCGGTGATGGCGCTGCTGGCGGCGGGGGCGGTGACCGGGTGCGGCGACGAGGAGCCACCGGATCGCCCGGCGGCGGCGGAACTGCCCACCGAGGCGCCGGTCGAGGAGCCCGCGGCGGCGGACCCCGTCGACGCGCCGGCCGACGCGCCGAGCGAGGAGCCGCCCGGCGTCGCAGCGATGGGTGGCCGGCCCAGTCCCACCGCGTCGGCGAGCGCGAAGCCGCGGCCGAAGCCGTCGCGCACGTCCACCGCGCCGCTGGCGCGGCCGAAGCCGCCGACCGAGACCCGGGTGCCGCCGGCGCCGAAGCCGCCGGCCAGCGGCTGCAAGCCGAGCTACAAGGGCACCAAGGCGAGTCAGAGTCAGGTGAAGAAGGCGTTGACCGACGCCGCGGCGCGCACCTACTGGCCCACCTCCGCGCCGGACATCCGCATCCCGTCGGCCCTGATGAAGGCCACCGCCTGGCAGGAGAGCGGCTGGCAGTCCAACATCTACGCCTGTGACACCGGCGTCGGGCTGATGCAGGTCATGCCGGCCACCGCGGAGTGGATGAACCAGCGGTTCGAGCGGTCGTACGACATCGACGACTATCAGGACAACGCCTATCTGGGCGGCACCTACCTGGCGTGGCTGACCAAGTACATCGGCGACATGTACTTCGAGTCGGACTACCGGCTCGACGCCTCGCTGTGCACCTCGGAGTTGAACTCGTGCCTGCTCAACGCCGTGATCTCGGCGTACAACTTCGGGCACGCCGCGGTCGCCCGGGAGGGGAAGCCGCTGGCGATCCCCAACCCGCAGTACGTCTACAACGTGCGCGAACTGATGACCGGCTGCGAGTGTCTCGCGTTCTGACCGCCCCCGGCCGACGGGTCAGTCCCGGGCGGTGACCGGCTCGGCCGGCGTGCCGGCCGGCTCGGCGGGGGTGTCCGGCTCGCGGGTGATCTTCCCGGGCCACCAGAACCGATCGCCGAGCAGGAACGCCAGCGCGGGCACCAGCACGGTGCGGACCAGCAGCGTGTCCAGCAGCACGCCGACGCAGACGATGATCCCGATCTGGGTGAGCGTGATCAGCGGCAGCACCCCCAGCACCGCGAAGACCGCCGCCAGCAGCACGCCGGCGCTGGTGATGACGCCGCCGGTGACCCGCAGTGCCGACAGCATGCCGTCGCGGGTGCCGGCCCGGCGGGCGTCCTCCCGGGCCCGGGTGACCAGGAAGATGTTGTAGTCGACGCCGAGCGCGACCAGGAACACGAAGGCCAGCAGCAGCACCCCGCTGTCCAGCGCCGGGAAGTCCAGCACGTGGTCGAAGATCAGCCAGGCCGCGCCGAGGCTGGCGAAGAACGACGCGATCACGGTCAGCACCAGCAGCAGCGGGGCCAGCAGGCCGCGTAGCAGCAGCACCAGCACGGCGCCGACGAGCAGCAGGATGATCGGCAGGATCAGTCGCAGGTCCTTGGTGTTGGCCTGGCCCGAGTCGTAGGTGGCGGCGACCGTGCCACCGACCAGTGCGCCGTCGGGTGCGTCGGCGCCGTCGACGGTGGGCGGCGCGGAGTCCGGCACGGCGGCGACCGCGTCGCGCAACGCCACCACCGCGCGGTCGGAGGCAGCGGTGCCGGGCTCGGCGGTGAGCACCACGTCGATCTGGGCGACCCGGTCGCCGGCGGTGCTCGGTCGGGCCGAGGCGACGCCGTCGACCGCGCCGGCCGCGGCGAGGACCGCGGGGGCGGCCTGCGGGTTGGTGAGCACGGCGACCGGTTGGGTGCTGCCGGCCGGGAACGCCCGCGCCAGGGTCTCGGCGCCGGCGACCGCCTCGGGACGCTCCCGGAACTGCTCGGTCTCGGAGAGTCCGGTGCGGATGCCCAGCCCGCCCAGGGCGAGGCCGGCGAGGAGCAGGGTGGCAAGCACCGCGACCGGCAGCGGCCGGCGGACGACCAGTTCGCCGAGGCGGCCCCAGAGCCGGCCCTCGCGGGCGGCGCTGCCCACCTTCGGCACGAACGGCCAGAACAGGCCCCGGCCGAAGAGCACCAGCGCGGCGGGGAGCACGAACAGCGCGGAGAGCATGGCGAAGACCACGCCGATGGCGCAGGCCACCGCGAGCGCCCGGTTGGTCTCCTGCTCGGACAGCAGCAGCGTCAGGACGCCGAGCACGACCGTGCCGCCGCTGGCCAGGATCGGCTCGGCGGTGCGCCGCAGGGCGGCCCGCATGGCGGTGAACCGGTTGTCCTCGCGGCGCAGCTCCTCGCGGTAGCGGGCGATGAGCAGCAGGGCGTAGTCGGTCGCGGCGCCGAAGACCAGCACACTGGCGATGCCGGTGACCTGGCCGCTGGGCAGATAGATGCCCAGCGCGGGCACCACGGTCTCCACCGTGCGCAGGGTGAGCTGCTCGGCGGCGGCGACCACCAGCAGCGGGACGAGCCACAGGAACGGGCTGCGGTAGGTGACGAGCAGCAGCAGCGCCACGACCGCGGCGGTGACCAGCAGCAGCGTGGTGTCGGCGCCCTGGAACACCTTGCTCAGGTCGGCGGTGAAGGCGGGTCCACCGGTGACCTCGACGGTCAGGTCGTCGGGCAGGCCGGCCACGGCGTCGCGGACCTTGACC
This sequence comes from Micromonospora sp. WMMD980, assembly GCF_029626035.1. NCBI lineage: Bacteria > Bacillati > Actinomycetota > Actinomycetes > Micromonosporales > Micromonosporaceae > Micromonospora > Micromonospora sp. WMMD980. The sequence continues at coordinate 773,849 of NZ_JARUBE010000003.1, forward strand.
ACCTCGTCGACGACCGCCTGCTGGTCGCCGGCGGTGGACAGCGGCACGGCGACCAGCGCGACCGTGCCGTCCGGGGAGAGCTGGGCGGGGGAGACCCGCCCGCCGACGGCGAGCGCGCCGAGCCTGCCGGTGACGCCGTCGAGCGCGCTGCGGTCCGAGGCGCTGAGCGGTGCCCGGTCGTCCCGGCTCACCACCACCAGGGCGGCCTGGGTGTCGCGGGACGGGAGCTGGTCCTGGAGGCGTTCGACCTGCGTCGACTGCCACTGGACCGACAGGCCGGTGGCCGAGACCGGTTGGGGGTTGTCCGGCTTGGGTAGACCGAACACGACCGCGCCGACGACGAGGGCGGCGACCACGGTCAGCCAGGCGGCCAACCGGCCCCGGGCGACGCGGGTGAACAGCGACATCGGGAGCCTCACATGCCTTCTGCCGGTTGATTCTCGCTAGCCGAGTATCTTGATGAGCGAGATTATCCGGAGAGGCTCTATGCTGCAACCGGATCGGGCAGGGGGGTGGCGGCGAGCGGTGGCGGGGCACGGCATGTACCGGCGACGGGACGACCCGCGCGGGCGGATGGTCGCCGAGATCACCAACGACCTGCGTCGCTACTCCACGGACGCGCAGCACGTCGGGCACGCGTTCGCCGGGCTGCACGGGCTCAACCCGACCGACCTGCAGGCGCTGATCGCGGTGATGGAGGCCGAGCTGGTGGGCGACCCGATCACCCCCGGCCGCCTCGGCGACGTGCTCAACCTCTCGTCCGGGTCGGTCACCGCCCTGGTCGACCGGCTGGAGCGCGCGGGTCACATCCGGCGCGACCGGGACACCGCCGACCGGCGCAAGATCCTGCTGCACTACGCCGACCGGGGCGCCACGCTGGCGCAGAGCTTCTTCGGCCCGCTGGGCCGGCGCACCGACGAGGTGATGGACCGCTTCACCGACGACGAGCTGGCCGTGGTGCACCGGTTCATGAGGGAGATGGTGCGCAGCATGCGCACGCACCGCGACGAGGTGCGCGCCGCCCGGGGCGGCGCCGACCCGGCCGGCGACCGTTGACCGTGCGGCTGGTCACCCGGCTCGCCGCGGCGGCGCTGCGGCTGCCCGCCGCCCGCACCGGCCGGGTCACCCTCACCCGCGACGTCAAGGTGCGGGTCCGCGACGGCACCACCCTGCGCACCGACCACTACGCGCCGGACCTGCCCTGCGCCCCCTGCGTGCTGATCCGCACCCCGTACGGGCGGGGTGGGCCGATGCGGCTGCTCGGCCGGCTGGTCGCCGAGCGCGGTTTCCACGTGGTGATCCAGTCCTGCCGCGGCACGTACGGCTCCGGCGGCGAGTTCGCCCCGCTGGTGCACGAGCGCGACGACGGCCTGGACACCCTCGACTGGCTGCGCCGCCAGCCCTGGTGGACCGGCGCGTTCGGCATGTTCGGCGCCAGCTACCAGGGCTTCGTGCAGTGGGCGGTGGCCGCCGAGGCGGGCGACGAACTGCGGGCGATGGTCGCGGTGGTGACCGCCTCGGCCACCCGCGACTCGACCTACGCGGGTGAGTCCTTCGCGCTGGACACGGTGCTCACCTGGGCGGAGCTGCTCCAGGCGCAGACCGTGCCGTGGCTGGCCCGGCAGTGGGAGCTCAAGCGCGGCCAGCCCCGGCTGGTCCGCGCGCTGACCCACCTGCCGCTGGCCGAGGCGGACCGGGTCGCCACCGGCGTCACGGTGCCGTTCTTCCAGGAGTGGCTGCGCCACCACACGCCGGACGCCGACTACTGGCGGGCCCGGGTCTTCGGCGACCGGATCGCCGAGGTCCGCGCGCCGGTCGCCATGGTCAGCGGCTGGCAGGACATCTTCCTGCCGGCGCAGCTCGACGACTACGCCCGGCTGCGCGCCGCCGGCGCCCGCTCGAGGCTGACCGTCGGCCCGTGGACGCACGGCAGCCCGGGGCTGCTGGTCGAGGCGCTGCGGGAGGGGCTGGACTGGTTCGCCGAGCACCTGGCCGAGCGTGCGGCGCCGCCCCGAGCCCCGGTCCGGGTGCACGTCGGCGGCGCCGGCGGCGGCTGGCGCGACCTGCCGGACTGGCCGCCGCCGGCCGCGCCGACGCGCTGGCACCTGCAACCCGCCGGCGGCCTCACCACCGGGCCGCCGGGCGGCGGCGGGGCGGACCGGATCCGGTACGACCCGGCCGACCCGACCCCCTCGCTGGGCGGGCCGCTGCTGGTGGCCCAGCGGGCGGGCGCGGTGGACAACCGGCCGGTGGAGGCCCGCCCGGACGTGCTGACCTACACCAGCGACCCGGTACGCGAGGCGCTCGAGGTGGTCGGGCCGGTGCACGCCGAGATCCACCTGCGCAGCGAGCTGTCCTACCTGGACGTGTTCGTGCGGCTGTGCGACGTGGACCGGCGTGGTCGCTCCTGGAACGTCTGCGACGGCCTGGTCCGCGTCGAGCCGGGACGTTTCCCGGACGACGGGTCCGGCGTGCTGCGGGTGCCGGTCGCGCTCTGGCCGACGGCCCACCGGTTCGCGCCCGGGCACCGGCTGCGGCTCCAGGTCTCCGGTGGCGCCCACCCGCGCTGGGCGCGTAACCCCGGCACCGGCGAGCCGCTCGGCACTGCCGTCACGCTCCGTGCCGGATGGCGGGAGGTGCTGCACGACCACGCGCACCCGTCCGCGGTGCTGCTGCCGCTCGTAACGGCGTCGTCCACACCGGGCAGATAACCGTAAATATTGGTCCTGACCTGGGCTTTTTCCCCACCGGGAGATACGCTCCAGGTAAGTGCCCGTTGTCGTGCAGTCATCCGGTAGGGCGCGCCGCAGATCTCAGCCCATCACGTGTCGTGACTGCTGGATCCCTGCCGACTATCGATCGGAAAGGGGATCTGTCATGACGTCGGCCCCGGCAAACCTGCTGGCCGTCCGGACCCTGTTGCTCGCCTACCTCAACGTCGACAAGAACGTCGTCCGGGACGCCGACCTCGAGCCGGCGGAGGTCGGCATCGTCGGCGACCCCAGCCACCGGGGCGGCTACCACTGCGGCTCGGACCGGGTCGTCGCGAACGACTACTCGGTGGTGGAGTCCACCCGGGACCGTTCCGGGTTGACGCTCTACGCCTCCGCGCTCGACGTCGGCACGTTCTCGGTCCGCTCCGGCGGAGCCACGCACACGCTGCGGACGTTCTCCACCTGGATGGTGGCGCAGTGCGCGGCGAACGCGGCCGACACCCGGGACATCCGGGAGGTCATCTACTCCGCGGACGGCCGCACCGTGCGGCGGTGGGACCGGCTGGGCAAGCGCACCAGCGGCGACAGCAGTCACCTTTACCACACCCACATCAGCTTCTTCCGCGACTCGACCAAGGCGGGCCGGGACCAGACCCCGCTGTTCCGCCGCTATCTCACCGCGATCGGCCTGATCGCCCCCGCGAAACCGGAGACCGACATGGAACAGACCGACAAGCTCATCCGCAACACCGGCTCGTCCAGCCGTACGGTCGGTGATGTCCTCGCCGACCTGCAGAACCTGCGCAACTGGCTGATCTCGCCGGCCGGCACCACCGGACTGGTCAACCCGCCGGCGTCGAACTCGCCGTTGCAGCAGATGCTGGCGATGCTCCAGGCCTGGCCGGCGCTCGTGGCGCAGGTCAACGAGTTGTCCGGCAAGGACTTCACCGACGAGCAGCAGATCGTCACCGGCGTCCTCGCCGGGCTGCCGCCGGAGAAGATCGCCGAGGCCATCCCGCCGCAGATCGCCCGGGATGTCGCCGACGAGTTGTCCCGGCGGCTCACCGCCTGATCCCGCCCGCGCCGCGACGACTGCAGCGTCGCGGCGCCGGGTCCTCGAAGTTCAGCAAGAACTGTTGCGCAACATCTCTTGCGGATGCAAGACTCAGCCGCATGGATCAGCCGACGGTCAGACAGGTCACCGACTCGCGGGTGCTCGCCGCGCTCGCCCACCCGCTCCGCCGCCGCCTCATGGACGTGCTCAAGGTCTACGGCCCGTGCACCGTGGGCATGCTCGCCGAACGCACCGACCAGTCGCCGGCCAACGTCAGCCACCACCTGAAGGTGCTGGCCGCCGCCGACCTGCTGATCGAGGCGCCCGAGCTGGCCCGCGACCGCCGGGAGCGCTGGTGGAAGACCCGCAACCGTGGGGTGCGCTGGTCCACCACCGACTTCGACGACGACCCGTCCGCCCGGGTGGTGGCCGACGCGGCCGGCTCGCTCAACCTGGAGCGCCACGCCGAGCTGGTGCGGGCCTGGCACGCCGCACCCGAGGAGGCCCACACCGCCTGGGGTGACGGGCCGTTCAGCACCGACCACTGGTTGCACCTGACGCCGGACGAGCTGACCGAGCTCAGCCGCGAGGTGGTCGCCCTCTTCACCCGATGGGCCGACCGTGGTGCCCCCGACGACGGACGGGCCCGCGAGCCCGTCTTCGTGTTCGCCCACGGCGTTCCGGGGCGCCCGTGACCGCCCCGGCCGGCGCGCCCGCGCCGCCCACGGGCGAGCCGCGCGGCGGGTTGGTCCGGCACCGCGACTTCCGGCTGCTCTGGACCGGGCACACCGTCAGCGCCGTGGGCAGCAACATGACCACCGTGGCGTTGCCGCTGGTCGCGGTGGCGGTTCTCGACGCCGGTACGTTCCAGGTGGCGGTGCTGACCGCCGCGGCCTGGCTGCCCTGGCTGCTCGCCGGCCTGCCGGTCGGGGCCCGGGTCGACCGGGTCCGCCGCCGCCCCGTGATGATCGCCGCCGACCTGTCCGCCGCCGCGTTGTTCGCCAGCGTCCCGGTGGCCGCCCTGCTCGACCTGCTCACCGTCGGGCATCTGCTGGCCGTGGCGCTCGGCGCCGGCCTGGCCCGGGTCTTCTTCGAGACCGCCGACCAGGTCTACCTGCCCACCCTGCTGCCACCCGGGCAGGTGCCGGCGGCCAACTCCCGGCTGCACGCCACCCAGACCGCCAGCTATCTGCTCGGCCCCGGGCTGGCCGGCCTGATCGCCCAGCTCGCCGGCGCGGTGACCGCGGTGGCGCTGGACGCGGTGAGCTTCCTCGCCTCGGCGCTGTGCCTGCGCCGCATCCGGGCCGTCGAGCCCCGCCCGCCCCACCCGTCCGCGACCCCGTCGATGCGCCGGGAGGTGGCCGACGTGCTGCGCTTCGTCAGCCGGGATCCGTACCTGCGGGTGCTGACGGTCTTCGGCGCCGCCAGCAACATCGGGCTCACCGGCTACCAGGCGGTGCTCGTGGTCTTCTTGGTCCGCTCGGCGGACCTGCCGGCCGGCCTGGTCGGCCCCCTGATCGGCCTGGCCAGCCTCGGCGGCGTCATCGGGGCGGCCCTCGCCGCCCGGCTGGCCCGCCGGGTCGGCACCGCCCGCGCGCTGCTGCTCGCCGGCGCGCTCACCGGCCCGCCCGCGCTGCTGATCCCGCTCGCCGGCCCGGGCGCGCGGGCGGCCTGGCTGGTGCTCGGCGGCGTGCTGGTGAGCCTGGGCGTCGCGATCGGCAACGTGGTCAAGGGCAGCTTCCGGCAGACCTACACGCCGCATCGGCTGCTCGGCCGGGTCACCGTCAGCATGCAACTGCTCAACTACGGCACCATCCCGCTCGCCGCCCTGGCGGCCGGGGCGCTGGGCGCCGCCTGGGGACCGGCCGGCGCGATCCGGGTGATGACCGCGTGGCTGGCGTTGACGCCGCTGATCCTGCTGGTCGGACCGCTAAGACGGCGGCGTGACCTGCCGGCGGTGGCGTCTGTCGGATAGCGCGCTGCGGCGGCGGTCGGAACCCGACCGCCGCCACCGGCACATCGTCACATCGGACGAACGTTGTCCGCCTGCGGGCCCTTCTGGCCCTGCGTCACCTCGAACTCGACCTTCTGGCCCTCGTTGAGCTCGCGATACCCACCGCTCTGGATGGCCGAGTAGTGGACGAACACGTCCGGGCCTCCGCCGTCCTGCTCGATGAAGCCGAAGCCCTTTTCCGAGTTGAACCACTTGACCGTGCCGGTTGCCATGCGTCTCTCCCTGTTCAATGCGGGTGATCACCGACCCGCGGCCGGTGATCGCCCTGTACCTCCCCGACAGTAACCGCCCGGACCCGGATCCGCTGGCGGAAGTGCCGGCGTGGCTCGCGAATACTGCCGAGTCGGAAATGCCACCGACGGCCGCCGAGGCACGGCATGCTTGCCCCGATGAGCACAACTGCGGCGTTGACCGACCTGGAACGGGAGATCACGGCGCCCGGGGCAGGCCCGGACCGCCTGCGCCTGATGGCCACGCCGTTCGTGCCCGAGGTGCGGCTGCACCTGGCCGAGGACGCCATCCTGTGGTGGGCGCGGATGGAGGCCGCGGTCGGGCGGTCGCTCCCGCCGCCATACTGGGCCTCCGTCTGGGCCGGTGGGCAGGCGCTCGCCCGGCACCTGCTCGACCACCCCGACCTCGTCGCCGGCCGCCGTGTGCTCGACCTGGCCGCCGGCTCGGGACTGGTGGCCATCGCCGCCGCGCTGGGCGGCGCCGGTGAGGTGGTCGCCAACGACGTCGACCCGTACGCGCTGGCCGCGGTGACCGTCAACGCCCGGGCGAACCGGGTCCGGGTGACCGCCGACGGCGCCGACCTGCTCGACGGCGTGGCGGGCGTCGACCTGCTGGTGGCCGGCGACGCCCTCTACGACGCCGCGCTGGCCGCCCGGGTGCTGCCCTACCTGCGGCGTTGCGCCGATCGGGGCATGGAGGTGCTGGTCGGCGACCCGGACCGGGGTCATCTGCCGCCGGACGGGCTGGAACTGGTGGCCAGCTATCCGGTGCCGACCACCGAGCCCGCCGTCGACTCCCCGGTGCGTCGGGTGCAGGTGCTGCGTCCGCGCTGACTCTCGGGGATCCTCCGGATGCGGCCTGGGGGGCGTGTGGGGGATCACGCCCGATGTCCCCGGTGGCCGATCGGGCATAGCGTGCCAGGCATGACGGATCTCCTCGCCCAGTTCGGGCAGCTGCCCACCACGCTGCTGATGGGGCTGCTGGGCGTGGTGATGCTCGCCGACGCCGTACCCCTGCTCGGGGTGTTGGTGCCCGGCGACGCCGCGGTCCTCGCCGCGGTCGGCACGGGCCGGCCGGTCGGTGGGGTGGCGGCGGTCGCGGCCGTGGTCGCCGGCTGCCTGGCCGGCTGGTCGTTGAGCTTCCTCGCCGGGCGGCTCTGGGGCGGCCGGCTGCGGCGTGGCCGGCTGGGCGGCTGGATCGGCGAATCCCGCTGGGCGGCCGCGGAGACGCTGCTGCGCCGCGGCGGCGGGCGGATCGTCCTGGTGGCGCCGTTCCTGCCGGTGTTCAACGCGCTGCTGCCGCTGGCGGCCGGCGGGCTGCGGATGCCGTACCGGCGGTTCGTCGCCTGCGCGGCGCTCGGCGCCACGGCCTGGGCCGGGCTCTACGTGGCGCTCGGGCTGGCCGCGCGGACGCTGACCGGGCTGCTGCCCGGCGCCCCCGACCCGACGGTGCTCACCATGGCGGTCGGTCTGCTGCTCGCCGGCCCGGTGCTGCTCGGCACCCGGCGCCGGCTGCGCGCGGTGACCGGTTGAGCGGTCCGGGCCCGGCCGCCACGGGGGAGGCCGGGCCCGGCGCGTTCACCAGCCGCGCGCCCGCCACTGCGGCACGGCGGACCGCTCGGCGCCGATGGTGCTGTCCTTGCCGTGGCCGGGATAGAACCAGGTCTCGTCCGGCAGCCGGTCGAAGAGTTTGGCCTCGACGTCGTCGATGAGCGGGCCGAACCGTTCCGGGTCCTGGTCGGTGTTGCCCACGCCACCAGGAAAGAGTGAGTCACCGGTGAACAGGTGCGGGGTGCCGGCCGGGTCGCGGTAGAGCAGCGCGATCGAGCCCGGGGTGTGCCCGCGCAGGTGGATCACCTCCAGCGCGCAGTCGCCGACGGTGACCGTGCCGCCCTCGCGCAGCGTCTCGGTGGCGATCGGCAGGCCCTCGGCGTCGTCGGCGTGCGCCAGCGTGCGGGCGCCGGTCTTGGCGACGACCTCCTCCAGCGCCACCCAGTGGTCCATGTGGCGGTGGGTGGTGACCACGGTGGCCAGCCCGCCGTCGCCGATCAGCTCCAGCAGGCGGGGCGCCTCGTTCGCGGCGTCGATCAGCAACTGCTCGCCGGTGCCGTGGCAGCGCAGCAGGTAGGCGTTGTTGTCCATCGGGCCCACCGACAACTTGGTGACGGTGAGCCGGTCGAGCTCGCGCACGGCCGGCGGGCCGCCGGGCGTGACGTCTCCGGTGTAGGTCATGACGATGTTCAGATCCATTCTGGTGGGTTCGGCAGGGGGCCGTCGGGGTCGACGGTGAGCAACTCGCCCGGGCCCCGGCCGGTCAGCCAGGCGGCGAGTTCCGGCGCGGGGCCGGTGACCGTGGGCGCCCCCTCGGGATCGCCCACGACGATGTCGCGCCCGGCGCCGTCGACCCGCAGCACCATGGCCGGCGCCTGCGGGTTGTCGGCCAGCCCGGCCGTCACCTCGTGCAGCAGCCGGTGGGCGAACGCGGCCGGCCAGTCCGCCGGCCGGTAGCCGGTCGCCAGGTCGACGTGGTGCACCTCGACCTCGCGCAGCCGGCCCCAGACCAGCAGCGCCGCCGGCCACGGGCCGCGCCGGGCCTGCACCGTCGCGCCCCACGCCTCGGCCGGCATCGCCGCCACCGCCGCGTCGAAACGCTGGCCGCCGCGGCGCAGGTCGTCCAGCAGGTCGGCGGGGCCCCGGCCGGCGCCCGCCTCGATGTCGGCGTTACGCGCCTCGACCGAGGCGTACATCGGGATCGGCTCGCCGGTGCGCGCGGCGGTGAGCAGGTTGACGAACCCGTCGGCGTTGCGGGCCAGGTGGGTGAGCACGTGCGCGCGGGTCCAGCCCGGCAGCAGCGACGGCGCCGCGACGTCCGCGGCGGTCAGGCCGGTCACGGTACGCAGCAGCCGGTCGTTGGCCTCGGCCAGCTCGCCGGTCAACAGCAGGGGATCAGTCGTCATCGGGTTCGACAGTAGCGGGCCACGCCCCGGCGCGCCCGGGGTGGAAATCGCTTTCGGCGCGTCGGCGCGCACCCTACCGTCGGTGCCGACGACAGCGGGTCGCGGCGCCGGGAGGGAGGTGGTGGGCATGCCGGTCGCAGCGCGTGTGTTCCGCCCCGATTCCCCACCACACGATGAGGACATCATGACCCTCGACCTGACCGCCCTCGGCTGGGACGCCGACTGGGCGACCCACCTCGATCGACGCGCCGACCACCGACCCGGGCGGGTGGCCCGGGTGGACCGCGGCGTGTGCACCGTGCTGCGGCCCGAGGGTCCGGTGCGGGCTAGCCTCGGCGGCCGTGTGCTCGCCGCCGCGGCCCGCGACCTGACCGCGCTGCCCTGCGCCGGCGACTGGGTGCTGCTGGCGACCTGGCCGGACGGCCCGGTCACCGTGGAGGCGGTGCTGCCCCGGCGTGCCGCGCTGGTGCGGCGCACGGCCGGCAAGGACGCCAGCGGCCAGGTCCTGGCCGCCAACCTCGACGCCGCCGCGGTGGTCGAGCCGGTCCACCCGGCGCCGGACGCCGCCCGCATCGAGCGCCTGCTCTCCCTGGTCCACGAGTCCGGGGCCGAGCCGCTGGTGGTGCTGACCAAGGCCGACCTGGCGGCGGATCCGGCCGCGGTGGCCCGGCAGTTGACCGAGCTGGCCCCGGGGGTGCCGGTGCTGCCGGTCAGCGCCGAACGGGGCACCGGCCTGGCGCCGCTGCGCCGGCAGGTGGCTCCCGGGCGCACGCTCGGCCTGCTCGGGCCGTCCGGCGCCGGCAAGTCGAGCCTGGTCAACGCGCTGGCCGGGGCGGAGGTGATGCCCACCCAGGCGATCCGCCGGGTCGACGGCAAGGGCCGGCACACCACCACCTGGCGGGCGCTGGTGCCGGTGCCGGGCGGGGGAGCGGTGCTGGACACCCCGGGGGTACGCGCGGTCGGCCTGCTCGACGGCGCGGTCGGCCTGGACCGGGCGTTCGCCGACATCGCCGAGCTGGCGGCCGGCTGCCGCTACGCCGACTGCGCGCACGACGCCGAGCCGGGCTGCGCGGTGCGGGACGCGCTGGACCGCGGTGAGCTGCCGGCGCGCCGATGGGAGAGCTGGCGGCGGTTGCAGCGGGAGGTCGCGTACGAGAGCGGGCGGCGGGCGGCCCGGCTGGCCGCCGAGCGGCGGGGCGGCTGGCGCGGTGGGCGGCGGCGCACCGGGCGCCCGGCCACCCCGCCGGCTCCCGGCGCGTTCTGAGCTGGGGGAATGTGCGCGCCACGGAAGTTGTCACACCCCGGGGCTAGAGTTGCCGGGGCGCTTTCCTGCGCATTGCCGCTATGGGAAACCGCTCAGACAACTCGTGAAAAACAGACTTCGCCTCACATTCTTCCGGGAGCACACGCACCGTGGCCGACCGTCTGATCATCCGTGGCGCGCGCGAGCACAACCTGCGTGACGTCAGTCTCGACCTGCCCCGGGACGCCCTGATCGTCTTCACCGGGCTGTCCGGGTCGGGCAAGTCGAGCCTGGCGTTCGACACCATCTTCGCCGAGGGGCAGCGCCGCTACGTCGAGTCGCTGTCGTCGTACGCCCGGCAGTTCCTCGGCCAGATGGACAAGCCCGACGTCGACTTCATCGAGGGCCTCAGCCCCGCGGTCTCCATCGACCAGAAGTCCACCTCGCGCAACCCGCGCTCCACCGTCGGCACCATCACCGAGGTCTACGACTACCTGCGCCTGCTCTTCGCCCGCATCGGCGAGCCGCACTGCCCGATCTGCGGCGAGCGGATCTCCAAGCAGAGCCCGCAGCAGATCGTCGACCGGGTGCTCGCCATGCCCGAGGGCACCAGGTTCATGGTGCTCGCGCCGGTGGTGCGTGGCCGCAAGGGCGAATACGTCGACCTCTTCGCCGAGCTCCAGGCCAAGGGCTACGCGCGGGCCCGGGTCGACGGCGTGGTGCACCCGCTCACCGAGCCGCCGAAGCTCAAGAAGCAGGAGAAACACACCATCGAGGTGGTGATCGACCGGCTCAGCGTCAAGAAGAGCGCCAAGCAGCGGCTCACCGACTCGGTCGAGGCCGCGCTCGGCCTCTCCAGCGGCCTGGTGCTGCTCGACTTCGTCGACCTGCCGGAGGACGACCCGGCCCGGGAGCGCCGCTACTCCGAGCACCTGGCCTGCCCGAACGACCACCCGCTGGCGATCGAGGACCTGGAACCCCGGGTCTTCTCCTTCAACGCGCCCTACGGCGCCTGCCCGGAGTGCACCGGCCTCGGGACCAAGAAGGAGGTCGACCCCGAACTGGTCATCCCCGACCCGGAGCGCACCCTGCGCGAGGGCGCGGTCCAGCCCTGGGCCACCGGGCACAACCTGGAATACTTCCTGCGCCTGCTGGAGGCGCTCGGCGAGGCCGAGCACTTCGACGTCGACACGCCGTGGCGGGCGCTGCCGTCGCGGGCGCAGAAGACGATCCTGCACGGTTCGGACGACCAGGTGCACGTGCGCTACCGCAACAAGTACGGCCGCGAGCGCTCCTACTACACCGGCTTCGAGGGCGTGGTGCAGTGGATCGAGCGCCGGCACACCGACACCGAGTCGGAGTGGTCCCGCGACAAGTACGAGGGCTACATGCGGGACGTGCCCTGCGCGGCGTGCGGCGGCGCGCGGCTCAAGCCGGAGGTGCTCGCGGTCACCCTGGCCGGCAAGAGCATCGCCGAGGTCTGCAACCTCTCCGTCGGCGAGGCGGCCGACCTGCTCGCCGGCATCGAGCTGACCGACCGGCAGAAGATGATCGCCGAGCGCGTGCTCAAGGAGATCAACGCCCGGCTGAAGTTCCTGCTCGACGTCGGCCTGGACTACCTCTCCCTGGACCGGCCGGCCGGCACGCTCTCCGGCGGCGAGGCGCAGCGCATCCGGCTCGCCACCCAGATCGGCTCCGGCCTGGTCGGTGTGCTCTACGTGCTCGACGAGCCGTCGATCGGGCTGCACCAGCGCGACAACCACCGGCTGATCGAGACGCTGCTGCGGCTGCGCGGGCTGGGCAACACGCTGATCGTGGTCGAGCACGACGAGGACACCATCCGGGTGGCCGACTGGATCGTCGACATCGGCCCCGGCGCGGGCGAGCACGGCGGCAAGATCGTGCACAGCGGCTCGGTGCCGGCGCTGCTCGACAACGACGAGTCGGTCACCGGCGCCTACCTGGCCGGGCGCAAGGCCATCCCGACCCCGGCCACCCGCCGGCCGCACACGCCGGGGCGGGAGCTGGTGGTGCACGGCGCGCGCGAGCACAACCTGCGCAACCTCACCGTGAGCTTCCCGCTCGGCCAGCTCATCGCGGTCACCGGGGTCAGCGGCTCGGGCAAGTCGACGCTGGTCAACGACATCCTCTACACGGTGCTCGCCAACCAGATCAACGGCGCCCGGCTGGTGCCCGGCCGGCACACCCGGATCACCGGCCTGGAGCACGTCGACAAGGTCGTCGGCGTCGACCAGTCGCCGATCGGGCGCACCCCGCGCTCCAACCCGGCCACCTACACCGGCGTCTGGGACCACGTCCGCAAGCTCTTCGCCGAGACCACCGAGGCCAAGGTCCGGGGGTACGGTCCGGGCCGCTTCTCGTTCAACGTCAAGGGCGGGCGCTGCGAGGCGTGCTCCGGCGACGGCACCATCAAGATCGAGATGAACTTCCTGCCGGACGTCTACGTCCCGTGCGAGGTGTGCAAGGGCGCGCGCTACAACCGCGAGACGCTCGAGGTGCACTACAAGGGCCGCACCGTGGCCGAGGTGCTGGACATGCCGATCGAGGAGGCGGCCGAGTTCTTCTCCGCCATCCCGGCCATCCACCGGCACCTGAAGACGCTCGTCGACGTCGGGTTGGGCTACGTGCGGCTCGGCCAGCCCGCGCCGACGCTCTCCGGCGGTGAGGCGCAGCGCGTGAAGCTCGCCTCCGAGTTGCAGAAGCGCTCCACCGGCCGGACGGTCTACGTGCTCGACGAGCCCACCACGGGCCTGCACTTCGAGGACATCCGCAAGCTGCTGATGGTGCTGGAGGGTCTGGTCGACAAGGGCAACACGGTGATCACCATCGAGCACAACCTCGACGTGATCAAGACGGCCGACTGGCTGATCGACATGGGGCCCGAGGGTGGTCACCGGGGCGGCACGGTGCTCGCCACCGGCACCCCGGAGGAGGTCGCCGAGGTGCCGGAGAGTCACACCGGCGAGTTCCTGCGGCCGATCCTCAAGCTGGCCGGCGCGGCCAAGGGCGCCAAGGCGGCCACCACCCGGGCGGCCAAGGCCAACGGTGCCACGAAGCCGCGGACCCGCAAGGTGCCGGCCGGGGTGCGCTGACCGACGCGTACCGTCGGGCGGGCCGGTCGTCCGGCCGGCCCGCGCCGGTGCCCGTTTCGTGACGCGTCAGTATGAACCGCGCGCCACGCTGATGCGTGTACCGCAGTGTGGCCACGGATCGTGGATCGGTGGCGACAGCCGAGAGAAAGGCCGGAGATGAGTGATGATCAGGGGCTGACCGGGCCGGTCACCCAGAGCCGGCGGGCCCTGCTCGCGGGCGTCGGCGCGGTCGGCGCGGCCGTGGTGCTCGCCGGCTGCGGCGACGACGACGCGGTCCCGGGAGCGGCGCCGACCAGCGGTGGACCCGCCGGCGCGAGCGCCACCGGCGACGCCGGCGGCGGCAACCGGGACAGCAGCGGTCCGCTGGCCCGCACCACCGACATCCCGGTCGGTGGCGGCGCGGTGTACGCCAGCAAGGGCGTCGTGATCACGCAGCCGGAGGCCGGCCAGTTCAAGGCGTTCGACCCGATCTGCACGCACCAGGGGTGCCCGGTGTCGAACGTCGACGGCGGCACCATCAACTGCACCTGCCACAACAGCCGGTTCTCGATCGCCGACGGCTCGGTGAAGGCGGGCCCGGCCACCAAGCCGTTGGCGGCGAAGGAGATCAAGGTCGAGGGCGACCAGATCGCGCTGGCCTGACCGCACGCGCCGCCGCCGTCCGCCGCCCTCAGGGCGGGTGCGGCGGCGGCCGGGTGTCGGGGGTGCGGACTAGGCTTGACCCGTGGCTGACCCCTCGACCTACCGTCCCGCGACCGGCACCATTCCGGAGTCTCCAGGGGTCTACCGCTTCCGCGACGGCACCGGCCGGGTGATCTATGTCGGCAAGGCGCGCAACCTGCGCAGCCGGCTCAACTCCTACTTCGCCGACCCGGTCAACCTGCACCAGCGCACCCGGCAGATGGTCTTCACCGCCGAGTCGGTCGACTGGATCACCGTGGCCACCGAGGTGGAGGCGCTCCAGCAGGAATACACCTGGATCAAGCAGTACGACCCCCGGTTCAACGTCCGCTACCGCGACGACAAGTCCTACCCCTACCTGGCGGTCACCCTCGACGAGGAATACCCCCGCCTGCAGGTGATGCGTGGCGCGAAGCGCAAGGGCGTGCGCTACTTCGGGCCCTACTCGCACGCCTGGGCCATCCGCGAGACGCTCGACCTGCTGCTGCGCGTCTTCCCGGCGCGCACCTGCTCATCCGGGGTGTTCAAGCGCGCCGGTCAGGTCGGCCGGCCCTGCCTCCTGGGCTACATCGGCAAGTGCTCGGCGCCGTGCGTCGGCACGGTGAGCGCCGAGCGCCACCGGGAGATCGTCGACGGCTTCTGCGACTTCATGGCCGGCCGCACCGACACCATGGTCCGCCGGCTGGACAAGGACATGCGCGAGGCCAGCGAGCAGTTGGAGTTCGAGCGGGCCGCCCGGCTGCGCGACGACGTGGCCGCGCTGCGCCGGGCCATGGAGAAGCAGACCGTGGTGCTCGGCGACGGCACCGACGCCGACGTGGTGGCGTTCGCCGACGACCCGCTCGAAGCCGCGGTGCAGGTCTTCCACGTCCGCGACGGTCGGGTGCGCGGCCAGCGCGGCTGGGTGGTGGAGAAGACCGAGGAGCTGACCACCGGCGACCTCGTGCACCACTTCTGCACCCAGGTCTACGGCGGCGAGCAGGGCGAGGCCGACGTCCCCCGGGAGTTGCTCGTCCCCGAGCTGCCCGCCGACGCCGACGCGCTGGCCGACTGGCTCTCCACCCGGCGGGGCAGCCGGGTGTCGCTGCGGGTGCCGCAGCGGGGCGACAAGCGGTCGCTGCTGGAAACCGTCGAGCGCAACGCCAGGGACGCGCTGACCCGGCACAAGCTCAAGCGCGCCGGTGACCTGACGACCCGCGGCCAGGCCCTCGACGAGATCGCCGACGCGCTCGCCATGCGCACCTCGCCGCTGCGCATCGAGTGCTACGACGTCTCCCAGATCCAGGGCACCGACGTGGTCGCCAGCATGGTCGTCTTCGAGGACGGGTTGCCCCGCAAGAGCGAATACCGGCGATTCATCGTGCGCGGCGCCACCGACGACCTCTCCGCCATGTCCGAGGTGCTGCGTCGGCGGTTCGCCCGCTACCTCGACGCGCGGGCCGAGACCGGCGAGCTGGGCGAGGAGACCGCCGCGGACCCCGACCGCCCCGGCATCGACCCGACGACCGGTCGGCCGCGCCGGTTCGCCTACCCGCCGCAGCTGGTGGTGGTCGACGGTGGCCCGCCCCAGGTGGCCGCCGCCGCGAAGGCGCTGACCGAGCTGGGCATCGACGACGTGGCGCTGTGCGGGCTGGCCAAACGGCTGGAGGAGGTCTGGCTGCCCGACGACGACTACCCGGTCATCCTGCCGCGCACCTCCGAGGCGCTCTACCTGCTGCAACGCGTCCGCGACGAGGCCCACCGCTTCGCCATCACGTTCCACCGCCAGCGGCGCTCCAAGCGGATGACCGAGTCCGCGCTGGACAACGTGCCCGGGCTCGGCGAGGTCCGGCGCAAGGCGCTGCTGCGGCACTTCGGCTCGCTCAAGCGGCTCTCCGCGGCCACCGTGGAGGAGATCACCGAGGTGCCCGGCGTGGGCCGGCGTACGGCCGAGGCCATCCTCGCCGCCCTCGACAGCGATCCGGCGAAGACGCCGTCCTGATCACGGCCGTGGTGGACCCCGGCGCCTACCCTGGCACCTGTCCGTCCTGCTGCTCTGTTGCCTGCTGCCGACCGTCGCGGCCGTAGCCGGCGGGTTCTGGGCGCTCCGCCGCTCCGCCGCTCCCGCAGTCGCCGTTGACCGCAACGGCGCGCCGAGGCGGGCACCGACCGCGTCCCCGGCTCACCCCGCACGGTGCGTAACGGCTCCCGAGTGGTGTGTACTTTTGCGCGGTATACCTCAGGGTCATAAATTTGCCTCTGAGGTATGTCGCTCTCAGGGCTACTTCTTCTCCGGCGGCGACACGCCCGAGAGCCTCGAGGACCCCACCCCGACCGTCGGTGAGGTTTGTCCGGTCGCGGGCGGTTTGGGGCGTGGTCGGCGCCACCGTCAGGATGGAATCGGTGCGGGGGGCGGGGCGTTATACCTGGCAGACCGCGTGGAGCCCGGCCCCGCCGGGCAGCCCGGTTGACCGGGCACCGGCCGGCGTGGGAATGACCGGGCACCGGCCGTCGTTACACCCCCGGAGCCGCCGAGCAGGCCACAGGCCGGCGCCGGCTCCCGGGCCCCCGAGCAGGCCATCCGCCGCCGGGCCCACCCCCCAAACCTTTCCCCCGCACGTCGGCGCCCCCTCGGGCGCCCGCGTGATCCCCCAACCCCCCTTTGGGAGGCAACCATCATGGCTACCACCCTGCTGCGTAAGACCGTGCTGACCGCTGCCGGTATCGCCGCCACCGCCGGTGGCGTCGCCGGACCCGCCATCGCCGCGCACGCCGCCCCCACCGAGCGCGCCGCGGTTGTCGCCGACCGCAAGGGCCACGGCGAACGGGAACTCGACGTGCGCTACGAGGCGCAGCCCAACTTCTACTTCTGCGGCCCCGCCGCGGCCCGCAACGCCCTGTCCGTGCAGGGCAAGAACATCGACGTCGACGCCATGGCCAAGGAGATGGGCATCACCGAGAACGGCACCAACAGCATCAACGACATCACCCCGGTGCTGAACAAGGAGACCGGCCGCAAGGACGCCTACAAGTCGGTCGAGATCCGCAGCCCGAAGGCCGACGACAAGCAGACCGACACCCTGCGCGCCGACATCGTGCGCACGGTCGACAACGGCCGCGCGGTCGTGGCCAACATCGCCGGCACCGCCACCGACACCGACGGCACCACCCACTCCTTCGAGGGCGGGCACTACCTCAGCGTCATCGGCTACCGCGACGACGGCCACACCGTCACCATCGCCGACAGCGCCAACCCGAACATGGCCTCCTACCGGATGAGCGTCGACAACCTCGCCGACTGGATCGCCACCCGCGGCTACAGCACCAGCTGACAACCACACACGAAAGGGCCCGACCCCCAACCACGGGGTCGGGCCCTTTCGTGTGTCCGACCAGGACCTCGGCTCGACGAGGCCCGGCACCGGACCGCCGCGACCGTGGCGAGCCGGAGGGCGAGCCCTCGGCTCAGCCCTCCGCGAGGACGGCGAGGATCCCGTCGCCGTACTTGGCGAGCTTGTTCTCGCCCACGCCGCTGAAGCGGGACAGCTCGGCCAGCGACGTCGGCGGCTCGGCGGCGATCTGGCGCAGCGTCGCGTCGTGGAAGACCACGTACGCCGGTACGCCCTGTTCCTTGGCGGTCGCCGCCCGCCAGGCGCGCAACCGCTCGAAGACGCCGGCGGCGGCCGGGGAGAGGTCCGCGACGACGGTGGCCGACCCGCGCGGCTTCGCCGACCGGCCGGACAGCGGGCGCTCCGGCTCCTTGCGCAGGGTGACCGTGCGCCGCCGGCCGAGCACGTCGGCGCTGTTCTCGGTCAGCGCCAGCGTGCCGTAGTCGCCCTCCACCGCGAGCAGGCCCTCGGCGAGCAGCTGCCGCACCACCCCGCGCCACTCGACGTCGCGGAGGTCGGTGCCGATGCCGAACGTGCTCAACGCGTCGTGGCCGTGCTGGTCGATCTTGTCGGTGTGCTTGCCGAGCAGGATGTCGATGCTGTGCCCGGCACCGAATCGCTGGTTGCGTTCCCGGTCGAGCCGGTAGACGGTGGAGAGCAGCTTCTGCGCGGCCACCGTGCCGTCCCAGGACTCCGGCGGGTCGAGGCAGGTGTCGCAGTTGCCGCAGTTGGCCGCCCCGGTCTCACCGAAGTAGTCGAGAAGCTGGGCGCGGCGGCAGCGGACCGTCTCGCAGAGCGCCAGCATGGCGTCGAGGTGGGCGGCGAGGTTGCGCCGGTGCGCCAGGTCGCCCTCCGACGTGTCGATCATCTTGCGTTGCTGCACCACGTCCTGGAGCCCGTACGCCAGCCAGGCCGTGGACGGCAGCCCGTCCCGCCCGGCGCGGCCGGTCTCCTGGTAGTAGCCCTCGACCGACTTGGGCAGGTCGAGGTGGGCGACGAAGCGCACGTCGGGCTTGTCGATGCCCATGCCGAACGCGATGGTGGCCACCATGACCAGCCCGTCCTCGCGCAGGAAGCGCTGCTGGTTCCGCGCGCGGGTGCCCGCGTCCAGGCCGGCGTGGTAGGGCAGCGCCGGGATGCCGTTGGCGACCAGGAACTCGGCGGTCTTGTCCACCGAGGCCCGGGACAGGCAGTAGACGATGCCGGCGTCGCCCGGGTGCTCGTCGCGCAGCAGGCTCAGCAGTTGCCGGCGCGGCTCCCGCTTGGGCACGATCCGGTATTGGATGTTGGGCCGGTCGAAGCTGGCCACGAAGTGCCGGGCGTCGGTGAGCTGGAGGCGGGTGGCGATCTCGGTGCGGGTGGCCCGGGTCGCGGTGGCGGTCAGCGCGATCCGCGGCACCTGCGGCCAGCGCTCGTGCAGCATCGACAGGTTGAGGTAGTCGGGGCGGAAGTCGTGCCCCCACTGGGAGACGCAGTGCGCCTCGTCGATCGCGAACAGGCCGATCTTTCCGCGTTCCAGCAGGCCCAGGGTGGACCGCACGGCCAGCCCTTCCGGCGCCAGGTAGAGCAGGTCCAGGTCGCCGGCCAGGTAGGCCGCCTCGACCCGGCGCCGCTCGCCCGGGTCCTGGGTCGAGTTGAGGAACCCGGCCCGCACGCCCACCGCGGTGAGCGCGTCGACCTGGTCCTGCATGAGCGCGATCAGCGGCGAGACGACCACCGCCACGCCGTCGCGGACCAGCGCCGGGATCTGGTAGCAGAGCGACTTGCCGCCGCCGGTGGGCATGAGCACCAGCGCGTCGCCGCCGGCCACCACGTGCTCGATGATGTCCTGCTGGACGCCGCGGAAGGCGTCGTAGCCGAAGACCCGGCGCAGCACGCCCAGCGCGTCGGAGGTCCGCTGCTCGGTGGGGGAGACCATCCGCGCAGTCTACGAGCGCCCGCCGACGACGCCGCGCCCCGAGCGGCCGCGTGGCGGGGTCCGGGACCACGACGAATCGGGCAACCGGCTGTTCCGGTGGTCACCCCGTGGAATCCCGGGCCGGGTCGCAGCCGTTAGAGTCGGCGACTGACCATGCGCGGCCGATCGGCTGCGGCGCCACGGCTGGGGGTAGCGGGTGAGCGAGGCGCGAACGGCGGAGGGCCTGGTGCCGACCGACGCGGAGACGGCGGAGGGACGACCGGCGCCGGCGGAGGCGGAAACCTCCCTGGTGGTGGTGACCGGCCTCTCCGGCGGTGGCCGCAGCACGGTGGCCCGGGCGTTGGAGAACGTCGGTTACTACGTGGTCGACAACCTGCCCCAGGCGCTCCTGCTGGACATGGCCGAGCTGGCGTCCAAGGCCGGCGGCGCGGCCCGGCGTACGGCGATGGTGCTCGACGTGCGCTCCCGCGCCTTCTCCACGGACCTGGCCGGCGCGATCCGGGAGCTGCGCGAGCGGGGCTTCTCGCCCCGGGTGGTCTTCGTCGACGCCGACGACGAGGTGCTGATCCGCCGGTTCGAGAGCGTGCGCCGCTCGCACCCGTTGCAGGGCGACGGGCGGCTGGCCGACGGCATCGCGGTCGAGCGGACGCTGCTGGAGGAGGCCCGGGAGCAGGCCGACGTGATCATCGACACCAGCCACCTGAACGTCAACCAGCTCCGCCGCCGGGTGGAGGAGCTGTTCGGCGGGGAGGACGCCCGCCGGCTGCGGATCACCGTGCTGTCGTTCGGTTTCAAGTACGGCCTCCCGCCGGACGCCGACTTCGTGATGGACGCCAGGTTCCTGCCCAACCCGTACTGGGTGCCGGAGCTGCGCGAGCACACCGGGCGCGAGGAGGCGGTCAGCGCGTACGTGCTGGGTCAGGAGGGCGCCGACGCGTTCGTCGCCGGGTACGCCGACCTGGTCAACGCCACCACCGCGGGTTTCGAGCGGGAGGGCAAGCGTTACCTGACGGTGGCGGTCGGCTGCACCGGCGGCAAGCACCGCAGCGTCGCGATCGCCGAGGAGTTGGCCGTCCGGCTGCGCGCCTCCGGCATCGCCGCCAACCCGCAGCACCGGGACCTGGGGCGGGAGTGACCCCGACCAGGGTGGTCGCGTTCGGTGGCGGCCACGGCCTCTCGGCGTCCCTGCGGGCGCTGCGGCACTGCGTACCCGGACTTGACCTGGACATCACCGCGGTGGTCACGGTCGGCGACGACGGCGGCTCCAGCGGCCGGTTGCGCGCCGAGCGCGGTGGCCTGCCCCCGGGCGACCTGCGACAGGCGCTGGTCGCGCTCTCCGGTGACCATCCGGCGACCCGGCGCAGCGCGGCGCTGTTCCAGCACCGCTTCGCCGCCGCCGCGCCGGTGCCGACGCTGGGCGCGCCGGCTCCGGACAGCGGCGCGGGCGATCCGCTGGCCGGCCACGCGGTGGGCAACCTGCTGCTGCACGGGCTGACCGAGCTGCTCGGCGACCCGGTGGCGGCGCTCGACCACGCCGGCGCGATGCTCGGCGCGGTCGGCCGGGTGCTGCCGATGTCCCGCCAGCCGGTGGGGATCGAGGCCCAGGTCCGCGGCGCCGACCCGGCCCGCCCGGACGAGGTGCGCACGCTGCGCGGGCAGCACCAGGTGGCGGTCACCACGGGCATTGTGGAGTCGCTGCGGCTGACCCCGGCCGCGCCGGCCGCTTGCGCCGAGGCGGTGACCGCGGTACGCGCAGCCGACTGGCTCATCTTCGGGCCGGGCAGCTGGTACACCAGTGTGTTGCCGCACCTGCTGGTGCCCGGCCTGGCCGACGCGATCGTCTCCAGCCCGGCGCGCCGGCTGGTGACGCTGAACCTGGTGGCCGAGAAGGAGACGTCCGGGCTGTCCCTGCCCGACCATCTGGACACCCTGCGGCGCTATCTGCCCGAGTTGAAGGTGGACATGGTGCTGGCCGACTCCACGGCGGTGGGTGACCCCGTGGCGGTCGAACGTGCGGCAGAATCGCTGGGTGCCCGGCTGGTCCTCGCCCCCGTCGCCGTCACCGACGGCACACCCCGTCATGATCCGGCCGCACTCGGCGCCGCACTGGTGCCTGTCCTGGGCGCCGATCGTTAGACACGTACGTAATCACCGGCGACACGCCGGAACCGGTCCTGAGGGGGCGCTGGAATGGCGATGACGGCTGCGGTCAAGGACGAGCTGAGTCGGGTCGACGTGCCCAAGCCCTGCTGCCGCCGGGCGGAGATGGCCGCCCTGCTGCGCTTCGCTGGCGGCCTGCACATCGTGTCGGGGCGCGTGGTGGTCGAGGCGGAGCTGGACACCGGCGCGGTGGCCCGCCGGCTGCGGCGGGAGATCGCCGAGGTCTACGGCTATCCGAGCGAGATCCACGTGCTCGCCTCGGGCGGCCTGCGCAAGGGCAGCCACTTCATCGTGCGGGTGGTCAAGGACGGCGAGGCGCTGGCCCGGCAGACCGGCCTGCTGGACGTGCGGGGCCGCCCGGTGCGGGGCCTGCCGCCGCACGTGGTGGCCGCCAACGTCTGCTGCGCGGTCTCGGCCTGGCGGGGCGCGTTCATGGCGCACGGCTCGCTGACCGAGCCGGGCCGCTCCAGCGCCTTGGAGATCACCTGCCCGGGGCCGGAGTCGGCGCTCGCGCTGGTCGGCGCCGCCCGCCGGATCGGCATCACCGCCAAGAACCGTGAGGTGCGCGGCGTGGACCGGGTGGTGGTGAAGGACGGCGACGCGATCGCCGCGCTGCTCACCCGCATCGGCGCGCACTCCAGCGTGCTGGCCTGGGAGGAGCGTCGGGTCCGCCGCGAGGTGCGCGCGACCGCCAACCGGCTGGCCAACTTCGACGACGCGAACCTGCGCCGCTCGGCGCGCGCGGCGGTGGCCGCCGCCGCCCGGGTGACCCGGGCGCTGGAGATCCTCGCCGACGACGCGCCCAACCACCTGACCTCGGCCGGGCGGCTGCGGCTGGAGCACCGCCAGGCGTCGCTGGAGGAGCTGGGCGCGCTCGCCGAGCCGCCGCTGACCAAGGACGCCATCGCCGGCCGGATCCGCCGGCTGCTCGCGCTCGCCGACAAGCGGGCCCGTGACCTCGGCATCCCGGATACCGAAGCGGCAGTCACGCCGGACATGCTCGTGGTCTGATAGGACGCAGGGGCGCCGTCGCGCGACCGGGATCACCACCCGGCGCAGCGCGCCGCCACGCGCTCGGATAGGGTCGCTGCGTACGGCAAGGGGGCCGGCACAGGCACCCCGTACCGTCCTCACCGCCTCGGGCGGTCAGGTCCCCACGGACCGCGCGGCGGGGTGGCCGAGATGAACCGACGACGGCCGGCTCCAACGGTCGGCGAACACATCTCCGCCGGCCGGGCTCTCACGCCGGCGGACCAGAACGCGAGGAGATGGGACCTGTGACCATCCGGGTTGGCATCAACGGCTTCGGCCGGATCGGCCGTAACTTCTTCCGGGCAGTGCTGGCGTCCGGCGCTGACATCGAGATCGTCGCGGTCAACGACCTGACCGACAACGCGACGCTCGCCCACCTTGTCAAGTACGACAGCATCCTGGGCCGCCTCCCGCACGAGGTGAAGGCCAGCGCCGACGAGATCACCGTGGGCGGCAAGGCCATCAAGGTGTTCGAGGAGAAGGACCCCGGCAAGCTGCCGTGGAGCGAGGTCGGCGTCGATGTCGTCATCGAGTCCACCGGGTTCTTCACCGACGCCACCAAGGCGAAGGCGCACATCGACGGCGGGGCCAAGAAGGTCATCATCTCCGCGCCGGCGAAGAACGAGGACGTCACCGTGGTCATGGGCGTCAACCAGGACCAGTACGACCCGGCCAAGCACAACATCATCTCGAACGCGTCCTGCACCACCAACTGCCTCGCTCCGATGGCGAAGGTCCTCCAGGACACGTTCGGCATCACCAAGGGTCTGATGACCACCATCCACGCGTACACGCAGGACCAGAACCTGCAGGACGCGCCGCACAAGGACCTGCGCCGGGCCCGGGCCGCCGCGCTCAACATCGTGCCGACCTCGACCGGCGCGGCGAAGGCGATCGGCCTGGTGCTGCCGGAGCTGAAGGGCAAGCTGGACGGCTACGCGCTGCGGGTGCCGATCCCGACCGGCTCGGCCACCGACCTGACCGTCGAGGTCGGCCGGGAGACCACCGTGGACGAGGTCAACGCCGCGATCAAGGCCGCCGCCGAGGGCCCGCTGAAGGGCGTCCTGGTCTACAACGAGGACCCGATCGTCTCCGCCGACATCGTCACCGACCCGGCGTCGTGCATCTTCGACGCGCCGCTGACCAAGGTGATCGGCAACCAGGTCAAGGTCGTCGGCTGGTACGACAACGAGTGGGGCTACTCCAACCGCCTCGTCGACCTGGTCAAGCTGGTGGGTTCGTCGCTGTGACGATCCGCGACCTCGACGACCTGCTCGCCGAGGGGGTGTCGGGTCGGCGCGTGCTGGTGCGCGCCGACCTGAACGTCCCGCTCGACAAGCAGACCGGTGACATCACCGATCATAATTCCGCCTCCGCGCCGCAAGGCGGCGCTCCGGACGGAATGAGGATCGCCGACGACGGGCGCATCCGGGCCGTGCTGCCGACGCTGAGCGCGCTGGTGCAGGCCGGCGCGAAGGTGGTCGTCTGCTCGCACCTGGGTCGCCCGAAGGGCGCGCCGGACTCGCAGTTCAGCCTCCGCCCGGTCGCCGGGCGGCTCGGTGAGCTGCTCGGCGCCCCGGTGCGCTTCGCCGAGGACACCGTCGGCGACTCGGCCCGGTCCATCGTGGCCGAGCTGGCCGACGGCCAGGTCGCACTGCTGGAGAACCTGCGCTTCAACAAGGGCGAGACCAGCAAGGACGACGCGGAGCGGGGCGCTTTCGCCGACCAGCTCGCGGCGCTCGGCGACGCGTACGTCGACGACGCGTTCGGCGCGGTGCACCGCAAGCACGCCAGCGTGCACGACGTGCCGGCGCGCCTGCCGCACGTCGCCGGCCGGCTGGTGCTGCGCGAGGTCGAGGTGCTCAGCAAGCTGACCGGCGCGCCCGAGCGGCCGTACGTGGTGGTGCTGGGCGGCTCGAAGGTCTCCGACAAGCTGGCCGTGATCGAGGCGCTGCTGCCCACTGTCGACCGGCTGCTCATCGGCGGCGGGATGTGCTTCACCTTCCTCAAGGCCCAGGGCCACGAGGTGGGCACCTCGCTGCTGGAGGAGGAGATGGTCGAGACCTGCCGCAACCTGCTGGAACGCGCGCCGGGCAAGATCATGCTCCCGGTCGACGTGGTGGCCGCGGACGCCTTCGCGCCGGACGCCGCGCACGACACGGTGCCGGCCGACGGCATCCCCAGCCACCGGCTGGGCCTGGACATCGGCCCGGAGACGGTGGCCGGCTTCGCCGCCGTGCTGACCCAGGCGAAGACGATCTTCTGGAACGGCCCGATGGGCGTGTTCGAGATGGCCGCGTTCGCCAACGGTACCCGTGGGGTGGCCGAGGCGATCACCAAGGCCGACGCGTTCAGCGTGGTCGGCGGCGGCGACTCGGCGGCGGCGGTGCGGGCGCTGGGTCTGGACGAGTCCTCGTTCGGGCACATCTCCACCGGTGGTGGCGCCTCCCTGGAATACCTGGAGGGCAAGACCCTCCCCGGCATCGCGGCTCTGGAGAACTGAATGGCGAGCACCACCCGCCGGCCGCTGATGGCCGGCAACTGGAAGATGAACCTGAACCACCTCGAGGCCAACCTGCTGGTGCAGAAGCTGGCCGCGAGCCTCAACGAGAAGCAGCTCACCGACGTCGAGTGCGTGGTGCTGCCGCCCTTCACCGACCTGCGTACCGTGCAGACCGCGGTGGACGGCGACAAGCTGCTGATCGGCTACGGCGCGCAGGACCTGTCGCCGTTCGCCTCGGGCGCCTACACCGGCGACATCGCCGGGCCGATGCTGGCGAAGCTGGGCTGCGGCTACGTGGTGGTCGGCCACTCCGAGCGGCGGCAGTACCACTACGAGGACGACGCGCTGGTCAACGCGAAGGTGGCGGCGGCGCTGGCGAACGGGCTCACCCCGATCCTGTGCATCGGTGAGGGCCTGGAGATCCGCGAGCAGCTCAAGCAGGTTCCGCACTGCTGCGACCAGCTCGACGGCGCGCTGAAGGGCCTCACCGCCGAGCAGGTGACGAAGGTCGTCGTGGCGTACGAGCCGGTCTGGGCGATCGGCACCGGCAAGACGGCGACGCCGGAGGACGCGCAGGAGGTCTGCGGCGAGGTGCGCAAGCGGCTCGTGGAGACCTATGACGAGGCCACCGCCGGGCAGGTCCGGATCCTCTACGGCGGGTCGGTCAAGGCGTCGAACGTCGCCGCGATCATGGCTCAGCCCGACGTGGACGGGGCCCTGGTCGGGGGCGCGAGCCTGGACGCGGAGGAGTTCGCGCAGATCTGTCGGTTCCCGGAGCACACGGCCCGCTGATCGCTCGCTATCCTTGACGCTGCCCGTCCAACGGTCGGTGCCGCCGTGCCCGACAGGTCCGGGCAGTGATCGTAACGAGAGGACTGACCCCCGCCATGCCGATCTGGTTCGCCTACACGATGATCACGCTGTTGGTCATCACCAGCGTGCTGCTCGTCCTGCTGATCCTCCTGCACCGCGGTAAGGGCGGCGGGTTGTCGAGCATGTTCGGCGGCGGCGTCAGCTCCAGCCTGGCCGGTTCCTCGGTGGCCGAGAAGAACCTCGACCGCTACACCGTTCTGGTAGGGATCGTCTGGTTCGCGTGCATCGTCGGGCTGGGGCTCTGGCTCCGGCTCCAGATGAGCAGCGGCACCTGAGCGAGCGCCGAAGAAGCGTACAATCTGCGCGCGGTCCGTCACGGACCGCGCGCAGTTTTGTTTCTCCGCCCGTCGCCCGTCGCCGACCCCTTCCGGCGGCGGTCCCCTCCGACGACAGGGAGCGAGCAACCGTGCCCAGCAACAACGTCATCCGCGGCACCCGCATCGGGTCCGCCCCCGAGCGTTTCGACCAGCGCACCGAGCCGGCGCCACGACGGCCGGTCGTCTACTGGTGCCGCCACGAGCACCGGGTCGAGTTCCTGATCGCCGCCGAGGCCGAGACCCCGGCGACGTGGGACTGCCCCCGCTGCGGGGAGCCGGCCGGCCCCGAACCGGGCAACCCGCCGGGCCGCCAGCGCGCCGAGCCCTTCAAGACCCACCTGGCGTACGTGCAGGAGCGGCGCACACCGGAGGAGGGGGAGGCGCTGCTCGCCGAGGCCCTCGCCGCGCTGCGGCGACGCCGAGGTCGCGCCTGAGGGGCGTTAAGAAGGGGCCCCGCCTATACCGCAGGCGTTAAGAGGGGGCCCCTCCTTTCACCTCAGGCTGCGGGCGCGGGGCGGCACGTCGGCCGCGGCCGCGCGGTCCAGCAGCCAGAGGGTTCGGGAGACGCCCCGCACCCCGGCCGCCGGCAGTTGCACCGGCCCGGCCCCGGCCAGCGCCATGCCCACCGCCCGGGCCTTGTCCGCCCCGGCGGCGACCAGCCACACCTCCTCGGCCGTGTTGATGGCCGGCAGGGTCAGCGTGGTGCGCACCGGCGGCGGCTTCGGGCTGCCCCGCACCGCGCTGACCGGCCGGTTGTCGTGGTGCACCGGGTGCTCCGGGAACACCGACGCCACGTGCCCGTCCTCGCCGACGCCGAGCATCAGCACGTCGAAGTGGGGCAGCGCCGCGGTGCCCGGCCGGGCGGCGGCGGCCAGCTCCCGCGCGTACCCGGCGGCGGCCGCCTCCGGGTCGTCGCCGGCCGGGCCGTCGGAGGCCGGCATCGGGTGCACCCGCGCCGGGTCCAGCGGCAGCGCGTCCAGCAGTGCCGCCCGGGCCTGGGTCTCGTTGCGCTCCGGGTCGCCGGACGGCAGGAACCGCTCGTCCCCCCACCAGATGTCGACCCGGGACCAGTCCACGGCGTCCCGGGCCGGCAACTGGCCGACCGCCCGGTGGACCGCCGCGGCGATCCGCCCGCCGGTCAGCACCACCGACGCCTGACCACGTTCGGCCTGCGCGTCGAGCAGCTTCACCACCAGTCGGGCCGCCACCGCCTGCGCGAGCAGGTCGGGGTCGGCGTGTACGGCGACACTCGCCTCAGTCATCCGTTGTGCCTCGTGTCTTTGTGCTTCCGACCGCCGGTCGGGCGGTCACTCGTTGGCTGTCGCGCCCGCGTGCGCGGTCACCCCGGCCTCGGCCCGCTGGGCGGTCGCCGGATCCTTCCACACGTGCACCCGCTGCGGCGCGCGCTGGTCCAGGCCGGTCAGCCCGGCCGTCGCGCCGAGCGCCTCGGCGTACACCTGGTCGGCGTCGAGGCGGCGCAGCTCCTCGGCCAGCTCGTCGCCGAGCGGCCGGCGGACCAGCGGCAGCGTCCGGTCCTCCTGGCCGGTACGCCGGAACACCGCGACGCTGTCGTCCCGGGTCAGCGTCAGCTCGTCGCCGTTGGCGCAGCGCAACTGCACCTCGCGCATCCGC
This sequence comes from Micromonospora sp. WMMD980, assembly GCF_029626035.1. Classification (NCBI taxonomy): domain Bacteria; kingdom Bacillati; phylum Actinomycetota; class Actinomycetes; order Micromonosporales; family Micromonosporaceae; genus Micromonospora; species Micromonospora sp. WMMD980. Next base: position 801,658 of record NZ_JARUBE010000003.1, read on the forward strand.
GGGAACTCGTCGGTGTGCTCCCATACCGGTTCGATGCCCAGCCGGGCGCTCAGCCAGCCGCACATCAACGCCGCCGTCGGGTCGGTGCGCGGCGCCACCACCGTCGCCTCGGTGACCCGGGCCTGGGTGGTGTCGAACGCGCCGGCGACGAGCGTGCGCCACGGGGTGATCCGGGTCCAGGCCAGGTCGGTGTCGCCCGGCGCGTAGTCGCAGGCCCGTTCCCGCAGCGCGGCGATCGGGTCGGTGGCCTGCGCCGAGTCGGTGATCCGTCGGTCGGCGACCACGCCGAGGAAGTCGGTGGCGATCTCGTCCGGCGGCTCACCGTGCCACCAGGTCACCACCGGCACGTCCGGCACCAGCAGCGGCATCACCACGGACTCGGCGTGCAGCGCCAGCCGGCCGTACATCCGGGTGACCACCGCCTCGCACGGGCCGAGCCGGCCGCCCACGACGATCTCCGCGTCCAGCCGGTTGCGGTCCCGCTCGATCTCGGAGCGGACCACCACGAGCAGCCGGCACGGGTGCGCGGCGGCGGCGATGGTGGCCGCCGCCTCGGCCTCCCGGACCCGCTTCTCGTCCACCACGACGATCAACGTGAGCGCCATGCCGCTGGCCACCCCGCCCGCGCTGCGCCGCTCGGCGGCCAGCGCCTTGACCACCTCGTTGCCGGTGGTGTCCCATAGCCCGATCATGCTCTTCTCCAAGCTCTTCCCTCGGCGGCCAGCATCTCGTCGGCGGCCCGGGGGCCCCACTCGCCGGCCCGGTACGGCTCCGGCTTCGTGCCCTCCCAGGCGTGCTCCAGCGGGTCCACCACCTGCCAGCTCTGCTCCACCTCGGCGGCGTCCGGGAACAGCGTCCGGTCGCCGATGAGCACGTCCAGCACCAACCGTTCGTACGCCTCCGGGCTGGACTCGGTGAACGCCTCGCCGTACTGGAAGTCCATCGCGATGTCGCGGACCTCCATGGTGGTGCCCGGCACCTTCGAGCCGAACTTCAGCACCACGCCCTCGTCCGGCTGGACCCGGATGACGAGCTGGTTGGCGCCGAGCGACTCCATGTCGGCCGGGTTGAACGGCAGGTGCGGCGCCTTCTTGAACATGATGGCCACCTCGGTGACCCGCCGGGGCAGCCGCTTGCCGGCCCGGATGTAGAACGGCACCCCGGCCCAGCGCCGGTTCTGGATGGCCAGCTTCACCGCCACGTACGTCTCGGTGGTGGAGTCCGCCGGGACGTCCTCCTCCTCCAGGTAGCCCTTCGCGCGTTCGCCGCCCACCCAGCCGGGCAGGTACTGGCCGCGCACGGTGTCCCGGGCGACGTCCCGGGGCACGGCGATCGCCTTGAGCACCTTGAGCTTCTCGGCCCGGATCTCGTCGGCGTCGAAGCTCGTCGGCTCCTCCATCGCGACCAGGGCGAGCAACTGGAGCAGGTGGTTCTGGAGCACGTCGCGGGCGGTGCCGACCGAGTCGTAGAACGCCGCCCGGGTGCCGATGCCGACGTCCTCGGCCATGGTGATCTGCACCGAGTCGACGTACTTGGAGTTCCACAGCGGCTCGAACAGGTTGTTGGCGAACCGCAGCGCCAGGATGTTCTGGACCGTCTCCTTGCCCAGGTAGTGGTCGATCCGGAAGACGTCCTGACGGGTGAAGACGTCGTCGACCAGGTCGTTGAGCGACTTGGCCGAGGGCAGGTCGTTGCCGAACGGCTTCTCCACCACCACCCGCCGCCAGCCGCCGGACTTCTCGTTGTCCGCCATGCCGGTGCGGGCGAGCTGCTTGAGCACCACCGGGAAGGCCGCCGGGGGGATGGAGAAGTAGAACGCGGCGTTGCCGGCGATGCCGTGCGTCTCGCGCAGCTCGTCGAGCGTGGTGGCGAGGTGGTCGAAGGCGGCGTCGTCGTCGAACGAGCCGCCGACGAACTTGACGTTGCCGACGAGCCGGGCCCAGACCTCCTCCCGCCACGGGGTGCGGGCGTGTTTTTTGGCCGCGTCGTGCGCCAGCGACTCGAAGTCGCCGTCGCCCCAGTCGCGGCGGGCGAAGCCGAGGACCACGAAGCCGGGCGGCAGGAGCCCTCGGTTGGCCAGGTCGTAGACCGCCGGTAGCAGCTTCTTGCGGGCCAGGTCCCCGGTGACCCCGAAGATCACCAAGGCGCACGGCTCGGGGATCCGCGGCAGCCGCCGGTCCTGCGGGTCGCGCAGCGGGTTCACCGGGCCACCTCCTCCTGCATCTCGGTCCACTGATTCCAGGTCATTGATCGTCACGTACGTGTCCGTCCGGCCGTATCCAGCAGTTGGGCGACGCCCGCCGCCCGCTCGGTCAGGTGCAGTCGCAGCACCTGTCGCTCCCGGCCGGCCAGGGCCCGCCGGTCGCCGGCGGCCTGGGCCGCCTGGAGTTCCGCGAAGGTGTACGGGCGGCCGGGCACCGCCAGATCATCGGTGACCGCACCGGTGATCTGCAGGTGCCGGGCGTGCCCGTCGGTGTGGCTCGGGCGGCGGGGCCCCCACCCGAAGGTCACCGGCCGCCCGGTGGCGCGCGCCAGCAGCGGGCGCAGCCCGGCCACCGCCGCGTCGGCGAACCGGTCCAGGTGAGCGGTGACGGCGAGGTGCTCGTCGGGGCCCGTCCCGTCGACGAGCCAGCGCAGCGCGCCGGCCAGGTCGGCGGGGGCGCCGGTCGGCGCGTACACCTCGACCACGCCGTCCACCGACGAGGGCGGCGGGTCCGCCGGCCCGTCCGCCGCGCCGGCCGCCGGCTCCGCGAACGGGTCGACCCGCAGCGCCGCGGCGGCGGTCGCGGCCGCGTAGGACCAGGTGAGGAACTGCGCGCCGAGCGGCCCGTTGACCGCCATGTCGGCGGCCACGCCGGGCATCACACCGGGTGCCAGCGCGCCGCCGATCCCGACCGTCAGCACGTCCGGGCCGGTGGCGCCGCGCGCGTCCGGCGACTCCGCGGCGAGCGGCAGCAGCCGCCCGCCGGTCGCCTCGGCGAGCAGCGCACCGGCCCAGTGCCGCAGCCCGTCGAGGCCGGTGCCGTCGGGCACCAGCGCGACGGTGGACCGCCCGCCAAGGGCCGCCGCGCCCAGGGCCGCGCCGAGTGTGAGGCCGGGATTGTCGCGGTCCCGGTCGAGCGCGCCGGCGAGCGCCGCGGCCTCGTCCAGCAGCTCGGTGACCGGCGCGCCGGCGAGCGCCGCCGGGACCAGGCCGAACGCGCTGAGCGCCGACCAGGGACCGGTCACCTCCGCGTCGGCCGGGATCACCACGGCACCCAGCTCGTCGGCGAGCGCCGCCAGCTCCGAGCCGGGCGGGGCGACCACCACGACGTGCCGGTCCGCCTCCGGGCCGGCGTCCTGCCAGGCCCGCCGCCAGACCCGCAGGTGGGCGTCGGTGGTCGGGTCGAGGCCGGAGCGCCCGGCGAGCACCAGCACGGTACGCGCCGGACGGTCGGCCAGGGCCACCCGGACCGGACCGGGATCGGCCGAGTCGAGCACGGTCAGCGGCCGGCCCAGGCATCCGGCGATCACCTCGGCGGCGAGCGTGACGCCGCCGGCGCCGGCGAGCACCACATGATCGAGGTCGCCCAGTTCGGCGACCAACTCGGCGAGCTGGGGGAGGAGGTCCCGGCTGCGGCAGTGGGTGTCGACCCAGCCCAGCCGGTCGCGGGCGGTCGCCTCGGCCGCGGGCCCCCAGAGGGTCGGGTCCTTGGCGGCCAGCCGGGCGGGGACGTCGTCGGCGACCAGCGCGGCGCGCGCGGCGGCGCCCACCGCGCCCGCGCCGTGCACGGCCAGGCCGGCGGCGACGTCCGCCGGACCGGCCAGCAGGTCACTCACCGCGCCACCGTTGTTCGCGACTGCGGGGCTCGCAGACCCGGCTCACTCCTCGCGCTCACGGCACTCACCTCACCGGTTCCACGGTACGGCGGAACGCGCCCCGGGGCAGGGCCCCGGGACGCGTCGCACGCCGTCGGTCACGCGTTCCCGCCGGCCTGCTGGGCGTCGCGCGCGTTGCCCTCGGCGGCCCGGTGCGGGCTGCCGGCGCCCTTGGCCGCCTCGGCGAGGGACTTCTTGACCCCCTCCAGCAGCTCCAGCCAACTCGCCTCGAACTTCTCCACGCCCTCGCGCTCCAGGGTGGCGATCACGTCGGCCAGGTCCACGCCGACCGACTCGAGGTCCGCGAAGACCTGCCGCGCGTCGTCGTACGCGCCGGTGATCGTGTCGGCCTGCGTCTCGCCGTGCTCGGCGTAGGCGTGGATGACCGGCTCCGGCATGGTGTTGACCGTGCCGGGGGCGATCAGCTCCTCGACGTAGATGACGTCCCGGTAGTCCGGGTTCTTCGTCGAGGTGGAGGCCCACAGCGGGCGCTGCGGGTGGGCGCCCGCGTCGGCCAGCTTCTGCCACCGCGCGGAGGAGAACACCTCGCCGTAGCGCTCGTAGGCCAGCCGGGCGTTGGCGACCGCGGCCTTGCCGCGCAGCGACTTGGCCTGGTCCGAGCCGATCTTCTCCAGCCGCTTGTCGACCTCGCTGTCGACCCGGGAGACGAAGAACGAGGCCACCGAGCCGATCTTGGACAGGTCGTGCCCGTTGGCCTGCGCCTGCTCCAGGCCGGCCAGGAACGCCTCCATCACCTGCGAGTAGCGGTCCAGCCCGAAGATCAGCGTGACGTTCACGCTGATCCCCTCGGCCAGGGTCTTGGTGATCGCCGGCAGGCCCTCCTCGGTCGCCGGGATCTTGATGAAGAGGTTCGGCCGGTCGACCAGCCACCACAGCGCCTTCGCCTCGGCGGCGGTCTTGTCCGCGTCGTGCGCCGACCGCGGGTCCACCTCGATCGAGACCCGGCCGTCCACGCCGTCGCTGGCGTCGTACGACTGACGCATCACGTCGCAGGCCCACCGCACGTCGTACGTGGTGAGCATGCGGACCGCCTCCTCGACGTCCACGTCGCGGGTGGCGAGGTCACGGAGCTGCCAGTCGTACTCGTCGGCGTCGCTCAGCGCCTTGGCGAAGATCGTCGGGTTGGTGGTCACGCCGGCCACGTGGCTCTCCCGGCGCAGCTTGTCCAGTCCGCCGGAGGTCAGTCGTACCCGGGAAAGATCGTCGAGCCAGATCGCCACCCCGGCGTTCTGGAGCTCTTTCAGCCTGTCCGTCATGCCGTCCACGCTCCCCTCAGTTGCCGGTCGTGAAACCGGTGATGTCGCCCACCCGGGTCAGCGCCGCGTGCGCGGCGGCCACGATCCGGTCGGGGGTGAACCCGAACTGCTCGAAGAGCACGGTGTAGGGCGCGCTCGCGCCGTAGTGCTCGATGCTCACGCACTCGCCGCTGTCGCCGACGATCGCCCGCCACGACATCGCGATGCCCGCCTCCACGCTCACCCGTGCCTTTACCCCGCGCGGCAGCACCGACTCCCGGTACGCCTCGTCCTGCGCGAAGAACCATTCCTGGCACGGCATGGACACCACCCGGGTGGGGGTGCCGTCGGCCTCCAGCCGCTCCCGGGCGGTGAGGCAGAGCTGCACCTCGGAGCCGGTGCCGACGATGATCACCTGCGGCTTGCCGTTGGACGCCTCGGCCAGCACGTAGCCGCCCTTGGCGGTGCCCTCGGCGGGGCCGAACTCGGTGCGGTCGATGGTCGGCAGCGCCTGCCGGCTCAGCGCCAGCGCGGTCGGCCGGTCGGTGTGCTCCAGCGCCTGCCGCCACGCCCAGGCCGTCTCGTTGGCGTCGGCCGGGCGGACCACGTCCAGGCCGGGGATGGCCCGCAGCGCGCTCAGGTGCTCGATCGGCTGGTGGGTGGGGCCGTCCTCGCCGAGACCGATCGAGTCGTGCGTCCAGACGTAGGTCACCGGCAGCTTCATCAGCGCGGCGAGCCGCACCGACGGGCGCATGTAGTCGCTGAACACCAGGAACGTGCCGCCGTAGGGGCGGGTGCCGCCGTGCAGCGCGATGCCGTTGAGGATCGCCCCCATGCCGTGCTCGCGGATGCCGAAGTGCAGCGTGCGGCCGTACTCGTCACCCGGGAAGTCCTTGGTGGCGTGCCCGGCCGGGACGAACGACGGCTCGCCCTTCATGGTGGTGTTGTTGCTCTCGGCCAGGTCGGCGGAGCCGCCCCACAGCTCCGGCAGCACCGGGGCGAGCGCCTCCAGGACCTTGCCGGAGGCGGCCCGGGTGGCGACGCCCTTGGCGTCCGCCGGGAAGGTGGGCAGCGCGTCGGTCCAGCCGGTCGGCAGGGTACGGGTGGCCATCCGGTCCCACAGCGCCTTGCGCTCCGGGTTGGCCTTCGCCCAGGCGTCGAACCCCTTGTCCCACTCGGCCTGCGCCTGCGTGCCGCGCTCGACCACCTGGCGGGCGTGCTTGAGCACCTCCTCGTCGACCTCGAAGGTGCGCTGCGGGTCGAAGCCGAGGATCTCCTTGGTGGCCTTGACCTCGTCCGCGCCGAGCGCCGAGCCGTGGATCTTGCCGGTGTTCTGCTTGTTCGGCGCGGGCCAGCCGATGATGGTGCGCAGCGCGATGAACGACGGCTTGCCGGTCTCCGCCCTGGCGGCCAGCAGCGCCTGGTAGAGCGCCTCCACGTCCTCGTGGTAGTCGCCCTGGTCGGCGTCGCCGCTGCGCCAGTCGACGGTCTGCACGTGCCAGCCGTACGCCTCGTAGCGGGCCGCCACGTCCTCGCTCTTGGCGATCCGGGTGTCGTCCTCGATCGAGATCTCGTTGTCGTCGTAGATCACGCAGAGGTTGCCGAGCTGCTGGTGGCCGGCGAGCGCGCTGACCTCGTGGGTGATGCCCTCCTCGATGTCGCCGTCGGAGGCGATGCACCAGATGTCGTGCCGGAACGGGGAGTCGGCGCGGTCCGGCTCGCTGTCGAACAGGCCCCGCTCGCGGCGGGCGGCCATGGCCATGCCGACCGCGTTGCCGAGGCCCTGGCCGAGCGGGCCGGTGGTGGTCTCCACGCCCGGGGTGTGGCCGTGCTCCGGGTGGCCCGGGGTGAGCGAGCCCCACTGGCGCAGCGCCTTGAGGTCGTCCAGGGCCAGCGGGTAGCCGGCGAGGAAGAGCTGGATGTAGAGCGTCAGGCTGGAGTGCCCGGCGGACAGCACGAACCGGTCTCGACCGGGCCAGTTCGGGTCGGTCGGATTGTGCCGCATGACCCGGTTGAAGAGCAGGTAGGCCGCCGGGGCGAGGCTCATCGCCGTGCCCGGGTGGCCGTTGCCGGATTTCTCCACGGCGTCCATGGCCAGCACCCGGACCGTGTCGACGGCCCTGCGGTCGAGGTCGGACCAGTTGAGAGCGGGAAGCTCGGGTCGTTTCGCAGCCACGTTGATGTGCTCCTCGGCAGATGGGCGGAACCCTCACTGATGACCCTATCGAGCGCCGCTAAACGTCCGCCCGGGGATCTCGGCATGCTGACTTGTACGTTTCCGTCCCGGCCGGGCGTTCAACCCCCGGTGTGACGGCCCGCACCGTTGCCGGGTCTGCGGGGCAGCCAAAACGACGACGCGTAGTGTGTGGGGCGGTGTGTGGACCCGGCTCGGGTCCGGGCCGACGACTCCCCTGCCGATGCCGGAAGGTGGCAATCCGTGAGCATGATCACCGAGCGCCCGGTCAGCAACCCTGCCGGGGTGTCACCGGTGGGCACGGTGGCGGAGGCGCCGGCGACCGGCCGGCGGGACGTGCGGGCCGTGGTGGCCGCCTACGTCGCGCTGACCAAGCCGCGGATCGTCGAGCTGCTGCTGGTCACCACCGTGCCGGCGATGATGCTCGCGGACGGCGGCATGCCGTCGCTCTGGCTGGTGGCCGTGGTGCTGGTCGGCGGCTCGCTCGCGGCCGGCGCGGCGAGCGTGCTCAACTGCTACATCGACCGCGACATCGACCAGTTGATGCGGCGCACCAAGCGTCGCCCGCTGCCGGCGCACACCGTGTCGCCGCGCAACGCCCTGGTCTTCGGGCTGGTGCTGGCGACGGTGTCGGTGGCGTTGCTGGCGGCGACCACCAACTGGCTGGCCGCCGGCCTGACGCTGGCCGCGATCGCCTACTACGACCTGGTCTACACGCTCTGGCTGAAGCGGACCACGGCCGCCAACACGTTCTGGGGCGGGGCCTGCGGCGCCGCGCCGGTGCTGATCGGCTGGGCCGCGGTCACCGGTTCGCTCGCGCCGGCCGCCTGGGGGTTGTTCGCGGTGGTCTTCTTCTGGCAGATGCCGCACTTCTACGCGCTGGCCATCAAGTACAAGGACGACTACGCCCGCGCCGGCATCCCGATGCTGCCGGTGGTGGCCTCGGTCCGCCGGGTCAACGCGGAGATCATCGGGTTCTCCTGGTTGACGCTGCTGTCGTCGCTGGCGGTCTGGCCGCTCGGGATGAGCCCGATCTACGGGGTGACCGCGCTGGTCGTCGGTGGGATCTTCGTGGTCGAGGCGCACAAGCTGTGCCGGCGTGCGGCGCGTGGCGAGGCGGTCAAGCCGATGCGGCTGTTCCACTGGTCGACCACCTACCTCACCATCCTGTTCGCCGCCGTCGCCCTCGACGCGCTGGTCTGACCGTCGCGCCGGCGTCGGCGCACGTGAGATGGTTCATCAGAAGTTTTTTCCACGTCCCTCGCCGGGGATCAACCTGGACAGAGTGTGACGATCCAGCCCGCCCGCTTCGCCCGCATTTTTCCGACATGGCCGGACAAATTACCTGTGGTTCTCCTTAAACCAGCGGGTAATTGGCATCACATTCAGTTCATCGTTCTCGCACATCCGGGTGGAAGTCTGCTTAGGCTTCGCGTCATGGCAGATGGTTCCGATACGACGCTGACGGCTGACAAGACCGGCGAGCAGGCCCCCAACGGCCTGGTCGCGGGCATCAAGTCGTTCGCCGCCGGGCACGGCGGCGCGAAGGCGGTCATCGAGTACGTCGGCAAGCGCGGCGCACGGATCGTCCTCGTGGGTTCCGACGGGGCGTGGGCGGACCAGTTCGCCGACGACACCGTCGTCGCGCGGCAGGCCTGCGCCACGGCCGGGGTCGACGTCGAGAACGCCTGGGAGCGTGAGCTGATGGACCAGATGCGTCCGAGCAACGACCTCTGGCGGTCGATGGCCCGGCGCACGATGGCCCGTTGACATACCCATAACCGCATGACCGACCACCACCAGTCGACCCGGGGGAAACCCCGGGTCGCTCTCGTCACCTGTGCCGCCCTGCCCGACCTCGACCCGGACGACCGGCTCGTGCTCGGCCCGCTCGCCGCCCGCGGCGTCGGTGCCGAGGTCGCGGTCTGGGACGACCCGGCCGTGGACTGGTCCGGCTACGACCTGGCCGTGCTCCGCTCACCCTGGGACTATGCCCTGCGTCGGGACGAGTTCGTCGCCTGGGCGCGCACCGTGCCGGCGCTCGTCAACCCAGCCGACGTGGTCGCCTGGAACACCGACAAGCGCTACCTGGCCGAGCTCTCCGCCGCCGGGGTGCCCACCGTGCCGACGGTCTGGATCGCGCCGGGGGAGCGGTGGGCGTCGCCGGCCGGCGGCGAGCACGTGCTCAAGCCGGCGGTCAGCGCCGGCAGCCAGGACACCGGGCGCTACGACCTGGCCGACCCGGAGCACCGGAGGCTGGCATCGGCGCACGTGCGGCGGCTCGGTGACGCCGGGCGGGTCACGATGGTCCAGCCCTACCTGGACGCGGTCGACACCGCCGGCGAGACCGCGCTGCTCTACCTGGCCGGTCCCGACGGCCTGGCGTTCAGCCACGCGATCCGCAAGGGCCCGATGCTGACCGGGCCGGACCGGGGCGAGGCCGCGCTCTACAAGGAGGAGCGGATCGACGCCCGCACCGCCACCGACGAGCAGCGGGCCGTCGCCGAGAAGGTGCTCGCCGCCGTTCCCGGTGGCACCGACCGGCTGCTCTACGCCCGGGTCGACCTCATCCCGGGCGCGGACGGCTCGCCCGTCCTGGTCGAGCTGGAGCTGACCGAGCCGAGCCTGTTCGTCGGCCACGCCGACGGCGCCCCCGACCGGCTCGCCGACGCGATCCTCGCCCACCTGCCCGGCCGCCCCTGACCGCCCCACGCCGCCCACCCGGCGCGACGGGTGAGCCGCCACGGGTGGGCCAGGCCCGCCCAGACGTCCGTAGCGTTCCACTCGTCGTCGGCTGGTGCCGGGGGTGGAACGTCGTGGGTGTCCTTGCGGGCACCGGACCTGCGACTGCGGCTCGGCCCACCTGGCGGTCCGGTGCCAGCCTGGCGGGCGGCCGCTCACCGGCGCGGTGCGTTCCGCGGGGGCGAGTCGGGCGAGGTGCCGGTCGATCTCCTCGGCGGGGTCCAGGCCGGTGCTCAGCACCCGTACGGTGATGCCGTCCAGCAGGGTGGCGAGCGCGGCGGCCTCGGCCCGCGGGTCGACACCGGCATCGAGGTGGCCGCCCGCGCGGCCGAGCGTGAGCAGCCGTTCCAGGTTCGCCCGGAGGTCGGCTTCGCTCTCCGCCCGCAGCGCCGCGGGCGGAGACGCCGGGTCAGTCCCGGTCGGTGTGGTTGCGGTCCCAGCGACCGCCGATCGGCGGGGTGTCCAGTCGCAGCGCGGCCCGCGACCCGGCGAGGTCGTTGTCCTCGACCGCGCACGAGACGCAGCTCCCCGACTCGGTGATCCAGATGCCGTACTCCTGGGTGTCGGCGTCACGCTGCCAGATCCGGTTGGCCCGGACGGTGGCGGAGTCGAACGGGGCCGCCACGGTGATCCCGGCGCAGGCCGTCGGCCCGTCCGGCAGCTCGTACGCCGAGCCGGGCTCCGGGACCGCCTCGTTCCAGCCGGTGCTGCCGTCGGGGCGTACCTCGGCCAGGGAGAGCCGGTCGGCGGTGTTGTCGGCGACCACGGCCGTCCGGGTGCCGACCCGGACGACCTTGCCCCGGTGCCCGCCGGCCGGCCAGCGGGCCGCGCCGTCGGTGACCTCGCGCGTGCCATAGCGCACCGCGTCGCCGGAGCCCCGGTGGGCCGGCGCGGAGCGGCGTCCGTTGTCCCGGATCCGGTTGCCCACGATCGACGCGTCCAGCATCGGCCGGTCGATCCGGATCCCGTCCAGCGCGTTCTCCCGGATGTCGTTGTCCTGGATCACCACGTCGGCGGCCGCGCCCCGGTAGCCGTGGCCGAGGTCGTGCTCGTGGTAGCCGTACCCGCCGTTGCGGCTGATCCGGTTGCCCTGCACCGCGTACGGCCCGGGTGTGTTGCCCATGCTGATCCCGTCGCCGACGTTGCAGTCGATCACGTTGCCGGTGAGCAGCCCGCCACGCCCGGCGACCCCCGCGGTGCCGTTGGCCGACACGTCGAAGCCGGCCTCCAGGTTGTTGGTCATGGTGCAGCCGGAGACGATCAGCCCGTCCGCGCCCCAGTCCGAGATGCCGAACCGGTTGGCCTGGCTGTGGCAGGCGGTGATGCGGATGCCGCGCGGCGGGGCCCAGTAGTCCTTCTGCAACTCCAGGAAGATCCCGTTGGTGCCGTTGCCGACGGTGGTGCAGTTGGCGATGGTGAGGCGCTCCACGTCGCCCCAGCCGCCGATGCCGACCCCGATCCCGGCGCCGCCCATCTGCTGGCCGTTGTCCAGCCGGCCGCAGCCCACCACCACCACGCCGTCGATCAGGGTGTCCTGGAGGAAGTCGCAGCCGAGGCCGGTCGCGCCGGTGTGGTGGATGTAGAGGTTGCGGAACACGCCCCGCACCACGTACTGCAGGCCCAGGCCCTTGGCCAGGTAGTCGTACTCGGCCTGACCCACGCCGGAGCCGTCGATCTCGAAGTCGGCGAACGTGCAGTCGGCGATGTGCCGGTCCCGGTCCGCGCCGTGCTGCACGGTGGTCCAGTAGGCCAGCGGCACCGGGTCGGCGCGGTTGCCCTCGTTGCTGAGCAGGAACCGGGTCGCGGCCGAGCCGGCGCCGATCAGCGAGACGCCGCTGCGCCAGATCGTGCCGGCGTCGCGGATCGAGTAGAGGCCGGGCGGGCAGTAAATCACCCGGGCCCGGCCGTCGGCGTCGTACCCGGCGCCGAGGCGGTCCACCAGCGCGGCCAGCGCCGGCTGGTCGTTGGTCACCCCGTCGCCGGTGAGGCCGAACTCGCGGGCGTCGCACCACAGCGGCGCGCCGGCCACCGGGGTCAGCCGCTGCGGCGTGGACGTGGCAAGGCCCTTGCGCGACACCGGCGGCTCCCCTCGGGCGTACGGTCCGTCGTCCGGCCCGCATTCCCGCTCCGGCCGCGCGGTAACGCCCGGCTCAGGCGGTGGCGCCCACCGGCTCGGCGGCCGGCGCGGCCGGGGCCGCCGGGCGGCGCTCCCGCGTGCTCCAGAGCACGCCGAGCGTGGCCAGCAGCACCAGGCAGGAGCCGAGCATGTGCGCGGCGACCAGCACCGCCGGCAGGTGGGTGAAGTACTGGACGAAGCCGATCAGGCCCTGGCCCAGCTCGACCGCGAGCAGCGCAGCGGCGGCCCGGGCGGCGTCGCGCGCGCCGACCGCGCGGAACGCGAAGAACAACGCCACCGAGAGGCCGAGCAGCAGGAAGACGCCGTCCGCGTGGACCTGGGAGATCGTCTCCGGATCCAGGCCGTTGCGGGCCGCGCCCTGGTCGCCGGCGTGCGGTCCGCTGCCGGTCACCCAGGTGCCGACCACGAGCACGGCCGCGCTGACCACCGTCGTGATCAGGGCGAGGGTACGCAGCGGCGCCGGCACGGTCGGCGTCACCGGCCCGTCCGGCTCGCCGGTGCGCCGCCAGAGCGCGTACGCGACCGCGATCACCACCATCGAGGCGAGGAAGTGCAGCCCGACCACCCACGGGTTGAGGTTGGTCAGCACGGTGATCCCGCCGATGACGGCCTGTGCCGGGATGCCGAGCAGCACGCCCACGGCCAGCGGCGGCAGCCCCCGGCGGCGGGGGCGCTGGGCGAGCACGGCCAGCACCACGGCGAGTGCGATGATCCCCACCGCGAAGGTGAGCAGCCGGTTGCCGAACTCGATCACTCCGTGCACGCCCATCTCGGACGTGGTGGTGTAGGACTCGTCGGTGCACCGGGGCCAGGTGGGGCAGCCGAGGCCGGAGGCGGTGAGCCGGACGGCCCCGCCGGTGACCACGATCGCCACGTTCGCGATGATCGAGGTGAACGCGAGGCGACGCAGCAGCGTGGGGGAGACCGGGAACCGGACGGAACGCTTCACGAAGCGAATCCTACGCACCGTAGTTGATCCCGATCGGGTGACTCGGCCACCCCGGTGGTCGGGATCACCGGACCCCCGGTTTGCGGGCCCCGCGCGAATTACGTAACGTTGCCGTTGTGAAAAACGCGGCAGCGCTGTCCGAAGGGTCGGTGACCAGTAGGGTCGCCGGCGCGACGGCTCCTGCCGACCTGTCGACCCGCGACCGGGTCACCCAGCTCCTGCTGGAGCGGGGCGCGACCACCGCCGCGCAGCTCGGCTCGGCGCTCGGCCTCAGCCCGGCCGCGATCCGCCGGCACCTCGACGCGATGCTCGCCGACGGTGACGTGGTCGCCCGCGAGCAGACCGTCCGGGGCAGCCGGGGGCGGGGCCGGCCGGCCAAGGTCTTCGTGCTGACCGAGGCGGCGCGGGTGCGTTGCGGCACCCACCACTACGACAACATGGCCACCGCCGCGCTGCGGTGGATCGCCCGCACCGGTGGCGCCGAGGCGGTGGCGGAGTTCGCCGCCGACCAGGTCGCCGCGCTGGAGCACCGCTGCCGGGCCGCCATGGAGGACGCCGGCGACGCCCCGCTCGCGCGGGCCGAGGCGCTCGCCGGGGCGCTGACCGCCGAGGGTTACGCTGCCAACGCGTCCACGATCGCCTCCGGCGGCCAGCTCTGCCAGCACCACTGCCCGGTGGCGCACGTGGCCGCCGAGTTTCCCCAGCTGTGCGAGGCCGAGACCGCGGTGATCTCCCGCTTGGTCGGCACCCACGTGCAGCGCCTGGCCACCATCGCGCACGGCGACGGCGTGTGCACCACGCACATTCCCGCCCAGTCCGGTTCCACCGTCACCACTGTGAGGACAGATAGATGACCGAGCAGATCGTCCAGCCCCTGACCCAGGAGGAGCAGCTCGCCGCCCTCGGTCGTTACGAGTACGGCTGGGCCGACCCCGACGTCGCCGGGGCCGCCGCCCAGCGTGGTCTGAACGAGGCGGTGGTGCGGGACATCTCGGCCAAGAAGAACGAGCCGGCCTGGATGCTCGACCTGCGCCTGAAGGGCCTGCGGCTTTTCGACCGCAAGCCGATGCCGGCCTGGGGCGCCGACCTCACCGGGATCGACTTCGACAACATCAAGTACTTCGTCCGGTCCACCGAGAAGCAGGCCACCAGCTGGGAGGACCTGCCGGAGGACATCAAGAACACCTACGACCGGCTGGGCATCCCCGAGGCGGAGAAGCAGCGGCTGGTCGCCGGCGTCGCGGCGCAGTACGAGTCCGAGGTCGTCTACCACAAGATCCGTGAGGACCTCGAGGAGCAGGGCGTCGTCTTCCTCGACACGGACACCGCGCTGCGCGAGCACGAGGACATCTTCAAGGAATACTTCGGCACGGTGATCCCGGTCGGCGACAACAAGTTCGCCGCGCTGAACACCTCCGTGTGGTCCGGCGGCTCGTTCATCTACGTGCCGAAGGGCGTGCACGTGGAGATCCCGCTCCAGGCCTACTTCCGGATCAACACGGAGAACATGGGCCAGTTCGAGCGGACGCTGATCATCGTCGACGAGGGCGCGTACGTGCACTACGTCGAGGGCTGCACCGCGCCGCTCTACTCCTCCGACTCGCTGCACAGCGCGGTCGTGGAGATCGTGGTCAAGAAGAACGCGCGCTGCCGCTACACGACCATCCAGAACTGGTCGAACAACGTCTACAACCTGGTCACCAAGCGCGCCGTGTGCCACGAGGGCGCGACCATGGAGTGGGTCGACGGCAACATCGGCTCCAAGGTCACCATGAAGTACCCGGCGGTCTACATGACCGGCGAGCACGCCAAGGGCGAGGTGCTCTCGGTGGCGATGGCCGGCGAGGGCCAGCACCAGGACGCCGGCGCCAAGATGGTGCACGCGGCGCCGCACACCTCCTCCACCATCGTGTCGAAGTCGATCGCCCGGGGCGGCGGCCGCACCTCCTACCGCGGTCTGGTGCAGGTGCTGGAGGGTTCGCACAGCAGCCGCAGCACGGTCAAGTGCGACGCGCTGCTGGTCGACACCATCTCCCGCTCCGACACCTACCCGTACGTCGACATCCGCGAGGACGACGTGTCGATGGGGCACGAGGCGACCGTCTCGAAGGTCAGCGACGACCAGCTCTTCTACCTGATGAGCCGGGGCCTGAGCGAGGACGAGGCGATGGCGATGATCGTGCGCGGCTTCATCGAGCCGATCGCCAAGGAGCTTCCGATGGAATACGCGCTGGAGCTCAACCGCCTGATCGAGCTGCAGATGGAGGGCGCGGTCGGCTGACGCCGCCGTTCCCGCGCGGCGGGCCGGAACCCTGGCCCGCCGCGTCAGCAAGACCACGTCGTCACGGACCAGACAGACCAAGGAAGAGATGACTACCCAGGCTTCCGCGCCGCCCACGACCAAGTCGCAGGCGCTCCGCTCGTACGACGTCGCCGACTTCCCGGCCCTGACCGGGCTGGAGGAGGAGTGGCGGTTCACCCCGCTCAAGCGCCTCCGTGGCCTGACCGGTGACGGCTCCGGGTCGTCGCGCGGCACGGTCCGGCACGAGTACGGCGACCTGCCCGAGGGCGTCACCGTCGGCCGGATCGGCCGCGACGACCCCCGGGTGGGCGGCGTGCTCACCCCGTTCGACCGGGTCAGCGCGCTGGCCTACGGCGGTGCCGACGGCGCGCTGCTGGTGCAGGTCGCCCGCGACGCCGTGGTGGCGGAGCCGGTGCGCCTGCGGGCGGTCGGCGAGGACGCCGGCGCGCTCGCGTTCGGCCACACCTTCGTCGAGGTGGGCCGGTTCGCCGAGGTGACGGTGGTGCTGGAGCACGTGGGCTCGGCCACGCTCGCCGACAACGTCGAGGTGGCGGTGGCGGACGGCGCGAAGCTGACCCTGGTCACGGTCGCCGACTGGGCCGACGACGCGGTGCAGGCACAGCACCTGAAGGTGAAGCTGGGCCGGGATGCCAAGATCATCCACGTGCAGGTGAGCCTCGGCGGCGACCTGGTCCGGCAGCACACCACTGTGGAATACACCCAGCGCGGCGGCGAGGCCGAGCTGTACGGCCTCTACTTCGCCGACTCCGGGCAGCACCTGGAGCACCGCCAGCTGGTCGACCACACCGTGCCGGACTGCCGCAGCAACGTCGGCTACCGGGGCGCGCTCCAGGGCGACGACGCGCACACGGTCTGGGTCGGCGACGTGCTGATCGGGGCCGAGGCGACCGGCACCGACACCTACGAGATCAACCGGAACCTGCTGCTCAGCGACGGCGCCCGAGCCGACTCGGTGCCCAACCTGGAGATCGAGACCGGCGAGATCGCCGGTGCCGGGCACGCCAGCGCGACCGGCCGGTTCGACGACGAGCAGCTGTTCTACCTGATGGCCCGGGGGATCCCGGAGGGCGAGGCGCGACGCCTGGTGGTGCGGGGCTTCTTCGCCGAGATGATCAACAAGATCCCGGTCGAGGACCTGCGCGAGCGGCTCGGCGACGCGATCGAGGCGCGCCTCACGAAGGCCGGCGCCTGATGATCAGGATCTGTTCGACCGAGGACGTGCCGAAGGGCGCCGCGATCAGCGCCGACGTGGACGGCGTGCAGGTGGCGATCGTGCACGGCGAGGACGACGTGTTCTACGCCGTCCGCGACGAGTGCTCGCACGCCGCCGTGGCGCTCTCCGAGGGCGAGGTCGAGGGGTGCACGCTGGAATGCTGGCTGCACGGATCCCGTTTCGACCTGCGTACCGGTGAGCCGACCGGCCTGCCCGCGACCGAACCCGTACCCGTCTACCCCGTCGAAGTCCGCGACGGCGAGATCTACGTCAGCATGACGCCGAGCAATGGAGTGACGCGATAATGAGCACCCTGGAGATCCGCGACCTGAAGGTGTCGGTCAAGCTGCCCGAGGGTGAGCTCAAGCCGATCCTGCACGGGGTCGACCTGACCGTGCGCTCCGGTGAGACGCACGCGATCATGGGCCCGAACGGCTCCGGCAAGTCGACGCTGGCCTACTCGATCGCCGGCCACCCCAAGTACGAGATCACCGGCGGCGAGGTGACGCTCGACGGCGAGGACGTGCTCGCCATGTCCGTCGACGAGCGGGCCCGCGCCGGTCTCTTCCTGGCCATGCAGTACCCGGTCGAGGTCCCCGGCGTGTCGGTGGCCAACTTCCTGCGGACCGCCAAGACCGCCATCGACGGCGAGGCGCCGAAGCTGCGCACCTGGGCCGGCGAGCTGCGCGGGGCCATGGAGAAGCTCCAGATGGACCCGGCGTTCGCCCAGCGCAACGTCAACGAGGGCTTCTCCGGCGGGGAGAAGAAGCGACACGAGATCGTGCAGCTGGAGCTGCTCAAGCCGAAGATCGCCATCCTCGACGAGACCGACTCCGGCCTCGACGTGGACGCGCTGCGCGTGGTCAGCGAGGGCGTCAACCGGGTCCGCGACACCGGCGACACCGGGATGCTGCTGATCACCCACTACACCCGGATCCTGCGCTACATCAAGCCGGACTTCGTGCACGTCTTCGTGGCCGGGCGGATCGTCGAGCAGGGCGGCCGCGAGCTGGCCGACAAGCTCGAGGAAGAGGGCTACGAGCGGTACGTCGCCGGGGCCGGCGCGGCGCGGGCCTGACCGACATGACCTCCTCCATCGCGATCCCGGCGGGCATGCCGCAGTACGGCGACGTGCCGCGCTTCGACGTGGCGGCCGTGCGGGCCGACTTCCCGATCCTGGGCCGGGAGGTCAACGGTCACCCGCTCGTCTACCTGGACAGCGCGAACACCTCGCACAAGCCGCGGCAGGTGCTCGACGTGCTCACCGAGCACTACGCGAGGCACAACGCCAACGTGTCGCGCTCGGTGCACACGCTCGGCACCGAGGCGACCGAGGCGTACGAGGGGGCACGGGCGAAGATCGCCGCGTTCGTCAACGCGCCGAGCGTGGACGAGGTGGTGTTCACCAAGAACTCCACCGAGGCGATCAACGTGGTGGCGTACGCGTTCTCGAACGCCTCGCCGCGCGCGGACGGTGACGAGCGGTTCCGGCTCGGCCCCGGCGACGAGATCGTGATCTCCGAGATGGAGCACCACTCGAACATCGTCCCGTGGCAACTGCTCGCCGAGCGCACCGGCGCGACGCTGCGCTGGTTCCCGGTCACCGACGGCGGCCGGCTCGACGAGTCGGGGCTGGACGACCTGGTCACCGAGCGCACGAAGATCGTGTCGCTGGTGCACACGTCGAACATCCTCGGCACGGTCAACGCGACCGCACGGATCACCGAGCGGGTCCGCCAGGTCGGCGCGCTGCTGCTGCTCGACTGCTCCCAGTCGGTGCCGCACCAGCCGATCGACGTGGTCGACCTGGACGCCGACTTCATCGTCTTCACCGGGCACAAGATGTGCGGTCCGACTGGCATCGGCGTGCTCTGGGGCCGGGGCGAGCTGCTCGCCGCGATGCCACCGGTGCTGAGCGGCGGCTCGATGATCGAGACGGTGACGATGGCGCGCACCACGTTCGCCGCGCCGCCGGCCCGCTTCGAGGCGGGCACGCCGCCGATCGCCGAGGCGGTCGCGCTCGGCGGGGCGGTGGACTACCTCACCGGCGTCGGGATGCGGGCGATCCAGTGGCACGAGAAGGAGCTGACGGCGTACGCGCTGGACGCCCTCGCCACCGTGCCGGGGCTGCGGATCTTCGGCCCGTCGGTGCCGGTGGGCCGGGGCGGGACGATCTCGTTCGCCCTCGGCGACGTGCATCCGCACGACGTCGGGCAGGTGCTCGACTCGCTCGGCGTGCAGGTGCGGGTGGGGCACCACTGCGCCAAGCCGGTGTGCGCCCGCTTCGGGGTGCCGGCGATGACGCGCGCGTCGTTCTACCTCTACACCACCACCGCGGAGATCGACGCCCTCGTGGCGGGCCTGGAGCAGGTGCGGAAGGTGTTCGCGTGAGCGGCGACGCAGGAGCCCGCGAGTCGACGGGAGGTCAGCGTGATGCAACTTAACTCTCTTTACCAGGAGATCATCCTGGACCACTACAAGCACCCGCACGGCCGCGGCCTGCGGGACGCGACGGACCCGGCGGCCCGGGTCGGCGAGGCGCACCACGTCAACCCGACCTGCGGCGACGAGATCACCGTGCGGGTGGCGACCGACGGCACGGTGTTCACCGACATCTCGTACGACGGGATGGGCTGCTCGATCAGCCAGGCGTCGGCGAGCATCCTGCACGAGCTGCTGCGGGGTCGGGACGCGGGCGACGCCACCGTGGTGCACGAGGCGTTCGTCGAGTTGATGTCCGGGCGTGGCCAGGTCACGCCGGACGAGGACGTACTCGGAGACGGGGTGGCGTTCGCGGGTGTCGCGCGCTACCCGGCCCGGGTCAAGTGCGCGCTGCTGTCGTGGATGGCGTTCAAGGACGCCGCGGCACGCGCCGGGGTGGGCGTGAGCCCGGAGGTGAAGGCATGAGCGAACGCACCGAGCAGAGCGAGGGCCGTGTGGGCATGCCCGGTCGGCAAGGCTTGATGAGCGACGACGAGACCACCACGACGCCGGAGACCGGCGCGGTGGCGACCGACAGCCCGGCCACGCCGGCCGGCGGCAAGGCCGCCGTCGGCGACATCGAGGAGGCGATGAAGGACGTCGTCGACCCCGAGCTGGGCATCAACGTGGTCGACCTCGGCCTGGTGTACGGCGTGCACGTGGACGACGAGAACGTCGCCACGCTGGACATGACGCTGACCTCGGCGGCCTGCCCGCTGACCGACGTGATCGAGGACCAGGCCCGGCAGGCGCTGACCACCGGACCGGGCGGCGGCCTGGTGAACGACATCCGGATCAACTGGGTCTGGCTGCCGCCGTGGGGTCCCGACAAGATCACCGACGAGGGGCGCGACCAGCTCCGCTCGCTCGGCTTCAACGTCTGACCGGCTCCCGGTCGCCGTTGCGGGCGCGTCATCCCTCCCGGGGTGGCGCGCCCGACGCTTTCCTCGCCCGTGCAAATCGGGTGGCGGGGCCAGGGGAGTGGGTCGCACCATGGGCGGGTGATGGAGGCGTACCCGAAGCAGGCTCCTGTCCGTGCGGCCACCGCCGCACGTCGACAGCGTGCCCTGCCGGCCGCCTCGACCCGCCGCCCGCCGTCGTGACCGGCGCGTTCCTCGCCGGCCTGGTCGCCGGCTACGGCGTGGCGATCCCGGTCGGCGCGATCGCGATCCTCATCCTCGGGCTGAGCGCCCGTGCCGGGTTCCGGGTCGGCGCGGCCGGAGCGCTCGCCGTGGCCACCGCCGACGGGCTCTACGCCGCGATCGCCGCGCTCGGTGGCACCGGGCTGGCCACCGTCCTCGCCCCGGTCGCCGGACCGCTGCGGGTGGTCGCCGCGTTGGTCCTGCTCGGCATCGCCGCGCACGGCCTGTGGCGGGCCTGGTCCGGCCGTCGCGGCGGGCGGGTGGCCGAGCCGCCGGCCGGTCGCGGCCTGCGCACCCCGGCCCGGGCTTACCTGGCGCTGCTCGGCCTGACCCTGCTCAACCCGGCGACGGTGCTCTACTTCGCCGCGCTTGTGCTGGGCCGACGGGACGCCGCCGAACCGGACCCGGTCGCCGCCGCGCTCTTCGTCGCTGGCGCGTTCGTGGCCTCGGCGAGCTGGCAACTGCTGGTGGCCGGCGGCGGCTCGGCGGTCGGTCGCGCGCTGGCGGGTCCGCGCGGTCGCCTGCTCACCGGCGTGGTGTCCAGCGTTCTGATCGCCGCGCTCGCGGCGGCCACGCTGTTCTCCGGCTGACCGCGTACCGTCGTGCCATGAGCAGCCGACCCGCAGCCGGGGGCGGCCGGTGGGTCGAGGTCGACCCGACCCGCATCACCCGCTGGGTCGAGGGCTTCGCCGACCGGCACGGCCCGCCCACCACCACCGCCCTCGGGTACGGGTTGCTGCTCACCGCCCCGGACGGCGCCACCGCCGAGCTGCACACGCCGCCCGGCGCACGTCCCGCGCCGGACCTGCCGGCGTTCGCCGGTGCCGTGGCCGCGCCCCGCCGGCTCGGGCTGCTGCTGGCCCGCAAAGGCGCGGTGGCGGTCGGCGTCGCCGACGGCACCGAGCTGGTGACCTCGAAGGTGGACACCCGGTACGTGCAGGGGCGCACCGCCGCGGGTGGCTGGTCCCAGCAGCGGTTCGCCCGGCGGCGCGACAACCAGGCGAGGGCGGCCCTGGGCGATGCCGCCGATCTCGCCGTACGCCTGCTGTTGCCGGCGGCCGGCACGCTCGCGGCGCTGGTCTGCGGCGGTGACCGGCGGGCGGTCGACACGGTGCTCGCCGACCGGCGGCTGGCGCCGCTCGCGGCGTTGCGCGCGGAGCGCCTGCTGGACGTGCCGGAACCTCGGCATGCCGTCCTGGTCGCGGCCGTCGCCGCCGCCCGGGCGGTCCACATCCTGGTCCGCTGAACGGGAAAAGATCACCTCAAGCCGGTCATTCCCCCTCGCCAGAGGTGCATCGAACCGAATCGATGCTTAGAGTCGGTGCGGTGAAGTGGTGGGTCTCCGGGCGACCCATCGGGCAGCTTCGCCTCCGCCATCCAGGCACCGACATCGTTGGGAGAGAACAATTCCATGAGCGGACATCAGGACGGACGGCTGCGGGCCCGGTGGCGCCGTGCGACGAGGCTTCTCGCCGCCGCGGCGGCGATGTGTACCGGCGGCGTCATGCTCACCGCCGCGCTGACGGCGGGCCCGGCCGCCGCGGGTGTCGGCACCGCCGAACGCGCCGCGCTGGCCGCCCCGGCGGTCACCAGCGTGACCACGGGCGGTGCGCACACGTGTGCGATCAGCGCCGACGGGAGACTGTCGTGCTGGGGCTCGAACTACGGCGGCCAGCTCGGTGACGGCACCACCACGAACCGGAGTGCCCCGGAGCGGGTCGGCACCGCCACGTGGACGGCTGTGGACGCCGGCACCGGGCACACCTGCGCGGTGCGGACCGGCGGGACGCTGTGGTGCTGGGGCTCGAACTTCCGGGGTCAGCTCGGTGACGGCACCACCACGAGCCGGAGCGCCCCGGTGCAGGTGGGCACCGCCACCGACTGGGCCACTGTCGACGCCGGGCCGTTGCACACCTGCGGCGTGCGGACCGACGGCACGCTCTGGTGCTGGGGCTTCAACCGGACCACCCAGCTGGGCGTCGGCAGCTCGCCCTACGTGGCGACCACCCCGTTGCAGGTCGGCACCGCGACCAACTGGGCGAGCGTCTCGACCGGCTACGCGCACACCTGCGGCATCCGCACCGACGGCACGCTGTGGTGCTGGGGTCTCAGCTCGGACGGCCAGGTCGGTATCGGCACCCTGGGTGCCCAGGCGACGCCGGCGCAGGTCGGCACCGCGACCGACTGGACCGGCGTCACGGCCGGCTACGTCCACACCTGCGGGACGCGGTCCGGCAGCCTGTGGTGCTGGGGCGAGAACGGGTACGGGCAGCTCGGAGTGAGCGGCAGCTTCCAGACCGCGCCGGTCCAGGTCGGCACGACCGCCACCTGGAGTCGGGTCGCCGCGAGCGGCGACACGTCCTGCGCGTCCCGTACCGACGGGAGCCTGTGGTGCTGGGGCAAGAACTCGATGGGACAGGTGGGCGACGGCACCACCAGTCACCGGTCCGCGCCGACCCGCGTCGGCACCGCCACCACCTGGACCGGCGGCCTCGCCGTCACCGACCACGCCTGTGCGATCCGCACCGACGGCGGCCTGTGGTGCTGGGGTGACAACAGCGGTGGGCAGCTGGGCGACGGCACCACCGTCCAACGGCCCACCCCCGCTCAGGTGACCATGCCGAGCTGACCGGCGGGATCACCGATCGGCCATCGGCCCGCGCCGCTGGATGTCTCAGCGGCGCGGGCCGACGGCCCGGCGGTTACTTGCCGGCGCCGAAGGTGTCACAGGCCTTCGGGTCGCCGGTGGAGAAGCCCTTGGTGAACCACTGCTTGCGCTGCTCGGAACTGCCGTGCGTGAACTCGTCCGGGTTCACCGGCCGGCCGGACCGCTGCTGGATGGCGTCGTCACCGATCTTCTCGGCGGTGTCGATGGCCTGCTGGATGTCCTGGTCGGTGATGCTCTTGAAGATCTTCTGGCCCTTGTCGTCGGCGGTGCCGGTGGCGTTCTTGGCCCAGGCGCCGGCGTAGCAGTCGGCCTGCAGCTCCAGCTTGACCGAGAGCGCGTTGGCGTTCTGCGGGTCGCGCTGCTGCTGACGGCGCATCTCCGCCTCGGTGCCGAGCAGGTCCTGCACGTGGTGGCCGTACTCGTGGGCCAGCACGTACGGCTGGGCGAACTCGCCCTCCGCGCCGAGCTGGTCGGCGAGCAGGCGGTAGAACGTGAGGTCGATGTAGACCAGGTCGTCGGCCGGGCAGTAGAACGGGCCGACCCCGGAGTCGGCCGCACCGCAGCCGGTGTTGACGTTCTGGCTGAAAAACACCGTCTTGGACGGCTGGTACTGCTCGCCGAAGACCTCGGGCATGGCGGTGCGCCAGTATGCCTGGATCGAGTTGACGTAGAGCGTGTTGCGGCAGTCGAGCTGCTTCAGCGCGTCCTCCGCCGAGCACTTCTGCTCCAGCGAGGTGTTGTCGCCCTGCTCCGACCCGCCGCCGCCGTTGGTGGCCGCGTTGAGGCCGAAGCCGCCACCGACCAGGGCGACGAGCACGGCGATGATGATGCTCACGAGCCCGCCCCGGCCACCGCCGCCGCCCGGGATGGGGATGCCCATCCCGCCTCCTCCTCCGCCGGACCCCCGCCGGTCGTCCACCTGGCTGGTGTCGACCCGCGCGTTCTCGTTCAGCTCCATGTTGACCCCGATCACCAATGTGTCCGTGTGTGATGGTTGCGGTACCGGACCGGGTCCGGACGGCGCATTCGGTACCCGATGATCTTGTCTGGTAATCCGGCGGGAGCCGCGCGGCGCGCCCGGTACACTTGACCCGTGCTGCGCTGCGAAGGCTGAACGGCCCCGCGCCGACGGGAGAAGACGACCCGCCGGCGCTTTCGCGTGCCCTGAGTCAGCCCTTCCGGACCCCGAGAGCGAGTACTCCGAGATGATCACTGCCACCGGCCTGGAACTGCGCGCCGGTTCCCGGATCCTGCTGTCCGACACCACCCTGCGGGTGCAGCCGGGCGACCGGATCGGCCTGGTCGGGCGCAACGGCGCCGGCAAGACCACCACCCTGAAGGTGCTCGCCGGGGAGGGCCAGCCGTACGCCGGACAGATCGACCGGCGCAGCGCCATCGGCTACCTGCCCCAGGACCCGCGCACCGGTGACCTGGAGGTCACCGGGCGGGACCGGGTGCTCTCCGCGCGCGGCCTGGACGTGCTCATGGCCCAGATGAAGGAGCTGGAGAACAAGCTCGCCGAGGGGGCCGACGACGAGCGGCTGGTGCGCCGCTACGGCACCCTGGAGGACCAGTTCGCCTCGCTCGGCGGCTATGCGGCGGAGGCCGAGGCGGCCCGGATCTGCGCCAACCTCGGCCTGCCCGACCGCGCCCTGGCGCAGACCATCGGCACGCTCTCCGGCGGTCAGCGCCGGCGCATCGAGCTGGCCCGGATCCTGTTCCGCGACGCCGGCGAGAACGGCGGCGGCATCCTGCTGCTCGACGAGCCCACCAACCACCTCGACGCCGACTCGATCACCTGGCTGCGCGGCTTCCTCGGCAACCACAAGGGCGGCCTGATCGTGATCTCCCACGACGCCTCGCTGCTGGACGCCGTGGTCAACAAGGTCTGGTTCCTGGACGCCACCCGGTCCGTGGTCGACACCTACAACCTCGGGTGGAAGGCGTACCTGGAGGCGCGGGAGACCGACGAGCGCCGCCGCCGCCGGGAGCGGGCCAACGCCGAGAAGAAGGCCGGCGCGCTGATGGCCCAGGCGGACAAGATGCGCGCCAAGGCCACCAAGACCGTCGCCGCGCAGAACATGGCCCGGCGCGCCGAGCGGCTGCTCTCCGGCCTCGACGAGGTCCGGGTCGCCGACCGGGTGGCCAAGGTGCGCTTCCCCAACCCGGCGCCGTGCGGCAAGACGCCGCTGACCGCCGCCGGCCTCTCCAAGTCGTACGGGTCGCTGGAGATCTTCACCGACGTGAACGTCGCGGTGGACCGGGGCTCCCGGGTGGCCATCCTCGGCCTCAACGGCGCCGGCAAGACCACCCTGCTGCGGATGCTCGGCGGCCTGCTGGAGCCGGACACCGGCGAGGTGCGCCCCGGGCACGGCCTGCGGCTCGGCTACTACGCCCAGGAGCACGAGACGCTGGACGTGGACCGGACGATCCTGGAGCACATGCGCAGCGCCGCGTCGGACCAGACGGACACCGACCTGCGCAAGATCCTCGGCGCGTTCCTCTTCTCCGGCGAGGACGTCGACAAGCCGGCCGGCGTGCTCTCCGGCGGCGAGAAGACCCGGCTGGCGCTGGCCACCCTGGTCTGCTCGGGCGCCAACGTGCTGCTGCTGGACGAGCCGACGAACAACCTCGACCCGGTCAGCCGGGAGCAGGTGCTCGACGCGATCGCCCGCTATCCCGGCGCGATCGTGCTGGTCACCCACGACCCGGGCGCGGTCACCGCGCTCAAGCCTGACCGTGCCATCCTGCTGCCCGACGGCGACGAGGACGCCTGGTCCGACGACCTCCTCGAACTTGTCGAGCTGGCCTGACCTCGGCGGGGCGGGGCGGTACGGACCGGACGGTCGGGAGGATCACTCTATCGGGAAGTTGACTTTGCGTAGCGTGTCGGTTGGCGAATAGTTGATATCTGGCGCATGATCGTCCGAGGCGGTCTAATAGGTGGGACCGTATCCGAACCGCACAGTCTGGGACGTGAGGAATCAGCATGGCAGCCACCGGCACAGCCACCAGCACTGAGAAGGGTCGCCGGATCGTCGGGGCCGAGCGTCAGACGCTCGCCAAAGACCTGGTAAAGCGGTACACCGGGGGTGAGAGCATCCGTGCGCTGGCGGCCTCGACCGGCCGTTCCTACGGGTTCATCCACCGGGTGCTCACCGAGTCCGGGGTGCAGCTGCGGCAGCGCGGCGGCGCCCGGCGCCGCAAGAAGGCGTGACCCGCCCCCCAGCGTCGTCCATCAGCGTCGCGCTCCGGGCGGTCCGGTGACCGCCGAGACGACCGGAGTACGACTCGACTGCGACGGGCCGGTCGCGACGGTGACGTTGTGCCGGCCCGACGTGCTCAACGCCCAGACCCCGGCGATGTGGCGCGCCATGAGCGACTTCTCCCGGGATCTACCCGGTGACGTGCGGGTCGTCGTCGTGCGCGGCGAGGGCCGCTCCTTCTCCGCCGGGCTGGACCTGGCGGTCGCCGGCGCCTCCGGGCCGGGCTCCTTCGCCGAGCTGGCCACGTTGCCGGAGGCCGAGTGCGCCGACCGGATCGCCGGCTACCAGGACGGCTTCACCTGGCTGCACCGGCCGGACGTCATCTCCATCGCCGCGGTGCAGGGCCACGCCATCGGCGCCGGCTTCCAGCTCGCCCTCGCCTGCGACATGCGGGTGCTCGCCGCGGACGCCAAGCTCTCGATGGCCGAGGTGACCCTCGGCCTGGTCCCCGACCTGGCCGGCACCCGCCGCCTGGTCGAGCTGGTCGGCTACTCCCGGGCCCTGGAGATCTGCGCTACCGGCCGCCGGATGGACGCCGCCGAGGCCGACCGGATCGGCCTGGCCACGCTGGTGGTGCCGAACGACGAGCTGGACGCCGCCGTCGGTGACCTGTCGGCCGGGCTGCTCGCCAACAACCGCGACGCGATCGTGGAGATCAAGGCGCTGCTCGCCGGCGCGGCCGGCCGCTCGCACGCCGAGCAACAGCGGGCCGAGCGCGAGGCGCAGACGAGGCGGATCCGGGACCTGGCCGGACGGGGCGAATAGCAGTAAGGACCGTTCGGGAAGATCTGGGTTACTCGCGAGGTTGTCACAGGCGTCGGGAGAATCAACCCGACGGTTCATGCTGCCCGACGACCCGGAGGTGACGGATGTCCAACCCCATGGCCGGCGGCGGCATGGGCGGCTGGAGCATGCTCCGGTCCCTGCGCAACCGCGACGAGGTCTCCGCGCACCGGCTCAAGCGCGGCACCGCCCGGCGGATCGTCGCGTTCGCCCAGCCCTACCGGCGCGACATCGTCGTCTTCCTGGTCACCGTGATCGTGGCCGCGGTGATCGGGGTGGCCACCCCGCTGCTCGCCGGCGACGTCATCGACGCGATCGCCGGCGGCGGCCCCGACGCCCGGTCCACGGTCGTCCGGCTCGCCCTGATCATCGCCGCGCTGGCGGTGGCCGACGCGCTCTTCTCGCTGGCCCAGCGGTGGTATTCGGCACGCATCGGCGAGGGCATCATCCTCGACCTGCGCACCCGGGTCTACGACCACGTCCAGCGGATGCCGCTGCAGTTCTTCACCCGCACCCAGACCGGCGCGCTGGTCAGCCGGCTCAACAACGACGTGCTCGGCGCCCAGCGGGCGTTCACCTCGACGCTGTCCGGGGTGGTCAGCAACGTCATCCAGCTCGTGCTCACCGCCGGGGCGATGCTGGTGCTCTCCTGGCAGATCACCGTGCTGGCGCTGGTGCTGCTGCCGATCTTCATCATCCCGGCCCGCCGGGTGGGCAAGCGGCTCGCCGAGATCACCCGCGAGTCCTACAACCTCGACGCCAAGATGAACGCGACCATGACCGAGCGGTTCAACGTCTCGGGCGCGTTGCTGGTCAAGCTCTTCGGCAAGCCGGACGTGGAGGCCACCCGGTTCGCCGCCCGGGCCGAACGGGTCCGCGACATCGGCATCCAGTCCGCCATGTACTCCCGCACCTTCTTCGTGGCGATGCTGCTGGTCGCCTCGCTCGCCCAGGCGCTCACCTACGGGCTGGGCGGCTGGCTCGCCGTCGCCGGCGCCGTCAGCGCGGGCACCGTGGTGAAGCTGGCGCTGCTGCTCACCCGCCTCTACGGTCCGCTCACCGCGCTCTCCAACGTCCGGGTCGACGTGATGAGCGCGCTGGTCTCCTTCGACCGGGTCTTCGAGGTGCTCGACCTGCGCCCCGGCATCGAGGAGAAGCCCGACGCCGTGCCGGTGCCCCGGGGCAACGGCCGGGTCGAGTTCCGCGACGTGCGCTTCCGCTACCCGAGCGCCGCCGAGGTGTCGCTGGCCTCCCTCGAAGAGGTCGCCACACTCGACCGCACGGTCAACGAGCCGGTGCTCAAGGGCGTCTCGTTCGCCGTCGAGCCGGGGCAGATGGTGGCCCTGGTCGGCCCGTCCGGCGCCGGCAAGTCGACGCTGTCCATGCTGATCTCCCGGATCTACGACGTCAGCGACGGCCAGGTGCTGGTCGGCGGCGTCGACGTGCGCGACGCGACGCTCGCCTCGCTGCGCGACGAGATCGGCGTGGTCACCCAGGATTCGCACCTGTTCCACGAGACGATCCGGGAGAACCTCCGCTACGCCAAGCCCGACGCCACCGACGACGAGATCTGGGCGGCGCTGGCCGGCGCGCAGGTCGCCGACCTGGTCCGGGCCACACCCGACGGGCTCGACACCACGGTGGGGGAGCGGGGCTACCGCTTCTCCGGCGGCGAGAAGCAACGCATCGCCATCGCCCGGCTGCTGCTCAAGTCGCCGTCGATCGTGATCCTCGACGAGGCGACCGCGCACCTCGACTCGGAGAGCGAGGCGGCGGTGCAGCGGGCGCTCGCGGTGGCGCTGACCGGCCGCACCGCGCTGGTGATCGCGCACCGGCTCTCCACCGTGCGCGACGCCGACCAGATCCTGGTCCTCGACGAGGGGCGGATCGTCGAGCGGGGCCGGCACGACGAGCTGGTGGCCGTCGGCGGTCTCTACGCCGAGCTCTACCGCACCCAGTTCGCGGTCACCGACTCCCCGGCGCCCTTCGCCGAGCCGGAGCAGCCCGAGCCGATGGTGACCACGGTGCCGATGGGCACCTACGTCGCCCAGGAGGCCATGCCGCCGGCCGCTGCCAACTAGCGAGCGACCGGTGGCCGACCGGTGGTGACGGCGGCGCGTAGTTCACCGAAGGCGGCGCCGAGCGTCTCCGGGGTGAAGTGCGCGTTCAGCCCGCTCGGGTTGGGCAGCACCCACAGCCGGGCCGGCCCGAGCGGCTCCGGCTGCGGGCCGAAGCCGGCCTTCGGTCGGGCGAACCCGATCCGGTAGGCGGTCACCCCGACCACCGCCACCCAGCGCGGTCGGTGCCGCTCCACCTTCGCGGTGAGCACCCGCGCGCCGTCGACCAACTCCTCGGCGGTCAGTTCGTCGGCGCGGGCGCTGGCCCGGGCCACCATGTTGGTGATGCCCAGCCCGAGGGCGGGCAGCTCGTCCTGCTCGCTGGGGTGCAGCAGGCGCGGGGTGAACCCGCCCCGGTGCAGCGCCGGCCAGAACCGGTTGCCCGGGCGGGCGAAGTGCCAGCCGGTGGCCGCCGACCACAGGCCGGGGTTGATGCCGACGAAGAGCACGTCCAGCCCGGGCGCGATCAGGTCGGGCAGCAGGCGGTCGGCCGCGGCGGCG
The DNA here is from genome assembly GCF_029626035.1 of Micromonospora sp. WMMD980. Taxonomy (NCBI): domain Bacteria; kingdom Bacillati; phylum Actinomycetota; class Actinomycetes; order Micromonosporales; family Micromonosporaceae; genus Micromonospora; species Micromonospora sp. WMMD980. The sequence goes on from NZ_JARUBE010000003.1 coordinate 831,288, forward strand.
AGCTGCTCCCGGCTGGGCCGGGGATGACGGCGGGCCGGCACGCCCGGACCGGGGGCGGCCCCGGGCCGCCCGCCCGCGGGTCGGCGTCGGTCGTTCACAGCCCGCGCAGGGCGCCGCCGTCGACCGGCACGGTCACCCCGGTGACGTAGCCGGCGGCAGGGGAGAGCAGGAACGCCGCCACCCGGCCGAACTCGGCCGGGTCGCCGATGCGGCCCAGCGGGATGGCCGCCTCCGCCTCGGCGCGGGCCCGGTCGGCGTCACCCGTGGCGGCCAGCAGCTCCCGGTTGCGGTCGGTCATGATCCGCCCGGGCAGCAGGCTCAGCACCCGCACGCCGCGCGGACCGTACTCGTCGGCCAGGTCCTTCGCCACGCCGGCCAGGCCGGGTCGCAGGCCGTTGGAGATGCCGAGGCCGGCCAGCGGGGCGCGTACCGAGGTGGACAGCACCAGGCCGATCGCACCGCCGTCGGTGAGCGCGCCGGCCACCGTGCGGGCGACCCGGACGCTGCCCAGGAAGACCGTCTCGAACGACTCCCGCCACTGCGCGTCGGTGACCTCGGCGGCGGTGCCCCGGGGCGGGCCACCGACCGAGATCAGCGCGCCGTCGAGGCGGCCGAAGTGCTCGCGCGCCGCCGTGACGAGGCGCTCCGGGGTGCCGGGGTCGGCGAGGTCGGCGGTCAGCCCGATGGCGCGCGCCGGGTCGCCGAGCGCCTCGACGGCGGCGGCCACCCGTTCCGGGGCCCGGGCGGAGATCACCACTCGGGCGCCGTCCGCGACGAGCTGCTCGGCGGTGGCGAAGCCGAGGCCGCCGGAGGCGCCGGTCAGCACGTACACCCGATCGGCCAGTCCGAGATCCATCGCCCGATCCTGCCGTACCGGACGGGCGTCTGTCAGCGCGGGGCGGGCCGCAGCAGGCGTACCCGGCCGGCGAGCTGCACCGCGACGGCGCCGCCGGTGCGCGCGAACGCCGGCAGCCGGCGGGGCCGGGGCGCGGCGCGGCCGTCGTAGCGGCTCGCGGCCTCGCGCACCGCCAGCTCCTCGGCGCCCAGCGGCGGCAGCGTGCCCCGCCCGCGCAACTCGCGGGCGAGGTCCCAGCCGTCGCGCAGCGAACCGTTGGTGGGGCGGCCGTCCGCCCACCCGGCGAACGTCGCGGGCCAGTCGGCGCCGAGGCCGGCGGCGAGCAGCGGCCAGTGCCGGGCCACGTCACCGGCCCGCTTGCGCAGCAGGGCCCGGCGGGCCGCGTCCACCGGCGCCGGGGCGAAGCCGGGCGGCAGCGGACCGCCGGCCACCAGCGCGGCGACCAGCTCGGCCTGCCGGGCCGCCAGGTCGCCGCTCACGTGACCGTCGGGTGGCCGGAGGCGGCGGCCAGCGCGTCCAGTTCGCCGCGCAGCTCGGCGGCGGGCGGGTAGTGGCCGTCGCGCTCCAGCAGCAGTGCCGGCGGGCGACGTCGCGCGCAGAGCCGGCGGACCAGGTCGAGCACCTCGGCGGGCACCGGGTCGGTGTGGGTGTCGTGGTAGTAGCCGCCGGCCTCGGCGCCGCCGGCCACGTGGACGTAGGCGATCCGTTCCAGCGGCAGCCGGTCCAGTAGCGCGGCGGCGTCGCCACCCCGGTTGCGGGCGTTGGCGTGCACGTTCGCGACGTCGAGCAGCAGCAGCGCCCCGGTGGCGTCGAGGATCTCGGTGAGGAAGTCGGCCTCGTCCAGCTCGTCGTCGGGCCAGTCGAAGAGCGCCGCGATCGGCTCCAGCGCCAGCGGCACCGGCAGCTCGGCCTGCGCCCGCCGCACGTTGGCCACCACCGCGGCCACCGCCTCCCGGCTGCGCGGCAGCGGCAGCAGGTGACCGGCCTCCAGCCCGCCGGCCCGCACGAACGCGATGTGCTCGCTGACCAGCGGCGCCGCCAGCGCCTCGGCCACCCCGGCCAGGTGCGCCACCCGGTGCGGGTCGACAGGTTCCGCGCCGCCGAGCGAGAGGCGCACCCCGTGGGGTACGACGGTGACGCCGCGCTCGCGCAGCTCGGCCAGGCCGTCGGGTAGCGGTCCGGTCGGGTTCACCCCTTCCGCGACCACCTCGACGAAGCGCAGCCCCGGCAGCCCGGCCACGAAGCCGGCGATCTCGGGGCGCCAGCCGATGCCGACGCCGGACGGGCCGCTCATCCGCCGCACCCGCCGCCACCCCCGCACCCGCCGCCGCCGCAGGAGGAGCTGCCGCCGCCGCAGGAGCTGCCGCCCCCGGAGCAGGAGCTGCCGCCACCGCCGCACGAGGTGCCGGAGCTGCCGGCGGTGCCCATCGCCTGGCGCTGGATCTCGGCCTGCTCCGCGAAACCCGGGTCCATGGTCCAGAGCGTCGCGGTGCCGAACAGCGCCACGCCCAGGGCCGCGTCCGACGGGCCGTAGGTGGCGTACGCGGGGGCGGCGGTGGGGCGCAGCCAGGCGTGCCGGCGGCGCAGGTCGCGCAGCGCGGCGGTGGCCGCCCGGGTGCGCCACGGCACGCGGTTGAGCAGCACGAACGCGACGAAGAGCGGGAACAGGGCGAGGAGCAGGAAGCCGGCGGGCCGGCCGTTGGTCAGGCCGACGAAGGCGCGGACGACGCCGAGCGCCAGCAGCAGGCCGAGCGCCGTGGACCCGCGTCGCAGCGTGCGACGGCGTTCCGGGTGCAGGGCCAGGCCCCGGCGGACCAGCCCGTCGCGCAGCTCGTCCAGCGCCCGCCGGACCCACTCGTCGCGGGCCAGCTCGCGGGTGCGCAGGCCACGGCTGGCGGCGTGGTGGACGGCCTGGTCGAGCGGGGTGACGCCGGCCGGCAGCGGCCCGCCGGGAGCCAGCCGCCGGTCCGGGTGCACGCCGACCGCGCCGGCCCGGCGCAGCCCGCCGAGCGAGGTCCAGACCGCGAGCTGGTCACCCCCGTTGAGGTACGCGACCTGCTGCGGCCCGAGCGCGCCGTGATCGGTCACGGCGGTGCCGGCCAGCGCGCGGAACCGGCGGACGGCCGTGACGACGACCAGGACGACGGCCGCGACGAGGTACCAGCGCAGGAAGACGGGGCCGGGCACGCCCCAGGTGTCGGCCGCGAGGACGGTCATGGGCTGCTCCTGTCGCGAGGGGATCGCGGCCCATTGTGGAGCAGGTGCGCCAACGTTGACCTCCTCGGTGCGGGCAGTTACCGGACCGAGACTCAGTGCCGGCGGACGGCCTCCTCGACCAGGTCGAGCACGCGGGTCAGGTCGCCCGCGGGCCGACCCATCGCCAGGTGCAGCACCAGCCCGTCGTAGGCCAGCTCCAGGAACTGGGCGAGCACGTCGATCGGCACGTCGTCGCGCAGCACGCCGGCTTCGCGCTGGCGGAGCAGGCGTTCCCGGGTCGCCTCGGCGATGGCCGCGGAGCGCTCGGACCAGCGCTTGGCGAACGCCGGGTCGGTGCGCAGCCGGCGGGAGACCTCGAGCTGGCTGCCGAGCCAGCCGGTGGTGTCCGGCGAGACGGCGCGGGCCAGCAGGTCTCGCATCACCTGGACGAGGCCGTTGCGGGCGACGGTCTCCACCATGGCGGCGGCGTCGTCCTCGGCCACGGCGAGGAAGAGCGAGTCCTTGTCGCGGAAGTGGTGGAAGATCGCGCCCCGGGAAAGGCCGGTGGCCTCCTCCAGCCGACGCACGGTGGCGCCCTCGTAGCCGTGCCGGGCGAAACACGCCCGGGCCGCGGTGAGGATCTCCTGCCGGCGCGCGTCGAGCTGGTCCTGACTTACTCTGGGCACGGCACGATCGTCGCAGGTGGGCAGGGTCGATGCAAACCGTACGTACGGATTGCGAGAACCGTTCGCTACGATCCCGGTCGTGCCCCTCCCCACCGCCCCGCTGACCGTCGCCGCCGTCCAGGCCGAACCGGCGCCCGGCGACGTCGCCGGCAACGCCTCCGCCGCCGCCCGTCTGGTCGGCCGCGCCGCCGGCGCCCGCGTGGTGGTGCTGCCCGAGCTGTTCCTGCCGGCGTACCATCCGCCGACGCTGGGTGCCGACCCCGGCGGGACGGACGTCGCCGCCGACTCCGACGGGCGGGTCGACGACCCCAGGCTCGACCCGCTGCGCGCCGCCGCCCGGGACACCGGAGCCGCAGTGGTGATCGGCGCGGCGGTCCGGCACCCCGACCGTCGACGCACCATCTCGTCGCTCGTCGTCGACCCCGCCGGCACGGTCACCGCCGCGTACGACAAGCAGCAGCTCTGGAGCGGCGAGCGTGAGTTGTTCGACGCCGGCCGGCGGGGCGCCACGCTGGTTGTCGACACGTGGCGGTTCGGCCTCGGCATCTGTTACGACGGCTGCTTCCCCGAGCACGGCCGGGCGGCGGCGGCCGACGGCGCGCACGGCTACCTCTGCCCGAGCGGCTACCTGGCCGGCTCGGCGCACCGCCGTGACCTCTACTACGCCGCCCGCGCGCTGGACAACACCATGTTCGTGGTCTTCGCCAACGCGGTGGGCGGCGCGGACCCGTGGCGGTTCAACGGTGGCGCGGCGGTCTACGACCCGGAGGGCCGACCCCTCGCCCGGGGCGCGGACACCGGCGAGGACGTGCTGGTGGCCACGCTGGACCCGACCGTCCTGGCGGACACCCGCGCGGCGCACACCATGCTGCTCGACCGGCTGCCGGACGCCGGGGCGGCCCGCGTCTCGTTCGTCGCCTGAGCGAAGGGGCCCCTCGGCCCTGCCGGCGCTCCGGCCGTTCCCGTAGGGTGCTCAGGTGCCGTTGCTCCTGCTCGATCTGGACAACACCCTGCTGGACCGCGACGGGCCGTTCCGCGCCTGGGGAGCACGCTTCCTGGACAGCGTCGGCGCGCCGCCCGCCGACCTCGACTGGCTGGTGTCCGTCGACGCCGACGGGCTGACCAACCGATGGGACGTGGCGGACGCCATCCGCGACCGCTACGGCCTGCGCATCCCCTCGATCGACCTGGTCGACGAGCTGCACGACGGGGTGGTGGAGCACTCGCGCCTGGACCCGTTGGTGGCGTGCGCGTTGCGGATCGCCGCCGACGCCGGCTGGGTGCCGGTCGTGGTCACCAACGGCGCCGCACGCCAGCAGGACACCAAGATCCGCAAGACCGGTCTGGACCGGTACGTCGCGGACTGGGTGATCTCCGAGGAGGCCGGGGTCAGCAAGCCCAACCCGCGCATCTTCGCGCTCGCCGCCCAGCGGGCCCGGATGCCGCTGCGCGGGTCCTGGGTGGTCGGCGACAGCCCCGAGGCGGACATCGGCGGCGCGACCGCGGTGGGCCTGCCCAGCGTCTGGCTACACCGGGGCCGGCGCTGGTCGGACCCGCGGTTCGCGCCGACCCGGGTGGAGGACGGGGTGATCCCGGCCGTGGCCGCCGTGCTGGCGGGCTGAGCGGGGAAAACCGGTTGACCCGCCCGGTGCGGCCCACGAGCATGGTGCCGCGCGAGGGCGCAGCCGGGTGTCGCCCGGTCGAGGAGAGGAGGTCGGTCATAGCCGTCTTTGCAGGGTCCATCCACCTGCCTCCACCAGCCTCGATCGAAGGACAGACCCACCCGTGCGCGATTACGACTTCCCGGCGCCGCAGCGCCGTGGCCGCGGCAAGAGCCGCTTCGACGACGACGAACCGCAGTTCCTGAAGCGAGGGCGGCCCCAGCCGACCCTCGCCGACCCGGACGCCGAGCCCGACACCGAGGACCGCTGGTCCTCGTGGGACCAGGCCGTCCACGGCCCCGAGCCGCACCCGGCCTGGCTGGTCACCGAGCTGGCCGCCCGCGACACCGAGCTGGGGGTGCTCAAGACCGGCAAGGAGGCGGACGTCCACCTGGTCCGCCGCGCCGTGCCGGACGCCGACCGCGGCTGCCTGCTGGCGGCCAAGCGCTACCGCGACGCGCAGCACCGGCTCTTCCACCGCGACGCCGGTTACCTGGAGGGCCGACGGGTCCGCCGCTCGCGGGAGATGCGGGCGATGACCGGCCGCACCGCGTTCGGCCGGCAGATGATCGCCGGGCAGTGGGCGGCGGCCGAGTTCGCCGCGCTGTCCCGACTCTGGGAGATCGGGGCCGCCTCCGGGCGGATCGCCGTGCCCTACCCGGTGCAGCTGCTCGGCACCGAGCTGATGCTGGAGTTCGTGGGCGACGCCGAGGCGGGCGAGGCCGCGCCCCGGCTGGCCCAGGTCCGGCCCACCGGCGCGGAGCTGCGTGACCTGTGGGCGCAGATGGTCGACGCGCTCGTGGTGCTGGCCCGTGCCGGGTACGCCCACGGCGACCTGTCGCCGTACAACCTCCTGGTGCACGCCGACCGGCTGGTCATGATCGACCTGCCGCAGGTGGTCGACGTGGTGGCCAACCCGCAGGGCGGCGAGTTCCTGGCCCGCGACGTGCGGGTGGTGGCCGCCTGGTTCACCGCCCGGGGGCTGCCGGCCTCCGCCGCCGATCCGGTGGCGCTGACCGGGACGCTGCTGCGGGAGGCGGGCCTCCGCTGACCCGCGGATGTCCCGGGCGGGACCGATCCCGCCCGGGACACCGGGCGCGTCGTACCGGTCCATCGGGAGGCGCGGTCGGGCCGCACCGGTCCCGAGCCGGGCGAGGGCCGGGCCGTGCCGCCCGGCCGCCGGGTCACTGGAGGTAGCGCTCGACCTCCGGCACCGGGCGCTCGCCCTGGGCGTCCGGGTCGCCATGGACCTGCCGGGCCGCCCGGCGGCGGCGGAGCAGGTCCCAGCACTGGTCCAGGGACTCCTCCAGGTGCCGCAGCCGCTCGCGCGCCTCGTCGTCGGTGCCGGCCTCGTGCTCCTGCGCGCCGGCGCGCAGCCGGTGCTCCTCGTCGACGAGTTCCGAGATCCGGCTCAGGATGGTCTTGTCGTCCATGCCCGAAGCTTGGCACAGCGGACGCCCCCGCGCCCGCGTTCCCGCTGCCGGAGACGGGTGTTAACAGGGGGCCCCGCCTATACCGGAAGCGTTAAGCGGGGGCCCCGCCTTGCGCCGGAAGGCTTGCGGCGTGACGCATATCCCACCGGCTCCATTCTCGACAAAGAGATTGTTGTTAAGTGAAATATTCTCCGAGCCGTCTTTTGATTCACCGCTCAGGATGGCATGCTCACCAGCAGCGTTCACGGGTCGACGCGGGGTAGCGACCCTCAGTCAACCCGAGGGAGCGTTCAGGTGGTCGATTCGTCCGGCCCGTCCCGACCCGCCGGGCGGCCGCGCACCGTGCCGTTGCGACATATCCTGCCCGCCGTCCTGCGGGACCCGGCCCGCGCGCTGATCGACATCGGCAACCGCACCGGTGGCGACCTCGTCCGGCTCAACCTCGGCTCGTTCCGTCCGTACCTGGTCACCCACCCCCGGCACGTGCAGTACGTGCTGCGCGACCGGGCGGACAACTACGAGCGGGCCGGCGACGGCCTGTTCTGGCGCCCGGTCAAGCGGCTGTTCGGCGAGGGCATCCTCGGCGAGGGACAGATCTGGTCGGCCAGCCGCCGGATGCTGCAACCGATGTTCACCGCCAAGCGGGTCGACGCGCTCATCGACGGCATGGCCGGGGCCATCAGCGACGCCGTCGACGAGCTGGACGAGCCGTACCGCGCCGGACGGCCCGTCGACATCGGCGTGGAACAGGCCCGCATCGTCAGCCGGGCGATCATGAAGGTGCTCTTCGCCGACCGGATCTCGGTGCCGGACGCGATGCGCGTGATCGAGGCCCAGGACCGCATCGCCACCGCCGTCATCCCGCGGATCGTGGTGCCGTTCGCGCCGCTGTCCCTGCCCATGCCGGGCGACCGCGCGTTCCGCCGCGCGGTACGCGTCGTCGACGACGTGCTGGTGCCGATCGTCCGGCAGACCCGCGACGACGCCGGCCCGGCCGACGACATCATCTCCACGCTCTGGCGGGCCCGCACCGACGACGGCCGGCAGCTCGACGAGCGGCAGGTCCGCAACGACACCGTGGCCATGTTCGCGGCCACCACCGAGACCACCATCAACGTGCTCACCTGGGCCTGGCCCCACCTGCACCAGCACCCCGAGGTCGCCGAGCGGCTCCACGCCGAGATCGACGAGGTGGTCGGCGGCGGGCCGGTACGCCGCGAGCACCTGAGTCGGCTCACCTACACCCGGATGGTGCTCGACGAGTTGCTGCGGCTCTACCCGATCGGCTGGATCATCCCCCGCCGCGCGGTCGCCGAGGACGTCATCGACGGAGTGCCGATCGAGGCCGGGGCGACCATGGCGGTCAGCCCGCTGATCACCCAGCGGATGGGCCAGTTCTGGGACCGCCCGGACGAGTTCGACCCGGAGCGGTTCCGGCCCGAGCGGGTCCGGGCCCGCCACCGGTACGCCCACTTCCCGTTCGGCGGCGGCCCGCACCAGTGCCTCGGCATGAACCTGTTCTATCTGGAGGCTCAGCTCATCCTCGCCACCATGCTCGGCCGCTACCGCTTCCGGCTGCGCCGCACCGACGTGCCGGGGCTGCGCCTGGCCGCGGCGCTGCGACCGCGTGAACGCGTCGAGCTGACGCTGCTCGCCGCCGGCCGGGCGGAGTCGGCGTGACGGGCCTGCCGGCGCCGGACCCGATCGCCGCAGCCGCGGAACAGGGCCGGATCTGCGCGCTCGCGGCGCACGGTCAGCGCGCCCTGGGCAAGGCCGCCGCGGCCCACCCGGAGCTGTTCCCCGGCGAGCCGTTCGACGCGACGCTGTTCAGCAGCATCGCCGCCGCGATGGCGTTCAGCGCCCCCTGGCACACCGCCGCGGAGCTGGCCGTCACCAACCGGGCCGTGCTGTGGGGCTTCGCGGTCGACTGGCTCGTCGACCATCAGGCGACCAGCCGGGCCGAGGTCGACCGGATCGCCGGCACCTGCCTGGACGTGCTCGACGGCGCCGACGCCGACGACCCGCTGGGCCGGTTCCTCGTCGAGCTGCGCGACGACGTCGCGGCCGCGCCCGGCTACGACGCGCTGCGCGGGCGCTGGCGCGCCACGATGGACCGCACCCTCGCCGCGATGGCCCGCGAGTGGACGTGGCGCGGCGACGCCACGCGCCCGACGCTCGCCGACTATCTCGCCAACGCGGACAACCTCGCCGCCACCGCGGTCAACGTGGCGCACTGGATCCACACCGGGTCGGCGCGCGACGTCGCCACCCTGGACCGGCTCGTCGAGGTCGGCGACGAGGTGCAGCGGGCCCTGCGGCTGGTCAACGACCTCGGCACCCACCGCCGCGACGTGGAGTCGGGCGATCTCAACGCGTTGCTGCTGGTGGACGACCCGGCGGAGATCGAGCGGCGGTTCGCCGAGCAGGTCGACAGCTGCCGGGTGCTGCTGGCGGACCTGGCCGGCGAGGTGCCCCGGGAGGCCGACTTCCTGGCCCGGCAGCTCGGCTACACCACCGGGTTCTACCGGCACACCGACTTCTGGGGCGTGCGGTGAGTCTCACCGCCCGGCCCGCGACCCGGCCCGGACCCGCCCGCGAACTGGTCGACGCGCTCGCCCACGACCCGGCCGGGCAGAGTTCGCCGTCGGTCTACGAGACCGGCCGGTTGGTCGCGCTGGCGCCCTGGCTGCCCGGCCACGACGCCCGCCTGGCCTGGCTGCTCGCCCGGCAGCACCCGGACGGCGGCTGGGGTGGCCCCGGCGGCTACGCGCTGGTGCCGACGGTGAGCGCCGTCGAGGCCCTGCTGGCCGTGCTGCACCGCGACGGGTCGGCCGCCGCGCCCGCCGCCGCGCACCGGGGGTTGACGTTCCTGGCCGGCGCGCTGCGCGCCGGCACCCCGCCCGACCTGCCGGCCACCGACCTGATCGTGCCGGCGTTGCTGGCCGCCGTCGACCGGCGTCTCACCGGGCCGGCGGGACCGCCGCCCGGGCTGGCCGAGTGGGCGGACCGGCCCCGCCTGCCGCTGCCGGCCGGTCTCGACCCGGCCCGCCTGACCCGGGTACGCGGCCTGCTGGCCGCCGGCCGCCCCGTCCCGGAGAAGCTGGCGCACGCGCTGGAGGTGGCCGGCGAACTGGCCCACCGGGCGGCGGGTGTGCGTCCCTCGGCGAGCGGGTCGGTGGGCGCGTCACCGGCCGCCACGGCCGCCTGGCTCGGCCGGCCCGAACCCGGCGCCGCCCTGGACTACCTGCGCGCGGTCGCCCGGTCCGGCCCGGTGCCCTGCGCCAGCCCGATCACCGTCTTCGAGCGGGCCTGGGTGCTCGCCGCGCTGACCCGGGCCGGTGTCCCGGTGCGCGTGCCCGAGCCGGTGGTGGCCGAGCTGCGCGCCGCAGTCGGCGCGTCCGGCGCGGCCACCGCGCCCGGCCTGCCGGCCGACGCCGACACCACGGCGGTCACGCTCTACGTGCTGGCCCGGCTGGGCCGGTCGCCCGGCGTCGGCCCGCTCGCCGGGTACGACACCGGGCGGCACTTCTGCACCTGGCCGGGGGAGGACGGGGCGTCGCTGACCACCAACGCGCACGTGCTCGACGCGCTCGGCGAGCACCCCAGCCGCCCGGGCGTCACGGCGGCCCGCCGTCGGGTGACCGAGTGGCTCGTCGCGCGGCAGGAGCCGGACGGTCGGTGGGACGACCGTTGGCACGCCTCCGCCTACTACGCGACCCACGCGGTGCTGCTCGCCCTGGCCGACCACGCGCCTGACGGCGCGGCCCGGGGCGCCGTGGAGCGGGGGGTCGGCTGGTTGCTGGACACGCAGCGTCCGGACGGCTCGTGGGGGCGCTGGCACGGCACCGCCGAGGAGACCGCGTACGCGGTGCTCGCGCTGGCCGGCGCGGGCCGTGCGGGGGACGCGCGGATCGCCGCGGCGCTGACGCGGGGACGCGCCCGCCTGTCCGAGCTGGACGGACGCGACGGCGCTCCGGCACTCTGGCACGACAAGGACCTCTACCGACCGACGCTGATCGTGCGCGCGGCGGTGCTGGCCGCCTCGGGCCGTGCCGGCCGGGCATCGACGCAGCCGGCACCCACCATGATCAGGATCGCTTGAATGGAGTTCACGACGGCTGCTAGCGTGCGCCGGAGTCGATCGGATTTCGAGCCGACCGAAGACCGGGCCAGGACGGTGTGATGGGTTCACGCAGTACGAATCTCCGTACGAAGATCATCGCCCTGCTGGCGTCGCTGATCGCGCTCTGGGGCTTCGCCGCCTGGGTGACCGTGCGCGACGGGTTCAACCTGCTCGGCGTGCAGGCGCTCAACGCGCGGGTCTTCGAGCCGAGCGACCCGCTGCTGCTGGAGCTGCAGAACGAGCGCCGCCTGTCGTTGCGCTACCTGGGCGAGTCCGATCCCGCGCAGTTGCAGGAGTTGCAGGCCCAGCGTGGGCGCACCGACGAGGCGGCCACGACGCTGTGGGACTCGGTGCAGGACTGGCGCACCGAGGTCCCGGCCAGCGACGAGCTGGAGCAGCGGCTCGCCGAGCTGAGGACCGAGATCGGCCAGCTCACCCAGGTTCGTGACGAGGTCGGCCGCAAGACCATCGACCGCACCGCCACGTTGACCGCGTACGACGAGGCGGTCGACGGGATCTTCGCGGTCTTCGACGCGCTCGGCGGCCTCGACGACGACCAGATCGCCCGGGACACCGCCGCGCTGATCGACCTGAACCGCTCCCGTGAGCTGCTGTCCCAACAGGACGCCCTGCTCACCGGCGCGGTCGCGGCCAACCGGCTGACCGTCGCCGAGCAGACCGCGTTCGCCCGGCTGGTGGGCGCGCAGTGGTTCCTCGCCGACCGCACCGCCCGGGAGCTGGCCCCGACCGACCGGGCCCGCTACCAGCAGATGGTCGAGGGAGAGGCATTCGGGCAGCTGCGCACCCTCCAGGACCGGGTGCTCGCGGCCAAGGGCGAGGACGTGCGCCCGCCGGTCACCGCCGACGCCTGGCGGGCCGCCGCCGACCGCGCGATGGCCGACCTGCGCGGGGTGATCCTCGCCGGTGGTGAGGACATCGTCTCCCGGGCCACCCCGGTCGCCGTCGGCGTCATCGTCCGGCTGGTGCTCGCCGCCGGCCTCGGCCTGATCGCCGTCGTCGCGTCCGTGATCGTCTCGATCACCACCGCCCGGGCGCTGGTCCGGCAGCTGGAGCGGCTGCGGGAGGCGGCGTTCCGGCTGGCCAACGAGCGGCTGCCGAGCGTGGTGGAGCGGCTCGGTCGGGGCGAGGAGGTGGACGTCGGACGGGAGGCGCCACCGCTGCAGTTCGGCGACGACGAGATCGGCCAGGTCGGCAGGGCCTTCAACGTGGTGCAGGAAACCGCCGTCCGCACCGCCGTCGAGCAGGCCGAGCTGCGCCGCAGCGTCCGCGACGTGTTCCTCAGCCTGGCCCGGCGCACCCAGGCGCTGGTGCACCGCCAGCTCACCCTCCTCGACGCCATGGAACGCCGCGAACACGACGCCGAGGAGCTGGAGGACCTGTTCCGGGTCGACCACCTCGCGACCCGGATGCGGCGCAACGCGGAGAACCTGATCGTGCTCTCCGGCTCGACGCCCGGGCGCGCCTGGCGACGCAGCGTCCCGATGGTCGACGTGGTGCGCGGCGCGGTCGCCGAGGTGGAGGACTACACCCGGGTGACCGTCCGGCCGCTGGGCGCGGTGTCGCTGACCGGCCGCGCCGTCGGCGACGTGATCCACCTGCTGGCCGAGCTGATCGAGAACGGCCTGTCCTTCTCGCCGCCGCAGACCACCGTGGAGGTGCGCGGCCAACTGGTCGCCAACGGCTTCGCCATCGAGATCGAGGACCGGGGCCTCGGCATGAGCGGCGACGAGCTGGCCGCCGCGAACGCGCGCATCGTCGACCGCTCCGAGCTGAACCTGGCCGACGCGGCCCGGCTCGGCCTGTTCGTGGTCAGCCGGCTCACCGAGCGGCACGGCGTGCGGGTGCAGCTGCGGGAGTCCGCGTACGGCGGCACCACGGCGGTGGTGCTGATTCCGCGCGAGCTGATCACCGAGGACGGTGGGGGCTTCGGCGGCGCCCGTGAGGTGACCGCCGCTCCGGTGCCGTCGCCGGCCGGCGAGCCCGCGTCTCCGCCGGCCCGCTCCGATGACGAGACCGCCGCCGTCGAGCCGGTCGAGGACGGCGACGCCGGCGCGGCCACCCCGGCCGACCCGGGTACGCCCGAGGTCGAGCCGGAGCCGGCGGCTCCCCGGCTGACCCCGTCCGGCCTGCCGGCGCGTATCCGCAAACGGCAACCGGCGGTGGCCGGGCCGACCGCGGAGCTGGCCATGGTCGAGACCCGCGCGGCGCCGGCGCCGGCGGCGGCCGAAGCGCCCGCGCCGGTGACCGACGCGGGGTTGCCGGTTCGGGTGCGTCAGGCCAGTCTGAACCCGGAGCTGCGGCACGAGCAGTCCGATGCGGACGCCGACGGGGTGGAGGACGCGGCGCGCGCGCCGGAGCAGGTACGCCGGATGATGAGCTCCTACCAGAGCGGGACCCGACGCGGCCGCACCGACGCGGCACGGTTGCTCGGCGGGGCGCACGGGGCCGGCGGCGGGCCGGCCGACGACAACGAGCAAGCCACCTGACCGGACGTCGACGCCGACGGTTCCGGGACGAGAACGGCACACCAGCCGGGGAGAAGAGGACGACGAGTGGCGCAGAAGACGGCTTCGAGCGCGGATCTTGCGTGGCTGCTGGATGACCTGGTCGGCCGGGTCAAGCAGGCGGAACACGCCGTGGCGCTCTCCACCGACGGACTGCTGATGGCCTCGTCCCGCGGATTGAGCCGGGACGACGGCGAGCACCTGGCGGCGATGGCGGCGGGCATCCAGAGCCTCGCCCGCGGCGCCGGCAAGCGGTTCGGCGGTGGTCAGGTGCAGCAGACCATCATCGAGATGCAGTCCTCGTTCCTCTTCGTCACCGCGGCCGGCCGGAACGCCTGCCTCGCGGTGTTGGCGTCGGAGGACGCGGACGTCGGCCTGATCGCCTACGAGATGGCCATGCTCGTCACCCGGGTCGGCCGGTTCGTCGCGTCACCGACCCGGGAACAGCCCCTCGGCGAGACCACGGCGCGATGACCGCCCCGGGGGATCCGACGGAGCAGGAGTGGGTGGACGACCACGCGGGCCCGGTGGTCCGCCCGTACGCGGTGACCGGTGGCCGGGCGCGCCCGGTGACCGGCACGTTCGACCTGATCTCCCTGGTGACCGCGACGCGGAACGAGGTGGGGTCGGAGTCCGGGCTCGGCCCGGAGCACGTGGCGATCGTCGGCCTCTGCCAGCGGATCCAGTCCGTGGCCGAGATCGCCGCCCATCTCGACCTGCCCGTGGGCACCGTCCGGGTTCTCCTCGGAGACCTGGCCGCCCGCAGCCTGGTGCAGGTACGCGAGCCGCGCGCCACCCCCGCCGGCCTTCCCGACGAGCACGTTTTCGAGGCGGTAATCAATGGACTACGGGCGCTCTGAGCGGCCGGCGGGAGCGGCGCCGCTGCCCACCGCGATCAAGATCCTGATCGCCGGCGGTTTCGGCGTGGGCAAGACCACCATGGTCGGCGCGGTCAGCGAGACCCGACCGCTCCGCACTGAGGAGGTGCTGACCGAGACCGGGATCGGCATCGACGACCTGTCCGGTGTGGAGGAGAAGTCGACCACCACCGTGGCGATGGACTTCGGCCGGATCACCATCAGCGACGACCTGGTGCTCTACCTGTTCGGCACGCCCGGGCAGGACCGGTTCTGGTTCGTCTGGGACGAGCTGGCGCTCGGTGCGCTCGGCGCGGTGGTGCTCGCCGACACCCGCCGGCTTGCCGACTGCTTCCCGTCGATCGACTACTTCGAGGGGCGGGGCACGCCGTTCGTGGTGGCGGTGAACTGCTTCGAGGGCGCCCGCACGTTCCGGCTGGACGAGGTGCAGGCGGCGCTCGACCTGGACCCGGGCGTGCCGGTGGTGCTCTGCGACGCGCGGCAGCGCGAGTCCGCCAAGGAGGTGCTGATCACGCTGCTGGAGCACGCCATGAAGCTGCGGGAGGCGCGTCGGCGGGCCGCCGGTGACTGACCTGACGGTCCGGGCGATGTCCGCGGCGGAGTTCGGCCGCTGGCAGCAGGAGCTGGCCGTCGAGTACGCGCGGGAACACGTCACGGCGGGCAACTGGACCGCCGAGGAGGGGCCCGACGGCCGCCAGGCTTTACCGGATGTCCGGCTATCGGGTGGTCACTCAGCAGATGCGCAAGGACCTGCTCGCCTAGGCGAGTGGCGACGCCTCGGCGCTCTGGTTACCCAGCGTTACCGGCGTGAAGGACAGTCTGCTTGTGAGCGGTATACCTGTCAGTCATGAATATGACTGACAGGTATACCGCCTCAACCTCATCACTATTCCTGGTCCGACACGCCCGGGACGCGGCGTCCCTCGCCGTCGAGGGCAGGTGACGGACGGCCGCCCGGCCGAGCGCGATGAGCTGGAACAGTTGGGCGTGCTCACGGACCTCCGGGCCCGTGCCGTCCGGGTACGTGCCGTTCCGCAGCGGCCAGCGTGGCAGCGGCAGGTCGGGCAACGACTCGACATCGGCCAGGCGCAGGCTCGCCCGGGCGGCCAGCGGGTGCGCCGTCGGCAGCACCGCGACCTGCTGCTCCGTCACCAGCTCCTCGATGTCGAGCCCGGCCGTCGAGTCGAACGGCAGATGCAGCAGGGCCACGTCGGCCCGGCCGTCGCGCAGCAGCCGTTCCTGTTCCCCGATGCCGCACAGCAGCACCTCCACGGCGACCGCGTCGGGCTCGGCGGCGTACGCGTCGAGCAGTTTCGGCAGCAGCTCGCCGGACGCCCCGGCCTTCGCGGCGAGCACCAGGCCGGGCCCGCCGTCCACGGCGGACGCGGCGCGGCGGGTGCGGCGGTCGGCGGCGGCCACCGCGTCCAGCGCGGCCCGGCCCTCGCGCAGCAGCACCGCACCCGCCGGGGTCAGGCTGACGGCCCGGCTGTCGCGCTCCAGCAGCGTCGCCCCGAGTCGCCGTTCGAGCTGTCGGATCGCCCGCGACAGCGGCGGCTGGGCGATGCCGAGGCGGCGCGCGGCCCGCCCGAAGTGCAGCTCCTCGGCGACCGCGACGAAGTAGCGCAGCTCCCGCGTCTCCATCCGGCCACCGTATCCCGGCCCGATACCCGGCGGGTATCGGTCCTTACCGAGACGGTGTTGGCTGGCCGGTGGCGGCGCGGACAGGATCGACCGCATGAGCGAACGCACGATCGCGCTGGTCACCGGCGCGAACAAGGGAATCGGGTACGAGATCGCGGCCGGGCTGGGCGCCCTGGGCTGGCGGGTGGGCGTCGGCGCCCGGGACGAGCAGCGGCGGGAGGTGGCCTACGCCCCGT
This sequence comes from Micromonospora sp. WMMD980, assembly GCF_029626035.1. Taxonomy (NCBI): domain Bacteria; kingdom Bacillati; phylum Actinomycetota; class Actinomycetes; order Micromonosporales; family Micromonosporaceae; genus Micromonospora; species Micromonospora sp. WMMD980. The sequence continues at coordinate 847,523 of NZ_JARUBE010000003.1, forward strand.
CGAAGTCGATGCTCAACGCGGTGACAATCCAGTACGCCCGCGCGCTGGCCGACACGAACGTCCTGGTCAACGCCGGATGCCCCGGCTACACCGCGACCGACCTGAACGGCTTCAGCGGGGTGCGGACGCCGCGGCAGGGCGCGGCGAACGCGTCCAACTCGGCGAGCGCGTCCGCGGCCCGGTCGGCCGGAAGACCGCCGTCGTTACGGTCCGGCAGAGCGGCGGTCAGCGTCGGGAAGCGGTTGGCGCCGGCCGCGCGCAGCGCCTGTTGGAACAGCCGTACACCGGTCCAGTTGGCGACGCCCTCGCTCACCAGCTCCATGTGCGGGTGCGGGCAGGCGTCCCCGGCCCGCCAGGCGTGGAAGGCGTGGTCGGCCGCCGCGTCGTACGCGCCGGTCTGGAGCAGGGCGAGGTGGCCGTCCTCGTCGTGGCCGACCGGCCCGACCGGGCACGGCGTGGCGAGGTCGTCCTGCCAGCACCGGCAGGACACGTACGCGTCCAGTCCCATGGCGGGCCACGCTACCGGTAAGCGGCGTCGGTCAGGTGACGGCCAGCAGCACGCCCTCGCCCTGCGTCGCGGCGGTGCGGTAGAAGCGACGCAGGGCGACGAAGTTCGGCCAGAGGTAGGTGTCGAACTCGTCGTCGCCGTCGTGCCAGATGGCCGGGTAGATCCCCTCGGCCGTCATGGCGGCCGGGTCGAAGCGGGCACGCAGCGTCGCGTCGTCCACCGCGTCGAGCCCGTCGGCCACCGCGCGGACGGCGTCCGGGGTGAGCAGCCGGGGCGGGCCGTAGCCGACGTCGTCGCCGATCGGCTCGCCGCCGAGGATCGCCGCCCCGGCGCCGTCGTCGGTGTCCCACGCGGTCCCGGTCAGCAGGTAGTGCAACCCGTGCCAGGACTTGTCCAGATCGAGGAGGGGGTCGTCGCCGTGCAACAACGGCGCCACCGTCGTCGGGTCGGCCGCCGCCGCCGTCAGTTCCGGGCCGGAGAGCCGGCGTCCGATGAGAACCATGCCCATGGTGCGGCACGCTAGCGCAGCGGTACGACGGTCGTGCCATCATCGGCGGCGTGAGCACCCGATCCCGGCACCTCAGCGTGCACATCGACCGCCCGGTGGCGGCGGTCTACGCGTTCGCGTCCGACCCGGCCAACCTGCCCCGCTGGGCGCCCGGCCTGGGTGGCTCGGTGACCCGCGAGGATGGCCGTTGGTTCGTGGACACCCCCGAGGGGCGGGCGCGGCTGACGTTCGCCCCGGCCAACGACCACGGCGTGCTCGACCACGAGGTGCACACGCCGGCCGGTGAGACGGTGTACGTGCCGCTGCGCGCCATCGCCGACGGCGACGGCACAGAAGTGGTGTTCAGCCTGCGTCGGGGCCCCGGCATGAGCGACGCCGACTTCGAGCGGGACGCCGCGCTGGTCCAGGGCGACCTGGCCCGGCTCAAGGCGGTGCTGGAGGACGCCGACGGGGCCCTCAGCGCGGGGTCAGTGTCACGAACCGGGTCCACGCGGCCGGGGTGAAGGTGAGCACCGGCCCGGTCGGGTCCTTCGAGTCGCGTACGCCGACCACCCCGGGCAGGTTGCCGGCGACCTCGACGCAGTCGCCGCCGTTGCCGCCGCTGCGGGTGCTCTTGCGCCACCGGGCGCCGCTCAGGTCCATGCCGCCGCAACTTCCTCGAGGAGTTCCAGGGTCCGCGCGCGGGGCAGTGCCTCGCCCCGGATGCGTTCCCACCGACGCTCCAGGGTAGCAATCTCCGAGGGCTGCTCGATGATCTGCGCCTGCGCCTGACTGTCCACATGCGCCACCCGGGCGCCATCGCGCAGCTCGGCGATGACGAATGGGCCGTCCAGCCCCGGATAGGTCGGCGTGTCGGCGGGCACCACGTGGAGCTGCACGTTCGGCAGTTCGGCGCAGGCCGCCAGGTGGGCCACCTGTGCGGCCATCAGCGCCCGGTCGCCGGCTGCCGCGCGGCGCAGCACCTGCTCGTCGAGCACCACGACATAGAGTGGCCCGCGCGGGCGGTCCAGGATGCCCTGCCGGTCCAGCCGCGCCGCGACCAGGTCGGTGACCTCGTCGTCGGTGAGCGGCTGGCCGAGGAACGTGGCCCGCGCGTACGCCTCGGTCTGCAACAGGCCCGGCACCCAGGCGAGTTGAAAGGCGCGCAGCGCGACCGCCTCGCGCTCGATGTCCACCCAGGGGCGGAACCAGACCGGCTCACGGCGGCGGCCCACGTCCGGCCAGAGCACGTCCATCGGCTGGCCGAGCAGGTCGGCGACGGTGGCCCGGTGCCGGCTCTGCGGGATGTGCCCGGGGTTCGCCCAGCGAGCCACCGTCTTCGGGTGCAGGCCGAGCCGTTCCGCCAGACTCTCGGCGGTGTGACCCGAGCCGGCCAGCGCCGTGACGAAGGCATGGTTCATGCCGGTTCCTCCCCGGAGCAAAGAAAGCGTCCGAAGGAGTTTACCCAACGCTGTGTGATTGTTCGAACACGGTAGGCACGGTGGAGTCATGACCGACCCGACACCGAGCCTCGCGTACCCCCGGGTGGTGCTGCCGTTGCCCGCGCACCGTGCGTGCGGTCCGGCCTGGCGCTGCGACCGCTGCGGCGAGCCCTGGCCGTGCCCGACGCTGCGGGCCACGCCCACCGACGCGGCCCGCCGCGCCACGCTGATCCCCGAGTTCTCCCGGATCACCCGGCAGGCCATCCGCGACCTGCGCGGGCGGCCCGACGGCCCGGACCCGGTCGCCATCGTGCGGCGGTTCCTGTGGTTCCTGCCGCTCACCGACGCCGAGGCGCGCGCCGTCGCCCTCCGCCTCCGCTGAGATGTAAGGAGGGGCCCCTTGTTAACAGACGTCTGTTAACAAGGGGCCCCTCCTTACACCAATCAGCTGGCGATCATCCGGCGCAGCACGTACTGGAGGATGCCGCCGTGCCGGTAGTAGTCCGCCTCACCGGGGGTGTCGATGCGGACCACGGCGTCGAACTCCACGCCGGTGTCGGTGGTGACCGTCACCGTGCGCGGGGTGTCGCCGTCGTTCAGCGCGGTCACGCCGCTGATCGAGAACGTCTCGGTGCCGGTCAGGCCCAGCGACTCCGCGGTGGTGTCGACCGGGAACTGGAGCGGCAGGACGCCCATGCCGATCAGGTTCGAGCGGTGGATCCGCTCGTACGACTCGGCGATGACCGCCTTCACGCCCAGCAGCATGGTGCCCTTGGCCGCCCAGTCGCGCGACGAGCCCGAGCCGTACTCCTTGCCGGCCAGGATGACCAGCGGGACGCCCGCCTCCTGGTAGGCCATCGAGGCGTCGTAGATCGAGGACTGCTCGCCGGTCAGGTGGTTGACCGTGAATCCACCCTCCACGCCCGGGACGAGCTGGTTGCGCAGCCGGATGTTGGCGAACGTGCCCCGGATCATCACCTCGTGGTTGCCCCGGCGGGAGCCGTACGAGTTGAACTCGTGCCGGGCCACGCCGTGCTCGGCCAGGTAGGTGCCGGCGGGGGAGTCCGCCTTGATCGAACCGGCCGGGGAGATGTGGTCGGTGGTCACCGAGTCACCGAGCTTCGCCAGCACCCGAGCTGGACCGATATCGGAGACAGGCGCCGGCAGGCGCCGCATGCCCTCGAAGTACGGGGGCTTGCGCACGTAGGTGGAGTCGCCGGCCCAGGAGAACGTGTCACCGGTCGGGGTCGGCAGCGACTGCCAGCGCTCGTCGCCGGCGAACACGTCGGCGTACGCGGCGCTGAAGCCGGTGGCGCCGATCGCGGAGGCGATGACGTCCTGGATCTCGGCGGTGTTCGGCCAGATCTCCCGCAGGAACACCGGGTTGCCCTGGGCGTCCTCGCCGATCGGCTCGTTCGCCAGGTCGATGTCCATGGTGCCGGCGAGCGCGTACGCGACCACCAGCGGCGGGGACGCCAGGTAGTTCATCTTGACGTCCGGGTTGATCCGGCCCTCGAAGTTGCGGTTGCCCGACAGCACCGAGACGACCGCCAGGTCGCCGTCGTTCACGGCGGCGGAGACCTCCTCCGGCAGCGGGCCGGAGTTGCCGATGCAGGTGGTGCAGCCGTAGCCGACCAGGTTGAAGCCGAGCTTCTCCAGGTAGGGCGTGAGGCCGGACCGGTCGTAGTAGTCCATGACGACCTTCGAGCCCGGCGCCAGGGTGGTCTTCACCCACGGCTTGCGGGCCAGGCCCTTCTCCACCGCGTTGCGGGCCAGCAGCGCCGCGCCGATCATCACCTGCGGGTTCGAGGTGTTGGTGCAGGAGGTGATCGCGGCGATCACCACCGCGCCGTGGTCCAGCTCGTACTCGACGCCGTCGGCGCCGGTCACCCGTACCGGGTTGGTGGCCCGGCCGCCCGCGCCCACCGCGGCGGTCTCCAGGTCACGCGGCGCGTCCGCCGGGTCGTTCACCCCGTTGGCCGGGGCGTCGCTGGCCGGGAAGGACTCGGCGCTGGCCTCGTCGGCCGGGCCGTCGGTGCCGAACGGCTTCTGCTGCTGCGGCACGCCCGGCTTGCGGCCGGGGTCGCCGCCGGTCTCGTCGGCCGCCACGTAGTCGGTGAGCGCGGAGCGGAACAGCGTCTTGGCGCTACCGAGCGGGACCCGGTCCTGCGGGCGCTTCGGGCCGGCCAGGGACGGCTCGATGGTGCCGAGGTCCAGCTCCAGGCGCTCCGAGTAGTCCGGCTCGTGGTCCGGGTCGTGCCAGAGGCCCTGCTCCTTGGCGTACGCCTCGACCAGCGCGACCTGCTGCGGGTCGCGCCCGGTCAGCTCCAAATAGCGGACGGTCTCGGCGTCGATCGGGAAGATCGCCACGGTGGAGCCGTACTCCGGGGACATGTTGCCGATGGTGGCGCGGTTGGCCAGCGGCACCGCGCTCACACCCGGGCCGTAGAACTCGACGAACTTGCCGACCACGCCGTGCTTGCGCAGCATCTCGGTGATGGTCAGCACCAGGTCGGTGGCGGTGGTGCCGGCCGGCATCTCGCCGGAGAGCTTGAAGCCGACCACGCGCGGGATGAGCATGCTGACCGGCTGGCCGAGCATCGCGGCCTCGGCCTCGATGCCGCCGACGCCCCAGCCCAGCACGCCCAGGCCGTTGACCATGGTGGTGTGCGAGTCGGTGCCGACGACGGTGTCCGGGTACGCCTGGCCGTTGCGCTCCATGATCGTACGGGCCAGGTACTCGATGTTGACCTGGTGCACGATGCCGGTGCCCGGCGGGACGACCTTGAACTCGTTGAACGCACTCTGCCCCCAGCGCAGGAACTGGTAGCGCTCCTTGTTGCGCTCGTACTCCAGCTCGACGTTGCGCTCGAACGCGTCCTCGCGGCCGAACAGGTCGGCGATGACGGAGTGGTCGATGACCAGCTCGGCCGGGGCGAGCGGGTTCACCTTGGTGGCGTCGCCGCCGAGGTCGCGGACGGCCTCGCGCATGGTGGCCAGGTCGACCACGCAGGGCACGCCGGTGAAGTCCTGCATCAGCACCCTTGCCGGGGTGAACTGGATCTCCACGCTCGGGTCGGCACCGGGGTCCCAGCCGCCGAGCTGCGAGATGTGGTCGGCGGTGATGTTCGCGCCGTCCTCGGTCCGCAGCAGGTTCTCCAGCAGGATCTTCAGGCTGTAGGGCAGTCTGTCGTGCCCCGGAACCTGGCCGATCCTGAAAATCTCGTAGCTCGCGTCTCCGACGCGTAGCTGGGTCTTCGCACCGAAGGTGTCGAGGCTCGCCACGTCGTACTCCTTCACACCAGCGACCGTGAGTAGTCCTGAGCAGTTTGTCGCACCGACCGGGGCGCCGCCGTGCTTAGGCGACACTTACCTGCGTCGGTCTCTACAAAACCGTACGTCCGTCTTGCTATTCGCGCAACCTCGTGCCACGCTGCGGGACGAGGAGGTGCCACCATGATCCACCACGTCCTGTTGGCCTGCCCGCGCGGCTCCGAGGACCTCTCCCGCTCCTTCTACGTCGGGCTGCTCGGCCTCACCGAGAAGCCCAAACCCCCGGCCCTCGCCGCCCGCGGTGGTTGCTGGTTCACCGGGTACGACGCCGAGCTGCACCTGGGCGTCGAGGACGACTTCGTGCCGGCCCGCAAGGCCCACCCGGCGCTGGTCCGCACCGACCTGGACGACCTCGCCGCCCGCCTCGACGCCGCCGGCCACGCCGTGACCTGGGGCGACGACGAGATTCCCGGGATGCGGCGCTTCCACACGCACGATCCGCACGGCAACCGGTTGGAGTTCCTGGCACCCGCGCGGTGACTGTCACGCGGGTAGTGTCGGGGCGTGGTCGACGTGCAGCACTGGCTCTCCGCGCTACCCCCGGGCGTGCTCTACCTGATCGTCGCCGGGGTGATCGGCGTCGAGAGCATGGGCGTCCCGCTGCCCGGCGAGATCGTGCTGGTCAGCTCCGCGCTGCTCGCCGCCACCGGGGTGGTCCAGCCCGAGTGGGTGGCCGCCGCCGCCGCGACCGGCGCGATCGTCGGCGACTCCATCGGGTACGCGGTGGGCCGCCGCGGTGGCCGGCCGCTGCTGGAACGACTCGGCCGGCGCTTCCCCAGGCACCTCGGCCCGGCCCACCTGGCCCGCGCCGAGCAGAGCTTCGCCCGCCACGGCGTGTGGGCGGTCTTCTTCGGGCGGTTCGTCGCGCTGCTGCGTATCCTCGCCGGCCCGCTGGCCGGGGCGCTGCACGTGCCGTACCGCCGGTTCCTGGTGGCGAACGCGGCCGGCGGCCTGGTCTGGGCCTTCGGCACCACCTACCTGCTGTTCTACCTCGGGCGGGCCGCCGAGCACTGGCTCAAGGACATCTCCTGGGCCGGGCTGGTGCTCGCCGTGCTGGCCGGCCTGGTCAGCACCTGGTGGCTGCGCCGCCGCGCGAAGCGGCTGGGCCCGGTCGAGACGCCGCCCGAGCAGGTCGAGCCGGTCGGCGCCACGGAACGCTGAGACGCCGAAGGGCCCGACCCCGTGGTTGGGGGTCGGGCCCTTTCGTGTGTGGATGTCAGCTGGTGCTGTAGCCGCGGGTGGCGATCCAGTCGGCGAGGTTGTCGACGCTCATCCGGTAGGAGGCCATGTTCGGGTTGGCGCTGTCGGCGATGGTGACGGTGTGGCCGTCGTCGCGGTAGCCGATGACGCTGATGTAGTGCCCGCCCTCGAAGGAGTGGGTGGTGCCGTCGGTGTCGGTGGCGGTGCCGGCGATGTTGGCCACGACCGCGCGGCCGTTGTCGACCGTGCGCACGATGTCGGCGCGCAGGGTGTCGGTCTGCTTGTCGTCGGCCTTCGGGCTGCGGATCTCGACCGACTTGTAGGCGTCCTTGCGGCCGGTCTCCTTGTTCAGCACCGGGGTGATGTCGTTGATGCTGTTGGTGCCGTTCTCGGTGGTGCCCATCTCCTTGGCCATGGCGTCGACGTCGATGTTCTTGCCCTGCACGGACAGGGCGTTGCGGGCCGCGGCGGGGCCGCAGAAGTAGAAGTTGGGCTGCGCCTCGTAGCGCACGTCGAGTTCCCGCTCGCCGTGGCCCTTGCGGTCGGCGACCACCGCGGCGCGCTCGGTGGGGGCGGCGTGCGCGGCGATGGCGGGTCCGGCGACGCCACCGGCGGTGGCGGCGATACCGGCAGCGGTCAGCACGGTCTTACGCAGCAGGGTGGTAGCCATGATGGTTGCCTCCCAAAGGGGGGTGCGGGGGAAAGTCTTTGAGGGGGTGGGCCAGCGGCGCGGGTGTTCCTGCTCCGGGCCCGTATGGCCCGGCGCGCGGCCTGGGGTGGCCGGCTCGGCGGCTCCCGGGGATGTAACCACGGCCGGTGGCCGGTCATTCCGACCGGGGTTGCCTGCGGCGGGGCCGGGCTCCACGCGGTCTGCCGGGTACAACGCCCCACCCCCAGCGCCGATTCCGTCGAGCCCGTGACCCCCGCCACCCCATACCGGCGCGAACCAGACATCGCGCCCCACCCACCCTGCTCGCCCGGGACGTTCCACTCACCACGCCACGGAGCGCCGCCGGCGCGTCATGGGTGTCTCAATGCCCCGTAGGCACCCATGACGTTCCAGTGACCGCCGACGACGACGTGTGGGCGGAGTCGGATCTCAGGGATCGGTGAGAAGGTCGAGCACGGCGTCACGGGCGGTACGCACGGCGGCGCGCGACTCATCCGTGTGGTCCAGGGCGTCGAACCCGTGCTGCCCCTGCGGCACGTCGACGACCCGGACAGGTGAGCCGTGCCGGGCGGCGGCGGCCAGGAACGTGTCGATGGAGGACGCGACCTCGGGTCGGTCCCGCCCGACCCTGGTCAGCACGAGCGGCACCGACCGGACCGCGTCGGCCGCCGAGGGCTGGTTCGGGCCGACCGGCCGTCGCGCCGCGCCGCCGACGGCGTCGATCGGGTGGAAGCGCGGATCGATCGGCGGCCATTCGGCCAGGGGTGCCAGCAGTGGATAGGTCGCGGCCAGACCGCGCAGCCAGCCGGGCGGCTCGCGGAGCCAGTCGCCGAGCAGCAGGCCGGCGCCGGAGAAGAACCAGAGCGCCAGTCGGTCGGGGTCGACGCGCGGGTCGGCGCGGAGCAGGTCGGCCGTGCCGACGATGCGGCCCGCGACAGTGGTCAGGTCGTCGGGGTGCGCCACGGTGAGCCGGGGGATCGCGGCCACCACGCCGCGTTCGGCGAGCAGGGCGCCGTAGCCGCGGAAGAGGAGCCAGTCCCGCGCGTCGGGTGCGTCCGGCGGCCCGGGTACGCCGTGCACCACCACGACCGCCGGGTGGCGGCCGTCGCCGGGCGGCAGGTGCAGGTCGACGTCGCCGTGCCGCTCCACGGGCGCGGGCGGCGGGTCGAGAACAAACTGTGTCTCCCAGAAACTGTTTCCCATCGGCCCGATGGTAGGGCAGCGCGCCGCCGCGCGCCGCCCCGGAAGGTCGACGATCAGGAGGACGAGGCCCTGGCGTGCCGCTCGCGCAGCCGGTCCCGGATCTCCTCCGGGGTGTACGCCCGGCGCTGTCGTTCCGCCCGGGCCACGACCACGCCCGTCGCCGCCACGCCGGCGAGCCCGGCCAGGCCGAGCAGTTTCCACCACCGCATCCGTTGCCGCATCCGCTTAGGGTAGTCGTCCATGAGCATCAGCCTGGACGAGGCCGTGGAGCTGACCCGCACCGGCGACCTGTGGGTGTTCCGCGGGCGCAGCGTGCCCGACCGCGCCATCCAGTTCACCACCAACAGTCCGGTCAACCACGTGGGCATGGCGGTGGTCCTCGACGACATGCCGCCGCTGATGTGGCACGCCGAGCTGGGGCGCTCGTTGACGGACATGTGGACCGGCACCCGCCAGCGCGGCGTGCAGTTGCACGACCTGCGCGACGCGGTCTGCGTGTGGGCCAACCGGTACGGCCAGCGCGGCTGGCTGCGCCAGCTCGAACCGCCCGCCGACACCGCGATGGAGGAGGCGGTGCTGCGCACCGTGGCGCGCCTGGACGGCACGCCGTTCCCGTCCACCGCGCAACTCGCCTGGCGATGGGCGCGTGGTCGGGTGCCGCACCCGCGCGGGCGCCGGTCCACCTCGGACACCGGTGACCGCCCGGACGACGGCCACCGCCCGGACGCGGGTCGCGGCTCGGACGACGGTCGTGTGCCGGGTCCCGCCGGCAGGCCCGACGGTGGGAGTCAGGTGCGCGACCGGGCGCTGGAGACGGCGTACTGCGCCGAGGTGGTGGCGGTGACCTACGAGGCGATGGGCCTGCTGCCGGCCGGACGCCGACCCAACTGGTACGACCCGGGGCGGTTCTGGAGCGGCGACGACCTGGCGCTGACCGGCGGCGCCCAGCTCGGCGCGGAGATCGAGGTCCGTATCCCGCCCCGCTGACCAGGTTTGCCGAGGTGACGCGCCGGTAATGGAAGCCCCGTGACGGCTTCCACCGACCTCGACACGCTCTCCGACTTCTTCGACCGCTACGGCACGGCGCTGACCAGCACCGACGTGCCGGCGATCGCGGCCTGTTACGCCCTGCCCGGGCTGGTGGTCGCCGACACCTACAGCTTCTCGTTCACCTCGCCGGCGGCGGTGGCGTTGAGCTTCGTCGGCGCCGCGCCGGATTACCAGGAGCGGGAGCTGATCGCCGCGAACGCGCAGCTCGAGGACGTGCAGCAGGTCTCCGCGCTGCTCACCGAGGTCGCCGTGCGGTGGGAGTTCCTCGACAGTCAGGGCCACGCGGTGCCGGGCGAGCGTTACCGCTATCTGTTGCGGACCACCGACGAGGGCCCGGCCATCTGCACCGTCATCCGCACCGCCTGACCCGGCGCCCGGTTGTTGAGAAGGGGCCCCTTCTCTACCACATGCGTTAAGAAGGGGCCCCGCCTTACATGCTCAGCGGTGGCTGGCGGCCCAGCGGTCTGCCTCGGGGGCCGAGTGCAGGCCGGGCTCGTGCAGCCCTTCCTCGTCGAGCTGGCCGATCCGACGGTAGGTGTCCGGCCGGCTGGTCCGCAGCACCCCGCCCCAGATCAGGCCGAGCACACCGGCCACCACCGGGATCGCCGGGAGCAGCCACTTCAGGTAGCCCGCGGTGTCCGGCGCGAGCAGCGCGTCGAAGTTGAACAGCAGCACCAGCAGCACGGCGGTGAGCAGAACGGTGCCGAGCGCCGGGGCGATCACCCGCTGCCAGGCCGACTCCGGGCCGCTCCGGCCGCGGAAGAAGCCGACGACGGCGGCCGAGGTGAGCGTCATGAGCAGCACCACGCCGACCGCGGCCGAGCCGGACAGCCAGGTGAACAGGTCGATGACCGGGTCGCGGCCGGTCATCGCGAACGCCAGGAAGACCACCACGGCCAGGACGCTCTGGATCAGCGAGCCGGCGATCGGGGCGCCGCTGCGGCTGGAGGTCGCGCCGAGGAAGCGGGGCAGGACGTTCTCCCGGCCGAGCGCGAACAGGTAGCGGGCCACCCCGTTGTGGAACGACAGCAGGGCGGCGAGCACGCTGGTGATGAAGAGGACGTTCGCGATGTCCGCGATCACCGTGCCGGTGTACTGGTCGAGCGCGCCGAAGATCACGCCCGGGCCGGCCTCGGTGCTGGCCTGCTGCGCGTTCTCCGGCCCGGTCAGCACGGTGAGCGCCCAGGCGGAGAAGGCGTAGAAGAGGCCGGTGAACGCGACCGCGATGTAGGTGGCCCGGGCCACCGTGCGCCGCGGATCCTTCACCTCCTCGCTGTAGATCGCGCCGCTCTCGAAGCCGGTGAACGAGGCGATGGTGAACGCGAGCACGGCGCCGAACCCGGCGCCGAACAGGTGGCCGGGGCTGATGCCGGCGGTGGTGACGCTGCCGCCGGCCGGGTGGGCGAACGCGACCAGGTCGAAGATCAGCACGGCCACGCACTCGAGGACCAGCAGCACCGCGAGCACGCTGGCGTTCAGGTCGATGCGCAGCACGCCGAGCACGCCGATGAAGACCCAGGCGAGCAGCGCCCAGACCCACCAGTCGAGGGTGAGCCCGGCCTTCGCCGTCATGAAGTCCTTCATGATCGCGCCGAACAGCCCGTAGAGGCCGATCTGGATCGCGTTGTACGCGGCCAGCGCGACCGCCGAGCCGGCCACCCCGCCGGCCCGGCCGAGGCCGTTGGCGATGTACGCGTAGAAGGCGCCGGCGTTCGCGACGTACCGGCTCATCGCGGCGTAGCCGGTGGCGAAGACGGCGAGCACGGCCGCGAGCAGCACGTAGCCCAGCGCCGCTCCGACGTTGCCGCTGACCGCGTACATGGTGGTGACGCCGCCGCCGAGAACGGTCAGCGGAGCCGACGCGGCGACGGTGAAGAAGACGAGGTGGGCGGTGCCGAGACGGCCACGGCGCAGCCCGCCGTCGGAGAAGAACGGATCGGAGGACAAAGCTTCTCCAGGGGAGGGGAAGGGGTTGGGGTGTCTACTTCGGAACAGCCTGAAGCAGGGTATTGGTGATCACGGATCGTCACAACCCCACTTCGATCTCGATTGGGGTGCGCATGATCGACCGGAATTGAGCTGTGCGTGGTCATGCCGTACCGTCCCGTGTCGACGATCACGGCCACCGTTCGAGGATGGACCATGACCTACCCCGGGGCACAAGCCACGTACCGGCTCGCCGACGCGCTGTTCCTCATCGGACACGACGAGTTCACCGGTAAGCCGCACGTCGCCGTCGACCGGCTGGAGTGCGGGCTGGCCGGCGCCGCGCTCGCCGAGCTGATGTTCGAGGGCCGGATCGCCCTCGACGGCGGCGGCCTCGCCGCGGTCGACCCGCGGCTCTGGCAGGAGCCGCTGACCGATCTGCTGATCACCGAGATCCTGCGCCGCGAGGGCGCGCATCCGGCCCGGCTGTGGATCCGTTACCTGCGCACCCAGTTGAACATCAACGAGCGGGTCGGCACCCGGTTGGTCACCGCCGGCGTCCTCCGGCGGGAGCAGGGCAAACTGATCGGCCGCCAGGTGCGTTGGCCGGCCATCGACCCGAACCAGGCGGCCTCGCCCCGGGTTCGGCTGACCGCGATGCTGATGCACTCGTCCCCGGCCGAGCTGGACCCGGGGACGCTGCTGCTGGCGAGTCTCGCCGAGGCGGTCGGGCTCGCCGCGCACATCTTCGACCCGCAGGTCGGCGGCCGGATGCGGGACTGCCGGCGCTTCCTTCCGGCGCAGCTCGACGGCCTGCTCGCCGCGGTGGTGGGCGCGCTCGACGTCAGCACCACCACGGTCCGCCGCTGACGCCCCGTGCCCCGCCCCGGGGATCCGGGACGGGGGCGGGGAGCCCTTGTCAGGCGGGGTCGCGCCACATCGGGTAGAGGCTGGGCCCACCGGGCAGGTCGAGCGTGACCGGGCGGCGCCGGAAGCCGAGCCGCTCGTAGAGCGCGGCGTTGCGCGGTGTGCTGGCCTCCAGGTAGCCGGCCACGCCGGACTGATCCAACTCGGTCAGCTTGTCGCGCAGCAGCGCCGAGCCGACGCCCTTGCCGTGGTGGTCGGGGTGCACCCCGATGAACGGCAGGTACCAGTGCGTCTCGCCGGGGTGGTTCGCGGCCATCATCTCGTCGAGCACCGCGAACCGCTTCATCGCCTCCGGGCCGATCGCGGTCTCTAGGTCGGCGAGCTCCTCGCCGTCGTCGGCGTCGTGGTCGCCGCCCACCGGGAGCCAGAGCGTGGCACCGAGGCCGTCGCCGGCCACGTGGACCTCGCCGGTCCGCAGCGCCAGCGCGACGAACGGCCCGAAGAACGCGGGGTGGACCCGCGCCCGGTGGTCGTCCTCCGGGAAGATCCAGCCGCTCACCGGATCCCGCATGAACGCCTCGGCGAGGATCCCGGTCACGAGCGCGTGGTCCGCGGTGGACGCACGCCTGATGTTGCCCTGCCACTCAGTCATTGGCCAACCGTCCTGCCGCCGTACGAGCCATTGTGGTCATCGATCGGCGTGCAACGTATCAGGTCGCTGAGTAACCGGTCAGCTCCGCACGGACTCACCCGCTCGCCGCGGGCGGGGATGCTGGCTAGGCTGGCGCGGTCCGCCAAGGGGGAGGGTGGCCGGGGGTTCCGGACCCGCCGACAGGAGGAACATGTCCCGCACGCGTCGTGCCGCCCCGTCGCCCGGGTCCGCCGTCACCTCGTCGCCCTGGATCCTCGTCGCCGCCGGCGTGGTCGTGATGGTGGTGCTGCTGGTGGTGGCGCTCGGCTCGGTGCGCGGTCGGCGGGCGCACCCGGCGCAGGGGCCGACGGACCCGGCGATGTCGTTGCCGGGGCTCCCGGTCGCGCCGGCGACCACGACCGCCGTGCCGCCTGCGGCGTCGGGCACCGCGGCGCGTCCGGTGGCGCCCGGACTGTCGCCCCGGTCGACGGTGCTGCCCGCCCGGCCGACGCCGGCCGTCTCGACGGGCAGCCCACGCGGCGACGTCCGGCCCGCTCCGCCCGCGCCGTCGCCCCCGCCGCCGGCTCCGTCGTCGGCGGTGACCGGACGGTACGGCGTGGTGAGCACGTTCGACGGCGGCTTCATCGGCGAGGTCCTGCTGGTCAACACCGGCCGCTCGGCGCAGGGCTGGACGGTGCGGGTGACGTTTCCGCGCGGCCGGCTAGTCACCGCCTGGGTGGAGGGCGCCGAGCAGGGCCCGTTCGGCTTCGACGGCCGGGTCTTCACCCACCGCAGCGGAGTCGACCTGGCCGCGGGCGCGTCGGTGCCGGTGCGGTTCCACGTCGAGGCGACCGGCACCACCCGGCCGGACGCCTGTGCGGTCGACGGCGTGGCCTGCTCCGGTCGCTGAGTCCATCCGCCTGCCGTCGGGGAGGACGGGCATCACGTTTTGCAAGATGACTGCCGTGTTGCGACGTCGTTTGCAAGGTATTGCAGAATGTTTCGGCAAGAGCTAGCGTGCGGGCGAATCAGCGACCAGAGAAAGGCCGTCGATGAAACCGACGCCGATATCCCCCAAGGCGTTGCTCGCCCTGGTCTCCTCCCTCGTGCTCACCCTCGTCGGCGTGCCGGTGGCCCTCCACCAGCTCGGCGCGGACAGCGCCGAGCGGGCCGCCACCCCCGATGTCCTGGCCGCCGGCAACGCCCCCCAGTGGAACCGGGAGCCGTCCGCCGAGGCGCTGCTCAAGGCCGGCACCAACACCGCGAAGGCCGAACAGTTCTACTTCGTGCTGCCGGACCGCTTCGCCAACGGCGACCGGCGAAACGACACCGGTGGGCTTCGTGGCGACCGGCTCGCCACCGGCCTCGACCCCGCGGACAAGGGCTTCTACCACGGCGGTGACCTCAAGGGCGTCATCGACAAGATGGACTACATCCAGGGGATGGGCACCACCGCCATCTGGCTGGCCCCCATCTTCAAGAACCGGCCCGTGCAGGGCACCGGGGCGGACGTCTCGGCCGGTTACCACGGCTACTGGATCACCGACTTCACCCAGGTCGACCCGCACTTCGGCACCAACGCCGAGCTGAAGAAGCTGGTCGACCTCGCGCACCGGCGCGGCATCAAGGTCTATCTCGACATCATCGTCAACCACACGGCCGACATCATCCGCTACGCGGAGGACAAGTACGGCTACGTGGACAAGAAGACCGCGCCCTACTCCGACGCCTCGGGCCGGGCCTTCGAGGACCGCAACTACGCCGACGGCACGCGGAAGTTCCCCGCGGTGAACTCGACGTCGTTCCCGTACACCCCGACGTTCGCCAGCCCGGCCGACGCGAAGGCCAAGGTCCCGGCGTGGCTCAACGACCCGACCATGTACCACAACCGCGGTGACTCCACGTTCGCCGGCGAGAACAGCGAGTACGGCGACTTCTTCGGCCTCGACGACCTGTGGACCGAGCGTCCCGAGGTGGTCCGGGGCATGACCGACATCTACGGCCAGTGGATCGCCCACGCCGGCGTCGACGGCTTCCGGCTCGACACGGTCAAGCACGCCAACCTCGACTTCTGGCCGCAGTTCACCCGGGGCATCGACGCCTACGCGGCGAAGGCCGGCAAGAAGGACTTCTTCATGTTCGGCGAGGTCTACAGCGCCGACCAGGCGATCGAGTCGACCTACGTGCGGCAAGGCGGCCTGCCCGCCACGCTCGACTTCTCGTTCCAGGAGGCGGCCCGCGGCTACACCGCCGCCGACGGCTCGGCCGAGGCGCTCGCCGACGTGTACGCCAAGGACGACCTGTACTCCGCCCGGGACACCGACGCCAACCGGCTCACCACGTTCCTCGGCAACCACGACATGGGCCGGATCGGCTCGTTCATCGCCGCGGCCGGCGGTGACGACGCCACCCAGCTACGCCGCGACCAGCTCGCCCACCAGCTGATGTTCCTCACCCGCGGGCAACCGGTGGTCTACTCCGGCGACGAGCAGGGCTTCACCGGCCCGGGCGGGGACAAGGACGCCCGCCAGGACATGTTCGCCTCCCGCACCGCCGACTATCTCGACGACGACCTGATCGGCACCACCCGCACCCACGCCTCCGACCAGTACGACACCCGCCACCCGCTCTACCGGACCATCGCCGAGCTGGGCAGGCTGCGGGCGGCCCACCCCGCGCTGCGCGACGGCGTACAGGTCACCCGGTACGCGGCCGACGGCCCGGGCGTGTTCGCGTTCTCCCGGATCCTGAAGACCGAGCGGGTGGAACACGTCGCGGCGGTGAACAACGCCTCGACCCCGCAGACTGTCACCGTGGACACCTGGTCGGCCGGCACCCGCTTCACCGGCATCTACGGCAGCGCCGCGACCGCGACGGCCGGCGCCGACGGCAAGCTGAGCGTCACCGTGCCGGCCATGTCGGCGGTGGTGCTCAAGGCCGACCGGGCGATCCCGCAGCCCGGCGCGGCCCCGACCGTCACGCTCACCCAGCCGGGCGCCGACCCGGTCGCCACCACGACCGCGATCACCGCCCAGGTCACCGGCGACCCGCTCGCCACCGTCACGTTCGCCGCGAAGGTGCCCGGCGGGAAGTGGACGCTGCTGGGCAGCGCCGACCGCGCGCCGTACACGGTCCACCACGACCTGACCGGCCTGGCCGGCGGCACGAAGGTCGAGTACAAGGCGGTGGTCCGCGACGGCAAGGGCCGCACCGCCACCGCCCGCACCACCGGCACGGTCGGCACCCCGGCGCAGGGCGCGTCGCGGGACTGGGCGGTCGTGCACTACCAGCGCCCGGCCGGCGGGTACGACGACTGGGGCCTCTACGCCTGGGGCGACATCGACCCGGCGTACGCCACCGAGTGGCCGAAGGGGCAGCCGTTCGCCGGTGAGGACTCCTACGGCCGGTTCGCCTGGGTGAAGCTCAAGCCCGGCGCGAAGTCGGTCGGCTTCCTGGTGGTCGACAAAGACGGCAACAAGGACGTGGCCAACGACCGCACCATCGACGTCACCCAGACCGGCGAGGTCTGGGTGAAGCAGGGCGATCCGACGCTCTACCCGACCCGCCAGGCCGCCACCGGCGAGCCCGACCCGGCCGTCGACCAGGGCACCGCGGTCATCCACTGGCGCAAGGCCGACGGCAACTACGACGGCTGGGGCCTGCACCTGTGGGACGGCGCGGCCAACCCGACCGACTGGGCCGCCCCGCTGAAGCCGGAGAAGATCGACGCTTACGGCGCGGTGTTCCGGGTGCCCCTGGCCGCCGGCGCGACCGGGCTGAGCTACATCGTTCACCACGGCGACGAGAAGGACCAGCCGGACGACCAGCGCCTCGACCTGACCGGCGTCGGGCACGAGGTGTGGCTGCTGGCCGGCGTCAAGGGCCGGCTGCTGCCGGCGACCAGCACCGGCGCCGCCAAGGACGTCGACCTCGCCAAGCAGAAGGCGCAGTGGATCGACAGGTCCACCGTCGCCTGGGCCACCGGGGCGACCGACGGCAAGAAGTACGCGTTGGTCGCCGCGCCGGCCGGTGGCATCGGCGTCGCCGACGGCGAGCTGACCGGCACGTACACCACGCTCCCGCTGCGGGCGCAGCGCAACGGGCTGACCGAGGCGCAACGGCAGGCGTACCCCCAGCTCTGGGCCTATCACGCCTTCTCGCTGGACCGCGCCGACCTGGCCAAGGTGCCGGCGGCGTTGCGCGGGCAGCTCGTGGTGACCGAGCGGGACGCCGAGGGCGCGTTGCTCAGCGCCACCGGGGTGCAGATCCCCGGCGTGCTCGACGACGTCTACCCGGCGGCCACCTCGGCGAAGCTCGGCCCGACGTTCGCCGGCCGGGTGCCCACCCTCGCGGTGTGGGCGCCGACCGCGCGGAAGGTGTCGCTGCAACTGTTCGACTCGCCGACCGCGCAGCCGAGCACGGTGGCGATGAGCCGCAACGACCGCACCGGCGTCTGGTCGGTGCGCGGCACCAGGACGTGGACCGGGCGCTACTACCGCTACCAGGTCGAGGCCTGGCAGCCGGCGGCGCAGAAGGTGGTCACCGCGTCGGTGACCGACCCCTACTCGGTGGCGCTCGCGCCCAACTCCACGCACAGCCAGATCGTCGACCTGACCGACCCGGCGCTGGCACCGGCCGGCTGGGCCAAGCTGCGCAAGCCGGCCCCGGTGCCGGCGTCGAAGGCGCAGATCTCCGAGCTGTCGGTGCGGGACTTCTCGATCGCCGACAGCACCGTCCCGGCCGAGCGGCGGGGCACCTACCTCGCGTTCACCGACCCGAACACGGCCGGCATGAAGCACCTGCGGGCGCTCGGCGACGCCGGGGTCAACTACCTGCACCTGCTGCCGGCGTTCGACTTCGCCACGATCGAAGAGAAGCGGGCCGACCAGGCCCAGCCGGCCTGCGACCTGGCG
Source organism: Micromonospora sp. WMMD980 (assembly GCF_029626035.1). Classification (NCBI taxonomy): domain Bacteria; kingdom Bacillati; phylum Actinomycetota; class Actinomycetes; order Micromonosporales; family Micromonosporaceae; genus Micromonospora; species Micromonospora sp. WMMD980. Next base: position 865,753 of record NZ_JARUBE010000003.1, read on the forward strand.
AAGCTGCCGCCGGACTCGGACCAGCAGCAGAAGTGCGTCGCGGCGGTGGCCGACTCCGACGGCTACAACTGGGGGTACGACCCGCTGCACTACACCGTGCCGGAGGGCGGTTACGCGGTCGACCCGAACGGCGCGAAGCGCACCACCGAGTTCCGGCAGATGGTCGCCGGGGTGAACCAGGCGGGCATGCGGGTGGTCATGGACGTGGTCTACAACCACACGTCGGCGGCGGGGATCGACCCGAAGTCGGTGCTCGACCAGGTGGTGCCCGGCTACTACCACCGGCTGCTCGAAGACGGCACGGTCGCAAACTCGACCTGCTGCGCCAACACCGCCCCCGAGCACGCCATGATGGGCAAGCTCGTGGTGGACTCGCTGGTCACCTGGGCCAAGGCGTACAAGGTGGACGGCTTCCGGTTCGACCTCATGGGCCACCACCCGAAGGCGAACATCCTGGCCGTACGGGCCGCGCTGGACAGGCTCACGCCCGCCCGCGACGGCGTCGACGGCAAGAAGATCATGCTGTACGGCGAGGGCTGGAACTTCGGTGAGGTCGCCGACGACGCCCGGTTCGTCCAGGCCACCCAGGCCAACATGGCCGGTACCGGGATCGGCACGTTCAACGACCGGCTCCGCGACGCGGTGCGTGGCGGCGGTCCGTTCGACGCCAACCCGAGGGTGCAGGGCTTCGCCTCCGGCCTGTTCACCGACCCGAACGGCGACGAGGTCAACGGCTCGGCGGCCGAGCAGAAGGCCCGGCTGCTGCACGCCCACGACCTGATCAAGGTGGGGCTGACCGGCAACCTGCGCGACTACCGGTTCACCGACACCTCCGGCAAGCGGGTCACCGGCGGCCAGGTCGACTACAACGGCTCGCCGGCCGGCTACACCGCCGCGCCGGGCGAGGCGGTCACCTACGTCGACGCGCACGACAACGAGATCCTGTACGACGCGTTGGCGTACAAGCTGCCGCCGGGCACCTCGGCGCAGGACCGGGCCCGGATGCAGGTGCTCGCGTTGGCGACCACGGCGTTCGGGCAGGGCACCGGGTTCGTGACGGCCGGCTCGGAGCGGCTGCGCTCGAAGTCGCTGGACCGCAACTCGTTCAACTCCGGCGACTGGTTCAACCAGATCCGCTGGGACTGCGCCCGGGGCAACGGCTTCGGCGCCGGCCTGCCGCCGGAGCAGGACAACAAGGACAAGTGGCCGTACGCGAAGCCGCTGCTGGCCGATCCGAAGCTGGTTCCGGGCTGCACGGCGATCGACCTGACCGACGCCCGCTACGCGGAGCTGCTGCGCATCCGGCGGTCCTCGCCGGTGTTCGGGCTGCCCACCGCCGAGCAGGTGCAGAAGCGGGTCGCGTTCCCGCTGTCCGGGGAGAAGGAGACCCCGGGCGTGCTCACCATGACCCTGGACGCCCGCGGGCTGGACGGGAAGTGGAAGTCGGTGACCGTGGTCTTCAACGCGACCCCGGAGACGGCGAAGCAGACCGTCACCGGCCTGCGGGGGGCGAACGTGGCGCTGCACCCGGTGCTGCGGAACTCGGCCGACCCGGCGCTGCGGACGGCCTCGTTCGACCGGGCCGCCGGCACCTTCACCGTGCCGGCGCGCAGCGTGGCGGTCTTCGTCCAGAGCTGACCGCACCCGCGGACCGGCCCCCCTGCCACCTGGCAGGGGGGCCGGTCCGTACCCCGGGTCCGTCAGGTCAGTTGAAGCAGTCCTTGACGGTGTTGGCGCAGTTGGTGGGGTCGTTGTCGCTGATGAGGGACTCGTCGTCGAGCTTGACGTGGCCCTCGTTGTTGAGGATGCCGCCGGCGACGCGGTGCAGTTTGCTGGTGTCGGTGGCGGTGTTCTTGGTGACGTGGGTCTTGGTCAGGGTGATGGTGGCCTTGTTGTTGAAGATGCCGCCGCCGTTGCGGGCGGTGTTGCCCTTGACCAGGGTGTCGCGCAGGGTGAGGGCGGCGTTGTCGTCCTCGTCGTGCTCGCGGGTGAGGAAGCCGTCTTCGATCTTGACGAGCCATTCGCCGTTGTAGATGCCGCCGCCGAAGCGGTTTGCGGTGTTGTCGGCGATGACGCTGTCGGCGATGGTGGCGCTGCCCTCGTCCTTGGTGTTGGGGTAGCCCCAGTGCTTGCCGCCGGTGGTGACGACGCCGCCGCCGTCGCCGTCGGCGTGGTTGCCGGCGACGACGACCTTGTCGAGGTCGAGGTCGGTGTTCTCGGCGTAGATGCCGCCGCCGTTCTCGCAGGCGGTGTTGCCGGTGATGTGGGTGAAGGAGACGGTGACGTAGCCGCCGCTGCTGAACAGGCCGCCACCGTTCTTCCCGGCCCGGTTGTTCGACAGCGAGGACTTCCCGCCCTCCTTGCCGCCGTCCTTGCCGTGGTCGGAACCGATGATCTCGACCGTACCGGCCTCGTCGTGCTTGCCCGACGGCACGTAGCTCTGCAGCTCGGTGGCGTCGGCGCCGTGCTTGCCGGAGAGGCCGTTGCCGTTGGCGATACCGCCACCGTTGCCGCCGGCGGTGTTGTCGTCGACCTTGGTCTCCTCGACCTTGAGGATGCCGCGGTTGAAGATGCCGCCGCCGTCGCCCTGGGCGTGGTTGTTGACGACCTTGCTCTCCTCCAGCCACACGCGGCCGAAGTTGGCCACCGCGCCGCCGTTGTGCTCGGCGTTGTTGTCGGTGAGCTTGACGTTGGACAGGTGGGCGCTGCCGCCGCGCTCGACCAGCAGCGCGCCGCCGTCACCCTCGCCCTGCTTCTCGTCCCCGTTCTCCGGGCCGGAGACCGCGACCGTCGTCGCGGTCGTGGCCTGCGCCGCCGTGGTGGCGGCCTGCGCCGCGACCGGAGCCGCCGCGACCGGAGCCGCCGCGACCGGAGCCGCCGCGACCGGAGCCGCCGCGACCGGAGCCGCCGCGACCGGAGCCGCCGCGACCGGAGCCGCCGCGACCGGAGCCGCCGCGACCGGAGCCGCCTGGGCGGCGACCGCCGCCTGGGCCGCGGTGGCGGCCTGCGCTCCCGCGGCCGCCAGCTGGGCCGGGGCGACCGGAGCGGCGGGCTGCGCCGCCGTGCCGTTCGTTGCCGCGGGCGCCATCGGGCCGGGGTACTTGAACTCGGACGCGTTGCCGCCCTTGACCGTCAGGTCCTTGAGGGTGAGGTGGCCGCCGTCGGCGACGCGGAAGATGCGGAAGGTGTCCTCGGCGTCGCGCTCGATGGTGGAGCCGTTGCCCTTGATGGTGACGTCCTGCTTGATCTCGGGCAGGGCGCCGCCGACCTTGCGGTCCTTGACGCCGAGTTCGTAGGTGCAGTTCTCGGCGAGCTTCAGGGTGCCGCCGTGGTCGCGGTTGGCCAGTTCGAGCGCGTCGACGAGGGCGTCGTCGTCGCAGGGGATCTCGCGGGCCTTGTCGTTGTCCTCGTGGCCGCCCCACTCGCCCCGGTAGCGACCCTCCTGGCCCCGGTCCTTGCCGTCCTTGCCGTACTCGTCGCCGCGGTAGTCGTCCTTGCCGTGCTCGTCCTCGGTGCCCTCGTCGCCGTGGTCGTCGCTGAGCTGCTGCGTGGTCGACCACTTGACGTCGGCGAGCCGGTGCGGACCGGTGACCCCGGTGGTCGCGTAGGCCACGCCGGCGAGGCTGACCGCTCCGGTCAGGCCCACGACGCCGGTCGCGAGCCAGAGCCGGCGGCGCCGGAGCGGGGAGACGGTCTCGCGGGTGGTGGCGTCATCGTTATTGCGAAGGTAGTTGGACATCGGAGCTCTCTGCCCTCTCCTTGTACCTGACAAGGTCGCTTCGCCACAGCGAGGCGGCCTTCGCTACAAATCGGTTGTAGCTGCTGAACAACAACGTATGAGAACCTTCTTCGCTCCGTGCCCAAATACGAAAAAAACCCGCATAAGGGTGCAGGTGGGACCGGCGGTCGCAGCGGGGACGGGAGACCCCGGTCGGGGACACCGCGCGCGATCGGAGCGGGTCCCTTCCCGTCGACCTGGCGGCGGGAAGGGCCTCCGGCTCTATGTGGTGGTGCGTTAGTTGAAGCAGTCCTTGACGGTGTTGGCGCAGTTGGTGGGGTCGTTGTCGCTGATGAGGGACTCGTCGTCGAGCTTGACGTGGCCCTCGTTGTTGAGGATGCCGCCGGCGACGCGGTGCAGTTTGCTGGTGTCGGTGGCGGTGTTCTTGGTGACGTGGGTCTTGGTCAGGGTGATGGTGGCCTTGTTGTTGAAGATGCCGCCGCCGTTGCGGGCGGTGTTGCCCTTGACCAGGGTGTCGCGCAGGGTGAGGGCGGCGTTGTCGTCCTCGTCGTGCTCGCGGGTGAGGAAGCCGTCTTCGATCTTGACGAGCCATTCGCCGTTGTAGATGCCGCCGCCGAAGCGGTTGGCGGTGTTGTCGGCGATGACGCTGTCGGCGATGGTGGCGCTGCCCTCGTCCTTGGTGTTGGGGTAGCCCCAGTGCTTGCCGCCGGTGGTGACGACGCCGCCGCCGTCGCCGTCGGCGTGGTTGCCGGCGACGACGACCTTGTCGAGGCCGAGGTCGGTGTTCTCGGCGTAGATGCCGCCGCCGTTCTCGCAGGCGGTGTTGCCGGTGATGTGGGTGAAGGAGACGGTGACGTAGCCGCCGCTGCTGAACAGGCCGCCACCGTTCTTCCCGGCCCGGTTGTTCGACATTGCGCTGGGTGAGGTGTCCTTGCGGTCCCCGGCGCCGGTCATCTCCACCGTGCCGGCGCGGTGCCCGCCGTGGTCGCCCCTGCCGCCGACGTCGACCGGGCCGCCCTCGGCGTGCCGCTCGTCGCTGCCGTTGGCGATGCCGCCGCCACTGCCCACCGCGGTGTTGTCGTCGACCTTGGTCTCCTCGATCTTGAGGACCCCGCGGTTGAAGATGCCACCGCCATCGCCCCGGGCGTGGTTGTCGACGACCGTGCTCTCCGCCAGCCACACGCGGCCGAAGTTGGCCACCGCGCCGCCGTCGTGCTCGGCGTTGTTGCCGGTGAACGTGACCCGCGAGAGGTGGGCCTTGCCGCCGTGCTCCACCAGCAGCGCGCCGCCGTCACCCGCGCCCTCCTTCTCGTGCTCCCGGCCCGACGCCGTCGGGCCGGGGTACGTGAACTCGGACGCGTTGCCGCCCTTGACCGTCAGGTCCTTGAGGGTGAGGTGGCCGCCGTCGGCGACGCGGAAGATGCGGAAGGTGTCCTCGGCGTCGCGCTCGATGGTGGAGCCGTTGCCCTTGATGGTGACGTCCTGCTTGATCTCGGGCAGGGCGCCGCCGACCTTGCGGTCCTTGACGCCGAGTTCGTAGGTGCAGTTCTCGGCGAGCTTCAGGGTGCCGCCGTGGTCGCGGTTGGCCAGTTCGAGCGCGTCGACGAGGGCGTCGTCGTCGCAGGGGATCTCGCGGGCCTTGTCGTTGTCCTCGTGGCCGCCCCACTCGCCCCGGTAGCGACCCTCCTGGCCCCGGTCCTCGCCGACCGGTCCCGTCCCGTCGTCCGCGTGGGACCCGCCGTCGGCGTTCCGCGGCGCCGTGGCGCGATTGTCCGCCACCCGTTCCGGGCCGCCGGCCCTGTCGTCGCGGACGGCGAGGCCGCCCAGCGCCGCCAGGCCGACGACGCCGGTCAGCCCGGCCACGCCGGTGGCGACCCAGAGCGCCCGCCGCCTGCTCGTCGGCGGTGTCGCCGTCGGTGTTGCCCCGTCGGCAGTCGTTACCTCGTTCGACATCAGTGCCTTCCGCCCTTTCGGTACTCCCCAAACGGATCTCTTCCCCCCAGGGGGAGCGAGCGGCTACAAACGGGTTGTAGCCCCTGATCGACACCGTAGGAAAAGGATCCTCGTGAGAAGGTCTTATCCGAAGAAACTACGCATAATGGGACGTAAAACGGCGGGCCCGCGCCGGAGCCGGACGCCGAGGCGTTCCGGAGCCGGTGCGGGCCCGCCGCGGTGGATCGGGCGGCCCGAAAGGCTCAGCCGGGCAGGCGCGGACCCGCCTCGCGCTGCTCGGCCAGCCAGGTCTCCACCTCGTCCGAGCCGCGCGGCAGCCCGGCCGAGAGGTTCACCGGGCCGTCGGCGGTGACCAGGATGTCGTCCTCGATCCGGACGCCGATGCCGCGCAGCTCCTCGGGGACCAGCTCGTCCTCCGGTTGGAAGTAGAGGCCCGGCTCGACGGTCAGCACGTAGCCCTCCCCGAGCGGCCCGTCGCGGTAGGTCTCCTTGCGGGCATTCGCGCAGTCGTGCACGTCGATGCCGAGCATGTGGCTGGTGCCGTGCAGCGTCCAGCGGCGGTAGACCGTGGAGGCCGGATCCATCGCCTCGTCCACGCTCACCGGCAGCAGCCCGAGATCCTTCAGCGCCTCGGCCAGCACCCGCATCGAGGCCAGGTGGACGTCGCGGAACCCCACCCCCGGCTTGCACAAGTCGATGCCGGCCTGCTGGGCGGCGTGAACCGCGTCGTAGACCTGGCGCTGCAACGGGGTGAACCGGCCGTCGACCGGCAGCACCCGGGTGACGTCGGCGGTGTAGAGGTTGCGGTTCTCCACCCCCATGTCCATCAGCAGCAGGTCGCCCGGGCGGGTGGCGCCGTGGTTGTGCACCCAGTGCAGGATCGTGGCGTGCTCGCCGGCCCCGACGATGGAGCCGTAGCCGACATCGTTGCCGTCGTGCCGGGCCCGCAGCGCGAACAACCCCTCCAGCAGGCGCTCGGAGATCGCCCGGTCGGCCGGCAGCGCCCGCGCCACGTCCTCGAAGCCGCGCACCGTGGCGTCGCACGCCTCCTGGAGCTGCGCGATCTCCCACTCGTCCTTGACCAGCTTCAGCTCGGAGATGGCGATGGCCAGCTCACGGTCCCGGCCCGGCTGGCCCTCGGCCCGCGGCCCGTCGTAGCGGCGCACCGCGGCGTCCACCCGGGCGTCGAAGCCGCGCAGCACCCGGGTCCGCCCCGGGGCCAGGTCGGCCAGCGCCGCGTCCAGCTCGCTCAGGTCGGCCGTGGGCAGGCCCAGCTCGGTCGACTTCTCGCGCAACGTCGGCCGGCGGCCCACCCACAGCTCGCCGTGGCGGCTGCGGAAGAACTCGTCGGTCGCCCGCGACGAGCGGGGCCGCATGTAGAGCGTGGCCTCGCCGCCCGGGCGCAGCACCAGGACACTGTCGGGTTCCATGTCACCGGTCAGGTAGGCGAAGTCGCTGCCCGGCCGGAACCGGTGGTCGGTGTCGTTGGCGCGGACCTTCTCGGTGCCGGTGGGGATGACGAGCGTCTCGCCCGGGAACGCCTCGGCCAGCGCGGCCCGCCGCTTGGCGTGGTTGGGCACCTCCGGGCCCGGGGTGACCGACAGCTCGGTGTCCCGCCAGCCCTGCCGCATGAACGACAGGAACGCCTCCGGGAAGTCCGGGTCGTGCGACTCCGTGCCGTCCGCCGGCTTGCCCTGCTGCGCCCGATCCTCGGCCATGATCCGCCCCTCCCTGAGCCTCGTCGCTGGTCCCGACGGTACCGCGCGCACGACAGCGGGGAGTGCCTGCGGTGCCGCGACGGCGGCTTCCGGCGCGTGGAAAGATGGCCGTCATGTGCGGACTCCTGGCCTTCTTCAGCGCGCGCGGCGACGCCGCCGCCCACCGCGACCACATCGCCGGCGCACTGGAGTGCCTGCACCACCGGGGCCCGGACGAGACCGGGGTCGAGGTGGTCGGCGACGCCTCCGGCCGGTACGCGGACGGCGTGTTCGCGCACAAGCGGCTGGCGATCATCGACGTGGCGCTCAGCCACGAGCCCCTGCCCTACGCGGGGGGGCGCTACCTGCTCACCTTCAACGGCGAGATCTACAACTACATCGAGCTGCGCGACGAGCTGATCCGCGACCACGGCGCCCAGTTCGCCACCAACGGCGACGGCGAGGTGATCGTCGCCGGCTACCACTACTGGGGTGAGCAGGTGCTCACCAAGCTGCGCGGCATGTTCGCGTTCGTGATCTGGGACCGGCAGGAGCGGCGGGCGTTCGGCGCCCGCGACTACTTCGGCATCAAGCCGCTGCACTACCTGCAGACCCAGGACGGGCTCTACCTCGCCTCGGAGAAGAAGGCGCTGCTGCCGTTCGCGCACTCCGCCTACCAGGGCGACGCCGGGATCGACGCCGCCAACCTGAGCCACTACCTGACCCTGCAGTACGTCCCGGAGCCCGGCACGCTGCACAAGGGGATCAGCCGGATCGGCTCGGGGGAGTACCTCACCTGGAGCCCGGACGGCCGGATCGACGTGCGCCGCTGGTACCGGCCGGTGTTCCGGCCCGCCCCGGTCCCCGACGAGCAGCGGCTCTACCACGACATCCGGGAGACGCTGCGGGAGAGCGTCCGGATGCACATGCGTTCGGACGTGCCGGTCGGCTCGTTCCTGTCCAGCGGCATCGACTCCACCGCGGTGGTGGCGCTGGCCCGCGAGTTCAACCCGAACATCCTCACCTTCACCGTCGGCTACGACGTGCCCGGCTACTCCGAGATCGACGTGGCCCAGGAGTCGGCCCGGCACCTCGACGTGACCACGATCCCGACCAAGATCGGGCCGCAGGACATGATCGACGCGCTGCCGAAGATCGTCTGGCACCTGGACGACCCGGTCGCCGACCCGGCCCTGGTGCCGCTCTACTTCGTGGCGAAGAAGGCCGCCGAGCACGTCACCGTGGTGCTCTCCGGCGAGGGTGCGGACGAGTTCTTCGGCGGTTACACGATCTATCGCGAGCCGCTGTCGCTGAGCAGCGTCAACGGCCTGCCGGACGGCGTGCAGAAGGGCCTGCGGGCGGTCTCCAAGGCGATCCCGCAGGGGGTCAAGGGCAAGAGCTTCCTGGAGCGCGGCACCACCCCGATCGAACAGCGCTACTACGGCAACGCCCGGATGTTCACCGAGGAGGAGAAGCAGCACCTGCTGCGCCGCTACGACCCCTCGGTGCGCTACACCGACGTGACCGCGCCGATCTACGCCGAGTGCACCGAACTGGACGACGTCACCAAGATGCAGTACGTCGACCTCTACACCTGGCTGCGCGGCGACATCCTGGTCAAGGCGGACCGGATCTCGATGGCGCACTCGCTGGAGGTCCGGGTGCCGTTCCTGGACCGGGAGGTGTTCGACGTCGCGGCCGGCATCCCGGTGGACCTGAAGCTGCCGCCGCGCTCCGAGGCCACCAAGTACGCCATGCGCCAGGCGTTGCAGGGCGTCGTGCCGCCGGCCATCGTCAACCGCAAGAAGCTGGGCTTCCCCACCCCGACCCGGGTCTGGCTGCGCGGCGAGATGTACGAGTGGGCCCGGCACGTGCTGGCCACCTCGGGCGCGGGCGACCTGATCGACCTGTCCTACGCGATGCGGCTGCTGGAGGAGCACAAGCGGGAGGAGGCGGACCACTCCCGCAAGGTGTGGACCGTGCTGATCTTCTGCATCTGGCACGCCATCTTCGTGGCGAAGACGCTCGACCCGGGCATCCAGCGCAACCAGTCCGCACTGCTGACCAAGCCGGTCGTGGGCAGCATGGTCCGCTGACCCGGGCGTGACGAAGGGCCCCCGGCAGCGCGCCGGGGGCTCTTCTCAGTGCCGGGTCACCTGCCGGTGCAGGTGACCGTGGGTAGCGTGTTCTGGCCGGAGTAGTTCGCGGTGAAGCCGAACGTGGTTCTGCCCTCCGGCGGGACGCTGCCGTTGTAGGCGGCGTTGGTGACCGTCACCGACGCCCCGCTGCCGCTCAGCGTGCCGTTCCACACCTGGTTGATGGTCTGGCCGTTGGGCCAGGTCCAGTTCGCGGTCCACCCGGCGAACGTCTGGGTGCTGTGGTTCATGATCTCGACCTCGCCCTGGAAGCCGTTGCCCCAGGCGCTGACCACCTTGTAGACCGCCATGCAGGTACCGCTACCGGGCGGCGGCATGGTCGGCGACGCCGTGGGGGTGGGGGTGGGGGCGGTCGGGCTCGGCGTCGGGCTGGTCGGGCTCGGCGTCGGCGTGGTGGGCGTCGGCGTGGGGTTGCCGTTGCCCGAGCCGATGCCGGTCACCTCGCCGTTGCCGCCGTCGAACGTCACGTCGGAGCAGCCGAAGAAGTTCTCCTGGCTGTCCGAGCGGACCCAGCGCGAGTAGATGATGTGCCGGCCGCTCTTGTTGGTCGGCAGCGTGCCGGTGAAGTAGTAGTGGCCGTCGTTGGTGCCGACCGCGCCGCTCTGCGGCGGGTTGGTCACCTGCAGGAACGGCTGAGCCTCCAGGTCGCTCCAGGCGAGCGGCCGGGTCGGGCTCCAGCTGTCCTTGGTCACGTAGAAGTAGAACGTGCCGGGGTGGTGCGCCCAGTTGCTGTAGCGGAACTCCATCGACCGCCCGGCCGTCAGGTGCGTGACCGGCCAGTCGTTGCGGGCCGCGTCGTAGCCGCTGAAGTTGGGGTTGCCGCCGCTGCACAGCTTGCCGTCGGGGATGAACCCGGTGGTCCGGCCGCCCGCGTCGGAGCGCAGCACGCTGAACCAGTTGTAGAGCGAGTTCGCCCCGTTCTCCGCGACGGCCGACGCGCAGGCGGGGTTGTTGGGACGGATCTCGCCGCTGCCGGTGAGGCCGTCCTTCCAACACAGGTAGGTGCGGGCGCCCGGCGTCATCGCCGCGCCGTGCGCGGCGGCCGGGTCGGGCCCGGAAGCCAGGGCGAACGCGCCCACGGCCAGGGTGAGGGCCGCGGTGACGAGCGCGGCCGTACGGGATCGGTGCACAGGGATCTCCTGACTCGCGGAGCATGGCCCGGTTCGGCCCGCCCCGCTGCGACGAGCGGATGCGATCATCGCGGTGCCCGCGCCCGGCGGTCGGCCTGCGGCCGGGGCCGTCGGGAGGCGCGCACCGCCTGCGGTCCGTGCCACGGACCGGGAATGCCCTCGCGTCGGCTCGACCCGGTGACGCGGCAGCCCCCCGCGCCCTTCCGGTAGCGCCATCCCATCACGTCCGGCGGCCACACGCAATAGCCATCTGTCGATGCCATGGGTCCGGTCGCGTCGCCCCGCGCCATGCGCCAGGATCGAGGGAGGACGACGAGGGGAGCCAGGATGGGCTACGCGGTGGTGCTCGGCGAGGCGTTGGTCGACCTGCTCGACGCCGAGCACGACGGGGAACCCGTCTACCGGCAGGTCGTCGGCGGTGGGCCGCTCAACGTGTCGGTGGCGATCGCCCGCCTCGGCGGCGACGTGCAGTTCGTCGGGTCGCTCGGCGACGACGCGCTGGCCGGCCGGATCCGCGCCGCTCTCACCGCCGCCGGGGTGGGTGTGGCCGGGACGGTGACCGTGCCGGCCCCGACCGCGCTGGCCGTGGCCACCTTCGCCGGCCCGGAGCCGGAGTTCCGGTTCTACGGTGAGCCGCGCTCGTACGCCCTGCTCGGCCCGGACGACCTGGACGTGGCGCTGGTCGAGGGCGCGGACGTGCTCTACTGCGGCTCGATCGTGCTGCTCGACCCGCCGGTGCTGGCCGCCGCGCGCCGGGCCTGGGCGATCGCCGGCGGGCTGCGGGTGTTCGACCCGAACGTGCGCCCCAGCCTGCTCATCGCGCCCGGCGCACTCGACGCGCTGCGGGGCGTGGTGGCCGAGTTCGCCGCCGCGGCACACCTGGTGAAGTTGAGCGCCGCGGACGCCCGGGTGCTCTACCCCGACGAGCCGGTCGAGGGCGTCGCGGCGTACCTGCGGGAGCTGGGCGCGACCACGGTGGTGGTCACGCTCGGCGCGGACGGCGCGCTGGTCGCGACCGCCGACGACGTGGTGCGCGTGCCGGCGCCGAAGGTCGACGCAATGGACGCCACCGGCGCGGGCGACTCGGTGATGGGGGCGTTGGTCGCCGAGCTGCTCGCCGCCGGCGAGCCGGCCGACGCCACCGGCTGGCGGGAGCGGGTGGCGTTCGCGCTGCGGGTCGCCGGCCTGGTCTGCGAGTCACCCGGCGGCGCCGCCGCGATGCCCACCCGCGCCGCCGTCACCGCCCGCTTCGCGTGAAAGGCGGGGCCCCTTGTTAACGCATTCGGTAGAGGCGGGGCCCCCTGTTAACACCGCGCGGCGCGCGCCGCGCCGGGCGGTCAGCGCCGCCGGGCAAGGGTGAGGACGGCGGTCAGCGAGAGCGTGGCGGCGCCGGCCAGCACGGCCGCCATCGGCAGCGCGCTGCCCTCGCCGCCCAGCCCGACCAGCGGCGCGGCCAGCGCGCCGACCACCGACTGGATGCCGCCCATCAGCGCGGCGGCGGTCCCGGCGTGCCGGGCGTGCGCGTCCAGCGCCAGCGCGGTGCTGTTCGGCATCACCATGCCCAGCGAGCCGACGAACGCGAACAGCGCCACCGCCGTGACGGCGAGGCTGGCGGCGAGCGCGCCGGCCAGCACGCCGCCGGCGGTGACCAGGCCGACCACCAGCGTGGTGACCAGCAGCCGGCGCGGGCTGAACCGGTCGAGCAGCCGGGCGTTGACCTGCCCGGTGGCGACCAGGGCGAGCGCGTTCACCCCGAAGAGCACGCTGAACACGGTTGCCGAGACGCCGAAGACGTCCTGGAACACGAACGACGACCCCGAGATGTACGCGAACAGCCCGGCGAACGCGAAGCCCTGCGTCAGCGCGTACCCGAGGTAGACCCGGTCGGCGGCCAGCGACCGCATGGTCCGGGCGGTGCTGGCCAGCCCGCCGGTGCTGCGACGGTCCTCCGGCAGCGTCTCCGGCAGGCGCAGCGCGACCGCGACGGCGAGCACCGCCCCGATGACGGCCAGGGTGAGGAAGACCGCCCGCCAGGAGCCGAACCGGAGCACCAGGCTGCCGACGCTCGGCGCGGCCACCGGCGCGACGCCGAAGACCAGGGTCAGCCGGGAGAAGTACTTCGCCGCGTCCCGGCCGGAGTAGAGGTCGCGGACCACCGCGCGGGCGACCACCACGCCCATGCCGCCGGCCAGGCCCTGGGCGAATCGCGCGGCGGCCAGCAGCGGGGCGGTGGGCGCCGCGGCGCACGCGAGCGCCAGCAGGGCGTACGCGACGACGCCGACCAGCACCGGGCGGCAACGGCCGAAACGGTCGCTGAGCGGGCCGGTGACCAGTTGGCCCAGGGCCAGGCCGATCAGGCAGGTGGTCAGCGAGAGCTGGATGCCGGCCTGGTCGGCGCCGAGCTCGCGGGCCATCGCCGGGAACGCCGGCAGGTACATGTCCAGCGAGAGCGGACCGATCGCGGTGAGCGTGCCGAGCAGCACCAGCAGGGTCACGCCGCCGCCGGGCATGCCGGGTCGGTCGACGGGCGGGCGCGCGGCGGTCCGCGCGGTCTGGCTCACGACGGTTACCTTAACTCTGTAGTCAGAACTACTGCGATGTGAAGTAGGTGACCCGGTGGCGACCGACGAGGAGATCGCCCGGTTCGGCGCGGGGCTGGGTGAGCTGCACCGGCTGCTGCGCCGACGTACCCACGCCCGCGCCGACCGGGAGCCGCTGCCCGAGGCGCAGGTGGAGGTGCTCCTGCTGGTCCGGGCCGCACCGGGGATCAGCGGCAAGGAGGTGGCCGCGCGGCTCGGCACCGCCGCCAACACGGTGAGCACGCTGGTGCGCGACCTCACCGAGGCCGGGCTGCTGGTGCGGGACCGCGACCCGGCCGACCGGCGGGTGGTCCGGCTGCGCCTCACCGAGGCCGCCCACCGGCGGACAGCCGACTACGAGGTCCACCGCGCCGCGCTGCTCACCGAGGCACTCGCCGCCCTCGACCCGCCGGCCCGCGCGGCCATGCTCGCCGCCGCCCCACACCTGGACGCGCTGCTCACCGCGCTGCGCGCCCGCCCCTGACCGGCGCGGTCGCGGAAATCGGTGGCCGTCGGCCGGCCCGGGCACCATGATCCCTCCGTGACGTTGCACCAGAACGAGGTGCCGGTGGACGAGTCGGTGGTCCGCTCGCTCCTGACCGAGCAGTGCCCCCGATGGGCCGCGCTGCCGATCCGGCCCGCCGGCGGCGGCACCGACAACACCATGTACCGGCTCGGCGACGACCTGCTCGTCCGCCTGCCCCGCACCGCCGAGAAGGCCGCCTCACTGCGCAAGGAACAGCGGTGGCTGCCCCGCCTGGCGGCGCGACTGTCGTACCCGGTGCCGGAGCCGCTGCACGCCGGCGAGCCGTCCGCCGCGTTTCCGCTGCCCTGGTCGGTCTACCGCTGGATCGACGGCGCCGAGGTCCGGCCCGACACCGTCTCCGACTGGGCCGCGTTCGGCGCCGACCTGGCCGCCGCGGTCCGGGAGTTGCACGCGCTCGACCTGGGCGGCGCGACCCGCACGGGCGAGTTGAGCGGATATCGCGGCGGTAGCCTGCACCCCTGCGACGAGTGGATCAGCGGGGCGCTCGACGACTGCCGGCGCGCGATCGGCCCGGAGGTCGACGTCGACCTGCTGGAACGGCTGTGGCGGGACGGCCTCGCCCGGCCCGAGCCCACCGGGCCGCACGTCTGGCTGCACAGCGACCTGAAGCCCACCAACCTGCTGGCCCGCGACGGCCGGCTGCACGCGGTCATCGACTTCGGCGGCCTCACCGTCGGGCACCCCGACGCGGAACACGCCCCCACCTGGGACCTGCCGCCCGAGGCCCGGCACGCCTACCGGGAGACGCTCGGCGTGGACGACGTGACCTGGACGCGGGCCCGAGCCTGGGCGATCGCCGCCGCGGCCGGCGGCGTGGCGTACTACTGGCACACCTTCCCGGCGTTCGTCGCCGAGTGCCGCGCCCGGCTGCGGTCGATCGCGGCCGACGCCGGCTGAACCGGCCGGCCGCTCACGCCGTGCCGTCCAGCTCGGCGTAGCCCCGGCGGGCCGCGATCAGGCCGGGCCGGGCCCCGAACGGCGACTCGGCGGCCACCCGCTCCGGCGGGGCGCTGCCGGTGTGACCGGCCCGGATCAACCACGCCTGCCGGGCGAGCCGGTCGTGCTGCTCGCGGACGAACGCCACGTCGACCGGCTCGCCGTGGCCCGGCACCACCACCGTCGCCGGCGTGGTCAACCGCAGCAGGTCGGCCACCGCGTCCGGCCATCGCAACGGGTACGACTCCTCGAACGCCGGCGGTGCGCTCTGCTCCACCAGGTCGCCCGCCACCAGCACGTCCGCGTCCGGGACGTGCACCACCAGGTCGGCGTCGGTGTGCCCGGGCCCCGGGTGGCGCAGCAGCACCCGCCGGCCGCCGACGTCCAGCACCGTCTCGGAGTGCACCTCGTGCGTCGGCGCCCGCAGCTCGGTCCGGGCCAGCTCCTCGGCCAGTGCCGGCTGCTCGCCGCGCATCTCCTCGTACGCCGCCCGGCGCAGCTCGTCAGGGTGGTCGCGTAGCACGGCCACGGCCTGGGCCTGGGCGTACACGGCGGTGTCCGGCCCGGCCAGCGTGGCGTTGCCGAAGCAGTGGTCGAAGTGGTGGTGGGTGTTGACGATCGTCCACGGGTGCGACGTGACCGCCCGGGCCGCCGCCGCCAGCTCGCGGGCCTGCCCGGCGCTGGAGAGCGTGTCGACCAGCAGGGCCGCGCCGTCGCCCACCACCAGCACCACGTTGACGTGCAGCAGCGGCTCGCGCAGCAGGTGCACGCCGGCGGCGATCTCGGAGAAGCCGCCGGCCGTCACGCGCGTGCGGCCCGCTCGACGAAGCGCTGCCGGTCGACGAGCGCCCGCTCGACGCGCCCCTGCGCGGCCACCGCGCTGCCGTCCGTGACGGTCACCTCGAAGACCAGCCGGCGGCCGTCGACCTTCACCAACTCGGCGTGCGCGGACACCGTCCGCCCGACCGGGGTGGCCGCGCGATGCTCCAGCTCGACCCGGACGCCGACGCTGGTGGACCCGGCCGGCATCCCGGGCGCGACGGCCGCCACGGTCGCCGCCTCGGCCAGCGCCACCACCCGGGGGGTGCCGAGCACCGGCACGTCGCCCGAGCCCAGCGCCAGGGCGGTGTCCGCGTCGGTCACGGTCAGCTCCACCCGGGCGGTCATTCCCGGGGCGAGGGGCGACTCCGGCTGCTCCTGCATGCGGCCGAGCCTAGTGCAGCGACCACCGGGCCGTCCGGCGTCCGGCCGGGCGCCGGGCGTCGCGGCGCGCCTGCTTCCCGACGGTCGGCGTCGGCCGTCCCGTAGCCCGCCGTTAACCTTGACCCCGATGGCCGTGCTGACAGATCCCCCGCCCCCCGCCCCCGCCGGACCGACCCCGTCTTCCGACGGCGGGCGCCGTCGCGTGATCGCCATGGCCGTCTGGGGCGTCGCCTTCGTGGCCGCCTGGCTCGCCATCGGCCTGCCCACCGACCCGGCGTACGCGTTCCTGTGGATCTGGGCCGGCACCGTCGCCTGGAACTCGAACCGGCCCTGGCGCAGCCACCTGCGCTTCGCCCGGGACTGGATTCCGGTCGTGCTGCTGCTCGCCGCGTACAACCTCTCCCGCGGGTTCGCCGACAACGGCGCGACCCCGCACGCCATGGAGCTGATCGTCGCCGACCGGTTCCTGACCGGGTGGGCCACCGGCGGCGAGGTGCCGACCGTCTGGCTCCAGCAGCACCTCTACGACCCCGACCAGGTGCGCTGGTGGGACGTGCTGGTGAGCTGGATCTACTTCTCGCACTTCGTGGCGACGCTCGCCGCCGCCGCGGTGCTCTGGATGCGCAACCGGGAACGCTGGCTCGGCTACATGGCCCGCTGGGGGTTCCTGTGCGCCGCCGGCCTGGTCACCTACTTCGTCTACCCGGCCGCCCCGCCGTGGTGGGCGGCGCAGAACGGGCTGCTCACCGAGGTGGCCCGGATCTCCACCCGGGGGTGGAAGGAGATCGGCATGCACGGCGCGGGCAACCTGCTCAACGCCGGCCAGATCGCCTCCAACCCGGTCGCCGCCATGCCGTCGCTGCACACCGCGTTCGCGCTGTTCGTGGTGCTGTTCTTCCTGCGCTCGGTGCGCAAGCGGTGGTGGCCGCTGCTGCTGGCCTACCCGCTGGCCATGACGTTCACGCTGATGTACAGCGGCGAGCACTACCTGATCGACGTGCTGGTCGGCTGGGCGTACGTGGGGATGACGTTCCTGGTGGTCGGCCTGGCCGAGCGTTGGTGGCGGGCCCGCCGCGCCCGCCGGGACGGGACGCCGGCCGCCGTGACCGGCGTCACCGCGCCGGCGGCCGGCCCGGACACCGCGCTCGACTCCGACCGCGACGCGGTCCCCGCCGACCGTCGCTGACCGGCCCGGCCGGACGCGTGGCAGTGGTTAAGAAGGGGCCCCGCCTCTACCGGATGCGTTAGGAAGGGGCCCCTCCTTACGAGGAGCGGTCGGCGCGGCGGGCGGCCCGTGCGCGCGCCGTCAACTCCGCGGCCAGCGCCCACGCGTCGCCCAGGTCCCGGTCGACCGCCGCCGCGCCGGTGCCACCGGCGGTGTCCGCGTGCACGGTGGCCAGCCGCAGCCGCCGCTGGGCCGGCCCCTGGGTGACCCGAACGCTCTGGATCCGGGCGTACGGCACGAGCGTCAACCGGCGGGTCAACAAGCCGGAACGGGCCACGAAGACCCGCTCGTCGAGGCCGGCGCCGACCGCTGCCCGGCTCAGCGGGCGCAGCCAGCGGGCCCGCACCGGCGGTGGCGTGCCGGGCAGCGCGTCCAGCCGGACGCCGGGCAGCACCTCCGCCACCACCAGCTCACCGGTGCGGGCGTCCCCGACCGGCAGCAGCCGGTCCGGGCGGTTCCGGTCGTCCGGCTCACCGGCCGAGTAGCCGGCCACCTCCAGCCGCAGCCGCAGCCAGCCCTTCATCCGCCAGAGCAACGGCCAGGTCACCCCGACCGTCTGCACCCGGCGTAGCGGCACCGTCTGCACCCGCGTCTCCAGCAGCCCGTTGTGCACCCGCAGCGTGTCGACCTCGGCGTCGAGCCGGAAGCTCCAGTCGTCGAGCACCCGACGGACCGGTTGCAGGATCACACCCGCCATCGCGGTGAGCGTGCTGGCCACCGCGATGAACGACCAGGAGCCCTCGGAGAGGAACTGCGCCACCACGAAGGCCAGGCCGAGCGGCAGCAGGAACGCCTGCGGGGTGAGCAACTGGCTGACCAGCAGGTCCTGGTTACGGACCGCGTGCAGCCGGCGGCCGGCCGGCGCGAGGTCGGCCGGCACCCCGGGTGTGGCGGGCGCGGCCGGCGCGCCGTCGGCGGTGGGCGCCGGCGTCGGGGCGCGACCGGCAACGGCGAGCAGCCGCTGTCGCAACGCGCTGGCCTCGTTCACCCCGAGGTACGCCAGCGGCGCTTCGGTCTTGCCCCCGCCGACCACCTCCAGCCGCAGCTCGGCCAGGCCGGTGAGCTGGGCCAGCAGCGGCCGGACCACCTCCACCGCCTGCAACCGCTCCAGCGGGATGGCCCGGGTACGCCGCCACAACAGCCCCTCGTGCACCCGCAACTCGCGCCCGACCACGTGGTAGCCGGTGTTCCACCAACTGACCACCGAGAGTACGGTGGCCCCGAGGACGAAGACCGCGACCAGCACGGCGAACCAGCCGAACCCGACCCGGGACAGAGTCGACCAGGAGAGGCCGGCGATCACCACGACCAGCGACTTCGCGCCGTGCAGCGCGGGGCTCAGCGGGTGCAGCCGTTGTCGGGGCTCCGCGCCGCCCGGCGGCCCCCACGGCGCCGGACCCCACGCGCCCGGTGGCACCGGGCCGGGTGGCACCGCGCCGGGCCACGGCTGGGTCTGCGCGCCGGCCGGCGTTCCGTGGCCGGGCGGCGGAGGGTGGCCGGGCGGAGGACCGTGGCCCGGCGGCGGGGCATCGTCGGGCGCCGGCGTGGCTGGGCCGTACCCCGGCGTCGGCGGCCACGGCTGCCCGTTCGTCGCCGGGCCCGGGGCGGCCGGCGAGCCGGGCCGTTCCGCCGGCGGCGGCGCACTCGAAGCGCTCACCGGAGGACCACCGTCCGCGACTGCCGGGCTCGCGACCCCGGCTCGCTCCTCGCGCTCACCGGGCGGTCGTTCGTTCGCGACTGCGGTGCTCGCGACCCCGGCTCGCTCCTCGCGCTCACCGGGCGGTCGTTCGTTCGCGACTGCGGTGCTCGCGACCCCGGCTCGCTCCTCGCGCTCACAGGCCTTCCGCCCGGTCCTCGCCCAGGGCGGTGAGCCGGTCGCGCAGGCGGGACGCCTCGGCCGGGCGCAGGCCCGGCACGCGGGCGTCACTCGCCGCGGCGGCCGTGTGCAGTTGCACGGTGGCCAGGTCGAAGGCGCGCTCCAGCGGACCGGCGCTCACGTCCACGAACTGCATCCGCGAGTAGGGGACGATGGAGAGCCGCCGCACCAGCAGGCCGTGGCGCACCAGCAGGTCGTCGTCGCGCTCGGCGTACCCCCAGGCGCGGACCGCGCGCACGATGGTGATCGTCCGCCAGGCGGACAGCAGCAGCGCCACGCCGACGACGGCGCCCAGCAGCCAGTGCCCGGAGAACGTCCACGCCGCGCCGAGCACCACCAGCGCCACCGCGAGGCCGATGCCGAGCCGGATCAGTTCCACCCAGATCAGGTCGCGGGAGATCGGCTGCCAGCGGACCGTCTCCGGCCAGGGCTCCAACGGGCCGGGCGGGGTGGTCGGCGGGCCGGTGAGGTCGTCAGCGTTCACCGGGTGGGACCGCCGTGTCCGCCGGCAGGGTGGGGCCTGGTCGTCTGCTCGCTCACGATTCGAGCGTAGGCGATCCGGGCAGCGGCACCACCTCGCGCAGGAAGCCGCGCGCGTCGAGGAAGTCACCGAGCGACGTGCGGTGCGCCGGGCAGGCCAGCCAGATCTTGCGCCGGTCCGGCGTGTGCAGTCGGGGATTCTGCCAGCGCAACTGGAACGTCGCGGGGGCACGACACCCCCGCGCCGAGCAGATCGGCGCGTCGTCCGGGGTGGGAGTGGTCACCGGGGCGAGTCTAGGCCGCACGCCGGAAGTTTTAGCGCCGGGCGGCCACGGGGGGAGCCGCCCGGCGACGGGGTGAATCGTACACGCGCCGGACCCCTGGTTGTCCACCCGTGTTCAGCGTTTTCCGAGCGACCGGTAACGGCGCGGCGAAAATCGTGCCTCTCCCACCTCCGGCTCTCAGCAAGGCATGACAGTCTTGACACGCATCACGCCGCGACGACGACCCAGCTGTGGAGGACCGGTGGCCCAGCCGACCACGCCCGACGTGCCGAACCCGACCGAGGCGCCGCCGGACGCGTCGCCGCCGGCCACCACCACCCCGGCGCAGGACGCCACGCTGCTGGAGCGGGCGCTGTTCGAGATCAAGCGGGTGATCGTCGGTCAGGACCGGATGGTCGAGCGGATGTTCGTCGCGCTGCTGGCCCGGGGGCACTGTCTGCTGGAGGGCGTGCCCGGCGTCGCCAAGACGCTCGCCGTGGAGACGCTCGCCCGGGTCGTCGGCGGTTCCTTCGCCCGGGTCCAGTTCACTCCCGACCTGGTGCCCGCCGACATCATGGGCACCCGGATCTACCGGCAGTCCAGCGAGAAGTTCGACGTCGAGCTGGGCCCGGTGTTCGTCAACTTCCTGCTCGCCGACGAGATCAACCGGGCGCCGGCCAAGGTGCAGTCGGCGTTGCTCGAGGTGATGAGCGAGCGGCAGGTCTCCATCGGCGGGGAGACGCACCGGGTGCCGGACCCGTTCCTGGTGATGGCGACCCAGAACCCGATCGAGCAGGAGGGTGTCTACCCGCTGCCCGAGGCGCAGCGGGACCGGTTCCTGATGAAGATCGTGGTGGGTTACCCGACCGACGCCGAGGAGCGCGAGATCGTCTACCGGATGGGCGTGACGCCGCCCGAGCCGGCCCGGGTGTTCGACACCCCCGACCTGATCGCCCTGCAGCGCAAGGCCGACCAGGTCTTCGTGCACAACGCGCTCGTCGACTACGCGGTCCGGCTGGTGCTCGCCACCCGCGCCCCCGCCGAGCACGGCATGCCCGACGTGGCCCAGCTCATCCAGTACGGCGCCAGCCCGCGCGCCTCGCTCGGCCTGGTCCGGGCCACCCGCGCGCTGGCGCTGCTGCGCGGGCGGGACTACGCGCTGCCGCAGGACGTGCAGGACATCGCGCCGGACATCCTGCGGCACCGGCTGGTGCTCAGCTACGACGCGCTCGCCGACGACGTGCCGGCCGACCACATCGTGCACCGGGTGATGTCGACCATCCCGCTGCCCGCCGTCGCGCCGCGACAGCAGGCCACGCCACCACCGGCCGTCGGACCCAACGGATGGCCCGGGCAGCGGCCGTGACCCCGCCCACCCGCCTGCCGGCCGCCGGCGACCGCTCCGGCGCGGTGCTGGCCCGGCTGCAGCTCATGGTCACCCGGAAGCTGGACGGGCTGTTGCAGGGCGACTACGCCGGCCTGCTGCCCGGGCCGGGCAGCGAGGCGGGAGAGTCCCGGGAATACCGCCCCGGCGACGACGTGCGCCGGATGGACTGGCCGGTGACGGCCCGCACCACCATGCCGCACGTGCGGCGGACGGTGGCCGACCGCGAGTTGGAGACGTGGCTGGCGGTCGACCTGTCGGCCAGCCTCGACTTCGGCACCGGGCGGTGGCTCAAACGCGACGTGGTGGTCGCCGCCGTGGCCGCGCTGGCCCATCTCACCGTGCGCGGCGGCAACCGGATCGGCGCGGTCGTCGGCACCGGCGCGGCCGGCGGCGGGCCGGGGACGCTGCTGCGGCTGCCCGCCCGGGCCGGTCGCAAGGAGGCGCAGGGGCTGCTGCGCGCCGTCGCCGGCACCGAGGTCCGGCCCGGACGCAGCGATCTCGGCGCACTCGTCGACCTGCTCAACCGTCCGCCGCGCCGACGCGGGGTGGCGGTGGTGATCTCCGACTTCCTCTCGCCACCGCAGCAGTGGGGCCGGCCGCTGCGCAAGCTGCGGGTCCGGCACGACGTGCTGGCCGTCGAGGTGGTCGACCCGCGTGAACTGGAACTGCCCGACGTGGGGGTGCTGCCGGTGGTCGACCCGGAGAGCGGCGAACTGCACGAGGTGCAGACCGCCGACCCCGGGCTGCGCCGCCGGTACGCCGAGGCGGCGGCCGCCCAACGCGGGGCGATCGCCGCCGAGCTGCGCGCCGCGGGCGCGGCCCACCTGCGCCTGCGTACCGACCGAGACTGGCTGCTGGACATGGTGCGTTTCGTCGCCGCGCAACGGCACGCCCGTACCCGAGGGACGACCCGATGATCCGTTTTCTGCAACCGTGGTGGCTGCTGGCCGTGCTGCCGGTGCTCGCCCTCGCCGCCGCGTACGTCTGGCGGCAGCTGCACCGCCGGCAGTACGCCCTGCGGTTCAGCAACGTCGACCTGCTGCGCACCGTCGCGCCGAAGGGGCTGGGCTGGCGCCGGCACGCGGCGGCGACGGTGTTCCTGCTCTGCCTGCTGGTGCTGGCCACCGCGCTGGCCCGGCCGGCGATCGACACCCGGGAGCCGCTGGAGCGGGCCACGGTGATGCTCGCCATCGACGTGTCGCTGTCCATGCAGGCCGACGACGTGGCGCCGAACCGGTTGGAGGCGGCGCAGGAGGCGGCGAAGCAGTTCGTCGGCGAGCTGCCGGAGAGCTACAACCTGGGTCTCGTCTCGTTCGCCAAGTCGGCGAACGTGCTGGTGGCGCCGACCAAGGACCGGGGCGCGGTGACCGCCGCCATCGACGGGCTGGTGCTGGCCGAGGCGACGGCCACCGGCGAGGCGGTGTTCACCTGCCTGGAGGCGATCCGGTCGGTGCCGGCCGACGGCGCCGCCGGCATCCCGCCGGCCCGGATCGTGCTGCTCTCCGACGGCTACCGCACGTCGGGCCGGTCGGTGGAGGAGGCCGCCGCGGCGGCGCAGGCGGCGAACGTGCCGGTCTCCACCATCGCGTTCGGCACCGACTCGGGCCAGGTGGACATCGGCGGCCAGCTCCAGCGGGTGCCGGTGGACCGCACCGCGCTGTCCCAGCTCGCGGAGACCACCCAGGGCTTCTTCTACGAGGCCGCCTCGGTGAGCGAGCTGAAGCAGGTCTACCAGGACATGGGCAGCTCGATCGGCTACCGCACGGAGCCGCGGGAGATCACCCAGTGGTACGCGGGGATCGCGCTGCTCCTGGCGCTCTGCGCCAGCGGCCTGAGCCTGCTCTGGACGTCCCGGCTGATCTGAGCCGGACCGGGCCGGCGGGAGTCAGTGACCCCCGCCGGCCAGGACGAACAGGACCGCCACCCAGACGGCGGCGAGGGTGAAGCCAAGCGGTGCGGCGTAACGGCTCATGGTTGTGCTCCGTGGCGAGGCGTCGGCCCGGTGACGTGGGCCGCGAGGGGGACCAGGAAAGACGCACACGAAGTCGTGACCGGGTGCTCCGCCGCGCGGCAGCGCCACCCCCGGCGATGCCGGCCGGGGAGTGGATGCGGTGCGAGGGGCGGGAAGCGGGTCAGCCGCGTCGACCGAGCCGTGGCTCAGCGGGGCTGACGGTGGGCCCGGCCACGACTGGGAGGATCGCTATCTCGCACAGCGATCACCTCCTGCGGTCGGCGGGGCCCGGAACGCGGGCGCAGACCGGCCCGCAGACAGTGATCAGCGTACACCGGCGGCGCGCGGACCGCGCGTCCGGGCAGGGCGCCCGGCGCGGGCGGCGGCGTGCGTGGTCGGTACCCGGCGGTGACCTGGGCGGGTTAGCGCTTACCTGTCGGTAACCCCTAGGCTCCGACCGACCGGGAGATCAGTTGAGCAGAGGGGGACCCGTGGCCCGTACCGTGCTGGTGACCGGCGGAAACCGGGGAATCGGGCTGGCCATCGCGCAGGCCTTCGCCAAGCAGGGCGACCGGGTGGCGGTGACCCACCGCAGCGGCGAGGCGCCCGAGGGCTTGTTCGGGGTGCGCTGCGACGTGACCGACGCCGAGTCGGTCGACGCCGCGTTCGCCGCCGTGGAGGCCGAGCTGGGCCCGGTCGAGGTGCTGGTGGCCAACGCCGGCATCACCGACGACACGCTGATCATGCGGATGTCCGACGAGCAGTTCACCCGGGTGGTCGACACCAACCTGGCCGGCTCGTTCCGGGTCGCCAAGCGCGCCTCCACCAAGA
This sequence comes from Micromonospora sp. WMMD980, assembly GCF_029626035.1. Lineage (NCBI taxonomy): Bacteria > Bacillati > Actinomycetota > Actinomycetes > Micromonosporales > Micromonosporaceae > Micromonospora > Micromonospora sp. WMMD980. The sequence goes on from NZ_JARUBE010000003.1 coordinate 889,706, forward strand.
TGCTCCGGGCCAAGTGGGGCCGGATGATCTTCATCTCCTCGGTGGTCGGCCTCTACGGCGGCCCCGGCCAGGTCAACTACGCCGCGAGCAAGGCCGGCCTGGTCGGCGTGGCCCGCTCGATCACGCGTGAGCTGGGTGGCCGCAACATCACCGCGAACGTGGTGGCGCCCGGCTTCATCGCCACCGACATGACCGCCGCGCTGCCCGAGGAGCGCCGCACCGAATACCGCAAGGCCATCCCGGCCGGTCGGTTCGCCGAGCCGGAGGAGGTGGCCGGGGTGGTCACCTGGCTCGCCTCGGACGCCGCCGGTTACATCTCCGGCGCCGTCATCCCGGTCGACGGCGGCCTCGGCATGGGTCACTGAGAGAGCACGGAGGAACTGCGCAATGTCCGGACTCCTGGCCGGTAAGCGGCTGCTGGTCACCGGTGTCATCACCGAGGCCTCCATCGCGTTCTCCGTGGCGAAACTCGCCCAGGAGAACGGCGCCCAGGTCGTGCTCACCGGCTACGGCCGCCTCTCCCTGGTGGAGCGGATCGCCAAGCGGCTGCCCGAGCCGGCGCCGGTGATCGAGGTGGACGTCACGAACGACGAGCACCTGGCCGGTCTCGCCGACCGGGTACGCGAGCACGTCGACGGCCTGGACGGGGTGGTGCACTCGATCGGCTTCGCGCCGCAGAGCTGCCTCGGCGGCGGTTTCCTCGACGCGCCGTGGGCGGACGTGGCGACCGCCTTGCAGGTCTCCACGTTCTCCTACAAGTCGCTCGCCATGGCGGCGCTGCCGCTGATGTCGTCGGGCGGCGCCGTGGTGGGCCTCACGTTCGACGCGACCAAGGCGTGGCCGGTCTACGACTGGATGGGCGTGGCGAAGGCCGGGCTGGAGTCCGCCTCCCGTTATCTGGCGCTGCACCTGGGCAAGCAGGGCATCCGCAGCAACCTGGTCGCGGCCGGCCCGCTGCGCACCATCGCGGCCAAGTCCATCCCCGGCTTCGACCAGTTCGAGGACGCCTGGACCGAGCGGGCCCCGCTGGGCTGGAACCTCACCGACTCCGAGCCGGCCGCGCGGGCCTGCCTGGCGCTGCTGTCCGACTGGTTCCCGGCCACCACCGGCGAGATCGTCCACGTCGACGGCGGCTACCACGCCATCGGCGCCTGAGCTGAACGGCGCCCCCACCGCCAGCGGTTAGGAGGGGCCCCTTCTTATGCAGAATGCGATAAGAAGGGGCCCCTCCTAACCGCTGGCGCCGAGGCGTAACCGCGCTGAGCAGGGGGCGTCGCACGAGCGTCACGGTCGGCGGGGAAGAATGGGGCCATGGCGTACGACGCGTTGGTGCTGGTCTCCTTCGGTGGCCCGGAACGGCCCGAGGACGTTCTCCCCTTCCTGCAGAACGTGACCCGGGGGCGCGGGGTGCCGTCGGAGCGGCTGGCCGAGGTCGCGGAGCACTACCTGCACTTCGGCGGCGTGTCCCCGATCAACCAGCAGTGTCGCGACCTGCTCGCCGCGATCCGGGCGGACTTCGCCGCCAACGGCGTCGACCTGCCGGTCTACTGGGGCAACCGCAACTGGGACCCGATGCTCGCCGACACGGTGGCGCGGATGCGCGACGACGGGATCACCCGGGCGCTGGCGTTCGTCACCAGCGCCTACGGCGGCTACTCGTCCTGCCGGCAATACCAGGAGGACATCGCCTCGGCCCGGGCCGCGGTCGGTCCGGACGCCCCGCTGATCGAGAAGCTGCGCCAGTTCTGGGACCATCCCGGTTTCGTCGAGCCGCACGCCGACGCGGTGCGCTCCGCGCTGACCCAGCTCGATCCGGGGAAGCGGGACAGCACCCGGCTGGTCTTCACCGCCCACTCGATCCCGGTCTCGGCCGCGGCCACCGCCGGCCCGCACGGTGGCCGCTACACCGCGCAGCTGGAGGAGACCGCCCGCCTGGTGCACGCCGCGGCCGCGCCCGACCTGCCGTACGAGCTGGTGTGGCAGAGCCGGTCCGGCCCGCCGCAGGTGCCGTGGCTGGAGCCGGACATCAACGACCACCTCACCGGCCTCGCCGAGCAGGGGGTGACGAGCGTGGTGGTCAGCCCGATCGGCTTCGTCTCCGATCACCTGGAGGTGGTCTGGGACCTGGACACCGAGGCCCTGGAGACGGCGAAGCAGCTCGGTCTGGACTTCGTCCGGGCCGGCACCCCGGGCACCGATCCGCGCTTCGTGGCGATGGTCCGGGAGCTGGTGCGGGAGCGCACCGCCGCAGACGAGGAGCGCCGTCGCCTCGGCACGCTGCCGGCCTGGGACACCTGTCCGGCGCTGTGCTGCGTACCCCCGGCCCGCCGGCCCTGACCCCCGACCGCCCATCGACACCCTGGGGACGACACGATGCATGACCGCAAGCCGGTGCAGAGCTGGCTCACCGACATGGACGGCGTGCTGGTGCACGAGGGTCAGCCGGTGCCCGGCGCCCCGGAGTTCGTCAAGAAGCTGCGCGCCTCCGGCAAACCGTTCCTGGTGCTGACGAACAACTCCATCTACACGCCGCGTGACCTCCAGGCCCGGCTGGCCCGGATGGGGCTGGACGTGCCGGAGGAGGCGATCTGGTCGTCCGCGCTGGCCACCGCGCAGTTCCTGGCCGACCAGCGGCCCGGCGGGACCGCGTACGTGATCGGTGAGGCCGGCCTGACCACGGCCCTGCACGCGGTGGGCTACGTGCTCAGCGACTTCGCCCCGGACTACGTGGTGCTGGGGGAGACCCGCACCTACAGCTTCGAGGCGATCACCAAGGCGATCCGCCTGATCGACGACGGCGCCCGGTTCATCTGCACGAACCCGGACGCCACCGGCCCCTCGGTCGAGGGCGCGCTTCCGGCGGCCGGCTCGGTGGCCGCGATGATCTCCAAGGCGACCGGGGTGGACCCCTACTTCGTCGGCAAGCCCAACCCGATGATGATGCGCTCGGCGTTGAACACCATCGACGCGCACTCGGAGTCCACCGCCATGATCGGCGACCGGATGGACACCGACATCCTGTGCGGGCTGGAGGCCGGGCTGGAGACGATCCTGGTGCTCACCGGCATCAGCAGCCGGGCCGAGGCGGAGCGATACCCGTACCGTCCGTCCCGGATCGTCGACTCGGTGGCCGACCTGATCGACGAGGTCTGAGCCGGCGCGGCCTACAGTCGCAACGGGGCGTTGCAGGCGGCCACCAGGGCCTGCCGGCAGGCGGTGGTCAGCGGCCGCAGCGCCGCGTCCCGCTGCTGCGCCTCGTGGTTGTTCACCGCGCCCCCGGGTGCGCTCTCCCCGGCCAGGGCGAGCACCCGGTCGAGCACCGCCGCCCGGGCGAACAGCCGGCGGGAGCGTGGGTCGAAGCCGGGCGGCAGGTCGGTGCCGCCGTCGGGGCGGCGCAGCGCGGCGAGCGCGCCGGCCAGCTCGGGTCGCCACTGGGCGACGTCCAGTCGGGTCAGCGCCGCGGTCGTCTCGGCCAGCGCGGTGGCCAGCTCGGCCTCGGCCTCCGCCGCGCCGGGCGTGATCAGGGACGCCTTCGGTGCGTCCGCGGGCAGCGGGTGGACCCGCCAGAGCACGGTCTCCCAGGTCATCCCCGAGCCGGAGGTGTGCGTGCGGACCTCGGGCACCAACCCGAGCCCGCTGGCCACCACCGCCTCGCCGGCCAGCAGCGCGGCACCGGCGAACGCACCGGGACCGGGCAGGCCGCGTGGGTCGCCGGGGGCGGGCAGCACCAGCCGGATCTCGTCCGGGGAGTGCTTGGCCAGGCTGGGCAGCGCCTCGCGCAGGGACACGTCGGTCCAGGTGCCGGGGGCGTCCGCGACGAGGTGCTCCTCGTCGCCGGCGATGGCGTCGGCGACCTCGTCGAACGGCACGAGCCCGGCGCGCCAGGCGCGCACCCAGGCGACGAACCGGCTCGACCGGCGCGGTGCCAGCGTGGCCGCGCCCGTTGCGGGGGAGGACATGCCGAAAGGGTACGTGGTGGCCGCCGCCGCTGTCTCGGCTGCCGCACCCCTGGCGTGGCCTGCCCCCAACTACCCCCTTCGCGCCGGTTCGTGCCGGAGGCCGCCGGCCCGCCCGGCGCGTCGTCGCGCGACACGCCGCCGGCGGTGGTTAGCGTGCTCGCCATGGCAGGGCGATACGACGGTGACGTGCTGGCCGGCGACTGGCGGCGGCGAAAGGTGACCCCCGAGGTCGACGCCGAACCCGACCTGGTGGTCGAGGACGCCGACTCCGGGTTCTGCGGCGCGGTGGTCGGCTTCGACTCCGGCGCCGTGGTGCTGGAGGACCGGCACGGGCGCCGGCGCAACTTCCCGCTGCTGCCCGCCGCGTTCCTGCTCGACGGCCGCCCGGTCACGCTGCGTCGACCGGTCCGCGCCCCGGTCCCCGCCGCCCGCCGGCGTACCGCGTCCGGCTCGATCGCGGTGGACGACGTGCGGGCGCAGGTCGCCAAGGCCAGCCGGATCTGGGTGGAGGGCGTGCACGACGCCGCGCTGGTGGAGCGGATCTGGGGCGACGACCTGCGGATCGAGGGTGTGGTCGTGGAGCCGCTCGACGGCATCGACGAGCTGGCCGCCGAGGTGCGCGCGTTCGCCCCCGGCCCGGGCCGGCGGCTCGGCGTGCTCGTCGACCATTTGGTGCCCGGCTCCAAGGAGAGCCGGATCGTGGCCCGGGTGACGTCGCCGCACGTGCTGGTCACCGGGCATCCCTACGTCGACGTGTGGCAGGCGGTGCGGCCGGCGGCGCTGGGCATCGCGGCGTGGCCGGTGGTGCCGCCGGGGCAGCCCTGGAAGGAGGGCGTCTGCGCGGCGCTCGGGGTGGCCGAACCGGCGGACATGTGGCGGCACATCCTGTCCCGGGTGGGCAGTTTCGCGGACGTGGAGACGCCGCTGATCAACGCGATGGAGCGGTTGATCGATTTCGTCACCTCGCCTGGGTGAGTGGTTGCGGTCAGGGCCGGGGGCGACCGCGCCCGGCTCCGGGCGGTCAGGCTTGATCCCTGCGCCTGAGGGGCCAGTCGTCTGTCCCCGCGCCGGCGGCGGAATGTGGCGCCGATCCGTGGGCCGGCCGGTCCGCCGGGCGGACGGCGCTCGGTGGCGGGTCGGCGCGTGGGGCTCAGGGGGCCTGGTCGGGGGATCGGGTGAGGACGAAGGTGGCGATGTCCAGCGCGACCGCGGTGCCGGCCTGGTCGCGGACGACGGTGAGGATCTCGCCGTCCTGGGGGCCGGAGCGTCCGCGCCAGCGGTCCGGGCCCTCCGGCGTGAAGCGGAGCAGCGGTTTGCCGACCGACCCGCCCACCAGGTCGCCGGCCGGGTCGACGCGGAACTCGTACTCGACGCCCATCCACCACCAACGACCGGTCAGCCCGACCAGGTCGGCGGCGGGCGGCGCGGCGGCCGGGCGCCACGGTGCGGGCACGGTCGGCTCGGCGTCCAGCACCCGGGTGAGCACGTCGCGGGCGAGCCCGGAGATGTGGTGGCCGCGGCGCATCCCGTACGAGTTCGCGAAGTCCACCACGGCGGTCCGGGTGGGGCGGTGCACCACCAGGCCGGCGACGTACCCGGGCATGGAGCCGCCGTGGCCGACGTACACCCGCTCGCCGACGCGGTAGAACTCCACGCCGAGGCCGTGGCCGCCGGTCCACGAGTCCAGGTCGCTGATCGCCACCGGGACGCACATCTCGGCCAGCGTGGCCGGATCGAGCAGCGCCGGGTCCGGGTCGGCGAGGAACGCCGCCCAGCGGGCCAGGTCCTCGACCGTCGACCAGAGCTGCCCGGCGGGCGCCATCGCGCCGCTGTCGGTCAGCGGCTCCTCCCGCAGCGTCTCGTGCCACGGGTGCACGACGAAACCCCGGGCGTACGGCTCGGCCGGGAGCACGGTGGTGCGACGCATGCCCAGCGGTGCCAGCAGCCGCTCGGTCAGCAACTCGGCCCACGGCGCGCCGGTGATCCGCTCCAGCGCGGCGCCGAGCAGCCCGTAGGCCAGGTTGGAGTAGTGGTAGGTGAGGTGCGGCGGGTAGGCGATCTTGTCCGGGTTCAGCTCGGCGAGCAGCGTGCCGAGGTCCCGGCCCGGGGCGCGTTCCCACCACTCGCCGTCCGGCTCGCGTTGCAGGCCGCTGGCGTGTCCGAGCAGTTGGCGCACGGTGAGCGCGCCGACCGGGGTGCCCGGCAGGTGCGCGTCGAGCGGGTCGTCCAGGGCGAGGTGGCCGGCGTCGCGCTCCCGCATCACCAGCACCGCGGTCATGGTCTTGGTGATCGAGCCGATCCGGTACTGGAGGTCGGCGTCGGGCCGGGGGTGCCCGCCGGCGAGCGCGACGTGCGCGAGTTCGCCGTCGCGGACCACGCCCAGCGCCAGCGACGGGGCGTGTCCCTCCGCCTGGGCGTGGGCCACCAGCAGGTCCACCTGGCGTGCGGTCGCGGGCAGCAGGGCCATCTCGTCCTCCTCGTCGCCGTGGTGGACCGAGCCTAGCGATCATGACAGTTCGATGACACGTGCGGTCACGTGTCACGATTGGTCACGTGGACGCCGTGTTCTGGATCGTTCTGGGTGTGGTATTGGCGGTCGCCGAGATCTTCACGACGACGCTGTTCCTGATCATGTTCGGCGTCGGGGCGTTCGCCGCCGCCGGCGCCGCGGCGCTCGGCGCGCCGGTGGCGCTCCAGGCGGTGATCTTCGCGGTGGTGTCGGCGCTGTCCCTGGCGCTGGCCCGGCCGGTGATCCGCCGTAACGCCCGTTCGGCGCTGGAGACCGGCGACCAGCCGTTCGGCGTGGAGGCGATCGAGGGGGCCACCGCGGTGGTCCTGGAGGCGGTGGACGCCGAGCACGGCATGGTCAAGATCGATGGTGAGCTGTGGACGGCCCGGTCGTTCGACGCGACGCAGCGCTACGCGGCGGGTGAGCGGGTGCAGGTGATAAAGGTCCGGGGCGCTACCGCCCTGGTCTGGCAGGACGACATTTCCGCCCCGGGCGAGCTGCCCGAAGCGAGAGGGTGAACCATATGGAGTTTGCAGCGATCCTGTTGATCGCCGTGGCGGTGATCGTCGTGGTGACCCTGGCCAAGGCGGTGCGGATCGTGCCGCAGCAGCGCCAGGACGTGGTGGAACGGCTCGGCAAGTACAAGCGCACGCTGAATCCGGGTCTCAACCTGCTGGTGCCGTTCGTCGACGCGGTGCGCACCAAGGTCGACCTGCGCGAGCAGGTGGTCAGCTTCCCGCCGCAGCCGGTGATCACTTCCGACAACCTGGTCGTGTCGATCGACACGGTGCTCTACTTCAAGGTCGTCGACTCGGTCCGCGCCACCTACGAGATCTCGAACTTCCTCCAGGCGATCGAGCAGCTCACCGTCACCACGCTGCGTAACGTGATCGGTTCGCTGGACCTGGAGCGCGCGCTGACCAGCCGCGAGGAGATCAACCGGCACCTCTCCGGCGTGCTGGACGAGACCACCGGCCGGTGGGGCATCAAGGTGACCCGGGTCGAGATCAAGGCGATCGAGCCGCCGCCGAGCATCCGCGACTCGATGGAGAAGCAGATGCGCGCCGAGCGGGACCGCCGGGCCGCGATCCTGAACGCCGAGGGGCACAAGCAGTCGCAGATCCTCACCGCCGAGGGTGAGAAGCAGGCCGCGGTGCTGCGCGCCGACGGTGACCGGCAGGCCCGGATCCTCCAGGCCGAGGGCCAGGCCAAGGCGATCCGCACCGTCTTCGACGCGATCCACACCGCCAACCCGAGCCAGAAGGTGCTGGCCTACCAATACCTCCAGGCGCTGCCGCAGATCGCCAACGGCACCGCCAACAAGGTCTGGATCGTGCCCACCGAGCTGACCAAGGCACTGGAGGGCATGGGCGGGGCGCTGGGCGGCCTGGCCAACATGGCGGGCGACGCCCCGGCGCCGGGGGCCAGCCAGACCGCCGGCGAGGTGGAGCGGGAGGCCGCCGAGGCCGCCCAGGCGGCGGCCGTCGCGGCGCAGGAGATCCACGACGAGGTACGCGTAGCGGAGGCGCAGGCCACCGGCGGAAACACGGCCAAGGGGCTGCCGGCCCCGGAGCCGGTGTCCCCGGAGACGCTGCTCACCGACCCGGCCGACCAGCGCGAGCGGGGCTGACCGGCAAATCCGAGAATCACTCATCCGGCGCCCCGGCGCCTGCCACCATCGGTCTGGAAGGACGGTGGTGAGCGGGGTCGGGGCGCCGTCGCGTGTCCCGGGCCGCCCGTAGGCGTGAACGAGGTGGCGCATGAAGGAACCGGCGAGCCGGCTCTTCTCCCGTACCCCGGTCCCCGGCGCGCACGACCCCGGCGGACCGCTCGGCTCCCGGCGGACCGGGGGTGGGTTCGGGGTGCTTCCGTTCATCTCCGAAGCGGGACCGGGCGCGCCGGCCACGGACGCCAGTTGGGCCTGGTCGGTCCGCCGGTTCGCGCGCGCGGCGGTCTGGCTGCTGCCGGCCTACGCGGTCCTCTACGGCGTGGTGGCGATGGCCAGCGACGGCGGGGTGGGCAACGACCCCTACCCGGCCGACGGGCAACCGCTCTACCTGGTCGGCTGGGTGGCGTCGGTCTGGCTGGGCCTGCTCGCCCTGCTCGCGCTCACCGGCCTGCTCGCGGCCACCCGCTGCCGCCGGATCGCGCTGGCCGGGCTGCTGGCCAGCATCGGCGGCATGGTGCTGATGCTGCCGTTCGCCGGGCTGGCCGAGCAGACCCCGGTGTTCGGGCTGACCGCGCGCGGGATCGTGCTCTTCGGGGCGACCTGCTATAGCGTGGGCTGGTTCCTCACCGGCTGGTCGGTCGCCCGGTCCGGCATGTTCTCCTACGGCGACGGGACGATGCTGATGATCGCCGCCCCGCTGCTCGGCCTCGGCGGCGCGCTGATCGGCTCGTTGCAGACCTTCGGGGCGATCTTCGTGCTGGTCGCCGGCATCGGCATCGGCTACCGCAGCGGTCGCCTGGTGCCCGAGACGATCGCCCGGGACGCGGCCGTCGCCAGCGTCGCCGCCGCCCCCGCGCCCCAGGCGTCACCGGACGGTCCGCTTGCCGCCGGTTGACCGGTTCCCGCCGGGCCGAGACTGGGCAGTTGCCGTGAGGTAACTGACAGTTGCCTGGCGAAGTGGTCGGTAGGCGGCTTTCGCGGTAATCCTGGAGTCCATGCCGTCTCCCCGGTCGCCGCTGTCGCGCCTGTTCACCGTGCTGCTCGCGGGCCTGCTCGCCGGGCTCGTCCTCGCGCTCGCCGCGCTGCCGACCGGCCTGCTCGGCGGGTTCGTCGCCAAGGCGAGCCTCGGGGCGTACGAGGAACTGCCCGACGCGCTGCGCACCCCCGTGCAGCCGCAGCGCTCCTACCTCTACGCCAACGACGGCAAGACGCTGATCACCACGTTCTACGACGTGAACCGCACCGACGTGCCGCTCGCCGAGATCGCGCCGGTGATGCGCCAGGCGATCATCTCGGCCGAGGACCGGCGGTTCTACTCGCACGGCGGCGCCGACCTGCGGGGCATCGCCCGCGCGCTGGTCGCCAACGTCAAGGGCGGCGGGACCGAGCAGGGCGGCTCCACGCTGACCATGCAGTACGTCCGGAACGTGCTCAAGACCGACCCGACCCGCACCGCCGAGGAGCGGCAGGCCGCCACCGCGCAGACCGTCGGGCGCAAGCTCCAGGAGATCAGGTACGCGAACGCGTTGGAGCGGTCGCTGTCCAAGGACGAGATCCTCAACCGCTACCTGAACATCGCCTACTTCGGCTCCGGCGCGTACGGGGTCGCCGCCGCGGCCCAGCGCTACTTCGGCAAGGCGCCGGCCGACCTGACCCTCGGCGAGGCCGCGCTGCTCGCCGGCCTGGTCCAGTCGCCCGACGAGTACAGCCCGATCGACGGTGACAAGGAGCAGGCGCTGACCCGCCGGGGGTACGTGCTCGACTCGATGGCCGAGACCGGCGCGATCACCGCCGGGCAGGCCGCCGCCGCCAAGGCCGAGCCGCTCACGGTGCGTCCGACCGCCCAGCCCAACGGCTGCACCGCGACCGCGCAGGGGCACGACGACTGGGGCTTCTTCTGCGACTACCTGCGGCAGTGGTGGCTCACCCAGCCGGCCTTCGGCGACACCGCCGAGGAGCGCGAGCAGGCGCTGCGCCGCGGTGGCTACCGGGTGGTCACCACGCTCGACCCGAAGATCCAGCAGACCGCGCAGGCGCAGGCCACCAAGGTCTACGGGTACGACGACAAGCGTGCGCTGCCGATCGCGGCGGTCGAGCCGGGCACCGGCCGGGTGCTCGCCATGGCGGTCAACCGGCACTACAGCCTGGCCGACAACCCGGACGGTCAGGCCAACCACCCGAACACGGTCAACCCGCTGATCTCCGGCGGCGCCAGCGTCGACGGCTACCAGGGCCGGCTCCACGTTCAAGATGTTCACCATGCTGGCCGCGCTGGAGGCCGGCAAGCCGCTGGCCACCGGCTTCGACGCGCCGGCCAAGCTGCCCACCCGCTACGCCTCGGACGCCGAGGGCAACTGCGACGGCACGTGGTGCCCGGGCAACGCCAACCCGGAGTGGATGGACGGCTACCGGATGATGTGGGACGGTTTCGGCCGCTCCGTGAACACCTACTTCGTCTGGCTGGCCGAGCAGGTCGGCGAGGACAAGGTGGTGGAGATGGCGCAGCGCCTGGGCATCACGTTCCGGGCCGACTCGGACGCCGCGTTCGCCCGCGACAACGCCGCGAACTGGGGCGCGTTCACGCTCGGCGTGGCCGCCACCACCCCGCTCGACCTGGCCAACGCGTACGCGACGGTGGCCGCCGAGGGCACCTACTGCACGCCGCTGCCGGTGGTCTCGGTGACCGCGCCGGACGGCGGGAAGGTCGACGTGGGGGAGCCGAACTGCAAGCGGGTGCTGGAGCCGGACGTGGCCCGGGCGGCCACCGACGCGGCCCGCTGCCCGGTGGGCCAGCAGTCCGCGTACGGGCAGTGCAACGGCGGCACCGCCACCGGCGTGGACGGGATCGTCGACCGGCCGGTGGCCGGCAAGACGGGCAGCTCGGAGCGGAACGCCACCGAGACGTTCGTCGGGTACACCCCGCAGGTGGCCGTCGCCGGCATCGCGGCGAACCCGGACGACTCGACCGACCTGGTCGGCTCCGCGGTGCAGTCCAAGGTGATCGACGCGGTGGCCCGGACGATCCGGACGGCGGTCGCCGGCAAGCCGGTGCGGGACTTCACCGCGCCCAGCCGTGAGCTGGCCGGCGACCCGCAGCGCCCGCAGCCCCAACCCCAGCCGCGTGAGGACAACCGCAGCCTCCCCTCGGACCTGCTCCGCTGGCTCCAGGGCCGCGGCTAGATGTAAGGAGGGGCCCCCGCTTAACGCATTCGGTAGAGGCGGGGCCCCCTTTTAACACTTCTCAGTCGGTCGACGGCTACCGGCCGGCCATGGGCGACGCACGCTCGCCGCGGCGGACCACGGCGCCCGGGTGCTCGGCGGCGGCCGGCAGGTGCTGCCCGACCTCGCCCGCCAGGACCTGCGGCTGGTCGCCACGCGCGGCTTCGACGGCCGGTCGGTGCTGCTGCGCTACCGGCGGGCGTGATCCGCGGCGCCCGGCGCGGGCGTGCGCCCGCGGGGCCCGGGGGACCAGGCAGAATCGGCCGGTGCCCGTACACGAGATCACCGACCCCGACGACGACCGGATCGCCGACTACCGCGCGCTCACCGACGTGGAGCTGCGGACCCGGTGGGAACCCCCGCACGGGTTGTTCATCGCCGAGGGCCAGCTGGTGCTGCGGCGGGCGCTGCGGGCCGGCTACCCGGCCCGGTCCTACCTGGTCGAGTCCAAGCGCGCGGACCAACTCGCCGACCTCGACACCGGCGACGTCCCGGTGTACGCCGCGACCGCCGAGGTGCTCCAGCGGACCACCGGCTTCCACGTGCACCGGGGCGTGCTCGCCTCGTTCCACCGCCGGCCGCTGCCGTCGGCCACCGAGGTGCTGGCCGCCGCCCGGCGGGTGGTGATCCTGGAGGACGTCAACAACCACACCAACCTGGGCGCGATCTTCCGGGCCGTGGCGGCGCTCGGGGTGGACGCGGTCCTGCTGTCGCCGACCTGCGCCGACCCGCTCTACCGGCGCAGCGTCCGGGTCAGCATGGGCGAGGTGTTCGCGGTGCCGTACGCGAAGCTGGAGCGCTGGCCGGCGGGGCTGGACGAGGTGCGGGCGGCGGGCTTCACCGTGCTCGCGCTGACGCCGGCGCCGGACGCCGTGCCGATCCAGCGGCTCACCGACGCGCAGCGGGCGCGGGCCGCGCTGCTGCTGGGCGCGGAGGGCGCCGGGCTGACCCGGGCGGCGATGGCGGCCAGCGACGTGCGGGTGGTGATCCCGATGCGCCGGGGCGTGGACTCGCTGAACGTGGCGGCGGCCACGGCGGTGGCCTGCTGGGAACTGGGACGCGACGATCCGCTTGCATGACCATGCGCCGTGGTGCATAATCTTCCTGTGTCCAAGGTTCTCACCTCCCTGCCCATCGGCGAACGTGTCGGCATCGCCTTCTCCGGCGGCCTCGACACCTCGGTCGCGGTCGCGTGGATGCGCGACAAGGGCGCAGTGCCCTGCGCCTACACCGCCGACATCGGCCAGTACGACGAGCCGGACATCGGCTCCGTGCCGGGCCGCGCGCTCAGCTACGGCGCCGAGGTGGCCCGGCTGGTCGACTGCCGCGCCGCCCTGGTCGAGGAGGGCCTGGCGGCGCTGACCTGCGGCGCCTTCCACATCCGCTCGGGCGGGCGGGCCTACTTCAACACCACACCGCTGGGCCGGGCCGTCACCGGCACGCTGCTGGTGCGGGCGATGGTCGCCGACGACGTCCAGATCTGGGGCGACGGCTCGACCTTCAAGGGCAACGACATCGAGCGGTTCTACCGCTACGGCCTGCTGGCCAACCCGCAGCTGCGCATCTACAAGCCGTGGCTGGACACCGCCTTCGTCACCGAGCTGGGCGGGCGCAAGGAGATGTCGGAGTGGCTGCTCGACCGGGACCTGCCCTATCGGGACAGCACCGAGAAGGCATACTCCACCGACGCCAACATCTGGGGCGCCACCCACGAGGCGAAGACCCTCGAACACCTCGACACCGGCATCGAGACGGTCCAGCCGATCATGGGGGTCCGGTTCTGGGACCCGGCGGTGGAGATCACCACCGAGGACGTCACGATCGGCTTCGACCAGGGTCGCCCGGTGACGATCAACGGCAAGGAGTTCGGCAGCGCGGTCGACCTGGTGCTGGAGGCCAACGCCATCGGCGGGCGCCACGGTCTCGGCATGTCCGACCAGATCGAGAACCGGATCATCGAGGCCAAGAGCCGGGGCATCTACGAGGCGCCCGGCATGGCGCTGCTGCACGCCGCGTACGAGCGGCTGGTCAACGCCATCCACAACGAGGACACCCTGGCGAACTACCACACCGAGGGTCGCCGCCTCGGTCGGCTGATGTACGAGGGCCGCTGGCTCGACCCGCAGGCGCTGATGCTGCGCGAGTCGTTGCAGCGCTGGGTCGGCACCGCGATCACCGGCGAGGTGACGCTGCGGCTGCGCCGGGGCGAGGACTACTCGATCCTGGACACCACCGGGCCGGCGTTCAGCTACCACCCGGACAAGCTGTCCATGGAGCGCACCGAGGACTCGGCGTTCGGCCCGTCCGACCGGATCGGCCAGCTCACCATGCGGAACCTGGACATCGCCGACTCGCGGGCCAAGCTGGAGCAGTACGCCTCGCTCGGCATGGTCGGCGGCACCGCCCCGCAGCGCATGGTCGGCGCCGCGCAGGCCGCCTCGACCGGGCTGATCGGCGCGATGCCCCAGGGCGGCGCGGAGGCCATCGCCTCCCGGGGCGTCCCCTCCGCCGAGGACGAGTGGCTCGACCGGGCCGCGATGGAGTTCGGCGTCGACTGAGCGGAGCATCCGGCCGGGGCGGGCCCTCGGCAGCGGCGGTGACGCAGGGTAGCGTGTCGCCCGTGTTCCCTACCGTGCGTGAGGTGCTCGCCCTGGTGCCGGTGCGCCACGGCGCCCCCCGCCTGGTCGCCGGCGAGGCCGGCCTGGACCGCCCGGTGCGCTGGGTGCACGTGGCCGAGGTGCCCGACATCGCCACCCTGCTCGGCGGCGGGGAACTGGTGCTCACCACCGGCATCGGGCTGCCCGCCGACGACGCCGGGCTGCGCGCGTTCATCGGCGACCTCGCCGACGTCGGCGTCTCCGGGCTGGTCGTCGAACTGGGCCGCCGCTACGTCAGCGGCGTGCCCCGGGTGATGGCGGCGGCCGCCGAACGGCGTGGGCTGCCGCTCGTCGAGCTGCGCCGGGCCACCCCGTTCGTCCGGATCACCGAGGCGGTGCACGCGCTGATCGTGGACGCCCAGCTCACCGAGCTGCGCGCCACCGAGGAGATCCACCAGCGGTTCACCGAGCTGTCCGTGGAGGGTGCCGAACCGGCCGAGGTGCTGCGGCAGGCCGCCGAGCTGGCCGGGTGCCCGGTGGTGCTGGAGAACCTGTCCCGGCAGGTGCTCGCGTACGACCCGGCGGGGGAGAGCGCGGAGCTGCTGCTGGACGGCTGGGAACAGCACTCCCGGCGGATCCGCCCGACCGGCCGGACCGCCTACGACCCGGACAGCGGCTGGCTGGTCACCGCGGTCGGCGCGCGCGGACAGGACTGGGGGCGGCTGCTGCTGCGCTGGCCGGCGGCCGAGGCGGCGCCGCCCACCCGACTCACCATCCTGATCGAGCGGGCCGCCTCCACGCTGGCCCTGGGCCGGCTCATCCGCCGGGACGCCGAGGGCCTGGAACGGCAGATCCACCGGACCCTGCTGACCGCGCTCATCGACCACTCCCGCCCGGTCGACGAGGTGGCGCTGCGCGCCAAGGCGCTCGGCGTCACCCTGGACCGCCGGCACCTGGTCGGCGTGGTGGTCCGGCACCGCAGCGACGACCCGGCCGGCGATGCCGGACCCGACGCCGCCGACGACCCCCGCGCGGTCGCCCGCCGCGAGCCCGCCGGCCCGGAGGCCGGCCCGGCCCGGCTGCGCGACCTAGCCGAGGCGGTCGGCCAGGCCGTCCGCGAGGCCAGGCTCACGGCGTTGACCAGCGCCGTCGACGACCACGCGGTGGGCGCGTTGCTGGCGCTGCCCGACCCGGCCGACGAGGAGAAGGCACTCGCCGCGTTCGCCACGGCGTTGCGTCGGGTACGCCTCGACGCCGCCCCCGTCCGCGCGTTCCCCCCGCGCCCGGCCCGCCCCGCCGACGTCGCCGGTCGCGGCGGCCCTGTCGGCGGCGTGCGTCCGGTCGACGGTCCGGCCCGTCCGGCGGTCGTGGTCGCGGCCGGGTCCGGGGTGGGCAGCCTGCGGGAGGCGCGTCGGTCTCTCGTCGAGGCGCGGCAGATCGCCGAGGCGGCCCGCCGGGACCCGCGGGACCTGCCGTGCTTCCGGCTGCCGCACGTCGGGCTGGCCGGCCTGCTGCACCTGCTGCGCGACGAGCCCCGGTTGCAGACGTTCGTCGAGCGGGAACTCGGGGCGCTGCTCGGCTACGACGCGCAGCACCCCCGCGAGCAGCTACTCGGGACCCTGCGGGCCTACCTGGAGCAGGGGCGGAACAAGTCGGCCGCGGCATCGGCGGCGCACCTGTCCCGCCCGGCCTTCTACGAGCGGCTGGCCCGCATCGGCCGCATCCTCGACGCCGACCTCGACTCGGTCGACCAGTGCCTCTCGCTGCACGTGGCGCTGCTGGCCCTGGACGCCGTCCGCACCCCCTGACGCCGCCCGGCCGCTGCGGTGGGGCGGTGCCGTGGTTACGGTGCGGCACTCAACAGCGACGACACGCGGACTCGGGATCAGGTGAGAGCGGTGAGGGCCTTGGCGTAGGGGGCGGGGACGAAGTTCGGGCCGCCGGGCGCGAAGACGTCGGACGTGGACGCCGCCGGCCAGGCGCTGTCGGGCAGCGCCGCCACCAGGGCCTGGACCACCGGAGCGTCACGCCACTGGTCCTGCTGCGCGAGCAGGCTCAGCGCGACCACCGACTCCTCCACCTCGCCGACGCACTCGAACGGCTTGTGCCCGTCGACGCCGAGCAGCTCCCGGTAGCCGGCGGTCTGCGACTCGTCCGCGAGCAGGTCGCCGCCGAAGATGCCGGTGAGCCGCTCGCGGGGCATGAACGGGGCCATGGCCAGGAAGACGAAGCGGCACTTCGGGCAGTCGCGGCACCAGCGCTCGCTCGCGTCGCGCAGCTTGAACGCGGCGTTGCAGCTGGTCACCACCGCGTCGTAGCGGTCGATCTCGGCGAACAGCCGGGCGATGTGCAGCTCGGACAGCGAGCGCAGGAGCGAGAAGTAGGGCTCGGTGAGCCCGGCGTGCTCGGCCAGCGCCGCGCGCAGCAGCCCCTCCGCCTCGACGCCCTTGGACCACTGGTGGTTGATCTCGTGGCCCTGCCAGACCAGGTTCGGGTCGGACGCGGAGCGCTCGTTGGACATCACCACCGGGCCGAGCCCGTGCAGCACGGCGGTGGCGACCCCGATCAGCGAGTTGATCGCCGTGACCGGGATGTGCCCGTTGCGCGCCCCGGCCGCGTTCAGCTCGAACAGCACCGGGTCGAGCCGCCGCCGGGCGGCCAGCGGCACCAGGTCGGACGCCTCGTTGACCGAGACGATCACGTGGTTCGGGTTGACCGAGAACGGCACCGGGTCGAACCCGGCGCGCCGCAGCGCCTCCAACGTGACGATGGAGTCCTTGCCGCCGCCGACGGCCGACAGCGGGCGCCGGCCGGAGTTGTCCAGCGGGGTGGCCGGGTCGACCGAGCCGGCCGGCACCTCGGGGCGCAGCGCGAGCACGTGCGGCAGGTCGTTGCGGTACGCGTACTCGGCGAGGCCCTTGGTGTAGACGGCGGTGACCAGCTCGACGGCGGCGGCGCCCAGCGGCGCCGGCAGCACCAGCCGGGGCGGCGCGGCGGCCTTGTAGTAGCTGACGCCGGCGACCACGTGCAGCAGCTCCAGCACCCGGCCGAGGGTGGCCGCGGTGGCGTCGGAGACCGGCTCGGCCGGCAACGGGAGCGTGATCACCTCGGTGAACCGCTGCTCGCCGTCGGGTCCGGTGAGGGCGTAGTCGAACAGGACCTCGCCGGTGGCGAAGTCGATCGAGTAGGACGGGAAGGTGAAGGCGTCCATCCGCCGCAGCTGCTCGTTGGGCACACGCCATACTAGGCCCTGGTTCGTCCACCCGTGTCCGGCTGGGTGGGACCCGCCCCGCCGAGCACCGACCGAGCCCGAGGAGAGCCTGTGCGCCTGTCTGATCTGCGCGGACGTCATGTTGCCGTCTGGGGCGCCGGCCGTGAGGGCCGGGCCGCGGTGATCGCGATCGCCGCGCACGGCCCGGCGGGCCTGGTCGCCGTGGACGACAGCGCGAACTTCCTCACCCTGCCCTGGGAGGGCCCCCTCGAGGTGGCGGCACCGCTGGTCACCGGCGAGGAGGGCTTCGAGCGGCTGGCCGCCGCCGACGTGGTGGTCCGTTCGCCGGGGGTGCCGAACACCCACCCGTGGATGGTGGAGCTGCGCCGGCGTGGCGTCCCGGTCACCCAGGGCAGCGCGCTCTGGATGGCCGACCACGCGGACCGGACCGTCGGGGTGACCGGCAGCAAGGGCAAGAGCACCACCTCCAGCCTGATCAGCCACCTGCTCACCGCGATGGACCGGCCGAACGTGTTCGGCGGCAACATCGGCGTGCCGCTGCTCGACCTGCCCGAGGCGGAGCTGTACGTGCTGGAGCTGTCCAGCTACCAGTGCGCCGACCTGACCGATTCGCCCCGGGTGGCGGTGGTGACCGCGCTCTTTCCCGAGCACCTGGACGCGCACGGCGGCGAGCGGGAGTACTACCGGGACAAGCTCAACCTGGTGGCGCACGGCCCGCACACGGTGGTGGTGAACGGCGCCGACCCGCGGCTGGCCGTGGAACTGGGCGACCGGGCCGCGGTGCGGGCCGGCTCGCCGGACACCACCCACGTGGCCGCCGGCCCGGACGGCACGCCGTGGTTCCACCTGCGGGACACGCCGCTCTTCCCGCGGGCGGTGCTGCCGCTGGTCGGCCGGCACAACGAGGGCAACCTCTGCGTCGCGCTGGCCGTGCTGGACGCGCTGGGCGTGGACGTGGTGGCACGGCGGGACTCCCTCGCCGTGGCGGTCGCGGAGTTCCAGGGCCTGGCCCACCGGCTCACCGAGATCGCCGACCCGTCCGGGCTCACCTTCGTCGACGACACGCTGGCCACCAGCCCGTACGCGGCGATGCACGCGATCGACGCCTACGAGGGGCGGCCGTTGACCGTGATCGTCGGCGGCACCGACCGGGGGCTCGACTACGCGCCGCTGCGCGAGCACCTGGCCGAGCGGGAGATCACCGTGATCGGCATCCCGGACAGCGGCCCGCGCATCGTCGAGGCGCTCGCCGGGCTGCCGGCGGTGCGCACCGAGTTGGCCGACGACCTGGTCGCCGCCGTGGGCCTGGCCCGCAAGCTCACCCCGGCCGGCGGGGTGGTGCTGCTGTCCCCGGCCGCGCCGAGCTATGGCCGGTTCCGCAACTTCGAGCACCGCTCCGAGGTGTTCGCGCAGGCGGTCGCCGACACGGCCCGCTGAGTGGTCGGCGCCGGCCGCCCGGGCTAGCCTCGCGGACATGGCGGTGGTGGTGGACGTCGATGCGGAGCGGCTGATCGTGCGGCTGGTCGGTGCCGACCGGCTCTGGGCGCTCTCCGCCGGGGTCGAGGCGCCGACGGCGGCGGTCACCGCAGCGCGGGTGGTCTCCCGGGGCGAGGCGCACGCCCGCTGGCTCGGCCTGCGACTGCCCGGCACCTCGTGGCCCGGCCTGATCACCGCGGGCAGCTACTGGTCGCGGGACACCGGCCGGTCGTTCTGGTGTGTGCACCGGGCCGAGGAGGTGCTGCTGGTCGAGTTGGCCGGGCAGCCGTACGACCGGCTCGTCCTGGAGGTGGAGCGGCCGGCGGACGTCTCCCGGGCGGTGGCTCGGGCCCGGTTCCGGTGAGTCAGCCCTGATGCGGGTGTTCCCCGTGCGCCACCGGGTCGTCGTGGCGGCGCGGCGGTGGCGCGGTGAAGGGCTCCGCCGGGTACGCGGTTACCGGCTTCTCCTGCCCCGCGGTGACCGGCTCCTCCGGTTGCGTGGTGATCGGCTCCGGGCGCGCCGCGCGCTGCTTGTCCGGGGTCCAGGCGAACGCGAGCGCGCCGCCGACCAGCGCCAGCGCGTGGAAGACCCGCTGCTGCGGGGTGGCGACCAGCAGCACCCCGCAGAGCACGAGGATCGTCGGCATCAGATATGCCGCCAGGCCCTGCGGCCCGACGTGCAGCAGCACGCCGAGCGGCGCGCGCAGCGTCACCAGCATCTCGGCGCCGCCGAGCGCGACGAGCAGCCCGGCGGTGAACGGCCGGGCCCGCCGCCAGCGGCGCCAGCGCCCGGGGCCGCGGGCGCTGGCGCCGTGTGCTGTCCGCCGCGCACGTCAGCACCCGTCGGAGCTGAAGCCCATGCGCAGGTTGGGCAGCGTGAAGATCGCGGCGGTGGTGGCGTAGTTGTTCTGCCGCAGGTTGGTGATGGTCACCGTGTCGGCCTGCTGGGCGCGGCGGCGAACGCCACCAACTCGATCGCCTTCACCAACCAGACCCTGACCAAGTTCTCCGGCCCGTCGCTCTGCTTCGGCACCGCCTACTTCACCGCGACGTACTCGCCGGTGAGGGACACCAGCAAGACCGGCAGCCCGGGCGTCTACGTCAACTGACCACCCGGCTCGCGGGCCGGTGCGCGGCGGTTCGCCGGGCACCGGCCCCGCCGTGCGCCGGCCACCGATCGGGTACGTGGTGTCAGGTGCGCGGTGCCCGCGCGCGACACAGTGACAGTTGTCCCTGCCGGTGCCCGGTGGGAGCGTGCGGGGACCAACCGCCGCGAAGGGGTGCGCCGATGACCACCGACGACCTGCTGGCCCGGCACCGGGCCGTGCTCCCGTCCTGGATGCCGCTCTACTACACCGAACCGCTCGAACTGGTCGCCGGCTCCGGCCGCCGGGTCACCGACGCGGCCGGGCGCAGCTACCTGGACTTCTTCGGCGGCGTGCTGACCAACATGATCGGCTACGACATCCCGGAGATCCGCGAGGCGGTGCAGCGGCAACTGGGCACCGGCCTGGTGCACAGCTCCACGCTCTACCTGATCCGCCAGCAGGTCGAGCTGGCCGAGAAGGTCGCCCGGGTCTCCGGCATCCCCGACGCGCGGGTCTTCTTCACCAACTCCGGCACCGAGGCCAACGAGGCCGCGCTGCTGGTCGCCACCAACCACCGGCGCTCGCACCAGATCCTCGCCGTGCGCAACAGCTACCACGGCCGGTCGTACGCGGCGATGGGCGTCACCGGCAACCGCGGCTGGTCGGCCAGCGCGCTCAACCCGCTCCAGGTGGCCTGGCTGCACTCCGGCGAGCGGCTGCGCGGGCTGCTGGCCCGGCTCGACGCCGACGACCGCGTCGAGGCCGCGGTCGAGGACCTGCGCGAGGTGCTCGCCACCCAGACCGCCGGCGACGTGGCCGCCCTGATCGTCGAGCCGATCCAGGGCGTCGGCGGCTTCACCCACGGCCCGGACGGTCTCCTCGCCGCCTGGAAGAAGGTGCTCGACGAGCACGGCATCCTGCTGATCAGCGACGAGGTGCAGACCGGCTGGGGACGCACCGGCGAGCACTTCTGGGGCTACCAGGCGCACGGCGTCACCCCGGACCTGCTCACCTTCGCCAAGGGCATCGGCAACGGCTTCGCCCTGGCCGGGGTCGTCGGCCGGGCCGAGGTGCTGGAGGCGGTGCCGGCGATCAGCTTCTCCACCTTCGGCGGCAACCCGGTCTCCACCGCCGCCGGCAACGCCGTCCTCGACTACCTGCTCGACCACGATCTCCAGGCCAACGCGGCAAGGGTCGGCGCGATCCTCGGCGACGGGCTGCGGGCCGCCACCGCCGGGCTGGACCAGGTCGCCGAGGTACGCGGCAAGGGCCTCATGCTGGCCGTCGAGTTCGTCCGCCCCGGCACCGTCGAGCCGGACCCGGAGCTGACCGGCCGGGTCTTCGAGGCGTGCCGGGCCGGCGGCCTGCTGGTCGGCAAGGGCGGCCTGCACGGCAACGTGGTGCGGATGGGCCCGCCGCTGACCCTGACCGAGGACGAGGCCCGCGAGGGCCTGGCCATCCTGGTCGACGCGATCCGGACCTGCGTGGGAGAGACGGCATGAACGTCATCGGGCACTACGTCGACGGCAAGCGGACCACCGGGGAGTCCGCGCGGCGCGGCGACGTCTTCGACCCCGCCACCGGCCGGCGGACCGGGCAGGTGGCGCTGGCCGACGCCACCGACGTGACCGGCGCGGTGGAGACCGCCGAGCGGGCCGCCCGCGACTGGCGGGACGCCTCGCTGGCCCGGCGCACGGCGGTGCTGTTCGCCGTCCGCGAGCTGGTGCACGCCCGCCGGGACCGGCTCGCCGAGGCGATCACCGCCGAGCACGGCAAGGTGCTCGCGGACGCCGCCGGCGAGGTGCAGCGCGGCCTGGAGGTGATCGAGTACGCCTGCGGCATCGCCTCGGCGCTGCGCGGCGGGTTCAGCGAGAACGTCTCGACCGAGGTCGACTCGTACAGCCTGCGGCAGCCGCTGGGCGTGGTCGCGGTGATCTCCCCGTTCAACTTCCCGGTGATGGTGCCGCTCTGGTTCGTGCCGGTGGCGATCGCCTGCGGCAACGCGGTGGTGCTCAAGCCCAGCGAGAAGGACCCGAGCGCGGCGCTGCTGCTGGCCGAGTGGTTCACCGAGGCCGGCCTGCCCGACGGGGTGCTCAACGTGGTCAACGGCGACAAGGAGGCGGTCGACGCGCTGCTCGACCACCCCGGCGTGAGGGCGGTGTCGTTCGTCGGCTCCACCCCGGTGGCCCGGTACGTGCACCAGCGCGGAGCGCTGGCCGGCAAGCGGGTGCAGGCGCTGGGCGGGGCGAAGAACCACATGGTGGTGCTGCCCGACGCCGACCTGGACCTGGCCGCCGACGCCGTGGTCAACGCCGGGTTCGGCTCGGCGGGGGAGCGGTGCATGGCGATCTCCGCGCTGGTCGCGGTGGAGCCGGTGGCCGACGCGCTGGTCGAGCGGATCGCCGCGCGGATGGCCCGGCTGCGCACCGGCGACGGCCGCCGTGGCTGCGACATGGGGCCGCTGGTCACCGCCGCGCACGCCGAGCGGGTCCGGTCGTATGTCGAGGCCGGGGTGGCGGCCGGCGCGGTTCCGGTGGTGGACGGGCGCGACGTCACGCCGGACGGCGAGCCGGGCGGCTTCTGGCTCGGTCCCACCCTCTTCGACCACGTCCGGCCGGAGATGTCGATCTACACCGACGAGATCTTCGGTCCGGTGCTGAGCGTGCTGCGCGTCGGCTCGTACGACGAGGCGGTGGAGTTGGTCAACGCCAGCCCGTACGGCAACGGGACCGCGATCTTCACCAACGACGGCGGCGCCGCCCGGCGCTACCAGCACGAGGTGGAGGCCGGTATGGTCGGGATCAACGTGCCCATCCCGGTGCCGATGGCCTACTACTCGTTCGGGGGGTGGAAGGCGTCGCTCTTCGGCGACCTGCACGCGCACGGCGCCGACGGGGTCGCGTTCTGCACCCGGGGCAAGGTGGTCACCAGCCGCTGGCTCGACCCGCGCCACGGCGGGGTCAACCTCGGCTTCCCCACCCAGACCTGAGCAGCCGCAGCAGTCCCGCCCCGGCCAGGTACGCCACCAGCGCCGGGGCGGGCAACCCGAGCGGCTCCGGCGCGGTCTTCGGCGCCAGGCTGTTGAGCAGCAGCCCGGCGACCAGCGCGGCGTACCCGGTGACGGCCAGCGCGGTGGCGGCCCGCCCGTGCGGTCCGGGCGGCCCGGAGGGGCGGCGGGTGCGGGCCTCGATCGAGCCGAACACGGCGACCAGCGCGGCCAGCACCACGGCCAGCGCCGCCAGCCACGGGATCCGCCAGGCCCACCAGGTGGCCGAGCCGACCGGGGGAGTGGGCAGCACGCCGAGCGCGTCGAGCAGGCCGACCAGCAGGATCGCGGCGGTCAGGTGCCAGAGGAAGGCGGTGAGCACCACCGCGTTGACCGCGATCACGGCCTGCCACGGGCCGGAGCGGCGCAGCCGACGCCCGGCCGGACCGCCCAGCAGCAGGATCAGCCCGAGCTGGGTGGTGGCCGCGGCGAGCAGGGCCACGCTGGGCGGGGCGGCGTTGTCCAACCTCTCGCCGGCCACGTGCAGCATCGCCACCGGATACGGCCCGACGGTGGTCAGCAGCACCAGCGCGCCCAGGCCGACCAGCAGCAGCGTCGCGCCGGTCCGACGGTCCAGCGGCAGCCGTCGTCGTCGGGGCAGCTCCGGTGACCGGGCGTCGTACCAGGCGAAGCCGAGCTGGTGCACGGCCAGCCAGGCGAACAGGTAGTTGCCGTCGGCCAGCGCGGCCGGACCGAGGAGCCGGCCGAGGTCACCGAGCGCGACGAGCCCGGCCAGCGCCACCGGCACGGCCAGGGAGAACCGGCGGTGCAGCGCGTACATCGGCGGGGTCGACGCCACCACCACGAGGTAGGCGGCCAGGAACCACAGCGGGATGGTGGCGAACCAGACCACGGTGCGCACCTGCGTCGGGTCCGCCCCGCGCAGGGTGGCGACCGCGGCGCCGGCGGCCAGCACCAGCAGCAGCGCGGTGGTCGGGCGGACCAGCCGGGCGCTGCGGTCCACCAGCCAACCGGTCGCGGTCCCGCCCCGGGCCCGGCGGGCGGCCAACGAGGCGGCGTTGGCATAGCCGCCGACCAGGAAGAACACCGGCATCACCTGGGCCACCCAGGTCAGCGGCCAGGCCCACGGCAGGTCGGGCAGCGCCGAGTGGCCGGACGGGCGACCGTGCTCGTGGCCGATCACTGTCACGCCCCAGTGGCCGAGGACGACCATGGCGATGGCCAGCGCCCGGAGCAGGTCGACGTAGCGATCCCGCCCCGGCGGCGTGCGCTCGGCGAGCTGCCGCAGGCGGCGCATGGGCCCAGGCTATGCCAGCGCCCGTCGACCGGTACGGATAACGGTTCGGCAGTGAGGTCTTGTGGTCCGCGTCTCGTCGGCGTAGAAATTCTTCAACGAAAACGTGCTTGATGAAGAGAAGTGACAGAGCCACCGAGGAGATGCGATGAACAGGCGTGAGATCCTTCGGCGCAGCGCCGCCGCCGGTCTGCTGGCCACCCCCGCCGCCGGCCTGCTCAGCGGCTGTGCCACGTCCGGCGGCGACGACAAGGGCGACGCCGGCGCGTACCAGGGCACCAAGAGCGAGCAGAACCCGCTCGGCGTGAAGGAGGACGCCCCGCTCGAGGTGGTGATCTTCAACGGCGGCTTCGGCGAGGACTACGCCAAGGCCCACGAGGCGATGTACAAGGAGAACCACCCGAAGGCGGAGATCAAGCACTCGGCTACCCAGGAGATCAGCAAGACGCTCCAGCCCCGTTTCGTCGACGGCAGCCCGCCGGACGTGGTGAACAACTCCGGCGCCGGCCAGATCGACTTCAACGGCCTGGTCTCGCAGAACGCCCTGGCCGACCTCGGCGACCTGCTCGCCGCGCCGAGCCTCGACGTGCCCGGCAAGACGGTCAAGGACACGCTGCTGCCCGGCACCGTCGAGGTCGGCTCCTACGACGGCAAGTTCCTGGTGCTCAACTACACCTACACGGTGTACGGCATCTGGCACTCCACCAAGCTCTTCGCCGACCGGGGCTGGACCTACGCGAAGACCTGGGACGAGCACATCGCGCTCTGCCGGCAGATCAAGGCCGCCGGCATCGCCCCCTGGACGTACGCCGGCCTGCACCCCCGCTACATGAGCTGGCCGCTGATCTCCACCGCGATCAAGCTGGGCGGCCCCTCGGTCGCGCTGGCCATCGACAACCTGGAGCCCAACGCCTGGAAGTCGGACGCGATGAAGACCGCCGCCGACGCCTGGCACCAGATCGTGAAGGACAAGTTCATCCTCGCCGGCTCCCCGGGCCTGGACCACAAGCAGTCGCAGACCGCCTGGTGCCAGGGCAAGGCCGCGTTCATCTCCTGCGGCTCCTGGCTGGAGAGCGAGCAGAAGGACGTCACCCCGGCCGGCTTCAACATGACCGTCGCGCCCACCCCGAGCCTGGGCAGCGGCGACAAGCTGCCGTTCGAGGCGATCCGGGGCACCGCGGGCGAGCCGTTCATGGTGCCGGCGAAGGCGAAGAACGTGGCCGGCGGCCTCGAATACTTCCGGACCATGCTGTCGCGCAAGGGCGCGCAGGACTTCACGAAGAAGGTCGCCAGCCTGCCCGTGGTCGCCGGCGCCACCGACGGTGTCGAACTGCCGTTCGGGCTGGCCACCGTGGTCAAGGCGCTCGACGCGTCCGGGTCCAACGGGTTCAACTGGGTCTACAACAACTACTACCGCAAGCTGGAGCGCAACCTGGTCGACGCGGCCTGTGGCGAGTTCTTCAGCGGCCGGATCTCCCCGACCGAACTCCTCGACCAGTGCCAGAAGGGCGCCGACTCGATCGCCTCGGACAGCTCGGTCAAGAAGTACAAGCGGGCCGCGTGACGATCGGATGCGACACGGCCGACTTCCGCTGATCCTCAGCTTCCTGCTGCCACCGCTGGCGATCTACGGCATCTTCGTGCTCTCGCCGTACCTCCAGGCGTTCCAGATCTCGACCACCGACTGGCTGGGCTACTCCGCGCAGGCCGACCAGGTCGGCCTGGCGAACTTCCGCACCCTGCTGCACGACGGGTACGTCTGGAACGCGTTGAAGAACAACGCGATCCTGCTCGCGGTGGTGCCGGTGGTGACCATCGCGCTGGGTCTCTTCTTCGCCAGCATGCTGACCATGGGGGGCCGCAAGGGGCGCGCCGGGGTGACCGGGGTACGTGGTACCTCGGTCTACCGGCTGGTCTACTTCTTCCCGCAGGTGCTCTCCGTGGTGATCATCGCGTTGCTGTGGAAGGAGATCTACAGCCCGACCAGCGGCCTGCTCAACGGCGCGCTGCGGGCGGTCGGGCTGGCCGAGCCGCCGGCCTGGCTGGGCGACCCGCGGTTCGCGTTCTGGTGCGTGCTGGCCGTGATGGTGTGGAGCAACGTCGGGTTCTACGTGGTGCTGTTCGGCGCCGCCATGCAGGCCATCCCGCGCGACATCTACGAGGCGGTGCTGCTGGACGGCGCGTCCCGGGCGACCATGCTGCGGAAGATCACCATCCCGCTGCTCTGGGACACCATCCAGGTGGCCTGGATCTACCTGGCCATCGCGGCGCTGGACGGCTTCATCCTGGTGCAGTTGATGACCAACGGCGGGCCGAACTTCTCCTCCGACGTCATCGGCCTGCGCATGTACGACACCTCGTTCGGCAGCGAGAACAAGTTCGGCTACGCCTCCGCGATCGGCGTGGCCATGTTCTTCCTGACCCTCTCGGTGGCGGTGCTGGCGCTGCGGACCGCCCGGCGTGATCGGATCGAGTACTCGTGACCACAGTGGAAGCCGGCGCGCCGACCGCCGCCGTGCCGCGTGACACCGCCCCGGCCGACCGCCCGCCGCGTCGCGAGACGGGCGTGGCGAACGTCTTCTCGCACGGATTCCTGCTGCTCTGGGCGGCGATGACCATCCTGCCCCTGGCCTGGATGCTGCTCAGCTCGCTGAAGAGCAATGGCGAGATCATCGCCGACCCGTGGGGGCTGCCCGAGGCGTTGCGGTTCGACAACTGGGCGCGCGCCTGGACCAACGCCCACATCGGCCGGTTCTTCTTCAACAGCCTGGTGGTGGTGACCGGCTCGCTGAGCCTGACCATGCTGCTCGGTGCCACCGCCGCGTACGTCTTCGCCCGCTACGAGTTCCGCGGCCGTCAGGTGGTCTACTACCTGTTCGTCGGCGGCATGATGTTCCCGGTCTTCCTGGCCCTGGTGCCGCTCTTCTTCGTGGTGCGCAGCGTCGGTCTGCTCGGCACCTGGCCCGGTCTGATCCTGGTCTACACGGCTTACTCGCTGCCGTTCACGGTGTTCTTCCTGACCGCGTTCTTCCGCACGCTGCCGACCTCGGTGGCCGAGGCCGCGATGATCGACGGCTGCGGGCACTTCCGGCTCTTCTTCCGGGTGATGCTGCCGATGGCGCGACCGGGACTGATCAGCGTGGGGATCTTCAACTTCCTCAGCCACTGGAACCAGTTCCTGCTGCCCCAGGTGCTCATCCCCGGCGACGGGCCGAACCGGATGCTCGCCCAGGGACTCAGCTCGCTCGCGGTCAGCCAGGGCTACGCCGGCGACTACGCCCAGCTCTTCGCCGGGCTGACGATCGCGGTGCTGCCGGTACTGGTGGTCTACGTGGCCTTCCAGCGTCAGATCCAGGCCGGCCTGACCGCCGGGCAGCTCAAGTGAGGTCGTTGCCACAGGCAACGGGGCGGTGGAGATGATCGCGCTCCAATAAGGTGAGCCGGCACACTCAACTTATTGACAGGAAACTCCATGTTCTTTCTCATCTACACGTTGCTGTTGCTGCTCGGCGGCATCGCGATGGTCGCCGTCGGCGTCGCCATCAAGGAGCAGGGGACCGGCTCACGCCTCCTCAACGTGGTCGTCGGCCTGGCCTTCTTCGCCTACGGCTTCTACCTGCTGTTCCTCTTCGACGGCGGTGACTACCGGATCTTCTTCTACGTCTTCGTCCTGCCGATCCTGCTGATCGTGCGCGCGGTGAAGGCCCGCAACGAGGCCCGCGAGCGCGCCTCGGCGCACCAGTTCGCCGGCGCGCCCCAGCAGGGCATGTTCCCGCCGTCCGGGCACGGCCAGCCGGCCCCCGGCTTCCCGCCGGCCCAGGGTCAGCCCGTCCCCCAGCAGGGTCAGCCGGCGCCGTACGGTGCGCCCCAGCAGGGTCAGGCCGCGCCCTACGGCGCGCCGCAGCAGGGCGGGGCGTACCCGCCGCACGCCGGGCAGCCGGGCCAGGCGGCTCCGCAGGGGTGGCACCCGGGGCAGCCGGGCAGCCCGAACGCCTGAACCGATCCCGAGGGCCGGCCGATCCTGTCGGCCGGCCCTCGTCGCGTCCGACCGGAGGCATCTCCCAGCGGATGCCGGTGCCGGTGCCGACACCTGCTGACCGATTCTGATCGACCCGGCCGGGCGGCCCCCGCCGCACCGCCCAAGCCCTTGCCGCCGACGGGCCCGTTCCTGACGCGCGGACCGGCAGGAAGCGACGGCCGGTCCGCGCCTACAAACGTGACGACGCGGACGATTCACGGCGGCCGGCCTCCCGCCGCGACCCGGACGACAACTATCGGACGCCTTTGGAGCTGAGAGCAGGAACGACTCGCGCGCCGCTACCGCCCTTCGAGCGTGTTGAGTCGTGCGTGCTCTCAGCTCCAAAGGGAGGTGGCGGGCTACCATCCGTCGGCGCGGGGCGCGGGGCGCGGGGCGCGGGGCGCGGGGCGCGGGGCGCGGGGCGCGGGGCGCGGGGCGCGGGGCGCGGGGCGCGGGGCGCGGGGCGCGGGGCGCGGGGCGCGGGGCGCGGGGCGCGGGGCGCGGGGCGCGGGGCGCGGGGCGCGGGGCGCGGGGCGCGGGGCGCGGGGCGCGGGTCAGGCGGGCGGCGGGACGAGCCGGGCGTGCAGGGCGGTTGGGTCGGTCACCTCGGGCAGGTCGCGGGCGGCGAGCCAGGCCGCGGCGGCGGCGCCGTCCCCGGCGCTGTGTAGCGGCGCGGCCGGCCAGCGGCGGGCCAGTTCGGCGCGGACGGCGGCGGCCAGTGGGGTGTCGCCGGTGAGCAGGCCGCCGCCGAGCACCACCGGGTCGGTCGCGTCGGCCGGACGGATCCGGGAGACGCTCTCGGCCAGCAGCGCGGCAGCCCCGGTGATCAGGGTGGCGGCGGCCGGCTCGCCCGCGCGGGCCGCCGTGATCACCAGGGGCGCGAACCGGGCCAACTCCACCGGCGGGCGGCGGGTCACCGCCTGCACCACGGCGTCGACGGTCGCCCGGGGGCGGGCGGCCACCTCGCTGGTGCCGGTCAGCTCCGCCAGCACCTGGCGGCCCAGTTCGCTCGGCGCGTCGGCGCGGTCCAGGTCGGCCAGGAGCCGGCGGACCGCCTCCCGGCCGAGCCAGAACCCGGAGCCGGCGTCGCCGAGCAGCCAGCCGTGGCCGTCGGCGGTGCGGTCCAGACGCAGGTCGCGTACCTGGGCGGCGATCGCGCCGGTGCCGGCGATGAGCACGGTGCCGTCCGGGGCTGCGGTGCCGGAGGCGTAGGCGACCAGGGCGTCGCCGTGCACCGTGTACGGGCAGCGCAGGCCCGCGTCGGCCCAGGCCCGGTCGAACGCGGCGCGCCCCTGCGGGTCGGCCAGGAGGCGACCCGCGCCGGCGAGGCCGATCACGCCGGCGCGTACCCGGGTCGGGTCGACGCCGACGAGCGCCGCGCGCAGGGCGGCGAGCAGCTCGGCGGCGGCTCGCTCGGCACCGTGGCTGGTCGGGTTGCCACCGCCGGCGCGGCCGGCGCCCAGGCGTGCGCCGTCGAGGCCCAGGGCGGTGGCGCGGGTGGACGTGCCGCCCACATCGAGGCCGACGACGACGGTGTCCGACATGGGTCTCATGCTGTCGGGCCGGGCCCGCCACGCGCAAGATCGCGGCAGTGCGCCAGGTAACAGTTTGAAAACTTCGCCCACGGTCTTGACACGGAGGGCCCTTCAGTAAGAACTTTTACCACTAACAGTTAACACTCTTTTCCGAAAGGCTTCCGCCGATGGCCGAGCACGACGTCGAGATCTCCGCGGCGACCGCGGTGGTCGAAGCCGCGCCGGCCGACCGGCGGGGCGTCGACGGGGTGCTGGCCAGGGTCCGGGCCGGCGTGGGTGAGCTGACCGGGGCGCTGCGCCGGGTCGCCGAGCACGTGCTCAGCGACCCGGAGGCGGCGGCCCGGGCGACGATCGTCGAGCTGGCCGAGCGGAGCGGCACCTCGCCGGCGACGATCACCCGGTTCTGCCGGGCGATGGGCTTCGAGGGCTACGCCGACCTGCGGCTCGGCATCGCCGCCGAGACCGGCCGGGCCCGCTCCGCCGGCTGGACCGTGGACATCGGCCGGGAGATCCAGCCCGGCGACC
The DNA here is from genome assembly GCF_029626035.1 of Micromonospora sp. WMMD980. NCBI lineage: Bacteria > Bacillati > Actinomycetota > Actinomycetes > Micromonosporales > Micromonosporaceae > Micromonospora > Micromonospora sp. WMMD980. The sequence continues at coordinate 919,834 of NZ_JARUBE010000003.1, forward strand.
CGCTGGCCCGGGTGCTCGACCAGATCATGGCCGCCGACACCCGGGCCATGCACGACACCGCCGCGCTGCTCGACCTGGCGGAGGTGGAACGGGCGGCGGTGGCGATCGCCGGGGCCACCCGGGTGAACATCTTCGGCGCCAGCGGCAGCGCCCTGGTCGGCGAGGAGATGCAGTTCAGCCTGCACCGCATCGGGGTGGCGGCCTGGGCCTGGAGCGACGTGCACGAGGGGTTGGCCAGCGCCGCGCTGCTGGGCGCCGGCGACGTCGCGCTCGGGATCTCGCACACCGGCCAGACCCGGGAGACGATCGAGTTGCTCGCCGAGGCGGGCAGCCGCGGCGCGACCACCGTCGCGCTGACCGGCTTCCCGCGCTCGCCGCTGGCCGAACTCGCCGACATCGTCCTGGTCACCGCCAGCCAGGCGACGACCTTCCGGCCGGACGCGCTCTCCGCCCGGCACCCGCAGCTCGTCGTGCTCGACCTGCTCTACATCGCGGTGGCGCAGCGCACCCACGACCGCGCCCACGCGGCCTTCCGGCGTACCGCCCAGGCCGTCGACGGGCACAAGGCCGCGAAGGGGTCCCTCTCATGATCAGTGCCCAGGGGTACGCGGACGCCGTCCGCCCGGTGCTCGACCGGCTGGTGGACAGCCAGGCCGTGGCGGTGGACCGGGCGGCGGACCTGATCGCCGCCGGCCTGCGCGCCGGCGGCGTCCTCCAGGCGTTCGGCGCCGGCCACTCGGAGGCGTTCGCCGCCGAGCTGGTGGCCCGGGCCGGCGGCCTGGTGCCCACCAACCGGCTCTCCCTGCACGACCTCGTGCTGCACGGCGACGCGCCCCGCGACGTGCTCGCCGACCCCAAGCTGGAACGCGACCCGGCGGTGGCGCACCGGCTCTTCGCCCTGGCGGCACCGCAGCCGGAGGACGTGTTCGTGGTCGCCTCGCAGTCCGGCATCAACGGCTCGGTGGTCGAGCTGGCGACGCTCGTCAAGCGCGGCGGGCATCCGTTGATCGCGGTCACCTCGGTCGAGCACACCGCCCGGGTCGCCCCTCGGCACCCCTCCGGGCACCGGCTCGCCGACCTCGCCGACGTCGTGCTGGACAACGGCGCGCCGTACGGCGACGCACTGCTGCCGCTCGAGGGCGGCGGCGCGGTCTGTGCGGTCTCCTCGGTCACCGCGGCGCTGCTGGCGCAACTATTGACCGCCGAGGTCGTACGACGGTTCCACCAGGCCGGAGAGGTACCCCCTGTCTACCTCTCCGCCAACGTCCCCGGTGGGGACGAGCACAACCTCGCCCTCGAGTCGCGGTACGCCGGGCGCCTCCGGCGGACCGCCTGACCCGTCACCACAAGGAGAGACACCATGTCGGTTACCCCCGAGAAGTCCGACCTCAGCCGTCGGACCCTGCTGCAGCGCGCCGGCGCGGCCGGCCTGCTGGCCGTCCCGGCGGCCGGTCTGCTCAGCGCCTGCGCCGGCAGCGAGCCGAGCAAGTCCGACAGCGGCGGCGCGGCCAAGAGCAAGGACAACCCGTTCGGCGTCCAGGACGGCAGCGCCGTCAAGGTGGTGGTCTTCAACGGCGGGCTGGGCGACCAGTGGGCCAAGGAGGACACCGTCGTCTTCAACGCCAGGCACCCCAAGGTCACGGTCAACATGTCTTCCACCCAGAAGATCAAGACCGAAGAGCAGCCGAAGATGGCGACGCAGCCGAGCGACCTGGTGATGAACTCGGGCGCCGACATGATGGACCGCAGCACGCTGATCAACGAGGGTGCCATCGAGCCGCTCGACGACCTGCTCACCGCGCCCGCGTGGGACGGTGAGGGCACGGTCGCCGACTCGCTGCTGCCCGGCACCGTCGGCGACGGCACCCAGAACGGCAAGTTCTACGTGGTGAACGTGGCCTACACGGTCTGGGGCAACTGGTACAACGGCGCCCTGTTCAAGAAGGAGGGCTGGACGGCCCCGACCACCTGGGACGAGTTCTTCGCCCTGGCGCCGAAGATCAAGGCCAAGGGCATGGCGCCGTACGTGCACGACGCCATCCACGGCTACTACCCGCGCTGGGGTCTGTTCGCCAGCATCTGGAAGGCGGTCGGCAAGCAGGCCGTCATCGACATCGACAACCTCAAGGACGGCGCCTGGAAGGCCGACGGCATCGTCGCGGCGCTCCAGCCGTGGGAGAAGCTGGTCAAGGACCGGCTGCTGCTGCCGGGCAAGCTCAACCACACCCAGTCGCAGCAGGCGTGGCTGGACGGCAAGGCCGCGTTCATCCAGGTCGGCACGTGGCTGAAGAACGAGATGGCGGCGACCATCCCGCCGGGCTTCGAGCTGACCATCTCGGACTACTGGAGCAACAGTGGCGACAAGGCCGCCAAGGACGTCTTCGCCGGTTCCGGCGAGGGCTTCGTGGTGCCCAGCAAGGCGCCGAACAAGGCGGCCGCCAAGGAGTTCCTGCGGGCCATCCTGTCCAAGGAGGGCTCGGCGAAGTTCGCCGAGCTGACCAAGTCGCTGGCCTCGACCAAGGGCTCCGGCGACAAGGTCCAGGACACGGCGCTGGCCTCGGCCAACGCGCTGATGAAGAACGCCACCAGCGACCTGATCTCGGTCAAGTTCCCGGACTTCTACGCCGACCTGGACAAGGAGAGCCAGAACCTGTCCGAGGAGCTCTTCGCCGGCCGCCTCACCGCCCAGCAGTTCGTCGACAAGATGCAGGCGGCCGCCGACAAGGTCGCCAAGGACTCGTCGATCAAGAAGCAGACCCGCACCGCCTGATCTCGTCGAGGAAGTGAGTCACATGCGGCACGGAGTCGCGCGTTTCGTCACGGGCTTCCTGGCCCTGCCCGTCGCGCTGTACCTGTTCTATGTGGTGTGGCCGTTCGCGCAGGCGGCCGGGTACTCGTTGACCGACTGGGGTGGGTACTCGGACTCCCAGCGCTTCGTCGGGCTGGACAACTACGTCCGGCTGTTCTCCGACGAACTGATCCGGAAGGCGTTCTGGCACAACGTTTTCTTCCTGGTCACCGTGCCGCTGTTCACCATCGGGCTGGCCCTGTTCCTCGCGTTCCTGCTCAACGTGGGCGGGCGCGAGGACAGGGCCGGCATCCGCGGGGTGTTCGGATCCGGCCTCTACAAGGTCATTTTCTTCTTCCCCCAGGTGCTGTCGCTGGTCGTGGTCGCGGTGATGTGGCAGCAGATCTACCGCAGCGACGAGCAGGGTCTGATCAACGGCCTGTTGATCAAGATCGGGTTGGTGGACGCGGACAACCCGATCGCCTTCACCGCCGACCCGGAGCCGTTCCTCGGCATCCCGGCGGTGCTGTGGTGGTTGCTGCTCATCGCGGTGTGGAGCGGCGCCGGCTTCTACATGGTGCTCTTCTCCGCCGCCATGCAGTCGATCCCGAAGGACATCTACGAGGCCGCCATCCTCGACGGCGCGGGCCGGTTCCACACGTTCTTCAAGGTGACCCTGCCGCTGTTGCGCGACACCATCTCGGTCGCCTGGGTCTACCTCGGCTTCATCGCGCTGGACATGTACGCGTTGGTCTTCGTGATGACGCCCAGCCAGGGCGGGCCGAACCACGCCAGCGAGATCTTCGCGTCGGTGCTCAACTTCACCGCGTTCCAGAAGGGGCAGTTCGGCTACGCCTGCGCGATGGGCGTCGCGCTCGCGATCTTCACGATCCTGCTCGCCGCGCTCCAGCTGAGGATCACCCGTCGTGACCGTATCGAGTACTGAAGGAGGCGCGGCGATGAGCACGGCGACGCACGGTCTCGACCGGGCCGGCAAGGCCGCCACCGGATCCGCCCCCGCCCCCGTACGCCGGGGGGAGCGGCACCACGGCGGTGTCGGCTCCCGGATCTTCAACGGCTTCTCCCACGTGTTCCTCGTGGTGTGGACGCTGATGGTCATCTACCCGCTGCTGTGGGTGGTGATGTCGTCGTTCAAGGACGACTCGGAGGTGATTCGCGAGCCGCTCTCGTTGATCCCCAACAAGCTGCACTGGGAGAACTTCGGTCGGGCCTGGACCGAGGGGCACCTCGGCGCGTTCTTCCTGAACACGGTGCTGGTGCTGGTCGGCAGCGTCACGCTGACCATGCTGCTCGGCTCGATGGCCGCGTACGCGCTGGCGCGGTTCGAGTTCCGGGGCAACCGGCTGATCTACTACATGTTCCTCTCCGGCTTGACCCTGCCGATCTACCTGGCGGCGGTGCCGCTGTTCAAGGGCGTCTACAACACCGGCATCAGCTTCCCGCTGCTCGGACCGAACAAGCACCTCATGCTGATCCTGGTCTACGTGGCCTGGTCGCTGTCGTTCACGATCTTCTTCATGCACTCGTTCTTCCGGACGCTGCCCGACTCGATCGCCGAGGCGGCGCAGGTCGACGGGGCCTCGCACACCCGCACGTTCTTCAGCGTGATGCTGCCGATGGCCAAGCCGGGCCTGATCAGCATCGGCATCTTCAACGTGCTCGGCCAGTGGAACCAGTGGTACCTGCCGACCCTGCTCATGCAGTCGGTCGCCGGTGAGCCGAAGCACCAGGTCATCGCGCAGGGGCTGATCGAGCTGTCGGTCAACCAGGGCTACAAGTCCGACTGGTCCGGGTTGTTCGCCGGCGTCACGATGGCGATGCTGCCGGTGCTGATCGTGTACATCGTCTTCCAGCGTCAGGTGCAGTCCGGCCTCACCGCCGGCGTCGGCAAGTAGCCGCGCGCGGTTGCGTAAGGAGGGGCCCCCTTTTAACACGTCGTGGTGAGAAGGGGCCCCTTCTCTACCGCAGGCGTTAACAGGGGGCCCCTCCTTACCCGCGCAGCGTGTCGGTGGGGCGAGGCAGAATCACGTCCGTGCTGGTGGCGATGGTGGCGGACGAGCGGGGCGGCGGCGTGCTGCAACCGCTGCACGCCGACGGCCGCCCCGCCGGCCCCGCCGAGGAGGCGCCCGACCTGGCCGCCGCCGTCGGCGCGCGCGAGGCCGCCGACCGGCTCCGCTGGGTGTGGGCCGCCGGGGCGGCCGGCTATCCCGCGCTGCTGCGTGCCGGCGTCCGGCTCGACCGCTGCCACGACGTCGAGCTGACCGAGGCGTTGCTGCTGGGGCACGCGGGCCGCTGGGGCGAGCCGCGCGCGCTGCCCGCCGCCTGGGCCCGGCTGACCGGCGCGCCGGTCCCGCCGGACCCGGCGCCCCGGGCGCCGGAGCCGCCCGGCCACGGCCAGGTCGCGCTCTTCGACGCGCCGTCCGGCCCGCCCGGTCCGGGCCTCACGGCGTTGACCCGGGTGTACGCCGACCAGCTCGCCCGGATCGCCGCGACCACCCACCCCGGCCGGTTCCGGCTGCTGGTGGCCGCCGAGTCGGCCGGCGCGCTGATCGCCGCCGAGATGGGGGCGGCCGGCCTGCCCTGGCGGGTCGACGTGCACGACGCGATCCTGGCCGAGCTGCTCGGCGAGCCGTCCCCGGTCGGTGGGCCACCCCGTCGGCTGGCTGATCTCCAGGCCCGGATCGCCGCCGCGTTCGGGGTACGCCGGTTGCACGCCGACTCGCCCGCGGAGCTGTTGCGGGCGTTCGCCCGGGCCGGTGTGGAGCTGCCGAACACCCGGGCCTGGGTGCTGCGCGGGGTGGCGCATCCGGCGGTGCCGCTGGTCCTGGAATACAAGGAGCTCTACCGGATCTGGACGGCGCACGGCTGGGCCTGGCGGGACGCCTGGGTGTCCGGCGGCCGGTTCCACCCGGAGTACGTGCCCGGCGGCGTGGTCTCCGGCCGGTGGGCGACGCGGGGCGGTGGCGCGTTGCAGATTCCGAAGGTCATCCGGCGGGCGGTGGTGGCCGACCCGGGCTGGACGTTGGTGGTGGCCGACGCGGGTCAGCTCGAACCGCGGGTGCTCGCCGCGGTCTCCGGCGACGAGCGGCTGGCCGCCGCCGGTGGCGCCGGGGACCTCTACGCGGCGCTGGCCCGGGACGCCTTCGCCGGCGACCGGGCGCGGGCCAAGGTGGCGCTGCTCGGCGCGATGTACGGGCAGACCGGTGGCGCGGCGGTGCCGGCGCTGGCGGTGCTGCGGAGGAGCTACCCGACCGCGTTCGGCTACGTCGAGGCGGCGGCGCGCACCGGCGAGGCGGGCGGGCTGGTCCGGTCGTGGCTGGGGCGCACCTGTCCGCCGGGCGCGGTGGGTCTCGCCGACGGGGACGAGGCGGCGCCGGACGTCGAGGCGGACCCGCACGGCCCGTTGGTGCGCGCGGCCCGGTCCCGGGGGCGGTTCACCCGCAACTTCGTCATCCAGGCCACCGCCGCCGAGTGGGCCTCGACGTTGCTGGCCACGCTCCGCACGGCGCTTGTCGGCACCGGGGGCGAGTTGGTCTTCTTCCAGCACGACGAGGTGGTGGTGCACTGCCCGGCCGAGGCGGCGCCCGCGGTCGCCGAGGCGGTCACCGCCGCCGGCGCGCGGGCCACCCGGCTGCTGTTCGGCGACACCCCGGTCCGGTTCCCGCTCGATCTGTCCACGGTGAACTGTTACGCGGATGCGGCATAGCCACACAATTTTCCGTTTTGCCCCGCTACCCGCTCCCGAGCGCGCTCGTTGGGCCCGGTGTGCGTACGACGGGACGGACCGGGCGGCTGTGCCCGGTCCGTCCCCCTGGTCGAGGGGGCACCGCTGAACCGGATCGCTGCAATGATCATCGCCGCTGGTGGCGGCCGCCGCATCGGCGGTCCCGAGGCGTTGCTGCACCAGGGCGAGAAGCCGCTGGTCAGCCGGATGGTCGACACCATGGCCGAGGCCGGCTGCGCGCAGGTCGTGGTCGTGCTCGGCGCGGCGGCCGAGCAGGTGCGGCGGACCACCGACCTGACCGGCGCGACGGTCGTCGTCAACCGCGCCTGGGGGACCGGGGTGGGCTCCTCCATCCGGGCCGGGCTCGCCGCGTTGACCGACGACGACATCGAGGCGGTCGTCGTGGTGCCGGTCGACATGCCCGGGCTCACCGCCGCGGCGGTGCGGCGGGTGGCCGCCCTGCCCTACCCGGACGCGCTGGTCTGCGCCACCTACGAGGGGCTGCGCAACTACCCGATGCTCTTCGGCCGCCGGCACTGGCCCGGCATCGCCACGCTGGCCAGCGCCGACGTCGGCGCCCGGCCGTACCTGCTGGCGCACAAGGACCAGATCGTCGACATCGCCTGCGACACGGTGGCCGACGGCAGCCGGATCGACAGCCCGGAGCTGATGGCGCTCTACGGCCTGTCCGTGCCCGAGCAGCGGATCGGCGCGTGACGGTCGCCGCCGCGTGTCGGACCCGGCTGTCAGGATGCCGGTGTGGCCTATGACGAGGACCTGGCGAACCGGGTGCGAGAGCTGGTCGGGCGCGAGCCCGGCATCGCCGAGCGGCGCATGTTCGGCGGTCTGGCGATGATGCTGCGCGGCAACATGGCCGTGGTGGTCAGGGGCGCGGGCGGTCTGATGGTGCGCGTCGACCCGGCGGAGTCCGAGCGGGCGCTCGCCGAGCCCGGCGCCGGTCCGACGGTGATGCGCGGGCGGCCGATGCGCGGCTGGGTGACCGTCGACCCGTCGGCCTGTGAGCGCGACACCGATCTGGCCCGCTGGGTCGACCGGGGCGTCCGGGCGGTCGCCGGCCTGCCGGCGGAGTGACCTGCCCGCCCGGAAATCGGCTGCGCCGCCGGCCGCTCCGCCCTACGCTCGGCGCTCAGCCGGCCGGGTCGCTGCCCGCGTGGCCGGCCGGGCCGCCGGCCGGGCAGCGGATCGGAGATGACCGCCGCGATGACGATCGACCTCTTCGCGATCAGTGTCGACGCGGGGGAGCCGCTGCGGCTCGCGCGCTTCTGGGCCGGGTTGCTGGGTCGGGAGGTGGTCGACGACCCGGGCGAGGGGGTGGCGCTCCGACCCGACGGCGAGGCCGGCCTCCGCATCCGGTTCCTGCCGGCCGAGACGCCCAAGGTCGGGCAGAACCGCATTCACCTCGACCTGACCAGCGCGTCGCCGCAGGGCCAGCGGGAGACGGTGGCGCGGGCGATGGAGTTGGGCGGGCGGCCCGCCGATGTCGGCCAGCGGGGCGACGAGGGGCACTTGGTGCTCGCCGACGGCGAGGGCAACGAGTTCTGCGTCCTGGAGGCGGGCAACACCTTCCTCGCCGGATGCGGGTTCGTCGGCGCGGTCAACTGTGACGGCTCCCGGGCGGTCGGCTACTTCTGGCACGCGGCGCTGGGCTGGCCGCTGGTCTGGGACCAGGACGAGGAAACCGCGATCCAGTCGCCGCGCGGCGGCGCGAAGGTCACCTGGAGCGGCCCGCCGTTGCTGCCCCGGCACGGCCGCGACCGCATCCACCTGGACCTCGCGCCTCCGGTCGGCGGTGACCGGGAGGCGGAGGTCGACCGGCTGCTCGCCCTCGGGGCGACCCGGGTCGGCATCGGCCGGCACACCGCCGACGACGTGGTGCTCGCCGATCCCGACGGCAACGAGTTCTGCGTGCTGACGCCCCGGTAGCGGTCCCGTGCGCCGCCGGACGTCACCCGGATCCGAGCCCGGTCCGAGGGCGTCCCCGGAGCGCCGGCAAGGGCGCCGTCTGAAGCGGGAAGCTGATCCCGATACACGAGAATCTGAGCTTGATCGACTTCATCTCGCCGAAGTGGTGGGATCGAGTGGGCTGGGATGCCGCCACTTCGCGGAAGTGAAGTCGATCGAACATCCAGACGCAGTGGCCCTGGCGCGTACTCAACCGCGATCCGCGCCGGCCCGCGGCGTGGGCCGCGCACGCCGTCGCGGCCTGCTGAGGCTCCGAGCAGCACGCCCGACGGATGCCGGCCGCGTCACACCTGGATGTCGAACCGTTGCAGCACCGAGGGCGCGACCAGGCCCAACGCGGCGAGCACCGCCAGCACGGTCAACACCCCCCGCAGCACGACCGTCTCAGCCTTGCCGCCGGTGCGCAGCGCGATGCTGTCGGGCAGCCCGATCATCGTCCACATCCGCCGTCTGATCGGGATGGGCCAGAGGATCGGCACGCCGGCCCGCGTGATCATGTCGCCGAGGATGTGCACGAAGCAGCCCACGCCGACGGCCAGCCCGATCATCGGATAGCCCCGGTCGCCCGGCAGGTTGGCGAAGGTGAACCAGGCCGCGGCGGCCGAGACCAGCGTGACCACCACCCAGCCGGCCCGTTCGGCCCACTCGTCGAAGAGGCCGCGCAACGCCAGACCGATCATGAAGAACAGGATGCTGACCACCGCCCACTTGCCGTAGTGGGCGCAGAGCGCGGTGGTGCCCCACCCGACCAGCACCGTGAACGGCACGGTGTGGGTGAGCGTGCGGTGGCCGTTGTTGCGGCGCGGGTCCTTGCTGAGTTTCGTCGCGTAGTAGACGCCGAGCGAGATCTTCTCCGTCACCTCGGCCACGAAGAGGCTGAACACGCCGAACGTCCGGGCGACGGTGGCACCGCCCTGGTTGCGAGTGACCTTGCCGGAGAGGTCGAGGTCGGGAAAGAGCGCCCCGCCCGCACAGCCCGCGGTGCCCACCGCCAGCGCCAGCGGCGTCTGGTGATAGTCGGCGAACTGGTCCAGCGCCCAGGAGCCGGTCAACCACACCGCCGCGCCGGACAGCGCGTGGGACGGTCCCATCATCTCGGCTCGCCCTCCCCAGAGATCTTGATCGACAGAAACTACGCCACTGTAGTCAGTCGGTGCGACGGCGGGGCATCAGGAAGTATGTCGGCACAGGTGGGCGGTGGTGCCGACTGTCGGCGATGGGACGCCGGCCGGTCAGCCCGCCGTGCGGGTCGGCCGGATCGGCCGGACACTGTCGCGAATCAACGCGAACTGCTCGTCGGCGGCGGCCCAGTCGGCGTCCGAGGTGGTCAGGCCCAACGTCCACCCGCCCTCCTCGCCGGGCAGCATCCGCAGCGCGTGCATACGTTCGCCGTACGGCGCCGTCCAGCGGCACTCCCACGCCGCGCCCTCGCCGTCGGCGGCGAGCCGGACCTTCTCGTACTTCGGCAGTCGGCCGGCTGCCTTGAGGTCGCGCTCGGCCGAGCGCAGCCGGCCGACCGGGTCACCGCCCGGATAGGGCTCGACGCCCAGGATGCGCCGGGTGGCCGGGTCCTGGAAGCAGGTGGTGTCGCCCGACCGGAGCTGGAGCCATCCGGCGGGCAGCGCGATGTGGAACCCGCCGGTGTCGGCGGGCCAGACCCAACCGGCGGGCACGGTGACCGCCGGGTCGGCCGGCGGCGGACCCTTCTGGACCGGCGTGCCCGCCACGTCGGGCCGGATGCAGGGAAACGGCGGTGGGGGCACGCCACCCTCGCCGCCAGGCGGCCCGGGCGGTCGCGCCCAGGGTTGCCCGACCGGCTCGCCGTGCCGGCCGTCAGTCGGGTGCTCCTCGGCGACGGCGAGCGCCGTGCTCACGCCGGCCACCACGGCGAGGACCACGGCGCCCGCGGCGAAGCCCCACCGTCGGGTCGTCCCCCGGCCGCGCCCACCGTCGCCGGGTGGGTCGTCCGGGGTGTCGCCTCTCTCGCGGTCCGCGTCGTCGTGGTGGGCGCGTACGCCCCGATCCGGGCTGCCGTGCGGAGGGCGTACCCCGCCGAGGACGGCGCCGCTCGGGTCGGGCCCGCCGCGCGTCGCCGCGCCGCGGGCCGGATCGTCGCCGAACGCGCCGCTGTCCGTGGCGGCGCGGAGCCGGCCGCTGTCCGGCAGCCCGCCGGTGGCGACCGGGGGCGGGGTCGGCGGGGGGATGCTGCCCGGTGCGGGGGTGTGCACCGGGCTGACCGCGTCGGCCCGCGCGGCCGGCCCCTCCGGGCCGGCGGGGTTGCCCGGGTCGACGAAGCTGGTCAGCACCGTGGGCCCCAACGCGCCGAGCGGCCGGTCGGGAGTGTCCCGGCCCGACCCGCCGCCGTCCGGCCGGCCCGGCTCGTCGGAGCCGGGATCCTCCGCCGGGTCGGAGGGGGGCGGCTCACCCTCGGTCGGGCGCGCCCACTCGCTGTGCCGGGCCGCCCGGCTCCAGGCGCGGGCGGCGGCGGCCGGCGGCATCAGGTCCGGGTAGCCGACGGCCGGGCGGGCGGCCGCGTCCCCGTCGTCGTCGTCCCTGCCGGTCGTCCGGTCCCAGCCGCCGGTGCCGTCCGCGTCGGCCCAGCCGGTCGTCCGGTCCCAGCCGGCCCAGCCGTCGGGTGCGGCGCGGTCCGCTCCACCGCCGGCCCGGCCCGGTTGCGGGTCGGCGTCGCCGGGGGCCGGGCCGGCCTTCCCGGGGGGGTCCGGAGCCGGGCGCTCGGCCGCGATCCCGCGCGGGCCGGCGTGGCCGGCAGGCCCGTCCGGGCGCTGCCACCTGCCGGCCGCGCCCGCCGGCGGTGCGGCACGTCCGACCGCGCTCCCGGCGCGTCCGGCTCGCTCGGTGGGCGGGACGGCGGATTTGGATCGCGGCACCGGCGGAACGGCGATGCTGGAGCCGCTCAGCGGTGGCACGGCCGGTACGGCCCGGGGCGCCGGTGGAACGCCGACGTGGGAGCCGCTCAGAGGCGGCACGGCCGGACCGGTCCGGCCCGGCTCGGCGGCGCCCGGCGGGTGCGGACCGTCGGCCGGGGGCTCGGCGGCGGCGGCGAGCAACCGGGCGATGTCGTCGTGGCCGAGCCGGTTGCGCGGGTCGCGGCGCAGCAGCCCGACCAGCACCGGCATCAGCGGGCCGGCGTGCGGCGCCGGGTCCGGCGGCTGGCTGGCCAGCGCCGCCAGCGTGGCCATCGCGGTGCTGCGGGCGTACGGGGAGCGGCCCTCCACGGCGGCGTGCAGGGTGGCGCCCAGCGACCACAGGTCGGCCTCCACACTGGACACGCTCTCCGCGGCGCGCTCCGGGGCGACGTACTGGGGGGAGCCGAGGACCAGGCCCGGCCGGGTCATGGCGCCGTCGCCACCCTCGAACACGGCCAGCCCGAAGTCGGTCAGCAGCACCCGCCCGTCCAGGGCCAGCAGCACGTTCGCGGGTTTCACGTCCCGGTGCAGCACCCCGGCCCGGTGGGCGGCGCGGAGCGCGGCGTGGACCGCCACCCCGATCTCGGCGGCCCGTCGGGGCGGCAGCGGGCCGTCGGTCTCGATGATCTCCTGCAACGAACGGGACGGGACGTATTCCATGATCAGCCACGGGTCGCCGTTGACCCGCACCACGTCGTAGACCCGGACCACGTTGGGATGGTTGAGTCGGGCCGCCGTGCGCGCCTCACGCAGGGTGCGGGCGCGCAGCTCGTCGCGGTCGCTCTCGGCGAGCCAGTTCGGCGGCAGCACCTGCTTCACCGCGACCTCGCGCTGAAGCTCCTCGTCACGGGCTCGCCAGACCTGACCCATTCCGCCGCGGCCGACCAGATCGATCAGGCGGTACCGTCCGGCGATCACCACTTCCCGCACCGCACTCCTCACCGCTGGTTGGTCCACAATAGCCAACGGATCGGGTCGGACCTATCCCATCAGGGCGGCGGGCCTCAGCTCACGGCGCCGGCCAGCAGGTTCCCGTCCGGAATGGCGACGGCGGGACGGCCGCCGGCCAGCAACGCGGCGGCCCGGCGGGCCTGGAACGAGTGGTGCTCCCGGCGGGCGGCGGCATAGCTGACGGCGGTGCGGGCCGCGATGGCCGACCAGGCGTAGCGCCGGGTCACCATGGCGCGGGCCTTGCGCGCCACCCGGCGGGCGAAGACCTCGTCGCCGAGCAGCCGGTCGACGGCGCCGGCCAGCGCGTCCGGGTCGCCGTGCGAGAACGTCACCCCGGTCACCCCGGGCTCGACGATCTCGGCCAGCCCGCCGGTGCGCGCCACCGCGAGCGGCGCGCCGGCCGCCGCCGCCTCCAGGGCGATCATGCCGAACGGCTCGTAGAGGCTGGGGATCACGGTGGCGTCGGTGGCGGCGAGCACCGCCGGAAGCTGGGTGGCGTCCAGGAAGCCGGCGAACCGGACCGTGTCGCCCAGGCGCAGCCGGTGCGCCCGGTCGACCAGCTCGTCGCGGTACGGGCCGTCGCCGGCGATCACCACCCGCAGCCCCGGGTGCCGGTCGGCCAGGCGCGGCACGGCGTCCACCAGGTGCTGCACGCCCTTCTCGTAGACCAGCCGGCCGGCGTAGCCGACCAACGGGCCGCGACCGGCGAAGCGGGCGCGGGCGGAGGCGACCGCGTGCGGACGGGCCCGCCAGGCCCGGTCGTCGACGCCGTTGGCCACCACGTCGACGCGCCCGGCCGGCACGTCGAACAGCCGGGACACCTGCTCGCGCATGTAGCCGGAGCAGGCGATCACCCGGGCCGAGGCATTGCTCAGCCAGTGCTCCACGCCGTGGATCGTGCGGTTCATCTCCCCGGGCAGCCAACCCTGGTGCCGGCCGGCCTCGGTGGCGTGGATGGTGGTGACCAGCGGCACGTCCAGGTGCTCGGCCAGGGTGACGGCGGTGTGCGCGACCAGCCAGTCGTGGGCGTGGATCACGTCGTACGCGCCGGCGGAGGCGGCGCGCAGCGCGGTGCGGGTGAGCGTGTGGTTGAACGCCATGGTCCAGGCCAGCAGCGAGTCGGTGGCGAGCGGGAAGCGGACCGGGTCCTCGGCGGCCCGCAGGACGCGGACGCCGTCGGCGTACTGTTCCATGGGCGCGCCCTCGGCGTGCCGGGTGACCACGGTGACCTCGTGCCCGGCGGCCGCCAGGGCGACCGAGAGCGCGTGCACGTGGCGGCCGAGACCGCCGACCAGCACGGGCGGGTACTCCCAGGAGAGCAGCAGCACCCGCAGGCGCCGGGCGGGCTGGATGTCGATCACTTCGGCGTCAGCGGACACGCGGCCCCCTTGGAGTTGTGGTCGTCCCCGCCGGAGACGGCACCGCTGCGGGTGTCCGGCGGGGTCGCGTCCCATCCTGCCGAGGGGTCGATAACCGGCGGCGACGCGCCGGTTGCCGGTCTGTAACGTGTTACCGGCGGGCGCGCCGCGCGCGCAGCAGCTCCGCCACCGACCAGGCCTGGAACGGGCAGCCGGTGGCGGTGTGCGGGGCCGCGCCCTCGGCGGTCTCGCTGACCGAGCCCAGGCCGTCCTCGACCAGGTGGCCCTCCAGACCGACCAGCAGGTCCGCCGTGGACAGGCCCGCCTTCCGGTACGCGTCGAGCAGCGGCCCGGTCAGCCACGGCCAGACCGTGCCCTGGTGGTAGGCGGAGTCCCGCTCGGCGGGGCCGCCCCGGTGCCGGCCGGTGAAGCCGGGGGAGCCGGGGGCGAGGCTGCGCGGCCCCAGCGGGGTGAACAGCGCCTCGGTGAGCCGCTCGAGCGTGGCCTGGTCCGGCTCCAGCGGGGCGTAGGGCAGCGACCAGGCCAGCAGTTGGTTGGGGCGCAGCAGGTCGTCGTCGTGGTGCGGGGCGCCGCCGAGCGGGTAGGCGGGGGCCGGGGCGTCCACCACGTCGTGCAGCCAGCCGGCCGGCGCCGGGAACCGGTCGCGGAACGCGGCCGTGGCGCGGCCGTGCCGGGTCCACAGCTCGGTGGCGTCGCGGCCGGCCAGCTCGGTCAACTCGGCGAGCCCGGCCAGCCCGTTGATCCACAGCGCGTTGACCTCGACCGGCTTGCCGGTGCGCGGGGTCACCGGCACCCCGTACACCCGGGCGTCCATCCAGGTCAGCGCCGTGTCCGGGGGGCCGCCCTGGGCGAGCAGCCCGTCGGTGGGGTCGACGCCGATGCCGTAGCGGGTGCCGGCCACGTGCGCCTCGACCACGCCGTGCAGCGCGGGCAGCAGCTCGTCGCCGAGGTCGGTGTCGCCGGTGACGGTGACGTGTCGGCTCACCGCGTGCAGGAACCAGAGCGTGGCGTCGACCGTGTTGTGCTCGACCCGGCCGGTGTCGGCGGTGTTCGCCAGCATGCCCTCGGACAGCGTGCCGGCGTACGCCCGCAGCAGCTCCCGACCCTCGTCGGCGCGGTTGGCGCAGAGGAACAGGCCCTCGTAGGAGATCATCGTGTCCCGGGACCAGGCGCCGAACCAGGGGTAGCCGGCCACCACGTCCGGGCCGGTCGGGGTGCGCACCACGAACGCGTCGGCGGCCAGCGCCAGCGTCGCGGAGACCGCGTCGTCGGGCTTCGCGGCGGCCACCACCGCCCGGTTGCGCCGCCGGGCCGCCTCCACCACGGCGGTCGCCGGTGGCGGCTCCTCGGCCAGGTCGTCCGCCCAGGCCAGCACCGTCACGGTCGCGCCCGGGGTGTCCAGCGCGCCGGAGAACCGGCCCGCGTACCAGAGGTCCTCGTCCGGGTTCAGGCCGCGGGCGGCCTCGACCCGGTGTCGGACGCCGAGCCACCACTGCCCCTCCGGGGTCCAGTCCGGGCCGGCGAGCCGGAACGCGCCATCGACGACCGCGCCGCCGGCCACCGGCTCCAGCCGGAGCGCGGGTCCGTCGGCCCGCCGCTCGCCGTGCGCGTCGCGCCAGGTGCAGGCCGCGGCCAGGTCCAGCCGGACCGGACCGCCGGAGACCAGCCGGTGGACCACCGCGACGCAGGACCGGCCGTACGCCATGGCGATCTCCCGTTCGATCACCACGTCGCCGATCCGCCACCGCCAGCGCGGCACGCCGTCGGTCAGGTCGAAGCGTTCCAGCAGTTCGAAGCCGCGCGGGTCGACCACCCCGGAGGACCACTCGTGCGCGCCGAGGCGGACCTGCCGGCCGGACGGGAGGGTGACCGCCGGGTCGAGGCTCGCGAGTCCCACCTTGCGGGACGCCGGCGTCTCGCCCGGCACCACGAGCAACCCGTGGTAGCGGCGGGTGCGCAGCCCGGCCACGGTGCCCATGGCGTAGCCGCCGCGCCCGTCCGTAACCAGCCATTCCCGCCCTGCGGCGGTGGGCAGCTCCGCGCAGACCTGCGGGCCGAACCGGATGTCGATCAACTTTCCTCCACCGGCAGCGAGGTGTGACATGCCACGACGACAATGGCCGCTGTGGAGAAGTACCCCGGCGGCGTCGAAGATGTGCGGGTGATCACCGACCGTCCGACCTCCGCCACCCCCGACCCCGAGCGGCACCGGCTCGCCCAGGCCGATGCCGGGGAGCTGGAGTGGCGCGCATGGGGCCCCTATCTGTCCGAGCGGGCGTGGGGGACGGTACGGGAGGACTACAGCGAGCACGGCACGGCGTGGGACTACTTCCCCCACGATCACGCGCGGTCCCGAGCCTACCGGTGGAACGACGACGGCATGGCGGGCGTCTGCGACGACCGGCAGACGTTCTGCTTCGCGCTGGCGCTCTGGAACGGGCGCGACCCGATCCTCAAGGAGCGGATGTTCGGCCTCGGCGGCGACGGCGGCAACCACGGCGAGGACGCCAAGGAGTACTGGTGGTATCTCGACTCCACGCCCACGCACTCGTGGATGCGCTGGCGCTACCACTACCCGCAGGCCGCGTTCCCGTACGACGAACTGGTCTCGGTGAACGCGCTGCGCGGCCGCGACGACACCGAGTACGAGCTGGTGGACACCGGCATCTTCGACGACGACCGGTACTGGGCGGTGACCGTCGACTACGCCAAGGCGTCGCCGACCGACATGTGCCTGCTGGTCACGGTCGCGAACCGGGGCGACGAGAACGCCGCCCTGCACGTGCTGCCCACGCTCTGGTTCCGCAACACCTGGTCCTGGGGGCTGCCCGGCGCCGACCGGGTGCCGAAGCTGGTCGGCGCCGGTTCCCGACTGGTCGGTGAGCACTGGGTGCTGGGCCAGCTCCTGCTGGAGGGCGACGGCGAGCCCACACCGCTGCTGTGCGACAACGAGACCAACGCGGAGCGGCTGTGGGGCCTGCCCGGACGGTCGGCGTACCCGAAGGACGGTATCAACGACCACGTGGTGGCCGGCGCGCCCACCGTCAACCCGGACCGCGTCGGCACCAAGGGCGCGTTGCACTACGTGCTCGACGTGCCGGCCGGCGAACAGCGGCAGATCCGGCTGCGGCTGACCCGCACCGCCCCGCCCCCGGCGGCCGGTCCACCGGCCCCGGCCGACCTCGGCGACGGGTTCGACACCGTGCTCTGGGCCCGCCGCGCCGAGGCGAACCGGTTCTTCGACAGCCTGATCCCGGCCGCGGCCTCCGCCGACGAGGCGCTGGTGGCCCGGCAGGCGATCGCCGGGCTGATGTGGGGCAAGCAGTTCTACCACTTCGACGTCAAGCGCTGGCTGGAGGGCGATCCCGGGTCGGCGCCGCCGCCGCCCGGCCGGCGGCACGGGCGCAACAGCGCCTGGTGGCACATGAACAGCTTCGACGTCTTCTCCATGCCGGACCCGTGGGAATATCCCTGGTACGCGGCCTGGGACCTGGCCTTCCACTGCGTGACCATCGCCCGCGTCGACCCGGGCTTCGCCAAGGAGCAACTGCTGCTCCTGCTGCGCGAGTGGTACCTGCACCCGAACGGGCAGATCCCGGCGTACGAGTGGGCGTTCGGGGACGTGAATCCGCCGGTGCACGCGTGGGCCGCGTTGAAGGTGTTCGAGATCGACGGCTCCTCCGACCACGAGTTCCTCGCCCGGGTGATGCACAAGCTGCTGCTCAACTTCACCTGGTGGGTCAACCGCAAGGACACCGGCGGCAACAACGTCTTCGAGGGCGGTTTCCTCGGCCTGGACAACGTGGGACCGTTCGACCGCTCGGCCGCGCTGCCGGTGGCCGGCACGCTGGAGCAGTCCGACGGCACCGGCTGGATGGCCATGTACGCGCTCAACCTGCTCGACATGGCGATCGTGCTGGCCGAGCACGACCACGCGTACGTGGACACCGCGACGAAGTTCTTCGAGCACTTCGCCTACATCGCCGCGGCGGCGTACGAGCAGGGGTTGTGGGACGCCGAGGACGCGTTCTTCTACGACGTGCTGCGGTTGGCCGACGGCACGAAGGTCCCGCTGAAGGTGCGCTCGGTGGTCGGCCTGCTGCCGTTGGCCGCGGTCACCCGGCTGACCACCCGGACCATGCGTCGCCTGCCCGAGCTGGGCGCCCGGCTGCGCTGGTTCCTCACCAACCGCCCGGAGTACGCCGACGTGATCGGCGGCCGCCGGCTCGGTTCGGACGGCACCCAGCAGCGGCTGCTGTCGATGGTCGGCCCGGAGCAGATGGTCCGGCTGCTGGCCCGGATGCTCGACACCGACGAGTTCCTCTCCGAGTACGGCCTGCGCACGCTCTCCCGCGCCCATCTGGACAAACCGTTCACGGTCACGCTCGGCGGGCAGGGGTTCAGCGTCGGCTACGAGCCGGCCGAGTCGACGAGCGGCCTGTTCGGCGGCAACTCCAACTGGCGTGGCCCGATCTGGATGCCGACGAACTTCCTGCTGATCACCGCGCTCCGGGACCACGCGGCGTTCTTCGGCGACGACCTGCAGGTCGAGTACCCGACCCGCTCCGGAGCGAAGCGGACCCTCGACGAGATCGCCGACGACCTGTCGGCCCGGCTGATCTCGCTGTTCACCCGGGACGGGTGGGGCCGCCGGCCGATCTACGGCGCCGCGCAACTGTTCCAGACCCACCCGGACTGGCGGGACCTGATCTGCTTCCCGGAGTATTTCCACGGCGACAACGGCGCCGGGCTGGGCGCCTGGCACCAGACCGGCTGGACGGCGCTGGTCGCCGACCTGATCCTCACCCTGCGCCGCTGAGCGCCGCGCCGCGCATCCCGCCCCGCGCCGCCGTTGCGGACCTGCCGCCGCTCAGGGCAGCGGGAGGAACGCCACCCGGGCGTGGTACTCGCCGGCCACCGTCACGGTGTCGCTGCCGAGCCACAGGCCGCGCTCGCTGGCGTACAGCTCGGCGGTGCCGACCCCGCGGTCCTTGGTCGGGTTCCACGCCAACGCCCGGCCGGTGGTCGGGTTGATCGCCCCGACGCCGGGCCGGGACACCGCGCCGGGGCCGGCCGCGTTGCGCCCCGACGGGTTGTCGAGCCAGCGTTGGTGGCCGCCGACGTAGACCGCCGCGCCGGTGACGGCCACCGACAACAGGGTGTCGCCGCCGGTGTAGTTCACCCAGGTCGGCTGCCTGCCGGCGGTCTCCGCGCCGAGCTCGAAGCGGGCCGCGGCGTCGCACAGCGTGCCCGGGAACGGCCCGCCGGTGGTCACCGCCGTGAACCAGGTGCCGTCCGGCGCGATGTCGACCCCGCGCAGGTAGGTGGGGATCGACTTGCTGCACCGCGGTTGGTAGCGGACCGTCGACCAGCCGGACAGCGCGGCGCCCGTCGCGGTCAGGTTCGCCACCGCCAGTTGGTGCCGGGCCTGCCCGGCGACGGAGCTGAAGTTGCCCGCGAAGACCAGCCGCCGGCCGTCGGCGGAGACGTCCATCGCCTCGATCTTGACCGGGGCGGTGACCCCCGAGCTGGTGACCCGGGGGCCCTCCAGCCGCAGGTTCACCGCCGGGTCGGCGGCGCCCGTGGTCGCGTTCAGGGCGGCCAGGGCGCGTCGGGTCACGCCGCCCACGGTCTGGAACGCGCCGGCCACGAGCAACCGGGCGCCGACCAGCCGCATGTCGTTGACCTGGTTGTTCAGCGCCGCCGGAGCGAACCCGGCGACCCGGGCGCCGGTGACCGCGTCGACCCGGGCCACCCTTGGCGCGGCCACCCCGCCGACCGTGGTGAACGCCCCACCGAGGTAGATCGAGCGGCCGTCCGCCGAGGCGGCGAGCGCCTTCACCGTGCCGTTGACCACCGGCGTGAACGTCGTGTCGATCCGGCCGGTGGTGGCGTCGAACGCCACCAGCCGGGGCATCGCGAGCTGCGTGCTGGTGTTCGCGTTGCGGACCTTGGTGAACGAGCCGGCGAGGTAGACCCGGTTGCCGACCTGGAGGATCCGGTACACGGTGCCGTCGAGCGCGTGCGGCGTCCAGGCCGCCGGCTTCGCGCCGACCACGACGGCGTGGGCGGCGTTGACCGCGTGGGCCGGGGCCGCCGGGAACGCGACACCGGCGACGGCGAGCGCGGCCGCTCCGGCGAGGACCGCGCGGCGACCGGCCCGGGCCGGAACGGGTGAGGTGGTCATCGCTGAAGCATCCCGCCCGACCAGGATTTCCGCAGTCGGGTACCCGCCTCCACGGAAAACGTTAAGTGGGGGCCCCTCTTTCGAGGAGTACGGTGGCAGGGCCGCGAGGGAGGGGTGGGATGGGACAGCGCCGGGAGGCCGCCGTACTGGTCTTCGATGCCGATGACACGCTCTGGGAGAACAACGTCCTCTTCGAGCGGGTGATCGAGGACTTCCTCAGCTGGCTCGACCACCCGACCCTGGATCGGGCGCAGTTGCGCGCCGTGCTCGACGACGTGGAGCGGGCCAACGCCCGGGCGCACGGCTACGGCAGCAAGATCTTCCTGCGCAGCCTCGCGGACTGCCTGGCGAAGCTGCGCGAGCGCCCGGCCACCGAGGCCGAGCGCGCCGAGATCACGCAGCTCGCGGCCGCGCTGGTCGGGCACCAGGTGGAGCTGATGCCGGGGGTGGCCGAGACACTGGACGACCTGGCCACCCGCCACGAGCTGCTGCTGCTCACCAAGGGCGAGCGCGAGGAGCAGCAGCGCAAGCTGGACGCCTGCGGACTGCTGCACCACTTCCGCGCGGCGCACATCGTGCCGGAGAAGGACGTCGACACCTACCGCCGGCTGGCTCGCGAGCACGCCTTCGACCCGGCCGGGGCGTGGATGATCGGCAACTCGCCGCGTTCGGACATCCTGCCCGCCCGGGCCGCGGGCCTGAACGCGGTGTTCATTCCGAACGAGAACACCTGGGTGTTGGAGCACGAGGAGCTGGACCCGTCCGACCCGGGGGTGATCCGGCTGGCCGCGTTCCCCGAGCTGGTCCGACACTTCTGACAGGGCCGGTAACGTCCGGGACGTGCCGCTGACGTTCCCTTCACACCTGGCGCCGGTGCTGCCGCTGAAGTGGTGGCGGCCGCACTGGTTCGACGGGGTGGCACTGGCCACCGGCGCGGTCGCGCCGGACGTCGGCTACCTGGTCACCGGTACCCACTTCGGCCTCGGGACGCGCACGCACACGCTCGGCGGGCTGCTCTGGTGGTGCCTGCCGGTGGCCCTGACGTACGCCTGGATCGTCCGCCGGGTGGTGGCCGGCATCGCCGCGCACCTGCCCGCGCCACGGCTGTTCGGCTGGCCGCAGTACGCCGCGTTGGCCGGGGTGCGCCATCCCTGGCAGGTCACCGTCTGCTCGGCGCTGATCGGCGCGTTCAGCCACGTCGCCTGGGACCGGATCAGCCACTCCGAGCGCCTGCCGCGGCTGCTCGGCGTCGCCGACTTCCACGCCCAGACCGGGTGGTACTGGTGGCAGTTCGCGGACGTGGTCGCAAGCCTCGGCGGTGGGCTGCTGGTGGCCGCCGCGGCGGTCTACGCGGCCCGCCGCGGGAAGATCTTCGACGGCGACCCGCCACCGGTCCCGGCGACGAACCCGCTCGTCTTCTGGCGGGTTACCCTGGCGGTCACGGCGCTGGGCGCGCTGCTGCTGCCCGGGTTGCCGGCGGCCTCCGTCGCCGCGCCGGCCGGGGTGCGCGTGCTGCATCTCGGTGCGCTGGCGCTGATCGCGGGCGCCGCGGCGGCCCGGTCCGCGCCGTCGGGGGAGGCTGGTCGCAGCCCGCGCCTCGAAGACGAACAGCGCCCGATCGGCTGACCCTGTTACGTCGACATGCCGCTTTTCGGCATTGACATCAATCACAGCCCGTCGGCCCGTCCAGCGCTTGTCCCGCCCGGGCCGGCCTGCCTAACCTGAGCCGGCGTGCACGCCTCGTCGGGGTGAGGCGGGAGCGCACCGGAGTCCGGCGGTAGGAGCACCGTGGAGCTGAGTGCGGGCGAACCGGCTCGCCGTGTGGGCCCGGCGTGGGCGTCGTGCCGCGCCCGCCGTGTCCCGTGGCGCAGACCGATATCACGCCGGACGGCCGGGGTCAGGGCCGGGGAGTTGCGGACCCGGTCCTGACCCGTCCGGCCCGACGCCGGGCAGGATGCCTCTGGCGCGACAGGCGGTCACGGAGCGACACTGGGTCATGACCCTTCGGCGCGTACCGCTGCTCGCCGGCCTGGTCGTGCTGCTCGCCGCGGCCTGCACGGCGGCCGACCCCGACGGCGCGACCCCGACGCCATCGGCGACCACCGCGCCGGTCACGACAGCCGCCCCGCCGGCGCCCGCCACCACGCCCGCGCCCGCCGACGCCGCGACGGTCGGGTCCTGGCGGCGGACCTGGGGCTGGGCCGTGCCCGACGCGCCGGCCCGGGTGACGCACCAGGTGCGGCCGCCGGTCGCCCCGGCCCCCGGCGAACCACTGCCCGTCCTGGTGGCGGTGCAGGTCGGCGACCATCCGGAGGAGGGCTTCAGCCGGATCACCTTCGCCTTCCGCGGACCCACCCCGTCCTACCAGATCGGCTACGTGCCGCAGGTCGTCACGGAGGGGCGTGGCGCGCCTGTCGAGCTGCCGGGCACGGCCTACCTCTCGGTGCGGTTCTCCCCGGCGCAGGCGCACGACGCGCGCGGCGGCGGCACGGCCGACGTGCCGCCGGCGGCGATCGGCTACCCGACGCTGCTGGGCTGGGCGGCGGCCGGCGACTTCGAGGGGCACCTCAGCTTCGGGCTCGGCCTCCAGCCGCCGGACGGCGGCCGGGTGCCGGTGCGACTGGGCGAGTCCACCCGGCCGGACGGCGCCCACCTCGTCTCCGTCGACGTCCGGCGGGGCTGACCGCCCGCCGGCCCGGGCTCGCTCAGTCGACCTCGCCCCGCACGATCGCCACCGCGACCCGGCAGAACTCGTCCATGTCCGGCTGGAAGCCGGCGGCGATGTCGGGGTGCAGCCCGGAGCGCGTCTCGTCGAGCAGCCGCCGGCACACGTCCTCGACCGGCTCGCCCGCGTAGGTGGCCCGGACCCGGTCGGCGGCCGCCTGCAGGGCCGAGGTCAGCTGATCCTCCAGCGGGCCGCGCAGCTTCCGCTGCACAGGGTCGAGCCCGCTCGGATCGAGCGTGACATGTGGCTCCGACATCGGCGCTCCCTTCGTCGGCGTCCGCGGTACCCCACCGCGGGCGTCGGTCAAACCATCGTCGGCACGGCCGCGACCCGGACCAGGTACGAGAACTCCTCCGCCGGCTCCTCGGCGTACGACAACCGGCGGATCTGCCGGTCGTCGGTCCAGAGCGCGACGTCGACGAACACCCCGAGGTGGGCGAGGCCGATGGTGGACACCCGCTTCTTGTCCTGCAGCACCGCGCACACGCCGCCGAGCAGGGTGCTGGCGTCGGAGGTGCGGTGCCCGGGCGGGCACCGCAGGGTCAGGTCCACCTCCACCGGCCCGGCGAGCGGGGTCCACCCGGTGCGCTGGGCCGCCGTGCAGGCAGCCTGGAGCAGCGTGCGGACCCTCGTCGCCTGGCGGTGGCCGGCGGCGAAGATGGACAGGGCCTCGGTCTTGACCGGGGGCAGGCCACTCACCTCGAAGGTCAGGGCGAGAGCGCGGGTGTCCTGCACGACGGCACCTCCTCGGGGGAATCCTGCCCAACCGGTACGCACGCGGGCGGCGGTTCCCGGGAGAACCAACCGATCGAGCGGGCTGTGGGGGACAGCCGGCGGCGGGTCGACGGCGGTGGCGACGCGCGGGCCACGGAGCTAGGGAAACGCTAGTCGAGCCGGCTGACGCTGGGTAGTCTCCCCGCTCACCTGCTGAGACGGCACCCGCTCCCGGGTCAGCGGCGGGCGCGCTTGAGTTCGTGGAACGTGTCCAGCCGCATCAGCGGCAGCATCGAGTCCCAGATCGTCAGCGCGTCGTCGGTGCCCGGGACCTCGGTGAGGATCGGGCCGTGGATGCCCCGGGCGGCGCCGGGCACCATCAGCACCGGCGAGCCGACGTCCGGTCCGGCCGACCCGTACGCCAGGGAGTGCGACTCGCGAACCGCCGCGTCCCAGCGTTCGTCGTCGAGCGCCGCCGCCGCGTCGGTCAACCCGGTCGCCTCGACCGCCGCCGCGACCACCTTCTCGCCGAGCGGGTCGCCGGCGTCGTGGCTACGCGTGCCCACCTCGGTGTAGAGGCGACCCGCGTCGTCGTGCCGGCCCTGAGCGCGCAGCGCCTCCACCAGGCGCAGCACCCGGCCGGAGGCCGCCATCGCCGCGGCGAACTCGGGCGGCACCTGCCCGTCGTTGAGGATGGCCAGGCTGAACGCCCGCCACTCGACGCTCAGTCCGCGCGCGTCGGCGACGGTGACGAGCCAGCGGGAGGTCCGCCAGGTCCAGGGGCAGGCCGGGTCGAAGAAGAAGGTGGCGTCCATCCCACCAATCTACGGGCGGGCACGGCCGGCCGCAGCGCGGCGGCGACCGTCGCGTGACCGTGATGTTTCGCTTCGTCGTAGGTCGGGCACGTTCGACCGCACGAAACGCCCGGGGCGTCGGACGCACGGGCCGGTGCCTCGACCGTCTCGCCGTGCGCCGGGGCACGGGTGACCTCTTCGGTTTCGCCGAAGAGTGGGGCAGGGTGAGGACGACAGTCCCCGACCCGGCCGCACGACGGCCGGCCGGACGCATGGCGGCGGCGGCCGCCGCGCACGCGCTGGTGGCCCCGCTGGCCGCCTGCAGGTCCGGCGGCGACGGCGGCCCGCCGACGATCAACCTGTACGACCCGCCCGAGCAGAACCTGCAGAAGGTGGTCGACGACTGCAACGCGCAGGCCCAGGGGCGCTACCGGATCTCCTACCGGGTGCTGCCGCGGCAGGCCGACGGTCGCCCTCCGCAAGGAGCAGCGCCAGATGAAGGCCCGGGTCCGTGAGGCCGCCCGGCAGTACGCCTTCGAGCTGCGCATCCCCGAGCCGGTGAAGACGACGACCGGCGCGCCGACCGGCACGATCGCCAAGCTGCCCGGCACGACCGAGGGCATCCACCCGAGCTACGCCCGGTTCTTCATCCGCCGAGTCCGTTTCAGCATGACGGACGCCGACCAGCGGGCGAAGGCGGAGGAGTTCCGCGAGCAGGGCTTCACCGTGGAGACCTGCCAGTACGACGCCTCCGGCAACACGGTGGTCGTCGAGTTCCCGACCAAGGACAACCTCCTCGAAGAGGTGGAAGACCTGGGCTACGACAAGTACGACGCGGCCGACCTGGTCAAGAGCGCCGACGAGATCAGCCTCGACGACATGCTGGCCTTCCAGGCGATGTACCAGGCGGACTACGCCGACAACGCCGTCAGCTTCACCGCCAACGTGAAGCCCGGCCTGGACGTGGACGAGGTCGCCGCCACGATCCGCAAGTGGCTGCCCTGCCTGAAGGGCACGACCATCATGGTCGACGGCACGAGGCCGCAGGCCCCGTACGAGCGGATCAGCGAAGGCCAGTACCGCATGGCCAAGGCGTCGCTCGTGGCCGATGGGATCGACGAGGAGTGCGCCACCGGGGCGTGCCCGGTCAGGTAGTACCCGCAACGAAGAGGGCCCCTCAGCATCGCGCTGAGGGGCCCTCTTCTGCGTTGTGTCAGCTCTGCTTGGCGAACCCGACGAACGCCCGCCAGGTCGCCGGCTCGAAGGCCAGCACCGGGCCAGTCGGGTCCTTGCTGTCGCGCACGGCGACCACGCCGGGCAGGTTGTCCGCGACCTCGACGCAGTCGCCGCCGCCGGAGCCGCTGCGGGTGGACTTGCGGAACTTGGCACCGATCAGGTCCATGACTTCACAACTTCCTTCATCAGCTCGGTCGACTGCCTGCGGGATAGGGCCTCGTTGCGAACCGTCTCCCACCTTGACAGCAGGGTAGCCAGAGCCTCGTCCTTATCGACGACGACCCCGCCCAGTTGGTTCTCCAGATTACCTACCCAACCGCCATCTGCGCCGCGCGCCAGGATGAACGGGCCCGTCAGCCCGACGTGCATCCCGATGTCCGCCGGCACGATGTGCACGCTGAGGGTCGGCCGCTCGGCCAGCCCGATCAGGTGGTGGATCTGCTCGGCCATCACGCCCTGGAAGCTCTCGTCGACCCGGCGGAGCACGATCTCGTCGAGCACCACCACGAACTGCGGCGGCTCCTCCCTGTCTAGGATCGACTGCCGATCCATCCGGGCGGAGAGCCGCTTCTCCACCTGGGCGTCGGTGAGCTTGTCGTCGCAGCGGATCACCGCGCGGGCGTACGCCTCGGTCTGGAGCAGGCCCGGGATCAGCGTCGGCTGGTAGCACCTGAGCTGGTCCGCTGCCCGCTCAGCGTCGAGCCACGGCCGGAACCACGAGGGCTGCCCCGCCAGCTCGGCCAGGTTGAGCAGGCTCTCGAACAGGCCGCCGGTTTCCAGCACCTCGTCAGCCCGCTTCACGTAGGGCAGATCCAGCGGGCGAGTGCCCGTCTCCACCGAGGACACCAGCGACCCGGAGTAGGCGGCACGCCGGCCGAATTCCTCCTGGTTGAGGCCCGCCGCTATTCGCATCCTGCGGAGCTGCGCCCGGATGAGATCCGCACCGCGCTCACCTTCCATGCCCCCTCCAGGGATTCGCCAAGATCGCCAAATGATCGCCAGGCCCGCCGCCAGGACGCCAGGATGCCGACGTGACCAGGCTGCATGCCTTCCGACAGTAGCGATGTCCTCACCAGACTGTCATCTATGCGGGCCGGCTCTGGTGGAGGGGTGTCGGGGCCGGTCCCGCTGGGGCCCCCTCTACTTCCCCCGTGGTGGAGGGGCCCCGCCCGAGGATTCGAGGTCCGGGTCGTGGAGGGGGGAATGCGGTTCGCGGCCTGGGCTCCGTGCAGCAGGCAGGAGGGGCACGTGGTGAACGACGACGACGCCGACCTCACCCGGCCAAGGCACCGGCCGTGCAGGTCGAAGCGCTTCCCCGGTGGGCGGAAGTGCGCGTGCCCCTCCTGCCGCACCGCGCGCAAGAAGAAGCGGGCACCCGTCGAGCGACAGCCACCGGCCCTTCGGAGCGAGCCGGCGGCCGACCGCCATCTGCCGCTTTACGACCCGACTTGGAATGCCCCCACCGAGATCAACTGGACGCTGGCCGCCGAGCTGGTGACACGAAGGCAGGAGATAACGCATGAGCCCCCTCAGCACTCAGGCAACCCCACCCTTCGCCGGCCCGAAGCCCAGCCTGCCCCGGGAGTACGGCGAGCAGATGCCCCATACCCCGCTGCGCCCTATGTGGTTCTGCCGGGCGGACGGCCGGCAGTGGCCCTGCGCAGAAGCGCGGCTGCGGCTGAGGGCTGAGTTCGCGGACAACCTGCCCGGCCTGGCGATCTACCTCGCAGGCATGCAGTACGAGGCGACCCGCGACCTCTATCACCTGAACCCGCACGACGGGCCAAGCCCGCGCGAGCTGTTCGATCGCTTCGTGGCGTGGGGCCCGTTCCGCAAGCCTGCCGTCGCACCCCGGGAGGGATTCGGCAGCTCATAGATTCCCGCTGGTCGTTGCCTTGGCCAAGCACCGACTGGCGGGCGCACAGGGCACAACCGGCGCGGGGACCGCATCCCCGCAAGCAGCGCACCTGAAGGGAGACTGTCTCATGACCCCCGAGAACCAGGTCGATCTGTACGCGGTCGACGCCTCCGGCGTGAACCTCCGCAAGCTCTGCGGCCGTGGCATCACGAACACGATGGAGAGCTGCGTCGCCGCCGCCATCCTGCCG
Source organism: Micromonospora sp. WMMD980 (assembly GCF_029626035.1). Classification (NCBI taxonomy): domain Bacteria; kingdom Bacillati; phylum Actinomycetota; class Actinomycetes; order Micromonosporales; family Micromonosporaceae; genus Micromonospora; species Micromonospora sp. WMMD980. The sequence continues at coordinate 947,371 of NZ_JARUBE010000003.1, forward strand.
GGCAACCCGGACGCCGTCATCATCGGCGACTCGAAGCTCGGTGCCGACTCGCCCACCCTGCGCTTCGAGCGCAAGGAGCTGGACAACTTCTTCGCGGCGTACCAGGCCGGCGAGATCATCTGATCGCACCGAGGGCTGGCCGTGCTCGTCGTGCGGCCAGCCCGCCTTCAGGGGGAATAATGGCTCCGGTGACGCATCACTGGCATGGGTGCGGGCCCTGGCAAGGCGGCCATGAGGTCTTCGAGATGAAGAACGACTATCTCCGCAGGCCCCGCGAGGACTGGGACAAGACAACGGTGCCAGCGATGGAGACAGGCCACTACCTGCTGCGCCGCTCGCAGACCAGCCGTGAGCGGACCTGGACACGCGTTGAGGACGCCCTCGACTGGCTCTCGGCGATGAGCGACCGGCACCCGCACGACCCGGCGCTGAACTACCTCGACACGGCTAGCGGCTGGAGCACACCCGCGATGGCCTGCTCGCGGGAGCTGACACCGTGTGGCACTACACCACCAGCCTCAGCGCCAACCGCGTCGTCGTGTTCGCCGTGATCTGCTGCCCGCACCGACACCACACGCGGACGCCATGCCCCCTCCCGCCGAACTAACCTTCGAGACTGGGAGAGCCCGTGTCGCTCGACATGATCCTGGGACCAGAGACCGCCGCCGCCGTTCGCGGCGAGTGGCCTGAGCGTCCGCACACCCTGAAGCTCCCGAGCCAGAGCCCGATCGGACGGGCGGTCAGCGCGCAGACGATCCGGGGATTCCTCGACGCCGGCTGTGCGCCGAGCAGCTAAGTCAACGTCTTCCATCGCGGCGAAGGGCTGCATCCGGCCCGCTTCACCGCCGACGATCGGGTAGCGCCGGCCTCGGTGCAACTCCTGCTCGACCAGGGCTGCACCATCCAGCTCCGCGAGCTGAACCGGTGGTTCCCGCCGCTCAGCGCCATCTGCGCGAGCATCCAGGCCGAGACCGGCTATTCGGGATACGTCACTGCCTTCGTCACCCCGGCCAGCGCTCAGGGTCTCGACTACCACTGGGACCAGTACCTCGGGATCGTGGTCCAGTTGAAGGGGTCGAAGACCTGGGAGCTGTTCGCCCCCAAGGTCGACGCGCCGTACCGCGACCACGCCATGTCGACGAACCTCTGGCAGGACGAGTGGGTCAAGCAGTGGCAGGACGCCGGCCCGGACCAGACGGTCGAGCTGACGGCCGGGGACGTCCTCATGCTCCCGCGAGGGTGGGTGCACAACCCGCACTCGCGGAACGCGACGGAGACCAGCGTGCACCTGACCTTCGTACTGAAGGAGCGGGTGCCGCTGTGGATCGCCGAGCGGTTGATCGGCGGCGCGATCAGGGATGCCCGCTTCCGTGCCGTCATCCCGCCGTCCCAGCTCGGCCCCGACAAGATGCCGGCCACCGTCGAGCAGGTGCGGTCGCTGATGATCGACTATCTCGCCGAGCTGGACGTGGAGGAGATGTCGGGGGTGCTGTGGCGCGCTGCTCAGCAGGAGACCAGCCACGCCACGTTGTGACCAGAAGCGGGCCAGCCTCGAACAGGCTGGCCCGCTTCGCTCAGGCGGGTACCGGTACCTGGAGCTGAAGCTCCTCGATGATCCGGCGGGCCCGGTCGGGACCGGCACCCAGTACCCCGGCCACCCGCTTCACGCCGAGGGTACCGTCCTTCGTCAGTACCTCCTGCGGGGTCTGCTCGAAGACCGTCCGCAGCTTCGCCTTCAGTACCTCGTCGGTCCACCTGTTCGACCCGGGCAGCGGTCGCAACCTGACCATGCACGAGCGGCGGTCAGCCGGCGCGCTCGCCGACTGAGCGTCGCCCCGAGCGTGCGCTTCCAGGTCCCGACCACCCGGCCGCCGCGCACCACGGTGGCCTGGAAGATTCCGTTGTTGCCGGGCACCACCGCGTCGGCGTGCGCCGGGTCGAGCATCAGCGAACGGTCCTTGAAATTGAGCAGGTATTCGTCGAAGCCGGGCAGCGTGTGCAGGTCGTCGACCGGAGCGCGGGGCGCGTCGAGCAGCGCGGCGTCGACCACTGCCGGCTCGCCGTCCACCTCGACAGCGGCGAGCCGGTCGCCGGCCAGGGTGAGCGCCCGGGCCGCGTCGGTGACGGTCAGGCCGCTCCAGCGGGCCAGCTCGTGCCGGGTCACCGGGCCGTGGCCGCGCACGTACCGGTGGGCCAGCATCGCCAGCGCCTCGTCGCGCTCCGGGCGGTGCGGATCGGGCGCCCACTCGTCGAGCAGCACGAACGACTGCTCGTTGCCCCGGTGCGGGGCGATGCAGGTGATGCCGCGCAGGCTCGCGTACCAGAGCAGGTGGTAGCCGCGCTGGCCGGTGGTGTCCAGCCCGGCGGCGCGCAGTGCGGCCAGGCACTCGGCGCGGCTGAGCCGGCCGCCGCCGGCCAGCGCCGTACCGAGCACGTCGCCGGCGTGGTCGCCGTCGGCGAGGGTGAGCCCGAGCTGCCGCCACCTGCCGGTCAGCCCGGCGAGCGTGCGGACACCGGTCACGGCCAGCATCCAGTGCGCGTCGCGCGTGGGCACCAGGTGCACCGTCCCGCGCATCGGCCAGGTGCGTAGGGCCTCCCGGCGTTCCAGCGCCGCGTCGACCTCCGCCCGGGTGCGCCCGGGCAGGCGCGCGCCGAGCGACCACTGCCCGCTCGCCGCGTCCTGCGCCTGCATGGCGCCGAACCACTCGACCACGTCGGCCACGCCCCTTGGCCGGGTGATCGGGTGCGGACGCAGCAACAGGCCGGTCATCCGCAGCGCGAGCGCCTCGGCGCGGCTGAGGCGAACGGTCACGGCGGCCTCCCGGGAGCAGGTGGACGGCCAGCGCACGGCCCGGGGTTCGACCGGGCCCGGCGGCCGGGGACGGGCCCCTGATCGCGCTACGCCGGCGTCGCCGCCGACGGAGCGCGATCCCCCGTTCAGGTTCCCGGCGCGGGGCGGCGTACGGCCGGCGCCGGTGGAAACAGGATCCCCGGTGCGCCGGGCCGGGCGCGTGGTCGCCCGCCGAACTTGCGCAAATCTTGAGCGGCGTTTGACGCGGCAAGTAACGGGTAGTCGCCGGGGCTTACCCGATTCGAGGAGGAGAACGTCTGATGGATGGCCAGGTCAAGGTCGCGGTGATCTACTACAGCGCGACCGGCATCACCTACCAGATGGCGCGATCGGCGGTCGAGGCGGCGGAGGAGGCCGGCGCTGAGGTCCGCCTGCGCAAGGTACGTGAGCTGGCGCCCGACGAGGCGATCCGCTCCAACTCGGGCTGGCAGGCGCACCGGCTGGAGACCCAGGACGTGATGGAGGCCGAGCCGGACGACCTCTCCTGGGCCGACGTGGTGATCATGGGCTCGCCCACCCGGTACGGCATGGTCGCCGCCCAGCTCAAGCAGTTCATCGACACCACCGGCCCACTCTGGGCCAACGGCGCGCTGGCCGACAAGGTCTACACCGGCTTCACCTCGACCGCGACCTCGCACGGCGGCCAGGAGGCCACGCTGCTGTCGTTGTACACGGTCTTCTACCACTGGGGCGGCATCGTGGTGACGCCCGGTTACACCGACCCCAGCCAGTTCGTCGCCGGCAACCCGTACGGCGCGTCGCACACCAGCAACAACGGCGAGGTCGCCCCGGACCACGTGGCGCTGGCCGCCACCGCGTTGACCGCGAAGCGGGCCGTGCTGACCGGCGCCGCGTTCAAGCGGGGCATGGTCGGCTGACCCGTGCCGAACGGGCGACAGGTGGCCCGGACGAGGGCTCTCGAACCCGTCCGGACCACCTGTCGTCGTAGAGCTACCCCCGATCGGGCGCGCCATGCGCGTTCAGCGCCGGCCGGTCGAGCAGATGCCCGAGCAGGTCGGCCAGGACCGCCGTGCCGTCGCGGCTGAGCACCGACTCCGGGTGGAACTGCACCCCGGCGAAGCCCGCGCCGCGCAGCGCGTGCACCGCGCCGTCCGCCGGGTCCCGGGACACCTCGACCGGCCCGTACGCGCCGGTGATCCGGTCGGTGTCGGCCCGGGCGGTGAAGCTGGCGTAGAAGCCCACCCGGCGGGTCACGCCGAACACCGGCACGTCCCGGGGCAGGCCCTGGTAGGGCGCGTCGCGCCGATGCAGCGGCAGGCCGAGCAGCCCGGCCAGCAACTGGTGGCCGAGACACACCGCCAGGGTCGGGCGACCGGCGGCGAGCAGCTCGGTCAGCACCGCCCGCAACGCCGCCATCTTCGGTGCGGTCGCCTCGCGCGGGTCGCCCGGGCCGGGACCGACCACCACCAGGTCGTAGCCGTCCAGCGGGCCGGGCCGGGACCAGTCCCGCCGGCTGACCGCCAGCCCCAGCGCGCCGAGCTGGTGGGCGAGCATGCCGGTGAACGTGTCCTCGCCGTCGACCACGAGCGCCCGCCGCCCGGCGAGCCCGCGCAACGCGAGCGCCCCCGGCTCCCGCTGCCGCAACCAGAACCGGGCGAGGGGGAGGTTGCGGGCGGCCAGCGCGGCGCGTACCTCGGGGTCGTCGGCGTGGCGGACGGCGGCCCGGTCGTCGGGTCGTGGGGCGTGCGGGCCGAGGCCCAGCGCGGCCAGCACCCCGGCGGCCTTGGCGTGCGTCTCGGCCACCTCGCCGGCGGCGGTCGAGTGCCGGACCAGGGTGGCGCCGACCGGCACCCGCAGCGCGCCGTCGCCGGTGATCTCGGCGGTGCGGATCAGGATCGGCGCGTCGAGCGTCTGCCGGCCCGCCTCGTCGCGGCCGAGCAGGGCGAGCACGCCGGCGTAGTAGCGCCGCCCGGTCCGCTCGTGCCGGGCGATGACCCGGCAGGCGTTCTCCATCGGGCTGCCGGTCACGGTGGGCGCGAACATGCTCTCCCGCAGCACCTCGCGCACGTCCCGGGAGCAGCGTCCGGCCAGCAGGTACTCGGTGTGGGTCAGGTGCGCCATCTCCTTCAGGTAGGGCCCGACCACCTGGCCGCCGTGCTCGGCGACCACGGCCATCATCTTCAGCTCCTCGTCGAGCACCATGTACAGCTCCTCCACCTCCTTCTCGTCGTGCAGGAAGCGCAGCAGCGCGGCCCGGTCGGCCGCGCCGTCCCGGTGCCGGAAGGTGCCGCTGATCGGGTTCATCTCGACCAGCCCGTCGGCCACGCTGACGTGCCGCTCCGGGCTGGCGCCGACCAGGGTCCGGGCACCGGTGTGCACCAGGAACGTCCAGTACGCGCCGCGTTCGCCGGCGAGCAGCTGGCGCAGCGCGGCCAGCGCCGCGGCCAGCGGATCGCCCTGCACCCGGGCCCGCAGGGTGCGGTGGATGACGAAGTTCGCGCCCTCGCCCCGGCCGATCTCGTCGGTCAGCACCCGCTCGACGACCGCCGCGTACTCGTCGTCGGAGATGTCGAAGCCGGCGTCGCGGGTGCGCACCGGCGCGTCCGGCAGCGCGTCCAGCACCCGCGCCAGCGGGATCCGCAGGTGTTGCCGGATCTCCAGGAACTCCAGCGGCAGGCCGTCGTCCACGCAGGCGAAACCGCGCTCGGTGATCTGCCGGTAGGGCACCAGGGCCAACGTGCGCGGGCCGGCCGGCCCGTCGGGCAGCGGCAGGTCGGCGAGGTGCTCCGCGTGGTGCACGGGGCCGGCGTACAGGTCGACGTGGTCGGCGCCCTCGCGGTGGACGAGCGCGAACGGGCCGGGGTCGCGGCCGGCGGCGACGGCGGACAGCGGATCGGACGGAACGGTCATCGGTTCTCCTCAGTGGGCCGGCGGCCACCGGCGAGGGCGACCCGGAATGCCGGGGAAGAGACCGGCGGCCGCCTCGTCGGGCGGCCGCGTGGGGAAAGCTACGCGCGGGGGTGGGCCGCCGGGTCGGCGGGCCACCAGCAGGACAGGTGCGCGGGCATGAGGATCACTGTACGCGACCGGGCGGTGCCGGGGAACCCGATCAGCGTCGCCGTCGGCGCCGGGTAGGTTGACCGGCGATGGACATTCTCGCTCTGGACCTGGGCACCTCCTCGGTGCGTGGACTGGTGCTGGACGCCGACGCGGTGCCGCGCCCGGGCGCGCTCGCCCGCCGCAAGGTGCACCTGGCCACCGGCGACGACGGCACCGGGACGCTCGACGGTCCCGGCTACCTGGCCGGCCTGGTCGAGTGCCTGGACGAGTTGGCCGCGGGCGGGCACCTGGGGCAGGTCGGGTTGGTGGCGACGTCGGCGCAGTGGCACTCGGTGCTGCCGGTGGCCGCCGACGGTGTCCCGTCGGGTCCGGTGCTGACCTGGCTGGACACCCGGCCGGCGTCACCCACCGGAGCGGCCGGCCCGGCCGATCCGGAGGATTACCACAGGCGCACCGGCGCCTGGTGGCACCGCTGCTACTGGTCGGTGCGGCTGCCCTGGCTCGCCGCGCACGGCGGCGACCGCGCCGCCCGGTTCACCGGCCTGGCCGAGTACGTGCTCGGCGCGCTGCTCGACGAGGCGCCGATGTCCATCTCGCTGGCCTCCGGCACCGGGCTGCTCGACCTGCGCCGGCTCGACTGGGACGCGGAGGCGTGCGCGCTGGCCGGGGTGCGTCCGCAGGCCCTGCCGCGGCTGGCCCCGCCGGGGTGGCACGGCCGGCTGAACCCGGAGCACGCGACGCGGTGGCCGCAGTTGGCCGGGGCGCGGTGGGCCGCGCCGGTCGGCGACGGCGCGGCCTCCAACGTGGGTTCCGGCTGCGTCGACGAGTCCCGGGCCGCGGTCACCGTCGGCACCTCCGCCGCGGTGCGCATGATCCAGGCCGTGCCGGCCGGGGCGGAGCTGCCGCCGCTGCCGGAGCAGCTCTGGCGTTACCGGGTCGACCACGACCACGTGGTGACCGGGGCGGCGTACTCCAGCGGCGGGAACCTGTTCGCCTGGGCCGACCGTGAGCTGCGGCTGCCGCAGGGCGCGGAGTTGGAGGCGGCGTTGCGCCGCGCCGGCACCGGAACCGGGGTGCGCGCCAACCCCCGCTTCGGCGGGGACCGCCCCCCGGGTACGGTGCCGGCCGGCTCGGGCGAGCTGCGCGGGTTGAGCTTCGGCAGCACCGCCGTCGACATCCTCGTCGGGCTGATGGGCGGCCTGTGCCGGCTCGTCGCCGACGACCTGGCGCTGCTCGAGGCCGGGGTCGGCGAGCCGATGGAGGTGGTGCTCGGCGGCGGGGCGCTGACCGCCTCGCCGTGGTGGCGCGCGACCTTCGCCGACGCGCTCGTCCCGCGTACGGTGCGGTGGCAGCGCAACCCGGAGATCGGGGCGACCGGCGCCGCGTTGGTGGCGCTGGGGCGGTTCGCGCGGGCGGCCGACATCGGCGGCCTCGCCCGCCCCGAAGCCGACGCCGCGCCGGCGGCGTAACCGCTGACCGTCCTGCTCATGCCGTCCGGGCGGGCGTTGACAGCGCCCGCCCGCCTGGTTGGATGGATCCCGCTCCCCGCCGTGGTGGAGCGGACCGAGGAGGCAAGTGTGCGCGCAGGTCCCGACCCGGTCCGCGGCGCGGCCCCACCGCCGCACCGGCGGCGCTCCGGGTTCCGGCTGCGGGACTGGCGGATGGGCACCAAGCTCGCCACCGTGCTCGTGATCCCCTCGCTGGCGTTCCTGGTCCTGGCCGGCGTGCAGACCCGGGGGCTGGTGGGGCAGACCACCACGCTGAGCGACTTCGCCGAGCAGGTCGGCATCGGCCGGCAGATCACCGCCGTGGTCGACCGGCTCCAGCAGGAGCGGGACCGGTCCGCGGGCGAGCTGGCCGCGCTGCGCCGCGCCGGCGCCGGCGCCGAGCGGGACGCCGCGGTCGCCGCGCTGCGGCCGTTGCAGGAGGCCACCGACCGGGCGGTGGACGAGCTGCGCGCCGCCGCCGAGCCGCTGGCCGACGCCGACGCCGCCTGGCGGGTCTCCTACGCCGAGGCGCTGGAGGCGTACGACCAGGTGGTGAACATCCGGGCCGCGGTGCCGCCGGCGGTGCTCTCCGCCGACACCGTGCTCAGCAACTACCACCGTGCCGTCGCGGCGCTGCTCAACCTGCTGGCCGAACCGTCGCCGGGGGACGGCCAGCGGGCGCTGACCGAGGCGGTGCTGCGCTACGTGCAGCTGGCCCGGGTCAAGGAGCTGTCCTCCCGGATCCGCGCCGAGCTGTACGCGGCCGCCCGCGCCGGCCGGTACGAGCCGGACGACCAGGTGACGCTCACCGACCTGCGGGCCCAGCAGCTCACCGCGCTCGGCGCGTTCCGGGTGGCGGCGACCGCCGACCAGGTACGCCGCTACGACCGCACCTCGGTGGACCCGGCCTTCGTCACGGCCACCCGGCTGGAGGAGCAGACCCTGCCCATCGGCGGAGCGGAGCCGGCGTTGCCGTCCGCGCCGCAGTGGTGGGCGGCCACCGAGCAGCGGCAGGAGCTGTTCCGCCAGCTCGAGGGCGAGATCCTCGACGACGCGGTGCGCCGGTCCGACGACGCGAGCGCCCGGCAGTTGCGCGAGACGTTGCTGGTGGCGGGCGGGATCGTCGCGGTGCTCCTGGTGGCGGTGCTCATCTCGCTGCTGGTCGGCCGGTCGGTGGCCCGCGCCATGCGGCAGTTGCGCGGCCAGGCGTTGCGCATCGCGCAGGTGGAGCTGCCAATGACGCTCCAGCGGCTGCGGGCCGTGGACCGCCCGGTGGGCGCGATCGACGTGCCGCCGGCGGTGGTCGACTCGCAGGACGAGATCGGCGAGCTGGCCGAGGCGTTCGTGGCGGTGCACCGCAGCGCCGTGGACGTGGCGGTCGAGCAGGCGATGATGCGGCGCAACGTCAACGCCATGTTCGTCAACCTGGCCCGGCGCAGCCAGGTGCTGGTCGAGCGGCAGTTGGAGCTGCTCGACGACCTGGAGCGCGAGGAGAGCGACCCGGACCAGTTGGAGAACCTGTTCAAGCTGGACCATCTCGCCGCCCGGATGCGCCGCAACGACGAGAGCCTGCTGGTGCTCGCCGGCACGGAGTCCACCCGGCGGTGGAACCGCCCGGTGGGGCTGGGAGCGGTGCTGCTCGCGGCCAGCGCGGAGATCGAGCAGTACCGGCGGGTGCACCACGAGAACCGCACCGACCTGCACGTGGTCGGGCACGCCGTCGGCGACCTGGTGCACCTGTTCGCGGAGCTGCTGGAGAACGCCACCACGTTCTCCCGGCCGGACACGGCGGTGCGGGTGGTGGTCGAGGCGGACGGCCCGGGCGCACTCGTGGAGATCGTCGACCGGGGTCTCGGCATGGGCCCGGCCGCGTTGGCCGAGGCGAACGCGGTGCTGGCCGAGCCACCGGCCGCCGACGTCGGGGCCTCCGAGCGGATGGGCCTGTTCGTGGTGAGTCACCTGGGTGCCCGCCACGGCGTCCGGGTGCAGTTACGGCCCGGTCGGGAGGGCCTGGTGACCCAGGTCCGGATCCTGGCCGACCTGCTGGCCGAGAGGCCGCCACCGGGGCTGGAACCGCCGGTGCCGGCGCGGATGCTGACCGGTCACGCCGCCGCGGCGTCGCGGGCGCTAGGCGCGGCGACCGCCGAGCTGCCGGTGGCCGGCCGCCATCCGGCGCCGCCGCGGCCGGGCGCGCCGGCGCAACCGGCCCTGCCGGTCTCGCCGCTGACCGGTCGGCCGCTCGGCGACGCGGTCGAGCCGCCGCCCGCGGGCCCGCCGGAGTCGGTGCCGCGCCCCCGGCCGGTGCCCGGCCGGGCCGAGGACGTCCTCACCCCGGCCGCCCCGCCGGCGGCGGGTGGCGGCTGGTTCTCCCGGCAGGGACCGACGTCGTCGGTGCTGGGTGTGACGCCGGCGCCGGTGCGGACGCCGGTGACCGGGGGGACCAATGAGCGGGGCCTGCCGGTGCGGGTGCCGATGGCCCAGCTCGCCGCGGTCTCGTCGGCCGACCGGCCGGACCGCGCGACGGCCCGGCACGAGCCGGACCCGGAGGCGGTCGGCGGTATGCTGTCCCGCTTCTACGGCGGGGTGCGACGGGCCGAGGCCGAGGAGACCACCGAGATGTACCTGCCGCGCGACGAAGGGGGACGACGACAGTGACGACGTTGAGCCAGGAGGCACGCGACCTGAGCTGGCTGGTGAACGCGTTCGCCGAGCGGGTTCCCGGGGTGGCGCACGCCGTGGTGGTGTCCTCCGACGGGTTGCTGGTGGCGATCTCCGCGCACCTGCCGCGCGACCACGCGGACAAGCTCGCCGCGGTCACCTCGGGCCTGATGAGCATCACCGCGGGCGCGGCGCAGATGTTCGACGGCGACGTCGTCAAGCAGACCGTGGTCGAGATGGGCCGGGGCTACTTCCTGGTGATGCAGATCCGCGACGGGTCGATCCTGGCCACCCTGGCCGGCGCGGACGCCGACATCGGCGTGGTCGGATACGAGATGGCCCGGCTGGCCAAGCAGGCCGGCGAGATGCTCACCCCGGCGCTGCGCGCGGAGTTGCAACAAGCGCTGCCGCGCTGACGGGCACCCGGCCGGCGGCGTCGCCGGCCGGGCCACGCCCGACCGGCCCTACAGCCCGTTGCGGCGGATCACGTCGCGGTACCAGTGGGCGCTGCGCTTGAACACCCGGCGCTGGGTCGGGTAGTCCACGTAGATCAGGCCCCAGCGCTGCTCGTACCCCTCGTTCCACTCGAAGTTGTCCAGCAGCGACCAGACGTGGTAGCTCTCCAGCGGCACCCCGTCGCTGATCGCCCGGTGGGCGACGGTGAAGTGGTCGCGCAGGAAGGTGACCCGGCCGGCGTCGTCGACGGTGCCGTCCGGGCCGGGCGCGTCGGGGCAGGGCAGACCGTTCTCGGTGATGGTGATCGGCACCCGGCCGTAGTCACGGGTGACCCGGGTCAGGATGTCGTACATGCCCTGCGGATAGATCTGCTGCCAGTCCGCCTGGGAGGTGGGCCACCTGCGCACCGTGCCGCCGCCGCCGGTGACGTAGATCGGCGTGTAGTACTGCACCGCGAGCAGGTCCACCGGGCTGGAGATGATCTTCAGGTCGCCGTCGCGGATGCCCTTGACCATCCGGCTGCCGGGGCCCAGGTCGGCGAGCACGTCCTGCGGGTACGCGCCCTTGAAGATCGAGTCGAGGTAGAGGCGGTTCTCGTAGCCGTCGTGGAGCGTGGTCGCGGCGGCGGCCTCGGCGCTGTCGTCCGCCGGGTAGCAGGGGTGCAGGTTGAGCGCCGGGCCGATGCGTCCGGGCACGCCGGAGGCGCGCAGCGCCTGCACGGCGAGGCCGTGGGCGAGCTGGAGGTGGTGGGCCACCAGGTAGGCGGCGGCCTCGTCCTGGTGCCCGGGGGCGTGGTGGCCGGTGAGGTAGCCGTTCTGCACCACGGTCTTCGGCTCGTTGACGGTCAGCCAGACCGGCACCTGCTCGCCGAGGGCGCGGAACACGACGTCGGCGTAGTCGGCGAAGCGCTCGGCGGTGTCGCGGTTCTCCCAGCCACCGTCGTCCTGGAGCGCCTGGGGGAGGTCCCAGTGGAAAAGTGTGGCCATCGGCGCGATCTCGCGCTCGTGCAGGCCGTCCACCAGGCGGCGGTAGAAGTCCAGGCCGCGCTGGTTGGGGCGGCCGGAGCCGTCGGCCTGGATGCGCGGCCAGGAGATGGAGAACCGGTAGCTGCGCAGCCCCAGCTCGCGCATCAGGTCGAGGTCCTGGGCGTACCGGTGGTAGTGGTCGGCCGCGACGTCGCCGGTGTCACCGTTGGCGGTGCGGCCCGGGGTGCGGCTGAAGGTGTCCCAGACGGACTCACCCCGGCCGTCCTCCTTGGCGGCCCCCTCGATCTGGTACGCCGAGGTGGCCGCGCCCCAGCCGAATCCGGTCGGGAAGCGCAGCGTGCCGTTCCGCTCCGCGTCGGTGTCGCGCTCGGGCGGGGAGTCGCAGGCGCCGAGGGCGGTGGCGGCGAGCCCGGCCACGGACGCGCCGGCGAGCCCGGTCCGGGCCGCGCCGGCCACGGACGCGCCGGCGAGCCCGGTCCGGGCCGCGCCGGCGGCGGTCGCGGACAGGGCGGCGCGGCGGAGCAGGCGCCGTCGGGTGAGTAACGACATGGAGGTTCTCCTCGAAGTGACGGGCCGCCCGGGGGCCGGGAGCGCTCCCAGCATAGGCCGGAGGCGGCCGGCCTCGATTCCGGCGGTCGCGGCGCGGACGCGGCGCGGCCGGCGGGCGGCCGGAGTGGGGTGGGCGGATGTCGCTCGGGGGGTGGGGGCGAGCGGCGAGGATGGGGCGAATAGCGCGAAAGGCCGTCCGGGTGGCGTGTCACGCCTGTCCCGTCGGCCTCTTTTGCCGTCGACAACGGGGGTTTAGTGTGGGGACGGGGGAGGGCAACCCCCGTCCCCACCGAGATGCACACACACACGACTTGGAATTGGCGTCCGTCGTGCGTGTCGCGCGGGAGCCGGGCCACGCGAGTGGCTCTGGTTCCACCTCCCTCCGTCTGGCGGGTGATGGCCGGCGGCGGCGTCCGGGCTGGTATCGCCGCCGGCCACTGGGCCGTTGCGCCGGGTACGGGTGTCCCCGGCGGTTCAGTAACTTACATCTTCGTCGATGGAAGCGCTCCCATCGGCGATGCTGCGACTGTAACCCGCGTCACGCCTTTGTGAAAGCCCCTAAACGAGATCGAAACATGGACGTGGGTGTCTGCCCTGGCCATTGTGGTGGGAGCGCTTCCATGGCAGACTCTCGACACGCGACGCGGAGCCAGCTCGCGCGAGCACGGGCCGCCGAGGGCACCCGGTGAACAACCGGTGCGGCGCCCCGATCCCCGGCACGGCCGGGACGACCCCCTTTCCGGACGCCTCCGTCCCCCCGCGCACGTCCATCGGTCGCGTGGAGGCGCCCCGCCGGGACCCCGGGTCCCGGCCCGGTCCGAGGAGACACCGCCCACATGAGACTCATGGCCAGACGTCGCCGCACGGCGATGCTCGCCGCCACCGCCCTCGCCATCGGCGGGGTGGCCCTGCCGGCGACCGCCGCGCAGGCCGCACCCGCCTGCGACGTCACCTACGCGACGAACGACTGGAGCGGCGGGTTCACCGCCAGCGTCACCATCAAGAACCTGGGCGACGCGCTGAACAACTGGTCGCTGAAGTTCGCGTTCCCCAACAGCAGCCAGCGCCTGACCCAGGGCTGGTCGGCCAAGTGGAGCCAGTCCGGCAGCGAGGTGACCGCGACCAACGAGTCGTGGAACGGCAGCCTGCCCACCGGCGCGTCCACGAACATCGGCTTCAACGGCACGTTCAGCGGCAGCAACCCGAAGCCGAGCGCGTTCACGCTCAACGGGGTCGCCTGCAACGGCGCCTCCACCAACCAGCCGCCGACGGTCTCACTCGGCGTGCCGGCCGGCCCGTTCACCGCCCCGGCCGACGTGCCGCTGACCGCGACCGCCAGCGACCCCGACGGCACCATCAGCAAGGTCGAGTTCTACCGCAACGGCCTGTTGGTCAACACCGACACCACCGCCCCGTACGGCTACGACCTGCTGGGTCTGCCGGCGGGCAGCTACACCGTGCAGGCCAAGGCGTACGACAACGCCGGCGGCACCGCCACGGCGGAGAAGTCGTTCACGGTGACCGCGGCCACCGGTCCGAAGCTGGTGGCCACGCCGTCGGCGGTGAGCGTCGACGAGGGTGGCGGCGCCACGGTCCGTTACACGCTCAGCGCGGCGCCCAGCGCCAACGTCCCGGTGACCCTCGCCGTCACCGGTGACAGCGACATCACCGTCTCGCCGTCGACGCTGACGCTCACCCCGAGCAACTGGAGCATCGGCGTCACCGCCACCGTCTCCGCGGCCGAGGACGCCGACACCGTCGGCGGCACCGCCACCGTGACGGCGTCGGCCACCGGGTACGCCCCGGTCTCGGTGGTCGCCACCGAGATCGACAACGACACCCCGGGCGGCGACAACGCCTACATCAAGAAGTTCCTCGACCAGTACGGCAAGATCAAGAACTCGGGCTACTTCAGCCCCGAGGGCGTGCCGTACCACTCGATCGAGACGCTGATCGTGGAGGCGCCCGACTACGGGCACGAGACCACGTCCGAGGCGTTCAGCTTCTGGATCTGGCTGGAGGCCCAGTACGGCCGGGTCACCCAGAACTGGGGCCCGTTCAACAACGCGTGGACCGTGACCGAGAAGTACATCATCCCGAGCCACGCCGACCAGCCGACGGCCGGCTCGCCGGGCACCCCGCAGTACGCGGCCGAGCACAACCTGCCCAGCCAGTACCCGTCCGCCCTGGAGGCCAGCGTCCCGGTCGGCCAGGACCCGCTGCGCTCGGAGCTGCAGTCCACCTACGGCACCGGCGACATCTACGGCATGCACTGGCTGCTCGACGTCGACAACACCTACGGCTACGGCCGGTGCGGCGACGGCACCACCAAGCCCGCCTACATCAACACGTTCCAGCGGGGCACCCAGGAGTCGGTGTGGGAGACCGTGCCGCAGCCGTCCTGCGACACGTTCAAGCACGGCGGCCAGTACGGTTACCTCGACCTGTTCGTCAAGGAGTCCAACGCCCCGGCCAAGCAGTGGAAGTACACCAACGCCCCGGACGCCGACGCGCGCGCCGTGCAGGCCGCCTACTGGGCGCTGACCTGGGCCAAGGCGCAGGGCAAGGAGGCCGACGTGGCGGCCACCGTGGCCAAGGCCGCCAAGATGGGCGACTACCTGCGCTACGCGCTGTTCGACAAGTACTTCAAGAAGATCGGCAACTGCGTCGGCGCGTCCGCGTGCCCGGCCGGCAGCGGCCGTGACTCGGCGCACTACCTGCTCTCCTGGTACTACGCCTGGGGTGGCGCGTACGACACGTCGCAGAACTGGTCGTGGCGGATCGGCTCCAGCCACAGCCACTTCGGCTACCAGAACCCGTTCGCGGCCTGGGCGATGACCAACGTCGCGGAGCTGAAGCCGAAGTCGCCGACCGCGGTCTCCGACTGGCAGAAGAGCATGGACCGGCAGTTGGAGTTCTACACCTGGCTCCAGTCCGCCGAGGGCGGCATCGCCGGCGGCGCCACCAACAGCTGGGACGGCAGCTACGCCCAGCCGCCGGCCGGCACCGCCACCTTCTACGGCATGTTCTACGACGTCGACCCGGTCTACAACGACCCGCCGTCGAACCAGTGGTTCGGCATGCAGGCCTGGTCGATGCAGCGCATCGCCGAGCTCTACCTGCAGACCGGCAACGCCAAGGCCAAGGCGCTGCTCGACAAGTGGGTGCCGTGGGCGATCGCCAACACCACCACCGGCACCAACTGGTCGATCCCGTCGGACATGAAGTGGACCGGCCAGCCGGCGAACTGGAACCCGAGCAGCCCGCAGCCGAACACCAACCTGCACGTCGAGGTGACGGTGAAGGGCCAGGACGTCGGCGTCGCCGCCGCCTACGCCCGCACCCTCATCGCGTACGCGGCCAAGTCCGGCAACGTCGCGGCGAAGACCACCGCCAAGGGCCTGCTGGACGCGCTCTCGGCCGCGGCCGACAGCAAGGGCGTCTCGATGCCGGAGAAGCGCGGCGACTACAAGCGCTTCGACGACGTCTACAACGCCGCCGACGGTCAGGGCCTCTACGTGCCGCCGGGCTGGACCGGGAAGATGCCGAACGGCGACACCATCGCCGCCGGCAAGAGCTTCCTGGACATCCGGTCGTTCTACAAGAACGACCCGGAGTGGCCCAAGGTGCAGGCGTACCTGGACGGTGGCGCCGAGCCGGTCTTCAACTACCACCGGTTCTGGGCACAGGCGGACGTCGCCATGGCGTACGCCGACTACGGCACCTACTTCCCGCAGGGGTGAGGTGACGACTCCTCCGTGGGCGGGAGAGGACCCGCCCACGGAGGACGCCCACCCGGCCGATGGGGGAACGGAGCGGCCGGGTCGGCGGACGGCCTGACGCCCACGGTCAGGCCGGGTGGGCCGGCCGTCCGGCCGACGCGGCGGACGGACCGGCCCACCACTCCGCCCGGGGAGGACCCATGGCGCGAAAGGCACGCAAAATTCAACGCTCCACGGGATCACATCCGTGGCGATGACGGAGTAACGTATTTGACGGAGAGGCCGCTCCCCCCGTGGCGGCCTCTCCACTAACTTTCGGGCCCGGCCGCCGCCGGCCCCCCGTCCGGGCCGGAGGCCCCGGCCGGGTGCCGCAGCCCCGGATGCCCGGCCGGCAGCGACCGGCGGATCACCACCCAGCTCACCGCCAGCGTCGCCGCGACCAGCGGCCAGGTCAGCGCCGCCCGGGTCAGCGCCAACGCGACCACCTGCCCGTCGAGCCAGAGCGGGACGAACACCGCCACCCGCAGCACGTAGGTGGCCGTCCACACCCAGCTCGCCCGGCCGTACGCCCGCAGCAGCGCCGGGTCGCGCCGCCACCGCCCCCGCTGCCCGAGCACCAGCCCGACCACCACGCCGAGCAGCGGCCAGCGCACCACGATGCTGACCGCCCAGGCCAACGCGCTGGCCGCGTTGGAGGCGATCTGGAGCAGGAAGAAGTCGCCGGCCCGGCCGGTGCGCAGCGCGATCAACGCGGCCAGGCAGACCGCCAGCAGCCCGACCAGCACCGAACGGGGGCGGTCGCCACGCCGCCAGCGCCAGACGGCCACCGCCGCGCCGGTCACCACCGCGACGAGCACGCCGCCGCCGAGACCGCCGAGCACCCAGCCCAGTCCGAACCCCAGTGGGGGCAGCGTCGCGTCCACCGCGCCGCGCCGTCCACCGAGCAGGTCGGTGAGCGACTCCGGTCGCGCCCCGGTCGACCGCTGCCGCTCCGGCGTACCGGTCACCCGCCACCTCCTCGACGAAGCCCGCCCCAACCTACGCCGGAATGCGGGGCGCTCCGCCGCGCGCCGCGACGGGCCGACCGCTAAGTTGTCCGGGTGCGGGAGACGGCGAGGGGTTGGACGGCGGTCTGGTTGGTCGTGCTGGCCTTGGTCCAGACGGCCGCGTTCCTGGTGTTGTGGCGGTTCGCCGTGCACACCGAGCTGGGCCAGTGGTTGGACACGGTCGCGTTGACCGGCAACCAGATCGGGCAGGACCGGATCGACGGGCCGGTGGACACCATCCTCAACGCCATGTCGGCGGTGTCGCTGCTGGCCGCGACCGCCGTGATCGGCTTCATCGCGCTGATCCGGGGGCGCAAGGCGCTGGCCGTCACCGCGACGCTGCTGATCGCCGGCGCGAACGTGAGCACCCAGGCGCTGAAATACCTCCTCGCCCGCCCGGACTTCGGCATCGACCCGGAGCGGGCCGCCGCCGGCAACAGCCTGCCCAGCGGCCACACCACCGTCGCGGCATCGGTGGCGGTCGCCCTGATCCTGGTGCTGCCCCGCAAGCTGCGGGTGGCCGGCGCGTTCATCGGCGCCGGTTACGCGGCCGCCGCCGGCGTCGCCACGCTCTCCGCCGGCTGGCACCGGCCCAGCGACGCGGTCGCCGCCTACCTGCTGGTCGGCGCCTGGGCCGCGGTCGCCGGGCTGGTGCTGCTGGTCTTCCAGCGGGAACGGGCCGTGGTGGAGCCGGGCGACGCGCACCGCGTCGCCGCCGCCGTGCTCGGCGTCGGCGGCGCGCTGGCCCTGCTGGTCTCCGCGCTGGCGCTGTCCTGGCTGGTCGACCGCTCCACGATCGCCGCCACGGACCTCGGCCGCCGTCCGCTCCTCGTCGGGTACGCCGGCAGCGCGGCCGGCATCGTCGGCACGATCGCCGTGGTGGCCGCGCTGGTGCTCGCCACGGTGCACCGGCTGGTGCCCCGCTGGAAGGGCTGAGGACCGGCATGTCGTCGGTGCGCGTGGCGTTCCGCGACGAGTGCGAACGGCTGGAGCGGGTGCTGCACGGGCTCGACGAGGCGGCCCTGGACCGCCCGACGCCCTGCCCGCCGTGGCGGGTACGGGACCTGCTGGCGCACGTGAGCACCGGGGCCGGTCGGCTGGTCGCGATGCTCGCCGAGCCCGCGCCGCCGAAGCCCGAGGTGAGCGCCGCCGCCTACTTCGGCACGGCCAAGTTCACGCCCGAGGTCGACCGGGACCGGATCGAGGGCGCCCGGGCGGCGGCGCACGCGTGTTCCGGCGTGGTCGAGGCGGCCCGGGAGTTCGGGCGGGCCTGGCGGAGCACCGACGCCGCGGTGGCCGCCGAGCCGCCCGGACGGGTGGTGCGCACCCGACACGGCGACGCGATGGCGGTGACCGAGTTCCTGCGTACCCGGGTGGTGGAGGTCGCGGTGCACGGCCTGGACCTCGCCGACGCGCTGGACCGGCCGCCGTGGACGACCCCGGCCGCGGCGGCCGTGGTGGTCGACGTGCTCACCGCCGGACGGCCGGTGCCGGCCGGGCTCGGCTGGGACCCGGCCACCGTGCTGCGCAAGGCCACCGGCCGGCTGCCGACGATCGGCGCGGAGCGGGCGGCGCTGGCGGCGGCCGGCATCCGCCGGCTCGCGTTCGGCCGCTGAGGGGCCGGCCACCCCGCGACGGCAGGACGGGCCGTCCGCCGGTCGGTCAGCCCGCCGGACCGGCGGAACCGGCAGCGGGCGGGCGACCCGCCGCGCCGCGTCGCAGGTGCTCCAGCACGATCGGGTCGATCCGGCCGGGCACGAAGCGTTCCTCCAGGTTCTCCAGCCCGGACCAGGCGGCGAGCGCGTCGTCGAGGCCGGCCGGCCCGACCGGGTGCCCGGCGGCGGCGAGCAACTCCGCCACCTCGACGGCGAGCGGGCCGGTGAGGTCGCGCAGGGTGGCCGGATCGGGACGGCCGAAGATCATGGTGTGCAGGCCGAGCAGCCGGCGCAGCTCGGCGACCGGGTCGGGATGGTCGTCCACGCGCAGGTCGACCAGTTCGTCTCCGGTGCCCGCGTAGCCGCCGTGGCGCCGCACCACGAACAGCGCGGCGCTCTGCCGGCCGCGCCGGTCGCCGCCGGCCCGGTCGCCGGCCGCCAGCGCGGCCAGCATCCGCTGCGGGAACGGCAGGTCGGTGCCGGTGAGCCAGGCGTCGCGCAGCGCGTCGATCACCTGCGGACCGTCCAGGATGTTGCCCTGCGCGGCCCACCCGTCGCCGGCCTGCCCACCGGCCCAGGGATGGCACCGCGGGCCGGTCCAGGTGGCCCCGGGGCCGGCGGCGCCGACCACCGCGAGCTGCCGGTCGTCGCGCCCGGGGTCGGCGGCGACCAGGCCGGCGACCGCGTCGGCGGCGCTCACGCCGGTGCGCAGCATGGCCAGCGCCTGGGCCCGGTAGGCGAGGTTGGCGTGGGCCTGGGTGGCGACCGCGCCGACCCGCGCCTCGGCGGCCGGCACCAGCGCGCCGGCGGCGAGGAACCGGCTGGCCACGGCCACGCCGTGCAGGTGCCCGTCGGCGGAGCGGGCGACGAGCGAGAACGTCACGGGCGGATCGTAGCCCGGTCGCGGGCACGCCGTCCCCGCACCGGCCGGAGGTGACCCGCGTGGTCAGAACGGCGTCGCGGGATCCTCGGGCGGGCGTCCCCAGGCCCGGCGCACGTCGGCCACCGCCACCGCCGCCAGCACCGGCACCGCCCAGATCGCCCCGACCAGCGGCGCGGCCCGCACCAGCAGCGGCGCCGGCAGCAGCAGCGCGGCGATCGCCACCAGCCGCGACGGGGAGACCCGGCCGAACACCTCGTACTCGAAGCGGACCCGCCCGGCCAGGAACAGCGCCGGACCGCCCAGGACCATGGCGAGCCAGGGCAGTTCGTTGTGCCCGGTGGGGTGTTCGATGGCCAGTTCGTAGCCGATCGCGGCGGCCACCACGCCGATGATCATGACCGGTGGGTGTCGGCGGCGGAGCGGCCGACGGTGGCGGGGTGTCTCGCCCCGGTCACCGCCTCGCCGAGAATCTGCCCGGCCCGCTGCACGTAGATCCGCCACAGCACGACGGAGGTGGCCAGTGCGGCGGCGAACGCGACGATGCTGGCCCAGCCGCCCGGCGTACGGGTGAAGGTCAGGCCGGCGACCAGGATCGTCTCGCCGATCGCCACCAGGTAGATCTGCGGGTAGCGCTCGGCGAGGTGCTTGCCGTGGATGTCCCAGCGGGAGATGGTCGAGCGGCCCAGCCCCGCCACCGGCCAGCCGAACCGGTTGCCGAGATACTCCACCACCAGCGCGATGCTCCAGAGCACGACCCGCGGGTTGGTGGGCAGCACCGCGCCGGCCAGCCAGAGCGCCCCGGCCACGCAGTAGGTGATCAGCATCCGCAGCTTCAGCCGGCGGAACTGGAGCCGGCGCAGCACCAGCAGCAGGATCGCCGAGCGGGCCCCGTGCGCCACCACGTACGCGACGGCGAACGCCAGGCCGGGGCCGTCGAACGCGCGGGGGATGGCCACCCCCATCACCATCGCCGAGAACAGCGCGGTGACCACGATGACCTGGAGCCAGAGGTGGTACGGGTCGTAGCGGCTGGTGGTCCACGCGGTGCCCTGCCAGAGCATCCAGAGCGCGAGCAGCAGCAGCAGCAGCGTCTTGCCGCCGCCGGTCACCGCCGGCCAGTAGGCCCGCCCGTCCTCCAGCGCCAGATCCTCGAACGCGCGCGCCGAGACGCGGGTCAGCGCGAACACGTAGACCAGGTCGAAGAAGAGCTCCAGGAAGGTGGCGCGGTCGCTGTCGCCGTCGTCCGAGCGCAGCACGGCGGGCTCGGCGACCCGCACCGCCGTTCCCCGCCCGCGCCGACGCCCACCCGGCAGTCGTAACCCTCTTTCCGCGCATCGCGGTGCGGATCGCCCGGATCGCCTCCGATCTTGCTCTGGGCGGTGCCGGGAGGCACGATCGACCGGGTGACCAACCGATGGGGCATGACTGTTCCGCTGGGCGGCATCCCGCTCGCCGACCACGCCGCCGTCTACGCCGCGCTGGCGGAGGCCGGCTTCACCGACGTCTGGTCGTCGGAGGTGGCCGGGACCGACGCGTTCACTCCGCTCGCGCTCGCCGCCGCCTGGGCGCCCGGGCTGCGGCTCGGCACCGCGATCACCCCCGTCTTCACCCGGGGGCCGGGGCTGCTGGCGATGAGCGCCGCCGCGCTGGCCGAGGCCGCGCCGGGGCGCTTCGCGCTCGGCCTCGGCGCGTCCTCGCCGGTGCTGGTGCGCGACTGGAACGCGGTGCCGTTCGACGAGCCGTACCGGCGGACCCGCGACGTGCTGCGTTTCCTGCGGTCCGCACTGGCCGGCGAAACCGTCGACGGAGCGTACGAGACGTTCGCGGTGCGGCGGTTCACGCTGGAACGCCCGCCGGCCGTGCCGCCACCGGTGCTGCTCGCCGCGCTGCGCCCCGGCATGCTGCGGCTCGCCGCCGCCGAGGCCGACGGCGTCATCCTCAACTGGCTGGCCGCCACCGACGTGCCGACCGCGCTGGCCGAGCTGGGTGACCGCCGCCCCGGCTTCGCGGTCGCCGCCCGGATCTTCGTCTGCCCCACCGAGGACGCCCGATACGCCCGGGCCCTGGGCCGCCGCCTGATCACCGGCTACCTCACCGTGCCCGCCTACGCCGCCTTCCACCGTTGGCTGGGCCGGCAGGAGAGCCTGGCGGAGATGTGGCGGGCATGGGAGGCGGGGGACCGGCGCGGCGCCGCCGCCGCGGTGCCCGACGAGGTGGTCGACGCGCTGGTGCTGCACGGCTCGCCCGAGGAATGCGCGGCCGAGGCCCGCCGGTACGCGGCGCACGGCGTCGACGTGCCGGTGCTGGCGGTGCTGCCCACCCCGGAGCTCACCGGGGACGGCGCGGCGGCGTGGCTGGACCTGCTGCCCCGGCTCGGGGCCGGCGCCGGGGAGGTGCGCTGAGATGAACCTGACCGATCGGGTGGCCGTGATCACCGGTGGGGCCGGCGGCATCGGCGCGGCGCTGGGTCGGCGGTTCGCCGCCGAGGGCGCCGCCGCCGTGGTGCTGGCCGACCTGGCCGCCGAGGCGGCGGGCGCGGCGGCCGAGGCGATCGGTCCGGTCGCCACGGGCGTCGGGCTGGACGTCACCGACGAGGCGGCGGTCCGCGCGCTCGTCGACGAGACCGAGCGCCGCCACGGCCGGATCGACCTGTTCTGCGCCAACGCCGGGGTGGCCACCGGCGGTGGCCTCGACGCGCCGGACGCCGACTGGGAGCGGGCCTGGCGGGTCAACGTGCTCGGGCACCTGCACAGCGTCCGGGCGGTGCTGCCGGGGATGCTGCGCCGGGGGCAGGGACACCTGCTGCTCACCTGCTCGGCGGCGGGTCTGCTGACCGCGGTCGGCGACGCCCCGTACACCGCCACCAAGCACGCCGCGGTCGGGCTCGCCGAGTGGGTGGCGATCACCTATCGGGACGAAGGCATCCGGGTCAGCGCGCTCTGCCCGCAGGGCGTGGACACCCCGATGCTCGCCGACGGCCTCGCCGAGGGGCACCTCGGCGCGCGGGTGATCGCGGCGTCCGGCGCGGTCCTCACCCCGGACCAGGTCGCCGACGCGGTGGTGGCCGGGCTGGCCGAGGAACGGTTCCTCATCCTGCCCCACCCGGAGGTGGCCGACTACGCCCGACGCCGCGCCGAGGACCCGGACGGCTGGCAGGCCGGCCTGCGCAAGCTCGTCCGCAAACTGCGCGCCGCCGACCGCTGACCGACGGCGGATCGTCAGCGGCGCCGGTGACCGACGACCACTCATGTCGCCGGTCGGAGGACAGACTGCGATGTCCAACGGGCAACGGGGTCAGCGCCGCCAGCGCAGCGGGCCCGGGTGCGCCCGCCACCACAGCCGCCGCCACCGGGGCCGGGCGTCGCGCAGGGCGTCACCATACGAGGTGGCCAGCATCGCCGCCCGTGCCGCCTGCTCAGAGGTGGTGCCGGGGCCGAAGGCGACCTGATTGACGAGCCCGGCCAACTCGCCGACGCCGCCGGGCTCCGCGCCGCCGACCGCAGGGCCACCGGTTGCGGCGCGGGCCTCGGCGAGCGCCACCCGGGCCCGCTCGGCCACCTCCGCCGCCGCCAGGTCGTCACCCACCGGCCGGCCGGCCAGCCGAAGCGCGTCGGTCAGCTCCCGCCAGGCGCCGGCCACCCGCGCACCGGGGTCGCTCCGTTCCAACCGGGAGCGGCTCAACCGGCGGCGCATCGCGGCGAACGCCGCCAGCACCGCCCCGACCACCAGCAGCAGACCACCGACGCCACCGCCCACCAGCACCGGCGTACCCGGGCCGCCCGCGGGCCGGCCCGGCGCGGGCGCGGCGGCCGGCGGCGTGGCGGTGGGCTGCTCGGTCGGCGCCGGCACCTCCGACGGCGGCGGCTCCTCCGGCTGCGGGCGGAAGTCCTCCTCCACCGGCCGGGGCTGCTCGTCCGGGCGCGGCATCGGATCGAACGGCACCCAGCCCACGCCCTCGAACAGCACCTCCGGCCAGGCGTACGCGTCGGCGGCCCGCACCGGCCCGTCCGCCCTCGGCTCGAACCCGACCACCACCCGGGTGGGCAGCCCGGCGAGCCGGCCGAGCACCGCGAACGCGGCGGCGAACTGCTCCGAGGTGCCCCGCTGGCCGCCGCCGTTGCGCGGGCCGAACAGGAAGAACGTCAGGTTCGGGTAGGCGTGCCCGCTCGGCGCGTCGGCGGTCACCCGGTAGTGCTCGGCGAGGAACGTGGCGATCGCGTCCGCCCGCGCGTACGGGGCGCCGTTGGACTCGGCGAGCTGGGTGGCCAGCCGGCGCACCTGCTCCGGCGCGCCGTCGGGCACCCGCAGCACCCGGGACACCGCGTCCCCGGCCGGCACGTTCGCGGTGCTGACCAGGTTGAGGTCGGGCTTCTCCCGAACCGATGACACCGCGTAGCGCAGCCCCGGGGCGAGCCCCTCCGGCCGGATCAGCGTCCCGCTCGCCGGGTCGTACGCCACCCGGGCGCCGCCCACCTCGCGCGGCGTCGGCACAGCCGGCAGCAGCCGCCCGGTCAGGTCCGCCACCGTGATCTCCTGGCGCACCTCCTCGGTCGTCGCGGCCGGCGCCGGATCGACCGCGGGCAGGATCCGCCCCGCGTTGCGGTACGTGGCGCCCACCCGCCAGGTCACCCCGTCGTAGTCGCTGAGCACCGCCAGCCGGATCCGCGGCGGCCCGCCCTCGGTCGAACCGGCGACCGTGCGCACGTCGAGCAGCCGCTGGTCCGGGTTCAACGCCCAGCCGGAGATCCGGATCAGCGGGTTCTCGTCCAGCGACTCCACCTGCGGCGGCTCCACGTAGCGGCGCGGGTCGACCGGACGCTCGTCGACCCGGCCGGCGACCACCGGGGCCAGCAGCGCGGCGAGCGCCACCACCACGACCAGCCCGGCCGCGCTCGCCGCGGCCAGCCGCAACCGCACCGCCGCCCGTACCGCCGGGGCGAGCCCGGACGCCGGATCGACCGCCACCGGACCGGAGCGCCGGCCGGGCGCCGCCAGGCCGACGGCCGCGACGGCCGCGAACAGCACCGTGGGGCCGACCGCCGGTGTCGCGTTCGGCCCCACCACGTAGAGCGCGCCGGCGTAGAGCAGCGCCGGCGGCAGGTAGCCCAGCAGCACCCGGCCGGCGCGCAGTGCCACCTCGGCGGCGGTCATCCCGGCCAGCCAGGCCGCCACCACCGGGACCAGCACGGTGTCCGGCGCCGGCTGCACCGGGATCATCGCGGTGAGCAGCCGGGGGATCGCGTTGCGGGCGGCGTCGCCGGCCACCTCGCCGAGCCCGCCGGGCAGCGCCGCGTGGCTCGCCGCCAACCGCAACGACAGCAGCGTCCAGCCGGCCAGGGCGGCCACCGACACCGGGGCCACCAGCCACGACGGCAACCGCCGGGCGGCCACGCCGACGAGCACCGAACCGGCCGCCGCGCCGACCATCAGCCGGGTCAGCAGCGGGTCCGCGTACACCCGGCCCAGCACCACGCCGGCGAGCGCCACCAGCACGACCAGCGCCGCCGGCACCACTGCCGCGCGCAGCGCCCCGGCCACCCGACCGCGCGCCGGCGCGTCCGGCGGCGCGCCGGTGGCCGGGCGCGGCGGCGTCACGGTCACCACCGGCGGATCCCGTCCCACTCGGCGGCGAACGCCGCACCGTCCGCCGCGTCCAGCACCACCAGGCCCGTCCCGGCAGCCACCGTCGGCGCGCTCGCGCCGAACATCCCCACCACCACCGACGGGTACGCGCCGCGCAGCGCGCCCACGTGCCCCAGCTCCCCGGCGGCGCCCGGCCCGGTCAGGAAGACGAGCGTGTCCCCGAGGCGCTCCTGGCGCAGCCGGCTCGTCGCCGCCGACAGCACCTCCGCCCCGCCGCCGGTCAGCTCCACCGCGGCGAGCCGGTCCAACGGCCCCGCCGCCCCGGCCGGCTCGGCCTCGGCCGGCGCGACCAGCAGCAGGTGCACCGGCAGGTCCTCCCGCACCGCCGCGGTTACCACCGACGCCGCCGCCTCGCACGCCGACTCGAACGACTCCGCCACCCCGGCCAGGCGCGCCGGGTGCGCGGCCCCACGATTGTCCAGGACCACCACCAGACGCGGCAGACTGGTGTCCACGTTCTCCCGCACCATCAGCTCACCCACCCGGGCGCTGGTGCGCCAGTGCACCCGGCGCAGCTCGTCGCCGACCACGTACTCGCGCAGCGAGTCGAACGTGATCGAGCCGTGCGGCACGCTGTCGACGCGCCCGTCCAGGCTGCGCCCGGCGCCGGTGGGCACCGCGGACAGCGGGTGGATGCGCGGGTGCACCCACACTCCGACCGTCCCGCCGTAGCCGCGGGTCAGCGCCATCAGGCCGAGCGGGTCGCGGCGGACCACCCGCAGCGGGCCGACCGGCACCACCCCGCGCCGCCGCGTCGGCACCGGGTAACGCACCCGGGTGTCGCGGCCCGGACGCAGCCGCAGCAGCGGCACCGGCACCGGCTCGCCCGCGCAGCGATCCTCGGCCAGGAGGTTCGCCGCCCGCAGCCGGCCGGTGTTGCGCACGGTCAACTCCATCGCCGCCGGCTCGCCCCGGGCCACCCGGTCCGGGTCGGCGTGCCGCTCGACGCTCAACCGGGGACGCCAGGCGGCGGTCACCACGGCGTAGCCGACGGCCACGGCGGCCGCCGCGCCGAGCACGGTCAGCTCCGGGTACGCGTACCGGAAGCCCACCCCGAGCAGCACCACGGCGGCGACGAGCAACCCGACCCCACGGGCGGTGATCCCCACGCTCAGCCGTGCACCGGCGCGGGCTGACCCGACGGCAGCGGCACCGGCACCGAGGCGACCGCCTGGCGCAGCACCTCGGCCGGCGTCACACCGCGCACCTGCGCGTCCGGGGTGAGCAGCAGCCGGTGCGCGAAGACCGGTTCGACGAGCGCCTTCAGGTCCTCCGGCATGATCCAGCCCCGCCCGTCGATCAGCGCGTACGCGCACGCCGCGCGGGTCAACGCGATCACCCCGCGCGGGCTCACCCCGACCCGCACCTGCGGGTGGGTACGCGTGGCGGCCGCCAGCCGCACCGCGTAGGCGTACAGCGGCTCGGCGATGTGCACCCGCCGGGCCATCTTCACCATCTCGCCGACCGTGGCGGTGTCGGTGACCGCGGTCAGCGAGTCGGGGGAGCGGACCGTGGCGCCGCGCAGCACCTCCACCTCGACCGCCTCGTCCGGGTAGCCGACGGAGAGCTTCACCAGGAACCGGTCGAGCTGCGCCTCGGGCAGCCGGTAGGTGCCGTCCATCTCCACCGGGTTCTGCGTGGCCACCACCAGGAACGGCTGCGGCACCGGGTGGCGGACGCCGTCCACGGTGACCGTCCGCTCCTCCATCACCTCCAGCAGCGCCGACTGGGTCTTCGGCGAGGCCCGGTTGATCTCGTCGGCGATCACGATGTTGGCGAACACCGGCCCCGGGTGGAACTCGAACCCGCGGCTGGCCTGGTTGAAGATGGTCACCCCGGAGACGTCGGAGGGCAGCAGGTCCGGGGTGAACTGGATGCGCCGCCACTCGCCCTTGACGGTCGCCGCGACCGCCCGCGCGAGCGTGGTCTTGCCGACCCCGGGCACGTCCTCCAGCAGCACGTGGCCCTGGGCGAACAGCGCGGTCAACGCCAGCCGCACCACCTGCGGCTTGCCCAGCACGACCGCGTTGACGTTGTCGGCGAGCCGGGCGGCCAGGGCGGCGAAGCCCTGCACCTCCGGCTGGCTCAGCGGTTCGTGCGTGTTCACGGGTGCCCTTCCCACAGATGTCGCGGTCAGCAGGTGGGCAGCAGGTTGATGTTGTCGCCGCCCTCCAGGTTGAGCCAGGCCCACGGGATGTAGTCGCGGCCCTTGCTGTGGTCCACGCGCACCCACCAGGTGCTGCGCTTGTCGTTGTTGTAGATGTAGGCGTAAACCTCTTCACCCGACTTCTTGCAGTAGGCCCTGAGCCGGGCGCCGTTGCGCTCCCAGCCCGCCTGCCTGCTGTTGTCCTGCTGGGTGACCTCGAAGATCTCGTTGCCGTTGCGCTCGCCCGGCACGTCCCGCGAGCAGTAGGTCGCCTCGGCGCCGGAGGAGCCGTTGCGGCAGGTCGCGATCCCGTACAGCGCGTCGGTGGTCTGGCCCCGGGTCGCCGTGTTCTTGCCGGCCGCGTTGCTCGCGGTCAGCGTGACCGTGTAGGCGGTGCCCGGCGTCAGCCCGGTCACCCGCAGGCTGGAGCAGCTCCCGCTGGCGGTCTTGCCGCCGGTGGCGGCCGTGCAGGTGGCCCGCCCACCGCCGGCGTCGACGGTGAACGTCACCGTGACCGAGGTGGCGTCCGCCGACGAGCCGGTCACCGTGATCCGGGGCGCGGCCACCGTGCGGGCGGTGGTGCTGGCCTCCGCGCCGGCGCCGGCCTCGTTGACCGCCTTGACCTTCACCGTGACGTTCTGCCCGTCGCCGAGCCCGCCCACTGTCGCCTGCGCGTCGGTCACCTCGACGGTCTTCCCACCGGCCTCCACCACGTACTTCGTCACCGGGCGGCCGTTCTCCACCGCCGGCGACCACTGCACCGCGACGGTGCCGGGCCGGTCGGCCACGGTGGACGCGCGCAGCTCGGCCGGCGCGTCCGGCGCCGCGAACGGCACCACCGTGTCGCTCACCGGGGACGCCTTCGACCCGGCGCCCTTCTCGCTGACCGCGGTCACCGTGAACGCGTACTGGGTGCCGTACTCCAACTGGCCGGCCGGCACGACCAGCTCGGTCTTGGGCGACTCGCCGGCCGGGGCGCTCGCGCCGGCCGAGGTGGCGGTCACCGCGTACCGGGCGACCTTGTTGCCCTGGCCGTTGGCCTCCGGCCAGCTCACCCGGACCGTGCCGTCGGGCCGTGCCTCGGCGGTCACCGACGTCGGCGGGTCGGGCACCTCGGCGGTCGGCACGACCGGGTTGCTGCGGCGCGCCGGGCCGTCGCCCCTGGCGTTCACCGCGTGCACCGCGAACGTGTACGTCTCACCGTTGGTCAGGCCGGTGATCTCCAGCGCGCGCTGGTTGGCGCCCACCTGGTGGGTCTGGCCGCCGCCCTCCACCACGTAGCGGATGATCTCGGCGCCGTTCGACGCGGCCGGCTGCCAGCTCACCCGGGCCGAGGCGTTGCCGGCGGCGGCGCGGACCGACTTCGGCGCGCCCGGCTCGCTCACCTTCGGCTTCTTCGGCGGAGGCGGCGGCGGGGGAGCCGGCGGCGGGTCGCCACCGAGCACGTCGTTGGCGTACTTGTTGACCTCACGGACCCGGTTCCGGTCGTCGACCACCTGCGCGGTGGACGAGTCCGGCGGGTTGATGAACAGGTGGTTCTCGCGAACCTCCAGCTCCACCGGGCCGGGCCGGCCGGAGCCCTTGATGGTCTCGACGAGCTGCCCGCCGGCGTCGAACGAGTAGACCGTGCCGGTGTCCTCGTCGGCGCAGTAGAACCGCCCCGCCCAGGCCACCGCCGGGCTGAGCCGCACGCCGGCCCCGGGCACCGTGAACCTCTTCACCTCGGCCCCGTCGCGGACCACGTGCACCGACCGGTCGCCCGACACGGTGACCGGCACCTGCGGGCCGCTGGTGCGCGCCGGCAGGTTGCCGGGAGCGACAATGGACAGGCTCGCTCGCCGTGTCTCGCCGCCGGTGACCGTCACCAGCGACGCCGACGTGCGGTCGAGCACCGCCACGCCCTCGTCCAGCGTGGACACCACCAGCTCGTGCGCCGGCTCCGCCACGTCGTACGTCTCGACGCGCTTCGGACTGAGCCCGGCGGGCGGCGCGTCACCCGGCGTGGCCGGCAGGTCGGCGGCGGTGACCGCCGAGACGGTGCCCTCGCTCGGCACCGCGACCCACAGCTTGCCCTCGCCGTCGAACGTCCCGCCCGCGATGCCCGGCGGGTATCGCACCGGCTCGCCCACCGGCGTCAACGCCCGCGGGTCGAGTTGCCGCACGATGCCCTGCACCGCGTCCACCACGAACGCCGCGTCGTCGTGCAGCGCGACGCTGACGCCCAGCCCCGGCGCGGTCGGTGTGGTCGCGGTGATCTGCAACGTCGCCAGGTCCAGCGAGCTGACCTGCCCGGTGTTGAGGTCCCGCAGGATCAGCAGCCGGTCGGTCTGGGCCACCTGCATCTGGTGCCGCCGGCCGCCGGGCACCTCCATCCGGGTGTCCACCCGTGCGGTGATGCCGTTGACCCGGGCCAGCTCGCTGCGGGTGGTGCTGAACAGCCAGGACGAGGAGTCGAAGGTGGCCACCGCGTTGTCGGCGGCACCGAGCCCGAGCACCGTCAACCCCATCGCCGCCAGCAACGCGCCCACGGTGCCGATGGTCACCAGCCCGCCACGCAACCGCTTCCGGGGGCGGGCCGTCTCCGGCCCGGCGGTGCTCGTGACGTCCTCGATGGTGGTCACAGCCGGCTGCCTTCCCGCGTCGGTGGAGGAGGCGCCGCACCTGGCCGACCCTCCCCAGAGCCGGGAGCCATCATAGGTGCCGGCCGGGGCCGGTGAAACCCGCACCGTCCCCCTGTGGACACCGAGCGTGTCCTCGCCGACCGGTCAGTTCGGCGTGCCGCCGCCCTCCCGGTCCGTGCACGCCTGGCCCGAGGTCGCGTACGTGTCGGTCGAGTAGACCGCCAGCACCGTGAAGCAGTAGTCGAGCTTCGCCTTCAACCCGTTCACCGTGTAGCGGGTCTGCCCGGCGTCCACGGTGGCCATCACCCCGAGCTTCTGCCCGGCCCGGCCACCGGCCACCACGAACGGCACGCCACCGTTCGTCGGGTCGGTCCAGGTCACCGTGATCGTCGTGGTGTCGTCGCGCAACCGCAGGTCACCCGGGGGCGGTCCGGTCACCTTCGGCTTCACCGCGGTGGGCGCCGGCGCCGGCGGCGCGGCGTCCCGGTTCAACCACACCGCGCCCCCGACGACCGCGGCCACCACCGCCAGCACCGCGCCGCCGACCACCAGGGCCAGCACCGTCCGGTTGCGGCCGCCCGACTCCCGCTCCGCCGTGTCCGGGTACGCGGCGGGCTGGTGGAACGCCTGCGGCACCGCCGGCCAGGAACCCTGCTCCGGATACGCCGCCGGTTCCGGCCGCGTCGACTCGGGAAAGTCCAGCAACCCGTCGTAGACCGGCAGCGGTCCTCCCTCGACCGGCGGATCCTGCGCGACGCCTCCGTCCCTCCCGACGCCGCCGTCGCCGGCGCTCCCCGGCTCCTCGACCGGACCGGGGGCGTAGGCGTCCGCCGCCGGGTCGGGCCCAGCCCCGGCGGGCCCGTCCACCGGCTGTGGCGGGGCCACGCTGCTCCACGGCGGCGCGGTCAACCCCCACGGAGGTACCGGCGTGCCGCTGACCGGCGCGGCAGGTGGCCCACTGACCGGCGGTGGTGGGTGGCCGCTGACCGGCGCGGCGCTGACCGGATACGCGCCGGGCCCACTCACCGCATACCCCGGGGGCCCGCTGACGGGATACGCGGACGGTGCGCCGCCGGTCCCACCCGTGGGGTGTGCGGGCGGCCCGCTCCCGGGGCGCGCGCCTGTCGGCGCGCCGCTGACGGGGGACGGGCCTGCCGCCGGTCCGACGGCGGAGGGTCCGCTCACGGGAGGTGGGTTCGTGGCCGGTCCGCTCGCGGCGGGCCCGCCGACGGGTGGTGCGCCGACGGGTGGTGCGCCGACGGCGCGCGGATCCGTGCGCGGTTCGCTCGGCGCGGTGGGCGGGGACGCGGCGGCGGCCTGCCGCTCCGCCTCCTCACGCAGCAACGAGCCGATCTGCTGCACCTGGATGGTCGGCTTGTCCCACCCGGGACCGGACGCCGCCGCGTCGGGACCGGGATCGCCCGGTTGGGGGCCGGGCGTGCGCCCGGTCCGGGCTACCGGCGGCGCGGATTCCGGCCCGGGACCCGCCGCCGACGGTGCAGCGGTCGGCGGCGCAGGGACCGGCGGGCCCGAGACCGGCGGGCCCGAGACCGGCGGGCCCGAGACCGGCGGGCCCGAGACCGGCGGCGCGGGGGCCGGCGGCGTGGAGACCGGCGGCGTGGAGACCGGCGGAGCGACCGGGACGCCCGGCGGCGGCAGGACCCCACCTGCCGGCGGCCCGGAGACCGGCGCCGGGTGACGGGGCGCCGGCGGCACGGTGGACGGAGGAGGCGGCACCGGCGCGGCGGGCGCCGGGGTCGTCCCGGCCGAGATTGCTGGATCAGCTCCACGGTCGGCTGACGGAGACGGCCGACGAGGCGGCGGGATCACCGGCGCCGGAGGCAGAGGCGGGGACGCGGTGCCCTGGTCGGGTGGTGCGGACAAGCGAGCGGTGGTCTGCCCGGGTGCCGCGGGTAGCCGCCTGGCCGGGTCTCCGGACGGGCTCGGAGGCGGTGCCCACGGATTCTCCGGCCGCTCCGCCGGGGCGGACCGAGCCGGGGGTGACGAGGCGGGAATCACCGGCGGAGGCGGCAGTGGCGTCCGTGCGCTCCGAGTCGCCGACGCGGACCCCGGCCAGGGCGTCCGCGTCGGCGGGGCCCACTCGGCACCGGGCACGGAGGCCGGCGGTGGCGCGGAGGCCGGCGGTGGCGCGGGCCGGGACGGGTGCCCGGGCGCGACCGTCGGCAGTGACACGGTGGGCTCGGACCACGCCGGATCGGGGGAACCGCCGGCAGCGGCGGCGGAGCCGCCGGGCGGGAGGCCGTGACCACCGGTCGCGGCGGCGGAGCCGCCGAGGTAGTGGCGGGCCGCGCGTACCGCCGGGTGGTCCGGGCCCAGCACGGCGGGCCCGGCGGCGGCCACCCGGCCGTAGTTGCGGCGGGCCTCGTGCCGGTTGCCCAGTTCCTCGGCGACGCCGGCGAGGTCGAAGCTGAGGGCGAGCATCAGGGGGTCGGCGTCGCCGCGGCGGCGCTCGCCCGCCGCGTACGCCTCCTCGAGCACCCGACGGGCGGCGGCCGGGTCGTCGGCCTCCCGGTGCAGCCGGGCCAGCAGGTGGCCGGTGGCCAGGACGTCCTGGTGGTCCTCGCCGTACGCCGGTCGGGCCGCCGCGATCGCGTCGGCGAGCAGGCGGCGGGCGCCGGTCAGGTCGCCCGCGGCACGAAGCGCCAGGGCCTGGTGTTGCGCGGCGGTCAACGGGGAGGGGTGGGACACGTGGGCAATGCTGCCCGGACTCGCCTGTTCCGCGCTACCCGCCCGGATCGGCAGAGGGTTTGAGCTGCTCAAACATGGCCCGTTGGCGGTGATGTGCATGATCGTTCCGGGCCGTGTACAGTAATCCCCCGTGCGGCCCCCCGGGTCGACCGAGGCGGTGAGGCCATCACCACGGTCGATTGGGTAGGCTGAGCGAGCAAGTCCGGGTGGCGGAATGGCAGACGCGCTAGCTTGAGGTGCTAGTGCCCGTATAGGGCGTGGGGGTTCAAGTCCCCCCTCGGACACATCATTACCACATATTGATCATAATCCGCGCAGGTTGACCTGCGCGGATTATTCTGTAGTTGGTGTGCAGTGTTCCTGGTCGCAGACGATGGTGATCTTCTTGCTGCGCAGGAGTGTGACCAGGTCGTGTGGAGCTTGGATCCCGCTGGGGAGGAGGGGATGGTCGGCGAGTCGGGCGATGATGTGGTCTTCCCTGAGGTAGAGGATCTTGCGCCGGGGGTTGGTGGTCTGTTGGGTGCTGGTGCGGCCGTGGCGGCACCGGTAGCCGGGGCGTTGATTGACCCAATGGGATTCCAATCGCCGTCCGCAAGGTCCGCAGCGCAGTAGGCCGGTGAACAGGTAGCGGCGGGTGGTGCCGTCGTGGGCGCTGCGGTGGGAGCGGATGGCCTGGGCGGCGACGAAGTCCTGTTCGCTGACCAGCGCGGTGTGGGCCTGGTGCGTGGAGACCACCCAGTCCTTGGTTGGGTTCCGCCGGAGGGGTTCCCGCTGCGGGCTGCTGGTGTCGGTGTGCGCGGGTTGCCGGTTCCAGACCTGCCTGCCGGTGTAGCGAGGGTTGGCGAGGATCGCCGCGACCGTGCGCAGGGTCCACCAGTTGCCGTTGCGGTGGGGATTGCGGTCGGGATCGACGTTCGATGGGCATGGTGTGCTGGCGTCGTTGAGGGCGCGCGCGATGCTGGCGAGGCTGTGGCCATCCAGGCGTTGCGTGAATATCCACCGCACGTGTGCGGCCGTGGCCGGATCCGGTTCGAGGCTTTGGAGCCGGCGACCCCAGCGGGCGTGGGCGGTGTTCGGATGAGGGCCGGCGTCGACGAGTCGGTAGCCGTAGGGCGGCCGGCCTCCGAGATATCGTCCCTGCTCTCGCGCTTGGGCCCGCATCGCCGTGACGACCCGGAACCGGGCGCGCTGCACCTCACGTTTCGACTGGGCGCCCAGCATCATGATCAGCGCCTGATGGGTCGGGTTTTGGTGATCGACAGGCCCGTGCATCTCGGGCAGCCACAGCTGCACGCCGTGCTGTTCGAGCACGGGCGCCAGGTGCTGCAACTGGTTGGTTGAGAACGCCCGCTCGTACTCGCCGATCACGATCGCGTCGAACCCGCGATCTGGGTCGTCAAGCGCGGCCAGCAGCGCAGCGGCCTGCGGACGCTGCCGCCAACTGCGGCGGCGAGAGCAGCCGATGTCGAAGTACTCGGCGACGATCACACCGTGAGCGGCGACGAGCTCAATAGCGCAGTCCCATTGCCAGTGCCGGGACGTCACTCGGTCCTGGTGCTCGACTGTCGACATCCGGCCGTAGAACGCAAACCGCAGGCCGCGCCGCCGTTGGTGAGGTGGTTGCGGGTCGGCCTGCGGCTGGCTGCTGAGCCATCGAGTCAAGGGAGCGTCCAGATCGTCATGCGGGTTGTCTGACACGCCGATATTCCTACGAAGGATCTTCGCGGTCGGGTCGGACAAGCAGTCCGTGGGCGTTCATCGCGGCAGTCGGGCACCTCGGAGGCGTCGGTCAGTACCACCACCTGCGGCTTCTACGAGGACTCCGCACCGCGACGGCCTTGGTTAGTACTCCAACGTCACTTCGCCTGTCTGCGCTGGTAGTGGGCACGTCGGGCTCGGGCTTGGGATGTTCGTCGCCAGATCGACCAGTGCAGGGTGTGCGCGGGTGGGAGCGTCACGGCGAGAACGAAGGCGTTGAGGAGTCGGCGGATCTCGGCGACGGTCAGCGCGATGATCTCCGGGTCGGTGTCGGGCTGCTGGGCGGCGATGATGGTCAGGACGGCCAGGGCGAGCATGGCCAGGGTGATGAATCGGTGCCACCCGGCCCAGCCGCGGACCTGGTAGTGGTCGAGGCCGACTTGGCCTTTGCCGGTCTGGAACAGCTCTTCGATGCTCCAGCGGGAGCCGGCCATGGTGACGAGGGTGTGCAGCGGGACGGGGCGGGGTGACCAGCACAGGTAGAAGGCCAACTCACCGGTGGTGCGGTTGCGGCGGATCAGCAGCCACCGGTGCTCGACGGGGCTGGTGGCGGTGGTGATCCAGGCCCACAGGTAGTCGCGGGGACCTTTCGCTCCCGGCCCGCAACTATGCAGTTGCCACTCGGCGGTGGGGATCCGGTCGGCGAGGTCGTCGACGCGGATCAGGGTGCGACCGTCGTTGATGTGCACGCGTCGGTCGCAGCCGACGGCCAGAACGTAGCCGATCCCGCGGTGTTCGAGGTCAGCGCGTAGGCCGGGATCGGCGCCGTAGACCTCGTCGCCGGTCACCCACCCGAACGGGACTCCGGCATCCAGCGCGGCGGCGATCATCTGCCGGGCGAGGGCAGGCTTCGTGGCGAACCCGACCTGGTCGGGGACGCCGGCGGCGGCGAGGCGGTCGGGCTGCTGACACCAGGTCGTCTCGGGCAGGTAGAGCCGACGGTCGATCATCGCCCGCCCCTCGGGCGAGACGTAGGCCAGGAACACCCCGACCTGGCTGTTCTCGACACGTCCGGCGGTGCCGGTGTACTGCCGCTGGACCCCGACCGAGCACAGACCCTTCTTCAGGAACCCGGTCTCGTCGCAGGCCAGCACCGCGTCGGGGTGCCCGAGCTGCTCGATCAGCCAGGCCCGAACGTCGTCGCGGACGCCATCGGCGTCCCACACCGCCGTGCGAAGCAGCCGCTGCATCGCCTGTGGATCCTCGTGACCCGCCCGTTCCGCAAGCGACCAGCAGGTCTTGCGTTCCACGCCCGACAACAGCCCTTCCACGAACTGCCCGGCGGTCCGACGGGGCTCCGCCCGCACGAACCGGCCAGCGACACGCGCCACCGCCTCGTCCAGGACGACCCGCCACCCGGCGGGGTCTACGCTGTGGCACGCGGCCACCGCACGATCTTCGATTGTCCTCACAAACCATCGATGATCAACGCGGTGGCCGTCTTCATGCCCGCGCCACGCCCAACGCCAAAGCCAAGTGACGTTGGAGTATTAGGGTGATGACACAAAGGCCTTTGATCGTCTGACATCGATAGTCGAGTTCGATTTGAGGTACGCTGCTGGCTCGGTGGATTCATCTACGCCTCTCGCGCGGCCGGTGAGAGGCGTGGCGTTGCTCATCAGGGGAGGAAGCTCTTGTCTGGTCATCCCATGCGTCGCCGGCTCGCCACGGCGGCGGCTATCGTGCTCGGCTCGGCGGCTTGTCTGGTCGCCACTCCCGCGCAGGCCTCATCCGGGACCCTGTATGTCGGCCCATCGCCGTCGTACGGGTTCTACAACCAGAATGACTCGTCGGATCTACTGCGCGTGCTGGCCAATCCGACCGGGGCAGTGCCCAGCGGCAAGTGCCTGGACATGTGGTACGACTGGAGCCGCGAGGGCGGTCACTTCGACGCGCGTATGGCACGGTCCTGCCGACCGGCCTCTCAGCGCGACAGTGGTAACACGTACGAGTCCACGAACGTGTTCGGCTTCAACAAGCTGTTCAGTTGCTATGGCAACAATAACGCGACCACCAGCGGCACTTGCGAGATAGCGATCGGCGTACCATCTGAGGTCATCGTGAGCATTCCGAACAAGTGCACCCGCTCGTGGTGGCTCACCTCCACTGGCTCGTACCTGTACGACGGGGGCGGCTCGGTCACTTCTTGCACGTCCTGATTTCGTATGAAGGGAGCACACGACCAATGGTTAAGCGCCGCCGGAACGTTGCCGTTGCAACCGCCGTCGCCATCGCCGCGCTGGCCGGCTGTGCCCAGCCCGGGATGCCTGCCGCCGCGCCCGTCGGCGTCGATGCCCCGGCCATGTTGTCCGCTGTGATCGACCAGGTATATGGAACGCCGCAACAGCGTCTGGCCGGCGAGGAGCGGATGTGGCTCACGAGCCAGTCCGCGATCGCCGCCTGCGCCCGGACCAAGGGCGTCGTGTATGGCGTCACCCCCTATCAGCCGATGAGCCCGCCTACCGACCCTGCCCCCGGTGATCTGCTCGGATTTGCGCCCCACCGCGTCGATTTCGGGGTCGCCGCCCGTATCGAGATGCTGGCCAAGCGAGGTGAAACCCCCAACCCGGGTTTGCCTGCCGCCTCGGATGACCAAGCTCGCTGGTTCACTGCTGTCGAGTCCTGCCAGAACGCCGCAACTGAGGGTGAGAAGCTGAGAGTTCCTGACGGGCAGCAGGAACTGGAAGTCGAGCTGGTAGACCTGCTCGGTAGCGTCCAGCAGCAGGTCGCACCGGACCTGACTCGCCAGTACGCCAGCTGCATGAAGTCGGCCGGAATAGACGCCGGTGACCTGTCCGAGGCGTACCTGAAGGTCGAGCAGAAGTTCCCGCCTTTGTCATTTGAGCGTCCGTCGGACCCGACCGCCCTCCCTGAATGGGCCGACGCTGTCGCATTCGAGAAGAAGGTAGCCGCTGCCGACTGGGCCTGCCGTGAATCACGGCTCGATGGAGTCGTCAACGCCGCCGCTAACGACCTGCAGAAGTTCACCGCCACCAACACCGCCCGAATCGCCCAAGTCGCCGACGGCTGGAAGGCGATGCCTAGCCTCGCACAGACGCTACGCGCCACCGTCAAGACCACACCCGCGAAGTGATACTCCAGCCGGGCTTGGTGGGCAACGGACCTGCCAAGCCCGGGCCGGAGTATGGGATGGAACAATCGGAAGTCCGGGAACCTCAGCAGGTGGAAAGATCCTCTACTGTCGCCCTCGGACCAATCGTTGCCGACCCAATCTTCTCGTCGACCGAGTCGGTCTGGGGCCGCTCGCCGGGATCGCCGGCCTTATCTCGAGCCGTGCGCCTCACTGCTGCCCATGCTCACGCACGGTAGTAGGAATGCCAGCTTGAGCCAACCCTGGCCTTACCGTAATCTATGAGCATGTGGACCCAGAAATGGGCCACATGTGACACGAACAAGTGTTCGAATCCCCCCTCGGACACGAACGCGTTTCATTTGTGCACAAGATGACGTAGCGGTGGTCAAGTATGCTTGACCACCGCCGAAGCTCCTACGACACCGGCACCGGCGCTGCCTCTCGGGGCAAGTCCACCGGGGCCAGAGCTGCGACAACCCGTGCCAGCTCCTCTGTCATTCCCGCCGTTGCCCTCCCCGGTCACCAGGCCAGTGCACGTGGTGCTTCTGGTGCACCCGCCGCGGCGATGAGGCGACCCCCGCTTCCGCTTCCCACCCTCGCCGCCACCCGCAGCCGTTTGGCTGTCTACGGGCTGGTCACGCTGAACACGCACGGCCGGATCGCTGATCGGTCGGCGATGAAGGTGTGGTTCCCCTCGTAACGTGGAGGCCAGAGCTTGGGGGATAGAGGTTCATGGCTGAGACGAGACGCCGGTTCGATCCGGAGTTCCGCGCGGGCGCGGTCCGGATTGTGCGGGAGACCGGGAAGTCGATCGCGCAGGTAGCCCTCCCTGTCACGCTGATGTGAGACAGCCCGTCTACCAGGGGATACTCTTCCTGGACGGTCCTGAGGAGAGATCATTAGCATAACGTCGAAGCCCCACGAGAGCCTGGATCCGGACGCCCGGCCCCAGCGGCGGACATTCACCGCAGAGTTCAAGGCGCGGATCCTGGACGAGTACGACGCGGCGCCGGACGCGGCGGCTCGCGGGGCGATTCTGCGCCGGGAACGGTTGTACGGGTCACACATTCTCGACTGGCGCAAGGCCCGAGACGCCGGAGCGTCGGCCGGCTTGACGGACCGGCGGCAATCGGCCGCGCGGGCAGCGAAGAAGGCCGAGAGCGCCGAACTTGCCCGTCTTCAGCGGGAGAACGCCCGCTTGCAGGCCAAGCTGGCCAAGACTGAGACCGCGTTGCAGATCATGGGAAAAGCGCACGCGCTCTTGGAACTGCTCTCCGAGAGCGCGGATTCCGCGCCGATGCCGAACCCGTCCTCGCCGAGGCACAGCAGGCGCTGACCCCGGCGTGGGGCATCGCCGGGGCCTGCCGGCTGACCGGTGTTTCCCGCGCGACGCTCTACCGGCACCGCGTACCACCGCTAATCTCACGGCCGCGGACCGCGCGCAGGCCACCGCCGTCGGCGTTGTCCGAGGCGGAACGTGAGCAGGTGCTGCAACTGCTAAACCGGCCCGAGTACCAAGATCTGGCGCCGGCGCAGGTGTGGGCCCGCGAGCTCGACGAGGGCCGCTGGTGGTGCTCGGAGTCCACGATGTACCGGATCTTGCGGGCTGCCGGGCAGAGCGGCGAACGCCGCAGCCAGGCCAGCCATCCGGCCCGCACCAAACCCGAACTCGTGGCCGACGCGGCGAACCAGGTCTGGTCCTGGGACATCACCAAGCTGCGCGGCCCGCAGAAGGGCGTCTGGTTCCACCTCTACACCGTGATCGACATCTGGTCCCGTTACGTCGTCGGGCACCTGGTCGCCGCGCACGAGGACGGCCAGCTCGCCGAGGCGCTGATCGCTGACGCGGCCGCCCGCGAACGCGTCGATGCCGATCAGTTGACCGTGCACGCCGACCGTGGCGCCGCGATGACCAGCAAGACCGTCACCCAGCTGCTGACCGATCTGAAGATCGGCCGTAGCCACAGCCGTCCGAAGACATCGAACGACAATCCGTACATCGAGGCGAGCTTCAAGACGTTGAAGTACGACCCGACGTTTCCCGAGCGGTTCGGGTCGATCCAGCACGCCCGGCAGCACTGCGAGGCGTTCTACACCTACTACAACCACGAGCACCGGCACTCCGGGGTCGGCCTGCACACCCCGGCATCGGTGCATCACGGCACCGCCGGGCAGATCCGTGAACAGCGGCAACAGACCCTCGACGCGGCCTGGGCAGCGCACCCGCAACGGTTCGGCCGCCGCCGTCCACGCCCGCCCCGCCTCCCGGACCGGGCATGGATCAACAAACCCGACAACAGCGACCCCGAACAGACCACCGCCTCGCCCGTGCCCAACCAACCAGCAGCACAAAGCTAAACAAAATCAAGAAAATGTCTCAGTTGACTTGACAGGCTCCGTAGCGCGTGATCTGGGGATCAACAGCGGCACCCTGGCCAACTGGGTTCAGCAGGATCGTGCCGCTCGTGGCGAAGCCGCTGCCGGGCAGCTGGCCGAGGACGAGCGGGCGGAGCTGGCGCGGTTGCGGCGGGAGAACGCCGAGCTGGCGATGGAGCGTGATGTCCTCAAGCGATCCGTGGTCCTGTGGGTCAAGGAAGCGACGGGCCGGTGAGCGTGGCCGCCTTCATCGTTTCCCAGAGGACCGAGCACGATGTGCCGCACGCGGTGGCCTGCCGGGCGTTGGGGGTGTCCGAGTCGTGGTTCTACAAGTGGCGCGACCGTCGGCCGACGCCTCGCCAGGATCGTCGGACCAGGCTGACGGACGCGGTCCGGCGCGTCTTCGACGCCTCGGGCGGCACCTACGGCAGTCCACGCGTCGGCGACGAGTTACGCGAGCAGGGCTGGCGGGTGTCGGACAACACGATCGCCGAGGTCATGGCTGATCTGGGCCTGGTCGCCAGAGCGAAACGGCGCCGGCGTGGGCTGACTCGGCAGGGCAAGCGGCCAGCCGCCCCGGACCTGGTCAAGCGTCAGTTCACCGCATCCGCGCCGGACGTGGCCTGGTGCGGCGACATGACCGAGATCGTCACGCAGGAGGGCAAGCTCTACCTCGCCACCGTCATCGACCTGTACTCCCGGCGCATCCTCGGCTACGCCATGGGCGACCGGCACGACGCCGGCCTGGTCGTCGCCGCGTTGAACATGGCCGCGGTCACCCGTGGCGACGACGTCGCCGCAGTGATCTTCCACAGCGACAGGGGCAGCGAATACTGCTCGGCCGACTTCGCCCGGGCGTGCGCCCGCTGGAAGGTACGCCAGTCGATGGGCCGGGTCGGCTCGTGCTTCGACAACGCCGTGGCCGAGGCCACCTTCTCCACCATCAAGGTCGAGTACGTCCACCGCCACCAGTTCCGCACCCGTACCGAGGCCCGGCTGAAGATCGCCACCTGGATCACCGACTTCTACAACCGGCGCCGCCGCCACTCCGTCTGCGACGGACGCTCACCGATCGACTACGAACGATCAACCATCCGCGTCCTGGAAAACCAGGCCGCATAACCGAGTCCTCCACGATTCCAGGGGATTGACAGTGGCGCCGCGGTACTCACCGCCCACGGCGTTGATGTTGAGACCAACGTGCTTCCCGACGAGACACTCACCGTCCTCGGTCCTTGGCTCACCGCCACCCGGCGCCGCCGCCCCTACCTGACTTTGGCCTACGCCCTTGACGGCCAGGACAGCTACCCAGCTGACGAGCAGCCTATCGCCGACCTGCGCGGCGGGGCGGACCTTGTACTGAGTGACGGCATCCCCGAGGAGGGCATGCCCGGGGGCCATGCCAACGCGCACTTCGCGCTCGGATGCTGGCCCGTACCCTCGCCGACGGATGCGGGCCGGAGCTGGCCCGCATCCGCAGGATCGTCCCGTTCGCCTGCCCCAACTCCGGGTCCGACCTGGCCCTGCTGCTTCGCCGGAGCGGCCTGTGGCGACACCCCCCAGGAACGCGAACTGCGACCGCTCGACCGGGCCATCCCCGACGCGCACCGGATCGCCGTCAACCAGATCGTCCACGCCACCGCGGTCACGGCTGCCACCTGCCCGATCCCGATCGTCGCGTACGCCGGCGAACGCGACGGAGTCGTGACACCCGGCTCGGCGAGGAGCGTCCTCCCCGACGTGGGCGTGCTGCCCGGCGACCACTTCTCGATCATCAAGCCGGATTCGCACAGGCACCGGTCCTACGTGGCCTGAAACGCCACCTGACGCAAGCCCTCGCGGTGACCGGGGTTCCGGCGCCGCGACCGTCCGGCGACCGGCGTTCCCCGACGGCGCTGTCGGCCCCCGTCACCGCCGACCGGTACCGGGTACTGGTGACCGGTCGCTCAGCGTGCCGCGGATGACCGAGCCGGCCTCTCGCAGACAGCTCTACGATCTCTTGCCGCCGGTGATCGTGCACCAGCTACGGCGCGACACCGCTGCCCGAGTGGAAATGTTTGCCCTGGTGCGGAGTTTCGAGCACTACCGGCACCTGACGCCGGGGAGTTCTCTCACCGCCGCCCTGGAGATGTTCGTCCCCGACCATCCGGCGGTCACCGAGGTGGCCGACGCGCTGACGAGCGCTAATCTCCACGACCTCTCGGAGCACCGATGACCGGCACGGGGCGACCGGTCAGCCCGGGTGGCGTCCCCACGCCGAGATCAGCGGCGCGAGGGTGAGGTCGAGTTCGCCGGCCTCGACGGCGGCCAGGTGGGCGTCGATCTCGACGTCGTCGGCCAGCCCCGCGGCGAGCAGCTCACCACGGACCATGCGCACCGTCGCGGCCTCCAGCCGGTCGCAGGCCACCCCACCGATCGGGAAGCAACCGGTGGCCGTCACCTCGACCAGACCCGCCGCCCGCAACGCCCGGGGCAGCGTACGGCCGAAGCGCAGATCGGCGCCGCGGCGGGTCAGCAGCTCCCGGACGGCCCGGCGCAGCCGATTGACGCGCCGCTGCGCCGGGCCGAGGCAGGCCAGGGACTGCAACTCGGTGTCGGCGTCCTCCACCACCAGCCAACCGCCGGGCCGCAGCGCCGCCGTCATCGTCGCCAACGCCCGGGCCCGGTCGGGCAGGTGGACGAGCACGAGCCGCGTGTGCACCAGGTCGAACGTGCCGGGCTGCGGCGGCGGGTCCGCGACGATGTCGTGCCGGCGTACCTCGTACCGGCCGTGCGGGTCCAACCAGGCCGGATCGAGGTCCGTGGCCAGCACGTGACCGGTCGTCCCGACGGCTGTGGCCGCGCCGCCGGAATGCCGGGGCCGCCGGCGCCGACCTCCCAGCAGCGCCGGCCCGGCCCCACCCCGAGCCGGTCGAAGTGCCCACGCGTGACCCCGTCGAACAGCTAGGCCAGCCAGGTGAACCGCTCACCCGCCTCGACCCGGGCGTTGTCGGGCAGGTAGCGGTGATCGGGGGAACCCATGCCTCCCATCCTCCCGCCGGCCGGGCGCGGTGTCAGCGCGACACGGGGCGAACCCGGCTATCCGGTGGGAGGCGTCGTGGCTACGGGACCGCTGCCGAGGTCCGCCCGCGGACGCAGCCAGAACGACGCGGGCAGGAAGTGTTCGGTCAGCCCGAGACGCCGCCACAGCGGGGCCGCGACCTCGCGCAGTTCCGGGTCGCCGGCCACGAACGCGTTGGGCAGCTCGATCTCCCAGCGCTCCGGCGCAGCCAGCAGGAACGCGGCCAGCAGGTACTGCTCGTTGTAGTGCCGGTGGCGCCACTGCGGCGGGTAGTCGCGGGGCAGCATGATGTCGTGCACCTGCACCAGCACGCCGGGCCGCAGCCGGGGCAGCACCTCGAAGAAGAAGACCGTCACGTCCGAGCCCATGAAACTGCGGTGCGACCCGTCGAAGAAGACCACGTCACCGGCGTCCAACTCGTCGAAGAGGCTCAGGTCGGCCCGCTCCAGCGGCGCCCGGACCACGTCGTCGCAGAGCACGTCGACGCTGGCCCGGGGCGCCGGGTCGATCGAGGTGATCCGGGTACGCAGACCGTGGTCGCGGACCGCCCGGCGGGCGAACTTCGTCGAGTTGCCGGAGCCGATCTCGACGTACCGCGCCGGTTCGTGCTCGACCAGGAAACCGTAGAGCGCCAGCGCGTCCAGCGGCGGCAGCCAGCCGTTGCGCCAGTACGGCTCGCCCGAGTCGAGGTCGCCGTGCAGCGGGACGGCGGCGAGCCGGTCGGCGTGACCGAGGAACCGCCGGAGCGTGTCGGCGTACGCGTCCCGCCGCCGATCGAGCAGCTCGGTGATGCCCGGGTGGTCGGGTCGGCCGTAGCCGAAGCGCGGCTCCGGGCTCACCGGGAAGTCCACGAAGATCGGCCGGCGCAGCCCGAACGCGGAAAGCACCAGCCCGTGCAGCAGGGGACGGCGCTCCAGCCGCGCCAGCGGGCCGGCGAGGAACGGCAGGGCGGAGAGCACCTCCACCCCGGAGGCGGTACGCACGGCGCTGCGCAACCGGCGGAGACCGCCGCGCAGCCCGCCTCCGGTGCCGGGGGACGCGGCGGACGGCAGGTCGGTGGTGGTCATGAGGAGACTCCTTCGAGACGGTCGGCAGGGGCGGGACGGGACGGGGTGGCGGCGTACGGCGGACCGCCCGGGCGACGGCCGGTGACGGCCAGCAGGGCGAGCACGACGACCGTCGAGCCGATGTCGCCGACGGTCAGCAGCACCCGGCTCAACGCGACGAGGGTCACCAGGTCCGGGCCGCCGACCAGGGTGGCGACGGTGAGCGCGAGCGCGACCTCGCGTACGCCGAGCCCGGTCGGCAGGACCACGGCGCAGAGCCCGGCGACCACGGAGAGGGCGAAACCGCCGACGCCCAGCGGCAGCGCCGGGCCCGGCGCGGCGCCGAGGGCGACCGCCAGCACGGTGATGTGCAGGCCGCTCATCAGCCAGCCGAGCACCATCAGCCCGGTGGCGCCCAGCAGCGTCGGGCGTCCGGGCAACAGCGGCCCGGTGTCGCCCCGGCGCAGCAGCCGCGCGACGGCGGCCAGCAGCCGGCCGAGCATGCCTGGGGCGAGCACCGGCGCGGCGGCGGCCACGCAGGCCGGCAGCAGCAGCCACCACCAGCGGCTCTGCCCGACCAGCCAGGGCAGCGCGAGGACGCCGACGAGCACCCCGGACACCGCCGCGAGTCCCTGGCTGGCGAGGAACGCGGCGGCGAGCCGGGCCGGTGGCTGGCGCAGCGGCCGGGCCATCGCGGCGTGCGCCACCGTCGGCCACACCCCGCCCGGCAGGTAGCGGGTCAGCCCGGCGAGGAAGTAGACCCGGGTGGCGTCGCGCAGCGACAGTCTCGTGCCCAGCCCGGCCAGCAGGACCCGCCAACCG
This sequence comes from Micromonospora sp. WMMD980, assembly GCF_029626035.1. Classification (NCBI taxonomy): domain Bacteria; kingdom Bacillati; phylum Actinomycetota; class Actinomycetes; order Micromonosporales; family Micromonosporaceae; genus Micromonospora; species Micromonospora sp. WMMD980. The sequence goes on from NZ_JARUBE010000003.1 coordinate 991,961, forward strand.
ACGAAGCCGGGCACGCCGCCGACCGCGGCGAGGACCCCGGCGGTCAGCGCCGCGTCCCAACCGACCGTCCGCAGGCTGTCCGCCATCCCGTGCCGTACCCGCCACACCTGCCAGCCGAGAAAGGCCAGTACGGCGGCGTACCCGAGCACGCGCAGCGTGGCCCACACCCGTGCCCGGCTCACCGGGACCCACCGAGGGAGAGCACGACGTCCTGCACCCGGTGGTCGGACATGCCCCGGGCGTCGTGCAGCCGGTAGCGGTGCACGGTCCATCCGGGGGAGACGAACGTCCAGTCCAGCCGCCACCAGCGCCGGCCGGCGATCGTCCACGACGTCGGGTACGCCGACCCGCTGGCCCGGGCCGCGTCGGTGAGCCGGTCGCGGAGCCGGCCCAGGTCGCCCATGGCCGGGCTGGTGTTGAGGTCGCCGGCGACCAGCACCGGGTTCGGGTTGCGGTCGAGGTCGGCGGCGAGCGCCCGGTACTGCGTCTCCCGCCGCTGGAAGAACTCGTGCCGGCGGTCGTAGAACAGCTCGCGCAGCGGGCTGCTCAGGTCCAGCGGCACCAGGATGTGGGTGTTGTAGACCGACACCGTGCGACCGCCCACCCGCAGGTCGGTGCGGAGCGATTTGACCTCCCAGTAGTCGGTGCGCCAGTCCGCGCCGGGCGGCGGGTCGGCCGGCAACGCGGTCGTCGCGACGACCGGGAACCGGGTCACGGTGACCAGTTCCCCGCGCAGCACCACCTGGTAGCCGGTGAACTCGTGACGCAGCCGGGCCAGGTCGGCGTCGCGGCGGGCCGGGTCGTCGTCGGGCTTGTACTCCTGGAGGAGGTAGACGTCGGCGTGCCGGGCGGTCAGCGAGGCGTAGAACGCGTCGGGGTCGTCGGTGGCGTTCCACACCGTCGTGTTCCAGGAGACTAGGCGCAGCGCGTCCGCCGGCGCGCGCGGCGGGGTGCGCCACACGGCCGGGTTCAGCCCGGCCAGGTCCGCGCCGAGCAGCAGCCCGGCCACCGTGAGCAGCGCCAGCCGGGCCCGGAACCGGCCGGCCAGCGGCACCGCCCCGAGCAGCAGCACCGGTACGGCGACGAACGCCAGCGGCGGGATCAGTTCCGGCGCCAGCCACAGCCACCACCGGCCGCTGAGCAGCCGGTGCGCCACCACCAGGAGCAGCCACGCCGCGCCCAGGCCGGTGAGCACCGCGCCGGCGCGGGCGGCGGGTCGCCGGCCGACCCGGCCCGTCCGGCCGGTCACCGGTTCGGTGCGCGGTGGCGTCCGCACGGCGGTCACGCGATCACCGCCGGCTGCTCGTAGAGGCGGCGGAAGCGGCGGGAGAGCAGCCACTGCACGAGTCCCACCGCCACGCCCACCCCGATGGTGAGGCTGACCAGCAGGTGCAGGCCGGCGAAGCGCAGCGTGTAGCCCAGGCCCCGGACGGCGCGCACGTAGCGGTACATCCGCGCGTCGCTGAGCAGCCAGAGCGCCAGCAGCAGCAGCGGCACCACGGCCCACCCCGGACCGGCCAGCAGCGGCAGCGGCGTGGTGGCGGCGGCCAGCCAGGACGCCAGCCCGGTGCCGGACTCGGCGGAGGTCACCACCCCCACCACCCGCCGTCGGTGCAGGAAGAACGGGATGTGCACGCGGGTCCGGGTGAACACCTTGCCCAGTGCGATCCGCAGCGTCGCGTCGTCGTCGTGCCGGCCGATGACCCGGCTGGTCATCCGCACCTCGTACCGGTCGGTGAGCCGTTCGCTGACGTCCGCCCCCTCGCTCTGGGTCAGCCGGGGGTTGAACGGGCCCACCTGCGCCCAGACCCTGGTCGGCACGGCCAGGATCGCGGTCGACAGGAAACCGGTGATGCTGCCCTCGGCGACGCGGAAGTACCAGTGCCGGTACAGATTGCGGTAGTCCTTGGTGAAGGTGCCGTCGATCAACGGGACGGTGTCGTAGTTGCCGCAGACGGCGCCGACGCCGGGCTCGTCGCGTAGGATCGCCACCGCGACGGCCACCGCGTCCGGGGCCAGCGCCACGTCCGAGTCGACGAACATCAGCACCTTCCCGGTGGCGGCCTCCGCGCCGAGGTTGCGTGCCACCGAGGGCCCGCTGTTGACCGGCGTACGCAGCACCCGCACCTCGGGGAAGGACTCGGCGACCGCCACCGAGTCGTCGGTACTGCCGTCGTCGACCACGATCACCTCCACCGGCCGGTGCGTCTGCCGGCGCAGCGCCGCCAGGCAGAGCCGCAGCGTGCGGGCGTAGTTGTAGTTGGGCACGATGACCGAGACGAGGGGCGCGGAGACGGCCACCACCTCACCAACCTTTCGAGTCGAGGGGACGCAGGGCGGCCCGCGACGACGGGCCGAACGTCGGGTCCACCAGGGACCGGACCAGGCCGACCGCGGCACCGGTGATCAGTGCGACGTTCACCAGCAGGTGGATGCCGAGGGCGCGGACCAGGAACGCCCCGCCGCCCCGGCGTAGCGCCCCCACCAGCGGCGGGTCGGCGGCGGCGAAGACCGCCAGGCAGAGCACCGGCACGCCGGCCCCGTACGGACCGAGCAGCGCCGCCGGCAGGGTGAGCCCGGCCAGCCCGGCCGCCAGCACACCGAGGCTGCGGTTCAGCGCCAGACCGCGCCGACGGTAGCGGTTGCGCAGCGACCAGCGGAGCAGTTGGGCCCGCCGGTACTGCTCGGCCAGCAGCGGCAGCAGCCGGTCCGCCTCATCGTGCCGACCGACGACGGTGTCGGTGAGCCGGATCCGGTACCGGGTCAGCAACCGCTCGCTGTACTCGTCGTCCTCGGCGCTGCGCAGGTTCTCGTCGAACGGACCGAGGTCGCGCAGCACGGCACGGGGCACCGCGGCGAGCGCGAAGACGGCGGTGTCGACCGGGCCGACCGCCCGGGTCAGCGCGGAGTGCAGGTGCAGCACCCGGTACCGCTCGACCGGCCCGTCGTCGATCAGCGGCTCCGGGGCGTAGACGCCGTAGACGCAGCCGCAGTCCGGGTCGGCGGCCAGCACCGCCAGCGCGTTGGCGATCGCGTCCGGGGCCAGCGCGACGTCGGAGTCGACGAAGAAGACCACCTCACCACGACTGGCCGCCACCCCGGCGTTGCGGGCTGCGGAGACCCCGCCGTTGACCGGCTGGACCAGCACCCGCACGCCGGCCGCCGCGGCCACCGCCGCCGACCCGTCGGTGCTGCCGTCGTCGACGACGAGCACCTCCACCGGCGGATGGGTCTGCGCCGCCACCGCGTCCAGGCAGTGGCGCAGCGTCTTCGCGGCGTTCCAGACCGGGATCACGACCGAGACGGTCGGTGTACGGCTCACGACCCCTCCCCGAGCGTCACCACGGCGGTCTGGGCGCGGTGATCGGACAACCCGCGCGGATCGTCCAGCGTGTACCGGTGCACGCGTACCGTCCGGGAGGTCAGCGTCCAGTCCAGCCGCCAGGCCGCCGGCAGCCGACCGGCGGGCCAGCTCGCCGGGTACACGTCGGCGTTGGCGTCCGCGGCGTCGCGCAGCCGGTCCCGCAACGGGCGCAGGTCGCCCATCGCTGCCGTGGTGTTGAAGTCGCCGGCGACCAGCACCGGCCCGGGGTTGGCGGCTAGGTCGGCCCGCAGCCCGGCGAGTTGCGCCCGCCGGGCCCGGTCACGTTCCCGCACGTAGCCCAGGAACCGCCTCGGCGCGAGGTTCACCTGCACCGGCAGGTGCACGTTGTACGTGGACAGCACCCGGCCGCCCACCAGCAGGTCGGCGCGGAGCACCTTGGCGGCGGCGAAGACCCGCCCGAAGTCGGCGCCCGGGTCGGCCGCGAGGCCCGCGCCGGGACCGACCGCCGGCCGGGCCACCACCGGGAACCGGGACAGGGTGAGCAGCTCGCCACGGGCGACGACGGTGTAGCCGGGGAACGCCCGACGCAGCCGCTCCGGGTCGGGGGCGGGCCGGGCGCCGGCCAGCCCGGCCGCGTCGTCCCAGTAGAGGTGCTCCTGCAACAGGTAGACGTCGGCCCGCCGGTCGACCAGGAACCGCAGAAACGCCTCCGGGTCGTCGTGCTGGTCCCAGTAGCCGGTGTTCCAGGCCAGCACCGTCAGCGCGCCCGACGGCGGGGCGGGGCGGGACGCCCACGCGTACCGGTTGAGGCCGGTGTCGGGCAGCCCGATCGTCAGCGCGGTGACCGCCGCCGCCAGCACCACCGCCGCCGCCCGGGTGGGCAGCGGCCGGCGCAGCGCCCGGGCCGCCGGCACGGCCGCCGCCAGCGCCACCGGCACCAGCAGGTACGCGACCGGCGGCAGCAGGTCCGGCAGCAGCCAGAACCACCAGCGCCCGCTCAACGCGCGGTGCAGGCCGGTGAACACCGCCCAGCCGAGCGCCGCCGCCCAGAGCAGCCGGGTGGCCGCACACCACCGCCGCCGGTCGGGCATGCGTTCGCGGCCCTCGCTGCGCTCGGTGCGCTCGCTCATGCGGTGCTGGTTGGGCATGCGTTCGCGGCCCTCGCTGCGCTCGGTGCGCTCGCTCATGCGGTGCCGGTCGGGCATGCGTTCGCGGCCCTCGCTGCGCTCGGTGCGCTCGCTCATGCGGACACCTGCGCGGTGGGGCGTGGGCCGCCCTCGTAGAGGCGCCGGAAGGAGCGGGAGCAGAGCCACTGCGCCGCGCCGGCGCCGGCGCCGGCGGCGATCGCCAGGTTGATCAGCCACTGCACCCCGACGAACGCGACGAGCAACGCCGGTCCGCGGCGGCGGGCGACGAACCGGTACATGCCGGCGTCGCACGCCAGGAAGAGCAGGAGGGCGGCCAGGGACGGCAGTGCCCCGAGCGCGCCGGCCAGCAGCGGTAACGGCAGCGCGAGCGTGCCGAGCAGCGCGCTGGCGGCGGCCCACATCCGGGACGCGGTCTCGAAGCCCTGCGCGGCACGACGCCGGTACGCGTACAGCGGCATCCGCAGCCGGCTGCGGTGGAACACCTTGCGCAGCATCGGTCCGAGCCGGTCGTCGTCGCGGTGCCGGCCGTGCAGCGCGTCGGTGAGCCGGATCGGGTACCGGCCGGTGAGCCGCTCGCCGTACTCGACCTCCTCGGTCTGGCGCAGCCCTTCGTGGAACGGGCCGATCTCGGCGAACACCCGGGCCGGCATGGCGCAGATGGCGGTGAACAGGAAGCTGACGTCGCCCAGCGAGCTGATCCGCCACCAGTGCGCCTGGAGGCACCGGCACTCCTGAACGAGGCTGTCCCGGACCAGCGGGACCTCGTCGAGGATGCCGCAGATCGCGCCGGCCCGCGGGTCGGCGGCGAGCAGCCGCACCGCCCGGGCCACCGTGTCCGGCGGCAGTTCCACGTCGGAGTCGACGAAGAGCAGGACGTCGCCGCGGGCCCGGGCGGCGCCGATGTTGCGGGCCAGGGCGGGGCCGCCGTTGTGCGGCGTGTGGACCACCGGCACGCCGAGCGACTCGGCCACCGCCACCGAGTCGTCGGTGCTCCGGTCGTCCACGAAGATGATCTCGGTGGCGGGATGGGTCTGCGCCAGCAGCGCCGGCAGCGTCAGCGGCAGCGAGCCGGCGTGGTTGTAGTTGGGGACGACGACGGAGACCGTCGGGGTGTGCGCGGTCATGGCTCTCCTTTACGAGGGCACGGGCGAAGGGCGGGGCGCGGGCGAGGGTGGGACGCGGCTTCAGGACAGGGCGGCGACGAGCGCCGGGAACCGGATGGCGGCGTAGAGCGCGCCCAGGCAGGCCGCCCAGAGCAATGCGGCGGCGAGCACCGCCCGGTCCCGCGACAGCAGCCGGACCGGGTCGCCGCCGGCCCGCCGGACCAGCGCCAGTTGCAGGTACCGCGACATCAGGTAGAGGACGAACGGGGTGGACAGCAGCATCGCGGCGTCCCCGTACCGGCCGAACGGCGCTTCGGTGCCCAGCCAGACCAGGCCGGCGGTGACCGCCAGGAGCCCGTTGAGCTGGAGCAGGTGCCCGGCCAGCTCCACCGACCAGCCGCGCAGGGCGGGCCGGTGGGCCACCCCCGCGTCCAGCAGTTCCTGGCGGCGTTTGCCGACGATCAGCAGCAGGCAGCCGGCGAACACGGTGACCAGCAGCCAGGCCGACACGTCCGCACCGACGGCCAGGTAGCCCTGCACGGCGCGCAGCACGAACCCGGTCGCGACCACCCCGGCCTCGACCAGCGGAACGTGCTTCAGGCCCCGGCTGTACCAGACGTTGAGCACCAGATAGGTCAGCACCGGCCAGGCCGGTCCGACCGGGCCGGCGGCCAGCAGCAGCGCGAGGCCGAGCAGGAGCACGACGGCGCAGGCGTACGCCAGCGGCACCGGCACCCGGCCGGACGCCACCGGCCGGTGGCGCTTCATCGGGTGAAGTCCGTCCCGGTGCCGGTCGACCACGTCGTTGCCCACGTACACGGCCGAGGCGGCGAGCACGAACGCGACGACGGACCAGCCCAGTCGGGTCAGCCCGGCCAGGTGCCAGGACAGCGGGTCCAGCAGGGGGAGCGGGACGACCAGCAGGCTCTTCACCCAGTGGCCGGGTCGGACCAGGCGGATCAGGTCGACGACCAGTCGGTGGCGGCGGGTGGCGGGCGGCTCCACGGCCGGCACGGCGGCGGGAGCGGAGTCGAGGAGAGGCATCGGCCGGCGCCCTAGAAGAAGATCTTCGCGAGGGAGAGGGCGCCCTGTCGCCAGGGTTCCCGGCTGGTCCGGCCGGCCCCGGTCGCCGTCGCACCCCGGTTCGCCCGCCACCACCGGTAGGTGGTGAGGATCGCGTCCCGGTTGGCGAGGCGGGGCGTGAAGCCGAGCCGGTCGCGGGCCTTGTCGATGCTCACGTAGGAGTCCGCGCGCAGCTTGTACAGCAGCCGCCCGTACACCGGGGAGAGGCCGCTGCGCTCCAACGCCCGCAGTGCCGCGAGCGTCGGCGCGGCCGGCATCCCGACCACCCGCCGGCCGTGCCCGGCGGCGTCGAGCACCGCCTGGAAGTCCTCGCGCAGCGTGCCGAACTCGGCCGCGCCCAGGTTGTACGTGTCCCCGGCGACGTCTTCCGGGGCGGCCAGCACGGTCAGCACGGCGTCGACGAGATCCTCGACGGCGAACATCTGCACCCGCACGTCGCCGCGACCGAGCACCGGGAAGTTCCGGCCCTCCTCGGCCCATTCGAAGAGCATCGCGAACAGGCCCATCCGGCCCGGTCCGAGGAACGTCTTGGGTCGCAGCACCGGCACGCAGAGCCCGTCCGCGCGGAACCGTTCCACAAGGAGTTCCGCCTCGACCTTCGCCCGCGTGTACGGGTCGACCGGCTCCCGCGGGTGGTCCTCGGGTGTGGGCACCAGCCGGGGCAGGCCGTAGACGGCGGTGGAGGAGATGTGCACGACCCGGGGGACCTGCACCCGGCGGGCGGCGCCGAGCACCGCGTGCGTGCCGTCCACGATGATCGACCGGATCATCTCGGCCGGGTAGCTGGGCAGCGCGGCGGCGCAGTGCACCACGACGGACGCGTCGGCGAACACCCGCGCCAGCAACGCGGCATCGCGGACGTCGCCCTGGCTGTGGGCCAGCTCCGGATGGGTGTGCGCGGCGGGCAGCAGGTCCACCCCGTGCACCCGGTGCCCCTCGGCGAGCAGCCGGCGGACCAGGTGCGAGCCGAGCATCCCGCTGGCTCCGGTCACCACGACGTGGCCGCTGGTCACCATCGCGACGTCACCCGCTCCCGGACGAAGGCGGTCAGCAGCCGGGGCAGCCCTCGGGACAGCGTCGCGTCCAGGGCGGTGAGGAAGTGCTCCACGTCTTCCGGGCCGGCCACCAGGCTCGGCGCGACCATCAGCGGATTGTCGGCGTTGGGGCTGTAGTAGGTCATGATCCCGTGCTCGCGGAACAGGTGCGCGATCACCGACAGGGTGATGAGCTTGGTGCGGAACTGCGGGTCGTGGGTGAAGCCGGGCATCAGCCGGCCGGCCAGGTCGAGCAGGCCGGGACCACCGCCGAGGAAGACGCCCCACAGCGCGCCGGCGCCGTCGACCCGGCCGACCACCTCGGGGTACGCCTTGGCGATCCGGTCGAGGCCGGGTTGCAGCACGGCCCCCAGCATCCGGGCCCGGGCGGGGTAGTCGTCGTCGACCACCACCGCGACGGCCTCCAGGGCGGTGGCGGTCTCCTCGCCGAAGCCGTAGTAGGTGGTGCTGTGCAGGATGACGTCGGTCAGCCGGTCGTACGCCCGGCGGAACACCGGCTCGCGGGCCGTGTAGCCGGCGATCGAGGCCTTGCCGCCGCCGAGCGACTTGGAGTAGGTGAGGATGTCCGGCAGCAGCCCCTCGCAGCGCATGAAGTTGAACAGGCTGCCGGTCTTGCCCCACCCGGTGTAGACCTCGTCGAAGATCATGATGATGTCCCGCTCACGGCAGAGCCGTTGCAGGGCCAGCAGGTCGTCGTCGTCCCACCGGCGCATCGTGGAGGCGCTGAACGGTTCGACCAGGATGGCGTACACGTCGCAGCCGCCGTCCGGGGCGCGTGCCGCGTCGACGGCCGCGCGGACGGCGGCCAGGTCGCCGTACGGGTAGACGACGATGCCGGGCAGGCCGGGGAAGCGGAACGCGTTCTCCGACGAGCCGGTGAGACTGCCCGCGCCGAGGGTCTTGCCGTGGAAGCTGATGTCGGCGCGCAGCACCGTGTTGCGCCGTCCGCCGTGGTACTTGTAGGCCATCTTCACCGCGCCCTCGTTCGCCTCCGCGCCCGAGTTCGGGAAGTACGACACGGAGAGGTCGCCGGGGAGCAGGGCGGCCAGGTTGTGGCTCAGCGCCGCCGTGTACGGCGAGAAGAACGCCTTGTGCACCTCCATCCGCCGGGCCTCGGCGAAGCGCCGCCGGGCAGCCAGGATGCGCGGATGGTTGTGCCCGTGGTTCAGCACGCCGACGCCGCCGGAGAAGTCCAGCACCCGGCGGCCGTCCCGGAGATGGATCCACACCCCCTCGGCGTGGTCCACCAGTTCCCGGCCGAAGCCGAACGTCGTCATCAGGGAGACCTGGCTGCGACTGACATGGTCGCGGTACAGCTGGTGCACCTGCTTCGTGCCGAGCTGTTCCGCCTCGTCGATACCGATCAGGTGGGGCATGCGGTGGCCTTTCCTCGGACGACCGGTGGGGAGTGTCAGCGTCGACGGGACCGGTCCCCCCGAGTCCCCGGGTGATGGCGTGGCGACGCTGTGCGATCTCAAGCTAGCGACGTGTGTCGATCTCGTCATGCCGGATGTTCGGGGGACAGACCGACCCGTCCGCTGTCCCCCGGGCGGGGGACAGCGGACGTCCACGAGGACGGCGGGGGGACGTTCGTGGGGTGCCGGTGCCGTCTCAACCGGCCTGGAGGCGGTCCTCCCGGACCCGGTCGGCAAGGTCGAGCTTCGTGCGGCTGGGCCGACCGAGATCGTGGTACTTGGCCTTGACCCGGTCCAGGTAGGTGCGGGCGGTCTCCGGCTTGATGCCCAGGTGCCGGGCGGTGGCCGTGAGGGTCATGCCGGAGGCGTACGCGAGCAGCACCCCGCGCTCGCGGGGCGACAGCCGGGGACGGGTCGGCCGGGCGTCGCCCAGGCAGGCGAACGCCAGTTCCGACGAGAACGCGGGCCGCCCCGCCGCCACGTCCCGGACCGCGGTGGCCAGGGCCCCCAGGTCGTGGTCCTTCGTCACGTACCCGCTGCACCCGGCGGCGAACGTCGCCACCACCTGGTCGGGGCGGGCCCAGACGCTGAGCACCAGCACCCGGCGGCCGGACGTCACCAGCCGCCGCACGTTCTCCGCCGCGTCGCTGCCGTCGCGCAGCACCAGATCCAGCAGGACCACGTCGATCGGCTCGGTCAATGTCCGCAGCAGGCCCTCCACCGTGGCCGCCGTGCGAACCAGCCGCAGGTCGCCGACGCCCGCCAGCCAGGCGCCCAGACCCTCCAGCAGCATCCGGTCGTCGTCGACGGCCGCCACCCGGATCAGCCCGCCCATGTCAGCTCCACGCACGTCCCGGCCCCCGGCTCGCTGGAGACCCGGGCCCGACCGCCCACCTCGGCCACCCGGTCGACGATCGAGTGCCGGAAGCCGAAACCCGGGGGAGCCTCCTCGGGACAAAAGCCGCGCCCACGGTCGACCACCGTCACCCGCAGCAGTCGGCGGTCCACGGTCACGGTCAGCCAGGCGTGCTCCACGCCGGCGTGCTTGACCACGTTGTTCAGCGCCTCCTGCGCCGCCGCGCGCAACGCGGCCACGACCTGGGGCGGGATGTCCGCGGGCACGGTCGCCCCCTGGTACCGGACCCGCAGGCCGAGCAGGGACGCCTCGCTCACCACGTCCCGCAGCGCTTCGCCGAGCGTGCCGAACTTTACGTCGGAGCCGTCGCCGAGCAGCCCGCGGACCACCTCCGCGTCGCGGGCGCAGCGCCGGCGTACCTCGGGTCGGCCCGGGTCGGCCACGCCGCGGGCAATCAGCGTCAGCGTGGTCAGCACCGTGTCGTGCAGCGTCCGGTGGTGGGCGAGCCGGGTGACGAAGCGGGCGTGGTCGGCGGCGGCGTCCGCCTCGGCCGCCAACCGTTGCGCGTTGGTCCGGTCCAGGTTGCGTCCGGTACGCCGCAGGTAGCGCACGGCGAAGCCGGCGACCAGCGCGAAGCAGGCCACGCCGTTGACCGCGTGGACGAGCGCCGGTACCGAGGGGCCCGTGCCCGGGCCGACGGCGACGATCACCAGCGACTGGATGAGCACCAGCACCAGCAGGTCGCCCGCGACGGCCCAGGGCCGGACCAGCGCCGCCCCCACCAGCGAACCGCTCGCCTGCACCAGCAGGTTGCCCCAGTTCGGGGCCCCGACGTCGGTCGTCAGGTTCGCGGTGACCACCACCAGCACCGTGCCGGCCAGCAGGACGTCGAGGTGCACCAGTGCCGTCGGGAACCAGCCCCGCCGCCGGGCCACCCCGAACAGCACCACGTTCCAGACCGTCGCCGCGACCAGCAGGCCGAGGTTGGCCGAGGCGCTGCGGTACGCGCCGTAGGCGCAGGTGACGACCGCCGGGGCCAGACAGGTGATCCGATGTAGCGCCAGTAGGACCAGCATGAACCGGTTCGCCCGGCCCTCCCCCGTGACACCGGTCATGGTCGCAGAGTGACCGCGCAACGACACGCCGGTCATTCTGGCAGTCGATCTCAGCGATGGTCATCACTGCGGCGGATGGTCAAGTCCGTTCGGCGGCCCGGATCGACCGGCCGGTGCGGGGAGCGACCGCTTCCGCCACTTGACGTCCGTCGCCGCGAGCCGATCCGGCGTCTTCCCGCCGCGCCCGGTCAAGACCGGACAGCACCCGTCCCCGCAACAACTCGTACTGCTGCCGGCATCGTCCGGGCGGTCCCGGCGGACGGTGCTGCACCCGGGCGCCGACGACGGTCTTCCACGGGTGGAACTGGTCGGCGGTGAGGTCGACGACGTCGCCGTCGGGCAGCCGGTTCCAGTAGTGGTGACCGACCTTGACGCTCCCGACGAAGACCTCGCCGAGCACGAGTTCGCCGCCGAGAAGGTCCTGGATGACCAGGGCGCTGGCCCCGCACTGGCCACGGGCCGGGTTACCCGGGTGCCAGTCCCGCACGTCGTGCGGATCGCAGGTGTCCGCACCCCAGCTCGTGCGTAGGACCGGCCGGAGCCGCTCCAGGTCGGTCATCGGGCACTCTCCTCACCTGCCATGTTCTCCGGGCCCCACCCGTGCAGGGTGGGCCCTGCACCGGGTCGAGGGTCAAGGACCCGGGGCGGACCACGGGGGAGATGGTCTGGCACGGTTCGGCGAGCGCCGGGAGGATGTCCGCATGACGACTCTGGTGGACGGCGTCCTGGCCGACCTGGGGCTGGCGGGACTCACCGGACCCCAGCTCGCCGGAGATCCGCAGCCGGCGGCGCTGGCGTCACCCCTTGCCGTCGCCGAGTGCGCGATCGCGTCCGTGGCCGCCTGTCTCACGGCCGCCGCCGATCTGGCGTCCGCCCGCACCGGTCGGCGGCCCGAGGTCGCCCTCGACACGGGCCACGTGGCGGCGGCGGTGCGGAGCGAGGTCTGGCTCCGCGACGCGGACGGGCGGGGGATCGACGGCTTCGCGCCCCTGTCCCGATTGTGGCGGGCGGCGGACGGTTGGGTGCGCACCCACGCCAACTACCCGTGGCATCGGACGGCGCTGCTGGCGTCCCTCGGTGTCGACGATGGCCGGGACGCCGAGGTGCAGACGACGGTGGCGGACGTGATCGCCGCCCGCCCGGCGGGGGAGATCGAGCGTGCGGTGTACGCCGCGGGCGGGTTGGCCGTGGCCGCTCGTACCCGGTCCCGCTGGGAGGCGGACGGCCCGGCCCCGCTGGCGTTGCCGCTGGTCGACATGGCGCCGCTGAGTTGTGCGCCGCTGCCGGTGCCGCCTGTCGCACCGGGCGGGCTGCCGGCGTCCGGGGTGCGGGTGCTCGACCTGACCCGGGTCATCGCCGGTCCGGTCGGCACCAGGATGTTGGGTGCGCTCGGCGCCGACGTGCTGCGGGTCGACGATCCACGCCGTCCGGAGCTGGCGCTGCACGCCGTCGACGGGGTGATCGGCAAGGCCAGCACGACCCTGGACGCCCGCACGGCGGACGGCCGTCGCGCGCTGCACCGCCTGCTCGACCGGGCCGACGTGCTCGTGACCGGCCAACGGCCCGGGGCGCTGCGTCGGCTCGGGCTGGACCCGGACCAGGTCGCCGACCGGCATCCCGGTACCGTCGTCGTCACGCTGTCGGCCTGGGGCACGGCCGGCGTCTGGGGCGCCCGGCGCGGGTTCGACAGCCTGGTGCAGATCGCCACCGGCATCGGCTGGGCCACCAGCACGGACGGCGTTCGGCCCGGCGCGCTGCCCTGCCAACTGCTCGACCACGCCACCGGCTATCTCGTCGCCGCCGGTGCGCTGGCCGCGCTGGGGCGGCGCGTGCGCACCGGCGACGCCACCCACGTCTCGGTGTCCCTGGCCCGGACCGCGCGGTGGCTGCTCGACCAGGGCACCGCCCCGGTCGGGCGGGGCCCGGGCGACGACTCGCCGGCCCGGGCCGACGCCTGGCGGGTCGCGCTGGGCAACGGGTGGAGCGCGATCAGCCCACCGGGTCGTCTGGACGGCCGCGCGCTGGGCTGGCCGCATCTGCCGCCCGCCTACGGGCAGGCGCCGCCCGACTGGTGTTGACCGCCCGACGTGCCGCCAGCGCGGATCAGGGACGGGGGAAGATCGGCACCGACTGGTCCTCCGGGTCCAGGTCGATGGCCTCGGTGTAGTCGTCCCAGCGGTCGAGTGAGGCGAGATCCATCGGCGACAGCTTCCACTGACGCACCGGCTCGACCTTGCGGATAATGAACCGGGTGCGTTGTTCGTTGCGGGACACCGAGAACCAGAACTTGACCAGGCGGATGCCGGAACGGACCAGCATCCGTTCCAGGTCCGGGGCCTGGCGCAGGAACTCCAGGTACTCCTTGCGCGAACAGAAGCCCATCACCCGCTCCACGCCGGCCCGGTTGTACCAGGACCGATCGAACAGCACGATCTCCCCGGCCGCCGGCCGCCGGCCGCCGGCCGCCGGCAGACGGCCGATGCCGCGAGCCCGGTCGGACGAGAGGGGTGCGTCCACGGTTGGTCCTCTCTGATCGCTGGAGATATTTAGTTCAGTTGAATCGTTCAGTAATAAAATATGTCATCCGTGTTACCTGCGCTACCGGGACGCAACGATGACTTTGGATTTCATTTCTCCAGCGCGGATGGCGCTGCGCCATGCGGTCAGGAATCGCGCCGACGGCGAGCGAGTCGCACGTCAACCTGAAAGCTGAACGAGTTGACGTGGTGCGGAAGTGACCTGTGCCTGCCGCAGTGAGCAGAAGGCTGCTCATCGTAACGGTCCTCCTCGGCGGAGGCGTACGGGAGCAGGTGGCGCCCGTACGGTACCCCGGTGGCCGAGCGGCTCTAGATCGACGAGCTTTGTGTGGGTTCCGTCCGTGGCTGGCTGCCGCGCCGGCTCCTGCACCCTGACGGCAGGCTGCATTGCGCGCCTTTGATCGGTCCGCGCACGCCGTGTCGGTGATGGTGCCCGCTCCCGCCTTCGATGACGCGGTGACGCGGTTCGGCCGCATGTCCGTGGTGGATGTCGGCGTGCATCTCACCCTGACCAGTGAGTGGGTGACGCCGCGCTGGAGGCCCGTCCTGCCTCCGCACGAGGTGCCGTCCCTCGTCGACGACGAGGGCTACCTGCTGCCCGACCCCCATGACCTCTTCGCCCGGGGCATCTCGGTGGACGAGGCGGTGGCGGAGGCGCGGGCGCAGGTCGCCGTCGCCCGTCAGGCCGGACTAGAGCCGTCCTACCTGGACGAACACATGGGGGTGGGATGGTTACCGACTTTGCGCGACGCCCTGGAGGCGTTGTGTTGGGCGTCCGATCTCATCCCGGCAGAGAGGTACCCGTACCTGCCGGACGCCGGCGAGCCGTTCGCGACGCGGATCAGCGGTGCGCCGTCCGGTGTCCACGTTCTGGTCACCCACCCCGGTCACGACGAACCGGAGCTGCGACGGGTCCATCTGCGCGACGGCCGGCCCGGGGAGGTGGCCCGCCAGCGTGACGACGAGCGTCGGGAACTGGTCGCGGCGCCGCTGGCGCGGGAACTGGCGCGTCCCGGCATCGAGGTGGTTCGCTTCAGCACCCTGCTGGCGTAGCGGCGCCTGTGTGGTACGCCGGAGCGCACCTACCCGTGGGCGTCAGGCGCGACCTACCGTCGAGGCGCGGACCCGCAGGGCGCAGGGGACGCGGATGAGCTCGTGTCGTTGGGGTGCGCCCTGGACCGCGGCGAGTAGCAGGCGCCCGGCGACGCGACCCATCTCCAGCAACGGCAGCGCGACGGTGGACAGGGGCGGCCGTTGGTGGACGGCGAGCGAGCGGTCGTCGAAGCCGATGACCGCGACGTCCCCGGGGATGGTCAGCCCGCGCTCCTGCACGGCGGCCAGCGCTCCGGTGGCGAGGTCGTCGCTGGCGCAGAAGATCGCATCGGGTGGATCGATGTCGGCGAGCAGGGCGTCGGCGATCTGGAAGCCGTCCTCCGGGGCCCACGACGACGCGTGCTGGACGAGCGCGGGGTGCAGCGGCACGCCGGCGTCGTGCAGGGTGGTGCGGAAGCCGTCGAGACGCTCCCCGGTGGCTTCCCAAGACGCCGGTCCGTTGATGAAGGCGATCCGGCGACGGCCGATGTCGATCAGGTGCTGCGCGGCCATGGCCGCGCCGTCGCGGTCGTGGGGCAGCACGCTGGGTACGGGCTCGGAAACGCCGTACTCGTAGAGGAAGACGTAGGGCGTGCCGGTCAGGGGCAGGGCGGGTCCGGATCGGGGGCGTACCCGGTTACCGGACATGATGATCAGCCCGTCGACCTGACGGTCGACGAGTCGGCGTAGGTGCCGGCGTTCCTTCTCGGCGTCGCCGTAGCTGTTGGCCAGCAGCACCGAGACGTCGTACTCGGAGGCGGCCTCCTCGACACCGCGCATCAGCGCGTTGGTGAAGATGCCCTCGAGATCGTCGGTGAGGATCGCGATGGTGTCGGTGTGTCGGGCGCGCAGGCCGCGGGCGACCGCGTTGGGCCGGTATCCCAGCCGGGCGATGGTGCCCAGGACCCGCTGCCGGACCTCCGCACCGACGTCCGGACGGTCATTGATGACCTTGGAAACGGTGGCGGTGGACACCCCGGCGACGGATGCCACGTCGCGCATCGTCACTCGGGTGGAGCCTGTCTCGATCACCATGCTCCTAAACGATTACGCATCCATGTGTCGCGGTAGCGTAGCAGAAAAGCGCTGTTGAGGGTCTTGACACATAGCCGCATTCGCGTTGTAACGTGACGCCCACGAAATCGATTACGTAAGAGGAGTGCCTGATGACAGCGCGCGCGAGCACGGCCCGCGCCCGGACCGGTCCCCGGGCTCGACGGCAACGGGCCGGCCTGTGGTACGTGGCCCCCGCCGTGCTTCTGGTGCTCGGAATGTTCGTACTGCCGGTCGTCGTCACCGGGGTGATGTCGTTCTACGACTGGTCGCTGCTCGGTGACCGGACGTTCGTGGGCTGGGCGAACTACCGACGCCTCGTCGATGACACGTCCTGGTGGCACAGCCTGGGCTTCACCACGCTCTACACCGTGATCACCACCGTGGTGCTGTTCGTGGTCGGCTTCGCGTTGGCCTCGGCGGTGCGCCACAAGCGCCGTGGGGTCGGGCTGCTGCGCACGGCGTTCGTGATGCCGGTGGTGATCGGGTTCGCCACCGCGAGCTACCTGACGTTGTGGCTGATGGACGACCGGATCGGCGTCGTGCCCGACCTGCTGCGCCGCCTCGGGCTGGTCGACGGTCCGGTCTCGGTCTTCAGCCGCTTCTCCACCGCGCTCGCCGTCGTCGTGGCGTTGGTGGTCTGGAAGACGGTCGGGCTGACCATGTTGCTGCTGATGTCCGGGATGCAGGCCATCTCCAAGGACTTCTACGAGGCCGCGCAGGTCGACGGCGCGAGCCGTCGGCGGACGTTCTTCTCGATCACCATCCCGCTGCTGCGACCGACCATCGCGATGGTCCTGGTGCTCACGGTCATCGGCAGCTACCTGGCCTTCGACCAGTTCTTCATCCTCACCCAGGGCGGGCCGGACAACAGCACGATCCCGGTCGTCTACCTGATCTACCGGGCCGGCTTCATCGACTTCAACCTCGGCTACTCGGCCGCGATGTCGATCGGGCTGATGGTCATCCTGCTCATTCTCACCACGGTTCAACTGGTGATTCTGCGATCCGGGGAGGATCAGTGACCCTGCTCGCCCGAACGCCTGTCGCGCCCCGCACCGCCTCGACCGCGCCGCGCCGGCGGCGGCGTCCCCTTCCCTGGTTGCCGGCGGCCGCCTTCTACACCGTGTGCGGCCTGCTGGCGTTGCTCTTCGTGGCTCCGGTCGCCTGGCTCGTGCTGGCCTCGTTCAAGAGCGGCGCCGAGTTCGCGCAGAGCCCGCCGACCTATCTGCCGGACACCTGGAGTCTGGAGAACTACCGCCGGTTGATCGACGCGGGCCTGTTCCGCAACGTGGCGAACAGCGCGCTGGCCGCTGCCGGCACGGTGGTGACGGCGACCGTCCTGTCCGTGCTTGCCGGCTATGGCTTCGCCCGGTTCCGGTTCCGCTTCCGCGGCGTGTTGTTCCTGGTCGTCCTCTCCACCCTGATGATCCCGTTCCAGTCGATCGTGCCCTCGCTCTACCTCATCCTGGACACCCTGGGCCTGACGAACTCGATCCTCGGCCTGATCCTCGTCTACACCGTCTTCGCGTTGCCGTTCGGCATCTTCACGATGCGGGCCGCCTTCGCCGCCGTACCGGCGGCGATCGAGGAGGCGGCGATCATGGACGGGGCCGGCACGCTCACCGCCCTGTGCCGCGTCCTGCTCCCGGTGGTGACACCGGGCGTGGCGACTGTCGCGCTCTACGCCTTCTTCACCGCGTGGAACGAGTTCCTCGCGGCGCTCATCTTCACCACCCGGCAGGAGCAGTACACCCTGCCGGTCGTCCTCGCCAACCTGCAGACCGGCGCCGGAGGTCTGCTCAACTGGGGCGTCCTGGAGACCGGAGCGGTGTTCGCCGCCGTGCCCTGCGTCCTCATCTTTCTCATCCTCCAGCGGTACTACGTCGCCGGCCTCGCCGGCGGTGCCGTCAAGGGCTGAAACACCTCCCCCACCCCCCTCTACCAGGAGATCACCATGTCCGGAATCTCGCGACGGCGCGTACTCGCGCCGGCACTGGCGGCCGTCCTGGTCGCCGGCCTCGCCGCCTGCGGCAACACCGACTCCACCGACAGCCGGTCCGGGACGGCCGAGCTGACCGGGTCCGGCCCGGCGACCCTCTGGGTCCGGGCGGCCGACGAGCCACTCGACAAGGCGCTGGTCGCCGAGTGGAACGCCAAGAATCCCGACCGCAAGATCACCATGCTGACCGTGCCGGACGCCCAGTACGTGCAGAAGTACGTGCAGGCCGTCCGCAGCGGTGACGCCCCCGATCTCGCCGCCGTCGACATCGCCAACGTCAAGGCGCTGACCAGCCAGAAGCTGTTGACCGACATCACCGCCCAGGTCGACGCGCTGCCGTACAAGGACAAGCTCGCCCCGGCCGGCATCAATGTCAGCACGATCGACAAGAAGATCTACGCCCTGCCGCACCAACTCGACGTCTCGGTCCTGTACTACAACAAGGGCCTGTTCACCCGCGCCGGACTCGACCCGGAGAAGCCACCCGCGTCGCTCGACGAGATGGTCGCGGCGGCCCGGAAGATCACCGCCCTCGGCGGGGGCAACTACGGGTTCGCCTTCGCCGGCAACTGCGCGGGCTGCAACGCCTACACCATGCTGCCCTACATCTGGGCCAGCGGCGGCGACATCATGAACGCCGACGGCACCGAGGCCACCCTCCAGGACCCCGCGGTCGCCGCCGTCCTCAACGCCCACAAGACCATGTGGGACGAGAAGCTCATGCCGGCCGCGGAGAAGGACGACAACGGCGCCACCTGGCTCAGCAGCTTCCAGGGCGGCAAGGTCGGCATGCTCGCGCTCGGCAGCTTCGGGATCAACGTCTTCAAGGCGCAGAAGGGCCTCGAGTTCGGGGTCACCCCGATCCCCGGCACGTCCGGCACCTCGGCGTTCCTCGGCGGTGACGTCATCGGCATCTCGAAGGGCGCCAAGAACGCCAAGACCGCCTGGGACTTCATCGCGTGGAGCATGGACGAGAACGTCCAGAAGACCACGGTGGCCAAGACCGGACAGCTCACCGTGCGCTCGGACGCCGCGGACAACCCCTCGACCCAGGCCGAGCCCCGGCTGCTCGCCGCCAACAAGCTCATCGCCGACGCGAGAGTGCCGGTGACCGCCAAGTACAACTCCCTCTTCATCGACCCCACCGGCCCGTACCTGCAGTTCATCCGCGACTGGGTGTTCACCGGCAATCCGCAGCAGGCGATCGAGAAGGGCAAGAGCGGCTTCACCAGCCGGCTCGCGTCCTGACCGCACCCCCAGAGAGGAACACCATGCAAGACCTGAGCTTCCGGTGGCCGCACCCACGTATCGCCACCTCGCTCGGCCCGGTCACCGTTCGCATCCACACCGGGGAGAATGTCTACGGCCTCGACCCGGCGTCGCTGCGCACCGACGAGGACGGCGTCGTCGTGGCCGACCGGCTCACCTGGGCCGGCGGCGAGCAGACCTGCGACGGCACCGCGCGTGTGCGCGTCGTCGACGGCGAGGACGGTGTACGGATCGAGGTGAGTGCCGAGCACCGCCACGGCGTCCGGAGCGTCGCGCTGGTCCTGCACGACCAGCCCACCGGCGACGTGACCGCCGTGCGTGAGGGCGACCTTCCGGTGCCGCCGGCGGGACGGGTGGTCGGCTATCCCAACGGCTGGTTCGACCTCGCCACGCCGCTGCTGGCGGTACGCCGCCCGGACGGCGACCTGACCGTGGCCCGCAGCCTCGACGACCAGGTCCGCAGCAAGCGCTTCGTCGTCATCCCGCACTTCGACGACCCCGCGACCTGCGACCTCGAACTGATCGCCGACACCGACGCCGCACAGCCCAGTGCCCGCTTCGAGGTGCCGGTCTGGGAGCTGCGCCGCACCGCCGACCTCGCACCGGTCGTCGCCGAGCACACCGCCCATCTCCGCCAGGCCTACGACCTGCCGGACTGGGCGGAGCGGACGGACGTCCCGGCGTGGCTGCGCCGCACCGCGCTGGTGCTCTCCCTCAACGGCATGCACTTCACCGGCAAGGTCTTCCTCACCTACGACGGCATGCTCGACGTCATCCGGCGCCTGTCCGACCAGATCGACCCGGAGCACATCCTGGCCTACCTGCCCGGCTGGGAGGGTCGCTACTACCGCTGGTACGGGCGCTTCGACGTCGACGAACGGCTCGGCGGCCCGGACGGCTTCCGGCGGCTCATCGACGGTGCGCACCAGCTCGGCGCCCGGATCATGCCGATGTTCGGCGCCAACGTGGCCGCCCGCGACCTGCCCGGCTTCGAAACCTGGGCGGCGCCGGGTCAACTGCTCAACCCCAGCGGCCACATGCCGATCGGATCGGTCGACTGGGACGCGTCACGCCACTTCGACCACAGCTGGGGCGCGCTGGTCAACCCGGCCTATGAGCCCTGGCGGCGGCACATCGCCGAGCAGATCGTCCGACTGCACCACGAGTACGGCTTCGACGCGGCCTTCCTCGACATCTCCGCGATGTACAACAACGACCCCCGCGGCAGCACCACCCGCGGGCTCCGCGACCTCGTCGAACTGCTGCGCACCGGCGCACCGGACCTGGCCATCGCCGGTGAGGCGTGGTTCGACGCGCTCGGCGGCATCATCCCGCTGGTGCAGGCGGGCCACCGCGACACGGTGCCGGTCTTCCACGACCTGCCGGACCCGGCGTTGTTCACCGCCAGCAACCGGTCCTTCGGCCACGTCTGCCTCGGTGACCCGGCACACGGATCCTCCGGCGTGCACGAGGCGGGCTACAACGCGCACTGGCGGCTGCCGGTCCGCGAAGGGGTGATCCCCACTCTCACCGTCGTCGACGACACCCTCGACAAGGCCCCGGAGCGCGTTGCCCTGGTGGTGCAGGACGCCCGCGAGTACGCGGCGAAGTATCTCTAGCTGACCCCCTTCCCGGAAGGTCCGTCATGCCCCGAGAAACACGTACGCTGCTGCCCCTGCTGCTGGTCGCCGCGACGGCGATCGTCGTGCCGGTCACGGCGCCGCCGCCCGCGGAGGCGGCGGCGACAGTGACCCTGTCCCGCAGCGACTACCGCGACAAGACGCTCGCGGCCGTCCTCGGCCAGGTCGGCGGCGTGCTGACCGGCTACGAGTACAAGAGCCCCCAGCCGGAACCCACCGACGACTGCTTCCGACCCACCTACGGCCCCTACTCCGGAGACGCCCCGGCGAGCTGCTGGACCCCGAACGACTACCCCGGATACGACCGGCTCGGCGCACCCCACTTCGCCTCCCACGAGACCGGCAGCGACGACGACTACCACGTCGATTTCTTCAACCAGTTGATCCTCTCCGAGCACGGCCCGGACGCCACCTTCCAGGACATCAAGGACGAGTGGGTGGCCCACGACATCGGCGACTGGGGCCCTGGCGACATCGCCAACGCCGCCATGCGCGACGACGGAATGGTGCCACCCCTCACCGGGCGGGCCGAGTTCAACCGGCACTACTGGCTGACCGAGCCCTACATCGAGAACGACACCCTCGGCCTCGTCGCGCCCGGCATGCCGGCCACCGCCCGGGACCTCGCCAACCGCTTCGGCGCGGTCACCGGCGAGTTCGACTCGGTCGTCTGGGCCAGATTCCAGGCCGCCATGTACGCCGAGGCCTACCTCCTCGACGACGGGCGGGAGGCGCTGAGCCGCGCCGCCGCAACCCTGCCCCGCGACTCCTGGCCGTATGAGGTCTACCAGCGGGTGGTGGCGCTACACGACCAGAACCCCGCCGACTGGCGCTGGGCGCAGGCCCAACTCATGTCCTTCGTGCGCAACGTCTACGGCCAGGACAACGAGATGGCCATCCCCGATCGCAACAACGGCTCGGTCCTGATCGCGATCCTCTACGGCGGCAACGACTACCGCACCACCCTGCGGATCGCCTCCCTGATCGGCAACGACGCGGACTGCACCGCCTCGTTCGCCGCCGGTCTGATGGGGATCATCCACGGCATGGCCGGCACCCCACAGGAATTCAAGGACCGCATCTACCAGGGCGGCGCCGGCCGCTACGTCAACGACACCACGACCGGCTTCCCGCCGCACGTCAACAACGACTACCCGGAGCGACAGTCCTGGGATGACCTCGTCACGCTCTACGAGTCCAACACCGCGGCCCAGGTCGTCGCCCGGGGAGGCAGTGTCGACGCGAGCGCGTTCACCGTGGTGCCGCAGACGGTCCTGCCCGAGCGGGTCACCCCGATCGGCAACGCCGACTTCGAGCAGGGCACGCTGGCCGGCTGGACGACCTGGACGCCGGGCCCCGATCCGGGTGCGCCGAACGCCATCGCCGAGAACAACGGGACCGCCCAGTCGGGCGCCTACAAGGCGACGGTCTTCACCGACGCGAGCGTGCCGGAGGTCAAGCTGACCACGACGGTGCGTGGGCTCGAACCCGGCGCGACCTACCGCGCGAGCGCGTTCGTGCAGACCAACGGGACCGCGAGGTTCTTCGTCGGCGGCACGCACACGACCGCGGTCGACACCTATGCCGTCGCCCACCGCCAGTGGGCGCGCCGGAGCATCGAGTTCGTCGCCGGTGCGGACACCGCACAGATCGGCCTGCACCTGCCGCCCGGACCGACCGCCTTCGCGGCCGTCGACAACGTCACCGTCGCGCAGATCACCGCGCCGGCGACGACCCGTTACGAGGCGGAGTCCGCCACCGTCGCCGGCGGCGTGGTGCGAACGTCCGGCTCCGCGTCGGGTGGCTCGTACGTCGGAGGGCTCGACGACACGAACGCCTACGTGCAGTTCACCGTCACCGTGCCGACCGCTGGCCAGTACCGCATGGGGATCGGTTTCGCCAACGGCGGCGCGTCCGTGGGCACATTGGACGTGCTGGTCGCCGGGGTCAAGCAGTACACCGCGCCCTTCCCGCGCACCGGCGCCTGGGGCACCTTCTCCCGTAACGTGCAGGATCTGCCGGTGACCCTGATGGCCGGCGCCAACACGATCCGCCTGCAGCGCGCCGGGGTCGGACACGTGGAGTTCGACCACGTCGACGTGGGCCGCTATCCCGAGCCGGTGTACGCGGCCGAGCAGACCGTGCCGCTCAGCAACGGCGGCTTCGACAGCGGGGGTGCGACGCAGACTCCGGCCGGCTGGGAGACCTGGGCCGGGACGGACGGCACCTCGGCCGACGCCGACTACGTCGAGGAGGGCGGGCTGACCGGTGGGTTCCGTCTCACCCAGCACAAGGCCGGGCCGTACCAGGTCTACACGAGCCGCACCGTGACCGGATTGGCGGACGGCGTCTACACCCTCAGCGCGTACGCGACCGGGGGAGGAGGCCAGTCCGCGGCATACCTGAGCGCCAAGGGTTACGGCGCGGGCGTACCGGAGCTGACCACACCGATTCCGACGACCGGCTGGCCGCACTGGCGCCGGGTCGTCATCCCGGGCATCCGGGTCACCGGTGGAGCGCTGACCCTCGGGATCTACTCGGCCGGTAGCGGCGGCCAGTGGCTCTCCGCGGACGCCTTCACCCTCACCCGACAGTGAACTCGCCGGGGCCGCCCGACCCGGGCGTCCCCGGCGGGCCCGCACAGCACCGACGCGGCGGCGCCGGAACTTTACGGGCTACGTATCTGTCGGGCCACGGCGGTGTCAGCCGTTGCGGCGGAAATCGGGGTACATCGTCATCCCGCCATCGACGTAGACAGTGCTGCCCGTGACATAGTCAGCCTCATCGCTGACCAGCCAGGCGACGGCCGCGGCGACGTCGGCCGGCTCGCCGATCCGGCCGTAGGGCACGGTTTCGAGGAGGGCGGAGAGTCCTTCCGCGCTGCCCCACACCGGCCGGTTGATGGCGGTCCTGATGGCTCCGGGGGCGAACGCGTTCACCCGGATGCCGAACTCGGCCACCTCCTGCGCCACGGTACGCATCAACATGCTCGCACCGCTCTTCGCCGCCGCGTAGTTGGCGTGCCCGGCCCAGGGTATGCGGTCGTGCACCGAGGTCATGGTGACGATGCTGCCGGCCGATCTGAACGGCCTTCCCGCCTTCTCCTGGACCCGGAACTGCCGCACCGCAGCGCGACAGCACAGGAACACCCCGGTGAGGTCGAGGTCGATGACCCGGTGCCAGTCGGCGAGCGTCATGTCGACGAACGGAGCGTCCTTCTGGGTCCCGGCGTTGGCGATCAGGATGTCCACCCGCCCGAAGGTGCCGACCGTCTCTGCGAACAGACGCGTCACGTCGTCCTCGTCGGAGACGTCGGCCGCGACCGTGATCGCCCGACCGCCTCCGGCGGTGATCGCCCCCGCCAGTTCCCGTGCCGCGTCCTCCTGCGCGTAATAGTTGATCACCACCGCTGCCCCGTCGCCCGCCAAGCGCCGCGCCACCTCTCGCCCGATGCCCGAGCTGGCGCCGGTGACGATGGCGGTCGCGCCGAACAACGTCCCGCCGGAGTCCCGAACCATGCCGCATTTCTAGATGATCTATTCCAAGGGGTACGGGGTGGTGAAGGGAGGCGAGGGCGTCCATGATCGACGTTGCGAAGCAACGATGACCATGGAGGCCACGTGCACGTCGATCGGGACACCCTCGCCACCGCACTGTACGTGAAGATCGACGACGTGTTGAAGTCGTCGCCCCAGCTCACCCGGTGGCGACCCGCGGTCGGGATCGCCCCGAAGATCACCGACGCCGAACTGATCACCCTCGCGGTGCTGCAAGCCCTGCTCGGCTACCACAAGGAAGCCCGCTGGATCCGTCACGCCCGCATGAACCTGACCCACCTGTTCCCCTACATCCCGAAACAGCCCGGGTACAACAAGCGGCTACGGACACTCGGCACGCAGATCACCCACCTGATCCGGGTCCTGGCCCTGGACACCGACCTGTGGCAGCACCCGGTGCGCATCGCCGACTCCACCCCGGTGGAATGCGGACGCTCCCGCGAGACCGTCACACGCTCTGACCTGGCCGGGTGGGCCACCTACGGCTACTGCGCCTCGCACTCGCGTCGCTTCTGGGGCCTGCGTCTGCACCTGGTCACCACCGTGCACGGACTGCCCGTGGCATTCGCCCTGACCACCGCCAACACCGACGGAACACCTGAGCACGAAGAAGGACACCCGCGTCGGCGACTGGGCCGCAGCCAACAACGTCGAGTTCGCCTACACACCCACCAACAGCTCCTGGCTCAACCGCATCGAGGCCCAGTTCACCGCCCTGCGCTACTTCACCCGTACGGATCGTTCCAGCGCACCCCCGAGCAGCGCGGACTGCGCAACCTGCTCGACGCTGTGGCCGTCGGTGGGACGCTCCTCGTCGTCGGCCACGACCTGGCCCCGCTTCAGCATCCGTCAGATCCCGGCGAGCAGACCCGCATGTACGACCCTGAGGCGTACGTCGGCATCGACGAGATCGCTGCCGCCCTCGCGGCTTCGGGCGACTGGCGCATCGACGTGAACGAGGCCCGTCCGCGCCCTCCGGAGCGATCAGCACACACTACGTCAAAGACGTCGTGCTGCGCACCGTCCGACTCGACCACCGCAGGAAGTAAGGACACCCGACCATCGCAAGAAGTGAACGGGAGGCGGAGCGGAGGCGCTGACCGATCAGGGCAGGCGTCCGCATGAACGTGAGGGCGCTGGCGATGGTCGGATCATCGGCGGTGAACTCGGTCGCCGCGGGCGTGCGCAGGCTGTTGTTGGTGGTGTGGAAGCCGGCGGCAACACGTCGGCTGGCCACCCCCGGTGAGGCGACCGGAGCTACCTCCCCGCGCTACTGTTTCCGCGTTGGGGCGGACACAGCCAGAAAACGACAGGTGCGGCCGGCTCGCGTGACAGCGAGCCGGCCGCGCCGTCACGGTGTTCGCTCCGTGCGGCGTGAGCGGTTGGTCAGACGGTGAGGGTCCAGGTGTTGAGGTAGCCGGTGTCGGCGGAGTAGACGTCGCGTACCTGAAGTCGCCAGGTGCCGTCGGCCGCCTCGGAGGAGAGGTTGACGGTGTAGGTGGCGTTGACGTTGTCGGCGCTGTCGGAGCCGCTGCTGTTCTTCAGCCGGTAGCTGCTGCCATCCGGGGCGAGCAGGTCGATCACCAGGTCACCCCGGTAGGTGTGGACGATGCTGACCGCGACGGTGGCGGTCGCGGAGGCGGCGCGTCCGCAGCCGGAGATGGTGATGGCGCTGGTCACGGCCGAGCCGGCGTCGGGGATGGCCACGTCGGTGCCGTTGGTGCCGGTGCAGCCGGTCGGCGGGGGCGGCGGGGTGCTGCCGTTGACGATGTAGAGCAGCTTGTTTGGTGAGCCGCTGCCGGGGTTGGTCACCACACTGCTGGTGGCGTTGGTCACCAGGTAGTCGCGGACCTGCTGCGGGGTCCAGGAGGGGTTGGCACTGGCGACCAGTGCGGCCGCGCCGACCACGTGCGGGGTCGCCATCGAGGTGCCGCTGATCGTGTTGGTGGCCGTGTCGCTGCTGTTCCAGGCCGAGGTGATCGACGAGCCGGGCGCGAAGATGTCCAGGCAGGTGCCGATGTTGGAGAACGACGAGCGGGCGTCGCTGCTGGTGGTGGAGCCGACCGTGATCCCTTCGCCTACCCGGGCGGGTGAGGTGTTGCAGGCGTTCGCACCGGAGTCATTGCCGGCGGCCAGGCCGTAGGTGACGCCGGAGGCGATGGAGTTGCGCACGGCGGTGTCCAGGGTGGTGTCGACGCCGCCGCCGAGGCTCATGTTGGCCACCGCAGGCTTGACCGCGTTGGCGGTGACCCAGTCGACGCCGGAGACGACGCCGGCGGTGGTGCCGCTGCCGGAGCAGTTGAGCACCTTCACCGCGACCAGCTGCACCCCCTTGGCCACGCCGTACGCGGAGCCGCCGACGGTGCCGGCGACGTGGGTGCCGTGGCCGTTGCAGTCGGTGTTGTTGCTGTCGACGGTGTTGGTGCCCCAGGCGGCCCGGCCGCCGAAGGTGCTGTGCGTGGTCCGGATGCCGGTGTCGATGATGTAGGCGTGCACGTTGCTCGCCGTGTTCGGGTAGGTGTAGGAGCTGTCCAGCGGCAGGTTGCGCTGGTCGATCCGGTCCAAGCCCCAGGACGGCGGGTTGGTCTGGGTGCCGCTGATCGACACGATGTGGTTCTGCTGCACGTACGCCACGGCCGGGTCGGCGGCGATCCGCGCCGCGGCGCGGGCGTCGACCCGCACCTCGAAGCCCCGCAACGCGGCCCCCCAGGTGCTGGCGACCGCCCCGCCGTGCCGGCCGGCCAACCGCCGGGCGGTGTCACCGACCCGGGCACGGGTGACCGAGGCATCCTTGAACACGACGATGTAGCTGTCGGCCACGGCGGTGGCGCCGCCCGCCTCCCGGACCACGCCGACCCGGTCGGCCGCCATAGCGGGGGTGGCCGCCATCAGCATCGTCAGAGCCGCCGCCCCGACGAGTGCGGACTTGCACGATGGACGCATCGCATTCCTCCTCCAGCCGGGCCGGGTCGTCGCGCTGCGGTAGCAGTGCGATCGACCGGCACCGATTGGTGACGATCATAGGAGTCGTTTTCCCTCCAGGTACATAGCAGATGATGGATATTTCGAGGGTATGGCGGGGCGCCGGCCGCGCCGTCGGGTGCCACGGCGCCGTGACCGGCTCTCGTCGGCTCCGTGTCGCCGCTCGGATGGCATTGCGTCCACTTCCACCGCCGCGAGCGGGCCAACGGCTACAGTAACGCTCATGAAAACGGCAATCACTAGAGTATGCCCGGAGGATCAGCGGTGAAGGTCGCCTTCGTCGGCAAGGGTGGCAGCGGCAAGACGACGCTCGCCGCCATGGTCACCCGTCACCTCGTGGGCCGCGGCCCCGTGCTGGCCATCGATGCCGACATCAACCAGCATCTGGCGGTGGCCCTCGGCGCGCCTGCCTCCGTCGCTGCGCAGCTGCCGCCGCTCGGGGAGCACCTGTCCGAGATCAAGGAGTACCTGCGGGGGACGAACCCGCGGATCGGCTCCGCCGCCGAGATGGTGAAGACGACCCCGCCCGGCGCCGGATCCCGGCTGCTGCGGGTGGCGGAGGACAACCCGTCTACGCCGCGTGCGTCCGGGACGTCGGCGACGTGCGCGTCGCGGCGACCGGGGCCTTCACCGCGGAGGACCTCGGTGTCTCCTGCTACCACTCCAAGGTCGGTGCGGTGGAGTTGCTGCTCAACCACCTGCTCGACGGGCCGGGGGAGTACGTGGTGGTGGACATGACCGCCGGGGCCGACTCGTTCGCCTCCGGCTTGTTCACCCGCTTCGACCGCACCTTCCTGGTCTGCGAGCCGACCCTGCGCAGCGTCGGTGTCTACCTGCAGTACGCCGGCTACGCCCGCGACTACGGTGTCGCCCTGTCCGTGGTCGGCAACAAGGTCGAGGACGCCTCGGACGTGGACTTCCTCCGCGAGCACGTCGGCGCCGATCTCCTCACCTGGGTGAGCCGGTCGGCATACGTGCGGCGGGCCGAGCGCGGCGCGGTCGAGCCGCTGTCACAGCTGGAGCCGGCCAACCGGGCGGTCCTGGCCCAGCTCGCCGACGCGGTGGACGACACCGTGCAGGACTGGGATGGCTTCACCCGCCATGCCCACGAGTTCCACCGCCGCAACGCCGCCGCGTGGGCCAACGACCGCACCGGTGTCGACCTCACCGCCCAGATCGACCCCGACTTCCAGCTCAGCCGGGTCCGGTCGGGCGTCCCCGACGCGGTATCCGCCCGGATCTGCTGATCGGGGCGGTCGCCGCGGGCGACCCGATTCTCGGGCGCAGGGGCTGGGGCTGGGGCTGGGCACTAGCATCTCGCGACATGAGTGCCGTACACCTTCCCTGGGCCCGGGTGCGCAAGGTCGCCCTCTGGGCGGTGGCAGTCCTCCTGGTGCTGAGCCTCGCGCTCGCCGTCGCCGCGGTCTGGGCGGTCCGCCGCGCGTTCCCGCAGCAGGACGGCGCGCTGCGGCTCCCCGGACTGACCTCGCCCGTCACCGTGCACCGCGACGGCCACGGCATTCCCCAGGTGTACGCGAAGACCAGCGACGACCTGTTCCGTGCCCAGGGCTACCTGCACGCGCAGGACAGGTTCTGGGAGATGGACTTCCGCCGCCACGTCACCGGTGGCCGACTGGCCGAGCTGTTCGGGGAGAGCCAGGTCGAGACCGACAGCTACCTGCGCACAATGGGCTGGCGCCGGGTCGCCGAGCAGGAGTGGCAGCTCCTGTCTCCGGACGCCCGGCGGCATCTGCAGGTGTACGCCGACGGCGTGAACGCCTGGCTCGCCGACCACGACGGGGGCCGGGCGAGCCTGGAGTACACGGTGCTCGGGCTGCAGAACTCCGGCTACACGATCGAGCAGTGGAGCCCGGTGGACAGTCTCGCCTGGCTCAAGGCGATGGCGTGGGACCTGCGGGGCAACATGGACACCGAGATCGCCCGCGCGGCGCTGCTCGCCGCCGGACTGACGCGTCCGCAGGTCGAACAGCTCTACCCGGCCTACCCGTACGACCGGAACTCACCCATCGTCGACGGGGGAGCCGTCGTAGGTGGCGTCTTCGACCAGGACGCCGGGCCCGTCCCGTCCGGTGCCCCGACGGCGCCCACCAGCGGCGGCGGTCAGGGCGGCGGCGGCCCGGACGAAGCCGGGACCGGCGGCGGTGGCACCGTCGCCGCGCGGACCGTCACCGAGCTGGCCGAGGGCCTGTCCCGGCTGCCGGTCATGCTTGGCGACGGCGGCTCGGGCATCGGCTCGAACTCGTGGGTCATCGGTGGACGGCTGACCGCCACCGGCAAGCCGATCCTGGCCAACGACCCACACCTGAGCCCGAGCATGCCCGGCATCTGGTATCAGATGGGTCTGCACTGCGAGTGCGCGTTCGACGTCGCCGGGTTCACGTTCGCCGGCGTCCCCGGCGTGGTCATCGGCCACAACGCCCGGATCGCCTGGGGCTTCACCAACCTCGACCCCGACGTGACCGACCTGTATCTCGAGCGGGTGGACGGCGACCGGGTGCAGGTCGACGGCGAATGGCTGCCCCTTCAGACCCGCACCGAGACCATCGAGGTCGCGGGCGGCAAGCCGGTGTCGATCACGGTACGCACGTCCCGGCACGGTCCGCTGCTGTCGGACGCGTCGGCGTCGCTGCGGGACATCGGCCGCCGGCCTCCGGTCGACCCGGCCGGCTCGCCGGCCGGCGTGGCCGCCAGCCCGCAGCTCGTTCCCGGGCGTCCGGCACCGGACAGCGGGACTCGGGGCGACGGCTACGCCATCGCCCTGAGCTGGACGGCGCTGCGGCCGGGTCGGACCGCGGAGGCTCTCTTCGCCCTCAACACCGCGGCGAACTGGACCGAGTTCCGCGCCGCCGCCGCGTTGTTCGAGGTGCCCGCACAGAACATCGTGTACGCCGACGTGGCCGGCAACATCGGCTACCAGTCCCCCGGTCGGATCCCGGTGCGCGGCAAGGGCGACGGGAGGTGGATGAGCCCGGGCTGGGATTCGGCGTACGACTGGAAGGGTTTCATTCCCTTCGCCGAGCTACCGAGCGTCCTCAACCCGCCCGGCGGCTACCTGGTCACCGCCAATCAGGCCGTCGTCGGCCCCGGCTACCCGCGCCTGCTGACCAGCGACTGGTCGTACGGCTACCGCAGCCAGCGCATCCGCGACATGATCACGTCAGCGCCCGGCGCGATCAGCGTGGCGGACGTGCAGCGCACGCAGTTCGACAACCGCAACGGCTTCGCGCCGACCCTCGTACCGGCGGTCGTCGACGCTCTCGGCGCGGCGACCGACCCGTCCGACGACGCCCGCGTCACCGCCACCGGCCTGTGGAAGGACTGGGACTTCCAGCAGCCTGCCGACGGCCCCTCCGGCAGCGCCGACGCGCGCCGGTCCGCCGCGGCCGCGTACTACAACGCGACCTGGCGCCACCTGCTCGCCGGCATCTTCGACGAGCTGCCCGCGAGCTACCGGCCCGACGGCGGCGACCGGTGGTTCGAAGTGGTGCGGGGACTGCTCGCCCAGCCCGGGTCCCCGTGGTGGGATCGCCAGGACACCCCGGCCGTCGAGCGGCGCGACGACATCCTGCGCTCGGCGGCGGCCGAGGCAGCCGCGGAGCTCCGCCGCGATCAGGGCGACCGGCCCGCCGACTGGCGGTGGGGTCGGATGCACATCCTGACCGCACGCAACCAGACCTTCGGCTCGTCGGGTGTCGGGCCCGTCGAGTGGCTGTTCAACGCCGACCCGGTCGGGGTGTCGGGCGGCGACGCGATCGTCAACGCGACGGGCTGGGATGCCGCCGCGGGCTACGAGGTCGACGCCGTGCCGTCCATGCGGATGATCGTCGACCTGGCCGACCTCGACGCCTCCCGGTGGATCCAGCTGACCGGCAACTCCGGGCACGCGTTCCACCGCAACTACGACGATCAGTTGCCGCTGTGGCGCGCCGGCCAGACCCTGCCGATGCGCTGGGACCGGGCCGCCGTCACGGATGCGGCGACCCAGACGCTGACCCTGCGACCGTGACGTCGTCGCCCGACAGGGTCCGATCGGTCACGAGGCGTCCGCCCGACGAGCGCCGCGAACCGGATCGATGCGAGTTCCGGGACAGTCTCTACGGCGGCCCGGCCCCGTCACGGGCGGATTCGACTTCACCGGGGGCCCACCCCCGGTGGGTCGTCGGCGGGATCAGTGCCGTGGCAGGGCTCCGCGGACCTGGTGCCCCGGTTCGCCGCCGGTCCCGGTCGTGACGAGGATGGCGCGCACCAGCAGGACGGCCGACGGGGTCGCGACGTACCGGACGTGGTTTGCGCTCCGGTGACGGCGGACGAGACCGGCGACCCGGAGGTGCCGTAGGTGTTTGGCGACCGTGGTGCATCCGACGCCGAGCCGTCCGGCCAGTTCGCCGGCCGTCGCCTCCCGATCGATGACCTCCAGGACCACCCGCAGGCGGATGGGCGAGGCGAGGGCCTGAAGAACGGCGGCGGCGGTCTCTATCGGCTCCTTCCCGGTGCTGCGGTCGCTCTCTGCCATTCGGCCGGTCCCGACCTCAGCGCGCCCCCGCGGACAGCGGGACCTCGGCGCGCCCGAGGGTGGCCCAACCGCGCCGGTGACGTCGTGCGCCGAGGATCCGGCAGACGATGTAGATCGTGAACGAGATCGTGGTGACGTAGGGGCTGATGGGAATGCTGCTGCCCAGGGCGAGCAGGATGCCGCCGACGACGGAGCCGACGGCGAACAGAACGCTGAGCACAGTGACGAGCGGCGGGGACGCCGTGACCCGCATCGCGGCCGCGGCGGGTGTGACGACGACGCTCAGCACCAGCAGCGCACCGACGATCTGCACCGACATGGCGACGGTCAGACCCAGCAGCAGCATGAACACCGACGACAGCGCCGCGACCGGCACGCCGCGCCCGGCGGCCAGCTCTGGATCGACGCTGGCGAAGGCGAGCGGGCGCCAGATCACCAGCAGGCCGATCAGGACCACGGTCGAGGTCACCAGCATCCAGGACAGCTGTGGGGTGTCCACGGCGACGATCTGACCGGTCAGCAGCCCGAACTTGTTCGCCGAACGGCCCTGGTAGAGCGCGAGGAACAACACGCCGAGACCCAGACCGAAGGGCATGAGAGCGCCGATGATGGAGTTGCGGTCCCGGGCCCGGCTGCCCAGCATCCCGATCACCAGGGCGGCGAGGACGGAGCCGAGCAGGGATCCGAGCACGACGTTCGCGCCGAGCAGCAGCGCTCCGGACGCGCCGGCGAACGACAGCTCACTGATGCCGTGCACGGCGAACGGCATGTCGCGCATCATCACGAACGTGCTGATCAACCCACCGACGAGACCCAGCACCGCGCCGGCGATGATCGAGTTGTGGACGAGACCGAGCAGCTCGCCGTAGTCGGAGAAGTTGAAGACGCGGTCCCACAGCCCGGGGTCAGACATGCTCCGCCCCGACCTCGGCGCCGTCGTGGTGATGGTGCGACTCGTCGGCCGGCGGAATGCCCGCGACGAGGATCCGTCCGTTGACGCGAAGCACCTCGATCGGTACCCCGTACAGGTCGGAGAGCGTCGCCGAGGTGAACACCTCCTGCACCGTTCCGCTGCGGAACCCGCCGTCGGCCAGGTAGAGAACGCGGTCCACGTAGGGCAGCACCGGGTTGATCTCGTGCGTGACGAACACGACGGCGGTTCCCTTCTCCCGGCGTCGCCGGTCGACCAACGCGGTGATGGTCTGCTGGCTGCGCAGGTCCAGTGAGAGCAGCGGTTCGTCGCAGAGCAGCAGGCGCGGGTCGGCCACCAGTGCCTGCGCGACGCGGATCCGCTGTTGTTCGCCGCCGGAGAGCAGTCCGACAGGCATGTCGGCGAACGCGGCGGCGTCGACCGAGCCGAGCGCCGCCGCGATCCGCGCGTCCCGCCCCGGGCGGCGGCCCAGGCCCCAACGGTGTCCGTCGAGGCCCTGCCCGACCACGTCGCGGGCGCGCAGCGGCGTCAGCGGATCGATGCGCCGCTGCTGCGGCACGTATCCGATGTCGTCCGCGCCGCGCCGCGGTGGCCGACCGGACACACGCAGCCGACCCGCGCTGAGACGCTGGAGCCCGAGGATCGCGCGGACCAGACTGGTCTTGCCCGACCCGTTGGCGCCGAGGACGGCGATGAACTCGCCGGCCTCGACGCGCAGGGAGAGCCCCGACCAGAGCCGCCGCGGGCCGAAACCCAGCCCGGCATCCTCGAACTCCAGCACCGGGACCGCGCGGGAGCCGTCCGGCATCAGCCCAGCGCGGTCTTGACGGCGGCGAGGTTCCCGCTCATCCACGAGAGGTAGTCCTTGCCGGCCGGCAGCGTCTCGGTGACCGGGACCACGCCGACGGTGTTGGCCTTGGCCGCCTGGAGCACCTTCTCGGTCTCCGGTCCGGTCGTCTGCTCGTTGTAGGCCAGCAGCTTGACCTGCTTGCCGGTGAACAGGGCGAGGGTCTCCTTCAGGGTGCCGGCGGAGACGTCGGTGCCCTCCTCGATGGCCTCGCTGAACTCTTCCGGAGTCTTGTTGACCAGGCCGCACGCGTCCAGCAGGTAGCCCGGCACCGGCTCGGTGATCGCCACCCCGGCGCCGCCGTGCGCCGCCTTGATCTCGCCTTCGGTGGCTTCCAGATCCTTGAGCTTCTGCTTGAAGGTCGTCGCGTTGGCGGTGAACGTCGCGGCGTCGCCGGGCGCCGCGGTGGAGAGCGCGCCGACGATCTGGTCGGCCAGCTTGCCCATCGACGGCAGGTCGTACCAGACGTGCTCGTTGAGCTCCTCGCCGCCGGTCGCCGCCTTGCCGGAGATCTCGACGGCGTTGAGCACCTTGGCGTCACTGTCGGCGGCCTTGAGCATCGTGTCGACGAAGTCGTCGTAGCCGCCACCGTTCTCGATCACCAGGTCGGCCTTCGACAGCTCGAGCTGGGTGCGGGTGTTCGCCTCGTAGGAGTGCGGATCGGCAGACGGGTCACTGATGATCGACGTGATCGTCGCCTTGTCGCCGGCGATCTGCCGCACGATGTCACCGTAGACGTTGGTGGACGCGACCACCGAGATGCCTGTCGATCCTGACGCCCCGGAGGAGGGCGCCGCCGCGTCGCCGTCGGAGGACGATCCGCAACCCGCACCGAGCATCGTCACCGAGATCAGGGCTGCGCTGAGAAGACCTGCGCGCTTATCGAACACCGGAACCGCCGCCTTTCCACGTCCGGTCAGTTGAAAAAGAGGTTCATTACCAGCAGGACGGTAGTGGCGAGGCGTGCGTGTCACAAGTCTATCGGAAGTGATTTCCATTATTATTGTTGCTTTGTGATATGACGATGTGTGCACCACTGGATGCCCGGCGCCCGGTGCGACGCGTCGGCGCCGGGGCCGGTGGGGCGAGGCGGGTGGTCGGTGGGACGCGATGCCCGAGGCGGTGGGCCGCCGCCTCGGGCATCGCGTGGATCAGCGTGCTCCGATCAGCTTCTGCAGTTCCCGCCGATCGGCGTCGACGCCCGTGTCCGGGCGTGCCGAGCGGGTGGCGATCGCCGCCGGGTCCGGTTGCGGCAGCGGGTCGCACTGCACGTCCGAGCGCCGGCCGCCGAGCCGCCTCGGTAGTTCACCGCTGGCCAGGTACGTGGCGATGGTGTCGTCGACACACGCCACGCCGCTGAGCGAGCCGGAGTGGGTGGTGCCCCCGACGCCCTCGACGAGCACCGCTCCCGGGAAGCGGCTGCGCACCTCCAGCGCTCCTGGATACGGCGTGGCGGCGTCGAGCGTTTCGTTGATCAGCAGGACACCGCCGACCTTGCTGCCGTCGACCGTCACCGGCTTGCCGACCTGGCCGTCCCACCAGATGCAGGGCGCGTTGAACCAGGCGTTGCCCCACGTCTCGAAGGGCGCCTTGGCGAAGGTGCGCCAGTTGTCGGCCCGCCAGCGATTCCAGCTCTTCGGCCACTGCACGTCGGTGCACTGCACGCCCAGGTAGACGGCGAAGCCGTTGTCCGCGCCCGGGCCCTGCGCGTTGGACGCGTCGTACAGCTCCTTGAGGGTGTGCCAGTCTCCGTCGCGCACCCACCCGGCGAACGCCTGGGCGACCTCCTCCCAGCCGAACACGTAGTAGCCGGCCTGCAGGAAGATGTCGGTCCACTCGTCCGGCCCGATGATGCCGCCGGCCGGGTTCTTGAGGAGCTTGAGCTGCTGGGCGTAGAAGAGCCGTTCCACGGCCCGACCAGACGTCCCGAGGTGGTAGACGGCGTCGTTGCGGGCGATCCAGTCGAAATAGATCTTGATGTTGCGGTCGAACGCGACGTCCTGGTCGAGGTTGGCCTGGTACCAGACCTTGCGGGGGTCGACGTTGCCGTCGAGCACCATCCGGCGGACCCGCTGCGGGAACAGGGTGGCGTAGACCTGGCCGAGGTAGGTGCCGTAGGAGAAGCCGTAGTAGTTGATCTGGTTGCGGCCGAGCGCCTTGCGGATGCTCTCCATGTCCCGCACGGTGTCGGTGGTCTTCAGGTGGCCCAGCAGGTCGCCCCCGGCCTTCGCGCACGCCTCCGCGTACCCCTTCGAGCGCTGCAGCCAGGTGCGCTCCAGGTTGGGGGTGGCCGGCACGTAGAACGGCCGGTTGTAGGAGAAGTAGTCGCCGTCGCAGGCCAGCGCCGGCTGCGAGGAGCCGACCCCGCGCGGGTCGAAACCGATCCAGTCGTACGCGTCCCCCGCGCCGTTGGGCACGTACTCGCCCAGCACGGAGAGGGTGAGACCGGACCCGCCGGGGCCGCCCGGGTTGACCAGCATGACGCCCTGGTACTGCGCCTCCGGCGTCTTGTGGCTGATCCGGGAGACAGCCAGCTTGATCTTCTTGCCCCGAGGGCGGGCGTAGTCGAGGGGTACCTCGACGAACCCGCACTGGCCGCCCCGGCGCTGGAGGCCAGGGCTGGCGCACTCGCCCCACGCGATCGGCGGCGGCGTGTACGACGCCTCGGTGGTGCGGGGTGCGGGCGTCGCCTGTGCGGCACCGCCGGGTGCGACGCCGAGGATCAGCCCGGCGATGGCGGTGGCCGCCATGAGTCGTTTCATTCCGTCCCTTTCGGAGCTTCTCGCCGGACGTCGCGGTGGCCGGCGTCGTGGCGAGTCTGCTCTTCACCGGCACCGTTGAGAAGGGGTGGGCGTCGATCCGGTGCGTCGGGTGCGACCGAACGGCTGCGGCCGGGCCCACGCCTCGGTGGAGTCACCGCAGTTGTCCGTCGGCGAGGGTGAGGACGCGGTCGGCGCGGGCCGCGAGGTGGCCGGAATGGGTGACGAGCACGACGGGAGTGCCGTCGCGGCGGCGGAGGTGGTCGATCGTGTCCAGGACGTGGGCCTCGGTGTCGCGGTCGAGGGAGGCGGTGGACTCGTCGCAGACGAGCACGGCGGGCGCGGCGGCGACTGCCCGGGCGAGCGCGACGCGATGGCGTTGACCGCCGCTGAGCCGATCGGGCGTGCGGTCGAGGACCTCGGCCGCGAGCGCGAACCGCTCGACGATCTCCTCCAGCGTCCAACCGGCCGGACGACCCCGCCGGGGGTTCGCGGCAAGCGCCCGGGTGAGCGTGCGACGGACGGTTTCGTGCGGGTTCAGGGCCGCGCGGGCGTCCTGGCCGACGTAGGCGAGGTACGGCTGACCGGTACGCGCGCGGTCGGCCGCGTCCCAGCTCACCGGCGTGCCGTCGACCAACAGTCGTCCGGCGGCCGGAGGGGCGAGCCCGCAGAGCGCCCGCGCCAACGAGGTCTTGCCGCTGCCGGACGTCCCCCGGATGGCGAGGATCTCGCCGACGTCGACCCGTGCGCCGGCGTCGTCGAGAACCCGCAGCGCACCGTGCCGGACCGTCACCCCCTCGAAGGCGAGGGCGGCGCGAACCGTACCGTTTCCGGGTGGCGGGGTCGCCGTCACCGAGGTGGACGCCGCGGCGCGTGCCGGTGCGGGGGCCGGAGCATGACGCCGGGCGGGGGAGAGTCGGCCCCGGTCCATCACGAGCGTCTCGTCGGCGATCCGGTTTACGAGGGCCAGGTCGTGGCTGATCAGCAGGACCGCCGGCCGCCAGGGCAGCCCGGTGAACCGTTGACTAACCCGCAGCGCGGTGTCGGGGTCCAGGCCGCTGGTGGGCTCGTCGAGCAGGATCAGCGCCGGCCGGGTGACAAGCGTCCATGTCAGCACCCCACGCTGGGCCTGTCCTCCGGACAACTGACCCGGATAGCGGTGCAGGAGCGGCGGGTCGAGGGCGGCATCGCGAGCGGCCTGCTCGATCCGCGCGGCCCTGGCCGCCCGGTCGTCCTGCGGCCAGGCGATCCGGGCGGCGGTGCGTAGTTGCGCCCCGAGGCGACGCCGGGGGTCCAACGCGCTGGCCGGATCTTGCGGGACGTAGCCGGTCGTCCGGCCGCGTAGTCGGCGCCGGCCCGCGGGGGAGAAGGGGTCGACGCCGTCCACCTCGACGCTGCCGGCCTCGCGGCGGAGCCCTCGGCCGAGGTGTCCGAGCAGGCCGAGCGCGAGCGTGGTCTTGCCGGACCCGGACGGCCCGACGAGGCCGGTCACCCGGCCCGAGGTCAGCTCCAGGCCGACCGCGTCCAGGATGCGGCTGCCGTCCGGCGCGGTGACGGTGAGCCCGCGTACCCGGGCGACCATGCTCATGCGGTCTGTCCGATCCGGTCGGGGCCGATGCGGCCGCCCCCGGCTTCGCCGAGAACCGGACCGGCGAGGTGGTCGAGGAGGATCGTGACGCCGACGGCGAGCGCGATGAGCAGCACGGCGGGGACCAGCACCGGCAGCGGGTTGGTCGTGAGCCCGGAGCTGTTCTCCTGGACCATGCGCCCCCAGTTCGCGGCCGGAGCGCCGGTACCCAGGCCGAGGAACCCCGCGGTGGCGGCGAGCTGGACCGAGGCGACGAACCGGATCCCGGCCTCGGCGAGTGCGGTGGGGGCCAGGCCGGGCAGCACGTCGTGGCGCAGTCGGGCGACGAAGGCGTCCCCCCTGGCCTGCGCCGCTCGGGCGTAGTCCGTGGCGACCAGGGCGGCGACGCGTTCCCGGAGCACCCGCACCGAGAAGGGGATGCTCACCAGGACACTCGCCGCGACGACTGCGGCCCCGCTGCCGGGGGCGCCGGCGGCGAGCACGAGGAGCAGCAGGATCGCCGGCAGGGCGGCGAGCGCGTCGACGGTGCGCACCGTGAGCCGGGCGGCCCGGCGACGGCGGGTCATTCCCGCCCACGTGCCGAGGCCGAGGCCGATCAGGCTGCCGATCGTCGTGGCGACCGTGGCCTGGACGATCAGCGCCCGGCCCCCGTCGAGGACACGGGCGAGCACGTCCCTGCCGAGCACGTCGGTACCCAGGACGTGCGTGCCGGACCAGGGCTCGTACGGCCCGGCGACCGGCGCGGTCGGGCTGGCGGCGGGTACCCAGGGTCCGATCACGGCGACGGCGAGCACGAGCAGGGGCGGCACCGTGCTCAGCAGGCGTCGTGCGGTCACCGGGCCCCCGCCGGGGAGTGCGACCGGTGACGATCCAGCAGCGCGGCGAGGAGGTCGCCGGCAAGCAGGATCATCAACGTCGCGGCGCCGAGTGCCAGGCTCAGGCCCTGCACCAGTGGCACGTCCCGTTCGGCCACGGCCCGGGTCAGCTCGAAGCCGACGCCGGGCACGTTGAACAGCGTCTCCACCACGACGCTGCCGCCGAGCAGACCGGCGAGCATGATCGCCAGGCCGTGCAGCGCGGGTGCCGCGGCGTTGGAGACCACGGTCCAGAGGTAGCGGGAGCCGCGGACGCCGTTGAGACGGGCGAACTCGGCGAAGCCGGTCGCGGCCGTCTGCGCGACCGATGCGCGCAGTAGCCGCATCGTCGCGCCGAATCCGCCGAGGGCGAGGGCGAGCGCCGGCAGGGCCACCAGGTCCGGGTGTTGCCAGAGCTCGTCACCGGCGGGCACCAGGGCAACCGCCGGCAGCACCGGCCACCACGCGGTGAACACCACGAGCAGGCCGGTGGCCAGCAGGAAGTCCGACGAACCGACGAGCCCGAGCGTGGTCGCGCTCAGCACCCGGTCCAGCCGGCCGCCCACGCGTAGTCCCGCCGCGACGCCCAGCGCTCCGGCGAGCACCAGGATCAGCGCCGCCGCCGGAACCAGCACCGCGAGGCTTGCCGTCAGCCGGTCGGTGATGATCTCACCGATGCCCCGTCCGGTGACGAGCGAAGCGCCCAGATCGCCGCGGGCGGCATCGCCGATCCAGTCGAGGTAGCGCTCGTACGCGGGGCGGTCGAGCCCGAGCGAGACGCGGATCGCGTCCCGCTCGGCGTCGGTGGCGTTCGGGCCCGACGTCGTGCCGACCGCGTCGCCGGGCAGGACCTCGGTCGCCCAGAACACCACGGCGGACAGGACGGTGAGGGTCGCCGCCGCGGCGGCGACCCTCAACGCCAGCCATCCGGCCAGTCGCACCCGTCAGCTCCGCATGGTGGCGCGGGACAGGTCGGGGAACTGCAGGTTCCGCACGCCGCCGACGCGGTCGGAGGCGGCGTTGATCGTGGGGACGAACACCGGTGCGATCTGGTCGCCCTTCTCCCACAGCAGCTTCTGCGCCTGGTGCGACGCGGCCGTCCGCTGCTCCTTGGTTCCGGCGCTGCGCGCCTTGAGCACGAGTGCGTCCACGTCCGGGAACGTGCCCGGCGTGTGGTTGATCTCGAAGAACGCGGGCGGGGTGTACCCGGCCCGGAACGGCCAGGAGAGGTAGGCGGGGTAGTCGGCGAACAGTTGCCCGGCCGGGAGTTCCCGCACGGTGGCCTGGACGCCGATCGCCCGCAGGTCCTCGACGATGAGCGTCGCCGTCTCCATCATCCCGGGCAGCTCCGGCCCGGCGGTGAGCTCGACCTTCACGCCGCTCGCGCCGGCTGCGGCCAGCAGTTCCTTCGCCCGCTGCGGGTCATGGGCGCGCTGGGGGAGCGAGCTGTCGTACGAGGGGAAGCCGAGCGCGGGCAGGTCGTTGCCGACGAACGCCCGGCCGTAGTAGACGGTCTTCACGATCCGCTCACGGTCGACCGCCAAGCGGAACGCCTCGCGTACCCGGGGATCGTCGAACGGCTTGGCCTTGACGTTCATCGTGTACTGGAGGTAGGCGGCGTACGGCAGCTCACTGCTGGTGATCTCGATCCCGTCGACGCTGTCCAGCGTCTGTGCCTGAGCCGGCCCGACCCCACTGACGAAGTCGACCTGGCCCTGTCGAAGCGCGTTCACCCGAGCCGTGCCGTCGGGGATCGAGAGCAACTCGATCCGCTCCAGCGACGGCGCCTCGCCGTAGTACTTGCCGTTGCGCTTGAGCAGCGTCGACCGGCCGGGCTCGAAGGTGGACACCGTGAAGGGACCGGAGGAGGGCATGTCCGGGGTGAACTCGGTCGTCCCGTCGGGGATGGCGAGCATGCTCTGGCAGATCACCTCGCGCCCGTCGGCGATCGGCGACAGCGTCGGCAGGAGCACGGTGGACGCGTCCGGGGCGGAGGCCGCGTCCACGTTGAAGTTCCGCGAGATCAACTTCGTGAAGGGCAGCCCCTTCAACAGCGTCGGCGCGCGCAGCGAGTACAACACGTCCGCGGACGTCAGAGCCTTTCCGTTGCTGAACGTCACTCCGTCGCGCACCCGCAACGTGTACGTCTTGAGGTCGTCGGAGACCGTGATCGACTCGACGACGCCGTACGAGACGCCGTCCGGTGCCTTCGGGTCGAGCTCGCACAGCGGGGCGTGCACCAGCTTCGCCCGGACGTAGTCGAGGGCGGTCGGGCCGACCAGGTAGTTGAGTGTCTCGCTGGAACCGCCGCCGGCGAACGCCGCGCGAAGCGTCCCGCCGGTGGACGCCGCCCCGTCGTCGGTGTCCGCCGAGCATCCCGCCGCCGCAAGGATCGCTGCCGCGGCGACGACCGCGGCCAGTCTGCGTCCCGTGGTCGGAACCATCCCTCACCATCACTCTCGTTGTCGACCACGAAGATCGCGGCCGGATAGGTCCACTAGGTATACCAGTTAGTGAAAATGGTTGTCACCCCCGTTTGTCTGGGAAGTGGGAGCCTCGCGGTCGAACCGGCACGCCGTCGTCGACGTAGCCGAGCGGGCCGTCGCGGCGCGGTTCGACGTCACCGGGAGGGCGACGTCGACGCCGGGAACGAGCCCGGGGCGCGCGCAACGTAATGGGACCTGCCGACCCGGCGTCACCGGACCGCGGCGCGCACCACGTCCATCGGGCCGGGGACCGCGTCGAAGCCGGCCGCGGACAGTTCGACGGCCAGCGCCTCCGGTGACACGACGTACCACCGGTAGGCGGCGGTGACCTCACGTAAGAGCCGGTCGGCCTCGTCG
This sequence comes from Micromonospora sp. WMMD980, assembly GCF_029626035.1. NCBI lineage: Bacteria > Bacillati > Actinomycetota > Actinomycetes > Micromonosporales > Micromonosporaceae > Micromonospora > Micromonospora sp. WMMD980. The sequence goes on from NZ_JARUBE010000003.1 coordinate 1,033,549, forward strand.
AGCACCCGGTAGCGCATCCGCCACCTGATGGTGCCCGGCCCGTCCGGTTGCGCCGCGCCGCTGCCCACATAGGTGTGGGCACCCACCCGCACCGTCACGAACTCCGCCTCCGCGATCTCCACCGGCTCCGCCGGCGGCTGCGCGTTGACCACCAGCGGCGCGCCGTCCGCGAGCCGGTCGCGCAGCCGCCCCCACAACCGGCGACGGGCGTCGGGGTCCAGGTGCCCGATCATGTTCATCGCGATCGCGCCGCCGATCCGCTCCGGGAGCGGGGCGTCCTGCGCTCCGGCCGCCACCACCGTGACCCGCTCCCGCAGGTCCGGGACGGGACCGAGTCGGCCGAACAGGGCCGCGCGTTGGGCTGCTGACGGCTCGATCGCCAGGATGCGTGCGGCCGGCAACACCTCGGCGATGAGCAGGGTGCCGAGGCCGCTGCCCGCCCCCAGGTCGACGATGGGGCCGGCGTGCGGCGCCGCGCCGGCCAGCGCGGCCAGCACGGGCTCGCGCAGCGTCTGCCACGCGCCGAGACTGAACAGGTCGAGGAACTCGCCCGACTCGTGGTACTCGTCGCCGTTCATCCGTGCCCTTTCGTTGGGTCGTCGTCGAACGATCCGTGCCTCGATCGCCTGCTGAACGACAATCACTTCCGATACGAGATGCTCGCACGCCCTGCACCGCTGACCAAGTTCTGGTTAGTGGAATTCGTTGTCGATAGACTGCCGGCATGACCCGGCGGCTCGTCGTCGACGACACTCGATGCATCGGTGCGGGACAGTGCGTCCGATTCGCGCCGCAGGCCTTCGACCAGGATCAGGAGACGGGCACCGTGCTGCTGGTCAGCGCCGCCTTCGAGATGGACACCGGGGTCGCCGACGCAGTGGCGCTCTGCCCTTCGGGCGCGATCCGGTGGGCGGACGACATGACCTGACACGGCAACCTCGCCGCGTGACGGGGCCGTATTCATTCGCGACTGCGGGGCTCGCAGAACCGACTCGCTCCTCGCGCTCACCGGGGCCGTCTTCCGTTCGCGACTGCGGGGCTCGCAGAACCGACTCGCTCCTCGCGCTCACCGGCCGACGAGGCGCCACCCTTCGGCCGCCGTCCGGTCGCGCCAGAACGACGCGTACGTGCCACCGGCGTCGACCAGGTCGTCGTGCTTCCCGCGCTCGGCGATCATGCCGTCGCGCAGCACCAGGATCTGGTCGGCGGCCCGGACGGTGTGCAACCGGTGGGCGATCACCAGCAGGGTGGCCTGTCGGGACAGGGCGGCGACGGCGGTACGCACCGCCGCGTCGGCCTCCGGGTCCAGGGCTGCCGTCGCCTCGTCGAGCACCACGATCGGCGCGCGCTTGAGCAGGGCGCGGGCGATGGAGACGCGTTGGCGCTGGCCGCCCGACAGGGCCGTGCCGCCCTCGCCCACCGGGGTGTCCAGCCCGGACGGCAGGTCGGCCAGCACGTCGTCGAGGCCGGCGGTCGTGGCGGCGTCCCGGACCTCGTCGTCCGTCGCGTCCGCACGGCCGAGGCGGATGTTGTCGGCGAGAGTGCCGTCGAAGAGGTACACGTCCTGGAACACGAACGCGACGCGGGCCATGAGATCGGCGGGGGCGATGTCGCGTACGTCGACTCCGCCGATGCGCACGGTGCCGGCGTCGGTGTCCCAGAACCGGGCGAGCAGCCGGGCGACCGTGGTCTTGCCCCCACCGGACGGTCCGACCAGGGCTGTCATGCTTCGCTCGGGCAGGCGGAAACTGACGTCGCGCAGCACCGGCCGGTCGCCGTACGCGAAGTGGACGTCGTCGAAGGCCACCTCGGCGGACCCGGGCTGTCGAGGCTGGACGGGTTCGGGCAGGGTCGCGGCGTCCAGTACCTGGTTCACCGCGGCGAGCTGGTTACCCGCGAGGCGGAGCGAGGCACCCGACTCGGCGGCGGTGCCCAACGGCTCGCTCAGCCGGACGGCCAGCACGAGTACCGCGACCAGGGTGGCGGCGTCGAGCCGGCCGCCGAGCGCGAGGTGTACGCCGGCGAGCAGGACGACGCCGAGCAGCGCCCGGACCGCGAAGGCGAAGGCCACGATCCCCGGCACCGCCCGGCGCAGCAGGGCGTGATCGGTGCGGCTCTGCGCCACCAGGGCGTCGTCGAGCAGGCGGTGCTCACCCGCGGACCGGCCGAAGGCCCGCAGGAGCGGCTGTGCCTGTGCGTACTCGACGAGGCGGGCGGCGGCGTCGTCCATGGTCCGGTGTCGGTCGGCGTCGGCGCCGGCCACCGCGCGGTTGCTCGCCCGCAGCACCAGGACGAGCAGCGGCAGGGCGAGCACCACGGCCAGGCCCAGCCGTGGTTCGACGACCAGCAGCGTCACCCCCACCACGGTCGGGGTGACCACGGCGGTCACGACTGGACGCAGCAGGTGGGCCGGCACGTTCATCAGTTGCAGCACACTCTGGCTGGCGAGCCGACTGAGCTCGCCGGTGCGCTCCGGGGTGAACCAGCCCAGCGGCAATTGGATGATCTTTCCGCCCAGGCGCTCGTGCAGCGCCCGGGCGACGTCGCGGCCCAGCCCGAACGCCCGTTTCTGAGCCGTCCACGTCAGCGCCGCGAAGACCGCGACGGCGGCGGCGAATCCGGCCAGCCACGGCAGGGCCGCCGTGGGCCGGTCCCCGAGCACGGCGCGCAGCAGCGGGACGAGCAGGGCGTACGCTATGCCCTGCGCGGTGGCGGCGGCCACGGCCAGGACGACGAGCCGGCGCAGCGGGCCGGCGTGGGTGGGGCCGAGCGCGGCTGCCATGGCGCTGATCATCGAGTCTCCTCGGCGAGGGCGGGGACGGCGGTGGCCTCCTGGGCGTGCCACATGCGGGCGTAGCGGCCGCCGGCGGCGAGCAGGTCCTCGTGCCGGCCGCGTTCGACGACCTGCCCGCCGTCGAGGACGACGATCTGGTCGGCGGCGCGGATGCTGGCGAGACGGTGCGCGATGACCAGCATCGTCCGGCCGGCGGCGAGGGCGGACAGGGCCCGTTGGATCTGCGCCTCGGCGTGCGGGTCGGCGTACGCGGTGGCCTCGTCCAGGACCAGCACGGGCCGGTCGGCCAGCAGCAGCCGGGCGATGGACAGGCGCTGCGCCTCACCGCCGGAGAAGGTGACGTCCGTGCCGACCACCGCGTCGTACCCGCGCGGGTCGGCGACGATCCGGTCGTGGATCTGCGCCGCCGTGGCCGCCGCCTCGATCTCGGCCCGAGTGGCCTGCGGTCGCCCCAGCGCGATGTTCGCCGCCACCGTCGTGCGCAGCAGGGTCACCTCCTGTAGGACGAAGCTGACGGTGCGGTGCAGTGTCGCCGGATCGAGTCCGCGCAGGTCGACGCCGCCCAGGGTGATCCGGCCGGCGGCGGGGTCGTGGAAGCGGCCGATCAGCCGGGCGACCGTGGACTTGCCCGCCCCGGACGGCCCGACCAGCGCGGTGACGGTGCCCGGACGGAGTTCGAGGTCGACGCCGGACAACACGGTGGTGGTGCCGTCGTAGCTGAAGTCGACGGCGTGCAGCCGCATGGTGGTGTCGTGCGGGTCGGCCGCCGCGGCCCCGTTGTCCACCACGGGCGTGTCCAGCAGCGTGGCGACGTCGGCCGCGGCGCTCAGCCCGGTACGCAACGCCTGCAGGTGCCGGCCGATGGTGGCGACGGGGCCGGCCAACGCGGGTGCGAGCAGCACGAAGGCCACCAGTGCCGCCGGTGACAGGAGGCCGGCCGCCGCGGCGGGCACCCCGGCGGCCAGGACCACCACCAGCACGACCGGGGCGGTCACCACCAGTTGCGACGCGGTGGTGATCCCGGTGGTGCCGGCCGCCCAGGCGGTGAAGAAGTCGCTGAACGCGTCCGAGGCGGTGCGGAACCGGCGGTGCGCCACGCCGGCGCGCCCGAAGGTCTTCAACACCGCGATGCCGTCGACGAACTCGACCGCCGCGTTGTTGATCTCCGCTGCGGCGCGGCCGTAGGCGGCCATCTTCGGTCCGGCGCCGGTCATCGCCCGCCGGAACAGCAACGCACCGACGATCGTCGGCGCCAGGGCCAGCAGGGCGAGCCACGGGTTCACCGTGAGCAGGAAGACCAGCGCCACCAGCGGCGTCACCACCGCCGCCGTGACGTCGAGGGCGGTGTGCGCCACCAGGTAGTGCATGGCCTGCACGTCGTCGTGCACCGCCTTCTTCACCTGACCGGAGCCCCGGCCGGCGTACCAGGACAACGGCACCCGGCCGAGCCGATCGGCCAGGACGCGGCGCAGCCGTAGTTGCAAGGCGTTGTCGGCGAGGTGGGTCAGCACCGTGGCCGCGGCGGCGAGCAGAACGCTGAGCAGCGCCGCGACCACGGCGAGCACCGCCAGGCTCCGGACGCCGGCCGGGTCCGGTGCCCTCCGCAGGAGCCGGTCGCCGATCACCGCCATGGCGATGAGCACGCCGGCGCCGGCCGCGCTGGACAGTGCCTGGAGGAGTACGGCGAGGACCAACAGGCCGCGGACGGGGCGCAGGATCGTCATAGTGATCCGAAATCGTAGTCGTTTTCAATCAGGGCAGACAGCTCGATCGCCAGGTCCGTCACCGTCGGCGCGGCCAGGAACCGCGCGATCGGCACGTCGACTCCCCAGCGTTGGCGGATCGCGGCGACGAGCCGCAGCGCGGCAACGCTGTCCCCGCCCAGCGCGAAGAAGTTCGCCGCCCGGTCGTCCACCCGGTCATCGAGCAGGTCGGACCAGATCCCGGCCAGCGCGGTCTCGACCGGACCGGTAGGCGGCGCGGCGGACGCCGCCACCCCGCGCGCCGCGTCGTGCTGCAACGCGGCCCGGTCGACCTTGCCGTTGGCGGTCAACGGCAACGACGGCAGCACCGCGACGGCGGCCGGCACGGCATACGCCGGCAGCCGTTCGGCCAGGAACGCCCGCAGCCCGTCGGCGACCGTCGTCGGGTCGGCGTCGCCGGCCTCGACGAAGGCGTGCAGGCGGCGCCGGGTGCGCTCGCCGACGGCCACCACGGCGGCCCGACCCGATCCCGGGTACGCCTCGCAGGCGGCCTCGATCTCGCCCAGCTCGATCCGGTGCCCACCGACCTTGACCTGGTGGTCGGCCCGGCCCAGGAACTCCAACGTCCCGTCCGGCCAGTAGCGTCCGAGATCCCCGGTCCGGTACCACCGGCCGGCGGCGTCCTCGACGAACTTCTCCGCGGTCCGCTCCGGGTCACCGCGGTAGCCGAGCGCCACGCCGTGACCGCCGATCCACAACTCACCCGGCACCCAGTCCGGTCGGTCCCGGCCCGCGTCGTCCACCACCCGGTAGGTCTGGTTGGCCAGGGGAAAGCCGTAGGGCACCGAACGCCAGTGCGTCGGCACCGCGGCCACCTCGAGGGCGTTCGACCAGATCGACGCCTCGGTGGCCCCGCCGAGCGCGACCAGAGCGGCCGGACCGTCCGGCCGGTGCGCCGTGGCCCGGGTGAACCGCTCCGGCAGGTCGAGGCCGACCCAGTCCCCGGAGACCAGCGCCAGGCGCAGACCCGGAGGCAGCGGCTCCGGCTCGGCCGCCACCAGCAGCATGTCCAGCAGGGTCGGCACGGTGTTCCAGAGGGTGACCCGGTGATCGCGGACGAGGCTCAGCCAGCGTGCCGCGTCGCGACGCTCATCCTCCGCCGGCAACACCAGCGCCCCGCCGGCACCGAGCACGCCGAAGATGTCGTACACCGACAGGTCGAAGTCCAGGGCGGACAGGGCCAGCACACGGTCGTGCGCCCCGACGCCGAAGCGTGCGTTGACGTCGGCGCAGGTGTTGGCCGCGGCGTCGTGGGCGACCTCGACCCCCTTCGGGGCGCCGGTCGACCCGGAGGTGAAGATGACGTACGCCGGCTCGTCCGGCCCCCGCTCCACCGGGGCGGGCAGCGGCTCGGCGGCAGCCACCTGCGCCAGTGCCGGCGCGTCGAGCACGAGCACGGCCCGGCTGTCCCGGTAGCACCGGTCCCGGCGCAGGGCCGGCTGTTCCACGCCCACCGGGACGTAGACCGCTCCGGCGGCGAGCACGCCGAGCACGGCGACAACCTGATCGGGCCCCTTCGGCAGGGTCACCGCGACCGCGTCGCCCGGCCGCACGCCGCGTTCACGCAGACCGGAGGCGACCCGCAGGGCCTGGTCGGCCAGCGCGCCGTGGGTCAGCTCACCGACGCCGTCCGGGCCGTGCCAGATCACCGCGATGCGGTGCGGATGGTCCCGGGCCGAGTCGAAGAAGGCATCGTGCAGCCGGCGCCGCGGGATCGGCGCCGCGGTGTCGTTGACCCGCGACCGGGTCGCCCGCTGCGCCGCCGGTAGCAGGTCGGGCAGCGGAGCCTCCCAGTCGGCGCCGGCGAGCCGATCCAGCAACTCCGTGTACGCCCCGAACATGTCGTCGAGCACCCCGGGGACGAACAGGTCGTCGACCGCGTCCCAGGTGACCTGCAGACCGCCGCGGGACTCCAGGACCTGGTTGTCGAGACTCACCTGCGGCGACTGCGAGACACCCCACACCTCAGGTGGGAAGCCGTCGGAGCGGTCCATCGACACCCCGTCCCCGACCCCGATCGCGCTGGTGAACACCACCGGCATGGCCTCCATGCTGCCGGTGCTGCGGGCCAGCCGGCGCAGGAGCCAGGCCGGACTGATCTCGCGGTGGTCGAGGTCGGCGCCCATCCGGGCGTGCAGGGCGGTGACGTCGGCGAGGAAACCGCCGCCGGCCGGGCGGTAGTCGGCCAACGACAGGGTGGTGAAGTCGCCCAGCACCCGGTAGATGTGCGGGTGCACGTCACGCCGGTTGAACAGGGTGAGCGTGACGGTCAGGTCGCGGCGGGCGCTCCAGGCGCCGAGCACCTCCGCGTACGCCGCCAGCAGCACCGTGGACGGGGTGACCCCGTGCTGGCGGGCCTGCGCCCGCAGCGCGGACCACCGGTGTGCCGGCAGTTGGTGGCGGCGGCGGGTGAACCGGGGCCGGGACACCTCGGACGGGTGGCGCACGGTGGGCAGCTGCGGTGCCGGCGGCAGGTCGACCAGTCGGGCTTCCCAGTAGCGCTGGTCGCGGAGCTCGGCCTCCGGATCGGGACGGACCTGGAGGAGGTAGTCGCGGAACGACACGTCGATCGCCGGCAGCTCGGCGTCGGGATCGCGGTAGAGCCTGTCGAGTTCCGTGTAGAGAGTCATGATCGACAGGGCGTCGAAGACGATGTAGTCGAGCCCGACCGCGAGCCTGGTGCGCTGCCGGCCGTCCCGCCGGTAGCGCACCGCGGCGAGGTCGAACAGCGGCCACCGGGTGAGGTCGGTGAGCTGGTGCGAGCGGGTGGCCCGCATGCTCTCCAGCGCCGCGGTCGGATCGTCGCCGACATCGGCCACGGCGATCTCGACCGGCGGCGCCGTGGCGAGGATGCGCTGGGCATCCGCGCCGTCGAAGACCGCGCGCAGCATCTCGTGCCGTTCGACCAGTCGCTGCCAGGCGGCGCGGAGCCGGTCGAGGTCCAGGTCCGCGCCGTCGAACTCGGTGTACTGCCAGGTACCCACCCCGCCCAGTGGCAGCCGGTCGTCGCGGCCGACGAAGTAGGCCCGCTGCACGTCTGTCGGTGGGAACGGCTCATGCCGGCGCGCCGGGTCACCGGTCACCACCGTCGTCCGGGTGTCGGCGCCGCGCCGCAGGTCGGCGGCGAAGTCGGCGAGAGTCGGCCGGGTGAACAGCGCGGCGAGCCGGGCACCGGACAGGCCCGCGGTCCGCAGCCGCACCAGCAGTCGGGTGGCGAGCAGCGAGTCCCCGCCGAGGGCGAAGAACGAGTCGCCGCGGCCCACCTCCGGCACGTCCAGCAGATCGGACCAGGCGGCGGCCACGAGCGCCTCGATCTCGCCGCGGGGCGGCCCGCCGGTGCGGGTCGCCCGCCGATCGCCGGCCACCGAGTCGAGCAGGAGGCGCAGCCGCGCCCGGTCGACCTTGCCGTTGGCGGTGAGCGGCAGTGCGGGCAACGCCGTGACCGTGTCGCAGCGCATGTGCTCGGGCAGCCGCTCCGCGAGCCAGGCGTCGAGGTCCGCCGGCAGCGGCGCGGCGGTGACGACGGCGGCGGCCAGTCCGGTGGCGGTCACCACCGCGACCGCGTGCTCCACCTCCGGGTGTGCCGCCAGCGCGGCCTCGATCTCGCCGAGCTCGATCCGGTGGCCGCGCACCTTGACCTGGTGGTCGGCTCGCCCGAGGAACTCCAGCAGACCGTCGGGCCGGTAGCGGGCCAGGTCGCCGCTTCGGTACCAGCGGGTGCCGGCGTGCGTGACGAACCGTCCCGCGGTGCGCTGCGGATCGCCCCGGTAACCCTCGGCCACGCCGGCGCCACCCACCCACAGTTCGCCGGTCACCAGGTCCGGTCGGTCGCGGCCGTCGGCGTCGGTGACCCGGCACACGACGTTGTCCAGCGGAGTGCCCCACGGCATCGACGGCCAGGCGGGATCCACCTGGTCCACGTCGAACACGGTGGAGTGGATGGCGGCCTCCGTCATCCCGCCGAGCGCCGCGAAGCGACAGTCCGGCGCCGATCGACGCAGCCGGGCCGGCAGGTCGAGGCCGACCACGTCGCCGCCGAGCAGTACGGCGCGCAGCGTGGGCGCCGGCCGTCCGGCGCCGGCGACGAGGAGCATGTCCAGCAGCGCCGGCACGGTGTTCCACACGGTGACCCCGTACGCGGTGACCAGGTGCCACCACGCGGCCGCGTCCCGCCGCTGGTCCTCGGCGACCAGCACCAGCGCGCCACCGGCGGTGAGCAACCCGAACGTGTCGTAGACGGACAGGTCGAACTCCAGCGCCGACAGCGTCAGCACCCGATCGGCAGGGCCCACGCCGAAGCGCCGGTTCAGGGCGAGCACCGTGTTCATGGCGGCGGCGTGACTCACCTCCACGCCCTTCGGCTCGCCGGTCGAGCCCGACGTGAACAGGACGTAGGCGACCGCACGCGGGTCGGACGGTGCGGGTGCGAGCGGCGCGTAGCCGTCGGCGGCGCTCAGCAGCAGCGGCGTGACGCCCTCCGCGTCGGTGACCGCCTCCTGGTGTGCCGGGTCGGTCAGCGCGACCCGGGCTCCGGCCGCCGCGTGGATCAGCCGCCGTCGGTGCGGCGGCTGGTCGATGCTCACCGGTAGGTACGCGGCACCACAGGCGAGTACGGCCAGCGCGGCGACCACCTGGGCGGCCCCCTTCGGCAGGGTGATCACGACCAGGTCGCCCGGGCGTACCCCTTCGGCGTCCAGCAGCGCGCGGAGGCGCAGCGCCCGATCGGCGAGATCGCCGTAGGTGACCTCCCGCCCGGCGTCGATCAGCGCGGTCCGCTCGGGCGTGGCTTGCGCGTGGGCGAAGAACCCGTCATGCAGGCCGGCCGCCGGCCACGGGGCGACGGTGGCGTTGACCCGTTCCCGGACGGCCAGCTGCCCCGGTGGCACCAGCGCGCCGACCGGCCGCCGCCAGGCCTCGTCGTCGTCGGTCAGCGCGTCGACCAGGCCGCGGTAGACGGAGAACGCGGCCTCGGCGACGCCGTCGGCCAACACGTCCAACCGCACGTCCCAGTTGAGCAGCAGCCCGCCGTCAAGTTCGGTCACCTGGGCGTCGAGCCACACCTGCGGGCCCTGCGAGATGATCCACGACGGAGCGCCGAAGGTCTGCTGCATCGACTCGCCGTAGATCTCGCCCAGACCCAGCGCGCTGGTGTAGACGACCGGCGCCAGCACCGGGCTCCCGGCCCGCCGGGACAGGTCACGCAGCACCTCCACGCCGGCGTACGCGCCGTGACCGATGGCCGCCCGCAGGTCGGCCTGCACCCGGGTGGCCCGTTCGGTGAACGGCGGCCGGCCGGTGGTGTCCACGTCGAGCAGCACCGAGCTGGAGAAGTCACCCACCAGGAGATCGGCGCCGTCGACCAGCGGCTCGCGAGCGAACAGCGGCAGGTTGAGCAGGAACCGCCGGTCGTCGCTGAACGCGCCGATCACCTCCGCGAACGCGGTGGCCAGCGCCGCGGCGGCGGTCACGCCGTGCGCGGCGGCCCGGCGCAGCAGCCGCTCCCGGCGCGCCGGAGCCAGCCAGTGGTGCAGCCGGACGCTGCGCGCGACCGCACCGGGACGGCCGGCGTCGGGGCGGATCGGCAGCTGTGGGCCGGCGGGAAGCTCGTCGAGGCGCCGCGTCCACCAGGCGCGGGCCCGCTCCCGGGCCACCCCCACCGAATCCCGGTGCGCGGCCAGGTACTCCGGGAAACTCGCCGTGATCGTGGGCAGGCCGGCTTCCGGGTCGTGGTACAGCGTGTGCAGGTCGCCGAGCAGGATCCGCATGCTCAGCGCGTCGGCGACGAGCATGTCCAGGTCGACGTGCAGCCGGGTGGCGCCGCCGGGCAGCAGGCTCAGCGCGACCGTGAACACCTCGCCGTTCTCGACGTCCATCCGCCGGTGCGTGTAGTGCGCGCGCAGGCGGTCGAGCTCCCGGTCGACCTGGTGCGCGCCGGTCAGGTCGTGCACGACCAGTGGGGTACGGGCCGCGGCGGCGATGCGCTGGCGGCCCTCCGCGTCGAACCGGGCCCGCAGCATGCCGTGCCGGGCGGTGACCGCGGCGAGCGCGGCACGCAGCCGGTCGGGGTCGACGGCATGACCGTCGAACTCGACGTAGAAGTGGGCGGCGACGCCCCCGAACGGTTGCTCGTCCTGCCGGCCGATCCAGTAGGCGTACTGCATCGTCGCGAGCTCGAACGGCGCGGACGGGTCCACCGGGGCGGGCGGCGGCGACGGCGCGGCCGCCGGGCCGGACAGCGCCCTGTCCCAGCCCGCCAGGGTCGGTTCGGCGACGAGGTCCTCGAAGGTGACGTCGTGCCCCGCCCGTCGTAGCTGCGCGACCAACCGGATCAGGGTCAGCGAGTCCAGACCGGCGCCGAACAGGTCGGTGTCGTCGGCCAGCGAGCCCGGGTCGACCCGGAGCGCGGCGGCGAGTTCGGCGCGGATGGCGGCGGAGTCCACCGGACCGGCAGCGACCGTCATCGCGACGACCCCGGGGCGTCGGCGTCGACGGGGGCCGCGACGACGGGGTCGGCGTCCGCGGCGCCCGGCGGGGTCCCGGGGACGCCGCCCACGCCCCAGCGCTGGGCCGGAGCGCCGGTCAGCACGATCCACGTCTGGTCGCGCACCGCCGGGCCGAGCACCTCGCTCACGGCGTCGGTGAGCCGGGCGATGAGCGCCTCCTGCACCGGCGGGGTGAGGCGCTCCTCGAAGATGCGGACGTCGATGAAGGGCATGGCACTCCATTCAGGAGAGATCGGACAGCGCCTCGTCGAGGGCGCCGGTGAGGTAGTCGACCTGGGAGTCGGTCAGTCCGGGGTGGCACGGCAGGTTGACCTGTTGCTCGAACCAGAGCTGCTCGGCGCGGGGGCACTCGCCGGAGCGGTGACCGCGCTGACGCCATTCCGGGGTCAGGTGCTGCGGGAAGTAGCGCAGCTGGATCTCGACGGCCCGCTGGTCGAGCGTCTTCACCAGGTGTTCTCGGGCGGCGGCGCCCGCCTCGACGAACATCGTGTAGAGGTGGTAGGCGTGCGCCACCCCGGCTGGAGGCCGGTGCAGCCGGATCCCGTCGTGGCGAGCGAGACAGTCGTCGAGCCGTGCCGCGATGTGCCGGCGGCGGGCCGAGAACTCCGGCAGGCGGGCCAGTTGCACCGTGCCGGCGGCGGCGGCGACCTCGGACATGGTGGCGTTCGTTCCCGGGTGCCGAACGTCGGCGTACTCGTGTGTGTAGATCTCCTCGGAGTAGCGCATCCACGGCAACAACGGCGTCGGCGGCACCCGCGAGACAAACGGGCCGACGACGGCGTCGGCCTTGTTCGAACGGATGCGGTCCAACCTTTCGTACCATTCGTCGCGGTCGAACGTCAGCATTCCTCCCTCGCCCAGCGTGGTGAGGTTCTTGGAGCTGTGGAAACTGAAGCAGCCGATATCGGCAAGTGCCCCGGGGCGTCGGCCGTGGTATTCCGCCCCCAGCGCGTGCGCGCAGTCCTCGATGACGATCGCGCCGTGCGCGTGCGCGGCCGCGAGAATGCGCTCCATCGCGACCGGCAGGCCGCCGTAGTGCACCACGATCACCGCGGCGGTGCGATCGGTGACGGCGGCTTCGACGGCAGCCGGGTCGATGTTGAGCGTGTCCGGTTCGACGTCGCAGAACCGGACCCGCACGTCGCGGGCCAGCAGCGGTTGCACCGTGGCGGCGAACGTCTGCGGGGTGGTGACCACCTCGTCCCCGGGTCGCAGTCCGGCCAGGTGAACGGCGAGTTCGAGGGCCACGGTGCCGCTGGTCACCGACAGGGCGTGCCGGCATCCGACGTGTTGGGCGAACCGCTGTTCGAACTCGGCGCGCCACCGCCCGCCGGACAGCGCGCCGTCCGAGTCGACCAGCTCGGCGACGGCGGTCAGCTCGGCGGGGCCTACGACGCTGCCGCGCGCCGGGAATGGGACCCGGTAGTCACGTTCCATCATGGATGTCAGCCTCCTCCAAGCGGCGAAGATACAGGACGGCCCGCGTATTCGATAATGTGAATAGCCCCCCTGGGCGTTTTCTTTCCAGCCTTGACAAGCGCATTGTCCAATGCGCTGCGAGTGTGTTCTAGCCGATATTCCGGCGGTCTCCTCATTGACTTGTCGGGCGTATGGCATTTCACTGGTCAGGTCTGTGAGAGAGGATTTCCATGCAATTCGGTGTTGGCTTCTTCCCGGTGCTGGACCCGGCTGAGAAAAGCGCGAGCCAGTGGTACGACGAGAGCCTCCGGCTGGCCGTGCGCGCGGAGGAGTTGGGCTACGAGCACGTCCAGGTGGTCGAGCACTACTTCACCGCGTACGGCGGCTACAGCCCCGACCCGGTGACCTTCCTGACCGCGGTGGCGGCACGCACGCGGCGGATCCGGGTGACGACCGGGGCGGTGGTCCCGGCCTTCACCCACCCGGTTCAGCTCGCCGGCAAGCTGGCGATGCTCGACAACCTGTCGCACGGCCGGCTCGACGTCGGGTTCGGCCGCGCCTTCCTGCCGGAGGAGTTCGCCGCCTTCGGGGTGCCGATGAGCGAGAGCCGGGCGCGGTTCGCCGAGGGCGTCGAGGCCTGCCGGCGGCTGTGGACGGAGGAGGAGGTCGTCTGGTCGGGGACGTTTGCCCGGTTCGGGCCGCTGACGATGCTGCCGCGGCCGTACCAGCGTCCGCACCCGCCGATCTTCGTGGCCTCCACGACCAGCGCCGAGTCCTGCGCGGCGGCGGGCCGGGCCGGCTACCACCTCCAGGTCGTGCCGACGGTGACCTCGCGGGAAGGGCTCCAGGAGATGCTCGCCGCGTATCGGCACGAGCGCGCCGCGGCCGGTCACGGCCCGGGCCGCATCCAGTTGAAGTACACCTGCTACCTGGCCGAGGACGCCGCCGAGGCGCTGGCGGCGGGGCGGCGCTGGGAACAGAACTACATCGAGAAGATGACCGCTGCGATCGCGTCCTGGGCCACCACGAGCAGCGCCGACTACCCCGGCTACGAGCAACTGGTCGACAAGGTGCGCCGGTACGACTTCGACGCCTCGCTGGCCGGGCACAAGGTCCTCGCCGGCAACCCCGCGCAGGTACGCGAGCAGCTCGCCGTCGTCGCCGACTGGTTCGGCCGCGATGTGACGGTGTGCCTGCAGGTCAATCCGGGTGGCACGACGGAGGTGGAGGCGGAGCGCACGCTGCGCCTGTTCGCCGAGGAGGTCGCGCCGCACGTCGTCACGGGACCGGCCGATGCGCTCACCGGACGCTGAGGTCGCGGTCGTCGGGCTGGGCGCGTTCGGTGCGGCGTCACTCTGGCAACTGGCGGAGGCGGGCGTCAGCGTGATCGGGCTCGACCGGTACGAGCCGGGCCACGGGTACGGCTCCTCGCACGGCGGCACGCGCATGTTCCGGACGGCCTGCCTCGAGCACCCGGGCCTGGTGCCGCTGGCCCGGCGCTCCGGGCAGCTCTGGCAGGAGTTGTCGGCGCGCGCCGGTGAGACGCTGTTCGCGCCGACCGGCGGGGTGCTGATCGGCCCGCGGGACGGGCACGTGGTGGCGGGCACGCTCGCCGCGGCCCGGCAGCACGACATCGCGGTCGAGGTGTGGGACGCGGCCACGCTCGGGGCCCGGCTGCCCCGACACGCCGGCCTGGCCGCGCACCACGTGGCGGTGTGGGAGCCGGCCGCCGGGCTGATCCCGCCGGAGGCGGCGATCCGGGCCGCCGTCCGGGTGGCCGGCGAACTGGGCGCCCAGGTACGGACCGGCACGCGGGTGTCGGCGATCGAGCTGGTCGACGGCGGCGCGTTCGTGCACACCACGACGGACCGGATCGCCGTGCGCCAGGTGGTTGTCGCGGCCGGAGCCTGGCTGCCCGGGCTGGTGCCGGGGCTGACGGTACGGGTGCTGCGGGTGCCGATCACCTGGTTCCGACCCGCCGATCCGAGCGCCTCCGGGTACGACCTGGCCGCTGTGCCGGTGTTCATCCGTGAGCTGGACGACGGCGCCTGCCTGTGGGGACACGGCGCGCACACCGACGGCGAGCTGAAGCTCGGTCTGGAGGATGTGGGAACCGCGATGCGCACGATGGACCCCGACGGTGACGACCGGCGGGTGACTCCGGCCGACTGGCGGGAGCTGGCCGACCGGCTCGCCGTGGCGCTGCCGGGGCTGGCACCGGAGCCGTCGCGGGCGGCGGTCTGCATGTATCCGCTGACTCCGGACCGGCAGTTCCTGCTGGGCCGGCCGGGCCACGACCCTCGGCTGGTGGTGGCGGGCGGCGACAGCGGCCACGGCTTCAAGCACGCGACCGCGATCGGAGAGGTGGTCGCGGACTTGGTCAGACGACGTGCGCCCCGGGTGCCGGTCGCCTTCATGCATCCGGACCGCTGGTGATCCGGGTCGCGAGCGCCTTCTTGTCGATCTTGCCAACCGCGGTGAGCGGCATCGCCGTCTCGAAGCGGATCCGGTCCGGAAGCTTGTACGCGGCGAGCCCGCGCCCCCGCAGGAAGCCGGTCAGGTCGGCCAGGGACGGCCGGTCGTCCGGGCAGACCAGCACCGCGACCGGCGCCTCGCCCCACTGGGCGTCGGGCACGCCGACCAGGGCCGCCTGCCGGACCAGCGGATGGGCGAGCAGATGACCCTCCACCTCAGTCGCGGCGATCTTCTCGCCACCGCGGTTGATCTGGTCCTTGACCCGTCCCACGACGTTGAGGTGTCCGGACGGCAGCCGGCGGACCAGGTCGCCGGTGCGGTAGAAGCCGTCCGGGGTGAACGACGCCTCGGCGGCGGCGTCGGCCCGGTAGTAGCCACGCAGCGTGTACGGCCCGCGGGTGAGCAACTCGCCGACGTCGCCCTCGTCGACGGGGCTGCCGTCGATCGGGTCGACCACGCGCACCTCGTCCGCGGGCGAGCATGGGCGGCCCTGGGTGGTGCAGATCAGGTCGGCCGGGTCGTCGAGGCGGGTGTAGTTGATCAGCCCTTCCGCCATGCCGTAGACCTGCTGCACCGCCACTTGAAGGGTGGGGGTGAACCGGCGGGCCAGGTCGTCGGCCAGTCGGGCGCTGCCGACCTGGACGAAGCGCAGGCTGGACAGGTCGGCTCCGCTGTCGGCGTGCTCGGCGAACCAGTGGGGCACCAGCGGTGGGTTGATCGAGGTGAAGGTGACCCGTTCGCGGGCGATGAGCCGGAACGCGGTGGCCGGGCTGGGATTCGGAGCGATCACCACGGTCCCGCCCGACATCAGCGTGCCGAGCACCCCCGGGCAGGCAAAGGTGAAGTTGAAGGCGATCGGCAGGATCGCGAGATAGACGTCTTCCGGCGTCAGCCCGCACACCTGCGCTCCGGCGCGGGCGTTGTAGGCGTAGTCGTCGTGCGTGCGGGGGATCAGTTTCGGCAGGCCGGTGGTCCCGCCGGAGAGCAGCAGCAGCGCGAGGTCGCCGGCCGCCGGGCCGTCGTCGCTGCCGACTGCGGGCACCGCTCCCGTCAGGTCCCGGTAGGCGGTGAAGCCACTGTCTCCGGGGTCGCCCACCACGACCACGTGTTCGAGTGGCTCGTCGAGGTCACGCCGCTCGGCCCGGATCCGCGCGGCGAGCGCCCGGTAGTCGAACCCGAGGTGGCGGTCGGCGATCACGTAGCCGGCCGCCCCGGAGAGCGCCGCCAGGTGGGCGATCTCGGCGTATCGGTGACCGGGCATGGCGTGCACCGGCACCGCTCCCAGACGCTGCAGGGCGAACCACACCTCGACGAACTCGGCCCGGTTGGGCAGCTGCACGACGACGCGGTCGCCGCGGCGCAGCCCGAGCCGGCGCAGCCCGGCGGACACCCGGTCGACGGCGTCGTCGAGCTGTCGGTAGGTCCAGCGCCGTTCGCCGTCGACAAGTGCGGTGCGCCCGGCGTGCCTGGTGGCCCACTCGTGCAGCAGGTCGCCGAAGGGTGCGCCGGTCCAGTACCCGGCCGATCGGTACCGCTCGGCGTCGGTCTCGGACCATCCGGTCCACTCCGGACGGTGGAGCTGGGTCATCTGTGATCCCTTCTGGTCTGTTCCCGAGCGAAGTGCTTTGATATCTTTACCGCATCTGAAATTCGTTTTCAACAGTGCTCGACCGGGTAGAAGCGGGGCCTGATGGATGTCCACGACCTGATCACCGACCTCGACGCCGCCGGCGTGACCCTCTGGCTGGAGCGCGACGAGTTGCGCTTCCGCGCCCCCAAGGGCGTATTGACGGAGGACCGCCGGGCGGCCGTGCGAGCCCACCGGGCCGCGATCGTCGAGCGGCTACGTCAGGCCGAGGACGTCCGGCTGAGCCCGGACCCGGCGGGGCGGCACGAACCGTTCCCGTTGACCGACCTCCAGGCCGCCTACCTCGTCGGCCGGGGGCCGCACTACGAGTACGGCGGCGTCGCCTGCCACGCCTACGTCGAGTACGAGTACCCCGACCTCGACCCGCGACGGGTGCAGTCCACCTGGGACCGGATGGTCGCCCGGCACGACATGCTGCGCGCCGTCGTGCACCCCGACGGTTACCAGGTGGTCCTGGCCGACCCGCCGGAACACCCGATCCCGGTCACCGACCTACGCGGGCAGGACGCCGCGCTCGACGGACACCTGCGGGCCGTCCGTGACCGGATGTCGCACCGGGTCGCGCGGACCGACCGGTGGCCGCTGTTCGCGCTGCACCTCACCCGCGCGGACCGGGGTGCGGTCCTGCATCTCTCCCTCGACCTGCTCATCGTCGACTACGCCAGCGTGCAACTGTTGATGAGCGAGTTCGACCGCTGCTACGCCGACCCCACGAGCGAGCCGGCCACGCCGGAGATCGGCTTCCGCGACTACGTCATCGGACGACGTCGGGTCACCGAGACGGCCCGGTACGCCCGCGACCGTGACTACTGGCTCGGCCGCCTCGACGACCTGCCGCCGGCGCCCGACCTACCGGTGACCGGCACCGGCGAGGTCACCGGCCCGGTCCGCTTCCGCCGCCTGGAACACGTCCTCGACGCCCCGACGTGGGCCGGGCTGCGCGACCGGGCGGCCCGGCGCCAGGTCACCGCCTCCGCCGCGCTGCTCACCGCGTACGCCGAGGTGATCGGCCGATGGAGCCGGTCGCCGCGGTTCACCCTCACCGTCCCCACCTTCCAGCGACTGCCCCTGCACCCCGACGTGGACCGGCTGGTCGGCGACTTCACCGTGGTCGAACCGCTCGCCGTCGACCTCGCCGAGCCCGAGCCGTTCCAGGCGCGCGCCGCGGGGCTCAGCGCCCGCCTGCTCGAGGACCTGTCGCACGGGCTGTTCACCGGCGGCGAGGTGCTCGGCGAACTGGCCCGGCGCACCGGCACCCGACCGTTGCTGCCGGTCGTGTTCACCAGCACCCTCGACGCCCCGGTCGACGACCCGGACGGCCCCGGCCGCGGCACGGTCGGGTACGCCATCAGTCAGACCCCGCAGGTCTGGATCGACTGTCAGGTGATGCCCCGCGGCGGAGGGCTCGCCCTTTCCTGGGACGTCCGCGAGGACGTGCTCCCGGACGGCCTGGCCGACGATGCGTTCGCGGCCTGGACCGACCTGGTCGGCCGCCTCGCCGCCGGCGACCGTGACTGGGACGTCCCCGGGCCGGTCCAGCTGCCGGCCGCCCAGCTCGAGCGCCGCCGCCGGGCCAATGACACCGCCGGCCCTCTGCCGGACGGCCTGCTGCACGACGAGGTCGTCGCCCAGGCCCGACGCACGCCCGACCGGATCGCGGTGGTCGCCGGAGACGTCCGGCTGACCTACGGCGAGCTGCTCCGCCGCGCCGCCGCGGTCGCCGACCACCTCCGCGCCGGTGGCCTGCGCCCGGCCGAGCCGGTGGCCGTGTTCATGGACAAGGGCTGGGAGCAGGTGGTGGCGGTCCTCGGCGTGCTGTGCGCCGGTGGCGCGTACCTGCCGGTCGACACCGCGCAACCGGCCGCCCGCCGCGACGCCATCCTCACCGACGCGGGCGTCCGGACGGTGCTCACCCAGTCCTGGCTCGCCGGCGGCGTCCGGCGGCTGGTGGGCGTCACCCACCTCACCGTGGACGGCCTCGGGCCGGCCGACGCGCCTGAGGTTCCGGCGTCGGGGGCAGCTCCGGACGACCTCGCCTACATCATCTACACGTCCGGGTCCACCGGATCCCCCAAGGGCGTCATGATCAGTCACCGGGCCGCCCGCAACACCGTCGACGACGTCAACCGCCGCTTCGCCGTCGGTCCCGACGACGCCGTCCTCGGCCTCGCCGGCCTCGGCTTCGACCTCTCGGTCTACGACATCTTCGGCCTGCTCGCCGTCGGCGGCCGGCTGGTGCTGCCGGACGCCGACCGCCGCGGCGACCCGTCGCACTGGGCCGACCTGGTGGACCGGCACGGCGTGACCGTGTGGAACTCGGTGCCCGGCCAGTTGCAGATGCTGCACGACTACCTGCGCGCCGTGCCGGGTGTGCGGCCGGGCACGCTCCGCCTGGCGATGCTCTCCGGCGACTGGATCCCGGTCACCCTGCCCGACGCGATCCGCGCCCTGCTGCCGGCGCTGCGCGTGGTCAGCCTCGGTGGCGCCACCGAAGGAGCCATCTGGTCGATCTGGCATCCAATCGACCGGGTCGACCCGCCCCGGCCCAGCATCCCCTACGGCACCCCGCTGACCAACCAGAGTTTCCACGTGCTCGACGACCGGATGCGCGACCGTCCCGACTGGACCGCCGGTGAGCTGTACATCGGCGGCGCCGGAGTCGCACTCGGCTACCACCGTGACCCGGAGCGCTCCGCCGCCCGCTTCCCCACCCACCCGGTGACCGGTGAGCGCCTGTACCGCACCGGCGACCTCGGTCGGTACCGGCCGGACGGGACGATCGAGTTCCTCGGCCGCGAGGACGACCAGGTGAAGATCCGCGGATACCGGATCGAGTTGGCCGAGGTGGAGAGCGCCGTCCAGACGCATTCCGGGGTGGCGCACGCCGCCGTGCTGGTCGACGCGGACCACCCGGCCGGAAAGCGCCTCGCCGCCTTCGTCGAGCCGGCCGTCGTCGAGACCGACCCGATCGCCGCCGCCGAGGCCGGGGCGGTCGGCGCCGCCGCGGCGGCGGTCTCCCGGGCCGCGCAGGCCGGGGTCGACCGGCCCGCGCTGGCGACGTTCCAGCAGGCCCTGGCCGACGTCGGGTACGCGGTGATGACCCGCACGCTGCGCGACGCCGGGCTGTTCACCGACGACCGCGCGCACCGCGCGCAGGAGGTGGCCGAAGCCCTGTCCGCGACCGCGACCACCCGGCCCGTCGTGCGCCGATGGCTGGTCGCGCTGGCCCGCGCCGGGCACCTCACCGCCGATCCGGGCGCCGGCGGGTACACCGGCCCGCTGTCGCTGCCCGCCGACCGGATCGAGGAGGCGTGGCGACGGCTCGCCGAGGCGGAGGCGCGGGTGGCGTACAGCACCGACCTGATCGAGGCGGTCCGGACCTGCGCCGAACGGCTGCCCGAGCTGATCGCCGGCACGGTCGACGTACGGGCGCTGTTGTTTCCCGGCGCCCGCGCCGACGCGATGGCCGCCGCCTACCGGGACAACCTGGCCGTCGCCCACCTCAACGAGGCCGCGGCGGCGGCCCTGCGTGCCCTGGCCGAGCGGCACGGCGGTGACGCGCCGTTGCGGGTCGTGGAGGTCGGCGGCGGCGTCGCCGGCACCACCGCCGCGCTCGCCCCGGCACTTGCCGAGTTCACCCCGGACTACCTGTTCACCGATCCGTCGGCGTTCTTCCTCGCCGAGGCCCGCGAGCAGTTCGCCCACCATCCGTGGATCCGGTACGCGCGGCTGGACCTGCGCGAGGACCTGACCGCCCAAGGGCTGGCGCCGAACAGCGCAGACGTGGTGATCTGCCCCAACCACCTGCACACCGCGCCGGACGCCGCCGTCGCGCTGGACCGCCTGCGCGGCCTGCTGGCGCCGGGCGGATGGCTGCTGGTCATGGAGCAGACCCGGGACGACGATCCGGCGCTGCTGGTGTCGATGGAGTTCCTGGAGGCCACCGCCGGCCCGTTCGTCGACGCCCGCGCCGACGGTGGCCAGTCGTTCCTCACCGAGGCGCAGTGGCGGGACCTGTTCGGCACCGCGCTGGTGGGTGTCCTGCCCGAGCCCGGCGAGCCGCTGCACCCGACCGGGCAGCAACTGTTCCTCGCCCGGGTCAAGACCGACCGGGCCGTCCTGACCCCGGCCACGTTGGCCCGCCACGCCGGCACCCGGGTGCCCGAGTACATGGTGCCGAGCGTGTGGCAGCTCGTCGACGCGCTGCCGGTGACCGGCAACGGGAAGGTCGACCGCAAGCGGCTGCGCTCCCTGCTGCCGTCGGCCGGGGTCGGGGAGCAGGCCGCCGCGGTCGCCAGCGAGCCCGCCGACGCGCTGGAGCGGCAGATCGCCGCGCTCTGGGCCGAGCTGCTCGACCGGCAGTACGTCGGCCGCCACGACGACTTCTTCGACCTCGGCGGCGACTCCCTGCTGGTGGCCCGCCTGGTGGGCCTGCTCCGCGAGCGGGTGCCCGACGTGGTCGCCCTGGAGTGGGAGGTGGTGCTGCGGCACATGCTGCGCCGGCCCACCGTCGCGGCGCTGGCGGCCTACCTGCGCGGCGCCACCGCGACTGGCGCCGGGCCGGAGGACGACGCGCCGGTGCGCACCTCACCCGTGGTCCGTCTGCACGGCTCCGGCGGCGACCCGGTGACCGTTCTGGTGCACGCCGGCACCGGCACGATCATGCCGTACCGGGCGTTGATCACCGAGATCCGACGCCGTTCCGCCGGCACCGGGACGGTCGTCGGGCTGGAGGTGCCGCACCTGCCGCACTACCTCGACGCGGACCCCGAGGGCCTGATCGAGACCATCGCCGCCGACTACGTACGCGCTCTGCTCGACCTCGGCGCCGGGGAGTTCCACCTGGTCGGCTACTGCCTCGGCGGACTTATCGCCACCGAGGTCGCCCGCGGTCTCGCCGAGGCGGGCGCGAACGTGGCGACGCTGACCGCGATCAGCAGCCACAGCCCTCGCTTCCGGCTGGACGACGAGATCCTGTCGGAGTACTCGTTCAGCGTCATGATGGGCATCGCCCCGGCGGATCTCGGCTTCCCCGCCGACGAGATGGCGGTGGCCCGCGCCGGGGACGCGGTGCTGGCCGCCAGTCCCGGGGTGATGCGCGACGGCGGCTTCGCCGCGCTGACCGGCGAGCACGCCGGCGTCGCGGAGGCGTTCCGGAGGCTCGCCGAGGTGCCCCGGGAGCAGCGGGTGGCCCGGATGTGCGAGGCCGTTCCCGCCTCCGCCGGCATGTACGAACCGGACCACATGATGCGCCTGTTCCGCACGTTCCGGCAGAGCGTCTTCGCGATCACCCGGTACGACCCGGAGCCCTACGCGGGGGACATCACCTTCCTGCGGCACAGCGGCGCGTATCCGTTCCCCGGCAGCCGCGACGCCGTCACCCAGCACTGGTCCGACCTGTGCCTCGGTGACCTGCGCGTCGTCGACGTCCCCGGCGACCACTTCAGCTGCGTCGACGTCGCCCACGCCCCCGGTTTGGTCAAACTGCTCACCGAGATCACCGGCGGGGCGGTGACCCGGTGATCGGGGTGCTCGGCGCCACCGGATCGGTGGGTTCGGCGGCACTGTTCCACCTGCACCGGTTGGGTGCCGGCCCCCTGCGGATCGGCGCCCGCCGCCTCGCGCCCCTGGAGAAGCTGGCCACCGACGTCCCCGCCGAGACCGTGCCGGTGGACGTCCGTGATCCCATCGCCCTGGCGGCCTTCACGGCCGGCTGCACGATCGTGCTCAACTGTGCCGGCCCGACGTACGAACTCAAGGAGACCGTGGCCCGGGCCGCGCTCGCCGCCGGGGCGCACTGTGTCGACGTGGCCGGCGACGACCCGGTCCGGGAGGCGCTGCACGGTCGCGACCTCGGTGACCGCACCGTGCTGCTGTCGGCCGGCACCCTTCCCGGCCTGTCCAGCCTGCTGCCGCGGTGGCTGGCGGGGACGGAGTTCGACCGGGTCGAGGCGCTTTCGGCCTGGGTCGGCGGAGTGGAGCACTGCTCCCCGGTCGTCGCGGTCGACATGCTGTTGTCGCTGCAGACCGGCGGCGCCGGTGGAGAGGCGTACGGGGAGGCGAACGCGGCCTGGCGGGCCGGTGGCCCGCGCGCGCGGGTGCTGCGTCCGGCCGAGGACGTCGTCGTGCCGATGTTCCCCGGCCCGGTCGCGGTGCAGCCCTTCCTCAGCGCCGAGACCCGCCGTCTGGCGGCCACCCTCGGGCTGACCACGCTGGACTGGTTCAACGTGTACCCCGGGCCGGCCGTACGCGCGCTGCTCACGGCGCTGCCGGCCGCGGCCCGGGAAGGCACCGACCGGCAGCAGCTCGCCGACCGGATGATCCGTGCCGCCACCGTCGACCTGGCCGGCCGGCGGCCGTACTACCAGATGGTGTTCACCCTGCGCGGGCCGCGCGCCGGCCAGGCCTCCGAGGTGAGCCTCGTCCTGCGCACGCCCAGCAGCTACCGGCTGACCGGCCTGGTGGGTGCCCTGGCGACCGTCGCCGTGCACCGCGGCGCCGTCCCACCCGGCGTGCACTACGCCGCCGGGGTGCTCGACCCCGCCGCCGTCGTGGACGCGGTCCGCGCCGCCGGCGAGGCATCCGTGCGCGTCGTCACCGCCGACGGCGACGACGAGGAAGAGGGGAGCCTGTGAGCACGCCGGCGCCGCGGCCGCGTACCGAAGAATCCCGGACGCCCCCGCTGCGGGTGCTGGTGTGCGGCACCAACTTCGGGCGGTTCTATCTGCGTGCGATCGCCGACCTGGCGCCCGGCCTGGAGCTGGCCGGGGTGCTCAGCCGTGGGGGGACGGCGTCGCGGGAGCTGGCCCGCCGCTACGGCGTCGCCCATCACGGGAGCCTCGACACGGTGGGTGACGACATCGACCTGGCGTGCGTCGTGGTCGGCTCCACGGTCTCCGGCGGCCCCGGCACCGACCTGGCCCGCGCGTTGATGTCCCGCGGCGTGCATGTGCTCCAGGAGCATCCGGTGCACCACGACGAGATGGTCGCCGGCCTGCAACTGGCCCGCCGGCAGGGTGTGCAGTACCGGGTGAACGCCCACTACCACCACGTCGAGCCGGTGCGCCGGTTCCTTGCGGCCGCCGCCCGGCTACGCGAACGGGAGCGGCCGCTGTTCGTCGACGCGGCCACCCCGGTCCATGTCCTGTACCCGTTCGTGGACATCCTCGGCCGCGCCCTCGGTGGGCTGCGTCCATGGCGGGTGGACGAGCCGGGCGGAGACGGGCCGCTGCGCTCGCTGACCGGTCGGCTCGGCGGGGTGCCGCTGACCGTACGGGTGCACCACCAGCTCGATCCGGCCGACCGCGACAACCACGCGCTGCTGTGGCACCGGATCGCGATCGGCACCGGTGCCGGTGTGCTCACGCTCGCCGACACCCACGGACCGGTGCTCTGGAGTCCGCGCCTGCACGCCGGCCGGGACGACGAGCGCCGGCTGGTGTTCGCCGGCCCCGGCCTCGACGAGTCCAGCACCGCCGTGCTGCCGGGCACCGGACCGGGCAGCGGGCAGGAGATCTTCGATCGGCTGTGGCCGGAGGCGGTGCGCCGGGCCGTCGCCGGTTTCGCCGAGTCCGTCCGGGCCGGCGGCGATCCGCTGCGGGCGGCGCAGTACGACATCACCGCCTGCCGGGTCTGGGCGGAGCTCGCCGCGCGTCTCGGGCCGCCGGAGATCGTCAGACCTGCACGCCCGGCTCTCGTCACGGTCGCGGACCTGGCTGACCCGCCGCAACCGGCAACGGTGGGCCCGACCCGTCCGTGGAGCCCCGCTCCGCCCGTCGACCCGACCGGGCAGCAGGGCCCGGCCCCGGATCGGCCCCGATCCGCGGAGCCGGCCTCGGCACCGTCCGGGTCGCGTGACGACGGGCCCGAGCCCTACTCGCCGACGGCCGAGTTCTTCGATCTGGCCGCCGCGCCGCACGTCACCGCCGGCAGCGCCCCGGCCGTGGTATCCGCGCTGGCCGGTGTCGATCCCGGGGCCGGGCCGGTGGTGGAGATCGGCGCCGGCAGCGGGCTGATCACCGCCGCGGTGGCCCGTGCCTACCCGGCGCTGGAGTTGCTGGCCTGCGAACCGGCGGTCGGCATGCGGGCGGTGCTCACCAGCCGCATCTACCGCGACCCGGACCTGCGCCGGCGGGTGACCGTCTCGGCGCAGGCCGCTCCGGATCTGGACCTGCCCGACACCATCAGCGGCGCCGTCGTCTGCGGCGTCGCCGGCCACCTCGACGCCGGCGACCGGCAACGGTTGTGGCGGCGGCTGGCCGACCGGCTGGCCCCGGGTGGGGTGATCATCGTCGAGCTGATGAGCATGGACCGTCCGCTGATCCTCGCCCCCACCCGGCTGGCCGGGGCGGAGTTGGGCACGCAGCGCTACGAGTGGTGGCTGTCCGGGGAGCCCGACGGTCCCGACCGGATGCGCCTGCACACCACCTGGCGGGTGCTGCGCGGCGAGCGGACCGTCCGCGAGGTGACCGACGCATATCACTGGCACACCATCACGCTGGCCCAGGTGGCCGCCGAGTCCGGGTTGGTGCTGCACGACGTTCCGCACGCGACGGGAGGGCCGCCGATCGGTGTGCTCGCATCCGGCCGAGAGGAGACCCGATCATGACTGACGATCCGCCCGCCTTTCCGATCCCGCGGGAGTGCCCGTTCGCCCCGCCCGCGCGCTACGCCGAGCTGCGCGACAAGGAGCCGGTGTCGCAGGTGACCATCCCCACCGGCAAACGTCCGTGGCTCCTCACCCGGTACGCCGACGTGCGTCGGCTGCTGGCCGACCCGCGGGTCAGCTCCGACATCCGCCGGCCGAGCTTCCCCGCGCTGGGCGTCGGCGAACAGGAGGCGGGCGCGAAGTCGCGGCCGTTCATCCGTACGGACCCGCCCGAGCACACCCGACACCGGCGGATGTTGCAGGCCGAGTTCACGGTGAAGCGGATCCGGGACATGCGCCCGGCGATCCAGGCGACCGCGGACCGGCTGATCGATGAGATGATCGCCGCCGGGCCGCCGGCCGACCTGGTGGCCAGTTACGCGAACGCGATCTCGACCACGACCGTGCTGGGCCTGTTCGGCGCGCCGACCGACGACCTCGCCCTGTTCCGTGACGTCACCCGGATCTCCGGTGGCCGCGGCAGCACCGCCGAGGAGGTGACCGCCGCGCTGGGCAGCATGTTCCGGGTGCTGGACGGGCTGATCACCGCCCGTGAGGAGGAGCCCGGTGAGGACCTGCTGTCCAAGCTCGTGGTCAACCACCTGCGTCAGGGTGCGGTCACCCGGCAGGAACTGCTCTCCACGATCGGCATCACCATCGTCGCCGGGCGTGAGACCACCACCAGCATGATCGCCCTCGGCACGCTGATGTTGCTGGAGAACCCCGACCGGCTGGCCGACCTCCGGGCCGAGCCGGCCCCGATGCCCGCCGCCGTCGAGGAGTTGTTGCGGGTGCTCTCCGTCGCCGACTCCATCCCGCTGCGGGTGGCCACCGAGGACATCGAGGTCGGACCGACCCGGATCCCGGCCGGGGACGGCATCATCGCGTTGCTCGCCGCAGCCAACCACGATCCCGCCGTGTTTCCGGACCCGCACCGCCTCGACTTCACCCGGACCGCCAACCATCATGTCGCGTTCGGGTTCGGGCTGCACCAGTGCATCGGCCAGAACCTCGCCCGGCTGGAGATGGAGATCGCCATCGGGACCCTGATCCGGCGCCTGCCCGGCCTGCGCCCGGCCGTGCCGCTCGGCGAGCTGGACCTCAAGCACGACGCCGCCACGTTCGGCGTCGAATACCTGCCGGTGGCGTGGTGACCGGCGCCGGGTCGCTGGGCCCGTGGCTGCGCCGGTACCAGGTGCGGCCGGCGGCGGCGGTACGGCTGGTCTGTTTCCCGCACGCCGGCGGGGGAGCTGGCAGCTACCGCCCCTGGGACACCCTGTTGCCGTCGTCGGTCGAACTCGTCGCCGTGCAGTACCCGGGGCGGGAGGACCGGTTCGCCGAGCCGCCGGTGGCCGAGATGGACGAACTCGCCGGCCAGGTCGCCGGTGCCCTGCGGCGGGTCCTCGACCGGCCGTACCTGGTGTTCGGGCACAGCATGGGTTCCGCGATCGCCTACGAGACCGTCCAGCGGCTGCGCCGCCTCGGCGTGGCGGAGCCGGACACGTTGATCGTCTCCGGTCGTCCGGCACCCGGCGAGGTGACCGGCGGCGAGGTGCACCTGCGCGACGACGACGGGCTCTGCGACGAACTCACCCGGTTGGGCGGCACTCCCGCGGAGGTGCTCGCCGATCCTGAGCTGCGGCGGGCGGTGCTGCGGTACGTGCGCGGCGACTACCGGCTCATCGAGACCTACCGGCCCGCGCCGGCCCCGCCGCTGAGCTGTCCCGTGTCCGTCCTGCGGGGCGGAGACGACCCGGAGCTGAGCGCCGCCCAGGCAGCGGGCTGGAGCCGGGTCACCACCGGGCCGCTGGACGTGCACACCTTCCCCGGTGACCACTTCTACCTCGTTTCGCAGCGCCGGGCCGTGGTGCGGACCGTGCTCGGCACCCTCGACCCGGCCCTGACCCGCACCGGCGGGTCCTGGGCCGGCATACCGTGATCGGAGCGGCGGGTGCGTGACTTCTACTCCCCGATGGCGGAGTTCTACGAGATCGTCGCCGAGCGGCAGGCGGCCAGCAGCGGTCCGGCGCTGGCCGCCGCGCTCGCCGGCGTCGACGCGACGGCCGGGCCGGTGGTCGAGATCGGCGCCGGCACCGGTCGGGTCACCGAGATCATCGCCGCGGCGGCGCCCGGGGCGGCGATCGTGGCCGCCGAGCCGTCCGCCGTGATGCGGGCCGTGCTGACCAGCCGGGTGGCCGCCGACGACGACCTGCGCCGCCGGGTCACGGTGGTCGACGGTGCGGCACCGGACCTGGACCTGCCGGAGGTGATCTCGGCGGCCGTGCTGTTCGGCGTCGCCGGGCACCTCGACGAGCCGGCCCGCCGGCGGCTGTGGTCCCGGTTGCGGGACCGCCTCGCGCCGGGCGGGGTGATCGTCGTCGAGTTGATGGGTGTGCGGCAGTCGCGGGAGATCCCACCCGCGCTGTCGGTGCGCGACTCCATCGGCCGCCACGACTACGAGTGGTGGGTGTCGGGCACCCCGGGTGTCGGTACGTCGATGCGGTTCACGACCACGTGGCGGGTGTACCGGGCCGGGCGGCTGCTGCGCGAGGTGAGCGACACCTACGACTGGCACACGGTAGACGTCGGACAGCTCTCCCGCGAGTCCGGCCTGAGCTGCCGGTCCGCGGCGGCGCCGACGGGCGCCGGAGCGCCGGAGGTGGTCGTCCTTGCCGCCGCCTGAGCCCGCCGACGCCCGCCGCACCCTGCTCGTGGTGAGCGTCGCCGCCGCGATGACCACCATGGACATCACCATCGTCAACGTGGCGCTGGGCGCGATCGGGGTGGACCTCGACGCCTCGTTCGGGCAGCTCCAGTGGGTCGTCAACGCGTACCCGCTGCTGTTCGCGGCCCTGTTGCTGGCCGGGGGGTCGCTGGCCGACCGGATCGGGCACCGCCGGGTGTTCGTCACCGGTGTCCTGCTGTTCACCTGTGGTTCGCTGCTGTGCGGCGCCGCGCCCGAGGCGGTGAGCCTGATCACCGGCCGGTGCGTGCAGGGTGTCGGCGGTGCCCTGATCATGGCCGCCGCCGTGCCGCTGCTCGTTCTCGCCCATCCGGGCGAGCGGCGCACCGCGGCGATCGGCGTGTTGAGCGCCACCGCCGGCGTCTCCGCCGCCGTCGCGCCGGTCATCGGCGGTGCGCTGGTGTCCGGCCTGGGGTGGCGCTGGGTCTTCCTGGTGAACCTCGTCCCCGGTGTCCTGGTCGTGCTCGGCGCGCGGCGGTGGCTGGCGGCCGACGATCCGGCCGGCCGGCGGCGTCTGGACCTGCCGGGCACCGCTCTGGGTGTGCTCACCCTCGGTGCGACGAACCTGGTGGTGATCTCCGGCACCGAGAACGGCTGGGCGAGTGCCCGGACGGTGGCCGTGGGCCTGGTGGCGCTCGCCGGCCTGGCCGCGTTCCTGGTCGTGGAGGCCCGCACCGACGATCCGATGCTGGACCTCGCCCTGTTCCGGGTGCCGGCCTTCGCCGGTGCGGGTGCGCTCAGCTTCCTGACCCGGGCGGTCGGCTTCGGCGTGATGCCCTACCTGGTGCTGTGGTTGCAGGGTGTGCGCGGGCAGTCGGCGTTCGACGCGGGGCTCCAGGTGGTCGCGCTGCCCGCGGCCATCGTGGTGGGCAGCCTGACCGTGGCCCGGGTGCAGCGGCGGCTCGGGGCACGCGGCACGGTCGTCGTCGGCTTCGCGGCCATGGCTATCGGATACCTCCCGTTGACCCGGATCGACGAGAGCGCCACCTGGCTGACCGCGCTGCCCGGCCTGGTGCTCATCGGTGCCGGCATGGGTCTGCTGTTCGCGCCGCTGATGAACCTGTCCGTGACCGTGGTGCCGCCGCGGCGCGCCGGGATGGCCAGCGGCACGGCCAACTCCTTCTTCCCGCTGGGAACCGCGGTCGGGGTCGCGGTGTTCGGCGCGGTCCTGGCGGCCCGGATCGCGGACCGCTTTCCCGGTTCCGAACCGGCCCGGGACCTGGTCGAGGCGGGGCGGCCCGGCGAGGTGCCCGCCCCGGACGACGTCCTGGGGAGGATCGCGTTCACCGGCGCGTTGTCCATGGTGGCCTGGGTCGCCGCGGCTGCCGCGGTGGTCGGTGTCGTCGTCGCGTTGACCACCGTCCCGTCCCGTCGTTCCGCTGCCGTCGCCCCGCCGGCACCGGTGGACGCCGACCGTGCGTGACCAGCGTCGGGGTTCCGACGTTCGGGAAAGCGCGCCGGACCGGGGGACCTCGGCCCGCCCGCCATCCGGGCGGGCCGCGTGTTCCGACCCGGACCCGGGCACCGTGACCGGTGATGAACTGCGGGCGTCGATGCGGTTGTTCCCCACGGGTGTCGTCGCGGTCACCGCCCTGGCCGGACCGCGCCCGGTGGGTCTGGTGGTCGGCTCGTTCTTCTCCGTGTCGCTGGACCCGGCCCAGGTCGGCTTCTGCGTCGGGAACGGTTCCACCAGCTGGCCGCTCGTGCGTGCCGCGCCGTGTTTCGCGGTCAACGTGCTGGCCGCCGGGCAGCAGGACGTTGCGGCGGCGCTGTCCCGCCCCGGCGCCGCCAAGTTCGCCGGAGTCGACTGGCGGGCGAGCGACGGGGTGCCGGTCATCGACGACGTGCTCGCCTGCCTGGAGTGCACCTTTGTCGCCGAGCATCCGGCCGGCGACCACCGGATCGTGGTGGCCGGCGTGCGCCGGGCACGGGTGCTGCGGCGGGCCGACCCGCTCGTGTTCCACCAGCGCCGGTTCGCCACCGTAGCCGGAGCCGGCCACGGCGCCGGTGACGGCACCGTCGGTGGAGGCGAGGTTCGCCTTTACCGCCGGTGACCAGTGCGTCAGTGTGCCGAGAGCGTGCCGCTGATCTCGTTCGGTGCTGCACTCGTCGTAGTGCCCGTCGTGCGCGTGGTGCAGGTGCCCGTCGTGCAGGAAGTCGACGTGCCCGAGATGCCGCACGCCCACGTGCCCGCACTCGGGCCCGTGCGTGTGCTGGTGCTCGGCGGGACGGGTCGGGTGGATGGTGCCCGTGCTCATGTCGTCCTCCTCGATGTGACTCGCTTCCTGGTTCTATTTATATGCGTAGGTGCGTAGCTGTTCATGTGTTCCACCGAACAGTCCGCCGTGCCGGCAGCGTCGGCGTCAAGCCGACGATCGGAGCCGGTTATGAAAACGAAAACCGATGCCGGTACTCTGGGGTGACACCGAGCAGAAGGAGTTTTCATGGCCGTTCCGAAGCGCAAGATGTCGCGGTCGAACACCCGGCACCGGCGGGCGCAGTGGAAGGCGGCCGTGCCGCAGCTGACCTCCTGCCCCTGTCCGCGCAAGGAGATGGTGGTGCCGCACCGGGCGTGCGCGCACTGCGGCCTGTACAAGGGCCGTCAGGTGGTGGACCAGCCGTGACCGGTCGGCTGCCGGTGACGGTGCTGTCGGGCTTCCTCGGCGCCGGCAAGACCACCCTGCTCAACCATGTCCTGGCCAACCGGGACGGGCTGCGGGTAGCGGTGATTGTCAACGACATGAGCGAGGTCAACATCGACGCCGCGCTGGTCCGCGACGGCGGCGCGATGTCGCGGACCGAGGAGCGACTGGTCGAACTGACCAACGGCTGCATCTGCTGCACGCTGCGCGACGACCTGTTCGACGAGGTGGCCCGGCTGGCGCGACTGGGCCGCTTCGACTACCTGCTGATCGAGTCCAGCGGGATTTCCGAGCCGATGCCCGTGGCCGCCACGTTCGCCTTCGGGGTCGAGGACGGCCAGGTCCTGGACGACCTGGCCCGGCTGGACACCACGGTCACCGTGGTCGACGCGGCGGGGTTGCTGGCCCGGATCGAGGCGGGCGAGACACTCGAGGCGCGCGGCCTGGCCGCGTACGAGGGGGACGACCGGAGCGTCGCCGACCTGCTGGTCGACCAGATCGAGTTCGCCGACGTGCTGGTGGTCAACAAGACCGACCTGGTGTCCCCGGAGGACCTGGCGGTGGTGGAGGCACTGCTGACCCGCCTCAACCCGGCCGCCCGGCAGGTCCGGACGGTCCACGGGCGGGTCGACGCGGCGGAGATCCTGCACACCGGCCGGTTCGACCTGGAGCGGGCGGAGACGGCGCCCGGGTGGGTGGCCGAACTCAACGGTGAGCACGTGCCGGAGACCGAGGAGTACGGCATCTCCAGCATCGTGTTCCGCGACCATCGGCCGTTTCATCCCCGGCGCCTGTGGGAGCTGCTCGCCGGCGGCCTGGACGCCTTCGGTGTGGTGCGGTCGAAGGGGTTCCTCTGGCTGGCGAGCCGCCCGGACGTGGTGGCCCTGTGGTCGCAGGCGGGCCCGTCCGGGCGGTGCGACCCGGCCGGCGTGCCGGTCGCGGTGTCGGGGGAGTGGCCGGAGGATCCCGCCGAGCGGGCGGAGGTGGAGTCCCGGTGGCACCCGGTCTTCGGGGACCGCCAGCAGGAACTGGTCCTCATCGGCGTCGGGCTCGACGGCGACGGGCTGCGGACGGCCCTGACCGGCTGCCTGCTCACCGACGCGGAGGTCGCCCTCGGGGAGTCCGGGTGGCGGCTCCTGCCCGATCCCTTCCCCGAGTGGGACCTCGGCGACCTGCACGAACACGATCACGCCGAGACGGTACGGCTCTGACCATGTCGAGGATGCCCGCTTGCGTCGACGTCGCCCGGTGGCGGCGGGACTGGGAGGCGGCAATGCGGCACTACCAACCGGGCCGGGACGAGATGCTCGCCACCGGCCTCGCCGCGGTCGAGGAGGCACACGGGCGGACGCCGGAGCGGGTCCTCGACATCGGTGGCGGACCGGGAACCACCGCCGAGGCGATGCTGCGGCGGTGGCCCGGCGCCCACGTCACCGTGCTGGACGTCGACCCGGTCCTGCTGGCGTTGACCGACACCGCGTTGCCGCACGTGCGTACCGTCCGGGTCGACATCGCCACCGAGCGGTGGCGGGCGCCGGCCGGTGGCCCGTACGACGTGCTGTTGGCGATGATGACCCTGCACTACCTGCCCGGAGACCGGGTCCGTGCGTGGTACGCCGAGGCCCGGCAGCTGCTGCGACCGGGCGGGTTGTTGCTCGTCGCTGACGCGATGCGGGACGCTCCGTCCGTGGTGCCGGCGCAAGCGGCGACCGGGGGGACCGATCCCTGGGCCGAGTGGTGGACCAGGCTGGCCGGCGAACCGGCGATGGCGTCGCTGCGGCGCGCGCGGGCGGCCGCCCTGGCCAGCTCCACCTGCGTGGAGTTCGTGGCGCCGATCGGCTGGCACCGCGACACCGCGCGGCGAGGCGGGCTCTGCGACGCTAGGGTGCTCCACCAGCGGGCGGACCACGTCCTGATGGCGTTCCGTCGCCCTGAGGAGCACCGGTGAGTGCCACCCCGCCCAGCGGTGTCACCGTCGTCTACTGCGACGGCCATCGCTGCCACGCGCTTCGCGAACGGGGACGGCACGAGGGCCCGGAGGACCCACCGGACCACATCGAGGCCCTCCGTGCAGCCGTACGGTCCAGCCGTAACGCGGTGCTCATCAGGGCGGACTGTCTCGGCGCCTGCCACCGGGCGCCCGCTGTCCTGCTCACCGGCGTGGCAATGGGTGGGCGGCCGGCGCTGATCGGGCCGATCGAGACAGCGCGCCGTTGGCAGGCGGTCGTCGACGCCATCCGAGAGGCCGACGGACCGCCCCGCTGACCTGCCGTCACGCGGATCGCGGGCACGGCGATCCGGCCGGTTACCTTCACCGTCGCGATGCTCCGGGTGGATGGCCCGGCACGGGCGGCGGTGCAGTGAGGAGTTGACAGCCGATGACGACGAATCCGATTCCCGGGGCGGTCCGCAACACTCGGCAGCGGGCGGAGGTGGTCGAACTACTCGCCCGCTCGGACGAGTTCCGCAGCGCGCAACGCCTGCACGCGGAGCTGCGCGCGGGGGGAGCGGGGGTGGGCCTCACCACCGTGTACCGCACCCTGCAGGCTCTGGCGGACGCGGGTGAGGTGGACATCCTGCGCCTGCCCACCGGAGAGCAACTGTTCCGGCGGTGCAGCCGCACCCATCACCACCACCTGGTGTGCCGGCACTGCGGGCGCACCGTCGAGGTCACCGGACCGGCGGTGGAGGACTGGGCCCGCCGCACAGCCGGCGAGCACGGGTTCACCGACGTCAACCACACTCTGGAGATCATGGGCACCTGCGCGGCCTGCGCCCGGTGATCCGGGCGGGCCTACGGCGACTCCGGTGACGTGGGGCAGGCCGCGCAGTGCCCGTGCAGATCGATCCGGTCAGCGTGCGGAGTGAAGCCGGTGGCCTCCCGTAGCTCACGGAGCCACGCCTCCACCAGGTGCGGCGGGCATTCGGTGACCAGGCCGCAGTCGTCGCAGAGCAGGTGTTGGTGCGGCGTGTCCGGGCAGCGCCGGTAGGCGCGTTCCCCGCCCACCTCGAAGGAGTGCAGCAGGCCGACCTCGGTGAGCCGGTGCAGCGCGCGGTACACGGTACTCAGGCCGATCCGGTGACCGGCGCCGGTCAGCGCGGTGTGCACGGCTTGGGCGGTCATCGGGTGGGTCCGACCGGTCAGCGCGGCGAGGATGGCCTGCCGCTGCCGGGTGGTGCGTACGCCGATCGCCCGCAGGGGCGTGACGGCGGGCGGCGTGGTCTCGGACATGGCCGGTCACCCGCGCCGGCCGACGTGGATGCTACGCGCCTCGAGGAGGAACAGGTCCCGACGTCCGCCCAGCCAGCGGGGATCACCCGGGTCGAGTAGCCGCGCCCAGGTGTCCAGGTCGGAGGCTGTGAGCAGACCGGTGTCACGGAGCCGGCCGACACGGTTGGCGAGGCGGTTCACGACGGCGCGCCGCTCGGGCGACGGAAGGGGCGGGGGCAGCTCGGCGAGGGTGGTGGCGGTCGTGACCGGATCCAGGCCGGCACGGCGCAGCGCCTCGTCCCAGCCGTACGGCATGGGCCGGCCGCCGGGGAGCGCGGCGCGCATCCGGGCGAACCAGCGGTCCTCGGCGGTGTGCAGGCGCAGCTCCAGCCCGGGGTCACCGACTCCGAGGTCCCAGGGTAGGTGGCGGGTGGGAAGACCACCCTCGGCGAGTGCCAGCCGCCCGCCCCGAGCCAGCAGAGCCGCCAGGGCATCGATGCCGCGTTGCTGGTCACCGAGGTGGTGCACCACGCCCGAGGCCCACACGAGATCGGCGTGTCCACCGACCGTCTCCGCGAGGCTGTCGACGTCATCGATGTCGACGAGTGCGACG
Source organism: Micromonospora sp. WMMD980 (assembly GCF_029626035.1). NCBI lineage: Bacteria > Bacillati > Actinomycetota > Actinomycetes > Micromonosporales > Micromonosporaceae > Micromonospora > Micromonospora sp. WMMD980. Next base: position 1,068,007 of record NZ_JARUBE010000003.1, read on the forward strand.
TCGACACGGATGCGCGGGTCCGCCCACTCGTCGTGGATCCGCGCGCGGGCAACGTCCGCGATCGCCGGTTCGGCGTCGACGGCGAGGACCCGGCCACAGGTCATGTGTCGGGCCAGGGCGAGGGCCATGCCGGCGCCACCGCAGCCGACGTCGACCGCGAGCCGGTCGCCGGGGGCGACCAGCTCGCGGGCGACAGCCTGGTACCAGGCCCGATCGGCCGTGGCGGCGTCGACGAGGCGGGTCGTGTGCGCCGCCCAGTCGATACGCGCCTCGGTCGTCATGACTGCTGAGGGCCCCGGCGGGCGTACTTCTGGCGGAACTTCTCGACGCGGCCGGCGGTGTCGAGCAGGCGTTGCTTCCCGGTCCAGAAGGGGTGGCTGGCGGACGAGATCTGAACGTCGATCACCGGATAGGTGTTGCCGTCGCTCCACTCGATCGTCTGGTCGCTGGTGGCGGTGGAGCGGGTGAGGAAGGCAAAGTCGGCGCCCTTGTCGCGGAAGACGACGGGGCGGTACTCGGGGTGGATGCCGGGTTTCATGCGGGCTGCGCTCCTTCGGTGTCGGTGTCGGTGTCGGTGTCGGTCAGCTCCTCCGCCCCGAGGGGGAAGCAGCCGGCGAACGGGTCGGGGTAGGTGCGCCAGGTCTGTTCTCCGTCGGCGAGTTCGGCGTCGGTGAGCAGACATCCGGCGAGAGTGCGGTGCAGGTCGACGGGGTCGATGTCGAGGCCGATGAAGACCAGGTGCTGGTGCCGGTCGCCGTAGTAGGGATCCCAGTCGAGGGCGGCGGCCAGGCGACGCTGGTCCTCGACGTGCTCCCAGTGCTGCTCCGGCAGGCTCACCAGCCAGTACCCGAGAGAACCCATGGCCAGGCCGCCGCCGGCGAACTCCCAGGCCACCACGGTGTCGGGTTGGCTGGCCAGCCAGAAGTACCCGCGCGAGCGGATCATCTCGGCGTTGACCTCTTCGAGGACGTCGTGCAGGCGCTGCGGGTGGAACGGCCGGCGGGCACGGAAGACGGCGGAGACGACTCCGCAGTCGGACTCCGGCTCGTGCGCGCCGAGGGTGTAGCCCTGCAGGCCGCGGTTCAGGATCCCCGGGGTCTCCGGCCGGTGCCGGTGGGTGTGGCGAAGTTGCCGGGTCAGCGTACCGGCGTCGACGAGGTCACCGTTGACGCGGACCTGCGCCGCCCACGGCGCCATCCGTTCCAGCAGCACCGACAGGCGACTGGTGTCGTACGCGCCCTCGCGGGACTCGCCCCACAGGACGAGGGTGTCGGCGAACTCGATCTGCCGCACCACGACGTCGGCCAGCGCCCGGTCGTCGTTGTTCGCCGCCGCGATGCCGAGGGTCTTCAGGTCGTCGGTGCTGGCCAGGCCGTCGAGCAGGTGCTCGGCGTCGACCACGGTGACGTAGGAGTCGACCCGGATCAGATCGGTGATCGGGGCACCGTCGACGAGACAGTGCGCGCAGACGGCGGCGACCGCCTCGGGCTCGACCACCTCGGGAAGCATCAGCAGCAGGTCACGGTGCGGGTGAGCGCGGGCCAGCCGGGCGAGGGTGGGCAGCACGTCCTCCCGCAGCGTGCAGGAGACGCATCCGTGCGCCAGGGTGATCCGCTCGTCCTCGAGCACGCCGGCGGCGTCGCGCACGATCCGGTGCACGGTGCCGGCGGCCAGGTCGGCGAGGTCGTGCCGGACCAGCAGCAGCGCCGGGTCCGCCGCCAGCAGCGTGCGGGCGACGGCGTACGTCGCGGACGGCCAGAAGCCGCTGAGCACGGTCAACGACGGCCCGGTATCGGCCGTCGTAGCGCCGGGATCGGCGGGTGCGAGCGGTGACGTCGACATCACAATCCTCTCGACACGAGTTGAAAACGGTTGTCATTATAGGCACGTGATAGACGAGCGGCGGGTGGGGGTGTCGATGGAGGACGACGGTGGCGTGGTGGTCACCATCCGGCTGGAGGGCTCGGCGGGACCTCCCGATGCCGACGCGACCCGCCTGCTGCGGCTGGTGAGTCGCATCGCCGCCCGCCAGGCCGATGGCGGGACGGAGCCCGCGCCCGCGCGGGACGTGCACCTCCTGCGAGTCGTCCCGCACGCGCGCACGGTCTACTGCGATGGCCGCGAGATTCTCCTCACCCGGCGCGAGTTCGACCTGCTCCGGCACCTCGCCGATCATCCCCGACGGGTGTTCACCCGGGATCAGCTGCTCGATCGGGTGTGGGGGCACCCCTTCACCGGCACCCGGAGCGTCGACGTCCACGTGCGCCGCCTGCGGGTGAAGCTCGGCGCCGACCTGCCAGTGATCGCCACGGTGCGCGGCGTCGGCTACCGGCTCGGTTCCGCCATGTCGGTCGAGGTGGTGAACGACCCCGGCTGAACGGTGCCCGATTGGCTGATGTAAAAACGAAAACCGTTGTCGTTACCGTTTGATCGAACCAGGAGGAGTTGAGTCGTGTCCCGACGCTGTGACGTCACCGGGGCGGAGCCGAGCTTCGGCAACGCCGTTTCCCATTCGCACCGGCGCACCCGTCGCCGGTGGAACCCGAACCTGCAGAGCCACCGCTACTGGTTGCCGTCGGAGGGTCGCTGGGTGCGGTTGACCCTGACCGCCAAGGCGCTGAAGACGGTGGACCGCAAGGGCATCGAGAAGGTCGTCGCCGAGATGCGCGCCCGGGGAGTGAAGCTCTGATGGCCAAGCAGACCGACGTCCGTCCGATCGTGCGGCTGCGCAGCACCGCCGGCACCGGCTACACGTACGTCACCCGCAAGAACCGCCGCAACGACCCGGACCGCCTGGTGCTGCGCAAGTACGACCCGGTCGTGCGCCGGCACGTCGAGTTCCGCGAGGCCCGCTGATGGCGAAGAAGAGCCTGAGCAACCGGCAGGCCCGCCGGGAGGACCTGGTCGCCCGGCATGCCGACCGCCGGGCGGAGCTGAAGCGGCTGATCGCCCACCCGGACACCGGTCCGGTCGTACGCGCTGACGCGGTCCGCTGGCTCAGCCGGCTCCCGCGCGACTCCAGCCCGGTCCGGCTGCGTTCGCGGGATCAGATCGACGGCCGTCCGCGAGGTGTGCTGACCCGCTTCGGGCTCTCTCGGGTCCGGTTCCGGGAGTTGGCCCTGCGCGGTGAGCTGCCGGGTGTCCGCAAGGCGTCCTGGTGACGGTTGCCATCACCGGTCGGGTGTGGGCCACCGCCGCGCGCCGACCGCCGCCCGCACCGGGCGTCGTGTACCACCGCGCGCAGACCCGCGCGGCGTGGAAAGGGGAGGTGTGAATGCGACATTGAGGGCTCGCGGTTTCGCGGCCCTGCTCGCCGGGGCGGTGGTGGTCACCGGCACGGCGCTGGCGCCCACCGCCGCTTCGGCGGCCGAGAAGGTGGTGCTGTCCAAGGGCCACACCGACGCGGTCGATGTGCACTACGAAGGTGGTGTGTTGTCGTTGAAGGTGCACGACGACACGGTCAGTCCGTCGGTGACGCGGGACCCGGCGGACGTCACGTTCCAGGCGTCGCCGGAGTCGGCCATGACCGTGCCGGCCGATTCGAGGTTCGCGTTTCTCGGTCCGGCCGGATCGCAGGTGTGGTTGCTGCCGATGACGCAGGATCCGGATCTGCTCTGGCCGGGCTGGAACACCACGACGCTCGACTCCGGCGTGTTCGAGGGCGACAAGGTGCGCCTGAGCCTGGTCGACGTGGAGGGCCCCGGCAACGTCACGCTGTTCACCCAGGACTCGTTCGGCGGACCGATCATCAAGTTCCGCTCCGACGACGGGCTGCCGGACGCGATCGACGTGCCGGTGCACACCCAGGCGCACTCGAACTGGGCGTTCAGCGCGTTGGGCAACTACACGCTGAAGTTCCAGGCCGAGGCGACGCTGACCAACGGCACCACGGTCAGCACCGGGCCGGTCGACTACTCCTTCGTCGTCGGCGAGCTGTCCGGCGGCGGACCGGAGGTCAGCCTGTCGGTCAGCGGGATGGCCGACGAGTACCAGCCCAACGACACGGTCACGCTCAGCGCGGTGCAGACGCCGCAGACCGAGCTGGACCACTACCACTGGTTCAGCAAGTGCCCGGACGCGGCCGACTGGAGCATCATCCCGGGCGAGGCGGGCGCGAGTTACTCGTTCACCGCGACCCGGGAGCTGAACGCCTGCGAGTACGTGGCCAAGCTCTACGACGACGACCACGAGGTCGTGGCGACCAGTGAGCCGGTGATCCTGTGGGTGGCGTTCCCGCCGCAGGAGCCGGGCGCCTCGCAGACGATCACCGCGTCGATCGCCGAGACGCAGGGCTCGCTGGTGATCAGCGTCAACCCCGACGACCGGGCCGTGGTGCTGCCGCCCGCGCAGCTCAACGCCGCCGGTGACCGGTGGGAGAGCAACGGTGAGCTGCGGCCGGTCACGGTGACCGACACCCGCGCCGGCCAGCCGGGGTGGAGCGCCTCCGGGCAGATCCCGGCGGACTTCGCCGGGCCGGACGGGGCGACGTTCAGCGCCGGCTACCTCGGCTGGACCCCGCGTGTCCTGGCCCAGGCCGACGGGCAGGGCGTGGTGCCCGGCGCGGCGGTGGCGCCGTACGTCGTCGGAGTCGGCGGCGGTCTCGGCAACAGCGCGGTGCTGGGCTCGGCTCCGGACGGCACCGGGCGGGGTACCGCACAGCTCGGCGCGGACCTGCGGCTGAGTCTGCCCACCGAGACGGCGGCAGGGACCTACACCGCGACCCTGACCCTCACCGCCATCTGATCGCACCAACCCGTCCGGTGGCCGGGCCGTGAGCCTGGCCACCGGACGACCGCGCGGGGTGGGTGCGTCGTTGCCGCGACCCGCCCACCCCGCACCTCCCCTCGCACCTCCAGGAATGGACCCGTCCCCGCAATGCGCCTGCTCGCCACCATCGCCGTCGGGATCGGCCTGCTCGGCGTGGTCCCCGCACCACCTGCCTCCGCGCTGGCCGCACCCGCCCCCTCCAGCCCGCCGGCAACGCAACGGACGTCGCCGTCGCCGGCACCGTCGCCCGCCGCCGCGACCTGGGGCGTGGCTCCGTCGACCGCGCGTGGACCGAACGGCCGGACGGCGTTCGGCTACAAGCTCGACCCGGGCGCCACCCTGACCGACTACGTCGGCGTCACGAACCACTCCAGCCGCCCGCTCACCCTCGACCTCTACGCCAGCGACGCGGTCACCACGACCCGGGGCGGGTTCGACCTGCTGGCCGCCGGTCAGAAGCCCACCAACGTGGGCTCCTGGGTCCGCCTCCCGCGCCGCACGGTGACCATCCCCTCGGCGTCCCGCCTGGACGTGCCGTTCACGCTCACCGTGCCGCGCAACGCCACCCCGGGAGACCACGCCGGAGGGATCGTCGCCTCGCTGACCGACGTGGGGAGCGACGCGCGGGGCAACCAGGTCGCCGTCGACCACCGGGTCGGCGCGCGCATCTACCTGCGGGTGACCGGTGAGCTGCAACCGACGCTGACCATCCAGGACCTCCGGGTGCGGCACACCGGGTCGGTCGATCCGCTGACCGGTGGCACGGTCACCGCCACGTTCACCGTCCGCAACACCGGCAACGTACGGCTCGCCGGACAGCCCGTGCTCGGTGTGGCCGGGCCGTTCGGCCTGGCCCGGCGGTCCGTGACGGGTACGGCCCTGCCGGAGATCCTGCCCGGCGGCGAGCTGGCCACCACCGTATGCATGTCGGGTGTCCCGCCGCTGTTCCGGCTCACCGCGGACGCGACCGTCACACCGGTCGCCGTCGGCGACCAGGTCCTCGACCCACCCCCGCGGGCCAGCACGGCCCAGGCCGCGGTCTGGGCCGTGCCCTGGCCGCAGCTGGCCCTGCTCGCCCTGCTCGCCCTCGCCGGGTGGGCGCTGATCGCGACCCGGCGCCGCCGGGCGGCCCAGCACGCCCGGGCGGTGGCCGCCGCCCGGGAGGAGGGCCGCGCGGAGGCCGGCCGGGCCCCGGACGCCGATCGTTCGGGCCCGGGCCACGACAACCGACAACCTGCCATCGACCGCACGGGGAAGGACGACACGTGAATGGGCTACGCCTGGGGGAGCGACCAATGAGGATGAGAAGCATGCGTGCCGGCGCCGCGAGCCTGGCCGCCGTCGTGCTGGCGCTGGCTCCCGCGGCAACGCCGGCCTACGCCGAACCGGTCGCCGTCACCTCGGCCGGCGCCGACCTGGTCTCCGTCGGTCTCGACGGTGACACGATGTCGCTGCGCTTCCGCCGTGACGCGCGGGCGGCCGGGCACGACCCGGCCGAGGTGGTGCTCGGCCCGGACGGCGGGCTGGCCGGCCGGGTGCCGGACGGACCGGCCTTCGCCTTCCTCGGACGGGCGGGCCACCCGGTGTGGGCACTGTCCGCGGGCGACACCGGCTTTCCCGCCCTGGACACCACCGGGGTACGCCCCGGGGCCGTCGCCGACGACCGGGTGACCCTCGCGCTGCGCTCGGTCGACGGACCGGGAACGTTCACCGCCTATACCCTGTGCGGCCTGGGTGCGGCGACCCCGCTGTTCGGCAACGGTCCGGGCGTGCCGGGCTCGACGCGGCTGCCTGCCGGCACGCGTACCGGTGGCGTGGTCTGGGCCTTCGACGCCGCCGGTGACTACCGGCTCACGCTGACCGCCTCGGCCGTCCTGCGCTCGGGCGGGACGGCACGGGCCGAGGCGACGTACCGGGTGAGGGTGCCGACGATCGCCCCGGCCGGCGTGTCGGCGCCCGCGCCGCTGGAGCCGGCCGTGGGGGCGACCGCGCGGGCGCTCGTCGCGCCGAAAGTGGCCGCCGCGCCGAAACCCGCCGCCGCCGCGCCGAAACCCCTAGCAGCGCCGCAGGCGGCGGCCGGCCCCGCGACGGGTCGTCAGGTGATCAGTGACGGGCACGTCGACATGGGCCCGCAGCTCAACGGCGACACCTGGACCATCCGGATCAAGGGCGACCGCAGCAGCCCTCCGGTCTGGCGGGAGACCGCCGACGTGGTCCTGCATGTGAAGGACAAGGCGAGGATCACGGTGCCCGGCGGCGCCGACTTCCTCGGCAAGCAGGGCGACACGGTGTGGCTGCTCCCGCAGACCCAGCAGGCGGGTCTCGTCTGGCCGGGGTGGAACACCCAGCACGAATCCGTCGTCTCGGGTGTCAAGGGCAACGTCACCTGGACGCTGAAGGGGGTCAACGGCCCCGGCCGGTTCGCTCTCTTCCTGACCGGCTCGTTCGGCAGCGAGAACGTGCTGTTCGACTCCACCAAGCCGTTCCCGCAGAAGCTGGACATCCCGCTCAACACCCACACCCACGGCAACTGGGCGTTCGGCAAACCCGGTCTGTACCGCCTCGCGGTGCAGATGAGCGGCACCACCACGGCGGGCAGGGCGGTCAGCGCCACGAAGACGCTCACCATCGCCGTCGGCGACAGCACCGATCCGAACACCGGGTTCGCCGCCGGCGCCGGAACCGGCTCCGGAGCTGGTGGGAACGGCGACGGCGACGCCGACCAGGGCAGCGCCGGTCCGCTTCCGCGCACCGGCGCGGGCTGGGTGCTGCCGGCGCTGGCGGTCGGCGTCGTCCTGGTGGCGGTCGGCGCTCTGCTGATGGTGCTGGCCCGTCGGCGCGCCGCGCTCCGGACCCGGTGACGGCCGTGCCGAACACGGCAAGCCACCGTGCACCGCCGAGGTGGCTTACCGTGCTGCCGCTACTGGCCGCGATGCTCGCCGGAGGCTGCCGGTCGGACGTGACGCTCAGCGCGCACGACCAGCGGATCCAGGTGTTGACGACCACCGGGATCCTGCGGGACCTGGCGCGCAACGTCGGCGGCGACCGGGTGACCGTCACCTCGCTCGTGCCCGACGGCGCCGACCCGTACAGCTACGAGCCGTCGCTGCGGGACATCCGCGACGTCGTCTACGCCGACGTGGCCTTCAGCAACTACCTGCTCCTGGAGGAACAAACCGTCATCAAGGCGCTGGACGCGAACCTGCGCGACGGCGTGCCGAACATCTCGCTGGCCGAGGGAGCGGTGAAGTACGCGGCGGAGATCATCCCGCTGGTCGAGGACGTCTCGCTGGACACCATCTGGCTGGGCATGCGGGTGCGCGGCACCGGTGCGGAGCAGGGAGCGGACCGGTCCTCGGAGGTACTGCTCAGCGCGACCGCCGTGGACGGGCCGGGGCGGATGTTCGCGTACCTCACCGAGTCGTTCGGCAATCCGTCGTTCTCCGTCGACTCGAGCGACGGGTTCGACCCCGCCAACGGCTACCGGGACGACACGGCGACGCTGCCGCCGGACGCGCACACCCACATGAGCTGGGCGTTCACCAAGCCGGGTGTCTACCGGCTGACCATGCGGGCGCGGCTGGCCGTCGACCTGCGGACGGCGCCGGTCCCCATGGGCGAGCAGGTGTTCACCTTCGCCGTCGGGGTGGACCCGCACTCGGTGCCGGGGACGTCGGAGGTGCTGAGCGGAGGGCACGCCGATGTCACCGTCGATCTCGACCAGCGGCGGCTCTACCTGCTCGCCGACCCCGAGGGTGGCGGCGAGGCGACCCAACGGGTGTACGACCCGGCGCACACCGTGATCGAGGTACCGAACAAGGCACTGCTGGAGGTGCCCGGCGACCGGCGGTTCCGGTTCCTCGGCCGGCCCGGCACCCAGGTCCACCAGCTTCCGCAGGCGGTCCTCGGCAAGCACGTGCACGGTGAGATCGACCCGCACCTGTGGCAGAACGTCCGCAACGCGATGGCCTACACGGAGCTCATCCGGGACACGCTGATCAGCGTCGACCCCGAGGGGGCGGCGACCTATCGGGCGAACGCCTCGGCCTACCTCCGGCAACTGGAGGCACTCGACACGTACGTGCGGGACACCATCGCGCAGATCCCGCCGTCCCGGCGCCACCTCGTCACCACGCACGACGCGTTCGCCTACCTGGGCCAGGCGTACGGGATACAGATATCCGGCTTCGTCACACCCAACCCCGCCACCGAGCCGAGCCTCGCCGACCGCCGCAAGCTCACCGAGACGATCCGCAACCTGCGCATACCCGCTGTCTTTCTGGAGCCGAACCTGGCGGCCCGGTCCGCCACGCTGACCGAGGTGGCCCGCGAGGAGAACCTGCGGGTGTGCCCGATCTACGGCGACGCGTTCGACCGCGACGTCACCACCTACGCGGAGATGATGCGGTTCAACGCCGAATCGCTGCGCGACTGCCTGACCACGGAGAAGTGATGGAGGAACCAGTGACGGCAGGACGGGCGCGCCGCCGCACCCGCACGACCACAGTCATCCTGCGCGGCGCCATCGCGGCGCTGCTCGTGCTGGCGACGGCACCGACCCCGGCGCGGGCGGCCGAGCCGACGCCGAACCGCAGCCAGTCGATCGCAGCCGACCAGCCCCTCGCCACCGGGCGGACGACGCTCACCACCGGGCACGTCGACATCGGCCCCCGCTACGTCGACAACCGGTGGACGCTGCTGATCCACGACGGCACGCAGGCGCGACCGGTGTGGCGTGACCCCGACGAGACCCTGTTGCGGGTGTCCGACGCCGCGCTGCAGACCGTTCCGGACGACCCGGCGTACGCCTTTCTCGGCATCGAGGCCGGTGCGCGGGCGTACGTGGTGCCGCAGGTCCAGGACCGGAACGTCGTCTGGCTGGGGTGGAACACCCAGGACCCGCGGGTGTTGCGGACCATCGACCGCGGCGTCACCCTGACCCTGCTCGGGGTGCGCGGTCCGGGGACCCTCACGACGTACCTCCAGTCGGGCAACTTCGCGGCGCCGCAGCCGCTCTGGCGATCCGCCGAGTCGAAGGCCCAACCCTTCTGGGTGGAGGTCAACACCCACACCCACGCCAACTGGGTCTTTTCCGCCCCGGGCGTCTATCTGCTGGCGGTGCAGGTGTCGGCCGACCTTGTCGACGGGAAGAAGGTGTCGGCGACCGGCACGCTGCGTTTCGCGGTGGGCGACGCCACCAGCGCCGACGACGCCTTCGCCGCCAAGGCGGACACGCCCGTACCCGCCGGTCAGGAGCAGCCCGCCGTGGGCCCGGCCGGAGCCGGCGATCGGGCCGGCGGCTCGCCGACGCTGCTGATCGCGGCGTTGGCCGGGACGGCGGTCGCGCTCGCTGTCGGCCTGGTCGTCCTGTTGCTGCGCGGACGTGGCGCCCGACGGCGGGCCGAGCGGGAACGCCCCGTCGCCTCGTCGGAGGGCCGGCGGTGAGAGCACTGGAAATCGAAGGGCTGGACGTGGATCTCGGCGGCCGGCCGGTCCTGCGGGACGTGACGCTGCGGCTGGATCGCGGTGAGCTGGTGGGGCTGCTCGGGCCCAACGGCGCCGGCAAGACCACCTTGTTGCGTGCCGTCCTGGCCCTGATCCGCAAGCGCGGCGGGCGGGTGCTGGTGGTGGGTGAACCGACCCGCCCCGGCCGGTCGGGGATCGGGTACGTCCCCCAGCGTCACGAGTTCAACTGGGACTTCCCGATCTCGGTGGAACAGGCCGTGATGAGTGGTCGCACCGGACGGATCGGTCCGCTCCGCCGTCCCGGCGTGGCCGACTGGCGTGCGGTCGGCGACGCGCTCGACCGGGTGCAGCTCACCGGCCTGCGCCGCCGGCCCGCCGGTGAACTGTCCGGTGGGCAACGCCAACGCGTCCTGGTCGCGCGGGCACTCGCGCTCGCGCCGAGCATCCTGCTGCTCGACGAGCCGTTCACCGGACTCGACATGCCCACCCAGGAACTGTTGGGCGAGTTGTTCACCAGCCTGGCCCGGGAGGATCACGCGGTGCTGATGACCACCCACGATCTGGTCGCCGCGGTGGACTCCTGCACCCGGCTGGTCCTGCTCAACGGGCGGATCGTCGCCGACGGTCGACCTGCGGATCTCGAAGACCCCGCGCTGTGGACGGAGACCTTCGGTGTGAGCGCGACCTCTCCACTGCTGAATCTCGTGCGGGCGGCCTGATGTCGATCACCGATTTCCTCACCGACCTGCTCAACCCGGACCTCGCGTTCCTGCCCAAGGCACTGGCGATCGCGGTGATGTCCAGCATCGTCTGCGGCGTCGTCGGCTGCTATGTGGTGCTGCGCGGGATGGCCTTCATCGGCGACGCCGTGGCCCACGCGGTCTTTCCCGGCATCGCTGTCGCCTTCGTGCTGCAGGGCAGCCTGGTGCTCGGTGGCGCCGTCGCCGGCGTCGCCACCGCGCTGCTGATCGCGATCTTCTCGCAGAACCGGCGCGTCAAGGAGGACTCGTTGATCGGCGTTTTCCTGGTCGCCGCGTTCGCTCTCGGCATCGTGATCATCTCGCGGGCGCCCGGCTACGCCGGGTCGTTGCAGCAGTTCCTGTTCGGCTCGATCACCGGCATCCCGGACCGGGACCTGTACGTCGTCGGCGGCACGGGTCTGGTCATCCTCGGCCTGGTGCTGGCGCTGCACAAGGAGTTCGTCGCGGTCTGCCTGGACCGGGAGATGTCGCGCTCCATAGGGCTTCCGGTCTTCTGGCTCGACATCGCGCTCTACGTCCTGGTGACGCTGGCCGTGGTGATCTCCCTGCAGACCATCGGCAACATCCTCGTCCTGGCGCTGCTGATCACCCCCGCCGCGGCGGCCCGCCTGCTCACCGATCGGCTCGCCGTGATGATGCTGCTCGCTCCGCTGATCGGCGGCACGTCGGCGCTGGTCGGGCTGTACCTGTCCTGGAGCTACGACACGCCGGTCGGCGGCACCATCGTCCTGGTCGCCACCGCGGTCTTCCTCACCGCATGGCTGTTCGCCCCGCGACACGGCCTGGTGACCAGGGGCCGCCGATCAGTAGGGCGCGACACCTTTCCTCACCAAACTAAAACGACTATCATTTTCAATAACTGATGGTCCACCGAGGACTGTCACGAGAAGAGTCTTTACGTGCGTAGCCACCGTGCGTCACCTGCTGGCGTCGGGTGTCCTGGGCGTAGCGCTGGTCGCGACGGCACTGCCCGCGCAGGCCGCCACCGCGTCGGTCGTGACGTTCAAGGCCGGCCACCTCGACGTCGTCGACGTCGCCTACGAGGACGGCTCGCTGGAGATCGGCGTCCACGACGAGGACAACGACGTCGAGTACGGCGCCGACGAGGTCAAGTTGGTCGTCAAGCGCCAGGCCAAGGTCACCGTTCCCGCCGACCCCGCCTTCGCGTTCCTCGGCACGCCGGGCGTCTCCAAGGTCTGGATCCTGCCGGAGATCCAGAACGAGAATCTGATCTGGCCGGGCATCGCCGCCGAGGAGATCGAGGCCGGCGTCTTCACCGGCGATTCGCTGACGCTCTCCGTCCGGTCGGTCACCGGCCCGGGCCAGCTCGCCATCTACACCGAGAACGCCGTGGGCCAGCCGAGCATCCTGGCCGACAGCGGCGACGGCCTCCCCGACGCCCTGCCCCTGGCCGCAGGGGACCACACGCACGCCAACTGGGCGTTCGACAAGGCCGGCACCTACTGTGTGACCGTCCGGGCCACCGGCACCCTGTCCGCCACCGGCCAGCAGGTCACCTCCGCACCCGCCACGCTGCGTTTCGTCGTGAAGGCGTGAGCACGATGCGCATCCGCAACCGTCTTCTCGGCGGTCTGGTCCTGACCGCCGCACTGCTCGCCGGCACCACCACGCCCGTCGCCGCCGCGCCGCTCGTGCTCACCAGCGGCCACGTCGACGTCATCGACGTCGACTACGCCGCCGGCGCGCTAACCGTCAACGTCCTGGACGGCGCCGGCCCCACCGACGTCGAGCGCAGCCCCGCCGACGTGCTCTTCCGCGTGCCGAACACGGCCAAGGTCGGCGTGCCCGGCGGATCGGCCTGGGCCTTCCTCGGCACCGGCGGCCAGGCCTGGGTGCTGCCGCAGTCCAACACGGCCGGGCTGCTCTGGGCCGGCTGGAACACCACCGAGGTGCCCACCGGCGTCTTCCAGAACAACCGCGTCACCTTCAAGCTCACCGGTGTGTCCGGGCCGGCGGGCTTCAGCATCTACACCGTCTCCGGTGGCGCCCCGAGCGTGCTGTTCGACAGCGGCAACGGGCTGCTGGACAGCCTGAACGTCAGCCGCAACGCCCACGCGCACGCCAACTGGGGCTTCGACGCCGCTGGCACCTATGCCGTCACCTTCGAGGTGACCGGCAAGCTCGCCGCCACCGGCAGCACCGTCACCTCGGGACCGAAGACGTTCACGTTCGAGGTGCTGCCCTGATCGACGTGGCTGATGTCTGTCACTGTTCGGCAGTTTCCTGCGGTAGAGGCGCCACCGAACAGTGATCCCGGCCGGCGCGGAGCCCCGCCCACCTGGCTCCGCGCCGGCCGCCGACGGGACTCGGCGCACCGCCGGGAGCGGCGTTCGGCGCGTGCGGGCGCCTCGCCGTCGTCAGGGGCAGAACCTCAGGACCTCCAGCACGAGAGCGACGGCCGGTACGCCGGTGAGTCCGTAGTACATGCGGCCGCCGCCGCGGTATCGGCGCACCAGATGGGCGTTGCGGAGCAGCCGCAACTGGTGTGACACGTTGGGCATGGGAACCTCCAACGTGGCGCTCAGCTCCGTGACGCAGGCATCGCCCTCCGTGAGGCGCCTCAGGATCCGAAGGCGTGTCGGGTGGGCGATGGCGCGCAGGAGGTCACTGATCTCCTCAACGCTGCCGGATCCGGGGGTCACGACACCGCCGGAACGGGGTGGCGCGGGACTCTGCGCATGCTCGACCGCTCCTTGCGCTCCTGGAAGTGAGCGCAACGGTAGTCATGTGCAATAGCGTCGTCTAGCTGTCAGATGTTGATATCAGCACTCGTGCAACCGTCGCGGCTACTCGTACGGCTCGGCGGGCGCGGGGATCTTCTCCCAGGTCTCCACCTGGAAGTAGGGGAGGTCGGCGTCGTTGACGGGGTCCTTGGCGGTGTGCGGGATCCACCGGCCGGTGGAGCGTACCCAGGTGTTCGCCGGGCCTTCGGGAACGTCGCCGCGCAGGCCGACCTTGACGGGGATGCCGTCGGCGGCGCAGCAGGACAGCATGATGCGGGCGAGCATCGGTTCGCCGTCTGGGCCGGGGGCGAGGAAGCCGGTGAGCTGGATGCGTCGGCCCTGCAACGTGCGGCCGTGGTCGTAGACGGCGCGGTAGCCGTACTCGAGGAGGGTCAGTTCGGTCGGGTCGCCGGGTGGCAGGGGTGGGTAGGCGACGTCCCGGTTGTCGGTGAGGGCGGAGCCGGCGCGGGCCGCGGTGTCGGCGCCGAGCGCCGGCGGGACGACGAAGAGCAGGGCGAGCGCGGGGAGCAGCAGCAACCAGCCGACGGCGGGACCGGAACGGCCGTGGTCGTGTCCGTCGTCGTCCGGCTGGTCCTCGGGCCGGTTGAGGTGGCGTAGCTCCTGCACGAGCGCCACCAGCGCGGTGATGACCAGCAGCAGGCCGGCGGCGATGAGGAACGGGCGCAGTCCCTGTTTGACGTAGCGCAGGTAGAGGTCGGTGAGGCTGGCGCGCAGGATCGCGCCGCCGAGGAAGACCAGCACCACCGCCTGTGTTCCGCGACTCACCAGATCACCGTCCCGAGTCCGGCCGCGACGAGCACGGCGAGGGCGAAGGTGGCCGGGGCGAACCGGACGGCGAACCGCCGGCCGAAGATGCCGGCCTGCATGGATATCAGCTTGAGGTCGACCATCGGACCGACCACGAGGAAGGCCAGTCGGGCGGTCAGGGAGAACTGGGACAGCGAGGCGGCGACGAACGCGTCGGCCTCGGAGCAGATGGACAGCAGCACCGCCAAAGTGGCGAGGGCGAGGACCGACAGCACCGGCCGGGCCGCGAGGTCGTGCAGGAACTGTTGAGGTACGACTACGTTGATCGTCGCCGCGGCCATTGCCCCGACGACGAGGAACCCGCCGGCGTGGATGACGTCGTGTCGGCAGGCGGTCCAGAACGCGGCCATCCGGGGCAGCCCGTCGAGGTGGGCGCGGTGCGGCAGGCGGATCCAGTCGGTGCGGCCCAGTCGCAGCCACATCCAGCCCATCAGCAGGGCGACCAGGAGGCTGGCGCCGCCGCGGGCGGCGACCATCTCCGGGTTGCGCGGGAATGCGACGGCGGTGGCGGTGAGCACGATCGGGTTGATCGCCGGCGCGGCGAGCAGGAACGCCAGCGCCGCGGCGGGGGTGACGCCGCGGCGGATCAGCGACCCGGCGATCGGCACCGACCCGCATTCGCAGCCCGGCAGCACCACTCCGGCCATGCCGGCCACCGGCACCGCGAGCGCGGGGTGACGGGGCAGGGCCCGCGCCCAGAAGGAGCGGGGCACGAACACCGCGATGACGGCGGAGAGCACCACGCCGAAGACGAGGAACGGCGCCGCCTGCACCATCACCGACACGAAGACGGTCAGCCAGGTCTGCAAGCGCGGATCGGTGACCAGCGTCCCGATCTGCCGGTGCAGCACGCCGACGAGGATGAGCAGGAAGCACAGCACCTCGGTCGAGCCGACCCACCGCTCGCGGTCGGGCGCCGCCGGTTCGGCAGCCGGCGCGGTGGGAGCAGGTTCGCCTTGGCGACCAGCGGCTCGCCGGCCAGCAGTGCGCGCAGCTCCGGCGGGTCGTCCAGTTCGGCGGCGACCGTCGCGACCACCTCGCGCACCTCCCGCCACAGGGCCGGCTCGATGCCGGGCCGGGCGTCGGCGAGTGCGCCGCAGATCCCGGCGAGGTGGTTGACGAACAGACAGTAGACGACCCGTCGCCGGGCGTCCTTCGGGCCGTATCCCACCTGTCGGGGCAGGCCCTGCGGCCAGTCGGTCCAGCGGCTGGTGTCGAGCTTCACCCCTTCCAGGTCGCGCAGCAGCATCCGCGCCGGACGGCCGTCGGGGTCGCGCACGACGACCACGTTCTGCAGGTGCGGCTCGTGCACCACTCCGTGCCGCAACCAGGCGCGCAGCACGGCCGGCGCCAGCAACGCGACGTAGCGCCGCCACCAGTCGACCGGGTCGGACACCGGCAGCGGTGCGGCGGCCAGCGCCGCCGCCAGCACCGGCGTGTCACCGGGGCGCAGGTGGGCGCGCAGCCCGGTGCGCAGGATCGTCCCGTACGCCTCGTCCGCGCCGGGCAGGTCGACGGTCCGGTAGGCGGGCTCGGCCAGCAGAGCCACGCCGTCGGGCAGCGGCACGTCAGCGAGCAGCCCGGTCAACGCGACCGCGCCGGTCAGCTCGTACCGGGCGTTCTTACGCAGGCAGTTGGTGATGCGCACGTGCAGGCTGGTCTTGACGAACAGGTCGGCGTCGGGGGAGTAGAGCGTGCGGACGCTCGCGGTCGGCCGCACCGGCGCTCCGGCCAGGCCGAGCCGCCGCACCGCGGGATGCGCCGGCGGCATCAGCGTCAGCTGCCACGGGTGCACCGGCAGCGCCCGGTGCCCGACCGGAGGGCGTGGCGGGTCCAGGGCGGCCAGCAGCTCCTCGACCGGACCGGACTCGGCCACCAGGTCGTCCGGCACGGCGAGCCAGTGCAGCCGGAACGCGGCGCGCAATTCCGGCGCGTACGCCCGCCATCCGTCCGGGTCGCCGCTGCGCCACTTCGGGGCGGGGTGGTGCGGATGACCGAGCACGAGCGACTGCTCGGAGGCCACGTACGCGTCGACCGCCGGGTCCCCGGTCGGCGTGGGGTCGGTGTCCGGCTGCCCGGCCAGCAGCTGGGCGGTCACCTCCCGGCTCGCCCGCACCTGCCCGACGAACTCGGAGTTGTTCCGGCCGGTGCGCACGGCCAGCTCCGCCGCCACCAGAACGGCCAGTTGATCCGCGTCCACCTCTGCCCACCGGCCGCCGTCCGGGCGGGCGCGCACCGGCCCGTGGTAGCGGTGCGCGCCGACCGGGGACAGCCGGGTCACCGCGCAGCGCAACGCCATCCCGGTGGCCGGCAGCCGGACCCGCACCTGGTCACCGGCCACGGTGGCCTCGCCGGCGGGAGCGGCGACCTCACGGACCAGGCAGCCGAACACGGCGTGCGCGGCGGCCAGATCCGCCGGGTGGGTGTGCCGCGCCGCCCGGGGGCGCAGACCGGCGCTCGTCATCGCGTCTCCCGCAGGTAGTTCGGGCCGGTGCGCCGGTAGTACTTGTTGACGTCGGCGCAGCCGAGGCGTTGCTTCGGCAGCAGGGTGCCGGCGGTGACCATCGCCTTGACCGGCAGCCGGTCGGCGCACAGCACCCTTTCGACGAACGCCCGCGCGGCCGGCCCGTCGCCCCACCGGTCCCGGGCGGCGACGAGTCGCGGAGTCAGCGCGGCGGCCGGCGTCGGCACCGGCACGCCGCGGGCCGCCAGCGCCAGCAGCGGCGCGGCGGCGGCCAGGTGCAGGGTGATGGTCACGAACACGTCGGCCAGTTCGCCGGGGTCGGCCGCCCACATCCGCGCGTCCCGCAGCGCCACCGCGTCGTGGTGGCGCGGGTCGAGGCGGGCGCCGTCGTCGTCCTTGTAGAGCAGGCCGATCGTCCCGTCCGGCGCGAGGAGCACGTGGATGTTCTGCGGGTGGGCCTCCAGCGCCACGCCGTACCGGAGCCACAGGCAGACGTGCCAGTCGAGCAGCAGGTCCAGATAGGAGTCGAGCACCGCGGCGGCCCGACCGCCGCTGACCCGCTCCAGCACCGTGCCGGCCTCCGGGTCGGGCGCGGCGAGGGCCGCCACCGGCACCACCCGCGATCCGGCCAGGTCTCGGGGGAATCGGCGGACCAGGAACGCCGGACCGTCGTCGCCGGTGTGCCCGAAGGTGCGCTCGTCGGCGTGCCGGATCCGGCCGGCGAAGGCCGGCTCGGCGGCGGCGATCCGGTCGAGCAGCCCGGCCACCGCCGCTCCGTCGGCCAACGAGTCCGGCCGCAGGCCGCGCCGGTTGCGGGCGCCCAGCGTCGCGGTGGGCAGCGGTAGCTTCAGGTGGGTGTACGGGTCGTCGGCGAGCGCCACCGTGCGCATGGACAGCGTCGGTCGCACGATCACCGCCGGTCGTTCGGTCAGCGGCGGCGCGTGCCGAGCCGCGGTGAGCGGATGCACCGGCAGCAGCAGGTCGTCGGCCCGGTCCGCGGCCGGCCACCAGGCGGGCAACGCTCCGGTGAGCCGCACCGCCGCCCGGGGCACGGCCTGCCAGCGCAGCGCGAAACGGGGCGCGTGCTCCGGGGCGTACCGGAGCAGGTCGTCGTCGTCGAGGCCGTGCCGGCACCGGTCGGTCGGGTAGATCGGATGGCCGGCGTGCGCAGCGAGCACGTCGTCGAGCAGCGCCGCCGGCATGCCGACCGGCGTGGTCACCCGTTCGGCGGCCACCGCGCCGAAAACCGCCGGCCGGGCTCGGGCAGCGAGCCGGCGGGCCCGCAGATCGGCGTGGCACTCGGCGGTGAACGTCCGCCAGCCGGCCTCCGCCTCCGGGTCGTCGGCCGGGGCGAGCAGCGCGAGCAGGCCGTCGAGCCTGTCCACCAGGCGGTCCGGGTCCGGGCCGTCCGGGTCGCGCACCCGCACGCTCGGTCGCGCGCAGCGCAGGGCCGCCTGGAACCCGTCGGCGCGGACCGGGATGCGCAACAGCCCACCGGCGTGCGGCACCTCCCACCGGTCGGAGCCGACGAGCCGGCCGCGCCGGAGCAGGCCGAGGTGGTCCTCGCGCAGGAGGGCGTCGAGCACCCGGCGGAAGACCTGCCGTTCGCTGTCGTCGGTCATCAGGTGATCGTCCAGCGCAGCTCGTTCCGGAACGCGGTCAGCGCGGCCCGCACGGCGTCGGGGTCGGGTCCGATGCCGTGCAACACGGCCAGGTAGTCGCGGTTGGTGCCGGTGTGCTCCGCGACCCGGCCCACCTCACGCAGCGGCCGGCAGGACAGTCGGACGCCGTCGCGGATCGTGTCCACCGACCCGGGCGCCGCCGCGAGGCGGCCGGACCGGTCGGCGCAGACGTACTCGACCCGGGCGTGCCGGTCGAGCGCTACCGGGTCGGGCACGTCCATCGCGGCCAGCGGCTCGCCGAGGTGCAACCGGATCACGTGGGCGAACAGCGGCACCCCGAGCAGATCGGCGAGGAACAGGTCCATCCGGTCACCGATCAGCCGGTCGTTCACCTCGATCAGCCGAACCCGGTCGCCGCCCACCACATACTCGGTGTGGCAGGCGCCGAAGCCGACGCCGAGCGCCCCGAGCAGCGCGCGGAGCCGCGTGTCGTGGGCGGGCGACGGAGGTGACCAGCCGAGGCTCGTCTCGGTGAAGGTGGGCGGCGGACCGAGGCCGGTCCGCCACCCGCCGAGCACCGCCAGCGACACGCCGTCGCCCAGGGTGTCGTAGGTGCGCAGCTCGCCGGCCAGGTACTCCTCGACCACCAGGGCCACATCCGCCCGCCGCCGCCGGATCGTGACGACCCGGGCCGCCAGCTCGCGCCGGTCGGCCACCAGGTACACGTCCTCGCTGGCCACGCCGTCGCGCGGCTTGACCACGGCGGGGAAGAGGTCGTCCGGCACAGTGGGTGCGGCATTCGGTTCGACGGTGACCACGCGGACCGGATCGAGGCCGACGGCGGCGAGCGCGCGGCGCATCGCCGCCTTGTCCTTGCAGCGGCGGGCCGCCTCCGGATCCTTACCCGGCAGACCGAGCTTGCCGGCCGCGACGGCGGTCGCCTCCTGGAGGTGGTCGCTGTTGGACAGCAGCGCGGCAGGCGGCTCGGCCGCCGTGGCCGCGACGACCGCCGCCGCGTCGCGGACCGCGCAGTGCCGCACCGGAACGCCGGACGGCCACTCGCCGGGGCGGTCGGTCAGCACCGTGATCGGCAGGCCGAGCGCGTCCGCCGCCGGAAGAAAACCTTCCACGACGGCGTCGGTAGGGTTCAGCGCGGTCAGGTAGAGCCGCATCCCGCCTCCTCGACTCAACATTTAGGGTAGCCTATCCTAAATGCCGGGCTCATCCGGTTCATCGGCAGCGTGTCGCGTCGTCACGCGACGGTCCGATCACGGCACGCGCGAACCGATCGCCGCGCTGCCCCCTCGCAGACGCGCGCTTGCGCGGGGGGACTGCCGTCGTTCCTCGCGACGATGTCGTCGATTGTCCCGCGGCGACGGTTGTGGTGCGTACCGGCGACGGCCATCATTTCGCACCCGAGCCTCCAGTGCCGTGCGGACCGCGGCAGCCACCCGCGCGGCTGCCGCAACCACCGGGCGCGCGAGGCTCAGTGCGGCCGTCCGGTAACCGGTGCTGCCGCCGCTCGGCAGAGGTCGCCCTCCGGCGCGACCCGGTGGGGAACGCCTCCGGCGGACGCGCGAGGCGATTCCGGGTTGGCTACCGCGACGTCTGCCGGGCGGGTCCGGCGCCGGTGGCGTCGCCCGGCGTGTCGTCGACGAGGCGGTGGCGGGTCCAGGCGTGTCGACGCCACCGGTGCGTGAACAGGGCGGCCTTGGTGGCTTCGGCGGCGAGCAGGGCGATCCAGACTCCGGCGACGCCGAGGTCGAGGGTGGGCAGCGGGAGGTTGCCGGGCGGGGGTACGAGGAGCACGGACAGCGGGACCATGATGAGCGCGGTGGTGCCGATGGAGATGGCGACCGGGATGTTGACGTCGCCGGCGGAGCGCAGGGAGCCGAACAGGATGGTGGCGACGGCCTGGCAGGGTTGGGTGAGGATGCCGATGAGCATCAGCAGCCGTACGGTGGTCACGACGTCGGCGTTGGCGTTGAACAGGGCGAGCAGGGGGTCGGTGGCGGCCCAGAGCGCGATGGCGGCGGCGGTGCTCCAGAGGGCGGCCCAGCCGGCGTTGCGCAGGGCGCGTCGGCGGGCGGTGGTGTGGTCGTCGGCGCCCTTGTCGTAGCCGATGAGGATTTCATTGCCCTGGGCGAGGGCGAGCACGACGATGGTGACGAAGCCGGAGAGGGTCAGCGCGTAGGAGCGGCCGAGCACGGCGGACACGCCGAGCAGGGCGACGGTGGCGACGACGCCGAGTTGTGCCAGGTCGTAGGCGATGTTCTCGCCGACGGAGGGGGCCGACAGGCGCAGCAGGGTGCGGACCGGGCGGCGCCACGCGCGGGCGGATAGGCGTAGCACGCTGAACCCGAGTCGGCGGCGGATGACCCAGGTGACCAGCAGGACGCCGAGGACCCGGACGATGACGGTGCTCAGCGCCGCGCCGAGGACGTCCAGCCTCGGCAGCCCGAACGCGCCGAACAGCAGTCCGTACTCGAGGAACAGGTAGGCGATGTTGGCGAGCACGCCGAGGACGAGAATCTCCACGGTGTGCCCGTAGGCGCGCAGGACGGCGGTAGCGGCCACCAGGTAGCTGTTGAAGATCATGGCCGCGCCGACGGTCCAGACGTAGACCACCGTGTCGCGGCGGATCTCGGCGGGGGTGTTGACCGCGTCGACCAGCAGCGGGGCGAGGATCACCAGGGCGAGGGCGATGAGCGCGCCGACGGCGGTGTTGCCGACGACGGCGACGGCGGAGCTGCGTCGGGCGCTGTCCAGATCGCCCTTGCCGAGGTATTGGGCGACCAGGACGAGCGCGCCGATGCTGAGCAGGGTGGACAGGTCGTAGCCGACGCCGAGGATCTGGTTGGCGATGCTGACCGCGGCGTTGAGCTGTTCGGAGTGGGCGCTGAGCAGGATCGTGTCGACGAAGCTGGTGGCCAGGGCGAGGAAGCTGACCAGCAGCAGCGGCCAGCTCAGCCGCAGCAGGCCCTTGCGCCGGTAGGGGGTGGCGGCGGCCGGGTCGTCGCCGGTGGTGGCGGATGGCCGGGTCGCGTCGTCGATGTCGGTCACCGGTGCCGTCCGATCAGGTGGCCGAGGCGGTGCAGCACCTGGCCGGCGAGGGAGGTGGAGTGGTGGCGGGCGGTGCCGCGCCGCCAGTAGCCGGAGATCGTGCTCTGGTCCGGGCCGATGCCGTGGCGGCGGGCCCAGGCCCGCACCGGCTTGAGCGTCTCGGCCTCGCCGGCGGCGAACACGAAGGTGTGGGTGTCGGTCGGGAGCGGGACAGCCTCGGCGAGGTCGGCCAGCAGTCGGGTGGTGCCGGCGGGCGCGCCGTGCCGGTGCAGCCAGGTCAACGTCGACCCGTCCGGCACGCTCACGTCCTGTTCGTCGTCGGGGCCGCCGACCTCGATCGCGGCGACGGCGCGGGCGGACGGGGGCAGGTTCTCCAGCCATCGGGTGATCGCGGGAAGGGCGGTCTCGTCGCCGAGCAGGACGTGGTGACCGAACTCGACCGGGATGATCCGCGCCGGACGGGGCCCGACCAGCCAGATCGTGCTACCCAGCGGCGCCTGCCGCGCCCAGTCCGAGCCGAGACCACTGCCGTGCAACACCACGTCGATGTCCAACTCCCCGCGCACCGGGTCGAAGCGGCGCACGGTGTACTCCCGCCCGGGCGGAAACGGCCGCGGCCACCGCAACCGGCCGCCGTCGAGGACCGGCGGGCGGGTCCGGCCGGTCTCCGGATCCGGAAAGACCAGCTTGACGTGCTCATCGGGCAGATGACTCTCAAAACCGGCGAGCTGCGGACCACCCAGGGTGACCCGCATCATCCTCGGGGTGAGCGGACTTCGCTGCAGGACCACCAGTTCCCGCAATCTCAACGGCCGGTCGACGTCCCTCGCACGGGGTGGTTCGTTCGTCATGCCCATTCCTCACGCAATTCGACCGGCAACGCACCCAGCAAGGAAGGGTAGCCTAAGTTTCTCGGTAATCGGCGGCTGGGCGGCCCGGTGCCGAAGCCGGGATCCCGACCGATGCCCGACCGAAGACGATCGCGGCTGCGCCCCGCCCGGCGCCACCCGCACGATCACCCGGGGACCACCACGATCATCCGGAGAGCAGTTCGCAAACGCAGGTGGAGGTCGTAGATCGCGACGGTTGATCGGGGGACCGGGCGGCTCGGAACGCCTCCGCCAGCAGCGCGCGCAGTCCTTCGGCGAGGCCGGCGCCCTCGACGACGCGGCGGGGGAACGCCAGCCGCACGTCGGTGTGCCACTGCGGCGCTTCGGCGCGAAGGATGACGCCGTCGGCGTCGAGGGCGACCGGTAGGACTCGCGCCGACCTGGCCCGCAACGCCGGGTCGAGCAGCATCGCGAGCTGGTCGACGAGGTCACGGTGCCGTCCGGTGAGGTGATGCAGGTGTGCGGCTTCCTCGCCGGCGATGGGGTCGGCCCGCGCGGCGCGGTAGGCGTCGGTGTCCACGGTCCACTCGTCGTGGTCGCGCGTGAGGCGGACGCGGTTCGGTTCGACGGTCCACAGCGCTACCGGAGGCAGGGCGAGCAGTGACATGACGGTGTCGGCGTCGCACAGGTCCAGGCTCGCCGGATCGAATGGTCGTGCCGTACCCAGGATCCGCAGTCTGGCCCGTACCCGCGACCGCGTCGCCACGGGGATGAGGTGTGTCACGTCGACCTGCACCACTTCTGCTCGACCGCGGGCGGCGACCAAGAGGCCCCCGGTCCTGCTCATCGCGTCCACGGCGAGGACCACCGTGCCGTCGGGCAGGACGGCGTGCGACGCGGTCAGGTCGACAGCGGCATCATCGACTGCGAGGCGCAGCGAAGTGGCGGCGGACAGAGCGGAGCGCGCCACGACGGCGGCGTCGTGCCCGTCCGCCGCCGACGCGTCGGTGTCGTGGGGCGGGTGTGCCAGGTCCGTCGGCCGCCCGGCGGGGTGGAGCGCCATGTCAGTCCCCTCGGCCATGAAGGTGCGGGTTTAGTTCGGCCCAGGGATCTGACAGTAGTAGGTAAGGCTTACCTTGCCAAGTCGTCGACTGTCCGGCCGGCCTGGTCAGGCGGGCTGGTAGGTGAGGCAGTCGCTGGCGGTGGCGCTGGGGCCGACGGTGATGGACTCGGCGGTGCAGGCGAGATTGGTGTTGTAGACGCACTCGGATCGCGCGCAGGCGCCGACGGATCCGGTGACCTCGGCGATGCCGCCCTGCACCGACGACTCGACGAAGGTCGCACAGGAGGCGGCCGAGCCCGCCGCCGCGACGGTGATCGCCGGGGCGTGGCAGCCGTTGTCGTTGAAACTGCATGCGGTCGCGGCACACTGGCGGACGGGCGGTGACTGCAACAGGGTCTTCATGACGCCTCCATGCTCTCGCGGCGGGCAGTCCCGCCGTGTCGATCGGTCGCTTCTTTGTTGTTGCCCGGGCGGGAGGAGATAAACCCCCGCACCCACGGCGTCATACAACGCATTGCCAATGACGCGACGATAGCAATGGGCGGTAAAAGGATCGGCGCGACGCGCACGGGTAACTCTTTCGAGAAGTTTGGATAAGTAAGCCTTACCTTTGTAAGTCTTACCTATCTTTGCAATACGCGACCGGGTGGCAACGTGAATCGCGAGATTGCGGGATTCGAGTGCTCGCAGCGTGGTTCCGCATTGCGGCCGATGGCACGGTGGGGGTGTCACGCGACTCCCGGCGCGGCCGGCCCCACTGCCTTGTCGCCGATTGCGCGTTGGGCTGGGGTGATGCACCGAAGGCGGGGCTACCGGCCGCTACCGGCTCAGCCGAGCGAGGCACGGGCCTGCTCAAGGCTGAGCACCATCCCGCACCGCCGCGCCACGTAGCGCAGCGCGGCGAGGTGGTCGGCGCGCGTGAAGTCGGCCACCGCGTCGCCGACCACGAATGCCTGGATGCCCCGCATGAAGGCGTCGCACGCCGTCGCCGCGACCCCGATGTGCGCGTAGATGCCGGTGATCAGCAGTTGGTCACGGTCGCCGAGCAGGTCGCCGAACGTGCTGTCGACGAAGGCGCTGTAGCGGCGTTTCTCCACCACTGCCACGCCCGCAGACACGAGCGCGCCGCCGCCCCCCGGATAGGGTGTCCGGCATGGGGTACCGGCCGTCGCTGAGCCGTGAGGCGATCGCCGCGGCCGGCCTGCGTCTGGTCGAGACCCGGGGTGCGGAGGCGCTGTCGATGCGCCGGCTCGCGGGGGAGCTCGGCTGTTCACCGATGGCGCTGTACCGTCACGTGTCGGACAAGCGGGAACTGTTGGTGCTCGTGTTGGAGCAGGTGGCGGCCGGCATCGAGCTTCCCGAGCCGGTCGGTTCCCCGCGGCAGCGGCTGGTGGAGCTGTTCGGCGGTCTCTACGACTACCTGCGGGTGCACGCCTGCCTCGATATGCAGGCGTTCACCACCTTCTCGAAGGTCGTCACCGCTACAACGCCGCTTACCAGGAGCAGACGCCGACGATCTTTGCGTGGGTCGCTCACCTCGGCTGCTGCGGCGGACCCGGCGCTGACCCTGTGGCAGCGGAATCCGGCGGGTAGGCGTGGCTCCATCTGAGCTGCCCTGCAAGAGACAGCGAGGGCCGGCACGATCATTGCCGAGCCGGGACGCCGGGCCATGTGGGTTCAGAGCCAGTGAGCACCGAGGATTCGCGCGAGAAGGACGTCGTGCTCCTGGTGGCTCGCGGCCGCTGCGGCAGCGAGCGCGTGGGACTGTTCACCTTCGCGCGGCCCGGGCCGGGGTGCAGCCGGCGGGTGACGTCGAGTCCGGCATCACCGCCGCCGACGACGTGCTCCACCTGGTAGCGCTGACCATCGTCCTCTCCATCTTGGCGCATTCCTCGACCGACGTCCTGGTCGCCAGGGCTTTCGACGGTGCCGGCGAGACACCCGGTTGACATGGCGTGCTGCGCCGGATCCGCTGGGCCCGACGCGCGACGTGAGTTCGGCACGGCGAGCCGGTCCCGTGCCCGGTAAGGGCCGCGTTACGTCCGCTGGCGGCGACGGTGTCGTTCCCGACAGCGATCTCACTGACGCTCCGACATCGGGCAGCGCCGCGCGTCGACCACCGCGAGGGCCCGAAGCCGAGGACCCCGTGCGGAACGGTGGTTGACCGGCATGCCTGATAGGTTGATCTCAGGTGTGCCGGGAAGCCTGGTCGGCGTCGCGGTGACGGCTGACCAGAACCGGAGAGGCGCCTCATGAGCACCCTGGCCTGGATGGCGGTGGTCGTGTTCGCCGCCGCCTACGTCCTCATCGCCACCGAAAAGATCGACCGGGTGACGGTGGCGGTGGGCGGTGCGTCGATCATGCTGGCGATCGGGGCGACCGATGCCGAGCACGCGTTCTTCTCCGAAGAGGCGGGGATCGACTGGAACGTCATCTTCCTGCTGCTGGGCATGATGCTGATCGTCGGCGTGCTGAAACGGACCGGTCTGTTCGAGTACCTGGCGATCTGGAGCGCCAAGAAGGCGCGGGGCCGGCCATTCCCGATCATGGTGATCCTGGTGGTCGTGACCGCCGTGGTGTCGGCGGCGCTGGACAACGTCACCACGGTGCTGCTGGTGGCGCCGGTGACGCTGCTGGTCTGCGAGCGGCTCGACGTGCCGCCGATCCCCTTTCTGATCGCCGAGGTGATGGCGTCCAACATCGGTGGCGCGGCCACCCTGGTGGGCGATCCCCCGAACATCATCATCGCCAGCCGGTCGGGGTTGAGCTTCACCGATTTCCTGAACGTCATGGCCCCGCTGGTGCTGATCGTGCTCGTCGTGTTCGTCGGCCTGTGCCGGATCATGTTCCGCCGGGCGTTCCGGTATGACGCCGAGCGTGCCGCGCGGGTGATGGCGCTGCGCGAGGCGGACGCGATTCGCGACCGCCGCCTCGTGGTGATCAGCCTGGTGGTCCTCGGCGCGGTGCTGCTCGCGTTCAGCCTGCACACCGTGCTGCACCTGGAGCCGTCGGTGGTGGCGCTGCTCGGTGGGCTGCTGCTGCTGGTGTTGTCCCGGCTGGACGCGGGCGAGGTGGCCAAGGACGTCGAGTGGCCGACGCTGGTGTTCTTCGCCGGCCTGTTCGTCATGGTCGGCGCCCTGGTGGCCACCGGGGTGATCGACAGCATCGCCCGGTCGGCGACCGAGGCCGTCGAGGGCAAGCTCTGGCCGGCGACCCTGTTGCTGTTGTGGGCGTCGGCGGGGTTGTCGGCGATCGTGGACAACATTCCGTACGTGGCGACGATGAGCCCGATCGTGAGCGAGTTGGTGAACGCCGAGGGCGGGCTCGACAAGGCTCAGGTGCTGTGGTGGGCGCTCGCCATCGGCGCTGACTTCGGCGGCAACGCCACTGCCGTGGGCGCCTCGGCGAACGTGGTGGTGCTCGGCATCGCGGACCGGGCCGGGCACAAGATCACGTTCTGGGGGTTCACCAAGTACGGCCTGATCGTGACCGTGATATCGGTGGCGATCGCGGTGCCGTACCTGTGGCTGCGGTTCTTCTGACGCTCAGGTGCCGAGGATCCGGTCGAGCAGCCCGTCGAGGGTGATGGCCCCGGTCATCACCCGGTCGCGGTCCACGACCGCGACCAGCGGCACGTTCGTCCGGGCCATCACCGAGGCGACCTCGAGCAGGGTGGCGTCGGCGCTGACCGCCGGCAGACCCGGACGGTTGCGGGGGAGCAGGTCCGCGACGGTGCGGTTACCGATCCCCGCCAGGACCACATCGGCGGCGGCCTCGTCGATCACCCGCGCCAGCGCCGGATCGTCCTGACAGTAGGACGGCAGCGCCATCCGCAGCACCTGCGTGCCGGCCAGCACCGTCGACGGGCGGCCTGCGGTGTCCACCACGATCAGGCCGGGCAGATCCTGCGCGGCCAGGATTCGGGCGGCCTCTCGGGCCGGCATGTCCTCGGTGACGGTGTCCATGGAGATCGCCACATCGCTAGCGCGCATGCCCCGACGATACGCTCGGGGCAACGCGCTGATCGCACCGATGTCGCATGGGCGGCTCCACTCGCGGTGGACCTATCTCTGGTAGACGTCGGGAACGTCGTCATGGTCATGGTCGACCCGCTCGGCCTCGTAGATCTGCCGGTACGCGCGATTCCGTACCCGCAAGATCATCATGGCGAGGGTGGCGGCGATCAGGGAGCCTGCCAGCACGGCGATCTTGACCCGGTCGTCGGCGTCGCTACCGATACCGAAGGCGAGTTCGCCGATCAGCAGCGAGACGGTGAAACCGATGCCGGCCAGCACGGCCAGCCCGGTCACGTCGATCCAGGCCAGCCCTGCGTCCAACCGAGCCCGGGTGAACCGGGCGACGAGCCAGGTCGCCAAGAGGATGCCGATCGGTTTGCCGACGACCAAGCCGAGCACGATGCCCACCGCGATCGGGTCGGTGAGCGCCTGCGCGAGGCCGTCGAGCCCGCCGACGGCCACGCCGGCGGACATCAGCGCGAACACCGGCACCGCGACGCCGGCCGAGATCGGCCGGAATCGGTGCTCGAAGTGCTCGGCCAGACCCACCCCTGGCCCGGTGCCCCTGGAACGCAGCACCGGGACGGCGAAGGCGAGCAGCCCCCCGGCGACGGTGGCGTGCACGCCGGAGGCGTGCACGAGCGCCCAGGTCGCGAACGCCAGTGGCAGGAGCAGCCACCACAAGCGCACTCGCCGCTGCACCAGCAGCGCGAACACGCCCAGCGGCAGTGCCGCGGCCAGCAACGGCAGCACCGACAGGTGGGCGGTGTAGAAGACCGCGATGATGACGATCGCCAGCAGGTCGTCCACCACTGCCAGGGTCAGCAGGAAGGTGCGCAGCGCGGTCGGCAGGTGCCGGCCGATCACCGCCAGTACGGCGAGGGCGAACGCGATGTCGGTGGCGGTCGGTACCGCCCAGCCTTTCAGCGCGCCACCGGAGTTCACTACCGCGTACAGCAGTGCCGGCACGAGTACGCCGCCGATCGCGGCGGCGACCGGTACCGCGGCTCGGCGCGGATCATGCAGGTCGCCGGCGACGAACTCGCGCTTGAGTTCGAGACCGGCGACGAAGAAGAAGATCGCCAACAGCCCGTCGGCCGCCCAGGTGGCCAGCGAGAGGTCAAGGTGCAACGCGTGAGGCCCGACGGTAAGCGCCGTCATCGCCTCGTAGCGGTGCGCCCACGGGGAATTGGCCCAGATCAGCGCCACAGCGGCGGCGATCAGCAGCAGTGCCCCGCCGATCGTCTCCTTGCGCAGCACCTCGGCGATGCGACTCGCCTCGGCCCAGGAACCGCGGCCGAGGACACGAGGGGGTGACTGCGGGCCGGACATCACAGGCGCACCTTTCGCAAAGACTGGTCGGGGTCATCTGCCGACCAGACTTCCCGGCGCACCGGAACCCATCGTACCGGCAGCCACGCCTGAAACGTTCGCTGCGACCTACGGCCGGCGGTGCCCCTCGTCCCTGCGCCTCAGCGCGCGCAGGCACCGGTTGCCTGCACCCAGCATCACGGCCATCACGAAGATCGGTGTGAAGCCCCACGGAGACGGAGCCGGTGGCGCGCTGTCGGCGAGGACACCGACGAACACGCCGACGGCCACGACTGCGACGGCAAGTGACGCACGCCAGTCGCTCAGCGCCGTCGCCAACAGGCCGCAGGCGACCGCCATCACCAACACGCGTCCCACCGGGTCTTCGGGAGGAAAGACCACCGCCGCGGCGAACGAAGCCACCACGACACCGAGCGCGCCGGCCGCCAGATCTCGGATCAGGACGACCCGGTGAATCTCCGCTTCGTCAGCAACGTTCACGGCCTCGGTCTCTCCTCGTGCCCAGCCGGTGCTGCGACGGCCGGGAAGTTGGCTCCAACGATACGGTCTTCCCGCCCAAGAAGTCCGCAGAGGTACCCGTGCCGTCACGGCTGCGGTGATCCGGCGCGTCCGTCGGCGTGATCGTCGACGCCGCCCCGGCCGCGCCGCGGCCCCGCCGCCGACGCGCCCTTCCCTGGCTGCCGGCGGCCGCCATCTACACCGTGTGCGGCCTGCTGGCGTTGCTCTTCGTGGCTCCGGTCGCCTGGCTCGTGCTGGCCTCGTTCAAGAGCGGCGCCGAGTTCGCGCAGAGCCCGCCGACCTATCTGCCGGACACCTGGAGTCTGGAGAACTACCGCCGGTTGATCGACGCGGGCCTGTTCCGCAACGTGGCGAACAGCGCGCTGGCCGCTGCCGGCACGGTGGTGACGGCGACCGTCCTGTCCGTGCTTGCCGGCTATGGCTTCGCCCGCCTCCGGCTCCGCTCTTGCGGCGTGCTGTTCCTGGTCGTCCTCTCCACCCTGATGATCCCGTTCCAGTCGATCGTGCCCTCGCTGCTCTATCTCATCCTGGACAACCGGGCGCGACGGCGACGACGGGTATGCCGCCGAGGTGACGATCTGGAGTTCGAGCTGAGGGCTCGAGCCGATCACCGCGTCGCGGGGCCCGTGCTGCACCGTGCAGGCAGGCGGAGTGATCGCCCGCGGCGGCGGGCCTGGCTTGCGGTACGCGTTCACGGATCTGTTGGCCTCGCGTGGCAACATCGGCGCGGTCGAACAGACCTCATCCGTACGGGTGACCGGACCAGCGGGGCACGCGGCGTGGAGCGGCTGCACAGCGTTAGCGGTCGCGCCGGCGTTTCGGGCTTACCTGCGCGAGCCGGAGATGCTGCCCGCGCTGGTGGCGGGCCCGACGGGCGGCCCGACGACCTGCGAATGACCCTGGCGGAACGGCTTCCCCGGCAGCGGTAGCCGACCTGTGACGCCACCTCGCCGGCGGGCAGTGTGCCGACGGCCGCCGTTATCCAGGGCGCCGGGCCGACAGACCGGTGCACCCCCGCGCGGCGGCGAGCTTGTCGAGGATGCGCCGCTTGCCCGCGCCGGTGGCCGGAACCGGCTGGCCGCTGCCGGAGACCGTCGCCGGGACGAAGCGGCTCTCCACCACCGTCCGCTCGCGGACGACCAGTTTCAGCACGCCGGAGTCGGTGCTGTGCGAGGTGCTGTACCAGAGGAAGTTGCCCAGGCCGTAGTGCACGTAGGTCTGGCCCAGCCAGCCGTTGGCGAGCAGCGTGTGCGCGTGCGCGCCGACGACGATGTCCGCGCCGGCCCCGGACAACCGTTGCGCGAACGTCTTCATCTCACCAGTCGCGCACGAGTTGCCCTCCACGCCCCAGTGCATGAAGACGACGACCAGGTCGGCCTGCTTCCGCGCCGCACGCACCGCGGCGGTGGCCCGGGCGGGATCGAACGCCATGGCCACCCCCGACTGGGTGTCCGTCGCCCGCCACGATTCGGCCAGGTCGTGCACCTGCGACATGCCGAGCACCGCGATCCGCAGCCCGCGTACCGTCGTCAACCAGGGCGCGTAGGCCGCGTCGGCGTCGTGGCCGGCGCCGAACACCGGGTACCGGGCTTCCGCCGCCGAGTCGAGGGTGTCCGAGAGGCCCTGCCGGCCGTAGTCGAGGATGTGGTTGTTGGCGATCGACACCGCGTCGACCCCGGCGGCGCGCAGCGCCGCGAAGGCGGTCCTCGGGGCCCGGAACTGGTAGGTCTTCGGCTGGGGGGTGCCCCGCTCGGTCACCGACGTCTCCAGGTTGAGCAGCGTGACGTCGGCGTCGCGCAACGTCGCGGCGATCGGTCCGAAGGTCGTAGCCGGATCGTCGAGCAGGCCGAGAGTGCGGCCGGTGAAGTGCACGTCACCGGCGAAGGCCAGCCGGACCTCGCGCGGGACGTGCGGCGCGGTCGCGGTGCCGGACGCCACCGCGGTCGGACCCGTCGAGCCCTCGCGCCACTGCGGCGCCGGGCCGGTCGAACCGCAGCCGACCAGGCCGACGCCGACTGCGACCGCCGTCAGCGCCGCCAGCGGTGAACGCGCCGTCCTGCGGATCACGCGCTGAGGGTACGCGCTGCGTGTGACACCATGCGATGCGGGGTCCGCGGCCGTCAGTTCGAGGCGGTCGTCCGGGGCCCGTACCTCTCTGCCGCGCGCGCCTTGGCCTTGGCGGCCTCCACCTCGCGGTCACGCGGAGGCGCCTTGGTCACGAGGCCGTCCAGCAGGGTCCGGGTCGCCGCCGTGACGACCCGGACCGCCTCGTCGAACGCCGCCTCGTTGGCTGCCGACGGTCTCGTGGTGCCGCTGACCTTGCGCACGTACTGCAGTGCGGCGGCCTCGATCTCGTCCTCGGTCGCGGGCGGCTCGAAATTGTTGAGCACGCGGATGTTTCTGCACATCCCCCTACCATGCCAGGCCGGACCGACATCGCGGACCGGCGACCGTCGCGGCCCCATCATCGGCCCCACCGATTGGCCACCTCGCCCCGCGTCGTGAAGGCGACATCGGGCAGCAGCCGTCGCAAGCCACCCAGGACCTCCTCGTCGGCGGTTCACGTCCGCGCGTGGCGGACGAGGTCCTGCCGGTCGACCGAAAGCACGAGATCCTCCAGCAGTTGCTCGCTGTCCGCGCGGTCGGTGCGCACAACCGCCGGGCAACCCGACGGACCGGCCGGTACACCGCGGGCGGTCTCGCGGATTCCGCCGCCCGGACCGACCGAGATTTCGTACCGTGAGAGCGGTCTGTCACCGGTCGGGAGAGGTAGCTGATGACCGTACCGGAGGAAGAGCAGGAGAAGAGCGTCACGACCGACCCGGTGCTGTTCTCGTCCGACGGGGATCCGCACCACACCGTGGCGCAGGCCGGGCAGCCGGACGAGCATCTCACCTCGCGTTACGTCCCCGGCGACGGCGAGTCCGAGCCCGTGGGCACCGACGGGCAGCACCCGGACCCGCCCCGGAAGGACGCCTGATCAACGGTCGGCCCCGGCCGTGGCTGCGGCGACTGGGCCGGAACACCTACGACCGGCTCCGTGGTTACCTGGTCGTCGCCCTCCAAGCGGGGCTGGCCGCAGGGCTGTCGTGGTACGTCGCGCACGACGTGTTGGGGGCCAAGCAGGCGCTGTTCACGCCGGCCGCGCCGTCGGCACCGTGGCGGCCTCCCTGGGCAACCGCGTCCGGCGCACCGCCGAGCTGATCGGCGGGGTGATCGTCGGGGTGCTGGTGGGGCAGGTCATCATCGACCTGATCGGGGTCGGGCCTGTGCAGACCGGCTTCGTGGTGGCCCTCGCCATCTCCACGGCGGTCGCCTTCCGCGGCGGCGGAGCCATCATCGTGCAGGCCGCCGAGCACGGCGGTGCTGCTCGGCACCGTCTCGCCGCTGCACCAGCACCTGGCCGTGCCGCGAACCCTCGACGCGTTGGTCGGTGGCCTGACCGCCGTGGTGGTGGCGTTGCTGCTCCTGCCGCTGAATCCGGTCCGCGTGGTGCGCCGGGCCGCGGGCACGACCCTGGACGCCTTCACCACCCAGTTGACCGCCGCCGCCACGGCCCTCTCCGAGGGGGACGACGTGCGGCTGGCCGAGGCGCTGGGGCGCCTGAGCGCCGTCGAGCAGTCGAAGCAGGAGGGCTTCGGCATCCTCGGGGCCGCTCGAGAGGTCGCCAGGCTGTCACCCTGGCGCCGCCGTCGCCGCTCGGTTGTCCAGCGCTACCAGCACGCGGCCGAGCATCTCGACCGGACGTACGCCGACAGTCGGGAGACGGTGCGGTGGGTGCTGCGCGTCCTGCGCACCGGCGAGCCGGTGCCGGACGGCCTCGCGGCCTCGATCGAGCATCTCGGGCAGGCGGTGCGGCTGCTGCACCGCGACTTCATCACGGACCGGGACCCCGAAGGTGGCCTCGCCTGCGCCGAGCGGGCGGTCCGCGAGGTCGACCGGGCCGCGGCCGGCGACGTGCGGTTCACCGGCCGGGTGGCGATCTATCAGCAGCGGGTGGCGCTCAGCGCGCTGATGCAGGCGGCGGGGGTGCGGGGGCCGGAGGCTAATCGCCGGGCCGGCCTCCCGAGGCAGGACTGACGGTGCCGGCGTCGGGCGCGGCCACTCAGTGACGGCTGAGGTATCGGAGCGGGCTCATCACGATGCGCGGCTGGGCCGCGGGGTCGAGCCACCTCAGCACGGACACCGGTGGTCGTGCGACAGGTCGACGTGGCCGGCGGTGGGACCGGACAGGTCCGGCTGAACTCGTGCAGGAAGATCCCGCTGTCCGCGTTCGGCACCGGCTTCGTGACGTTCGGCGACATGTCGTAGGTGATCATGGGGATCTGCACTTCGGTCTGGGCGATCCGCAGTTCCTGAAGCAGTTCGTCGACGTGCCGGTCGGCGCGCTTCTGCTCCGACTCGTCCCGCCCGTCCGGCGCCGCGTCCCGTCGGTACTGATCGCTCACGTCGAACTCGCTCAATCACGGCTGTCTGCCGAGGGCATCCTCTCACCACGCATCTGGCGTCCTTACGGGCGACGACGGAACGACGAACCAGGCCCGCAAGGCCGCGGTCAGATCGGGTCGCTGCGGGCTGTGTCGCGGGGGGAGCCGGGCCGGTGTTCCGCCGCCCGCGGCGTCGATGGGTGGGCCGGTCCGCCGCGCGTCAGGTGTGGTTGAGCACTGTGCCGGACTGGGTAGGGGCAACATGTGAGAGCGTTTGTCTTCGGCATGGTGGCCTCGAGCGCGCTGCTGCTGGGCGCGGCGGCCGGGGTGTGGATCCGGCTGCCCAAGAGGTGGCTGGCCGTTCTGCTCGCGTTCGCCTCGGGTGCGTTGATCACGGCGCTGGCCTTCGAGTTGTTCGAGGACGCCTACGAGCAGGGTGGCATCTGGCGCGCCGCGATCGGGCTGGTGGTCGGTGCGGGGGTGTTCACCGTGCTGAGCGCCGGACTGGACCGGGTGGCGCAGGGCGGCCGTCGGCAACCACACGGTAGCGAGAAGCTCGATCCGGACGCTGCCGCTCGGGACCGGGCCGCGTCGACCGCGTCGACCACCGGCGCCGCCGGCTTGGCGCTGCTGGCTGCTGTCACCCTCGACGGCGTGCCCGAGAACGTCGCGCTCGGTGTGTCGCTGGGTGAGGGCACCGGTGGGCTGGCGCTGCTGGCGGCGATCTTCGTGTCGAACTTTCCCGAGGCGTTGGTCGGCAGTGCCTCGATGCGGGCACAAGGCCGGTCCATTGCCTTCGTGCTCGGCACGTGGGGAGTGTGCGCCGCGGTACTCGTCGCGGCCGTGGTCCTGGGCGCCGGCCCGCTGTCCCACACCGCGCCGGAGACCATCTCGCTGCCGCTGGCGTTCGCCGCCGGGGCGGTGCTGGCATCTCTCGCGGACACCCTCATGCCGGAAGCGTACGAGAAAGGCGGCCCCCCGGTCGCGTTGAGCACGACCGCTGGATTCGTGCTCTCCTTCGTCCTCGCCACGCTGTGAGCGACGCCGCCGTTCCCTCGGATCCTGCCCGGCGGTGACCGCTCGACATGATCGCCCTGGGGGGATGTGCCGTGCGGCTGGTCGATATGCAACGCCCCGGTCCGTTCGGCCGGTGTGGACGACCTGCGCCCCGAACCGCGCCACGGCGTGCCATGCTGCCGGTATGCAGGGCGCGAACATCGTCGAGTTTCTCGGTGGTCCACTCGATGGACAGAGACGTATCCAGCAGGAATTTCCGGCGGTGCTCACCGTGCCGGTGCCGCCGGACTGGACCGGCGGCCACGCGACCACCCAGGAACACACCCCGGGGGGCAGCACCGTTTCGTACACGCTGCGCACCCAACCCGGAACCGACCGGCCCGCGATCGGTGACGACGGCCAGTACACCTACGAGTACCACGGATGAAGCGCGCCCACCTCGGCTGACCGGTGTCCGCGGAGGCGTCGGGCTCCGCCAGCGAGTGTGCTGGTCACGCAGCGACCGGGGGTGCCCCTCTCGGGTGGCGTGGGGCACTTTCACATACGTCCTTTATGTAACTTTCGATCGGTTGCGCCCCTAGGCTGTCCGGGAACTGAGCGAACACCGGAGCCAGGAGCAGACATGTCACGCCCACGCCGATCGTCATCGATTCTCGCGGTGCTCACCGCCGCCGTCAGTGTGGTCACGCTCGTCGTCACCGCGACTGCCGCCTCCGCCGCCGGCTCCGTCCTGTTCGACCAACCCTTCCGGAACAACGTCGCGAACGGTCTCGGGCCGGTGGCCGTGCCGGGGGTGCCCGCCGGCTCGGCCACCAACGCCGCCTGCCTCAGCGCCGCGGGGAACACCGGCACCGGTCCGTTGCTGAGCTGTCCCAGCGCCACGGACACCCCGGGCAACGGCAAGCTCCGCCTGACGCCGGCCAGCACCCAGCGGCAGGGCGGCGTGTTCGGCGCGGTCAGCGTGCCCACCTCGCAGGGGCTGCACGTCTCGTTCACGTCGTACCAGTACGGCGGCAGCAGCCCGGGCGCGGACGGCTTGGCCTTCGTCCTCGCGGCCGTCGATCCGGCAAACCCGCTAGCCCCTTCCGTGATCGGTCAGCCTGGTGGTTCGCTCGGCTACTCCGCCGCGTTCACCGGTCGCAGTGTGGGTCTGTCGAACGGCTACCTCGGCGTCGGCCTGGACGTCTACGGCAACTTCAGCAACAGCGTCTACCAGGGCACCGGATGCACGAACCCGGCATACATCTCCACCACGGGCGGACGAGTTCCGGGCCAGGTGATCATCCGCGGGCCGGGCCGCAACGGAGCGGGTTACTGCGCCGTCAACAGCACCGCCAGCAGCACCTCCTCGCCCGCCATCGCCCTGCGCGCGGCGACCCGGTCGGCCGCCGCGGTGCCGGTCGACGTGGTGGTCAACACCACCAGGTCCCCGTTCACCACCGACAACGGCATCACCGTGCCCGCCGGGCAGTACGCCGTCCGGTTCACCCCGGTCGGTGGCACGGCCCGAACCCTCACCGGAGCGTTGCCGGTGGTCGCGTCGAGCCTCTATCCGTCGCCGACCTGGCTCAACGCCGACGGCTATCCGCGCCAACTCGCCTTCGGCTGGGTCGGCTCGACGGGCTCGGTGACCGACTTCCACGAGGTCGACTCGACCCGCGTGGTCAGCTTCAACGCGGTGCCGGATCTCAGGGTCGTGCAGACCAGCTCCGTCGGCGCGGCTCCGCAGCCCGGTGACCCGGTCACCTACACCATCAGCAGCGGCGTCGATCCGGGGGTCGCCGAGACCGCCTCGATCTCGGTGACGCAGACCCTGCCCCCGGGTGTGCTGCCGCGCGGCGCCTTCGGGTCGGGCTGGGTCTGCGAACCGCCGGCCGGACAGACCGTGAGATGCACCAACAGCAACGGCCCGTTCCCGGCGGGCAGCTCGCTACCGGGGATCACTGTGGTCGCCACCGTGACCGAGAGCAGTGTGACGCCCGCGCTGGTGCAGAGCGCGACGGTGGTCACCGCCTCGTCGGTCGACGCCAACCCCGGCTACTCCGGCGGCACCACGGCGGTCACGCCGCTGACCGCACCCACCGGCTTGGCCGTCGCGCCGGCGGTGGGTCCCGTCGGTGGCGGCACCGCCGTCACCGTCAGCGGCACCAACCTCGGCGGTGCGACCGCCATCACCATCGGCACGGCCGCTGAGCAGGCCGCCGGCACCTCGGTGGTGCTGCTGCCCTGCCCCGGCGGCGTGTCCGCCGGCTGCTTCACCACCAACGGGGACGGCACCCTCGGCATCCCCTCGATGCCGCCCCGGCCGGCGGCGGCCCCGGTGACCGTCGCCGTCGTGACCCGGGGAACGGCGGGCGCGGCCAACTACGTGTACGCCTCCGCGCCGGACGCGCCACCGGCGCCAACCGCCAGCGCCGGTGTCGCCGCCGCGACGGTCTCCTGGAGTGCCCCGGTGAGCAACGGCAGCGCGATCACCGGATACGTCGTCACACCGGTGCGCAACGGCGTGCCGCAGCCGGCGCTGACATTCGATGCCTCCACCACCAGCCGGACGCTGACCGGGCTCACCGTCGGCGCCTCCTACTCGTTCCGCGTGGCGGCCACGAACGCGTACGGCACCGGGCCGGTCAGCCCCGCGTCGAACGCGGTGGTGCCCTACACCACGCCGGCCGCGCCGACGATCACCTCGGTCGTCGCCGGCACGAACTCCGCCGTGCTGACCTGGACCGCGCCCGCCGATGGTGGCTCCCCCGTCACCGGCTACCGCATCACCCCGTACGTCGATGCAGTGGCGCGGACCGCCGTCACCGTGCCCGCGACGTCGACCTCGTGGAGCGTCACCGGTCTGACGTCCACCGAGACGTACACCTTCCGGATCGCGGCCGTCAACGCCGCCGGCACCGGACCGGACTCCGCGCCCGCCGGGCCGGTCAGACCGAACCCACCGCCGTCGCTCACCTTCGGGCCGCCGCCGGCCGGTGAGGTCGGCGCCGGCTACCGCGTCGCACTGACCGTGTCCGGTGGGACGGCGCCGCTGGCCTGGTCGGTGAGCGCCGGGACGCTACCGCCCGGGCTCACCCTCGATCCGGCCACCGGTGTGCTCTCCGGCAGCCCGCGCGAGGCGGGCAGCTACCCGTTCACGGTGCGGGTCACCGACGCCAGCGGTTTCTCCGACGACCGGCCGGCGACGATCACCGCCGCGGCGGCCCCCCGCCTCAGCTTCGCGCCGCCGCCGACCGCGAAGGAGTACGACCCCTACTCGTATCCGCTGACCGTCGTCGGTGGCACCGGGCCCTTCGGCTGGTCGGTGAGCGCCGGCGCGCTCCCGCCGGGGCTCACCCTCGACCCGGGCAGCGGCCTGCTCGCCGGCACCCCCACCTCCGCGGGCAGCTTCACCTTCACCGTCGAGGTGACCGACTCCTTCGGACAGCGGGACAGCCGCCCGGTCGACCTGGTGGTCGACCCGCTGGCCGGGCTGACCATCAGCGCGCCCGCCAGCGCGTCACTGGGGACGGTCGCCGCGGGCACGCCGGCGGTCACGGGACGCCTCGGACCGGTCACCGTCTCCGACGACCGCGGG
Organism: Micromonospora sp. WMMD980; assembly: GCF_029626035.1. Taxonomy (NCBI): domain Bacteria; kingdom Bacillati; phylum Actinomycetota; class Actinomycetes; order Micromonosporales; family Micromonosporaceae; genus Micromonospora; species Micromonospora sp. WMMD980. The sequence goes on from NZ_JARUBE010000003.1 coordinate 1,106,506, forward strand.
CCCCGGTCCGGCGCCTGGACCGCGATCGTGGCGATCACTCCCTTCCGCGCCGGCTCGGGCTCGACGGCCGAGATCATCGCACCGGCTGCCGTCGCGTACGTCTCGGGGCCGGCGGTGTCGACGACCGGCAACGGCAGCTTCACGCCCCAGCTCGGCGCGCCGCTGGACGTCCCACGGACGGCGGCAGCTTGGACCGGCGCGGCCGGCGCCAACTCGGCCACCTGGAATCCCGCCCTCTCGGTAAGTCTGCCGACTGACCTGGTGGTCGGCTCCTACCGCGCGACGGTGACCCACTCGGTCATCTGAGCCGCGTGGGTCGACGCCGGACACCGATGGCGACGAACGCCACGCCGGCGCCGGTGAGCAGCACGCCGGAGGCCAGGGCGAGCAGCGCCTGCCGGCCGGTGCCGGTGACCGGCAGCGGACCGTTCGACGGTGACGGTCTGGCGGTGGGGCCGCGGGTCGGCGACGCCGGCACCACGTCGAACATGACATCGGTCGAGCCGGAGGTGGGCGCCGCGCCCGGCCGCGCCTCCACCGGGCCGTGAGCCGCGATCGGGGCCCGCGCCAGCGGCGGACCGGCACCAGCTGCGGCGGGCGCCGCCCCGGTCGTCGCGAGGGCCGCGCCCAGGGCCACTCCGGCGAGTACGCTCCGACGACGCGAACCGCCTCCGGCCCGCGCACCGTGACGATGGACGACCACGACAAACCCCCGTTCGACGCGTTCCCGGTTAAGACGAAAGTAACTCTAAGTCATCGATCGTGCACCGTCGCGTGATTTCACGCGTGTGACCCGGTCGCCTACGAAAAGGCGACCGGGTCGAGGACTTCGCGTTCGGGGGGCTAACTCAGCCGGAGGGTGCCACCCTAACTCGCGTGCGGCGGCGGAAGAGATACCAGACCCCCGCGGCGACGAGCAGCGCCAGCGCGGTCGCCGTGCCGACGGAGTAGACCAGCCAGGCCGGCCGACCGGCCGTCATCGCGACCGTACCCGGCACCGGCAGCGTGATCCTGCCCTCGGCGGTCCGCTCGACCGTACCGCTGGCCAGCACCAGCCGGACGTCCCAGAGCCCCGCGGGCAGGGACTGGTCGAGTTCGATGCCGACGTCACCGCTGCCGCCGGGTGGGATGGTCGCCCCGCTGCTGACACGGAACGGCCCGGCCCGCACCGCGTCCTTGCTGAGCGTGAGCGTTCCGGTCATGTCCAACGCCCGCTCACCCGTGTTCACCACGTGCGCGGTGACCACCGGGAAGCGCCCGGCGCCGGGCCGGGCCGTCACGGACTCGATGCGGAAGTCGGTCGGTGGCTCGCCGCCCGGACCGACGTCGAGATACAGGCGTACGCCGACGCGGTGGACCTGGGTGACGTTGCCACCGCGGCCGGACGGGCTGGTCACCTGTGCCCAGATCGCGCCGTACCGTTCGCCCTTCGAGGCGCTCTTCGGCACCACGATGTCGACAGTGACCGCCCTCCGGTCGTCCGGCTCGAGGTCGACCGTCTTCCGTCCGAGGTGCACCCAGCCGCTCAACTCATTGCCCTTACGGCCCTCGGGCACGGTGAAGGCGGTCCCCACGATCGACGCGGCCCCGGCGTACAGCTCGACCCGCAGCGGCCGGGCCGAGGTGTTGCGGACCTCGACCCGTCGACTGATCGTCGCTCCCGGCCGCACGTGGTCGACGACGTAGACCTGGGCCCGTGGATCAGCGACCCGTTCGGTGGGTATGTCCAGCAGTCGCAGCCCGATCCCGCCCGTATCCGCGTCACCGGCCGGTTGCTGCGCTCGCCCAGCGGCGGCCGGTGCCGCCGGCGCTCCGAGCGCGATCAGCGCTACGAAGGCCGACAGCACCAGCCCGCCGGGGCGGTCAGACCACCGAATGTGTCACCGTGCCGGTGTAGGTGCCCTGGACGGTCCCGTCCGGGATGTTGACCAGAAGGCTCGGGTTCCAGGTGGCGAAGTTGTTGCCGGATCCGCCGGTGTGGGTGAACGCCGTCCGCGGCACGTTGATGATCACCCGATCGGCGGCCGTGAGCTGCCCGGGCGTGAACGTGCCGCTGCCGGCCGTCGAGGTGGCGCCGCCGGACCAGTACTCCACGTTGATGTTCGGGATCGTCTCGGCCGACGTGCCGCCACCGGTCTTGAAGTCGGTGGAGATGACCGTGGCGGTCCAGTTGGGGGTCAGCGAACCCCGCTGGTCGAGCACGGTCACGGGACCGAGCTGACCGGAGACGGTCGCGCCCTCGGTGCCCTGCCCGAGGTTCGCCGACGCCGGTGCGGTGATCGTGAGACCGCCGCTCGCGTTCACGGTCAGCGTCACCGTCGTGTCGGCGTCGTCCGCCACCGCCGGCGCGGCGAGCGCCACGGAGGTGGCGACGCCGGCGAGCGTGGCCGCCAGAAGTCCTTTACGCATCGAAGCTCCCTTCACTCGTGCGCGCCGGGAAGCGCGCAAATAAACAGTAAACGGATAAAAGGTCCCAAACCTCCTTATAGGCAGTCTTGATTCGGCTGGTCGGTCGTAGTGATCTCACAGCCACGGGTGGGGGACCCGCTCCGTGCCGGACCGCCCCGCGGCGCTGGTCGTGAACGGCTCCGCCATCCGACAGTGAGTCCCATCGGAGGGTGCGGTTTGGGGGCGTGACTCGCCCGGTTGAGCAGCCCGACCACGCCGGGCGGGGGACACCACGTCATCTCCCAGCACTCGAGAGCCGTGGGAGCGGGTGGTCGGCCACCCCTTCATCAACGAGGGACCCGAGCCGATTCGGGACCCCGACGGGCAGTTGCACATCGTCTACTCCGCCAACGGCGGCTGGAGCGACCGGTACTGCCTGGCCGACCTGCGGCTGCGGGCCGGCGGCGACCCGACGTACGTGTGGGGCTGTTACAGGTCCAACGGCTGTCTGTTCGGCTCGAACCGGTCCACCATGATGCCCGGTTGGGATCCGACCCGCTACGTCGACGGTCCCGGCCACCACACCTTCCTGCTGCTACGCGGTGACGTCGCCTCGAGCCTTCCGGCCGGGCCGCGGTTTCCGCCGATGTTCCACGCGGCGCCGAAGGGAACACCTCACGACTGGGCCAACGTCCCCGCCCCGAACACCGACACCGGCTGGAGCCTCACGTTCTTCGAGTAGCGGTCCGCGCGGTCGCACCCGAGCATCTCGGCCGCCCCGCCCGCGGTGCGCTGGGCGCGGGTGGGACGGGCCGTGCGCCCCTCACCGAAGCGACCGGGACGGGGTGATGATGCCGTACGGGTCGATCGCTCGTCGGACGGAGTCGACGCGCGCGCGGATGTCGGGTGCAAGCGCGTCCGGGGCGGAGGGCTGGCCGTCACGGAAGGCCGCGGCGCTGCGGCCGGTGTCGACCGGCCCGGCGGCGGACAGCACGGCCCGCAGCGCGGACGCCACCCGCATCCGCGTGGGTGCGTCCGGAGCGGCTCCGGTGGCGTGCAGCAGGACCTGCCCGGGGCAGGAGGTCTCGGCTCCCGGCACGGGGGAGTGGGCCACCGCCACGTGGCGTAGTTCCACCTCGCCCAGTGGTGAGTCGTCCCCGGCCGCGGTGAGGATCTCGAGGGCGCGTGTGCCGGCTTCGCCGGTGAGCCACCGTCCCTCGCCGAGGGCGGGCACGGGTGTCGGTGGGTCCAGGTGGATCATGGACAGGCGCCCCGCGTCGCAGGGGCCGAGGGTGTCGATCGCGGGCGTGGGGAGCGTGGACAGGATCGCCCGCAGGCTCCGCATCGCGGCTTCGCCGGCGACGGTGGCGGCGGACAGGTGCACCACCGGCTTGCCCCGCAGCGCCTGCGGCACGCTCGGTGCGTCGGGGGCGTGCAGCAGCCCGATCGCGCTGGTGACGGCCGGATCCAGGGCGGACAGCGCCGTACCCCATGCGGGGATGACCGCCGCCGCGTGCTCGACCCCCCACAGGACGTAGCCGGCGTGCAGGTCGTCGGCCGGGAACAGCCGCATCTCCAACTCGGTCGCGATGCCGACCCCGCCGCCGCCGCGGTAGGCCCACAACACGTCGGTGTGCTGCTCACCGTCGGCGTGCAGGCGCCGGCCGGTGCCGTCGACGACGTCCACGGCGGTGAGCGCGGCGCTGGCCAGGCCGTGCGGTCGGGTGAGCCAACCCACCCCACCGTGGACGGTGTAACCGGCCACGGCCACGTCGGGCGCGGTGCCGCCCGGGGCCAGCAGGCCGTGCCGGTACGCGGCGTCGTTGACGGCGCCGAAGGTCGCGCCCGCCTGGGCCCGCACCACGCGCCGGTCGGGATCCACGTCCACGGCGTTCAGCCGCGAGGTGTCGAGCAGCAGCGCCTCGTCGCCGATGTCCGCGCCCGCGCCGTGTCCGGTGGCCTGCACGACGACCCGAAGACCGGCCACGCCGGCGGCCTGGAGGCAGCCGGCGACGTCGTCCGGCGTCTCCGCGACGACCACGGCGGCGGGGCGCTGGCGCGCGGACGTGTTCCGCGGCCTAGTGGCCCGGTCGTAGGCGTCCGCGCCGGGTTCGAACACGCGCCCGGGTAGACGGGTCTTCAGCGGCTGGGTGTCGGCAGCGGCCACGACAGTGCTCCGATTCCGATCGAGGACGGCGGGTGAAGGCACTGAAGCACCGTGTGCGGTGGCCGTGGCGCCAGATCGCCGCATCACCACTCGTCCGAGGCGCGATCCGGCGTCGACGGCCCTTCGGACCGCGTCGCCGGATCGCGGAGTGCCTCCGGTCAGTAGGCCAGCGTCGGAGTCCGGCCGAGCCATCGTGTGTCGGTGAGCTGCTGGAGGAGAAAGGCGGCGAGGTCCGCACGGCTGAGTCGCCATCCGCCGGGCGGATTGCGGCTGTCCTGTACGCGGTATGTGCCTCGGGCGCGGCCATCGGTGAGGTACGCCGACCGGACGAGAGTCCAGTCGAGCGAGCTGTTACGGACGATATCTTCCATGACCGACATGTCACGGTAGAGTTCGCGGAGAAACACCGGGATGGCGAGCCGATACCACAGCGGCAGGCCGGGGTCGTCGGACCGCACTCCGCCGGAGGAGACCGCGATCAACCGGGACACGCCGGCTGTCCGCAGGGCTTCGGTGACGGCACGGGTGCCACCGGAATAGATGCCTGCGGGGTGGCGGGCGCGGCCGCCGAGAGCGGAGATCGCGGCGTCGTGCGCGGAGGCGATCTCCGCGAGGTCGCGGGCCTGCCGAACGTCTGCGGGCCGCAGTGTCAGACCGGGGTGTGCTGGCAGGTCGCCGAGGTGGCGGGCGACCGCCGTGACCCGGTGGCCGGCGGCGAGCGCGCCCTCGACGACCAGCCGGCCGGTGCCGCCGCTGGCCCCGAAGACCAGCAGCCTGACGCCCGTCACGCGGCCCGGCCGGCAAGGACCCCGTGGCGCCGGGCGCCCCGCATTTCGGTCGGCGGAGTCCGCCGCGGAGAGGTCGGGACGAGCCGAGGCAGGAGGACGCGGCCGGTCAACCAGCGACCGACACGGCCCATCCGGGACCTGGCGCCGTCTGCGGTGGTGGCGATCCGCACGGTCGGGCAGGGAAGAGGCACGTCAACTCCTAGGGACACGAACGCCGACGGTAGCCGACCGTCGGGTGGAGACTAACGGACTTTCGGCCGCGGCTGGACGGAGTCACCCGGGCTCAGCCGCGTGCAGCCGGCCGAACGTGTCGGCGACGCGAACCCGCCGGTGCCCGGTAGTGTCGGAGTCGTGACGGGTATCTCGGCGGGGCGGGGCGGGGCGGGTGGACCGTCCGTTTCGTCTTGCTGACCGCCACCCTGATCGGGCTCGCGGCGATGCACAGCCTGGGCCACCAGCCCGCGATGGCCGACGGGCACCACGGACGGGGCTTGCCTGCGATCCCACACTCGGCGATGCAGCCGGCGAAGACGGTTGCCGCGATGAGCGCGGCAGTCTCCGGCGGGTGTGCCGGAGACCGGTGCGCCGGGCTGACCGCCGCGCCGGGCGATGCGCCTGGGCACCTGCCCGGGTGGACCGTGTGCCTGGCGATCGTCGGCTCGTTCGGGGTGGCGCTGGCGCTGACCGCAGCCCTGCTGTTGCGACGGGCGAGCGTCGCGCCCGGCGACGACCGACGCCAACCGTCCTCGGCGGGTTCCCGTGTCCCGCCCCCCTCGCCCGGGATGGGGCAACGCGCCGCCGCGGTGTCGGTGCTGCGCACATAGGAGCGTCTCTGCGGGCGGGCACCACGGCTGCCCGCCCGAGTCGCTCTGCGCACGTTCACCGACTTGGAAAGGCTTGGTCTGTCATGTCCCGTACCTTTCGGCGCTGTGCCCTCGTGGCCGGCGTGCGCCTCACCGCCGGCGCTGCGTTGGTCGCCTGCGACAGCATCGACGACCACCGCGCGGCCACCGCTCGCCCACCACCACCTCGGTCGACAGCACGTGGGCTGGGGCACAGAACGCGGCGGACGTGATGTTCGCGCGGACGATGATCCCGCACCACCAGCAGGTAGTGGCCATGGTGGACCTGGCCGCCACCAGGGCTGCCGACCCTCAGGTCAAGCAGCTCGCCATCCAGACCAAGGACGCCCGGGCACCCGAGATCGCCGCGATGAGCCGCTGGTTGACCAAGTGGGGCACGCCGATGCCGCCGGGCGGCACCACCGCCACGCGGAGCGGCATGCCGGGGATGGACCACGGCGGCCCGGCGGCAGCCGGACGGATTCGACAGGCAGATCCTGTCGATGATGATCGCCCACCACGAAGGGGCGATCGCGATGGCGCGGGACGAGGCCGCGCACGGGACCAACGCAGACGCCAAGGCGCTCGCCGGGCGGATCAGCACCACCCAGCAGACCGAGATCGACACGATGCGGATCCTGCTGAGCCGGATTTGACCAGTACCGCGCGGCGGCCGGACCCGTCCGGCCACCGCGCCGGTCAGGGTGGCGGAGCACGGTCAGCGGCGTGCGCCTCGCCTCAGCTCGCGCCTCCACAGAAAGTGTCACCGATGGAGACAAGACGCCCGTGCATGACGGGCCGTCGAGGACCGACGGAGGAAAGATGACGAAGAATTACATCCGGTTCGGCCTGGTGCTGCTGATCAGCCTCGCGGTCATGTTCGTCCTCACGCTGTCGCAGATCCGCCGATGGTCGGACTTCTACCTGAACCCGAGCAACTTCTACATGGCGGTGCTCATGGTGGCCGTCATGGGTCTGATCATGATGGGCGTCATGCACCAGATGTTCACCGACCGGCGCCTCAACATCGTGCTGTACGCCGTGTTGGGCGCCCTGTTCGTCGGCGGGTTCGCGGCCGTACGCACCGAGCCGTTCGTGGGCAACGAGGGCTTCCTCAAGTCGATGATTCCCCACCACTCCCGGGCGGTCCTGGTCTGTGCGGAGTCGAACATCACCGACCCGGAGATCGTCCGGCTCTGTGACCAGATCGTCACGTCCCAGGAGGAGGAGATCACGCAGATGAAGAGGATCCTCCGCGACCGGTACTGACCCAGTCCTGATCTGGGCGCACGACGCCGAGTCTGCCCGTGATGTCGGGTCGATCCCGACACCGTTCCATGAACCGTCACTCGGCCGCCTCAGACCAGGCGAAAATTTCGGAGGGCCGTCTGTTGGAGCGGGCGGGTCTGGGTCCACCGGCTGTCCTGGGTGATCCAGGACAGGCTGTAGGCGCGGGCTCGGCCGTCGTTGATCAGCAGCCGGCGGGTGTGCAACCGCTCCCCGTCGGGCTGGTCGCAGGTGTACTCCCACTCGGCGGCGCCACCCGGGCGGATGATCGGCCCGATGCTGATTTTCTGATAGCCGGACAGCGCTCCGGTCCTGAGCAGGTCGCGCTCGGCGGCCTCCCATCGCTTCGATGGCATGGTGGAGGCTCTGACGCTGAGGTCGACGGCGAAGGCGTCTGGCCGAGCGGGATCGCGGAAGCAGATCGTCGTGCCCTCGGTGTGCCGGGTCCAGCGCTCGGGCACCGCGATCAGGAAGCCCGCCGGGTCCTGGTGCCACGCCCACCCCTTCGGCGGGGCGTGCGGCAGCGGTTCGGTGGGTTCCCGCAGCGGTTCGGCCTCGCCGGCGGTGTCCTTCAGGCACAGGTGGACGGGGCGGGCCGGTGCGGTCGCCGGCATCGCGCCGGCCGTCGTGTCGTCCCGTCCGGCCGCCGGTGCGCCGTCCTGGCCGCGCAAGCCGCCCGTCACCGCGCCGGCTGCCGTGACGGCGACGGCACCGACTCCGATCAGGCCCAGCACGGCGCCGGCGAACGCCCAGCCGGTCTTCCGGTCGCGGGTGGTCGACGCGGTGACCGCGATGGGCGTGGTGGTGACCGCGTCCGGTGAGATCGGGTCGGTCGCCGCGGCGGCTGGACGCCACCGGGGCCGACCGGCGGCCCGGGGCTGCCGGCGGCCTGCTCGGGGTGTGGGCACGGGGTCGACGGGCGAGGTGGCCGCCGTTACCTGCTCAAGCCGGTCGCGGGCTTCCCGGGTGGACAGGCGCTGACGGGGATTGCGCAGCAGGAGACCGGTGATCGCGGGTTCGAGCGGCAGCGCGGTCATCCGGTCCGGTGCCTCGGTGGCCAGGGCGGCGAGCGTGGCGAGGGTGGTGGGCCGGGTCCACGGCTGCCGGCCCTCGGCGGCCAGGTAGAGGGTTGCGCCGAGGGCCCACAGGTCGGTGGCCGGGGTGGACCTGCCGTCCCGGGTGTGCTCCGGCGCGACGTACTGGAGCCTCGAAAGGGTCGCCGCGGTGACGGCCGCCGGGGCGCGGCTGTCGAGGATCGACAGGCCGAATCCGCCGAGTACCACCCGCCCGTCGTCGGCGAGGAGCACGTTCCGCGGACGGACCTCCCGGTGCAGCACCCCCACCGCGTGGGCGGCGTCGAGGGCGGCGAGCAGGTGCAGGCCCACCCTGGCGACCTCGGCCGGAGCCAGCGGACCGTCGGTGGCGACCACCTCGGACAGGGTGCGGGAGGGTACGTGCTCCATGACGAGCCAGAGGTACCCGTCGGTGCTGAGCGCGTCCCACATCCCGGTCACGCCCGGATGGTCCAGACTCGCCAGGGCGCGTACCTCCCCGAGCGTCGTGTCCCGCAGGCGCGACCGTTCCGCGTTGCTCACCCAACCCGGTAGGGCGATCTGCTTGAGTGCGACGTGCCGGTCGAGTAGCTCGTCGCGTGCCAACCAGACGCGCCTCGGGGTCGCCGGGTCCCCGATCGGCGTGAGCCGGCGGTACCGGCCGGCGAGCAGCTCGTCATCCATGCTGGTGATTCGAAGCGGCTCCCGGCCCGGATGGGAACGGGCGATGAGAAATCTGCGGGCCGCGGCTGCGGCCCGGCGCGCCCGGGCTCAGCCCAGTTCGACGGTGCCGACGATCCGCGTGGGAGCGGCGGAGCCGCCTCGGGGCTCGTTGGACACGCCGAACGTGCCCGCACCGGCGACCGGACCGACGACAGTGGTCGCCGCCCTCGCTTCCTCGCCGAGTTGCCCCACCTTGCGGGGCTCGCCGCCGCGGATGAGCCACAGCTCGTAGATCCGTCCGCGGCCGGGCTCGGGCAGGTCGCGCAGCAGCACCACACCGCGGTCGCGCTCGCGCGAGACCACCACGGTGGCCGCGCCGCCGGGCTGCAGCGACCGCTCGAACACCCGGGCGTCGGGGGCCTCCAGGATGGCGGCGATGCGCCGGGCCTCGTCGGCGCTCGCCCGCTCGTCGCTGATCCGTCCGCTGCTCACGGTCCAGGTGACCGCGCTCGCACCGCCGGCCACCAGAACGGCTGCGGCTGCGGCCACGGTGAGCTGTCGCCACCTTCCTGCGCGCCGTCCGGCGCCCGCGGCGCGGCCCCTCAGCTGCGGGGTGCGCGCCACCTGGGCCAGGGTCCGCTCCCGCAGCCCGGGCGGTGGAGCCACGACGGTCTCGTCGGCGAGCCGCGCCACCGTCTGCCGAAGCTCGGCCACCTCGGTGCGGCACGGCTCGCACTCGGCCACGTGCCGCTCGAACGCCGCCCGCTCGACGTCGTCGACCGCGTCGAGAGCGTACGCACCGGCGAGGGTGTGGATGTCGCCGCTCATGCCCGCCCCTCGATCTCGATGCCGAGGCAGTCGCGCATCCGGATCAGGCCGTCGCGCATCCTCGTCTTCACCGTCGGCAGCGGTGTCCGGAGCTTCTCGGCGACCTCGCGGTAGGTGTGGCCGCCGTAGTAGGCGAGGGTCACCGCTTCCCGCTGGACCGGTGTCAGCCGGCCCAGACACCGGCGGACCTGTTCCCGCTCCAGCCGCGCGGTGACGTCCTCGACCACCTCGTCGTAGGGAACGTGCGCTTCGGCCGCGGCGACCTGTGACGTCCGTCTGGTGTGCGCCTGTTCCGAGCGCACCCGGTCCACGACCCGGCGGTGCGCCATGGTCAGAATCCAGGCCAGGGCCGAGCCACGACCGGCGTCGAAGCGGCCGGCGGTGCGCCACACCTCCACCATGACCTCCTGCGTCACCTCCTCCGCCTGCGCCGCGTCGCGAACGACGCGGCGAGTCAGCCCGAGGACCCGGCCCACCACGATGTCGTACAGCGACGCGAACGCCGCCTCGTCACCACCCGCCACGCGCGCCAGCAACTCCTCGGCGGTCGGCGGCGTCGCGGTGTCGGGCGGCACCGGCCGTAGCCGCCGCGCCTGGTCCGGGTCACCGCTCATTCTCGGCAGGTCCTTCCACTGACGCGACGATGGGTGTGCCGCCGACGCGTACCCGACGTGCTATGCGGGATGGGCATGGGCGAGGCGCGCGTAGACGATGACATTGTCGCGGTAGTGCCGGCGTTTGTCGTCGAACTCGCCGCCGCAGGTGATCAGGCGCAGTGCCGCGTGGTCGACGGCCCCGTACACCTCGTCGGTGGGGAAGCGGTCCTTGGGATACTGCGCCACCTTGGTCACGGTGAACGTCGCGCTGCTGCCGTCCTGCCGCTCGACCGTGATGTCGGCGCCGACGGCCAGCCTGCCCAGGTCGAAGAACGTTCCGCGGTGGCCCTTCCAATCGACGTGGCCGGCGAGCACGGCCGGGCCGAGTGCTCCGGGCGTCGGCGCCCTGGTGAACCACCCTACGTCGGCGGCGCTGTCCGGGACCTGCATCGCCCCGTCCGCCTGTAGGCCGAGGGCGAGGACTGCCGCGGTGGCCCGCAGCGACGGGATCGACACCCGCGTCGGGGGTGACGAGGCCATCAGCGGACCCGAGGTCAACTCGCCCGGCCGGGTTGCCGGGTCGGCGGCCGGTTCCGCGGCCGAGACGTCGGGTCGGGGTGGTTCTCCGCCCGGTTGGGCGACGGCGAACCCGAACGTCACGGCCGCCGTCAGGGTGAGGATGCCGGCCACCGCCAGGAGCCTCGCGCGCTCCCGACGGCGGCCGGTCGGCCTTCGCGCGTCGCCGGTGCTCATCCCGACCGCCTTCCGGTTCAGCACCCGCCGGCGAGCCGGCGGCGGGAGACGACCGCACCGGCGGCGCCGAGCAGCGCGAGAGCCCCCACCGACCACATGACCGGCACGCCGCCGGAGGTGCTGCCGTCGCCGGTGGCGACACCCCCTGCGGGTACGGAGCCGGCGGCCGCGCCGCTGACCATGCCGCACGTCGCGGGGTCGGTGGCCTCGGCGGGGATGCCGTTGACGCCGACGGACTTCGCGAACGTCGACTCCCCGAGCGCCTCCATGTCGTACGTGCCGTTCTTGTTGGCGTCGATGCCGTGCTGCACGAGATGCAGGTCCTTGAGGTGTTCGATGGTGCCGGCGGGCAGCTCGGCGGCGGGGATGGTGCGCTCGTAGTCGAGGTTGCCTCGCGCGTCGGCCTTCGGCATCCGGTCCACCGCCAGTCCACTGGCCCTGGTGGTGTCCCCGGTGGTGGTCAGCGAGATGAAGATGTCGCCGTACATCTTCAGGCCCTCCTCCGTGCTGACGTAGCCGTTGCCGTCGGCGTCGGCGGACTTGTCCGGACAGTGGAAGTCCATGCCGTTGACCGCACCGTGCACGTGCTGGGCGTGCGGCGAGTTCGGCGTCATGCCCGTCGACCGGATCATGACCTTCAGGTCACCTCCGTCCGTCGCGGTCAACGTCGCGGTTCCGGTCGCGCCGGTCTCGTTGAGATCCTGCAACTGGACCTGCACGCTCTCGCCGGCGTGCGCGACGCCCGGAACCGAGAGAGCCAGCGCGGCCACGGGCAGGGCGAGCAGGGCTCGGGAAGATCTCACAACAGGTCTCCGTCTCCGCCTGGTCACGGCGTTGGTGTCGTTGCTGTCGGGAGGGATTCGTCGCCCACCACCCGCCGGACTGGTGCCGAGTCGCACATTTCTCGACCGGCGACCGGGTCACCCGCCTGTCGCGGTGGCACCGTGTCACCTGCTCCTTCGCTTATCGTCGACGCCAGGGCGAGCGCCCGGACATGCCGATCGATCGGAGGAGACGTGGACGATCGGGTGCGATCACTGGCCCTCGGCGGCGCCTGTGCGGCGTTCATCGCCGTACCCGTTCTCGGCCCGTTGCTCGGCAGGGGCGAACAGACCCGCCGGTACGACACGGTGATCACCCCACCCGGCTACGCCTTCGTCATCTGGGCGCCGATCTTCGCCGGATGCGCCCTGTCGACCGTCGGTCAGTGCCTGCCCGATGGTCGAAGCCATCCCGTCAGCCGCCGCAGCGGATGGCCCCTGGCCGGTGCCTACGCGGCGAACACCGCCTGGTCACTCGCCGCGCAGAGTGATCGGTTCACCGCGACGCCGCTCCTGCTGTCCGTGGCCGTCGGCTTCGCCGCCGCAGCTCACGTCCGCCTGCAGCGCGCCACCCCCACGACGGCGTGGACGGCCGTCCCGTCGGCCAGTGCCGGCCTGCTCCTGGGCTGGACAGCTCTGGCCGGCGTGGTCAATGTCGCGGCGGTAAGGGTCGCCTCCGGCGGGAGCAGGACCGCCCCGCGCACGGTGGCCGCATCCGCGGCCGGCCTGTTCGCCGCTGCCGGCGCGCTGGCCGCCGGAGTCGCCCGGAGCCGGCGGGGTGCACTGCCGCTCGCCGCGGCATCCGGCTGGGGTCTGCTGACCACCGCGTTGGCCACATGGGCAGGCCGCGCAGCGTCAGAGTCGCGGCGGGAGCAGGCGTCGTCATGCTCGTGGCCGCCGTCGGAGCGCGGCGACTCGTCGCGGGTAGCGGTCGCGTCGCGCCGTGATGACCCCGTTCCCGGGCGCAGGCGGAGCGTCCGGAGCGAAGGGTCCCTCCGGCGGTACGTGAGGTCGACCCCGCGTCTCCGACCCTCACCCGTGACCTGTCGGTCTCCGACCTTCACGACGACGCGCGCGGACACCGCCGGTCATGCTCGCCGGGTCGACGGATCGACCACTCCGTATCGCCGGAGCGCCCGACGCACCAATCCCAGGCCGGCGAGCCCGGGCAGCCTCTCGATCCGGTCGTCGAGCTGGCGGATCTCCTGCCAACCGGCCTCGTCGGCGAGCAGGTACCGCATCAGGTGTGAGGTCTCGACCCGAGGCATCCTCGCCGCGTCGGCCGGTGCCCAGAAGTGGCGCAGCGCGAAGCGGGTCAGGCGACGGACGCGCGCCGAGTGGGCCAGTCGGTCGTGGGCCTGGCCTGCGTAGTAGGCGGCATGTCGCATCTCCAGACTCGTCACCCGGTGCAGGACGTGGGTCAGGACGGGGTGCTCCTCCCGTAGGACGAGCCGGTGATAGCAGCTGTGGGTCATCCACTCGTTGATCGCGCCCCACGTCATCCGGATGGCGGTGGCGTCGTCACCGCTGACGCCATGGCGTAGAGCCCACCGGGCCGGCCCGCGGCGACCACGTCGACCGATCCTGCACGGCGCCGCTGTCGCAGGCGGCGTGCCGGTCGGGACGTTGTGTGCGGTGAGTACCTTGGCCAGCGCCTCCCGATGCCAGTCCTTCTCATAGATCCATCTGGTCAGGATGGCTGTGTCGGTGGGTTCGGTGTGCGCCGGGGCGACCAGCAGGTCGTGCGGATGGCAGAGGTCACACAGATGGCGCAGGCAGCGTAGCCCCCCGGGCGAGAGAGGCTGGCGTCGGAAGACGTCGTAGTCCACGCCGTCGCCGCGGCGGGCAGTCCCGCGGGTGTACGGACCGTAATCGAAGGCCATGAACTGCATTCGGAGGCGGCTGCCTGACGGATGGGTCTATCGTCGACGGCGACGATCACGGCGCTCGCCCGCGCCCGTACCGTTCGGGAGCGAGCGCGGCTGCCGAGTGGTGGTAGGCGATGAGCCGCCACCCGGGTGACACCTCGGCAGAGCGTGGTGGGATACCGCGCATGGGCGAGTCGCATTCTCCGGTGCTGGAGATGTTGTGGGAGGCGTACGACCCCGCCGCCACGCTGGGTGGAAGGTTCGGCTTCAGCGGCGGTGGATTGTGGAGAACGCGGTGGACCTCGAGCGGATCCGTCGCATCCGCGCGTACTACCACGAGCAGTTCGAGCCGGACGGCCAGTTCTTCGCCGACGCCGTCGCCCCGGGCGGCAACGCACGAGCGGCTTGGGCGGCGACCGGGGTGCCGCCGAGCCGGTTCGCGATGCTCTACACCGCTGCCGCCATGGTGGCAGCGATCAATTCCCTGCTCGCCGGGCTGCCGTGGCGCTGCTGCTGGCTCTGGCCAGAACCGCACTCGTGACGGGCATCGGCGCCGGCGTCGTGATCGCTGTTCTCGCCTTCGTGGCGCAGATCCGCTTCCAGCGGCGGGTCATGTCCCGCCTACCCGAACCGTGAGGCGACACCCACGACGCGTGGGCCAGTGACCGTGGCGACGCGACGGTCGGAGCCGGCGGCATGGCGCTCTGCGTCGTTGCGGCCCCACGTATCCTGCTGCCCCCGCTGGGCTACCGAATCGTGCGGGCTTGCCTGCCGGTGTCCTACCTGCGCTCGCCCGGCGAAGTGGAACGAGCTTCGGCGGACGTGGCGGCTGACTCGTCGTCCGATCGATCCATCGGTCCCGGCCGCTGGTGGGCGTGACGGGCCGGTCCGGAGTCGACCGGTTCAGGAGGCTCCGTCATGGGCGGCTGTCGCGCCGCCTGCGCCCATCCCTGGTCGCTGGGCACGGGCCGTGCCGGGGCACCTGCGGGCGGCACCGAAGCGGCAACGCGGGGCTGTACCCGGCCTGGGTCGCGTCGCGCCAGCCGGGATCGACTTCGGGATGAGTACGGGCAGGGAGGGTCGCGATCCGGCCCGACGCTCCGGCGGGAACGCATTCCGGATCCGGTAGCCGATGACGCTCCAGATCCGGTCGGACGCTGAGGCCCGGAGCGCCTCGGGCCCGACCGGTCGGTCGGGCCGGAGGCGCTCGGTCAGCCGGTGACGGCGGTGAGCGCCGGTAGGTATCCACCGGAGTAGCCGCTGGCCTTCGGGTGGTAGGACTCGACGACGGGCCAGGTTGTGCCGTTGATCCACGGGCTGCTGGCGCACACACCGTGTCCGGCGAAGCGGCCCCGCACGTCGGCGTAGGTGAAGCCGGCCGCCGACGCGCGGCCGGAGATGACGCCGGACATGGTGTCGGCGCCGCCGTTGAGCAGGCCCCGCTTGTACGCATTGATGCTGCCGAAGCCGCAGGAGCCGAGTTCGAACAGGCGCGGGTAGCCGAGCACGACAACCCGCGCGCCGGGCGCGCGGTTGCGGATCGCCCGGTAGGTTTCGTCGAGGCGGCCGGGCAGCGTGTTGGTGATGTAGGACTTGGCGTTGTTGACGGCGGTGAGGCATCCGCTGTCCGAGCCGAGGCGGCAGGTGGTGACGACGTCGGCGAAACCGGCGTCGTTGCCGCCGATCGAGATCGTGACGAGGTCGGTGCCGGTGTTCAGCGCGCCGAGCTGGTTGTTCAGCACCTCGCGCGTGGTGGCGCCGGAGCAGGCGACGAACTGGAAGCTCGCCGGTGCGTGGCTGTTGGCCCACAACCTCGGGTACGCCTGCGGGCTGCGCCGGCACGAGCCGCTGCCGCTGTCGTAGTTATTGGTGCCGACACCGGAGGAGTAGGAGTCGCCGAGGGCGGTGTAGTCCGTGCCGGCGGCGGAGGCGGGGGCGGCGAGACCGAGGCTGAGCAGCAGGCCGGTGGCGAGACTGCCGAGAAGCGCCAGGGGGCGACGGGTCATGCGGGACCTCCAGGGGGATGGGGCCCACTTCGTAACACGTCGTCTACTGGCTAGTAACAATTATTGGAGTCGATTCCATGGCTGGCGCTTTTTGTCGCAGCCGGCCTTGCCGTCGACGAAATCTATCGAGCAAAATGGATGGGTTCATGGTCTGGTGACGGCGAGGGCGGCCGCCCGCTCCGCCTTGACCGACGAACCTCAGGTCAGCGGTTCGCGCCAGCTGCTGCGCTGCCGGACGTCTGCTCCGTGATCCCGGAGCCGCAGTCGCCCGCCGGTTGCCGTCTCGGCGGCGCCACCGCCGCGCGGGCCGGTGACCTCGGTGTCGTCGTGCACCGGCACACCGTTGCACCGCAGGCTCATGCGCGCCTGCCCGGCGGCCGACGGCCCGCTCCGGCCGCCGGGGAGAGACATCGATTACCGGCTACGGCCTCAGCAGCACATGCCTCAGCACGGATAGCCGGTGCGAACCTTGTCGAAGGCGGCCTCGCGGGTCAGGCCGGTCTCGCTGACGCTGGTCGGCCCATTGCGGGCGGACCGGCCGAGCTGCATCGGTTCGATCACGGTGCGGCGGATCTGGTACCTGTCGCCGTCGGTCGTTCTCTCCGCTCGAAGGCCGACCAGTGTCAGGCCGTCGCTCCCGCGTACGCATCCGACGCCGGTGCCGGACCGGGCGAACCCGTTGTCGAACCGGTACTGCTCGCCCTCGGCGTTGCGCGTCACGACCACTCGGCATCCGACGAACGCGAAGAGGTATGCCTGCCGCGAGCCGCCGAGAAGGATGAACGACGAGCCGTCGGCGACGATGAAGCCGTGCGGTTCCAGTTCGCTGGGTTCGGCGACGGAGAAGCGGGTGGAGGTGGTCAGGCCGGTCGCGGTCCGGACCCCGATGCGGTTCTCCCCGTCATCGACCAGGAACAGCGTGTCCCGCCGGCCGTCATGGTCGAGGTCGCCCGTCGATACGCTGCGGGAACCCGGCGGGATCCGATCCTCGTTCGCCGGACAGCCCGGCCCGGTGCCACTGCCCGGGGCGCCGGCGGTCGGCGTGGCGGGGCTCGGCGTGCCCGTGGTCGTGGCGGTGCCCGGCGTCGTGGGTGCCGCCGGGGCGGCGGTCTCCTCCCCGGTGCAGCCGCTCAGCCCGGTTGTCCCGAGGATGACCAGGGCTGTCGCCAGCATGACGGTGGGGCGTCGCATCCTCTTCCTCTCCTCGACGGCACGTGTCCGGCGGACGTGCTCACGTGGGGCTCAGTGCCCCGTCCGGGTGGAGCCCACTCCTACCGTCCGGTGACGCGTCGGGGCGGCGAGAACCTTCCGGGGAGGCGTCGCACGCCGGGGGAGTCGCCCACGCTGCGACGGGGTAGGAACCGGGGCGTGACGCAGACGGTTGGGATGGTGCGGCGGATGATCGAACGCGGGCCGGGTGGAGGAGTCGTGGGGCTTCTCCTGCTAGCGGCGCTGCTTGGCGGCTGCCGGGCCGGCGAGCCACGGGACGCCGGCCGCCCGGGCGCCGGCGGCGACGGCCACGCGCGGACCGACCGCAGTCCCGGTGGCGAGGATCGGCACACCGTGGCGGCGGATCGGGGTGACCTGCGTTCCGCCGTCTTCGTGCTGGTCGACGGCGCGGACGTGGTGCGCGTGCGGACCGCCGATCTCGGGGACGACCTGTACCGGGTGTCGACGCCGACCGGCGCGAAGGTCCGGCCGGCGGTGTCGGTGTCCGACGGCACCGTGACGGCTGGTCTTGCCGCCGCCGGCGGCGCGGGTCCGGCATTGGTCGAGGTGGCGCTGCACGACGACGTGCGGTGGCGTGTCCGGCTCGGCGGCGGCGCCCAGGAGGAGGTGCTCGACCTGCGTGGCGGCCGGATCGAGGAGGTCGAGCTGACGGCCGGCACGAGCCGCGCGGAGGTCACGTTGCCGCCCGCCGAGCGTACGGTGCGGCTGGCGATGACCGGTGGGGCGAGTCGGCTGCTGGTCCACCTGGCCGGCGACGCGCCGGTGCGGGTTCGGGTGGCGGGCGGTGCCGGCCGGATGAGCGTGGACGGTGCCGAGCGAACTGGAGTGGCCGGCGGCACGGTGCTCACGCCCAGCGGTTGGGACACCGCGACCGACCGGTACGACGTCGACGCGGTCGCGGGAGTCTCCGACCTCGTCGTCGACCGCACCTGACCGAGCCTGCCCCACCGACGCGAGCACGCTTGACCGGCAGGGATGACGGCCGCGTCGCCACCGGTTCGGACGGTGTTCACCGTGCGGTGGCCCGCACGGGGAACGAGCGGCGTTGAATGGCGGTGAGCACTCCGCCGTCGGAAGGTTCACCGTGGCGCTGCCGTTGCCCGAGGGTCTGCTGTTCGCCGGGTGGATGATCGCCCTGGCCTGCGCCGCTGCCGGTGGATACGCGATCCTCGCCCATCGCGAGTCCTCCCGGCCGGCGACGATGCTGCGGGCGGGGCGGTATGCGGTCGTGGTGGCGGCGACGGGACTCGTCGGCCAGGCCGCCTGGGCGTTGCTCACCGTGCTCGTCGACCGGTGACGTCGGACGACAGGCGGTGATCAGTGGCGGTGGCGGCGTCGGTGGGAACGGTGTGACACGACGCTGACACTGGCGACGACCGCGGCGGCGGTGACGAGGCCGGCCAGGGGCACGGCGAGTGGGCCGGTGAAGCTTGCCGCCAGGGTGAGCGCGGCCGCGGTCGGTGCGATGAGCTGCTCTGTCCGACCTCGTTTGTAGTGGCGGGTCTGCAGGAGCCAGACGGCGAGCAGGAACATGGCGGTGGGCGCGGTCACCGCGACAGCGACGGCGGTCACGTCGGCCGTGCCGCGTCCGACGGCGTGCTCGAAGGCTGCCTCCAGGCCGGCGCCGACCGCCGCGGCGGAGGCGAAGACCACGTAGTGGCCGTAGCCCCAGTTGAAGCCGGATCGGCGGTCGAGCAGGCGGTCGCGCCCGGGCACGGCGAAGTAGATCGACCAGAACGAGAAGACGATCAACAGGCCACCGGCCGCGATCGGCAACAGTTGGTCGAGCTGGTCGGCGCCGTCCACGGCGGACTGCAGCGCCACCGAGGCGGCGGCGATCGTCTCACCGAGCACGATGATGGTGAACAGGCCGTACCGCTCGGCGATGTGTCGGGGGTTCCACGGGGTGGGCCGCCCGCGTTCGGCGGCCGGAGGCACGCTGAGTTCGGCGGCGGCCATGGTGACGAACAGCCACGGCTTCACCGGCACCGGTACGGCGAGCGGCAGCAGCCAGCCGAACTGGCAGGCGACGATCCCGACGGCGTAGCGACGGGCCGTGCGCCGTGCCCGGTCGGTCTCGTTGCGGGCCGCCCGCAGCCACTGCATGCTCAGGGCGGCACGCATGATGGCGTAGCCGACGAAGACGAGGGTCCAGTTCTGGTCGTCGAAGGCGCGGGCAACACCGGCGGCGAGCACCAGCACCCCGGTCATCTGTGCGAAGGTCAGCAGCCGGTAGCCGATGTCGTCGGTGTCGTAGGCGGAGGCGAACCAGCTGAAGTTCATCCAGGCCCACCAGATGGCGAAGAACACCATCGCGTAGGCCACCACACCGTCGAGTGCGTGCCCGGTGGTGACGGCATGGGCGAGGCGGTCGCCGGCCTGCGCGACCGCCACGACGAACACCAGGTCGAACAGGAGTTCGAGCGGTGTGGCCGAGCGGTGTGGCTCGTCGCGCCGCCGGGGCGTCATGGGCCGGTGGACCCACCCCCCGCGACTGACCTCCAGATTCGACGACGAGGTGCTGCTCACCATGGCCCCTCTCGACGGCTGCGGCGCCGGCGACACCCGAGCGTGCCGGCCGGTGGGACGCGGTCCTTGCCCGGCGCGAGAAGGCCGATCCGGTCGCCGATCGTGGAGGAGTCTTGACCCGGCGGATGGGCAGCGCGAGCCACTGCCGGTCGGAGGACGTCACGGCGGGCCGACCGCCGCGCTGGGCACCGACCTGCCACCAATCGGCAGTCGATCCGCCGTCGGGCCGCGCAGCGCCTCCACCGCGCCGGCGACGTCGAGGCGGGTGGCTTCGGCGACGGCGAGGTCCCGCAGCGAGACCGCCGCCCCGGCGTCGCCGAACTGGAACGCGAGCTGGCTGCGATACCGGCCGGCGGCGTCCACCTTCGTCACCAGGTGATCGGCGATGTCGACAGCCACCTCGACGCCGGCCGGCACGCACCGCCAAGGGGTTGCCGCCCGTCGGCGGGCGACGTACGGCACGTCGCGCCACCAGAACGCGTCGGCGGCGATCCCGGCGACGGTCTCCGCGACGATCCGGTGGTCGACGTGGTCGCCGAGCGCCTGCGGCGCGAGGACGAGGTCGGCGTCCGCGAGGTAGGGCTCCAGCGCCGGCCCGAGCATCTCGACCGCCGGGTCGCCGCGGCGGACACCGGCGAACAGCGCGTCCGCGTCCGCGTACCCCCGGTGGGGTGCCTCGGCCAGCGGGAGGTGCACCGGGCGCACGCCGAGCACCGCGCAGGCGGTCCGGTCCTCGGCGCGGCGCAGGGCCATGTAGTCGACGTCGGCCGGCAGTCCCTTGTCGAGTTGGCAGGCCAGGGCGAACGCCGACGCGTCGGGAACGGTCGCGGTGAAGCAGGTGACGACCCGCACGGCCCACCCGGCCGCCACCAGCGCGGCGAGGGTGCCGCCGGCGGAGAAGACCGCGTCGTCCAGGTGCGGGCTGACCGCCACCGCACGTCCGGCGATCCGGCGCGCGTCGCCGGCGGCCATCGCGGCGGCGCGGCCATCGCGGCCGGTCACAGCAGGTGCGGGGCCGCGCGGAAGCGGCAGGTCGGGTCCACCGGCGGATCGGGGATCTCCGGCACGTCGCGGGACAGCTTGTCGTACCCGCTGACGATCTGGTCGGCGACGACCGGCCAGCTCCACCGCCGCTCGACGTCCCGGCGGGCCTGCGCGGCGAGCCGGCGGCGCAGCGCCGGGTCGTCGAGCAGCCGGCGGACGGCCCCGGCGAGCGCCGCCGGATCCCCGGCCGGCACCAGCACCCCGTTCTCGTCGGGGCGGACGCAGTCGCGGACGCCCACCACGTCGGTCGAGACGACCGGCAGGCCGCTCGCCATCGCCTCCAGGATCGTGTTGGAGAAGCCCTCGGCGTAGGTCGGGCTCACGAAGATTTCACCCCGGGCGTAGACCTCGTGGGCCCGCTCGTAGGGCACCGCACCGAGCAGTTCGGTCACGCCGGTGAGCCCCAGCTCGGTGATGCGCGCGGTGACGGTGTCCAGGTCGGGGCCGATCCCGGAGAGCAGCAGCCGCACCGGCACCGCGTCCGCGCGCAGCTTGGCGACCGCGTCGAGCAGGTCCAGCACGCCCTTGCGGGCGTCGATGCGACCGTGGTAGAGCAGCACCGCCGGATCGGAGACCCGGCCGGGGTCGGTCACCGGTACGAAACGTTCGGCGTCGGTGGCGCCCGGCACCACGGTGAAGCGGGCCGGATCCAGCTCGTGACGCTGGCACACCTCGGCGGCGAACGACGGCGATCCGATCAGCAGGGCCGGGGCGTGCGTGAAGACGGCCCGCACGAGCGTCCGGTGGGTGGTGCAGCAGGTGCCCACCCAGTGTCCGTCGCCGCCCTGCACGGACACCACGGCGGGCAGGTCGGCGGCGCGCGCCGCGCGCAGCACGGCGAGGCCGTTGGGATAGGCGTACTGGGCGTGCAGCACGTCGAAGGGCCGGCGGGCGTGCAGCCGCAGGATCGTCTCGGTCATCTCGTCGACGTCGGCCTCGAAGTCGGCCGGCTCGCCGCGGACCACGGCCTGCTCACCACGCGCCTCCAACGCGTGCACCTCGACGCCGGCGGGCACCCGCTCCGGTGGGGGCGGTCCCCCGCCGTACACGGCACGACCCGCCCGGTCGGCTCGGTACTGGGAGATCAGGGTGGGTTCGTGGCCGGCACGGACCAGGTGCCGCAGCAGGTTCTCGGCGTACGCGCTCATGCCGGACACCGCCGGCCAGTAGCGGCGGGACACGAAGCAGATCCTCACGCGCCCGCCTCCGCGGTGACCGCGGACCGCCCCGCGTGGCTCGCCGCAGCCCGCTCCGCGTCGCGCAGCGCGGCCAGCGCGGCGGGCACCAGCGTGTCGGCCCGGTGCGCGTCGCGGGACAGTTCGAGGCTGACCAGACCGCCGTAGCCGACCTGGGTGAGCGCGCCGAGCACGGCCGGGAAGTCGAGGTCGCCCTCGCCGGGCGCGCGGTGCTCGTGCCGACCGCGCGGCATGTCCTCGACGGCGCAGGCGCCGAGCCGGCCGGCGAACGCGTGCACCGCGGCGGCCGGCTCGTGACGGCCGGACACCAGGCAGTGCCCGGTGTCCAGGGCCAGGGTGAGGCCGGGTACCTCGGCGGCGAGGCGTGCCCAGTCGTCGCAGTCCTCGACCAGCATTCCCGGCTCCGGCTCGAACGCGCAGCGCACCCCGCGCCGCCGCGCGTGCTCCACCACGTCGTCGACTCCGTCGACGAGCCGGCGCCAGCACCGGTCCCGGTCGGCGCCGGGCTCCGGGACGCCCGCCCAGAACGACACCGCCTCGCTGCCGAGGCCGGCCGCCACGTCCACGCAGGTGCGCAGGAAGTCGCGCCGCCGGGCCCGATCCGCTTCGTCCAGCGACACGAGGGTCGGGTGGTGCTTGCGTCGCGGGTCGAGCAGGAACCGCGCGCCGGTCTCGACCACGCTCGCCAGTCCGAGCGCCCGCAACCGGCGGGCCAGCCGGTCGGTCCGTGCGGCCAGGTCCGCCGCGAACGGGTCGTGGTGTGCCACGTCGAGGGTGAGCGCTACCCCGTCGTAGCCGCAGTCGGCGAGCAGGGTGAGCGCGTCGTCGAGGCGGTGCGAGGTCAGGCCGTTGGTGTTGTAGGCGTAGCGCAGGCTCATCGCCCGCTCCGCTGCACGGCGTGCCGGGTGGGCTCCCGGTAGAGCGGATAGAGCGGGCCGATCGTGCGGGCCACCGCCGCCAGGTCGAGCCAGGCGTCGGCGGTGCCGAGCCGTTCCCGGCCGGCCTCGTCGAGGACCACGGGCGCGGCACCCGCGTGCGGCGGCGTCCCGAGACCGACCAGCGGTGAGTCCCGCTCCCGCAGGCGTTCGATCCCGCGCGCCGCGATCCGTCCGTACGACATGGTCTCCGCCTCCAGGCCGGGCACGATCACCTTGGCCACCGTCGCTCCCTCCCCGGGCGCGACGACGACCAGCACGTCGAAGTCGGCGAGCCGGCGCAGCAGCTCGGTCAGCAGCGCGCCCTGGTCGTCGAGGCTGCCCGGCGCGACAGTGGGCAGCGCGCTGAGGGGCACGCTGTCGCGGCGGGCCAGCACCACCGGTTCCAGCAGCGCGAGCAGTTGCGCGCCGTCGAGGTGCGTCCAGCCGCGCATGGCGGTGATCGCCCGGCTCTCCTGCGCCTCGGCCGGCCGGGCGAACTCCCGCCGCCAGTACTCCTCCGGCGCGATCGGCCGCAGCAGGTCCAGCGGCGCGTGCGAGAAGACCTTGCGGGATCGCGACGAGACGTACTCCAGCAGCGCCTTGCGCAGGGCGACCTCCCGGTCCGGGTGCACGGCCTCCCCGCAGGCGGTGACCGCCAGCGCCGGTGTCTCCGGCTGTCGGTCGATGCCGACCACGTGCACGTCGGGCAGGCCGAACGCGGTCGAGGCGAGCTTGGGCAGCACCTCGATGCCGGCTGCCGCCAGGCGGTCCAGCATCAACCGGACGACCGGGTCGTGTATCTCGTCGACGTCGATCACGACGCCGGCGTCCATGGCCCGGAACGCGGTCGTGTTGCCGTCGCGTTGGAGCAGCTCGAGCAGACCGTGCGCGACCGCCCGCTCGACGGTGTCGCCGGCGCCGGAACCGTTCGTGATCACCGGGATCAGCCGCTCGGCCGAGTCCTGCCACGGCAGGTCGGCGCCGTCCGCGGCGCAGAACTCGGCCGGCACCAGCACCGTCTCTCCGGTACGCCAACGAGTGGTGGGCAGCCAGCAGCGGGGCTGGTCGTCGTCGACCACCGTCCCGGCCGGCAGGACCAGAGATCGGGGATCCACCACCCCGTCCGGCCCGACCGCGCCGCGCAGCTCGCGGTAGGAGGCCCGGCGCGGCGTCATCGCCCGCAGGTGTCCGTGCAGCAGCAGGGCCTCCGCCAGTTCCCCGTACGCGCCGGTGCGGGCCTGCTCGACGGTGGCGCCGTAGCCGACGGCGGCGGCCCGGGGCCAGCCGGCGCCCAGGTGGTCGGCGGAGATCACCGGCACACCGAGGCGGTCCAGCCCGGACACGTCGAAGTCGTCCACCTCGCCGGCCGGCAGGGCGTCCGCGAGCCGGTCGGCGACCGACCGGACCGAGGTCGTGGGCGTACGCGGTTCGACCGCTCGGGTCATGTCAGCTCCTCGATCGGAATGGGGCCGGCCAGCGGCTGCCCGCGCAGGTGCCGGTCGAACAGGGCGAGCACCTGCTTGCGGGCGACGGGTGCCGCGTACTCGAAGGGGGTGGCGACCGCGTCGAAGTCCAACTCCTCGACCAGGTCGCGCGCCTGGCGCAGCTCGGCGTGCGAGAGCGGGATCTGGGCGTGGTAGGCCTTGTGGCAGGACAGTGCCACCGGCGTCTCCCCGGCCAGCTCCACCTTGATCAGGTCGCCGACGAACAGGATTCCGCGCCGCTCGTCGTGCAGCACGCTGTGCCCGGGGAAGTGGCCGCCGGTGCGGTACATGGTCAGCCCGGGCGCGAGTGGCTGCCGGTCGTCGGTCGGCCAGGTGACCTGGAACGCCTTGGTCCAGACCAGGTCGTCGACGCCGATGGCGAGCACCGGTGGGGCCAGTTCGTCCTGGAGCTGCCACAGGGCGCCGTACCCGTGCACATGGCTGGCGCCGAGCGCCACCAGGCCGCCGCGGGCGCGCAGGTCGGCGAGGGCCGCGGCCGGATACCAACCGGCAGCCTCCCAGCCGACCAGGCCGACATCGGTCTCGATCACCCAGCCGGTGCTGCCGAGGCCGAGCCGCGGTTCGCTCCAGTAGCCGGTCACCCCTGGCGCGACGACGGCCGAGCGGGCCTGCCGTCCCACCGCCACCTCGTCCGCGCTGAGGAACCGCCAGCCGTCGGAGGGCAGCGCGTTGCGCACGTCGGTGCAGACCGGGCAGGACGGCGGGCGCGCGAACCAGCGCTGCCAGTGGCCGCAGTTGGCGCAGGCGTACGGGAGCAGAGGCACGTCAGTTCCTTCCGGCGGCGGTGTGCAGCAGCTCGTAGAGATGCAGGTCGCGGGTCAGCGGCCACTGCCAGTCGGCACCGCGGACGGCGGCGGCGAAGGCGTGCGCCTGCGCGGTGAACGGGCCCAACCCGGTGTCGAACGGCACCGCCTCGGCGGCGCCGTCACCGGCGTCGAGTCGGGTCAGCGTGCCGCCGGCGGTCTGACCCAGGGTGTCGACGGCGACGAGTTGGGCGCGGGTGCCGACGACCTCCAGCCGGCGGCGGGGCAGCGGGTCGGCGGTGTTGAACGAGACGTGCGCCTGCACCAGCACCCCGCCGCCGGTGACGCCGGCGAGCAGCGCCCCGTCGTCCACCCCGTACGGGTGCACCCGACGTTGGGTACGGACGGTCAGTTCGGCCAGGTCGTCGCCGAGCAGCACGCCGATGAGGTCGACGCCGTGCGGGGCCAGGTCGGCCAGCGCGCCGCCGCCGGAGCGCGTCGGGTCGACCCGCCAGTTGTCGTGCGGCCGCCCGTCCGGGCTCCACTCCGGCGGCAGCCAGCAGCCGTAGACGATCCGCACGGCCGTGACGGTGCCGAGGTCACCGGCGGCGACGAGATCGGCGACGCGCCGGTGAGCGGGGTGGAACCGCTGGTCGAACGCGGCACCGGCGAGCGTGCCCCCGGCCGCGTCGACCAGCCGTCGGGCGTCGGGCAGGTCGGCCGCGAGCGGCTTCTCGCACAGCACCGGCCGGCCCGCCTTGGCCACCGCCGCGACCACGTCGGCGTGCGTGTGGTTCGGCGTCGCCACGTGCACCGCCTCGACCTCGGGGTGGTCGAGAAGTTCGTGCAGTCTGGTTGTGGCGAGCCGGTCGGGGGAGAGCGCGCGGGCGGCGGCGGAGTCGCTGTCGCAGGCGCCGACGAGCCGGTGTCCCGCCGCGCGGATCGCCGGCACGACGTGGTCGCGGGTGACCCACCCGCAGCCGACGACCCCCCATCCGAACGGCCGCATGGTCACCACCGCTCGGGCAGGTCGAGCAGCAGCCGGCGCCGCACCGCGTCCGGGCCCGGCTCCACGGGCCAACGCTCCGGAAGGTAGGTGGCGGCCCGGCCGCCGTACTCCTCGGCCCAGCGTGGATCGGGCCACCGGCGGGTGCCGTCGACATAGAGCGGATTCGGTCGCAGCGGGCTCGTCGGATCAGGTTGCAGCAGCCCTGGCTCGGCTGCCGCGCCGGCGGGGTCCCGGGCCAGGCCGACGGCCTCGGTGCCGGCCAGCGCCGCCGGACCCGCGGGTCCGGGTGGTTGGCCGGCGACCGCGGCGGCCGTCAGCTCCTCCTCGGCATACGCGGTGGCCCCCGGCAGCAGCGCGGTCCAGTCCTCGGCGGGCAGCGGCAGCCCGGCCCGGCCGGCGGGGTGCCGCGCGTTGTGCAGGTGACCCAGCAGCAGCGCCCCGCCGGGCCCGGCGCAGGCCAGGGCGGCGGCCACCGCGGCGGCCTTGTCCGCAAGGAAGTAGAGGGCGTCGTGGCAGGCCACGTGCCGGGCTGCCGCGGGCGGTGGCAGCGGCCAGGCGGCTGTCAGGTCGGCGCAGACCAGGGACACCGGCGCGCCGGGCGGGAGGACGAACCGGCGGGCCAGCCACAGCTTCGCGAAGACCACGTCGACTCCGACGGCGTTCCGGTGCCCGTGCCGCACCAGGTGACGCAGCAGGTGCCCGGCGCCGCAGGCCAGGTCGACCACGGGCCGGCCGGCCGGCGGGTGTGCGGCGGTCAGCGCCAGGGCGGCCAGCCAGCTCGGATCGGACCAGCGATGGAGAAAGTACACCCCGACCCGACCGAGACCGAGTAGCCGGACCGCTTCGCGCAGGGTGCCGGCACGCAGCGCGGCGCGTAGCTGCTCCGGCGGGGGTGGTGCCGCCTCCCACCAGTCGTCGGCATCGCCGAGCAGCAGCACGGCGGCGGCGTCGGGTTCGCCCGCGTCGAGCGCGGCCACCGCCCGCTCCCGCATGTCCTCGCGTCCCGGGCGCAACCACGGGATGCCCTCGACCACCGGCCAGCGGCGGACACCGTCGGTGAGCGTGTGCCGGGTGTCCGGGTGCAGCGTCGTGCCGTCGGGGCCGCGCCACCGCAGAGCGGCGCCGACGGGCGCGGCGGGGGACGCGCTCACAGCCCGGCCGCCAGCAGCACCGACCGGTGGTAGTCCACCACCGGGCCGTCGTGCACCAGCGCCAGGTCCACCAGGGCCTGCTCGGCGGTGAACGCCGCCGCGCGGGCGTGGTGGTGCACCTGGAGCACCCGGTCCAGCACGTCCGCGGCGTGGAAGGCCCGCCCGAGCGGCGTGCCCGCGTCCGCCCGGGCCGGCAACAACGCGGCCACCCGCGCTGCGACACGACCCGGAAGTTCCGTGAGCGCCAGCGCGGTGAGCCGATCGACGACCGGATCGAGGTACGCACCGAGCAACTGCTCACCGGCGAAGCCCGCGTCCGGCATCCGGGCGTTGTGCAGATGGTGCGCGAGGCCGAGCAGGAACGCCTCCGCCGGGTCGGCGCCGACGTCGTCGGCGAGCAGCGCGCCGTACACCCCGACGGCCCAGCAGTGGTCGGCGTGGCTCTCCGGCGGCTCCACCACCAGCCGGGCACGTCCGGGGGCGGTGGCGCCGGCGCGGGGTTGCCGGCACAGCGCGACCGCGAACCCCGGTAGCGGCGGATCGGGGTTGGTCCCGCCGCCCGGGTCGGCCAGCGCGGCCCGGATCCGGCGCCGGGTGGCCGGGTGCAGCGCGCCGTCGAGTTCGGCGGCGGCCCGGGTGAGCACGCTCGCCACCTCGGCCGGGGCCAGGCCACAGTCGCCGAGGGTGGCCGCGTCGAGCCCGCCGAGGCGGGCGCCGGCCAGCGCGGCGGCGCACTCCCGGTCGGCCACGTCCGCCGGATCGGCGCCGGCGGCGAGCGCCGCCCAGGCCCGGCGGAACGCCCGCTCGGCCGCCGAGCCGTCGGCGTGCGCCACCCGGACCCGCTTCAGGTCCCCGACCTGCCGCAGCGTGGGCACCGAGACGGCGAGCCGGTCGACCGGTGGGGCGGCCAGCGCGGTGGTCATGCCGGTGCGTCCAGCCAGTCCAGCAGGGCCCGCTCCTGGGCGTGCAGCGCGTGCTCCGGCGTCCGCCCGTCCCGGGTGACCGGCGCCTTGAAGAAGTAGCCGAGTTGTTCCTGCGCGCCGCGCTCACCCCGGCGGCCGGCCTCGGCCATGAGCCGCACCAGGTCCAGCACGAGCGGCGCGGCGAGAATCGAGTCCCGGCACAGGAAGTCGACCTTCAGTTGCATCCGTTGGCCGAGGAAGCCCACGAGGTCGATGTTGTCCCAGGCCTCCTTCGCGTCGCCTCGCGGTCGGTAGTAGTCGATCCGCACCACGTGGTCCTCGACGTCGTAGCCGAGGATCTGGTTGAGCACGGAACCCTTGGTGTCGAGCTTGCTCGCCAGCGACGACGGGTCGTCCAGGATCTGCCCGTCGCGGTTGCCGAGGATGTTGGTCGAGTACCAGCCCTCCACGGTCAACGCGCGGGATCGGAAGGCCGGTGCGAGCACGGTCTTGACCAGCGTCTGACCGGTCTTGCCGTCCTTGCCCGCGACCGGCACCCCGGCCCGTTCGGCGAGTTCGAGCAGAGCCGGCACGTCGGCGCCGAGACCGGGCGTGAAGTTGACGTAGGGGCAGCCCTCCTGGATCGCCGCGTAGGCGTAGAGCAGTCCTGGAGTGATCACCGGATCGTCGGCGTCCAGCCCGGCCTCGAACGCGGCCGGGCTCCGCAGCGCCGGTGACGCCGGGTCCGGTCGCGCCTCCGTGGAGGCCAGATTGACCACGACGACCTCGTGCGCGGAGATCTCGGCCCGGAACCCGGCGAGATCGGCGCGCAGGTGCGCCACCCGCTCCCGCAACGGCCCGATGGGCACCGCGTTGGCGCCGGTGGCGTTGCGGCAGTATGCCGGGTCCGCCACCGCCGGCCAGGGGCTGATCCGGCCGAGCGGACCGGCGACGGTGTCCAGCTGAGCCGGCTCGACCACGCGGTGCACGTGCGCCGCCTTGGCCAGGTCGTCCGGCGCCAAATCCCAACCGGCGAAGACCATCGACTCGTACGGCACCAGATCCGTGCGGTGTGCCAGCGGCAGCCCGGCCATGTCCCGCATGCCCAGTCGTAGCAATTCCACCCCGGCTATCGCCGTGGTCGCCACGGCGCCACCCAGTCCAACCACCGCGACCCCGATGCGCTGCTGCGTCATGCTGCCTCCCGATTCGGCCGGGTCGTCCGACCCGGGCCGCCGCGTACCCGCGCAACGCCCCGCCAGTCATGCACATCCGTCGAACTCGCCGTGCACGCGCCGATCCGTCGATTCGCCGGCAAGGGGCGGTGGCCTGTGGTCAGGATGCAGGTGGCGGCGTCACCGGTCGTGGTGGCGGTCACCGGGGGAGGTCTGCTGGTGAAGGTGCTGATCGCGGGTGGAGCGGGGTTCATCGGCAGCACGGTCGCCTCGGCGTTGACCGATGCGGGACACACGCCGGTGGTGCTGGACAACCTGGTCACCGGGCGGCGTGAGTTCTGCCGCGGACGGGCGTTCCAGCTCGGCGACATCGGCGACGCCGACGCGGTGGACCGCGTGCTGCGCCGACATCCGGACATCGGGGCGGTGGTGCACTGCGCCGCGCTGATCGCGGTGCCCGACTCGGTGGCCCACCCGGTGGACTACTACCGGGCCAACGTCTCGGCGACGCTGGAGTTCGTCGACCGGCTGCTGGCGCACGGCGTACACCGGTTGATCTTCAGCTCGTCGGCGGCGATCTACGCTCCCGACGCCGAGCTCGGCGTCGACGAGACGTCGCCGCTGGCGGCCGGCAGCCCGTACGCGCAGACCAAGCTGGTGGTGGAGCGGATGCTCGCCGACATCGCGGCCAGCAGCCCGCTGCGGGTGCTGTCCCTGCGCTACTTCAACCCCATCGGCGCGGACCCGGCGATGCGTACCGGGCTGCAGACCTCCGTGCCGTCGCACGCCCTGGGCCGGCTGATGCTCGCGCACCGAGCCGGTGTGCCGTTCGCGGTCAACGGGCTCGACTGGCCCACCCGCGACGGCTCTGGACTTCGCGACTACGTGCACGTCTGGGACCTGGCTGCGGCACACCTGCGGGCACTGGAACGCTTCGATGACATCTTCGCCGTCGGTGCCGCTCCGCACGTGGCTGTGAACCTGGGCAGCGGCACCGGCACCACGGTGCTGGAACTGGTCGCGGCGTTCAACGCGGTGGTCGACCGGCCGGTCCTGGTTCGGGAGGCGCCGCGTCGGCCCGGTGACGCCGCCGGCGCGTACGCCCGGGGTCGCCGGGCCCGTGAGTTGCTGGGCTGGCGCGCACGACGTGACCTCGCCACCGGCATCGCCGACTCACTGGCCTGGCACGACCGGCGCGAGCGGCTTCTCGGGGGTATGGCGCCGCGCCGGCGTCAGCTTGCCGGCTGATCGATCGGTACTTCGGGCACGCCGAGTCCGGCATCGTGGGTCTCCGGATCATCGGAGCGTGGGGCGGTAGACGAGCTCCTGGGTGCGGCCGTCGAGGGTCCGGCTCTCGAGCAGCTCCAGGTCGAAGTCGTCGGCGCCGCGCAGCACGGGGCTCGTTCCGCTCCTTCCGGATATGACGGGGAAGACGGTGACCTGGAGTCGGTCGACCAGTCCGGCGGCCATCAACGCCCGGTTCAGCGACAGACTGGCCTGCGAGCGTAGCGGCACGTCCGACGTCTGCTTGAGCTGGGCGACGATGTCCACGGCCGCGCCGCTGACGATGGTCGCGTCCGGCCAGCCGAGGGTGTCGTGCAACGTGGAGGAGATCACGGTGGCGGGCATGCGCATCAGCCGGACGTTCCACTCGTCCGAGGAGTGAGGGTCGAGGCCCGAGGTCATGATCTGTGCGACCTCGCGGAAAGTGGTGGCGCCGTAGACCATCCGTTGTGGGGTGCCGAAGAGGGCAGCGCGGTGTTCGAGCAACTCGGGGCCCTGCTTGCCCCAGTAGCCGCCCCAGTCGCCGGTCCGGTCGTAGGAGCCGTAGCCGTCGACGGTGGAGAAGACATCCCAGGTATACGTGGCGGTCATGACAACATCCTCGTCTCTGTTGTGAAAGGGCGGCGTGGACGTCCCGCTCTCCGCGTCTGCGTACCCGATCGCGAGCGTGCCACGAGTCGGTCGGAGGCATCCAGCGCTCGGTTCCCCCGCGGTTGAGGCGGCGCCTGCCCCTTTCCGACCAGCTCCGGCGGGCGCAGTACCGGGACCTCGCCGCGCGGTCCGCACGCCCCCGAAGCGGGATTCGGGCACCTGATGACGGGTAAGGACTCGTGTGGCTGACGACCGGCGGATCGGGCGTGCCGCCGACGCGGCGTGGCGCGCGGCGGCCGAACACGGTGAGCGGGACGTCGTGAGCGCGCGGCGGCGCGGTCAGGCCGCCGGCCGAGTCCGCCTCCGTCAGACGGAGGTCATCCTGGTGATCTCGGTCCAAGCCGGTCTGGCGGCTGCCCTCGCCGCCGTTCTCGCCGACCACCTGCTCGGCCCGGGGGCGCACGTGTTCGCGCCGTCTGCGGCCGTCGGCACCATCGCGACGGCCATCGGGCAACGCGCGCGGCGTACCGTCGAGTTGCTGGCCGGCGTCGGGCTCGGGATCGCCGTCGGCGACGGGTTGCGGTTCCTGCTCGGGTCGGGCCCGTGGCAGACCGGGGTGATGGTCGCTCTGGCGATCTCCGCGGCTCTGCTGCTCTCCGGCCGGGGGAGCGCCCTCGTCGGTCAGGCCGGCGGCACGGCAGTGCTGATCGCCACGCTCGCACCGATGGAACGCGGGCTCGAGCTCCCGCGGATCTTGGATGCCCTCGTCGGTGCGGTCGTGGGCATCGCCGTCGTCACCCTGCTGCTGCCGGTCAACCCGCTGCGCATCCTGGACAAGGCCACCAAGCCGATCTTCTACTCGTTGTCCGGTCAGCTGAACCGGGTTGCGCGCGCTCTGGTCGACCGGGACGCCGAAGCCGCCGTACGGGTGCTCGAGGATCTCCGCAACCTCGACGACGACCTCGGTCGGATGCACGAGGCGCTGGCCGGCGCCGACGAGGTGGTAACGCTCGCACCGGTCCGTTGGCGCCGCCGGCAGCAGTTCCACCGGTACGCGGACATCGCCCAGCACCTGGAGCGCCTGGTCGTTGACGCGCGTGGCATGTCCCGCTGGGCGGCGAACGCGCTGCAGTATCGCGAGCTGATGCCCTCGTCGTTGCCCCGGGGGATCGCCCGCCTCGCCGATGCCATCGACCAGCTACGGCGGGAGAGTCACCGCGGAAGCGGCCACGCGCACAGCCGGGACATGGCCCGACAGGCGGTCGAGTTGGCCGCAGCGGCTCGGAGCGGCGGCCTGCGCACGTACGGCGACGGCCTCGTCGCCGACCTGCGGACGGCCGCCAGCGACGTCCTTCGGGCGACCGGTTGTCCACCGCCCGAGGCGAACCGGATCGTCCGTGCGGCGGCCGACGCCGGGACGACGGCTACCTGAGCTCTCGACACGGACGACGGAGCGGGGAGGATGTGGTGGGGCGCCACCGGCGCGCTTCCGGGGCGGGCCTTACCACGCGGGCTCACCATCGCAGCGGCACGCGACCCGCGGCGATGAGGCCGAGTCGGCGGGCTGCGGTCATGAGCGGTGCGATCCTGCGGCCGTCGCCCGTCGGGGGTAGGAGCCCGGCCGGCACACCATAGGCCGCGATCACGCCCGAGACCAGGGCCGTCGTGGTCCAGCCGACCGGCACCTCGATCAGGCCGCCGGCGAAGGGCAGTCCCGTCGGGTCGTGCAGCGCGAGGCCCATGGCGTGCGGGCGCGCGTACCATCCGGGTGCCGGCGGTGGCGACGCCGCGTGCCCCCACCGGGCGAGCCCGAGCACGATCGCGGCCTCGACCTGCGCCTCGTACACGTGTCCGTTCAGGGCCTCGGTCATCGCCGGGCGTCCCGGCGCGAACCACACCACGGCCGGCGACCGATCGACCGGGTCGAACCGGTGCGGTAACAGGAGCACCCGGACCGCGCCCGGTTCGGGGGTCCGCCGTCGAGCGGTCTCAGCCTCCGCGAGCATCCACGCGTCGCTCACGTGGTCCCGCTGACGCGCCCGGGGAACTGCGGTCGGATCGCTCGCGTCGGACACCACGTGACGTAACGTACCGAACACCCGCGGGGTGTCCGAGTTCGATGGGACATCGTCAGGCCCGAACCTCATGGACGCGGTCTCGGGCACCGCACCGTCCTGCCATCGTGACGAATCCAGAATGTCTCCGCGGTGCCCGCGCTCCGGTGCGGTGCCGTGCCCTGCGCACGGATCGCCACGGCGGACCGGCCGGACGAGCCGCCCTCTGTCGTTTTCCGCAGATTGCGTACTGTGACATTCCCATTGCGGTCCTGGCCTGCGGTTCACTCCCGATGCTCAGGCCGGGGCACCGGCCCGTCCGATTCGCCGATCAGCGCTTTCCGTCAGTCCGTCCCGTTGACAGGAGTTACCGTCTCGGATGCGGGGCGCACCCCTCCAGGAGGGACCACGGATGTGAACATGCCGCATCGGGAGTCTGACGCGACACGGGAACTCAGGATCGACTTCTTCGTCGGTGATCGGCTGATGCGCCGCCTGCGCCGAACCGCGGCGCCGATGTCTGCGGGGTGGCGGCATTTTCCGGTCGTGCCCGACTGGTACTGCGGCGACTGCGCCCAACCCTGGCCGTGCCGAGCCGGTCGCGATCGCCTGAGGGACGAGCACCGCCGCGCTCCCGGAGCCGTCTTCCAGTACCTCGGCGCCTGCTACGCGCGGGCCCTGACCGATCTACCCGCGGAACCGACCCGATACCTGCACGCACGGTTTCTGGGCTGGATACCGCGTCGTCGGACGCCCAATTCCGTTCCCGATCGGAGGTACGGAAGAGACGTGCCGTCGAACTGAGCCCAGCGCGAGCACGAGGGGGACCGGCAGGAGGAGGCCTGAGGTGAGCAGCCGCGGCGCCTGTCCTCGCCGCAGGCGGCGGCCGACGCGGCGGAGCAGGCGACACGGTCAGGCCTCATCCTCCGTCGCTTTCGCAGGCCAGGTCAGGTGGAGCAGGGCGGTGTCGTCGTTGTGTCGGCCGTCGTCGCCGCGCCTGATCTCGGTGAGGAGAGCGGTGAGGAAGTCGCCGGGATCGGTGGTGACACTCAACCTGCCGGCGAGGTCGACGAATCGTTGCTCGCCGAGCCGGGTCCCGTCCTCGGCGAACCCTTCGTAGGCTCCGTCGGTGTAGAGCAGCAGTCCCGCGTCTTTCGGAAGAGTGACGACGGACTCCTGCCAGCGGCCCCGTCCGGGGAACATGCCCAACCCGAGGTGGTGACGGATCGGCGCGGGGTGGGCGCCGTCGGGTGTGATCACCAGGGGGGCGGGATGGCCGGCGCTGACGACGACCACCGTCGAGCGGTCCGGGGTGACGCGGATGGTGCACGCGGTGGCGAACATCGCCTCGCGTGGTCGTTCGGCCACCAGCACCTGTTCCAGCAGCCGCATCCGGGAGGTCTTGTCCACTCCGGCCAGGGTCAGGGTGCGCCATCCGACGCGGAGGCCGACGCCGATCGCGGCCTCGTCCGGGCCGTTGCCGCAGACGTCGCCGATGACGGCATGGATCGTGTGGTCCCTGTCCTGCACCAGGTCGAAGAAGTCACCGCCGAGCAGCGATCGTCCTCGCCCCGGTACGTATCTGCTGGTGACCGCCAACGTGGGATCGGTGATCAACGGCGTCGGGAGCAGGCCCCGCTGCAGCCGGAGGTTCTCGCTGGCCTGCATTCGGCTGTCCCGCAACTGCCGCTGGGTCACGACCACCCGGCGGCGCTGAACGGCGTACTCGACGGTGCGCCCGAGAAGCGTCCCGTCGATCTGGCCCTTGATCAGGTAGTCCTGGGCGCCGGCGGCGACGGCCGCCGTGGCCGTGGCGGCGTCGGCCAGGCCAGTGAGCACCACCACGGCCGCGTCCGGCCATCGGTGCAGCACCTGCCTGAGCGCCGCCAACCCGCGGCTGTCGGGCAGGTGCAGGTCAAGCAGTACGCAGTCCGGCGTCGAGGTGGTAGCTGCGGCCTCGGTCAGGCTGCTGGCCTGCGCGAACCGGGTGCCCAGGCCACTGTCCGCCAGCAGTTCCCGGGTGAGCAGCGCATCGCCGGGATCATCCTCGATGAGCAGGACCGCGAGATCTACCGCTGCGGACGATGACGCCGGACGCCCGACCGTCGACGGTGCGGCGGTGGACGGCGCCACCGGCCGGTCGGCGTCACTGAGCACGGCAGATCCCCTTCTCCCCGGCTGCGACATGGATGCTGACGTCAGCGTGATGCGTGATCCGCTCGTCCGGTGGATCCCAGCCATTATCACCTTCGCTCACGCCGTCGGATATGCCGCTGGCGTCGATGTGGCCGCGCCGCCCGACGACGTTCGCCCGGCGCCGGTCGAGGGCCGGTCCGGGAACGAGACGAAGGGAAAGTCAGACGCCCGACGCGGACTCGCAGTCGAGGTCGATGATTGGCGACGGGACTGGCGGGGCATCAGGAAGGTAGATCCGATCGGGTTCGAGTGGCAGCGATCCCCGTGCTCGATCGCGAGGAAGAGAGGTCCCCTGCCGCTTCGGGCGGCAGGGGCTCTCCTTCGCGGCGGATGATCCTCACGGTCGAAGCTCTGGCAGCCGCGTGCGTGGTAGCGGCGCCGAAGTGACAGGCGCGAGGTACGTCTACACGTCGTGAGTCAGCCCTCACCGATTCGCTGTCTGCACCCCGCCGCCGTGGTCAGGGTCGATCGTGCTCGTCATCGTCCAGTGAAGCGGTGTACGTGCGGGCGTAGTAGTCCCCGACACGCTGACGGAACCCTGCGGTGTCGAAGTCCGCCTCGTTGTACCGAGGGGAGTTCTTGACCTGCTCCTTGGTGCGGTCGACGAACAGGGTGCGTGCGTCGTGGTCGGCGTAAGCGACGGTGCCCGCGGGCAGAAGCACTTTGCGACCGAAGATCCACGGACCGGTATCCACGACGAGCAGGGCGTCGCCGACGTCGTAGCTTGCCCGGTCGACCGAGCCGATCTGTCCGTCGGTGGCCTCCACCCAGTAGCCCACCATGTCGGCGTGCGGGCTGCCGGCCGAGCGGCCCGCGTCCGATTCCTCGGTGCCGCGGGCAGCGTCGAGGAAGCTCTCGCGCCACGTCCAGGGGGTGAACGGCTGCACAGCGACCTCCGGTCCTGACGAGCGTCGTTCCTGCTCCTCTAAAGTACCCAGGGTCAGGTGGGCTGAATCCGTCATGGGGGCGTCGCGTAGCACCCCTGCCCGGCCGAGGAGATCAGGCGGGCCGGTCGAGGGGGATTTCCGCCCACACCACTTTGCCGGGCCGGCCCTCGTCGATGGTGTGCGCGCCCCACTCGCGCGCCATGGCCTCCACGATCAGTAGGCCCCGCCCGCCGATCCGATGCGGGTCCGGCCCGAGACGTCGGGGTTGCCGGGTGGAGTTGTCGAATACCTCGACGAGGATCGCGTCCGCCTGACGTGTCAGCTCGAGCTTCCCGCCGTCGTCGGTGTGCCTGATGACGTTGTGCATCAGTTCTGTGATGACGGCGAGCGCGTCGTCGGCGACATGCGCGGCGTCCCAGTCGGCAAGGATCTTCCGGGCAGCCTGGCGGACCGGCGCGCTGTCAGCGCTGCCTCCGAAGGGCATCCGCACCGAGTCCATAGCGAACACCTACCCCGCTCCACCGCATCCGTACCGTAGTCGATCATTCTGGCGTCGGCGAACCGGGCACTGCCCGCGTCCCGACCGCGCCGTCACCGCACGTTCGGGCGCCCCCGGCGTGGATCGAGCAGGCCATGCCACCTGACCCGGGTCAGGTGAGCGCCGCTTCTCAGCCATCGAGCAGGGGAGTGTCTAGGCTGGTCGACGACGTCGCCGGCCGGCGATCCGGTCCGAACGGGCCGCTCCTGTTACCGGATCGTCTCGGCGGGGTACCGGCGAGGACATGTCGCGTCCTGTCCGCGTGAAGGAGGGCAGAGTGGCGAGGAACGGATCAGCGGCCCACAGCGTGACCGCTGGCAGTGGTCAGGTGCCGCAGCGGCTGCGGCAGATGCGCGCGGCGGCGTGGCGCGGAGTGTTCCGGCGCGCGGCGCAGGGGTTCATGAAGAACAGTTGTACGGACCTGGCGGCAGGTCTGACCTACTACGCGGTGCTGGCGGTCTTTCCGTCCGCGATCGTCGTCGTCGCCCTGGTCAATCTGGTCTCCGAGGGTGACCGCACCGTCGACACGATCGTCGATCTGCTCCGCGATCTGGGGGCCGGGGCGGTGGTGGACCAGCAGTTGCGCGACCTGATCCAGGAGGTGGTGTCGAGCCAGGGTGGCGCGGGGGCGCTGCTGGGTTTCGGGTTGCTGGGCGCGCTGTGGTCGGCGTCGGGCTACGTCGGCGGTTACACCCGGGCGTCCAACGTGATCCACGGGGTGCGGGAGGGGCGGCCCTTCTGGAAGTTGCGCCCGCTGCAACTGCTCATCACCGCGGTGTCGCTGCTGCTCATGGCCGTCGTCGTGGTGATCCTCATCGTGAGCGGTCCGGTCACCCGAGCCGTCGGCGACGCCCTGGACATCGGCGAGACCGCCCGCACTCTGTGGTCCGTGCTCAAGTGGCCGGCCCTGGTGCTGACCGCCATGGTGATGCTGGCGATGTTGGGTTGGCTCGCGCCGAACGTACAGCCGCCGCGGTTTCGGTGGCTGACCGTGGGCGGCATCGTCACCCTGCTCGCGGTGGCGATCGTGTCCTTCGGCTTCGGCTTGTACGTGGCCAACTTCAGCTCCTACGACAAGACCTACGGCACGCTCGGCGGGGTGATCGCGTTCCTGGGCTGGCTCTACCTCGTCAACGGGGCTGTCCTGTTCGGTGTCGAGATCAACGCCGAGGTGCAGCGTGGCAGGGCACTGCAGGCCGGTCAGCCCGCCGACGATCCCGTCCTGCCTCCACGGACCGCAGCCGAAGGCGAACGCTCCGACGAGGTGACGACGAGTGCGGCGCGACCGGGTGAGCGGCCACCCTCGCCGCAGCGAGACGCCGCCGACGACGGCGCGCGTCCCGACTCGGGGGCAGCGATCCTGGCGTTTGCACCGCGACCGCTGGGGGCATCACGAGTGCAGCCAGACGAGGAGGCCCCGGTGTCGCCAGACGCAACCACCCGTGCACAGGAGCAGCACTCCGGTACGCCGGAGGCGATGTCGACGTCGGAACTGGTCACCCGGGCCGCCGAGCAGGTGAGCACGCTGATGCGTGACGAACTGGCGCTGGCCAAGGCGGAGATGGTCGCGAAGGGCCGGCGGGCCGGAGCCGGCGGCGGACTGTTCGGTGGCGCCGCGGTCCTGAGCCTGTACGGGTTGGGACTGCTGCTGGCGCTCGCGGTGGTGGTGCTGGACCTGGTCTGGCCGCTGTGGCTTGCGGTCCTGGTCGTCCTGGTGGTCGTGCTCGCCGTGGCCGCGGTGATGGCGCTGCTCGGCCGTCGGCGGTTGCGCGCGGCGACGCCGCTGGTGCCGCAGGAGGCGGCTTCCGGGATTACGGCGGACGTGGACGCGGTGAAGACCGCGGTTCGGGAGGGACGATCGTCATGAGTGAGAGCACACCGACGGATCCGCAGCAGTTGCGGGCAGAGATCGCGCAGACGCGCGCCGCTCTCGGTGACACCGTGGAGGCACTGGCGGCGAAGACCGACGTCAAGGCCCGCGCCAAGGCCGGCGTCGAGGACGCCGCCGCGCAGGCTCGGGAGAAGGTCACGACGGCGGCAGGTCGCATCGAGGGGGCAGCCGGGGCGGTGCCGCTGGCGGTGGTCGGCGCGGCGGCGGTGCTGGCGGTGCTGGTGGCTCTTCTGGTCCGGCGGCGGCGGGCGTGAGTCACCTCGCGGCGAAGGTCGCGTACCGACCGGTCGGCCTCCTGCTCGGCGTCGGGGCCGGACTGGTGTCGGGGCTGTTGTTCAAGCAGGTGTGGAAGCTCATCGAGGGCGAACAGGACGCACCACACGCCACCGACCAAGACCGTGGGTGGGGCGAGATCGTCATCGCCTCCGCGATCCAGGGCGCCATCTTCGCGGCGGTGAAGGCCACCGTCGACCGGGCTGGAGCCGTCGCCGTGCACCGGGTCACCGGATACTGGCCGGGCTGACCGGGCACCCGGGTCGCCGCATCGACGTGCGGTAACGGCAGACGACTTCGCGCCTGCGAGAGCAGCACCATCTTCGGCCAAGGGTCAGAGAGGAACACGATGAAGGTCACGAGGTTCGCCGCCGGCCTGGCGGTCGGCTATGTGCTCGGCGCCCGCGCCGGCCGCGGCAAGTACGATCAGATCACCGGGCAGGCGCAGGCCCTGCGCGCGAACCCGACGGCCGCCCAGGCCGGGGCTGCCATCGTCGAGCTGCTCTCCAAGCCCAAGGTCACCCCTACGCTGCCGACGCCCGAGTAGCGTGTCCGTGCCCCGGCCAGCCGCCGACACCGGCAGGCAGGCCCGCCGGCCCGGCGGTGACGTGCGGAACCGCCACGTCACCTCGCTCGCTCGTCGGTGACGGTCGCCAGCGACACGTCCTGTGCGGCTGCCTCGATCCAGTCCAGAAGCACCTCGATCCACTGGTCCACCTCCGAGACCCGTCGAGCCAGGTCGGCCAGACGCAGCGCCTGCTGCTCCATGACAGCTTCGAAGGTCATGCAACGACCTCGCTCTGGAGGATGGCCTTCGCTCCTCGGCTCTGTGTGGCCATGTCAGTGCCATGCCGACCGTCCGGCCGGCGTGGCCGAGCAGTGGCGGGTGAAACTGCTGAGGAGCGCCGGCGGTGCGGACGATGTCGCGATCACCGTACACGTGTTCGGGAACCGGCGAACGCGGCTCCTCCGGCCGGAGGGATGCTGGTCCCACCTCGGACCGGGCTCCGCTCGACCTGCGGAATGGCGCTGTGGCGCGTCACGTGACCGTTCCCGTTGCGGGGGAGTCGTACTTCGCCGCCGTGACGCTGGTCAGGTCG
Organism: Micromonospora sp. WMMD980; assembly: GCF_029626035.1. NCBI lineage: Bacteria > Bacillati > Actinomycetota > Actinomycetes > Micromonosporales > Micromonosporaceae > Micromonospora > Micromonospora sp. WMMD980. The sequence continues at coordinate 1,146,780 of NZ_JARUBE010000003.1, forward strand.
ATGCCGGTCGTGTGGCTGGCGTATCTGAGCAGGTAGGCGCGGGCCTGCTCGGAGGTGACGGAGGTGCGGGCGATGATGTGGTAGCCATAGGCATCCTCCAGTGCGACGAGGTTGCGGGCGGCTTCCGCAGCGGGTAGAGCGAGAGTGAAGGCGCCCTGGTCGCTGCCGGCGTCGAGGAGATCCTCGTACAGTTGGGCCTGCCGGTCGTAGAGACTGCGGCGTAGGGCGGCGTGGTCGGGGCGGCGGCGCGCGCGTGGGGAGAACTCGTAGAGCAGGCAGCACAGTTCGTCGTCGGCACCATGAGGCAAGCCGGCGTCGATCGCGGCCGCCAGCTTCCTGGCGTGGTCGATGTGTTGCTCCACCGCGTGCGCTCGTTGGCGGTGGAACCGGTCGGCGGCGTCTTCGAAGACCTGCTGGAACAGGTCGTCGAGGTGCCGGTAGTAGTAGGTGACGGTGCCGGGAGACATGCCCGCCGCATCGGCGATGTCCCGGATCCGCACGCGGGCCAGGCCATGCTTGACGATCGCGCGGCGGGCCGCCGCGGTGACGTGGGCGCGCTGGTGGTCCTGATCCTTGGGGCGGGCCATCTGTCTCTCCGGTGACGGTGGGCTGCCGGGCCGCCCGCTCACGCTACCAACGCGGTCACCGCCGTGCCGTGGCGCGCCGGCTCGCGTCGCCGCGGTCCTCGGCTTCACGGCGGCCCGGAGGTGATCGGCCGGCCGTTGCGACACCGCCGGCAGCGGCTGACGTCCGGTGGAACTGCCGAGGGACCTGGGTCTGGTGCGGGCCGGCCGGCGGCCCACCGCGCTCGCCGGCCGGCCCTACGTCCGCTCAGTAGCCGTTGGGCGTCAGCACGTCCACGAAGATCGGGTCGGGTTCGGTGCCGCCGAGGGTGATGGTGTCGTACTTGACGTAGCCGTAGTAGGCGTTGGCGTCGATGGCGCGGTTGTTGCCGACGTACACCCCGGTGTGGTCCAAGTCGCCTCCGTAACGGATCCCGTCGTGCGGGTCCGTGTCCCAGAAGATCAGGTCCCCGGGCCTGGGGTTGTTGGTGCGCCGCCCCTGATTGATCTGCCCCTGCAGCCAGTAGTTCAGCTGTAGTCCCCGACCGGTGGCGGCCTTCGTGCCGTCCCAGATGGCGTGGCGGTTGAGGCACTCGCAGTCAACCCTGGCGGTCCCGCACGTCCACCCGTACGCCAGCTTGTAGGGCGTGCCCAGGTATGCCTTGGCGGCGTTCACCACGCTCGTCCGCACGCCGGCCGCCTGAGCCGGACCAGTGGTCACCTGCACCGTGCCGACGGTCATCAGAACGGTTACCGAGGCCACCGCCCCGCCTCGACGAACCGCGCCACGCACTCTGCGTCGAAGATCCATTCCCATTCCCATTTCCACTCCTCACCGTCCCGGCGCCGAGGAGATCCAGCGCCCGAATTCTTCGTTCCGGACAGCAAAGAATAGACGGGTCTCGCTGTCAAGAGGGTGAGGTCGACTGCTCGCCGGGCCACGCCCCCGCGACGTCCATCTCGGCAGCGGGGCTCACCAGATGGTCTAGACATCCTCCAACCGGATGTAACCGGTGCGTCCCACCGCCTCGATCGTCCAGCAGCGCCCGAAGGCTCGGACCCGCTCCGCGGTCATCCGGCCGAACTCCCCCGGTATGTCCGGATCGAGGGTCAGCCTGCCGTCGACCGGGTGGAGATCGAGCATCGCCCGCAGCAGGGCCAGCGGTGCTCCGCTCGCCCACGCCTGTGGGCTGCAAGCGGTGGGATAGGGCACGGGAAACAGCATCAGGTCCCGTGCGTAGCCGCTGAGTGCCTCCGGCAGCCGGTGGCCGAACTGCTCGGCCGCCTCGAACATGGCAAGGCTGATCCGGTTGACCTCGTTCCGGAAGCCGTATCGGGCCATACCGAGCGCGGCGATCGAGTTGTCGTGCGGCCAGACGGTGCCCAGGTGGTAGCCCAGCGCGTTGTAGCGGCGTTCCTCCCGGGACAGGGTGCGGACGCCCCAACCGGAGAACATGTCTGGCGACATCAGCTGCCGCACCACCTGTTCGGCCCGATCCGCCGGGACGATGCCGCTCCACAGCAGGTGACCCATGTTCGAGGTCTTCGAGTTGATCCGGTTCTTGTCCCCGTCGAGGCCCACCGCGTAGTAGCCGCCGCGTTCCTCGATCCAGAAGTCGCGGTTGAACCGTTCGAACAGTGCGGCGGCATCTGCGCGTAGCCGCACGGCGAGGGTCGGATCGTCCAGCGGTCCGTCCGCCAGCTCCGCCAACCGCATCTTGGCGTCGTACGTGTAGCCCTGCAGGTCGCACGTGGCGATCGGCAGGAACGGGATCTTGCCGTCGGAGAAGCACACGCCGTCCGGTGAGTCTCGCCAGCACTGGTTTCCCAAGCCTCCGGGGAGCGGGTGCCGTACTCGACGTATCCGTCGCCGTCCCGGTCGCCGTACGAGTCGATCCATCGCAGCGCGGCCAGTGCGTTGTCGCGCAGGTGCCGCACCGTGTCGTCGTCGCGGGTCCACCGCCAGTACTCGGAGAGCAGGATCAACCACAACTGGGTGGCGTCCGCCGTGCCGTAGTTCGGGTTGTATGGTTTCACGCCGGTCCGCGTCAGCTCGCCGCTGCGAAACTCGTGCAGGATCTTGCCCGGTTCCTCGTCGGTGAATTCGTCACAACGGGTGCCCTGCAGCCGGGCGAGAGCCAGCAGCGCACCGCGCGCGAGCGCCGGCCCGGCCACCAGCGTCTGGTAGGCGGTGATCAGCGTGTCGCGGCCGAAGACGGTGAGGAACCAGGGCAGCCCGGCGCCGGGAAGCATGACCTGCTGACCCTTGATCTCCATGTCCAACCGCAGCGCCCCGAGATCCTCCCGGGACCGGCCGAGCACTCGTTCGAGCATCGGGTTGTCGCTGCGTACCAGCGCCCGGTTGTCCACCCACCGGCGTAGCGGGTCGTCGACCCGGCCGTGAATCACCTCGGCGATGTCGCCGCGAACCGGCTCGACCACGCCGAGACCGGGCGGCAGGGGCACGTGGAGGTCGAGCTGCCAGCGCTGACGGGGCGCCAGGTCGAGCTGCCAGATCAGGTCGTCGCCCTCGACCCGGTCGGGCGGGATCGACGTCAGCACCGACGTCTCGGCGGTGAAATCGCCGTTGGCGTACGCGAACACCAGCGCCGCCCCGCCCACGTTCCGCCGGCGGTCGATCCGGGCCGAACGGTCCCGCACCCCGGACTTGACCTCGAACAGGTCGGCGAAGTCGGCTTCCACCGCCAGCCGGATCTCGATCCCGACCGGCTCGGTACGGAACGAGACCAGCTCGATCCGCTCGTGGAAGCCGTCGCCGATGTAACGCAGGCGACGCAGTCCGATGCTGTCCGTGGGTAGACCGGGCAGGTCGGGGTTAGTCAGGACGAACTGCGCCGAGTAGTGCTGGAGCGTCTGCGAACGCAGCACCAGGAGGCGCCCACCGTTGACGGTCAGCAGCCACCCGCTGAGCAACCGCGTGTCGAGGTGTACCAGGCCGCCGATGCTGCCGGCCGGCACGTCCCCGACCGAGTCGGAGTACATGAACGTCGGCCCGCTGAGCACGGCGATGGAGTCGGGTCCCAGTTCGGGCGGCATGGCCCGTTGGTCACCGCTCTCCTGCGAGGCACGTACACCGGGTGTGGGATCAGCGGGTGTCGGACGCGCGGCAGCTGCCATAACCCTGACCGTAGAGCGACGCCCAGCCTGCCACATCACCCGTTTCGGATGATTCTGGCCCGGGGTGGATCGTCCATCTCGGGGGCGGGCAGGATGGGCCAGGCGACATGGTGACCGGCAACCGCACGAGAGCGGTCAGCTAGCGCTGTCGGCGGTCCGGGGCCAGCCGGCGATCGGCAGGCGATCCCGACCGTCCCGCGCCGATGTCGACCGGTCAAGACGTCGGAGCGCCGAGTCGGGTCCGTGCGGATCAGCGGACCCGTAGCAGAATCTTGCCCAGGTAGGGCGCCTGCAGGCGGCGGTGCGCCTGGGCCGCCTCGGCGAGGGGAAAGGTCTCGGCGACGTGGATCTCGAACGGTCCCGACTCGATCAGATGGTTGAGCCGGCGCAGCTGGTCGGGCCCGGTGGTGCCGTCGTAGGCACGCGCGCCGCGCCCCGCCGGTGCGGTGGGCTCCGGCTGCACCCCGTGCGGGTAGGCGAGCGTGCCGTCGGGCTTCAGCAGGTCAACCAGGCGCGCCAACATCGGGCCATTGGCCATCGCCAACAGCCCGTCGACACCGCCGGGCACGGCCTCACCCGCCCGTGTCGGCGTGGCGGCGTCGTGCCCGTCGAGGACGACATCGGCGCCGAGCCGGGACACCAGGCGAACGCCTTCGTCGCCGGAGGCGATCGCCACGACCCGCAGCCCGAGCCTCTTGGCCAGCTGAACCGCCAGATGCCCCTGACCGCCGCTGGCGCCGAAGACGAGCACCGTGGATCCGGCCGGCAGCTCGAGTGCGTCCAGTCCGGCCAACGCGGTCAGCGCGTCCGTCGGCATCGCCCCCGCATGCTCGATCGGCACGTTCTCCGGCACCCGCGTCACGTAGTCGGCCTTCACCGCGGCGTATTCGGCGTAGCAGCCACCCTTGGGCCGGGAGAACGCGTACGCGTAGACGACGTCGCCCACCGAGAGGTCGTCGACGGTGGCGCCGACGGCGGTGACCGAGCCGGCCGCGTCGGAGCCCGGAACGATGGGGAAGGTGGCGCCCTCGGGCACCAGTTGGCCCTGGCGTTCCATGACGTCCCACACCCCGACTCCGGCGGTCCATACCTTGAGCAGGATCTCGTCGTCGGCGACCTGCGGGATCGGCAGTGTGCGGGCCGTGAGCACCTCGGGCCCGCCGAACTCGTCGAACGCGACCGCCCGCATCGACGTCAACTGCTCATCACGGCTCATCCATCGTCCTTCCAGCTGCTCGCCGCAGCATAAAGCCGGGTCGACCGTCAGGACCGGGGAATCAGCAATCACGGTGGCCGGCCTCGGACCGGCCGGGATCGCCCGGCGACGCGGCACCGACGGGTGGAAGTGACCCGTTGGTCGCTCTCACGCAGGTGCGGAGCCGGTCGTCTCGTGGTGCATGACGTGTCCGGTGGCGGGGAAGGCCTCGTTGCCGGCGAGTCGTCCGGTTCGGGTCTGCGTCACGGTGAAGCCCTCACTCTCGTACAGCGCGAGGGCGGCCGGGTTGCCGTCGAGCACGGTGACCTCCACCCGCGGGCCGGCGGCACTCAGCGCGTGCCGCAGCAACGCTCTCCCGACGCCTCGCCGGTAGCGGCGCGGATCAACGTACAGCCAGGTGATCTCGTCCTCGCCGAGTGCGACGAAGCCGACCACGCTTGCGTCGATCTCGGCTACCCACAGGCAGCCGTCGAAGAGCCCTTCGGCGTCGGCGGTCTGCGCGAGCGTGCGGAACGCGTCGACGCCGGCGGAGCCGCGCAATTCGTCGAGCCGGGCGGCGTCGTGGATTCGCGCGATCGCCGGCCAGTCACGGTCGGAGTAGGGCCGGATGACAATGGCAGACATCGCTCGATGATGGCAGGTGGTGTCGGGCTTGCCCAAGCCGATTCTCGGCGGCGGGGCGGGGCGGGCCGGCGAGGTGCGGTGCTGCCGTGACGACGAACACCACCGGCCACGTCGCCGCGGTTGACGAGTGGCTGCGACACAGACCTCAGTGGGCCGAGGCGACCATCAGGGGACTGTCCCGCCGCGAGCGACCGGAGGCGGTGGCTGGCAGCGGGGCCGGGCTGGCCGATCGGTGCGGAGGTGTGATAGCCCCGCGCGAAACGGGGATCGAGTCGGACCGAACTGGCGCCGGTCAGGCGAAGTCGGCCGCCGTCATCCCGGCTGGATGGTCGGGTGGCCACTGCACGAGCTCGATCCGGTAGCCGTCGGGGTCGGTGAGCCACGATGTCCGCATCCCTGGCGCTGGTTCCGTCGGCGGCTCGGTGGTGACGCCCCTCGTTGCCAGTTCGGCGAGCGTAGCGGTGAGGTCGTCCACCTGGATGACGAGGTGGTTGACGGCGCCGATGTCGATGACCGGCCTCGCGGGATCGTGCACAAGCTCCAGGCTGACAAACGGGTCGTCGCGGAGTTGAAGCATGGTCAGGCTACCGTACCCGGTCTCGGGGACACTGCCGATCCTGGCGTATCCGAGCGCGCTGTAGAAGGCGAGCGAGCGTTCGAGACTGGTTACGCGAAGACCGAGGTGTAACATCCGCATGCCGGGAGAGTATCGCCTGTCTCCGGCCCGTGGTGGGCGATGTCCGACCACGCGACGCCAGTCGCGGCAAGCTGCCCGAGAGCGCAGGTGACGATCGGCCAGGTCCGCCAACAGCGCGATGAGCAGCACCTGCGCCTCCGAGTCGTCGCCCTCCTGCCGTGCCGAGGTAACTCCACAAGGCCGAGGCTCAACGCCGCCTCAACTCGGCCTCCATGCGCTGAAGAAGGGTCTTTCTGGCCTTACCCCGCCGCTCGCGTTGCAACGCGGCGCGGAGTTCCCGGGTGTCGAGCCCTCGCACGACCTTCCCCGCTTCGGCGACCGGCAGATCCGACAGTCGGTTCGGAGTGGTCACGTTCTTTCGCGCGCGTTTGGCCGGGCCGGTGTTGGGGACGAACTGCCGTCCGGTCCTGGAAGCGCGCCGTTTCTTGCTCTCGGTTGCCGCGCGCTCCTGGTCGGAGAGCTGTTGCCAGGCCCGTCTGGGGAGGTAGCGGCGGGTCTCACCGCCCTGGCGGGCCCTGGTCGAGCCGTCCTCGGTCCGCCAATCCTGTTCGCCCCACCGTTGCAGGGAGCGCTGCCGCTCGTCCTTGGGGCCGATGAACCCTCCACCTTGCCGCTTGTACTCCTGGGTGAGTAACTGCGATTTCCGCGCCGACCACTGCCCCTTCCGACCTCCCTTGTCGGAGTCGCGGATCTGCGCCTTGAGCTTTTCCCGCAGTTCGGGCTCGGTGTACTTCGCCATACCGGGACGATTCCCCGTTCGAACGGCCTCATGCCTTCGGTTGGCCTCCCATGCCACCACGTCGGCTCTCGTGGGTGGCCGAGAAGTCACAGCCCACGATAGGAGGTGTGCTGGCGGACCCGCCGGCCGTCGGATCTGGCGACCCGACCTGTTCGCGGTGGGGCGACTTCCGCCGGGCGCACCCCGGGCCTACTGTGCGAAGGTACGCGACTGCCCGGCAGTACGCGGCCTGGGCCAGGTCGGAGTGCGGCGGTTCGGTCCCGCTCGGGCCGGGGCCGGCCACGCCTCCGGCAACGGAGAGGAGTCCTGATGGGCGCACTGATTGTGTCTGTGCAGACGACGATGGACAGCGTCATGGATCAGCTCGAGGGTTGGTTCGAGGAGCAGGGGGACGTCGAGCACCACGGGGTCGAGGAGTTGCGTGCCGCCGACGCGGTCCTGTTGGGCCGCAAGACCTACGAGGAGTTGGCGGAGCTGTGGCCGAAGGGGTCGGGGCCGTACGCTGACCTGATCAACCCGATGCCGAAGTACGTCGCATCGCGGACCCTGAACGAACCGCTGGCCTGGAACGCGAAACTGCTCGGCCGGGACACCGTCGAGGAGGTGGCGGCGGTGAAGGCGAAGCACCCCGGATCACTGATCTCGTACGGCTGCGGCGAGCTGGCCAGCGTGTTGGCGCGCCACGGGCTCGTCGACGAGGTGCGTTTCTGGTTGCACCCGGTGGTCTGGGGTGACGGTGAGAGGCCGTTCCGGCCGGGCAGGTTGCCGATCAGACTGCGACTGGTCACCGCCGCCCCCTACCCCGCGGGTGTCGTGAGACTGAGCTATCAGCCGCTCGTCTGACGGCGGGCGGCCGTACCCTCCGTCACCGGTGTCGGCACCTGGTGCAGACGAAGGAAGGCGTAGTCGCGTACCTCGCCGACGGGCAGGTGAAGGGGAACGTCGTCGGGCACCTGGCCGCAGTCGAAGAGGAGATGGACCGCCGGTCCGGCGCGGTGCCGGTGGGGTGGCAGCCAGTCGATCACCCGGACGACGACCGAGCGGCGGCGGCCCCAGGCGACGAGCACGAACAGCGCGAGCAGCACCACGGGTGTGATCACCAGTGCGCCACCGTGCAGGATGAACGCCTGGGTGATGGCGGCGCCCACCATGAGCAGGGCGAGTCCGGCAGCCGCCAGGCCGGCGAGCCGTGGTACGAGCAGTCCGATGCCGCCGGCCAGTTCGAGCAGGCCGACGAGGACGCGGAACCAGGGCGCCGCGCCCATGTCCTCGAAGGTCTGGACCGCGTACGTCTCGCCGACGAGTTTGGGGCCGGCCGAGGCGACGACGAGGAACACGCCGAGGACGCCCTGTAGTGCCCAGAGCGTGCGGTGCATCCTGCGGGTGACCTGTGCGGGCGCGGCATCGACAGCAGTCATGATGATCGTCCTTCCTGATGGTCGGGCTTTCTGCCTCCGCCGGCAAGCGGATGCACCGGTTTTGACCGGCGAGGGCGCCGGAACTCATCGCCGATCCCGCGCCGCGCCGAGATTTCGCCGGCCTCGTGTCGAAGCTTTTCTGTGGGCTCGGGATTGAATCGGGTACGTGGGGGCACTACGACGTGACGTTCCGTCGTTCGAGGAGGTTCCGTGAGTACCGTGACCGAGTCCGTCGACGTCCGGGTGCCGATCCGGGCGGTGTACGACCAGTGGACGCAGTTCGAGTCGTTTCCGCAGTTCATGGACGGCGTCGAGTCGATCACGCAGATCGACGCGACCCACACGCGTTGGGTCACGAAGGTGGCCGGGGTGACCCGGGAGTTCGACGCGGAGATCACCGAACAGCACCCCGACGAGCGGGTGGCCTGGAAGAGCACCGGCGGCGACACGAAGCACGCCGGTGTGGTCACGTTCCACCGGCTCGCGCAGGACGAGACGCGGGTGACGATCCAGCTCGACTGGGAGCCGGAGGGTCTGGTGGAGAAGGCCGGCAGCGCGGTCGGGGTGGACAGTCACCAGGTGAAGGCCGATGCGAAGCGGTTCAAGGAGTTCATCGAGAGCCGGGGCAACGCCACCGGCGCCTGGCGCGGCGAGGTCGACCGCCCCGACGCCACGTCCTGATCGGCGTTTCGGTGCACCCGCACTGCCGGCACCTCGGCTCCGTTACTTCAGTTCTACGCGGGTGCGCGGCGCAGCAGCGTCCGACGGGCGACGGCCGTCATCGCTGCGTGGCCTGCCGGACCATCCGGTTGGCGTCGGTGCGGGAGATCGCGGTGGCGGGCAGCAGATCTCGGGCGATGGTGCGGATCTGGGCCATGACCACGGTTCCGGAGAGGCCCAGGCCGTCGCGCGCGGCGTGACCGGCCTGGTGGACGGCCCGCAGTGCGTGGTGTCGTGCCGAGGACGGTTCGCGCCCCCGCACGAACTCGGCGTGCAGGCTTCCTACGGTGTGGCCCAGGTCGACGACGGCATGACCGAGGACAGCCGGGATCGGCTCGCCGTCACTGATCGCCGTGTACGCGCGCCGGGCCAGGCCACGGGCACCCAGCACGGCCCGGTCGAGGTGTTCGGCGCCGAGGCGGTACTCCCGCAGCGTGCTGCGCCAGCGGAAGCGCTGCGGTGAGTACCTGATCACTTCGAGCCCACCCTGAACGGCGTCGGAGAGTTGGGTGAGCTGCGCCCCCGCTGGCACCCCCGAGGACAGCGTTGAACCTGCGGCGCGTCGACCCGTTCGCTGGCGGGGGCGACGCTCGTCACCAGGACGGCGGTGCCGCCGGCCTGGGTGATCAGGCTGCCGCGTCCGAGGTGGTCGCCGGTTCGGCCACCGGGTCGCGTGTCGGCGGAAGAGTCACTGCGCCCTCGCATGACGCGAGATACCCGAACTCTCCGTGGACAAGCGGGCGGATCTCACGTGCTCGCGTGAGCGGGTCGAGTGCCTGTTGACTGGATCCGGACGTCAGAGGGGACCGGTTGCCCCCGGGTCGAGACCGAGGTGTTCCAGTGCCGTGCTGCCCACCCACCCGTCGGTGACGGGAAAACCGTGGCACCGGTTGACGACACCACCGAGGGGAATGGCCCACACGTGCTCGACCAGGAGGATCAGGACGCCGCTGCCGGCCGGCATCTGCTGCCGCAGTGAACCGATTCGACCGGCAATGAACAGGCCGTTGTCGTCCGTCGTCGGCTCGCTGGTCAGCGCCGCCTCCGCGCCCGCTTCTGTGATCAACCTGCTCAGCAGCCGTCCGGGCGTCCCCGACCAGGTCCGCGCCAGGTCGGAATCCGTGAGCTCCCGCATGGTACGGTCCGGACGCATCGCGACGGACCACATGTCGAGCACATGGACGCAGGATTCGTCGCGCATGAGAGAGCACACCACGTCGTGCACCTCACGGGGAATTCGATTCCCGCGAAATCCGATCATCATCAGCTGCACCGGTCCGATCACGTCGCCCTCCCAGTCGTCGAGGTCGACCCCGTGCGCCTGTCATGCCGGGGCGGGATCGACGGACTGACGCTTCCGGGCTGCGGCGTGCGGGAATGGTGGGAAGCCGCTGCGCAGACCACGCCGGCGTCAGAGTGACCTGACCGAGAGGTGGAGGCGTCGAGCACGTACCCACCGGCGAGGTCGAGCAGGGTGACATCGCCCGTCGCGTACCCCGGAAGCGGAGGCGCTAACGCGGACAGGGGCCGCCAAGCGTTTTCGAAATCTCTGGCCGGCACCCAACCGCATATCACAAGCTTCGATGGAAGCGCTCCCATTCCGCTCCACCACACCAGCTTTGGGGATTGCGAATGAAGATTTTTTCCATCCGGTGTCATCTGCGCTCTCCCGTCATGCGACGAGGAGTCGCCCGGATGATCGTTGCCGTCGTGGCCGCTGCGACGATGCTCACGCCCAACGGCGCGCAGGCGCAGCCCGTTGCCTCGCTCATGGTCGACGGGTCTGTGGCGGCGCCCGCCGCCGGCGACGACTGGCTGCACGTCCAGGGAAACCAGATCGTCGACGCCGCCGGCAACGCGGTCTGGTTGACCGGGACGAACTGGTTCGGATTCAACGCCACCGAACGGGTCTTCCACGGCCTGTGGTCCGGCAACATCACCGAGATCACCAGGTCGATGGCGAACCGCGGAATCAACATCGTCCGGGTGCCGATCTCCACCCAACTGCTCCTCGAGTGGCGCAACGGCCAGGCCGCGGTGCCGTCCGGAGTGAACACCTGGGCCAATCCCGAACTGGCCGGCATGACCACGCTCCAGGTCTGGGACTACTTCCTCCAGTTGTGTGCTCGCTTCGGCATCAAGGTCCTGCTCGACGTGCACAGCGCCGAGGCGGACAACTCGGGCCACATCTATCCGGTCTGGTGGAAGGGCAGCGTCACCCCGGAGCTGTTCTACCAGGCATGGGAGTGGGTGGCCAACCGCTACAAGAACAACGACACGCTCGTGGCGATGGACATCAAGAACGAGCCGCACGGCAAGCACACCGAGTCGCCCCGGGCGAAGTGGAACGGGTCCACCGACCAGGACAACTTCAAGAACACCTGCCAGGTGGCGGGACGCCGGATCCTCGCGCTCAACCCGAACGTGCTCATCCTCTGCGAGGGCATCGAGATCTACCCGCGAGACGGCGTGAGCTGGAACTCCACCGTCGAGGGCGACTACCACTTCAACTGGTGGGGCGGCAACCTGCGCGGCGTCCGCCAGTATCCGGTCGACCTCGGGTCCCAGCAGGACCAGCTCGTCTACTCGCCGCACGATTACGGACCCCTGGTCTGGGAGCAGCCCTGGTTCCAGAAGCCGTTCGACAGGGCCACGCTCACCGCGGACGTGTGGGACCCGAACTGGCTCTACATCCACAAGCAGAACATCGCACCGCTGCTGATCGGGGAGTGGGGCGGCCGGCTCGGTCAGGACGCCCGACAGGACCGCTGGATGACCGCGCTGCGGGACACCATCGTCGAGCACCGACTGCACCAGACGTTCTGGGTGTTGAACCCGAACTCGGGTGACACCGGTGGACTGCTGCTCGACGATTGGAAGACCTGGGACGAGCAGAAGTACGCGTTGCTCAAGCCGGCCCTCTGGCAGCACGGCGGCAAGTTCGTCAGCCTGGACCACCAGGTGCCACTCGGCGGCGTCGGCTCGACGACCGGCAAGAGCGTCTCCGACGTCTACGGAGGCGGTGGTGGCGGCGGCGACACCAGCCCGCCGAGCGCACCGGCCGGCCTGCGCTCCACCGGCGTGACGGCCTCGTCGGTCGCGCTGGCCTGGACCGTCTCGACCGACAACGTCGGCGTCACCGGCTACGACGTCTACCGCGAGGGCGCGAAGGTCAACGGCTCCCCGGTCGTCGGCACCGCCTACACCGACGTCGGCCTCACCGCCGGCACGGCCTACCGCTACACCGTGCGCGCCCGGGACGCCGCCGGCAACGTGTCCGCGCCGTCCGCCGCGCTCACCGTGACCACCAGCGGGGGAGGCGGTGGCCCGACGACGACGATCATCGGGCAGGCGTCCGGCCGGTGCGTGGACGTGTCCGGTGGGCGCACCGCCGACGGGACGGTGGTCCAACTCTGGGACTGCCTCAACAACCCGGCGCAGCAGTGGCGGCGATCCGGCAACACGTTCGTCAACCCCAACTCCGGCAAGTGCCTGGACGTCTCCGGCGGGCGTACCGCCAACGGCAGCGTGGTGCAGTTGTGGACCTGCCTGAACAACGGCGCCCAGCAGTGGGTGGTCAACAGCGACGGCTCGGTGGTCAACCCGAACTCGGGCAAGTGCCTGGACGCGGTCGAGTACGGGACGACCAACGGCACCCGACTGCAGATCTGGGAATGCGGCCGGCCGCTGGGCGGGAACCAGCGGTGGCGCCTGAGCTGACGCGTTGCTGAGCGGCACGGCGTCCCATCCGCGGCCCACCTCGGACCGGCCCGGACGGGACGCCGTGTCACGCCTCGGATCAGCCGGTGCGCCACTTCTGGTTGGCGGTGCCGGCGCACTCCCAGAGGATCAACCGCGCGCCGTCGTTGCCGTTCCAGTCCTTGATGTCGACGCACTTGTTGGCCTGCGGGTTGACCAGGTCTCCGGCGGCCGAGAGCACGAACTGCTGGGCGGGGTTGCCGCTGCAGTTGGCGATCTGGATGACCGCGCCGTTGTCCCGGGAGCCCCAGGCGACGTCCATGCACTTGTTGTTCTGCGTGCGTAGGCTGCCGCCGGTGAACGTCCACCCCTGGGCCGCCGTGCCGTTGCACGTCCAGGTCTGCAACGGCACTCCGTCGGAGAAGTTCGAGTTGGGCACGTCGATGCACTTGTTGTTCCAGTTGCTGATGATCCGGGTGCCGGAGCCGCCGCCGCCGGTGGTGACCAGGCTCAGTCCGTAGGTGCCGAGGATCTCGTTGACCGGCTGGAACCACATCGTGCCGCCGGTGGAGCAGTTGCCCGATCCGCCGGAGGTGACGCCTTGGGCCTGGTCGCCGGAGAGCCACGCGCCGCCGGAGTCGCCGCCCTCGGCGCAGGCGTTGCTGCGGCTGAGTCCGTAGACCGCGCCCTGCGCGTAGTTGACCGTCTCCTCCCGACCCAGGAGGGTGCCGCAGCGCCAGCCGGTCGTCCGTCCCGACCGGCACACCGAACTGCCGATCACCGCGTCGCGGGAGCCGGCGACGGGAGCGTTACCGCCGGCGTAGTTGTTCACCCAGGGGCGCGACGTCCAGTCGCCGTTGGTGCGCACCCAGGCGTAGTCGTTGCCGGGGAACGACGAGCCGGCGAAGGTGCCCTGGGCGGCGTTGTTGAAGCCACGGGTGGGGCTGCCGGTGGCTCCGCAGTGACCGGCGGTGACGAAACCGCCGACCACGGCGAAGCCGACCGAGCAGAGCACGTTGCCGTTGATGACGAACTGGTCGCCGCCGCGGATGTCGTACATCGGGCGCGGCGCGTCGGGTGTCGGCGCGTAGCGGACGAGCGTGTCGGCGAGGCCGGCGCCGCGCACGAACGCTCGGCCGGCGCGTTGCTGCCCCGGCGCGATCCGCACCACCACCTGGTTTGCGGCGACGTCCACGTACCATCCCCGGACGGCGGCGCCGGGGGGTCGGCCGGTGGCGCTGCGGTCGAGGGCGGTACGCGCCGAGGACAAGGTCGCGAGCGTTCGAGGGACGAGCCGGGGTCGGGCACCCTCGGCCCGGACCGCGGCGGCAGTGGACGCGTCGGCGACGGCGACCGTGAGGAGGCCGTCCGCCTCCAGCCACGAGCCGGCGTACCGGGTGCCGAGGCGCGAGCGTAGCCGCCGGTCGACCACGGCCGCGGCGGCCTCGGCCGTGAGTCGGGCGGTGAGTTGAGCGTCGGTCAGGTGCAGGTCGCGGCGCATCGCGGCGGCCATGCCGGCCGGCAGGCCGGCCACCGCTGGTCGCGCCCCGGGGTCGTGTGCGGTGGGTGCCGCCGTCGGGGCCGCCGGGGCCGACAGCCCGAGCGTCACGGCGGTGAGCAGCGCCATTGTCCTGATCATCGAACTCCTTCCGGTTGTTCGCCGACACGTCGGAGGCGACGCGGGAGAGCGCTCTCAGCGTGAAACCGTAAGGAATCTTTGTCAATAGAAGAATCTCGATTTTGTTTGTGGGCGGGCGCTTTGCCCAGCCGGCTCGACGAGACGAGCGCCGGTCACCGCCCGGACGTCAGCGGAAGCTCCACGTCTGGTTGGACTGGTGGCTGCCGCAGTCCCAGATGATCAAGCGGGTGCCGTTGACGGTGCTCCAGCCATCGGCGTCGAGGCACTTGCCGGACCGCGGGTTGCGCAGGGTGCCGTCGACGGCCAACCACTGCTGCGCTCCGTTGCCGAGGCAGGTCCACAACTGCACCACCGTGCCGCCGGCCGTCCGGCCGCCGGAGACGTCGAGGCACTTGTTCGTGGCGGTGTTGACCAGTGTGTTGCCCCGCCAGCGCCAGCGCACCTCCGGGCCGCCGTGGCAGTCCCAGAGCTGGACCCGGGTGCCGTCGGCGCTACGCCCGCCGGAGACGTCGACGCAGCGGCCGGATCCGGCGCCCGCGATCATCCGGTCCGGCTGGACCGGCAGGCCGGGGACGCCACGCCGGTTGCCGAGCGTCCATGCCTTCGCGCCGAGGCCGAGGTTGCCCGGGATGGTCCCGTTGAGGAAGTCGCGGTACCAGCCGATCCAGTACGGAAGTCCGTACTGGTTCTGGACGTAGCCGTGGTCGGCGGCGGAGTGCAGGTCGACCGCGCCGGGGACGCCACGCTGCTGGAAGTAGTACTGCTCACCGAGCTGGTGCAGCATCTCGTGCACCCAGCCGGCCAGCGCGTCCTGGTGGTAGCCCAGATCGTCCCGGGCGTTGACGCTGCTCCAACCGGTGTTGTACGGCCCGGGCGCGCCGCTGGAGAAGTAGGCGTGTGGTCGGAACGCGTTGTAGACGAAAACGCCGTCCCACTCCTCGGCGTGCACGAACTCGGCGACGTCCTCCGGGATGTTGCCGGGCTCGACCATCAGGCCCGCGTACCCGATCGAGGTGAGCGGCCGGGGCGAGACGACCACCTGCGTGTTCATGTCCACGGTGCCGTTGGTCAGATCCTCGACCATGCGCGGGAACGTGCTGAGGAAGGCGGTGCTGGCCGCGTCGACCTGTGCCGGGCTGAGCGTGGCCGACAGGTTGGGCACCTGCGACACCGGCTTGACGATCATCAGGAAGCGCAGCGACACCTGGGG
This sequence comes from Micromonospora sp. WMMD980, assembly GCF_029626035.1. Classification (NCBI taxonomy): domain Bacteria; kingdom Bacillati; phylum Actinomycetota; class Actinomycetes; order Micromonosporales; family Micromonosporaceae; genus Micromonospora; species Micromonospora sp. WMMD980. Next base: position 1,162,443 of record NZ_JARUBE010000003.1, read on the forward strand.
TGCGGCCGCGACGGCATGGGCCGACGGAGCGCCGGGTCCCGCCCCCAGCAGAGTGGTGGTGCCGAGGGCAACCGTTGCCGCCGAGCGGAACAGCCGTCGGATCAGGGAGCGTGTCATGGAGGGGTCTCCGATCTCCGGCGTGCGGTCAGGTGTGGGACCCGCGACGGCTCGTCCGCCGGTGCGCGCCGGTGCGGGTCCGGCGAGGCTGTGGCAAGTGTCGATCGACGGGTACTGTGCGCCGAGACGTTTCGAAACCTCGACGCCGACGGCGGTCCGGGACGCCGGAGTCCATCCGGCGTCCCGGACCGGTGCGCGTCAGGGCACCCAGGGAGCTGCGATGTTCCAGGTGCTGTCCGCGGCCCACAGCGTGGGGGAGTTCCACGCCTCACCGCCCGTGCCGTTGCTCAGCCAGACCTCAGAGTTGTAGTGCCGCAGATACTTTCCGCGGAAGTTGTAGGACTCCAACGAGACGCCGCTGCCTGTCACGCCGACCCGCGCGCACCAGGTGGCATCGGCGCGCATAAGCGCCGAGCCGTCGTTGGGTGAGTTGCGCACCCGTGATTCCTGGTGCCGCAGGAACTGGCCCGGGAAGTTGACCGACTCGAACGAGTAGCAGGCCGGGTCGGCCAGACCGGTCCGGACGGTGTAGGTGGCGTCGTTCTTGAGCAGCGCGGAGCTGGCCGCATCCACCGCCTCCGTGTAGGCGAGGCTGTCCCGGTGCCGCAGGTACCGGTTGGTGTAGCCGGGCGTCGTGACCTGGAGGGACCGTCTGGTGTTCAGCGGCAGTGCCACCGGCGCCGAGTTGCCGATCGACTTCGACGCGTTGATGAGGGACAGGTTGGCGGCCCGCACGCGGGCCTGGTCCATCTTGACGACCTGCCGGTCGTAGGTGAGGAATCCGTTGAGTTCACCCTCCTGGTCGGCGATCTCGGTGTAGACCGAAGCGCTCAGTCCCTTGCCGAGCATCAGGTTCTGTGTGCCCTGAGCGAGGCCGACATAGCGGTCGGTCAGCGCAGTCGAGTTGGGTTGCCATTCGTAGGCGAAGAAGTTGCCGTTCGGGCTCCACTCGTGGCCGGGCGCGCGCAGGCCCAGGCCGCCGAACTCGCCGAGCACCGCGATCCGGCTGCTCGATGGCACGGGTGAGTCGGGTCCGAGGTAGATATGCCAGTCGTCGATGTCGCCGTTGCCCGGGTTGCCCAGCGACTGGCAGCAGTTGTAGCCGCTGTGCGCGTTTACCAGTCGGGTCGGGTCCTGGTTCTTCACGTTCTGGGCGACCCGGCGGGTGTCGCTGAGTGCGCGCTCTCCCCAACCCTCGTTGTAGACGGTGTAGGTGACCACCGCCGGGGAGCTGCGGTGCTCGTCCACGATCTCGCGGGCTTCGGTCTCGAGCTGCGCCTGCTGCGCGTCCGTGGCATTGATGTCCTGCGCGGTCAACGAGGGGATGTCCTGCCACACCAGCAGACCGAGGCGGTCGGCGTGGTAGAACCAGCGCTGTGGTTCGACCTTGATGTGCTTGCGCACCATGTTGAAGCCCAGATCCTTGTGTTTCTGCAGGTCGAAGGCGAGCGCGGCGTCGGTGGGCGCGGTGTAGAGCCCGTCCGGCCAGAATCCCTGGTCCAGCGTGCCGGTCTGGAAGACGAACTGGCCGTTGAGCTTGGGCCGCAGGACGCCGTTGACCACACCGGTGCTGATCTCGCGCATGCCGAAGTAGTGCGTGGTCCGGTCGACCTGGTCGCCGGCGGCGTTGCGCAGGGTGACCCGCAGGTTGTAGAGGAACGGGTCGTCGGGCGACCACCGCCGGGCGCTCGGTACGGGCACCGTGAACTCGGTGAAGCCGCCGGTGGCCGAGCCGACCACGGTGGAACCGTTGAGCGCCTCGGCCACGACGCTGTGCCCGCTGACGTCCCCACGGGTGAAGACCCGGACGCGGAGCGTGTTGTCGGCAAGGTTCGGATAGAGGTCGACACTGCTGATCGAGGCCGCCGGCACCGGTTCCAGCCACACCGTCTGCCAGATGCCCGAGCTCGGCGTGTAGAAGATGCCGCCGGGCTGCTTGGTCTGCTTGCCGATCGGCGGCAGACTGCCGTTCTGCCGGCTGTCGGTCGGATCCCACACCTTGACCACGATCTCGTTGGCGCCGCCGCGCAGGTGCGGGGTGACGTCGAAGGTGAACGCGTCGTAGCCGCCGGTGTGCCCGCCGACGGCGGTGCCGTTGACCCAGACGGTGGTCTGCCAGTCGACGGCGCCGAAGTGCAGCAGGACGCGACGCCCGCTCCAGTTCGTCGGCACCGTGACGGTACGGCGGTAGAACAGGTAGTTGCGGTTGTCGCCGGCCGCCCGCCGCACCCCGGACAGCGCGCTCTCCACCGGGAACGGCACGTTGATCCGCTCGGGCAGGTCGGTGTCGAACTGGGGGGCGTCGTCGGAGGCGGACTGGCGTAGCTGCCACTCGCCGTTGAGGTTGAGCCAGTCCGGGCGGGTCATCTGTGGTCTCGGATAGTCCGGCAGTGGCGTGCCGTTGAGCGCCTGAGCGGTCCAGGGGGTGGTCAGCGGTGGATTCTTCGCCGGCACGGCGCGCGCCGGTGCGGCCGGCGCGGTGAGCAGGCCGGCGATCAGGGCGAGGACAGCCAGCAGGGGTGCGGCGAGGCGGACGGGATCGGGACGTGTCATGCCGTCTCCATCGGACGGGCCGTCAGGGCCGAGCTGCGCCACTGGCGGCTGGCGGTGGGTGTCGGGGCGGCCGGTCGGTCCGGTCCGGGCCCGGATGTCGGTGGGATTTCCGGGAGCGATCGTCGCGGTGGCCGGCATCGACGACATCGAGGAGGTCGCTTCAGTAACCCCACCTTGACCAGCATTGCCCCGGACAAGCGGGAGACCGGCCGGCTGGCGGTCCGGCGATTGGTGGCCCGGATCGAGGGCGACGGTGGTCCGCCGATGCATGCGCAACCCGCGTTCCATCTGGTCGAGCGGGAGAGCACCGGCCCCGCCCGATAGGAGAGCGGGTCCCTGCCGGGCAGCAGGGACCCGCTCCGCGAATCAGCCCAGTCGCCAGATCTGGTTCGACTGGTTCGCGCCACAGGTCCAAATGATCAGCTCGGTGCCGTTGGCGGTGCCCCAGCCGTCCGCGTCCAGACACTTGCCCGACTGCGGGTTGAGCAGGGTGCCGTTGCTCTGCTGAACCCAGCGCTGGGCGCCGCTGCCGGCGATGCAGGTCCAGAGCCACACCTCGCTGCCGTTGGCGGTGCCGTTGCCGCGCACGTCGAGGCACTTGCCGGACTGGGGATTGACGAACGTGTCGCCGGATCGGCGCCACTGTTGCGGCGCACCGCCCCAGCAGTCCCAGAGGATGACGTTGGTGCCGTCGGCGGTGCCGCCCCCGGCCACGTCGACACAGCGGTTGCTGCCCTGCCCGCGGATCACGGTGCTCGTGGCGGTGGCGCCGCCGACGTAGATCGACTTGCGGATCTCAGTGAGGAACCGGCTGCGGATGGTGGGGTCGGCCTGGATGCGCGAGTCGCCCCAGTAGCCGTTGGCGCAGCCGGGCTGGCCGGCCGGCGCGCCGTTGCACTGCCACTGCGTCTGGGCGTCCCAGTTCGTGTTGATGTATGCGACGGCCCGGATGACGTCGGTGTTGGCGTTGACGTAGCCGAAGAAGTCGGCGTACCAGGTGTCCCAGAGCGCCGTCGCGCTGATCGGCTGCGGATTCTTCGCGAAGATGCAGCTGGAGGTCTTGGCGCCGGTGCTGAAGCCCTGCGGCGCGGCCTCGGCGATCATGACCGGTTTGCCGTGCCCGCGGGCGAAGTTCAGCGCCCGGTCCTGCAACGCCCTCGGCGAGGTGTTCGGGGCGCGGCAGGACCACTGGTAGCGCTGGTAGGTGGCGCCGTAGAACGCGGACAGCCCGACCCAGTCGACGTACTGGTCGCCGGGGTACCAGGCATCGAAGTGGTTGGCGGCGGTGACGACGTAGTTCCACTCCGGGTGGTCGGTGTGCTCGTCGATCGGCCAACCGGCGGACTGCCAGACGGTGGCGACCCGGCTCGCGCCGAGCGCGTCGATGCGACCCTTGACGAAGCGGAACGCCTCCTTGTAGTAGTCGGCGTTGTAGCAGTTCCACGGCCCGTCGTACTCGTAGCCGATGCGCAGGAACACCTCTCGTCCGGTGTTCCTGAGCCAGGTGACCATCTCGTCGACCTTCTGCCGGTAACCGGCGGTCAGGTTGACCACGTCGGCGTCCGGGCGACCGATGATGGCGCGCAGGGGCTGGTTGTTGCACCCCGTGCTGGCGTCGGACAGGTAGAGGCCGACGGCGAGCGCCGCGTCCGGGTACTGCGCGAGCGTGGCCGGGAAGTCGACAGTGCCCGAGCCCCAGTTGACCGGGCCGTAGAAACCGGCGAGCGGCGGTGGGTCCCCGCCCAGCAGCAGGTTGGTGTAAAGGGTCACCCCGCCGGGGCGCGGTGCGGTCGGATCGGTGTCCAGGACGTCGCGCTTGTAGTCGGTCAACGTGCTTGAGTCCTGCCCCATGAACAGGCGGACCTTCCCGTCGGCGGGAAGGTTTCGGCCGCTGACCGCGGCGCTCGCGGGGGGCGCGGGAATCAGACCACCGATGCTCGCGGTCGTCGCGAGGACGAGGGCGAGCGCGGCGCGTATCAGGGTACGGGACCGGCGTGCGCCGCCGGTCGAGCGGATGGTCCGCATCGAAGCTCCCTGGTTCGGAGGTGGTGGGGGGGTGCCGGCCCTTCGCCGGGACGATCCGGCGTGGGGACGACGGCCGGAACGTAACGACGTTTCGATCGAAAGTCCCGTAGTTTCGAAACACGCCGGCAACAATCGATTATCGAAAAACGTCGACGTCGCGGCGGCCGGCTGCCTAGCGTTCGCCCATGTCACGTACCCGTCCCCTGGCGATGCTCGCGGCCCTGCTGATGGTCGTCGGCGTCGTCACCGTGTTATCCACATCCACCCCCGCGTCGGCCGCGACCTTTCTCCCGGCCGACGGCGGCCGACTGTTGTTCGTCGGCCAGTCCACCGCCGCCGCCTGGAACGACTACACCTCGTTCGCCGCACCGCCGTCCGGCGGCTCGGTGTACTACGAGGTGAGGTCCGGCACCTGGGTCAACCCCGGCCACCGCGACCACGCCACCCAACTCGCTCAGCAGGGCCGGATGGTCCAGGTGGGCATCTCCTGGAAGGACAACCCGCCCGGCTACACCGGCGGCGACGAGAACGCCAAGGCGGCCCGCTCGCGCGCGGTGACCCAGGAGATCGCCGACGGGCGTCACGACGCGCAGTTCGGCAACCTGATCGCCTTCGTCAATCAGTATCCCGCGGCGAAGTTCTTCCTCCGCGTCGACTACGAGGTGTCGTCGTTCTACCACTGCACCGACGCCTCGTGCGCGTCCTACCGGAACGCGTTCGCGAAGGTGCGCTCGTTGATCAACGCCGCCAAGCGGCAGGACAATGTCACCTACGTGTTCCACCCGGTGCGGGGCGAGTTCGAGAAGCTCTACCCGGGTGACGCGGTCACCGACTGGATCGGCGTCTCGGTCTTCGCCCACGAGCTGTGCCTGCCGATCTACGACAATGGCTACCTCTACAACGGCACCCCACCGCAGAACTACGACACGGCGGCCTCGCAGTGCCGCAATGCCTACGTCGGTACGGACGCGGCCGGCAATCCGGCAGCGGTGTGGCGCAACTGGGACCACGACGCGAACGTGTTGAAGATGATGAAGTTCGCCAAGGACCACGGCAAGCCGATGATCGTCTCGGAGGCCGGGATGATGAACTTCACCGACAACGGCGCCGACACCGTCGGCCTGGAACCGCAGCGTGGTGACCTGTGGGTTCGGCGGCTGTTCTCGCTGATGGACTACGTGGGTCCGATCCCGAACATGTCAGGCAGCTACGACCTGCGCGGCGTGATCCGCGCCGCGGTCTACATCAACCTCGACTTCCGCTACGGCTGGGACGGCGTCAACGACGGATCCTTCGACTTTCCGGTCAACTCGACCTGGTTCGTCGACGGCCGGCTGTCCCGTTACGCGGAGGCGCGCGCCTCGTTCTGCCGAGGGCTGACCGAGCGCAACTTCGTCACCCGTTGCACCGGCAGCACCGACCGGGCGATCGTCGGCGCCGGCAGCGGGCGCTGCGTCGACGTGGCCGGCGGCGGCACGGCGGACGGTACCGCTGTGCAGTTGTGGGACTGCCTGGGCAACGGCGCCCAGCGCTGGCGCCGGGCCGGTGACACCTTCGTCAACACCGGATCCGGCAAGTGCCTCGACGTCCGCGGAGTCGGTACCGCCGACGGCAGTCAGGTGTGGCTGTGGACCTGCATCGCCGGCAGCGCCGCCCAACGATGGCTGGTCAACTCCGACGGCACCCTGGTCAACCCGAACTCCCGCAAGTGTCTCGACGCGGCCGGGTGGGGTACCGCCAACGGCACCCGGTTGCAGATCTGGGCCTGCGGTACGAACCAGTCCAATCAGCGGTGGCAGGTGATCTGACGGTGTGGACCGGGCCGCCGGGCGCGAGCCGGTGGCCCGGGTCAGGTCGGTGGCGGGGGAGCGGTGCTCTCCCGCTGGACCAGAGTCGTGGCCAGCTCGATGCGATGGGTGTCGAGTCGCTGGCCACCGATGATCCGCAGCAGCGTCCGGGCGGCGGTGACGCCCATCGCCCGCAGTGGCTGGCGCACGGTCGTCAACGGGGGAGCGGTCCACTGGGCGAAGTTCAGGTCGTCGAAGCCCACCACGCTGACGTCGTGCGGGATGCTGCGCCCGATCTGTCGCACCGCCTCGTAGACGCCGGTGGCCTGCTGGTCGCTGCCGGCGAAGATGGCGGTCGGCGGCTCCGGCAGGGCGAGCAGGCGCTGGGCGGCGGCCAAACCACCGGTGTGGTGGAAGTCGCCGTAGCGCACCAGCTCACGGCACACGGGCAGGCCCGACGCCTCCAACGCGGCCCGGTAGCCGGCCACCCGGGCCCGGGTGCACAACATCTGCTCCGGACCGCCGATCACGCCGATCCGGCGATGACCCAGAGCGAGGAGATGCTCGGTGGCGGCGTAGCCGCCGCCGAAGTTGGTGGCGCCGATCGAGGGCACCTCCGGCGGCGGCAGGCTCACCCCGTCGACCACGACGAACGGCAGCGTCCGCCGGGCCAGCTCGGCCCGCTGTTCCTCGGCCAGTTCCGAGAGCACCAGGATCGCACCCTGCGAGCCCCGGGAGATCAGCGAGTCCAGCCAGCGGCGGGTCAGGCTGGCCCGGTTGTGCACGGCCGAGACGACGAGACTCATGTTGACCTCCTCGGCCACCTCCTCCACCCCGGTCAGGATCTCCAGCGCCCATGCGCTGTCCAACTCGTTGATCACCAGATCGAGGAGATCCCCTCGCCGGCTGGTCCGCCGCGGCACCCGGGGTCGCTGGTAGCCGTGCAGGGTGAGCAGCCGCTCCACGTGCGCCCGGGTCGTCGGTGCGACGTCGCTGTGCCCGTTGAGCACCTTGGAGACGGTGGGCACCGAGACGTTCGCCTCGCGCGCGATCGTCGCCAGCGTGCACCGGGATGCCGGAGCAGCCGATGTGCCTCCCACGGTGCCTCCCTCGCGCCGCGGTCCCCGATGGTGCACCGCGCCCGGCCAGTCTGCCCCCGCCGAGGTCACAGTTTCCAACATGTTTCGAAACTTGTTGGTCGATGTTTCGACCCGCCCTACGTTGTGTCGCACCGCATCGGTGCCGTCGCCGCCCGTCTGGCGACGGCACGACCGGACCGATGGCGCTCGCCGCGGGTCGGTGCCGGGCGGACCCCACCAGAAGTGTGTTCCGGGCCGGCTGGCCCGATCATGGAGGAGGCAACGATGGCGCCTTGGCGCACCCCGCCCCGTCGCAGAGCCGCGGGCATGAGATTGGCCGCCGGGCTGACCGCCGCCGCGCTCGCCGTGACCGCGAGCGGCTGCGGTGGCGGCGACGGCGGCTCGGGTGGCAAGACCACCCTCACCGTCGCGGTGTTCAGCGACTTCGGGTACGATCCCCTGGTCAAGGAATACATGACCGCGCACCCCGACATCGAGGTGAAGATCCGCAAGGCGGAGTTCGACCCGCACCACAAGCAACTCGCCACCCGGCTGGCCGCCGGTGCCGGCGCGGCCGACATCGAGGCGGTGGAGGAGGGCTTCCTGCCGCAGTTCCGGCAGTCCAAGGACAAGTTCGTCAACCTCGCCGACCACGGCGCGGCGGACCTGAAGAGCCAGTGGCTGCCGTGGAAGTGGGAGCAGGGCGTCGCCGACGGCGGCGCGTTCGTGATGGGTCTCGGCACCGACATGGGCGGTCTCGCGCTGTGCTACCGCGCGGACCTCTTCAAGGCCGCCGGTCTGCCGACCGCCCGGGACGAGGTGTCCAAGCTCTACACGAGTTGGGACGACTACTTCGCCGTCGGTCAGCGGTTCGTGGCCTCCGGCAGCAAGGCAAAGTGGTTCGACAGCGCCGGCAACGTCTACAGCGCCATGATCAACCAGTTGCCGTACGGCTACTTCGACCCCAGCGACCAGTACGTCGGCGACACAAACCCGCAGATCAGGGACACCTTCGCCAAGGTCGCCACGGCGGCCAGCGGCAAGGGCATGTCGGCTCAGCTCGACCCGTTCAGCCAGCAGTGGAACGTCGGATTCAAGCAGGGCACGTTCGCCACCCTTCCGTGCCCGAGCTGGATGCTCGGCCTGATCAAGGACGGCTCCGGGCCTGCCAACGCCGGCAAGTGGGACATCGCCAAGGTGCCCGGCAGCGGCGGCAACTGGGGCGGATCATTCCTGACCGTACCGAAGCAGGGCAAGCACCCCAAGGAAGCCTACGAGCTGGCGAAGTTCCTCACCTCACCGGAGTCGGAGACCAAGATCTTCCAGAACGTCGGAAGTCTGCCCTCACAGCCCGGCCCGCTGAAAGACCCGGCGGTGCTCGACTTCCGCAACGAGTACTTCAACAACGCCCCGGTGGGCGAGATCTTCGCCCGCTCGGGTGAGACCCTGCGCCCCAACTACCGGGGCACCCGTGACGGCGACGTCCGGCCGGTCTTCGGACGCGCGTTGGCCCGCGTCGAGCAGGGCAAGCAGTCGCCCGACGCGGCCTGGCAGGCCGCGCTCGGTGAGGCCCGGAAGACCCTCGGCTGATCGGCTGTCGACCGCGGGTGGCACGGACATGTCCGTGCCACCCGCCCCGACGCGAACCCTCGGAGTTGACATGACCACCGACGTGAGCCTCCGCCGCGCCGCCCGGCACCGACCCGCGACCCCACCTCCTGCGGCCCGCCGCCGCACGCTGGCTGACATGCTGGACCGCCGGACGACCCCGTACCTGTTCATCGCGCCGTTCTTCGTCCTGTTCGGAGCCTTCGGACTGTTCCCCCTGCTCGCCACGTTCTGGATGTCGCTGCACGACTGGCACCTGATCAACGGCGACGGCGGCTGGACCGGCGTGCAGAACTACCGCACGCTCCTCGCCGACGGCGACTTCTGGAACGCGCTGTTCAACACCCTGAGCCTGTTCGTCATCTCCACCGTGCCGCAACTGCTGCTGGCCCTCGGCCTCGCGGCGGCGCTGAACACCACGCTGCGCGCTCGTACGTTCTGGCGGGCCGGGGTGCTGGTGCCCAACATCGTCTCGGTGGTCGCCGTGGCGCTGGTCTTCGCCCAGGTCTTCGGCAAGGACGCCGGCATCGCGAACTGGCTGCTCGGCTTCGTCGGGGTCGACCCGATCAACTGGCAGGCCGAGAAGTGGTCCGCGCACCTGGGCATCAGCATGATCGTCATCTGGCGCTGGACCGGCTACAACGCGCTGATCTACCTGGCCGCCATGCAGGCCGTGCCGGCCGACCTCTACGAGTCGGCCCGGCTCGACGGCGCCTCGGCCTGGTCGGCGTTCTGGCACGTCACGGTCCCGATGATCCGACCGACGATCCTGTTCACCACAGTGGTGTCGACAATCGGGGGATTGCAGTTGTTCGCCGAACCACTGCTCTTCGACGGCCAGGGTGAGCCCAACGGCGGCTCGGACCGCCAGTTCCAGACCGTGACCATGTACCTCTACGAAAAGGGCTTCACGCTCTTCGACGCCGGCTCCGCCTCCGCGGTCGCCTGGCTGCTGTTCCTACTCATCGCCGTGTTCGCGCTGGTGAACTTCCTCGCGGTCCGGCGCTCGGTGGCGAGCCGGTGAAGGGAAGACGACCATGGTGACCTCCACGCGTGTCGGTGCCGCGCCCCCTCTCGCGGCCCGGCCGGGCCGCTACTCGCGCGGCCGCCGGCCCGGGACATTGATCTACCTGTTCCTCGCCGCCGTGCTGGTGGCCTCGATGTTCCCGCTCTACTGGACCTTCGTGGTCGCCAGCAACGACAACAGCGTCATCGGCAACACGACCCCACCGCTGACACCCGGTGGGCACCTGCTGGACAACATCGCCCGGGTCTTCGACAGCTCCGACTTCGGGGTGGCGCTGACCAACTCGTTCCTGGTCGCCACCTCCGTCGCGGTGGGCAACGTCTTCTTCGCCTCACTCGCCGGCTTCGCGTTCGCCCGCCTGCGCTTCCGGGGCCGCAACGCCCTGCTCGTGCTGGTCATCTCCACCATGATGGTGCCGACCCAACTCGGCATCATCCCGCTCTACCTGCTGATGACCGAGTTGGGCTGGACCGGTCGGCTGCAGGCGCTCATCGTCCCCGCGCTGGTCTCCGCGTTCGGTGTCTTCTGGATGCGACAGGCGGTCGAGGAGACCGTGCCGGCGGAACTCGTCGAGGCGGCCCGAGTCGACGGGTGCAGCCTGATCCGGGTGTTCTGGCACGTCGCGCTTCCGGCGATCCGGCCCGCCGCCGCAGTGCTGGGCCTGTTCACCTTCATGACGGCGTGGAACGACTTCTTCTGGCCGCTGGTGGTGCTCAACCCGGAGAACCCGACCGTCCAGGTGGCGTTGTCGGTGCTGGCCAGCGGCTACTACACCGACTACGCCCTGATGCTCACCGGCGCCACGCTAGGCGTGCTTCCGGTGCTCGTGGTCTTCGTCCTTCTGGCCCGACAGATCGTCGGCGGAATCATGCAGGGAGCGGTCAAGGGATGACGGAACTGCTCGCGCCCGGACGGCCCGGCCCCGCCGGCGAGGACACGGCTCTGATCCGCAACCCGGTGCTGCCCGGCTTCCACCCCGATCCGTCGATCCTGCGGGTCGGCGACGACTACTACCTCGCCACCTCCACCTTCGAGTGGTATCCGGGGGTACGAGTGCACCACTCCCGGGACCTGGTGCACTGGCGCCCGCTCGGTGGTGTGCTGACCGATCGGCGTCTGCTGGACCTGACCGGATGTCCGGACTCGGGCGGGGTGTGGGCACCCTGCCTGTCCCACGTCGACGGCGAGTTCCACCTGGTGTTCACCGACGTCGACTCGTACACCGGCGGGTTCTGGGACACCCCCAACTTCGTCACCACCGCACCGTCGATCGACGGGCCCTGGTCCGACCCGGCGCCGTTGCACGCCCGCGGCTTCGACCCCTCGCTGTTCCACGACGACGACGGCCGCAGTTGGCTGCTGTCCAACGCCTGCGACTGGCGGCCGGGCCGGTCCTGGGCCGGCGGGATCATCGCGCAGGAGTACGACCGACGCCGGCGTGTCCTGGTCGGCGAGCCGATCATCCTCTTCGACGGCACTCCGGCCGGCTTCACCGAGGGGCCGCATCTGTATCGCCGAGGGGACTGGTACTACCTCATCACCGCGGAGGGCGGCACCGGTTGGGAGCACCAGGTGACCGTGGCCCGCTCCCGCACGCTGACCGGCCCATATGTCGCCGATCCCGATGGACCGATGCTCACCTCGACCCACCGCCCGGATCTGCCGCTGCAGAAGGCCGGCCACGGCAGTCTGGTCGCCGCCCCGAACGACCAGTGGTATCTCGCGCACCTCACCGCGCGCCCGCTCGGCCGCCGGGGCGCCTGTGTCCTCGGTCGGGAAACCGCGCTGCAGCGCGTCGACTGGACGGTGCACGGCTGGCCGCGCGTCGAGGGCGGCATACCGCACGAGCGGGTTCCCGGCCCCCGGCTACCAGCAAGGCCGTGGCGGGAGGCGCCGCAGACCGACGACTTCGACGCCGGTCGGCTCGACCCGGCCTGGAGCACCCTGCGCCGGCCGCCGTCGCCGGACTGGCTGTCGCTGACCGCACGCCCCGGTCACCTGCGGCTCGCGGGCGGCCAGTCGCCGTCATCACGGCATCGGGTGAGTCTGGTCGCCCGGCGGATCGAGCACCCACGCGCCACCTTCTCGGCGGTGGTCGACTTCATCCCCCGCTCGTACCAGCACCTGGCCGGGCTGGTCGCCTACTACAACACCCGCAACTGGTACTACGCCCACCTCACCTGCCAGGACGGCGTCGGCGTGGTGGCGGACGTGCTGACCTGCCGACGTGGACGGTTGCGCCGTCTCGGCCGGCCGGTGCCGGTGCACGGGCCGGTCGAGCTGCACGTCGCGCTGGACGGGCCGGCACTGCGCTTCGCCCAGGGCGCGCCGGGGGCGGCGCCGATCTGGTGGCCGGACGTGTTCGACGCGACGATCCTCTCCGACGAGCACGCGACCGAGATCGTCGACGGGGTGCCCGAGGTGTGGGGCTTCACGGGTGCCTTCTTCGGTCTGTGGGTTCAGGACCTGACCGGCGGCGACGCGTACGCCGACTTCGACCGGACGACGTACCGGGCGGCGCGGTAGCGCGTCGGACGCGGTGGGGGTGACCCGTGGCGCCGTGCTGGGTCATGTTTCGAAAACACTGGTTCGGACATCGACGAGCATTGCATCCTGTCGATCGAAGCGTTGCCCTGGCGTTCCAGCCAGAACATCCTCGCGCGGGCTCCGGTCCGCCCGCCACCGGGCGGCGGGCGGACCGGAGCCGGCCGGCGGCTGCGATCCGCCGGGAGCGCGTACCACCACCGGGAGACACCATGACCACACGACGACAAGAGTTGCCCGGCCACACTGGCCCCGCGCCCGCACGAGCCCGGCCCGTCGGTCCCACATCCACGAGCCCGGTCCCGCGACGGCTCACCGGACGACGCCGCCGAGGGTGGGGAGACGGACCGGTCGGTGCCCGCGCATCCCGACTCGTCGTGGTCGCCGTCCTGACCCTCGCCGGCGTCGTCGCCGCGCTCGCCGCACCCGGGGCCGCCCGCCCGGCCGCGGCGGCTGGCGGGACACCCGTCGACGGTCAGGCCGCCCTCTATCCACGCGCGGTACGGCTTGCCAGCTCCGGCGCCGCGAACGGGCGGGTGATCCTCACCGTCACGCAGTTCCCGGCCGGCGGACCGGTCGCGGGCATCTACGAGAGCACCACCGACGGTCCCTTCCGCCGCGTCGGCACGGTCACCGACCCGGAGGCTCGGCGGGGCCTGTGCTGCACCACGCTGTTCGAGCTGCCGCGACCGCTCGGCGGGCTGCCCGCTGGCACCTTGCTCTGGGCGGGCAGCGTCGGTCAGGACGGCGGGTCCGACCGGCGCATGTCGATCCGCGTCTGGGCGAGCAACGACGTGGGCCGCACCTGGCGCTACCTGTCCACCGTCGCCCAGTCGGGCAACGCCGGCGGGCTGTGGGAACCGGAGTTCTTCCTCGACGCGGCCGGCCGCCTTGTCGCGCACCTCGCCGACGAGAGCCAGCCCGGCCGAAGCCAGGTCCTCGTGCAGTCGATCAGCACCGACGGGCTCACCTGGTCAACGCGGTCGCCGATCGTGACCGGACCGCAGCCGGGGCACCGCCCCGGCATGCCCGCCGTCCGCCGGATGCCCAACGGCACCTACCTGCTGGCGTACGAGGTGTGCGGCTTCGGCGGCCAGTACGACTGCGCGGTGCGCTCCCGCACCTCCGTGGACGGAACGACCTGGGGCGACCCGGCCCGGCTCGACCCCGTGGTCCAGACCGCGGACGGGCGCTACCTGACCGCCACCCCCACGCTCGCCACCACCGCGACCGGCCGTGTGCTGCTCGTCGCGCAGCGGGTCCGTAACGCCGACGGCACCGAGGCCGCCCTCAACGGCCGAGCGCTGTTCGTCAACCTGGACAACGGTCGAGGCTCCTGGTATCCGGCACCCGCTCCGGTGGCGGTGCCCGGCGCGCGTCCCGGCGTCTGCCCCAACTACAGCCCCACTCTGGTGCCATCCGCCGACGGCTCCGCACTGTTGCAGGTCAGCACCGATGACGCTGCCGACGGCACCTGTCGCGCCTACTCGGCCTCCGCGCTGCTGCCGCCGAGTTCGGCGCGCCCCGGACGCTTCGTCGGCGGCGCCGGAAGCTGCGTCGACGTCGCGGGCGGCGGCGCGGCCAACGGCGCCGCGGTGCAACTGTGGCAGTGCAACGACGCACCGGTGCAGCGGTGGACCCTGCGACCCGACGGATCGGTCGGCGCCCAGGGACGGTGCCTGGACGTGCCCGGGGCAGCATCCGGGGCCGGCACCAGACTGCAGATCTGGGACTGCAACGGCTCACCGGCCCAGCAGTGGCTGCGCCGCGGCGACGCACTGGTCAACCCGAACTCCGGCCGGTGCCTCGACGCACCCGGCGGCGCGACCGCCAACGGCACCCGCCTGCAACTGTGGGACTGCAACGGTCTCGCGCCACAACGCTTCCCGTTCGTCGCGGCGGTGGATCACCCACCGCAACTGCGTCCCGGAAGCACCGTCTCCCTGCGCGTCACCACACCCGGGTTCACCGACCGCTACCTGCGCCATCGGAACTTCCTCTCGGTGACGTCGGTGCTCGACGCCGGCGCCGCCGAGCCCGACCGACGCGACGCGACGTTCCGCGTCCAGTCAGGGCTGGCGGACCCGACCTGCGTCTCCCTGGCGGCCGTCAACGTCTCCGGCGCCTACCTGCGGCACCGCGACTTCCGGGTACGGCTGGACAGCTTCACCGACACCGCGCTGTTCCGCGCCGACGCCACCTTCTGCCCGGAGAGCACCCCGGGCGGAGTCCGCCTCCGCTCACTCAACCTGACCGACCGCTACCTGCGGCACTACGACGCCACCGGATACATCGCCGAGCCCGCAGGCGGCAACGCCTTCGACAACCCCGCCCACTTCGACGACGACACCGTCTGGCAGCCGACCGCCCCACTCGCTCCCTGAACCACCCGCGTTCCACCGCGACTGTCCACTTCTCACCGAGGAGGATCCATTGAACTGGCGATTCCGCCCACTCGCCGCCGCCGCCGCGCTGGTGGTCACCGCGGCCACCGCGCTGCTGGCGGTCAGCACGGCCCCGGCCAGCGCCGCGCCGCTGCTGTGCGACCAGTACGCCACCGCCCAGGTCCAGGGCGGTCGGTACATCGTGCAGAACAACCGCTGGGGTGCCAGCACCACCCAGTGCATCGACGTGTCGAACGCCGGCTTCACGGTGACCCGCGCCGACCACAACAACTCCACCAGTGGCCCGCCGGCCTCCTACCCGTCCATCTACGCCGGCTGCCACTACGGCGCCTGCACCGCCAACAGCGGCCTGCCGGCCCGGGTGGCCGGGTTGAACAACCCCAGGGCCACGTTCAACATCAGCACCCCCAACGCCGGCGAGTGGGACGCGGCCTTCGACCTGTGGTTCGACGCCAATCCCAACCCGGCCGGGCAGAACTACGGCGCCGAACTGATGATCTGGACCAACCACCGCGGCCGCCCACAACCCATCGGCAGCCGGGTCGCCACCGTCACCATCGAGGGCGGCACCTGGGACGTGTGGTTCGGCAACATCGGGTGGAACGTCATCTCCTACGTGCGGACCACGCCGAGCAACACGTTCGCCAACTTCAGCCTGAAGTCCTTCATCAACGACTCCGTCGGCCGTGGAAAGATCAACACGAACTGGTACATGACGAGCGTTCAGGCCGGCTTCGAGCCCTGGATCGGCGGCGCCGGCCTGGCCGTCAACCTCTTCGACTTCAACATCAACGGCAACGCCGCCGGGGGCGGTGGTGGCGGAGGCGGCGGTACCTCGGTCATCCGGGGGGTGGCCTCCAACCGGTGCGTCGACGTGGCCGGCTGGGGCAAGGCCGACGGGACCCCGGTGCAGCTCTACGACTGCTTCCCGAACAACGGCAACCAGCAGTGGCGTCGCGTCGGCAACACGTTCGTCAGCAACGACTCCGGCAAGTGCCTGGACGTCTCCGGTGGGCGCACCGCCAACGGTAGCGTTGTGCAACTCTGGTCCTGCCTGAACAACGGCGCTCAGCAATGGATACCGAACAGCGACGGGTCGATCGTGAACCCGAACTCGGGTAAGTGCCTCGACGCCACCGAGTTCGGAACGGCCAACGGCACCAGATTGCAGATCTGGGAATGTGGTCGGCCGCTGGGCGGCAACCAGCAGTGGCAGCTGGGCTGATGCCGGAAGCACACGCATCGACGACGAAAAGGGAGTAGGAGATCAGTCTGACGCTCGGGTTCCACGACCGCACCGGTGCTCGATCGGTGCGGTCGTGGCGGGGCCCCGGTCGACCTCCGGTGCAGGTGCCACCCGATAGCCTTGTACCGCCTCAACGGCATCTACCGACCGTTCATCGACGACAGGCCGCTGATCGAGGGCATGGGGGCGCGCGGTCGGACGGCGTAGTCCCGACGATCCGCAGTGGCACATCAGCGACCCGCTTCGACGACCTCGCAGAACGCATGTGGGCTCGCCTGGCATGACCCGAGCCGGCGGAAGCCCGCCGGGACGCGCCAGTTACACCTCGTGAGGTAGGCGAGGGTTTCAGCTACCACGGAGGGCTTCCGGTCTCCGTAGGGCCGGGGTCGGCAGGCTGCTGAGCTGATGTCATCAGCACGGGCTGATCGCCGTCGGCTTACGGCCGACCAGGATCAATGCGGCAACTGGCTGGAACGCGTCAGCTTGGTCGCGGCGATGATGAGAAGCGCTGCGGCTGTGAGCAGCGTCAGGTATGGCGGTGCGAGGGCGCCGGTTATCGCACCGGCCAGCGCCAGTGCGGTGGCGGCGATCAGCCAGGGCCGCGGGTTGCTCGGGGGAACCCTGCGCAGGTACCAGCCTTGGGCGAGGAGGAACAGGATCGAGCCACCGTACAGCAGCACGCTGATCGTGGCGGACGGCCGGCCGCGCGGATGTCGGATGATCATTTCTTGGGCGGCCGCGACGGCGATGAGCCCGGCCACCATGACGGTCAGGACGTTGCCGGCCATCCGGGTGGCCCGGTTCGGGTCGCCGGTCCGTTCGACGTGGTGTTGGACCAGCCGGCCCGGTCCGCCGAAAGCGAGCAACCACAGGGCGACGGTGACGAGCAGGGCGGCTGAGCCGGTGACCACGGTGAGTGGGGTCAGCGGCGTCGCGGTGAGGGCCAGCCCGGTGGACAGGACCGTGCCGCCGAGTGCGAGGAGCAGGAACAGGCGGCAGCGTTCCAGCATGTGTGCGCTCTCGGCCGTGGCGGCGTTTTCCGAGTGCAGGGTGCGCCCGGGGATCGGGTGCCCGAGCCAGGTGCCGAGCAGGTCGACCCCGGCGGCTGCGGCCCACCAGTAGAGGCGATGCGCGGGAGCCGCAACCGCGCCGATTGCCCACAGCGGTGCGCTGACGAGCAGCCACAGCAGCGTCCGCCGATAGTGGTCCCGCCAGATGTCGCCGGGCACGTTCAGCAGGGTCCAGAGGCCACGGCCGAGCTGCACGAGCAGGAACGGCGCGGCGAAGTCCCATCCCGAGCCGGTGAACGCGCGGGACACGGCGGCGGTCAGGAAGAGGCCGAAGAAGGTCACGGTCAGGACCATGGCGGTGGTTCGGGTGCGCTCGGTCCGTACGAGGGTCGCCTCCCAGCTGGTGAAGTACCACACGGTGAAGACCGCCAGCAACAGCACACCGGTCTCGCCCGCACCACGGATCGAAGGGTCTTCCCGCAGCCGAGTGGTGAGCTGGAAGATCGCGAACACGAAGACGAGGTCGAAGAACAACTCGACGGGGTCTACGGCGTACGTCTGCCGTTGCCGCGCGGTGCCGTCGGCGGTCTGGCCGGTTCCGGACAGTGGATCTCTCCTTTCCTGGAATCCGCTGCTCGGCTGGGCGCAGCCCAGGCCCGGTGTGCCGTGCGGGTGCCCTGGCCGGTGCGCTGCCCGCCACCGCTTTCCATCCCACCACATCCGCGATACGTAGCCGTCCTCGGACCGGTTGTTTCCTCCATCGGGTGGGCAACCAGGCGAGTTCCCCCGGTGGTGTGAAGATTTCCCGAGGCAACGACGACGCCGCCCCGTCCGACCACGCTGTTCGGTAGAGCCCGGCCCATCGGGCCGCCGGTAGGTGATGGCGCTCCGCGCTCGGGCGTTCCCCGAATCCGTGACCGTCAGCAAGGAGCATTCTCATGGCGTCGAACATCGGATGGGCCACCGCGGGTGCGGCAGAACCGCTGGCGTCTGTGCCGTTCGATCGTGGCCCGGTGGGCCCCGAGGACGTGCGCATTGCCATCGCCTTCTGCGGGGTCTGTCACTCCGACATCCACCAGGCCCGTGACGAATTCGGAGGCGGCCTCGCCACCAACTTTCCCTGCCTGCCGGGACATGAGATCGCCGGGACGGTGAGCGAGGTCGGCGAACGTGTGCAGCGGCATGCCGTCGGCGACCGGGTGGGCGTGGGCTGCATGGTGTATTGGGGGTCCGAGGACCAGCGCGGCGCCGTGGACGAGCAGTATCAGGTTCCGCCGCCGGTGTACACCTACAACACCAGGGATCCAGACAGCGGGCAGGTGACCTTCGGCGGCTACTCCGACGAGATCGTGGTGAACGAGCACTTCGTGTTGCGGATTCCGGACTCTCTGTCGTTGGAGCGGGCCGCGCCGATGCTGTGCGCCGGCGTCACCACCTGGTCACCACTCAAGCGCTGGAATGTCGGTGACGGCCAGGTGGTCGCGGTCGCCGGCGTCGGCGGGCTGGGTCACATGGCGATCCAGCTCGCGAAGGCGCGTGGCGCGGCGAAGGTCATCGCGTTGACCACCACTGCCGCCAAACGCGACGACGCGGTGCGCCTGGGCGCCGACGAGGTCATCGTCATGCCCGACAGCGACGCCGTCACCGCACGTCAGGCGTCGGTCGACTTCCTGCTGTCGACCATCCCCACACCCTTCGACATGAAGCCGTACCTGTCACTGGTCAAGCACGACGGCGCCTTCGTCACCGTCGGGATGCTCGAACCCAGCCTGCCCCAGGCCATCGACTTCGGGATCGTCTCGATGCTGCGCGTCAGCGTCGCCGGCTCGCTGATCGGCAGCATCGCCGAGACCCAGGAGGTGCTCGACTTCTGCGCGGAGCACCGGATCGCCGCCGACGTGGAGGTCATCACCGCCGACCGTATCAACGAGGCCTTCGACAACGTGGTCGCCAAGAAGGCCCGGTTCCGCTATGTCATCGACAACTCGACCATTCGCTCAGCGGCTACCTAGTCCATTCGGGGGCCGGCCGGGCCGACAGGCCCCGAGCACGCCGGCTCCGTGGCGGAGGGTTGACGCTCATTCGCCGTCGGATCCGCGGAGGGCCGGATCATTGGTCGACGCGGCCCAGCTCGACAGGAGACGTAGGGCGTCGGCGGTCGGGGTGCCGGGTGCGGCGCTGTAGGCGGTGAGGGTGAGTCCCGGGTCGGCGGGCATCGGCATGGCCTCGAAGTTGAGGTCGAGGAGTCCCACCACCGGGTGACGGAACGTCTTGATGCCGGTGTGGTGCAGGCGGACGTTGTGCGCTCCCCAGCGGGTGCGGAATTCCTCGCTGCGGGTGGCGAGTTCGCCGACGAGATTGCTCAGATCCTTGTCGTAGGGATCCCGGCCGGCTTCGGTGCGTAACAGCGCCACGGTGGTGTCGGCGGCCGCCTCCCAGTTCGGGTAGAGCTGTCGGGCCTGCGGGTCGAGGAAGCAGAACCGGGCCAGGTTCACCGGTCGGACCCGCGTCTGGAAGGCCGGCAGGTAGAGCGCCTCGGCGAGGTGGTTGGCCGCGACGATGTCGAGGCGCCCGTTGCGGACGAAAGCGGGCGCGTCGGTCATTGCCTCGAGCAGATGCAGGGTGGCGGGGCGGATCTGTCTGGTGGGGCGCCGGCGTACCCGGGGGTTGGTGCTGGCGGCGCGGGCGAGGTCGTACAGGTGGGAGCGCTCCGCCTCGTCCAGCTGCAGGGCCCGGCACAGGGCGTCCAGCACGCTGTCGGAGACGCCGGACAGGTTCCCGCGTTCGAGGCGGGTGTAGTAGTCGGGGCTGACCCCGGCGAGCATGGCCACCTCGGCGCGACGCAGGCCCGGTACGCGGCGGCTGCCGCCGAAGTCCGGCAGCCCGGCCCGTTCGGGCGTGATCCTGGCGCGGCGGGTCGCGAGAAAATCCCGAACGTCGGCTCTGTTGTCCACCCCTGCGACGGTACGGGCTCGACCACCCGTCAACGAGGCTCTGTCATGACCTGTCCTGCCGGACGCCCCGGACGCCGGCGTCCCGCCGGAGGTCCAGTTCCCATCCCGCCCGAGGGCTGCACCCCTGGTACCCGCAACCGAATGAGTTGAGCGGAGCGGCCGACACACGGCAGGGCGAAGCAGAATCGCTGCGGCCTGATGGGGGCACTGTCATGACCTGTTTCGACAACCCCTCCCACGGGCACCCGGTAGCGGCTTACATGGTGACGTGAACCTGCCCGCTGATCGCTCGTTGGTCACCAAAATGCATAACCTGTTCGCCTTCGTGGCTTCTGAGGAGAACTGACATGGAACTTCAGCCCGTACGGCAGACCGCGAAGGCGCCCGCCCAGTCGTTCATCGGCGACGTGTACCTGACCCCGATCTACAACGGCACCGGGCCGTCGCGGATGACTGTCGCGCTGGTGCGGTTCGTTCCCGGGGCGCGGACCAACTGGCACTCCCACGCCGTCGGCCAGACTCTGCACGTGACCGAGGGGGTCGGCCTGGTCGGCACGCGTGACGGCTCGGTGGTGCGGATCCACGCCGGCGAGACGGTGGTCTGCCCACCCGGTGAGGAGCACTGGCACGGCGCCGCCGCCGACACGTTCATGAGTCACCTGGCCATGCTCGAAATGGCTGCGGAGGGCGGTGACCCGACGACCTGGCTGGAGCCGGTCACCGCAGAGGTCTACGAGCAGGCCAACAAGCAGTGACGTCGCACGGAGAGAGTCGATCGATGGCGAACGGATCCGAGCTGAGCCCGCGGCGGCAGGCGACCGCGGCGATCGCGGCCTTCACCGCCACCGGCCAGCTGCCGCAGCTGCGTGACGCCCTGGCCGACGGTCTGGACACCGGGCTGACGGTCACCGAGATCAACGAAATTCTGGTGCAGATGTACGCCTACGCGGGGTTTCCGCGTGCCCTCAACGGCCTTGGCGCGTTCATGGCGCTGCTTCAGGAGCGCCGCGACAGCGGCATCGACGACCCGGCCGGCGAGCCGCCGACCCCGTTGCCCGCCGGCACCGACATGCTCGCGCTGGGCACCGAGAACCAGACCCGGCTCTCCGGTCGACCGGTGACGGGGCCCCTGTTCGACTTCGCCCCCGCGATCGACGAGTTCCTCAAGGCGCACCTGTTCGGCGACATCTTCGCCCGCGACACCCTCGACTGGCAGAGCCGCGAGGTCGCCACCGTCGCCGCCCTGGCCACCCTCGATGGCGTCGAGAGCCAGTTGAGGTCACACCTCGGCATCGCGCTCAACGCCGGGCTGAGCCCGGCGGACCTGCACGGCCTCGTCGCGACGCTGCGCTCCCGCGTCGGCCAAGCCGCGTCCGACCGGGCCGGTGACCTGCTCGACCAGGTCCTGGCCGGCAGCGACGACTGAGAACCGTCACCGCAACCGAAGGAAGACAGAGATCATGACTTTCCACGAGACGTACACGTTGTCCAACGGCGTGGTCATCCCCAAGCTGGGGCTGGGCACCTGGTTCATCGACGACGACAAGGCGGCCCAAGCCGTCCGCAACGCCATCGAGGTCGGCTACCGCAACATCGACACTGCACAGGCCTACGGCAACGAACGCGGCGTCGGCGAGGGCGTACGCACCAGCGGCACCTCCCGCGACGAGCTGTTCGTGTCCACCAAGCTCGCCGCCGAGATCAAGAACTACGACGACGCGGCAGCGGCCATCGACGGCTCCCTGCAGACGCTGGGCCTGGACCACATCGATCTGATGCTGATCCACGCCCCGCAGCCGTGGAACGACTTCCGCGGCGGCGACTACGCCGAGGGCAACCGCGAAGCCTGGCGTGCCCTGGAGGACGGGCTCCGTGCGGGCAAGCTCCGCTCCATCGGGGTGTCGAACTTCCTGCAACAGGACCTGGATAACATCCTCGCGTCGTGCACCATCGCGCCGCAGGTGAACCAGATGCTCGTCCACGTCGGCAACACCCCGACCGAACTGATGACCTACTGCGAGAGCAGGAACATCCTCGTCGAGGCGTACTCGCCGATCGCCCACGGTGAGATGCTCAAGAACGCCGACGTCGCCGCGGTGGCGGAGAAGTACGGCGTGAGCGTGCCGCAACTGTGCATCCGCTACACCATTCAGTTGGGCACCGTCTCGCTGCCCAAGACCGCCAACCCCGAACACATGCGCAGCAACGCCCAGCTCGACTTCGTCATCTCTGACGACGACATGGACCTGCTGCGAAACATGGTCCAGCGCGACTACGGCGAGCACAGCGTCTTCCCCGTCTACAGCGGCAGGTAACCACCGCCGGCCGGTCCGACCGCGAGCCTCTGGTGCCCCGATCGGCTGCCGCTGGTGCCCAGCGCGCTGGTCGGGGGTCCGTCGCGGCGGGGGCACATCCTGTCGGTGTTGGTGGTGTTCACGACGCGGCTGGCGTCGCTGCCGGCCATTTGCCGCGGTTGTGGGGGCCGGCGCGCACGACGCGACTGCTGTGCTGCATGGATGGAACATCGCGGTGCTGCTCACCAACGCGTTCTCGGTGACCGGCGCCGCTGCCGTGGTGGTCGCCCGCCAGGATGCCGCAACCCGGAATCAGGCGACATCGGCACCGTGATCTCTCTCCCGGAGTCATCTGCGAGAGTCGTCGAGGCGCACCGGACCAGGGCCGCGTGCGCGGAGTCCGTCGCCGGGGTTGAGAAGGTTGCAGGCCTTCATCGAGAGACATCCGCATCCTATGCAGCCGACCAGCTCGTGTTCGAGGTTTTCGAGGTAGCGCCGCCGATTCTCCAGCTGGCGTTTCCACGACCTGGAGACGCGTTGCCAGTCGTCTTGCGTCGGCGGGCGGTCGCAGGGGAGGGAGGCGAATACGTCAGCGACCTCGGTGAGGTGGATCCCGAGGCGTTTGGCGACGAGGATGAGCGAGATCCTGCGGAGCATGTGCCGCCGGTACAGGCGCCGATTGCCGCTACTGCGCTCGGCGGTGATGAGGCCTCTGCTCTCGTAGAACCGCAGAGCGGATGCGGCCACACCGGTACGAGCGATGACCTCCGCCATGGTGAGACGATCGTCGGGGCTGGCGTCGTTACCGGATATGGCGAGTTTGCTGGTAGGCGGCGGCGAGGTGAGTGCTGACGTTAGGGTGTGCGACGGCATCCGGCCTCCTGAACGGGTTGTGCGGAACCGGGTACGCCGACGCGTACCCGGTTCCCGTGGCTCACGCCTGTTTGGTCTGCCAGAAGATCGTGGAGATCTCCTCGACCTTCGCGAGCAGTTGCTCGGCGACGGCGGGGTCCGCGGATCCCTTCGCGCCGCCGGCGCCAGCCAGCTTGGTGGCCTCGTTGAGCAGGGTGTGTAGCTGGGGGTACGTCGCGAAGTGGGGTGCCTTGAAGTAGTCCGTCCACAGCACCCAGAGGTGGTGCTTGACCAGTTCGGCGCGCTGCTCCTTGATGATCAGAGCGCGGGCGCGGAACGCCGGATCCTGGCTGGCCTGGTACTTCTCGCAGATCGCTCTGAGCGACTCGGCTTCGATGCGGGCCTGCGCGGGGTCGTAGATGCCGCACGGCAGGTCGCAGTGGGCGCTGACGGTGGTGCGCGGGCGCAGGAGGCGTGGCAGTCGCATCAGATTCCTTCGCTGGATGGTGAGATGACGAAATTCCTGTGGTGATAGATCAGCCGCCCGTCGGGCGGCCCGTGAAAGACCTCGGCCACGGAGGCGACGACGAGCGTCGCGTCGCCCACGCTTATCCGTTGCAGTGGCATGACGCGAAGCGCGGCGAGGGCACTGGGGAGCATCGGTTCCCCCGACGGCAGAATTCTCCAGCCCTGGTCCGGGGTGAAGTGTCGACCGTCGGCGTGGGAGAAGTCCTGAGCCAGATCGGCATGTTTGGGTCCCAAGAGGTGCACGACGAAGCTGGGCGCTTGCAGCAGAACCCTCGCCGTCCGCGTTGCCATGAGGGAGAAGGACAGCGTTGGTGGTGCCACCGACACGGACGCGACGCTGGAGGCGGTCAGCCCGACCGGCCCGTGGGGACCAGCCGCAGAGATGACGGCGACTCCCGTGGGGTACCGGCGGAAAGCCTCCTTGAACCGCTCGCTCAATGGCACTTCCTTTCTTCCTGCTCCCGGGCGAGACGCTAAAACCTCAACCGCGCTTCATGTCAAACGCACCCCCAAGGCGCCTTTCGAGCTGTTGCCGAGGTGGTGAGCCGCACGTCAGTTCGAGGTGCGGTCCGCGACCGACCGGGGGATCGGGGCGCCACACTCAGCCCATGTGCACAGCCGAAGCCGCCTTGGCGCCGTGCTGTGCCTTGGCGTTCAGGGCTGTCAACGTGATCACCAGAGCGATGATCAGCAGGCCCGACGCGGCGGCGAACGCCACCGTGTAGCCGTGTGTCAACGCGTCGGAAGCCTGCTGGATCAGGCCCCTGTCGCCGGTGGCCACGCCCTGGAAGAACGCGCCGTCGGCGTGGGGCAGTTGATCGTCGGCGGCGCTGGTCGACAACGTCGCCAGCACCGCCAGGCCCACGGCACCACCGATCTGCTGCGTGGTGTTGAGCACCGCCGAGGCGATCCCGGCGTCTGTGCTGGTCACCCCCGAGACCGCGCCGAGGGTCATCGGCAGGAAGCTCGCGCCCAGGCCGACCGCAGTGACGAACATGGCCGGCATCAGGTGGGTGGCGTACGAGGACGACGGCTCCAGCAGGCTGAACCACAGCATGCCGCCCGCCGCCAGGACAAGGCCGGGCGCGGCGATCGCACGCGGCGGGAACCGGCCGACCAGCCGGGAACCCAGACCCGCCGACAGGCCCATGCCGAGACTGAACGGCAGGTACGCAAACCCGGCGCGGACCGGACTGTAGCCGTGCACCTGCTGCAGGTACAGCGACAGGAAATAGAACGTCGCGAACATGGCAGCACCGATGAGCAGCATCGTCGCGTACGATCCGGCCCGGTTGCGGTCGCGCAGCAGCCGTAGCGGCAGGATCGGGTGGCTGTTGCGCCGCTGGGTCCGCAGGAACACCGCCAACAGGACCGCTGCGATGACGAACATCCCGATCGTCACGTTGTCGTTCCAGCCGCGGTCACCACCCTGCGTGATCGCGTACACCAGAGCCACCAGGCCGCCGGTACCGAGCACGGCTCCCCGCACGTCGAGCTCGCCGTGCGACTTCTCGCCGCTGGCCACCACCCTGGTGCCGATCAACACCGCCAGCCCGATCGGCACGTTGACGAACATCACCCAACGCCACGAGAGATAGTCCGTGAGGACCCCGCCCAGCAGCAGACCGACGGTCGAGCCGATACCGGACATGGCGGCGTACACGCCCATCGCACGGTTACGCGGCGCGCCCTCGGCGAACGTGGTCGCGATCAAGGACAGCGCGGTCGGGGCGATCACGGCAGCGCCGAGACCCTGCAGAACCCGGGCGGCGATGAGCAGCTCGGCGTTCGGCGCGAGTCCGCCCAGTAGTGACGCGAAGCTGAAGACGACCAAGCCGACCCGGAACACCCGGCGCCGGCCGTAGAGGTCACCGGCCCGGCCCCCGAGCAGCAGCAGGCCGCCGAAGGCGAGCACGTACGAGTTGACGATCCAGGAAAGACCGGAGGCCGAGACCTCAAGGTCTTCCTGGATGCTCGGTAGCGCGATGTTCGTGATGGTGCCGTCGAGCACGACCATCAGCTGTGCTGCGGCGATCACGACGAGCGCCAGGCCCGGATGTGCGGTCGCGGACCCCGCCGAGACTCGCTCGGTACGCACGGGCACCGTCATTCTCACCCTCCGAAAAGTAGACAGTCGTTGAGAAACTTTGGTCAGCGTAGCCGGGCGGTTGGGGCGGCCCGTAGGCGAGTGCCACACCTCACTCCCGTGGCCGTGACACAGCCCGCCGGGTCGGTGGACGGCACTTTGTCTGGCAAATCAGCCCAGGTACGATCGACGTGCCGAGGTGAGAAGGAGTGCCAGATGAGCCGGGCGCAGGCGGACGGTCCCTCGCCCCCCGGGATCCTCTCGGAAGCGACCGCGCAGCGGCCGGAGCGCAAGGGCGAGCGCACCAAGCGCCGCATCCTCGCCACGGCACGACGAGTGTTCGCCGAAGTCGGTTACGAGCGCG
Source organism: Micromonospora sp. WMMD980 (assembly GCF_029626035.1). Taxonomy (NCBI): domain Bacteria; kingdom Bacillati; phylum Actinomycetota; class Actinomycetes; order Micromonosporales; family Micromonosporaceae; genus Micromonospora; species Micromonospora sp. WMMD980. Next base: position 1,188,922 of record NZ_JARUBE010000003.1, read on the forward strand.
CCACCATTCGGGCGATAGCCGCCGCCGCCGACGTCGACAAGTCCTCGGTCATCCAGTACTTCGGTACCAAACAGCGGCTCTTCCGCGAGGCCGTGCACTGGCGCATCCCGCTGCGCGAGCTCACGACCGGCGACCCTGTGCAGAGCACCGACAACTATCTGAGAGCCATGCTCAGTAGCTGGGCCGCCGACCCGAACAGTCCGATGGCGGTGCTCCTACGGGCCAGCATGACCAGCGACGAAGCCGCCGGGATCCTGCGTGACCACGTCACCGCCGAAGCCGTCGACGTCATGGCCGACACCATCACCGCCGCGGAGCCGCGGCTGCGCGCCGCCCTGGCTGGCGCCATGATGATGGGAATCGCCGCCCAGCGCTACGTGCTCCGCATGCCCGACCTGGCGGACGCGGATCTCGACGATGTCCTGCGCGTGGTCGCGCCGGCCATGCGTGCCATCATCGCGCCGGACTCCTGCATCGGCGCTGACGGCGAATGAACGTCGGTTACCACCGTCGAAAATTTTCTCAACGCCCGTCTACTTCCAGGTAGACTCGGTCCCATGGCTGCTGTACCCGCCGGGGATTCGGAGCACCGTTGCGGGCCGCTGCTCGATCACCTGGCCCGGTGGATCTGGCTGCGTGCCGAGCCGGCGCTGACTCCGTTCCATCTCCGGCCACGGCATCTTGTCGCGCTGACCATGATCCGCGCCGGCGGCGGAATCAGTCAGCAGGCCCTGGCCAGGACGCTGGCGATGGACGGGACGAATATCGTGGGGCTGCTCAACGAGCTGGAAAGCGGTGGCCTCACCAAGCGGATGCGCTCACCGCAGGACCGTCGTCGGCACCTGGTCGAGCTGACCCCACTCGGGGTCGAGCGCCTCCGGGATGCGGAGGGCGCCATGGCCACCGCCGAGGACGAGGTGCTCGTGGCCCTGGCGCCCGTCGAGCGCGAGAGGCTCTACCACCTACTCCGGCGGGCCTCCACCGCGGTCGACGAGGAGTTGACCGCACGCTGATCGGACCGACAGTTGGCGCCAGATGGCCCCGCCAGCGGCCCGCGCAAGTTTTGCCGCGTCTGTCGTCAGACCGACCACCAAACCGATCCGCTCTCTCGTGCGCGACCTGTCGCCGCCGACGTCGGAGGCTATCCGTTCACGGCTGCACCGGCTGCGGAGTCGGCGGGCAGGCTGTCCATGAACGAGCTCACCGAGAAGACCGCCCGCCCGGGACCAGCGGGGCCGTACCCGGGCGGACTGGACAGGCCGTTGGCCTCCATGGTCGCCCGGTAGGTCTCCAACAGCCGGATGTGGTACTCCAAAGGTGCGCCCTGAGGGTTGGTCCGGCCGAGCGGGGTGGTCGGCTCCGGGCACCAGGTGGTGAATCGCGGGGTGATCCCGCGGGACATGAAGTACTGCAGGCCCTCGGTGGTCGATTCGATTGCCTCGTCCACCGTGGTGAAGCCGTGCGGGGCGGCCATCTCGACGCCGGCGACGAAGTTCGGGATGACGTTGCGTGGTCCGAAGACCTCGGCGGAGTCGAGGATGCGGCGGTGCCACTCCTCGCGGCCCACGTACCGCTCCTTGCCGGGGCAGTAGAGTTCGAAGAGTCGCTTGTCCCACACCTCGTAGTTGGGGTGGTAGATCCGGATCCCGTAGTCGTGGAAGCGCTGTACGTCGGCCCGCGGCAGGGCTTGGGCGACCACCTTGCCGACCCACCGGCCCGGGAACCGCTCCTCGATCGCCTGGGCGTAACGGCCGTAGAAGTCGGCCTCGGCCAGCCCGTCGACCTTCGAGGTGATGCTGCCGCCGGTCAGTGTGTACGCCTGTGAGGCGCGTGCCGTGTCGTGCTTGTCGATGATTGCCAGCGCTTCGAGGACCTCGTCGACCGGCTTGACCCCGGTGTACGGGCGGCCGGCCTGCTTGTGCTGACGCCAGTTGTGGTTGATGTCGCAGTACTGGCACTCCTCTTTGGCGCCGAAGTACTGGCAGACCCGGAAGGCGGTCAGGTAGATGAGGTAACCCCACTGGATCGTGGGGGCGACCTCCATCACCGACTTGCCGTTGGCGAGCGTGTGCCGGTAGTAGTCAGGCATCGGGGGCAGGCCCACCTCGGCGATCGCCCGCCCGTCGAGGAGCAGCATGAGCCGTCCGTCGTCGTCGGGCTTGACCCGGTAGGGCGAGTCGGGGTTTGTGCGGACCGACACGACGGTCCGGCGCAGGTCGTACGGCCCCCCGGTGAGCACGATCTCCTCCGGCGGCCGACGCAACGCGGCGGCGCCCAGCTCGGGCAGTGTCCGGTGGTCGAACGAGAAGATGAAGTACGACTTCGGCTTGACCTCACCGTGTTCGTTGTCGGTCAACGCCGAGTCGTCGAAGGCCAGTCCTCCGCGCAGCAGGTCCTCCTTGATCACCGCCTCACGCGGCACATCAGGAAAGCGTCCCATCAGGTCTTCGATGAGGTCCGTACGAGACTGCATGCGTTGCTCCTTCTCGACGGCCGACGAATGTTTGGCGGCGGGTCAGCCGTCCGTCATTCGCTCCATGCAACACCCGCCCGGACCGGTGCGGCAACGAGGGCCGCGCTACCGGCGGCGTAAGTGTGAGCAGAGTCTCCCTTCATTGACCTGAAGTCCGGTTGAGTTCCTAGCTTTGCGGCGAACCGACACTCCCGCCGCCTCCGAGTCTTGATGAAAAGGCGCGAAGAGTGCTGCATATCTGCGTACGACAAGCGGCTCTTCGCAATCCTGAGTATCCGGCTGGTACACGAACAGAGGGAACAGCCATGGACCGATCCGTGCGGGTCGCCATCGTAGGAGCCGGCCCGGCTGGCATCTACACCGCGGACATCCTCACCAGAGCCGTCCCGACGGCGACCGTCGACATCTTCGACCGCCTGCCCACGCCGTACGGCTTGATCCGGTACGGCGTCGCGCCCGACCACCCACGGATCAAGGAGATCATCACCGCACTACACCACGTGCTGGACGACCCGCGGATCCGTTTCATCGGCAACGTCGACTACGGCGTGGACGTCAAGCCGGAGGAGCTTGACCAGTTCTACGACGCGACAGTCATCGCCACCGGCGCCGACAAGGATCGTGAGCTGGCGATCCCGGGTATCGATCTGCCGGGCAGTTTCGGTGCCGCGGACTTCGTCTCCTGGTACGACGGGCACCCCGACGTGCCCCGCGACTGGCCGCTGACCGCGACCAGGGTAGCGGTGATCGGCGCCGGCAACGTGGCGGTGGACGTAGCCCGGGTCCTCGCGAAGACCGCTGACGAGCTACTCGAGACCGAGATCCCGGACAACGTGCACCAGCGCTTGATGACCAGCCCGGTCACCGACGTGCACCTGTTCTCTCGCCGTGGGCCCGGCCAGGTGAAGTTCACGCCGCAGGAACTGCGCGAGCTCGACGAGTCGCCGAATGTCGAGGTGATCGTGCACCCGGAGGGCATGGAGTTCGACGAGGGCAGCCTGGCCAGGATCCGCGCCAAGCGTTCGGTCAAGATGTGCGTCGACATCCTGCAGAACTGGGCCGCGCGTACACCAACCGCACGCACACGCAACCTGCACCTGCACTTCCTCGAGGCGCCGGTGGAGATCCTGGGTCAGGGCCGGGTGACCGGCTTGCGCACCGAGACGCAGGAGCTGACCGGCGACGGCTCGGTGCGCGGCACCGGCGTGTACACCGACTGGGACGTCCAAGCCGTCTACCGGGCGATCGGCTACCTCAGCCGCCCCATCGCCGACCTGCCGTTCGACGCAGCTACCGGGACGGTTCCGCACGACGCCGGTCGCGTTCTCGGCCTCGACGGCGACCGGATCCCCGGTAGGTACGTGAGCGGCTGGATCAAGCGTGGCCCGGTCGGACTGATCGGCCACACGAAGAAAGATGCGAGTGAGACCGTCGCGAGCCTGCTTGCCGATCTGCCCGGCAAGCAGACGGCGAGCACCCACCCGGCCGACATGCTAGCCCACCTCGCCCGACGTGGTATCACCCACACCACGTGGGCGGGCTGGCAGCAGCTGGACCGCCACGAGATCGAGCTCGGCCGCCCGCACGGGCGCACTCGAGTGAAAGTCGTCCCCCGACAGGACATGATCGACATCAGCAGCGTGCGCTGAGAGTCACATCGCCCGCGCAGTCGAACCCGGCGGCACCCCTCAGCTTCCTCGGCCGCTGCCGTCCCGGCTCTCGACGGAGCGGGTGTGCGACGGATACCCGGTGCCACGGACGGCCACGGGCCGGCCGCCGGAGCTGGTGATCGGCGACCAGCGGTGGAAACCACTGAGTCGCACCCTCATAGTCGTGCTGAAAGGCAGTCTCGTGAACGCTCGGCAGCCGATCGACGATCTGATCGTGCAACGGCGCATCGCCACGGCAATACGGGCAATTCGCGCGGCCGAGGAGTGCAGCCTCCAGCGAGCGCTTGACGTGTTCTACGAACGGTACGACTTCCTGCGGCGAACCAGGGCCCATGACTTCACGGTCTCCCACGAGGAGTACTGGCAGGGCGTCTACAGGGCCGGACAGTGGGATGTCCCATCCTGATCGCATGAACTAACATGGTCTTTACCTCTGCGGCATGAGCGAAAATTCGTCGACCACCTATCGCCACTCCTGCGCCAGCCGGCAGCAGGTAACCACCGCTCCATCAAAGCGGGGGGAACTCACACCTGACCCTGTCGCAGATCATGGACCAGCACCACACCAACCTGATGGGTACGGTGCACGGCGGCCGGATCCTCAACCTGATCGACTCGGTCGCCGGGGTCGTCGCCGCCCGCCACTCCGACGGCCCGGCGGTCACCGCAGCCATCGACGAGACCGCCTTCCTACGCGCGGTCCGCGTCGGTGACGTGGTCCACGTCGACGCGCGGATCACCTGGGCCGGCCGCAGCTCGATGGAGGTGGCGGTGAAGGTCAGCGCGGACCGCTGGGACCGCGCGGTGCCCCCGGTCGACGTGGCCACGGCACACCTGGTGATGGTGGCCGTCGACGACCACGGCGACCCCCGCGCGGTCCCACCGCTGCTGCCGCAGACCGACGGGGACCGGCGACGCTACCGGGAGGCGCAGATCCGACGGGAGCACCGGCTGGCGCTGCGCCGGGCCCTGCTCGACGGCGCCGGGGAGGGCTGAACGGTGCTCGGACTGTCCGTTGCGGCGCTCGCCGGCTATCTCGCCGCGATCGTCGTCCTCATGGTCACGCCCGGCCCGGACATGATGTTCGTGCTGGCCAACGCCACCCGCTACGGCGCCCGATCCGGGGTCGTCGCCGCGCTCGGCGTCGCCGCCGGGGAAGCCGTGCACGTCGCCGCGGTGGTCGGGGGACTGGCCACGGTGATCAGCGCGTCACCGGTCCTGTTCACCGCCATCCGATGGGCCGGCGCCGCGTATCTGATCGTCCTGGGGGTCCGGGCCGCGTGTCGGCGCGATCCGGTCACCGCCGACGATCCGGACCGCGGCGCGTCGCCCGGGCGGGCCTTCCTGCGTGGACTGGTGACGAACCTGCTCAATCCGAAGATGATCCTGTTCAGCGTGGCGTTCCTGCCCCAGTTCGTCGATCCCGCCGCCGGTGACGCCACGGCGCAGCTCGTCCTGCTCGGCGCCCTGTTCGTCGCCGTGCAACTCGCCGTCGACGTCACCCTCGGCGCGGGCGCCGGCAGGCTCGCCTACCGGTTGGCCGACCAGCGGTGGTCGCGGCGGATCAACCGGCTCTGCGCGGTCGCGTTCATCGCACTCGGCGTCCGGCTGGCCGTTGGCTGACATGCCGTCACCGGGTGGGGCGGCGCTCACGCCGACTACCTGAGCGTCGTGCTCACCAGTGCCGGCCGGCGCACGGGATCGTGGCGCGGGTCAGGGCGGCGTTCGGGTCGGCGCCGAGGATCAGTGGTGAGGGCGCGACGTCGGCGCGGACGAGGAGGTCGCCGATGGCGGCGATCATGGCGCCGTTGTCGGTGCAGAGTCGGGGTGCGGGCACGCGCAGGGTGATGCCGGCGGCGTGACAGCGCTGTTGGGCGAGGGCGCGCACGCGGCTGTTGGCGGCGACGCCGCCGACGAGCAGCAGGGTGTCGATGTCGTGGTCGCGGCAGGCGGCGACGGCTTTGCGGGTGAGTGTGTCGGCGACGGCTTCCTGGAAGGAGGCGGCGATGTCGGCGACGGGCAGGGGGCCGTGGTGGCGTTCGGTCCAGCGGGCGACGGCGGTTTTCAGGCCGGAGAAGGAGAACCGGTAGGGCGGGTCACCGGGTGCGGTCATGGGGCGGGGGAAGGCGATCGCGGTGGGGTCGCCGTGGCGGGCGGCGGCGTCGATTGCCGGGCCGCCGGGGTACGGCAGGCCGAGCAGGCGGGCGACCTTGTCGAAGGCTTCACCGGCGGCGTCGTCGGCGGTGTCGCCGAGGTGGACGACTGGGTCGCGGGCGAGGTCGCCGAGAAGTAGGAGGCTGGTGTGGCCGCCGGAGACGATCAGGGCGACGCTGCGCGCGGGTAGCGGGCCGTGGTCGAGGATGTCGACGGCGGCGTGGCCGGCGAGGTGGTGCACGCCGTAGAGCGGGACACCGAGGGTGAGGGCGTAGGCCTTGCCGGCGGCGAGGCCCACCTGTACGGCGGTGGCGAGACCGGGGCCGGCGGTGGCGGCGACGGCGTCGATGTCGGCGAAGCCGAGGCCGGCGCGGTCGAGGGCGTGGCGGACCATCGGGGTGATGGCGTGCAGGTGGGCGCGGGCGGCGATCTCGGGGACGACGCCGCCGAAGCGGGCGTGTTCGTCCATGCTGGTGGCGAGGGCGTCGCCGAGCAGGACGCCGTCGGCGACGATGCCGACTCCGGTCTCGTCGCAGGACGTCTCGATGCCGAGGACGACCGGCACCGCTCAGGCCTGCCCGACGCCGGCGCCGACGCCGGGGTGTTCGGCCGCGGCGGCGAGCAGTCGCTTGCGGGTGCGGGCGGGGAGCCGGTCGACGTAGGCGAGGCCGTCGAGGTGGTCGACCTCGTGTTGCAGGCAGCGCGCGAGGGTGCCGGTGCCGTCGATGCGCACGGGCTGCCCGTGCAGGTCGACGCCGGTGACGGCGGCGGTGGCCGGGCGGGTGACCTCGGCGTACTGGCCGGGTACGGAGAGGCAGCCCTCGCTGTCGGTGGCGAGGTCCCGCTGGTCGGGTAGGTGCAGGACCGGGTTGATCACGTGGGCGGTCGTGTGGGCGCCGGTGGCGTCGGGGCAGTCGAGGACGAAGATCCGGGCGTCGACGCCGATCTGGTTGGCGGCCAGCCCGACGCCGTGGGCGGCGTGCATGCTGGCGAACATGTCCGCGACGAGCTGGGCGAGGGCGTCGTCGAAGACGGTCACCTCGGCGCAGCGGCGGTGCAGCACCGGGGTGCCGTATCGGGTGATGGGTCGTGGGGTGCCGGTCGAGGTCTGCACAGTTGCTCATACTATGCAATTGCCAAGACTTTGCAGCAAGGGATGGGTGGCATGCGGACGGCGGAGATCAGGCGGCGGTTCCTCGCCCATTTCGAGGCGAACGGGCACGTCGTGGTGCCGTCGGCTCCGCTGCCCGCCATCAGCGATCCGAATCTGCTGTTCATCAACGCGGGCATGGTGCAGTTCGTGCCCTACTTCCTGGGCCAGCAGTCCCCGCCCTTCCAGCGGGCGACGAGCGTGCAGAAGTGCATCCGGACGCCGGACATCGACGAGGTCGGCAAGACCAGCCGGCACGGCACGTTCTTCCAGATGAACGGCAACTTCTCGTTCGGTGACTACTTCAAGTCCGGGGCGATCCCGCTCGCCTGGGACCTGGCCACCAGGTCGGTGGAGGCGGGCGGGTTCGGGTTGGACCCGGAGCGGGTCTGGGCGACGGTCTACCTGGACGACGACGAGGCGTACGACATGTGGCGCGCCACCGGGGTGCCGGCGGAGCGGATCGTGCGCCGGGGCAAGGCCGACAACTTCTGGTCGATGGGCATCCCCGGCCCGTGCGGCCCGTGCTCGGAGCTCTACTACGACCGTGGCCCGGAGTACGGCCGTGAGGGTGGTCCGGAGGTCGACGAGGACCGTTACCTGGAGTTCTGGAACCTCGTCTTCATGCAGTTCGAGCGCGGTCCGGGCGTTGGCAAGGAGGACTTCCCGATCCTCGGCGACCTGCCGGCGCAGAACATCGACACCGGCATGGGCCTGGAGCGGATGGCCTCGCTGCTGCAGGGTGTGGACAACCTCTACGAGATCGACGAGGTCAAGCCGATCCTGGACCGGGCGGCCGAGCTGACCGGCAAGCGCTACGGCGCGCACTCGGGTCACGCGGCCCACCAGTCGCACCCGGACGACGTGCGGCTGCGGGTGGTCGCCGACCACGTGCGCACCGCGCTGATGCTGATCGGCGACGGCGTGACCCCGTCGAACGAGGGCCGTGGCTACGTGCTGCGGCGGATCATGCGCCGGGCGATCCGGGCGGTGCGGCTGCTGGGCTACCAGGACCGGGCGCTGCCGGAGCTGCTGCCGGTGGCGCGCGACTGCATGGCGCCGTCGTACCCGGAGCTGGCCGAGGAGTTCGGCCGGATCTCCCAGTACGCGTACGCCGAGGAGGACGCGTTCCTGGCGACGTTGCGTGCCGGGACCACGATCCTGGACACCGCGATCGCGGAGACGAAGTCGGCGGGGAAGCCGGCGCTCTCGGGTGACAAGGCGTTCCAGTTGCACGACACGTACGGCTTCCCGATCGACCTGACCCTGGAGATCGCGGCCGAGCAGGGCCTGCAGGTCGACGCGGACGGCTTCCGTCGGCTGATGGCCGACCAGCGCAGCCGGGCCAAGGCCGACGCGCAGGCCCGCAAGACCGGACACACCGACCTGTCTGCCTACCGGCGGATCGTCGACACGACGGGCCCGACGGACTGGCGCGCCTACACCGACCTGACGACCGAGTCGACGATCGTGGCGATCCTGACCGACGGCGAACCGGTGCCCGTCGCGTCCGAGGGACAGATCGTCACCGTGGTGCTCGACGTCACCCCGTTCTACGCCGAGTCCGGCGGGCAGGCCGCCGACGTCGGGCACCTCACCGGCCACGACGGCGCGGGCGAGGTGATCGACGTGCAGCGCCCGGTCAAGGGGCTCGTCGCCCACCAGGTTCGCGTCACCGCCGGGCACCTGACGGTCGGCGCCCGCCTGACCGCGCACGTCGACGCGACCTGGCGCCTCGGTGCCCGACAGGCGCATTCCGGCACCCACGTGCTGCACGCCGCGCTGCGGCAGGTCCTCGGCCCGACCGCGTTGCAGTCCGGCTCCTACAACCGGCCCGGCTACCTGCGGCTCGACTTCGCCTGGCCCGGCGGCCTGTCCGCGGCCACCCGCAGCGAGGTCGAGGACGTCGCGAACCAGGCGCTGCGCGACGACCTCCCGGTCACCGCGCAGGTCATGCCGCTGACGCGAGCCCGCCACCTCGGCGCCCTGGCCCTGTTCGGGGAGACCTACGACGAGCAGGTCCGGGTGGTCGAGATCGGCGGGGCCTGGTCCCGGGAGCTGTGCGGCGGCACCCACGTCGCCCACTCCAGCCAGATCGGCCTGCTCGCGCTGACCGGCGAGTCGTCCGTCGGCGCCGGTCACCGCCGCGTCGAGGCGGTCGTCGGCCTCGACGGGCTGCGCTACCTCGCCCGGGAACGTGACCTCGTCACCCAGCTCGCCGCGCAGCTGCAGGCCCCGCGCGAAGACCTGCCCGAGCGCGTCGGCGCGCTGCTCGACCGCGCCAAGGCCGCGGAACGCCGCGCCGACCAGCTCGCCCGAGAGCTCACCGCGCAGCGCGCCCGACGCCTCGCCGCCGACGCGGTACGCGTCAACGGCACCCGCCACGTCGGCGTCGTCGCCGCCGACGGCGAGGACCCACGGCAGCTCGCCGAGCTGATCCGCGCCGCGCTGCCCCAGGATCAGCCCGGCGTGGTCGCGGTCGCCGCGTCCGCGCCGCGCAACACTCGACTGGTCGTCGCCACCACCGCGGCGACATCGGACCCGCTCAGCGCCGTACACCTGGTCAAGGCCGCCCTCGACGGGCGCGGCGGCGGCACCGCCCGTCTGGCGCAGGGCGGAGCCTCGGGTCGCACCGCCGAGGAGATCCTCACCGCGCTCGCCACGATCATCTGACCGCCGTCAGGTGACACGCCGCCGCGCGCGGTGCGCCCGCACGTGCGTGCGGGTGGCGCAGCGCGGCGAGCAGAACCGGCGACGCCGGTTCGTGCTGCCGTCCAGGAACACCGCGCCGCACCCCGGTTCGGCGCACACCTTCAACCGGTCGACGCCCTGCTCGCACAGGAACACCGCGAGCGCCCACACCGCCGCCGCCACATACTCCACCGCCGCGTCGCTGCCCACCGCGGCGACGTGCAGATGGCGATCCGACGGGCTGGCGCCGGAGATGACCGGCCGCAGCCGGTGCCGGGTGAGCAGCCGGTTGAGCCGGTCGACAGCCTCCCGGTCGCGGCCGGCGGCGGCGTCGACGAAGACCGCGCGAAGCTGCCGGCCCGCCGTCCCCAACACCGCGAGGCCGGTCGACGTGAGCCCGTCGCCCAGGCCCGGCCACCGGGTTACCGCGGCGCGTATCCGGGTGGTGTCGTCGAACCGCGTGTTGGCCAGGCACACCGCCAGCGCCGTCAACTCACCGCGATCGGTGGGGTCCGTCCGGTGCTCGCGGGGGCGGGGCACGGCCGTGCGACCAGCCGTTGCGGTCAGGTGATCCTGCCGCGGCACGGCGCGCACCGCCCGTACACGACCACCCCGCCGTTACCCCCGTCCGGATCCACCTCGATGTCGACCGCCCGGGCCGCCGTGACCGTGCCCGCCACCGCCGAGGCGGCCAGCTGGCGCATGCCGCCGCAGCCCTGACACACCGCGTGATGGTGCGGCAGGTCGGCCAACCCGAACGTCGCCGTCCCACCGACCGGCACCGTGTGGGCCGCACCGACCTTCACCAGGTGGGTGAGCACGCGGTGCACGGTGGACAGCTCCACCGCCAGTCCTCGACCGGTGAGCCGCTGATGCACCTCGGCGGCGCGCAGATGCCGACGCTCGCCGGCGGCCTCGCCGAGCGCGTCGACGACGCCGCGACGCGCGAGTGTCGTACGAAGACCGGCACGGCGCAGCCGATCCAGCACGGCGCTCACCCGGTCGACAGGCGATGTGATCAATCCCCGCTCCTCACGACAACCGCCACCTTGTTGCAAGATAATGGCAACAACCAAACTACGGCAGCATCACCGGAAGGATTCCCTGATGGCGCTCTACACCCTGCCCGACATGCCCTACGACTACGGCGCGTTGGAACCGGCCATGTCCGGCGAGATCCTCCAGCTGCACCACAGCAAGCACCACGCCGCGTACGTCAAAGGCGCCAACGACGGCCTGGAGAAGCTCGCCGAGGCCCGCGAGAAGGGCGACTTCGCCACGCTCGTCGGGTTGGAGAAGACGTTCGCGTTCAACCTGTCCGGGCACGTGCTGCACTCGATCTTCTGGGGCAACCTGTCCCCGGACGGCGGCGACCGCCCCGACGGCGACCTCGCCGCCGCGATCGACGAGCACTTCGGCTCCTTCGACGCGTTCGCCGGCCAACTCTCCGCGGCCACCAAGGGCGTGCAGGGTTCCGGCTGGGGCGTCCTCGCGTGGGAGCCGCTCGGGCGGCGGCTGATCGTCGAGCAGGTCTACGACCACCACGGCAACGTCGGCCAGGGCACCACCCCGCTGCTGGTCTTCGACGCCTGGGAGCACGCCTACTACCTGCAGTACCGCAACGTGCGCCCGGACTACGTCGACCGACTGTGGAACCTGGTCAACTGGTCCGACGTGATCGCCCGATTCGACGCCGCCCGCGCGACGAGCCCGAAGATCTGACCTGGTGGACGACACCACCCCCGCCGCGGCGGAACTACTCCAACGCGCCGCCGGGGTCATCGCCGCTAAGCACCGCGGTGACCTCGCCGGCGCCGAGGAACTGCTCGCCGCGTTCCCCGGCGAGCAGGCCCGTACCCTTGGGTTCTACCTGCTCGCCGACCTGGCCCTCGGGCTGGTCCGGGCCAGCAGCGGCCAGTCCATGGACGACCTGGTCCGGGAGCTGTCCCTGCTCGTCGCCGCCACCTCAGGCCAGCCACCGGCAGAGGGAAGCTGAGCGCAGGGTCCTCGACGCCCGCACCACCGGCGACGAGGACCCTGCCAGCGGCAGGCGCCGCCGGACGGCGGCTCTCATGGGCGATGCGGCAGGGCCGCAGCGGCAGCTAGACCTGCGGCTTGAACAAGACTGAGGTCGTACAGGGAGATCATCAACTGACCCTCCTGTCCTAGGACGCTTTACGCGTTGTGCCGAGCAGAACGATCATCCTGCAATGTGGTCGGGAGGAGGTCATCGCCGCCAACCCTGTTGCTTTTTCACGTCCCCGGCCTGGTCGAGGACTGCGTCGAGGTCCGCGCCGCCACACCACCGGCAGGAACGAGTACAGCGGTGCCTCGGTGGCCAGTTGCCAACCGGGCGCGGTCAGTTCCCGCACCTCGGGGGTGAATCCCGTTGGCGTCGCCCGCGCGGTCGACGGCCAGGTCGGCAGGCTGGTCGACGCCCCAGTCGTGGGGTGCGAGGTCCACCCTCGCACCCCACGACCGAATGTCCTTCCGGCGGCGTATATCGGAGGCGCGAGCCGACTTTCCGTCACGGATGGGAACGTGCTGCGGCCAGCAGCGCGGCGAGTCTTGCCGCGCGAGCGGGGTGGTGTTGGCCGATCCAGAGGACTCGTCCGGTGAGGTATTGAGCGAAGTCGGGGTGGCCGTTCCGGTTCTGCATGGGAAGGCCGGTGCGGGCGGCGTTGTGGAGGATGGCGCGGAGTTGGTCGTATTCGTCGCGTGGTGTGGCGGGGTGGTGGTTGACGACGAGTCCGGCGAGGAGTTGTCGGGCGGCTCGGCTACGGACGCGGGTCTTGGCTGTGTGGACTTGGAAGCCCTCGTCGCGGGCGATGTCGGTGACGGCGGTGATCAGGTCGTGGATGCGGCGGGTGGTGAGGTCGCCGGAGAAGGCGAGGTCGTCGGCGTAGCGGGTGTAGGTGATGTCGAAGGCGTCGGCGAGGCCGGTGAGGCGTCGGTCGAGTCGGTAGGCGCACAGGTTGGCCAGTGCGGGGGAGGTGGGCGCGCCTTGTGGCAGGTGGCCGGTGCGCAGCGGGGCGAGTCGGGTGGCCCGGTGGGGTAGGCCGGTGGGTGCCCGGCGGAGAACGAGGTTCGGGGTGCGGTTGGTGCAAAGGCCGGTGAGGTTGTGGGCGACGGGCTCGGGGTAGCCGGCGGTGCGGAGCAGTCCGTGGACGCGTGTGGCGGGGATGTGGGTGAAGAAGGCGAGCAGGTCGATGCGGACGACGACCGGTTGTGCGGTGTGGGTGGCGGCGAAGGTGTGTGCGGAGCGGCCGGGTACGAAGCCGTGGGCGGCGGGGTGGACCGGGATGGGGCCGAGGACTTCGGTGAGCAGCCGGCGTTGCAGGGCGCGGAGCCGTGATTTGGGTGCCTCGATAAGACGGCCCCGGTCGGTCCAGCGGTAGTGGTAGTGGTGCAGCCGGTGGGCGGTGGCGCGGCGGTTCATGGCCCGTCGGTCGGCGTACCAGTCGAGGTGCTCGGTGCTCAGGTCGAGCATCGCGGCCAGGTCGCCGACGGTGTCGATGACGGGGGTGTGCCAGGGGCGGCGGATGGTGCGGGTCGGCGTCACGGGTCGCGTACGGATGACGATCGGCCGCTGGTGCTGGCGCGCGGTGGCGACTGCCGCACGGAGCGGGTCGAAGGTGCTCAGGAACTCGGCGAGCTCGCGTGGCCGGTCGGTGGGTGGGCGCGGGTAGGCGACCAGCACCGCGTCGGCGACCGGCCATAGCCATCGCCGCCGGATCCCGAGGACGAGCCCACCCTGGTCGACGAGATCGGCGCGGCGCCAGCCGTTGCCGGCGAGGAACGCGTCGGCGAGCGCGGTGGCGAGGGCGTTAATGGTGGTCACGATCGGGCCGGTGGTGGCAGCGTGTCCCGACGATGCCCGGTCGTGCGGGTGCACAGGCTCGCGGAGCGTGCCGACGCACCTGTGGTGTGGTGCCGAGGTGAGTATCGCGTCCCCGGGGTTGCCCCGGAGAGACCGTGACCGGACCCCACGTGGGGGAGCGGCCTGGTCAGCTCGGGACACGCTGCCATGGGAGCAGCGTAGACAACGGAGACCGTCATCGGTGTCCGCGATGCGTGTGGCGCGGCGCAGAGAACCGTTTCGCCGAGTGCTGCGTCCTAACCTTGCGTGATGGACGTGGACGACGAGGAGTTGTTGCGCCTCGTCGGGAAGGGTGACCGCGGGGCGTTCGACGTGCTGTATGCGCGTACCGCGCCGTGGTTGGTGCTGCGTCTGCGCCGCCGGTGCCGGGATCCGGAGTTGGTCCGGGAGGTGCTGCAGGAGACGTTCCTGACGGTGTGGCGGGCCGCGGCCGGCTACCGCCGGGACGGTGCGGCGGTGGGCTGGCTGTGGTCGGTGGCCGCCGGTCGGCTGATCGACGCGCGGCGGCGCGCGTTGGCCCGTCCGCAGAGTGTGGGGGCGCCGGGCGACGAGGTGTTGGCATGGTCGCCGTCGGCGGAGGACGAGGTCTTGGCCGGTGCGTATGACGCCGAGTTGGAGCGTGCGTTGCACCGGTTGGCTCCGGAGTTGCGGGCGGTGTTGCAGGCGACGGTGTTGGACGGCCTGACGGTGCGGGAGGCGGCGGTCTTGCTGGGGGTGCCGGAGGGCACGGTGAAGACCCGGGCGATGCGGGCACGCCGCGAGTTGAGGGAGGCCCTGTCATGACCGGGTTCCACGTCGACGCCGGGGTGCAGGCGGCGTACGCCGATGGCGACCTCGCGGACGTGGACGCGTGGTCGGTGGAGGCGCATCTCGACCGCTGCGCGGCCTGCCGGACGAGCATCGCATCGGACGCGTCCACGACTCTGGTGGTGGAGGCGGTTGCGGTGGCGTTGGGCGGCCGGTTGCCAACGCAGGGGCGGTTGCGGCCGGCGACCCGGTGGCGGCGGCTCAGGGTGTTGGTGGGTGCGGGACCCGCGGCGCGGGCGGCGTGGTTGCTGGCGGTGGCCGTCACCGGGGTCCTCACCGCAGGGTTGGCGGTCAGCCCGACGGTGGTCCCGCCGTGGCTACTTCTGCTGATCGCACCCGCGCTTCCCGTTGTCGGTACGGCCCTGTCGTACGGGCCGCGCACTGATCCGCTGCACGAGCTGATCGCAGGGGCACCACAGGGTGGGCTGCGGATCGTGCTGTGGCGCACGCTGGCGGTCCTCGCGGTCACCGCGCCCGTCGCGGTCCTGGCCGGCGCGGTGACGGGCATCGGTACGCCGGGGCTGTGGCTGCTTCCCTGTATCGCGTTGACGGTCCTGACGCTGGCGCTCGGCTCGCTGGTCGAGCCCGCGCACGCCGCGCTCCTGGTGTCGGGGGTGTGGGCGGTGGTGGTGCTGGCGCCGCCGGTCGGCCGTGCGGCGGTCCTGGTGTCGGGCGTCCCGGGGTGGCTGGGCGTCACCGCAGTCGCCGTAGTGGTGGTTTATGTGCGTCGGGAACGGGTGGGGAGGCAACCGGCATGACGACGGTGAGCGTCGACGGCCTGCGGGTCAGCTACGGCAAGCGAATCGTCTTCGACGACCTGGACCTCAATCTCCGTGTGGGGGTGCATGGGTTGCTCGGCCCGAACGGCGCCGGCAAGACCACCCTGATGCGGGTCCTGGCCACGGTGCTGCGCCCCGACCGGGGGGACATCCGGCTGCTGGGCCACCACATCGGTGATCCCTCGGCGTTGCGGCAGGCACGCCGCCAGTTGGGCTACCTGCCCCAGGCGTTCGGGTTCTACCCGCGCTTCACGGTGCGAGAGTTCGTCGAGTACTTCGCCTGGCTGAGGGAGATGCCGGCGGCGCGGATTGCGCTGGCGGTGGACCGGGCGATCGAGCGGGTCGGCCTGCTGGAGCGCGCCGACGACCGGATGAAGCACCTCTCCGGCGGGATGCTGCGCCGTGCCGGAATCGCCCAAGCGATCGTGAACGACCCGCGGCTGCTGTTGTTGGACGAGCCGACCGCTGGTCTGGACCCGGAGCAGCGGGTGCAGTTCCGGACGCTGCTGCGGGAGCTGGGCCTCGACACGGTCGTGCTGGTCAGCACTCATCTGGTGGAGGACGTCGTGGCGGCGTGCACCCGGGTTAACCTGGTCGACGGCGGGCGGCTGGTCTTCACCGGCCGGCCCGACGAGCTGATCGCCGCGGGTGAGGACGGCGACAGCGGTGACTCCCCGATCGAGCGCGGCTACTCGGCGGTGCTGCGTGGTGCGCGGACGGCATCGCGGTGAGGCGCGCGCTGAGGGTGGAGCTGCGCCGGGGTACGGCACCCTTGGCTGCGGTGGCGATGTTCGGCGCCGGGGTGTGGATGCTGGCCGTGCACCCGGATGACTGGGCCGGCCGGTGGGCATGTCTCGCGAACTACCTGCGGGTGTCGATGCTGATCCTGTGCGCTCTCATGATCGCCGCCGGGGCGTGGCAGTCCGGTCGGGAACGGCGGCGCGATATCGACGAGCTGATCGCCTCGACCCCACGCCCGGGCTGGCAACCACTGGTGGTGGCCTGGCTCGCGGTGACCGTGGCTGGTGCTGCCGGACTGCTGGTCGCGTTCGCCGGGGCGGCGGTGTTGGTCTCCCGGGTTGCGACCTACACCGGTGGAGGCTGGTGGTGGACGCTGGCCGTCGGTGTCCTCGCCCTGGCCGCCGCCGCTGCGGTCGGCGTCCTCGTCGGCCGGCTTGTTCCGCTGCGGGTGGCCGCCCCGATCGCCGGCCTCGCCACCTACCTCGGCCTGGCCATCGTCGTCTACTGGGACGGCACGTCCGCCGCGTGGCTCTCGCCGGTCTACGGCGGCTGGGCGGTGTACTCACTCGTCCCCGGCCGGGTCACCGCGTTGCAGGCCGCCTGGCTGGTGGCCCTGACGGTCCTGCTGCTCGCCGCCGCCGCGCGGCAGCGGCGAGCAGCCCTGCTGGCCGGCGGACTCGCCGTCGCCGCCACCGTGCCGATCATCACCGGCCCGGGCACCCATCGCCTCCAGGCCGACCCGGCCGCCGTGACGTTGGTGTGCACGAGCAGCGGACCGCAGGTGTGCCTGTCCCGGATCAACGCCTTTCTGATCGACGACGTCACCGAGGTTGCGCAGCCGATCCTGGCCCGTCTCGACGGGATACCCGGAGCGCCCCGACGCGCCGTCGACCAGGCTGCCCAGCCGGCCGGCCAGCCCATCGACCGGGACGACGGCACGGTCTGGCTCAACCTCGACTACCAGTCCACCGCGCTGGGCGGCCTGGCCAGCCGGAAGAACCTGCGGGCGGACTTCCGGCAGGTGACCCGCGCCAGATGTGACGACCCCTCCGGGACGCGCGGAGTCGACCGGCGGGTCTACCGGCAGTGTGGGGCTCGGACTGGGCGAGGGTGGCCCGGGGCTCGGGCTCAGCGTGGGGCTCGGCGTCGGCTTACGGCGGGTGTTGGTGTAGGTGCAGGTGACGATGTCGCCTTCGGCGAGGTCGATGGAGATCGCGCCGCTGCCCAGATCGGTGGTGAAGCTGCTGGCCGGCGTACCGCCGCCGGGGCGGGTGGTGTCGCAGTCCAGGCTGGCAAGCGACCAACCTGGGGGTGCGGTTTCGGTGGCGGTGTAGGGGCCGCCGAAGGCATCGCTGTCCGCCCGGACGAAGGTCTGCTCGGCGACGAAGGTGCCGTCGGTGGAAAGCTGGAACTGTCCGCTCGGGTTGTAGGTCAGGTTCGAGTCGTAGGTGAAGTCGACCGCGGCGTCGACGTTCTCGTCGAGTGCCTTCCGGATGACGATGTTGCCCAAGCCTGGCTCCGGTGAGACGTAGTACGCGTAGCAGAAGACGTGGTGGCTGTCGTTTGGGAAGCTGATGAACTCCACGTTGTCGCCGTTGAGGTTGTCGACCGCGCAGCGCAGCGCACCGAAGCCGTACGCGCCTGCGCCGAACTCGCCGGCGAGTAGCGGGTCGTCAGGTGTTCCGCCCTGCACCCACAGGTCGTTGTTCATCGCGAGAGCCACCTGCTCTGGGGTGAGCGTGACGGTGACCGCGCCAGCGACGGTGCCGCCGGTGGGATCACCGGCTGGGTCGAGCCAGGGCACGGAGGCCACCGTGGGGCCAGCGGTGCCGTTGACGCCGGTGACGGTTGATAGCGGCCCGTTCTTCGTGTAGCCGCTGCCGAAGGTGAACTCCCAGCCGAGCAGGGGCCGGCAAGCTGGGTCGTTGGGTTCCTCGATTGCCGGGCTCACGGGCTCGCCCGCCGGGTAGACCGAGTTCTTGCCCAAGTCCTGCAGGCTCTCCTGGATGTCGTTACGGGCGCGGTTGGCCATGATCTGTGAATACGAGTCACAGACACGTGCCGCCAACGTCACCGTGTAGGTCCGGCCCGGCTGGGCCGCCACCGCATGCGGCGTCCACATCCGGAGACGAGTTGGCAGTTGGCCGAGCGGGCCGGGCATGCCCGGCCGGATGCGATGCAGCGGGTGTTGTACCGGGCGGTGTGGGACGCCGACGCCGTCCGTGACGACCTGCGGCAGCTGATCGTCGACCGGTTCGGCGTCCCGGAGGCGGTCCTGGCCGTCGACGAGACCGGCGACCTGAAGAAGGGCACCCACACCGTGGGGGTGCAGCGCCAGTACACCGGCACGGCCGGGCGGATCGAGAACAGTCAGGTCGGGGTGTTCCTGGGCTACGCCGGCGCGGATGGGCACACGCTGATCGACCGGCGGGTGTATCTGCCGGCGTCGTGGACCGACGACCGCGACCGGTGTGCTGCTGCCGGGGTGCCCGAGGACGTCGAGTTCGCCACCAAGCCGGAGTTGGCCGCCGACATGATCACCGAGGCCCTGAGCGCCGGGGTGCCAGCGGCGTGGGTGGCCGCGGACGAGGCTTACGGCAACAGCGCCGCCTTCCGCGCTGGCCTGCGCGAACACCAGCTGGGCTACGTCTTGGCGGTGTCCCGCAGCCACCTGGTGCCGCCCGATGGTGGCAAGACCCGCATCCGCGCCGACCAGATCGCCGCTGACCTGCCCGCCTCCGCATGGCAGCGCCGCTCAGCCGGCGCCGGATCCAAGGGGCCGCGTTTCTACGACGGGGCCTGGCTCGATGACGTGTGCACCGACGCCGACCCGACGACGGCGGCCGGCACAGCCTCCTGATCCGCCGCAATATCACCACCGGTGAGCTGGCCTTCTACCGCTGCTGGACCCCGCAACAGGCCACCCTCGCCCAGCTCGTGCGGGTCGCCGGGATCCGCTGGAGCATCGAGGAGAGCTTCCAGGCCGCGGCACTGCTGACCGGGCAGCAGGCCCTGGGTGCCCGCTTCGGTGGCACCCTCGGTCGATGGATCGCCGCCACCGCGGCCCGCCTCGACATGCACCGGCGTGGGCCTCGCCGCATCGGCTACGACCTCGTCGAGCGCGTCGCGTCCGCCGTTCACCTGACGGTCCGCCGAGATCTGCTGCCCGAGCCGGCGCTCGAGAGCTGGCTCAACGATCACCTCGTCGGCCGCATCCCGGGAGCCTCCGATGGCCAGTGACCAAGCCACGCTCCGAGCCAGCGACCTTCTCGGCCGCAACATCATCGACGGTTCCGGCCGCCCACGTGGACACATAGTTGGCATCGTCGCGGACGGCCATGAGCGCGGCCACCTGGAGGTCACAGCGGTGCTGGCCACGGCCGGTCCGTGGGGACGGCTGCTCGGTTACGAACGGGATGAGGTTCGCGGGCCCTGGATCATCGAGGTCGTCGCCCGACGCGTCCTGCGACGCCACGTGAAACGCGTTCCATGGCCGCAGGTGCGGTTCGCGGAAGACTGATCGGATGCGCCCGAACCTGAGCCAAGGGCCACAGCACAGTGCAGTCGGCGCAGAGCACGGTCATTCGCACACGAAATCGGTGCTGACGCCGTCGAGAGTGCCGCCCTGCTGGTCCGAGGGCGTGGAGCGCCTCAAGTTCCCTTGGCTCGGTTCCACTGCCGCGGGTCGCCGCCGGCTCGCAGCCACCGCGCACAAGCGATCGTGACGCAGGCGGCCGCGAGCCGGGCGACGAGTCGCGCATCATCGGTGCTGAGCGCTGTCCCTGACGTCGTGAGCGGCAGCCTGGACGTCGTCCTTGACCGCCTGGGCGGCCTCCTGCGCGGTGGACCGCACCGACTCGGCGGCGTGCTGCGCCGGCTCGCGCAGTTCCTCCTTGAGTTCCCCGGCGACCTCGCCGAGCTTCTCCTTGACCACGCCGCCGTGCTCGGTCGCCTTCTCCTTGACCTGCGCGGCGAGCTGCTGCTCCCGCCGGGTGGCCGGGATGAGCGAGGAGACCAGCATGCCCACCCCGAAGGCGATCACGCCGGCGGCGATCGGGTTGCCCTCGGACTTCTGCCGCACCACGTGGGGCGCGCGGTGCGCGGCGTCGCTCACCGTGGAGGCGGCGGAGTGGGCCTTGTCGCCCACCGTGGAGGCGGCCGAGGAGGAGTGGTCGGACACCGAGTGGGCGGCGTGGCCGGTGCTGTGGCCGAGGTCGGAAGCGGTTCCCATCACCTTGTCCTTCACGTTGGTCAGCGCGCTGCGCACGCGCTGCTTGCGGTCGTCGACGATGCGGCCCGGGCTGACCTTGTACGCCAGGGCGTCCACGTCCGAGCTGAGGTTGTTGCGGGTGGCTTCGATCTCCCGGCGGATCTGGTCGGGATCGGTGCTCATCGGGTGACTCCCTCCGGGTTCGGCTTGAGCGCGTCCGGGATGCGCTGGACGCTGTCGTTGGTCTGCTTCAGGCCGCGGATCTGCTCGGCGTTCTTCTTCGCCTTCGAGTAGAGGACGGCCGCGACGACGGCCCACACGACGGCCACGATCAGGGCGGCCAGCCCGGAGTCCATGACGTTGTCGAGGAACTGCCACACCGCGACGGAGACGAACAGCGCCACCATGTAGCCGCCGAAGCCGGCGCCGCCGTAGAGGCCGGCGGCCTTGCCCGCCTTCTTGCCCTCCTGGCGGATCTCGGCCTTGGCCAGCTCGACCTCCTGACGCATCAGCGTGGAGAGGTCGCCGGTCACCTGGCTCATCAGCTCACCGATCGAGCTGCCCCGCACCTCGTCGGCGCTGTGGTGGCGCCCGCCGGGATCCTGGATCGACGCGCTCATGAGGTCGGCCCGCTCGGTACGACATTTCCGCCCGCGACAGGGCTCGGCGGGGTCTGCACGGGCATCACCGGAGTCCTCGGTAGGACCGCGGTGCGGTCCTGGTCGTACGCCGGCCGCACGCCACCGTCGTCGTTGCCCACGGCGGCGATGTTCCGGGTGAGCCGGCCCGCGACCACGCCGAGCAGCGCGGCGCCGACCAGGAACGTGCCGGGGTTGCGGCGGGCGTAGCTCTTCACCTCGTGGAGCAGGTCGCCCGGCTCGCGCTGCTCCAGCCAGCCGGCGACGCCGTGCACCCGCTCGGCCGCCTGATGGGCCAGTTCGGTGACCGGGCCGGAGCCGCTGCCCTGCTGCGCCATCGAGCGCATCTCGTCGGCCAGCGACCGCAGGCCGCTGGCGGCGCGCTGCTGCTGCTGACCGGCCTGGCTGGTGACCTGGTGACGGGCCTCGCCGTAGAGGTCGCGGGCCTGCCGCTTGGCCTCGCCCACCACCTCCCGGCCCTGCTGCTTGGCGGTCTGGGCGACCGCGCCACCGGCGCCTGCGGCGTCGGAGCCGACCTGCCGGGCCTGGTCGCGCACGCCGCCGCCGTTCGTCGACTCGTACGTGGCGGACGTGGGGGAAAGATCGTGAGTCATGGTGTCCCTTCCGCTCGTGCGTTCCTCGCGGTTGTCTTCGGGGGGTCACGCGAATTGCTTTCCGCGTGACAACCGTCCTACCCGCGAACTGCGGAAACCATGCTCATCAATGGCGGAACCTCGCAGCCGTTCTCCTCGTTGGCATTGACGAGTCAGGGCCCCGGCAAAGTCGTCAGGTGATGCCGAGCAGTGCCAGCGGGCGGATGCTGTCGCGGGCGTGATGCCGGTTGGCGGCGGCGATGTTGGTGACGCCAGCGGTGCGGAGTGCGCCGATCGCGGCGTTGCGTAGAGCGGCCATGACCTCGGGTCCGGTGCCGGTGCGGATCTGGCTGCGGTCCTCGTCGTAGGTGACGTCGCGGACCCAGTGGACCTTGTTCTCGATCGACCAGTGCTCGCGGGTCCACGCTGCCAGTTGTGCTGGTTTTGCCTGGTGGACGCGGAGGTCGGTGATGGCGTAGACGGTCTCGGTGGTGAAGCGTTTCGGCTGGTCGAGGCGGCGTCTGCGGCGGCGGATCTGGATGGCTTGGGCGGCGTGCGGGAAGTCGATGCCGGTGGAGATCGTCAGGATCTTGCAGCTGCGGATCTCGCGGCGGCCGTGTCCGCGGTCGGTGTCGCGGGTGGCGTCGGGGACTGCCCGCCAGGGCAGTGCGGTGAGCTGGGCGTGCAGGTGGGGTTGGTTGCCTTTGACGGTCAGGATCCAGTGCGCGCCGCGCTCGGCGAGGTAGTCGACATGCTCGCGTTGGCAGTGCAGGGCGTCGGCGGTGATCACCGTGTCGCGCAGGTCGCTGATCTGGTCGAGCAGCGGCGCGAACCGGGTGATCTCGTTGGTCTTGCCGTCGACGTCGATGCTGGCCAGGACCACACCGGTGGCCTGGTCGCAGGCGGTCATCACGTGCCGGGCAGGGGTGTCGGTGGTGCGGGAGCCGCGCAGGGTCTTGCCGTCGACGGCGATCGCCCGGCCGGCCGTTGAGGTGGTGGCGGTGGCCCGGCCGGCGAGCCAGACACTGATCGCCGCGGTCAGTAGCTGCGGGTCCATGGCCTGTAACAGCCGGCGGATCATCGCCTCCGACGGGCGCCGGTCGGCAGGCATGCCCAGGGCGAGAGCCGTCGTGGCCGGCACGTCGGCGACCCATTCGGCGATCGCGGCGTACGAGCGGTAGCCGGCGACCACAGCACACACGGCTGCGGTGACCACGACCGTCAGCCGATGCCGGACACCTCGCCGGGCCCGTGGATCAGGCAGACCAGCGAGCGCTTCGGGCAGCCCACCAGCGGTTTCGGCAACGGTCAGAGCCGGTGCGCAGGACAGGGACGAGATCAGCGATGATGGCAGCGCGGGCATGACTCACTTCGGGCGATCAGCATGGCGTAGAGAACCTTGATGATCTTCTGAGCCGGTCATGCCCGCCTTGCTGCCACCACCAACGGCGCTTCTACCCCAAGCCTCACAAGTCGGACACCGTTACGACTTTGCCGGGGCCCTGATTGACGAGTGCCGCCGCTTCGCAGCGGCCAGCGAGGGGGCTCAGCGCCACCACGACGAGAGGTTGTCCGGCAGCTCCAGCCGTCCCCGTGAGTCGCTACCCCCACTCCAGCCATACGGCGCTCTCGAGCTGAAGACCTGCGCGCAACGCGATAAAGGCGGCAGTCGGACAGGCGGCGGTTCGTCCGGCGGGTCCGCTTGTCGGCCGTCACCCGAGACGAGCGATCATGTCGGCCCCGCTGTCTGATGGCCCCTGGTTCATGTCTACTCCCCGCTCATTGGCCGTGCCACTGGGGCCAGAAGTTCGCCAGCTATCAGCCATCGACCGTCGTGGCCTGCGGCGTTTCCGTCACTGACCGAGGGGTAGGGATGAGGCCGTCAGGACGCTCTGGCCCACCGCCGCCGCGCAGGGCAGACCACAACAGGAGGGCGAGCCATGCGTTGGACGTCGCAGGTGCGGGACCAGGCACGCGCGCGACTGGAAGCTGCCCGGCAGGCCGAGCCTCCACCCTTCGACGAGTCCGGCCTGGGCACCCGAATCGGCCAGGTGCTCGTCGTCGATCCGGATGAGCCGGACGGTGCTCACGCCCTGGGTGTGCCACGCGGGATCAGAGTGGCCGCCGCATGGGCCTGGCGGCTGATCCTGCTGGTTGCCGGCGCCTACGTACTCATCAAGACGGTCAGTGTGCTGCGAGTGGTCGTCATCCCAGTCATCGTGGCGCTGCTGCTGGCAGCGCTCCTGAAGCCCGCCGCAGCGCTGTTGCGCCGGCGCGGTATCGGAGCCGCACCTGCCGCCGCACTGGTCCTGGTCGCGGGACTGGTTGCGGTGTTCGGCACGCTGGCGATGATCGTGCGGACCTTCATCGACCAGTACGACGAACTCGCCGACCAGGTCCGCGGCGGCCTCGACGAGGTGCAGGCGTGGCTCGCCCGCGGCCCGCTGCATCTCAACGACCAACAACTCAGTAGCTTGGTCGACCGGGCCCAGGCGCAGGTCACCCAGAACCAGGGCGCACTGACCTCCGGAGCACTGAGCACCGCGACCACCCTCGGCGAGCTGCTGACCGGGTTCTTCCTCGTACTGTTCACCTTGTTCTTCTTCTTGCGTGACGGCGATCGGATCTGGCGCTTCCTGTGCCGTCTGCTGCCACACGACGCTCGGGTATCCATCGCCCGTGCCGGCCACTACTCGTGGCACACGCTGATCTCCTATGTCCGCGCGACCGTGCTCGTCGCCTTCGTCGACGCGCTCGGCATCGGCATCGGTCTGCTCGTGCTGGACGTGCCGCTTGCCCTTCCGCTTGCCGCGCTGGTCTTCCTCGGCGCCTTCATTCCCGTCGTCGGTGCGACAGTCTCTGGCGCCGTCGCCGTACTCGTGGCCCTGGTCGCCCAAGGTCCAGTGAGTGCGCTGATCATTCTGGGCGTCGTGATCGCCGTGCAACAACTCGAAGGTCACGTCCTTCAACCCTTGATCATGGGCCGTGCCGTGGCGCTGCATCCCTTGGCGGTCATCCTCGCCATTGCCGCTGGCATCGTCGTCGCGGGTATCGTCGGCGGTCTTGTCGCGGTGCCGCTGCTCGCGGTCGTCAACACCGCCACGCGTTACCTGGGTGCGCATCCCGACGGTCAGCCCACCGTCGACCGCACACCGCCGGGCACTCGTCCCACCGACAACGATCAAGCAGACGCCGAAGAAAGCGCGGACGACCGGCGTGCGCGCACAGAGGAACCGGTGCCTGCCGTCGACAGCTCCGTCGACGAGCGGGCCACAGGCCCATCGCCAGCCTAGGGTGGCACCAGACGACGGCCACATCCATCGCAGTGGCGGGAACGCCTCCGACCTGGCCGGTGGTGCGGGGGTCAACGGGTGACGGCGTGGGCGCAGGGAGATGAGGAACGTGAGCGAGGCTCTGTCACTACGACGTATGTTGGTCCGATCCCATCGGGCCCGCCCCGAGGATCTACCGGGGATGATCAGACGGGGCGTCCGCGAGCTGGGGGCGTCAGATGCGGTGATGTTTCTGGTCGATCACCATCAGCGAGTGCTGGCGCCCTTGTCCGACGAGCGGTCACCGCGGCGCGAGGTGATCGCCGTGGACGGCACCCTCCCTGGCCGCGCCTACAGCACGATGAGGGCTGTCGCCGCAGTCGGCGGCGAAGCGAGCGCCTGGTTCCCGCTGGTCGACGGTTTGGAGCGGCTCGGCGTCGTGGAGATCATCGGTCCAGGCGAGCTGCTCAACACGCGGCAGGCGGAGTTCGCCGACGTGGCCGCGTTGCTCGCCGAGTTGGTCATCACGCGCGGCATGTACAGCGACACGGTCGAGCGGATCCGCAGGCGAGAACCGATGAATTTGGCGGCCGAGATGCTGCGCGCCCAATTGCCGCCGTTGACCTTCGCTACCAGCAACATGGTCATCAGCGGGATCCTGGAGCCTGCGTACGACGTGGGTGGCGACGCGTTCGACTTCGCCGTCAACGGCGACGTCGCGCATCTGGCGTTGTTCGACGCCGTCGGACACGGGTCGCAGAGCGACCTGCGGGCCGTCATGTTGGCCTCCATCGCCCTCGCTGCCTACCGCAACGCGCGCCGTGCCGGCTACGACCTGGTGGCGACCTACCATCACATCGACGCGGCGGCACGAGGATTCGACCGATCCGGCCTGATCACCGGCGTGTTTGGCGAATTGGACCAGCGCACCGGCCAGCTTCGGGTGATCTCTGCCGGACACCCGAGCGGCATCGTGCTGCGGCAGGGCAAGATCGCCGCCGTTCTGCCCACCCCGACCGCGCTGCCGGTCACGCTCGGGGAGTACCGCCAACCGGTGGTCACTCGATACAGCCTTGAGCCCGGCGACGATGTGCTGCTCTACACCGATGGCATCACCGAAGCCCGGTCCGCCGACGGCGATTTGTTCGGCCTCGACCGGCTGTCCGATCTCGCTGTCCGTGCCCTGGCCGACGATCTGCCACTGCCGGAAATCGCCCGGCGGCTCGTGCACGCCGTGATCGCACACCAGGACCACCGGCTGCAGGACGACGCGACCGTGCTTTTCGTCCGCTGGATAGGTGCGCCGGACGGCGGCGAGGACGGCCGCAACGAAGCCCCGCGGAACACCGGTGCCGAGGATGACACTGGACACCTCCGCCGATAGGCGGGCGGCTACGTGGTTCGACGCGGCCGAATTGTTCCGGCTGCTCCGTCGGGGCGGAAGGCTCGTGGCAGTCGCCGTGACCTCGGCCGCTGCCCGAGTTTCGACCTCGATACGCTTCGCGCGCAGTCTCCGTCGTGCCGCTCCACGCTTGTCACATGGCCCGTTGAGCATCAGGCTCGCGACGGAACCTCGAACACCGGCGCCTCCGAGCCGTCACCCCTTCGCTGGAGGCGACCCGCTTCGCGCTTGCACTCCTACGGCGCGCCGCCCGGGTCGCGCCGTGATCCGCAGCGGTTCTTTATCCCGAGATCTGGGCCATTCCGCCAACCGACTGGGTGCCCTCGACAGGAAAGCTGCCACCGCATCGTCAGCTGCGTCTGAGCGTTTCGTACGCTTCGGCGAATCGTGCGCGCCGCTGTGCGTAGTGTTCCACGTGTGCGGGCTGGGGCTCGTATGTCGCTCCGGTGGCCCGGCTCGCCCGCGGTGCGTCGGGTGCCAGCGCGTCGAGGGCGAGTAGCGCGGTGCCCCGTTGCGTCGCGCGTCGTCGGGTCACGTGCGTGACGGGTCGCCCGAGCACGTCCGCGAGGATCTGGAGCCATTCCGGGTGGTCGTTGCTGACGCGTCCCGCTGCCGCGACCTCCAGTACGTGCGGGGCGGCTGAGTGTAGTTCGTCGGCGACTCGCGCATAGGTGATGGCGACGCCCTCGACGATTCCGCGGAACAGGGTGTCGGCGTCGCTGGCTGCTGATACTCCGCTGAGCACGGCGCGTGCCCCGCCGACCCAGCCCGGTGCTCGTTCCCCGGTGAGGTACGGCAGCACCAGCGGCGTGGTGTGGCTCGGCGGCTCGGTGAGGGTGCCCGCGAGTGCCGGGCTGAGACGTAGGGTGCTCCGTGCCCAACTCACGGCGCGACCGACGTCGTTGATCGCTCCGCCGAGCAGCGTGCGTCCCGCATCGACCCGGTAGTTCCACAGTCCGTACGGCAGGGGCTCGGCCGGGCCGTCGAGCAGCACCCGCAGCGCGCCGCTGGTGGCTGTCGCCGCGGTGAGCACGGTGGCGTCGGTGGCCCCGGACCCGACGTTGCTGGCGAAGCCGTCGGTGATGACGGGAAACCATGCCGCCTTGGCCAGTGCGGGCCAGCGCGTCGTGCTCGCTGGAGGAGCCGGTTGGTTCGTGTTCCGGGGTGGGGAAAGCTGATCGGGGTCGACGCCCGCGGCGGCGAGCAGTTCGGCGTCGAACTCGCCGCTGCTGCGGTTGAGCAGACCCGTCCACGCCACCGTGGAGGTCCCGGCCAGGGCGTGGCCGATCAGCCGAGCCAGGACGTACTCGCCCAGGGACCACCAGTTCGCGGTGTTGGCGACGAGGTGCGGCTGTGTGGCGGAGAGCCAGCGCAGGCGTGGAGCGTGGTAGCTCGTGTGAAGGCGGGTGCCGGTGCGCTGGTGAACCGCCCGTTCGTCAAGCTCCTCGCGTAGGGCGACGACCGCGTGCGCGCTGCGGGAATCGGCGTAGGTCAGGCACGGCGTGAGGGCGCGGCCGGCCTTGTCGACCGCGATCAGCGAGGCGGCGAAGGTGTCCATCGCGACGCCAGCGATGCGGGTTCCCAACCGCGGGTTGTTGGTTGCCGCGTCGAGGACCTCTTCGACCTCGGCCGTCACCTGATCGGGGTCGATGATCGAGGTGCCGTCAGGCGCGACGGTGAAGGTGTGCGGCACCTTGTGCTGCAGGCCGTGGATCCGCCGGCCGGACGCGTCGTGCACGCCGCCGCGGGTCGCCGTGGATCCGATGTCCATCGCGAGGACCAGCGGATCCAACGCCGAGTCGAGAGCGATGTCGTCGCCGCTCTGGGGCATCGTGGTCCTCGCTGTGTCGGGCGTTCGGGGTCTTCGGCGACCATAGCCCGACTCTGATGTCGGGCGCACTCTTTCGTCCGGCCTGAGGGCGTTCTCCGTGGTGCAGGATTCAGGTATCGAAGCCGGGAGACCGTCCGCCTGGTCGGACCGGCCGCAGCCGGAACCTCACGCAGGGGCTGAGGTCAAGGGGGATCGACGCGGGAAACGCCGAGGACAGTGGCTTTCACCGCTTGCTCACGCGCCGGCGTCGGCGCGCCTTGCGGTCGTGCGCGGAACCGCTGCGCCGATCATGCCCTCAGCCGGCGCTGCGGATCTCGTGTGGTTCGTCGACTGGCTTGCGCGGTCGCGCCATCGACGCAGCCTGTCCTGTGCGTCGCGCGTGTTGTGCCATCGGCAGCAGATACCAGACTGCGACGAATGCCGTGGCGAGCCCGGTGCCGACGGCTACGGCTGCGGGTGTGCCGATAACGACGTCGATGACCAGGTAGACGGCGCCGACGATGGCCAACCAGAGCGACGACAGGCCCGCCAGCGCCAGCCGGCTCGCCGCGGCGACGAAGTCCGACTTGCGATCCCGGTGAAACAGGATCCGGTGGTGGTTGACCGGCGCGATGAGGCACACCGTCGCCACCGCCACAAGGAGAAGCGTGGTCAGGTACGCAGCGCGCTGCCCGTCGCCGAGGATCCCGAACCGCTGCGTGAAGGGCAGGGTCAGGAGGAAGGCGAAAAGGATCTGCACTTCGGTCTGGGCGATCCGCAGTTCCTGAAGCAGTTCGTCGACGTGCCGGTCGGCGCGCTCCTGCTCCGACTCGTCCCGCCCGTCCGGCGCCGCGTCCCGTCGGTACTGATCGCTCACGTCGAACTCGCTCAATCACGGCTGTCTGCCGAGGGCATCCTCTCACCACGCATCTCGCGTCCTTACGGGCGACGGAACGACGAACCAGGCCCGCAAGGCCGCGGTCAGATCGGGTCGCTGCGGGCTGTGTCGCAGGGGAGCCGGGCCGGTGTTCCGCCGCCCGCGGCGTCGATGGGTGGGCCGGTCCGCCGCGCGTCAGGTGTGGTTGAGCACTGTGCCGGACTGGGTAGGGGCAACATGTGAGAGCGTTTGTCTTCGGCATGGTGGCCTCGAGCGCGCTGCTGCTGGGCGCGGCGGCCGGGGTGTGGATCCGGCTGCCCAAGAGGTGGCTGGCCGTTCTGCTCGCGTTCGCCTCGGGTGCGTTGATCACGGCGCTGGCCTTCGAGTTGTTCGAGGACGCCTACGAGCAGGGTGGCATCTGGCGCGCCGCGATCGGGCTGGTGGTCGGTGCGGGGGTGTTCACCGCGCTGAGCGCCGGACTGGACCGGGTGGCGCAGGGCGGCCGTCGGCAACCACACGGTAGCGAGAAGCTCGATCCGGACGCTGCCGCTCGGGACCGGGCCGCGTCGACCGCGTCGACCACCGGCGCCGCCGGCTTGGCGCTGCTGGCTGCTGTCACCCTCGACGGCGTGCCCGAGAACGTCGCGCTCGGTGTGTCGCTGGGTGAGGGCACCGGTGGGCTGGCGCTGCTGGCGGCGATCTTCGTGTCGAACTTTCCCGAGGCGTTGGTCGGCAGTGCCTCGATGCGGGCACAAGGCCGGTCCACCGCCTTCGTGCTCGGCACGTGGGGAGTGTGCGCCGCGGTACTCGTCGCGGCCGTGGTCCTGGGCGCCGGCCCGCTGTCCCACACCGCGCCGGAGACCATCTCGCTGCCGCTGGCGTTCGCCGCCGGGGCGGTGCTGGCATCTCTCGCGGACACCCTCATGCCGGAAGCGTACGAGAAAGGCGGCCCCCCGGTCGCGTTGAGCACGACCGCTGGATTCGTGCTCTCCTTCGTCCTCGCCACGCTGTGAGCGACGCCGCCGTTCCCTCGGATCCTGCCCGGCGGTGACCGCTCGACATGTTGGCCGTGGGCAGGCGTGACCGCACTCGGCTTTGAGGGCTGCATTGAGAGCGCGCCGGGTTCGCCGCCGCGAACTCGCGCACGTGCAGGCATGCCTGCGCTCAGCGTTTGCCGAGACTGACGGCCGCGCGCGGTCGCACGCGAGCATCTCGGCCAATCCCTCCCCGCGGTGCCGCTGGGCGCGGGTGGAACGGGCCGGCCGGCCCTCGCCGCAGCGATCGGGACAGGGTGATGATGCCGCACGGTCGATCGCCCGTCGGACGGAGTCGACGTGCGCGCGGATGTCGGGTGCAAGCGTGTCTGGAGCGGGGCTGGCCGTCACGGAAGGGCCGCCGCGCTGCGGCCGGTGTCGACCGGCCCGGCGGCGGACAGCCCGCAGGTCGGACGCCGCCGGCGCCCGCGTGTCGGCGTCCGAGGCGGCCCCGTTGGCGTGCAGCAGGACCTGTCCGGGACAGGAGGTCTCGGCTCCCGGCGCGGGGGAGGGGCCACCGCGACGTGACGCAGTTTCACCTCGCCCAGTGGTATGTCGGCACCAGCGGTGTCGGTGTCCAAATGGATCATGGACAGGCGCGCCGCGTCGCGAGGGCCGAGGGTGCCGCGGCGTGCTCCCGGTCGGTAGGCCAGCGTCGCGGTCCGGTCGAGGCAGCGTATGTCGACGTCCGGCTCTGTGACCAGATCATCATGTCCCAGGAGGAGACCACTCAGATGAAGGACATCCTTGGGGGACCGGTATCGACCGAAGCTTGATGCTGGACGCTGGAAGCCAAGCCCCGGGTGACGTCGGGTAGATCGTGACGCCAATCCGTCTGCCGTCTCCGCCTCCTCACACGAGGCGAAAGGTCGCGAGAGCCGTCTGTTGGAGTGGGCGGGCGCGGATCCACCGGCTGTCCTGGGTGATCCAGGACAGGCTGTAGGCGCGGGATCGGCCGTCGTTGATCAGCAGTCGGCGGACGTGCAACCGCTCGCCGTCGGGCTGGTCGCAGGTGTACTCCCATTCGGCGGCACCACCTGGGCGGATGATCGGCCCGATGCTGATCCTCTGATATCCGATCAGTGCTCCGGTCTCGAGCAGGTCGCGCTCGGCAACGTCCCATCGCTTCGACGGTACGGCGGAGGCCCTGGCGGTGGGGTCGACGGCGATGGCGTCTGTCTGGGCGGGATCGCGGAAGCAGATCGTCGTGGCCTCGGTGTGGCGGGTCCACCGCTCGGGGACCGCGATCAGGAAACCTGCCGGGTCCTGGTGCCACGCCCACCCACTCGGCGGGGCGTGCGGTGGCGGCGGTTCGGTGGGCTCCCGCAGCGGTTCGGCCTCGCCGGCGGCGTCGTTCAGGCACAGGTGGCCGGGCCGCGCCGGCGCGGTCGTCGCCACCGCGTCGGCGGCCGGGCCGTCGGGTCCGGCCGCCGGTGTGCCGTCCTGGGCGCGCAAGGCGACAACCACCGCGCCGGCTGCCGTGACGACGACAGCCCCGACTCCCAGCAGGCCCAACACGGCACCCGCGAACGCCCAGCCGGTCGTCCGGTCGCGGGTGGTCGACGCCGTGATCGCGAGGGCCGTGGTGTCGATCGCGTCCTGGGAGATCGGGTCGGTCGCGGCGGCGGCTCGGCGCCACCGACGCGGCCGGGCGGACGGACGCGGGGGCACGGGGTGGGCGGGCGAGGTGGTCGTCGCCACCTGCGCGAGCCGGTCGCGGGCTTCCTGCGCGGACAGGCGTTGGCGAGGGTTGCGCAGCAGGAGACCGGTGATCGCGGGTTCGAGCGGCAGCGCGGTCATCCGGTCCGGTGCCTCGGTGGCCAGGGCGGCGAGCGTGGCCAGGGCGGTGGGCCGGGTCCACGGCAGCCGGCCCTCCGCGGCCAGGTAGAGGGTTACGCCGAGGGCCCACAGGTCGGCGGCCGGGGTGGACCTGCCGACCCGGGTGCGCTCCGGCGCGACGTACTGGAGCTTCGACAGGGTCGCCGCGGTGACCGCCCTCGGGGCGCGGCTGTCGAGGATCGACAGGCCGAATCCGCCGAGTATCACCCGCCCGTCGTCGGCGAGGAGCACGTTCCGCGGACAGATCTCCCGGTGCAGCACCCCCGAAGCGTGGGCGGCGCAGAGAGCCGCGAGCAGGTGCAGACCGACCCTGGTGACCTCGGCCGGAGCCAGCGGACCGCCGGCGGCGACCACCTCGGCGAGGGAGCGGGAGGGTACGTGCTCCATGACGAGCCAGAGGCACCCGTCGGCGCTCACCACGTCCCACATCCCGGCCACACCCGGATGGTCCAGACCCGCCAGGGCGCGTACCTCCCCAAGCGTCGCGTCCCGCAGGCGCGACCGCTCCGCGTCGCTCACCCAACCCGGCAGGGCGATCTGCTTGAGTGCGACGTGCCGGTCGAGCACCTCGTCGCGTGCCAACCAGACCCGCCTCGGGGTCGCCGGGTCCCCGATCGGCGTGAGCCGGCGGTACCGGCCGGCGAGCAGCTCGTCATCCATGCTGGTGATTCGAAGCGGCTCCCCGCCCGGATGGGAACGGGCGACGAGAAACCTGCGGGCGGCCGGCCTGCGGCCCGGCGCCCCCGGGATCAGCCCAGTTCGACCGTACCGACGATCTGCGTGGGGGCGTCCGAGCCGCCTCGGGGCTCGTTGGACACGCCGAAGATGCCCGCACCGGCGACCGGACCGATGACCGTGGTCGACGCCCTCGCTCCCTCGGTGAGTCGTCCCACCTTACGGGGCTCGCCACGCTGGCTGGCGGCTGCTGCGGGGCGCCGGCGTGGAGTCCGAGACCGGTCTGGCGTTCGCTGGGTTGCACCAGGTGCTCTACCCGCTGCTGGCCGATGCCGAGCGTCTCCTACCGGCCCAGCGGGAGGTGCTGCACCACGTCTTCGGCATCGCCGCCGGCGCGCCACCGGATCGGCTGGCGGTCTCCGCGGCAGCCCTGGCCCTGCTCACCGCTCCGATCCGGCGGCAAACGCTGCTGATCTTCGATGACCTGCACTGGGTCGACCTGTCCAGTGCCCAAGTGCTGGGCTTCGTCGCACGGCGGCTGGCCGGCAGCGAGGTGAGTTTCCTCGGCGCGGTGCGGACCGGCTGGTCGAGTTCCTTTGACAGTGCCGGCTGCCGGGACGTCACCGTGCACCCGCTGGATCGGCAGGCCGCCGGGCGGCTGCTCGCCCGGCGGTACCCGAGGCTGGCCGTGCCGGCCCGGCGCCGGGTCCTCGCCGAGGCGGCCGGCAACCCGCTCGCTCTGGTGGAGCTGCCGAGCCAGCTCGACCAGCGGCAACGCTCCGGCCACGCCGACCTGCCGCAGGACCTGCCGCTGAGCCGGCGCCTCGAGGAACTCTACGCCGACCGCAGCCGCCGGCTGGCCGTGCGGACCCGGTACCTCCTCGAGCTCGCGGCCCTGGAAAGCACCGGCGACCTGGCCGTGATCGGGCGCGCCGCCGCCGTCGGCCCCGCCGACGCCGAGGCGGAGCTGGCGGCCGCCGTCGCGGCCGGCCTGATCAGCCTCGACACCGACGAGCCACCCCCGAACACCGCGTGGGCCAGCCGGGTGGGGCTGCCGCGTTTCAGGCGGCCAGTCGCTGGCAGAGCATCGGGTGCAGGAGTCGGGACAGCTCGGCGACGTCGGCGACGGGCCGTTCGAAGGCGAGTCGGGTCCGTCGGGTCGCGCCGGGTCGGCCGTGGGCGACAAGTAGTCCGTACCGGTCGATGCGGAGCACCCGTGGCGTGTCGGTGCCGGGCAGCGTCAGCTGTCGGCGTAGGTAGCCGGCGACCTGCTCGGCGTGTTGGTCGGCGAGGTCGGCCAGTAGTCGCGTCTCGACCGGGTGCAGCGGGTCGGGCTCGGCCTCCGCGTACGCCTCGGGGTCGATGCGGCGCACTTTGTCGGCGCGTTCCCAGCGGACCTCGGCCACTTCGAAGCGGTGCAGGTGGTAGCGGGTGCCGACGTCGAGCAGGTCGCCGGTCGGCTGGGTGGCGGCGAACTCGACGGCGGCGTGGCGGGCCTCGTCGCCGTCGAGTCGCTCGGCCCAGCCGGAGACCCAGGCCCGGCCGAGTGAGGGAGCGCCGGCGGCGGGTGGGAGGTCGAGCACGTCGAGGACGGTGGCGACGTCGGTGTCCCCGGCGGGCGGCGCGAGCGCCGCGGCGAGGTCGCTGAACACCGGCACCAGCAGCAGCACCCGGCCGTCCGGGTCGGTGGCGTGTCGGACCTGGTGCGGGCCGGCCTGGCGGGCCAGGTGGACGAGGGCGGGCAGTCGGCCCGCGACGAGGGTACGCACGATCTCTGCCGGGCTGGGCCGCATGGTCCCGACCTCCTCAATATAGGTTAGGCTTACCTAATAAGAGGTTAGACCATGTGATCGGAGACGTCGACGTGAATCACCCCCGCCCCAAGGCCCGGCTCTCCCGCGCCCTCGGCATCCCGCTGACCCGCAAGTGCGTGCGGTACCTCGAGCGGCGCCCGTACCCGCCGGGCGTGCACGGCCGCAACCGGCGTAAGACCTCCGACTACCAGGTGCGACTGCGCGAGAAGCAGCGTCTGCGTCACCAGTACAACGTCAGCGAGACCCAGCTACGCCGCACGTTCGACGAAGCCGCCCGGGGTGCCGGGAAGACCGGCGAGTCGCTGGTCACGCTGCTGGAGCGGCGGCTCGACGCGGTGGTGCTGCGGGCCGGGCTGGCCCGCAGCATCTACCAGGCGCGTCAGCTCGTCGGGCACGGCCACGTCACCGTCGACGGAGGCAAGGTTGACCGGCCCTCCTACCGGTTGCGGCCGGGCCAGGTGGTAGCGGTACGTGAGCGCAGCCGGTCGTTGCCGCCGCTCCAGCTCGCCGCCGCCGGCGCGCACGCCGACGACCAGCCCCGGCCGTACCTGTCGGTGGAGCGGGCCGAGCTGCGCGCCACGCTGCTGCGCGAGCCGGCCCGGCACGAGGTGCCGGTGGTCTGCGACGAGCAGCTCGTGGTGGAGTTCTACTCCCGCTGACGGCGGGCGGCCGTCGATCGGCCGTCACCGCCCGGTCGGTCGGGCCCATGCGGCAGCGATCCGGTGCGGATCCCCGGTGCGAAACTCAGGCGGATCGTGCAGCAGGAAGTCGCGGTGACTGATGTTCCAGGCGTACGCGCCGGCCATGGCGAAGACCAGCACGTCGCCGACGCCCACCGGGCCGGCGTGTGCCGACCGGGACAGCACGTCCTTCGGTGTGCACAGCTGCCCGACGACGGTGACCGGCCCGCCGTCGGTGCGTGGGCCGTCACCACCGTGCCGACGGTGCACGGTGAACGGCTGCGCGTGCCCCTTCGCCGCCGGCGTACGCAGGTGGTGGGTGCCGCCGGCGACCACCGCGAACCACTCGCCGTGTGAGCGCTTCACGTCGATCACCTCGGTCAGGTACGCGCCGCAGTAGACGGTGAGCGATCGGCCTGGCTCGATACGCAGCCGCACCCCCGGATACGTGTCGCGCAGACTGCCCAGCGCCCGGCCGTAGCCGGCCCAGTCGAAGCGGACCGCCGGGTCGGCGTAGTCGACGGCCATGCCGCCGCCGACGTTGACCTCCCGCGCGCCGAGTTCGGCGACCGACCAGCGGACCACGGCCTCGGCCACCGTGGCGGCGAGCGGGGCGTCCATCCCGCTGGCCAGGTGGACGTGCACGCCGTGCACCTCGACCCCGGCCGGTGGGCGGTGGGCGGCCGCCACCGCCTCGGCCGGTGCCATTCCGAACGGGCTGGGTCGCCCGCCCATCACCAGGCTCGCGCCGGGCGCGTCCAGTGGCAGGTTCACCCGCAGCAGCACCCGTGCCGGGGTGCCGACGGCGGTCGCCACGGCGCCGAGGCGGCGCAGCTCGGCCGGCGACTCCACGTGGATCCGCGTCACCCCGGCGGTGAGCGCCGCGGCCAGGTCGGCGTCGGTCTTACCGGGCCCGGCGTACGCCGCGGCCGGCCGCCCGGGCAGCGTCTCGGCGAGGCGCCGCAGTTCGCCCCGGCTGGCGGTCTCGAAACCGTCGACGACCGGGGCGAGTGCGCGCAGCACGTCCGGCTCGGGGTTCGCCTTGACCGCGTAGAGCAGTTCGACCTGCGGTGGCAGCGCGGCGCGGACCGCCCGCGCGTG
Organism: Micromonospora sp. WMMD980; assembly: GCF_029626035.1. Taxonomy (NCBI): domain Bacteria; kingdom Bacillati; phylum Actinomycetota; class Actinomycetes; order Micromonosporales; family Micromonosporaceae; genus Micromonospora; species Micromonospora sp. WMMD980. Next base: position 1,225,212 of record NZ_JARUBE010000003.1, read on the forward strand.
CGTGGCCAGCGCGTCGAGGTCGTGGACGTAGACCGGCCGGCTCACCGGCGACCGCCGAACGGGTTCGGCACCGGCACGAACGGCGCCGCCCGGTCCGCGTCGCGCCGCCACCGCACCAGCAGGTTCGCCTTGGCCAGCAGCGGCTCACCGGCCAGCAGCGCGCGCAGCTCCGGCGGGTTGTCCAGCTCGGTGGCCACCTCGGCGACCGCCTCGCGCGCTTCGCGCCACAGGGCCTGCTCGATGCCCGGGCGGGCGTCGGCGAGGGCACCGCAGATGCCGGCCAGGTGGTTGACGAACAGGCAGTAGACGACGCGGCGGCGGGCCTCCTCCGGGCCGTACCCGACCTGTCGGGGCAGCCCCGGCGGCCAGCCGGCCCACCGACTGGTGTCGAGCTTCACCCCCTCCAGGTCGCGCAGCAGCATTCCCGCCGGGTAGCCGTCGGGGTCTTGGATCACGACCACGTTCTGCAGGTGTGGTTCGTGCACCACCCCGTGCCGCAGCCAGGCCCGCAGCACGGCCGGCACCAGCAAACCGACGTAGCGCCGCCACCAGCCCACCGGGTCGGGCACCGGCAGCGGCGCGGCGGCCAGCGCGGCCGCCAGCGCCGGCGTCTGCCCGGGCCGCAGGTGGGCCCGCACTCCGGTGCGCAGGATCGTCCCGTACGCCTCGTCCGCGCCGGGCACGTCGACGGTCCGGTACGCCGGCTCGGCCAGCAGCGCCACGCCCCGCGGCAGCGGCACCCGGGCGAGCAACCCGGTCAGCGCGACCGCGCCGGTCAGCTCGTACCGTGCGTTCTTTCGCAGGCAGTTGGTTATCCGCACGTGCAGGCTGGTCTTGACGAACAGGTCGGCCTCGGGGGAGTAGAGCGTGCGGACGCTCGCGGTGGGCCGCACGGGCGTGCCGGCCGGGCCGAGCCGGCGCAGCCGGGGATCCGCCGGTGGTGCCAGCGCCAGCTGCCACGGGTGCACCGGCAGCACCCGGTGCCCGGCCGGCGGGCGTGGCGGGTCCAGGGCGGCCAGCAGCTCCTCGACCGGCCCGGCCTCGGCCACCAGGGCGTCCGGCACGGCGAGCCAGTGCAGGCGGAACGCGGTGCGCAGCTCCGGCGCGTACGCCCGCCAGCTGTCCGGGTCGCCGCTGCGCCACTTCGGTGTGGGGTGGTGCGGATGCCCGTGCACGAGTGACTGCTCGGACGCTATGTACGCGTCGATCGCCGGGTCCCCGGTCGGCGTCGGGTCGACGGCCGGCCGCCCGGCCAGCAGGTGAGCCGTCACCTCCCGGCTCGCCCGTACCTGCCCGACGAACTCGGGGTTGTCGCGGCCGGTGCGGGCGGTCAGCTCCGCGGCCACGAGCGTGGCCAGCCGTTCCGCATCCACCCGGGCCCAGCGGCCGCCGTCGAGCCGGCGTCGCACGGGGCCGTGGTAGCGGTGTGCGCCCACCGGGGACAGCCGGGTCGCCGCGCAGCGCAACGCCACCCCGGTGGCCGACAGCCGGACCCGCACCTCGTCGCCGGTCACGGCGACCTCACCGGCGGGGGAGGCGACCTCGCGGACCAGGCAACCGAACACGGCGTGCGCGGCGGCCAGGTCCGCCGGCCCGGTGTGCCGCGCCGCCCCGGGGCGCGGGCCGATACGCGTCATGATGTCTCCCGCAGGTAGTTCGGTCCGGTGCGGCGGTAGTACTTGTTGACGTCGGCGCAGCCGAGGCGTTGCTTGGGCAGCAGCGTCCCGGCGGTGACCATCGCCTTGACCGGCAGGCGAGCGGCCCGCAGCAACCGGTCGATGAACGCCCGCGCCGCCGGGCCGTCGCCCCACCGGTCCCGAGCCGCGACGAGCCGGGGGGTCAGCGCGGCGGCCGGCGACGGCACCGCGGCGCCCCGGGCGGCCAGGGCCAGCAGCGGCGCGGCGGCGGCGGCGAGGTGCAGCGTGATGGTGACGAACACGTCGGCCAACTCTTCGGGGTCGGCCACCCACATCCGCGCGTCACGCAGCGGCACCGCGCCCCGGTGCCGTGGGTCGAGCCGGGCACCGTCGTCGTCCTTGTAGAGCAGACCGACCGTCCCGTCCGGCGCGAGCAGCAGATGGATGTTCTGCGGGTGGGCCTCCAGCGCGACGCCGTGGCGCAGCCACAGGCAGACGTGCCAGTCGAGCAGCAGGTCCAGGTAGGACGCCAGCACCGCTCCGGGACGGCCGCCACTGATCCGCTCCAGCACCGTGCCGGCCTGTGGGTCGGGCGCGGCCAGCGCGGCCACCGGCACCACACGCGTCGCGGCCAGGTCACGGGGGAACCGGCGGATGAGGAACGCCCGTCGGTCGTCGTCGCCGGCGTGACCGTACGTGTGCTCGTCGGCGTGCCGGATCCGGCCGGTGAAGCTGGGCTCGGTGGCGGCGATCCGGTCGAGCAGCCCGGCCACCGCCGCGCCGTCGGCCAGCGTGTCCGGTCGTAGGCCGCGTCGGTTCCGGACCCCCAGCGTGGCGGTGGGTAGCGGCAACTTCAGATGGGTGTACGGGTCTTCCACGAGCGCCACCGTGCGCATGGACAGCGTGGGCCGCACCGGCACCGCCGGCCGGTCGAGCACCGGCAGCGCGTACCGGGCAGCGGCGAGCGGGTGCACCGGCAGCAGCAGGTCACCGGCCCGGTCCGCCGCCGGCCACCAGGCGGGCAGCGGACCGGTGAGCCGCACCGCCGCCCGGGGCGCGGCGTGCCAGCGCAACGCGAACCGGGGAGCGTGCTCCGGGGCGTACCGGAGCAGGTCGTCGTCGTCGAGGCCGTGCCGGCAGCGGTCGGTGGGATAGACCGGGTGGCCGGCGTGCGCCGCCAGCACGTCGTCCAGCGACGCAGCCGGCATGCCGGCCGGCGCGGTCGACCGTTCGCCGGCCACGGCGGCGAAGACCGCGCGCCGGTTCCGCCGGGCGAGCCGGCGGGCCCTCAGGTCGGCGTGGCACTCGGCGGTGAACGTCCGCCAGCCCTCCTCGGCCTCGGCGTCGCCGGTGGGAGCGAGCAGCGCGAGCAGCCCGTCGAGCGTGTCCACCACGCGGTCGGCGCCGGCGGGGTCGCGGACCCACACGGTCGGCGCCGCGCAGCGCAGGTCCGCCTGGAACCCGTCGGCGCGGACCGGGATGCACAGCAGCCCGCCGGCGTGCGGCACCTCCCACCGGTCCGCGGCGGCGAGCCGGCCGCGCCGGTGCAACCCGAGGTGGTCCTCCCGCAGCAGGGCGTCGAGCACCCGGGCGACGACCTGTCGCTCGCTGTCGTCGGTCATCAGCTGATCGTCCAACGCCGCTCGGCCCGGAACTCGGCGAGGGCCGCCGCCACGACGCCCGGCCCCGGGCCGATGCCGTGCAGCGCGGCCAGGTAGTCGCGGTTGGTGCCGGTGCGCTCGGCGACCCGGCCCACCTGCCGCAGCGGGCGACAGGCCAGCCGCACGCCGTCGCGGACCGTGTCCGCCGGCCCGGGTGCCGCGGTGAGTCGACCGGACCGGTCGGCGCAGACGTACTCGACCCGGGCGTGTCGGTCGAGCGTGGTCGGGTCCGGCAGGTGCAGCGCGCTCAGCGGCTCGCCGAGATGCAGCCGGATCACGTGGGCGAACAGCGGTGCGCCGAGCAGGTCCGCGAGGATCAGATCCATCCGGTCACCGATCAGCCGGTCGTTGACCTCGATCAGCCGGATCCGGTCGTGCCGCACCACGTACTCGGTGTGGCAGGCGCCGAAGCCGACGCCGAGCGCGCCGAGCAGCGCGCGGATTCGGGCGTCGTGGGTCGGCGGCGGGGGCGACCAGTCGAGGCTCACCTCGGTGAAGGTCGGCGGCGGCCCGAGGTCGGTGTGCCAGCCCCCGAGCACCGCCAGCCGTACGCCGTCGCCCAGTGTGTCGTAGGTGCGCAGCTCACCGGCCAGGTACTCCTCGACGACCAGGGCGATCTCCGGTCGCCGCCGCCGGATGCCGGCGACCCGCGCCGCCAACTCCCGCCGGTCGCTCACCAGGTAGGCGTCCTCGCTGGCCACCCCGTCGCGGGGCTTCACCACGGCCGGGAAGAGGTCGTCCGGGACGTCGGGCGCCGCGCCCGGGGCGACGGCGGCCACCCGGACCGGGTCCAGGTCGGCGGCGGCGAGCGCGCGGCGCATCGCCGCCTTGTCCTTGCAGCGGCGGGCGGACTCCGGGTCCTTGCCGGGCAGGCCGAGCTTGCCGGCGGCGAGGGCGGTCGCCTCCTGGAGGTGGTCGCTGTTGGACAGCAGCGCGGCCGGCGGGTCCTCGGCCGTGGCCGCGACGACCGCCGCCGCGTCCCGGACCGCGCAGCGGCGCACCGCTACGCCGGGTGGCCACTCGTCGGGCCGGTCGGTCAGCACCGTGACCGGCAGGTCGAGGGTCTCCGCCGCCGGAAGGAAGCCCTCCAGCACGGCGTCGGTGGGGTTCAGCGCGGTCAGGTAGAGCCGCATGCCACCTCCTCGACCAGCCGTACATTTAGGATAGCCTACCCTAAATGTACGGCTTTCCGTGTTATGCGGAGGTGGACCCGGCCGTCCGCTCGGCGCGGTGCAGCAGCGCCGCGGCGACCAGACCGCCGACCAGGACCGCTACCGCGCCAACGGTCTGGCCGGTCCGCAACGCCTCGGTGAAGGCGGCGGTGACCACCTCCCGGTCCGGGCCGGCGGCGGCCAGCGCGGCCGGGAACGAGCCGGCGCCGGCCAGCGCGGCCGGCAGCAGCGCGCCGAACCGGGCGTTGAGCACCGCGCCCAGCACCGCGACGCCGAGGCTGCTGCCGACCTCGGTCATGGTGCCGTCCACGCCGGCCCCGGCGCCGGCCTTGTCGGTGGGGATCGCGCTCATCACCGCCTCGACGATCGCCGGGTTCGCCAACGCGCACCCGGCGCCCATCACGACCAGCCCGGCCAGCAGCGTGCCGTAGCCGGCCGGCCCGTGGGTGACCAGCGCCAGACCACCGGCCAGCAGCGTCATCCCGACCGCGATGGCGGCCGGCCGCCCGAGCCGACGGATCACCGACGCGGCCACCCCGGCGACGTTGAGCACCACGATGGACAGCGCGAAGGGCGCCATCCGCAGCCCCGCCTCCCAGGCCGGGTAGCCGCGCACGAACTGCAGGTGCTGGGTGAGCAGGAACAATGCCCCGGTGGCGCCGAACGTGATCAGCACGACGCCACTGACCGCGCCGACGAAGCGACGGTCCCGGAAGAAGCGCATGTCCAGCATCGGGTGGGCGACCCGCCGCTCCCAACCGACGAACGACGACAGCAGCAGCACGCCGGCCGCGCCCGCGCCGAGCACCGGCACCGACGCCCAGCCGCGCTCGGGACCGGAGATGATCGCCCAGACGATCGCGGTCAGGCCGGCGGTGGACAGCACCACACCGCCCAGGTCGAGCGGTCCGCCGGCCGGGTCCCGCGACTCCGGCACCAGTGCCCGGGCAGCCAGCAGGCAGACCAGCACGACCGGCACGTTCAGCAGGAAGATCGCGCCCCACGGGAGGTGGGCCAGGACGAACCCGCCGATCGGTGGTCCGGCGGCGAAGCCCAGCGCGCTGGTCGCCGCCCAGACGCCGATCGCACGGGACCGCTCGGCGGCGTCGAAGACCTGCATGGCGACGGCGAGCGTGGCGGTGACCAGCAGCGCGCCGCCCACGCCCATGCCGGCCCGGGCGGCGATCAGCTGCTCGGCGGTGCCGGCCAGCCCGGCCGCCGTCGAGCCGAGCCCGAACAGCACCAGCCCGAGCAGCAGCATCCGCCGCCGCCCGTACCGGTCGGCGGCGCCGCCGGCGCTCAGCAGCAGACCGGACAGCACCAGCGCGTATGCGTTGATCATCCACTGCACGTCGGCGGTGCCGGCGTTCAGCTCGACGGTGAGCACCGGCACCGCCACGGTCAGCACGGTGTTGTCCAGCACCACGACCAACTGGGCCAGACAGAGCACGGCCAGGATCAGCCAGCGGTGCGGCACCGGGGCCGGGGCGGGCCGGCCGGCGTGCACCGTCGCCGGGTCGGCGCTCATCGCGGCGGCGCGAAGCGGGCGAGCGGGTTGACAAGCGTGCCGGCGAACTGGAGCGCGGCGGACGGGTCGGTCAGATCCACCATCTGCTGGTTGTTGCGCAACTGGAGCCGGTTGAGGCAGGACAGCGTGAACTCCGGCGCGAACAGATCGTGCCGGCGCATCCGCTCGGCCAGGTGCGGCACCGTCTCGGCGTATCCGATGGCGCACTCGGCGACGGTGCGCCAGAAGTCGTCCTGGTCGAGCACGCCCTCGGTGTGCAGGGCGGCGCTCAGGTGGCGCAGGAAGCAGTCGAAGACGTCGGTGAAGATGGCCAGGATCTTCTCGTCGTCCGGGACCGCGGCCCGGATCCGGCGGACCCGCTCGGGCAGGTCGGCGTCCGGGTCCATCACCACGATCTCCTCGGCGATGTCCTTGAACACGACCCGCTCCACCACGTCGTCGTCGAGCACCAGGATGACGTTCTCGCCGTGCGGCATGAACGCCAGGTCGTGGGCGTAGAGGCTGTGCAGCAGCGGCACCAGGTAGGCGTCGAGGTAGCGGCGCAGCCAGCGCTGCGGCGGCAGGCCGGAGCGGGCGATCAGCGCCGCCGCCAGCGAGCGGCCGTCCCGGTCGAGGTGCAGCAGCGAGGCCATGGTGGCCAGCCGCCGGCCGGGTTCCAGGCCGGGCACCGGGCTCTCCCGCCAGAGCGCGGCGAGCATCTTCCGGTACGGCGAACCGGGGGCGGTCGCCGTCTCGTACTGCCGGTGCCGGTAGCCGATCGCGGCCCGTTCCCGGATGATCGACAGGCCGGTGCGCTTGAGTACCGGGTCGGCGTCGACGAGCGCGGCCAGCCAGTCGTTGATCGCGGGCGTGGCTTCCATGTACGCGGCGGACAGCCCGCGCAGGAAGCCCATGTTCAGCACCGACAGCGCGGTCTTGACGTAGTGCTTCGTCGGGTCGGTGACGTCGAAGAACGTGCGGATGGACTGCTGGGCCAGGTAGTCGTCCGGTCCCTCGCCGAGGCAGACCAGCCGGCGCTGGGCCACCTCGCCGGCGAAGGTGACCGCGAGCCGGTTCCACCACTGCCAGGGGTGTACCGGGACGAGCAGGTAGTCGGCCGGGTCGAGGCCCAGGCCGGTGAGCGTGGCGGTGAACCGGGCCAGCGTCGCCTCGCCCAGCTCGGCGCGGACGAGGGTGTCGTAGTCCAGGTCGTCGGCGCAGGTGAACGTGGTCCGGTCGCGGTGCGCGGCGAGCCAGAGCAACCGTACCGGGGCGGCGGCCTCCGGGGCGTACCTGTGGTATTCGTCCACGCCGAAGCCGATGCGCCCGTTGTTCGCCACGAAGCAGGGGTGGCCCTCGGTCATCCCGGTCTCGATCGCCTGGAAGTCGGCGGCGGCCAGCTCGACGGCGGTGACCGCCGGCCGGCTCAGCTTGTACGCGGTCCCCGCGAGGGTGGAGGTGATCTCCTCCAGGTAGACGGGCAGGACCGTGTCGGTGAGGCCGAGCGCGCCGCGCAGCTCCAGGCACAGGTCGACCGCGTCGAGCGGTAGGTCGACGCCGTCGCGGCGGCGGGTGATGCTGGCGGCGTCGATGTGCCAGTGGTCGAGCGCGAGGACGTCGGCGGCGAACCGGTACTCGACCGTGGCGTCGTCGCCTTGGACGACCCAGCGGCCGGGGCCGGCCGGCTCGGGGGTGATCAGTCGTTCGTGGGTGAACTCGGCGAGCGCCTTGCGCACCAGCAGCCGGTTGGCGGTGGCCCACGCCTCGGGGGTGAGGTGGTCGACGGATGCGGCGGGGTTCACGGCTGCGTCTCTCCTTCGGTGGCGGCCCGGAACTGCTCGCGGGTGCAGGCGCTCAGCAGGGCGGTCTTCTCCGGCTTGCGGATCTCGCCGAGCACGGTGAAGCCGACGGCGGCGTTGAGCGCGTGCACGGCGGTGTTGCGCACGTCCGGCTCCACCACCACCCGCCGGGTCGACGGGTCGGTGAAGAGCCAGGCCAGCACCGTGGTGATCACCGCGCGGGTGAAGCCGTGCACGGGTGCGTCGGTGGGCGCGCAGAGGAAGTGCATGCCGACGTCGCCGGGCGCCGGGTCGTAGAGCCCGACCAGTTCCACCCGGGCCGGGTCGTAGCGTTCGGCCAGGAACGCGGGCCGGCCGCGCCAGGAGCCGAGGTACGCGTCGTGGTGCGGGTGGGCGGCGATCCGCCGGTACTCCTCGGCGACGCCGGCCACGTCGGCGTCGGCCATCAGCCAGAACGCCGCCTTCGGGTGGGTGACCCAGCGGTGCAGCAGCGGCGCGTCGGCGTCCGGGGCCAGCGGGCGTAGCGTGAACTCACCGAGCCGGTCGTCCACGCGGGTGAACCCGCTCATGCCGGGCTGACCGGGCATGCGCTCACGGCCCTCGCTTCGCTCGGTGCATTCGCTCATGCCGGGCTGACCGGGCATGCGCTCACGGCCCCCGCTTCGCTCGGTGCATTCGCTCATGCCGGGCTGACCGGGCATGCGCTCACGGCCCTCGCTTCGCTCGGTGCATTCGCTCATGCCGGGCTGACCGGGCATGCGCTCACGGCCCTCGCTTCGCTCGGTGCATTCGCTCATGCCGGCGCCCCGAACTCCTGGAAGGCGATGGCCTTCTCGATCGGGTAGTGCTCGCGGCCGGTCAGCTCCCGGATGATCCACGAGTTGCGGTACGGGCCCATGCCCAGGTCGGGCGAGGTGATGCTGTGCGTGTGGGTGCCGCCGTTCTGCAGGAACACGCCCCGGCCGGTGTGGTCGACGCTGTAGTTTCGGGCCACGTCGAGGCGGCCGTGCGCGTCGAAGCGCAGCCGGTCGCGCACCGGCGCGAGGAATTCCGGCAGCCGGTGGCGGTAGCCGGTGGCCAGGATCAGGCCCTCGGTGTCCAGGGTGAACTCGCGGCCCTGCTCGCTGTGGCGCAGCCCGAGCCGGTAGCGGCCGTCGACGTGGTCGGCGTCGACCAGCTCGGTGTTGGTCAGCAGCCGGGTGGGCGTCGGCCCGTGCAGGCTCTTCGCGTAGAGCGTGTCGTAGATGTCGTTGATCAGGTCGGCGTTGATGCCCTTGAACAGCGGCTTCTGCGCGGCCTCCAGCCGGTAGCGGGTGGCCTCGGGCAGCGCGTGGAAGTAGTCCACGTAGTCCGGTGAGGTCATCTCCAGCGTCAACTTGGTGTATTCCAGCGGGAAGAACCGGGGCGAGCGGGTCACCCAGGTGAGTTGGTAGCCGTGGGTGTCGATGTCGCCGAGCAGGTCGTGGTAGATCTCGGCGGCGCTCTGGCCGCTGCCGACGATCGTGATGCTGTGCTTGGCCCGCAGCGCGTCGCGGTGTTCCCGGTACCGGGAGTTGTGGATCAGGTCGCCGCCGAGCCCGTCGCAGGCCGGTGGCAGGTACGGCGGGGTGCCGGTGCCCAGCACCAGGCGCCGGGCCCGGAGGGTGACCGGCCCGTCCGGGGTGTCGGCGTGGACCACGTAGTGCTCGCCGTCGTGCTCGACCCGGGTGACGGTGTGCTGGAAGCGCAGGTTGGGCAGCTTGCCTGCGGCCCAGCGGCAGTAGGCGTTGTACTCGGTGCGCAGCGGGAAGAAGCTCTCCCGGATGTAGAACGGGTAGAGCCGGCCGGTCTCCTTCAGATAGCTGAGGAACGAGTACGGCGAGGTGGGGTCCGCGAGCGTCACCAGGTCGGCGAGGAACGGCGTCTGCAACCGGGTGGATTCGAGCAGCATCCCGGGGTGCCAGTCGAAGCCGTCGCGGGCCTCCAGGAACAGCCCGTCGAGGTCGTCGATCGGCGCGGTGAGACAGGCCAGGCCGAGGTTGTACGGGCCCAGCCCGACGGCGATGAAGTCGTGCGTCGACATGGGGTTCTTTCTTTTTCGGTGGGTCGTCAGCCGACCGGGCAGGACAATCCGGCGGTGGCCGCGGTCCGGGCGTACCAGGTGGCATGGTCGGCGATCAGGTCGCGCACGTGGGCGATGTCGTCCAGTGTGGTCTCGGGGTTGAGTAGGGTGAGCTTGAGCCAGTGCGCGCCGTCGACCTTGGTGCCGGCGACCAGGGCCGCGCCGGAGGCGGCCAGCGCTTCGCGGGCGTGCAGGTTGGCCTCGTCGACGAGGTTGGGGTCGGCGTCGGGCGGCAGGTGGCGGAAGACCACGGTGCTGAGTTGGGAGCGGGCCGCGACCTCGAACCGAGGGTCGGCGTCGAGCAGTTGCCAGGCCTCGGCGGCGAGGTCGACGACCTGGTCGAAGAGCGCGCCGATCGCGTCCGGGCCCATGATCCGTAGGGTGAGCCAGAGCTTGCACGCGTCGAAGCGGCGGGTGGTCTGGATGCTCTTGTCGACCTGGTTGGGGATGCCCTGCTCGGCTGCGCGGGCCGGGTTGAGGTAGTCGGCGTGCCAGGTGGCGTGCCGCAGCGTCCGGCCGTCGCGGACCAGCAGCGCGCTGGAGCTGACCGGCTGGAAGAACGACTTGTGGTAGTCGACGGTCACCGAGGCGGCCCGTTCGATGCCGTCGAGCAGGTGCCGGCGGGTGGGGGAGACCAGCAGCCCGCAGCCGTACGCGGCGTCGACGTGCAGCCAGACGCCGGCGGCGGTGCAGATGTCGGCGATCTCCGGCAGCGGGTCGATGGTGCCGAAGTCGGTGGTGCCGGCGGTGGCGACGATGGCCATCACCACCTGCCCGTCGCGGCGGCAGCGGTCGATGGTGCGGGCCAGCTCGTCGGTGCGCATCCGCCGGCTCGCGTCGGTGGGCACGGTCAGCACCGCGTCGGCGGTCAGGCCGAGCAGCTTGGCCGCCTTCTGCACGCTGAAGTGCCCGGCGGCCGAGGTGACGATCCGCAGCCGGGCCAGCACCTCCGGTCGCGCCGGCCGGGTGGCGGCACCGCCCACCACCCGCCGGTACGCCTCCTCGCGCGCCAGCAGCATCGCCTGGAGGTTGGACTGGGTGCCGCCGCTGGTGAACACGCCGTCGGCGGTGGCGCCCAGCCCGATCCGTCCGGCCGTCCACTCGATCAGCCGGCGCTCCATCAGCGTGGCGCCGGCGCTCTGGTCCCAGGTGTCCAGCGAGGAGTTGACCGCGCTGAGCACCGCCTCGCCGAGCAGCGCCGGGATCACCACCGGACAGTTCAGGTGGGCCAGGTAGCGGGGATGGTGGAAGTACACCGCGTCGCGCAGCCACACGTCGTGCAGTTCGTCGAGGGCGGCGTCGGTGTCGCCGAGTGGCCGGTCGAGGTCGATCGCGCCGACCAGCGGGGCGAGCGCCTCCGGGGTGACGCCGGTGCCCGGGCGGTCCACCTCGCCGACGCGGCGGGCGACCCGGTCGACGCCGCGCGCGAGGACGTCCCGGTACCGCCCGAGCGAGCCGGCGTTGAACAGATGGGCCCGCGCTGGGGTGTCGATCGAACTCATGTGGCTTCCCGGTCGTCGTGCGGACAGGAACGTGGTTGGACCACGTAGAGATCAGATTAGGTTAGGCTTACCTAACAAGCAAGTCTGCCGCAGTCGGCTTCGGACGGGACGCCGGCCTGGGCGGCGAGAACCGCCGCTGGTGCGCCACCCCCACCACGACACCGGCGGCGACCAGCACGAGCGAGGCCAGCGCCACCGCCGGGTAGCCCCAGCGGGCGGCGGCGGCGAGCCCGAGCGAGGCGGCCACGAACGAGCAGACCAGCCCGAACGACGACAGCACGGTGAAGTCGGTGCCCCCGCTGCCCGGCCGGGAGTAGTCCATGTTGACCGTGTAGAGCACCACGTTGGCGATCGTGTACGCGGCCAGGAAGAAGCAGAGCGCGACGACCGTGCCGCCCAGCGGCGCGCGGCCGTTCAGCAGCGGCAGCAACGCCACCGTGGACAGCGCCAGTGCGACCCCACCGGCCACCAGCACGCCGGCCCTACCGAACCGGCCGATGCCGAGGCCCGCGACCAGGCCGGCGGCGATCGCCGGGATGCTCGTCACCACGCCGGTCACCACGCCGATCCGGCCCAGCGACCAGCCGGCGTCGACAAGCGCGGGCGTCACCAGCGCGTACGCCATGCCGGCGCCCACGTAGACCAGCGGCACCACGCCGAACGTCCACCACCGGCAGCCGGGCTGGCCGAACACCGACACCAGCGCCCGGTAGGCGACGCCGATGCGTACCACCCGGTCGGTGCGCTCCGGTTCCCGGAATCGCCACACCACGAGCAGTCCGACCGAGGTCAGCGCGGCCAGCAGACCGACCGCCGCGGCCCAGCCGAAGCGGTCGTAGACCAGCACGCACGCGCCGCCGCCGAGCAGGTTGCCCAGGTAGCTCGCGGCCACCTGGATGCCGTTGCCGGTGCCCCGGTCGGACGCGGCCAGCAGCCGGACCGCTACCGCGTCGGCGGCGATGTCCTGGGTGGCGGAAAAGAAGACGAACGCGGCGCAGATGGCGATGACCGGGCCGAGCTGGTCGGCGGGACGGGAGAACGGCAGCAGCGCCAGCAGGGTCAGCACCAGCGCGGCCTGCAGCACCAGCAGCCAGGACCGGTAGTGGCCGCGGTGCCGGGAGCCGTAGCGGTCCAGGACCGGCGCCCAGAGGAACTTGATCGGCCAGATCAGGCCGACCACCTGGAGCAGCGCCAGCGTGTCCAGCGAGGTGCCGCCGTCGCGCAGGATGGCGGTGAGCCCGACGGTGATGAAGCCGATGCCGAGATACTGCGTGACGTAGAGCGCGGTGAGCGTGCCCAGGCGGCCCATCAGACGGCCCGCCAGTAGCCGAGCGCGGTGAGCTGGTGCTTGCCGACGCCGAGGGTCCGCCGGACGTGCCGGGTGATGCTGCGGGTGCTGGCCGCCTCGCAGGCCACCCAGTAGTGCGCGGACCCGGCGGCCGGCAGCGCCGCGCAGACGGTGTCGACCAGGTGTCGACCGTCGTCGCGGCGGGGCACCCAGATCACCTCGTGGTGCGCCCGGGCGCGCAGGTTGAGCGCCTTCTCACCCTCGTGGGCGTACTCCAGCCAGACCGTCGCCGGGATGTCCGCGCCGGCGTCGAGGAGGCTGTTCACCGCCGGCAGCGAGGCCGCGTCGCCGACCAGGTAGAGGTGCTCGGGCGCGGGGTCGGGCAGCTCGAACGCGCTGCCCTGCACGGTCGCGTCGATGGTGTCGCCGACCTCGGCGGCGGTGGCCCACCGGGCGGCGACACCGTCGTGCACGGCGAACTCCAGCGTGAACCGCCCGTTCTCGGGATCCGGGTCGACGAGCGTGTAGGCCCGCTGGTGTGCCCGCCCGTCGTTGTCGAACCAGAGCCGGATCCACATCGTCGGGTGCGCTCCGCACGCCGCCAGCAGCCCGCCGTCGTCGAGGAGCAGTCGCTGGTAGTGCCCGTCGACCGACTCGGTGCTCCGCACGGTGAGCCGGAAGTCCCGGCCCCCCATGGCCTTGAGCACCAGGCCCTCCCAGTTCCGTTTCACGAACCCCTCCAGGTAAGGTCTGCCTCAGTTAGGGGAGGGTAGCCTAAGTTGAAGATCCGAGGAAACGGCCCTCCCGGGGACCGGACGGTGACCAGCGTCGATCGCGACAGGTGGGGCGTACCCCAGCTCTGGGCCGACGACGTGGACGCGCTCGCCCGTCTCCAGGGCCGGGTCGCCGCCCGGGACCGGGCCTGGCAGATCAGCGTCGAGCGGTGGCGCGCCGAGGGTCGGCTGGCCGCCCGCGTCGGCGCGGCCGAACTGCCCTGGGACCGGTTCGCCCGCCGCGCCCGGCTGGACGACACCGCCCGCCGCTGCCACGAACGGCTCGACCCCGCCACCCGCCGGTGGGTCGAGGCGTACGTCGACGGCGTCAACGCCGGCCTCGCCGAGGGCGCCACCGCCGCGCCCGAGTTCGCCGCGACCGGCGCCACGCCGGAGCCCTGGCAGCCCTGGTCGCCGCTGGGCGTCTTCCTCGTCCAACACGTGCTCTTCTCCACCTTCCCGAACAAGCTCTGGCACGCGCACGTCGCGCGCACCCTCGGCCCCGAGGCGGTCGGGCTGTTCGCGGTCGAGGGGCCCGCGTCGTCCGGCAGCAACGCCTGGGCGCTGCCCGCCGACCCGGTCACCGGGCGCGGCCCGGTGCTCGCCGGCGACCCGCACCGGCTGCTCGAACTACCCGGGATCTACCAGCAGGTGCGGCTGGCCTGCCCCGAGTTCGACGTGGTCGGGCTGGCCTTCCCCGGCGTACCCGGACTGCCGCACTTCGGCCACGCCGGCCACGTCGCCTGGGCCGTCACCAACGCGATGGCCGACTACCAGGACCTCTACCGCGAGCAACTCCGCCGCGACGGCGACCAGGTGCTGGTCCGGGACGCGGACGGCTGGACCCCGGTCCCGCACCACGTCGAGAAGATCGAGGTCCGCGGCGGCACACCGGAGCGGGTCGAGGTGATCGAGACGCCGCGCGGCCCGGTGATCGACCACGACCGGGTCACCGGCGAGGCGATCAGCCTGCGCACACCGAGCCGGGCCGAGGCACGCCTCGGCTTCGAGGCGCTGCTGCCGCTGCTGCGCGCCCGCGACGCCGCGGACGTCGCGGACGCGCTCCGCGACTGGGTGGAGCCGGTCAACAGCGTGCTCACCGCCGACACCGGCGGTGCCGTGCACCGCCTGGTCGCCGGCCTGGTCCCGGTACGCGACGAGCGGTGCCGCCGCGAGCCGGTGCCCGGCTGGGAGGCCCGACACCACTGGACCGGCGACCACCTGCCTATGGTCGACGAGCAGGTCGACGGCGTCGCGGTCTGCGCCAACGACAGACGCGCCGACGTCACCGCGCACGGCGTCGACTTCGCACCGCCGCACCGCGCCCGACGGATCCGGGCGCTGCTCGCCGACGGCGTCGAGGCGTCCGCCGTGCACACCGACGCCCGGCTCCCGTCGACCCCGGTGCGCCGGCTGCTCGATCGGCTCGACCCGGCCCGGCTCGACGCGCCGGCGCGTACCCTCCTCGCCCGGTTGCTGGCCTGGGACGGCGTGATGGCGGCCGACTCGGCCGACGCCGGGGCCTACGCGGCGTGGCGCGCCGCGCTCGCCCGCCGGCTGTGCGCGCATCCGGCGCTGCGCGCGCTGCACGAACCGTCCGGTTACGACGAGCTGTTCGCGCCCTGGACCGACCCGGCGGCGCGGATCGGCCTCGCGCTGGACCACCTGGTCGAGCGGCACGCCGACCTGGGTGTCGACGTCCTGCCACTCGCCGCCGCCGCGCTGGCCGAGGTGGCCGCCGGCCCGCCGCCCGAGCCGTGGGGGCGTCGGCACCTGCTGCACCCGGTGCACCTGGGCGTCGCCGCGGAGACCTCGGCCGCCGTCGCGGCGATGCGCCGGCGGGTGGCGTTCGGCGGCGACACCGACTGCGTGCTGGCCACCTCCAGCCTCCCCGGCGTCTCCGACGCCTGCTGGCGCGGCCCGGTCGCCCGCTACGTGTGGGACCTGACCGACCGGGCCGCCGGCGGCTGGGTTGTTCCGTTCGGCGCCTCGGGCCGGCCCGGCAACCCGCACTTCACCGACCAACTGAGCCACTGGGCCGCCGGCGACCTGATCCCGCTGCCCTCCGGACCGCTGACCCCGGTGTCCACCGGGTCCCCGACGAAGGACGAGACGATGGTGACCTACCAGGAGCAGATCCCCGACCTCGGCGAGCTGACGCTGGAGGCGGTACGCCCGGACCGGCACGCCGAGCTGCTGCACGGCTGGGTCAGCCTGCCCCGCAACGCGTTCTGGGGGATGGGTTCGCACACCGTCGACGACGTCCGCGAGGTCTACGCGTTCCTCGACGGGCTGGACACCCACCACGCGTACCTGATCCTGCTGGACAGCGAGCCGGTCGGGCTGTTCCAGACCTACCGCCCGAAGGCCGATCCAGTGGGTGAGCGGTACCCGGTCCAGCCCGGCGACATCGGCATGCACCTGCTGCTGAACCCGCCGCGGCACCTCGCCCGCGGCCTCACCACGGCCGTTGGTCCCGCCCTGGCCCGGTTCCTGTTACGGGACCCCGCCGCGCGACGCATCGTGGTCGAGCCGGACGTGCGCAACGCGGCCGCCCTGCGCCGGCTGCGGACCGAGGGCTTCACGTTCGCCTCCGAGATCGACATGCCGGACAAGCGGGCGCAGCTGGCGTTCCTGACCCGGGAGCGGTTCGAGGCAGACCACCCGACACAGCTCGCCTAGGATGCTTGCCGAAAGCTGGCCCAGTCGTCCATCAGCCTCCGCCGGGTTTCTGCTGCGGGATCCGGCCGCCCGGCGAGTGGTGGCCGAGCCGGAGGCAGATCAGGTTGAGCAGGCGCGAATCTCCGTACCCCTGGATGTGCCCTCGGAGACGCCGAGCAGTTCGGCCGCCTCGGCCACCGGCACGTCCACCAGATGCCGCAGCACGACCAGCGCCCGTTGCCGGGGAGGCAGGGCGTCCAGTGCGGCCCGCACCCGCAGCGTGGTGGCCAGGTGGGCCTCGTCGCCGGTCACCCGGACCTCGGGGGGCTCCGCCACCAGGTGTTCGCGGCGGTGGGACCGTCGGTGGGAGAGGAAGCCGTTGGCCAGGACGCGGCGGGCGTACGCGTCGAGGGTGCCGGGGTCGAGGCGGCGTCAGTGGCGGTACAGCTGCAGAAACGTCGCCTGCGTCAGGTCCTCGGCGAGATGCCAGTCGCCGCAGAGCCCGTAGGCGAGTCGGCGAAGCGCGCCGGCCCGCGCCGCGAAGTAGGCGGCGTAGTGGGACTCCCAGGTGGGGTCACGTTTCCAGACCACGCGCTCTATACCCCGCACGGGCGTCGTAGGTTGCACGCACCGCCGGAGTCGTTGCTGTCGACCAGCTCGGCTTCGGCGGCCCAGGCGTGGTGGTCACACACGACGGTCGCGTCGAAGCCCCGTGCGGGGTTCACGGCGGCGAGCAGCCGTGGTGCTTGAGGCCGGTCCGATGCTGAGAGTCGACAGTGGGCATCCGGCTGTGGAAAGCACACCGCAACCCGACCGCCGGCCGGGCGAACCGCTGCGGCCTGATCTTGCGGTGCTGGACGGGGGACAGGTGGCGGACGTGTCTCCACATCGCCACCTGTCCTCTCGTCTGGTCAGACGGCGGCGTGCATGGTCTGCCAGGCGCCGTAGCCGCCGAGCAGGTCGGAGACGTCCGCCCGGCCGGCGCTGCGGAGCAGGCTGGCCGCCACCGAGGAGCGGTAGCCGCCCGCGCAGTGCACGACGACCGGCCGGTCCGCCGGCACCTCGTCGAGGCGCCGCGTCAGCTCGGCGAGGGGGATGCGCAGGGAACCCGGGACGGCACCCTGCTCGCGCTCACCGGCGTTGCGGACGTCGAGCACCACCGGCGCCTCGGGGCGGTCCAGCGCGTCGCGCAGCTCGGTGGCGGTCAGCCGGCTCGCGCGGGCCATGTCCCCGGCCATCTCGAGGAACGCGCCTTCGGGCTCGCGGAGGTAGCCGACGACGTGGTCGAAGCCGATCCGGGCGAGGCGTACGACGATCTCCTCCTCCCGGTCCTGCGGGGCAACCATGAGTACCGTGCGGTCCGGGGCGATCACGCTGCCCGCGGTCTCGGCGAACCGTCCGTCGGCCGGGATGTTGACGGCTCCCACGCGGTGGCCCGTGGCGAACTCCTGCGGGTCGCGGGCGTCGATCACGGCGGCGCCGTCGGCGCGGGCCTGGACGAACTCGGCGGCGTCGAGCGGGCGCGGTGCCCTGGTGCGGTCGAACAGTTCACGGGCCTTGCGGTTGAGCACGGCATCGAAGGCGAAGTAGCCGGGCGCGGCCGGCTGGCCGCCGGTGACCAGGGCGAGGAACTGCTCCTGGCTCATCGGCGCGCAGGCGTAGTTGGTGCGGCGCTGCTCGCCGATGGTGGACTGTCGTTCGGTGGACAGGTTTTCCGCAGGCCGAGCCGGCGCCGTGGGCGGGGAAGACCCGGACGTCGTCGGGCAGGCCCATCAGCTTGTGCTGGACGCTGTCGTAGAGCATCGCACCCAGCTCGTCGGCGGTGACGCCGAGCGAGGCGAGCAGGTCGGGGCGGCCCACGTCGCCGATGAACAGGGCATCGCCGGTCATCACCCCGTAAGGCGTGGCGTCGTCGGCGTGTTCGTAGACCAGCACGCTGATCGACTCGGGCGTGTGGCCCGGGGTCTCCATGATTTCCAGGGTGACGTCGCCGAGGCTGATCCGCTCACCGTCGGTGAGCTTGCGGATCGGGTACTCGGTCTCGGCCCGCTGGCCGTAGCCGATCCAGGCGCCGGTCGCCGCGGCCACCTCGAGGTGGCCGGCGAGGAAGTCGGCGTGGAAGTGGGTGTTGATCACTCCCTCGATGGTCAGGCCGTGGGCGCGCGCGTCGGTCAGGTACTCGTCGATGCGGCGGCGAAACCGGCCAGGGCGCGCCGGCCGTCCCACAGGGTCTTGGTCAGGATATCAGGCATGCGTGGTCTCCCGGCTCGCGGCGTCGGTCTGGTAATAGGTGAGAAACAGGTCTTCCAGGTCGGGTTCGGTGGCGCGCAGCGCGGTGATCCGGTGCCGGGCGAGGACCCGGATGAGCCCGTCGGGGCTGCCGGCGAGGCGGAACCTGGCGGTCGGGCCGTCGATGGTCAGGTCGGACACCTCCGGCAGGGCGGCGAGTGCGGCTCGGTCCATCGGGTCGGCGAAGGTGACCTGGAATCGGGGCACGTTGCGGTCGTGGAGACGAGCCACGGTGTCGAGCGCGACGAGGTGGCCGTCGCGGATGATGCCGACCCGGTCGGCGACCGCTTCGACCTCGCTCATGATGTGCGAGGACATGAACACGGTCTGTCCGGCGGCTCGGGCGTCGCGGACCAGGTCGAGGAAGGTCTGTTGCGCCAGGGGGTCCAGCCCCGATGTCGGCTCGTCGAGGATCAGCAGGTCCGGGCGGTGCATGAACGCCTGCACCAGGCCGACCTTCTGCCGGTTGCCCTTGGACAGGGTCTTGATCCGCGCCGTCAGGTCCAGTTCCAGCCGTTCGGCCAGTTCGGCGACGTGCGCCCTCGGCACGCCGCCGCGCAGGTGTGCCAGGAAGGTCAGGCACTCCCCGGCCCGCTGTCGCGGGTCGACGACGAAGTCACCGGCCAGGTAGCCGACGCGGCGGTGCAGCGCGACCGCGTGCCGGCGCGGGTCGCGTCCGAACAGCAGCGCGCGTCCGCTGGTGGGTCGGATCAGGTCCAGCAGGACGCGAATGGTGGTCGACTTGCCGGCTCCGTTCGGGCCCAGGTAGCCGAACACCTCGCCCTCGGCCACCGAGAGGTCCAGGTTCGTCAGCCCTTGGCGGCGGCCGTAGGTCTTGGTCAGCTTCTCGGTCTCGATCACTACGCGCACCTCTCGGAGATTACCGAATCTTCAAAGATTTCTGAAGACTGCGAGATGTTAGGCTCCGGATGATCGAGTAGGGGAGGGCGCGGTGCTGAGTGGTCCGGCGGAGAGGCTGGCGCTGACCCTCACCGAGGGTGGCTTGCAGCGGATGACCGCCCGCGTGTTGGCGGCATTGCTCTTCACCGAGCAGGAGACGATGACCGCCGGCGAGATCGCCGAGGCGCTCGCCATCAGCTCCGGCAGCGTGTCCACCGCCATCAAGTCCCTCGCGAGCGTCGGGCTGATCGAGCGGGTGCCCGCCCCGGGCAGCCGCCGGGAACACTTCCGGCTCCGCGCCGGTGCGTGGGCCACTCTCATGTCGGGCCAGAACGCGATGATCGGCAGCATGCGGGCGGCTGCCGAAGAGGGCATCGCCATGGCCGGCGAGGGCAGCCTCGCCGGTGTCCGCCTGGCCGAGATGCGCGACTTCTACGACTACCTCTGGCGCGAGCTGCCGGCGTTGATCGACCGGTGGCGTGCCGACCGGCGTGATCGCTGAGCCACCCCATGCCGGCGACGGGCAAACCGGGGGACCCGGTGCGGCGTCAGTCGGTGGTGGCGAAGCGTTCGACGTCGTCCACGGTGCCGACGACGAGGATGAGGTCGCCGTAGGCGAGGACGGTCTCCGGGGTGGCATGGGTGAAGGCGCCCGGTTTGCCGCCGGGTGGGCCCGCCTGTGGTTTGACGGCGACGACGGTGACTCCCCACTTGCTGCGGACGCGGGACTCGTGCAGTGGCACGCCGACGATGTCGCGGGGTGGGGTGGTCTTGATGACGGCGAAGTCGGCGTCGACCTCGACGTAGTCGAGGATGCGTCCGGAGAGCAGGTGGGCGACGCGTTCGCCCATGTCGTGCTCGGGTGCGACGACGTGGTGGGCGCCGACGCGGGTGAGGATGTTGCGGTGCTGGCCGCTGATGGCCTTCGCCCAGATGTCTGGGATGCCGAGTTCGGCCAGCAGGCTGGTGGTGAGGATGCTGGCCTGGATGTCGGTGCCGATGGCCACCACGGCCCGGTGGAACTCGGCGACGCCGAGCTGCCGCAGGGCTTCGATGTCGGTGGAGTCGGCGGTGATGACGTGCGGCAACTGTCCGGCGAGGGCTTGGACGACCTTCGGGCGGTGGTCGATGCCGAGGACCTCGCTGCCCCGGTTGACCAGTTCCAGGGCCAGGGCGGAGCCGAAGCGTCCCAGCCCGATGACGACGACGGGTTCGGTGCGCGTCTCAGCCAACGATCGTCCTTTCCTCGGGTAGTTCGAAGCGCCGGTTGCGGTCGCGCAGCGCCAGCGCGGAGGCCAGGGTGAGCGGACCGACGCGGCCGGCGAACATCAGCACCACCAGGAGCAGGTCGGCCTGCGGCGGCAGGGCGGCGGTGATGCCGGTGGACAGGCCGACGGTGGCGAACGCGGACACCGCCTCGAACAGTACGACGTCGAGCCGGTACGGGGTGGTGGCCAGCAGCGCGAAGGTGGCGGTGACGACGGCGCCGACGCTGAGCAGGGCGACGGCGAGGGCTTGGCGCTGGTTGCTGGCGGGGATGCGCCGCCGGCCGACGTTGACGTGGAGTTCGCCGCGCATCTCCGACCACAGGACGAAGGCGAGCAGCCCGAAGGTGGTGACCTTGATGCCGCCGGCGGTGCCGGCGCTGCCGCCGCCGATGAACATGAGCGCGTCGCTGGCGAGCAGGCTTTCCGGCCGCATCGCGCCGATGTCGACGCTGTTGAATCCGGCGGTGCGGGTCATGGTCGAGGCGAAGAACCCGGCCAGCAGCTTGTGCCACCCGTCGAGGGGGCCGAGGGTGCGCGGGTTGGTGAACTCGGCGAAGGTGAGCACGGCGGTGCCGAGCACGAGCAGCACGCCGCTCAGGGCGAGGGTGATGCGGGTCAGCACCGACCACAGCGCGGGTCGGCGCCAGCATCGGAGCAGTTCGAACACGACGGGGAAGCCCAGCCCACCGAGGATGACCGCGGCGGCGATCGGCAGGCAGATCCAGGGATCGGTGACGTAACCGACGAGGCTGTCGGCGTTGGTGGAGAAGCCCGCGTTGTTGAACGCCGACACCGCGTGGAAGACCCCGTCGTACACCGCCACGCCGAACGGTTCGTCGTAGGCGGTGGCGAACCGGGCGGTCAACGCCACCGCGACCACCGCTTCGCTGGCGAGACTGAACAGTACGATCCGGCGGACCACCGCGCGCACGTCGGTGAGATCGAGGCTCTTCGTCTCGGCCTGGGCCAGGAACCGGGCCCGCAGGCCGAGCCGGCGGGACAGCAGCACGGTGAACAGCGTCGCGAGGGTCATGATCCCCAGCCCGCCGGCCTGGATGAGCAGGAGGATCACCGCCTGCCCGAAACCGGACCAGTAGCTGCCGGTGTCGACGGCGACCAGCCCGGTCACGCAGACCGCGGAGGTCGCGGTGAACAGCGCGTCCACCAGGCCGGTCCGCTCGCCGGAGCGCGTGGCCAGGGGCAGTGACAGCAGACCGGTGCCGACCGCCACCGCCGTGCCGAAGCCGACGGCGATCACCTGCGCGGGGTGCCGCAGCCGGCCGCTGCGCCGCTGCCACGCCGGTGCTCGGCCCATCACACGCCACCCGCACCGAGACGGCGACCGTCCGCGGTGCGCGCCGTCGGCGTGGTCCTCCGGCCGGTCCAGATCATGAACCGCATGCTCTCACGGCCCTGAATCGGCGGTGAACGCACCGACCCGGGTGGTGAGGTGGCGGGAGTGAGAAGCCCGCCCCGCCCTCGGCGCGGTCACCGACGCCGAACCACGACCCCGGAGCCGCACGGTCGCGACCTTGGACGTCGGCCGCGGCGGTGATCAGCCCTCCGGGCGGTTGTGCTGGGCGAGTCTGCCGCGGAGGGTGTCGGCGAAGCCCTCGGCCGTGGCGAGCTGGTCGCGCAGGGCTGCGACGCGGGTGGTGGCGGCGGTGTGGAACATGTCGAGTCGGTCGAGCAACTCGGTCCGGTCGGCGCCCGTGGCGGTGTCGAGGGCGTCGAGGACGGTGAGCAGGTCCCGCATCTCGTCGAGGGTGAACCCGAGGGGTTTCATGCGTTTGACCACGGCGAGGCGGTCGAGATCGGGCTCGGTGTAGAGGCGGAAGCCGCCCTCGCTGCGCGCGGAGGGGACGATCAGGCCGGCTTCCTCGTAGTGGCGAATGGTCCGGATGCTGAGCCCGACCCGTTCGGCGGCCTCGCCGATCTGCATGCGGCGGCCGGCTCTCCGACCGCAGGCGTGCTGCGCTGCCCCGGTGTCGCGGCTGGCGGCGGCCATCAGTGGCCGACGCCGAGTTGGCCGGCGAGGGTGTCGTGGATGCGGGCGCTGGGCGTGTTCAGCTCGACGATCTCGACGGTCTTGCCGCGGCTGGCGTACTTGGTGGTGATCGCGTCGAGGGCGGCGACGGAGGAGGCGTCCCAGACGTGGGCGTGGGTCATGTCGATGACCACTCGGTCCGGGTCGCCGGCGTAGTCGAACTGGCCGACGAGTTCGTTGCTGGAGGCGAAGAACAGTTCCCCGTGCACGGAGTAGATCCGGGTGCCGCCGTCGGGGTCCAGGACGCTGGTGACCTCGACCAGGTGGGCGACCCGCCGGGCGAAGACCACCATGGCGGTGAGGACGCCGGCGACGACGCCGATGGCGAGGTTGTGGGTGGCCAGGGTGGTGGCGACGGTGGCGACCATGACGATCGTTTCGCCGTACGGCATCCGCTTGAGGGTGGCCGGGGCGACGGAGTGCCAGTCGAACGTCGACACCGCCACGATGATCATCACGGCGACCAGGGCGGCCATCGGGATGACGGCGACCACGTCGCCGAGCGCCACGACGAGGACCAGCAGGAACACGCCGGCCAGGAACGTCGACAGGCGGGTGCGGGCGCCGGACGCCTTTACGTTGATCATCGTCTGGCCGATCATGGCGCAGCCGCCCATGCCGCCGAAGAACCCGGTGACGATGTTGGCCACCCCCTGCCCCCAGGACTCGCGGGTCTTGCTGGACGGGGTGTCGGTGATGTCGTCGACCAGTTTCGCGGTCATCAGGGACTCCATCAGCCCGACCACCGCGATACCCAGCGCGTAGGGGGCGATCAGGGTGAGGGTGTCCAGGGTCCAGGGGATCTGCGGCAGGCCGAGGGTGGGCAGGCTGTCCGGCAGTGCCCCTTCGTCGCCCACGGTCGGCACCGCCACGCTCGCGGAGACGGTGACCACGGTCAACACCACGATCGCGACCAGCGGCGCCGGGACGGCGCGGGTGAGCCGGGGCAGCCCGACCATGATCGCCAGGGCGACGGCGACGAGCGGGTAGACCAGCCACGGCACGCCGAGCAGGTGCGGAACCTGGGCGGCGAAGATCAAGATCGCGAGGGCGTTGACGAAACCGACCATGACGCTGCGCGGGATGAACCGCATCAGCTTCGCCACCCCGAGCACCGCCATCAGCACCTGGATCGCGCCGCCGAGGATCACGGCCGCGATCAGGTACTCCAGCCCGTGCTCCTTGGCCAGCGGCGCCACCACCAACGCGATCGCGCCGGTCGCGGCGGAGATCATCGCCGGGCGCCCACCACAGATCGCGATCGTCACCGCCATCGTGAACGAGGCGAACAGGCCCACCCGGGGGTCGACCCCCGCCAAGATCGAGAAGGAGATCGCCTCCGGGATCAGGGCCAGGGCGACGACCAGGCCGGCCAGGACCTCGGTACGGAACACCTTCGGCGACAACCACGACGGACGCGGCCGGGAGACCGCGGACAGCACAGAAGACATACAGCCATTTCCACTCAGGCGTCTCGCGGACGCACGGATGTCCGGCCCGGAACCACGGGCCGCGGCTCCACACCGGCAAGCATCAACCGGTCGACGGCCTGAGGAACCTTCGCTCCGGGTCACGGTCACCTCGGGCGTCACCCGGCGCTGCTCGGTCGCCGACGCCGAACTTACCCTTCCGTCAGGGGAGAGTTCCCCGAACGTGGTGATCCTCACCAGTCGTGCCGCGCGCGGGCCGTGCGCGCGACCCGGCTAAGCGCCACCGCCCGGCCACCGGAGAACCGTGGGGTCGGCGATCATCTGTGGCGGTCCGCTGCCGGATTGCCGGCCACCGGCATCCGTCACGGCGGTGACCAGCCAGAACGCTCCGCGTAGCCGGACGCCGTCGGGGCGCTCGTAGGGGCTCAGCGCGGTCTCGAGGGCCTGCCGGGCGCGGGTGACGGCGTGCCGATCTCCGCTCTCGAGCAGGGCACGAGCTGGTCCACTGCCCAGCACGAGCGCGGTGGCGTCCGCGGCGTCGCGCCCATAGGTCATGGTCGGGTCGAGGCCGGTGATGGCGATGTCGTGGAAGCCGGCCCTGCTCAGGCACGGCGTCGATGCGCTCGCGGTCGGACAGGGAGAACATCCCCGGCGCGTACGCCGGCCCGGGGACGGCTCGCGGAACCCGGCCGAGGAGTGCCGTCATGAATACTGTGAACCACTGCTGTTCGCCGATGTCCCGCGCGCAGGTGAATGCCAGGCGCCCGCCGGGTCGCAGCGCGTGCGCGATGGTGGTGAAGGCCGCCACGGGGTCGGCGAAGAAAGTCAGCCCGCCTCGGCTGACGGCGACGTCGAACTCGTCCGCCGGGAACGGGTGCACCTGCACGTCGCCCTGCTCGAACCGGACGTTGGTCAACCGTTCGGCGGCCACCCGGGCGCGCGCCGTCTCCAGCATCGGACCGGACAGGTCGACCCCGAGCGCATACCCGTTCCGGGCGCGACGCGCAGCCTGCCGGGTGATCTCGCCGTTGCCGCAGCCGAGGTCGAGCACCCGGTCGGTCGGGCTGATGCCGGCCGCCGTGAGGAGCGGTTCGTCGAGCTCCGCGCTGACCGCGTCCCACTGGGCGGCATGGTCTGCCCAGTGCCTGCCCTCCGGCCCGTTCCACGCCTCGGCCTGTTCAACGTTGACGATCGACGGCATGTGCCACCTCCGAGGTCGCTGCCGGCCCGGGCCGCCGTCGGCCCGGTTTGAAGACCCCGAGGACGACGCTGGTCCCCAGGAGCAGAAGCGCCACCGCCGGCGCCGTCACCGCCGCGATCCGGTCCTCGCGGGGCACGCCCTGTGACGAGGCCCCGGCCGCCGCTGCGTCGGCCGCGTGCCCGAGCCGCGGCACGAGCAGAACCAGGGCTGCTGCGGCGAGGGCCAGCGCCAGCGCCAGCTTGACCGTGACCCAGCCGTGCCGCAGCGGCCCGGCCGCACGACCGGTCCGAGCGTCTCAACTCGCCCGTGGCCGATCCGGACGCCGCGGGTCGACCGACATGGCTGACTGTATCGATACGTCCCGCGCGACGGCGGATAGGCTGGTCGTGGTGTGCCGGGAAGCCTGGTCGGCGAGGTGATGGCCGCTACCTGCCAACGAGGAGTTCCGTGACTGACACCGACCGCCGCAGCGCCAACCTGTTCGCCCGCCGCTCGTGGGGTGAGACCCGCCGCATCTCGGCCATCCTGCGCAAGGAGACCGTGGGAGGGGCGCTGCTGCTGCTGGGGGCGGTGCTGGCGCTGCTCTGGTCGAACTCGCCGTGGGCGGAGAGCTACCAGTCACTGCGTGACCTGCGGATCGGGCCGGCCGCGCTGCACCTCGACCTGAGTCTCGCCACCTGGGCCGCGGACGGCCTGTTGGCGATCTTCTTCTTCGTCGCCGGGCTGGAACTCAAGCGCGAATTCGTCGCCGGTGACCTGCGCGATCCCCGCCGCGCGGCGATACCGGTGGCCGCCGCGGTCGGCGGAGTGGCGGTGCCCGCGCTGCTGTTCGTCCTGATCGCCGCGGGCGCGGGGGAGGGCGCCGCGCGGGGGTGGGCCGTACCGACCGCCACCGACATCGCCTTCGCGCTCGCCGTGCTCGCCGTGGTCGGCCGGATGCTGCCCTCGGCGTTGCGGACCTTCCTGCTCACCCTGGCCGTCGTCGACGACCTGCTGGCCATCGTCATCATCGCCGTCTTCTACACCTCCGACCTGGCCGTCGGGCCGCTGGCCGGGGCGCTGGTCCCGCTGGCGGTCTTCGGCCTGCTGGTGCAGCGCCGGGTGCGGTCCTGGTGGTTGCTGCTCCCGCTGGCGGTGGCGACCTGGGTGCTGGTGCACGAGTCCGGTGTGCACGCGACCGTCGCCGGGGTGCTGCTCGCGTTCACCGTCCCGGTCGTCCGCAGCGCCGCGGCCGGCGGCCCGGACGCCGGTCCGGGGCTGGCCGAGCATTTCGAGCACCGGATCCGCCCGATCTCGGCCGGGGTGGCGGTGCCGGTCTTCGCCTTCCTCGCCGCCGGGGTGACCGTCGGTGGCCTGGCCGGGCTGACCACCGCGCTCACCGACCGGGTCGCGCTCGGCATCCTGGTCGGCCTGATCGTCGGCAAACCGATCGGGATCATGGCCGCCACCTGGCTGGCGTCGCGCGTCACCCGAGCGGACCCGGACGAGGACCTGAACTGGTACGACGTGCTCGGCCTGGCGCTGCTCGCCGGCATCGGGTTCACCGTCTCCCTGCTCATCGGTGAACTCGCCTACGGTCTCGGCAGCGAGCGCGACGACCACGTCAAGGTCGCGGTGCTCACCGGGTCGCTGCTCTCCGCGCTGCTCGCGACCGTCGTGCTGCGCGCCCGTACCCGGGTCTACCGGCGGGTGCACGAACTGGAGACCGCCGACCACGACCAGGACGGCGTGCCGGACATCTACCAGCCACGGACCGGCCAGGCCACCGAACACTGAGGGACAGGCATCCCTCGACCGGGGAGCAATGCCGATTCGCGTCACCGGCCTCGTGCCGGTGGGGCCCACCCTCGCCGGTGAGCCGCGGGCCCGGGCCTGGGGCGGACGGCCCTCGGCCCTGGACAACTTCAGTTAACAAACCTAATAATTAGCCTCCCGTCGATATCCCTCGCCGGGCACCCCTCGGGAGGACCGGATGGCACGCAGATTCCGAACACCGTTCCTGGCTGGCCTGGCGGCAGTGCTCACCGCCGCCGCGGCGACCCTGGCCCTCGCCGGCCCGGCCCTGGCCGCCGGCCCGACGGCCGCCTTCACCAAGACCTCCGACTGGGGCACCGGCTGGGAGGGGCGCTACACCGTCACCAACGGGGGATCGAGCACGCTCACCGGCTGGCAGGTCGCCTTCACGCTGCCGGCCGGCACCACCCTCGGCTCGTACTGGGACGCCACGGTGACCAGCGTCGGGCAGCGGCACACCTTCACCAACCGCTCCTGGAACGGCACCCTGGCCCCCGGGGCCTCGGCGTCGTTCGGCTTCCTGGTCACCGGCTCCGGCCTGCCCACCGACTGCGCCCTGAACGGCGCGCCGTGCGGCGGTGGCACACCGCCCACCACGGCCCCGCCCACGACCACCCCGCCCACCACGGCGCCACCCACCACGGCGCCGCCCACCATGCCACCCCCCACCAGCCCGCCGAACACCGGGCTGCCGAAGCACGCCCTGATCGGCTACCTGCACACCAGCTTCGCCAACGGCGCCGGATACCTGCGGATGGCCGACGTGCCCGCGGACTGGGACGTCATCAACCTCGCGTTCGGCGAACCCACCTCCGTTACCTCGGGTGACATCCGCTTCCAGCTCTGCCCCGTCGCCGAGTGCCCCACCGTCGAGACCGAGGCCCAGTTCACCGCCGCGATCCGCGCCAAGCAGCAGCAGGGCAAGAAGGTGCTGCTGTCCATCGGAGGCCAGAACGGGCAGGTCCAACTCACCACGACCGCCGCCCGGGACACCTTCGTCCGCTCGGTGTCGGCCATCATCGACCGGTACGGCCTCGACGGCCTGGACAT
This sequence comes from Micromonospora sp. WMMD980, assembly GCF_029626035.1. Classification (NCBI taxonomy): domain Bacteria; kingdom Bacillati; phylum Actinomycetota; class Actinomycetes; order Micromonosporales; family Micromonosporaceae; genus Micromonospora; species Micromonospora sp. WMMD980. The sequence goes on from NZ_JARUBE010000003.1 coordinate 1,253,292, forward strand.
CGACTTCGAGGGCCACTCGCTCTACCTCGACACCGGTGACACCGACTTCCGCAACCCGACCACAGCGGTCGTGGTCAACCTGATCTCGGCGATCCGCACGCTCAAGCAACGCTACGGAGCCGGCTTCGTGCTCACCATGGCCCCGGAGACGTTCTTCGTGCAGCTCGGCTACCAGTTCTACGGCTCCGGCCCGTGGGGCGGCCAGGATCCCCGGGCCGGTTCCTACCTGCCGGTGATCCACGCGCTGCGCGACGTCCTCACCGTCCTGCACGTCCAGGACTACAACTCCGGCCCCATCGTCGGGCTCGACGGGCAGTACCACACGATGGGGGGTGCCGACTTCCACATCGCGATGACCGACATGCTGCTGGCCGGCTTCCCGGTCGCCGGGAACACCAACGCCGTGTTCCCCGCGCTGCGCGAGGACCAGGTCGCGTTCGGTGCGCCCTCCTCCACCAGCGCCGGCAACGGCTACCTCGCCCCGGCCGGCGTGCAACAGGCGGTCAGCTGCCTCGTCCGCGGCCAGAGCTGCGGCGGGTACACGCCCCGCAGCGGCACCAACCCCAACTTCCGGGGGCTGATGACCTGGTCGATCAACTGGGACCGCTTCTACTCCTGGGAGTTCCGGCTCAACCACGGCCCCTTCCTCAGGGCGCTGCCCTGACCGACGGTTCCGGAGCCGCCCGCGCGGCTCCGGAACCGTCACCGGCTCACCAGCCGACGGCGACGAGCAACCACTGCGGGTCGCCGTGCGAGACGAACGACGACTGGTCGGCGACATCGTCGTACGGGAAGCCGTAGGCGCGGCCGTTGATGGCGCGGTCGTGCCAGAACTTCGCGTACCAGTTGGCCGGTGACTGCTGGTAGAAGCGGCTCGGATCCTCCCACTGCGTCCGGGGCAACTGCGCGGTGTGCCGGTTCAGCGCCGCGCAGCCGGTCGGGTCACCGGCGAACCGCCCGGCGCAGCCGAAGATGTCCGACGTGGCCGCCGACAGCCCGACGGAGTTGGCGTACGCGGTGAAGTAGTTCGCGTACTGGCCGCCGGCGCGGAACTGCGGCGAGCTGCCCGGCGCCGGGATGCGGTAGGGCGCCTCGATGCTGGCCAGGTGCCTGAACTCGGCCGGCACCGCGTCGGCGAAACGCTGGAACGTCACCGCGCGGTCCTCGGCGAAGGTCGCCTCGTTCTCGCCGACCGCGACGTCGTAGCCGTCGCGGGCGTGCAGCCGCATCGCCAGTTTGAGCGCGAACGCGTCGACCCTCGTGGTGTTGCCGTTGAACTGGTTCGTGCCCACGGTGAACTCGATGAAGTCGCTGTACTGGCTGGTCGGCGAGCCGAGCCGGAAGTACATCCGGCCGGCCGAGTTGACCGGCATGTCCAGGTAGGGCTGTTCGGCGACGGAGTGGGTCTGGCCGTTGAAGCTCCAGTAGACCTGGCTGTCGGGGTAGCGGCCGTTGGTGCGGTTGAGCACCTTGACGGTGAGCACGTTGCGGGCCGGCGGGATGCTCGTCGTGTCGCCCCAGAACCCGCTGGTCGGCGGCGGGGTGGTCGGCGGTGGCGTCGAGCCGCCGGTGGTGGCGACCCCCACCTCCCAGAGCGAGTATCCGTAGGGCGTGGCCCGGCTGGTGCCGTAGACACGCAGGTAGCGGCCGCTGCCGGTGACGGCGATGGTCTGCGTGCCGCCGGTGCCGGTGGTGGTCGAATGGACGGTGGTCCACGGTCCGTCCGTCGCGGCGGCCACCTGGAGCTGGAAGGCGACCGCGTACGCGGCCTCCCAACGGAGGGAGACCTGGCAGATGTCCTGCGTGGCGCCGAGGTCGATCCGCAGCCACTGCGGGTCGGCGAAGGCGCTCGACCACCGGGTGCCGGTGTTGCCGTCGACCGCGGCCGTCGCCGGGAAGGCGGCGCTCTCGGTGGACGACGCGACCGCCTGCCGGCCGGCTGCCACGTTGCCGCCGCAGGCGGCAGCCGAAGAGGCGGCGCCGGCCGAGGCGCCGGTGGTGAGCATGCCGCCGGCGAGCAGGGTGAGGGCGGTCGCGGCGGCGGCGAGCAACCGACGCCCGGGGCGGCGGTGGCGGACGGGGCGGACCGGCGTGACCCGGTGCGGGACGGGTGGGGTGGGGGACATGAACGCCTCCTTCGGGGGATCCGACGGAGGGCGCTCTCTCGGTCACCGAGGGTGGACCCACCGCGCGGCCTCTGTCAAGTGAGGACCCCGCCCCATGATCTATTCCGGACTTCCCGCGCGTCGTTGACTTCAACGAAGAGTGTCGATGACGCTGGAGCCGAGGGCGCTCTCTCCGCACGGTCCCCACCACCACCATCCGGGAGCCACGCATGCCCGTGACACCACCGCTGCCCGTACCCGTGCGCCGCCGGCACCGCCCGGCCGCCGTGGCGCTGGCGCTGCTCGCCCTCCTCGTCACCTACCTCGTCGTGCCCGGCCCGGCCGCCGGCGCGGCCGGACCGCTCATCTCGCAGGGACGCCCGACCACCGCCTCGTCGACCGAGAGCGCGGGCACGCCGGCCGCCGCCGCCACCGACGGCGACGCCGGGACCCGGTGGTCGAGCGCCTTCGCCGACCCGCAGTGGCTCCAGGTCGACCTCGGCGCGACCGCCACCGTCGACCAGGTGCAACTCGTCTGGGAGGCGGCCTACGCGACCGCGTTCCAGATCCAGGTCGCCGGTTCGCCGTCCGGGCCGTGGACCACCGTCTACTCGACCACCGCCGGGGCCGGCGGCACGCAGACCCTCGCGGTGACCGGCACCGGCCGGTACGTGCGGATGTACGGCACCACCCGGGCCACCGGCTACGGCTACTCGCTCTGGGAGTTCAAGGTCTTCGGCAGCATCGGCACCACCCCGCCGCCCACCGGCCGGCCGATCTCGGAGTTCCGGACGGTCACCGCCTCCTCGTGGGAGGGCGGCAACGCGCCCGCCGCCGCGCTCGACGGCCGGAGCACCACCCGCTGGTCCAGCCAGTTCGGCAGCGACCCGCAGTGGCTCCGCGTCGACTTCGGCGGTGTCGCCACGATCAACCGGGTGGTGCTCGTCTGGGAGGCCGCCTACGCCACCGGCTACCGGCTGGAGACGTCAGCCGACGGCGTCACCTGGACGACGATCCACGCCACCACCACCGGCCGCGGCGGCACCGAGCAGCTCACCGTCACCGGCACCGGCCGCTACCTGCGTCTCTACGGCACCACCCGGGCCACCGGCTACGGCTACTCGCTCTGGGAACTGCAGGCGTACGGCAGCGTCGACGACACCGCCACCACCGCGCCGCTGCTCTCCGGCCCCACCCGGCCGCCGGTGAACCGCGACCAGTTCGCGCTGACCGCGCCGGCCGACGCGGCGATGGTCACCAGCACCCGCCGGCCCACGCTGAGCTGGGCGGCGGTCCCCGGCGCGACCCGCTACCAGGTGTGGATCAACATCAGCCGCACCGACTACGACTTCACTGCCGCCGGCAACCTGCTCGACCTGTACACCAAGGTCGCCGAGCCGACCGGCACGTCGTACACGCCCACCTGGGACCTGCCGGACCGCTGGACCTACCAGTGGTACGTCACCACGGTCGGCGGTACGCCGGTCACCTCGACCATCCGGCGCTTCGGCGTCTACCTGCCCACGCTGGAGAGCGTCGCCGACGGGATCGGCATCGTCGCCGGCGCCCGCGACCTCAACCGCGACGGCACGATCGAACCGTACGAGAACTGGCGCCTGCCGGTCCAGTCCCGGGTGGACGACCTGCTCTCCCGGATGACGTCGGAGGAGAAGGCGTACCAGCTCTTCTACAACGCCCAGGCGTACCCCCGGTCGGGGTGGCACTTCGGTCCGGCGCAGGCGGCGGACCTGCACCAGCAACTGCTGGCGTCGGCCGGCACCCGGCTGGGCATCCCGTTCGTCTCGGCGGGCGACACCATCCACGGCTACCAGACGACCTACCCGATGCAGAGCGCCCTGGCCGCCGCGAAGAACTACCCGCTCGACTACCAGCTCGGCGACATGCAGCGGCGGGAGCAGGTGGAGGTGGGCACGCGCGGGGTCCTCGGCCCGCTGGCCGAGGTCGGCACCAAGGTGATCTACCCGCGTATCCAGGAGGGCAACGGCGAGAACGCACAGGTCGCCGCCGCCCAGGTCCGCGCGCTGGTGGCCGGCCTGCAGGGCGGCCCGGAGCTGAACCCGCACTCGGTGCTGGCGACGGTCAAGCACTGGCCGGGCGAGGGCGCGGGCGGGGAGGCCCTGATCGTCTACGACGACGTGACGGTCAAGTACCACATGATCCCGTTCCGGGCGGCGATGGAGGCGGGCGCGGTCAACATCATGCCCGGCTACGCGGGCAGCTCACTGCTCGATCCGGGCGGCCCCGGCGCCGGCGACAGCGCCAAGATCCTTGCCTACCTGCGCCAGAACCTCGGCTACCAGGGCCTGATCACCACCGACTGGCTGCCGTCGGGGTCCTGGATCGGCGCGGCGAGGGCCGGCTCCGACGTGATGGGCGGCGCAGACCCGGGCGCGGCCGGCTTCTCGATCGCCGACTTCGTGGCGAACGTGCCGGCGTCGCGGATCGACGACGCGGTCCGGCGGGTGCTGCGGGTCAAGTTCCAGCTCGGCATCTTCGAGGCCCCGTACGGCGATCCGGTCAACGGCCCGTACCGCTTCCACCAGCCCGCCTACACGGCGCTGGCCAACCAGGCCGCGCGGGAGGCGATGACGCTGCTGAAGAACGACGCCGGCACGCTGCCGGTGCGGCTGAACGCCGGTGACGACATCGTGGTCGCCGGCCCGCGCGCGGCCGACGGCGGCTCCTGCTGCGTGTGGACGAGCTTCTTCCACGCCGAGTACGGGTCGCAGACCATCCTGGACGCGGTCCGCGCCCGGGCCGCGCAGGCCGGGGTGACCGTCCACCAGGACGACAGCCCGAACCCCAAGCTGGCGGTCGTCGCGGTCGGCGAGGCGTCCTACACGCACGCGACGAACTGGCCGAAGGAACAGCCCTACCTGCCGCCGGACCAGCTCGCGGTGATCCAGAAGTTCCGCGCCCGTGGCGTCCCGGTGGTGGTGGCGCTGGTCCTGCCGCGGCCCTACGTGATCACCGAGTGGCGGGACCTGGCCAGCGCGATCGTGGTCACCTACCGGGGCGGCGAGGAGATGGGTCCGGCCCTGGCCGGCCTGCTCTTCGGTGACTACCAGCCGCGCGGCAAACTGCCCTGGCAGTTGCCCCGCGCCCTCTCCGACGTGCTGCGTCCGGGCGGCACCGACATCCCGGCCGACGCGGTCGAGGCGTGGGACCTGCCGTACGACCTCGGCGCGACCGCGGCCGAGCGGACCCAGATCCGGGCCTCGATCGGCGCCGACCAGCCACCGGCGACCACCTACGGCAACCCGCTCTACCCGTACGGCGCCGGGCTGACCGGCTTCTGAGGCGCGCGGGTGGGGTCGCCGGCGGCGACCCCACCCGGGGCGTCGACCGCGCACGGAGCAGAGGACGGAACCGCGCCGCCTTCCCGCAGGCGGTTCAGAGCACTCCGGTGAGTCGCCCCTTCCAGCCGGCGAGGACCGCACCCGGGTCGGTGTCGAGGACGTCGGTGAGCAGCGTCGCGTAGACGTCGCGGAAGTCGGTGTGGAACTTCAGGTCGCCGTCGTCGAGGTCGGTGAGGCTGGGCGGCTCGCCGTACAGGCCGCCGCGCACCGGCGCGCCGAGCAGCAACATGTTCGAGGCGGTGCCGTGGTCGGTGCCGTCCGAGCCGTTGGCGGCGACCCGTCGGCCGAACTCCGAGTAGACCGCCGTGACCACCTTGCGGCCGGCCTCGGAGCCGGCCATCCGGGTGTGGAACCGGCTCAGTGCCGCGTCCAGCATCCCGAGCAGCACCTGCTGGAGCTGCTTCTCGTCGGCGTGCGTGTCGAACCCGCCGAGGGAGACGGAGAAGACCCGGGTCGACACCCCGGCCTCCACACACTGCGCGACCAGGTCGAGCTGAGCGTCGAGCGAGGCTCGGGCGCCGCCGGTGGCGGTGGCCGGGGCGGCCTCGCCGTCGTCGTCCGGCCCGCCACCGTCCGGCGCCTCGCGGACCGCGCGGATCATCTCGTCGACGGAGCGCAGGTCCGTGAAGCACGCCGCCGCGCGGGCCCGGGCCGAAGACTCACCCGGCGCGGCGGCGCCGAGCGCGGCCAGCGTGGACGCGGGCAGCCCGGCGGCGGCCCGCTGCTCGCCCACCGGCACCGACGCGCCCGCGCCGCGCTCGCCGGCGAGCAGCGGAGGCAGCGCCGACTCGAACGAGACGGCCAGCCGAGGGTCGGCGCCGGCGTGGTCGAGCCAACGGCCGAGCCAGCCGGTGGTGCCGGGCCGGTCCGGCTGCGCGGTGTGCCAGATGTCCATCGACCGGAAGTGGCTGCGGTCCGGCTTCGGGTAGCCCACGCCGCGGACCACCGCGAGCCGGCCGTCGCCGTACGCCCGGTGCAGGCCGGCCAGCGCCGGGTTGAGGCCGAACCGGTCGTCCAGCGTCAACACGTCCTCCGCCGCGTGCGCCAGCTCCGGTCGCGCGTCTTGGTAGGCCGGATCGGCGTACGGGATGACGGTGTTCAGGCCGTCGTTGCCGCCGTAGAGCGTGACCAGGACCAGGGTGCGCGCATCCGGGTCCCGGTCGCCGGCGGTGGCGAACAGGTCGGTGAGGCTGAGGGCGGCGGCGCCGCCGGCCAGGGCGGTCGCGCCGACCACCCCGCTGGCCACCAGGAACCGTCGTCGGGTCAGGACGTCCACGTCGATCGCTCCTCTCAACTGACCGCGTACTCGGGGCTCACCAGGCCGGCCGTCAACAGTTTCCGCGGCTGACCGGTGAGCGGGGTGAGGGCCGCCCGGGTGCGGTCGCTCCACGCGTCGACCACGAGCAGCCGGGCCAGCGCGTCGGCGCGACCGGTGGCCGGCGCGGCGTCCAGCCGGGCCAGCACGGCCGGCGCGGCAGACTGGGCCAGCAGGTCCGCCACCCGCATCTTGGCCTGCAACGACGAGGTGGTGAGCCAGGCGGCGCCGGCCGGCCAGCCGCCGACGCTCGGCGGGCGCAGCGGCACCTGGTCCAGCGCGTTCAGCCCGGCCAGGATCCGCCGCCGGCCCTGCTCGGGCAGCGCCGACGGCCGTACGCCGAGCTGTCGGGCCGCGCCGACGAGCCACTCGACGGGCTGCTTGACCAGCGTGTCGCGGGTCTGCGCGAAGGCCGGGGCGGTGAAGATCCGCCGCAGCGTGCCGACCGTGTCCGGCCCGGCGAGGTCGTCCGGCGGGGGAGTGTGCGTCCCGGCGTAGCGGAACCAGAGCCGGCCCGCGACGAACCGCGCGGCCTCGGGGCGGCCGGCGAGCAGCGTCGCGTACGAGCCGGTGTCGAAGGCGGCCTGCCGGCCGAGGATGGTCTTGGGGCCGGGGTCGTGCCGGCGGGGCTCGAAGCGGGCGGCGCCGGTGGACCGGTCCACCGTCCAGCCGGTCAACGCCCGGGCCCCCTCCTTGACGTCGGCCTCGGTGTAGCCGTTGCCGACGCCGAGGGTGAACAGCTCCATGGACTCCCGTGCCAGGTTCTCGTTCGGCGCCCGGCGGGTGTTCTTCTGGCCGTCGAGCCACAGGATCAGCGCCGGGTCCCGCAGCATCGCGTCGACCAACGGCCCGAGTGGGCCGGGGCCGTAGCGGCGCAGGGTGTCCAGGTGGCGCAGCATCAGCGGGGCGGAACGGACCTTCTGCGCGCTCGTCGCCCAGTGCCCGTGCCAGAAGAAGACCAGTTTCTCCCCGGCCTGGTGCTCGGCGGCGATCATCCGCTCCAGCCACCAGCCGGTGAGCGCGGTGACCTGCTCGCGGCGCTTCCGGTTGGCCTGCTGGCGCTGTTCCCGGCTGGCGCCCTTGCGGACCTGCCCGGCCGGGTCGGCGCCCAGTGCGGGTGGGGGCGTCGCGGTCGCGCCCCGGTCCGCGCCCTCGGGGGCGAGCAACCGGTCGAGCGTCGCGGCGAACCCGGCCCGTTCGGCGGCGTCCACCTCCTGTGCGGTCGGCCCGAAGGTCGCCCGGCGTAGCAGGTGCGCCACCGCTTCCCGTTCCGTCATGCGGGTGACGCTAGCCGCCGACTGTACGGGGAAGGTAAGCGCCGGATGCGGACCGCGTCCGGGTGGCGGCGGTGGATTTCTTGCCCGACACCGGAGATGGTCGTATCTTTCATTGATGATCCTCAGTGGGGAGCCGCGCGCGGGCCACGGCGACCCGGGGCCGGAGGACCTGGGCGGGATCGCCTACCTGCGGGGCCTCTCGCGACGGGGGTTCCTCACGAGCGCCGCGTTGGCGGCCTCCGGTGTGTCGGCCGCGTTCGCGCTGCTGCCCGACACCGCCCGGGCCGCCGGCGGCTATCAGCGGCCGTGCGGGAACGTCCGGATCTCCAGCTCGTGGCAGGACCACCGGAACCGGACGCCGCCCTCGGGCGAGCCGGGCACCGACTACGCGGTCGGGACCGGAACGCCCGTCGTGGCCGCGGCGAACGGCACCATCCGCCTCGTGAAGACCGACACCTCCACCGCGACCGGCCGGGTGGTGGGGATGGCCCACGACGACGGCAACTACACCCGGCACCTGCACCTGTCGCGGATCGCCGTCTCCACCGGCCAGCGCGTGTCGCGGGGCCAGACGATCGCGTACTCCGGCTCCTCGGCGAACGGCAGCGACTCCGGTGTGGGACCGCACGTGCACACCAGCCTGTGGCTGGGCACCGGCGGTCCGACGAACTTCGGCGCGACCGTCGACTTCGAGAACCACGTCGGGGACGCCGCCGACCCGAACCCACCGGACCAGGAGGTTGACGACGTGTTCATCGCGAACGTACGGGGCAACTGGTATCTCGTCGTCCCCCAGGGCACCGCCAAGCCGCGGGCGGTGGTGCTCGGCGGCGACAGCAACGCCGCCGCCTCGGGCATCCCCGTGCTGAACTTCACCTGGGACCCGTCGATCAACGCGCTGCGGGCGGCGGTCGACGGCATCGGTTGACGCGGTGACGTCCCTGCGGGCCGGCTGTCGCTCGGGGCCCGCCACCGGGTGGTGACGGGCCCCGAGCGGTGGGGTCAGTTGAAGGTCGCGTCCAGCGCCGCGGCCAGCTTGTCGTGACCCGACTCGTTGGGGTGCGGAGATCCGCCGAAGGCGGTCTTCTGGAGGTCGGTGACCCCGAGCGCCGGCGCCGGGGCGAACCGTACCTTCGGGTGGTCCGCCGGCAGCCCGGTGCGGATCACCAGGTTGAGCTGGTTCGTCCACTGCGCCACCGTGGCCTTCCACCCCGGATCGTCGATCAGGTCCCGTTCCTGGGAGGGGATCTGGCCCGGCAGGTAGCCGTGCAACTCCTGGGCGAGGTTCACCCGGTACTGCTCGGCGAGCCGGCCGACGTCGAAGCGGGCCGGGCTGATGTCGTAGTAGCCCATCCACACGACCTTGTCGGCGCCGGCGCCGAGCACCTCGTCGACGATCTCCTCGACGTCGGACTTGATCTGCGGGTAGAGGGCCGGGCCGTCCCAGGTCGGCACCTCGACCCGGTGGTGGATGTACTTGATCCCGGTGACGTCACCGACGACCTTGCCGTGACACGCGCCGCCTTCGATGACCCGGGACTTGGCGGTGTAGTTGCCGGCCAGGTCGAACCAGTCCATCTGCGCCTGCAGCGGCAGCTTGTGCTCGGTGAAGTACGTCTGCATCAGCTCGCGGTAGTGATCCATCAGCCCGCAACTGGCGAGGGCCTTGAGCAGACCCGTCCACGTGGTGTTGTTCACCCCGCCGGTGCTGACGAAGTAGGCGGCCTTCCGGTCGGCCTTGGCCTGCTGGATGGCCCGGGTGGCCAGCTCGACGGGGGGCCAGTTCCGGGCCCAGGGGTTCCGGCAGGCGTCCTGGTAGCCGGCGGGCGCGCCGAGGATCTGCTGGGTGCCGTAGCCGGTGCGGGCGAAGTTGTAGTACTCCACCACCCGTCGGTCCCGGTTGACGGCGTACTTGCCGGCGTAGCTGAACAGCATGTCGTTGCCGGGCAGACCGCGGAGGTCGGCTCTCGTGTTGCCCACGCAGGCGCCCATCGGGAACGCGTTCTGGAACTGCAGGTGGGCGGAGGTGATCGAGTCTCCGGTGGCCACCAGCACCACTGGCTGCGACGGGTTGCGGTTCGGCGGGCAGTAGCGGTCCTTGCGCGCCTCGCCCAGCCTCTCGTCGCCGGCGTTGCCCGGGCACGGCGGCCCGGGCGTCGGGCTGGGCGGCGGATCAACCGGACCGGTGGGGGGACCGGTGGGCGGACCGGTGGGGGGTGGGTCCGTCGGCGACCCGCTGGGGCTGGCCGACGGGGAGCCGCTGGGGCTGGTCAATCCGCTGGGGCTGGCCGACGGTGACCCGCTGGGGCTGGTCGATCCGCTGGGGCTGGCCGACGGTGACCCGCTGGGGCTGGTCGATCCGCTGGGGCTGGCCGACGGTGACCCGCTGGGGCTGGTCGATCCGCTGGGGCTGGCCGACGGTGACCCGCTGGGGCTGGTCGATCCGCTCGGGCTGGCCGACGGCGACCCGCTCGGGCTGGCCGACGGTGACCCGCTCGGGCTGGTCGAGGGGGAGCCGCTGGGGCTGCCCGATGCCGACCCGCTCGGTCCGGGCGACGAGCTGGCGCACGGCGAGGGGCTGCCGCTCGGGCTCGCGCTGGTGCTCGCGGTCGCGCTCGGGCTGCCGGGGGAACCGCTCGGGCTGCCGGTGGGGCCGCTCGGGCCGCCGGTGGGGCCGCTCGGGTAGCTCGCCGACGCCGGCTCGGCGGGGGCCGGCTCCGCGGCCACGGTCTGCCGCACCGGGGTCGCCGTAGCGGTCGGGGTCGCCGACGGGCAGTCGTTCTCCTCCTGCCAGTCCTCCTCCAACGCCTGGCGCACGTCGGCGGGCAAGGGTTCCGCGTCCGGGACGCAGGGGTCGAAGGTCCAGCGGGTGAGCACCCCCCGGTAGGTGATGTCGCGGGTGCAGATCCCCGGGTCGGCACCGGGCTGGGCCGCCACCGGACTGATGGTCGGTGGCTCGGGCGGTGCGACGCGGGCGCCGATCCCCACGGTGAGGGTGAGGACGGCCGTCGTCGCCAGGGCGGCGGTGATCGCGCCCGATGCCCTTGCCCTTCGATGCAGCGCGGATCTCATGAGCTGGCGTCTCCTCTCGGCGGGGGCGGCGTGGGCGGGCGCACCACGCCGGTCGGTGCTCCTACGCCTCGCGTGGAACGTATCCACGGGTGATAATTCGTCGATGAATCCGCGGTGAGGCGATGGGACTGGTCGTGCGGATACGAGCGCTGGGACCGGTGCGGATCTGGGACGGCGCGCAGTGGGCGCCGGTAACGGCGCCGCACCACCGCATCGTGCTGGCCGTGTTGCTGGCCGAGGCCGGCCGACCGGTGAGCAGGGATCGACTGGTCGAGGAGATCTGGGGCGGCCGCCCCACCCGGACGGCGGCCGGCGCCGTCAACGGGTACGTCATGCGGCTGCGCCGGCTGCTGCGCGCCGGTGCGGCCGGTGACGTGGTCAGCCGTGCGGCCGGCTACGAGCTGGTGGCCGCCGAGGACACCATCGACACCCAGGTGTTCGAGCGGATGGTGCGCGCCGGGAAACGGGAGGTCGCCGAGGGTCGGGTCGCCGACGCGGTACGGCAGCTCTCCGGCGGTCTGGCGCTGTGGCGTGGCCCGGCGCTGGCCGACGTGCCCGAGACGCTCACCGTGTCGGCGGAGGCGGCCCGCATGGAGCAACTGCGACTGGCGGCGTACGAGGAACGTTTCGCCGCGCAGTTGGAGCTGGGCCAGCACACGGAGATCGTCGAGGAACTGGCCGCGCTCGCGGCCGCGCATCCGACGCGCGAGCGGCTCTGCCAGCACCTGATGGTGTCGCTCTACCGCTGCGGGCGGCGCGCCGAGGCGCTTGAGGCGTACCGCCGGGTCCGTGACGTGCTCGTCGACGAGACCGGGATCGAGCCGGGACCGGAGCTGCGGGAGCTGGAACGCGCCGTCCTCACCGACGACCGGAGCCTGGCCGCGCCCGCCGTCCGGCCGGTGACCCCGGCCCAGCTGCCGGCCGTGGCCACGCACTTCGCCGGTCGCCGTGAGCCGCTGGCCGCGTTGGACGCCGTCGCCGACCAGCAGCCCGCGCCGCCGGTGGTCGTCACGGGTCTGGCCGGGGTCGGCAAGACGGCTCTGGCCGTTCGCTGGGGACACGCGGCGCGGGAGCGGTTTCCCGACGGCCAGCTCTACGTCGACCTGCGCGGCAGCTCACCCCGGCCACCGGTGACGCCGATGGCCGCACTCGTCGGATTTCTACAGGCTCTGGGCGTACCGGTGGACCAGATCCCGGACCAGCCGGACGAAGCGGTCGGGCTCTACCGCAGTGTGACCGCCCTGCGGCGGATCCTCGTCGTGCTCGACAACGCCGGGGAACCCGACCAGGTCCGTCCGCTGCTGCCCGGGGGCGCCGGCTGCATGGTGCTGGTGACCAGCCGCGAGCAACTGCGCGGCCTGACGGCCCGGGAGGGCGCGGTGCGGCTGCGGCTGGACGTGCTCTCCCGGGACGAGGCCGACGACCTGCTGGGCATGCTGCTGCCCGGGGCCGGCGGGCGGGACACGGCGGAACTCGCCCGGCTCTGCGGCTATCTTCCGTTGGCCATGCGTATCGCCGCCGCCAACCTACGCGCCGAGCTGATCCCGATCGGACGGTACAACCAGCGGCTCGCCGCCGGTGACCGGCTGGCCGTGCTCGGTGTTCCCGGCGACACCGGGACGGCCACCGTGGCCGCTTTCGACCTGTCGTACGAGGCGCAGCCACCGGCTGCTCGGCGGCTGTTCCGGCTGCTGGGCGTCGCCCCGGGGGACGTCGTCACCCCGCCGGCCGCCGCGGCCCTGGCCGGCGTGCCGGTGGCCGAGGTGGAGCCACTGCTCGACGCTCTCGCCCGGGCCCATCTGTTGGAGCAGGCGGAGCCCGGTCACTACCGCTGGCACGACCTGGTCCGGCTGTACGCCCGGCGACGCGGCGCGGCGGAGGACACCGACCGGGAGGCAGCGCTCGACCGCCTGTACGACCACTATTTGTCCACCATGGACCTCGCTGCCGGCCTGCTCTATCCGAGTGTCGTCCGGCTGCCGCTGCCGGCGGGCGTGAGCGCACGGCACCGGGTCGGCTTCCCCACCGGCGCCGAGGCGCTGAGCTGGGTGGAAACGGAGCGGGACAACATGATCGCCGCCGTCCTGGCCGCCGGGCCGGAGCACCGAACGGCCGCCTGGCGGCTCACCGACCATCTGCGGTGGCACCTGGACTTCACCTCGCCGTCGGCGGCGTGGCTGCCGATCACCGAGGCCGCGCTGGCGTACGCACGGGCGGACGACGACCCGCTGGGGCAGGCCGCCGCCCACCTGAGCCGGGCCACCGTCCTGCTGGCCACCAGCCGGTACGCCGAGGCGCTCGACGACTTCCGCCGGGCGCTCGCCTTCGCCCGGCGCGGTGGTTGGGCCGAGGGTGAGGGCAGCGCGCTCAACAACCTCGCCCACGTGTCGTTCGAGACCGGCCGGCTGGACCTGGCCGCCCGCCACAGCCTGGAGGCGCTGGAGATCGACACCAGGATCGGCCGGTTCGCCGGCCGGTTGGCGCGGTTGGCCAACCTCGGCAACATCCGACTCCAGCAGGGCCGGCTGGCCGAGGCCGTCACCTACTGCGAGCAGGTCATCGAGCTGGAGAGCCAGGTCGACGAGTGGCACGGGCAGGGCACGGCGCACGGCTGTCTGGGCGAGGCCCACCTGCTGCTCGGCCGCTACGACGAGGCATCGGTCCAGCTCACCCGGGCGTTGGCCACCCACCGGCGGACCCGCGCCCGCAGTTGCGAGGCCGACACCCTGCGACTGCTGGCGGCGGTGCACGGGGCGACCGGCGACCTCGACCGGGCCCGACGTGACGCGGCCGAGGCGCTGCGGATCGCCCGCGAGGTCGGTGACCGGTGGGTCGAAGCGCACGCCCTGCTCGCCCGGGCCGACCTCGACCTGCGGGCCGGCGAGTCCGGCCCGGCGATCGAGCACCTGCGGCAGGTCCTCGCCCTGGCGCGGGGCGACGGGGCCCGGCACGCCGAGGCGCAGGCGTTGATCGGTCTGGCCCGGGCCCACCGGTTGCGCGGGCCGACCGGGGCCGACGAGGCGCGGGCGTACGCGTCGCAGGCGTTGACCATGTCCCGGGAGTACGGCTACGAGCTGGTGGAGAGGGCCGCGCGGGCGGTGCTCGGTGAGGACCCCGCCTCAGGTTGAGGTCCCGGCACCCGCACCTGCCCCGAGCGTCACACCCGGGCGTGGGCGAGGTCGCCGCCGGCGGTGGCCGGAACGGTCCGGGGCCAGGTCCAGGCGGCGCGCAGGATGACGGCCAGGATCAGCAGCTCGAGTTCGATGGACAGGCCGTAGAAGGAGGCGTAGGCCCAGGACTCGCCGTCCGCGTTGTAGACCGAGACGGGGATGTAGAGCGTTGCCACGACGAGGTTGCTAGTCTGCGCGTCGCCGCCGGAGTCGCGCCACGGGGCGTCCCGGGCGAGGGAGGAGTTGGCGTGCACCCGATCTCTCGACCGCGTCGCTGGCTGGCCGCCGCGGTCGGCCTGGTGCTCCTGTCGTCCGGCTGCGGCGGGGGCGGTCCGCGCCGCGCCGACGCCCCCGCCGCCGGATCCACGTCGATCGGTCCCGACGGCCCCGCCGCGACGGCCGCCGCGCCCACGCCGAGCGGACGCGCCGGGCTGGGCGCCGCCGCGGTGACCTGCCCGCAGCCCGCCGGGCCGCCCGGGTCTCCGAGCCGGCTCGGTCCGACTGCCGGTTCCTACCTGGGTCGCGCAGGCGACGCGGCGACCGCGGTGGACGTGACCCCGGCGTGCCAGATCGTGCTCGGCGGCCGGTTCACCGCCGTGCCGGGTGGACCGACGACGACGATCGGCGCGGGTGGCGCCGGGACGCTGCTGCTCCTCGACGGCGCCGGCCGTCGACTGGTGCGCACCGTCCGGCTGGCCGGCGCGGTCGAGGACCTTGAGGTGCGGCACGGCGGCGGTGAGATCGCCGTGGCGACCGACCGCGGGGTCGTGCTGCTCGACGCCGCCGCCCGGCGCGCCCGGTGGCAGCGCGGCACCGCCGCGGGCCGGGTCGCGATCGGGTCCGCCGGCACGGTCGCGGCGCTGCGCGGCTCCGCCGTCACAGTGTACGACCTGGGCGGTGCGACGCTGTCGCGGATCTCGTTGAGCGGCCGGACGGTCAGCGACGTGGCGGTGGACGACCGCAGCGGGTCGATCGTCGTCAGCGGGTTCCGGCAGGCCGGTGGTGCCCGGTGCACACCGGTGCAGATCGCCTTCGTGCACGCCTACGACAGGCGGGGCACGCTGCGCTGGCGGGCCTACGACCATCCGGTGCAGGCGTTGGGTGACCTGTGCGCGGACAGTCGGGCCGACCGGGTGGCGATGGGCCGTGACGGGCGGCTGTACCTGGCGGGGGAGACCGCCGGCGGGAACACGATCTTCTCGCGCTCGGCCGCCGACCCGGGGCGGCCCGCCCCGAACGTGGTCACCGACGACTTCAGCCGGGCGAGCAACACCGGGGACGCGCACTACACCTACCTCGCGCGCTTCGACCCGGCCTCGGGGCGTCAGCTCGCCGGGCAGGTGGTGATCAGCCGCATCGACAGCAAGGGCGACCGGGGCAACACCATCAGGCCGCTCGCGGTCACCGCCGACGAGTCCGGGCGGATCTACGCCGGGGGCGTGTCGGCGTACCAGATCGCCGGTCGGTCGCGGGTGACGCTCGGTGGGCGGCGGCTGGCGCCGTACGCCGGTGGTGACGCCTGGGTGCTGGTGCTCTCGGCCGACCTGCGACGGCGGCTGACCTGGGTGGTGTTCACCGACGGCGGTGCCGGCGTGGTGCGGGGGGTGGCGGTCTCCGGTGGGGTGGCGGCGGCCGCCGCGCAGGTGGACGAGGCCGGCTTCTGGCGCGGGCCGGGCCCGTCCTTCGGCACCGGCGGCGGTTACCTGGCCGCCTGGCCCGGGCTGCGCTGACTGCGAGGAGCCGCAGGACGGGCGGCAGGGCGCGCCGGACCCGGCGCGCCCTGCCGTCGTCGGTCAGGCCAGGTCGGCCCAGCGGGCGTACATGCGTAGGTCCCGGGTGGTGCGCCGGGTCAGCTCGGGGTGCACCGCGTCGCCCCAGCCGGCCGCCGAGGCGGCCGCCTTCGCCAGCTGCTCGGCGGCCGCGTCGACCACCGGGGCGGGCATCCCGTCGGCCAGCAGCCGTTCGGCCACGGCCAGCCGGGCCCGTACCGCGGCGGTGGTCGCCGCCGGGGCACAGGCGGTGGCCCGCTTCAACGTCGTCCGCAGGGCCGCGACGCCGGCCCGCGCGGCGCCGCGGTAGTCGGCGTGCGGCACCACCGAGCGGGTCCGGAACGTCCCCTCGCGCAGCGCCTCCTGCTGGCGGGCGTTGAGCTGGTTGTACGCGAACAGCGCCGCGCCGTCGGAGTCGGCGTCGTTCACCGCCTGCACTTGGTCCAGCATCAGGTCCGGTGAGGTGCCCCGCAGCGGCCCGTAGGTAGCGGTGTAGAGCGGCACGTCACCGACCCGCTCGCGCATCACGGCGGTGTCGTGGCCGACGGAGTCGGCCGAGGTGCCGAACGACATCCCGGTGAGAAAGTCGAGTGTGCCGGCGTCGACCCAGGCGCCCCAGTTCTGGAACTTCTTGGCCAGGCCGTCGGTCGGGTCGGCGAAGACGGCGGCGGAGAGCTGCCGGTCGGCGGCGACCCGTCGCTGCATCGTGCGGACCTGGTCGACGAAGGTGGTGATCTGCTTCTCCCGCCAGGCGTTCCAGGTGGGCCACTGCGGCGAGTCGGGCGTCAGGGTGTACGGGTCGACGCCGTGCTCCGCGGCGAACGTGGTGCGGCTGTACGCGGAGTAGGAGAAGTCCGCGCCGTAGGGCAGCGAGACCGGGTAACGGATGTAGTCCAGGTGCAACCCGTCGACGGCGTAGCCGCGCAGGATCTCCTCGAAGATGGCCAGCACGTGGGTGCGTACCGCGGGCACGGCCGCGTCCATCCAGTAGTAGCCCGGCTCCATGCGGGACGGCTGGGGCCCGGCCTTGCCGACGTCCTCGCGTTCCACCGCCGCCTATTCGGGGTGGGCCGTCAGCACCGGACCGCCGCCGCTCTCCACCCCGACGAAGAAGGTGTGGGTCCAGGCGTGCAGCTCGACGCCCCGGGCGTGCGCCTCGTCGATCCAGACCCTGAGCGGGTCGAAGCCGCGCATCTCGGGCCGCTGTGCCGGCATGCCGGCCCGCTCGGCCACCGCGCTCGGGTAGATCGTGTAGCCACCCCAGACCGTCTCCAGGAACACCATGTTGAAGCCGGCGGCGGAGATCCGGTCCAGCGAGGCGCGGATCTGCTCCGGGCTGGTCTCGATGGGTCGGACCCACAGGCCACGGCCCTCGACCGGCCGGGACTCCCGGCTGCGGTAGCCGGCCACGTCGGCGCGGCGGGTGGCGTCGCGGGCCAGCTCCGCGGACCGCTCCGGCTCGCCGTCGGCCGCGGCCCGGGCCCGGGCCAGCAGCTCGGTGGCCTCGGCGAGGGCGGTGTCCACGGCGGCCGGGTCGATGTCGAGGCAGCTGGCCACCGCGGCGGTCTTCCCGGCGCGGGCGGCGGTCACCGCCCGCTCGGCGCCGAGCAGGTAGCTCTGCGCGTCGACGTCCACCGTGACGGTGGCGCCGCTGACGGTGACCTTCGCGCCGAGCGGCGCGTTGCCCTCCAGCCAGGAGCCTCGTGAGCCGTGCCCGGAGAGCACGAACCCACCGGCCGGGATCGCGCTGTCGCCGCCCTGCCGGGAGACGACCCGCCCGTCGCGGACGGCGACCTCGAACCCGTAGTCGTTGGTGCCGGTGCGGTCCCGGCCGGTTGCCGGCGTGTAGGCGATGAGCTGCTCGGCGCCCCGGCATCCGGGGAAGCATTCGCCCTTGGCCGGGTCCACCCCGGCGGGGTTGGTGGCGGCGGTCGGGTCGGTGGCGTCGAGGGTGGCGGCGGCACGCCGGATCAGCAGGTTGCGCAGGTGTACCCGGTCGCCGGCGTGCAGGTGGTCGCGCAGCCAGCGGCGGTCGTCGGCGCCGCCGGTCTCGGGCGGGGAGGCGGAGAGCACCACCCCGTCGGCCGGGATGGCGTTGTTGCGGGGCTTCGGGCAGGAGTCGAGGACGGTGCAGACGCTCAGCACCTCGAACGCGCCGCCGCCGGCGGCGCGCAGCACCGCCTCGCCGCCGAACGCGTTGGTCTTGGTCTCGGCGCCGGAGTCGGGGGTGTAGAGGGCGAGGACGCCGGCCGCCCGCGAGGACGGGTCGATGGCGTCGATGGTGGCGGTGTCGCCGCCGGCGGCGACGACGGTGGGCAGGCCCGGATCGGCGGTGGGCGCGGTCCGCGCCACGGCCGGCGCGGCCAGCATGCCGAGCAGGACCGTGCCGGTCGCCGCGCAGACGGCCACGCGTCGCGGGGGTGTGGGGGATGGCATACGGCCCATCGTTGGGGGACTGGTACGGACAAGTCAAGACCTCCCTTCGATGCCCGGAACGGATATCAAGTGTAAAACCGGAGCTGAGGCTTGACCCGGCGGTGATCGTGGTCCAAGCTCAGGCGCACTGGTCCGTACCACTTCCCCCCTTCCTGGAGGACCCCTCATGAGGCGTACCCGCGCCTTCGCGGCGGCCGCGCTGGCCGCCGCGCTCTTCCTCAGCGGCTGCGGCCTGTCCAGCGGCGACGACGCCGGCTCGGCCGGCTCCGACGACAAGATCAGCGGCGAGGTGAAGGGCGAGATCACCTTCGCCACCCTCGCGCTCAAGCCCACCTTCGACGACTACATCAACGGCCTGATCGCCGACTTCCAGAAGCAGCACCCCGGCACCACCGTCAACTGGGTCGACCTGCCGTTCCAGGGCGCGCAGGAGAAGATCACCAACGACGCGCAGGCCGGCACGCTGCCCGACGTGGTCAACCTGAACCCCAACTTCGCCCAGAAGCTGGAGAAGCAGGGCGTCTTCGTGGACATGGAGACCAACGCCGGCGACGTGAAGGACACCTTCGTGCCCGGCGCGTGGGACGCCTTCAAGGTCCCCGGCCAGGCCGGCTCGTACGGCCTGCCGTGGTACCTCACCAGCGAGGTCACCATGTACAACAAGGACCTCTTCGCCCAGGCCGGGATGGCCGACGCCGCCCCGCCGAAGACCATCGACGAGCTGCTCACCCAGGCCGAGAAGCTCTCCGCCGCCGGCAAGGGCCGCTTCTACGGCTGGCACCCGGCGCTGGAGAACAGCTTCGTGCCCAACCTGGCGAAGCTCGGCGTGCCGCTGCTCAACGACGACGCCACCAAGTGGACGTTCAACACCCCCGAGGCCGTGCAGTACGTGACCCGGGTCCGCGACCTCTACACCAGCAAGGCCATCGCGCCGGACTGGCTGACCCAGGACCACGCCAAGGAGACCGAGGCGTACTCCGCCGGGCGGGTCGCGCTGTTCCCCTCCGGGCCCAACTTCCTGAAGGTGGTCCGGCAGAACGCCCCCGCCGTCGCCAAGGCCACCGCGGTCGCCCCCCAGATCGCCAGCGCCGACGGCACCACGAACATGTCGGTGATGGGCCTGCTCGTGCCGACGAAAAGCAAGAACCCGGCGACCGCGCTGGAGTTCGCGAAGTTCGTCAGCAACGCGCGGAACCAGCTCGCCTTCGCCAAGATCGTGACGATCCTGCCGTCCACCGCGGACTCGCTGAAGGATCCGTACTTCACCCAGGTGGATCCGGCCGACCCGACCTCGCCGGCCCGCAAGATCTCCGCCGAGCAGATCGCCAAGGCCGAGAACCTGACCCCGGTGCAGTGGGACGACCGCACCAAGGCGGCGGTGATCGGGAAGATCCAGCTCGCGGTCAAGGGTGACCTCGACCCGAAGGCCGCCCTGGACCAGGCCGTGGACGAGGCCAACAAGCTGCTCGCCCGCTGACCGACGCCCGGCGCCGCCCGGCCTGTGCCGGGCGGCGCCACCACCCCTCCCACGACAGGAGTTCACCGACGTGATCGGCCGTCGCTGGTACGTGCCCTGGCTCTTCCTCGCCCCGGCGCTGCTCGTCACCGCGCTGATGACCTGGGGACCGCTCGCCAACACCGGCGTGCTGGCGTTCACCGACGCGCGGGCGCTCGGCGGCGGGCAGTTCACCGGGCTGGACAACTTCGCCCGCCTCGCCGACGACAGCGAGTTCTTCCGGGCGTTGGGCAACACCGTCCTCTACCTGGTCGTCGTCGTGCCGTGCCTGGTGGTGCTCCCCCTGTTGCTGGCCCAGCTGGTGCACGCCAGGCTGCCCGGCATCGGGGCGTTCCGGGCGGTGTTCTACACGCCGGTCATCGCCTCGATGGTCGTGGTCGGGCTGATCTGGAGCTGGCTGCTCTCCTCCGACGGCCTGGTCAACGCCGTGCTGGTCAAGCTGCGGGTGGTCGCCGAGCCGCTGCCCTTCCTCACCGACGCCACCCTGCTGCTGCTCTCCTGCATGCTGGTGACCGTCTGGAAGGGCCTCGGCTACTACATGGTCATCTACCTGGCGGCCCTGTCCAACGTGCCGAACGAGCTCTACGAGGCCGCCCGCGTCGACGGCGCCGGCGCGGTCCGCCGGTTCCGGTCGGTCACCGTGCCCACCGTCCGCCCCACCATGCTGCTGGTCGGGACGCTGGCCGCGATCTCCGCGACGAAGGTGTTCGCCGAGATCTACGTGATGTCCTCCGGCACCGCCGGACCCGGCGGCCGGGCCAAGTCGATCGTCTACTACATCCGCGAGGTCGGCCTCGGCGTCGACGGCGAGATCGGGTACGCCTCGGCGATGAGCCTGACGCTCTTCGTCGGCACCCTCGGCCTCTCCGTCCTGGCGCTCGTGCTGCGCCGCCGTAGCGAGAGGAACGAGGCATGAGCGAGCGCACCGAGCGGAGCGAGGGCCGCGTGCGCATGCCCGGTCGGAACGGCATGAGCGAGCGCACCGAGCGGCTGGCCACGACGGGCTCACCGGCGCGCCGTCCCGCGCGTCGGCACGCCGGCGTCGGCCGGTTAGCCGGGCCGGCCCTGCGCTACCTGCTGCTGCTGGCGATGACGGTGCTGCTGGTCGGCCCGTTCCTCTGGCAGCTGTCCACCGCGCTCAAGGGCACCGGTGAGCCGATCTACGGGCCGAACACCACGCTGCTGCCGGCCGAACCGACACTCGGCAACTTCGGCAAGGTCGCCGACGTCATCCCGGTCTGGCGCTACATCGGCAACTCGGCGATCGTCGCGGTCGCCAGCGTGCTCACCAACTGCCTGCTCGGCGCCATGGCCGGGTACGCGCTGGCGCGGATGCGCTTCCGGGGCCGGGGCGCCGTCTTCGCCGCCGTGCTCGCCTCGCTCGTCGTGCCGTTCGAGGTGATCATGGTGAACGTCTTCCTCACCGTGCGCAGCCTCGGCCTGGTCGACACCCTGCTCGGCGTGCTGCTGCCCGGCGCGGTCTCCGGACTGTCCATCCTGGTCATGCGGACCGCCTTCCTGGCCCTGCCGAAGGAGACCGAGGAGGCCGCGGCCATCGACGGCGCGGGGGAGTGGGCCCGGTTCTGGCGCGTCGCGCTGCCCAGCGTGCGCGGCTCTCTCGCGGTGGTCGGCGTGTTCAGCTTCCTCTTCGCCTGGGACGACTTCCTCTGGCCGCTGATCGTGCTGAAGAACCCGGACAACTTCACCCTCACCGTCGGGCTCCAGTACCTCTCCGGCACGTTCACCAACGACCAACGCGTGGTCGCCGCTGGCACGATGATCGCAGTCATTCCGTTGCTCGCCGTCTTCTTCGCCCTGCAGCGGATGTTCTTCCGCGGCATCGGAGAGGGAGGGGTGAAGGGGTGACCGCCACCAGTCGGACCGCCTTCAAGCACGAGGCGCTGTACACCGCGCTGCGTACCGAGATCGGCTCGTCGCTGCGACCGCACGACCCGTTGCCCAGCGAACGGGAGCTCGTCACCCGGTTCGGGGTCAGCCGGGCCACCGTCCGGCAGGCCGTCGGCCGCCTCGAGGAGGAGGGCCTGGTCTACCGCGCCCAGGGCGCGGGCACGTTCGTGGCCGACCCGGCCACCATCTCCAAGTCGCTCGCGCTCACCTCGTTCAGCGAGGACATGCGCAGCCGCCGGCTCAGTCCGGACTCGCGGCTGCTCGACCTCACCGTCGTCCCGGCCGGTGTGGCGGTGGCCCGCGAGTTGTCGCTGTCCCCCGGCGCCGAGGTCGCCCACGTACGCCGGCTCCGGCTCGCCGACGGACTGCCGATGTGCATCGAGGAGGTGTGGCTGCCCACCGAACGGGTCGGCGACCTCGACGCCGGCCTGGTCGGCGGCTCCCTCTACGACGTGCTCGCCGAGCGCGGCGTCCGGCCGGACCACGCCGATCAGGTGATCTCCGCGACCGTGGTCGACGCCGACCAGGCCGCGCTGCTCGGCGTGGCGCCCTACTCGCCCGCGCTGCGGGTGGACCGGACCACCTTCGACGACGCCGGCGTCGCGGTCGAGCGCGCCGAGAGCATCTACCGCGCCGACCGCTACGACTTCCGCATCACCGTGACCCGAAGGACGCCGTGACCGCCCCGCTCCTGGCCGCCCTCGACATCGGCGGCACCAAGACCGCCGCCGCGCTGGTGCGTGGCGGCGCCGTCCTGGTCCGTACCCAGGCCCCCACGCCGGCCCGCGACGGCGCCGCCGCCGTCCTGGACCGCGCCGCCGAGCTGATCCGCTCGCTCGGCGGGCACCCGGTCGCGGTCGGCGTCGGCGCTCCCGGCCTGGTCGACCCGGCGACCGGGCTGCTCACCGCCGCCACCTCCTCGATCGACGACTGGTCCCGGGTGGACGTGCCGGGCGCGCTGCGGCGCCGCCTCGGCCTGCCCGGCACGGTGCTCAACGACGTCCAGGCCTTCACCCTCGGCGAGGCCGTGCACGGCGCCGGTCGCGGCCTGCCCACCGTGATCGGGGTGGCCGTCGGCACCGGGATCGGCGGCGGTGTGCACGCCGCCGGCACCCTGCTCACCGGCCGGTCCGGCGCCGCCGGGCACCTCGGGCACCTGCCCGTGCCACAGGCGCTCGGGCGGCCCTGCCCGTGCGGCGCGACCGGGCACGTGGAGGCGGTCGCCGCCGGACCCGCCGTCGCCGCCCGCTACGCCGAGCGCACCGGCGACCCGGTCGACCTGCCCGAGGTGGTCCGGCGGGCCCGCGCCGGCGACCACGTCGCGCGGACCGTGCTGGTGGAGGCGGGCGCGGCGCTCGGCACCGCCCTCGCCGGCCTCGCCAACGTCCTCGACCCGGACCGGATCGTCATCGGCGGCGGCGCCGCCGTACCCGAGCTGCTGGCCGCCGCCGGCCCGGCCTGCACCGCCGCCTGCATGCCGGTGCTCGGCGCGGTGCCGCTGGTCCCGGCCGCGCTCGGCGCGGACGCCGCACTGGTCGGCGCCGCCGAGGCCGCCCGGCGCGTGCTCGACCTCCCGACCACCCCCGCGGTGGTTCACCCGTGATCGACATCGCGCTGGTGCCACTGGACGACCGACCGGTCTGCCGCACGCTGCCGGGCCTGGTCGCCGCCGTCGCCGGCGCCCGCGTGCAGACCCCGCCGGCCGACCTGCTGCCCGCCCAGCGGCAGCCCGGTGACCCGGACCGGCTGGCCCACTGGCTGGTCGGCCGCCGCGCCGACGCCGCCGTGGTCGCGCTGGAGACGCTCGGCCTCGGTGGCCTGATCGCCTCCCGGCTGCGCGACGACCCGGTCGCCGCCGTGCTCGGCCGCTGGGCCGCCCTGGCCCAGGGACCCACCCCGGTGTACGCCGCCACCGTCGTGCAACGCACGCCCGACGCCGACGACGCGGGCGAGGAGCCCGACTACTGGGCCCGCCACGGCCGGGCGCTGCACGCGTACTCGGCCGCGTTGCACCACCACATCGGTACGCCGCAGCTGCCGGAGACCGACGTGCCGGCGCCGATCCGCCGCGACTTCCTGCGCCGCCGCCAGCGCAACCACGTGCTCAACCAGGCCGCGCTCGGGCTCGCCGCGGACGGCGTGCTGGACGTCCTCGTGGTCGGCGCCGACGACACCGCCGTCGCCGCGGTCGGCACCGCCGAGTGGCAGTGGCTGTGGACCTGGGCCGGCTGGCTGGAGATCACCGACCGGGTGCTCGCGCACCCCGGCGCCGACGAGATCGGCGCCGTGCTGGTGGCCCGCGCGCTCACCGCCGCCGCCGGCCACGCGCCCCGGATCGCGGTCGCCTGCGCCGACCCGGACGGACTGGACCGGGTGGCCCGCTACGAGCCCGTCCCGGTCCGCGCCGGGATCGCCAGCCAGGCCGCCGCCGCCGGGGCGACAGTGGTGGACGACTCGTCCGCCGACGCGGTGCTCGTGGTCCACCCGCCGCAACCCGGCGAGGCCGACTGGGCGACCGCGCCGCCGCCGGACACCGACCCCGCCCCGGCGGCGCACACGGCCGAGTTGGTCCGCCGGCTGCTCGGGCAGGGGCGGCCGGTGGCCCTGGCCGACTGCGCGCTCGGCAACGGTGCCGATCCCCGTCTCGTCGCCGACCTGGCCACCGACGGCTCGTACGCCCGGCTGGCCGGCTTCGCCGGCTGGAACACCGCCGGCAACACCATCGGCAGCGCGCTCGCCACGCTCGTCGCGTACCAGGTCGGGCGGGCCGGCGGCACGCTCGACGAGAACGCCGCCCGGCGGCTGCTCGCCCACCGGCTGGTCGACGACCACATCTGGATGTCGTACGCCCGGCCGCGGCTGCGCCACGAGCGCGGCACCGACCCGACCCGGCACGACCACGTCACCGACGCGGAGACCGCAGCCGTCACCGGCCGCGTCGAGCACCTGCTCCGCGAGCGGTGGCGACAGCTCGACGCGGTCCCGGGACTCGCGGTCCGGCCCGGCTCGGTGACGCTGCCCTGGCACCGCACCTACGAGATCGACTTCACTCTGGAGGACCACCGGTGAGCAGCCCCGAACCGGACCTGACCGCGGACGTGGCCGTCATCGGCGGCGGCCTCGGCGGGGTGGCCGCCGCGCTGGCCGCCGCCCGGGCCGGCGCCACGGTGGTGCTCGTCGAGGAGCTGTCCCGGGTCGGCGGCCAGGTCACCACGCAGGCGCTGCCGGCGCTCGACGAACATCCGCACATCGAGAGCTTCGGCGCCTCGACCGGCTACCGGGCGTTCCGGGACGCCGTCCGGGCCCACTACGGCGGCGCCGCCAACCCGGGCGGCGGCTGGGTGAGCCGGCTCTGCTTCGAACCGGCCGTCGCCCAGCGGGTGCTCGACACGGCCCTGGCCGAGGCGAAGGTGACGGTGCGGACCGGGCTCACGGTGGTCGCCACCCGGACCGAGGGCGGCCGGGTACGTGACCTCACCCTCGCCGACGGGACCGTGCTGGCCGCCGCCGTGTTCTGCGACGCCACCGAGCGCGGCGACCTGGCCCCGCTCGCCGGGTTCGCCACCGTGACCGGCTCCGAGGGCCGCGAGGCGCACGGCGAGCCGGACGCCGTGCCCGGCGGCCCCGACCCCGCCGCCCAGCAGTCGTTCACCTGGTGCGCCCTGGTGGAACACCGTCCCGGCGCGAACTTCACCGGCCCCGAACCCGCCCGCTACGCCGAGCTGCGGCACCGGCTCTCCTTCGACATCGCCGGCTGGGACGGCGGCACCCACCGGTACCGGATGTTCACCGACGGCCCGGACGGCCGGCCGCCGTTCTGGACCTACCGGCGGCTGCGCGCCACCACGCCGGAGCTGGCGGTGCTCAACTGGGCGTCCAACGACTGCGCCGGGTACGACCCGATCGGCGACCCGGCCGGGGCCGAGCGGGCCGGCCGCGAGCTGACCGCCGCGTTCGTGCACTGGCTGCGGACCGAGGCGCCCCGGGAGGACGGCGGCCGGGGGTTCCCCGGGCTGCGCCTCGCCCCGGAGGCCGCCGGCACCCCCGACGGTTTCGCCGAGGCCCCGTACCTGCGCGAGTCGCGCCGGATCGTGGTGGACCGGCCGGTCACCGGCCACGACCTGGCGCCGGTCGCCGGGCGCGCCCGCGCCCGTCACCTGCCCGGCTCACTCGGCGTCACCTGGTACCACGTCGACCTGCACGAGCGCACCGGCCACCCGGAGCCCGTCTACCGGGAGACCGCGCCGTTCACCGTCCCCGCCACCGCGCTGGTCCCGCGCGGCGCGGTCAACCTGCTCGCCGCCGCCAAGAACCTCGGCGCCACCCAGGTCGCGGCCGCCGCCTACCGGGTGCACCACGGCGAGTGGGCGGTCGGCGAGGCGGCCGGCGCGCTCGCCGCCCGGGCCGCCCTGGACCGCCGGCCGGCGCACGCCGTCCGCGACGACCCGGCGTTCCTGCTGGCGGTGCAGCGCGACCTGGTCGCCGCCGGCGTGCCGCTGGCCTGGGTCGCCGACGTGCCGCCGGACGATCCGCGGTTCGCCGCCGTGCAGCTGGCCGCCGCCCACGGAGCGCTGGCGGGGGAGCGGGCCGCTGACCTGGCGGTCGACCCCGACCGTCCGGCCGGACCGGCGGACCTGGCCGCGCTGCGCCGGGCCGCCCGGGCGCTGGGCGCCGATCCGTCCGACGTGGACCCCGATCGCGCCTTCGGCGCCGTAGTGGAGGACATCACCCGATGACCGTGCTCGACACGATCCGGGGCCGGCTGGTCGTCTCCTGCCAGGCCGACCCCGGAGAACCGCTCGACGACCCGGCGCACATGGTGGCGCTGGCCCGCTCCGCGCTGCGCGGCGGGGCCGCCGCGATCCGCGCCCAGGGCCTGCGCGACCTGCGGTCGCTGCGCGCCGCGCTGCCCGACACCCCGCTGATCGGGCTGGTGAAGGCCGGCAGCGGCGGCGTCTACATCACCCCGACCCTGGCGCACGCCGACGGGGTCGCCTCCACCGGCGTGCAGATCGTCGCGCTCGACGGCACCCGCCGCCCCCGCCCGGACGGGCTCACGCTGGCCGAGACGGTGACCGGGCTGCGGCGGCGCCACCCGCAGGTGCTGGTGATGGCGGACGTGGCCGACGCCGCCGACGGCTACGCCGCGGTCGCCGCCGGCGTGGACCTGGTCGGCACCACGCTCTCCGGCTACACCGGCGGCGCGGTGCCGCACGACCCGGACCTGGAGCTGATCGCCGCGCTCGCGGGCGCGCTGCCGGTGCCGGTCGTAGCCGAGGGCCGGATCAACACCCCCGACGAGGCGGCCGCCGCGCTGCGCCACGGCGCGCACGCCGTGGTGGTCGGCACCGCCATCACCCGACCCGCCGTGGTCACCGCCCGTTTCGCCGCCGCGCTCGTCACCAGCCGGGAGATGTCATGACCGTGCACGTCGTCAGCCACACCCACTGGGACCGCGAGTGGTACCGGCCGATGGAGTCGTTCCGGGCCCGCCTCGCCGAGCTGGTCGCCCGCGTCTGCGACCAGCTGGACTCCGGGGAGCTGGGCCGGTTCCACCTCGACGGTCAGACCGTCACCGCCCTCGACGCGCTCGCCGTACGCCCCGACCTCGCCGGCCGGATCCGCGCCCACGCCGCCGCCGGACGGCTGCACGTCGGGCCGTGGCACGTCCTCGCCGACAACCAGCTCGTCTCCGGCGAGAACCTGGTCCGCAACCTGCTCGCCGCGCGCCGGGTCGCCGCCGACCTCGGTCTGACGCTCGCCCGCGTCGGCTACTGCCCCGACGCGTTCGGCCACCCCGCCGACCTGCCCCGCGTGCTGCGCGGCTTCGGCCTCGACACCGCGCTGGTCTGGCGCGGCGCGCCACCGCACCTGGCGAGGTTCCGCTGGCGCGCACCGGACGGCTCCGAGGTGGTGGCGGTCAACCAGGGCTACTACGAGCCGGAGGTGCTCTGGGAGGCGGCCACCGCGGCGGACCGGCTCACCGCGTTCCGGGACAAGCAGGCCGGCCGGGACGCCGACGGGCCGTACCTGCTGCTCAACGGCGGCGACCACCTCGCGCCGCGCCGGCTGCCCGCGGGGTTGGCCGACGGCGCGGCGGTGGAGAGCACGCTGGCCGACTACTTCGACGCGATCCGCGACACGGTGCCGGCCGGCGAGGTGGTCACCGGTGAGTTGCGGTATCCGGGGGACTGGCTGACCTTCGTGCTCGCCGGCACGCTCTCCGCCCGGCTGTACCTCAAGCAGGCCAACGCCGCCACCGAGACGCTGCTGGAGGCCTGGGCGGAGCCGCTGACCGTACGCGCCGGCCGCACCGACTCGGTCGGGCTGCTCCGGCACGCCTGGGACCAGCTGCTGCAGAACGCGCCGCACGACTCCATCTGCGGCTGCTCGGTCGACGAGGTGCACCGCGAGAACGAGGTGCGCTTCGCCCGCGCCCAGCAGGCCGGCGAGCACCTGGTCGAGCGGGCCCTGCTCGACCTCGGGTTGGACACCCGGCTCGCCGGCGACCCGGTCGCCGACGCGGCCGCGCTGGTGGTGGTCAACCCGCACGCCGCGCCGGTCACCGCGCCGGTCGAGGTGGACGTGTACACCGCGCCCGGGCACACCCTCACCGGCCTGGTCGACGCCGACGGCGAGCCGGTGCCGTACGACCTGGTGGGGACCGAGCCGACGCCGCTGTTCTGCGCCGACCTGGACCTCCTCCCGGACACCCGGGACACGCTGCGGCACCGCATCGCGTTCGTCGCCGACGCGCCCACCGGCGGCTGGACCGGCTACACCGCGACCGTCGCCGCCGGGGAGCCGGACGCCGGGCCGGCCGGCGTCGCGGGCCGCACCGTGACCCGGGGCGACTGGACGCTGACCGTCGCCGACGACGCCTCGTTCACGCTGACCGACGCGGCCACCGGCCGGAGCCTGCCAGGACTGGGCCGCCTCGTCGACTCCGGCGACGCCGGCGACACCTACACCTACGACCCGCCCCGGGCCGACGAGCCGGTCACGCCGGTGCTGCGCGAGGCGTGGGTCCACGACACCGCCGTCGCCTCGCGCATCGTCGTCCGCGCCGACCTCGACGTGCCGGCCGGCCTCACCGCCGACCGCGGCGCCCGCTCCGCCGAGCGGGTGGTGCTGCCGCTGACCGTCACCGCCACCATCTGGTCCGGGGTGCCGGAGCTGGACTGGCGACTGGAGTTCGACAACACCGCCGACGACCACCGCCTCCAGGCCCACTTCCCGACCGACGCGCCGGCGACGAGCTGGACCGCCGACGCCCACTTCAGCCTGCTCACCCGCCCGCTCAAGGCGCCGCTCGGCCCGCTGCCCGACGAGCGCGGCTACGAGGCCGACGCCGGCGTCGCCCCGGTCCGCTCCCTGGCCACCCTGCCCGGCCTGGCGGTCCTCGCGCCCGGGCTGCCCGAGGTCCAGGGCATCACGGGCGAGCGTCCGTCGCTGGCCGTCACGGTGCTGCGCGCGGTCGGCTGGCTGTCCCGACCCGACCTGCGGGCCCGCACCGCCGGCGCCGGCCCGCAACTCCCCACCCCCGAGGCGCAGTGCCGCCGCCGCGTCACCGCCGCCATCGGCGTACGCCTCGACGACGGCGAGGCCGCGGTCACCGCCGCGGCGGCCCGTCGCCGCGCGCCGCTGCGGGCCTGGCAGCTGCGCCCCGGCACGACGGCGCCGGCCCGGACGGCCGGGCTGCGGGTCAAGGGGGCGCACGTGTCGGCGTACAAGCTCGCCGAGGACGGCGACGGCGTGGTGCTACGGCTGGTGAACCCGACCTCCGCCGAGGTGGTGGCCACCGTGTCCGGGCTCGACGGCCGGCTGGCCGAGTGCGACCTCGCCGAGCAGCCGGTGGGCGGGTCGGTGGCCGCCGATCGGATCGCGCTCGGCGCGTTCGCCACCCGGAGCTTCCGCATCACCGGCTGAGCCGGGCGGCTACCGCCCGAACGCCTTCCATCGCCCCTCGGAGACCACCTCGACCGCGCCGTCGACGACCTTGACGGCCGTCTGCTCGTCGATGGCGTAGGCCGGGACGCCGACGTCGGCGGCCCACCGCTCGGCGTCGGCCATGGTGTTCGTGGGGAAGGCGTCCAGGTGCGGGAAGATCGAGAAGTCGACGACGCCCAGGGTGCGGTCGTCCGGCGCGGACGGCCACTCGACGAAGTACATGCCGATCCGGGGCGTCATCACCATGCTTCCGGCACTGACTCCCACCCAGACCGTGTCGGGCAGCGACGGCAGCAGGTCGGCCAGCCCGGACTCGCGCATCCAGTGGTGCAGGTACGTCGCGTCGCCACCGTCGACCAACAGGACGTCGGCCTCCCGGACCCAGGGGACCCATCGCTCCGCGCCGACGGTGGGCAGTGCGGTCAGCTCGAGGACGCCGAGCGACGCCCAACCCAGGCCGGTCAGGTGTCGGTGGACGGGTTCGGCGGCGACGAAGCCCCGTACCGACTGTGGACCGCACATCGGGTGACCCCACTGCGCGGTCGGGACGCAGAGGGCGTGGCACTCGGCGATCGGCTTGCCGAGGAGTTGCACGAGCGCCGCGTGGATGCTCGGGTTCGTGACGCCGCCCGAGGTGAGCAAGAGCTTCACGGTGCCTCCGGATTCGCGTGCGGAAGGTGGACGTGTCTGAAGACCCGCTACCGTGCGAAAAGTCATCGGCGGCCCCGGCCCGTCAGGCGGCGCCTCGCACGGTGTGATGGCGTGCCGCCGGGTGCGTCGCGCCGCGGATCCGGGTCAGCGAGTCGGCCGGCGGACATGTCCGTGTGGGTGGGTCTCGAAGACCATGGGTCCGCGGCGAACACGTCGTCGTTCCACCCGTAGGAGCCGGGCTCACCCCGCTGGTACCAGGCGAGGAGTTGGTCCAGCGGAGCCGGGCTGAACCGGCCGAGGAGACCGGACTCGAAGCCGTCGTCGTGGATCGTCCGATAGAGCGCCCGAACGTCCTCCGGCAGGCGTACGCCGAGCTGCTCCTCGACCGCGAGGATCTCCGCCTCGCGGTAGCCGGGCTCGAACCGCGGTGGCTCGCCGCGCAGCCGGAGGTGGTGCTCCCTGAACTCGGCCACCAGGCCCCGCACCTCGGCGAGCACACCCGGATCCGTCGGACGCCCGTCGTTGCTCGCCGCCGCGGGTCTCCGCCTGCCCGCACGCGGATGGTTCGGGTAGCGGTACGAGTCGTCGAGCACGACCCGGGTCGGCAGCGACGGCAGCTCGCCGGAGCAACTGACCGCGTAGTGCCCCGATCCGTCGCCGGACACCTCGACGACGCACACGCCCGCGGTGCTCCCGTCGCGCGGGATCCGGCGCGTCAGGACGTCCATCTGGGCGTCGAGGTCGCCGCTCCACCGGCCGATCCGCGCCGGGTCGCCCGCTTCGTCGTACGTCTGGCTCTGCGTCCTGTGGTGTGCCAGGACGGCGTGCATCGATCCGGGCTGGGTGAGACCCGCGACGAACGCCCGCCCGACCTCGTGCATGGCAGCTTCGATCTCGTCCACGGCGGCGATCCTGCCACCCGGGCCGCGGAGACCCGGCCGCGCGCCGGCCGGCTACGGCGTCCAGTCCCGCCGGAGCAGGCCGTAGCTCACCAGGTCCGCGAAGGCGTCGCCGTCGTACTCGCGCTCCCGTTGGGTGCCTTCATGGATGAAGCCGCATCGCTCGGCGGTGCGCCGCATCGCCGTGTTGCCGGCCAGCGTCTCGATCTCCAGGCGGCGGAGGTTGCGGTTGCGGAAGCCGTACCGGCAGAGCAGCCGGACCACCTCGGTCCCGTATCCCTGGCCGCGTGCCTCCCGCAGCAGCGAGATGCCGAGGTGGGCGTACCCGTTGAACGTGTTGATGCCCCACAGCGCGCAGCCGCCGAGGAAGGTGCCGCCGTCGACGGTCTCGGCCAGCAGTGAGACCGCCTTGTCGCCGTCGGGCGGATCGGCGACCTGCTTCTCCAGCCCGGCCCGGACCTGGCCGACGTGGCGCGGCAGGAACGGACCGTCGTCGGTGACCAGGTGCAGCTCGGGATCACCGTCGAGGCGGAACATGTTCGGCGCGTCGTCGGGCGTGGGCGGACGCAGCCGGACCCGGTCGGTGGCGAACATCCCGCGACGCTAACAGCCGGCGGGGAACACGACGAGCGGATTACCGCCGGCCTGCCGACGGCCTCCACCGTCCGGTTGCCGGGCGCGGTGGTCGGGCTGTGCGGATGCAGGAGATGTCGCGGGCATCGGTGCCGGCCACCGGCCCAATGTCCTAGGATGCTTGAGGGGGTGTGCGGTGGCGGACGGGGCCAACCGGGCGAAGGTGGTGGAGGTCGGCGCGCGCGCCCGACAGGGGTGAGCCCTCACCGGTTACCGGAGGTCGACGAGCTGCGGCGGGACGGTGCAGCTCAGCCCGACCGAGTTCATCCGGCCGGTGATCGGCTTGCCGTCGGCGGTCGGTATCACGAAGTGCGGGCGGCGGCCGGCGGCGAGGTCGGCGGCATGCCGCTCGCGGGCCTCGACGAGGGTCTCCCAGTCGGCCAGCCACGCGTTGGTCGGGCGGTCGTCCGCCCGCAGGTCGCGATCCAGCTCACGCACCCGCGCGACCATCACGGTCACCGCCGCGTCCTGCTCCCGGATCGCGCGCGCCTGTGCCTCGACCGGCGCGCCGGGCGGTGCGGCCTTCGCCGCCACGGTGGCGCTCATCGTGGCGCACGCGCTCTCGGTCACCTCGCGGATCGGCGAACTCTCGATCTCTTGGTCGTGGTCGTGGGTCGTGTGCGTCCAGACGAAGCCGATGGGCACGACGACCACCACCGCAACCGCGACCAGGATGCCGGCCGTGGCCCACCACACCGGACCGCCCCGCCTCGACGGCGCGGCGCGACCATCGGGGTACGGCGGACGACCGACGGGGAGGCTCACGCCTGCATCGTGTCGCCCCTGTCAAGACACCACCGTCGGGGAGGGTCGTGGCGCGGTCGCGGGTCCGGGAACGGCCCGTCGGGCGTGGGCCGTCCCCGGATCCCGGTCACGTCGCCGTGTCCGGCGTCACCGGTTCCCGTTGACCACCGGCGGCACCAGGCCGACGTACGTCAGGGCGGCCCGGCCGCCGACGACCGCGACGTCGAGCGTGCAGGCGTCGAGCCACTCCTGCCGGACCTTGTACTCCAGGCAGGTGGCCTCCGCCCGCTTGCGAAGGTCCTCACCCAGGTCGCGGGCGAAGAACGGCGCGGACGGGTCGCCGGCGGAGACCGCGCCGCAGGGTGCCAGCAGGGTCCGGATCGGGTTCACCCGCCAACTGGCGCCGAAGCGCTGGTAGAGGTCGGTGAAGGAGAGCGGTACGGCGTACTGTGTGCCGTCCTTGGCGGCGAGCCGCTTGGGGTCGCCGTCGGGATTGCCGAGCAGGCCGACCACCGGTGTCGGATAGGTGCCGAGGCCGACCGACACGTCGATGTAGCCGCTGTTGACCGTGACCCGGATGCTGTTGCCGGTGGCGTCGGTGACCACGTAGACGTTGCCGATCCGGTGGATGTCCACCCCGGAGGGCAGGTGCAGGGCGCCGTCGGACGGGAGGTCCCTGGTCCGGCCGTCCACCACGAGGCTCTTGCCGTCGCACAGGGCCACCTTGGTGCTGCCCATCCGCGTGGCGACGGAGCGGTCGACGGAGGCGTTGGGCCAGGTGGGCGCGCCCGACGCCTTGCGGGTCTGCACCTCGAAGCCGGTGCCGGCCTGCGCCTCGACGAAGTCGCCGGCGGCCTGGAAGTCGTAGAGCAGGCCGGCGAACGTGTGCTGGTGGGTGTCGCCGAGGACGGAGGCCGCCGCGCAGTTGGTCGCCGCGCCACCCGTGGTGTTCTCCACGAAGACGACGGCCGGGCCGGGCGCGGTGGCGGCCGGTGCGGGCGAGCCGAAGTTGAGGTTGTTGGTCTCGCCGGTGAAGCCCTGGGCCGCGCAGATGGGCGCGGCGGTGCCGCCGTAGGTGATTCTCGTCCGGACGTTCAGCGACGCGCCGGCGTTGAAGGTGGCCGCGCCCCCGCCGTCGCTGTTGCCGCCGTAGCCGAACACGTTGAACTCGGACGTGGTCCAGCCGGCCGCCGCGTTGACGGAGTTGGAACCCGTCGCGGTGTAGGCGGTCGCGCCGACGAACAGCGTGGCGCTGTCGCTCGTCGCGCTGACCGTGCCGGTCAGCCGCAGCGCGCCCAGGTTGGTGATCGGCTGGTTGGGGACGGCGGCCGCGGTGGGGCTGTTGCGGTAGCAGTAGATGTCGGGGTCGCCGGTGAACGAGAACTGGGTCCAGCCGCCGGCCGGACACGCCGCGTTGTACTGCAGGAGCCAGTACTGGATGAACACCTGGCCGCTGGAGCCGTTGTTGGCGTAGACGAACTGCTGCCAGCCCCGGCAGCCGGCGTTGGGTGACCCGGCGCAGGCGGTGCTGGCGAAGAAGTCGGTGTTGATCTGGAGGGTGTAGGCGTTGGCGACGGGCGCCCCGGCGTTGGCGATGGGCGAGCTCTCACTCGTCACGTTCACGATGTTCTCGAACGTGCCGGACGACTCGGAGATGAATCCGCTCGGCGCCTGGGCGGAGATGTCGTTGCCGTTGCCCACCACCAGCGGGCGGATGAGGCGCTTGGGGGTCATCGGGATCGCCGGCGCGGAGACACATTCGGACCTCTGCCAGGCCAGTCGGGGATAGTCGGCGGTGAAGCATCCCCTCGCCGCCGGGTGCGCGACGTTCGTGATCTCCGCCTGCCACGCCTTGAGGCTGGTGGCGGAGGGTGCCGCGGACGCCGTCGCGGCGGATCCGCCCACCGCGACCAGCACCGCCAGCGCCGTGACGCCGGTCAGTCTGCGGGTCGCCCCGCGTGTTCGTGCAAACAGCCCCATCGCCCGAATCCCTTCGTCAGCCGGCGGTGGTGTCGCCGGACAGGGGAAGGCAACCACCGGCGGAGGGCCCCGACACTCGTTGTGACGGCGTTGTGACAGTTGGGCGATGGTGGGTGCCGGCTCCGTGAGCTGGTGGGCGACCCGCGGTGTCCGTAAGTGGACGATGCGCGCTGCGCGGCGTCGGGCCCACCCGTCCGGGGAGTGCCGGGCAACCTCGATGCGAGGTCGCCCGGCACCGCGGGCTACGCCGCCGATCCGGCCTGGCGCAGGATCCGGGCCAGCTCGACCGGTCGGCTGAGCATCGGCCAGTGCCACGTCGGCAGTTCCTCGTACCGCCACGGGTCGCCGGCCATGTGCCGGCACAGCGGCGCCGTGTCGGCCATCGCGCGTGCCTGCGCGACGGTGAAACTCGACAGCACGCCGAGGCGGGGCAGCTTCTCCCACGCGCCGGTGAGCCGAACCGGGCTGGTGGCGGTCGCCCACGGTTGGGCCACCGACCGCTCAGCGAGTAGCGCGACGACCGATTCATCCACATCTGCCGCTCCCGCCGCCAGGTCGGCCCACGGCGGGGGCGGCAGCCGCCAGCCGTCGCCGTGTTCGGCGACCGCCGCCGCGTTGCGGTCACGCTCGTGGGGCGGGCTGAAGTCCTCGTTCGCCGCCCCGTCGGGCAGTGGACCGGTGTCGACGAAGACCAGTTGGGCGATGCGATCGGTCATGCGGTCGGCGGCGGCGGTCGTCACGACCGCGCCGGCGTAGCTGTGCCCGACGAGGACCACGTCGTGCAGGTCCTCGTAGCGCAGCAGGTTGACCACGTCGGTGACGTGGACGTCGAGGTCGGTGTCCGGGCGGGCCAGGTGGGCGCGCTCGCCCATGCCGGTCAGGCTCAGCGGGTACACGTCGTGGCCGTGTTCGCGCAGGGCGGCGGTGACCGGGCGCCAGGCCCACGCGCCGAGCCAGAAGCCGGGAACCAGTACGAAGGTCGTCATGCGTGACACGCTACGATCAATACCGGACAGATTCCGCCCGGAATAGGAGTCAGATCTTGGCCCGGCCCACCGCGCGTGTCCTGGCGCTGTTGGAGATACTCCAGGCCGGTGGCGGCTTCACGGTCGCCGACCTGGCCGGTCGGCTGGGCGTCGACGAGCGCACGGTACGCCGCTACGCCACGCACCTCGCCGACCTCGGCATCCCGGTCGAGGCCCGGCGCGGTCGCTACGGCGGGTACCGGCTCGCGCCCGGATACAAGCTGCCGCCCCTCATGCTCACCGACGAGGAGGCGGTCGCCGTCATGCTCGGGCTCGTCGCCGCCGCCCGGGCGGGGCTGGTCACCGCCGAGGGCGCGGCGGCCGAGAGCGCGACCGCGAAGATCCGCCGGGTCCTGCCGGCCGTCCTCGCCCGACGGATCGATTCGCTGCTGGGCGCCGTGGACTTCACCGCACCGGTCCGAGAACCCGCCCCGCCCGGCATCGAGGTGCTGCTGGTGCTCGCCGAGGCGGCCCGACACCAGCAACCGGTGAGCATCACCTACACCACCTGGCGCGGCCGGTCCGGCGAGCGACAGCTCGACCCGTACGGGCTGGTCTTCCACGCCGGCCGGTGGTACGTCACCGGCCACGACCACCACCGCCGGGCCGTACGGACCTTCCGGATGGACCGCATCGGGGCGGCCCGCCCCGCCCCGGGCGGGTTCGACGTCCCGGCCGGTTTCGACCCCACCACGCAGGTGCTTGCCGGCCTGGCGGCCGTGCCGTACGCGCACGACATCTCCGTGGTCCTGCACACCAGCCTCGCGCAGGCGCGGCGACGGCTCCCGCCGTCGGTCGGCACCCTCACCGAGGTGCCGGACGGAGTGCGCCTCACCACCCGAGTCGAGCGGCTCGACGGCGCGGCACAGATGCTCGCCGGGCTCGGCTGGCCGTTCCGGATCGACCGACCGGACGAACTCAGGGGCGAGATACGCGCCCTGGCCGCCCGACTGCTCGCCGACGCCGACAGCGGAGGGAAGTGAGCGGGCGTCAGGCTGACGGTGCGTCAGGCCCGGCTCAGGCCGAGCGCCTCGTCCACCCGGTCCAGCACCGTCACGTCGTCGTGGCCGACGCCGCGTAGCAGGTCGATCGCGGTCGCCCGGATCTGCCCGACGATCATGGTGACCGGTAGCGGCGGATCGGACCGCAACAGGCCGGCGGCGATCCCGACCGCCTCCAGGGCCGCCGCGTCGGCCTGCTGCGCGTGCCGGTCGGCGTCGGCGCCGCCGAGGTCGATGGCCAGCGCCTCCCCGGCCGACCGTACGGGGGTGGTCAGCGCGCCGATCGCGGCGGCCAGCTCCGGCGGCGTCGCGGTGTGCCGGCGGGTCAGGGTCACCCCGGCACGTGCCAGCACCCGGATGTTGCGGGCGGCGTAGTCGAGCTGTCGCAGCGTCGCCTCCACCTCGACGAGCTTGCCCAGGTGCCGGCGGCGCAGTCCCAGCCGCAGCGTCTCACCGGTGGCGAGCACGGCGGCCTGCATCTCGGCGACGCAGTCGTCGACCTTCCGGGCCTGCTCCAGCGCGGCGCGGGCGGCGTCCTCGTCGCAGCTCCGCAGCGCCGCGCTCACCTCATCGAGCAGGTCGGCCAGGTCGGCGTAGCTGCGCCGGGCCTGTGCCACCAGCGGCGCCAGCGGGTCGCGGGCGGCCATCACCTGGGTGGCCGCCAGCGCCACCACGCCGCCGATGAGCGCGTCGACGAAGCGGAACGGCATCAGCGTCCCGTGCGGCGCGGCGACCACGACCAGGTACATGGCCGAGACGGTGGCCTGCACGACCAGGGCGCGGCGGGCCCCGATCACCACGAGCGTCGTGGTGGTCAGCACGAGCACCAGCAGGACCGTGCCGGTGCCGGGGCCCAGCGCGTACACCAGCAGTTCCGCGACGAGCACGGCGGCGGCCACCGCGAGCAGGATCTCGACGGTCTGCCGTAGCCGTCGCCCCCGGGACTCGCCGAGCACGACGAGCGCGGCGGTCGGGGCGTAGAACGGGTCCGGGTGACGGATCACCAGCGCCGCCAGGATCCAGGCGACTGCGGCGGCGGCGGTCAGCTCGACCACGGTCATTCCGTCGCTCCGCAACCGCGCGACGGCGTCGCGTCCCCAGGTCCGCACCGGTGGTACCCCTCGTTGCCGGGGCGGACCGGTACCGGCCGCCGACTGATCTTCGGGGAGGGCCTCTACCCTGGCCGTGACCTGCTCAATCACCCGGGTGGCCGGCGGCGTCCGGGACGGCTGGACGGTACGCCTGACCCTGGCAACCTCTCCCGCGCCAGCCCCTGATCGGCCGGCTCGGGGACCGGTGGGCGCGTCGACGCGGAGTTCGTCGCCGGTCGGGCGGCGCGGCGTCCGGTACGCCGGTGCCGCCGACTAAGATAGATGTTGCTCGATACAGGTTGGTCGTGTTGGAATGGCTCGGGTCGCCGCGGCGCGGGGGTCGACCGAGCCGGTGCGGTGCGACCGTGGGCACCGCCACACCGGCTGGCCGGGACGTCTCGCCGGCCCGGCCCGGGTGGCCGGGAACCAGCCGTCCTGGAGGACGACCATGCGCAGTTTCCTCGCGGCCCTCACCGCCGCCCTGCTCCTGGGCGTCGCGGCCGGTAGCGCCCCGGCCGGCGCTTCGAGCGCCTCCCCGCGCTCGTGCGGCGGGGGCCTGCTGTTCTGCGAGGACTTCGAGCGACTCCCGCTCGGCGGACCCCGCACGCTGGACTGAGGCGTCGACACCCGCCACGGCACGCTCACCGTCGAGCGGTCCCGCCGCGGCAACCAGGTGCTGCACGTCCACACCGTCGACAACGGCCGCGCCTTCCTGCGCGTCGACGACTTCGCCGCCCCGGGCAACCGGTTCTACGGCCGGATGCGGCTGCGCGTCGACGCGTTCCCCACCGCCCCGGACTGGGCGCACTTCACGCTGGTGGAGCTGACCGGCGCCGGCAGCGCGGAGGTCGTCCGCCCGGTCGGCGGCCAGTACGCGCCCACCGTCCCCGGGATTTTCTGGGGTGTCGGCGCCGACGGCGGCCCGACCGGCGACTGGACCGACTGGCGTCCGTCCGCTCCGGTCACCGAGGACGCCTGGCGGTGCGTCGAGTGGCGGATCGACGCGACGGACAACCGCGTCGCGACGTGGATCGACGGTGTGGCGAACCCGGAGCTGACCGCGTCCACGTACGAGCACGGCGGCAACGACGTGCCCTTCGTCCTGCCGACTGTCGACACCATCAAGATCGGCTGGCAGCTCTACCAGGGCGGCACGACGCCCGCCGGGTTCGACCTGTGGATCGACGACATCGCGCTCTCCGGCAGGCGGCTCGGTTGCTGACCGGTCCTCCGTTCAGGCGCGGCGGCGTCGTGCCACCAGGTCCGCGGCCGCGGCCGGCCACCGTGGATGGGCGAACGTGAATCCGGCCGCGGTCAGCCGCCCGGGGGTGACCCGGCGGCTCTTCAGCAGCAGTTCGGTGTCGGACCGCATCACGAACGCGCCGACCTCGGCCATCCATTCGGTGGCCGGCAGACCCACCGGCATTCGCCAGGCGGACCGGAGCGCGCGCATGAGATCGCGCTGGGGCAGCGGCTCCGGTGCGGCGAGGTTCACGGCCCCGGCGAGGTCGTCGCGGGTGATGAGGAACCGGACGGCCTCGACGAAGTCCCGGTCGTGGATCCACGAGACGTACTGCCCGCCGCCGGCGACCGGGCCGCCGAGGCCGAGTCGGGCGAGCCGGCTCAGCACGTCGAACACGCCGCCGCGGTCGGGACTCATCACCATGGCCGAGCGCAGTGCGACCTTGCGGGTGTGCGGCGTCGCCGCGCGCTCCTGCTCGGCCTCCCAGTTCCGGGCGATCTCGACGCTGTAGGCCCAGTAGTCGGGCACGCCGCGCTCGTCGCCGCCGATCAGGCCGCCGTGCTCGTCGTTCGCGGCGTCGAGGCGGTGCGCGTAGATCGTCGCGGTGCTCATCTGCAGCCACACCCGGGGCGGTCGGGCCGCGCGGGCGACGGCCTCGCCGACGACGCGGGTCGACTCGACCCGTGAGCGCATCATGGCGTCGAGGTTCGACGGGGTGTACCGGCAGCTCACGCTGCGGCCGGCCAGATTGACGACCACGTCGCAGCCGTCGATCCGCTCGGCCCAGTCGCCCAGCGTGCGACCGTCCCAGTGGGTCTGGCGCGGGCCCTTCGGCGAGCGGGTCAGCAGCACCACGTCGTGGCCCTCGGCGGTCCACGCCCGATCCAGGAGCATGCCGACCTGCCCGGTGCCACCGGGAATGACGATCTTCATGGCACCCCTCGCCCGACGCCGCCTTGAACACGTTCAACTTCACGATAGGGTCGGACGGTCGGGCGGTCAAGATCGCGGTGGGCCGACCGGGAACGGCTACGACGCCGGTTCGTCCGCGCGCCCGCGCCGGGCCGGAAGGTCCGGGCCCCCCACCGTGCCGTCCAGGTCGGTCCGGGGGCCCGGCCGATCGTGCCGGCTCAGTGCTCCGCGACCGCCAGCGCGCGGGCGCCGACCTGGCCGGGGGGCGCGCCGACCGCCAGGTCCAGGGCGGCCTGCACCGGATGGACCGGGCAGTACACGACAGCCGGCGTCGCCGTGGCACCCGTCTCCCTCGCCTCGAAGTCCGCTCGTGCCCGACCCAGCCCGGCGAGCAGGTCCGAGACCGACGACTCCCCGGCGGGCGTGGCGGCCGGCGGGGCCACGACGGCCGGCTCGTCCGAATCGGACCGGTACGCGACACCGAGGCTGGTCGCGGCGGCGCGCAGGAGGTCGGTCGGCAGGGCGGCGGGGAGCAGCGCCAGGCGGTCGACGGCCGCGCGGGCGAACGTCGGGTCGACCGGCAGGGCCGGGAGGACACCTCGGTTGCCGTCGAGCGATCCGAACGGGGCGTCCTGGACCGCCCGTTCCCAGCCGGTGGGCTCGATCAGGACGGTGCGCCCGTCGACGACGTCGGCGTACCGGTTGGCGGTGACGACGTTGCCGTCGAGCCGGAGGTTCTGCCCGGCGAGGGCGACCCGGACCCCGACCCCGTCGGCGAAGCCGAGCACGTTGGACTCGACCCGCACCAGCGCCCGCCCGCCGACCTCGAGCAGGCATCCGCTCGTCGACTGCCCGGTCGACGCCCGGCCGGTCGGGTCGGCGGCGAACAGGAGCGTGTTGTCCCGCACCACCCAGGGCCCGGCGCCGGTCGTCCGCACCCGGACGGCCGTGCCGCTCGTGTTGACCACCACGTTGTTGTGGAACACGCCGGAGCCGCCGCTGATCTGCACCGCCCCGTAGGCCGCGTTGGTGAACGTGCAGTTGCGCACCTCGATCGTGCCGCTGCCGGCCCGCAGGTCCAGCAGGGCCGCGGAGTGCGAGCCGGCGGGGTCGAGGGCGCCGCTGTCGGTGTAGATGTTGTAGGTGGAGCCGTCGAAGACGAAGCCGTCGAGCACCAGGCCGTCGCAGGAGTCCTCGACGGTCAGCACGGGGTCGCCCGGAACACCCTTGGCTCTCGTCTGCGGATCCAGCACGAACCGCACGGCATGACGCCAGGGGTCTCTCGTCGCGAAGTCGGCCCGGTAGCCGCCGAGCATCGTCAGGTGCGTGACCGGGATGCGCCAGGCGCCGGAGCGCAGGCGGCCGGCGTACTCGCCCTCGGCGACGTGGATGCGGTCACCCGCCGCGGCCTTCTCCAGCGCCTGGAACGGGTCGCGGAAGGGTGCCTCCCGGCCCCCGTCGCCGCCGGACGAGCCGGCGCGCACGTACCAGTCGCGACCTGCTGGTCGAGGGGCGGCGAGGAGCGCCGCGGCGGGCGCCGGCGTGGAGGGAGTCAGGGTGTCACTCACCGAGTCGGACGGGGCGGCGGCCGCGCCGGGCCGGCCGGTGACGATCTCCTACATCGCGCGGACCGCCGGGGTGTCGATCCCGACCGTGTCGAAGGTGATCAACGGCCGCTCCGGTGTGGCCTCGGAGACGCGGGCCCGGGTCGAGGCGTTGATCACCCGGTTCGGATACCGGAGGCCACCGTCGTCCACTCGCACCAACCTGGTGGAACTCGTCTTCGACCGGCTGGAACACATGTGGGGCGTCGAGGTCATCCGCGGTGTGGAGCAGGCCGCCCGGGAGAACCGGGTGGGCGTCGTGCTGACCGAGTTCGGTCCGGAGCGCGGCGCGGTCCGCTACTGGATCGACGACACGCTCGCCCGCCGCCCGGACTGCGTCATCTCGGTGGCCCAGTTGTCGAGCGAGCAGCGCGACCAGTTGCGTGCCCGGGGCATCCCCTTCGTGGTCTTCGACCCCACCGGCGAGCTGCCCGACGACGTCCCCTTCGTCGGGGCGACCAACTGGGCGGGCGGCCGGGCGGCCACCCGGCACCTGATCCGGTTGGGACACCGACGGATCGCGATGATCGTCGGCCGGGACCGGATCCTGTGCTGCCGTGCGCGGCTCGACGGCTACCGCTCCGCGCTGGAGGCGGCCGAGCTGCCGGTGGGCGCCGACCTCGTGGAGCGGGCCGAGCTGACCGCCGAGGGCGGCCGCGCGGCCGCGCTGCGTCTGCTCGGACGCAGCGACCGCCCGACCGCGATCTTCGCCAGCAACGACCTCCAGGCGGTCGGCGTCTATCACGCGGCGCGGGCACTCGGGCTGCGGATCCCCGTCGAGCTGAGCGTGGTCGGCTTCGACGACCTGCCCGTCGCCGCGCTGGTCGACCCGCCGCTGACCACCGTGCACCAGCCGCTGGCCCAGATGGCGGTGGCCGCGACCGAGCTGGCGCTCGCCCTCGGACGCGGTGACCGGACGGCGAGCACCGGCATCGAGCTGGCGACCAGCCTCACGGTGCGGCAGAGCACCGCGGCGCCGGGCTGATCGTTCCTGGCGCGACGCGGTCGGCCCGGCCGACCGGATCGCGGCGGCCACTGTCACCACGCCCCACTGACCGCCCATTACCAGGTCATTGTCGGCGGTTGCTCTTGACGCTCCGGATCGGCGGCGGTCAGTCTCGAACCAGCGCGGCGCCCCGCGACGCCGCGTCAACGGGGAGGACCACCATGCACGTCGTGGCGACCGATGCTGCGCCCTGCCGGCCGGCGGACGGCCTTGCCGGCCTGCTGAAGCCGTTGGACGAGACCGCGTTCCTGCGGGACCGTCTCGGCGTCGAACCGGTGCTCGTCAAGGGCCTCGACGAGCGGTTCACCGCGCTGTTCGGCTGGGACGTGCTCAACGAGGCGCTCGCCGCCCAGCGGGCCGACCCGTCGCGCATGCATCTGGTCCGCGCCTCGCAGGGTGTCTCGCTGGCGTCGTGCGCCGAGGCGGTGCCACAGCTCGCCCCGCGGGGCCGGCCCAGCCGGCTCGTTCCCGACCGCCTCCAAGCCGCCCTCGAAGCCGGCGCCACCCTGGCCGTCGACGGGGCCGAGGAACTGCACGCACCGCTGCGCGAACTCGTCGCGGCCGTCGAGCGCAGCCTCCGCTGTCTCGTCCAGGCCAACCTCTACGTCAACCTCGGCGGCGCCGAGCCGGGGTTCCACACCCACTGGGACGACCACGACGTCATCGTTCTGCAGTGCGAGGGCGCCAAGCACTGGGACGTGTACGCTCCGACGATCGCACACCCGGTCGGTGTCCTGAGCGACCCGCCGCCGCCGTCGAAGTCGGACGTGGCCTGGTCCGGGCTGGTCGAGCGCGGCGACCTCCTCTACCTGCCGCGCGGCTGGTGGCACACGGTGAAGGCGATCCCCGGCAGCCCGTCCGCACACCTGAGCCTGAGCGCGCGGCTGCCGTCCACCGCCGACCTGCTGCGCCGCCTGCTCGCGCGACTCGCCGCCGACGAGCCGGTCCTGCGCCGGGACCTGCCTCGGTTCACCGACGGCGAGCGCTGGTACGCGGAGCTGCGTACCGTTCTCACCCGCGCGGTGTCCGAACCCGGCCTGTTGGAGAAGCTCGCCGCCGACCTCGACTCCGGTGCGCCCGACCGACCCCGCTTCCGGCTGCCCCAGGGTGGCGCCCGGCCCACCCCGCCGACGTGACGCCGCCCGCCGGCCACGGCCTGCGCCTACCCGGCGCGGTCGCCGGGCTGCCCGCTGCC
The DNA here is from genome assembly GCF_029626035.1 of Micromonospora sp. WMMD980. NCBI lineage: Bacteria > Bacillati > Actinomycetota > Actinomycetes > Micromonosporales > Micromonosporaceae > Micromonospora > Micromonospora sp. WMMD980. The sequence goes on from NZ_JARUBE010000003.1 coordinate 1,297,174, forward strand.
TTCTGGTGGATCTGGTGCAGCATCCTGGTCAACTGGATGGGCGCGTTCGCCGGCCCGTTGCTGATCCTGTCGCTCACCCTCGGCCGTGGCTACTCCGCCGCCTCGGCGGGCCTGGTCGCCGCGTTGCTCGGGCTCGGCGGCATCGTGGGCATCACCACCGGTGGGGTGCTGGCCGATCAGATCGGCCGGCGGCGCACGATGGTCGCCGGGCACCTCTGGACCGCGATCAGCATGGCCCTGCTCGGGCTGTTCGAGGGGCACCTCGCGGTCTCGCTGGCCGCGTTCGCGGTCGGCCTGGGCAGCGCCTCCGTACGCCCGGCGGCGCAGGCGTCCCTGGTCGACCTCGTCCCGGCCGCCGACCGGCAGCGGGCCTTCGCCCTCAACTACTGGGCGCTGAACGCGGGCATCTCGGTCTCCGCCGTGCTCGCCGGTCTGCTGGTCGGGCGGGGCTACACCCTGCTCTTCCTCGCGGACGCCGCCGCGACGCTGCTGTGCGCGCTCGTCGTCCTCGCCAAGGTGCCCGAGACCCACCCCGCCCGCGGCCCGGCCGCCGCAGTCCCGGGCCGCCGCGCGCCCGGCATCGTCCGGGACCGTTCGTTCCTCGTCTTCGTGCTCATGACCCTGGTCTTCGCAGCCGTGTTCGAGCAACACGCGGTCGGGCTGCCGATCGTGATGACCCGCGACGGCCACTCGGCGGCCGCCTACAGCATGCTCAACGTCGTCAACGGGGTCCTGGTCGTCGCGCTGCAGATCCCGCTCAGCACGCTGGCCGCGCGACGCTCCCGGCCGGCGGTGCTCATCGTCGCGGGCGTGCTGGTCGGGTGGGGGCTCGGGTTCACCGCGTTCGCGGACGGCTTTGCCGCGTACGCGGCCGCGACGGTCGTCTGGACGGTCGGTGAGATCCTCCAGGCCCCGATCGGCAGCGCCGTCACCGCCGACCGGGCGCCCCTGCCACAGCGCGGCCGTTACCAGGCGACGTACGGGCTGTCCTGGTCGGTCGCGGCGTTCATCGGCCCGGCGGCCGGCGGGCTGGTCCTGGACCGCTGGGGCTCCGGGGCGCTGTGGAGCGGATGCGCCGTGCTCGGCACCGCGGCCGGGTTGGGCGCGGCCCTGGTCGTCCGCCACCACCAAGTCTCCCGTGCGACCGGGCCACCGGTCGTCGGGGCCGGGACGGACAGCCGTCCCGGCGCGCCCGCACCGCTGGGGTGACGGGTTCGAACGGCAGAGGGAGAGCGACATGGAAGACAAGGTCATCGTGAACAACTGCGTCGCGGCCTACCTGGAGGAGGACGCCGAGCAGTTCGTCGTGAACAACTGCGTGGCGAGCTACCTCGACGTGGACACCGAGCAGTTCGTCGTCAACAACTGCGTGGCCGCGTACACCGACTGACGTGGTGGCGCCGACGGGCGCCGGCCCCGCTCCACGCGACGCCGATCGCGCGGAGCGGGGCTCCGGCCCGCCACCCGGCCCCGCGCTCGACGCGCAGCCGGGCGTCTCCACCCGCACCCGCGTGTTTCGCGGTCCCGGTGGCCTCCCACCCCGCTTGACGCTGGCCGTCACCGACCTGGCCGACCGCGCCCACGACCTGCCCTGGCTCGCCGACCGGCAGTCGTTCGGCACCTCCTGGGACGATCCGGCGCGGGCGGTGCTCGCGGCGCGGGCGGAGGCCGTCGAACGGGTGGCGGGCGCGGCGCCGCCCGCTCCCGGCCGGCTGCGCCACGGCAGCTACCAATCGCTGACCGGCGTGGGGCTGCGGTGCGTGGACCCGCGCGAGCTGGCGCTCTACTCCGACCGGCAGTACGCCACCGAGGGCTTTCCGTTCGAGCCCTTCGGGATCGACTCGCCCGCGCACTGGGTGGTGGGGCACGCGCCCGACACCGGCGAGACCGTCCTGGTGCCGGCGTTCCTCGTGTACGCCGGCTGGCGGCGGATGCCGCGCCCACACCCCGAGCCGCGCTACGCGTTTCCCGCCATCGGCGGCATCGCGGCCGGGACCACCTACCCCGACGCGGTCGAGTCCGGCCTGCGGGAGGTGGTGGAGCGGGACGCGGCGGCCTGCTGGTGGGCACAGGCGGCCGCTCTGCCGGCGTTACCCGTACCCGGCGCGCTGCGGGCGCGGCTCGCGGGTGCCCGCCGGGGTTTCGAGGTCCGGCTGCTGGCCCTGCCGACCGAGTTCGGCATGCCGGTGCTGGCGGCCGGTGTCCGCGACGGGACGGAGGGCTGGCTCACCTACGGGACCGCGGCGCACCCCGACCCGTACACGGCTGCGGCCAAGGCGCTGGCGGAGGCGTACACGTTACAGCTGAGCTGCCAGACGTTGAGCGACCCCCGCACGGTCGTCCCGACGCCCGGGCGTCGGTCACCGCTCAAACCCTGGCGGGCCGACCGCCGATACCTCGACTCCTACCGCGCCGACCACGGCGACGTGGTGGAGCAGATCTGTCATCTGCAGGCGCACCTGGACCCGCGGGCGGCGGACCGGGTCGCGCGGTGGGCCTGGGACCTCCCGGCCGGCAGTTGGTCGGATCTGCCGACCACGCCGCCCGACGGGAGGCTCCTCGACCGCGTGCGCGCGTCCGGTCATCCGGTCGTGTCCGTGGACCTGACCACCCCGGAGGCGGCGGCGGCCGGCCTGCGGGTGGTGCGGCTCGTCGTGCCCGGCACCGTGGGCGCGGCCCCCGCCGCCTACCCGTACCTGGGCGGGGACCGGCTCCGTCGGGCCGGCACCCGGCTGGGATATCGGGACGCGGACCTCGCCGAGGATGATCTCACCACCTTTCCCGTGCCGCACAGCTGAGGTGCCTGGCCGGACCCCACCGGGGGCCCTACCCCCTCCCTATTGTGCGGTCGGCCGGATCGGCGTCCGGTCGGGCGTCGTAGCCTTTCCTCGGCCGGCCGGTACGCCCTGTGCCCCTTCTCTCCGCTAAGGCGTGAAACCGTGAATCGTGAAGAGCTGACCCTTTCGCAGGCCGACGCGTCGTGGGCCCTGTCCGAGCTGGCCGACGCGTTCAGCCACGAACTTCGCGTCACCGGCGCGCTCGGCGCCGCCGACGACCTCGGCACGGCCGGGCTGCTGATGCGCCTGGTGACGGAGCCGATGCCGGCGCCGGTCCGCTCGTCCTTCCTGTTCCTGGGTTGGCAGGAGTGGAGCCGTGACGTCGCCGCCCCGATCCGGGTCGAGGTGGCGCGGCGGGCCGACGCGGAAGCGGCCCAGATCCTCGAGCTGGCCGATCTCGCCGCACTGGATCCCACGGCACGGCCCATCTGGTGCGACTACGCGGCCCGGCTGCGCCGGTTGGTCACCGAGCGGCGGGAGATCGAGGGGCCGCTGATGACCTACTGGCTGTTCGAGCACGCCCGCCGGACCCAGCGACTGCTCGGGGTGCCCCCACTGCGTGCGGCGGCGGCGAGCCGTGCCCTGCGGACGGCGCTCGGCTCGGGTCTGTCGGGCGCCACCGCCCCGCTGGCGCTCGCGGCTTCCGCCGTCGTGCGGGCGTGAGGAGGGCGGGGTGCGGGCGCGTCGGAACGACCCGCGCGCGGCGGTGCCGGGGCGCCGCCGCGCGGTGCGGTGGACGCATGGCCGGCGCGCGAGCGCGGTGACGCGTGACCGGGGCCGGATGTCCCTGCCGCCCGGGCGTGCCCGACGCGGCGCGGAAGGTGTCGTCGTCCCCAGCGCCTTCGGCGGCGGACCGCGGCCCGTCGCCGAAGGGTGGATCGGTCCTCAGCCGGCGGCCGAGCCGATGCTGCGCCCGTGCTGGAAGAAGTTGTCCGGGTCGTAGCGCCGCTTGACCCGCACGAGACGCGGGTAGTTGACGCCGTAGTACTGGCCCGGCCAATCCGGCAGCGTGGCCCCGGGGAAGTTGACGTAGGCGCCGGTGCCGGGCGGGTCCAGGAACGCCGCCGCGTCCGCGGCGAAGCGCTCCACCGCCGCGGGCAGGGACGGATCGGGCTCCATGGCCTCCGACGCCAGCCCGACGATGAACTGCGCGGTCCGGTGCACGTAGGCGGTGGCGTTCGCCGGCACCTGGTTGGCCACGCCGCCGAGGGACATGGCGTGCAGGGCGCGGAGTTGACCGGCCCGCCGGTCGCGGTCGTAGACGGCGAGCAGGGTGTCGACCTCCGCCTCGGTGAACGATCGGTCGAAGTATCGGTACTGCTCGCGGAGGAAGCCGCTGCGCGGCAGCACGGCGTCGGGGTTGAGACCCTCGCGGTGACACTGGCTCGTGGTCAGGTCGGCACAGCCGTAGATGGCCGTCATGCCCTGCTGGTAGGTCCCGTCGGTGACCACCGCCGCCTCCGGCTCGACCCCGACCCGGGCGCGCAGGTCGGCCAGCGCCGCGTCGAGCTCCGACTTCGGGCCGAAGTAGCCGCCACTGACGATCACGGCCGGACTGTTGCCCGGGGCCGAGTCGAGCATGAAGACCTGCAACTGCGACCCCAGGTTCGTCGACGCGGCCACCGACCAGGGCTGCCAGCCACGAATCACCTTCTTCGCCAGCTCCCAGCCCCACGTCAACGAGAAGAAGACCATGCGCGGGGCGTCGATCGGGCGGACCTCGAAGTCGACGACGATGCCGAAGTTTCCACCACCTCCGCCGCGCAGGGCCCAGTAGAGGTCCGGCTCGGTGGTGGCCGAGGCCCGCACCAGCCTGCCGTCGGCGAGCACCACCTGGGCGGAGACGAGGCGGTCACTGCCGATGCCGAACTTGCGGGTCTGCAGGCCGATCCCGCCGCCGGTGAGGAATCCGCCGGGGCACACCGTCGGGCAGGTGCCGGTCACCACCTGCCGGCCCGTCGTGCTGAGCTTGTGCAGGGCGTCGATGGCCTCCAGACCGGGACCGATGTGCACCGTGTCGCCGGTGACGGTCGCGTGCTCGATCCGGGTGACGTCGATGACCAGGCCCGGCCCCGTCGACCAGCCCAGCACCGCGTGACCGCCGCTGCGGACCCGGACCCCGACCCCGTTCTTGCGCGCGAACACCACGCAGTTCTGCACGTCGGCGGCCGTCTCGCAGTAGGCGATGGCGGTGGGGTTGATGGCGTCGAACTCCGCGTACTGCAACTGTTTCGCCGCGGCGTAGCTCTCGTCGGTCGGGAGGACGAGATCGCCCTGCAGGCGCTGGCGCAGGCGCTGCCACGCGCTGCCGCCGTATCCGCCTCCCACAGCCAGCGGGCCGAGGGCGGAGCTGGCGGCGGCGAAACCGGCGCCCGCTCGCAGGATTGCGCGTCTGGTATGCATTCTCCGGGACTCCTTCTCGACAGTGGTGGCAGTGCATGGCCCGGGGGGATCACCGCAAGGTAGAACGCGGAATTCACCCGGAGACACCCGTGACAGTCCCCTACATCTCCGCCGCCGGACCGGCGCCGATCCGGAAGAACCGGCGGTACGAGTCGAGCTGGTGGCGCAGCATGGGCAGGCCCGGCTGGACCGGATGCCCCCGCGTCCTCGCCGCCCGCAGCAGCGCGGTCTCGGGCGGCTGCATCACGATGTCGACGACCACCGTGCCGGCGCGCAACGCGCTCGGATCCAGGGGCAGCGGATCCGTCGCCCGCATCCCGAGCGGGGTCGCGTTGACGGCGACGTCCGCGTCGGCCAGTCGCGGCGCCGGGCTGCCCGCGGTGCGTCCCGGCCATCCGCCGTCGAGCCGGCGCAGCAACCGGTCGAGCCGGACCGGATCCACATCGGACACCCACACACGCGCCGCGCCGGCGTCGAGGACGGCGACGGCGATGGCGCTGCCCGCCCCACCCGCGCCGACGATGCTGACGGTCCGGCCGGAGACCCGGTGCCCGGCCGCCCGCAACCCGGCCACGAAACCGCTGCCGTCGAAGTTGTCCGCCGACCAGGTGCCGTCGGGTTCCCGGCGCAGCGCGTTCGCGGTCCCGGACACCTCGACGGTGGCGCTGAGGTGATCGGCGAACCGGAGGACGTCGGCCTTGTGCGGCACGGTCACCAGGATGCCGTCCAGGTTGCGGATCGCCCGCAGGCCCGCCATGACGGCCGGCAACCCGGCCGCGTCGACGTGCACCGGCACGAGGACGCCCGGATGGCCGTGCGCGTCGAACATCGCGTTGAGCATCCCCGGCGCCTTCACCTGGGTGACCGGGTCGCCGAGCACCGCGTACAGGCGGGTCGCCCCGGTGATGGCCGGCGCGCGTCGCCCCGGCGTGGTCAACTCGCCGAAGCCCGCGGTTTGACGCCCGCGTGCCAGGTCAGCTCGCTGGGCAGCTCTCGCCGGTGCGAGATCTTCAGCTTCCGGTAGACCCGGGTGAGGTGCTGCTCCACGGTGCTGGCCGTCACGAAGAGCTTGCGGGCGATCTCGCGGTTCGTGTAGCCCATGGCCGCGAGGGCGGCGACCCGTCGCTCGGAATCGGTCAACTCGTCGAGCTGGTCGCACCGTTCCGGCGTGCCGGTCGCCTCGCCGAGGCCGTGCCCCACGGCGAGCAGTTCGCGGTGCAACGGGTCGGCCTCACAGACGAGTGCCATGTGGATGGCGCGGCGGAACACCACCCGCGCCCGGCGGTTGCGGTCGAGCAGGTGGTAGGCGGTGGCGAGGTCCGCCAGGGTGAGGGCCTGCTGGTAGCGGTCGTCGCAGCTCTCCGAGAGCTCGAGCGACTCGGACAGCAGCTGCGGACGCCGCTCGGCCGGACCAGCGGCGGCGAGCACCCGCAGCGCGGCGCCCCGGTTGCGCGCCCCGGTGCCGGTCCGGGACAGCTCGTCACCGGCCAGCCGCCGTGCCTGGTCGTGGTTGCCCAGGCGCAGCCACGCCTCCGCCGCGCTGGTACGCCACGGCACGATCCCGGCGGCGTCCAGACCCCAGCCACGCACCATCTCAGCGCAGGACAGGAAGTCGGCCAGGGCGGCGTGGTGGTGCCGCACCGCCATCCGGTACTGCCCGCGGGCGAACAGATAGAGGAGGCCGTAGCGGGTCTGGAACATCGCCTCGGGAACCGGTCGTGCGAGCAGCGCGCCGGCCTCGTCGAACTGGCCGAGGCGGGAGAGGGCGAGCACGAGGGTCGACAGCGGCAGACCTGCCGCCAGGCCCCAGGCCCGCGTGGTGAGCTGGTCGAGTGCGGCCTCGGCGTTGGTGACCGCCGCGGTCAGATCGCCCAGTTCGAGGCAGATGTCCGCGTACGCGGCGGTGAGCACGGCGTTCATCGTGCGGTGCGAGCGCGCGTCGGTTCGGCGGCGGAGCCGGTCGCACCACCGCAACGCGCTCTGGACCCGGTCGGCCCGACAGAGGGCGCGGAGCGCGACGAGCGCGGCCTCGTCCTCCCACCCGGTGAGCCGGCCCAGTTCGAGGTCTTGCAGCGTCTGGGCGGCCCGGTCAGCGGCGTCCGCGGTACGGCCGTTGACCAGCGGTGCGATCGTCGCCGCGGTGGCGTGCAGCCAGGGGTCGGTCATCCGGCGCAGCGGGAACGCGTCGCCGTCCTGCGGGGCCGGGCCGGCGGGGTGCCGGGCCAGGGCCGGCGCCACGTACGCCAGCCACTGCTCCAGGTCGCGCAGTTCCACCACGGCGCCCGGGTCGCGGTGGGCGTCCGAGCGGATCAGGTTCAACGCGTCGGTGGCCTCGGCGACCCGGCCGCTCCACAGCAGACGCTTGACCAGCGTGAACCTTTCCCGATGGTCGAGCTGCGCGTCACGCAGCGCGGTACGCAGCGGGTCGAGGTGCCGCGCCCCGGCGGCGGGATCCGTTTCCCACTCGATCTGTGCCAGCCGGACCCGCAGCGAGGCGGCCTGCGGTGGCGGGGGCGTGCCGCGCAGGGCGCACTCCAGGGCGCTGACGGCGGCCTGCCGGTCGTCGACGGCGACGGCCTGCTCGGCGGCCTCGACGAGGATCGGCGTGGCCCAGGGCGGCGGCGCGGTGCCGGCCGACACCAGGAGGGGAGCCACCGTGGACGCCGGCGCCCCGCCGTCGAAGAGGACGTGCGCGGCGCGCTCCTGGAGCCGGGTGCGCTCGTCGGCGGGTATGTGGTCGAGGAGGGCTTCTCTCGCGCTCTCGTGCCGGAAGGCGCCCTCGCGCATCAGCCCGGCAGCCGTCATGGCGCGCAGCGCGCCGTCCACCGCCCGTGGATCGGCGTCGACGAGGTCGTGGAGGGCTCGGGTCGTCGTGCCGTCACCGAGGACCGCCACGGCGCGTGCCACCGCCCAGAGCGTGGGATCACCGCGGTGCAGGCAGCCGAGCAGCGCGCGGCCGTACCGGTCCAGCCGGTCGTCGGGGTCCTCCGGCCCGTCGAGCAGGGCGCGCAGCAGGAGGGGGTTGCCGCCGGTGAGTTCGTAGACCTCGGTGGCGAGGTGGTCGGCGCGCCGGTCGCCGACGCCGAGCCGTACGGCGGTGGCGACGCCCTCCGGTGACAGGGGCGCCAGGTCGATCCGGTGCACGTGCAACTGCCGGTCGAGCGCCAGGTGGAACACCGACCGGGTGGGCGCCGGTTCGGTGTCGGTCAGGACCAGGAGGACCCGGGCGGTGGGCAGCCGGCGCACCACCTGTTGAAGGAAGTCGAGCGACACGTCGTCGGCGTGGGCGACGTCGTCCACCGTGAGGAGAACCGGTTGCTCCTCGGCCTGCCGGCGCAGGATCAGCCACAGCTGCTGGAAGATCCACAGGATCTCCGGGTGCGGACTGCTCCGGTCGCCACCTTCGTGCGAGGCGGCCTTCGTGAGCAGGGCGGCGATGGTGTCGGCGTGCGCCTCGAGAGCCGGGTGCTGCATGAGCTGGTGCAGCATTCCGCAGGTCAGGGAACGCTCGGAGCGATCGCAGACCGCGCCGAGCACGAGCGCGCCCGCATCGGCCGCCCGCTCGCTGAAGGCGTGGACCAGCGCGCTGCGGCCGGTCGCCGGCGCTCCGGTCACTAGGGTCGCCTGGCCGTGTCCGGCCCAGGCGCGACGTGCCAGTTGATCGAGGAGGAGGATTTGTCTTTCGCGCTCGATCAGATGCATCTACGGCCCCCGGTTGGTCGCCATCTCACGGAGAAGGGTTGCTTCGTCACGCAAAGAAGTCGCGGGAAACGGTAGCAACGTGTGGTGGACCTTGCGCCGGACGTTGCCACTGGGAGGTAACTGCAGGGCAAAGCCCCTGCTCCCGGGGCACGTCGGAGTCCCGTTGACGGTCGCCGGGTCACGTCGGTGTTTCGCCGGCGTTTCCCGGGCCGGTCGAACCGTCACAATCCTCGTCGGCTTGCACGCTTGCGCGTCGATCACGATATTTGTCGTCTATGCAAGGATCGCGAGGGCAATTACTGGGCGCTGGGTGCCGGGTCGCGCCCGGTCACGCCGCCGGTGCCTAGAGTATCCGCGTCCACATCGGAGGGACGTCGCCGGATCTCGGCGGCGGGGCGCCGCGGGGGGTCACCATCTCATACCTGGGCATCGACATCGGAGGCACCAAGGTCGCCCTCCGGATGGAGCGGGACCCGTCGTTCCGCCACGAGACGGTCGTGTCCTGGCCGGCGCCGGGCACCGCCGAAGCGGACCTGGCGGTCCTCGCCCGGCACGTCCGGGACGTGCGCGACCGATGGCCCGAGCCGGTCACGTCGGTGGGCGTGGCGCTGCCGGCCGCCGTCGACGACGCCGGGCGCGTGCTGACCTGGCCCAGCCGTCCGGGCTGGGCCGGCGTCGACGTGCGGTCGGTGATGCGTGACCTGTTCCCGCGGGCCCGGGTGACCTGGGCCGACGACGGCGAGCTGGCGGCCCTGGCCGAGGCGGCCGTGGCCGAGGTGGCCGATCTGCTCTACGTCGGTGTCGGCACCGGCATCGGCGGCGGTCTCGTCTGGCAGGGGCGGCTCGTGCCCGGCCTCGACCGTGGATCCTGCGAACTCGGCCATGTCGTGGTGGACCGCGCCGGCCGCGTCTGCGTCTGCGGCCGGCGCGGGTGCGTGCAGGCGTACGCCTCCGGGCCCGCGGTCCTGCGGGCGGCCGCCACGCTGCGGCGCGCGCCGGTCGACGCGGCGGAGCTCCACGACGGCCTGGGCCGCCGCGCACCCTGGGCGGTGGCGGCGGTCGACGACGGGGCCGCCGCGCTCGCCGTGGCCATCACCTCGGTGAGCGAACTGATGCGTCCGGCGACCGTGGTGATCGGCGGAGGCTTCGCCGCCGCCACCGCCGGGTACGTGCCCACGGTGGCGCGCCACGTCCGGGACCTCAGCCGGCCCGGCGTGCCGGCACCCGAGGTCCGCGCCGCCGCGCTCGGCGGGCTATCGTCCCTGCACGGCGCGGTCCTGCTGGCCCGTCGCGCCTGACTCCGCCGGCAGTTCGGCGCGGGGCATGCCGTCGAGCACGTCGCGTACGGCGCGCTCGTCCACGTCGGGGACGAGTTCGGGCCCGCGCGGGCCGTCCAGGACGAATGCCAGGCCCCCGGTCGTCGCCTTCTTGTCGAGGCGCATCAGGGAGATCAACTGGGCGACGTCCACCCCGGTCGGCAGTGCCTCCGGAAGCCCGTAGTGGCGCACCACCTCGACGTGCTCGCGCACCCGGGGCGGGGCGATGCGGCCGAGCGCGCCGGCCAGCCGGCCCGCGAAGACGGTGCCGACCGCGACCGTCTCACCGTGTCGCCAGGTGTAGCCGGTGGCGCGTTCGATGGCGTGCCCCAGCGTGTGACCGTAGTTGAGGATGTGCCGGAGGCCGGCGTCGCGCTCGTCGGCGGCCACGATCGCCGCCTTGCGGGAGACGCTCGCCGCGATCTGCGCGGTCACGTCGAGGCCGCGTAGGTCGCCGCCGCCGATGAAGTGGCAACGGGCGATCTCACCGTAGCCGTTGGTCCACTCGCGTGGTGGCAGCGTCCGCAGGTAGTCGACGTCGCAGAGGACCGCGAGCGGCTGCCAGTAGGCCCCCACCAGGTTCTTGCCCTCGGGCAGGTTGACCGCGGTCTTGCCACCCACGCTGGCGTCGACCTGGGCCAGGAGCGTCGTCGGCAGGTGGATGACGGGCACCCCGCGGTGGAACATCGCCGCCGCCAACCCGACCATGTCGGTGGTGGTGCCGCCGCCGCAGGAGACCACCACGTCGGACCGGGTCAGCTCGAAGCGGGCGAACTGCCGGCAGAGCTCGCCGACCGTCTCCAGTGTCTTGTGCGCCTCGCCGTCGCGGGCGGGCACCAGGAGCCACGGCACGCCCGGGTCGACGGTCCACTCCGGGGGCCGGGCCGAGACCACCACGGCCCGCCGGGCACCAGTGCCGGCGACCACCTCGGGGAGGAGATGGCGAACGCCACTGCCGATCGAGACCTGGTAGGCCCGCTCACCCAGGGCGACATCTATCTGCCGCACCGTCGAGGTCATGCGCTCCTCCTTCGCCGCCCGGGACCGGGCCGTGTGCGCGGGGCGCCGGTGACGCGCCCGGATCCGCACGCTATCCGCCGGGCGGCGCAACCGGCCCACCACTCGACGTCCGGACGCGGTCCACGTCGAAGTCAGGGAGGCGCTAGGGGGCCGGCTAGGGGGGCGACGGGCAGCGTGCCGCCACGAGACTGGCGTCTGCGTCTACGCCCCTGTCGCTGTCCTCGAGGAAGTGTGCACCGTGCTGCGTACGGACCTGATCCGCCCACTGCCCGAACTGCTCCAGGAACACGCCACCCGGCGCGGTGACAAGATCGCGTACCGGGACGACCGGCGCGCCGTCACCTACGCCGAGCTGTACCGGCGTACCGGGCGCATCGCCGGCCACCTGCCGGACCTACGCCTGCAACCGGGCGACCGGGCGGCCATCTGCCTCGGCAACCAGGTCGAGACGGTGGAGAGCTACCTGGCGATCGTCCGGGCCGGCGCCGTCGGCGTCCCGCTGAACCCCCGGTCCACCGCGGCCGAACTGGCCTACCTGCTGCACGACAGCGACGCGCGGGTGCTCATCACCGACGCCGCCCACGTCGAGCGGCTGCACGACGTGCTCCGGGAACGCCCGCAGACCCGTGTGGTGCTGGTCGGTTCCGCGTCGTCCGCCGACGTTCCCCCCGGAACGGTGTTGTTCGAGAGCCTGGCCGGCGCCGAGCCCGCCAACCCCGCTCGCGACGACCTGGCGCTCGACGACCTGGCCTGGATGCTCTACACCTCCGGCACCACCGGCCGGCCCAAGGGGGTGCTGTCCACCCAACGCAACTGCCTGTGGTCGGTGGCGGCCTGCTACGTGCCGGTGCCGGGGCTCTCGGCCGAGGACCGGGTCGTCTGGCCGCTTCCGCTCTTCCACAGCCTCGCGCACATCTTCTGCCTGCTGGCCGTGACGAGCGTCGGCGCCACCGCCCGACTGGTGGACGGGATGTCGGCCCCGGACGTGCTGCGCGCCCTTCGGGAGGAGTCCGCCACCTTCCTGGCCGGGGTGCCGACGATGTACCACTACCTCATCCAGGCCGCTCGCGAGACCGGCTTCGTCGCCCCGGACCTGCGCATGTGCCTGGTCGGTGGCGCCATCACCACCGCGGAGCTGCGACGCTCGTTCGAGGACGCCTTCGGCGCGCCGTTGCTGGACGCCTACGGCAGCACCGAGACCTGCGGCTCCATCACCATCAACTGGCCCACCGGCGCGCGGGTCGAAGGGTCGTGCGGGCTGCCCGTGCCCGGGCTGAGCGTCCGGCTGGTGCATCCCGACACCGGCCGCGACGTGGCCGTGGGCGAGGAGGGCGAGGTCTGGGTCCGCGGCCCCAGCGTCATGGTGGGCTACCACAACCAGCCCGAGGCCACCGCCGCCGCCTTCAGCGACGGGTGGTACCGCACCGGCGACCTGGCGCGCCGGGACGCGGCGGGCTACTTCTCGATCACCGGGCGGATCAAGGAATTGATCATTCGCGGCGGCGAGAACATCCATCCCGGCGAGGTGGAGGAGGTGCTGCGCCTGGATCCGGGAGTCGCGGACGTGGCGGTCGTCGGCAAGCCGCACGACATCCTCGGCGAGGTGCCGGTGGCCTTCCTGGTCGCCGGTCCCGGTGGGTTCGACCCCGACCGGCTGCTCGCCGCCTGCCGTGAGCGGCTCTCCTACTACAAGGTGCCGGAGGAGCTGTACGAGATCGACCGCATCCCGCGCACCGCGTCCGGAAAGATCACCCGGCACGTCCTGCTCGACCAGTCCGCCCGGCTGCGCGCCACCGGCAGCGGTCGCTTCGACACCCTCCTCACCGTCGACTGGCCGCCGCTTCCCTCGGCCCAACCGAGCACCGCCCCGGGCCGCTGGGTGGTCGCCGGGCCGGACGCCGACACCCTCGCCGGGCACCTGCGGGAGCACGGGCAGGACGCCACCGCCTACGCCGACGTCAGTGACGTGCTGAGCGCGATCACCCGGGGCGGGCCCGTCCCGGCGGTGACGCTGCTGCTGCCCGCCCCCACGTCCGGCGAGACGGTGTCGTCCGCGCGCGCCACCACGAACGACCTGTCGTCCCAACTGCGGTCCTGGCGCAGCGCCGGGCTACCCGCCGAGTCCGCCATCGCGGTCGTCACCCGCGGCGCCGTCGTCACCGGCTCCGGCGAGGACGTGACCGACCCGGGCGCGGCGGGTGTCCCCGGGCTCCTGCGCAGCCTGCGCGCCGACGGCACCGACGTCGTCGGGGTGGATCTCGACACGATCGACGCCGCCTCGTCCGTCGCCCTGATCATCGCCGTGACCTGCGGAGAACCGGAGTCGGCGATCCGCGCCGGCGTGGTGCTCACGCCTCGACTGGTGCGGGCCGCCGCGCCCACGGACGCCTCCGGCACCACCCTGGACCCGCACGGCGCGGTGCTGGTCTGCGGCGCCGGGACCACCCGTGGCGCGGCCGTCGCGCGCCACCTCGTCATCGGGCACGGCGCCCGCCATCTCGTCCTGGCCGCCCCGCGGGGACGGGCGGACCAGCAGCTCACCCAGCTCGCCGGCGACCTCGAGCGGCTCGGCGCCAAGGTGCGGGTGGCCGGGGCCGATCTCACCGACGCCGGCCAGGTCGCGTCGCTGCTGCAGTACGAGAAGCGCCCGTGGAGCGCGGCCGTGGTGATCACGGACGACTCGGATCCGGAGCGGAGCACCGTCACCGCATGGAACGTGCACGAGGCGACCCGGGCGATGCCGGAGACGCCCCTGCTCACCATCACCTCGACCGCCGGTCTCGCCGGTGGAAGCGGTCCCGCCGCGGCGGGCAACGCGCTGCTGGCCGCCGCGACGCATCGGCACCGCGCTCGGGGGCTGCCCGCGGTTCTGCTCGCCCACGACGAGCCGGGCTCGCCGTCCCCGGTGGTCGGTCTCGACGCCCTGCCGACCCGCGAGGCGCTCGCGATGCTCGACGCCGCGCTGGTCGCCGGCGGGTCGGTCTACGTGGCCGCCCGGCCCACGCCGACACAGGTGCGCCGGGACAGGCTGCCGGCGCTGCTGCGTGAGCTGATCGACACCACCCAGAGCACGCTCGGCGACCGAGGGGGCGACCCGGCCGCCCGCGAGCGACTGCGCGCCCGGCTCGCCGGCCTCACCCGCGAGGCCCGGCTGCGCAACCTGGAGACGCTGGTCGCGGGCGAGACCGCCGAGGTCGTGGGGCTGTCCGGCGGCACCGCGGTCGATCCGGGGCGAGCCTTCGCCGACCTGGGTTTCACCTCGCTCGCCGCCGTACAGCTGCGGGGTCGGCTCGCCGCCGCGACCGGCCTCGACCTGCCGACCACGGTGGCCTTCGACCGGCCGACGCCGGCCGCCCTCGCCCGTTACCTGCACGACGAACTGTTCGGCGAGCGCTCCCCGGCGGCGGCGCCGAGGACGGCCCCCCGGCTCGCCGAAGAGCCGGTCGCCATCGTCGCCATGGGCTGCCGGCTGCCCGGTGGGGTGGCGAGCCCGGAGGACCTGTGGCGGCTGGTCGAGGAGGAGACCGACGCGGTCTCGGACTTCCCCGACGACCGTGGATGGGATGTGTCCGCGCTGTACGATCCCGACCCGGACGCTCCCGGCAAGTCGTACGTCCGCGAGGGCGGCTTCCTGCACGACGCGGCCGAGTTCGACGCGGCGCTGTTCGGCATCTCGCCGCGCGAGGCGATGGCCATGGACCCGCAGCAACGCCTGCTGCTGCAGACGGCGTGGGAGGTCTTCGAGCGGGGCGGTCTCTCGCCCACCGCACTGTCCGGGCAGGACGTGGGCGTCTTCACCGGCGTGATGTACCACGACTACGGGAGCCGGACGTCGCGCCCGCCGGAGGGTACGGAGGGCTACCTCGGCATCGGCGTCGCCGGCAGTGTGGTGTCCGGCCGTGTCGCGTACGCCTTCGGGTTGCAGGGGCCGGCCGTGTCGGTGGACACCGCCTGTTCGTCGTCGCTCGTCGCGCTCCACCTCGCCGCCCAGGCGCTACGACTGGGCGAGTGCTCGATGGCGTTGGCCGGCGGTGTCGCGGTGATGTCGCAGCCGAGTGCGTTCGTCGAGTTCTCCCGCCAGCGGGGCCTCGCGCCCGACGGGCGCTGCAAGGCGTTCGCGGACGCCGCCGACGGGACCGGATGGTCCGAAGGCGTCGCCCTGGTCCTGCTTGAGCGGCTCTCCGACGCACGGCGCAACGGGCACCCCGTGCTCGCCGTGCTGCGGGGCAGCGCCATCAACCAGGACGGCGCCTCCAACGGTCTGACGGCGCCGAGCGGCCCGGCCCAACAGAAGGTGATCCGGCAGGCCCTCGCGAACGCCGGGTTGGTCCCCGCCGACGTGGACGCCGTGGAGGCGCACGGCACGGGCACCCGTCTCGGTGACCCGATCGAGGCGCAGGCCGTCCTCGCCACGTACGGGCAGGACCGGCCGGCCGGGCGGCCGGTGTGGCTCGGCTCGTTGAAGTCCAACATCGGCCACGCGCAGGCGGCCGCGGGCGTGGCGGGCGTCATCAAGATGGTCCAGGCCATCCGGGCCGGTGTCCTGCCCAGGACGCTGCACGTGGACCGGCCCACCTCGCACGTGGACTGGTCCGCCGGGCAGGTGGAGCTGCTCACCTCGGCCCGCCCGTGGCCGGAGACCGCGGGGCCCCGGCGCGCGGGTGTCTCCTCCTTCGGCGTCAGCGGCACCAACGCGCACGTCATCGTCGAGCAGGCACCCGCGCAGGAGCAACCACCCGCCGCGCCGCGTCCGGCGGCGCCGGTCATCGTCTGGCCGCTGTCCGGTGGTTCGGCGGCGGCGGTGCGGGCCCAGGCCGGGCGGCTCGCGACGACGGTGGCGCAGCCGGAGGCGGTGCCCGCCGATGTCGGCTTCTCCCTGGCGACGTCCCGCGCGGCGCTGCCGCACCGGGCCGTGGTCGTCGCGGAGAGCCGTCCGGACGCGGTGGCCGGCCTGGCCGCGGTGGCCGACGGGGAGGCGGCGGTGACCGTCGTCTCCGGCGCCACGGTGACCGGAGGGCTCGCGATCCTCTTCACCGGACAGGGCAGCCAGCGGGCCGGCATGGGCCGTGACCTGCACGCCACCTACCCCGCCTACCGCGAGGCGTTCGACGAGGTGTGCGAGGCGCTGGACCCGCACCTGCCCCGCCCGCTGCGGCCACTCGTCCTCGCCGCGCCCGGCTCGCGCGAGGCACGGCTGCTGGACCGTACGGAGTTCGCGCAGCCGGCCCTCTTCGCGGTCGAGGTCGCGACGTACCGCCTCCTGTCGAGCTGGGGCGTGGTCCCGGACCACCTCGCCGGGCACTCGATCGGCGAGCTGACCGCCGCGTACGTCGCCGGCGTCTGGTCGCTGGCCGACGCTGCCACCCTCGTGGCCGCGCGCGGACGCCTGATGCAGGCGCTGCCGGATGGCGGCGGCATGACCGCGATCGAGGCCACGGAGGAAGAGGTCCGCGCCCTGCTGCCCGGGCACGTGAGCGTGGCGGCGGTCAACGGACCCACCTCGGTGGTGATCTCCGGTGCCACGGATGCCGTCGACGAGGTGGCCGCCGAGATGGCCGCGCGCGGCCACCGGACCAGCCGCCTGCGGGTGTCGCACGCGTTCCACTCCGTCCTCATGGAGCCGATGCTGGACGAGTTCCGGGCGATCGCGGCAGGGCTGTCGTACGCCGAGCCGCGGCTTTCGATCGTCTCCAACGTGACCGGTGCGGCGGTGGCGGCCGGCGAACTGGTGGACCCGGAGTACTGGGTCCGGCACGTGCGCGAGACGGTGCGCTTCCACGACGGTGTGCGCGCGCTGCACGAGGCGGGTGCGGTCACCTTCCTCGAGGCCGGGCCGGGTGGCGTGCTGGCCGCGATGGTCCAGGGCTGCCTCACCGGGGAGGGCCCGGACGAGGTGGAGGCCCTGCCGATGCTGCGCAAGGACCAGCCGGAGGTGCTGTCGGTCGCGCGGACGCTGAGCCTGCTGCACGTGCGGGGCGTGGCGGTGTCCTGGTCCGAGTTCTTCGCCGACGCCCGGTGCCGCCGGGTCGAGCTGCCCACCTACCCGTTCCAGACCGAGCGTTACTGGCTGCCCGTCGGGTCGGCGGGCGACCAGGACGTGGCCGCCGCCGGGCTGGCCAGGACCGACCATCCGTTGTTGGCGGCCTTCGCGCAGGTGCCGGGCACCGGCGAGGTGCTGGGCAGCGGCCGGGTGTCGGTGGGCAGCCAGCCGTGGTTCGGTGACCATCGCATCGGCGACGCGGTCGTCGTGCCCGGCACCGCGCTCGCCGAGATGGTCCTGCGGGCGGCGGAGGAGGTGGGCCTCGACCGGATCGAGGAACTGATCCTGGAACAGCCGATGCGCCTGCCGGCGGACGGGGCGCTGCAACTGCGGCTGCACGTGGGCGCGGTCGGGGACGACGGCCGGCGTCGGGTGACCGTGCACTCCCGGCGCGAGGATCGGGACGCCGACCAACCGTGGACCCGGCACGCCGCCGGCACGATCGGCGGGGGCGCGGCGGGCGGGGCGGGCGAGGACCTCAGCTCGTGGCCACCGGCCCAGGCCCAGCCGATCGACATCGACGACCTCTACGCCGACCAGGCCGAGGCCGGATACGGGTACGGCCCCGCCTTCCAGGGCCTGCACGCGGTCTGGAGCCGTGACGGCGAGGTGTTCGCCGAGGTGCGCCTGCCCGAGGACGCCGACCCCGACGCCGCCCGGTACGGCCTGCACCCGGCCCTCTTCGACGCCGCCCTGCACGCCACCAAGCTGCTGCCGCAGCAGGGCGAGGAGCAGGTGCACCTGCCCTTCGCCTTCGACGACGTCTCGCTCGAGGCCACGGGCGCCACCACGCTGCGGGTGCACGCGCGGGCGCTCGCCCCGCACACCGTCGCCCTGTCGCTGGCCGACGGCGTCGGCCGCCCGCTCGCGCGGGTCGGCGCCCTGCGGCTGCGGCCGGCGACGGACCTGACACCGGCCGCGCCGGAACCGCTGAGTGACTCGCTCTTCGAGGTCCGGTGGTCGCCCCTCGGCCGGATCGAGTTCCCCGACGCGGTGACCTGCGCCCTCGTCGGATCCGACACCGACGCGCCGGGCGTGCCCGCCGGATGGTCCCGGCACGCCGACGTCGCGGCCCTGGTCGAGGCCGAGCGGGAGGCCGCATCCGTCGCCGACGTGGTGGTGCTGGTGGTGCCCGCCTCGGCCGACGAGCCGGACGCGCTGTCCGCCACCACGGGCACGGTGCTCACCGCACTGCAGCGGTGGCTGTCGACGCCGAGGTCCGGCGCCGGCCCGCTGGTGGTGTTGACCCGTGGCGGCGCCGCCGTGCACGGCGCCGGTGAGCTGACCGATCCGACCGCCGCCGCCGTCTGGGCGATGGTCCGGTCGGCGCAGTCGGAACACCCCTCCCGCCTGGTGCTGCTCGACGCCGACCCGGGCGCGGATCTCGCCGTCCTCGTGCCGGCGGCGGTCGCGACCGGCGAACCGCAACTGGGCGCCCGCGACGGGAAGCTCTACGTTCCGCGGCTCGTGCGGGCCGATTCGGTGGCGCCGCTGGCCACGCCGGGTTCGGCCGGGCACTGGCGCCTGGCCCAGCGGGCCGGGGGCAGCACCCTCGACGAGCTCGTGCTGGCGCCCGTCGACGACCTGGGCGACCCGGGGCCGGGGCGGGTCCGCGTCGCCGTACGCGCGGCCGGGGTGAACTTCCGGGATGTGCTGGTGTCCCTGGACATGGTGCCGGGGCAGCACGGTCTCGGCGGCGAGGCGGCCGGCGTCGTCGTCGGCACCGGCGCGGGCGTCACCGGGCTGGCGGTCGGTGACCGGGTGATGGGGATGGTCGATGAGTTCGGCGCGTTCGGCACGGTCGTCGACACCGATGCCCGGCTCATGGTGCCCATCCCCGACGGATGGTCCTTCACCGAGGCGGCAGCCGTGCCGATCGTCTTCCTGTCCGCCTGGTACGGCCTGCACGACCTGGCTCGTCTGCGGGCCGGGGAGAGCGTGCTCGTCAACGCCGCCGCTGGTGGCGTCGGACTCGCGGCCGTCCAGCTCGCCCGTCATCTCGGCGCCGAGGTGTACGGCACCGCCTCCACCGGCAAGTGGTCCTACCTGCGCGAGCAGGGGATACCCGCCGACCGCCTGGCGTCCTCGCGCGACACCGGTTTCGGCGAGCGTTTCCGGGCGGTGAGCGGAGGGCGCGGCGTGGATGTGGTCCTCAACTCCCTCACCGGTGAGCTGGTGGACACCTCGCTGGCGTTGCTGCCGCGCGGCGGCCGGTTCCTGGAGCTGGGCAAGACCGACATCCGGGTGGCCGAGGACCTGGCCCGCGCCCACGCCGGTGTCCGCTACCAGGCGTACGACCTCCGGGAGGCCGGCGCCGAGCGGCTCGGTGAGATGCTGCGCGAGCTGGCCGCCCTCTTCGCCTCCGGTCGGCTGCGCCCGTTGCCGGTCACGTGCTGGGACGTGCGGCGTGCCCCCGAGGCGTTCCGTCACCTGAGCCAGGCCCGGCACATCGGCAAGGTGGTGCTCACCGTTCCCCGGGCGCTGGCGGCCGACGGCACCGTGCTGGTCACCGGCGGCACCGGCACACTCGGCTCGCTGGTCGCGCGCCATCTCGTCGCCGAGCGTGGCGTACGCCGGTTGCTCCTGCTCAGCCGGGGCGGGCGCGCCGCCGAGGGAGCGCCGGAACTGGTCGACGAGCTCGCGGCGCTCGGTGCCCACGTCGACGTGGTCGCCGCCGACGTCGCCGATCGCGCGCAGCTCGCCGCGGCCGTCGCCGGTGTCCCGCCGGAGCATCCGCTGACCGCGGTGGTGCACACGGCCGGGGTCATCGAGGACGGCGTCGTGGAGTCCCTGACGCGCGACGGACTCGACCGCGTTCTCGCGCCGAAGGCCCAGGCGGCGTGGCACCTCGACGATTTGACCCGCCACTTGGACCTCGCCGCCCACGTGCTGTTCTCCTCCGCCGCGGGCGTCTTCGGCAACCCCGGTCAGGCCAACTACGCGGCGGCCAACGGTTTCCTCGACGGCCTGGCCCAGAGCCGGCGGGCGCGAGGCCTGCCGGTGGTCTCCGTGGCCTGGGGCATGTGGGCGCGACGCAGCGCCATGACCGCCGGCTTGGACGACGCCACCCTGCGCCGCAACCGTCGGGACGGGATGAGGCCGCTGGACACGTCCGAGGCCCTGGCTGTCCTCGACGCCGCGCTCGACGCCGCCGACCCCGCGTTCGTCGGGGCCCGCCTGGACCTGGCCGGGCTGCGTGGGGCCGAGGCGGAGACGGCCGTGCCGCCGATGCTCCGCGGCCTGGTGCAGCGCCGACGTCGGGCGCAGGCGGCGACCGGTGCCGACGCCGACTCCCTCACCGCACGGCTGCGACCCCTGCCGGCGGCCGAGCAGATCCGGGCCCTGACGGACCTGGTACGGGTGGAGGCGGCCGCGGTCCTCGGCCACCCGAGCGCCGAGGCGGTGGACCCGGAGCGTGCCTTCAAGGACGCCGGCTTCGACTCGTTGACCGCCGTGGAGCTGCGCAATCGCCTCGTCGGCCGTACCGGGCTGCGACTGACACCGACCCTGGTCTTCGACTACCCGGCGCCGGTGTCGCTGGCCGCGCACCTGCGGGCCACGCTGCTGGACGGGCCCGACGACCACGCCGACGCGGAGACCGGGCCGGCCGCCCACGCCGGCGTGCCCGACGAGCCGATCGCCATCGTGTCGCTGAGCTGCCGCCTGCCCGGGGCGGACACGCCGGAGGACTTCTGGCGGTTGCTGGCCGACGGCGTGGACGCCAGCGGTGAGTTCCCCGCCGACCGGGGCTGGGACCTCGACCGGCTCTTCGACCCGGACCCGGACCACCCGGGCACGTCCTACACCGACCGCGGCGCCTTCATCGACGCCGCCGCGTTCGACGCGGACTTCTTCGGCATCTCGCCCCGCGAGGCGCTGGCCATGGACCCGCAACAGCGGCTGCTGCTGGAGACGTCCTGGGAGGCGGTCGAACGTGCCGGTATCGACCCCACCTCCCTGCGGGGCAGTCGGACCGGCGTGTTCACCGGCGTGATCAACCACGACTACGCGATCCGGCTGCAGAACGCGTCCGCGGACCTGGAGGGATACCGGTTGACCGGGGTCTCCGGCAGCGTGGCCTCCGGGCGGGTGGCGTACACCCTGGGCCTGGAGGGGCCGGCGATCACCGTCGACACCGCGTGCTCGTCGTCGCTGGTGGCTCTGCACCTGGCGACGGGTTCGCTGCGCCGGGGCGAGTGCGACATGGCTCTGGTCGGCGGCGTCACGGTGATGGCCACCCCGGACAACTTCGTCGAGTTCTCCCGGCAGCGCGGTCTCGCGGTGGACGGCCGGTGCAAGGCCTTCGCCTCGGCCGCCGACGGCACGGCCTGGTCCGAGGGCGTCGGCCTACTGCTCGTCGAGCGGCTGTCCGACGCCCGACGGCACGGCCACCCGGTCCTCGCGATCGTGCGCGGCACCGCGGTCAACCAGGACGGCGCGTCCAACGGCTTGACCGCCCCCAACGGGCCGTCCCAGCAGCGGGTGATCCGCGCGGCGTTGGCTGACGCCCGGTTGGGCCCGGCGGATGTCGACGTCGTCGAGGCGCACGGCACCGGCACGGCCCTGGGCGACCCCATCGAGGCGCAGGCCCTGCTGGCCACCTACGGCCAGGACCGTCCCGCGGACCGGCCGCTGATGCTCGGGTCGGCCAAGTCCAACATCGGCCACACCCAGGGCGCGGCCGGCGTCGCGGGCGTGATCAAGGTGGTGCTCGGCATGCGCCACGGGATGGTGCCCCGCACGTTGCACGTGGATGCCCCCTCGCCGCACGTCGACTGGACGGCGGGAGCGGTGGCCCTGGTGACGGAGAACATGCCGTGGCCGGCCGACGGCGACGTCCCCCGGCGCGCGGGCGTCTCGTCGTTCGGCGTCAGCGGCACCAACGCCCACGTCGTCCTGGAGGCGGCCCCCGACGAGCCGGCGGCCCCACCGTCACCGGACGCCGCAGCCCCCGGCCCGATTCCCGTGATCCTGTCGGGGCGCGGCGTGCCGGCCCTGCGGGCCCAGGCGGCCCGGCTCGCCGATCACGTGGCGAGCCGTCCCGACCTGACGCCCGCAGAGGTCGTGCACTCCCTGCTGACCGGTCGCGCGCTCTGGGAGCACCGCGCCGCGGTGCCGGCCGCCGACCGGGATGAGCTGCTCGCCGGCCTCCGTGCGCTGGCGGCCGGCGAGCCCGTCGACACCGGTACGGCGGAACCGGGTGACGTGGCGTTCCTCTTCACCGGCCAGGGCAGCCAGCGGGTGGGCATGGGCCGCGAGTTGTACCGGGCGTTCCCGGCCTACGCCGAGGCGTACGACGCGGCCTGCGCGGCGCTCGACGAGCGACTCGCCGGGCACGTCGAGGTCGGACTGCGCGAGGTGATGACCGCCGAGGCGGGCACGCCGACCGCCGAGCTGCTGCACCAGACCGTCTACACCCAGGCGGCGCTGTTCGTCGTCGAGGTCGCGCTGTTCAGACTGCTCGAACAGCTCGGCGTGCGCCCCGACCACGTCGCCGGCCACTCGATCGGGGAGATCGCCGCGGCCCATGCCGCCGGAGTCCTCTCGTTGGCCGACGCGTCCGCCCTGGTCGCCGCGCGGGGCCGGCTCATGCAGGAGCTGCCGGCCGGCGGGGCCATGGTGGCGGTGGAGGCGACCGAGTCCGAGGTCCTGCCGCTGCTCGCCGGCCTTGCGGAGCACGTGTCGGTGGCCGCGGTGAACGGTCCTCGCGCGGTCGTGGTCTCCGGCACGGAGCAGGCCGTCACCGAGGTGGCCGCCGCCGGCGCCGCCGCCGGCTGGCGCACCAAGCGCCTCACCGTGAGCCACGCCTTCCACTCACCGCTGGTCGAGCCGATGCTCGACGAGTTCCGGCACGTCGCGCAGGGCCTCGACTACCGGAGCCCCGGCATCTCGGTCGTCTCCACCCTGACCGGTGACGTCGTCGCGCCGGAGCAGATCACCTCCGCCGACTACTGGGTGGAGCACGTGCGCCGACCGGTGCGGTTCGGCGACGCCGTAGGGGCGATGCGCCGCCTGGGCGTGCGTACCTTCCTGGAGGTCGGTCCGGACGCCGTCCTGACCGCCATGGCGCGCGAGGAACTGGACGCCGACGACCGGGCCCCCGTCTGCCTGGCCCTGCAGCGACGCGGCACGGACGAGAGCGCGACGCTGCTCGCGAGCCTCGGGTCGGCCCAGGTGCGGGGCGTGCCGGTGGACTGGCGACCGCTGCTCGACGGCACCGCTGTCCGCCGTGTCGACCTGCCCACCTATCCGTTCCAGCGGCAGCGGTACTGGCCGCGCAGCCCTTTCCCCGGCGAGGACGGATCGCGCCCGCGCGCGGCCGCTCACCCGGTGCTGCGCAGCACCGTCGAGGTGCCCGGGACGGACGGGCTCATCCTGAGCGGCTCGATCTCCGCCGAGGCGCACCCGTGGGTGAGCGACCACGTGGTCGCGGACGCGGTGGTCGTGCCGGGAGCCGCGTTGGTGGAGCTGGCGGTGCGGGCGGGGGACGAGGCCGGCGCGCCGGTGGTGGAGGAACTCGTCGTCGAGGCGCCGCTGACGCTGCCCGACAAGCACCCGGTCGACGTGCGCGTCGTCGTCGACCCGGGCGACACCGACGGCCGTCACCGGGTGGCGCTGTTCTCCCGACCCCGGGCGGCGGACGACGGGGCGCCCTGGGTGCGACACGCCACGGGGACCCTCGCGCCGCTGCCCACGGACGCGCCCCCGCCCCTCGACGTCGCCGTCTGGCCGCCCGCGGGCGTCGAGGCGGTGGATCTGGCCGACTTCTACGCCGGCATGGCCCGCTCCGGGCTGTCTTACGGACCCGCCTTCCGAGGGCTGCGCGCGGCGTGGACCCGAGGCGAGGACGTCTACGCCGAGGTGGTGCTGCCGGAGCTGGGGGACGGCGAACCCTCCCCGTTCGCGCTGCACCCCGCGTTGTTCGACGCGGCGCTGCACGCGGGCGTGCTGGGTCCGGTGCCGGCGAGTCCGCCCGGCCAGGTGACGCTTCCGTTCGCCTGGTCCGGCGTCCAGGTGCACGCGGCGGGAGCGACCGGCCTGCGGGTGCGGATCACGCGCGCCGGCTCGGCCGCCGTCTCGATCGAGTGCGTCGACCCGTCGGGTACGCCGGTGCTGTCGGTCGGCGGCCTGACGTTCCGTCCGGTGCCCGCGGCCGCCGTCGCAGTCGTCGCGTCCGGCGGACACCTGTGGCACCAGCGTTGGGACGAGCTGACGGTGCCGGATGCCGGCGCGACCGGACCGTGGGCGACGCTCGCCGACGCCGACGACGTGGCCGCCATGGTCGCCGCCGCCGCGCGGGTCGTCCGGATCGACGTGCCCGGCGACCCCGGCGGCGCGGCGATGCCGCAGCGGCTGCGCGCGGTGACCACGGGCACCCTGGCCGGGCTGCGGGCGGTGCTCGACGAGCCGGCGCTCGCCTCGACGGTGGTGCTGGTGACGACACGCCACGCGGTGGCCACTGCGGACGGCGCGGCCTGCGACCCGGCGGCGACGGCCGTCTGGGGCCTGGTCCGCACCGCGCAGACGGAGTACCCCGACCGGATAATCCTGGTCGACCTCGGCGAGGCGGCCGGGGACGAGCAGGCGCTTCGCCGGGTCGTGGCCATGGGTCAGCCGCAGGTCGCACTCCGCTCCGGTGTCGCCCTGGCACCCCGGCTGGTGCGTGTGGACACTGCGGTCGCGCCGCCGTCGCGGACCCTCGACCCCCACGGGACGGTGCTGGTCACCGGCGGGACAGGGGCGCTCGGCGCCGTCGTCGCGCGCCATCTCGTCACTGGTCACAGTGTCCGGCACCTGATCCTGACGAGTCGGCGTGGGGCCACCGCCGACGGTGCCTCGGACCTGGTGACCGAGCTTGCCGGGCTGGGGGCCGAGGCGAGGGTGGTGGCGGCGGACGCCGGTGACCGGCAGGCGTTGGCCGGCGTCCTGGCCGAGGTCGCGCCGGACCATCCACTGA
Source organism: Micromonospora sp. WMMD980 (assembly GCF_029626035.1). Classification (NCBI taxonomy): domain Bacteria; kingdom Bacillati; phylum Actinomycetota; class Actinomycetes; order Micromonosporales; family Micromonosporaceae; genus Micromonospora; species Micromonospora sp. WMMD980. Next base: position 1,322,449 of record NZ_JARUBE010000003.1, read on the forward strand.
CCGCGGTCGTGCACGCCGCGGGCGTGCTCGACGACGGCGTGCTGTCCGCCATGGACCCGGTTCGCCTGGACGCCGTGCTGCGCCCGAAGGCCGACGGCGCATGGCACCTGCACGAGCTGACGCGCGATCACGACCTCGCCGCGTTCGTGCTGTTCTCCTCGGTCGCCGGGGTCCTGGGCAACCCGGGGCAGAGCAACTACGGCGCGGCGAACGCCTTCCTCGACGGGCTGGCCGCGATGCGGCGGGCGCGGGGGGCGCCCGCGGTCTCGGTGGCGTGGGGTCTGTGGGACGTCGCCGGGGCGATGGGTTCCGGTCCGGTCCGCGGGGACCGGCCGGCGCGCGGCGGCGTCGTCCGGCCGTTGGCCGTGGCGGACGCGCTGGCCGCGTTCGACGAGGCTCTGCGCGGTGGAGACCCGGCGCCGGTCGCCGTGCGGCTCGACCTCGCGGCGCTGCGCTCGGGTGAGGGGGTGCCGACGCTACTGCGGGCGCTGGCGCGCCCCGGCCGTCCGGCGGTGTCCGCCGGCGCCGGCCAGGCGGGCGGCGACGATCTGGTCGCCAGGCTCGGCGCGATGCCGGCGGAGGAGCGGCAGAACGAGGTGCTGTCCCTCGTGCGGGCCGCCTCGGCCGCGGCTCTGGGGCGATCCTCGGCGGCGGAGATCCCGCCGGACGCCCCGTTCAAGGACATGGGGTTCGACTCGCTGGCCGCGGTGGACCTGCGCAACCGGCTCACCCGGGCGGCGCGGATCCGGCTCTCGGCGACCGTCGTGTTCGACTTCCCGACCCCGGCCGAGCTCGCCGATCACCTGGGCGAGCTGCTCCTGCCGACGGAGGACGCCGCCGCGCCGGTTCTCGCCGGGGTCGCCGGGCTGGAGCGGGCGATCGACACGGCGACCCTCGACGGCGCGTTGCGGGTCGAGGTGGCCGACCGGCTCCACGCGCTGGCCACCCGGCTCGCCGGCACCGGCGGCGCGCCGGGCGACGACGACCTCAGCGCCGCGTCCGACGAAGAGATCTTCCGGCTCGTCGAGGACGAGCTGGGACGAGGATGAGCGAAGGGGAAACATGGACATCGGTGTCGCACTGCCCTCGGCCGGTCCGCTGGCCAACCGGGAGAACCTCATCCGCTTCGCCCGCGCGGCGGAGAGCCTGGGTTACGCCTCGCTGTGGACGTACGAGCGGTTGTTGCGGCCCGTGGCGGGGTCCGTCCCGCCGGGCGGCACGGCTCCGGAGCAACTTCCGGAGGTCTATCGCACCGTCTACGACCCGCTGGAGACCCTCAGCTTCCTCGCGGCCGTCACCGACCGGATCACCCTGGGCACCAGCGTGCTCGACGCGCTCTTCCACCCGCCGGTCGTGCTCGCACGCCGGATCGCCACGCTGGACCAGCTCAGCGGTGGCCGGGTGCTGGCCGGTCTGGGGCAGGGCTGGATGCGCGAGGAGTTCGAGGCGGCCGGCGTGCCGGTGCGCCGGCGGGGCGCCGGGTTCGACGAGGTGGTGGCGGCGATCCGCGCCTGCTGGGGGCCGGATCCCGTCCGGTACGAGGGGCGGTTCTACCGGATCGCGCCGTCGGAGATCAACCCGAAGCCGGTGCAACCACGCCTGCCGATCGTCGTCGGCGCCATGACACCCAAGGGGGTGGACCGGGCTGCCCGCATCGCCGACGGCCTGAACCCGATCGCCTTCTCGGCGGAGGCGACGATCGGGGCCGGCGCCCGTTTCCGCCACGCGGCGGCGCAGTGGGGCCGCGACCCGGAGTCGCTGTCGGTCATCGCCCGGGCGAACGTGCCGGTGACCAGCGCTCCGATCGACCGCGACCGTCCCTACCTGGGGGGCTCCCCGGAGCAGATCGCCGAGGACCTGGCGAAGCTGCATGGCAACGGCGTCGACCACGTCTTCCTGGCCAACATGGCGGCGACCGACATCGACGAGGAGCTCAGCCTGCTGAGTCGCCTGCGGGAAGCCCTCGTAGGGGTGGGTCTGGGGTAGGCGACGGGGTGACTGTGGGGTAGGCGGCGGCCTGCGGTTCCCACATCATCGGATCTGCGTCGCGTTGGACGGCGCAATTTCGAGCGGAGGATTTCGTGGCGTCCATCATTCACGAGTTCGCGGTCGGTGCTGATGTGGAAAGCGCTTGGGCGGCACTGTCCGATGTCGCTCGCGTCAATCAGCTCATCACCTTCCTCGGGCCGGTGACCGTCGACGGCGACGTGCGAACCGTCGACATGGGGGAGTTCACCATCAAGGAACTCGTCGTCGACGTCGACCCGAAGACGCGCCGCGTCGCCTACAGCATCCAGCAGTCGCCCTACCAGCTGACGCACCACCACTCCATCATGCAGATCCTTGCGCCCGAGAGCGGCGGGAGCGGGTCTCGCATGATGTGGAGCATCGACGTGAAGCCGGACGCGACAGCCGACGTGATGGCGCCCGGCGTCCTCGACGCGATCGAGACGATCAAGAAGTCCCTGGCTGGCTGACAAGCGTCGGCGCCATGCGCTCGACGTGACGCGGCGCCTCGAAGAATCGAATGGAAAGGTGGCTGCGTCGTGACCTCGACCAACCCTCTGCCAGATGTGCCGGTGGATCGTTCAGCATCCAGAACAAGCCTTCCCTCGTTGACCGGCATGCGTTTCCTGGCCGCGCTCATGGTCTTCTTCGCCCACGCATTTCTGCTCAACAATCCGTTGAACCTGACCGTTCCGGTGAATCCCTTCGCCGACGAGGGGATCGCCCACGCGCTCGCGAAGGTCTTCGGGCCGGCGGGCTTCGTCGGGGTGTCGTTCTTCTTCGTCCTGAGCGGCTTCGTGCTCACCTGGTCGATGAAGCCGGACGATCCGGCGTCGTCGTTCTGGCGCCGTCGCGTGCTCAAGATCTTCCCCAACCACCTGGTCATGTGGGCCGTCGTCATGGTGCTGTTCGCCGGGGCCTACACGCCGCTGCACTCCTGGCTGCCGAACCTGTTCCTGGTGCACTCCTGGTTCCCGTGGGACGACACCAACAGCGGCGTCAACCTGCCTGCCTGGTCGCTCTGTTCGGAGCTGCTCTTCTACCTGGTCTTCCCGTTCATCATCCGGCCGATCATGCGGATCGCGGTCGACCGGCTCTGGTACTGGGCCGGCGCGGCCGTCGCCGGTGTGGCGGTCGTGGCGCTGCTCGCGAAGTTCGTCGTCCCGGCGGGGACCCAGTTCGTCCTGGCCCCGCTCCCGCTGACCAAGATGTGGTTCGCGTACCTCTTCCCGCCGGCCCGCATCTTCGAGTTCGTGCTCGGCATCCTGCTGGCGCGCATCGTCGCGGCCGGTCGGTGGCCCCGCATCCCCGCCCCCGCGGTGGCGGCGCTCGTCGTCGCCGGGTACGCCGCGACCGTCGTCACGCCCGCTCCCTACAACTTCGTGCTGGTCATGCTCGTGCCGATCGCCGTCGTCATCGGTGCCGTGGCCTCGGCCGACGTCCGCCGCGCCCGGACCGGGCTCGCCGGTCCCGTCATGGTGTGGCTCGGCACGGTCTCCTTCGGTTTCTACCTCGCCCAGGTGGTGCCGATCCTGTACGGCCGGCTGAAGCTGTTCGGCGGTGAGACCTACGGCGTGCCGGGGGCGGTCGCGCTGCTGGCCGGCATGTTCGCCGCGACCCTGCTTCTCGGCTGGCTGCTGTACCGGTTCGTCGAGGCGCCGGTCATGCGCCGCTGGGCACGCAGCCGGCCGACGACAGCTCGATCGGCCCCGGGGCCGGAGTTCTCACCTGCCACCGAAGCCGGCGCGGCCGGCTGACCACCCGCGAGAAAGGCTAGTCGAGATGACCCTGGAGAAGCCCGAAACCGAGGACGAGCGCGCCGTGGAGTCCTACCCGTTCGGACCCTACGAGCGGCTCGACCTGCACCCCAAGTACGCCGAGTACCGGGCCAAGTGCCCGGTGGCCCGGGTGCAGATGCCCTACGGCGGCGAGGCGTGGCTGGCCACCCGCCACGAGGACACCAAGACGGTGCTGGCGGACCCCCGCTTCAGCCGCGCGGCCACGATCGGCAAGGACGTGCCGCGGGTACGCCAGGCGTTCGAGGACCCGATCATCGTGGCCATGGACCCGCCGGAGCACACCCGACTGCGCAAGCTGGTCGCCAAGGCCTTCACCACCCGCCGGGTGGAGCTGCTCCGGCCGCGGACGCAGGAGATCGTCGACGGCCTCATCGACGGCATGATCGCCTCCGGCTCCCCGGCGGACCTGGCGGAACGCCTGGCCTGGCCGCTGCCGATCACCGTGATCTGCGAGCTGCTCGGCGTCCCGGCCGCCGACCAGGCGACGTTCCGCAGCCTGGTCGACACGTGGTTGTCGGTGGGGGAGGCGCGGCCGTTGGAGGAGGTCACCGGGGCCCTCGTCAAGCTCCAGGGCTACATGTCGGACCTGCTCGAGCAGCGCCGGCAGGAGCCTCAGGACGACATGCTCTCCGCGCTCGTCGAGGCGCGCGACGGTAGCGACCAGTTGGGCCCGGACGAGACCGTCATGCTCGGCATCACGCTGCTCGCCGCCGGCCACAAGACCACGGCGAACCAGTTCGGCAGTCACGTCTTCGCGCTGCTCTCGCGCCGCCAGCACTGGCTCGAGCTGGTCGAGGATCCGACGCTGGTGCCGCGCGCGGTCGAGGAACTGCTGCGCTACTCGCCGCTGTCCCCGGCGTCGGACAACACGCGCATCGCGCTCGAGGACATCGAGTTGAGCGGTCAGCTGATCCGCAAGGGCGACGCCGTCCTGGTGAACTACGCGGCGGGCAACCGCGACGAGGCCGTCTTCCCGCACCCGGACGAACTCGACTTCCGGCGCGAGAAGAATCCGCACGTCTCCTTCGGGCACGGTCTGCACCACTGCCTGGGCGCGCCGCTGGCCCGGATGGAACTGCAACTCGCCCTCGGCACCCTGGTGCGACGCCTGCCGACGCTGGAACTCGCCGTTCCGGCCGAGGAGGTGCCGTGGCGCAAGGACTCGGTGGCCCGCGGCGTGCAGTCGCTGCCGGTGCGTTGGTAGGTCCGATGAGCGCGCCGACGAGGTGGGCAGTGGCCAGTGACGCGGAGGTCTGCATCGGCGCCGGCGTCTGCGCCAGCGTCGTGCCCAGCCGGTTCCGGATCGACGACGGCTTCTCGGTACCGATCGATCCGGTCATCGAGGCGGACGAGGAGGTGCTGGTGGCGGCCAACCTGTGCCCGATGGCCGCCATCCGGGTCACCGACCTGTCCACCGGCGCCGTGCTGGCGCCGGACGAGGACTGAGGCGAACCGCCACACGCGACGACGAAGGGGCGACTCCGGGAAACCGGAATCGCCCCTTCGTGAGCGGTACCGCTAGGACAGTTGGCGCCGCAGGTCGTCGACCAGGCCGCGCACGCCCGTCGGGCCCTGGGCGGCACCGAAGAGGTAGAAGTCGGGGCGGACCAGCGCCGCCTGGGCCCCCATGTCCCCCAGATAGGAAAGGTACCGGCCGTCCGTGTCCACCGTGACCGAGCCCGGGGTGTCCCCGGAACTCTCGGCGTCGCTCGGCACGAGATGGACCAGGCGGGTGCCGAGGCGCTCCAGGTAGGCCAGCCGTCCCTGGTCGAGTAGCCGCGTCGGCGGCGCCGAGGCGATCAGCGCGAAGCCGTATCCGACGACGTCGTCGAAGAGGCCGCTCCGCCCGCCCCGGGAGACGCGGGAGTGGGGGACCAGGTGGCCGACCGGAGCGTCCGCCAGCCGCGTCGTCGGATCCTGCAACACGCCCGTGGTGAGGCTCTCCACCGCGGACGGCGGGCGGCTCAGCGCCAGCCCGCGTGCCCGCGCGGCGAGCATCATGGCGTCACGATCGGCGGCCGCCTCCGGATCCGTCTGACAGATGACCCGACCCAGACCGACCGACATGGTGATCGCGTGCTGCACGTGCCGGCGACGTTCCTCGGTGTAGCTGTCGAGCACGTCGGCCGTGGCGTGACCGGTCAACACCAGGTCCAGCTTCCACGCCAGATTGGCCGCGTCCCGGAAGCCCGACGACATGCCCTGCGCGGCGAACGGGGGCATGAGGTGCGCCGCGTCGCCGGCGATCAGCATGCGTCCGGACCGCCACCGGTCGGCGTAGCGGGCCTCGAAGGTGTAGACGGCGTGCCGCTGCAACGTCGCACCCGCGGGTTCGACGCCGAAGAGCGCGAGCAGCCGCCAGGCGGCCTCCGGGGTGTTCAGCTCCTCGATCGAGTCGCCGGCCACCCGCATGAACTCCCACCGGCGGTGGCCGGGACCGGCCGAGACGGCCGTGCGCGGCCGAGCCGGGTCGCACACCTGCAGGTTGTTGGGCTTGAACTCCCGGGGCGGGTCCAACTCGACGTCGCAGATCAGCCAGTCGTGACGGAAGCCGAGATCGGTGGCCCCGGTGCCGATGCGTTCACGGACGAAGCTGTTGGCGCCGTCGCAGCCCACGACCCAGGAGGCGCGGATCTGCTCGATGCCGTCCGCCGCGCCCCGGACGCCGGCCCGCACCCCGTCATCCTCCTCGGCCAGATCCACCAGCAGTCGACCGCGCAGCACCCGCAGGGTGGGCAGCCCGGCGCCCCGGGCGGTGAGCGCGCGCTCCAGCCCCGGCTGGTACATGGAGGTGGAGTCGGGCCAGCCCGACTCGCCCAGGTTCTGCAGGGCGTCGAAGTGGAGCAGCTCCTGCCCCTGCCCGTTCTCCCAGACGTAGTCACCGGAGGGCTCACCGAACTCGCTGATGTGCTCACCGAGCCCGGCCGCGGTGAGGATCCGCGCGGACTCGCCGTCGAAGGCGACAGCCCGGGGCATGGGGTACGGCTGCGGCCAGCGTTCGACGACCACGACGTCGTGGCCCCGCGCGGCCAGCAGGACGGCCAACAACTGTCCCACCGGCCCGTACCCGACGATGAGGACGTCGGCCCGTTCCGCCGGGGCCATCAATCGTCCCGGCCCAGGATGTCGGCGACGACGGTCTTGTACTCCACCGGGTCGATGAGCACCCGGACGGTCTCCACCCCGTCGTCGACCTTGACCAGGCGCTTGCCGACAAGCACGAGCTGACCGGTGTCGGTGGCGCGGGCCCGGATCACGGTGCTGGCGGCGATGATCTCACCGTCCCAGTTCCAGCCGTCGGCGTCGGTGTCGCCGGCGCCGTCCCAGTCGGCGAGCGTGCGGGGGCGCAGCGTGAAGCGGTAGATGTCCTGCCAGTCTCCGTTGCGGGTCTTGCGCTCGGCCACGTGGTAGCCGTCGCGTCCGGTCACCCGGTAGCGGACGCCGTGCTGCTCCTGCTCCTGCTCGCTGAGCAGGACCGGTTCGACGAACCCCGGTCCGGCGAATCCGACGTCGACCAGCCAGGTCTGCCCGTCGAGCGGGACGGCGAGGAACATGTGCTCCACGTCGGGGCCGAACGCTCCGCTGGGCCCGCGTACGCCCGACGACAGCCGCAGCACCTCGTATCCCAGCTCGATGAGCAGCCGTCGGAACATTCCGCTGAGTTCGAAGCAGACCCCGCCGTTGCGGCGTGCCACCACGCGATCGAACGACCCGTCGATGTCGACGTCGACGTCGTTGAGCACGGCGGTGCCGAGGTCGGCGCGCTGGGAATTGTCGAACGGCACCGTGACCATGTGTCGCTTGTGCAGCTCGCGCAGCGTCTGTGCCGTCGGCTCGACGGGTCCCGAGTAGCCGATGGCCGACAGGTAGGAGGCGACGGTGAACATCAGTTGGGGCTCCTTGTCAGTAGCTGCTCCTGCAGATGCCCGGCGAGCATCCTGGGCGTTGCGTGGTCGAAGAGGAGGGTGACCGGCAGGCGCAGTCCCGTGGCGTTGTTCAGGGTGTTTCGCAGCTCGACAGCGGTGAGCGAGTTGAAGCCCACCTCGAAGAAGGGGTCGTCGGGTCCGATCAGGTCCTCGGACCGGCCGAGCGCGGTGGTGGCCGTGGTCCGGACCAGGTCGAGCAGCGCCTCGGCCTGCTCCTCCGGGGACTGCTGCGCGAGGCGCTCGGACAGTGTCATGCCGTCCTCCGGCTCGTCGGCGGCGACGCCGATGGAGCCGCCGCTGGTCTGTGGGGTGGTGTGGAGCCAGTAGGTGTGGTGTTGGAAGGGGTAGGTGGGTGGGGTGGGGGTGTGGGGTGGGGGTGTGGTGGTGGGCCAGGTGATGGGGGTGCCGTGGGTGTGGAGGTGGGCGGCGGTGGTGAGGATTTGGTGGGGGGTGTCGTGGTCGCGGCGGAGGGTGGGTGTGGTGGTGGTGGGTTGGGGGTGTTGGTCGAGGGTGTTGTGGATGCTGATGGTGAGGACGGGGTGGGTGCTGGTTTCGATGTAGGTGTGGTGGCCGTGGTGGGCGAGGTCGGTGATGGCGTTGTGGAATTGGACGGGTTGGCGGAGGTTTCGGTACCAGTATTCGGCGTTGAGGGTGGTGGTGTCGGTGATGAATTGTTGGTCGACGGTGGAGTAGAAGGGGGTGTGGGCGTGGGTGGGGGTGATGTGGCGCAGGAGTGTGGTGAGGGTGGGGTGGAGTTTTTCGACGTGGCTGGTGTGTGAGGCGTAGTCGACGGGGATGCGGCGGGCGCGGATTCCGTCGTTTTCGCAGTGGTTGAGGAGGTCGTCGATGGCGGTGGGGTCGCCGGCGACGACGTTGAAGGAGGGGCTGTTGGTGGCGGCTATTTCGAGGTGGGGGTGGTAGGGGGCGATTCGTTTGTGGGTTTCGGTGAGGGTGAGGGGGAGGGTGGCCATGGCGCCGTGTCCGGCGAGGGTGTCGGCGATGGCTTGGCTGCGGAGGGCGACGATGGCGGCGGCGTCGTCGAGGGTGAGGGCGCCGGCGATGTGGGCGGCGGCGATTTCGCCTTGGGAGTGGCCGACGACGGCGTCGGGGGTGATGCCGAGGGTGCGCCAGAGTTCGGCGAGGGCGACCATCATGGCGAAGGACGCGGGTTGCACGACGTCGACGCGGTCGAGGGTGGGTGCGTCGGGTTTTTGGCGGAGGACGTCGGTGAGTGACCAGGTGATGTGGGGTGCCAGGGCGGTGGCGCAGTCGTTGATGCGGGCGGCGAAGGTGGGGCAGGTGTCGAGGAGGTGGGCGCCCATGCCGGCCCATTGGGAGCCTTGGCCGGGGAAGACGAGGACGGTTTTTCCGGTGGTGGTGGCGCGGCCGGTGACGAGGTTGGGGTGGGTGTCGCCGGTGTGTAGGGCGGTGAGGGCCTGCAGGGCGGTGGGGTGGTCGGGGGCGATGACGACGGCGCGGTGATGCAGGTGGGCGCGGCCGGTGGTGAGGTGGTGGCTGGTGTGGTGCAGGTCGGTGGTGGGGTTGTCGCGTAGGTGGGTGGCGAGGCGTTGGGCTTGTTCGCGGAGGGCGGGCAGGGTTTTCGCGGAGAGGGGGAGGGTGGCGGGGGCGTGGTGGAACAGCCCGGGTTCGGGTTCGGGTTCGGGTTGGGGTTCGGGGGGTGGGGGTGCTTGTTCGAGGATGAGGTGGGCGTTGGTGCCGCTGACGCCGAAGGAGGACACGGCGGCGCGGCGGGGGCGTTGCCGTTCGGGCCAGGGTTGGTTGGTGGTGAGGAGGCGGACGGTTCCGCTGCTCCAGTCGACCTGGGGGGTGGGTTCGTCGATGTGCAGGCTTTGCGGCAGGGTGCCGTGTTGCATGGCGAGGATCATTTTGATGATGCCGGCGGCGCCGGCGGCGGCTTGGGTGTGACCGATGTTGGATTTGAGGGAGCCGAGCCACAGGGGTTGGTCGTCGGGGCGGTGGTGGCCGTAGGTGGCGATGAGGGCTTGGGCTTCGATGGGGTCGCCGAGGGTGGTGCCGGTGCCGTGGCCTTCGACGGCGTCGATGTCGGTGCTGTTCAGGCGGGCGTTGCGGAGGGCTTGGCGGATGACGCGTTGTTGGGCGGGGCCGTTGGGGGCGGTGAGGCCGTTGCTGGCGCCGTCCTGGTTCACGGCGCTGCCGCGGATCACGGCGTGGATGCGGTGTCCGGCGGCGATGGCGTCGGAGAGGCGTTCCAGCAGGATCAGGGCGACGCCTTCGGACCATCCGGTGCCGTCGGCGGCCGCGGCGTAGGGTTTGCACCGGCCGTCGGGTGACAGACCGCGCTGGCGGGAGAACTCCACGAACGTCGCCGGTGTCGACATCACCGCGACCCCGCCGGCCAACGCCATCGAGCATTCCCCCGACCGCAACGCCTGCACTCCCAGATGCACCGCCACCAACGACGACGAACACGCCGTGTCCACGGTGATCGCCGGGCCGGTGAGCCCGAAGGTGTAGGAGAGTCGGCCGGAGGCGACCGAACCGGTGTTGCCCACCCCGAGCGACGCCTCCAACTCCGGCGGGATCTCGCTCAACCTGCTGGCGTAGTCGTGGTACATGACGCCGGCGAACACGCCCACGTCCCGCCCCCGCAGCGACCCCGGATCCAGACCAGCGTCCTCGAACACCTCCCACGACGTCTCCAACAACAACCGCTGCTGCGGATTCATCGCCAACGCCTCCCGCGGCGAAATCTCGAAGAACTCCGCATCGAAACCCGCCGCATCGTGCAAAAACCCACCCTCACGCACATACGACTTACCCACCCGATCCGGATCCGGATCGAACAACCCCTCTACATCCCAACCCCGATCCACCGGAAACCCCGACACCCCGTCACCACCGGACACCACCAACCGCCACAACTCCCGCGGCGAACCCACCCCACCCGGCAACCGACAACCCATCCCCACCACCGCCACCGGCTCCGACTCCAGATCCCGAAGCCGCTGATTCGCCTGGCGCAGCCGTTCGTTCTCCATCAGGGAGGTACGAAGGGCCTCCACCAGCTTGTCCGTGGGTGTCGTCACGAGCGCATCCTCCAACGCGAGAAGGTCAACGGTTGACGCTGCTGTCGAGTGCCCGTGCCACCAGGCTCTCGACGTCCATGGCGGCGATCCGGGCGAGCGCGTCCGGGTCGGTGTGCTCCGGTTCCGGCGCGGGCGGGCCGGCCGGATCCTGCTCCGGGTCGCCGAGTTCCAGCTCGGTGCGCAGCTGACGGGCGATCTCGGTAGCGGTGGGGTAGTCGAAGACCAACGTGACCGGCAGCCGTATGCCCGTACGCGCGTTGAGCCGGTTGCGCAACTCGACCGCCAGCAGCGAGTCGAACCCGAGTTCCTTGAACGCCTGGTTGGCGTCCACGGACTCCGCGCCGGCGCGTCCCAGCACCTCCGCGGCCTCACCCCGGACCAGGTCGACCAGCACCCGGTCCTGCTCCGCGGGGGTCTTCGAGGCGAGCTGCTGGCGGAATGAGCGTTCCTCCTCGGCGGCGGCCCGGATCACCCGCCGTGCCGGCCGGACGAGGGCCCGAAGGAGCGCGGGAATCCGATCCCCCGACACCTGGCCCTCGCGTAGGGACGCGAGGTCGAGCTTCGCCGGCACGGTCACCGCGGCCGGCGTGGCCAGCGCGGCGTCGAAGAGCGCCGTGCCCTGGTCGGCAGTGAGCGCCGTGGACCCACGCCGGCTCAACCGGCCGTGGTCCAGCGCGGCGAGGTGCTCGGTCATCCCGCTGTCCTGCTCCCACAGGCCCCACGCCATCGAGGCGGCGGCCAGTCCCTGGTCGCGGCGCCGTGCGGCGAGCCCGTCGAGGAAGCCGTTGGCCGCGGCGTAGTTCGCCTGGCCCGGGCTGCCCAGCACGCCGGCGGCCGACGAGTAGAGGACGAAGGCATCGAGCTCGAGGACCTCGGTGAGCTCGTGCAGGTGCCAGGCGGCGTCGACCTTGGGCCGGAACACCCGGTCGAACCGCTCCGGCGTCATCGCGGCGAGGACGCCGTCGTCGAGCACCCCCGCGGTGTGCACGACGGCCGTGAGCGGTCGGTCCGCCGGGATGTCCGCGAGCAGTGCGGCGAGCGCGGCGCGGTCCGAGACGTCGCACGCGACCGCGTGGACCTCCGTGCCGATCTCCGCCAGCTCGGCGGTCAACTCGGCGACGCCCTGGGCCGCCGGGCCGCTACGGCTGGTGAGCAGCAACCGGCGTATGCCGTGGGCCGTGGCGAGATACCGGGCGAGCACCCTGCCGAGACCGCCGGTGCCGCCGGTGATGAGCACCGTGCCGTCGGACCGCCAGCGTGGCGCGTCCGTCGTGGCGGCCGATGCCAGCGGCTTCAGCCGCGGCGCCCAGGCCCGGTCGCCGCGGACGGCGAGCTGCGGTTCGCCGGCGCGGCTGAGCGTGGCCGGCAGGTCCGGCGGCACCACCCCGTCGGCGTCCACGATGGTGATCTCGCCCGGCTGCTCGGCCTGAGCGGCGCGTACCAGGCCCCACACCGCCGCAGCCGCCGGATCGGTGGTTTCCCCGTCGCGAAGCGCCACGCCCTGATGGGTCACGATCACGAGGGGGTGTCGACCGGCCTCCGGATCGGACTCCCAGCGCTGCAACGAGTCCAGCACCTCGGCGGTCAGCCGACGGGCCCGCTCCGGCTCCGGCGCGTCAGTGGTGTCGCGGGCCTCGACGACGGTGACCCGGGGGTGGGCGCCGTCGGTGGCCGGTATCGGAATCGGGGCCCATCCGACCTCGAACAGACTGGTGGAGGCGGGACCACCCGCGTCGATCCGGCCACCCGGCACCGGGCGCAGCAGCAGCGATCCCACGGACGCCACCGGTGTGCCGTCCTGGTCCGTCAGGTGCAGGCTCACCGAGTCGGGGCCGGTCGCGACGACCCGGACCCGCAGCGTGGCGGCGCCCGCGGCGTGCAGGGTCACCCGGTTCCAGGCGAACGGCAGTCGAACGTCCCCGGTGGCGGGATCTCCGGGCAGCGCGAGGCGGGCGGCGTGCAGCGCGGCGTCGAGCAGCGCCGGGTGGACGCCGTACGCGCCGGCCTCCTCGCGCTCGCGGTCGTCGAGGGACACCTCGGCGTAGATCTCGTCGTCGCGCCGCCAGGCGGCGCGAAGTCCCTGGAACGCCGGGCCGTAGCCGTATCCGGACGCCTCGAGCTCGGCGTAGAGGGTGGTGGTGTCCACCGGAACCGCTCCGGCGGGCGGCCAGGCGAGCGACTCCGGCGCGGGGGGCGCGTCCGCCCGGGTGAGCACGCCGGTCGCGTGCCTGATCCAGGCGTCGGCCGCATCGGTGGTCGAGTCGATGGACACCGGCCGCCGGCCACCGTCGTCCGCCGCGCCGACGGTGACGCGGATCCGCAGGCCGTCCTCCTCGGGCAACCGCACGGGAGTGTCGATCACGAGTTCGTCGAGCCTGCTGTCGCCGACCTCGTCACCGGCCCGGATCGCCAACTCCACCAGGCCGCTTCCCGGCACCAGCGCGACACCCGAGACGGCGTGGTCGGTGAGCCAGGGCTGGCGGCGCGCGGACAGCCGCCCGGTGGCCACCACGCCGTTGTCGTCCGGTAGTTCGACCACCGCGCCGAGCAGCGGATGCTCCGGGTTCCGGAGGCCGGCCTCCGCGACGTCACCGGTCTGTGGGGTGGTGTGGAGCCAGTAGGTGTGGTGTTGGAAGGGGTAGGTGGGTGGGGTGGGGGTGTGGGGTGGGGGTGTGGTGGTGGGCCAGGTGATGGGGGTGCCGTGGGTGTGGAGGTGGGCGGCGGTGGTGAGGATTTGGTGGGGGGTGTCGTGGTCGCGGCGGAGGGTGGGTGTGGTGGTGGTGGGTTGGGGGTGTTGGTCGAGGGTGTTGTGGATGCTGATGGTGAGGACGGGGTGGGTGCTGGTTTCGATGTAGGTGTGGTGGCCGTGGTGGGCGAGGTCGGTGATGGCGTTGTGGAATTGGACGGGTTGGCGGAGGTTTCGGTACCAGTATTCGGCGTTGAGGGTGGTGGTGTCGGTGATGAATTGTTGGTCGACGGTGGAGTAGAAGGGGGTGTGGGCGTGGGTGGGGGTGATGTGGCGCAGGAGTGTGGTGAGGGTGGGGTGGAGTTTTTCGACGTGGCTGGTGTGTGAGGCGTAGTCGACGGGGATGCGGCGGGCGCGGATTCCGTCGTTTTCGCAGTGGTTGAGGAGGTCGTCGATGGCGGTGGGGTCGCCGGCGACGACGTTGAAGGAGGGGCTGTTGGTGGCGGCTATTTCGAGGTGGGGGTGGTAGGGGGCGATTCGTTTGTGGGTTTCGGTGAGGGTGAGGGGGAGGGTGGCCATGGCGCCGTGTCCGGCGAGGGTGTCGGCGATGGCTTGGCTGCGGAGGGCGACGATGGCGGCGGCGTCGTCGAGGGTGAGGGCGCCGGCGATGTGGGCGGCGGCGATTTCGCCTTGGGAGTGGCCGACGACGGCGTCGGGGGTGATGCCGAGGGTGCGCCAGAGTTCGGCGAGGGCGACCATCATGGCGAAGGACGCGGGTTGCACGACGTCGACGCGGTCGAGGGTGGGTGCGTCGGGTTTTTGGCGGAGGACGTCGGTGAGTGACCAGGTGATGTGGGGTGCCAGGGCGGTGGCGCAGTCGTTGATGCGGGCGGCGAAGGTGGGGCAGGTGTCGAGGAGGTGGGCGCCCATGCCGGCCCATTGGGAGCCTTGGCCGGGGAAGACGAGGACGGTTTTTCCGGTGGTGGTGGCGCGGCCGGTGACGAGGTTGGGGTGGGTGTCGCCGGTGTGTAGGGCGGTGAGGGCCTGCAGGGCGGTGGGGTGGTCGGGGGCGATGACGACGGCGCGGTGATGCAGGTGGGCGCGGCCGGTGGTGAGGTGGTGGCTGGTGTGGTGCAGGTCGGTGGTGGGGTTGTCGCGTAGGTGGGTGGCGAGGCGTTGGGCTTGTTCGCGGAGGGCGGGCAGGGTTTTCGCGGAGAGGGGGAGGGTGGCGGGGGCGTGGTGGAACAGCCCGGGTTCGGGTTCGGGTTCGGGTTGGGGTTCGGGGGGTGGGGGTGCTTGTTCGAGGATGAGGTGGGCGTTGGTGCCGCTGACGCCGAAGGAGGACACGGCGGCGCGGCGGGGGCGTTGCCGTTCGGGCCAGGGTTGGTTGGTGGTGAGGAGGCGGACGGTTCCGCTGCTCCAGTCGACCTGGGGGGTGGGTTCGTCGATGTGCAGGCTTTGCGGCAGGGTGCCGTGTTGCATGGCGAGGATCATTTTGATGATGCCGGCGGCGCCGGCGGCGGCTTGGGTGTGACCGATGTTGGATTTGAGGGAGCCGAGCCACAGGGGTTGGTCGTCGGGGCGGTGGTGGCCGTAGGTGGCGATGAGGGCTTGGGCTTCGATGGGGTCGCCGAGGGTGGTGCCGGTGCCGTGGCCTTCGACGGCGTCGATGTCGGTGCTGTTCAGGCGGGCGTTGCGGAGGGCTTGGCGGATGACGCGTTGTTGGGCGGGGCCGTTGGGGGCGGTGAGGCCGTTGCTGGCGCCGTCCTGGTTCACGGCGCTGCCGCGGATCACGGCGTGGATGCGGTGTCCGGCGGCGATGGCGTCGGAGAGGCGTTCCAGCAGGATCAGGGCGACGCCTTCGGACCATCCGGTGCCGTCGGCGGCCGCGGCGTAGGGTTTGCACCGGCCGTCGGGTGACAGACCGCGCTGGCGGGAGAACTCCACGAACGTCGCCGGTGTCGACATCACCGCGACCCCGCCGGCCAACGCCATCGAGCATTCCCCCGACCGCAACGCCTGCACTCCCAGATGCACCGCCACCAACGACGACGAACACGCCGTCTCGACCGTCACGGCGGGACCCTGCAGGCCGAACGCGTACGACACCCGGCCGGTCGTGGCGCTGCCCGAGTCACCGATGCCGAGGTAGCCCTCCACGCCCTCGGGCAGACGGTGCGGCAGGTGCGGCGCGTAGTCGTGGTACATGACGCCGGCGAACACGCCCACGTCCCGCCCCCGCAACGACCCCGGATCCAGACCAGCGTCCTCGAACACCTCCCACGACGTCTCCAACAACAACCGCTGCTGCGGATTCATCGCCAACGCCTCCCGCGGCGAAATCTCGAAGAACTCCGCATCGAAACCCGCCGCATCGTGCAAAAACCCACCCTCACGCACATACGACTTACCCACCCGATCCGGATCCGGATCGAACAACCCCTCTACATCCCAACCCCGATCCACCGGAAACCCCGACACCCCGTCACCACCGGACACCACCAACCGCCACAACTCCCGCGGCGAACCCACCCCACCCGGCAACCGACAACCCATCCCCACCACCGCCACCGGCTCCGACTCCAGATCCCGAAGCCGCTGATTCGCCTGGCGCAGGTCCACGAGCGTGCGCCTGAGATAGTCGCGAAGCTTCTCGTCATTCGACATGGGTCTGTCCCTTCGAGACGGACGGCGTGGCGGGGCCGAGGCGCGAGGTCTGGTCGTCGGTGTGGGCGCACCGCCTCGTCGTCGCGGGGCCGGATCCGGCCCGGGGCCGGGCGGGCTCCGACGCCGTGTCTGCCGTGCGGCGCGCACGGTGGGCCTGCTCGACAGTCTTTCGATGCTCGCGACGGCCGGGGCACCCCTGACCCACCCCCTAGCGGCTCCCTCATTGCCGCTTCTCGGGTGGTCCGGCCCTGTCGTGCGGCGTAGCGAGCGTCGCCGTCCGCACCGTCAAGCACACCTGGGCCGGACGGCGGTATCGTCGACGGGACGATTCCGGTCAACCATCGGACGGTCTCTGCCACCCGAGCGCGCATCTATCGGTGTATCTTGATGCGTGTGGTGAATGGTCGAACGCTCTGCGTCACCGATGCCGGTGATCGACGTGCGGTCGCGGCGCCGGCGGAAACTGTCCCGACATGGTGATCACGACCAATGCCTCATGTGGACGAAGTGGAGCTGACACGGTGTGAAAAGGTGTTGGCCGAGGCGGTGTTGAGCGCCGTTGAAAGGGGTCGCCGCGCTCCGCCGGCCGTTCTAGCGTAGAACTCGGCGCGTTGTTGTCCTGCCTCGGTCTGGTGCGATTACGGGGGTATGCCGTGCAGTTCAGGATGTTGGGTGCGCTCGAGGTCACCCAGGACGGACGCGTGGTACCGCTGGTCGGCGTCAAACAGCGTGCCGCCCTGGGTTTCCTCCTGCTCAACGCCAACGAGGTCGTTCCCACCAGTCGACTGCTGCAGGCGCTGTGGGGAGATCGACCGCCGGCCACGGCGCGCAAGATCCTGCAGAACGCCGTCTCCGGCCTGCGCCGGACCCTCGTCGACGTCGAGCTGGTGACCAGGGCGCCCGGCTACGGGCTGTTCGTCGGCCGCGAGCGAGTGGACTGGTTCCTGTTCCAGGACCAGGCGGCACGGGGTCGGGCGGCGTTGGCCACCGGTGACCTGAAGGTGGCGACCGAGATCCTGGGCGGCGCGCTCGACCTCTGGCGCGGGCCGCTGCTGTCCGACCTGGTCGAGGTGGGTATCGACTGGCCGGAGCTCTACCCGATCCGCTATCAGCGGCTCGACGTGCTGGAGGACTACTTCGACGCGCGTCTCGCCCTCGGGCAGCACTTCGAGGTGGTCGGGTCGCTCGGCCGCGAGGTGCAACTGGAGCCCGCCCGGGAGAGGCTGTGCGGGCAGTACATGCTGGCGCTGTACCGCAGCGGGCGCCAGGTGGAGGCCCTCGCCGCCTACCGCAGGACGAGGCACGTCCTGACCGAGGAACTGGGCCTCGATCCCGACCCCCACCTGCAGGAGCTCGAGCGCAGCATCCTCAACCACGACCCGGCGCTGGCCGGTCCGCAGGCCGGCGGCGTGGCCGGCGCCCCCACCCCGGCCACGGCGGCGACCGCCGCCGTCGTGCCGAGGGCGGCGGCGGAGCGCAAGCCGGTGAGCGTGTTGCTGCTGCGCGTCGACCCGGACGCCGGGCGGGAGGGCCGGGACCCCGAGGACGTCGACGAGCTGTCCCGGAGCCTCACCGCTCTGGTGCGACACGAGGTCGAGAGGCGAGGTGGCACGCTCCACCACGTGGTCGGATCGGTGTGGATGGTCCTGTTCGGCATACCGCGGACGCAGGTGGACGATGCCCACATGGCGGTGCAGGCGGCGGTGGCGATCAGGGACCGCATCGCGGCCCGCGCCGTGACCGTGCCGGGCTTCGGCTCGCTGACCACCCAGGTCGCCGTCACCACGGGAGAGGCGCTCGTCACGTACGCCGACGGCGACGCCGACCGGGTCGCCGAGGTGAGTGGCGAGGCGCTCGCCTGGTGTCAGCAGCTGTTGACCTGGGCCCGTCCGGGCGAGGTGCGCGCCTGCGACACCACCCGCCAGGTCGCCGGCTGCGAGTTCGGCTACGAGGCCACCACGCAGCCCGGCAGTTGGTCGGTGGTGACCGTGCCGGCCGCGTGCACCTCGCACACCTCGACGCCGTTCGTCGAACGCGATCGGGAGATGCAGCTCCTGTGCGTCCTCTTCGACGACGCGCGGCGGCGCGGGCGACCGCATCTGGTGACGTTGCTCGGCGAGTCCGGCATCGGCAAGAGCCGGCTCGTCCTCGAACTGGGCCGGGTGGTCGCGGACCCGCAGCATGTGCCTTTCCGCTATCTCGTCGGTCAGACCCGGCACTCCTCCGACGCCCCGCTGGAGCCGATCGCCGAGATCATCCGCCAGTACGCGACGATCCGCCCCCGCGACGAGCGGGATGCCGCGGAACGCAAGCTCGAGGCCGCCGTACGGACGATGCTGCCGCCGGGCGACGGCGGCGCCTCAGCGCTGCGGGACCTGCGCGACCTCCTGTTCACGCCGGAGGCCGCGGTGGCCGATGGTGTCCGGGACCGCGTCGTGGCCACGTGTCGGCAGCTGTTCGAGGAGATCGCCGCCGACGGCGGGCTCGCGATCGTCATCGAGGACATCCATCGGGCCGACGACCTCCTGCTCGACTTCCTCGAAGGCCTCGTCGAGGAGTCCCGGCCGGTTCCGCTGGTGGTTCTCGCCACCGCGCGTCCCGAACTGCAGGACCGCCGGCCGCACTGGGGCGGCGGAAAGCGGAACGCCTCCACGGTCACGCTGGAGCCGCTCTCCTCCGCCGCCGCCAGCGGTCTGCTCACCTCGTTGCTCGACCATCACGGACTGCGTCACCTCATGCGCTCCGATCAGGTGGGCGAATCGCGGATCAGCGGCAACCCGCTGTTCGCCCAGGAATACGTACGGATGTTGCGGGAGGGGGTCTCCCTGCGCCGCCGGCTGGAGACTCCCGCCCGGGCCGGCGCCGACCCGGGGCACGGCGACGACCGGGTGGTGTCGCTTCCGCAGTCCGTCTACACCATCGTCGCGGCGCGCCTGGACCGGCTACCCCGTGCCGAGAAGACGGTGCTGCAGGTTGCGGCGTTGCTGGACGACCCGGTCTCCGCCTCCTCGATCGCGGTCGTCGCCGAGTGCGATCCGGTGGAGGCACAGCGGTGCCTGGAGAACCTGGAACGCAACGGCTTCCTGCGGCGGGCCTCCGGGCCCGGTGCTCTCGCCGGGCAGGAGTACTGCTTCGCGGATGTGCTCGTTCGCGATGTCGCCTACGCCCAGGTGCCCCGGGCGGTGCGAGCCCGCCATGCCGGCCGAGCCGGGTCCGACCTGCTGCGCCGGTCCTGACTACCGCCTCGGGGTCGCCTCTCGCCACGGCTCACCGGAGCGCCACGCCGTCAGATGGTGATGACGACCTTGCCCCTGACCCGGCCCGTGCCGCTGTAGCGGTGCGCCTCCGCCAGTTGCTCAAGGGGATAGACGCGGTCGACGTGCACCCGCAGCAGGCCCTGCTCGACCAGCTTGCCGACCTGTTCGAGCTGCGAGCCGTCGGGTCGGACGCCCACCCAGGCGTAGTGCCGGCCGAGCGCCTCGGCCTGCTCCGCGTTGGTGCCGGGGTTCATCGTCGCGGCCAGCAGGGTGCCACCCGGGCGGAGGCAGCGCAGGGACCGCGGGCCGTACTCGCCGCCGATGAGATCGAAGACCACGTCCACGTCCTGGACCGCCTCGGTGAAGTCGACGGCCTGGTAGTCCACGAGTTCGTCGGCGCCGAGGTCGCGTAGGAAGTCGTGCTTCGCCGCCCGCGCGGTGGCGATGACGTACGCGCCGCGCAGCTTCGCCAGTTGGACGGCGAGGTGACCGACGCCGCCGGCTGCCGCGTGGATGAGGATGCGTCGGCCGGGGGCCGCGCCGGCCGCCTCGACCGCGGTCATGGCGGTCTGCGCGGCGACCGGAAGGGCGGCGGCCGTCACGTGGTCGACGCCGGCGGGCTTGACGGCGAGACTGCTCGCCGGCACCGCGACGTACTCGGCGAACGTGCCGATGAAGAAGATGCCGTACACCTCGTCGCTGGGCTGGAAACGACCCACGTTGACGCCGACCTCGGACGCCACTCCGGAGAGGTCGGAGCCGAGGGTGAAGGGCGGACGGGTGCCGGCCGCCCGACCCTCGCGGACGTGCGCCTCGCCGTAGTTCACCGAGGCCGCCTTCACCTCCACCAGCACCTCGTCCGGGCCGGCCACCGGCCGATCCGTCTCGATGACGGTGAGGACCTCGGGACCGCCGAACCGGTCCTGACTCGAGGCGCGCATGCGGTGAACCATCAGGTGTCTCCTCAGCTGTGGTGAACGGATCACGTGCGGGTGGTGCGCCCGGACCGGGGCGGCGCGGCAGCCCTCCGGGCCGTCGCGCCGCCGGCGAGCGGGTCAGTCCCAGGCGACGGGAAGGCGCTGCACGCCGTACACGGCCATCTCGTTGCGCATGGGGATCTCGTCCGGCGGCACCGCCAGACGCAGGGTGGGAAAGCGCTGGAACAGCGCCTGGTACGCGGTTCGCATCTCGATGCGGGCGAGTGGCTGGCCCATGCACTGGTGCAGACCGTGCCCGAAGGACATGTGCCCGGTGGCGACCCGGGTGATGTCCAACCGGTCCGGGTCGTCGAAGACGTCCGGATCCCGGTTGACGTTGGAGATCCAGACCGTCACGGTCTCGCCGGCCCGCACCAGCTCACCCTCGAGCTCGACGTCCTCCAGCGCGGCCCGGGATATCCCGGTCTGGACGATGGCCAGGTGACGCAGGAGTTCCTCGACCGTCCGGTCGATCAGTGCCGGGTCCTCGCGCAGGGCCCGCAACTGGTCGTCGTGCCGCAGCAGGGCGTACACACCGTGCGCGATCATGTGCGCCGTCGTCTCGTGACCGGTGATGAGCAGCAGCATGGCGATGTTGGTGAGCTCCTCGTCGGTGAGCTCCCCGCTGTGCACCAGCCCGCTGAGCAGGTCGTCGCCGGCCTCGGCGCGTTTGCGGCCGACGAGTTGGTGGACGTAGGCGCCGAGTGCCTGCACCGCCGCCATCATCCCGTCGGTGGTGGTGTTGAGGCGGGTCAGCATGGCGGTGTGGTGCTGGAACTCCTCGCGGTCGGCGTACGGCACGCCCAGCAGCTCGCAGATGACCAGGGACGGGATCGGCAGGGCGTACGCCTCGACGAGGTCCACCGGCGGTCCGAGGCGCTCCATCGCGTCGAGGTGCTCCTCGGCGAGCTTCTCCACCCGCGGGGTCAGCTGGCGCAGCCGCCTGGTGGTGAACTGCCCCTGCAGCAGGCGGCGGTACCGGGTGTGGTCCGGCGGGTCCATCCGGACCAGCCAACCCGGGTCCGCCGGCTCGGTACGTTGGGAGATCGGCAGTGGCACCGGAAAGTGCACCAGTTCCTGCCGGGCGCTGAACCGGGGGTCGCTGAGCACCTGGCGGGCCGTCGAGTGTCGGGTGACCAACCAGCCGAGATGACCGTCCGGGAAGGACAGCCGGGTGATCGGCATCGGTCGGCGCAACCGGTCCGGCGGCTGGAGGGGGTCGTCGCGCCGCGTGGGGATGGTCATCGGCTCGGACAGCTGGTCGGTCATCCTTGCTCCTCGGGTCGGGCATGCCGGGACGGGTGTCGCGGCGATGCTGCGGGGTGGTGTTCCGACGACCTGTGACGATCCGTGCGGGCCGATGACCGACGGCGTGAACAGTGATGGTTCGGGTTCGCAGTGCCCGGTGGACGCTGACCGCCCCGGGTGCGGAGCGAGGATCCGCTCCGCACCCCGTCGACGAGGTGGCCGCCGCTGCGACTCGTGTCGCAGTCGCCGGGACCCGGCACCGGGCACGGTGGAGGGTCCGGAATCGTGCCGAGGGGTCGGCGGCCGGTGGCCTCAGCGTCGCGAACCGCGCGACTCAACCGTGCGGCGCGGCGCCCAGGCCGGACCGTCGTGGGTCGTCTGCGTTCGATGGCGACCGTCGCCGGCCGGCTCGAAGGCGGACCAGGTCGCGCGAGGAGCATACGTCACACACTCGGCTTGACACCATCGTCGACGGTCGCCGGTTCGAGGGTCGGCGCGGCCTGCGGCTGCGGGCGGAGTAGCACCGCGCCGAGGACGGCGGCGACCAGGACGATGCCGGCGGCGGTGGCGAAGCCGATGTCGTACCCGCCGTCCAGCGCCGTGACCTGGTCCTTGCCCTCCCCGAGGAGGTCGGCGGTGCGCGAGGCGGCGATCGTCGCGAGCACCGCGAGGCCGAGGGCGCCGCCCACCTGCTGCACGGTGTTGTTGACGCCGGAGGCGAGACCGGAGTCCTCGGGGTTCGCGCCCGACATCGCGATCGTCACGAGTGCGGGGAAGGCCAGACCGCCGCCGATGCCGAGGCACAGCAGGGCGGGCAGGACGTCCGCCACGTAGTCGCCGCCGACCGGGGCGCGACCGAGCAGCGCGAGGCCGGCGGCGATGAACACCAGGCTCACCACGGCGACCCACCGGGGGGTGAAGCGGGCGTTGAGCGGCGCCGAGGCGCCCACCGAGAGCAGACCGATGCTCACGGAGACCGGCAGGAACGACAGCCCGATCTCGAACGGGGAGTAGCCGAGCACGAGCTGCAGGTAGAGCGAGCCCAGGAAGAGGTGCGAGAACATGCCGGCCAGCATCAGGCCCAGCACGAGGTTGCCGCCGGTGAGGCTGCGGGAGCGGAACACGCGAAGCGGCAGCAGCGGCGTGCGTGCCGTCGTCTGCCGCACGATGAACGCGATGAGGAGCAGCACGGCGAGGGCGCCGAATCCGAGCGTGTGCGCCGAGCCGAGGCCGTACTCGGTGGCCTTGAGGATCGCGTACGACCCGATCATGAGCGAGGCGGTGACGAGCACCGCGCCCACGGCGTCCGCGCCCCGGCGCAGCCCCAGGCCGCTGTCGTTCTGGAGCAGCCGGATGCCGAAGATGCCGATGAGCGCGCCGACCGGGATGTTCACGAAGAAGATCCAGTGCCAGCTCAGCGCCTGGGTGAGCACGCCGCCGAGCAGCAGGCCGCCGGATGCGCCCCCGGCGCCGACGAAGCTGTAGATGCCGATGGCCTTGCCGAGCTCCCGCGGGTCCGGGAAGAGGTTGAAGATCATTCCGAGGATCACGGCGGAGGTGACCGCGCCGCCGGCGCCCTGCACGAAGCGCGCCACGATCAGCATGGTCTGGTCGGTGGCGAGGCCGCACCACAGCGACGCGAGCACGAAGACGACCAGCCCGCTCAGGAAGACCCGCTTGCGACCGATGAGATCGCCGAGCCGGCCGGCGAGCAGCAGCAGGCCGCCGAAGGCGATCAGATAGGCGTTGACCACCCACGTCAGGTCTGCCGCCTCGAACTTGAGGTCCTCCTGGATCGACGGCAGCGCGACATTGACGATCGTCTGATCAAGAATGATCATCAAGAAGCCGGCGCACAGCACGATGAGCGCGGCCCATCGGGACGGCTGTACCGGAGGTGCGGTGGTGGACATGAAGGATCCTCCAAAGGGATACGGCTTGTTACAGCACTCATAATGTGTGACTATTGGGCTTCGCGTAAGGAGGCACATTGATGTCACAGCGGAACGTTTGTGTGTCCGAGCAGGCCGCGCGCGCCAAGGCGTGCACGGTTCGCGAGGTCCTCGACCGGGTCGGCGGCAAGTGGAGCGTCGGAGTGATCATCGAGGCCAGTCAGGCGCCGGTGCGCTTCACCGAGCTCGAGCGCAAGATCGAGGGCATCAGCCGCCGGATGTTGACGCTGACCCTCCGCAACCTGGAACGGGACGGCCTCCTCACCCGCACGGTCTACCCGACCGTTCCGCCGAAGGTGGAGTACGTCGCGACCGACATGGCGCGGGAACTCTACGAGTCCCTGGTCACCCTGACCGACTGGGCGGAGCGGCACCGCGCTGCCATCACGGCCTCGCGGGAGGCCTACGACAGCGGGCGCGAGCTCGTCGAGTCCAAGACGAGCGCCTGATCCGGCGCCGGTCGGCGGCGCCGGTCGCGTGAACACCGTCGCCGGCGGCGCGGGCGGGGCGCGAGTCGACCCGTCGGGCGGTCCCGCCCGGCGCGGAGGTGCCCTGCGCCGGCGAGCTCGGGACCTGGTCAGGCGCCGACCAGCGCGACCAGCGCGCGGGCGGCCACCCGGTAGCCGAGCGCGCCCAGCCCCGCGACGACCCCACTGGCGAGCGGGGCGATCACCGACTCGTGCCGGAAGCTCTCGCGGGCCCACACGTTCGACAGGTGTACCTCCACCCAGGGCCGCGGATAGCTGGCCAGCGCGTCCCGCAGACTCCAGCCGGCGATCATGAGAGCGCCGGGGTTCACGATGGCGCCCACGGTGTCGTAGCCGTCCTGGATGGCGTGGATCAGCTCGGCCTCCGAGTCGCTCTGCACGGCCCGCACCTTCCAGCCCGCACCGGCCAACTCGTCGGTGACCGCCTGCTCGATGTCCGCCAACGTCGCCGTCCCGTAGATCTCCGGCTGCCGGCGGCCGAGGATGCTCAGGTTCGGGCCGTTCAGTAACAGAAGCTCGGCCATGGCGCGATCTTCTCCCTCGACTTTTCTCAATGCAGTGGACATTGCTGACAGCCTGCCCCGGGGTGCATTGCGCAACGAGTCGGAATCGCCAATTTAGGGGATCCTTGCGGGTCACCTAGGGGGCAGACCGATATCTATCGCTCACGCTAGCGTCCTGGCATGCGTTCAGCGCCACTCCGCCGGCTCGAGGACGGGGGAAGGAATTGCGGCGCCGCTATTTCGGCGCCGGCCCGAGCGTGAAAAGAGAAGTCTGCCGAACATGGGGTTCTCATGGTTGAAAACGCACCCGAAAGTCTGAGCTTCCCGGCCTGGCCGCAATTCGGTGACGAGGAGCGGACGGGCCTGATCCGCGCGTTGGAGCAGGGCCAGTGGTGGCGGATCGCGGGCAACGAGGTGGAGGCCTTCGAGCGCGAGTTCGGGGCCCACCACGGCGCCGAGCACGCTCTCGCCGTCACGAACGGCACGCACGCCCTCGAACTGGCCCTCGAGGTGCTGGGGGTCGGTCCCGGAACCGAGGTCATCGTGCCCGCCTTCACCTTCATCTCGTCCTCGCAGGCCGCGCAGCGGCTCGGCGCGGTCGCGGTGCCGGTGGACGTGGACCCGGCCACGTACTGCATCGACGTGGCCGCCGCCGAGCGGGCCGTCACGCCGCGGACGCGGGCCATCATGCCGGTCCACATGGCCGGGCACGTCGCGGACATGGACGCGCTGGCGAAACTCTCCGCGGACACCGACGTCCCGGTGATCCAGGACGCGGCGCACGCCCACGGCGCACGCTGGCAGGGTCGCCGGATGGGCGAGCTGGGGTCGGTGGCCGCCTTCAGCTTCCAGAACGGCAAGCTGATGACCGCGGGCGAGGGCGGGGCGGTGCTCTTCCCCGACGGCGAACTGTGGCAGGAGGCGTTCCTGCGGCACAGTTGCGGCCGTCCCCGGGAGGACCGCAGCTACCTGCACCGCACCTCGGGTTCGAACTTCCGGCTGAACGAGTTCTCGGCGTCGGTGCTGCGGGCCCAGTTGGGTCGGCTCGAGAGCCAGATCGACACCCGCGAGCAGCGGTGGCCGGTGCTCGCCCGCGACCTGGCCGAGATTCCGGGAGTGGTACCGCAGGGTCGTGACGAGCGGGTGGACCGCAATCCGCACTACATGGCGATGTTCCGGGTGCCGGGTCTCGACGAGAAGCGTCGCAACGAGCTGGTGGACGTCCTGATCGGCAAGGGTCTCCCGGCGTTCGCGTCCTTCCGGGCCATCTACCGCTGCGACGCCTTCTGGGAGCGCGCCGCGCCTGACGAGACCGTGGCGGAGATCGCCTCGCGCTGCCCGGTGACCGAGGCGCTTTTCCAGGACAGCATCTGGCTGCACCACCGGGTCCTGCTCGGTGCGGAGGAGCAGATGCACGACGTCGCGTCGATCATCGCCGACCACGTGCCGGCACCGTGACCGGTCCGCGCCCGCCCGTCCGCGTCGCCGTCATCGGCCTCGGCTGGGCGGGGCGGTCGATCTGGTTGCCCCGGCTGGCCGCCCACCCGGACTATCTCGTGACCGCGGTGGTCGACCCGTCGGCGGCCACCCGCGAGGCGGCCGTGGCCTCGCTTCCGTCGGCGACCCCGCTGTGTGAGGTCGACGACCTCGCGGACGCCGCGGCCGACCTGGCGGTGGTCGCCGTGCCCAACCACCTGCACACCTCGGTCGCCACGCGCCTGCTGCGCCGGGGGTTCTCCGTCTTCCTGGAGAAGCCGGTGTGCCTCAGCACCCGGGAGGCCGGCGAGCTGGCGGAGGCGGAGCGGGCCGGCGGGGCGATGCTGCTGGCCGGCAGCGCCGCGCGATACCGCCGGGACGTCGTCGCCCTCTGCGCCACGTCGGGGTCGCTGGGAGCGATCCGCCACGTCGACCTGTCCTGGATCCGCGCCCGGGGCGTGCCCGACGGGGTCGGCTGGTTCACCCGGCGCGCGCTGTCCGGCGGTGGCGCCTCGGTCGACCTGGGCTGGCACCTGCTGGACATGATCGAACCGCTGCTGGGGCCGGTCGGGATCGTCCAGGTCGCCGGCGCGGTGTCCCGCGACTTCGTCAACGACGACGCCAGCCGCGCCGGATGGCGCCGGGACGCCGCGTCCGGCACCACCGGCGACGTCGAGGACACCGTTCGGGCGCTGCTCGTCACCGACACCGGGGTGTCGGTCGGGCTCCGCGCGGCATGGGCGTCGCACGAGCCCCGGGACGTGACCGAGATCCGCGTCCATGGCAGCGCCGGCAACGCGGTCCTGCGGTGCACCTTCGGCTTCAGCCCGAACCGGCTGCCCGCGCCGGTGCTGACGGTGCGCCGGCACGGCGTGACCGAGACCGTCGCCGTCGAACCGGAACCGGTCGGCGCCGAGTACGAACACCAACTTGCCCGCCTGCCCGAACTGCTCGCCGACCCGGCGAACCGGGGGCGGGCGATCAGCGAGGCGCACCGCAGCGTGGACGTGATCGAACGGCTCTATGCCTCGGTGCCCGGGCTCGAACCGAGCTCGGCTCCGGGAACCCCGGGAACGCCGGACCGGCTCCCCGGCGCGCGACCCGTCGTAAGGAGGTAGAGGTGGCCATGGGTGGACAGAATCCGACAGCCGAGTACATCGTCTTCGATCTCGATGGTGTGCTGGTCGACAGCATGCAGGTCATGCGGCAGGCGTTTCACACCGCGTACGCCGAGGTGGTGGGTGGCGGCGAGGCGCCGTTCGAGGAGTACAACCGGCACCTGGGCCGCTACTTCCCGGACATCATGCGGATCATGGGCCTGCCGCTGGCGATGGAGGAGCCGTTCGTCCGCGAGAGCTATCGACTGGCTCATCACATCCGCCCGTACGACGGTGTGGTCGAGATGTTGCACGAGCTGCGTGCCCGGGGGATCCGCACGGCGGTCGCGACCGGCAAGAGCGGCCCCCGGGCGCGCTCGTTGCTGGGCAACCTGAACCTGCTCGACGTCTTCGACCATGTGCTCGGCTCGGACGAGGTCGCCCGTGCGAAGCCGGCGCCGGACATCATCCTGCGGGCGTTGCAGCTGTGGGACGCCCCGCCGGGCGACGCGGTGATGATCGGCGACGCGGTGACCGACCTGACCAGCGCCCGGGCCGCCGGCGTCGGCGCGATCGCGGCGCTCTGGGGCGAGCCCGACACCGAGCGTCTGATCGCCGCCGGGCCCGACATGGTCCTGCACCGGCCCGCCGAGGTGCTGTCGTTGGTGCCGGCGTCGGCGGTGCGATGACCGCGGACCTGCCGTCCGCCGTCGACGACGTCCATCCGCCCGCGGATGGACGTCGTCGCGTGTCCGGGTCGGTCACGGTCGCATGATCTCCGCGAGCCGGAACGCCAGCTCGACCGACTGCTGGGTGTTGAGGCGCGGGTCGCACGCCGTCTCGTAGTAGCCGGCGAGGTCGGCGTCCGTGATGTCGTGCGGACCGCCGAGGCACTCGGTGACCGCGTCGCCGGTGAGTTCGAGGTGGATGCCCCCGGGATGGGTGCCCAGCGCCCGGTGCACCTCGAAGAACCCCTGCGCCTCGGTCAGGATCTCGTCGAAGCGGCGGGTCTTGTAGCCCGTGGGTGACTCGTGGGTGTTGCCGTGCATCGGGTCGCACTGCCAGACCACCCGGTGGCCGGTGGCGGTCACCGCCTCGACGATCGGTGGCAGCGCGGCGCGGATGCGGTCATGCCCCATGCGGGTGATGAACGTGAGGCGTCCGGGCTCGTTGTCGGGGTCGAGCAGTTCGACGTAGCGGACCGCCTCCTCGGGGGTGGTCCGCGGACCGAGCTTCACCCCGACAGGGTTGGAGATCAGCGACGCCAGGGCGATGTGGGCGCCGGCGAGGTCGCGGGTGCGCTCGCCGATCCAGACCAGGTGCCCGGAACCGGCGTAGACCGAGTCGCCGCCGCTGACGCCGGGCCGCAGCAGCGAGGTCTCGAAGTCGAGCAGCAGCGCCTCGTGGCTGGTGAAGATCTCGGTGCGATCCGGCGCTCGGTGGTCCATTCCCCACGCCGTCATGAACCGCAGGGCCCGGTCGATGTCCGTGGCGAGAGCGCGGTACCGCCGGCCGGTCGGCGCGGAGTGCACGAAGGTGTGGTTGAGGTCGTGGATGCGGCTCAGATCGGCCAGCCCGGTCACGCCGGTGCGGCGGACCATCTCCATCGCCCGGCTGGCGTTGGCGTAGGCGTGCAGCATGCGGTGGGGGTCGGGGGTGCGCGCCGAGGGCGTGAGGTCGGGGGAGTTCACGATGTCGCCCCGGTACGCCGGCAGGCCCAGCGTGTCGACCGGGCTGGACCGCGGCTTGGCGTACTGGCCGGCGATCCGGCCGACGCTGACCACCGGCAGGTCCGCCGCGTAGGTCAGCACCACGGCCATCTGCAGCAGCGTCTGCAGGTTGCCCGCCACGTGGGCCGGGGTGTTGCCGGCGAAGGTCTCCGCGCAGTCGCCGCCCTGGAGCAGGAACGCCTCGCCGTTCGCCACGTCGGCGAGGCGGTGGCGCAGCCGACGGACCTCGGCCGGGGTCACCAGGGCCGGCATGCGCGCCAGCACCTGCCGTGCGCTTCGCAGCCGGCCCTCGTCGGGCCACGGTGGCTGCTGCGCCGCCGGCAGCGCCACCGCCGCGGTGATCCGTTCCCGCGTCGAGGTGGGCAGGTCCGCCACCTCGTCCGGCCACAGCGACGCATTTTCGAAAGTGTCGGAATCTTTGTCACGGATTTTCGTCTCCATGCCGTACACGGTAGAAGACCATTCCGTGCGGGCACCTGTTCGACGGTAATTGCGTGGCCGCTGTGAATAGTCTGCGTACTGAACGCCGGGGGTTGTTACGGGTTGACGGTGCGGGCCGGCGCTGCCAGCGTTTCGCGAGAGAGCCGTGCGTTGGCCGGCCGAGCGATGGGGGCGTGATGCGGGCAGTTTCGGCGGACCGTGGCCGGCAGTGGCGGCAACGGGAGAACGACAATTGGTTGCGCAGATATCGTCCGAGTGAGCGGCCGGCGGTCCGGTTGCTGTGCCTGCCGCACGCCGGCGGGTCCGCAACCTCTTTTCTGTCGCTCGCCCGCGCGCTTCCGGCGACCATCGACGTGGTGGCCGTGCAATATCCGGGCCGGCAGGATCGGCGTGCGGAGCCGAGCGAGGACCGGTTGACGACGCTCGCCGACCGGATCGTCGCCGTGCTGGCGGGGCGTCCGGGGCCACCGCTGGCGCTGTTCGGGCACAGCCTGGGCGCGGTCGTCGCGTACGAGGTGGCGTTGCGGCTCGAGGCCACCGGGTCGGGACCGGCGCACCTGTTCGCCTCCGGCCGCCGCGCACCGTCCCGCTACCGCGACGAGCAGGTGCACCGGCGCGACGATGCGGGCGTGCTGGCCGAACTCGCGGTGCTCAACGGCACCGACTTCTCGATCATGGACGACCCCGACGTCATCGCCATGATCATGCCGGCCCTGCGGGCGGACTACCGGGCGATCGAGACGTACCGGCACGATCCGGGTCGGCGCCTGCGGTGTCCCGTCACCGCCCTGGTGGGCGACGACGATCCGAGGACCTCGCGGGACGAGGCGGCGGACTGGGCGCGGCACACCGACGGGCCGTTCACGCTGGAGGTCCTGCCCGGTGGGCACTTCTATCTCGTCGACCGGATCGCCGACGTCGTGGACGTCGTGTCGTCCACGCTCACGGGCGGGGTAGGGGAGCGGCCGGGACCGAGCTAGGGTTCCGCCCGGTCTCCTCGGCGGGACTCGCGTCGTCGCCCGCTGCCGATCGCGGCCCGGTCCGGTGGCGGGTGGCCGTCCCGGCGTCCTCCGGCGGCCGGCGGGTCGTTGTACCGGTCGGCGACCTCCTGGCCGGACAGCTTCTGGATGGCGGTCATGATCTCGTCGGTGACCGCTCGGCGGGCCTGCCCGCCGCTGCCGGCGGCCGGCCGGGTGGAGCGCAGCGGCGCGCCGAACCGCACGGTGATCCGCCCGGGCCGGGGCAGCCGGGCGCCGACGGGTTGGATCCGGTCGGTGCCGAGCAGGGCGACCGGGACGACCGGGGCGCCGGAGGCAAGGGCGAGCCAGGCGACTCCGGTGCGCCCGCGGTAGAGCCGCCCGTCGCGGGATCGGCTGCCCTCCGGGTGGATGCCGAACGCGCGCCCGGCGGCGAGGACGTCGAGCGCCACCCGCAACGACGCCTGGGCCGACCGGTGCCCGCCGCGCGCCACGGGGATGGCGTCGACGCCGGTCAGGCAGGTGCGGGTCAGCCAGCCCTTGACCCCCGGTTGCCGGAAGTAGTCGTCCTTGGCCAGGAAGGCGACCGGGCGGGGCGCCACCAGCGGGATCACCACGCTGTCGAGGAACGAGAGGTGGTTGGCGGCCAGGATCACCGGACCGTGCCGGGGGACGTTCTCCCGACCCTCGACCACCGGCCGGAGGGCGAGCCGGCTCAACGGCGCCAGCACCAGTCGGGCGCCCGTCGACATCAGCACGTGGTCCTCCGATCGAGGTGGGCGTCCAGTGCGGCGCGCAGCAACGGTTCCACGTCGTCCTGGCGCACCATGGTCTGGAGGCTGCCCCACTGCCAGAGCGCGGCGATGCCGTGCAGGTTGGCCCAGAGCGCGCCGGCGACGACCGGGGCGCCGGACGTGCCGGCCAGGTCGGGTCGGGCCCGGGCGACCAGGTCGACGAGGACGCCGAAGAGTTGGTCGCTGGCGTCGCGCAGCCCGATGCCGTTGCCCCGCAGCAGGTCGTGCCGGAACATCAGCGCGAACATGCCCTGGTTGCGGCGTGCGAAGCGCAGGTAGAGCCGGCCCAGGGCGAGCAGTTGGTGGTGCGGGTCCGGGTCGGTGTGGCCGATCGTCTCGGCGACCTCCCGCCCGAGCTGCTGGTAGCCCTCGCGCGCGATGGCGGCCAGCAGGGCGAGATGGGTCGGGAAGTGGCGACGAGGCGCGCCGTGGGAGACGCCGGCCCGACGGGCGATCTCGCGCAGGGTCAGGGCTTCGGGGCCCTCGCGTTCGAGCAGATCGACGCCGGCGCGTACCAGGCGGGCGCGGAGGCTGGTGTCCGGCTGCGGCATAGACAGTGTCTACCATCCGCCCGTAGACACTGTCCACCATGCCGTGGACGGTGCCCGACACGCCGAACGCGAAGAAATTTTCCGGCGCCGGCGGCCCCCCCGAGCGTCCCCGCCGCGGGTGCGCCGAACCTCGTCCCGAACCACGCCGCTCAACTGCTCCAACGTTGGAGGGTTGGCTCCGGATAGGCGTGTGTCATTGACGGTGCGTCACTCCGAATGCTCCCTTGATCATCGGAACTTTCGCGTCGGAGCGTTTGCGAACCGGCTGTCGACCGTTGCAGAATGAGTCGGTCCGCAGATGTCGGGGGATCCACTGCGGCCGACGAACTTAATGATCGTGAAGGTCTTGGGGGAGTGCGCGATGATCTCTGGGTTGTGGCCGTAACGGGATAGAACCCGACACAGTGGAACGCGGTATGGTGCCTGGCCAGGCCCTTCTTGGCTGACTTGGTTGAGTGAACGAGTCGTCCGTGTGGCCATTTCCGCCCGCCATGCGCTCCGCCCGAAACAAAACGGACGTTGTAGGCATTTGTGCTGCTCGCCTGAATGGGGGCAGTGCGCCTCTCCGCGCGTCCAAAGCGCCTGTCGCCTGCCCGTTTTCAGTCGAGGGGAATTCGAATTGCGTCAGCCAGTGAATAGCGCGCAGGATGATTACGCGCTGTCATTCTCCCAGCACCGCATGTGGTTCCTGGACCGACTGGACGGGGGCCGTGGCACCGCGTACGTCACCACACCGATGTGGCGGGTCCACGGCCCGCTCGACCGCGCCCGACTCCAGGCGGCGCTCGACACGGTGGTCACCCGGCACGACGCGCTGCGCGCCGTCTTCGGCGAACGCGACGGCACGCCCCGGGTCGTCCTCGACCCGTCGGCCGACGTTACCGTCGACTGGCGCGCCGCCACCACGACCGAGGAGATCGTCGGACAGGCCGCCGCCGAGGCGGAGCGGCCGTTCGACCTGACCGTCGGACCCCCGCTGCGGGTGGTCGTCTGGCGGCTCACCGACACCGAGCACGTGGTGCTGGCCGCCGTGCACCACATCGTCTCCGACGGCTGGTCGGTCGGCCTGCTCGCCCGCGAGCTGGCCACCGCCTACGCCGGTGGGCCGCTGCCCGACCTGCCCGTCCGCTATGTCGACTTCGCCGAGCGGCAGCGCCGGGAACTCGACGGCGACCGGCTCGGCGACGACCTGGCGTACTGGCGTGAGCAGCTCGCCGGCCTACCCGCGCTGACCCTGCCCACCGACCGGCCGCGTCCGGAGCAGCCCGGCCACGCGGCGGCCACCACCGAGTTCGTCGTCGGCCCGGAGCTGGTGGCCGGGCTGCACCGGCTCGGTCGCGAGAACGGCGCCACCCTCTACATGACGCTGCTGGCCGCCTTCCAGGTCCTGCTGGGGCGGTGGAGCGGGCAGCACGACTTCGGCATCGGCTCCCCGGTCGCCGGCCGCAGCCGGCCGGAGGTGGAGAACCTCATCGGGCTGTTCGTCAACACCGTGGTCGTGCGCGCCCGGCTGGCCGGCGACCCGACCTTCACCGAGCTGCTCGGCCGGGTCCGCGACGACGCGCTCGACGCCCTCGACCACCAGGAGGTGCCGTACGAGCGGGTGGTCCGCGAGTTGCGGCCCGAGCGGCCGGACACCGACTCGCTGATCGACGCCTGGTTCGCCATGCAGAACGTGCCCGACGAGGGCCCGTCCGCCGGCCCGCTGCGCTTCACCGACTTCGAGACCGACCGGCCCAAGGCGCTGTTCGCGGTGTCGCTGTTCGCCCAGCCGCACGGCGACGAGCTGGCGGTGACCGTGGTCTACCGCGCGGACCTGTTCGACGCGGCCACCATCGACCGGCTGCTGCGGCGGTGGCGCGAGCTGCTGGCGGCCGTGGTCGCGGACCCGGGCGTACGGGTCCGCGAACTGGGGCTGCCCGGCGCGGAGACGGCGCTGCTGCGCCGCCTCGGCGCGGCCGAGGCGACCGGCCGGACGGTGGACCCGATCGCCGCCTTCACCGACCGCGTACGCCGTGCCGGCGCCGCCACCGCGGTCCTGGCCGGGGACCGGACGGTCAGTTACGCGGAGCTGGACGCGCGGGCCAACCGGGTGGCGTGGTGGTTGCGGGAGCGGGGCGTGCGCGCGGAGAGCCTGGTCGGGATCCGGCTGCCCCGCGGTGTCGACATGCTCGCCGCCGTCCTGGGCGTGCTCAAGGCCGGCGGGGCCTACCTGCCGCTGGACCCGGCGTGGCCGGCCGAACGCGTCGACTTCGTCCGCGCGGACGCCGGCCTCGACATCCTGCTGGACGGGCCGCTGCCCGACGGTGGGCGGGCCGACGATCCGGGTGTGGCGGTGGATCCGGCGCAGGTGGCGTACGTGATCTACACGTCGGGTTCGACCGGCCGGCCGAAGGGGGTCGGGGTGTCGCGGGCGGCGATGGCGGGGCACGTGTCGCGGATGCGGCGGCGTTTCGGGCTCGGCCCGGACGACCGGGTGCTCCAGTTCGCCGCGTTGGCCTTCGACGCCTCGATCGACCAGATCTTCCCGGCGTTGTCCTGCGGCGCGGCGCTGGTGCTGCCGGAGCACGGCCTCGTCACCCCCGCCACGCTGCTGCCGCTGCTGGAGCGGCACGGTGTCACGCTCGCCAACCTGCCGCCGGCGTACTTCGGCGCGCTCGTCGCCGAGCTGACCGAACGGAACGGGACCGTGCCGCGGGCCCTGCGGACCATGGTGCTCGGCGGCGACGCGGTGCGGCCCGCCGCTGTCGACCGCTTCGCCGCGTGCTGCCCCGACGTGACGGTGCTCAACGCCTACGGACCGACCGAGACCACCGTCACCGCGACGATCGCCGAGGTGTCGAGCGGGCTCACCGGCGTCGCGCCGATCGGCCGGTCCCTCGCCGACCGTGACCTGTACGTGCTCGACGACCGGCTGCGGGACGTGCCGGTGGGCGCGGTGGGCGACCTGTACGTTGGTGGCTCGCAACTGGCCCGGGGCTATCTGGGTCGGCCGGGCCTGACCGCCGGGCGGTTCGTGCCGGACCCGTACGGGCGGGAACCCGGCGGTCGGCTGTACCGCACCGGGGACCTGGTGCGCTGGCGCTCCGACGGGCAGTTGGAGTTCCACGGCCGGGCCGACGGCCAGGTGAAGGTGCGCGGTTTCCGCATCGAGGTGGGCGAGGTCGAGGCCCGGCTGCGGGAGCACCCGGGCGTCCGCGACGCGGTGGTGCTCGCCTGGCGGGACCGGTTGGTGGCGTACCTGGCCGGCGACGGGGTCACCGGCCAGGCGGTACGGGACCGGCTGACCGAACGGCTGCCGGAGTACCTGGTGCCCGCCGTGGTGGTCGTGCTGGACGAGCTGCCGCGCACCGCCGGCGGCAAGGTCGACCGGGACCGGCTGCCCGACCCGGACGGACACCGCCCCGCGGTGACGGACGGTTTCGAGGAGCCCCGCACCCCGACCGAGGAGGCGGTCGCCGAGGTGTGGCGGCAGGTCCTGCGGGTCGACCGGATCGGTGTCCACGACAACTTCTTCGACCTGGGCGGCCACTCGCTGCTGGCCACGCTCGCGGTGGCCCGGCTGGTGAAGACCCTGGACCGGCCGGTCGACGTGCGGACCTTCTTCGCCCACCCGACCATCGCCGAGTTCGCCGCCGCCCTGCCGGCGGCGGCCGCCGAACCCGCGCCCGCCATCACCCGACTGCGCCGCAGCGGCGACTTCCCGCTCTCCTTCGCCCAGGAACGGATGTGGTTCCTCAACCGGCTGGAGCCCGACGCGCCCGACTACATGGCCGCGCTGGCCTGGCGGGTGGACGGGCCGCTCGACCGGGGCCGGCTCGACCGGGCGCTGCGGCAGCTCGTCGACCGGCACGAGGCGCTGCGCACCACGTTCCCGGTGGTCGGCACGGAACCGGTGCAGCGGGTCACCGCAGCCGGCGAGGTGACCGCCGACTGGCACGACGTGCGCTCGGCCGACGACCCGTACGCCCGCGCGGTGGAGCGGGCCGGCGCGGAGCTGCATCGCCCCTTCGACCTCGCCGCCGGCCCGCTGTTCCGGGCCCTGGTCTGGCAGCTCGGCCCGGCGGACCACCTGCTCGTGCTGGCCATGCACCACATCGTCTCCGACGGCTGGTCGATGGGCGTGCTGGTGCGCGACCTGGGCGCCGCTTACGCCGGGGAACCGCTGCCGGAGCTGCCGGTGCAGTACGCCGACTACGCCGGCTGGCAGCGCCGGGAACTCACCGGCGACCGCCTCGACGCCGAACTGGCGCACTGGCGCGAGCGGCTGGCCGACCTGCCCGCACTGGAACTGCCCACCGACCGGCCCCGGCCGCCCCGCTCCTCCTGGGCCGGCGCGACCCGCGAGTTCAGCCTGGACCCCGAGCTGGTGGCCGGGTTGGAGCGGTTCGGTCGCCGGCACGGCGCCACCCTCTACATGACGCTGCTGGCCGCGTTCCAGGCGGTGCTGTCGCGCTGGAGCGGGCAGCACGACTTCGGTGTCGGGGTGCCGGTGGCCGGGCGGACCCGCGCCGAGGTGGAGAACGTCCTCGGCTTCTTCGTGAACACCCTGGTCATGCGCGCCGACACCAGCGGCGACCCGACCTTCACCGAACTGCTCGGCCGGGTGCGCGACCGGGCCCTGGACGCCTACCAGTACCAGGAACTGCCGTTCGAGCGGGTGGTGGAGGAGCTGCGCCCCGACCGGGACCCGGGCCGGTCCCCGCTGTTCCAGGCCATGTTCGACCTGGAGGTCCGCTCGATCGCCGCGCCCCGGCTCGGCACCGCGCGGCTGCGTCCCGCCGAGATCCCGTTCGACGTCGCCAAGTTCGACCTGATGGTCACCTTCACCACCGACCCCGGCTCGGCCGGCGGTTTCGTGCAGTACCGCACGGACCTGTTCGACGCGGCCACCGTCGACCGACTGGTGCGGCGGTGCCAGGACCTGCTCGTCGCGGTGGTCGCCGCGCCGGACGCCCGGCTCGGCGCCCTCGCGCTGCCGGACCCCGAGACGGCCCTGCTGCGCCGGTTCGGGGCCGCCGAGCAGCCGGGCCGGGCGACCGATCCGGTCACCGCGTTCGAGACGCGGGTCCGCCGCGACCCGGGCGCGCTCGCCGCCGTCGGCGCCGACGGCGTCCTGTCGTACGCGGAGCTGAACGCGCGCGCCAACCGGGTGGCCTGGTGGTTGCGCGAGCGGGGCGTGGGCCCGGAGACGCCGGTGGTGGTGCGGCTGCCCCGCGGTGTGGACATGCTCGCCGCGGTGCTCGGCGTGCTCAAGGCGGGCGGTGCGTACGTGCCAGTCGACCCGGCGTGGCCGACCGAGCGGGTCGACCTCGTCGTCGCCGACCTGGGTGCGTCCGTGACGCTGGACGGGCCGCTGCCCGACGGTGGGCGGGCCGACGATCCGGGTGTGGCGGTGGATCCGGCGCAGGTGGCGTACGTGATCTACACGTCGGGTTCGACCGGCCGGCCGAAGGGGGTCGGGGTGTCGCGGGCGGCGATGGCGGGGCACGTGTCGCGGATGCGGCGGCGTTTCGGGCTCGGCCCGGACGACCGGGTGCTCCAGTTCGCCGCGTTGGCCTTCGACGCCTCGATCGAACAGATCTTCCCGGCGTTGTCCTGCGGCGCGGCGCTGGTGCTGCCGGAGCACGGCCTGGTCGCGCCGGCCCAACTGGTCGCCGACGTGGAACGTCACCGGGTGACCGTGATGGAGGTGGTCCCCGGCTACCTCACGGAGCTGATCGCCGAGGTCACCGCCGACGGCACCACCGCGCCCACCTGGAGCCCGGCCGGGCTGCGGCTGCTGGTGCTCGGCGGCGACGCGGTCCGCCCCACCGATCTGGCGTGGTGGCGCCGGTACCTCCCCGACGTCGCGGTGGTGAACACCTACGGCCCCACCGAGACCACGATCAGCGCCACCGTCTACGACGTGCCGTCCGAGGTGGACGGGCTCGTGCCGATCGGCCGCGCGGTGGGGGACCGCCCGCTGTACGTGCTCGACGGCCAGCTCGCCGAGGCCCCGGCGGGCGCGGTCGGCGAGCTGTTCGTCGGTGGCTCGCAACTGGCCCGGGGCTATCTGGGTCGGCCGGGCCTGACCGCCGGGCGGTTCGTGCCGGACCCGTACGGGCGGGAACCCGGCGGTCGGCTGTACCGCACCGGGGACCTGGTGCGCTGGCGCTCCGACGGGCAGTTGGAGTTCCACGGCCGGGCCGACGGCCAGGTGAAGGTGCGCGGTTTCCGCATCGAGGTGGGCGAGGTCGAGGCCCGGCTGCGGGAGCACCCGGGCGTCCGCGACGCGGTGGTGCTCGCCTGGCGGGACCGGTTGGTGGCGTACCTGGCCGGCGACGGAGTGGCCGTCGACGCGCTGCGGGACCGGCTGGCCGAGCGGCTGCCCGGATTCATGGTGCCGGCGGTGCTGATCGTGCTGGACGAGCTGCCGCGCACCGTCGGCGGCAAGGTCGACCGGGACCGGCTGCCCGACCCCGCCGGGCACCGCCCGGCGCCCGGCGCGGACACCGAAGCGCCGCGCACCCCGACCGAGGAGGCGGTCGCCGACGTCTGGCGGCAGGTGCTCCAGGTCGACCGGATCGGAGTCCACGACAACTTCTTCCACCTGGGCGGCCACTCCCTGCTCGCCACCCGGGTCGCCATCCGGCTGCGCGCCGCCTTCGGCTGCGAGGTGGCCGTGCGCACCCTCTTCGAACAGCCCACCGTGGCCCGGCTCGCCGCCGCCGTTGAGGAGCGGCTGATGGCCGAGATCGCCGCGATGAGCAGCGAGGACGTCGAGCAGGCACTGAAGGAGCAGAACCAATGAGCACCATCCACGGCCTGATCGAGGCACAGGTCCGGCGTACCCCGGACGTCGTCGCGCTGGAGTTCGAGGGCGCGGAGCTGACCTACCGGGAGCTGGACCGGCGGGCGAACCGGCTCGCCCATACCCTGCGCCGCGCCGGCGCCGGGCCGGAGACGGTGGTCGCCGTCGGCGCCCAGCGGTCGCTGGACCTGCTGGTCACGCTGCTGGGCGTGCTGAAGAGCGGCGCGGCCTACCTGCCGCTGGACCTGGAGCTGCCGACCGAACGACTGACCTACATGGCCGGCCGGGGCGGCGCGGTGGCAGTGGTCCGCGGCCCCGGCATGCACGTCGACCTGGGCCTGCCCGGCCTGACCGAGCTGACCCTGGCCGACACCGACGGCGAACCCGACGAGCCGGTCGACGTCGCGGTGGACGGGCGCAACGCCTGCTACGTCATGTACACCTCCGGTTCGACCGGCCGGCCGAAGGGCGTGGTGGTCGAGCACCGGGGCGTGGTCAACCGGCTGCGCTGGGGCCAGCACGAGTACGGCATGACCTCCGACGAGCGGGTGCTGCAGAAGACGCCGTACGCCTTCGACGTGTCGGTGCACGAACTCTTCTGGCCGCTCATGGTGGGCGCCCGCCTGGTCGTCGCCCGGCCGGGCGGGCACCGGGACACCCGCTACCTGGTGGAGATCATCCAGCGCCGGCAGATCACCAGCGCGCACTTCATCCCGACCATGTTGGCCCTGTTCGTCGGCGAACCGGGTGTCGCCGACTGCCACAGCCTGCGCCGGATCCTGGCCAGCGGCGAGGCGCTCCCCACCGACCTGCAGAACCGGGTGCTGCGCGCCCTGCCCGACGTCGAGCTGCACAACCTCTACGGTCCGACCGAGGCGTCCATCGAGGTGAGCGCGTGGGCCTGCCGGCCCGAGTGGTCCGGCGCGAGCGTGCCGATCGGCGCGGCGGTCGACAACACCCAGCTGCACATCCTCGACGCCGAGCTGCGGCCGGCGGACGACGCCGGCCCGGGTGAGCTGTACCTGGCCGGGGTGCAACTCGCGCGCGGCTACCTCGGCCAGCCGGGCCTGACCGCCGAGCGTTTCCTGCCCGACCCGTACGGCGAGCCGGGTGGCCGGATGTACCGCAGCGGCGACCTGGCCGGCTGGCACCGCCCCGGCGTGGTCGAGTACCTGGGCCGGGTCGACGAGCAGGTCAAGCTCGCCGGCAACCGGGTGGAGCTGGGCGAGATCCAGGCCGTGCTCGACGACCAGCCGGGGGTGCGCGCCTCGGTGGTGGTGGCCACCGGCGACGCCGCCGAGAAGCGACTCGTCGCGTACGTCGTCGGGGACCGCCCCGACGTCGGCGAGCTGCGGGACCGCCTCGCCGAGCGGCTGCCCGGCTACATGGTGCCGTCGACGTTCGTGCCGCTGACCGAGCTGCCGCTGACCCCGAGCGGGAAGCTGGACCGCAAGGCGCTGCCCGCCCCGGACCGCCCCGAGCTGGCCGTCGCGTACCGGGCCCCGGAGAACCCGGTGCAGGAGCGCGTCGCGAAGGTCTGGACCGACGTCTTCGGGGTGGCCCGGGTCGGCGTCGACGACACCTTCTTCGCCCTCGGCGGGCACTCGCTGCTGGCCGTGCGGCTGATCGCCCGGATGCGCGAGGAGTTCGGCGTGGAGGTCTCCATCCGGGACCTGTTCGAGGGGATGACCGTCGCCGGCCTGGCCGAGGCGGTCACCGCGACGCCCGCCGGGGACGCCCCGCCGGCGCTGGTCGCCGGCGGCGACGACGCGTCGGCGGTCGCCTCGTTCGGCCAGGAGCGACTGCTGTTCCTCCAGCGGATCCACCCGGACAGTCCCAGCTACGTCATCCCGGTCGCCTGGCGGATCGACGGGCATCTGGACGAGGAGACGCTGCGCCGGGCGCTGCGCCGGCTCGCCGCCCGGCACGACGCGCTGCGGACCCGGTTCGCCGGCGACACGCCGGTGGTCGAGCCGGAGCCGGCGGTGACCCTGGACGTGGTCGACGCCGACGCGTGGCACGACGAGCTGGCGGCCGGGCGGATCCGGGAGCCGTTCGACCTGGCGGCCGGACCGCTGTGGCGCGCCACGCTGGTGCGCCTGCCCGAGCACGACGTGCTGCTGCTGGTGCTGCACCACGTGGTCGCCGACGGGTGGTCGCTCGGCGTGATCGCCCGCGAGCTCGGCGAGCTGTACGCCGGTCTGAACCCGCCCGCGCCGCCGGTGCGCTACGTCGACTTCGCCCGCTGGCAGCGGGCCGAGCTCGGTCCGGCCCGGCTCGCCGCGGAACTCGACGGGTGGCGCGACGTGCTCACCGGCGTGCCCGCGTTGGAGCTGCCCACGGACCGGCCCCGGCCGGCGGTGCTCGGCGCGGCCGGCGCCACCCACCGCTTCGCGTTGCCCGCCGACGCCCTGCGCCGGCTCGCCGCGCTCGCCCAGGACCAGCACACCACCCTGCACACGGTGCTGCTGGCGGCGTTCCAGGCGCTGCTCGGCCGGTGGAGCGGGCAGCGCGACTTCGCCGTCGGCACGCCGGTGGCCGGCCGGTCCCGCGCCGAGGTGGAGAACGTCGTCGGCTTCTTCGTCAACACCGTCGCCGTCCGCGCCGACCTGAGCGGCGACCCGACGGTCACCGAACTTCTCCGGCGGGTCCGCGAGGCCACCCTGCGCGCCTACGAGCACCAGGACGTGCCGTTCGAACAGGTCGTCGCGGAGCTGCGCCCGGAGCGGGACCTCAGCCGCACCCCGATCTACCAGACCATGTTCGCCCTGCGGGACACCGCGGTCACCGCGCTGCGGCTGCCCGGCCGCGCCGTCACC
The DNA here is from genome assembly GCF_029626035.1 of Micromonospora sp. WMMD980. NCBI lineage: Bacteria > Bacillati > Actinomycetota > Actinomycetes > Micromonosporales > Micromonosporaceae > Micromonospora > Micromonospora sp. WMMD980. The sequence continues at coordinate 1,363,705 of NZ_JARUBE010000003.1, forward strand.
GAACTCCCGTTGGGCTGGCGGACCGCCAAGTTCGACCTCACCCTGTTCGTCGACGAGGCGTCCGACGGGACCCGCACCGGCCTGTTCGAGTACGCCACCGACCTGTTCGACGCGGCCACCGTCGGTCGCCTCGCCGACGCGTACGCCCGGCTGCTCGACGCCCTGGCCGCCGACCCCGGCGCCCGGTTCGGCGACTGGCCGGTGCTCGACCCGGCGCGGCGGGACGCCCTGCTGGCGGCGGGCACCGCGGCCACCCCGGACCTGCCCGCCCGGGCGCTGCACCACCTCGTCGCCGACCGGGTCACCGCCGGGCCCGACCGGCCCGCCGTGGTCGACGGCGCGACCGTCTGGACGTACGCCGAGCTGGACCGGCGGGCCAACCGGTTGGCGCACCACCTGATCGACCTCGGGGTGGGCCCAGAGACCGTGGTGGCGGTCAGCCTGCCACGCGGCGTCGACCTGGTCCGCGCGCAGCTCGCCGTGCTCCGGTCCGGCGGCGCCTACCTTCCGCTCGACGCCGACCAGCCGACCGATCGCAGCCGGCACATGGTCACCACCGCCGGCGCCACGCTGCTGCTCACCGCCGCCGGGCACCATGACGGCGCCGGCCTGGGCTGTCCCGTCGTCGACCTGGTCCGGGACGCCGCCGAGCTGGACCGGCGGCCGGCGACCGACCCGGCGGTAGCGGTCGACCCGGAGCAGCTCGCCTACGTGGTGCACACCTCCGGTTCGACCGGCCGTCCCAAGGGCATCGGGATCACTCACCGGAACCTGGTCCGCACCGTCCACGACGGCGGCTACCTGGACCCGGCGCCGGACGACCGGGTGGCGTTCGCGGCCAGCCCGCTCTTCGACGCCGCCGCCTTCGAGGTGTGGGCCACCCTGGTCGCCGGGGCCACCGTGGTGGTCACCCCGCCCGACGTGGCGCTCTCCACCGCCGCCCTGGCCGACCACCTGGCGCGGCACCGGGTCACCACGCTGTTCCTCACCACCGCCCTGTTCCACCAGGTCGCCCGGGAACGCCCGGACGCGCTGCGCGGGCTGCGGCACGTGCTCTTCGGCGGGGAGACGTCCGACCCGGCCACGGTGGACGGGCTGCTCGCGCACGGCGGCCCGGACCGGCTGCTGCACATGTACGGCCCGTCCGAGTCGACCACGTTCAGCACCTGGCACCCGGTCACCGCGCCGACCGGCGACACCGGCCGCGTCCCGATCGGCCGGCCCACGCACCACACCACCACCTACGTGGTGGACCGGCGGCTGCGGCCGGTACCGGTCGGGGTGGTCGGCGAGCTGCTGCTCGGCGGCGCCGGTGTGGCCCGGGGATACGTCGGGGCGCCCGCGCTGACCGCCGAGCGGTTCCTGCCCGACCCGTTCGGCGCGCCCGGCGGCCGGGTCTACCGCACCGGCGACCTGGTCCGGTGGACCGGCGACGGCGTGCTGGAGTTCGTCGGCCGCGCCGACGGCCAGGTGAAGATCCGGGGGTTCCGGGTCGAGCCGGGCGAGATCGAGACGGCGGTACGCCGACACCCGGCGGTCCGGGACGCGGTGGTGCTCGCCCGGCCCGACCGCACCGGCGTGCTCAACCTCGTGGCGTACGTGGCGGGCGATCGGGCCGAGCTGGGTGACCTGCGGGCGTACCTCGGCCGGGAGCTGCCGGCCTACCTGGTGCCGGCCGCCGTGGTGGTGCTCGACGAGCTGCCGCTGACCGGGAACGGCAAGGTCGACCGGGCTGCCCTGCCCGAGCCGACCTATGCGACCGGCGCCGGCCGGCGGGAACCGACGACCGCGCTGGAGCGGCAGCTCGCCGAGATCTTCCGCGACGTGCTCGGCGTCGACGATCCGGGCGTGGACGACGACTTCTTCGCCCTCGGCGGGCACTCGCTGCTGGCCATCAAGGTGGTCGGCGCGGTGGCCGCCCGCACCGGTCGGGAGATCACCTTCCGGGACCTGTTCACCGCCCGCAGCGTGGCCGGACTGGCCCGCCTGCTCGCCGGCGCGGACGCGTCGGTCGCGCCGATCACCCGGGGCGCCGGGGCCGCCGGACTGCCCGTCTCCTTCGGCCAGGAACGGATGGTCTTCCTCGACCGGCTGGAGGGCGCCGGGGCGGCGTACACCATCCCGCTGGCGTGGCGGCTGACCGGGCCGGTGCGGGCCGACCGGCTCGCCGCGGCGCTGGACGCGCTGGTCGAGCGGCACGAGTCGCTGCGGACCCGGTTCACCCTGACCGACGGCGTGGTCCGCCAGGACGTCACGCCCGGCTGGGCGGGCCTGGACCGGCGCGTCGCGACCTCGGCCGCCGAGGCGGAGGCCGACCTGGCCCGGGAGGCCCGCCGGCCGTTCGAGCTGACCACCGGGCCGCTGTTCCGGGCCGTGCTCTGGCGGGCCGGCGACGCCCACCTGCTGCTGCTCGCCATGCACCACGCCGTCTCCGACGGCTGGTCGGCGGCGGTGCTGATCCGCGAGCTGGAGGCCGGCTACGACGGGGCGGACGTGCCGCGTCCGCCGGTGCGCTACGCCGACTTCGCCGCCTGGCAGCGGCACCGGCTGGCCGGCGACCGGCTGGCCGGCGACCTGGACCACTGGCGCCGACGGCTGGCCGACCTGCCCGACCTGGAGCTGCCCACCGACCGGCCCCGGCCGCCGGCGCGCGACGGCGCCGGGGCGCACGTCGGGTTCACCGTCGAACCGGCGCTGGCCGTCGCGCTGGAGCGACTCGGCCGGGCGCACGGCGCGACGCTGTTCATGACGCTGCTCGCCGCCTACCAGGTGCTGCTGGGCCGGTGGAGCGGCCAGACCGACTTCGCCGTCGGCACGCCGGTGGCCGGGCGGGACCGGCCGGAGGTCCGCGACGTGGTCGGCTTCTTCCTGAACACGCTGGTGCTGCGTGCCGACCTGTCCGGCGAGCCGCGCTTCACCGACCTGCTGGACCGGGTGCGCGACGACGCGCTCGCCGCGTACGAGCACCAGGAGCTGCCGTTCGGCCGGCTGGTCGAGGAGCTGAGCCCGGAGCGCGACCTGGGCCGCTCCCCGCTCTTCCAGGCGCTGTTCAGCTACAACGACTGGACCCTCGACACGCTGCGGCTGGGGTCCGCCGAGGGCGTCGCGCAGCCGGTGGACCGGGGCGCGGCCAAGCTGGACCTGACCCTGGAGCTGGTGCACGGCCCGGAGGGGCTGGCCGGCTCGCTGGACTACACCACCGACATCTTCGACGCCGCCACCGTCGCGCGGATGGCTGGGGCGTACGTCGACCTGCTGCGCGCGGTCGCGGCCGAGCCGGCGGCGCGGATCGCCGACCTGCCGCTGGTCGGGACCGAGGCGGCCCCGGCGGCGGCCCGACCGGCAGTGCCGTTCCGCTCCCTGCCCGACCGGATCGCCGACCACGTCCGGGCCACCCCGGACGCCACCGCCCTGCTCGGCCCGGGCGGCCCGCTCACCTACGGGGAGCTGGACCGGCGGTCCAACCGGCTCGCCCACCACCTGCGGGCGCGGGGGATCGGCCCGGAGGACCGGGTCGGACTGCGGCTGCCCCGGTGCGTCGACACCGTGGTCGCGGTGCTCGCCGTCTGGAAGGCCGGCGGGGCGTTCGTCGGGCTCGACCCGGAGCTGCCGCCGCGGCGCCTGGCGCGGCTGGCCGACGGTGCCGGAGTGCGGTTCGTGCTCGATGCGGACGGCGTCGCCGAGGCGGCGTCGTCCGCCCACCCGGTCACCCCGCCGGACGTCGACACCCGCCCCGACCATCTCGCCTACCTGGTCCACACCTCCGGCTCCACCGGGACGCCGAAGGGGGTGCTGGTGGAGCAGGGCGGCATCACCGCCTACCTCGACACCATCGGCGCGCACTACCGGCTCGACGCCGACGACGTGGTGCTGCAACGCGCCTCGCCCAGCTTCGACGCGTTCCTGCGCGACTGCGTGGGCCCGCTCACCGTCGGCGCGACCGTGTTGATGGCCGAACGCGCCGACCTGTCCACGCTCGCCGCCGACCTGACCGGCCGGCCCGCGCCGACCGCGCTGCTGAGCATGGTGCCGTCGCTGCTGCACCAGCTCCTCGACGCCGGCGACGTGTCTGCCGCCAACCTGCCCGCGCTGCGGCTGCTCGTGCTCAGTGGCGAGCCGTGCACCCCGGCGTTGCTGGCCCGGCTGCACGACGCGCTCCCCGGTGCGCGCCGGATCGTCAACCAGTACGGCCCGACCGAGGCGACGGTCACCACCACCGTGGCCGACCTCGACCCGAGCCGGCCGTACGAGTCGGTCGGGATTGGCGTCGCGATGCCGGGGACCACCGTGCACGTGCTCGACACGACACTGCGGCCGGCGCCGGTGGGCGTCTTCGGCGAGGTGTTCATCGGCGGTGCCGGGGTCAGCCGCGGCTACCACGGCCAACCCGGCCGCACCGCCGCCGTGTACCTGCCGGACCCGGCCGGGCCACCCGGCGCGCGGATGTACCGCACCGGCGACGCGGCACGCCTGCTCGCCGACGGGACGTTGGAGCTCCGGGGCCGGCTGGACCGGCAGGTGAAGGTGCGCGGCGTCCGGGTGGAACCGGCCGAGGTGGAGGCCGCGCTCTCCGAGCACCCCGAGGTCGGCGCCGCGGCCGTGGTGGCCCGCCCGGACGGGCCGAACGGCTGGCGGCTCGCCGGCTACGCCCAGCGCGCCCCGGAGGGCCGGCTCGACGAGGCGGACCTGCGCCGGCACCTGGAGGCCCGCCTGCCGTCCGCGATGATCCCGGCCGAGCTGCTCGTCCTCGACGCCCTGCCGCTGCTGGGCAACGGCAAGGTGGACCGGGCGGCGCTGCCCGAGATCCGGACCGAGCTGCCGGCGGCGGACCGGGTGGCCCCACGCACCGACGTCGAGCGGGTCGTCGCCGAGATCTGGGCCGACCTGCTCCAACGGCCCGACATCGGCGTCGAGGACGACTTCTTCGCCCTCGGCGGCCACTCGCTGACCGCGCTGCGGGTGATCTCCCGGCTGCGCGAACGGCTGGACGCCCCGGTCACCCTGCGCGCCTTCTTCGAGGCCCGCACCATCGCCCGGCTCGCCCGGAAACTGGAGGAGACCCGATGACCGCCCTCACCGCCGCCCAGCAGGAGCTGCTTAACAGGCGGCTCGCCGGAGACGCCGGGCGTGCCGCCCCGGCGGGGATCACCCGCGGCAGCGGCACCCGCGACCTGCCGGTCTCCTTCGGCCAGGAACGGCTCGTCTTCCTCGACCGGCTCGACGGCGCCGGCGCGGCGTACACCATCCCGGTGGCGTGGCGGCTCACCGGCCCGCTGGATCGGGACCGGCTCGACGCCGCGTTCGCCGCCCTCGTCGAGCGGCACGAGGCGCTGCGGACCCGGTTCACCGTCGTCGACGGGGTGGTCCGGCAGGAGATCGTGGCCGGCTGGCCGGGCGTCGACTGGCGGGAGGCCGGCGACGCCACCGAGGTCGCCGAGTCGGCCCGGCAGGTCGCGGCCGAGCCGTTCGACCTGGAGACCGGGCCGCTGTTCCGGGTCACCGGGTGGCGCCTCACCCCGACCGACCACGTGGTCCTGCTGGCCCTGCACCACATCGTCGCCGACGGCGCTTCGATCGGCGTGCTGGTGCGCGACCTGGAGGCGTCGTACGCCGGGACGACGTCGCCCGAGCCGCCGGTGCGCTACGCCGACTACGCGGCCTGGCAGCGCGGCCCGGCCGCCGAGCGCGGCCGGGAGCGGGACCTGACGTACTGGCGGGACCGGCTGGCCGGGCTGCCGCCGCTGGAGCTGCCCACCGACGGCGCCCGCCCCGCCGGGGGCTCCACCGCGGGCACGAGCTGCGACTTCACGCTTCCCGCCGAGCTGGTCGGCGCGGTGGAGCGGTTCGCCCGGAACCGCGGCGCGACCCTGCACATGGTCCTGCTCGCCGCGTTCGAGGCGGTGCTGGGCCGGCTCACCGGCCAGGTCGACTTCGGCGTCGGCACGCCGGTCGCCGGCCGCGACCGGCCCGAGGTGGAGCAGGTAGTCGGCTTCTTCGTGAACACCCTGGTGCTGCGCGCCGACCTCACCGGCAACCCGTCCTTCACCCACCTGCTCGACCGGGTCCGCGCCGACGCGCTCGGCGCGTACGACCACCAGGAGACGCCCTTCGAGCGGGTGGTCGACCAGGTCGGCGCCGACCGTACGCTGGACCGCAACCCGCTGTTCCAGGTCATGTTCAGCCTCGACGACGACCCGGACGACCGCCCGGTGCGGCTCGGCCCGGTGGCCGGCACGCGGTTCGAGCTGGATCTCGACGCGGTCAAGTTCGACCTGATCCTGCAGACCGCCCGCCGGGCGGACGGGCTCGCCGCCGCGTTCTTCCACCGGTCGGACCTGTGGCGACCGTCGACGGTGCGACGGTGGGCCGCGCAGTACCGGCGGCTGCTGGAGCAGGCCGTCGCCCACCCGGACACGCCGCTGGCCGACCTGGACCTGCTGCCCGAGCAGGAGCGGCGCCAGCTCGCCGACTGGGCCGTCCCGGCGCGCGGCTACGACTCGCCGGACCTGCTGCACGAGCGGTTCGCCCGGCACGTCGCCGCCGACCCGACCGCCGTCGCCGTCGTGGCGGGCACGCGGCGGGTCGACTACCGCACGCTGAACGCGCGGGCCAACCAGCTCGCCCACCGGCTGCGCGCGGCCGGGGTCGGGCCGGAGACGCCGGTGGCGCTCTGCGTGCGCCGCGACCTCGACCTGGCCGTCGGCGTCCTCGGCATCCTCAAGGCCGGCGGGACGTACGTGCCGCTGGACCCGGAGCACCCGCGCGACCGGCTGGAGTACGTCGTCGGCGACGCAGGGGTGCGGCTGGCCGTGGTGTCGCCGGAGTTCGCCGATCGGGTGCCGGTGGACCGGGCCGGGCTGCTGCGCCTGGACGACCCGGCGATCGCCGCGGCGTCCGTCGAGGACCCGGCGTCGGTCACCGGCGCCGACCACCTCGCCTACGTCATCTACACCTCCGGCTCCACCGGCCGGCCCAAGGGGGTGGGGGTCGCGCACCGGCAGGTGGTACGCCTGCTCGACTCCTGCGCCGACGCCCTGGACCTGCCGCCCGGCGGGGTGTGGAGCCTGTTCCACTCGTACGCGTTCGACTTCTCGGTCTGGGAGCTGTGGGGCGCGCTGACCCGTGGCGGCGCGGTCGTGCTCGTCGACCGGGCCACCGCCCGCGACCCGGAGCGGTTCGCCGCGCTGCTGGCCGCCGAGCGGGTGACCATGCTCAGCCAGACCCCGGGCGCGTTCCGCAACCTGCGGGCCGCCCTCGGTGACCGGCCGCTGGCCGACCTCGGCGTGCGGCACGTGGTGCTCGGCGGCGAGAAGCTCGACGTACCCGAGCTGGAGGGCTGGCTCGACGGGCCCGGCGCCGGGATCCGGCTGGTCAACATGTACGGCATCACCGAGACCACAGTGCACGTCACGCACCGCCTGATCACCGCCGCCGACCTGGCCGGCGACGCCGTCTCCCCGATCGGCCGCCCGCTCGGTGACCTCACCGTGCACGTGCTCGACCGGCACCTGCGGCCCGTCCCGGTCGGCGCCACCGGCGAGATGTACGTGGGCGGCGCCGGCCTGGCCCGCGGCTACCTGGGCCGCCCGGGGCTGACCGCCGAGCGGTTCGTGCCGGACCCGTTCTCCGCCGTCCCCGGCGCCCGGCTCTACCGCACCGGTGACCGGGCCCGGCACCTGGCCGACGGCGAGCTGGAGTACCGTGGTCGCGCCGACGACCAGGTGAAGGTCCGCGGCCACCGGATCGAGCTGGGCGAGGTGGAGGCCGCGCTGCTGCGGCACGCGGCGGTCGGCCAGGCCGCGGTGGTGGCTCGCGGCGACCGCAGCGGTGAGCACCGGCTGCACGCCTACCTGGTCGTCGACGGCGAGCTGACCGGCGAGCGGTTGCGGCACTGGCTGCGCGAGCGGCTGCCCGAGGCGATGGTGCCGGCGACGTTCACCGTGCTCCCGGCGCTGCCGCTGACCGCCAACGGCAAGGTCGACCGGCGGGCGCTGCCCGACACCGACGGCGCGGCGCTGGACACCGCGCGCGACCAGGTCCCGCCCGCCACCCCCACCGAGCGACTGCTGGCCGAGGTGTGGTGCGAGGCGCTGGATACCGACCGGGTCGGCGTCACCGACCGCTTCTTCGACCTGGGCGGCGACTCGATCCTCGCGCTGCGCGTGGTCGGGCTCGCCGAGCGGCGCGGCGTCACCGTTGCGCTGCGCGACGTCTTCGCCCACCAGTCGCTCGGCGAGCTGGCCCGGGCCGTCGACACCGCCGCGGACCGGCGGGCCGACGAGCCCGCCGGGGCGGCGCCGGTCGAGCGGTTCGCCATGGTCGCCCCGGCCGACCGGGACCGGCTGCCCGCCGGCCTCGTGGACGCCTACCCGCTGACCCGGATGCAGCAGGGCATGCTCTACGAGCTGCTGGCCGACGCCGGCAAGGGCGCCTACCACAACGTGACGAGCTTCCGGGTGCAGGAGCCGGCCGGGTTCGACGCCGCCGCCATGCGGGCCGCGGCCGGGACCGTGGTGGCCCGCCACGAGATCCTCCGCACCGGGTTCGACTGGAGTTCTTACGAGGAGCCGCTGCAGTTGGTGCGCGAGCGGGCCGCCCTGCCGGTCGGGGTGGACGACCTGCGCGACCTGCCCGAGCAGGAGCAGGCCAGGCACGTCCGGGAGCACCTGCGCGCCGAGTCGGTGCGCTGGTTCGAGCTGGCCGAGCCGCCGCTGATCCGGTTGCACGTGCACGTGCTCAACGACGTCGAGTACCGGCTCACCATCACCGACTGCCACGCGGTACTGGACGGTTGGAGCCTCACCTCGCTGATCGCCGAGCTGGTCGACCGGCACCGCCGGTCGGTCACCGGCGCGGGTCAGCCGCCGCCCACCGGCCCGGTGCCCCGCTTCGCGGAGTACGTCGCCCTGGAACGCGCCGCGGTGGCCGACCCGGCCGCCCGGGAGTTCTGGGACACCATGGTGGAGCGGTTCCCCCCGGTGCGGGTGCCCCGCTCGGTGGGCGCGGAACCGGCCGACAAGTCCACCTGCGAGGCGCTGCGCGGCTACCGGCACCTGCGGTCGGGCATCGACGCGCTGGCCGCCCGCGCCGGCGTGCCCCGCAAGACGGTCCTGTTCACCGCCTACCACCACCTGATGGGGCAGCTCGCCGACGGCGGGGCGTACGCCACCGGGTTCGCCACCAACGGGCGCCCGGAGCGGGCCGGCGCGGAGGGCATGCGCGGGCTGTTCCTCAACGTGGTGCCGTTCGGGGTGGCGTCGGCGGCGACGAGCTGGGTGGGGCTGCTGCGCGACGTCTTCGCCGCCGAGCAGGACGTCCTGGCGCACCGGCGCTTCCCGCTGGCCGAGCTGCAACGGGGCCGGTGGGCCGGCGAGGTGCTGGTCGACACCGCGTTCAACTACGTGCACTTCCACGCGCTGGGCAGCGAGCACAAGCAGGAGATCGAGGAGATCGCCCGGACCAACTTCGGGCTCATGGTCACCACCGGCCCGGAGGGCGTCTCGTTCGAGGCCGACGCCGGCCGGATGTCGCCCGGCGAGGTGGAACGGCTGGCCGACGCGTACTGCGAGCTGCTGGCGCGGATGGTCGCCGACCCCGACGCGGCGCCCGGCGTGCCCGCGTCGGTCGACGAGACCCGGAGCCGGGCGGCGGGCGTCGCGCACGACCCGCGCAGCCTGGTCGACGTCCTGGCCGCCCAGGTCGCCGCCCGGCCGGAGCAGGTGGCGCTGGCCGGTCCGGACGGCCCGCTCAGTTACGCCGAGCTGGACGCCCGGGCCAACCGGGTGGCCCACCGCCTGCGCCGGCACGGCGCCGGCCCGGACCGTGTCGTCGGGCTCTGCGCCGAGCGCTCCGTCGACCTGGTCGTCGGCATGCTCGGTATCCTCAAGGCGGGCGCGGCGTACCTGCCGATGGATCCCCGGGACCCGCGCCGCCGGCTCGACTTGCTCGCCGCGGACGCCGGCGTCGAGCTGGTGCTGGCGCAGCCGGCCTGGCGGCACCAGGTGCCGGCGCGGATCGGCACCGTGCTCACACTCGCCGAGGAGACGTTCGCCGCCGAGCCGCCGGAGCCACCGACGTCGGGGCCGGACGCCGACGACCTGGCCTGCGTGCTCTACACCTCGGGCTCCACCGGCCGGCCCAAGGGCATCGCGGTGACCCACCGGTCGATCGTGGACTCGCTGCTGCGGCAGGACTTCGTCCATCTCGGCGCGGACGAGACCGTGCTGCACCTGAGCAGCGTCAACTGGGACGCGGCGATCTTCGAGATCTTCGGTCCGTTGCTGCACGGCGGCGCCTGCGCGCTCTATCCGATCGGGCCGATCACCCCGGCCGGCATCGTCGCGGCGATCCGCCGCCACGGCGTGACCACCGCCTTCCTCACCACGACGCTGTTCAACCTGGCCGTCGAGGAGGTGCCGACGGAGCTGGGCGAGCTGCGGCAGCTCGTCTTCGGCGGGGAGGCGGCGTCCGCGCCGCACTGCCGGGACCTGGCCGCCCGCTGGCCGCACCTGCGGCTGGTCAACGGGTACGGTCCGGTCGAGGCGATCTTCCTGGTCACCGCGCACCAGGTCCGCGACCTGCCGGCGGACGCGGTCAGCGTGCCGATCGGCCGGCCGCTGGCGCGGACCACGGTGCTGGTGCTCGACGACGCGCTGCGCCCGGCTCCGGTCGGTGTGGCCGGCGAGATCCACCTGGGCGGTGACGCCCTGGCCCGGGGCTACCTCGGTCAGCCCGGGCTGACGGCGGACCGGTTCGTGCCCGACCCGACCGGTGGCGGCCGGCGGCTGTACCGCACCGGTGACCGGGGGCGGTGGCGCGCCGACGGCAGCCTGGAGTTCGGCGGCCGGATCGACGGGCAGGTCAAGATCCGCGGCCGGCGCATCGAACTCGGCGAGATCGAGTCGGTGCTCGCCGCCCGTGCCGACGTGGCGATGGCCGCGGTGGCCGCCCACGCCGACCGCCCCGGTGACGCCCGGCTCGTCGCCTACCTGGTGCCGGTGGCCGGGTTGGGTGGGCCCGACGTCGCCGAGCTGCGCCGGTGGCTGCGGGACCGGCTGCCCGCCTACCTGGTGCCGGCGGCGTTCGTCACGCTGGCCGCGCTGCCGCTGACCGGGAACGGCAAGCTCGACCGGGCGGCACTGCCGGCGCCCACGGCGGACAGCGAGCCGGAGCGCCCCTACCTGGAGCCGCGCACCGAGGTCGAGGCGACCCTGGCGAAGCTGTGGGCGGAGACGCTGCGGCTCGACCGGGTCGGGGTGCACGACGACTTCTTCGACCTCGGCGGGCACTCGCTGGCCATCGTGCGGCTCGCCGCCCGCGCCTGCGACCTGGGCCTGCCGGTCGGGGTGGCCGACCTGGTCGAGCACCCCACCGTGGCGGCACTGGCCGCGGTGGTCGCCGAGCGCCGGCCCGTTCCGGCCGGCACGGCGGTACGCCACGACGCCGGCGTGGTGGTGAGCCTCCGCGACGGCGACACCGACCGCCGTCCGCTCTGGTGCGTGCACCCCAGCGGCGGCAGCGTAGCCTGGTACCTGCCGCTGGCCCAGGCCCTGCCCGCCGGCCGGCCGGTGCGCGGCCTGCAGGCCCGGGGCATCGACGGCGGCGTCGACGCCGACACCATGACCGGACTGGCCGAGGACTACCTGCGCGAGCTGCGGGCACGTCAGCCGCACGGCCCGTACGCCCTGCTGGGCTGGTCGATGGGGGCCAACATCGCCCAGGAGATGGCGATCCGGCTGACCGGGGCCGGCGAGCGGGTGGACGTCCTGCTGCTGCTCGAACCGGCGGTGCCCGACGAGGCCGGGGCGTTCGCGGTCACCGAGGCGCTGGACCTGCTGGACCGGGCGGTGGCGATGCGCGCGGCGATCCGCGGGCTGACCCCGGGCACCCCGGCCCGGCTCAGCCAGGAACGCGAGCTGGTCGCCACGCTGGTGGCGGCCGGCGTCAACGAGGCCGAGGCGGAGTTGGGCGCCGACTGGCCGGTGACGATGTGGACGGCGCTGCTGCGGGCCGCCGCCGGCTACCGCCCCGAGCCCTACCACGGGCCGGCGCACCTGCTGGTCACCGCCGAGGCGGTCACCGCCGGCCCGGGCCGCCCCTCGGTGGTGGCCGGGGAGGACGGGCCCGCCTACGAGCGGCGCTGCCGGGAGATGTTCCCCGGCGCGCTCACCGTGCACCACCTGCCCGGCACCCACCGGAGCATGGTCACCGAACCGGGCGTGGCGGCCGTCGCCGACCTCGCCGCCGAGCTGCTGGAGGGCACGGCATGAGCGAACGCACCGAGCGCAGCGAGGGCCGTGAGGGCATGCCCGGTCGGCTCGGCATGAGCGAACGCACCGAGCGCAGCGAGGGCCGTGAGGGCATGCCCGGTCGGCTCGGCATGAGCGAACGCACCGAGCGCAGCGAGGGCCGTGAGGGCATGCCCGGCCGGTCCAGCATGACCACCGCGATGCTGACCGACCGTTACCTGCTGGACGACGACCTGGTCGCCGACCCGTACCCGTACCTGGCCCAGCTGCGGGCCGTCGAGCCGGTGCACTGGAGCCCGGTGCACCGGGCCTGGCTGGTCACCGGCTACGAGCCTGCGGTGGCCTGCTACACCGAGCCGGCGATCTCCGCGGACCGGATCGGTCCGATCCTGGCGCAGACCCCGCCGGACCTGCTCAGCCCGGAGGCGGCCCGCGCCTTCTCGATCATGGCGGGGTGGATGGTCTTCGTCGACCCGCCCGAGCACCGGCGGTTGCGCAGCGTCTTCCGGGGTGCCTTCGGGGCCCGTCAGGTGCGGCGCAACCGGCCGATGGTGCAGGAGGCGGTGGCCCGGCTGGCCGCCCGGGCCGGTGCCGGCGGCGGCGTCATCGACCTGGTCGCCGAGTTCGCCAGGCCGTTGCCGGCGACCGTCGCGGCGGCCTGGATGGGTGTGCCGGTCGAGGACACCGCGATGTTCCAGCGGCTGGCGATCCAGGTCGGTGACCTGGCGCTGGGCGCGGTGCAGTCGCCCGAGGAGAACGAGCGCTCGCAGCAGGCGCTGCTGGATCTCTTCGACTACCTGCGCGCGCTGGTCCGGGCCCGCCGGGCCGATCCCCGCGAGGACCTGATCAGCGCCGCGCTCGCGAGCGGCCTGGTGGGGGAGTCGGTGAGCGAGGACGAGTTCGTCGCCATGCTCACCCACGTGGCGTTCGCCGGTGGCGAGACCACCAGCAACCTCATCGCCGTGGGCACCTGGAACCTGTTGCGGCACCCGGACCAGCTCGCCCTGTTGCGGGCCGAACCGGAGCTGGCGCCGGTGGCCGTGGAGGAGCTGTTGCGCTTCGACGGGCCGTCCAAGATGTCCATCCGGCACGTCCGGGACGACTTCGAGCTGGGTGGCCGCAGCCTGCGGGCGGGGCAGCGGGTCTATGTGGTCACCGCCGGGGCGAACCGGGACCCGTCGCGCTTCGCCCGACCCGACGAGCTGGACCTGCGCCGGCACCCTAACCCGCACCTCGGTTTCGGGCAGGGCGGCCACTTCTGCCTGGGCGCCCCGCTGGCCCGGCTGGTGGCCGGGGCGGCGCTGACCGACCTGCTGGCCGCGGCGCCGGGTCTGGCGCCGGCCACGTCCGGGGTGCGCTGGCAACCGTCGCTGCTCAACCGCAGCCTCCGGGCGCTGCCGGTGCGCCTCTGATCCGCGCCGGCGTCCATACCGGACCGCCCGCGCCGCACGCCCCCGGTCGTCCGACCGGGACCCGTCCGAGAACGAACCGAACGAGAAGGAGAACGGCGATGTCCGTCGACGACGATGACCGCACCTACCGCGTCGTGATGAACCACGAGGAGCAGTACTCGATCTGGTTCGCCGACCGTGAGCTGCCGGCGGGCTGGACCGCCACCGGCTTCGAGGGCGCCCGCGCGGCCTGCCTCACCCACATCGACCAGGTGTGGACCGACATGCGTCCGCGCAGCCTGCGCGAGCGGATGGCCGCCGCGCAGGGCTGACCGGTCCCGGGGTCGGGGGTGGTCCACCGCGAACCACCCCGGCCCGGGCCGTCCGCCGACGGCCGTTCCTGTCCCATCCCGCTGACAACGAGGCGACGGTGATGAAGGTCTATTCTCACGAGCGTCTGGCGCGGCTCGCCGGCGAGCGTGGCATGCCCGAGGAGTACCTGCACGACCTGCGGGTCGTCTCCTCGGTGCTGCCGTTCAAGGTCAACCAGTATGTCGTGGACGAGCTCATCGACTGGTCCGCCGTCCCCGACGACCCCATCTTCCGGCTCACCTTCCCGCACCGGGACATGCTGCCGCCGGACATCTACGACCACCTGTCCGGGTTACGGCTGTCCGCGGCCGAGCCCGGGGTGATCCGCAAGGCGGCCCGGGACGCGCACGCCCGGCTCAACCCGAACCCGGGCGACCAGCTCGAGGCGAACGTGCCGGTCCACCGGGGCCGCCGGCTGCTCGGCCTGCAACACAAGTACGCCGAGACCGTGCTGGTCTTCCCGTCGCAGGGACAGACCTGCCACTCCTACTGCGGCTACTGCTTCCGTTGGGCCCAGTTCGTCGGCAATGCCGAGATCCGACAGGCGTCCTCGGACGTCACGGACGTGGTGGCGTATCTCGCCGACAGCCCCGGGGTCACCGACGTCCTGTTCACCGGCGGAGATCCGATGATCATGAGTACCGCGGTGCTGGACCGCTGGGTGTCACCCCTGCTGGACCCGGCGCTCGACCGGATCCGTACCATCCGGTTCGGCACCAAGGCGCTGTCGTACTGGCCGGCCCGGTTCACCACCGACCCGGACGCCGACGACCTGCTGCGCCTCTTCGAGCGGATCGTGGCCGGCGGCCGGCACGTCGCCGTGATGGCCCACTTCTCCCACCCCCGCGAGCTGGCCACCGACGAGGTCCGCCGGGCCATCGCCCGGATCCGGGCCACCGGCGCGGTGATCCGGGCCCAGGCGCCGCTGATCGCCCACGTGAACGACCGGGCCCGGGACTGGGCCACCATGTGGCAACGGCTGGTGGAGCTGGGCGTGGTGCCGTACTACATGTTCGTGGAGCGTGACACCGGTGCCCGCAGCTACTTCAGCGTGCCGCTCACCCGGGCCTGGCAGGTCTACACCGACGCCGTCCGGTCGGTCTCCGGCCTCGCCCGCACCGCGCGCGGTCCGGTGATGTCCGCCGCTCCCGGCAAGGTGCTCGTGGACGGTGTGGTGCGGCTCGGCGGCAGCGACCTGTTCAGCCTGCGCATGCTCCAGGCCCGCGACGCCGCGCAGGTGGGTCGCCAGTTCTTCGCCCGGCACGACCCGACCGCCGAGTGGTTCGACGACCTGCGTCCCGTTCCCGGCTCCTGGTGGCCGGCATGAGCGCCGCCACCGGGCCGACCCTGACCGCCTCCGACGAGGAACAGATGTCCACCGTCACCGACCCGCCGCGAGCGGGATCCGAGCGCCGGGCCAGCCTCTGGCGCAACCGCGACTTCAACCTGCTCTGGATCAGCCAGTGCTTCTCCGATCTCGGCGCCGCCATGTCCAACCTGGCGATGCCGCTGCTCGTGCTCTTCCTCACCGGCTCGGCCGCCCAGGCCGGTCTGGTCGGCAGCGCGGGGCTCGTCACCACGCTGGCCTGCCGGTTGCCGGCCGGCGTGGTGGCCGACCGGTTCTCCCGCCGTACGCTGCTGGTGGCCTGCGACGTGGTCCGGCTGGTGGCCTACCTGGGGCTGTCCGCCGCCGTGTTCGCCGGGGCGGCCAACCTGCCGATGGTCCTCGCCGTCACCGTGGTCGGTGCCGCCGCCAACGCGGTCTTCGGCACCGCTGAGCACGCGGCGGTGCGTAACCTCGTCCCGCCCGGGCAGCTCGCCACCGCGGTCGCCCGCAACGAGGCCCGCTCCTACGGCACTCAGCTCGCCGGGCCTCCGCTCGGCGGTCTGCTCTACGGGCTGGGCCGGTCCCTGCCGTTCGTCGGCAACGCGGTGTCCTACCTGCTCTCGCTGCTGGCGGTGCTGCTCATCCGCCGGCCGATGGAAGAGTCCCGCGCCGAGCGGACCCGCCAGTCCGGCGGCGCCGCGGCGGCCGAGGGCGTCCGGTTCGTGCTGGCCAACCCGTTCCTGCGGGCGCTGCTGGTGATCGCGGCGCCGTTGAACATGGCCTTCACCGGAATGATCTTCGCGATCATCGTCTCCCTGCAACGGACCGGCACCCCGTCGGTCCTGGTCGGCCTGGCCAGCACGATCTTCGGACTCGGCGGCTTCCTCGGCGCGCTCGCCGCACCCGCGGTCCAGCGGTGGTTGCGACTGCCGACCCTGGTGGTCGTGCTGTGCTGGGCCACCACCGGGCTGATGGCCACGAGCGCCCTGGTGTCGTCCAGTCTGCTGGCCGCGGTGCCGCTGGCGGCGGCGGTGTTCCTCGCCCCGACCGCGAACGCGGTCCTCTTCGGCTACCAGGCGGCAGTCACCCCGGACCGGCTCCAGGGACGGGTGGTAAGCGTCATCTACCTGGCCGCGACCTCGGCCGCCGCGCTCGCGCCCGGTCTGGCCGGGCTGCTGCTGGCCCGGTTCCCGGCCGCCGTGACGATGCTGGTCTTCGCCGGCCTGGTCGCCGTCTCGGCGGTCACCGCGACGCTCAGCAACGGCATCCGGTCGATGAACACCGACGGCGGGTCGGCCGATTCGGTGTGAGCCGGGTTACCTCTCGGGCATCCGGGAATCAACGCCGCGGGCGGGGGCCTGAACCCCGGTGTGACTGTTACGCCGGAATCCACCCCGACACCGGGTGACCTGATGAGCCGTGGGCAGCGGGCGCGGCTCGTCCTGGTCCTCGGTTCGCTGATCGCGGTCGGCCCCCTGACCATCGACATGTACCTGCCCGCGCTGCCCGCGATCGTCGCGGACTTCGCGACGACCTCGGCGGCGGTCCAGTTGACCCTCACCGGCACGCTCGCCGGGCTCGCGCTCGGCCAGTTGCTGATCGGGCCGCTCTCGGACGCCGTGGGGCGGCGACGTCCGCTGATCGCCGGGCTCCTGCTGCACGTCCTGGCGTCGTCGCTCTGCGTCGTCGCGCCGAACGTCGCCGTGCTCGGCGCGCTGCGGGTCGTGCAGGGCCTCGGCGTCGCCGCCACCGCGGTGGTCGCGATGGCCGTGGTGCGCGACCTGTTCAGCGGCGCGGCGTTCGCCACCCTGCTCTCCCGGCTGCTGCTGGTGATGGGTGCCGCGCCGGTCCTCGCCCCGACCCTGGGCGGCGGCGTCCTGCGCTGGACGGACTGGCGCGGGGTGTTCGTCGCCCTGGCCGCGTTCGGCGTGCTGCTCGTCGTGGTCGCCTCGACCGGCCTGCCCGAGACGCTCGCGCCCGAGCGCCGCCGGCGCGGCGGCGTGGTCGCGACGATCTCGCTCTACGGATCGCTGCTGCGCGACCGGGTGTTCGTGGGGCTGGTCCTGGTCGCCGGCCTGGCCATGGCGGCGCTGTTCGCCTACGTGGCCGGTTCGTCGTTCGTGCTCCAGCAGACCTACGGGCTCGACGAGCAGCAGTTCGGGCTGGCGTTCGGCGCCGGCGCGGTGGGCCTGATCGGGGCGACGCAGTACAACGTGCGGCTGCTGCGCCGCTACCCCCCGCAGCGGATCCTCGTCCTCTCGCTGGCCGTGGGCACGCTGGCCGGGCTGGCTCTGGTGGCGTTCGCCGCGACCAACGTCGGTGGCCTGCCCGCCCTGCTGGTGTCGCTGTGGACGGTGCTGGCGGCGGCGGGCCTGGCGATGCCGAACGCCCCGGCGTTGGCGCTGTCGCGGCACGGCGAGGCCGCCGGCACCGCGTCCGCGTTGCTCGGCGCCGTGCAGTTCGGCGTGGGTGCGGTGGCCGCCCCGCTGGTCGGCGTGCTGGGCACCGGAGCGGTCGCGATGGCGCTGGTGGTGGCCGGTGGGATGGTGGCGGCGCTGGTCGCGCTGCTGGTCGTGGTGCGGCCGTCGCGCCTCGCGGGTCTGGAGCCGGCGCCGGCGGTCGTGGCCGTGCACTGACCGGCCGGCGGAGCCCATCTCCGCGCTCGGGCGGGCGGGGCGGCCCGCCCGAGCCGGGAACGTCAGGCGGAGTCGTCAAGGCGGGCTCGACGGCGTCGGTCCAGGGCCGGCGGCGGCGCGGCGGGGACCGGCCGGAGTCAGTACGTCGAGGCCGGCGGATTGTTCGGTCGGCGCCGGGCGAACGCGTCCAGGTGTCCCCACCGGCCGGGCACGTCCAGCAGGGCGATGTGGTCGAACGTCGCCGGCAGCGCCGGGATCGCGGCGAGATGGTCCTCGTGCGGGTCGAGGCCGAGCAGCGTGCGCAGGAACAGCAGCGGCGCGCCGCTGGACCACGCCTGCGGGCTGCCGGCGGTGGGATACCGGACCGGGTAGCGGGTGGTCCGCCGGTCGAACCCGCCGAACGCCTCGGGCAGGCGCCCCTCGAAGTAGGCGGCGGCGGAGATGATGCCCTCGGCGATCCGGCCGGCCTCCTCGGTCAGGCCGTAGCGCCGCAGGCCCCAGGCGATGAAGGAGTTGTCGAAGGGCCACACGGTCCCGGTGTGGTAGCCCAACGGGTTGTAGCGACTCTGCCCCTCGGCCAGCGTGCGGACGCCCCAGCCGGAGAAGAGCGCCGGGCTCATCAGGTGGTCCGCCACCCGGGCGGCCCGCTCCGGCGGCACGATCCCGCTCCACAACAGGTGCCCGACGTTGGAGGTCAGGCTGTCCACCGGGGTGCCGTCGGAGTCGAGGGCCACCGCGTACCAGCCGCGGTCCTCCAGCCAGAAGTCGCGGTTGAAGCGGTCGTACAACTGCGCCGCCTCCCGTTCGAGGCGGTCCGCGAGGTCCGCGTCGTGCCAGACCGTGCGCGCCAGCCGGGCCGCGCGGATCTTCGCGTCGTACGCGTACCCCTGGGTCTCGCACGTCGAGCGGGGAAAACCCGGCAGCCGGCCGTCGGCGTAGGAGATGCTGTCCCAGGAGTCCTTCCAGCACTGGTTGTCCAGGCCGGTGTCGACGTTGCGCCGCTGGTACGAGACGTAGCCCGCGCCGGTGAGATCGGCGTGCCGGTCCATCCAGGCCAGCGCCGCACGCGCCTCCTGTTCGAGCTCCCGGACCAGCGCGGTGTCGCCGCTCCACCGCTCGTACTCGTCGAGCAGCACCACGAACAGCGGCGTGGCGTCGACCGTGCCGTAGTAGGGCGAGTGGGGTTGCTCCTCGAACGCCGCGGACTCGCCGTAGCGCAGCTCGTGCAGGATCCGCCCGGGGTCCTCCTCCAGCACGTCGTCGGTGCGCGCGCCCTGCAACGAGGCGAGGATGCACAACGTCGGCGGGGTCAGCGCCGGCGTGAAGGGGAGGGTCTGGAGACAGGTGAGCAGACTGTCGCGGCCGAACAGCGTCATGAACCACGGCAGGCCGGCCGCGGGCACGGTGGCGCCGCCGAGCGAGAGCGGCGCGAAGCGGAGCGCCGCCAGGTCGACCAGGCTGCGCTGGTACACCTGGCGCAGGACAGCGCTGTCGGTGTCCAGGGTCGGCGCCGCGGCCACCCACTCCCGTACGCTCTCGGGCAGGACGGACTCGTCCGCCCGCAGCGCGCGGGGCCCGGCCCTCAGGTCGACCCCGTCGGGCCGCCACGCGTGCATCACCGCCCGCAGCTCGACCGACCACTCCGCGCCCGGCGCCAGGTGGACCACGAAACGGATGTCGTCGGGGCCGAAGGTCGCCGGTCGGTCGGCGGTGAGGGCGACCTCGCGGTGGAAGGTGCCCCGCCGATAGCCCAGCTTCAGGCCGTCCGGGGCGACGTCGGTGTACGTCTCGCCGGTCTTGACGCCGACGTCGAACTTGATCTCGAAGATGTCGGCGAAGTCCGCCGCCACCTCCAGCCGGACGTCCACGGCACGTGGTTGCTCGCCGTAGTTGAAGACGGTGATCGACTCGGTCAGGTCGGTGTCGATGCGCCGGCGCCGGATGGCCGAGACGTCGGCCTGCACGTAGTCCATCTGACCGCCGGGGACCAGGAAGAACGCGGCTTCGAAATAGTGGCTGTCGTCCACCGACAGGGCGGTCATCCGCTCGCCGTCGACGGTGAGCACCCATCGCGACAGGTATCGGGTGTCGGCGGCGAACAGGCCGACCGGGGCGGCCGGCGAGGACTCGATGTCGCCGCAGCTGTCCGACACGACGAACGTGCTGCCGTCGATGCAGGACACCGTGCCGGGCGCGTCCTTCATCCGGCGTCCCCGTCGGGCCCGACCGCCTGTGGCCGGGTCGGGAACAGCCGCCCGATCCGCAGCGCCAGGCCGAGGTCCCCGTCGACCAGGATCTCGCCCCGGGTGATCGCGGCCAATCCGTTCATCCCGCCCGTGGCCATCGCCTCGGCGGTCCGCTCGGAGGTGGTGATGACCGCCGAGGCGGGCCCGCCGTCGCGGGTGACGCGCAGGTGGCCCCGGTCGATGTCGAGGCGCCACTGCCGCAGGCCGCCGTCGGCGCGGATGTCGATCCGGACACTGCCGCTGACCGTGCCGAGCCGGGCGTCGTAGCCCACCGCCGACAACTGGTCGAAGAAGGCGTCGGCCGACGTCATCTGCCCTCCCCCCGTGGTCGCCGGAGCGCTCGGCGCGTACCCCCTGCGCCGGCGCGCTAACCTGCTCGCCGGGCGGAGCCGGCGCGTCCGCCGGATAATGGGTCGATGACGAACCCCGACCTCGATCCCGAGGTGTACCCGCCGCTCGACCCGCGCGAGGACGTGCCGGACGACCCGGGCGAACTCCTCCCGGACACGCCGGACGAGCTGCCGGAGGCGCCGGTCGAGCCGATGCCCGACGACGGCGAGCCGGGCGGCGTGCCCGAACCCGCCTGACCGGCCGGTCAGCCCTATCTATCGACAGGGGTGAATAAATCTGCGGTAATGGTCACGCGTGCCGAGCAGCAGGGGAGACCGGATGAGGATCGTCGACGCCCGGGTGATCGTGACCTGCCCCGGCCGCAACTTCGTGACCCTGAAGATCGTCACGGACGAGGGGGTCACCGGAGTCGGCGACGCCACCCTCAACGGCCGGGAACTGGCCGTCGCGTCCTACCTGCGCGACCATCTCGTGCCGCTGCTGATCGGCCGCGACCCGGCCCGCATCGAGGACACCTGGCAATACCTCTACCAGGGCTCCTACTGGCGGCGCGGGCCGGTCACCATGAGCGCGATCGCCGCCGTGGACACCGCGCTGTGGGACATCAAGGGCAAGGTCGCCGGCCTGCCGGTCTACCAACTGCTCGGCGGCCGGTCCCGCGAGGGTGTCACCGTCTACGGCCACGCCGCGCTGCTGGTCACCGCCCCGTTCCTGTGCGACGTCCAGCGCGGCATCGAACTCACCGACGCGTCCCCGTACGGCGACATCGCCCGCTACCTGGCCGTGCACCGGGAGGCGGAGGAGGCGGTCCGGCGCACCCTGTCCTACGTCGACGGGGTCACCTTCGCCCGCCGGGCCACCGCTCCGGCGCACTTCGGGCTCGGCCTGCGCGACGACGTCTGCCCGCCGAGCACCGGCTTCGCGGCCTACAACCAGTACGGCGGCGGGTCGGCCGCGCCCGCGCGGGAGATGCACACCTACCCGTTCAACGGCCACGACGGCGGCGAGGCCGTGCACGTGCGGCGGCAGCTGCGCTGGCTCGACACGGTGCTGCGGCCCACCGGCCGGCCGCGCGTCGGGAGCGGGCTGCGGGACCGGGCGGGCCGTCGGTAGGGTCGTCCGCGTGGACCTGGCCGACACCGCCGCCCGGCTCGGGGTGCCCGTCGAGGAGGTCGACCGCGTGCACCGGCTCGCCGGCGACCGGCCGTCGGCGCCGCTGCCGGCCCGGGCCGACGCGCCCGCGACCCTCGACCGGCTCGCGGTGCCCCCGCACGACGCCGCCGAGATCCTGGCGGGTTGGCCCGAGCCCGGCTCCCCGTGGTGGACCCCGGAGCTGCGCTGGCTGCTCGACCGTTCGATCGCGCTGGTCCGCGCCGACCTCGGCGGCCACGGCTGGCTGCCGCCCGGCCCGGCGCTGCCCCGCGAGCGCGGCCCCGCCTGGCGGCACCTCTACGCCTACGCCTACCTGGCCCTGGTCGACGTCGCGCGGGGCTACCACCGCGACCACGGCATCGCCGACGACGTGTCCTGGACGACCCTCGCCGACCTGGGCCGCAACCTCGCCGTCGACAGGCGGATGGGCGGCGAGGGCTGGCCGGTCATGCAGAGCTGGCTGACGCTGCACGCCCGCGGCGGCGTCTACGAGCTGGGCCGGTTGCAGCACCAGCGCGGCGAGACCATCGGCCTGCACATCCCCTAGTCGGGGCCGATGACCCCGGCGGCGGTCGACGCCTCGCTCGACGCGGCCCGATCGTTCTTCCCGCGTCACTTCCCCGACGAGCGCCACACGGAGTTCTCCTGCGGCTCCTGGTTGCTCGATCCGCAGCTGCGGGAATACCTCCCGGCGGGCTCCAACATCGTCCGGTTCCAGCGCCGTTTCACGCTCGAGCCCTACCAGGAGCCGGAGGGCATCGACGCCGACGTCGAGGTGCGGCGGTTCGTGTTCCGCACCCTGAGCACGCCGCTGGACCGGCTGCCCCGACGCACCGTGCTCCAGCGCGCCGTCGTCGACCACCTGGCGGCCGGGCGCCACTGGCGCTGGCGCGTCGGCCGCTTCCCGATCTAGCGGGGCGGACCAGCGGCGGGGCCCGCACCCCGGGCCACCCGACGCCCGGCTGCTGCCGCCCGACCGCGACCACCGGCAGCACTGAGGCGTCAGCGGCCCGTGGTGGTGGGCTCGCAGTGGATGCCAAAACCGTTTGGCAGAGCTCTAGGAGCGCACGGGGTGAGGATCAAGTGCCAGATGCGTGACCGGATCGCGACAGTCAGCGGGGCGGCGACGACGGCAGCTCGGCGAACCACCGGTCCAGCTCGGCGGGCGTGCGGAACAGCAGCACCGGCGGCCCGGACGCGTCGGACCGCCAGGCACGCATCCGCCGACGTGCCCGGCCGAACGCGGCGACGTGCCACACCAGGATGGAGTCGCGGGACAGCACGCTGCGCAGCGACTCCCGGTTGCCGTTGCAGACCACCTCGCCGCTGACCAGCCGGCCGAGGGTGCGCCGCAGCAGGCGCCGGAACGAGAGCCCGCGCGGATAGTCCAGGCCGACGACCAGCTCGGCGCGGGCCAGCACGACGTCCCGCCAGCCGTGGTAGGCGCCGTCGAGGATCCAACGGTCCCGCCGGCAGACCGCCTCGATCCGGTTGCGCTGCTCGGCCACCGGCACCTCCACCCAGCCAGGCTGCCACAGCAGGTCGTCGACCGGGATCCACGGCAGCCCGAGCCGGTCGGCCAGCCGTGCCGCCGTCGTGGACTTGCCGGCGCCGTACACCCCGTAGACGAGGATGCGGGCCGGTGCGGCCATCAGCTCCGTGCCTTGCCCCGGGTGGTCCGCCGGCGGTGCTCGTCGTCGCCGCCGGCCAGCCGGGTGAAGGTGAGCATGTTCGCCAGCGCGACGCCGACCACCGCGAATCCGACCTGGAGCGCGAGTACGATCCAGTCCCACCGCAGCACCCACAGCCGCACCGGCGCGTCGTCGGCGATGCCGAGCCGGCGGGCGACCACGGTGCCGAGCACCGCCGCGCCGACGCCGATGAGGAACGTCGCGAAGACACCGATCCGCTGCCGACCGGGCAGCACCAGCCGGCCGAGCGGACCGATGAGGGTGCCGATGAGCACCGCGCCCAGATAACCACTCACGAGCATTGCCGAAACTCCCTCCCCGGGTGCCGGCAATCATGCCCCGTGCGTGCACCTCCGGAAACCCACTGCCGAGGCCGCGGCGCGGTCTTCCGGTCACCGGGCGCGAGCGCGTCCGGCCGGCGCTAGGATCACGGGCACCCCGCCGCCCCACCTCGCCGGAGCCCCGCTGTCCGCGCAGTCGACCACCCGCCCCGCCCGGTGCGCCCGCCGGGCGCTGGCCGTCGTGTTCCTGCTCGTCGTGGCCGGGCTGCCCGCCGGCTCGTCCACGGCCGGTGGCGCCGGGCCGGCGACGTTGCGGGTGCTCCAGATGAATCTCTGCAACAGCGGACGCGCCGGCTGCTGGACCGGCCGCGCGGTGCCGCGGGCCGCGGAGGTGATCGCCGCCGAGCTGCCCGACGTGGTCACGCTCAACGAGGTCTGTCGCGACGACGTGGACACGCTGGAGCGCGCCCTCGCCGCCGCCCACCCCGGCGGACCGGTCGTCTCGGCCTTCCAGGCCGCCGGTGACCGCCCCAGCGGCGCGGCGACCCGGTGCAACAACGGCCAGCCGTACGGCATCGGGCTGCTGGCCCGCCTCGACACCCGCGGCGACCGCGCCGAGGTGCGCCGCGGGACCTATCCGGCGCAGGATCTCGCGGACCCCGAGGAGCGGGTCTGGCTCTGCCTGCACGCCGCCGCCGTGTTGCACGCCTGCACCACCCACCTGGCGAACACCGACGGCGCCGTGGCCCTGGCCCAGTGCGGGCAGTTGGTCGGCGGGGTGGTGCCCGCGATCCGCCGGGCCGACGGCTATGCGCCGACCGTGCTCGGCGGCGACCTCAACCTGCGCGCCGGCGGAGCGCCCGACGTGCGCTCCTGCGTACCACCGGACTACCGGCGGATCGACGACGGCGCCCGGCAGCAGATCATGGCGACGAGCGACGTCACGATCTGCTGTCACCGGGCGGTGGACATGCGCGGCTCGACCGACCATCCGGCGCTGCTGGCCACGCTGACCGTGGGCGGTGACCCACCGGCCGGCTCGTCGACGGTCGCACGCTGAGCGCGGCCGGCCCTACGGAAGCCGCGCCACGAGCGTGGGCGGCGCGATCGTGCGGTACGCGTCCTGGAGCACCTCGGACAGCTCGGCCTCGTCGAGGCCGGCGTCGAGGCGCACACCGACCCAGCCGCGCCCCCCGACGTAGGGCGGGCGGAAGTAGGCGCGTGGGTTCGCCGCGGCCAGCTCGACCGCCGATCCGACCGGCGCGGCGCACCACAGGTGCGGGAACTCGTTCTGGTGGTGGCCGTCGGGCCAGACGGTGGCGAACGACTTCCTGCCCCGGACGAACCAGGTGGGAGTGCCGTGGCTGAGCCGCTCGTCGACCTCGGGCAGCGCCAGGCACACCCGCCGGATGGTCTCCACCATGTCGGTCATCGATCCACCGTACGGCACGGTGGGGCCACGTCAGCGCAGCTTGGGGTCGAGGGCCTCGCGGACCGCCTCGCCGAGCATCACGAAGCTCAGCACGGCGGTGACGAGGAACGCGGCGGGGAAGAACAGCAGGAAGGGCGAGACCCGGATGTAGTTCTGGGCTTCGCTGATCATGATGCCCCAGGAGACCACCGGGCTCTTCAGGCCGATGCCCAGGAACGAGAGCGTGGCCTCGGCGCCGATGAACGAGCCGACCATGATGGTGCCGTAGACCAGCAGCGGCGCCAGGCAGTTGGGCAGCAGGTGCTTGAGGATGATCCGGCCGGTGCCGGCGCCCAGCGCGCGGGCGGCGACGATGTAGTCGGCCTCCTTGGTGGCGAGGACCGAGGAGCGCATCAGCCGCATCACCACCGGCCACATGAGCACCACCATGGAGAGGATGACCAGCCCCATGATCGTCCACTCGCCGTTGTCGGTGCCGGAGCCGTTGAACGTGGTCAGGATGACGATCGCGCCGAGCACGAAGGGCAGGCCGAAGAAGATGTCCGCGACGCGGGACAGCAGCGCGTCGACCCAGCCGCCGCGGTAGCCGGCGACGATGCCCATCGCGCCACCGAGGAACAGGGTGAGCAGGGTGGACACGACGGCCACCACGATCGAGGCGCGGGCGCCGTAGATGACCCGCGAGTAGACGTCGCGGCCCTGCACGTCGTAGCCGAACCAGGCCGACGACGACGGCTCGACGCGGCTGCGCTCCAGCGCGCCGTTGACCGCGTCGCCGGAGGTGAACAGCGACGGGAACGCGGCCATCACCAGGAAGAGCACGATGAACGCCGCGGAGATCCAGAACAGCGGCTTGCGCCGCAGGTCGATCCAGGCGTCGCCGAGCAGGCCACGGGGCTTCTGCTGCTTGGCGTTCTCCGGCAGGCCGGCGTTGGTGGGCGCGCCGGACCCGGCCTCGGTGGGCATGGTCGCGGGCGGCGTCGTGACGATCGACGCGACGGACGGGTCACTCATGCCGGCACCTCGCAGCGGTCGAGGACGTGCACCCACGGTAGCGGCCGGGCGGCCGCCCGGTGACCCGGTGGGAACGAAGCACGCAAAGCGGCCGTGGACACATCGGCGGTGGCGAGTTTATGGTCACCGCACGCCGGCGCACCGGGAGGAGCGGCCCATGGGTTTCTCCATCTCCCTCGACGACCTGCTCGGCGCGCGGGTGCGGCGCGACCCGTACCCGTTCTACGCCCGCCTGCACGCGCTCGGTGAGGCGGTCGCGCTCCGGCCCGACGAGCCGCACGCCCTGGTCGTGCACGGCTGGTCGGCGGTCAACCGGGTGCTGCGCGACCCGGTCTTCCGGGTCCTCGGCGCGGAGCACCTGGACCGGGCCGGGGTGCGCTGGCGGGCGCATCCGGCGATCCGGATCCTCCAGACGTCCATGCTCAATGCCGCGCCCGGCGACCACCTGCGGGTCCGGCAACTGTTCAGCCAGGCGTTGACGCCGCGCCGGGTCACCGCGCTGGAGCCGGCGATCGTACGGATCGCCGACACCCTGCTGGACCGGCTCGCCGCGGCGGGCGCGGACGGCCGTCCGGTCGACTTCATGGACGCGTTCGCGCTCACCCTGCCCAGTGACGTGGTCGGCGAGCTGCTGGGCGTGCCGGAGGGCGACCGGCACCGGTTCCCGGCCCGGGTCCGGGCGTTCGACGCGGTGCTGGAGATCGGTCGTCGCTCGATGCGGGAGGTGCGGGCCGCGAACGTCGCCGCGACGGAGCTGACCGCGTACTTCACGGGGTTGCTGGCCGAGCGGCGGGCGCGCCCGCGCGAGGACCTCGTGTCGGCGCTGGCGGGGATCCGGGACCGCGACCCCGACCAGCTCTCCGCCGACGAGCTGCTGGCCAACCTGATCATCATGTACAACGCCGGGTTCCGCACCACCGCGAACCTGCTCGGCAATGGCCTGGTCCTGCTGCTGGCGCGGCCCGACGCGTCGGCCGCGCTGCTCGCGGACCCGTCACTCGCCGCGTCCTACGTCGAGGAGATCCTTCGGTACGAGCCGCCGGTGCACTTCGCGATCCGGTACGCCGCCGAGGACACCGAGGTCGCCGGCCTGCCGGTGCCCGCCGGCCGGACGGTGGTGGTGCTGACCGGCGCCGCCAACCGCGATCCGCGCCGCTTTCCCGACCCGGACGTCTTCGATCCGTCCCGGGTGGACAACCGGCACCTGGCGTTCAGCGCCGGACCGCACCACTGCTTCGGGGCGGCGCTGGCCCGGGCGGAGGGCCGGCTGGTCCTGCCCCGCGTGCTGGAGCGCTTCCCGGCGGCGGCGCTCGCCGCCGAGCCGGGCGAGCGGCGCGCGCTCATGCTGCGCGGCTACGACAACCTGCCGGTCCGGCTGGGCGCGGCGCACCGGCCGATCCGTGCCTTGCCAAACCATTCCGATTGAGTAAGGTCAATATTACGCTGGGGAAAGGACACACCGGCCATGACCGATGAGATCCGCGCGTTCCTGCTCGCCGCCCTGACCGAGATGAAGTACGACGTCGAGGACGTCGACGACGACACCGTCTTCGGCCCGGCCGGTCTCGACGTGGACTCCCTCGGCCTGGCCGAGCTGGCGGTCCGGGTGGAGGACCGGTTCGGGGTGGCGTTCGACGACGACGAGGCGGAGATGCTCGCCATGATGACCCTCGGCGAGTTCTCCCACACGGTGGCGCAGCGCATCCAACCGGCGTCCGCGCGCTGACCGGCGCGCCGGCCGTGCGGGAAAGCGTGACGGTCACCGGCATCGGGCTGGTCGGCCCGGTCGGCGCGACCGCCGCCGAGGTGTTCGACGCGGTGTGCGACGGCCGCTCCGGGCTCTCCCGGCCACCGGCCGGCCACCCGGTCGACGGCGTGGTCGACGTCGCGGCGTTCGCCCCGGCGATCGACCCGGCCACCGTGCTGCCCGGCCCGGAGTCCCGCGTGGTGGACCGCTCGATCGTGATGGCGCTGCGCGCCGCCGCGGACGCGCTGGCCGACGCCGGACTGCGGATCGGCCAGGACGTCGACCCCTACCGGGTGGCCGTCGTCGTCTCCGGCGTCGGTGGTCTGTCCACCCTGGCCGACCAGGTCCTGCAACGCGCCCGGCGGGGCCGCTTCGGAGTCAGCCCGTACATGCTGCCCGGCACGCTGCCCAACATGGGCGCGGCGCGCATCGCCATCACCCACGGCATCCGCGGCTACACCTCGTCGATCGGCACCGCGTGCGCCGCCGGCGCCCAGTCCGTCGGCGAGGGGCTGCGCATCCTGCGCGCCGGCGAGGCCGACGTCGTGGTCGCCGGCTGCGCCGAGGCGCCGCTCTTCCCGGCGTTCGTCGACGCGTTCGGCAACGCCCGGGCGCTGGCCCGCAACTGGGCCGACCCGACCGCCGCGAGCCGACCGTTCGACCGCCGCCGCAACGGACTCGTCCTCGGCGAGGGCGCCGGCGTCCTGGTGCTGGAACGCGCCGCGCACGCCGACGCGCGCGGCGCCCGCCGGCACGCCGACGTGCTCGGCTGGGGGGCGACCAACGACGCCTACCACCCGACCACCCCGCGGCCCGACGGCGCCGGCGCGGCCCACTGCATGCGGATGGCGGTCCGCGACGCCGGCCTGGGGCTCGACGACATCGGCTACGTCAACGCGCACGGCACCAGCACCCGGGCCGGCGACGCGGCCGAGCTGGCCGCGCTGCGCGACGTCTTCGGCGCGTACCCGCCGCCGCTCAGCTCGACCAAGGGCGTCACCGGGCACATGCTCGGCGTCTCGGGCGTGATCGAGGCGGCCATCGGCGTCGAGGCGCTGCGGCGCGGCCTGCTGCCGCCCACCCACAACCTCGACGACCCGGATCCGGGCGGCGACATCGACCACATCCGCAAGCAGGCCCGCGCGGTGGCGGTGGACGCGGTGCTGTCCAACTCGTTCGGCTTCGGCGGCCACAACGTGAGCCTCGTGCTGGGGCACCCGGCGTCGGCCGGCTGACCCGCCCGGCTCAGCGCACCGTGACGACCGTGGCGGCGTCGTGCGCCGCGACCGTGACGGCGAAGTGCGAGCCCAGCATGTCGACCAGATAGTCCAGGTCGGCGACCAGCGGCACCGGCAGCAGCGTCCGCTGGTCGAGGTCGGTGCGGCTGGCGACCAGCTCGATCCGGTCGGCCTTGAGCAGCCCCCGGGTCAGGAACGCCGGCAGGTCGTCGGGGAGCAGACAGCGCCAGAGGTCGACGTTGACGATCAGATCCAGCGTGCCGGTGCGGAACTGTTGCAGCACGGTGCCGAGCAGGTGCGCGTTCGTCTCGCCCGGCGGGGCCGCGTGGTCGAAGGTGTGCGAGCCGGCGCCCAGGTCCAGCGCGGCCACCCCGTTGCCGACGACCAGGGCCCGGCTGGTGGCCAGCTCCTCGCGCAGCGCCGGGGGCAGCGCGGCCGGACGCCCCAGCCCACCCCGCCGGTACGCGTCGATCGCCTCGCCGTAGAGGCGGATGCGGCCCAGGTGCCGACCGAACGTGTTGATCGCGTACAGCACCTCGACGTCGTAGCGCAGGTGCTTGCGCAGCAGGTACTTCATGTTGTCCATGGAGGCGAGCCCGTTGGTGGTCCGCCGGAAGTGGGGGAGATGGTAGGAGCACGCGTCGACGTCGAGCCGGAACAGCTCGGGCGGCGCCCCGTGCAGGTGGAAGACCCGGTAGAAGAAGTCGAGGTCCTCGAAGCCCCACTTGATCATGGCCTCGTCGAAGCCGCCCACCCGGCGGAACGACTCGTGGTCGACCGAGGCGTTGTGGGTCAGACCGAGCACCCAGGGCGCGTGCGGGAAGTCCCGCATCCGCTGCGGGTGGGCGGTGTCCTCCAGGCGTGGGTCACCGCGTTCGGCGTCGAGCATCGCCGGCCCGAGCGGCTCGCCGCGGCGCAGCGCGTCGGCGCCGGCCCAGTCCAGGTCGTAGCGCTGCCCGAGCAGCACGCCGGGGCGGCCGGCGCGGCCGGCGTGGAAGTCACGGTGCCGCTCCAGCAGCCCGGGATGCGCCACCGTGTCGGCGTCCAGGAACATCAGGGTGTCGGCCCGCGCCCGGGCCGCCGCCGCGTTGCGGTTGGCGCTGCGCCCGCGGTTGCGTTCGCTGCGGACGAAGCTGACGGCCAGCCGGTCGCCGTACTTCTCCGCGACCGGACCCAGTGAGACGGTAGAGCCGTCGTCGCCGACGATCACCTCGAAGTCGTCGCACGGCAGCGTCTGCCGGGTGAGCGAGTGCAGCGTCGCGTCGAGCGCCGCGCCGTTGTCGTGCGCCGGCACCACCACGCTCAGGCTGGGCCGGCCGCCGGTCGGCATGCTCAGCGGGGGGTGGAGTTGGCGGTGATGTGGTCGGCCAGGTCGCCGAGGGTGGCCATCCGATCCTCGTCGAGGTCCTCCACGTCGATCTGGATCTCCAGCTCGTCCTCCAGCTCCAGCAGCAGTTCCAGCGCGAGCGAGGAGCTGAGCCCCAGCTCGTCCATCAGCTGGGTGCCCTCGGTGATCGGAGCGTCCGGCCTGAGCATCCGCTCCAGCAACGCCGTCAGGCTCTTGACGACTTGGTCACGCCCACGCTCCAACATGGAGCCATCAGAGCAAAGGACATCGGCGAGTGTCAACGGTTGGAACTCGACCGGGTACGGGGCGTCACCGGGCCGGGCGACCGCCACCCGGTAGCCGGCCGGTGTCGGCACGTCGACCAGACGATGCGTGCCGGGCGGGTCGACGCACACCACCACGTCGCCCGTGTGCACCGGCACGGCCAGGTTCGGCCAGAGCCGGCCGCCGGCCGACTTGACCGCCGCCTCCTTGCGGACCCACAGCCGGGTGCACCGGTCCGCCTGCTCCCGGAGGTCGGCCCCCTCGACGACGTGCCGCGCCTCCTCGGGGTGGAAGAAGCGCTCCGCGAGGGCCACCGGGTCACCGCCCGGCGGGTGGTGCTGGACGTCCACCCCGACCGGGCGACCCCGACCGAGCGCCACCGCGACGAGGTCCCCCGAGTAGGAGAGGCTGGTGTGCAGTCCGGCGTGCGATCCGGTCAGCTCCGGCCGGCCGCACCGGCCCGGTCGCCAGGTGAGCGTCCGCGGCGGCGCGCCCGCCGCCCGGCCGGCGAGGACGCGCAGCGCGCCGTGCGCGACGGTGAACCGGTCGCGCAGCGAGGCGGTGCCGAGCGCCGCGGCCCGGGCGCGTTCGCCGGCGTCGAGCACCGCGTGGAAGCGGGACAGCGCCGCCGGTGACGCACCGACCGGAAGCACCCAGACCCGTACGGCGTCCCGCATGGACGGCAGCGTAACGGTCCGGGAGGACGTTGACACGCGCCGATGCGCGTTGCTCTGATAGGCCGGTGTTGGCGCAGACGGCCCAGGCGCAGGTTCCCGTTCCGTTCGCCGGGCCGGGCGCCGGCACCGCGCCGCTGACCTGGGGGCAGAAGGCGATCCTGCGGGACATGCGGGAGACCGGGTGGACGCACAACGTCAGCGGCGCGCACCCGATGCCGGCCGGTGTCACCGTCGAGCAGGTGGCCGCGGAACTGGCCGACCTGATGGGCCGCCATCCGGCCCTGCGGATGCGGCTCGGCCGCGACGGGCGCGGCGCCCCCTGCCAGGTCGTCTCGGCCGACGGTGAGACGGCCCTCGACGTGGTGGACGTCCCCGACGACGCCGACCCGGCCGACGTGGCGGCGTTCGCCTACCAGCTCGGCCACGCCCGCCTGCTGACCCACTACGACCTCTACCGGGACTGGGCGGTGCGGATGGCGGTGGTCCGGCACCGGGGCGCGCTGGTGCACCGGGTGCTGACGTTCGACCACCTCGTGGTGGACGGCACCGCCACGTCGCTGGTCCTGGCCGACCTCGGGCTGGCCGCGCCGGCGGTGCGCCCGACCCGCGACCCGCGTACCGTGCAGATCCTCGACCTCGGTCGGCGGGAGGCGACGCCACCGCTGCGCCGGGTCAGCGACCGGGCCGTCCGTCACTGGCAGTCGCACCTGCGGGCGGTCCCGCCGCTGACGTTCGGCGAGCCCACCGCCGGAGGCGGCCGGCAGGGGCACCGGTACTGGCACGGCCGGTTCAGCTCGCCCGCGACGTACCTGGCGGTGCGGGCCGTCGCCCGGCGGACCCGCACCGACACCTCGCGGGTGCTGCTCGCGGTCATCGCGGTCGCGATCGGCCGGGCCACCGGGGTCAGCCCGCTCACCGCGAAGCTCATCGTCGGCAACCGGTTCCGTCCCGGCCTCGCCGAGGCGATCGCCCCGCTCAGCCAGAACGGCGTGTTGACCCTCGACACCGCCGACACCACGGTGGACGAGGTGGTGTCCCGCGCCCGCCGGGCCTCGGTGGCCGCCGGCATGTACGCCTACTACGACCCGGCGCAGCTCCAGGAGTGCGAGGCCCGGTGGGACGCCGAACGCGGCTACCCGGCGCGGGTCACCTGCCGGATCAACGACCGTCGGGTGACCACCCGGGCGGCGGCGGAGCAGGGCCTCCGGGACGAGGAGGTGACACCGGCGGCGATCCGGGGGAGGGCAGCGGAGACGTTCCTGGTCTGGGACGGACCCCTGGGCCACCTTCCCGAGCAGGCGTTCATCACCGTCGAGGACCACCCGGACACGGTGTTCCTCCAGGTCATCTTCGACTTCGCGTGCTTCACCGAGGAGCAGGCCGAGCGCCTGCTGCGGGGCGTGGAGGAGGTCGCCGTGGAGGCGGCCCTCGACGCCGCCGCGCCGACCCGCGTCACACCCGGGTCGACCGGCTGACCGGCCGGGCTCCCCTCACCGGTCGTCCCAGGTCACCGGCAGCGACTCCAGGCTGCGGACGACCAGGCCCGGCCGGAACCGCAGCGCCGACTCGTCGACCGCGAGCCGCAGGCCGGGCAGCCGACGCAGCAGGGCGCCCAGCGCCTCCTGCAACTCCATCCGGGCCAGCGCCGCGCCGAGGCAGTGGTGCGGGCCGGCGCCGAACGCCAGGTGCGGGTTGTGGGTGCGGTCCAGGTCGAGCGCGTCCGCGTCGGGGAACACCGTGGCGTCCCGGTTCGCCGAGGCGATGGCCGGCATCACCGCCGAGCCGGCCGGCAGGCGTACGCCGCCCAGTTCCACCTCCTCGGTGGTGACCCGGGGCAGCAGCACCCCGTTGTCGCCGAGCTGGATGAAGCGGGACAGCTCCTCGACCGCCCGGGCGACCGCGACCGGGTCGTCGGCGCGCAGCCCGGCCAGTTGCTCCGGGTGACGGGCCAGCACCAGCAGGAACAGGTTGAGCTGGTTGGTGGTGGTCTCGTGCCCGCCCACGAAGATGCCGGCGGTGACCGAGACCAGCTCCCGTTCGGTGAGGTCGTCGTGTTCGTCCCAGGCGGTGATGAGCGCGCTCATCAGGTCGTCGCCGGGGCGGCGCCGCCGCTCGTCGATCATCTGCCGGAACGCGTCGAGGGCGGCCTGCGGGGCGGCCGGGTCGGCGTCCCAGTCGCCGACCAGCGCGTCGGACCACTCCCGGACCCGCTCCCGGTCGTGCTCGCCGATGCCGAACAGCTCGCTGATCACGACGAGCGGCAGCGGCGCGGAGAGGTGGGTGATCAGGTCGACGGGGCGGCCGGCGGCCTCCATCCGGTCGATCATCCCGGCCACCAGCGCCGCCACGGTGGGCCGCAGCTCCTCCACCCGGCGCACGGTGAACGCGTGCGACACCGCCCGGCGCATCAGCGTGTGTCGGGGCGGGTCCATGCCGATCAGCGAGTCCTCCGCGAGCGAGCCGAGCTCCCGGGTGGGCCGGTCGGGACCGGCCGCCGCCGCCCGGCTGAACCGCTGGTCGGTGAAGACCCGCCGCACATCGGCGTGTCGGGTGGCGAGGTAGGCCGACGCGCCGTCGGGCAGCTCGACGCGGGCCACCGGGCAGGTCTCGCGCAGCCGGGTGTAGTCCGGCGACGGGTGGTAGATGGTGGGAGCCGGTGCGAGCGGGTACGGGACGGGTTTCGGCTGCGTCATCTGCGACTCCTCGGTGGACGGTCAGGTCGGGGTGCGCCCGGCGAGGGCGACCAGTGCCGGCACCACCTCGGCGGGGCTGGGCAGCGCGTGGATCCGGTCCCGCATCAGCGCGGCGGCGGTCCGTGCCGGTCCGTCACCGATCAGCTCGCCCACGGTGTCCCGCAGCTCGCCGCCGCCGGCCCGCTCCGGCGTCATCCAGGTGCCGGCGCCGGTCGCGGCCAGCCGTTCGCCGTTGAAGTGCTGGTCGCTCACCTGCGGCAGGATCAGCTGCGGCACGCCCTGGGCGAGCGCGGTCATGGTGGTGCCGGCGCCGCCCTGCTGCACGATCGCGGCGCAGGTCGGCAGCACCAGGCGCAGCGCCAGCGGCGCGTCGGCGAGCCGGACGTTCGCCGGCACCGCGCCCAACCCGCGCCGCTGGGCGGGTTCGACCACCACCACGACCTCCACGTCCAGTTCGGCCACCGACCGCACGACCCGGGCCAGGTCGAGGCGGCCGGCCAGCCCGGCGCCGGCCATCATGGTGCCGGCCGTGACGCAGACCCGCGGACGGTCCGCCGGGCGGCGCAGCCACGGCGGCAGCACGGCAGCCCCGTTGTACGGCACGAAGCGCACCGGCCGACCCGGGCGCGCGGTCGGCGCCTGCAGCGGCGGCGGCGCCGGGTCGAGCGTCAGGTCGCCGTGCAACGCCACGTCGGCGGCGCGGAGCCCGAACCGGGCGGCGAGCGGCCCGAGCACCGACTCGGCGTCCAGACGCAGCGTCACCGAGGAGTCCGGGCCCCACAGGTGCAGCACGCCGGGCACGCCCAAGGCGGCGGCGGCGACCGGCGCGGCCAGGTTGAACGGCTCCCAGACCAGCAGGTCGGGCGACCAGGCCCGACCGAACGCGACCAGTTCGTCGAGGAGGGCGTCGGCGAACCGGACCACGCCGCCGTCGGCGGTGATCGCCGGCTCGACGACTCCGGCCGGCTCGACGACTCCGGCCGGGGCGGCGCCGGGCCGGTCCAGGGCGCCCACCGTGCCGATCCGCCCGGCGAACGCCTCGGCGAAGTCGACGTCCGCGCCCAGCGGCACGGCGGCGAGCCCGGCCGAGCTGATCGCGGCGACCATCGACGGATGACTGGCCACCCGCACGTCGTGCCCGGCGGCCTGGAGCGCCCAGCCGAGCGGAACCAGGCCGTAGAAATGCGACCGCCAACCCCACGTCGACATCAGAATGCGCAAGGCCGCAGTCAAATCCCACCAATCCGCGCGCGAAAGGGCAGTCCCGGACCACAGATGTTAGGCGATCGGGTTGTGTGCGCGGAAGGTCGCCGACACCGTCAATAGATATTGACGCCGGGCTACCCGTGGTGGAGTCTTACCCGGTGCCGGTCAATTCCGGGCTGCGACCCTATCCGTTCGAACCGTTCACCGGCGACCTGCCCGCCGAGCTGCTCGACATGGTCGTCGGCGAACCGGTCAGCCGGGCGCGGCTGCCCGACGGGCGGGCGGCCTGGCTGGTGCTCAGCTACGAGCACTGCTGCACCGTCCTGGCCGACCCCCGGTTCTCCCGGCTCCCGCTCGGCGCGACCGCGACGCCCGGAGCGGCCGGTCCACGCGAGTTGAACATGGACGGTCCGGCGCACGCGACGGTGCGCCGGGTGGCCAGCCGCGCGTTCACCGCGCGCCGCATCGAGACGTTCCGGCCGCGGGTCCGGCGGCTGGTGGACGAACTGGTCGACGCCATGCTGGCCCGCCCCCGCCCGGCCGATCTGGTGGCCGGGCTGGTGGCGCCGCTGCCGGTGTTCGTGGTCTGCGACGTGCTGGGCGTCCCGGCCGCCGATCGGCCCCGCTTCTACGACTGGATCTCCGGTCTGAACTCGGTCACCGCGTACGGCTCGGCCGGCGCCGCCCACGCCCAGGCGCAGCTCCGGGCCTATCTGGCCGGGCAGTTGGCGGGCAAGCGGGCCGAGCCCGGCGACGACCTGCTCTCGGCGTGGGTGCTGGGTCAGGACGCACACGAGCTGATCGACGCCGAGCTGGTCGAACTGGCCATGGGGGTGCTGCTCGGCGGGCTGGAGATCAACGCCACGAGCGCGGGCCTGCGCGCGTTGTTCCAGCACCCGGAGCAGTTGGCGAAGCTGCGCGCGGCGCCGGAGAAGCTCCCCGCAGCCACCGACGAGATCCTGCGCTACACGTCGGTGAGCAGCATGTTCCGGGTCCAGGTGGTGCGGGAGGACCTGACCCTCGGCGGCGTCGCGATGCGGGCCGGCGACTGCGTGATGGCGATCCCGTGGGCCGGCAACCGCGACCCCCGGCACTTTCCTGAGCCCAACCGTTTCGACATCGACCGGACGCCCACCGTGCCGCACCTGACGTTCGGCTTCGGGCCGCACTTCTGCCTCGGCACCGCGCTGGGACGGATGCAGGTGGAACTCTCCCTCGGGTCGCTGCTGAGCCGGATGCCGGGCCTGGCGCCGGCCGTGCCGGTCGAGGAGATCCCGTGGCGGCACGACCGGATGAACGGTGGCATCGCGGCCTTCCCGATCACCTGGTGACCGCGGTCAGTAGCTCTCCACCGCGTTGACCCGGTCCGGCCAGTAGCGCTCGCCCGGCGCCGGCACGTAGTGCTCCCACCGGGGCGGGTTCCCGCTCGGGTGGTCGCCGAGCACGGTGATGCGCTGTCCGCGCCGGACGCCGTCGTAGTCGTTGATCGCGTAGTGCTGGGTCACCCGGTTGTCCCACACCGCGACGTCGCCCACCCGCCAGCGGTAGCGGCAGGTGAACTGCGGGCTTTCGGAGAACCGGAACAGGTGCTCCAGCAGCGCGTCGCTCTCGGTGCGGGTCAACTGCGGGATGTGCGAGGTGAAGAGCCGGTTGACGTAGAGCGAGCGGCGTCCGGTCTCCGGGTGCACGCGCACCACCGGGTGCTCCGCCCGGCTGGTGAACTCGGTGCCGATCCGGATGACGTGGATGGCGGTCAGCCCGTCGAGCAGGTCGCGCATCGGCGCGGAGAGCGCCTCGTAGACCCGGCACTGGTTGGTCCACATGGTGTCGCCGCCGACTTCCGGCAGCTCGACGAGGTGCAGGATGGACGCGATCGGCGGGCTCTGATGGAACGTCATGTCGGTGTGCCAGACGTCGACCTTCCCGCCGTCGGTCGAGTCGATGAGGACGATCTCCGGGTGCCCGTCCAGGCGGGGCAGGTAGGGGTGCAGCTCCACCTCGCCGAAGCGGCGGCCGAACGCCACGTGCGCCTCGGGGGTCAGCCCGGTCTGCCCGGCGACGAACACCACCTGGTGCGCGAGCAGCAGGTCGTGGATCAGCGCGAAGCCGGAGTCGGTGAGCGTGTTGAGGTCGATGCCGCTGACCTGCGCGCCCAGGGCGCCCGCGACGAGTCGGACGTCGGCGACGGTGGAAGTGGTCATCGGTGGTCCTCCCGGTCTGCGCGGGGCGCCCGTCGGCGCATTCTTCCACGTTCGTGAATGTGTTCACCAGCGTCGTCGTTGACGCGACCGCCGTCGGCTTGGGATCATTCGCTCCGCCGACGGGCGGCCGTCCCGGCCGGCGCGCGGGGGAGGAAGCCGGTGGCGATCGACGGGGACGACGCGGCCGCGCGCCTGGACCGGCTCACCGACCTGGCGACGCCCTTCGCGGTGCGGACCGCGGTGACGCTGCGGGTGCCGGACCGGATCGCGGCCGGGATCACCGGCCTGGACGGGCTCGCCGCGGCGTGCGACGTCGATCCCGGCGCGCTGGGTCGCCTGCTGCGCTACCTGACCCACCGGGGCGTCTTCGCCGAGGCGTCACCCGGCGTGTTCACCCTGACCGACGTCGGTGAGTTGCTCCGCGACCGCGACGGCGGCGGGCGCGGCGCCGACCTCGACCTGCGTGGTCTCGGCGCGCGGATGGACCTCGCCTGGGCCGGGCTGCCGCACGCGGTGCGCACCGGCGAGCCCGGCTACGGCTCGGTGCACGGGCGCGACTTCTGGGCCGACCTGGACGCCCACCCGGAGCACCGCGCCTACTTCGACGCGTTGATGCTCAGCCAGCAGCGGTTCACCGCGCCGGAGGTGGCCGCGCGCTATCCCTGGCACGAGGTGGCGCACGTGGTCGACGTGGGCGGCGGCGCCGGCGGGCTCCTGCGGGACCTGCTCACCGCGCACCCCCACCTGCGCGGCACGCTCGTCGACCGGGACGAACCGGTGACGACCGCCGCTCGGACGTTCGCCGCGCACGGCCTCACCGCGCGGGTCGAGACCGTGGTCGGCGACTTCTTCGCCCCGCTGCCGGCCGGCGGCGACGTGTACGTGGTGTCCCGCGCGCTGACCGACTGGAGCGACACCCACGCCACGGCGATCCTGCGGCGCTGCGCCGAGGCGGCCGAGGACGACGGCCGGGTGCTGGTCATCGAGGTGCTCCCGACCGTGCCGCACGTGCCGCACCTGTCCGCGTACGACCTGCGGATGCTGGTGCTGGTGGGCGGCCGGGAGCGGAGCGTGGCCGAGCACGCCGAGCTGGCCTCGGCCGCCGGCCTGGCGCCGCGGCGCACCTTCACCGGCCCGGCGGGCCTCACGCTGATGGAGTTCGCGGCCGCGCGCTGACCGTCCCTTACCCACCGGTGCGCCGGATCATCGGGGCATTTGACGGCGCATCGGCCAATTTGCCGAAAAATATCGTCATCACATTGGTCGGCACCCATGAATTGGTGCATTTATCAATGGTTGTTCGCGGGAGTTCCGGCCGGTAACGTCTCGCGTGGCGACTAGCCGAGCCTTCGCGAAAGGGTCGACGCGTCATGACGGTTGCTGGCTTCACGCGATATCCGCACTTCATCGACGACCTCGCCCGCAGCGAATCGGGACGGCTGCTGCGCGCCGAACTCGGCCGCCGCTGGCCGGAAACCACCGACCAGCTCACCGCGATGGCCCGCTACGCGCTGCTGCCGGCCGGCAAGCTGCTCCGCCCGATGATGACGCTGCACGCGGCGGAGGCGGTCGGTGGATCTCCCCGCGACGTGCTGGCCGCCGCGCTCGGCACGGAATACCTGCACGTCGCGACGCTCGTGCACGACGACATCATCGACGCCGACACGCTGCGCCGCGGCCGCCCGGCGGTGCCCGTCGCGTTCGGCATCCCGGGCGCCATCGTTGCCGGTGACCATCTCATCTTCACCGCGTTCCGGGCCATCGTGGAGGGCGGCGCCGCGGTGCCACCGGGTCACGTGGTCGCCGCGGTCACCGCGCTCGCCGAGGCGGGGCAGGACCTGTGCCGGGGCCAGTCGATCGAGGCGGGGCTCGTCGGCGACCTGGACGCGGGGGCCCGCTGGTACCCGGAGATGATCCGACTCAAGACCGGGTCGCTGTTCCGGGCGGTGTGCCACATCGGCGCGCTGCTCGGCGGCGCGGAACCGGCCGTGGCGGAGGCGCTCGCCCGCTACGGCGAGCACCTCGGCGTCGCGTTCCAGATCCGCGACGACCTGCTGTCCTACGTGGCCACCCCGGAGCAGACCGGGAAGCCGGCGAGCAGCGACCTCAACAACGGCCGCCCGACGCTGCCGCTGCTGCTGGCCTACGACGCCGCCACCGACACCGACCGGGTCGAGCTGATGGCGGTGCTGCACCGCCGGGGCGCGGGCCCCGGCGACGTCGAGTGGGTCGCCGCCCTGCTGCGCGACGTCGACGCGGTCGAGGGCGCCCACCGGCGGATGGTCGAGCACGCCGAACGCGCCCGGGCCGAGTTGGGCGTGCTCGCCCCGTCGGCGAGCGCGGGCGTGCTGGCCGGCATCGCGCGCTGGATGACGAGCGAGATGGCGTGAGTGCCGCCCGGGCACTGCGGGCGCACCTGGAGACCTGGCGGCCCTACACCCTCTGGTATGTGGGGCTGGTCGGACTCGGCGGCGCGGCGATGGCCGCCGGACCGCACCACCCGTGGCGACTCCTGTCGGCCTGGGCCGCGCCCACCGCCGGCTGGCTCGGCGGCCACTACCTGGGCGACTGGTTCGACCGGGAACTGGACGCCGGCAGCAAGCCGCACCGGCCGATCCCGTCCGACCGGCTGCGCGCCCGGACGGCCGTGGCGTGCGGCTGCGCCTGCTTCGCCCTGCTCGCCGCCCTGGCGGTGGCCGGTGGCTGGGGGACCACGGGGGCGGCGCTGCTGGCCGGCTTCGGCATCGTCGCCTACAGCCGCTGGCTCAAGGCGCGCGGGATCGCCGGCAACCTGGTCCGCGGCGCGCTCGGCGCGGTCGCGCTGCTCTACGGCGCGCTCGCCGTCGGGCTGGCGCCGGGCCCGTCGCCGGCCTGGCCGGTCCTGCTCGCGCTGGCGGTCGCGTTCTGGGCGCACGACGCGATGTCCAACCTGGTCGGCGCGCTGCGCGACATCGACGGCGACCGGGCGGGCGGGTACGAGACACTGCCGGTCCGCCGGGGCGTACCCTTCGCGGTCCGGACCGTCGTGGCGCTGCACGCCGTCACGATCGGCGCCGCCCTCACCGCCGGTCTGCTGGCCGACCCCGACGCGCGCCCTGCCTACCTGGCCACGCTGCTGGTGGTCGTGGTCGCGGGCGTCGCCGCGCTCGCGCCGCTGGTGACCCGCCGCGCCGGAATGCCGGTCCTGGTGGCGTTGCGCGCCCATTCCGTCCTGGTCGTCGAGCGCGTGG
The DNA here is from genome assembly GCF_029626035.1 of Micromonospora sp. WMMD980. Taxonomy (NCBI): domain Bacteria; kingdom Bacillati; phylum Actinomycetota; class Actinomycetes; order Micromonosporales; family Micromonosporaceae; genus Micromonospora; species Micromonospora sp. WMMD980. Next base: position 1,404,450 of record NZ_JARUBE010000003.1, read on the forward strand.
TGCTGGCCTCGGCCGTGGTCGGTCTCGGGCTCGGCGTCGCCGTGCAGCTCGTGCTCGTGTTGCCGATGGTGGCGCTGACCTGGTGGGCGCAGCGCGGAATGCGCGCCCGACACGAACTCGGCCCGGCGACCGCGGGCCTGGCCCTGGCCACCCACCGTCGAGTGCCCCTGGAGGACGCGCCATGACCGCTGTGACCGCCGAGGCCGTCGGGAAGGCGATCACCGCCGGCGCCGAGGCGCTGCTGCGCCGGCGGCGCGCCGACGGCGTCTTCGGCGACGACCCGCCGGCCTCGGTGCTCGGCACGGCCGGCGCGGTGGCCGCGCTGCACGCCGCCGACCCGGCGGGCAGCGCCGACCTGGTCGACGCCGGCGTGGGGTGGCTGCTGCGGCAGCAGCACGACGACGGCGGCTGGGGCGGCGTGGTCGGGGCGCCGAGCGAGGTCGTGCCCACCGCCGTCGCGGTCGCGGCGCTGGCACTGAGCGCGCCGGTCGCCGGCGCCGGGGCGGTCGAGGCCGGGCGGGCCCGGCTGGCCGCGACGGGCGGCGTCGAGACGATCACCGACCGGGCCATCTCGCTGCTGTGCCGGCAGCTCCTGACCATGGCCGGGTTGACCGCCGAGGCCGGCCCGCCGCGCCGGTTGCCGCTGGAGATCGTGCTGTTCGACCGGGTCCGCCGCCGGCGCCTGTCGTTCCGCACCACCCCGTTCGTCGGCCTCGCCCTGATGCAGGCCGACCTGCCCGCCGGCCGCCTGCGCCGGGCCACGCTGCGCCGGGCCCGGCCGGTGGCGGTCGGGCTGCTGCGCGCCGTCTTCGACCACGAGGGGCGCACCGGCGCGCTCAGCGAGGATCCGTGGCCCGCCGCCCTGGTGCTGCTCGGCCTGGCCCGCAGCGGGGAGGCGCCGGACATCGCCGAGGCCGTGGTGGGTTGGCTGCGCCGGGCGGTCCGCCCCGACGGGGCGTGGGACGCGGTGACGAACCTGGACCTGACCCGCTCCGGCTACGCGGTGACCGGCCTGATCGCGGCCGGATACGCCGCCGACCCGCGGCTGCGCGCCACCCGCGACTTCTTCCACGCCACCCAGAAGCCGGCCGCGTTCGAGGTGCTGGGCGTGCCGCCGGGCGGCTGGAGCTACTCCAACCAGGGCGGCTGGCCGGTGACACTGGAATCCGCCGAGATCCTGTCGGCGCTCGCCGGCTACCCGGACGCGGGCGCCGATCCGGTCCTGCGTACCGGCCTCGACTGGCTGGTCGGCCGGCAGGACAGCCGCGGCTCGTGGAGCCTGTGGGTCCGCGACACCCGACTCGCCAACGACGGCCCGTGCCCGGCCATCACCGCCCAGGCGATCCTCGCCCTGCACGACGCCGGCCGCCCCGACGGTCACCCGGCGATCGCGCGTGCGGCGGCCTGGCTGCTCACCCGCGCCGCGCCGGACGGCACGTTCGAGAACCTCTGGTACCGCGACCACACCTCCGGAACGGCCGTGGTGGTGACGGCGCTGTCCCGCGTCGGCCACGCCCGCCACGACGTGGTCCGTCGGGCGGTCCGGTGGCTGCGCGACACCCAACTCCCGGACGGCTCGTGGGGGCCGGGTGACGGCACCGCCGGCACGGTCGAGGAGACCGGCTGGGCGGTGCAGGGGCTGCTCGCCACCGGCGATCCGGACGACTGCCCCGCGGCCGACCGGGGCGTCGCCTGGCTGGTGGCGGCCGCCGGCCCGGACGGCGCGTGGCCGGCGGCCGGGGTGTGCAACTACATCCGCCACCACATGCGCTACCCCAACGCGGTGATCACCCAGGCGCTCGCGCTGCGGGCACTCGGCGAGCACCGCCGGGCCGTCGCCGGCCGGCAGGACGCCGCACCCGGGGCGGTGGCCCGGTGAACGCCGACGTCGTGGTGGTGGGCGCCGGCGCCGGCGGGCTGGCGAGCGCCCGCGCGCTCGGCGCGCTCGGGCTGCGGGTGCTCGTGCTCGACCGGCAGCGCGCCCCCGCGTCGATCGCCAAGGGCGAGATCCTGCAACCCGAGACCGTCCGCATCCTCGACGGCTTCGGCGTGCTCGACGCGCTACGGGCCACCGGCGCGCGCCCGGTCGGGCGGCTGGCCATCCGGGACCCGTCCGGCGAACCGTTGCTCTGCCTGGACTATGCCGGCCTGCCCGGGGCGTACCGGGAGATCCTCTGCGCCGACTACGGCGACCTGCGCGCGGTGCTCGCCGACCGGCTGCCCGGCGCGGTGGACCTGCGGTGGGGCACCCGGGTGACCGGCCTGCGGCGCGACGGCGGCGGGCGGATCGCCGGCGTCCGGGTCGCCGGCGACGCGGGCGAGCGGGATGTCGCGGCGGCACTCGTGGTGGCCGCCGACGGCATGTCCTCGCCGCTGCGCCGCGCGGCCGGCGTCGCGGTCGAGCGCCGCGAGTACCCGCACGGCCTCGTCGCGTTCGACGTGGCCGGCGCCGAGGTCGCCGACGAGGTGACCGCCTACCGCAGCGGCCGTGGGCTGTGCCTGGTCTACCCGCTGCCGGGCGGTCGGTGCCGCCTTTACGTGCAGGTGACCCCGGACGAGTTCCGGGGCCGCGCCGACCTCGGCGGATGGTGCGACCGGCTGCTCGCCGACGTGCCGGCGGTCCGGCCGCTGGCGGCGGCGATCCGAGCCAGCCTGCACCGCCGCCAGCTCCTCGCGGTCTACCGGCTGCGCACCGCCCGGCTGACCGTGCCCGGTCTCGCGCTCGTCGGCGAGGCCGCCCACGCGGTGCACCCGATGGCGGCGCAGGGCGTCAACAGCTCCCTCGGCGACGCCGAGACGCTCGCCGCCACGCTGGCCGCCGAGGGCGGCACCCCCGAGCCCGGCGCGGTGGACCGGGCGCTGCGGGCGTTCGAAGCCGCGCGCCGGCCCCGCCTCGACCACGTCGCCACCGTCAGCCACAACGCCTCCCGCATGATCACCAGCGTCACCGGACTGCCGAGGGTGCTCGGCGGGCGGATGATGCGCCGCACCGCCGCCAACCCCCGGCTGCTCGGGCTCACCGCCGGCAACCTCTCCGGTACGGACGTGCGACCGCTCTCCCTGGTCGATCGGCTGCACCAGCTCGGGCTGCTCGCCGACCGGCACGCCCGCACCTGCCCTGCCAGAGAAGTGAGCGAACCATGACACGTGCCACCGTCGTCGACCCGGCCGACCTGTCGATGAACGAGACGCCGTACCCGCCGCTGCCGGGTATCCGGCGGATCGTCACCGACGGGGCGGCCGCCCTCCAGCGGTATCCGGACCGCACCTCGTCGACGCTGGTGTCCGCGCTGTCCGCCCGGCTCGGGGTGGGGCCGGAGGCGATAGTGGTCGGCCCCGGCTCGGCCGGGCTGTGCCAGCACCTGGTGCAGTCGTTCGGGCCCCGCCCGGAGGTCGTGCACGCGGCCCTGTCGTTCGAGGGCTACCCGCTGATCGTCCGCAACGCGGGCGCCCGCGCGGTCCCGGTGCCGATGGACGGGTACGACCACGACCTGCCCGCGATGGCCGACGCGGTCACCGAGCGGACCCGGTGCGTGCTGCTGTGCAGCCCGAACAACCCGACCGGGGCGGCGCTGCGCCGCGACCGGGTCGAGGCGTTCCTCGACCGGATCCCGGCCGACGTGCCGGTGATCGTGGACGAGGCCTACCGGGAGTTCGTCACCGACCCGGCGGCACCGGACGGGATGGACCTCTACCGGGCGTACGACAACGTCTGCGTGCTGCGTACCTTCTCCAAGGCCTACGGGTTGGCGGCGCTGCGCGTCGGGTACGCCGTGGTGCCGCCCCGGCTGACCGCGGCGGCGGCGCTGACCGGCGCGGTGTTCTTCCCGAACGCGCTCGGTCAGGCGGCGGCCGTGGCGAGCCTGGCCCCGGACGTGACGGCGGAGCTGACCCGCCGGTGCACCGAGCTGGTGGCGTCGCGGACCCGCCTGATCGGCGCGCTGCGCGGCCTCGGGCTCACCGTGGCGCCCAGCGAGGCGAACTTCGTCTGGCTGCCGCTGGGGGAGCGGGCGGCGTCGTTCGCCGACCGGGCCCGGTCGGCCGGAATCCTGGTGATGGCGCTGCCCGGGGCCGGGGTGCGGATCACGGTCGGCTCCGACGAGGCGAACGACCGGCTCCTCGGGTTCGTCCGGTCGGCGCTCGACGACGGGCTCTGAACTTCTTTCCCGGGATGTCGTCGTATCCGAGCCGCGTCGTTCGTGGAACGGTCGGGAGGCGGAGGCTTCCACACGACGCACCGAAAGGCAGAGGCGTGGCAAAACTGATCTATGTGAACAACGTGTCGGTCGACGGCTACATGGAGGACGAGAGCGGGGTCTTCGCCTGGCTCCCGCTCGACGACGAGGTGTTCACGTTCACCACCGACCTCCTGCGGCCGGTGGGCACCTACCTCTACGGGCGGCGCCTCTACGAGGCGATGGCCGTCTGGGAGACCGACCCCGCCCTGGCCGCGCAGTCCGCGCGCATGGCCGAGTTCGCGCGCGTGTGGCAGGCGGCGGACAAGGTCGTCTACTCCACCACCCTGACCGCGACGTCGACGGCCGCCACCCGGATCGAGCGCCGGTTCGACCCCGCCGCCGTGGCGGAGTTGAAGGCCACCGCCGACCGCGACCTCACCATCGGCGGCGCCGACCTGGCGGCCCAGGCCATGCGGGCCGGGCTGGTCGACGAGTGCCACCTGCTCGTCTGGCCCGTCGCTGTGGGAGGCGGCAAACCGGGGCTGCCCGCCGGCGCGCGCACCGACCTCGCGCTCCTCGACGAGCGCCGGTTCGGCAACGGCGTCGTCCACCTCCGTTACCGCACCCGCGGTCCGGACGGAAACTGAGCCTCGGATCCGGCGTCGGACGCACCGGCGCAGGCAGCGAGGCGCAACAGCGGGACGATCGCGCGCGACGGCCGACAGCGGCGCTCTCACCGGCCGACGCATCCCGTCACCCGTAGTTCCAGCGCCGACCGAGGGCGCAGGAACGAGCCGGTGAAGGTCATCGCGTGCGCGGTCAGCGCACCGGTGAGCGCGATTGTCCGATCACCGGTGGCTTCGACGCGGACCGGTTCGCTGCGCAGCCAGTCCATGCGTACCTGGACCGAGTGCGTGCCCGCCTCCGCCTGGACACGTGTGCTGTCGCCACGCCTCAACCTCGCCGCGGGGCGGCCGTCCACGTAGAAGATGAGGCGTCGAGCGACGCCACCGGAATCGAAGGCGCGGGTCAACTGGATCGACGACATGGCTGCTCCTTACCCCGCCCCGCCCGCGACGATCGCATCCGAGGAGGCGCCGCAGGCCGTCGCCTGCGTCGTCTCCTCGGCCGCGGAGCCTGTCGCACGCCCGTGCTGCAATTCCGGCATGCATCTCGTGGTCACCGGCGCACTCGTGGCGGACGGCGCGGTCCTGCTCGTCCACCGCAGCCCGACCCGCCGGGCCTATCCAGATCTCTGGGATCTGCCCGGCGGGCACGTCGAGCCGGGCGAGTCGGAGCTGCGGGCGCTCGCGCGGGAGATGCACGAGGAGCTCGGTGTGCGGATCGTGGCGGAGTCCGCGTCACGGTTGGGCGACCTGCGCGCCGGCCGCGGCGAGAACGCCGTTCGCCTGTGCGTCTGGCACGTCGGAGACTGGGTCGGTTCGCCGACCAACCGTGCGCCCGACGAGCACGACGACATGGCGTGGGTCGGGATCCACGAGATCGGCGGCCTGCCCCTCGTGCACGGCGGCCTGCCGGCACTTGTCCGTTCGCTGGCCGGCCCCGGCCGGCCGCGTCGTCGCGGCGGGGAACCGACGGCGGCGTCGTGAGGCTCGGGCGCGGCAGCCGCCACACCGCTCAGACGGCCAGGACGTGCTCGACGAGCTGCGGGCAGTGGGTCTTCCAGTTCAGCGCCGGGCCCTTGCGCACCAGGTCCAGGTTGAGCTTGCGGGCAGCCCGGACGATCCCCGGACGGGCGAGAGCGTCAGCTCGTCGGTGAACCGCGGATCGGCCGTCAGCCTGGCGAAGCGGTGTCGTCCGCGGTGGTGCAGGACGGTGTCGTTCGGCCGGTCGGCGAGGCGAACCTCGCGCGGCCCGTGGCCGACCAGCCAGCGTTGCTGCTCCGCCGGGGGCAGGAGGACGTCCAGTTCGCTGGCGCCGAGCCGACCCATGGTGTGGACGACGTTGCGTAGCCGCACTCCGGCGGCCTCCCGCCGGCGGATCTGCGCACGCTCGACCTCGTCGAGATGGGTGCGGCTGACCCGCCGGAAGGCGAGCTCGACGATGTCGGACCAGGTCCGGCGGTGGGCGCAGAACCGTGTCACCACGTCCACCGCCTGCCCCACGTAACGCTCGCCGTCGGCGAAGGTCAACTCGTACACCCCGCACCGGCCATGCGCCTTGGGCAGCAGGTGAGCGATCGAGTTCAGCCCGCCGACCCGGAACCGCACGATCCCGTCGCCATCCACAACGGACGACAGTAGGCCATGGAGCTCCGGGTCGCCGGCGATCAGCCCGTCGCGCTCCTCCTTCGGATACCCGAAGCCCATCGTCGTCTCGTCGCGCCCGCCGAGGGCGCCGGGTGACCGCGCGGTTCCGTCCGCGCGTCTTCGCGCGAGCCGGTGCGCGGCGCGGTTGCCGGCCTGCGGGTCGCAACCTCACCCGGCGAGATGGCCGGTGGCCCGCAGCAGCGCCCGGGCGAACCGGTTGAGCCCGACATCGGGGAGTCGCGACGGGGCGAACCAGCCCAGATCGCTGATCTCGTCATCGTCGGGAACCGGCGTCCTCTGCGCGATGCCCGCCTGGTAGACGGCGGGCACATAGGCGACCCGGTCACCGTTCGGATAGGTCACCTCGAAGTCCGTGCCGCCGAGCACGTCCAGCAGCCGCGGCTCACTGATCCGGACGCCGAGCTCCTCGCGGATCTCCCGTACGGCCGCGTCGACCGGGGACTCACCGATGTCGACCGCGCCGCCGGGTACGGCCCACCCGTCGCGATGCCCCGCGTGACGCACCAGCAGGATTCGCCCATGATCGTCGATGACGACCACCGACACCGACGGCACCTGGATCAACTCATGGCCGATCACGGCCCGTAGCCGAGCGAGATGCGGTGACATGACCATCTGGACACGGTAGCGTCCGCGGCCGCGTCGCCACCTCGACCGCTACGACACGTGTCGTAGCGCTCCCGCTGGCGCTGGGACCCCGGCGGGACGGATGACGTCACCGCCGGCGTCGGTCCCGGTCACCCGGCCCGGCGGGGACGGCCCTGGTCACCCTCACCCGTGGGTCAGGGTGACCAGGGACAGATAGCGCAGGTCGGGCTCGTAGTCGGCGACCAGCACCACGCGTGGCCGCCACGGGTCACCGAGCAGGTCCGGCAGCGCCCACCAGACGCCGGTGGACGACTGCCCCGCCGGCACCGCCGTCACCGGGCTCGCGCCGAGCGCGATCCCGGCCGCGGCGAGACCCGCGCCCAGCACCACCGCCACGTCCGGGGACCCGGCGCCGAGCGCGCGCAGCTCGGCCGCCGCCCGGCCGGCGACGTCGTCCGGCCCGACGTCCGCGTGCTGCCGCAACGCGGTCACCCGCGCGCCGCCGTCGGCCGGGCCGCCGCCGAGCAGCAGCGCCACGGCCCGGTGCCGCTCCGGCACGGCGACCCCCTGGTCGTACGCCAGCACGGACTGCTCGACGACGAGCAGCAGGACCCGGCGGTACGCCGAGGCGCGGGCGATCCGCAGGCCGGTGAACGCCGCCGCCGATCCCTGGTCGCAGAGCGCGAACGACATCGGCGTGCCGGGGCAGACGTGACTGAGGTAGGCGGCGGTGGCCCGCCCGGGCAGCGCGTCGTGCACGGCGAACGCCAGCACCAGCAGGTCCACCGGCTCGTCGTCGGGCACGAGCGCCGGGATCAGCGAGGCGGCCATCTCCCCGTAGGACTGGCCCCGCGCGGTTGCGTCGACCCGCAGGCCGTACGGGTGGACCAGGTCGGTCACGTACTCGTCGGCGCGCTCGCGCAGCACGGGGTCGTCGAGCAGCTCCGCCGCGCCGGTGAACTCCCGACGCGCGGTCCGGATCAGGTGCAGCAGGACGCCTCCCCGGTCAGTGCTCGAACACCATGGCGGCGAACGTCGCGCCGTCACCCGCGCCCACCGCCGCGACCAGGTAGCGGTCGCCCGGGCGCAGCAGGTCGCGTTCGCGGGCGGTGCGGTAGTTGACGAACGCGTCCGCGCAGAAGACGTGGCCCGTTCCGGTGATGTTGTCCAGCAGCACCTTGTCGAGCGGAAGACCGATCAGCTTCCCCAGCCGCTTCCAGGTCAACAGGTTGACGTTGTGCGGCAGCACCAGCCGCAGGTCCGCCAGCTCGATCGCGGCGTCCGTCAGGGCCCGGTCGATGACCTCGGCCAGCGCCGGCCGGTACTCGCGCTGGAACCGGGCCGGGGACGCGCCGCCGGCCACGTCGAACTCGCCGCGCTGCGCGCACGCGTAGGAGAGCATCCGGTCCCGGCGGCCGCGCGCGCTCACCAGGCAGGCCGACGCGCCCTCGCTGAACACTGAGGTCTCCGGGATGAACTGGGCGTCGCGGGTGAACGCCTTCTCCCCGGTGAGCACCAGGGCGAGCGGGTCGCCGTCCGGGCCGGGCGGCTCGGCGGCCAGCAGCCTGCCGGCCACGTCGATCGCGGCCAGCGCGCCGGCGCAGGACTGCTGGGTCAGCGTGAACGCCAGCGCGTGCGCCAGCCCCAGGTCGCGGCAGACGTCGTGCAGCGGATTGGCGGGATAGGGTGCTACCACCGGGAACGCCCGGGCGTGGAGCACGAACCGCACCCGGCGCTCCGCGCCGCGTAGCGCGGTGAGGCCACCCACCGCGCGTCGCAGCAGGTCGGGCAGGGTCAGGTCGGGGTCGCGGCGTACCTCGGTCAGGCCGTGGAACCGGCGGAACAGCCGGATCTGCATCTCGGTCAGGCGCAGCGGCGCGGCAAGCGTCTCGATCGACACGCGGCGGCTCGGCAGGAACACCGAGACGGCGTCGAGCGCCGTCATCCGCACACCGTCACGGACGGATCACACCAACGACACCGGTGGATGTCAACGGGCGTGGCATCATATCGACGTGGCTCGGTTCCTCTTCGTGGTGCTGCCGGTGGTGTCGCACCTCTCCGCGCCGCTCGCCGTCGGTCAGGCGTTGGAGGCCGCCGGGCACGAGGTGGCCTGGTGCGGGCCCCGCAGCGACCTGCGGCCGCTGATCGGGCCGGACGCCACGCTCCACCCCACCGGCAAGCGCCACTACCGGCCGGACGCCGCGTCCGGGATGGACTCGGTGCGCAGCCTCTGGGAGGGGCACGTGCTGCCGGCCAACCGGTTCATCCGCGACGCCGCCGGCCGGGCGGTCGCGGAATTCCGCCCCGACGTGGTGGTGGCCGACCAGTACGCGTTGGCCGGCGCGCTGGCCGCGCACCGCCACGGGGTGCCCTGGGCGACGCTCTGCGTGGGCATGCTGGAACTGACCCCGCCGACCGACGAGATGCCCGAGTTCGACGACTACGTGCGTGCCCAGTTGGCCCGGGTGTGGGCGATGACCGACCTGCCTGTCGACCCGGCGCTCGACCTGCGCTTCTCGCCGTACCTCGTGATCGGGCTGACCACCACGGCGCTGACCGGCCCGGCGGCGCTGCCGGCGCGGTGCGTGCTGACCGGGCCGGCCCTGGGCCGGCGGCCGAACGCGCCCGCCTTCGACTGGGCCGCCTGGGACCCGGCCCGCCGGCATGTGCTGGTCACCGTCGGCACGATGGCCGAGCATCTGGCCCACGACTTCTACCACCGGGTCACGGTCGCCACCGCGCCGCTCGCCGACCGGGTCCAGGTGGTCCTCACCGCCCCGCCGGGCCTGGTGCCCGACCCGCCCGCGCACGTGCTCGTCGCGCCCCGGGTGCCGGTGCTGGAGCTGATGCCCCGGCTGGACGCGGTCGTCTCGCACGGCGGCCTGGGCACGGTCTCCGAGGCGCTGGCCCACGGCGTACCGGTGGTGGTCGCGCCGATCCGGCACGACCACCCGACGGTGGCCCGGCAGGTGACGCGGGCCGGCGCCGGCCGCACGGTCCCCTTCCACACCGCCACCCCGGCGGAGCTGACCTCGGCGCTGACGGCGGTCCTCGACGACCCGGCCTACCGCGACGGCGCGCGCCGGGTGCGGGAGTCGTTCGCCGCGGCCGGCGGCGCCCGGGCCGCCGCCGACCACCTCGCCGCGCTGGCCGTCCCGGCGTCGCCGACGCACCAGGAGGTTCGATGATCGAGGCCACCGGCCTGCGCAAGTCGTTCCGGGTGGGCCGTGGTCGCGGCGCGAGCACGGTGGAAGCGGTCCGCGGTGTCGACTTCGCGGTGCGGCGCGGTGAGATCGTCGGTTTCCTCGGCCCCAACGGCGCCGGCAAGTCCACCACCCTGAAGATGCTCGCCACGCTGCTGCGACCCAGCGGGGGAGCGGCCACCATCGCGGGTGTCGACCTGTTGCGCTCACCCGCCGAGGTGCGCCGGCGGATCGGGTTCGTGGCGCAGGCCAGCGGCACCTACGACGACTCCACCGCCCGCCGCGACCTGGTGCTCCAGGCCCGCATGCACGGTCGGCCGAAGAGCGTGGCGCAGGAGCTGGCGGCGGCGGCGATCCGCGCGTTCCAGCTCGACGACTTCGCCGACCGGAAGATCCGGACCTACTCCGGCGGGCAGCGCCGGCGGCTCGACGTCGCGCTCGGCGTCATCCACGCGCCGCGGGTCATGTTCCTGGACGAGCCCACCGCCGGGCTCGACCCGCCCAGCCGGGCCCGGATGTGGCAGGAGGTCCGGCGGCTGCGCGACGAGGGCATGACGATCTTCCTCACCACGCACTACCTGGACGAGGCGGACAGCCTCTGCGACCGGGTGTCGATCATCGACGCCGGCCGGATCGTCGCCGAGGGCACCCCGTCGGACCTCAAGCGGGAGATCTCCGGCGACGTGGTCACCGTCGACTTCGCCGCGCCCGAGCTGCTCGACGCGGCCGGCGGCGACCTGCCGGCCGCGACGAAGCTGCTGGCCGAGGCGCCCTACGTGCGCGCCGCCGAGCCGGTCGACGGCGTCCTGCGGCTCTACGTCGACGGCGCCGCCACCGCCATCCCGCAGATCATGCGGGCGCTCTACGACCGGGGCATCGAGCCCGGCGCGATCGAGGCCCGCCGGCCCAGCCTCGACGACGTGTTCCTGGCCAAGACCGGCCGCTCGCTGGAGGAGTGAACATGAAGCTCGTCCGGGACACCTGGCTGATCTTCCAGCAGGAGGCCGGCCTGATGGTGCGCAACCCGGTGATGGTCGCGTTCAGCCTGGCCCAGCCGATCACCTATCTCATCCTCTTCGCCCCGTTCCTCAAGGTGGTCATGGTCGACCGGGGCGCCTCCAGCTACGCCGACGCCTACCGCATCTACGTGCCGGGCCTGTTCGTGGCGATGGGCCTGTTCGGCGGCCTGTTCGCCGGCTACGGGCTGCTCAGCGCGCTGCGCGCGGGCATCATCGACAGGTGCCGGGTGACCCCGGTCAGCCGCACCGCGCTGCTGCTCGGCCGGGCCCTGATGCACGTGTGCCTCAACGTGGTGCAGGCCGTCGTGGTCACGCTCGTGGCGCTGCCGTTCGGCCTGCGCGTGCACCTGGCCAACCTGCTCGTCTCGTACGCGCTGCTGGGCGTGATGGTGCTGCTCAGCACCTCCCTCTCCTACGACATCGCGTTGCTGGTGCGCAACGAGAACAGCCTCGGCGTGCTGGTGAACACCGTCGGCCAGCCGATCTCCCTGCTCGCCGGCGTGCTCATCCCGCTCGTGCTCGCACCGATGTGGATCCAGCGGGTGGCGTTGTGGAACCCGTTCGCCTGGGCCACCGACGGCATGCGGGCGCTCTTCGCCGGCCAGGTCTTCCAGACCGTGGTCTGGCAGGGCGCGCTCATCATGGTCGGGCTGGCCGCCGCCAGCCTCCTCTGGTCGTCGCACCTGTTCAACCGCGAGGTCTCCTGACCGTCCGTACATCGACCATTGTCTCACCGTGGCCGGCGCTCTAGCCTGATCGTGTCCCGGCGACGTGAGGAGGCGACGCGTTGGGTGCCGACAACTTCCGGGCGACCCTGGCGGCGGATCAGGAACTGGGCGCGGGAAACGTGCTGCCGCGGCTGGCCGCGCACGGGGCTGACATGGGCGTTCCCCGGGTGACCTTCGACGTCGACGTCGACGACATCCCGGCCTGGACCCCGCTGTCGCTGGCCACGCTCACCGAGCGGGTCGCCGCCCGGGCGGCCTGGTTCGCCGCGCGCGGCGTCGGCCGGCGCGATCCGGTCGCGGTCTACGTGACCTCCGCGCCGGACGTCTTCCTCAACTTCCTTGCCCTCACCTGGCTCGGCGCGATCCCGGCGCTGATGAACGGCAACATGCCGATCGAGCTGGCCGCCGAGTTCGTCCGGCGGCTGCGCGGCGTCGGCGTGGTGCTCGACGCCGACCACGCCGCGCTGCGCGGGCACGACCTCGGCGTGCCGGTCCTCGGCGACGCGGCCGAGACCGGCACCGGCGACCCCGCCCAGGCGCCGCCGCACCACCGTCACCAGCCCGAGGACCCGGTCGTCGTCACGCACTCCTCGGGCACCACCCGGGTGCCCGCCGCGATCGTGCACTCGCACCACGGCCTGTTCGCCGCGATCCGCGCGGTCCGGCTCACCGAGTCCCGGCCGTACGGGGAGGTGCGGGAGCTGTCCGCGCTGCCGGCCGCGCACGCCGCCGGGATCATCACGCTCAACCAGGCGCTCTGCAACGGCTACCAGCTGCTCTGCCTCTCGGCGCAGGGCGGCCCGTTCGCCCGCAGCGCCGAGACGATCCTCGACGCCATCGAACGGTGGCGTCCGACCGGGGTGTTCGGCTTCGCCGTCACCTGGTCCGAGCTGGCCCGCGTCGACCTGAGCACCCGCGACCTCAGCTCGGTGCGCAACTGGTTCAACACCGGCGACTGCGCGCACGAGGCGCACGTACGCCGGTTGGTCGCCGTGGGCAGCCACCCCACCTGGACCCGCGAGGGCATGGTCGACGTCCCCGGCTCCAAGTTCGTCGACATGCTCGGCTCCACCGAGATGGGACACGGCGCGTTCCGGATCACCCACCGCCTCGGCAGCGACCGCTACGACCGTTGCGTCGGCAAGCCGTACCCGTTCGCCCGGATCGCCCTGCTCGACGTGGCAACCGGGGAGGAGGTCCCGGACGGCCAGGTCGGCCACGTCGGGCTGAAGTCGCCGACGCTGGCGATCGGCTACTGGAACGACTCGGTCACCACCTGGCGCACCCGCCTCGACGGGTGGTATCTGACCGGCGACCTGATGTATCGCGACGAGGCCGGCGACTACCACCACGTCGACCGGGCCAGCGACGCGGTCGACCTGGGCGACGGCACCTGGCTCTACACCGCGCTGTCCGAGGAGCGCATCCTCGCGCACTGCCCGGACGTGCGGGACTGCACGGTGGTCGCGGCCGCCGGGGAGGACGGCGCGCCGGTCACCGAGGTGCTGCTCCTGCTCGCCGACGACGCCGACGACACGCTCGACCGCACCGAACGGGTGCGCGCGGCGCTGGGTCCGGCCGTGGCGGCGACGCTGCGCCGGGTGGTGACCGTTCCCGACGACGGGGTGGTCATGGGGCCCACCGGCAAGGTCCGCAAGTTTCTGATGCGCCAGCGGCTGCTGGCCGGCGCCGCCGCCCCCTGACCGGCATGCCGATCCGGCGACGTGCGCGGCCGTGCCAGAATCGGCAGCCGTGTCCTACCTTCCCCCGCAGCCGTACCCGCCCATGCCCGGCGGCGTGACGCCACTCGTCGCCTACCCCCACCCGATCACGCCGCCGCCGGGCTACGCGGTGCTGGTCGTCGCGGTGAACCGCGGGCCCTACCTGGTGCCCGTGCCGACCACCAGCCGCTTCAAGATCGATCGGCAGCCGGTGCCGATCCCCGGCGAGGGCGTCTGGCACATCGCGGTCCCGCCCGGTCCGCACGACGTCCGCTACACCGACTTCCTGGGCGTGCCGATCGTCACCACGTCGGTGGTGGTCCAGCCGGGCGCCGCGCACCACCTGTCGTTCCGCTTCGGTGGCTGGCGCAACCGGGTGCACGACGGCCACGGCACCGACGTGACCCGGTTCGGCCTGTGGTCGAACTACAGCATCATGCTCGTCGCGCTGGCCGTCATCGTGCCACTCTGCTGCGGCGGGCTCGCGCTGGTCGGCGCGTTCTCCGCCGCCCCGTGACGCGGGCCCGCGCGATCTGGCCGCGATCACCGTTGAACCGTCGGCGGCCCGGTCCGTAGTGAGCCGGACGGCGGCAGGACGGTGGACGGGGCAGGGAGGGCGACGGGTGCGGATGCGGTGGGCCGTTCAGGCGGTGCTGGTGCTGGTCGGGCTCTGGCTGGCACCGGCCGGTCCGGCGCATGCCGCGCCGGCGGAGACCGGCCGGTACTACGTGGTCGGTCCGCCGGTGGACGGACAGCGGGAATACCTGTACGCCATCGCGCTGCGCACGCTCGGCAACGGCAACCGCTACCGGGAGATCGTCGAGCTGAACACCGGCCGCGCCCAGCCCGACGGGGAGACATTCACCGACGGGCTGTCGCTCAACCCGGGCTGGGTGCTCGTGCTGCCCCGCGACGCCAAGGGCCAGGGGGTACGCGTCGGCCCGCTGCCCCGGATCCGGGCCCGCTCCGCCCCGCCCGCCCCCCGGTCCGTCCCGCCGTCCACCCCGGCCGCTCCGCCACCCAGCTCGGCCGCGCCGCCCCGGAGCTCGGCCGCCCCGAGTCGGGTGCCGCCGTCCGCCCCGGCCCGCCCGCCGGCCACCAGGGGGGTCGCCGCGCCCCCGCGGCGGGAGCCGACCACCCCGGCCGGCCTCGACCCGCTGGTGATCCGGGTCGGCGCGGGCGTCCTGTCGGTGCTGCTCGCGGTGGTGGCGATCGTGCTGCTGCGCCCGGGTCGTTCCGGCCGTGGCGCGGTCGTGTCCGGAGACGACGGCCCGTGGCCACCCGAGTGGCACCACACGCCCGCCCCCGGCGACGCCGCCCGGCGCGAGCCGCCGGGCCCCGCGACCGCCACGGCGGTCTCATCCACTGTGGATCCGTCGACGGCTGCGGGTCGCCCGGCCGTCCCGGACGCGACGTCGAACGCGGCGCCGTCCGGCGGGGAGCGCTCGGTCGAAGGCGGGTCGGCCGAGACCGGGGCCGTCACGCCCGCGCCCGCCGAGGCCGGTTCGGACGAGCGTGAGCCCGGCCCGTCGACGACTTCCGGGGTCTCGGCCAACCGCCCGGCCGGCCCGCCGGCGCCGGCCGCCGACGAGCCCACCACGGCGGGCCCGGTCGAACCGGCGGTGCGGGCCGGACGCCCGACCCGGGCGGCCGGATCGGGTGGCGTGCCGGTGGACGCGGGCACCCTCGTCGACCTGCCCCGGCCGCCGCTGCCGGGCGGGGACGACCTGCCATACCTCACCGCCGACCTGGACACTGACATCGGCCCGGCCCGGGTCCGGCTGGTCGGGGTCGCGGCCGGGCGGGGCGCGCCGCCGTACGCCTGGGTGGGCCCGGGGGAGACGGCGCCGCCGGCGGTGCTGCCGCTGGTGCTGGGACGCCACGGGCCCTGGCGCCTGCACGTCGATCTCGCCCGGGTGCCCGACGTGCTCACGCTCGTCGGTCCGGTGGACGTGTGCCGCCGTGCCGCCGCGACGCTCACCGGCGGGCTCGCCGCCGCCGGTGTCGGCGTCGCCGTGGTCGGCGACGCGCTGGGCGGGACGCCGCCGGACGGGTGCCGCCGGCTGACCGGACTGCCCGAGCCGCCCGGTCCGGACGACGACCTGCCGGCGCCCTGCGTGGTGTTCGTCGCCGGGCCGTCGCCGGCCGGGGCGCGGGGGCTCGCCGCCGCCACCGGCGGGCACTGCGTGCCGGTGGTGCTCGGCCCGGTCCCGGCCGGCCGCTGGTCGCTTCAGCTCGGCGCGGACGCGCCTGGTCTACGCGGGCGCGGTGGCACTGTTGCCGCTGGTCGCCGCGCCGGTTGTCGCCGGGACCCGCACGGTGGTCCGCCGCCTGGGCCCGCGGTCGGCGAACCTGGCCGGCCCGGCCGACCTGCGGGGGATGACCGGCAAGGCGGCCGAGGCCCGGGCCCGGGAGCTGCGTCCCTCCATGCGGGACGTGCCTCGGCTGCGCCCCGACGACACCGGCAACCTGCTCGGTGACCTGCTGCCGTCGGGGCCGGAGCTGCGCTCCTCGTACGAGGACGTGGAGCTGGACCTGATGGCGCCGCGGGCCGGCAAGTCCACCGGCATCGCCGTTCCCCGGGTGCTGCGGGCGCCCGGCGCGGTGCTGCTGACCTCCAACAAGTCCGACGTCTATCTGGTCACCCAGCAGGAGCGGGCCCGGGTCGGCCGGGTGTGGACGTTCGACCCGCGGGGCATCGTCTACTCCGAGCGCGACATGTGGTGGGACATGCTCGGCGGCTGCCGCACGCTGGAGGGCGCGCGTCGGCTCGCCGGGCACTTCGTCAGCTCGGTCAACGACGACGCGTCCAAGAAGGACTTCTGGATCGCCGCCGCGCAGAACACGCTCACCGCGCTGTTCCTGGCCGCCGCGCACGGTGGCGTGACGGTCGGCGAGATACTGGGCTGGCTCGCCGACCCGGGCGACCGGACCCCGATCGACCTGCTCCGCGACGCCGGCCTGGAGGCCATGGCCGACCAGCTCCAGGGCACCGTACGCGGTGCGGTGCAGACCCGCGACGGCATCTACGAGACGTCCCGGCAGTGCGTCGCCTGCCTGCTCGACCCGGCGATCCTGGCCTGGGTCAGCCCCGACCCGGACCGCCCGGAGTTCGTGCCGGAGGAGCACGTGCTCGGCCGGGACACGCTCTACCTGCTCTCCAAGGACGGCGGCGGGTCGGCCGCCGGGGTGATCGCCGGACTGGCGGACGCCGTGGTCCGGGCCGGCGTGGTGGCCGCCGAGCGGATGGGTGGCCGGCTGGACCCTCCGATGACCGCCGTGCTGGACGAGGCGGCGAACGTGTGCCGCATCGCCGACCTGCCCGACCTTTACAGCCATCTCGGCTCGCGCGGCGTCAGCGTGGTGACGTTGTTGCAGAGCTACCGGCAGGGGGTGCGGGTGTGGGGCGAGGCCGGGATGGACGCGTTGTGGAGCGCGGCCACCGTCAAGCTGCTGGGCGCCGGGCTGGACGACGCGGACTTCGTGGACAAGGTGGCCCGCCTGGTGGGGCAGCACGACGTGCGCACCCCGACCTACTCCCGGTCCCGCGACGGCTCCTCCCGGTCGGTGTCGTACCGGCAGGAGCAGGCGCTGCCGGCGGACCGGATCCGGGCGTTGCCGAAGGGGACGGCGCTGCTGCTGGCGACCGGCGTGCGACCGGCGGTGATCCGGCTGCGGCCCTGGTTCAGGGAGCCGGACGCGGCGCCGATCTCGGCGGCGGCGAAGGCCGAGGCGCAGGCCGTGACCGAGCGCGCGGCGGCGGCCTGGCGTCAGCGGGCCGGGTGAGCGCCGGTGTCCAAGCTGGGGGCCGCGCGGGCGGCGCACCAGAGCGCGACGAACCGGTTCGGGGCCACCCAGATCACCTGGCTGATCATCTCGATGGTGGGGATGCTCCCGCTGGCGGCGCTGGCCGCGCTGGCCCTGGTCGTGCTGGTGGTCATCATCCTGCTCAGCGGCTCGCAGATGACCTCCTACTCGCCGGACCCGGAGAGCACGCTCGGGCCGGGCGCCGACGGCAGCGTGCTCACCGAACTCGCCGGCGGCGACGGCCGCGGCGGGTTCCGGGAGGCCGGCGTGCCGGAGAAGGACCTGGTCGCGCCGATCCGGGCCGCCGCGGGGGAGTGCGACCTGCTCACTCCGGTGATCCTCGCGGCGCAGATCGAGTACGCGTCGGACTTCGACGCGGACAAGGAGGGCCAGGAGGGCCGCAAGGGGTTGTCCCAGTTGACCCCCGACGTCTTCGAGCGCTACGGCGAGGACGACGACGACAGCGGCGAGGCGTCGGCGCTGGACCCGGAGGACTCGATCCACGCCCACGCGCGGTGGTTCTGCCACCTGGCCGAGGAGACCCAGCGGCTGCTCGACGACGAGACCGTGGTCGGTGACCACCTCACGCTCACGTTGATGGCCTGGGACCAGGGCGTCGAGGCGGTGAAGGAGCAGGGCGGCATGCCGGTCATCCTGCTGGACAGCTACCCGTTGCGGGTGCGTGGCCTGTTCGCCCGCTACACCGTCGGCGGCACGGACACGTCCACCGCGTCACCGTCAGCGGAGCCGTCCCCGTCGCTGTCCACCGGGTCGAACAAGCGGGTGGTCCCGGACGGCGGGCCGCTGACCGCGTCGACGTTCGACGCCCTGTTCCCGGGCCGCGACTCCTTCTACACGTACGCCGGGCTCACCGACGCGATGGCGACGTTCCCCGCGTTCGCCGCCACCGGCGACGAGCGGACCCGCCGCCGGGAGCTGGCCGCGTTCCTGGCCAACGTCGACCACGAGACCGGCGGCCTGGCGCACGTCGACGAGATCGACCAGGCGGCCTGGGGCACCTACTGCGACGGCGGTCAGCCCTACGGATGTCCGGCCGGTCGGACCGCCTACCACGGGCGGGGTCCGCTGCAACTGAGCTGGAACTACAACTACCGGGCGGCCGGCGACGCGCTCGGGCTGGACCTGCTCGGCAACCCGGATCTGGTGGCGACCGACCCGTCGGTGGCGTGGCGGACGGCGCTCTGGTTCTGGATGACCCAGCCCGGTGCGGGCACGACCACCCCGCACACGGCGATCACCGGGAGCGGTGGCTTCGGCGGGACGATCCGCAGCATCAACGGCGCGCTGGAGTGCGGCGGCGGCAACGGCGGGCTGGTCGGCAAGCGGGTCGACGCGTACCGCCGGATCACCGCCGTGCTCGACGTGGACCCCGGCGAGGAGGGGACGCTGACGTGCTGACCGACGAGCCGGCGCGCAAGCCGTTCTTCATCCTCTACCTGGACGGCCCGGAGTACGCCGAGGAGCTGCGCCGGCTGGGAGGGCCTGCTGCTGCCGGTCGACGGCGGCGAGGTCACCTCCGGCGCGCCGTGGTGCCCCCGAAGGCGGCGCCGTCCGACCCGGCGGCGTGGCACCAGAACCACCTGTGGCCGACGATGGGCGCGCTGCGCGACCCGGCCGGCCCGTTCGCCGGCTGCAAACCGGACGGCCGCCGGCCCAAGGACCGCCCCTACGTCGAGCGGTACGACGACGGCTGACGGTGGCGGAACCGGCCGAAAGGACGGTGCCCGGCGCGGGTCGACCGGTCGTCGGGCCGATGCCGGCGCGGGTCCCGGTCCGCAGGATCGGGGGCATGTCACCTTCCGATCTCGTGCTCCAGGCCCGTGGCCTGACCAAACGGTACGGCCGCCGGCCGGCGCTCACCGACTGCGACCTCGACCTGCCCCGGGGGCGGGTGGTCGGCCTGGTCGGCCCGAACGGCGCCGGCAAGTCCACCCTGCTGAACCTCGCCTGCGGGCTGAGCACCCCGACGGCGGGCACGCTGCGGGTGCTCGGCTCGCCGCCGGCGGCGAGCGCCGCGCACCTGGCCCGGGTGGGATTCGTCGCCCAGGACACCCCGGTGTACGCGAGCTTCTCGGTCGCCGACCACCTGCGGATGGGCGCCGAACTGAACCCGTCGTGGGACCGAGGGCTGGCCGGGCGGCGGATCGCCCGGGTGGGCCTCGACCCGGGGCAGCGGGCGGGCCGGCTCTCCGGCGGCCAGCGGGCGCAGTTGGCCCTGACCGTCGCCGTGGCCAAGCGTCCCGAGCTGCTGATCCTCGACGAGCCGGCCGCCGCGCTGGACCCACTGGCCCGGGACGGGTTCCTGCGGGACCTGGCCGACGTGGTCGCCGAGCTGGGCGCGACCGCGATCCTCTCCTCGCACCTGCTCGGCGACGTGGCGCGGGCCTGCGACCACCTCGTCGTGCTGGACGCGTCCCGGGTGCAGCTCGCCGGGGAAGTCGCCGACCTGCTGGCCCGCCACCACCGGCTGGTCGCCCCGCGCGGCGAGCTGGACCGGCTCCCGGCCGGGGTCGAGGTGGTGCTGCGACGGCACGCCGGGGCGTACGACCACGCGGTGGTGCGGGCCGACCGTCCACTGCCGGGTACGCCGTGGCGGGTGGAGCCGGTCGGCCTGGATGAGCTGGCGCTGAGCTACCTGACGCGGGCGGCGGGGGAGGGCGACCGATGATCTGGACCACCTGGCGGCAGTTCCGCGTCCCGGCCCTGGGGGGCGTGGTCGCGTTGGCGTTGTTCGCCGCCTACGTCGGGCACCTCGGCCTGGACGTCCGGACCGCCCACGACACCTACCGGGCCCGGTGCGCCGGCGCGCCCGACTGCCCCGGGCTGCGCCAACTCGCGGTCGACTACGAGAACACCTCGCTCTATCTGGCCGCGCTGCTCGGGCCGGTCCCCGGCCTGCTCGGCATGTTCTGGGGCGCGCCGCTGGTGGCCCGGGAGCTGGAGGCCGGCACCCAGCGGCTGGTCTGGAACCAGAGCGTCACCCGCCGCCGCTGGCTGGCCGTCAAGCTGGCCGTGGTCGGCCTGACCGCGATGGCCGTGACCGGCGCGGCCGCCGCGCTGGTGACCTGGGCGATGAGCCCGGTGGACCGGATCGCCGACAACCGGTTCAGCACCGTCCTGTTCGGCGCCCGCAACCTCGCCCCGTCGGCGTACGCGGCGCTGGCGGTCGCGCTCGGCGTGCTGATCGGTCTGGTGGTGCGGCGTACCGTGCCGGCCATGGCGCTGACCGCGCTGGCCTTCGTGGTCCTCCAGATCCTGGTGCCGAACCTGGTCCGGCCGCACCTGCTGCCGCCCCGGCACGTCACGCTGGAGATGACCGCGCCGGCCATCAACCAGGCGCGCGGCCTGGGCAGCATCACCGGCGCCCCGGTGGTGCGCGGGCTGGCCGTGCCGGACGCCTGGGTCACCGACGTCAGCGAGCTGCGTACCCGCGCGGGTGAGCCGCTCGACCGGGCGGTCTTCGACAGGTGCTTCACCGACCCGCCGAGGACCGGCGCGGCGGAGGGACCGTTCGGCGACACGGCGACCTGCCTGGCCGACCATGACCTGCACGTGGACGTCGCCTACCAGCCGGTCGGCCGGTACTGGGCGTTCCAGTGGTTGGAGTCGGGCCTGTACCTGCTGCTCGCCGCGCTGCTGGCGGCTGTCGCGTTCCGGCGGGTCCGGCGCCACCCGAGCTGACGCCCGCCGCGTGGTTGGATGGCCGGCATGACCGGAATCGGGGCCGTCCCCTGGCCACCCGCGCCGATCCGCACCGAACGACTGGTGCTCCGGGCGGCCGAGGCCCGGGACCGGGCGACGTTCGTGGAGCTGCTGGCCTCGCCGGAGGCGCACGCGTACCTCGACGGGGCGATGATCGGCCGGGTCCTGCTCCGGCGCGCCACCGAGCATCACTGTCCGGCGGCGGTGGGGAAGGCCGATCTCGGCTACCTGTTCCTGCCGCGGGCGTGGGGTTCCGGGTACGCGACCGTGGGGTTCACCGAGGTGCAGCGGTTCCGGGCCTGGGACGCGGAGCAGTGGCTCGGCGTGCGTACGCTGGGGCATCTTCGCGCCTGACGGAAGGACGCCCATGGCCCGCCCCTACGGTCCCGGACCGAAGCAGTTCGTCTTCGCGGGCGGCGACGGCACCGACCACCACGTCTCGGTGGGTGACGCCCAGGAGGCCTACGAGGCGTTCGCCGCGTTCCTCCGGGACCGGGAGTCCGACACCTACACCATCGTGGACGAGTCGGCCCGGCAGCGTCTGGTGCTCAGGCCCCGGCGGGGGGTGATCTCCCGGGTCCGGGAGGCGGGTCAGGAGCACCTGACGGTCGACCGGGGCAACCGCTACCTGCCGGCCGCGATGCTGTTCTTCGAGAACGGCTGTGCCGGCCTGGACCACTTCGGGCAGTGGTTCGCCGACCTCGCCGACCTGGACGCGTCACCGGAGACCCGGGGCGCCGTCCGCGCCGCCATGTTCACGACCGAGGCGGCGGCGATCGACGAGGTCGGCCGGATCTGGGCCGACTCGGGCATCGTCGACCCGACCGACGCGTACTACGTGTTCTTCGAGTCCGAGGATGTCGACCACGCCCGCGCCGAGCGGGCCGAGCTGCTCCACCTGATCGCGTTCCTCGGTCTGGAGCGCGTCGACGCGCCGGCCGGGGCCGCCGACGGCGAGGTGTGGGTGCGCGCCGACCCGCGCCTGGACGCCG
The DNA here is from genome assembly GCF_029626035.1 of Micromonospora sp. WMMD980. Lineage (NCBI taxonomy): Bacteria > Bacillati > Actinomycetota > Actinomycetes > Micromonosporales > Micromonosporaceae > Micromonospora > Micromonospora sp. WMMD980. The sequence goes on from NZ_JARUBE010000003.1 coordinate 1,426,703, forward strand.
AGTGCGCCCGATGGGCGTGAACACCGTCTTCACGCGCGGCGGCTGGATCCCGAGCGTGACCCGTGAGGGCGACGAGCTGAAGCTGATGCTCGGCGCTGGGGCCGACGCCAACCACGAGCCGCGCACGTTCACGGTCCCGATCGGGGCGGCCCACCTCGGGGTGATCCGGGCGGACCTGGCCCGGCACCTGCTGCTGTGGAGCGCGCTCCTCCCGCTGTGCGACGACGCCGGGACCGGGGGCCGGCTCGACGAGGACGCCGCCGTCGCGCTCCTGGACCCGGTGCTGCTGGCCCCGCCGGAGGACGTCGACGCGCTCTTCCGGCGCATCCGGTGGGACCGGAGCCGGCTCGTCGCCCACGGCGCCCGCCTCGGTCCGCTGGAGCGCGGGCAGGTCTGCGAGGCGATGCGCGCGGCGACGGAGACGCCGGACGAGAGGCATGCCCAGCAGCACCACGCGGACCGCCGACGCGCCGAGCGCGGCGTGGTCCTCGGGCCGCTCGACGCGGCGATCCTCCGGTACACCGGTCAGTATCTGCACGGCGCGACACAGCCCAGGCGGATGCCCGACGCCGTCGGCCCCGCGCTGCTGCCGCAGGTCATGCGGGTGATCGGCACCGCCGAGCGGGCGTGCGCGGGGATGCGGATCGGTCTCGACCCGAGGCGGGGGAACCGGGTCACGGACAAGGGCGCCTGGGAACGGACGGCGGCGACCGTCGAGGCGGCCGTGCGTCGCGCGTACCCCGGCCTCGCCGGCGACGCGGTGCGGACGGTGAGTTTCCTGATGTGCGCGGAGGTCGCGGACCGGTCCCGGAGCGCCCCGGCGGACGACGACGCCGACCCCGGCGCGGGCAAGGCGGCGCTGTCGTTCACCGACGACCGGGGCGGCGAGCTGACGTGGCGACGGGGCGGCCCGCGCGGCGCCGCCGCCGAGTTCTGGGCGTTCGTGGCCGACCGCTCGGCGGCGGAGAACGAGGTGTTCACCATCGAGGACGAGGCGATGGGCGAGGGGATCCAACTGCACTTCTACGCGGACTCCGTCGCCCGGATCACGACGGTGCGGCCCAGGTCGGGCCGGAGCCGCACTACCGGGTGGAGTATCGCCTGGTCGACGGGCTCGACGGCTATCGCGAGGTGGTGCGCGCCTTCGTCCGCGGCGGCTGCGCGGCACTCGACGGGCACGGTCCCTGGACGTCCGACGTCGCCGAGTTCGAGCGCGCGCGTCGCCGGCGCGACGCGCGCTAGCCCGGTTCGGTGGGGACGGTCAGGCGGTGGGGCCGAGCCGCTTGGCCAGGTCCACGAAGGACCGCCAGGACTCGGCGTCGACGCTCAGGGTGCCGCCGTCGCGGTCCTTGGTGTCGCGGACCAGCACGACGCCGGGCAGGTTGTCGGCGACCTCCACGCAGGCTCCGCCGTTGCCGCCGGACCGGGTCGACTTCCGCCACGCGGGGGTGGTCAGTTCCATGACTTCGCCACTTCCTTGATCAGCTTGAGGGACTGCCGGCGGGGGAGCGCCTCGTTGCGCACGACCTCCCACGTCCGGGCGAGTCTAGCAACGTCGGCCGGCGCGTCGACGATCTGCGCGGTGAGCTGGTTGTCCGCGTAGGCGACCCGGCTGCCGTCGGGCAGCTCGGCGATGATGAACTGCCCGGCCAGGCCGAGGTACATGCCGGCGTCGGCCGGCACCACGTGCACCTGGACGTGTTCCAGCGCGGCCAGCTCCACCAGGCGGTCGAACTGCTCGGCCATCAGGCCGGGCGCGTCGAGCACCGGCCGGCGGAGCACCGACTCGTCGACGACGGCGACGAGCTGCGGCGGTTGCTGCCGGTGCAGGACCGCCTGCCGGTCCAGGCGACCCGCCACGATGCGGTCGCACTCCTCCGGGGTGAACCGGCCGCCGGCCAGCGTCGCCCGGGCATAGCGCTCGGTCTGGAGCAGACCGGGCAGGTAGGCCAGCTCGAACCAGCGCAGCGTGGTCGCCTCCCGCTCCACCTCGATCCACTCCCGCAGCCACGCCGGGTCGGCGTCCAGCGACCCCAGCGCGCCCAGCATCCGCTCGAACCGCCCGCCGGTCGCGAACCGCTCGTCCATCGCCCTCGTGTAGTCCCGGGTCGGCGCGCGCCCGCCGGTCTCCACCGAGCTGACGTGCGACCCCGAGTAGCCGATCCGCCGGCCGAAATCCTCCTGGCTCAGCTCCACCGACGCCCGGAACAGGCGCAGCTCGCCGAGCACGTAGTTCGTCGCGCTCCCCATCGTCTCCCCAACCGTCGCCCAGTCACCGTCGCGGTCCGCCCACCGTCGCCCAACCGCCCGGCTGAGCTGCGCGGACCTGCCGAGCATGTGTCGACGGTAGTCGGGTCCTCACCAGACTGTCACCACCGTGGCGTCAGGTCCACGCCCCACGAAGGAGGTTCCGTGATCACGACCAGACTGCCGATGCCCGGCCCCGGCCCGCGACCCGACCGCCCGCGCGCCTACGGCGCGGCCGTGCCGCACACGCCGGTGCGCCCGTCGTGGGCGTGCCGGGCCGACGGCGAGCCGTGGCCCTGCGCCCACGCCCGCCTCGCGCTCAAGGCCGAGTACGACCGCAACCTCGCCGCGCTGACCATCTACCTCGCCGGCCTGCTCTTCGAGGCGATGCGCGACTTCTACCACCTGAACCCGCACGACGGTCCCAGCCCGCAGCAGATGTACCAGCGCTTCCTCGGCTGGAGCCCGTTCCGCCGCCCGATCGTCGAGCCGGCGGACTGAGTGGGTCACCCGCCCTCGACCAGCCGGTTCTCCCACGCCCAGGCAGCGATCTCCACCCGGTTGCGGGCGCCCAGCTTGGTCTGGATGCCGGAGAGGTGGCTCTTCACGGTGCTCAGCGAGATGAACAGCTCGGCGGCGATCTCCTGGTTGGTGCGCCCGCGCGCGATCGCCCGGACCACCTCCATCTCCCGCGCGGAGAGCCGGGGCAGGGACCGTCCCGGCGCCGGCCGGCCCGCCGCGGTCACGTGCCTGAGCAGCCGCAGCGTCACCGACGGCGAGACCAGCGCGTCGCCGTTGTGCGCGGCGCGGACCGCCTCGACCAGCAGCGCCGGGCCGGCGTCCTTGAGCAGGAAACCGACCGCGCCGTTGCGCAGCGCGCCGTAGACGTACTCGTCCAGGTCGAACGTGGTCACCACGATGACCCGCAGCGGGTGGGGCGTGCCCGGGCCGGCCAGCGCGCGGGTCACCTCGATCCCGTCCACCCGGGGCATCCGGATGTCGACCAGGCAGACGTCCGGGCGCAGCCGGCGGGCCTCGGCGACCGCCTCGACGCCGTCGCCCGCCTCGCCCACCACGGTGATGTCGGGCTGGTCCTCCAGGATGAGCCGCAGCCCGCCCCGGATCATCGCCTGGTCGTCGGCGATCAGCACCCGGATGCTCATCGCGGCGTCCGGGCCGGCAGTGGGAGCGTCGCCCGGACCGACCAGCCCCGGCCGGCGCGCGGTCCGGCGCGCAGCGTGCCACCGAGTCCGTGGACCCGCTCGCGCATGCCGACCAGGCCGTACCCGTCGCGGTGCCCCACCCGGGCCGGGGCCGGCGGCGCGTCGTCCTCCACCTCGACCGCGACGGCGTCCGGGGACTGGTCGACGGTGACGGTGACCGAGCCCGCGTGCGGGGCGTGCCGGGACACGTTTGTCAGCGCCTCCTGCACGACCCGGTGCACCGTGGTGGTCACCTCCGGCGGCCACTCCCGGGCGTCCTCCGGCAGCCGCAGCCGCACCGGCGGGCCGTGCCGGCCGAACCGGGCCACCAGGTCGGTGAGCCGTTCCGGCCCGGGCGAGGCGGGCGCGCCGTCGTCGGCGTCGCGGAGCAGCCCGACCACGCGGCGCATCGCGGCCAGCGCGTCGGCGCCGGACAGCTCGATCGCGGCAAGCATCTCCGGCACGTTCCGCGGTTGCCTCGCGGCGACGATCTGCGCGGCCTGGGCCTGCACGACGATGCCGGTGACGTGGTGGGTGACCACGTCGTGCAGCTCGCGGGCCAGGTCCAGCCGCTCGTCGCGGCGTACCCGCTCGGTGGCGGCCCGGGCGCGGGCGTCCGCGCGGCGCAGCGCGACGCCGACCGCGACGGCGGCCAGCCAGCACAGCGTGTCGAGCACCGTCACCGCGGTGACACCGTGCTGGTTGTCCAGCGACGTGAGCAGGCTGCCGGCGATCACCAGCAGGCCCGCGCCGGCGACCGCGGCGGCGGTCCGTCGCGGCCGGGCGCGGACCACGGAGCCGACCAGCACGGCCAGCGCCAGCCCGCTGACCGGGCCGGGTTCCTGCGGCAGGTCCGCGACGAACGAGACTCCGACCGCGACGGCCGCCACGGCGAGGCCGGCCGCCGCAGCCCGGACCCGGCCCCGGCGTCGCGCCAGCGCCAGCGCGCAGACGACCACCCCGACCAGGACGTCGGGTACGGCGTAGCGAGTGCCCCAACTGTCCGCGATCATGACGGCGGTGACCGCCACCCCGAGGGCGAACACCACGGCCAGGCCGAGGTCGAGCAGGAGGCCGGCCGGTCGACGCGTCTCGGTCATGCCACCAGGCTAGGAAAGTCCGGGGCCCGACGAACCGGCCGAAAGTACGGTCACGCCGGCGCTGTGCTATCCACGTGTCATGGCCGACGACCAGCACGTATCCCCGGCGGGTGCCGACATCCGCGACCACCGACTGATCTACGGCTGCATGGGACTGGGCGGCGGGTGGGACGACGAACCGTACGGCGCGCCGGAGATCGCGGCGGCCGAGGCGGCGGTCGAGGCCGCGCTGGAGATCGGCGTCACCGCGTTCGACCACGCCGACATCTACCGCAACGGCAAGTCGGAGGCGGTCTTCGGCGAGGTCCTCGCCCGCGCGCCGGAGCTGCGCTCGCGGGTGGTGCTGCAGAGCAAGTGCGGCATCCACCTGGCCGGCGACGACGGGCCGGGCCGTTACGACCTGCGCGGCGAGCACATCGTGCGCAGCGTCGAGCGGAGCCTGACCCGGCTGCGCACCGACGTGCTCGACGTCCTGCTGCTGCACCGGCCGGACCCGCTCACCGACCCGGACGAGGTGGCCGAGGCGCTGGCCTCGCTGCACCGGCAGGGCCTGGTGCGGCAGTTCGGCGTGTCGAACATGGCGGCGGCGCAGATCGCCCACCTCCAGGCGTCGCTCGACGTGCCGCTGGTGGTCAACCAGTTGGAGATCAGCCTGGCCCGGCGCGACTGGGTCGAGGCCGGCGTGCTGGTCAACACCGCCGAGTCCACGCAGGCCGGGTTCCCGCTCGGCACGCTGGAGCACTGCCGGGCACACCGGATCGGCGTCCAGTCCTGGAGCCCGCTGGCGCGCGGGCGCTTCACCGGCGGCGCGCAGACGCCTGCCGACCGGGAGACGACCGAGCGGGTCGCCGCCCTCGCCGCCGCCAAGGGGACGACGCCGGAGGCGATCGTGCTGTGGTGGATCCAGCGGCACCCGGCGCGGGTGGCGCCGGTGATCGGCACCGCCAACCCCGATCGCATCCGCTCCTGCGGGGACGCGGTCCGGCGCGGGCCGGAGCTGACCCGCGAGGAGTGGTACGACCTGTGGGTGGTCGCCCGGGGCGCCCCGCTGCCGTGACGTTCCCGGGGGCGGCCGGTCGGGTCGCCCCCGGGAACGCGCCGGTCAGGCCAGCGTGCAGGCCGCGCCGTTGAGCGTGAACGACGTGGGCCTGGCCGTGTTGCCGGTGTGGGTGGCCGCGGTGTCGGGCAGGATGGCGCGGTGACCCCACCCGAAGCGGTGCTGGCCGACCTGCGTACCGCCTGGGCGGACGCGCTGCCCGGCCGGCTGATCGGCCTCTACGCGCACGGCTCGCTCGTGGCCGGCGACTTCGCACCCGAACGCAGCGACCTCGACCTGCTCGCGGTGCTCGACCGTGATCCCGACGAGGAACTCCTCGACGTGCTCGCCGGGCTACACGCCGGCCTGGACCGGCGGCATCCGAGGTGGGCGGGCCGGATCGAGGTGGAGTACGTCTCGTCGTCGGCGGTCCGGGACGCCGCCGCCGGCCCCCCGGTTCGCGAACACGCCATCGCCCGGGTCAGCCCCGGCGAACTGCTGCACCTGCTGCCCGCCACCAGCCACCGCGTCGTCACCTGGTCGTCGGTGCGCGACCACGGCCGTACGCTGCTCGGTCCGGCGCCCGACGCGCTGTTGCCGGCGATCGACCCCGCTCTCGTGCGCGCGGCCCTGCTGGACCACGTCCGGGACTGGCCGGAGTGGGTGACCGGGATGACCACCCCGGGGGCCCGGTCCTACGCGGTGCTCACCCTGTGCCGGGCCTACCAGCGTCTCCGGTGCGGCCGGCAACTGTCCAAGCGGCGGGCGGCCGCACCGACCGCCGCCGCGTTCCCACACCGCGCGGACCTCATCGCCTGGGCCCGCGACTGGTGGTACGACTCGGGCCGGGACGACGACCTCGGCCCGGCCGGCGACGTGCCGGCGTTCGTGCGCGAGGTGAGCGCTGCCGTCCTCGCCGCCGAGGCGGACGCGCGCGGCCACGACCGCTGATCGGCGGCGTCGGGCGCGGGCGCTACGCCTGACCCGCGCCGAGCGCGGCGGCCCTCAAAGTGACGGGTCGACGCCACGCACCGGGCCCGAAAAAGATTCCGAAAATTTCGGTGATCGAGCCCTCTCGCTGATCTGCGACGGATGGACCGACAAGGCGACCACCGAGTGTCGAAGCGCTTCGCATGGTACTTGAGCAGCAGGTATGTGGTTTCGGCGGCAGGGTCGGGTCGTCACCGGTTTCCATGATGTTTCCGGAAGTTGTTGACACGGTGAATGGATGCCTCCAATACTGGCCATCGATTCACCTCTATGACAGTCGGCCGCGCGCCAGCCACCACAGGGAGGAAACCCGCCCATGAACGACGCCCCCGTCCGCTCGGGCAGCCGCAGGCGCGGACGCCTCAGGATGCTCCTCGGCGGCGCCTGCGCGGTGGCGCTCGCCGCCGCCGGCACGACCGCGGTCCTGTCGAGTCCGGCCTACGCCGACACGACCGTCACGTCGAACCAGACCGGCACCAACAACGGCTACTTCTTCTCCTTCTGGAAGGACAGTGGCAACGTCTCCATGACCATGGGGAACGGCGGTCAGTACAGCACCCAGTGGAGCGGCATCAACAACTTCGTGGCCGGCAAGGGCTGGAACCCCGGCACCGCGCGTAACGTCACGTACTCCGGTAGTTTCAACCCGTCCGGCAACGCCTACCTCACGTTGTACGGGTGGACCCACAACCCGCTCGTCGAGTACTACATCGTCGACAGCTGGGGCAGTTGGCGCCCGCCGGGCAGCGGCTACATGGGCTCGGTCAGCTCCGACGGCGGCACGTACGACATCTACCGCACCCAGCGGGTCAACGCGCCGTCGATCGAGGGCGACAACAAGACCTTCTACCAGTACTGGAGCGTCCGGCAGTCGAAGCGGGTCGGCGGCACCATCTCCGCCGGCAACCACTTCAGCGCCTGGTCCCGGCTCGGCATGAACCTCGGCAACCACGACTACCAGATCCTGGCCACCGAGGGCTACCAGAGCAGCGGAAACTCCAACATCACGGTGGGCGGCTCCGGCGGCTCCGACCCGACCACCCCGCCGCCCAACAACGGTGGCGGCTGCACGGTGAGCGTCAGTCGGGCCGAGGAGTGGGGTGACCGCTTCAACACGACGTTCTCGGTCAGCGGCAGCAGCAACTGGACGGTCCGGATCCAGACCCAGGGTGGGCAGAGCCTGCAGAACAGCTGGAACGCGTCGGTCAGCGGCACCAGCGGCACGCTCACCGCGCGTCCCAACGGCAACGGCAACAACTTCGGCATCACGCTCTACAAGAACGGCAACAACACCACGCCGACGGCGACCTGTTCGACCAGCTGAGCTGGGCTTCTCCCCGGGTGGGGGCACCGCGGTCGCGGTGCCCCCACCCGCGCGTGTGCCGGCCGACACACCGGAACAGAAACTTGATTCATTCCAGAAGACTGGACTAGGGTCGGGGCATGACGTCCGACTTCGAGACCCAGTTGCGGGCGGTCTCGTTGCGCGTGACCCGGCCCCGCCTGGCGGTGCTCGCCGCCCTGCGGGACCACCCGCACGTCGACACCGACACCGTGATCGCGCTGGTCCGCGCGGACCAGCCGACGGTCTCCCACCAGGCGGTCTACGACGTGCTCCGGGCGCTCACCGACGCCGGCCTGGTGCGCCGCATCCAGCCGGCCGGCGCCGTCGCCCGCTACGAGTCGCGGGTGGGGGACAACCACCACCACATCGTCTGCCGCTCGTGCGGCGCGATCGCCGACGTGGAGTGCGCCGTCGGTCACGCCCCCTGCCTCACCGCCTCCGACGACCACGGCTACGTGGTCGACGAGGCGGAGGTCGTCTACTGGGGCACCTGCCCCGACTGCGCGACCGACCGCACCGCCCACTGATCCGCCAGTTCGGCCAGTGATCCGCCAGTTCGGAAGGAAACAGATGAGCGACACCCAGGACAACGGGCCCGTCAGCGCCCAGGGCGTGGACGCCAAGGAGGCGGCCGGCTGCCCGGTCGCACACGACTCCGTGACCGCGCAGGGCAGCGAGAGCGAGAACCCGGCGATCGACTCGCCGACCCCGAAGACCGGTGGCCGTCCGCGCACCAACCGCGACTGGTGGCCCAACCAGCTCGACCTGTCGGTGCTGCACGCCCACTCGTCCAAGGGCAACCCGCTGGGGGCCGACTTCAGCTACGCCCGGGAGTTCGCCAAGCTCGACGTCGAGGCCCTCAAGCGCGACATCACCGAGGTGCTGACCACCTCGCAGGAGTGGTGGCCGGCCGACTTCGGCCACTACGGCGGCCTGATGATCCGGATGAGCTGGCACGCCGCCGGCACCTACCGGATCGAGGACGGCCGTGGCGGCGCCGGCGACGGCGGCCAGCGCTTCGCCCCGCTGAACAGCTGGCCGGACAACGCCAACCTGGACAAGGCCCGGCGGCTGCTCTGGCCGGTCAAGCAGAAGTACGGCCAGAAGATCTCCTGGGCCGACCTGCTGGTGTTGGCCGGCAACGTCGCGCTCGAGTCGATGGGCTTCAAGACCTTCGGCTTCGGCTTCGGCCGCGAGGACGTCTGGGAGCCCGAGGAGATCTTCTGGGGTCCGGAGGACACCTGGCTCGGCGACGAACGCTACGCCTCCGAGAAGGAGATGGCGGCCGGGGTCGGCGCGACCGAGATGGGCCTCATCTACGTCAACCCGGAGGGCCCGCGCGGCAACGCCGACCCGCTGGCGGCGGCGCACTTCATCCGGGAGACGTTCCGCCGGATGGCGATGAACGACGAGGAGACCGTCGCCCTCATCGCCGGGGGTCACACGTTCGGCAAGACCCACGGCGCGGGCGTCGCCGACGACCACGTCGGCCCGGAGCCCGAGGGCGCCCCGCTGGAGGCGCAGGGCCTCGGCTGGCTGAGCACGCACGGCAGCGGCAAGGGCGGCGACACGATCACCAGCGGTCTCGAGGTGACGTGGACCGACCGGCCGACCGAGTGGAGCAACCGGTTCTTCGAGATCCTCTTCGGCTACGAGTGGGAGCTGACCACCAGCCCGGGTGGGGCCAAGCAGTGGGTGGCCAAGGACGCCGAGGCGATCATCCCGGACGCCCACGACCCGTCGAAGAAGCACCGGCCGACGATGCTGACGACCGACCTGTCGTTGCGCGTCGACCCGGCGTACGAGAAGATCTCGCGCCGCTTCCTGGAGCACCCGGACGAGTTCGCGCTGGCGTTCGCCAAGGCGTGGTACAAGCTACTGCACCGTGACATGGGTCCGGTCAGCCGCTTCCTCGGCCCGTGGGTCCCGGAGGCCCAGCTGTGGCAGGACCCGGTGCCGGCCGCCGACCAGCGGTTGGTCGGTGACGCGGACGTCGCCGCGCTCAAGGCCAAGGTGCTCGACTCCGGCGTCACCACCGCTCAGCTCGTCTCCACCGCCTGGGCCTCCGCCGCGAGCTACCGCTCCACGGACAAGCGCGGTGGCGCCAACGGCGCGCGGATCCGGCTGGAGCCGCAGCGCAACTGGGCGGTCAACCAGCCCGAGCAGTTCGCCGGCGTGCTGGCCACCCTGGAGGGCATCCAGCAGGAGTTCAACGCCGCCGGCGGCGCCCAGATCTCGCTCGCCGACCTGATCGTGCTGGCCGGTTCGGCCGCGGTCGAGAAGGCGGCGCGCGACGCCGGCGTCGAGGTGACCGTGCCGTTCCGGGCGGGCCGCACCGACGCCACCCAGGAGCAGACCGACGTCGAGTCGTTCCGGGTGATGGAGCCGCGCGCCGACGGGTTCCGCAACTACCTGCGGCCGGGCGAGAAGACCGAGCCGGAGGTGCTGCTCGTCGACCGCGCCTACATGCTCGGCCTCACCGCGCCGGAGATGACCGTCCTGGTCGGCGGTCTGCGGGCCCTCGGCAACAACGTCGGCGGCACGTCGCACGGCGTGCTCACCGACCGACCGGGCGTGCTGACCAACGACTTCTTCGCCAACCTGCTCTCCCCGGGCACCCGGTGGAAGGCGTCGGAGTCCGACGAGCACGTCTACGAGATCCGCGACCTGGCCACCGACCAGGTGAAGTGGACCGCCACCGCGGTCGACCTCATCTTCGGCTCGAACTCGCAGCTGCGGGCGCTCGCCGAGGTCTACGCCAGTGCGGACGCGCGGGAGAAGTTCGTGACCGACTTCGTCGCCGCGTGGACCAAGGTGATGGAGCTGGACCGCTTCGACCTGGTCTGATCCGCCGTCTCACCGACGAGCCCCGGTCGATCCGTCACGGATCGGCCGGGGCTCAGTCGTGCAGGGTGCGGCTCGGCGGCACGCCGAAGACGGACCGGTAGTGGGCGGTGAACCGGCTGTGGTTGAGAAAGCCCCACCGGCCGGCGATGCGGCTGACCGTCTCGTTCCGTGGGTCCGACCGCCGGAGGTCCTCATGCGCCCGCGCCAGCCGGATCCGTCGCAGGTGGGCCATGGGTGTGGTGTCCAGGTGCCGCCGGAACGCCAGTTGCAGCGAGCGGACGGACACCGCGGCGGCCGCCGCCACGTCCGCCGGGTTGATGTCCTGGCCCGCGTGCTCCTCCATGAACGAGATCGCCCGGCGTACCGCCGGCGTCACCGCGTCCCGCCGGTCCTGCCAGGTCGGTTCGGTCAGCGCGGTGTTGGGGAAGACGGCGAGGGCGGCCGCGGCGAGCGTGCGCGCCGCCGCGCCGAGGACCAGCGGCTGCCGGCTCGCCTCCGGATTGGTCAGCACGGCGAGGCGGACGTAGTGGGCGGTCGCCCGCCAGTGGTCGGCGAGCGCCGGGGACGCGGGCACCAGGCCGGTGAACCGGACCGGCACGGGCCGCCGCCCGGGGGCCGGGTTCGCGACCTGGGCGCACAGTCGCGGGTCGAGCTGGACCACGAGCAGCTCGCCGGGTCGCCAGCGGATCCGGTACGGGCTTCCCGGCCGGGCGCTCAGGAACACGTCGCCGGGTCGGAACCAGCCCTCCTCGCCGTCACACGTGCGGCTCACCGAGCTGGTCGTGGTCTCGCAGACGACCACGGAGTCCATTCCTTCGACGGTGACCCGCAGATCGGCGGACTGTGTGGTGCGGTCGACGCGGACCGGGCCGGCGTGCAGGCGGCGGTGGCTGAGCCGGTATTCGTGACCGCCGCTGTCGATGGACATTCCCCGGATTCCGTACGCCTCGGTGAGGTACTGGTGGATGAGGTCGGGCTGCCGGCTGTCGAAATCCTGGCTGACGGTCGGTGCGAGTGTCACGTCGTCCCCTGCGAAATTGGGAACTTACTTTCCGGAGTTCACGAGCGTCTTGGTCGTCCGATCCTCTCGATGGTATTTCCTTGGCAGGAATTGCGCTCATCGCTGATCCCGCTCATGGGACTTGCGCCCAGCGGCCAGGTATCGCGATCTCCGTTCGTTCTGCGACGTAGTCCTGGACTCGATGGATCGGGAAGGGTCGTTGTCGGGGACCGTCGCGCCGGGGGGCGGTGTGCGGACAAGGGGGCGCGCGGGTGGACGTGACCGAGGCACGACGGCTGGCCTGGGTGGTGGCGGCCGAGACGATGCGCCGCCTCGACGGCGACTCCGGTGGGGGAGGCCGCTTCGACGGACACGAGGCGGCCCTCGGGGTGGCCCTGCGGGAGACGTTGCACGAGGCCCTGCTCGGTCGGCGCACCAGCGTGGACGGCCGGCCGCTCGGTCAGCTCTGCGGCCGGCTGGAGTGGACGGTCGACGAGTTCGACGCGCTCGGGCACCACCTGCTCACGGTGGTGCTCGCCCACCGGCTCGGGCCGGAGGCGCTGGTCCGCGTCGGCGCGATGCTGACCCGCGCGCGCCTGTGCCTGGCCCAGCCGCCCTCCGCCGCGCGCCCGATCCGCCATGACAGGTACGTCCGCAACGACGCGTCGCACCGCTACCCGATCCCGCCGGCGCACCTGCCGCTCCCGCCGCGCTGGCGGTGCAGCGGCTGTGCCGCCGAGTGGCCCTGCCCCACCAAGCAGAGTCAGCTCCTGGTCGAGTTCGGCGGCACCACGGCCGGGCTCGCCGTCTATCTCGGCACCTGTCTGGTCGCCGCCACCCAGGACCTGCCGGGCATGACCGTGCCGCAGGCCCGGGCGCGTTTCCTGGGCTGGTTGCCCCGGCGGCGGTACTGAGCCGCCCAGGCCCGGCCTGCCGGTGCGACGCGCGGGTCCGGCACGAGCAGGGCGAACAGCGCGGCGGCCATGCCGGCAGCCTAGGCGGTACGGCCCGGAGCGGTAGCTACCCAAAGTAGGGGTGCGTGCGGATCCTCCCCGGTCGTCCGGCCGCCGACGATCCTCGACCGGTCCGGCTCACGACGGGAGGCTCCCATGACGACACACGAGTCGACGATCGCCGGCGCGCTGCGGCGTGCGGCCGGGACCCGGGGTCGTCGGGTCCTGCTGGTGGTGACGGCCGGGGCGGGGGTGCTCGCGGCCGTGGCGCTGCTGGCCGGGCTTCCGCCCGCCGAGCGCACCGTCGTCGCGTTCGGTGAGCCGGTGCACGCGTTCGTCTCGGTGCCGCTGCCGTTCGTCGGCGTGCTGCTCGCCCACGATCTCCGCCGGGCGCCCGACGCCCGGGTGCTGCCCACGCTCGTCGCGGCTACGCTGATCGCGGTGGTCGCGGGGCTCGTCGGCGACGCGATCTGTGTCGTCGCGACGGCCGTGTCCGGGTCCACCGCGCCCGATCCCTGGTCGACGGTCGGCGGAATCGCCGTGGCGGGGGTGCTGGTGCAGGTGCTCGCGCAACTCGTCGGCACCGGGTTGGGACTGCTGGTGGCCCGGCCGGCGTGGGGCTGCCCGGCCACGGTCGTGCTGCCGCTCGGGGCGTACGCGTCGCTCACGCCGTGGGGGACGGCCCGCGACTGGCTCACCCCGTCCGGCGCGCTGCGGGGGGTCCTCGGCGAGGAACCGGGGTGGGCGCGGTGGGTGACCGCGGCGCTGCTCTGGAGCGTCGCCCTCAACGCGGTGGGGCCCACTCGCCGGGAGAGCTGTCCCCCGCTGCGTCAGCCGTCCTGAGTGGATTACCGCTGATCAGTAGCCGTTGGGCGGCACGACTGTTGCACGCCGGTTTCGAAAACCTTGCCGCAAGGTCTTGCAAAGACTTTCATGGATCGCGCATGGTGTTCGCTACCCGGACAGCCGTCCATCCCCGCGCACCCTTTCGAGCACCGGAAGAGGTCCCCCTGCCATGGAATCCGCCAGGCCACACCCCCGACGGCGGGCCGGCCGACTGCTGCTCGCCGCCGCGCTCGTCGCGACCGGCGGCACGGCCGTCGTCACCGTCGCCACCAGCACCGCCACCCCCGCCCGCGCCGCCGTCGCCCTCAACGACAGCGAGGTGACCGCCAACCTCTGGGAATGGAACTGGCCCTCGGTCGCCGCCGCCTGCACCGACCATCTCGGGCCCGCCGGCTACGGTGCGGTGCAGGTGGCCCCGCCGCAGGAGTCGGTCAGCCTGCCCAACAGCCCGGACGGCGTGCACCCCTGGTTCGAGGTCTACCAGCCGGTGTCGTACCGGCTGGACAGCCGGTTCGGCAACCGGCAGCAGTTCGCCGCCATGGTCACCGCCTGCCACGCCGCGGGCGTGCGGGTCTACGTCGACGCGGTGGTCAACCACATGGCCGGCACCAACAACCCGGCCGGCACCCGCGGCTACGCCGGCACCGAGTTCTCCGGCTACAGCTATCCGGCGGTGCCGTACGGCAGCGGGGACTTCCACCGCCCCGGCGACAACTGCCCGACCGGCGGCGGCATCACCGACTGGAACAACGAGGCCCAGGTGACCAGCTGCGAGCTGCTGTCCCTGTCGGACCTCTACACCGAGAAGGAGACGGTCCGCGACAAGATCGCCGGTTACCTGAACGACCTGATCGGCCTCGGCATCGACGGCTTCCGGGTGGACGCGGTCAAGCACATCCGCAAGGACGACTTCGCGGCGATCATCGGCAGGTTGGACAACACCGTCGCCGAGGGCCGGCGCCCCTACGTGGCGCAGGAGATCTTCGACGGCGCCAGCAACCCGGCGCTCCAGGCCCGGGCGTTCACCGGCAACGGCGACGTGCTCGACTTCGGCTACGCCAAGGGCATCCGCTCGGCGTTCCTCGGCTCCATCGCCACGCTGGCCAACGTGCCGAACTGGAACCTCGACGCGCCGAGCGCCAACGTCTTCGCCATGGTCACCAACCACGACCTGGAACGCGACGGCGTGGTGCTGTCATACCAGAACGGCAGCGACTACGTGCTCGCCAACTACTTCGCGCTGGCGTACCCGCACGGCAAGCCGTCGGTCTACGACAGCTTCACCTGGTCGAACCGCAACCAGTCCCCGCCCAGCGACGGCGCCGGGCGCGTCACCGACACGGTCTGCGGCGCGGCCTGGAACTGCCTGAGCCGCAGCGTCGGCATCAAGGGGATGGTCGGCTGGGCCAACACCGCCCGGTCGGTGAAGGCGGTCTCGGACTTCACCGCGGTGAACAGCAACGTGATCGGCTTCCACCGGGGCGACCGGGCCTGGATCGGCATCAACGACTCCGGGTCCGCCACCACGGCGACGTTCGCCACCGGACTGGCCGACGGCCGCTACTGCGACGTCATCTCCGGAGTCGCCACCGCCGCCGGCTGCACCGGCGGCACGGTCACCATCGCCGGCGGCCGGGCCACCGTCACCCTCCCGGCCAACGGCGCCGTCGCGGTGCACGTCAACGCCCGCGCCGGCGCGAACCCCTCGCCGACGGCGTCCCCGACGCCCGCGCCGACCGCGTCCCCGACCACCAACCCCACCGACCGGATCGCCACCACGTTCACCGTGAGCGCCACCCCGGCCGCCGGCCAGGACGTGTACGTCGTCGGCGGCGTCCCCGAGCTGGGCTCGTGGGTGCCGGCCAACGGCGTCAAGCTCACCGCCCAGGGCGGCGGCGCCTACCGCGCCACCGTCGACCTGCCCCGCTCCACGGCGGTCGAGTACAAGTTCGTCAAGGTGACCGCGGCCGGCGCGGTCACCTGGGAGTCCGGCGCGAACCGGAGCCTCACCACGCCGGCCGCCGGCACGTACGCGGTGACCGAGACGTTCCGCGGCGACACCGTCTCGACGGCGGTGGCCACCTCGTTCGCGGTCACCGCGACCACCTCCTACGGCCAGAACGTGTTCGTGGTCGGCAACGTCGCGGCGCTGGGCGGGTGGAACCCGGCCAACGCGGTGGCGCTCTCCGCGGCCACCTACCCGGTGTGGCGGGCCACGGTCGACCTGCCGCCGAACACCGCGGTCGAGTACAAGTACGTGAGGAAGAACCCGGACGGCTCGGTGACCTGGGAGTCCGGCGCGAACCGGACCTTCACCACCCCGGCCGGCGGCACCCGCGCCACCGCCGACACCTGGCGCTGACCGGGCCCGGCGCGGCCCGTCCCCGCAGGAGGGGGACGGGCCGCGCCCACCGGTCAGGCCGGCGAGAACGACCAGACCTGGGCCGAGTTGTCGAACCCGGTGCAGTGATAGATCTGGACGGTCGCGCCGTCGCTGGACGAGCCGGCGCGCACGTCCATGCACCGGCCGCCTACCTGGGACTTGATCTGGTGCACCCCGGTGAACGAGTTGGGGCCCACCGTCCACCTCATGCTCTTCGTGCCGGTGCAGGCCCACTGCTGAAGCGGCGTGCCGTCCCGGTCGACCCCGTCGTGGACGTCCAGGCACTTGCCGCTGCCGTAGTTGACGATGCCGTAGTACGCCGCCCTGCGGCTGTTCGAGGCGGCCGGCGCCCAGGGGTGGGCACGACGCTGCCGGGCCGAGATCGACGCCACCGGGCGGCGGGCCCCGGCCCCCGACGACCGGGGCGTCGACCGGTTGACCAGTCAGGAGCGGCAGATCGCCCTGCACGTCGCGGAGGGGTTGACGAACCGGGAGACCGCCACCCGGCTCTTCCTGTCGCCCAAGACGGTGGAATACCACCTCGGCAACGTCTACCGGAAGTTGCAGCTCCGCTCGCGACCGGAGCTGATCCGCCACCTGTCCCGCCGGCCGGCGTCCGACCCGGGCTGACGGTCGCGCCGGGTCGGGGCGACCGCGACCAGCGCGGCGGCCAGGCACGCCACGGCGGCGGCAGCGAGCGGTGGCCGGCCGCCGGCCTGCACGGCCACCGAACCGAGCGGGACGGCCAGCGTGATCGGCCCGAACATCGCCGTGTTCGCGGTGCAGATGCTCGCCGCACCCGGCCAGCGCCAGCGCGACCACCACCGCCACGCCCATCGCCCGGCGCCGGCCCGACCGCGCCCGCCGCTCGGTCATCAGGTCGCCGTCCACTCGCGACACCGTACCGCCGCGAGGGCGTCCGGTGGGGCCGCGTCGCACCGAGCGCCACGCCGGTGCGGATCAGCCGTCGCGCACCGTGGTGAGGTCGGCCAGCCCGGAGATGGTCAGCAGCGGCCCCAGCAGCGGGTTGACCACCAGCGCGACGTGCTCGGCGTGCGGGAACAGCACGGCCAGGCCGGCGCTGTCCAGGTATTCCACCTTGGTCAGGTCCACCACGAGCGGGTCGCCGTCGGGGCGTACCGCGTCGTCCAGCGCGGCGCCGAAGTCGGCCGCGTTGCTCATGTCGATCTCACCGACCGCGGTCAGCACGCGGCCGCCTTCGGGGCCGTCGCTTGTGGTGAGCGTCAGGGCCGTGCTCATCGGATGATCCTTGCCTGCATGTCGACGGTGGTGCCGGTGGTGCCCGGCGTCACGGTGATGCTGTCCATGAGAGCACGCATCAGCACGAGCCCTCGACCCCGGCTCGGGTCCGGCGGGCGGTTCTGGTCGCGCCAGTGCCCGCTGTCGGTGACGCTCACCCGCAACGCGTCGGCGGTCGCCGCGGCGCGCAGTCGGATCCGCCCGCCGGGCCGGTCCCGGTGGCCGTGCTCGATGGCGTTGGCGCACGCCTCGCCGGCGGCCACCAGGACGTTGTAGGAGTGCGTCGGCGTCAGGCCGCACCGGTCGAGCCACCCGCGCAGCGCGGTGCGGACCTCGGCCAGACGCGACGACTCGGCGGGGAAGTCCAGCTCCAGCGGCCCGGGGTGGCGGTAGAGCAGGAGGGCGACGTCGTCGTCGTACCCGCCGTCCGGGGCGAGCCGGGCCATCACCTCGCTGGCCAGGTCGTCGATCGGGGTGGACCGACCCTCCTGGATGGTCGCGGTGGCCCGGTCGATACCGGCGGTCAACGGCTGCCGTCGGCGCTCGACGAGGCCGTCGGTGTAGAGCATCAGCGTGGCCCGTGCCGGCACGGTGACCTCCGCCTCCGGGCGGTCGCGGCCGGCGCGGACCGCGAGCGGCCGGGACCGGCCCTGGTCGAGCAGCGCGATCGTGCCGTCGGGATGCGCCACGACGGCCGGCGGGTGCCCGGCGCTGGAGTAGACCAGCCGGCCGGTGGCCGGGTCGAGCACCCCGCAGAAGACCGTGGCGCACTGCGCGCCCGGCAGCAGCGCGGCGAACCGGTCCAGCGCCACCAGCGTCCGGGCCGGGCTGGCGTCCTGGAGCAGCAGCGCGCGGCAGGCGCTGCGTAGCTGCCCCATCACGGTGGCGGCCCGTAGTCCGTGCCCCACGCAGTCGCCGACCACGATGCCGATCCGCCCGTCCGGCAGCTCGACCGTGTCGTACCAGTCGCCGCCGACCTTGAGCGGAAGCGTGGCGGGGGCGTAGCGCACCGCGAAGCCGGCGGGCAGTTGGGCCGGGCCGAGGATCGCCCGTTGCAGGGCCAGCGCGGTCTCGCGCTGCTGGTCGATCTGGTGCACCCGGTGCAGCCCCTGGGCGACGTGGCCGGCGAGCAGGGCCAGCAGGGTCTGGTCCTGCTCGGTGAAGGGTCGCTTCTCGCCCAGGTCGATCCAGATCGCCATGGTGCCGTGCGGGTGTTCGACCGTGATCCCGGCGCCGTGCGCCCGCGTCGCCACCGGCGTCAGCAGCGGTGTGTCCCGCAGCGCGACGAGTGCCTGGCGACGCGCGTCCGGCAGCGAGTCCCAGCGCAGCAGCGGGTCGGTCGCGGTGACGTCCGGGGCGGGGGAGTCGCCGAACACGGCGGTGAGCACGCCGGCGGCCCGCCACAGCTTGCGCATCTCGTCCAGCACCCCGCGCAGGGCGTCGGCGAGGTCCTCCGCCTGGGACAGGCGCATGCTGAGGCCGGCCAGCGCGGTCTCCCGCTGCACCGCGTAGTGCTCGGCGGTCACGTCGCGGAACGTCCCCACGATCACCCGGCGCCCGGTGTCCGGGTCGTCGACCTGGTTGAACGCGGCCGCGATCCAGAGCCGGTGGCCGTCGCGGTGGGTCACCGGCACGGTGTAGCTGCCCTGGGTCTGGCCGAGCAGCGCCGAGAACGCCGCGGACACCTGCCGGTGCGCCTCGGGTTCGGCCTCCGGATCCGGCCACCACGGCTGCACCGGCGGATAGGGGAGGTCCTCGGGGCCGTAGCCGAGAATGTCGGTGAACGCCGCGTTGATCTCGACGACAGCTCCGTCGGAATCGCAGACGAAGAACGCCTCCTGCAACGAGTCGATCAGCGCGGTACGCCACCGGGCGTGGTGGTTGCGCAGCCGGGCCAGCTCCACGTTGGCCCGCACCCGGGCCAGCAGCTCGGCGGCCGGGAACGGTTTGACCAGGTAGTCGTCGGCGCCGGCCTCCAACCCCTCGATCGAGGCCTCCTGCCCGGCGCGGGCGGACAGCAGCAGCACCGGCGTGCCGGCCGTGCGCGGGTCGGCGCGCAGCGCGGCCACCAGGCGCAGTCCGTCGAGCCGGGGCATCATCACGTCGCTGACCACCAGGTCGGGCGGGCGCGTACGGGCGGCCTCCAGCGCCTCCTGCCCGTCGGTGACCGCCTGCACCCGGTGCCCGGCGGAGCGCAGCAGGCGGGTGAGGTATTCCCGCATGTCGGCGTTGTCGTCGGCGACCAGGACCCGGGCTGCGACCTGTCCCGGCAGGGCCGGCCTCGGCCCGTCGACGGGCACCGGGTCCTCCGGGACCATCTCGGTGCCCGGATCGGCCGGCAGCCAGCGCAGCGCCTCCTGCACGAACGGCTCGGCGGAGCCCGCGGACCGGCCCGAGCCGGCCGGGGCGACCGCGTCGGCGGGCAGGTGCGCGACGCCGAACGGCAGCCGGACCGTGAACTCGGTGCCCCGGCCGGGCGCGCTGGCGGCGGTGATGGTGCCGCCGTGCAGCCCGATCAGCTCCTTGACCAGCGCCAGGCCGATCCCGCTGCCCTCGTCGGAGCGGGACCTGGCGTTCTCGATCCGGTGGAACCGCTCGAACAGCCGGGGCATCTCGTCCTCGGCCACGCCGATGCCGGTGTCGGCCACCCGCAGGACGGCCTGCCCGTCCTCGACCCGTAGGAGCACCCGGACGGTGCCGTCGAAGGTGAACTTCAACGCGTTGCTGAGCAGGTTGAGCACCACCTTCTCCCACATCGCCGGGTCGATGTGGACCGGCTGGGGCAGCGGCGGGCAGTCGACCTCGAAGGCGAGGCCGGCACGTTCGATCGCGGAGCGGAAGACGCTGGCCAGGTCGGCGGTGACCGCGCCCAGCTCCACCGGCTGGAAGCGGGCCCGCATCCGGCCCGCCTCGAGGCGGGAGAAGTCGAGCAGGCTGTTGACCAGCCTGCCCAGGCGCAGCCCGTTGCGGCGGACGACCTCCAACTCCTCGCGGACCTGGTCGTCGGCGTCCCGCAGCCGGCCCCGCAGCTCGTCCACCGGCCCCATGATCAGGGTCAGCGGGGTGCGGAACTCGTGGCTGATGTTGGAGAAGAACGCGGTCTTGGCCCGGTCCAGCTCGGCGAGTTCCTCGGCCCGCCGCTGCTGGGCCTGGTAGCTGCGGGCGCTCGCGATCCCGGTCGCCACGTGCCCGGCGGTCAGTTCCACGAACCCGCGGTAGCCGTCGTCCAGCGCCCGGTAGCGGTTGAGCCCGGCCACCAGGAACCCGTAGGGCGAGCCGCCCTGCTGACGCAGCGGCACCAGCAGCGCCTCGGTCGGCGGGTCCGGCCAGCCGCCCGTCGGCAGGTCGGCGAGCCCGTCGCCGTCCAGCGGCACCAGGACCGACTCGCCCTCGGTCAGGGCGCGCGCCGGCCACCGGGCCACCGTGTCGTCGGGTGACAGCGTCGCCGGAGCCGCCGGGTGGCCGACGGCGAGGCCCGTCGCCTCCGCCAGTCGCGCGTCACCGTCGTCACCGAACAGGTACGTCAACGTGAACGGCAGATCCCACGGGTTGCGCCCGAGCTGGCGGGCGGCGAAGGCGAGCGTCTCCTGCTCGGTGCGGATCACGCTCGGGTCCGAGCCGAGGTCGCGCAGGGTGGCCATCCGCCGCTCGCCGATGACCCGCTCGGTTTCCTCGCTGACCACGCAGAGCATCCCGACCAGGGCGCCGTCGTCGTCGCGGAGTGGGCTGTAGGAGAAGGTGTGGTAGGTCTCCTCCCGGTAGCCGGAGCGCTCCAGGAACAGCAGCAGCCCCTCGTCCCAGGTCGCCTCGCCGGTGCGCAGC
Source organism: Micromonospora sp. WMMD980 (assembly GCF_029626035.1). Classification (NCBI taxonomy): domain Bacteria; kingdom Bacillati; phylum Actinomycetota; class Actinomycetes; order Micromonosporales; family Micromonosporaceae; genus Micromonospora; species Micromonospora sp. WMMD980. The sequence continues at coordinate 1,447,734 of NZ_JARUBE010000003.1, forward strand.
ACGGTGTCGATGCGGGGGCCGATGTCGTCCCAGATCTCCGCCCACACCTGGTTGGCCGGCCGGCCCAGCGCCCACGGGTACTTGCGGCCGAGGGTGTCGCGCCGGTAGGCGCCGTTGCAGAAGAAGGTCAGCTCGGGGCCCCAGGCCATCCACATCGGGAAGCGGGAGGAGAGCAGGATGCGCACCGCGGTCCGCAGGCTCTGCGGCCAGCCGTCGGGCGGCCCGAGGGGATGCGTCGACCAGTCGACGCGCGCCAGCTCCGGGCCGATCTCAGCGTCGACGGCGAACACGTCGGCACGTGTCCGCGGGTCGGTGCCTGCGCCGGTCATCGCCAGAGTCTCCCTCACCGCATCGGATCCCGCTCGTCCAGGTGGTGGCGCTACCCGGTGGGCAGAAGCGGACCCGATCGGCGTTCCGCCGCTCGAACGGCCTCCCGCGTAGCTCTCCGCGGTCGTCTTGCCCCGAAGAGGTCCCGGCCATGCGGCTGGTCGACGTCGGGCACGCCACAGTCGCGGGGACCGGTCGGACACAGCGAAGGCAGGGAGTGATCTCCCTGCCACCTCTAACGTATATCGCCCCCGGGGGCTTGTGGCAAGACCCGGGTGGTGCCGCAGAATCGTCGCCCGGACGCGGTTCGAGCTGGGAAAACGGGGGCAGACGATGGTTGGACGGTACGTGGTGGGGTTCGACGAGGTCGACGAGACGCAGCTCGCGCTCGTCGGCGGCAAGGGCGCCCACCTGGGGGCGCTGTCCCGCACCGACGGCGTGGGCGTGCCGGCCGGCTTCTGCGTGACCACCGACGCCTTCGGGCAGGCCGTCGCGGGTGTACCGGAGTGGGGTGAGCGCCTCGACCGGCTCTCCCGCCTGACGCCCGCCGACCGGGAGGCGATCGCCGCGGTCGGCGCGGAGATCCGCCGCGCGGTCGAGGAGACGGCCGTCCCCGACGACGTCGCGGCGGCGATCACCGGCGCGCTGGGCGACCTCGGCGTGGACGGCGCCTACGCGGTCCGCTCCAGCGCCACCGCGGAGGACCTGCCCACCGCCTCGTTCGCCGGCCAGCAGGACAGCTACCTGAACGTGGTCGGCCCGGCCGCCGTCCTCACCCACGTCGGCCGGTGCTGGGCGTCGTTGTTCACCGAGCGGGCGGTGACCTACCGTCTCCGCAACGGCATCGACCACCGGGCCGTGCGGATGGCCGTGGTGGTGCAGCGGATGGTCCTTCCCGAGGCCGCCGGGGTCCTCTTCACCGCCGACCCGGTCACCGGCAACCGGACGGTCGCGTCGGTGGACGCCGGCTTCGGGCTCGGCGAGGCGCTGGTCGCCGGCCACGTGCGCCCGGACGTGTTCACGGTCCGCGACGACACGCTCCGCACCCGGACGATCGCGGCCAAGCGGGTGGCCGTGCTCGCCGTGCCGGGCGGCGGGACACGGGTGGTGCCCGTCGACCCGGCCCGCCAGGAGCAGCCGGCGCTCACCGACGCGCAGGTGCTGCGGCTGGTCCGGCTCGGCCGGCGGATCGAGGCCCGGTTCGGCCGCCCGCAGGACGTCGAGTGGGCCCTCGTCGACGGCGACTTCCAGATCCTGCAGAGCCGGCCGATCACCACGCTGTTCCCGGTGCCGGCGGTCGACGACGGGCAGAGGCACGTCTACCTGTCCGTCGGGCACCAGCAGATGATGACCGACGCGATGCGGCCGCTGGGCCTGTCGATGTGGCGGCGGACCGCCATGGCGCCCATGCACTCCGCCGGCGGTCGGCTCTTCGTCGACGCCACCCCGCGCCTGACCGACCCGGCCGGCCGCGCCGCCTTCCTGGACCTGATGACGCGCTCCGACCCGCTGACCCGCGACGCGCTGGAGACGATCCTGGAGCGCGGCGACGTCGTGCCGACGCTGCCGGACGCCGCTCCCGCCGGCCCGCCGACCGGCCTCCCGCCGGCGACGATCGAGACGGATCCGGCCATCGTCACCGCGCTGATCGAGGGCAGCCAGGACAGCATCGCGGCGCTGCGGCACGACGTCCGGACCCGGTCCGGTCCGGCGCTGTTCGACTTCCTGGTCGAGGCGTTCGAGGAGCACAAGCGGGTCCTCACCGACCCGGTCAGCATCCAGGCGATCATGGCCGGGATGGAGGCCACCTGGTGGCTCAACGACAAGCTGGCCGAGTGGTTGGGTGAGCGGAACGCCGCCGACACGTTGACGCTCTCCGCTCCCGGCAACGTGACCTCGGAGATGGGGCTGGCGCTGCTCGACGTCGCCGACGTGATCCGACCGCACCCGGAGGTGGTGGCGTTCCTGCGCGAGGTCGGCGATCACGACGACTTCCTCGACGAGCTGCCGAAGCTGCCCGGCGGCGCCGAGGCGCGCGCCGCGATCGAGGACTACCTCGGCCGCTACGGCATGCGGTGCGTCGGCGAGATCGACATCACCCGGCCCCGCTGGTGCGAGCAGCCAACCGCCCTCGTCCCGCTGATCCTCGACCACGTCCGCACCTTCGCCCCCGGCGAGGCCCGCCGGCGCTTCGAACAGGGACGGCAGACCGCGCAGCGCACCGCCGAGGAGGTGCTGGCCCGGTTGCGGGCGCTGCCGGACGGCGACCGTAGGGCCGACGAGACCCGACGCGTGATCGACCGGGTGCGCACCTTCATCGGCTACCGGGAGTATCCGAAGTACGACATCGTCAGCCGCTACCTCGTCTACCGGCAGGCATTGACGGCGGAGGCCGACCGGCTCGTCCGGGCCGGCGTGCTCGCCGAGCGGGAGGACGCCTACTTCCTGACCTTCGACGAGTTTCGCGACGCGGCGCGCACGCACCGGGTGGACGCGCGGCTCGTCCACGAGCGCCGCGACGCCTACCGGTGGCACCGGACGCTGACGCCCCCGCGCGTGCTCACCTCCGACGGCGAGGCGCTCGCCGGGGCGTACCGGCGCGACGACGTGCCGAGTGGCGCCCTGGTCGGGCTGCCGGTGTCGCACGGGACCGTGGAGGGGCGGGCCCGGGTCGTGCGGGATCTGGCCGTGGCCGACCTGGCACCGGGCGACATCCTCGTCACCGCTCACACCGATCCCAGCTGGACGCCCCTGTTCGTGGCCGTCGCCGGCCTGGTGACGGAGGTGGGCGGGCAGATGACCCACGGCGCGGTGATCGCCCGGGAGTACGGCCTGCCGGCCGTGGTGAACGTGCCGGACGCCACCCGGCTGATCGCCGACGGCCGGCGGATCCGGGTGCACGGCTCCGCCGGCTACGTCGAGTTGCTGTCCTGACCCCGGGCGGGAGCGGCGGCCGGGCCGGCTCAGCGGTAGCCGGCGGCCACGACGTTGGCCTGCACGGCGTTCTCGGTGGCGTCCGAGGGGTAGCCGGCCACCATCGCGCCCTCGTAGAACGTGCCGACGCTCTGTTCCGGTTGTCGATGCAGCAGTCGCCGCCGCTGCCCAGGATGATCGCGCCCTGCTTCCGCATCGGGCTGTAGCCGCGGGGCAGCGACCCGTCGTAGAGCGTGTAGAGGCCGCCGGACTGCGCGTTTTGCCCTTGATGGCGAAGCGCGAGGTGCCGTTGTCCTTCAGGGTGGCGGTGACGAACTTGCTGGTGAAGGCGCGCTGGTTCGGGTTCCACGCCGAGCTGCCACCGGGGTAGAGACCATATTCGAGGTCGGCCTGCACCCAGGGCCCGGTGCCGGAGCAGCCGCCGAACCAGCAACTGGTGCCGAAGTAGATCGCGTCCATCGCCCCGGCCCCGTCGGCCCGCCGGGTGGTCTCGCTGTTGCCGTAGTCGAAGCAGCAGCCGCTGTTGACGTGGGTGCCGCTGGTCACCATGTGCATGCCCTCGGGCGCGCTGCCGGTGGGCACGCCGGTCAGGTGACCGTCCCGCCAGTAGCTGCTGTTGCCGGGGATGAACAGCGAGTACGCCTTCGCGCCCCCGACCGTGACCGACTCCCGGTTCGCCACCGCCGGCTGCACCGCGCCACCGATGCCGCCGGACCCCTGGTAGCCGAGGTTGTTGCCCCGGGTCGTCTGGTCGTAGATCCAGGTGATGACGCATGTGGTGTTGGCCGCCGCCTCGCCGCGGTGCCGATGGTGTCCGCCCGGCGACGTCCGGTAGGCGCAGCGATGTCGCGGATGTTATCGCTAACATCAAACGGCGTAAATAGCTGCGCGGGTCCTGGGCGGGTCCCGGGTGGCTCCGGAAAGCTGTCGTTCGGCGGAAGAAATGGCCGTTGAGAGCGCTTCTGACGGCCTCGGGGCCGCCGGGGCTGCATCGTCGCCCGGGGTGGGGCGGAAAGATCGAACGTCGGCACCTAGATGCATCGATTGTTGTCGCTAACACGAGGGCGCTCGGTGCCGATCGGCCGAGATCGTGGCACCGCGCGACGATCTTCGACGGAGGGTGGTCGGGCCGGTCCCGGCGCGGGCGTCGGCGGGCGCCCGGATCCGCCGGCCCTCGTTACGCAGCCGTTGCCCGCAGGTGTCTTGACGGATGTATATGTGAGCGCTAACACTAACTCCGTGACACGGGAGAGGTGCAGATGAGCGAGGTGGAGGGACCCGACCGTTACGTGGTCGGGGTCGATTTCGGCACGTTGTCCGGCCGGGCGCTCGTGGTGCGGGTCCGCGACGGCGTCGAGGTCGGCACCGCGGTGCACGAGTACCGGCACGGGGTGATCGAGACGGCCCTGCCCGACGGCGGCCCGTCGCTGCCGCCGGACTGGGCGTTGCAGGACCCCGACGACTACCGCGACGTGCTGCGCGAGGCTGTGCCCGCCGCGCTGGTCGCGGCCGGGGTGGACCCGTCCCGGGTGATCGGGATCGGCACCGACTTCACCGCCTGCACCGTGCTGCCCACGCTCGCCGACGGCACCCCGCTGTGCGAGGTTCCGGAGCTGCGCCGTCGGCCGCACGCCTGGGTCAAGCTGTGGAAGCACCACGCCGCCCAGCCGCAGGCCGACCGGATCAACGCGCTGGCGCACGAGCGCGGCGAACCGTGGATCGGCCGCTACGGCGGCAAGATCTCCGCCGAGTGGCAGTTCGCCAAGGGCCTGCAGATGCTCACCGAGGACCCCGAGGTCTACCGGCGGGCCGAGCGCTTCGTCGAGGCCGCCGACTGGATCGTCCGGGAGCTGTGCGGCGCCGAGACGCGCAACGCCTGCACCGCCGGATACAAGGGCATCTACCAGGACGGCAGCTATCCGTCGGCCGACTACCTGGCGGCGCTCGACCCCGGCTTCACCGACTTCGTCGCCAAGCTGGACGGCCCGCTGCTGCCGTTGGGCGCCCGCGCCGGCACGCTCGGCGCCCGCGCCGCGGCCTGGACCGGGTTGCCCGAGGGGATCGCGGTCGCGGTCGGCAACGTCGACGCGCACGTCACCGCGGCGGCCGCCCAGGCGCTGCGCCCGGGGCGGCTGGTGGCGATCATGGGCACCTCCACCTGCCACGTGCTCAACGGCACCCACCCCGCCGAGGTGCCCGGCATGTGCGGCGTGGTCGACGGCGGCATCAGCCCCGGCGCCTGGGGCTACGAGGCCGGGCAGAGCGGTGTCGGCGACATCTTCGGCTGGTTCGTGCGGCACGCGGCGCCGGCCGGCCTCGACTCGCACGAGCGGCTCACCGAGCTGGCCGCCGCCCAGCCGGTCGGCGCGCACGGCCTGGTGGCGCTGGACTGGTGGAACGGCAACCGCTCCCTGCTGGTCAACCACGACCTCAGCGGGCTGGTCGTCGGGCTGACGCTGGCCACCCGGCCGGCAGACGTCTACCGCGCGCTGCTGGAGGCCACCGCGTACGGCACCCGGATGATCGTCGAGGCGTTCGCCGAAGCGGGCGTGCCGGTCGACGACCTGGTGGTGGCCGGCGGGCTGACCTCCAACCGGCTGCTGATGCAGATCTACGCCGACGTCACCGACCGGCCACTGGGCATCATCGGCTCGGCGCAGGGCCCGGCACTCGGCTCGGCCATCCACGCGGCCGTCGCCGCCGGGGCCTACCCGACGGTGCACGAGGCGTCGGCGGCCATGGGGCGGGTGGACGAGGGCGTCTACCGGCCGATCCCGGAGAACGTGCGGGCGTACGACGCGCTCTACGCCGAGTACCGCGCGCTGCACGACCACTTCGGTCGCGGCGCGAACGACGTCATGCTGCGCCTGCGCGCGATCCGCAACGCGGCGGTGGACGCCACGACGCCGGCGGACCCGGCCCTGGAGGTTGTCGGATGAGCACCGAGATCGCTGCGCTGCGCGCGACCGTCGCCCGCCTGCACCATGAGCTGACCCGCAACAACCTGGTGGCCTGGACCGCCGGCAACGTCTCGGCGCGCGTCCCCGGGCAGGACCTGATGGTGATCAAGCCGAGCGGGGTGGACTACGACGACCTGAACGCCGACACCATGGTGGTCTGCGACCTGAACGGCGCGGTGGTCGACGGCGGCCGTTCGCCGTCCAGCGACACCGCCGCGCACGCCTACGTCTACCGGGCGATGCCCGAGGTCGGCGGCGTCGTGCACACGCACAGCGGCTACGCCACCGCCTGGTCGGCCCGCGGCGAGGCGATCCCGTGCTGGCTGACCGCGCAGGCCGACGAGTTCGGTGGCGAGATCCCGGTCGGGCCGTTCGCGCTGATCGGCGGCGACGACATCGGCAAGGGCATCGTCGGCACGCTGTCCGGGCACCGCTCGCCGGCGGTGCTCATGCGCAACCACGGCGTGTTCACCATCGGCAGGGACGCCCGCGCGGCGGTCAAGGCCGCGGTGATGTGCGAGGACGTCGCGCGCACCGCGCACCTGGCCCGCGCGCTCGGGCAACCGCTGCCGATCGCGCCGGCCGACGTCGACGCGCTGCACGACCGCTACCAGAACGTGTACGGCCAACGCCCGTCGAGCGGCTGACACCGACCAGCACCACCTCATTCCCACCACCACAGCCGGTCGCCCCGGCCCCGCCGGTCGCGCGCCCGGATCACCCCACCCCGAGGAGATTCGATGAGAACCAGGAGTACGGCACGGACGGTCGTCGCGGCCCTGGCCGGCGTGTTGCTCGCCGCCAGCATGGCCGCCTGCGGCAACAGCGACACCGGCGGCGACTCCGGCGGCGGCGGCAACGACAAGCTCGTCCTGGGTTTCTCCCAGGTCGGCGCGGAGAGCGGCTGGCGGACCGCCAACACCACCTCGATCAAGGAGGCGGCGGGCGAGGCCGGCATCGAGCTGAAGTTCGACGACGCCCAGCAGAAGCAGGAGAACCAGATCAAGGCGATCCGGAACTTCATCCAGCAGAAGGTCGACGTGATCGCCTTCTCACCGGTGGTGGAGTCCGGCTGGGACACCGTGCTCAAGGAGGCCAAGGACGCCAAGATCCCGGTCATCCTGACCGACCGCGCGGTCGACTCCGCCGACAAGTCGCTCTACAAGACGTTCCTCGGCTCCGACTTCAAGAAGGAGGGTCGGCTCGCCGGTGAGTGGCTGGTGGAGCAGAAGAAGGCGGCCACCGGCCCGGTCAACATCGTCGAGTTGCAGGGCACGACCGGCTCCGCCCCGGCGAACGACCGCAAGGCGGGCTTCGGCGAGGCGATCGCGGCAAACCCCAACCTGAAGATCATCGCGTCCCAGTCGGGTGACTTCACCCGCGCCGGCGGCAAGCAGGTGATGGAGCAGTTCCTCAAGGCCAACCCCAAGATCGACGTGCTCTTCGCACACAACGACGACATGGGGCTCGGCGCGCTCGAGGCGATCACCGCGGCCGGCAAGGTGCCGGGCAAGGACATCACCATCATCACCGTCGACGCGGTGAAGGACGGCATGCAGGCCCTCGCGGACGGCAAGTTCAACTTCATCGCGGAGTGCAGCCCGCTGCTCGGGCCACAGCTGATGGACTTCGCGAAGAAGGTCAAGGCCGGCGAGGAGGTGCCGGCCCGGATCGAGACCGAGGAGACCACCTTCACGCAGGAGACGGCCAAGGAGGCCCTGCCCAACCGCAAGTACTGACCCGCACCGGGGGTCGCCGTCGCACCGACGGCGGCCCCCGTGCCACCACCGCTCAAGAAGAGGTCCGATGGGATGACGGGTGACCGTCCGGTCCTGACCATGACCGGAATCAGCAAGACCTTCCCCGGGGCCCGCGCGCTGCACGACGTCGACTTCCGGTTGTTCCCGGGCGAGGTCCACGCCCTGATGGGCGAGAACGGCGCCGGCAAGTCCACCCTGATCAAGGTGTTGACCGGTGTCTACGGCACCGACGCCGGCACCGTCACGCTCGACGGCGAGCAGGTGTCCTTCACCGGGCCGATGCAGGCCGCCGAGGCCGGCGTGAGCACCGTCTACCAGGAGGTCAACCTCTGCACCAACCTGTCGGTGGCGGAGAACATCTTCATCGGCCGGGAACCGCGCCGGCTCGGCGCGGTGCGCTGGGGCGAGATGCGCCGGCGGGCGCGCGACCTGCTGGGCCGCCTCGACCTCGACCTCGACGTGAGCGCCCAGCTCGGCACGTACTCGTTGGCGGTGCAGCAGATGGTCGCCATCGCCCGGGCCATCGACGTCCGGGCCCGCGTGCTCATCCTGGACGAGCCGACGTCCAGCCTGGACGCCGGTGAGGTCGCACAGCTGTTCCGGATCATGCGGCAGTTGCGCGACGAGGGGATCGCGATCCTGTTCGTCACCCACTTCCTCGACCAGGTCTACGGCATCGCCGACCGCATCACCGTGCTGCGCAACGGCACGCTCGTGGGGGAGTACCGCACCGAGGAGCTGCCGCAGTTCAGCCTGGTCGAGAAGATGATCGGTCAGGAGCTGGACGTCCTGGAGCGGCTGGACGAGCAGCAGAAGCGGGCCACGGTCGCCGCGGACGGGCGCCCCGCGCTGGTGGATGCCGACCAGCTCGGCCGGCGCGGCGCGGTCGCCCCGTTCAGCATGCGCATCCACGCCGGCGAGGTGGTCGGCCTGGCCGGCCTGCTCGGCTCCGGCCGCACCGAGGTGGCCCGGCTGATCTTCGGCGCGGACCGCGCCGACCACGGCCAGGTCCGCACCGACGGCGGCCGCTCGCCGCTACGCACCCCGATCCAGGCCATCGACCAGGGCATCGGCTTCTGCTCGGAGAACCGTCGCGCGGAGGGCATCGTCGGTGAGCTGTCGGTGCGGGAGAACATGATCCTGGCGATGCAGGCCGCGCGCGGCTGGCTGCGCCCGATCCCGCGCCGACGCCAGGACGAGCTGGTGCAGAAGTACGTCGACGCGCTGAGCATCCGGCCGGCCAACCCGGAGCTGCCGGTGCGCAACCTCTCCGGCGGCAACCAGCAGAAGGTGCTGCTGGCGCGCTGGCTCATCACCGAGCCGCGCCTGCTGATCCTCGACGAGCCCACCCGCGGCATCGACGTCGGCGCCAAGGCCGAGATCCAGAAGCTGGTGGTGCAGCTCTCCGACGGCGGCATGGCGGTGCTGTTCATCTCCGCCGAGCTGGAGGAGGTGCTGCGCCTGAGCCACCGGGTCGCGGTCATGCGCGACCGCGAGATGGTCGCCCAACTCGACAACGACGACACGCTCGACGCGGACCGCGTCATGCGCACCATCGCGAGCGGAACCCCCCGGGAGGAGGTGACCCGATGAACACCGTCGCCGACCGCCTCCGCCCGCTGGCCGGGCACCGGCTGTTCTGGCCGGCCCTGGTGCTCGTGGCGATGCTCGCCGCGAACACCGTCTACCGGCCCGGCTTCCTCGCCGTCGAGGTCAAGAACGGCCACCTGTACGGCACGCCGGTCGACATCCTCCGGCTGAGCGCGCCGCTGATCCTGGTCGCCCTCGGCATGACCCTGGTCATCGCCACCGGCGGCATCGACCTGTCGGTCGGCTCGCTCTGCGCCATCAGCGGCGCGATCGCCTGCCTGCACATCAGCGGCGCGGCCGACCAGAACAGCCCGTCCACCGTGCTCACCGCGCTGGCCCTGGCCTTCGGGGCCGCGCTCGTGCTCGGGGCGTGGAACGGCGTGCTGGTCTCGGTCATCGGCATCCAGCCCATCATCGCCACGCTGATCCTCATGGTGGCCGGCCGGGGGATCGCCCAGCTCGTCACCGAGGGGCAGATCATCACCATCAACTCCGGGCCGTACCGGGCGATCGGGCTGGGGAGCTTCCTGACGCTGCCGCTGGCCATCCTGATCGCGCTGGCCGCCGCGCTGCTGGTGGCCGCGTTCACCCGGCGTACCGCGCTCGGGCTGATCGTCGCGTCGGTCGGCGGCAACGCCGAGGCGAGCCGGCTGGCCGGCATCCGGTCGCGGCGGGTCGTCCTCCTCGTCTACGTGGTCAGCGCCGCGTGCGCCGCGCTGGCCGGCTTCATGGTCACCGCGAACGTGTCGAGCGCCGACGGCAACGCGGCCGGACTGTGGATCGAACTCGACGCGATCCTCGCGGTGGTGATCGGCGGCACGTCACTGGCCGGCGGCCGGTTCTCACTCAGCGGCACGGTCCTCGGCGCGTTGATCATCCAGACCCTGACCACCACGGTCTACGCCATGAACATCTCGCCGCAGACGTCGTTGCTGTTCAAGGCCGTCGTCGTGATCGCCGTCTGCCTGGTGCAGGCGCCGGCGTTCCGGGCCCGGATCCGTCTGCGCCGGCGCGGCGTCGAGCCCGGCCCGGCGGCGCCGCAGCGGGAGAAGGAGCAGGTCCCGGCATGAGCAGCACGTCGTTGTCCGCCGTCCGGTCCTGGCGGCCCAGCCTGCCCCGGCGGCACGTCCCGGTGCTCGCGACGCTGGCGTTGCTGCTGGTCATGTACGGCATCGGCGTCTCGCAGTACCGCGCGTTCTCCAACGTGCAGGTCGTCTTCAACGTCTTCATCGACAACGGCTTCCTGCTGGTGGTCGCGGTCGGCATGACGTTCGTGATCCTCACCGGCGGCATCGACCTGTCCGTCGGCTCGGTGGTCGCGATGACCGCGATGGTGTCGGCCGCCCTGCTCCGCGACGGCCTGCCCGCCGCGCTGGTGCTCGTCATCGCGCTGCTCATCGGCCCGACGCTCGGGTTCCTGATGGGCTGCGCGATCCATTTCTTCGAGATCCAGCCGTTCATCGTCACGCTCGCCGGGATGTTCTTCGCGCGCGGAATGTGCACGTTCATCAGCGACTCCTCCATCTCCATCACGGACGGTTTCTGGACCGGCATGTCCCAGGAGCGCATCGGCAACCCGGCCGGCAACTTCGTGTCGATAAGCGTGCTGATCGCGTTCGCGGTGGTCCTGGTGGCCGCGTACGTGCTGGCGTACACCCGGTTCGGCCGCAACGTGTACGCGGTCGGCGGCAACGCGCAGTCGGCGCTGCTGATGGGCCTGCCGGTCGCGCGGACCCGGATCGCCGTCTACACGATCAGCGGCTTGTGCTCGGCGATCGGCGGCATCCTGCTGTCGTTCTACACGCTCTCCGGCGCGCCGCTGATCGCCGTCGGGATGGAACTGGACGTGATCGCCGCGGTCGTCATCGGTGGCACGGTGCTCACCGGCGGCTCGGGCTACATCTTCGGCACCGTGCTCGGCGTGCTGGTGCTGGGCGTGATCCAGACGCTCATCACGTTCGACGGCAGCCTCAACTCCTGGTGGACCAAGATCGTGATCGGCGGGCTGCTCTTCGCGTTCATCCTCCTCCAGCGCCTCATCGGCATCCGGTTCAAGTGACGGCTCCTAGCGCGGAAGGCAACAACATGGCACCTCATCCCCAGCCCGAGGTCTGGTTCCTCACCGGTAGCCAGGGTCTCTACGGCGAGGACACCCTGCGGCAGGTCGCCGACCAGTCCCGGCAGCTCGCCGCCCGGCTGGACGAGTCGTCGGACATCCCGGTGCGCGTGGTCTGGAAGCCGGTCCTGACCTCCAGCACGGACATCCTCGCGGCCTGCCGGGACGCGGCCGTGCAGGGCGCGGTCGGGGTGATCGCCTGGATGCACACGTTCTCGCCGGCCAAGATGTGGATCGCCGGCCTGGACGCGTTGCAGACGCCGCTGCTGCACCTGCACACCCAGGCGAACGTGGCGCTGCCGTGGGACACCATCGACATGGACTTCATGAACCTGAACCAGGCCGCGCACGGCGACCGCGAGTTCGGGTACATCCAGACCCGCCTGGGGGTGGCCCGCAAGACCGTCGCCGGTCACGTCACCGACCCGCGGGTGGTCTCCCGGGTGGCGGCCTGGGCCCGCGCGGCCATCGGCTGGTCCTCGGTGCGGACGTTGCGGCTGGCCCGCTTCGGCGACAACATGCGCGACGTCGCCGTCACCGAGGGGGACAAGGTCGAGGCGGAGCTGCGCTTCGGCGTCTCGGTCAACACCTACGGCGTGAACGACCTGGTCGAGGTGGTCGACCAGGTCGCCGAGGCGCAGGTGGACGACCTGGTGAAGGAGTACGACGACACCTACCGGCTGGACGCCGCGCTGCGCGCCGGTGGTGACCGGCACGACTCGCTGCGCTACGCCGCCCGCCAGGAGTTGGGGCTGCGCGCGTTCCTGGACGACGGCGGGTTCCGCGCGTTCACCACCAACTTCGAGGACCTGGGCGGGCTGCGCCAGCTCCCCGGCATCGCGGTGCAGCGACTGATGGCCGACGGGTACGGCTTCGGCGGCGAGGGCGACTGGAAGACCTCGGTGCTGGTGCGCACGCTGAAGGCGATGGCGGTCGGCGTCGCGGGCGGCACGTCCTTCATGGAGGACTACACCTACGACCTGACGTTCGGCCACGAGCTGGTCCTCGGCGCGCACATGCTGGAGGTGTGCCCGAGCATCGCCGCCGACGTGCCGACCGCGGAGGTGCACCCGCTGGGCATCGGCGGGCGGGAGGACCCGGTCCGGCTGGTCTTCGACGCGGCGGCCGGCCCGGCGGTGGTGCTCGGCATGTCGGACCTGGGGGAGCGGTTCCGGCTGGTGGCCAACGTCGTCGACGTGGTGCCGCCGCCGCAGCCGTTGCGCCGGCTGCCGGTGGCCCGGGCGGTCTGGCGGCCCCGCCCCGACCTGCCCGCGTCGGCGGAGGCGTGGATCACCGCGGGCGCCCCGCACCACACCGTGCTCTCCCAGGCCGTCGGCGTCGAGGAGCTGCGCGACCTGGCCGCGATGACGCGGACCGAGCTGGCGGTCATCGACGGTGACACCGTGCCGCACCGGTTCGCCGACGAGCTGCGCTGGAACCAGGCGTACCACCGGCTCGCGCGCGGGTTCTGACCGCGCCGGGACGCTCGGCACGGGTGGCGCGCCTCGGTCCGTGCCGGGGCCCGCCGCCCGTCTCGTGTCCTCGCCGTTACGCCTTGACGAACGTCATGTTATCGCGCACAGTCGATGTGTCGGATTGCCGGCAGCTCCTGCGGGCCGTTCCGAACCGGTCCCGGCCGTGGCTGCCATCCGACTCCGGTTCCCGTCGGGCAGGGACGGGGTTGGTGGCGATGGTGGTCGGCGGCGTGCTGGTCGGGTTGGCCCCGGCGCCGGCCTCGGCGGCGACGGTGGACACCAGCGCGTGGTACGTGCTGGTGAACCGCAACAGCGGCAAGGCGTTGGACCTGTACAACCAGGCCACGAACGACGGGGCGCGGATCACCCAGTGGACGCGCAACAACGGGGCGTGGCAGCAGTGGCAGTTCGTCGACTCCGGCGGCGGCTACTACCGGGTGCGCTCGCGGCACTCCGGCAAGGTGCTGGACGTGACCGGCGCGTCCACCGCCAACGGCACCGCCGTGGTGCAGTGGACCGACCACGGTGGCGCCAACCAGCAGTTCCGGCTGGCGGACTCGGACGGCGGCTACGTCCGGCTGATCAACCGCAACTCCAACAAGGTGGTGGAGGTGCAGAACGCCTCGACCGCCGACGGCGGCAACATCGTCCAGTACGACGACTGGAATGGCGCCAACCAGCAGTGGCAACTCGTCCGCGTCGACGGCGGCGGCACCCCGACCGACCCCCCGCCGACCACCCCGCCGCCGAGCGGCACCTTCACCAACCCGGCGATCTGGCAGGACTTCGCCGACGTCGACATCATCCGCGTCGGCGACGTCTACTACATGTCCGCCTCGACCATGCACTACTCGCCCGGCGCGCCGGTGCTGCGCTCCTGGGACCTGGTCAACTGGGAGTTCGCCGGGCACTCGGTGCCCCGGCTGGACTTCGGCACCAAGTACGACCTGCCCCCGGGCAGCCAGGCCTACGTGGACGGCATCTGGGCCTCGACGTTGAACTACCGACCCAGCAACAAGACCTACTACTTGGCCGGGTGCGTCGACTTCGCCCAGACGCACATCTACACCGCCCCGGCCGTGGACGCCACGTGGAGCAGGCTCACCACGATTCCCAACTGCTACTACGACGCCGGCATGCTGATCGACGACAACGACACCATGTACGTCGCGTACGGCAACACCACGATCAGCGTGGCGCAGCTCTCCGCGGACGGGCGTAGCCAGGTGCGGGCCCAGCAGGTCTACCAGACGCCGTCGAGCATCGGCACGCTGGAGGGGGCGCGCTTCTACCTCAAGTCCACCAACGGCCCGTTCGGCCCGTGCGAGCAGCGGCAGGTGCTGCTCAACCTGCCCGGCCCGATCTCCGGCGGCGGCGTGCCGCACCAGGGTGGCCTGGTGCAGACGCAGACCGGCGCCTGGTACTACATGGCGTTCACCGACGCGTACCCGGGCGGGCGGATGCCGACGCTGGCGCCGATCACCTGGACCGCCGATGGCTGGCCGCAGGTGCAGACCGTCAACGGGGCGTGGGGTGCGAGCTATCCCAACCCGCTGCCGCTGCACCCGGTGAAGCCGCTCACCGGCACCGACACGTTCGCCGGCACCACGCTCGGGCCTCAGTACGAGTGGAACCACAACCCGGACAACAGTCGATGGTCGGTGAACAACGGCCTGCGCCTGCAGACCGCGTCCGTCACCAACGACCTCTACCAGGCCCGCAACACGCTGACCCACCGGATCCAGGGTCCGACCTCCACCGCCACCGTCGAGCTGGACTACTCCACCATGCGCGACGGGGACCGGTCGGGGCTGGCCATGCTGCGCGACAGTTCGGCGTGGATCGGCGTGCGGCGGGACAACGGCGCCACCCGGGTGGTCATGACCAACGGGCTGACCATGGCCAGCGGCGCCTGGAACACCACCTCCACCGGCAGCGAGGTGGCCGGCGCGGCGGTTTCCGGCGGGCGGATCTGGCTGCGGGTCAACGCCGACATCCGGCCCGGCTCGGGCCGGCAGGCGCGCTTCTCCTACAGCACCGACGGGGTCACCTTCGTCCCGCTGGGCAACGCGCTGACGCTCAACAACGCGTGGCAGTTCTTCATGGGTTACCGGTTCGGCATCTTCAACTACGCCACCCAATCACTGGGCGGCGCGGTGACGGCGCGCCAGTTCTCGGTGACAACGCCGTGACGCGGGTCACCAATGCCGGTCCTTGACGCGTGCGGAAATTGCCCGGGGCGGGGCTCGACAATCGTCGGAAATGCCCCGCCCCGGGCAGCCGGACCTGCCACTTCGCCTCCTCGGGCGCGGGAAAGGAATGGGTGGTGCCGGCCTTTCTCCGACATTCCGGCGCGACGAACCGATTCGTCGATCGGGCGTGCCGTGACCGGTCGGAGAACTGGCGTAGACTGTCGCCACCCCGGCCGGTCCGGTCGACGTCGACATGGTTCGGCCACGCGGGCGTGTGCGAAAGTGAGGTGGCCGTGCGCGGTCCTGCGATGACGGACGTGGCCCGCCTCGCCGGTGTCTCCCACCAGACGGTCTCCCGGGTCCTCAACGGGCATCCCAACGTGCGCGAGCAGACCCGGCTGCGGGTCCAGGCGGCCATCACCGAACTCGGCTACCGGCCCAACCGCGCGGCCCGCGCGTTGGTCACCGGCCGGTCCCAGGTGATCGGCGTGGTCGCGCAGAACACCACCCTCTACGGCCCGGCGTCCCTGCTGGCCGCGCTGGAGCAGACCGCGGCCGAGGCCGGCTTCGCGGTCAGCGTCGGCAGCGTCAGCGACCTCGACCACCGGTCCATCTCGGCGGCGGTGGAGCGTCACCTGGCGCACCGGGTGGCCGGCATCGTGGTGATCGCGCCGGTCGAGTCGGCCGGCGCGGCGCTCGAACGGCTACCCCACGACGTGCCGCTGGTGACCGTCGACGGCGACCCGCGCCGGCCGATCCCGCTGGTGACCGTCGACCAGGTCGCCGGTGCCCGGGCCGCCACCCAGCACCTGCTCGACGCCGGGCACCGCACGGTCTGGCACGTGTCCGGCCCGTCCGACTGGTTCGACAGCGCCGGCCGCATCGAGGGTTGGCGGGAGGCGCTGCGGCTCGCCGGCACCGAGATCCCGCCGCTGGTCCCGGCGGACTGGTCCGCCGCGGCGGGTTACCGGTGCGGCCAGATGCTGGCCCGGATGCCCGAGGTGACCGCCGTCTTCACCGCCAACGACCACCTGGCGCTGGGCGTGCTGCGCGCGCTGCACGAGCACGGCCGGCGGGTGCCGGACGACATCAGCGTGGTCGGATTCGACGACGTGCCCGAGGCGGCCTACTTCATCCCGCCGCTGACCACGGTCCGGCCCGACTTCGCGGCGGTGGCCCGGGCGAGCCTCGGCATGCTGCTGGCGCAGATCGAGTCCGCCGACGTCGGGCCGCTGCGGCAGACCATCGCGCCGACGCTGGTGCCCCGGCGCAGCGTCGGCCCGCCCCCGCAGCGCTGACCCACCCCCGGCGGCCGCTGTGATGCACGGAGCGTGATGTCGCCGGGCCAGCTATCGCTTTTTGGCGGCATACCTCTCGGTCATAAGTATGACGGAGAGTCATCAGGCTGAAAAGCAAACCTTGCTCCGCCACACCCGTCCGCACATCGAGGTCTCTGGGTGGAACCGCCGTCGCCGGGTCGCCCGGCCCGACGACGGCGGCGTCACCAGGGGTACGCGGGCCGGCGGCGACCGCCGGACCCACGTACCCGAGACCTCAGACGAAGCGCCAGCGCTGGTGCGCGGCGCCGGAGTCGTCGCCGAGCACGGCCTGCGCGCCCTGGCTGCCGGAACTTCCGTTGACGCCCAGCACCCGGCCGCCGTTGGCGCACTGGATGCGGAAGTACCCGTTCCCGCCGTGGCGCAGCCGCCACCGGTGGTCGGCGGTGCCGTTGTCGGCCCACTGCACGATCCGGGCGCCAGCGGCGGTGGAGCCGCCCTCCACGCCGAGCACCTTGCCGCTGTGCGAGGCCCGCAGCCGCAGGTAGCCGCCGGTGTCCACGAGCGCGGTCCAGAGGTGGTCGGCGGTGCCGGTGTCGCCCCACTGGATGACGAGCCCACCGTCGGAGGTGGACATGTTCTGCACGCCGAGCACCAGCCCGCTGCCGAGGTTCTGCAACCGCCGGGCCCCGTTGGGCAGGAACCGCCACTGGTTGTCGAGGCTGCCGTTGTCCGGGTCCTGCACCGCCTGCGTGCCCTGTGCGGTCGAGCCGCCGGAGATGCCGAGCAGCTTGCCGGTGTGCGAGTTGCGCAGCTTGTGCGTGCCGTCGCCGACGTCGACCACGGTCCAGAGGTGGTCGGCGGTGCCGTTGTCGGCCCATTGGAGGATCCGGGCGTTGTCGGCGGTGGACATGTTCTCCACGCCCAGCACCTTGCCGCTGTTGACGTTGCGCAGCTTCAGTGCCGACCCGTCGACCACGAGCTGCCAGTCGTGGTCGGCGGTGCCGGTGTCGCCCCACTGGAGGGCGAGCCCGCCGTCGGTGGTGGACATGTTCTGGATCCCGAGCACCAGGCCGCTGGCCGCGTTCGCCAGCCGGAAGCTCGCCTCGCCGCCACCGCCACCGCCCGTGCCGGCACGCCAGTAGACGGTGTAGTTGAACCCGTGCGCGTCGTAGAAGGGGCCGAGGTTCACGGTCGCGCCGTCGGCCCGGGCGGTGAACGCCAGCGAGCCGCTGCCGAGCCGCGTCACCGATCCGGTCTCCAGCGTCGGCAGCCCGCTCAACGTGGTGTTGCCGTAGTTGCCGGCGAGCACCACCGGCCCGTACATCATCGCCTGGACCGCCGCGTCGTCGTTGGCGGCGACGGTGGTCACCCGCATCGGCAACCGCACCGTGACCACGTCACCGGCCGCCCAGTCTCGGGTCAGCACCGCGTAGCTGCCGGGTGTGGTGGCGATGCCCTGCGCGGCGCCGTTGACGGTGACCGTCGCCCCGGTGGTCCACGCCGGGATCCGGATCCGCATGGTCCACGATCCGCCCGCCGAGCCGGTGACGGTGAGCGTGGTGGTGTCCGAGACCGGGTACGAGGTGCTCTGGGTGACCGTGATGCCGCGCTGGCTCCAGGTGAGCACCGAGGGCACGAACAGGTTCACCGTCAGCGTGGTGCCGTTGTGGAAGTAGATCGAGTCCGCGAGCGTGGTGTTGGTTTCCAGGCCGGTGCCCTGGCAGCACCAGAACGAGTTGTAGTCGGTGCTCCAGGTGCCGCCGCCCCACGCCGGGCCGACGCCGCGTCGCCCGCCCGGGTTGAGTGGGGTGAAGTAGGTGACGTGGCCGTGGGGGTCGGCCGGGTTCTGCTGGCCGATCATGTGGTTGAGCAGCGCCCGCTCGTAGAAGTCGGCATAGGCGACCCGGTCCGGGTCGAGCTGCCACAACTCCCGGGTCAGCTTGAGCATGTTGTAGGTGTTGCACGCCTCGCAGGTGTCGTTGCGCAGGTATCCGGCGATGGCGTTGGGCGCGCGGAAGTGCTCGGCCTGGCTGTTGCCGCCGATGGCGTAGGTGTGCGCGCCGACCGTGATGGACCAGGCGTTGGCGGCGATGTCGCGGTAGCGGGTGGTGCCGGTGGCCTTGTACTCCCGGGCCGCGCCGATCCACTTGGGTACCTGCGTGTTGGCGTGCAGCCCGTTGAGCTGGTCGGAGTTGGACGCGAGCGGGTTGAACACGGCCGCGTGGTCGAAACGCTGGGCGGTGGTCAGCCAGCGGGCGTCGCCGGTCTGCTGGTAGATGTCGGTCAGCACCGCGTTCATGCCGCCGAACTCGGTGCCCAGCATGGCCTGCATCTGCGCCGAGCTGAGCCGGCCGGTGCGCCAGTCGACCCAGCCGGCGAGCGCCAGCAGCACGTCGCGGGCCTGCGTGCTGCCGATCAGGCGCCACACGTCGAGCAGGCCGGCGAGCGTCTTGTGGACGCAGTAGTAGGGCACGTTGCCGTTGCTCAGCGTCCGAGCCTCGAGCGCACTGAAGTCGGATTCCGGGAATCCGGACAGGTAGCCGGTGCTGAAGCCGGCCGCGCCGTTGTTGGCCTGGCACTTCGCCAGCTCGGCGACCATGGTGAGCGCCCTGTCCCGGCAGGTGGTGTCGCCGGCCACCGCCCACGCCTGCGCCCAGGCGGTCAGGACGTGGCCCTGCATGTGGGTGCGGAACGGGAAGGTCGGCGCGTCCCAGCCGCCGTTGGCGGCGGCCCCGGCGGTGGAGAGCCGGTGGTTGGCGCGGAAGTTGCACAAAAGCCGGTTGACGTCGAGGAAGCGCAGGTAGGAGAGCGTGCGGTTCTGGTTGTCCAGCCAGCGGCCGGCGGTCAGCCGCGCCTGGCCGGGGTCGAACGCGTAGGCGGAGACGCCGACGTCCGGGCGGGCCGGGGCCAGCGCCGCGCCGGCCGCGCCGCTGCTGGCGAGGGAACCGACGGCGGCGCCGGCCGCGGTCGCGACGGCGGTCGCGCCGGTGGCGCGCAGGAGCGCCCGGCGGTTCATCAGGGGAGCGGGCATGAGGGGCCTTTCGTGGTGGGGTGCGGGTGGCGCGCGGGGCCGGGCGGATCGTGGTCCGCCCGGCCCGGCCGGTCAGTTGCGCAGGGTCCACTGCTGGTTGGCGCCGCCGTTGCAGGTCCAGAGGATGAGTTTGGTGCCGTTGGCGGTGCCGGCGGCGTTGGCGTCGAGGCAGAGCCCGGACTGCTGGCCGGTGATGGTGCCGTTGGCGTTGACGGTCCACTGCTGGTTGCTCTGGCCGTTGCAGTCCCAGATGATCACCGTGGTGCCGGGGCTGGTGCCCTGGCCGTTGGCGTCCAGGCACTTGGTGCCGTAGATCTGGAGCTGCCGGGCCGCGGTGTACGTCCAGCGCTGCATGGTCCCGCCCCAGCAGTCCCAGAGCTGCGTCTGGGTGCCGTTGGTGGTGGCGCCGTTCGGCACGTCGACGCAACGACCGGACTGGCCGCCGACGATCTCGACGTTCTGCCGGCCGCCGCCGGTGCTGGCCGCGTAGCCGGCGGCGGTGATGTTGGCCTGGACCGTGTTCTCGGTGGCGTCGGTCGGGTATCCGGAGGTCATGACGCCCTCGTAGAAGGTCCCGGCGGAGCCGTGGCTGTTGTCACCGCCGATGCCGAGGATGATCGCGCCTTCCTTCTTCATCGGGTGGTAGCCCGGCGCGTTCGGGCGCGGCCCGTTGTAGTAGGTGGAGAGGCCGCCGGACTGGGCGTTGCCGGCGCGGATCGACCAGTGGTTCGGCTCGCCCTTGACGATCGCGGTCAGGAACCGGTGGCTCACCGACGGGTCGTTGGCGTTGTAGCCGGGGTTGACGCCGGAGAAGAGGCCGTTCTCGAGGTCGGCCATCACCCAGGGGCCGTTGCCGGTGCCGTAGCCCCAGACCTTGATGTTGCCGAAGTAGATGGCTTCCATGGTGCCGTTGCCGTTGTCCCGGCTGTTGGTCTCGGCGTTGCCGTAGTCGAAGCAGCAGCCGCCGTTGTAGTGGGTGCCGTCGAAGATGGCGTACATGCCCTCGGGTTGGTCGCCCTTGGCGATGCCGTTGGTGCTGTTGTTCCGGTAGCCGGTGCCGGGAGCGACGAACACCCCGTACGCCTTGCGGCCGGCCAGCGTGACCGGGGCGAGCGTGGCGTCGGCGAGGTTGTCGTAGCCGCCGGCGGCCGGGCCGGAGAAGCCGCCGGGCGGGGCCTGGGTCAGGTGGTTGCCGCGGCCGGACTGGTCGTAGATCACGCTGATCAGGCAGCTCGTGCCGGCGCAGAACGTGTCCTGGGTGGCGGCGTTGGCGACGTCGCCGGCGGCGAGCGGGGCGACGTCGCGGGTGGCGTTGTCGGAGGCGCGACGCACCTGGTAGAGCGGGCCGGCGTAGGCGCCGTAGAGCGCGCGGGTGGTGCTGTGCGCGGCCACGCAGGGGGTGCCGCCGGCAGCGTAGATGTCGCAGGGGCCGGTGCCGGCGGCGCGCGCCGCCGGCGCGGCGGAGCCGACCACCGTCGCGGTGGCGGCGACCAGCAGGGCCAGGGGTGCGAGCGCGGTCGCCAGCCGGCGACGGGTGGTGGTGGGGTCCATCGATCCTCCTCCAGCGGAGATGACGAACTAGTTAGCGCTAACAATTTGTCTTAGCGTGGCGTTTACATAGGCGACTGTCAACACTTTCAGAAGATCGCCACATTTGTGAATAGCGATGTTAGCGCTCTCAAGATTGTGTCCGGGATGAGGGTGCCGTACGCTCTGGCTCGCGGCCCGCCCTCACGGTCCTGTGAGGAGCAACCATGCCCCTGAACCGCCTGCTGACCCTCGCGGTCGGCGCCTGCGCGGCGGTCGCGCTCAGCGTGCCGATCGCCGCCGTCCCGGCCTCGGCCACCGCGTCCCACCATCGCTCCGGCGGCAGCCTGGTGTTGGTCGGCGGCGCGTTGGCCGACGACAACCGGGAGATCTACGACGAGATCGTCCGGCTCGCCGGCGGCCCCGGCCGGGCCCGGATCGGCATCCTCACCGCCGGCGCCCCGGTGCCGGCCGAGGATCCGGACGCCGGCACGCCGGACTGCAACAACAGCGTCTGCAACGGCGACTACTACGCCGACCTGTTCCGGTCCTACCGGGCGGCCGACGCGCGGTGGATCCCGATCGACCTCGACCACCCGGGCGCGGCCGACGACCCGGCGGTGGTCCGCCAGATCGAGTCGATGACCGGGTTCTTCCTCGGCGGCGGCGACCAGTATCGCTACGTCACCACGATGACCCGGGGCTCGGCCCAGCGGGACAGCGCGGCGCTCGCCGCGATCCGGCGCAAGCTGCGCGGCGGCGCGGTGGTCGCCGGCACCAGCGCGGGGGCGCAGATCATGGCCGGCCGCGACATGATCACCGGCGGTTCCACCGAGCCGGGCCTGCGCGACGGCGCGGAGCCGGGCTACTTCGAGGACCCGGCCGTGCTCGGCTACCTGCCGCGCGGCGGCTTCGGGTTCTTCACCGCCGGGCTGGTGGACACCCACTTCTCCCGGCGGGGGCGCGAGGCGCGCTCGATCCGGCTCGCCTCGGACACCCGGCACACCCGGGTCTTCGGCCTGGACGAGAACACGGCGCTGGAGGTCACCGGCGTCGGCGGGCGCCGTCCGTCGCTGCGGGTGCTCGGGCAGCGCGGGGTCAGCGTGCTCGACCTGCGCCGGGCCCGGGTGACCGGGCGCGACGGCGGGTGGGGGATCGAGGGTGTGCGATGGAGCCGGCTGACCGCCGGCGACGCGTACCTCGCGCCACGGTGGACCGTCGTCCCGGCCGCAGGCAAGCCACGCCTGCGTCCGGAGGCGGGGCCGTGCGTGGCGACGCCGTCCGAGGACGTCTTCTACGACTACGCGATGGTCACTCTGGTGGAGACCGGGCTGGCCGCCCGTACCGGCTGCGTGGCGGTCGGCGGGACGTCCTACGAGAAGGACCCGCGGTGGGCGGCCCGGCTCACCCGGGGCGCCGGGTTCGCCGCGTTCCGGGGCGCGTCGGCGACCACGTTCACCGACGTGGTGGTCGGCATCCGGCCGGCCTGACGTGGTGCGGCGGCGTCGGACCCGACCGGCCCGGCGCCGCCGTCACGAACATGTAACAGAAGTTACGTATTGAGCAGTGAACTTAATGGATGTAACTTCTGTTTCATCGCTTCGTGGCCCCTCGGAGGTGCCCATGTCCCCATCCCGCCACTCCCGCCGACTCGCCGTGACGGCGGCCGCCGCCGCGCTGCTCACCGTCGCCCCGCTCGGCGTCACCGCCGCACACGCCCAGGTCACCCGGGTACGCCAGGGCAGCGCCACCGACGCCTCCCGGGCGAGCTGGTCCGGCCCGGCGTACACCATGAACGGATCCGGCGGCATCGTCACCGCCACCATGACCAGGGCGATCGACGCGATCCGCGGCGGCGCCGGCGCGATCGACGTGGTGGTGGTCGCCGGCTCCGGCTCCGGCACTCCGGAGTGCGACGTGATCACCGGCCTGACCGGCGTCAACTCGTGCACCACGCTCACCCTCACCGCCACCGCCGACGGCAACAACAGTCAGGTCAACACCGACATCCGCAA
The DNA here is from genome assembly GCF_029626035.1 of Micromonospora sp. WMMD980. Lineage (NCBI taxonomy): Bacteria > Bacillati > Actinomycetota > Actinomycetes > Micromonosporales > Micromonosporaceae > Micromonospora > Micromonospora sp. WMMD980. The sequence continues at coordinate 1,470,941 of NZ_JARUBE010000003.1, forward strand.
CGCCGAGTTCGTCTACTTCGCCGGTGGCGACCAGTGCCGCTACGTGGCCTGGAAGGGCACCGCGCTGGAGGCGTCGGTCGAGTCGGTGGTGGCCAAGGGCGGCGGTGTCGGCGGTGGCAGCGCCGGGCACCACGTCAACAGCGACGTGGTCTACGACGCCTGCACCGCGAGCGCCACCTCGGCGGGCGCGCTGGCCAACCCGTACGACAGGTCGTTGACGTTCACCACCGGCATGTTCCGGTGGCCGAACTACGCCAACACCATCAACGACTCGCACTTCGTCACCCGCGACCGGATGGGCCGGACCATCGCGTTCGTCGCCCGGGCGGTCAAGGACGGGTTGGTCACCGGCGGCAAGGCGTGGGGAGTCGGGGTCGAGGAGGGCGCCTCGCTGTTCGTCGACCGCGCCGGCCGGGCCACGCTCAGCGGCCCGAGCGCCTACGTCGTGCTCGGCGACCACCAGCCCGAGGTCGCCGCGTCCAGGCAGCCGCTCACCTACCTCAACGTCAAGATCTGGAAGCTGACCAACGGCCAGAGCTACGACTTCGCCAACCGGCCGAGCTGCGGCTACTACCTGCGCAGCGTGCGCGCCGGGGTGCCGGACGGCAACCTCTACGACGGCACGCCGGTGACCGACTGCTCGTCCACCCCGCCGCCGCCGTCCGGCGGATCGTCCTACGCCGAGGTGGAACCGAACGACTCGCGCACGGCCGCGAACGACATCGCCGGGCTGACCTATCCGGCCACCGTCACCGGGGACATGAAGAGCACCACCGACCGCGACTACTTCTCGCTCACGCTCGGCGCCGGGCAGACGCTGACCGTGAACTGCGCCATCCCGTCGGCGTACGACGCGGACCTCTACCTGCTCAGCGCGAGCGGGAGCACGCTGGCCCGCTCGGTGAACGACGGCGCCGGGGCGGACGAGTCGCTCACCCTGACCCGCACCGCGTCCGGCACCGCCACGTACCACCTCGATCTGGAGGCGTACGCCGGCTCCGGGACCGCCGACTACGCGTGCGCGGTCGCGAAGTCCTGACCCGCCGTGGCTCCCGCCCGGGCGTCCGTCGGCCCGGGCGGGGCCCGCTACGCTCGGCCCGTGTCGAACTCCGATGCTGTCGACGAACCGCACGCGGTGGGGGTGGCCGCGCTGATCCGCGGGCGGCTCGGCGAGTGCAGCCCGGCCGAGCGCCGGGTCGCCCGCACCCTGCTCGCCGCCTACCCGTCCGCCGGCCTGGGCACGGTGGCCGCGCTGGCCGAGCGGGCCGAGGTGAGCGCGCCGACGGTGCTGCGACTGCTGTCCCGGCTCGGCTTCGGCGGCTACCCGGAGTTCCAGCGGGCGCTGCGCGACGAGCTGGCGGAGCGGGAGACCTCGCCGCTGACCGCCTACCGGGCGAGCGAGCGGGGCGGGGCGCCGCCGGAGGGGGCGCTGCCCCGGGCCGCGGCGGCGCTCCCGGACGCGGTGGCCGGCACGCTCGCCGACCTGCCGCAGGGCGAGCTGGACGCGGCCGTGCGCCTCCTCGCCGACCAGCAGTTCCGGGTCACCGCGGCCGGTGGGCGGTTCTCCGCGCTGTTCGCCAACTATCTGGTGCTGCACCTGATGCAGGTGCGCGGCAACAGCCGGCTGCTGCCGGCCGGGCCGGTGGAACGCGCCGACATGCTCGTCGACGTCGGCCGGCGCGACTTGGTGGTGCTCTTCGACTTCCGCCGTTACGAGGAGCCGACCCTGGAACTGGCCCGTGAGGTCACCGGCCGGGGCGCCCGGGTGGTGCTGTTCACCGACCGGTGGCTCTCGCCGGTGGCCGGCTTGGCCGAGGTGGTGCTGCCCAGCCGGGTTGACTCGCCGTCGCCGTACGACAGCTTCGTGCCCACGTTGGCGCTGGTGGAGACGCTTGTCGCGGCGCTGATCGACAGGCTCGGTCCGGTGGCCGGCGCCCGGCTCAAGGCGATGGAGGGGGCGCAGCAGGCGTTCGGCGGGCGCTGAAACGTTCGTTACAGAAAACTGTAACCCCACCGAGATCGTAACGTGAGTTACAGTCCGGGGGCTGGCTGATCCGGCCCCCGGAAGGACTCCCCATGCGCATCCGTTCCCTCGCCCTGCTCGCCACCACCACGGCGTTGCTCGCCGTCACCGCGGCCTGCGGCACCTCCTCGGCCGATGGCTCCACCGACGAGGTCAAGGCCGTCTCGGTCACCATCGACGGCGTCGGCGCGGTCGAGACCGACCCGACGCTCGCCGGCAAGGTCCCGTCCGACGTGCGCGGCCGTGGCACCGTCACGGTCGCCACCAACGCCCCCTACCAGCCGTTCATCGACTTCAAGGTGGAGGGCCGCACGGACCAGTTCGTCGGCCTCGACCACGACCTGTTCCAGGCCGCCTCGGCCCGCCTCGGCCTCAAGGCCACCTTCACCCAGCAGCCGTTCGACGGCCTGGTGCCCGGCCTCCAGGCCGCCAAGTACGACGCCATCGCCGGCGGTATCACCGACAAGAAGGAACGCCAGCAGGTCGCCACGTTCGTCGACTACTCCGCCTCCGGCACCGGGTTCCTGGTCGCCGCCGGCAACCCGCTCGGCGTGAAGACCGTCGCCGACCTCTGCGGCCGCACGGTCGCCGTGCAGAAGGCCAGCAACCAGGCGAAGAACCTGGCGACGTACGCCACCCAGAGCTGCGCCGGCCGGCCGCTGGAGGTCAAGGAGTACCCGGAGAACCCGCAGGCGGTGCAGGCGCTGATCGCCGGCAACGTGCAGGTCGTCGCCGCCACCCGGGTCAACCTGGTGGACACCGCCGGCTCGCTCGCCGGCAAGGCCGAGCTGGTCGACGACCCGTCCTCGCCCAACGGCTGGCTGGCCAGCCCGAACGGCTTCGGGTTCCTCAAGGCCGACAAGGAGCTCGCCGAGGCCTACCGGGCGGCCGTGCAGTCCCTGATCGACGACGGCACCTACGGCAAGATCCTCACCCGCTGGAAGCAGACCCCGATCGCGGTCGAGAAGGCCACCATCGACCAGGCCATCGACTGACCCGGCGGACCACCGCCCCCTGATCCGCGGTCGCCGGGCGCCCTCTGATTCCGTGAGGGCGGGCCCGGAGGCGCCCGGCGACCGCCGCACCCTCGTCGGAGGCACCCCACGATGACCACCACCGAACCCCCGGCGGTACGGGTCGTCCCCGTCCGCCACTACGGCCGCTGGCTGACCGCGCTGGTCGTGGCCGGGCTGGCCGCGCTGTTCCTGCGGGCGCTGCTGAGCAGCCCCAACCTCGAACCCGGCACCGTCGCCCACTACCTGTTCCAGGACTACGTGCTCGACGGCGTGGTCACCACGCTCTGGCTCACAGTGCTCGCCATGGTGCTCGGCACCGCCGGCGGCATCCTGCTCGCCGTGCTGCGGCTCTCCGACAACCCGGTGCTGCGCGGCGTCTCCTGGACGTTCATCTGGGTCTTCCGCGGCACCCCGCTGCTGGTGCAGATCATCTTCTTCGGGTTCCTCGGCGCGCTCTTCCCCCGGCTCACGCTCACCGTGCCGTTCACCGGCACCGTCCTGTTCGACCGCCCCACCAGCGTGGTGGTCACCGGCACGGTCGCCGCGGTGCTCGCGCTCTCGCTCAACGAGATGGCGTACGCCGCCGAGGTGATCCGGGGCGGCATCCTCGCCGTCGACCAGGGACAGACGGAGGCCGCCGCCGCGCTCGGCATGGGCCCCACGCTGACCCTGCGCCGGGTGGTGCTGCCGCAGGCCATGCGCGTGATCATCCCGCCGATGGGCAACGAGACCATCACCATGCTCAAGTCCACCGCGCTGGTGTCGATCATCGCCGGCCGGGACCTGATGACCGCCGTGCAGAGCGTCTACCAGAACAACTACAAGGTGATCCCGCTGCTGCTGGTGGCGGCGATCTGGTATCTCGCCCTGGTCAGCCTCCTCTCCGCAGGCCAGTGGCTGGTGGAGCGCCGGTTCGGCCGCGGCTTCGCCCGGGGAGGCGTGCGATGACGGCGATGGTCCACGCCGAGAAGGTGACCAAGCGGTTCGGCTCGGTCGAGGTGCTCAAGGGCATCGACCTGACCGTGGCCGCCGGCGAGGTGGCCTGCCTGCTCGGCCCCTCCGGCTCCGGCAAGTCCACGTTCCTGCGCTGCGTCAACCATCTGGAACGGATCGACGGCGGGCAGCTCTCGGTCGACGGCGAGCTGGTCGGCTACCGCCGCCAGGGCGACAGGCTGCACGAGCTGAAGGCCCGCGAGGTGGCCGTGCGCCGCCGCGACATCGGCATGGTGTTCCAGCGCTTCAACCTCTTCCCGCACCTCACCGCGCTCGGCAACGTGACCGAGGCCCCGGTGCGGGTGCTGCGCACTCCGCGCGAGCGGGCCCGGGAGGAGGCGCTACGGCTGCTCGACCGGGTCGGGCTGGCCGAACGCGCGCACAACTACCCGAGCCAGCTCTCCGGCGGGCAGCAGCAACGCGTCGCCATCGCCCGGGCGCTCGCCATGCGCCCGAAGCTGATGCTCTTCGACGAGCCCACCTCCGCGCTCGACCCGGAACTCGTCGGCGAGGTGCTGGACGTGATGAAGGGCCTGGCCGCCGACGGCATGACCATGGTGGTGGTGACCCACGAGATGGGCTTCGCCCGCGAGGTCGCCGACCAGGTCGCGTTCCTCGACGACGGGGTGGTGGTCGAGGCCGGCCCGCCCGACGAGGTGCTCGGCCGGCCCCGCCACGAGCGCACCCGCGCCTTCCTCGACAAGGTGCTCTGATGGATCCGCTGCTGCGGGCCGCCGGGGACCGGCTGACCGCCTACCACGACCGGCTCGCCCGGCTGGTCGCCGTCGACTCCGGCTCCGGCCATGTCGACGGGCTGCGCGAGGCCGCCGATCTGGTGCAGGGCTGGTGCCTCGGCGCCGGGCTGTCCGTCGAGCGGGCGCCGGTCGCCGACCCGGGCGGTCGGCCGCTCGGGGACGTGCTGATCGCCCGCCGCCGGGGCGCCGGCGCCCGCCGGATCCTGCTCGCCGGTCACCTGGACACCGTGTTCCCGCCGGGCACGGCCGCCGCCCGCCCGTTCCGGGTGCACGAGGGTCGGGCGTACGGGCCGGGGGTCAGCGACGACAAGGGCGGCGTGCTCGCCGGACTGGCCGCCGTCGAGGTGCTCGCCGCGACCGACCGGCACCGGTACGGCGAGCTGGTGCTGGTCTGCACGCCGGACGAGGAGATCGGCTCGGTGGGCAGCCGCGCGCTGCTGCGTACCCTCGGCTCGGAGGCCGACGTGGCGCTCTGCCTGGAGTGCGCCCGCGACAACGGCGACCTGGTCTCGGCCCGCAAGGGCGTGGCGGACCTCGCGGTGACGCTGCGCGGCCGGGCCGCGCACGCCGGCATCGAGCCGGAACGCGGCGCCAACGCGCTGCTCGCCGCCGCCCGGCTGACCGTGGCCCTGGACCAGCTCAACGGGCGCTGGCCCGGGGTGACGGTGAACGTCGGCGCGCTGGAGGCGGGCGGCCGGCCCAACGTGGTCGCCGACCGGGCCCGGATGCTCGTCGACCTGCGCGCCTGGCGCGCCGGCGAGTACGAGGCCGCGCTCGCCGAGATCCGCCGGCTGGTCGCCGCGCCGACCGTGTCCGGGGTGCACGCCGAGCTGGCCGTGCAGGCGCCCACCCCGCCCTGGGAGCCGGATCCGGCCGGACGCCGGCTGGCCGAGCTGGCCGCGAAGGTGGGCGCCGGTCTCGGCGTACCGGTCTCGCACACCGCGACCGGCGGCTGCGCCGACGCCAACCTGCTGGCCGAGGCCGGCGCGACGGTGCTCGACGGGCTCGGCCCGGTCGGCGGCGCCGACCACAGCCCGGGGGAGTGGCTGGACCTCGACTCGGTGGTCCCCCGGGTGGCGCTGCTGGCCGGCCTGATCGACGCGGTCGGCCGGCGGGACCCGTAGCGCGGATCGGGGACCGGGGCCCGCCGTGCCCGCTACGATCGGCGTCGTGGACGGCTCACCGTTCCGTGGCGTGGTCGCCTTCCTGGCGACCATGCACGGGAAGCAGTGGGCGTTGCGCGCGCTGCTTCGCCGCCACCTCGGCATGGGCCTGCGGGTGGCGCAGGTGGACACCGACGCGCTCGGCACGTTCACCGGCGAGGTGGCCCGGGTCGGGTCGGCGCGCGAGACCGTGGTGCGCAAGGCCCGGCTCGGGATGGCCGTCACCGGCTCGCCGGTCGGCCTGGGCAGCGAGGGGGCGTTCGGCCCGCACCCGGTGGCTCCCTGGATGCCCGCCGACGTGGAGTACGTCGCCCTGGTCGACGACCGGTCGGGCCTGACGGTGGTGGAGAGCGCGGTCAGCGCCGAGACCAACCACGCGCACCTCACCACCGACGGCCGGGACCGGCCGGCCGTGCTCGCTTTCCTGCGACGGGTCGGGTTCCCGCACCACGCCGTCGTCGTCCGGCCGGTCGCGGGCCCCGGCCGGCCGGAGAAGGGCCTGCGCCGGCTGGCCGACGTGCTCGCCGCCCTGGGACGGGCGTGCGCCGGTAGCGCCGACGGCCGGGCCGTGCTCGCCGCCGACCTGCGGGCGCACCTCAACCCGACGCGGATGCGGGTGATCGCCGCGGCCGGGCAGCGGTTGGTCCGCCGGCTCGCCACCGCCTGCCCGGCCTGCGCCGCGCCCGGGTTCGGCCGGCTGGGATCGGAGGGCGGCCTGCCCTGCCGGGATTGCGGCACACCCACCCCGCACGACGTGGTGCTGATCCACGGGTGCGCCAGATGTCCGTACCGCCTCCGCCGGCCGGTGGCCGACCTCGCGGATCCCGGCTCCTGCCCGCGGTGCAATCCCTGACCGTCGCCGGTCAGGTCGTCCGGACCTCCGCCCGGTTCGGCGGTCGCCGTCGACCGGTGCGCCGCGCCGCCGGCACGGCGACGACGGGGCGGATCTCGCCGAGGGTCCGGCCGGCGTCGTGCCAGAGCATGCCGTGCAGGACGCAGCGGCCCGACCGCGCCGTCTGATCGAGCAGCGGGGAGTGGCGGCGCAGCGCGTCGACGGTGGCGCGGATCCGCTCGGGCCCGCTGCCGTGCGGAAGCGAGCAGGCGGTGTGGCCGAGCACCACCACCAGCGGCACGCCGAGGTGGCCGACCGCGTACTCCAGGCTGCCCAGCACCGCGGGGCCGACGCGCAGGCCGGCGGCCCGGACCGCGAACACGTCGACGCCGCCGAACACGATCGACGCCTCCGGCTGCGGATCGGCGCAGGACAGGATCGCGGCCACCGGCGCGCCGACCGGGCCGGTCGGCGCCGGCGCGGCGCCGACCCGGAAGCGGTGATGGCCGGCGCGCAGCCGGGCGAGGGCGAAGCTCGGGCTGACGGACATGTCCATCGCTGCTCCTCGTGACGAGCCACTGTCGTGCGTCTCACGATACACGAATTAGAAATCGTGTAATAGAGTGCGCATGTCTGAAGGAGGTGGCGATGGACGTCGCACTGGTCTCAGTAGTCCTGGCCGGGCCCGCGTCGGCGACGATCGGCGCGTTGACGGTGCCCGACCCACGCCGGGCGGCCCGGGTGGCGGGCGCGTTGCTCGGGCTCGGCGCGGTGGCGGCCGCCGCGCTGCTCGTCCGGGTGGCGACCGGCCCGGCCGTGCCGGCCGTGCTGGCCCGCGTCGACACGATCGGGCCGGCGTTCTCCGTCGGCGTCCGCGTCGACCGGTTCACCGCGCTCTTCGTGCTGCTCGTCTGCGGGCTGGCCGCGGTGGTCGCCGGCTACGCCCGCCGCTACCTCGACGGCGAGCCCGGCGCCCGCGCGCTCCAGGCTCGGGTGGCGGCGGCCACCGTCGCCACGCTGGTGATGGCGACCGCCCCCAGCCTGGTGCAACTGGCCGTCGGCTGGATCGCGGCCGGGCACCTGCTGGTCGGCCTCATCGGTCACTACCGGGACCAGCCCCGGGTGCGGGTCGCGGCACGCCGTACCCGCCGGCTGTTCCTGGTCGGCGACGCCGCCCTGGTCGGCGGCTTCGCGCTGCTGGTCACCCCGGACGGCGACGCCGACCTGGCGGCGGTGCGCGCCACGGCCGGCGACCGGCCGGGCTGGCTGCTCGCCGTCGCCGGCGCGCTGCTGCTGGTGGCCGCCGTGGTGCGCTCCGCGCAGGTGCCGGCGCACCGCTGGCTGCCGTCCACCCTGGACGCGCCCACCCCGGTGTCGGCCTTCCTGCACGCCGGGATGGTCAACGTGGCCGGATTCCTCATGATCACACTGGCGCCGGTGGTGACGGCCGCGCCCGGGATGATGCCGGCGACGGTACTCGTCGGCCTCGTCACCGCCGTCTCGGGCCTGCTGTTCGCCGCGGTCCGCACCGACGTCAAGGGCATGCTGGCCCGGTCCACGATCGCGCAGATGGGGTTCATGCTCGCCCAGTGCGGGCTCGGCGCGTTCGGGCTGGCCGCCGTGCACCTGGTCGGGCACGCCGTCTACAAGGCGTACGCGTTCCTCTCCGCCGGCGGCACGCTCCAGGCGCAGACCCGCGCCGCGGCCGCGCCGCGGCCGGCCGGCCCGCCGTCCGCCCGGTCCCGCGCCCTGGCCGCGACCGTCGTGGTCGCCGCCGTGCTGGCCACCGAGCTGTTGCTCGGCCCCACCGCGAGCGGCGCCCTCGGCGCCGTGCTGGTCGCCGCCGCCGCGCTCGCCGCCGTCCGCTCCGCCCTCGCCGACCGGGCGCTGCCGACCCGCGCCGCATTCGCCCTCACCCTCGCCGTGGCGGCGCTGGCGAGCGGATACCTCGTCGCCGGACGGGCCACCACCCGCTGGCTCGCGCTGCCGACCGGAACGAGCCTGCTCGGCGTCGGCGTCCTGGTGGGCGTGCTCGTCGCGGTGGGCGTCGCCGGGGCGGTCCTGCGACGCCGAGGGAACGCCACGCTGTGGTGGTGGGCCTGGCACGACGGCGGGGTACGTCCGCGACGGTGGGCGAACCGGGCCGGCGCGCCGATCCCCGCCGCGCTCACCCCACCCCGGGCCGACCTGCTCGACCGCTCCGACGGGGCCCGGGTCGTCGCCGCGGCCGCCGCCGCCATCGACCACGTCGGCGCGGTCGCGCCGCTGGACGCCTTCGTCGCGGTCAACCCGCTCGCCGGCCGGGAGAGCGTGCCCTTCGCGCGGGCCACCGCCGAACTGCGGGACCTCGCCGGCGCGCGCACCCACCTGCCGGCCGCCGAATACCGGCAGCGGCTGGCCGACGGTGGGATCAGCCGGGCCGACCTCGCCGCCGTGCTTCCCGCGCCGCGCGCCGCCGGGCCGCTCGTGCTCGGCAACCGGCGGGTCGACGCCACCGACCTCCACCTGGCCGCGCTGTGCCATCCGGTGCACGACGGACCGGCGCCGCCGGCCGATCTGGTCGCGGTCGCGCGGCGGCGGCTCGCCGAGCTGCCCGCGCGACCCCGGCCCCGCACCGCGCCCGAGACCGAACCGCTCACCCTCGCCGAGACGCTGGACCGGGCGCTCGGCACCCGCATCGCCGCGGACGTCGACGACCTGGTGGCCGGCTGGTGCGCCGCGCACAGCGGACGCCCGGCGGCGCTCTGGCCGGTCCCCGGCCCGGAGGACGAGGGCTGCTGGGCGCGCTGGCGGCGGACGTCCGGCGCCGACCCGGCAGTGGCCCGGTGGGGCGTCACCGGCCTCGCCGCCCTGGTCGACGCGCTGCCCCCGGCACCCGAGCAGGCCGTCGCGGCGCTCCTGCGCGCGATCGAGGTGCCCCCCGCCGCCTGGTCCGCCTACCTGTCCCGGTCGCTGCTCCGGCTGCCCGGCTGGGCGGGGCACGCCCGCTGGGCGCAGACCCACCCCGGAACGGTGCCGGCGGTGAGCCCGCTGGACCTGCTCGCCGTGCGACTCACCTACGAGTACGCGCTGGCCGGCGCCGCCGCCCGGCGTCACCTCGAACTGCCGCCGGTGCGCGACACGGTCGCTGCCGCGACGCCCACCTCCCTGCCGGCACCGGCCGGGATCGCGCCCGAGGTCCTCGCCCGGCTGGCCGCCGCGCTCGACGTCGACGTCACCACGCTGGCCTGCCTGCCGGGGGACACCGTGGCGGCGCTGCGCGACGTGGCGCTGCACCTGACGCCGTCGCGGCAGTCGGAGGTGTGGCTCGCCGCCGCGGAGCACGCCTACCGGCGCCGGCTGCGGCGCCGGCTGGAGCGGGACGTGGACCGGACGACCACCGCGCCCCCGGCGCACGCCCAGGCGGTGTTCTGCATCGACGTGCGCAGCGAGGGCCTGCGCCGCCACCTGGAGGCGACCGGACCGGTCGACACGTACGGCTTCGCCGGCTTCTTCGGCCTGCCGGTGCGGACCGTGACCGCGGGCGCCCGGCGGGGCCGGGACCGGTGCCCGGTCCTCATGCGACCGGTGGCCACGGTGGAGGAGTCACCGGCCTCGGAGCAGGCCGCCGACGCGGCGCGGCGCCGGCGGTCCGGGCAGGCCTGGCGCCGCGCCCACGCCGCCGCCAAGGCCCACCCGGTGGGCGCGTTCGCCTTCGTCGAGGTGGCCGGCGTGCTCGCCACCGCCGCCCTGCTCCTGCGTGCCGTCGCGCCGGGCCGGTTCGCGCCGGCCGCCGACCACACCGCCCCGGCCGCCGCCGACCTCGCCGCCGCGATGACGCTCGACGAACAGGTCTACTACGCCGAGGCGACCCTGCGCACGATCGGTCTCACCGCCGGCTTCGCGCCGCTGGTGCTGCTCTGCGGGCACGGCGCGACCAGCGCCAACAACCCGTACGCCGCCGCCCTCGACTGCGGCGCCTGCGGCGGCAACCGGGGCGGGGTGAGCGCGCGCCTCGTCGCCGGGTTGCTCAACCGCCCCGAGGTGCGCGCCGCCCTGGCCGACCGCGGCATCCACCTGCCCGACGGCACGCACGTGTTGGCCGGCGAGCACGACACCGTCACCGACGAGGTCCGCCTGTTCGACCTGGAAGCCGTCCCCGCCGGGCGGCGACCGGAGGTTGAGAAGCTGTCCGGCCGGCTCGCCGAGGCGGGCGCGCGGCTGCGCGCGGAACGGGCCGCGCGACTGCCCGGCCGGCCGCGCCCGCGACGCCTGCCCCGCCGGGCCGGCGACTGGGCCCAGGTCCGGCCGGAGTGGGCGCTGGCCGGCAACGCCGCGTTCGTCGCCGCGCCCCGCGCGCTGACCGCCGGCGTCGACCTGGGCTGCCGGACGTTCCTGCACTCCTACGACCACGCCGGCGACCGGGACGCCACGGCGCTGGAGACCGTGCTGACCGGCCCGCTGGTCGTCGCCGCCTGGATCAACCTCCAGTACTACTTCTCCACGGTGGATCCGCAACGGCTCGGGGCGGGCACCAAGACGGTCCACACGGTCCTCGGCGACGCGCTCGGCGTGCTCTCCGGATCCGGCGGCGACCTGCGCCTCGGCCTGCCGCTCCAGTCGGTCGGCGACGGCATCCGGCCGGCGCACGACCCGCTGCGGCTGCTCGCGGTGATCCAGGCCCCGCACCAGCTCGTCGACGCCGTGCTGGGCCGCAACCCCGGCCTGCGTCAGCTCGTCGACGGCGGCTGGCTGTCCCTGACCGTGGTCGACCCCCGCACCGGCGAGTGGACCGAGCCCGCGCCGGGCGGCTCCTGGCTACCCCTGCCCGCCCCGCACCTGAGCACCGACACCGTCACCGAGTTGCCCGCGCGCCGCCCGGCGCCCGCCGCCGAGAAGGAGTACACCGCATGAACGACCTGGGACTGACCCGCATGGTCAAGGTGGAGGTCGTCACCCGCGCCGACGACGCCGACGCCGTCCGCACCCTGCTGCACGCCTCCGGGGTGAGCGGCTGGACCAGCCTCAGCGGCGTCTCCGGCTTCGGTCACCACGGCACCCACGAGGGCCGGCTGCTCTTCAACGACCGGGCCGGGCTCGTCATGGTCATCGCCGTGCTCCCGCACGACCGGGCCGAGCCGGTCGTCACCGGCCTGCGCGACATCCTGGCCCAGCGGCCCGGCGTGATGTTCGTCAGCGACGCCTGGGTCAGCCGGCCCGGGTACTTCGGCGAGGGCGCCTCGGACTAGCCGACGACGCGGGGTGGTCGGGGCCGTGCGCCCGCATGGTCCCGACCGGCCGGCCCCGGGCCGGCGGAGCCCGTCCGGCGACGTGCCGGGCGACCGCGCGCCCGGCCCGGCCGCCCGGTCGTGCGCCGTCGGCCCCACCGCCCGACCGGTGCCGTACGGTGACCGCATGGGACGCCTCGCGCGGTGGCGTCGGGCGGCCCGGGAGCACCCGATCGCGGTGGACGCCCTGCTGGCCGCCCTGCTCTTCGTGGTCAGCCTGCTGCCGGTGAACCCGCCGGGCGGGCCGCCCCGCGATCCGCTGACCGTCGGCGCGGTGCTGCTCGCGCTGGTCGGCTCCGCCGCGCTGGCGCTCCGGCGACGGTTCCCGCTGCCGGTCCTCGCCCTGGTGACCGTCACGGCGGCGACCGCCCTGCTCGTGCAGCAGGCGCGCGGCCCGTTCGTGTTGACCGTGGCGCTGGCCGCCTACACGGTGGCGGCCCGCACGGACCGGCGTACCGCGGTGGCGGCCGGCGCGGTGAGCGGCCTGCTGCTCGGCGGGTGCGCGGTCGTCGCGCTCGGCGTGGGCTGGTGGGATCCGGCGGTGGTGGTGCTGCTGCTCTGGTTCGGCGTCGCGGTGGCGGCCGGCGACGCGGTCCGCAGCCGGCGGGCGTACGTGGCGGTGCTGGAGGAACGGGCGCGCCGGGCCGAGCGGACCCGCGAGGAGGAGGCCCGCCGCCGGGTCGCGGAGGAGCGCCTGCGGATCGCGCGGGAGCTGCACGACGTGGTGGCCCACCACATCGCGTTGATCAACGTGCAGGCCGGGGTGGCCGGCCACCTGCTGCGGGAGCGGCCGGCCGCCGCCGAGGAGGCCCTCGGGCACGTCCGGTCCGCCGCCCGCACCGTGCTCGACGAGCTGACCACGCTGCTCGGCCTGCTGCGCCGGGGCGAGCCGGACGCGCCGACCGAGCCGGCACCCGGTCTGGGCCGCCTCGACGCCCTCGTCGACGGCTTCGCCGCCGGCCAACCGGTGCGCTGGACCCTGACCGGGCGCCCCCGACCGCTGCCGAGCGCGGTCGACGTGGCGGCGTACCGGATCATCCAGGAGTCGCTGACCAACGCCCACCGGCACGCGCCCGGCGCGACCGTCCTCGTCGGCGTGGCCTACACCGCCACCGGCGTGGTGGTGGAGGTCCGGGACGACGGGCCCGGCCCCAGCGGCCCCGCCGAGCCCGGCACCGGCCTCGGCCTGCTCGGCATGCGGGAGCGCGCCGAGGCGGTCGGGGGCGCGTTGCGCACCGGCCGCGGGCCCGGGGGCGGCTTCCTGGTCCGCGCGGAACTGCCGGCCCCGATCCCGCTGGAGGCGGCATGAGCGAACGCACCGAGCGGAGCGAGGGCCGTGAGGGCATGCCCGGTCGGCTCGGCATGAGCGAACGCACCGAGCGGAGCGAGGGCCGTGAGGGCATGCCCGGTCGGCTCGGCATGAGCGTCCGGGTGCTGCTCGCCGACGACCAGACCCTCATCCGGGCCGGTTTCCGCGCGCTCATCGACTCGGCGCCGGATCTGCTCGTGGTGGGCGAGGCCGCCACCGGGCGGGAGGCGGTCGAGCGGGCCCGCGCCACCCGCGCCGACGTGGTGCTGATGGACATCCGGATGCCCGACCTGGACGGCCTGGCCGCCACCCGGGAGATCACCGCCGACGAGGACCTGGCGGGCGTCAAGGTGCTGATCCTGACCACGTTCGAGGTCGACGAGTACGTCTTCGAGGCGCTGCGCGCCGGCGCCAGCGGCTTCCTCGGCAAGGGCGTGGAGCCGGTGGAGCTGCTCGACGCGATCCGCACCGTCGCGGCGGGGGAGGCGTTGCTGTCGCCGAAGGCCACCCGTGGGCTGATCACCCGGTTCCTGGCCCAGCCCGAGCCTCGGCCCGGCGCCACCCCGGAGCGGCTGCGGGTGCTCACCGAGCGGGAACGGGAGGTGGTCGCGCTGGTCGCCGCCGGGTTGAGCAACGAGCAGATCGCCCAGCGGCTGGTGGTCTCCCCGCTGACCGCCAAGACCCACGTCAACCGCGCGATGGCCAAGCTCGACGCCCGGGACCGGGCCCAGCTCGTGGTGATCGCCTACCAGAGCGGACTGGTCCGGGCCGACCCGCCGCCGCGGTAACCGGGCCCCCGCGTACCGCGGACGCGGTACGCGCAGGTGTCCGCGTCCGGCCGACGCGCCGGCCAGGGTACGCGGGCCATCGTTGAGCCCATGATCGAAGCCCACGAGCTGAGTAAGCGCTACGGCGACAGGCTTGCCGTCGACGCCCTGACCTTCACCGTCCGACCCGGCGTGGTGACCGGCTTCCTCGGTCCCAACGGCGCCGGCAAGTCCACCACCATGCGGATGATCCTCGGCCTGGACGCGCCGACGTCCGGGAGCGTCCGGGTCGACGGCCGCCGTTACGCCGAGCATCGAGACCCGCTGCGTCAGGTCGGCGCGCTGCTGGAGGCCAGGGCCGTGCACACCGGTCGGTCCGCCCGCAACCACCTGCTCGCCGTGGCCGCGACCCACGGCATCGGCCGCCGCCGCGTCGACGAGGTGATCGACCTGGTCGGCCTGCGGGAGGTGGCCGGGCGCCGGGCCGGCGGGTTCTCCCTCGGCATGGGCCAGCGCCTGGGCATCGCCGCCGCGCTGCTCGGCGACCCGGCGGTGGTGATGCTCGACGAGCCGGTCAACGGCCTCGACCCGGACGGCATCCGGTGGATCCGTGGCCTGCTCAAGGGCTTGGCCGCCGAGGGCCGCACGGTCTTCGTCTCCTCGCACCTGATGAGCGAGACGGCGCAGACCGCCGAGCACCTCATCGTGGTCGGCCGGGGCCGGCTGATCGCCGACGTGCCGCTCGCCGAGTTCACCCGCCGCGCCTCCCGGCACACCGTGCGGGTGCGCTCACCGCAGGCCACCGCGCTGCGCGACCTGTTGGCCGGGCCGGACGTGACCATCACCGGCGGCGAGCCGGGCGTGCTGGAGGTGGTCGGGCTGCGCGCCGAGACGGTCGGTGACCGGGCCGCCGCCGCCGGCCTCACCCTGCACGAGCTGACCGCCACCGAGGCGTCCCTGGAGGAGGCCTTCATGACCCTGACCCGCGACGCCGTCGAGTACGCCGGCGCCACCGAAGGAGCGGCCCGATGACCACCGCCACCCCGCCCGCCACCGCCGTCGGACCGGACGCGCGGATCACCGCCCCCCGCGTGGTCCGCGCCGAATGGATCAAGTTCCGCTCGCTGCGCTCGTCACTGATCCTGCTGGCCGCCACCGTGGTGGTGTTCGCCGCCCTCGGGCTCGGCTTCTCGGCGTTCCTGGCCGACGCCACGATCGAGCCCGGCACCCCGGCGCCGCCCGGCGGGCCCTCGTCACTCGACCCGCTCGGCGCCAGCCTCGGCGGCGTCAACCTCGCCCAACTGCTCATCGGCACGCTCGGCGTGCCGCTGACCGCCGGCGAGTACGCCACCGGCATGATCCGCACCTCGCTGGCCGCGGTGCCCACCCGCTGGCCGGTGCTCGCCGCGAAGGTCACCGTGTTGGCCGGCGCGTCCCTGGCCGTGCTGGGGCCGGCGGCGCTGCTCACCTTCCTCGGGGGCCAGGCGATCCTGGGCGACGAGGGCATCTCCCTCGGCGACCCCGGCGTGCCGCGCGCGGTGCTCGGCACGGCCGCCTACCTGGCCGTGGTCGGTGTGCTCGGCGCGGCGCTCGGCTCGCTGCTGCGCACCACCGCGGGCGCGTTGACCAGCGTGGTCGCGCTGCTGCTGGTCGTGCCCGGGGTGGTGTCGCTGCTGCCGGAGAGCTGGTCGGACCCGATCTCGCCCTATCTGCCGTCGAACGCCGGGCAGGCCGTCATGAGCGTCGGCACGAACCCCGACCTGCTCTCCCCGGGCGCCGGTGCGGCCGTCCTCGGGGCCTGGCTGCTCGTGTTGCTCGGCGCCGCGCTGTGGCGGCTGTTGCGCCGGGATGCCTGATCTTGGCCGGCGGCCGGGCCGCGCGACCGGTCAGCGGCGGATGACGCCGAGGTCGGTGGCGGCGGCGACCGCCGCGGTCCGGGAGTCGACGCGCAGCTTGGTGTAGATGCGCGACAGGTGCGACTTGACGGTGCCCTCGGTCAGGTGCAGGCGCCGGCCGATGGCCTGGTTGGACAACCCGTCCGCGACCAGGCCGAGCACCTCCGTCTCCCGTCGGGTCAGCGCGGTGTCCGGGGTGCGCAGCCGGCTCATCAACCGGCCGGCGACGGCCGGGGCGAGCGTGGTACGCCCGGCCGCGGCGGTGCGCACGGCGGCGGCCAACTCGTCCGGGGAGGCGTCCTTGAGCAGGTAGCCGGTCGCGCCGGCCTCGATCGCCGGCAGCGTGTCCGCGTCGGTGTCGTAGGTGGTGACGATCAGCACCCGGGGCGCGTGCGGCCGGGCGGTGATCGCGGCGGTGGCCGCCACCCCGGTCATGCCGGCGCCGAAGCGGAGATCCATCAGCACCACGTCCACGTCGCCGGCGGCGGCGCGGGTCACCGCGTCCTCGGCGGTGGCGGCCTCCGCCACCACGATCAGGCCCGGCTCGGTCTCCAGCACGGCGCGCAGCCCGGCCCGGACGACGGGATGGTCGTCGGCGAGCAGCAGCCGGATCGGCGCGCCGGTCACGGGTGTCCGCCGGGCGGGGTGCGGGGGAGCCGGGCCGAGACGGTGGCGCCGTGCCCGGGCGCGGCGGCGACGGCGAGGCGGCCGCCGAGCGCGCGGGTCCGGGCACGCATCGCCGCGAGGCCGAAGCCGCCGCCGTCGGGGGCCGGTCCGGGCAGCCGCTCGGGGTCGAATCCGGCGCCGTCGTCGGTCACCTCCAGGGTGACCCGGTCGGTGAGGTAGCCGAGCGTCACCTCGACGGTGCTGGCCCGGGCGTGGCGGACCGTGTTGGCCAGCGCTGCCTGGGCGACCCGCAGCAGCGCCACCTCGGAGGCGGTGGGCAGCGGTACCGGTGACCCGGTGACCGTGAACCGGGCGGTGAGGCGGTGCCGCGCGCCGGTGGTGGCGCAGAGCCGCGCCAACGCGTCGGCGAGCGTGGTGTCGTCGAGCGCCGGCGGGGTGAGCGCGGCGACGAAGCGCCGGGCCTCGGCGAGATTGTCGGCGGCGGCCTGCCGGGCCTGCTCGACGTGGCGGGCGGCGGTGTCCGGCCGGTCCGGCAGCACCCGGCCGGCGGCGCGCAGCAGCAACTGGATGCTGGTCAGGCCCTGTGCCAGCGTGTCGTGGATCTCGGCGGCCAGGCGCTCGCGTTCCGCCGCCACCCCGGCCTCGTGCTGCGCCCGGGCCAGGTCGGCGCGGGTGGCGGTCAGCTCCTCGATCAGCCGCCGGCGGCGTTCGCTCTCCTGGTGGAGCGCCTGGTAGCCGCGGACCACGGCCACCGCGACCGCGGCGCCCAGCACCGGCCCGAGCGTGCCGGCCACGCTGACCGCGCCCCGGTGGGCGGCGAAGGCGACCACCGCCGCCGCGGCGGTCGCCGTGACGGCGACCAGGCCGGCGCGCCGGGGCAGCAGGTGCAGTTGCAGCAGGTAGAGCGGGAACGCCAGCCACAGCCCGTCGACGGTGAGCGCGGTCAGCGCCAGCCACGAGGCGCCGACCGCCGCCAGCCACCAGCCGGCCACCCGTCGGGAGCGTCGGACGCCGGGCAGGAACGCGCCGGCCGCGTACGCCGACAGGCCCGCCGCCGCGACGGCGGCGATCAGGGTCGCGTGCGGCTGCCCGGGCGCCACGGCCCGCAGGCCGGCGAGGGCGAACAGCACGCCCACCAGCAGGTGCAGGCACCAGGCCAGCACGCGGGCGGTGGGAGTCAGGGCGGGAACGGTGGTGGTCACGACCCGTCCAGCCTAGAGGAGGCGCAGGTCCGCCGGCCTCTGTCGAAAGGTGTAACCGGGCCGCCGCCGTTCCGCCCGGGAAGTGCCGTCCGGCGCCGGATGCCCGGCCCACCGCCCGGGGGCGACCGTGGGAGACGCCCCGTCAGCGTCGTGGAAAGGACCGGTCGACAAGTGTTCGTCGCGTGGCGAGATCTGAGGTTCGCCAAGGGGCGGTTCGCCCTGATGGGAACCGTCATCGTGTTGATCACCCTGCTGGTCGGCCTGTTGTCCGGCCTGACCGCCGGGCTGGGCCGGCAGAACACCTCGGCGATCACCGGGCTGCCCGCCGACCGGGTCGCCTTCGGCGGCCCGCAGCCGTCATACGCCGACTCGACGGTCACCCGGGCGCAGTGGCAGCGCTGGGCCGACACTCCCGGCGTCCGCGCCGCCGAGCCGCTCGGCATCGGCACCACCCGGGTCACCGCCGGTGGCCGCAGCGCCGCCGTCAGCGTGTTCGGCGTACGGGTCGGTTCCGGCCTCGCCCCCGGCGACCTCGACGACGACACGGCCGTGCTGTCCACCCCGGCCGCCACCGACCTCGGCCTGCGCGCCGGTGACCGCCTCACCGTGGCCGGCCGGGAGTTGACCGTGGCGGCGGTACGCGGCGACGCCTCCTACAGCCACACCCCGGTGGTGTGGACCAGCCTCGACTCGTGGCGGCGGACCGGCAACGCCCACGCGGACACCGCCACCGTGATCGCGCTGCGCACCGGCGCCGGCGTGGACGTGGCGGACGCCGATCGCGCCGCCGGCACCCGCACCGTCCGCACCGGCGACTCGCTGACCGCGATCGGCTCCTACCGCTCGGAGAACGGCTCGCTCCAGCTCATGCGGGGCTTCCTGTTCGCCATCTCGGCCCTGGTCATCGGTGCCTTCTTCACGGTGTGGACGATCCAGCGCAGCGGCGACGTGGCGGTCCTGAAGGCGCTCGGCGCCTCCACCGCCGCGCTGCTCACCGACGCGCTCGGGCAGGCCGGCGTCCTGCTGGTCGGCGGCACCGCGCTCGGCACCGCCCTGGCCGCCGGGCTCGGCGCGCTGGTCTCCGGCTCGGACGTGCCGTTCGTGCTCACGCCCGCCACCGTCGCCGTTCCGGCCGGGGTGATGATCATGCTCGGCATGCTCGGCGCCGGCCTGTCCGTGCGCCGCATCACCGCCGTCGATCCGCTGACCGCGCTGGGGAGCGCCCGATGAGCCTCGACCTGACCGACGTCACCCTCACCTACCCCGACGGCGAGACCCGGCTGACCGCGCTCGACCGCGTGACGCTCTCGGTCGGCAGGGGCGACCTGACCGCCGTGGTCGGCCCGTCCGGCTCCGGCAAGTCCAGCCTGCTCGCGGTCGCCGCCACGCTGGTCACCCCGGACGCCGGCCGGGTCGACGTGGACGGCGCCGCCACCGCCGGGATGAGCCGCGGCGCGCTCGCCGCCCTGCGCCGACGCGCGATCGGCATCGTCTTCCAGCAGCCCAACCTGCTGCCGTCGCTGACCGCCGCCGAGCAGCTCCAGGTGATGGCCGCCCTCGACGGCCGGTCGCCGGCCCGGGCCCGGGACCGCGCCCGGGACCTGCTCGACGCGGTCGGCCTCGACGCCTAGGCCGGGCGGCGGCCGCACCAGCTCTCCGGTGGCCAGCGCCAGCGGGTCAACATCGCCCGCGCGCTGGTGAACGACCCGGTCGTCCTGCTGGTCGACGAGCCGACGAGCGCGCTCGACCATGATCGGGGCGCCGCGGTCATCGACCTGATCGGTCGGCTCACCCGCGAGCGGGGCACCGCCACGGTGCTGGTCACCCACGACCGCGACCACCTCGCCGCCGCCGACCGGATCGTCGAGATGCGCGACGGTCGCCTGCACGGCGTGGCCTGACCGGCCTGGAGGAGGGCAGCAGGCGGTCGGTGGCGGGTCCGCGCCTCGGTGGACGCGTGGAGCACCTCGTCGGCGGGTCGGGCACCGCGCTGCTGCCGCTCGGCGCGGCAGGGTCGGGTCAGCGTCGCGTGCCGGTGGCAGGCCGTGTCAGGCATGGAGGCGTCGAACCGAGGGGAGCACGACGATGACCATCGTCGTCCCTTCGTCGTCACCCGATGCGTGACGGCGAGCAGACCAGGCTGGTGGCACCCGGAGCTGCGTGACACCCTGCACCGGCCGCCCTGCACCTCAGTTGAGGCCGCAGGCGGCCAGCGCGTCCAGGTTCGGCCGCTGTGCGCCGACCCGGTTGAACGCGATTTCGATCCGGTCGAGCACGGCGGTGCGCTTGTTCTTCAGCGGCCCGAGGATGGCGTTGTTGACGAAGTTCGCCCCGCCCTCGGGCTTCACCGCGAGCCGGGCCAGCCGCTCGTTCTGCCGGGCGATCTCCTGGTCCAGGTTGGCCAGTTCCCGCTCCACCTCGGCGTTCGCCGTCGCCGGCACCGCGGGCAGTTTGTCGCGTACGGTCGGGCAGTTCACGGTCTGCGCGGCCGAGGCGGCCCCGCCGCCGCTGGTGTCGGCGGACGCCAGTCGCAGCCCGCCGGCGAGCAGCAGCGCCGCGAGGGCGCCCACCCCGCCGAGTTTCAGGACCGCGTTGTTGCGCGTACCCCTGGCCGTGCACCTCTCCTTTGGTCGACCTGCAGGGCCGGCACGGCAGGTGTGCCGCGCTGCCGCTCCGCGGTGCGCAGTGAGACGCAGGGATCGCCTCGCGGGCCCGCTCCGGCATCGCGGCTCCGGACGATCTCCCGGTCGGGTATGGGCACGGGTGCGGGATCGTTCAGCGTCCGGTGGTCCGATTGACCGCATCGACGTACGTCAGTAACCTCCGGGCGAAAGCGCTTTCTGTGCGGGAGCGCGTGACGGGTCCGTCGACGCACGGACGTCCGGGGCAGGAAGGCCCGCCGACGGCACCGACCGGGCATCGGAGCCGGTACCGGTGTGGCGCCGATCCACCACCCGCAGGAGAACCCTCATGATCAATCGACAGCGCCGCACGGTGTTGTGGACGGCCGGGGCCGCGGCGGCGACGCTCGTCGCGGCCGGCCTCGCCGTCGGGGCCACCGCCGCCCAGGCGGCCGCCGGCTGCCGGGTCGACTACGCGGTCACCGCGCAGTGGTCCGGCGGCTTCACCGCCAACGTCAACCTCACCAACCTCGGCGATCCGCTCAACGGCTGGACCGTCGCCTGGAACTTCAACGACGGCCAGACCGTCAGCCAGGCATGGGGCGCCGACATCACCCAGACCGGCGCGTCGGTGCGGGCCGCCAACGTCAGCTACAACGGCAGCCTCGGCACCAACGCGAGCACCTCGTTCGGCTTCAACGGCGCCTGGAACAACAGCAACAACTCCAAGCCGTCCTCGTTCGCGGTCAACGGCGTCCTCTGCGGCGGCGCCGTCCCCACCGACCCCGGTGGGACCCTCACCCCGCCGCCGGGGCCGACGACCCCGCCGCCGTCGCCCACCACCCCGCCGCCGACGACTCCGCCGCCGACGAGCGGAGCAGTGTACGCCGCGCCGAACGGCACCGCCGGCGCTGCCGGCACCCAGGCGAACCCCACCACGATCGCCGCGGCGATCACCCGGGTCGGTGCGGGCGGCACCGTCTACCTGCGCGGGGGCACCTACAGCCTGGCCCAGACCGTCACCGTCGCCGCCGGCAACAACGGCACCGCGAGCGCCCGCAAGAACCTGTACGCCTACCCGGGCGAGACGCCGATCCTCAACTTCTCCGCGATGGGCGAGGACCCGGCCAACCGGGGCCTCGCGCTCAACGCGTCCTACTGGCACGTCCGGGGGATCGTGGTGGAACGTGCCGGCGACAACGGCATCTTCGTCGGCGGCAGCAACAACATCATCGAGCGTACGGTGACCCGGTTCAACCGCGACACCGGCCTGCAGTTGTCCCGCATCTCGTCCAGCACCCCGCGTGACCAGTGGCCGGCGAACAACCTCATGGTCAGCGTCGAGTCACACGACAACGCCGACTCCGACGGCGAGGACGCCGACGGGTTCGCCGCCAAGCTCACCGTCGGCGGCGGCAACGTCTTCCGGTACGCCGTGTCGCACCACAACATCGACGACGGCTGGGACCTCTACACCAAGACCGACACCGGCGCGATCGGCGCGGTGACCATCGAGGACTCCCTCTCCTACAACAACGGCACGCTCAGCAACGGCACCCAGGCCGGCAACGGCGACCGCAACGGCTTCAAGCTCGGCGGCGAGGACATCGCGGTCAACCACACCGTCCGGCGCACCATCGCGTACCGCAACGGCAAGCACGGCTTCACCTACAACCGGAACCCCGGCACCATGACGATCTCCAACAACCTGAGCATCGACAACACCGAGCGCAACTTCTCGTTCGACGCCGGCACCTCGGTCTTCCGCAGCAACACGTCCTGCCGCAGCGGCAGCGGGTCGAACGACAGGACGGTCGGCAACGTGGACGGCTCGAACCAGTTCTGGTCCGGCGCCAACGGCTCCCGCTGCGCCACCTACGCGGGCGCCCTCGGCTGGTCCTTCACCTCCGACGGCCGCCTGGTCGTCACCCTCGGCGGCCGCGTGGTCTCCCTGTAGCTCCGCCCCGCCCGCACCGCATCGCCGATCTTGCGGTTGCCGCCCCCACAAAACCGACAAGAGGTACGAGTCAAGGGCCGCAACCGCAAGATCGGCGTCGACGGTCGACGGACGGACGGACGGGCGGACGGACGGGCGGGTCACGGGTCGGCGGGCAGTCGGCGGGCTCGGAGGCGGTGAACTCGCGCCGCACCGGCCGATTCCGAGCGAGGCGGCCATCGTGCAGGAGTTCGGTGTGGCGCGGGGAACCGCCCGGCGCGCCGTTGCCGAATTGCGCGACCGCGGGTTGGTCTACACCGGGCCGCAACGTGGAACATATGTAGGGCAGCCCTGAGGGGCGTGGGGGATGACCGGCGCGCGGGAGCCGCGCGATCTGGTGGCCTACGAGCGGCGGGCGCGATCCGGGCGGTGCTTCGTCTGTGCCTACCTCGACGGTGACCCCGACCTCGCCCACGAGCCGCTCTACGACGACGGTGCGCACGTCGCGTTCCTCAACCGGTATCCCACACTGGTCGGCTCCACGTTGGTGGCGCCGCGCCGGCACGTCGAAGACGTGGTCGGCGGGTTGACGCCGGGGGAGTACCTGGATCTCCAGGCGGTGGTGCACCGTGTCGCCCGCGCCGTCGCGGAGGTGGTACGTGCACTGGCACGTCGCGCCGCTGCCACCGGGGGTGCCGTACGAGCGGCAGCAGTACCACGCGTTGATGGCCGAGCACGGCGTGGTGCCGCAGTCGCCGGACCGGATCGCGGCGCTCGGCGCCCGTATCCGGGCGGCGCTCGCGCACGGAGCGTAACGCGACCGGAGAAGGCATCACTTTTCAGCGGCATACCTCTGAGGCATAAATATGACCGAGAGGCATACCGCTAAAACGCGAACACTTCTTCGGCCCGGTCACCCACAGTGAAGATCCGGAGGTGGCTTGACAGCGTGATCGCTGGTTAGGTTAGCCTAACCTTTGTGACGAGCGGAACGGTGCGGGCTGACGGCCTGCGGGGCAGTGCGCTGCGGCTGGGCTACCACGGGACCACCGTGGTGCACGACGCCGGCATCACGCTGCGGCCGGCGGCGGTGACCGCGCTGGTCGGCCCGAACGGCAGCGGCAAGTCGACGCTGCTGCGTGGGCTGGCCCGCCTGCACCCGCTGGAGCACGGCGAGATCGTGCTCGCCGACGGCACGCCGGCCCGTGCGCTGTCCGCCCGCGACTTCGCCCGCCGGGTCACGTTGCTGGCGCAGAGCCGCCCCACGCCGAGCGGGGTCACCGTTCGGGACGTGGTCGGCTACGGCCGGCACCCGTACCGGCAGCGGTGGCGGGCCGGCGACCCGGACGGGCCGGCGGCGATCGACCGGGCAATGGCGGTGACCGGCGTCGACACCATGGCGGCCCGGCCGGTCGACGAGCTGTCCGGCGGGGAACTCCAACGGGTCTGGCTGGCCACCTGCCTGGCCCAGGACACCGCCGTGCTGCTGCTGGACGAGCCCACCACGTTCCTCGATCTGCGCTACCAGGTGGAGATCCTCGACCTGGTGCGGGACCTCGCCGACACCGCCGACGTCGCCGTCGGCGTGGTGCTGCACGACCTCAACCAGGCCGCCGCCGTCGCCGACGAGGTGGTGCTCCTGCACGAGGGGCGGGTGCGCGGCACCGGCGCCCCCCGTGAGGTGTTCACCGAGGCGGCGCTCACCGAGGCGTACGGCATCCGGGTCGAGGTGACCGTCGACCCGGTGACCGGCCTGCTCTCCACCCGCCCCGTGGGCAAACACACCAAGTCCTGACTACAGAAGAGAAACCGATGTTGCGTACCCGAGTCACCCTGCTCGTCGCCGCGGCGACCGCACTGCTGGTCGCCGGCTGCGGCACCACCGAGGCGCCCGCCGCCGCCCCCTCCACCTCGGCGGCCACCGGCCCGGTCACCGTCACCGACAGCCGCGGCAAGACGATCACCCTGAAGAGCCCGGCCACCAAGGTCGTCGGTCTGGAGTGGGGTGAGGTCGAGATGCTCGTCGGCCTCGGCGTGATGCCGGTCGGCGTCGCCGACCCCAAGGGGTACGCCACCTGGGTCACCGCCGCGCCGCTCGACCCGGGCGTCAAGGACGTCGGGACCCGGGGCGAGCCGAGCGTCGACGCCGTCGTGGCGCTCCAGCCGGACCTGGTGGTGATGGAGGCCGAGCGCGGCGCGGCCATCGTCACCCAGCTGGAGAAGTACGTGCCGGTGCTGGTCACCAAGGGCAGCGACGCGGCCGACAACCTCGGCCGGATGCGGTCCGACCTCACCATGATCGCCACCGCGACCGGCCGCAGCGCGCAGGCGGAGAAGCTGCTCGCCGACTTCGACGCCGCGCTCGCCGACGGGCGCAAGAAGATCGCCGACGCCGGCGCGGCCGGCCGGCAGTTCGCCGTCGCCGACGGCTGGAAGGAGGGCAGCACGGTGTCGATCCGGATGTTCGGCCAGGGCGCGCTCGTCTCCCAGCTCGGCATCCAGCTCGGCCTGCGCAACGCCTGGACCGGCAAGACCGACGCGATGTGGGGCCTGGGCCAGACCGACGTCGAGGGGATGACCGTCCTCAAGGGTCAGGACCTGCACTTCTTCTATAACGCCTCGGACGGGCAGGACGTCTTCGCCGACGGTCTCGCCGGCAACGCGATCTGGCGGTCGCTGCCGTTCGTGCGGCAGAACAAGCTGCACAAGATGCCGAACGGCATCTGGACGTTCGGCGGCACCCTGTCCGCGAAGCAGTACGTCGACCAGCTCGTCGCCGTCTACACGGCCTGACCCCCGATGATCGCCACCCTCCGACCGGAGCCGGCCACCCGGCCGGCCCCGGTCGGGCCACCCCCCGCCCGACGCCGGGTCGCCGGCGCGTTCCTGCTCGCCGCCGCGCTGCTCGTGGCGATCACCGCGGTGCACCTCACCCAGGGCACCTCCTCGGTCGGGGCGGCCGACCTGCTCCGCCTGGTCACCGGGGCAGACGACGAGACCGCCCGGGTGCTGGTCGCCTCCCGGCTGCCGCGGCTGCTCACCGGGCTGGCCGTCGGCCTCGCGCTCGGCTTCGCCGGCGCGGCCCTCCAGTCGACCACCCGCAACCCCCTCGCCTCGCCGGACACGCTCGCGGTGAACGCCGGCGCGCACCTGGCGATCGTGGCCACCGCCGCGTTCGGCATCGCGCTGCCGGCGCTGCCCGCCGGCGGGCTCGCGTTCTGCGGCGGGCTCGCCGCCGCCGGCCTGGTGATGCTGCTGTCCGCCGGTGGGCAGGCCGCGACCACCCGGCTGATCCTCGCCGGCGCGGCCACCGCGATGGCGCTCGCCTCGCTGACCATGCTGCTCCTGCTGCTCTTCGAACAGGCCACCATCGGGCTGTTCGCCTGGGGCAACGGCTCACTCGTGCAGGGCGACCTGGTCGCGTTCACCCAGCTCGCCCCCGTGATCGCGGTCGCCGCGCTGGTGCTCGTCGCGCTCGGGCACCGGCTCGACCTGCTCGCCCTCGGCGACGACACCGCCACCGTGCTGGGGTTGGACGTGCGCCGCACCCGGCTCGCCGTGGTGCTGCTCGCGGTGTTGCTCTCCGCCGCCGCCGTCACCCTGGCCGGGCCGATCGGCTTCGTCGGGCTCGGTGCGCCGGTGATCGTCCGGCTGCTCGGCCGCTGGGTGCCCGAGGTGCACCGGCACCGGGTGCTGCTGCCGCTCTCCGGCCTGGTCGGCGTGGTCGTCGTGCTCGGCTCCGACGTGCTGCTGCGGGCCGTGCTCGGTGGGCAGGCCGGCGTGGACGTCCCGACCGGCGTGGTCACCACGCTCTTCGGCGCGGTCCTGCTGGTCTGGCTGGCCCGCCGGCACCGCGACGCCGGTCCCACCCGGCAGCCGCCGGGCGGGCAGGCAGCCGTACGCTCCCGCGCCTTCCACACCGCCGTGGTCGTCGCCTGCGCGGCGGCGACCGTCGGGGCGCTGGCGCTCGGCATGCTCGCCGGGGACACGATGGTGCTGCTCGGCGACGTCGCCAACTGGGTGCAGGGGCGCACCGGGCCGGCGTACACCTTCGTGCTGGACGCGCGCTGGCCGCGCGTCGCGGCGGCGCTGCTGGCCGGCGCCGCCCTCGCCCTGGCCGGCACCACCGTGCAGGCGGTCTGCCGCAACCCGCTCGCGGAGCCGGGCATCCTGGGCATCACCGGCGGCGCCGGGATCGGCGCGGTGTCGCTGCTGACGTTCGCCCCGGCGGCCGGGGTGCTCGCGCTCTCCGGCGCGGCCGGGCTCGGCGCGGTCGCCGCGTTCGCGCTGGTGTACGGGCTGGCCCGGCGTCGCGGGCTCGACTCGGACCGGCTCGTGCTGATCGGTTTCGCGGTCTGGCAGGGCGGCGCCGCGGTGATCACCTTCATCGTCGTCTCCTCCGACCCGTGGAACACCGGCAAGGCGCTCACCTGGCTCTCCGGTTCCACCTACGGGCGTACCGCGCCACAGCTCCTGCCGGTGGCGCTGGCGCTGCTGGTCGCCGTGCCGGTGGTGATCGCGGTGCGTCGGGAACTGGACCTGCTCGCGCTCGACGACGACACGCCCCGGGTGCTCGGCGTCCGGTTGGAGCGTGCCCGGCTGGTCGCGCTCGGCCTGGCGGCGCTGCTCACCGCCACCGCCGTGTCGGCGGTCGGCGTGATCGGCTTCGTCGGCCTGGTCGCGCCGCACGCCGCTCGGGCGCTCGTCGGCGGCCGGCACACCCGGGTGCTGCCGGTCGCGGTGCTGCTCGGGGCCGTGCTGGTCAGCCTGGCCGACACCCTCGGGCGCGCCGTCATCGCCCCCGCACAGGTGCCGGCCGGGCTGGTCACCGCGCTGATCGGCACCCCCTACTTCGTCTGGCTGCTGTGGCGCTCCCGCGTCGCCGCCCACCGATGACCCCTCGAGAGGACGTCACATGACCAGCACCGTGGCCGTCACGCCGTGGCGAGTGTTCACCGTCGAGGTACGCGCGGTACGCCGGCTCGGCCCGTCGTTCCTGCGGGTCACCTTCACCGGCGCGGACCTGGACCGGTTCGCCGACAACGGCTACGACCAGCGGATCAAGCTGGCGTTGCCGGTGGTCGACGGGGTGCCGGGGGAACTGCCCGACGGGCCGGAGTGGTATCAGCGGTGGCGGGACCTGCCGGCGGAGCGGCGCAGCCCGATCCGCACCTACACGGTCCGGGCGGCGCGGCCGGAGGAGTCCGAGGTGGACGTGGACATGGCGTTGCACGGTGACGGCGGCCCGGCGACCCGATGGGCGCGGCGCGCCCGCCCGGGCGATCGGTTGGCGCTGGTCGGGCCGGACGCGGGCTGGCCGGGCGAGCACGGCGGCGTGGAGTTCCGGCCCCCGGCCGGGGCGGTGCTGCTGCTGGCCGGCGACGAGACGGCCGCGCCGGCCATCTGCGCGATCCTGGATCGGCTGCCGGCCGGCGCGCGCGGCCACGCGCTGGTCGAGGTGCCGGAGGCGGGTGACGTGCTGCCGTGCCGGGTGCCGGCCGGGGTCACCGTGACCTGGCTACCCCGGGCCGGCGCCCCGCACGGCGCCCGCCTCTCCCCGGCGGTGACGGACCTCGCCGCCCGGCTGCTGCCCGCCCCGGCCCGCTCGCCGGCCGGCGAGGCGCCGGCCGAGGTGGACGTGGACCGGGACGTCCTCTGGGAGGTGCCGGAGCGGCCGGACGGCGCGGCGCTCTACGCCTGGCTGGCCGGCGAGGCGGCGGTGATCCGGGGACTGCGCCGGCACCTGGTCACCGAGCGCGGGATGGACCGGCGGGCGGTGGCGTTCATGGGCTACTGGCGGGCCGGCCGCGCCGAGAGCTGAACCGTCACTCCCGTAGCGTCTCGTGGGGTGGCCTCCCGTATGTCTCCCGGTAGGCGGCCGCGAAGCGGCCGGGGCTGGTCCAGCCCCACCGTCGGGCGATGCCGGCGATGGTCGCGCCGGAGGCCGGGTCGGCGGCGGCGAGATCGCGGTGGGCGCGGGCGAGGCGGACCTGACGCAGGTAGGTCAGCGGACTGTGGCCGACATGTCGCTGGAACGCGGCCTGCAGGCCGCGTGGCCCGACGCCGCAGGCGGCGGCGACCTGCGCCACGGCGACCGGTTCGGCGGCGTGCTCCTCCAGATATGCCTGCGCGCGACGGATCACCGGCGGCGCCATCCGGCGGGGCTCCGGCACGTACGCGGCGGTCATCGTGGTGTTGGGGAGGACCGCGAGCGCGGTGGTCGCCGTCAGAGCGCGGTGGTGCGCCGACCGAGCCCGCGACACCCGCCGCCTCCCGTGGCCGACACCCCTGCGGCGAGATCCTGGTACGGAACGGTCGCTGCGCGGAGACCGGCCGGAAGCCGGCCCCGCCGGGTGGCGGGACCGGCTCGGGTGGAGCGGGATCAGCTCAGGTGCGCGCGCAGCGCGTCGGCCATGCCCTGCTCACCCCGGGCGTTCGGGTGGAACGGCGCGGCCGCGTTCTGCGGCACCAGCCCCTCGACCCAGCGGGTGCCGCTGCCCTTGCACGCGTCGCGGCCGATCGACGGGGTGTAGACGTCGGCGTAGCTCGCGCCGTTCGCCGCCGCGGTGTCGGCCAGCATCGTGTTCAACGCCTTCTCGACGCCCCGCAGGTAGGGCACGTCCTGGTAGGCGATCGGCACCACCGGCCAGCAGCCGTACCCGCTGTCCGGCAGGATCGCCGGGTAGCCGAGCACCACGACCCGCGCGCCCGGCGCGGCCTGCGTGACCGAGCGCAGCACCGTTGTCACCTTTGGCACGGTGGCGGCGATCCGGGCCCGGAGCTGGTCGGTGCCGCCGGCGGTGAACCGGTCCTTGCACGGCGAGCCGAGCGGGCTGCTGACGCTGGCCTGCGCGCAGTCGCTGATGATCCCGGAGAAACCGATGTCGTTGCCGCCGATCTGCACCGTCACCAGCGCCGTGTTCGGGGTGACCGAGTTGAGCTGCGGCGGCACGTTGATGCCGAGTTGGCCGTCGCCGCCGTACAGGATGTCGTCGGTGGTGGCCCCGGAGCAGCTCACGTCCGCGAACGACGACGAGCCGGACGCGGCCGCGACCAACGACGGGTAGTTGCGGTTGGAGCGCAGGCAGTTCAGGTCGGTCTGGGTGGGGATGAGCGGGCCGGCGGTGTACGAGTCGCCGAGCGCCACGTAGCGCCCGGAGGGCACGGCGGCGTTGGCGGGTGCGACGACGGCGAGCAGCAGGCCGGCGGTGGCCGCGGCGAGCGTGGCCAGGCGTGCGGCAGTACGCGGCAGCGACAGGCGGGGACGGATCATGGCGCCCTCCCGGAGCGGGATCATGGGGTGGTGGTCCCGGAAGTCTGTCCGTGCCTGTGATGCCGGTCAATATAGACCAACCTCATTAAGGGGGAGCAGGGGTGTGCGATGCGTCGAGACTGTCCGGCATGGAATTTCCGTGCTTCCACCGCTACCGGCCGCACTCCGTTCCGCTGCGGGACGGGTTGCGAGAAGATCACTGGTCCTACATGGACCGGCTCGGGACCGGGATGATCGCCCGCGGGCCGACCCTCGCCGACGACGGCGCGACGCCCACCGGCAGCCTGCACATCGTCGACCTGCCCGATTCCGCCGCCGCCCGCGCGTTCGCGTTCGACGAGCCCAACTACCAGGCCGGCGTGTATCGCGACGTGTTGCTCCGGCGCTGGCGCAACACGCTGCGACGACGCATGGGGGATTTTCCCGGCGGCCCGGTCGGTGGCAACCGTTACCTGGTGCTGGCCCTCGGCGCGGGAGAGGCCGCCGACCTGGCCGTGCCCGGCGATCCGGATCGGCTGATCGCCTACGGCCCGCTGCTGTCCGACGACCGCGCGGCCTGGTTGGGCACCGCGCTGCTCGTGCAGGCGTCGGATCCGGACGCGGCCCAGGGCCTCCTGACCGCGCGTCGATACGCCGACGTCGAGGTGCTCGCCGATGCCGCGCATCAGCGGGTTGTCCGCCGAGTGCGTCAGGAAGACCAGGGACAGGACGAGCGCCCACCCGCGCGACCGCTCCCAGGTCGCGTCGTCCGCGCGGCCGTACGCCTCCCGAAGAGCGGCACGCTGCTCCGCCGTGAACAGCATCCAGGCCACGGACAGGTCGGCGGCGGAATCGCCCGAGGTCAGGTCACCGAAGTCGATCACGGCGCTGATGCGACCGTGGTCGACCAGGATGTTGGCCGGGTGCAGGTCCCCGTGCAGCCACAGCGGCGGACCGTCCCAGGCGGGCGTAGCGGCGGCCGCCTCCCAGACCGGCCGGGCGGCGGCGCGGTCGGCCGGATCGACGTGCGCCAGCCCGGTCAGGACCCCCTCGGCACGCCCGGCCAGTGGAATCCCGCGAAACAGGTTGACGGGCGCCTCCGAAGGAGCCGGGACATGCAGCGCGCCCAGGAATCCGCCGAGCGTCGCCGCGGCCGACCAGTGATCGTCGGGCTCCGCCCACGCTGCGATCCGGCCCGGGAAGAACGGCACGACACTCCACGACCACGGATACTCTGCCGTCGGCCGGCCGACACGCAGCGGCGCTGGCACCGGCAACGGCAGGCGGTCGGCCAACTCCGGCAGCCACCGCTGCTCGTGCGCGACGAGTTCGGCGGCGATGGCTCGTCGTGGTAGCCGGACCAGGAGCTCCGCACCGAGCCGACACACAAGCCCGGTGGTGCTGGAACACCTCGTCTCGTACGCCGGTCAGGCGGCGGCGGACGCCGCCTCGGTGCTCAACAACGTCGGCGCCGCCTGGTGGGAGGACTCCAACAACCCCACCACCGACGTGCAGGTGCGGCTCTGGGAGAGCAACGACCGGGCTGAGCGGTTCTTCGCCCTGGTCGGCGGCTTCCTCGCCGAGATCGCGCCGCTGAACCCGCCCAGCCGGGAGGAGATCGTCGCCTCCGGCGCCACCACCACCGCCGCCGCGGACGCGCTGACCCGCCACGGGGTGCCGTTCCGCGCCGCGCACTCGGTGGTCGGTCGGCTGGTGCGCGCCGGCGGGCCGGACACCTGGACCCCCGAGGGCGTCCGGGCCGCCGCCGCCGACGTCGCCGGCGAGCTGGACGACGCGGCGGTGGCCGACCTGATCGCCGCCGCCGTCCGCCCGGAGCTGGTCCTCCAGCGGGCCCAGGCCGACGGGCCGGGTGCCGCCGCGGTCCGCGCCCAGGTGGGCGTGCTGCGCGCCGCGCTCGACCCGGTCGCCGAGCGGCTGGACGCGGTGCGCGGCCTGCTGCGCCGCGCCGACGAGGCGCTGGACGCCGTGGCCGCCGAGCTGGGGGCCCCGTGAGCGCGAGGAGTGAGCCGGGTTTGCGAGCCCCGCAGTCGCGAACAGAGGGTGGCCCCGTGAGCGCGAGGTGTGAGCCGGGTTTGCGAGCCCCGCAGTCGCGAACAGAGGTCAAACCGTGAGCGTGCGGCTGTCCGGCCCGCCCGCCGCCGGCACGCGCGGCGCGGGGTTGTTGCTCGGCATCGACTTCGGCGGCACGAAGATGGCGGTGGGGGTGTCCGACGCCGACGGCCGGCTGCTGGTCCGCCGGCGGGTGCCCACCCACGCCGAGCGGGGCGCGCCGCAGGCGCTGGCCCGGGCGCTGGCGCTCGCCGGTGACCTCGTCGGCGAGGTCGGCGGTCCGCTCGCCGCGGCCGGGGTGGCCTCGCCCGGCGTGGTCCGGCCGGACGGCATCGACCTGGCGCCCAACGTGCCCGGCTGGGATCGGCTGCGCCTGGCCGACGCGGTCCGCGACGCGCTGGACGTGCCCCGGGTCGCGGTGGACAACGACCTGAACGCCGCCGCCCTGGCCGAGTTGCGCCACGGCGCGCTGCGCGGCGTCGACCCCGGCCTGGTGGTCGGGATCGGCACCGGCGTCGCGGCGGCGGTCACGGTCGGCGGCGCGGTGCTGCCGGGTCACCGCGGCGCGGCCGGCGAGATCGGGTACGCGGTGGCCGGCGGCCCCTGGCCGGGGACCATGCTGGAGTTGGACTTCTCCGGCCGGGCGCTGGACCGGCTCGCCGCCGACCTCGACGTGCCGGGCGGGACGGCGGGTCTCGCCGCCGCCGCCGAGGCGCCGGGCGCGCCGCGTGACGCGCTGGCCGCCCGGGTCGACGAGGCGGCCCACGCGCTGGCGACCTGCTGCCTGCTGCTCGATCCACAGCGGATCGTGCTGGTCGGCGGCGTCACCCGCAGCGCGTTGATCCGGCGGATGCTCGTCGACCGGCTGACCGAGGTGCTGCCGCACCCGCCCGACGTGGTGCGCTCCGGCTTCGCCGACGACGCCGCGCTGTACGGCGCGCTGGCCCTGGCCCGGGACACGGTGCCCGCGTCGCTGTAGCGTGCGTCACATTTTCCGGCTCGCTCGGCGGCTCGGGCGGATCTCGGGATCCGTTGCCGTGCAACGGATCCCACCAGGTGGAGTGCGGTGACACGGCACCCGCCTGGCTCACCCGGGCACGCACCGGAACGGCGTCGGCACCGATGGTGAAGACCGACCAGACGTCGGCGATCGTGGATTTGCAGCCGTCATTACGCTGCGGGGTGGTTGATCGCCGGAACCACGGACGACAGGTGGAAGAACCTCAGATGAGTGACAATCACCCTCCCTACGGAGGCTATCCGGACCCGAACGCCGGAGCGTGGGGCAACCAGCCCGACCCCAACGCGCCGTACGGTCAGCAGCCGGCCTCCGGTGCGCCCTACGGTGTGCAGCCCGGCTCGGGCGCGCCGTACGGTCAGCAGCCCGCGTCCGGCGCGCCCTACGGCGCCCAGCCGGGTTCCGGTGCGCCGTACGGCGCGCAGCCCGGCGCGCCGTACCCGGGCCAGCCCGGGTACCCGGGGCAGCCGGCGCCGTTCGCGCCGGCCCCGCCGCCCGGCGGCCGGTCGAAGAAGGGCCTGATCGTGGGCCTCGCCGCCGGCGCGGTGACGTTGACGCTGCTGTGCTGCGGCGGTGGCCTCGCCTACGTCGCGTTCGGCGGCGACGACAAGGACGACCCGACGCCGGTCGCGTCCGGCAGCTCCACCCCGGGGCCGACCGCGACTCCGTCGCAGGCCGGGCCGGAGACGACCGGGCCGGAGGAGCCGACCAACAACGACGCGACGACCGCCCGCTACGCCAGCGACCTGTCCGCGGTCTGCGAGGGCGGCGCGATCCTCAACGCCACCCCGTACACCGGGCCGTCGAACGCCAAGGCGTACGTCTTCTCCAACGCCCCGGACCGGCCGACGTTCTGGTCGCAGAAGTCGTTCAGCTCGGACAAGCCCTACTACGCGAAGTCGGCGGACTTCGCCACCGCGTCGGTCGTCGGCTGCCTCAAGATGGTGGACGGCAGCGAGGGCACGCCGAAGAAGTGCCAGTACAAGGCGACCGACGGCAAGATCGTCACGGTCGACTACATCTCCTCGCGCTACACGCTGACGTTCCACGCGGCCAAGACCGGCGAGAAGATCGGCGACGGCGGCACCGTCACCGCGCCGGCCGCCCGCTGCCCGAGCTTCATCTCCTACAACAAGGTGACGATGAAGTCCTACGCGGCGCCGGACAGCGGCACCATCGAGGCGGCGCTGGACCGGTTCCTCAAGTAGGTAGGTGGTGACCGGGGGCCCCGCTCAGCAGAACGCGTTGAGCGGGGCCCCCGCCTCACGGGCATTCGTTGGCGAAGATGCGCAGCAACTCGGGCAGGTGGAAGCGTTGGCCGAGGCCGCCGGCGTCGACCGGCACCAGCATGTTGTGCTGGACCAGGTGCTCGACCAGCCGGCTGGCCTGCTGCCGGGGCAGGCGCAGGATCTCCACCGCGCTGGTCGGGGTGATCAGTGAGTTGGCGGCGGCCAGTTCGCGCAAGGCCCGGCGGGCGTCGACGTCGAGCCCTCGGTAGCTGACCGAGAGCGTGTGCCGCACCGAGATGTCCCCGACGACCAACTCGGCGAGCCGGTTCTCCTCGATCTCCAGATGCTCGGCGAAGCCGGGCAGCGCGCCGTCCGGCTGGGTGACCAGCCGGCTGCCGACGATCCGCAGGGCCAGCGGCAACTGGTCGCAGGCGTCGGCGATCCGGCCGAAGACCTCCGGCTGCTCGCGGACCCGGTCCTCGCCCGCGATCGTCGCCAGCAGTTCCACCGCCTCGTCGCGGTCCAGCGCGCCGAGCGTGAGCCGCCAGCCGACGTCCAGGTCCAGCAGGCGCTGCCGGCTGTTGACCAGCACCAGGCTGCGGCCCGCGCCCGGCAGCAGCGGGCGGACCTGCTGCGCGCACTCCACGTCGTCGATGATGAGCAGCAGTCGCCGGCCGGCGAGCGCGCACCGCAGCACCGCGGCCCGCTCCCGGATGTCCTCCGACACGTCGGTCAGCGGCACCCCCAGCTCGACGAGCAGTTCCCGGATCAGCTCCCCGCTGCCGCGTGGCGGCTCGTCGCCGCTGTCGAAGCTCACGAAGAGCTGCCCGTCGGGGAAGAGGTCGGCCAGGTCGTAGCCGCTGGAGATTGAGAAGGAGGACTTGCCGACCCCGGGCGCGCCGGAGACCAGCACGACGGCGGCGTGCTCGTCCGCGCCGGTCGAGTCCGCGATGCCCTCGGCGATGGCGCGCAACTGACCGGCGGTGGTGTCCCGGCCGACCAGGACCGGCGGCTTCATCGGCAGCGCCTGCCTTCCGGCCGGCGCCGCGGCGGGCCGGCCGGCGGGCGGTCGGGCCTCGGTCGAGTCCGCGTCCAGCGCGGCCTGCAGGGCGCCCTGCAGGGCCGGGCCGGGGTCGACCCCGAGTTCGTCGACGATGCCGCGTCGGGCCTGCTGGTAGGCGACCAGCGCCTCGCCGACGCGTCCCTCGAGCGTCAACGCGGTCACCAACTGTGCCTGGTGGCGTTCGTCGAGCGGCTCCTCCGCCACCATCCGGCGCAGCGCCGGGATGACCCGCGCCGGCTGGCCCAGGCGCAGGCGCAGGTCGGTCAGCTCGACCGTCATCTCCCGGTGCTGCTCCCGCAGCGCGGTGACGGTCGCGCCCAGCTCGGCGCCGAGGTCCGGCAGGTCCTCCAGCGGCTGGCCCCGCCACAGCCCGACCGCCCGGTCGAACAGGTCGGCGGCGGCGTCCGGCCGGTCCGCGCGCGCGGACCGGCGCGCGTCCTCGGCGAGTCGCCGGAACCGGAGCAGGTCCAGCTCGTGCTCGTCGACCCGCAGGTGGTAGCCGGTGCCGTCGTGGACCAGGCGGTCGGCCGAGTCGCCGCCGCGGTCCAGCGCCTGCCGCAGCCGGTGCACGTAGGTGCGCAGGTTGCGCACCGCCGACGCCGGCGGCGCGTCGGGCCAGAGGCCGTCGACCAGCCGGGCGGTGGAGACGGTACGGCCCGGGTTCAGCAGCAGCAGGGCGAGCAGGAGTCGCGGCTTGGTGCCGGTCAGCGTGATCGCGTGGTCGTCCGCGGACAGCGCCAACGGACCGAGAACACTGAACTGCATGGATGTAGTCCCTCGCTCCGCAGTGCGTCCACCGTGTTGTGGCGCCTGAATTTCCCACCTTCGGCTAGGGAATAACCCGCTCCCAGATGATGAAAGGACTCACCGATCGGGTTGTTCTTCGTGACCCAGCGTGAGTTGCGCCGTCGCCAGGTGCGCCGCGTCCAGCACGGCGACCGCGTCCGCCACCTGAGCGCCCTCGGCGCGTCCGGTGCGGGCCAGCTCGGCGAAGTCCTCCGCCTGGCGGGCCAGCGCGGCGTACATGGTGGCGTCGCCGTCGGCCGGGTCGAGGAACGTCAGCCGGACGTGGTCCCGGGTGCCGAAGACCTCCACCGCCGCCATGTCCCCGCCCGGATGGTGCCGGCCGAGCGAGACCAGCGCGGTGCCGCCGCGGGAGAGACCGAGCAACGCCTGAGCGCTGTCCACGTCCCGCCCGCGCACCGCCGGGTCGGTGACGTGCCCGGCCGGCTGGGCGCAGACACGGATGACGTCCTGCCCGGTCAGCCACCGGATCTGGTCGAACTCGTGCACCCCCATGTCCACGAAGATCCCGCCGCTGCCGGTGCGGAACGCCGCCGGCGGCGGCTCCCCGTCCCACTGCGACGCGGCCACGAACAGCACCTCACCCAGCTCGCCGCCGGCGATCCGCTCGCGCAGCCGCCGCAGCTCGGGCACGTACCGGCGCCAGTAGGCGACCTGGAAGCCGACGCCGGCGGCCGCGGCCACCCGGCCGGCCTCCGCGGCCTCGGCCGCGTCCAGCCCGGCCGGCTTCTCGCACAGCACCGGCAGCCCGGCCTTCGCGGCGTCGGCGACCAGCGCGCCGTGCCGGCCGGTCGGCGCGGTCACCAGCAGACCGTCCGGCGCGGCGTCCGCGAGCAGGTCCGCCACGCTCGGGTACGCCGGCAGCCCGGCGGCGACGACCGCCGCCCGGGCGTCCGGCACGGGGTCGACCACGTGGCTGATCCGGACCTTCCGGTTGCCCGCCAGCGCGCGCAGGTGGTGGTGGCCCATCCGCCCCGCGCCCACCAGCGCCAGCCGGAACTCATCGCTGCTCGTCATCGTCGTCCCCCTCGTCGTGGTCCGTGCCCAGCCAGGCCGCCAGCGCCGCCACCACGGCCGGAGCGCCGGTGGCGAAGACGGTCCGTCCGTCCCGGCGCCAGCGGCGGGTCACCCCGCCACCGGCCTCCACCAGGGCGGCGCCGGCGGCGACATCCCACTCCGCCGGGTCGAAACTGAGGAACGCGTCCAGTTCCCCGGTGGCCACCGCCGCCAGGTCGCAGACCGTGGATCCGGAGTTGCGCAGGTCCGCGACGCGCGGCGCGAGGCCGACGAGCGCCTGGTAGGCGCGCCGCCGCGGGCCGGGCGCGTTCGGCACCGCGAACGCCACCAGCGCGTGTGCCGGCACCGCGTCGCGGTTGACCGCCACCCGGGCGTCGCCGTCGTGCGCGCCGTCGGCGTCGAGCACCAGGCAGGCGCCGGAGGCCGGTTGCAGGATGGTGGCCGCGACCACCCGACCCTCGCCCACGTCGCAGCCGGCCGCCACGGCGATGCTGACCGCGTAGCGGCTCGCCCCGTGGCTGAAGTTGAGCGTGCCGTCGAGCGGGTCGACGATCCAGCGCAGCCCGGAGCAGCCGGCGCTCAGCCCGGACTCCTCGGCCAGCACCGCGTCCTGCGGACGGTCGCGGGCGAGCAGGTCGAGGATCGCCCGTTCGCTGGCGTGATCGGCGGTGGTCACCGGGTCCTGCGCCGCCCCTCCCTTGTGGACGGTCTGGAAGCCCCGGTGGCGGGCCTGGCGGATGGCGTCCGCCCCGGCCCGCGCGGCGCGCAGGCTGAGGTGGCGCAGGTCGGCCGGAGCGGCGCCGATGCTCATCGCGCCACCTCCGGCTCCCGCAGGTCGGCGACCTGCGCGTAGTGCCCGTCCACGAAGAGCAGCGGAGGTGTCGACCGGAGCAGGCCGGCGGCGCGGACGGTCCCCATCAGCACCGCGTGGTCACCGGCCGGCTCGGCCGACACCGCCTCGCACCCGAAGTACGCCACCCCGTCGGTCAGCCGTGGGCAGCCGGTCTCGGTCTCCGCGTCGTACGCGACGCCGGCGAAGCCCTCCGCGCCGGTGGGCCGGCCCCGGCTGGCGAACCAGGCCGCGTCGTCGCGCTGGTCGTCGGCGAGCACGGTGACCGCGAACCGGCCGTCGCGCCGGACCGCGTCCAGCAGGCGGCAGTCCCGCCGCAGGCAGACCAGCAGCATCCGGGGGGACAACGACACGGTGGTGAACGAGTTGACAGTCATGCCGAGCGGTCCGTCCGGCCCGAGCGCGGTCGCCACCGCCACCCCGGTGGCGAAGCGCCCGGCCACGGAACGGAACGCCCGCTCCTGCTCGTACGCGTTGCTGATCCCGGTCATCACCGTTCTCCTCTCGTCCCGCCGACGTCGCCGACCAGGGCGGCGGTCCGGCGTCGGTCGGTCTTGCCGTTGCCGTTGGTGGGCAGCGCGGCGACGTGGTGGATCCGGGCCGGCACCATGTAGCCGGGCAGCCCGTCCGCGCAGCGGCGGGACAGCTCGGCGTCGATCCCGGCGGCGCCGGTGTAGACCGCCTCCAGCGTCACGCCGTCGCCGGTGCCGAGCGCCAGCACCACCGCGTCCTGCACGCCGGGGTGCCCGCGCAGCACCATCTCGACCTCGCCCAGCTCGATCCGATAGCCGCGCAGCTTCACCTGGTCGTCGAGGCGGCCGTGGTGCACGAGCGTGCCGTGCTCGCGGCGGACCCGGTCGCCGGTGCGGTAGTAGCGCCGGCCGGCGTGCTCGACGAACCGGCCCTCGTCGTCGGCCGGGTCGAGGTAGCCGGCGAAGCACTGCGCTCCCCGCACACACAGCTCACCGTCGTCGCCACCGGTCGTGCCGTCCCCGCCCCGCACGATCGCGTCCAGGTCCTCGTGCACGTCACCGATCGGCACCGTGCCGTTCGACGTCGCCGGCCAGTCCGCCGGATCGGCCGGCAGCCGGTGCGCGGTGCAGGTCACGGTCAGTTCGGTGGGGCCGTACAGGTTCTCCACCACGCTGCCCGGCGCCGCCGCCGCCCAGGCCCGCGCCTGCTCGACGGTGAGCTGCTCACCGGCGAAGAGGCTGTGCCGCAGGCCGGGCATGGCGCCGGGAGAGAGCATCCGCATCCGGCGGGCCAGCGACACCACCGACGGCACCGAGAACCAGTGCGTGATCCGCCGCTCGTTGACGAACCGCACCGGGGTGAGCACCTCGTCCGGCTGCGGCACCACGAGGGTGGCGCCGCCGCCCCAGGCGACGAACATGTCGAACACCGACGGGTCGAACGTCAGGTCGAAGGTCTGCGACAGCCGGTCGCCCGGGCCGACCCGGTAGACGTCGAGGCAGTGGGCGAGATAGGCGTCCACGTTGCGGTGCCGGATCGGCACGCCCTTGGGCCGGCCGGTCGACCCGGACGTGAACAGCAGGTACGCCACGTCGTCCGGGCGCACCGCCGGCTCCGGCGGGGCCGCGCCCGGCGGCTCGTCGAGCCGTACCGTGGCGGCGTCGCCCGCGACCTCGGCCGCCACCGCCGCGCCGGCGGCGTCGACCACCAGGGCGTCCACCCCGGCGTCGCGGCACAACCGGGCGTTGCGGGCGGCGGGGAAGGCCGGGTTGAGCGGCACCACGACCGCGCCGGCCCGCAACGCGCCCAGATAACCGGCGTACGCCGGCAGGCTGCGGGCCGCCAACAGGCCGACCGCCCGCGGACGCCGGCCCACCCGGGCATGCATCCGCCCGGCGAGACCGCCGGCCAGCTCGTGCAGCCGGCGGTAGGTCACCGACTCCCCGCCGACCTCCAGCGCGACCGCCTCGGGCAGGCGCTCCGCGCTGCGCTGGAACCACTGGTAGAGACTCACGGCGTTGCTCCCTTCCGTGCTGTTTCGGGTCAGATCCCGGTGCCGACCAGTTCGTCGGCG
This sequence comes from Micromonospora sp. WMMD980, assembly GCF_029626035.1. NCBI lineage: Bacteria > Bacillati > Actinomycetota > Actinomycetes > Micromonosporales > Micromonosporaceae > Micromonospora > Micromonospora sp. WMMD980. Next base: position 1,510,697 of record NZ_JARUBE010000003.1, read on the forward strand.
TGGTCGGCGATGCCGGCGAGCATCGCGCCGGTGGCGCCGCCGGCGATGCCGAACATGGCCACCTCGCCACGCAGGTGCGCCTCGCCGCCGTCGCGGAACGCGTCCGCGCCGCGCAGGCGCACCGCCTCGGCGGCGACCCGGTCCACCGTCTCGGCGGCGGCGACCTTGAGCACCATGCCGTCGACCGGGGACACCACGGGCTCCGTCGCGGCCAGCGGCGGCGCGCACAGCGCGTCGAGCTGGCGGACGGCGACCAGGCAGCGGGCGTACCGTTCCCGGATCGCCGGGCGGTCCCAGAGCGTGCCCTCGGCGGCCGGTCGCCGCCGCAGCCAGTCGCGCAGGTCGGCCAGCAGCCGGTGGCACATCGCCCGCGCCCACAACGCGCCGGCCAGCCGTTCGACGCCGACCTGCCGGGCGAACCCGGCCAGCGCCCGGCCGGGACGACCGACCACGGTGTCCGGGTCGAGCGCGACGCCGTCGAGGCGCAGGTGCCCGACGCCCGCGCCGGCGAACGCCCGGCCGGCGGAGGAGACCGTCACGCCCGGCGCGGCGGCCGGCGCGAGCACCCAGCAGAAGCTGGTGAAGTGCCGCGCCGCGCGGTGCCGGGCCAGCACCAGCGCCGCGTCGCAGGTCGTCGCGTTGGTGATCCAGGTCTTCGCGCCGTCCACCGTCGCCGCGTCGTCGCCCAGCTTCACCCTCGTGGTGGCGTCGAGCAGGTCCGAGCCGGACCCGGCCGCGTCGGTGACGGCCAGCGCCACCACCGTCTCGCCGCGCAGCATGTCGCGCCGGGCGCGCTCCGCCGGTCCGGCCGCGCCGGCCAGCAGCGGCAGCACGGTGGCGACCTGCACGCAGACCGACAGCGTCACGCCCAGCGGGCAGCGGGCGTCCAGCTCGGTGAGCAGCGCCGACAGCCGCACCGGGTCCGGCTGGTCGCCGCTTGGGTAGAGGGCCGCGACGACCCCGCCGGCACCCAGCGCGCGCCACACGGCGCGGGCGTCGGTGGGGTCCACCCCGGACAGGGCAGCGCGCACCTCGGCGCGGCCCCCACCCGGCGCGGTGTCGTCCCCGCGCGGCGTGTCGTCGTGCCCACCCGCCCCGGTGTCGTCCCCGCTCGGCGCGGGGGAGGTCGACTCAGGCAAGACGCACCCCCGGGTCGCGCAGCGACAGCGCCCCGTTGGCCAGGCGCAGCCGGTCGTTGGCGTAGTTCAGCGACGCCGACCGCAGGTCCCGGAAGGTGCGCTCCAGCGCCAGCGGCGAGTCGGTCAGGTAGCCGTGGCGCAGGCCGGCCAGCTCGACCAGCTCGTGCGCGGCGGCGAACGACTCCTCCGCGGCCCGGATCTTCAGCGTGTTGAGCAGCAACTGCACCGGCGTCGCGGACATGTCCGGCGCGTCGTCGACCACCGAGACGGTGTGCCGCAGCAGCGCGTGGGTCGCGTCCAGCCGGGCCCGGATCCCGGCCAGCCGCAGCAGCACCAGCTCCGACGAGGGGGCGAACTGTCGCCGTCCCGCCTCGCTGCGCGCGTGCCGCAGCACCCGCGCGTACGCCCCGGCCGCCGCGCCCAGCCAGGCCGCGGCCCAGCCGACGTGCGCCAGCGGCGCGAAGACGGTGGTGGCGATCTCCCGGAACGCGCCGTGCTCGCCGACGACCTGCCACTGCGGCACCGCGCCGCGCAGCCGCATCGGCACACTGTGGGTGGCCCGCATGCCCAGCGGGCGCCACCCGCCGGTCACCTCGACCTCCACCTGGTCCCGGGCGGCGTAGACCAGGTCCACCTGCGCGGCCGACCCGGCGTCCGGGGCCCGGGTGGTGATCAGGAACGCGTCCGCGTAGGGGCCGCCGGTGACGATCGGCGCGGCCCGGTCGATGCCGAGCATCTCGCCGTCGTGCGTCAGCGCCGACTCGGCGGTCAGCAGGTGTCCGCCCTTGCCGGCCTCGGTGGTGACCGAGCCGAGGTAGCGCTCGCCCCGGGCCACCGCGGGCAGCACGTCGGCCCGCAGCTTCTCCCCGCCGTACGCGGTGATCGCGGCGACCTGCTGGCAGTGCATGGCGAAGACCATCGCCACCGACATGTCCACCCGGCCCAGCGCCAGCGTGACGTCGACCAGGTCGGTCAGCGTGCCGTCGGCGCCGCCCTCGGCGGCCGGGACGAGCAGCCCCAGCAGCCCGGTCCGCCGCATCGCGGCCAGCGCCTCGGTCGGGAACGTGGCGGTCTCGTCGGCCCGGCCGGCGTGCGCCGCCGCCACCTCGGCGACGGTCTCGACGGCCGGGGCGTACCCGGCGTCGGCGGTCATCGGGAACCACCGCCGACCGGGGTGCGCAGGTCCTCGACCACGCCCCACAGCCCGCCGGCGGTGGCGAACGTGGAGTCGACCAGCTTGTCGTCGGGCACGGAGACCCCGAACGTCTCCTCGATGGCGAAGAGCAGCTCGATCTCGCGCATCGAGTCCAGGCCGAGGTCGCGCAGGCGCGACTCCTCGGTGATCTCGCCGGCGCCGGCGAACTTGAGGAACGGCCGGAGCAGCTCGGTGAATTCGGCGTTCATGACGTCACCTCTCATCTCGTGGTTCGTCGTCGGCGGCCGGCGGTTCGGCCGGGCGCCGGGTCAGCGTCAGCCGGGACGTCTCGACGACCCGGTCGCCGTCGCAGACCACCTCGACCGGTGCCGGGTGGCCGAGGAAGGCCAGCAGGCTGGCCGACAGCCCGTACGCGCCGACGTTCGGCACGGCCAGCACGTCCCCGGGGCGTACGTCGGGCAGGTTCGCGGCGCGGGCCCAGGTGTCCAGCGGTGTGCACAGCGGCCCGGCCACGATGGCGGCGCGCAGCGGCTCGCCGTCGCGGTCGTCGGCCGGGTGCAGGGCGGGTACGAGCGGCGGCAGCCGGCGCAGGCCGGACATCCCGCCCAGGTGGTTGATGCCGGACTCCAGCACCACCACCGGGGTGCCCTGCGACCGCTTCACGTCCAGCACCCGGGTCAGCAGCGTGCCGGCGGTGGCGGTGAGGAACCGGCCCGACTCGAACGCCACCGTCGGCCCGTCGTCGCGCCAGCCGGGAAACAGCCCGTCCAGCGCCGCCCCGACGCGCTCGGCGAGCCCGGACAGGTCCGCGTTGCCGCCGGGGCGGGCGAACGGTGCGCCGAAGCCGCCGCCCAGGTCGAGCACGTCCAGTTCGACGCCGAGCAGGTCGCGCAGCGTGCCGGCGGTGGTCGCGGCGGCGGTGAACTGCGCGACGAGCGCGTCCACCGAGTCGACGTTGCTGCCGGTGTAGAGGTGGAACCCGCGCACCGCCGCCGACGGACGGGAGGCGAACCGCTCCGGTTCCCGCTCGATCCAGTCGACGTCCGCGCCGAACTGGGACGCGACGCCGGTCATGGTCAGCCCCTGGCCGGGGTTCGGCACCCGGTCGTTGACCCGCAGCAGGCACCGGACCTCGACGCCGTGCGCGGCGGCGATCCGGTCGGCCTGGTCCAGCGCGACCGGCGAGTCGACGGAGAACCAGCGGACCCCGGCGCGGATGGCGCCGGCCACCTCGGCGTCGCGCTTGCCGGGCCCGGTGTAGAGCATCCGGTCGCCGGGCACCCCGGCCCGCAGCGCCGCCGCCAGCTCGCCGGGGGAGCAGATCTCCGCGTCGCAGCCGGCCTCGTGCAGCGCGGCCACCACGGCGGGGTGCGGGTTGGCCTTGAGTGAGTAGTAGAGCCGGCTCGGGGTGGGCAGCGCCGCGCGCAGCGTGGCGTGGTTGGCGCGCACCTGCGCCAGGTCGTAGCGGTAGGCGGGCGTCTCGAAGGGCAGGTCAGCCACGGCGCTCACCCGCCAGCCGGGCCAGCGCCCGCCGGTCCACCTTGCCGTTGCCGGTCAGTGGGAGGGCGGGCAGCACGACGCAGCGCGCCGGCACCTTCATCTCCTCCAGTTGGCCGCGCAGCCGGCTCAGCACGTCGCCGGGCGCCAGCGCGGCCACCACGAACAGCGTCGCGCCGTCGTGGCCGTCGACCGGGGGCAGCACGCCGGCCGCGTCCACGCCGTCGACCCGGTACGCGGCGGCCTCCACCTCGGTGGCGCTGACCCGGGTGCCCTTCTCCTTGTAGACGTCGTCGCGCCGGCCGGTGAAGTGGACGTAGCCGTCGGGGTCGACCAGGCCGTGGTCGCCGGTGTGCAACTGCGGGAACAGCCCGTGCGCGCGCCGGAACCGCTCGGCGGTCAGCTCGGGGCGCCGCCAGTAGCCGGCCATCACGTGCGGGCCGCGGACCACCAGCTCGCCGGTGACCCCGGCCGGTTGGCGCCGGCCGTCGGCGTCCACCGTGAAGATCTCGGTGCCGGGGAGCGCCCGGCCGCAGGCGCCGGGGCGACGCAGGTCCTCGTCCGGCGGCATGATCGCGGCGCGCTTGCACTCGGTGAGGCCGAACATCAACTGCACGATCAGGTCGGGCAGCAGCCGGCGCAGGCCGGCCAGCACCTCCGGCGGCATGGCCGCGCCGGTGTTGGTGACCAGCCGCAGTGGCGGGCGCGGCGCGCCGGGCCGGCCGAGCAGCCGCAGCAGGTTGATGGCGAGCGACGGCACGCAGGGCAGCACCGTAGCCCCGGACTCGACCAGGCTGACCAGCAGCCGGCCGCCGGTCTCGGCGGGGTCGCCCAGGCGCAGCCGGGCGCCGGCCACCGTGCTCAGGAAGATCTGGTAGAGGCCGTAGTCGAACGAGGTGGGCAGCACGTCGTGCACCACGTCGTCGGGCCGGTAGCGCAGCTCCGACTGGATCGCCCGGACCGCGAACGTGACCTGCGCGTGCGTGGAGACCACCGCCTTCGGCATGCCGGTGCTGCCGGAGGTGTAGATCAGGCAGACCGGGTCGACCGCCAGCGGTCCCGCGCCGGCCGGCGGGTCACCGTCCGCGCCGTTCGCCGCCGCGCGGGCCAGCTCGGCGGCGCCGCGCACCGGAACGTGCCGGGCGCGGGCCAGGTCGCCGAGCGCGGCGTCGTCGGTGAGCACCAGGGTCGGTTCCGCATCGTCGAGCACGTGCGCCAGGGCCACGTCCGGGGCCGGCGTCCGGACCACCACGAAGACCGCGCCGGCGCGGGCGACCGCGTACAGCAGCGCCGGCAGCGCCGCGTCGGCGGGCAGCGCGACCAGCACCCGGTCGCCGCGCCGTACACCGTCGGCACGCAGCCGGCCGGCCAGGCGCACGCTGGCGTCCCGGACCTGGTGGTACGTGCGGCAGGTGGTCCCGTCGTCGACGGCGGACGCGTCCGGGCGCGCGGCGGCGGTGGCGTCCAGCAGGTCGTGCAGCAGCGTGGCATTCATCGGGCACCCCCGGCGGCGGCGCCGAACATGGCGCACAGCGAGCCGACGTCGCGCAGGTCGGCGGCGGAGAGCGCGGTCGCCGGGACCTCGACGCCGAGCCGCCGCTCCACCCGGTCGATCACGTCGACCAGCCGGAACGAGTCGAAGCCCGGCAGTTCCCGCAGCACGTCCGTGGTGCGCAGCGCGGCCCCGTCCAGGTGCAGCGTGTCGCCGAGCGCGCCGAGCACGGCCGCGCGTACGCCGTCCCCGCCGGCCGGTGCGGCGGCGGTCGGCGTGGCCATCGACTCCAGCGCGTCCAGGTGCTCGGCGAGCAGCGCGGCGAGCGCGTCCACCAGCTCCGGCGCGGCCGGGCGGCCCGCCTGGGCCCGGCGCAGCGCCACGTAGCTGCGCGCGGAGAACTGCTGCCAGCGCGCGCCCTGCCCGGCCAGCGCGGCGGCGGCGTCCGGCCGGGCCGCGGTGAGCCAGTGCTCGTGCAGGTCGCGGGCGCGTCCGAGCAGCCAGACGTCGAGCACGAGGCGGTGCACGCCGGCGACCGTGTCCAGCGCGGCGCCGATGCGGGCCAGGTAGTCGGTGATCTTCGGGCGGGCCCGGCGGGCGCGCTCGGCGTTGCCGGCGAGCATGGCCGGCACGTCGATCGCCGGTGCCGGGTGCGCCGCCACGGCCAGCGTGTGCGCGCCACCGGCCAGCGCCGCGTCGAAGTCGGCGGTGGGCAGCCGCCACACGCCCGGCCGCGCGGCGCCCCAGGCGGTGTCGTTGTGGTAGCCGTCCACCACCGTCACCTCGTCGTCGGCGGCGTCGGTGACCAGGAAGCTGTGTCGCATGCGTTCGTGCCCGTGGTAGGGACACCAGGGCAGGTCGTAGGCGTCGGCGGTGACGTATAGCGGCTGACCCGGGCCGCACAGCCGGCGGACCTGCGGCCCGTCGAGCTGCATCCACCGGCCCTCGACCCGCAGGCCGAGCAGGTCGACCGCCTCGGCGGCCCGGTCGTCCGAGGTGGCCTCGACGGTGACCAGGCCGTCGCGCTCGCGGGTGCGGAACCCGTAGCGGGCGCCGAGGGCGAGGTGGCTGCCGGCTCCGTGGGCATGGTCGGCGAGCAGGGCGAAGCTCGTCTGGAGGCAGTCCAGCGCGGTCGCGCGCAGACCGGTCAGGATCGGGGTCCACACCGGGTCCGTGGCCGGCGGGTCGGGTGCGTTCCGGACGTGTGACATGGGGGGGCTCCTCGAAGCGGATACACGGGGCGGGGCCGCCGGCGCGGGACGTGCCGCGCCGGCGGCCGGGACGACGGTCAGTCGGCGGAACGGCCGTCCAGCCCGCCGGCCCAGGTGGAGAGCGTCTGCGCCTGCTCGGCCAGCGCGTGCTCGTCGGTGCCGATCGGATCCTTGAAGAAGAACCCCAGCTCCTCGATCGCGCCCACGTGCCCGGCCCGGTGCGCCGCGGCGGTGAGCCGGGCCAGGTCGAGCACCAGCGGGGCGGCCAGCGTGGAGTCGACGCCGCTCCAGGTCAGCTGCATCGACATCCGGACGCCGAGGAAGCCCTCGAACGAGACGTGGTCCCAGGCGGTCTTGTGGTCGCCGAGGTCCGGCACGTTGTCGATGTGCAGCGGGGCGGTCACGTCCTCCCCGAGCAGCGCCGGGAGCACGCCGGACTTGGAGCTGAGCTTGCTGCGGGCGTTGCGCGGGTCCTCCAGCGTGGCGCCGTCGCCGCCGCCGAGCAGGTTGACCCCGGCCCAGGAGAGCACGTGCAGGGCGCGGCAGGTGAACATCGGTGCCAGCGCGGTGCGCAGCAGCGTCTCGCCGGTCTTGCCGTCCGAGCCGGCGAAGGGCACCCGCTCGCGCTGCGCCATCATCTCCAGCGCGGGCAGCCGGGCGCCGGTCGACGGGGTGAAGTCGACGAAGCCGCACCCGGCGCGGAACGCCGCGTACGCGACCACCGAGCTGGCCGGCAGCACCTTGTCGTCCGGGTCGGCCAGGCTGCGGGTGAGCGCGTCCAGGTCGTCGTGCTCGGGGCGGTGGTCGACCGGCGGTTCGGTCGACGACACGTTGATCACGACCACCCGGGACAGCCCGTGGCGGTCGCGGAACTCCTCGATGTCGCCGGCCAGCCGGTCGATCACGTCGGCCAGCGGGCCGGTCTCGGTACGCGCGTCGTAGCCGGTACGCAGGTCGCGCTCGACCTCGGGCAGGCTGCCCCGCACCGCGGCGAGCACCGGCGCCGGGATGACCCCGGAGTCGACGAGCGACTCGGCCTTCTTCTCCAGCGGCGTGTCGACGATGTCGTGCCCGCCGATGACCATGTCGGTCCAGTCGGCGAGCGGCGCGTCGCGCAGCATGCCGGTGTCGGTGACGCAGCCGGTCGAGGCGGTCATGCCGGCGCGCAGCGCCAGCAGGCCGGTGATCGCGGTGGTGGCGACCGAGCCGCGGGCGCCGTTGAGCCACACGCCTACGGCTCCGTCGGCATCGGGGGTCGAGTTGTGCGAGGTCTCACGCTGGGTGACGGTCACGGGATGGTCCCTTCTGGTGGGTGCGCCGGCGGTGGCGCGGATCAGCGGGCGAGCACCTTGGCCACGGCGGTGGCGACGTCGTGCATGTCCCGCTCGGTGCCGAGGAAGGTGCTGTGGTGCGTCTGGACCGTGTGCGCGGCGAGCCACTCGGTGTTCGGGTAGGCGCGGTCGGCGTGGATCGCGGCGAAGCGCTCGGCCAGCGGCGCGAGCAGCGGCTTGGTCCAGGGCTGGAGCAGCCGGCTTCGGTGCAGCGGCTCGTCGGTGCAGTAGAACCGCTTGCCCAGCTCGGCGGTGAGCGCCGCGGCCACCGCGGCGTTGTCCATCCCGGTGGGCAGCTCGTCGAGGACGATCGTCCCCTCGTAGATCGAGATCCGGGTCTGCGCCGGCGCCGGTTGCAGCAGCCGGACGCCGTCGACGTCGGCCAGCAGTTCGCTGAGCAGTCGGTAGTTGCGGTTGCGCACGTCGTGCTGCGCGTCCAGCGTGGCCAGTTGGGCACACACCACCGCGGCGGAGAACTCGCCCAGGCAGAAGTTCGCGCCCTGCACGCCGGCGCTCTCCTCCAGGTCCAGCTCGCCCGGCGGCGTCCGGTCGCCGCGGTAGCGGCGCGAGTCGGCCCGCAGCTCCTCCAGCACCGGCGCGAGGGTGTCGTCGTCGGTGACCACGGCCCCGCCCTCCCCGCAGGTGAGGACCTTGCCGTGCTGGAAGCTGAAGCAGCCGAGCCGGCCGAACGAGCCGGCCTGGCGGCCCTGCCAGGTGGCGCCGTGCGCCTGCGCGCAGTCCTCCACGAGGGAGATGCCGCGCGGCCCGGTGACCGCGTCGAGCGCCGGCATGTCGGCCATGTTCGAGGCCCAGTGCACGGCCACCACGGCCCGCGGGTCCACCGACAGGTCGAGGTCGTCCGGCCCGACGCAGCCGGTGTCGCGGTCGACGTCGACCAGCACCGGCACCAGTCCGGCGCGCAGCGCGGCGGTGGCGGAGGCGGTCCAGGTCAGCGCCGGCACGAGCACGGTCTCGCCGTAGCCGAGGCCGAGCGACTCCAGTGCCACCACCAGGGCGCTGGACCCGTGGTCGACGGGTACGCAGTGGCGGGTGCCGACGTAGCGGGCGAAGTCGGCGGCGAAGCGGCGTTCGAACAGGCCGCCGTCGCCGACGGCGGGGCTGCTGATCGCCCACCGCCCGCCGTGCAGCACGGCGGCGAGGTTGCGGGCGGCGTCCGGTGCGGGGATCGGCCAGCGCGGCCACGGGCGGTCCGGCGGACGGACCGGCCGGCCGCCGTCGACGGCGAGCCGCCGGTCGAGCGGGATGGAGGTCGTCATGTCTCCGACCTTGATGGCCGTCGATACATTGCCGATACATGCCGGATATCTGCGCAAGAGGTTTCCGTGTATCAATCCTGTATCGATGTGGCCGACGCTTCGGACATGAGCCGATCCCCATCGCCCGTGGGCGAACCGACCGAAACCCGCGCCGTCACGCGCGGCGTCTCCGTCGTCATCCCGGTCAAGGACCGGGTGCCGGAGATGCGCCGCCAGCTCCGCAGCCTGCGCGCCGCCGCACCGCACTGTCCCGAACCGGTCGAGGTGGTGGTGGTGGACGACTCGGCCCCCGCCGTGGCCGCCGCGCACCGCGCCGCCTGCGCCGAGTACGGCGCCCGCTACGTGCGCGGGCCCCGGCACGTCGGCGCCAAGCGGAACCTGGGCGTCCGGCACGCCCGGCACGACCTGCTGCTCTTCACCGACTCCGACTGCCGGGTCCCGGCCGATCTGATCACCCGGTACGCGGCCCGGCTGCGGGCCAGCGGCGAGGAGGTCGCCGGCGTCACCGGTCCGGTGCTCGTGGAGCCCGGCGACGGCGTCTTCTTCCGCGTGATGAGCCGCTCCTACCTGCTGCTCGGCGACCTGACCCGGCCGCTGCACTTCGCCCGGGTGTCCTGGGGCGCCGGGGCGAACACCGCGCTGAAGCGCGCCGCGTTCGAGGCGGTCGGCGGGTTCCCGGAGGACTCGCCGATGCCGATCGGCGGCGAGGACCTGCACCTCGGGCTGCTGCTGACCGACGCCGGGTACGTGCTGCTCGCCGAGCCGGACGGGGTGGTCACCCACGACACCGGCGTCGCCGACACGTTCCGCGCGGCCGCCTACCGGTTCACCACGTACGGCCGCTCCGAACAGTGGCTCTGCCTGGCCCACCCGCACCGACGCCGGTTCGTGCTGAACACCGTCAGCACGCTCGCCGTCACCGCACTGGCCGGGCTGCTCACCGCCCGGCGCAGCGGCGGACGCAGCCTGCTCGCGGTGCCGGCCGTCGCGGCGGCGGTGATCGCCGCGAAGACACCCGGCCGGCTCGGCGGCGACCGCGGCCCCCGGGCGGTGGCCGAGTCGGTCGCCTGCGCGGCGGTCGAGACGCTCTTCGACGGCGCCGCGTTCGTCACCGCGCTCCGGCTGGGCCGGCCCGACCTGCTCTTCACCGGTTTCCGCGCGCCGGACGAGGCCGACTACCAACCCGTCGACCCGGCGCCGGCGCAGCCGGTGGCGGCCTGAGGAGGCGACCGTGCCGACGACGCTGCCGCTGGCGCCCAGCCAGCAGATGATGTGGGAGTTCATGACCGCGCTCGACCCGGACCACCCGGGCGACGCCCGGCTCGTGGTGGTGGAGTTCCGCCGCCTGATCGGCACGCTGCGGGTCGACGTGCTGCGCCGGGCGGTGCAGGACGTGGTGGACCGGCACGACGCGCTGCGGATGCGGTTCGACCGGATCGGCGCCGACCCGGCGGTCACCATCCTGCCGCACGTCGACTCGCCGCTGGAGTACGTCGACCTGACCGGCCGCCCGCCGGCCGAGCAGCGGGCCCGCGTCGAGCAGATCGCGTACGCGCACCGCAACGTGGCGTTCGACCCGGCGCGGGCGCCGCTGTGGCGGGCCGCTCTGGTGCGGCTCTCCGCGACCGAGCACGTGCTCGCGCTCTGCTTCTTCCACATGGTCTCCGACGGCTGGTCCTGCCGGGTGTTCGTGGAGGACGTGTGCCACGCGTACGCGGCCCGGCTCGGCGCGGTCGAACCGCAGCCGCCGCTGGGCGTGGACTTCGCCGGACTCGCCGCGCTCCAGGATACGGAACTTGCCGGCGGCGGCATCGACGCCGCCACCCGGGCCGGCTGGTGGGCCGACCGGCTGCGGCCGGTGGAGCCGTACCAGCTCTTCCCGGCGCCCGCCCCCGGGCCGGACGTGGCGCTCAGCGCGGAGGTGGCCACCCGGTTCGCGTTCCCGCCGGAGATCACCGCGTGGCTGCGCCCGGCCGCCCGGGCGGAGCGGACCAGCCCGTACGTGCTGCTGCTCGCCGCCTACCTGGTGTTGCTCTCGCTGCGGGCCGGGCGGCGTCGGGTGGTGCTCGGCACCACCACGCTGGGCCGGGAGAGCCCGCTGTCGCGGCAGCTCATCGGGCAGTTCACCAACAACGTCTACCTGCCGGCGACGATCGACCCGCACGAGCCGATGCGGGCGGTGGTCGCCGCCGCGCACGCCGCGCTGGCCGGGGCGATCGACCACGCGGCCCCGTTCCACCGGGTGGCCCGCGCGGTCCGGCCGGACTTCCCCCGGATGCGTCCATGGCCCGACAACCACCTCTTCGACGCCTGGTTCCAGTCCGCCGCGTCGGCCTCACCGGTGCTGGCCGTCCCCGGGCTGCGGGTGGAGCCGATCGATGTGACGGCCCGCCCGGCGCCCGGCACCCCGCCGCCGGTGCTCGCCGCCGACGTGCCGCCGGACAGCCTGCCGGTCTGGGTGAAGCGCGGCTCGCCGATCGTGGTGGTCGACGACGACCGGTCCGGCGGCGTGCTCATCCGCAACCGTGGCGTCTTCGGCGACGACCTGGTCCGCGGCCTGATCGACGACTACGTGGCGGTGGTCTCGGCGCTGGTCACCGACGCCGACCTGACCCCGGCGCGGCTGCGCCTGCCTGACGGTGCGTGCTTCCTCGACCACGCGACGGGGTAGGACACTCACCGGCACCGATCCGAGAGAGGTACGACGACCATGACGGACACCTCGACGCAGCAGGACGCGACGACGTCGCCCGCGCCGCCGCCGACCCGGTCGGCCGTACGGGCCCGCTGGTCGGTGGTGCTGCTCTTCGTCATCATGGGCCTGGCCATCGGCGGCTGGTCCGCCCGCGTGCCGGAGGTCCGCGACGCGGTCGGCGTCGGCAACACCGGCTGGGGCCTGGCCAACATCGCCACCAACGCGGGGGAACTGGTCTCCCTGGTCGTGGTGGCGGTGCTGATCAGCCGGATCAACACCCGCCGGCTGGCGTTGGCCGGGGCCGCGCTGATCCTGGTCAACGCGCCGCTGCTGGCGGCCTCGACCACTGTGGTGGCGCTCGTCGCCGGGCTGGCGGTCTGGGGCTTCGCGGCCAACCTGCTGGCCACCCCGATGAACGCCCAGTCGGTGGAGGTGCAGAAACGCTACGGGCGACCGATCCTGTCCACCTTCCACGCCGGTTTCAGCATCGGCATGCTGGCCGGCGGGCTCTGCGGCACCGGCGCCGCCGCGGTCGGGCTCTCCCCGTCCGCGCAGATGGCGGTCACCAGCGTGCTGCTCGGCGCGCTGCTCATCGGCACCCAGCGGTGGCTGCCGGACACGCCCCGGCAGGAGACGAAGGAGGGCGAGGCCCGGCGCGGGCTGCGCGAGCGGTTCACCCCGCAGCTGCTGCTGCTCGCGGTGATCGCCTTCCTCGCCTCGTTCGTCGAGATGGCCGGCGCGCAGTGGAGCGCGCTCTACGCCACCGAGGTGGCCGGCGCCGCGGCGGTGCTCGCCGCCGCCACGTACACCTGTCTCTCGCTGGCCGCCACCGTGGCCCGGTTGTTCGGCGACCGGCTGGCCGGCCGGATCGGCCGGATCCGATTCGTCCGGGCGTCCGCGCTGGTCGCCGCCGTCGGCGTGGCGCTGCCGGTGGCGTACCCCCATCCGGCCGCGGTGATGGCCGGCTTCGCGCTGCTCGGCTTCGGGCTGGCCTGCGTGACCCCGACGGTGCTCGGCTTCGCCGGTGAGCAGCCCGGCCTGACCTCGGGCGAGGGCGTCTCGGTGGTGGCGATGGGACAGTGGCCCGGCGCGCTGCTCGCGGCGCCGGTGATCGGGCTGCTCGCCGGCGCGTTGAACCTGCGGACCGCGTTCCTGGTGGTGGCCGTGCTGGCGTTGGCCATCGTGGCGCTGATGGGTCCGGTCCGGGCCCGCGCGCTGCCGGGCGAGGGCGCGGTGACCTGACCGGCACGTGCCCGCGCCCCGGCCCCGCTCGCGACGGCCGGGACGCGGGCGACGACCGTCAGAAGTCGTCGTCGAAGGTGACCCGGCCGGTCACGCCGACCTGGTAGGCGGACACCCGCCGCTCGAAGAAGTTGGACAGCTCCTGCACGTCCTGCAACTCCATGAACGCGAACGGGTTGCCGCTGCCGAACATCGGCGCCATGCCCAGCGCGGCCAGCCGGCGGTCGGCCACGTGTTGCAGGTAGCGCCGCATGTCGGCCGGCGACATGCCGGAGACGCCCTGCTCCAGCAGGTCCTCGGCGAACTGCGCCTCGCACTCCACCGCCTCGGCCAGCATCTCCCGCACCTGCCGTTCCATCTCGGCGTCGAACAGCTCCGGCTCCTCGGCGCGCACGGTGTCCACCACGTCGAACGCGAACGCCATGTGCATCGACTCGTCCCGGAACACCCAGTTGGTGCCGGACGCCAGCCCGTTGAGCAGCCCCCGGGACCGCAGGAAGTAGACGTAGGCGAACGCGCCGTAGAAGAACAGCCCCTCGATGCAGGCGGCGAAGCAGATCAGGTTGAGCAGGAACGCCCGCCGGTCGTCGCGGGTGCGCAGCTCCCGCAGCGCGAAGATCGAGTCGATCCACCGGAAGCAGAACTCGGCCTTGCGGGCGATCGACGGGATGTTCTCCACCGCCGCGAACGCGGCGAACCGTTCGGTCTCGTCCGGCACGTAGGTGTCCAGCAGGTTCAGGTAGAACTGGACGTGCACCGCCTCCTCGAACAGTTGCCGGGACAGGTAGAGCCGCCCCTCCGGGGAGTTGACGTGCTGATAGAGGTTGAGCACCAGGTTGTTGGCGACGATGGTGTCGCCGGTGGCGAAGAACGCCACCAGCCTCGACACCAGGTGCCGCTCGGCCGGGGAGAGCCGGTTCAGGTCGGCCAGGTCGGCGTGCAGGTCCACCTCCTCCACGGTCCAGGTGTTCCTGATCGCGTCCCGGTAGCGGTCGAAGAAGTGCGGGTAGCGCATCGGGCGCAGGGTGAGGTTCATGCCCGGGTCGAGCAGCATCGGTCGGTCCTCGGCGGTCGTGGTCACTGGCAGGCCTCGCAGCTCTCGGGGTTCTCCAGGGAGCAGGCCGTCGCCGCGTCGACGACCGGCGCGAGCACCGGTGCGACGGTGGCCTGCTGGATCCGGGTGGCGGGTCGGGACCGCAGGTAGTAGGTGGTCTTCAGGCCGGCCCTCCAGGCGTACCGGTACATCGAGGAGAGCTTGCCGATGGTCGGCGCGCTCAGGAACAGGTTCAGCGACTGCGACTGGTCGACGAAGGGCGCCCGGGCGGCGGCCAGGTCGATCAGGGCCCGCTGCGGCAGCTCCCACGCGGTGCGGAACAGCTCCCGCACGTCGGCGGGCAGCTCGTCGAGGTCCTGCACCGAGCCCTCCGCGCGGCGGATCCGGTCCCGGACCTGCGGCGTCCACATGCCCCGGGCCTTCAGCTCCCGGACCAGGTACGTGTTGACCTGGAGGAACTCGCCGGACATGGTCTCGCGTTTGAACAGGTTGGACACCTGCGGCTCGACGCACTCGTAGCAGCCGGCGATCGAGGCGATGGTGGCGGTCGGCGCGATCGCCACCAGCAGCGAATTGCGCAGCCCGTGCGCGGCGACCCGCGCCCGCAGCGCGGCCCACCGCTCGCGCTGCGTGGGCTCCGCCCCCCACAGGTCCGGGTGCAGATCTCCCTTCGCGGCCCGGGTGTGGAGGTACGCCGGATGCGGCCCGAACCGTTCGGCCAGCCCGGCGGACGTCTCCAGCGCGGTCAGCAGGATCTCCTCCTGCACCCGGGTGGACAGCTCCCGCGCCGCCGCCGAGTCGAACGGAAGGCGCAGCGTGAAGAACGCGTCCTGCAGGCCCATCAGCCCCAGCCCGACCGGCCGCCAGCGCGGGTTCGACGCCGCCGCCTGCGCGGCCGGGTAGTAGTTGATGTCGATCACCCGGTCGAGGAAGACCACCGCGGTGCGCACCGTGGCCCGCAGCTTCTCCCAGTCGACGCCGTCGGCGGTGACGTGCGCGCCCAGGTTGACCGAGCCGAGGTTGCACACCGCCGTCTCGGCGTCGTCGTTGACCTCCAGGATCTCGGTGCACAGGTTGGACAGGTGGATGACGTTCCCCGGCTCGCCGGTCTGGTTGGACAACCGGTTCGCCGCGTCCTTGAACGTCATCCAGCCGTTGCCGGTCTGCGCGAGCGTGCGCATCATCCGCCCGTACAGGTCCCGGGCCTTGACCACGCGGACCGCCTTCTTCTCCGCCGCCCGGTACGCGGCGTCGAACGCCTCGCCGTACAGGTCGGGCAGCTCCGGCGCATCCGACGGGTCGATCAGTGACCAGTCCTCGTCGGCCTCGACCCGGCGCATGAACTCGTCCGGGATCCAGTTGGCCAGGTTGAGGTTGTGGGTACGCCGGGACTCCTCGCCGGTGTTGTCCCGCAGCTCCAGGAACTCCTCCACGTCCGGGTGCCACGGCTCCAGGTAGACGCAGGCCGCGCCCTTGCGCCGGCC
Source organism: Micromonospora sp. WMMD980 (assembly GCF_029626035.1). Lineage (NCBI taxonomy): Bacteria > Bacillati > Actinomycetota > Actinomycetes > Micromonosporales > Micromonosporaceae > Micromonospora > Micromonospora sp. WMMD980. Next base: position 1,526,275 of record NZ_JARUBE010000003.1, read on the forward strand.
GCCCTGGTTGACCGCGGCCACCCCGGCGTCGAGCGTCTTGAGGAACGGCACGATGCCGTTGGACCGGCCGTTCGTGCCCCGGATCAGCGCCCCCCGGCCCCGCACCCGGGACCAGGAGATGCCGATGCCGCCGGAGAACTTCGACAGCTTCGCCACCTGGTGGTAGCGCTCGTAGATCGAGTCCAACTCGTCGCGCGGGGAGTCCACCAGGAAGCACGACGACATCTGGGTGTGCCGGGTGCCCGAGTTGAACAGCGTCGGGGAGCTGGGCAGGTAGGCCAGCCGGGACATCAACCGGTAGAAGCCGATCGCCTCGGCCGGCGTGTGCGACAGCCCGCAGGCCACCCGCAGCAACCAGTACTGCGGCGTCTCCACCACCAGCCGTGACTCCGGGTGCCGCAGCAGGTAGCGGTCCGCCACCGTGCGCAGTCCGAAGTACTCGAACCGCAGGTCGCCGTCCGGGTCCACGGCGTCGTCCAGCTCGCCGGCGTGGCGGGCGACGAACGCGGCGGTGTCGGCACCGATCAACCCCAGCCCGTGCGCGTACGCGATCGACTCGCTGAACCGCGTCACCTGCTGCCCACGGACCTCCTCGGCCACGTACGCGGCCAGCAGGCGGGCGGCCAGCTTCGAGTACTGCGGCTCCTCGCCGATCAGCTCCGCCGCCGTCTGGATCGACAACCGGTCCAGCTCCGACGTGGTCGCCCCGTCGTAGAGCCCGCTGATCGTCCTGGTGGCCACCCGCAGCGGGTCCACCTCGTCCAGGTCGGTGACCCACCGTTCGACCGCCCGCACGATCCGGTTGACGTCGACCGGCTCGGTGTCGCCGTCCCGCTTGCGGACCCGCATCGCCAGCCGGCGCTGCTCCGGGGGGCTCTCCCGTACGACCGTCATGACCTCTCCTCGCTGTCACTCCGATGGCCTCGGACGGCGGGAGAACGCCAACGGACGCGGCACGCACGGCCGGCCCGGCTGCTGGCGTCGGTCGTCCCGCGCGACCGTCGACCGCCGCGCGCGGCAGCGCACGGCGCGCTGGCAGGTCTTCGGACTCGCGGGCGTCGTGCTCGTTCCTACTGGCCGTCGCTTCCCGGACCTCGCGGTCCAGTGCTTCATGACGGCGGTCGTTCCCACTCACCGCTGCGGGGCAGTCCCGGACTTCCACCGGGTTCCCTCTTGCCTCGACCGCGCCGTGGAGCGCGGCCGAACCAGCTGCGGAAGACACCATATATGGCGGTGACGACGGGTGGGCAACACCAGATGTCGGGTCCGCGTGTCGGCTACGTCTCAGTTCAGGAATGGCGCCGAGCGGGGCGGCGACGATACTCGGCGGCATGGCGAATCCGGGGCGCCGTTGGGCGTGGGTCGTGGTCCTGCTGGTCGGTGTCGGGCTGTTCCTGCTGGTGCTGGAGACACTCGTCGGCACCCGGAACATCAACTTCGTGCCCGCGCTGATCGTGCTCGGCGCCGCCGTCGCCCCGGCCACGTTCCTGACCTTCGCCGAGGGCCGGTCGGGCCGGTGGCGGCTCCCCGGCGCGGTCGTCGGCGTCGCCGCGTTCCTCGGCGGGGTGATCGGCGTGGTCGCCGCCGGTTGGCTGGAGTTCGACACGCTGCGCCGGCTGGGGGTGCTGCCGATGGTCTTCGTCGGCCTGATCGAGGAGACCGCGAAGCTGATCGTGCCGGTCGGCATCCTGCTGCTGTGGCGGCGGCACCGCACGCCGGGCGAGGGGCTGGTGGTCGGGGTGGCGTCCGGCGCCGGCTTCGCCGCGCTGGAGACGATGGGTTACGCGTTCACCGCGCTGGTCGGGTCGCAGGGCAACCTCGGCGCGGTCGAGCGGACGCTGCTGATCCGCGGCCTCACCGCTCCCGCCGCCCACCTGGCCTGGACGGGCCTGACCGCCGGCGCGTTGTTCGCGTTCGCCGCCGCGCCCGCACCTCGACCGCGACCCGAAGGAGGGGGCCCCGGTTAACGCCTCCGGTATAGGCGGGGCCCCCGCTTGACACCTGTCGCCCGCCGCAGCTACCAGGTGACCGGCAGGCCGACCGGGCCGAGGATGGCGTGCCCCGCCTTCCACGCGACGTCGCCCGGCGGCACCGCGAGGCGCAGCCCGGGCAGCTCCCGCAGCAGCAGGCCGAGGGCGGTGCGGACCTCCAGCGCGCCCAGGTGCGCCCCGATGCAGTAGTGCGGGCCGTGCCCGAAGGACAGGTGCGGGGTGGGCGGCCGGTCGAAGTCCATCCGTTCCGGGTCCTCGAACACGTCCGGGTCGCGGTTGGCCGCGTCGTGCGACGGGACGACGATGTCGCCCTCGGCCAGCCGGGCGCCGCTGGGCAGCGTCACGTCCGCCATCGCCCGCCGTGGCATCTCGTCCCCGTTGGACGTGGAGTGCAGCCGTTCCAGCTCGGCGACCGCGGCGTCCAGCCGGTCGGGGTGCGCCACCAGGTAGGCCCAGGCCGTCCCGTCCGGCCCGTACGACTCGGTCTGGAGCACGTGCACGAACGTGGCGATCGAGCTGGCCGTGGTCTCCCAACCGCCCACGACGAGCGAGATGGGCAGCTTGATCTGCACGTCCGCCGGCTGGTCGGCGGCGGCGGTCGCGATCCGGCCGAGCAGGTCGTCGCCGGGCCGCCCGCGTCGCCGCTCCAGCTCGCCCCACAGGTAGCCGCCCATCTCCTCGGCCGCCCGGGTGGCGTCGTCGCGGCTCGGGTCGCCGGCCCCGAGGAACATGTCGCCCCAGCGCCGGAACCGCATCCGATCGTCGGCGGGCAGGCCGAGCAGGTCACAGATCACGTCCAGCGCGAACGGGACGGCGAAGTCCCGGACCAGGTCCGCCGGCGCGCCGGAGTCCACCATCGACGCCAGCCTCGCCACCGCCGCGGCCCGCACGGCGTCGCGCAGCTCGTCGACCGCCGGCCGGGTGAACGCGTCCTTCACCGTGCCCCGCACCCGGGCGTGCGCGTCGCCGTCCATACCGAGCATGGTGCCCGCCACGTCGACCTCGTCGGCGTGCGCCGCGGCGGCACGGGAGAAGACGTCCTGTCGGCGCAGCACCTCCCGGACGTCGGCGTAGCGGCAGATCAGCAGCGCCGGGACCGGCTCGCCGCCGACGCGGCGCACGATCGGCGCCAGGCCGGAGCCGGCGGCGAGGCGGGCGTAGTCCGGGTGCTTGCGCGGGCCGGGTGGCCGGTTGACGCCGTCGGCGTCCTGGTAGAAGGGGTGGGGCCGGCGGGCGTCGATGTCCATCATCCGTCCACAGTGCCAGCTCCGGGCCGGTGGTGGGGCCCGAGACGCGGCCCCACCACCCGACCGGTCAGTCGCCGACCGGGGCCGGCGAGACCGGGACGGCCGGGCGTCGACGCCGGTGCAGCAGTCCCGCCACGGCGTCGACCACGAGGAAAGCGAGCAGCGTGCCGCCGAACCAGGGCAGCGCCCAGCCGAGCGCCACCAGCACCGGTACCCCGATCAGCAGTGTCCACCGTCGTATCCCACGTACCGCCCCACGGGCCGGCGGCGCGCCCAGCGGGGCCCGGCGGTCGGCGCGGGTGGGGCGGCGCTGCCACCACATCCGGTATCCCCAGACGACGACGCAGAGCAGGCCGAGCGCGAGCGCCGCGAGCAGGACCTGGTTGACCGGCCCGAAGAGCCGGCTCATGTGGGCCTGGATGCCGAGCTTGCTGAGCTTCGCCAGCACCGGCCAGTCGGCGAAGTCGCTGCGCGCGGTCACCGTGCCGGCGACCGGGTCGACGGCGACCCGGTCGTACCGGACCGGCCAGCGGTCGTCGGCCTGCGCGACCGTCCACGCGGTGCCGTCCGCGGCCGCCGGGGTGATCGCGACCGGTCCGGACAGGCCGGCGGCGCGTGCGCTCTCCAGCACCCGGTCGTAGGTCACCGGGTCCGCCGCCGGCGCGACGGCCGTGCCGCCGTGCTGGTGGCCACCGGCGGCAGCGGGCGGCGCGCCGGCGAGGGCGGTGGAGATCTCCGGGGTGCCGGCGCGCAGCGCGTCCAGACCGGCGCCGAAGTTCGCCCCGGCGTAGCGGGACCAGGTCAGGCCGGTGACGGAGAGGAAGAGCAGGCCGACGGCGAGCCAGACACCGGTGGTCGCGTGCCAGCCCCGGGTCCGCCGCACGCCCCGGCCGGCGGACAGGTCGGGCACGAGCAGGTGCCGGACGTGGGCCCGGCCGGCGGCGCGCCGGCGCCACCACAGCACCACGCCGCCCAGCACCAGCACCCACAGCCAGCTCGCCGCGATCTCCGAGTAGTGCCGGCCCACCGCACCCAGGTGCAGGTTGCGGTGCAGGTCGTCCAGCCAGGTGGTGGTCGGCGTCGAACCGAACCAGGTGGTCAACCGCCCGGTGACCCGTGCGGTGTACGGGTCGACGTAGACGGTGTGCTGCCGGTCGCCGAGGTCGTCCCGGGCGAACACTACCCGGGTGGTCCGGTCGCCGTCGCCGGGCTGCACGCCGGTGAGCGTGCCGTCGGGGTGCGCGGCGCGGGCGGCGGCGATCTGCTCGGCGAGTGGCCGGGCCCGCTCCCCGACGGAGGAGACGGTGAGCGTGTCGCCGTAGAGCGCCTCGTCGAGCTGCGGGGTGGCCGTGTAGGCCAGCCCGGTGAGCGCGGCGACCAGCAGGAACGGTGCGACGAGGATACCGGCGTAGAAGTGCAGGCGGGTCAGTAGCGCGGTCAGCGGCGCGGGCCGGCGTGCCGGCCGGGTCGGCTCCGTCGGGGTGGCGGGGGAGTCCGGCGCGCGATCGCCGGGCAGTTCGGTCACGGACATCTGGGCAACTCCGATCGGGAACGAGGAATTGGGGTGTGGCCGGCCCGCTGCCCGTCGAGCCGTGCCGTGGTGCGCGGTTGCCGCCTCCCGGGTGAATGGTCGGGCCGGACCGCGCGGAAGTTCCCGCCGAGATGCCGATCAGTTCCGGTCGCGCGCGGCAGCGGCCAGGAACGCGTTGTAGCGGGCCAGGTCGTCGTCCTCGCCGGTGGCCTCGGCCCGGTCCGCGGCCCGGTCGAGGCGGCGCTGCTCCCGCTGGTCGGCCCGGATCCACTGCCGGACCAGCAGGACCATCACGACGGCGGCGGGGATCTCGCCGAACGCCCAGGCGATGCCGGCGCCCAGCTTCTGGTCGTCGAGCAGGGACGACGCCCAGTCGGGGTGGACGCCGAGATACCAGTCGGGGGCGATGACCGTGGTGGTCTGCATGAGCGCGAGCCCGAAGAAGCCGTGCGCCATCATCGAGGCCAGGTGGATGAGCACCAGGATCGGGTGGGGGAGCCGGGGCCGGCCCGGGTCGATGCCGATGAGCACCCAGAACAGCAGGTAGCCGGAGGCCACGAAGTGCCCCAGCATGGCCAGGTGCCCGAGATGGGAGCGCATCAGCGTGCCGAGCAGATCACTGAAGTAGAGGCCGAACAGGCCGGCGGTGTAGATGCCGAGCGCCACCAGCGGATGGGTGAGCAGCCGGGCGGGGCGGCTGTGCAGGGCGCGCAGCAGCCACTCCCGGGTGCCGCGCACCCCCGGCTCGGTGGGGCGGCGCAGCGCCCGCAGCGCGAGCGTGACCGGGGCGCCGCCGACCAGCAGGATCGGCACCACCATGGACAGCACCATGTGCTGGGCCATGTGCGCGCTGAACAGCACGTAGGCGTAGCGGGCGAAGCCGAGGCCGGTGGCGGCGGCCAGCACCAGCAGGCCACCGATCCAGCTCGCGGTCCGGGCCGGCGGCCAGCGGTGCCCGCTCCGGCGGAGCCGGCGCACCCCGGCCAGGTAGCCGCCGATGCCGACAGCGGTCACGGTGAGGAAGAACAGGTCGGGCAGTGGCTGGCCGAGCAGGTGCGCGGCGGTGGGTGCGGCCGGCATCGGAAAGCCGAGCACCTCGGTCACCGGGTCGGCGTCGGCCGGCGCGGTGACCGGCGTCGGGCTGCGCGACAGCGCCACGGCCAGGCCGACCGTGGCGCCGAAGACCACCATCTCCCCGGCGGCGAGCCGGGCGAACGCGCGGCGTCGCCCGTCCGCCAGACCCGGCAGCGTACGCGCCCGGTGCGCCGCGCCGAGCAGGCCGAGCACCACCAGCGCGGCCAGCTTGCCGAGCACCAGCCACCCGTAGCGGGACCGCCAGAGCTGGTCGACGTCGCCGAGGCGGACCGCCGCGTTGGCCAGTCCGCTCACCGTGACGGCCACGAGGCAGGCGAGCGCGAGCCGACTGTAGCGTGCGGCCGCCCCGGGCAGGTGCCGGCTGCGCCGGACGGTCAGCAGCGCGGCCAGGCCACCGGCCCACAGCGCGGCGGCGAGCACGTGCAGGGCCAGGCTGGACACCGCGATCTGGTGGTTGCCGGCCCCGGCGGCGTGGCCGGTCAACGCCGGCGGCAGCAGGCCGAGGAGCGCCAGCCCCGCCGCGACCGCGGCCGTGCCGCGGGACAGGCCGACCCGGGCCGCCACCGCCACCACCGCCGCCAGTCCGGCCTGCGTCAGCAGCGACCGCCCCTGCGAGATGTCGACACCGAAACTGACCACGCTCGCCGCGCCGAGCCGGCCGAGCGGCACGCCGAGCAGGTCGGAGACGGTCAGCACCAGCAGCGTCAGGGCCGCCACGGCCCAGCCGGCCGCCGCCAGGCCGGCGCGGCGCAGCAACAGCCAGCCGTGCGCGGAGACGCTCGCGCCGTCGCCGGGGAGCAGGAACGCGGCGGTCACCGCGAACCCGACCGTGAGTGTGGCCAGCCCGTCCGCGAGCAGCCGCACCACCGGCAGCGCCCAGGCGGTGACCGGGCCGGGATCGGGCAGGCCGGGAATCGTGGCGGCGAGCGCGCCGCCGGCCCGCAGCGCGAGCAGGAGTACGGCCACCGCCGCGCCGACCGTCGCCACCCCGACCAGCCAACCGGCCGGGCCCGTCGCACCGCCGACGCCCGGCCCGGCCGCCGGCGGCCGGGCGGTGAACGGTCCGGTTGGCGACCCGCCGGCCCCCGGCACGCTCGCCGTCGATCCGGCCGCGACCGGTCCGGCCGCGTCAGGCCGTTCCGTGGTGGACGGTTCGGCCGGAGCGGGCTGCCGGTGGGCCGGGGATTGCGGTGCCGGTGAGGCGGGCTGGTGCACGGTGCGGAACCTGGTTTCGGATCGGCGCGCCGGGATGACCCCGGCCGCGTGGGTCAGGAGGTGCGGCGGCGCCGGAGCAGCAACACGGCCGCGCCCGCCGCGGCCAGGGCGACGACCACGCCGCCGGCGACCAGGGCGAGCGGCGGTCCGTCGTGGGCGCCGGCGGCGGAGACCGGGGTGGCCGGCGTCGACGTGCCGGCCACCCCGGCCGCCGCGGGTGCGGCCGGGTCGGCCACGGTGAAGCGGTACGACCCCTGCACCGGGTGCCCGTCGGCGGAGACCACCCGGTAGGCGACCGTGTAGGTGCCGTTTGCCAGCGGCTGGTCCACGGTCACGGTGCCTGCCGTGCCGTCGACGGCCGGTACGCCGGTCGGCACCTTCCGCCGCTCGGCGTCGCTGAGCACGATGGTGGTGAACTCCGGGTTGAGCCGTTGCAGGAAGCGCAGCGTCACCGAGGTAGGCGCGGCGGTGAGCCGGGCGTCCTGCGCCGGGGCGGCCGACTGCAACGCGTTGTGCGCCGCGGCGGGCGCGGCCGGGGCCAGCAGCAACGCGGTGAGCGCCGCGGCGAGCGCGGGAACGGCACGGGTACGCATCCTGCGAACGGCCTTCCTGGTCGTGGTCATGTGAGCACCTGCTGGCCGATCCAGCCGCCGTCCGGGCAGCCGGGCGGTACGGCGAAGACGGCGGAGCCGATCGGGGTGGTCCACTCGTTGAGCAGGTCCCGTTCGGCGAGCCGCCGCTGGATGGGCAGGAACTGCCGGGCGACGTCGGCCTGGTAGGCGGCGAAGACCAGACCGCTGTCCGCGTGCCCCTCGGCGGTGGGCACCCCGTCGTAGTTGTAGGGCCGGCGCAGGATCTTCTGCCGGTCGTCGGTGACGTGGGCGCGGGTGAGGTGGGAGAAGTCCGGGATGACGGTGAGCCCGTCCGGCCCGAGCGCGGCGAAGTCGGGTTCGTCGTGTTCGGCGGTGCCGGTCAGCGGCGCGCCGGTGTCGAGGCGCCGCCCGACGGCGACCTCCCGGTCGGCGCGGCCGAGCAGGTCCCAGGTCTCCAGGTTCATGCTGATCCGCCGCACCACGAGGGTGGTGGAGTCGCGTAGCCAGACCGGTCCGTCGGTCACCCAGACGGCGGTGTCGGCGGGGGCACCGGGTCTCGGGTTGGCGGTGCCGTCGAGCTGCCCGAACAGGTTGCGCTGGGTGCGCCCCGGCTCGGCGCCGGCGGCCCGCCGGAAGCCCTGCTGCACCCAGCGCACGGCGGCGAAGGGCCGGCTGTCCTTGACCAGGACGCGTTGGGCGTGGGCGACGGTGAGCGGGTCGTCGGCGCAGATCTGCAGCAGCAGGTCCCCGCCGGTCCAGCGGGGTTGCAGCCGGTCGACGCGGAACGCGGGCAGGTCGGCCACCGACGCGGGCCGGCGGTCGGCGCGCCCGGCGGCGGCGTAGAGGCCGGGGCCGAAGCCGAACGTGACGGTGAGCCGGGCGGGCAGCAGGCCGAGTTCCGGTTCGGTGTCGGCGAGCGCCGGCCGGCCCTGGGTGAGCCGGGCGGCGTCGTCGGAGAGCAGCCGCAGCATCCGCCCGAGCGCGGCCCGGTCGACGCCGGGTTTCAGGGTGAACGCGACGAACGCGGCGTGCGCCTGTGGCTCGGTGGTCACGCCGGACTGCCGGGCGCCGTGGAACGGCTCGACCGCGTCGCCGACCCGCGCGACCGGGACCGGCTCGGGGCGTACCGCCGGGTCGTCGGGGCGGGCCGCGGCGATCGCGGCGCCGCCGGCGAGCGTGCCCCCGACGGCGACGGCGCCGCCGGTGAGCAGGCCACGCCGGCTCACCTGACGGCCCGTGGCGGGACGGTCGGTCATGAGGCCGGGCTCATGCTCATCTCCGGCATCGGGGATTCGCCGTGGCCCGGGGCGTAGGACTCCTGGGCGCCGGTGAACGGCTTGGCGACCGCGGTGAACGTCTGGGTGCGGCCGTCGGCGAAGGTGAGCGTGAAGCTCAACTCGTCGCCGGCCCGCACCGGCTTGGCGATGTTCATCAGCATCAGGTGGTCGCCGCCGGGCTCCAGCGTGGCGCGGGAGTGCGCCTTGACCACGATGCCGCCCTCCTTGGGCTGCATGACCATCTTCCCGTCCTTCATGGTCATCTCGTGCAGCTCCATCGGGGAGACCTCGGTGGCGGCCCTGGTGATCGTCACGTCGGCGTCGCCGTCGTTGACCAGGGTGCCGAACGCCGCGGTCATGCCCTTGTCGGCGGCCTTCACCCACGGGTCGTCGATGCCGAGCACGCCGGCCGCCGCGCTCGCGGAGGCGGTCGCCGACGCCGACGGCGTCGTGGTGCTCGATCCGTCGGCGGATCCGCAGGCGGCGACGGACGCGGCCAGCAGGGCGGCGCCGATCAGGGCCGCTGGGCGCCGGAGTCGGCCGGTGGTGGTGCTGGGCATGACGGTGTCCCCTCGACGGTCGGTGTTCGTACCGTTGGTCGGGGCCGAGGGGCAGTTGGTTCCGAACGGTGCGATCGGTCACGCCGGTCCGCGGCGAGCCGGCCGGACACGCCGGCCCGCCGCGGCCGAACTCAGCAGTTGCGCAGCGCGGGGGACTGGTTGAGCAACTGCCCGCGGCTGGAGGTGAACCGGCGGTACGCCGCGGAACCGGCGGTGGACGGCCGGAACGCGGCCACCCGGTGACAGTTCTGGAACGCCAGCCGCACCCCGAAGTGGCGTTCCAGGCCGGCGCGGATCGCGTCGCTGGCCAGCGCGCGCAGCAGTTGACCGCGCTCGGCGTCGCCGGGTGGCGGGACGACGTTGTCGGCGAAGTCGGCGTCGGAGCCGGCCAGGTCGGCGGCTACCCGGCTGACGGTGTCCCAGGCGTACGGCAGGGAGTCGCGGACGCAGGCGACGAACGCCGCCTCGTCGACCTCTCCGGCCTCGGCGGCGTGCAGCAGGTCAGGCGGAACGGTGAGCGACATGGTCTCCTCCATTTTTCGGAAACGACAACCGTTTCCATTAATGTGACGAGGTGAGCAGACCACGGACCCCGGACCCGGTCAAGCACCGGCACACGCAAACGGCGGACGAGCCCGCAGGCCCGTCCGCCGCCCCGCCTCGCGGCGGTCAGTTCGGATGCGTCCCGATCGCCTCGATGACGCGGGGACGCAGCTCGGCGGCGCGGATCACCGCGTCCACCGAGCCGACCTCGACCGCGCGCTGGATGCTGTGCACCCGGTCGAACTCGGTGGCCACCTCGCCCAGCTTCTCCGCGCGCACCGACGAGCGCAGCTCGTCCAGTTCCGCGGTCAGCGTGGCGCGGTCGGTGACCGCGGCGGCCGAGATCCGGCCCTCCAGCTCGCGTACCCGGGGATCGGTCGCGGTGCGCGCGGCGACCTCGCCGGCGAAGACCACGGCGGCGGCCGGCGCGCCGCCGAGCACCGAGGCGTACGAGCCCTCGATCGCCAGCACGGTCATGGCCGGGTTGAGCGCCTTGGAGAACACCACGAACGCGCCGCCGTGGTAGCGCGAGATCACGCAGAACACGATCGGGCCGCGGAAGTTGACGATCGCCCGGCCGATCTCGGCGCCGTACTCCAGTTGCAGCTTGCGCATCGACTCCGGCGAGCCGTCGAAGCCGGACAGGTTGGCCAGCACCACGAGCGGCCGGTTGCCGCTGGCCGCGTTGATCGCCCGCGCCGCCTTCTTCGAGGAGCGGGGGAACAGCGTGCCGGCGGTGTAGGTGTCCGGGCCGTCGGTGGGCGGGAAGCCGTGCCGGGGCACCGACCGGGACTCGATGCCGAGCAGGCACACCGGGATGCCGCCGAGGTGCACGTCCTGCACCACCGCGGTCTCCGCGTCGGCCATGCCGGCCCACCGCTCCAGCACCGGATGGTCCTGGTCGGCGAGGGCCCGCATCACGGTACGGATGTCGAACGGCTTCTTCCGGTCCGGGTTCGCGGTGGCCGAGAAGATCTCCCCGACCGTGGTGAAGTCGCTGCCGGCCACCGTGTGCGGGAACGTGGTCACGTCCCGGTCCACCGGGTCGGTGGTGGCCGCCCGCCGCGGCGCGTCCTCGCCCGGCGCCACGTACGTGTGGTCGTAGTGCGCCATCAGCACGTCGCGCGCGGCCGGCAGATCCGGCGCCCAGTACTGCGCCTGCCCGTTCGGGCCCATCACCCGGTCGTAGCCGCCGATGCCGAAGTTGTCCTCGGCGGACACGCCGCCGGAGAAGTCCAGTGACTGCTTGCCGGTGAGCACCATGGCCGAGTCCGGCGTCATGACCAGCACACCCTTGGTGTGCATGAGCATCGTGGCCTCGGCGTTCCAGTAGGGCTGGGCGCCCACGGTGATGCCCGCCACCACGATGTTGATCTCACCGCCGGCCTGGGTGAACTCGACGATCCGCTTGAGCGCGGCGGCGACCCAGTCCATGTTCTCGGTGCCCGAGGTCATCGAGATGCGGGCGCCGGCGGAGAGCGCGTACCACTCCAGCGGCACGCCCAGCCGCTCGGCCAGGTCGAGCGCGGCGATCACCCGCCGGCACTCCGGCTCGGAGAGTGCGCCGAGCGACTTGGTCGGGTCGCCGAGAAGCACCACCCGGGTGACGCCCTGCGGGTGCCGAGGCGTCGGTGTGGTCACCACGCCGGCCACGATCGCCGCGGAGTTGCGGCCCTTGGGCCGGTCCACCGGCACCAGCTCGTGCGCGGCGTCCAGGTCGTGCTCGGTGAAGTCGCCGAGCAGGCCGGTCAGCTCGTACGGGTAGACCGTGTTGCGGCTGGCCGCGCGCAGCACCTTGAGGCGGTAGTCGTCCAGCGGCTGGACCGCCTCGGTCGGCGGCTCGCCGACGGTGAGCCGCCCGTGCCCGGTGACGTCGAAGGTGATCCGCACGCCGACCTTGACCAGCTCGCCGGTGCGACGGTCGCGCTGCCGCCCGATGAACAGGATCTCCTCCAGATCGGCGCCGACCGTCGTCGGGGCCACCCGGGCGGCGATCAGCTCCATCTCCTCGCGGGTCAGCTCGCTCGGCGGCCAGACGTAGATGACGATCCGGTTGGTCGGGAACCGGACCTTCGACGGCCGCCGGGACTGCGCCCGGCGGATCGAGTCGATGCAGGCGGCCACCGTGTCCTCGGTGGTCGGCAGCGCGACCAGCCGACCGTCCTGCTCCCGCAGCTCGGTCAGGTCGCGTACCTGCGCGAACGCCACCAGCCGCTGGTCGGACGGGTTCTCCCGGGCCGCCGCCTGGAAGAGGTAGACCTCCTCGTCCAGCGAGGGCAGCCGGGTCAGGTCGAACCCGTGCAACCGCTCCAACTGCATCCGCTGCGCGATGTACGGGTGCAGGCCGCGGATCAGCCGTGCCTCGGCCATCGCGGTGCTGTCCGGGCGGAACGTGAAGTGGTGGTGCATCACCGCGCCGCTGCGCCCGGCAACGGTGGTGGTGAGCCGGCGGACCCGCTCGGGCAGCGGGTGCGCGTTGATCACGTCGAGCAGCGCGGCGGCGGTGGCGTCCTGGTCCTCCGGCTGGCTCTCCCAGGCCAGGTAGATGTCGGCGTCGACCGCCTCCTCGCCCTGGGACACCTCGGCCAGCCCGCGCAGCGCGTCGCCGAGCGCGTCGAACCGGACCGCGGCGGAGACGACGCTCGACGAGGCGCGGCCGGCCACCACGAACACGCAGCCTCCGGCCGTGCGGGTGCGCACGCCGGTGAGTGCCTTGTTGCCGTAGTAGCGGCGGGTCAGCACCTCCAGCATGGTGGCGTTGTCGAGGTTGTCGCGGACCAGTCGCTGACCGAGCAGCCGGACCAGCGGCTCGGTGCTGCGCACCATGTCGGCCACCCGCTCGGCGCGGTCCGGCGCGTCCGGGTGGGCGTCGAGGTGCCGCAGGTGGGCGCGGACCCGCGCGTACACCCGGGCCCGGTTGCGGCGCAGCAGCGGCTGGGCGAACCAGGCGAAGACCACGCCCCGGGCCAGGTCGGCGACGACCGGGAAACGGACCTGGGTGGCCGCGATCAGCCGTTCCAGGGCCAGGCCCGCCGGCTCGCGCAGCGCCTCGTCCGGCGGCGGCTCCCGCAGCCACGAGCGCAGCAGCGCGGCGATCGCGGTGGCGTCGGCGGTGGCCCGCTGCTGAGCCAGGAAGATCCGGAACACCGCGGCCTCGAGCGCCGGGGAGCGGTCCAGCTCGGTGACGCCGTAGTGGCCGAGCGCCTTGGCCAGGCGGGCCCGGAACGGCTCCGGCGACCCGGCCCGCTCCACGTCGAGGCTCTGCAGGTAGGTGTGGAAGTGCTCGCGGGCGCTGTGCAGGTGACCGCCCGGGGCGTCCTCGCCGGAGGGCCGGTTGCGGCTCAGCTCGGCCAGGTCGGCGAAGACGTCGACCAACTCCAACTCCTCGGCCAGCGGCCGGTGCCCGGCGTCGGTGGCGGCCCGCCGCGCGTCGAGGTAGTCGTCGAGCACCCGGCGCTCGTCGTGCGGGTCGACGTCGAAGCCGAGCAGCAGGCCGCGCAGATCCTCCCGGCCACGCTCGGCCCGGCTGCGCGCCGGCGCGTCGGCGGGCGCGGCCGGCAGGTCCAGCTCCACGGCCGGCTCGTCCGGTGCGGCGGCGGTCTCGTCGTCGGTGTCGGCGAGCGGCTCCAGGCGCAGCAGCGGCGCGCCGGCCTCCACCTGGGTGCCGACCGCGACGGCGGACTCCTTGAGGCGGGCCCGGAACGGCGCGCGCAGCACCGTCTCCATCTTCATCGCCTCCAGCACCAGCACCGGCGCGCCGGCCTCGACCTCCGCGCCGATCTCCAGCGGGGTGGCGACGACGAGCGCCGGCATCGGGGAGCGGACCACGCCGCCCTCGTCCCGGCTGATCCGATGCGTGACGCCGTCCACCTCGACCAGGTGGACCGGCCCGTGGACGCCGGTGAGCAGCCGGTAGCGGACCCCGTTGACGACGATCTGCCCCGTGTGCCGGTCGAAGCGGTCCAGCTCGACGTCCGCGGTGCGGGCGTCGCCGCCGACCTCGACACCGACCCGGAACCGGTGCGCGCCGACCCGGGCCACCCGCATCCGGTAGCTCACCCCGCGCAGCTTCAGGTCCAGCGGCCGGCCGCTGCGGTGCTGCACCTGCGGGCGGCCGCCGGCGGCGGTGGACAGCAGCCGTTGCCGTTCGGCGGTCTCGTCCTCCTCGTACGCCTCGATCGCGGCGGCGGCCAGCGCCACCGCGGAGTGCCGGTGCGCGACGAGCCGGCCCTCGCCCCGGACCCGGTCGATCCAGCCGGTGTCCGCGCTGGCGTCGATCACCTCGGGTTGGTCGAGCAGGTCGAGCACGAAGCTCTTGTTGGTGGCGCCGCCCTCGATCACCACGATGGTGTTCGCCATCGCCCGGCGCAGCCGGCCGAGCGCCTCGTCCCGGTCCCGCCCGTACGCGATGATCTTGGCGATCATGGAGTCGAAGTCGGCCGGGATGGTGTCGCCCTCGCTGACCCCGGTGTCCACCCGGATGCCCGGCCCGGCGGGCAGGTCCAGCCGGGTGATCCGGCCGGGGGAGGGGGCGAAGTCCCGGTCCGGGTCCTCGGCGTTGAGCCGTGCCTCGATCGCGTGCCCGCGTTCGACCGGCGGCGTGCCCTCCAGCCGGCCGCCGCCGGCGACGTGCAACTGCGCCTTGACCAGGTCGAAGCCGGTGGTCGACTCGGTGATGGGGTGCTCGACCTGGAGCCGGGTGTTGACCTCCAGGAAAGCGAACAGCCGGTCGCCGGGGTGGTAGAGGAACTCCACCGTCGCCGCTCCCCGGTAGCCGACCGCCACGGCCAGCCGTTCCGCGGACGCCTTCAGCTCGGCGGTCTGCTCCGGGCTCAGCACCGGCGACGCGGACTCCTCGATCACCTTCTGGTTGCGCCGCTGCACCGAGCAGTCCCGGACGCCGAGCGCCCACGCGGTGCCCTGCCCGTCCGCGATCACCTGCACCTCGACGTGCCGGGCGCCGGTGACCAGGCGCTCCAGGAACACCACGCCGCTGCCGAACGCCCGGGCGGCCTCCTGGCTGGTGCGCTCGTAGGCGTCGACCAGGTCGGCGTCGCTGCGGACCACCCGGATGCCGCGCCCGCCGCCGCCCGCGGTGGCCTTCAGCATCAGCGGGTAGCCGATCTGCTTCGCGGCGGCCACCGCCGCCTCCAGGCTCTCCACGGCGCCGCGGCTCCACGGTGCGACCGGCACACCGACCTCCTCGGCGATCAGCTTCGCGCCGATCTTGTCGCCGAGCTTGCGCATGGCGTCCGGGCTCGGCCCGACGAACGTGACGCCGACCTTCTCGCACAGCTCGGCGAAGGCCGGGTCCTCGGCCACGAAGCCCCAGCCGACCCACGCGGCGTCCGCGCCGGTCTCCACCAGCGCGCGTTCCAGCACCTTCAGGTCGAGGTACGGGCGGGCGGAGGCGGGCCCGAGGTCGTAGGCGACGTCCGCCTCGCGGACGAACGTGGCGGTGCGGTCGACGTCGGTGTGGAGCGCGACGGTCTCGATCCGGCTGCCGGTCTCCGCGGCCAGTTCCCGGACCGCGTGGATGAGCCGCATGGCGGCCTCACCACGGTTGACGATGGCGACACGGGTGAACACGTGACCGTCCCCTTCGGTTGACCCACGGTGTAGCGCCGGGCGGCGGCGGTGCCCCCGGCCTGCCTCACCCTTCCGTCTGCCAGCGAGTGGCGCCATATCGTAATCACCGAACCCTGACCGGGAGCCGTTGTAGGAACCCAACAAAAGTTTTTAGCGGAAATGCGGACGGCGCCGGGCCCTCGCGGGTCCGGCGCCGTCCGGCGTTCGTGGGGCTGTGGCTCAGCCCGGGATCTCGCGGGGGTCGCGGCTGCGCGGGTACGTGTTCTTCTCGCCGATCGTGCCGTCCTGCTTCTTGATCACGTGCTCGGTGCCGCGCTCGGCCGCCATGTCCCGGCCGGCCGCCTCCGCCTCCGCCTTGGTGTCGTGGCGGCTGGTCGCCCGGTCGTTGCCCTCGGGGCGGTTCTTCCACTGCCCGTCCTGCTGGTAGGTGTCGATGTCGCCCTTGGCCATGCCGTCGCTCCCTCGGATCCGTGGTCGATGACGAATGTCTGCCCCGGGGAGCCGTGGGCTAATCCTGCCGCGTTCCGGGCCGACGCGGGTGGGCGCGTGTCGGTTGCTCGATATCTTGCCGGGTTCCGTCATCCGGGCGGTGGGGTCGACCCGGGGTCCCGCAGGGGTGACCCCGATCGCGTTACCCGTCAGCAATTTGCCGGTCCGGCAAGGATCCTTGCCGAACCGGCGGCCCGGGCGCACGATGGCGGGACCGGGCCGCCGACGTGCCCGGTGGCGAAGGAGGCAGGCATGACCGGACACCACCACCCGCACCGCCAGGACCCGCCGGCGGACACCGACCCGGCCGAGTTCTGGGACGGGCGCTACGGGCAGTCCGACCGGATCTGGAGCGGCCGGGTGAACCCGGTGCTCGCCGAGGTGGCCGGCGCGCTGCCGCCCGGCACCGCGCTCGACCTGGGCTGCGGCGAGGGCGGTGACGCCATCTGGCTGGCCCGGCAGGGCTGGCAGGTCACCGCCGTGGACATCTCCGCCGTCGCGTTGGAGCGGCTCGCGGTCGAGGCGGAGCGGGCCGGCGTGGCGGACCGGATCACCGCCGTGCGCCGCGACCTGCTGGCCGACGGCTTCCCGACCGGCTCCTTCGACCTGGTGTCGGCGCAGTTCTTCCAGTCCCCGCTGGCCCTGCCCCGGGAGAAGGTGCTGCCCCCGGCGGCCGAGGTGGTGGCGTCCGGCGGCCGGCTGCTCGTCGTCGAGCACGGCGCCCCGCCGCCCTGGTCCGGCCTCGACCCCGACGACCCGCGGTTCGCCAGTCCGGCCGAGATCATCGCCGCGATCGACCTCGACCCGGACGGCTGGGAGACCGAGCGGCTCGGCGAGTCCCGCCGCACCGCCACCCACGACGGCCACACCGGTGAACTGGTCGACCACGTGGTCCTGGTCCGCCGCCGCTGAGCCGCGCGGCGACGGACCGCGTCACACCGTCACGCCCGCACCGGCGGGTGGGGCCGGGTCAGCAGCAGGACCAGCAGGCCGGCGCCGCACAGCGCGGTGCTCATGACGTACGCCCAGCGGAAACCCGCCTGCGCGGCGATCCCGAGCAGCGGACCGGCGAGCATGGCGCCGATCGGGAACGAGTTGGTGAACAGCGTGGTCGCCCGCCCGGGTTGGCCGGGCAGCAGGTCCTGCACGTAGGTGATGGCGACGCCCGACACCGCCGCGATGAACGTGGCGTTGACCGGCTGCGCCAGCAACAGCACCGCGACGGACGGCGCCGCGGCGGCGACCGCGTAGTAGACGACGCCGCATCCGGCGCCGAACAGGATCAGCGGGCGCAGTGGGACCCGCGCGGTCAACGCCCCCAACCCGAGCATCAGGGGGATCTCCAACGCCGCGCACAACCCCAGCACGAGCCCCGCGTCGGCCGGCTCGCCACCCAGGTCCCGGCCGATGAACAGTGGCAACGCCTGCACGCCGAGCGTCATCGGGCACTGCACCAGGACGAACGCGGCCACGGTGAACACCAGCCGCCACCGCGGGGCCCCGGGCAGCTCGGCGCCCGGGGCGTCGACGGCCGGCCGAGCCGCGAGCGGCAACTCCTCCAGTCGGAGGGCGGCCACCAGCGCCGCCGTCGCGTACATGCCGGCCGCCACGCCGTAGACCAGCCGGAAGCCGCCGACCGAGAGCAGCACGGCGGCCAGCGCCGGGCCGGCCACCCAGGCCAGCGAGAACACGGTACGCATGACGCTGATCCCCAGGGCGGCCCGGCCCGGACTGTCCCGGTCGAGGAGTTGGCGCGCGTAGGCGAACGACTGCGGGAACAGCGAGTTGGCCAGCGCGACGGCGGTCACGGTCAGCGCCAGCAGGACCCAGTAGTCGCGGACGAAGGCGGTCAGGCCCGCCCCCACCATCCCGGCCAGCGCCGCGCCGACGAGCAGCCGGCGACGGATCGGCCACCGGTCCGACAGGCGGCCGACCAGCGTGGAGACCGCGACGCCGGACAGCGGCGCGACGACCAGGAACACGGTCACCCGCACCGGCCCCGCGCCGACCGCGCTGTCCAGGAACAGCGACAGGAACGGCAGCACCACGGCGACGGACAGGCCGACGCTGAGGAACATCAGCGCAAGGGGGAGCAGGCGAAGGCGGCCGGCGCGCGCCGCCGGCCTGGTGTCCACAGCCATGCGGCGCACGCTACGCCCTACCCCCGACCGGCCCGAAGCGGTTTAGCGCCCGCAAGGACCGGATGTTGAGAAGGGGCCCCGCCGATGCGGAATGCGTCAATCGGGGGCCCCGCCTCACACCTCAGCCGACGGCGGTGGCCGAGGGGGGCGCGCTGCCGCCGCGCGGGGCCTCCGGCGTCATCAGTCGGACGATCTCCGCCCGGTCGGCGGCGGACGGCAGCCCCCACTCCGGCCGGTAGCCGTACACCTGGTCCAGCGGGGTGGCGCTGGTCCGGCCGTCGACGATCTCGACGGAGTCGGTGCCGATCAGGCCGGGATGCTCGACGCCGCACGCCTCGGCGACCTTGACCAGGTCGCGGCGGAGCGTGCGGAGGTAGTTGGCCGCGCGCACCGACTTGCGGGCCGGTTCCAGGCCGCGGGCCAGCCACGCGTTCTGGGTGGCGACGCCGGTCGGGCAGGTGTCCGTGTGGCACTTCTGCGCCTGGATGCAGCCGATCGCCAGCATCGCCTCCCGGCCCACGTTCACCATGTCGGCGCCGAGCGCGAACGCGACCACCGCGTTGTCCGGCAGGCCGAGCTTGCCGGCGCCGACGAACACCACCTGCTCGTGCAGGCCGCGTTCGGCGAACGTCCGGTAGACCCGGGAGAAGCCCTGCTGGAACGGCAGCGACACCGAGTCGCTGAAGATCAGCGGGGCGGCGCCGGTGCCGCCCTCGCCGCCGTCGACGGTGACGAAGTCCACGCCCCGGCCGGTGTCGCGCATCAGCGTGGTCAGCTCCGCCCAGAAGCCCAGGTCACCCACGGCGGACTTGATGCCGACCGGCAGGCCGGTCTCGGCGGCGAGCAGCTCCACCCAGTCCAGCAGGCTGTCGCAGTCGGAGAACTCGGCGTGCCGCGACGGGCTGACGCAGTCCTGCCCCGCCGGGATGCCCCGGGTGGCGGCGATCTCGGCGGAGACCTTCGCGGCCGGCAGCAGGCCGCCGAGGCTCGGCTTGGCGCCCTGACTGAGCTTGATCTCCAACGCCCGCACCGGCGCGCCGGCCACCAGGTCCTTGAGCCGGTCCAGGCTGAACCGGCCGCGCTCGTCCCGACAGCCGAAGTAGGCGGTGCCGAGCTGGAAGACCAGCTCACCGCCGTTGCGATGGTATGGCGACAGCCCGCCCTCGCCGGTGTTGTGCAGGCAGCCGGCGAGCGCGGCGCCCCGGTTCAGCGCCTCGACCGCGTTGCCGGAGAGCGAGCCGAAGCTCATCCCGGAGATGTTGACCACCGACTCCGGCCGGAACGCCCGCGCCCGCCCACGGGCCGCGCCCAGCACCTTGGCGCACGGCAGCGCCACGTCGTGCCCGGCGGCCGGGGTCGACGGGGGCACGGCCCGGCCGAACGTACGGTGCTTGATGATCGGGTAGCCGCGGGTGTGCTCGATGTCGTTGTCGGTGCCGAACCCGAAGTAGTTGTTCTCCTGCTTCGCCGACGCGTACACCCAGCGTCGCTGGTCACGGGTGAAGGGCCGTTCCTCGTCGTTGCCGGCCACGATGTACTGGCGCAGCTCGGGCCCGATCGACTCGATCAGGTAGCGGGCGCGGCCCAGGACGGGGAAGTTGCGCCGCAGCGCGTGGTCGCGTTGCAGCAGGTCCCGCGCGGCCATGGCGGCGACGGCGGCGACGGCGGTGGGTACGGCTCTCCTGGCCCAGCTCATCCCGGCACTCTTTCCGCTGCGGCGACCGGTCAAACTCCGGTGGAACCTCTGCCGCCCGGGCGGTGTCATGTCAGGGAAGTGGACCGAGGCGGAGGTTGCCCTGGACGACGAGGAGATCGTCACCCGCGTACGCGCCGGTGACCGGGAGGCGTACGACCTCCTGGTCGCCCGGCACACCGCGTCCGCGTACCGGACGGCGGTGCTGCTGGGCGCCGGTCCGGACGCGGAGGACGTCATCCAGGAGGCGTTCGTGAAGGCGTACCGGAAGTTGTCCCGCTACCGGGGTGACGCGTCGTTCCGGTCCTGGCTGCTCGCGATCGTGGCCAACGAGAGCCGCAACCTGCACCGCTCGCGCGGGCGGCGGGACGGGCTGGTGCTGCGGGCCGCGGCGGCGGAACCGGCGACCGGGGCCACCGAGGCGGACGGGCTCGGCGCGGTCCTCGCCGCCGAACGCCGGACGGCGCTGGTGGCGGCGCTGCGCCGGCTGCCCGCCCGGGACCGCGAGGTGATCACCTGCCGGTACCTGCTCGACCTCACCGAGGAGGAGACCGTGACCGTGCTGGGGCTGCCCCGGGGCACGGTGAAGTCGCGCACCCACCGCGCCCTGGCGAAGCTGCGTGGCCTGCTCGACCGCGAGGTGGCGCACCGTGGATGAGCTGGAGCGGGAACTGCGGGCCCTGTCCGCCTGGCTGGAACCGGCCGCGCCGCCGGACGTGGCCGCCCGGGTCCACGCCCGCGTCGCCGCGCCACCGCGCCGGCGCTGGCGGTACTGGTTGTCCGCCGCGCTCGCCGCGCTGCTCGTGGCGGCGCTGCCGCCGGGGCGCGCCGCCGTCGCCGACGCGGTGTCCGGGTTGCTGCGGTTCGCCGGCGTCGTCGTGGACACCTCGGCCACCCCGGCGCCACCCACCGGTACGCCGTCGCCGCTGCCGGGGCAGCGTCCGGTCGGCCTGGTCGAGGCGCAGCGGCAGGTCCACTTCCCGATCCGGGTGCCGGCCCGGCTCGGCGCCCCCGAGCGGGTGCTGGTGGCCGACCCGGACGGCGCGGGCGCCCACCGGGTGGCGAGCCTGCTCTGGCGGGGCGGGGCGTTGCGCCTGGACGCGTTCGACGGTTCGCTCGACGTCGCGTTCCACAAGCGGGCCGCCGGCGCGGACGTGACGTTCACCCAGTTGCACGGCGACTTCGCGATCTGGGTCGGTGGCCCGCACGCGCTGGCGTACGTCGATCGGCGCGGGACGGTGCGGGTGGCCACCGCGCGCCTGTCCGCCGCGACGCTGATCTGGCAGGACGCCGGGGTGAGCTATCGCCTGGAGGGCGACCTCACCGAGGGCGAGGCGCTGGACATCGCGGGCTCGCTGGGCTGAGCGGGGAACCTCCCGGGCGTGGCCGGTGTCCTGCTGACAGGTTCGTCGTCGATAGATCGGGGGTGCCGGATGTCCCGTCCGGGCAGGATCTCGCTGGTGTCGGTGCTGCTGCTGGGCGGCTGCGCGAGCGCCGGATCGCCGACTCGGCCACCGGCCGCGTCGGATGCCGCGCCGGCCGGGTCGAGCGCCGCCGCACCGGCCGCGTCGACCGGCTGTCACTCCCCGGTGGCGACCGGTCGGCTGCCGGACTGGGCGGACGCCGGGTTCAGCGGCGACACCCGGATGCCGCACGTGTTCGGTGACCGGGGCGAGATCGTCGCGATCCTGTTCGGGCACCCGCTCACCGTCAGCCGGAGCGAGGGGCCGACCAACAAGATCCTCTGGGTGTGGCGTCCGGCGTCCGCCTCGCCCGACCCGGCGGCGTCCACCACGCTGGTGATCACCGCGACGCTCGACGGCGACGGCACCCGGGTCACCCGGGAGGTGGCCGGCGGCCCCGGACCGTCCATCGTCGACCTGCCCGCGCCCGGGTGCTGGCACCTGCGGCTGGCCTGGTCCGGCCGGGTCGACACGATGGACCTCGCCTACGCCGCCGCCTCGTGAGGCGGGCATGGCCGCGCCCGCTCCGGGTAACGCCGGGTCATGGCGAAGTACACGAAGCCGGAACTCCGGGAGCAGCTCAAGGAGGAGATCAAGGCCTCCGACAAGGGGGGCCGGCCGGGGCAGTGGTCGGCCCGCAAGTCGCAGCTGCTGACGAACGAGTACAAGAAGCGTGGCGGGGGCTTCGCGGGTCCGAAGGACGCACGGCAGCGCTCGTTGCAGCGCTGGGGCGGCGAGCAGTGGCAGACCCGCTCCGGTGACACGCGGGCGCGGCACGACGGCGAAACCGAGCGCTACCTGCCGAAACAGGCATGGGAGGAGCTGTCGGAGAAGGACCGGCGGGCGACCGACACCCGCAAGCGGCGCGCCTCGCGCTCCGGCCGGCAGTACGTCCCGAACACCGGCCCGGCGAAGCGGGCCCGGCGGGACGCGACAGCCGCCGAGCAGGTCAACGAACTGCCGGTGGCCGAGGCGGTCAAGCTGGTGCGCGACCTCGGCCGGCGCCAGCTCGACGCGGCGCTGCGCCGGGAGCGCCGTGGCCAGGCCCGCAGCACGCTGATCCGGCGGCTGGAGTCGGAACTCCGCCGCCGGACAGCGTGAGCGTGACCTACCGGCGCGGCTGTTGCGGTATGCGGGGCAGCACGAACGGCGGCCCGGAGTAGATGAGGTCCGCCTTCAACTCCTGGTACGACCGCTTCGGCCGGTAGTTCTCGTCGTAGACGGTGGCCAGGCCCTCCGGCGGGTCCGAGAACGCGCCCGGCACCCAGGAGTGCTTGTCGGTGAAGCCCCAGAGCGTGAACGACAGGCAGTGCCGCTCGGCCAGGCAGGCCCGCAGCAGCGTGCTGAAGTTGGCCGCGGAGGCCTGCAACCGGGGGTTGATCTCGGCGGAGTCGCCCGCCTGCACCCCGGCGGTCATCTGGCTGCGCACGTCCACCTCGGTGAACGCCGTCGCCAGTCCCAGGCCGGCGAACTTCCGCAGCGCGGCGACGACCTGGAGGGTGTCGTAGTTGCCGTACTGGGTGCCCAGGTGCCCCTGGCTGCCGACGCCGTCGATCGGCACGCCACGGGCCCGCAGGTCACGAGCCATCTCATAGACGAACTGCGTCTTGTCGTCGGCCGGGTTGCCGGAGCCGAACGCCTCGATGTTGTAGTCGTTGTAGAACAGCAGCGCCTTCGGGTCGGCGGCGCGGGCCCAGCGGAACGCGTCGGCGACGTAGCCGGGGCCGAGGTGCTGCGCCCAGAAGCCCTTGTAGTGCAGGGTGGACGGGGTGTCCCAGGGGTCGCTGACCGCCTCGTTGACCACGTCCCACTGCCAGATCTGGCCCTTGAAGTGGCGGACCACGGCGGTGATGTGGTCGCGCAGGATCTGCCGCAGCTCGGCGGTGTCGATCGAGCCGTCCGCGACCCCCTCGGTGAGCCAGGTCGGCAACTGGTTGTGCCAGACCAGCACGTGGCCGCGGACCCGCTGCTGGTGCTGGCGGGCGAAGGCGGCCAGCTCGTCGGCCGGGCCCCAGTCGTAGGTGCCCCGGGTGGGCTCCAGGCTCTCCCACTTCATCACGTTCTCGGCGGTGACGGTGGAGAACTCGGAGCCGGCCAACTCCCGGTAGCGGGGCTCGGCGGCGTTGTCGAGGGTGGCCATGTCGACAGCGGTGCCGACGTACAGGCCGTGGCGCTTGGCCAGGTCGCGCAGGCTCTGCGTGGTCGGGTCGTAGGGGCGCCCGGCGGTGGCGGGCACGACGTTGAGGGCGGCGGCGGTCGCGACGGCGACGAGGCCGGCGGCGAGCCAGCGGCTCGGTTTCATGGTGGTCCTTCCGGCGAGCGCGAACGTCCGAAACTTCCGGGAACATTTCCGAGACTCGGCCGGAACGTTACGGCGGTCGATGCGGCCCCGTCAATCGCCCGCGGCACCCGTCGATGCCTTGACGTGCGGAGGTGTTAACGTGAACATAGACAAACATCGCTAGAGGGAGGCGTCATGGCGCGAGGTCGATCGGTTCGTCGTACGCTGATCGCGCTGGTGGCGGCCCTGACCGCGACGGTCGGCGGCGTGGTCGTCGCGTCGCCGCCGGCCACCGCCGCGACCAACGGGTTCCGGGGCATGAACTGGGCCGTGCTGGGCGACAACTTCAGCACCGGTCCGCTCGTCGTGCAGGGGCTCAGCGCCTCCGACAGCAACGCCACGGTGCGCGCCAAGGCCAACGCCCTCTACGACGCCATGGCGGCCAGCATGGGGGTCAACACCGTCCGGCTGCCGATCAACACCCACACGGTGGGCACGGCCTGGTGGGAGGCCTACCGGGGCGCCGTCGACGCCGCCACCGCCCGCGGCTTCAAGGTCATCCTCGCCTACTGGGAGGACGGCGCCGCCTCCGGCGGCCGGATCACGAACCTCGCCGCCTGGAACGCGATGTGGTCCACGGTGACGAACACCTACGGCGCGAACCCGAACGTCTACTTCGAGCCGATGAACGAGCCGCACGGCTACAGCTCGGCGGAGTGGCGCGACGTCGCGGCCGAGTGGCTCCGCTACCACTACTCGGCGGTGCCCGCCCGGGTGCTCGTCGGCGGCACCGGGTTCAGCCAGGACCTGCGCGACGTCTGCAACGACCCGCGCTTCGCCTCGACCCTGTTCTCCGTCCACCACTACGCGTTCTTCTACGAGCCGATGAGCTACGACGCCTTCCGGAGCCACGTGCAGACCCGCCTGGGCGCCTGCGCCCCCCGTGCGGTGGTCACCGAGTTCGGCGCGCCCATGAACGACGGCCGCGACTACGCCGACGCGAACAGCACCGACAACTTCGTGCGGCACATCCGGGCCGTGGCCCAGGTGATGCGCGACAACCGGATGGGCGGCACCTACTGGCCCGCCCTCGGCGGCAAGCCCGGCAACATCGGCTACGACTGGTACTCGATGTTCTCGCTCGGCGGCAGCGGCACCGACCTGCGCCTGACCGTCCGCAACCCCGCGGGCGCGGACCGGATCCGCTACGGCTGGGGCGACACCGTCGGCGGCGGCCCCACCACGCCTCCGCCGTCGACCGGAACGTTCTACCGGATCACCGTGCGGCACAGCGGCAAGGCCATGGACGTCCAGGCGCCGAACACCGACAACGGCGCCCGCGTCGGCCAGTACACCTACGGCGGCAACGCGTGGCAGCAGTGGCAGTTCGCCGACGCCGGCGGCGGCTTCTGGCGCATCGTCAGCCGGCACAGCGGGAAGTGCCTCGACGTGGTGGGTGCCTCCACCGCCGACGGCGCCGAGCTGATCCAGTACACCTGCGGCAGCGGCACGAACCAGCAGTTCCAGATGGTCGCCGACGGCACCTGGTTCCAGCTCCGGGCCCGCCACAGCGGCAAGTGTGTGGACGTGCCGGCCGTCTCGACCGCGGACGGCGTGGTCCTCAAGCAGTATCCGTGCAACACCGGCGCCAACCAGCGGTGGTCGCGCACGGCCGTCTGACCGCCGGCTAGCCGAGCGGCCGGCAGGAGGCCCGCACCACCAGCTCGGTGGGGAGCCGGATGTGCGCGTCGCGCTCCACGCCGGCGATCAGGTCGATCAGCAGGCGCAGCGACTCGGCGCCCATCCGTTGCAGCGGTTGCCGGATCGTGGTCAGCGGCGGGTCGACCAGCGCCGATTCGGGAACGTTGTCGAAGCCGATCACCGACAGCTCGTTCGGCACCGGGATGCCCATGCCGCGGGCGACGTCGAGCGTGGAGATCGCGGACAGGTCGTTTCCGGCGAAGATCGCGGTCGGCCGGTCGGGGAGCGCGAGCAGTTCCGCGGCGGTGCCGGCGGCGCCCTCGATCCGGAAGCCGCCGACCCGGACCAGCCGTTCGTCCACCGCCACGCCCGCGTCGGCCATGGCCTGCCGGAAGCCGGCCTCGCGCAGGCGCGCCGACTCGAGGTCGCGGCGACCGCTGATGTGCCCGATCCGGCGGTGGCCGAGCGAGAGCAGGTAGTTGGTCGCGAGCACCGCGCCGGCGAAGTTGTCCGAGTCGACGGTGGGCAGGCCGGACGGGCCGGTGTGCGGGTCGACGGCCACCACGTGGAAGCCGTGCTTGGTCTCGACCACGGTCGGCGTCACGATGACCGCGCCGTCGATGAGCGTGCCGGAGAGCCGGGCCAGGGACCGTCGTTCCCAGCCGATGGCGGCGCCCTCGCCGTCGCCGCTGGAGTAGGCGAGCAGTTGGTAGCCGCTGCCGGCGACCTCCCGGGAGGCGCCCTTCAGCAACTCGGTCGAGAACGGCTCGAACTCGGCGACCAGGATGCCCAGCACGTTCGTGCGGTGGCTGCGCAGGCTCTGCGCGCCCAGGTCGGCCTCGTAGCCGAGGTCGTGGATGACCTGTTGCACCCGCTCGACGGTGGCCTGGGCGACGCCGTACCGACCATTGACAACCTTTGATACGGTCGCCACCGAGACGCCGGCGGTACGTGCCACGTCGGACATCTTGACGCGCTGCGGGAAGGCCACGCCGACGATGATAGAGGGCGCACCGGGCCGCGTCGCGACAGTTCGAAAACGTTATCGATACCGATTGACATCAAGTTACGTGACTGTAAAACTCCCCGACAGGTAACCCGACTGAGCGGTCGAGGAGACATCTAATGGCGATGAAGCGCCGCGCCGGTGCCGTCCTGGCACTGTTGATGACAAGCGCCCTCGTCGCCGCCGGATGCAGCGGCGGTGGCGACGACGAAGCAGCAGACACGGGAAGTGAGCTGTACAAGAACCCGGTGACGTTGACCTGGTGGCACAACGCCTCCCAGGACGGCCCCGGCAAGACGTACTGGGAGAAGGTCGCCAAGGACTTCTCCACCGCCCACCCGACCGTCAAGATCGAGATCGAGGCGATCGAGACGAACCAGCTCCAGCGCACCCGGCTTCCCGCCGCGCTGCTGAGCAACGACCCGCCGGACATCTTCCAGGCGTGGGGCGGCGGCGAGATGCGCGAGCAGGTCGAGGCCGACTACCTCAAGGACATCACCGACCAGGTCAAGGGTGAGGTCGCCGACATCGGCAGCGCCTCCGAGATCTGGCAGGTCAACGGCAAGCAGTACGGCCTGCCGTTCCGGATGGGCATCGAGGGCATCTGGTACAACAAGGACATGTTCGCCAAGGCGGGCATCACGGCGCCGCCGACCACGTTCGAGGAGCTGAACGCGGCGGTCACCAAGCTCAAGGCGATCAACGTCGTCCCGATCGCCCTCGGCGCGGGCGACAAGTGGCCGGCCGCCCACTGGTGGTACAACTTCGCGCTGCGGGCCTGCTCGGTCGACACGCTGAAGAAGGCGACCACCGACCGGAGCTTCGACGACCCGTGCTTCGTCAAGGCCGGTCAGGACCTCAAGGCATTCATCGACACCAAGCCGTTCCAGAACAACTTCATCGCCACGCCCGGTCAGAACGACCCGACCAGCGCGAACGGCCTGCTGGCCAACGGCAAGGCCGCGATGGAGCTGATGGGCGACTGGAACCGGGGCACGCTGGACACGGTCGCCACCGACAAGGCGAAGCTCGCGAAGTTCCTGGGCTGGTTCCCGGTGCCGGCGATCTCCGGATCGGCGGGTGACCCGAAGGCGGCCCTCGGCGGCGGCGACGGGTTCGCCTGTGCCAAGCAGGCCCCGGCGGAGTGTGTCGAGTTCCTCAAGTACATCGTCAGCCCCGAGGTGCAGAAGGGCTACGCGGCCACCGGCACCGGCCTCCCGGTCGCCAAGGGCGCCGCGGACGGCGTGACCGACCCGGCGCTGAAGTCCATCCTGACCGCCACCTCCGACGCCACCTACGTGCAGCTCTGGCTGGACACCGCCTACGGCAGCACGGTCGGCAACGCGATGAACGACGCCATCGTCGCCATCTTCGCCGGCAACGGCAGCCCGGAGAAGGTCGTCGCGGCCATGAAGGCGGCCGCGAGCAAGTGACCTCCACCGACCAGACCCGGTTCCCCGCCGGCGGCGTCCCCACGCCGCCGGCGGGCCTCCGGCCCGCCGCGCGCCCGTCCGCCCGCCGGGCCCAGACCCGTCGCAAGTGGTACGAGATCGTCGGGCTCACCACGCCGGCGCTCGTCGTCTACGTGACCTTCGTGCTGGTGCCGATGGGCTTCGCGTTCTACTACAGCCTGTTCCGGTGGCGCGGGGTGGGTCCGCCCACCGAGTACGTCGGCTTCAAGAACTACGTCCTGGCCTTCCAGGACCCGATCTTCCTGGACGCGCTGCGCAACAACGCCATCGTCGTGTTCGGGTCGCTGCTGATCCAGGGCCCGATCGCACTGGGCGTCGCGTTGCTGCTCAACCGCCGCTTCCGCGGGCGCTCCACGTTCCGCCTGCTGGCGTTCGTGCCGTACGTGCTCGCCGAGGTCACCGTCGGCATCATGTGGAAGCTGATCCTGACCGGCGACGGCACCGTCGACGTGCTGCTGCGAGCGGTCGGCCTGGGCGGCTTCGTGCAGGCGTGGCTCGCCGACCTCGACGTGGTCATCTGGACCCTGCTCTTCGTCCTCACCTGGAAGTACGTCGGCTTCGCCATCATCCTGCTGCTCGCCGGCCTGTCCAACGTCCCGGACGAGCTGACCGAGGCCGCCGCGATCGACGGCGCGAGCTGGTGGCAGATCCAGCGCCACATCACGCTGCCGCTGCTGGGCCCGACGATCCGGATCTGGATGTTCCTGTCGATGATCGGTTCGTTGCAGGTCTTCGACGTGGTCTGGGTGACCTCGGTGCCCGCGGTCCGCTCCCTGGGCGCGTCGGCCACCATGGCGACCTACATGGTGGACAACGGCTTCTTCGCCCGGCTCTGGGGCTACGGCAACGCGGTTGCCGTGATCCTGTTCGTCATCTCCTTCGTCGCGGCGCTGCTGTTCCAGCGTTTCCTGCTCCGCCGGGACATCGAGGGCGCCATCACGAGAAGGGCGAACTGACCGTGACCGCGAACCCCGTCCTCTCCCGCCCCGCGAGCCGTCGGCCGATCTCCTGGGGCTCGCCGCTGACCTACGCGCTCGCGCTCGCGGTCGCGGCGGTGTCGATCGCCCCGATCGTCTACGTGATCGTCGGCGGCTTCCGCACCACCCCGCAGATCGTCGCGGACCCGGCCGGGCTGCCCGACCCGTGGGTCTGGGACAACTACGCCCGGGTGCTGACCCAGAGCGACTTCTGGCGGCAGGCGTTCAACAGCGCGGTGATCGCGCTCGGCACCACGCTCGGTGTGGTGGTGCTCGGTCTCTGCGCCGCGTTCGTGATCGCCCGCTACACCTTCCGTGGGCGGGAGGCGCTGCACACCTTCTTCACGCTCGGGCTGCTCTTTCCGGCCGGTGCGGCGATCCTGCCGCTCTACCTGATGCTGCGCGACCTGAACCTGATCAACTCCTACTACGCGGTGATCCTGCCGCAGGTCGCCTTCTCGCTGCCGATCACGATCGTCATCCTGCGGCCGTTCCTGTCCGCCATCCCCCGGGAGTTGGAGGACGCCGCCGCGATCGACGGCGCGGACCGGCTCGGTTTCCTCTGGCGCATCGTGCTGCCGCTGTCGCGACCCGCGCTGGTCACCGTCGGGATCCTCGCGTTCGTGGCGAGCTGGAACGCGTTCCTGCTGCCGCTGCTGGTCCTCGGTGACGCCAGCCTGCACACCCTGCCGCTGGGCGTGCAGAACTTCTCCAGCCAGTACAGCACCGACACGGCGGGCGTTCTCGCCTTCACCTCGCTGGCGATGTTGCCGGCACTGCTCTTCTTCACGCTCGCCGAGAAGCAGATCGTCGGCGGCCTGCAAGGCGCCGTCAAGGGCTGAGCGGCAGCGGCGCGAGCACAACCAAGGGAAAGGCACACCATGACAGAGGTCCACGCGGTGGTGGGCGGGCCGACACCGGTCCAGGCAGTTCCGGACCACGACCGGCCCGACGGGCGCGCCGGCGAGGCGCGGGTGCGCGAGCTGCTCGGCCGGATGACGCTCGACGAGAAGATCGCGCAGCTCGTCGGGTTCTGGGAGAAGGAGGACGGCGAGGCGGTGGCGCCACTGCAGGGCGAGTTCACCGACGCCGTCCGGCTGGAGGACTTCTCCCGGCACGGGCTGGGTCACCTCACCCGCGTCTACGGCACCCGCCCGGTCGACGAGGCGGAGCGCGCGGCGTGGCTGTGGGCGTTCCAGCGCAACCTGGTCACCGGCACCCGGCTGGGCATCCCGGCGATCGTCCACGAGGAGTGCCTGACCGGCCTGTCGGCGTGGCGGGCGGCCACCTTCCCCACGCCGCTGGCCTGGGGCGCCGCGTTCGACCCCGACCTGGTGACCGAGATGGCGGCGGCGATCGGGTCGTCGATGCGGGCGCTCGGCATCCACCAGGGGCTCTCCCCGGTGCTCGACGTGATCCGGGACCCGCGCTGGGGCCGGGTCGACGAGTGCGTCGCCGAGGACCCCTACCTGGTCGGCACCATCGGCACGTCCTACGTGCGCGGCCTCCAGTCGCAGGGGGTGCACGCGACGTTGAAGCACTTCGCGGGCTATTCCGCGTCGCGGGCCGGGCGCAACTTCGGCCCGGTGCACGCCGGCCCCCGGGAACTCGCGGACGTGCTCTTCGTGCCGTTCGAGATGGCGATCCTGGACGGCGAGGCCCGCAGCGTCATGCACTCGTACGCCGAGATCGACGGCGTGCCGGTGGCCGCCGACCCGACGATGCTGACCGGCGTGCTGCGGGACCGGTGGGGCTTCGACGGCACGGTGGTGGCCGACTACTACGGGGTCGCGTTCCTGAACCTGCTGCACCACGTCGCGGCCGACAACGCGGGCGCGGCCGTGCAGGCGCTCGCCGCGGGCCTCGACATCGAGCTGCCGACCGGCGACGCCTTCCTGACCCTGGCCGAGTCGGTGCGGGCCGGCGCGGTCGACGAGGCGCTCGTCGACCGGGCGGTGCTGCGGGTGCTACGCCAGAAGCAGGAGCTGGGGCTGCTCGACGCCACCTTCGCCGAGGAGCCGCCCGGGACGGTCGACCTGGACCCGCCGGAGCACCGGGCGATCGCCCGCCGCCTCGCCGAGGAGTCGATCGTGCTGGTCGCCAACCAGGGCGTGCTTCCGCTGCCGGCGGGCCGCCGGGTGGCGGTCGTCGGCCCGAACGCGGACCGGCCGGGCGCGCTCTTCGGGTGCTACTCCTTCCTCAACCACGTGCTGGTCCAGCACCCGGGTGTGGAGAACGGGTTCGAGGCGCCGAGCGTCCTGGCGGCGATGCGCGCCGAACTCGGCGCCGACCTCGTCACCTGGGCCGGCGGCTGTGACGTGGACAGCGACGACCGGTCCGGCTTCGACGAGGCGGTCGCCACCGCGTCCGCCGCCGACGTCGCCGTCCTGGTCGTCGGCGACCACGCGGGCCTCTTCGGGCGGGGCACTGTCGGTGAGGGGTGCGACCGGGACGACCTGGAGCTTCCGGGCGTCCAGCGGGAACTGGTCGAGGCGGTGCTGGCGACCGGCACCCCGGTCGTGCTGGTGCTGCTCACCGGCCGTCCCTACGCGATCGACTGGGCGCTGACCCGGTGCGCGGCCGTGGTGCAGTCGTTCTTCCCCGGCGAGGAGGGCGCGGGCGCGATCGCGGGCGTGCTGTCCGGGCGGGTCAACCCGTCGGGCCGGCTGCCGGTCACCCTGCCCGGCTCGGCCGGCGCGCAGCCGTACTCGTATCTGCACCCGACGCTCGGGGCGGGCAGCAACGGCACCAACCTGTCGGCGGCGCCCGCGGCGCCGTTCGGCCACGGGCTGTCCTACACCACGTTCACCCACACCGACCTGACCGTGCCGGCCACCGTGCCCACCGACGGCGCGCTGTCGGTGACGGTACGCGTCACCAACACCGGCGCGGTCGCCGGTGACGACGTGGTCCAGCTCTACGGCCACGACGTGGTGGCGCCGGTGACCCGGCCGGTGGCGCAGTTGCTCGGCTACCGGCGGGTGCGCCTGGAGCCCGGGGAGTCGGTGACCGTCCGGCTGTCGGTGCCCACGACCCGGCTGGCCTTCTCCGACCGCACGCTGACCCGGGTCGTGGAGCCCGGCGAGGTCGAGGTGTGGGTCGGCACCAGCGCGCGGCGGGACACCGAGGCGTCGACCACGCTCGTCGGCGGCACCGTCCCGGTCACCAACGCGTCCGCGCGTTGGACCGCCACCGAGTTGAGCTGAGCGCCCCTCCGCCGGCCGTCCACGGGGGCGGCCGGCGGACCGGCGGCGTCCTCGCGCGATCGTCGACGCACCCCCCCCGGCCCGGCCGGCCCGGGTGCTTTAACCGCATATGGGGTTTATGCCGGTCTCCGGCTCCGTAGGCTCCGGGATGTCATCAGCCCCCGAACCGGGGCGCCCGGTGCCGGCCCGACAGGGATGCGTGAGTCGACGATGATGGACGCGGACACCATGGTCCTGCCCCGGCTGGGGCCGGCCGAGCCCGGTGTCGAGGATCCGTGGGGCGAGGACCGGCCGCCGCGCCGTGGCCGTGTCGCCGCGCGATCCGCCAGCGGTGCGCGCGGCTGGCGTGCGGTCCCGTGGCTGCCGCCGGCGCTGCTGGCCGGTGGCCTCGGCGGCGCCGGGCTCGGCGCGCCCGGCCCCCGCGCCGGGGAACTGGCGACCTGGCACGCCGCCACCGCCGGTTGGCGCGACGCGCTGACCGGCGGCGAGGCCGCGTCGGTGCCGTACCACCTGCTGGTGCGCGGGTCGGCGGAGCTGTTCGGCACCTCCGACGTCGCCCTGCGCCTGCCCTCGCTGCTGGCGGTCGTGGCCGCCGCGGCGCTCGTCGGCGGGCTCGCCACCCGGTTGTTCGCGCCGGGCGTCGGGGTGCTGGCCGGCCTGCTTCTCGCGGTGCTGCCGACCACGATCCGCCTCGCGCAGGAGGCCCAGCCGCACGCGGTGGCGTTGTGCGCCGCCGTGCTCGCCACCCGGCTGCTGCTGCCGGTCCTCGACCGGCCGACCGCGCGCCGACTCGCGGCGTACGCCGGCGCGGTGCTCCTGCTCGGGCTCTGTGCGCCCGGCGCGCTGCTGCTGCTCGCCGGGCACGGTTGGGTCGTGCTGGCCTTCCGGCGTCGATCGGCCGGTCGCTGGGTGGCCGCGGTGGCGCCCGCGGTGCTGCTGGTGGCCGCGGCGCTCCGGTTCGGCGGGCCCGGCGGCGGGTTCCTCCCGGCCGGTGTCCGCCCCGATCCGGCCGCGCTGGCGGCGGCGCCCCGGGAGTTGTTCGGCGTCGCCGCGCTCGGCGCGGTGCTGGCCGGCCTGGCCCTGTTCAGCCTCCCACTGCGCTACGCGCCCGCGATCTGCACGGCATGGGCGGTGGTGCCGGCGTCGGCCATGCTGCTCGCCGCGTGGGCCGTCCCGGTCTGGTCGCCGGCGGCCCTGTTCTTCACGCTGCCGGCCTGGGCGGTGCTCGGCGCGGTCGCGTTGTCCCGGCTGGGCGCCCGCTGGGCGCTGGTCGGGCTGGCGGCGATCGCCCTGCTCGGCGTGCCGGCGCGGGCGACCGGGGTGCCGGCAATCCACCTTATTCATGCTCTTTTTGGTTGATTGTCGGCTTAGGATCGGTCACGTTCGGGCGAGCCCGATGCAGACCATGGGGGAAATGTGGCCGTCGCCGCCGATACACGCCTGTCCCGCGCCACCCGGCCGGGAACTCCGGGCGACCGCCCGCCGTCGGTCACGCCACCCGGTCGGCCCACCCACCCGGGGCCGGACCGTCGGCAGCGCAACATCCGGGCCCGCCTGGCGTACGCCCGCTGCGGCTCGACCACCGGGCCGCTGCGCCCGCCCCGACGGCCCGACGCGCCCGTCGAACTCCGGCCCGCCGCCTCGGTCGCCGCGCGGCTGGTGCTCACCCTGCTGGTGCTCGTCAACAGCGCTGCCGGCCTGATCTTCGTCGGCTGGCTGCTGCTGCCGCAGCACGTCCCCGGCCCGGGCGTGGTCGGGCTCGGCGGCTGGCAGACCGCCGCCGCCCGGCTCGCGTTCTGCGTGGTCGTCGGCATCGAGCTGATCCGGCTGGCACAGAACGCGGTGGTGTGGGTGTTCGCCTTCCACGCCAAGGACCCGGTGCCCGTCGACCCGCCGGTCGGCCTGCGGGTCGCCCTGCTCACCACCATCGTGCCGAGCAAGGAGCCGCTCGACGTCGCCGAACGCACCCTGCGCCGGCTGCGCGAGATCGTCTACTGCGGACGCGTCGACGTGTGGATCCTCGACGAGGGCGACGATCCCACGGTGCGGGCCATGGCGGCGCGGCTGGGCGTGCGCCACTTCACCCGCCGGGGCCGCCCGGAGTACAACCAGGTCCGCGGCGAGTTCCGGGCCCGCACCAAGTCCGGCAACCACAACGCCTGGCGCGCCGAGCACGAGCACCGCTACGACGTGGTGGCCAACGTCGACCCGGACCACGTGCCGCTGCCGAACTTCCTGGAACGCACGCTCGGCTACTTCCGCGACCCCGACGTCGCGTTCGTGGTGACCCCCCAGGTGTACGGCAACATGCACCAGAACTTCGTCGCCCACGGCGCGTCGGCGCAGCAGTACCTCTACAACGGGCTGATCGCGCGCGGCGGCAACGGCCTGGACGCGCCGCTGCTCACCGGCACCGGTCACCTCTACCGGCCGGCGGCCTGGCGGACCGTCGGTGGCTACCAGGACTCGATCATCGAGGACCATCTCACCAGCATCCGCATCCACGCCGCCGTCAACCCGGCCACCGGCCGGCGGTGGAAGGGCGTCTACACCCCGGACGTGGTGGCGCTGGGCGAGGGGCCGACCTCCTGGGCCGACTACTTCAACCAGCAGAGGCGCTGGGCGGCCGGCATCTGCGAGATCCTGCTCCGGCGCGAGCTGCGCGCGCCGCGCGAGCTGCCCTCCCGCCGCCGCTGGCAGTACCGCCTGCTCCAGTTCTACTACCCGAGCGTGGCGGTCAGCCTGCTGCTGGGCAACGCCGCCACCGCGCTGTACCTGCTCACCGGCGTCGCCGCCGGCCGGCTCGACCCGCAGGTCTGGGCGACGTTGTGGGGCGCCACGATCGGCACCTGGTTCCTGCTGTGGCTCTGGTTGCGCCGGTTCAACATCGCCCCGCACGAACGGGAGGAGATCGGCATGGTGGGCATGGCGCTCGCCCTGTTCGCCGGCCCGGTCTACCTGGCCGCCGCGGCCGGCGCGCTGCTGCGCCGCCGGCTCGGCTTCGTGGTCACCGCCAAGGGGACGCTGCGCACCGCCGAGTCGCCGCGCACCTTCCGGCTGCACCTGTGCTGGGCGGGGGCGGCCGCCGGCCTGCTCGCGGCGAGCTTCGCGCTGGACCACGACCACCCGTTGCTGCGGGTCTGGCCGACGCTGACGCTGCTCACCGGGCTCGCGCCGCCGGTGATCGCCTGGGTGGAGAACGCGCGCGCCCGCCGGGACGAGCCGGCGCCCGCGCCCGAGCGGCCGCGACCGGTCCGGGAGGAGGCGCCGTGTTGAGGCTGAGCGTGCCCCGGGTCGGCCTGGCGCTGGCCGGCGCGCTGCTGCTGGCGTACGCGTTCGTGGTGGCGCCGGGCGCGTGGCGCGCTCCGGACCCGGGCCGGCCGGTGCGGCCGGCGGCGCCGGGTGCGCTGGCGACCGCGGACGCCCCCGCCGTCGCCGCCGTCGCGTTTCCGCCGGCCGGTCGGGCGTTCGTCGGGGTGATGACCGACACGGGCCCCTACGACCTGGGCGCCGTGGACCGGTTCGCCGCCGCCGCCGGTCGGGCGCCGCAGGTGATGCTCTTCGGCGCCTCCTGGGCGTCGGCCACCTTCGACCGCGCCCTGTTCGACCGGATCGCCGACCGGGGCATGATGCCCATGCTGGGCTGGGAGCCCTGGGACCACGCCGTCGACGAGGCGGCCCGAGACACCGGCCTGCCGGCCCGTCAGGTCGACCGGCTGCGGTCCACCCAGCCGGAGTACCGGCTGGCCCGCATCACCGCCGGCGACTTCGACGGCTACCTGCGCTCCTGGGCCGAGGGCGTCCGGTCGCTGGGCTACCCGGTGGCCGTCCGGTTCGCGCACGAGATGAACGGCGACTGGTATCCGTGGTGCGAGCGGGCCAACGGCAACCGCCCCGGTGACTACGTGCGGGCCTGGCGGCACGTGCACGACGTCTTCGCCGCGGCCGGCGCCACGAACGTCACCTGGGTGTGGAGCCCGAACGCCAGGTGGGACAAGACGACCGCCGGGCTGACCGGGCTCTACCCCGGCGACGACTACGTCGACTGGGTGGGCGTCACCGGCTACTACGGCATGGGCGCCTTCACGAAGACCTACTCGTCCTTCGACCAGATCTTCGGGCCGACCGTCGCGGAGATCCGCGCGCTGACCCGCAAGCCGCTCGTCGTCACCGAGACCGCGGCCGCCGAGAGCAGCGGGCACAAGGCCCGGTGGATCCGGGAGACGTTCGCCTCGCTGCCGCGCTACCCGAACCTGATCGGGCTGATCTGGTTCGAGGTGGACAAGGAACAGGACTGGCGGATCGCCGGTTCACCGGACGCGGCGGCGGCGTTCGCCGAGGCGGTCGCCACCGACCGGTACGACGTGACCTGGTCGCCCGCGGCGCGGCCACGCGCCGGGCCCTGAGCCCGCCTGTCGAGGCTTGTCGCCACGGTCCTGCGACGAGCCGTGAGCGGTGGCGTCCCGAGGGCGTCACCGCGCGGCGACACCGCCCGGTGCGCCGGTGACGACCGGGTGACGCGGGCTCGGGCAGGGTCGCGGCACGAGGACGGCACGGCGCGAGGGGGCGGCATGATCAGGACGATGCTCCGGCTGCGCGCGCGTCCGGGATGCGAGCCCGCCGTGGGGTCGGCCTGGGAGGCGGTCGCCGGGCAGCTCGGTACGTTCCCCGGCGGCCTCCGGCACGAACTGCTGCGCGACGCGCTGGACCCGTACGGCTTCGTGGTGGTCACCGAGTGGGCCGACGAGGCGGCGCTGCGCGCGTACCGGGACGGGCCGGTGGCCGCCCGTCTGGCCGCGGCGCTCCGGCCCCTGACCGACCCGGCCGGTCCGCCCGACTACCCACCCATGCGGGAGGACGGCGACGGCGACGGTCCGGTCTACGTGGACGTCGAGCTGACCGTGCCACGGGACCGGCTCGCCGAGTTCCACCGGGGCTACCCCGAGGTGGTGCGGCGGATGGCCGCGATACCGGGCTACCGGCGCGAGCGGCTGCTCCGCGAACCCGACTCGGACACGCACCACATCTTCGCCGAGTGGGACGGCGCGGCCGAGTTCCTCGACTGGATCGCCGACCCGGCGCACGCCTCGGCGCAGGCCGGGCCGATCGCGCCGTTCCTTCTCGACATCCGCCGCCGCCTGTTCCACGTCGTGCCCGGTGGGGACGGCCGGCGACGCCACACCACCGGCAGGGAGGCCGACGTGCAGAGGACAACTGACGTACTGGTCGTCGGGGCGGGGCCCACCGGGCTGACCGCCGCCGTCGAGCTGGCCCGCCGCGGCGTCGACTGCCGGGTGATCGACAAGCGGGCGACCCCGGCCGGGCAGGCCGACAAGGCGATCGGCGTGCACTGCCGCACCATGGAGATCTGGGAGGAGCAGGGCGTCGTCCGGGAGGCGATGGACGCCGGCATCTGGCTCACCGGGAACATGGTCTTCGTCAACGGGGCGCAGACCCACCGGATGAGCTGGGAGCTGCCCGGCCTGCCGTACGCCCACCTCGGGCTGCCGCAGTACGAGACCGAACGCATCCTCACCGCCCGGCTGGCCACGCTCGGGGTGCGCCCGCGGCTCGGCGCCGAACTCGTCGACTTCACCCAGGACGCGGACGGGGTGACCGCCACCGTGCGCACCGCCGACGGCGCCACCGAGACGGTACGCGCCGCGTACCTCGTCGGCTGCGACGGCGCGCACAGCCGGGTGCGGGACCGGCTCGGCCTCACCTTCACCGGCGGGCTGGGCCGCTTCCCGCAGTTGTTCATGCTCGTCGACGTGGACGTGGACTGGGACATGCCCGACGGGCACCTGCTGCGCTTCCTGCACACCACCGACGGGCGGATGGACGGGATGCTGGTCTGCGTGCCGCTGCGCGGCGAGCACCGCTACCGCATCGCCACCCTGGCGCCACCGCGGTTCTTCGCCCGCACCGGCGGGCAGGACGCCCCGCCCGGGTTCAGCGAGGAGCTCGGCGAGCCGACCCTCGACGACGTGCAGGCCGCCCTCGACCGCCTCGCCCCGCCCGGCACCCGGGCGACGAACCTGCGCTGGTCGTCGGTGTTCCGGATCAGCCACGGCATCGTCGACCGATACCGCCAGGGCCGGGTCTTCGTCGCCGGCGACGCCGCCCACCTGCACCCGCCGGCCGGCGGCCAGGGCATGAACACCGGCATCCAGGACGCCTGGAACCTGGCCTGGAAGCTGGCCCTGGCGGTACGCGGGCAGGCCGCCCCCGGCCTGCTGGACAGCTACGAGGCGGAGCGGCGTCCGGAGGGCGAGGAGATCGTCGGCCGCGCGGTGCGGATGGCCGGCACCGAGGAGTTGGACCGGGCCGACCTGGAACGGCAGTTCCTCCAGGAGATGTCGTTGCTGCTCAGCTATGCCGGCAGCCCGTTGGTCGGGGAGACCGTCTCCGACCCGGCCGCGCTCGGCGACGCGCCCCGCCCCGGCGACCGCGCGCCGGACGTCGAGGGGCTGCGTCGGCGCGGCGTCGGGCACCCGCTGCGACTGCGGGACCTGACCCGGGGCACCCGGCACACGCTGCTGCTCTACGCCGACGCCACGGCCGACCCGGGGGAGCTGGCCGGGTTCGCCGACCTCTGCGCCGACGCCCGGCGGCAGGCCGCCGGCGAGCTGGACGCGTACCTGCTGCTCGATCCGGACGTCGCCGAGCCGCGCCGGCCCGACCCGCCGGTGCTGCGCGACGGCGACCGGCGCTTCCGGGCCGGGTACGGCCTGGCCGGCACCGGGCTCTACCTGATCCGACCGGACGGGCACGTCGGGTTCCGGGGCGCCCCGGTCGACGCCGACGCGTTGCGCAAGCACCTGCACCTGGTCTTCGGGGGCGCGCGGTGAGCCGGGTGCGCACGGTCCTGGCGATGCGAACCCGGGAGGGCTGCGAGGACCGGTTCGAGGCGGAGTGGCGCGCCGCCGCCGAGGAGATCCGCACCCTGGACGGCTGCCTGCACCAGGACCTGGTCCGTGACGCCGAGGACCCGCGCGTCTATCTGGTGATCAGCGACTGGGCGGACCGGGAGCGGTTGGACGCCTTCGGCCGCAGCGCGCACCGCGACCGGCTGCTGCGGGTGATCCGGGAGCTGCGCGAGTCCGCGGAGCGACACACCTACCAGGTGCTGCACAGCGTGACCGGCGAAGCGGGGGAGGCCCGATGACCGAGGACGTCATGCCGGCGACCGAGCTCTACACGGACGCGTTCGCGGCCGACCCCTATCCCACCTTCGCCCGGCTCCGCGCGCAGCGTCCGGTCTGCCCGGTCGGCTCGCCGCGCTTCGACTCGTGGCTGATCACCCGCTTCGACGACGCGCGTACGGCGCTGACCGACCCGCGCCTGTCCAAGGACCTCTACGGACCCGACCAGCACTACCTGCGGATCTTCGGCCCGAACTCGGAGGGCCTGAACCGCAACATGCTCAACTCCGACCCGCCCGAGCACACCCGCCTGCGCCGGGTCGTGTCGCAGGCGTTCGCGCCGCGACGGATCGAGGCGCTGCGCCCCCGGGTGGCCACGATCGTCGACCAGTTGATCGACAAGATGGTCCCGCAGGGCGAGGCGGACCTGATGCGGGACTTCGCCATCCCGCTGCCGATGACCGTCATCTGCGAGCTGCTCGGCGTGCCGCCGGCCGACCACGACCGGGTGCTCGACTGGACCCAGGTCATCCGCACCTCCGGGTCGACCAGCCGACCCCCGGCCGAGGAACGGGCCGCGGTGCAGGAGGCGCAGCTCCGGCTGCACCACTATCTGGCCGACCTGGTCCGGGCCAAGCGCGACGACCCGGCCGACGACATCATCGGCGCGCTCGTGGACGCGGTCGACCGGGACCGGACGCTGTCCGAGGCGGAGCTGGTCACCACCACGTTCCTGCTGCTGTTCGCCGGGCACCAGACCACCGCCGACTTCCTCGGCAACGCGGTGCTCGCCCTGCTCACCCATCCGGAGCAGTTGGAGCTGCTGCGGACCACGCCGCGCCTGCTGCCGACCGCGATCGAGGAGCTGCTGCGCTTCGACGGCCCGCTCCCGGTGGCCAGCCCGCGCATCGCCACCGAGGACGTGCAATACCAGGGGGTACGCATCCCGCGCGGCGCGATCGTCGGGGTGGCGATCAACGCGGCGAACCACGACCCCGCCCACTTCACCGACCCGGACCGGCTCGACCTGCGCCGGGTCCGTGGCCCGCACCTCGGTTTCGGCCACGGCGTGCACTACTGCCTGGGCGTGTCGCTGGCCCGGATGGAGGCGCTGCTCGCGCTCTCCGCGCTGCTGCGCCGGCTGCCCGGGCTGCGGCTCGCCGTCCCCGTCGCCGAGGTGCGCCGGCTGCCCGCCGCGTCGCCCTTCCGCGGCCTGCTGGAACTGCCGGTCACCTTCACCGTCTAGTCCACCCACCAGCCAAGGAGCACACCCATGGTCTTCCGGAACGTGATCGTCTGCCACATGGTCCCCGGCAGCGACGAGGTCGTCGGCAACGTCTTCGGCCACTACGACCAGGTCACCCGGCCACAGGACCTCGGGGTGATCGGCCGCTACCTGCTGTCGCACCACGACCTCTACCTGCACGTGATCGAGCGCGAGCAGGACCCGAGGATTTCCGGGCAGACCCGTGGCCTGCCCGCCTTCCAGAAGATCGCCGAGGAGATTGGCCCGTACGTGACGCCGTACCCGCGCTACTGGAAGAACCCGTCGGACTCGGTGGCGAAGGAGTTCTACCACTGGGCCCCGGAGGGCGAGTCGCCCGCGGACAC
Organism: Micromonospora sp. WMMD980; assembly: GCF_029626035.1. Taxonomy (NCBI): domain Bacteria; kingdom Bacillati; phylum Actinomycetota; class Actinomycetes; order Micromonosporales; family Micromonosporaceae; genus Micromonospora; species Micromonospora sp. WMMD980. Next base: position 1,567,101 of record NZ_JARUBE010000003.1, read on the forward strand.
CACGCTGACCGTGAGCGTGGGGCGGATCAAGCCGGGGGCCGAGCCGGACGTGGCCCGGGTGTTCGGCGAGTCCGACGCCGGGTCGCTCCCGCGGGACCTGGGCGTCACCGGGCGTTGGCTCTACTCCATCGACGACGTCTACGTGCACCTGCTGGAGCAGGAGTCGTCGGCGGCCGAGCCGACCCGCTACCAGCACGCCGAGAAGCCGGCCTTCGGCAAGGTGATGCAGGACCTCGGACCGTACGTCGAGCCGTACCGGCCGGAGGACTGCCACGGCCCGCAGGACCAGGTGGCGAAGGTCTTCTACCGCTGGCGCGCGCAGGACTGAGCCGCGCGGGAAACCGCTCCCCGCCGCACCCCCGTAGGCCAGGCTGAGACCGAGGCGTACGGGGGTGTCGGGTGCCGACCAAGCAGATCATCCAGCACGTCGGCGCGTTGCTGGACCTGGCCGGGGTGCTGGTCATCGCGGTGGGCGTGGCGGTCGCCACCGTGGTGTTCGCGCTGCGCTGCGGCCGGACCCGGGAGGTGGTGACGCACTACCGGGCGTTCCGGCAGGGCGTGGGGCGGGCCATCCTGCTCGGCCTGGAGTTCCTGGTGGGCGGCGACATCATCCGTACCGTCGCGGTGTCGCCCACGTTCACCAGCGTCGGCGTGCTGGCGTTGATCGTGCTGGTCCGGACGTTCCTCAGCTTCTCGCTGGAGGTGGAGCTGGACGGTCGCTGGCCCTGGCAGGGCAAGCCGCCGAACACCACGCCGGGCCCGGCCCGGAGCGGCGCCGTCGCCGGGTCCGGCTCGCCCGACCGGTCGACGGGAACGTGAGATGTATTGCTGGCGGCACGTGTCCGCAGGTGGGAGGTTTGATCTCGACTCACCGGGTCACTGATACCGGGAGTGACGACGGAAGGGGAACGCCGGTGCCCGAGACGAACCGGACCAGGTCCAGTCAGGACGCCGCGCTGCCTCGCGGCGTCACCGACCCGCTGCTGTGGCGGGCCGCCTACGACGTGGCGGCCGCGCACCGGCCGGACGCCGCCGGCCGCTGCTCCAGCCTGCTCTGCGCCGGCCGACCGGCGCCCTGCGAGCCGCTGGACGCCGCCCGCCGGGCGATGCGGCTCGCCGGTGACGCCGGCCGCCGGGCCGAGCCGGACACCCGGGTCGGCGCGCAGCGGCGACGGGCCGCCTGATCGGCCCCGATGCCGGGCGGTTCGAACCATGCCCGCCCCACTTCCGTGTTTATGATCGACAACTCGGTCGGAATGCGGGAAATGAGGAGGGTTCGTGACCGTCGACGCCCACGCCTTCTGGCTCCGCGCCCCCGGCGAGGGTGAGATCCGGCCGGTCCGCCTCGACCCGCCGGGCCCCGGCGAGGTGCTGGTCCGCACCCGGTTCTCCGGGGTCAGCCGGGGCACCGAGACGCTCGTCTACACCGGCCGGGTCCCCGCCGACCAGCACGCCGCGATGCGTGCCCCGTTCCAGTCCGGCGACTTCCCGGCCCCGGTCAAGTACGGCTACCTCAGCGTCGGCACGGTCGAGGCCGGCCCGGCGCGGCTGCGCGGGCGGACCGTGTTCTGTCTCCACCCGCACCAGAGCGCGTACGTGGTCCCGGCCGACGCCGTGGTGGTCGTGCCGGACGGCGTGCCCGCGGAACGCGCGGTGCTGGCCGGCACCGTGGAGACCGCGGTGAACGCGCTCTGGGACGCCCCGCCGCTGGTCGGCGACCGGGTCACCGTGATCGGCGGCGGGATGGTCGGATGCGCGGTGACCGCCCTGCTGGCCCGGTTCCCCGGCGTGCGGGTCGAGTTGGTCGACGCCGACGTGGCCCGGGCCGGGACCGCCGAGGCGCTCGGCGTCGACTTCGCCCGGCCCGCCGACGCGGCGGGCGACCGCGACCTGGTGGTGCATGCCAGCGCCAGCGCGGACGGGCTGCAACGCGGCCTGGAGCTGCTCCGCCCGGAGGGCACCGTGCTGGAGCTGAGCTGGTACGGCGACCGTCCGGTCACCCTCGCGCTCGGCGGCGCGTTCCACTCCCGACGACTCGGCATCCGCAGCAGCCAGGTCGGCACCGTGTCGCCCCGGCGCGCCGACCGCAGCTACGCCGACCGGCTCGCCCTCGCCCTGGACCTGCTGGCCGACCCGGCGTACGACGCGCTGCTCACCGGCCGGTCCCGCTTCACCGACCTGCCCGACGTGCTGGACCGGCTCGCCTCGGGCGAGTTGCCGGCGCTCTGTCATCTCATCACCTACGGCGAGGAGTGAACGTGTTCAGCGTGACCGTCCGGGACCACATGATGGTCGCCCACAGTTTCCGCGGCGAGGTCTTCGGCCCGGCCCAGAAGCTGCACGGCGCGACCTTCGTCGTCGACGCCACGTTCCGCCGGCCGGAGCTGGACGCCGACGGGATCGTGGTGGACATCGGGTTGGCGACCGAGCAGCTCAAGGCCGTGCTCGGCGAGCTGACCTATCGCAACCTGGACGACGAGCCGGCCTTCGCCGGGGTGAACACCACCACCGAGGTTCTGGCCCGCACGGTCGCCGACCGGATCGCGGACGCGGTGCGCGCCGGCCGGCTGGGGGAGGGGGCGCGGGGCCTGGCCGGGATCACCGTCACCCTGCACGAGTCGCACGTCGCGTGGGCGAGCTACGAGCGGTCGCTGTGACCGGATGACCGCCGTCCACGTGGTGCTGCCGGGCGACATCGACGACCCGGCGAACCCCAGCGGCGGCAACGCCTACGACCGGCACGTCTGCGACGGGCTGGCCGCGCTCGGCTGGACCGTGCGCGAGCACCAGGTGCCGGGCTCCTGGCCGGACCCGGGCGACCGGGAGCGGGCGGCGCTGGGTGCGCTGCTCGGCGGGCTGCCCGACGGCGCGACGGCGCTGCTCGACGGCCTGGTCGCCTCCACCGTGCCGGAGGTGCTGGCCGCGCACGCCGCGCGGCTACGCCTGGTGGTGCTGGTGCACCTGCCGATCGAGGGCGAGGCCGAGCGGCGGGCCCTCGCCACGGCGACCGTGGTGGTCGCCACCAGCGAGTGGACCCGGCGGCGGCTGCTGGAGCGCTATCCGCTCGACCCGGACCGGGTGGCGGTCGCCCCGCCCGGCGTCGAGCCGGCGCCGGTCGCTCCCGCCACGCCCGGCGGCACCCGGCTGCTCTGCGTCGCGGCGGTCACCGCGGTCAAGGGCCACGACGTGCTGGCCACCGCGCTCGCCGAGGTCGCGGACCTGGGCTGGACCTGCGACTGGGTCGGCCCGCTCGACCGGGACCCGGCGTTCGTCGACCGGGTGCGCCGACGGCTCACCGGCGCCGGCCTGGCGGACCGGGTCCGGCTGAGCGGTCCGCGCGCCGGCGCGGCGGTCGCCGCCGCGTACGCCGGGGCCGATCTGCTCGTCCTGCCCTCCCGGCGGGAGACGTACGGCATGGTGGTCACCGAGGCGCTGGCCCGGGGCGTACCGGTGCTGGCCGCCGACACCGGCGGCCTGCCGGCCACGCTCGGGCGCGCCCCTGGTGGTGACCGGCCGGGCCTGCTGGTGCCGCCGGAGGACGCGGGTGCGACCGCCGCCGCGCTGCGCCGCTGGCTCACCGATCCCGGCCTACGGGGGCGGCTGCGCCGCGCCGCCCGACAGCGGCGGGACACCCTCACCGGCTGGTCGGTCACCGTGGACCGGCTGGCCACGGCGTTGAAGGAGGCGACCCCGGCATGACCACCTCACTCCCACCCGGTTTCGCGGACTGGCTGCGGCTGCGTGAGCCGGCCGACGCGGCGGCCCGCTCGGTGGAGCTGGCCGACGCGGTCCGCGACCGGCTGCCCGGCGACCGTCCGCTGGTCGTGCACGACCTGGGCAGCGGCACCGGTTCGATGGCCCGCTGGCTCGCCCCCCGGCTGCCCGGCCCGCAGCGCTGGGTGCTGCACGAGCGCGACCGGGCGTTGCTGGCGCTGGCCGGGGGCGGGCTCACCGCCGCCGACGGCGCCGAGGTCACGGTGACCACCCGCGACTCGGACATCACCCGGCTGACCGCCGCCGACCTGGCCGACGCCCACCTGGTCACCGCGTCGGCGCTGCTGGACATGCTCACCGCCGACGAGATCGACCGGATCGTGGCGGCGTGCGCCGGCCACCCGACGCTGTTCGCGCTCACCGTGTCCGGCCGGGCCGAGTTCACCCCGGCGGACCCGCTCGACGCCGACCTGGCCGACGCGTTCAACGCCCACCAGCGGCGGACCGTCGGCGGGCGGGCCCTGCTGGGGCCGGACGCGGTGGCGGCCGCCGTGGCCGCCTTCGGCCGCCACGGCGTCGAGGTGGCCGTGCGGCCCACCCCGTGGCGGCTCGGCCCGGAGCGGTCGGCGCTGACCGCCGAGTGGCTGACCGGCTGGGTCGAGGCGGCCGTCGAGGAACGTCCGCATCTGGCCGACCCCTCCCGGACGTATATCCAGTGGCGGCTCGTCGAGGCCGCCGCCGGCCGGGTCGAGGTGACGCTGCACCACGCGGACCTGCTCGCCGGCTGAACCGTACGGCCCGCCGACACGTGACATCCGGTGGGAACGAGGAGGACCGCTTGTCACACGTCGCCGTCGCCGTACCCGTGCCGCCCAGGCCGGTGCCCACCGCCGTGGCGCCGGTCGTGCCGCCCGGACCGGTGCCGGCCGCCGCGGTGGCGCCGGTCGGGCCGGGGCGGGCCCGGCGCGGCGCGGCCTGGGTACGCCCGGTCGCCGGGCTGGCCGTGCTCGCGGCGCTGGTCGCCTCCGTGGGTACCGGCCCGTTCCTGGCCGGACTGCGGCTGATCGACGTGCCGGCGCTCGCCGCCGCGCTCGGCATCGGCGTGGTCACCACCGTGTGCTGCGCCTGGCGCTGGTCGCTGGTCGCCGGCGGGCTGGGGGTACGGCTGCCGATGCGGGCCGCCGTGGCCCACTGCTACCGGGCGGTGTTCCTCAACTCCACCCTGCCCGGTGGGGTGCTCGGCGACGTGCACCGCGCGGTGCGGCACGGGCGTGACGCCGGCGACCTGGCCCGGGGCGTACGCGCCGTGGTGTGGGAGCGCGCCGCGGGGCAGGTGGTGCAACTGGTCATCGCGGTGGCGGTGCTGGCCGCGTTCCCGTCACCGGTCCGCCCGTACCTGCCGGTGCTGGCCGTCGTGTTCGCGGTGGCCGCCGTGGCGCTGGTGCTGGCCGCCCGCGCCGTGCCCCGCTCCGGCGCGTCCCGGCTCGCCCGCGCGGCCCGCACCGCGGTCGCCGACGTCCGCTGCGGGCTGCTGGCCCGCCGGACCTGGGCCGGTGTGGTGATCGCCTCAGCCGTGGTGTTCGCCGGCCACCTGGCCACCTTCATGGTGGCGGCGCGCACCGCGGGCGCCGACGCCCCGCTGTCCCGCCTGCTGCCGCTCACCCTGCTCGCCCTGCTGGCCATGGCCCTGCCGCTCAACGTGGGCGGCTTCGGACCGCGTGAGGGGGTGGCCGCCTGGGCGTTCGCGGCGGCCGGCCTGACCGCCGCGCAGGGTGTGGCCACCGGCACGGTCTACGGCGCATTGGTGCTGGTGGCCAGCCTGCCCGGCGCGGTGGTGCTGCTGGCGCGCCGGCTGCCCCGGCGGGAGCCCGGCAACTGTCGGTGATCCCGCATACGGTGAGGGTGCGAGGTGTGAGTCGTCGGTCAGCCCGGCGACCGGACGGAGGAGAACCATGGACGAAACCCTGCCCGCCGCGACGGTCCGGACCCGGGTCACGGTCCCGCTTCGGTTCCCCGACGGATACGTGACCACCGCCCTCGTGCACACCTTCCACGGCCTGGTGGACGGCCGCGAGCACCTGGCGTTCGGCCTGGGTGAGCACGGCCGGGCCGACCCGCCGCTGGTGCGCCCGCACAGCGAGTGCCTCACCGGCGACGTGTTCGGCAGCCAGCGCTGCGACTGCGGCCCGCAGTTGCGCGAGGCGGTCGAGCGGATCGCCGACGCCGGGGGCTACCTGCTCTACCTGCGTCAGGAGGGCCGGGGCATCGGCCTCTACGCCAAGCTCGACGCGTACGCGTTGCAGGACGGCGGCCTCGACACCTACGAGGCGAACCTGGCATTGGGCCGGGGCGCCGACGAGCGGGACTACACCGTCGCCGCGCAGATGCTCGCCGCACTGGGCGTGGACCGGGTGGCCCTGCTCAGCAACAACCCCGACAAGGCGGCCCAGCTGGAGCGGCTGGGCGTCACGGTGGCCGACCGGGTGGTCACCGGCGTGCACCTGTCCCCGGCGAACGCCGACTACCTGGCGGCCAAGGTCAGCCGGGCCGACCACGCCCTCGACCTGCCGTTCGTGCCGTGACGTCCCGCCCGTACGTGCTGCTCAGCTGCGCGATGTCGATCGACGGATACATCGACGACGCGACCACCGAACGGCTGCTGCTCTCCAACGACGACGACCTGGACCGGGTCGACGCGACGCGGGCCGGGTGCGACGCGATCATGGTGGGCGCGGCCACGGTCCGCCGTGACGATCCCCGGCTGCTGGTGCGCAGCGAGCGGCGGCGGGCCGACCGGGTGGCCCGGGGGCTGCCCCCGTCACCGGTGAAGGTGACGGTCACCGGCAGCGGCGACCTCGACCCGGCGGCGCGGTTCTTCAGCCTCGGTGACGGGCTGAAGCTCGTCTACTGCCCGACCGGGGTGGTGGACAAGGCCCGCGAGCAGGTGGGCGCGGTGGCGACCGTGGTCGACGCCGGTGAGCCGGTCACCCCGGAGGCGGTGGTGGCCGACCTCGCCGGGCGCGGGATCGGCCAGTTGATGGTCGAGGGCGGCGGCTCGATGCACCGCCAGTTCCTCACCGCCGGCCTCGCCGACGAGCTGCACCTGGTGGTCGCCCCGTTCTTCGTGGGGGACGGCCGGGCGCCCCGGTTCGTGGGGGAGGGCCGCTTCCCCTGGCATCCGGGCCGCCGCGCCCGGGTCGTCGAGGTGCGCCAGATCGGTGACGTGGTGCTGACCCGTTACGCGCTCTCCGACCGCTGCCAGGCCTGACCGACGCTGCCCGGTTCGCTCTTGTGCAAGCTCACGGTCGAGATTAGTTTGTTGACCATCCATACGAACACTCCACCGTGCATCCCTCCGAAAGGGGGACCGATGAGCGTGCACCACCCCGAGCCGGGCTCCTCCCGCCGCCACTTTCTCGGCCTGGTTGGCCTCGGCGTGGCCGCCACCACCGCCGGCCCGCTGCTCGCCGGCTGTTCCGAGAAGCCGGCCGGCTCCGGCGGCGCCCAGCAGCTCGACGCCGTCTCCGGCGTGCTGCCGACGCACCGGGATCTGACCGGCGCCATCAAGCCCGACATCGTCGGCACCCGCCCGGTGCCGGACGGCTACACCAGCTACCCGGCCACCCTCGTCGACGCCGTCACCGAGAAGCCTGGCACCAGCGGCAAGCAGGTCACCGCGATGACGCCCGCCTGGGGCCCGGCGCCGACCGGCATCGCGCAGAGCGCCTACCTCCAGGCCGTCAACGCCGAGCTGGGCACGCCGGTCAACTTCACCGTCCAGGACGGCAACACCTACGCCGACAAGCTCAACGCGATGCTCGGCGCCCGCGACGTGCCGGAGCTGCTGTGCGTGCCGAGCTGGGAGGTGGAGAAGATCCCGCGCTTCGCCGAGGCGATCAAGGTGCTCTTCGAGGACCTCACCGACCACCTCAGGGGCGACGCCGTGAACGCGTACCCGATGCTGGCGAGCTTCCCGACCGGGGCCTGGCGCCAGGCGGTGTGGAACGAGCGGCTGGTGTCCGTGCCGAACCCCACCGACGGGCCCTTCCCCTGGGCGCTGTTCGCCCGCAAGGATCTGCTCGACGCGCGCGGCCTGGCGCTGCCGGCCAACCTGGACGATCTGCTCTCCGCCGCCAAGCAGGTCACCGACCCGGCCCGCAAGGTGTGGGCGTTCGACGACGTCTTCGCCATGATCCAGATGTTCCACCGGGTGCCCGGCGCCAACCAGGGGTGGCGGCTGCGCTCCGACGGCACGCCCGAGTTCAAGTACGAGACCCCGGAGTTCCGCCAGGCGCTCGAGGTGATGGCCAAGATCTACAAGGACGGTCTCGTCCACCCGGACATCCTGGCCAGCCGGGGCGCGGACGCCAAGCAACTGTTCGCCAAGAACGGCGCGATCGTCTTCAAGCAGGACGGCGTCGGCTTCTGGCAGGGCGCCCAGGCCGAGCACCAGAAGACCAACCCGGCGTTGAACATCCAGCCGGTGCCGATCTTCTCCGCCACCGGTGGCGACCCGCTGGTCTGGGGCGAGGACAAGCCGATCTCCTACACCTTCGTCAAGAAGGGCCTCGGCAAGGATCGGGTCCGGGAGCTGCTGCGGATCATCAACTGGTGCTCCGCGCCGCTCGGCAGCCAGGAGGCACAGCTCCGCGACTTCGGCGTCGAGGGCAAGCACCACACCAGGTCGCCGAACGGGCCGGTGAAGACCGACCTGGCGTTCAAGGAGATCGCGAACCAGTACTTCTTCATCAGCGGCCGTAACCCCACGATCGGGCCGTTCCCGGAGACGCCCCGCTACGTGCCGGACGTGCTGACCTACTCCAACCGGATGGTCACGTTCCTGGAGAAGAACCCCTGGGCCGGGGTCAAGCTGGAGATGCCCGCCGCCTTCAAGGCCAACCAGGTGCCCACGGAGGACAAGTTCACCGACGTCCTGCGGGGCCGGCGTCCGCTCGGCGACGTGGACGCCATCGTCGCCGAGTGGAAGTCCAACGGCGGGGAGGAAGCCCGCAAGCTGCTCGCCGACTCGCTGCCCAAGGCGGCCAAGTGAGCGAGCCGGCCGTCGTGGTCGGGCCCGAGCGGGCCCGACCCGACGCCCCGGCCCCACCGGTACGCGCCCCCCGCCGTCGCCGGGTGCCGCTGGGCAGCCGGTTGCGCCGCGACTGGCAACTGCTGGCCATGGTGACGCCCGGGTTCGCCATCCTGCTGGTCTTCAGCTACCTGCCGATCGCCGGCAACGTCATCGCGTTCCAGGACTACAACCCCTACCTTGGTGACAACCCGTGGCAGGCGTTCACGCACAGCAACTGGATCGGCTTCGGCCAGTTCCAGCTCCTCTTCGACGACCCGGCCTTCTGGGACGCGTTCCGCAACACGCTCGCCATCACCGCCTTCCAGCTCGTGTTCTTCTTCCCGTTGCCGATCCTGCTCGCGGTCATGCTGCACAACCTGCTCTCCAGCCGCCTGCGTGGCATCGTCCAGACCGTCGTCTACCTGCCGCACTTCTTCAGCTGGGTGCTGGTGGTCACCTTCTTCGTCGCCATGCTCGGCGGCGCCGGGTTACTGGCGCAGACCATGCGCGACGCCGGGATGCAGCCGTGGCACGTGATGACCAACCCGGACACGTTCATCGTCCTGGTCACCGCCGAAGCGGTGTGGAAGGACGTCGGCTGGGGCACCATCGTCTTCCTGGCCGCGTTGTCCAGCATCGACCAGAACCTCTACGAGGCAGCCGCCGCGGACGGCGCCGGACGGTGGCGGCGGCTGTGGCACATCACGCTGCCCGGCCTGCGTCCGGTGATCGTCCTGCTGCTCATCCTGCGCCTGGGCGACGCGCTCTCGGTCGGCTTCGAGCAGTTCCTGCTGCAACGCGACGCGGTCGGCCGGCAGGCGGCAGAGGTGCTCGACACCTTCGTCTACCACTTCTCCATCGCCACCGGAAACTACGGCTACGGCGCGGCGGCCGGGCTGTTCAAAGCCGTCATCGGCCTGGTGCTGATCCTGGCCGCGAACCGGGTGGCGCACCTGCTCGGCGAACGAGGGATCTACTCGAAGTCATGACCGTGACCATCCGCCGGCCGCCCGGCGCCCGCGCCCGCCGCCCGGCCTGGGAGGAGCCCCCGACCCCGGTCGGTCAGGGACTCAAGGCCGTCCTGCTCACGCTGCTGGTGCTCGGGGTGCTCTTCCCGCTCTGGGTGGTGCTGGTGACCAGCCTCTCCTCCCGGCAGACCATCGCCGACGCCGGCGGCCTGGTGGTCGTGCCGAGGAGCATCGACACCTCGGCCTACCAGACCATCCTCGCCGGCGGCGCGGTCACCAGGGCGCTGTGGATCAGCACGCTCGTCACCGTCTTCGGCACCGTGGTCGCGCTGACCGTCACCGTGCTGGCCGCGTACGGGCTGTCCCGGCCGGGGTCGTTCGGGCATCGCTGGCTGCTTGCCTACTTCCTCCTCCCGTTCCTGGTCTATCCCCCGCTGGTGCCCCGCTACCTGGTGGTCACCGGGCTGGGCCTCAAGGACACCATCTGGGCGCTGGTCCTGCCGCCGGCGATCAGCGTGTTCAACCTCGTCGTGGTGCGCGGCTTCTTCCAGGGCATCCCGCAGGAGCTGCTGGACAGCGCCCGCATCGACGGGGCGAGCGACTTCCGTACCCTGGCTCGGATCGTGCTGCCGCTGTCGCGCGCGGTCATCGCCGTGGTCGGCCTCTTCTATGCGGTCAGCTACTGGAACGTCTGGTTCGACGCGCTGCTGTTCATGGACCGCAACGACATGTACCCGATCCAGCGGGTGCTCCAGAGCTACCTGCTGGCCGGGCAGGAGCCGCACACCGCCGGCGGCACCACCGGGGTGAACATGCCGCCGACCGAGGCGGTCAAGATGGCGGTGGTGGTGCTGACCGTCGCGCCGATCGTCGCGGTCTATCCGTTCGTCCAGCGGCACTTCATCAAGGGCGTGCTGATCGGCGCGGTCAAGGGCTGATCAGGGCACCGGCTCTCACCTCGATCGGAATCGAGTCTTGCTATGCAACAAGTTGCATAGCAAGATGGCCGGCATGTCGCTGGAGCACGCCATCCTCGTCTCGCTCCTGGAGCAACCCGCCTCCGGCTACGAGCTGGCCCGGCGCTTCGACCGCTCGATCGGCCGCTTCTGGACCGCCACCCACCAGCAGATCTACCGCGTGTTGCGGCAGATGGCCGGGGACGACCGGATCACCGGCGTCGAGATCGGCCAGGACGGCCTGCCGGACAAGACGATCTGGTCGGTCACCCCGGCCGGCCGGGCCGCGCTCGTCGACTGGCTGCACGCCCCGGTGCGCCCGGAGGCGGTCCGGCACGAACTCGCCGTCAAGATCCGCGGCGCCGCCTTCGACGGCCCGGCCGGCCGCGCCACCCTGGTCGCCGAGGTCGAGCGCTACCGCGCCGACCACGAGACCGTCCTCGCCGGCTACCTGGCCGGCGAGCGCCGCGACTTCGGCGACCCCGCCCCGTCCGACGCCCGGGCGGCGCTGCAGCACGTCGTGCTGCGCGGCGGCATCGCGTACGAGCGGATGGTGCTGGCCTGGCTGGACGACGTCCTGGCCACCCTCCGCGCCCTCGACCCCGACCCGGAAAGGCCACCCGCGTGAGCGACCCGCTGCTGTTCCACCCGCACCACCACGACCCCGCCGACCTGGACGAGACCTCGCGGCGACTGCTGCGCGCCACGATCGACTGGTTCGAGGACCGCGGCAAGCGCGCCCTGGTCGACAGCTACCACGCCCGCGAGTGGTACGCCGACTTCCTCGACTTCGCCGCCCGGGAACGCCTCTTCGCCACCTTCCTCACCCCGTCCGCCGACGGCGCGGACGACAAGGACAAGCGCTGGGACACCGCCCGCAACGCGGCGCTCAGCGAGATCCTCGGGTTCTACGGCCTCGGCTACTGGTACACCTGGCAGGTCACCGTGCTCGGCCTCGGGCCGGTCTGGCAGAGCGGCAACGCCGCCGCCCGGGCCCGCGCCGCCGAGCTGCTCGACCAGGGGCACGTGATGGCGTTCGGCCTCTCCGAACGCGCGCACGGCGCCGACATCTACGCCACCGACATGCTGCTCACCCCGGACGGCGAGGGCGGCTTCCGGGCCACCGGCGGCAAGTACTACATCGGCAACGGCAACGTCGCCGGCCTGGTCTCCGTCTTCGGCCGGCGCGCCGACGTCGAGGGCCCCGAGGGCTACGTGTTCTTCGCCGCCGACAGCCGGCACCCGGCGTACCGGCTGGTCCGCAACGTGGTCAACGCCCAGATGTACGTCTCGGAGTTCCGGCTGGCGGACTACCCGGTGCGGGCCGAGGACGTGCTGCACACCGGTCCGGCCGCCTTCGACGCCGCGCTGAACACCGTCAACGTCGGCAAGTTCAACCTCTGCACCGCGTCCATCGGCATCTGCGAGCACGCCATGTACGAGGCGGTCACCCACGCCCACGGCCGGGTGCTCTACGGCCGGCGGGTCACCGACTTCCCGCACGTGCGCCGCGAGCTGACCGACGCGTACGCCCGCCTGGTGGCGATGAAGCTGTTCAGCGACCGGGCGGTGGACTACTTCCGCTCGGCCGGCCCGGACGACCGCCGCTACCTGCTGTTCAACCCGATGACCAAGATGAAGGTCACCACCGAGGGCGAGAAGGTGATCGACCTGCTCTGGGACGTCATCGCCGCCAAGGGCTTCGAGGCCGACACCTACTTCGACAAGGCCGCCAAGGACATCCGCGGGCTGCCGAAGCTGGAGGGCACGGTGCACGTCAACCTGGCGCTGATCCTCAAGTTCATGCCGAACTACCTGTTCCGGCCGCAGCCGCACCCGGCGGTGCCGACCCGCCGCGACGCGGCCGACGACGAGTTCCTGTTCCGGCAGGGCCCGGCCCGCGGCCTCGGCGCGATCCGCTTCCACGACTGGCGCGCCGCCTACGACGCGTACGCCCGGGTGCCCAACGTGGCCCGGTTCCGGGAGCAGGCCGACGGCCTGGTCGCGCTGCTCGCCGCGCACGCGCCGGACGAGACGCAGCAGCGTGACCTGGACTTCCTGCTCACCATCGGCCAGCTCTTCGCGCTGGTGGTCTACGGCCAGCTCATCCTGGAGCAGGCCGAGCCGGCCGGCCTCGACACGGACCTGCTGGACGAGATCTTCGACCTGCTGGTCCGGGACTTCTCCGGCTACGCCACCGAGCTGCACGGCAAGCCGGCCAGCACCGACGAGCAGGCCGCCTGGGCGCTCGCCCACCTGCGACGCCCGGTCGTCGACGCCGACCGCACGGCCCGGGTGTGGCAGCGGGTGGCCGACCTGGCCGGGGCGTACGAGATGCGGCAGTGACCGGCGAAATCGGCAGGCGGGGCGGCAGGCCCGGCCGGTAGGTTGCACGGATGTTCGCGATCGCCCTGACCGACGACGCCGAGCTGCGGCCGTTGCAGCCCTGGCACGCCGACGAGTTCCTCGCCAACCTCGACCGCTGCCGGGAGCACATCGCGCCCTGGGTCGGCGCGTCGTTCGTGGCCACCGACGCCGAGTCGGCCCGCCGGGTCCTCCAGGCGTACGCCGACCGGTGGGCCCGCGACGACGGCGGGATCTGGGGCATCTGGCAGCGCGGCACGCTCGTCGGGGGAGTGCTGCTGGTGTCGCTGAGCACCGCCCGCGGGGTGTGCGAGGCCGGCTGCTGGCTGGAGGCGGAGGCCCAGGGCCAGGGCCTGGTCACCCGGGCCGCCCGGATCGTCGTCGACTGGGCGGTCCGGGAGCGCGGCATCCACCGGGTCGAGTGGGTGACGCGGGCCGGCAACGAACGCAGCATCGCGGTCGCCAGGCGCCTCGGCATGCGCCGCGACGGGGTGCTCCGGGGCGCCGCGCCGGTGCCGGAGGGCCGGGCCGACATGGAGGTCTGGTCGGTGCTGGCGCCGGAGTGGACGGCCTGAGCGACTTTCTTGTCGTACCCGGACGTCAACATGTGTCCATGGCTGTCCCCGCACTGGCCGACCGGTCCCCCCAGCCGCGCGCCCTGCCGCTGCGCGAGGTCCGCACCCGGCTCACCCAGCTCGTCTCCCTGGCCGAGCTGACCGACACCGTCACCGTCGTCACCCGCGACGGCGACCCCCGCCCGATCGCCGCGATCGTGCCCGCGCCGGCCGCCCGCACCGGCGCGCAGGCCCGGGCCGACGCGGAGCGGGTGGCCGCGGTCAGCGCAGGCTGGGCCCGTCGCCTGGAGGAGCTGCACCGCCAGTCCGGCCGGCGACACGCCGCCGAGCTGCGCGCGCTGACCGACGCGCTCGCCGAGGCGTGGGCCGAGCTGGATCGCCGTGCCCCCGCCGGCGACCCGGCGCTCACCCGCCTCAGGGCCGCCCACGCCGACCTCCTACGCCGCCCCTGACAGTGAGCTCCCTCCGGCGCGGCCCCGCCGGGGCGCTCGGCCGCTCGGGCGCGGCGGATTGTCGAGCTGGTGGCGGGTGGTGATCACGAAGCAGCGGAATTGTGCGCCGTGGAACGGCGCACGGAACCCCGGGTTGGCCGGGCCGACGCGGTGGTGCTGCCGCGACGCCCGGGCGGTCGGGCCGCCCGGGCGTCGCCGGTCGGGTCAGCTCCGGCCGCGCTCGGCGCGGTAGCGGCGGATCAGCTCGGCCGTGGAGGTGTCCACCTCGGCGAGGTCCGGGTCCGGCCCGGTGAGCTTCGGGGCGAGTTGGTTGGCCATCACCTTTCCCAACTCCACGCCCCACTGGTCGAAGGCGTTGATGTCCCAGACCGCGGCCTCGGTGAAGACGATGTGCTCGTAGAGCGCGATCAACTGGCCCAGCGTCGACGGGGTGAGCTTCGGCGCCAGGATCGACGTGGTCGGGTGGTTGCCGGCCATCACCCGGTGCGGCACCACCTCGGCCGCGGTGCCCTCGGCCTCCACCTGCTCCCGGGTCCGCCCGAACGCCAGCGCGGCGGTCTGCGCGAAGAAGTTCGACATGAACAGGTCGTGCATGTCGCCCAGGTCGTGGTTGGGCCGGCTGAACGCGATGAAGTCCGCCGGGATCAGCCGGGTGCCCTGGTGGATGAGCTGGTAGAACGCGTGTTGACCGTTGGTGCCGGGCTCACCCCAGAAGATCTCCCCGGTGGGGCACGTGACCGGCGCGCCGTCGACGCGTACCGACTTGCCGTTGCTCTCCATGGTGAGCTGCTGGAGATAGGCCGGGAACCGGTGCAGATACTGCGCGTAGGGGAGCACGGCGTGCGTCTCCGCGTTGAGGAAGTCGGTGTACCAGACGTTGAGCAGGCCGAGCAGCGCGGGCACGTTGCGCTCGACGGGCGTCGAGCGGAAGTGTTCGTCGACGGCGTGGTAGCCGGCCAGCATCTCGCGGAACCGGTCCGGGCCGACCGCCAGCATCACCGACAGCCCGACCGCGGACGGCAGCGAGTAGCGCCCGCCCACCCAGTCCCAGAAGCCGAACATGTTCTCCGGGTCGATGCCGAAGTCGCGGACCCGCTGCTCGTTGGTGCTGACCGCGACGAAGTGCCGGGCGACGGCGTCGTCGTCGGCGTCCAGCCCGGCGAGCAGCCAGCGCCGCGCCTGGTCGGCGTTGGCCAGCGTCTCCTGGGTGGAGAACGTCTTCGAGACCACCACGAAAAGCGTGGACGCCGGGTCCAGGTCGGTGGTCTTGTCGTGGATGTCGGTCGGGTCGATGTTGGACACGAACCGGCAGGCGATCCCGGCGTCGCGGTAGGCCTTCAGCGCCTCGTACGCCATCACCGGGCCCAGGTCGGAGCCGCCGATGCCGATGTTGACCACGGTGGTGATCCGCTCGCCGGTGTGACCGCGCCACGCGCCGGAGCGCACCCGCTCGGCGAACGCCGCCATCCGGTCGAGCACGGCGTGCACGTCGGCGACGACGTCCTGGCCGTCGACCGTGAGGGAGGCGTCGCGGGGCAGGCGCAGCGCGGTGTGCAGCACCGCGCGGTCCTCGGTGACGTTGATGTGCCGCCCGGCGAACATGGCGGCGATCTTCCTGGTCAGGCCGACCCGCTCGGCGAGCGCGGTGAGCAGCGCGACGGTCTCGTCGGTGACGAGGTTCTTGCTGTAGTCCACGTGCAGGTCGGCGACCTCGCCGGTGAGCCGTTCGCCCCGCTGCCCGTCGGCGGCGAAGAGTTCACGCAGGTGGGTGCCGCGCATCGCCTCGGCGTGCTTGCGCAGCGCCTGCCATTCGTCCGTGGTGGTGACGTCCACAGCCATCGGGTCGATCTTCTCCTTCACGACGGGCGGTCGGCGTTCGCCGGCGACCCCACCAGCCTGCCACCCGTGGCCGGTCGCCGCGACGCGACCCGGCGTCGCCCACCCGTGTGCGCGTCCGGCGCGACACGCGGTTCAGACACGTGTTCGACACGCCGGTCACTGGCTGACACGCTTCGATTGCCGAAAGTAATATTCTGCTGCCCGAGCGTCGCAGGAGGTGCCATGGCCGGGGTGATCCAACCGCGTTCCGCGGCCGATCCGTCGGAGCCGGCCGGCGAGTCGGCGCTGCCGGAGCTGGTCGATCCGCACTGGATGCACCGCGCGACCGAGTTGGCCGGCACCGGCTTCTGGTCGGTGGCGCGGCGGCTGCCCGAGCTGGTCCGCGAGGCGACCAGCCTGGCCTGGTCGAGCAGTCGCCGGGACACCGCGGCGTCGCTCGGCCTCAACGTCGCCGCCGGCGTGCTCACCACGCTGGGCCTGCTCGCCACCACCGGCGTGCTCCAGCAGCTCTTCGCGGCCGGTCCGACGCCGACCCGGATCCGCGCGGCGCTACCGGCCCTGGCGTTGGCCGCAGCGGCCGTCACCGCGCGCGGCGCGCTCACCGTCGCCGCCGGGTGGGCGCAGGCCCGCCTCATCCCGCAGATCAACTACACGGTCGAGCGGCGCCTGTTCGAGACGACCTCCGAGGTCGAGCTGGCCGCCTTCGACGACGCGGGCTTCGCCGAGGAGATGGACCGAGCCCGCGACCGGGGGGTGGCGGAGGCGGGATCCCTGGTCAACGACACGGTCAACCTGGTCACCGGCGTGGTCGGCGTGGCGGCCACCGCGGCTGCGGTGACCATCATCCACCCGCTGCTGCTGCCCTGCCTCCTGGTCGCCGCGGCCCCGGAGGCGGTGACGGCGGTGCGGATGGCCCGTCGGCAACGTGTCGACTGGCTCGCCCGGATCACCCGCCGCCGCCGCAAGTGGATGCTGGGCGACCTGATGGCCAACCGACACACCGCCGCGGAGATCCGCGCCTACCAGATGCGCGACTTCCTGCTCTCGGAATACCGGCTGATGACGCGCCTGGAGACCCGCGCGGAGCTGAGCCTGGCCCGCGCCCAGACGATCACCCGAGGGGTCGGCCTCTCCGTCACCGGGGTCGCCACGTTCGGGCTCTACCTGGTGCTCGGTGGGCTGCTGCTGACCGGCGTGGTCGCGCTCGCGGCGGCGGCGACCGCGCTGCTCGCCCTGCAGTCCGCGCGCGGCAGCCTGCGTACCGCGATCTTCGCCACCAACTCGCTCTACGAGGACGCCCTCTACTACCAGGACTACCGGGACTTCCTCGACCGCGCCGGCCGGCGCATCCCGACCGGCGGCGACCGCCCGGTCGACGGGTTCGACCGGATCGACCTCGACCGGGTCAGCCTGCGCTACCCGGACACCGAGGCCGCCGCCGTGGACGAGGTCAGCCTCAGCTTCCGGCGCGGTGAGGTGGTCGCGCTGGTGGGGGAGAACGGCTCCGGCAAGACGACGCTGGCCAAGCTGATCGCCGGCCTCTACCGGCCCACCGGCGGCAGCATCCGCTGGGACGGGGTGGACGCCGCCGACCTCGACCCCCGGCAGCTCGCCGCCCAGGTCGCGGTGATGAGCCAGGACTGGTGGAAGTTCCCGTTCACCGCCGGGCAGAACATCCGGGTCGGCCGCCACGACCGGACCGGCCGGGACGGACCCACCGTGGAGGCCGCCGCGCGGGACGCCGCCGCGCACGACATGATCAGCGAGCTGCCGTTCGGGTACGACACGTTGCTGGACCGGCAGTTCAAGAACGGCCAGGACCTGTCCGGCGGGCAGTGGCAGCGGCTGGTGGCCGCGCGTGGCCTCTACCGCGACGCCCGGCTGCTGATCTGCGACGAGCCCTCCGCCGCGTTGGACGCCCGCGCCGAGCACGCCCTCTTCGCGCACCTGCGCCGGCACCCGGACCGGACCGTCGTGCTGATCACCCACCGGCTGGCGAACGTCCGGCACGCCGACCGGATCTTCGTGATGGACCACGGCCGGCTGGTGCAGTCCGGCGACCACGACACGCTGATGGCCGCCGACGGGCTCTACCGGGAGCTGTTCGAGTTGCAGGCCGCCGGCTACCTGGCCGGGGCGCACGGCTCCGCCGGCGACCGTTGACCTCCAGCGCACTCGAACTCCTAGGTTGACCGGACCGGCCGCCGCCCGGTCAGCGCGGCGTCACATCCTGGAGTTCCCATGCGCTACCGCGTTCTCGGCGGCACCGGCATCGAGGTCAGCGTCCACTGCCTCGGCACGATGATGTTCGGCGCGGTCGGCAACCCCGACCACGACGACTGCGTCCGGATCGTGCACGCCGCGCTGGACCGTGGCATCAACATGGTGGACACCGCCGACATGTACTCGGCGGGCGAGTCCGAGGTGATCGTCGGCACGGCGCTGCGCGGCCGGCGCGACGACGTGGTGCTCGCCACCAAGGTGCACTTCCCGATGGGCGAGGGCCCCAACCGGGGCGGCAACTCGCGGCGCTGGATCGTCCGCGCGGTCGAGGAGAGCCTGCGCCGGTTGGGCACCGAATGGATCGACCTCTACCAGATCCACCGGCCCGACCACACCACCGACGTCGAGGAGACCCTCGGCGCGCTCACCGACCTGGTCCGGGCCGGCAAGATCCGCGCGTTCGGCTGCTCGACCTTTCCGGCCGACGAGATCGTGGAAGCCCAGCACGTCGCCGAACGACGGGCGCTCGGCCGGTTCCGCACCGAGCAGCCCCCGTACTCGATCCTGGCGCGCGGGATCGAGACGTCGGTGCTGCCGGCGTGCCGCCGTCACCGGATGGGCGTGCTGGTGTGGAGCCCGTTGGCCTCCGGCTTCCTGTCCGGCCGCTACCGCCGTGACCGGCCGGTCGACCTCACCGCCGGCCGGCCCGCGCTCACGCCGGCCCGCTTCGACCCGGCGCTGCCCGGCAACGCCGCCAAGTACGCCGCCGTCGAGGACCTGGCGGCGCTCGCCGACGAGGTCGGCTGCACGCTGCCGCACCTGGCGGTGGCGTTCACCGCGGCGCACCCGGCGGTCACCTCCACGATCATCGGACCGCGCACCATGGAGCAACTGGATGCGCTGCTCGCCGGCGCGGCGCTGACGCTCGACGACGCGGTGCTCGACCGGATCGACGAGATCGTGCCGCCGGGGGTGAACCTCTACCAGCCCGACGGGGCATGGTCCCCGCCGACGCTCACCGATCCCGCGCTGCGCCGCCGCCCACTGCCGGAGCGCGCCGCCGCCTGACCCGCGGTGCTCGTCCTGGCGGCACCGTGCTCGCGGTGCTGACGGTTCGTGTGCTCGTACTCGGGATGCCCGCTTCGTCGGGCCAGCCGGCAAGCCCGACGGCGCCCATCGGCGCGGCGCTGGAACCGCCGTCCGGAGATCTTGGTATGAAATGGCCCTCATAGGGGCGCTTTCGTACCAAGATCTTCCTCGCGCTGGCTGGTTGCTGGGGGCGGCGGGTTGGGGCAGGATCGCCGGAATGCTCCGTCCCCGACCTCGCCGCGTCGCCGCCGTCGCCGTGCTGGCGCTGCTCACCGCCGGCTGTTCCCCGTCCGGGGCCGACCCCGTCGCGTCCGGGGCCACCGCCGGACCCGACCTGGCCGCCACCGCTCGTGGCGCCTCGTCCGGTACGCCGGCCGGGTCCGCGAGCGCCACGCCGGGGGCGCCGTCTGCCTCGAGCGCGCCGGCGCCGGCCGTCCGGGTCGGGATCGGCACCCGGCCGAACGCCCCGGCCCGGGCCTGCACCGTCTTCCCGGCCGACAACGTCTGGCACGCCGACGTCTCCCGGTTGCCGGTGCACGCCCGCTCCGCCGCGATGGTCGGCGCGATCGGGGCGGGCGCGACAGTGCACGCCGACTTCGGCTCCGGGCAGTGGGAGGGCGCGCCGATCGGCATCCCGGTCACCGTCGTCCCGGCCGAGCAGCGGAAGGTGCCGGTCACCTTCGGGTACGCCGACGAGAGCGACCCCGGGCCCTACCCGATCCCGCCCGACGCGAAGGTCGAGGGCGGCCCGTCCGGCACCGGTGACCGGCACGTGATCGTCTGGGACCGGGCCGGCTGCCGGGCGTACGAGCTGTTCGACGCGCACCGGTCCGGCGCCGGCTGGCGGGCCGGCTCGGGTGCGGTCTTCGACCTGCGGTCGAACCGGATGCGCCGGTCGGGTTGGACCTCCGCCGACGCGGCCGGGTTGTCCGTGCTGGCCGGGCTGGTCCGCTACGACGAGGTGGCCGCCGGCCGGATCGACCACGCGATCCGGGTGACCGTGCCGCGTACCCGCACCGGGTGGACGTGGCCGGCCAGCCACTCCGCCTCGTCGGCCACCGACCCGGCGCTGCCGCAGCTCGGCCAGCGGCTGCGGCTCAAGCGCTCGGTCGACCTGTCCGGGCTGCCCCGGCAGGCCCGGATCGTGGCCCAGGCGATGCGGACCCATGGGCTGATCGTGGCCGATCACGGCTCGGCCTGGTACCTCTCCGGCGCGCCGGACCCGCGTTGGGACAACGACGCGTTGCACGCGCTGGACCGCCTGCGCGGCAGCGACTTCGAGGTGGTGGACGCCGCCGGCCTGACGGCCGATCCGAGGTCCGCTGCCGTCCGGTGAACCGGCCGCCGTCCGGTGGGCGGGCCGGCAGTCTGCGCTGCTCGACGTCGGTCCGGGCGCCTGGCCGGGCGGCGTGCCGCGACAACCCGGTCGACGTCGTCCGGCCGAGCGCCCACACTGTCCGGGTGGAACAGCGTGACCTGGTGCGGGTGAGCAGGCGGATGTCGCTGGCGTTGCGCCACCGACCCGACCGGTTCGGCCTGACCCTCGACCGCGCCGGCTGGGTGCCGGTCGCCGACCTGCTCGCTGCGATGCGGATCGGCCGTGCCGAACTGGACGCCGTGGTGGCCGGCAACGACAAGCAGCGCTTCGCGGTCGAGCCCGGCCCGGACGGGATCGACCGGATCCGCGCCAGCCAGGGGCACTCCGTCGCCGTCGACCTCGGCCTCGGCCCGGCCGACCCGCCGGGCCGGCTCTTCCACGGCACCGGCGAGGACGTGCTGGCCGCCATCCGGGCGCAGGGGCTGCGCCGGGGGCGGCGACACCACGTACACCTGTCGGCGGACGTGCCGACGGCCCGGCGGGTCGGCGCGCGCCGGGGTGGCGCGGTGGTGGTGCTGGCGGTCGACGCCGCGGCGATGGCCGCGGACGGCTACGCCTTCTACCGGTCCGCGAACGGGGTGTGGCTGACCGACACCGTGCCGCCGGCCTACCTGCGTGTCAGCACGCCGTGACCGGGTGCGCCACCACCGCGTCGAAGAGGTAGGCGAGCGTGTTCGGCGCGGCCCGATCGGGCTGACCGGCGCCGGTGCGGTCGGTGGCGCGGGCGCGCAGCGTGTGCCGACCGGCGGCCGGGGGACTCCAGCGGGCGGTCCAGCGCTGCCAGGGGCCGCCCCGGTCGGCGGCGACCAGATCAGCCGGGCGCCACCCGTCGCCGGTGTCCACCTCGACCCGCTCGATCGGGCCGCTGCCGGACCAGGAGCGGCCGCGCAGCAGCACCTCCTCGCCGGCCGTCACCCGGGCGTCCCAGGCCAGCTCGAACGCGCTCTTCACCGGCTGCGCGCCGAGCACCGTGCCGTCGGTCGGGTGGTCGGGGCCGAACAGCCGGTAGAACTGGGTGTTCCACGGCGAGAACAGCGGTGTGGTGGAGACCTCGACCGGGCCCACCCACTTGATCGAGGAGATGCCGATCCAGCCCGGCACCACCACCCGCACCGGGAAGCCGTGGTCGGCGGGCAGCGGCTCGCCGTTCATCTCGTACGCCAGCAGCACGTCGTCGAGCGCCTTGGCGATCGGCAGCGGCCGGCGGACCCGGCCCAGGTCGACCCCGCCGGTGACGTAGTGCGGGTCGAGGCCCTCGGGCATCACGTCGACCGCGTCGTCGCGCAGGCCGGCCCGGCGCAGCACGGCGCCCAGCCGCACGCCGCGCCAGCGGGCCACGCCGACGCCGCCCAACCCCCAGGCCACGCCCGGCGTCGGGTCGCCCTGCTGCTCGGCGAAGAACCGTCGACCGTTGCCGGCGCACTCGACGAGCGCGGTGCTCTCCTCGGCCGGCAGCCGGCGCAGGTCGTCGAGGCTGAACTCGACGGGTGCGGAGCGGGTGGGCGCGCCGTGCAGCCCGTCGCCGGACAACGACAGTCGCCAGGCGGCCGGGTCGAGGCGCGGGGTGACGGTGTGGTTGCGGACGAAGAAGCGGTCGGTCGGCACCACGTGGCCCTGTCCGGCCATCGCCGACCAACGCATCTCGGCGTTACTGCCCAGTGGGCGCAGCAGCTCCGGCGGCAGTGGCTTGACGATCGGCGGGTCCACGCCGACCGGGGCGGACTCCACCGCGACCGGCTCGCGTTCGGCCGCCGCGGCGGTGACCGCGGCCATCGCCGCGCCCAGCTCCCACAGGGCGTCGCGGTCGACGCCGGACCCGCGCGCCTCGCCGGCGAGCCACTGCCGGCTCCGCTCGGCGTCGTGCACTGCTTCGGCGGGGGAACGGTTCACGGGGGACCTCCGGTGCTCGGCGACGCTGCCTTTCCCTATTCAATCAATAGGACTTGGCGTCGCGTCGACCAAGGTCGGGGTCACTCCCGGCGCTGCCCGGCCAGGAAGTCGGCGAGCACCCGGGTGTGCGTGGAGAACGCCAGCTCGACCGGCTCGGTGAGCACCAGCCACTCGGTGGCCTCCTCGGTCGGCGCGGACGGCGGCAGGTCACCGGCCGGTCGCTCGGGCAGCACCCCGAAGACCATCATCGTGCCGCCGGCCGGGGCTCCGTGCACCGCGAACAGCCGCGCCTCGCCGGCGTCGGCGCGCAGCCCGGTCTCCTCCCACAGCTCACGCACCAGCGCCTCGGACCACTCCTCGCCGTATTCGATGAAGCCGCCCGGCAGTGCCAGCTCGCCGCGGGCCGGCTCGATGTCGCGGCGGACGGCCACCACGCCGAGGCCCTCCGGCGTGCGGACCGGCAGCACCGCCACCGCGACGGGCAGCGGGTTGCGCCACACCGTCTCGCCGCAGGTGGTGCAGACGCGCGGCCACCCGGCGCTCGCCGGGTAGGCCGCGCCGCAGAAGGAGCAGTGCGAGTACGCGGTCACGCCGCGCACGTTACCCGCCCCACCCCGGCCCGTCGTCGGTCGAGCCGTGCCGGCCGGGCGGGGGCGCCCGCCACGATTGCCCCGCCAACCGGGCGCGTGCCTCCGTCAGGGCGAAGCCGAGCAGGTTCTCGCCCTGCCAGGTCGCCGGGTCGGCGGCGCGCGGATCGTCGGCGGTGAGGCCGATGCCCCAGATGCGGTCGGTCGGGCTCGCCTCGACAAGCACCCGGTCGCCGGTGCCGAGCAGGAAACGCCGCAACGGCTCGTGCTGGCCGAACTTGGCCACGCTGCCGGCCACCACGATGTCCCAGCGGCGGGCCGCCCAGATCGCCTCGTCGAAGCCGCGCACCTGCCGCCCGAGCGCCTTGGCCCGGTGCGGATGCGACGCGCCGAGCACCCGCTCGGCGATCGCGTGGTCGTCGAAGAGGGTGGCCTTGTGCCACATCATCCAGTGCTCGGCGGTGGCGAACTTCCGGCCGTCCACGGTGAACGGCGCCGGCCACCACTGGCTGAGGCAGCCGGCGCCGACGCTGCCGTCGCGCTGCGGGCGGTGCCCCCAGAAGTGCAGGTATCTGATCGGTCGGCCGGCGTCGAGGGCGGCGGTCAGGTCGGCGACGGATCGGATCAGCACACCGGCATTCTGCCCGTCCCCACCGACACGCCCCCAACCGAATGCATCAACCGGGGCCCCGCCTCACACCTCGGCGCCGGTGTAGAAGGCGGCCACCCGCTCGCCGGCGGCGTGGGCCTGGGCGGCGGGGGTGCCGGCGTCGACGCTGGCCTCCGTCCACCGGTCGCCGGACGCGGTGACGAACCGGCGGCCCTCGTCGGAGCCCATCCACTCGGCCGCCGAGGCCGGGTCCACGCCCTCGCCGGCGGCGCCGAAGTGGGAGGCGAGGCCGAGCAGCGCGAGGTCCCAGCCGATGCCGACCGCGCCCGGACCGTACTCGGCCCACCGCTGGTCGTCGACGTGCGCGACATGCTCCAGCGCGAAGCGGGTACGCCCGGCGCCGGCGTCGCTCAGGCGGACCTCGATCCAGCTCACCTCGCCGCCGAACTCCCAGGTGGCGGCGAAGCCGTGCGGCGGGTCGCACCGCTGCACGGTGCCCTCGGCGTTGCCCTCGATCCGGTAGCGGCCGCCGACGCCCAGGTCGCCGGAGACCGGCAGGAACCAGCGCGGAATCCGTTCCGGGTTGGTGCAGGCGTCGAAGACGTCCTCCGCCGGCGCGTCGTACGTCTGGCTGACGGTCAGCACCCGCGCCTGCCCGGCGGGCAGCAAACGGTCGCCGATCCGGCGCTCGACGGCGCTGATCTGGCCGGTCACGTCGATCATGGGTCGGTCCTCTCGTCGTCGGGGTCGTTCTCGCGCAGCCTCCGTTCGCGGCGGCCCCGGGCCAGCTCGGTGGCGAGCGCGGCCAGCGGCGGCGCCCAGAAGCGGCGGAAGCCGGCCAGCCACGCGTCGATCTCGCGCAGCGGGCCGGGGTCGACCGCGTAGAGCCGGCGGGTGCCGTCGGCGCGCACGGTGGTGAAGCCGTGCTCGCGCAGCACCTTGAGGTGCTGCGAGACGGCGGGCTGGCTGATGCCGAACTCGCGCCGCACGGTCTCGCCGAGCTCGCCGGCGGGCTGCTCGCCGTCGGCGAGCAGCTCCAGGATCCGCCGTCGGACCGGGTCGCCGAGGACGTCGAAGGCGTGCACGACCTCTTTATATCATGACTGGCTTATATAAGTCAGCACTGTATTCTCATCGGATTCTCATCGAACTGTGCTCTGCTGGCCCCGATGGGTACGACAGTCCTGGTGGTCGACGACGAGCCGAACATCGTCGACATGGTGGCGACGGTGCTGCGGTTCCACGGCTTCGAGGTGGTCACCGCCGGCACCGCGCGCGACGCGGAGCGGTTGTCCGGCGAGAAGCCGCCGCACCTGGTGGTGCTGGACGTGCTGCTGCCCGACGGCGACGGGTTCGCGCTCTGCCGCCGCCTGCGTGCCGCGGGGCACCGGTTCGGCATCGTCTTCCTCACCGCCCGGGACGCGCCGCGCGACAAGATCGCTGGGCTGACCTGGGGCGGTGACGACTACGTGACCAAGCCCTTCTCGGTCGACGAACTGGTCGCCCGGGTGCGGGCCGTGCTGCGCCGGATCGGCCCGGACGCCGAGACCGGCGTCGGCCTGCTCCGCTACGCCGATCTGGAGTTGGACGAGGAAACCTGCCAGGCCCGCCGCGCCGGGCAGTTGCTCGCCCTCTCGCCCACGGAGTTCAAGCTGTTGCGCTACCTGATGCTCAATCCCGGCCGGGTGCTCAGCCGTACCCAGATCCTCGAGGCGGTGTGGAGCTACGACTTCGGCGGCGCGTCCAACGTGGTGGACACCTACGTCGGCTACCTGCGGCGCAAGCTCGAGCCGCTCGGGCCACCCCTGATCGTCACCCAGCGCGGGTTCGGATACGCGCTCCGGGCCGGCGGATGAGCCGCCTGCCGCTGCGGCGCAGCCTGCTCGCCGGCATGGTGGCGCTGACCGCGGTGGCGCTGCTGGTGGCCGGCGTGGTCAGCGTCGCCGGGCTGCGGTCGTACCTGCTGGACCGGACCGACGACCAGCTCCGCGCCGGTGCGGCGCTGGCCACCCAGCGGGTCGGGACGCTGCTGCGCGAACCCGGCGGGACGGCCCGCGCGGTCGTCGCGCCGTCCGACTACCTGGTGGAGATCCGGCACCCGGACGGCACGCTGACCCGGATCGGCGGCTCGCCGCCGGCCGTGCCGCTGCTGGACCGGGCGCCCGCGCCGCCCGCCGGCGGCGCTCCCGGCCCGGCGACCACGCTCGACGACGGGGCCTGGCGGGCGATCACCGTCCGGGCCGGCGCGGCGGTCGTGCTCATCGCGCTTCCGCTGGCCCCGGTACGCGAGACGGTGCGCCGCCTGGTGCGGGTCGAGGTGGCCGGCGGCGTGACCGTGCTGGTGCTGCTCGCCGCATTCGCCCGGGTGCTGCTGGTGCGGGGCCTGCGTCCGCTGGACCGGATCACCGAGACGGCGACCGCGATCGCCGGGGGAGACCTGGACCGCCGGGTCCCTCGGCATGGCGGTGGCGGTCGCGGTCGACGCCACGGTGGTCCGCGCGCTCCTGGTGCCGGCCACCATGGCCCTGCTCGGCCGGGCCAACTGGTGGCGGCCCGGCCGGCGGAGCCGGGCCACCGAGCGGCAGCCGCCGGTGCCGGTGGGCTGACGGCGCGCTGCCCGGTCCGTTGAGTTGAGCGGGGCCCCTTCCTCTACCGAATGCGTTAAGCAGGGGCCCCGCCTTACACCTCAGCCGCCGAGGCGGGCGGCGACCGTGCGGCGCAGCTCGGGCAGCCGGTCGTGCAGCAGCCCGGGGCACTGGGTGGAGTTGAAGTCCTTGTGCCCGTAGATCTCGGTGGGCGCGATGCCGTACTGCTGGCAGGTGAACGCGCAGAACCAGACCAGGCTGTCCCAGAGCGCCTGCGGCGGCTGCACGTCGAGGTAGATGCCGTCGTTCTCGATGCCGATGGCCTGGCTGTTCTGCCCGACGCAGTGCGCGCCCTGCACCATGCTCTGCCCGTGCAGCAGGCCGTAGAGGCTGCCGTGCCGGCCCTCGGTCAGGTAGCCGCCCCGGCTGTTGGTGAAGTGCTGGCCGGAGTCGAGCCAGCCGTTCGAGTCCATGTGCAGGTTCTGGATGTCGCGGGAGTTCCGGTAGGCCTGGGCGAGGCTGTAGTCGGTGGTGTTCGGGAACGCGGTGTGGTGAATGATGATCTTGTTGGGTCGGCTCTGCACCACGCTGACCGGCGACGAGGGCGGCCGGGCGCCCCAGGTCGCGCAGTTGGCGATGGTCGGCTGGTCGACCCGGGTCGCGGCGGCCCGCGCGTCATCGGCGCCGACCTGGGTCAGCGCGCCGACGCCGGCGGCGGCGCCGAGCAGGACCGCGCCGCGCAGCACGGCCCGCCGGGGGAGAGGAACGGACATCGGGGCCTCCTCGTGGGGTACGGGCGCCGCGGCGGGACGGGCCGTCGAGGCCCGCCCCGCCGCGTGGGTCAGCAGGTGCCGTTGCAGGCCAGCACCCGGAGCCGGTCCAGGGTGCCGTTCCAGACGTTCTGGTCGCCGGGGAAGGTGCCGGAGGAGGACCACTGCCAGAACGAGTACGTGCCCCAGCCGGCCGGCAGCGTGCCGACGCTGGACGAGTAGCGCGCGATCCACAGGGGGTTGTTGGCGGCGAACTGCGAGGTGTTGCCGGTGCAGGTGCTCCACCAGTCGGTGGTGGTGTAGATGGTGGCCCACCGGCCGGTGCGGGCGTGGTACTGGTTGACGAACGAGGCGATCCAGCTGCGCATCGACGCCTGGCTCAGCCCGTAGCAGGTGGCGCCGTACGGGTTGTATTCGATGTCGAGCGCGCCGGGCAGCGTCTTGCCGTCCCGCGACCAGCCGCCGCCGTGGTCGACGAAGTAGTTGGCCTGGGTGGCGCCGCTCGTGGTGTCCGGACGGGCGAAGTGGTACGCCCCGCGGATCATCCCGACGTTGTAGGAGCCGTTGTACTGCTGGGCGAAGTAGGCGTTGGTGTAGTAGGTGCCCTCGGTCGCCTTGACGTAGGCGAACCGGGCGCCGTTGGCCCAGGCGGTCGACCAGTTCACGTTGCCCTGGTAGCTGGAGACGTCCATGCCGGGTAGACCGGCCGGTGCGGCGTGGGCGGGGGCCGCGCCGATCAGGGCCACCGCGGCGGCGGTGACGGTGGCGAGGACGGCGGCGCCGGTGGTGCGCAGCGCCGTGCGCAGGAGACGGTGCATCTTTCCTCCCGGGGGGGTTGCCGCTCGTGGCGGCGGGAGTGGAACGAAAGGAACTGTCAACATTAGGTCACATGACGGAGAAACTTTTCAATAGACGTATCGAAGATTTTCTTTGAACTCGGCTCGGTCCAGGGCCTCGGCGGCGGCGCGTTCGCCGGCGGTCACCGCACCCTCCAGATAGCCGCTCCACCGGGTCGCGGTCTCCGTCCCGGCCCAGTGCACCCGCCCCACCGGCGCCCGCAACTCGGGGCCGTAGTCGCACCACGAGCCGGGCGTGAGCAGCCCGCAGAAGCAGCCGCGGGTCCACGGGTCGGCCGACCAGTCGTACTCGATCAGCTCCTCGGGCTCGGCGGCGGCCGGGCCGAAGAGCGCGACCAGCGCGTCGCGCAGCGCGGCACGGCGGGTGGCGTCCGGCAGCCGGCGTAGCGCGCGGGCCTGGGCGCCGTAGCTGAACCCGGTGAGCACCCCGCCCGGTCGCCCGGGCAACGAGTTGTCCACCGTCTCGGTGAGCGGGCCGGTGTCCGTGGTCGCCACCCCGGACCGCCCGGCGGCCCGCCAGAACGGCGCCGGGTAGCGCGCGTGCACCTTCAGCGCCGCGCCCATCGGCATCCGCTGGGTCAACCCGTCGCGCAGCGCCGGCAGCGGCGGGTCGTAGCGGATCCGACCGGCCAGCGCCGGGGCCAGCGCGACCACCACCGCGTCGCCGGCGTGCACCTCGTCGCCGGCGCGGACCCGCACGCCGCCGGCGTCCTGGGCGATCGCGTCCACCGGCGTGCCCAGGCGCAGCCGCCCCGGCGGCAGCGCGTCCGCCATCCGCCGCGCCAGCGCGGCCGGCCCGCCGACGATCCGGTCCTGCTGCGCGCCACCGGCCATGCCCAGCAGCGAGCCGGCGCCGCCGCCGCTGCGCAGGTAGAACAGCATCTGCAACAGCGACACCTCGTCCGGCGAGGCGGCCAGCAGGCCACCGGCGAGCAGCCGGCCGGCGTGGCGGGCGGTGACCGGGTCTCCCGCGGTGGCGTCGAGCCAGCCGCCGAGCGTGGTCCGGTCCCACTCCGCCGCCCGCTCGGCCCGCCACGGCGCGGCCGGGTCGACCCCGACCGCCATCTCGTCGAGCGTGCCGAGCAGCCGGGCCAGCCCGGCCGGCTCCCCGTCCGCCGGTCGCCCGGCCAGCAGGAGCGTCGGCGCGCCGTGCGCCGGAGACGGAAAGGTCTCCAGGCCGTACGCGGCGACGAGCGCGTACATCCGGTCCTGGGTGGGGCCGATCCACTGCGCGCCGAGGTCGAGCCACCCGCCGCCGGGCAGCGGGCGGCTCAGGGTCCGGCCGCCCACCCGGTCCCGGGCCTCCAGCACGAGCGGCTCGGCGCCGGCCCGGGCCAGGGCGAGGGCACAGGCCAGCCCGGAGAACCCCGCCCCCACCACGATCACCCGGCCGTCGCGCATGCGCCGGCATACCCCGATCCCGGGGAGAATCCCGCCCGCGCGGCGTGTCGAAACCGGTGTCCGCCGTTCGTGTGAAGGGTGGAGGGCGGCACCGGGCCGCCGCAGGGCACGAGGAGGAACCCGTGAAGCAGTACCTGATCAGCATGTACCAGCCGACCGGCGCGGACCGGCCGGACCCGGAGTTCCTGGCCGGGGTGATGCGGGAGGTCGAGGCCGTCGGCCGGGACCTGCGGGCGGCCGGGAGCTGGGTGTTCGGCAACGGCCTGCACGCGCCGGAGACGGCCACCGTGCTGCGCCCGACCTGGACGCGGCGCTGGACTGGGGTCGCCGCTACGCCCGCGCCACCGGCCTGCCGATCGAGGTCCGCCCGTTCCAGGGCGAGGGATGACCGCTGTCGAACGGGTCTTCCGGGCGGAGTACGGCCGCGCGGTGGCCGTCCTGGTCCGCCTCCTCGGCGACATCGACCTCGCCGAGGAGGCGGTCCAGGAGGCGTTCACGATCGCGGTCCGGCGCTGGGCCGTGGACGGCCCGCCGCCCAGCCCGGCCGGCTGGATCGTCACCACCGCCCGCAACCGGGCGATCGACCGGCTGCGCCGCGAGTCCACCCGGGCCGCCCGGCACGCCGAGGCCGCCCTGCTGCACGCCGCCGACCCGCCCGCCGAGGAGGGACCCGTGCCCGACGACCGGCTGCGCCTGATCTTCACCTGCTGACACCCGGCGCTCGGCCCGGCGGCCCGGGTGGCGTTGACGCTGCGCCTGCTCGGCGGCCTGAGCACCGCCGAGATCGCCCGGGCCTTCCTGGTGCCCGAGCCGACCATGGCGCAACGCCTGGTCCGGGCCAAGGCCAAGATCCGCGATGCCGGGATCCCGTACCGGGTGCCCCGCGACGCCGACCTGCCCGACCGGGTGCGCGGGGTGCTGGCGGTGATCTACCTGATCTTCAACGAGGGGCACACCGCCTGCGGCGGGACCGGCTCGGCCCCTACCAGATCCAGGCCGCGATCAACGCGGTGCACGCGGACGCGACCACCGCCGCGGCCACCGACTGGACCCAGATCCTCGCGCTCTACGACCAGTTGGCGGCGTGCGCGCCGGGGCCGGTGGTGGCGCTGAACCGGGCGGTCGCGCTGGCCGAGGTGCGCGGGCCCGCGGTCGGACTGGTCGAGGTGGACCGGCTCGACCTGTCCACTTATCACGTCTGGCACGCCGTCCGGGCCGACCTGCTGCGCCGGCTCGACCGACCGGCCGAGGCCCGGGCCGCGTACGACGCGGCGATCGCCGGCACCGCGAACGGGGCCGAACGCACGTTCCTCGCCCGCGCCCGGCACCGGCTGCCGGCGTGACCGCGGGTGGGACATCGAGGCATTGACGAACCTGAGGAGAAACGTACACTCCCGGTGTAAATAGTTTTCCCGCGCTCCGCCGAAACCGCGCGAGGTGACGATGACCCCACCGGACACCCCCGCGGACGGCCCCGGCCTGGCGCTGCACCACGTCGGCGTGCGCTTCGGTGGACTGGTCGCCCTCGACGACGTCTCGCTGCGGGTGCCGCCCGGCCGGGTGATCGGCGTGATCGGCCCCAACGGCGCCGGGAAGACCACGCTGTTCAACGTGGTCTGCGGCTTCGTGCGGCCGAGCGAGGGCACGCTCACCCTGGACGGACGGCCGTTCCGACCCCGCCCGCACCGGCTCACCCGGCTCGGCGTCGCCCGCACGCTCCAGGGCATCGGCCTCTTCCCCGGGCTCACCGTGCTGGAGAACGTGGTGGCCGGCGCGACCCACACGGCCCGCGCCGGCTTCGCCGCCGCGCTGTTCGGGCTGCCCCGCAGCGACCGCGACGAGCGGCGGCTGCGCGCCCGCGCCCTCGACCTGCTCGGCGAGCTCGGCGTCGACAGGCACGCCGACGCCGCCCCGGCCACCCTGCCCTACCCGGTGCGCAAACGGGTCGCCCTGGCCCGCGCGCTGATCGCCCGACCCCGGCTGCTGCTGCTCGACGAGCCGGCCGGCGGGCTCGGCGGCGACGACCTGGCCGAGCTGGCCGACCTGGTCCGGGCCCTGCCGGAGCGCGGCGACGGCTGCGCCGTGCTGCTCGTCGAGCACCACATGGACCTGGTCATGTCCGTCTGCCACGAACTGGTGGTGCTCGACTTCGGCCGGGTGATCGCCGCCGGCGAGCCGGCGCGGATCCGCGACGATCCCCGGGTCACCGAGGCGTACCTCGGCGCCGACGTGCCCGCCGAGACCGGCGGCGCCACGTGACCGGGGTGCTGGAGGTCGAGGCGCTCAGCGCCGGCTACGGCCCGGTGCCGGTGCTGCGGGACGTGGCGTTCACCGTGCCGGCCGCCACCGTCACCGCCGTGCTCGGCGCCAACGGCGCCGGGAAGACCACGCTGCTGCGTACCCTCTCCGGCCTGCTGCGGCCCACCGGCGGCCGGATCCGGTACGCGGGGGAGGACCTGCGCGGCGTTCGGGTGGAGCACCTGGTCCGGCGGGGCCTGGCGCACGTGCCGGAAGGGCGCGGCGTGGTGACCGAGCTGACCGTGGCGGAGAACCTGCGCCTGGGCGGGCTGTGGCGCCGGGACCGGGCCGACGCCCGGCGCGCCCAGGACGAGGTGTACGCGCTCTTCCCGGCGCTGGCCCGCCGCCGCGACCACCTCGGCCATCAGCTCTCCGGCGGCGAGCGGCAGATGCTCGCGGTCGGCCGGGCGCTGATCGCCCGCCCCCGGCTGCTGCTGCTGGACGAGCCGTCGCTCGGGCTGGCGCCCCGGGTGGCCGCGCAGATCATGGCGCTGCTGCGGCGGCTGCGCGACGAGCAGGGGCTGACCGTGCTGCTGGTCGAGCAGAACGTGCGCGCCGCGCTCGCCGTCGCCGACCAGGGGATCGTCATGTCGCTCGGCCGGGTGGTGACCGCCGCGCCGGCCGCCCGGCTGCGCGACGACGAGCAGTTGCGGCACGCGTACCTCGGGTTCTGACCGCGAGCGGGAAGGGGCACGGATGGAACGGTTCTGGTTCCTCACCTTCGACGGGCTGGCCGCCGGCGCGGTCTACGCCGCGTTCGCGCTCGCGCTGGTGCTCATCTGGCGGGCCGCCCGGGTGATCAACTTCGCCCAGGGCGCGATGGCGGTCGGCACCGCCTACGTCGGCTACGCGGTCGCCGCCGCCACCGGCTCCTACTGGCTGGGCCTCGCCGCCGCGGTGCTCTCCGGCCTCGCGCTGGGCGCGCTGGTGGAGCGGGTGCTGATGCGCTTCGTCGGGCCGGCCGGCCCGCTCAACCAGGTGATCGTCGCGCTCGGCCTGGTGCTGCTCATCCAGGCGGTGCTCGGGATGGTCTTCGGCAACGGCTACCGACCGGCCCCGGCGCCGTTCGACACCGACGCGCTCACCATCGGCGGGGTCGCCGCGCTGTCCCCGTACGACCTCTGGGTGCTCGGCGCGGCGCTGACGGTCGTGGTGCTGCTCGCGCTGCTGTTCACCCGTACCCCGGTCGGCCTGCGGATGCGGGCCGCCGCGTTCGCCCCCGAGGTCTCCCGGCTGCTCGGCGTGCGCGTCGGCCGGATGCTCACGCTGGGTTGGGCGCTGGCCGCCGGGGTCGGCGCGCTCGCCGGCATGCTCGTCGTCCCCACCGGTCTGGGCCTGCACCCGCACGCCATGGACCTGGTCTTCGTGGTCGCGTTCACCGCCGCCGTGGTCGGCGGCCTGGACAGCCCGGTCGGCGCGGTGGTCGGCGGCCTGCTGGTCGGGCTGATCCTGTCGTACGTCACCGGCTACCTGGGGCCGGACACCACGCCACTGGCCGTGCTGGTGCTGCTGCTGGCCGTCCTGCTGGTCCGGCCCGGCGGGCTCTTCTCCGCGGCGAGAGCGAGGCACGTGTGACCACCACCCGCACCGAACCGGCCCCGCCGTCGCCGCTGCGCCGGCTGCTGCCCGGGGCGCCCGCCGGCACCGGTCCGCGCGGGTCGACGCTGCTGCGCCACCTGGCCGTTGCGGTGCTCGCCGGCACGCTCGTCGTGCTGCTGACCAACCAGCTCCCGCCCTACCAGAACCTCCAGGTGGCGCGGGTCTGCGCGATCCTCTGCGTCACCGCCGGGCACACCGTGCTGGTCGGGCTCAACGGCCAGCTCTCGCTCGGCCACGGTGCGCTGATGGCCACCGGCGCCTACACCGTGGCCCTGGTGCAGCAGGGTCTCGACGAGCGGGCCGTACGCGGATGGTGGGTGCTGCCGGCGTCACTGCTGGCGGCGGTCGCGGTGACCGCGCTGGGCGGGCTGGTCGTCGGCCTGGCCGCGGCCCGGCTGCGCGGGCCCTACCTGGCCGGCGTGACGCTGGCGGTGGCGACGCTGGTGCCGGCCGTCACCACCATCTTCACCGGGGTGTTCAACGGCGAGCAGGGGCTGCGCTTCCCGGCGCAGAACCCGCCGGCGGCGCTCGGGGCGTACTTCCAGCCGGAGCGCTGGCTGGCCTGGATCGCGCTGGCCGCCGCGCTGCTCACCATGCTGTTCCTGGCCAACTTGGTACGCAGCCGGTTCGGCCGGTCCCTGCGGGCGGTCCGCGACGACGAGGTGGCGGCCCGGCTCGCCGGCATCCCGGTGGCCCGCACCCAGGTGCTCGCGTTCGTGGTCAGCGCCGCCTGCGCCGGCCTCGGCGGCGGCGTGTACGCGGTGCTCACCGCCACCGTCGCGCCCGGCAAGTTCCCGCTCGACCTGTCGCTGTTCCTGCTCATGGCCATCGTGATCGGCGGGTTGGGCAGCCTGGCCGGCGCGGTCTGGGGCGCGCTGCTGCTGGTCGCGTTGCAGGACCTGCCCGGCCTGCTCACCGAGCACCTCGACCTGCCCGGCGGGCTCGCCCAGCGGCTGGAGGGCAACCTCGCGCTGGCCGTGTTCGGCCTGATCCTCATCGTCGTCATGCTCGCCGCCCCGGGGGGCGTGCAGGGCGGCGTACGCGCGCTCGCCGCCCGGCTGCGCGCCGCCGTCCGCCGTGACCGCTGACCGCACCCGTACCGCACCGGATTGGAGAACCATGCGCCTCACCACCACCGGCCGCGTGCTCGCCGCCGCCGCCGGCCTGGCCCTGCTGGCCGCGTTGCCGGCCTGCGCCGACGACGAGAGACAGGCCGCCGAGAACGTTCCCGGGGTCACCGACGGCGAGGTCGTCATCGGCACCCACCAGCCGCTGACCGGCCCCGCCGCGCCCGGCTACTCGAAGATCTCCGCCGCCACCAAGGCGTACTTCGAGCACATCAACAGCAAGGGTGGCGTGCACGGCCGGAAGATCGTCTACAAGGTCATGGACGACGGCTACAACCCCGCCAACACCGAGAACGTGGTCCGTAAGCTGGTCCTCGACGACAAGGTCTTCGCGCTGCTCGGCGGCCTGGGCACGCCGACGCACACGAACGTGCTGGAGTTCGTGAAGACGCAGAAGGTGCCGGACCTCTTCGTCGCCTCCGGCAGCCGCAACTGGAACCAGCCGGAGAAGTACCCGACGACGTTCGGCTGGCAGCCCGACTACACGGTCGAGGGCAAGATCCTGGCCAGCTGGGTGAAGCGGGAGTTCCCCGGCGCGAAGGTCTGCCACTTCGGGCAGAACGACGACTTCGGCCGCGACTCCCTGGCCGGGGTGGAGCAGGTGCTCGGCCCGGTCGCCGCGAAGCAGACCTACACCACCACCAACCAGCAGGTCGGGCCGGCGATCGGGGCGCTGCGGGCGGCCGGCTGCCAGGTGGTGATCTCGGCGAGCATCCCCGGCTTCACCGCGCTGGCCATGGGACAGGCCGCCGGGCAGGGCTTCCGGGCACAGTGGGTGGTGTCCAACGTGGGCGCCGACTACACCACGCTCGCCGCCCAGCTCGGCGACAAGAAGGTGATCCTCGAAGGCATGGTCGCCGACAACTACCTGCCCATGGTGGGCGACACCGGCAATCCGTGGATCCAGGAGTTCACGAAGATCCACCAGCGGTTCAACGCGGGCAACCCGGTCGACGGCAATGCGGTCTACGGCTACTCGATGGCGTACACGTTCGTGCAGGCGCTGCTCGCCGCCGGGCCGGAGCCGACCCGGGAGAAGCTGGTCGCCGCCGTGCGCAAGGGCGGCTTCCGCGGGCCCGGGCTCACCCCCTTCCGGTACGCGGACACGGTGCACGCCGGCTACAGCGGGGTACGGCTGAGTCGGGTGAGCGGTGGCGCGCAGACCTACTTCGGCCCGACGTACACCACCGACGACGGTGACGCCGCGGTCACCGAGTTCACCGAACCGCCGACCACCCCGCCGGCGGACGCCGTACCGACCGCCTGAGCGGGCACGCGTACCGGGCGGCCGGGTGCCGGCCGCCCGGTGGCGCGCACGTAGAGTGGCCGCCGTCGGGCGAGCACAGGGGGAGTCGTCCCATGATCGAGGTGGAGACCGACCCGCCGGCCCGGGTGGACGGCCGGGTGGCGCGGGCCGAGCGGACCCGCGCCGCGATCGTCGAGGCGCACCTGGCGTTGATCGACGCCGGTGACCTGCGCCCGACCGGTGAACGGATCGCCGAGCGGGCCGGGGTGTCGCTGCGCACGCTCTGGACCAACTTCAAGGACATGGAGACGCTGTTCGCCGCCACCGGGCGTCGGGTCGGCGAGCGGCAGGCCGCCCTGCGGCGACCGGTCCCGCCGCAGCTGCCGCTGGCCGGGCGGATCGCCGCGTTCTGCGACCAGCGCGCCCGGCTGCTGGAGGTGCTGGCGCCGTCGGCCCGCGCCTCGGCGCTGCGGGAACCGTTCTCGCCGCAGTTGCGGCGCAACCGGGAGGTGGCGATCGCCCGGGTCCGGCAGGAGATCGAGGCGGTGTTCGGCGCCGAGTTGGCACACGCCGGGCCGGGTCGGGGGCAGTTGCTGGACGCGTTGACCGTGGCGTGCACCTGGGCCGCCTGGTCGATGATGCGCGACGCCATGGGGCTCGACGTCGAGGCCGCCCGGGCGGCCATGGCCCGTACGCTCGGCGCGCTGTTCGCTTCCGGCACGCGCTGACCCCGGCGGCCTACTCCTCGCGCAGCCGGCGCAGGATCCGGGTCAACTCCGCCCGGTCGCCCGGGTCGAGCGCGCCGAAGAAGCGCTCCGCCTCGGTGGCCCGGGCCTCGCGGATCGCGCTGCCCACCCGGTCGCCCTCGGCGGTCGGGGCGACCAGCGTGGCCCGCCGGTCGTCCGGGTCGGGCCGCCGCTCGACCAGCCCTCGCTCCTGGAGGCCGTCGACCACCTCGGTGGCCGAGCGGGGGGCGATGCGCAGGTGCTCGGCGAGCGCCCCGGGTCGCAGCGCGCCGTGCCGCATCAGCACGCCGAGCGCCCGCGCCTGCCCGGGGCTGATCTCCCACGGCTCCAGCGCGCCTTTGGTCTGGTGGCGCAGCCGCCGGGCCACCGCCCAGAACGTCTCGGCCAGGCCCTCCTCGTCGCTGCCGGTCACGGGAATACGGTAGCAGCATCTCCTGTTGTTTCCTCATGATGAGGTAACCTCAGCATTATTCCCGGACAGAGGAGAACCCCTTGGCACCCACCCCCGACGGCCGCGGAGCCGGCCGAACCGTGTCCGCCGCCGAGAAGGCCCAGGCCCGCGACGTGTCGCTACGCCGCATCGGCGGCCTCTTCACCGCCCACCGCGGCCCGCTCGCCGCCGTGGTGGCGATCATCGTGGCGTCCTCGATCATCGCGATGGCCTCGCCGTTCCTGCTGCGTACCGTCATCGACCGGGCCCTGCCCGAGCGCGACCTGACGCTGCTGGCCTGGCTGGTCGCGGCGATGGTCGCGGTCGCCGCCGTGACCGCCGTGCTCGGCGTCGTCCAGACCTGGATCTCCACCCGGGTCGGCCAGGAGGTCATGCACCGGCTGCGCACCGACGTCTTCGCCCACCTCCAACGCCAGTCGATCGGCTTCTTCGTGCGCACCCGCACCGGTGAGGTGCAGTCGCGCATCACCAACGACATCGGCGGCATGCAGTCGGTGGTCACCTCCACCGCCACCTCGATCGCCGCCAACCTCACCACCGTCGTCGCCACCACCGTCGCCATGCTGGCGCTGAGCTGGCGACTCACGCTCGTCTCGCTGGTCGTGCTGCCGCCCGCGCTCTGGCTCACCCGCCGGGTCGCCCGGCTGCGCCGGGAGATCACCGCGCGCCGCCAGCGGGAACTGGCCGACCTCACCGTCACCATCGAGGAGGGGCTGTCGGTCAGCGGCGTCCGGCTGGCCAAGACGCTCGGCACCGGCACGGCCCTGGTCGACCGGTTCACCGCCTCCTCGGCCCGCCTGGTCGACCTGGAGCTGCGCTCCGAGCTGGCCGGCCGCTGGCGGATGGCCGCCATGACCGTCGTCTTCGCCGCCATCCCCGCGGTGATCTACCTGGGCGCCGGCCTGCCCGGCACCGCCGGCACGCTCACCATCGGCACGCTGGTCGCGTTCACCGCGTTGCAGGGCAACCTGTTCCGCCCGCTGATGGGCCTGCTCAACGTCGGCGTCACGCTGACCGCCTCGCTGGCGCTGTTCGCCCGCATCTTCGAATACCTCGACCTGCCGGTGGAGGTCGCCGAGCCGGCCCCGCCCGGCGTCGCTCGACCCGGCCACGGTCCGCGGCCACCTGCGCGTCGAGGACGTGACCTTCAGCTACCCGGGCAGCGACACCGCCGCGCTGGCCGGCGTCAGCCTGGACGTCCCGGCCGGCACCAGCCTGGCCCTGGTGGGCGAGACCGGCTCCGGCAAGAGCACGCTCGCCGCCCTGATCAGCCGGCTGCACGACCCGGACGCCGGCCGGATCACCATCGACGGCGTCGACCTGCGCGACCTGCGCCTGGCCGACCTGGCCGCCGTGGTGGGCGTGGTCAGCCAGGAGACCTACCTGCTGCACGCCACCGTGCGGGAGAACCTCCGCTACGCCCGCCCGGACGCCACCGACGCCGACCTCGAGGCCGCCGCGCGCGCCGCCCGGATCCACGACCTGATCGCCGCGCTGCCCGACGGGTACGACACCATGGTCGGCTCCCGCGGCCACCGCTTCTCCGGCGGCGAGCAGCAGCGCCTGGCGATCGCCCGGACGCTGCTGCGCGACCCGCGGATCCTGGTCCTCGACGAGGCGACCAGCGCGCTGGACACCGAGACCGAGCGCGCCGTGCAGCGGGCCCTGGACGAGCTGGCCCGCGGCCGTACCGTGGTGACGATCG
This sequence comes from Micromonospora sp. WMMD980, assembly GCF_029626035.1. NCBI lineage: Bacteria > Bacillati > Actinomycetota > Actinomycetes > Micromonosporales > Micromonosporaceae > Micromonospora > Micromonospora sp. WMMD980. Next base: position 1,605,602 of record NZ_JARUBE010000003.1, read on the forward strand.
CGCACCGCCTCTCCACGGTCCGCGACGCCGACCGCATCGCCGTCCTGGACCACGGCCGCATCATCGAGTCCGGCACCCACCACACCCTCCTGAACCACCAGGGCCGTTACGCCACCCTGCTCGGCTGACCCCCGCCCCCGTGCACTTGCTGCCCCGGCATATCCCGCGGAACTCGACATTCGAGGGGGCCCGAGGGTGTCGAGGGGGGATCAAGGTGCCGAGGGCGGGGTGGGGTGGTCGGGGGGCGGGGGGCGCGGGGCGGGTGGGGGTAGCAGCGGCTCCAGCGGGGTGAACGTCTCCACCGGGGCGCCGGGGCGTGGTCCACGGCGGGTGCTCGCCGGGCGCTCGGTCGCCCGGGGCGGCCGGTCCGGGGCCACCGGGTCGGGTCGGGTGGGCTCGGGCGGCGTGGCACGGTCGCGCTCGTGCGCATACTCGGCGCGGCGGCGGGCCAGGTCACGCTCGCACTCCAGCGCGATGCGCTGCTCCCAGTACGGCTGGAGCAGCCGGCGGACCCGCTCGTCCAGGTGCACCGTCACGTCCGGCTCGCACGCGAACGTCACCTCCCCGCGCGCGTACGTCCAGGGCGGCGGGTCGTCGGCGGCCAGTGCCGCGGTCAGCGCGGTGAGCAGCTCACGCGGGCGGTGTGGCGGCACCTCGACCGCGCAGCGCCGCGCCAGGCGGTGCAGGCGCTGCGTCGCCTGCGGCTGGAAGTAGTCGACGTACCAGCCGAACAGCTCCGGCCGGGCGGTGTCGGACGACCAGGTGAACGTGGCGCGCACCAGGAAGACGTAGACCTGCCCCTGCGCCGGCACGGTCAGCGGCGCCGGGAACCGCCGGTCGACAGTGGTCACCGGCGTCGCCGGCTCCTCGGTCCACCACAGTTGCCGCAACGTCGGCTGCGCGCCGGCCCAGAACCTCCGGGTACGCGAGCGTGCCGCGCCGCCGAGCGTCCGGGCCCGGGCGGCCCAGCGGCCCCGCCACCCGTCGACCGGCGCGCCGGGTGTCGGCCGTGCGCCGGAGCTCTCCGGCTCTCCGCTCATCGCACCCCTCTTCTCCGCGGCCGGCAGCCGTCCGCCCGGGAGCCGGGGTCGGCGGCTGCCGGGCGGGCGAGGGGTGTACGGATCGACGCGCGCGGCGATCCGCGATCCAAACTAACAACTGACGCCGGCCGCGGCCGGCAGCCGCGCGGACGTGCGCCCCGACACGTGACCGGCCGTTCGGAGGACGGGTCGGCTAGTCCTATCGACGGGACGGAAGGCCGAGAGTCTGTTACCGTGCTCATGCGGTCGGTCCCGTTGACGGGACCGACCGTCCAGACAGAACGTTGATCTCAGGGTGATGTCTTGATTCCGCTAGGTGGTGCTTCGTAGCGTGAGGCTCCGCAATCCTTCCGGCGGTGGGGGCGCCGCCGGAAGGATTCGCCGTCACTGTGGGGTGTGCATGCTGATCGCCGGATCCGTACCGGTCGCGAGCGTCATGGCGGAACTCGGCGCCGAGCGGTCCCTGTTCCACTCCGAGGCCGACTTCCAGCACGCGTTCGCCTGGACGGTGCGCCAACTCGACGGTGCCCTCCGGGTCCGCCTCGCGGTGCGGCAGGAGCAGAACGAACACCTGGACCTGCTCTGCCACGGCCCGGACGGCCGGACGGCGGTCGAACTGACCTACGTCACCATCCGCTGGAACGGCGCCGATCCGCACACCGGCGAGGAGTACGCCCTGCGCAGCCACACCGCCGCGGAGATCGTGCGCAACCGGTTCGTCGCCGACGTCGAACGGCTGGAGCACCTCTGCCGCCCCGGCCCGGCCGACACGACCGGCCTCGCCCTCCTGCTCACCAACGACCACGCGCTGTGGCGGGCGCCCGCCGCCGACCAGCCCACCCGGGACCGCGAGTTCCGGCTCCACCACGGCCGGCGGCTCACCGGCGCCCTCAGGTGGGGCGTCGACGGGCGCTACTTCCCGCCCAACGAGCGCCACCTGAGCGGCGACTACCGGCTCGACTGGCAGGACTTCACCCAGCTGCCGGCGCGCCACGGCCAGTTCCGCTGGCTCGCCGTACCGGTCGCGGGGCGGGACTGACCGCATGGGCGTCGAGGCTCGCCGGGCCGCCGGCCGCACCGTCGAATTCCTCAGGTCGCTGGCCCAGCGGCGGTACGACCGGGTCTGGACCCCCGACTTCCTGCGTCGCGCGCCCGACGTGCAGGGCTTCGCCGTCTTCCACCGTGGCGGTCTGGCGCTGGTCCACGTGACGAGCACCCCCGGCGACCCGACCCGCTGCCTCGTCCGGGCGGCCTGCGCGGCCGGCGCGGACGTGACGGACGTCGCCGAGGCGACGGTCTGGGCGGACATCAGGAACCAGTTGACCGACGCCGGTCGCTACCGCTGCGTCGTCACGGCCGACCGGCACGCCTGCCACGTGGTGTTCACCCGGGACGTCCGCACGCCGCCGATGGCGGACCCGACCGCGCCCGACGCGGTGGTGACGCTCGACCTGCTCGACGGCGCGCTGGCGACCTGCGTGCACAACGCCACCGCCGACTTCCGCGACCTGTCCGCCTACCTCGCGGCCCGGCCGTTGGAGGCGACCGAGGCGGACGTGCGGACCCTGTTCGACTGCGCCTGGGGCTGAGCCACCCGGCCCGTCCGGCGGGGCGGCACCGGCTCCTCGGCCGGCCGCAGCCCGGTGAGCTGGACGAAGATCTCGCGCTTCGCGGTGGCGACGCCACGCTGGCCCAGGACGTAACCGGTCAGCCAGGTCCAACCGGTGTACGTCAGTTCGGGACCCACCGCCACGACCCGGAACGTCAGCGCGCGGTCGCCGCCGAACTGCACCGAGGCACGGCCGTCGACACGCAGCAGGTCACCCGGTCGTGGCCGCACCGCTACCAGTGGCCCTCGTTCGATGGACGGCACTCGCGGGCGTGCATCGCCTGCCAGTCGCGCAGTGCCCGCTTGAGCCGCTCGTTCCCCACGGTCAGCCGGCGGATTTGCCGGTGCAGGTCGGTCAGCTCGTCGGCGACCTCGGTCTGGAACGCGCGTACCTGAGCGCCGTCGACGCCCCGGCGGCGCGGGTCGAACGCGCGGGTGCGGGCCTCGTGCGGGGTGAGTCGGGCCGGCAGGCCGGTGCCGTAGGGCTGGCCGGAGCGGTACACCTCGGTCACGTCGGTCCTTTCCCCGGGCAGGCCAGGGTCGGAGCGGTGGGTCGGGACGGGCACACGCACCCGCCCCGACCGGGGGAAGCCTCCGATCCTTGTTGCCACGCAAGGGGAGAGGCGCTCCTCAACTTAGCTGCCCAAGTCACCTGAGTCAAACAGTGAGTTGTTGCTAGGTGTCGTTGCGTGATCGAATTGGCTCGCCACGCAGGGGGAGCCATGCCGATTACCGCGGACTACATCCGGATCGCCGACGAGATCGTCGCCGACGTCAGGGCCAAGAAGCTCAAGCCGGGCGACAAGCTGCCCTCGATCTCGCAACTCGCCGCGACCCACGCGGTCAGTCCGTCGACCGTCAAGCAGGTCTACGTCCGGCTCGAAGCCCTGCGGGTGATCCGGCGGCATCAGGGCAAGGGTGTCTTCGTGAACGATCCGAAGCTCTGGATGCGCGAGCCGTAGGAGCCGCGGTCAGTCCACGAGGGCGGTCAGCCATCGATCCGTGTGGTGCTCGGTGTACTCGGCGTCCGCGCGCCACGCGTCGCCGTGCCCGGTCCGCCAATGGGTGGCCCAGGGTTCGACCCCGAGCGCGGCCTGGTCCCGCGGGCGCTCCCCGCTCCAACGGCTCCGCGCGACCGTCACCGAGCGCCTCTCGCAGAGCGACGAGGACGGCGCGCTGCCCACCGTCTACGCGGACGTGCCGGGCGGAAGCTACGCCGGCCCGGCCGGCCTCCTGCAGGGACGCGGCGCCCCCACGCTGGTCGGCCGGTCGAGAACCGCCCGGGACAGCACGCTCGCCCGTCGGCTGTGGGTCCTCTCCGAGGAACTGACCGGCGTCACCTGCCCCCTGGACACGGCGCACACCCGCCCCGGCGGGCCGGCATACTGTCCCTGATGGCCGTGGTCGTGCGTACCGAGGACGACTGTCGCCTGTGGGCCGACCGGGCCGGCGCGGGACCGCCGCTGGTGTTCTGCCACGGCGGCCCGGGCCTCTGGGACCACCTCGAACCGGTCGCCCGGCTGCTCGAAGCCGACGCCCGCACCGTCCGGTGGGACCAGCGCGGCTGTGGTCGCTCGCAGCGGCGCGGGCCGTACACGATCGCGCGCTTCGTGGCCGACCTGAACGCGGTCCGCGAGCAACTCGGCGGCCCCCGGGTGGCGCTGCTGGGGCACTCGTGGGGCGCGCACCTGGCGCTGCGGTACGCCCTCGACCACCCGGACCGGGTCAGCCACCTGATCTACGTCTCCGGCACCGGAATCGACCCCGACCGCGGCTGGCACCCGCACTACGAGCGGAACTTGCGGCGGCGGCTCGGCGCGCACCGCGGCCGGTGGGAGGCGCTCGGCGCCCGCGACCGCACGCCCGCCGAGGAACGCGAGTGGGCGGTGCTGCAGTGGTCGGCCGACTTCGCCGACCCCGACACCGCCCTGCGGCACGCCGAAGCCACGGCCACGCCCTGGCGGGGCGTCAACCGGGAGTGCAACCGGGCCGTCAACGCCGAGGTGAAGCGGGAGTTGCGGGAGTCCGACCTCGCAGCGCGGTGCGAGGCGCTCGACCTGCCCGTGCTGATCGTCGACGGCGCCGAGGACATCCGCCCGCGCTGGGCTGTCGACTCGCTGCACCGGGCGTTGCCGAACTGTGCCCGGGTGAGCCTGGCCGGGGCCGCCCACCTGCCCTGGATCGAGGATCCGGAGGGCTTCCGCCACGCGGTGACCACGTTTCTGGCGGGCCACCGTCCTCAGGGGGTTCGATGAGCGTGCTGGGGAACCTCGCCACCCAACTGCCGGCCCTGCTCGGTGTCCTGGTCGGCACGGCGGGCACGATGCTCGCCACCGGCCTGAACGAGCGGACCCGGTGGCGTCGGAGCCAGACCGTCCGGTGGGACGAGCGGCGACTCGACGCGTACGTGGAGTTGACGAAGGCGGTCAAGGAGATCCACGCCGTGGCGACCCAGATGCTCAGCGAGCATCGTCCCGGGGCGAGGCGGCCGGCGTTCGACCACGACGAGGGTGTGGCCCGGCTCGCCGAGGCGGACGTCCGGCACACCCTGGCCTGGGAGGCGGTGCTCCTGCTCGGCGACGAGGCCACCGTGGGCGCCGCCGCCGAGTGGCGGCACGCGGTCCGCGACCTCGAGTCGGCGGCCCGGGCACTGCCCCACCCGCCCACCGACGTGTCGGGGATGATCCAGCGGGCCGACGTGGGCCGCGACCGGTTCTACCGGGCCGCCCGGGAGAGCCTGGGTGTTCGCGGGGGTTCGGTGGAGCAGGTGCGGCACCTGCTCGGGAAGCCCGGCGGGCCGCAGCCCGCGGCACTGGCTCCGGAGCAGAGCCGCGGGCGTCCGGCGGCGTCGGGGTCGGACACGTAACTCCATCGACGCATTGTCATTAATGGATGTTTGGCTGGTGTCGGCGGCCTGATCATCCTGGTCGGATGTCGGGACGGACATCGCCGTTCGACGATGACAGGAGGGACCGTGCGCACACCATCCCGTGCGTTGACGGGGACCACCGCGCTGCTCATGGCAGCCGGCATGGTCCTGACCGCCGCTGCCGGCGGTCAGGCGGCACCCCGGGAAGAGGCCCACACCCAGGCCGCACCCGACCACCTGCCGGGCGACCGGCACGACACCAAGGCCCGCGACAACCGCAAGGGCCGCGTCGCGGCCAGCGCACGGCAGCGGGACCGGGCCGCCGCGCTCGGCGCGCGGGTCCGGTGGACCGACTTCGGTACCCCGGCCACGCTCACCTCGACCGGCAAGCCGCTCGCCACCGGACTGCCCGCCGACCCGGCCGCCGCGGCCCGGGCCTACGTGGCGGCGAACCGTGACGTGCTGGGGTTGACCGCCGAGGGCGCCGCCGCGCTGGAGCAGTTGACCGTGGCGCCGATGGGGCAGGGCGCGACGGTGCTGTTCCGGCAGCGCTTCGGCGAGCTGCCGGCCGCCGTCGACGGCATCCTGGCGGTCGGCGTACGCCAGGGGTCGGTCTGGCACGTCAGCTCCTCGCTGGCGCGTGACGCCCAGGCGCCCGCGCCGGCCACGATCGACGCCGCGCAGGCGCGACGGGTCGCGGTCGCGGACTCCGGCCGCGCCGACGCGCGGGTGTCGCGTACCTCCTTGGTCGCGGTGCCCACCGCGGACCGGGGGCCGCGCGCGGCGTGGGAGGTCGTGCTCGGCGCGGATACCACCGGCGCGGACCCGGCCGCCTACGCGACCTACGTGGACGCCCGCGACGGCGCGGTGCTGGTCCGTGCGGACCTGATCGATCACGCGGCGGACAACCCGTCGTGGGACGTCTTCCCGAACTCGCCCCGGGTCGACCGGTCCCCGGTCGACACCCGGGTGCGCTGGTGCGCCGCGCCGGCCGCCGGCTGCCGCGAGGTGGTCGGGGTGCCGGGGCACCCGGCGTGGGACGTGGACCCGGCCACGGGTGCGTCCACCACCACGACGAAGGGCAACAACGCGATCGCGGTGCAGAACTGGTTCAGCAACGACCCGTTCAGCGTCGGCACGGAGACCGCCACGCCGCGCCCGGACCGCACCTACGCCTACCCGTGGACCAACCAGTGGCAGGAGCGGCGCTGCGACCCGGAGGTGTTCACCTCGCCGCAGGCCAACGACATCGACGCGGCCCGGGCCAACCTGTTCGGCATGCACAACCGGATGCACGACTGGACCTACCACCTGGGCTTCACCGAGGACACCTGGAACCTCCAGCAGGACAACCTCGGTCGCGGCGGCCTCGGCGGCGACGCCGAGCAGGGCAACGCGCAGGCCGGCGGTGTCAGCGGCGGCCCGCCGACGTTCCCGGCGCGCAACAACGCCAACCAGATCACCCCGCCGGACGGCGTCGCGCCGACCACCAACATGTACCTGTGGCAGCCGGTCGCCGGCTCGTTCTACGCGCCCTGCGTGGACGGCGACTTCGACATGTCGGTGATCGCCCACGAGTACGGTGACGCGGTCACCAACCGCATGATCGCCGGCCCGAGCGCCGGGGTCAGCTCCCCGCAGGGCATGAGCGAGAGCTGGTCCGACCAGCTCGCCATGGAGTACCTGTACGAGCACGGGTACGCCGCGCCCGGCCGGCGCGGGTTCACCATCGGCGAGTACACCACCCAGGACCCGAACGCGGGCATCCGCAACTACAACATGAGCGCCAGCCCGCTGAACTACTCGTCGGTCGACTACGACGTCATCGGCCTTCAGGTGCACGCCTCCGGCGAGGTGTGGAGTGCCACCAACACCGACATCCGCGCGGCGATGATGCGCCGCTGGGGCGCCGGCACGCCGGCCGTGCAGAAGGCCTGCGCGAACGGCCAGCGGCCGGTGACCGCCTGCCCGGGCAACCGGCGCTGGATCCAGCTCGTCGTGGACTCGTTCCTGCTGATGGCGGTCAGCCAGGTCAGCATGGTCGACGCCCGGGACGCGATGCTCGCCGCCGACCGGATCCGCTTCGGCGGGGCCAACCAGGACCTGCTCTGGAACGCGTTCGCCACGCGCGGCCTCGGGGAGACCGCGGCCAGCGTCGGCAACGCCGACCCCGACCCCACCCCGGGCTTCACCTCGCCGTACGCCCGGGAGGGCTCGGTGCGGCTGCTGCCGCTCGGTGAGCGCGGGCCGGTGCCGGGCGCACAGCTCTTCGTCGGGCGCTACCAGGCCCGGGCGGTGCCGGTCGCGGACACCGACGCGGCCACCCCGTTGACCGACCGGGTGGACCTGGTGCCCGGCACGTACGAGTTCGTGCTCCGGGCGCCCGGCTACGGGCACACCCGGATCGGCCCGGTGACGGTCAAGGCCGGGAAGAACCGCACGCTCGCGGTGGCGCTGCGGCCCAACCTGGCCTCGGCCGGCGCGGGCGCGACGGTTGTCGGCGACGGGATCAACCTGGCGTCGATCGTCGACGAGGACGAGGCCACCAACTGGGCGTCGCTGGGCGCGCCGGTGGCCGGGCGGCAGGTCACCGTCGACCTGGCCGGCGGCCTCCAGCAGGTACGCCGGGTGCAGGTCAGCGCGATGCTGCGGCCGCCGGTGGCCGGGGACGCGGACGCCGGCACCCAGAGCCGGTACTCGGCGGTGCGGCAGTTCCGGGTCCTGGCGTGCACCGCCAAGGGCGCGGTGACCTGCGCCGACGCGGCCGACTTCCGGCCGGTGTACACGAGCCGGCCGGACGCCTTCCCGGCGGTGGCGCCGCGGCCCCGGGCGCCGGAGCTGGTCCTGCGCTCGTTCGACATCCCGCGGACCTCGGCCACGCACCTGCGCGTCGAGGTGCTGACCAACCAGTGCACCGGCGCGCCGGCCTACGCCGGTGAGCAGGACGCCGACCCCCGGGCGGCGACCGACTGCGCGACGGCCAGCCCGCAGGCGCAGAACGTGCGGATCGCCGAGTTCCAGGCGTTCGCGCGCTGAGCGCGCGGCGGGTGCGGGCGGCTCGGTCCGTCCGCACCCGCCACCGCCTGTTCACCCGGGATTCGGAGCACGGTCGCCGGGTGAGGGCTGTACGCCGGGCAGGATCCTGGGCAGACTGAGCGCCGACCATCTAACGATGATGATCGATGTAATGTCGGCTCGCTCAAGGAGGATCCCTTGACCCCGTTCCGCGCCGCCGCCATCCGCGTCCGCCGCGCCCTGGCCGCATCCGCCCTGGTCACCGCCGTGGCCGCCGCCGCGCTCGTGGCCCCCGCCACGGTCTCCACCCGGCTCGCCGAGCCCGCCGAAGCCGCCGTCCACAGCTCCTGCACGCTGTCGCGCTGCGCGGATGCCCGCACCGCGCGCTCCGGGTGGTCGGCCAAGAGCTTCCCGACCACCCGGGGCTGGTACTCGTGGAGCGGCGGCACGTGCAACTTCGCCGGCGGGCAGTTCTACAACCGGGAGGGCCAACTGCCCACCAACGCCACCTACTACGAGTACGACGTCTACCCGCGCGCCTGCAACGCCTCGCGCGACGCGTACCGGATCGTGGTGAACAAGAGCACCGGGGCGACCTGGTTCTCGCCCGACCACTACGCCAACTTCTACCGGCTCTGAGTTCCGCCTCAAGGAAAGGGCAGTCCCATGGGCGCAGCGTCTCCGCAGCCGCCGGCCTGGCTCACCCTCGACGCCGGCTCGGCGCCCGAACCGGCCGGGGTGCCGGTGCCCGGCGCGGCCACCCGCACCCGGGCGGCGCTGCACGAGACGCTCGCCGGGGCCGTGCCGCTGCCCGACTGGTACGGCCACAACTGGGACGCGCTCGCCGACGTGCTCGCCGACCGGCTCGAGGACGGACCACTCACCCTGGTCGTGCGCGACGCGACGGACCTGCTCGCCGACGAGCCGCCCGCCCAGCTCGGCACGCTGCTCGACGTGCTGGGCGCGGCGGCCGCCGGCGGCCCCGCCACCCTGCGGGTGGTGCTGCGGGACCGCCCCGACCGGCTGCCCGCCCTGCGCGCCCGCATTGCCGCCGCGCTGGGTGGCCATGTGGGCGCCCCCGAAGCCGGCTGACCTGCCGCCCTCCAGCCCGGCTCTTCTCCGGCCTGGTTCGGCTGGTCCCTGGCCGGGTTCGGCTCGCCTTCGGCTCGGTGGGTCCGGTTCGGCCTCGGCTCGGCCCGACGGCGGCGCGGGGTCAGTTGGGGTGGTCGAGGATGGCGCTGAAGCGTTCCTCGGCCAGGTCGAGCTGGGCGAAGATGTGGCGCTTGACCGGGGCGGACAGTGGGGTGTCGGGTCGGGCCACCAGCTCGCGGAAGACCGGCACCAGCGGGCGGTACTTGGCGGCCGAGCGGGCCACCTTCGGGCCGACGGTGTGGATCACGCCGACTCCGTTGTCGGTGAAGTCCGACACCTTGATCACCCGGGCCCAGGGCTCCCGGTCCAGGCTGGCCGCCACGTGCTCCCGGTACTGCGTGTCCCGGTCCCGGGCCGGGTCGTAGACCGGGTTGGTGACCGCCGCGACGAGCCGCGCCACCCGTGGGCCGAACCGGTCGGCCAGCGCGGCCAGCGCCGCCCCGGTCACGTCGTCGTCGCCGGGCGATCCGGCGCCGGCCAACTCGGCCGGGTGGTCCTCCACCGCGTCGTGCAGCAGCCCGGCGACGATCACGTCCACGTCGCGCACCTGGTAGTGGTGCATCAGCCGGATCGCCACCCGCAGCAGGTGGTTCAGGTAGGGCTCGCGGACCCGGCGGTCGTCGCGGTGCAGGTCGGCGGCGAGATCCAGCGCCTCGGTCAGCCGGCCGCGCGCGGCCTCGTCGAACGCCTCGACCTCCAGCCGGAAGCGGGCCAGCAGGCCCGGCTCGCCATGGATCTCGGTGATCGCGTGCATCGGCATGGTGGCGAGGTACGCGGGAAACTCCATGCGTCCCTTATAGCTGATCTTCGCTGCCCGTGGATGTCGGCTGGCCGACGCGCGGAAGGTCCGCGCCGGTCAGCCGCTTGACGAGGCGGACGCAGGTGCCCTCCGGGGTGCCGACGATGGTCGCCTCGTCCATCACCCGGGCCATGATCAGCCGTCCTCGGCCCCGGTCGCCGGCGTCCTCGCCGTCGGTGGGCCGCCAGCCGCCGTGGTCGCGTACCTCGATTTCCAGCCGGTCGCCGCGCAGCTCGACCCGGAGCGTGGTGATCCCCTCGGGGGCGAAGCGGTAGCCGTGCTCGATGGCGTTGGCGCACGCCTCGCCGGTGGCGATCAGCACCGTCTCGACGTCCCACTCGCCGACGCCCTGGGCGTGCAGCCAGGCACGCAACCGCTCCCGGGTGGGCGCGAGCCGGCCGGGATCGGCCGGGAGGTCGATGGTGAGGACCCGACCCGACGTCCCACCCGTCACGTCCGGCCCTCCGTCCCGTGCCCGTTCCCGGGCCGGGGCGTCCTCTCGCGCTGCCACCTGATGTCTGTCACCCTCTTCTCCCCGGTGACCGCCGATTCATGCCACCGACGTCCGGTCCGTCAAAGGTGATCATCGCGCATCCCGGCCGGTGTGTCAGCCGACACCCCCGACACGCGACGCCCGGGCCGGCGACCCGGTGGGGGGACGCCGGCCCGGACCGGGGTGGGTACGGGTCAGAGCGGCAGCCGGCCGGCCCCCGCCCAGGCGTCCACCGCCAGCGGGACCAGCGGTGTCGGCAGCGGCGGCGCGGCACGCAGGGTGGGCGTCCAACCGGCGTCGCCGCCGAGGTCCGGGTCGTGGACCGCGTTGTACGCGGCGCGCAGGTCCACCGGCCGGGGCAGCCGGTCGCCCCGCCTGACCCAGCTCCCACGCTCGGTGAGCGCGGTGCCGCCCCAGTCGTGGATGAGATCCGCCGGGTCGACGTCGTCGGCCAAGGTGAAGAAGTTGTTCTCCGCGTGGATGGCGGACTGCACGCCGACGCCGAGGGCGTACTCGAAGCCGGCGCCGCCGAGCCGGTAGTGGTTCTCGTGCACGTCGACCTGGCCGAAGCGCACCCGGGGCAGCCGTTGCAGGTCCCCGTCGAAGAGGTTGTGACGCACGGTGACCCGGAGCCGTCCGACGTCCGGGCCGACCGTGTTCGAGGAGCCGATCAGCATCAGCTTGTCCCGGCCGACGAACCGGTTCCACGACGCGGTGACCAGGCTGGCGGTGTGCGTGACGTCGAGCGAACCGTCGTGCACCTGCCAGGGACGGCCGAAGTAGAGCGGCTGGGCGTCGTCCGGGTTGTCGCCGTCGGTGAACGTGTTGTGATCGACCCACACGTGCTCGCTGCGGCGTACCGAGATCTGGTCGTACTGGGAGTTCCAGTTGCCGGTGTCGCCGTCGGTGGGGGACCAGGCGGGGAAGCAGTCCCGCGCGTCGGAGAACTCCAGGTTGCGCACGATCACGTTGGCGACCCGGTCGATCATCAGGGTGAGCCCGGTGAGCTTCGCGCCGCGCAGCCCGACGATCGTGGTGTTGGACCCGACGTTGATCTGCGTCTGCGCGGTCTGGGTGGCCACCGAACGGACCCGGGCCGCCTCCAGCGGGCCGCTCGGGTTCACCCGCCCCCAGACCGCCGGGTCGTACGCGGCCAGGTAGGCCGGCAGCGAGTACTCCGGGTCGGCCAGGTCGGCGCAGCCCAGCGGCGTGCCGTCGGGCCCCTCGAAGCCGTCGATCGTGCCGGCCACGTACACGATCTTCGGGGTGGCGTCGGTGGCGTTCGTGGTGTTGTCGCCGCCCAACGCGGCGACCAGCTCGGCGCGGGTGCGCACCACGCGCACCCGGTCGGCGGTCGCGGTCGCGCCGCCGGTGATGCCGGCGCCCTCGGCGGCCCAGCCGTCGTTCGCCGCCAGCGCCTGGCGGCCGATCAGCTTCGCCGCGAGGGTCGGCTCCGACCCCGGCGACGGGCGCGGCGCGGCGGGCGCGGCCGGCGCGGGCGCGGCGATGGTGAGCGTGAGCGCCGCCGCGAGGGTGGCGGCGGCTGCGGTTCGTCTGCGCATGACTCGTTCCGTCCTGTCGGTCAGGGATGGTCGTTGCCGAGTTCCACCACGTACGGCCGGACCGCCCAGGGCACGCCGGCCTCGGACGGCAGGGTTCCGGTCTCCGCCGCCGCCCGCAGCGCCTCGTTGACGCCCCGGATCACCCGCACCCGCTCCGGGCCGTCGCCCACCGCGCGCACCACGTCGCCGCCGAGCAGCGTCGGCTCCGGCGCGTTCCGCAGCGCGTCGAGCACCACGGTGAACGGCCCGGTACGCGCCGGCGGCGCGATCAGTGGCACGCCGGTGGCCCGGTGGTCGAGCAGGTTCGCCAGCAGCCCCTGCCGGCCGGGCACGACACGCGGGTGGGCGTCCGAGGGCAGGCGCAGCCGGTCGGTCGGGTACTCCAGCACCGCCCGCCCCCGCTCGCCGGTGACCAGCACGTCCCCGGCGACGTGCTCCTCGGCGGCGAGGGTCAGCGCGGCCAGCACCGGCGGGCCGGCGTGCGGGGTGAGCCGCAGGATCGCGGTGTCGTCCACCTCGATCGGGCGCACCCGGTAGCGCTCCACCTCGATCCGGGCCGGGCGCGTCGGCGCGCCGGTCGCCGCCTCGGCCACCGCCAGGCACTGCATCAGCGCGTGCGCCAGCGGGTTCGCCAGCGCCCCGTCGAGCGCCGGCCGGCCGTCCACCGACCGTCGGCCGGCCCACGCCGAGCGGGCGTAGTAAGCGTCGGGGCGCTGCCAGGCGGCTATCGTGGCGATGCCGGTGACCGCGCCGAGCCGGCCGGCGGCGAGCGCGCCGGTCAGCTCGGTCAGCGCCGCCGAGCCCAGCGCCTGGAAGTTGACCTGCACCGCCCGCCCGGCGGCGGCGGACGCGGCCAGCAGCTCCCGGTGCTCGGCCAGGCCGAGCACCGGCGGCTTCTCCAGCAGCAGGTCGGCGCCGGCGGCGAGGACGTCCCGGGCGATCGGCAGGTGGGTGTGCGGCGGCGTGCAGACCACCACCGCGTCGGGGCGGGACGCGGCGAGCATCTCCCGGTGGTCGGTGAAGACGCCCGTGCCGGGCGGAGTGGGCGCGTCCGGTTCGGGTTCGAGCGGGCGCACGTCGACCAGGGCGACCAGCCGCAGCCGGCCGGCGGCGTGCAGCGCGGCGATCACCCGCCGGTGCCAGCGCCCGTGCCCGTTCGCGCCGACCAGCGCCACCCGGGGCGGCACGCCGCCGCTCACCGCCTGCCTCCCGGTGCGCCGCGGCCGGGCCGGCGCGCCGCCGGTCACCGGGCGGCCGCCAGGGTGGCGCGGACGCCGTGGCGTTCCAGCGCGGTCAGCCAGCCGGTCACGTCGGCGCGGAACTCGTCGTCGTCGGCCAGTTCGGCGGGGAAGACCTCGCGGACCGCGAACACCGCGTCGACCACGCCGGCCGGGTTCTGCCGGCCCCCGGCCAGCGCGGCGCGCAGCCGGTCGGCGAGCGGGTCGTCGAGCGGCAGCGGCTCGCCGTCGTCTGCGTGGCCGTGCAGGAACCGCAGCCAGGCCGCCACCACCAGCGCGCTCCACCGCGCCGACCGGCCGGCCGCGCGCAGGTCGGCGACCGTGTGCAGGACCCGCTGCGGCAGCTTCTGCGAGCCGTCCGAGGCGACCTGGAGAGTCCGGTGCCGGATCGCCGGATTGGCGAACCGGGCGAGTACCCGCTCCCCGTAGTCGGGCACCGAGACGCCCGGCGGCGGGGTGAAGCTCGGCGCGATCTCCTCGGCGACCAGCCGCCGCAGCACCGCGTCCAGGCGCGGCAGTGCCAGCGCGTCGAGCACCGTCTCCGCGCCCGCGAGGGCGCCCAGGTAGGCGGTGGCCGAGTGCACCCCGTTGAGCGCGCGCAGCTTCAACCGTTCCCACGGGCCGGCGTCGCCGGTGAGGACCGCGCCGGCCCGCTCCCAGGCGGGTCGGCCGCCGGGGAAGTCGTCCTCGATCACCCACTGCGACCACGGCTCGGCCGCGACCGCGGCCAGGTCGCTCACGCCGAGCGCCCGCCGGGCGGTATCCCGGGTCTCGTCGGTGCTGGCCGGCACGATCCGGTCGACCATGGTGCCGGGGCAGGTGAGCAGCGCCGCGACCCGGTCGAGCGTCGCGTCGGGCGTACGCGCCAGCGCCAGGCACTGGTCCACCAGGCTGCGCAGCCGGCGCCCGTTGGCCGGCAGGTTGTCGCAGCTGACCAGCGCCAGCGGCCCGGCGTCGGCGGCGGCCCGGGCGAGCAGCCCGCGCACCAGCAGCCCGGGCACCGTGCGCGGCGGCCGGTCGGTGGTGAGGTCGGCGGTCAGCTCGGCGTCGGCGGCGAGCCCGCCGGTCACCGGGTCGAGCTGGTACGCCTTCTCGGTCACGGTCAGCGTGACCAGCCGGATCGCCGGGTCGGCGAGCAGGCGGACCACCGCGTCCGGGTCGCTCGCGGCGTGTCGTACCCCGGCCAGCGCGCCGACCACCCGGGTCGACGCGCCCCCGGCGGCGAGCGTGGTGACGCTGAACAGCGCGTCCTGCGCGGCCAGCGCCTCGACCACGTCGGTGCTGCGCGGCGCGACGCCGACGATGCCCCAGTCGCCGCCGGCCGCGCCGACCGCGGCCTCGGTGTGCACGGCCTGGTGGGCCCGGTGGAACGCGCCGAGGCCGAGGTGGACGATGCCCGCCGGCACGGTGCCGGGGCGCACCAGCGGCCGGCACTCCTCGGGCAGCCGGCGCAGCGTGGCCAGGCCGAGCCGGTCGGTATCGACGGTCAGCGCCATGCCGGTCCCTCCGGGAAGCGGAACTCGGCGATCGACTCGGGCCGCATGGCGGCGCTGTAACCGGGCGCGGTGGGCAGCAGGTAACGTCCGCCCCGGGTGCGGACCGGGTCGACGAAGTGCTCGTGCAGGTGGTCCACGTACTCGACCATCCGGCCGTCCAGCCCGGTGCTCACCCGCAGGTGGTCGAAGACCGCGAGGTGCTGCACGTATTCACACAGCCCGACGCCACCGGCGTGCGGGCAGACCGGCACCCCGAACTTCGCCGCCAGCAGCAGCTCGGCGAGCACCTCGTCGACGCCGCCGACCCGGCACGCGTCGACCTGCATCACGCCGATCGCCTCGGCTTGGAGCAACTGCTTGAAGATGACCCGGTTGGCGGCGACCTCGCCGGTGGCGACCCGGCACCGGCCGCCGGACAGCTCGGTCACCGCGCGGGCGATCCGGGCGTGCCCGAGCACGTCGTCGGCGTGCGTGGGCTCCTCGATCCAGTACGGGTCGACCTCGACGAGCGTCGCCATCGCGGCGATCGCCTCGTCCACGTCCCACACCTGGTTGGCGTCCATCATGAGCAGCGCGTCCGGGCCGATCTCGGCGCGGATGATCCGCGCCCGGCGCAGGTCGTCGTCGAGCCGCCCGCCGACCTTCATCTTCATCGCGCGCCACCCGGCCGCGTACGCGTCGCGGGTCAGCGCGCGCACCTGCTCGTCCGGGTAACCGAGCCAGCCCACGGACGTGGTGTACGAGGGGAAGCCGTCGCGCTCCAGCGCGGCCAGCCGGTCGGCGAGGCCGTCGCGGCCCTTGTCGAGGATGGCCGCCGCCTCGTCCGGGGTGAGCGCGTCGGTGATGTGGTGGAAGTCGACGGTGCCCACCAGCTCGTCGGTGGGCAGCTCGGCGAGGTAGCGCCACATCGGCTTGCCGGCCAGCTTGGCGCGCAGGTCCCAGACCGCGTTGACCAGCGCGCCGGCGGCCATGTGGATGACCCCCTTCTCCGGCCCGAGCCACCGGAGCTGCACGTCGGCGGTGAGCGAGCGCCAGAACGCCACCGGCTCGGCGGCGATCTCGGCGACCGTGCGCCCGCGCACGTGGTGGGCGAGCGCGCGGACCGCCGCGCAGGTGATCTCGTTGCCCCGGCCGTTGGTGAACGTGAACCCGGCGCCGGTCGGCCCGCCGTCGGTGGTCAGCTCCACGTAGGTGGCCGAGTAGTCGCCCCGGTTGATCGCGTCCGACCCGTCGCCGCTGGCGGCGGTGGGGAAGCGCACGTCGTGCGCCGCGACGTCGACGATCCTGGTCATGACCGCTCACCTCCGAACTTGAAGACCTGCTTGGGCAGCCGGTAGGCCAGGTCGACGATGGTCTCGGCGGCCTCGTCCTCGGCCAGCCGGTGCTCGGCGACGAGGCGGGCCAGGAAGCCGGCGTCGACCCGGCGGGCCACGTCGTGGCGCACCGGGATGGAGCAGAACGCCCGGGTGTCGTCGACGAACCCGGCGGTGTTGTAGAAGCCGGCGGTATCGGTGACCGCCTCCCGGAACCGGCGCAGCACCTCCGGCGAGTCGAGGAACCACCACGGCGCGCCGAGGCGCAGCGCGGCGTAGCCGCCGGCCAGGGGCGCCAGCTCCCGGGTGAAGGTGTCCTCGTCGAGCGTGTAGAGCACCACGGTCAGCCGCGGGTCGTTGCCGTGCGCGTCCAGCAGCGGGGCGAGGCCGTGCACGTAGTCGGTGGCCTGCGGCACGTCGCCGCCGACGTCGCGGCCGTGCCGGGCGTGCAGCCAGCGGTTGTGGTTGCGCACCGCGCCCGGGTGCAACTGCATCACCAGGCCGTCGTCGAGCGACATCCGGGCGAACTCCAGCAGCATGTGCGCCCGGAACGCCTCCGCGTCGCCCGCGTCGGCAAGGCCGCGCCGCCCCTTGTCGTAGAGCGCCGCGGCCTGCGCCGGGTCGAGATCGAGGGTACGGGCGGTCGGGTGGCCGTGGTCCGACGAAGTGGCGCCGGCGGCGGCGAACGCGGCCCGCCGCCGCCGCAGCGCCGCCAGGTAGCCGGCGTACGTGCCGGTGTCCTCGCCGGAGACCTCGGCGAGCCGGTCCACGTTGGCCGCCCAGCCGTCGAACTCCATGTCCACCACGTCGTCCGGGCGGAACGTGGTGACCACCCGCCCGCCCGGCCCGCCCCAGCCGTCGGCGGTGAGCTTGGCGTGCCGGCCCAGGTCGTCCACTGGCGACTCGGTGGTGGCGAGCACCTCGATGCCGAAGCGGTTGAACAGCTCCCGGGGCCGGAACGCCGGCTCGGCGAGGCGGGCCGCGAGCGCGTCGTAGACGGTGTCGGCGGTGGCCGGGCTCAGCGGCGTGTCCACGCCGAACACGTTCCGGAACGTCTGCTCCAGCCAGAGTCGCGACGGGGTGCCCCGGAACAGGTGCCAGTGCGCGGCGAAGCGCCGCCAGATGGTCCGCCCGTCGGTCTCGACCGGGCTGCCGTCGACGCTCGGCACGCCCAGGTCGGCCGGCGGCACGCCCTGGCTGAGCAGCATCCGGGTCAGGTAGTGGTCGGGCACGATCAGCAGCCGGGCCGGGTCGGGGAACGGGCGGTCCTCGGCCAGCAGCGCCGGGTCGACGTGCCCGTGCGGGGAGATGATCGGCTGCTCGGCGGCGAGCGCGTACAGCTCGCGCGCCAGCCCGCGTCGGCCGGGCTCGGCGGGCAGCAGCAGGTCGCTGGGGGAGATGATCGGCACGGGGGAGGGCTCCTCGGTCAGGGCAGGGTGAGCAGGTCGGCGACCCGGACGGGCGCGCCGGTCTCCAGCGAGCGGTTCGCGGCCAGGCCGGTGAGCAGCGCGAGCGCCCCGTCGTGGGCGGTGGCGGCGCGGCCCAGCGGGTCGGTCTCGCCGCCGAGCAGCACCCCTGTCATCCGGGTGTCCGCGCCGCCGTGCCCGCCCCGGGTCCAGCCGGCCACGCCGATCTCGACCGGCGGCTGCCAGAACGGCCGCAGCGTGAGCCGGGCCGCGCCCCGCTCCACGGCCGCCTCGTCGCCGTGCAGCGCCGCGCCCTTGAGCGCGGACGCGCCGCCGGGGCTGACGTGGTCGCTCTCGGTCACCTCCAGTTCGAGGCGGCCCCGGCTGCCGTTGACCATCACCCGGTAGCCCTCCCAGGGGGCGTACGCGGTGAGGTGGTAGGTCATGGTGGCGCCGGTGGAGTAGCGGGCCAGCACCGCCAGGTCGTCCTCGATGGTCACGCCGGGGGCGAACACGTTGCGGTCCCGGTGGTAGCCGTCCTCGGCCTCCGCGTCGAGGTACAGCTCGCGCAGCCGGGGGTGCTCGGCCAGCCGCAGCGCGAACGGGTCGTCGGCGGCGGCGGGCGCGCCGTGTGCCCGGTCGTAGTCGCGGGCGTAGCCGTGCCGGCGGCCGTCGGAGCCGTAGAAGAACAGCTGGCCGGCGGCGTGCACCTCGACCGGTCGGGCGTCCAGCCACCAGTTGACCAGGTCGAAGTGGTGGCTGGCCTTGTGCACCAGCAGGCCGCCGGAGGTGGCCTTGTCGCGGTGCCAGCGACGGAAGTAGTCGGCGCCGTGGCGCACGTCGAGCAGCCACTCGAAGTGCACCGAGCCGATCTCGCCCACCGCGTCGTCGGCGAGCAACCGCCGGACCTGCTCGTGCAGCGGGTTGTAGCGGTAGTTGAACGCCACCGTCACCCGCCGGCCGGTCTCGGCGACCGCGTCCAGGATCCGCCGGCAGCGCGCCGCGTCGACGGTCATCGGCTTCTCGGTGACCACGTCGCAGCCGGCCCGCAGCGCCGCCACCACGTACTCGTCGTGGGTGACGTCGACGCTGGTGACCAGCACCACGTCGACGCGTTCCTTTGCCAGCATGGCGGCGAAGTCGGCGGCGGCGTAGGTGGGCACGGCCGGGTGACCCAGCTCGGCCAGCCAGCGGTTGTGCGCGTCCATCCGCCTCTGGTTGACGTCGGCCAGCGCGACCAGTTCGGCGGTGTCGGCGTGGTCGAGCGCGAGCGCCCGGACGAACATCTCGGCGCGTGCCCCGGCGCCGACCAGGGCGTGGCGGACCCGTTTCCGGGCCGGTGGTGACATGACGTCGGCCTCCCGCAGTCCTGCAAAGGTTTGCAGCCGAAGAAACCACGTCGGTCAACACGTCGTCAACGGTCGATGGCTATCCCGCCCTATGAATCCACGTTCGCGCGCTTTTATGCACCCACCGGGAGCGCCGCTGCAATCGAGCCGTAACAATGGACCGTTGACACCGGAGCAACCGTTTGCATTAATTGGCGGCACCCACGTGACCCCCACCACATCGGACGAGGGAGCCCACCGTGCCAGCCACCATCCGGGACGTCGCCCGGGCCTCCGGCGTGCACATCTCCACCGTCTCCCGCACGTTCTCCGCCCCGCACCTGGTCAACCCGGAGACCCGGGTCCGGGTGCTGGCCTGCGCGGAGGACCTCGGCTACCGGCCCAACCGGGCCGCCCGGGCCCTGATCACCGGCCGGACGCACAACATCGGCCTGATCGTGGCCGACATCGCCAACCCGTTCTTCCCGCCGCTGATCAAGGCGGCCGAGGGGCAGGCCCGGCACCGCGACTACCACGTGTTCGTGGCCGACACCAACGAGGACCCGGTCGCCGAGGAGGACCTGGTCCACGCGCTCGCCAAGCAGGTCGACGGCGTGCTGCTGTGCAGCCCCCGGATGAGCAACAGCCTGATCGAGCAGGTCAGCCGCGAGGTCCCGGTGGTGGTGATAAACCGCCAGGTCGCCGGCCTGCCCTGCGTGATGATGGACGTCGGGCAGGGCGCGCGGTCCGCGATCGAGCACCTGCTCGGCCTCGGTCACCGGCGGATCGCGCTGCTCGGCGGCCCGCGCGGCTCCTGGACCAACCGGGAGATGCGCCGGGCCGCGGCGGCGGCCGCCCGGGCCGGCGGCGCCGAACTCACCGTGCTCGGACCCAACCAACCCACCGAGACCGGCGGCGGCGCGACGGCCGAGGCGGTACGCCGCAGCGGCGTCACCGCCGTGCTCGCCTACAACGACCTGATGGCGCTCGGCCTGATCGAGGGGCTCGACGCGCTCGGGCTGCGGGTGCCGCAGGACGTCAGCGTGGTCGGCGTCGACGACATCGCGTTGAGCCGGCTCACCCGCCCCAAGTTGACGACGGTGGCCACGCCGACCGCGGCCGCCGGCCGGACGGCCGTCGACATGCTGCTGCAACACGACTCCGACGCGCCGCGCGGCGCGCGGGGCCGGGGCACGGCGGCCGGCGACCGTCGCACCACCGCACAGGTAATGCTCCAGACCGTACTGGTCGTCCGCGACTCGACCGGGCCCGTTCCCGAGCCCGGTCGAAACGGCGCCGGGGCCTGACGAGGTGGCCCGGGTCCGCATGGCGGTGCGGACCCGGGCGGCCCGTGGACGGCCGCCGGTGACGTCGTCGCCTCCCACAGCCGAGGAGTGAGCGCAGATGCACCCCGCAACGACCCCCACCGCCGGCGCACCCGCCGGGCGGGATCACCGTACCCTTCTGACCCGACGTCGATTCGTCCGCGGCCTGGCCGCGGTCGCGCTGGTCGCGCCGCTCGCCCTGGGCGCGGCCGGCTGCGGCGGCGACGACGACGCCGCCGGCGACGGCGGCGGCCCGATCAAGCTCTCCATCTTCTGGTGGGGTGGCGACGCCCGGGCGAAGCTCACCGAGGACGCCCTGGCGCTCTACACCAAGCAGCACCCGGACGTGACGTTCGAGAAGACCTGGCAGGCCAACCAGGGCTACTTCGACAAGCTCGCCACGCTGACCGCCGGCGGCAACCCGCCCGACCTGTTCCAGATCGACGACAACTACCTGGCCGAGTACGCCGGCCGCAGCACCACGCTCGACCTGGGCAGCTACCGCGACTCCGGCAAGCTCGACGTGTCGAAGTTCCCCAAAAGCCTGCTGGAGTACGGCGTGGTCGACGGCAAGCTCGCCGGCGTGGCCGCCGGGGAGAACACCCAGGGGCTGGTCTACAACAAGACGTTGCTGGTCAGGAACGGGCTGCCGGAGCCGACCACCGGGATGAGCTGGGAGGAGCACATCGCCTGGGCGGAGCAGGTGGCGAAGAAGACCAGGGTGCCCGGCACCCAGGACCCGAGCGCCGACTACAAGGCGCTCTGGGTCTGGCTGCGCCAGCAGGGCAAGGACCTCTACCAGGGCAAGGAGCTCGGCTTCACGGTCGAGGACGTGACGAGGTGGTTCGAGCTGTGGAAGGGCGCCCGCGACTCCGGCGCCACCCCGAAGCCGGACGTCATCCACGAGGGCAACTCCAGCGACGTCACCAAGCAGCTCGTGGTCACCGGCAAGTCGGCGACCTCCTGGGTCTGGGTCAACCAGATGCCGGACCTGAAGAAGAACACCAAGGACGAGTTGGGCGTGGTGGCGTACCCCGGCGACCCGAGCGCCCAGTGGGCCCGCGCCTCGATGTACTGGTCGGTGTTCAAGGGCAGCAAGCACCGTGACACCGCCGTCGACGTGATCAACTTCCTGAACAACGACCCGGAGGCGGTCGCGCTGCTCGGCACCGACCGGGGCCTGCCGTCCAACATGGACCTGCGGACCAAGGTCAGCGAGACCGCCACCGACCCGGCCATGAAGCAGTCCATCCAGGTCGAGTCCGAGCTGGCGCAGAAGTTCGGCCCGTCCCCGCAGGTGCCGATCAAGGGACACAGCAAGGTCAAGTCCGAGCTGGTCAAGGCCGCCGAGAACGCCCAGTACGGCCGGGCCACCCCGGCGCAGGCGGCGGAGCAGTTCGTCACCGCCTGCACGGCCGCGATCGGCTGACGCCGCCGACGAGAAGAAAGGAACCGGCCCGTGGCCCTCACCACGGCGCCCGGCCGGACCCCCCGGACCGGACCGGTCGGCCCCCGCCCCACGCGGCGCGGGGCCGGCCGGGCCCGGTACGGCGAGGGCCTGGCGGGGTACGTCTTCCTCTCGCCCTGGCTCATCGGACTGATGGGCATCACGGCGATCCCGATGCTGCTCTCCCTCTGGTTGAGCTTCACCGACTACGACATCCTCACCCCGCTGTCGGAGGTGCGCTGGGTCGGCCTGGACAACTACGAGCGGATGTTCACCGCCGACCCGTCGTACTGGCACGCGGTGCGGGTCACGCTGACGTTCGCGCTGGTCGCCGTGCCGCTGAAGTTGGCCGCCGCGCTCGGCGTCGCGCTGCTGCTCAACCGCACCTGGCGCGGCGTCGGGCTGTTCCGCGGCCTGTTCTACCTGCCGTCGCTGCTCGGCGGCAGCGTCGCGCTCGCCATCGTCTGGGTCAGCATGTTCAACCGGGACGGCGCGTTCAACTCGTTCCTCGCCCTCTTCGGCGTCGAGGGCCTGCCCTGGGTCAGCGACCCGGACTGGGCCCTGCAGACGCTGATGGTGCTGGCGATCTGGCAGTTCGGCGCGCCCATGGTGATCTTCCTGGCCGGGCTCAAGCAGGTCCCCACCGAGCTGTACGAGGCGGCGGCGGTGGACGGCGCCGGGGCCTGGCGGCGGTTCCGGGCGGTCACCCTGCCCATGCTCTCCCCGGTGATCTTCTTTAACCTGGTGCTGGAGACCATCCACGGCTTCCAGGGCTTCACCGCCGCGTTCGTGCTCAGCAACGGCACCGGCGGCCCGGTCGACTCCACCCTGATGTACACGCTCAAGCTCTACATCTCCGGCTTCACCGACCTGGAGATGGGCTACGCCTCGGCGATGGCCTGGGTGTTCCTGCTCGCCATCGCGCTCGTCACGGCCGTCTTCTTCAGCACCGGCCGGTTCTGGGTGCACTACTCGGACGGAGACGACTCATGACCGCCGTGCCCGCCGCGCGGGTCCGCCGTCGCCCGGGCAACCGGCAGGCGCTGCGGCTGCTGGTCCTCGTGGCGATCGTGGCGGTGGTGCTCTACCCGCTGATCTGGATGCTCGGCACCTCGGTCAAGTCGCAGGCCGAGATCGTCAACAACATCGGCCTGCTGCCGGAGGAGTTCACCCCCGGCAACTACGTGGAGGGCTGGACCAACTTCGACGTCGGCTTCGGCCGGTTCTTCCTGAACAGCGCCATGGTCAGCCTGCTCACCGTGGTCGGCAACGCGCTGTCCTGCCTGCTCGCCGCGTACGCTCTCGGCCGACTGCGGTTCCGGCTGCGCCGGATGTGGTTCATCATCATGATCGGCACCCTGCTGCTGCCCGGGCACGTGCTGATCGTGCCGCATTACATCCTGTTCCGCAGCCTCGGCCTGGTCGGCGGCGACTGGCCGTACCTGCCGCTGCTCATCCCGCACTTCCTCGCCACCGAGGCGTTCTTCGTCTTCCTGATGGTGCAGTTCATGCGCGGCATCCCGCGCGAGCTGGACGAGGCCGCCAAGATCGACGGCGCCACCCCGTACGGCGTCTTCCGGCACGTGATCCTGCCGCTGAGCCGTCCCGCGCTGGTCACCACCGCGATCTTCTCGTTCATCTGGACCTGGAACGACTTCTTCCGGCAGCTCGTCTTCCTGTCCACGCTGGAGGACTACACCGTGCCGGTGGCGCTGACCCTGTTCATCGACTCGACCAGCCAGAGCGCGGTCGGCCCGATGTTCGCCATGTCGGTGCTGTCGCTGCTGCCGGTGTTCCTGTTCTTCCTCGCCTTCCAGCGGATGCTCGTCGAGGGCATCAACACCAGCGGGTTGAAGGGATGACCGCCGAGCGCCCCCGCCGGGACTGGCGGGACACCGTGGCCGAGGCGGCCGACCTGGCGCTGCTCGGCCTCGTCGTGGCGGTGGCCGCGCTGCCGGTGCTCACGCTCGCCCCGGCCGTCGCCGCCGCGTCCGCCGCGCTGCACGACCGGTCGGTCACCGGGAGCTGGCCGCCGGCCCGGACCAGCCTGGCCCGGTTCGCCCGAGGGCTCCCGGCGGGAGCGGCGGTCAGCGCCGTCGCGCTCGCCGTCGCCGCGCTGCTCGCCGCCGACCTGCTCGCGCTGGCCACCGGCCGGGTGCCCGGCCGGTGGCCAGCGCTCGCGGTCACCGCCGTCGTGGTCGCGGCCCTGCTCGGGTACGCGGGCCTGGTCGCCGTCGCGGTCGGGCGCACCGAGGGCCGGGGCTGGCGGTCCGCCGCCCGGCACGTGACCGGCACCTGCCTGCACCGGCCCGGCGTCTGGGCCGCCGCCGCCGGGACCTGCGCCCTGGCCACGGTGCTGACCGCGCTGGTCACGCCGGTGGCGGTGCCGATCCTCGGCGGATACGCCCTGGCCGCGCTGCACGCGGTCGACGGCCGCCGCCTGTCGCGTGCCGCCGGACCGGCGGAGGTGCCGGCACCGCTGCGGCCGGAGGCGTCATGACCGGCCGTACCCGCGCCGCCGCCTCCGCTACCGGCCCCGTCGAGCCCGGTGACCGCGCGCCGGGTGGCGCCGCCGCTGCCGAACCCGGTGACCGCGCGCCGGATGGCGCCGCCGCTGCCGAGCCCGGCGAGGAGCGCCTGGTGGTGGCCGGCGTCGAGGTGGCCCGTTACGTGGTCCGGCCGGACCTGGACCCCCGGCACGGTCCCCGGCCCTACCTGCACCCGGTGCGGACCCGCGCCGGCATTCCGGTCACCGACGTGCTTCCCGCCGACCACGTCTGGCACCTCGGCGCGTCCCTGGCCGTGCCGGACGTCGACGGCGCGAACCTCTGGGGCGGCCGCACCTACGTGCGCGGCACCGGCTACACCTGGCGCGACGACCACGGCGTCATCGTCCACACCGGCTGGCGGGAACGGGCCGTCGACCGGCTCGACCACGACCTGGAATGGCGGGACACCGACGGCCGGCCGCTGCTGCGCGAACACCGCCGGCTCACCGCCTCCCCGGCCGGCGACGACGCCTGGTGGCTGACGCTGTCCAGCACGCTCGCGTCCGCCACCGGCGCCGACGTCCACCTGGGCAGCCCGGCCACCAACGGCCGCCCCGGCGGCGCCGGCTACGGCGGATTCTTCTGGCGAGCGGTCGCCGACGCCGAACCCCACGTCTGCACCGGCGAGGCGACCGGTGAGGAGGCGGTCAACGGCTCGGCCGCGCCGTGGCTGGCGCTCACCGGCACCGCGCCGGGCGGCGGCGCGTACACGTTGGTGTTCAGCGGCCTGGGTCCGGGCGACCGCTGGTTCGTCCGCACCGCCATGTACCCGGGCGTCTGCGTCGCGTACGCCTTCGACCGGCCGGCGGTGGTCGCCGCCGGCACGCCCCGCCGCAACCGGCACCGGGTGCTCGTCGTCGACGGCCACCTCGACCCGGCGGCCGTCCCGACCCGGCTGGCGTCGCCGTGAGCGCGAGGAGTGAGCCGGGTTTGCGAGCCCCGCAGTCGCGAACGAAGGGGTCGGCGTGAGCGCGAGGAGTGAGCCGGGTTTGCGAGCCCCGCAGTCGCGAACGAAGGGGTCGCCGTGACCGGGCCGGAGGTCGCCTGCGTGGGGGAGACCATGGTGGTGCTCACCCCCGACGGCGGCGGCCCGCTGCAACACGCCACCCGCCTCCTGGTCGGCGTCGGCGGCGCCGAGTCGAACGTGGCGATGGGACTGGCCCGGCTCGGCCACCGCGCCGCCTGGGTCAGCCGGGTCGGCGACGACCCGTTCGGCCGTCGGATGGTCGCCGAGATCGCCGCCGCCGGGGTCGACGTCGACCTGGTCACCGTCGACCCGTCCGCCCCGACCGGCGTCTACCTCAAGGATCCCGGTCCGGCCGGCACCCGGGTCCACTACCACCGGGCCGGGTCGGCGGCGAGCCGCCTCGGCGCGGCGGACCTCGCCGACGCGCGGCTGGCCGGGGTGCGGCTGATGCACCTGTCCGGGATCACCGCCGCGCTCTCCGACTCCTGCCGGGACCTGCTCGCGCACGCGCTGGGCGGGCGGGTGGCGCCCGGGGCCCGGGTCACCTTCGACGTGAACCACCGACCGGCGCTCTGGCCCGCCGACCGGGCCGGACCGGCGCTGCGGGAGCTGGCCGACCGCGCCGACGTGGTGCTCGTCGGGCAGGACGAGGCCGACACGCTGTGGGGCGCCGCCGATCCGATCGCCGTGCGCGACCTGCTGCCCGGGCCGGAACTGGTGGTGGTCAAGGACGGGGCGGTCGGCGCGACCGCGCTGGCGCGTACCGGGCCGGCGGTCTTCGTGCCGGCGCTGCCGCTGGACGTGGTGGAGTCGGTCGGCGCCGGGGACGCGTTCGCCGCCGGATTCCTCGGCGGTCTGCTGCGCCGGGTCGACCTGAGATCCTGTCTGCGCCTGGGTCACCTCACCGCGGCGCCGGTGCTGGCCGCGTCGGGCGACAACGCGCCACCGCCGGACCCGGCGCGGATCGCCCGGGCGCTGGCGCTGACCGACCGGGACTGGGCGGCGCCGGGACGGCGTCACGACGGAGGGAGCGGCACATGACCGGGCACGACTTCGCACCGCTGTTCGGCGACGCGCGGGTGATGGTGATCCTGCGTGACCTGCCGCCGGAGGAGACGGTCCGGCTCGCGGAGCTGGCCTGGGATCTCGGCATCGACGTGGTGGAGGTGCCCATCCGGACGCCGGGCGCGGTGCCCGCGCTGCGCGCCGCCGCCACGGCCGGACGGCGGCGGGACCGGCTCGTCGGCGCCGGCACGGTCCGCACCCCCGCCCAGGTCCGCCAGGCGGTCGGCGCCGGCGCGGCGTTCACCGTCGCGCCCGGCCTGGACCTGACGGTCGCCGACGCGGCGCGCAGCTACGGACTCCCGCACCTGCCCGGCGTGGCCACCCCCACCGAGGCGCAGCAGGCGCTCGACCACGGCCTGGTCTGGCTCAAGGCGTTCCCGGCGGTCAGCCTCGGCCCGGCCTGGTTCCGGGCGGTCGCCGGTCCGCTCCCGGAGGCCCGGTTCGTGGCCACCGGCGGCATCGACGCCGGCAACGCGGGCGACTTCCTGGCCGCCGGCGTGCGGGTGGTGGCGGTCGGCTCGGCGCTCACCGACCCGGCGCAACTGCCGCGCCTGGCCGAACTCGCCGGTGGTCGTCCGGTCAGGTGACCGTGCGACCGGACGTGGTCACCGTGGTGCGCACCGCCTTGACGATCGCCGGGATCGAACCGACCAGCAGCACCAGCGCCCAGATCAACGCCACCACGGCGAACACCACCGCGCCGAGGTCGTCGAGGATGCTGACCAGGATCACCGGCAGCAGGCCGTGCAGGAGCTGGAGCACCACCGTGCACAGCAGCGTGGTCAGCGCCAGCAGCACCAGGCCCTTGTTGCGCAGGAAACGCGGCTGGGCGGCCAGCAGCAGCCCGCCCCAGACCAGCTTGAGCAGCAGCACCAGGCCGAGCAGCACGGCCGCGTCACCGACCGGGAAGAACCCCCACACCGCCAGGTAGGCGAGCGTGCCGAACGGGGGCGCCAGGAACAGCGAGACCATGACGGTCAGCTCGACGAACGCGACGATCAGCAGGACCAGCGACACCAGCAGCAGCACGACCGAGAAGACCAGTGTGGCCACGCCCTGCACCCGGCCCTGCACCCGGTCGGGCAGCACCAGGCTCAACGCGAACAGCCCGGTGGTCCAGAGCGCCACCACGTCGATCAGCGCCAGGTAACCGGTGCCCCGCCCGGACGGCTCGGCCACCCCACCCACGTCGCCCAGTTCGACGCCGAGCTGGCCGGCGCTGTCGCGCAGCGCGGAGCCCGCGTCCCCGCCGCCGGTCAGCGCCGCCGCGCCCAGCTCCACGGCGACCACCAGCGCGATCGCGAACAACGCCAGCAGCAGGAACGGTTTCCGCAGCTCACCCATGTCGCGCCTCCATGTCGGCGGGCCCGGTCAGGACCGGGCGACCGTGACCGTGCACCCGCCACCTCCCGGGCACCGCAGGACCACCTCGGTCTCCCGGTCCACCGCCACCTTCGCCACCGTCGCGCCGTCCGGCCCGGCGGTGACCTCGTCGGTGACCGTGACGTCCGCGTCGCCGGGGGCGCGGGCCGTCACCTCGAACGGCGTCGTGCCGCGCAGCACCAGCGTGCGCAGCGTGCCCGGGTCGGCGACCCGCAGCCGGCAGGTGGCGCCGAAGCCGACCACCACGCCGTCGGCGGTGCTGGTCGGTGCGGCGGCCGGCGGCACGCACGCCACGGTCACCGTCGCCGGGTCCACCGCCCCGGCGCCGCGTCCGAGCCGGGCCAGCGGACCCGGCCCGGACGCCGGATCGCCCGGGTCGGCGCGCCGCCCGGCCACCGCCACCACCCAGAGCACCACCAGCAACACGGCCAGCGCGACCAGCAGCACCTTCTGCCGACCGCTCACGGTGCCCTCCTGGTTCGCGACTGCGGGGCTCGCCACACCGGCTCACTCCTCGCGCTCACGGTGCCCTCCTGGTTCGCGACTGCGGGGCTCGCAACACTGGCTCACTCCTCGCGCTCACGGCCGGTCGGCCGGGGTGAAGCGGACCAGGTCCACCCCGGCGAAGTAGGAGTCGGTGCCCTGGGTCTTGCTCACCGCCACCAGCGTCAGCTCGTGCGCGCCCCGGGTCAGCTCCAGCGTGGCCACCTCCGCCTCGTCCGTGGTGGCCACGGTCGGGCTGAAGCCGAGGAACGTGTCGCCGATCTGCCTGCCGTCGACCAGCCAGATGGTGTTCGCGTAGTCGGGCGCGGTGGTGCGCACCGTGGAGAACCGCCAGGTGCCGTCCGACGGCAGGTCCACCCGCACGGTCACCCGGTCGCCGACCGCCCGTCCGAGGAAGAAGAGCTGCCGGTCGCCGGACCAGGTCACGCCGCAGCAGTTGTCCTGCGCCACCACCGCCGCCTTGGCGGCGGTCTTCGAGGTGACCTCGGCGCCGGCGACGAGCGTCTCCGCCTCCACCGTCACCGGCCGGGCCTGCGGCGTCGGCGGGGTGTCCGGCCCGCGGGTCACCAGCCACACCACCACGCCGGTCACCACCAGCAGCAGCACCGCCGCGGCCGCCAACCACGGCCACGGCGAGCGCTTCGGCGCCACCACCGCCCGCACGTCGTAGGTGACCCGGCCACTGGAGCGGGAACTCTCCTCCGGAGCGGTGTTCGCCGAGTACGCGAACCCGGTCATGTCGTAGCGCCGGGGCGGGGTGCCGGGCGGTACGACGAGCCGGACCAGGACCGACACCGACCCCTGCCCGGGCACCACCCGCTGCGGCTCGGCCACCGTGAACCAGGCGCGTTGGCTGCCCTCGCCCGGCGCGACGTCGAACACCACGGTGTCCGGCGCCGCGCCGGGGTTCGACACGGTGAAGGTCAGCTCGCCGACGTTGCGGGCGTCCAGGGTGAACTGCTCGGCGGCGGCGACGACGGTCCATTCGGTGGTCATGACGGCTCCTCGGGCGGATCGTGGGGCGGGGGCACGTGCGCCCGGCCGACCGCGCGCACCGGCCCGGCCGGCGGCGGCGTCGGGTCGACCGGGGGCGGCGTCGGGTCGGCCGGCGACGGCGGCACGGGCTCGGCCGGGGTCGGCGGCACGGGCTCGGCGGGGGTCGGCGGCACCGGCTCGGCGGGGGTCGGCGTCGGCTCGGTCGGCGGCGGGGAATCGGCGGGCGGGTCGGCGTCGGCGGCGACCACCTCGACGGTGACCGCGGCCGGCTTCTCCGCCTCGACGATCCGGCTGACCAGCGCCAGCCGGTCCGCGGCGGCCGGCGGCACGCGGACCACCAGGTGGAACGGCCGATCGGCCGGCTCGTCGAGCACGAACCCGGTCGCCCCGGTGGCCAGCTCCAGCGCGGTGCGCATCCCGTACGGCGTGCCGCGCCAGCGGGCCAGCAGCGCGCCGTGCGCGACCAGGTCACGCAGTCGGCCCAGGGGCAGCGGCAGTGGCGCGTCCGCGCGCGGCGCGGCCACCACGTGGTCCATCGCCACCCAGCGGGTCAGGTACGCCACGAACCCGTCCGGCGTCCGGTACGGCCCGAACAACGCGTCGACGTCGGCGAGCACCGCCTCGTCCGGGGCGTGCAGCGCCTCCATCACGTCCAGCAGCGCGCCCAACACGCTGCCCGGGCCGGCGGCCCGCTGGTAGGCGGCCGGCAGCAGCCGCTCAATCGCCGTTCGGCGCATCCTGCCGCACCACCTCGATGTCGTGCTCGCCGGAGCAGAGCAGCCAGGTGCCGGGGACGGTGACCACGTCGGCGGTGGCCTGGTTGGCGCTGGCCGTCCAGTCCTCGCCGTCGCCGCTGCGGTAGACGCCACGCTCGCCGCCGGCCAGCACCAGCCGGTCGCCGGCCGCGGACGGCGCGGTCGCGGCGATCGCGTCCACCGGGGAGAACCGGGTCCGGTCGCGCAGCGGCAGGCCGCAGTTGACCATCACCGGCCGCCACTGCGGCTGCCCGGTGAGGGTGTCCAGCCGGACCACCCCGCCGCTCTGCGTGGCGGCCAGCGCCAGCGGACCGCTGAACGCCAGGTCCCGGCAGGTGCCGCCGATCCAGCCGGCGGCCATCGACTGCCACTGCACGTCCGACTCGAACAGCCGGGTCCGGTGGCAGCCCTGCCCGGGTTTCTTCGGGTCCGGCTCGCCCGCGCCGCACCACAGCAGCGTGGCCGGGCCGTCGTACTGCACGGCGAGGACCCGGTTGTCCACGTTGGCCAAGCCGACGTGGGCGAACGTGCCGGGGCGGCCGGCCGCGGTGGACAGGTAGACACCGAAGCCGGCCTGCGCGGCGACCGCCACCCCGGGCGCGCCGCGCTCGGAGACGAACGATCGCACCGCGTAGAAGCCCCGGTCGGCGTCGGCCGGGTCGACCAGGATCTGCAACGGCACCGCACCGGGCAGCAGCGGCACCTCGTAGAGGCCGGCGTCGGTGGCCAGCAGCAGCGCGCCGGTGCCGTCCCGGTCGATCCAGGCCAGGTCCCGCACGCCGGCCGCCAGGTCGGTGAGCAGCGTCCAGCTCTCGCCCAGGTCGGTGCTGAGCCGCACCCGGGAGCCGCCGGCGTCGCGGGCGGTCACCACCGCCACCGAGCCTGCCCGGGGCACCACGCCGGGGCGCACCGGAGCGGGCGCCGGCGCGACCCGCACCACCGTCTCGCCGGCGAACCGGCCGGCCGGCTCCCAGCCCGCCCCGGCGTCGGTCGAGCGGAACAGCACCGGCCCGCGCCCCGCGTACCAGGTGTCCGGCTGGTACTGGTCCACGGCGAGGGTGCGGACCTGCGCGTCCGGCGCCTCGTCCACCACGAAGCGCACCGACTCGACGTACCGCACGCCCGGCTCGGCGTGCTCCAGCATCCGGTAGACGTTGGAGGCGCGCAGCGGCTCGCCGAACGCCCAACCGGTCGGGTTGAGCGGGGTGGGCAGCGGGCTCAGCGTCTGGTGCAGCCGGTCGTGGATGCGGCGGCGGACCGCGTCCACGTCCTCCTCGCGGCGCACCACCACCCGGGCCCGCACCGAGACCGCCTTGTAGCGCGCCCAGCCGGCCCGCACCCCGGTGCCCAGCGCGCGCCGCCGCTCCAGGTCGGTCTCGACCCGGCGGCGCGCCTCCTCCACCTCGTGCTCGCGCAGCACCGCCACCGGCAGCCGTCCGCCGGGGCGGGCCGCCTCCGGCACGTACGGCACCAGCACCACCTCCACCTCGCCGGGGCGGGCGAAGCTGTAGACCGCGGCGCGGGTGAACGCGCGCGCCCGGGCCACCGCGCCGGAGCCGGTGGCGAGGATCTCGAAGTCCCGGGCGGTGACCGCGCGTTGCTGGGCGAAGAACTCGTACGGCCCGCGGGCCAGCACCGACTCCAGCGACTCCAGCTCCCGCCCACCGGTGGCCGGTAGCGGGTTGTCCACCTTCAACCCGGGCAGCGGGTCGCGCAGGCTGGTCAGCACGCCGGCGGCCACGTTCCCGGCCGGCCCCCCGCCGCACCGGTACCACAACCGCACCTGCCGCCCGGCCGGCGGGACCGCCGCCACCGTGGTCGCCCCGGCCGCCCCCTCGACGGCCGGCGCGCTCCCCGGCCCGGTGTCCGGCCCGTCCGCGACCGGGCGCAGATCCAGCGCCGGGGCGAACGTGACCACCCCGGACGCCCGGTCCACCAGGTAGACCTTGGCCTGCGGGCCCAGGCCGGCGAAGCTGTCCACCGGCCGCCAGATCTCGTACGTGCGGCCCTCGTACTCGCGGGCGGCGGCGCCCAGCTCCACCGAACCGGCCGGCACCTCCACCCCGAGCAGCAGGTCCAGCGCCTCGGTGGTGCGGGTCAACGGCGCGCGGGCCGCCCGGAACGTCTGCCCGGGCTGGCCGGTGCCGGCGCCCAGCAGCTCCGCCTCGACCGGCTCGCAGTGGTGCACCCGTACCGTCACCTCGGTCTCGCCGGCGGGCAGCACCACCGGCTCGGTGGTCACGAAGACGACCGGCCGGGGGTCGGCGCCGCGAGCCGCGGCGACCCGGGTTCCGGCCGGCACCCGCACCGCGCCGCGGTCCGCGCCGGCGCGGGTCAGGCGCACGTCCGCCCAGGCCGCCGCCGGTGGGTGCCGGACCGCGCCGAGCAGGTTCAGGAACGCCACGTACGCCTTCTCCGGCAACTGGTTCAGCCGGTAGATCATCACCTCGGTCAGGTAGGCGAACGCCTCGACCAGCGCCATCCCCGGATCGTGCGCGGACAGGTCAGTCCAGTCCGGGCAGGAGCGGCGGATGCGGTCCCGCGCCTCGGTCACCAGGTCGAGGAAGGCGCGGTCGTCCAGGTGCGGCACCGGCAACGTCATGGCGTGACCTCCTCGCCCGGCCGGTCGCCGGGGTCGTCGTCGGGCGGCAGCAGGTCGACGGAGAACACCAACTGGCCAGGGGAGAGGCTGGCCCGCACCCGGTAGTCCAGCCGGATCACCAGCCGCCACGGGTCGTCCGGGTCCGCCCCGGCGTCCACGTCGAGCACCTCGATCCGCGGCTCCCAGCGCCGGATCGCCTGCCGCACGTAGTGGATCGCCAGCCCGGCGGTGGTGTCGTCGTTCGGCGCGAAGACCAGCCGGTGCAGTCGGGAGCCGTAGCCGGGACGCATCAGCCGCTCGCCCGGGGTGGTGGAGAGCAGCAGGTACAGCGCCTGGCGTACCGTCTCGTCGCCCTCGGTCATGGCCAGGCCGCCGGCGGCGGTCAGCGCGAGCCCACCGGCGCGACCGGCGTCGAAGCCGGCGCCGACGAAGCGGAAGGCCCTCACCGGTCCGCCCCCAGGAACATCTGCCGTGGGTCGCGGACCTGGTGGTGCACGGTCCCCGGCGGGGTGCCGTCGGTCAGACCGTCCAGGTGCGACAGCACCACCGGTTGCCGGTCCACCCGCAACCAGGCGCTGCAGCCCACGGTCACGGTCATCGTGTGCAGGCAGGGTTTGATCGTCGGGCCGTAGTTCGGGCAGGCGGTGATGTCGCGTCCCTCCGGGTCGGGCCGCACCAGCACCGGCACCCCCCGTACGGTGACCCACCGCTGCGACGGACGGTTCGCCACCCGCCCGTCGTGGCCGCAGGTGATCAACGAGTCGCGGTGGATCCAGCGCATCAGCCACCTCCGGAGGAACGGGCGAGGGTACGGGCCTGGGCGGCGGCGGTCTCGGCGTCCTCGGCCGCCGGGGCGTGCAGGAAGTCGACGGTCTTCGCGCGCACCACCATGGCCCGCCCCGGCGCGGAGAGCACCAGGTCGCCGGCGGCGTGCACGGTGGTCAGCTCGGGGCGCAGCTCGACGAAGCTGCCCACGTCGGTGGCCAGTCGCAGCGTGCGCCCGTCGTCGTCGATGACGATCGACTGGCCGGTGCCGGTGCGCATCGACCACCGCCGGGACCGGCCGGAGACGATCCCCGCGTCGTACGGCTCCACCGCGCCGAACAGCGAGCCGAGCACCACGCCCGACGCCGGTTCGCCGCCGGGCAGCGCCACCAGCACGGTGTCGTCCGGGTCGGGCAGCGCGACGATCCCCTTGCCCCGGCCGGCCCCCGGGCAGACCACGGCGAGCCAGCCGGCGTCCAGGTCCCCGTATGCGGGCAGCGTCACCCGGGCCCGGCCCAGCCCGTCGGGGTCGTCGATGTCGGTGACCGTGCCGAGCGTGACCGTCGCGGCCGGGGGCACGGCCACCGGGGGCGGCTCGGGCGGGGCGGTGGAGAACCGGGTCAGGTGGCCGTCGGCGTCCACCGTGTGCACCACCTCGGTGAGCACGTACACACCGGCCACCGGCTCCGGGACGCCGGCCAGCGTGATCCGCCGGCCCGGCCGCAACGCCGGATCCCCCTCGGCGGTGCCCTCGGCGGTGACCAGCGCGGCGACCCGCGCGTCCAGCCCGGCCTGGGCCAGCGCGGCCAGCTCGTCGTCGCTGCGCGCCGGCTGGTCCACCGCGGTGCGCACCCCGTCCGCGCCGACGTCGCCCGGCTCCGGGCGCAGCGGGATCCGCCGCCCGCTGCGTGCCTCGCCGGCCCGCTGGCCGAGCGGCTCGGCGCGTTGCGGGTGCCAGCCCAACGCGGCGCACTCCGCGCCGGCCCGGTCCAGGTTCTCGGTGATCCGTAGCGCGTGCACGGTCTCGCCGAGGGTCAGCGGCACCGGCTCGCCGTGCCCGTCGAGGGTGAGCAGCCGCAGCCGGTCGCCGTCCACACTCAGGTGCAGACCGGCCCGGCCGGCCACCTCGCGGAGCAGCTCCAGGTCGGTGTGCCGGTGCTGGAGCAGCCGGTCCAGGCGTGGCCCGTCGGTCTCGGCGGCCACGCTCAGGCCCAGCCCGGCGCACAGCTCGCCGGCCAGCTCGGCGGCCGTCACCGACTCGAACACCCGCAGCTCCTGCCGCTTGCGCAGCCGGTGCAGCGGGTCGTACGCCCGGATCCGCAGCAGCGCCGCGCCGTCACCGGCGTACGCCACCTCCACGGCGGTCACCTCGCCGGCGAACAGGGCCTCCGGGTGGCCGTCCAGGCGCACGTCGAGGTCGGCGCCGGGGCGTACCGGCGGGTCGAGGGCGCCCGCGCCGGGCGCGGTGGCGAGGGCCAGCTCGCACTGCGTCGGCAGGTCCAGCCGGGCGGCGACCCGGATCCCGCGCAGCCGGGTCGGGTCGGCCAGCGACCGGCCGTCCAGGGTCACCGTCGCGGCCC
The DNA here is from genome assembly GCF_029626035.1 of Micromonospora sp. WMMD980. NCBI lineage: Bacteria > Bacillati > Actinomycetota > Actinomycetes > Micromonosporales > Micromonosporaceae > Micromonospora > Micromonospora sp. WMMD980. The sequence continues at coordinate 1,640,860 of NZ_JARUBE010000003.1, forward strand.
GGGTCATCGCCCGCCCCCGGGGGCGGCGCTCTGTCGTGCGGTCGGTGCGTGTGCGGTCAGCGCGTGCGCGGTCAGCGCGTGCGCGGTCGTCGTGCGGCGGGCGTCGGGGCGGTTCACGGCGTGCCTCCCGTCGTGGTGGCGGCCTCGGGTGGTGGCGCGGCGCCGCCGATCGCCGGCACCGCCAGCGCGGTGCCGGCCGGCACCGCCAGCGGGTCGGTGATCCGGTTGTGCTCGGCGAGCAGCCGCCAGCGCAGCGGCGACCCCAGTGCGTCGTGCGCGAGCAGGTCGAAGCGGACCCCGGACCAGCCCGGCTCGGTCGCGCCATCGGCGGCGGCGACCACCGCCGAGCCGGGCGCCACGGTCGGCGTGCTCGCCGCGGCCAGTTCCTCCTCGAAGCCGGCCTGGGCCGCGTCGGCGGTCTCCGCCACCCGGACCAGCCGCAACCGCAGCCAGGAACGGCGCGGCGTGCCGGTGATCGTGAACGCGTCGAACCGTTCCGCGATCGCCGCGATCACGCCCGGCACGTTCCAGGTCTTGCCCCAGACCAGCCGGACCAGCGGCGGGCGGGGCCAGCCGTGCTCGACAGTCGAGTTCTCGGCGAGCATCCACAGCGGCCGGGTCAGCGCCCGGACGTCCTCGGGGCGGGCCGGCGACTCCACGAAGTCGACGTCGAAGAGCAGGTCCAGCACCAGTTCGGTGCGCCCGCCCCCGGTGAAGACCAGCGGGTCGTCGGCCAGGCCGGCGCCGGTCAACGGCCCGTCCGGGCCGCCGCGGGGCCGGACCCCGGCCAGCCGGGTGACCTGCACGGTCTCCGGGTTGAGCAGGCAGTCGACCCGGGTGCCGGACTCGTCCACGAGGAAGGCGACGCGTTCCATCAGCCACCCGCCTGTTCCCGGTCCAGCACCGTGTCGCGCCATCCGGCGGCCCACACCGTCGACGGTCGGGGCGTCGGCTCGTCCGGCAGGGCCGGCCACCGGTCCCGGCGTACCGCGCCGGCCCCCGTCGGCCGGTGCGCGCCGGTCTCGTCCGGCAGGGCCGGCCACGGCTGGTGAAAGCCCCGACGGTCCCGGTCGTCCACAGTGGCCGTCGTCGGACGACCCCATGGCCGCTGCCACGCCGGCGCCGGCGCCGGCGTGGCAGCGCGCGCTCGGCCGGGGCCGGCGGTCCCGTGCGCGCCGTCGGCCACCATGGACCCGCGCCGGGCGGGCGCGAAGGAGAACGGGCGTACGCGGTCCCGCTCCGGCCGGCCGTCGGCTCCGGTGCCCGTCGGTCCGACCGTGGTGTCGGACCGGCCGTCGTGGCGGGGATGAACGTCGGGTGTGCCCGACCGATCACGGTCCCGGTCGAGCGGTGCCGGGCGGCGGGCCGGCCGCCCGGGCCGGGTGGTGTCGGCCGTGTCGATCGATCCGGCCCCGCCGGCCGACCCGGTCGCGCTCACGGGCCCGGTCGTGCTCACGGACCGGGTCGCACGGGCCCGGCCCGTGGCAGCGCGCGATCCTGCGGTGCCCGGTCCTGCGGTGCCGCTCGGTGCGGTGATGTCGCCGGGCCCCGATGCGCTGCCCGATCGCGACGTGCTGCCGGGTCCCCAGGTGTCGCCTGGGCTTGGCGTGCCGGCCGGTCTCGATGTGCTGCCTGGTCCGGTGCCGCCGCCCGGTCCTGTGGTGCCGCCTGCTGCTGTGATGCCGCCTGTTGCTGTGGTGCCGCCTGTTGCTGTGGTGCCGCCCGGCCTGGTGGTGCCGCCCCGCCTCGGCATGCGGCGGCGGGTCGCGGGGTCGCGCCCGGATGCCGCCGCGTCCGGAGCGGCGGCATCCGATCCGCCCCCCGCCGTGGTCCCGGACCACGCCGCCCTGAGCGCCCGACGCGCAGGGCCAGCCCACGCCCACGGCGGGTCTCGCCTCGCCGGCCCGGTCGACGTGCCGTCGAGCCACGCCGCCACGTCGTCCACCTCGCCGCGATCCGTCGGCGTCGCGGCCGTCGCGCCGGCGTCCCACCCCCCGTCCGGAGGAACCACACCACTCGACGGGAAACCTGTTCCATCCATCGGGTGGAGCTGAAGATCTTGGTGAGAATCCGCCCCCAGGGGGGTCATGTCGTACCAAGATCTCGGGCCGCGCGCGCCCCCGAACGGCCAGCGCCACCACCGCCACCCCGCCCCACCCCGTCCCGCACCGGTTCCCGTGGACCGTCCGGTGATCGAGGGTTTCGCGTCGGTCCCGGGGTCGGACCGGACGTCGACTCCGTGATCGACGCCGGCGGGGAGGTCGTGCAGGAGGCCGGGGGCGTGCGCGGCGACCAGGCGGAGCCAGTGCTCGGGCGGCTCGCCCGGCCGGCGTGGCGGCCCGGCCGGTGGAGCCGGGTGGAGAGGCGGGGCCGGCCGGTCGGAGAGGCGGTCGGCGGTGGCCCGCAGGGCGCGGGCCAGCCGGTCACGCGGTCGCCGGGGCGGCCGCACTGCCGGACTCCAGCTCCAGTCCCTCGTACGCCAGGGTCAGCGCCTCGATCGCGATCTCCTGGGAGAGGGTGTTCAGGTGGGCGCCCCGCCACCGCGTCGGCCACGCGTTGATCATGTTCCAGCGCAGCACCTCGGCGGTGCCGGCGGGGTCGAGCAGCACCACCGACACGTTGCGTCGGTTGACCGTGCCCTTCGCCGCCGCGTTCACCCAGTCCCACAGCTCGCGGGCGTTGGTCAGGCCGAAGTGCAGCGTCACCGGCGCGTACTCGACCTGCCCGGGCACGGCCCGGATGCGCTCGTTGCCGGCCTCCCGGTAGGCGAGCGACGGTATCGCCACCTCGAAGCCGCTGACCTCGGTGAAGTGTCCGTTGGTGACGCCGTTGATGAGCAGCTTGAAGTGGTACGCCCGGTACGGGTCGACGGGCGCGCCCGGCTGCGGGGTGGCCGTGGTCGGCATGTCAGCCTCCGATCGTCTCGGTCTCGGTGCCGCCGGCCCACTGGCTCAGCTTGAACACCACGAACTCCGCGGGCTTGACCACCGCGATGCCGATGTGCGCGACCACCATTCCGGCGTCGCGGACGTCGGCCGGGTTGGTCTCCTCGTCGCACTTGACGAAGAACGCCTCCTCCGGCGTGCGGCCGAGCAGCGCGCCGTCGCGCCACACCCGGGTCAGGAACGCGCCGATGTCGCGCCGGATCGAGCGCCACAGCGTGAAGTCGTTCGGCTCGAACACCATCCAGCGGGTGCCGTTGGCGATCGCCTGCTCGATGGAGATGGAGAGCCGCCGCACGTTCAGGTAACGCCACTCGCTGGCCTCGGCGGCGAGCGTACGGGCGCCCCAGAGCCGGATGCCCTCGCCGGCGAAGAACCGGATCACGTTGACGCCCTTGGGGTTCAGCACGTCGTGCTCCGGCCGGGTGACCCGGTACGCCAGGTCGACCGCGCCGCGTACCGGCTCGTTCGCCGGCGCCTTGTGCACGCCGCGCAGCGCGTCGGTGCGGGCCCAGATGCCGGCCACGTGCCCGCTCGGCGGGGTGAGCACGAGGTCTCCGCCGAGCGGGTCGCGGACCCGGATCCAGGGGAAGTAGAAGGCGGCGAAGTCGGACTGCCGGGGCCGGTCGCCGCCGCTGCCGGGCGCGTCGTCGTCACCGTCCTTCGGCGTACCCTCGGCGGGCTTGCCGGCCGACGGCTCGGCCGGCTTGGCGGGTTTGCCGGGCGTGGCGACCCGGGTGAGCCGGGAGACGTCGGCCACCTCGGGCGGCGGGTCGCAGATCGCCACCATGGTGCGCAGCCGCTCGGCCATGCTGATCAGGGCCTCGTGCGAGACCGGATCGTGGTAGCCGGGCGCGGCCAGGATGGAGATCTCGTCGATCGCCTCCAGCACCTGCAGGCCGCCGCGCCGCCCGCCGACGCCGGTGAGCTGGCCGCCCTCGCCGACGTTGACCACCCAGCAGCGGGTGCCGCCGTTGTCCAGGAAGCCGAACACGGCCCGGGCCAGCGGGGTGCTCTCCAGGTGCTCGCCGTCGGCGTAGAGGCGCAGGAACTCGGTCCAGCTGTTGACCGCCATCGGCCGGTCGACGTACGCGGCGCGGTTCGGCGCCACCCCGACGAAGGCGGCGGTGCTGGTGCCGACCGGCCCGATCGGACGGGCCCCGGAGGGCACCTCCTCGACGTAGATGCCGGGGGAGAAGTAGGTGGGCATCGATCCTCCTGGTAGGTCAGTCGGGGGCGTGGACGACGACCAGGTCGTCGCCGGCCGGGTCCAGCTCGGCGGTGTGCACGCGCCCCCGGCCGACCAACCGGATCCGCACCGGACGGTCCGGGGCGTCGGGGTCGTGCGGCACGCCGACCAGCCGGAACCGGCCGGCGGCGTCGGTCTCGGTGGCCTGGGCGGTGCCGACCAGCTCCACCCGCATCGCGGCGAGCGGCTGGTCCTGCGGACCGACCACCCGGCCGTCGAGCGTGCGCATGTCGAGCTGCCGCAGCCGCAGCGGCTGCCGCACCGGCGGCGCGGTCGGCGCCGGCCGGTCGATCCGCGCCGGCACGTCGAGCAGCAGCGCCGGCCGGGGCGCCACGCCGAGCGCCCGCCACAGCGCCGGGTCACCGGCGTCGAGCACCAGCTCCGGCCGGCCGGAGCCGGTGGTGGCCGCGGCGAGCACCCGGTCCAGCGCCGGCAGCGCCGCCGGCCCGCCGCCGCTGACCAGCAGCCGGACCACGAACCGGTACGGCTCGCGTGCCGCGCCGCCGGTCGCGGTCTGCCGGGCCGGTCGCAGGTCCAGCGGCCAGACCGTGAGGCCGCCGCCCGGGTCGTCACGCGGCGGGCCGACCGGGACGGGCTGACCCGCCGCCCCAGCCAGCCAGGACGTGACGTCCGCGACGGCCGCCTCGATCGCACCGGTCATCGCGGCGGCGTCCCCTGGATCCGGTACGCGATGGCCTCGTTCCAGACGTGCGGGTAGACGCCGATCTCGAAGTAGCGGGTGCACCGGTTGATCGGCGCGTTCGTGTGGTCGTGCCAGAGCAGCCACACCGGGGCGATGGTGAACAGCGCGTAGTTGAGCGCGACCAGCGGCAGGTAGAGCGGCCCGAGCAGCCGGGCCTGGAACACGTGCACGTCCTCGTGGCGCTGGCTGCCCGGGCTGGACCCGGCGCAGACCGTGCCGATGGTGGTGGCGTAGCGGGGTGAGACGCCCTCGACCACGTTGACCCGGCCGCTGCCGGCCGACACGACCCGGTCGAGCTGGTGGCCGAAGACCAGGTGCAGGGCCAGGTAGAGCGCGCCGGTGAACGTGTTGAGCAGGCTCCACGTGTGGTCGACCACGAAGAGGAAGATCCCCTTCGCGTCGGCGCCGTAGGTGCCGGCCGAGGCGGTCGCCCAGCCGAACGGGCCGCCGACGAGCAGGCCGACGACCGCGCCGACCAGCAGGCCGACGGTGCCGGCGGCGAGCTGCCCGAGAACGGCGCCGAAGACGATCTGGACGGCGGCGCTGAGGATGCCGAAGACCATGACGGTCACCTCTCTCAGACCCAGGAGCGGACGAAGCGGGGCTCGCGCCCCTGGGCGAGCTGGGTCGGCGACGCCTGCGTCGCCTGCCGGTTGCCCGGGGGCAGTTGGTTGATGCCGAGCGCGGCCGAGAAGATGACCAGGCCGTTGAAGAACGCGATGATCCACTTTTCCGGTCCGGCCCCGTCGGCGAACGCGGCGGTCAGGTAGGAGAGCAGGAGCGCGAAGCCCAGCGCGATCCACTTGCGCGCCTTGTCGCCGCTCGGCCCGATCAGGCCGCCGATGACGTTGGTGGCGAGCAGGGTGGCGGCGCTGGCGCCGGTCAGACTGCCCAGTGCGGCCCAGGTGAAGAGATCGTTCACGGCGATCCCCCTTTTCAGACGGTGCGGTGGTGCGGCCTCGGGTGGGGATGGTGCGGCGGCCGGTGGCGGTGGCCACGGGATCCGCCCGGTCGGTGGTGGGCCGGCGGGCTGTCGCCGGTGATCGGGGCCCGGCCCGACGCCCCGCCGACGCTGGCCGGGGCCGGACCGGTGGAACTCAGACCGGCGGGCCGGTGGGCGGTGCCGGCGCGCCGGACGTGGCCGGCGTCGCCGGTCCGGTGGTGGGCGCGTTCGACGGGTCGGCCGGACTCCCGCCCCGGCGGCGGCGCAGCAGCAGCACGACCACCACGGCGGCGACCAGCAGCAGCACGACCACCGCGCCGACGACCAGCAGCCAGGGGAACGAGCCACCGCTGACCACGGCGGCGGCCGCGCTGGTGGCGGGTGGCGGCGGCGCCTCGGCGACGGCTCGCAACTCGGCCGGCTTGGGCTGGTTGGCGATCACCTTCCAGCTCACCGAGCGGCCGGTTCTGGTGCCGTTGGTGTCGAGCACCCGGCCGGGGAACGTCACGGAGATCTCGAACGACATCAAGGTCATGAACGCCTGCTGGTTCCGGGGATCCTGTTCGGCCACCTTTCCGCCGTACTTCTTCGGATCCAGGGGGAGCGAGAAGCGATAGAGATCGCCATCCCGAACAAGATTCACGCTCTCGCTCGTGAATTGTGCCAGCGGCGTTCTCCGGTAGCTGATCTGAATGCCGTAGTAGTTGGGGTCCTCGTAGCGGGTCTCGGTGCCGGCGGGAAGCGTGGGAATGTTCTGCCGCAGTTCGGCGAAAGCCACCGCCACGTCCGGGTTGCGCTGTTTGAGTACGGACTTCTGCGCGGTCAGCAGGAGCTGGCCGGAGATGGTGTCGTCGGGGTTCACGGTCAACCCGAGGTTGAGCTGCATGCAGCCGCTCAGTGCCGCCACGAGGGCGAGACACACCGCGATGCTGAATATCCGGCTGCGGCGGAGTCTCGTATTCATGCGCCCAGTGTGGGTGGTCGGGGCGGGCTCTACAGTCAGCGATCAGCCGTCGCTTTGTCGCCGATCTTACCGGCGGCCGCTCCCATTCGGACGACCCCGGAAACGGGCGCGGTCGATATCCTGAAAGGTTGTCATTCCTCCGTTCCCGGCGCCGGCCGGTCCGCGACGACCGGGAGAAGAGGTCAGCCGCGGGGCTCGGTCCAAGCGGTAAAACGGTCTTCGAGGCCGGTCGGATGCCGGCCGCCGTCCAACTCGGTCAGGTCTGCGGCGGCGGCTTCCTGCAGGGTCAGGAGGTACGCCTTCAGCTCGGCCCTCCGCCCGCGGTACCTCGCCAGGAGGTTCAGCTTCGCCACCCCACACGGCCACGCGGCGCGGCAGGCGCGGCAACGCCAGGTAGGTCGGGCCGGGACATGGTCGCCGGAGCGGGGACGGTAAGGCATCAGGCGTCCGCCCTCACACGAGTGCGCCGGCACGCGGTCGGCGCTGGGACACGGGCGGCGGGGCGATCACGCGAACCCCGGCCAGCCGGAGGAACAGGGACGACGTGCGGTCGCGTTGCCGTCCGGGCCAAGCTCGTAGACATCGGCCCACAGCCAGCCGTCGTACGTCGTCCACTCCAGGACGCGGATCATCCGGACCCCGATCGGGTGGGCGAACTGCGGTGACGCCCGCCGGGTCAGGTGCAGGACGTCGCCCGCACGCAGTGGGGGCGGCTCCGGCGGCCGGCGGCGCGACGCGGTCACCGGCGGTCGCCCGGTCGCGGCAAAGACGTTGTCGCGGCCGGGGACGACAGCCAGCGCGGCGACGACAGGTTATTTCGCCGAGCCGGCGGCGGAGACGGCTGCGGGCTGGAGGTCGGCTTCTCCTCGGGCACTGCACGCTCTCCTCGCGTGAGGCGGTCACGCTGCGCGCCTTTCAACTCGCCTGGGTGCCGGGGCTGTTGCAGACCGAGGAGTATGCACGGGCCACTCTTGCTTGGGAGGCTCTGTCGCCTCATCAGGTTGACGAGTTGGTCGCCGCGCGGATCGCGCGGCAAGCCATCCTGGCCAGGGACCGACCGCCCCTGCTCATCGCCGTTGTCGACGAGTCCGCGCTTCGCCGCACCGCTACCGGTAACCGAGGCATGATGGCCAAACAGCTCAGCCACCTTGCGGAATGCGCGGCTATGCCGGCGGTACAGCTCTACGTCGTGCCCTCCTCGGCGGGCATGTACCCCGGGCTTGGCGGTCCATTCACTGTCGCCGAGATGCCAGACGGTGGACGGCTTGGACATGTCGACGGTCAAGAATCGTTAGAAGCTAGGGTCGATGTTGCCGACACGAACGTCGATCTAGGGGGACGGTTCTGATGGTACGGCGGAAGGCCCGGTCGGGGAACCAGGGCCGGTTCGACAGCAAGGACGCGCTGCTGGCCGGTGGCGTAGAGGTGCGGGCGTTGCGGTATCAGCGCGCGAGTCAGGACAAGAAGGAACAGGGCAAGAGCGTCCACGACCAGGGCGTGCTGAACCTGGCGGAGATCACGAAGCGGTCCTGGACGGACGCGGGGTCGTTCACGGACAACCACCGCTCGGCCAGCCGCCGCGCCACGAAGGAGCGGGAGCAGTTCGAGTTGTTGATCGAGCAGATCCGCGCGGGCAAGGGCGACGTGCTGGTGGTCTGGGAGATCTCCCGCAAGGAACGCGACCTCGCCGTGTTCGTGAAGATCCGCGACATGTGCCACGAGGTCGGTCTCAACTTCTGGCTCGTCGGCGGAGTGCTGTACGACCTGCGGGACAAGAACGACCGGATGATGCTCGGCTTCCAGGCGGTACAGGCCGAGTGGATGGCCGACTCGATCCGCGACAACGTGCTGCGCGGCATCGTCGGCGCCGCCGAGGCCGGTCGTCCGCACGGGAAGATCACCTACGGGTACCGGCGGATCTACGACCAGCGCACCCGCGCCCTGCTGCGTCAGGAGCCGGACACCGAGATCCGCACGGCCGTGGCGGCCGACGGGACGGTGACGCAGTACTCACGGGCGCAGGTGGTGCGGGACAACTTCCGCAAAGTCTCCGAGGGCATGCCGCTGACCGCCGTCGAGGCCGAACTCAACCGGCTCGGGATTCCCGCCTCCGAGGGAGGACTCTGGCGGCGCGGCATCCTGCGCAAGCAGGTGATGAACCCGGCCTATATCGGCAAGCGGGTGCTCCGAGGCGAGATCGTCGGCGACGGCATCTGGCCCGCACTCGTCGACGAGGAGACGTACTGGTCGGTGGTGCGGATGCTGGGCGACCCGTCGCGCACGACGACCCGGCCCGCCCGCGCGGTGCATCTGCTGTCGTACCTGGTGCGCTGCGGAATTTGCGACGGGCCGCTGTCGTCGCAGAAGGTGAACCGGCACGGCTGGACCGGGCAGGTGTACTCCTGCCTGCACAAGCGGTGCGCCGCGGTGAAGGCCGAGTTCCTGGACGAGTACGTGCAGCGCACGGTGGTGGCGTGGCTGTCGCGCCCCGACGTGTACGACATCCTCACCGCCGCCAGCGCCACCGACGAGGAAGTTGCCCACGCCCGCGCCGAAGCCCAACGGCTGCGCGGGGAGTTGGAGGACTGGCGCAAGCTGGGCGAGGAGGGCGAGGTCACCGCGATCGCCTACGCCCGCGCCGAGAAAGGCCTCCTCGCGCAGATCGCCGAGCACGAGCAACGCGCTGCCGACGCCGGGATCCCGGCCGTGCTGCGCGGGCGCATCGGTGACCAAGCGGTGCAGGCGTGGCAGGAACTTGATGACGACATCGCGGTCAAGCGGGAGATCATCCGCCTCATCGCCGACATCAAACTCCTGCGTGCCGGGTTCAAGGGCGAACGCCGCACCTTCGGCCGCCACCGCCTGGACTGGCGGTGGAAGTTTGGCCCGCAGGACCAGCGAACGGCCTGAACTCGGCGGTTGCTGAGTCAGGACATGCTGAGGGCGACTTGACCTCTGGAAAGAGTAGAGCGTCGATGGTGTCCGCCGCCCGCCCACGGGGCGGGCGGCGTGACCCCGTCGACGGAAGGTGTTCAGCTGTGCCACGCGAACGACTCAGCACCCTGGCCGTGCTGCCGGACGATGTCACCGATCCGCTGTTCTGGCGGCTCGCCTTCGACGTCGCCTCTGCACACCAACCCGACGAGCGCGGCGACTGCCGCAACCTGCGGTGCCAAGGCCAGCGCGGCATGTGCGCCGCCGCTCGCGCCGCCCGTCGTGCGATGAGCATGGCGCGGGCACCGCGGACTACCGCGCCGCACCCGCCACATGCTCGGGGCTGCGCTGCTGGGGACTCACCTAAGCGCAGCTTCGTCGGCTGGTTTACCGCGCGCTCGCCGATTGAGGCGACACGCTTCGTCAGTCGTGCGGAGACATGGCCACGCTGGCCGTATCCGAGGCGCGCGGTGGCGTGACCGGAAACGGCTGTCACAGCTAGCGATATGGCTGCTCATCTCAGGTGGCCGAGGAGTTCGGCGGTATCGATCTTCCCTGCGGCGGTCAGCGCTACAGCGATGAAGGTCGCTGCCATTCCTGCGACGGCGGCCAGGACGGCAGCGGTTCGTTGCGCGCTGTCGGTGAGCCTTGCCAATGCCACCACGAGGCGCCCGGGGGGCTTGACGAACGTCTCTGCTGTGGGGGTTCCGTCCTCGTCGAACGCCTGGACCCTGGAGGCGAGTTCGCGTAGTGACGATGTCCCTTCCGGTTCGACGAGCAGGTCCAGCACCATGCGCAGCGTTTCTCGCAGGTTGAGGGGAAGCGTCGGCTCGCACGACTCTGGGCTTTGCAGGTGTCGTCGGATCGACGCGCTCACCGCTCGCAGTACGGTAGCCGCGGGGTGCGGGGTGAACCCTCTCGGTTGCCGGCGATCCCACAGCCCGGCGGTCTGATCGAGCAGTACGGCGATGTCGACCAGACTGCCGCGGTGGGCGTCGGCAACCGCGCGGAGAGGCTCGGGCATTGCCAGCGAGTCGGCGCGCTCTTCTAGGACAGGCGGGGCCAACATCTGGCAGATCTCTACCGACAACTCCCATCCGGCCAAGCGACGGCGCAGGAAGGACGCGGCAATGTGAGCAGGCACCAGCATCGGCGTTACCGCCAGGAAGAACACGATGACGCCGAGGAGAGGAGGCAGCGCGGAGTCGGCGTCCGATGACGGCGCTGCAGCACTTGACGGCGTTGCAGCGGTGCCCAGGTCGGGTATCACCGCGACCAGGACGAGGACGGGATACATGGCGGCGAGCAATTCGACGGTATGGGCCATCGTGAACCAGAACGCGTTGGCGGCGAGCCGGTCACGCCCCCTGCTGGACAGATCGTCAGGAAAACGCAGACCAGGAAGCTTCCCGCGCGGCTTGCCGGGCTGGGCGATGTAGCGCAGCCCGTTGAGGAAGATGCGTATCGCCACCAGCACGCCGATGATGCCGGTGAGGCGACCCACTCTGTCGATCGCCTCCGCGAACTCGCCACCGGCGATGGCCCCTGGTACCAGCAGCAGGACGACGTAGGGAAGACTCACCGGCACCAGAAAGCCAATGATCGGGACCAGCACCATCAGCGGCACCCGACGCCACGACGCGCGGGCGACCAGCCGGCCAAAGATCCCAGGCCCGGCAGCGGATCGAATCAGCTCCCATGCACCTCTGCGCAGCCCTCGCCGTCGGATGGGCTCAAACGATGTGGATGAGACGCATCTCCACTGCACCGCCCAGAGCATCGAGCCACCGAAGGCGGCTGCCGCAACGATCCAGCCGACCATCAGGGCGATGATGCAGACGAGCAGGAGGGCCGCGATCACGGTCACATCGACCGTCATACCAGTCACGGTCAACGTGCCGGCCGTCCAGCTCGATATTCGGCGGTGTCGGGCCTGTCGAACTTGCGTTCGAACCAATACTCTTTGCAGTGTGAGTGTGAGCCATGGGTGACCGCAGTGCCATCGAATGGACGGAGGCGACGTGGAACCCGACGACGGGCTGCGATCGCGTGAGCCGCGGATGCGACAACTGTTACGCGTTGACGCTGGCCAAACGGCTCAAGGCGATGGGACAGCCGCGGTACCAGCGGGATGGAGACCCGCGGACGAGTGGGCCAGGGTTCGGGCTGACGCTGCATCCGGACAGCCTTGAGTTGCCACTGACTTGGAAACGTCCTCGTCTTGTGTTTGTGAACTCGATGAGTGACCTGTTCCACGCCCAGGTGCCGACGAGTTTCGTTCGCCAGGTCTTCGAGGTCATCGAGGCGACCCCGCAGCACACATATCAGGTCTTAACCAAACGAGCCCGCCGCCTACGCCGGGTAGCCCCCTCCCTGACCTGGCCCTCCAACTTGTGGATGGGCGTCTCCGTCGAGGACCTCAGCGCTGTGCACCGAATCGATGATCTTCGGACAGTGCCGGCGGCGCTGCGGTTCCTGTCGTGTGAACCATTGCTGGGCCCGCTCCCGGGCTTGCAGCTAGACGGCATCGGCTGGGTGATCGCAGGCGGCGAGAGCGGCGCCAACGCCCGACAGTTAGACCCGGCATGGGTCGTAGACCTGCGCGATCAATGCACCAGCGTCGAGGTGCCGTTCTTCTTTAAGCAGTGGGGCGGACGGACGCCCAAGGCTGGCGGCCGTGTCTTGAATGGCCGGACCTGGGACGACATGCCCCTCAGCCTAGCCGCCGCCTGCTGACAACCCACGCGCCAGCAGACGCGGCTGCGGGCGCCAATTTGCGTCCGACTACTCGGTCTTCACGCCCCGCCGCTCATGGGCAGTTTCGCTTTGCGCGTCACAATGAGAGACTGTCTCGCAACCTGTTGTGACGGGACAAGGGGGCTGGATGCCGGTCGACGGTCCGGTGCCGTGGCCGTGTGCGGAACACACGGGCGCGAAGCACGACATCTACCGCCACTACCTCGGAAAGTGGTTTCCCATCCTGCTCGCCTACTCCAACGCCTACCCCTCGGTCACCTACGCGGAGGGATTCGCCGGGCCCGGCATCTACAGCGGCGGGGAACCGGGCTCGCCTGTCATCGCGATCCGCGCCCTCGTCGAGAACGTCCCCCCGACCAAGGGCGTCGCCCGATTCGTCTTCATCGATGACGACCAGCGTTGCGTCGACATGCTGCGGAAGACCCTGCAACAAGCTTTTCCCGACCGGCCGAGGTCCAAGGATGCGATGCCCGTGACGATGGGCAAAGGCACCTGCGCCGACGATCTCGAAGCCGCGCTGGACCGCATAGGCGCCTGGGGCCAACCGATATTCGCGAACCGGAGCCTGTCAAGTCAACTGAGACATTTTCTTGATTTTGTTTAGCTTTGTGCTGCTGGTTGGTTGGGCACGGGCGAGGCGGTGGTCTGTTCGGGGTCGCTGTTGTCGGGTTTGTTGATCCATGCCCGGTCCGGGAGGCGGGGCGGGCGTGGACGGCGGCGGCCGAACCGTTGCGGGTGCGCTGCCCAGGCCGCGTCGAGGGTCTGTTGCCGCTGTTCACGGATCTGCCCGGCGGTGCCGTGATGCACCGATGCCGGGGTGTGCAGGCCGACCCCGGAGTGCCGGTGCTCGTGGTTGTAGTAGGTGTAGAACGCCTCGCAGTGCTGCCGGGCGTGCTGGATCGACCCGAACCGCTCGGGAAACGTCGGGTCGTACTTCAACGTCTTGAAGCTCGCCTCGATGTACGGATTGTCGTTCGATGTCTTCGGACGGCTGTGGCTACGGCCGATCTTCAGATCGGTCAGCAGCTGGGTGACGGTCTTGCTGGTCATCGCGGCGCCACGGTCGGCGTGCACGGTCAACTGATCGGCATCGACGCGTTCGCGGGCGGCCGCGTCAGCGATCAGCGCCTCGGCGAGCTGGCCGTCCTCGTGCGCGGCGACCAGGTGCCCGACGACGTAACGGGACCAGATGTCGATCACGGTGTAGAGGTGGAACCAGACGCCCTTCTGCGGGCCGCGCAGCTTGGTGATGTCCCAGGACCAGACCTGGTTCGCCGCGTCGGCCACGAGTTCGGGTTTGGTGCGGGCCGGATGGCTGGCCTGGCTGCGGTGTTCGCCGCTCTGCCCGGCAGCCCGCAAGATCCGGTACATCGTGGACTCCGAGCACCACCAGCGGCCCTCGTCGAGCTCGCGGGCCCACACCTGCGCCGGCGCCAGATCTTGGTACTCGGGCCGGTTTAGCAGTTGCAGCACCTGCTCACGTTCCGCCTCGGACAACGCCGACGGCGGTGGCCTGCGCGCGGTCCGCGGCCGTGAGATTAGCGGTGGTACGCGGTGCCGGTAGAGCGTCGCGCGGGAAACACCGGTCAGCCGGCAGGCCCCGGCGATGCCCCACGCCGGGGTCAGCGCCTGCTGTGCCTCGGCGAGGACGGGTTCGGCATCGGCGCGGAATCCGCGCTCTCGGAGAGCAGTTCCAAGAGCGCGTGCGCTTTTCCCATGATCTGCAACGCGGTCTCAGTCTTGGCCAGCTTGGCCTGCAAGCGGGCGTTCTCCCGCTGAAGACGGGCAAGTTCGGCGCTCTCGGCCTTCTTCGCTGCCCGCGCGGCCGATTGCCGCCGGTCCGTCAAGCCGGCCGACGCTCCGGCGTCTCGGGCCTTGCGCCAGTCGAGAATGTGTGACCCGTACAACCGTTCCCGGCGCAGAATCGCCCCGCGAGCCGCCGCGTCCGGCGCCGCGTCGTACTCGTCCAGGATCCGCGCCTTGAACTCTGCGGTGAATGTCCGCCGCTGGGGCCGGGCGTCCGGATCCAGGCTCTCGTGGGGCTTCGACGTTATGCTAATGATCTCTCCTCAGGACCGTCCAGGAAGAGTATCCCCTGGTAGACGGGCTGTCTCACATCAGCGTGACAGGGAGGGAACCTGGACTCCTGGGGCAACGCACCCGTACCATTCAAGCTGCTGCAACGCCTCGCCTCGAACGTGTCCACCGAGGTCATCGTTACGCTACTGCCGCAGCACTTCGTGCGCTTCGTCAGCAACCTTGGCGAGGCAGGCGACGACGTTTTCGGCGGCGACCCACGCTGGCGCGAAGTCGTCAACCTTCCGCCAGCAGCGAAGAGTCGCCACATCCTCACCTGCTACCGACACGCCCTGCAGGCAGCGGGCTTTGCCTATCTGCTGGACTTCGAGCTTATCCCCCGCAACGGTCAGCCCCTCTACCTCGTCTTCGGCACCGGGCACCCACTTGGCGTGCAGAAGATGAAAGACAGCCTCTGGGAAGTCGACCGCGCCCAAGGCGTGGGCTTCCGCGACCCCCGCGACGAACAGGCGGAGACGTTGTTCGCCATCGATGAACCACTGCTCGGACCGCTGACCCGACTACTGCAGCAGAGGCTGCGTGACAGTGAACCGGTCCGCGTCGAGGACCTGCGCAACTTCGCACTGCTGGAAACGGTGTACCGGCCGGAACACGTCATCAAGGCACTCAAGCCGCTCGTTGACGCCAGCACCGTGAAGATTGAGGGCGGCGGCCGGCTGCAGAGATCATCCTTCGTCTCGCTGGCACCGTCGACGTGAGCGCCCGCTACGCGCTCACCACATCGGTGCTGCTCACCGCCATGCGTCCCTAACCGGCCTGGCGACTACAGGACCTGCCGAGGCGGCGCGGACAGCGGCGTCGGCGTACGCCTGCCGAGTGCCGGTCAGAACCGTCCCGGATCTTGCGGAGACCAGCGGCCCCGCACGGAGTTCCAAAGAAGGAGATGCGCGTCCCAACAAGTGATCCCTGCCAGAAGATTCTTTCGCTTCGTCGGACCGGACTGGGAAGGACCGCGACGAACACATGCGGACCCAGTAGCACCCGGCCGGACCTTTGGCAAGACTCGGTGACCTGCCTGTTATGAATTGGTGGTTGACTCCATCGGTTTCCCGGGGCGTAATGGAGTGGCGTTCCCGCAGCGCCGGTTGGCGCGGTCGGCCACACACGCAGCGGGCAGGCACCCCCGGACGGGGTGCCTGCCGATGTTCGTGCCGACGCCGCGCGGGGCGTTGAGAGTAGGGAGGCCCCACATGAAGGATCGCCCGTCGGCGAGTTGAGCCGCCGCACCACCTGAGCGCTTCATGGCGCTGGCGGTGGTCAGTGTTGATCTGGTGAGGCTCGGCTTGGCCGTCTGCCCTCTGTCCACGCGTCGAAACGCAGCCCGCTGAGCGGGTTGTGGCGACGCCTGCTGCCCTGGTGCCTGCCCCTGCGCGGGGTGAGGCGTGCTCGTTGACTCGACCAAAGTGATTCTTTACCGTCCCCTGCTCACGTGAGGGGTCCGCCCGGCCGGGCGTCACCCGGCAGGGCCGCGCCTGCCCGGAAGCTGATCCGAGCCCGGGCAGGCGCGACCCTGGGCGATCCTTCCCATGCCCGCATCCGCAACCCACCGCCTGATCGAGGAGCAGAAATTGATGTCGCACCACACCAACCCGTCCGAGACGCCGGCTGCTGTCGCGGACCGCCGTGACACGACAACACCGCCCGCGGCCGTGCACGCGCCGCCGAAACGAAGGTGGTGAGCCGTTGGCGACACCTGACCAACAAAACCCTGGCCCACCGACCGAGGCGAGGAGGAGGCGGCAGCGGTGGGAGGACCGTGTCCAGGTGGCGATCATGCTAATGATCGGCGGCGCGGCTGGCGCGGCGTCGTTCACCCACGTGCACGACGTCGCCGCCGCGCACGGCCAGCCGGGCTGGCTGGCCTGGGCCAACGCGATCGTCCTCGAGCTGATGTCGATCGCCGCCGGTCTGGAACTGCGCCGCAAACGGCGCCTCGGCAAGTCCGTCGCCTTCCCCGCCGCCGTGCTCATGGTGGCGGTACTGCTGTCGCTGGCCGCGCAAGTGGTCGAGGCGGAGGCGTCGGTGATCGGCTGGATCGCCGCCGCCCTGCCAGCCCTCGGCTTCCTGGCGATGGTCAAGATCGCCCTCGGTCGCGCCGACTCCACCCCACCCAAACAGCCCCGGCCCGGCCGGACGGAGCCCGGACCGCCGCCCGCTGTCGACGCGCCAGTCCCGGACCTCGAACCGCCGGCCGCCGTCACCGCCGCCGCGGTCCCGGACTCCCGGACTGCGGTCCCCGCCGTCGCGGACCAACCACCGGCGGTCCCGGACCGCCGGGACACCGCGATGACGACAGACGAGGACGCTCCGGAGGTCGCCGCGCTGGTCCCGGCCGCCCGGACCGCCGCCCACACCCTCACCACCGAAGGGACACCGCTGTCCCGCAAGGCCCTCGCCCACCAACTACGCGCGGACGGGCACCAGTTGTCCAACGCCACCGCCTCCGCGCTCGTGCGCGTCCTGCGCGCCGAGACCACACCGCCCGAACGGGATCTGTCACCGCGGGAGGCCGCGTGACAGAGCTTCAACCATCGACTTCTGTCAGATCGAGCCGACGCTGCCAGACCGGCATCCACGTCTGTCAGGAGCCCCGGCAGCTGACACCACCTGACCAGACCTGTCAGCGCGTTTCCACTCGCCGCAGCGGGCGGAAACGCACCACAAACCCACCTACATCCTCGACCTTGGAGCAGCAAACGATGACGACCCCAACCGACGACCTCCGCCGGCCTCGCCGACCGGACTCACACCGGCTTGCACGAACCCGTCGCCCGGCACCCGCTGTGCCCGGCGGTTCCGCAGTCAGTGCCGACCTCCGTTCTACCGTCCGTCTTGATCCTGACTCCCATCCTGACCCCTCACGGCCGCTCACAGCCCAGGTCAGCGCCCACGTCAGCAGCCGGGGACCGCTCCAGACAGACCCTCTAGTCTCGGGTCTCCCCCCAGGGGCTTGTGCCCATGGGTAAACACCTACCGACCGCGGATCCCCTACTGCGCCTGCAGGCCAGCATCACCGCCCGCGACGACCGGCTCCTGGGCTGGCTCTACGACCACGGCGTGCTCACCACCGACCAGATCGCCGCCGCCCTGTTCCCATCCTTGGACTTCACCCAACGCCGGCTGCGCCGCCTCACCGCCCTGCGGGCGGTGGACCGGTTCCGACCCAACAAGGCCGACGGCGGCTCATACCCCTACCACTACGCCCTGGACCAGCTCGGCTACGACCACGTCCACGCCCAACGCGCACTCCCACGAGGCCGCCGCGACCAGGCCCGCCGCCGCAAACAGTCATTGACGTCCCGGCCGGACCTGCCGCACCTGCTCGGCGCTAACCAGGTCTTCATCGACCTCGCCGCCCACGCCCGCACCCACCCCGACACCGACCTGGTCCGCTGGCAGCCCGCGTCGACCTACCACGAACCAGGCTCCCTGTACCGCGCAGGCGGCGACCCCCAGATCATCATCGCCGGAGTGACCGGCTTCCCCCGCCCGGACGGCGCCGGAGTGTGGACCGAGCACGGACGGTCCGTGCCGTTCTTCCTCGAGTACGACACCAGCGGCGAAAACCTCAACGTCCTCATCGACAAGATCATCAAGTACGAGCGGTTGTACATGATGAGCACTTGGGCATGGCCGGTGCTGTTCCATCTCCCCTCGGCCCGCAGGGAGGCGAACCTGCACCACCGCCTCGCCGCCGTCCCCGACCCGACAACGGTCATCGCCACCACTACAGCTGAACTACGCACCGCCCTCGCCGCTAGCCCCGCCCACCAGATCTGGCAGCTACCCGGCCGCCCGGGCCGGCACCGCCTCATCGACCTGTCCTACACCGACACCTCCCACGACGAAGAGTTCCCCACCCACGACCAACCCGCCCCGGACGGGCGGACCGCCCGATGAGGCCAGGCGGGACGTGCGGCGCGTGCGGCGGCGTGAAGGCCCACACGCCGCCGGACCGACCTACCGGCAGCCGCCCGGGCGCGGTAGCCGCTGTTCGCGCAGAGGCGCGCACTGAGACGACGAGAGCGGACCACGCGCGTCGGCCCGCAGCTGTCAGGTCTGTCAGCAGCGCAGTACGGCGACAGAACCGCGCCCGTCCGAGTACTCACACCCGACGGCACGCAGTTGTGAGTCGCTGTGAATGGCGACCCCCTTCACTTCCGCGGCCACCGGAGGTACCGTCCGCGGCCCACCGCCGCGCTGCTCGCCGCAGCCGACGTCACCCGACCGGCAACCACGCCGATCCGCCGCCCGACTCCGGCGATCGATTTTCAGACTGCCAGCCCACCGAAAGAGGAGAAGCCATGGCCCCACACCTCACCTCCACGCCACGAGCCGTCCTGGGAGGGACATGGCCACACGCCGTGACCAGCAATCACGCGCGAACACACCACACCCGTCGCCGCCGACCCCGCCCACGCGGACAACCGGCGGCGAGGCCCCGACCGTACAACCCGACACCGAGTGCTCCGCCTTGCCGGGGACGCTGTCGATGGCCCGCTACCTGACCGACCCCGCCACCGAGACCGAGATCCAAGCCCTGGCCGCCGAGGCCGGCCTCCCGACCGTTGACCAAGCCGCCACCCTCGCCCGCCTACTCCGCCTGCACCAACCCGCACCGCCACGCGCCGCGTGAACCGCGCCTGCCCCTACACGGGGCGGGCGCGGCCCGCTTCCGCGATCTCCTACGTCTGCCGAGTACATGCGGGCTCGGCGCCTGGGCGGGCCCGTCGCTAGCCGCTGATCTGGCGCTCGTACACGGCGCGGTGCTTTCCCGGCCCCTTGTAGTCGTGGATCACTGCCACACCAGCCTCGGTGGAATCGCCGGCAACGTTGCTGAAGCCCAGAGCGAGCCATGCTGTGTGGGCGGCGTAGTTGTCGGGCTCGGACGTAAGGAACAGGCGGCGGCATCCCCAAGCAGCGCCCTGCCGGTAGATTTCGTCTACGAGCGCCCGGGTGATCCCCTCACGGCGGTGGCCGGGGTGCGTCATCACGTCTTGCAGGTAGATCTCAGTGGGGTCGACTTGGCTTCGGAAGGCGATCACGCTTCCGGCGACCTGGCCGTCGATGATGGCGAGTGGGCAGGTGTCGGCGAACAGCGTGGCGTACAGCCAGTAGTCCGATGAGCCCCGCAGCCTGATGTACGGCTCTCCCAACGCGAGCAGCTTTTCGAGGTCGGGGATGCGATCGACCGTGAGCGGGGTGATGTTCACTGGTGATGTCCTTCGGTGAGTTCGATCGAGGCGGCGAGGTCCCGCGCGGCGACGGCGGGGTCCAGGGAGTCGGTGACTCCGCGACCGACGACGAGGATGTCCCAGGAGCGTCGTCGGCTGGCTTCGACGTCGGTGGGTTCGAAGCCGCCGGAGACCGCGACCGGCAGCTTCGTCCATGACCTGATGAGCTGCGCCTGGTCGAGGGGGTGAAAGCCGGCCACGCCCAGGTCGATGTTCGTGGTGATGGCGAAGCCGTCGACTCCCGCGCGTTCCATGTCCTGGACCCAGCCCTGGACCAGTCGGCCCTCGGGCACGTCGATCATGATGGGGATGCCCAAGCGCCTGCTCGCTTCGGCCGCTGCGGACACGCTGGCGATGCTGGCGGGTCCGATGAGCAGTACGACGTCGGCTCCGGCCTCGGCCGCGATGATCACCTGGTCGCGTCCCCAGTCGGCGGACATCATCTCGGCGACGATCCACGCATCGGGAGTTCGCTGCTTGACCGCGCTGATGGCCTGGACGCCGACGCTCTTGATGAGCGGGTCGCCGATCTCGATGAATTGCACACCCGCGCTGGCTGCGGCTTGGGCGACGGCGATCGCGTGGTCGACGTCGCGGACGTCGAGTGCGACCTGAAGTGCCCGTCTGTCTCGGAGGCGCCGGAAGGCTTCTTTACCGATGCCTCCGGCTGCGCTTGTGGCTGTGCCACGGTGGTCAAGCAGGTTGGCTTCGGCGCGTACGAGCCAGTCTGCCGAGGCGATGCCCTGGCAGATCAGCGACGACTGGACGTTCGTGGGCAGCCGAAGCGCACCGGTACGGATCTCTCGGAGCAGGCCGAACAGGGCACTGCGGGAAGAGTCCTCGTCCTGCAGGGATTGTCTTCCGCACTTCAGTAGGAGTCGCTGGGCGGCTACTCGCACGTTTCGAGGGCCGTTGCGCCATGCGTCCTGGCCCCGGATGACAAGGTCGGCGGCCGAGTCTTCGTCCCCAACTCTGAGGGACAGCCCTCGAAGGAGACGTTCGCGGACATGCCAGTTGCGGTCATCGAGGAGCGCGGCCAGTAGGTGTTCAAGACCGGGTGCGGTCGACTGGCCCGCGGTTTCGGCGGCGGCGGCGCGGACTTTGTAGTCGCGGTCCGCGGTCAACGCCTCCATGATCGAGACCACCGTCTGCTGGGGGATCGCGTGGCCCGCGCGGATCCCCTCGGCGAGAGCGGCGCGGGCTCGCCAGTCGGGATGGGCCAGGAGAGTCTTCAGCTCCTGGGAAGTGCCGTCGTCAGCGGTGAGGAAGACGTAGAAGTGTCGGGCGAGGAACACCGCGTCCTCTACGGTGTCGAGCTGCGCGAGGCGGACGAAGTCCTGGACGGCCGCGAGGGGTAGCTGCGTCTCGACGCACGCCACGATGTCAGACCAGACTGCCGGGCCGAAGCGGCGCAGCACCCGCAGCATCCATCGCGGGTACTCCGCGCCCAGTGCCGTCGCGGCTGCGTTGGTGTGCAGGAGGGCTCTGGCCAGCGGTAGGCCATTGTCGTGCAGGCACCGGGAGGCGCACACCCGCAGCACCTCGGCGGTGGTGAACGCCGGGCTCTCACCGGCGAGTTCGAGCATCAGGGGCAGCGTTTCGGTGATGCTGATCGACGGTGACTGGGCGACGGCGGCCAGCAGCTCCGGCGACGTCGCGTCCAAGCCCTGCAACAGGAATTCCAGGACGCCCCGCAGGTCGCCCGAGGCGCTCGTGCGAGCAGCGAGGTCGTTGAGCAACTCGATGGTGACGGTCGAGCGTCCGTGTGCCTCGATGACCTGGGCGAGCCACCGGGCGAAGAGAAACTCACGGATGACGTCGTGATGGAACGCCAGACCCCCGGACCGGCCGGACCGCACGAGTCTCGCGATCGGAGACGCGGTGAGGTCACCGACATCGCCCGGTGGTTCCGCTTCGATCGCAGGAAGCAGCGGGTGCGGCCACGCCGCAGCGAGCTGCCTGCGGGCGAGTGCTGTCAGGTCCGCCGTCGCGCGGTCGAGGTCCAGGCTCTCCGCCTTCAAGATCGAGGCGACGCAGAACTCCACGAGCCGGTAGGCGTTGGGTTGCCCGAGCGGCTCGGTCGATTTGGCCGCTCGGATTAGGCTCATGTACAGCGGCAGGCGGGCCAGGTTACGAATCTTCGGAGGCAGGGCGTCGAAGGGCGGCTCATCGACATGCCGCTGCGCGTTCCACACCTCCCGGGCGGTGGGGACGTCCCAGCGGTCCAGCCGCAGCGAGGGCTCGGCACTCTGCGCCTGGCCCCGACCGGGCATGACCGCTGCCGACAGGACGGGGTAGGGCGCCAGCTCGATCTCCGGCGGTGTGCGCAGTACGAGCAGAAACCTCAGGTTGCCCGAGAGCACCTGTCGCAGCGTGGCGTCGAGCTGGCGGCAGATCTTGTCCACCACGGCGTACGACTGGGGGCTGTCGATGGCTACGAGCAGCGGCCGGGACAGGTCCCGGCTCTCCACTTCCAGAGTCAGCAGGGAATCCTCGCCGGCCGGTCGGGATCCGTAGCGGAGGATCTCGCGTGCCAGTTCGGTGTCCTCGGTCCACGAGTCCGCGGTCAGCAACTGAACATCCACTCCGGGCGCCCGCGACGCCAGGTGGTGGGTGAAGCTGGTCTTGCCGCAGCCCGGGGGCCCAATGATCAGATAGACGCGCGCGGTCGAGGCGAGGAAATCCGCGACCAGGCGCTGAATGTCGGCCGGGGGCATGTACGCGAGATCATCGGGTTGTGGGCCACCGAGCGCGGCGAGAACGGCGGCCGTCCGTTCTTGGGACCGGGTGCCGAGATCCTGCCTGGTGGGCCGGCTGCCGTCAGCAGGCACGGTTGAGGCGCTCGGCTCCGCAGTCGCCGACGCCTTGAGGGTCTGGGCGAACCGCTGCTTGACCTCAGTTGGTGACCGTGCCAGATCGACATCGAGCATCTGTTGGGTCTCGTAGCGCATGCGGGTGGCGGCACCGCGCTTCTCCCAGTTGGAGATGGCCGCCGGATTGACCCCCAGGTGCTCGGCGAATCCGCGCACGCTCATGCGTAGCGCCAGGCGTAATGCTTTCGCCTCGCGGCCGGTCCACCGTCGTACCGTCTCCACGGGCTATCCCCCAGGCCGTGCACTCAGCGTCATCGTGGCAGTCGGCAGCGTAGTAGACGACGGCGGGCGTAGACGAGCTGAAACTAGGACAACACTAGAACGTCCACGCGTCGTCACGCAGCAGGCCGGACCCGCAGGCTGGTCACACAGACAACCACGGCGCTGGATCGGGTAATCGGGAGCCTGCCAGACCTCCACCGCCGTGGACAGTCCTCGCGTTTTGCGAGCAGCGGTGATGGTGGAGGTGCCCCGTGGCCATTGACGTGCGAGGCGGCGTGGTGCGCGACCGCGCTCGCCGTACCGCATCCGGTCGTAGCGATGAACGGCCAGCGCAGCCGGAACCGCCTGTCTCGAAGGTCTTCACCCTTGAAGGGCTGCTGCTGTGCCGCGGTTGCGGCACGTCGCTGCAGCCCATGCGGATGCTCGGTCAGCGTGCCTACCGAGGGCCCTGCGGCTGTCGGCTGACCGCCGTGGATGCCGAGGCCATCGAACAGTTCGTCCTGGAGACGGTGGCGGCGCCAGCGCCGGGGTTGACGGCGGACGCGGCACCCGAGGAACTCGGCAGCATCTTCCGCCGCTTGTTCGTCGCCGTACGGGTCGGTGGCTGCGCCCAGGACTTGTCCATCGTCTGGCGTCTGTAGCAGCCGATCCAGCAGTTCCTGGCTGTGCGTCTGCCGGCGGAGCGGGTGACGTCGCTTGGCCAGCTCCATCACGGCCGCGAGGGTGCGTACATCGATCACCATCAGGGAGGAAAGACATGTACACGAGGCAGACAGCGCCGCCACCGGAGATCGGCGTGGCGCAGGTGTCGCCGGACTCGTCGCGGTTCGGGTACCGACCGGAGCTGCGCCGCTCACTCGGCTTCGCCGACCTGCTCTTCTACGGGCTGGTGTTCATGGTGCCGATCGCGCCGATGGGCATCTTCGGATCCGTCTACGCAGGTGCCGGCGGGATGGTCGCGCTGGCCTACGTCGTCGGCATGGTGGCGCTGGTGTTCACCGCCGCCTCGTACGCCCAGATGGTCAAGGCGTTTCCGCTGGCAGGCAGCGTGTACAACTACGCAGGCCGGGGGATCGGCGCACCGGTCGGCTTCCTCGCGGGCTGGGCCATCCTGCTGGACTACGTGCTGGTGCCGAGCCTGCTGTACCTGATCGCGGCGGTGGCGATGCACTCCACCGTACCGGTGATCCCGGTCTGGGCTTGGCTGGTCGGCTTCGTGCTGCTCAACACGCTGGTCAACTATCGGGGAATCCGGATGACCGCCCTGATCACCCGCGTGCTGCTCATCGGCGAGGTCATCGTGCTGGTGGTCTTCCTTGCCGCAGCCGGTCGTGCTCTCGCGCAGGGCAAGGGACAGGGCTTCTCGTGGACGCCGCTCTACAACCCTGACACGTTCACCTGGGCGCTGGTGTTCGGCGCGGTGTCGATCGCTGTGCTCAGCTTCCTCGGCTTCGACGGCATCTCGATGCTGGCCGAGGAGAACAAGGGCGGCGCGGGGCAGATCGGCCGGGCGATGGCCGCCGCGCTGGGCGTGGCCGGACTGCTGTTCATCACCCAGACCTGGATGGCTGCGTTGCTGGTGCCCGACCCGGGCGGCCTACTGGCGAACGGCGACCCGGACGGGACGGCGTTCTACGACGCGGCGCGGCTCGCCGGTGGACCCTGGCTCGCCACCCTGTGCGCGGTCGCCACCGCCGTCGCCTGGGGCGTGGCGAACTCTCTCGTCGCGCAGGTCGCCACCTCGCGGCTGCTGTATGCCATGGCCCGCGACCGGCAGCTGCCGAAGTTCCTGGCCGCGGTCTCGGTGCGTCACAGCGTGCCCACCCACGCCATCACCCTCACCGCCCTGGTGTCGCTGGCGATCGGCCTCTACATGAACTGGCGTACCGACGGCATCGCCCTGCTGTCCAGCCTGATCAACTTCGGCGCGCTGACTGCGTTCCTCGTTCTGCACCTCGCCGTCGTCTGGCACTACCTGGTCCGCCGCCGCAGCCGCAACTACGTCGCGCACCTGCTCCTTCCGGGAATCGGGTTCACGATCCTCGCCTACGTCGTGATCAACGCCAACGTGGCCGCGCAACGCCTCGGCTTCGTCTGGCTCACCCTCGGCCTGCTGGTGCTGGCGGGTCTGTACGCTGCCGGCCGCCGTCCCCAGCTCTCCGGCCTCGCCGGCGGACGGGAGTCGGCATGACCAGCACAGTCACCTACCAGCCGGGCGAGAACGAACTGCGCCATACCTTCGGCGCCCACCCGGCGGTCGCCGAGATCACGCCCGGAAGCCTGCTCGTCACCAGCACCGAGGACTGCTTCGGCGGCGCCGTCCGCACCGTCGACGACCTGCCCTCGCAGGTGTGCCAGGCGTTCAACCCCGTCACCGGCCCCTTCCACGTGGCCGGCGCGGAACCCGGCGACACTCTCGCGCTGCACTTAGCGGCCATCACCCCCGCCCGCGACTGGGGCATGTCCGCCACCTTCCCGCACTTCGGCGCACTGACCGGCACCCACACCACGGCGATGCTGCACCCGCCGATCGAGGAACGCGTGTGGCGGTACACCATCGACGCCGCCGCCGACACCGTCACCTTCCACGCCCGCCGCTCCGACCACGCGATCGTCATGCCCCTGGAGCCGATGCTCGGCACCGTGGGAGTCGCCCCAGGCGGCGGGGAGGCACGCTCCACGATCGTGCCCGACGCGCACGGCGGCAACCTGGACACCCCGGAGATTCGCCCGGGAGTCACCGTCTACCTCGGCGTCAACGTTCCCGGTGCGCTGTTCGCTATCGGCGACGGCCACGCCCGCCAAGGCCACGGCGAGGTGTGCGGCGTCGCGGTGGAGACCGCCATGAACGTCACCCTCGCCGTCGACCTGATCAAGGGCGTGGCCACACCATGGCCACGCATCGAGACCGACCGTCGGATCATCTCGATCGGCGCCGCCCGACCCTTGGAGGACGCGTACCGGATCAGCCAGCACGACCTGGTCACCTGGACGGCACAGCTGACCGGGCTGGAGCTGCTTGACGCCTACCAGTTCGTCTCCCAGGCCGGCCGCGCCGCACCCGGCAACGTCTGCGATCCGCTGTACACCATGCACGCGGCCCTCACCAAAGATGTCCTGGCGGGCGCGAGTCCCTACGGCGGGGTGCATCACCGGCTGCGCCACCGCGCTGAGTCGACCAGGTGAGCCACCATGAGCCACGCCGCTTTCGACACTCCGCCGGTCCGCCTCCCGCTGCGCGTCGAGCTGTTCGTGCTGACCCACAACGACAGCGGCGCTCCGCTGGCTCACCTGCCGTCTCTGTCACTCGCGCTGGCCGGAGCCATCCTCACCAACCTGGTCGCGCCGATCGAGCGGGTCCGCGTCGTCGGCGACGCCGCCATCGCCGTGCACCGGCACCCCACCGGCGACCCGGTAACCGACTGGGCGCTTACCTTCCTGACCCGCCACCACCGTGCGCTGTCGATTCGTGAGGCCGTGCGGCTGCTCGGCGAGCACGCCTACGACAAAGTCACCGCCGGGCTCATCGCCGGCGGCCTGGTCGAGCAGGTCACCAGACGCCGCATGCTCGGCCGGGTCATCGCGTACCCGCCGACAGACCCCGCGGTCATCCACCGCGTTCGTGGGCGGCTGCGCTACGGCGTCCTCGGCTACGACGACCCCGACCCGCAGACCGACGCCCTCGCCGGTCTACTACGGGCCCTGCGGCTCGAATCCGAGCTATACCTCGACGGCTTCGACACCGACCTGCGCGAGCGGCTCCGCCAGATGCTCGCCCGCGCCGGACATCACACACCCGCCACAGAAAAGATCGTCTGCGCCGTCGAAGACCTCATCGGCGAGACCGCCGTGTCGGTGTACCGATGAGCACCCAGGACACCGCCACAAGCATCGGGCAGCGACGACCACCGAGGGCGACCACGAGCGCCCGAACCGGCACCAGGGGAACGACCATGGGTACTGAGGCTATGAGCTGGGCGCCCGCCGAGCTTGATCTGAGCCGCCCGAACGCCGCGCGAATGTACGACTACTTCCTCGGCGGCAGCCACAACTTCGCCGCCGACCGTCAAGCAGCCGACGCCGTCCTCGCCGTCGCACCCCACGTCGCGGACGCTGCCCGGGCTAACCGAGAGTTTCTGCGCCGTTCCGTCCGATACGCGCTGCAGCAGGGGATACGGCAGTTCATCGATCTCGGCTCGGGCATACCGACCGTCGGCAACGTCCACGACATCGCCCACTCCGTCAACGCCGACGCGCGGGTGCTCTACGTCGACGTCGAGCCGGTAGCCGTGGCGCATGCCAGGGCGCTGCTCGGAGTCGATCCGCGAGTGGACGTCATACAGGCCGACATCTGCTTCCCGGACTCTATTTTCAACAACCCCGCCACCCAGCGGCTGATCGACCTCGGCCGCCCGGTGGCCATCCTGTTCGTCTCCGTCCTGCACTTCATCCCCGGCGATGTCAACGCCATCGTGGAACCCTTCCGCGCCGCCGCGAGTCCCGGTAGTGCCCTCGTCATCTCCCACGCGACCTCCGGCGCAGCCACCAGCCAGACCGAGGAGGTGCAGCGGCTGTACCAGCGGACTCCCACCCCGCTTCAATTGCGCACCGCGGCGGAGGTCGAGACGTTGTTCGGTCACTTCCACATGGTTCCCGCCAGCTCTACGGCAACATCCCCGACGAGCGGTGCGCCTCTCGTCCCGGTCGCCGAGTGGCGTCCCGAGCCTGACGACCAAGTCGAGACGCGGCAGTCGGTAGCCAGCCCTTTTCTCAATGCGTTCCTCGCCGGCATGGGAAGAAAGGGAGTGGCGGATCATGGCTGAGCAGCATCAACACGCCCATCCACGAGCGTTGGCCGCACGCGTAGTCGCCGGCCTGACCACCGGTGTCGTACTACTGACCACGTCTGGCCCCGTGGCCGTGTTAGCCGATCCACCGGCACTGAGGCTCGCCGCAGACAACTGCCGTCCCGCTACCCTGCCGGACCCGCGCATGGGCGACATCGTCGGTCACCAGACGCGGGCCACACGACTCTCGACTCCCCAACCAGCCGAACCCTGGCTGCGCCAGCTCGGCACTCGACTCCTCGCAGGCGAATGCGACGGCGCACACGGCAAGTTCGCGCTTATTCACTACGTCCGCTGGGTCGACGCCTCCAAAGGCGGACCAAAGGCCGAAATCGTCATGCGATGGCACGCCGACGACGCATCGGGAGCCGAGCTAGCCGTTCAATATCCACCCGGCCCCGTTCAAGTGCTACATCGATACTGGCACCCCGGCGACCTCATCCAGCTTGGCACCGGAGATCCCCTCGCCCACACCGACTACCTGTGGTGGGAGATCGATCCAGCTTATGCCGGAACTACGCAGCCCGACGAGGTCCTCGAACGGCTGGCAGACCTCGGAACCTGGTACAGCCCACAAATAGGCGGACGCCGTGCCGCCCTGGCTGTCCTCGCCGCCACCAACGGCCTCACCTTCTACGACAGGGCCACGGACCGAGCTGGGCGCCGAGGCGTCGGCATCACCGCGACCACCGCCCACGGCGCAGTGCGCTATCTCCTGATACTGCAACCCACTACGGGTGAGGTCCTGGCGTACGAGATGACCCAGCGGACGGCCTCCACCCGGAAAACCCTCGTGTACATCCTCTTCCTCTCGCACAGCCGCGCTGAACGCCGCTACTGGGAGCCCGCCCATCCCTCCGACGGCGCTCCACCTCTACGGCAGTACCTACACCCCAGCTTGAAGAGGCGGTGGATCGACCAACCCGTACAGCCGTGTATCACCCAGCCGAGCATGGCGGCCGGCGCAGGTGGTCCCGCCCAGGTGCCCTTCTACCCATACGGCGGCAGGTTCTGATGTTCATCACTCTGGCTGGCCCCACCGGCGTAGGCAAGACAACCCTCGCGCGGCGAATCGCCGAACGGCTCCGGGCGCAACTCATGCTCGATCCCTTCGCCGACAACCCGTTCCTTCCGCAGCTGTACGAGCACGCGGACATCCCGCAGACACCGCTGGCTCTTCAGGTCGAGCTGACCTTCATGGCGCTACGAGTCGCCCAGCTACGACAGATCGACGTTCTCCTCGCCCACGGAGCAACGGTCGTAGCGGACTGGTCGATGGCTCAGCAAGTCGTCTTTGCCGGAACAACGCTGTCGGCCGCGGATGCCCGGCGCGTCAGGGCCTCCTGCTCTGTCTGGGACGACGCGACCATCAGGCCAGACCTTCTCATCGCCCTTAGCGCGCCGGCACCACTTCTCCTGCGCCGCATCGCGCGGCGCAGCAGGCCGATGGAGTCGGTCCTGTCGAGCACCGACCTGGAGAAGCTCGCCCGCGCGTTCGACACGCCCCTTCATGACTACGCCAAGCGAGTCATCGAACTCGACACCAGCACCTTCGACGCCTTGAACGACCAAGACGTCACCGCACTCCTTGCCCGCATACCAGCCCAGGAGAGGTCATGACCGAAACCGACGTCGCACAGCCACGCATCGCCCACGCACCTCCCTGCAGCAGGGTCATGATCACCGCCCCCGGCCAGGTGGAGATCGTCCGCGAGCACCTGCCCGCACTCGGCCCCGACGACATCTACGCCGAATCAGTCGTTTCCGGCATCAGCCACGGCACCGAGATGGCATGGGTGGCGGGGAGTGCCGCCGCGCTCCACCGCACCTGGGACCCGCAGCGACGTATCTTCCTCGACGGCGCCGGCCGGGACTTCCCGGTAGCGCCGGGCTACGAGACCATCGCCCGGGTCACCGCCATCGGCGAAGCCGCTGTCGGCGAGGTGAGCATCGGCGACCTCGTCGCCCTCGACCGCCCGCACGGCACCGCGCACATCGTCTCCGCAGACGCCGCCATCGCCAGCCGGCTGCCGGCCGGTGTCGACCCCGAACGCGCCGTCTTCTTCATCCTGGCGCGCGTCGCCCTCGGCGGCGTCCACGACGCCCAGGTACGCCTCGGCGACACCGTCGTCGTGGTCGGACTCGGCACCGTCGGCCTTCTCGCCGGCCAACTCGCGCGGCTCGCCGGAGCCGCCAAGGTCATCGGAGTGGACCGCTACCCGCTGCGCCTGGACACCGCCGACTCCCTCGGCATCACACCCGTGCACGCCGCCACCGAGGACGACATCGCGGTCCAGGTCCGCAAGCTCTGCGGCGGGCAGGGGGCGGACCTCGCCATCGAAGCCTCCGGCTCCTACCGTGGCCTGCACGAGGCGATCCGCTGCGTCCGGGTCGGCGGCCGGGTCGCGACTGTCGCCTCCTACCACGGCGACCAGAACGGCCTACGGCTCGGCGAGGAGTACCACCGCAACCGCATCACCCTGGTCTCCTCCATGACCGTCAACGGATGCCCACAACGCGCCCATCCCGCCTGGGACCTGCCCCGACTCAGTGCCACCGCTCGAGAGCTGATCATCACTGGGCGGGTGCATGTCGACAGCCTGGTGACCCACCGCTTCCCCTTCAGCGAGGCGGCCAAGGCGTACCACCTGATCGCCCAGCGCCCCGAGGAGACCATCAAGGTGGTGCTGACCTATGACGAGTAGCAGCCACGACGTCCTCAACCCCGTCGACGACCGGTACACCCCAGCACCCTGCGGCGAACTCGAGGAAATCCGCGCCACCCTCGACGACGGCCGCCTCTCCGGCGGCGCACCCGTCCTCGCCCTCTACGAACAGGCGCTCGCCAAGCGCTTCGGTGCCCGCCGTGCCATCGCCGTCAACTCGGGAACCTCCGCGCTGCACGCCGCGCTCATCGCCCTTGGCGTCCGGCCCGGCACGGAGGTCCTGGTTCCGGCCACCGCACCCCTTCCGACAGCCATGCCGGTACTCACCTGCGGAGCCACGCCCGTCCCCGTCGACACCCTGCCCGAATCCCTCGCCCTCGACCCCGCCGACATCCAGCGCAAGCTCACCGGCCGCACCCGCGCCGCCATCACACTGCCGCTCTGGGGCTACCCCAACGACGAGCGTGCCAGCGCAGACCTCCTCGCCCAGGCCGGAGTGCCGGTCATCGAGGACGCATGCCAAGCCCACGGGACGCGAGTCGGCAACCAGTTCGCCGGCACCCACGGCGCAGTTGGCTGCTTCTCCACCCACGACCGTAAGCTCCTATCCACCGGCGAGGGCGGCTTCGTCCTCACCGACGACGAGGAACTCGGCGAGCGCATCGACTGGTACACCCACCTCGGCCACCTGCGCGGCACCACCCACGGCGTCAACTACAAGCTCGCCGGCCCTCTGGCCGCCATCGGCCTGCGCCGGCTCAAACTGCTCGACGGCCAGCTCGACCGACGCCGCCGCAACGCCCAACGCATCCTCGCCGCGCTACCGCCAGGCGGTCTGCTGCGGGAACTGCCGTACGGCGTCCAGGACAAGCCGAACTACTACAACCTCGTCCTCACCATCAAGGACCGCATCCCGCAGGTCGCTGCTGCGTTCGAGGCCGCCGGACTACCACCCGACTCGATCAGGTGGCGCTACCGGCCGCTGTACCACCAACCCATCTTCCAGCCCTACGCCAACCAGTGTCCCCACGCCGAACACCTCGCCACGGCCACCGTGCAGCTGCCAGTTCATCCTGGAATGACCGACGCGACCGTAGCGTGGATGGCCGACCGCGTAGCCCAGATCGCCCAAGGAGAAAACCGAGCATGATCCGCCATTTCACCAGCTCAGCCATCGTCTTCAACGAAGAGGGCCATGTCCTGCTCGTGCACCACAACAAGATCGACCTCTGGCTGTACCCCGGCGGACATGTCGATCCCAACGAGGACCCCGCCGAGGCGGCACTGCGCGAAGTGCACGAAGAAACCGGGATCGTTGCCGACATAATCGGGCCACAGCCGTTCCGGCACCCCGCCGTACGCAGCATCCCGAGCCCGTTCGCCATCATCGAGATGGACATCGAAGACCGCACGGTCGGACCGCACCGACACATCGACTTCGTCTACGTCTGCCAGGCAACCAGTGGCCGCCTGACGGCCCAAGCCGAAGAGGTCGGCGGCGCCCAGTGGGTGCCAGTCGAGAACATGCCGGCTCTCCGCACGCCCGCCGAACTTCCCGCACTCGTCTCTGAAGCCGCCCGGCTGATTCCCCAGCCAGCTTGAGCTACTCGGGAAGTGAGAACCAGGCGGAGGACGCCCCCCGGGATGCCGGGCGTCCTCCGCTCCGCTCCGCCAGTGACCACGAAGGCTGCCCTCTACTCACTCTCGAGCCGGCAGGGATCTGGCCGCCTCAGCTGAACTCCGATAGCAACGCGTCAGTGTTCGCGAGGATGAAATCCTTCAAGGCCTCAGGCTTCAGATCCACCTCAGGAAGACGGTCGACAGCCACCCGGTCCAGGGCATAGTCACCGCGGCTCGGATCGGTGAACTCCGGACCTGTGCGGGCGCGTTCTTCAACTCGGATGAGCCGGCAGGAGATGAAGTGCTGTACGGACACTCCCTTGCCCGACGGCGAGCTGATCAAGAACACCTGCCTGAGCCGCTCCGCCTCCGCGCCTAGCTCCTCCCGCAGCTCACGGCGCAGGGCTGCATCGAGGGATGCGTCTGTCGGTTCAAGGCCGCCACCAGGCGAAGTCCAGTAAGGGGCTTGGTCAGGTTTCGTCCTCTTGATCAACACGAGCTGATCGCGTTCGTCCCACAGGATCGCCCTTACCGACCGACGCAAAACCTCACGCATTGTTGACTCCTATTAACAGCTGCCGTGGCGCGGATGAGTCGAAGTGGCACCGTTAGGCCCTGCGAGTATGAAATCTGGTACTACGTCACAGCGTGGTTGAACTCCACCATGAGCGCTCATCCGTCCGCCCTCATGAACCTGCCGCTGCGCCTACTGCCATTGGTGGTCTGACCTGGCCCCGGGCACTGGCCGTCGGTGCTTGGCCAGGCTGGACACCTTCTGCGGAGCGAGGAGGTGTCCAGCCGTCCACGTGCGTTCTGAGAGGGTCCTCAGAGCTCGAAGTCGAAGGTGAGCTGAACCTCGCCTTCGGGTTCAGGTTGATCATCGATGTTGTCGGCGTCGTCTTCGAGAGTTTCGTCGGCGGGTAGGGCGTATTGGTTGGTGAGTCGTGCGACGTGCATGATCAGTGGCCTGCTGAGGGCGGCCCGGTAGTCGTCAAAGCAGTGGCGTTGCTGGTGCAGAAAACCGGCCCAGTTTGCGGGGTCTTCACCCTCGGGGTGAGCGGCGACGACGAACTCGAGCAGTTCCGCGTTCCAGGCGTTCTTAGAAGGGTCGAGATAGTTCCTCGCGCCCTCTAGTTCTCCATCGGGAGAACGGCCCCCTGAGGGATCGGGAGCATCGGCCTTTGCTGGGTTCTCCTTGTAATGAGGCGTAAGTTTGGCCAAGTCGATGACGATGGAGCTGTGGGTAGCCGGCTTGTCGACCGTGCTGTAGTAGGCGCGCGTCTGCTCGGTGTTTCCGGTTCCGTCGTCGTGTCGCCACAGCCCGTCAGAGATGCCGATGCTGTCGCCCTCGAAAGCCCATGACTCGGGGGTTTCGAGGCGATCGTTGCCGCAGATCCGTACCAGCCTCATTTTCTTGCCGAAGAGGCTGATTTTCTGAGGTCGCAATTCGCCGAGCTGGAGGTGGTCGGGCAGCATGTGCGCGTTCTGTACCGTAGTGAGTCGATACCGGATGTTGTGGGCTTCAGTCACGATGAGGGTCTGCGTGTTTCGGAACCGGGTTAGGGTACTTCGGATGAAGGCAGCGAGCCGCTCCTTCTGTTCGTCTTCCTTGGCAGGGCTCGCATGGTAGTTCGTGCCTGCCAGGGTCTTGAGCAGGGTCGGGTAGGGCACCCAGTCGGCCATGCCCTCGGCCTTGCCCATGATGTGCTTCTGGCCGGGCCGGATCAGGATGGCGATCGGGATGAAGATTTGGTGAGTGTTGGTGTCGTCGTTCCGCCTTTTGACGACCCAGAAGGCGAGCTGCTCGAGGTCGTCGGGGATGGCGCTCTTGAGGCGATGTTGCGGGACGAATCGGATGCCGAGTTGACGTAGGCAGTCGTCCCAGGCGGCTTCGGCCCTGTGTTGGTTGCTTGCTTCTTCTTTGTCGAGATCTTTGCCCGGGAACTCGTCGGGGCGGATGAACTGGCTGACCATGCCGGCGTCGGCACAGCCCATGCGGATAGCGAATTTCGGGTCGGTGGTGCGTGCTTTGAAGGCTTTCGCGCCGTCGAGCTCGATGAGGGCGAGTTGCAGGGTGTCGCTGACTTCTTCGGCCAGATCTTTCATCGCGGAGGCGACGACTTTCCGGTGCGTGTCGACGGCTTCGTCGTGCTTCCGGCCGCGCCTGGGAACGGAGCCCTCGCCGAGCGCTGCGCCGAGCCTGCCGAGGGGGCGGGCGTAGATCGTGAGGTTGAGGTCTCCGACTTTCCATGTCCAGGTGTGGTTGCTGGCGGGTTGCTGATGGGGCAGGTCGAGTAGCCGTTCGACGGTAGCGAGGAGGCGGTCGCGCATTCCCTTGCCGTCGCCCTGGTAGAGCAACGCGACGGAGAGCCGGCCGTCGACTGCGGCGGCCAGTTGCTGGCGTCGGATGAGGGCGTTCGCCTTCGAGATTTCAGCGTTTGCGGCGTGGGCGGCTTCCTGCTTTTCGACGAGCTGGGTTCGCTCGGCGTCGGTCTGGTCCTTTTTGTCCTTGGGGACGCTTTCGAGCTTGCTGAGGCTTCGGCTCGCCTTGCCGCCGATGAGGACGCGGGTCAGGGGCTGGTCGAGGTCGAAGTCGGGCTGCAGGCACTGGCCGATCCAGCGGATGAGGCGGCTGCGTTCGGCTGGCATGATGCCGGTGCCGACCTGGTGGTCGGGGCCGCGCATGGTGGTGTGGTAGGTGACGGCGGCAGTGACGCCATCTCGGCCGAAGATCCAGGCGTCTGACTTACCGGCGAGCTGCTCGGCAGCCGGGAGATTTTCCACGGCGCCGATCCGGGTGAGGATCTGTTCGGTGCCGCCGTTGCGCCAGCCCATTTCCCGGGTGTCTCGGTCCCAGATCAGGTGGGCGACCGCGAATCTCTGCGATGTCGGTGCGTCAGCTACGAAGGGGCTGGTCGTCTGTAGGAGGGTAGAAGCTCCCCAGCGGCCCTTGGTGTGTAGCTCGCCGCTGGTCCAGCGGCGGATGCCGGTGTCGACGTGTAGTCGCAGGGTGGGGTCGAACGCCTTTGTACGTAGCGCGATCTTGATTGTGGCGCTGTAGTACCAGGTCCGGATGTTGCTGCCTTTGCCGGTGTGGTGTTCCAGCGGCGGCCAGGAGACGAGTTCGGCGTAGCCGTTGGCGGGATTCGCCGCGACCTGCCGGAACCTTATGGATCTGCTGCCATGCTGGTATGACTGGCCGGCGATTTTAGCTGCGGCGTAGTCAGGCAGCAGGCTGAACAGGTGAGGCTGCGGGACGGCGGTGTTGCCATCGGAGAGCTCGTGGGCGAGCAGGTCGACGGTCTTCTGCGTCCACCGCAGGGTGCCCGAGTCGAGTTTCCTGATTGTCGGCATCACGAGCGCTTTGCCGTCGTCGGTGGTGGGCAGGTCATACAGCCAGGCGTTGATGAAGGTCCGCATGATTGCCGGCGGGAACGGCTTTGCTGCGAACAGCCAGGGGTTGTCTTCATCGAGGGTTGCCCAGGTAGCGGTGGAGACCAGATCGGGGGCGACGGTGCGCATCAGTGCGTTGAGGCGCCCGATCGGGACCTGCTGGGCGCGTGCGCGTGATTCCTCGCGCCAACCGGCGGTGCGCAGGTCGAGGATAGGGCGGCGCCAAGAGATGGGGAAGGTAAGCGTGTGCAGCGGGATTTTGAGATCGCCTGCTGCCACGAAGGCTGCGGTCTGAGTGCGGTCGTAGCGCATCGAGGGCCTTTCTGAACCGGTCCGAGCGTGGGCGGTCAGTTCATGTCGCGCAGGGCGCGGTAGAGCGGGTCGTAGAGGGCTTGCACCAGCGATCGGTCGATCGCCGTCTGCGCCGACTCGGGGTCGAAATAGGGAGTGAGTTCGTTCAGCATGCTGGCGAGCAGACTGGTCGCTGGTGTGTCGTCCCCGGTGAAGCCGGCCTCGCGGGGTGAGAAGGCTCCGTCGACGAAGTAGACGCGGGCCGCGACACCTCCGCGCACGAGTCGTCCGATGACCTGCCAGATGACCACGAGCTGATCCCAGGTGAAGGCCGACTTCTCATCGGGGGGCAGGCTGGTCCAGGACAGGCGACGGGTGAGGAAGCGGTGCCATTTGCGGGCGGCTTCGGCCCGAAAGCGCAGTCCGGCGTCGTCCGGGCTTCCGGCGGCCAGAGCGGTCTGAGCGAAGCGGCGGCCTGGGCCGCGGACTCGGCGGACCGCCCAGTCGTTGATCGCCTGGGTGGCGAGGGTGATGTCGTCGGGGCGATGATGCGGGCGGGCGAGAAAGTACACGCTGCCGATGGCGGCTTTACCGCCGGGAACCACGATGTTGTGCCCGCGCTCGACGGCCAGCAGCGGCGCGATCAGCAGCTGCCCACCGATGTCGGGGAACTTGGCCAGCTCGCCGCGGCGAAGGTGCAGCTGGCGGGTGTCGGCGGGCAGGTTGCTCCAGGAGTGGTCGAGGTCGGTGTCGTCGGATACCAGGACCGTGACGTTGCCGGTCCATTCCGGCAGGTTGTTGAGGTAGTGCCCGGCACGGTGTGCCTCGGCGTAGCTGCCGACCAGCAGCAGGATTCGGCGGCGTTGTGGGTCGTCGATGTCGTCTAGCTCCTGCTGCAGCAGCGAGGTCGCGCCGGTCAGGCTGCGGTCAGGTACGGCCAGTTGGTGCAGCATCTGCTCGAGCTGGGCGGGACGCTGCCGGGGGTCGGTGCCGGACAGCCTCAGGGCGGTGGTGACACCGGGCGGGTAGAGGAAGAGCTTGCGGAAGGTGCTCTTCTTGATGGCGGCGACCTCGTGTTCGTGGGGCCGCAGCACGGCGTCGACCTGGGCGTGCAGGTGGTAGCGGCTGGAGGTGCCGGCCCAGCTGGTAGCCGACATCA
The DNA here is from genome assembly GCF_029626035.1 of Micromonospora sp. WMMD980. NCBI lineage: Bacteria > Bacillati > Actinomycetota > Actinomycetes > Micromonosporales > Micromonosporaceae > Micromonospora > Micromonospora sp. WMMD980. Next base: position 1,677,754 of record NZ_JARUBE010000003.1, read on the forward strand.
GCAGCACGTGTGGACCGGGTCGGTTGTCCACGGCAGGGATGTCGGCCAGCTCCAGCAGCAGCTCGCGGCCGACCCCGTTGCAGCGAAAGAACCGCAGCTCACCGCTCTGATCGCCGTCCTCGTTGCGGTCGCCGGCCTGGAACTGGAAGCCCAGCACGTTACCCATGGGGGATTCGGGAACCACCGGCATGTAGTCCTTGGGCGGCCGGCGCGACAGCACGTTGGAGGTCGAATCCAGGTTGAGCGCTGCTTCGACGCGGGGCCACAGAATGGTCATGCGGTCAAGACGATCGTGCAGCACCGCCAGCACGAGGGTGAATTCGAAGCGGTGCAGGTTGGCGTCGAGGTCACCGGCGACGGAGGCGTTGTTCGGGACCAGCTGGCGCAGCAGCTTCTTGAGCCGCTCACGGCTGAACTCGCGAACGAATACCCCGCGGGGGGCGTGCAGCAACTCGGTCGCCATCGCCACGAGCGAGTTGACCAGGTCCGTGGTCGTATCCTCGGGACCACGTTCGCGCAGGGGGGTCAGCGGCGAGTCGCGGAAACTGCCGAGAACGGTGTCGACACGCTGGAGCTCGGCACGCTGAGAAGCGAGTTTGTCCTCGTCGTGGGCCGCGGCATTCTCGTCATCGTCGCGGTTGCGCCTGCGCAGCTCGGGAAACCACTCATTGATCAGCCACTGGTGCAAGGTCATCGCGCTGAAGTAGTCCTGCGTGATCCATCGCCGCAGCGGCTCGTCGTTGATCAGCATGGAGTAGATCCGGTCGGTGGCCGTGATGACCGTGTTGAGCGCATTGTTCCAATCGTCGATCTCGTCACTCGACAACTGCAGCCGGCCCTGCGCGGCCAGCTCGGTCTGTTTGTGCTTGCCGACCTCGTCGAGCCAGGACTCTGCACCTCGGGCCACCAGCGTCGCCGCTGGCGCGAACGCGGTGTCGAGCTGCATCTGTACCCGATCGGCCTCGTCGACGATGATCAGGTCGCTGCGGCGGCAGGCCAGCTCCAGGTAGCGCATATTCTCGTCGTTGAGATGGTCGGGCACACGACTGTGCACCAGCGATGCCGGCGTAGCGACCCAGATCTGCGCGTCGACCAGGTCGCGGGCCGCACTATGCCGCGGGCACGCAGTCCACAACGGGCACCCGTGACGTTTCGGCCTGGCTGGCTTGCGGCGACGCCGGAACCCCGTGCTGGCGGGGTCGGGATCATCGTGCTCGATCTCGGACTGTTCGACATCGTCAGCGTTGTACAAACCGGTGCATGGCGCAGCGGTGATCGCCAGCGCCCGGCGTGCCTCGAACCCCCTTAGGGCGTCGAGCGGGCAGGCGCTCGACAGGTGCGCGAAACCCGGGTTGTCATGATTTAGCATGCTCTGTGTGGCAGACTCGCTGCGCCGATGCAACCGCTGAATATTGCGTTCGAGGGTGGACTTTCCCAGGATCGGCGCGGCGCGCACACCGAGGCGACGAAACTGCTCGGCGATGGTCAGCACTTCGGCGACGTCACCCACGACGATCGTGGTCCGGCGTCGGTCAGCCGGGCGCTCGCGGGTGGCGAGCTGGAAGGCCAGAATGTCGCGAATCGTGGACTTGCCGGCGCCGACCATGCCAACCAGGTTCATCAGCCTGTCGATGCGCAGCCGGGGATGGGTCTGGAACGCCCCCGCGGCTTCGTCGCGCAGCAGCAACTCGACCCGCCGTAGGCGCCTCTTCCAATCGTTGAGCCTGCGAGGCGTGCGGTTCTCCGCCAGATCCGCGGCGTTGGCGGCGGACTCCAAGGCGTCCATAGCATCGGCTGCGGCTTCCAGTTCGGTCATAGTGACGGTGATCGGCTCGCCTTTGCCTGCCGGCGCCGCCCCGATGTCATGCCCGATCCAGGGCTTGAGGCCGATCAGCTCGACGGGGATGTTCACGGAGTGGCGCTGGTCGCGGACGTAGAACAGCTGGTTTCCGGCGCCGGCGACAGGCAGTTCGCGTCGCTCCAGAGGAGGCGGCTGGGTCAGCAACCGCTCATAGCTGTCCCAGCGGTAGTGCGCGCGGGTGGGCTCGAGCGCCTTGGCCAGATCGTCGATGGTCTCGAACGTGTAGCCGCGCAGCGTGATGTCGACGTCGAGATACATGTGTAGCGAGTTGTGCCAGGTGTAGCGGCGGCTGCGGTCCCACAGGAAATGCCGGGCGCGCCGGATCATCAGCCGTGCTTCGTTGGTACGTACGTCGCCGAACGCTTCCTCATACGGATAGCCGCTGAGCAGGGTCCAGATGTCGCGCACCGGCCGGGTCGGCATGACGTGCGTGCCGAGGTAGATCGCCAGCTCAACGTCGAGCAGGTCACCGATGCCGAACCCGGCAGGCGCCTTCCACGCGCCACGGAATTCGCCGGCGAGGTCGCCGTGCCAGCTACTGCGATCACGCATCGTCGCCTCCCGCAGAGCCGTTCCTACGCAGCCGGGTCAAGGTAGTTGTCACCATGCGGAGAAACGCCTTGTCGCTGAGTAGGGTCACCTGCTCCTTGACCTCCGGCGGGCAGAAATGGTCAAAGACGATCTTGTAGTCCTCGCGGTCGTCGAACCGGTACTGCGGCACCACCAGGAAGGCCCGGTTGTACGGCGGCTCCGGCCGGAACCGGGTGGCGCTGTGCCCGAGCAGGGCAGGGTTGGCACGGTCTTTCACGTCGATGGCCCACACCTGCCGGTTCGGTAGTGTGATTCTCAGGTCATAGGCGTCGCAGCCCGGCCACATCTCCGGGACGAGGCCCTTGCCGATGAGCTTCCGTTCCAGCTCGACCTCGGCCAACCCCGGGCCGGTGATGAACATGCGCAGCGGCGCTCGCAGCAAATGCAGCCCGCCGGTCGAGCGATCGTCGATGAAGTCTTTCGGGGTGGCGTGAGCTTCGCGGCGGCAACGGTCCAGCTCGCACCGCCAGGACCGACCATCGGGTTTGAGCAGACAGTGGCAACGTGCGCACGTAGCGAAGCGTCCGTCGGTGCCTCGGTAGGCGGCCGGGGCCGGCTCGTAGCACCGGTTCACCGTCTCCAAAACAGTACCCAGCTCGGGATGCTCACCGATCAGCGTCGCCTTGTCGATACCGGTCAGCACCGGCTTGTCAATCAAAAGACGCCGGAACGCGGTGTAGGACTGCGGCGATCGTGCCGCCTCGCACTGCGCGAAGACCGTACGGATGATCTCGTTTTCGAAGAGCTCGGCGGCGGCATCGGGACCCGAGACCTCCCACTCATAGCATCGCTGGGTGGGGACCCCGGTCTGCGCGTCGACCAGGAACTCGTCCAGGCTCTCGGCTTCCGCCGGCAGGTCAAACGGCCATTGTCCGATCGGCCTGGTCGCCGCCCAGCGCGCCATGCCTGCGACGCTCGTCGGCGGCTCCATCTCGCGCAGCAGGCATTGCAGGACCAGGTGGTTGTAGGCCTTCTGCACCTTGTCCGAGTAGATCGGGTCCGGGGACCTGTCGTGACGCGACAGGTCGACTAAAGCGGTCGCGACCATGCGCAGCAGCGTCACCCCGGCGAAGGTGGACAGATCAGGCGGGCTGTTCACGGTCGGCACCACGAGCGGTCTCCTGAGAGGACGGCAGCGGCTCCGTTCCCGCCGCGCTGGGACACCACCTACTTACCGGACAGGTACGACAGTTCTCGCCAGGTGCTGCGGCGAAGGTGTTGTCCTCGCGCCACGGCTGCGCCATCTGCCGCAGGACTGCGTACGCCTTATCGAGCTCCTGCGGATCTGACGGGTCGACCATGATGAGATCCGCTCCGGCCGGCCGGAGGATCTCCAGCTCCACCCGGGAACCATCGACGGGTCCGCCGAGCAGGCCTCGCCCGAGGATGACCGTCGCGAGTGCAACCTGCGGGAACTCTGTGACGACATCCTCGCCACCACGCTGGCGGCGCCGGGTGGTCTTGGTCTCGCGCCACACCCAGGCGCCGTCGTCGCGGTAGACGAGGTCGGGCTTGGCGATCACCAGCGTCTGGGCAGCTGTGTCATGAAAGACGAAAGTCTCTTCGATCCTGAGGTCTGAGATGCTCTCTTCAAGAGGGCACACGGAGGGGTGATACGCGAGCATCCGCATCCCCGCCTCGGCTGCATCAGCGTCGAGCTCCCAGCGCGGGTCGGCCCATCTGATGTCACCTGGCATGTCCGCGCGCTGGCACGGTCCGCTAGCTTTCGCGTGCAGCGTCTCTAAATAGCGATGAACTGCCTGACCGATCCTGGCCGGAGTGGCGTACTCGTTGACCTTCGGCAGGCGCAACGTCTGCAGGTAATGCTGGGCGGGGCAACTGGCGTAATAGCGTAAGTCGGTGATCGACACCTGGCGCAGCTTCGCTCGCCGGTCCGACCGTAGTCCCAGCAGTCCCGGAGTTCGCGCCACCTCGTCGCAGGCCAGCACGAGACGGCATTTGAGACAATCACCGCCTGGGCGGCGCGTCTGGCCTTGAAGGACCTGAACCGCAGCGCGGCGCCCATGCTTCTCGTAAAGGGCGGCGGCATCCGCGATGGTTCCGTCGAGCAGGACTTTTCTCAAGCCTTCGGTGAGGTCGATGTCGGCGACCACTACGCGCGAAACCTCTTCGCGCGCCCGGACAAAAAACTTTTTCTCCCACTCATCCGGCCATGGTGCGGGACGGCCGTACGCGGCCGTGTAGGCCGCGACCGCCACCTCGGCCTCGCTGCGCTGTCGCTCTAGCATGTTCGCGAGGCGAATCAGCCGCAGTTCACGCACCGCACCGTCAGCCGAGCGGTAACGCCGACCCCAAGCCCACAGCTCGCGAACACCTTGATCGACATGCTGGACCACCCACCAGCGGGCGACCGGCAGCATCGATGGCTCTGCCTCACAGATCGACAGGTAACTGCGGGCGGCATGCTTAATGAAGGTTGCTAGTACGGCAGCCGCCATTCGTGATCATGGTGGGAATTCGAGGTTGAGGCGGCGGGCGTAGTGGGCTCGTTTGGCTCGTGCTTGGTGTCGGCGTCGCCATGTTGACCAGCGCAAACGGTAGGCGATGCTGCGGGTCGGCCGGATGAGCAGGATGTTGATCAGGCGGCGGATCTCGTTGACGGTCAGCTCGATCATGTCGGGTTGACCGTGACGGTCTGCTGTTCGGGCGTCGGCGGCGCAGATCGCGAGGACCGCGAGGGCTGCCAGGGCCAGGGTGGTGAACCGGTGCCAGGACGTCCAGCGGCGGACTTGGTGCTGGTCAAGACCGACCTGACCCTTTCCGGCCTGGAACGATTCCTCCACGACCCAACGAACTCCCGCTACCCGCACGAGCTGGGCGAGGGTGGCCGGGCCGGGTGTCCAGCAACGGTAGAAGGCCAGCTCACCGGTGGTGTTGTTGCGGCGGATCAGCAGACTGTGCCGGCCGTCGTCGTCCGAGTCGCCGTCGGCGCCGACGTCGGTCAGCCATGCCCAGTCGTAGAACCGTGGCCCTTTCGACCCGTCGCCGGCACTGCGCCGGGTCCACGCGGTGGCAGGCAGGTCGGCGGCCAGCCGGTCGGCGCGACAACGGGTCTTCCCGCCGTCGATCGGCACGAGATGATCGCAGGAGACCGCCAGGACGTAGCCGAGGCGCAGTTTGCGCAGTTCACCCCGCAGCCGAGTGTTGTTGCCGTAGGCCTCGTCCGCAGCGACCCATCGGGCCGGGACCAGGGCTTGAACAGCGGCGGTGATCATGTCGTCGGCCAGCTCGGATCGGGTGGCGAACGCGACGTCGTCCGGGACGCCGGCCTGCTCACACCGCTGTCGATCGTCGGTCCAGGACTTCGGTAGGTAGACCCGGCGGTCGATCAGGGTGTGGCCGTGTCTGCTCGCGTAGGCCAGGAACACGCCAACCTGCGCGTTCTCGATCCGCCCGGCGGTGCCGGTGTATTGGCGCTGGACACCGACGGTGTGCACACCTTTTTTCAGATCGCCGGTCTCGTCAACGACGAGGACCCCGTCGGGGTCGCCAAGCCGGTCGACGACGACCTGTCGCACGTCGTCACGCACCGCGTCGGCGTCCCACTTCGCCCGATACAGCAACCTCTGCATCGCGTCCGGCCGGCCATGCCCGGCCTGCTCCGCCAACTGCCAACACGTCTTGATTTCGATATTCGTGAGCAGCCCTGTCACGAACGCCGCCGCCGCCCGCCGCGGCTCCACCCGCCCGAACCGTCCCGCGAACGCATCGCACACCCCGGCCAGGACCTGCCGCCACCGGGCAGGGTCTACGCTGTGGCACGCGGCCACCGCCAGATCTGAAGTTATGTCCACAGCAGACAGACGATCACGCGGTGGCCGCACCTCGTCTACCGACCCCCACCAGCAACATCTCAAACGGCGGCTGCCGTACTAGACCTTCGTGAAGCGGCTGCTTCGCAAACACCGAGTTCAGCGCCTCGTCAAGCGGTTGGCGGTTGAACTCCACAGCGTCCAATACGTCCATAACGAGCCGCACCGGGACCGGCGGCTTGTCTCGACGGGGCCAAGCGGAAGGCTTAAGTCCTGGTCTCGACTTAACCGCAAGGTGCATTGCGCACCTATGTTCTCCCCCAGCCAAGACGCTCAAGGCCACACGCATGGGCGAGGTGCTACCGACGAGTTCAGGCGGCGCGGTCCAGGTCCTTGTAGACGGTGCGTCCTCGGGGGTTCTTTGACTGGGAACGATGGGCGGGTTGCCGCGTTGCTCCAGGGGTAACGGCTTCCTGTCTGACATCGCGCTCCCATGACGAGGGTGTCCGCGCGGCTAGGCACCCAGAGGCGTGATCGCAACGCTTGAGCAATTGATAACGCAGGGTAGAAGCGCTAGCAGGCCAGATTATGCGGGTAGTCACCGACGTGGTGCGTCCGTAGCGGCATGATCAGGCGCACCTCCAACTCGGCGGAAGTGGAGGCGGAGTGTTGGGTCGTCCTGGACGGCACACGTTTTGCACATTCCCTGATCACCCCCACGTACGCCAGCAACACGCACCGCCCTGTCTAACTCGTGAGCCCGATGTCAGCCATGCGATTGTCAAAAACCCGACCTACTGGCTTCTATAGACGCTTGACTACAGCCAAGGCCCAGCGCAGATCATTCAGCAGGCGGAAGACATTGTTACGCTTAACCGACGATGGGAGCGTGTGCGCGGCGAGGCTCTATCGCGTGCGCAGTCCCTGGACCTCATCAGAGAAGCGGCAGCATCATGGACATGACCGGCGCGCAGTGGCGCAAGAGCACGAAGAGCGGCAACAACGGTGGCGACTGCGTCGAGGTCGCCGACAATCTTCCCGGCGTCGTCGGCGTGCGGGACTCGAAGGACTCGACCGGTCCGGTGCTCGCCTTCGCGCCGGCGTCCTGGCGGGCGTTCATCGCTCAGGTCGCCGAGCGCGGCTGACCCACCTGGCACCGAGAGCGCCCCGGACCTGTGCGGCTCCGGGGCGCTCTGCCATGTCAGGCGGCGGACGGAGGCGGGGTTCTGGGCCGCCGACGGCAACGGCAACGGGCTGGGGCAGCTCGGCGACATCGGCTTCACGCTGTCCGGGCAGTGGCGCCGGTTACCCGACGCCCGCTCTCCACCTGGGCGGAGGTGCCGAGGCGCAGCCTGACCGGGCACCGAGACGGCGCTGGGCGGGAGGGTGTCAGCTAACTGCTGGGAGGTCCGGGCCCGCTGCTCCTGGTCGCCCGCCGACCCGCACCCCCCGTGATCTTGCGGTCTCGCTCGGACAAGCGGAACGAACGCGCTGCCTCCGTGGCCGCAACTGCGACATTGCGCGGGTGGTCGGGCCGCTCAGTGTGGTGGGCGCAGGATGGGATGAAGCGACAGGGGGAGTGGGCGATGGCGACGGCGACCAGAGGCCGGGGCGCGACGGTGCGGGCGGCGGCCGGGCGGCTGCGGTGGGGCTGGCTGCCGGTGGTCGAGGCGACGGTGGCGGCCACCGTCGCCTGGATGCTCGCCACCCGGATCGTCGGGCACCCGCAGCCGTTCTTCGCCCCCGCCGCCGCGCTGATCGTGCTCGGCCAGGCGCGCGGCCAGCGGATCCGTCGCGCGGTCGAGGTGGTGCTCGGTGTCGCCGCCGGCGTGCTCGTCGCCGACCTGGTGGTGCAGGCGCTCGGCCCGCGCACCACCTGGACCGTGTTCACCGTCATCCTGCTCACCGTCGCGCTGGCGGTGGCGGTCGGCGCCAGCTCGGTCACCGTGGTGCAGGCCGCGGTATCCGCGCTCTACCTGGTCGTGGTGTCCCCGCCGACCGAGTCGCTGATCCCGTTCCGGTTCGTCGACGCGCTGATCGGCGGCGCGGTGGCGGTGGTCGCCAGCCAGCTCGTCGACGCCCGCCGGCCGCTGGCCCCGCTGGTCGCCGAGTTCCGGCACACGTTCGCCGAGCTGGCCGACGTGCTCGACGACATCGCAACCGCGCTCGACGACGCCGACGACCAGGCCGCTTTGGCCGCGCTGGACCGGGCCCGGCACGCCGACGCCGGGGTCGAGCGGCTGCGCGGCGCGGTCCAGGCCGCCGGCGAGGCGCTCCGGCTCAACGTCCGGCGCCGCCGCCACCTCGGCCGCCTGCGCTCGGTGGAGGGTTCCATCCGCCAGATCGACTACGCCGTGCGCAACGTCCGCGTGCTGGCCCGGGCCGCGGTCACGTTCACCCGTGGCGCCGCGCCGGTCCCGGCCGACCTGGGCGGCACCGTCCGCACGCTGGCCGAGGCGGTACGCGCGGCCGGCGACGCGCTCGCCGCCGACCTCGGCGGCCAGGAGGAGGTCGCCGACGGGCACGCCACCCGCGCCGACGCGGCGGCACTGGAGGCGGTGCGGTCGGCCGGTCGGCTCTTCACCGCCGGCCCGGGCCTGCCGCTCGCGATGATCATCGGCCAGGTCCGGGCCACCGCCATCGACCTGCTGCGCGGGGTGGGCGTGGACGACGACGCGACGGTGCTCAGCCGGGTCGACGCGGCGGTCACCGGGCCGGAGCGCTGACCGGCGTCACCTCAGGCGCTCTCCCGGGTCACCAGCGTCGAGGCGAACGCGGTGCTCGGCGCCGCCGGCGCCTGCGTCAGCACGGCCGTGGCCGCGGCGGCGGCGATCCGGTCGACCGGATGGGTGGCGGTGGTCAGCGCCGGGCTGCTCATCGCCGCGTACGGCAGGTCGTCGAAGCCGGCGACCGCCACGTCGTGCGGCACCCCCACGCCCCGCCCGCGCAACGCGGCGATCACGCCGAACGCGGTCGCGTCGCTGGCCGCGTAGATCGCGTCCAGGTCCGGCCACCGGCGCAACGCCGCAAGCGCCGCCGATCCGCCCCGGGCCGCCGTGAAGTCGCCGGTCACCAGCCGGGCCGGCTCTCCCGAGGCGCGCATCAGTTCGCGGTACGCCGTCACCGACCGCTCCGCGCAGGTCAGCCAGCGCGGGCCGGTGACCATGGCGATGCGTCGGCGGCCGGTGGCGTGCAGGTGACGCAGCACCGCGCCGGCGCCCGCGGCGTTGTCCACGTCGAACGACGGCACGGTCGCCGAACCACGCCCGATGGAGACCACCCGGCCGCGCAGCCGGGCCGGCACCGCGTCCAGCGCCGCCTGCGTGGTGTTCACCAGGATCACCCCGCAGACCCCCCGGTCGGCGCCGAGCCGGCGCAGGCCGGACGGGTCGGCCAGCGGCAGCCACTCCAGTGCCACCCCGACGCCGTGCGGGCCGCAGACCCGCGACGCGGCGCTCACCACGCGGTGCACGTACGGGTCGTCGAAGACCCGGTCGTCGCGGCCCACCACGGCCACCACCAGCCGTACGCCGGCACCGCGCACCAGCGCGCGGGCGGTCAGGTCCGGCACGTAGTCGAGGCGCTCGGCGGCGGCGCTCACGCGGGCCCGGGCGGCCGCCGAGGCGAAGCCGTAGCCACCGAGCACCCGCGAGGCGGTGGCCCGGGACACCCCGGCGGCCCGGGCCACGTCGTCGAGCGTGGCGGGTCGTGCGGCAGGCGTACCCATGGTTCGCATCATGCCCGGTCCGGACCCCGGCGGGTAAGGGGCGGGCGGGCTTGTGGTGGTAGCGCTCTCAGGTGTGCGATCGTCGTCGGGAACCATTCGGGGGAAGGACGACCGCACGTGAGCGACACTCTCGACGCGCCGGCCGCGCGGCGGCCACCGGTGTCCCGGCCGGTGCTGGCCGCGCGGACCGGCGTCGCCGTCGTCTTCGCCCTCAACGGGCTCGCGGTGGCGAGCTGGTTCTCCCGGGTGCCGGCGGCCCGGGAGGCGCTCGGCCTCAGCCCGGGCCGGCTCGGCCTGCTGCTGCTCTGCATGTCGATGGGCGCGCTGCTGGCCATGCCGGCCGCCGGCCTGGTCACCCAGCGGCTCGGCCCGGCCCGCACGGTGGTCGTGGCGACCGTGCTGGTCGCGCTCGGCATGACGGTGGCCGGTCTCGCCACCGGGCTGGCCGGCTGGGTGGTCGGCGTCGGGCTCGGGCTCGCCGCGTTCGGCTTCGGCTCCGGCCTGTGCGACGTGGCGATGAACGTCGAGGGCGCGGCCGTGGAGAAACGACTCGGCCGGACGATCATGCCGCGTTTCCACGCCGCCTGGAGCCTCGGCTCGGTGGCCGGCGCCGGGCTCGGCGCCGGCGCCGCCCGGCTCGGCGTACCGATCGGGGTGCACCTGCCGGTGCTGGCCGCGCTGATCCTCGGCGGCACGCTGCTCGGCGCCCGGGCGTTCCTGTCCGCGCCGGCCGAGTCGACCGACGCGGGCGCGCCGGCGGCCCGGCGGCGTGCGCTGTTGGCCGCCTGGCGGGAGCCGCGCACCCTGCTGGTGGGCCTGCTGGTGCTGGTCATGGCGTTCACCGAGGGCAGCGCCAACGACTGGCTGGCGGTGGCGTTCGTCGACGGGTACGGGGTCGACGAGGCGGTCGGCGCCGCCGTGTTCGGCGTGTTCGTGGTCGGCATGACGCTCGGGCGCACCGCCGGCACGGTCGCCATCGACCGCTGGGGGCGGGTGCCGGTGCTGTTCGGCACCATCGGGCTCGCCGCCGCCGGCGCGGCACTGGCCGTGCTGGCCGGCTCCGGCCCGCTCGCCGTGGTCGGCGTGGCGCTCTGGGGGATCGGCGCGTCCCTCGGCTTCCCGGTGGGGATGAGCGCCGCCGCCGACGACGAGGACCGGGCGCCGGCCCGGGTCAGCGTGGTCGCGGTCATCGGCTACACCGCGTTCCTCGCCGGCCCGCCGCTGCTCGGCTTCCTCGGCGACCACTTCGGCGTGCTCAACGCGCTCGGCGTGGTGCCGCTGCTCCTGCTGCCCACGCTCGCGCTCGTGCCGGTGCTCCGCCAGCCGCCGGCCGCGAGGAGCCCGGCCGGCTGAGCGCGACCCAGCCGACTCCCACCGTGCTCCCAGGCGCCTGCCAGGCGCGCGTGCTGCACTGGGACGGACGCCGAGGAGAGGAGGCGGGCATGGGTTGGTTCAGTCGACGAGCCGCCGACCCGACGACCCCGACGAAGCTCGACCGCGAGGCGAACCGGGAGGACCTGGCGCAGCTGGAGGCGTTCGTGACCAGCCGGCGCGGGGTCGAGTTCTATCTGGAACCGGAGACCACCGCCACCGACACCACGGTGGTCGCCATCGCCCACGACGGGGAGTGGATCCGCCGCCGCACCGGTTCGCCCCGGGTCGCCGGCAAGATCGCCCAGCGGCACGCGGTGCCCCTCTACGAGGCGGCCCGCACCGGCTACCCGGAGCGGATGCGGGCCTGGAATCGGGCGCACCCGGAACGCCGCAAGCGCTGACGGTGCCGCTCCCTCAGTCGCCCAGCGCGGCGCGGGCCTGGTCCCGGCGCAGCGGCTCGTCGTGCGCGGAGACATACCACTCGACGTGCTCGGAGAGCAGGCCGCGGGCCAACTCCAGGTCCGGCCCGTCGGTCGGGGTGCGCTCGTGCAGCGGCGGCGGGTACCAGCAGTCGCCGAGCAGCAGCACCCGCGAGTCCGGCACCAGCACCACCGTCGAGTCGGGCGCGTGCCGGCCACCGACGTGTCGCAGCACCACGCCGGTGGGCAGCATCAGCTCGTCGGCGAAGGTGCGGGTCGGCGGCAGCACCGTGAAGCCGTCCCAGTCGTCCACCGCGAGCGCCCGGGCCCGGTAGCTGGGGCCGAGCCGGGGCTCGGCCCGGACCTGCTCCCGCAGGTGCCGGTGGCTCCACGGGCGGGCCGCCTCGGCGCGCAGCGGGTCGACGCCGGCCTCGTGCCCGACGATCTCCACGCCCGGCCAGGCGCAGGCGCCCCAGACGTGGTCCCAGTGGTGGTGGGTGTAGACCAGCCAACGCGGCTCGGGCAGCCGGGCGGCGGCGAGCCCGGCGCGGATCTCCCGGGCGTGCGCCGGACTGTTGCCGGCATCGACGAGCACGCTGCCCCGGTCGTCGGCGACCACCGCCACGGTGGGCCGGACCGCGCCCGGATCGGGATCGCCGGGGAACAACCAGACCCGGTCGGCCAGGTGGCGCGGCTCCATGGCGGAATCCTCTCGCAGCTCCGCCGGATGCTACCGCCGACCCGCCCCCGCCGGCAGCCCCGTCAACCGACGAACGCGGTGACCAGCGCGTACCCGAGGAAGGCCGCGCCGAGGCCCGCGACCGCGCTGACGAGCACGTTCGCGTAGGCGTACGGGCGCGGGCCGGAGCGGGCCAGCCGCAGCGTCTCGTAGCTCAGGGTGGACCAGGTGGTGAGCGCGCCGCAGAAGCCGGTGCCGACGAGCGCGGTGGTCGCCGGATCGGCCGACGCCGCCAGGACCGCCCCGAGCAGCAGCGAGCCGGCCACGTTGACGGTCAGCGTGCCCCACGGGAACGCCGAGTCGTGGCGGGCCTGCACCGCCCGGTCGGTGAGGTAGCGCAGCGGGGCGCCGAGCGCCGCGCCGAGCACGATCAGCAGAACCGTCACCGGGTCACCCCGTGCCGGACGGCCAGCAGCCGGCCGGTCACCGCGTCCCCGGCGGCGACCGCCAGCAGCGCGGCCAGCACGGTCGCCCCCAGGTAGGCCAGCGCGGTGCCCGGCGCCCCGGCCGTCACCAGGCGCTGCGCGTCGACCGCGTACGCGGAGAACGTGGTGAACCCACCGAGCACCCCGACGCCGAGGAACGGCCGCACGAGCGGGCCGGCCGGGCGGGTGGTGAGCACCGCCATCAGCGCGCCGATCAGCAGGCAGCCGGTGACGTTGACGCCGAACGTGGCCCACGGGAAGCCGGTGGGCGGGTGCGGCACGGCGGCCTGGGCGCCGGCGCGGGCCAGCGCGCCCAGCGCGCCACCGGCGGCGATCACTCCCAGCACGGCGGCCGGGTGCGCGGTCAGTTCCGCCCGGTCGGCGGGTACGCGGAGGTCGACGTCGGGGTCGACGCGGGGTTCGGGCGGTCGGTTCACGGTGCCTCCCACCAGGACGGGCATCACTGGCAGGGACCGTCGGCGACGTCGCGGTTCTCCCGGTCGGGCCGGGACGGCGGGCCCCACCGCCGCTCACCCCGAGCATAACCCGACCCCGTCCACCCCGCGCCCCGCCGGCCCCACGCGCCCCGCCAGGGAGCGGGAACCACGGTCAGGTGCTCGCCGAACCGCTGGCTCCGCTCGTCGGCGTGCCGCCGCCTGCGGCCGTTCGCTGACCTCCGCAGGCGGCGGCGCTGACCTGGCAGGACGGGCCGTACGGGCGTACGGTGATCGGCATCCCGCCCGGCGCGGCGGCGTCGGGCCCGTCGCGCAGGAGGCCACCGTGCAGGACCGCACCCCTCGTCCGGACGAGCTGGATCCCGTCGAGCGGATCGGCGTCGACGAGCTGCGGGCCCTCCAACTGGACCGGCTGCGCCGGTCGCTGCGGCACGCGTACGACCACGTGCCGCACTATCGCCGCGCGTTCGACGACGCCGGCGCGCACCCCGGCGACGTCCGCGACCTGGCCGACCTGGCCCGCTTCCCGTTCACCGCCAAGGCCGAGCTGCGGGAGAACTACCCGTTCGGCATGTTCGCCGTACCCCGGGAGCGGATCGCCCGGCTGCACGCCTCCTCCGGCACCACCGGGCGCCCCACGGTGGTCGGCTACACCCGGGCCGACCTGGACACCTGGGCCACGTTGATGGCCCGCTCGATCCGGGCCGCCGGCGGTCGCCGCGGCGACCGGGTGCACGTCGCGTACGGCTACGGGCTGTTCACCGGCGGCCTCGGCGCGCACTACGGCGCCGAGGAGCTGGGCTGCACGGTGATCCCGGTGTCCGGCGGCATGACACAGCGTCAGGTCATGCTGATCCGCGACCTCGAACCCGAGGTCATCATGGTCACGCCCAGCTACATGCTCGCCATCGTGGACGAGATGGAGCGCCAGGGCGTCGACCCGCGCGCCACCTCGCTGCGCGTCGGCGTGTTCGGTGCCGAGCCGTGGACCGAGGACATGCGCCGCGAGCTGGAGCAGCGGCTCGACATGCACGCGCTCGACATCTACGGGCTCTCCGAGGTGATGGGGCCCGGGGTGGCGGTCGAGTGCGTGGAGACCAAGGACGGCCTGCACCTGTGGGAGGACCACTTCTATCCGGAGATCATCGACCCGGTCACCGGCGCGGTGCTGCCCGACGGTGAACGGGGTGAGCTGGTGCTGACCTCGCTGACCAAGGAGGCCATGCCGGTGGTCCGCTACCGCACCCGTGACCTGACCCGGCTGCTGCCCGGCACGGCCCGCCCGATGCGGCGGATCGAGAAGATCGCCGGGCGCACCGACGACATGATGATCCTGCGCGGGGTGAACGTCTTCCCGACCCAGATCGAGGAGCTGATCCTGCGTACCCCGGCCCTGTCGCCGCACTTCCAGTGCGTGCTGGGCCGGCGGGGGCGGCTGGACACCCTCACCGTGCACGTGGAACGGCGCCCCGGCGCCGCGCTGGACGAGGCCGAGCGGGCCGGGGCGGCCCTGGTCGAGCAGGTCAAGAACACCATCGGGGTCTCCGTGGCGGTCCGGGTGATCGAGCCGGACGGGGTGGAGCGCTCGATGGGCAAGATGCGCCGCATCGTCGACCAGCGGCGGGAGCGCTGAGATGGCCGGGGACGGCGGCGGTCGCACCGCGGCCCACGACATGTTCGACGCCGACGTGGCGTCGAAGGGGCTCGGCATCGAGCTGGTCTCGGCCGGCGACGGCGCGGCGGTGGCCCGGATGCGGGTCACCGCGGCGATGCTCAACGGGCACTCGATCGGCCACGGCGGCTTCGTGTTCCTGCTCGCCGACACCGCGTTCGCCCTGGCCTGCAACAGCCACGGGCCGGTCACCGTGGCCGCCGGCGGCGAGATCAGCTTCCTGCGCCCGGTGCGCGAGGGCGACCTGCTGGAGGCGTCCGCCACCGAACGGGTCCGGCACGGGCGCAGCGGGATCTACGACGTCACCGTGCGGCGCGGCGACGAGGTGGTGGCCGAGTTCCGGGGCCGCAGTCGCATGCTGCGAGGCGGGGACCCTTCGTGACACGCTTCGCAGCGCCGGGGGCCGCTCGACACCGGGCGGCGCCCAGGTCCGGGTCGGAGTGGCCCCGTGCCCGCTCCGACCCGGACCGGTCAGGCCACCAGCCCCAGCGGGGCACCCGACGAGACGCGTCGGCCAACCGGTTCGGACAGGCGGGCGGCCCGCTCGAGCGGGTGCGCCGCCGCGGCCGGACCGGCGGCGGTCGGCGTGTCGACCGGGGCGGCCCTCGACGGTGGCCCGGCCCTGCCCGCGCCGGACCCGGCGTACTCCGGTAGGCCCAGAGCCGCGCCGGCCCCGACCGGACGGGACGGCGGGACGGTCGCCGGTCGGGCCCCTCCACCCGACCGGCGCGACCGTCCCACCGCGAGCGGGCAGCTCGCCCGCTCGTCGGCGTCCCGATCCGGGACGCCGACCCCGGTGCCCGCCGCGAGGCGCACGGCGGGAGCATCGCCCGACCACCCCGCCGGTGGTCGGGCCGCGACCGGACCCGGCCCGGTGGCCGGCGCGTCGGCGGCCCCTCGCCCGGCGCCGGCACCCCCCACGATGCCGGCGCCGGGATCGAGGCCGGCGACCGTCGCGATGCCGGCGTCGAGCGTGGCGCCGGCACCCCCCACGACGTCGGCGGTCACGAGACCGGCGCCCGTTCCGCCGGCGGTACTCCGCGTCCCGCCGGCTGCGGGCCCGGAGTTGGCGCGCGACCGGACGGCGGCAGCCGGCCGACCGTTCACACCGGGTCCGGCGTTGCGCCCGGGCCGGGCGCCGGCGAGCGGGAGCGGTCGGTCGGTGCGGTGGGCCTGGACGGGGTCGCCGCCGACCAGCCGGCGGGCGAAGTCCGCCCGCGCCGCCCGCGGCAGCCGGTGGGCGGCCACCCGGGTCACCACCGGCTCGACGATCGTCCAGCCGGCCCCGCCGGCGAGCGCGACCGGGGCGGCGTCGGTGCGGCCGAGCAGACCGGTCGCGGCCAGGGTGTGCAGCACCGGCCCGGCGTGCCCGGCCGGCCACCCGAGCATCCGTTCGACGGTGGCGGCGACGATCGGGCCGCCCAGCGCCGCACCGGCCATCAGCACCGCGCGTTGCCGGCCGTCCAGCGCGTCCAGCCGGGCGTCCACCAGCCGGCGCACCGCGGCGGGCACCCCGGCCGGCTCGTCGGCCGGGTCGGCCGTGGCGTAGGCGGCGGCCACGCCCGGGTTGCCGCCGACCAGCGGCAGCAGCCGCGCGGCCAGGGCGGCGGGACGGTTGGCCCGGTCGAGCAGGTGTCGCAGCAGGCGACCGGTCTCGCGGACGCCCAGCGGCGGCAACCACACCCGGTGTCGCCGGCCGACCGGGCCGGACCACGGGTCGGCGCGCCCGGCGCCGTGCGTGGTGACCACCGCCAGCGCCAGCCCCCGGTCGCCGGCCGTGGCGTGCAACTGGCGCAGGAAGCGGTGCAGCGCCGGCGCGGCGCGGTCCAGGTCGTCCACGGCCACCACCACCGGGCCTCCGGCAGCGCGGTCGAGCAGGAGTTCGCGGCAGGCCGTCGCGGCCCGGGCGCCCGCCGCGGCGTCACGCGGCGTGGCGAGGAACGCGGCCAGCGCGGGACTGGTCGTCGACCTCCCGACGTGGGGGAGCCGGGGACGGACGCCGGTCGCGTCCTGCGTGAGCAGCGCGCGGACCAGGTCGGCCAGCGGCGCGAGATCCCCGTCCGGGTACGGCGGGCAGTGCGTCACGCACCAGCGCACCGCGGTGCCGTCCACCCGCGCCACGGCCCGGGTCAGCTCGTGCAGCAGCCGGCTGCGACCGCTGCCGGGCGGCCCGGTCAGCGAGATCCACCGTGGACGGTGCTCCCGCAGCGCCCGGGTCACCGCGTCGGCCGCGCCCGCCAGCTCGCGGCGACGGCCGACCAGCGGGCCGCGGTGCCGGGCCGGCCGGTGCCGCGACAGCCCCGTGACCCGCCACACGTCCAGCGGGGCCGCCTTGCCGGCGAGCGTCGCGGTGGCGTGTGGACGCTGGTCCACCAGGCCGGCGATCGCCCGCCGGGTGGTCGGGCAGACCACCACGGCGCCGGGCGGCGCGTACTCCTGGAGCCGGGCCGCGGTGGTGATCACCGCGCCGCTGGCCGCGCCGTGCCCGCCGTCGCGGGCCCCGGTCAGGTCGACGAGCACCTCGCCGGTCGCCACCCCGACCCGTACCCGCAGCCGGGCGTCGCCCGGCGACCGCCGGTCCAGGGCCGCCTGGATCTCCAGCCCGGCCCGCACCGCCCGGTACGCGTCGAAGCCGTCGCAGTCGGGCGCGCCGAACAACGCCATCACCGCGTCGCCGACGTACTTCTCCACCACGCCCCGCCAGCGGCGCAGCACACCGGCCACGGTGCCGAAGTAGACCCGTTGCAGCGTCCGCACGTCCTCCGGGTCGAGCCGCTCCACCAGGGCGGTCGACCCGACGATGTCGACGAAGAGGACGGTGACGGTGCGGCGCTCCTCCGGCAGTGGCCAGCGCGCCGCGCTGACGGCTTCCCGACTCCCCACGGGCGTGGTGATCACCATCGCACCCACCCTTTCCCTGGTCCGGTGCCCGACGACCTCCGGACACTTTCACCACCGGGTCGTCGGGGGATCGGTAGGACGACGTATGTCGGGCACGCGCAACCGTTAGTCGGTTTGTCGACGCGAGGAGTACGAGTGGGGCCCTGAGGCCGTAGAACGGTGCGGGGACCTGTGACTAGGCTGCGTCCATGGCCAGCGATCCGGACACCGCACCGCTCGTCGGCCGCACCGGGACCGTGGCGACACTGCGGTCGGCGCTGCTCGACGACGTCGCCCCCGGGCAGACCGCGGCGGTGTTCCTCACCGGCGAGAGCGGGGTGGGCAAGACCCGACTGCTCGGCGAGGTGGGCGAGCGACTGCGGCAGGCCGGCGCCCTGGTCCTCACCGGCTCCTGCCTCGACATCGGCGACGCCTCGCCGCTGCATCCGGTGCGCCAGGCGCTGCGCCGCCTCGACGCCGACCTGGCCGAGGCGCGCACCACCTCGGCGGTCCGCGGCCTGCTGCAGGTCTTCGACGAGGAGACCCCGGGGCCGGACGGCGCGGGCGCGCTGCTGGAGCGGGTCGCCCAGGGGCTGCACCTGGTCGCCGGCGGCCGGCCGCTCGTGCTCGTCCTCGACGACCTGCAGTGGGTCGACCGGAGCACCCGCCAGCTCCTGCTCTATCTGCTCGCCGGCCTGGGTGACCTGCAGTTGTCCGTGCTCGCCGCGATCCGCGCGGAGTCGCTGCGCGGCGCGCACCCGCTGCGCCGGGTGCTCACCGAGCTGCGCCGCCTGCGGTCGGTGCGGGTGGTGGACCTGCTCCCGCTGGACCGGGCCGGCACCGACGAGTTGGCCGCCGCCGTCGTCGGCGCGCCGTTGCCGCCGGAGGCCGCCGACCAGATGTGGCAGCGCAGCGGCGGCAACCCGTTTGTGGTGGAGGAGCTGGCCCGGGACCGGCGCGACGGCCGCGACGGCCTCTCCGACACGCTGCGCGAGGTCTTCCTGGATCGGGTGGACGCGTTGCCGCAGCCCGCGGACGCCGTGGTGCAGGCGGTCGCCGCCGGCGTCGAGCCGGTCGAGCACTGGCTGCTGGCCCAGGTGGTCCGCCTGCCGGAGGACGAGCTGCTCGACGCGGTGCGCGAGGCGGTGGCGCACCGTCTGCTGGTCGGCGCCGACGACGGCTACCGGCTGCGGCACCGGCTGGTCGCCGAGATCCTGGCCCACGAGCTGCTGCCCGCCGAGCGGGCCGCGCTGCACCGCCGCTACGCCGAGGCGCTCACCGCCGCCCCGGCCGAGCTGCACCAGGCCCGGCTGGCCCACCACTGGCGGCAGGCCGGTGAGCCGGCCCGCGCGCTGCCGGCGACGATGACCGCCGCCCGCGAGGCGGAACGGCTGCACGGGTACGCCGAGGCGCACCGCCACTGGTCCGCCGCGCTGACCCTGGCGGCCACCCCGACCCCGGTGCCGCTGGACGGCAGCCGGCCGCCCGAGCCGGTCGAGGTGGACCGGGTCGAACTGCTCAGCCACGCCGCCGAGGCCGCGCACCACAGTGGAGAGCACGCCCGCGCGTTGACCCTGCTGGAGGAGCTGTCCGCCGACCCGGCCGGCCCGCCGGCCTGCGCGTTGCACATCCGGCGGGCCCGCTACCTGGCCGCCGCCGGCCGCTCCGCCCCGGCCGAGGAGGAATACCGGCGGGTGCTGGCCTCGGCCGACTGCACGCCGCGCGAGCGGTGCACCGCCGCCGCCCGGCTGGCCGAGCTGCTGCTGCACCTGGGCCGCTACGCCGAGGCCGGCGAGCAGGCCCGGGAGGCCCTCGACCTGGCCGCCGAGGTCCCCGGCTCCACCTCGGAGGTGGTGCTGGCCAGCGCCGCGCTCGGCTTCAGCGAGGCGTTCCTGGAGGATCCGACCGCCGGGCTGGCGGTGATGCGCCGGGCGTTGGAGACCGCCGAACGTTCCGGCCGGCCGGAGGACGTGGCCTGCGCCTACCTGCACCTCGCCGAGTTGCTCACCGGGCCGCTGAACATCCTCGAGGAGGGGGTGGTGGTGGCCCGCCGGGGCGCCGAGCGGGTCGCCGAGCTGGGCCTCGGCCGCACCTGGGAGACCCGGCTGCTGGCGGTCGCGACGAACGGGTTGTTCCGGGTGGGGCAGTGGGCCGAGGCGGAGAAGGTCGTCGCCGCCGCGCTGCGGCACCGGCCGTCCGGCGCGGACGCGGTCGAGCTGCTGCTGGCCCGCTGCCGGCTCTCCGTCGGGTACGGCGACGTCGAGGCCTCCGACCGCGACCTGGAGGCGGTCGCCACGGTGCTGGCCGGCGGCGGCGCCCGGCACGTGCTGCCGATGCTGATCCTGCGCGCCGGTCTGTTCATGTGGCAGGGCCGGCACGACCTGGCCCGACAGGCCGTCCAGCGGGGCCTGACCGAGAGCCGCTCGGACGACGTGATCGTGCTGGCCACGCTGGCCTGGCACGGGCTGCGCGCCGAGGCCGAGGCGGCGGCCAGCCGCACGGTCGAGGTGGACCCGACCGCGGTGCGCCGGCTGCGCGAGGCGATCGACCGGGTGATCCGCAAGAGCGGTCAGGCCGGCGCCCCGGTGCGCTACGTGGCCGACGGCTTCCTGGCGCTCTGCGACGCCGAGCTGAGCCGGCTCGACGACGGTCGGGGCGACCCCGAGCTGTGGGCCCGTTCGGCCACCGAGTGGGACCGGCGCAACCACCCCTATCCGGCGGCGTACTCGCGGTTGCGGCAGGCCGAGGCGCTGCTGGCCCGGCGCAGTCGGGTGGCCACCGCCGGCAAGCTGCTGCGCCACGCGCACGCGATGGCGCAGTCGCTCGGCGCGGTGCCGCTCAGCGCGGAGATCCGTACCCTGGCCGGTCGGGCCCGGGTCACCCTGGAGGACGCGCCGTCGGCCGCGCCGGTGCCCCGACCGCGGGCGACGGCGCCCGCGGCCCCGGCGGTGGACGAGCTGGCGGTGCTGACCGCGCGGGAGCGTGAGGTGCTCGCCGCGGTCGCCGAGGGGCTGACGAACAAGGAGATCGGCCAGCGGCTGTTCATCAGCGAGCGGACCATCGGCGTGCACGTGTCGCACATCTTCGACAAGCTCCAGGTCCGCACGCGGGTGCAGGCCAGCGCGATCTTCCTGCGCAACCGGCCGGAATAGACGTACGTCGGTTATACGTCGTTCTACTGATCCGGCCCGCCCACGGCGGCTGACAGGCTGTCGGGCGGCATCGGGTGGCGTCGTGGGGGACGCCGACCATCGTGGAGGAGAGATGACCGAACCGGTCTGGGGTCCCGTGCACCAGGACATCGTCGGGTTGCTCGCCGACCACCCCGCCGACGTGCCGGCGGTCGTCGACCATCTGACGAAGCTGCAGGACCTGCTGGTCCGGCTCCCGCCGCTGGAGGCGAGCTGCCCGCTCGCCGACTTCAACAAGCTCTACCTGGTCATCACCAGCACCGTGCTGGACGGTCTCTACGAGGACCGGTTCGTCGACCCGGCGTTCCTGGCCCGGCTGGACGTGGACTTCGCCGCGCGCTACTTCGAGGCGCTGCGGTTCTGGACCGACTCCAGCCCGAGCACGCCGCGGGCCTGGTCGTGCCTGTTCAAGCGGATGCGTGGCCCGGACGCCCGACCGCTGCCGTCGGCCGCCGCGGGCGTCAACGCGCACATCAACTACGACCTGCCGTTCGCGTTGGTGACCACGCTGGAGAGCCTGGAGTCGGAGCCGGTCGACGGCAGCGACCAGCACCGCGACTACCTGGAGATCAACAAGATCTTCGCCGAGCGGATCCCGGAACTGCGGCGGGGCTACCTGGACCACTGGCAGCTCATGATCGACATGGTGAACGGCGACATCGACGACTGGTACCAGGGCGAACTGGTGGAATACACCCGTAACGTGGCGTGGCGCAACGCGCAGAAGATCTGGCGTTGCCGCCACGACCCGGACGCCCGCGAGTGTGAGCGGACGCGGCTGGACGACAACGCCGCGCTGCTCGGCCGGCTGCTGCTGTCGCCCCTGGGGGCGTTCCTGCAGTAGCCGGGACGGGGGGTCCCCGTGTCCCGCCGTCCCGGCGCGGGACACGGGGACGCCGTCCCCCTCGTCGCTGGTTCGATCGGCATTCCGCCGGGTCGCGACCCGGGTACCGCCTACCGTCGGGGCATGGCGCAGGCACGGGACGGGGAGCAGCCCCGGCGTACGCGGGACCGGCGCCGCGAGGCGCACGCCGCCGCCGCGGCCCGGGCCGGTCGCCACGCCGAGCCCGGCGACGGGGCCGGCCGGGCCCCGTGCGCGCTGCCGGAGCGGGTGGAGACCCCGGCCCGCCCGGCGGTGCCCGCCGACCGGCTGCACCGCTGGCTGTTCCAGCACCGGGTCGAACCGGTCGGCCCGGAGGTGCGGGAACACCAGACGCGGTCGCACCCGTGGTGGCAGGTGATGTGCCTGACCGGCGTCGACTACTTCTCCACCCTGTCCTACCTGCCGGGCATCTCCGCCGTCGCGGCCGGCGCGCTCAGCCCGCTGGCCACCCTGCTCATCGTGGCGCTGACCCTGCTCGGGATGCTGCCCATGTACCGGCGGGTGGCCCGGGAGAGCCCGCACGGGCAGGGCTCGGTGGCGATGCTGGAGCGGTTGCTGCCGTTCTGGCGGGGCAAGGTCTTCGTGCTGGTGCTGCTCGGCTTCGTGGCCACCTCGTGGATCATCACGATCACGCTCTCCGCCGCCGACGCCAGCGTGCACCTGCTGGAGAACCCGATCCTGCCCCGGTCGTTCCCGCACGACGCCACCGCCGCGGTGGCGGTCACCGTGGTGCTGCTGCTGGTCCTCGGCGGCGTGTTCCTGCTCGGCTTCAGCGAGGCCGTGCAGGTCGCCATCCCGCTGGTGGCGGTCTTCCTCGCGTTGAACGCGGTGGTGGTGGTCGCCGGCCTGGCCGACGTCGCCGCCGACCCGGGGGTGCTGGGCGACTGGACCGGCCGGCTGACCCGGGTCGGCGGCGCCGGCGACGTGCTGGCCACCAGCGTGCTGGCCTTCCCGCTGCTGGTGCTGGGCCTGTCCGGCTTCGAGACCGGGGTGAGCATGATGCCGCTGGTCCGGGGCGACGGCGAGGACCCGGAACGGCGGCTGGCCGCCCGGATCCGCAGCACCCGGCGGCTGCTCACCACCGCCGCGCTGATCATGTCGGTCTACCTGGTCGCGACCACGTTCGTCACCATCGTGCTGATCCCGCCGGACGCGTTCGCCCCCGGCGGCCCGGCCAACGGCCGGGCGTTGGCGTACCTGGCGCACGAGCGCCTCGGCGAGGCCTTCGGCACCGTCTACGACATCAGCAGCGTGCTCATCCTCTGGTTCGCCGGCGCCTCGGCGATGGCCGGGCTGATCAACATCGTGCCGCGCTACCTTCCGTCGTACGGGATGGCGCCGGAGTGGGGGCGGGCCGTCCGGCCGGTGGTGCTGGTCTACACCGCGATCAGCATCGCCATCACCGTCGCGTTCCGCGCCGACGTCAACGCCCAGGCCGGCGCGTACGCCACCGGGATCCTGGCGATGATGGTCTCCGGCGCGATCGCGGTGACCATCTCGGCGCTGCGCGCCCGGCACCGGGTGGCCGCCGCCGGGTTCGCGCTGCTCACCGCCGTGCTGCTGTACGCGCTCGCGGAGAACGTGGTGGAGAAGCCCGACGGCATCACCATCTCCGGGTTCTTCATCGCCGGGATCGTCGCGGTCTCGCTGATCTCCCGGGTCACCCGGACCACCGAGCTGCGCGCCGAACGGATCGAGTTCGACGGGCCGGCCCGCCGCTTCGTCGACGAGTCGGCCGCCCGGGACGGGCGGCTGCACCTGATCGCCAACAAGCGGCAGAGCGGGTCGGTCAAGGAGTACCGGGTCAAGGAGCGGGCCCAGCGGTCGATGAACCCGGTGCCCGGCGCCGCCGACGTGATCTTCTTGGAGATCGACATCAGCGATCCGTCGCAGTTCAGCGACGTGTTGCGGGTGCACGGGGTGGAGGTGGGCGACTACCGGATCCTGCGGGCCCGCAGCCCGGCCGCGCCGAACGCGATCGCAGCGATCCTGCTCGCGCTGCGTGACGCCACCGGGGTCCGGCCGCACTGCCACTTCGAGTGGTCGGAGGGGAACCCGATCGCGCATCTGCTGCGCTATCTGATCCTCGGGCGCGGGGACACCCCGCCGGTGGTCCGCGAGATCATCCGCAAGTCCGAGCCCGACCCCATCCGCCGGCCGGGCATCCACGTCGGCGGGTGAGGGGGTAAGGAGGGTCCCCCTGTTAACGCCTCCGGTAGAGAAGGGGCCCCTTCTCACGCCGGCGCCGATAACCCAGCCTCCTAGGACGGCGGAGCGGGAGTGGCGAGGTGAACGTGGAGCACGGAACGGCCCGCGCTCGCGGGGCGGGCGCGGGCCGGGGGAAGTGCGGGGTGCGGCGGCCTACTTGGACGGCTCCGGCAGCTTGCAGTCGATCTTCGGGTTGGCGCCGATGTAGTTCAGCGGGCCGGCCACGATGGTGACCAGGATCGTGCCCGCCTCCGCGCAGTTGGTCTCGTCGTTGCCGTAGTAGCCGCGCTGCCCGGCCGCGATGGCGCCGATGATGAGCCAGATGACGACCAGGACGCCGAATATCGAGGTGCCGCGCATCAGTTGCCTCCACTGGGGTTGTGGTGGATTCGAGGTGGAGGCCATGTACCCCGTGCGGGTGATCCGCCAAACGGCACGCCGCCGCGACACGCGGCCGATTCCGATTACCGGTGGTCGGTTCAGTGTGGCGGCATCGGTTGCTCGGGTGGGCGACCCCGACTGCGCAGGTGATCCGCGCCGGCCACCCCGGCCAGCACCAGCATGGCCCCGAGCGAGGCGTACACCGGGGCGAGGAAGAGCAGCGCCGGCGCGACGCAGAGCAGCGCCAGCACGCCGCCGGGGCGGGACGACGACACGCGGCTGAACACCTCGTACTCGAAGGCGGCCCGGCCGGTCAGGAACAGCGCCGGCCCGCCGAGGATGACCGCCAGCCAGGCCGGCGGGGTGTGCCCGGTCGGCTCCAGCAACACCAGGTCGAAGCCGGCCGCGGTGGTCACCACCCCGGCCACCATCAGCAGGTGGGTGTACGGCGCGGTGTTCAGGAACTTGCTCGGCTGGCTCGACCGCGCGATGGCGTGCGGCAGCAGCTCACCGGACTTGTGCACGTAGACGCGCCAGAGCAGCAGGGTGGTGGCGAAGGCGGTGGTGAACGCGGCGATGTTCTCCACCTCGGAGTGGTGCAGGCTGAACACGGTGCCGGAGACCAGCACCGCGTCGCCGAGCGCGATGATGAAGAACTGCTGGTAGCGCTCGGAGAGGTGCTCGGCGGTCACCTTGCGGTGGGCGTCCGGCACGGAGCCCAGGCCGGGCACCGGGTAGGCGAGCCGGAACCCCAGGTAGTCGATGGCCAGCGCGCCGGCCCAGAACCACGTCCGGGCGGTGTCGTGCGCGGCGACCGCCCCGACCAGCCAGGGCACCGCCGACACCGCGAACCAGACGAAGATCCGGATGGCCCGGCGGCGGGTCTGCGGGTGGCGCCGGACCGTGGGCATGAGGAACAGCCCGCGTCCGAGATGGATCGCCACGTACGTGCCGGCGAAGACCAGCCCACGGGCGCCGAACGCCTCCGGGATGGCGGTGGTCATCAGCAGCGCGCCGAACATCACCGCCACCACCAGCAGTTTGATCTCGGCGCGCTGCGGATCGTAGAGGTCGGTGACCAGCGTGGTGATCGCCCACGTCCACCAGATGGCCATCAACATGATCAGCGACTCGGCGGCCCGTTCCCATCCGACCCCGCCGATCAGGTAGCGCGAGATCAGGGCGAGCGCCACCACGTACACCAGGTCGAAGAAGAGTTCCAGCAGCGTGACCCGGCGCGGCGCCTCGGGATCGCGGACCGGAGGCCGCGGCTCGACCGGCTCCGGTGTCGCGGTGGGCACGAGCTGCTCCCTGCGGTGGCGGGACCGTGCGGTGGGGCCGTCCCGCCCCTGCACCGACCGTAGCGACGCCAGTGCGCGCCCGTCGGCTTTCCGGCATTCCGGCCGGCGCCGCCGGATCGGCGAGCTGATCCGCCGGGCGGAGTCGGGGCCGAGACACGGCGGGCCGGTGACGACCGTCGGTCGTCACCGGCCCGGAGCCGGGTACGGCTACTCGGCGCTCGCCGGGAGCACCTGCTCGGCCTCGCCGCGGGCGCCGGCCAGCACCTTGGCCTGCTGCGGCCAGGTGGCCAGGCCGGGCGCGGCGCGCAGGCCGGCGGCCTTCACGGTCTCCCGCAACGTGGCCTCGTCCAGGTCGGCCAGGTGCCGGTAGGTGCGGATGCCGGCCTCCTGGAGCGCGGCGGCCAGCTTCGGCCCGATGCCCTGGATGCGGCGGAAGTCGTCCGGGGCGTCGGTGTCCGCCGCGGCCGGCGCGTCGTTCTCGCCCGAGGTCCGGGGCGCCGGGACGACGGGTGCGGCCACCGGCTCGGTGACGGCCTTCTCGGCCGGCTCCGCCACCGCACCGACCGGGGCCGGCGTCGGGTCGGCCGGGGCCGGCGCGGAAGCGGCGGGCACGGGCTCCGGCTCGGTCACCGGCTCGGTCACCGGCTCGGTCACCGGCTCCGGAGTCGGCTCGGCCCGGGTCGGCTCCCCGGCGTCGACCGTCTCCGTCGGGTGCGGCACGTCGGTGGCGACGGGCTCCGCCGTGGCGACGGCCGGCTCCGGCTCGTCGGTGTCGGCGCTCGCCTCGGTCGTGCCGCTGGCCGGCGGGAGCGTGGTGACGGCCGGCTCCGAGGTGGTGGTGAGGGGCTCCGCCGTGGTGCGGGCCGGTTCCGGTTCGGCGGTGACGACGGCCGGCTCGGTGTCGGGGTCGGGCCCGGGGGTGGTGTCCACGTCGGCCGCGGCCGGTCGGTCGGTCACCGCGGCGGGCGCCGGCGTCTCGTCGACCACCGCCGCCGGGCGGATGTCGTCGACGGTGGCGGTCATCTCGGTGGTCGGGGCGGTGGCACCCTCCACCGTGGGCGTCGACGCGCCGGCGCCGGTCCGGCGGCCGAACACCGCCCAGCCGACACCGACTCCGATGAGCAGGGCCAGGATCACGAGCAGCCACTGCCCGAAGCTCGACGGCATGGCCAACCTCCTTCTATGTACGTGCACGATGGTCACGAGAAAGCTCGGGGCAGCTTCGCACACGTGCGCGCGGGACGACAGGCAGGTCGGGCGGTGGGACGCCGGCGTGGGACCGGCCGCGCCGCCCGGTGGTCGGCGGATGACCCTGGGTACGGGAGGACGCCCCGGGACCTGGTGCCGTGCGCGGTCCCGGGGCGTCCCCGTCGGTGGCCCGTCCCGGTCAGCGGATCCGGTCGGGCGTGTGGGTGTCGGCGGAGTCCCAGCTGTAGAAGCAGCCGGCCACGGCGTCGCGGGGCGAGTGCCAGGTCGGCAGGTACGGCGCGGTGTGCGCGGACAGCCGCTCGTTGACGTGTTCGTAGAGCGGGTGGTCGCGCAGTTCGGCGGCCACGTCCGGAGCCACGTCGACGGTCTCCATCAGATGGACGCACAGGTCGTGCAGGTAGTAGAGCGACCGGTGCCGGACGCCGGTGAGCCGGGGCAGCTCGGTCGCGTCGGACTCGGCGAAGATCTGCGCCACCCGGCCCTGCGAGCCGGGCACGATCCGGCTGACCACCAACAGTCGACTCATCGCAGACTCCTCCCGCCGCGCTGCCGCCGCGTCGCCCCCGGCCGGGCGGCGGCGGTCGTCGTGCCTCCTACCGTGGTGGTGCGGGTGTCACCTCGCCGTCACGGCGTACCCCGGGGCATTGATGGGGGTGGCGTGGTCGCGCCGCGCGGGTGCGGTGCCGGGCGGCGCGGGGCGTCCGCGGTGGTGGTCGGGCCGGCGCGAGGCGGTCGCGGCTCCGGGCGACTGGCCCGCCGGATCGGGGCGAGGGTGTCGTCGAGCAGCGCGGTCATGGCCGGGGACGGTTCCAGGCGCAGCTCGCGCAGGAGCAGGTCCCGGTAGACGTAGAACGAGTGCACCGCCTCGAACGCGTTGCCCTCGGCGAGGTGGATGCGAACGACCAGGCGGTGCGGAGTCTCCCGCAGCGGCTCGGCCGCCATCGCCTCCAGCGCCGCCTCCAGCGCCTCGCCGTGGCGCCCGGCGACGAGGTGGTTGCCGGCCAGTTCCTCGAGCATGTGCAGGCGCAACTGGCGCAGCCGTTCCCGCTCCAGCAGCACCCAGTCGTCGTACCAGCCGGGGAGGAGGTCGTGCCGACCGGCGCCGGTGACGCCGCGGGGGATCGCGCCCTCGCGGACCCGGGTGGCGGCCTCGACCAACTCGTCGGTGTCCAGACGGACGGTGTGGTCGAGGCGGACGGTGTCGCCGTCGGTGCGCAGCGGGCAGCACGGATCCTGGCGCAGCCGCCAGAGCGCGGTCCGCAGCGAGGAGAGCGCCCGTTCCTCGGGGTTCTCGGGCCAGAGGAGACCGGCGAGGTGACTGCGGGTGGCCCCGGGGCGCAGCCCGATCAGCGCGATGACGCGTTGCAGGCCGCGGGGCACCACCACCGGCACCTCGTCGTGCAGCAGCTGGAACCCGCCGAGCAGGCGCAGCGCCACCCGGGGGGCGTGGTCTCCCGCCGTCGGCATCCTCGATCCACCGGACACGGCGCACCCCCCACCGCCGGGAATCTGGGTCCCGACTGTCCTGTCTGCCCGGATCTTCTCGCCCGCGACTCCGGTGTCGGAACGTCACCGCCACGGTGGTCGGACGCGCGCCGTGGCCGGGTCGATCGCCACGCAGAATATCAACGTCTGTTACTCTCAGTCAACGTCCCACTCTGCCGTTGACGCTCCGTAGCGGATTCGTAAGTCGCCTTTGATCTGCGAATAAGTGTCGTCAACCGGAAAGTGGAAGTGGACCTTCGCATAGCTCACGCACAGTTTGCGTCAACGCAGCGTCACCATCCCGGCGGCCCGGTGGTGGCCTGTTGACGGCGGGTTGACGCCGTCGGCGGCACCCTGAGCCATCCGTGCGGCGTGACCGGTCCGCCGCGCACCGGGACGTACCAGGGGAGGCCGCGGAATGGACCGTTCGCTCATCGTCGCCAAGGTGGTGCCCACCGCCGAGGACCGGGTCGCCGAGATCTTCGCCGAGTCGGACGCGACCGAGCTGCCCGGCCTGGTCGGCGTGCGGCACCGGTCCCTCTACCGGCTGCACGACCTCTACGTGCACCTGCTGGAGACCGAGACGCCCACCGAGGGCGCGGTCGAGGACGCCCGGGGACATCCCGAGTTCGTGCGGATCAGCGAGCGGCTGCGGCCGTATGTCTCGCCGTACCTGCCGACCTGGCGCTCACCGCGCGACGCGATGGCCCACTGCTTCTACCGGTACGACGCCGGGCGGCGGCCGTGACCACCACCGCGCCCCGCGACGAGCAGCTCTGGTCGCGGTGCGACGGCTGCGCCTCGCTGCTCTACCGCAAGCGGCTGCGCCGCAACCTGGACGTCTGCCCGGAGTGCGGCTCGCACGCCCGGCTGGACGCGCCGGAGCGGGTGGCGCAACTGGTCGACCCGGACTCGTTCACCCCGTTGCCGGAGCGGGCGGTCCGGGTCGACCCGATCGACTTCGTCGACGCGTTGCCCTATCCGCACCGGCTCGGCGCGGCCCGCGCCGGCACCGGCCTGGACGAGGCGGTCCTCTGCGGCACCGCCCGGCTGGGCGGGTATCCGGTCGCGCTGGCGGTGATGGACTTCCGTTTCCTGGGCGGCAGTCTGGGCTGCGCGGTCGGGGAGCTGATCACCCGCACCGCCGAGCGGGCGCTCGCCGACGGCACCCCGCTGGTGCTGGTCACCGCGTCGGGCGGGGCGCGGATGCAGGAGGGCGCGCTGTCGCTGATGCAGATGGCCACCGTCAGCCAGGCCCTCGCCGGGCTGCGCGAGGCGGGCCTGCTCACGATCAGTGTGGTCACCGATCCGACCTACGGCGGGGTGGCCGCGTCGTTCGCCACCAACACCGACGTGGTGCTCGCCGAGAGTGGCGCCCGGCTGGGCTTCGCCGGCCCCCGGGTGATCCGGCAGGTCACCGGCGCGGCGCTGCCGGACGGCTTCCAGACCGCGGAGTTCCTGCTGCGGCACGGGCAGGTCGACATGGTGGTGCCCCGACACGCGTTGCGGGGGCGGCTGGGCGCGCTGCTCGCCGCCGCCGAGGCCGGTCGCCGTCCGCCGGTGACCCGGCCGGCGCCGCGCCCGCCCGCCGCGCCACCCGTCCTCGCGCGCGCGGCCCGCGACCCCTGGGAGACGGTACGCACCGCCCGGCACCCCGGCCGGCCGACCACTCTCGACTATCTGGAGACCGCGTTCGACGGCTTCGTCGAGCTGCACGGCGACCGGCTCGGCGCGGACTGCCCCGCGATCGTCGGCGGCGTGGCCCGCCTCGACGGGCGGCCGGTGATGGTGATCGGCCACCAGAAGGGGCACACCACCGCCGAGTTGGTGGCCCGCAACTTCGGAATGGCCTCACCGGCCGGGCACCGCAAGGCGTTGCGCCTGATGCGGCTCGCGGCCCGGCTCCGGCTGCCGGTGGTGACGCTCGTGGACACTCCGGGGGCCGACCCCGGAGTGGCCGCCGAGCAGCAGGGTCAGGCCGCCGCGATCGCGGAGAACATCCTCGCGATGAGCGTGCTGCCCACACCGGTGGTCGCGGTGGTCACCGGTGAGGGGGGCAGCGGCGGCGCGCTGGCCCTCGCCGTGGCCGACCGGGTGCTCATGCTGGAACACGCGGTGTACTCGGTGATCAGCCCCGAGGGCTGCGCCGCGATCCTGTGGCCGGACAGCTCGGCCGCGCCGCAGGCTGCCCGCGCCTTGCGGCTGACCGGCGCCGACCTGTGTCGACTCGGCGTGGTCGACGAGCTGGTGCCGGAGCCGCGCCCGGCCGCGCACGGCGACCCGGCGGGCGCCGCGGAGCTGCTGGGCCGGGCGGTCGCGGCGACCCTCGCCCCGCTGCTCACGGTGCCCCCGGCCGCCCTGGTACGCCGCCGCCGTCAGCGCTTCCGCCGCTTCGGCGCGGCCCGCTCCGTCGGCCTGCCGGCGACGACCGTGCCGGGTGGGGCCGCGCCGGCCGGCGGCCGGACGGAGGTGGCGTGATGGCGGACGACGGAGCCGAACAGGTGCTGGACGGGCTGCGCCGGCAGGCCCACCGGTTGGTCGCCGACCTGGCCGGCCCGGTCCGCCGGGTGCGGCTGCGCAGCGGCGACGCGGCGCTGGAGGTGGAGTGGCACGACCCGGTGCCGGCGCCCCGGGCGCAGACGTCGCCGTCCGGCGAGCCGGTGGCGCGGACCGACCCGGAGGCGGTGCCCGCCGCGGATCGGCCGACCGTGCGCTCGCCGGTGGTGGGCACGTTCTACCGCGCCCCGGAGCCCGGTGCCGCGCCCTTCGTGGCGGTCGGCGACCTGGTCCGGCCGGGTCAGGTGATCGGCATCGTGGAGGCGATGAAGTTGATGAACGAGGTGACCGCCGGCCAGGCCGGCCGGGTGGTCGAGGTGCTTGTCACCGACGGCAAACCGGTCGAGTACGACCAGCCGCTGATCGCGCTGGACCCGGTCACCGGACCGGACGCCTGATGTTCGACAAGGTGCTGATCGCCAACCGGGGTGAGATCGCGCTGCGGGTGCTGCGCGCCTGCCGGGAACTCGGCGTGCGGACGGTGGTGGTGCACTCCAGCGCCGACGCCGACTCGCTGCCGGTGCGGCTCGCCGACGAGGCGGTCCGGATCGGCCCGGCGGCCAGCCGGCGCAGCTATCTGAACGCCGCGGCGATCGTCGAGGCCGCCCGGCAGACCGGCGCCCAGGCGGTGCACCCCGGCTACGGCTTCCTCTCCGAGGACGCCGACTTCGCCGAGATCTGCGCCCAGAACGGGCTGGTCTTCGTCGGCCCGCCGCCGCAGGTGATGGCCGCGCTCGCGGACAAGTCCACGGCCCGCGCGTTGATGAGCCGGGCCGGCCTGCCGCTGCCGCCGGGCAGCGTACGGACGTCGCCGACGGTGGCCGACGCCCAGGAGGTCGCCGCCGAGGTCGGCTATCCGGTGATCGTCAAGGCGGCGGCCGGCGGGGGTGGGCGCGGGATGACCGTGGTGCGTTCGGCCGCCGAGCTGCCCCGCGCGTACGCCCGCACCCGGGCCGCCGCGCAGGTCGCCTTCGGCGACGACCGGGTGTACGTCGAGCGCTACCTCGCCGACGCCCGGCACGTCGAGGTGCAGGTGCTCTGCGACGACCAGGGCAACGGCGTGCACCTGGGCACCCGGGACTGCTCGGTGCAGCGCCGGCACCAGAAGCTCATCGAGGAGGCGCCCGCGCCGGCGCTGCGACCGGCCACCCTGGACACGCTCGCCGAGGTGGCCCTGCGTGGCGCGCTGTCGGTCGGCTTCACCGGCGTCGGCACCGTCGAGTTCCTGGTCGACGACGCGGAACGCGCCCACTTCCTGGAGATCAACTGCCGGATCCAGGTGGAGCACCCGGTCACCGAGATGGTCACCGGCATCGACCTGGTGCACGAACAGTTGCACGTGGCCGCCGGCGTCCCGCTGCGCCTACGGCAGTCCGACGTGCGGCTGCACGGGGTGGCGATCGAGTGCCGGGTCAACGTGGAGGACCCGGACCGCGACTTCGCGCCCGCGCCCGGCCGGCTGGACCGGTTCCGGCCGCCCGGCGGCCCGTTCACCCGGGTCGACACCCACGGCCACGTCGGCTGTCTGGTCAGCCCGCACTACGACTCGCTGCTGGCCAAGGTGGCGGTCTGGGCGCCGGACCGGGACGCCGCGCTGGACCGGCTCGACCGGGCGCTCGCCGAGTTCGACGTGGCCGGTCCCGGGGTGCGCACCACCATCCCGTTCGCCCGGCGGGTGCTGCGCGACAGCGCGTTCCGGGCCGCCCGGCACACCACCGGGCTGGTCGAGCGCCTGCTCGCCCCGCCCGACACGACAGCTCCGCCCGACCCGACCACTCCGCCCGACGGTGTCGGCCCGCGGGACGCGACGGATCCGCACGCCCCGTCCGGCCCACCCGACGGAGCCGGCCCGCGGGGCCGAACGGCGCACGTCGTGCCCGACCCACGCGCCGAGGCCGACCCGGCCGCCCGTACCCCCGCTCCCGCCGTGCCCGCCGCCGGCCCGACCACCTGGAGGAACCGATGACCCTCGCCCCCGACCGCCCGCTGACCGGTGAGATCACCGAGATCCTGGTGACGCACTGCGGCCTGGACCCGGACGCCGCCGCCGGCGCGCCGGCGGCCAGCCTGGAGGAGTTGGGCATGGACTCGCTGGCGCTGCTCGAACTCGCCGCGGTGGTGGCCGACCGGTACCGGGTGAAGATCCCCGAGCAGGCCGACGGGCTCAGCATCGCCGGCGTCGCCGACCTGGTCGCCCGCCGGGCGGACCCGCCCGGGCACACCGAGAACGCGGTGGACATCGCGGCGCCGCTGCCGCTGGTCTGGGACGTCACCAACGACGTGGCCCGGTGGACCGAGCTGTTCACCGAGTACGCGGTGGCCGAGATCCTGCACCGCGACGGCGACACGGTCCGCTTCCGGCTCACCATGCACCCGGACGACAACGGGGTGGCGTGGAGCTGGGTCAGCGAACGCACCGCCGACCCGACCACCCGGCAGGTGCACGCCCGGCGGGTGGAGACCGGACCGTTCGAGTACATGCGCATCCACTGGCGCTACGAGGAGATCCCCGACGGCACCCGGATGACCTGGACCCAGGACTTCGCCATGAAACCCGGCGCGCCGCTGGACAACGCCGGCATGACCGACCGGATCAACACCAACAGCGCGGTCCAGCTCGCCGTGATCAAGGAGAAGATCGAGCGGGCGTACGCGGCGGGAGGCACCCGATGACCGACACCACCACGGCCCGGGTCGCCGCGCGCGACGTCCCCGCCGACCGGCGGCGCGGCGGGGAGCTGCGGGTGCTGCTCGGCCCGAAGACCGTCGGCAGCACCTCCGGCTTCATGGGGGTCGCCACGCTCGCGCCGGGGGAGCGGATCGCCGAGCACTACCACCCGTACAGCGAGGAGTTCCTCTACGTGGCGCGCGGCGCCATCACCGTCGACCTGGACGACGCGCCGGTGCCGGTGGCCGCCGGGGAGGCGCTGTACGTGCCGAAGGACGTCCGGCACCGGCTACGCAACACCGGCGACGAGCCGGCCGAGGTGGTCTTCCACCTCGGCCCGCTCGCGCCCCGCCCGGAACTGGGCCACGTCGACACCGAGAGCGCCGCCCCACCGCCACGGGAGCCGTCGTGACCGGCCGGCGCACCGTGGTCACCGGCGTCGGCGTGGTCGCGCCCGGCGGCGCCACCCGGGACCGGTTCTGGAAGACGATCACCGAGGGGCGGACCGCCACCCGGCGGATCAGCTTCTTCGACCCGTCGCCGTTCCGCTCGCAGATCGCCGCCGAGTGCGACTTCGACCCGGACGCCGCCGGGATCACCCTGGCGGAACGGCAGCGCGCCGACCGGTACGTGCAGTTCGCGCTCGCCTGCTCCGCCGAGGCGCTCGCCGACAGCGGGTTGACGCTCACCGACGCCGCGCGGGAGCGGTCCGGCGTGGTGCTGGGCACCGCCGTCGGCGGCACCATGGCGCTGGAGCAGGAGTACGTCCGGGTCAGCGACGCCGGCCGGCGCTGGCTGGTCGACCACACCCTCGGCGGGCCGTACCTCTACCAGGCGCTGATCCCGAGCAGCCTGGCCGCCGACGTGGCCTGCCGGCACGGCCTGCACGGCCCGGCCCAGGTCGTCTCCACCGGCTGCACCTCCGGCATCGACGCGATCGGCTACGCCCACCAACTCGTCGCCGACGGCGAGGCGGACGTGGTGCTGGCCGGGGCCGCCGACTCGCCGATCTCCCCGGTCACCGTCGCCTCGTTCGACGCGATCGGGGCCACCAGCCCGGACAACGACGACCCGGAGCACGCCTCCCGGCCGTTCGACGCCGACCGGCACGGCTTCGTGCTCGCCGAGGGCGCGGCGGTGCTGGTGCTGGAGGAGGCCGAGCACGCCCGTCGCCGGGGCGCGCACGTCTACTGCGAGGTCGCCGGCTACGCCAGCCGCAGCAACGGCTTCCACATGACCGGGCTGCGCCCGGACGGCGCGGAGATGGCGGTGGCCATCACCGACGCGCTGCGCCAGGCCCGACTCGCCCCGGCGGCCGTGTCGTACGTCAGCGCGCACGGCTCCGGCACCCGGCAGAACGACAGGCACGAGACCGCGGCGTTCAAGCGGGCGCTCGGCCCGGCCGCGTACCGGGTGCCGATCAGCTCGATCAAGTCGATGGTCGGGCACTCGCTGGGCGCGATCGGCTCGATCGAGATGGCCGCCTGCGCGCTGGCCATCGAGTACGGCGTGGTCCCGCCGACCGCCAACTGGACCACCCGGGACCCGGAGTGCGACCTGGACTACGTGCCGAACGAGGCCCGGGAGGTGCCGGTGGACGTGGCGCTCTCGGTGGGCAGCGGGTTCGGCGGCTTCCAGTCCGCGATGGTGTTCCGCCGCCTCGTCGGTGTTCCGGCATGACGGCCCGGGCGGTGGTGACCGGCATCGGGGTGGTCGCGCCCAGCGGCGTCGGGTCGGACGCGCACTGGGCCACCGTGTCGGCCGGGATCCGGCGCACCGGGCCGATCACGCTGTTCGACCCGGCGTCCTACCCGACCCGGGTGGCCGGCGAGGTGGCCGACTTCGACCCGGCCGGGTTCGTCGACGCCCGACAGCGGGTGCAGACCGACAGGTGGAGCCACCTCGGCTTCGCCGCCACCCGGCTGGCGCTCACCGACGCCGGGCTGGCGGACGTCTCGCCCGACCCGTACCGGTGGGCGGTGACGCTGGCCAGTTCGTCCGGCGGCAACCTGTTCGGGCAGCGGGAGCTGCAACGGCTCTGGGGCGGGCCGACCCGCACCGTCGGGGCGTACCAGTCGATCGCCTGGTTCTACGCGGCGAGCGTCGGCCAGCTGTCGATCCGGCACCAGTTCAAGGGCCCGTCCGGGGTGACCGTGTCCGAGGCGGCCGGCGGGCTGGACAGCCTGGCGCACGCGGTGCGCACGGTCCGGCGGGGCACCCCCGTGGTGATCGCCGGGGCCACCGAGTGCCCGCTCAGCCCGTACGCGCTGGCCTGCCAGCTCCGCTCCGGGCTGCTCAGCGACGTCGCCGACCCGCAGCGTGCGTACCGGCCGTTCGACGTCTCGGCCAGCGGCTACGTGCCGGCCGAGGGCGGCGCGGTGTTCGTGGTGGAGGAGCTGGGGCACGCGTTGGGCCGGGGCGCCCGGGTCTACGGGGAGATCACCGGCTGGGCGGCCACCCACGACGGCGCGCCCACCGACCCGGAGCAGGGGCCGGACCCGACGCACTACGCCCGCGCGTTGAAGCTGGCTCTGGACCGGGCCGCGGTCCGTCCGCACGACGTGGACGTGATCTGGCCGGACGCGCTCGGGGTGCCGGCGTACGACCGGGCCGAGGCGAGCGCGCTGCGGGCCGTCTTCGGCGACCGGCCGCCGCCGGTGACCACGCAGAAGCCGCTGACCGGCCGCGCGCACCAGGGTTCGTCGGCGTTGGACGCGGCCACCGCGCTGCTCGCGTTCTCCCGTGGTGTGCTGCCGGTCTCCGCCGGCCCGGACGAGCCGGCGTCCGGATGCGAGCTGACGTTCCTGCGCGAGCCCCGCCCGCCGCGCAGCCGGATCGCGCTGGTGGGGGCGCGCGGGTTCGACGGGTTCAACAGCGCGCTGGTGCTGCGCGGCGCCGCGCCCCCGCCGGCCGCCGGGAGCTGATCCGACGCGGGCCCAGGCGGCGGTCGGGAGTCGGTCCGACGCGCGGCCCCTCGGCGGCGGCCGGGAGCGGACCGGCCACCAGCCCGTGCGGTCTCGCCTCCGCCCGCGCCCGCTTCGCCGGCCGTGTCCCGCCGGGCCGGGCCCCTCAGCCCTCGCCGTCGGCGCGGCGGCGCAGGTTACGGCCGGCGTCCCGGGCGCGGCCCGGCAGCCAGAACCGGAGGCCGACGAGCGCCACGACCAGCACGACGAGCAGGACCAGGTAGAAACCGCGCAGGGCTTCCCCCTCCACATCGGTGGGCCGCCCCGGCCCACCGATGTCGGGGCGGCGACTGCCCAACCGTCCGGCCGTCCGCGACACGCGCAGGACGGCGCGGCCGGCGGGCCACCAAGCCGGCGTGCGCCCGATCCTGCCTGTCCGATCGAGCCTGAGCAATCCACCCAGCCGCTGTTTTGGATCTAGCCATTTGCATCTGGCGATGCGGACAAGGCCCGACGTAGGGTTCCGTCAGCTCCCAAGGGGAGCGGGCCTCACGTATCTCTAGGCTGGGCGGTGGCGGGTCGTGACCGGGGCGGAAGATCCACAGTCGACGGCGGGTTGGGTGGACGACATCCTGCTCGCCGGGGCCGCGAGCGACATCTGTCTGCGCCTCCCCGAACCGGTCGACCGGGGCACGCTGCGCCGGCTGGTCGGCGAGGCGCAGGAACGGCTGACCGGGGCCGGGCTGCGTCGCGGCGGGGCCACCGCGCTGCGCCTGCCGCCGTCGCTGGCGTACGTGGCGCACCTGCTCGCCACCTGGCGCGCCGGCGGCCAGGCGGTGCTGCTCGACCACCGGCTCACCGACCACGAGGTCGACCGGGCGCTGCACCGCCTCCAGCCGCAGGTGGTGGTCGCCCCGGTGCGCACCGGCGGCGGCGCGCTGCGCGTCTTCGTCGACGTCACCGCCGGGGTACGCGCCTGGTCCGACCGGCCGGCCGGCAGCCCGCACGCGGTGATCCAGCTCAGTTCCGGCTCCACCGGGCCGTCCAAGGTGATCGGGCGCACCGCCGCGGACCTGGCCGCCGAGGTACGCCGCTACACCGAGATCGACGGGGTGGCCCGGCCCGGCGAACGGATCATCCTGCTGCCCAGCATGGTGCACGTGCTCGGCCTGGTCGGCGGGCTGCTCTACGGCCTGCACGCCGGCGTCGAGCTGTGCCCGCCGGAGCGGCTCAGCGGCGACGAGGTGCTCGCCGCCGTCGCCGCCCAGGACACCCCGGCCACCGTGCTCGGCGTGCCGTTCCACATCGGGCTGCTCGCCTCCACCGTGCCCAGCGGGCCGCTGCCCCAGCTCGCCCGGATGACCACCGGCGGCGAGCTGGTGCCCGCCGCGGTCGCCCGGGCCTTCACCGACCGCTACGGCGTCCCGCTGGGCAACATGTACGGGATGACCGAGGTCGGCGTCATCGGCACCGACCTGTACGGGCGCCACCGGCCGGCGATCGCCCCCGCCCCCGGCATCCGGGTGCGGGAACAGGACGGCGAGCTGTGGGTGAGCTGCCCGGCGAACCCGTACGTCGGGCTCGCCGACCCGACCCGCTGGGCCGACGGCTGGCTGCACACCCGCGACGCCGGCGCGGTCGACCCGGACACCGGGCTGGTGACCATCCGCGGCCGGCTGGACTCGCAGGTGTCGGTGGGCGGCCTGAAGGTCGACCTGACCGAGGTGGAGGCCACCGTCGCCGGGCTGCCCGGGGTCACCGCCGCGGTGGTGGTCTGGGACGACGGGATCAGCGCCTACGTGCAGCACGACGGCGCGCTGACCGAGGACGCGCTGGACCGCCTGCTCGCCGAGCGGCTGGCCGGCTTCAAGCGGCCCCGCGCGCTGCACCTGCTGGAGCAGTTGCCGCGCACCACCACCGGCAAGCTGGTCCGTTCCGTTCCGGCGCTGCGGGAGGCGGTCTCGTGACCGGCCCGCTGCGTGAGCACGACCACCACCGGGCGTCCGGCGGGCGACCGGCGTACCCCGATCCCAACCCGGTCCGACCGGACGGCGCGCCACCCGCGCGCCGGACTCGCCGCGGCGTCAGCTCCCGTGCGACGCCGACGGCCCGGCCGGTCCCTGAAGGACACGGTGTCCCGACCGGGCACCGGTAACTGTTTCACCTGGAAATGAGGTTCCGCCCATGCGCGACGAGGTCCGCACCTTCGTCATCGAGCAGCTCGCCGACATGAACTACGACGTCGAGGAGATCGACGACGCCACCACCCTCGGCCCCTCCGGCGTCGACCTGGAATCGCTGGCGCTGGCCGACCTCGCCGTCCGCGTCGAGGACCGCTACGGGTTGAAGTTCGCCGACGACGAGTCGGAGAAGCTGGCGCTGATGACGGTCGGCGAGTTCACCACCATGGTGGCCGACCGGGCCGCCGCGAACAGCGACCACTCCTGATGTCCGGTCAGCCCGACCTGGGGCGAGCTGACCTGGTGAGCATGCTCGCCGAACTGACCGCGAAACCCGCCGACCAGGTGCCGGACCGGGTCGGCTCGATGGAGCTGGCCTGGCTGGTGCACCTCGTCGAGCAGCGCTACGACCGCCGGCTCGACCTCACCGACGACCAGCTCGCCGGCATCCGCACCGTCGACGACGCGCTGGCGGTGTTCCACACCTCGCTCACCGCTCCCGCAGATGGCTGAGCGGGACTCCGTACGGATCACCGGCACGCACGCGGTCAGCGCCCTGGGCAGGGGCGCCGACGCGCTGCTGGCCGGGGTGCTCACCGGCGCCCCGGCGTTCACTCCGGTGCGCCGTTTCGACACCACCGGCCGCCGGGTCACCGTGGCCGCCACCCTGCCGGCGACCGGCACGCTCGCCGAGGAACTCGTCGACGCGATCGACCACGTGGTACGGGTCGCCGGGCTGGACGCGGCCGAGCGGGCGGGCACGGCGCTGTTCCTGGCCACCCACGGCGGGCCGCCTTCGCTGCCCGTACCGGAGGGGGTGGACGAGCCGACGGTGCCGGCGCTCGCCGACCACCTGTCGTCCCGGTGCGGCCTGGGCGGGCGGACCCGGGTCTACACCACCGCCTGCGTGTCGGCGAGCACCGCGGTCGCCGACGCGGCCGTGCTGATCCGCCGGGGCGACCTGGAGCGGGTCGTGGTCGCGGCCGGCTACCTGGTCGAGCCCGACCAGTACGCGCTCTTCGACGCTGGCCGGGCGCTCGCCTCCGACGGGGCGGTACGCCCGTTCAGCGCCGGCCGCACCGGTCTGCTGCTCGGCGACGGGGTGGCGGCGGTGGTGCTGGAGTCGGCCGACGCCGCCGCCCGGCGGGGCGCGGAGACGGTGGCCACGGTGGCCGGGTGGGGGCGGGCCGGGGACGCCTACCACCCGTGCCAGCCGCACCCCGGCGGGGACGGTCTGGCGCGCGCGGTGGACGCGGCGCTGCGCCGCGCCGGGCTGGCCCCGGGCGCGGTCGGTTACGTCAACGCGAACGCCACCGGCACCCCGTTCAGCGACGCCTCCGAGGCGGCGGCGTTGCGGCGGGTCTTCGGCGAGCGGGCCGGGCGGTTGCCGGTCAGCTCCACGAAGTCGGTGCACGGGCACGCGCTGGAGGCGTCCGGGCTGCTCGAACTGGTGGTCACCGTGCTGGCGCTCCGGGACGGCAAGCTGCCGCCCACCGCCGGCTGGCTGGCCCCCGACCCGGACTGCCCGCTGGACGTCGTCCGCGACGCCCCCCGCCCCGCCGACACCGCGCACGCCCTGACCCTGAACGCCGCCTTCGGCGGCGCCAACACCGCTCTCCTGGTGAGTGCCCCGTGACCGCCCCACCGCACCACCCCGCGCCGCGATCTTGCACTTCCAGCCCCGACAAAGGCGGCACAACGCCCACACCGGGGGCACCTACTGCAAGATCGACGAGCTGGGGGGTGCTGGCCGAGGCGCGCTGGCCCGAGGACGGGGACGGTGCGGCGCCGGGGGTGCCGGGGTTCGTGCACTCGGGGTTCGCGCCGCTCGTCGTGGCGGTCGCCGAGCGGTGCCTCACCCGGCGGTACGGTTCCGGGCCGCTGCCGGGCGGGAACCGCACGGCGGTGCTGCTGGCCAGCGCGAGCGGGGACGCCGCCGGCGCGGCGCACGTGCGGGCCACCGTCGGCGCCGGTGGGCGGGTGGGGCCGCTGTTCTTCTTCCAGTCGGTGCCGAACAGCGTGGCCGGGCACGTCGCGGCCCGCTGGGGGCTGGACGGGCCGGTGGTGTGCCTGAGCCCGACCGGCGACCCGAGGACCGAGGGGGAGGCCGAGGCCGACCTGTTACGCCACGACGGCGACGCCGCCCAGGCGTTGCTGATCCTGATCGAACTGGCACCGGACGGTACGCCGGGCGAGGCGACCGCGGTGCTGCTGGGGGAGAGGACACGTCAATGAGGACGAAGGGACTGCGCGGCGCGCTGGCCGCCGACACCGAACTGGGCGCGGGCAACGTGCTCGCCCGGGTGCTGGCCCACGGCGCCGACCCGGACGGCCCGGGGCTCACGTTCGACACCGCCGTCGACGGCCACCCGGCCGAGACCCCGCTGACGCTCGGCGAACTCGACCGGATGGTCGCCGCCCGGGCCGCCTGGCTGCACGAACGCGGGGTACGGCGGCGCGACCCGGTCGCGGTCTGGGCCGGCGCCGCCGCCGACATGGTGCTGTCGTTCCTGGCGCTGACCCGGCTCGGCGCCATCCCGGCGCTGATGAACGGCAAGCTGCGCCCGGAGATCGCGGCCGAGTACATCCGCCGGCTGCGTGCCGGCGGGGTGCTCGCCGACGCCTCGCACGCCGCCGCGCTGGCCGGGCACGACCTGGGCGCACCGATGCTCGGCGAGCCGGCGACGGCCGGCACCGGGGACCCGGAGGTCGCGCCCGCGCCGTACCGGCACCACCAGGACGACCCGATCGTGATCACGCACACCTCCGGCACCACCGGGGTGCCGAAGGCGGTGCTGCACTCGCACGCCAGCCTCTTCGCCGCCACCCGGCACCTGCTGTCCATGCCGCAGGCGCAGGGCACCCGCCGGATCCTCAACGCGCTGCCCGCACCGCACACCGCCACCGTGCTCATGGTCAACCAGGCGCTCGGCAACCGGGCCGAGATGTTCCTCCTCTCCGAGCAGGGCGGCGAACGGGTGCTCGACGCGATCCAGCGGTGGCGCCCGGACGGCGTGTTCGGCTTCTCGGTGACCTGGGCCGAGCTGGCCCGCTTCGACCTGTCCGGCTACGACCTCGACTCGGTGCGGCTGTGGTTCAACACCGGTGACTGCTCGCACGAGCCACACGTGCGCCGGCTGGTCGCGGTCGGCTCCCGGGACGTGGTGACCCGCGCCGGGGTGACCCGGGTGCCCGGCTCGGTCTTCATCGACGGGCTCGGCTCCAGCGAGATGGGCCACTCGATGTTCCACGTCACGCACACCGTGGACACCGACCACTACGGCCGCTGCGTCGGCCGCCCCTATCGCTTCGCGACCGTGGCGGTGCTCGACGCCGACGGCAACGAGCTGCCCGCCGGGCAGGTCGGGTGGCTGGGCATCGACTCCCCGTCGCTGTTCCGTGGCTACTGGAACGACTCGGTCACCACCTACCGCTACCGGCTGCGCGGCTGGTACCTCACCGGCGACCTGGTGTACGCCGACGACGACGGCCGCTACTACCACCTGGACCGGGCGGTCGACTCGATCGAGACGGCCGACGGGAAGCGCTTCTTCACCGCGCTGTCCGAGGAGCGGATCCTCGCCGCCTGCGCCGACGTCACCGACTGCACGGTCGTGATCGTCAAGGCGGACGACGGCAGCGTCACCACGGACGTGCTGCTGGAGTTGGCGGCCGGCGCCGACCCGGCGGCGGAGCGCACCGACCGCATCCGCGCCGCGCTCGGCCCGGACGTGGCGGCCACGCTGCGCCGGGTGGTGCCGGTACGCGCCGACGACATCCCGGTCACCGTGACCGGCAAGGTGCGCAAGGTGGCGCTGCGCGAGCGCTACCTGACCGAGGCGCCGTCATGACCGCGCTGATCACCGGCATGGGCCTGTTCACCCCGGTCGGGCGCGGCGTGGCCGAGACGATCGACGCGCTGCTCACCGGCCGCTCCGGGCTGCGCCGGCCCCCCGAGGGACACCCGGCGCGCGACAGCCTGGAGGTGGCCGGGGTGCTGCCCCCGATCGACCCGCGCAGCGTCGCCCGCGGACCGGAGACGAAGATCCTCGACCGGGTCGTGCTGCTCGCCCTGATCACCGCCGCGGAGGCGCTCGCCGACGCGGGCATCCAGGTCGGGCGCGACGTGGACCCGGAGCGGATCGCGGTGATCGTCGGCGGGGTGGGCGGGATGTCCACGCTGGAGAGCCAGGTCCTGGCCCGGGCCGACCGGGGCCGGGCCGCGGTCAGCCCGTACCTGCTCACCGGCATCCTGCCGAACATGCCCTCGGCGCGTATCGCCATCGCGCACGGCATCCGCGGCTACAGCTCGTCGGTCGGCACGGCCTGCGCGTCCGGCGCCCAGGCCGTCGCCGAGGGGGTACGCCTCATCCGCGCCGGCGAGGCCGACGTGGTGGTGTGCGGGGCGAGCGAGGCGCCGCTGTTCGGCACGTTCGCCGACACCTTCGGCAACGCCCGGGCGCTGGCCCGGGGCTGGGACGAACCCACCGAGGCGAGCCGGCCGTTCGACAAACGGCGCAACGGGTTCGTGCTCGCCGAGGGCGCCGCGCTGCTGGTGCTGGAGCGGGCCGGGCACGCCGCCGCGCGGGGCGTGACCGGTTACGCCGAGGTCGCCGGCTACGGGACGACCACCGACGCGTACCACCCGACCGCGCCGCGCCCCGACGGCGCCGGCGCGGCCGCGTGCATGCGCAAGGCAGTGGCCGCCGGCGGGATCGCACCGGCCGACGTCGGCTACGTCAACGCGCACGGCACCGGCACCAAGCTCGGCGACATCGCCGAGACCACCGCGCTGGCCGACGTGTTCGGCCGCGGTGGGGTGCCGGTCAGCTCCACCAAGGCGCTCACCGGGCACCTGCTCGGCGCGTCCGGGGTGCTGGAGGCGGCGGCCACCGCGCTGGCGCTCGGGCGCGGCCTGCTCCCACCCACGTACCACCTGGACGACCCGGACCCGGAGTGCGAGGCGGACCACGTCCGCGCCGTGCCCCGGCCCACCCGGACCGACCACGCGCTGACGAACTCGTTCGGGTTCGGCGGCCAGAACGTCAGCCTGCTGCTGCGCCGGGTCGCCACCCCGGTGCCGGGCTGACCGACTCCACCCCCGGGTGAGGT
This sequence comes from Micromonospora sp. WMMD980, assembly GCF_029626035.1. NCBI lineage: Bacteria > Bacillati > Actinomycetota > Actinomycetes > Micromonosporales > Micromonosporaceae > Micromonospora > Micromonospora sp. WMMD980. The sequence goes on from NZ_JARUBE010000003.1 coordinate 1,721,747, forward strand.
GCCCGGGTCGCGATCACGGGGGAAGAGGGGGAAGCCCATGCACGTCAACGGCATAGACCATCTGGAGCTGTACGTGGGGGACGCCCGGCAGGCGGCCTTCTACTTCGACAACGCGGTCGGGTTCCGGCTGCACGGCCAGGGCGGCCCGGAGACCGGGCTCGCCGGGCAACGCACGCTGCTGCTGGCGCAGGCCGGCATCCGGCTGCTGCTCACCACCGGCCTGTCCGCCGAGCACCCGGCCGCCACCTACGTGCACCGGCACGGCGACGGCATCGCGGTGGTGGCCCTCGCGGTCGACGACGCCGCCGGGGCGTACGCCGAGCTGGTGGAACGGGGCGCGACCGGGGTGACGCCGCCGCGCACCTTCACCGGCGCGGACGCCGAGGTGGTGCTCGCCGAGGTCGGCGGCTTCGGCGACGTGCTGCACCGCCTCGTCGAGCGGCGCGGCGACCGGAGCGTGTTCCTGCCCGGCGCGATCGAGCCGGTGCCGGCGGCGGACGGCGACGCGCTGCTGGCCGAGGTGGACCACCTGGCGGTCTGCGTGCCGCCCGGGCAGCTCGACGAGACGGTCGCGCACTACGAGAAGGTGTTCGGCTTCGCCGAGATCTTCGCCGAGCACACCGAGGTCGCCGGCCAGGCGATGAACTCCAAGGCCGTGCAGAGCCCGTCCGGGCAGGTGACCCTGGTGCTGCTGGAGCCGGACACGAGCGCCCGGCCCGGGCAGATCGAGGAGTTCCTGCGCTGGCATGCCGGCGCCGGCGTGCAGCACCTCGGGCTGCGCACCGACGACATCGTGACCGCGGTCAGCGCGCTCGCCGACCGGGGGGTGCGGTTCGCCCGTACGCCGGGCGCCTACTACGACGACCTGGAACAGCGGGTCGGGCGGCTCGACGCGCCCGTCGACCGGCTGCGCGAGCTGAGCATTCTGGTCGACTCCGACCACGACGGGCAGCTCCTGCAGATCTTCACCGAGTCGATGCACGTGCGCCGCACGCTCTTCCTCGAACTCATCGAGCGGCGCGGGGCACGCACCTTCGGCAACGGCAACATCAAGGCCCTCTACGAGGCGAAGGAACGTGAGCTGGCCGCGGCGGGGGCGAACCCTGCCGTCGCGGCCGGAGGGGCAGGAGCAGGGGTATGACGACCATCGATCCCGGGCTGACCGTCGAGGAGGAGGCGCTGCTGCCCTCCGACGACGACGTCCGGCACTACGCCGAGCACGGCTGGTACCTGTCGAAGAAGCTGCTCACCGACGACGAGGTGGACGCCCTCGTCGCGGCGACCGACCGCTACTACGCGGGCGAGCGGGACCGGCGGCTGCCGGTGCGTCCGCCGAAGCTGGCCTACTGGGACCCGTCGCGCGGCGACGTGCAGCGGCACAACGACTACGTCCACCACGAGCACGACGGCATCGCCCGGATCCTGCGCAAGCCGCTGATCGGGGCGGTCGCCGCCCGGCTGGCCCGGGCCGTCGAGATCCGGATCTTCCAGTCCACGCTGATCTGGAAGCCGCCGGTCGCCGGCGAGCCCTCGAACATCGTGCCCTGGCACTTCGACAAGCACTACTGGGCGTCGTCGTCGTCGGAGAACATGCTCACCGCGTTCATCCCGTTCCACGACTGCGGCGAGGAGATGGGCACCATCACCATGGTCGACGGCTCGCACCGCTGGCGGGAGATCGGCGCCGACGACACCGTGGTCCGGCACTTCGCCGACCGGGACCGCGACCAGCTCGAGGTGATGCTGGCCGAGAACGCGGCGCACAACCACGCCGAGATCCGCAAGATCCCCATGGTGATCCCGAAGGGGCACATGAGCTTCCACCACTGCCGCACCTACCACGGCAGCGGCGCCAACGTCAGCGGTCGCCCCCGGCGGGCGATCTCGCTGCACCTGCAGGACGGCGAGAACGCCTGGCGGGAGTATCCGCTCTCCGACGGCACGCTCGCCGCGTACAACCACGACGTGCTGGTCCGCCGCACCCACGAGGGTCGGCCGGACTACGCGGACCCCGATTACTGCCCGGTCATCTGGCGCGACCGCGCCCAGCAGGGAGGCTGACAATGTCACGGTACGACTGGGGGAAGACGCACCCGGGCATCGAGCGGTTGGAGCGGGCGGTGACCGAGCGCCGCGACGTGGTGGTCAAGCACCCGCTCTACGCCAACCTGGACACCCACGAGGCGCTGGTCACCTTCATGGAGCACCACGTCTTCGCGGTCTGGGACTTCATGTCCCTGCTGAAGTCGCTGCAACGCCAGCTCACCTGCGTCACCGTGCCGTGGATCCCGACCGGGCCCACCGGCAGCCGCCGCCTCATCAACGACATCGTCATGGTGGAGGAGAGCGACGAGCTGGGTGAGGGCTACACCAGCCACTTCGAGCTGTACGTCAACGGCATGACCGAGGCCGGCGCCGACACCACCGCCGTGAACAGCCTGGTCGACCTGCTGCGCGCCGGTCGCCCGGTCGCCGAGGCGCTCGGCGCGGCCGGTGTGCCGGCGCCCTCGGCCGTGTTCGCCGGCACCACCTGGCGGATCATCGAGAGCACGCCGGTGCACTGCCAGGCGGCGGCGTTCGCGTTCGGCCGGGAGGACCTCATCCCGGAGATGTTCACCCAGGTCGTCGCCGTCAACGAGCGCAGCAACCGGCTCAACACGTTCGTCGACTACCTGGAGCGGCACATCGAGGTCGACGGGGAGCAGCACACCCCGATGGCCATGCAGATGCTCGCCGACCTGTGCGGCGACGACGACACCAAGTGGCAGGAGTGCGCGGACACGGTGAACGACGCGCTGGCCGCCCGCGCCCGGCTCTGGGACGACATCCTCGCCGCGATCAAGGAGGGCCGTCCGGCGTGACCGGAGCCGACCCGGCCGCGCTCTACCGGACCGTCCGGCTGATCCGCCGCTTCGAGGAGCGCGCGATCGAGCTGGTCGACGCCGGGGAGATCGTCGGTGGCATCCACCCCTACCTGGGTCAGGAGGGGATCGCCGCCGGGGTGTGCGCGGCGCTGGCCGCCGACGACCTGGTCACCGGCACCCACCGCGGGCACGGGCACGTGCTCGCCAAGGGCGCCGACCCGGCCCGGATGCTGGCCGAGCTGTGCGGCCGGGTCACCGGGCTCAACCGGGGCCGGGGCGGGTCGATGCACGCCGCCGACTTCGGCGTCGGCGTACTCGGCGCCAACGCCATCGTCGGGGCCGCCGGCGCGATCCTCACCGGTGCGGTGTGGGAGCGCCGGCGGCGCGGCGCCGACGTGGTCGGCGCGACGTTCTTCGGCGACGGCGCGGTCAACGAGGGGATGCTGCTGGAGGCGTTCAACCTGGCCGCGCTCTGGCGGGTGCCGGTGCTGTTCGTCTGCGAGAACAACGGCTACGCCACCACCATGCCGGTCGCCGGCGCGGTCGCCGGCACGATCGCCGGGCGGGCCGAGGCGTTCGGCATGCCGGCGACCGCCGTCGACGGCCAGGACCCGGAGACGGTACGCGCGGCGAGCGCCGCCGCCGTCGCGCGGATGCGCGCCGGCGGCGGCCCCGAGCTGATCGAGGCGCACACCTACCGCTTCGACGCCCACCACACCTTCGAACACCGGGTACGCCTCGACTACCGGCCGCCGGAGGAGGTGACCGCCGGGCGTTCCCGGGACCCGGTCGACATCCAGGGCGCACGGCTGGCCCCGGCGGTGCGGACGGAGGTCGACGCGTCCGTCGAGGCGGTGCTGGCCGCCGCCGTCGACTTCGCGCTGGCCGGCCCGCACCCCGACCCGGCGACCGCCCTGGACCACCTGTACGCCAGCGGGCTGACCGCCCGGACCGGAGGTGGCTGATGCCCCGGCTCTCCTATCGCAGGGCGCTCACCCGGGCGCTCGCCGACGAGATGACCCGCGACGAGTCGGTGGTCGTGCTCGGCGAGGACATCCGGGTGGCCGCCGCGAACGTCACCACCGGCCTCCTGAAGCGGTTCGGGCCGGAGCGGGTGCGTGACACCCCGCTGTCCGAGCAGGCGTTCACCAGCTTCGCCACCGGGGCGGCGCTGGCCGGGGCCCGCCCGGTGGTGGAGTTCCAGATCCCGTCGCTGCTGTTCCTGGTCTTCGAGCAGATCGTCAACCACGCGCACAAGTTCCCGCTGATGACCGGCGGCCAGTGCGCGGTGCCGGTCACCTACGTGGTGCCCGGTTCTGGCTCCCGCACCGGATGGGCCGGGCAGCACTCCGACCACCCGTACGCGCTCTTCGCCCACGTCGGGGTGACCACCGTGGTGCCGGCCACCCCGGCCGACGCGTACGGGCTGCTGGTCTCCGCGATCCGCTGCGACGACCCGGTGGTGGTGTTCGCCCCGGCCGGCGCGCTGGAGCTGCGGGAGGACGTGACCGACCCGGCGCCGGTGCCGCTGGGTCGGGGCGTGGTCCGCCGGTCGGGCGACGACGTCACGGTGGTCGCGGTGGGGCACCTGGTGCACGACGCGCTCGCGGTCGCCGAGGAGCTGTCCGGCCAGGCGTCGGTCGAGGTGTTCGATCCCCGCACGCTCTACCCGTTCGACTTCGACGGGCTCGTCGACTCGGTGCGCCGCACCGGTCGGCTGGTCGTGGTCGACGACGGCAACCGCTCCTGCGGCATCGCCGGCGAGATCATCGCAACGGTGGTGGAGCGGGTCCGGCTGGCCGCGCCGCCCCGGCGCGTCACCCGGCCCGACGGCGCCGTGCTGCCCTTCGCGCCGGCCCTGGACCGAGCCGTGCAGCCTGACCGGGACCAGCTCACCGCCGCCATCCAACTGACCCTCAAGGACGGATGAACGATGGACCCGAACTACCCGTGGCCGCCGCTCGGCCAGGCGTGGACCGACCTGCCCGAGCCCACCCGGGCGGCGATGGTGACGGCCGGCGCCGACGCCTGGGAGGAGATCTTCCACGGCCGGGCCACCTACAACAAGCAGTGGCGGCTGGCCCGCCCGCCGGTGCTCACCGCGGACGCGTTCCGTGAGCTGAACGAGGTCTGCGACCGGATCGTCCAGCTCATCCTGGACGCCTGCCGGCGGCGCGCCCGCACCGCCGGTGAGCTGCGCCGGCTGCTGGACGTGCCGGAGGGGGAGACCCGGCTGCTGGACCCGGACGAGGAGCTGCACGACGGGCTGCTGGCCGCGTACCGGCCGGACGTGCTGTTCTCCGGCGGCGTGCCGTGCATCGTGGAGTACAACATCGACAGCAGCCTCGGCGGCGGCTTCGACGCCGACACCGTGATCCAGCGGTACGCGGAGCTGTACCGCGCGCACGGCCTGCTGGACGGGGTCCGGCCCGCGCCGTCCCTGCTGGACCAGCGGTTCGTCGCCATCCGGGACAGTCTCGGCCTGCCCGACGGCGCGCGGGTGGCGCTGTTGATGGACTTCGAGGCGGAATATCCGGGGCTGGACGACCCGGAGACGTTCATCCGGATCCTCTCCCCGCTCGCCGACCAGGCCCGGCGGTTCGGCATCGACCTGGTCATCGCCCCGGTCACCGCCGCCACGCTGGACGGGGAGAGTCGGCTGGTCGTCGGCGGCGCCCCGGTGGACGCGCTGTTCCGGCTCTTCGTGCCGAACCGGGTCACCCCCAGCGCCGGGCTGGACGCGGTGGCCGGCGCGTTGGCGGCCGGGACGCTGCCGATGTTCGTCAGCAGCGCGGCCTGGCTGCTCAGCAACAAGCTGAACTACGCCTGGCTCTGGGCCGACCTGGACCTGCTGCCGGAGACCGACCGGGCGCTGATCCGCCGGTACGTGCCGCACACCGTGGCGCTCACCGCCGACCAGCTCGACCGGGCGCTCACCGAGCAGGCCGACCTGGTGGCGAAGCCGGCCGGCGGGTCGGCGGGGCACGGCGTGCTGATCGGGCCGGAGTGCAGCGCGGTGGCCTGGGAGGACGGGGTCCGGGCCGCGATCGACGCGGGCGGTCACATCCTCCAGCGTTATCACGAGGCGGACCGGGTGGCGATGGACTTCGTGCAGATCGAGACCGGCGAGACGGTGACCGCCGACGTCCCGTACAGCCTCGCCCCGTACCTGTTCGGCCGCACCGGCTCCGGCGCGCTGGCCCGGGTGGGCTATCCCGGCTGCGAGGGCGTGCTCAACCTGGCCCGGGGCGTCCTCATGACCGGCGTCCTGCTCACCGACTGACCTCGCCCGCGGTCGGCGCGGTGAAGAAGGCGGTCAGCGGGTCGATGAGGGCGGGGGGCGCGGCGGCGATGCCGTTGTGCGGGCTGCCGGGGACGCGCAGCGTGTGGGCGTGGGGGAGCGTGGCGGCCAGCATGTCGTTGGTCTCGGTGAAGAACGGCGCGGCCTTGGCGCCGCTGACCAGCAACGCCTCGGCGGTGATGCCGGCGTACTGCTCGGCCGGGCCCTCGTGCGCCACGATCTGCCGCGACTCAGCTAGCGTCATGCCCACCAGCGCGCCCATCGTCCGCCCGACCTCGGTCCGTAGGAAGAGCCGCGTGATCGCCGTGCGCACCGCCAGCGGCAGTCGCGACGCGGGGTTCTGCGGGTCGACGGCCGCGGCCACGATCGCCAGGGCCCGGGCGGTGTCGCCGGCCCGCACCGCCGCCTCGGCCGGGTCGAGAAACGCCATCGGCATGCCGCGTCCGTCCAGCCGCAGCGGGGCGTCGTAGACCGCGATCCGGTCCATCGGCAACCGCAGCGCGGCGCGCAGCACCACGAACGCGCCGTAGCTGTGCCCGATCGCCCAGCGCGTGCCGGTGTGCGCGAGCACCGCGCCGAGGTCGTCGATCTCCTGCTCCACCGTGTACGGCTCGCGCCGCGCCGCGGCGTCCGCCCGGCCCCGTCGGTTGTAGAGGTGCACGGTGAACCGGTCGGCGAGCCGGGCGACCAGCAGGCGGTATTCCCGGATGGTCACCCCGCCGCCGTGCACCACCACGAGACCCGGTCCGGTGCCCGTGCTGTGCAGGACGATGCCCGCGCCGTCCGGCGCCGTGATCCGCTGCATGACTGTCTCCTCCGACCCACAAAACCGCGAACGACGTTTGCAGTTTACAGTGGGAGGGTGAGTGGCGCACCCTCGAATTCGATCTGGAGCCGGCCGGTACGCGGCACCCGCGGCCCGGCCCCGACGCACGGCCGCGACGAGATCGCCGCGGCGGGCGTGACGCTCGCCGACGCCGGCGGTCTGGACGCCGTCTCCATGCGGGCCGTGGCCGGTGCGCTCGGCATGGCCGCCGGCTCGCTCTACCGGCACCTGTCGTCCCGCGACGACCTGCTGGACCTGATGGTCGACAGGTGTGTGGGCGAGCTGCGCCCCCACCCGGCCGACGAGGGAAGCTGGGTGGAGCAGTTCCTCCTGCTCGCCCGCCGTCAGCTCGCGCTGCACGGCCGGCACCCGTGGCTGGCCGACGCGCTCGCCGGCCGTAGCGCCGCCGGCCCGAACACGCTTGCCCACTTCGACGCCTGCCTGCGCATCCTGACGCCGGTTCCGGCCGGGACCGCCGCGAAGTTCGAGGCGATCGCCATGGCCACCGGCGTGGTCACGCTCTTCGCCCGCGCCGCGACGGCCCCCGGCCCGGTGGCGTTCGAGCACGTCGACATGGCGGCCTACCCGCACCTGGCGGCCGCGTTCGTCGCCCCCGCGTCCGCCCCGCCGCCCGGGGAGGATCTGTTCGACCGCACCCTGCGCGCCTTGCTCACCGGCCTCCTGACCTCGGACGGTCCCCACCAGAGACAGCCCTGACCACCTGCCGCCCCCGAGCGGCGGTGGCCTTGAACGGCAGTGACCTCGAGCGGCGGTGGCCTTGAGCCGGCGGTGGCCTTGAGCCGGCGGTGGCCTTGAACCAGCCGTGGCCCTGAACGCCCGGTGGCACCCGAGCGTCCCGGACCACCGATGGCACCGACGGCACTGACTGCAGTCATGCCTCGTTCGGGAACAGTGGGTTCGGTCGCCTTTGGAGCTGACATCAGAAACGACTCACCGTGTAGGCGTGCGGTCCGACGCGGACGGCGGACCGCACGCTTCGGCGTGATCCGTGCTGGTCCGCACGGTGTTCGCCGTCGACCTGCCGCAGCCACCGGCGGTGAGTCGTTCCTGATATCAGCTCCAAAGGCACTCGCGGATCCGACATCTGGCGACGCTGGCCGCCCACGTCCCGCCCGGCCAACGAAACCGGTCTGGCGTCCGCGACCGGTCTGGCGTCCGCGACCGGTCTGGCGTCCGCGACCGGTCTGGCGTCCGCGACCGGTCTGGCGTCCGCGACCGGTCTCGCGTCCGCGACCGGGGGACGGCGGGGCCGATCAGGGCGGCACGGGTAGATCTGGGCGGCGGGGCCGCTCAAGGCGGCACCGGGCGATCCGGTCGTCTGAACCGGTCCAGACGACCGGACCGGTTCGACGGCGGGGCGATCCCTGCGGCACCCGGTAAGGCCCCTCGGGGTCCACCTCGGCGTGACCGCCGACGCGGCGGGAAGGGCCAGCTACCGGTCGGAGGCTGGGACGCGCTCCGGCCGGTCGCCGGCGGGCGGGTCGGGCATGTCGCGGGCGGCCAGGACGCGTAGCGTCTCGGCGGTGGCGACCGCGTCGCTGCGGGCGCTGCCGTGGCGGCCGTCGCCGCTGTAGAGGGACGGGTCGGCGACCAGCGGGTGCTCGGTCAGGTGCACGTGCAGGGTGCCGAGGCGCTCGGCCACCGCGCGGGTGTGCCGGGAGAGCCGGCGCATCCGCTCGCCGAGGCCGGCCCGCAACGTCGCCGGCACCGCCGGGCTGTGCGACACGTCGAACATGCCCACCGTGATCACGTCCGCCCCGGCGTCGCGCAGCGCGGTGACCATCGTGGTCAACTCGGTGTCGACCGCGTCCGGGTCGAAGCCGGGCCGGAACGCGTCGTTGCCGCCGCACACCACAAGCGCCAGGTCGGGCGCGAAGGCCAACGCGTCGCTTAGTTGGGTGGCCCGGACCTCGTGCGCGCGCAGCCCGCGTCGGCCGAGGTTCAGGTAGGTCAGTTCGGGTCGCACCGTGCGCAGCTCGGCCGCGATCCGGTCGGCCCACTGGACGTCGGGGTAGCCGGGCGTCGGCTCGCACAGCCCCTCGGCGACGCTGTCACCCAGCACCACGAACCGGTGCCACGGATGCCCGCGCAGCAGGTCGGCGGCCTCACCGGGCCGCAGGCACCACGGATCCGTGGCCTCGGTCAACGTCGATGGCATGCCCGGCACGCTAGCCGACGCGCCGTCGTGGAGGAAGGCGTCAGGCGTCGCCCCGGTGCGCGGCGGCGAGTCGCTTCGGGGCACGGGCGAACCACGCCTCGGTGATCAGCTCGGTCAGCTCGGCCACGTCGATCCGGTCGAGCCGGACCAGCACCACCGAGGAGCCGTCCAGGTGCGGCACGGTGAAGTGGACCGCCGGGTCGTCGGCCAGCACCGCCTCCTTGGCGCCCGGGTCGGGCATCCGGACGCCGAGGATCGGGCCGGCGGGCGCGGCGGCGCCGAGCGCGTCGAGGTCGGCGCGGCGCAGCGGCCGTTCCCAGACGAACATCCTGTCGCGCACCCGCCAGGCCGGCAGGTCGTCGTAGGACCCGCGCTCGGTGGTCTCCGGCAGGGCGAGCGCGATGCGCCGGACGTCGTCCCAGTTGGCCATGCCGCGACGGTACGTCGACCCACCGACAACTCCCGGTCAGGCGGGAGTGGGGGCGACCGGCTCCGGCGCCGGCCGCTCCGCCGAGGTGCGGAAGAACAGCAGCAGCGGCGACACGGTGAGCACCAGACACGCCACCGACATCACCAGCAGCGCCGGGGTAAGGCCCAGCAGCGCCACCGACCAGCCACCGAGCAGCGCACCCACCGGCAGGCCGAGGAACGCCACCGAGCCGGAGATGCCCAGCACCCGGGTCTGCAACGCCTCCGGCACCCGTTGGTAGAGCGCGGCGCCGAGCAGCGGATTCACCGCGGCGATCCCGATGCCGGACAGGAACGTCACCACCAGCACCACCACCAGGTCGTCGCTGAGCGCCAGCGCCAGCAGCCGGGGCGTGCCGCTGAGCGCCAGCCCGAGCGCGAACGTCGCCCGGCCGGGCAGTCGCGTGCCGACCAGCGTGAAGAGCAGGTTGCCCAGCAGCGCGCCGGCCGAGAACACGCCCAGCAGCAGCCCGAACCCGGCCGGGTCACCGAGCACCTGGTTCACCCAGAGCGGGATCCAGACCGCGACGCTGGCGTTGGCGAACATGTTGGACGCGGACACCACGCTCAGCATGATCAGCAGCGTCCGGTCGGTACGCAGGTAGGCGAAGCCGCCGCGCAGCGCCCGCAGGTAGCGCTCGCGGGGCGGCGGCTGCGCGGGCGCGGGGGGCCGGACCAGCGTCCCGATCAGCAGCGCGCAGACCGCGAACGTGGCCGCGTCGATCCAGATCGCCCGGCTCAGGCCCACCCAGTCGATGAGCAGCCCGCCGAGCACCGCGCCGAACAACGTCATGCCCCGGGCTAGGCCGTCGTATGCGGAGGTGAGCCGGATCAGCGGCACCCCGGCCCGCTCGGCGGCCGGTTTGAACAGCACGTGCTTGACCCGGTCACCGATGCCGCGCAGCCCGCCGGCGACCGCCACCAGCACCAGCAGCGTGCCGAACCCGAGCCAGGGCGCGAGCGCCACCACCGCCATCGCGGCGGCGCTCGCCGCGTCCACGAAGACCGACGTCCGGCGTACCCCGAACCGGTCCGCCCACGGCGTGGCGAGCGCGCTGGAGAGCATGTACGGCAGCGTCTCGGCGGCCGCGACCAGGCCCATCCGGGTCGGGCTGCCGGTGGTCTCCAGCACCAGCCAGGGGATGGCGACCACCGAGATCCGGGTGCCGAGGTTGGACAGCAGGTCGGCGCCGACCAGGGTGTACAACTCCCGGCGCGGGTTCACGCCGGGCTGCCGATCGGGTGCGTGGCGGCGTGGCGGGCCCGCAGCGCCCGTTTGTCGACCTTCGCGGACCGGTTCAGCGGCAGCGCGTCGACGAACTCCACCGCGCCCGGCGCCCAGGTCTCGCTCAGCTCCCGGGTCACCAACGCGATCAGCTCGTCGCCGGTGACCGACGCGCCCGGCGCCGGCACCACGTAGGCGTGCGGCAGCTCCCCGGCCACCGGGTCCGGCACGCCGATCACCGCGGCGGCGCGGACATCGGGGTGCCCGGCGAGCACGTCCTCGATCGGCCGGGAGTAGATCGGCCAACTGCGCTGGCGGGTGAGGATCCGGTCCTGCATCCGGTCGACCAGGTAGAGGAAGCCGTCGTCGTCGAGGTGGCCGATGTCACGGGTGCGTACCCAGCCGTCGACGAGCGTCTCGGCGGTCAGCTCCGGCTGGCCGTGGTAGCCGACGAAGCTCAGCTTGGTACGGGCCCACACCTCGCCGTCGACGCCGGCCGGCAGCACCCGGCCGTCGGCGTCGCGGATCTGCACCGCGACGTCGCCGTACGGGCGGCCGCAGGAGCGCAGCCGCTCCGGGTGCTCCGGGTCCTCGGTGAGGCCGGGCTGCGCGCAGATGATCACAGCCTCGCTGAGCCCGTAGACGATGCGCAGGCACGGGCCGAACCGGTCGATCGCCTGGCGCAGCCGGGCCGGGGCGGCGGGCCCGGCCCCGACGTTGAACATGAACATCGCGGAGAAGTCGGCACCGGGCAGGTCGGGGTGGTCGAGCACCTCGTAGAGCATCGGCGGGGTGACGAACGTGGACGTGAGCCGCTCGGCGTCGACGGTGGCGATGAACGTCGCCGGATCCCACTGCTCGCGCAGGAACAGCACCCCGCCGGTGAACAGGTTGAACAGCGTGGTGACCTGGCCGCTGGCCAGCCACATCGGCGAGTGCGACAGGTGCCGCAGCAGCGGGAACCCGGCGGCCCGGTAGTCGGCCGCGAGCGCGAGCACCTGCCGGTAGAAGCTCTCCCGGTGGTGCACCAGCTTCGGCGTACCGGTGGTGCCGCTGGTCTGCAGGAACGACTCCGGCGCGGGTACCTCGGACGGCGGCTCCGCCGGCTCCTCGCCGCCGGCGGTGAGGTCCGGCCCGGCGCCGCCGGGGCCGAGGCAGAGCACCGGTACGCCGGCCAGCCCGGTCGCGAGTTCGCCGCCCAGCGGGTCGCGCGGGTCGTGCACGAAGACCTCCGGCGCGGCGAGCGCGACGAACTCGTCGATCTCCCGCCGCGAGGTGACCGGGGCGATCCACATGCTCCGGCAGCCGAGCAGGTGCAGGGCCAGTTGCAGCAGCGGGCCCTCGACCGTGTTGCCGAGCATCACCAGCACCGCGGCGCCGGGGCGTACGCCGTGCCGGCGCAGCGCGGCGGCCAGGCCGCGCACCTCGGCCGCGACCTGCGGGTAGGTCAGCCGGCGTCCACCGCCGACGAGCGCCTCCCGGTCGCCGAACCCGGCGAACAGGTCCAGCGCCTCGTGCACATAGTTCGGCCGGTCGGTCATCGGGCAGCCCCCATCGTGGTCCGCGAGCGGCGTCCGGCCAGGTCGGAGCCGGGACGTGACGGCGGGTGACAGGGTCGGCGACCGCACCGCCGCCGGTTCCGAGCCTAGGCAGGGGCGGTCCATGGCGGACAGAGCCGATCGTCGGTGCCCGGCATCCCCCGGGCATTTGATCATGTCGATCAGGTTGATTGACGCTCGTCACCGGCGGCGGCTAGTTTCCGGTCCATCGCCCGGGCCGATGGCGCCGACCGCGCCACGCCCGGGGCTGCCGAACATGGAGGATCGATGCCGACCCCGAAGAGATGGCACGTCATAGCATCCGCCGCAACACTGCTGCTCGCCGGCACCCCGGCGGTCACCGCGAGCGCCGGCCCCACCGACACCGACCGCGCCGGGCACGGGCGCGCCGAGTGGGCGGGGAGCTGGGCCGCGGCGGTGACCCGCGGGAACACCGTGGGGCTGACCAACACCGGCCTCAACGACCAGAGCATCCGGATGACGGTGCAGACCACGGTGGGCGGCCCGCGTCTGCGGGTCCGGCTCACCAACCTCTACGGCGAGCAGGCCGTCAAGGTCGGTCACGCCACCATCGCCCGGCCGAACACGGCGACCGCCGACGACCTGTCCGACGTCGACCCGGCCAGCGTCCGGGAGCTTCGCTTCTCCGGCGGCGCCTCGGCGACCATCAACAAGGGCGCCGAGCTGCTCAGCGACCCGCTGGCCTATCCGGTGGGCGAGCAGGAGGACCTGGTGGTCACCCTGTACTTCCCGGTACTCACCGGCCCGGTCACGTTCCACGGCCAGTCCCGGGTCACCAACTTCATCGGCGCGACCGACCTGACCACCGCGGCCGACGGCGCCGGCTTCACCATCAAGCCGAACTGCTGCTGGATGTTCCTCTCCGGCATCGACGTCGAGCGCAAGGCCACCCCGGGCTCGGTGGTGGTGCTCGGTGACTCCATCGGCGACGGCAACGGCAGCACGGTCAACGCCGACAAGCGCTGGCCGGACCTGCTCGCCGAGCGACTCGTCGACGCCCGCCCGGAGGGCCGCACGCCGGGTGTGCTCAACCTGAGCCTGGCCGGCAACCGGCTCAACCACGAGGGCACCGAGCCCGGCGCGGGCGGCTTCCCCGGCTACTACGAGCTGGGCCCGAACGCGCTGGCCCGGCTCAACGAGGACGTGTTCCCGCAGACCGGTGTGCGGACCGTCATCACCCACCTGGGCATCAACGACATCTGGATGAGCGGCGACAGCAGCGACGAGATCATCGCCTCGCTGCGGCAGCTCAACCGGCAGGTGAAGGCGCGCGGCCTGACCAGCCTGGTCGGGACGATCACGCCGTACGAGGGCAACGGCGGGCCGGGGGTGTGGACCGAGGAGAAGGACGCCACCCGCAACGCGGTGAACGCCTGGCTGCGCGGCGCCGGGCGGGCCGAGTTCGACGGCGTGCTCGACTTCGACGCCGTGCTGCGTGACCCGGCGCGGCCGAGCCAGCTCCTGCCGGCGTACGACGCCGGGGACCACATCCACCCGAACGACGCGGGCGCGCAGGCGATGGCGAACGCCGTGCCGTTGCGGCTGCTCGGGCTGTGACACCGGGCGGGGGCGGCGTCGACACGGCGGCCGCCCCCGCCGCCATTCCTGGGGAGGAAGAACGCCGTGGACGTCAGTGAGATCCTGACCGGCCTGTACAGCGAGCAGGGCCGGCAGAACCCCTATCCCTTCTACGCGGCCCTGCATGAGCACGGGCCGATCAACGCCATTCCCACCCGCGCCGAGCACAGCACCGTCACCGCAGTGGCCGGCGGATACGACGTGGTGGACCGGATCCTGCGCGATCCCGGGTGGTACAAGGGTTTCCCGCCCGGCTGGGAGGAGCAGGAGATCCTGCACACCTTCCTCACCTCGATGATGTTCATCAACCCGCCGGACCACACCCGGATGCGCGCGGTCTTCGCCAGCACGTTCACCCCCCGGCGGCTCGGCGCGCTGGAGCCGGTGGTGGTGCGGATCGTGGAGGAGCGCCTGGACGCGATCGCCGAGGCGGGCGCGGACGGCACCGAGGTGGACTTCGTCGCCGACTTCGCGTACCCGGTTCCGGCGCTGGTGATGGCCGAGTTCATCGGCCTGCCGGCGGCGGACCTGGCCTGGTACCGGCAGCGCGTCGACTGGATCGACGAGTACATGGACGTCGCCGGCAAGACGCCGGAGCGGCTGGCCCGGGCCAACCAGGCCGCCGAGGAGCTGCGGGTCTACTACCGGGACCTGATCGCCCACCGCCGTCGCGCACCGGGGGAGGACCTGATCAGCGGCCTGGTCGAGGTGCTCGACGCCGGCGGCGTCGACCTGACCGAGGACGAGCTGATCAGCAACCTGATCGTGCTGTTCAACGCCAGCTTCGTCACCACCGTCTACATGTTCAGCAACGGCCTGCCGCTGCTGCTCGCCCACCCGGAGGTGACCGCCGCGCTACCGGGCGACGACACGCTCGCCCGGGGCTGCGTGGACGAGGTGCTGCGGATGGAGAGCCCGGTGCACTTCCTGGCCCGCTCCGCGCCGGCCGACATCGAGTTGGACGGCGTGCCGGTGTCCCGCGACGACAACGTGCTGCTCCTGATCGCCGCGGCCAACCGCGACCCGGCCCGGTTCCCCGACCCGGACCGCTTCGACCCGCGCCGGGACGGACCGCCGTCGCTGGCCTTCGGCGTCGGGCTGCACTTCTGCCTCGGCTCGGCGGTGTCGAAGCTGGAGGGCCGGCTCGCGCTGCCCCGCCTCTTCGCCCGCTTCCCCCGGCTCGCGGTGACCCAGCCGTACACCTACAGCGGGAGTCTCTTCCTGCGCGGCGTCGACAAGCTCTTCGTCACCACCGGGGAGGCCGGATGACGCTCGATCCGCAGGTGGTCGCGTGGCGGGCCGCGCGCGCGGCCGCCGGCGTCGCGCCGCTCTACACCCAGACCCTCGCCGAGGCCCGCGCCGCCGACCTCGCCGCGATCCGCGCCGGCGCCGGCGCGGTCGAGCCGGTGGCCGAGGTACGCGACACGACGGTGCCCGGCCCGGCCGGGCCGCTGCCGGTGCGGGTCCACCGACCGGCCGGCGACGGCCCGCTGCCCACGCTCGTCTACTTCTTCGGTGGTGGCTGGACTCTCGGCAGCGTGGACACCGCCGACGGGATCTGCCGCCGGCTGGTCAACCTGGCCGGCTGCCAGACCGTGACGGTCGGCTACCGGCTCGCCCCGGAGCACCCGTTCCCGGCCGCGGTGGAGGACTGCCATGCCGCGTTGCGCCACCTGGCCGCGCGGGCCGACGACTTCCGGGTCGACCCGGGCCGTCTCGCGGTGGGCGGGGACAGCGCCGGTGGCAACCTGGCCGCCGCGGTGACGCTGCTGGCCCGCGCCGACGGCGGCCCCGCGCTCGCCGCCCAGGTGCTGGTCTATCCGAACACCGACCAGCGTCCCGGCCGCCGTCCCGCCGAGGACGAGGACCCGCTGCTGTTCAACCGGCACTCGGTCGGGTGGTACCGCGGCCACTACCTGGCCGACCTGGGCGACGCGGCCCACCCGCTCGCCTCGCCGCTGTTCGCCGAGGACCTCTCCGGCCTGCCGCCCGCGCTCGTGGTCACCGCCGGGCACGACCCGCTGCGCGACGAGGGCCGCCGCTACGCCGAGCGGCTGCGCGAGGCGGGCGTGCCCACCGAGACGGCCGACTACCCGGGCATGGTGCACGGCTTCTTCGCCATGCCCGGCGTGTTCGATGCCGGCCGTGACGCGCAGCGGCGGGCCGCGACGTTCCTGCGCCAGCGCTTCGGCCTCGACCCGACGCCGGATGAGGAGCCGGCGGATTCCGCGTCGGGGGGCCCGACGTCGGCGGGTGGGCAGCCGGCGGATCCGGCGTCGGGCGGTCCGACGTGGCCGGGCGGGTCGCCGGCGGATTCGGCGTCGGGCGGTCCGACATCGGCGGACGGGCAGCCGGCGGATCCCGCGTACGGCGCTCCGACCCTGGCGGGCGGGTCGCCGGCCGCGAACGCGACGGGCGCCCAGGCGCATGGCTGAGCGGACCGGCGGGACGCCGGCCCCGGCGACCGGCCCGGCGCCGGCCTGCCTGGACGACTTCGCGGCGCTGGCCCGGGCGGTGCTCCCGGCCGACGTGTGGGACTACGTCGACGGCGGCAGCGGCACCGAGACCGCGTTGGCCGCCAACCGGGCCGCGCTGGACCGGGTGGCGGTGCTGCCCCGGATGCTGGCCGGCGTGGAGGAGCCGTCCACCGGGACGGTGCTGCCGGGTGGCCCGGCCGCGCTGCCGGTGGCGGTCGCGCCGATGGCGTACCAGCGGTTGCTGCACCCCGACGGCGAGCCGGCGCTCGCGGCGGCGGCCGGCGCGGCGGGCGTGCCCTACATCGCCAGCACGCTGTCCAGCACGCCGATCGAGGAGATCGCGGCGGCCGGCGGGACGGTCTGGTTCCAGCTCTACTGGTTGCGGGACCGGGCGCTGGTGGCCGAGCTGCTGGATCGGGCGCTGGGCGCCGGCTGCGCGGCGGTGGTGGTCACCGTGGACGTGCCGGTGCTGGGCCGGCGGCTGCGCGACGCGCGCAACGGCTTCGCGTTGCCGCCGCACGTCACCGCCGCCAACCTGCCCGGGGGCCGGGACGACCTGGCACACCAGGGCACACCCGGCGTCTCGGCGGTCGCGGCGCACACCGGCGCGGTCTTCGCGCCGGCGCTGAGCTGGGCGGATCTGGCCTGGCTGCGCGAGCGTACCCCGGTGCCCGTGCTGGTGAAGGGCATCCTGGACGCGCGCGACGCGGTCCGCGCCGCGGACGCCGGCGTGGACGCGGTGGTGGTGTCCAACCACGGCGGCCGGCAGCTCGACGCCGCACCGGCCAGTGTCAGCGTGCTGCCGGAGGTGGTCGACGCGGTGGGTCAGCGGTGCGGGGTGCTGCTGGACAGCGGCGTGCGGGGCGGCGTCGACGTGCTGCGCGCGCTCGCGCTCGGCGCGGCCGGCGTGCTGGTCGGCCGGCCGTTGCTCTGGGCGCTCGCGGCCGGCGGCCGGGCCGGCGCGGAGGCCGCCCTGGCGCTGCTCGCCGCCGAGCTGCGCGACGCGCTCATCCTCAGCGGCTGCGCCGACCCGGCGGATGCCCGGCGGCTGCGCACCCGGATCGGAGGCTGACGTGGAACCGGTGGACCTGACCGTCGCGGCGCTGCACGGCAGCGTCGACGATCCGGCGCTGAACTCGATGAACTTCCTCAACGAGGTGGCGCAGCACTATCCGGAGGCGGTGTCGCTGGCCGCCGGCCGGCCCTACGAGGAGTTCTTCGACTCGTCGGCGCTGCACGCGCACCTGGACCGGTTCCGCCGGCACCTCGCCGACGACCTCGGGCTCGCCCCGGCCCAGGTGGACCGGGTGCTGTTGCAGTACGGCCGGACCAAGGGGATCGTGCACCACCTGATCGCCCGTAACCTCGCCGTCGACGAGCGGATCACTGTCGATCCGGAGGCGATCGTGGTGACCGTCGGCTGTCAGGAGGCGATGTTCCTGGTGCTGCGCGCGTTGCGGGCCGACCCGACCGACGTGCTGTTCGCGGTGGCGCCGACGTACGTCGGGCTGACCGGCGCGGCCCGCCTGGTCGACCTGCCGGTGCGCCCGGTGGCCGGCGGGCCGGACGGCGTCGACCTGGCCGACCTGCGCGCCGGGGTGCGCCGGGCCCGCGCCGAGGGGTTGCGGCCGAGGGCCTGCTACGTGATGCCGGACTTCGCCAACCCGTCCGGGGTCAGCATGGACACCACCCACCGGCGGCGGCTGCTCGACCTGGCCGCCGAGGAGGACCTGCTGCTGATCGAGGACAACCCGTACGGTCTCTTCCCGGCCGCCGGCACGGACCGCCGGCCGACGCTGAAGGCGCTGGACACCGCCCGTCGGGTGGTCTATCTCGGCTCGTTCGCCAAGACCGTGCTGCCCGGCGCGCGGGTCGGCTACGTGGTGGCCGACCAGCGGGTCGGGGGTTCGGACGGCACCGTCGGCCCGCTCGCCGACCAGCTCGCGAAGATCAAGAGCATGGTCACGGTGAACACGTCGCCGATCAGCCAGGCGGTGATCGGCGGCGCGCTGCTGGCGTACGACTGCTCGCTGCTGGCCGCGAACGTGCGGGAGCGGGCCGCGTACGCCCGCAACCTGGGCCACCTGGTCGACGGGCTCGGCCGGCGGTTCCCGGCCGGCGGTCCGGTGCGCTGGACCGTGCCGGCCGGCGGTTTCTTCGTGGTGCTGACCGTGCCGTTCCCGGTCGACGACGCCCTGCTGCACCGCTCGGCGCGGGAGTACGGCGTGCTCTGGACCCCGATGGCGCACTTCTACGACGCCGGCACGCCGGTGAACGCGCTCCGGCTGTCGGTGAGCGCGGTCACTCCGGCGCAGATCGACCTGGGGCTGGACCGGCTCGCCGCGCTGGTCACCGACGTCACGGCCGCGGTGGCGGCGCCGGCGTGACGTCGCAGCGTGGCGGTCGGGACACCACCCGTGTTCCCCGGCCGCCCGTCGTCCGTTGATAATGGACGGATGGTTGCCTGGGAGTACGCGTTGCTGGTCCGCCGCTATCAGGGGCAGGGCCGGAATTTCCACGTCTCGTTCGTCTGGTACGGCCCGGACGGGTCCCGCACCGACGTCACCGCGTACGGCGACACCGCTGTCGCGCACCTCAACCGGGTGGGCCGGGAGGGCTGGGAGCTGGTCACCGCCGCCGAGGACGTGAACAACGTGCAGGGCAGCACCGAGGTGCACCGCTACCACCTCAAGCGCCCGCTGCGCTGACGGTTCGCGCCCCTGCCGGCCACCCGGTCGGCAGGGGCGCGGACGGTCTCAGGCCAGGGTGACCTCGGGGTAGAGGGGGAACGGGGTGAGCAGGTCGGCGGCCTGCTTGCCGACCGACTCGGCGGTCGCCGGGTCGAGCACGTACTTCGCCTTC
Organism: Micromonospora sp. WMMD980; assembly: GCF_029626035.1. Lineage (NCBI taxonomy): Bacteria > Bacillati > Actinomycetota > Actinomycetes > Micromonosporales > Micromonosporaceae > Micromonospora > Micromonospora sp. WMMD980. The sequence goes on from NZ_JARUBE010000003.1 coordinate 1,741,107, forward strand.
GACGGGGCGCCGTCCGGGCCGGTGCCCGCGCTGGTCTGGGTGAGCACGGTGTGGATCAGCTCGGCGGTGGCGTCCATCTCGGCGGCGCCGAGGCCCCGGGTGGTCAGCGCCGGCGTGCCGATCCGGATTCCGGAGGTGTACCACGCGCCGTTCGGGTCCTGCGGCACCGCGTTGCGGTTGGTGACGATGCCGGAGTCGAGCAGCGCCTGCTCGGCCTGCCGGCCGGTCAGGCCGTAGCCGGAGACGTCGATGAGCACCAGGTGGTTGTCGGTGCCGCCGGTGACCAGCGTCGCGCCCCGGCGCAGCAGCCCGTCGGCGAGCGCCTGCGCGTTGTCCACGATCCGCCGGGCGTAGTCGGCGAAGTCTGGGCGCCGGGCCTCGGCCAGCGCGACCGCCTTGGCGGCCATCACGTGCGGCAGCGGGCCGCCGAGCACCATCGGGCAGCCCCGGTCGACCTGGTCGGCCAGCTCCGGGCCGCAGAGCACCATGCCGCCGCGCGGGCCGCGCAGCGACTTGTGCGTGGTGGTGGTGACGATGTGCGCGTGCGGCACCGGGTCGAAGTCGCCGGTGAAGACCTTGCCGGCGACCAGGCCGGCGAAGTGCGCCATGTCGACCATGAAGGTGGCGCCGACCGAGTCGGCGATCTCCCGCATGATCCGGAAGTTGACCTTCCGGGGGTACGCCGAGTAGCCGGCGACCAGGATCAGCGGCGTGAACTCCCGGGCGGCCTCGGCCACCCGGTCGTAGTCGATCAGGCCGGTGGCCGGGTCGGTCCCGTAGCTGCGCTGGTCGAACATCTTGCCGGAGATGTTGGGCCGGAAGCCGTGGGTGAGGTGACCCCCGGCGTCCAGCGACATGCCGAGCATCCGCTGGTTGCCCAGCTCCCGGCGCAGCGCGAACCAGTCGGCCTCGGTGAGGTCGTTGACCTGGCGCTTCTGGGCCTTCTTCAGCGCGGGCGACTCGACCCGGTCGGCCAGGATCGCCCAGAAGGCGACCAGGTTGGCGTCGATGCCGGAGTGCGGCTGCACGTAGGCGTGGGCGGCCCCGAACAGCTCCTTCGCGTGCTCGGCGGCGAGCGCCTCGACGGTGTCGACGTTCTGGCAGCCGGCGTAGAAGCGGCGCCCGACGGTGCCCTCGGCGTACTTGTCGCTGAACCAGTTGCCCATGGCCAGCAGCGTCGCGGGGGAGGCGTAGTTCTCGCTCGCGATCAACTTCAGCGACTCGCGCTGGTCGGCCAGCTCCGCGGAGATGGCGTCCGCCACCCGCGGCTCGACGGCGCGGATCACGTCCAGCGCGCTGCGGAACGCGGTGGACTCGGCGTTGTGCGACATGCGACCTCCTGGTGACGTGCGGAAGGCCCAGGCGCTCGGCATGCGTCCTCATGACGAGGCCGCTCCCCGATGGTGCTCCATCTCCACGCGCCAGTCACGGCCCGTGCCGATCCTAGCGGTCCGCCCCGGGCCGGGCCTGCGGGCCCGGCCGGCCCGCGGGTAAGCACGGGCCCCTTCTTAACGCCTCGCGTCGAGAAGGGGCCCCTTCTCACCTGCGCGTCAGGCGTTTACGGCGTCGCGGGCCTTCTTCAGCGCCTCGGGGGCGGTCGGCGTCCTCGGCGCCGACGGGCGCAGGTCGAGCATCCGCTGGCCGATCTCCTGGAGCCGGTTACGGCCGAGCGCCTCGCGCACCTTCGGGAACCACTCCTGTTCCTCCTCCTCGACGTGGTGCAGCACGTTCTCGATCAGCACCGTCGTCTTGGCGACGAACCGCTCGTCGTCGGCGTCCATCGCGTGCAGCTCGAGGCAGAGCACGTCCGCGACGTGGTGCTCTTCGTACGACTCGAGGATGTCGTCCTCGACGTCCGGCACCAGCCTGCGGACCTCCGGGTACATCACCTCGTTCTCGAGGTAGGTGTGCACGGTCAGCGCCTCGAGGATCTGCGTGACGATCTTTCCGCGCCGGCTCGCCGGCCCGTCCTCGGCATCCTGGAAGGCCTTGAACAGGCGGCGGATCTCCTTGTGGTCCTCCTTGAGCAGGACGATCGCGTCGGTGGACACCGGTTACCTCCTAGGTCGGCTGACGGAGCCCCCCTACCCGGCGTCCGACCAGGACAAACAGACCGGGCCCGGCGATCGTCGCCGGGCCCGGTCCGGGTGGTGCGGGGAAGGTCAGCGCACCGCGTTGTACGCGTCGACCACGCCGGCGCCGTAGAACCCGTTGCGGTTGCCGCCGGAGCAGGTCGCGTCGTAGGCGTTCGGACCCGTCGGGATCAGCGGCACCGGGTTGTAGACGCCGGACGGGCAGGACTTCGCCACCGCCATACGCTCCAGGAACGACGAGAGCTGGCCCGGGGTCATGCCCGGGTGCGCCGATAGGGCCAGCGCCGCGACGCCGGTGGCGTGCGGGCCGGACATCGAGGTGCCCTGCTTGTAGCCCCACCCGTTGGTGCGGGTGACCGTGTTGAAGGTGGTGGACAGGATGCCGTCGGTGGACGTCGAGCGCGCGCCCTGGGTCCGGAACCGGGTGTCGCCGCCCGGCGCCGTCACGTCGATCACGCCCTGGCCGTACGAGGAGTAGTAGCTCTTCTCGCCGGTCGGGCCGACCGCGGCGACGGTCACCACGCCGGGCACCTCGGCCGGCAGGTCGAGGCAGGCGTTGGTCAGGTTCGCGCGGTCCTCGGGGGTGCCGTTGTTCGGGCTGCCGGTGTCGGTGATCTTGTGTGCGAGGTCGTAGTTGGAGTTGCCGGCGGACGCCACGTTCAGCACGCCCTTGGACTGCGAGTAGCGGATCGCCCGCTGCACGGCCTGCCACACCGGGCGCTGCCGCGCGTCGTTGCGGCAGTTCAGCTCCCACGGGTCGATGTAGTAGCTGTTGTTGGTCAGCCGCATGCCGTGGTCGGCGGCCCAGAGGAATCCGCAGACCGCGGCCTCCGGGAAGATGTAGCCGTCGTCGTTGACCACCTTGACGGCGGCGACCTTGACCCCGGGCGCGATGCCGGTGACGCCGACGCCGTTGACCGCGGCGGCGATGGTGCCGGCCACATGGGTGCCGTGGTCGCTGGTGGTCGGGTTCCAGGCCGCCTCGGCGGTGTCGGTGACGCCGCCGACGCAGGACGTGCTCCTGTCCTTGGCGATCTGGGTCGCCAGGTCGGGGTGGCTGCTGGAGATGCCGCTGTCGAGCACGCCGACGACGACGTCCGGGCGGCCGGTGGTCACCGCGTGGGCCTGCGGGAGGTGGATCATGTCCATGTCCCACTGCTGGCCGTAGAGCGGCTCGCGGGTCGGGTCGGCGGTGGCGTCGGGCGTGGCCACCTCCACCGTCTCGCCCTCGTCGAGGGCGGTGCCCAGGCCGGCGGTCGACGCGACCGACTGGACGCCCGCGCCGGCCACCTGCGCGGCGAAGGCCGGGTTGGTGGAGCGGACGACGAGCACGCCGATCTGGTCGTAGCTGGCCACGACCGTGCCGTCGGCGGCGGCCACCCGGGCGGCGGCCTTGCCGGTGGAGGCACCCTGCGGGGCGAGGACCAGGTAGGAGGTGTCCGGTCCGCCGGCCGCCGCCGGCGACGGCACGCCGGTCAGGGCGAGGCCGGCGCCGAGCGCCGCGGCGGACGCGCCGGCCAGTGTCTTGCGACGAAGGTTCTTCACACGTACTCCCAGGGGCCGATCCGGTCCGACGAGCAGGCTGCTCGCCGTTGCCGGTTCAGCGTCGGGCCGACCTGTGGTGTTACACACACCACAGGCCGCCGGGCGTCGCGCGTCAGACCGTCGCCATCAGCGCGGTCTCCCGCCCGGCGGCCACGAGCCCGCCCGGGTGCCGTCGGTGGGGCAGCGCGAGGTGGCATCGACCCGGCAGAATGTCCGCCGGGTCGGGGTGGCCCGTGCGGAAGGGGTGGGCATGTCGACGGTGGTACGAGGGCTGCGCGAGGCGCTGGTGCTCTTCGTGATCGCGGTGGTGGTGATCGCGGTGGCGGTGGGCGTCTGGGTGGCGATCAGCGGAGGCGACTTCACGCACCGGTTGGGTGTGGCGTTCCTCCTGGTCGGCGGCCTGATCGGGATGACCGGCGACCTGACCCTGAGCCGGATCGGCATGCTGCCGGCCCGGTCCACGTTCGGCCTCGCGCCGGAGCGGGCGGACGGCGGCGGCGGCCGGGTGCTCACCGGCATCGGCATCTTCCTCTTCGTCTCGATCCCGCTGTTCGTGGTGGGGATCCTGCTGATCACCTGAGCGGATGCCCGCGCGACGCCGCCCGGTGCCCTACGGTGTTCTGCGTGGCGTCCGCGGCGGCCGAGGAGATCCGGGTGGGGGAGCGGCTGGTCCGCGTCTCCAGCCCCGACAAGCCCTACTTCCCGGAGCGCGGGCTGAGCAAGCTGGACGTGGTGCGCTACTTCCTCGCCGTCGGCGACGGCATCCTGCGCGCCCTGCGGGACCGGCCCACCATGCTGGAGCGCTGGCCGCGCGGCGTGTTCGAGGGTGCCACGGTGGCCACCCGGCAGACGAACAAGGGCGACGCGTTCTACCAGAAGCGGCTGCCGGCGGGCGCGCCCGACTGGGTGCGCACCGCGCACATCACGTTCCCCAGCGGCCGGACCGCCGACGAGGTGGCACCGAGCGAGCTGGCGGTGGTGATCTGGGCGGCCAACCTGGGCACGCTGCGGTTCCACCCGTGGCCCGTGTCGAAGGCCGACGTGGAGCGCCCCGATCAGTTGCGCATCGATCTCGACCCGATGCCGGGGGTGGACTTCGCGCAGGTGGTGCCGGTGGCCCACGAGGTGCGGGCGTTCCTGGCCGAGCTGGGCATGGAGGGTTACCCGAAGACCACCGGTGGGCGCGGCATCCACGTCTACCTGTCGATCGAGCCGCGGTGGAGCTTCGGCGAGTGCCGGCGGGCGGTGCTGGCGCTCGGCCTGGAGATGCGGCGCCGGCGGCCAGACCTGGTCACCACGACCTGGTGGCGCGACAAGCGCGACCGGCCGGTCTTCGTCGACTACAACCAGATGGCCCGCGACCACACCATGACCTCGGCGTACTCGATCCGCCCCACCCCCGCGGCGCTGGTCTCGGCGCCGCTGGAGTGGGCCGAGCTGGACGACGCCCGGCCGGAGGACTTCGACGTGCTCAGCATGCCGGCCCGGTTCGCCGACCGCGGAGATCCGCACGCCGGCCTGGACGGCCGCCGGCACTCGCTGGAGCCGTTGCTGGAACTGGCCGACTCCGCGGGCCTGGAGTCACCGCCGGAGCGCTGACCGGCTCAGGCCCAGGGGCTCTGCGTGCCGTCGAACTCCTCGAAGACCAGCCAGGTGCGGGTGGAGAGCACCCCGGCGATGCTCTGCACCCGGTCCAGCACCACGTCCCGCAGGGTGGCGTTGTCCGGCGCGCGGACCAGCGCCAGCACGTCGTGCTCGCCGCTGAGCAGCGCCGCATGCTCGATGTAGCGCACCTGGGCCAGCTCCGACGAAACCTCCCGCCAGGTGTTCTGCTCGATCGTCAGCGCGATGTACGCCGAGGTGCCCAGCCCGGCCGGCTCCGGCGCCACCCGTGCGGTGAAGCCGGTGAGTACGCCGTCGCGCAGCAGCCGCTCCACCCGGGCGTACGCGTTGGTGCGCGAGACGTGCACCCGCTCGGCGAGCGTGCGGATGGAGAGCCGGGCGTCGGCGACCAGCTCACCCAGGATCCGCCTGTCGACCTCGTCGAGCGGCCCGGCCGAACGTCCCGTTCCGCCCGCCCCGCCCGGTGTGGCGCCGGTCTCCTGGCTCACCCCGCTCACCTCCCGCTGCCATTCGTCCCGCGTTCATCGCGGATGTTGAGTCAATCATCCCTGGGCAGGAGCATAGGGCCACCACACGTCCAGGAGGTCCCCGCCGTGACGACCACACCCCAGGCGGTCCGCAGGGCATCCCCGCGTACCCGCCGGCCGGCCACCCCGGCCGCCCCCGACCCGACGGCCGGCCTGCTGCCGCAGCACGAGCCGGTCCGGCTGCTCGACCCGGACGGCACCGCGCTACCGGCCCGTGACGACTACCCCGAGCCGCCGGTCGAGGCGCTGCGCGAGATGTACCGGCGGATGGTCGTCGGCCGCCGCTTCGACACCCAGGCCACCGCGCTGACCAAGCAGGGCCGCCTCGCCGTCTATCCGTCCGCGCGCGGCCAGGAGGCCTGCCAGGTCGGCGGCGTGCTCGCGCTGCGCGACTCGGACTGGGTCTTCCCCACCTACCGGGAGTCGCTGGCGCTGACCGCCCGCGGCCTCGACCCGGTCGAGGTGCTCACCCTCCTGCGCGGCGACTGGCACTGCGGGTACGATCCGGCGGTCACCCGCACCGCGCCGCAGTGCACCCCGCTCGCCACCCAGACCGTGCACGCCGCCGGGCTGGCCTACGGCGAGTCCTACCAGGGGCGCGACACCGTGGCGCTCGCGTTCATCGGCGACGGCGCGACCAGCGAGGGCGACTTCCACGAGGGCGTCAACTTCGCCGCCGTGTTCAAGGCCCCGGTCGTGTTCCTGGTGCAGAACAACAAATACGCGATCAGCGTGCCGCTGTCCCGGCAGACCGCCGCGCCCAGCCTGGCCTACAAGGGCGTCGGCTACGGGGTGCCCAGCGAGCAGGTCGACGGCAACGACCCGGTGGCCGTGCTGGCGGTGCTGAACCGCGCCGTCGCGCACGCCCGCGCCGGCCAGGGCCCGTACCTGGTCGAGGCGCACACCTACCGGATGGAGCCGCACACCAACGCCGACGACCAGACCCGCTACCGCGACGCCGAGGAGGTCGAGGCGTGGCGCGACCGCGACCCGATCGCCCGGCTGGAGGCCCACCTGCGGTCCCGGGGCGTGCTCGACGACGCCGCGGTCACGGCGGTCGCCGAGGAGGCCGAGGCGTACGCCTCGGCGCTGCGCCGGCGGATGGACGAGCAGCCCACGGTCGACCCGCTCAGCCTCTTCGACCACGTCTACGCCGAGCCCACCCCGCAACTGGTCGAGCAGCGGGAACTGGTCCGGGCCGAGCTGGCCGCGGCCCGCGACGAGGAGGGGGACGCCTGATGGCCGCCGTGACCATGGCGAAGGCGCTCAACGCCGCGCTCGCCGACGCGCTGCTCGACGACGAGCGGGTGGTCGTCTTCGGTGAGGACGTCGGTCAGCTCGGCGGCGTCTTCCGGATCACCGACGGGTTGCAGGCCCGCTTCGGCGACAAGCGCTGCTTCGACACCCCGCTCGCCGAGGCGGGCATCGTCGGCTTCGCGGTCGGCCTGGCCATGTCCGGGCTGCGACCCGTGGTGGAGATGCAGTTCGACGCGTTCGCCTACCCGGCGTTCGAGCAGATCGCCTCGCACGTGGCGAAGCTGCGCAACCGGACCCGGGGCGCGCTCAGCGTGCCGATCGTGATCCGGGTGCCCTACGCCGGCGGCATCGGCGGGGTGGAGCACCACTGCGACTCGTCCGAGGCCTACTACGCGCACACCCCCGGGCTGAAGGTGGTCACGCCGGCCACCGTCGACGACGCGTACTCATTGCTGCGCGCCGCGATCGACGACCCGGACCCGGTGGTGTTCCTGGAGCCGAAGAAGCTCTACTTCGCCAGCGCCGAGGCGGAGCTGCCGGCGCGCACCGCCCCGATCGGCACGGCGGTGGTTCGCCGGCCCGGCACCGACGCGACGCTCGTCGCGTACGGCCCGGCGGTGCCGGTGGCGCTGGCCGCGGCGGAGGCGGCCCGCGAGGAGGGTTGGGACCTGGAGGTGGTCGACGTGCGCAGCATCGTGCCGTTCGACGACGCCACCGTCACCGAGTCGGTCCGCCGTACCGGCCGGTGCGTGGTGATCCAGGAGGCGCAGGGCTTCGCCGGTGTCGGCGCCGAGATCGCCGCCCGGGTGCAGGAGCGCTGTTTCCACGCGCTGCACGCCCCGGTGCTGCGGGTGTCCGGGCTGGACATCCCGTATCCGGCGCCGATGCTGGAGCACACCCACCTGCCGTCGGTCGACCGGGTCCTGGACGCCGTGGCCCGGTTGCAGTGGGACGACCAGCCCGACACCCGGTGGGTGGCGGCATGAGCGAACGCACCGAGCGCAGCGAGGGCCGTGAGCGCGTGCCCGGCCGGCCCGGCATGAGCGAACGCACCGAGCGCAGCGAGGGCCGTGAGCGCGTGCCCGGCCGGCCCGGCATGAGCGAACGCACCGAGCGCACCGAGCGGCCCGACACGAGCGCGACCGTCGGGACCCGCGACTTCCTTCTGCCCGACCTGGGTGAGGGGTTGAGCGAGGCGGAGATCGTCGAGTGGCGGGTCGCGGTCGGCGACGTGGTCACTGTGGACCAGACCGTGGTCGAGGTGGAGACCGCCAAGGCCGTCGTCGACGTGCCCTGCCCGTACCCCGGTCGGGTCGTGGCGCTGCACGGCGCGGCCGGTGAGGTCCGTCCGGTCGGCCAGCCGCTGATCACCATCGCCGCGCTCGACGGCGAGGACGCCGCGGACCCGCACGCCACCTACCGCGAGGAGGAGCGGGCCGGCTCCGGCAACGTTCTGATCGGGTACGGCACCGGGCACGGCGGCCCGGGCCGCCGGCGTCGCCGGCCCCGCCTGTCGGTCGCCCCGGAGCCCCGCACGCCGGCCCCGGCGGACTCCGGCTCCGGTCCCGTATCGCCGGCCGGCTCGTCGGCGGTGACCGGCGTTTCGCCCGGCGCGTCGGCTCCGGACGGCTCGCCCGCACCGGCGGGCCGGGCCTCCGACCCGGCGCGGACCGGTGGCCCGGCCCCGGCGCCGCTGGTCATCTCGCCGATCGTGCGGCGGCTGGCGAAGGAACGCGGGGTCGACCTGGCGTCGCTGCGCGGCACCGGCCCCGGTGGCGTGATCCGCCGGTCGGACGTGGAGACGGCCCTGTCCGCCCCGGCGGCACGGCTGGCGGCGGTGCCGGACGCGCCGGACGCGCAGTTCGCCCCGACCGGCGACGGTGACGTGGTCGTCCCGCTGACCGGCATCCGCAAGGTCATCGCCGACAAGCTCTCCCGCAGCCGGCGGGAGATCCCCGAGGTGACCATCTGGGTGGACGTGGACGCCACCGGGCTGCTGGAGACGCGCACCGCGATCAACGCCGCGACCCCGGCCGCGCCGGTGAGCATCCTGGCCCTGCTGGCCCGGATCTGCCTCAGCGGCCTGCGGAAGTATCCGCAGCTCAACGCGCGTGTCGACACGGCGGGCGAGCGGATCGTGCAGTCCGCCGGGGTGCACCTGGGCATCGCCGCGCAGACCGACCGTGGCCTGGTCGTGCCGGTACTGCGCGACGCCCAGCGGCTCACCACCGCCGAGCTGGCCGGCGCGCTGGCCGAAACCACGGCGGCGGCCCGGGCCGGCACGCTGCCGCCCGCCCGGCTGACCGGCGGCACGTTCACGCTCAACAACTACGGCGTGTTCGGGGTGGACGGCTCCACCCCGATCATCAACCACCCGGAGGCGGCGCTGCTCGGCGTCGGGCGGATCGTGGACAAGCCCTGGGTCGTCGACGGTCAGCTCGCGGTCCGCAAGGTGACGCAGCTCAGCCTCACCTTCGACCACCGGGTCTGTGACGGCGGTGTGGCGGGTGGCTTCCTGCGCCACGTGGCCGACTGCGTCGAGCGGCCCGCTCTGCTGGTCGCCAACGTCTGACACCCCGCCCCTGAGCGGTCGAGGTCGGGACCGGGGAGATCTTGGTACGAGTGTGCCCCTCCGGGGGCCGTTCCGTACCAAGATCTCCGCCGGCCTCATCAGGTGGAACCGACCGGTGAGCGGCAACCCGGACGATCGGGCCGGGGCAATACCGTTCCGGTCGTCGTCCGCCCATGCTCCGCAGCCGTTTCCGAGCAATTCCGCCGAAGGTGCCACCCCGTGACGCCCGGCCTACAGAATGTAGGCGAGGGGGTTCGGAAATGGGGGGCGAAATATGTTTGTGAGGCGGCGACTGACGCTTTTCGCGATGACCGTCGCGGCCGCGCCGCTCGCGGTCGGCGCGTGCACCGCCGGCCCGAAGTCGGTGGTGCGGCACGCCGAGGCGGCGCCGCCGCCGTCGGTCACGGTCACGCCGGCCGACCGGGCCCGCGACGTGCCGATCAGCGCGGAGGTGGGCACGAGGGTCAGCAACGGCAAGGTGACCGGGGTGAAGCTCGCCGACGACAAGGGCCGCCCGGTGCCGGCCCAGGCGCGCGAGGACGGATCCGGTTGGGTGCCGGACCGCCCGTTGGCCAATTCCCGGACGTACACGGCCGAGGTGACCGTGGCCGGTGACTCCGGAAAGACCACGACACAGAAGACGACGTTCACCACGATGGCCAAATCCACCAAACCGGCCGTCACCAGTGAGTTGTATTTCCAGGACAACCAGACGTACGGGACGGCGATGCCGGTCGTGCTCGGTTTCGACCCGCCGATCCCGGAACAGGCGCGCGCGGACGTGCAGCGCCGGCTGTTCGTCCGGACCGACCCGCCGCAGCCGGGCACCTGGTCGTGGATGTCCGACGGCAAGCAGGCCGAGTACCGGGCGCCGGACCGCTGGAAGCCGGGCACGAGGATCAGTGTGCGCAGCGCGCTGGAGGGGCTGCCCATCGGCAAGGAGGCGGTCGGCGACATCGACCGGGTGGCGACCGCCAAGGTGGGCCGGCAGGTGTCGCTCGACATCGACAACACCACCAAGCAGATGACCGTCTACCAGGACGGCAAGGTGCTCCGGAAGCTCCCGGTGAGTCTCGGCAAGCCCAGCACGCCGAGTTCCAGCGGGACGATGGTGATCATGGAGAAGCACGAGCACACCACGTTCGACACCCGGGGCGAGCCGGACGGCGGCTACGTGGTCGACGTGGACGACGCGCAGCGGCTGACCTGGGGCGGTGAGTTCATCCACTCGGCGCCGTGGTCGGAGGGGGAGCAGGGCTTCAACAACACCTCGCACGGCTGCACGAACGTCTCGGCCGCCGGCGCCGACTGGCTGATGGGCGTCACACAGGTCGGTGACCTGGTGACCGTCAAGGGCACCGAGGTGCAGCTCCAGCCGGGCAACGGCTTCACGGCCTGGAACGTGAGCTGGAACGAGTTCGCCAAGGGCAGCGCGCTGCCCGTACCGGCGGGGCTGAAGCCCACGCAGAGCCCGACGCCGCATCCCGGCGCGGTGGCCGGCGGGTCCGCGCCCGCACCCACCCCGACCAGGAGAAACAGCGGCGGCTGAGTCCGGGGAGGAACGGCCACGGGCCGGCCCGCGTCCGCGCGGGCCGGCCCGACGCCGTCTCAGTCCAGGTCGACGCGGGCCACGCCGGTCGCGGTCAGGCTGCCCAGCCAGAGCTGCCGGCCGTGCTGCCGCACGCCGGTCACCATCGGGTACGCGCCGCGGGGCCCGTGCAGCGTCCGCAACACCCGCCCCGCGCCGTCGACCAGCGCGACCAGCCCGTAGCGGCGCGGCTGCGGCTGCACCGCCCCGGGCAGCAGGGCCACCACCTGGCGTACCCGGGGATGGGGCAGCAACCGCTCCATGACCGGCAGCCGAGGGCTCGGCAGCGCGATCCAGTAGGTCCCGTCGCCGACCGCGGAGACGTTGTCCGGATATGCCGGCAGGTCGGTCAGTACGGTGGCCCGCCCGTCCGGCAGGTCCACCCGCAGCAGGCGGTGGGTCGCGGTCTCGACGAGCATGAGCGCCGACTCGTCCGGGGTGAGCGCCAGCCCGTTGGGAAAGTAGAGCCCGTCGGCCACCACGTCGGTGCGCCCGGTGCGTCTGTCATACGCCAGCACCCGCCCGTTGGGGCGGTGCTCCAGCAGGTCCCGCTTCCAGTGCGAGAGCGGGAACCGGTCGGACGAGTCGGTGAAGAAGACGGTGCCGTCGCGGGCCACGGCGGCGTTGTCGGCCAGGTGCACCGGCGGCGCGGTGCCGGTCAGCTCGTGCACCGCGCCGGCCGGGTCGACGCGCAGCAGCCCTCGGTAGGCGTCGCAGACCAGCAGCCCGCCGTCGACCGGGTCCAGTTCGACGCCGAGTGGCCGGCCGCCGGTCACCGCGAGCAACGCGGGGCGGGTGCCGGGCGGGGCGTCCGCCGGCCACCACCAGAGCCGGCCGTCCTCGTCGCCGCTGATCACCCGGTCGTCCGCGTCGACCACCACGTCCTCCGGACCGCGCCCGCCGTCGGGCAGCGGCAGCACCTCGGCCCGGTCCAGCCGGGTGTCGCCGGGGGCCCAGTCCCCGGCCAGCGGCGGCGGCACCGTCGCCGGCTCGCGGACCGGGCGGATCAGCAGGGGGACGCGGGGGCGGGGGACGGCCATCGGGTCATTGTGGGCCCGCCGGCGCTCCGGCGCGGAGTACCGCCCGGCGTGTCCGCGCCGCCACCGCCGCTCGGCCCGGGTGGCCCGGCCGGCGGAGGGCGGTCGCCGCGGTGGCGGAAGGTTGCGGGAAGACCCTGAGGCGGGTCGGGGTCGGCACCCCGACGCTACCCGGAACCCCGCCTGCGAGCTGCCGGAACTGTCGGTGGGCGGGGGTAGGTTTGCCGGTATGACGGACAGCGGCGGCCGCTTCTCGGTGGCGACGGAGGTGCTCGACCACGTGGTCGAGCTGCGGCCGGTGGGTGAGATCGACATCGCCACCGTGTCGGCGTTCCGGGCCGCGCTCTGGGCGGCGCCGGCGCGCCCGCTGGTGCGCGTCGACCTGTCCGGCGTGCCGCTGCTCTCCGCCGCCGGGGTGCGGGCGCTGGCCGCCGCCCACCTGCGGGTCCGGGCCCGCGGCGGCGAGCTGGTGCTCGTCGACCCGGCGCCGGTGGTGGCCCGGGTGCTGCGCGTCACCGGCCTGCACCGGGTCGTTCCGGTGCGCGAGTCGGGCCGCGCCGGCGAGCTGCTGACCTGCGTCGCCGCCTGAGCGGCGACCGGGCCGCCGGCGCGACGCCGACGGCCCGGTGGTGCCCAGCCGGGCTCAGCGCACGCCGAGCAGGTCCACCACGAAGACGAGCGTCTCGTTCGGCTTGATGACGCCGCCGGCGCCCCGGGCGCCGTAGCCCAGGTGCGGCGGAATGGTGAGCCGGCGCCGGCCGCCCACCTTCATGCCGATCACGCCCTGGTCCCAGCCGGCGATGACCTGGCCGCCGCCGAGCGGGAACTCGAACGTCTCACCCCGGTTCCACGAGGCGTCGAACTCGTGGCCGGTCGAGTGGGCCACGCCCACGTAGTGCACGCTGGCCAGCTGGCCGGCGTGGGCCTCCGGGCCGTCGCCGACGGTGATGTCCTCGACGACGAGATCGGCGGGCGGCGCGCCCTCGATCGGGCCAACCTCGGGCTTGTCCATGAGCGGGTCTCCTCGGTGCTGACGGTGCGGTCACCGTCGATCCTGCCGGATCGCGACCGGCCGATACGCGCCGGTCCCCGCCGCACCACCGACCTCGCCCGCCGGCGCGGACGACGAAGGCGGACGTCGCCTGCCGGCGACGCCCGCCCGGGGCGACCTGCGCTCACTTCAGCCAGGGCAGGCGCTGGACCAGGGGGAGCTTCGCCCAGGCCCGGCCGAGGCCGAGGGTGTTGCCGGCGCCGACCAGGGCCAGGCCGGCGAGCAGGCCCGCGTAGATGAGGTGGTCGTCCATGAAGGGGTTGTTCTCGGGGGGCAGCACGGCCGTCCACATCAGGACCAGCAGCAGCCCGCCGGCGACGGCGGCGATCCGGGTGCCGACGCCGAGCAGCAGCGCCACGCCGATGCCGAGCAGGCCGAGCATGAACAGCCAGTCGGCCCAGGCCGCACCGGCGATGTCGTGGTAGATGTCGGCGAACGGGCCGGCCACGGCGTTGCCCAGGAAGCCCTTGGTCGGGCTGCCGCCGTTGATCCAGGCGTTCTTCGCCGGGGTCTCGTGCCCCAGAGCGAACATCTTGTCCAGGAAGGCCCAGAGGAAGACCCAGCCCAGGGCGATCCGCAGTCCGGCCCAGACGTACCGGGTGGCCTTCTGGCGGGGGGTCTCGACCGCCGGAGCGTTGGTGGCGGCGGGGGTCCGCTCGATTGTCGCGGTCATGGTCTCCACGTCCCTTCCTGTGCCTGGCACCGCGCTTCGGTGGCACCTCCATTCCATCGCCCGGGGGCGCGGCGGAGCAGGGCCGAGGGTGCCCCCGCGACCGGGTCCTTGGTCCCGTCCGGACCCGGTCCCCTCGGCCCGCCCGGGACCGGCCCGCCGCCCCTGCCCCCGGTGCCCGCCGGCGGCCTAGCGTCGCTGGTGGAGGCACGTGTCGAGGAGGTCGTGATGAGGACATGGCAGGTGGCCGACGTGATGACCAGGGACGTCGCGACCGTGGGTACGGAGACGCCCTACCGGGACGTCGTCGACGTGCTGGTGCGGGAGCGGGCCGCGACGGCCCGCCTGATGGACCGCGAGGCGGTCAAGCGGCTGCCGGTCCTCGACGACCTCGGCCGGCTGGCCGGCATCGTGACCCGCGGCGATCTGCTCCGGGTGCACCTGCGCACCGACGCGGAGATCCGCGAGGACGTGGTCCAGGAGGTGCTGCGGCGGGTCCTGGCGGTCCGCGACGGCCTGGTCACCGTGCAGGTCAGCGGCGGCGAGGTCACGATGGACGGTCGGCTGGACCGCCGTAGCGCCGTCGAGCTCGCCGGCCGCCTGGCCGGTCAGGTCGCCGGGGTGGTCGCGGTGCACAACGCCATCTCCTACGAGGTGGACGACACCACGCTGATGGAGCTGGACCCGGTGCACGCCACCCCGGTCGCGTGACCTGCTTCCGGCTCACACCGGCGTCGCGAGCTGGGCGGCGAGCAGCTCCGGCGCCTCGGCCAGCGACGGACCGTACCAGGTGAGGTGCCGGCCGGAGACCAGCACCGAGGGCACCCCGCCGAACGCCTCGGGTCCGTCGTCGGCGGTGAACCGGTAGGGCTCGTCCGGGAGCACCACCAGCTCCGGCGACCGCTCGCGCAGCCGGTCGAGCGTCGGGCGTGGATAGCGTTCCGGGTCGGTGGCCCAGGCGTTCACCACGCCGAGGCGGCGCAGCACGTCCCCGGCGAAGGTGTCCCGGCCGAGCACCACCCACGGTCGCCGCCACACCGGCACCACGGCGGTGCGCACCCGCGCCGGCGCGGGCGGGGCGGCCCAGGCCCGGCAGGCCGCCCGCAACCAGGGCGGGTCGGCGGGCGCACCGAGCGCGGCGACGAGCGTGCCGAGCTGGTCGAGCGCCTCCGGCACGGTGCGGGGGAAGGTGACCCGGACCTCGACCCCGGCGGCCCGTAACGCCTCCGCGTCGGCGAGCCGGTTCTCCTCCTCGTTGAGCAGCACGAGATCGGGCGCCAGGGCGAGGACGCGGTCCAGGTCGGGAAATTTCGTCCCGCCGACCCGCGCGACGTCCAACCCGGCCGGGTGGGTGCACCAGTCGGTCGCGCCGACCAGGACCTCCGGCCGGGTCGCCGCGACCGCCTCGGTCAGCGACGGCACCAGCGACACCACCCGCACGCCTGTCCTCCCCCCGTACCGACCCATCCTCGCGCATCGACGGACCGCTGTCCGGTGGCCGGTGTCGGCGGACCGGTCGAGAATGAGCGGATGCCTCCCCACCCGACCGGTCGGCCGGTCCCCGACTACGGCGTCGCGCCGGCCGAGGCGCTGCCCCGGGCCCGTGAGTTCGCCGACCACCTGGTCCGCCGCCGGACCGTACGCGAGTTCAGCGACCGGGCGATCCCGCCGGGTGTGCTGGCCGAGGCGTTGCGGGCGGCGGCGTCGGCACCCAGCGGGGCCAACCGGCAGCCCTGGCGGTTCGTGGTGGTGACCGATCCGGCGCTGAAGCGGCGGCTGCGGGCCGCGGCGGAGGCCGAGGAGCGGGTCTTCTACGAGCGGCGGGCGCCGGAGGAGTGGCTGGCCGCGCTGGCCCCGCTCGGCACCGACGCGAGCAAGCCGTTCCTGGAGACCGCGCCGGCGGTCATCGTGGTGTTCGAGGTGCACCGGGGGCCGCGCTCGCCCCGGCCCTACTACGTCAAGGAGTCGGTGGGGATAGCCGTGGGCTTCCTGCTCGCCGCGCTGCACCGGGCCGGGCTGGCCACGTTGACCCACACGCCGAGCCCGATGCGGTTCCTCAACGAACTGCTCGACCGGCCGGCCGAGGAACGGGGCAACCTGCTCATCCCGGTCGGTTATCCCGCGCCCGACGCCACCGTGCCGGACATCGACCGCAAACCCGCCGCCGAGGTGGTCGTCTGGCGCTGACCGGTCAACGGGCCCCGGCCGGGGCGACGGCGGGCTCCGGCGGCAGGCCCGCCACCGGCACCCCCTCGCGGACCGCCCACTCCACCGCGGCCCGCAGGTCCGCCGTCGGCAGCGGACGCCGGGCGGTCACCGCGACCGCCGCGTGCACCGAGTAGGCGACGAACGGGAACGACCGGGCCAGCGCGCCGATCGCGTCGTGCAGCCGACTGACCACGGCGAGCGCCTCCGGTTCGCCGAGCGCCGGCAGGACCAGGTGGAACTCGTTGTCGGCGACCCGGACCGCCCGATCGACCGGGCGTAGCACGCCGGTGACGGCGGCGAGCAGGGCCTGACCCTCGCGGGCGGCGCTGCGCCGGCCGAAGCGTTCCGGCGAGCCGGCCGGTTCGTCCACCCGCAGGCCGACCAGCGCCACCGGCAGGGTGCCCGAGGCGGTCACCCCGTCCGCCCCGCTCCAGCGGCGCAGGCCGCCGTCGTCGAGCATGCCGTCCGTCGTCTCGACCGGCGGCGCGCTCCGGTCACCCCGGCGGGCGAGCAGCCGCAGCGCCGAATCGGCACGGGCCTCGCCCGGCCCGGCCGGGATGTCGCGGACCCGGGCCACCGCGTCGTCGAGCGCCGCGCGGGCCGGGCCCGGCAGCCGCTCGGCGAGCCGCTCCCGCAGCCGGATCACCTCGTGCAGCGCCGCGTCGCGGCGGAACCCCCAGCGGCCCTCGAAGAGCCGGCCGGCCTCCAGGGTCGCGGCCGGCGTGACCTCACCCCGGTCGTACGCCACGAGCGTGGCGCCGAAGCGCGGCGTCAGCGCCACCACGCTCCACTCGCGGGCCAACTCCTCGGTCTCGTCCAGCGTCACGGCGTACACCCCGTCGGGCAGGTCCGGCGGGGGGCCGCCCACCATCGCGACCACGGTGACCGTCGCCCGGCCGGCGATGCGCCGGTAGACGGCGCGCTCCCGCTCGAAGTAGGGCAGCCGCTGGAAGAGCGCGAACACGACGAGCGGGCCGTCCTCGGCCTCCGCCAGCGCGGCCCGCTCGATGGCGTGGGAGACGGCGACGAGACTGCGTTTGGTGAACCGTTCCGGGCTCAGTCCGCTGTGCACCCGCCGAGCCTAGATCGCCGGACCCGTCGACGCACCGCCCGTCGGGCGTCCGGATTCCGCCGCACCGCCGAGGCGGCTGCCATGATCGACGCCCTACACTCGGACGCCGACGTAGGCGACGGACGGGTTGTGGCGAGATGACGAGAACCGGCAGCGTGGCCGCCTCCTGGCTGCGGCCGATCCCGTCCGGCGCCGCGCCGCGCCTGTCACACGCCGGTCATGTCGGGCACGCCGACCGGCGGCTCGGTGAACTGGCGCTGGGGCGTCCACCGGGGGTGACCGGCAGCCAGTGGAGCGCGGCCGGTCGAACCCGCCTCGACCTGGTGGTCTGCGCCGCCGACACCGGCTTGCCGCGGTTCGCCGTGCGCTTCGGCGCGCCCGCGTCCGACGGCTCGCCGGCGCGTCGGGCCGACCGGCTGACCGACGCGGTCTGCGCAGCCGTGGGTCTGCCGCTGCTGCGGGTCGAGTCGTCGACGCTCGGCGGCGCCGACCAGGTCCGGCGGTTCGTCGCGTACGTGCTCGACGCGCGTGCCTGTGCCGAGGGCACCGACCCGGACGGCGGGGACGCGGTCGGGTTCCGCGACATCGTAGGTCGGCTGCCGGACGGCCGGCGTGGCCCGGTCAACGACCTCGGTGCGCTGGCCCGGGCCGACGCGGTCGAGGCGTACGTGGCCGGGCGCCTGGCCGATCCGATCGTGCGCGGCCTGCACGTGCGGTGGTCGGGCGGGCCGGCGGAGGTCTGGGGCTGGGTCGAGGTGCGGCCCAGCCGGTGCCTGGTCGAGCGGGTGCGGCTGACCACCCTGGGCTTCTCCTGCGGGGTGGATCCGGGCCGGTTGGCCGAGGACCTGGCCGTGGCGGCGCTCCGGGAGCGGTTGCGTGATCTCGACGGGGTGTCCCTGGTGGACCGGGACGATCTGCGCGGGCAGGTGCATCGGCTCGCCGCCCGGCGGGACTCCTTCGACGGCGGCTTCGCGTTCGACCACCTCTGCGCCGACTGATCGGCCGTTCCGGCGGCCCTGCGGGCCCGCGATTTTTTTCCGATCTCCGGTTGAACCTTCGCCGACGGGGCTCCGTACCTAAGCGGGAATGGACGCAGATCTTCCGCCGCGCCCGGACGGCGCGGAGACGGTGCGGAGAGGCGCCGTCGGCCATTGACGCGCGACCACGGCGTCGCAGTGATCCCACCCCGAGGAATTGAGCCGGGATCGCCAGTCAGCTACCGGATCGAGAAGGAGAGCAATTCGATGCGCAGGTCCACACGGGCGCGCCGGTCATCCGGTAACGCGCGGAGCAAGCGGGTGCTGGCCGTGGTCGGCACGCTCGCCGTCTTCGGCGGCATCGTCGCCGTCACCCAGATCTCGTCCGCCCAGGACCAGCGCAGGACCACCCGAGCCGCCTCGGCGTCCTGCGTGCCCTCGAGCCCGGGGGCGACCGCCCCGGGCGGTCAGGGCAGCACCACCCGGACCTGGCAGAACGGCCGCTGGGTGCGCAACCACTGGGGAGACGGCCAGATGTCCGCGGCCGAGTGCCAGCAGACGAACGCGGGCGGTGCCGGCGCGGGCACCCCCACCGTGGCCTGCCCCGACGTCAAGGGCAAGCTGCCGCAGGTGCCCGACCGGGCCCGTGCCGAGGTGGACCGCAACCTGGCCCTGCTGGAGAGCCAGATCGCCGAGGCGAACCGGCGGCTCGCGGCGGAGGGCCGCAACGGCGGCACCTTCATCAACAACGCCATCCTCCGTCCGCTCGCGGACAAGCGGACCGCCACGCTCAACCGGATCGCCACCGCGATCGGTCGCGGCGGCCAGCGCCCGCAGGGCCTGGACAAGCTCGCCCAGTGCGCGCTCGCCGACAACGCCCAGAACGGCGGCAACAACGGCGGCGGCGCCAACAACGGTGGTGGCCAGAACGGTGGCAACAACGGTGGCCAGAACGGTGGCGGCCAGAACGGTGGCGGCCAGAACGGTGGCGGCCAGAACAACGGTGGCCAGAACGGCGGCAACAACAACGGTGGCGGCCAGAACAACGGCGGCCTCCAGGCGCTGGCCAAGGACTGCACCAACAGCCAGTTGGCGGCGCACGACGGCTTCCAGAACGGCAATCGGTGCGTGAGCACCGCCTTCGGTGAGGTCGCCGCCGCCGCGAACAACCCGTCGCTGCTCATCACCCAGTTCCCGAACCAGGTGCAGCGCAACCAGCCGTTCACCCTCCGGGTCACCACCAAGAACCTGGTGCGGGACCGCTTCCTCGCCGCCGGGCAGGGTGGTTACTACCTCGAGAGTTCGCTGCTCAACGACCAGGGCCTGGTCCGCGGCCACTTCCACACCGCGTGCCGGATGCTCGGCAGCACCCGGCAGCCCCCGAACCCGCAGGACGTGCCCGCCTTCTTCGTCGCCACCGAGGACGGCAGGGGCGGCAACCAGCCGGACGACGTGCTGATCCAGATCCCGGGCCTGCCGGACTCGGGCCTGGCGCAGTGCTCGGTGTGGGCCGGTGACGGCTCCCACCGGATCCCGATGATGGAGCGGGCCAACCAGACCCCCGCCATCGACGTGGTGCGCATCCAGGTCAACTGACCGGTTGACGACGGCCGGAGCCGCCCGGGGAGGACCTCGGGCGGCTCCGGCCGTTCTCACGTCTGGAAAATTGGTGCCGGCTCGATCCGGTCACACGAAAATTGTCGACCGGGGAGAACTCGAACGGGGCCACCCCGATTTCTCGGCGTGACCCCGGGCGCCCGACGGTGGACCGGGAGGCTCAGCGGTTCTTGTAGGCCTCCACCACGGAGACCGGGATGCGGCCCCGCTCGGAAATCTCGTAGCCGTTCTTGGCGGCCCATTCCCGGATCGCGCGGTTCTGCTCGCGGTCCATTCCCGAGGTGCTCGGGCGGGTGGCGCGCCGGGTGGTGCGGCTGCCGTCGACGGGCCCGCGGCCGATGCGCCGGCCAGCGTTGATATAGGGGTCGAGGGCCTTGCGCAGGACGCCGGCGTTCTCGTCCGAGACGTCGATCGTGTACGCCACGCCGTCCAGGCTGAACTCGACGGTCCGATCGGCCTTTCCGCCGTCGAGGTCGTCGGTCAGAACGGTGATTACTTTCCTTGCCATCGCCATTACTCCCTGTGTCGGGCGGGGTGTGGCTAAGAGTTTGGCCCACCAAGCGGTAATTTCGCAACAATACCCGCCCCGCGCCATTCGGCGGGTCGCGGAATCCGCGGACGGGGAAAAGGGGGCCGGCGTCGCGAGCGGGCCGGAGAGTGTCCTGGGTCACAAGTTGGAACAAGGGGCACGGCCTGTTACTTGAGTCAGACACGCTCAACCGACGTGATGGCAGGTGTTCGATGGCAACTCTTCCGGTACTTCCCCTGACCGACGCCGTCCTGCTGCCCGGGATGGTCATCCCGGTGACACTCGACCCGACCACCCAGGCCGCGATCGACGCGGCCCGCGCGACGGGTGACCGGACGCTGCTCGCCGTGCCCCGCATCGACGGCGAGTACGGCCCCGTCGGCGTGGTCGCCACCATCGAGAAGGTGGGTCGGCTGCCCAGCGGCGAGCCGGCAGCCGTGGTCCGTGGTCTCGACCGCGCCCGCATCGGCTCCGGCGTGCCCGGCCCCGGCGCCGCCCTCTGGGTCGAGGCGACCCCTCTCGACGAGCCCGCCCCCGCCGGCCGGGCCCGGGAACTGGCCCGCGAGTACCGGGCGCTGACCACCTCGGTGCTCCAGCAGCGCGGCGCCTGGCAGGTCATCGACGCGATGGAGCGGATGACCGACCTCTCCGAGCTGGCCGACTCGGCCGGCTACGCGCCCTGGCTCAGCCTGGCGCAGAAGACCGAGCTGCTCGCCGCGCCGGACGTCACCGCCCGGCTGGAACTGCTGGTCGGCTGGGTGAAGGAGCACCTGGCCGAGCAGGAGGTCACCGAGCGGATCACCAGCGACGTCCGCGAGGGGCTGGAGAAGTCCCAGCGCGAGTTCCTGCTCCGGCAGCAACTCGCCGCGATCCGCAAGGAACTCGGCGAGGACGAGCCGGACGGCTCCGCCGACTACCGCGCCCGGGTCGGGTCCGCCGACCTGCCGGACGACGTCCGCGCGGCGGCCCTGCGCGAGGTCGGCAAGCTGGAACGGGCCAGCGACGCCTCGCCCGAGGCGGGCTGGATCCGCACCTGGCTGGACACCGTCCTCGAGATGCCCTGGGGCACGCGTACCGAGGACAACACCGACCTGGCCGCGGCCCGGGCCGTGCTGGACGCCGACCACGCCGGCCTGGCCGACGTGAAGGACCGCATCCTGGAGTACCTCGCGGTGCGCAACCGCCGCGCGGAGCGCGACCTGGGTGTGGTCGGCGGGCGCGGCTCCGGTGCCGTGCTCGCCCTGGGCGGCCCGCCCGGTGTCGGCAAGACCAGCCTCGGCGAGTCGGTCGCCCGGGCGCTCGGGCGCAACTTCGTCCGGGTCTCCCTCGGCGGCGTGCGCGATGAGGCGGAGATCCGCGGCCACCGGCGCACCTACGTCGGCGCGCTGCCCGGCCGGATCGTGCGGGCGCTGCGCGAGGCCGGCTCGATGAACCCGGTCGTGCTGCTCGACGAGGTCGACAAGCTGGCCGTCGGCTACTCCGGCGACCCGGCGGCGGCCCTGCTGGAGGTGCTCGACCCGGCGCAGAACCACACCTTCCGCGACCACTACCTCGAGGTCGACCTCGACCTGTCCGACGTGCTGTTCCTGGCCACCGCCAACGTGGTGGAGGCGATCCCCGGCCCGCTGCTAGACCGGATGGAGCTGGTGACGCTCGACGGCTACACCGAGGACGAGAAGGTGGCCATCGCCCGCGACCACCTGCTGCCCCGGCAGCGGGAGCGGGCCGGCCTGACCGCCGAGGAGGTGACCGTCGCCGACGAGGCGTTGGCGCTGATCGCCGGGGAGCACACCCGGGAGGCGGGCGTCCGGCAGCTCGAACGGGCGCTGGCCAAGATCCTGCGCAAGGTGACCGTGGCGCTGGCGTCCGACCCGACGCCGGTCCGGGTCGACACCGGAAACCTGGCCCGCTACCTGGGCCGGCCGAAGTTCACCCCGGAGTCGGCCGAACGGACCGCGGTGCCCGGCGTGGCGACCGGCCTGGCCGTCACCGGCGCCGGTGGCGATGTGCTCTTCATCGAGGCCACCAGCATGGAGGGCGAGCCGGGCCTGACCCTCACCGGTCAGCTCGGTGACGTGATGAAGGAGTCGGCGCACATCGCGCTGTCGTACCTGCGCTCCAACGGGCGCCGCCTCGGCATCGACCCGAACGCACTCGCCGGACGGCGGATCCACGTGCACTTCCCGGCGGGCGCGGTGCCCAAGGACGGCCCGAGCGCCGGCATCACCATGGTGACCGCGCTGGCGTCCCTGGTGACCGGGCGGCCGGTCCGGCCCGAGTTCGGGATGACCGGCGAGGTGACCCTCTCCGGCCGGGTGCTGCCCATCGGCGGCGTGAAGCAGAAGCTGCTCGCCGCGCACCGGGCCGGCCTGACCGAGGTGATCATCCCGAAGCGCAACGAGCCGGACCTGGACGACCTGCCGGCCGAGGTCCGGGAGGCGCTCACCGTGCACACCCTCGCCGACGTCGCCGACGTGCTCGCGCTGGCGCTGCGTCCGGTCGAGGTGGACGCGCAGAGCCTGGGCGGTCAGCCGCTCGCCGCGGCCTGACCCGCCGCCGCCGAACCCCCGTCGCCGCACCCGGTGGCGGGGGTTCGGCGGGCGCCGGTCACCGACGGTCGCGCCGGTCCCGGCCCTCGAAGCGGCGCTCGCCCGGGTCGCCCTCGCCGTCCCGGTCACGGCGGACGGTCGCCTTGCGGCCCTTGATGGTGCTGCCGCGCAGGCCGGCGATCACCTCGTCGGCCAGCGCCTGCGGGACCTCGACGAGCGAGAACCGGTCCGCGATCTCGATCGAGCCGATGTCGCGCCCGCTGGCCCGGGTCTCGCCGGTGATCGCGCCCACCAGGTCCTGCGGCCGCACCCCGGCCCGCCGGCCCAGGCCGATGAAGACCTGCGTGGTGCCGGCGCCGCGCGCCCGTACGCCGCCGCGCCGGTCGCGGCCCTCGGGCCCGGGCCGGCCGTCCCGGTTGGCGCGGACGGCGACCTGCGGGATCTCCTCCTCGTCGGCGGTGCCGGGCAGCGTGGCCTCGTGCGCCAGCCGCACCGCGGCGAGCGCCACCTCCATCAGGTCGAACTCGTCGGTGAGCGACTCGACGACCGCCCGGAACGGCTCCAGGTCGTCCTCCAGCAGGGCCTCCCGCACCGCGGCCTGGGTCAGCTCGAACCGCCGGGTACGCAGGTCGGCGACGGTCGGGATCTTGTCGATGGTGATCCGTTGGCCGGTGACCCGCTCGATCGTCTTGAGCATCCGGTGCTCGCGCGGCTCGGCGAGGGTGATCGCCACCCCCTCCCGCCCGGCCCGGCCCACCCGCCCGATCCGGTGCACGTACGCCTCCGGCGCTGACGGGACGTCGTAGTTCACCACGTGGGTGAGCTGCTCGACGTCCAGCCCACG
The DNA here is from genome assembly GCF_029626035.1 of Micromonospora sp. WMMD980. NCBI lineage: Bacteria > Bacillati > Actinomycetota > Actinomycetes > Micromonosporales > Micromonosporaceae > Micromonospora > Micromonospora sp. WMMD980. Next base: position 1,764,866 of record NZ_JARUBE010000003.1, read on the forward strand.
GGCCGCCACGTCGGTGGCGACCAGCAGGTCGGCGGTGCCGCCGCGCAGCCGGCCCATCACCCGGTCCCGCTGCTCCTGACTCATCCCGCCGTGCAGCGCCTCGGCCCGGTAGCCCCGGCCGTTCATCGTCTCGGTGAGCCGGTCCACCTCCTCGCGGCTGCGGCAGAACACGATCGCCGCGGTGGGCGACTCGACGTCCAGCACCCGGCCCAGCGCGGCCGGCTTGTGCGCGCGGGCCACCAGGTAGGCGCTCTGTCGCACCTTGGGCGCCGCCCCGGCCACCGGACGCTCGCGCTCGATCCGGATGCGGACCGGGTCGGTCAGGTGCTGCCGGGCCAGGCCGTCGATCCGGGCCGGCATGGTGGCCGAGAAGAGCACCGTCTGTCGGCTCTCGGGGGCGTGTTCCAGGATCGCCTCGATGTCCTCGGCGAAGCCCATGTCGAGCATCTCGTCCGCCTCGTCCAGCACCACGGTGGCCAGCGAGCCCAGCCGCAGCGTGCCCCGGGCGATGTGGTCGAGCGCGCGGCCGGGCGTGGCCACCACCACGTCCACCCCGTGGTCGAGGGCGCGCAGCTGCCGGCCGATCGGCTGGCCGCCGTAGATCGGCAGCACCCGGGCGCCGAGGTCCTTGCCGTAGCGGTGGAACGCCTCGGAGACCTGCACGGCCAGCTCCCGCGTCGGCACCAGCACCAGCGACACCGGGTCGCCGTCCGGACGCGCCGTGGGCATCCGCTGCAGCAGCGGCAGGGCGAAGGCGGCGGTCTTGCCGGTGCCGGTGGCCGCCTGGCCGAGCAGGTCCCGCCCGGCCAGCAGCAGCGGGATGGCCTCGCTCTGGATCGGCGTCGGCTCCTCGTAGCCGAGGGCGGACAGCGCTCCCAGCAGCTCGGCGCGCAGCCCGAGATCCGCGAAGGCGGTGGCCTCCTCGGCGTCGGCGGGGGTGGTGGGATCGGTCGGGGTCGGTGCGGCGCTCATGCGGCAAGCCTTTCATCACCGCCGGACCCGGGTCGCGGCGACCGGCGCAAACGTTCGCCACGCCACCCCGCGTCACCGGGGACGGGACGGCCAGCCGGCCACCGTCGTCACGACCACCCCGGCCCGGTGCCGGGTCCGCGTCCAGCCGGCTCGCGACCGGGGCACGTCCATCGCGCCGGGTACGACGCATCCCGGCCCACCCCCGGGGGCTAGCCTGATTCCGTGCGGACGGTGGAACTGCTCTGCTCGCCGGAGCTGGACGCGGGCGTGCGGGCGGCCTGGAGCCGGCTCGCGGCGGCTGGGCTGCCGAGCCTGGCCGGCAACACGCACCCGACGAACCGGCCGCACCTGACGCTCGCCTCGGTCGACGAGTTCCCGCCCGGCGCCGAGCAGCGCCTGGCCGACCTGTGCGCCGCCGCGCTGCCGTTGCCGGTGCGGCTGGGCCGGCTGGAGGTCCTTGACGGCAGCGCCCCGCTGGTGTGGCTGGTGCACCCGACGCCGCAACTGGTCGCGCTGCACGGGGCGGTCTGGGACGTGCTCGCCGGGGCGCCCGGCCCGCACCCCTGGCATCTGCCCGGGCGGTGGGTCCCGCACCTGAGCCTGGCGTTGCGCTTCCGGGGCGCCGACCGGCGCCGGGCCCGCGCGGTCGCCGGGGCGCAGCGGCCGGGCGGGGCCTTCGTGGCGGCCCGCAGCTATGACGGTGGCACCCGCACGGTGCGCGAGTTGACCGCCGCCTGCCCGCGCCCCGGCGGCTGAGCCGGGGCCGCCCCCGGCCCGGGACCGGCCCCGGCGACTCAGCGGTGGAACCGCAGGTAGTCGAAGTGCGCCGACACCGCCGGCGTCGCGCCGCCGTGCGCGACCAGCCCGATCCGGGGCGTCGTGTCGGCCGGGAACGTCCACACCGCGCCCCAGGTCCAGCGCGTGCCGTCCGGGCTGGAGCCGGCGCGGAACTCGTGCTCGCCGTTCGCCGGGTCGACCCGGTGGGCCAGCCGCAGCCAGGTGGTGGTGCCCGGGGTGCCGACGATGCTGCCGCCGTACACCGGCTGGCCGGCGAACGGCAGCTCGTAGCCGAACTCGACCTGCCGGGTGTTCCAGATCGCCACCGTGCTCAGCCGGGCGAAGCGGTCGTCGTCGACGTACGCGACCAGACCGGCCTGCTGGTAGTTGCGGACGGTCTCCTCGCCGAGGTCCAGCGTCACCTTGGTCTCGGCGACGTAGTTCCCGGTGGGCGCGTCGCGCAGCAGCACCCCGGCGGTGTTGCCGGTGCCGGTCAGGTCGGCGTCCTGCACCGGCCAGCGCAGCGCGCCGCCGGACACGGTGGCGGCCGGGTCCTGGCGGATCCATCGCCAGGCGGGGTCGAGCCCGTCGGCGAACTCGTCGGACCAGGCGCGCAGCACCGGGCCGACCCGGGGCGGGGCGACCGGGTGGCGGGCCGGGCGGTGGAGGCGGGCGGCGCTGACGTTGTCGAACTCCGCCGGACCGCCCTCGGCGCGGACGGCGAGCGTGCCGTTCGCGGGGCGGGGGAGCCGCAGCGTCACCCGGGCGATGGGGTCACCGAGGCGGGACGGGCTGAGCGTGGCGGTGAGCTGCCGCCCGCGTACCTCGATCGCGAGGTTGTGCCGGTTGCCCAGGTCGGTGCCGGCGGGCAGGGCGACGCCGGCGTTGCCGGCGGCCAGCCGGCCCTGGCCGACCCGCACGTCCACCGCACCGAGCCGTAGCCCGGCGGTGTCCGCGCCGGTCAACCGCAGGTCGGTCTCCACCCGCAGGTCGCCGCCGAGGCCGGTGTCCGAGGCCAGCGTGCCGGTGCCGGTCAGCACCCCGCCGGCCGCCCGCCACGAACCGGACCCGGTACGCCAGCCGCGCAGGTCGGCGGTGTCGAAGCGGGCGTCGACGCGGCCGGTGGTGACCGGCGCCGGGCGGGCGCCGTCGGAGGGACCGGCGCCGGCGTTGACGGCGGGCCAACCGTCGATCCAGTCCAGGCGGTCCAGCAGCATGGGGCGCTCGTTGACGCCGAACGGCTCGTCCAGGTAGGGGTCGGCGCGGTCGATCGCGTGGTAGGCGATCCAGTCCTGCCCGGACAGGTCGGTGAGCACCGCGTTGTGGCCGGCGCCGATCCAGCGGTTGCCGTTCTGCGTGAGCACCGGCGTGCCGCCGGCCCGGGACACGTCGAGGCGTCGGCCGTCGCGGTCCACGAACGGGCCCCGGGGGTCGCGGGACCGGCCGACCTGGACGGAGTAGCCGGTGGCCGGGCCGGCGCAGCAGTTCGCGGTGGAGACGAACAGGTAGTACCAGCCGTCCCGGCGCAGCGCGTACGCGCCCTCGAACTTGTTGTCCACCGCGACCGGGGTCGCGGCGCCGACCGCCCGCAGGCCGTCGGGGGAGAGTTCGGTGACCGAGATTCCGCCGTAGTAGCTGCCGTAGTACAGGTAGGACCGGCCGTCGGCGCCGGTGAGCTGGCTCGGGTCGATGGTCCACAGGTAGCCGCCGCCCGCACCGGGGCGCGGGGCGACCACCGGGGTGTCGGCGAACGTCCACGGCCCGGCCGGGCTGGGCGCGGTGGCCACGCCGACCGCGGTGTCGAACGTGTCGTCGGAGACGGTGGTGTCGGTGACCGTCAGGTACATCACCCAGCGGCCAGCGACCCGACGCACGTCGGGGGCCCAGAACGCCGAGCCGGGCGCGGCGTAGGCCGGGCGCTGGTCGGCGGTGAACGCGTCGCCCACGAAGGTCCAGCCGACCAGGTCGGTGGAGCGGGCGATGGGCACGCGGTGTGCCGTCCCCGCACCCTCCCGCAGCGGGTCGGAGGTGCCGAAGGCGTACCAGATCCCGTCGTCGCCGCGAACCACGACCGGGTCGGCGAAGGTGTCGGCGAACCCGGCGGAGACCGGGTTGCGGTAGCGGTCGGGCCCGGCGGCGGGCGCGGGCGCCGCGCCGGCGAGCAGAAGCGTGAGTACGGCGGCGAGCACGCCGCCGCGGTGGAGGTGTCGCATCAGGCCTGCCTCGGAGTAAACGGAGGTCACTGCGGTGCACACGTTTCTACAACGTTGGATACAACGATGTAAAGAGCTGGTGCCGGACCGTGCGGTGCCTGCCGAAACCTGTTCGTGCCAGCATGGGCCGATGACCACCCGTGCCGACGGCCGAGGACTGGCCGGGCTCGCCGCGCTGCTCGCCGACCCCACCCGCGCCGGCTTCTGCCTCGCCCTGCTGGACGGGCGTGCCTGGACCGCCGGGGAACTCGCCCGCGCCGCCGGGGTGGCGGCCTCCACCGCGAGCGACCACCTCACCCGGCTCGTGCGCGGCGGACTGCTGGTCGAGGAGCGGCAGGGCCGGCACCGCTACGTCCGCCTCGCCGACCAGTCGGTCGCCCACCTCGTCGAGGACCTGGCCGCCCGGGCGCCCACCCCGGCCACGCCGCCGCGCACGTTGCGCGCCGCCTCCGCCGACGCCGCCCTGGCGTACGCCCGGACCTGCTACGACCACCTCGCCGGGCGGCTCGGCGTGCTGCTGTACGACGCGCTGCTGGCGCGCGCCGTGCTGGACCGCAGCGGCGGCCTGGCGCTCACCCCCACCGGTACGGCCTGGCTGGCCGAGTTCGGCGTGCCCGTCGAACCGCTGCGCGCCGCCCGGCGACCGCTGGTGCGCGACTGTCTCGACTGGACCGAACGACGGCCGCACCTGGCCGGGGCGCTCGGCGCGGCGCTGTGCGCGCGCCTTCTCGACCTCGGCTGGACGGTGCGGGGGACCGGCCGCTCGGTGCGGCTCACCCCGACCGGCCGGCAGGCGCTCGCCGAGGCGCTCGCGCTCGATCCGGCCGCGCTCGCCCCGCCGGCGCGCGACAGCGGTCCCGCCCGCGCCTGACCCCGGCCCGTCCCTCGCTCCGCCCGGCCCGCCGGTCCTCCGCTCGGGCCGCGGCGACCGTCGTTCGGTCCGGACCGAACGATCGGCGGCCTACGGTCGACCGGTGGACCTACCGACCATCACGGCCGCCCCCGGTACGCCGGACTGCGGGCCTCCGGTGCGCGATGACGACGGCTGGGTGGTCACCCGGCACGCGGACGTCGTCGCCGTGCTGACCGACCCCCGCTGGACCGTGCCTTCAGTCAACCACGACTCGCCGGCGGGCACGCTGGGCTGGCTGCGCGCCTCGGTCAGCCGGTTCAGCCCGCCCGGCGCGCATCCCGCCCGCCGGGCGATCGGCGTGGCCGCGCTCGACCGCCTAAACCCGCGCGACCTCTCCCGCACCGCCGCGCGACTCACCGACGAGGTGTTGAGCGGGGTCCGCGCCGATACCGGAGGCGTCGAGCGGGGGCCCCGCCTCACCGAGGTGATGGGAGCGGTGGCCCGGCGCGTACCCGTGTGGGTGTTGGCGGATCGGCTCGGCCTGGCCGACCCGACGGCGGCCGTCCCGGCGGTGACGGCGGTGGCCGCCGCCTACCATCCCGGCGCGGGTCCGGTCGCGGTAGCGCGCGCGGACCGGGCGGTGGCCGCGCTGGTGGCGATGTCGCCACCGGCTCCGGACGAGGTGACCGCGAACCGGATCGGCCTGCTGGTGCAGGCCGCCGACGCCACCGCCGGGCTGATCGGCGGCGCGGTCCGGCACGGGCTCGCCGCGCCGGTGGACCTCCGGACCGCCGGGTTGCTCGCCGAGGTGTTGCGGTTGGACCCGCCGGTGCGCGCCACTCGGCGCGTCGCCACCGTGGCGATCGACCTGGGCGGCCGGACCATCCGCGCCGCAGAACCGTTGCTGCTGCGCTTCGACGCGGCGAACCGGGACCCGGCGGTCCACCCGGCGCCGGATCGGTTCGTGGTCGGCCGGGCGCGTGCGGCGTTGACCTTCGGGGCCGGGTCCCGGGGCTGCCCGGGAGAGCGGCACGCGCTGGCTCTGGCCGAGGGCGTGGTCGACGTGGTGCGCCGGCGTTGCCGTCGCGTCGACCTGCCGGTTCCGTACGCCCCGCACCCGACGCTGCGCGTCCCGACCCGTATCGAGGTGACCCTGCGATGACCGACCGCTTCGCCGCCTTCCACGCGCTGCACCGGCCGGGGCGGCCCCTGCTGCTGCCCAACGCCTGGGACCACGCCTCCGCCGCCGCGTTCGCCGCCCGGGGCCACCCGGCGGTCGGCACGACGAGCCTCGGTGTCGCGGCGACCGCCGGCCGCCCGGACGGGACCGGCGCGACCCGGGCGGAGACGCTCGACCTGGCCCGCCGCCTGCGGGGGATACCGGCGCTGCTCACCGTGGACATCGAGGGCGGCTTCGACGACGACCCGGCGGCGGTGGCCCGGTACGTCGGCGAGCTGGCCGCGCTCGGCGTGGTGGGGGTGAACCTGGAGGACGGCCGCCCGGACGGCACGCTGGCGCCGGCACCGCTGGTCGCCGCCAAGATCGCGGCGGTGCGGGCGGTCGTCCCGGGGCTGTTCGTCAACGCCCGCACCGACGCGTGGTGGTGGGGTGTGACGTCGCCGTCGGCCGAGGCCCGATTGCGGGCGGCGGAGTTCCGCGCAGCCGGTGCGGACGGTTTCTTCGTCCCCGGCGCGCCGGACGAGGAGGTCGGGGCGTTGGCCGCGGAGGTGGGGTTGCCACTGAACGTGCTGCACCGCCCGGGTGGCCCGGACCTGGCGGCGCTGGGCCGCCTCGGGGTGGCCCGGGTGAGCACCGGCTCGTTGCCCTTCCGTACCGCGCTGGGCGCCGCGCTGCACCTGGTCGACGCGGTCGCCGCCGGGCGGGACCCCGGGCTGCCGCCGGCTCCCGGTTACGCGGAGGTGTTGGCGTTGGCGGGCGAGCCGGATACCTGATCGGGCGCCTTCGGGTGGATTGTTCTCGGTGGCCCCCTCTCACCCTATTACGGTGGGTGCAGGTCCGACTACGCCTTGTCCTGCCGAGAGGGGGCGGAGACCATGCGAGTGCCCAATCGCAGCCCCGGTCGCCAGCCCGGTCCCGCCGTCGCGTCCACCACTCCCAGCCGTCGCCTGCCGTCGGGTGACCGGCCCGCCGACGGTACGCGGCCCGACCTGGCCGCCTACCGGACCGCGGTGGCGGAGCTGCTGGTCGAGGTGGGCGCGCTGGCGGACGCGCCGTCCACCGCCGCCCGTCAGGTGCTGCTCGACCAGCGGCTGCGTGAGCCGGCCGTCGCCGCGGTCCTCGACGCGACCCCGCAGGGACTGGTCGGCGCCCGGGAGACGCTGCTGCTGGAGATCGCCCGCCACCAGCCGGGCTCCCGCACCCCGGCGTCGGACCTGACCACCCTGGTCCGGACCTACCTGCTGTCCCGGGTCGACGTGCTGTGGTGGCGGGACAGCCCCACCCTGCTCACCGACGACCAGGTGCGCACCAGCATCGACCTGGTCGACCTGGAATGGCTGCGTCGCCGGGGCCTGCTCGGGTTCCGGTACCGGGAGCAGCCCGCCACCACGCTCGGGCACGGCTGGTGGGCGGTCCGGAGGCGGGTGCGCCCGGCAGCCGGCCCGGCCGTCGGCGGGCTGCTGATCCCCCGCGCCCGTCGCGAGATGATCGCCCTCCTCAACGACCTGGCCCGGGAGTTCGTCGCGGTCACCCGGGCCGGCACGCCGCCGCTCTGGGTGACCGGCCTGGTCCGCAGTGCCGAGCAGCAGTACCGGCTGCGCCGGCTGGGCCACCCCGCCACCATGCCCAGCGCCCACTGCCTGGGCTGGGCGGCCGACGTGGAGGTGGACTGGTACGAGCGGTTCGGCGCCCGCGCGGCCCTCGCCGGGTTGCTGCTGGCCCGGCAGGACGCCGGCGAGGTCAACGTGGTCGACGAGGGTCGGGCCTGGCACGTCTGCCTCGCCCCCGGCGCCCGTCGCCGGTTCCGGCAGGCGTACGAGGCCGAGATGGGCGTGTGACCGGGCCCCCGCCGCTGCCGCCCGGCCCGGCCGACGGGGCGGCGTACCCGGCCTGACCCGTTTCCTCGATGGACAGCGCGCGTCGTCTCTTCTAGCGTCGCGGGCATGCGGAGGACCCTCGTCGCCACCGGGCTGGCACTGCTCCTGCTCGGCACCGCCTGTGGGGAGGGTCGCGCGCCCGTCGGTCCGGCCGCCGCCGGCTCGCCGACCGCCTCCCGGCAGGACCCCGGCCAGGTCGAGCAGACGCTGGCCAGCCTGCGCAAGGTCGACGACCTGCCGCTGTACGAGATGACCTACACCGGCGACTACGACCCGACCGCCGGTGTGGCCGGCAGCACCCCGCCCAGCCCGTTCGGCTGCTCGCTCTTCGCCGCGCTGGCCGACCGCAACCGTCCGCTGTTCGCCCGCAACTTCGACTGGGAGCCGAACCCGGCGCTGGTGCTGCGCACGGACCCGCCGGACGGGTACGCCTCGATCTCCCTGGTGGACATCTCCTACCTGGGCGTCCCCGCCGACCCGACCGGCGACCGGCGGCTGCTCGACGCGCCGCTGCTGCCGTTCGACGGGATGAACGAGCGGGGCCTCGCGGTGGGGCTGGCCGCCGACGACGGCGCCCGCGCCGAGCCGGTGCCCGGGCGGCCCACCGTCGGCTCGGTGCGCATCCTGCGCCTGGTGCTCGACTCGGCGGCCACGGTGGACGAGGCGGTGGCCGTGTTCGGCAGGTACAACCTGGACTTCGACGGCGGGCCGCCGCTGCACTACCTGCTCGCGGACGCCACCGGCGCCTCCGCGGTCGTCGAGTTCGTCGACGGGAAGCTGACGGTGGACCGTCGACGGGGCCGGTGGCAGGCGTTGACCAATGTGCCCGCGGTCGGGGTGGCCGAGAAGGACCTCCGCCGGGACCACCGCTACGGGGTGCTGGCGAAGGAGTTGGACCGCACCGGCGGCGCCGTCGACGCCGCCGCCGCGTTGCGGCTGCTCGACGCGGTGCGCCAGCCGCACACCCGCTGGTCGGTGACGTACGGGCTGCGCACCGGCGAGGTGCGGGTGGTCACCGCCGGCGGCGGCGCCCGCGGCTACCGGCTGCCGATGGGCTAGCTAGCCGATCGGGTGGCCGTGCCGACGGGCGAGCGCGGTCAGGTCCGGTTCGCCGAACCGTTCGACGAGCGCCGCGAACCGGGCGACCTTGTCCGTCCCGAAACGCGCCACGGCGGCGGCGTAGCCGGCCGCGGAGACGAACGTGGGCGGGGTGGTCTTGCTGTGGAACTTGTCGGCGTACATGACCAGGTGTTCCTCGCCGGTGCCCGGCGTGTGGTCGGTCACCGGGAGTGGCAGCCGCTGCCGGAGCACGTCCTCGCGGGTGATCCCCACCCCGGTGTGCCGGGAGCAGAACCGGCCGAGCGTCTCGGGCAGACCGGCGTCGCGCAGCAGCGCGTGGCCCAGCACCCCGTGCCGGACGTAGTTCGGTCGGTCCAACCGCCCGTCGGCGTCGTACAGCCGGTAGACGCCGATGTCGTGCAGCAGGCAGCCGGCCCGGACCAGCGCGCGATCGAGGCCGGTGTCGTGCCGGTCGAGCAGTTGTTCCGCGATCTCGCAGACGATCCGGCAGTGCGTCCAGACGAGCGTGAACGCCTCGGCCGTCGGGGCGTACCGCTCGTGCAGGGAGCGGATCCGCTCGTCGGTCGGCACCGCGGTCCGGTGGTCGATCGTCACGTCGGCGCCCCTTCCACGGGCCGGGCCGGGCGCCCCCGCGGGGGCGCCCGGCCCGGCCGGGCCGTTGCGGGGGTCACCAGCTCAGGTAACCCGCCTGGGTCTGTACGTTCAGCTCGGGCACCCGGATCAGCTGGGCCAGCCAGGTGCGTGGGTCCCGCAGTTCCAGCACGTCCAGACCCTTCTGGATGTCGCTCGAGTAGATGTGCCCGTTGTACCAGTAGGCGGACCAGGAGCCGCCGGTGCGGAGTTGGGCGGCGTCCAGCGGACCCCGCTCCCAGTAGGCGATCTCCGTGGGCTTGGCCGAGTCGGTGAAGTCCCATACCGAGATGCCGCCCTGGTACCACGCCTGGACCATGATGTCGCGGCCGGGCACCGGGATCAGCGAGCCGTTGTGCGCCACGCAGTTCTCGGTGTCCGCGTTGACCCGTGGGATCTTGTAGTAGCTGCGGAACGCCAGCCTGCGGGCGTCACCGCGGCCGGTGATGTCGTAGACGGCGTCCGCGCCGCGGTTCGGCCCGACCACCTCGTTGCAGGTCGCCGCGCCGCCACCACCCAGCTCGTCGGTGAAGACGACCTTGGTGCCGGCGTTGTTGAACGTGGCCGAGTGCCAGAACGCGAAGTTCACCGTGTCGGTGACCCGCTCGATGACCCGTGGCGCCTCGCGGTTCTTGATGTCCAGCAGGATGCCGTCGCCCATGCACGCGCCGGCGGCCAGGTCCTTCGCCGGGTACGCGGTGATGTCGTGGCAGCCGGTGGTGGCGGAGGTCTGGCCCGGGATGCCCGGGTAGCCGCCGTCCGGGAAGAGGTTCGGGGTGGCCACCACGGACGCCGTGGTGGGGTTCTTCACCGGCACCTTCACGATGGAGATCGAGTCGTGGGGCGGCTGGCAGTCCGGGAACTCGGCCCGCGGGCTGTACGACGAGACGTACAGGTAGAGGTCGCGCCGGTCCTTGCCCGGCACCAGCGTGTGGGTGTGCGAGCCGCACGCCGTCTCCACCGACTTGATGTAGCGCGGGTTGCGCTTGTCGCGGATGTCGAAGATCTTGATGCCCTCCCAGGACTCCTTCACCGAGGCCGGCTGGGGGGTGCTGGCGCAGGAGTCGTCGCTGCGCGACGAGTCGGTCGACAGGAACAGCAGGTTCCCGCTGACCGAGATGTCGTTCTGCGAACCGGGGCAGAGTACCTGCGACACGATCGTCGGCCGGCTCGGCCGTGACACGTCGTAGATGACGAATCCCTCGTAGTTGCCGACGAACGCGTACCGGCCCTGGAAGGCCATGTCGGTGCCGAGCGCGGTCGTGGTGTCGAACGGGCCCTGCTTCGGCAGGTTGGCGACCTGCCGCAGGTTGGGGCTGCTGGAGATCTCGTCGACCCCGGGGACGGCGCCGTCCACGGTGGCCGGCGCGGCCTGGGTGCGGGGGATCTCCTGGGCGCCGCTCGGTGGCGCGGCGATCACGCCGGCGAGTAGCAGGCCGGCTGCGGCGAGGCTGACGGTCCGGGCGTGGGACAGGTGAAGGTTGATCATCGGCAACACCCTTCGAAAGGGGGATGATGCTTCGCCACACCTTACCTATTGGAGACTGTCATCAATGTGACCCTGGTCACATCGGGGAACTTTCGTCTATGGATAGGATCGCTGTCACCTCGACCTGAGGGAGGACCGTATGACCGGTCGCCCGGCACGCGCGTGGCTTCCCGTCACAGCTCTGGCCGCGCTCCTGGCGATCGGGGGCCCGGCGCTGGCCGGCTGCGACGACGACAACCCCCCGGCGGCGGACCGGCCCGCCCGGAGCGCCGCTGCCACCCCGGCCACCCCCAGCGCGGCCGGCACCGTCTCGGCCCCGCCGGTGCTGGTTCCCGGCCGCCCCGGGGAACCGGCCGCCACCCGCGCCGCCGGGCAGGTCCGCGACGCGGCACAGCCCCGCTACAACGGGCTCGACGTCTGGTACGTCCGGATGATGGTCCCGCACCACGAGCAGGCCCTGGAGATGGCGAAGCTCGCGCCCGACCGGGCCGCCGACCCCCGGATACGCGCCGTCGCCGACCGCGTCCGGGCCGCCCAGGGACCGGAGGTCGGCGTGCTGCGGGCCTGGCTGAGCACCCGCGACCTGCCCGCCGAGGTGGCCGGGCACGACCACGCCACCATGCGCGGCATGCAGTCCGCCGAGGCGATGCGGCAGCTCGCGGACGCCCACGGCGCGGCGTTCGACACACTCTTCGTGCGGATGATGACCGCCCACCACGAGGGCGCCGTGGTGATGTCCAGCGACCTCCTCAAGGTCGGCGTCGACCAGACCATGCAGGAGTTCGCCACCGGCGTCGCCGTCGAGCAGGCCGCCGAGATCGGCCGGATGCGCGCCCTCGTCACCCCCTGACCGGGCCGAACAGGCACCCGCCACCCCCGTACGCTGGGTGACCGTGGACCGCCTGATCCTCGGCCGCCCGGTGCGCGGCGTCGCGTTCGACGCCGCCGTCTCCGGCCTGGTCGCCGTCTTCGCCGTGCTGGGCCTGCTGGCCGAGCAGGGCGGCCTGCCGGCGTTCGCGGTCGGCCTGGCGATGGCCGCGGTGCTCTTCCTCCGGCGCACCCACCCGTCCGCGGTCGCCGTCGCGGTCGCCGCCCTGGCGTTGCTCCAGGTGATCGTCGGCTGGGGCCCGCTCGGCTACGACATCGGCGTGCTGATCGCGCTCTACAGCGTGGTCAAGTACGCCGACCGGTCGCGCGACGGCATCCTGGCCGGCGTCGGCGCCGCGGTCGGCGTGCTGCTCTCCGCGCTCTCCTGGCCCGGCCCGGCGCCGTGGTGGGCGGGCGCGCTCTACTACGGCCTGGTCACCGGCGCGGTCTGGCTGGTCGGCCTGAACGTGCGCACCCGCCGCCTCTACGTGCTCAGCCTGGAGGAACGCGCCGCCACGGCGGACCGGGAACGGGAGGCGGAGTCCCGCGCGGCGGTCGCCGAGGAACGCACCCGCATCGCCCGCGAGCTGCACGACGTGGTCGCGCACAGCCTGGCCGTGATGATCGTGCAGGCCGACGGCGTGCGCTTCACACTCGACCGGGACCCGGCGACCGCGCGGGAGGCGGCCAAGGTGGTGGCCGACACCGGGCGGCAGGCGCTGGAGGAGATGCGGCGGCTGGTCGGCGTACTGCGGGAACCCAGCCGGCCGGAACCGGCCGCGGTGGCGGACGCCCCGGCCGGCGAGCCGGCGCACCGGCGGCCCGCGCTGGTGGAGCTGCCCGCGTTGCTCGACCGGTTCCGCGCCGCCGGCCTGCGCATCGACTGCGGCGGCACCGGCACCCCGGTGGCGTTGCCGCCCGGCCTGGAGCTGACCGTCTACCGGGTGGTGCAGGAGAGCCTGACCAACGCGCTCAAGCACGCCGGGGTGGGCGCGTCGGTCGAGGTGACGCTCGACTGGGACGCCGACACCGTGGCGGTCCGGGCCGTCGACGACGGTCGCGGCCGGCCGGTGGTCCGGCCGGCGCCGTCCGGCGGGCACGGCCTGGTCGGCATGCGGGAACGGCTCGGCGTGTACGACGGCAGCCTCACCACCGGACCCACGCTCACCGGCGGCTGGCGGGTCGAGGCGCGACTGCCGCTGCCGGCGGCGGCCGGCACCGAGGAAGGGAACGTGGCGGCGTGACCGTGCGCGTGATGATCGTCGACGACCAGGCGCTGGTGCGCGCCGGCTTCCGGATGGTGCTCGACTCGCAACCCGACCTGGCCGTGGTCGGCGAGGCGATCGACGGCGCCGACGCGCTCCGGGTGCTGGACCGCGTCGAGGCCGACGTGGTGGTGATGGACCTGCGCATGCCGACCATGGACGGGGTGGAGGCGACCCGCCGGATCTGCGCCCGGTCCGGCGGCGCGCGCCCCCGGGTGCTGGTGCTGACCACCTTCGACACCGAGGCCGACGCGTTCGCCGCGCTGCGGGCCGGGGCGAGCGGTTTCCTGCTCAAGAACGTGCCGCCGGAGGAGTTGCTCACCGCGATCCGGGTGGTCGCCGAGGGCGACTCGGTGGTGGCCCCGTCGATCACCCGGCGGCTGCTCGACCGGTTCGCGGGGCAGCTCGGCCCGGCGCCGACCGAGGATCCGCGGCTGGCCCAGCTCACCGAGCGGGAGCGCGAGGTGCTGCTGCTGGTGGCGCAGGGGCTGTCCAACGCGGAGATCGCCGCCCGGGTGCACGTCGCGGAGGCGACCGTGAAGACCCACGTCGGGCGGATCCTGGCCAAGCTGCAGCTCCGCGACCGCGTCCAGGCCGTCGTGCTGGCGTACGAGAGCGGACTGGTCACGCCCGGCGGCTGACCGGGGCCGGTCCGTCGGTGACGGCGCGGACCTGACCCCGGTCCGGTCAGGGGCGGGTGACCGGCTCGCCGCCCGCGTCGCCGCCACCCCCGTCGGCCGGGGCCGTCGTGGTGGTGGTGGTCTCGGTCGGCGCGGTGGTCTGGGCCGGGGGCGCGCTGGTGGTGGGCGCGGTGCTCGGTGCGGTCGGCGCCGTCGACGGGGTGGCCGACGGGCTCGGCTGGCCCGACCCGCTCGGGGAGGCGCTCGGCGACACCGAGGTCGACGCGGACGGCCGGCTGGTCGAACCGGTCGTGCGCCAGGTGTTCTCCTGGACGCTGCTCGACGGCCCGTCGGTGACGGCGGCGTCGGCGACCGAGTTGCTCGGCGCGACCGCGGGCCTGGTGGGGTCGAGCTGGGTGGCCGGCGCCTCGGCGTCGCCGGCCGCGGCCAGCATCGCGCCCAGCGCGGTCACCGCGACCAGCACCGCGCCCGCCGCGCCGACGAGCGCGCCGCGCCGGCCCCGCCGGCGGGGGGTCGTGGCGGCGGCCGCCGACCGCACCACCGGCTGGTCGCCACGGGTCGGGGCCGGACCGGCCGCGCCCCGCAGCGCCGCCGGCACCGTCGAGGTGGGGGACACGGCCCGCGCGGCCCGGGCGGCGTCGGCCATCGCCGCGGCGCTCGGGTAGCGGTCGGCCGGGTCCTTGGCCAGGGCTCGGGCCACCAGCTCACGGACCGGCGCCGGGATCTCCGCCGGCAGCTCCGGCGGCTCGTCGTCGAGGTGCCGCACGGCGACCTGGAGCGGGTTGTCGCCGGTGAACGGCGGGCTGCCGGTGAGGCAGCAGTAGGCGACCGCGCCGAGCGCGTAGACGTCGGTGGCACCGGAGACCGGTCGGCCGGACGCCTGCTCGGGCGCCATGTAGAGGGCGGTGCCGGGCACCGCGTTCGTGCTGGTGATGCTGGTGACGTTCGTCGACCGGGCGACCCCGAAGTCGACCAGGACCACGGTGCCGTCGTCCTGCACGAGCAGGTTGCTCGGCTTGACGTCGCGGTGCACGATGCCCCGGCCGTGCGCCCCGTGCAGCGCCTGCGCCACCTGGGCCACGATCGACATGGTCTCGGCGACCTCGAGCTGCCCGGCGTCCTCGATCCGCCGGGAGAGCGGCTCGCCGTCGACGAACTCCATCACCAGGTAGTCCGCGCGGCTGCCGTCGGGCAGCTCGTCCTCGCCGCAGTCGAAGACCTGGACCACGCCCGGGTGGCGCAGCGAGGCCATGATCCGCGCCTCGGAGCGGAACCGGGCGATGAAGTCGGGATCGGAGACCAGCGCGGGAAGGAGCACCTTCACCGCCACCTGGCGGCCGAGCACCAGGTCCTTGGCGCGCCAGACGTCGCCCATGCCGCCGGTGGCGACACGGTCATCCAGGCGGTACCGACCGCTGAGTACGACGTCGGAGGTGAGCATCCCCATACCGTACCCACAGCGGTCCCGGAGTATTTCCGGCGATCTCTCCGGTCGCGACCGGCGAGTGGCTGCGGACCGATCGGCCGAACGGCCGGGGGTGGGAAGGGTGGTGGGCGGACCGTGATCGGCCGGGTACGATCGGCCAGATAATGCCGGTTGTCCGCCCGCTCCGGCATGATCCGCCCCATCTCGCATGATGTGCGGCGTCGGTGCGGTGGCCTTCGTTACCCCGACACGCCGACGGTGGGCTTAGACATTTCTCTCGCTTTTTCGCCGCTCCGGCCCCGGCCGGCCATCCGTCCGCTCGCCGTGCGTCGGCCGGGCTCCCGGTCGTACCGTGACGCCGGTACGGTATGTCCCGCCCCGGCCGCGCCGGTGGCGGTGTCCATGCGCGCAGCGGTCTCGGGGCCGGTGCCGAATCAGCTCAGCGGGGGGGCCGGGGTGCGGATGGCGGTGTGGTCTCCCGCGTCGGCGGACGACCGTTCCGAGGCGCCGGTCCGGCCCGGGTGGCGGCCGTGACCGCGGAGCTGAACGAGTCGGTCGCCGCGGCGCAGGCCGGCGACGAGGAGGCGTTCCGCTTCCTCTACCGCAGCCTGCAGCCGCCCCTGCTGCGCTACCTGACCGCGCTGGTGGGCGCCGACGCGGAGGACGTGGCCTCGGAAACCTGGCTGCAGATCTCCCGCGACCTGCCCTCGTTCACCGGCGGTGAGTTCCGGGCCTGGGCGGTCACCATCGCCCGTAACCGGGCCATGGACCACCTGCGCCGGCAGCGGCGGCGGCCCGCGGTCCCGGTGCCCGTGCAGGCGCTCAACGACCTGGCCGGGGACGCCGACACCGCGGACCGCGCCGGTGAGGCGATCGGCACCGAGAGCGCGCTCGCGCTGATCCGCACCCTGCCGCCGGCCGAGGCGGAGGCGGTGATGCTGCGGGCCGTCATCGGTCTCGACGCGGAGACCGCCGGGCGGGTGCTGGGCCGGCGGGCCGGGGCGGTGCGCACGGCGGCGCACCGCGGGCTGCGCCGGTTGGCGACGATGCTGGAGCGCGCCGCGGAGGGCGAGCCGGAGGTGGCGCGGGGCGCGACCCCGCCGGGCGACCGGGACGCCGTGCCGCCCCGCCCCCGCCCCGACCGCCCGGCGCCGCACGCGCCCAAGGCCGAGCCGGCGGAGGGCTGACGTGAGGGGGAACGGCATGCACTCTCCGGGGCCCGAGGGGCCCGCCGACCGGGCGGAGTCCGACCGGCGGTTGGCCGCCGCGCGTGCCGCGACGCCGGCCGACGCCGACCCGCTGACCCGGCTGCTCGCCGCCGCGGCGGGTCCGGCCGCCGCACACGAACTCGACGGCGAGGACCGGGCACTCGCCGCCTTCCGGGCCGCCCGCGCGGTGCCGGCGACCCCCGCGCCCGCGTCGGCGCCCCGCCCGCGTCGCCGGCTCCGGATCGCCGCCGCCCTGTCCGGCCTCGCGGCCACCGCGGTGGCCGGGGTGGCGTTCGCCGCCGTGCGGCTGGACCACGGCCCGGAACCGGTGGTCCCACCGACCTCGACGACGGCCGGCACCGGCCCGACCGGCACCGGACCCTCGCGTCCGGCGCCCGGCGGCCCGCCCGGCGAGGCGTCCGGCGCGGCACCGTCGCCGACTCCGCCGTCGCCCGCGCCGTCGCCCGCCGCCACGCCGACGGGCGGGCCCTCGGCACCGCCGCCGGTCGAGGGCCGGCTCGCCGGCCAGTGCCGCGCCTACCTGGCCAAGCCGGAAGGCCAACGGGCCAAGGCACTGACCAAGCCGGGCTTCGCCGACCTGGTGGCCGCCGCCGGCGGCGCCGACCGGGTGGAGAGCTACTGCCGGGGCGTGGGGCCGACCGCGTCGACGCCGCCGGCTCCGAAGTCGAAGTCGAAGTCGAAGTCGTCGCCGAGCGACGAGAAGCGCAAGCCCGGTCCCGACGACGAGGACGACGACTGAGTCGTCCGACACGACGAGATTTCGGACAAAAATTCATCTCCACGGGCGCGCGGATTCCGTCTGCTAGACAGAGGATGGTGGGACGCCCGGCCGGGCCGTCCCGGCCGGGTCCAGGGCGACGGTGTGGTCGCCCGTCTCCGCGAGAGGAGCCGTCACGTGGTGATGTCGCCGGAGCTGGACCGGGCCACCGTCCTCGCCGACATGGCCGCGGCCCGCGGCCACCTGGCCCGGATCTGCTTCAAGACCGGTCCACCCACACTCACCGGCGTCGAACTCGAATGGACCGTGCACGACGCCGCGGACCCGACCCGTCCGGTCGACCGTGAGCGACTGCGCGAGGCGTTGGGCCGGCACGGCCCCGTCACCCTCGACCCCACCAGCCCGGCCCACGAGCTCCGGCACGGCGGCACCGTGACCGTCGAGCCCGGCGGACAGGTGGAGATCTCGGCTCCACCGCGACCCGCGGTCGCGGCGCTCCTCCTCGCCACCCAGGCCGACATCGACGAACTGCGTGACCTCCTGGACGCCGCCGGTCTCGTGCTCGGCGACACCGGGATGGACCCGTGGCGCGCGCCGCGACCGGTCGTCGACACGCCCCGCTACCGGGCCATGCGCCGCGTCTTCGACAGGCGCGGCCCGGCCGGGCGGGCCATGATGTACGCCACGGCCGGGCTCCAGGTCTGCCTGGACGCCGGCGAGCCGGACCAGGTGGCGCGGCGGTGGGCCGCCGCGCACGCGGTCGGACCGCCGCTGCTGGCCGCGTTCGCCACCGCCGGCCGGCACGCGGGCCGGCCCACCGGTTGGGCGTCCGCCCGGATGGCCGCCTGGCTGGCGATCGACCCGGCGCGGACCCGCCCGGTGTGGTCGCCGACCGACGCCGACCGCGACCCGGTCAGCGCCTGGACCGCTTACGTGCTCGCCGCGCCGCTGCTCTGCGTCCGGGGCGACGGCCCGGACTGGACCCCGCCGGAGGGCGTGACCTTCGCCGACTGGGTGGCCGGAGCGCTGCCCCGGCCACCCACCACCGACGACCTGGAATACCACGTCAGCACGTTGTTCCCGCCGGTGCGCCCGCGCGGCTACCTGGAACTGCGCTACCTGGACGCCCAGCCGGGCCGGGAATGGACCGTGCCGGTGGCGGTGCTGGCCGCGCTCTTCGCCGACCCGACGACCACCCGCGACGCCCTCGCCGCGGCCGGCCCGGTCGCCGACCGATGGCGCGCGGCGGCTCGGCGCGGGCTGGCCGAGCGTCCGCTGGCGACCGCCGCGGCAGCCCTGTTCGACCTGGCGCTGACCGCGCTGCCCGGGCTGGACCTGCCGGGCGGGATCCACGACCAGACCCACCGAGCGATCCGGCGGCGTCGCGCCGCCGCGGAGAGGGGACACCGGTGACCACCACCGAGCGGCCGGGAACGGACGCCGAGCAACTGCGCGCAAGGATCGTGGCGGAGCTGGAGCGCACCCGCGCCCGCACCGCGTCGCTGACCGACGCGGTGGACGACGACGATCTCGTTCGGCAGCACTCCACCCTGATGTCGCCGCTGGTCTGGGACCTGGCGCACGTCGGCAACCAGGAGGAGCTGTGGCTGGTGCGCGACGTCGGCGGGCGCGAGCCGGTGCGCCGCGACATCGACGATCTCTACGACGCGTTCAAGCAGCCCCGCAAGGATCGACCGTCGCTGCCGCTGCTGCCGCCGGCCGAGGCGCGCGCGTACGTGCGCACGGTGCGGGACAAGGTCTACGACCTGCTGGACGGAATCCGCTTCACCGACCGCCGGCTGGTCGAGGACGGCTTCGCGTTCGGCATGATCGTGCAGCACGAGCAGCAGCACGACGAGACGATGCTCGCCACCCACCAACTGCGCGACGGCGTTCCGGTGCTGGCCGCCCCGCCCCCGCCCGAGCCCGGCGCGCCGGTCGCCGGCGAGGTGCTGGTGCCGGCCGGGCCGTTCACCATGGGCACCTCCACCGACCCGTGGGCGCTGGACAACGAATGTCCCGCGCACACCGTGGACCTGCCTGCCTACCGGATCGACGCCGCGCCGGTGACGAACGGGGACTACCGGGCGTTCATCGCCGACGGCGGCTACGACCAGTCGCGCTGGTGGAGCGAGGCCGGCTGGCGGCACCGGGTCGAGGCCGGGCTGAGCGCGCCGCTGCACTGGCGGCGTGACGGCGACGGGTGGGCGTACCGGCGGTTCGGCCGCTGGTCCGCGGTGCGCGACGACGAGCCGGTGGCGCACGTCTGCTGGTACGAGGCGCAGGCGTACGCGGCCTGGGCCGGCAAGCGGCTGCCCACCGAGGCGGAGTGGGAGAAGGCGGCCCGCTGGGATCCGGCGACCGGCCGTTCCCGCCGCTATCCGTGGGGCGACGACGACCCCGGCCCCGAGCACGCCAACCTGGGGCAGCGTCACCTGTGGCCGGCGCCGGTCGGCGCGTACCCGCGGGGCGCCTCGCCGCTCGGTGTGCACCAGCTGATCGGCGACGTGTGGGAGTGGACCGCCGGCACGTTCCACGGGCACCCGGGCTTCACCGCGTTCCCGTACCGCGAATACTCGGAGGTCTTCTTCGGCGAGGAGCACCGGGTGCTGCGCGGGGGCTCGTTCGGCACCGACCGGTCGGCCTGCCGGGGCACGTTCCGCAACTGGGACTACCCGATCCGGCGGCAGATCTTCAGCGGCTTCCGCTGCGCCCGCGACGCCGATCCGGCGGAGTGACCCGGCGCGATGTGCCGTCACCTCGCGTACCTCGGTCCACCGGTCACCCTGGGCAGCCTGCTGCACGACCCGCCGTACGGGCTGTTGCGGCAGTCCTGGGCACCGCGTGACATGCGGGGTGGCGGCACCATCAACGCCGACGGCTTCGGGGTCGGCTGGTACCCCGACGGCGCGGACCCGGTCCGCTACCGGCGGGCCCAGCCGATGTGGAGCGACACGACGCTGCCGGAGTTGGCCGCCGTGACGTCCGCCGGCGCGGTGCTGGCCGCCGTCCGCTCGGCGACGGTGGGCATGCCGCTGCACGAGACCGCCGCCGCGCCGTTCGCCGAGGGGCGCTGGCTGTTCAGCCACAACGGCGTGGTCTCCGGCTGGCCGGACAGCCTGGTGCCGCTCGCCGCCGGGCTGCCCGTGCGGGACCTGCTCACCCTGGAGGTGCCGACCGACTCGGCGGTGCTCTGGGCGCTGGTCCGGCACCGGCTGCGCGCGGGCGCGTCGCTCGGCGAGGCGGTGGCCGGCACGGTCGCGGCGGTCGACGCGGCGGCGCCCGGTTCGCGGCTGAACCTGCTGCTCACCGACGGCTCGACGGTGGCGGCGAGCGTGGCCGGGCACGCGCTGTCGGTGCGGCACCGCCCCGGCTCGGTGGTGCTGGCCTCCGAGCCGTTCGACGACGACCCCGGTTGGCGGGCGGTGCCCGAGGGCCGGCTGGTGGTGGCCACCGCCGCCGGGCTGGACGTCAGTGAGTTGACCACCGTCTGACCATCCGATCCACGAGCAGCAGAGAGGACAGTCGATGAGCGCGGAGCCGCTGGAGATCCACCTGGAGGAGCAGGACCTCGACCGTGCGCTGCGGGAGGACGTGCGGGTCGGGTTGACCGCGTCGCCCAGGTGGCTGCCGCCGAAGTGGTTCTACGACGCCCGGGGCAGTGAGCTGTTCGAGGAGATCACCCGCCTGCCGGAGTACTACCCGACCCGGGCCGAGCGGGCGGTTCTGGCCGCGCACGCGGACGACATCGCGGCGACGACCGGGGCGAAGACGCTGATCGAGCTGGGGTCCGGCTCGTCGGAGAAGACCCGGTTGCTGCTGGACGCGTTCACCCGCCACGGCGACCTGGGCACCTTCGTCCCGCTCGATGTCTCGGTCAGCGCGTTGCGTTCCTCGACCGAGCAGATCGCGGCCGCGTACCCGGGGCTGCGGGTGCGGGGCATCGTGGGTGACTTCACCCGTCACCTGGACCGGCTGCCGACCGGTGGCCGGCGCCTGGTGGCGTTCCTCGGCGGCACGATCGGCAACCTGCTGCCGGCGGAGCGGGCCGGGTTCCTCGCCGCCACCCGCGCGGCGCTGGAGGCCGGCGACTGGCTGCTGGTCGGCACCGACCTGGTCAAGGATCCGGGCGTGGTGGTCCCCGCCTACGACGACGCGGCCGGGGTGACCGCCGAGTTCAACCGCAACGTGCTGCGGGTGGTCAACCGGGAGCTGGGCGCGGACTTCGACGTGGCGGCATTCCGCCACGTGGCGGTCTGGGACCCGGAGCGGGAGTGGGTCGAGATGCGGCTGCGCGCCGAGCGGCCGACCCGGGTGCGGGTGGCGGAGCTGGATCTCGACGTGGCGTTCGCCGCCGGGGAGGAGCTGCGGACCGAGATCTCGGCCAAGTTCCGGCCGGCCGGGATCGCGGACGAGCTGGCCGGCGCCGGGTTCGTGCGGCAGGCATTCTGGACCGACCCGGACGGGTTGTTCGGGGTGAGCCTGGCCCGGGCCGACTGACGGCCGTGGCGCCGGCCACACCCGACGGGCGGGTTCGGTGGTGATCGGCTAGGCTGGCCGTCGCGAAGGGGAGTAGCCCCCAATGTCGTGGTCGACACACTGGTGCGTTCCGCACCCGGCCACGCGGCCCCGGTTTCCGGGGCGGGCGAGACCTTCGACTCAGGCTGTCGCAGCCGGGTCGAGGGCGTCCCTGTCTCTCCTCCCGGCTTGATCGGGAAGGTTCACATGGAGGGTTTCCTCGTCGCGCTGGTGGTCAGCTTCGGCGTCATCTTCGTCGCCGAGCTGGGGGACAAGTCCCAGCTCATGGCCCTGACGTTCGCCACGCGTTTCCGCCCGCTGCCGGTGCTCGTCGGCATCACCATCGCCACCGCGATCGTCCACCTGGCCTCGGTCGCCATCGGCGTTGGCCTCAACGCGGCCCTGCCCACGGGCTGGATCTCGCTGATCGCCGGTCTGGCGTTCCTCGGCTTCGGCGCCTGGACGTTGCGGGGCGACAAGCTCACCGAGGAGGAGAAGCGCAAGGCCGAGCGCGGCACCAAGTCCGCGATCGTCGCGGTCGGCGTCGCGTTCTTCCTGGCCGAGCTCGGTGACAAGACGATGCTCGCGACCATCACGCTGGCGACCAAGTACGGCTGGTTCGGCACCTGGCTCGGCTCGACGCTGGGCATGGTCGCCGCCGACGCGCTGGCGATCCTGGTGGGCCGGATGCTCGGCCGGCACCTGCCGGAGCGGGCCATACGCTACGGTGCCGCCGTGCTGTTCGCCATCTGCGGCCTCTGGCTCATCTTCGAGGCGATCTCCGAGCTGAACTGAGCGCGGCGATGATCGGGCGGGCTCGGCGTGGGTAAGGGTTCGGGTGGTGGTGCCGCGTCGGCACCACCACCATTCGGACGACCGGGAGGTTCCGCGCATGAGCAGGCACGACGAGCCCAACGAGTACGGCTTCGCCGGAGGCGCCACGGCGCCGGAGCCGCCGACCGGCGGCCACGCGGACGAGCAGGACCGCGCCGAGCGGGTCGCGGTGCCGGGGGACGACCTCACCGAGCCGTTCGCGGACGCGCTGGAGGAGACCGAGGACCGCGACGCCGAGCGTCGTCGCTGATCGCCACGCGCCGGCCGCCGTCCCCGCCGGGGGAGGGCGGCCGGCGCGTCCGCGTCGGGCGGGCCGTTCCTGGTAGACGTCCGGAATGCCGTCGCCGTCGTCGTCCCGGCTCTGCCGCTCGCTGATCCGCCGGTGGACGCGGTCGCGGCGCAGCAGCACGACGGCGGCAGCGAGCCGGCCAGGACCGCCGCCTTGACCTCGCGAGCAGACCGCGATGGCGGTGATCGCCAGCGGGCCGGCGACCACCGCGAGGGTGAGACGCGAGCCGTGCCGGGTGCGGGTCAGCGCTGCCCGGGCAGCGCCGGCAGGGCCGAGCCGACCGTCTCGCAGAACGCCGCCAACCGCTTGACCAGCTCGTCCGGATCGGCGTACGGGTCGAGCCGGCGCACCTCGTCCGGGTCGAGCGGAGGCACCGGCACGTGGGAGATGAGCGGGTGCAGTGGGCGGCTGTCCGACTCGTCGGCGCCGAAGAGATGTTCGTGCAGCTTCTCGCCGGTCCGCAGGCCGGTGTAGACGATCTTCACCGGGTGGTCCGCCTCGGCGGCCAGGCGGCGCGCCACGTCGGCGATCCGCACCGGCTCGCCCATGTCGAGCACCAGCGCCTCGCCGCCGCGACCGATCGTGGCGGCTTGGAGAACCAGATGGACGGCCTCCTGCACGGTCATGAAGTAGCGGGTCACGTCGGGGTCGGTGACGGTGATCGGCACGCCGGCGCGGATCTGCGCCTGGAACGCGGTCAGCACGGAACCGCGGCTGCTGAGCACGTTGCCGAACCGGACGCTCAGGTAGGTGCCGCCCGACTGCCGGGCCTGGTGGGCGGTGAGCCGCTCGGTGATCCGCTTGGTGTACCCCAGGACGCTGGCCGGGTTGGCCGCCTTGTCGGTGGAGATGTTGACGAACTCGGCGACGTCCCGGCATGCCTCCAGCACGTTCAGGGTGCCCCAGACATTGGTCATGATCGCCTCGCCGGGATGCCGCTGGAGCATGGTGAGGTGCTTCAGCGCGGCGGCGTGGAACACCACGTCGGGCTGCCGGTCGGCGACCACCCGGGCGATGCCCTCGGCGTCGCGGATGTCGGCCAGGATCAGTTCGGGGCCGTCCAGCAGCGCGCGCCCGTGCAGCGACATCTGGAGCGCGTGCAGTGCGGACTCGTCCCGGTCGAGCATCATCAGCTCGTCCGGCTCACAGCGGGCGATCTGCCGGCACAGCTCGGAGCCGATCGAGCCGCCGGCGCCGGTCACCAGCACCCGGCGGCCGGCCAGCCCGCCCCGTTCGACGGTCAGCTCGGCCACCCGCTGGGCGCGGCCGAGCAGGTCGGTGAGCTGGAGGTCACGGACGTCGGTCGCGGCGACCGGCCGGTCGAGCAGTTCCTGCACCGGGGGCAGGACCTTGAACGACGCGCCGGCCTCCAGGGTGCGGGTACGCACGTCGCGCAGCAGCCCACCGTCCGCGCAGCTCATCGAGAAGATGACGGTACGGGCGTCGGTGGCGCGGATGACGGCGCCGACCTGCTCCCGCCCGCCAAGCACGCGCAGTCCCTCCAGCCGGAGGCCGCGACTCTCCGGCGCGTCGTCGAGCAGACCGACCGGCCGGTAGTTGCTCTCCGGGTCGTGCAGCAACACCCGGACCAGCCGCTCGCTGGCCGCGTCCACCCCGTAGACCAGGCAGCGCTCGGCGTGCCGCGCGGTCGGCCGGCGGCGGTCGGCGTGGGCGCGCCAGAGACCGCGGCCGGCGGCCATCAGCACCAGCGCGACGGCGCCGCCGACGAGCGGGGTGGTCGCCGGGACGGGCCGTTCGGTCCAGGGCAGCACGGCGAGGAGTGTGCCGACGGCGGCGATCGCGACCGTGCCGGCGAGTCCGCGGGCGTCCCCGGCGCTGCCGATCGGGTAGCGGCCGTAGATCCGGGACCGGCCGAACGTGAGGACGGTGTAGAGCGCGGCGCAGGCGAGCGCGACGGCGA
This sequence comes from Micromonospora sp. WMMD980, assembly GCF_029626035.1. Classification (NCBI taxonomy): domain Bacteria; kingdom Bacillati; phylum Actinomycetota; class Actinomycetes; order Micromonosporales; family Micromonosporaceae; genus Micromonospora; species Micromonospora sp. WMMD980. The sequence continues at coordinate 1,789,645 of NZ_JARUBE010000003.1, forward strand.
GCGTCCGGGCGCCCCTGGCGGCGGTCAGCTCGAACTCGTACCGGGTCCAGGCGGCGCCGAGAAATCCTCCGCACCACGCGGCCGTGTCCAGCGTTAACAGGGAGAGGGTGGCGGCGCGATGGGTGATCCGGCTGCGGAGTCGCACGACGTCTTCGGCGGCGATGGCTTCACGATCCATGGGTTGCCCTCGTGTCCTATCCGGAATAAGCAGATTCAGGTCATGCGAGCATGTTGCGTCGTTTACATTCGTCTAATCGCCTAACGTGCTGAATGGGCGATTCGATCCTGGCACGACGACTGGTGGTTTTAGGGGGCTTTCGTGCAGTTTCATCGGCAGACCGGCGTGTCGCGAGGGAGAGCGTGATGGATGTTCTCGGCTACCTGCGCCTGGTCCGACGCCACTGGTGGATCGTGCTGATCACGGTGATGCTCGCCGTCGGCGCCGCCGCCCTGGTGACGGTCCGGACGCCGCCCCGGTACCAGGCCACGGTGACCTTCTTCGTCACCACGCCGAGCCAGGGGGTCACCGACGCCTACCAGGGCAGCCTCTTCCTCCAGCAGCGGGTGAAGTCGTACGGCGACCTGCTCACCAGCGACCGGCTGGCGCAGAGCGTGGTCGCCGACGCGCCGCTCGGCCTCACCGCGGACCAGGTGCGCAGCCGGATCACCACGTCCGCCACCATCGGCACGGTGCTGCTCAAGGCCACCCTCACCGACACCGACCAGACCCGGGCGCTGAAGACCACCGAGGCGCTCGCCACCAAGTTCACCGAACTGGTCCGGAAGGTCGAGACCCCGGCGGACGGCAAGGCCCCGCCGATCAAGATCGAGGTGGTGAGCGGCCCGCGGGTGACGTCCAGCCCGGTCTCTCCGCAGCCGGTCCGCAACCTGATCCTGGGCGGGCTGCTCGGCCTGCTGGCCGGCGTCGGCCTGGCCGTGCTGCGCGGCCTGGCCGACGTGCGGATGCGCGACGCCACCGCGCTCCAACGGGTGACCGGCAGCCCGCTGCTGGGGGAGATCCCGTTCGAGTCCGGGGCGCGGACGGCCCCGCTGATCGTCGGCGACGCGGCCACCTCGGCGCGCGCCGAGGCGGTCCGCAAGCTGCGCACCAACCTGCGTTTCGTGGACGTGCACGAGCCGGCCCGGGTCATCGCGGTCACCAGCGCCCTGCAGGGCGAGGGGAAGACCACCATGGCCTGCAACACCGCGATCGCGCTGGCCGAGGCGGGCTGGCGGGTGCTGCTCATCGACGCCGACCTGCGCCGCCCGAAGGTGGCCGACTACCTCGGCCTCGACGGCGGGGTCGGGCTCACCGACGTGCTCGTCGGCGACGTCCAGGTCGGCGACGTGGTGCAGCGCTGGGGCGAGAAGTCGCTGCTGGTGCTGCCCAGTGGCGCCGCCCCGCCGAACCCGAGCGAGCTGCTCGGGTCCAAGGCGATGTCGGACCTGCTGGTGGCGCTGCGCGAGTCGGCGGACATCGTGGTCATCGACACCGCGCCGCTGCTGGCGGTCACCGACGGCGTCGTGGTGGCCGTGCAGGCCGACGGCGCGCTCCTGATCACCCAGCAGGGGCGGACCTCACGCGGTCAGGTGGCGGCGGCGGCGCGGTCGCTCAGCTCGGTGTCGGTGCGCCTGCTCGGCTGCGTGCTCAACATGGCCAAGGTGGGCAAGACGGACGCCTACCAGTACGAGACGTACAAGGTGGTCGTGCCGCCCGCCCCGGCCGCGGTCCCCGCCGACCGGGCCGAGACGGCCCGCCGGGGCGCGCAGTCGGCCGAGGAGAACCGGACGCAGGAACTCACCCGGCTGTCGCGATGAGTGCGCACAACGGCCGGATCGACCGTTCGATCTCCTCCGCGCAGCGACGGAAGTCGGCCGGGGAGCCACCGATCGGATCCCACAGGTCGTCGGCGCCGGGGGCGGCGGGTTGCAGCCGCCCCCGGGCGCGGACGGCCGCGGCCACCGCCGCCCGCACCGGGCTGTCCCCGGTCGCGCCGGCCGGCGCCGCCGCGGCGAACCGGGCGAACTGGTGCAGCGTGAACGTGCGCCCCAGCGCCGCGGGCGCCAGCGCGGCGCAGGCGGAGCGCTGCCGCCGGGTGGCGGTCAGCACCAGGTCGGCCGCGGTCAGGTGCTCCGCGCGCAGCCGGCGGGTGCGGAAGGCGGTGACGTCCGCGCCCGCCACGCCCGCCACCTCGATGGCGTACGGGTGCATGGCCGCGCCGTCGACCGCGTCGGTGCCGGCGCTGGTCGCGGTCACCGGCAGGTCGGCGAGCAGCCGGCGGGCGATGAACTCGGCCATCGGCGACCGGCACATGTTGGCCTGGCAGACGAAGAGCACCTCGTCGAGCATCCGCACCCCTCTGGTCGGCGCGGTGACACCGCGCGGCGCCGCGCCGGCGGGGGTCCGCCGGCCGCGGGTGGTCGCTGAGGGGATGCCGGCATCGTACGCGGCACCGGCGCCGATGGCCCGGCCGGCCGCGCCGGGAGCGTCACCGTGAGAATCGGCATCCTGTCGTACCACTTCCCGCCGGAGCCGGCGTTCGTCCCGGGCAGCCTGGCCGAGGAACTGGCCGCGCGCGGACACGAGGTGCGCGTGCTCACCGGCTTTCCGGACTACCCCGGCGGGCAGGTCCATCCCGGCTGGCGGCAGCGGTGGCGGCACCAGACGCACAGCGAGCGGTTGACCGTGCGCCGGGTGCCCCGGTACGCCGGCGGTGACACCTCGGCCCGGGCCCGGGCCGCCGCCTGGCTCTCCTTCGCCGGCAGCGCCGCGCTTGTCGGCCGCCGCTACTTCCGCGACGTCGACGCGCTCTACGTCTTTCAACTCCCCGCCGTGACGGCCGCCGCCACCGGCCTGCTGCGCCTGCTCGGTCGGGTGCCGACGGTGCTGCACGTGCAGGACCTCTGGTCGGACGAGTCGACCCGGCCGGGGGAACCGCGCCGGTCGGACGCCGGCCTGCGGCGGTTGTACCGGGAGGCGGGCGCGGTGGTGGTCGGCGCGCCGTCCATGCGCGATCTGGTGCTGGCCGGCGGGGCGGCGCCGGACCGGGTCCGCACGGTGCTCGCCTGGACCGACGAGCACCTGTTCCGGCCGGCCGAAGCCGGTCCGGCGGCCCGCCGGCTGGTCCGTCGGGGCGACCGCTGCGTGGTGATGCACGCCGGCACGATCGGCGTCCGACAGGGTCTGGAGACCGCGGTCCGGGCGGCGGCCGCGCTGGGCGACCGGATGGACCTGGTCCTGGTCGGCTCGGGCAGCGAGGAGGTGCGGGTCCGTGGGTTGGCCGCCGAGTTGGGCGCGGACAACGTCCGCTTCGTCGAGCGGCGCTCGCCGGCGGACATGCCGCAGTTGTACGCGGCCGCCGACTACCAACTCGTCGTGCAGCGCGACCTGCCGGAGCTGCGGGCTGTCGTGCCCGACAAGGTGCCGGCCGCGCTCTCCTGCGCCGCGCCGTTGGTCGCCTCGGCCGGCGGTGACACCGCGGAGCTGGTGGAGCGGGCCCGGGCCGGACTGTCCTGCCCGCCGGAGGACTGGGCCGCGCTGGCCGACCGGTTCTGGCTGGCGGCGGCGATCCCCCCGGAGGCCCGGGTCGAGATGGGACGCCGGGGTCGGGACGCCTACCTGGGGCAGATGTCGCTGCGGGCCGGCGTCGACCGGATCGAGGACACGCTCCGCCAGGTGACACCGGCCGGATGAGATCCGCCGCAGATGCCTGCCGGGCGCTATCGACCCGGAAACGCTGGTATCCGAAAAGCGCGCTGTGATTTGTGCTAGAAAGATGTTGTCTGTCCGATTAACGCAGAGGGAGAGCGGTGTGACGGAACGCGATGCTTCGCATCGCCGGCGCCGGCGCTCACGGCGACTCGGCCGGCGGCGGGTGCGGCGGATCCTGCTGGTCGGGCTGGTGGTCGTCTCGGTGCTGCTGACCGCCGGTGGCTGGGTCACGTTCCGGGGCTGGCAGGCCCGGTCGCACCTGGTGAACGCCGCCGGGCTCGCCAAGGAACTCAGTGTGCGGGTGCTGGACGGGGACGTGGCGCGAGCCCAGCGGACCCTCTCCGCGTTGCAGGAACAGGCCGCCGCGGCCCGCGGCGCGACCGGGGACCCGGTCTGGTGGCTCGGCCAGCGAACCCCGTACGCGGGCGACGACCTGACCGTGGTCCGCCAGATCTCGGTGGCGGTGGACGACCTCGCCCGGCTCGCGTTCCCCACTCTGCTCCGGGTCGACCTGGCCTCGCTGGTGCCGAAGCAGGGGCGGCTCGACGTGAACCGCCTGCGCGAGGTCTCGGCGGAGGTGTCCCGCGCCGACCAGGCGGTCCGGCGCAGCTCGGAGCGTCTGCGGGCGGTCCCCGTCGGCGGCCTGGTCGCGCAGGTGCGGAACGCGGTCACGGCGCTGCGGACGGAACTCGACCAGTTGGGCGATCTCACCTCGGCGGCGGACCGCGGCGCGCGCCTGCTGCCGCCGCTGCTCGGCGCCGACGGTCCGCGCAGCTTCCTGCTCGTCTCGCAGAACCCGGCCGAGTTGCGCGCCACCGGCGGCATGTTCGGCGCGTACGCGGTGCTGCGCGCGGACGACGGCCGGATCCGGCTGGCCGGCCAGGGCGCCGCCAGTCAGTTGTCGCTCGTCGATCCGCCGCTCAAGGTCGCCCCCGAGGTGCGCCGGCTCTGGTCCGACCTGCCGGGGATGTACCCCGCGGACGTCAACCTCAGCCCGGACTTCCCGACGGCCGCCGCGCTCTACCGGGAGATGGTGCGCCGGCGCACCGGGACCACGGTGGACGGCGTCCTGGCGGTGGACCCGGTGGTGCTGTCGTACCTGCTCGGCGTGATCGGGCCGGTCAGCGTGCCGGACGGTCCCGCGCTGGTCGGCGGCACCGTGGTGCGGACCCTGCTCAGCGACTCGTACCGGGACCGGGATCCGGAGGCGCAGGACACGTTCTTCGCCCGGGCCGTCACCGGGGTGTTCGACGCGATGTTCACCAAAACGGTGGATGCAAGGGCGCTTTTGACCGTTATAAGGCGCTCGATCCAGGAACGTCGACTATTGTTCTGGAGTGTCCGATCTGAGGAGCAGCGCGCGGTGGTCGGCACCCGGCTGGCCGGGCAGCTCCCGGAGCAGGACACCGTGCCGACGGTCGGCGTGTTCCTCAACGACGGCAGCGGCGCGAAGCTCGGCTACTACCTCAGGTTCTCGGCCAACCTGACGGTCGGCGCGTGCCAGCCGGACGGACGCCGGGAACTGCGACTGCGGGTCACGGTGCACTCCACCGCCCCGCGGTCGGGCCTCACCGAGTCGGTCACGGGCCTCGCCCTGTCCGGCGACAAGTACACCGCGCGGACCTTCGTCTCGGTGCACACGCCGAGCGGGGGCGCCGTCCTCAGCGGCCGGCTGGACGGGCGGGCCACCGCGATGGGCGGCGGGACCGACGGCCGCCGCCAGGTGGCGGTGGCGAACGTGGAGGTCGGGCCGGGACAGACCCGGACGCTCGACGTCACGCTGCTCACCGGCCAGAACGGCGCGGGCACGGCCGACCTGGTGCTCACGCCCACCGTCACCCCGTGGACCACCCAGATAGTCACCGCACCCAGATGTGAACAGTAGGAGGGAATCCATCATGCGGCTATCCCGCATCATCATGGCGCTCACGGTGGGCCTGGCCGTCGCGGCCGCGCCGACCGCGGCCGGCGCGGCGCAGCCGCAGCCCCCGTACGTGCCGCCGGGACCGGCGTTGACGCTCGTCGACCCGACCATCACTCTCGGCGAGACCTTTATCCTGCGGGGCACCGGCTTCGGTCCGAACGAGACGGTGGCGATCGACGTCAGCATCTCCGGGCTCCCGGCGGCCGCCCCGGCCGAGGGGACCGCGCGACGCAGCGACGGCAGCACGGTGGCGATGGCGCCGGTGGCGTACACGCCGAACCGGGCCGCGCCGCAGCCTGCGCCGACGCACTTCACCGTCCAGGCGGACGGGGACGGCAACTTCACCGTCCCCTACCGCCCGACCCGCACCGGTCGCTACACGTTCACGGCCACCGGCCAGACGACGGGCCGGACCGCCAGCACGACCGGCACCGTGCTCCCGGTGCGGCCGACCTACCCGCCGCGCCCGCCGCACCACGGCGGGCACCTGCCCGTCACGGGTGGCAGCATCGGCACGCCCCTGAAGCTCGGTGGCGGCCTGGCCGGCGCCGGCGCGGTGCTGCTGCTGGCCTCCCTGGCCTGGCGCCGCCGTCGCCTCGGCTGACCCGAGGCGAGCCGGGGCGGACCCGGCACGACGTGAGTGCCCGCCGGACCTCGTCCGGCGGGCACCCGCGTGTCCCCGGCGCACCGCACAATGACGGAATGGACCCGACCACGCCGTGGACCGATCCGGCCGGTCTGCTCACGCTGCCCGGCGGCGCCACCGTCCGCGGCCGTCGGGTGGCCGCGCCTGCCTCGCCCGCCGACTTCGCCCTGGTGCTGGCGCCCGGGCCCGCGCCCGGGTGGCCGGCCCGGCGGATCCGGTGGCCCGACTTCTGGGTCCCGCTGGACCGTGCCGACGCGCTCGACGCGCTGCGCGAGGCGTGGCGGCGCGCCTACGCGGGCCAGCGGGTCGAGGCGGCCTGCCACGGCGGTGTCGGCCGGACCGGCACCGCGCTCGCCGCCCTGGCCGTGCTCGACGGGCTGGCCCCCGACCCGGCGGTGGCCTGGGTCCGGGCGCACTACCACCGGCGCGCGGTGGAGACGCCGTGGCAGCGGTGGTGGTTGCGCGGCGTGCGCTGACGGTGCCCGCGCCGGCCACGGCCCGGAGCCGCCCGGTCGGCGCAGCGTCACCGGCCCGGTGAGCCGCGTCGAGCGGTGCGCCGCGCTCGGTATGGTGCCTCTTCATGAGAGCCCGGGTCCTGGCCGCCGTCACCGCTGTCGCGCTGCTCGTCGCCGGGGCGCCCACCCCGGTCGCCGGCGCGCCGTCGGCCGCCGCGGCCCCGGGCGCCGCCGTGCCCTGCCCGCGCCTGCCGGCCCCGAAGGTCACTCGACCGCCGCGCCCCGTTCCGCCGCCGTCGGCACCCGAGCAGCTGGTGGTGGGCGGCGAGGCACTTGCCGCGCCGGGTCTCGTCGCCCCGCCCGGCGCTCCCGCGCCGCCCGCGGTCACCGCCACCACCTGGCTGGTCGCCGACCTGGACAGCGGCGCGGTGCTGGGCGCCTGCGGGCCGCACGGGTACGGCACGCCCGCGAGCACCCAGAAGCTGCTGCTGGCCGCCACCATGCTGAACCGCCTCGACCCGAAGCGGGTGGCCCTCGCCACCCGCGACGACCTGGACATCGAGCCGGGCAGCTCGGCCGTCGGCCTGCTGGTGGGCGGTCGCTACCAGGTCGAGACGCTCTGGCTCGGGCTGCTGCTGCAGTCGGGCAACGACGCGGCGAACATGCTGGCGCGGCTGGGCGCCGGCAGCGCCCGGGCCGGGGTCGCCGAGATGAACGCCGAGGCGCGCCGGCTGGGCGCGTTGCAGACCCACGCGGTCACCCCGTCCGGCCTGGACGGGCCGGGCCAGTTCACCAGCGCGTACGATCTGGCGCTGATCGCCCGGGCGTGCTTCGTCGACCCCCGCTTCGCCCGCTACGCGCGCACCGAACGGGCCCAGATCCCGGCGCAGCCCGCCCTGAAGAAGGGCGGGTTCCAGATCCAGAACGAGAACCAGTTGATCTACCGCTACCCCGGGGCGCTGGGCGGCAAGACCGGCTTCACCGAGCTGGCCCGGCACAGCTACGTCGGCGCCGCCCAGCGCGGCGGTCGCCGGCTGGTGGTCACGCTGCTCGGCGCCGAGGCCCGGCCGGTACGCGGCTGGCAGCAGGGCGCGCAGCTGCTCGACTGGGGCTTCGCGCTGCCCCGGGACGCCTCGGTCGGCAAGCTCGTCGAACCGGGCGAGCTGGACGCCGCGACCGACGAGCCGGCGCGCGAGTCGCCCGAGGCCGCCGCGCCCGGCCGCCCCGAGCCGACGCCGTGGCGGGGCCCGGCGGGCACCGCGCTGCGCCGGATGGCCGACGGGGACTGGCAGGTGATCGTGCCCGCCGCCGTACTCCTCGCGCTCACCGTCGGCGGGGTCGCGGCGGTGCTCGCCGCGCGGAGCCGGACCCGCCGCCGCGGTCGCCGCCGCGCCTGACCACCGCCGGCCGCCCGCGCGCGTGGGAGCGTGACCGGGCGGCGGGACGGTCGCGTGGACGCCGCCGACCTGGGTATGCGCCGGGCATGGAGCACCCGGGACGGATCGTGGTGGTCTCCGCGGACATCGGCGCCTGCTGCCCGGCCTGCACGGCCTCGGGGCGCCCGACCGGGTCGCACTGACCTTCGACGACGGCCCCGACCCGGAGTCCACGCCCCAGGTCCTGGACGTGCTCGCCGCGCACCGGGTACGGGCCACGTTCTTCGTCCTCGGCGCGATGCTGCGCCGGTATCCGGACCTGGGCCGCCGGCTGGTCGGCGCCGGCCACGAGGTGGCCCTGCACGGCTGGACGCACGACAACCTGCTGCTGCGCGGGCCGGCCGGCACGGTCCGCGACCTGACCCGGGGGTACCACCTGGTCGTGGACGTGACCGGCCGGCCGCCGCGGTTCCTGCGCCCGCCGTACGGGGTGCTGACCGGCGCGACGCTGCTGGCCGCCCGGCGGCTGCGGCTGCGCCCGGTGCTGTGGAGCTGCTGGGGGCGGGACTGGACCGCGTCGGCCACCGGGGACGGCGTCCGGCGGCGGGTGCTGGCCGGGCTGCGCGGCGGCGGCACGGTGCTGCTGCACGACTCCTCGGCCGCCGCCGAGGCGGGTGCCTGGCGGTCCACGCTCGCCGCGCTGCCCGAGCTGATCGCGGAGTGCCGCCGGCGCGGGTGGCAGGTCGGCCCGCTGGCCGCCCACGGTCTGGCCGCGCGCCGAGGTGGCGGGTAGGCCCGCGGGCCGCGTGCCGAGCGGGGGGTGCGCGACACCGTACCGCGCGGCACCGGCTCCGGGATACGAATCTCGGAGCCGGCGACCCGTTCGGGTCGGCGTGGCTAGCGTGCGGGGCATGAGGACCTGGGGTTCTTCCGTGGCGCTGGCCGCCGCCCTGCTCCTACCGCTGTCGACGCCGACGACGCCGGCCGCGGCGGGGGTGCGGCCGGGCGTCTCGCCGGCCCGCCGGCTGCCGGCCGGCGCGCCGCCCTGCCCCAACGTGCCGGCCCCGGCGACCCGCCCTCCGCAGGCGCCGCCGGCGCCCGATCCGGCCGCCCGCTCGGTCGGCGGGGCCGCGCTGGACAACGCCGGACTCGTGGTCCCGCCCGTGGCGACCGCGCCGCCGCCGGTGACCGCGACCTCGTGGCTGGTCGCGGACCTGGACACCGGCGCGGTGCTCGGCGGCTGCGGTCCCCACGAGTACGGCGTCCCGGCCAGCGTGCAGAAGCTGCTGCTGACCGCGACCATGCTGCCCCGGCTGGATCCGGACCGGGAGGTCACCGTGACGGCCGGGGACGTGGCGATCGAGCCGGGCAGCTCGGCGGTCGGGTTGGCCGAGGGCGGGCGCTACCGGATCGGGACGATCTGGCTGGGCCTGCTGCTCAAGTCCGGCAACGAGGCGGCGAACGTCCTGGCCCGGCTCGGCGGCGGCCCGGACGGGCTGGCCGGTGGCGTGCGGGCGATGAACACGGAGGCGCAGCATCTCGGCGCGCGGCAGACGCACGCGGTCACGCCGTCCGGGCTGGACGGTCCGGGACAGTTCACCAGCGCGTACGACCTCGCGTTGATCGCCCGCGCGTGCTTCCGCGAACCGGCCTTCCGCCGCTACACCGCCACCCGGACCGCCCAGGTGCCCGCGCAGCCGGCGCTGCCCGAGAGGGCATTCCAGATCCAGAACGACAACATGTTGCTGGACCACTATCCGGGCGCCATCGGCGGCAAGACCGGCTTCACCGACCTGGCCCGGCACACCTACGTCGGCGCGGCCGAGCGCGGGGGGCGTCGGCTGGTGGTGACCCTGCTCGGCGCCGAGATCCCCACCCAGCGCGGCTGGCAGCAGGGCGCGGCGCTACTGGACTGGGGGTTCGGGCTGCCCCGCGACGCGACGGTCGGCCGGCTGGTGGAGCCGGGCGAGCTGGAGCGGTCGGCGGCGCCGCCGACCGGGGTGGCGTCGGCGCTGGCCGGGCACGCCGACCTGGGCGGTGGTGCGGCGCACGCCGGCACCCGGCCGGGCGCCGGGCCGTCGGTGGCGGTGGGCGCGGTGCTGGTGGTCGGGGGAGCGGTGCTGCTGGCGCGGCGGCGCCGGCACGCCGCGGCGGCGGCCATGGCGACCGGCTCGGTGCTGCGGGAGGCGGAACTTCCGGAAGGCGACTGAGGATGACCGCCCGGCTACCTTGCGGCGGGGGCGGCGGTGCTGTCCCGCAGCACCAGTTCGGTGGCCAGCTCGATGCGCGGGGACTCGATCTCCTCGCCCTGGGCGAGGCGTAGCACGGTGCGGGCGGCGAGCCGGCCCATCTCCACCAGCGGCTGCCGCACGGTGGTCAGCGGCGGCGAGGCCCACCGCGCCTCCGGCAGGTCGTCGAAGCCGACCACGGAGACGTCGTCGGCGACCCGCAACCCGCGCCGGCGCACCGCCTCGTAGACCCCGAAGGCCATCTGGTCGCTGGCCGCGAAGATCGCCGTGGGCGGGTCGTCGAGGTCGAGCAGCGCGCCACCGGCGGTGTAGCCGGAGGCGTGGTAGAAGTCGCCGGGGTGGACCAGGCGGTCGTCGGCCGGCACGCCGGCCGCCGCCAGCGCCGCCCGGTAGCCGTCCAGCCGGGCGCGGCTGCACAGCAGCAGCGGCGGGCCGGCGACGAAGCCGATCCGCCGGTGGCCCAGCTTCAGCAGGTGCTCGGTGGCGGAGAGGCCGCCGGTCCAGTTGGTGGCGCCGATCGCCGGCACGTCCGTCCCGGCCACCCCGGCGTCCGGGTCGACCACGACGACCGGCACGTTGAGCCGGCGTAGCTGCGCCTGCACCGAGGGGCTCAGGTGCGAGGTCACCACGATCACGCCGTCCGAGGCGCGGGCCCGCAGGTTGTGCAGCCACTGCCGGGTGGAGCTGGTCTCCCGGTGCACGGCCGAGATCACCACACCCACGCCGGCCGCGTGGCCGACGTCCTCCACCCCGCGGATGATCTCCACCGCCCAGGGGCTGTCCAGGTCGTTGAAGACCAGGTCGACCAGGTCCGCCCGGCGCACCGTGCGGCTGCCACGACGCCGGTAGCCGTGGTGACGCAGCAGCTTCTCGACCCGCTCCCGGGTGTCCGGGGCGACGTCGGAGCGCCCGTTGAGCACCCGCGACACGGTGGGCACGGAAACGCCGGCCTCCCGTGCGATCGCGGTGATGGTCACCCTGCGCTCGTCGTCCCCGCTCACCCGTGTTCCCTTCGCCGGTTGCCGGAACCGACCGGAAAACCGTTCCGCCCCACGGACATCTTGCCGTACGCCGAGGGCTTGACGACAGATCGGTCCGGTCCTAGCGTTCGGTCAAGTTGCGGAAACCTTCCGGAAATACGCCGGGTGCCGGGCGCTTCGACGCGCCTCGACCGGCCCACGGACCGACCAGGAAGCCGAGGCGTGTTCACCGACCTGCCCGAGGCGGAACTCCGCCAGCACCGCAGCGACCTGTGCGAACCGGCCGACTTCGACGCCTTCTGGGCCGACACGCTCGCCGAGGCGCGCTCCTGCGGCGACCCGGTCGCGGCCACCCCGGTGCCCACCCCGCTGACCGGGGTGGACGTCTTCGACGTGACGTTCCCCGGCTTCGCGGGGCAGCCGGTGCGGGCCTGGTTGCGGATGCCGCGCGGCGTAAACGGGCCACTGCCGACGATCGTGCAGTACGTCGGCTACGGCGGCGGGCGCGGCCACCCGCTGGAGAACCTGCTCTGGTCCGCCGCCGGGTTCGCCCACCTCCAGATGGACACCCGCGGTCAGGGGTCCGGGTGGAGCCGCGGCGACACGCCCGACGTGGCGGCGGCCGGCCCGCAGGCGCCCGGGATGGCCACCCGCGGGGTGGAGGACCCGCGCCGCTACTACTACCGGCGGTTCCTCACCGACGCGGTGCGGGCGGTCGACGCCCTCACCGACCTGCCCGTCGTCGACCCGGCCCGGGTCGCGGTGCTCGGGCACAGCCAGGGCGGGGCCGCGGCGCTGGCCGCCGCCGCGCTGGCGCCGGGGGTCCGGGCGGCGGTGGCGCACGTGCCCTTCCTCTGCGACATCTCGCGCGCCGTCACGCTCACCGACTCGACGCCGTACCGGGAGATCCGGGACTATTTGGCCGTGCACCGGGACCGGGAGGAGCAGGTGCTGCGCACGCTCTCCTACGTCGACGGGGTCGCCTTCGCGCGACGCGCCACCGTGCCGGCCCGCTTCTCCGTCGCGTTGATGGACGAGATCGTCCCGCCGTCCACCGTCTACGCCGCCTACCACGACTACCGGGGCGACAAGGAGTTGACGGTGTGGCGCTACAACGGCCACGAGGCGGGCGCCATCGACGACGACGCCGCCGCGATCGACTTCCTCCGCACGTCCCTGAAGTAAGGCGGGGCCCCTTGTTAACAGACGTCTGTTGACAAGGGGCCCCGCCCAACCCCGTGGTAGACACGGCAGCGTGCGCAGACGTACCGCAGCGGTCCTGGTCGTGGTGGTCGCGGCCCTCGCGACCTGCCAGCGGCCCGAGCCGCGCCCGGCGCCGTCGCCCGCCCCGACGGGCCCACGCGCCCCGGCCGACGTCGTCGACCTGGCCGCCGTCGACCCGACCGTGCGCACCGACATCCGGTACGCCTCGGCCCACAACTTCGTCGGCCGGCCGATCGACGGCTATCCCGAGCCGCTCTGCCTGCTCACCCGGCGGGCCGCCGAGGCGCTGCGCCGGGTGCAGGCCGCCGCGCTGGCCCGGGGCCGCAGCCTGAAGGTGTACGACTGCTACCGCCCGCAGCGCGCCGTCAACGAGTTCGTCGCCTGGGCGAAACAGCCGCAGGAGTCGCAGATGAAGGCCGAGTTCTACCCGGACCTGCCGAAGGACCGGCTCTTCGCCGACGGCTACCTCGGGGCGCCCACCGCGCACAGCCGGGCCAGCACGCTCGACCTGACCCTGGTGCCGGTGCCCACCCCGGCGCAACCCGGCTACACGCCGGGCGAGCCCCTGCTGCCCTGCACCGCCCCCGCCGGTCGCCGGTTCGCCGACGACTCGATCGACATGGGCACCGGGTTCGACTGCTTCGACCCGCGCGCCCACACCGCCGACGCGCGGATCACCGGCGTCGCCCGGGCGAACCGGGAGCTGCTGAAGCGACTGATGAGCGAGGAGGGTTTCGAGAACTACCCGCGCGAGTGGTGGCACTACCGGTTCGTGGACGAGCCGTACCCGGACACCTGGTTCGACTTTCCGGTGGCCCGCTCGTCGCTGCGGTAATGCCGTTGCCTCATGATCCACAGCGGTTAGGCTCCCGGTGACCGAACACCCTGCCCGGAAGGATGCCCCGTGGAGACCGAACGGATCGGCCCGCCGCTGCTGGCCGGCGAGCGGGAGACGCTGCGCGCGTTCCTCGACTTCCACCGGGCCACCCTGGCCCTCAAGTGCGAGGGGCTGACCGATGAGCAGTTGCGCCGGCGGTCCTCGCCGCCGTCGACGCTGTCCCTGCTCGGCCTGGTCCGGCACATGGCCGAGGTGGAACGCACCTGGTTCCGCCGGGTCATCGCCGCCGAGGACGTGCCGCTGGTCTGGTCGGACAGCGGCGACTTCCAGGTCGCGTACGACGCGGCCGGGGCGGACGCGGCCGAGGCGTTCGAGGCGTGGCGCCGCGAGGTCGAGCACGCCCGCCGGATCGAGCGGGAGGCCGAGTCGCTGGACGTGACCGGCCACCAGGCCCGCTGGGGCGAGGACGTCTCGCTGCGCCTGGTGATGGTGCACATGCTGCATGAGTACGCCCGACACAACGGCCACGCCGACCTCCTCCGCGAGGCCGTCGACGGCACCGTCGGCGTGTAAGGCGGGGCCCCCGGTTAACGCCTCCGGTAGAGGCGGGGCCCCTTTTCGACACCCGTCGGTCGCGGCGCGGGACGGATGTCCCGGCCGCCGGGTCCTCCGGCCCTGCCGCCCGCCCGCCGCCGCGGAGAAGCGTGGGGGGTGACAACGGCGTGAGGAGGAGCCATGAAGGCACTCGTGCACGGCGGGCCGGGCGTGAAGTCCTGGTCCGAGATCCCGGACCCCACGATCGCCGGCCCGCGGGACGCGGTCGTCCGGATCGACGCGGTCACCATCTGCGGCACCGACCTGCACATCCTCGGCGGCGACGTGCCCGAGGTCGAGCCGGGCCGGGTGCTCGGTCACGAGGCGGTCGGCACGGTCGTGGCGATCGGCGAGGGCGTCGCCAACCTGACCCCGGGCGACCGGGTCCTCGCCTCCTGCATCTCCGCGTGCGGCGTCTGCCGCTACTGCCGCGACGGCGTCTACGGGCAGTGCCTCGGCGGCGGCGGGTGGATCCTCGGGCACACCGTCGACGGCGTGCAGGCCGAGTACGCCCGGATCCCGTTCGCCGACCTGTCCACGTACCGCCTGCCGGAGGGCGTCTCCGACGAGGCGGCCGTGCTGCTGGCCGACATCCTGCCCACCTCCTACGAGGTCGGGGTGCTCAACGGCGGGGTACGACCCGGCGACACCGCCGTGGTGGTCGGCGCCGGCCCGATCGGCCTCGCCGCGATCCAGACCGCCCGGCTCTTCTCGCCCACCCACGTGATCGCCGTCGACAAGGCGCGGAGCCGGCTCGACGCGGCCAAGCGGTTCGGCGCCGACCTGACCGTGCTCGCCGACGACGATCCGCTCGACGCGGTCCGCTCGGTCACCGGCGGGCTCGGCGCGGACGTGGCGATCGAGGCGGTCGGCGTGCCGGCGAGCTTCGAGCTGTGCACCACGCTGGTCCGGCCCGGCGGACGGGTCGCCAACATCGGCGTGCACGGCGCGCCGGCCACGCTGCACCTGGAGCGGCTCTGGATCCGCGACGTCACCATCACCACCGGCCTGGTCGACACCCGCACCACGCCCAAACTGCTCGACATGCTGGTCGCCGGCCAGCTCGACACCGCGCACATGGTGACCCACCGGTACCCGCTGGAGGAGATCGTCGAGGCGTACGACGTGTTCGCCCGCCCGGCCGAGACCGGCGCGCTCAAGGTCGTGCTCACCCGGTGAGGGGTGTTGAGCGGGGCCCCTTCCTCTACCGGAGGCGTTAACCGGGGCCCCGCCTTTCACCGCAGCGGGAGCCAGGGGAGGACGGCGGCGATCTGGGCGTCCCAGTACGCCCAGTCGTGGTCGCCGGGGCCGAAATCGACGGTGAGGGGCCGGCCCAGGCGGCGCGCGGTGTCGACGAAGCGCACGTTGTCCTCGTACAGGAAGTCCTCGGTGCCGCAGGCGACGTAGAGCGCCGGCAGGTCGTCGCCGGCCCGTTCCAGCAGCGCCACGGTGTCGTCCTCGTCCGGCGGCGGGCGCTCGCCCCATACCGTGTGCCACACCGCCGGGTCGACCGGGCTGGCGGGGTGGTGGCGCCGCCGCACCACGTCGAGCGCCCCGGAGAGGCTCGCGGCCGCGGCGAACCGGTCGGGGTGGCGCAGTGCCCACTTCAGCGCGCCGTAGCCACCCATCGACAGGCCGGCGACGAACGTGTCCTCCCGCCGGGTGGAGAGGCGGAAGAATGATCGGCAGACCTCGGGCAGCTTCTCGCTGAGGAACGTCCAGTAGCGGTTGCCGTGCTCCTCGTCCCGGTAGAAGCTCCGCTGCACCTGCGGCATCACCACGGCCAGCCCCAGCGGCGCGACGTAGCGTTCGATCGACGACCGCCGGGTCCACGCCGTGTCGTCGTCGGTGAGTCCGTGCAGCAGGTAGAGCACCGGCGGGTCGCCGTCGCCGTCGCCGTCGCCGGCGGCGTCGGCCAGGCCGATCCCGGCCGCGCCCCGGTCGGGCAGCAGCACGGTCATCGAGGTGCCCATGCCGAGCGCCTCGGAGAAGAAGTCACAGCGGATCCGAGCCATGAACCGGCAGCGTACCCGCGACCCGTTGGGGGGTTGATCGACCGTTCCTATTGCCGCGGGCCACCCGGGAGGGACAGGATGGGGATGCGTGCCGGAAACGTGTTCGTAACCTGCGCGCTGCTGGTCTCTGTCACGAGGAAGTGGGAGTCAGGCATGAGCGACGTCTCGGCGGCACTGGGTGTGCGCCTCTACCCGGACCTGGTCGAGCCCGGCGGCCTCGCTCCCGCGCTCGCGCAGACCGCGACCGCCCACCAGCTCGACGTCGGCCAGGTGACCGCTCCCGAGCAGGGCCGCAGCCGGTTCACCTGCGCCGAGCTGGCCTCGAAGCGGGGCGTGGTCTGCGTCAGCCTCGGCTCCCAGGCCCGCTACTTCATGATCGACCTGCGGGTCGAGGGCGAGGTCGAGGCCCGCGGCGACGCGACCGACCTGCTCCAGGTCGCGCAGGTGGCCGACGCCTGGCGCGCCGGCGCCACGCTCGCCGAGCTCACCGCGCGTTTCCCGTTCATGGAGCAGATGAAGCGCCACCCGGTGACCCAGGCCGGCTGACCCGTTCCGCCGGCCGCCGTCGGGCCGTCGTCCGTCGTCGCGGCGGTCACGGTACGCCCCGTCCGCCCGCGCCGCCGATCCCCGTCATCCCGCACTCGCGTACCGGCGCGGCGATTCGTCGCCCCGTGGTCGTCGACGGTGGACGGGGCGCGTCGACGCCCGCTGCGGCGGTGTCCACCATCGACGGAGGAGTCGCGGAGCCGCCGGTACGGCGGTCGTGAATATCGCGTTGCCGCCACCGCCGCGGCGGCCGTACCGTGAGCGGGCAACGTCGAACTGATCCACTGAGGGAGCATCCCGTGTCGCAGCAGAATCGCAGCCGAGCCGAGCGGCCCGTGCCGCCCGCCGGCGCGCTGCTGCCCGAAACGGGCGCGGCCCGCCGGTATCGGCAGTGGCAACCAGGGTGGTGGCGCGTCTAGCGCCGGCGCGACGATCTCGCGCGAACCGCCCGCCCTCCCGACCGGAGCCGGGCGGTTTCTTTTCGTCCGCCCGTCCGGGCCGATGGAGCAACTGGACCGCGGGTTCGAGTCCCGTACGGCCCACATCCCACGAACGAGGAGACGACGATGGGTTTCACCCCGCTGGCCGGTACCCGGGCGCCGGTCCGGGTCTGGACCGACCCGTACGCGATCGAGGCGCAGGCGGCCCGGCAGCTGCGCAACATCGGCGCGCTGCCCTGGGTGCAGGGCGTCGCGGTGATGCCGGACGTGCAATTCGGCAAGGGCGCGACCGTCGGCTCGGTGATCGCCATGCGGCAGGCCGTGTCGCCGGCCGCGGTCGGCGTCGACATCGGGTGCGGCATGTCCGCGGTGCGGACCTCGCTGACCGCCGACGACCTGCCCGACGACCTCGGTCCGCTGCGTTCGGCGATCGAGGCGGCCATCCCGGTCGGCTTCGCGATGCGCGACGACGCGGTCGACCCGCGCCGGCTGCGTGGGCTGGAGCAGGCCGGCTGGGACGAGTTCTGGCGGCGGTTCGGCACGCTCGACCGGAGGGTGGCGCAGCTCCAGACGCGGGCGCAGCGGCAGCTCGGCACGCTCGGCGGCGGCAACCACTTCATCGAGGTCTGCCTCGAACGGGGTGGCCCGGACGACGGGCGGGTCTGGCTGATGCTGCACTCCGGTTCCCGCAACATCGGCAAGGAGTTGGCGGAGCGGCACATGGCGGTAGCGCGCGGCCTGCCGCACAACTCCGGTCTGCCGGACCGTGATCTCGCGGTGTTCCTCGCCGGCACGCCGGAGATGGACGCCTACCGGCGGGACCTGTGGTGGGCGCAGGAGTACGCGCGGCGCAACCGGGCGGTCATGCTGGCCCTGCTCGGCCAGGTGGTGCGGGACGCGTTCCCGCAGGTCGGCTTTGACGAGCCGATCTCCTGCCACCACAACTACGTGGCCGAGGAGCGCTACGACGGGGTGGACGTGCTGGTCACCCGCAAGGGCGCGATCCGGGCCGGCGCGGGCGACCTGGGCATCATCCCGGGCTCGATGGGCACCGGCTCGTACATCGTGCGGGGCCGGGGCAACGTCGATGCCTACTGCTCGGCGTCGCACGGCGCCGGGCGGCGGATGTCGCGGGGGCAGGCGAAGCGGACGTTCAGCACGGACGACCTGGCCGCGCAGACGACGGGCGTGGAGTGCCGCAAGGACGCCGGGGTGGTCGACGAGATCCCCGGCGCCTACAAGGACATCACCGAGGTGATGGCCGAGCAGGAGGACCTGGTCGAGGTGGTCGCCCACCTCAAGCAGGTGGTCTGCGTGAAGGGTTGAGGTAGGGCCGGCGTCGAGGGGCGCCGGCCCTACCGGGAACGACGGGCGTGGCGCGCGACGACGGGCAGCGGCGTTCTCATCGTTCCTCCCCGTCGTCGACCCACTCCAGCAGGTCGCCGGGTTGGCAGTCGAGGACCCGGCACATCGCCTCCAGGGTGCTGAACCGGACGGCCCTGGCGCGGCCGTTCCTCAGCACGGCGACGTTGGCCGGGGTGAGCCCGACGCGTTCGGCGAACTCGCCGACGCTCATCTTGCGCCGGGCCAGTTCGACGTCGATGCGCACGACGGTGGGCATCAGATCACCGCTTCCATGTCGGTGCGCAGCGTGGTGGCCTGCCGTAGCAGCGCGCGCATCACGACCATCAGCAGCCCCAGCACGCTGACCCCGGTGCTGAGCAGGACGAGCAGCGGCGGCAGGCCCGGGTCGTCGGCGTGGAAGCCGACCCGGAGGAAGACACCGACCAGGCTCACCCAGCCGGCGGCGATCGCCCAGACGATGCCGTCGACCCAGGCCAGGGACGCCTCGGTGAAGATCCGATCGTGTGTGACCAGAGTGAGGAGGTGCCAGGTGCAAACGATCACCACCTGCACGCAGAGTGCCCAGAACACCGGGACCGCGGTAGCCGGCCACCGGAGAGATGCGTCGTCCGGGTTCTCCCGGGCCATGTGCGCGAACTGCCCGGGCGGCGACATCGTCTGGAACAGCACCAGGATCCCGAACAGAAGGACGAGGAAGGCACGGAGTGCGATGACCGCGCGCTCGGTAGTCAACCTGTATCGACTACCGCTCGCAAACTATCGAAAGTCAATCGATCCACTGTCATCCGGTTGACGCCAGCGTGACCGGGACGCGCACCAGATCGACCCGGGAACCGTCCCGCGCCGACACCTGGAACACCTCCACCACGCCGGCTCCGGCCGCCGCACGCCGGTAGCGGACCGCCACCCGGTACGCCCCCCGGCAGCCGGAGCCGCACGAGGCCGTGGTGAACCCGGTGCCGACCTCCCGGCCTGCCGCGTCCAGCACCCGCACGCTCACCGTGGCCTCGAGGACGTCGGCGGTCCCGGTGACGGTGACCGGGCTGGCAACCCGGTCGCCGCTCGCCGGGGCGGTCACCACGATCGGGGGCAGCAGATCGGCGTAGTCGTCCCGGCCGGTCGTCGCGCCGGCCGGGGCGAAGGCGACCCGCCGGACGGTGGGGAACTGGGTGAGCGTCCAGACCACCTGGGCCCGTCGCATCCGGACGGCGCGGCTCCGCCGGCGTCGAACCCCGGTGGCGGAACCACTGTCGCGACGCCGCCGACGATGCGGGTCACCTCCGCGCCGGCCGGCACCAGGGTGGTCAGGCCGTCGACGCGTTCCGCCGGGGACGGGCCGGCGGCCAGTTCGGCGAGCGCCAGGCGGGACGTGGCGACGGTGGCGGGAAGCGCGTGCCGGGTGGGCGCGAGCCGGCCGGCCCGGACGAACCAGAGCTGGACGTCCAGCGTTCGGTCCGGCCCGCCGGACGAACGGAGGGTCGGCGTACCCGGACCGGCCGGCGGGCCGGCGTCGGCGGCGCGCGTCGCGGGCGGACCCGGCGCGGCGGTGGTGGCCGACGGGGCGGTGGTGGCCGACGGGGCGGCCGGCACCGGCCCGAGGGCGCCGGTGCGCGGCGGGGCACAACCGGCGGCGACCAGCAGCAGCGCGACGAGGGGTGGGATCAGGCGTCGCATCAGGTGTCCCGGGTGGCATCGAGCGGCAGGGCGAGACGGAACCGGGTGCCGTGACCCACCTCGCTGGTCACGTCGAGCCGGCCGCCGAGCAGCCGGGCGTTCTCCCGGGCGATGGCCAGCCCCAGCCCGCTGCCGGGTCCGGTGCGGGCCGGGTCGACCTTGTAGAAGCGCTCGAAGATGTGGGCCAGGTGCTCGGCGGGGATGCCGGGGCCGTGGTCGGCCACCTCGACCACCAGCTCGGCGCCGGCGCGGCGAACCTCGACGCCGAGCCGGCCCCCGCCGTGGGTGATTCCGTTGTCCACCAGGTTCGTCAGGATCCGCTCCAGCCGGCGCGGATCGGTCACCACCGGCGACGCGTCCACGGCCACCGCGACCCGGGCGCCCGGGTCAGCGGCGGTGATCCGCCGCAGCAGCGCCGCGACGTCCACCGGGCGCACCGCGAGCGCCTCCCGCCCCCGCGTCCAGACGGGAGATCTCCAGCAGGTCCTCGACCAGCCGACGCAGCCGGACCACGTCGGCCACGAGCAGCTCGGCCGCCCGCACCGCGCCGGCCGGGAGGGCGTCGATCTCGTCGGCCAGCAGCAGCTCGGCGGTGGAACCGGGGATCCGGCCCCCGACGACCAGCAGGTGGGGCCGACCGGGGGTGCGCTGGAAGTCGAGCTGCCCGGCGGCGACGGTGGCCCGCAGGCCCGCCCCCGGCGTGGGCGCGTACCGGGGGTTGGAGGCCCGGGTCCCGCCGGCGACGAGCAGCACGTGCCGACCGGCCTCCTCGAAGCTGGCCAGCAGGTCGGCGCGGCGGGCCTCGGTCAACGGCAGGAACTGGGCGGCGACCACCAGTTGGTAGCGGGCGTCGGCGGCGGCGCGTTGCAGCGAGCCGTCGAACCGGGCCTGCCGCAGCATGAGATAGGAGCCGGCTGCCGACATCCCGGCGGACAGGCCGGCGACCAGCACGAGCGCGACGACCAACCGGCGCCGCAACCGGCCGGGTGCGACAGTGCCGGCCGCCACGGCGCGCTCACCCCGTCGCCAGCTTGTAGCCGGCGCCGCGAACGGTGCGGATCAGGGCCGGCGCGCGGGGGTCGTCCTCCACCTTGGCGCGCAGGCGCTGCACCGCCACGTCGACCAGCCGGGAGTCGCCGAGGTGGTCGTACCCCCAGACCCGGTGGAGCAGCAGCTCGCGGGTGAACACCTGGCCGGGACGCCGGGCCAACTCCAGGAGCAGCCGGAACTCGGTGGCCGTGAGGGTGAGTTCGCGCCCCCGGAGGCGGGCCTCGAAGCGCGCCGGGTCGATCTCCAGCGGACCGGCGGTCACGGTGGCCTCGGGCGGCGGCGCGACGGTCCGGCGGAGCACGGCGCGGACCCGGGCGACCAACTCCGGAAGGTCGAACGGCTTGCGGAGGTAGTCGTCGGCGCCGCACTCCAGGCCGACCACCACGTCGATGGTGTCGGTGCGTGCGGTGAGCATGAGGATCGGCACCCGACTGGTGCGCCGGATCTCCCGGCACACCTCGAATCCGTCCAGCCGGGGAAGCATCACGTCGAGCACGATGAGGTCGGTCGGGCCCGCGCGCCAGACGGCGAGGGCGGCCGGGCCGACGGCGGCGGTGGTCACCCGGAACCCGGCGCGGCGCAGGCCGAGAGCCGACACCTCCCGGATGGAGGCGTCGTCCTCGACGACCAGCACGCGGCCCTCCACGATCACCGAGGGTAGTCCTGCGCAACCTCGGACGGCGTGGGCGGATCGGACGGTGCCGAGGGACCGACCGGCCCCTCGGCACCTCGCCACGTGGTTCACGCCTGCCACTGGTGGGCGACGTCGATCACGATCCGGCTGTGCGTGCCGGGACCGCTGAGCACGACGACGCGGAACGGCAGTTGGGCGCGGACCCCCACCGCGACGGTGGTGTAGCCCTCGAAGCTGCCCCCGAAGACGACGTCGCGCGACGTGCGGGAACCCAGCGCGGTCCCGGCGTGCTCACCGACGCGGTACGGCACGGTCGCGACGTGTCCGGCGTCGTACGCGGGCGCCCGCAGCGACACCGACAGCAGCGCCCCGCCGGCGGTGTAGGGGCTCAACGCGAGGCCCTGCCCCTCGGTGTACGTCTCGCCGTAGGCGACGGAGTAGCCGTTCACCGGCCCGGCGAACTCGAAGACGACCCGGTCCCAGCAGTCCTGCCGTTCGGTGGCGACGCCGACCAGCGGGGCGGCGCTCAGGGTGCCGGCCGACTTGGCCGTGCTGCCCCAGGTGATCCCGCAGTACGGCGCTGCCGCGCTCGCGCCGCTCACGCCGACGACCAGGCCGCCGAGCAGGACGACGAGCGCCAGCAGTGTTCTCCTCAGTCTCATGGTGACCTCCCGTGTGCCGGGACCCCCTTCCGGTGTCCCTGCCCCGACGGTCGACGGGCCCGGCAACAGCGCCTTCGCAGCGGCGTAACCGCCGGGTAACAGCCGGCCTCACCGGTCGTCCTCGCCGGTGACCCGCTTCCGGGCGCGGTAGAGCGGCAGCCAGGTCAGCGCGGCGCCGATCGCCCCGGCCCAGAGCGAGGCGCGTGGTCCGGCGTACTGGCCCAGCAGGCCGGCGAGCCCGGCGCCGACCGCGATGGCACCGGTCAGCAGGAACCGGAACGTGGCGTTCATCCGGCCGAGCAGCCGGTCCGGGGTCACCCGCTGCCGCAGGCTCACCCCGATCACGTTACCGATGCCGGTCCGCCAGGCCAGGGCCAGCCAGCCGAGACCGGCCGACCAGAGCCACGGTCCCCGGTCGATCATCGCCACCAGCGCGCCGGCCGGGGCGACCAGCAGCCCGGGCAGCCACAGCGTGCGTCCGGCGCCGATCCGGGCCGCCAGCGGGCGGGCGGTCGTCGCGCCGAGCAGCGCACCTACCCCGCCGACGGCCAGGAAGAGGCCGAGCGCGCCGGCGCCGAGCCCGAGTTCTCGCAGAAAGACCACGGGCAGCATGGTGGTCATCAGGTTCACCGTGAGGTTGATACCGGCCAGGGAGACGGCCAGTGGACGCAGCACCCCCCGGCCCAGCACGTGCCGCACCCCCTCGCTCAACTCCCGACCGAAGCCGCCGGCTGGCCGCGTGCCCGTGCCGACCGCCGCGCGACGGACCCGGGTCAGGACCAACGCGGCGAGCAGGTGGGTGACCGCGTTCAGGGCCAGCGCGAGGGGCGCGCCGAGCGCCTGCACGAACAGGCCGCCGAGCCCTCGGCCGCCGATCTGGACGGTGGCGTTGGTGGTCATCAGCAGCGAGTTCGCCGCCACCAGGCGCTCCCGGCCGATCAGCTCCGGCAGGACGCTCTGCGACGCCACGTCGCCGAAGACGGTGGCGACGCCGACGAGCAGCACCACCGCGTAGAGCTGGCCGAGCGTCAGCCCGCCCGCCCACCAGGCGAGCGGGACCGAGGCGTGGAGCGCGGCGCAGGCCAGGCCGGCGGTCACCAGCACGGTGCGTCGGGGGGTCCGGTCCACCCACACCCCGGCGGGCAGGCCGATCAGCAGGAACGCGGCGGTGCTCAGCACCGCGAGCAGGCCGACCTGACCGGGCGTGGCCGCCAGCACCGACACGGCCAGCACCGGTACGGCGAGCTGCCCCACCTGGAACCCGACGCTGTCGACGAGGTTGGCCGTGTAGACGTGGCGGAACGCGCGGGGCCAGCGGGCGGGTGAGGCGGTGGTCATGCCGGGAGCCTGTCCCGTGTCACCGGCGGCGGTCGACTAGTTTGAGCCTGGTCGAATCCGGGAGGCGGCGGTGCTGCGGGTCGCGTTGGGAGTGCGGGATCTCGCCGGGGTGCGCTTCGCGATCTCGCCGCTCTGGGAGGTGGTCGCGAGCGTACGGGCGCTGCGGATGCCCGAGTTCTTCCCGGCCCACCACCTCTGGCGCGACCAGGTCGCGCCGCGACTGGCCGAGGTGGACTGGCGCCTGCTCGCCGACCTGGTGCCGGAGCCGACCGTGGTGATCCCGGGCTTCGTCTGTCCGGCGCCGCCGGCCGCGCTGCCGGCGCTGGAGACGGAACTGGCCGCGCTCGTGGCCACCCCGCCGGCCGTGGTCCGCGCCGGCTTGGCCGAACTGCCGGGAGCCCGCTCGCCCCGGCTGGCCGCCTTTCACGCCGACCCGACGGCCGGGCTGGCCCGCCTGGCGTCGGTGATCGGCGACTACGCGGCGGTGGCGATCGCGCCGTACTGGCCGCGCATGCGGTCCCTGCTGGAGCGGGAGATCATGGTGGCGGCCGGGCGGATGGCGACCGACGGGCTGCGCGGCCTGCTCGACGGGATCGACAGGCACGTGTCCTGGGACGACGGCATGCTGCGCGTCGATCACCTGACCCGCGCCGGCGCGGTCGACCTGGGTGGTCGCGGCCTGGTGCTGGTCCCGTCCGTCTTCGCCGGGGCGCGGGTCTGGTCCAACCTGACCGAGCGGCCGACTCAGCCGCTGCTGCGTTACCCGGCCTCGGCCGTCGGCACGCTCTGGGAGCGCAGTGCCACTCCGGCCAGCGTGGCGCTCACCCGCGTGCTGGGTCGGACCCGCGCCACCCTGCTGCACGAGCTGGCGGTGCCGGCCTCCACCACGGAACTGGCCGGGCGCTGCGGGTTGAGCGCCGGCACGATCTCCCACCATCTCACCGCGCTGCGCGACGCCGGTCTGGTCGGCACCCACCGGGCAGGGCGCTACCTCCTGTACGCGCGGACCGGCCCATCGGAGGCGCTGATCCACGCCACCGGCTCACCAGGCTCACGTGGATCGTGATCCGTACCGTCTGGTGGTTAGTACGGCAGCCGCCATTCGTGATCATGGTGGGAATTCGAGGTTGAGGCGGCGGGCGTAGTGGGCTCGTTTGGCTCGTGCTTGGTGTCGGCGTCGCCATGTTGACCAGCGCAAACGGTAGGCGATGCTGCGGGTCGGCCGGATGAGCAGGATGTTGATCAGGCGGCGGATCTCGTTGACGGTCAGCTCGATCATGTCGGGTTGACCGTGACGGTCTGCTGTTCGGGCGTCGGCGGCGCAGATCGCGAGGACCGCGAGGGCTGCCAGGGCCAGGGTGGTGAACCGGTGCCAGGACGTCCAGCGGCGGACTTGGTGCTGGTCAAGACCGACCTGACCCTTTCCGGCCTGGAACGATTCCTCCACGACCCAACGAACTCCCGCTACCCGCACGAGCTGGGCGAGGGTGGCCGGGCCGGGTGTCCAGCAACGGTAGAAGGCCAGCTCACCGGTGGTGTTGTTGCGGCGGATCAGCAGACTGTGCCGGCCGTCGTCGTCCGAGTCGCCGTCGGCGCCGACGTCGGTCAGCCATGCCCAGTCGTAGAACCGTGGCCCTTTCGACCCGTCGCCGGCACTGCGCCGGGTCCACGCGGTGGCAGGCAGGTCGGCGGCCAGCCGGTCGGCGCGACAACGGGTCTTCCCGCCGTCGATCGGCACGAGATGATCGCAGGAGACCGCCAAGACGTAGCCGAGGCGCAGTTTGCGCAGTTCACCCCGCAGCCGAGTGTTGTTGCCGTAGGCCTCGTCCGCGGCGACCCATCGGGCCGGGACCAGGGCTTGAACAGCGGCGGTGATCATGTCGTCGGCCAGCTCGGATCGGGTGGCGAACGCGACGTCGTCCGGGACGCCGGCCTGCTCACACCGCTGTCGATCGTCGGTCCAGGACTTCGGTAGGTAGACCCGGCGGTCGATCAGGGTGTGGCCGTGTCTGCTCGCGTAGGCCAGGAACACGCCAACCTGCGCGTTCTCGATCCGCCCGGCGGTGCCGGTGTATTGGCGCTGGACACCGACGGTGTGCACACCTTTTTTCAGATCGCCGGTCTCGTCAACGACGAGGACCCCGTCGGGGTCGCCAAGCCGGTCGACGACGACCTGTCGCACGTCGTCACGCACCGCGTCGGCGTCCCACTTCGCCCGATACAGCAACCTCTGCATCGCGTCCGGCCGGCCATGCCCGGCCTGCTCCGCCAACTGCCAACACGTCTTGATTTCGATATTCGTGAGCAGCCCTGTCACGAACGCCGCCGCCGCCCGCCGCGGCTCCACCCGCCCGAACCGTCCCGCGAACGCATCGCACACCCCGGCCAGGACCTGCCGCCACCGGGCAGGGTCTACGCTGTGGCACGCGGCCACCGCCAGATCTGAAGTTATGTCCACAGCAGACAGACGATCACGCGGTGGCCGCACCTCGTCTACCGACCCCCACCAGCAACATCTCAAACGGCGGCTGCCGTATTAGAAAGGGGCCCCTCCTCTACCGAATCCGTTAAAAGGGGGCCCCTCCTTACTCGGCTCAGCCGTACACCGGATGCTCGGCCTGGAAGGCCAGCCGGTGGTCCGCGCCGGCGGCCAGCTCGGCGAGCACGTCGTCGAGGTCCAGGAACGTCTGCCACGCCTCCTGCCCGGTGATGCCGGCGAGCCGGTCCACCACGAGCTGCTCCAGGTCGGTGACCCGGCGGCCCTTCCAGACCTTGTCGGCGAGGCTGACCAGCAGGTCCTCCAGTTGCACGCCGGGGGAGCGCCAGTCGGCGTGGGTGGCGGCGAAGCGGGCCCGCTCCTCGGGCACGCCGAAGCGCAGCAGCAGCTGGAAGCCGGCCTCCTCGTGCGCCGAACCGGGGCCGGTCAGCTCGCCCGGGTGCTCGACCTTGCCGATGTCGTGCACGGCCGCACCGAACAGCACCGCCTGCCGGTCGAACGGCACCGCGGCGAAGCGGTCGGTGAACGCGGCGGTGAGGTGCCAGGCCACGTCGTGCACCAGCCGCAGGTGCGCGCCGAGCCGGGGTGGCGCGGCGAGGGCGTCCAGCAACTCGACCGCCACGCCCGGCAGCGGGAGAAGCGGCGGGTCGCCCGGGTCGGTCAGGGCACGGCGCAGCGCGTCGGAGGTCACCGGGGCGAGGGTACCGGCTGTCCCGGCCGGTCACCCCGCGTCCTGGCCGAGTGGCTGACGGTGAACGGTCCGCTCACCCGATCCCCCGGCGAGCGTCCGATCAGGAGGGTGGGGCGGACGTCCATCACGGGGAGACCAGATGACCGCATTGAACCGCCGTACCCTGCTGCGCGCCGCCGCGCTCACCGGCGCCGCCGCCGCGACCGGCCTGTCCGGTGGCCTCGTCGCCGCCGCGCCGGCCTCGGCCGACCAGGTCGTCAACGGGCCGTGGCTGGTGAGCGTGGGCTGGGGTGTGCTCCAGATCGACCCGGGCCACACCACGCCACGGTCGCTGCTGCCGGACGGGGACCACGCCAAGACCTCGCCGGACGGCCGGTACGTGGCCTGGGTGAACAACGCGTGGTCGGGTGACGGCACGCTGCTGCCCTACGTGGCGGTGCACGACCGCGTCACCGGCACGAAGCGCACGCTGCTCGCCGACCCGCCCGGCGTGCTGTACGGCGCGCCGACCTGGTCGCCGGACGGCCGCGAGATCGCCCTGGTGACGGGGAGGGACAGCGACACGCTGATCGCGGTCGACGTGGCGACCGGCGGGACCCGGGTGCTGGCCCAGGGCCACGCCATGGGTTCGCCGGACTGGTCCCGGGACGGCTCGATGATCGTCATGCACTGGCGCAGCCGCTCGGAGGGGCCGCAGCTGCGCGTGCTGGAACTGGCGACCGGCACGGTGCGGCGGCTCTACGCCCCGCTGGCGGGGGAGCGCTTCAGCGGGCCGGTGTTCACGCCCGACTCCGAGCGGGTGGTGTTCTGCACCACCCGCTGGTATCCCGACCTGCAGAGCCGGAACCAGTCTCTGGCGTCGGTGCGGATCGGCGGCGCCGGGCTGAAGAAGCTCACCGCCGAGCCTCGGTTCTATCTGTCGCCGGTGTTCTCCCCGGACGGGCGCTACTGCGCCGCGCTGTCCGTGCCGCCCACCAACCCGGAGCCGGACGGCGGCAACATCATCGTCGCCACCAGGGGTCTCGACGCCGAGTGGTGGATCGCCGGTGACGAGTACGACGACTCCTCCCGACTGGACTGGGCGCGGGCGATCTGATCCGTCCGCACCGACGCGGCGGCCGGCCGGCGGCCGCCGCGTCGGCGTATCCGGTGTGGATGTCCACGCGGTTGGGCGCGCGCGGTGCGAGGCTGGGGGAGGACGCCGCCGAGGGGGCCGGCGACCGCCGGGGAGGTGCGATGGTCGAGCCGCCGACCGGGACCTCGGCCCACCGCGCGCAGGCGCACGGCCGGCACGCCAACCATCACCGCTACCACGACGGCGCGCAGGTCGACGGGTACGTCGACGACCCGTACCATCGGGTGCGCCGTGCCGTCGCGGCCCGGCTGGTGGCCGAGGGGGTGACCGGCGGCGGCCCGGTTCTCGAACTGGGGTGTGGGTCACGCGGCATGCTCGACCCGGTCGCGTTGCCCGGGCCGCTGGTGCTGGCCGACATGGCCGAGGCCGCGCTGGGCACCGCTCGGCGGGCCGCCGGCGGTCGGGCGACGCCGGTCTGCCTGGACGCCACCCGGGGGCTGCCGTTCCGGGCGGGCAGCTTCGCCGGCCTGCTCGCCGGTGAGCTGATCGAGCACGTCTACGACCCGCTGGCGCTGCTGCGGGAGTGCCACCGGGTGCTGGCCCCGGACGGCCTGCTGGTGCTCACCACGCCCAACCTCGCGCCGGTGCAGGACCGCCTGGCGTTCCTCGCCGGGCGGGCGCCGCGCCAGGTCGACCCGCTGCACCCCTACCTGTGGCTGCACATCCGTCCGTTCACCGCGTCACTGCTGCGGCGCACCCTGCGCCGGGCGGGGTTCACCCCGCTGGCGATCCGCTCGAACGAGGTCGTCTGGCGACTGCCCGGTGGCCGGTGGGTCACCTCGCGGTGGCTGGCCCGGGCGGCGCCGGGGCTGGGCGGCTCGCTGATCTGCGCCGCCCGGCGGCGCGCCGCGCCGCCACCGGCCCGGAACAGGGCGTGATCGCGACATTGACAAAGGGCTATCATGGAGGCTCCGTCGTTCGACCGGGGGATGTCATGGCGCGCCTGCTCGGTTGGGTCGTCACCAATCTCGACGCGTTCATCGGTCTCGTGCTGGCCGTCACGGTCGCCGTCCTGGGCCTGACCAACGCGGTCAGCCAGGACGTGGTCAACAGCGCCATCCTGCTGGTCCTCGGCCTGCTCGCGCAGGCGGTGCTGCGCGACCGGCTGCGCCGCCGCACCGCCGAGCAGGAGGTCCGCCAGGTCATCGTGGACACCCGGGAGCGGCTCACCGACCTGGTGCCGCCGATGCGCGAGCTGACCGGCCCGGAGGGCGCGCTGAGCCGGGCCCGGGAGGCGATCCACAGCTCCTCCATGGTGCGGGTGCTGCACGGCAGCGAGGTCGGTCAGGCGCTGGCCGAGGCGCGTCAGCACACCGACAGGTGGGACTTCAAGGGCGGCACCGGCACCTACCTGCGCGCGGTGACCCTGCCCGAGTGCCTGCGACTGGCCCGCCGCCGCAACGCCACCCTCACCGTCGCCGTCGAGATCATCGACCCGACCGACGAGGAGGTCTGCGAGCGGTACGCGCGTTTCCGGCGCAGCCTGGAGTCGGACGAGCCGACCGGGCGGACCGAGCCGTGGACGGTCGACCGCACCCGCAAGGAGTCCTACGCGACGGTGCTCGCCGCCTGCTGGCACCTCCAGCGGTCCGGACTGCTCACGGTCGACCTGCGGCTCACCGCGCAGATGACCACCTTCCGCTACGACCTCTCCTCGTCCTGCGTGGTCGTCACCCAGGAGAACCCGCAGACTCCGGCGCTGCGCATCGACCGCGGCGAGGTCTACTACAACCGGTTCAACATCGAGCTGGACTACAGCCGCCGGCAGAGCCGGCGGGTGCCGATCGAGTCGGCCGGTCAGGTCCGGCTCGACGACGAGCCGTCGGTCGAGCAGGTACGCCGGCTGTTCGGCGCGCTCGGGCTGGCGCTGCCCCGCTCCTTCGGCGACCGGGAGGTCGCCGACATCGTGCGCAAGGCCCTCCAGGCGAGGAACCCCTACACATGACGAGCTACGCCGACCTGGCACGGGAGATCGACCGGGGCGCCCGGCCGGAGCTGCTGCGCGACTGGGTCCTCGACGTGCTCGGCGACATCGCCGACGGCCGGCGGCCACTGCGGGCGGTCCGGCATCCGCTCGGCTTCACCTGCCTGCCGGTGGAGCGCGACGGCGCGGACGGCATCTGCGTGCACGCCTGGCCGGGTGAGCCGCCGCCGGTGCGCCCGAGCACCTCGGCCATGCACTCGCACAGCTGGGACCTGCTCAGCCACGTGCTGCACGGCACGGTCCGCAACGAGCTGATCGACGTCACCGACACGTCCGACGACCCGTCCTGGCGGGTCTACCAGGTGCACAGCCTCGGCGAGGTCGACGAGGTGGCCGCCACCGACCGGCTGGTGACCGCGGTGACGGCGACCGTGGAGACGCACTCCGCCGGCGACTCGTACGCGCTGCGTGCCGGCGGTTTCCACACCTCGGAGGTGACCACCGGTGGGCCGGCCGTCACCGTGGCGCTCGGCCGGACCACTCCCGGCGCGTGCGACCTGAGCCTCGGCGCGGTGGACGGGCGCAGCCACCGCGTACGCCGGGACCGCTGCGACGCGGCGGAGACGGCGCGGATGGCGCGGCAGATCGCGCGACTGGTGGCACGGGGCTGACTGGCTGGAGGAGCCATGGACGTGGAGCCGAACAGAGGCGGGCCCGACCTGCGCGACGCGCACCGGTTCGCGGTGCAGGCGGCCCGGGCGGCCGGCCGGCTGCTACGCCGGGGCCTCCGGGAGGAGGTGCACGCCCGGGCCAAGGACGACTCCGGCGACGTGGTCACCGACCTCGACCTGGCCGCCGAGCGCCTGATCGTCGACCGGATCCGGGCCCGCTGGCCGGAGCACGGCGTGATCGCCGAGGAGGGCGGCGAATACGCCCCGGACACCACCTGGGCGTGGCTCGTGGACCCGCTCGACGGCACCAACAACGTGGCGATCGGCCTGCCCGCTTACGTGGTCGGCATCGCGCTGTGCGAGCGCGGCTCTCCGGTGCTCGGCGTGGTGCACGATCCGATCGCCGGCCGGACCTGGTCCGCGGTGCGCGGCCAGGGGGCCTTCGTGCACGGTTCCGACCCGGTGGGCTGCCGGCTGCGCGCCGCGCACCGGCCGGTGCCGGCCGCGCCGGTGTTGGCCTGGACCCAGGGGCACGGGGTACGCCGCGACGACAGCACCGCCCGGGCGTTGAAGGTCGTCCTCGACTCCACCGCCCGCCGGGTGCTGCAACTGTGGGCGCCGCTGCTGGCCTGGGTGATGTTGGCCCGCGGCGACATCGACGGAATCGTCGGCTACCGCCCCGAGTCGGTCGACCTGCCGGCCGGGATGCTGCTGGCGGCCGAGGCGGGGATGGCCGTGCGCGCGTTGGACGGCGGCACGTTCGACGACCGTTACGGCGTGCCGGCGGACCGGCGCAGCTTCGTTGCCGGCCCGCCGGAGACGATCGACCGGCTGGTCAAGCTGGTCACCGCGGCCCAGTGGATCGAACCGCAGGTGCGCCGACTCACCCCGGTCAGCCTCGGCTCGGTCGGGTGGTGAGACGACCGGCGGCGTGGCCCTGCAGCCGGTCGGCCAGGAAGTCGTCCCAGGTCCGCACACCCCGCGTCGCGTCCGGCCGAGCCAGGTTCGCCCCGTCGCGGTAGGCGCGCCCGACCCGGCCCGGAATTCGTAGCGGCGGTCGCAGCCGTCGCCGGCCGGTGGCCGTCAGGTAGCCGGCCAGCAGCTCGTCGAGGCCGAGTGTGGCCGGGCCGGCCAGGTCGGGCGCCAGCCCGGCCGGCGCGCCGAGCGTCAGCGCCCGGCACAGCACCGTGCTCACCGGCGCGACGGAGGTCGCCGGGCAGGCCACCACGTTCGGTCGGCTCTTCCCGTACGCCCGGCCGGTGCTCGTCAACGGCGCCGCCGGGGTGCTGGTGAGCGCCGGCGGCCGGCCGCTGTCGGTGATGGCGTTCACGGTCACCGGCGGGCGGATCGCCGCCGTGGACGTGATCGCCGACCCGCACCGGCTGGCCGCGCTCGGCCTCGACTGCGCCTCCGCCCCGCCGTCAGGGCACGACGACCAGGTTGGCCATGTCCACCACCGGCCGGAAGCCGAGGCGGGCGTAGAGCCGGTTCGACGTCGGGTTCGCCTGGTTGGTGAAGAGACACACCCGCGCGCCCTCGGCCCGCAGCAGCCTGCTCACCTCGGCCACCGCGTTGCCGGCCCACCCCCGGCCGCGCTGCTGCGGCGGCGTGTAGACCGGTCCCACCCGGGCGACGCCGAACGCCGTCGGGTTGGCGGCGGTGAGGTGCACCGGCCGGCCCGCCGTGTCGGTCCAGAACCAGACCCGGCCGCTCCGGATCCGTCGTAGCAGGTCGTCCCGGTCGGGTGTCTCGTGTGCGCTGGCGCCACGCGGGCGGCCCGCCTGCTCGTCGGCGTCGGCCATGAACGCGCCGAACCAGGTGCCGACCAGGTCGACCTCGTCCTCACCGGCGAGCCTCAGCGCGCCCGGCGCCGGCGCGGGCGGGACCAGCGTGTCGAGTTCGTGCAGCCGGGTGTGCTGGGCGACCTCGACACGCCCGCCGCGCAGGCGCGCCACCTCGTCGGCGCAGGCGCGGACCGCGGGCAGCGCGCCGTTGACCGCCGACACCCGCTCGCCGCGCCCGTGCCAGGTGCGGGCCAGCGCGACCGCCGCCTCCGTCGGCATCGGCAGCAGGAACGGCGGGCGCGGCGGGAACGGCGCGGCCCGCATTCCCGCGCCGACCACCGCGCCGGAGTCGTCCCGGACCACCAGCCACCAGTCGTCCGCCGGCAGCGCGATCCCATCGGCCCGGCGGGCGGCCATCCGGTACGCGACGGAGGCGACCACGGTGTTGACCACCGGGTCGGCGGCCAGGTGGTCGCCGGCGGCGCCGAGGAACTCCACGGGGTCGGCGTGGAAGTGCAGGGTGACGGTCATGCCGGCACGCTAGTTGGTGGACGAAGCCCGCCCGTAGGGGTTTTCCGCCCGGCCCGCTCGCGGCTCAGGCGGTCACCAGTTCCGCGAACCATCGGCCGCCGTTCGGGCGCAGGTCCCGCACGGCCAGTCCGGCCGCCGCGGCCGCCGGGTGCACCGCCCGGGTGTCCAGCCGCGCCCAGCCGAAGCTGGGCCCCCGCCGCCGGCCGGACACCACGTGCGCCTGGCCCTGCCAGGCGCCGCTGCCGGGCGGGTCCAGCTCGACCAGCACCACGCCGTCCGGGCGCAGCAGCTCCCGGCACCGGCGCAGCAGCCGGGCCGGGTCGCCGCCGATGCCGATGTTGCCGTCCAGCAGCACCACGTGCCGCCACCGGCCCTCGGCCGGCAGCGGCGCGAACAGGTCGGCCCGCAGCGCCACCGCGCCCCGGGCCCGGGTCAGCGCCACCGCCCGCGCGCAGACGTCCACCCCGACCGTGGTGACACCGGCCCGGGTCAGTGCCGCCGCGACCCGGCCCGGTCCACAACCCAGGTCCAGCGTCGGGCCGTCGCAGCGGGCCACCACCGCGGCGGTCGCCGCCTCCGCCGGCCCGTGCCACCGCTCCACCGGCAACCGCCGGCGGACCCCGTCCGCGTGCACCAGCCAGTGAACGCCGGACCGCCGCCGCAGCGCGTCGCCGAAGCCGTCCGCGGCACAGCTCTCCGCCCGCGACTGCGGGGCTCGCAGGCCCGGCTCGCTCCTCGCGCTCGCGGGGTCGGTGGTCGTTCGCGACTGCGGGGCTCGCAGGCCCGGCTCGCTCGTCGCGCTCGCGGGGTCGGTGGTCGTTCGCGACTGCGGGGCTCGCAGGCCCGGCTCGCTCGTCGCGCTCGCGGGGTCGGTGGTCGTTCGCGACTGCGGGGCTCGCAGGCCCGGCTCGCTCCTCGCGCTCACCGGGCACCGCCCGCCAGCAACGTCGGCCGCCACGCGGCCATCTCGCCGGCGAACCGGCCGTCGGGCGCGGAGCGGGCCACCGCCAGCGCGTCGGCCCACTCGTCCACGTCGCGCAGCGTGGGCAGGGCACCGACCCGAAGGCCGGCCCCGACCAGCGCGGCGTGGGTGAGCCGGCCGGTGTCGGCGGTGGACATCGGCACGCCGCGCAGCGCCGCCGCCCAGCGCGGGTCGCGCAGGCCCAGGCCCCACCAGCCGCCGTCCGCGGCCGGGCCGAGGACCGCGTCGGCACCGGGCGTGGACAACCGGCGTACGGCGTCGGCCAGCCGCGCCGGGGTCAGCTGCGGGGTGTCCATGCCGATCTGCACCACCGGCCACCCCGGGTACGTCTCGGCCACGTCGGCGTGCGCGTGCGCGAGGCGATCGGCCAGGCCGTCACCGCGCTGCCGGAACACCGGCCATCCGGCGACCGCGGCGGCCAGGTTCGCGCCGTCCTCGGCGTCGGCGAAGCTCCCGGCCAACGCCAGCACCGGCAGGACGCCCCGGGTGGCGGCGACCGCGTCCAGCGTGTCACGCAGCGCCGCGGCGGCGATCCGGGCCGCCTGTGTCGGAGTGGCCGGGGGACAGAGGCGGGGGTTCACCGTCCCCGGCACCGGGGCCTTCGCCACCACCAGCAGGACGGTCACCGCGGGCCGTCCACGCTGCGCAGCACCGTGAGGAAGTCCCGGGTGGCCCGGACCGTGCCGCGTACCGAGCCGGACACCTTGGACTTCGTGCCGGCGGCGCGCGGGGCGTAGCGGACGTCGCGCTCGTGGATCCGCCAGCCGGCCGCCGCGGCCCGGATCATCAACTCCAACGGATAGCCGAACGCCCGGTCGGTGACGCCGAGCGCGAGCAGCTCCGCGCGCCGGGCGACCCGGATCGGGCTGAGGTCGCGCAGCGGCACCCCACGCTGCCGCAGCAACGCGGCCACCAGCGCGGTGCCGGCCCGCGCGTGCCACGGCCAGGCGCCGGCGGACACCGGCCGGCGGCGGCCCACGGCCAGGTCGGCGGCGCCCGCCGCGACCGGGGCGACCAGCGCCGGCAACTCGCCGGGGTCGAACGAGCCGTCCGCGTCCAGCACGCAGACCAGCTCCGTCCCGGCGGCCTCCAGGCCGGTGTGCACGGCCGCGCCGTAACCGCGGCGGGCTTCGCGTACCACCCGGGCGCCGTGCCGGGCGGCCACCTCGGGCGAGCCGTCCCGGGAGCCGTTGTCCACCACGATGGCCCGGTAGCCCGGCGGCAGCGCCGTCAACACCCCGGGCAGGGCGGCGGCCTCGTCCAGGCACGGCAGCACCACGTCGATCTGTGTCCGCATGCCGCCGACGGTAGGCCGACGGCCGCCCGGCCGAGTCCCGATCGGGCTTACGGAACCCTTACCGAGCAGGCACTTCTTACCGTCCTGTGACGAGTCGGCGGTTGCCGTCCCGGCCGGCGCCGGCGGGCCGTACCGTGCGGTCGTCATGAGATCCGCACCCACGCTGCGCCGCGCCCCCGCCGTGGACCGGACCGGGCCCCCACGCCGGGGTGACCTGGTCGCGGTCGCCGTCGAGGTGGCGCTGCTCGCCGCCGCCGTCGTGATCGGGCTGGTGCTCAACCGCCGCGGCGTCGGCCTGCACGCCGACGCCGCGCCGCTCTACGCCACCTGGCGACCGCACGTCGGCTGGGGTACGCCGCTCGCGGTGGCCGTCGCGCTGGTCGTGCTCGGACCGGGACTGCGCTGGTCGCGGACCGCGCGGTGGGGGCCGCTGCTGGCCGCCGGCTGGCTGGCCGCGGTGGCCTGGACGCTGGCGCTGGCACTGGTGGACGGCTGGTCCGCCGGGCTGACCCGGCGGCTGACCCCGCAGGCGGAGTACCTGCACGAGGTGCCCGGGGTGACCGACATCCCGGCCATGCTGGCCGGCTTCACCGGGCGCATCCTGGACTTCCAGCCCGACTCCTGGTCCACCCACACGGCCGGGCACCCGCCGGGCGCGCTGCTGGTCTTCGTCTGGCTGGATCGGGTCGGGCTGGGTGGGGGCACCGCCGCCGCGCTCTGCTGCGTGCTGGTCGGGGCCACCGCCGTGGTGTCGGTGCCGGTCACCCTGCGCGCGTTGGGCGCCGCCGACGCGGCCCGGGCGGTGCTGCCGTTCCTGGTGCTGCTGCCCGGCGCGGTGTGGCTGGGCGCCTCCGCCGACGCGGTGTTCACCGGTGTGGTCGCCGCCGGGTTGGCGTTGCTGGCGGTACGCGGACCGCTCGCCGCGCTGGCCGGTGGGCTGCTGCTCGGCTTCGCGCTGCACCTGTCGTACGGGTTCGTGCTGGTCGGGGTGCTCGCGGTGGCGGTGCTGGCGCTGCGGCCGGACCGCCGCCGGGCGGCCCTGCTCGCGGC
Source organism: Micromonospora sp. WMMD980 (assembly GCF_029626035.1). Classification (NCBI taxonomy): domain Bacteria; kingdom Bacillati; phylum Actinomycetota; class Actinomycetes; order Micromonosporales; family Micromonosporaceae; genus Micromonospora; species Micromonospora sp. WMMD980. Next base: position 1,825,929 of record NZ_JARUBE010000003.1, read on the forward strand.
GACCGCGGGCGTCGCCGCCGTCACGGCGCTGTTCGTGCTGGCCGGCTTCCACTGGTGGGAGGGGTACGACCGGGTCGTCGAGCGCTACTACCAGGGCTGGGCGGCGGACCGCCCGTACGCCTACTGGGTGTGGGCCAACCTGGCCGCGCTGCTGCTCTCGGCCGGGCCGGTGCTCGGCCCGTCGCTGCGCCGCACCGTCGTCGCGGCCCGCGCCACCTGGCGCGCCGTCGAGGCGTCGTCGTCGGCGGTGTGGGTCGTCCGGGCGCGGCGGGTCGTCGGGCTCGGCCCGGCGGTGCTGTTGCCGGCGGCGGCCGCGCTGGTGGTGACCGTTGCCGACGTGTCCGGGATGAGCAAGGCCGAGGTGGAGCGGATCTGGCTGCCGTTCGTGGTCTGGCTGCTGGTCGCCGTCGCCCACCTGCCCCCGTCGACACGGCGCCGCTGGCTGACCGTCCAGGCGTTGACCGCCCTGCTCGTCAACCACCTCCTCCGCACCGTCTCCTGACCCACCCACCCGAGCCGGCACCCACGTTGGCCCCACCCGCCCCGCGGCCCACTCCGTGACGAGCCGGGGCGGGGTGTCAGGCGGGGTGGGGCGTCAGGCGGGTGGCGGGGGAGCGTTGGGGGTCGGTGGCGAAGGCGGTGACGCCTTCGGCGAAGGTGACCCGCGCGGTGTAGCCGAGCAACTCCCGGGCCCGGGTGGGGTCGGCCACCACGTGCCGGACGTCGGCCGCCCGGGCGCCGCCGGCCACCACCGGCGCGGGGCCGGCCATGGCCGCCGCCAGCGTCGTCGCCAGGTCGCCCACGGTGTGCGGCTGTCCGGAGCAGACGTTCACCGGCACCAGACCGTCGGGTGGCGGCGCGGTCAGCGCCAGCAGGTTCGCCCGGGCCACGTCGGTGACGTGCACGAAGTCGCGCCGTTGCCGGCCGTCCTCCAGCACGACCGGCGCGCGCCCGCCGGCCAGCGCGGAGCGGAACAACGAGGCCACCCCGGCGTACGGGGTGTCGCGGGGCATCCGCGGACCGTAGACGTTGTGGTAGCGCAACGCCCACACCGCGCCGCCGGTCTGCCGGGCCCACGCGGCGGCGTAGTGCTCCTGGGCGAGCTTGCTCGCCGCGTACGTGCTGCGCGGCTCCAGCGGCGCGTCCTCGGGCACCAGCGCCGGGGCGAGCGTGTCGCCGCAGTCGGGGCAGGTCGGGTCGTACCGGCCGGCGGCCAGGTCGACGGCGCGACGCGGGGCGGGACGGACCACGCCGTGCCGGTCGCAGGTGTAGCGCCCCTCGCCGTACACCACCATCGAGCTGGCCAGCACCAGCCGACGTACCCCGGCGGAGTGCATCGCGGCCAGCAGCGTCGCCGTGCCGAGGTCGTTGTGCGCCGCGTAGTCGGGCGCGTCGGACGGATCGAGGCCGTGCCCGACCATGGCCGCCTGGTGGCAGACCGCGTCCACCCCGGACAGCAGCCGCTCCAGCAGCGCGCCGTCGCGCACGTCGCCGACCACCGGGTCGTGCCGCCGGGACCACTCCGGCAACGTCCCGCCGTGCGCCTGCGGCAGCAGGGCGTCCAGGCAGACCGGCTCGTGGCCCTCGGCCGCCAGCAGGTCGGCGATCTGCGATCCGATGAAGCCGGCCGCGCCGGTGACCAGTACCCGCATACCCGCTGACGCTAGGGCACCCGGCACGGGTGGGAGGTCGGTTCCGGCCGGACGTCAGCGGTTCGTAAGGCACCGCGGTGGTAAGGCTTCGGTAATGCGGCAAACGCCGCCGAGGGCCGCCCGCGCGGTCTAGCGTCCCATCCCGTGACCACCGACGTTCCACCGCCGCCGCCCGAGCCGGGGTACGCCACGCCGGCCCGACTCTGGCGCGCCCTGGATCGCCACCGACCGCCGGGCGTCGACGTGATCGACCGGGCCTGGCGCAGCCCGGTACGCGGACCGTGGCTGACCTCGGTGCTCGGCGCGGTGCTGCTGGCCGCGCTGCCGCTGGTGATCGTCACCGGGCTGCTCGACTGGATCGCCTACGGCCCCCGCTTCGACCAGGCGTTCCCCCGCGACGTGGGCTGGCTGCACCCGCCGGTGTTCGACTGGCCGACGCGGCCGGCCTGGCTGTTCCGGCTCACCCAGGGGCTGCACGTGACGCTCGGCATCGTGCTGGTGCCGGTGGTGCTGGCGAAGCTCTGGTCGGTGGTGCCGAAGCTGTTCGCCTGGCCGCCGGCCCGCTCGGTCGCGCAGGTGCTGGAACGGCTGTCGTTGCTGCTGCTGGTCGGCGGCATCCTGTTCCAGAGCGTGACCGGCCTGCTCAACGTCCAGTACGCGTACCTGTTCGGCTTCGACTTCTACACCGCGCACTGGTACGGCGCCTGGATCTTCACGGTGGCGCTGGTGACACACGTGGCGATCAAACTGCCCCGGCTGGTGACCACGCTGCGCGGGCCGGGCTTCGCGCGTACCCCGGTGGAGCGGACCGGGCCGGAGCCGGCGGATCCGGACGGCCTGGTGGCCCGCCGACCCGGCCCGGCCACGATGAGCCGGCGCGGGGTGCTGGCGCTGGCGGGCGGCGGCGCGCTGCTGCTGGCCGCGCTGACCGTGGGGCAGAGCGTGGACGCGCTGCGGCGCACCGCGTTGCTGCTGCCCCGGGGCCGGCGCGTCGGCGACGGGCCCACCGGCTTCCCGGTGAACCGCACCGCCACGGCGGCCGGTGTCACGGCCGACCGCACCGGCCCTGGCTGGCGGCTGTCGCTGCGGGCCGGCGACCGCACCGTCACGCTGGACCGGGCCGGGCTGCTCGCGCTGCCGCAGCACACCGCCACGCTGCCGATCGCCTGCGTGGAGGGCTGGTCCACGTCGCAGACCTGGACCGGGGTGCGCCTGCGTGACCTCGCCGGGCTGGTCGGCGTCGGCGGTCCGGCCGCCGCGCGGGTCCGCTCGCTGGAGCGCGGCGGACTGTTCAGCCGGGCCACCCTGCACGGCGGGCAGGTGACCGACCCGGACGCGCTGCTCGCGCTGCGGGTCAACGGCGTCGACCTGAGCCCCGACCACGGCTTCCCGGCCCGGGTCGTGGTGCCCGCGCTGCCGGGCGTGCACTGCACCAAGTGGGTGGAGGAGATCGTGTTCGATGGCTGAGCTGCGGCGGGCGTACGGCGCGGCGCCCTGGCACCTGGCGCTGCTGGCCGGCTGCCTCACCGTGGCCGGCTGGGTCGCGCTGCGGCTGGCCGGGGAGCCGACCGCCGGCCGGATGCTGCTCTGGTTCGTCGGCGCGGCGGTCGCCCACGACCTGGTGCTGTTCCCGGCGTACGCGGCGGCGGACCGGGCGCTGGGCCGTGCCGACCGGTCGCTGCGCAACCACGTCCGGGTCCCGGCGCTCGGGTCGGCGCTGCTGTTCCTGATCTACCTGCCCGGCGTGCTGGGACTCGGGGACGGCACCTACGCGGCGGCCACCGGCCTCGCCCCGGAACCCCTGCTCGGCCGCTGGCTGGCGCTCAGCACCGGGTTCTTCGCCGTGAGCGCGCTGCTCTACGCGGCCCGTCGGCCGTGGCGCCGGCGGTGACCGGGCCGGGCGGTGACCTCAGGCGCCCGGCCCGACCAGCAGCGCGGCCACGGTGCCGGCGGTGGCGAGCGCGGCCAGCGCGGCGCTGGTGGCCACGAACCGGCCCAGCGGCACCGTCAGCCCGGCCGCCCGGCAGCGCTCGTACCAGATCAGCGTGGCCAGCGACGCCCACGGGGTGGCCAGCGGCCCGACGTTCGTGCCGGCCAGCAGCGCCAGCAGTTGGGTGTGCCGGTCGGCGGCGATGACCGCCTCGCCGGCCACGTAGGCGGGCAGGTTGTTGACCGCGTTGCTGAACAGCGCGCCGACCGCCCCCGCCCGCAGCGCGCCCTCCGCGCCCGGATCGGTGCCGATCAGCGCGCCCATGACCGTGTCCAGCCCGTGTCGGCCGATGGTCTGCACCACCAGGAACAGCCCGGTGACGAACACCAGCAGCCGCCACGGCACCAGCGCCGGGCGCAGCCGGTGCCGGGCCCGCACCGCGAAGCCGGCCACCAGGATCGCGGCGGCCACCCCGGAGGCGATCCCGATCTCCACGCCGGCCAGCACCCCGACGACGAAGAGCAGGCAGGCCAGCAGCGCGGTCCGGTAGAGCAGGCGGTCCGCCGGCAGGTACGGCGACGGCGGCACGAACTCCTCGGCGCCGGCGCGGGCCGGTCGCCAGTATCGGGCAGCCCGCGCGAGTTCTCCGACGCGCTGAGCTTCCTCACCGGGCTGCGGGTGCTGCTCGGCCTGGAGCCGCACCGGCTGGTCGTGGTGCCCGGCCCGCGCGACGTGACGATGGCCGCCTGCCGGGCCTACTTCGCCACCTGCGAGGCCGACGACGTGGACCCGCAGCCGCCCTACTGGCCCAAGTGGCGGCACTACGCGCGGCTCTTCGACGACCTGTTCCAGGGCCTCGAGGACCGGATCTTCGACAGCGAGCAGCCGTGGACCCTGTTCCCGGTGCCCGACCTGCGGGTGGTGGTGGCCGGGCTGAACTCCACCATCGCCATCACCCACCGCGAGGAGGACCGCTACGGCTTCCTCGGCGAGGCGCAGTCGACCTGGTTCGCCCAGCGGCTGCGCCACTACCAGCAGTCCGGCTGGCTGCGGCTGGGCGCGATGGCGCACGCGCCCGGCCCGCGCAGCCCGTACGCCGACGAGGCCCCGCCGGACCGGGTGTCGCTGCGCGACCGCGGCTCGGTCAACCGACTGGTCGGCCCGATGCTCAACCTGCTGCTCTCCGACGCCGCGCCGGCCGGCCGGGCCGACCCGGTGGTGCCGCTGGTCGCCGCCCCGCGCGACGGCCGGGCCCAGGTGCTGCGCCTCGGCGTGGACGGGTCGACCCGCTGGGTGCTCGGCCGCGACCGCCCGGACGCCGGTGAGTCGACCGTCTCGGCGTGGCCCCGCGCCGAGGCGACGTTCGGCGCGTCCGGCCCGGCGCAGGTGCCCGACCCGCGCCGTCCCACCGTGGTCGAGGGCGCCACCCGGGCCGAGGTCGCGGCGCCGGTGACGCCGGTGGAGCGGCTGCTCGACCGGCTCGCCGAGGTGTGCGAGGCCCGCTACGACCGGGTGGTGGTGCGGCGGGTCGAGGCCGATCCGCCGCACCTCTTCGTCAGCTACCGGTCCGACGGCGTGGTCCGGCAGCAGCGGGTCGGCGCGCACGTGGGCACCCCCGGGCCGGAGGACGTGGACCGGTTCGCCCGCCGGGTGCACGCCGCCGACCCGGACATCGCCTCCGAGCTGGTCTACGACGGCGACCGGGCGCCGCGCGGGCTGGCCGAGGAGGCGCAGCGGCGCGGCGTGCGGGTGCTGCACCTGACCGAGTTCCAGGGCCTGCTCGACCTGCGCGACTACGTGGCCGCGCAGACCGCCCGCCTCCAGGCCGACCGGCTCTACCCACCGGGGCAGTACGTGCCGCAGCGCTACCGGCACCTGGTCGGGGCCGACCAGCGGGTCCGCGAGGACGTGGTGGACGAGCTGCTGGAGACGGTCTCCGCGCCGGACGGCCGGTTCGTGCTGGTGCTCGGCGACTTCGGTCGGGGCAAGACGTTCGCGCTGCGCGAGGTGGCCCGCCGGCTGCCCACCGCCGCGCCCGACCTGATCCCGATCCTGGTCGAGCTGCGCGCGCTGGACAAGGCGCACTCCGTCGACGGTCTGGTCGCCGCGCACCTGGCCAACCACGGCGAGCAGGTGATCGACCTCAAGGCGTTCCGCTACATGCTGCGGCAGGGTCGCATCGTGCTGCTCTTCGACGGGTTCGACGAGCTGGTGGCCCGGGTGACCTACGACCGGGCGGCCGACCACCTGGAGACGCTGCTCCAGGCGGCCGAGGGCGCGGCGAAGATCGCGGTGAGCAGCCGGACCCAGCACTTCAAGACCAACTCGCAGGTGCTGACCGCGCTGGGTGAGCGGGTCGGCCTGCTGCCGCACCGCCGGGTGCTGGCGGTGGAGGACTTCACGCCCGGCCAGATCGAGGCGTTCCTGCGCAACCGTTACGGCGGCGACGAGGCGGCGGCCCGGGAGCGGATGAGCCTGCTCGCCGGCGTCAAGGACCTGCTCGGCCTCTCCCGCAACCCGCGCATGCTCGGTTTCATCGCCAACCTCGACGAGGGTCGGCTGGCCGCGGTGGCCGGGGCCGGCGGCACGTTCAGCGCCGCCGCGCTCTACCGCGAGATCCTGGAGTCCTGGCTGGACTTCGAGGAACGGCGCACCCAGGGCATCCCGGGCGCCCCGGTCAGCCTGCGCCGGCCCGAGCTGTGGCAGGCGGTGAGCCGGCTGGCGTTCCAGCTCTGGGAGAGCGGCGAGTCCTACCTGCGGCTGGCCGAGCTGGCCGAGTCCACCGGCCAGCTCGCCGGGCGGGCCGACTCGCGGTTGTCCGGGCCGCAGGCCACGCACGCGGTCGGCGCGGGCAGCCTGCTGGTCCGCACCGACGACGGGCTGTTCGGGTTCATCCACACCTCGGTGATGGAGTGGCTGGTCGCCGAGGGGGTCGCCGAGCAGCTCAACCGGGGTGAGGAGCCGGCCGCGCTGGCGGTACGGTCGCTGTCCGCGCTGGCCGTGGAGTTCCTGGGCGACCTCGCCGATCCGGCCCGCTGCACGGCGTGGACGGCCCGGGTGCTCGGCGACGAGTCGGCGGGCGAGACGCTGCGCGCCAACGCGTTGCGGCTGAGCGCCCGGCTGCGCCTGCCCGACCGGGCCGACCTGCGCGGCGCGGTGCTGCGCGGCGAGGACCTGTCGCACCGGGAGCTGGCGGGCGCGGACCTGACCGGCGCCGACCTGACCGACACCCGGCTGGTCGCCACGAACCTGACCGAGGCGCGGCTGGAACACGCCCGGCTGCGCGGGGCCCGGCTGGACGAGGCCCGCCTCGCCGGGGCGGACCTGCGTGGCGCGGAGCTGGCCGGCGCCCGGCTGTTCCGGGCCGACCTGCGCGGGGCGCGGATCGCCGGTAGCAGTTGGCACCGCACCGCGCTGATCGACGTCAGTGCCGACCCGGCGATGCTGCGCGCCCCGGAGCTGCGCGGCGCCGTGGTCGCGCCGGGCCGGCCGGTGGCGCCCGGCCTGGCCCCGCCGGCGGTGGGGGTGGGCTACGGCTTCGAGGTGGGCCGGCTGCCGGTGCCGGTCGCCTACAGCCCGGACGGCGCGGTGCTGGCGGTGGGCAGCGACGACGGCGGCGTGCTGCTCTGCGACACGGCGACCGGGCTGCCGGTGCGGACGCTCGCGGGTCACCGGTCCCGGGTCTACGCGGTCCGCTACGACGCGGCCTCGCACCAGCTCGTCACCGGCGCGGCCGACCTCACCGTGCGGTTGTGGGACGCCGACCACGGCGACGTGCGGCACGTCATCGAGGACGTCTTCGCCGGCTGGGTCTGGCCGCTGCTCACCGACGGCCGCCGGGGCCGGCTGGTGGTCGGCGACGCGGCCGGCGTGGTCCGGCTCTTCGACACCCGCACCGCCCGGCTGCGCCACGGGTGGCCGGGGCACGACGCGCCGATCTGGGGCACCTCGTTCAGCCCGGACGGGCGGCGGGTGGTGGTGGCCGACAGTGCCGGCACGGTGCGCGGCTGGGACCTGCACACCGGTCGGCTGGCCTTCGAGGTGCGCGAGCCGGAGGTGGTCTACCGGGTGGTGCACTCGTCGGACGGCCGGCTGCTGGCCGCCGTCGGGCAGCACGGCCGGGTGTGGATCCGCCGGGCCACCGACGGCGAGCTGCTGCGCCAGCCGCGCGGGCACGAGGCCGACGTGTACGCCCTCGACATCCACCCCGACGGCGCGCTGATGGCCACCGGCGACACGCACGGTGCCCTGCGACTGTGGGAGACCGAGACCGGCCGCCCGGTGCGGGTGCTCGGCCGGCAGCGCGGCGCGATCTACAGCGTCCGGTTCAACGGCGACGGCAGCCTGCTCGCCACCGCGGCCAGCGACGGCGCGATCCAGCTCTGGGACACCGAGGACGGCCAGGTGCGCCACGAGCTGACCCGGCACCGCGGCTCGGTCTGGCCGGTGGTCTGGCGGCCCGACCAGGCCCAGGTCGCCACCAGCAGCAACGACGGCACGACCCGGCTGTGGGACGTGCGCACCGGGCAGCTCCAGCAGACGCTGCGTGGGCACGGCCGGCGGGTCACCGCGCTCTCCTTCCGCGACGACGGGGAGGTGCTGGCGGCGTGCGGCAACGACGGCGTGATCCGGCTCTGGGAGCCGCGCACCGGCCGCCTGCTGGGGCAGCTCGCCAGCCCGGCCGACCGGCTGCTCTCGGTGGTCTTCTGCCCGGACGAGCCGCTGGTGGCCACGCCCAGCGGCGACGGCGGCGTGCACCTGTGGAACACCGACACCGGCGCCGACGAGCGGGAACTCAACGTGGACACCGACCACGTCTGGGCGGTCGCGTTCAGCCCGGACGGCGACGCGCTGGCCACCGCGAACGACGACGACACGGTCCGGTTGTGGTACCGCCGCACCGGCCGGCACTTCGCCACGCTCACCCCGCACCGGGGCCGGGTGCGCACGGTGGCGTTCAGCCCGGACGGTGAGACCATCGCCACCGGTTGCGACGACCAGATGGTGCGGCTCTGGGACGCCGCCACCGCCACCTGCAAGCTGACCCTGGAGCACCACACCGACCGGGTCTACTCGGTCGGCTTCAACAGCGACGGAACGCTGCTGGCCAGCGCCGGCAACGACGGCACGGCGGTGATCTGGGACGTCTCCACCGGCGAGCGGCGCATCGTGCGCACCGAGCACGTCGGGCGGCTCTGGTCGTGCGCGTTCAGCCCCGACGGCAACCTGCTCGCCACCGCCGGCGACGACCTGGTGATCCGGCTCTGGGATCCGGTCACCGGGCGCAAGCACGGCACCCTGGCCGCGCACACCCGGCGGGTCTGGTCGGTGCACTTCAGCCCGGACAGCAGCCTGCTGGCCAGCGCCGGAGACGACGGCACGGTGCGGCTGTGGGACGTGGCGGACCCGGAGCACGCGCAGTTGCGGGCCACCCTGATCGGCCTGCCGGACGGTTGGGCGGCGGTGAGCCCGGACGGCCGGTACAAGCTCGACGGCGACCCCGGCGGCCAGTTCTGGCACGTCATCGGCACCTGCCGCTTCGAGGTGGGCGAGCTGGACCCCTACCTCACCCAGGTCCGCCGGATGGCCGTCGACGCCCCCTTCTGACCCGCTTGATTCAACACCACCTCGGGGAGGTGGCGGGGTCCGAGCGCGTCGGATGCCGCAACCTCGCCGGAATGGTGCCGATCATGCTGGTGGACCCACCCAGCGGACCTCGCCGTCGTGCCACACGTCCGTGGGGGCCAGGCCGCAGGCCGTGGCCACCGCCGCCGACGTGCGGTGGTCGGGATGAATGTGGGCCACGAGGGTACGCACACCGCGTGGCCCGAGCCAGCCCACCATGCCCCGGGCGGCCTCGGTGGCGATCCCGCGCCCCTGCCAGGGCGTGCCGACCACCCAGGCGATCTCCGCGACCGTTCCGCCGGCGACCGGGGCCACCTCGTCGAGATGCCGGTGCCCGACCGCCCGCGCGCCCCCCGCGGCGGCGTGCCGGGGTGGACCCTCGGGTGCGGTCACGGTGGCCTGGACGGTGCCGGCCAGCCGACCGTCGTCGCGCACCTGGATCACCCAGTTGCACCACGACTCCGCCGGGTCGGGGGAGCCGGCGACCAGCCGCTGGTAGCGAGCGCGCAACGCCTCCGAGGCGGCGGGCTCGCCGCCGATGAAGGTGTGCAGCGCCGGCTCGGCGAGCACGGCGGCCATCTCCTCCGCGTGCGCGACGGCCAGCGGCAGCAGGGTCAGCCGCGCGGTGGTGATTACCTCGGCTGTGAACCCGCTCATCAGCGCCGGGGTGCCAGATGGGCGACGAACGCCCGCCATGCCGGCGGCGCGAAGACGAGCACCGGACCGCGTGGATCCTTGGAGTCGCGGACGCCGATCAGGTCGGTCAGATTGTCGGCCACCTCGACGCAGGCGCCACCGTTGGAGCTGCTCCGGGTGCTGGTGCGCCAGCGCCCACCGATCAGCTCATCCATGATCGCGCTCTCAGGAAGTCGATGGTCTGGTCCCGCGGCAGCGAAACGGATCTCACGGTATCCCAGACCGCCCAGAGGGCCGCAACATCATTCTGAATCCGTCCGGCAGCCTGGTCGTCGAGGTGGCCGACGTCCTCACCGTCGGAGGTGCTGGCGATGATGAACGGGCCGGCCTGGCCAGGGTGGAGCCCGGCCCCCAGGGGCAGGACGTGCACCATCACGTGCTGACGTCCGGCGAGGTCCATCAGGTGATCCAACTGGGGATGCATGGTCTCGGGATCCCCTCGGCGCAGCGCAGCCTCGTCGAGGACGAAGACCAGCAGCGGCGGACGCGGTCGATCGAGCACCGCCGCCTGGCGGAGGAGCCGTGCCTCCAGCAGGCTTTCCGCGTCGGCGAACAGCGGCCCACTTCGAAGGACCGCGAGGGCGTACTCGGGTGTCTGAAGTAGACCCGGCAGGACGGCGGACTCGTACCAGCGCAGGGCCGTCGCCTCGCGTTCGATGTCGGCCCAGGGGCGGAACCAGGCCGGTTCCCGGCGCTTCAGCGCGTCCGGCCACAGCTCGGCGGCGTCCCTGCCGAGCAGTTCGGCGACCTGGGCGCGGTGCCGGGTCTGCGGGATCCGGCCCTGGCTCGCCCATCGGGCCGCGGTCTTCGGGTCGACGCCGACCCGCTCGGCCAGGCTCTCGGCGGTGTGCCCCGCCTCGGACATCGCGGCCGCCACGGCACGGTTCATCCCTACGTCCTCCCCGAACATCCCGACCATCCCGTGGTCATCCTGCAACGCAGTGTGATTGCCGCGCAACGCTCGGCAGGGTTCTGGTGGAGGGGGTGTCGCGGCAGCGGAGGGGGACACGCGATGACGGAGGAGTGGGCGCGGGTCGTGCGGCCCGACGTACCGGCGGGCGAACCGGACGGATCGCGGACGTTGCCGGCGCTGACCGCCCTGCACTCGACGAGCCGCCCGGGCTGGGTCTGCGACGGCTGTGGTGCGGACTGGCCCTGTCCGGTGTGGACCTCGGTGCCGACCGACGCGGTGCGGCGGGCCGAACTGTTGCCGGAGTTCGTCCGACTGACCCGCCGGGCGATCCGCGACCTGCGTGGCCGCCCTGGCGGGCCGCAGCCGCCGGAGATCGTGCGGCGGTTCCTGTGGTTCCTGCCGCTGAGCGACGAAGAGGCCCGCGCCGTCGCACTGAGGTTGCGGTGACCCGGGGTCGCCCGGAGCACGTCGCGTCGCGGCCGACCTGGCGGTGCCGGGTCTGCGGGATCGCCTGGCCGTGCGCGCCCGCGAAGCTGCGGCTGCTCGCCGCGTACCGGGAAGCCCGACCCGCGCTGCTGATGCACCTGGCCACGCTCTACGCCCGGGCCGAGGCGGAGTTGCCCGCGCGGGACGGCACGCGGTCGGTGGATCGCTACCAGCGCTTCGTCGGCTGGGCGAGACACCGGGGCGGGGGGTGAGCGCCGCCCGCCCCGGTCCACCGGTCGGTCAGCGTCGCCACTTCTGGTTGGCGGTGCCGCCGCACTCCCAGATCTGCAGCCGGGTGCCGTCGGCCGAGCTGTTCCCGGTGGCGTCCAGGCACTTGTTGGCCTGCGGGTTCACGATGTCGCCGGCGGCGCTGAACACCCACTTCTGCGCGCCGGTGCCGTTGCAGTCGTAGAGCTGCACCTTGGCGCCGTTGGCGGTCGACCCGGACGCCACGTCGAGGCACTTGCCGAGCGCGCGTACCGAGCCGTCGGCGTTCCACGTCCAGCGCTGGGCGGCGGTGCCGTTGCAGGTCCAGAGCTGCACCGGGGTGCCGTTGGCGGTGTTCGCGCTGGCCACGTCGACGCACTTGTTGCCGTAGCCGACGATCTGCCCGCCGGTGCCCCCGCCGCCGGTGTCCCAGGCCTGCACCCGGACGTAGTCGACGGTCATGGTCTGCGGGAACGTGGTGCTGCCGTCGGGCGAGCCGGGCCAGTTGCCGCCGACCGCGACGTTCATGATCATGAAGAACGGGTGGTCGAAGACCCAACGGTTGCCGCCCGCGTCGGCCGGCGTCTTGCGGGAGTACGCCACGCCGTCGAGGTACCAGGTGATCGAGTCCGGCGCCCAGTCGACGGCGAACGTGTGGAACGCGTCGGCGAGGGCCTGGCCGCCCGGCAGCGAGGTGGACGCGCCGATGCCGTTGCCGCCGGAGTAGCCCGGGCCGTGCAGCGTGCCCCACACCGTGGACGGCGCGTAGCCCACGTTCTCCATGATGTCGATCTCGCCGCTGTTGGGCCACGGATTGCTGCCGATGTCGTTGCCGAGCATCCAGAAGGCCGGCCACAGCCCCTGCCCGCGCGGGATCTTGATGCGGGCCTCGAACCGGCCGTACGCCTGGCTGAACGTGCCGTTGGTGAGCAGCCGGGCGGAGGTGTACTGGCAGCTTCCGTACCAGCAGCCGTAACCGGCCGGGTTCTCCTTGCGGGCGGTGATGACGAGGTTGCCGTTGCCGTCGAGCGCGGCGTTGCGGGTGCTGTTGGTGTAGTACTGCAACTCGTTGTTGCCCCAACCGCCGCCGCCGATGTCGTAGCGCCACTTGCTCGCGTCGGGGGCGGCGCCGGCCGGGCCGTTGAAGTCGTCGGACCAGGTGACCGCGCCGGGGGCGGCCACCGCTGGGGTGCTCGGGACGGTGGTGAGGGCGGCCGTGAGGCCGACCGCCGCCATCGCCAGGGCGGCGACGGTACGGATACTGCGCACGGGATGCCTCCTGCGGTGGTGGGGTCCGTTCACCGCGCGATCGGCCGGCACCGCCGAACGGTAAACAAACTATAAAGATAGCCTTCGATGAAGGTATGAACGAAGCCGCCCCGCTGTCAAGAGAGCGCTTCCTCCGGCACGCCCCGGCGCGCCGCCGGAACCGGCCGGCCCATCGACCGCCACGGCCCGCCCAGCAGCGGCGTGAGCACCACCAGCAGGTAGCAGCCGCCCATCACGACGAGCGTGGACGCGGGGCCGAACCGGTCGGCGGTCAGCCCGGCGCCCAGCGCGCCGAGCGGCATCGCCGCCCAGGCGCCGGCGCCGATCACCCCGTAGACCCGGGCCCGCATCGATGCCGGTACCCGCTCCAACTCCACCGCGCCCATCAGTGGGTTGAGCGCGCCGGCCGCCAGCCCGGCCACCGCGACGACCGCGACCACCACCGGCAGCGGCGGCGCGGCGGCGAGCGCCCACAGCGGGGGCGCGCCGCAGATCGCGTACGCGGTGACGAACGTGGCCCGGCGGGGCAGCCGGTGCCCGATCGCGCTGAACACCAGCGAGCCGATCAGCGCGCCGCCCCCCATGACGCCGACCAGCAGGCCGAACGCGGCCGGGCCGCCGAGTTCGCGGTCGGCGACGACCGGCAGCAGCACGTTGCTCTTGGCCGCGTCGAACAGGTTGGTCACCAGCACCAGCAGCACCATGGCGCGCAGCAGCGGCTCCCGGGCGAGGAAGCGCAGCCCGGCGGCGAACTGCCGCCAGTAGCCGCCCACCTCCACCTCGTCGTCCTCGGTGGACGGGCGCAGGCCGCGCGGCACCAGCAGCGTCACGACCAGCGCCGAGACGGCGAACGTCGCCGCGTCGACGGCCAGCACCGGCAGCGGACCCAGCACACCGACCAGCAGGCCGGCGACCGGCGCGCCGATCATGCGGGCGCCTCGCGAGGTGGCCTCCGCCCAGCCGACCGCCCGCTCGATCGGCACCCCGGCCGCGGCGGCGGCCTCCGGCAGCAGCGCGGTGCGGGCGGTCTGGCCGGGTGTGTCCAGTAGGCCGCTGACGAAGACCAGCGCCAGCAGCGCCGGGAACGGCAGGCCGACCGTGGCGTGCAACAGGGGTACGGCGGCGACGGTCACGCCGGAGACGACGTCGGCCAGCACGCTGGACCGGCGGTAGCCGATCCGGTCGACGAGCACGCCGCCGAACGCGCCGCCGAGCACCACCGGCGCGGTGGCGAACGCGCCGGCCAGCCCGGTGGCCGCCGGCGAGCCGGTCTCGGCCAGCACGTAGAGCGGCAGCGCGATGAGCGTCAGCACGTTGCCGGTCAGCGAGACGGCGTGCCCGATCAGGAGCCCGGCCAGCGGCCGGCGGTCGCGGGTCACTGCGGCCCCCGGTATGCCTGCCAGACCAGCGTCACCATCTCCGCGCCCGGCCGGCCGGGCGCACCGCGCGCGTGCCACCGCCGCGCCAGCTCGGACAGCTCGTCGCCCATCTCCACCAGTTCGTCGGGGGTCAGGTGCAGCACCGTGTCGCTGCTGTTGGTGCCGCGCACCCAGGCCAGGTCGAGGCTCGCCTCGGAATCCAGGTAGGCCTGGTAGCGGGCCACGTAGCGCTCCATCGCGGCACGGCGCAGCAGATCGCCGGCGAGCCGCCGCTCCGGGTCGTCGAGCAGTTCGACCGGGTCCCAGTCGGTGGTGGCGTGCGCGGCCCGCCACCACCGCTCGCGGCGGTCGCGGGCCAGGTCGGGCGCCTCGGTCACGAAGCCGTGCTCGGCCAGCTTGCCGATGTGCCAACTGACCGAGCCGACCGCCTCGCCGGTGCGGTCGCTGAGCATCCCCACGGTCTGCGGGCCGCGGATGCGCAGCTCGCCGAGGAGCCGTAGTCGAGTGGGGTGGGCCAGCGCCCGCATGGCGCGCGGGTCGGTCAGGTGCACGTGGTTCGGCTCGTCCGCCATGGGGTGAGGCTAGACGGACAAGAAGTGAAGTACAAGATGTCTTGTAGGAGTCAGTCCAGGCAGAACTCGTTGCCCTCGGGATCGGTCATGATCAGGTGGCCGGCGCCGAGCGGGGGAGCGGGCTCGTGGCGGGCCACGCGGCTCGCGCCGTGCGCGACGAGCCTGTCGGCCGCCGCCTCCAACGCCGCCATCCGGGCCTCCCCGGTCAGGCCCGGCGCGGCCCGCACGTCCAGGTGCACCCGGTTCTTGACCCGCTTGGGCTCCGGCACCCGCTGGAAGAACAGCCGTGGCCCGGTGCCCTCGGGGTCGACCACGGCTGAGGCGTCGTTGTGCCGCTCCGGTGGCACGCCGAACGCGGTGAGCGCCTGCGCCCACGAGTCGAAGCCGTCCGGCGGCCCCTGCACCCGGTAGTCGAGCGCCTCGGCCCAGAACGCGGCGAGCGCGGCCGGGTCGGCGCAGTCGAAGGTGAATTGCACGTCGAGGCCCATCGCGGCTCTCCCTCTGTCGGATCCCGGCCAGCCTGCCCGAGGTAGCGGTCAGGAGCTGTCCGCGACCCGCCGGGACGTCAGGACCGGCGGGTCGCCGCTCGGCCCTTGAGCCGGCGGCCCATCTCCCGGGCGATCTCCCGCTTGGCGTCCCGCTCGGCGAGCGCCTGACGCTTGTCGTACGACCGGCGGCCCCGGGCCAGCCCCAGCTCGACCTTGGCCCAGCCGTCGGCGAAGTACATCGACAGCGGCACCAGCGTGACCCCGCCGTCGCGCAGCTTCTCCAGGATCCGGGCGATCTCCATCCGGTGCAGCAGCAGCTTGCGGGTGCGCCGGGGCGCGTGGTTTGTCCAGGTGCCGAAGCCGTACTCGGCGATGTGCAGCCCGTAGAGCCAGATCTCGCCGTCGCGCTCCTGCGCGAACGCGTCGACCAGCGACACCCGCCCCTCGCGCAGCGACTTCACCTCGGTGCCGGCCAGCACGATGCCGGCCTCGTAGGTCTTGAGGACGTCGTAGTCGTGCCGCGCCTTCTTGTTCGAGGCGATCGCCTTGCGCCCGTTCTCCCTGGCCACGCCGGCGGGCGTGGTGGGGAGGGTCAGAGGCGGCACTGCCAGGAGTACGGGTCGCCGAAGCGGGCGAAGCGCTCCACCGTCGCGTACCCGAAGGTGGTCTCGCGGCAGGCGGCGAGCACGTCGATGTCGGAGTAGGTGACCCCGGCCCGGCTGTAGCGCACGCAGCGCCAGCCGTAGACGGTGTCACCGCGCAGCTCGGCGGTCGAGCTGCCGGTGAGCTGGCACCAGAGCGTGAAGTCCGGCGTCACCACCTCGGGGCGGACCCGCCAGCAGCGCACCGAGGTCGGGTCGTAGAGGTCGCCGATGCGGTCCACCGCCGCGTCGGTGCGGTACGTCCACCGGCAGGCCGCGTCGAACGCGAGATCGCCGAGGTGCCCGTCGCCGCCCCGGCAGTGCCAGTCGTACGCGGTCGCGCCGGTCAGCGCCGCGTCGGCCGCCCCGAGCGACCGGCAGTAGGCGCCGAGATCGAGCCCGCCCAGCTCCTGCGGGGGCGGCGGTGCGGCGTGCACCGCGGCCGGCGCGGCGAGCGCGGCGGCGAGCAGGGCGAACGTGGTGAACAGGGCGCGCAGGGTGCGTCGCATGGTCGTCCTTCCGGTAGCGGATGCTCCAGCGGGCGGCGGTGGCGCGGACAACGCTAGAGAGGCATGGAAATCCTTTTAAGGCTTGCGAGTGGACAGTCTTGAGAAGAAAGAATTTCCGATTTCTTGCGAGAGTGAACGGGCGTACCCGCCGTTCCGGGTGCCGGCGCCCCCACCGGCACCTAGGCTGGCCCGAACGGTGGCGAGGGGAGCGGCGGATGACACGGGTGGCGGTGCTCGGACTCGGCGGCATGGGTACGCCGATGGCGGCGAGCCTGCTCAGGGCCGGGCTGGACACGGTGGTGTGGAACCGGCACCCCGAGCCGGCCCGCGCGCTCGCCGAGCGGGGCGCCGTGGTGGCCGCCGACCCGGCCGAGGCGGTCTGCCGCGCCGACGTGGCGGTGACCATGCTGACCGACGGGCCCGCGGTCCGTGCCGTCGCCGCCGACCAGGGCATGCTCGCCGCGCTGCCCGCCGGCGCGGTCTGGGCGCAGATGAGCACCATCGGCGTGGCCGAGACCGAGCGGCTGGTCGAGTTGGTCTCCGCCGAGCGGCCCGACGTCACCCTGGTGGACGCGCCGGTCGCCGGCAGCCGGGGCCCGGCCGAACAGGGCCGCCTCACCGTGCTCGCCTCCGGCCCGGAGCAGGCGCGCGAGCGGGTCGCCCCGGTGTTCGACGCGGTCGGGCAGCGGACGCTGTGGCTCGGCCCGGCCGGCGCCGGCTCGCGGCTCAAGCTCGTCAACAACCTGCTGCTCGCGTTCGTCAACGAGGGGGTCGCCGCGGCGGTGGCGCTCGGCGACACGCTCGGCCTCGACCGGGACACCGTCCGGCAGGCGCTCGACGGCAGCCCGCTCGTCGCGCCCTGGGCGGCGGAGAAGCTGGCCCGGGTGGTCCGCGACGAGCACGGCGCGCAGTACCCGCTCGCGCTGGCCCTCAAGGACGTCGAGCTGGCGTTGCGCGAGGCCCCGGCGGGCAGCTTCCCGGCCGCCGAGGCGCTGGCCGCCGAGTGGCGGCGCGCGGCGGACAGGGGGCTCGGCGACGACGACCTGACCGTGGTGACCCGGATGCTCGGCTCCGACGCGACCCGCCGGCCTTGACCTCGACCAGAGCTTCTCTCAGCCCCTTCCTGGGTATCCGGCTCCCACCGTGGCCCGGTCGCATCCACAAGGCATGACGGGGCCCCACCCCGGTTGGCGGTGGGTGGCTCCCGCGCACCGCCACCCGCGCCGCTCAGGCGGGCACCATGTCCGGCTCGCGGGCGGCGTCGGCACCGGCGGTCACCCAGCCGGTGGTGATCAGCAGCAGCGCGGCACAGTAGGTGCCCATCACCAGCAGGCCCGCGCCGGGCAACCCGATGCCGGCCGCGCCCACGCCGATGAGCAGGTCGGAGACGAGGAAGAACGCGCCGCCGGCCGCGACCCGGGCGGACACGCCGGCCGCGGCGGCGGCCATCAGGCACAGCGCCAGGCTGTAGCCGAGCACCGGCAGTCGCAGCGGCCCCAGCGCGCCCCACAGCAGCGCGTTCCCGACCGCCCAGGCGAGCAGGTAACCGGTCCAGGCCACCGCCGGCGCGCGACCGCGACGTGCGAAACCGGCCAGGAACGCGAGCTGCGCGAGCAGGAAGAACCCCATGCCGACCAGGAACGCGGTTCGGCCCGGCACGAGCAGGGCCACGTCGCCGGCGGTGGCCGCGACCAGGCCGGCGGCCACCGCGTCCACCCGGCGTCGGTGCGTCAGGAGGTACGCCAGCAGCACCGGCGCCAGCAGCGGCTTGGCCAGCCACTGGAGCGCTGTCGAGTCGACCGCCACCGCGACCAGCTCGACGGCCGCGACGAGCACGAACAGGGGGAGCCAGAGGCGCCTCACCGGACCGGCTGCCAGCCGGGGCGGCCGAGCAGGTAGCCGAGGCGGTGCCGCCAGCAGGTGGCCCGGCGGACGTCGGAGAGGATCGCGGCGAACTCGTGGGTGGCCACCCGCAGCGGGTTGTAGGTCTGGATGTTCCTCGTCAGGCCGTAGCGCACCGGTGCCCGCTCCGGCTCGAAGCTGCCGAACAGCCGGTCCCAGACGATCAGGATGCCACCGTAGTTGCGGTCCAGGTATTCGGTGTTGGAGCCGTGGTGCACCCGGTGGTGCGACGGGGTGTTGAAGACCCATTCGATCGGCCGGGGCAGCCGGCCCACCCGCTCGGTGTGCAGGAAGAACTGGTAGAGCAGGCTGATCGACTGCTGCAGGAAGATCATCCACGGCGGGATGCCGAGCAGCGCCAGCGGCAGCCAGAACGGCAGCGAGGTCATCGGCGTCCAGCTCTGCCGCAGCGCGGTGGAGAGGTTGTAGTGGACGCTGGAGTGGTGCACCACGTGGCTCGCCCACAGCACGCGTACCTCGTGGTGCGAGCGGTGGAACCAGTAGTAGGCCAGGTCGTCGGCGAAGAAGACGATCGCCCAGGTCCACCAGTCGCCGGGGGAGAGGTGCACCGGCGCGACCGTCCACAGCGCCGCGTAGAGCCCGACGGTCAGCAGTTTCCACGGGAAACCGATGACCTGGCTGCCCAGCCCCATCGACAGGCTGGTGGTGGTGTCGCGCAGCTCGTAGCCGCGCTCGTCGTCGTCGGGCAGGAAACGATAGGAGACCGCCTCGATGACGATCAGCAGCAGGAACGCCGGTACGGCGTACAGCACGGCGGGGATCATGCGCGCGCTTCCCTTCCGGGGGTGGGGGTGGCGGGGGTGGTGACCGGGGCGGTCAGCAGCGCCCGGGCGTGCCGGGCGGCCGCCGCGCCCTGGCCGGACGCGACGGCGGCGGCGAGCTGGCGGTGGCCGGCCACGTCGAGCAGCTCGGCGGCGCGGGCGTCCGGGGGGACGTCACCGACCGCGAACGTGCCGGCCACCAGGCTGTTGAAGGCGAGTTGGTACGCGGTGTTGCCGCTGCCCCGCACGACCAGCCGCCAGATGCGGATGTTCGCCTCGGCCATCCGGTCCAGGTCGGGCGCGAGCGTGCCGTACACCTCGGCGGCCCGGACCAGCGCGGCGACGACGTCGGTGTCGGCGCGCTCGGCGCAGAGCCGGGCCGCGTCGACCCCGACGCAGGCTCGCATCTCCAACATGTCGCGCACCAGCGTCTCGACCGGGAGCACGTCGCCGGAACGGGCCAGCGACAGCGCCAGGTCGAGGCCGGCGTGCACCCGCCAGTCGAGCACCCGGGTGGCGCCGCCCTGGTTCACCCGGACCAGGCCGAGCTGCTGCAGCCGACGTAGCGCCTCGCGGACCGCGTGCCGGTTCACCGCGAACGCGGCGGCCAGCTCCCGTTCGCCGGGCAGCGTCTCGTCCGGGCGGTGCCGGCCGGACACGATCGCGTCGCGGAGCTGGCCGAAGACGTGGTCGGAGACCGAGGCGCGGGGGACGGGGACGAAGTCCATGGGCAGCAGTGTGGCTCCGGACACATCAACCCGTCAACTGGTTGGACCAGTTTCGAGGGGCGGCCGGTGCGTGCCGCCGCGGTCACCCCTCGTATCCTTTCCGCCGTAGGCCCACGACCGGGAAGGGAGTCGGTGTGAGCGACCGGGTCGAGACGTTGGAGTTCCAGGCCGAGGCGCGTCAGCTCTTGCAGTTGATGGTGCACTCGATCTACTCGAACAAGGACGTCTTCCTGCGTGAACTCATCTCCAACGCGTCCGACGCGCTGGACAAGCTGCGGTTGGAGTCGCTTGTCGACAAGGAGTTGTCGGCCGACACCTCCGACCTGCACATCGAGCTGGAGGTCGACCGGGACGCCCGCACGCTCACCGTCCGGGACAACGGCGTCGGCATGTCCCGCGACGAGGTGGTCGCGCTGATCGGCACCATCGCCAAGTCCGGCACCGCCGAGCTGCTGCGCAAGCTGCGCGAGACGAAGGACGCCGCCGCCTCGCAGGAGCTGATCGGCCAGTTCGGCGTCGGCTTCTACGCCACCTTCATGGTCGCCGACAAGGTGACGCTGCTGACCCGCCGCGCCGGGCAGGCCGGCGGCACCCGCTGGGAGTCCACCGGCGAGGGCACCTACTCGGTGCAGGACGTCGACGACGCGCCGCAGGGCACGTCGGTCACCCTGCATCTCAAGCCCGCCGACGCCGACGACAACCTGCACGACTACACCGCCGAGTGGACCATCCGGGAGATCGTCAAGCGATACTCCGACTTCATCGCCTGGCCGATCCGGATGACCGTCGACAAGCCCGGCGAGGACGGTGCCACCACCCGCGAGGAGCAGACGCTCAACTCGATGAAGGCGCTCTGGGCGCGCTCACGCGACGAGGTCGACGAGGCCGAGTACAAGGAGTTCTACCGGCACGTCGCGCACGACTGGGCCGACCCGCTGGAAACCATCCACATGCGCGGCGAGGGCACCTTCGAGTACGAGGCGCTGCTCTTCCTGCCCTCGCACGCCCCGCTCGACCTGTTCTCTCCGCAGGGCCGCCGCGGCGTGCAGCTCTACGTCAAGCGCGTGTTCATCATGGACGACTGCGAGGCGCTGATCCCCAACTACCTGCGCTTCGTCAAGGGCGTGGTGGACGCGCACGACCTGTCGCTGAACATCTCCCGGGAGATCCTCCAGCAGGACCGGCAGATCCGTGCGGTGCGCCGACGGCTGGTCAAGAAGGTGCTCGGCACGCTCAAGGACATGTCGGCCGAGTCGTACCGCACGTTCTGGACCGAGTTCGGGCCGGTGGTCAAGGAGGGTCTGCTGGAGGACCCGGACAACACCGAGGCGCTGCTCGACCTGGTCCGCGCCGCCTCCACCCACGACCCGGCCGAGCCGACCACACTGCGCGACTATGTCGAGCGGATGAAGGACGGCCAGACCGAGATCTACTACGCCACCGGCGAGAACCGGGCGACCATCGAGAACTCCCCGCACCTGGAGGCGTTCCGGGCCAAGGGCTACGAGGTGCTGATCCTCACCGACCCGGTGGACGAGGTGTGGGTCGAGCGGGTCGGCGCGTACGAGGGGAAGACGCTGCGCTCGGTGGCCAAGGGCCAGGTCGACCTGGAGACCGAGGAGGAGAAGGAGAAGGCCGAGGCCGAGCGGCAGGAGTACGCCGACCTGCTCACCTTCCTCGGCGGCGCGCTCACCGACAGCGTCAAGGAGGTGCGCCTGTCCACCCGGCTGACCACGTCGCCGGCCTGCGTGGTGGGCGACGCGCACGACATGACGCCGACGCTGGAGAAGATGTACCGAGCGATGGGCCAGGAGGTGCCCCGGGTCAAGCGGATCCTGGAGCTGAATCCGACCCACCCGCTGGTCACCGGCCTGCGCAAGGCCCACGGCGAGGGCGGCGACACCACCGCGCTGACCGAGACCGCCGAGCTGCTGTACGGCATGGCGCTGCTGGCCGAGGGCGGCGAGCTGGCCGACCCGGCCCCGCTTCACCCGCATCCTCGCCGACCGCCTCGCCCGCAACCTCTAGCTGAAAGGAGGGGCCCCTTCTTAACGCCTCCGGTAGAGGAGGGGCCCCCGCTTAACGCCCGGAGGCTCAGGGGAGCGTGGGGTAGAGCGCGGCCACGCCGCCGGACAGGCCGGCCCGGACCCGGCGGGACGTGTCGTCGGCGAGGATCTCGTACCGGTCGGCCTCGACCCCGTCGACGGCGAGCCGCGCGACCTCGGCCGGATCGGCCTTCGGCCCGGTCACCCCGGCGGCCATCTCGGTGTCCATGTAGCCGACGTGCAGCCCGGCCACCCGCACGCCCCGGCCGGCGAGCTGGACGCGCAGGGCGTTGGTCATCGACCACTCCGCGGCCTTGGCCGCGCCGTACGCACCGACCTGTGGAAACGTGATCCAGGACAGCGCCGAGAGGACGTTCAGGATCGTGCCGCCACCGTTGGCGGCGATCCGCGGGGCGAACGCCCGCACCACGGACAGCGTGCCGAGGTAGTGGGTCTCCAGCTCCAGCCGGATCTGCGCGAGGTCGCCGTCGAGCAGGTCCGCGCCGGTGCCGACGCCCGCGTTGTTGACCAGTAGCGTCACGTCGCCGGCCAGGTCCGCGGCGGCTGCCACCGAGGCGGGATCGGTGATGTCGAGGCGTACCGGGGTGACGCCGGGCAGGTCGACGGTGTCCGGGTTGCGCGCGCCGGCCCAGACGGTCGCGCCCCGGGCCGCCAGCTCGGCGGCCAGGTGCCGGCCGAAGCCGCGGTTCGCGCCGGTGACCAGGGCGGTGCTTCCAGCGATCTTCATGTCTCGCTCCGAGGATGGTGAGGTGATCAGGAGGTACGCAGACCCGGGCCGGGCAGCACGGTCAGCTCACCGGGCGGCACGTCGTGCCCGGCGTCGCAGCGCAGCCGGGCGTGCACGTCGGCCCCGCAGTCGTGGTGAGTGACCCGGACGGACGGGCCGGCCTCGTCGGCGGCGTACGCGTCGCCCCACTGCCGCAGCGCGGCGAGCACCGGCAGCAGGTCGCGACCCTTGGCGGTGAGCACGTACTCGTCGCGGGTCCGCCGGCCGGGCTCGCGGTAGGGGCGCCGGTCGAGCAGCCCGTCGGCGACGAGCTGCTTGAGGCGGGTGGCGGCGACCGGCTCGCTGACGCCGACCCGACGGGCGAAGTCGTCGAAGCGCCGGGTGCCGAACAATGCCTCGCGCAGCAGGAGCAGCGTGGTGCGGTTGCCGACCACCTCGATCGCCCGGGCGATCGAGCAGTTCGCGGTGGACCAGGAGTCACGCCGCGCGAGGAGGTCCGTCATGCGACCGACGGTACCGAGCTGACTTAGGGAAACGAAAGTCAGCTACCTCACAGCCTTCCCCTCACAGCTGGCCGGGGAAGAAGCCGTGCCGGGCCAGCGGCTCGACGATCTGGTGCTCCTCGTACGACAGGTGCGACAGCAGCGTGTCGGTGAGCAGATCCACCGCCTCCTGCAACGCGGTGAAGTCGCCGGGGGAGGCGACCAGCGCCACGAGCGCCCGGTCGACGCTCTCCACCACGCCGTGGATCACCACGTGCTCCTGCTCCAGGCGGTCGAGCACCGGCCCCAAGCCGGCGTCGGCGCGGCGCAGGTGCGGGAAGATCGACGCGTCCTCCAGGCCGTGGTGCTGGGTCACCACGGTGCAGTACGCGGCGCAGTAGGCGCCCAGGGTCCAGTCGTTCTGTCGCATGGTCATCTCGTTCAGCGCGGCCCGCGCGCCGCCCGGCGACACCGCCCCGCGCCGGACCTGGTCCAGCAGGTCGCGCACCTGGGCCAGCTCCTGGCGCAGGTGGTCGTGCACGTCCACCAGGTGCTGCCCGGCGGCCTGCCCGCGGGCCGGGTAGACGTGCCCGGGCGGCGGTGGAGGCGCGGTCGGACGGGTCGTCTCGTCCCAGAGGCGGTGGGCGCTGCGCCGTACCCCCGGGTCGGGGGTGGGGGTGACCGCGAGCGTGCTCGGACCGCCGGCGACGGCCTGCTCCTCGACCACGGCGCGGGCCCCGCTGCCGGGCGCGGTGCGCTCGGCGGCGACCAGCTCCCGGACGGCCGGCGCCACCTCCTGGGCGAAGAGCTGGATGGCGCGCGGTTCGTCGCTGCCGAGGATGAACGTGGCGACGCCGTGTTCCAGGGTGAGGCCGGCGAGCTGCTCGATCCACTGCTCCGGCGGCCCGGCCAGGAAGCCGGTGGACGAGCGGGCGAACGTGCCGGTGACGTTGAGCATCCGGCGGATCGCCGCCGGATCGCGCCCGGCGGCCCGCGCGCCCTCGTCGACGAGCGCGTTGAGCGCCGGCAGGTCGTCCGGCCCCTTCGGCAGGTACGACAGGGACGGCAGCCAGCCGTCCGCGGCCCGGCCGACCAGCCGCAACATGCGCGGCTTGTACGCGCCCACCCAGATGCCCACCGGGTGCGCGGGCGCCGGTCCGCGCTTCGCGCCGACCACCCGGTAGTGCTCCCCGTCCACCCGGATCATCCCGCGCCGCCCGGTGTCCCAGACCTCGCGGACGACCTGGATCGCCTCGTCGAGAGCGTCGACCGCCGCGCCGGGGGAGAGCCGCCGCCCGCCGGTCGCCTCGATCGCGTCCCAGAACGCGCCCGCGCCCAACCCCAGCTCGACCCGGCCGCCGGTGAGCAGGTCCAGGCTGGCCACGCTGCGGGCCAGCACCACCGGTTGGCGCAGCGGCAGGTTGAGCACGTTGCCGGCCAACCCGATCCGGACGGTCGCGGCGGCCACGTACGACATCAGCGTCCAGGTGTCCAGGAAGCCCGGTTGGTAGGGGTGGTCCTGGAAGGTGACCAGGTCGAGCCCGGCCTGTTCGCAGAGCGTGGCCAGCGCGACCACCTGGTCGGGGTGACCGGCGGCGGGGGTGAGGAAGCCACCGAATGCCAGCTCGTGTCCGTGGTCGGTCATCCGTCCCACTCCTCGCGTGATCTTGCCTGGTCCCGCCCCACGGTAGCTCCACCAGCGCGCCGGCGACGGTGGACCCGCCACCGTGGACGCGGTAGTCCGGTCGGGTGAAGAACGTCACAAGAAGTAGGCGATAGTCGTCGATCATCCTTAGCGTCGGTTCCGTTCGCACCCGCGGACACCCCGGGCCGGTAACGCCTAATCCCGCCGCCGGCCCGGTGGTAACCGAACCTCGGGCGGGAGCGGGGGACCCACACGTTCCACGGTGCACGTCACCTCGGGGTGAAGCCGCGACCGGCGGCCGGGCTCCTCGGCCCGAACCCGACAGCTCACCTCGTCGGCGTGGAGGAATCCACATGTCAACTGCATACTCAACCCGGCGCCGCCGGACCCTGGTCGCCGCGCTCGTCGCCGGCGCCGCCACCGGTGCCGCGGCCCTGTTCGGGCCGGCCGCGCCGGCCAGCGCCGCGAGCGTGAACTGGGACGCCGTCGCCCGCTGCGAGTCGGGCGGCAACTGGCACATCAACACCGGCAACGGCTACTACGGCGGGCTCCAGTTCTCCCAGGGCACGTGGAACGGCCACGGCGGGCGGAAGTACGCCGCCCGGGCCGACCTGGCCAGCCGCTCCGAGCAGATCACCGTCGCCGAGAGGGTCCTCGACGGGCAGGGCATCGGCGCCTGGCCGGTCTGCGGCAAAAAGGCCGGGTCGAGCGGCCAGAAGGCTCGGTCCGGCGGCGACAGGGCCGGTTCGAGCGGCAGGACCGCCGGGCCGCGCGGTAAGAAGGCCGGCAAGAGCTCGGCCACCTCCACGAAGAAGGGCACCTCACCGCGTCCGTCGGCCGGTGCGCGGCGCGGTGCGCCGGCCACCGGCGCCTATCTGGTACGCCCCGGCGACACCCTGTCCGAGATCGCGGCGGCCAAGCACGTCGCCGGCGGTTGGCGCGCCCTGCACGCGCGCAACCGTGCCGTGGTCGGTGCGGACCCGAGCCTGATCTTCCCGGGTCAACGGCTCAGCCTGCACTGATCCCCGGCTCGCGGCGTTCCCGCGGTCCGTGCGGGTGCCGTGTCCGCGACACATCCTGCGGGTCGGTGGCACGAGTCCTCGGGACGCGTCGTGGCGACCGGGGACGGAACGCCCGGCCGGGTCATCCGGTCGGGCGTTCGCCGTCGCGACACGCCGGGGTCCTGGGCGTCCGTCCTGCTCCCGGCGTCGACGGTCGGCCGGGCGCGGCGGTTGACGAGGTTCCGTCGCCGGTGGTTGCTATGGTCACGAGGCTCGGCTAAGACGTGAAGAAAGCGCGGATATGACCAACGATGCGTTCTCGGCCGCCGCGAGCCTCGACGAGCTGCTGACCCGCACGCAACAGGCGCTGGCCGCGATGCGGTCCCGGGCCTGCGTGCTCGCCGACGGCGAGCCGGGTGAGCTGCTCCGGGCCGAGGGGGCGGCCGCCGGTGGCCGGGTCCGGGCGGTCGCCGTCCAGGGTGGCCGGTTGCACTCGGTCGTCGTCGACCCGGAATTGGCCGGCGTGTCGCTGGAGGTCCTCTGCGGACATCTGGTCGACGCCGTCAACGACGCGTTGAGCGAGTTGGACACGCGGGTCGGCGACTCCGCCCGGGCGGACACCGACGCGCTCGCCGCCCGGCTCGGCGGCCTGCCCGACCAGGCGGAGCTGTTCAGTCGGACGGTGCACGAGGTGGCCGCGCGCATCCGCCGCGACCGGGACGCGGCGACCCGCGCCGCCCACCCAGCCTGAGCGGTCATCCGTGCCTGAGCGGCCACCGCTGTCTGAGTGCCAGCCGCATGGCCGGTCGCCCGGCCTTGCGTGTCGGCCCGTCCGACGGCGAGCGGTCCCGCCGTGCCGCCCGCTGTCCCGGCACTGGCGGGACGCGCGACATGTGCGCCGTCCTCTTCCTGCTGTTCGGGATTGCGCTCCCGAACAGTGGGAGCGGCCGACCCGGGCCGGGCCGGGAGTTGGAGACACGGAACGGCCGGCCGTCTCCGAGGAGGACGGCCGGCCGCTCGCGTCGGGGTCAGCTCAGCGTGACCGCGGTGTCGTCGACGACGAAGGACGTCTGGAGGGAGGCGTCCTCCACGCCGCTGAAGGAGATGGACGCCGTGGTGCCGGCCAGCGACGAGATGTTGAAGGATCGCTGCGCGTAACCGGTGGCCTTGTTCAGGTTGGAGTAGGTGGCGAGCGTGGTGCCGCCGGCCTTGACGGTCAGCTTGTCGTAGGCGGTGGTCGTGGTGGACTCCGCGCTGTCGATGTGCAGCCAGAACGTCAGGGTCGCCTTGCACCCGGCCGGGATGGTGACCGACTGGCTGAGCGTGTCGGTGTGCGAGGAGCCGTAGCCGTCGAGCCACGCCTTGTACGAGCCGCCGTGCGCCGCCTGGCCGCTGTCGGTGGTGATGACGCCGGAGGAGGCGCTCCAGCTCACGTTGCCCGACTCGAAGCCGGGGTTGGCCAGCTTGTTGCCGGAGCAGCCGCCCGAGGGCGGGGTGGTGGTGGCGGTCGGCGTGGGAGTGGTGCCGCCAGAGCAGGTCGGGTCGCCGGACTGCGCCGGCACGCTGACCGCGTCCCAGGCCGCCTTGACCGTGTTGAACTCGGTGCAGCCGGTCGGGTAGAGGTTCTTGGCCGCCTGCAACGTCCAGGTGCGGTACTTGAGGTAGGACGAGGACGAGGTCTTCAGCAGCATCGCGTTGTACATGATCTTGATGGCCTTCTGGATGCCCAGACCGGTCACGCTGCCGCCGTTGCAGGTGGAGCTGGTCGGCTGCCCGTTGGTGGGGCTGTTGCCGTTGGCCAGCAGGTAGAACCAGTGGTTGCCGGGGCCGGCGGAGGCGTGCACCTCGCCACCGGGGACGCTGCTGGAGTAGCAGTTCGGGTCGCCGAGCGCGCCCGGGTTGTACATGTTGCGGATCGGGCCGGAGCCGACCAGGTTGATCTTCTCGCCGACCAGGAAGTCCGGCGCGTCGTAGCTGGACGGCTCGTTGGCGAACCACTCGGTGGCCGCGCCGAACGTGTCCGCCACGAACTCCTGGGTGCCGCCCCGGGAGATGCCGCCCGGGGTGTGGTCGTCGATGCCGTGGCCGATCTCGTGGGCCACCACGTCCAGCGAGCCGATCCACTGGCCGGCGGTGTTCTTGCCGATCTGCACCTGGCTGCCGTCGTAGTAGGCGTTCTGGTCGTTCAGGCCCACCCGGATCGGCCAGTAGCCGCCGTTGCCGTCGGCGCCGTTGCGGCCCAGCCACTGGCTGAGCATCTTGTGCTCGGTCTGCGCGGCGAACAGCGCGTCGACGCAGCCGGTCTCCCGGTTGGTGGCGGTGCCGTTGCCCCAGGCGTCGTCGGTGCCGCTGAACGTGGTGTTGTTCGCGGCGTCCTGGCAGCTCAGGTTCGTGACGGTCGGGTCCTTCATGGTGTAGGTGCTGCCCGACTTGGTGGTGTTCAAGGTGAGCGGGCTCGGCCCGTTCCAGGCGCCGGTGCCGGTGCCGGCGACGACGTGCTCCTGCGTGCCCAGGACCGCGCCGGTCCGGGCGTCGACGTCCACGGTGAGCCGGCTGGGGCCGTCGGCGTTGGTGCCGCGCACGGTCGTCTCCCAGGCCAGCGCCGGGCTGGCGCCGAGCGTGTAGACGACAAGCGTGGTGCCCTCGACCGAGCTGACGGTCTTGAGCTGGGCGCGTGCCTTCTTCGCGGCGGCGGCCGAGGTCAGCTTCGGGGTGGTGGCGAGCGCGCCGATCGGCCGCTGCTGGGCGACCGAGGCGTACTTCAGGTTGCCGGCGGCGTCGGTGGCGAGCACGAAGTCGCCGCCGACCACCGGCAGTCCCTTGTAGGTGCGCTCGTAGGGCACGTACTGGGTGCCCTCGGAGGAGATGACCGGCTTCTGCACGAACGCGTCGTCGGAACCGGCCTGGAGGTAGGCGGGGCGGTCCGCGACCAGTGCGCGGGCCGAGTCGGCCGCCGCCGCGCGGGCCTGGGCGGGGTTGGGGGCGGCGGGCCCGGGGGGCGCGGCCTGCACGGCCGCGGCGGTGCCGGCGGCGATCACGCCGGCCGCGGCCGCGCCGGTGAGCGCGGCGAGGCGAGGTGAGAGCTTCAAGGGGGTTTGCTCCTGTTCCTAGGCGCGCCGCACGGAGCCCGGTGGGGTCGGGCGGCGCGATGGTGCGAGGCGGGGGTGACGGCCGGTCACCGGAGCTGCCGGCGTGGCTCCGGGTCGACAGATCGACCGTCGTGAGCCGCCGGGGGTCGACGACTCGCTGGTGCACGATCACACGCCGTCGGAGCCGTGAGCAATGGGTGACCTGGGCAACCGACTCCTGCCGGACACCCGGCGGTCGCCCCGGATTCAGGAAGCAATGATCTTCAATAGCCCCTGATCAGGGCGAACATTGTTGGTAGTGGACGAGTCCATGGCCGATCTGGGATCAATGCCGCAGTTCCCGAATGGTGCACAGAGTTTCAGCGCGGTCCCCGGGTCCTCGTCGGCGGCCCGCCGGGCGGCGTCGTCAGTGAGGGCGACAGGGTCGGCCGCGGTCCGGGCCGCCGGCTCGGGCTGGGACTCGCACTCGACGGAGTCGCGCTCGCGGTCGGCGACCCGGACGGCGACGCGGACGGGCTCGGCGCGGAGCTGCTCGGGACCGGCGCCGACGGGCTCGGCTCCGGCGCGTCGCCGGGAAAGGCCGGCTCGCGGAAGCGGTACTTGTCCGGGTCGAGCTTCATCGCCGCGGTGGCCCGGGTCATGAACTGGCGCCAGATCGGCGCGGCCCCGGTCGAGCCGTACACCTCGTAGCTGCCGCCCGTCGTCCGCAGCGGCTTGCCGTCGGTGGTGCCCAGCCAGACCGCCGAGGCGAGGGCGCCGGTCCACCCCACCATCCAGGTGTGCACGTTCTTGGTGGTGCTCTGCCCGGCCTGCCACGTGCCGGTCTTGCCGGCGGAGTCCCAGCCGTTGTCGAGCCGGGCCGCCCGGACCCGGCGCAGCGTCCAGTCGAGCTGGTTCACCGCCTCGGCGTCGAGATCGAGGTCGGTCTGCCGTAGCTGCTCGGTCCACACCTTGTCGTCGTCCTTGGTCACCGAACGGACGAAGTGCGCGTCGGCGCGCCTGCCGCCGGCCGCGAACGTGGCCATCCCGTTCGCGTGGTCCTGCACGGTGATGCCGTACTGGCCGATGCCGACCTCGGTGGAGAAGTGCTCCGCCAACTCGTCGGCCGGGTCGTCACGCAGGTCGACCCGTTGCGGCCGCGGGTTGCCCCGCACCGTCTCCCACATCGACCCCACGCCGGCCTGCCGGGCCGTCTCGATGACCTTCGCGGTGCCCAGCTTCTCGGTCAGCTCGAAGTAGGTGACGTTCAACGAGGCGACCGTGGCCTCCCAGAGCGCGCAGTCCGGCTGGCACGACGCGTGCTCGGCGTTGCGGATCGGCCCGGCCGCGCTGCCCCGGGTCCGGCCGGAGGCGGGGAACTCCTTGGTGTCCGGCGAGTCGAACCGCTGCTTCACCGACATGCCGTCGCGCACGGCGGCGGCCAGGTCGTACACCTTGAACGACGACCCCGGCGGATGCTGGCCGAAGCCACGCGCCTGGCCCTGCTCGTCGGTGTACCAGCCGGCGTAGTCGGCGCCCGAGCCGCGGTCGCCGCCGTAGTAGCCGAGCACCCGCCCGGTGCCCGGCTCCACCGCGACCAGCGCCGCCTGCCAGTTCTTCGGCTGGCCGCGGACCGCCGCCGGCGCGGTGTCCCGGCGGATGTCCGCCGCCGCCTCGGCCGCGTCCTGCACCCGCTTGTCGACCGTGGTCACGATCCGGTAGCCGCCGTCGCGGATCACCTCGTCCGGCTTGCCGCGGAACGGCTCGCTCCGCCGCAGCTCCGCCAGCACGTGGTTGACCACCAGACCGGTCGGCCGGTCCAGGTCGGAGTCGCCCGCGTCGCGGTCGATCGGTCGCACCGTGTCCGGGTACGCCAGATCCACCGCCTGCTGCGGAGTCAGGTAACCGAGCTTCACCATGCCGTCGCGGATGTAGTTCCAGCGGTCGATCGAGTTCCGCTTCGCGAGGGCGTTGCGGCGCGGGTCGTAACCCGGTGCGCCCTGCGGGTCCGCCGGGTCCGCCTCCGGCTGCTTCACCATGGCGCAGAGCACCATCGCCTCGGCCGGGGTGAGCTGCTGCGCCGCCGGCGCGTCGCGGCGCACGGTCTTGCCGAAGAACGTCTGCGCGGCCGCCTCGATGCCGTAGGCGCCCCGGCCGAACGGGACCGTGTTCAGGTAGAAGCCGAGGATCTCCTCCTTGCTGTACTTGTCGTCGAGCTTCCAGGCGATGACCGCTTCGCGCAGCTTGCGGGAGTAGGTGACCCCACGCAGGTCGGCGGCGACCCGCGCGTACTGCTGGGTCAGCGTGGAGGCGCCCTGCCGCTGGCCGCCGCTGACGTTCGCCCAGGCGGCGCGCAGCACGCCCTTGACGTCGATGCCGCGGTTGGTCCAGAACGTCCGGTCCTCGGCCGCCACGATGGCCTGCTTCGCCGAGTCGTTCATCGCCTCGTACGGGACGATCGTGCGGTTCTGCGCGCCCAGCTTCGCCATCGGGGTGCGGCCGTCGGCGTAGAGGACCGTGGTCGACTCGGGCAGCTTCAGGTCGGTGGGCGTCGGCACCGAGTCGAAGTAGTAGCCGCCGGCGACCAGCCCGGCCCCGGCGAGCAGCGCGCATACCGCCAGCACGACCAGCAGTCGCCGCCCCCGCCGTCGCGGTCGCCTCGGGACCGCGCCGTTGTCTCCGCTGTGCCGCACGCGATGCCTCCGACTGCTCGGCCGAATCGTGTCCATGCCCGGCTCGCAGGCTAACCGACCTGCGCCGACGGCACCGGCCGGCGCGGCCGGTGCGGCCACCCGACCCGGCCGGCGTCGCCGGTGACCGGACGGGCAGGATGCGGGCATGCGCGACGACGTACGCGGATACCTCGCCGAACTCGTCCGGCGGGCCCGGGACGTGCTCGGCGACGAGCTGGTCGGCGCGTACGCGGCCGGCTCGCTCGGCCTGGGCGCCTACCAGCCCGGACGCAGCGACGTGGACGTGGCGTTGCTGGTCGCCGCGCCGCCGTCGGCCGCCGCGAAGCGGACGCTGGTGGACCGGCTGCGGCACGGGTCGCTGCCCTGCCCGGCGCGCGGCCTGGAACTTGTCGTCTACCGGCGCGACGTGGCCGCCTCCGGCACCGGTGAGCCGGACTTCGCGCTGGAGCTGAACACCGGCGCCACGATGCCGTTCCGGGCCACCTACGACCCGGCCGACCGGCCCGGAGCGGACGGGCGGTTCTGGTACGCGCTGGACCGCAGCATCCTGCGCCAGTCCGGGCTGACCCTGCTCGGCCCGTCCGCCGCCGCCGCGTTCGCCGACCCGGACCCGGCGACGCTGCGGGCGCTGCTGGTGGACGCGCTGCGGTGGTGGCTGGCGCGGCCCACGCCGCCCGGCGACGCGCCCGCCCCGGGCGCGGAGGACGCGGTGCTCGGGGCCTGCCGCGCGCTGGTGCGCTGCCGCGACGGCGTCTGGCTGGGCAAGGTCGACGCCGGACGCCGGGTGGCCGCCGACGACCCGGACGCCGCGCTGATCCACCAGGCGGTCGCCGCCCGCGCGGGCGGGCCGCCGCCGTCCGGGCCGGCCGCCCGGGCGTTCCAGCGCCGGGTGCTGGCGCGGATCGAGGCCGGCGGCCGACACTCCACCGGCCCCACCAGGGCGGGAACTAGGGTGGGCGGGGGAGGTGCGTGATCATGACGGAGTTGAGCGCGTCGGCGCGGGCCGGGCTGGAGGCGGCGGTTCCCGGTGGCGTGAGCACCCGGGCCGCGGACCGGCTGAAGCTGGCCCACGACGCGTCGCACTACCTGCTGCACCCCGGCGCGGTGGTCACCCCGGCCGACGCCGGGCAGGTCGCCGCGCTGCTGGCGCAGAGCCGCCGCGCCGGCGTACCGCTGACGTTCCGCTCCGGCGGCACCAGCCTCAGCGGCCAGGCGGTCACCGACCGGCTGCTCGTCGACGTCCGCCGGCACTTCCGCGACCTGGCGGTGCTCGACGACGGCCGCCGGGTCCGGGTCCAGCCGGGGGTGGTGCTGCGGCAGGTCAACGCGCGGCTCGCGGCGCACGGCCGCAAGCTCGGCCCGGACCCGGCCAGCGAGGCCGCCTGCACCGTGGGCGGGGTGGTCGCCAACAACTCCAGCGGGATGACCTGCGGCACCGAGTTCAACACCTACCGCACGTTGGAGTCGCTGGTGCTGGTGCTACCCAGCGGCACCGTGCTGGACACCGGCGCGCCGGACGCCGACGCCCGGCTGCGCGCCACCGAGCCGGCGCTGCACGCCGGCCTGCTGCGGCTGCGCGACCGGGTGCGCGGCAACCCCGACTCGGTGCGCCGGGTCCGCGCCCAGTTCGCCATGAAGAACACCATGGGGTACGGGGTGAACGCGTTCCTCGACCACGACGACCCGGTCGACCTGCTCACCCGGCTGGTGGTGGGCAGCGAGGGCACGCTCGCGTTCGTCGCGTCGGCGACGTTCCGCACCGTACCCGTGCTCCGGCACGCCGCGACCGGCCTGCTGGTCTTCGACAGCCTCGGCGCGGCGACGGCGGCGATGCCGGCGCTGGTGGCCGCCGGGCCGGCGGCGGTGGAGCTGCTCGACGCCGCCGCCCTGCGGGTGGCCCAGCGCGACCCGAGGGCGGACCCGGCGCTGCGCGGCCTGGCCGTGCGCGGGCACGCGGCGCTGCTGGTGGAGTGGCAGGAGTCCGACCCGGCCGCGCTGGCCGACCGGGTCGCCGCCGCGCAGCCGGTGCTGTCCGACCTGCCGCTGACCACTCCGGCCCGGCTCAGCGGCGAGCCGGCGGCAAGGGCCGCGCTCTGGCACATCCGCAAGGGCCTGTACGCGGCGGTGGCCGGCGCCCGACCGTCCGGCACCACCGCGCTGCTGGAGGACGTCGCGGTGCCGGTGGCGGCGCTGGCCGACACCTGCGCCGCGTTGACCGACCTGTTCGACCGCCACCGCTACGCCGACAGCGTCATCTTCGGTCACGCCAAGGACGGCAACCTGCACTTCATGCTCAACGAGCGGTTCGCCGGCGGCGCGGCCCCGACGCGCTACGCCGACTTCACCGAGGAGATGGTCGACCTGGTGCTCGGCCACGGCGGCACGCTCAAGGCCGAGCACGGCACCGGCCGGGTGATGGCCCCCTACGTGCGCCGCCAGTTCGGCGACGAGCTGTACGACGTGATGCGCGAGCTGCGCGCGCTCTGCGACCCGGACGGCGTGCTCAACCCGGGCGTGCTGCTCGGCGACGACCCGGAGGTGCACCTGCGGCACCTGAAGACCGTGCCGACCGTGGCGGAGGAGGTGGACCGCTGCGTCGAGTGCGGCTACTGCGAGCCGGTCTGCCCCAGCCGGGACCTCACCACCACGCCCCGCCAGCGGATCGTGCTGCGCCGCGAGATCGCCGCCGCCGAGGCCGCCGGCGACCGGGCGTTGGCGGCGGAGCTGACCGACGCCTACGACTACGACGCGGTGCAGACCTGCGCGGTCGACGGCATGTGCGCCACCGCCTGCCCCGTCCTGATCAACACCGGTGACCTGGTCAAGCGGCTGCGCGCCGAGGAGCACGGCCGGGCGGTGTCGACCGGCTGGCGGGCCGCCGCCCGGCGGTGGGGCGCCACCACCCGGGGCATGGCCCGCGGGCTGGACCTGGCCGGCGCGTTGCCACCGGCGCTGCCCGAGGCGGCCACCCGGGCGGCCCGGGCGGTGCTCGGCGCGGACCGGGTCCCGCAGTGGCGACGCGACCTGCCCGCCGGCGGGTCGCCGCGCCGACCGCACCCGGTCGACGATCCGGACGCCGTCTTCGTGCCGTCCTGCCTCGGCACGCTCTTCGCCCCCGCCGAGGGCGGCGCCGGGGTGGCCGCCGCGCTGCTCACCCTCGCCGACCGGGCCGGCGTCCGCCTGCTGGTGCCGGACGGCGTCGGCGACCTGTGCTGCGGCACGCCCTGGTCGTCCAAGGGGCTGACCGACGGCTACCGGGCGGTGCGCGAGAAGGTGCCGCCGGTGCTGCGCGCGGCCAGCCGCGACGGCGCGCTGCCCGTGGTCAGCGACGCCGCCTCCTGCACCGAGGGCTTCGACCGGCTGCTCGCCGACGCCGGCGACCTGCGGGTGGTCGACGCGGTGGAGTTCGCCGCCACCACGCTGCTGCCCCGGCTGACCGTGCGCCGCCGGCTGGGTTCGCTGGCGCTGCACCCGACCTGCTCGTCGACCCGGCTCGGCCTGGACGACGCGCTGCGCGCGGTGGCCCGGGCGGTCGCCGACGAGGTGGTGGTCCCCGACGGCTGGCAGTGCTGCGGCTTCGCCGGCGACCGAGGGCTGCTGCATCCGGAGCTGACCGCGTCGGCCACCCGGGCCGAGGCCGCCGCCGTCGCGGCGCGGCCCTTCGACGGGTACGCCTCGGTGAACCGCACCTGCGAGATCGGCCTGGCACGGGCCACCGGGCAGCCGTACCGGCACCTGCTGGAGCTGCTCGCGGAGGTGACGGCCTGATGGGGCGCAGTTGGCGGTTCGCCGGCCTGATGCTGGTCGCCGGGGTGGTCATGGCGTTCGGCCAGTGGCGTTCGGGGCAGCCGCCGTTGGGCTTCGTGCCGTTCGCCGTGCTGGCGGTGCTCTTCTCGCCGCTCGTCTTCCCCCGGTCGCTGACCTCGGCCGAGGCACGGCTGCGCAGCGCGCGCGACGGGCGGACGGTCGTCTACTGGCGGCCCGGCTGCACCTACTGCCTGCGGTTGCGTCTGCGGCTGGGCCGGCGCGCCGGGCGGGCGCACTGGGTGGACATCTGGCGTGACCCGGAGGGGGCGGCGGCGGTCCGGGCGGTGACCGGCGGCGACGAGACCGTGCCGACCGTGGTGCTGCCGGACGGGGCCGTGGTGAACCCCGATCCGGCCTGGTTGCGGGCGCGCCTCCGGGCCTGAGCCGGGGCTGCCGGGACCGGCGGCCGTGGCTAGGGTCTTCCCATGCACCGGTCCCGGCTCTACGCACTGATCATCGACGCGCCCCGGGAGTCGGCCGGGGAGGTCACCGCGTTCTGGTCCGCCGCGCTCGGCGCGCCGGTCCGCACCGACCCGTCCGAGCCCGAGTTCACCGGCCTGGCCGACGTGGTCCCGGGGCTGGTCACCGCCGTGCAGGCGGTCGACGACGCGCCCCGGCACCACCTCGACATCGAGACCGACGACGTGCCCGCCGAGGTGGCGCGGCTGCGCGGGCTGGGCGCCACGCCGGTCTCCCGCTGGCAGGACTGCCACGTGCTGCGCGCGCCCGGCGGCCACCTGGTCTGCGTGATCCCGGTGGCCAGCGACCCGGAGCTGTTCGCGTCCACCGCCACCCGCTGGCCGTGAGCCGCCGACCCGGTGTGGGGCGGACGAACCGGAGCCCCGGCCGTCCGACGGCCGGGGCTCCGGTCGGTGTCACGCCCCGAAGGGCAGCGTGACGGTCGAGCGGTCACCGGTGCCGAGCGTGCTGGGCCCGCCGCCGATGGCGTTGAACACCTCCACGGTCACCGTGCCGCCGGCCAGGTCACCGAGCGTCCCGACGCCGGAGAGCAGGCCCCGGGCCTGGGTGTAGTGCTCCCAGCCCGGCACCGGGCCGGTGGCGAAGTACTGGTAGGTCTCCACCCGGTCGGCGGTGCCGTCGCCGGTCAGGTCGTAGGAGACCCGGACCTGGGTGCCGTTGCCGACCGTCGTGCCCGCGTCGAGCTGCAGGTCGAACCCGGTCGCCCCGCCGGTGTAGCGGGCGGTCAGGCCGGAGGCGGTGAATCGCAGCGGTTCCCCGCCCGTCGCCGGTACCGTCATCGTGGCCGCCGCGCCGGCGGCGCCGGCCAGGCCGGCCGGCCCCACCAGGTGCCGCTCGGCGGTGAACCCGCCGGTCGCCGGGGGCGTGGTGGTGGCGGTGGTGGCGGTGGTGCCGGCGTACGGCAGGACCAGGCGGGACGCGTCACCGACGCCGAGCGAGGTGGGGCCGGCGCCGATCGCGTTCCACACCTCGATCCGGACCGTGCCGCTGGCCAGGTCGCCGAGCGTGCCGGTGGCCGAGGCCAGCCCCTGGGTGTGCCGGTAGTGCTCCACGCCGGTCACCGGGTCGGTGGCGTAGTACCGGTAGGTCTCCACCCGGTCGAAGGTGCCGTCGCCGGTCAGGTCGTAGGAGACCCGGGCCTGGACCCCGTTGCCGACCGAGGTGCCGGCGTCGACGGCCAGGTCGAAGGCGGTGTTCCCGCCGGTGTAGGTGCCGGTCAGCCCGGTGGCGGTGAACACCTGCGGGTTGGCCGGCGACCCGTCGTGGTTGCCGTTGGCCGGGGCCACCGTGACCGTGCCCGCCGGGCCGGCCGTGCCGGCCAGCTCCCCGCCGGAGCGCAGGTAGCGGGTCGGCTCCAGCGGCGTCGGGGTGCTCGGGCTGGGGCTCGGGCCGGTCGGCGTCGACGTCGGGCTGGCGCTGGTCGGCGTCGGGCTCGGCGTGGTCGGGGTGGGCGTGGGCGTCCCGGTCGGCGGGGGACCGGTCGGCACCGTCACGCCGCCGGTGGCGCTGCCACCGCT
The DNA here is from genome assembly GCF_029626035.1 of Micromonospora sp. WMMD980. Classification (NCBI taxonomy): domain Bacteria; kingdom Bacillati; phylum Actinomycetota; class Actinomycetes; order Micromonosporales; family Micromonosporaceae; genus Micromonospora; species Micromonospora sp. WMMD980. The sequence continues at coordinate 1,863,194 of NZ_JARUBE010000003.1, forward strand.
CCAGGCGTACGCCCCGGAGGTGACGGTCTTCCCGGCCGGCACGGCGAGCGTGGTGCCGTCGGAGAACGTGACGGTCAGCGGCGCGGCGGTGATGTTCGACGCCACGTAGGTGCGCTCGGTGCCCTTCTTGAACACCTTGGCCAGCGGGTGGTTCGCGGTGACCGAGGTGTCCACAGTGCCCAGCGCGGCCAGGTTGCGGATCCAGTGGAACGTGTGCGCCTTGCTCTCGCCCTCCTCGCTGGCGAAGGTGCTGTTCGCCCGGAAGTTGCGCAGCGCCTGGTCGCCGTCGCCGAGGGCGAGGAACTCCCAGATGATGTCCTGCCACACCGTCGGCGGGCCGCCCTTGTTGGCGAGCAGCTCCGCGTAGTTGGCCTTGACGTACTCCGGGTACTCGCCCAGGTAGAGGTGACCGCCGGTGATGGGCAGCATGTTGATGCCCTGGATCATCTCGGGCGCGGACGAGAACCAGGTGGCGTACGCGCCGCCGTCGCCCCACACCATGCCGACGGTCTTGTGCTGGAAACCGGTCGGGAAGTTCTCGTCGTGCACGTCGAACCAGTATTCCGAGATGGCCGCGGACTGGGTGGTCCACAGGTAGACGCCGGCGTCACGGACGGCGGTGTTCCCGGTGGCCTGGCCCCACTGGATCAGCGCGTTGGCGAAGTTCATCCCCTCGGAGGACGACTCCTGGTTGTTGCCGGCGAAGAACGGCGCCAGCCCGGAGGCCCAGTCGTGGCCCGCGTAGATGTCGAAGTCCCGCAGGTAGGGGAAGCGGTTGTCGGCCCGGTCGTAGTTGTTGGCGTCCCGGATCAGCAGGTCGACCATGCCGCCGTAGCGGGTGTCGTCGGCCCAGCCGGGGTCGAACTTGGCCAGGGTGGCCGCCGCGGCGATGAAGTAGCCGTAGTGGAAGTGGTGGTCGTTGAGGTCCTCGTCGGAGCCGTACGAGGCGGGGTAGCCGATCAGCGTGCCCCAGTTGCGGTCGTAGTAGAAGAGCTGGCTGGTCTCGCCGGAGGAGGCGGTGAGCCAGTTGGTGAGCCGGGCCTTCATGGCCGCCACCGCCTTGTCGCGGACCGGCGCCAGCCCGAGCTGGTCGGCGATCTCGGCGATCCGGGCGGCCCGGCCGAGACCCTTGCCCGCCCAGTACGTGTCCTGGCCGCTGATCCCCTCCGGGTTGGCCAGCTCGGCGTTGAGGTAGTTGGTGACCGTGCCCAGGTCCGCGCCGGTGGAGTCGCCGACGGCCGGCACCTCGGGGAGCACGCCGGTGAAGCGCATCGCGGTGGTGAACGACGGCACGCCGGCCAGCACCCGCATGGCGCCGCGGGGCGAGACGTACGTCGGGGTGATGGGCGTGGCGCCGGTGAGACTGCGCCACTGGTGCGGGTAGAGCGCCACCACGGTCTTCGTCTCGGTGCCCTCGCGGGGCGTGGTGGTGAACGCGTAGGTGGTGCGCACCGCACCGGTCGCCGGGTCGTAGGCGTAGCTCATCCGGGTGCCGGTGACGTGCGCGTGCGCGTACCGGCCGTAGGTGTCGGCCAGGGCCGCCTTGTCCGCGCCGCCGGGCAGCACCGCGACCGAGAAGTAGCCCTTGCCGGCCAGCGTGGAGCTGATGCCGGCGCCGTTGACGGTCCAGGTCGAGCCGGTCGGCCCGTACGCGACGTAGTCGTGGCCGTTGACCGTGAAGCCGATGGTGGCGCCGGAGTTGCGCCACACGGTGGGCGTCGCGGTGGCGGTGAGCTGCGCGGCGCCGCCACCGGTCACGGTGTAGTAGCTGAACGGCAGCCCGTGACCGATGGTGGCCCGCATGCTCCGGCTGCCGTCGCTCCAGTCGGCGGTGACCGTCCAGTCCGTCCAGTCGGCGGCCTTGACCACCGGCGCGGCCAGCCCGGCCACCCCGATCCGAACGTCCTCGCGGTACGGGTAGTGGTATTCGCCGACCCCGGTGGCGGTGCCGCTGATCGCCGGCGTGCTCGTGTAGGAGAGCCCGAGGCCGTTGTTCTCGGCCTTGAACGCCAGCGGGTGGGCCTGGAGGTTCTCGCTGCCCCCGCAGGTGTTGCGCTTCCAGATGAGCGAGGACCACCAGTCGTTGGTGGGGATCGCGCCGGCCGGGGCGTCCGCCGTGGCGAAGATCCGGGGGTTGGTGCTGACCGTGCCGCAGCCCTTGGGCAGCGCGGCGCCGGGCGGCAGCGTCTCGGTGTAGCTGCCCGCGCCGACGGTGCCGGCGGCGGCGGTGCCGCCACCGCCGACGACGACACCGAGCAGGCCGGCGGCGAGGACGGAGACGGCGGCGAGGGCGGTCACCCGGCGGCGACGCCGGCGGGTGGGGGAGGGTGACGAGGCAGGCGGGGGTACGGGGGAGACGTTCCGCAGGGGGAGTGTCATGGAGGTCCCCTTCAGAGGAGAAGGTGGTGTTCGGATGGCGGTCCGACAGTCGAGAGAGCGCTCTCTTGAGAAGCGAGATTAGGTTCCGGTTACGCGTCCGTCAATGTGTCGTTACCAAAGAGAGCGCTCTCTGCGCCGCGCGGCGACTGCCCTTCCCCTCCCCCCGCGCTCCCCGAACCGCCCACAGCCACCACTCGCGGTCGAAGCGTCAACGCTCCGCGAGACACCCATGGCGTTCCACCCACGACCGGTGCTGGCGGTGGGTGGAACGCGGTGGGTGTGCGATGCGGCCCGCTCGGATCGGGTGGGATCGCCCGCGGGTGAACGCGGCGACCGGAGGTGACGCGTCGCGGCGCGGCCGGACCGCGATCGGTGTGCGGTCGGGATCAGGCGGCGGTGGCGACGAGACGGTCCTCGCCGGTCACCGGCGCCGGGGTGGGGCCCGGACCATCGCCGTCGGCGGCGGGCCGTACCCCGGGGTGCGACGCCCCGGTGTGCCACGCCCCGGTGTGCCACGCTGCGGTGTGCGGCGGCGCGGTGACGGTGCTCGGTGTGCGGGCGGCGCTCAGCCCGACCTGGGCGGTGTCCCAGGCGGCCCACGGCCAGGCGGCGCCGGCGCAACTCGGGCTTGCGCACGCCCGCTCCGCGTCGGGCTGGTGCGCGTCCGCCACCGCGGCGGACAGGTCCCACAGCAGTGGGTCGGTCACCTCCGCGGGACGGTCGGTGGCACGGTCGGTGGTGGATGCGGACATGGTGGTCCCCCCTGTGGTGAAACGGCCCTGACCTGTTTCCGGAACCGACGCCTGCCCAACCTGCGGGTGATCGGGAACGGGCATAGGCTGACCGGCGTGGCGAGGTACTACGACCTGCATCCGGACAATCCCCAACCGCGGGTGATCCGGCAGGTGGTGGACCTGCTGCGCGCCGACGGGGTGATCGTCTACCCGACCGACTCGTGCTACGCCCTCGGCTGCCGGCTCGACAACCGGGCCGGCGTGGAGCGGATCCGGGACATCCGCCGGCTCGACGAGCGGCACCCGTTCACGCTGGTGTGCGCCGACTTCGCCCAGCTCGGCCAGTTCGTCAAGCTCAGCAACTCGGTTTTCCGGCAGGTCAAGGCCGTGATCCCGGGCAGCTACACGTTCCTGCTCCCGGCGACCTCCGAGGTGCCCCGTCGGCTGCAGGACCCGCGCCGGCGGGTGGTCGGCGCGCGCGTGCCGAAGCACACCGTCACCCAGGCGCTGCTCGCCGAGTTGGGTGAGCCGCTGCTGTCCAGCACGCTGCTGCTGCCCGACGAGCCGGAGCCGATGACCCAGGGCTGGGAGATCAAGGAACGTCTCGACCACCTGGTCGACGCCGTGGTCGACGCCGGGGACTGCGGGCTGGAACCCACCACCGTGGTCGACCTCTCCGGCGACGTGCCGGAGATCCTGCGCCGGGGCGTCGGCGACCCGTCCCGCTTCGAGTAGAGATCAGGCCGTTCCGCCCCACCCGGTCGCACCGTGCGGCACGGTGGACCCGGCGGACGGTGACGGGGGTACGGCGTGGGCGCACTCGTGCTGATCACGGTGCTCTGCGTCACCGTGCTCGTCGGCACCACCGTCGGGGGCCGGTACAGCGTCGCGCCGCCGGTGCTGCTCATCTCGATGGGCGCGTTGCTGGGCCTGCTGCCGCCGTTCGAGAACGTGGTGCTCGAACCCGAGGTGGTGCTGGTGCTGTTCCTGCCGGCGATCCTCTACCGGGAGAGTCTGGTGATCAGCCTCCGCGAGATCCGCGCCAATCTGGCGGTGATCGTGCTGCTGGCCGTCGCGCTGGTGATCATCACGATGGTCGCGGTCGCGTACGTCGCGCAGGCCCTCGGTGTGGAGCCGGCCGCCGCCTGGGTGCTCGGCGCGGTCCTGGCACCGACCGACGCCGCCGCGGTCGCCGGCCTGGCCAAGCGGATGCCGCGCGGCATCCTCACCACGCTGCGCGCGGAGAGCCTGGTCAACGACGGTACGGCGCTGGTGCTGTTCGCGGTCGCGGCCGGCGTGATCGCGGGCGGCCGGGTGCCCGGCGCGTTCTCGCTGACCGGCCAGTTCGTCGGCAAGTCGCTGGGCGGGGTGGTGGCCGGGCTGCTCGTCGGCGGTCTGGTGGTGTTGATCCGCAGGCACCTCGACGATCCGATGCGTGAGGGTGGGCTGAGCATCCTGACCCCGTTCGTCGCGTTCCTGCTCGCCGACGCGGCGCACGCCAGTGGGGTGCTCGCGGTGGTCGTCTCCGGCCTGCTGCTGTCGTACGCGGGTCCGCGGGTGATCCGGGCCCGCTCCCGGCTCACCGCCTACGCGTTCTGGGACCTGTCCACCTTTATGATCAACGGCAGTCTGTTCGTGTTGCTCGGCATGCAGGTCCCGGGCTCGCTGCGCAGCATCACCAGCCATTCGCCGGCCGCGTCGTTCGGCATCGCGGTGCTGGTCGCGCTGGTCGTGGTGGCCACCCGGCTGGGCTGGGTGCACCTGTCGGTGTCCGCGTTGCAGAGCGTCGACCGGCGGCAGTCGCGGCGCTCGGCGCACTTCGACGCGCGGATGCGCACCGCGGCGGGCTGGGCCGGGTTCCGGGGTGCGGTCTCGCTCGCCGCGGCGCTGGCCGTGCCGGTGACCACGCACGACGGCACGCGGGTGCACGAGCGCGATCTGATCATCTTCGTCACCGTGGTGGTGATCGTGCTGATCATGGTGGTGCAGGGCACCACCCTGCCCGCGGTGGTGAGCTGGGCCCGGCTGACCGGCGACCGGGAACGCGAGGACGAGGTGCGCCGGGCGCGGATCCGGGCCACCGAGGCGGCGTTGGAGGCGCTGCCGTCGGTCGCCGCCGACCTGGGCGTCGCGCCGGACACCGTGGACCGGCTCCGCGCCGGCTACCAGGACCACCTGGACGACGTCCGCAGCCCGCGCGGCGAGGAGGCGGAGCGGGAGCGGGAACTGGTTCGCCGGGTGCAGTTGGAGATCCTGGACCGCAAGCGTCAGGCGGTCACCCGGCTGCGCAACTCCAACCAGATCGACGACGCGGTGCTGCGCGAGTTCCAGGCGGCCACCGACATCGAGGAGGTCCGGTTGCTCGGCCCCGAGGTGGAGGACTGAGCCGTGGCCCGGCGCGGCACCTCACCGCGCCGGGCCACGGGTGGTCAGCCTGCCGTGCAGCTCACCGTGCCGGAGGGGGCGGTGCCCGTCCCCTGGAAGCCGAACTCGGTGCTGCCGCCGGCGCCGACCTGGCGGTTGTAGTCGACGTTGCGGAACGTCACCTGGCCGCTGGAACCGCTGGCCTGGGCGCTCCACGTGTTGGTCACCGACGAGCCGGCGGGCACGGTCAGCGTCACCGACCAACCGTTGAGCGCGCTGCCGCCGGCGGTGACCCGGACGTTGGTGACGAAGCCGCCCTGCCACTGGTTGGTGGTGAGCGACGCGGTGCAGGCGCCCGCCGGCGGCGGGGTGCTGGTGGGCGGGGTGCTGGTGGGCGGCGTACTGGTGGGCGGCGTGCTGGTCGGCGGCGTGGTGCCGCCGGCGTTCAGCGCGTTGAGCGTCGAGGTGTACGCCGCCTTCTTGTTGCCACTGCCGTCGAAGAGCAGCGGCGTACCGCTGGCCCGCCAGGAGTCGCTGTCCCGGATGCCCCAGACGGTGATGCCGTTGCACCGCGCCACGGCCAGGCAGTCCTTCACCACGTTGCCGTAGGTGGTGGCCTGGGCGCTGCCGGAGCCCTCGATGTCGAGCTCGGTGATCTGCACGTCGACGCCGAGGTCGGCGAAGTTCTGCAGCGTGGTGCGGTAGTTGCCCGGGTACGGCGAGCCGCTGTTGAAGTGCGACTGGAAGCCGACGCAGTCGATCGGCACACCCCGGGCCTTGAAGTCCTTGACCATGTTGTAGACGCCCTGCGTCTTGGCCCAGGTCCAGTTGTCGGTGTTGTAGTCGTTGTAGCAGAGCTTGGCGCCCGGGTCGGCGGCGCGGGCGGTGCGGAACGCGACCTCGATCCAGTCGTTGCCGGTGCGCTGGAGGTTCGAGTCGCGGCGACCGCCGTTGCCGTCGTCGAACGCCTCGTTCACCACGTCCCAGGAGTAGATCTTGCCCTTGAAGTGGGTGGCGACCTGGGTGATGTGGTTGACCATCGCGTTGCGCAGCGCGGTGCCGGACATGTTCTGCGCCCAGCCCGGCTGCTGCGAGTGCCAGGCCAGCGCGTGGCCACGGACCCGCATGCCGTTGGCCTGCGCGTGCGCGACGATCCGGTCGGAGCTGCTGTAGTTGAACTGGTTCTGGGACGGCTCGGTGGCGTCCCACTTCATCTCGTTCTCGGGCGTGACCATGTTGAACTCGCGGTTCAGGATGCCGACGTACGTGCCGTCGGACAGCTTGTTCGCGGCCACCGCGGTGCCGAAGTAGCGGCCCTGCTCCGCCGCCGACGCGCCGAGCGTGGTGCCGGCACTGGCGCTTGTCGCGACCGCGACCGTGGCCGCGACCGCCGCGGCTCCGGCGAGCATCGACACCACCGCGGCACGCGGCCGGGCTGCCGCGCTGTGGCTGGTGCGGGCGAACACCTTGTCCATCTGAAGCCTCTCCTAGCCTGACCAATGGGAAGGTCCACCTCGACCACCGCCCGCCACGGTGTCGGCTCGGACGCGGCCGCCCGGAGGCCGCGCGGGTGGGGAGTGGCTCCCCGTCACCGTGGAGTGATCGAAGCGAATCTGTCCGGAGAGCCTACCGGAAGAATTCCGAAAACTCAACGCTCTCGATGTCTCGATTCCCCCGCCGTCGACGAGGCCCCAGGGCGGGAATGCGCCGGCCGCAGGCGGTGGACGCGCCAGGGTGGCCCGGGTGCGCCGGCCCCGAAAGTTTCGGCACCCGGCCCCGCCGGGGCGGCGCGCTGTCCACCACCGGACCGCCGCCGGAGCTTGAACCGCGGGGCGGCGTCGGGCGATGCTGGCAACATATCGATTATTGACGATGGAGGGGTCCTGATGCGCCGACCGTCGCTCGTCTTCCTCGCGCTCGCCGCGCTGCTCGCCGTCACCCCGGCCGCGGCCCGGGCCGGCGCGGCCCGGCCCGCCACGCCCGCGTCGCTCGCCGAGGTGCGCACCGCCGGTACCGCCTGGGGCCACGACCCGGCCACCGGCCGCCTGACCGTCACCGTCGACGAGACCGTACGCGGAGCCGAACTGGCCGCGGTGCGCCGGGCCGCCGACCGGTCCGGGGCGGTGCTGCGGCACCAGCCCGGCCGGCTGCGCACACTGATCGCCGGCGGCCAGGCGGTCTACACCGGCGGTGGGCGCTGCTCGCTCGGCGCGAACGCGCGCAGCGGCAGCACCTGGTACTTCGTCACCGCCGGACACTGCACGAACCTCGGTGCCACCTGGTATTCCGACAGCGCGCGCACCAGCGTGCTGGGCTCCCGTACCGGCAGCAGCTTCCCCGGCAACGACTACGGGGTGGTCCGCTACACCGGCAGGGTCGCCCACCCCAGCGCCGTCTACACGTACCCCGGCCAGGTGACCATCTCCGGGGCGGGCAGCGCGTACGTCGGGCAGGCGGTCTGCCGCAGCGGCGCCACCACCGGCGTGCGGTGCGGCCTGGTCACCGGCCTGAACCAGACCGTCAACTACGCCGAGGGCAGCGTCACCGGGCTGATCCGCACCAACATCTGCGCCGAGCCGGGGGACAGCGGCGGCCCACTCTACGTGGCCGCGACCGGCACCGTCCTCGGCATCCTCTCCGGCGGCAGCGGCAACTGCGCCAGCGGTGGCACCAGCTACTACCAGCCGATCCTGGAGATCCTCGCCGCCTACGGCCTGAGTATCCCGTGACCGGCGTCAGGCGTCGCCGGGCACGGCCAGCTCACCCAGGAGCGACCAGTCGTCCTGCGGCACGGTGGCGTTGACGATCCGCGGCGTCTCCGCGAGGTGCGGCGGCAGCGTGCGCCGCGCCTCGCGGAAGTGCGCCGACTGCACGTGCGCCGCGCCCGCCTGGTCGTCGCGGAACGCCTCGACCAGCACGTACTCGGTCGGGTCGTCGAGGCTGCGGGACCAGTCGAACCACAGGCAGCCGGGCTCGGCGCGGGTGGCGGCGGTGAAGTCGGCGGCGATCTCGGGCCAGTGGTCGGCGTCGGCCGGCCGGACGCGGAACTTGGCGGTGATGAAGATCATGGGTAGAGGCTAGCCTGGCGCGGTGACCGTCTACGCCCTCGCGCAGCTCACCGTCCACGACCGGGCGCGCTACGACAGGTACGTCGCCGCCTTCCTGCCGGTGCTGGCCCGGCACGGCGGCCGGCTGCTCGCCGCCGACACCGCCCCCCGGGTGGTGTCCGGCGAGTGGCCGCACGACAAGGTGGTCCTGCTGTCCTTCGACAGCCGGGAGGACTTCGAGCGGTGGTCCACCTCGCCGGAGTACGTGCGGATCGCCCGCGACCGGGAGGCGGCCACCGACGGGGTGCTCCTGCTGCTCGACGGGATCGGCCACGCCTGGCCGGCCTGACGCCCAGAGCCGGTGGCGCACCCAGCCGTGCCGCACGCCGATGTGCCAGCGGTGAGCTAGGGTGGAAACGGACCCCGAACATCGGAGTGATCATGGCAGGTGACGACGACATCTCCGGGTGAGAGCCCCGGACGGCCGCCGACGCGCGCACCCCGCGACGTCGCCGCGGCCCCCTTCGTCGTCCCCCTGCCACCGCCGGGCGCCCCGTCGCGCTCCGGCGCTTCCTTCCCGAGGTCGATCATGTCCGACGCCTACGTCGTCAGCTCCGCGCTCACCTTCTCCTGGCCGGACGACTCTCCGGTCTTCACCGACCTGTCCTTCTCCGTGCCCGGCGGCCGGACCGGCCTGGTGGCCCTCAACGGCGCCGGCAAGACCACGCTGCTGCGGCTGATCGCCGGCGAGCTGCGCCCGACCGCCGGCACGGTCACCGTCCACGGTGTCCTCGGCTACCTGCCCCAGCACCTGCCGTTCGCCGTCGACCAGACCGTCGCGCAGGTGCTCGGCGTCGACCGGGCCGTCGCCGCGCTGCACGCCATCGAGGCCGGCGACGCCCGCGAGGAGCACTTCACCGCCGTCGGCGACGACTGGGACGTGGAGGAGCGCACCCGGGCCGAGTTGGACCGGCTGGGCCTGGGCGAGCTGGCACTCGACCGTCGCCTCGGCACGCTCAGCGGCGGCCAGGTGATCTCCCTCGGCCTGGCCGCGCAACTGTTGCGCCGCCCGGACGTGCTGCTGCTCGACGAGCCGACCAACAACCTCGACGAGGCGGCCCGGGAGCGGCTCACCGCGGTGCTGCGTGGGTGGACCGGCTGCCTGCTGGTGGTCAGCCACGACCGGGCGCTGCTCGACGAGATGGACCGCATCGCCTCCCTGGAGGACGACGAGATCCGCTGGTACGGCGGCGCCTTCACCGCCTACGAGGAGACGGTGCGCGCCGAGCGCGAGGTCGCCGAACGGCAGGTCCGCACCGCCGAGCAGGACCTCAAGCGACAGCGACGGGAGCTGCAGCAGGCCCGGGAACGCGCCGCCCGTCGCGCCTCCACCGCCGCGCGGAACCTGCCCGACGCCGGGCTGGCCCGGATCGTCGCCGGTGGCCTCAAGCGCGACGCCCAGGTCTCGGCCGGTCGGGCCGCCGAGACGCACGCCGCGCGCGTCGGCGACGCGCAGACCCGGCTGGACCAGGCCAGCCGGGCCGCCCGCCAGGACGACCGGATCGTGATCGACCTGCCCGACACCGCCGTGCCGGCCGGCCGGACCGTCTTCCACGGCGAGAGGCTGCGCGCCGGGTACGACGGCCGGTCGGTGTTCGCCGGCGACGGCGTCGACCTGACCGTCCGGGGGCCGGGACGGATCGCGCTCACCGGTGGCAACGGCGCCGGCAAGTCCACGCTGCTGCGCCTGGTCAGCGGCGACCAGGCGCCGGTCGCCGGCACCGCCACCCGGGTCGAGGGCCGGGTGGCGTACCTGTCACAACGGCTGGACCTGCTCGACCCGGCGCGTACGGTCGCCGAGAACCTCGCCGCGTTCGCGCCCGGGCTCGCCGACGCCGAGCGGATGAACCTGCTGGCCCGGTTCCTGTTCCGCGGCGACCGGGCGCACCTGCCGGTGCGGGTGCTCTCCGGCGGTGAACTGCTGCGGGCCACCCTGGCCTGCGTGCTGAACGCCTCGCCGGCGCCGCAGTTGCTGCTGCTCGACGAGCCCACCAACAACCTCGACCTGGACAGCGTCGCGCAGTTGGAGAGCGCGCTCGGCGGCTACCGGGGGGCGATGATCGTGGTCAGCCACGACCCGCGGTTCCTGGCCGCGATCGGCGTGGACCGGTGGCTGCGGCTGGCCGACGGCGCGCTGGCCGAGACCCGCGCGCCGGGGGAGGCTGGCTAGTCTGCGGGCATGGCAGATCCATTCCGGGTGCGGGTCACCGTGCGCGGCTACGAGCTGGACACCCAGGGACACCTCAACCAGGCGGTCTACCTTCAATACGCCGAGCACGCCCGCTGGGAGTGCCTGCGCGCCGCCGGGATCGCCCAGGACCGGTTGCTCGCCGCGGGCGTCGGACCCGTCGCCCTGGAGGTGACCGTGCGCTACCTGCGGGAGCTGCGCGGCGGCGACGAGGTCGACGTCACCTGCGAGTTCCGCTGGGGCGAGGGCAGGACGTTCGGCATCGTGCAGGACTTCACCCGCCCGGACGGGACCCCGGTCGCCGCGGTGACCGGGGTCGGCGGCCTGCTCGACCTGGCCGCCCGGCGGCTGGTGCCCGAGCCGGGCGAGCGGTTGCGGGCGCTGGCCGTCGACCCGGCGCCGATGAGCCTGTGAGCCGTCCCGGGCTCGTCGCGCCGTCCGGGCCCGGCGGGTCGGGGCGGCGGCGGGTCAGGCGGGGCGGCGGCCCCACGCCGAGACCAGCGGCGCGAGCGTGAGGTCGAGGTCGCCGGCGTCGACCGCGGCCAGGTGCGCGTCGATCTCGGCGTCACCGGTCAGGCCGGCGGCGAGCAGGTCGGCACGGACCATCCGCACCGTCGCGGCCTCCAGCCGGTCGCAGGCAAGCCCGCCGACCGGGAACCAGCCGGACGCCGCGACGTCGACCAGGCCGGCCGCCCGCAACGCCCCCGGCAGCGTCCGGCCGAAGCGCATGTCGGCGCCCCGGCGGGTCATCAGCTCCCGGACGGCGCGCCGCAGCGTGTTGGCCCGCTGCTGCGCCGGGCCGACCTCGTCCAGGCAGGCCAGCGGCTGCAGCTCGGTGTCGGCGTCCTCCACCAGCAGCCAACCGCCGGGCCGCAGCGCCGCCACCATGGTGGCCAGCGCGCGGGCCCGGTCGGGCACGTGCACGAGCACCAGCCGCGCGTGCACCAGGTCGAACGTGCCGGGCTGCGGCGGCGGGTCCCGGACGACGGCGTGCTCGCGCACCTCGTACCCGCCGCGCGGGTCCAACCAGGACGGGTCGATGTCGGTGGCGAGCACGTGACCGGCCGGGCCGACGGCCGCGGCGAGGGCCTCGGGCACGCCGGGGCCGCCGGCGCCGACCTCCCAGCAGCGCCAGCCCGCCCGTAACCCGAGCCGGTCGACGTGGCTCCGGGTGACACCGTCGAACAGCGCGGCCAGCCAGGTGAACCGCTCGCCCGCCTCCGTCCGCGCGTTGTCGAGCAGGTAGCGGTGATCCGGCTCGGGCGGGGGATCGACGGCGTCCCGCGATGGGTCCATGGGCCCATCCTCACGCCCCGACGGGGTGTTGTCAGCCGCCGCCACGCAGGTAGGCGAGCACGGCCAGCACCCGACGGTTGGTGTCGTCGTCCGGCGGCAGGTCCAGCTTGGCCAGGATGTTGCCGACGTGCTTGCCGACCGCCGCCTCGGTGACGTGCAACCGGGCCGCGATCGCCCCGTTGGAGTGGCCCTCGGCGACCAGGCCCAGCACCTCCCGCTCCCGCCGGGAGAGCGCGTCGAGCGGGTCGCGTGGGCGGCGCAGCAGGTGCCGCACCACGTCCGGGTCGACGGCCGTGCCGCCGGCCGCCACCCGGCGCAGCGTGTCGGCGAACTCGGCGACGTCGGCCACCCGGTCCTTGAGCAGGTAGCCGACCCGCCGGCCGTCGCCGCTGTCCAGCAGCGCCGCCGCGTACCCGCTCTGCACGTGCTGGCTCAGCACCACCACGGCCAGGTCCGGGCGCTCCGCGCGCAGCGTCACCGCCGCGCGCAGGCCGTCGTCGCGGTGCTCCGGCGGCATCCGGATGTCGGTCACCACCAGGTCCGGTCGGTGGGTACGGACCGCGTCCAGCAACTCCGGGGCGGAGCCGACGGCGGCGGCCACCGCGAAGCCGAAGCGGGTCAGCAGGCCCACCAGTCCCTCGCGGAGGAGGACCTCGTCCTCGGCGAGGACGACCCGGGTCACGGACGGCACGGCAGCTCCACCCGCACGACTGTAGGCCCGCCGGGCGGGCTGGCCAGCAGCAACCTGCCGTCCGCCGCGGCCACCCGGTCGGCGAGCCCGGTCAGGCCGGTGCCCCGGCCCGGGTCGGCGCCGCCCCCGCCGTCGTCCTCGACCTCCACCACCAGCCGGCGGTCGGCGCGGGTCAACCGCACCTCGGCCCGGGTCGCGTCGGCATGCCGGGCCACGTTGCCCAGCGCCTCAGAGACCACGTACCAGGCGGTGGTCTCGACCAGCTCCGGCGCGGGGTGGGACAGGTCGGCCCGCACGGTGACCGGGACCACCGACCGGGCGGCCAGGTCACCGACCGCGCCGGCCAGCCCCAACTCGGTGAGTTGCCGGGGGCGGATGCCCTGAACGATGCCGCGCAGCGTCACCATCAGCTCCTTGGCCTGCTCGTGCGCCGCGTCGAGCGGCCGGGCGGCGGGGGAGTCGTCCGGCACGTCGAGGCGGGCCAGCCCGAGCTGGAGGGTGAGGCTGGTCAGGCGCGGCTGCGCCCCGTCGTGCACGTCCCGCTCGATGCGGCGGCGTTCCGCCTCGTAGGCGCCCACCAGGCGGGCCCGGGACCGGGCCACCTCCCGTAGCGCGCCGGCGTCGGGCGCGCCGTCGAGCAGCCACCGGGCCACCGCCGCCTGACCGGCGACCAGCAGACCGGCCAGGTAGAGCAGCGCCGGGGCGGCGAGCACGCCGGCGACGGCGTACGGGACCGCTCCGGCCGGGGACTCGACGGTGTCCCAGACCAGCACGATCCGCTCCCCGCCGCCGGTCAGCCACGGACCGGCGACGAGCGCGACGTCGAGCAGCACCAGCAGGCCGAACGTCCCGTAGGCCAGCGGCACCACGGTGGACAGCCAGGCGGTGTACGCGACCTCCCGCCAGGCGGCCGCGCCGGTGAGGCGGGCGATCGGGCCGCGCCGGAGCGGGCCGGGCAGCGGCCGGGAGTCGACCAGGCCGAGCCGCCACCGCTCGACCGCCGCCACCGGTGCGCTCGCCAGCGGCGCGACGGCCAGCGCGATCAGCGCCAGCACGGCGAGCACGGCCAGCACCGGCACGTCGACCGGCCGGTCCCGGCGCAGCGCGCTCACCACCAGCAGCAGCGGCGCGACGACCACCGACCAGGCGACCGCCAGGACACCGGCGACCGGCAGGGTGGTCGCGGCGTACGCCAGGGCCCGCCAGGGCCAGGCGGAGAGCGGGTAGTGGCGGCGGCGCAACGCCCCGGCCAGGTGCGACGGCTGAGTCATGGCCTGACGCTAGCCAGCGGGCGGGTGGCCGGCCCAGCCGTCCAGACCCCGGTCGCGGGGTGGGTCTGGCCCTACCCCGGACCGGCCCGCCACGCCCCGTGCGCGCGGCCGGGGCGACGCGGTCGACTCGACGGATGACTCGTGACCGGCTCACCGCGAGCTGCTGGCTGCTCGCCACCGCGCTGTTCCTGACCGCCAATCTCGTGGTCGGGCTGGCCTGGCGGGAACCGCGTTTCGACTGGACTCACCACAACATCAGCGACCTGGGCAACGTCGGGTGCGGCGTGTGGGACACCACCCGGCCACGGCTCGTGTGCTCGCCGTGGCACCCGGCGATGAACGTCGCCCTCGTCGCCGTCGGGCTGCTGCTCGCGGCCGGCGTCCTGGTCGGCCGGACCGCGTTCGGCCGGGGCCGCGCCGCGACCGTGGCCCGGGCGTGCGCGCTCGCCGCGGCAGGCGGGTACGTGCTGGCCGGCGTCTATCCGGCGGACGTGGACGAGAATCGGCACGTGCTCGGCGCGGTGCTGATCTTCGTGCTGGGCAACTGTGGTCTGCTCCTCGGGGCGCGGGCCGCCCACCCGGCCGCGCTCGACGACCTGCCAGGCGCCGGCCTGCACCTCGGCGCGGTCGGGCTGGCGGGCGCCGCGCTGTTCCTGGCCCGGGTCGACGTGGGCATCGGGGTGGGCGGCATGGAGCGGGTCGCCGTCGCGCCGCTGTTCGGCTGGGTGTCGTGGGCGGCCTTGCGCCTGCTCCGGGAGTGTCGGCCGGCGTGCCTATCCTGACCGGATGGAGCTGGCGTTCAGCGGCGAGGTCTGGTTCTGGCGGGGGCCGGCGCCGCACCACTTCGTGACCGTGCCCGACGAGCAGTGCGCCGCGCTGGCGGCCGCCGCGGCGTCGGTCAGCTCCGGCTGGGGCATGATCCCGGTCGGCGTCCGGATCGGCGGCACCGGATGGCGCACGTCGCTGTGGCCGAAGGACGGGCGCTACCTGGTGCCGCTGCGGGTCGCGGCGCGCCGGGCGGAGGGCATCGAGCTGGGTGACCGGGTGGACGTCCGGCTGACGGTGGACGGGTGAGCGCCGACGACCTGGCGCGGGCGGCCCGGTTGCTCGCCGCCGCGAGCCGGCCGGTGGTGTTCACCGGCGCCGGCATGTCGGCCGAGAGCGGAGTGCCGACGTTCCGGGACGCGCAGACCGGCCTCTGGCGACGGTACGACCCGGGCCGACTCGCCA
Organism: Micromonospora sp. WMMD980; assembly: GCF_029626035.1. Lineage (NCBI taxonomy): Bacteria > Bacillati > Actinomycetota > Actinomycetes > Micromonosporales > Micromonosporaceae > Micromonospora > Micromonospora sp. WMMD980. Next base: position 1,878,454 of record NZ_JARUBE010000003.1, read on the forward strand.
CCCCGGCCGCGTTCCACGCCGACCCGGCCCTGGTCTGGGGCTGGTACGAGAGCCGGCGGCACGGGGTGCGCCGGGCCGAGCCGAACCCGGGGCACCGGGCGGTGGCCGCGGTCCGGGCCCGGCTGCCGGAGACCGTCGTCGTCACGCAGAACGTCGACGACCTGCACGAGCGGGGCGGCGTCCCCGACCCGGTGCGGCTGCACGGCAGCCTGTTCGCGCCCCGCTGCTCGGCCTGCGCCCACCCCGCTCCGATGCCCGGTGACGCGGGCGGGCCGCCGGCCGGGCCGCTCGACCCGCCGGCCTGCGCACGGTGCGCCGCCCCGGTCCGGCCGGGCGTGGTCTGGTTCGGCGAGGCGCTGCCGGCGGCGGCGCTGGACGCCGCGGTCGCGGCGGCGTCCCGCTGCGACCTGCTGCTCACCGTGGGCACCTCCGCGCTGGTCCACCCGGCCGCCGAGATCCCGCTGGTGGCGGCGCGCCTCGGCGCGCTTGTGGTGCAGGTGAACCCGGACCGGACGCCGCTGGACGCGGTCTGCGCGGTCAACCTGCGTGGTCGCGCGGGCGAGGTGTTGCCGGAGTTGGTCCGGGCGGCCTGGCCGGCGGACGGCGCCGACTGAGCGGCGTCCAGCCGACTGAGCGGCCGAATCGTCCGACCGGTTCCGGCCGCGCCGCCTACCGTCGGCCGGGGGCGGTGCGGCGGCGAGGGGCGGAGCGTGGGAGAGGACCGGGTGGGACGGCACCCGTGGTGGTCGCGCCCGCCCGTGCCGGCGCCGGCGGACCACCGGGTCACGCCGTTCGAGATCTTCTTCGACCTGGTCTTCGTCTTCGCGCTCACCCGGATCATGGCGTTGGTCGGGCCGGATCCCACCCCGGCCGGCATGGGCCGCGGGCTGCTGCTGCTCGTGCTGCTCTGGGTCGCCTGGTCGTCGTACACCTGGTTGGGCAACCACACGCGGGCCGACGCGGGGGTGGTGCGCGGCGGCTTCCTGGTCGCGATGGCGGCGTTGTTCGTGGCCGCGCTGGTCATGCCCCGGGCCTGGACGCCCGGTCCGGGGCTGGACGGGCCGTTGCTCGTCGCGCTCGCCTACGTGCTGCTGCGCGTGGTGCACCTGGCGCTGTTCCACCGGGCGGCCGGCGACGACGCGCCGCTGCGCGCCCGGATCCGTTTCTTCGCGCTGGTCAGCGCGGTCGGCTGGGTGGCGCTGCTGCTCGGTGCGGTGCTGACCGGGGCCGGGCACGCCGCGCTGTGGGTGCTGGCGTTCCTGGTGGAGGTGGTCGGGCAGCGCCTGTCCTACGTCCGCCGGGGGAGTTGGCCGCTGCGCAGCCCGTCGCACTTCGCCGAGCGGCACACCCTGGTGCTGATCATCGCGCTGGGCGAGTCGGTGGTCGCCGCCGGGGTGGGCGCCGGCTCGGCGGTGACGTCTCCGCCGGTCCTGGGCGCGGCGCTGGTCGGGTTCACGGCGACGGTCTGCCTGTGGTGGCTCTACTTCCGCCGCACCGCGCCCGCCGCGGCCCGCGCGCTCGGCGCGGCGGCGCCGGCCCGGCGGGACCGGATCGCCGCGGACGCCTACAGCCAGACCCACCTGATGTTGATCGCCGGCGTCATCTATCTGGCGATCGGCGTCGAGCAGGTGCTGGCGCACGTCTCCGGCCCGGATCCGGCGGCGCGGCTGAGCCGGTCGGCCACCGTGGCGCTGTTCGGCGGCGCGGCGGTCTACCTCGCCGGACGGTTGCTGTTCCGCCGGGTCACCGGGCAGCCGGTCGGCCCGGCCCGGCTGGCGGTCACCGGGGCGGTCGGTGCGCTCGCGCCACTCGGCGTGGCGCTGCCTCCGGCGGCGGCGCTCGGCGTGCTGGCCGGATTGCTGCTGGTCGCCGTCGCCGTGGACCGACACGAATGACCGGCGCGGGCTCACGGTGATCCTCGACCGGTTCGGCTACGCCGGCGAGCAGCATTGGGAGATCGTCCTCGCCGGCAGCGTGATCGCCACCCTACCCATGAGGGCATCGCGACCACCGGCCGCAAGGGGTGAGCCTCAGGCGCCGCGCGGCGCGCGTTTCGGGAAGACGGTGTAGGCCACCGGCCAGAACACCAGCCAGGCCGCCATGGCCAGGGTGAGCCGGCCGGCCCACGCCCACAACTCCTCGGTGCGTTCGGCGTCGCCGACCAGGGCGACGCCGCCGAGCAGCACCGCGCAGGCGACCGCCCAGCCGATCATGCCCTTGCCCCACTCGCGCCACTCGTGCCGGGCCCGGGCCCACCCGTAGCGGGGCGCGCGGCGCGGCGGCGGGCCGCCGGCGAAGCGGTGCGCGAACCGTTCGTCGGCCCAGCGCACCATGCTGTGCCCGAACGCGACCGAGAAGCCGAGGTACGCGGCGGCGAGCCCGTGCGCGAACGTGGCGGTGCCGCCGCCGCGCAGGTCGACGATCGTGGCGGCCAGCAGGACCAGGTCGACGGCGGGCACGGCGAGCAGCAGCGCGGCGCCGAGGCGGGGCCGGCGCAGCGGATACCGGGCGACCAGCCCGGCGGCCAGGAACAGCCAGAACGCCACCTCGCACGCGACGATGACTCCGATGAGCATGCGGCCTCCAGGTTTTAGTACGCTGTGCGACAACAACCCTAGCAACCGCCGTCCACCAGTCGCCGGAGGGGACCGTGCCCAAGATCGTCGACCATGACGCCCGTCGCGCGGAGCTGGCCGAGGCGATGTGGCGGGTGGTCTACCGCGACGGCGTCGGCGCTGCCACGGTGCGCAGCATCGCCGCCGAGGCCGGCTGGTCGCCGAGCGCGCTGCGGCACTACTTCGCCACCCAGACCGAACTGCTGGTCTTCGCCATGGACCACGTGATGGCCAAGGCGACCGAGCGGTTCACCGCCGAGCACCGCACCGGAACCGCCCGCGAGGTCGCCCAGGGCGTGCTGGAGGAACTGCTACCGCTGGACCGCCAGCGCGTCCGGGAGGCGGAGGTGTGGCTGCTGCTCGCCGCCCGGGCCCAGGCCGACCCCGCCGCCCGGGAGCGGATGACCCAGGCCGACGACGGCGTACGCCGCGCCGCCGAACTCGCCGTCACGCTGCTCACCGGGGATCGGCCGGCCGACGACGGCGCGACCGCCCGGCTGCACGCCCTGCTCGACGGCCTGACCCTGCACGCGCTGCTGCACCCCGATGGGATGACGCCGCAGCGGCTGCGCGACCTGCTCGGCGCGCACCTCGACCAGCTCGTCCGTGGCGGGTCGCGGGCGCTTCCCGGATAGTGGCCTACCCGCTGACCGCGCTCGGGCTGCTCGCTCGGCACCGCGCGCTTCGGGTCACCGTCCGCGCCGAGGGGCGGGACCACGTGTTCACCACGCACCAGGTGTACGTGGCCAACGGCGGCTTCCCCGCCGCCCGGCCGATCACCGCCGACGCCGACGCCGACGACCGGCTGCTGGTCGCGTACCCGGTGGGTGGGGCCAGCCGGCGCGGGCCGCCGCGCGAGACGGCGCGCAACGCCGCCGCCGGCCACCGCCGCACGCTCGGCGACGAGCCGTTCCTGGCCGTCCGCCAGCTCTGGCTGGAGACCGACCGGCCGGCCCGCGTCGAGGTCGACGGCGAGCCGTACGGAGAGACACCGGTGCGCATCGGCCCGGACCCCGACGCGCTGCGGCTGATGGCCCCGGCGGACAGCCCGGACCGCTGACCGGTCACCCCGGCGGGTCCTCGTCGGGCAGTGGGATCTCCTGGTTCTGCTCCACCGCGTCGGCCGGGTCCAGGTCGTCGCGCACCGACTCGCCCAGGCCGGCACGACCGCTCGGCGGGCGCAGCACGCCCTGCTCGGCGAGGTCGGCCTCGGCCACCTCGGGCACCGCGTCCGGCACCGGATCGGGCGGGCCGACGACTGTCACGTCCTGCCGCTGCTCCTGCGCGTCGGCCTCCGGTGGGCGGCGCAGCGCGTCCTCGCTCATCGCCACGCCCTCACGCCGGGCGCCGCACAAACGGCGCGCTCTGGTCGACCACGTCGCCGTACTCGGCCGGGAGCTGGGCCACGGCCTGCGCGTACGCGGCCGGGTCGACGGCGTCGCGCAGCACGTCGAAGACCGCGACCACCCCGTCGCGGGCCGCCTCGGCGTCGACGTCCGCGCGCCCGCCGACCCGCGACACGAACTCGTCGAGCCCGAACGTCTCGGCCGCCTCGGCCGGGCCGAACGCGTACGCCCGCAGCGCCTCCGGGAGCCGGTCGGCCAGGTCGCGGGCCTCGCCGCCGTCGATCCGCTCGGCCAGCGTGGTCAGCGTGGCCCGGGTGACCGCGGTGGCCTGCTCCGCCGACGCGCCGCAGCGCCTGGCCACCGCGCCGACGAACTGGTCCTGGTCCATCTCGCCGCCTCCCTCTGCCGGGAGAGCGGGATTCCCGCGCTCGGCCGCCGCAAACGGCTGCCGGGCGGTGTCGGGCCGAGGTGTCGGTCGGCGGCCCGGGACGGTGGCTCAGGCGACCCGGGGCACCGGCCACGTCACTCGGTGCGCGGTGGCGTCGATCTGCCCGGTCCGTTCCAGAGCGATCTGCCCGGTCCGTTCGACGGCCGGGTCCGTCGGCGCGTCCACCACGACCGCCGCGCCGGTGGAATCCCGGTCGGCGTCGTTCCGCACGACGGTGAGCAGGGCCAGGAACCGGTCGAGGTCCGTCGCGGCCAGGCGGAACGAGCCACGACACCGGGGGCCCGTCCAGAGCGAGAGGACCACGGCGCCGCGGTCGGGATGGTAGCTGACCCGCAGCGTGCGGTCCTCGCCGCGTAGGTCACCGAACAGGTCACCGAACTCGGGCAGCGGTCGCACCTCTCCCATCGATCCAGGATGCCCCACCCGGGTCCGGGAGGAAAGACCGTGGATCGGCAGGGCACGCGCTACGCCGTACGCCCGGTCTGCTGCGGACGCGCGGTCACCCGTCGAGGCGTCGGTTACCCGGGCTGCTGACGGACCCGGCCCGTCGGGTGCGCCGTGGGCCAGTCCCGGCGCACCCGACGTGCCGGGCGACACGGCCGCGGGTAGCGTGCGACGCGGAACCCGCAACGAGGAGGTCCGGCCAGTGCAGTCGACGAACGTGGACGTGCCCACCCCCGACGGAACGGCCGACGCCTACCTGGCCCGGCCCGAATCCGGCGGGCCGTTCCCGGGGGTCCTGCTCTTCATGGACGCGTTCGGGCTGCGGCCACGGATCGCCGAGATGGCCGAGACGATCGCCGGCCGCGGATACGTCGTGCTGGCGCCCAACCTCTTCCACCGCGCCGGCCGCACCCGGCCGGTCGACATGTCGGCCCTGGCCGACGACAGCCGGCGCGCCGAGCTGTTCGCGCAGGTCGGGCCCATGATCGCCGCGCTGACGCCGGACACGGTGGCCCGCGACGCCGCTGCCTACCTGGACTTCCTCGCCGCCCAGCCGGACGTCGCGCCCGGACCGGCCGCGATCACCGGCTACTGCATGGGCGGCACGAACGCGCTGCGGGCGATCGAGGCCCACCCGGACCGGATCGCCGCGGTGGCGGCCTTCCACGCCGGGCGGGTGGTCACCGACGCGCCCGACAGCCCGCACCTCGGTGTCGGCGCGGTGACCGGCGAGCTCTACTTCGGCCACGCCGACCAGGACGCGTCGATGACCGCCGAGCAGATCGCCGAGCTGGAGAAGGCGCTGGACGCGGCCGGCGTCACCTACCGCTCGGAGGTCTATCCGGGCGCCCACCACGGCTACACCCAGGCGGACACCCCGATGTACGACGAGCGGGCCACCGAGCGGCACTGGGTGGCGCTGTTCGATCTGCTGGAGCGCACGTTCCGGGGCTGACCCGGACGGCCCGGCCCGGCCACAATGGTGCGGTGGACGCCCACCTGCTGCCGATGATCGCCGCCGAGCGCCGCCGCACGGCCGACCTGATCGACTCGCTCACCCCGGCCCAACTGGACACGCCGAGCCTCTGCGGCGCGTGGACCGTGCGCGAGGTCGCCGGGCACCTGGTCTCGCCGCTTGTCGAACCGCCGTGGCGGCTGTTGCCGCTGCTGGTGGGCGCCGGTTTCCGGCCGCACGTGGCGAACGCGCGGCTGGCCCGGCGGGTCGCCCGGCGGCCACCGGGCGAGCTGGCCGCCGCGCTGCGCGAGCACGCCGAGCACCGCTTCCGCCCGCCCGTGGTCGGCTGGCCCGGCCAGCTCACCGACCTGCAGGTGCACGGGCAGGACATCCGTCGTCCGCTCGGCCTCCCCGCCGACCTGGACCCGGACCGGCTGCGCATCTCGCTGGACTTCCTCACCGGCGGCCGGGCGGTCGGGTTCGTCGACCGTCGACGCGTCGCCGGGCTGCGTTTCGAGGCCACCGACCTGGGCTGGTCGGCCGGGGACGGGCCGGTGGTGCGCGGCCCGGGCGCGGCGCTGCTGCTCGCGCTGACCGGCCGCCGCGCGGCGCTGGCCGACCTCACCGGCGAGGGGGTGGCGACGCTGGCCGCCCGCTGACCCGGCGCCGCCGGGGTCGGCCGGGATGATTCGCCGGGTCGGCGACGGGTAACCGCCGCCATGCCCGAGCGCCGCGCCGACACCGTGCGCTCACCGCTGGACCGGGCCGCCGTGCAGGGCCGGCAGGCGTTCTCGGCGGCCCGCAGCAGGAGCGGGGCGGCCGGTCGACTCCGGGCACGCCAGCTCGAGGTCACCCTGATGATCGCCGCGCAGGCCGGGCTGGCCGCCGCGCTCGCGGCGATGCTCGCCCAGTGGCTGCTCGGTCCGGGCGCGCACGTCTTCGCGCCGGCCGCCGCGGTCGGCACCATCGCCACCGCGATCGGTCAACGCGCCCGGCGCACGCTGGAACTGCTGGTCGGTGTCGGCCTCGGCATCGTCGTCGGTGACCTGCTGCGTGACCTGCTCGGCTCCGGCGCCTGGCAGACCGGCCTGGTGGTCGGCCTGGCCATCGCCACCGCATTGGTGGTGGCCGGGCGCGGCGGCGCGCTGGTCGGCCAGGCCGGCGGTACGGCGGTGCTGATCGCCACGCTCGCCCCGGTCCAGCCCGGACTGGAGCTGCCCCGGATCTTCGACGCGCTGGTCGGCGGCCTGGTCGGCCTGTTCGTGGTGGCGCTGCTGCTGCCGGTCAACCCGATGCGGGTGCTGGACCGTGCGGCCGCTCCGGTGGTCACCTGGCTCACCGCCCAACTCGACGCCACCGCGCGAGCCCTGGCCCGACGCGACGCCGACGCCGCGCAACGCGCCCTGGAGGACCTGCGCGGGCTGGAGCCCGACGTCGGGCGGCTCAACGAGGCACTGAGCGGGGCCGAGGAGGTCGTCACCATCGCGCCGGTCCGCTGGCACCGCCGGGCCGAGTACCACCGCTTCGCCGAGGCCGTCCAGCACCTGGAGCGTCTCATTCTCTACGCCCGGTCGGTGGCCCGCCGCTCCGCCACCGCGCTGCAGTACGACGAGCCGATCCCGCCCGCGCTGCCCGAGGCCACGGCGCGTCTCGGCGACGCGGTCCGGGAGCTGCACCGGGCATGCCGGATCGGCGCCGACCTGACCGGCGCCCGCAGGTTGGCCACGGAGGGCGCCGAGTTGGCCGGCCGGGCGTGGGGGCAGGGCGTGCGCGCCTTCGGCGAGGCGATGATCAGCGACCTGCGCACGGCGGACAGCGAGCTGCTCCGTGCCACCGGCTGCCCGCCGGACGAGGCGAACCGCGCCGTCCGCCGGTGCGCCGGCGCCGGTGAGGCGGCGGTCCGTCCGCCGGTCCGAGCCCGGATGCGACGGCCGGCGCGGCGGCGGGCAGGTGGCCGGCGGCCGGTCCGGTCTGTCGCGTCCGGCTGACGCGCGACCGCTCATCGAGCCACCGTGCGCGGACTGGCACCTGCCCCGGCCGGTGCGTCCGGTTAGCGTCGGTCCATGGACACCGATCACCGTGCCCCGGCCGCGCGGTTCGCCGCGCTGACCACCGCCCACGTGGCCGACGCCTGCCTGCGGGCCGGCGTGCCGGTCCGGTGCGCCCCGGCCGCCGTGCGCCCGGTGCTGGCCGGGCGGCGGCTCACCGGTCGGGTCCGGCCGGCCCGGCACGCCGGCAGCGTCGACGTCTTCCTGGAGGCGATCGACCGGGCGTCGCCGGGCGACGTGCTGGTGGTCGACGACGGCGGGCGCACCGACCGGGCCTGCGTCGGCGACCTCGTCGTGCGGGAGGCGCGGGCGGCCGGGCTGGCCGGTCTGGTGGTGTGGGGCGCGCACCGGGACACCCTCGACCTGGCGGCGGTCGGGCTGCCGGTGTTCAGCGCCGGCGTCACCCCGACCGGTCCGCTGGAGCTGGACCCGGTGCCGGCCGGGGCGTTGGACTCGGCGCGGGTCGGCGAGTGGACCGTCGACGCGGGCGACGTGGTGCTGGCCGACGACGACGGCGTGCTGTTCGTGCCCGCCGAGCGGGCCGGCGAGCTGGCCGACCTGGCCGGGTCCATCCGGGGCGCCGAGCGCCGGCAGGCCGACCGGATCGCCGCCGGCAAGTCGCTGCGCGCGCAACTCCGGTTCGGCGACTACCTGGCCGCCCGGGCGGCGGACCCGACGCTGACGTTCCGGGCGCACCTGCGCGCGGTGGGCGCCGCGATTGAGGAGTGAGGCTCAGCCGCCGCGCGCCCACAACGCCAGGCGCACCCGGTTGGGGCTCGCGGTCTTGGTCATCAGGCTGGTGATGTGGGTCTTCACCGTGGTCACGCCGATGTGCAGGCGTTCGGCGATCTCGGTGTTGGACAGCCCCTCCGCCACCAGCGCCAGCACGTCCCGCTCGCGGGCGGTCAGCTCGGCCGCGCGCCGCGGCGCGTCGGTCCGGGCGTGCACCGCCCGCTGGACCAGTCGGCGCAGCACCTCCGGGCTGAACGGGCTGTCCCCGGCGGCGGCCCGGCGCACGCCGTCGAGCAGGTCGGCCGGTGGCGCGTCCTTGAGCAGGAAGCCGCAGGCGCCCGCGGTCAGCGCCGGGTAGAGGTGGTCGTCGTCGCCGAAGGTGGTGAGCACCATGATCCGGGTGGCCGGCCGGTCGGCGAGGATCCGGCTGGTCGCGCTGATCCCGTCGACGCCGGGCATCCGCAGGTCCATCACCACCACGTCCGGGCGCAGTCGGGCGGCCAGGGTCACCGCGTCGCGGCCGTTGTCGGCCTCGCCGACGACCTCCAGGTCGGGCTGGGCGTCGCAGAGCATGCGCAACCCGGCGCGGATGAGGTGCTGGTCGTCGACCAGCAGCACCCGGATCACGCCGACTCCGGCGCGGCCGACCGGGGCAGCGGCGCCCCGGCGGTGGGCCGCTCCGGCCCGGCCGGCGGCAGCACGGTGCGCACCCGCCAGCCGGCCCCGGTCGGCCCGGCCTCCAGCCGCCCGCCGAGCACCTCCACCCGTTCCCGCATCCCGACCAGTCCGTGGCCGCCGCCGGACGGCACGCCGGCCGGCGCGGCGCCGTGCCCGTCGTCGGACACCGCCCAGTGCACGGCGCCGTCCACCATCGACACGGTCAACCGGGCCCGGGCCGCCGCCCCCGCGTGCTTCGCCACGTTCGTCAACGCCTCCTGGGTCAGCCGTAGCACCGCCTGGCCGCGGACCGCGTCCAGCGTGCCGACGACCGCGTCCACGTCGGCCTCCACCACGACGCCGGCCTGCCGGGCCCGGTCCACCGCCGCGTCGAGCGCCGCCGGCAGCGCCGCCGGTTCGATGACCGTCAGCGCCGCGTCGCCGCGGACGCCGTCCGGGTCGCGCAGCACCGCCACCAGCCGGCGCAGGTCGGTCAGCGCCGCCGTGCCGGTGGTGTGCACGTCGTCGAAGACCTCACCCACCCGGGGGTCGAGGTCCGGCAGCACGTGTCGGGCCACCCCCACCCGCAGCACCATCGACGCGACGTGGTGGGCGAGCACGTCGTGCAGTTCGCGGGCGATGGCGCCGCGCTCGTCGGCGCGGGCGGCCCGGCTCTCCGACTCGCGCCGGCGCTGCTCGGCCGCGGCCCGCTCCTCGGCCTGCCGGCCCAGCTCCCGGGTGGTCCGCACGACCAGCCCGAGCAGCAGCGGCAGACCGACGGTGACGGCCAGCCCGAACACGCCGGTGATCACCCGCCGGATCGGATCGCCGACCAGGTCGGTCAGGTCGACGGCGGCGAGCAGGGCGGCGGCCAGCCAGAACGTGCGGGGCCGAGGGGCCCGCATGGTCAGCTCCAGCAGCGCCCAGCTCGCGCCGACCTGGTTGATCGTCACATCGTCGACCAGCCGGAACGCCGCCACCAGCAGGGCCGACTGGAGCAGCAGGTTCAGCTTCGGGCGGCGGTGGCAGAGCAGCGCCACCGCGAACGCGGCGAGCGCGAGCAGCCACTGCGTCGGCGTCGGGTCGGGCCGGCCGTGCGCCCCGACGACCAGGTAGCCGACGCCGCTGAGGTCCAGCAGCAGCATCCGCGCGAGCGTGTCCCGCGCGTCGAACAGCCGACCCACCCAGCCCACGGCCGCCAGCCTAGGCAACCGGCGCGGCAGGGGCCACCGCGCCGGTCCCGCCGCCGGCGGCCGACGTCGCGACCGCCGGCCGCCATCGGGACCGCAGTGCCAGGTGGACGGCCAGGCCGAGCGGGCCGAGCAGGATGGTGAGTACCAGCACCGGGGCGGTGAGCAGGGCCGGAACGCCCCTTTCCCGGGCGTCGGAGAAGATCCAGCGCCCGACGAACAGGTCGAACCCGATCATGTGGGCCCAGGCCGCCGCCGCGCCGTCGGCGGTGCCGAGCAGGTCGCGCAGGCCGTCCAGCGTGGGCGCGGTGACCACCGGCAGCACGGTGCCGAGCGCCGGCAGCACCAGCAGCGCGTACACCAGCAGGACCGGCGCCACGTCGAGCGGGGAGCGGACGATCCGGGTGGTCCACGACCAGCGCGGAGCCAGGATCATCAGCGCCCAGAACGGGGCGGCGAGGGCGAACGTCAGGCCGAACAGCGCGCCGCTCATCCGGCCAGCGCCATCGCCGGGCGGCGGGTGCGGCGGGTCACCACGAGACCGGCGGCGGTCACGGTGGCGAGCGCCAACGCCGCCGCCGTCGCCAGGGTGAGCCCGTCCGGGCGGGACAGCGGCTGCCCGCGCAGCGCCTGCCAGGTGAGCAGCAGCGTCAACCCGGCGTACGCGGCGCCGCCGACCAGCACCAGCCGGGCCCGGGTCACCTCGTCCAGCCCGGTGCCGAGGAACCGGTCCAGCAGGATCGCCAGCAGCGGCAACGCCTGCAACGCGTGCAGCCCGACGAAGTGACCGACGCGCAGGTCACCGCCGGTGGTGCTCCAGCCGACCAGCGGCAGCCCCGGCCCGCCGTCCGGCACGCCGACGCTGTGCGCGCCGGTGATCCCGGCCGGGGCGCCGGCCGGCCGCTGCGCCACCATCGGGACCGCGACGAGCATGCCGAGCAGCGAGACACCGAGGCCGAGTCGCACCGCGTACCCGCCGGCCCGGTCCGGTGTGCGCCGGCGCAGCAGCACCACCGCGAGCACGACCTGGGCCAGGAAGAGCACCATGATCGCCGCGCCCATCACGTCGAACAGCGCCGCGTCCAGTTCCGTGGTGCCGTTGAAGTGGCTGGTGGTGCCGCGGACCACCTGGCCGACGATGACGACCATCTCCACCACCGACACCGCCACGATCACCGTGGCCGCCCGTTCCGCCGCCCGGCTGCGTGCCGGCAGCAGGGACAGCATCCAGGCGAGTGTCACCCCGTAGACGGTGAACGAGATCGCGAACTTCAGCGGCTTGAGCCAGGCGGGCGCGCCGGTGAGCACCCGGGGGTCGGCCACGACCCCGACCGCGGCGACGACGGTGAGCACCGCCATCGCGGCCACGAGGAGCATCAGGGGGCGGTGCCAGCCGGCCGCCCGGTTCCACACGGTAGTCATGCCTGTAGATGCTCGCGACCGGCCGGGCCGGTCGCGCCCGACCGGAAGCCGCGGTCACGGCCGGTGGTCCGAGCCGCGTCTCCTACCGGGGGAGGAGACGCTCAGTCGGGCAGCCGGGGCATCTCCACGCCGGGATCGCGGCCGAGCAGCACGCCCCGGGTCACCGCCCGCGAGCCGAAGCGGTCCCGCACGGCGTCGAGCGCGGCGTCCAGCGCCGGCCCCGGGTCGGCGGTGAACGGCAGCGTGAGCTGGGTGTGCCCGTCGTCCAGGTTGCCCACCGACACGCCCAACAGGGTGACGCCGCGCCGCTCGATCTGCGGCAGCGCCGCGCGCAGCAGCGCCTGGGCGGCGGCGCGCAAGGGCGCGGTCTGCGCGGTCGGCTTGTCCAGGGTGCGCGAGCGGGTGGCCCGGGTGTAGTCGGCGAAGCGCAGTCGCAGCGTCACCGTGCGGCCGGTGCGCCGGGCGTCGCGCATCCGCCCGGCCACCCGGTCGACCAGCCCGGCCAGCACCGCGTCCAGCCCGGCGGGGGAGTGCGGCTCGCGGCCCAGCGCGTGTTGCGCGCCCATCGAGGAACGGCGGCGGCCCACCTGCACGGCGCGGGGGTCACGGTTGTCGGCGAGGGCGTGCAGGTGCCGGCCGGCGCCGGCGCCGAGCAGCGACACCAGGGTGGGCTCGTCGAGCCGGGCCACCTGGCCGACCGTACGCAGGCCGTGCTCGCGCAGCCGGCCGGCGGTGACCGGGCCGACGCCCCACAGCCGCTCCACCGGCAGCGGGTGCAGGAAGGCCAGCTCCCGATCGGGCTCGACGACGAGCAGCCCGTCCGGCTTGGCCACCCCGCTCGCCACCTTGGCGAGGAACTTGGTGCGGGCCACGCCGACCGTGATCGGCAGGCCGACCTCCCGGCGGACCCGCTCGCGCAGCGTCGCCGCGATGCCGGCCGGCGGCCCGACGAGCCGCCGCAGCCCGCCCACGTCGAGGAACGCCTCGTCGATGCTGAGCCCCTCGACCAGCGGGGTGGTGTGCCGGAAGATCTCGAACACCGCGCGGCTCGCCGCCGTGTAGGCGGCCATCCGGGGCGGCACCACGATCGCCTCCGGGCAGAGCCGCCGGGCCTGCCGCCCGCCCATGGCGCTGCGCACACCCCGGGCCTTCGCCTCGTAGCTGCACGCCAGCACCACGCCGCCGCCGACGATCACCGGCCGCCCGCGCAGCCGGGGGTCGTCGCGTTGCTCGACGGAGGCGTAGAACGCGTCCAGGTCGGCGTGCAGGATGGTGGCCTCGTCCGACACCCGGCCATCTTCGCACACCTGTTCGAATGGCGCTGGGTGACCTGCCCGGACGAGGGCCGGACGGCGGGAGGACCCGCCGGCCGGCCGCCCGCGTCACCGTCCGTAGACCTCGAACTCGTAGAGCGAGAAGCCGTACGAGGTGGCCCGCTTGACCCCGTACACCCGCACGTAGCGGGCGCTGACCGGGGCGAAGGTGGCGTTGTCGACGCCGCCGTTGCCGGTGGTGGTGGCGAACACCGGCGTCCAGGAGCTGCCGTCGCCGGAGACCTCGATCCGGTACGACGTCGCGTACGCGGCCTCCCAGCGCAGCACCGCCCGACTGACCGTGCGGGCCGCCCCGAGGTCGACCCGCAGCCACTGGTTGTCGTGGTAGCTGCTGGCCCACCGGCTGCCCAGGCTGCCGTCGACCGCCTTGTCCGGGGTGTAGCTGGTGAGGAACTGGGTGCTCGACGCGGCGGCCGGGCGACCCTGGGCCAGGTTCGTGACGTCGTCGCCCCGGCGCGCCGGGAACGACACCACCTGCTGGTAGGTGGGCCGGTTCTGCCAGGCGATCAGCGGATGGGTGATGCCGCCGAGCCCGGACTGGGCGATCGAGTCGGCGCACCACTGGTCGCCGGCGCCGCAGGACTTGTCACCCGGGTAGACGGTGGTCGCCGGCACCGCGGCGGCCTGCCCGAGCGCGTCGAGCAGCGCCGTCCGGCAGGCGCCGAGGCTGCCGTTGCCGCAGTACGCGCGCCCCAGCCCGCCGGCCACCGGGTCGCCGAGCACGGTGCGCACGTCCTTGTCGACGTAGCCCCACCAGCCGTACTGGAACGACGAGCCCTTGTGCGCCTGGCCCGCCAGGGCCCAGCTCACCGCGCCGTCGCGACCGCCGTTCTGCCCGCCCGACGGCGCCTCGTTGACCTCGATCGCGTCGACGAGCGCGGCGTAGAGGTCCGGCCCGAGGCCGGGGCGGAACTCCGCCGAGGCGAGCAGCGGCCACCAGGCGTCGAAGATCCGGATCGCGTCGGCGTGCTGGTAGACCTTCGATCCCGGGGACGTCTCCACCCGCCGGGAACCGGCCTGCTGCCAGGCCCGCAGCTTGGTCACCGCGTCGGCGAGCGCCGGGTCGGTGACCGGGGCGCTGTCCAGCACCCGCAGCAGGTCGCCGAGGACCTGCTGGCCGCGCAGGTCGGTCACCGCCGCGTCCGCCATGATCTTCACGACGTCGGCGCGGCCGAGCTTGCGCTGGGCGATCGCGGCGCGCACCGGGCCGTCGAGCAACTGACCCCGGTGTACGGAGCCGAAGCTGAAGTTGCCGTCCGCCGCGGAGAAGTCGCGCGCCTGCTTGTTGTTCCAGCTCACGTAGTAGCCCTGGTTGACCGACTGCGGGTGCGCCGACGCCGGCGCGTAGCTGGCGTCGTTGGTGTCCGGGTTCCACCCGGCCCACTCGTACGCCGGCTCGGCCTTCGCCGGCAGGTTCGGGTCGGTGGCCGACGACCGCACCGGGTTCGCGCCGGAGTTGTAGTAGGCCGCCTCGGTCGAGTTGACGTAGAACCAGTTGAACGCGTAGCCGACGCTGCCCGCGGACGCCTGGAACGCGGCCGCGCTGCCCATCGCCGACGGGTCGTTGAACGCCTGGAAGCCGATCGCCGAGTCCGCCTCGTGCCGGTAGGTGGAGCGCAGCTTGGTGAACGCGGTCGGCTGACCGTTCACCAGCCCCCGGTAGGAGACCAGCCCGTACTTCGTGCGCAGCGCGCGGAGCGTGTAGGAGCCGGCCGGGGTGGAGTCGGCGAGCGTCGGCGACCAGGAGTTGCGCTGCTCCAGCGCCTCCATGGCGAGGCACTGCCCGTGGTAGAGGTAGCGGTTGGTGCGCAGCGTCGGCGCGCTGCCGTCGGTGGTGCACAGCGGCACCGCGTACGTGTCGGTCAGGTCCTGCGAGGCGGAGGTGGCGCTCCACGCGTAGTCCTGCCCGCGGCCGAGCAGCACGTAGAGGTTGAGCCCGGCGAACGCCGCGCCGCGCGCGCTGATCCCCGGCCCCTGCAACTCCTGGAGCATCAGCAGTTGCGGGGCGAAGTAGCCGGTCTGCGGCCCGAACACGGCCACCGGGTTGCCGGTGGTGGTGTGCCGGCCGGAGACGACCACGGCGTTGGACATGCCGTGCGCGCGCAGGTTGGACAGGCCGCCGAGCAACTCCTTGGTGGCCTTGCTGGCGCCGGTGCGGGAGGCGGCGCCGCGGGTGGCGTCGTAGGCGAGCGGCTCGGCGACCACCGAGCCGGCATCGGGCAGCACCGCGCTGGTCGCGCCGGGTGGCGTCGCGCCGTACGGGAAGCTCTGCCCGTCGTGCAGCGTGAGCACGGTCTCCGGGTCGTTCTGGGAGCGGAACGCCGCCCACACCCGGTCGCCCTCGGTGGCGCCGTACTTGGCCCGGGCGGCGACCCGGACCAGCGCGGACTGGATCTCGCTGCCACCGCCGCCGCCGAACAGGCCGCCGATCACGCCGGCGGTGGCGATCAGGTCGGTCATGGTGAAGTGCTTCGGCTTGCCGGCGCCGGCGAGCACGTACTCGCCCGGGTAGTTGTCGTCGGCGATCGACTTGTCGATGTAGGCGTTGATGCCGGCGATGTAGTCGACCACGTCGGCGTAGAGCTGCTGGCCCCGGGCGCCCTTGGTGCGCAGCGCATCCACCTGGGCCTGGAGGTCCGCCTCGGTGTAGGGCGAGTTGGCCCAGACGCTCTGCTCCAGCTCCCGGTTGCCGGGGGCGCCGCCGGCGAACGAGGTGACGTTGCCGCGGCCGACGTGGCGCAGCAGATCCATCACCCAGAGCCGGTCCTGGGCCCCGGCGTAGCCGGCGCCGAACATCGTGCCGCCGCGGGTGGTGCCGGTGACGTGCGGGACGCCGGTGGCCCTGTCCCGCACGATGGTGACGTCCGAGCGCGGCGAGACGGTGCTCTCGACCTGCGCGGCGGGCACGCCGAACGAGGAGTCGTTGTAGAACCGGGCGATCTGCTCGTCGGTCAGTCCGGCGTAGTTGTAGACCAGGTTCGCGTACTCGTCGAGCTGGTCGCTGGAGTGCGCCGGGCGGGTGCCGAGCGTCTGGTGGGCCAGGATCGCGACGAGCGTGGCGTTGCCGTTCTGCCCGGGCGGCAGGATGTCGGCGCACTGGCCGAGGCAGTAGTCGTTCGGGGCGAAGGTGCTGGCCGCGAGCGCCGGTGTCGGCGGGGTGACGGTCAGCACGCTCGCGGTCAGGGCGGCGGCGGTGAACGCCGCGAGCCGGGCGCGGAGTGGGCGACGGGGCATGGCGATTCCTCCGGGGACGCGGAGTCGGGCCTTCGGTACGCCCGGCGGGTCGGTGCCGACGTCTCGCCCTCCGCGCCCGGGCGTTCCACCCGGAGGTGAGAATGACTCATATCTATCTCGGGGCAATGATCGGCGTCGAACCGTCGCTCGGGATAGCCGTCGTTCATCAGTCGTGAATGCCGACGTTTCGCCCAGTCCGTCGACCGTGGACATGACGACGGGGGGTGGCGCCGTTGCCACCCCCCGTCGTCGGTCCGGAGCCGGTGCGCCGTCAGCGCTTGTGGAACGACTGGCGCACCACGCCCCCCACCAGGGCGCACCAGGTGGTGGTGCTGAGCTTGCCGGTGGGCGGCAGGCCGTGCAGGCGTTGCAGGTCCTTCACCGCGGTCCGGGTCGGGTGGTCGTACTCCCCGGTCGGGGTGACCTCCGCCCAGCCCTTGGCGGCGAGCATGAACTGCGCCGCTACCACCGGCACGCCGGTGTCGCGCTGGTCCAGCTCCGGGGCGAGCGTCTCCCAGGTGGGCGCCGTCAGGGTGGCGTCCACGTCGACCGGGATGCCGTTGCGGGCCTGCCAGTCCTGCACCGCCGCGACGGTGGCCGCGTCGAACACGCCGGTGACCGGCACGGCGTAGCCGCGGAACGTGAGCAGGTACTGCGCGACCCGGACCACCGGGCCGCCGACGAAGCGCCAGATGTCCGGCCAGCGGCGCGCCGGCACGTCGCCCAGGCGGGTGCCCAGCTTCCGGAACACCCGGCGCCGCACCGCCGGGAACTCCCGGTAGAACGTCGCGCCCGGGCACTGGGTCTCCCGGAAGTCCCAGTGGCCGAAGATGTCGTGCGCGTGCAGCCCGTACTGCCGGCAGACCGCGGTGCAGAGCCGCACCAGCCCGTCGAGCAGCTCCTCCGGCGGCGCCTCGGTGACGTAGGTGCCCTCGTTCTCGATGCCGATCGCCCGGCCGTTCTCGCCCGGGCAGTGCGCGGCGATCATCTGTCGGTCGCCGGCCTCCAGCCGCTCCAGGCTGCCGTGCCGTCCCTCCAGGACGTGGCCGCCCCGGCTGACCGTGAAGTGCTGCCCGGTGTCCGACCAGCCGTTGCCGTCCATGTGCAGGTCCTGGCAGTCGCGGGCCAACTGCTTGGCGTGTTCCTCGGAGTGGTCGGTGACGTTCGGGAACGCCATGTGGTGCAGGATGATCTTGTTGGTCGGGATCGCGCTGACCGACAGCGCGCCGGACGGCGGCCGGGCGGCCCACTCGTCGCAGCTGATGATCCAGTCGAGGTCCGCGCCCGGCGCGGCGTGCGCGGTGGCCGGGAGCGCGAGCTCGGTCCCGACGACCGCGACGGTGGCGGCGCCGAGGCCGGCCCGCAGCAGTGTGCGGCGGTCCAGCTCGGAGTGGTCGAAGTGCATGGCATCTCCTCGATGACCCGACCGACGTCGGGCTATGTAAAGGAACTCCAAATGCAGCGCGCGACCCGAAGAATATTGCCACTCCGGCGCCGCGCGCCAGAGGACAAATGCCACCGTCCCGCTCGCCCCACTCGGTGATCTTGCGCTTGCCGCCCCGACGTAAGGGGCGTATCGCCCGTGCGGGGCGGTAGCCGCAAGATCACCGAGTGGGGTCGGCTTACGCTGGGGCAGGCGGGACGGCGGGAGAGGCGACGTGCGGGGACTGGATCGGCGGGGGGTGCTCGCCGCGGCGGGTGGACTGGCGGTCGCCGGGATCGGCGTACCGGTCGGGCTGGCCCTCGGCCGGGACCGGCCGCGACCGGTCCCGAGTGGACGCCGGCCGGTCAGCATGGCGATGCACCTGCACGCGTCGTTCAGCGAGGGCGTCGCGAGCTACGCCGCCCACCTCGACCAGGCCCGCCGCAACGCCGTCGACGTGCTCTGGTGGACCGACCACGACTTCCGGGTGGCCGCGCACGACCACCGACGCGAGGTGCGCTTCGACGGCCCGCGGGAGTCCGAGGGCCCGCTGGCCTGGACCTGGACGGCGGCCACCGAGGGACGGCTCACCGAGGCCACCGCCGACTTCGTCGCGGCGCCCGACGCCGCCGGCGGACCCGGCCGCGCGTTGCGCCTGGCCGCCACCGGGGCCGGCACCCACTGGTACGCGGGCCAGGCGTGGAACTGGACGCACACCGGGAACATCTCCGACACCACGCTGCACCTGGACGTGCGGCCCGAATCGGCCGGTCCGGACGCGACGCTGACCGTCGAGGTCGCGCTGTCGCACCACCCGGCCGGGCCCGGCCGGCCCGCCGGTCAACTGGTGCTGCGCTACCGCCTCGGCGCGGCGACCACGGTGCGGCACCGCGTCGACGGCAGGCACGGCACCGTCGACCTGCCCGCCCCGACCGGCGCCCGCCGGCGGCACGCGTTCGACCTGCTCGCCGACGTCCGGCGACTCTGGCCGGAACTGGTGGCCGGCGACAACTCGCTGCGCGGGCTGCGCCTGGGCGTGACCGTCGCCGGCGGCGCGCGCGGCGCGTACCTGGTGGACCGGCTGGTCTTCGACCGGGCCCGCCGCGCCGGGCAGGGCGGCGAGGAGCTGCGCGCCGAGGTGCTGCGCGGCTACGACGGGTCCTACCCGGGAGTCACCCACCACCGGGCGTACGAGGTGTCGATGGTGCGGCACCTCAACTGGTTCGGCGGCGACGGCACGCTGCCCCACTTCCCGTCCCCGCCCTACCGGGACAACGACCCCGGCGCGACCGAGCGGATGGTGGAGTTCCTGCACGCCCACGGCGGAGTCGTCTGCTGGAACCACCCGCTGGACGTGGAACGCCGCGACTCGCTGGCCCGGCTGCTGGTGGACCGGGACGCGCTCGGCGTCGACCTGATCGAGATCGGACGCGCGCCGGTCGAGGACCACCTCTGGGCGTACGACGTGGCGGCCCGCAACGCGATCCCGCTGACCGCCGTCGGGGTGACCGACGACCACGACGGCACCGACTGGCGGGCCGGGCGGGACCGGTGGATCACGTCCGTCTGGGCCGCCTCCACCCGCCGCGACGACCTGGTCGCGGCGCTGCGCGCCGGGCAGGCGTGGTTCGCCGACCTGGTCGGCTACCGGGGCGTGATGGACCTGGAACTCGGCGGCCGCGGCGCCATGGGCGCGGTGGCGACCGTCGCCGACGACACCGTCCCGGTGCGGCTGCGCGCCACCGACCTGCCCGCCGGGGCCACCCTGGAGGTGGTCACCGGCGACGTCGACCTGGCCGGTGCGGCGGACCCGACCCCGGCGGTCCGCACCGATCGGATGCCGTGGCGGCAGATGCGACCGGGCTGGCACGACCTGCCGGTGCGGGTGGGCGGCGGCGCGTACGTGCGCACCCAGGTCCGCGACCGCGAGGGCGCGGTCGTGGCCGCGAGCAACCCGCTCTGGCTGCTGCGCCGCCCGCCACCCCGGGGCGTCGCCCCGGCCCGCCGCCTGTCCTGACCGCGCCGCGCCCTGCCGGCCGAGGTTGCGCCGGTCTGCTGTAGTGGCGGTGTGTCCGTTACCGACCGTCCGCCACCCGGCCCCGGCCCGGCGGGACACCGCCGGTCCCGGGCCGCCGTCCGGCGCGGGGAAGCGTCCGTTGCGCCGATGGACGCACGTGCCGGCGCGACCAGAATGACCAGCGAGGCGGCAACCGGCAGCCGTCCCTGGAACGCGGTGGGGTTCGTCGCATGAGCGGCTGGCAGCTGTCCGGCTACACGCCGGTTCGTACGCTCGGCTCCGGAGCGTCGGGCAGTGTCGTGCTCGCCACCCACGACGCCACCGGCACCTCGGTCGCGATCAAGTACCTGGTCCGCGACCTCGGCGCCGACTCCTCGTTCCGCCTCGCCTTCCGCGACGAGGCCCGGCTGCTCGGCGAGGTCGACGACCCGCACGTCAGCCGGCTCTACGAATATGTGGAGTCGCCGCACGGCGCGGCCATCGTGATGGAGCTGGTCGACGGCGTGTCGCTGCGGCAGATGCTGCGCGCGCACGGCCCGACCACGCCCGAGGCGGCGCTCTGCGTGCTGAAGGGCTCGCTCGCCGGGCTCGCCGCCGCGCACGCCCACGGGGTGGTGCACCGTGACTACAAGCCGGAGAACGTCCTCGTCACCGGGGCCGGGGCGAGCAAGCTCGCCGACTTCGGCATCGCCATGCCGATCGGCCAGGGCTCGGACACCACGGTCTCCGGCACGCCCCGCTACATGGCGCCGGAGCAGTGGACCGGCGCCCCGGCCGGCCCGGCCTGCGACATCTACGCCGCCACCGCCACGTTCTTCGAGTGCCTCACCGGGCGGCCGCCGTACCCGGGGCCGGACCTGCTCGCCCTGCGCGTGCAGCACGCCACCGCGCCGGTCCCCACCGACCCGGCGCCCGCCGAGGTGCACGAGCTGCTGCGGCTCGGCATGGCCAAGCGCCCCGAGGAACGGCCGCAACCGGCCCAGGTCTTCCTGGAGCTGCTGGACCGGGTAGCCGGGGCCGGGTACGGCCCCGGATGGGAGGAGCGCGGGCTCGGTGAGCTGGCCCGACGGGCCGCCCTGCTGGCCGCGCTGTGGCCGTTCCCCGACCGGGCGGAGGGCGCCACCGCGGTGGCCCGCACCGCGCTCGGCGCCCCGACCGGCCGGGGCCGCCTGCTCCGGCGCGGACGCAAGCGCACCCTGCTGGCGGTCGGCGCGCTGGTCACCGCCGTGCTGGTCGGCGGCGCCGGGTACAGCTACGCGGCCCGGGAGACCCCGGCCGCCGGCGCGTCCGGCGGCCCGTCGCCGGCCGGCGTCGGACCCGTCGCCCCGACCGCCCCGGACCCGATGGGCGCCGTGACCCCGGACGCCACCCCCACCGCCTCCCCCACGCCGTCCGCGCTGCCCAGCCCGTCGGCGGCCATCCCGTCCGCCACCCCGAACGCGACCCGGCCGCCGATCCGGCCGCCGGTACGCACCGGCACGCCGGCCCCCACCCCGTCGCGCAGCACGTCGCCGCCGCCCCCGCCCGACGTCACCGCGCCGGTCGTCGGCGGCGTTGGCGTCGACCCGGGTCAGCTCGAACCGAAGGGCTGCCCGTTCGGGGTCCAGAGCAGCGCCGTCACCGTCACCGCCACCGACGACCGCAGCGGTCCGGCCGCCCTGAAGGTCACGTTCCGCTACACGCTGGAGGGCGTCACCGGGACGGTCCGGATGACCGCCGCCGGGCGCGGCGTGTTCACCGGCATGCTCGGGCCGCTGGCCGCGCCGAAGCAGAGCAGCCGCATCCCGATCGAGGTCACCGCCGTCGACGCCGCCGGCAACGCGACCACCTCGGCCCGGCCGGCGTACGTGACGCTCTACACCTACTGCACCCCCGGCTAGGAGGACGACGTGCCCGCTGCCCCGCACCGCGGCCCCGACCGGGGACGGCCGGCGTGACCCGGCCGGAGGAGCCCACCGAGGCGCTGCCCACCCGCGCCCTGCCCACCGCCCCGGCCGGTGACGAGTCCACCGTCCACCTCGTCCCGCCCCGGCCCCCGGCCGACGCCGACGCCGACGCGACGGTGCACCTCGCCGGGCCGGCCACGCCCGGGTGGCGCGGCGAGCCGACGGTGCACCTCGGACCGACGTCGGGGCAGCCGACCGTCCCGTTCGGCGCGTCGACCGGGTCCTCCGGCGGCGCCCCCGCGGGCGTGGAGCCGACCGTGCACGTGGCCGCGCCGTGGCCGGCCGGCGAGCAGCCGACCGCGCCGTACCGCCCGAGCGCGACCGGACCGGCCGCCCCGACAGCGGGGATGACCGCCGGGGCGTACCGGCAACCGACGGTGGCCGGCGGGCCGACGCCCGCGCCCGGCGGTGAACTGCGCTTCGGTCCGGGCGTGCCGGCCACGCCGCCGCCGGCCCCGGCGTGGCCGGTCGCGGCACCGGTGCGCCCGCCGCGCCCGGTCTGGCGTCGGGTCGTCTCGCTGCTGTCCACCTTGCTCACCGCCGCGTTGCTGGTGACGGTCGGGCTCTACCTGTGGCAGCGGCTACGTCCGCTGGAGGTCGAGCAGGTCGCGGTGGCGGTGCCCCGGCCGGCCGGGGTGGCCTGCGACGTGACCGTCGACGTGGTCGCCACGGTCCGCACCAACGGGCGCGCCGGCACGATCCGCTACCAGTGGTTCCGCTCGGACGCGCCGCCCGGCGCGCTGCTCACCGAGCGGGTCGGCACCGGGCAGCGGACCGCCACGCTCACCCTCAGCTGGACGTTCAGCGGAGTCGGCGCGACCACCGGGACGGCCACCGTCAACATCGTCGAGCCGTCGCCGGTGCAGGCCGGCACGCGTGTCGACTACCGCTGCCCCGGCGGCTGAGCGTTTCCCCGCGCGCCGGCCAGGGTAGGCCCACCCGCAACGATCCTGACTTCGTGCGTGGAGGCCCTTCGATGAAAGACAACTTCGGTGACGCGGTGGGCGACGCGTTCCGTTCGGTGATGCTCTTCCTGCCCAAGGCGGTCGCGTTCGTCGCGATCCTGGTCGTCGGCTGGCTGATCGCCAAGGCCGTGCTGAAGTTGGTGGACAAGGTCCTGGAACGGGTGCACTTCGACCGGGCGGTCGAGCGCGGCGGGATCAAGACCGCGCTGGCCCGCTCGAAGTACGACGCCAGCGACCTCGTCGCCAAGCTCGCCTACTACGCGGTGCTGCTGGTCACGCTCCAGCTCGCGTTCGGCATCTGGGGCCCCAACCCGATCTCCGACCTGATCGCCGGCGTGGTCGCCTGGCTGCCCCGGGCGTTCGTCGCGATCGTCATCGTGGTGGTGGCCGCGGCCATCGCCCGGGCGGTGAAGGACATCATCTCCAGCGCGCTCGGCGGCCTCTCCTACGGGCGGGTGCTGGCCAACCTCGCCTCGGTGTTCATCCTCGGCCTCGGGGTGATCGCCGCGCTCAACCAGATCGGCGTCGCCACCGCGGTGACCACGCCGGTGCTGATCGCGGTGCTCGCCACCGTCGGCGGCATCCTGGTGGTGGGTGTCGGCGGTGGTCTGGTGCGGCCGATGCAGAGCCGCTGGGAGAACTGGCTGACCCGGGCCGAGGAGGAGTCCCGGACCATCGCCACCCACGCCCGCGCCTACCAGGCCGGCCGGCGTGACGTGGCGGCCCGGCTCGCCGCGGATCGCGAGGCCGAGCTGGCCCGGCCGGTGGCCGCGGACGGCGAGGCGGACCGCACCCAGCCGGTGCCGGCGTACGCGGGCTCGGCCGAGCCGACCCAGGTGGTGCCGACCCAGGCCGGCGGCGACCCGGCGGCCGTCGGCGAGACCACCCAGGTGATCCCGGCGCTCGGCGACTCCGGGCGCACCCCGCCGGCCACGCCGCGCCAGCCGACGGCCGAGCAGGCCGCGGACGGCGAGGCGACCATGGTCATCCCGCCGGCGGACGCGGACAAGTTCCGCCGCTGAACCGAGCGGTCGACCGGGGCGGGATCCGATCGGATCCCGCCCCGGTCGCGTCTCACCCGAGGTAGGGGCGCTCGGTCCGGCCGCGCCGCAGGGTTTCCGCCCACCAGTCCAACTGGCCCAGCATGTCGGCCAGGCCCGCCTCCGCCGGCCCGGGCCGGCGCAACTCGCCGTGCGCGTCGAACGCGGCGTGCACGCCCGGAATCATGACGCCGGTACGCATGGTGGGGACGTGCAGCTCGGCCAGGACACCGCGCAACTGCTCCACCGCGCGCAGGCCGCCGGACGCGCCGCCGTACGAGACGAAGCCCAGGGGCTTGGCCCGCCACTCGACGTACGCGGTGTCGATCGCGGTCTTCAACGGGCCGGGATAGCCGTGGTTGTACTCGGGTGTGACGACGACGAACGCGTCCGCCCGGGCGATCCGCTTGGTGAACTCGTCGGCGTCGCCGCCGCCGGCCAGGTCGCCCGGCAGGTCGAGGTCGGCCAGGTCGACGTGGTCCACCTCGGCGGCCGGGTGGTGGTCGAGGCGTCGCAGCAGCCAGCGGGTCACCGTCGGGCCGATCCGGTCGGGCCGGACGCTGGCGGTGATGACGACCAGCGCGTAGGGGGCGAGCCGTTCAGGCACGGTGGCCTCCGCTCGGGGACCGGAGTTCGAGGTCCGGTGCGACGGCGGCGTCCGCGTCGGGCGGGGGCAGCGACTCCACCAGCGCCCGGACCTCGGCCGGGCTCAGGGTGAGGACGAACTCGTCGACCAGCGCGTCGGCGTACTCGTCGTCGGTGAGCGTGCGGGAGCGGGTGGGACGGCCGGGGCTCTCCCACGTGTACTCGCGGTCGATGAGCCGGCGCACCGACTCGTCGTCCTTGCGGACCACGACGCGCTGCCGGGCGAAGGGCGAGCGCGGATCGGTGGCGGTGTGGTGGTTGGCGACCCCGACGTCCACCGGGTACTGCGGTTCCTCGGTGAAGGTCTGCAGCGTGACCCAGTCGGCGGTGGCGCGTTCCCGCAACCGCCACGCGCCGTCCGGGCCGCGCCGGAGCCGGTACTCCCAGCGGCCCTGCCGGCGCGGGACGTCCTCGACCAGCGGCAGCGGTTCGAGCAGGCCGGAGCCGAAGCCGACGTCGGCGAGCCACACCCGGTCGCCGTCGTCGACCCGCAGCACCAGGTGTGAGCGCGGGCGCGGGCTCTCGGCCGGGTCGCCGGTGCGGGCGAGCAGCCGGTCCACCCGGAAGCCGACGCGCTGGAGCACCGCGCCGAACAGCACGCCGTGCTCGTAGCAGTAGCCACCGCGCCCGGCCCGGACGAGCTTGTCCTGCACCCGGGGCAGGTCGACGTCGACGCCCCGGCCGAGAATCACGTCCAGGTTCTCGAACGTGATCGCGGCGACGTGCGCCCGGTGCAGGGCGCGCAGCGTCCCGCCGTCTCGCCTGACGGGTCCGCGGTGGCCGACGCGACGCAGGTACGCGTCGAGGTCCAGCGCGTCGACCGGCCAGTGCGCGGCCAGGTCGACGGGCCCGGGCGGGGAGCCGGTGGAGGGGTCACGTCACGGTCCTCTCTGCTCAGCGCGCCGGCGCCGGTCCGGTGCTGGCGCGCACGACGAGGTGGGTGGGGAGGGTGATCCGGTTGGGCGTGCCGGCCGGGTCGAGCAGCATCCGGGCCATCAGCCGCCCCTTCTCGGCGATCGGTTGGCGGATGGTGGTCAGCCCGGCCGCCGCGGCCAGCGGCACGTCGTCGAAGCCGGTCACCGAGAGGTCGCGTCCGACCCGGAGTCCGCGGTCCTCGGCGGTGCGGGCCACGGCGGCGGCGAGCACGTCGCTGTCCGCGACGATCGCCGTCGGCCGGTCGCCGCCGGTGAGCAGCGCCGCGGCGGCCGCGTGGCCGGAGGCCGTGGCGTTGCTGCCCCCGCTGACGACCCGCAGGCGGGCGCCGGCGGGCAGGGCGTCGCGGACCCCGGCCAGCCGGTCGCGGGAGTACGGGTAGAGGGCCGCCTCGTCCACCGTGGGGACGTACCGCCCGGGTGGTTGCGGCGCGGCGACGACCATCGCCAGGTCGAGGTGACCGAGGTCGACCAGGTGCCCGCCGATCGTCCGGCCGGCCTGCCGGTCGTCGATCAGCACGGCGCGGGCGGCGGTGGACTCGGCGGAGAGCACCAGCGGGAGCGAGCGGTCGGCGAGCGCCCGGACGGCCGGGTGCGCGTCGGTGAGCCCGTCGGCGACCGCGCCGTCGATCACGGCGCGGTGCACGGCGTCGAGCGACTCGGCCACCTGGGCGTCGGTGAGGCCCGCGACGACCGGCGCGAACGGGATGAGCAACAAGCTGGTCCGGCCCGCCGCGAGCGTCTCGGCGAGGCCGCCGAGCAGGTCGAGCACGTAGGGGTCGCGGAACGCGTACCCGAGTTCGGTGGTGAGGACGACGCCGACGGCGTTGGCCCGCCCGGTGCGCAGCGACCGCGCGGCGGCGTTCGGGCCGGCGTAGCCGAGGTCCCGGGCCACCGCGAGGATCCGGGTCCGCATCTCGGCGGAGAGCCGTTGCGGCCGGTTGAAGGCGTAGGAGACCGCGGCCGTGGAGACGCCCGCCGCCTCGGCGACGGACCGCAACGTCACTCGGGATCCCATGACGCGCCCTCCGTTGTTAATCGATTAACAGACTGCCTCGTCCGCGGGGCGCCCGTCAAGCCGTGGGTCCGGTTAGGATCGTCGGCATGACCTGGCGATGTTGATCCCCGCCTGAGCGACGAGGCCGCGGGCCACCACGGACACCACGCACTGCGACAGGTGTCCGTCACGTCCCGTGGGAAGGTCTCATGCTCGTCGCATCTGCCCGCGTGCCCGCGATCCGCCGCCTGGCGGCGACGCTCTACGGCTACGCGTTCCTCACCGACCTCGTCCTGCTCTACCCGCTCTACGTCCTGCTGTTCGCCGACACCGGGCTGTCGGTCGGGCAGATCTCCTCGCTCTTCGTCCTCTGGTCGGTCGCCGGCATCCTGCTGGAGGTCCCCTCCGGGGCGTGGGCCGACGCGCTGTCGCGCCGGCTGCTGCTCTGCCTGGCGCCGCTGCTCGCGGCCGCCGGCTTCGCGCTCTGGGTGCTGCTGCCGTCCTACCCGGCGTTCGCCGCCGGCTTCCTGCTCTGGGGCGCCGGCGGCGCGCTGCGTTCCGGGGCGCTGGAGGCGCTGGTCTTCACCGAACTCGACCGCCTCGGCGCCGCCGACCGCTACGCCCGGCTGATCGGCCGCACCCGCACCGCCGAGGTGCTCGGCGCGGTCGGGTCGGGAGTGCTCGCCGGCCCGGTGTACGCGCTCGGCGGCTACCTCGCCGTCGGCGCCGCCAGCGTGCTGACCTGCCTGCTCGCCGCCGCCGTCGCGGCCCGCCTCCCCGAGCACCGGTCCCCGGCGGGCGCCGACCCGACACCGGGGAAGCGGTCGGACCAGGACGAGCCCGGCTGGTGGGGCAGCCTGCGCGCCGGTCTCGCCGAGGTACGCGCCGACCGTGCCGTCCGCGCCGCGGTGCTGCTGGTCGCCGCCGTCACCGCGATCTGGGGCGGACTCGACGAGTACACCGGACTGCTGGCCCGGGACACCGGCGTGGGCGAGGTGGCCGTCCCGCTGCTGCTCCTGCTGGTGTGGGCCGGGATGACAGTGGGCGGGCTGCTCGCCGCGTGGGGCGAACGGCTGTCCCACCGGGGGTACGCCGGCCTGCTGGTGCTCGCGGCGGCGGCGACGGCTACCGGGGCGCTGCTGCGCCATCCGGCCGGCTTCCTGCTGCTGGCGGTCTCGTTCGCCGCGTTCCAGCTCGCCACCGTGCTCGCCGACGTGCGATTGCAGGCGCGGATCACCGGCGACGCCCGGGCCACCGTCACCTCGCTGGCCGGGATGGCCACCGACCTCACCACCGTCGCCTTCTACGGCGGGTACGGGCTGCTGGCCGGTGTGCTGGGCAACCCGACCGCGTTCGCGGTGGCCGTGCTGCCGTACCTGCCGGTGGCGCTCCGGGTGCTCACCGGGTCGAGAGTGAGTCGCCAGAAAGCGACACAAAAAGGGCGCTCGTCACTACGGTGGGTCCGGTGACCCTGCAAGCACAGCGCACCCTGCGCGACGAGGACCTGACCGGGCTGGCGGAGCTGGCCGCCCAGTTGCGGGTGGACGCCATCCGGTGCAGCACGATGGCCGGCTCCGGCCACCCCACCTCCAGCCTCTCCGCCGCCGACCTGCTCGCCGTGCTCGTCGCCCGGCACCTGCGCTACGACTGGTCCTTTCCCGGCAACCCCGGCAACGACCACCTGATCTTCTCGAAGGGGCACGCCTCCCCGCTGCTGTACGCGGTGTTCCGGGCCGTCGGCGCGATCAGCGAGCAGGAGCTGCTGGAGACGTACCGCCGGGCCGACTCGCGCCTGCAGGGCCACCCCACCCCGGTCCTGCCCTGGGTCGACGTCGCCACCGGCTCGCTCGGACAGGGCCTGCCGGTCGGCGTCGGCGTGGCGCTGGCCGCGCAGTACCTCGACCGGTCCCCGGCCCACGTCTGGGTGCTCTGCGGCGACAGCGAGACCGCCGAGGGCTCGGTCTGGGAGGCCCTGGACAAGGCCGGCCACTACGGGCTGCGCAATCTGACCGCGATCGTCGACGTCAACCGACTCGGCCAGCGCGGTCCCACCGAGCTGGGGTGGGACCTGGACACCTACCGGCGACGGGTGGAGGCGTTCGGCTGCCGGGCGATCGTGGTCGACGGCCACGACCTCGGCGCGGTCGACGAGGCGTACGAGCAGGCCCGGCACGCCACCGGACCGACAGTGGTGCTGGCCCGGACGGTCAAGGGCCGGGGCGTGCCCGAGATCGAGGACGACCCGTCCTGGCACGGCAAGGCGCTCGACCCCGACCTGGCCGACCGGGCCGTGCGGGCGCTCGGCGGGCCGCGGCGGATCCGGGTCGCCGGACCGAGGCCGTTCGCCGTGCCCCGGACCGAACCGGTCGAGCACCGGCGGCCGGAGCTGCCCCGCTACGAACGCGGCGCGAAGGTCGCCACCCGGGACGCGTACGGCGACGCGCTGCGCGCCCTCGGCGCCGCCCGGCCGGACGTGGTCGCCCTGGACGGCGAGGTCGGCGACTCCACCCGGGCCGACCGCTTCGGCGAGGCGTACCCCGATCGGTACTTCCAGATGTCCATCGCCGAGCAGCAGCTCGTCGCCGCCGCCGTGGGTCTGGCGGTGCGGGGCCGGCGGCCGTTCGCGGCCACGTTCGCCGCGTTCTGGTCGCGCGCCTACGACTTCATCCGGATGGCCGGCGTCTCCCGCGCCGACATCGCCCTGGTCGGTTCGCACGCCGGGGTGGAGATCGGCCCGGACGGCCCGTCCCAGATGGGCCTGGAGGACGTCGCCGCGCTGCGCGCGGTGCCCGGCTCCACGGTGCTCTGCCCGGCCGACGCGGTCTCCTGCGCGGCCCTGGTCGCCCAACTGCCCGACCGGCCGGGCGTGGCCTACCTGCGCACCACCCGCGGGGCCTACCCGGTGCTCTACGACGACGGCGAGGCGTTCCCGATCGGCGGCAGCCGGGTGGTCCGCGAGGGCGGCGACATCGCGCTGCTCGGCGCCGGCGTCACCGTGCACGTCTGCCTCGCCGCCGCCGACGAGCTGACCCGCGAGGGGATCGCCGCCCGGGTGGTCGACCTCTACTCGATCAAGCCGGTGGACCGGGAACGGCTGCGGGAGGCGGTCCGGGACACCGGCGGCCGGCTCGTCGTGGTCGAGGACCACTATCCGGAGGGCGGCCTCGGCTCGGCCGTGCTGGAGGCGCTGGCCGACCTGGCCGAACCGGTCCGGGTCCAGCACCTCGCGGTGCGCGGGCTGCCCGGCTCCGGCACCCCGGCCCAGCAGCTCGACCGCGC
This sequence comes from Micromonospora sp. WMMD980, assembly GCF_029626035.1. Classification (NCBI taxonomy): domain Bacteria; kingdom Bacillati; phylum Actinomycetota; class Actinomycetes; order Micromonosporales; family Micromonosporaceae; genus Micromonospora; species Micromonospora sp. WMMD980. Next base: position 1,908,123 of record NZ_JARUBE010000003.1, read on the forward strand.
CGGGATCGGCAGGCACGCGGTCGTCGCGGCGGCACGCGCGTTGGCGTAAGGCGGGGCCCCCGGTTAACGCCTCCGGTAGAGGCGGGGCCCCTGCTTAACGCCCCGGCCGAGGTGTCACTCCGGCAGCGCGTCGAGGTAGACCCAGCGGCCGTCCTCGCGGGCGAAGCGGCTCAGCTCGGCCAGCACACCGGACCGGCCGCCCTCGCGGTAGTGCGCCCGGAAGCGGACCGTGCCGGTGCTGTCGAACAGGCCACCCTGCCCGGTCCCCAGCACCTCCAGCCGGGTCCACCGGGTGCCCGGGTCCAGCGCCAGGCGCGCGGGCCGGGTACGCGAGTGCCAGCTGTGCCGCAGGTAGTCGGCGTCGCCGAGGACGAACGCGCTGAACCGGGACCGCATCAGCGCCTCGGCGGTCGGCGCCGTCGCGGCGCCCCGGTGCACCGGGGCGCAGCAGTCCTCGTATAGCCGGCCAGATCCGCACGGGCAGGCCGCGTTCCGTGTCGCCATCCCACGATTCTCACCCGCCGCCGGCAAGCGTGAGGGAGGGCCGCTCTACGCGCGGTTGTTAGGAGGGGCCCCTCCTCTACCGGAGGCGTTAACAGGGGGCCCCTCCTTGCACACAGGCGGGGCGGCGGGCGGCGGGTCGGCGCACTAGGGTCCGGGGACCATGAGCGTGAGCCCGACACGGCGCGACCTCGACCCGGAGCAGGTGCGCCGCTACCTGACCGCCTCGCTCGGCCCGGCCGCCGAGGTGGCCGACTGCGGGCCGTTGACCGGCGGGGGGTTCGCCGCGGTGTGGTGGGTGCGCCTCGGCGACGGCCGTGAGGTGGTGCTCAAGGTCGGGCCACCGCCGCACGTGCCGCTGCTGCGCTACGAGCACGACATGATCGGCGCGGAGGCGCGTTACCTGCGGCTGGTGGCCGCCCGCGCGCCCGCGGTGCCGGTGCCGTCGCTGCTGCACCACGGCTGCCATCCCGACCTGGGCGACTGGCTGCTTACCGCGCGCCTGCCCGGCCGTACCCTCGCCGAGCTGACCCGGGCCGGCGCGGACGTCGGCCCGCTGCGGGCGGAGTTCGGCCGGGCGCTGGCGGCGCTGCACGCCGTCACCGGCCACCGGTACGGCTACGACAGCGGCCGGGCCGCCGCTCCCACCTGGCGGGCCGCCTACACCGCGATGGTGGACGACCTGCTCGCCGACGCGGCGGACTGGGCGGTGCCGCTGCCCGCGACCCGGCTCCGGGAGCTGGTCGCCCGGCACGCGACCGCCCTCGACGTGGTGCGCCGGCCGGCGCTGCTGCACTTCGACGGCTGGGCCGGCAACGTGCTGGCCGTCGACGGGCCGGACGGCACGCCCCGGCTCAGCGGCCTGGTCGACGGCGAGCGGCACCTGTGGGGCGATCCGCTGCTGGACCTGGTGTCGCCGCTGCTGTTCCGTCGCGCCGAGGACGAGCCGGACGATCCGCTGGTGCGGGCCTACCGGGCGGCCGCGCCGTTCCCGCTGGACGCCGGTGCGCGGCGGCGGCTCGGCCTCTACCGGCTGCACCTCTATCTGCTGATGACCGTGGAGATGCCCAGCCGGGCCATCACCGCGGAGTCGGACCCGGGCCGGGTCGCGCGGTTGGCCGAGCTGCTCGACGCCGAGTTGTCCGACCTGGCCCGGCCGGTGGGGTGAGGACCGCCCGTGGCGGGGGTCAGGGGACCGTGTCGGGTGGACCGGGACGTCGTAGAGCAGCCGGACGTGCCGGCGGCCGTTGGTGACGCCGACGAAGACTCGTGGTGGATGTGGCCGCGCCGATGCAGGAGCAGGACGCGTCGAGCGGTGGTGGGGTCGCTGTCGAGCTGGATGCGCAGGAGGGGCATCGCGGACCACGCCGACGCCTACCCGACCCTGACCGCCTCCGGCCACCTCGACGACACCCGGTGGAGCGACGACCTGCTGTTCGAGGAGGGCCTCACGGCCCTGCTCCGGGTCGGGACCTCCGACTGACCCGCCGCCGAGCGTCGTTCACAACCAACCCGAGCGGCGGAACAACCGGTGCAGCGTCACCGCCAGCGTCGCCATGAGCAGCAGCGCGCCGCCGTAGCCGTAGCGCCAGTGCAGCTCCGGCATGTGCGCGAAGTTCATCCCGTAGACCCCGGCCACCGCGGTCTGCGACGCGGCGATCGCCGCCCACGCCGCGATCCGCCGCATGTCGTCGTTCTGCTCCACGGCGAGCTGCGTCAGCCGGGACTGCACCAGCGAGGTGAGCAGCTCGTCGTAGGCTCCGATCCGCTCCACGGCCCGGGCCAACCCGTCGACCACGGCGGCGAAGCGGTGCCGCAGCGCGGCCGGCGGGCCGCCGTCGGGGGAGTCCAGCAGGGCGCGCAGCGGCGCGAGCAGCGGCAGCACCGCCCGCTTGAACTCCACCACCTCCCGCTTGAGCTGGTAGAGATGCTGGATGTCGGCGCCGTGCTCGCGGGCGAAGACGCTCTCCTCGACCCGGTCCAGGTCCCGCTCCAGGTGCTCGGCGACCTCCAGGTACAGCTCGACCATCCGGGCGCAGACCGCATATCCCACCGCCCAGGGGCCCTGGGCCAGCACGTCCGGCCGGCGTTGCACCTCCGCGCGCACCGGGGCGAGGGCGCCGGTCGCGCCGTGCCGGACGGTCAGCGCGAACCGCTCGCCGAGGAACACCAGCACGTCGCCGGTGTCGACCACCTCGGAGGTGGCGGTCAGCTCGGCGTGCTCGACGTAGCCGGCGCTGCGCAGCACCAGCAGTGTCACGTCGCCGTAGCGCCGCACGGTGGGCCGGTGCCCGTCGGCGAGCGCCTGCTGCACCGCCGCCTCGTCCAACCCGAACGTCCGCCCGACCGCGGCCAGCACGGCCGCGCCGGGCTCGTGCAGACCGAGCCAGACGAAGGTACGCCGGCCGCGGCGCGCCCGGTCGTACGCGTCGGCGTAGTGCGGCCGGCCGGGCTCCCGCCGCCCCGCGACGTAAACCGCGCAGTCGACCACCGCGTCGGGGTTCACCCGGCGTTGTCGCGGCACGATCGCCTCGTCGCGCCGCAACAGTCGCCCGACGAGGCCGGGCAGCCGCTCCCGCCACCGGGTCCGGTCCACCGCAACCTCCGTCCGCCCGGGAAACCGACGGCCTACCGTACGGTGCTCCCGGGCCTGGCGGTGTCCGGCCCGCGTCAGCGGGCGGCGGTGGCGAAGACCACGATGTTGTCGGGATAGCTGCCGGTGCGCGGGTCGAACCGCCCGCCGCAGGTGATCAGGCGCAGCCGGGCCGCCGCGTCGCCGCCGTACACCCGCTCGGTGGGGAAGCGGTCCTTCGGGTACGCCCCGACACCGTCCACGGTGAACGCCACGGTCCGGCCGTCGGCCCGGACCACCCGGACCGTGTCGCCCGGGCGGAGTCTGCCCAGGTCGAAGAAGACCGCCGGCCCGCGTTGCGAGTCGACGTGCCCGACCAGCACCGCGTTGCCGGCCTGACCGGGCGCGGGGCCGGGGCGGTACCAGCCGGCCACCTCCGGGCGCTCCAGCGGCGGCACCTCCAGCGCACCGTCGTCGTCGGTGGCGACCGGCACGACCTCGGCGTCGACGCCGATGCGGGGGATGGCGATCCGGACCGGCGTCGAGCGGGGGAGCGTCGGGCCGGCGGAACCGGGACGCTCGGTGGCCGGCGCGGCGGAGGCGCCGGGCTGCGGCGGGACCGCCGAGGTGCGGCCGAGACCGGCCGAGACCAGCCCGACGCCCAGGGCGCCGGCGAGGGTGACGGCGGTGACGACGACCCCGGTGCGCAGGCGCGACGACCCGCGTACCGGGCGACTGGACGAGGACACCGGTTGCACCTCCGTCCGACGTGGACGCGGCGCCCGCGCCGGTGGACCGGCGCGGGCGACCCGCTCGGTGAGCCTTTCAGGCGGTGACGCCGGCCCGCCGCCGGCGACGGACGAGGACGTACGTCCCGCCGGCGAGCGCGCCGACGGCGAGCGCGCCGCCCGCGACCAGCACGCCGGGGTCGCCGCCGCGGCCGCCGGCGCCGGCCTGGGCGCCGCCGATCGGCGTGACGGTGAACGTGGCGCTGCCGCCGTCGCTGCCGTCGCCGCAGGTGGTGGCGACGGTGTACGTGCCGAGCGTGAACCCGGCGGTGAACAGCTCGGCGCTCAGCCCGCCGCCGGCGGCGGCCGTGGTGGACCGGACGTTCTGGTCGCGGTCCGGTCCGGTGACCCGGAAGATCGCGTCACCGGCGTTCGGGTTGCACGTCGTGGTGAGGACGACCGTGCCGCCGACCGGGGTGGTGGCGGGTGAGACTCTGGTGTCCGCCAGCGCGGCGGCCGGGAGCAGCAGTGCGCCGAGGCCCACGCCGACCGCCGCCGTTCCGAGAATTGACTGTGCCTTCATCCGCGTCTTCCCTCACTTTTCGTCCGCTGTCTGCGTGGGACGTCGTTCGGGTGGCCAACTCCGTGACTAGCACCGGTGTGGCCAACACTAGGAGGGTTGCGGCGGTCACTGGGGGTAATTGAGAAATCTTCGTTGCCGTCCGATGTTCCCCGTCTCGCCACCGGTCGGCGGACATGCCGGCACGATCGGCGCGGCAGCGGACATACCCGGCCTCACCTGGCCGGCGGCTCCGGCTGGACCAGCCCGGTGTCGTACGCCAGCACCACCGCCTGGATCCGGTCGCGCAGGCCCAGCTTGGTGAGGATCGCGGAGACGTGCGTCTTCACGGTGGCGGTGCTGAGGTGCAGCCGGGCGGCGATCTCCGCGTTGGACAGGGCCCGCGCGGTCAACGTCAGCACCTCCACCTCGCGGGCGGTCAACGCGGCCAGGGCCCGCTCGGCGGTGGGCGCCGGGCCGGGCAGCCGACCGGCGAACCGGTCCAGCAGCCGCCGCGTCACGGTCGGGGCCAGCAGCGCCTCGCCCCGGGCCACCACCCGCACCGCCTCCGCCAGGTCGGCCGGGCGGGTGTCCTTGAGCAGGAATGCGCTCGCCCCGGCCCGCAACGCGGCGTAGACGTGCTCGTCCACGTCGAACGTGGTGAGCATGACGATCCGGGCGGAGCTGCCGGCGGCCACCAACTCCCGGGTCGCGGCGATGCCGTCCCGCCGGGGCATCCGCACGTCCATCAGCACCACGTCCGGCCGGGTACGCGTCGCCACCGCGACCGCCTCGACGCCGTCCGCCGCCTCGCCGACCACGGTCAGGTCGGGCCGCGCGTCGAGGACCATCCGCAGACCGGCGCGGATCAGCTCCTGGTCGTCGGCGACCACCACCCGGACGCTCACCGGTGCGCCCCCACCGGGAGGTCGGCGCGGACCCGGAAACCGCCGGACGGCAGCGGGCCGGCGTCGAGCGTGCCGCCGAGCAGCCGGGCCCGTTCCCGCATGCCGACGATGCCGCGCCCGCCGGTCGTGCCGGTCCGGCGGGCGGGCGTCGAGCCGTCGTTGACCACCTCCAGCCGCAGCATCCCGTCGTCGTACCGCACGTCGACGTCGGCGCGCGTGGCGTGCCCGTGCCGCAGCGCGTTGGTCAGCGACTCCTGCACGATCCGGTACGCCGAGAGCTGCACCCCGCCGGGCAGCGTCTCGCAGTCGCCCTCCCGGCGCAGCGTCACCGGCAGCCCCACCGCGCGGACGGCGTCGGCCAGCGCGTCGAGCTGCGCCAGGCGCGGCTGCGGCCCGTCGGGGTCGGAACCGTCGTCGGCGGTGAGCGCGTGCAACATGGCGCGCAGCTCGGTCAGCGCCGACCGGGCCGCCGCGTTGATCGACCCGAGCGCGGCGCGGGCCTGCTCCGGGTGCTGGTCGAAGACGTCCTCGGCGGCGACGGCCTGCACCGCGATGACCGCCACGTGGTGGGCGACCACGTCGTGCAGCTCCCGGGAGATCCGCTCCCGCTCGGTGGCGCGTACCTGCCGCTCCCACTCGCAGCGCCGCTGCTCCCGGGCCCGCATCACCTCACCGACGGACCAGCTGAAGCCGAGCGCGAACAGCGCGAGCAGCAGGTCGCGCCAGTCGCCGGTGGCCAGCTTCCACGGCGTGGGGGCGGCCAGCAGGCCGAGCGCGACGAGCGAGAACCGGGGTGGGCGCAGCCGGGCCACGTAGGACAGCGGCGCGGCCACCAGGCCGAGCCAGCCGAGCGCCGGGCAGAGCGCCTCCAGCCCGACGCCGGCCAGCGCGGCCAGCGCGAGGGCGTACCCCGGTCGGTGGCGGATCCACAGCAGGCAGCTGGCCTGCAGCGCGGCGAGGCCGACCGCGACGGCGGTCCCGCCCGCGGTGGCCGGGCCGGTGCCGGAGGTCAGCAGCACGAGCAGCGACACGGCGAGGACGACGACGGCGATGCCGCCGTCGATGGCCAGCAGCGCGGTCCGGGAGCGGGACGGGCACCTCATGTCCGGATGCTAGGCCGCCGGCCCGCCCGTGTTCATCGGCCGCGAGACGGAGATCGGGCCGGGTCCTGGTCCCCGCGGCGGAGCGGGGAACCGGTCCGCCGCGTGATCCGCGCGACGCCCGTCCGGCCCTAGCGTTGCGGCAGTCGATTCCGCCGCACCGGAGGTACGCACCGATGGAGACCGCGATGCCCGCCACCACCGTCCGTCCGGCCCGCCGCCGTGACCGGCTGCTCACGGTGCTCGCCGCCACGGCCGCGACGCTGGTGGGCTGGGCCGTCGCGGTGCCGCTCGCCGGGGTCGAGCTGACCGTCCGCGGCGGCGGCGGCGAGCAGCGGGTCGGCCCGCTGGCGGTGGCGGTGAGCACGCTGCTGGCCGGGCTGGCCGGCTGGGCGCTGCTGGCCCTTCTGGATCGCTTCACCGGGCGGGCGCGGACGGTCTGGACCGCGGTGGCGGCGGTGGTGCTGCTGCTGTCCCTGCTCGGTCCGCTGACCGGGGGAGTGGGTCGCCCGGCCATGGTGACGCTTGTGGCCCTGCACCTGCTCGCCGGCGCCGTGCTGGTGCCCGGCCTGCGGCGGACCGCCGTCCGCTGACCGTCGAGGTCGGGACCGCCGTCACGGGGGCGCGCGGTCCCGACCCGACCGCCGGTCAGCTCGCCGGGACCGGCTCCGGCAACGGCTCGCCGGTCTCCAGCAGACTCTTGAGGCTGGCCAGCAGTTCCGGCCAGCCTCCGCTGCCGTCGAGCTGGCCGCTGATCGCCCGGTGCATCTCGCTGTCCGGCGAGAAGTCGTCGTGGACCACGGTCAGCCGGACCGTTTCGCCCTGTGGGACGAGGTCGAACGTCACAGTCGAACGGCGCTCGCCGAGCCGGGCGGCCAGCTCCTCGTCGGACCACCCGAAGTGCGCCGCGTGCTCGGCCTGGAAGCCGTGCCAGGTGTACGCGAGCCGCCGGTAGGGCTCGGCGACCAGCACCCGCTGACCGAGGTCCTTCGGCTCGCCGTCCGGCGTGTCCTGCCACCGCACGGGTGAGCCGGGCCGCCAGTCGGAGACCAGCGTGACGCCGCCCCAGTAGCGGCGGGTGAACGCGGGTTCGGTCAGGGCCCGCCAGAGCCGCTCGGGCGTGGTCCGGACGTAGGTGGTGTAGACGAACGTGGGGCTCTCCATGGGCTCCCTCTCCAGTGCGGTCCGCAGGTCGGCGAGGGCGCGGGCGCGCTCCCGGTGGTAGCGGCCGATCCATCGGTCGGCCACCGCGTTGATCGGAGCGGCGTCGAGGTGGTGCAGTTTCTCCCGCCCGCGCCGGGTGGTGGTCACCAGGCCGGCGGCCTCCAGCACGGCGAGGTGTTTGCTCACCGACTGCCGGGTCATCTCCAGCCCGGCGCACAGCTCGCGCAGACTCTGGCCGTTGCGGGCGTTCAGGCGGTCGAGCAGGCGTCGCCGGTTGGCGTCGGCCAGCGCCCGGAACACGTCGTCCACCCGTCGCTCCACTCTTTTGGAAGGGCAGCCATCCGGTTGCCCTTCCGAAGGATAGGCACCCCGGAGGGTGCCCGTCCAGGAAAGTCAGCCTCCTAGGATGCTCTAGGCGGCGTGAGCCGGCGAACATTTCTCCACCGCACCGCGGAGCCGACCTCGCGGCCGCCGAGGACGCCGTGCAGGACGCGCTGGTCGAGGCGCTGCGCGTCTGGCCGGACGAACTGCCGCGCGAGCCGAGGGCATGGCTTGTCACCGCGGCCCGGCGCTACGCCGAGGCGGCCCGTCGTCCTCGATGGGGGGCTCCGGTGGCCGCTCGCCCGCACGCTAGCCTGCGGGCGTGGATCTGGGGCAGGACGGCGAGCGGGTGGCCGCCTCCCTCGCGCACCGACTCGACCGGCTGACCTTCGAGGATCTCTCCGCCGACCAGGTCACCTCCCGGCTCGTCGACGCCGTGGTCGAGTGGGCGACCGGTGAGGGCTGGCGGGTCTACCGTCGGGCGGCGAGCGTGCTGCCGTTGCCGCCGCCGCTGGACGGGCGGCAGTCGGTGCTCGACATCGCCTGCGCCCGGCCGGGCCGTCCGCCGGTCGTCGTCGAGGTGGACCACACCGATCGTCGACGGACCGTGGAGAAGCTGCTGGCCGAGGCCGAGGCCGGGCGGATCCCGATCTGGCTTCGCTGGGGCGTACCCGGGTTCGCCGCGCCGCCCGCGCCGATCCGGATGGTGACGGTCGAGGTGTCCCGCCGCAACGGTCCGGCCGGCCAGGGCCGGCGGTACTCCCGGCGAGCGGCGGCGGACCTGCCGGCACCCGCGCACTCGGTGACGGCGGTCGGCCCGACGGTCCCGTTCGCGTTGCCGCTTGGCATCCCCGGCGAGCCCGACTGAGCGTCCGGGACCGGCTGCCCCCCCCGGCGGTGCCGGCCCGGAGCCGGTGCGGGGTGCTGCCGCCGACACCCGAGGCGTCGTGCGGGGCCCTGGGTAAACCGCTCGGCAGGCGGCGCGGTCGCTGGTAGCTTGTCTCGTCGTGACGGGGGAACGGCTCGGCGGGCGGTTCGCCCGGCTGTGGACCGCGAGCACGCTGTCCGCGCTCGGCAGCGGCACGGCCACCGTGGCCGCCCCGCTGTTCGTGGCGTCGCGAACCGACGACCCGCTGGTGGTCTCCGCCGGGGCGGCGGTGTCGTGGCTGCCGTGGCTGTTGTTCGCGCTGCCCGGCGGTGTGCTTGCCGACCGGGCGGACCGGCGTCGGCTGATGGTGCTCATCGACTGGGTGCGGGTCGTCGCGTTGGTCGTGCTGGCCGCGGCGATGCTCACCGGCCGGGCCGGGGTGGCGCTGCTCTACGTGGTGCTGTTCGTGGTCAACACCGGCGAGGTGGTGTTCCGCACCGCCGCCCAGGCGGTCCTGCCGGCGGTGGTGCCCCGGTCCCGGCTGGAACGGGCCAACGGCTGGCTCAACGGCGGCACCCAGGTCACGCAGAACATGGTCGCCGGCCCGCTCGGCGGGTTCCTGTTCGTGCTCGCGGCGGCGGCGCCGTTCGCGCTCAACGCCGGCACGTACGCGCTCAGCGCCGTGCTCGTCGGCCTGCTCGCCGGCACGTACCGGGCGGAGGGGCCGAGGCTCGGGCCGCGCTCGGCGCGGGCGGAGATCGCCGAAGGCTTCCGGTGGCTGCTGTCGCAGCGGCTGCTGCGCACCATGGCGGCGCTGATCGGGCTGCTCAATGTCACGCTGACCGCGGCGATCGCAGTGCTGGTGCTGCTCGCGACCGAGCGCCTGGGCCTCGGTTCGGTCGGCTACGGCGCGTTGTTCACCTGCATGGCGGTGGGCGGGCTGCTCGGGTCGGTTCTCGGTGACCGGCTGATCGCCGCCATCACCGCCACCTGGACGGTCCGGGTGGGGCTGTTGGTCGAGGCCGGCCTGCACCTGGCGCTGGCCGCGTCGCGCAGCGCGGTGGTGGTCGGCGTCGCGCTGTTCGCGTTCGGGGTGCACAGCGCACTGTGGAACATCGTGGCCAACTCGCTGCGCCAGCGGCTCACCCCGCCGGCGATGATGGGCCGGGTGGGCAGCACCACGCTGTTCGTCGCGGCCGGCGGCAACTGCGTCGGCGCGCTGCTCGGCGGGGTGGTCGCCGCCCGGTACGGCATCACCGCCCCGTACTGGGTGGGCTTCGCGGTGGCGGTCGGGGTGATCGCCGCGACCTGGCGGGTCTTCGACCGGGCCACGGTGGCCGCCGCGTACGCCGAGCCGGTCGCCGCGGCCGCCCGCGAGCCGGTGAGCGGATAGCTCGTGCGGGCCGAACTGCTCGACCGCCTCGCCGACGACCTCGCCGGGCGCCGGCCGCCGCACCCGCTGCGCGTGGCGATCGACGGTCCCGACGCGGCCGGCAAGACCCGGCTCGCCGACGACCTGGCCCGGGTGCTGGCCCGGCGGCGACCCGTGTGCCGGGTGAGCGTGGACGGGTTCCACCGGCCCGCCGCGGTCCGGTCGGCGCGGGGCCGGCTCTCGCCGGAGGGCTACTACCTCGACTCGTTCGACCACGAGACGATCGTGGCGCGGGTGCTGCGTCCGCTGGGCCCCGGCGGCGACCGGCGCTACCTGCCGGCCGCGTACGACGTGCGCGCCGACGCGCCGGTGACCGCCGAGCCGGTGACCGCGCCGGCGGACGCGGTGCTCCTGGTCGACGGGGTGTTCCTGCTCCGCCCGGAGTTGCGCGAGCACTGGGACGTGACGGTTCACCTGCACGTCGCGCCGGAGGAGACGCTGCGCCGGGCGCTGGCCCGGGACCTCGAGGTGTTCGGCTCGGCCGACGAGGTGCGCCGCCGCTACCGGGCGCGCTACCTGCCGGGGCAGGAGCTGTACCGGGCGCGGGCACGCCCGGCGGAGCGGGCCGACGTGCTGCTCGACCTGACCGAGCCGCTCGCCCCGGCCGTGCTCGCCTGGCGGGTGTGAGAGGGGGCCGCTTCTCTACCGCAGGCGTTAACAGGGGGCCCCTCCTTACACCGGCGGCACGGGGAGGGTGACGCCCTGCGCGGCCGAGGAGTGGGTCACCACGGCGTCCAGCAGCGGGGCGTGGAAGAACCGCCCGGCCGTGCCGTACCCCAGCATGCCGCCGCATCTACGCGGCGCGCCGGCGCGGTCGGTGGGGTCCGGAGGCGGCGCGCCCCGCCGGTGTGACAGCGTGGTCGGGTGCCCGACTCCTCCCCGGTCGATGTCGACCTCGCGCTGGTCGGTGGCGGTGGCGCCGCCTCGCTCGTCCTGGCCGCCCTGGAGCGGCACCGGGTGGCCGGCGTGCGGGTGGCCGTGGTGGACCCGGTGCACAAGCGCGGCCAGGACCGCACCTGGGCGTTCTGGGGCACCCCCGGCGGCGACCTGGAGCCGCTGCTGAGCGCGAGCTGGTCGCGGGTCGAGGTGGTCACCGCGGCGGGCCGCCGCGTCCTGCCGCTGGACCCGTTGCGGTACGCCATGGTGCGCTCCGCCCCGGTCTACGACCGGGCTGCCGAGGCCGAGCGGCGGCTGGGCGCGGTGCGGATCGGCGCGCCGGCGGGGGAGTTGCGCGACGACGGCGACCGGGTGACCGTGTGCGATCCTGCGGGCCGGGCGCTGGTGCGGGCCGGCTGGGTGCTCGACTCGCGTCCCCGCAAGCCGGCGCGGCCCGGTCGGACGAGCTGGTTGCAGCACTTCCGGGGCTGGTGGCTGGCGGCGGAGAGGCCGACGTTCGACCGGGGCCGGGCGGTGCTGATGGACTTCCGCACCCCGCAGCCGGCGCGCGGGGTGTCGTTCGGCTACGTGCTGCCCGTCGATGACCGGTTCGCGCTCGTGGAGTACACCGAGTTCGGGCCGGCGCTGCTCGACGACGCCGGCTACGACGCGGCGTTGCGGGGCTACGCGGACCTGCTGGGGCTGGACCTGGCCGCGCTGCGGGTGCGGGAGGTGGAGAACGGGGTGATCCCGATGACCGACGGCCCGTTCGTGGCTCGCCCGAGCCCCCGGGTGGTGCGGCTGGGCACCGCCGGCGGGGCGACCCGGCCGTCCACCGGGTTCACCTTCTCCGCCATGCTCCGCCAGGCCGACCAGGTGGCCCGGGCGGTCGCGGCGGGCCGGCCGCCGGTGCCCGCGCCCGCCTATCCGGGCCGGCACCGGTGGATGGACGCGGTGGCGCTGCGCGCCCTGGACCGGGGGCACGTGGACGGGGTGGGGTTCTTCGAGCGGCTGTTCGACCGCAACCCGCCGGAGCGGGTGCTGCGCTTCCTCGACGGCGTCACCACGCCGGCCGAGGACCTGGCGGTGATGCGGTCCAGCCCGCTGCTGCCGATGACCGGCGCGGTGCTCGGCGACGCCGCCGGCCGGCTACGCGCCCGGCTGCGCCCGGCCTAGCGCCTCGGCGACCCGGTCGCGCACCAGCACGCGCAGCCGCTCCATCGGGTCGCCGTCGCCCGCGCCGAGCCGGTTGCGCACCGCCGCGACGGTCAACCCCAGTTCCGGGTACGCGAAAGCGAGGCTGCCGCCGCTGCCGGCGGTGCCGAACGACCCGTCGTCGTCGACCGCGTAGCCGAGCCCGAACGTGCTCTCCTGCCCGAACACCCACTCGTGCGCGCGGACCGCCGGCGCGGAGATCGCGCGCAGCCGGTCGGGGGAGACGAGCCGGACCCCGTCGACCGGGCCGAGCAGCGCCGCGTACATCCGGGCCACCGCGCGGGCGCTCATCGTGCCGACCGACGGCACCTCGGCGCGCAGCACGTCGGGGTCGGCGCCGGTCGTCGCGTCCGGGCGGACCCCGGGCGGGGCGACCGCGTCGAAGTGCGGCAGGTTGGCCCCGGCCCAGGTCATCAGCGCGGACAGGCCGGCGTCCTCCAGCCGGGCCAGCCGGGGCAGTTCCGCCTCCGGCACGGCGAGGAACAGCTCCCGCTCGACGCCGAGCGGCCCGGCGACGTCCTCGGCGAGCACCCGGGACACGGACCGGCCGGTGACCCGTCGGACCACCTCGCCGACCAGCCACCCCCACGTCCACGCGTGGTAGGCCAACCGCTCCCCGGGCGCCCACAACGGTGTCGCGTCGGCGAGCAGCCGGCACATCCGCGCCCAGTCCGTGAGGTCGGCGCGGGTCACGTCGGCGGGCAGGGCGGGCAGGCCGGCGGTGTGGGTGAGCACGTGCCGCAGCGTGATGCGGTCCTTGCCGTGCCGGGCGAACTCCGGCCACACGTCGGCCAGCGGCCGGTCGACGTCGAGGCGACCCTGCTCGGCGAGCACGTGCACCACTGTCGCGGTGAGGCCCTTGCCGGTGGAGACCGCGTGCACCGGGGTGTCGGCGGTCATCGGCCGCCCGGCGCCGGTGTCGGCGAGGCCGGCCTGCTCCTGCACGATCGGCGCGCCGTCGAGGTAGGCGGCCACCTGCACGCCTGCTTCCCGGCCGGCGGTGACCAGCTCGTCGATCACGGCGCGCACCTCGGCCCGCAGGCCGTCCCACCGGCTGTCCACGATCAGGGAGCCTGCCAGAGGGCGGCGTCGCCGTCGTGCGGTTTTCGTCGTCGGTGAGCAATACGCGCGAAGTCCGCCGGATCCGCGCGCCGTCGGATCGGGGGCCCGTGCGCCGGCCCGCTGCGGGTCGGCGGGCGGCGTACCGGGTAGGTTGCCGGCATGGTGGAGGCGGAGACCGGCCAGGTCGTGGAGATCTGGACCGACGGCGCGTGCAGCGGCAATCCGGGGCCCGGCGGCTGGGGCGCGGTGCTGCGCTGGGGCGATCGGGAGCGGGAGCTGTGCGGCGGCGAGGCGGGCGCCACCACCAACAACCGGATGGAGCTGACGGCCGCGATCCGGGCTCTGGAGAGCCTGACCCGCCCGGTCACCGTGCGGCTGCACACCGACAGCACCTACGTGCGCAACGGCATCACCGGCTGGTTGACCGGGTGGAAGCGCAACGGCTGGCGGACCGCTGCGAAGCAGCCGGTGAAGAACGCGGACCTGTGGCAGCGGCTGGAGGCGGCGTGCGCCCGGCACGACGTCACCTGGCTGTGGGTCAAGGGCCACAACGGGCACCCGGAGAACGAACGCGCCGACGCGCTGGCCAACCGGGGGATGACCGAGGCGCGGGGCGCCGGCGCACCGGCCGCCCCGCGCGCCGCGTCGGGTCAGCGCAGCGGGCGGCCCTCCTCGATCTCCTCCGGCCCGTCGGCCGGGTCGGCGGTGCCGGAGACGGCGTCCGGGTCGTAACCGGCCCGGCTCGTCTCCCGGGCCGAGCGGCGGTCCTCGGCCGGCTGGTCGGCGAAGTCGTCGCCGGTGTCGTCGGTGGTGTGCAGGGATTCGCCCGGCGGGCGCAGCGACGCCTCGTACGCGGTGGCGCCGTCGGGCTCGTCGCCGGGGGCGCGGCCGAAGGACTTTTCACTGGTCATGTCGCACTCCTGCCCGCATCCGCCGGCGGCAAACGTTCACCGGGTGGCGTCCGGATGGGTCGGCATCGACGAGCCGCCCGAACTGCTGCCGGAGGCGCCGCCGGCCATCCCGGACCCGTCGTCCTCGGTCACCTCGTCCGGTCGCGGCGTGTCCGGCGCGGGGGCGGGCACGTCGGTGTCCGCCGGCACCTGCACCAGCCTCGCCTGGCCGGCGGCGTCCTCGGCGTGCGCCGGGTCCACCGGTTCCTCGCCGTCGCGTGCCCGATACCCCATCGGTCCGCCCCCGTTCCGCCTCGACCGGCCGTGCCCACGCCTACCCACCGCACCCCCACCGAAACCACACCCCGACGCCCCGTGGGGCTGCCCCACCGCCATCGATCAAGGATTGCCGGCGACCTGGTTCGAGGTCACATGGCCTGCTGGCGTGCCTCTCGGCCCGATTCGGCCGGCACGGTTGCTGTACTTCACTGCTGTATTTCTCTTCCGCGCGTAGCCTGCTCAGCCAACCCCGAGCGTGGCAGCAAGCTTCGCGATCGTGCTCGGTGCGCGAGGGTCGCGGGCAATCTCGGCGAGGATGTCCCGGGCGACAGGCCGGTGCGTGATCTCTGCCGGTGCAGTGCGCTCGGCGTCGACCGATACCCGTGCGGCGTTGCCCGCGTCCCCGGCGAGCAGCGAGGCACGGGTGACGTCGAGCAGATGTGCCGCACGATGTTCGGTGGGCAGCCACCGGCGACGAGGATCATGCTACGCATGCAGAACGAGGACCTCATGGGACTGTGGGACAGCGGCCCGTATGACTACGGTTCGATGGAGTCGAGTTGGCTGACCGGGGAGCTCGACCGCCGGCCGGGACGCGCCGGCCCGGCTTGGCAGCCGTCGGAACTCGTCTTCACCACCCGCTACGGCCGGTCGGTCGAGCCAAGGAACTTCAACCGCTTCTGGGACCGGCGCTGCGATGCGGTAGGCGTCCGGCGAATCACCGTCAGGGATCCCAGCGGACCTGTGCCCCCTCCTGGCGGATCTGGACGTGCACCCCCGGGTGGCGATGCAGATCCTCCGGCACGCGTAGTTCGCCATCGCTATGGAGAGATCTACACGGTGGTCTCCTCGGCGGCCACCCGCGACGCCCTGAAGCGGCTGCTCGGCAGCGCACCGGACCGGTGAGGTGCCACTGCCGTACTTCGCTGCTGTACCGGCCCGGAGCACTACAAAAGCGCCCCGTGAAGGGCCGCTGAGCTGGAACGGAGTGGGGCCGCCAGAGACTCGAACCCCGAACCTATGGAGTGCGTGTCACGGCCGGACGCCACCCCGACCCCAACCCCTTGCTCACCGGGAGCGGCGGGTGCGGGTGCGGGGGGAGGGGTGGACGGGGCGGGGAATGGGAGTGAGCGGGAGGGACCAGTGGGTGGGGTGGTGCAGGGTCGGTGGCAGGGCGGTGCGGTGGTCGCCGCGGGCGGCGTCGAGCTGGGCCTGGTGCAGGAACAGGCACTCGCCGAGGTCGGCGCCGCGCAGGTCCGCCCCGCGCAGGTCGGCGCCGGTCAGGTCGGCGGCGCCGAGGCGTACGCCCCGCAGGTCCGCCCCGACGAGGACCGCGCCGCGCAGGTTCGCCCCGGTCAGCGTCGCGCGGCGCAGGTCGACCCCGATCAGCGTGGCGCCCCGGCGGTCCGGGCCGGCCCGGCCGGCGCGGGCCTGCTCGGCGGCGCGCGACAGCAGCCGGTTGACCCGGCCCCGGTGGGTGTCGACGTCCACCGCGAGCAGGTCCTCCGGGGTGCCGTCGGTGAGCCGACCGGTCTCGTCGAGGATCGCGGTCAGGGCGTCGCGCAGCGCGCCGGGCGGGGTGATCCGTACCGCCTCGGTCAGATACCAGAGCAGTTCGTGCAGCGGCCGTAGCACGGCGAACGTGTCGAACATCCGCCGCGCGGTGTCCGGGTCGGCACGCCAGTCACGGCCGGCGAAGGTGCCCTGGGTGAGGTGCTGGCCGGCGCCGAAGCAGTCGAACACGGTGCATCCGGGGAAGCCGCGCTGCCGCAGCTCCGAGTGGATGCCGCAGCGGGCGTCGGCGCGCAGGTTCGGGCAGGGTCGCCCGGCCGGTTTGTCGATGGCGAAGTCCGCCGACGCGGCGAACGCCGGCGCGACGCAGCAGACCCCGGCGCAGCGCCCGCAGTCCGCCCGCAGCTCCCGCCCGCCGTCCACCATCCCCCCATTCTCCGCCCATCCCCACCCCGCACCCCACCCACCCCGGCGATCATGAAGTTGGCACCATCTACATCCACCCGCAACACCCCTACACCCGAGCCCTGCTCTCGGCCATCCCCGACGTCACCACCTCGGCCCCGCCGGCCGCATCCGCCTCACCGGCGACGTCCCCACCCCGCTCAACCCACCGTCCGGCTGCCGCTTCCGCACCCGCTGCTGGAAAGCCACCGACCACTGCGCCGCCGAAGAACCCACCCTCACCACCCGCGACGGCGGCACCCAACACACCGCCTGCCACCACCCCGAGAACGGCCCGGTGGGCGCGGGTGCGGGCCGCCGTTCCGCACCGTCGGCCGCGATCAGACGGCCGGCGGCCGGTGGTAGAGCGCGGCGAGCGCGGCGCCGGTCTCGGCCAGCCGGTCGCGGAGCGCGGCAGGGGAGAGGACCTCCACGTCGGCGCCGAGCCGCAGCAGGTCGCCGTGCGCGTGGGTGAGCGACTCGATCGGCAGCACCGCCCACACCCAGCCGGCCGCGTCGGACGGACCGGCGGTCGCGTCGACGGCGGCGACCACCACGTCGCTGGCGATCTCGCGGAGCCGTGCCCGTCCGCGCGGGGAGAGCCGCACGGTGGCCTCGTCGCGGTGCAGCCCGGCCCGGAACGCCACCACGTGCGCGCGCCACCACGCCGGCAGGTCGAACTCCGGCCGGTCGAACGGCTCGTGCAGCCCGGTGAGGTCGAGGATCTGGCTGACCCGGTAGGTGGCCGGCTCGGCCCGGTCCGGCCGGGCCGCGACCACGTACCAGCGGCCACCCTTGAGGACCAGCCCGTACGGCTTCAGCACCCGGGTCACCTCGCCGCGCCAACTGCGGTAGCGGACCCGCACCCGGCGTTCCCGCCACACCGCCTCGGCCGCCGCCGCCAGGTGCGGTGACGGGTCGCCGTCGGAGTACCAGCCCGGCGTGTCCAGGTGGAACCGCTGCTCCAGCCGGGCGGCCCGGTCGGCGAGCGGGGCCGGGAGCGCGGCGCGCAGCTTGAGCTGCACGGCCGCCACCACCGACTGGTAGCCCAGTTCGGCGGCGGGCCCGGGCAGCCCGGCGAAGAGCAGCCGGTCGGCCTCCTCGCCGGTCAGGCCGGTCAACCGGGTACGCCACCCCTCGACCAGCCGGTACCCGCCGGCGTGTCCGGCCTCGCCGTAGAGCGGGATGCCGGCGGCGTGCAGCGCCTCGACGTCCCGGTAGACGGTGCGGGCCGACACCTCGAGGCGGGTGGCCAGGTCGGCGGCGGTGAGCCGGCCGTGTGCCTGGAGGAGCAGCAGGATGGACAGGAGTCGACTGGCCCGCATTCCGCTGACACTAGCTGTCAGGGAAGCGGTCCTACCGTCCCGGCATGGCCTTTCACGACAAGGAGCTGACCGTGCCGGGGACCGTCGAGGTCGCCGGCCGGCACGTCAAGCGCTACCACATCGACCAGCCGGAGCGCCGCCTCGAACCGGAGGTGGTCGACGCCGCGTACGCGTACCTGCCGGCGCTGCTGCCCGGCCCGGACGGCGGCACCCCGCCGGCGAGTTGGGTGGTGCTGCACCGGGGCGCGGACACCGGGGCGTACCTGCTGGCGTACAGCTGGTTCTTCGACAACGTGGTCGAGTGCCGGATCGCGATCGCCGGGCAACCGGCGCTCGACTGCCCGGACGACGACCCGGCGCACTTCGTCGACCTCGACCGGCCCGGGGTGGGCTGCGTGTGGGAGCTGGGCGTGCTGGAGCACGAGCGGGCCGCCTGGGTCCGGCACCTGCTCGCTCCGGACCGGCCCGACCTGGCCGGCTACCTGGCCGACACGCGCGCCGAGGGGCCGGTGGGACGCTGATGGGCGACGGCGAGCGCACCTGGGAGACCAACTGGGTCATGGAGTTCGCCCGGGTGGCGTGACCGGGGGCGTGGTGGTGCGGTAGATCGCGGTCAGCCAGACGTCGAGCAGCACGTCGACCACGTCCCGCTCGGCCACCGCCGGTCCGTCGCCGGCGAACGTCGCGTACCAGACCCGCTCGTTCATCGAGTTCAGCGCGATGGCGAGGTCCCGGGCGGGCAGCCCGTCCGGGGCCACGCCGCGGGCGCGCTCCAGCTCGATCGCGGCCTGGACCGCGCGGACCCAGCGTTCCAGCACCTCGGCCCAGAGCCGACGGACCTCGGCGTTGGTGCCGCGCACCTGGGCGCAGGCCAGCACCACGTCCCGGTGGCCGCCGAAGGTGGCGTGGAACCGGGCGATCAGCTCCCGCCAGCGGGCGCGCGGGTCCTCGGCGAGCCGGTCCAGCACGCCGCCCGCGGCGGCGTCGGCCTCCTCGGTGACCCGGTCGAGCAGGGTGAGCAGCACGGCGTCCTTGGACGGGAAGTAGAAGTAGAACGTGGGTCGGGAGATGCCCGCGCCCCGGGCCAGGTCGTCGATGGATATCTCGCCGAAGGCGCGCTCGCGCAGCAGCCGCTCGGCGGTGGCCAGGATCGCCCCCTCCCGGTCGTCGCCGGTGGAGCGACCGGCCCGCCGTCCGCGCGTCGGCGCGGCGCCGGTCGGGGTACGGGCGGGGCTCATGTCGGCCGATGCTACACCCGCTCAACACCCTGTCGATCCGACTCGACAGGGTGTTGACTGGGGTCGAGCGCGGTGGATAGGGTCCGGTCCACCGCCGGGCGAGAACGGGAGAAGCCATGGCCTCCGAGCACGTCGACGTCCTCATCGTCGGCGCCGGCCTGTCCGGCATCGGCGCCGCCGTCCACCTGGGACGCGAGTGCCCCGGCAAGACCTACGCGGTGCTGGAGGCGCGGGGCGCGATCGGCGGCACCTGGGACCTGTTCCGCTACCCGGGAGTCCGCTCCGACTCGGACATGTACACGCTCGGCTACTCGTTCAAGCCGTGGACCGACCCGAAGGCCATCGCCGACGGCGAGTCGATCCGCCGCTACGTGCGCGAGACCGCCCGCGAGTACGGCGTGCGGGAGCACATCCGCTTCCACCACCGGGTCACGCGCGCCGAGTGGGACAGCGCGACCGCCCGCTGGACGGTGCACGCGCACCGCGACGACACCGGCGAGGACACGGTTCTGACCTGCGGTTTCCTGTTCACCAACTCCGGCTACTACCGCTACGACGAGGGCTACACCCCCCGGCTGCCCGGCGTCGAGCGCTTCGCCGGCACGCTGGTGCACCCGCAGCACTGGCCCGAGCGGCTCGACTACGCCGGTCGGCGGGTGGTGGTGATCGGCAGCGGCGCGACCGCGGTCACCCTGGTCCCGGCCATGGCCGAGCAGGCCGCCCACGTCACCATGCTGCAACGCTCACCGACGTACGTGATCTCGCTGCCGTCGCGCGACGCGTTCGCCGACGCCGCGCGGCGCTGGCTGCCCCCGAAGGCCGCCTACGCGGTGGCCCGGTGGAAGAACGTCGCGCTCGGGGTGGCCAACTTCCAGCTCAGCCGGCGCGCGCCGGGGCTGGTCAAGCGGTTCCTGCGCCGGGCCGCGAAGGGCCGGCTCCCGGTCGGGTACGACGTCGACCGGCACTTCTCGCCCCGCTACGACCCCTGGGACCAGCGGCTGTGCGTGGTCCCCGACGGCGACCTGTTCACCGCGCTGGGCGAGGGACGCGCGTCGGTGGTGACCGACACCATCGATACGTTCACCGCGCACGGCATCCGGCTCACCTCCGGCGCGGAGCTGCCGGCCGACGTCGTGGTCACCGCCACCGGCCTCAACCTGCTCGCGCTCGGCGGCATGACGCTGAGCGTGGACGGGACCGACGTCGACCTCGCCACCACCATCGCCTACAAGGGCATGATGCTCTCCGGCGCGCCGAACTTCGCCATGACGATCGGCTACACCAACGCCTCCTGGACGCTGAAGGCCGACCTGGTCGCCACGTACGTCTGCCGGTTGCTGCGCCACCTCGACGACACCGGGCAGCAGATCGTCACCCCGGTCGCCCCCGAGACCGACGACCTCGTGCCGATCATCGACCTCCAGTCCGGGTACGTGCTGCGCGCCGTCGACCAGCTCCCCAAGCAGGGGCCGCACGCGCCCTGGCGGCTGCACCAGAACTATCCCCGGGACGTACGCCTGATGCGGCACGGGCCGCTCACCGACGGCGTACGGTTCGCCCGGGCCGGCGCGCCCGCCACCGCGGCGGCCGCCACCGCGGGAGGCGGCGATGCGTGACCTGGAGTTCCCCGGCGGCGTCGCGGTGCTCACCGGCGCCGCGAGCGGCATCGGCGCGGCGCTGGCCCACGGCCTGGCCCGGCGCGGCGCCGACCTGGTCCTGCTCGACCGGGACGCCGACGGACTGGCCGCGGTGGTCGCGGCGATCCGGGCCGCCCACCCGGACCGGCGCGTCGAGACCCACCTGGTCGACCTCGCCGACGCCGGCGCCACCGACCGCGTCGCCGCCGAGATCCGGCGCGCCAACCCCCGGATCCGGCTGCTGGTCAACAACGCCGGCGTCGCGCTGGGCGGCCGGTTCGACCAGGTCACGCTGGACGAGTTCCTCTGGGTCGTCGAGATCAACTTCCGGGCCGTGGTGCGGTTGACCCACACGCTGCTGCCCGCGCTCAAGGCCGAGCCGGGCGCCCACCTGGTCAACGTGTCCAGCCTGTTCGGCCTCATCGCCCCCGCCGGGCAGGCCGCGTACTCGGCCAGCAAGTTCGCCGTGCGCGGGTTCACCGAGGCGGTGCGGCACGAGCTGGTCGACGACGGGATCGGCGTCACCTCGGTGCACCCCGGCGGCATCCGGACCCGGATCGCCGCCCGCGCCCGGGTCGGCAGCGGCGTCCCGGTCGAG
The DNA here is from genome assembly GCF_029626035.1 of Micromonospora sp. WMMD980. Taxonomy (NCBI): domain Bacteria; kingdom Bacillati; phylum Actinomycetota; class Actinomycetes; order Micromonosporales; family Micromonosporaceae; genus Micromonospora; species Micromonospora sp. WMMD980. The sequence goes on from NZ_JARUBE010000003.1 coordinate 1,929,352, forward strand.
GAGTACGAGGCCGGCCGCCGGCAGTTCGAGAAGCTGCTCACCATCGACCCGGCCACCGCCGCCGAGGTGATCCTGAACGGCGCGCGGCGGCGTCGCGGCCGGGTGCTGATCGGCTGGTCGGCGAAGCTGCCCGACCTGCTCGCCCGGATCGCCCCCGCCGGCTACGGCCGGGTGCTGGCGCTGGGCATGCGCTCCCGCCCGGCCCGGGTGCCGGGTCCCCGAGCCGGGGCGGACGAGCCGGCCGCGCCGGTCCCGCCGCCGGCCGGCGAGGCGGTCGCCCCGGAGCCCGGACGCCCGGCGTGACGGTCGGGCTGCCGCCCGCCGACGAGCGCGCCGTCGGCGGGCGGCCCACGCGCTGCCGGATCACCGGCGACGGGCCGCCCGTGGTGCTGCTGCACGGCATCGGCCGTACCCTCGATGACTTCACCGCGCTGCACACGGCGCTGGCCCGCGACCACCGGGTCCTCGCGGTGGACCTGCCCGGCCACGGCGGCTCCGCACCGCTGGACCGACCGCACACGCTGCCCGCGCTGGCCGGCGCCGTCACCGCGTTCCTCGACGCCGCGGGCGTCACCGGCCCGGTCCACCTGGTGGGCAACTCCCTCGGCGGCGCGGTCGCCATGCGCCTGGCCGCCGACGCGCCGCACCGGGTGGCCGACCTGGCGCTGCTCAACAGCGCCGGCTTCGGCCGGGAGGTGACCGTGGCGCTGCGGCTGCTCGCGGTGCCCCCGCTGGCCCGGCTGCTGCTGCGCCCGCACCCGGCGATCGCCCGCCGCACCGAGCGGGCGATCTTCGTCGACCCCGCGTACGTCACGGACGAGCGGATCGCCACCGCGCTCGCCGTGGCCCGGCAGCCGCACGCCGCCCGGGTGATGCGGGAGCTGGTCCGCGACCTGGGCACCTGGCGCGGGGTACGCGAGCGGTGGCGCGCCGAGCTGCTCGACGCGGTGGCCGCGCTCGACCTGCCCACGCTGCTGGTCTGGGGCGACCGCGACCTGATCCTGCCCGCCGCGCACCTGACGTACGCGCGCAGCCGACTGCCCGGGGCGCGGACCCACCTGTTCCGCGACACCGGCCACATGCCGCAGATCGAGCGCACCGCAGCGGTCGAGGCCCTGCTGCGTGACCTCTGGGTGGCGTCCACCTAGATCCCCGGAGGGCGCACGCACGCCACCGCGCCCACCGGCGGCCCGCCCGCCGTCCGGCGGCAGCTCGCCGACGCTTCCACCGGTCGGTGGTGGTCTTCGCCGTCACCGCCGTGGTCTGGGCGGTGGTGCCGGCCTGGCCCGGTCGCGCCCCGCACCCGTTGCCGGTGGTGGTGGGCGCGGTCAACGGTCCCGGCTCGGCGACGGCCGGGGCACTCCGGATCGCGACGCCGGGCCGACCGTGATGATCGGCGGTAGGTTCGGCGGTGGGGACCGAACGAAGGAGAATCTCTTGAGCCAGGAAGTCCGGGGAGTCGTGTCGCGGCGCAAGGGCGCGCCGGTGGAGGTCACCACGATCGTGGTGCCCGACCCGGGGCCGGGCGAGGCGGTGGTTCGTGTCCAGTCCTGCGGCGTCTGCCACACCGACCTGCACTACCGTGAGGGCGGCATCAACGACGACTACCCGTTCCTGCTCGGTCACGAGGCCGCCGGCGTCGTGGAGCAGGTGGGCGACGGCGTCACCGACGTGGCCCCGGGCGACTTCGTGGTGCTCAACTGGCGGGCCGTCTGCGGCCAGTGCCGCGCCTGCCGGCGCGGCCGACCCTGGTACTGCTTCGCCACCCACAACGCCGCGCGGAAGATGACCCTGACCGACGGCACCGAGCTGACGCCCGCGCTGGGCATCGGCGCGTTCGCGGAGAAGACGCTCGTGCACGCCGGCCAGTGCACCAAGGTCGACCCGTCCGCCCGCCCGGCCGCCGTCGGCCTCCTCGGCTGCGGCGTCATGGCCGGCCTCGGCGCGGCCATGAACACCGGCAACGTGGCCCGGGGCGACTCCGTCGCGGTGATCGGCTGCGGTGGCGTCGGCGACGCGGCGGTGGCAGGCGCGGCCCTGGCCGGCGCGACCACGATCGTCGCGGTGGACACCGACTCCCGCAAGCTCGACCGGGCGCGGACGTTCGGCGCCACGCACACCGTCGACGCCTCCTCCGACGACCCGGTCGAGGCGATCCGCGCCGCCACCGGCGGGTTCGGCGCAGACGTGGTGATCGACGCGGTGGGCCGCCCGGAGACCTGGAAGCAGGCCTTCTACGCGCGCGACCTCGCCGGCACCGTCGTGCTGGTCGGCGTGCCCACCCCGGAGATGACCGTCGACCTGCCGCTGCTCGACGTGTTCGGGCGTGGCGGGGCGCTCAAGTCCAGCTGGTACGGCGACTGCCTGCCCAGCCGGGACTTCCCGATGCTCACCGAGCTGTACCGGCAGGGCCGGCTCGACCTGGACGCCTTCGTCACCGAGGAGATCGCCCTCGACCAGGTCGAGGAGGCGTTCGCCCGGATGCACCACGGCGACGTGCTGCGCTCGGTGGTGGTCTTCCCGTGACCGCCCGGGTGGACCACGCCGTCACCTCCGGCACGTTCTCGTTGGACGGGCAGACGTTCGACGTCGACAACAACGTCTGGGTGATCGGCGACGACGCCGAGTGCGTGGTGGTCGACGCGCCGCACGACGTGGCCGCCGTCCTCGCCGTCGTCGGTGACCGTCGCGTGCTCGCCATCCTGGCCACCCATGCCCACGACGACCACGTCCGGGTCGCCCCCGCGCTGGCCCGCGCCACCGGCGCGCCGGTGCTGCTGCATCCCGCCGACCGGGTGCTGTGGGACCAGGTCCATCCGGACACGCCGCCCGACGGCGACCTCACCGACGGGCAGACGGTGACCGTGGGCGGCACCACGGTGCGGGTCCTGCACACGCCGGGGCACAGCCCGGGGGCGTGCAGCCTGTACGCCCCGGAACTGGACGCCGTCTTCACCGGCGACACCCTCTTCGCCGGCGGCCCGGGCGCGACCGGTCGCTCGTTCAGCGACTTCGGCACCATCGTCGAGTCCATCCGCACCCGGCTGCTGACCCTGCCGCCGGAGACGGTGGCGCATCCCGGGCACGGCGCGGACACCAGCATCGGCGCGGAGGCGCCGCACCTGGACGAGTGGATCGCCCGCGGCCACTGAGCCGTGCCGGCCACGCCCCGGCCGGGTCGCCGGACCGGCCCGCGTCGCGGGCCCGGCTCGCCAGCGTCGACGGCCGCGCGCCCGACGAGGCGTGGCGCCGGCCGGCGGGTCTTCCGGCCGGGGACGTACGGTTGTCCGGCACCTGGCGGGAGGAGGCGCTGCCGTCCGACGCCGAACGACACCACGTGCGGCCGCCGTGGTCGGCGCTGTCCACGCTGGACCGACCGACCGCCCTGGACCACCTGCTGCGCCAGTTCGGTGCCACCGGCGGCGACGGGCACGTGCTCGTGCGCCTCGGCGCGGTCGGTCACCGGTAACCGCCTGGACCCGGTACCCGGGGCCCGCGATACTCGCCTGATGCCCGGACCGACCCTGACCGCCGCGCAGTCCGCCGCCCTGCGACACGTGCGCGACGTCGCCCTGCGGAGCCGGCCGGCGGCGCTCGCCGCGATCACGGCCCACCTCGCCGGTTCCGGTGCCGGGGTCAGGTACGAGGAACTCGTCGCGGCCGTGGCCGGCCACGGCCGGTTGACCGTCAACTTCCACCCCGACCGGCTGCTGCGCGACGGTCGTTCCGTGGTCGAGGCGCTCGACGCGGAGGGCGTCTACCGCAGTCAGTTCTCCACCGGCATCGGTAACGGCGGCCTGACCGCCTTCCCCGGTGGTGACCGGGACATCTGGGAGCAGAGGCTCTTCGGCGGGGCGTACCAGCGACCGGGCGTGCGACCCGCGGAACGCCCGACGTACGGCGGTCTCAACCTGCTCGACCACCCCGACGGCGCCTGCCCCCGCTTCGGCTCCTGCCACCTGCGGCTGCGCCCGGAGGTGCTGAGGCGGGCCACGTTCACCTTCGGCGACCACCTTCGGCGACAGTCACCTCGGCCCGACCGACGTCGGCACCGTCACCGTCTTCGAGCCGGTCCTCGCCGCGCTGCTCGACGCCACCGTGGCAACCGGCGTCAGCCTCGGCGTGTCCGGGATGGACACCGGCGCCCTGCTGCGGACGCTGCTGTCCCGGCGGGAACGGGCGTCCGCGCGGGCCGGCCGGGCGCTCGACGACTACATCGAGGCGCAGATGCACGGCGAGGTGCGCCTCGACCGCGACGTGGAGGCGGTGGTGGTCGACCCGTCGTTCCGCGGCACGGACGCGGGACGGCGTCTCGCCGCCACGGCCGACCGGCACGGCTTCGCGCTGGCCTGGCACTCCGGCTTCGAGTTGCCCGTCGACGGCGTCGACGCCGACTTCCGCGGCCCGGACATCCCGCCGCTGGCCGCCCGCGTGCACGCCGAGTTCGGCCGGCCGGGTGAGCCGCTGCACGCGGAGCTGATCGGCCGGGCCGCCGCCTCCCTGGTGCGCGAGCCGCGGCGCTGGGCGGACCGGGGCCCGGCCGAGGTCACCTGGCAGCACCTCAAGCCGCTCTGGCACGTCCTGGTGTGGTTCGGCGGTCCATCCGGATCGTCCCGTTTCTCCGGGTGAGGCACCCGCCGCCCGATGCCGGACGTGACCTGGACCGCAGCTCGCGCCGAGCCTGACATTTCCGGAATGACCGACAGGTCCGGCTGGTTGTGTCCCCCGTACCGGCGGCGCCCAAACCCGGGTCGCCGGCCGACCCCCGAGGGGCGCTCACCCCGGAGCGCGTCGTAACGATCGAAAGGGCAACCATCGTGAAGCAGCACGTCACCCGATGGCTCCCCGCCGTCGCGAAGACCGCCTACGCGAGGACCACCGCCGTCGCCCAGAACCGCCGCGCCGCGCTGACCGTCGCGGGCGTGGCCGCCCTGGGCGGGCTGGCCTTCGCCCCCACCGCCGTCGCCGCCCCGGTGACCAGCGGACCGCACGCCGGCGCCGTGGCCGCCATCGACCTGGCCACCGGCAAGAGGACCGCCACCGAGGCGGCGAAGTCCGGCCTGACCACCGGCAGCGACAAGGTGCCGACCAAGGCCGACCGGCCGTCCCGCGAGAAGCTCATGCCGCACGGCGTCGAGGGCGCGCAGTCGCGCATCCCGCTCGACGACGCGCAGCTCGACAACGCCAAGGCCATCGTGAAGGCGGCCAAGGAGACCGGCGTGGGGGAGCGGGGCGCGGTGATCGGCGTCGCCACGTCCCTGCAGGAGTCCAAGCTCTACAACCTGGGTCACCTCGGCTCGTACAACGACCACGACTCGGAGGGACTGTTCCAGCAGCGCCCGTCGTCCGGCTGGGGCTCGTCCGAGCAGATCACCGACCCGGACTACGCCAGCAAGGCGTTCTTCGGCGCGCTGAAGAACGTCGGCGGTTGGCAGGAACTGCCGCTGACCAGCGCGGCGCAGACCGTCCAGGTGTCCGCCTTCCCGTACGCGTACGCGCAGTGGGAGGAGCAGGCGGCGGACATCGTCCAGCAGCTCTGGTGACCCGTCACCCGTGACACGGCCGGCCGGCTCCGACCCTCGGGGCCGGCCGTTCCCGTCCGCCTACTCCCGTCCGCTCCCTCTCTCGCCGATCTTGCGGTTACGGCCCGGGGGCGGTTGTGGTGTGGCACCGGACGTCCCGCCTGGGGTGGATGTCCGGTTCGAGGGTGGTGGGTGGCACGCTGGCGGTGGAATCGTCGGCGGGGGCGGGGCGTTGTAACCCGGTGAACGACCGAGGAAGGCGAGCGCACCCCCCGCGTGGGCCGACCAGGTCGTTGCACACACTCCCGGCGCCGCCCCGCGAGCAGCCGGAATCTTTTGAGCGCCTGACGGTGCCCACACGCCCCCCGGTGTGTTGACCCCCGAATGGAGCCCCCATCATGAACACGATCCTGCGTAAGAGCGTTCTGGGTGTTGCTGGTCTGGCTTTCACCGGTGGTGTGTTCGCCGGTCCGATCGCCGCGCACGCCGACACTCCCGCCCACGCCGCCGCCAAGCCGGTCACGGCGACCGCGAGCGTGCAGGGTGCGCAGTCCACGATCAGCCTGAACGGCGAGCAGACGGCGAACGTGAAGGCGATCGTCGCGGCGACGAAGAAGGCCGGCCTGCCCGAGCGGGCGGCGGTGATCTCGGTCGCGACGAGCTTGCAGGAGTCGAAGCTGGAGAACCTGGGCCACCTCGGCGACAAGAATGATCACGACTCGCTGGGTCTGTTCCAGCAGCGCCCGTCCAGTGGGTGGGGCACGCCGGAGCAGATCACCGATCCTGAGTACTCCACGCTGGCGTTCCTGAAGGGGTTGAAGCAGGTCGACGGCTGGCAGGACATGCCGTTGACCGAGGCCGCCCAGACCGTGCAGGTGTCGGCCTACCCGGACGCCTACGCCCAGTGGGAGAAGCAGGCCACCGACCTGGTCGCCCAGCACTGGACCACGTGAGCGGCATCGCCTGAAGGCCGGCACCCCGCGGGGTGCCGGCCTTCAGGTGCGTCAGGACTGGGGCACGCCCTCGGACCGCAGCTTCGACGAACCTGCGGCCACCGACCACCCGGCCACCCAGCGGCTGCCGCTGGTGCTACTGGTCCGGTCGGCGAGGTGGTACCAGTCCATCCGGCAGCGCTGCGGCGTCACCTCGAACACCCCGTACCCGTGTCCGTCCAGCTCGGTCCAGCGCACGTGCGGGTTGGTCGCGCGGATCAGGCCGGCGCCGAGCTGGCTCAGCGCGTTGCCGGCCGGCAACTTCAGGAAGTCGTTGACGTTGTCGCTGGTCACCGACGGCACCACGAACTCGACGGCGGCCGGGTTGGCCGCGCCGGTCGCCCGGGTGGTCACCTCGTTGGCCCACGAGGTGTGGATGTCGCCGGTCAGGAACACCACGTCGCGGGTGCCGGTGGCCCGGACGTGGTCGACCAGCTCGTTGCGGTCGGCGTTGTAACCGTCCCACTGGTCGGCGTTGAGCACCGCCCCGTTCTCCGGGATGCCGAGCAGTTTCCCGAGCGGGCCGAGCAGCCACGCGGGCAACGCGCCGACGTCCACCCGGGCGATCATCACCGGGTTGCCGACCAGCTTCCAGCGGGCTGTCGAGCCGGACAGGCCGGTCTTCAGCCAGCCCATCTGCGCGTCGCCGGTGATCGTGCGGGTCGGGTCGTCCACCGCAGTGCCGGACGCCTGCGCCGACCGGTACGACCGCAGGTCCAGCATGGACAGCTCGGCCAGCCGGCCGAAGCGGAACCGTCGGTAGATCGCCCCGTCCGCGCCGATGCGCACCGGCATCCACTCCAGGTACGCCTGCCGGGCGGCGGCCAGCCGGTCGGCGAATGACCCCTCGGCGCCGGGCGTGTGGTTCTCCGCGCCGCCGGACCAGGCGTCGTTGGCCACCTCGTGGTCGTCCCACGTGATGATCCACGGCACCGCGGCGTGCAGCGCCTGCAGGTGCGGGTCGGTCTTGTAGAGCGCGTGCCGGATCCGGTAGTCGGCGAGCGTGAGCACCTCGTGCGCCGGCTGGGTGGGCCGCACCACCCGGCCGGCGGCGGTGAACTCGCCGGTCCCGTACTCGTAGAGGTAGTCGCCGAGGTGGACGACCAGGTTCAGGTCGTCGCGATCGGCCAGCCGCCGGTAAGCCGCGAAGTAGCCGGCCTCCCAGTTCGCGCAGGACACCACGCCGAGCCGCAGCCGGTCCACCGCCGCGTCGGCGGGCGGGGCGGTGGCGGTGCGTCCGGTCGGCGACCAGGCGTCGGCGTGTCCGAATCGGTACCAGTAGGTGGTGCCCGGGGCGAGGCCGGTCACCGGGATCTTGACGGTGTGGTCGCGGGCCGCGCCGGTGGTGACCGTGCCGGCGGCGACCGGCGCGGTGAAGTCCGGGTCGGCGGCGACCTGCCAGCGCACCTCCACGTCCGGGCCGACGCCGGAGCCGGGCAGCGCGTCGGGCGTGGGGGTGACCCGGGTCCAGAGCAGGATCCCGTCGGGCAGCGGGTCGCCGGAGGCGACACCGTGCCGGAACGCGGCGGTGGCCGCGCCGGCGGAGGAGGCGCCGGCAAGGGTGGCGCCGGCGAGGACGGCGGTGCCGGCGGAGGCGCCGGCGAGGCGCAGCAGAGCACGACGGTCGAGGGTGTTCGTCATGCCCTCGTATCTATCAATGTCGACGTGCGGCGCGCTGCCCCGGTCGCGCAGAGTTCGCCGGGACTTCCGCCCGGGTTGGCCGGGCCGGGTCGGTCAGGACCGGCGGCGGCCGGCGACGATGTCCACGACGGCGGCGATCAGCGCCAGCACGATGATCCCGGCGGCCAGGAGCAGCGAGTGCCGGAACGCCACCGACCAGTCGCCCCGGTGGTCGGCGAGCGTGGAGAAGAACAGCGCGCCCACCGCCGCGATGCCGGCGGCCGAGCCGATCCGCTGCCCGGTCTGGAGCATGCCGGCGCCGCTGCCGGCCATCGGCACCGGCACCTCGGCGAGGGTGAGCGTCTGGTTGGGCGCGATCACCAGGCCGCTGCCCAGCCCGGCGACGAGCAGCGGCAACGCGGTCCGCAGCGGCACGTCCCGGTGCGCCCCGCCGGTCAGCACCAGGTCGGTAGCGACCAGGCCGACCACGACGGCGAGCAGCCCGACCGCGACCAGCGGCCGGCCGTAGCGGGTGACGACCCGGCCGCCCAGCGCGGAGGCCAGCGCCGAGCCGAGGGCGAACGGGGTGATCGCCAGGCCGGCGACCAGCGCGCTGTAGCCCAGGCCGATCTGGAGGTAGAGCGTGAAGATGAAGAAGATCGCGGTGAAGCCGGCGAAGTAGATCAGCCCGATCAGCGAACCGAGGACGTACGAGCGCAGCCCGAACAGCCGCAGGTCGAACAGGGGGGTGGCGTGCCGGGCGAACCGCCGTTCCCAGAGCGCGAAGCCGGCCAGCAGCAGCAGGCCGAGCGGGATCAGCAGCCACTTGGCCGAGCCCTGCCACTGTTCCCGCTGCACCAGCGGCAGCAGGATCACGGTGACCCCGGCGCCGAGCAGCAGCACGCCCACCGGGTCGAGCCGGTGCCGGCGAGGCTGGCCCTCGGGCCGCCCCGGCATCAGCCGCCAGCCGAGGACCATCGCCACGATGCCGACCGGGATGTTCACGAAGAACACCCACCGCCAGCCGTGCTCGGCGCCGCCGAGCTGGATGAGCAGGCCGCCCAGCAGCGGCCCGACCGCGGTGGAGATGCCGATGGTGGCACCGAGCAGCCCAAACGCGCGACCCCGGTCGGCACCCCGGAACAGCTGCTGGATCATGCCGCTGACCTGCGGGTTGACCACGCCGGCGGCGGCGCCCTGGACGAGTCGGGCGATGATCAGCCAGCTCGACGAGGTGGCCAGCCCGGCCAGCGCGCTGGTCAACGTGAACAGTCCCACCCCAACCACGAACGCGGTACGCCGGCCGCGCGCGTCGCCGAACCGCCCGGCCGGCACCAGCACCAGGCCGAACGTCAGCGCGTACCCGGACAGCACCCACTGCAGGTCGCTCGGGGTGGCGTCCAGCGCCCGGTCGATCGACGGGACGGCCACGTTGACGATGCTGACGTCCAGCAGCGTCATGAACGCCGCGACCAAACCGACGCCGAGCGCGCGCCAGCGACGCCCGTCGTCGGGTCCGGCGTCCGCCGCCGGCGACGCCGACCGGTCCCCGCTCATCGTGCCCCCCACAGACCGTCGATCACGCATCCCCGATCGCTACCCGGACCCCGGTGGGGCAAACGACGCGATCAGGCCGTCTGGCGCGCGCACCACCGTGGGCCGAAGTCCAGGCCCGACATCGGCGAGTCCTCCCGGTGCAGCAGCCCTCGCTGGGTGAGCGAGTGCAGCGGCTCGTGCACCTCCTCCTCGGTCAACCCGGTCTCCTCGGCGATCAGGTCCGGGTAGGGGACGTGGCCGCGCACCTCCAGCGTGGTCACCGCCTGGTAGACCCGTTCCTCGATCGCGGACAGCTGGACCTGAGGCATCGCTCCTCCTCGGCGTGGGCCGCCCGACCCGCGGGCAGCCGGCGACCGGCGGTTACCCGGGCGGCAGGCGATGATGCCCACCCGTTCGAGGGTCGTCGCGGGCGGTCCGGCCCGCCGGTGCCCTAGGCTGCACCCGTGATCATCTGGGACCTCGTCGTGGTCGGCGGCGGACCCGCCGGACTCTCCGCCGCGCACGCCGCGGCCCGGGCCGGCGCCCGCACGCTCGTGGTCGAGCGGGCCACCCACCCCCGGTACAAGACCTGCGGCGGTGGCCTGATCGGCACCTCCCTGGTCGAGGTCGACGGCCGGGTCGAGGTGCCCGCGCACGACCGCGTCGACCGGGTCACGTTCACCCGCGACGGGCGGCGCGCGTTCACCCGTCGCCACCGCACGCCGCTGGTCACCATGATCCGCCGGGAGGAGTTCGACGACCGGCTGTGCGCCGCCGCGGTCGCCGCCGGCGCCGAGGTCCGCGAAGGCGTCGCGGTGCGCGCCGTCGAGCAGGACCCCGACGAGGTACGCCTACGGCTGGCCGACGGCGAGGTGCTGCGTGCCCGGGCGGTGGTGGGTGCGGACGGCTCGTCCGGCGTGACCGCCCGCCATGTCGGGGTGCGCTTCCGCCAGGTCGACCTGGGGCTGGAGCTGGAACTGCCGGTGCCCGCCGCCGAGCGGGAGCGGTGGCGCGGGCGGGTGCTGCTCGACTGGGGGCCGCTGCCCGGCTCGTACGCCTGGGTCTTCCCGAAGGGTGACCGGCTCACCGTCGGCGTCATCTCCGCCCGGGGCGACGGCGAGCGGACCCGGACCTACCTGCGGGACTTCGTGGCCCGGTTGGGGCTGGCGGGGATCGACCCGGAGCACGACTCCGGGCACCTGACCCGGTGCCGCGCCGAGGACGCCCCGCTGCGCCACGGTCGGGTGCTCGTCGCCGGCGACGCGGCCGGCCTGTTGGAGCCGTGGAGCCGGGAGGGAATCAGTTACGCGCTGCGCTCCGGTCGCCTGGCCGGCGAGGCGGTCGCCGGCGGCGACCTCGACGCGTACGGCCGGGAGGTCGCGCGGAGGTTGCTGCCGGAGATGCGCGCCGGGCACCGGCTGCTGGACGTGTTCGAGCGGCGGCCCGACGTGTTCCACGCGATGCTGGCCAGCCCGCCCGGCTGGCGGATGTTCGTCCGGTTCTGCCAGGGCCGGGTCAGCTTCGCCGAGGCGCTGGAGCGGCGGCCGGTGCGGGCCGGGCTCCGGCTGCTCGACCGGCTGCCCCCGGTCAGAGGACGATGACCGCCCGACCGTGGATGTCGCCCCGGCGCAACGCCTCGTACGCCTCGGGCGCCTCGGCCAGCGGGAACGTCCGCACGTCGGCGTGCAGCCGGCCGGCCCGGCCCAACGCGATCACCTCCTGGAGTTCGGCCCGGGTGCCCCAGAACGGCACCACCACGCTCGTCTCCAGCGGCACCGTCGGCGGCTCGTCGGCGACCGGCCGGACCGGCAGCGTGCCACCGGCCAGGCCGACCAGCAGCAACTGACCGCCGGTGGCGACGACCTGCCGGGCGGTGTCGAGGGTGGGCTGCGCGCCGACGAAGTCGAGCACCACGTCCGCGCCGTCCGGCGGCGGGCCGACCAGTTCGCGGATCTTGTCGACGGAGTCCGGGCCGGCCTGCACCACGTGGTGCGCGCCGAGGCGGCCGGCCAGTTCCAGCGCCGCGACGCTGGTGTCCACCGCGACGATCCGCGCCGCGGTGGTGGCCACCAGGATCTGCAGCGCCATGTGCCCCAGCCCGCCGATGCCGATCACCACGCAGGTGGTGCCGGGGCGCAGCCGGGGCCGGGCCAGCTCCACCGCGTGGTACGGGGTGAGCCCGGCGTCGGTCAGCGGGGCGGCCTGGGTCAGGTCCAGGTCGCCCACGTGCAGCAGCCGGGACGCCGGCACCACCACGTACTCGGCCAGCCCGCCGTCGCGGCTGAGCCCGATCCCGCCGACCGGGGTCACCCGGCAGCGGTTGTCCTCGCCGCGCAGGCAGGCCCGGCACCGGCCGCAGCCGATGATCCCGTAGACCGCGGCCCGGTCGCCGGGCGACCAGCCGTCCACGCCGGGCCCGGCGGTCTCCACCGTGCCGGCGATCTCGTGCCCGAGCGTCATCGGGGTGGGGAACATCCCCGCCTCCGCGTCGAGGATGTGCAGGTCCGAGTGGCACGCGCCGACCGCGCCGACGCGCAGCAGCACCTCGCCGGGGCCGGGCTGCGGTGTCGGCACCTCGGTCAGCTCCAGCACTCCGGGAGCGGTCATCCGTACCGCGCGCATCGCGTCGCCTCCACCTCGTCGCCGGCAGCCGTCGCGGCGGCATACCCCCGCCCCCGTTGATGCCGCGACCGCCCACCCGGGTCGGTTGTCGCCGACCCGTTGTGACGTCCACATCGCTCCACTCGTGCTCCATCCAGCCCACGAGTGGAACGCCATGGACGTCACCGGCACCTTTTGACATCCATACCGTTCCACCCGGTCCGCGAGTGGAACGGTATGGCTGTCTGCGCGCGCGTGGCGCACAATGCGGGCATGAGCGAGGCGGTCGAGTCGTTCGCCGACGAGGAGTACGCGTTCCTGCGGCATGTCCGCTTCGGCGAGATGCCACCCCGGGTACGCCCCGAGGAGCGCGCGGAGTCCACCGAGACGGACACTCGCCCGGACCGACCAGACCAGGCCGGCGGCGAGTCGGAGTGGCACCTGCGCGCGGGCGGCTGACACTCAGGCGACGAAGATGCCCCTGCCAACCCGGCCGATCAGCTCGTCCGACTGGATCATCGAGTCGACCGCCCGGCGAACCGTCATGTGGGCGGTGGCTCGTAGGGCATGGATGAGGCCGACCAGCAGGGTTGCAAATCAGTACGGCTACCCCTGATTGTCCTTCGGACGGTTCGGCCTGGATTGTCCGGCCGGGCGCGAGGACCGTGATTCACTCCGGCTCGATGCGGACTCTCGTCAACTTCTGGGCGCAGGTCTTCGACTGTGAGGTGGGGATCCCCAAGGAGGCTGTCCAGGCAGCAGCGGCCGCGTAGGTGAGCGTGCGGACAGCTTCCAGATCTTGGAAACTCCCGGCCCCTCCAGGGGCCCTCTCCTTCCAAGATCTCCACTCGGCCGCGTCGATCATGAAGTTGGCGGTGACAAAACGGACCGGGATCACCGCCAACTTCGGCCGGGGGCGGCATGGCGAGGGGCCCCGGCGCGACGCCGGGGCCCCTCGTCGGTGGATCAGAAGACCGGCACGCCCTCGCGGACCAGCTTCCAGTTCGGCACGAAGAAGTCGGCCGGGTCGATGACGCCCTTGGCCTGCGCCCAGTCGATGAGCAGCTGGCGGATCTCCTGCTGCGCGTTGTAGACCTGGGTCTTCACGATGCCGGGGAAGTTGCCGCCGCCGCTGCGCCGGTAGTTGTTCACCGCCACCACGAACTGCGCGTCCGCCGCCACCGGGGTGTCGGTGCCGGCCAGCACCAGGCGGGTGATCCGCTGCCCGACCGGCTTGGAGACGTCGATGTCGTAGTCGACGCCGGAGAACACGTCGTAGTTGTAGTCCGGCACGGCCGGGTCGCTGATCGTCTCCGGGTCGACCGGAGCGCCCACCGGCACGGTGACGAAGTACTTCGCCGAGTACTCCAGGTACGCCTTCACCTCGGCGCCGGCCAGCACGACCGCCTCCAGGGTGTTGTCGTACACGTAGAGGCCGGCCACGTCGCGGATCCGCACGTCGCCCTGCGGGAAGACCGCGGTGCGACTGAACGGCGCGGCGATGGACAGCACCGGCAGGCCCGCGTACGCGCCGCCGGCCAGCGCCGCGGTGACCACCTCGGTCTGGACGTGGTTGATGAAGTCCAGGATCGGGGTGTCCTTGTAGCGCGACTCTGCGGCGGACAGCTCCACGCTCGACTGCGCGACCACCCGGTTGACGTAGTCGACGGTCTTGGCGTGCTGGCCGCGTACGGCCGCGAGCACCGCCGGGTCCTCGACCACGGTGTTGGTGTTCAGCGTGGTGGCCGACGAGTCGACCACCTTCCAGCAGCCCTTCTCCCGGGCCAGCGTGAAGTCCATCCGGGTCAGCCGCTGGCCCCACTTCGACGGCTCGGAGGTCAGCACCGCCCTGCCGGTCTTCAGGTTGGTGACGAACTTCTCCGGCACCTCGTTGTGGGCGTGCCCGAAGAGGATCGCGTCGATGCCGGGCACCTGCTCGGCGATCAGCGCGGTCGGGTTCTCGTTCGGCAGCTCCGGGCCGTAGCTGGAGGTGCCGCTGTCGCCGCCGTGCGCGGAGATGATCACCACGTCGGCGCCGCGCCGGCGCATCACCGGCACCCACTTGGCGGCGGTGGCGACCATGTCGGCGAAGACCAGGCGGCCCTCGACGTTGGCCTTGTCCCAGATGGCCACGCCCGGGTTGGTCAGGCCGAGGATGCCCACGCGCAGCTTCGGCGCGCCGTGCCCGCCGAGCCGGACCTCCTTGATCACGTACGGGAGGAAGGCCGGCTTGCCGGTCTTCTCGTTGATCGCGTTCGCGGCGAGCGCCGGGAAGCCGAGCTGCTTGATCCAGGTGGCGAGCAGCGGCAGGCCGTAGTTGAACTCGTGGTTGCCGAGCGTGACGGCGTCGTACTTGAGCACGTTCATCGCGTTGGCCATCGGGTGCGTCTCACCGGTGCTGGTGATCGGCTCCTGCTTGGCGTAGTAGGTGGCCAGCGGCGTGCCCTGGATGGTGTCGCCGGCGTCCAGGACCAGCGTCGCCCTGCCCGTGCGCTCGGCCCGGATCTGGTTGACCAGGGTGGCCAGCTTCGCGACGCCGACGTCGTTGTGCTTGCTGTCGTCGAACTCGGCGTCCTTGTAGTAGTCCCAGTTGTAGACGTTGCCGTGGGTGTCCGAGGTGCCCAGGACGGTCAGGTCCCAGGTCTTCGGCTGCTTCGGCTTCGCCTCGGCGGGGGCGCCGGCGAGCAGGGGAGCCGTCGCCGCGGCGGCGGCAACGGCCAGCACCTGACGCCGCGAGGCGCCGGAGGAGGAGGTCAATGCGGTGCCTTTCGGAGGGGGTACGCGCCTCGTGGGCGCCGTTGCGCACCATAACCACCAGCTGTCACGAGCGCCACATCGCCCCGAGATGTTCGCCCCGTTGTCACCGGCTGCTGTTTTCCGCCGAGCGGCCGGGGTAGGGGCGCAGTCATGACGGAGGACCAGTACACCCGGCAGGACCCCACCGAGCAGTACGGCCAGCAGCAGGGTCAGGCGGCGCAGCAGCAGTCCACCCCCGGATCGACGCAGGAGATGGGCCCGAAGCCGGACCACGGCGAGGAGTCGTACCGGGGCGCCGACCGGCTCAGCGGCAAGCGGGCGGTGATCACCGGGGGTGACTCCGGCATCGGGCGGGCGGTGGCGATCGCGTTCGCCCGGGAGGGCGCCGACGTGCTCGTCTCCTACCTGGGTGCGGAGGAGGAGGCCGACGCGCGCGAGACGGTCGGCCTGATCGAGCGGGCCGGCCGCAGGGGCGTCGCGGTCCGCACCGACCTGCGCGAGGAGGCGAACTGCCGCGAGCTGATCGACCGCGCGGTCGCCGACCTCGGCGGGATCGACATCCTGGTCAACAACGCGGCTTACCAGATGGCCCAGGACAACGGCATCGACGACATCACCACCGAGCAGTTCGACCGGGTCTTCAAGACCAACGTGTACGCCATGTTCTGGCTGAGCAAGTTCGCGGTGCCGCACCTGGCGGAGGGCTCGGCGATCATCAACACCTCGTCGATCCAGGCGTTCGACCCGTCGCCGCAACTGCTCGACTACGCCACCACCAAGGCGGCCATCGCCAACTTCACCAAGGCGCTGGCACTGAACCTGGCCGACCGGGGCATCCGGGTGAACGCGGTCGCGCCCGGCCCGATCTGGACGCCGCTGATCCCGGCCACCATGCCGGCGGAGGCGGTGCGGCAGTTCGGCACCGACGTGCCGATGGGCCGCCCCGGGCAGCCGGCCGAGTTGGCCCCGGCCTACGTCTTCTTCGCGTCCCAGGAGTCGAGCTACGTCACCGGCGAGATCCTCGGCGTCACCGGCGGCAAGCCGACGAAGTGACCGGGCCCGCCGGATGGGCCGGGCCGGCTCAGCGGGGCCAGACGGCCATCCGGCGGCGCACCTCGGCGATCCGCGTCGCGTCCAGGCCGTAGCGGGTGAACCGGCGGTCCGCCAGACCGTCGAGGTAGCGGCCGGCCGCGCGCACGTCGGCGTCGTCGAGCGCGGGGTCCACCTGGCGGGCCAGCTCCAGCAGTTCGGCCACCGCGTACCGGTCCAGGGCGGCGGCGACGTCGATGTAGTCGCGTACCTCCCGCCGGTTGACCAGCGCGGCGGTCTTGTTGGCGAGCAGGTCCCGCACGTCCATCACCGGGCCGAGGTCCATCACCACCGGGCTGCGGTGCCGGTCCAGGCGGGCCAGGCTGAGCCGGATCTCGCGCCCGTTCCGGCTCACCACGAAGTCGCGCAGGTCGCGGTCGAAGCCGTCGAACACCTCGCCGAGCCCACCCGGGTCGACCTCCGCCACCCGGTAGCCGGTCCGGCGCAACGCGTCGCACACGTCGGCGGCCGCCGCGGCGGCGGCGCCCTCGACGTCGGCGAACAGGTCGACGTCCTCGGTGGGGCGGGTGACCAGGCCGTGCGCCGCCCAGGCCACGCCGCCGCCGAGCACGAAACGGTGCGGGCCGGCGGCGGCGAGCGCCACCCGGGCCACCTCGCGGTAGAAGTCGTGCGGGTGCGTCACGCGGCGCGCAGGCTCCGGTGCCGGCCCTCCCAGGCCAGGCGCACGCCCCGGGGGAGGTTGAGCAGCGGCCACACCCGGCGCAACGTGCCGGCGTGGATCAGCTCCCGCAGGTCCTCCACCCGGCTGGTCTCGCGCAGCACGTTCTCGTACATCCAGAGCAGTTCGTCCGGGTCGGCCAGGTCGAAGGCGCGCTCACTGCTCCACATCAGCCGCACCGGCAGCTCGACGATGCCGGCGGTGGGGCCGGCCAGCTCGTCCAGGGTGCGCGCCACCACCGCGGGACGCCCGGGCCGGGCGAGGTACGCGCTGACGGTGGCCGACATGGCATCAGGGTAACCCCTGCCCGGCGTTGCGGGCGTCGAGGTCGGTGACCGGGGTCACGACGCCCGGCGGAAGAACCGACCCCCCGGGTACCGTTGTGCAGAGCGTCGGTGTGTCCTGTGTCCCCGGGCCTCACCTAAATTGCCTTCGCGGAATACCGTTCGGCTGGAGCCGCGTCGCGCCACTCGCCGAGAGGCGACCAGCACACCGACGCCCAGCGCCGCCCCGGCCGTTCCGGTCGGGGCGGCGCTGTTCTCGGCTCGACTCGCGGGCGCCGGACGGCTGGCCTAGTGTGCTCAGTGTCAGCCGTTCTCAGCGTGGAGGGGGTGCCCTGGTGGGTCTGAAGACGTTCCTCCAGGGTTGGCCGGTCTACCGGCAACTCACCGGCACCGACCCGCTGGGCCGCGGCGCCGCCGCCCAGTCGGCGCGCTCCGCCGAGCTGACCGCCCGCACCGAGACCGCCGACGGCGTGGCCCGCTCGGTCTGCCCCTACTGCGCGGTCGGCTGCGGGCAGCGCGTCTTCCACAAGGACGGCAAGGTCACCCAGATCGAGGGCGACCCGGACAGCCCGATCTCCCGGGGCCGGCTCTGCCCGAAGGGCTCGGCCAGCAAGAGCCTGGTGACCAGCCCGCTGCGCCAGACGAAGGTCCGCTACCGCCGGCCGTACGCGACCGAGTGGGAGGACCTGGACCTCGACGTCGCGCTCGACATGATCGCCGACCGGGTCCTCGCCGCCCGCGACGAGACCTGGGAGGACGTCGACGACGAGGGTCGCCCGCTGAACCGGACCCTCGGCATCTCCAGCCTCGGTGGCGCGACGCTGGACAACGAGGAGAACTACCTCATCAAGAAGCTGTTCACGGCGATGGGGGCACTCCAGATCGAGAACCAGGCCCGGATTTGACACTCCGCCACCGTCCCCGGTCTGGGGACCAGCTTCGGTCGCGGCGGCGCGACGGACTTCCAGCAGGACCTCGCCAACGCTGACGTCATCGTCATCCAGGGCTCCAACATGGCCGAGGCCCACCCGGTGGGCTTCCAGTGGGTGATGGAGGCGAAGAGGCGCGGCGCGAAGGTCTTCCACGTGGACCCACGGTTCACCCGCACCAGCGCGCTCGCCGACACCTACCTGCCGATCCGGGCGGGCACGGACATCGCGCTGCTCGGCGGCGTGGTGCGCTACATCCTGGACAACGAGCTGGACTTCCGGGAGTACGTGCTGGCATACACCAACGCGGCCACCATCGTCAGCGAGAAGTTCGCCGACACCGAGGACCTGGACGGCCTGTTCTCCGGCTACCACCCGGAGACCGGCTCCTACGACCACGCCAGCTGGCAGTACGAGGGGC
This sequence comes from Micromonospora sp. WMMD980, assembly GCF_029626035.1. Classification (NCBI taxonomy): domain Bacteria; kingdom Bacillati; phylum Actinomycetota; class Actinomycetes; order Micromonosporales; family Micromonosporaceae; genus Micromonospora; species Micromonospora sp. WMMD980. The sequence goes on from NZ_JARUBE010000003.1 coordinate 1,947,782, forward strand.
AGGAGGGCAACACGACGGTCCGGGGCACCGGCAAGGAGCGCGACTCGGCGTCCGGGCTGGAGCACGAGTCGCACGGCGAGCCGGTGCCGGCGCAGAGCCGGCGGGACGAGACGTTGCAGCACCCGCGCTGCGTCTACCAGATCCTCAAGCGGCACTTCTCCCGCTACACGCCGGAGATGGTGGCCCGGGTCTGCGGCATTCCGGAGGAGAAGTTCCTGGAGCTGGCCCGCGCCTGGACCGAGAACTCCGGCCGGGAGCGCACCGGCGCGCTCGTCTACTCGGTCGGTTGGACGCAGCACAGCGTCGGCGTGCAGTACATCCGCACCGGCTCGATCATCCAGACGCTGCTCGGCAACATGGGCCGCCCGGGCGGCGGCATCCTGGCGCTGCGCGGGCACGCCAGCATCCAGGGGTCCACCGACATCCCGACGTTGTTCAACCTGCTGCCCGGCTACCTGCCGATGCCGCACCACGCCGACCACCCGACGTTCGACAAGTGGGTCGACAGCATCCGGCACCCCGGCCAGAAGGGCTTCTGGGGCAACTCGCGGGCGTTCGCGACGAGCCTGCTCAAGGCCTACTGGGGTGACGCGGCGACGCCGGAGAACGACTTCGGTTACGGCTGGCTGCCCCGGATGACCGGCGACCACGGGACGTACCAGCAGGTCCTCAACATGATCGACGGCCACGTGAAGGGCTACTTCCTGCTCGGGCAGAACCCGGCGGTCGGCTCGGCGCACGGCCGGGCCCAACGCCTGGGCATGGCCAACCTCGACTGGCTGGTCGTCCGCGACCTGTTCCTGATCGAGAGCGCCACGTTCTGGAAGAACAGCCCGGAGATCGCCACCGGCGAGATCGTGCCGGAGGAGTGCCGCACCGAGGTGTTCTTCCTGCCGGCTGCCTCGCACGTGGAGAAGGAGGGCACCTTCACCCAGACCCAGCGGATGTTGCAGTGGCGGGAGAAGGCCGTGAACCCGCCCGGCGACGCCCGCTCCGAGCTGTGGTTCTTCTACCACCTGGGCCGGGTGCTGCGGGAGAAGCTGGCCGCCTCCACCAAGCCCCGGGACCGGGCGCTGCTGGATCTGACCTGGGACTACCCGACGCACGGCGCGCACGCCGAGCCGAGCGCCGAGGCGGTGCTCAAGGAGATCAACGGCTTCGACGTGGCGACCGGCCGACCGCTGAACGCGTTCGCCGAGGCGAACGACGACGGCTCCACCGCGATCGGCTGCTGGATCTACACCGGCGTCTACGCCGACGGGGTCAACCAGGCGGCCCGCCGCAGGTCGCGGCACGAGCAGAACTGGGTGGCCGCCGAGTGGGGCTGGGCGTGGCCGGCGAACCGCCGCACGCTCTACAACCGGGCCTCCGCCGACCCGGAGGGCCGGCCGTGGAGCGAGCGCAAGAAGTACGTCTGGTGGGATCCGGACGCCGGCGAGTGGACCGGCTACGACGTGCCGGACTTCGAGAAGACGAAGCCGCCGACGTACCGGCCGCCCGAGAACGCCTCCGGCCCCGAGGCGCTCGCCGGTGACGACCCGTTCGTCATGCAGGGCGACGGCAAGGCCTGGCTGTACGCGCCCAGCGGGGTGCTCGACGGCCCGATGCCGACGCACTACGAACCGGCCGAGTCGCCGATGCGCAACCCGCTCTACGGGCAGCAGGCCAACCCGACCCGCAAGATCTACGAGCATCCGGTGAACCGGATCAACCCGAGCCCGCCGGAGTCGCACGGCGAGGTCTTCCCCTACGTGTTCACGGTCAGCCGGCTCACCGAGCACCACACGGCCGGCGGGATGAGCCGCACCGTGTCGCGCCTGGCCGAACTCCAACCGGAGATGTTCGTCGAGGTGTCCCCGGAGTTGGCCGCCGAGGTCGGGCTGGCGCATCTCGGCTGGGCGCACCTGATCAGCGGGCGGGCGGTGATCGAGGCGCGGGTGCTGGTCACCGACCGGCTCACCCCGCTGCGGGTGGACGGCCGGATCATCCACCAGGTCTGGCTGCCCTACCACTTCGGCAGCGAGGGCCTGGTCACCGGCGACTCGGCGAACGACCTGTTCGGCATCACCCTGGACCCGAACGTGCTCATCCAGGAGAGCAAGGTCGGCACCTGTGACATCCGGTCCGGGCGCCGGCCGACCGGGCCGGCGCTGCTCGACCTGGTCGGCGACTACCAGCGGCGCGCCGGGATGACTCCGGATCGCAAGGTGCCGATCGTGACCACCGACGTGCTGGGCGGCGGGGACGCGGCCGGCAGCACCGACGAGCAGACGCCCGAGGCCGCGGCGCGCGACGGAGAAGACCATGCCTGACGCCAACAGCCTGTACGGACCGCTCGACCCGGCCCCCGACGCCGGCTGGGTGGCCGCGCCGCCCCGGATGGGTTTCTTCACCGACACCAGCGTGTGCATCGGCTGCAAGGCGTGCGAGGTGGCCTGCAAGGAGTGGAACGGCGTCCCGGACTCGGGCTTCGACCTGCTCGGCATGTCCTACGACAACACCGGGGCGTTGACCGCGAACTCCTGGCGGCACGTGGCGTTCATCGAGCAGCCCCGGCCGGCGGGGCACCGCACGCCGGCGTTCGCCGGTGACCCGACCGGGCCGGCGACCAGCACCCCGACGTCGGCGTCGGTCGGCGCCGGCCCGGCCACCGACACCGGCACGAACCCGGGGCTGCCGCCGGGGCGCGGCGAGCCCTCGGCGCGGATGGCGGCCGGGCCGGAGTTCCTCGGCATGCCCGGCGCGCAGCCGCCCGGGCGGGGCACCGGCGCGGAGAGCCGCACCGACTTCCGCTGGCTGATGATGTCCGACGTCTGCAAGCACTGCACCCACGCGGCCTGCCTGGACGTCTGCCCGACCGGTTCGCTGTTCCGCACCGAGTTCGGCACCGTCGTGGTGCAGGAGGACATCTGCAACGGCTGCGGCTACTGCATCCCCGCCTGCCCGTACGGCGTGATCGACCAGCGCAAGGACGACGGGCGGGCGTGGAAGTGCACGCTCTGCTACGACCGGCTCGGCGCCGGTATGACCCCGGCCTGCGCGCAGGCCTGCCCCACCGAGTCGATCCAGTACGGCCCGCTCGACGAGCTGCGGGAGCGGGCCGCCGAGCGGGTCACCACGCTGCACGAACGCGGCGTGCCGGAGGCCCGGCTCTACGGCCACGACCCGACCGACGGCGTGGGCGGGGACGGCGCGTTCTTCCTGCTGCTCGACGAGCCCGAGGTGTACGGGCTGCCGCCGGACCCGGTGGTCACCACCCGGGATCTGCCGAAGATGTGGAAGCGGGCCGGTCTGGCCGCGCTGGCCATGGCGGCGGCCACCGTCGCCGCGTTCGTCGGAGGACCGTCGTGAACCCGGACCGTCCGGTGGGTGCCCTGTTCCGTCGCTTCCGGGAGCGGCTGGCCGCCGCGGACCACACCCGAGAGGGTGTGCCCGCCGGGGAGCCCGACACCGCGCCGTCGACCGGTTCGCCCACCGCCCGTGGGGTGGGCCGCGCGGACAGCGGCAGCCGGGCCACCGGCACCGGTCCGGGCGTCGGCCGCACCGACGCCGGCGCCCGCGACGCCGGGCTGACCCCGCACCCGCCCCGTGACGTCGCGCCGACCACCGGCCGCCGACGCGGCGGCCGGGGCGGCGAGCAGCTCACCGTGCCGCCGGCGCGGTTCACCTCCTACTACGGCCGCCCGGTGCTCAAGCCTCCGGTGTGGCGGTGGGACATCGCCGCCTACCTGTTCACCGGCGGGCTCGCCGCCGGCTCCTCGCTGCTGGCCGCCGGCGGGCAGCTCACCGGTCGGCCGGCGTTGCGCCGCGGCGGCCGGGTCGCCTCGCTGGCGGCGGTCAGCGCGAGCGCCTACTTCCTGATCAACGACCTGGGCCGGCCGAGCCGCTTCCACCACATGCTGCGGGTGGCGAAGGTGACCTCGCCGATGTCCGTGGGCACCTGGATCCTCAGCGCGTTCGGCCCGGCCGCCGGGCTGGCCGCGGTCGCGGAGATCGCACCCCGGCTGCCCCGGCGCGGCGTGCTCGGGCTGGGCCGGCGGCTGCTGCCCCCGACCGGGCACGTGGCCGGGCTGGCCGCGGCCGTCACCGCGCCGGCGCTGGCCACGTACACCGGGGTGCTGCTGGCCGACACGGCGGTCCCGTCGTGGCACGAGGCGTACCCGGAGCTGCCGGTCATCTTCGCCGGCAGCGCGCTGGCCAGCGGCGCCGGCGTCGGGCTGCTGGCCGCGCCGCCGGGGCAGTCCGGGCCGGCGCGGCGCCTCGCGGTCGCCGGCGCGGCGCTGGAGCTGTGGGGCGCGCACCGGGTGGAGAACCGGCTCGGCCTGCTCAGCGAGCCCTATGCGGAGGGCACCCCGGGGCGACTGCTGCGCGCCGGCCGGGCGCTCACCGCCGCCGGGGTGGCCGGTGCGTGGCTCGGCCGCCGCAGCCGGCTGCTCTCCGCGGCCTCCGGCGGCGCGTTGCTCGCCGCGTCCGTCTGCACCCGGTTCGGGATCTTCCACGGCGGGGTGGCGTCGGCGCGCGATCCGAAGTACACGGTGGTTCCGCAGCGCGAACGCGCCGCCCGGCGAGCCTGACACCTCGCCGGGCGGCCGGTGGGCCGCTGTGGTTGACTGCTGCGTGGAGGCGTTCAGGCGGCTGGTGCCCCTCCCGGTCTTCAAAATCGGTGTGGTCCGGGATCCGGGCCAGGCGGGTTCGATTCCCGTCCGTCTCCGCCAAACCGTTCGGGGGAGCGTCGATGGGTGAGGTGGACCCGCGGCGGCGGATGCCGCGCACCGACGCGCTGCTCGCCGACCCGGCGCTGGCGGCCGCCGCCGGCACGCTCGGCCGGGACCGGGTCAAGGCCGAGATCGTCGCCGCGCAGCACCGCGCCCGCCGCGGTGAGATCACCCCCGATCGGGTACGCGACGCCGCGCTGGCCGCACTGCCCGGGCGCACGCCCCGGCCGGTGCTGAACGCCACCGGCGTGGTGCTGCACACCAACCTCGGCCGGGCCCCGCTCGCCCCGGCCGCCGTGGACGCGCTGGTCGCCGCCGCCGGGCACACCGACGTGGAACTCGACCTGGCCACCGGCCGGCGGGCCCGGCGTGGCCGGGAGGCGCTGGACGCGCTCGCCGCCGCGGTGCCCGACGCGGCCGCCGTGCACGTGGTCAACAACGGCGCCGCCGCGCTGGTGCTGGCCGCCACCGCGCTCGCCGCCGGCCGGGAGATCGTGGTCAGTCGCGGCGAGCTGGTCGAGATCGGCGACGGTTTCCGCCTGCCCGACCTGCTGGCCAGCACCGGCGCCCGGCTGCGCGAGGTGGGCACCACCAACCGCACCACGCGCGCCGACTACGCCGCCGCGATCGGCCCGGACACCGGCTTCGTGCTCAAGGTGCACCCGTCGAACTTCGTGGTCACCGGCTTCACCTCGGCCGTGCCGGTCGGCGCGCTGGCCACGCTCGGCGTGCCGGTGGTCGTCGACATCGGCTCCGGGCTGCTCGCGCCGGATCCGCTGCTGCCCGACGAGCCGGACGCGGCGAGCACGCTGCGGGCCGGCGCGCACCTGGTCACCGCCAGCGGCGACAAGCTGCTCGGCGGGCCGCAGGCCGGCCTGCTGCTCGGCGACGCCGCCCTGGTCGAGCGGCTGCGCCGGCACCCCCTGGCCCGGGCGCTTCGGGTCGACAAACTCACCCTCGCCGCGCTCGCCGCCACGCTGCACGTGCCGGCCACGCCCACCGGGGACGCGCTGCGCGCCGATGCCGGGCGGCTGCGCGAGCGCACCGAACGGCTGCGCGACCTGCTCGGCGACGACGGCTGCAAGGCCGAGGTGGTGCCGGCGGCGGCGGTCGTCGGCGGCGGTGGCGCGCCCGGGGTGGAGCTGGACTCCTGGGCGCTGAGCCTGCCCGAGCGGTACGCCGTGCCGCTGCGCACCGGCGAGCCGGCGATCCTCGGCCGGGTGCTGCACGGCCGGCTCCTGCTCGACCTGCGCGCGGTGCCGGAGAGCGCCGACGGGCACGTGCGCGCCGCGATCCTGCGCGTGGCGAGCTGAGCGCCATGTGGGTCGTCGCCACCGCCGGGCACGTCGACCACGGAAAGTCCACGCTGGTCCGGGCGCTGACCGGGATGGAACCGGACCGGTGGGCCGAGGAGCGCCGCCGAGGCATGACCATCGACCTGGGCTTCGCCTGGACCACGCTGCCCTCCGGCGGCACCCTGGCGTTCGTCGACGTGCCCGGCCACGAGCGGTTCGTGCCGAACATGCTGGCCGGGGTCGGCCCGGTCCCGGCCGCGCTCGTCGTCGTCGGCGCCGACGAGGGCTGGATGCCGCAGTCCGCCGAGCACCTGGCCGCGCTGGACGCGCTGGGGGTGTCGTACGGGCTGCTGGCGGTGACCCGCGCGGACCTGGCCGACCCGGCGTCGGCCACGGCCCGGGCCCGCGCGGAGATCGCCGCGACGTCGCTCGGCGCGGTGGAGGCGGTGGCGGTCTCCGCGGTCACCGGCGCCGGCCTGCCCGAGCTGCGGGCCGCCCTGGACCGCCTGGTCGCCCGGCTGCCCGACCCGGCCCGGGACGCCCCGGTCCGGCTCTGGGTGGACCGGGGCTTCACCGTGCGCGGCAGCGGGACGGTGGTCACCGGCACCCTCGGCGGCGGCCGGCTTCGGGTCGGCGACGAACTCGAGTTGGCCGCCACCGGCGAGCCGGTGCGGGTGCGCGGGCTGCACTCGCTGGGCGTCGCCCGCGCCGAGGTCGACGCGGTGGCCCGGGTGGCGGTGAACCTGCGCGGCCTGCCCCGGGACCGGATCGGCCGCGGTGACGCGCTGCTGCGCCCCGGCCGGTTCGGCCGCACCGACCTGCTCGACGTGCGCCTGACCGGCGACCCGGCCGCCGACCTGCCGGCGACGCTCATGCTGCACGTCGGCTCCGCGGCGGTGCCGGCCCGGGTCCGGCCACTCGGCCCGGACACGGTCCGGCTGCGACTGGCCCGGCCGCTGCCGCTGGTGATCGGCGACCGGGCGCTGCTGCGCGACCCCGGCCGGCGCCACGTGGCCGGCGGGGTGACCGTGCTGGACGTGGACCCGCCGCCGCTGCGCCGCCGGGGCGCGGCCGCCGCCCGGGCCGGCGTGCTGGCCGGGCTGGACGGGCGACCCGACCTGGCGGGTGAGCTGCGCCGCCGGCGACTGGTGCGGGCCGGTCTCCTCGCCCGGATGGGCGTGCCGCCGGCCGCGACCCCGGTGGCGGGGGACTGGCTGGCCGACCCGGAGCACTGGCGGGACCTGGGCCGCCGGCTCACCGAGGAGGTCGCCCGCTACGCCGGCGAGCACCCGCTCGCCGCCGGGGTGCCGGTCGACGTGCTGCGCCACCGCCTCGGCCTGCCCGACCGGGCGCTGGTGACCGCACTGCTGCGCCCGCCGCTGCGGCTGCGCGACGGCCTGGTCACCGCCGGGTCCGCCGGTGCGCTGCCCGAACCGGTGGCCCGGGCGGTGGCGCGGGTCCGCGCCGAGTACGGCGACCGGCCGTTCCAGGCCCCCGAGACGCACCACCTCGCCGGTCTCGGCCTGGGGCCCAAGGAGATCGGCGCGGCGGTGCGGGCCGGTGCGCTGCTGAAGCTGGCGGAGAACGTGGTGTTGCTGCCGGGCGCGCCGGACGACGCGGTGCGGGTCCTCGCCGGCCTGCCGCAGCCGTTCACGCTCAGCGCCGCCCGGCAGGCGCTGGGCACCACCCGCCGGGTGGCGGTGCCGCTGCTGGAGCTGCTGGACCGGCGCGGCGTCACCCGGCGGCTGCCCGACGACGCCCGCGAGGTGGTCCGCCCGCCCGGCTGACCGGTTGTCGGTGGGTGGCAGAGTGTCGACATGATCGATATCCGTCGGGTGGACCGGGCGTGGCTGCGCCGGCGGGCGCTGCCGGCGGGCGCTGCCGGCGGCGCTGCTGGCCGGCTGGCTGGTCTGGGCGGCGCTCGCCTGGTGGACCGCGCCGCGCGCCGACGACGAGGCCGGCCTCCAGCGAGACCTGGCCGCCGGTCGGGTGCTGACGATCACCCGCGCCGACGGGTGGGACGACAGGGGCCCGTGGGGCGCCCGGCCCGAACCCCGGTTCGCGCCGGGCGGTTCCACGGTGGTCTGGGCGCGCCCCGACGGCCGGTTCCACTACGCGTACGTGTCCCCGCCGGTGTCGGACGGGGTCGACGCCGAGGACGTCGTCGACCCGCAGGAGGACACGGACGCCGGCACCCCGTCCCCGGCGGCGACCGGCGGGACGCCGGACCCGGACGGTGGGCCGTTCCGGGACCCGTGGGCCGACCCGCTGGCCGACCGCGCCGCCACCACCCACTACGGTGACACCCGGGCCGACTCCCTCGCGACCGCCGCCGCCACGATCGCCCTGGCCATCGGCGCGGCCTGGCTGCTCACCCTGCTCGCCGGGCCGCCGCCGGTGCGCGGCACGCGCTGGTACTGGTTCTGGATGGGGCTGCTGCCGCTCGGCGTCGGCGTGCTCGCCTGGGCCTACCGGGAGTGCTGGCGCGCGGACGTGCCCACGGACGGTTCGCGCCGCTCGGGCTGGAGCGGGTTGGGCTGGTGGATCGTCGGCGGGATCGGGTTGTCGCTCGTGGTGGCGGGGCTCGGCGACAACGTGGCGCCGACCCGGTGAGCCAACCGGCGACGCGGCGCGGGTCCGGTCACCTACCGTGACGCCATGGACCCCTCCGCGGTCTGGCGGGACAAGAACCACAGGTGGCGTATCGAGGCGTACCGGGCCCCGGACCTGCGGTTCGCCATCTTCGCCACCAACGGCACCACCGAGTCGGCGCCACTGTGGCTGTTCGGGATGGCGGCGCTGGCCCGCTGGCTGATGACGCACGCGGTTTCCCTCGACGACCTGGAGACCGACTGACCCGAACGGGCGACATCCGGGGCGAACCGCCGGCCCGGGTCAGCCGCCGGCCGTACCGTGCGGGGCGTGAAGGACCGAGGACTGCGGACGTTCGTCACCGTGCTCGCCGGGTTGGCGGTGATCTACTTCGGGGCCACCGGGCACCGTGCCAGTGGCGGCGAGGGCGGCGGCATCTCCGGCGGCGTGGTGCTGCTCGCCCTGCTCGCCTCGCTGCTGGCCTGGCACCTGACCCGGCCCGGCCCGGCCAAGTAGCGGAACCGGCTCAACCGGCCGCCGCGGCGGTGCGACTCACCTCGCCGGCCGACTCCTCGCCGAGCGCCACCCGCACCAGCGCCGACGCCAGCCGGCCGAAGTCCGCCTCACCGACCAGCCCGACCAGGCCACCCGGGTTCGCCGGCAGGCCCAGGCGCCGGGCCCCGGCCAGGGTCCGCCGGTCGGCGAACGGGCGGACGTCGGGCCAGACCGCCTGCGCCTCGCGTAGGAAGATGTCCGCGCCGGTCGGGCCGATGCCGGGGAACTCGGTGAGGAACCGGCGCAGCACCGCCCGGTCCGCGCCGGCCTCCCGGTGCAGCCGGCGCAGGTCGCCGTGCCACCGGTCCAGGCAGAGCCGGGCGCCGGTGCCGAGCATGGTGGCGGTCCGCTCGTCGTAACGCCGGTAGTGGCCTCGGCCCAACGCGTCCACCCGCTCCTGCCAGCTCGCCGCCTCCATCGCCTGCGGGGTGCGCCAGCCGGCGGTGAACAGCTCCCGCGCCGCGGCAACCGCCACGCTCGCCCGGATCCGGGTGCTCAGCAGCGTGGTGAGCACCAGCAGTTGGTAGAGCGGTCCGGGCCGGTCCGCAAGCGTGATCCCGGCCTCCTCCGCGTACGTGCGGGACTGCCGGTCCAGCAGGACCCGCGCCACGCTCCGATCGTCAGGCATTCGTCCCGGATACCCACCGGGAGCCGGGACAGACCCCGGCGCCGCGGCGGAATGCGCCGGGCGGCGGCGGGTACCCCGACCAGGTGCGCGGTCGACGGCCGTGCGCGCCACCGGGAAGGAGAGACCTGTGGTCAAGCCGCAGCAGGAGGAACTTCGCCGCAACGACCTCGGCGCGACCAGCCAGGACAGCCGGAAGTCCGCCGTCGGCGGCGGTGACCGCGCACGCGGCGGTGGCACGTCGAACGCCGATGCCGGGCGGCGGGTGCCGAAGGGACAGACGTCGCCGTACGGCCCGGCCGGTGAGCCGGTGGCCGACGACGACAGCGACCGCTGACCGGGTCACGACGACGGCCGCAGCCTCCGCCAGGTGGCTGCGGCCGTCAGCCCGTACGCCAGGTGCGGCACCAGGTCGGAGAGCCAGTCGATGCGGCGCCAGGTGCGCGGGTCGGTCACGCCGAGCAGCGTCATCAAACTGTCCGAGACGGCCATCACCCCGCCACCGAGCAGCGTCGTCGCCACCGGCAGCGGCACCCGCCGGTGGGCGGCGAGCAGGCCGAACGCGGCGCCGGCCGCGATGCCGGTGACGTAGCCGAGCACCGGCCCCAGGCCGGCCCGGCGGTTCGCGGCCTCGTCCACCGGCCCCAGGTCGACGTGCGCCACGTCGGCGAGCCGCCCGGCGGTCGTCTCCGGGGTGGTGCTGGCCGGGCGGGCCCGCACCGTCATGTCGAGATAGCTGACCACGTTGAGCACGGCACTGCCGACGGCGCCCGCGATGGCGCCGTCGACCAGGGGTGCCGCCCTCACTTCGGGTCGCCCGGTTCGCGCTCGCCCTTGGGGCCGTAGGTCCGGTCGCCCCGCACGACGCCCCGTTGACCCCGATCGTCCTGCAGGATCCGGTTGGCCACCCGGTTCGCCTCCTGGTCGGCGGCCCGCCCGGACTGCTCGACCCGGTCGCGCAGGCGAGCCCGCTGCTTGTCGTACGCGTTGCTGCCCGGCCGTGGTCCTGGCATCGCTGCCTCCTCCGGTCGCTTCGGCTGTCGGCACCGTCTACCCGCCCGGGGCTGGGACAACCGTTCAGTCGGGGGCGCGCACCACCGCGACCGGGCAGTCGGCGCGGTGCAGCAGCGCCTGGCTCACCGAGCCGAGCAGCAGCCCGGTCAGCTCGCCCCGGCCCTGCCGGCCGAGCACGAGCAGCTGGGCGTCGCGGGAGGCCGCGGTGAGCGCCGCCACCGGCCGGGCGTGCACCACCTCGCGGGTCACCGGCACGTCCGGCCAGCGTTCCCCGACGCCGGCCAGCGTCTCGGCCAGCACCCGGTCCTCCTCGCCGCGCAACCGGCCCTCCTCGTAGACCAGGGGTTGCATGTCGCCGGCCCCCTGCGAGGTGGGATGGGTGTAGGCGTGCACGGCGTGCAGGCGGGCGCCGCGCGACGACGCGGTGGCGGCGGCGAACTCGACGGCGTGGCGGGACAGTGGCGAGCCGTCCACCCCGACCACCACCGGGCCGGCGTCCCGGGTGCGGCCGCGGGCGACCAGCACCGGACAGTCGGCGTGCGAGGCGACCTGCACCGCGACGGAGCCGACCACGAGCGCCGCGAAGCCACCGAGACCGCGGTCGCCGAGCACCACGAGCGCGGCGGTGGGGGATTCGCCGAGCAGCACGGCCGCCGCCTCCCCGTCGATGATCTCGCCGGTGGTCCGCAGCCCGGGGCACTCCGCCTCGGCCGTCGCGACCGCGTCGGTGACCACCTGTTCGGCCTGGTTGCGCAGGCCGGCCCCCGGTGGGGACTGCGCGGGCGCCGTCACCGGGACGCGTAGCAGCGGCCAGATGAAGGCGTGCACCACCCGCAGCGGGCGGTTGCGGCGGCGGGCCTCGCGAGCCGCCAGGCGCACCGCCCGGGTCGCCGGCTCCGAGCCGTCCACGCCCACCACCACGGCCGCGCCGTTCGCCGAGTTCACCGGTGCCTCCCGTCGCCGCCCTGGCGCCAGTATCGCGGCCGGCGTGGCCCCGCCGGGCCGATACCGGTCGAGTCGGCCGCTCGGTACGCTGGCAAGTCGGCGTCCAGGGGAGGGGCCTCGTCGATGGCCACGCCGGACGCACCGAGCACCGCCCGCGTGATCGACCACTGCTCCACACCGACCTCGGTACCCTTGACCCGACCCTGCTGCCCCGCTCCGGGCCGGGCCGGGGCGACCGGTCGGGGTGGTCTTCCTCGGGCTGACCGATGGGGCCGACGTTCCGGATGCGCGCCCGGGCGGTTCGGGCCGGAGGCGCTCGGTGGGCGAGCCGGAGCCGGTGCCGGACGCGTTCCCCGGCGCGTTGGCGCAGCGCCCGGCAAGCTGGCGGCCACCCCCGGTCCGGTGTCGGTGGTCCTCCGTATGATGTTTGCTCTGTAGCAATAGTCGTCATCGGAGGATGAGCACATGCCGGAGGCGTCCGGACCGGTGTCGCGTGCCCTGCGCACGGCGCCACCCGACCAGCTGGCGGAGACCGCGGAAGCGGTGCTCCGCCAGACGTTCGGCGCCGCACGGGCGGAGGTGTTCGTCGCCGACTACCGGTCCAGCGGCCTCTGGCCGCTGCTGGACCCGGAGCGTCCGGATGGCGGCCCGCTCCGCTCCCACGGCGTGGCCCAGCGCTGTTTCAGCAGCCAGCAGCCGGTGCTGGACACGGCGGACGACGGACGCTGTCGGGCCTACCTGCCGCTGTCGGTGTGGGGGGAGCGGCTCGGCGTGCTGCTGGTGGAGCTGCCGGAGACGCCGGACGCGGAGACCGTGACCGCCGCGCGGGACGCCGCCGGCGACCTGGCGATGGCGATCCGGGCGGCGGACCGGGAGACCGACCGCTACCGGCGGGCGCGCCGCCGGGAACGGCTCAGCATGGCCGCGGAGATGCAGTGGGACCTGCTGCCCGGGCGCAGCGTCCGGCACGGTGACGTGCTGTTGGCCGGGCAGCTCGAACCGGCCTACACGGTGGGCGGCGACCACTTCGACTGGTCGGTCGACGGCGACCGGCTCACCGTCACGGTGCTCAACGGCGCCGGCAACGGGCTGTCCGCGTCGTTGCTCACCGCGGTGACCGTGAACGCCATGCGCAACGCGCGCCGCTCCGGCGGGAGCCTCGTCGAGCAGGCGGAGCTGGCCTCCGACACGATCTTCTACCAGCACCGGGGCGAGCGGCACGTCGCCACGCTGCTGCTGGAGCTGGACGGCCGCCGGGGCGTGGTGCGGGCGGTGGACGCGGGCTCGCCGCACGTGCTGCGGCTGCGTGGCGGTCGGGTCACCCCGGTCACGCTCGAGCAGCAGTTGCCGCTGGGCATGTTCGCCGAGACGCGTTACGCGGTGCAGGAGTTCGGCCTGGAACCGGGGGACCGGCTGTTCGTGGTCAGCGACGGGGTGTACGCGGCGGACCCCGACGAGCAGGAGCCCTACGGGAATCGGGCGATGGCACGGGCGATGCGGTCCACTCGGCTGCAGCCGGCGACCGAGGCAGTTGGTACGGTGATGCGCGAACTGCACGCGTACCATGCCGACGCGGATCTCCGCGACGACGCGGTCGTCGTCTGCCTGGACTGGCGCGGTTCCAGCCGGACGGACGACGTCACCGGGCAGTGACCGGAGCGGCGGAGCGAACACGAGCGAGACGATCGCAGGGGACAGCGGGTGGAGCGACCTCCGAATCTTGCCGCGGCCGTCGAGGCGGCTGCCGAGGCGCTCATCGGTGTGCTCGACTCCGCCGTCTCGCGCGACACCGTCAGTGTCTCGCCCACCCAGTTGCGGGTGCTGTCGCTGATCATGTCGCACCCGGACACCAACGTGAACCGGCTGGCCGAGCTGCTGGACGTGGTGCCGTCGTCGGCGAGCCGACTCTGCGACCGGCTGGAGGCGGTGGGGCTGCTGCGCCGGGTGGCCGATCCGCGCGACCGCCGCGAGGTGCGCCTGCTGCCCACGAGCGCGGCGGAGTCGCTGCTGCGTGAGCTGCAGGAGCGACGGCATCGGGCGGTGCAGGCCGTGCTCGACCGGATGCCCAACCGGGTCCAGCACGAGCTGCTGCTGGCGCTGCTCGCGTTCGGCCAGGCGGCGACCATGACGGCGCCGCAGACCGGGTCCGACTCGACTGCCCGCACCGCCTGACCGACCCCCGGTACGCCGTGACCGGTCGAGCCCATTCAGCTAGTGTCCTAGGACGCCTTGGCGATTGTGACCGTCCCCACCGTGACGACACTGAGCAGCGACGCAGCGCAGCGGACGGAACGGGCGGGGGAGCCCGATATAGTGGCAGCGCAACTGGCCGGCCCATGATCGAGGCAGATCATGGGCCGCATCGGGGAGGTCCCAGCCCGGGATCGCAGAGGGCGCCGGCATCTGACCGGCCGGCAACGCGCACGTTCCTCCGGCGGCCGCTCGTACGGCTGCCGGACCGTGCTGCGGAGGGGGGGTTAGGGTGTCGCGTGGGCCGGCTCCGGCGGGGGATGGTTCGACGGTGGCCGCCGATCGCGTCCTCACCCTGCCCAACCTGATCAGCTTCGTGCGGTTGCTGGGCGTGCCGCTCTTCCTCTGGCTCTTCCTGGTGGTCCACGCCGACGTGATCGCCGTCGTGGTGCTCGCCGTCGGCGGCACCAGCGACTGGGTGGACGGCTGGATCGCCCGCCGGATGCGCCAGGTGAGCCGGCTGGGTGAGCTGCTGGACCCGCTGGCCGACCGGCTCTACATCCTGGCCACCCTGCTCGCGTTCACCGCCCGCGACGTGGTGCCCTGGCAGTTCACCGCCGCGTTGCTGGCCCGTGAGCTGCTGCTGCTCGGCTCGCTGGGGGTGCTGCGCCGCTACGGCTACGGCCCGCCGCCGGTGCACTACGTGGGCAAGACCGCGACGTTCCTGCTGCTGGCGGCGTTCCCGATCCTGCTGCTGGCCGCCGCCGCGCCGAGCGTGGCCACCGCCGCCGGGGCGATCGGATGGGGGCTGGCGTGGTGGGGCCTGGTGCTCTACTGGGTCGCCGGCGCGATGTACGTGGTGCAGGCCCGCCGGCTGGTCCGGGTGATGCGGGCGCGGCGCGCGGGAGCGGCGGCGTGACGGCGACGCCGCCCCAGGACGGGGAGCGCGACCCGTCGGCGCGGGTGTACGCGCCGGACTTTCTGACCGAGCTGTTCCGCAATCCGCTCGATCCCGGTTACGGGGACGCGGCGGCGCGGCGGGCGGTGGGGCCGGTGTCGCGGATGCGCGAGGTGTTGGGTCGTCCGGTGAGCCTGCTGGTCCTGGCGGTGATCGGGTTCCTGTTCGCGGTGGCGTACCGGGAGACGATGGCCGGGGAGCCGAGCCGCGCGACGGCGCGGGCGGGGCTGATCGCCGAGATCAAGAAGCGCGAGGCGGAGACCGACCGGTTGACCGGACGGGCGGAACGGTTGCGGGAGGAGGTCGGCCGGCAGCGGGACGCGGCGTTGAGCGGTTCGCAGGCGTCCCGGTTGCGCAACCTGGAGGCCGGCACGGGCCTGGGCCGGGTGCGCGGGGACGGTGTGGTCGTGCGGTTGACCGACGCGCCGCAGGACAAGGACGCGGTGACGGGCGAGGAGAAGAACGGTCCGCCGCGGGTGTTGTACTCGGATCTGCAGAGGGTGGCGAACGCGCTGTGGGCGGCGGGCGCGGAGGCCGTGGCGGTCAACGGGCAGCGGTTGACGGCGACGTCGACGATCCGGCAGGCGGGCGAGGCGATCCTGGTGGACTACCGGCCGGTGACGAGTCCGTACGAGGTGCAGGCGATCGGGCCGGGGTCGTCGATGCGGGACCGGTTCGACGACAGCCGGGCGGCGGAGTTGATGCGGTACCTGGCGCGGACGGCGGGGTTGTCGTTCGCGGTGAAGGAGGTCGACGACCTCACCCTGCCGGCGGCTCCTGAGCCACAGCTACGCTACGCCGGGCCTCCGGCGAGCCCGAGCCCTGCGCCGTCGGGTTCCGGTGTCGCCGGTTCGTCCAGTCCCGGGCCGTCCGGCTCGGGTTCTCCCAGCCCTTCCGGAGGTGGCCGATGATCGCGGTGCTGGCGTTGCTCGCCGGTGTGGTGCTCGGGGTGTATCTGGACCCCACGGTGCCGGCGGCGTTGCAGCCGTATCTGCCGATCGCGGTGGTGGCCGCGTTGGACGCGGTGTTCGGCGGGGTGCGGGCGAAGCTGGACCGGATCTTCGACGACAAGCAGTTCGTGGTGTCGTTCATCTCGAACGTGCTGGTGGCTGGTCTGATCGTGTACCTGGGTGACCAGTTGGGCGTGGGTGGTCAGTTGTCCACGGGTGTGGTGGTCGTGCTGGGCGTGCGGATCTTCGGAAACGTCGCGGCGATCCGCCGGCACCTGTTCCGGGCGTAGGTTGGTGGCGATGAGCGAGGTGCACAGGGAGACGGGCACCGGGTGGCCGCAGCCGGCGGAGCCGGGACGGCCGTCGGGTCCGGCGGGTGAGCCGGATCCGCGTCCGGACGCGCCGGATCCGGACGAGTTGAGCCCGCTGGCGCCGGAGGGTGAGCCGCCGGTGGAGCGGGAGGACGTGCCGGCGCCGGCGGAGGAGCCCGGCGCGGTCGGGTCGCCGCCGGGGTCGGAGACGCGGGCGCCGGGGTCGCGGCGGTTGACGTCGGCCGGCGCGATGATCGCGGTGTTGCTGGCTTTGCTGGGCTTCACGTTGGTGGTGCAGCTGAAGACGACGTCCACGGATCCGACGCTCGCGGCGACGCGGGAGGAGGACCTGGTCCGGATCTCGTCGGATCTGGATGCGCGGGAGCGGCGTCTGCGGCAGGACATCGAGGCGCTGGAGGACAGCCAGCGGCAGTTGCGCTCGGGTGAGCAGGGTCGGCAGGCGGCGTTGGAGGAGGCGACGCGGCGGGCGGACGAGCTGGGCATCCTGGCGGGGACGCTGCCGGCGGTGGGCCCGGGTCTGGAGGTGGAGTTCCGGGGGCCGGAGAAGGCGACGTCGTCGATCCGGATCCTGGACGCGGTGCAGGAGTTGCGGGGTGCGGGCGCGGAGGCGATGCAGATCCGGGGTGCGGACGGCACCGCGGTGCGGATCATCGCGTCGACGTATTTCGTGGACGGCTCGGACGGGGACCTGGTGGTGGACGGGCGGCGGTTGAGTGGTCCGTACACGGTCCTGGTGATCGGTGATCCGGCGACGATGCGTACGGCCTTGAACATTCCGGGCGGGGTGGTCTCCACGGTGCGGGGGGCCGGCGGTAACGTGACGACCGAGGATCGTGAGGTTGTGGAGGTTTCGCAGCTGCACGCGCCGATCAAGCTGGACCACGCCCGGCCGGTTTCCTGACCGGTCGCGGCCGCGCCGGTTTCTCCGGTGCACCGATGACGAAGGACGCAGTTGGTGATTCCTGAGGATCTGCGGTACACCGCCGAGCACGAGTGGGTGGTCGGTGGTGACGGTGGTGTCGTCCGCGTCGGTATCACGCACTTCGCGCAGGACGCCCTGGGTGACATCGTGTTCGTGCAGCTGCCGGACTCCGGTGCGGTGGTGGCGGCGGGAGAGTCGCTGGGCGAGATCGAGTCGACGAAGAGCGTGTCGGAGATCTACGCGCCGTTGAGCGGTACGGTGGCGGCGCGCAACGAGGCGTTGGCCGACACCCCTGAGGTGATCAACACGGATCCGTACGGTGCGGGGTGGTTGGTGGAGATCACTCCGGATGATCCGGCGGCGGTCGAGGGTCTGTTGACCGCTGACGCGTACCGCGAGCTCACCGAGAGCTGAGTTCGTGTCGTTCCGAGCGGCGGGCTTGGTTCCGCGCGTCCGGTTGCCCTGCATTTCGGCGCTGGCTAGGCTCGCCCAGTCGACCGAGAACCAATAGTTTGAGCGTTGCGGAATGCGCCTTCCCGGGCACGGGGAGCCAGCCGCCGGGTGTCGGTTTGCCCGGCGGCCAGACCCGCCATTCCCCGACGCCGACCGAACAGATCCGTGAGGTGGTCCCATGACGCGCCCAGACGACGAGTTCCCCCCGCTCGACGTCACTTCGACGCTCAATCTCGGTTCGCTCGACGAAGTGCTGGAGGGGCCGGACACCGATGTGGTGCCGAGCCGCATGTCCGGTTCGTTGCCGCCGGGAATGGCGTTGCTGGTGGTTCGCCGGGGCCCGAACGCGGGTGCCCGGTTCCTGTTGGACCACGACGTGACGACGAGTGGACGGCACCCGGACAGTGACATCTTCCTCGACGACGTGACGGTGTCGCGGCGGCACGCGGAGTTCCACCGGGACGGTGGCACGTTCACGGTGCGGGACGTGGGCAGCCTGAACGGCACGTACGTGAACCGGGAGCGGGTCGAGGCGGCGACGCTGAGCAATGGTGACGAGGTGCAGATCGGCAAGTTCCGCGTGGTGTTCATCGCCGGTCCGCGCCCGGAGGAGGAGGCCGGCCGGGGGTGAACGAGCCTGCGGCTTCGACGCCGTCCGGTGCGGCGCGCTCGCCTGCGTTGATGAGTATCGGCGAGGTGTTGGCGCAGTTGCGGGCGGAGTTTCCGGACGTGACGATCTCGAAGTTGCGGTTCCTGGAGGCCGAGGGCCTGGTGGAGCCGCAGCGGACGCCTGCGGGCTACCGGAAGTACGGTTTCCACGACGTGGCGCGGTTGCGGTTCGTGTTGACCGCGCAGCGGGATCGATATCTGCCGTTGCGGGTGATCCGGGAGCAGTTGGCGGAGTGGGATTCGTCGGGCGCGCCGGCGGGGCGGTCGCGGCCGAATCTGGTCGCGGTCGGTCCGGGTGGCGAGGTGCCGGGCCGGGAGTCGGTGGAGCCGGTCGAGTCGTCCGAGGTGCGGTTGGGCCGGTCGGAGTTGCTGTCGCGCAGTGGGCTCGACGAGTCGACGCTCGTCGAGTTGGAGCGGCTCGGTGTGCTGGTGCCGGATCCGCCGGGGTGGTACGACGCGGATGCGTTGATCATCGCGAGTGCGGTGGCGGGGTTGGCGGCGTACGGGTTCCAGCCGCGGCACCTGCGGGCGTACCGGTCGGCGGCGGATCGGGAGGTCGGTCTGTTCGCGCAGTTGGTGGCCCCGTTGGCGCGGCAGAGTGATCCGGCGGCGCGGGCGCGGGCGGCGGAGACGGCGCGGGAGTTGATGGCGTTGTCGCAGCAGTTGCACGCGGCGTTGGTGCGGGTGGGGCTGCGGTCGACGTTGGGTCGGTGAGGTGTGGGTGAGGGGTCGGGCGCCGGGTGGTGTCCGGCCCTTCGTCGTGCGAGGGCGCGCGCCGTTCGGTCGACGTGGGCGTGTCGTAGGCTTGCCGGGGTAAGCCCGTCTGTCGAGGCGTGGTGCACGTAGCGCGTGGGACTTGCGTGTCCTGGTCCGTGTACCGTGCAGGGAAGGCGCGGTGCGAAGGTGACGACGACACGGAGGCGGCGGTGCGCGAGCTGAGCGTGGTCGGAGTTCGGGTGGAGTTGCCCAGCAACCAGCCGATCGTCCTGCTGCGGGAGGTCGAGGGGGACCGCTATCTGCCGATCTGGATCGGCGCGGTCGAGGCGACGGCGATCGCTTACGAGCAGCAGGGGGTCAAGCCGGCTCGGCCGTTGACGCATGATCTTCTGCGGGATGTGTTGGCGGCGGTGCAGGCGCCGTTGCGGGCGGTGGAGATCACCGAGTTGAAGGAGAACGTCTTCTACGCGGATCTGCTGCTGGGTGACGGGGTGCGGGTGTCGGCTCGGCCGAGTGACTCGATCGCGTTGGCGTTGCGGGTGGGTGCGCCGATTCGTTGTGCGGAGCAGGTCCTCAGCGAGGCGGGGATCGTGATCCCGGACGAGCAGGAGGACGAGGTGGAGAAGTTCCGGGAGTTCCTGGACCAGGTGCGTCCGGAGGACTTCGCGGGCTGAGTGGTGGCCGGCCGGTGGGCCGGGGTGCGCGGCGGTGGTTGTCACGGTGGTGACGGCTGGCCGCCGTGTGTGCTGTCGGTGGCGCGGCGTGTCGGGTGTCTCCTGCCGGTGTTGTCGGCGCTGCGGCGTTAGGGTTGCCGTGTCGAGGGGTGCGCGTACGGGGAAGTCGACGTGGCGCCGCACGGGCGGGGAGGTTGGTCCGGATGCACGAGCCGCAGGATCCTGGTCCGAGTGGGGAACAGCTGGCCGCTGACGGTGAGGTGGGCTACCGGGGGGTGACCGCGTGTTCGGCGGTGGGCATCAGTTACCGGCAGTTGGACTACTGGGCGCGGACGGCGCTGGTGGTGCCGAGTGTGCGCGACGCGTCGGGGTCGGGGACGTCCCGGTTGTATTCGTTCCGCGACCTGGTGGTGTTGAAGGTCGTGAAGCGGTTGTTGGACGCCGGGGTGTCGTTGCAGAACATCCGTAAGGCGATCGAGGCGTTGCGGTCGCGTGGGGTGGATGATCTGGCGGGCATCACGTTGATCTCCGATGGGACGACGGTGTACGAGTGCCGGTCGCCGGAGGAGGTGGTCGACCTGTTGCAGGGCGGCCAGGGGGTGTTCGGCATCGCGATCGGTGGCGCGTTCAAGGAGATCCAGGGTTCGTTGTCGCATCTGCCGGCGGAGCCGGTGGGGGGCCCGGAGCAGGGCGTGCCGGCGGCGGAGGAGCCGGAGACGGACGCGGTGGGGGACGAGTTGGCGGCGCGTCGGGCGCGGCGGCGGGCCGGCTGATCGCTCGGTGTCTCGTGCACGGGATCGCGTCGTGGCCGTCCGGCCCGACGCGATTCGTCGTTTCGGTGACCGACGGTGACCGGTGTGGGGGGTCCGGGGCCGGTTCGGGGTGCGGGCGGGAGCGGTGTGCGCGGCGGGGCGGGTGTGCGCAGGTAGCGGTGGGTTTCCACGCAGTGTCCGAAAGAGACGGTTCGCGGGTCGGGTTGACCGGGTGTGGTCGGGTGTGTGCGCCGCGTCCCACGAGCGGGGTCGTGTCGTTGACGGTCCGTGATTGAGGGTTGTCGAGACGCCGTCAGGGCACGCGTGAACTGTGGCGGCGGGCGCGCTATGGTCCGTCTCGGTCGTCGGCGCGTCGACGTCACCGTGTGTGACGCCGTGTCGGCTGCGATGCCCTTGCCGCGGCGCTGCCGCGGACCCCCTTGGCGGAAGGACCGAGCATGACGGTGACGAGCGAGACCACCCCGATCTCCCACTACGAGCGCATCGGCGGCGCGGCGGCGGTGAAGGGCGCGGTGGAGTTGTTCTACGACAAGGTGTTGGCGGACGCCGACCTGGCCGGCTACTTCGCCGGGGTGGACATGGCCGAGCAGCGGCGACACCTGGCGTTGATGCTGGCGGTGGTGTTGGGCGGCCCGAACGAGTACGCGGGTCGGGGGCTGGCCGAGGCGCACCAGCCGTTGCACATTCCGGGGGCGCACTACGCGAAGGTCGGCGAGCACCTGACGGCGACGCTCGTCGAGTTGGGTGTGCCGGCGGACGTGATCGCCGACGTGCAGGTCGTGCTCGGTCAGGTGCGGGAGCAGGTCGTGTCGGCGGGGAACGCCTGAGCGTGGACGCGGCTCGGCTCAAGCAGAGTTGGTCGCTGGTGGCCGGGCACGGCGACCAGGTGCCGCTCTACTTCTATTCGACGTTGTTCCTGGCGCATCCGGACACCCGGCAGATGTTCCCGACGGACATGGCGGGGCAGCGGGACCGGTTGGTGTCCGCGTTGGGGCACGTCGTGTCGCACGTGGACCAGGTGGACCGGCTGGTCGGGTTCCTGCAGCAGCTCGGGGCCGACCACCGTAAGTTCGCGGTGCGCGCGGAGCACTACCCGGCGGTGGGTGAGGCGCTGTTGGAGACGTTGCGGCACTTCAGCGGCGGGGCGTGGACCGAGGAGCTGGCCGCGGACTGGGCGGCCGCGTACGGGTTGGTCGCGCGGGTGATGTCGGAGGCCGCGCAGGCGGCGGAGGCGCATTCGCCGCCGTGGTGGGTGGCGGAGGTCCTGGCGCACGAGCGGCGCACGTTCGACGTGGCGGTGGTGACGGTGCGGCCGCAGTACCTGTTGCCGTTCACGCCGGGGCAGTCGATCGGGGTGTCGCATCCGGCGGTGCGGTCGTGGCGGTACTACTCGCCGGCGAACGCGCCGCGTCCGGACGGCACGGTGGAGCTGCACGTGCGGGCGGCGCCGGGTGGTGCGGTGTCGTCGCGGCTGGTGTACGGGTGCGCGGCGGGTGACCAGATCCACCTGGCGGCGCCGGTGGGGGACCGGTTGACGTTGTGGCCGGCCGGGTCGTCGGATCTGTTGCTGGTGGCGGCCGGGACCGGCTGGGCGCCGGTGAAGGCGCTTGTGGAGCAGGTCGCGGCGGAGGGTTCGGGGCGTCGGGTGGACCTGTACGTGGGGGCCCGGTCGCGGACGGAGTTCTACGACAGCGAGGCGATCGACAAGCTGGCGGCGTCGCATCCGTGGCTGCGGGTGTCGTACGTGGCGGGTTCGGATCCGCGGCGCCCGGATGAGGTGACGCGGGTGGTCGACCGGGTGCTGGCCGACGGGGACTGGCGGTCGCGGCACGTGTACGTGTGTGGGTCCGACGAGATGGTGGGCCAGTCGGTGGCGGCGTTGACGGGTGCCGGCTACCAGCCGGCGCAGGTGCATCACGAGGGTTTCGGCAAGCATTGGTACGGGCCGGCGTGGCGTACCGCGACCACCGGTGACGGAGGTATCTCATGACGGCTCCGATCAGCGGTTACGACGCGCAGCAGGTGTCCGGGTCGGTGCAGGTGCGCCTGACCTCGGACCGGGTGCGGCGGTGGGAGTTCGGGTCGGCGGCGTTCACCCGCCGCGGCTACGAGCAGGCCGATGTGGACCGGTTCCGGTTGCAGGTGGCCGACGAGCTGGATCTGCTGGCCGCGCAGGTGGCGAACCTGCGGGCGGAGAACGAGCGGCTCAACGACCATCTGGAGTTGCACCGGCACGGGGTGATCCCGAGCGCGGACAAGCCGGCGATGCCGGCGGCGAAGGAGGTCAACCTGTTGTCGGCGGCGCAGCGGGAGGCCGAGCAGATCATCGCGCAGGCCCACGACTACGCCCGGCGGGTCGCCGAGTACGCCCGCACGCAGTACGAGAGTTATCTGCGGGCGGCGGCGGAGGAGGCGAAGCAGGAGGCCGAGCGGGCGGTGATGGAGTATCGCAGCGCCGCCGGTCAGGGTGCCGACGACGCGGTGGCCACCCGGGAGGCGCTGCGGATCTTCGGGGAGATGATGATGTCGCACATGCGGGCCGCGGCGCGGCATCTCGACGACGGCAGTGAGCAGTTGGCCCGCACCATGGAGCGCATCGCCCGGGAGGCCCCGCCGGTGGGCGCCGGCGAGGCGCAGCCGGCGTTGCCGCGTCACCAGCGCTGAGGGTGAGAGGGGGCCCCTTCTCGACGCCAAGCGTTAAGAAGGGGCCCTTCCTTACAGGCGGGCGACGGCGTCGGCGATGGGGGTGTCGCCGCGTCCGGCGAGTTCCCGCTCCAGCAGTTTGGCGATCTTTCCGTGGCCTCCGGCGATGACGACGCGCCTGCGGTCAACGTAGCGCGGCGCCGTTCGGCCCGCCGGGCGAACCGGTCGGGTCGATCATGGGGTTGGGTGGTGCGACGCCCCCGCGTGGGCCACCGTCGACCTCCTGGTCGGCGGGTGGGGGTGGGAGGTGCGGGGGTGGGCGAGGCAGCATGGTGGGGTGAGTGAAGCGGTGGAGGCGTTGACGGCGCTGGTGGCCGGCGGTGGCGTGGTGGTGCTCAGTGGTGCCGGCCTGTCCACCGAGTCGGGCATTCCGGACTATCGGGGTCCCAGTGGCGCGGCGCGGCGGCACACCCCGATGACCTACCAGGCGTTCACCCGGGAGCCGGCGGCGCGGCGGCGCTACTGGGCGCGCAGCCACCTGGGGTGGCGCACGATCGCCCGGGCGGCGCCCAACGACGGGCACCGGGCGGTGGCCCGGTTGCAGCACGCCGGTCTGCTCGGCGGGATCATCACCCAGAACGTCGACGGGTTGCACACCGCCGCGGGCGCCACCGGGGTGATCGAGTTGCACGGGCGCCTCGATGAGGTGACGTGCCTGGACTGCGGCAACGCCACCGGCCGAAAGGAGTTGCACCGTCGGTTGAGTGAGGCCAATCCGGAGTTCGACGCGGCGGTGGCGCACGTCAACCCCGACGGTGACGTGGACCTGCCCGACGAGGCGGTGGCCGGGTTCCGCACCGTCGACTGCGCGGTGTGCGGCGTGGGCATGCTGAAACCGGACGTGGTGTTCTTCGGCGAGACGGTGCCCGCCGCCCGGGTGGCGGACTGTTTCGCCCTGGTCGAAGGGGCGCGGGCGCTGCTGGTGCTCGGCTCGTCGTTGACGGTCATGTCGGGCCGGCGGTTCGTGCTGCGCGCGGCGAAGCACGGCATCCCGGTGGGCATCGTCAACCAGGGTGCGACGCGCGGCGACGGCTACGCGGCGCTGCGGGTGGACGCGCCGCTGGGCGCCACGCTGGGCGCGGTGGCGGCCCGGCTGGCCGAGGCGGCGTCCGCGCCGGCGTGATCGACGCCTGGGACATGAGCCGGAAACACGGCCGCTGGTAGCGTGGGGGTTGCCGGTACCACCCACGTGGGAGAGACCGTCGACCAGGCGGCGCCGAAGGGGCAGATTCTCCCCGGAACCTCTCAGGCAAAAGGACCACGTGGGCAGGCGCTGTGGAGCGCGTCAGCGCGACTCAGGGGGAGGCCGACCCGTCGACCTCGCCCCCACAAGGAGCGCCGCGCATGACCGCTGAGCAGTTCGCCGACCGGCACATCGGCCCCGGGCCGGACGACGAGCGCCGGATGCTGGAGGCCGTCGGCCACAGCTCCGTCGACGAGTTGATGGACGCGGCGATCCCCGAGGTGATCCGCTGGCACGGCGCCCTGGACCTGCCGGCGCCGGCTTCGGAGCGGGAGGCGATCGCCGAGCTGCGCGCGTTGGCCGCCGACAACACCGTCGCGGTGTCGATGATCGGGCTGGGCTACCACGGCACGCACACCCCGGCGGTGATCCGGCGCAACGTGCTGGAGAACCCGGCCTGGTACACCGCGTACACGCCGTACCAGCCGGAGATCAGCCAGGGCCGGTTGGAGGCGCTGCTGAACTTCCAGACCATGGTCACCGACCTGACCGGGCTGGCGACGGCGAACGCGTCGATGCTCGACGAGGGCACCGCCGCGGCCGAGGCGATGACCCTCGCGCGCCGCGCCAGCAAGGTCACCAGCCCGGTGTACGTGGTGGACGCCGACACGCTGCCGCAGACGATCGCGGTGATCGCCGGGCGCGCCGAGCCGCTGGGCATCGAGGTGCGGGTGCTCGACCTGGACGTCGAGGAGTTGCCGGCGGAGTTCTTCGGCCTGCACCTGCAGTACCCGGGCGCGTCCGGCGCGGTGCGCGACCACGCCGGACTGGTCGACGCCGCGCACGCCGTGGGGGCTCTGGTGACGGTCGCGGCGGACCTGCTGGCGTTGACGCTGCTGCGCCCGCCGGGGGAGATCGGCGTGGACATCGCCGCCGGCACCACCCAGCGTTTCGGCGTGCCGATGGGCTTCGGCGGCCCGCACGCCGGCTACCTGGCGGTGCGCGCCGGCCTGGAGCGGATGCTGCCGGGCCGGCTGGTCGGGGTGTCGCGTGACGCCGACGGCAACCCGGCCTACCGGCTGGCGTTGCAGACCCGCGAGCAGCACATCCGGCGGGAGAAGGCGACCAGCAACATCTGCACCGCGCAGGTGCTGCTGGCGGTGATGGCCGGCATGTACGCGGTCTACCACGGCCCGGACGGGCTGCGCGCGATCGCCGGGCGTACCCATGAGGCGGCGGCGCGGCTGGCGGCCGGGCTGCGCGCCGGCGGCGTCGAGGTGGCGGACGTGGCGTTCTTCGACACCGTCACCGCGACGGTGCCGGGGCGGGCCGAGCGGGTGGTGGCCGCCGCGGCGCAGCGCGGCGTGAACCTGCGGCTGGTCGACGCCGACCGGGTGGGGGTGTCCTGCGACGAGACGACCACGGCCGCGCACGTCGCGGCGGTGTGGGCGGCGTTCGGCGCCGACGGCGTCGACGGCGAGGTCGACGCGGCGTTGCCGGGCGCGCTCGCCCGCACGTCGGACTTCCTCACCCACCCGGTGTTCCGCTCCCACCACTCGGAGACGGCGATGCTGCGCTACCTGCGCCGGCTGGCCGACTTCGACTACGCGTTGGACCGGGGGATGATCCCGCTGGGGTCGTGCACGATGAAGCTCAACGCCACCACCGAGATGGAACCGGTGACCTGGCCGGAGTTCGCGCACCTGCACCCGTTCGCACCCGAGTCGCAGACCGCCGGCTACCGCCGGTTGATCGCCCAGCTGGAGGGCTGGCTGGCGGAGGTGACCGGCTACGACGCGGTCAGCGTGCAGCCCAACGCCGGGTCGCAGGGCGAGTTGGCCGGCCTGCTGGCGATCCGCGCCTACCACCGGGACCGGGGCGAGGGGCACCGCGACGTGTGCCTGATCCCGTCGTCGGCGCACGGCACCAACGCCGCGTCGGCGGTGATGGCCGGCATGCGGGTGGTGGTGGTCGGCTGCGACGCCGACGGCAACGTCGACCTGGTCGACCTGGACGCGAGGATCGACAAGCACCGCGACGCCCTGGCCGCGATCATGGTGACCTACCCGTCGACGCACGGGGTGTACGAGACGGGCATCGCGCAGTTGTGCGCGAAGGTCCACGACGCCGGCGGTCAGGTGTACGTCGACGGGGCGAACCTGAACGCGCTGGTCGGGTTCGCCAAGCCGGGCCGTTTCGGCGCGGACGTGTCGCACCTGAACCTGCACAAGACGTTCTGCATCCCGCACGGTGGCGGCGGCCCGGGTGTCGGCCCGGTGGCGGTGCGCGCGCACCTGGCGCCGTTCCTGCCCGGCGATCCGGTCGGCGGGCACGTGGACGGTCGGCCGGCGATCTCGGCGGCCCGCTACGGGTCGGCGGGGATCCTGCCGATCCCGTGGGCGTACCTGCGGATGATGGGTGCGGCCGGGCTGGCCCGGGCCACCGGCGTGGCGGTGCTGGCCGCGAACTACGTGGCGGTGCGGCTGCGGCAGCACTTCCCGGTGTTGTACGCCGGCAACAAGGGCCTGGTGGCGCACGAGTGCATCCTGGACCTGCGGCCGTTGACGAAGGCCAGCGGGGTCAGCGTCGACGACGTGGCGAAGCGGCTGATCGACTACGGCTTCCACGCTCCGACGATGTCGTTCCCGGTGGCCGGCACGCTGATGGTGGAGCCGACCGAGAGCGAGGACCTGGCCGAGCTGGACCGGTTCTGCGACGCGATGATCGCGATCCGTGCCGAGATCGACGAGGTGGCGTCGGGGCGGTGGCCGGCGGGGGACAATCCCCTGGTGAACGCGCCGCACACGGCCGCGATGGTGTCCGGTGACGAGTGGCCGCACCCGTACCCTCGGTCGGTGGGCGCCTACCCGGGTGGGGTGGACCGGGCGGGGAAGTACTGGCCGCCGGTGCGGCGGGTCGACGGCGCCTACGGCGACCGGAACCTGGTGTGTTCGTGCCCCGCGCCGGAGGCGTTCGAGGACTGAGGACGACGCTCACGCCGGGGCGGTGGGTGGTCGCCGCCCCGGCCGGCGCGCCGACGGTCACCGCCGGCGCGTACGCTCACTGACGCTGCGTGATCGCTCAGGCGACGAGGGCGTGGCGGGCCGGTCCCCGGTGCGGGGCGATGGTCCGCCCGTCGGGGAGCAGCTCACCGGTGTCCTCGAAGACGATGACGCCGTTGCAGAGCAGGCTCCAGCCCTGCTCAGGGAAGCAGGCGAGGACGCGGGCGGCTTCGCGGTCGGTCGCGTCGGCGGAGGGGCAGGTGGGTTGGTGCTGACACATCGGGTTCTCCGGACTGTGGGGGCACTGTGTCATGGTTCACATGACCAGTGACGCACAGTACCAAGCGAAACTGCGCGCCATCGAGCAAGGTTGCGGCTTGTTCACCCAGAATCGGCTGAACGGATGAGCCGGCACCGCCCGGACGTCGTGGAAGCGCTCCCACAGGTGCCGGTCGATGTGCCCGGTGCGCCCCCGTCCTGCCGTTCCCGGCTGGTCGAGACCGCCCGGCTGCAGTGGCGCCTGTGCGACGGCGGGGACCCCGCCGACCTGGCGCAGGGCTTCCTCGCCGCGCACGGGGTGCCCGTCGACGACCTGACCCGGCCCGGGCGGCACACCCGAGACGGGGTGTGCGGGGCGGCGCTGTTCCTGTCCGCCGCCGCCGGCGCGTACGCCGTCGGCGCGCCGACCGGCGCGCGCACCCCAATCCCGGCGCTGCCCGACCTGGTCGTGGTCGTCTACCGGCACGCCGGGACGCCACCGCCGCGCTCGGTGACCACGGGCGGCTGGTGGCTGGGGGGCTGGCGCGACAGTTGGACCCCGGCCGCGCACGCCGCCGCCGTCGAGGCGGTCCGCGCCGCCATCGCCCGCGGCGACGTCTACCAGGTCAACCTCGTCGGGCACGCCGCCGCCGGGTACGCCGGCGACCCGCGCCCGGCGCTGCGCCGCCTCGCCTCGCTCCCCGGCGCCCGCTACGGCGGCACCCTGGCCGGGCCCGGCTGGGCGCTGGGCTGCGCCTCCCCGGAGACGCTGGTCGCCGTCGAGGGCGGGCGGCTGGTCACCCGACCGATCAAGGGCACCCGCCCGGCCACCGCCGCCGGGCGCCGCGAACTGCTCGCCTCGGCCAAGGAACGCGCCGAACACGTGATGATCGTCGACCTGGAACGCAACGACCTGGCCCGGGTGGCCCGCACCGGCTCCGTGCGCGTCGACGAACTGTTCGCCGTGCGCCGCTGGTGCGACCTGTGGCAGGCCGAGTCGACGGTGTCCGCGGCGCCCGCCGACGGTCTCGGCCTGGCCGACCTGCTGCGCGCGGTGTGCCCGGGCGGGTCGGTGACCGGCGCGCCCAAGCACGCCGCGCTGGCCCAGGTGGCCGCGTTCGAGCCGGTCGGGCGCGGCGCCGGCATGGGCGCCCTCGGCTGGGTCGGGCCGGACCGGCTCGACCTGGGGCTGACCATCCGCACCGCGGCGGCCGACGCCGACCGGCTGCACCTGTGGGCCGGCGGCGGCATCACCTGGGGCAGCGACCCGGCCGCCGAGGTCGCCGAGGCCGCCGCCAAGGCCGCGCCGGTGCGGGCGCTGCTCGCCGCCGGCTGAGCGCGCCGGCTCAGGCGGCGGCGAACGCGTCGAGGGCGGCGACCACCCGTTCGCCGATGCCGTGCCCGCCGCCGTGGCCACCGGTCTCGACGATCTCCAGGCGGGCGTCCGGCCAGTCCTGGGTCAGCCGCCAGGCGATGTCCGGCGGTCCGCTGACGTCGAGGCGGCCCTGGATCAGCACCCCGGGAATGCCGGCGAGGCGCCCGGCGTCGCGCAGCAGCTGGCCGTCGGGCAGGAAGCCCAGGTTCGCGAAGTGGTGGGTGACCAGCCGGGTGAACCCGTAACGGAACACCGGGTCGGCGTAGCGGGGGCTGGGCGCGTGGCCGCCGGCGAGCGAGACGTGCACGTCCTCCCAGGCGCACCAGTCGCGCGCCGCGCGGTCGCGCACCGCCGGGTCCGGGTCGTCGACCAGCCGGGCGTACGCGGCGGCCAGGTCGCCGTCGCGCTCGCCCTCGGGCACCCCGTCGCGGAACCGCGCCCACTCCTGCGGGAAGACCCGGCCCATGTCCCGGGTCACCCACTCGATCTCGCGGCGGGTGTTGGCCACCACGCTGAACAGCACCAGCGCGGTGACCCGTCCCGGGTGGGCCTGGGCGTACGCCAGCGACAACGCCGAACCCCACGACGCGCCGCACAGCAGCCACCGCTCGACGCCCAGGCGCGCGCGCAGCGCCTCCATGTCGGCCACCAGGTGTCCGGTGGTGTTCACCGACAGGTCGGTGGCCGGGTCGGCGGCCGACGGGGTGCTGCGCCCGCAGCCCCGCTGGTCGAACAGCACGATCCGGTAGGCGCGCGGGTCGAACAGCTGCCGCCAGGACGCGCCCGCGCCGGAGCCCGGGCCGCCGTGCACCACCAGCGCCGGCCGCCCGTCGGGGTTGCCGCAGGTCTCCCAGTACACGCGCTGGCCGTCACCGACGTCCAGGTGGCCCGAGTCGTACGGCTCGATCGGTGGATACATGTCCGCGGTCCTCCCCGTCACCGAATACAACAGTGCTGTTACATTAGCGGACGTGACCGCTCCCGACCCCGACGCCCTCGGCACCCTGCTGCGCCACGTCCTGGAGACCCTCGACGGCGACGTCGCCGCCGTGCACGCGCGCCTCGGCCTCACCGAGTACCGGCCCCGCTACTCACCCGTGCTGCGCGTGCTCGTCGCCGACGGGCCGCTGCCCATCCGCGACCTGGCCAGCCGGGTCGGCGTCACCCACTCCGCCGCCAGCCAGACCGTCGCCGGCATGCGCCGCGCCGGCCTGGTCACCGTCACCCCCGGCGCCGACGCCCGGCACCGCGTCGTCGCCCTCACCGACCGCGCCCGCGCGCTGCTGCCCGCCGTCGAGGCCGAGTGGGCCGCCACCACCACCGCCATGCGCCGACTCGACACCGAACTGCCCGTGCCCCTGGCCGACGAGCTGTACGCGGTGCTCGACGCGCTGCGCCGCCACCCGCTGCGCGACCGCATCACCGACACCGGTCTGCTCCCACCCGCGGGTGGGCACCGGACGCCGGTAAGCAACGGATAACCTTCCGGGCATGACTATGCGCCCGATCCGGATCATCGGCGACCCCGTCCTGCGCACCCCCAGCGAACCGGTCACCACCTTCGACGCCGAACTGCGCGCCCTCGTGCAGGACCTGATGGACACCCTGCTCGGCGCGCCCGGACGCGCCGGCGTCGCCGCACCCCAGATCGGGGTCAACACCCAGGTGTTCGTCTACGCCGCCGACGGCCACCGCGGCCACCTCGTCAACCCCACCCTGGAGCTGTCCGAGGAGCTCCAGGACGACGAGGAGGGCTGCCTGTCCATCCCCGGGCTCTACTTCCCGACGTCCCGCGCCCTGCACGCCACCGCCCACGGCTACGACCAGCACGGCGAACCGCTCACCGTCACCGGCAGCGGCTTCCTGGCCCGCGCGCTGCAACACGAGACCGACCACCTGCGCGGGCGCCTCTACGTCGACACCCTGCGCGGCGACACCCGCCGCCGCGCGCTGCGCGAGATCCGCGCCGGGCGCTTCGACTCACCCAGCCGCGGCCGCTGACCCCAACCGGGCCACCAGGGAGAACTCGTCGTAGTCGGCGACCCGGGTGAACCCCACCCGCTCGTACAGGCGCACCGCCGCCGTGTTGTCCGCCCGCACGTTCAACACCACGTGCCCGACGCGCTCGCGCAGCCGCCCGCACAGCGCCGCCACCACCGCCGCACCCAGACCCCGACCGCGGCACCGCGGCACCGTCGCCACGTTGCCCAGCGCCGCCACCCCGTACGCCGGTGACCACACGTGCACCCCCGCCACCGCGACCAGCTCACCGCCGTCGCGCACCCCCACGTACTGCCCGGTCTCCACCATCCGCGCGTCGAACCAGTTGCCCGGATACGCCCGCTCGTAGAACCGCAGCAACCCCGGCAGATCCGCCGGGCCCAACACCTCGCCCGCCGGCGGCACCCCCGCCAGGCGCCCCGGATCCGTCAACGCCATCCGATGGTGCCGCCCACCCGGGACATGGTCGAACGAACCGGCCAGCGCCTTGAGCAGACCGGGGGACAGGTGCGCGTACAGCCGCGCCGGCAACACCGGCGCCGCCCGCGTCAACAACCCCGCCAGCGCCGCCGTCCGCTGCGGCGCCGCGAACGCCAGCAGCGTGGGCGGCTCCACCCCGTGATACAGCAGCACCACCTCGTCGCCCGAGCGGAACCACGACGTGTACGGCCAGAAGAAGTCGTCCAGATCACCCAACTGGTAGGCGTGCAACACCGGATCCCGGCCCAACAGCCCGGCCAGCACCGCCCGGTCGTGCTCCGCCCGCACCGCCACCTCAGCCCACCACCCACTGGTCGTAGCCCAACCGCGCCACCAACGCCAGCACCACCACCAGCAGCACCACCCGCACGAACCCGGCGCCCCGACGCAACGCCATCCGCGCGCCCACCGCCGCCCCCGCCACGTTGCACACCGCCATCGCCGCGCCCAACCACCACCACACGTGCCCGCTCACCCCGAACACCACCAACGCGCCCAGGTTCGTCCCCGCGTTCACCACCTTCGCCATCGCCGAGGCGTGCACGAAGTCCGCGCCCACCAACGCGGTGAACGCCAGCACCAGGAACGTCCCGGTGCCCGGGCCGATCAACCCGTCGTACAGGGCGATGCCCAGCCCGGCCACCAGCACCGCCGCCACCATCCGCGACCGCGTCCGCCGCGACGGCGCCGACACCGTGCCCAACCGCGGCCGGGTCACCACGAACACCGCCACCGACACCAACACCACCAGCACCACCGGCCGGTACGCCCCGGCCGGCACCGCGCCCGCCAACGCCGCGCCCACGCCCGCCGTCACCACCGCCACCGCCGCCGCCGGACCCGCCACCGCCCAGTCCAGCTTGGTCCGCCGGGCATAGGTCACCGCCGCCGTCGACGTGCCGAAGATCGCCGCCAACTTGTTCGTGCCCAGCGCCGTGGCCACCGGCACCCCGGGCGCCGCCACCAGCAACGCCGGCAACAACAGCAGCCCGCCACCGCCCACCACCGCGTCCACCCAGCCCGCCAGGGCGGCCACGCACAGCAACGTCGTCAACGCCCACGCATCCACGCCGCGCATTCTGCCCACCACGCCGCCACCGGGGAGAACGGCTGTGGTCAGCCTCACCGGCCCCGACGCCGCCGCAACCACATCCCCGCGCACGCCACCGCCACGAACACCAGCATCGAACAGCACAGCAGCTTCAGCACCCGGCCAGCCTGCCAGAGCGACGTAGGGTGTGCAGGTGCGCCTGGCCACCTTCAACCTGCTGCACGGCCGCTCCCTCATCGACGGGCTCGTCGACC
The DNA here is from genome assembly GCF_029626035.1 of Micromonospora sp. WMMD980. Lineage (NCBI taxonomy): Bacteria > Bacillati > Actinomycetota > Actinomycetes > Micromonosporales > Micromonosporaceae > Micromonospora > Micromonospora sp. WMMD980. The sequence goes on from NZ_JARUBE010000003.1 coordinate 1,980,468, forward strand.
CCGACCGGCTCACCGCCGCCGTCACCGCCCTCGACGCCGACGTCCTCGCCCTGCAGGAGGTCGACCGCGACCAGAGCCGCAGCGGCAAGCTCGACCTCACCGCCCTCGCCGCCCGCGCCCTCGACGCCGAGCACCACCGCTTCGCCGCCGCCGTCGTCGGCACCCCCGGCGAGCAGTTCCGCCCCCTCACCCACGACGACGACGGCCACGGCGAACCTCTCTACGGCGTCGGCCTGATCAGTCGTCACCCCGTGCGCACCTGGCACGTCACCCGCCTGCGCGCCGCACCGGTCCGCTCACCCATCTACGTGCCCGGTCCCGGTGGCGGGCTCGTCCTGCTCCGCGACGAACCCCGCGTCGTGCTCGCCGCCGTCCTCGACACCCCGCACGGCCCCCTCACGGTCGCCGCCACCCACCTGTCGTTCGTGCCCGGCTGGAACATCTGGCAGCTGCGCCGCGTCGTGCGCGCCCTGCGCGCGCTGCCCGCCCCCCGGATCCTGCTCGGCGACCTCAATCTCCCCGCCGGCCCCGCCGCCGCCCTCACCCGCTGGCGGCCCCTGGCCCGCCGCGCCACCTACCCGGCCGGGCAACCGCGCGTCCAACTCGACCACGTCCTCGCCGACCCCCACGACCTCGACCGGCTCCCACCCGTCACCGCCGTCGACACGCCGCTGTCCACCATCTCCGACCACCGGCCGCTCGTCGTCGACCTCGGCTGAGACCTCACTCCGCCCCGGTCTGCCGCTGCGCCGCGCGCACCGCGTTGCGGAACAACATCGCCACCGTCGTCGGACCCACCCCACCGACCCGCGGCGTGATCGCCCCCGCCACCTGGGCGCACGACTCGTCCACGTCCGGCAGCAACCGCCGCCCCTCGTACCGCACCCCGCCACCGACCACCACCGCGCCCGGACGCACATGCTCCGGCCGCACGATCCCCGGGACCCCCGCGGCCGCCACCAGGATCTCCGCCCGCCGCGTGTACCGGGGCCAGTCCGCCACCCCGGTGTGCACCACCGTCACCGCCGCGTTCGCCGTCGGCCGCTTCTGCGCCAACAACATCGCCAGCGGCCGACCCAACGTCGCGCCCCGACCGAGGACCACCACCTCACGGCCCGACACCGGCACCCGGTGGAACGCCAACAACGCCTCGATCCCGGCCGGTGTGCACGGCAACGGCCCCGGCAACCCCAACGCCAACCGGCCCATGTTCACCGGGTGCATGCCGTCGACGTCCTTGTCCGGATCCACCTCGGCCAACGCCCGGTCGTAGTCCAGGCCCCCGGGGATCGGGTGCTGCACCAGCACGCCGTGCACCGCGGAGTCGGCGTTGAAGTCCGCGAGCACCGCGTGCAGATCCGCCTGCGACGCCGACGCCGGCAGGTGCACGTGCGGCGACGCGAAGCCCAACTCCGCGGCCTGTCGCTGCTTGATCCGGATGTACCCCGCGCTCGCGTCGTCGTCACCGACCAGCACCGTGGCCAACGCCGGCGTCACCCCCGCCGCCCGCAGCCGCCCCACCGACGCGGCCACCTCGGCCAACACCTGATCCGCCACCGGCCCGCCCGGCAACAGCCGCGCGGTCGCCCCGGACACCGTCGGGGCCGACGTGGAAGAAGACATGCGACACCTCGCCCGCGGAGGCCCAGGCGGTCGACCCCCACGACGAGCTCCCCGATGGTTCACCCATCCCCGTGCCGCCAGTCGCGTCCCCCTCAGCCTGCCACAACCCGCCGCGACACCGCATCCACCACGGCCTGCCACGCCGGCAACGACGCCAGCACCGCGTCGGCGCGCCGCCGCCGGTCCGCCGCCGACGCCACCTGAAGATCCGCCAACACCGCCTCGAACCCCGGCCGCAGCACCCGCTCCCGCCGCGGCGCCACCGCCGCCAGCACCGCCAGACACCGCGCGTAGGTCACCAGCACCCAGAACATCGCCTCCCGGTGCCGCCCCGCCGCCACCAGCTCCGCCCCACCCTCGAAGACCACCGGCCGCCCCGCCGCGCCCAGGTCGGCCCCGAACGCGAACCCGTCGCGCGGCAGCCGCGCGACCTCCTCGAACACCACCGCCAACCCGGTCAGATGCTCCCGCACCCGCCCCGCGTCCACGCCGCCGCCGTCCAACGTCGCCAACAACTCCGGATAGCGCTCACCGAACCCGTGACCCGTCAACACCTCCGACGCCCGCACGTAGCGCCGCCGCACCGTCGGATCCGCCAGCCCCGCCACCGCCGGCCACACCGCCAGCAACGAGGTGGGGAACGCCCACGCCAACACCTGCTCCGCCATCGGCGCCCGCGCGTCCAGCGCCCGCAGCCCGTCCTCCACCCGTCGCCGTACGCCCGCGCAGCGGCGCCGCACCCACTCCGGGTCCGCGAACCCCGCCGCCACCCGCCGCCGGACCGCCGCCAACCGTCCGGACGGATCCGCGATCATCCCGTCGGTGCGGAACATCGGCGCGAACACCCACGACCCCAGCACGTCCTGCGGGTCACCCACCTCCGCCCAGGTCACCGTGCTGACCTCCAGCAGCACCCCACGATGGACGAACTTGCCCACCTTCGCGCCGGGGGAGCCGCGCACCAGCAGCACGTCCACGTCCGACCAGGCGGGCAAGACCGCGTCGTCCGGCAACCCCACCGTCGACCCGCTGAACAACGCCCCCTGCACCGACGGGTCGGAGCGCATCCGCTCCCGCACCCAGTCGACCGCCACCGCCCGCGCCGCACCCACCCGCATCCGGCCGATCCTGCCAGTCCCGTGGCTGGCCCGCGGTCCCCTCGCGTCCGGCCTACGTGGCCGACCCGGCCCGGCCGGGTCACCGGCGGGTCGGCACGCCCGGCGGGGTGAGCGGCGACGTGTGGATGCGCCCGTGACCGTGGCCGAGCGGCCCGCCGGCCCGACCGGTGCGCACCGCGATCACCTCGGCGGCGATGCTGACCGCGGTCTCGGCCGGCGTGCTCGCGCCCAGGTCCAGGCCGGCCGGGCCGGCGAGCCGGGCCAGCGCGTCGGCGGTCACGCCGGCCGCCCGCAGCCGGTCCAGGCGTTCGGCGTGCGCGCGGCGGGAGCCCACCGCGCCGACGTAGGCGGCCGGGCCGGCGAGGGCCACCTCCAGCAGCGGCAGCTCGAACTTCGGGTCGTGGGTCATGGCGATCAGCACCGTCCGCCCGTCCACCCGGGCGCCGGCGACCTCGGCGGCGAGGTAGCGGTGCGGCCAGTCGACGACCACCTCGTCGGCCGAGGGGAACCGGCGGCGGGTGGCGAAGGCCGGCCGGGCGTCGCAGACGGTCACCCGGTAGCCGAGCTGGGAGCCGACCGTGGCCAGCGCCGCGACGTGGTCGGTCGCGCCGAACAGGATCATCCGGGGCGGCGGCGGATGGGCGCGGACCAGTACCGCGTGCTCCGCGCCGTCGACGGTGTGCCGGTGCACCTCGGTGCGGGCGGCGGCCAGCGCCGCCCGTGCCTCCGGCAGGGTCGCCGCGTCGAGCCGCGCGTCGCCGAGCGATCCGTGCTCGCCCCACGGGCCGAGCAGCATCCGCCGGCCCATCCGCCGCCGGGGCCCGTCGACGCAGGTCAGCACCGCGACCTGCTGGCCGGCGCGCACGGCGGCGACCATCTCGTCGAGCCGGGGGAACGTGGCCCGGTCGAGGCGTTCGACGAAGACGTCGATGGTGCCGCCGCAGGTGAGCCCCACACCGGTGGCGGCCTCCTGACCGGCGCCGTAGCGCAGCGCCCGGGCCAGTCCGGTCGCGCGTACCCGCTCGGCCTCGGCGTGCACGGCCGCCTCCACGCAGCCGCCCGAGACGCTGCCCAGAACCGTGCCGTCCGGCCCGATGAGCATCGTGGCGCCGACCGGGCGCGGCGCGCTGCCCGCGGTGCCGGTGACGGTCGCGGCGGCCACCGGGTGGCCCGCCAGCCACCAGCGCAGCAGGTCGGGCAGGTGCTCACGCATCGAGCAGCCCCGCCTGCCCGGGTCGGTCCACGTCGGCGCCGTCGGCGACGTCGGCGCAGGGCACCACCCGTAACCGGTCGCGGTGCGCGCGCAGGTAGTCACGCGCGCCCCGGTCGCCGACCGCCGCCCGGGCGGCTCCCGCCCAGTGGTCGCGGCCGAGCAGCACCGGGTGCCCCTGGGTGCCGTCGCGGTGGGCGGCCACGGCGAGCGAGCCGGCGGTGGCGTCCCGGGCCACCCGGCGTACCGCGGCGGGGGTCAGGCCGGGCATGTCGACCAGGGTGACCACGGCCGCGACGGCGGGCGTGGTCAGCAGCGCGGCCAGCCCGGCGCGCAGCGAGGAGCCCATGCCGGTGGGCCACGCGTCGTTGCGGACCACCCGGGGCAGCCGGGCCCGCGCCCGCACCTCGTCGGCGGCCGCGCCGAGCACCACCACGACCGGATCGCAGCCGGCGGACGTGAGGATTCCGGCGGCGTGCTCGACCAGCAGGCCACCCCGGTGGGTCAGGAGCGCCTTCGGCATGCCGTACCGGCGGCCGGCGCCGGCGGCGAGGAGCAGTCCAGCCGTGGCCATGGGTCGAGCGTAGGCGTACGCCACGAGATCCGGTATCCCTCGCTTGTTGGTTTCTCGCCTAGCATGTATCTCGTATTTGCTGTCGGGATGGCGGTGAGGTGCCGGGTGACACCAGACGAAGCGCCCGCGTGGCGGCGGCTCTGCCCGCTGCCCCTGGACCGGTTGGCGCCGTTACCGGCCCTGACCGACCATCTCGACCGAGCCGGGACCGGCCGGCGGCTGGCCGAGGCCGACGCGACCCGCACACCTCCCGACGACGTGCTGGCGGAGTTGCGCTCCCTCGGTGTCGCGGCGGTGTACGACCCGGCCACGGCCACCGCCGTGCACGTCAACGCGCTCAACGCCGCACTGGCGCGACACAGCGGCAGTCTGGCGATCACCCTCGGCGTCAACGCGCTGGCGTTGCTGCCGCTCTACATCGCCGGCACCCCGCCCCAGCGCGACCGGGCCGGCGCCGTGCTGCGGGCCGGTGGCTCGGCCGCCATGCTGCTCACCGAGTTGGAGCACGGCAGCAACCTCGCCCGCGTCGCGACCCGCGCGGTGCCCGACGCGGGCCGCTGGCGGCTGACCGGCGAGAAGCACCTCATCAACGGCGGCACCCGGCACGACCTGCTGGTCACCCTGGCCCGGGTCGAGGGTGAGGACGGCCTCGGGTTGTTCCTCGCCGAACGGGACGACTCGGTCACCGCCCTGCCGGCCTGGCGCACGCTGCCCACGGCCGCCGCCGACATCTCCGGGGTACGCCTCGACGGCACGGTGGCGCAGCCGGTCGGCGTGCCCGGGGACGGCGCGGGCGTCCTGCGCCTGACCCTCGCCCTGTCCCGGGGCGGCATCGGGTCGCTGGCCTCGGGTGTCACCAGCGGGGCGCTCGCCCAGGCGGTCGCGTACGCCCGCGAGCGGGACGTCTACGGCGAGCCGATCGTCCACCTGGGCGCGATCGCGGAGCACCTGTTCCGGGTCGCCGCGCTCGACGTGCTGGTCGCGGCCGCCGCCGTCAAGGCCACCTTCCTGATCAACACGCTCGGACCGGCCGCCGCGCACGCCACCGCGGTGGCCAAGTACGCCTGCTGCCTGCTCGCCGAGGAGGCCGTCACCGAGGGTCGTGCCGTGCTGGGCTCCCGCGCGCTGGTCGAGGAGTTCGGCTATGCCGCCCGGGTACGGGACGTGCTGCTCTACGGGGTCTTCGACGGCACCAGCCACATCCTGCTCGACCAGTTGCAGTGGCGGCTGGAACGCTTCGCCGCCGGCCCGCCCCCGGGCGGGGACGGCTACCGCACGCTCGCCGAGGCGTACGCGGGCGTGCCGCAACCGCTGGTCCACGTCGCCCGGTTGCGGGTGCGGCCGTTCGCGCCGAACCCGGCGGCACGCGCCGCGACGCTGGCGGCGGCCACCGGCCGGCCTGCGGTGGCCGCGCTGGCGACGCTGCTGCGGCGCCTGTTCGACCTGGTGGGCCACGCCCGGCGCGGCGGACGCTGGGCCGCCGACCAGGCCTGGCGGTTCGCCGGGGCCGCGGTCCTCGCGGAGGCGGAGACGCTGCTGGCCGCCGTCGAGCTGGTCGATCCGTACGGCCGGGGCACGGCCGGCCTGCCCGGCCGCGCCGGGGAGGTCGACGAGGCCGCGCTCGGCTACGCGCTCGGCTGGCGGGGCGCGGTCCTCGCCGCCCGGGTCGACGAGCTCGCCGCCGACCTGGCGGCCGACGATCCACCCGGGCCCGGTGCGGTGGAGCGGACCGACGACCTGCTCGCGGCGTTCGCGGGTGAACGAGCCCCGGCGCGCGCGGCGCTGCGGCGCTGGCTGACCTCGACGCCGGCCGACCCGTCGGCTGCGGGGGCGTCCCGGTGAGCGGCCGCCGGCCGCGGGTGGCCGTCGACGTGGCCGGCGCGGATCTCGGGCCGCAACCGGTGGTCGCCGGCGCGCTCGCCGCCGCGGCGAACGCGGACGTGGTCCTGGTCGGCCCGCGCGAACGCATCCGGCCGCTGTTGCCCGACGGTGCGCCCCCACCGGGGGTACGGCTGCTCGACGCCCCGGACGTGGTGGGCATGGCCGACGACCCGGTGGCCGCCACGTACGCCAAGCGGCGCTCGTCGCTGCTGCTCGCCGCCGCGGAGGTGGCGGCCGGGCGGGTCGACGCGATGGTGACTCCGGGCAACACCGGCGCCGCGGTGCTGGCGGCGGCGGCCCGGCTGGGTCGGGTGCCGGGGGTGACCAACCCGGCGCTGGCGACGGTCCTGCCGGTGCCGGACGCCGGCCCGACCGTGCTGCTCGACATCGGCGCGACCGCCACCGCGCAGCCGGAGTGGCTCGTCGAGTTCGCCGTGCTCGGCGCCGAGTACGCCCGCTGCCGCCTCGGCGTCGACCGGCCCCGGATCGGGCTGCTGTCCAACGGCCACGAGTCGGTCAAGGGCGGCCCGGTGCGCCGCGACGCGCATCTGCTGCTGGCCGCGATGCCCGGCTACGTGGGCCAGATCGAGGCGTACGACGTGCTGGGTGGCCGGGTGGACGTGGCGGTGACCGACGGGTTCACCGGCGACGTGGCGTTGAAGATGTACGAGCGCACGCTGGACGCCACGGTGGGGCTGGCGCTGGCGGCGGTGCGGGCGTTCTCGCCGATCGGCGCGTTGGCGCGCGACCGGGAACGGCTGGTGACCGCGACGGTGCGCCGCGGGCTGGCGGCCGAGGCCGGCGGCGCGTTGCTCGGGGTACGCGGCGTGTGTGTGGTCTGCCACGGCGCGGCCGGCGCGGCCGACGTGGCGGCCGGCGTGGGCATCGCGGTCGAGTGCGTGCGGTCCGGGGTGGTGGCGCGCACCGGCGCGGCGTTCGCCGCCTCGTCGCGCCGCCGGCGTGGGGCGCGACGGGTCGCCGTCGACGGATGACCGAACCCTTTCTTGTATCTAGTTTCCACATACGAGCGTTGATATGGTGCCGGGGACTCCTGGGGTGAGGGTGGTGCGATGTCAGAGCAGATGATCCAGGTCCACGAGCTGCGCCGGTCGTTCGGCGCGACGACGGCTGTCGACGGGGTCGGATTCGAGGTGGGCGCCGGGGAGGTGGTCGGCCTGCTCGGCCCGAACGGCGCCGGCAAGACCACCACTATCCACTGTCTCACCACACTGCTCAGGCCGGATTCGGGCAGTGCCCGGGTCGCCGGGTTCGACGTGGTCGAGCAGGCCGCGCAGGTGCGCCGCAGCGTCGCCGTCACCGGGCAGTTCGCGGCGCTCGACGAGATGCTCACCGGCCGGGAGAACCTGGTGCTGTTCGGCCGCCTGCTCGGGCTCGACCGGCGGGCCGCCGCCGCCCGCGCCGACGAGCTGGTCGAGCGCTTCGACCTGGGGGAGGTGGCCGGCAAGCCGATCCGCACCTACTCCGGCGGCCTGCGCCGCCGCGCCGACCTGGCCGCGAGCCTGGTGGTCGACCGGCCGGTGCTGTTCCTCGACGAGCCGACCACCGGGCTGGACCCGCGCAGCCGGCGGGCGTTGTGGGAGATGGTCCGGCACCTGCGCGCCGACGGCACCACGGTGCTGTTGACCACGCAGTACCTGGAGGAGGCGGACCAACTGGCCGACCGGGTGCTGCTGATCGACCACGGGCGGGTCGTCGCCGAGGGCACCCCGGACGAGCTGAAGGGCCGCCTCGGCGGCACGGTCTGCGAGGTGCGGGTCGAGGATCCGCGGGCCCGGGAGACCGCCGCCGCGCGGCTGCGGGAGGCGTTCCCGGAGCTGACCGAGGCCGACGACGTGCTGCGCGTCGCCGCGGGCGCGGGCACGCTGACCGAGGTGGTGCGCCGGCTGGAGTCCGCCGGCGTCGAGGCCGACGACGTCACGGTCCGCCGGCCCACCCTGGACGAGGTGTTCCTGTCGCTCACCGGCTCGGCCGCCGGGGTGCCCGACGTGGCGGGAGCCGGGCGGTGACCGTCGCGAGCCCGCCGGCCGCCGGCCCGGCGCGGCAGTTCGCCGTGCTGGCCGGGCGCAACCTGCGGCAGGCGCGGGCCGGCCGGTCGATCGGGTTGACGGTGGTCTTCCCGCTGACGTTCTTCGCCGGCTTCATGGTGGTGTTCCACCGGCTGATGTCCGACTACGGGATCGCCTACGAGCAGTTCCTGCCACCGGCGATCGTCGTGCAGACCACCGCCCTGGTCGCCATGTCGGCGTGCTACATGGTCGCCGGTGACGCCCGCAGCGGGTTGATCGCCCGCTACCGCACGCTGCCGATGGGCGCGGCCGTGGTGCCCGCCGCCCGGCTGGTGGTCGACGCGGCGCGGGCCGCCGTCGCGGTGGCGGTGATCCTGGTCGCCGCCGTCGCGGTCGGTTTCCGGTTCACCGCGGGCGCGGCCGGCGCGGTGGGCTTCGTGCTGCTGGCGGTCGGTTTCGCGGTCGTGCTGGCGGCCGGGTGCGCCGCGCTGGGCCTGGGAGCTCGTGACCCGGAGCAGGTCTACTCGGCGCTCACCCTGCCGTATCTGGTGCTGACCACCGTCTCCACCGCCTTCGTGCCGGTCGACGCGTTCCCGGGCTGGTTGCAGCCGCTGGTCCGGGTGTCGCCGTTCTCCGCCCAGGTCGACGCGTTGCGGGCGCTGTCCACCGAGGGCGCCGACCAGCGGGTGTGGCCGGCGCTGGCCTGGTTGCTGGCGCTGGGCCTGCTGTTCGGCCTCGCCGCCGCCCGTTCGTTCCGGAGGACCCGATGAGCACTGTCACCCAGGCGTCGTTGTTCGCCGGGCGCAACCTGCGCCGGTTCTTCCGCGCCCCGCCGGCGCTGATCTATTCGTTCGCGTTCCCGGTGCTGCTCCTGCTCACCCAGTACGCGGTCTTCGGGCGCATCGTCGGCGACGGCGACCGCCAGCACTACCTGGAGCGGCTCGCGCCGCTTGTGGTGCTCTCGACCGCCGCGTTCGGCTCGCCGTCGAGCGCGGTGGGCTTCCTGCGCGACCTCAAGGGCGGGCTGGTCGACCGGCTGCGGGCGATGCCGGTGCGGCCGGGGGCGCTGCTGGTCGGCCGGCTCACCGGTGACGTGCTGCGCATCGTGCTCATCGGCGTGCTCACCACCGCGGTGGCGATGCTTCTCGGGTTCCGGTTCCGGCAGGGCGCCGCGGCCGTGGTGGGCTTCTTCGCGGTGGTCGCGCTGTTCGGGGCGATGTGGGCGGCGATCGCGCTGTGGCGTGGCTCGGGGCCGGGCGACGAGGAGTCGTTGCCGCCGTCGCTGACCGGCCCGGCGACGCTGCTGTTCATCTTCTCCTCGGGGTTCGTGCCGGTGTCGGCGTTCCCGTCGGTGGTGCAGCCGCTGGTGCGGGCCAACCCGTTCTCGGTGGCCACCGAGGCGCTGGTCGGGCTCTCCTCCGGCGGGCCGGTCCTGGCGCCGGTGCTGCAGACGCTCGCCTGGGTGCTCGGGTTGGGCGGGGTCTGCCTGCTGGTGGCGGTACGCCGGTTCGCCCGCCGCACCGCCCCCTGACCGCGCCCCGGGTCAGGCCGGGCTGGCCATCCGGTAGAGCATCTGCTGGCCGCCGGTGGCCAGCAGATGCCCACGGTCGGACCACACCCGGGCCCGCGCGCCCAGCGTGCCGCCGTTGGCCGAGGCGGCCTCGCCCTCGACCAGCAGCCACTCGCCGGTGTCGCCGCCGGCTTGGAAACCCACGTAGAGATCCATGCTCGGGGCCATGAAGGTGGTCCGCTCGAACGCCTGCACGATCGCCGGGAACTGCACCACGTCGACGGCGAACACCAGCCGGGCGGCCGCCAGCCAGGCGTCGGCCTCGGCCGGCAGCGGCTCGTGCAGCCGCAGCCAGCCCCGCACCGTCGGCACGCCGTCGCGCTGCGGCGACCAGCCGCCGGCCGGCCAGCCGGACAGCCGTACCTCGTAGCAGCGTTCCCAGATCGGCAGCACCGGCAGTCCGTCGCGGCGCATCAGGTCGACGAGCGCCGGCAGCTCGTCGGGCCCGGGCAGCTCGGGCGCCGGCATCCAGCGGCGCTCCGGGCCGACCAGGCCGCCCGCGACGGTCCACACGTGCGCGGCGAGCACCGTCCGGTTGCGCTGGCGCAGCGTGACGTGGAACGCGGCGGCGCGGCGGGTGCCGTGCGCCCGCTCCACCGTCAGCTCGGCCTCCCCGTAGCGGGCCGGGGCGAGGAACTGGCAGCTCAGGCTCACCGGGAGCAGCCCGCCCGCGGCGTCGCCCGCGGCCCGCAGGGCGACCGCCGCCAGGTAGCCGCCGTTGGGTCCCCACACCGACCAGTCCTCGGCGAGGTGGGCCCGGTAGCGACCCGGCCCGGTCCGCTCGACCGCGGCGTCGTCCGCGAGACTGGCCATCCGGACCTCCCCCTCCACGCACCATCCGTCGACCCAAGATACTGCACAGAAAAGCCAGATACGAGTACGATGCGGCGCATGGATCTGCGTGACAGCGCCGAGGAGGCCACGTTCCGGGCCGGGCTGCGCGACTGGCTGGCCCGGTCGGTGCCGGTGACCGCCGGGGCGGACGGCGCGCCGGCGCGGGGGCGGTGGGACGACGTGGCCGCCGTCCGGTCCTTCAGCGCCGCGCTGCACGAGGCCGGCTACGCCGGGCTGACCTGGCCGGTGGAGTACGGCGGACGCGGGTTGTCCCCGGCGCACCAGGCGATCTACCTGGAGGAGAGCGCCCGCGCCGAGGCCGGTGAGCACATCGGCGTGATCGGCCTGGGCATGGTCGGCCCCACCGTCATCGCCTGCGGGTCACCCGCGCAACGGGCCTGGTACCTGCCCCGGATCCTCACCGGCGAGGTCATCTTCTGCCAGGGCTTCTCCGAACCCGAGGCGGGCAGCGACCTGTCCGCCGTGCGGACGCTGGCCCGACGCGACGGCGACGACCTGGTGGTGACCGGGCAGAAGGTGTGGTCCTCCTACGCCCACCTGGCCGACCACTGCCTGCTGCTCGCCCGCACCGATCCGGACGCCACCCGCCACCGCGGCCTGTCGTGCCTGCTGGTCGACCTGCGCACGCCTGGGGTGACGGTGCGTCCGATCCGCCAGATGACGGGCGAGGCCGAGTTCGCCGAGATCGAGCTCGACGAGGCGCGGGTGCCGCTCGACGCGGTGGTCGGCGACGTCGGTGACGGCTGGCGGGTGGCGATGACCACGCTGGCCCACGAACGCGGCACCTTCGGCTTCACGCTCACCGCCCGGCTGGAGGTGGCGTTCCGCCGGCTGGTCGCGACCGCCCGGGCCCGGGGTCGCGACACCGACCCGCTGGTCCGCGACCAGATCGCCGCCCGCTACGTCGAGCTGGAGGGGCTGCGCTGGACCAACCGGCGCGCCCTGGCCGAGCTGCGGCGCACCGGCACGCCGGGCCCGGAGACGTCGGTGGTCAAGCTGCGCTGGTCGCGGGCCCACCAGCGGCTGACGGCGCTGGCGGTGCAGCTCACCGCCGGTGGTCGACCGGACGGGTGGGACCGCTACTGGCGGCGCGAGCTGCTGCGCAGCCGCGCCAACACCATCGAGGGCGGCACCTCCGAGGTGCTGCGCAACGTGATCGCCGAGCGGGTGCTCGGCCTGCCCAGGTCGTACTGACCCGCCGTCCCGAGGAGACAGCACCATGGACTTCGCACTGACCGGCGAGCAGGAGGCGTTGCGCGACACCGCGGCGAAGTACCTCGCCGACGAGCGCGCGGGTGCCGACGCCGACCGGGTGTGGACCGACGTCACCGGGCTCGGCTGGCTGGATGCCGAGCTGGGCGCGGTCGAGCAGGCGCTGCTCGCCGAGCAGCTCGGCCACGCGCGCAGCGCGCTGCCCTGGTGGGCGACCGTGGGCCTGGCCGGGCCGGCGCTGCGGGCCGCCGGACAACCGCCGGGTCGGCCCGCCACGCTGGCCTGGGCCGAGGAGTCCGGCCCCGGCACGCTCGCCGGCCTGCTCGCCCCGTCCCGCTCCGCCCCGCCCGGCGGCTGCGTGGTAGCCGCCGACGGCGCCCTCACCGGGCGCAAGGTCGCGGTGCCGCACGTGGCGCAGGCGGTGGACCTGGTGGTGGCCGTGACCGGCCCGGAGGGCGTGGAGCTGCGCCTGGTCGACGCGTCCGCGCTGCGCCCGGCGCCGGACGACGCCGGGCCGGCGGCCCTGGACCCCACCCGGCCGTCCGCCACGGTGGACCTGTCGGGTCTGGTGTCGACGTTGCTGGTCGCGGCGTCCGCGAGCGCGGACGTGCTCGCCGAGACCCGGCGGCGCACGCTGGCGCTGCTCGCCGCGGAGGCGGTCGGCGTGGCGACGCGCGCGCTGGCCTGGGCCACCGGACACGCCGGCGCCCGCACCCAGTTCGGCCGGCCGATCGGCGCGAACCAGGCGGTGGCGCACCCGCTCGCGGAACTCTACGGCCAGGTCGAGACCGCCCGGTCACTCGCCTACCGGGCCGCCTGGTCGGTCGACGCGGAGCCGGGTCCGGTCGCGGACCGGGCGGTCGCCGCCGCCGCGGTGGCCGGGCGCGAGGCCGCGACCACCGCCTGCGAGACCGCCATCCAGACGTACGGAGGCAGCGGCTTCACCTGGGACCAGCCGCTGCACCACTGGTATCGGCGGGCGTGGTGGCTGGCCACCTTCGACGGTACGGTGAGCGACCTGCGCGCCGAGTTGGCCGCGTCGCTGCTGGACGAGGCGCCCGGTCAGGACGCCCTGGGCCGGTAGGAGCCGAAGCTCCAGATGTTGCCCTCGGAGTCGCGCACCGAGTAGCCCTGACCGCCGTAGTCCTCGTCTCGCAGCTTCTGCACGATCTCGGCTCCGGCCGCGACGAGCCGGTCGTGGTGCGCGGCCACGTCGTCGAGCACCACGTAGGTCGCCCCGGGGCCGGTCTCCAGCACCAGGCGCCCGTCGCCGCCGTCTGTTTCGGAGGCGAGCATGACCATGCCGTTGCCCCAGGTCAGCTGGGCGTGGCTGATGGTGCCGTCCGGACCGGGGACGACCAGGGCCTCGCGGAAGCCGACGACGTCCACCAGCCAGCGGACGGCGGCCGGCGCGTCGCGGTAGCGAAGCGTGGGGATGATTTCCGGGCCTGCGCTCATGCCGAAGAGTCTAATGAAGAATCGCGGATAGCACATGCGCTGCGCATGGCATGTCGGATCTTCGGCTACGCTGTGCCCATGCTTCGCTACGACTACGTCATCGTCGGCGCGGGAGCGGCCGGCGCGGTGCTGGCCGCGCGGTTGAGCGAGGAGCCCGGGCGTTCGGTGCTGCTGCTGGAGGCCGGGCCCGACCTGGTCGGCGACGCCGGACCGGAGGTGCTGTGCACCGGTTCGGTGGAGGCGGAGGACGGCTTCGACTGGGACCTGCGCGCCACCGTGGTCGCCGGGCGCGAGGCGCCGCTGCGACGCGGTCGGGTGGTCGGCGGCTCGACCCGGATCAACGACCGGGGCGCGATGCGCGCGCCGGCGGCCGACTTCGCCGCCTGGGGTCGAGTCGTGCCGGAGTGGGACTGGCCGGCCGTGCTGCCCGCGTTCCGCCGGCTGGAGAGCGACGCGCAGTTCGGCGACCGTGACTACCACGGCGCCGACGGCCCGGTGCCGATCACCCGCTGGTCGCGTGGCCAGCTGACCCCGGCGATGGACGGCTTCCTGGAGGCGGTGCTCGCGCTCGGGCACGACTACCAGGAGGACATGAACGCCCCCGACGCGGTGGGCATCGGGATGTATCCGCAGAACCGGCGGGACCGGCTGCGCATGTCCACCGCGCAGACCCACCTCGACCCCGCCCGGTCCCGGCCCAACCTGACGGTGCGCGGCGACGCCGAGGTCGAGCGGGTGCTGCTGGCCGACGGCCGGGCGGTGGGGGTGCGCGTCGGTGGCGAGACGATCGGCGCCGGTGAGGTCGTCCTCTGCGCGGGCAGCCCCTACAGCCCGGCGCTGCTGCTGCGCTCGGGCATCGGCCCGGCCGACGAGCTGCGGGCCGCCGGCGTCACCCCGCTGGTCGACCTGCCCGGCGTGGGCGCCGACGTGATCGACCAGCCGGGCGCGATCATCCTGGTGGTGCCCGAGCCGGAGGCGGTCGGCGGCGACTGGCCCCGCACCCAGCTCATCGGCCGGCTCGCCGGCATCCCCGGGCACGCCGCCGACCAGGCCTTCTACCTGAGCCTGTTCACCGGGATGAGCACCACCCGCGGCGCCGGCGCGGGCCTGGACCGCCTCGTCGGCACCGATCTCATCAACACGGTCATGATCGGCGACATGGCGATGGCCTCGCGGGGCCGGGTCGGCATCAGCTCCGCCGACGCCACCGCGTCGCCCCTGGTCGACCTCGACTTCTACTCGGCCGACGGCGACCTCGCCCGGATGCGTGCCGCCTACCGGCACGCGTGGGAGATCGCCAACCAGGCGGCGTTCACCAAGACCGTGGCCCGCTTCGCGCTCGTGGACGACGCGGTGGTGGCCGACGACGAGCAACTCGACCAGATGCTGCGCACCACCACCTACAGCCGGCTCAACCTGGTCGGCGGCGCCCGGATGGGTCCCACCGACGACCCGGGTGCGGTGGTCGACGGGCACTGCCGGGTGCACGGCGTGCCCGGCCTGCGGGTGGTCGACGCCTCCGTGGTGCCGGTGCCGTTGCGGGCGCCGGCGGCGCTGACCAGCATCATGATCGGTGAGCGTGGTGCCGAGCTGATCCGGGGCTGAGCGGGCCGGTCAGGTTCGCAGCAGGCTCGACAGGGGCGTGCGTGGATCGGCCACCACCGTGCGCGCGACGCTGACGTAGCCGTCGATCAGCCGCTCGGCGTCCGCGGGCGCCAGCCGGGGCGTGTGGAACAGCACCACCCGCAGGCCCGTGCCGCGCGGCGCCACCGCCAGCTCGGTGCCGAACCGGCTGCCGATCGCCTCGGGCAGGAGCAGCTCGAAGTCGGCGTCGGCGACCGAAACCCGGTGGTCGAGCGCGGCCATCATCTGGAACACCACGTCGTCGACCCGGCCACCCAGGTTGGCGCTGCCGGTGGCGACCGCCTGGTAGGGCTGCTCCTGGTTGGCGAACGCGGCGGCGGCGGTCGCGTGGGTGGCCGTCAGCAGCGCCGGGAACGTGGCGAACGGGGGCAGCCGGGTGCGCAGCACCACCATGTTGGCGCAGAAGCCCACGGTGCGCTGGCTCTCCGGACGGCTGCGGTTGGCGAACAGCGAGGCGACCGCGAGGTCACCCTGACCGGTGATCCGGTGCAGCACCGCGTAGTAGACCGCGAGCGTGACGGCGAACAGGGTGGTGCGGTGCTGCCGGGCCAGTTCCCGCAGCCCGCCGGCCACGTCGGCGTCGAGGTCGCGCCCCAGCACGCCCGGCGTCGCGCCCGGCGGTGGCTCGCGGTAGGGCAGTCGGGGCAGCCGCAGTCCGGTGAGCTGGGCCCGCCAGAAATCCCGCTGCCGGTCCAGCTCGGCGCCGGCCAGCCGGGCCTCCTGCCAGGCGACGAACTGGCCGTACTGCCACGGCACCGGGGGCAGCTCGACGGGGCGGTTCGGGCGCCGGGCGTAGAGCGCGCGCAGTTCCTCGAAGAGCAGCCCGCACGACCAGGCGTCGGTGACCAGATGGTGCATGGTGAAGCAGAGGACGATCTCGTCGTCGGCCACCTGCCAGGCGGTGGCCCGGGTGGGCCATGTGCCGACGTCCACCCGGGTGGACAGCTCGGTGGCGACGGCTGTCTCCGCCGCGGCACGTGGGTCGGGGGCGGCGCGCAGGTCGACCACCGGCAGTGGCACCGGTCGCGGGTCCCGCACGTGCTGGGTCAGGCGGGGGCCACGGCCGGTGAAGGTGGTCCGCAGGGCCTCGTGCCGGGCGGTCAGCGCGGTCAGCGCCGCAGCGAGCGCGTCGACGTCGACAGTGCCGGTCACCCGGCACAGCAGCGGGCAGTTCAGCGCCCCGTGGTCGGCGCGGTAGTGGTCGATGATGCCGAGCAGTCGCTGACCGACGGAGGCCGGTAGTTCTCGGGGCGCCACGCTGCGACGGTACCCGGCCGCTCACGTATCTGTCATCAAGGGTCTGGCATCTCGTGTTATCTGTCGGTACCTTGGGCGCATGTCTGGTCTGTCGGTCACCACGCCCGTGCCGGCTCGGCTGACGTGGCGGTACGAGTCCGAGATGCCTCGGGTGCTCTCCCTCTACGAGCGGGCCAAGAGCGCGCAGTGGAACGCCACCACGGACGTGGACTGGTCGATCCCGGTGCCGTTCGGCGAGCCGTTGCCCGACGACTCGGCGTTCGCCATGGCCTCCTTCGAGGCGTCCCCGCTGGCCGCGCGCGGTCGTCCGATGTGGGACACGTTCCGCTGGGAGCTCCAGTCCTGGATGGTCAGCCAGTTCCTGCACGGCGAGCAGGGCGCGCTGGTGGTCGCCGCCCGCCTGGTCGAGGTGGTCCCCGACCTGGACAGCAAGTACTACGCGGCCAGTCAGGCCGCCGACGAGGCGCGGCACGTCGAGGCGTTCTCCCGCTACCTGCGGGAGAAGGTGCCCGAGCCGTACCCGATCAACCCGGCGCTGGCCGAACTGCTGGAGGACCTGCTCTCCGACGCCCGCTGGGACATCACCGCGCTGGGCATGCAGATCATCGTCGAGGCGTTGGCGATGGCCGCGTTCCGGCTCGCCAACAGCACCTTCCACGACCGGCTCATCTGCGACATCACCCGGCTGGTGGCCCGCGACGAGGCCCGGCACGTGTCCTTCGGCGTGCTGTCGCTGGAGGGCATCTACGCGGAGATGACGAGCGCCGAGCGGGCCGACCGGGAGGAGATGGTGCTCGAGTCGGCCAGCCTGATGCGCCGCCGGTTCCTGCTCGAGGACGTGTGGGAGCGCATCGAGGTCGACCGCGACGAGGGCGTCGACTTCGCCGCGCACAACGAGCTGATGATCAAGTATCGGCAGGCCATCTTCGCCCGGGTGGTCACCGCCCTGGCCAACATCGGGCTGCTGACACCCCGGGTCCGCTCGGGCCTGGAACGCCTCGACCTCATCGGCTTCGCCGACCGCTCGATCCGCCTACCTCGCGCCTGACCGGAGTGGACATGCCAGTGCTGACCACGCTGACCCTGGACGGCATGTGCGGCGACGTCGCCGCGCTGCTCGAGGAGCCGGTGTCGCCCGACGACGACCTGCTGGAGCGCGGTCTCGATTCGATCGGCCTGATGCGGCTGGCGGCGCGGTGGTCCGCGGCCGGCGGGAACCTCACGTTCGGCCAGCTCATCGAGCACCGCACGGTACGCCAGTGGCACGCCCTGGCGCGGCCGGGCGACGATCCCGCGCCCACCTCGGAGCCGGCCGACGACGAGATGGTCGACCCCGGCGCGCCGTTCCCGCTGGCCACCATGCAGCACGCCTACTGGGTCGGACGCGCCGGGGACCAGGCGCTGGGCGGTGTGGGCGCGCACTTCTACAACGAGTTCGACGGCCGGCACGTGGACGCGTCGCGGCTGGAGCGGGCGGTGCGGGCGTTGGTGCGCCGGCACGACATGCTGCGGGCCCGGTTCCTCGACGACGGCCGCCAGCAGATCACCCCGGACGGCGCGTGGCCCGGCCTGACGGTGCACGACCTGCGCGAGCTGACACCGGCCGACCGAGACCGGCGACTCGGCGAGCTGCGCGACACGCTGTCGCACCGCAGCCTGCGGGTGGACCGGGGTGAGGTGTTCGACATCCAGCTCTCGCTGCTGCCCGCGGGCGGCACCCGGATCCACGTCGAGATCGAGATGCTGGTCGCCGACGCACACAGCTTCCGGGTTCTCCTGGCCGACCTGGCCGCCCTCTACGACCGCCCCGACGAGCCGCTGCCGCCCATCGGCTACAGCTACCCGCGCTACCTGGCCGTGCACGCCCGCCGTCGGGCGGCCGCGCGGGCGGCCGCGTCCGCCTACTGGCGGGAGCGGCTGCCAGGCTTGCCCGGTGGGCCCGAGCTGCCGGTCGCGGTCGCGCCGGAGCGGGTCACCGGGCACCGGGTGACCCGTCACCACCACTGGTTGTCCGGCGCCGACCGGGACCGCCTCGCCGCCCGTGCGCGGGAGCACGGCATCACCCTGCCGATGGTGTTCCTGACCGCGTTCGCCGAGGTGCTGGCCGCCTGGAGCAGCCGGCAGCGTTTCCTGCTCAACCTGCCGCTGTACGACCGCACGCCGTACCACCCGGACGTGCCGCTGCTCAGCGGCGACTTCACCAACCTGCTGCTGCTGGAGGTGGACGCCACCGCCGAGGTGCCCTTCGTCGAGCGGGCCCGCCGGCTGCACGAGCAGTTCACCCGCGACGTCGCGCACAGCGCGTACTCCGGGGTGGACGTGCTGCGTGACCTGGCCCGCCACCGTGCGGACCGGGCGGTGCTCGCGCCGGTGGTGTTCACCAGCGCGCTCAGCCTCGGTGAGCTGTTCGGCGCGGACGTGCGGACGTGCTTCGGGGATCCGGTGTGGACCAGCTCGCAGACCCCGCAGGTGTGGCTGGACAACCAGGTCACCGAGCGCGAGGGCGGCCTGTACCTGAACTGGGACGTGGTGGCGGAGCTGTTCCCGGCCGGGGTGTCGGAGGCGATGTTCGACGCCTACGTGGGGCTGCTGCGCGCGCTGGTGGCGGGGGACTGGTCGGCGTCGGTGGGGTTGCCGGCGGCGCAGCGGGTGGTGCGGGAGCGGGTGAACGACACCGTGGCCGTGTTGCCGACCGGGTTGCTGCACGAGGGGTTCTTCGGGTGGGCGGCGCGGGAGCCGGGCCGCCCGGCGGCGTTGGGTGACGGTGTGTCGGTGTCCTACGGGGAGTTGGCCGAGCGGTCGTTGCGGCTGGCCGGTGCGCTGCTCCGGGCCGGGGTCGGCGCTGGCGACGCCATCGGGGTGTGTCTGCCCAAGGGCGTCGAGCAGTTCGTCGCGGTGCTGGCGGTGTTGGCGGCCGGCGGTGTGTACGTGCCGGTGGGGGTGGACCAGCCGGCGGTCCGGCGGGAGCGCATTCTCGCCCGGGCGGGAGCGAAGGTGCTGATCCGGGCCGACGACGACGGTCCCGGAGCGGCAACCGGCGACGCGGCGCCGGGTGGCAGCGTCCCGGTGGTTGGTCCGGGCGGTGACGGTGGGTCCGCGTTGGAGTGGCCGGTGCAGGTCGATCCGGCCGGGCTGGCGTATGTGATCTTCACGTCGGGGTCGACGGGGGAGCCCAAGGGTGTGGAGGTGTCGCACGCGGCGGCGATGAACACGATCGAGGCGATCCGGCGGCGTTTCGACGTCGGTGTGGGCGATCGGGTGCTGGCGGTGTCGGCGTTGGACTTCGACCTGTCGGTGTTCGACGTGTTCGGGTTGCTCGGCGCCGGCGGCGCGGTGGTCGTGGTGGGCGAGGAGCAGCGCCGTGACGCCCGGGCGTGGCTGCGCCTGGCCACCGACCACCACGTCACGATCTGGCAGTCGGTGCCGGCGTTGCTGGACATGCTGCTCACCGCCGCCGAGGCCGACGGCGCGACCACCCACCTGCGACTCGCGCTGCTCGGCGGCGACTGGGTGGGGCTGGACCTGCCGGGCCGGCTGACCGCGTTGCGCCCGCACGCCCGGCTGGTCGCCCTCGGCGGCACGACCGAGACGGCGATCCACTCCACCGTCCTCGAGGTCGGCGAGGTGCCGGCGCACTGGCGTTCCGTCCCCTACGGTCGGCCGCTGCCCAACCAGCGCTGCCGGGTTGTCGACGGGCGGGGCCGGGACTGCCCGGACTGGGTGCCGGGTGAGCTGTGGATCGGCGGGGCCGGCGTGGCCGCCGGCTACCGGGGCGACCCGCAACGCACCGGCGAACGGTTCGTCACCCACGAGGGGACCCGCTGGTACCGGACCGGCGACCTCGGCCGCTACTGGCCCGACGGCACCCTGGAGTTCCTCGGCCGCACCGACCACCAGGTCAAGATCCGCGGACACCGCATCGAACTCGGCGAGATCGAGGCCGCGTTGCTGCACCACCGCGCCGTGCGTGACGCGGTCGCCGTGGCGGTCGGCGCGACCACCCGCCGGCTCGCCGCCGCGGTCACCGTCCACCCCGGTTACGACGTCGACGACCTGCATGCCTTCCTCGGCGACCGGCTGCCCGCCCACATGGTCCCCGAGCACGTCGCGGTCCTGGACGACCTGCCGCTGAGCGGCAACGGCAAGATCGACCGGCGGGCGCTGGCCGAGCGGCTGGCCGACCGGGCCGACCGGGCCACCGAGGTCCGGCCGCCGATCGGGCCGGTGGAGGCGGCACTGGCCGAGGTCTGGGCCGAGCTGCTCGACGTGCCGGCCGTCGGCCGCGCGGACAGCTTCTTCGCCCTGGGCGGGGACAGCCTGCTCGCCACCCGCCTGCTCGGTCGGATGCGGGCCGCCGGGCTGGCCGGCGGGCAACTGCGGCACCTGTTCGCCCAGCCGACGCTCAGCGGGTTCGCCGCCGGCCTGCGGCTGGAGCGCGGCCCCGGCGCGACCGCCGCGCTCACCCCGGACCTCGCCCACCGGCACGACCCGTTCCCGCTCACCGACGTGCAGCGGGCGTACTGGATCGGGCGCACCGGCGACTTCGCGCTCGGCGAGGTGGGCTCGCACTGGTACTGGGAGTTCGACGGCGCGGACGTGGACCTCGACCGGCTCACCACGGCGTGGAACCGGCTGGTGCGCCGGCACGAGATGCTGCGCGCGGTCATCGACCCCGACGGGCGGCAACGCATCCTGCCCGAGGTGCCCGAGGTCGCCATCGGCGTCACCGAGGGTGGAGCGGCGCTCGCCGCACTGCGCGACCGGCTGTCGCACCGGGTCGCCGACCCGACCCGCTGGCCGCTGGTGGCGATCGAGGCCGTCCGGTACGGCGAGAACCGGGTCCGGCTGGCGTTCAGCTTCGACTACATCGTGCTCGACGCGCTGAGCATCGTCACCGTCTTCGCCGAACTGTCCGCCCTCTACACCGACCTCGACACTCCGCTGCGCCCGATCGGGGTGTCCTTCCGCGACTACGTGCTGCACGCCCAGCCCGACGCGGCGAGCGTCGACGAGGACCGGCGCTATTGGTCGGCGCAGGTCGCCGAGCTGCCGCCCGCGCCGCAGCTCCCGCTGGCCGTCGACCCGGACCGGGTCCGCGCGCCCCGGTTCGTCCGGCACGAGGGACGCCTCGACGCCGCGCGGTGGTCGAGCCTGGTGGCCATCGCCCGTACCCACGGCGTGAGCCCGGCCGCGGTCCTCGCCACCGCGTACGCCGAGGTGCTCTCGGCGTGGAGCGGCCGGGGCGACCTCACGCTCAACCTGACCCTGTTCGACCGCCGTGAGGTGCACCCCGACATCGACTACGTGTTGGGCGACTTCACCTCGCTGCTGCTCGTGCCGCACCGGCCGGTCGCCGGCGACGACTTCCTGAGCCTGGTCCGCCGCTTCCAGGAGCGGATGTGGGACGGCATGGAGCACCACGGTGTGTCCGCCATCTGGGTGCTGCGGGAGATCGCCCGCCGCAGCGGCGCGGCCGCGGCGACCATGCCCGTGGTCTTCACCAGCGCACTCGGCATCAGCGACGAGCTGGTCAGCATGGACCTGCCGTTCGGCGAGCAGATCTGGGGCGCCTCGCAGACCCCGCAGGTGTGGCTGGACAACCAGGTCATGGAGCGTGACGGCGGCCTGCTCGTCAACTGGGACCTGGTGGCGGAGCTGTTCCCGCCCGGGGTGTCGGAGGCGATGTTCGACGCCTACCTGGAGTTGCTGCGCGGCCTGGCGCGGGGGGACTGGTCGCGGGCGTTGCCTGTCGGGTTGCCGGCGGCGCAGCGGGTGGTGCGGGAGCGGGTGAACGACACCGTGGCCGTGTTGCCGACCGGGTTGCTGCACGAGGGGTTCTTCGGGTGGGCGGCGCGGGAGCCGGGCCGCCCGGCGGCGTTGGGTGACGGTGTGTCGGTGTCCTACGGGGAGTTGGCCGAGCGGTCGTTGCGGCTGGCCGGTGCGCTGCTCCGGGCCGGGGTCGGCGCTGGCGACGCCATCGGGGTGTGTCTGCCCAAGGGCGTCGAGCAGTTCGTCGCGGTGCTGGCGGTGTTGGCGGCCGGCGGTGTGTACGTGCCGGTGGGGGTGGACCAGCCGGCGGTCCGGCGGGAGCGCATTCTCGCCCGGGCGGGAGCGAAGGTGCTGATCCGGGCCGACGACGACGGTCCCGGAGCGGCAACCGGCGACGCGGCGCCGGGTGGCAGCGTCCCGGTGGTTGGTCCGGGCGGTGACGGTGGGTCCGCGTTGGAGTGGCCGGTGCAGGTCGATCCGGCCGGGCTGGCGTATGTGATCTTCACGTCGGGGTCGACGGGGGAGCCCAAGGGTGTGGAGGTGTCGCACGCGGCGGCGGTGAACACGATCGAGGCGATCCGGCGGCGTTTCGACGTCGGTGTGGGCGATCGGGTGCTGGCGGTGTCGGCGTTGGACTTCGACCTGTCGGTGTTCGACGTGTTCGGGTTGCTCGGCGCCGGCGGCGCGGTGGTCGTGGTGGGCGAGGAGCAGCGCCGTGACGCCCGGGCGTGGCTGCGCCTGGCCACCGACCACCACGTCACGATCTGGAACACCGTGCCCGCGCTGCTCGACATGCTGCTCACCGCCGCCGGTGACGAGCCCCTGACGGCGCTGCGGCTCGCGCTGGTCTCCGGCGACTGGGTGGGGCTCGACCTGCGGGACCGGTTGACCGCCTGCCGGCCCGACGCGCGGCTCGTCGCGCTCGGCGGGGCCACCGAGGCGGCGATCTGGTCGAACGCGTACGAGGTGCACGAGGTGCCGGCGCACTGGCGGTCCGTGCCCTACGGGCACCCGCTGCCCAACCAGCGCTACCGGGTTGTCGACGGGCGGGGCCGGGACTGCCCGGACTGGGTGCCGGGTGAGCTGTGGATCGGCGGGGCCGGCGTGGCCGCCGGCTACCGGGGCGACCCGCAACGCACCGCCGGACGGTTCGTCACCCACGAGGGGACCCGCTGGTACCGGACCGGCGACCTCGGCCGCTACTGGCCCGACGGCACCCTGGAGTTCCTCGGCCGCACCGACCACCAGGTCAAGATCCGCGGACACCGCATCGAACTCGGCGAGATCGAGGCCGCGTTGCTGCACCACCGCGCCGTGCGTGACGCGGTCGCCGTGGCGGTCGGCGCGACCACCCGCCGGCTCGCCGCCGCGGTCACCGTCCACCCCGGCCACGACGTCGACGACCTGCGCGAACACCTAGGCGACCGGCTGCCCGCCTACATGATCCCCGAGCACGTCACGGTCCTCGATCAGCTCCCACTGACCGCAAACGGCAAGGTCGACCGCAACGCGGTGGCCCGGCTGCTCGCCACCGGCGACGGCGCGCCGCCCGACGAACCGCCCCGGCCCGGGCTGGAGACCGAGCTCGGCGCGCTCTGGGCCGAACTGCTGGGCTGCCCGACGCCCGGGCGCACCCGCAACTTCTTCGGCCTGGGCGGGGACAGCCTGCTCGCCACCCGCCTGCTGGCCGTGCTGCGCGAGCGCTACGGCGTCGACCTGCCGATGCGGGGACTGTTCGACCGACCCACCATCGCGGACCTGGCCGCCGCCGTGCAGGACGCCGCCGGCGCGTACGAGGAAGGGGCGATATGAACGGGCAGGACCTGGTCGCCGAACTGGCGGAACTCGGTGTTCGACTCTGGGAGGAGGACGGCCAGCTCCGCTTCCGCGCCCCGGCCGGCGTCCTGACCGACCAGCGGCGGGCCGCGCTGCGCCAGCACCGGGAGGAGGTGCTGGCCGCGGTCCGGGACGCCGCCGTCCCCACCGCCGTGCCGCACCCCGAGCAACGGTACGAGCCGTTCCCGCTCACCGACGTGCAGAGCGCCTATCTGCTCGGGCGCGGCGACACGTTCGCCTACGGCGGGATCGGCTGCCACGGCTACGGCGAGCTGGGCTTCGACGATCTCGACGTCGACCGACTCGAAGACGCCTGGCGGGAGTTGGTGGCCCGGCACGACATGCTCCGGGCCGTGGTCGACCGCGACGGCTCCCAGCAGGTACGCCCCGACGTCCCGCCGTACCGGATCGAGGTGCGCGACGCGGACGCGGACGGCTTCGCCGACGCGGTCGCCGCCACCCGCGCGGAGCTGGACCACCGGCGCTACGACCCACGGCAGTGGCCGCTGTTCACGCTGCGGGTGACCCGGGGCCCGGAACGTCACGTGCTGCACTTCTCGATCGACTTCCTGGTCTGCGACTTCGTCAGCATCAACCTGCTCCTCGACGAGTTGGGCCGCCGCTACGCCGGTGACCCGCCCGCCGAGGACCTGGAGCTGACGTTCCGGGACCATCTGCTGGCCACCGCGCCGCTGCGCGACGGGCCACGCCGCGACGCCGACCGGGACTGGTGGCTGGCCCGCCTCGACGACCTGCCGCCCGCGCCGGAGCTGCCGCTGCGCCCCGACGCGCTCGCCGCGCCACCCCGGTTCCGCCGCCTCGACCTGCGGCTCGACGCCACCGAGTGGGCCGGGCTGCGGCAGCGCGCCGGCCGGCACGGCATCACCCCGTCCGGTGCCGTGCTCGCCGCGTACGCCGAGGTGATCGCCGCCTGGAGCGCCCACCCGCGCTTCTGCGTCGACGTCACGCTGCTCGACCGCACGCCGACGCACCCGCAGGTCGACCGGATCGTCGGCGACTTCACCTCGGTCAGCCTGCTCGCCGTCGAGCAGGACCCGGACGCGCCCGTGCAGGAGCGGGCCAAGCGGCTACAGGCCCAGCTCTGGTCCGACCTGGACCACCGCCGATTCTCCGGCGTCGACGTGCTGCGCGAGGTGGCCCGGCGGCGGGGCGCCGACGCTGCGCTGCTGCCTGTGGTGTTCACCAGCGCGATCGGGCTCGGCGGCGACACCGGGGTGGAGGGCTTCGGCGAGCTGGGCTACGGCATCAGCCAGACACCGCAGGTCTGGATCGACTGCCAGAACATCGAACGCTCCGGCGGGCTCGCCACCAACTGGGACGTGCGCGAGGGCGTCTTCCCGGACGGTGTGGTCGACGAGATGTTCGCCGCGTACACGGCGCTGCTGCGCCGGCTGGCCGGCACCGACGAGGCGTGGGAGGAGATCGCCCCGGTCGCGCTGCCGGCGGCGAGCGCCCGCCGGCGGGCCGAGGTCAACGACACCGCCGCGCCGTTGCCCGACGGGCTGCTGCACGAGGGCGTGCTCGCGCAGGCGCTGCGGACCCCGGACCGGGTCGCGGTGGTGGCGCCCGACGCGAGTCTGACCTACCGGCAGCTCACCGGGCGGGCGAGCGCGGTCGCCGTCCGGCTCGTCGAGGCCGGCTGCCGCCCCGGCGACCTGGTCGCGGTGGTGGCCGACAAGGGCTGGCGGCAGGTCGTCGCGGTGTTCGGCGCGCTGCTGGCCGGCGCCGCGTACGTGCCGGTCGACACCAACCAGCCACCGGCGCGCCGCGACCTGATCCTCGCCGGCGCGAGCGTGCGGCACGTGCTCACCGAAAGCGGTCGCGCGGACGGCGACTGGCCGGCACAGGTCGAGGTGATCGCCGTGGACGGCTGCGACGGCCCCGCGCCGGCCGCGCTGTCACCGCGCCTGGCCGGCCCCGACGATCTGGCGTACGTCATCCACACATCGGGTTCCACCGGCACGCCGAAGGGCGTGATGATCACGCACCGGGCGGCGCTGAACACGGTGGTCGACATCAACACCCGGTTCGACGTGACCGCCGACGACCGGATCCTCGGCCTGGCCAGTCTCGGTTTCGACCTGTCCGTCTACGACCTGTTCGGCCCGCCGGCGGTCGGTGCCGCCCTGGTGCTGCCCGCGCCGGGGCGGCGCGGCGACCCCACCCACTGGGCGGACCTGGTGACCGGTCACGAGGTGACGCTCTGGAACTCGGTGCCGGCGCAGATGCAGATGCTCGCCGACTATCTCGCCGCCGCGCCGATGGTGCGGACGCCGTCGCTGCGGCTGGCGCTGCTCAGCGGCGACTGGATCCCGGTCACCCTGCCCGATGCGATCCGCGCCCTGGTGCCCGGCCTGGCCGTGGTCGGCCTGGGTGGCGCTACCGAGGCGGCGATCTGGTCGATCATCCACCCGGTCGGCGCGGTCGACCCGGCGTGGCGCAGCATCCCCTACGGCGTGCCGCTGGCCAACCAGAGCTGGCACGTGCGCGACGCCGGCCTGCGCGACCGCCCGGACTGGGTCACCGGCGAGCTCTACATCGGCGGCGCCGGCCTGGCCTCGGGTTATCTCGGCGATCCCGAGCGCACCGCCGAACGGTTCGTCACCGACCCGACCACCGGACAGCGGCTCTACCGCACCGGCGACCTGGGCCGCTACCGGCCCGACGGGGTGATCGAGTTTCTCGGGCGGGAGGACCACCAGGTCAAGGTGCGCGGGCACCGGATCGAGCTGGCCGAGGTGGAGGCCGCGCTGCTCGCCCATCCGGCGATCGGTGCCGCCGTCGCCGTGGTCGACGGGGACCGCCCGTTGGAGCGCAGGTTGGCCGCCGTGGTCCAGCCGGCCGCCGTGGAACCCGGCCCGGCCACGACCGTCGAACCGGCCGGACCCGCCGCCGCCGGCACCGCCGTGGTCGCCGGCACCGACCTGGACGGGTACGCGGCGTACCTGCACGACCTGGACCGCCTCGGCCTGGCGGCCATGCTGGACACGCTGCGCGCGGCCGGCCTGTTCCTCGACGACCGGCCGCACCCGCTCGCCGGGATCTACGCGGGCACCGGCGTCGCGCCACGCCACCGCCGGCTGCTGCGGCGCTGGCTGCGGGCGCTCACCGACTCGGGCGTGCTGCGGCGCGACGACGACGCGTACCGGCTGGGGCAGGCGCTGTCGCCGGCGGCGCGCGCGTGGGACGCGGCGGCCCGGCGGGCGGCGGAGGTGGGGGAGGCGCCGGAGTTGGTGCGCTACTTCCAGGGCAGCGCCGCGGCGCTGCCGGCGCTGCTGCGCGACGACGAGGACCCGCTGGCGCTGCTCTTCCCCGCCGGCGAACTGGCGGTGTCGGACAACCTCTACGCGGGCGCCCTGTTCAACAGGTGGGCCAACGCGGTCGCCGCCGCGGCGGTGCGGGCGCTCGTCGAACGGCTGCCCGCCCCGGTGCGGATCGTGGAGGTCGGCGCCGGTTCGGGCGGCACCACCGCGGCCGTGCTCGACGCGCTCGACGGTCTGGACGTCGACTACCTCTACACCGACCTGTCCGGGTTCTTCGTCGAGGCCGGCCGGCAGCGCTTCGGCGACCGGCCGGGCCTGCGCTTCGCCACGTTGGACCTCGACGCCGACCCGGCCGGGCAGGGCCTCGCCCCGAACAGCGCCGACCTGGTGATCGCCGGGGACGTGCTGCACGCCACCCGGGACGTGCCGGCCACCCTGGACCGGCTGCGCGGCATCCTCGCCCCGGGCGGGCATCTGGTGCTGCTGGAGATGACCCGGGAGCACTACCAGATCATGACGTCGCTGGAGCTGCTGGTGCGCCTCGACGACGAGCTGGGGGACTTCGCCGACCTGCGGCGCGGCACCGACCGGACGTTCCTCGACGCGGACGAGTGGCGGAGCCTGCTCACCGGGGCCGGCGCCGCGCCGGTGCTCGACCTGCCCGCGCCCGACGACCCGATGGCCGGGCTCGGGATGCGGATCATCGCGGCCCGGGTCAAGGCGGACCGGCGTCGGGTGGTGCCGGACGAGCTGCGGGCGCACCTGGCCGACCGGCTGCCCGACTACATGGTGCCGAGCGTGGTGCAGGTGGCCGACGAGCTGCCCCGCACCGCGAACGGGAAGCTCGACCGCGCGGCCGTCCGCCGGCTGGTGGCGGCCGCCACGGCGGGCCCGGAGACCGGCGGCGCCGCGCCGAACGCCGGGCTGGAGGAGGAGATCGCGGCCGTCTGGGCGGACGTGCTGCGGGTGGAGCGGGTGAGCCGCGACGCCGACTTCTTCGCCCTCGGCGGGGACTCGCTGCTCGCCGCGAAGCTCGCCGGACAGCTCGCCGAGCGGGTGCCGGCGGCGTCCGGGGTCTTCTTCGACGAACTGCTGCGGACCATCCTGGAGCACCCCACCGTCGGCGCCCTCGCCGAACGACTCGCGGCCACGGCCGGACCCGCCGCACCCGACGACGAGCCGGCCGTCGGTGCGGTCGAGGTGACCCGGCTCGCCGGTGACGGCCCGCCCCGGTACCTGCTGGTGCACGACGGCAGCGGCCGGCTCGACGCGTACGCCGGCCTCCCGGCCGGGCTGGCGACCGCCGGTGCGGTGTGGGGCGTGGCCGACGGGGCGCTGCACCGTTACGCCGGCCTGGACCCGGCGCCGCTGGTGCAGCGGCTCGCCGCCGACTACGCCGCCGACCTGGCCGGGCACCTGACGAGGGGACCGTTGACGGTGGTGGGCCGGGGCGATGCCGGCGCGCTGGCGTTGGAACTGGCCCGCCAGCTCACCGAGTCCGGGCTGGACGTGGCCGGGCTGGCGGTCGCCGACCCGGTCCCCGGCGACGCCTACGCCAGCTCGCCGTACGCCGGGGACGTGACGCTGCTCTGCCCGGGTGAGCCGGACCCGGCCGGGGTGGCCTGGTGGCGTGAGGTGTGCCTCGGCGAGCTGACCGTGGCCCGGGTGCCGGACGAGCCGGCCGGCTGGTCCGACGCGATCGTCGGGGAGGGCTGACGTGCCGGGCGCGATCGCGCTGGTCGGCGCGAGCGGCGGGGTGGGCCGGCACGCGCTGGCGCACCTGCTGGCGTGGACCGTGGACACCGTCCGCGCGGGCGGCCGCCACCCGGGACGGCTGCCGGCAGGTGACGCGCGGGTCCAGGCGTACCCGGTGGACCTGACCGACCCCGACGGCCTGGACGCGTTCTGCGCGGGCTGCCACACGGTCGTCAACTGCGCCGGTCCCGCCGGCACGGTCGGTGACAGGGTGGCCCGAGCCGCGGCCCGCGCCGGCGCGGCCTACGTCGACGCCGCCGGTGACGACGGGCTGTACCGAGCCGTCGCCGCGCTGCCCGACGCCGCCGAGCGGGTCGCGGTGATCTCCGCCGGGATGATGCCAGGTCTGTCCGGGCTGCTCCCGGCGTACCTCGCCGGGCACCTGCCGGGCGCCCGGCGGCTGACCGGCTGGGTCGGCGGGCGCGACGGGTTCAGCCCGGGCGCGGCCTGGGACTTCCTCGCGGTCGGCGACAGCGGCTACGGCGAACCGCTCGCCGCCTGGCGCGACGGCGCCCGGCGCGGCCGGGCGCTGGCCGCGCACGCCGACGTGACGGTGCCGTTCTTCGACGAACCGGTGCTGCTCCAGCCGTATCTGAGCACCGAGACCGAGCGGCTGGCCGGGCGGCTCGGCCTGACCGACGTGGACTGGTGGTCGGCGTTCGCCGGCGATCGGGTTCCGGCCGCGCTCGCCGCCGGCGCGCGCCGCGCCGGCGGCGGTCCGGCGGAGCTGGCCGCCGCGGCGGACGCGCTGTGCCGGGCGGCCGAGCTGGACGCCTTCGGCCGACCCCGCTACCAGGTGTTGCTCGTGGAGCTGACCTCGCCGGCCGGCAGTCGGGTGCTGGTCTGCCGGGGCGTCGGCGCGAACGCGCTCACCGGGGCCGCGGTGGCGCTCGGCGCGGTGGCGGCCGCCGCCGGTGACCTGCCGCCGGGCGTGCACCATCTGGCCGAGGTGGTCGACCCGACGTGGGCGGTGGACCGGCTGCGGACCAGCCCGGCGGTCACCGCGCTGCACGTCGAGGACGGCCCCCTGACCCGCTACGAGACGATCGAGGAGGGGGTGGCGTGAGACCGAGGGTGCTCGTCGCCGGTACCAAGTTCGGCCAGGTCTACCTGCAGGCGTTCCGGCAGCGTGACTTCCCGTTCGAGCTGGCCGGGATCCTGGCCGGCGGAAGCGCCCGCTCGGTGGCCTGCGCCCGGCACTACGGCGTGCCGCTGTTCACCGACGTGTCGCAGGTGCCCGAGGACGTGACGCTGGCCTGCGTGGTGATCCGCGGCGGCCTGCTCGGCGGGCCCGGCGGCGAGGTGGCGCGCGCGTTGATGGAGCGCGGGCTGCACGTGGTGCAGGAGCATCCGCTGCACCACGACGAGCTGGTCGAGTGCCTGCGCACCGCCGGCCGGGCCGGCGTGGTCTACCACCTCAACTCGTTCTACGTGCACACCGCGCCGGTGCGCCGGTTCGTCGCGGCGGCCCGTGCCCTGCTGGCCCGCCGTCCGGCCCGCTACGTCGACGCGGCGTGCGGCTTCCAGGTCGCGTACGCGCTGCTGGACATCCTCGGCCAGGCGCTCGGCGGGGTCCGCCCGTGGGGCCTGGCGGCCCCGGCGGAGCTGCCCGAGCAGGTACGCCGGCTGTCCCCGGTGGACGTGCCGTTCCGCAGCGTCGACGGGGTGCTCGCCGGGGTGCCGCTGACCCTGCGGGTGCAGAACCAGATGGACCCGGCCGACCCGGACAACTACGCGCACCTGCTGCACCGGGTCACCATCGGCACCGAGGCCGGCAACCTGACCCTGCTCGGCACCCACGGCCCGACCGTCTGGAGCCCCCGGCCGGACTTCCCGCAGCAGGTGCAGGACCGGGGGATAGGCCGCCCACACTTCGCCGGCTCCGGTGGGGACGAGCCGGACCACCTGGACGTGCCGAGCGCGCAACCGCTGGACGAGCCGACCGCGCCCAGCTACCGCGACGTGTTCGAGCGGGTCTGGCCGGCCGGCGTGGGACACGCGCTGGGCGAGCTGCACCGCGCGGCCCAGGCCGGCGAGAAGCCGGTCCGCCACGGCCAGTACCACCTGACCCTGTGCCGGCTGTGGCAGGACGTCACCGCCCGGCTCGGCCCGCCCGAGCTGCTGCACTCCACGCCACCGCGGATGCTGCTGCCCGCCGACGTGGCGGAGCTGGCCGACGCCGCCGCCCGCGCGGTCGAGCCGGAGCCGATCGGGGCGTCGCGGTGACCGCCGCCCGGACCTGGCTGCGCTGCCCCCGGCCGCTGCGCTGGCCGGCGCTGCGCCTGGTCTGCTTCCCGCACGCCGGCGGCAACGCGGCGTTCTACCGGCCCTGGGCGGCGCACCTGCCCGACGACGTGGAGCTGCACGCCGTGCAGTACCCGGGCCGGATGGACCGCACCGGGGAGCCGTTCGCCGCCGACCTGCCGAGCCTGGCCGCCGGGGTCGCGTCCGCGCTGCGCGCGCTGCCCGGCGACATCCCGCTGGTCCTGTTCGGGCACAGCCTCGGTGCGTCGGTGGCGTACGAGACGGCCCGCCGGTTGGACGGGCCGGGCGGCGGGCTGCGGGCGCTCGTGGTGTCCGGCCGCCCGGCGCCCGACCGGCTGCGCGACACGCGCGTGCACCTGGCCGACGACGACACGCTCTGGGCCGAGACCGGCCGCCTCGGCGGGACCGGCCGGGAGACGCTGGAGCACGACGGGGTGAAGGCGGTCGCCCTGCCGGTGCTGCGCGCCGACTACCGGATCGCCGAGACGTGGCGGCCGGAGCCGCCGGTGCCGTTGCGCGCGCCGGTGCTGGCCTGCGTCGGCGCGGACGACAGCGAGGTCACCGTGGACGAGGCGAACGCGTGGGCCGCCCGGACCCGGGGCCGGTTCACCCTGCACACGTTCCCGGGCGGGCACTTCTATCTGCTCGCCCACCGGCACCACCTGGTCGAGACGATCCTGCGCGCCACGCACCGCAGCCCGGTGCCCACCTGGTCGGCGGCCGGTCCGTGATCCCGGCACACCTGCGCTACCACCGCGCCGCCGACCTGACCGAGGCGCTGCGGCTGCGGCGCGAGCACGGCGACCTGCTGCGACCGCTGGCCGGCGGGCAGTCCCTGCTGCCGGCGCTGAAGCTACGCCGCGACGCCGTCGACACGCTGCTGGACCTGGGCCGGCTCACCGACCTGTCGTACGTGGCGGCGCGGGGCGACCACCTCGCGGTCGGCGCGCTGACCCGCTACCACCTGCTGCTCGCCGACCCGCTCGTGGCGCGGCACGCGCCGATCCTGGCGGCGGCTGCCGCGTCGGTCGGCGACCCGCAGGTGCGCCACGCCGGCACGGTCGGCGGGGCGCTGGCCCAGGCCGACCCGGCCGCGGACCTGCCGACCGCGCTTGTCGCGCTGACCGCCACCGCGGTCCTGACCAGCGTGGACGGTTCCCGGCTGGTGCCCGTCGACGAGCTGGCCGTGGCGCCGGGCGTCACCGTGTGCCGGCCCGACGAACTGCTCACCGAGGTGCGGGTGCCGCTGCCCGGCCCGCGCCGGTGGAGCTACCGCACGTTCGCCCGGCCGGCGCTGGAGTGGTCACTTGTCGCCGTCGCGGTGGCCGACGACCGGGTCGCGCTGGCCGGCATGGACCGGACCATCCGGCGGGCGAGCACCGTCGAGGCGGCGCTCGCCGCAGGCGCGTCGACGGCGGACGCCGCGGCGTACGCGGACCGCGACTGCGAACCGGCCGACGACGTGCGCGGCTCCGCCGACTACCGCCGGCACCTGAGCCGGGTGCTGGTGGCCCGGGCGCTTGCCGACCGCGACCAGGAGCGACGATGACCATTGACACCCGACCCGGAGCCGCGACCGTCACCGTCGCGGTCACCGTCAACGGCGAGGCCCACCGCCGGGAGGTGCCGGCCCGCACCCTGCTGGTGCACCTGATCCGGGAGGAGCTGGCGCTGACCGCCGCCACCGTCGGCTGCGACACCTCGTCCTGCGGCGCCTGCACGGTCCTGCTGGACGGTCGCTCGGTCAAGTCGTGCACGCTGCTCGCCGCGCAGGCCGACGGCGCCGAGATCGGCACCGTGGAGGGGCTCGCCGACGGCGACCGGCTGCACCCGGTGCAGGAGTCGTTCCGCGAACACCACGCCTTGCAGTGCGGCTTCTGCACCCCCGGGATGGTGCTCGCGGCGGTGAGCCTGCTCGCCGAGCAACCGGGCCCGCTCTCCGAGCGGGAGGTGCGCCACGGGCTGAAGGGCAACCTGTGCCGCTGCACCGGCTACCACAACATCGTCCGTGCCGTGCTCGCCGTCGACGCGGCCCGCCACGCCGGGTGAACCGCAGAAACCGGAAGGGAGACCGACGATGTCGGCACGCTACGTACTCGGGGTGAACATCGGCTTCCACGACTCCAGCGCGGTGCTGCTGCGCGACGGCGCGCTCTGCTCGCTCGTCGAGCAGGAGCGGGTCAGCCGGCGCAAGCACGCGGTGGGCCAGCCGCCGGCGGAGGCGGTCGCCGCGTGCCTGGCGATGGCCGGCATCGGACCGGCCGAGGTGGACACCGTGGCGATCGGCTGGGACTTCCGGCAGATCCCGCTGGGCCGCAACCGCCGGTTCACCACCGAGGGGCTGCGGACGATGCTCTTTCCCGACCAGGAAGACCTGGTCATGCCGGCGGTGCGCTGGGTGCCGCACCACGTGGCGCACGCGGCCAGCGCCGCGTTCAGTTGCGACGCCGACGAGGCCGCGGTGCTGGTGGTCGACGGCGCGGGCGAGACCCAGTCGACGTCGATCGGCCGCTTCGCCGACGGCGAGGTGGAGATCCTGCGGGAGTGGCCGGTCGAGGAGTCGCTGGGCTTCTACTACAACGCGGCCGCCGAATGGGCCGGGTTGGGTTACTGGGGCACCGGGAAGCTGATGGGCCTCGCCGCCTACGGGCGGCCCGCGCCGGGCGCGCCGGTGCGGGCGGTGCCGGGCGGATACGAGCTGGTCCGGGCGCCCGCCGCGGAGGTGCCCGCGCGGCGGATCGCGTCGCTCGGCCCGTTGATGGCCTACTACCCGGCGGTGGCCGAGTCGCTGCGGCCGGGCTTCGGCGCGTTCTTCCCCTACGCGCCGCGCGAGGCCGAGGAGCCGATCGCGTACGCCGACTTCGCCGCCACCGTCCAGCAGGGGCTGGAGGAGGCGGTGCTGTCGCTCGCCACCGAGCTGCGCCGGCGGGTGGACACGCCGGTGCTGGCGCTGGCCGGGGGCGTGGCGATGAACTGCACCATGGTCGGGGTGCTGGTGCGCAGCGGCCTGTTCGACCGGGTCTACGTGCCGCCGGTGCCCACCGACGCCGGGGTGTCGCTGGGCGCCGCGCTGGTCTCCGCGCGCGAGTGCGGGCCGGTCACGCCGACCCGCATCGACCACGCGTACTGGGGTCGGCCGGTGACCACGGAGGCGGGGGAGGCGGCCGCCGCCCGGGCCGGCCTGGCGCGGCGTCGCCTCGGTGACGACGCGCTGGCCCGGTTCGTGGCCGGGGAGATCGCCCGGGGCCGGATCGTCGGCTGGGCCCGGGGTCGAGGGGAGATCGGGCAGCGCGCGCTGGGCGCCCGCAGCCTGCTCGCCGACCCGCGCGACCGGCGCAGCCTGGAGCGGCTCAACGTGCTCAAGGGACGGGAGATGTGGCGGCCGGTGGCGCCGAGCATGCTCGCCGAGCGCGCGCACGAGCTGATCGAGGGCCGCCTCGACGATCCGTCGAGGTTCATGCTGGCCGCCGCCTCGGTGCGCCCGGACGCCCGGCGGCGGATCCCGGCGGTCACGCACGTGGACGGCTCGGCGCGCCCGCAGACGGTGCACCGCGACACCAACCCCGGCTACTGGGCGCTGATCGAGCAGTTCCGGCAGCTCACCGGCGTGCCGGCGGTGGTCAACACGTCGTTCAACCTGGCCGGCGACCCGATCGTCGACTCGGCCGGCGACGCGGTGGACACGTTCACCCGCGCCAAGGAGATCGACCTGCTGGTGCTCGGCGACACGGTGGTGACCCGCGGCGAGGACGAGCTGCCGGCGTGACGCCGGGCGAGGGGCGGGCCGGGCTGCCGGTCCGCCCCTCGCCGGACGCCGGTCAGGCGGGTGCGCGGCGGCGTTCGCGCCGCCACACCTGCCGCAGCCGGTCGACGAAGAAGTCGCGGTTGACCCAGTAGAACTCCAGCCAGATGTGGTCCGGGTCGCGCAGCCAGATCTGCGAGCCCGCCTCGTGCTTGGAGGTGGTGATTCCGGAGTGGGTCACGCCGAGGCCGTCCAGGTGGGTGACCCAGTCGTCGAGGTCGGCCCGCTCCGGCACGTGGTAGGCGAGGTGGTGCAGGCCGGGCCGGCGCTCGTCGAAGCGGTCCGGCACGCTCGGGTCGCCGGGCGGCTCGGCCCGGCCGAGCACCACCGAGGCGAACGAGCCGGGGTGCACCAGGGTGCGGAACCGGAACCCGGACTCGGGCGGGGTGACGTCGTTGACCACCACCATCTCGAAGACCGCCTGGTAGAACTCGGTGCTGCGGTCGAGGTCGACGACGGTGAGGTTGATGTGGTTGCGGCCGTCCAGGCGGGGCATCGGATCCTCCTCAGCCGGCCCGGCCGGCGGCCACGGTGGCGGTCGGCGCGTCGTCGGCGGGCGGGCCGTCCGGCACCGCCTCCAGGACGGACATCGACGACGTCGGGGTGATCCGGGCGAGGCGGAAGCCGGCGTCGGTGAGCAGCGCGCGGAACTCGTCGGCGGTGCGGGTGTGCCCGCCGAACAGCGCCAGCGCCTTGACGTCCATCACCTTGCCGGTGTCGTCGTGGTTGCCGTGGCGGCTGACCGACTCGACGATCATCACCCGGCTGTCCGGGCGGACGGCGGCGCGTACCGCGCGCAGGATCGCCGCGGCCTGCGCGTCGGGCCAGTCGTGGATGATCGTCTTGAGCAGGTAGACGTCCGCGCCGGCGGGCAGCGGGTCGAAGAAGGACCCGCCGCGGATCTCGCACCGGTCGGCGACGCCGGCGCGGGCCAGCACGGCCGGTGCCTCGGCCACCACGTGCGGCAGGTCGACCAGGACCGCGCGCAGTTCCCGGTGCCGGGCGAGCAGCCCGGCGGCGAAGGTGCCGTGCCCGCTGCCCACGTCCACCATCGTCGCGCCGTCGGCGAGGTCGAGCACGGGCAGCACGGTACGCAGCACGAACGGGTTGACGCTCTCCGCGGAGCGCTCGAACCGGACGCACTCGTAGGGGTGGTCGGCCATGTGGTCGTAGTAGCGGGTACCGTCGTGGACGTGGCCGAACGCGGTCTCGCCGGTGCGGATGCTGTGGGTCAGCCGCGCCCACGAGTAGATGTCCGGTGGCATGAGCGGGAAACACTCGCGTACCGAGAACGGGTGGTCGCTACGCAGTGGCTCGGCGAGCGGGGTGAGCCCGAAGACCTCCGGCGCGGTCTCGGTGAAGATGTCGCGCCCGGCCAGGGCGCGCAGGCCCCGGGTCAGCGCGCCGGGATCCGCGCCGACGCGCCGGGCCAGCTCGGCGACCGGCAGTGGGCCGTCGCTGAGCTGGTCGGCGACGGCGAGGTCGCAGACGACCCGGATGGTGAACGGGACGATGTAGTCGGCCAGCTCGGTGAGCCGGGTGACCGAGGCGAGGTCGATGCGGGGCGTCACGGGCATGACGACACGGTATCCGCTCGGCCGTTGCCATACCAGATACGATGCGAGATGCTTGATAGGTGCATCTGAATCTGTTCACCCAGTGCTCGCCGTCACCGCAGTTCAAGGGCTTCTGGCGGCATCCCGCCGATCGCAGCGCCACCGGCTACCGGGACCTCGGCTACTGGGTGGACCTGGGCCGCAAGCTGGAGGCGGCCTGCCTGGACGCGCTCTTCTTCGCCGACGTGCACGGCGTCTACGACGTCTACCAGGGCAGTTGGCGGGCGGCGGTGCGGCACGCGGTGCAGATCCCCTCGATCGACCCGCTGCTCGTGCTGCCGGCCATCGCCGCCACCACCTCCCGCCTCGGCCTGGCGGTCACCTACTCGACCACCTACCACGCCCCGTACGAGTGCGCCCGGGTGTTCAGCTCGCTGGACCACCTCACCGGCGGCCGGGTCGCCTGGAACATCGTCACCTCGTATCTCCGGTCGGCCTCGGCGAACGGGCTGGGCGAGCACCTGGACCACGACGAGCGCTACGACCGGGCCGACGAGTACGTCGAGGTCGCCCGCCGGCTCTGGGAGGAGAGCTGGGACGACGGCGCGGTGGTGCGCGACGCCGAGACGAACGTGTTCACCGACCCGGACCGGGTGCGCCAGATCGACCACCGGGGACGGTGGTTCGACGTGCGCGGGCCGCACCAGTGCGAGCCGTCGCCGCAGCGCACACCGGTGCTCTACCAGGCCGGCGCGTCCGGGCGCGGGCTCGCCTTCGCGGCCCGGCACGCCGAGGTGGTGTTCCTGACCATGGCCGAGCCGGCCGACGGCGCGCCGCAGGTGGCGAAGCTGCGGTCGCTGGTCGCCGCGCACGGCCGCGACCCGCGCTCGGTCAAAGCGTTGCAGGGCAGCATGGTGATGGTGGCGCCGACCCGCGAGGAGGCCCGCCGCCGCGCCGAGGAGTACGTGGCGCTGTGGAGCGGGGAGGGCCAGCTGGCCAAGTGGTGCGGCTGGATGGACGTCGACCTGGGCGCGTACCCGGACGAGACGCCGGTGGGCGAGATCGCCGGGCAGGGCAGCCACAGCTTCCTGGGTTTCCTGCGCCGGCTCGGCCCGGAGCGCGACTGGACCGTCGGGGACGTGCGCTATCTGGTGGCGACCGCCCGCCGGCCACGCACCAACGCGCCGGTCACCCTCTTCGGCACCGTCGAGCAGGTGGCCGACCGGATGGAGCAGTGGCTGGAGGTCGCCGACGTGGACGGCTTCAACCTGATCCCCTGCCCGACCACCCAGGGCATCGCCGACATCTGTGACCTGCTGGTGCCGGAGCTGCAACGGCGCGGGCTGTTCCGCACCGCGTACGACCCGGCGGAGCGGACCCTGCGGGAGCGCTACTTCGGCGCCGGCGCGCCGGTGCCGCCCCGGGTGCCGGCGCGGGCGCCCGCGCCGGCCTGAGGCGCTCAGAACATCGTGGTGTCGACCGGCGCGCCGGCCAGCAGCGCGCCGACCGTGCCGTAGCTGTCGCGGCCGTTGACGAAGTGCTGGGTGGCGGTGTTGATGTCGCGCAGCCGTCGTTGCAGCGGCGAGCCGTCGAACACCGTGGACGCGCCGGCCAGCCCGTACGCCGCCTGCACGGCCTGGTGCGCGACGGCGGTGACCTGCGCGGCGGTGGCGCGCAGGCAGGCCCGCTCCAGCGGGCTGAGCACCTCGCCCCGGCGGGCGGTCTCCCAGGCGCCCTCGGCCTCGGAGTGCAGCAGCGCGCGGGCGGCGCGCAGCGCCACGTGGGCCTCGCCGAGCCGGTCGTGGAAGACCGGCGAGTCGGCCAGCGAGCGGGTGCTGAACGTGCGACGACGACCGGCGGCGGCCTGGGCGGCGGCGTCGCCCACCGCGCCCTGGGCGATGCCGAGGTCGACAGCGGCGATGAGCAGCCCGGCCTGGGCGATCCGGAACACCGTGCGGTGCACCTCGTCGCCGCCGCCGACCAGGCTGAAACCGCGGTGCTCGGGGCAGGTCCGGGCGGCTGCCCGGACGTCCAGGCTGGCGGTGCCGCGCAGGCCGAGCACCTGCCAGGTGTCGACCAGCTCCAGCTCGGCGGCGGGGAAGAGCACCATCCGGGTCAGCGGGGCGCCGTTGGGCAGCGTCTGCGGGGTGCGCCCGTCG
Source organism: Micromonospora sp. WMMD980 (assembly GCF_029626035.1). Lineage (NCBI taxonomy): Bacteria > Bacillati > Actinomycetota > Actinomycetes > Micromonosporales > Micromonosporaceae > Micromonospora > Micromonospora sp. WMMD980. The sequence continues at coordinate 2,019,323 of NZ_JARUBE010000003.1, forward strand.
AGCACGAGGCAGTTCAGGTAGATCCAGCTCGCCTGTGGCGCGCCGGTGACGAACGGCCACCGACCGTTGACCTGCCAGCCGCCGGCGCCGTCCGGCGCGGCCCGGCCCTTGGGCGCGACCGCGCCGGCGCCGAGCACGTCCGGGCCGGCGGCGTAGATCTCCTCCCGGGCGGCCTCGGGGAAGCAGGCGAACAGCAGGTGCGCCAGCCCGACCTGGCCGACCAGCCAGCCGGTGGACGAGTCGGCGACGGAGAGCCGCTCCACCACCCGCAACGCCTCGACCAGCGGCAGGTCGGCGCCGCCGTGTGCGGCGGGCACCAGCATGCGCAGGCAGCCGGCCGCGGCGAGACCGCTGATGACGTCGTCCGGGATCCGGCCGGTGCGGTCGATCTCCGGCGCCCGTTCCGTCAGGTCGGGGAGCAGGCTGTCGACCCGGGGCAGCGTACTGGTCACGAACGCACTCTATCGGCTCACTCGTATCTTGTTTAGCCTTGTATCTGCTATCAATCTTAGATACATGTACTCAGGAGGAGGTGACGGGTCGATGACCGCAGGCACCACGTCGGGCTCGCCGTTGCTGAGCTGGCTGGAGCGACCCCGTTCGGACCGGGGTGTGCACTTCGCCGCCGCCGGCGACGACTGGGACTTCCGGTCCTACGCGGAGCTCGCCGACCGCACCCGGGCGATCCTCGCCGGCCTGCGCGCCTCCGGAGTGGGCCCGGGCGACGTCGTCTCCGTGGTCGAGCCGGCCGGGCCGGACTTCGTGGCCACGCTGTTCGCCGCGATGGCCGCCGGGGCGGCCCCCTCGCCGATCGCCCCGCCGCTGACCTTCGGCGACCGTGACGTCTACCGCGAGCACGTGCTCGGGTTGCTGCGCGCCGCCGCGCCCCGGGTGCTGGTCTGCGCCGACCGGCTCACCGCGACGATCGGGCCGCTGGCCGCGACCGCCGGCGTGTCCCGGGTGCTCACCGCCGAGGAGTTGGTCGCCGCCGGCGGCGACGCCCGGGGTGCGGTGGTCGAGCCCGGACCGCTGGCCCTGCTCCAGTTCACCTCCGGCTCCAGCGGCCGCGCCCGCGGCGTCCGCGTGCCGCACGCCGCGCTCGCCGCCAACGTCGCGGCGATCCGGCGGTGGCTGGCCATGACCCCCGACGACCCGACCGCCTCGTGGCTGCCGGTGCACCACGACATGGGCCTGATCGGCTGCCTGGTGACTCCGGTGGTCAACACCAGCGACCTGTGGCTGATGCCGTCCGAGGAGTTCGTCCGCGACCCCGCCCGCTACCTGCGCTGCTTCGGCCGGCACGGGGCGCGGCTGACCTCGATGCCGAACTTCGGGCTGGAGTACGTCGCCCGGCGGGTGCGCCCGGCCGCGCTGGACGGCATGGACTTCTCCGCCTGGCGGGCGGTGATCGTCGGCGCCGAGCGCATCGACGTCGACGCGCTGCGCCGGTTCTGCGACCTGCTCGAACCGCACGGCTTCGACCCACGGGCGCTGCTACCCGCGTACGGGCTGGCCGAGGCGACCCTCGCGGTGACCGGGCTCCCGCTGGACGAGCTGTACACCGCCGTCGACCTGCGCCCGGACCGGTTGCGCCCGGGCGCGCGGGTGGTGGCCGGCCCGGACGAGCCCGGCGGCGACGGGCCGACGCAGCCGGTGGTGGGCTGCGGCCGGCCGCTGGCCGGGGTCCAGGTGCGGATCCTGGACGGCGACGGGGCGCCGGTGCCCGACGGCGTGGTCGGCGAGATCGAGGTGCGCGGCCCGGCGGTCGCCCAGGGGTACCTCACCGACGGCGAGTCGGCGTCGCAGACCGCGCTGGCCGACGGCGTGCTGCGCACCGCCGACGCGGGTTTCCTGCACGAGGGCCAACTGCACGTGCTCGGCCGCCTCGGCGACAGCATGAAGGTGCGCGGCCGGACGGTCTTCGCCGAGGACCTCGAGTGGGCGGTCTGCCGCCCCGGGGTGCCGGCGCAGCGGATGGCCGCCCTGCTGGGGCACCGGGCCGGCGCGGCGACCGTGGTCGCCGTCTTCGAGCAGGCGCGCCCCGAGTGGCTGGCGCAGGCGTCGCAGGAGCTGCGCCGGCGCGCCGAGGGCGCGCAGGTGGTCATCGTGGACGCCCCGCGCGGCACGATCGCCCGCACCTCCAGCGGCAAGCCCCGGCGACGCCAGATGTGGCAGGCGTTCGTCGACGACCGGTTGCCCGGCACCGTGGTCACCCCGACCGCCGGGCAGCGGCAGCAGACCACCGAACACACGACGGCGTCCTGAGGGATGTCCGGACAGGAGGCGGCAATGACCGAGGCGACCAGGTCGACCCCGACCGAGGTGCGTACCGAGCAGGACGTCCGCGAGTCGGTGACGGCGATCGTCACCGAACTGGCACCGAACCCGGAGCAGATTGAGGGCGCCGGCGACTCGCGGCTGGTCGAGGATCTCGGCTTCCACTCGCTGGCCCTGTTGGAGTTGGCGTTCACGCTGGAGGACGAGTTCGAGCTGCCGCCGATCGACGAGACGACGGCCCGCAAGATCGTCACGATCGACGCGGTCGTCGAGCACGTCACCGGGATCCTGCGCGAGCGCGGCGAGATGGCCAGTTGACCACCCGCACCGGGCCCGCCCCGGGGCCGGCGGCGCCCGGTGCGCCGGCCGACGGTCCGCAGCGCCGCGCCCGGGCGTTGTCGCTGCGGTTGTTCCTCGCCATGCTGCACACCCAGGAGTTGCTCGCCGGCTATCTGGGCACCCGGCTGGGACTCTACGAGGCACTGCATCGGAGCCCGGCCTCCCCGGCCGAGCTGAGCGCGCGTGCCGGCGTCGCCCCCCGGTACGCGCGAGAGTGGCTGGAGCAGCAGGCGGTGGCCGGCTTCCTCGACGTGGACGACGTCACCGCGCCCCCCGAGCGGCGGGTCTACCGGCTGCCGGAGGGGCACGCCGAGGTGCTGCTCGCCTCGGACAGCCCGCTGTCGCTGGTGTCGCTGACCATGCTGCCGCTGGGCGGGGTGGCCGGGGCGCTGCCGGCGCTGCTGGAGGCGTACCGCACCGGGGCGGGAGTGCCGGACGAGGTGTTCGGCGACGACTGGCGCCACGGGCACTCCGGGGCGAACCGGGCGCTGTTCACCCACGCGCTGCCGGGATGGCTGGCCGCGTTCCTGCCGGAGGTCCACGAACGGCTCACCGCCGGGCCGAGCCGGATCGCCGACGTCGGCTGCGGTGCCGGCTGGGCGGGCGTCGCGCTGGCCCGGGCGTACCCGCTCGCCGAGGTCGACGGCTTCGACCTGGACGCGGCGACGCTGGCCGCGGCGGCGGAGAACGCCACCGCGGCCGGCGTGGCCGACCGGGTCCGGTTCCACCGCCGCGACGCGGCGGAGGCGGAGCCGGCCGGCGGCTACGACCTGGTCTGTGTCTTCGACGCGCTGCACGAGATGAGCCGGCCGGTGCCGGTGCTGCGGGCCTGCCGGCGGCTGCGCGGCCCGGACGGCGCGGTGCTGGTGCTCGACGCCAAGGTGGCACACCGGTTCGTCGCGCCGGGCGACGAGGTGGAGCGGTTCCAGTACGCCACGAGCGTGCTGCACTGCCTGCCGGCGGGCCTGGCCGGGCCGGACTCGTCGGCCACCGGGACCGCGCTGCGCCCGGCCCAGGTGCGGCGGTTCGCCACCGACGCCGGGTTCACCGACATGCAGATCGTGCCGGTGGACGACCGGTTCCACCGGCTCTACCACCTGACCGGCTGACCGGGCGGGGCCGCCGGACGCGTCCGGCGGCCCCGCCCGTCTCACGGCGTCAGCTCGGCGCCCAGCGCCCGCTTGTCCACCTTGCCCACCCCGGTGTACGGCAGCGCCGCGCGCACCTGGAGCCGGTCGGGCAGCTTGAAGCCGGCCAGCCCGCGTCCGGTGAGGAACTCGCGCAGCTCGGTGAGCGTGGGCGCCTGCCCGTGCGGCACCACCACCGCGCAGGTCTTCTCGCCGAGCACCCGGTCGGGCACCGCGAGCACCGCCACCTCGCGCACGCCCGGGTGGGCGAGCAGGTGCTCCTCCACCTCGCCGGCCGGGACCTTCTCGCCGCCCCGGTTCACCACCTCCTTGATCCGGCCGACCACGACCAGCTCGCCGGCCGGGGTCCACCGGACCAGGTCGCCGGTGCGCAGCAACCCGTCCGGGGTGAACGCGTGGGCGTTGTAGTCGGCGGCCCGGTAGTAGCCGCGCAGCGTGGTGGGTCCGCCGACGACCAGCTCGCCCACCTCGCCGGCGGCCACCGGCGCGCCGCTGTCGTCGACCACCCGGAACTCGTCGGCGGCCGACAGCGGCCGGCCCTGGGTGTGCGCGGCCCGCTCCGGCGGGTCGTCGGGTCGGGTGCAGGCGATCGGCCCTTCGGCCATCCCGAAGAAGTGGGTCAGCCGGATGCCCAGCTCGGCCACCGCGCGGGCGGCCACCTCCGGGCTGAGGTTGGCGCCGCCGACCTCGACCACCATTCCGGACAGGTCCGCGCCCAGCAGCGGCGCGAGGTCGGTCCACAGCGGCAGGAACGCCGGCATCAGCGTGGTCAGCGTGACCTTCTCGCGGGTGATCAGCCGGAACGCCTCGTCGGGGCTGGGGCTGCCGGCGAGCACCGCGGTGCCGCCGGCACGCAACGCGCCGAGCACGCCCGGGCAGCCGAGCGCCGCGTTGTGCGCGGCCGGCAGCGCCGCCAGGTAGACGCCGTCGGCGCCGAAGCCCATCGCCGCCGCGGTCGCCCGCAACTGGTACGCGTAGTCGTCGTGGGTGCGCGGGATCAGCTTCGGTACGCCGGTCGAACCGCCGGAGAGCAGGAAGAACGCCACGTCGGCCGGATCCGGACGGGGTAGCGGCACCGGGTCGGCGTCGACCTGCGCCAGGGCGGTGAACTCGCCGGGGTCGCCGACGACGAACACCTCCCGCAGCGACGGCGTCTCGGCGCGCACCTCGGCGGCGAGCTTGCGCAGGTCGAAGCCCTGGCTCTGGTCGACGGTCAGGTAGGCGACCGCCTCGGTGTGCGCGCACAGGTGGCCGATCTCGGCGCGCCGGTGCGCGGGCAGCGCCAGCACCGGCAGCGCGCCGAGGCGGAACAGCGCCAGGCACACCACCACGAACTCCACCGAGTTCGGCAGTTGGACGACGACCCGGTCGTACCGGCCGATGCCGCGCTCGCGCAGGCCGGCGGCGAGCCGGTCGGCGCGGCGGTCCAGCTCGCCGTAGCCGATCCGCTGCTCGCCGGCGACCAGCGCGGTCCGCCGCGGATCGGTGCGGGCCAACTCCCGGCCCAGGTCGCCGAGCACCTCGCCGCGCCAGTAGCCCTCGGCGCGGTAGCGCGTGGCGAGGTGCTCGGGCCAGCCCACACAACCGTCGAGCATCGAAGCCTCCCGGGACGACGGTGACAGCGATCCCCACACAAGCTAGTGTGCACATACACGAGATACAAGACACGCGATAGGGGAGGCGGTTGATGGTGCTGGCCCGGCCCCGCGCCGATCTCGGGGCCCTCACCCGGCTCACCGAACTGGCCGACTACATCGTGCCGTTCACCGTGCGCGTCGTGGCCGACCTCGGCGTCGCCGACCAGCTCGCCGACGGCCCCCGCCCGGTGACCGAGCTGGCCGAGGCCACCGGCGCGCACGCGCCGTCGCTGCTGCGGGCCCTGCGCGCGCTGGCCGGTCGGGGCATCTTCACCGAGGTCGAGCCGGAGGTGTTCGCGCTCACCCCGCTCGCCGAACCGCTGCGCGCCGACCACCCGCTGTCGCTGCGCGACGCCTACCCGCTGCTCGCCGCCGACGTGCGCGCCTGGGCCGGGTTGGCACGCTGCCTGCGCACCGGCGAGGCCGCGTTCCCGCGCGTGCACGACGCCGACTACTGGTCGCACCTGGAGCGACACCCCGCCGACAGCCTGGCCGTGGACCGGTGGATGTCCAGCCTGACCCGGCTGCACCTGCGCACCGTGCTGCCGGCCTGGCCGTGGGGCCGGGCGCGCGAGGTGGTCGACGTCGGCGGCGGTGACGGCGCGTTCCTCGCCGGGCTGCTGACCCGCTACCGGCACCTACGCGGCGTCCTGCTCGACCTGCCGCACGTGGTGGCCGCCGCACCCGCGCTGCTCGGGCGCGCGGCGGTGGCCGACCGCTGCCGGATCGTGCCCGGAAGCTTCTTCGACAGGGTCCCGACCGGCGCCGACCTCTACGTGCTCAAGACGATCCTGCCCGGCTGGGACGACGCCCAGGCCACCGCGATCCTGCGCCGTGTCGCCGAGGCGATGCGGCCGGAGAGCCGGCTGCTGCTGCTGGAGGCGATCATCCCGACCGGCGACGCGTTCGACGTGGCGAAGCTCGTCGACGTGCACACCCTGGTCCTCACCGCCGGCCGGCACCGCACCCAGGCGGAGCTGGTCGGCCTGCTCTCCGACGCCGGCCTGTGCCGCGACCGCGTCGTCGGCACCCCCACGCTCACCGTGATCGCCGCCGGTCCCGCCGGGGCGCGGCCGACCACCCCCTAGGAGGTTCTCGATGGCCCCGAGCCGACCCCGGATCGACATCCAGTCGGTGTTCCGACTGACCGAACTGGCCGACTACATCGTGCCGTTCACCGTGCGCGCCGTCGCCGACCTCGGCGTCGCCGACCACCTCGTCGACGGTCCCCGGCCGGTCGACCAGCTCGCCGAGGCCACCGGCGCGCACGCGCCGTCGCTGCTGCGGGCCCTGCGCGCGCTGGCCGGCAAGGGCATCTTCACCGAGGTCGAACCCGAGGTGTTCGGCCTCACCCCACTCGCCGAGCCGCTGCGCACCGACCACCCGCTGTCCCTGCGCGACGCCTATCCGCTGCTGGAACCGGACATCGAGGCGTGGGCGCACTTCGACCACAGCATCCGCACCGGCCAGGCCGCCTTCGACCAGGTGCACCCGGAGGGCTACTGGTCCTACATGGCCGCGCACCCGCGCGACAGCGCCCGCTTCGACGCCTCCCAGCAGGCCGCCACCCGGCTGGAGCTGCGCGCCGCGCTGCCGGCGTACCCGTGGGGTGAGTTGTCCACGATGGTCGACGTGGGCGGCGGCAACGGCGCCTTCCTCGGCGGCATCATGGCCCGGTTCCCGAACCTGCGCGGCACCCTGTTCGACCTGCCGCACGTGGTCGCCGAGGCCGAGCCGGTGCTGCAGAAGCTCGACGTGGCCCAGCGCTGCACGGTGACCGGCGGTAGCTTCTTCGAGACGGTCCCGGCCGGCGCGGACGCCTACATGCTCAAGCGCATCCTCTACGGCTGGGACGACGACGACGCGGTCCGGCTGCTGCGCGCGGTGCGGGCGGCGATGCGGCCGGACAGCCGGCTGCTGGTGCTGGAGCCGGTGGTCGAGGCCGGCGACCGGTTCGATGTCGGTCGCCTCTACGACCTGCTGCTGCTGGCCATGGTCGGCGGCGGCGCCCGGTCCCGCGAGCACATCGAACGGCTGCTGGACGTCGCGGACCTGAAGCTGGCCCGCAGCCTGCCCACCATGATGTTCCCCATCCTCGAAATCGTGCCGAAGACGGAGGCGTGAGCGATGCGACTGGTCGTGGACTACTCCCGCTGCGAGAGCAACGCCGTGTGCGTGGGGCAGGCTCCCGAGGTGTTCGACGTCGGTGAGGACGACCTGCTGCACGTCACCGAGCAGCCGCTGGAGGGCGCCCTGGGCAGGCGGGTGCGCGAGGCGGCGCGCCGGTGCCCGAAGCAGGCCCTCTCCGTCGTCGACGACTGAGCCCGACCGCGTCGCCACGGCCGGGCTCCCCGGTCGTGGCGACGCGGTGCGCGTGTCGGGACGCCCGTGGCTCAGGACTCGGCGGCGGCCCGGATCGCCGACCAGACCCGCTCCGCGGTCAGCGGCATGTCGACGTGCCGCACGCCCAGGTGGCGGACGGCGTCGACCACCGCGTTCTGCACCGCCGGCGGCAGCCCCACCGCGCCCGACTCACCCAGGCCCTTGACGCCGAGCGGGTTCACCGGGGTGGGGGTCTGCATCGCCACCGTGTCGAACGAGGGCAGCTCCGCCGCGCCGACCACCGCGTAGCGGTGCAGGTCGCCGTGCAGCGGCGTGCCGTCCGGGGCGAACCGGACCTCCTCCACCAGCGCCTGCCCGGCGCCCTGCGCCAGCCCGCCGTGCACCTGGCCCTCGGCCAGCAGCGGGTTGAGCAGGACACCCGCGTCGTCGACCGCCACCACCCGCAGCAGGGTCACCCGGCCGGTCTCCACGTCCACCTCGACCACCGCCAGGTGCGCCCCGTACGGGCAGGTGGCCGCCGACGGCTGGAACGTCGCCTCGGCGGACAGGGCGTCGCCGGCGGCCAGGTCGGCCCAGCCGACGTCACCCCCGGACGCGCACCGGAACCGGCCCTCGACGAACTCGATCGCCTCGCCGGGCGCGCCGAAGTGGGCGGCGGCCGCGTCCCGGCCCCGCTCCACCAGTGCCAGCGCCGCCTCGCGGACCGCCATCCCGCCGGTCTGCAACGACCGGGAGCCGCCGGTGCCGCCGCCGGCCGGGACCGCACCGGTGTCGGAGAACACCACGTCGACCCGCTCCACCGGCACGCCGAGCACGTCCGCGGCGAGCATCGCCCAGGCGGTGCCGTGGCCCTGGCCGTGCGGGCAGGTGCCGGAGCGGACCGTCACCCGGCCGTCCTTCCCGACCCGGGCCGAGGCGTACTCGCTGCGGGTGTCCGCGCCGGTGAGTTCCACGAACGTGGACAGTCCGACGCCGAGCTGGCACACGTCGCCGCGGGCCCGGCGGGCCGACTGCTCGGCGCGCAGCGCCGGGTAGTCGGCCTCGGCGAGCACCCGGTTCAGCGCGGCCAGGTAGTCGCCGTTGTCGTAGCGGGCGCGGGTGACGGTGGTGACCGGGAAGCTCTCCGGCGGCAGCAGGTTGCGCCGGCGCACCTCGGCCGGGTCCAGCCCGATCTCGGCGGCGTACCTGTCGATCATGCGCTCCAGCGCGGCCACCGCCTCCGGCTGCCCGGCGCCCCGGTAGGAGACCACCGGCGTGGTGGTCGTGGTGACGCTGGCCGAGGAGAACCGGGCCCGGCCGATCCGGTACGGGCCGGTCAGCATGGTCCGGGTCCAGAACGGCAGGATCGACCCGATGCGCGGGTACGCGCCGGCGTCCTGCACCACGTCCAGCGCGTACGACACGATCCGCCCGTCGCGGGTGCCGCCCAGCTCGGCGCTCTGCCGCTGCGCCCGGCCGTGCCCGGCGGCGACCATGCTCTCGCTGCGGGTCTCCGCCCAGCGCACCGGCCGGTCCAGCCGCCGGGCCGCCCAGGCGAGCAGCACGTCTTCGCGGCTGGCGAACGCCTTGGAGCCGAACGCGCCGCCGACGTCGCCGTTGACCACCCGCACCCGGTCCTCCGGCTCGCCCAGCGCCGCCGCCAGCTGCGCCCGCCACAGGTGCACCGCCTGGCTGCCGGCCCGGTAGCGCAGCCCGTCCGGGCCCCACTCGGCCTGCCCGGCCCGCGCCTCCAGCGGACACGGCGCGACCCGCTGGTTGGTCATCCGTTGCCGGATCACCACCTCGGCGCCCTCGTGCAGTTCGGCCCGGCCGGCCGGGCGGCGGAAACCGAGCTTGAGCACCAGGTTGGTACCGGCCTCCGGGTGCAGCACCAGCGCGTCGGTGAGCGCCTCGTCCGGGTCGACCAGCGGCGGCAACGCCTCGACGGCGACCTCGACCAGCGCGGCGGCGTCGACCGCCTCGGCCCGGCCGGTGGCCACCACCGCGGCGACCGGCTCGCCGACGAACCGGACCACGCCCTCGGCGAGCAGCGGCGTGGTCATCTTCTGGTTGAGCACGCCGGCCTCGGGCGGCAGCGGCGGCAGGTCGACGTCGGCGGCGGTGAACACGGCGACCACGCCCGGCGCCCGGAGGGCGGCCTCGGTGTCGACGCCGCGCAGCCGGCCGTGCGCCGCCGCGGACCGGACGAAGACCAGTTCCAGGGCACCGGGCGCGACGGCGTCGTCGACGTACGTCCCGCCGGTGGTGAGCAGGACACGGTCCTCGGTGCGCCGGACCGGACGGCCGATCAGGGACATGCGGCGACTCCTCGCGCTGCCGGCTCAGGCCGGGATGACGGCGAGCGGGATCGACGCGTACGACCGGAACAGGGCGCTGGGCTCCCGCTCCGGCGTCGCGGCCAGCTCCAGGCCGGCGAGCCGCCGGGCGAGCCGGTCGAAGATCACCGCTCCTTCGATGCGGGCCAGCGCCGCGCCGAGACAGCCCCGGACGCCGCCGCCGAACCCGACGTGCGGGTTGGGCCGCCGACCGATGTCGACCCGGCCCGGGTCGGCGAACACCTCCTCGTCGTGGTTGGCGCAGCCGAGCAGCAGGAACACCGAGCGGCCGGGGCGGATCACCCGGTCGCCGACCGGGATCGGCTCCAGGGCCAGCCGGGCGGTGTACTGGATCGGCGCGTCGAACCGGACGAACTCCTCGGCGGCGGTGCCGGCAAGTGACGGGTCGGCGCGCAGCCGCCGCCACTCGTCCGGCTGCCGGGCCAGCGCCACGGTGCCGGTGCACACCATGTTCATGGTGGTCTCGTAGCCGGTGAAGCAGAGGAAGACGATGTTGTCGACGACCTCCTCGACGCCCTCGGCCGGGTCGGCCACGGCGAGCATCCGGTCGAGCAGGTCGCCCTCGGAGTCGGCGCGCCGCTCGGCGAGCAGGTCGCGGACGTAGCCGCGCAGCCAGCTCAGCGCGGCGTCGGCGGCCGGCCGGTCGGCGGCGGGCAGGAACGGGGTGAACGCCCGGCCGAGCGCGGCGGCGCGCGGCCACACCTCCGCCCGGGTACGCGCGACCGGCAGCCCGATCAGCTCGCAGACCACGCTCGCGGCCACCGGGAACGCCAGGTCGGCCACCGCGTCGAGGCGTCCGGTGTCGCATCCGGGCGCCAGCAGCTCGTCCACCATCGCGCCGATGCGCGGCGCGCTGCGCCGGGCGACGCCGGGGCTGAACGCGCGCACCATCTGCTGGTGCAGCCGGCTGTGGTCGTCCGGGTCGCGGGTCGGGATGATCCGCCGGAACACGTCGCGGGACAGGTCCGGGGCCATCCGGAACTGCGGGTCCTCCTCCGGGAAGGTGTTGCTCAACCGGCGGTCGCGCAGCAGGGCGGCCACGTCGCGGTGGCGGGTCACGCCCCAGCTCGCCGGCCCGAAGCGGCACAGCGGTCCGGCGGCGCGCACCCGCGCGTACGTGGGGTAGGGGTCGGCGACGACCTCCGGGGAGAGCGGGTCCATCCGCGCCGGCAGGAGCCGGCCGGCGGGCGTCACGGTCCGACCGCCACGGGCACGCTCGCGTACGAGCGCAGCGTCCCGTCGGTCTGCCGGCGCGCCGGGCCGGCGGCGGTGAGCGTGGGGAACCGGCGCAGCAGCGTCTCGAACGTCACCTGCGCCTCGACGCGGGCCAGGTAGCCGCCGAGGCAGTGGTGGATGCCGCCGCCGAAGGACAGGTGCGGGTTGTCCTCGCGGGTGACGTCCAGCCGGTCCGGGTCGGCGAACTGCTCGGGGTCGCGGTTGGCGCTGCCCAGCAGCAGGATGAGCACCCGTCCGGCCCGGATGGTCCGGTCACCGATCACGACGTCCTCGCGGGCCAGGCGGGCGACGCCCTGGATGGGTCCGTCGTAGCGGAGGAACTCCTCCACGGCCCGGGGGACCAGCGTCGGGTCGGCCCGCAGCAGGCGCTGCTGGTCGGGGTGCTCCAGCAGCGCGGCGACCCCGGTGGCGATGAGGTTGGTGGTGGTCTCGAAGCCGGCGAAGAACGCGAACACCGCGTTGTCCACGATCTCGTCGGCGGCGAGCACCGCGCCGTCGTCGTCGGTGGCCGCGAGCATCCGGGACAGCAGGTCGTCGCCGGGTTCGGCGCGGCGCCGGTCGAGGATCTCGCCGAGGTAGCCACGCAGCCATTCCACGGCCCGGTCGGCGGCCGGCCGGTCGGACTCGGGCACGATCGCGGCGAACGCCTTGCTGAGATCGAGCGCGTGCGGCCGGATCCTCTCGTGGTCGGCGGGCGGGATGCCCATCAGCGCGCAGACCACCATCACCGGCAGCGGAAAGGCGAGATCCGAGACCGCGTCGAACCGGCCGGCGCGCTCCGCCGGGTCGAGCAGCTCGGTCACCATCGCGGCGATCCGGGGGCGCAGCCGGCGCACCAGGGCGGGGCTGAACGCCCGGGCCATGAGCCGGCGCAGCCGGCCGTGCTCGGGCGGGTCGCGGTAGAGGATGATGCTGCCGAAGAACGACCCGGCGGGGCCGTCGCCGGCCGACATCCGGTGGTAGTCGGCCGGGAACTCGCTGCCCAGGCGGGGGTCGCGGACCAACCGGGCGACATCGGCGTAGCGGGTGACGCCCCAGCTTCCCGGCCCCATCCGGCACAGTGGCCCGGCCGCGCGCAGGGCGGCGTAGGTGGGGTAGGGGTCGGCGACCACGGCTGGGTCGCGCGCGTCGAATCTCGGCGGCATGCGGGTACGGGCCGTCGTCATGCCCGCCAGTATGCGCAACCAAAGATACGAGAAACAAGTGCTTCCGAGATACGGGAAACGCGATTAGGCTTCGGTGTCATGACCGAGACCGTGGCGAGCGCTGATCCCCGGATCATCGCGATGGAGTTGCTGATGAAGGCCCCGGCCACCGTCAGCAGCCCCTACCCGCACTACCACGCGCTGCGTGCCGCGGCGTCGAAGTACCGGATGGAGCAGCCCGGCCAGGGAGTCGGCTGGGTGCTCACCGGCTACGACGAATGCCGCGCCCAACTGCGCAACCCGGCGCTGGACAAGTCGGCGCAACGCCCCCGGATGGGCGACTCCCGTGGCCGGCAGGGCGCCCGCACGCTGCTCTTCCTCGACGGGCCGGAACACACCCGGCTGCGCGGGCTGGTCAGCCGGGTGTTCACCCCCCGGCGGGTGGAGACGCTGCGCCCCCGCCTCGCCGGCTTCGTCGACGGGCTGCTCGACGACGTCGCCCGGCAGGTCGGCCCGGCCGGCGGCGAGGTCGACATCGTCGGCTCGTTCGGCTTCCCGCTGCCGGTGATGGTGATCGGCGAGCTGGTCGGCGTGCCGCCGGAGGACTGGCCGCTGCTGCGCCGGCTCACCCGCGCCGCCTCCGCCGGGCTGGAGATCTTCGCTCCCGAGGAGGTGCTCAAGGCCTCCGACCAGGCGCTCGGTGAGATGGAGGAATACTTCACCGACCTGGTCCGCAAGCGCCGCGAGAACCCCCGCGACGACCTCGCCTCCGCGCTGGGACAGGTCGAGATCGACGGCGACCGGCTCGGCCTGGACGAGCTGATCCAGGTCATCGTGCTGCTCTTCGGCGCCGGGTTCCAGACCATGACCGACCTGATCGGCCTCGGCACCCACGCCCTGTGCCGCAACCCCGACCAGCTCGACCGCCTGCGCGCCGAGCCGGACCTGACCCGCTCGGCGATCGAGGAGCTGCTCCGCTACGACTCCCCGGTGCACGTGCTGGGCCGGGCCGCGGTCGAGGACACCACGTTCCTCGACGGCACTGCGCTGCACGCCGGCGAACACGTGATCACGCTGATCGGCGCGGCGAACCGGGACCCGGCCCGCTACGCCGACCCGGACACCCTCGACATCGCCCGTTTCGCCGGCGCCGAACCGCCGGAGACGCCGCTGTCGTTCGCCTGGGGCCCGCACCACTGCCTCGGCGCCCAGCTCGCCCGCGCCGAGGGCCAGATCGCGTTCCGCCGCCTGGTCGACCGGTTCGCGGTGGTCGAACTGGCCGACCCGGACATCGACGAGATCGACCTGGAGTGGCGGCACAGCAGCACGTTCCGCGGGCTGGAGGAGCTGCGGGTGCGGCTCGTGCCCGCCTGAGCAGCCACACCACCACACGCCGACAGCCGAGAAGGGGGGACCGATGCCGGAGGCGGTGATCGTCGAGGCGGTCCGCACCCCGATCGGCAGACGCGACGGGGCGTTGTCCGGCCTGAAGGCCGTGGAGCTGCTGCGGCACGTGCAGGTCGAGGTGCTGCGCCGGGCCGGGGTGGAGCCGGGCGACGTCGACCAGATCATCGGCGGCTGCGTCACCCAGGTCGGTGAGCAGAGCCTGAACGTCACCCGCAACGCGTGGCTCAACAGCGGCCTCGACCACGAGGTGGCGGCGAGCACCGTGGACACCTCGTGCGGCTCGGCCCAGCAGGCCAACCACCTCATCGCCGCGCTGGTCACGGCCGGCGCGATCGACGTCGGCATCGCCTGCGGCGTGGAGTCGATGAGCCGGGTCCCGGTCGGCACCAACCTCTACCAGGGGCCCGGCCACTACAAGACGCCCGACTACCCGTACGACGATCCGCCGCGCGCGCAGTTCGGCGGCGCCGAACGCATCGCCGCCCGGCAGGGGCTGACCCGCGCCGACCTGGACGCCTACGGCCTGCGCTCGCAGCGCCTCGCCGCCCGGGCCCGCGACGAGGGCCGCTTCGACCGGGAGACCAGCCCGGTGCCGCTGCCCGACGGCACGCTCGTCAGCACCGACGAGGGCATCCGCGACAGCACCGCCGAGGGCCTGGCCGCGCTGCGACCGGTGGTCCCCGACGGCCGGCACACCGCCGCGACCATCTCGCAGATCTCCGACGGCGCGGCGGCGATCCTGTGGATGTCGCGGGAGCGGGCCACCGTGCTCGGGCTGCGGCCCCGGGCCCGGCTGGCGCACCAGGTGGTCACCGGCGCGGACCCCTACTACCTGCTCGACGGACCCGTCGTCGCCACCCGCAAGCTGCTCAAACGAGCCGGGATGAGCCTGGCCGACATCGACCTGGTCGAGGTGAACGAGGCGTTCGCGTCGGTGGTGCTGTCCTGGGCCGCGCACCACGACGCCGACCTGGACCGGGTCAACGTCAACGGCGGCGCGATCTCGCTCGGGCACCCGCTGGGCAGCAGCGGCACCCGGCTGCTGGTCACCGCGCTGCACGAGCTGGAACGCCGCGACCGGCACAGCGCCCTGGTCACCATGTGCTGCGGCGGCTCGCTCGGCACCGCCTCGCTGCTGGTACGGGAGTAGGCGGCCATGGACACCGACCTGACCGCCACCAGCGACGCGGCCGCGTTCTACGCCGACGCCCGCACCGACCTGCCCGGGCCGCTGCACGGCGTGCGCGTGCTCGACGTGACGAAGGTCTGGTCCGGCCCGGTCGCCAGCTGCGTCCTGGCCGACCTCGGCGCCGACGTGCTGCGGGTCGAGATGCCCGGCAACCGGGAAGGGCTGATGCCGCCGCACATCCCCGGCACCGGCCTGTCCTGGTTCCGGCAGAGCGCGCACCGCAACAAGCGCAGCATCGGGCTGGACCTGCGGCGCCCCGGCGCGGCCGAGGTGTTCCTGCGGCTCGTCGCCACCGCCGACATCGTGGTGGAGAACTACAAGCCCGGCACCCTGGACGCCTGGGGGGTCGGCTACCGGGCCTGCCGCGAGGTGCGGCCGGACGTCGTGCTGGTCTCCATCTCCGGCTACGGGCAGTACGGTCCGGACGCCGGACGCCCCGGCTACGACCCGACCACCCAGGCGGCCGCCGGCTGGATGTCGCTCAACGGCGAACCCGACGGCGCCCCGCTCAAGGCGCCCACGTTCCTCGCCGACGACATCGCCGGCCTGCACGCGGTGATCGGCGCGCTGGCCGCCCTGCGCCACCGCGACCGCACCGGCGAGGGCCAGCACGTCGACGTGAGCATGCTGGACGCGCTGCTGTTCTCCAGCAACGGCTACCTGACCCTCGGCGCGACCGGGGTGCCGCTGCGCCGCTGGGGCGACCAGGCCGACTTCGTGGTGCCGGCCGGCTGCTTCCGCTGCGCCGACGGGCACGTCTACGTCGCCGTCGCGCTGGACCGCTCCTGGCGGCGCCTCGCCGAGGTGATCGGCCGGCCGGAGCTGGCCCGGGCGCCCGGCTACGCCACCAACGAGGAACGCCGGGACAACCGCGCCGAGGTCAACGCCCTGCTCGCCGGCTGGTGCGCCGGGCGGAGCTGCGCCGACGTGGTCGCCGCGCTCGACGACGCCGGGATCACCGCCGAACGGGTCCGCACCTTCGCCGACGCGGCGGCCGACCCGCACGTGCGGGCCCGCGCCATGGTGCAGCAGACCGTGCTCGCCAACGGCAGCACCGCGCCGCTGACCGGGCCCGCGGTCAAGTTCTCCCGCACGCCGACGGCGGTACGCGCCGGCGCCCCCGAACCGGGCGCCGACACCGAGCAGGTCCTCGACGAGCTGACGGTGGACGCGGCCACCCGGGCGCGGCTGCGGGCGGAACGGGCGATCGGATGACCGGAGGTGGCATGGACACGGCGGGTGACACGTCGCGCTGCGCGCTGGTGACCGGCGCGTCGCGCGGCATCGGGCGGGCGGTCGCGCTGCGGCTGGCGGCCGAGGGCTACGCGGTCGCCGGGTGCTTCGGCACGGGCGGCGAGGCCGCGGAGAAGACCCGGGCGGAGGTCGAGGCGTACGGGGTGCCGAGCTGGTTCGCCCCCTGCGACGTCACCGACCGCGCGGCGGTCGACGAGTTCGTCGCCACCGCCGAGAAGCGCCTCGGCCCGCTCACCGCGCTGGTCAACAACGCCGGCATCACCCGGGACCGGCCGCTGGTGCTGATGGGCCCGGACGACTGGCACGACGTCATCGACACGAACCTGACCGGCACCTGGAACGTCTGCCGCACGGTGGCGTTCCGCTTCCTCAAACGCCGGCGGGGCGCGGTGGTCAACCTCTCCTCGGTCGCCGGGGTCACCGGCAACACCGGGCAGACCAACTACGCCGCCAGCAAGGCCGGCATCATCGGGCTCAGCCGTTCGCTGGCCAAGGAGGTCGCCGGGTACGGCGTCCGGGTCAACGTGGTGGCGCCCGGCTTCATCGAGACCGACATGACCGCGGCGCTGGCCGGCAAGCTGCGCGAACAGGCGCTCACGCAGATCCCGATGGGCCGCTTCGGCACCCCGGAGGACGTCGCCGAGCTGGTCGAGTTCCTGCTCTCCGACCGGGCCGCGTACCTCACCGGTCAGGTCGTGCGGGTCGACGGGGGGATCGTGCTGTGACCACCGCCGCGCCCGCCTTCGCCCCGGACCGCACCCCCGCCCAGACGTACGCCGAGGCGGCCGCGCCGCTGCCGGCCGTCGCGTGGGTCGAGGTCGCCGCCGGCCCGCGCGGCGGGATCACCCTGCGCGCCGGCACCACCGTCGACCCGGACGACGTCTACCTGACCGGGCACTTCCCCGAGCTGACCGTCTACCCGGGGGTGTTCACCCTGGAGACGCTGCGGCAGGCGGTCAGCGCGGCGGTCGGCCACTGCGCCGGCCGGCCGCCGGAGATGCACCGGCTGCGCTCGGCGCGGTTCCTCGCCCCGCTGCTGGCCGGCGACACGCTCACCGTCGAGGCGTCCGTCGGCCCGGTCGCCCAGGACCAGTCCTTCGAGGTCACCGCCCGTTGCGTACGCGGCGACGGGGTGCGGGCCGCGACCGTGCGGGCGGCGTTCCGCTGGCCGCTCGACGACGGGGACGACGACCGATGAGGCTGGAGCACGCCGCGCTGCGCGCCCTGCTGCCGCACCGTCACCCGATGCTGCTGCTCGACCGGGTCGAGGACGTGACGCCGGGCGAGAGCCTGACCGGCGTCAAGGCGGTGAGCGGCTGCGAGCCCTGCTACCGGGGGATCAGCGAGGGACAGCCCGCCGACCGGTACGCCTATCCGGCGTCGCTGCTGATCGAGTCGTTCGGCCAGGGCGCGGCGGTGCTCTGGCTGCTGTCCCGACGGCCCGGCACGGCGGGGCTGCCGATGTTCACCGCGGCCCGCGACGTCGCCCTGCTGCGGCCGGTGCACCCGGGCGACGTGATCCGCCACCGGGTCCGGCTGGAGCAGGTCGTCGACGGCGCCGCGTTCGCCTCCGGGTCCAGTTGGGTCGGGGAGCGACGGGTGGCCGAGTTCGACTCGATGATGGCCGTCGTCCGGACGGCCGACGCCATCGTCGAGCCGCGAGATGAGAGGGAGGAACCGCGATGAGTGAACGCGACCAGCACCTGGAGCAACTGCGGGAGATCGTCGCCGAGGTGCTCGAGATGGAGCCGGAGGAGGTCGCCGACACGGCCGACTTCGTCGAGGAGTACGAGGCGGACTCGCTGCGGGCGATCGAGATCCTGGCCCGGATCGAGAAGACGTACAAGGTGGAGATCCCGCAGGCCGAGCTGAACGAGATGCGCAGCCTCAAGGCCGTGCACGAGGTGGTGGCGCGGTACGCCGGTTGGCAGGACTGAGGCGTGCACCGGGTAGTCGTCACCGGCCTCGGCCCGGTGTCGGGCATCGGCATCGGCGTCGAGGAGTTCACCGACGGGCTGCGCCGGGGCCGCTCCGCCGCCGCGCCCATCACCAGCTTCGACGCGTCCGGCTTCCCGCACCGGTACGCGGGCGAGGTGCCCGCCTTCCGGCCGGCGGAGGTGCTGGGCCGGGTGCGGGTCGAGGAGTGGGGCCGTTCGGCGCTGCTGGCCGCGGCGGCCGCCCGGCTGGCCGCTACCGACGCGGGACTGCCGCTGCCGCTGGCCGACCCGGGGCGCGCGGGTGCGGTCATCGGCACCACCAGCGGCGAGTCGACCGTGGTGGAGCAGCTCGTCGCGGACCTCGTCGCCGGCGGCTACCCGAGCATGTCGGCGGGCGCGCTGCGCCAGGCGCCCGCGGAGCGACTGGCCTACGCGGTCAGCGCCGAGCTGGGCCTGGCCGGCGAGTCGGTCACGCTCACCACCGCCTGCTCGGCCAGCAACTACGCCATCGGCTACGCCTACGACCTGCTGCACACCGGCGAGGCGGACGTGATGGTCGCCGGCGGGGCGGACTCGGTGTGCCGGTGGGCGCACGCCGGCTTCTTCCGGCTGGGCGCGCTGACCGAGCGGCAGTGCCGCCCGTTCGACCGGGACCGCTCCGGCATCCTCACCGGTGAGGGCGGCGCGGCGCTGGTGCTGGAGACGCTGGAGCACGCCCGCGCCCGGGGCGCCCGGATCTACGCCGAGGTGCTCGGCCACGGCCTGAACTGCGACGCCCACCACATGGTCGCGCCGAACGAGGACAGCGTCGCGGCCTGCATGCGGCTGGCCCTGGACAACGCCGGGATCAAACCGGTGGACGTCGACTACGTGAGCACCCACGGCACCGGGACGCCGGCGAACGACCTGTGCGAGGCGCGGGCGATCCGGGCCGTCTTCGGCGACCGGGTGCCGCCGGTCAGCTCGATCAAGTCGATGCTCGGGCACACCATGGGCGCGGCCAGCGGCTTCGGTGCGATCGCCACCACCCTGGCCATCCGGCACGGGTTCCTGCCGCCGACGATCAACTGGGCGAATCCGGACCCAGAGTTGCCGTGGATCGACCCGGTGCCGAACGTCGCCCGGCCGGCGACGGTCCGGGTGGCGCAGAACAACGGGTTCGCCTTCGGCGGCAACAACGCCATCACGATCTTCGGAGCGATCCGGTGAGCGCCGTGGTGACCGGCAGCGGCGTCGTGTCCGCCGCCGGCGGCTCCGTCACCGACGTGCTCGCCGCGATCCGCGCCGGCGCGGCCATCCGCACCGACGTGCGCGACCGGTTCCCCGAGCCGCTGCCGGAGGCCGAGGCGCCGGCGGTCGCCGGGTTCGACGTACGCGGCCTGCTCGGCCGCAAGGGCACCAGCTTCCTGGACCGGGCCACCGCGCTGGCGATGGTGGCCTGCGGGCGCGCGCTCACCGACGGGGAGCTGACCCTCGACGACGACAACCGGCACCGCGTCGGGGTGGTGCTGGGCACCACGACCGGCAGCCTGAAGTCCACCATGGACTTTTCCCGTGAGACGCTCGTGCAGGACAAGCCCTACCTGGTCAACCCGGTGCTGTTTCCCAACACGGTGATGAACTGCGCCGCCGGCCAGGCGGCCATCCGGTACGGCCTGCGCGGCGTCAACGCCACCGTGGCCGGCGGCCCGCTGGCCTTCCTCTACGCGCTGCGCTACGCGCTCAACGCCATCCGGCGTGGCTACGCGGACGCGCTGCTGGTGGGCGGCGTGGAGGAGTACACGCCGAACACGGCGTGGGCGGCGCGACTGACCGACGCCGGACCGGCCGGCGAGGCGTCCGCCGTCTACCTGCTGCGCCGGCGCCGCGCCGAGGCGGCAGGCGCCCGCGCCGAGGTGCTCTCGGTGGCCACCGGCTTCGCGCCCGACGACACCGCCGCCGGGCTGGCGGGCTGCGCCCGCCGGGCGCTGGCCGCGGCCGACGTCCGCGCCTCGGACGTCTGGGCGCTGGCCGGCGACGACCCCGACGGCCTGGCGGGCGGGGTGCCGGCCGCGGTGGAGCGGCTGTCGGTGCGCCCGACGCTCGGCGACTGCCAGGCCGCCGCCGGCGCCCTGGCCTTCGGCGCGCTGCTGGCCCGCTACGCCGAGGAGCCCGGGCCGAGCGGACGCCCGGCGCTGCTGACCGGCCGTTCCCGCGACGGCGGGGTGGCCGCGGCCGTGGTGAGGGGGTGGGCCGGTGCCGGCGACGATCACCGCTAGCGCGGTCCGCACCTGCTTCGGCGACGGGTCGGCCACCTGGGACGCGCTGCTGCGCGGCGACTGCGGCGTCGCCCCGCTGCGGCGGGTGGACCCGCGACGCGTCGCTGTGGGGCACGGCTATCCGATCGCCGACGACCGGCCGTTCGGCCCCGGCCGGTGGCTCGCGGACTGCGTCACCGAGGCGCTGGCCGCCGCCGGCGTGGATCCGCGGCGCCGCCGGGTGGTCAGCCTGGTCGGCACCGGCCTGCGCGAGTCCGCCGAGGTGGAACGCGCCGCGCTGGCCGGCGCGGTCGACTTTCCCGCCGAGCGGCTGCACTTCGGCCCGGCAGTCGCCGGCGCGGCGCCCGGCGTGGGCCGGGTGGTCACGCTCGCCAACGCGTGCAGCGCCGGCGGGCACGCCCTCGCGCTGGCTCAGGACCTGGTGGAGACCGGCGAGGCGGACGCGGTGCTGGTCGGCGGCACCGACGGCAGCAGCGCGTCGATGCTGGCCATGATCGGTCGGGTGGCCGCCCGACCGACCGGCCGGGTGCGGCCGTTCGACGCCGATCGCACCGGGGTGCTGCTCGGCGACGGCGCGGTCGTGCTGGTCGTCGAGGCGGACCGGCCGGGCACGGGCCTGGCCCGCCTGCTGGGCACCGGGCTGTCCTGCGACGCCGGGCACGAGACGGCCCCCGACCGCGACGGCATCCTGCGCGCCGTGCGCGACGCCCACCGCCGGGCCGGCCGCCGACCCGGGCAGGTCGACCTGGTGGTGGCGCACGGCACCGGCACCGCGCTCAACGACGAGACCGAGGCCGGGGTGATCGCCGAGGTCTTCGCCGGCTGCCAGCCCGGACCGCTGGTGACCGCGCTCAAGGGCGCGGTGGGGCACACCTCGGGCGGGTCGGCGCTGCTCGGCGTCGCCGTCGCGATCGAGGCGCTGCGCACCGGGCGGGTCCCGCCGATGGTGGGGCTGAGTCGGCCCACGCCGGAGGCGGCGGGGCTGCGACTCGTCCGTGACCGCGCGGTCACGGCGGCGCCGCGCGTCGCCCAGGTCGACGCCTTCGGCTTCGGCGGCCTCAACGCGGTCACCCTCCTGGAGGCGTCGTGACGACCGTCCACACGGGTGCGGCGCGTCCACCGGCCCCGCCGACGAACGACGTCCCGCCGATGGCCGCGGTGCTGGGCGCGGCGCTGAACCTGCCGGGGACCGACGTGCCCGGCTTACTCGCCGCTACCGGCCCGCACGCGCCCGGACCGGGCCTCGGCGCGCGTGCCGGCGCGGAACCCGGCATCGCCGCCGAGGCGCCGGGCTGGCCGGCGGAGCGGGCCGCCGAGCTGCTCGGCCGCAAGGGCCTGCTGGCCAAGGAGCCCGCGACCCGGCTCGCGCTGTGCGCCGTGCACCTGGCGCTGGGACTGCCGCCGAAGGCGCCCCGGCGCACCGGGCCGGCCGACCCGGGTACCGCCGTGGTGGTCAGCTCCAACCTGGGCAACGTCGCCACGGTGGGCGACATCGCCGGACGGCTGCGCGACGGCGGGCCGCGGGAGGTCGGGCCGCTGGAGGCCCCGAACGCGTCCAGCAACGTCGTGGCCGGGGCGATCGCGATCTGGTTCCGGTTCGGCGGACCCAACCTCACCGTCTGCTCCGGGGCCACCTCGGGCCTGGACGCGATCTGGCTCGCCGGCCTGCTGCTGCGCACCGGCCGCGCCGAACGGGTGGTGGTGGTCGGCACCGAACCGGACGACCCGCAGGCCCGGGCCCTGCACGCCGCCCGGCGCGGCGCCACGCCCGGCCGGCCGTTGCGCGCCGGCGCCGCCTGCCTCCTGCTCGGCCCGGCCGCGATCCCGCAGCGGCCGGTGGCGCCACGCCACCCGGGCGGCGCGCCGGGGGAGCCACCGGCGTCGCTCGACCCCGCCGGGACGCCGGAGCGGCCGCTGGCGCTGCTCGGGCCGGTGCGCGACGGCGCATCCGACACCGGCCCCCTGGTCGACGAGGCGCGGCTGGACGGCGACCACTACGGCGCCGCCGGGATCGTGCACACCGCGCTCGCCGTCCGGCTGGCCGCCGGCGTGCCCGCCGTCACCGTGCGCTGCGGCGACCCGGTCGACGGTGTCCGCGAGCTGACGGTGCGGGCGGTGCCGCGATGACCCGGACCGTGCCCGCCGCGCCCGTGCACCCGGTCGCGGGACCCGACTCCGGGGCGCCGACGGTGCTGCTGGTGCACGGCATGTCCGACTCCTGGCAGAGTTGGCGGCACCTCGCGGCGCGGCTGCCGGACACCTGGCGGTTGCTCGCCGCCGAGCTGCCGTGGAAGGCCGGCACCGACCACCACTGGCGGCGGCAGGGCACCCCCGGAACCTGGCTCGCCGCGACGGTCGAGGCCATGGCCGCGCCGCCCGACATCGTGGTCGGCCACTCGCTCGGCGCCAACGCGGTGCTGGAGATGCTGGCCACCGAGACGGCGGTGACGCCGCGCGGCGCGATGCTCATCGCACCCTTCTACTGCCCGCCGGACCTGCCGATCACCTGGGCGGTGCACGAGCGGGCCCAGGCCAACTTCGTCCGGATCATCGACGAGGGACTGCGCAACCGGCTCGGCCCCCGGCTGGCCACGCTGGACGCGGCCACGCTGGCGTCGATGCGCGACATCATGGTGGACCGGATCGGCCCGGTCGGGTTCACCGCGCTGTTCGACCACTTCACCGCGACGGCGCTCCTGCCGCTGCACACGGTGACCGTGCCGACCAAGGTGCTCACCGGCGGGCGGGACCCCAGCCTCGACGGCCCCCGCGCGAGCGCCCTGCGGGCCCGGCTGCCCGACGCCGAGGTCGTCGTCGAGCCGGAGTTCCACCACTTCTGCCACCTCGACCGCACGGCCGAGGTGGCCCGGCACCTCGCGGTCTTCGCCGAGCAGGTGTGCCCCGACCCCGCGATCCGAGGAGGTACGCCGTGACCACGGCGGTCCAGCACGAGCCCGTGACCCTGCCCGCCCGGCCCGGGTTCGAGGGCGCCAACATCCGCACCTGGATCGGGTTCAAGCACTTCGCGTACCTGGTGGAGCAGGGTGTCCTGCAGTGGTTCCGCGAGCGCGACCACGGCCCGGGCCGGCTCTACCTGGAGCACGGCGTGGGGCTGTCGGTGCGGGAGTGCTCGCTGCTGCTGCCGGCCGTCCTGGAGGTCGACGACGAGGTGAGCGTGACCGCCACCCCGGGCGCGGCCGGCCGGTTCGCGGTGCGCGTCACCCGCGTGGGCGGCGCGGCCGGGGCCGAGCCGGTCACCGCCTGCCGGGCCCGGGTCCGGGTCGCGCTGGTCCGCGAGCCGGACGCGCCGGCCTCGGCGCCGCTGCCGGCGGACCTGGCCGGCCTGCTCGAGGAGCCGGGCGCCGGGGAGCCCGGCCCGGCCGCCGGCGCCGACCCGGCCGCCACCCTGCGCGCCGCCGGCGCGGGCTTCGTGTGGGCCTGGCGGGTGCCCTACTTCTACTGCCAGTACTCACAGCGCATGCAGCACGCCGGCTACGTCCGGCTGCTGGAGGAGGTGGTGGACCGCTACCTCGCCGACCGGGGCCTGTCGGTCGGGCGGATGCTGCGCGAGCGGGGCTGGATCCCGGTGGTCTCCCGGGCTCGTGTCGAGGTGGTCGGCGACGCGCGTGTCGAGGAGCCGATGTGGGTCACCTTCACCGTCACCGACGTGCTCAAGGACGTCACCTACGACGCCCGGATGACCTGTCACGTGCTGCGCGACGGCCGGTTGACGCAGGTGGCCTCCGCCACCATCCTGCACGGCTACGCGGCCAGCCGGGGGCCGGACGCGGGTAGCCTGGCCACCCTCGACCCGGAGACCGTGGCCGCGCTGACCGCGGGTTGCCGGTGATGGCGCCCCGGCCGCCCCGGTTGTACTTCTCCTTCCGCAGCCCGTACAGCTGGCTGGCGGTGGAGCGGCTGACCCGGGCGCTGCACCGCCCGCAGGAGGCGCTGGAGTTCATCCCCTACTGGGACCCGGACTCGCGGACCGAGGCGGCGCTGACCGCGGCCGGCGGCGCGTTCCACTACGTGCAGATGAGCAAGCCGAAGCACCTCTACCTGCTGCAGGACGCCAAGCGCCTGGCCCGGCGGCTGGATCTGCCGATGCGCTGGCCGATCGACGTCGACCCGTGGTGGGAGCTGCCGCACCTGGGCTTCCTCGCGGCCCGGGAACGGGGAGCGGGGGAGGCGTTCTACCGGGAGGTGATCGCGGCGCGCTGGCACCGCGGCGAGGACGTCTGCACGCCCGAGGTCCTCGCCGGGGTCGCCGAGCGGGCCGGCGTCGACCCGGCGGTGGTGCTCGGCGCCGTCGACGACGACGGGGTGCGGGCCGCCGGCGTGGACTGCCTGATGCGCGCCTACGACGACGACATCTTCGGCATCCCCTATCTGCGCATCGGCCCGCACCGGTTCTGGGGTTACGACCGGGTCGACGACTTCCTCGCCGCCTACGCCGACCGTTCCGGCGTCCCGGCCCGCCCGGCGGAGCCCGTGCCGGCCGGCGCCGGCGGCTACGACACCGACACCGGAGGCGGCTGTGGCTGAGCGACGCACCCCCGAGCAGGAACGGGCCCACCGGCGTCGGCAGCTGGTGCTGACCGTGCGCGCGTTCGCGCTGGCCGGCTTCGACGAGGGCGCCGGCGGGCACGTGACCGCCCGGGACCCGATCGAGCCGGACACCTTCTGGATCAACCCGTTCGGCCGGCACTTCGGCCACGTCCGCGACGACGACCTGCTGCGGGTCGACCACGCCGGCGAGGTGGTCGACGGCACGGGCCGGGTCAACCCCGCCGGGTACGCCATCCACTCCGCGATCCACAAGGCCCGGCCGGACGTGGCGGCCGCCGCGCACACCCACTCGATCCACGGCCGGGCGTTCTCCGCGCTGGGCCGGTCGCTCGCGCCGATCACCCAGGACGCCTGCGCGTTCTTCGAGGACCACGAGGTCCACGACGAGTACGGCGGGGTGGTGCTCGACGGCGCGGAGGGCGACCGGATCGCCGCGACGCTGGGCGCCGGCAAGGCGGTCGTGCTGCGCAACCACGGCCTGCTCACGGTCGGTGGCTCGGTCGCCGAAGCGGCCTGGTGGTTCCTCGCCATGGACCGCTGCTGCCAGGTGCAGCTGCTCGCCCAGGCCGCGGGCGAGCTGGTCCTGATCCCCGACGAGGCGGCCCGGGCGGCGCGCGCGGACATCGGCACCCCCGGGATCGCCCGGCTCAACTTCCGGCCGGTGGCCGAGCACGTCCTGGCGGTCAGCCCGGACCTGACGGCCTGAACCACACGCACAGACAGGAGGTCCGGATGGCCGAGCTGCTGGAGAACATGGTGCGCGACGCCGGTGGCGACACCGCGCTGGTCGACGAGGACGGCACCCGCACGTGGGCGGAGCTGGACCGCGCGGTCGACAGGTGGATCGGGGTGCTGCGCGGCGCCGGCCTCACCGTCGGCGACCGGGTGGCGTTCGTGCTCGGCAACCGGCACGAGACCTTCGAGGCGCTGCTCGCCTGCGTGCACACCGGGCTGGTCGCGGTGCCGGTCAACTGGCACCTGACCGCGCCGGAGATCGCACACATCCTGGCCGACTCCGGTGCCCGCGCGGTGCTCACCGAGGCGGCGTACGCCCCGACCGTGCGGTCCGCCGTGGACCGGGTGCCGGACGCGCCCGGCGTCCTGGTCACCGTGGACGGCGGGGACGGCTTCACCCCGGTCGCCGAGCTGCCCGTCGGGGACGCGGCCCCGACGGTCTCCGGCGGCGTCCTGCTCTACACCTCGGGCACCAGCGGCCGCCCCAAGGGCGTGGTCAACCCGCTGCTCACGGTCGGCGCGCCGATCGGGCGGGTGGCCGCCACCACGGCCGCGCTCGGCGCCGGGCTCGGCATCCCGACCAGCGGACGGGCCCTGCTGGTGGGCCCCTGGTACCACTCGGCCCAGCTGTTCTTCGCCCAGTTCCCGCTGCTGCGGGGTTGCGCCCTGGTGATGCGTCGGCGGTTCGACCCGGTCGACGTGCTGCGCGTGATCGACGACGAGAAGATCACCATCAGTCACCTGGTGCCGACGCAGTTCATCCGCCTGCTGCGGGTCGACGACGCCACCCGGGCCGGGTTCTCCGGCGCCGGCCTCGCTCGCATCTGGCACGGCGGCGGCCCGTGCCCACCGGAGACCAAGCGCGCGATGATCGACTGGTGGGGCCCGGTGTTCGTCGAGTACTACGCCGCCACCGAGGCCGGCATCGTCACCCTCGCCGACTCGCACACCTGGCTGGCCCGGCCCGGCACGGTGGGTCGGCCGGCGCCGCCGACCGAGGTCCTGGTGGTCGACGACGCGGGCCGCCCGGTCCCCGCCGGGCGCGAGGGCCGGGTCGCCGTCCGCCGTCCCCCGGGCCGTGGTTTCCACTACCACAACGCCCCGGCGCAGACCGAGCAGGCGCACGTCGCCCCGCACACGTTCACCCTCGGCGACCTCGGCCACCTCGACGACGACGGCTACCTCTACCTGACCGGGCGCTCGGCGGAACTGATCGTCACCGGCGGGGTCAACGTGTATCCGGCGGAGGTGGAGGCGGTCCTGCTGACCCATCCGGCGGTGGCCGACGGGGTGGTCGTCGGCGTGCCGGACGCCGAGTTCGGCGAACAGGTCCGGGCGCTGGTGCAGCTCGACCCCGGGTGGCCGGCCGAGGGTGTCGAAGCGGTCCTGGACGCGCACTGCCGGGCCGGGTTGGCCGGCTTCAAGGTGCCGCGTTCCTACGAGCTGGTCGACCGGATCCCCCGGGAGCCCACCGGCAAGGTGCCCCGCGCGGCGCTGCGCGACCGGCACCGGCACGCGCCGGCCCCGCCGGACCTGCTCGCCGACCCGCGCACCTACCTCGCCGGGGTGCCGCACGCCGAGTTCGCCCGACGACGTCGGGATGCGCCCGTCGCCTGGGTCGACGAGGTCGCGCTGACCCGCACCGACCAGGACGGCGAGACGACCTCCCGGGGACGGGGCTTCTGGGCGGTCACCCGGTACGCCGCCGTGTCGGCGGTCTCGCGGGACCCGGCGCTGTTCTCCTCGGCCGCCGGCGGCGCCTTCCTCACCGACCCGCGCACCCCTGCCGACCTGGAGCGCAACCGGCAACTTCTGATCAACATGGACGCTCCCGAGCACACCTGGGTACGCCGGCTGGTGGCCGGCGCCTTCACCCCGCGCGCCGTGGGGCGCCTGCGCGAGCTGGTCACCCGGCACGCCGAGGAGGTGGTGTCCCGGGCGGTGGCCGCCGGGGACGTCGACGTGGTGGCCGACCTGGCGGCCGAGCTGCCGCTGCTGGTCCTCACCGACCTGCTGGGCATGCCGGCCGCCGACCGTAAGCTGCTGTTCGAGTGGAGCAACAACCTGGTCGGCTTCGACGACCCGGAGCACGGCGGCGGCAGCGTCCCGCGCTACCGGGACACCTTCGCCGCCGCCTTCGCCTACGTCCGGCAGCTCGCCGAGCAGCGGCGGGCCCACCCGACCGATGACCTGATGAGCCTGCTGGTGCACGCCGAGTCCGACGGTCGGGGGCTGACCGACGCACAGCTGTGCCAGCTCTGGCTGCTGCTGGTCATCGCCGGTAACGAGACCACCCGGCACCTGATCTCCGGCGGCGTGCAGGCCCTGGCGGAGCACCCGGAGCAGCGCGACCGCCTGATCGCCGAGCCGGACCTGACCGGGGCGGCGGTGGAGGAGCTGCTGCGCTGGGTCACCCCGATCATGCAGTTTCGGCGGACCGCCACCCGCGACACCGTGCTCGACGGCGCCCGGATCGTCGCCGGCGACAAGGTCGTCGTCTACTACAGCTCGGCCAACCGCGACCCGGGGGCGTTCACCGACCCGGACCGGCTGGACCTCGGCCGTGACCCGAACCCGCATCTGGCGTTCGGCATCGGACCGCACTTCTGCCTCGGCGCGCACCTGGCCCGGCTGGAGATGGCGGCCTTCCTCACCGCGGTCCGCCCGCACCTGGCCGGCCTGCGGCTGACCGGACCGGTCCGCCGGATGCGGACCAACTTCATGAACGCCATCACCGCGATGCCCGCGCGCTTCGACACCGCGCCGAGAGGGGAGTGACCCGATGCCACTGGACCTGCACTGGTTCCTGCCCTCGCACGGCGACGGCCGGGACCTGGCCGAGCCGACGCGGGGCGGCGACCGACCGGCCCGGATCACCCGCCGCGCGCCGGACATCGGCTACCTCGCCCAGGTCGCGCAGGCCGCCGACCGGCTCGGCTTCGCCAGCGTGCTCACCCCGGCCGGGCTGTTCTGCGAGGACCCGTGGATCGTGGCGTCCGCGCTGGCGGCGCAGACCGAACGGCTCAAGTTCATGATCGCGTTGCGCCCGGGGCTGGTCTCGCCCACCCTGGTCGCCCAGATGGCCGCGACCCTGCACCGGATCACCGGCGGTCGGGTGCTGCTCAACATCGTCGCCGGCAGCGACCCGGACGAACAGCACCGCTACGGCGACTGGCTCGACCACGACGACCGCTACGCCCGGGCCGAGGAGTTCCTGGCCATCCTCAACCGGCTCTGGTCCGGCCGGCCGGTCGACCACACCGGCGAGCACTACCGGGTGCGTGGGGCGCTGCTGGCCCGGCCGCCGGAGACCGCGCCGACGGTGTTCCTCGGCGGCTCGTCACCCGCGGCGCAACAGGCGGCGGCCCGGCACGCGGACGTCTACCTCGCCTGGGGTGAGACTCCCGCCCTCCTCGGCGAGCTGCTGCACCGGGCCCGTGACCGGGCGGCGGAGGAGGGGCGGACGCTGCGCACCGGCAGCCGGCTGCACGTGATCAGCCGGGACACCGCCCGGGATGCCTGGGCCGAGGCGGAGCGGCTGCTCGCCGGCGTGGACCAGGCGCGCATCGACGCGGCGCGCAAGCGGTTCTCGCGTACCGAGTCGGAGGGGCAGCGGCGGGCCGCGGCGCTGCACGCCGGCGGCAACGCGCGGATGGAGGTGTACCCGAACGTCTGGGCCGGCTACTCACTGGTCCGACCCGGCGCCGGCGCGGCGCTGGTGGGCAGCCACGAGGAGGTCGCCGAGCGGATCGCCGAGTACCACGCCGCCGGCGTGGACCATCTGATCCTCTCCGGACAGCCGCACCTGGAGGAGGCGTACTGGGTCGGCGAGGGGGTGCTGCCGTTGCTGCGGCACGACGGTCTGCTCGCCGCCGCCGACCGGGCGCCCGAGCTGGTGGCGCGGTGATGGCGGCCCCGGCGCGACGCCTGCCGATGACCGTGGTGATCGGCAACCCGAAGCCGCACTCCCGGACCCGGACGGTCGCGCTGAGCACCGCGGCCGCGCTGCACGAGCGGCTGGCCGCCGGTGCCACCCCGGTCGGGCCGCCCCGCGTGATCGACCTGTCCGAGCTGACCGCGGAGCTGGTCGGTCAGGGCAGCCGCCCGGACGCGCTGGACGAGGTGCTGGAGTCCGTCCGCCGTCCCGGCCTGCTGCTGGTCGCCAGCCCCACCTTCAAGGCTGCGTACAGCGGCCTGCTGAAGCTCTTCGTCGACGTGCTTCCCCGCGGCGCGCTGGGCGGCGTGGTGGCGGTGCCGTTGATGACCGCGGCTCGCGCCGGGCACCGCCACGTCGTCGACACCCACCTGGGCGCGCTGCTGGCCGAGGTGGGCGCCCAGGTGCCGACGCCCGGGCTGTGCGTGCTCGAACGGGAACTCGACACCGCCGAGGTGGGCATCGGTCGGTGGCTCGACGGCGCGACTCCGGCGGTCGCCGAGGCATTGGCCGGGGCGACGCAGCCGGTCTAGGCCGGCCCGGTCGGGCCGCGCTCGGAGCGGGCCGGTCAGCCCGCGCCGACCTCGGTGCCGTGCTTGCGTCGCAACCGGCTGATCCAGCCCTGCGCGGTGTGCACCGGCACGTCGAAGTGTTCGGCCACCCGGCTGATGGTGCCGACCTGCTCGTAGACCGCCTCGAGGTCGGCCGGGTCGGGGGCACGCCGGTAGGCCCGCCCGCTCTTGAGCCGGCTGAGGCGTTCCGGCTCGACCGGCCGGCGCGCGGGGCGCGGCGGCGCCGGCGGCGGGACCGCGGCCGGGGTGACGGCGGTGGCCGCGGGGACCGGGCCGACGCCCTGCTCCGGGCGGTCACCGGGCCCGGTGTTCCGGCCGCGCTCGCGGTCCTGCGGCGGGACGAAGGCGCGCAGCAGGGCGTCGAAGTCGACGTACGGCAGCTCGCCGGTCAGGCCGGCGCTCTGCGGAGCGCGGACGGTGAGCTCCCGGACGACCGGGTGGCCGTCACCGGTGTCCAGACGCACGACGGTCTGGGCCACCGGACCGGTGATCTCCTCGCCGTCGTCCTCCACCGGGACGATGGTGATGATGTATTGGCTCACGGCGATGCCTTCCTGCGCATGTCCGGTGGGGCAGCGAGGCCGTCCGATCTGCTTGAACGGGGGGTGCTGGAGGGTGGGAGACAAGATATCGGATCTCAGTATGACAGGAGCCTAGATGTCCGACACCATCCTGCGGTCGCCTATCCTTCATCTCTCTTCGGTTCACCCGCGTGAACAGGGGTGCTAGGCGGGGCCCCGATAGTTGACAGCGCCGGTGGCCAGCAGCGCCGCCAATGCCGCCCGGGAGGACACCCCGGTCTTGCGGAAGATCCGGGTCAGGTGGGCCTCCACCGTCTTCACCGTGACGTACACCTGCTCCGCGGCCTCGGCGTTGCTCGCTCCCGCCGCGACCAGGCGGGCGATGTCCCACTCCCGCCGCGTCAGCGTCAGCTCGCCCCGGGCCGCGCTGTCGGGGCGTCGCCCCGCCGCGCCGGCCGCCCGGCTCTGTACGCCGGCCACCGCCCGCCGCAGCGGCGGCGAGCCGACCAGGTCCGCGATCCGACGCGCCTCGGCCAACTCCACCTCGGCCGCCGTCCACTCCCGTAGGTCGCACAGTGCCCGCGCCCGGACCAGCCGGGCCGATGCCTCGTCCATCCGCCAGCCGATGTCGGCGAAGCTGTCGGCGGCGGCGCCGGCCAGCTCCGCCGCGCCCCGCGGATCGGCGTCGAGGGTCAGCCGGGCCCGGCTGATCCGCACCATGGCGCTCTGCCCGCGCAGCCGCAGCCGCTGCGCGTGCCGCCCGGCCACCGCCAGCCAGTGCAGCGCCTCGTCGCGCCGGCCGGAACGGTGGGTCATCTCGGCCAGCGACGAGGCCCAGCAGGCCCGGCCGGACGCCTCCACCTGGTCGAGTTCGGCGCCGCCGCAGGCGCGCAGCAACGCCGGCGCCGCGCCGACCCGGTCACCGGCCAGGAACCGCAGCCGCACGGCCACCCGCTGGCTCACCCCGTCGTACCAGTTGGGCCGTCGGGTGGCGGCGTCCAGGACGGCGGTCTCGGCGAGCTGGCGGGCCGCGGCGGGGCCCCGACGCCAGGCCACCGCGATGGCGCGGTGCGCCCGGGCCATCCCCACGAGCGGTTCCACCCCCATCGCCACGGCCACCTCCTCGGCGTCCTCGCCCTCGCTCAACGCGCGGTCGAGGCTGCCCAGCCGACACGTCACCGCGCAGCGGCCGACCAGCAGCCACGGGGTCAGCGCGACCAGGCCGGCGCGGCAGCAGATCTCCAACGCCCGGTCGAGGTGGTGCAAGGCGGACCGGTCCCGCTCCAGCAGGTGCTCGGCCCAGGCGAGCAACGCCAGCAGGTCGGGGTGCCGGGCGAGTTCGTCGTCGGCGAGCGCGTCCACCTCGGACGACGCTCGGCCCAGCGCCTCCTCGGCCGGGAAGCCGCAATCGACGTGCGCCGCGACGAAGCAGCGGACCACCGCGGCCGTCGTCCGGCACCCGGGCTCGTCGAGTTGGTCGGCGAGCCGGCCCAGGTCGCACGCGTGCTGGCCGGCGCCGGCCGCGCCGCACAACGCGCCCGCCACCGCGGCCTCCACGGTCAGGTCGAACCGCGCGCGCGTCCCGGCCGGCGCGTCGAGGCGCGGCAGCAGCAGGGCGTACGCGTCGAACGGCCGCCCCAGCAGGCGTTCGACGCGGGCTCGCGCGACGAGCGCCCGCACCTGCTGGTCCTCCTCCGGTAACTCCCGGCGGCTCAGATCCTGCAACAGCGTGCGGGCCTGCCGCAGCCGACCCGCGCCGACCAGCGCGTCCGCGGTGGCGAAGTCCAGGCGGATCCGGCGCCTGTCGCTCGGCCCGGCGTCGGGCAGCAGCCGGCGTACGCCGGTCAGCCACCGGATCGCGTCCAGCCGTGGCGTCCGCGCGCTCTCCGCCGCCTCGATCAGCGCGTCGGCGGCCGCCGGATCGGCGCACTGCCCGCCGGCGCACAGGTGCTCGGCGTAGCGCGTCACCGGGTGGCCGAGGTCGCGCAGGATGCCGGCGGCGACGGCGTGCAGGGCGCGCCGCCGGCCGGGGGACAGCGAGCGGTAGACCACCGCCCGGTCGACCTCGTGCCGGAACCGCAGGGTCGGTTCGAGCGCCGGGTCGGTGCGCAGCAGATCGGCGGCGACCAACCCGTCCAAGAGGTCACTGGTGGCGGCGGGGTCCCGACGGGCGAGCGCGCCCGCGAGCGTCGGCTCGAACCCCTCCGCGCACACCGAGACCGCCTCCAGCATGTGCCGCTGGTCGGCCTCGAGCGCGTCCACGTCGAGCTGGACCGCGGCGGTGACCTCGAACGGCAACTCGTCGGGCAGGCCCCGCTGCGCGGCCACCGCGCCGTCCAACGCCTCGGGTCGGTAGGCCAGCACATAGCGGGGTACCCCGCCGGAGAGGCGGTGCACGCGTTGCCCGGCACGACCGTCCGGCAGCCCGAGCAGCGCGGCGACGCCGGCCGGGTCCAGCGGCGACAGGGGGAACGTGCGGCGGTTGAGTTGCACGACGCCGCCGAGCGCGGCCGTCGCCCAGCCGGCCATCTGTCGCGGCCGGTACGTGACGACCAGCAGCAGCCCGGCCGGCGGGGCCTGCGCGAGCCGGGCGAGCAGCGCCGCGACCGCCGGCGGTGCCAGGTGCAGGTCGTCCAGGAGCACCACCACCGCGCCGGCGACCGGACCCGGCAGGTGCCCGGCCGGCGCGGCGGTCGGCTCCACCAGCGCGGTGAGCAGTGCGCCTGCCCGCTCGCTGTCGCGGCCGGCCGCGGCGAACGCCGGCACGGCGGCCTGCCCGGCCCGGACGGCCAGTTCCCGCAGCAGGCGGGTCTTCCCGCAGCCCGGGTCGGCGACGAACTCCAGCATCGACGGCTGCCCGGCACGCGCCGCGCACAGCGCCCGGTCGAACAGGTCGAGCGCGCAGTTACGACCGATCAGCGGCTCCAGAGGTCCGCCGGACGACGCCGGCTCGACGCCGGTCACCGGCGCACCGCTGGCCGACGCGCTTCGACGCGACGAGGTCGGGCGACGCCAGGTGACATGGTCCGGTCGAGCATCAGCCGCCCCCAGTCTCGCCCCTTGTGGATCGCCCGCCCGGCTGCGCGGTGCCGTCGTCGGGTCGAGCGCCCGCTGTCACTCTACGAGCGTGAAACAACTGTGACGATCGCGAGAGTGGCTCGATCTGGCCGTCTTGGAAGAGGAATCGCCGGTGGTCAGCCGACCACGTCAGGTTTCCGGTCGGGGCCACTCAGCGCGCCGCCGCGCTCGCGTTTAGTTCACCCCACTGTCGGGTTTTCCCTACTGTCGCATCGGTGGGCTTCGCTTACCGTCGACTGCGGCGGGTGCGACGCCTACGTTGGGGGAACGGTTCATGACGATGCATGGTCCATCCTGTCTGGACAGTCCACCGGAGATCGAGGTCGAGAGGGGAACGCCTGATCGGTGGCTTGTGTTCCGATGCCTGCTGCCCCCGCGCGCCGCGGTGGCCGACGCGTTCGTGACGCGGGGGATCGGCCCGCTGCTGCGCGAGTTGCAGGCCGTCGGAGAGTTGTCCGGCTGGTCGTTCACCCGCCAGTCGCCGCGGGTCGTCGACGTCCACCTGCTCGGTGGCACGCCCGGGCTGCTGGCGGCGCGGTTGGCCGGCCTCTGCGCGGCGGTCGGCGCGCAAGGGCCGATGCGTCTTCCCCAGCTCGCCGGGCCGCCGACGCCCGATCTCCGGCTGGTCGACGTGGCGGTGGAGCTGATCGGGATGACACCGGACCGGCCGGCCCGGCTCGGCGCCGCCGTCGACCTGACCATGGTGGCGGCGGTGCGCACCTGTCCCGCGCTGCGGGTCGCCGACGCGCCCGTCGTGACCGGCGCGCGGGACGTCACGGTGGTGTCCCCGGCCCGGTGGCGGCGGATCACCGCCGCGCTGGCCACCGAGCGGCACCCGCTCACCTGCTGGTCACGACTGCTGGACACGCACCGGCACGCGCCCGGCTACGACGGCGCCGCGGCGTTCGGCATGGTGCACCTGCTGCACAACCAGCTCGGCCTGACCGAACGCGACGAGCAGCGGGTGCACGCCGGGCTGATCCGGTCGATGTCCCGGCGTTCCGGCGGCCCGCGTCGCTCGCCGCGCTGGCACCAGGGCGTCGTACCACCGGGGGCGGTCGGCCGGCGCGGCTGAGGGGACCCGGGGGCCGTCAGCGGCGCGCGGGCCGGCGCTCGGGGCGCGGGCGGTCGCGCTCCGGGTCGACGCCGACCTGCACGGCGAAGGCCGGGTCGACGGCGAGCAGCGGCCGGGGGCCGAACAACGCCATGGCGGTCAGCAACGCGTCGGTGTCGCGCCCCTGCCAGACGGGGCGGCGCTCCGGATCGAGGTCGGCGTGCTCGCGGCGCAGCCGGCGCAGCAGCCGGCGGGCGGCGGCGCCGGTCTCGGGCACCTCGGTCAGCCACCAGCCGCCCAGCGCGGTGGCCAGGCAGCACAGGAGCAACCCGACGACGGACGCCGGGCCACCGGCGGTGCGCCCCTCGACCGCGCTCTCCACGAGCCGGGTCACGCCGACGGCGGCGACCGCGAACAGGGGCAGGGTGCCCAGGGCCACCCGCCGCCGTTGCCCGGGGGTGAGCAGCCAGCCGTCGCGGGCCAGCCGGGCGACGCTGCGGCGCAGCGCCCGGCCGACGTCCGGGTCGGCGAGGACCGCGGCCCAGGTCTGCGGGCGGCGCAGCGCGGTGTGCAGGGCGCGGACCAGCCCGGGCGCGCGGGGCGGCGGCGGGCCCTCGGCCCGCAGGGTGGCGAGTTCACCGACGGTCACCCCACCGGCGCGGCGCAGCGCGGCCACGCCGACCTGACAGGCCAGCAGCGCCCGATCGGTGAGGTACGCCAGTTCGACCCGGTCGGGCGTCGCGCCGCGGGCCCGGCGTCCGGTCAGCTCCCGCACCGCCACGGCGACCGCGACGGCCACGACCACCGCACCCAGGTAGTCGAGGAGGAAGAGCGACCCGCTGACACCCCAGAGCATGGCGACAAGTATGGCCCGACGGGCCGGGCTGGTGATCAGGAGGCGGCACGGGATCCGCCGCCGTCGGCGGGGATTCGGCCATCTACCGACGACGGCCCGGGTGAGGAGGCTGCGCTGCCCCGCAATGCGGTGGCGGGACGGTTCCGGCCGACGCTACCGTGCCGGCGATGCGCATCCGTGACTGCACCGACGCCGACTGGCGGTCCGTCTGGCCGATCGTCCGGGACGTCGTCACCGCCGCCGACACGTTCGTCTACGACCCGGCCTGGCCGGCCGAGGTGGCGCGCGAGGTGTGGCTGGAACGGCCGCCGGGGCGTACCTCGGTGGCGGTGGACCACGACGGCGCGGTGCTCGGCACCGCGAAGATGGGTGCCAACAAGCCCGGGCCGGGCTCGCACGTGGCGACGGCGAGCTTCATGGTCGCCGCCGCCGCCCGCGGCCGGGGCGTCGGACGCGCGCTGTGCGAGGACGCGCTGGCGTGGGCGCGTCGGCAGGACTTCGCCGCCATGCAGTTCAACGCCGTGGTGGAGACGAACGTCGCGGCGGTGGCGCTCTACCGGCGGCTGGGCTTCACGGTGGTCGGCACCGTGCCGCAGGCTTTCGCCCATCCGCGCGCGGGGCTGGTCGGCCTGCACGTCATGCACCGGTTCCTGGGACCGTCCACGGTGCGCGAGGATGGCCTGATGAGCGCTGAACCGATCGAGCTGGCCGCCGCCCTGGCGCGTTTCGACCAGCTGTGGAGTCCCCGGATCGTCACCACGGTCAACGACTACGACGTGCGGATCGCCAAGGTGGCCGGCGAGCACGTCTGGCACAGCCACGACCACACCGACGAGTTCTTCCTGGTGCTCGACGGGGAGCTGCGCATCGCGCTGCGCGACGGCACCGACGGCGGGCAGCGCGAGGTGACGCTGCCGCGCGGCGCGGTGTTCGTGGTGCCGCGCGGGGTGCCGCACCGGCCCTACGCGCCCGACGGCGCGTCGATCCTGATGTTCGAGCCGTCCGGCACGTCCAGCGTCGGCGACCGGCACGACGCGGTGCCCGGGCACGTGGACGCCACCACCGGGCACCGCCTCTGAGCCGGCCCGGAAGTGTCGGGGGGCGCGGTTAGGTTCCGGGCGACGACAGCCGCCGAAGGAGTCCCGCCATGACCACGATCGCCGACCGCCCGCACACCGCCCTGCTCGTCATCGACGTGCAGAACGGCGTGGTGGGCGACGCCCACGACCGCGACCGGGTGATCGCCAACATCGCCGCCCTGGTCGAGCGCGCCCGCGCCGCCGGCGTCCCGGTCGTGTGGGTGCAGCACCACGCCGACGACCTGCCCGCCGGCAGCGAGCCCTGGCAGATCGTGCCGGAGTTGACGCGCCGCGACGACGAGCCGCTGGTGCACAAGGCATACGGCGACTCGTTCGAGGACACCGACCTGGAACGGGTGCTCGCCGGAGCCCGGGTGGGGCGGCTGATCGTGACCGGCGCGCAGACCGACGCCTGCGTCCGCTCGACGTTGCACGGCGGGTTCACCCGCGGCTACGACGCCGTCCTGGTCGCCGACGCGCACACCACCGAGGACCTGTCCGGCTACGGCGCGCCTCCGCCGGCGCAGGTCATCACGCACACCAACCTCTACTGGGGCTTTCAGAGCGCCCCGGGCCGCACCGCCGGCACGGTCGACACCGCCGACGTCGACTTCGCCGGCGCCGTCGCGGCCTGACCGCCGCGCCCCGTCGTCGGCGTGCGGCGGCCGGAAACCACGTCCCGTCCGCAGCCTGCCGGCGACGCGGCCGGGAAAACGCCTCGCTGTCCGGCCGTGCCGCTGGCAGGCTGCCGGCCATGACCGCACAAGCTCTGGCGGGGGCGCTCGCCGACGAGCGTCGCCGTGTCGTGTTCGCCGCGATCGTGCTCGGCGCCCGGGACGTGCCCGCCGTGGTGGCCCGCACCGGCCTGCCCGCCCGGGACGCCGCCACCGCGGTGCGCCGGCTCACCGACGCGGGTGTGCTGGCCGACGACGACGCCGGGCTGCGGGTCGACTCCGAGCGGCTGCGCGAGTTCGCCCGGGCCGCCGCGCCGTCCCCGGCGGCCGACCCGCGCCAGACCATCCTGCGCACCTTCCTGCGCGACGGCGCGTTGACCCGGCTGCCGGCGCAGCGCGGTCGGCGGCGGGTGCTGCTGGAGCACATCACCGAGCGCACCTTCGAGCCGGGGCTGCGCTACCCGGAGCGGGCGGTGGACGACGCCCTGCGCCCGTGGTGCGCCGGCGGCGAGGCCGACCACGTCACGCTGCGCCGCTATCTGATCGACGACCTGCTGCTCACCCGCGAGCACGGCGTCTACTGGCGGACCGGCCCGTGACCGGCTGGACGACCGGCCTCGCCCGGCCGGACGACCTCGACGCGGGCGTGCTGCTGCGCGAGTACCTGGCGGAGATGGTCCGCCGCTGGTACGGCCGGCCCGAGCGCCCCGGCGAGGTGGACGCCGCGCTGGCCGAGATGCCCAGCGACGACCTGGCCCCGCCGACCGGGCTGCTGGTGCTGGCCTGCCGTGACGGCCGGCCGGCCGGCTGCGCCGGGTTGCGGTGGCAGCCGGGGTGGGCGGAGCTGACCCGGGTCTACGTGCGTCCGGCGCGCCGGGGCGCCGGTGGCGGGGCCGCCCTGCTCGCCGCCGTCGAGGCGTACGCGGGCGACGCCGGGGCGGACCGGATCCGGCTGGACACCCGCGCCGACCTGGTCGAGGCGCGCGCCCTCTACGCCCGGCACGGCTACCGGGAGATCCCGGCGTTCACCGCCGGCCCGTACGCGCAGCACTGGTTCGAGAAGTCACTGCCGGCGCGAGTTGACGACACGTCGGGGGCGCGCTAAAACAGAAGCCGGAAGTTGAGTCACCCCGACTCAAGAAGAGACCTTGGACCAGGAGAACCGAGGAGGCAGGGGCCATGCTGATGCGTACCGACCCGTTCCGCGAGATCGACCGGATCGCCGAGCAGTTCTTCGGCACCACCGCCCGGCCACCGGCAGCTCACCACCGCCTGAGCGCGCCTCACGCCGACGCGGGGGAGGCCGGCTCGCCGCCGTCCCCCGCTTCGGCGGGATAGAGCCGGGTCAGCGCCTGCGCGGTCGCGGTGAACCGGTCGCGCAGCTCGGCCGGTGCCAGCACCTCCACCTCGGCGCCGAGCTTGAGCAGCTCACCGTGGGCGTGCCGCACCGACTCGATCGGCACGGTGGTCTCCAGCCAGCCGTCCGGCCCGGGCTCCCCGGCCGCCGCCCGGGCGCCCCGGCTCATCTCCGGCGGGAAGACGTACGGCATGAACTCCAGCGCGGCCACGGTGAGCCGGATCCGGGCCTCGTCGCGGTAGACGTCCCGTTCGTAGCGGGCGGTCCATTCGCGCCAGTAGCCGGCCAGGTCGAACCCGTCGGGCCGGTCGAAGCCCTCGTCGGTGACGCTCGCGTCGAGCACCGCGCCGACCCGGTAGGTGCGCACCTCGTCGTCGCAGCCGGCGACGAGATACCACCGGCCGGCCTTGAGCACCACGCCCAGCGGCGCGACCAGCCGGGTGACCTCGCGCGGGGCGCGCCAGCGCCGGTAGCGCAGCTCCACCAGCCGGCCGGCCCACACCGCGCCGGCCAGCGTCTCCAGGTGCGGCACCGGCTCGGGGCGCCGGAACCAGCCGGGCGCGTCCAGGTGGAACCGTTGCCGGATGCGGCCGCTGCGGTCGGCCAGCTCGTCGGGCAGCGCTGCGCGCACCTTCAGCTCGGCGGCGGTCATCGCGGAGGCCAGGCCCAGCTCGGCGGCGGGCCCGGGTAGGCCGGCGAGGAACAACGCGTCGGCCTCCGGCCCGGTCAGCCCGGTGAGCCGGGTACGCCAACCCGCCACCAGCCGGTAGCCGCCGGCCGGGCCCCGGTCGGCGTACACCGGGACACCGGCGGCGCCGAGCGACTCGACGTCGCGGTAGACGGTGCGCACCGACACCTCCAGGGCCTCGGCGAGTTCCCCGGCGGTCATCCGCCCCCGGGTCTGCAGGAGCAGCAGCAGGGAGACCAGCCGGCTGGCGCGCACCCGCTGACGGTAACCCGCGCCGGAAAACCTTCTCGGGCGCGCCTCGTCGCGAAACGCCCCAGCGACTGAGAGCCTTTCTCACATGCTGCGTCCCGAGGTGCTGCCCCGCGCGCGTCCCGCCCTGCCCGGCGGCCCGACCGACTTCACCGAGGCGTGGCTGCGCAACCGGCGCCTGTCCGAGCACACCCGCGACGCCTACCGGCGCGACGTCACCGGCTGGCTGCGGTGGTGCGCGGAGCGCGGCGTGGAGCCGCTGCGGGTCACCTTCCTCGACGTCAACGCGTACGGCCGGGATCTGGAGTCCACCCCGCGCGGGCGCGACGGGCGTCCGCTCACCCCGGCCACCGTGGCCCGCCGGCTCTCCGCGCTGTCCAGTTGGTACGACTTCCTGGTCAAGCTGGGCGCGGTGCCGGCCAACCCGGTCGTCGCGGCGGACCGGCCCCGCATCGACCGGGACCACTCGGCCACCGTCGGTCTGAGTCCGGAGGAGGTCGACGCGCTGCTGGCCGCCGCCGAGGCCGACACCGGCCCGACCGCGGCCCGCAACCGGGCCGCGCTGGCGCTCCTGGCCGACCTGGGGCTGCGCGTCGGCGAGCTGGTCTCGCTGAACCTGGCCGACCTGGGCGCGGAGCGCGGGCACCGCAGCGTCCGCTTCGTCGGCAAGGGCGGCAAGGTACGCCGCCGCGCGCTCACCCCCGGCACCGCGTACGCGCTGGACGCCTACCTGGCCGAGCGGGCCGCCGCGCAGGGCGTGACGGTGCCGGAGCTGACCGGTCCGCTGCTGGTCACCGCCACCGGCGGGCGG
The DNA here is from genome assembly GCF_029626035.1 of Micromonospora sp. WMMD980. Classification (NCBI taxonomy): domain Bacteria; kingdom Bacillati; phylum Actinomycetota; class Actinomycetes; order Micromonosporales; family Micromonosporaceae; genus Micromonospora; species Micromonospora sp. WMMD980. The sequence goes on from NZ_JARUBE010000003.1 coordinate 2,060,006, forward strand.
CTGGACCGGCACGCGGTGTTCCGGCTGGTGCGCCGCCTCGCGCAGAGCGCCGGGATCGCCGCCTGGGCGCGGCTGTCGCCGCACTCGTTGCGGCACGCGTTCGCCACCACGGCCCGCTCGGAGGGGGTGCCGCTGGAGGACGTGCAGGACGCGATGGGGCACGCCGATCCGCGCACCACCCGCCGCTACGACCGGGATCGGCACAACCTGGACCGCGACCCGGCGTACGCGATCTGGGCCGCCCGCGCCCGCCGCCGCGGCTGAGCGTCGCACCCCGGCCGTAGGGTGCCGGCATGCGACACGGCTTGGAGATCCCCTGCGGCGGCGCCTCGGTGGCGGACCTGGTGGCGCTCGGCGAGCTGGCCGAGCGTGCCGGCTGGGACGGGGTCTTCCTGGAGGACTACCTCGTCCATCACGCCGGTGACGACCCGCCGACCTGGGACCCGTGGCTGGTGCTGGCGGCGGTGGCCGGGCGCACCGCGCACGTCCGGTTGGGCACCACGGTGACCGCGTTGCCGCGGCGTCGGCCGGCGAAGCTGGCCCGGGAGGTGCTCACCCTCGACCACCTCTCCGGCGGCCGGGCGGGCGTCGCGGTCGGGGTCGGCGATCCGGCCGACCGGGGGCTGGCCGCGTTCGGCGAGCCGACCGACGTGAGGACCCGCGCGGCGATGCTCGACGAGGGCCTCGACCTGCTGGTCGCCCTGCTCGGCGGCGAACGGGTCACCCACCGGGGCGTGCACTACCGCGCCGAGGACGTGGCGCTGCGACCGCCGCCGGTGCAGTCGCCCCGGGTGCCGGTCTGGGTCGGCGGCAGCACCCAGGCCAAGGCGGTGCTGCGGCGGGCGGCCCGGGCCGACGGGATCGTGCCCTACAAGCTCACCGACACCGACGGCTGGTCCGACTTCACCGCCGACGAGGTGGCCGCCCTGGTCGCCGCGCTGCCGGCCACCCGCGCCGACGGCGAGCCGTTCGACGTGGCCGTCGGTGGCCGGCGGCGGCGCGCGGACGAGCGCGCCGAGCGGGCCTACCTGGCCGAGTTGGCGGCGGCGGGCACCACCTGGTGGCTGGAGTACGTGCCGGCCGGTGACCCGGCCACGATGCGGGCCGCGATCGCCCGCGGCCCGCTGCGCTGAGTCAGTCCTTGCGGCGCGGGCACAGGCAGAACGGCTGCCCGATCGGGTCGAGCAGCACGGTCCAGCCTTCGCCGGGCTGGTGCTCGGGGCGGGTCGCGCCGGCGGCCAGCAGGTCCTTCTCCGCCAGCGCCACGTCGTCGACGACCAGGTCGAGGTGGTAGCGCTTGGCGCCGCTCTCGTCCGGCCAGGCCGGCGGGGCGTACCCGGGCACCAGGCCGAAGCCGATCGAGGTGCCACCGGAGACGATCATGGTGTATTCGGCCTGGCTGTGGGTGATCTCCCAGCCGAGGGCGTGGGCGTAGAAGGCCGCGTGGGCGGCCGGGTCGGAGCTGTCCAGGTTGACCATCGCGAGGTCGGCGTGCGTCGTCATGTCGGGGAGTCTGCCGGGGGTACCTGCCATCTGCTGTCAGGTACCTGCGGCGGATCGCAGGGTCAGCCGGCCGTCGGGGCCCCGACACGCCAGCGCGTCGGCGACCAGGTGACAGTCGCGGGTTCCGGCGGGCAGCGTGCCACCCGGGCGGGGACCGTCGGACCCGACGTCGACGGCCGAGACGCGGCCGTCCCCGCCCGGGCGCAGCAGCACCTGCCGTGTCGCGTCGCGGTCGCCGGGCACCGGCCGCCAACCGGCCCCACCGGGCCACCGCCACACCTGCGCGCCGGTTCCCGGGTCGAGCGCCCGCCGGTCCGCGAGCCCGACCAGGCAGAGCACCCGGGGACAGCCCGGCGCGGGCGTCTCACCGACCGGCAGCAGCCGCTGCCAGCGCGGGGTGAGTGACGGCAGGTCGTATCCGCTGAGCGTGGTGCCGCCGGGCCCGGGGTGCCGCAGCACCAGGTGGTCGCCGACGACGACCGGGTTGTCCGGCGCGTATCCGGCCGGCGGCAGGCGGGTCTCGGCGATCGCCGCCCCGTGGCGGACGTCGTGCACCCGGGCCAGTCCGCTGTCGTGCACCACGACGATGCGCCCCGGTGACGTCGCGAGCACGGCGGTCGACGGCACCGGTGTCGACCAGCGGTCCGCGCCGGTGGCGAGGTCGACGCCGCGTACCGTGCCCTGGATCCGTTGCCCGGGGTCGGCGACGCTGCGCACCTCGGTGACCGCCACCGCGGCCGCGCCGGCCACGTCGACCCGGTCGGGGCGGCGCCAGCGCAGCTGCCCGGTGTCGGCCGTGTAGGCCGAGGTGCCGGTCACCTGGCGGGCGGTGTCGCGGGTGGTGACCAGCACCAGGTCGCCGACGGACGCGGCGGACCACGCGCCGGCGGGCGCCGGGACGCGCCAGGTCGTCCGGCCGGTGGGGGTGTAGCCGGTCAGCGTCGTCGGGTCCACGACCAGCAGCAGCCGGCCGGCGGCCAACAGCGTGGCCCGGGCCGGCAGCGGTGGCCCGCTGGTCGCCTGCGGTGCCGGCGCGGCGGCGGCGCCCAGCAGCAGGCACCCGGCGAGCGCCGGTGCCAGCCGCCACCATCGGGTCGGTCGTGGCGTCGGCGCGGGTGCCGGCCGGTCCAGCTCGATCACCGGTCCGGGACGGTCGGGTGTCATCCGGGCTCCTCGCGACGGGTCGCCCGACGGTAGACGATGCGCGGTCGCGGGGGCGACTGCGGCACAACCGGCTGCGGGCCGGCCGCGGTTTGCCTACCGTCGGTGGTGATGGGCAGGGAGCAGGTGTGGCACCGGCCGGCCCGGCGTCGCCGGCCGATGCGCGCGGGTGTGCTGGCCGCCGGGCTGGGGCTGGGCACCTGCCTGATCGGGGTGGCCGGGTTGGCGGTGTGGAACGCTCAGGTGGTGCTGCAGGCCGGCGGGCCGGTGCGGAAGGCCACCGACGGGTTCTTCCGCGACGTGGCCGCCGGTGACACCGACCGGGCGTACGGGCGGCTGTGCGCCGAGGCGCGCAGCCGGTGGAGTCAGGCCGGGTTCGGCAGTTGGGTGCGCACGCCGCCGTTGGTCAGCGGCTACGAGATCGTCGACGTCTCGGTGACCACCCGGGCCGGGCGTCCGCGCGCCACGGTGGTGGTGCGCCTGAACCGCGACGGCGGCGGCAGCGAGGAACGCGAGCTGCCGGTGGTGTCGGAGGACGGGAGTTGGCGGGTGTGCGGGGATCCGTTCTGACGCTCAGGCGCGCGGGCCGAGGTCGCCGGAGCGGTAGTGCCGCCGGCACAGCACCTGGTAGCGCACGTCGGCGGTGTCGACGGTGTCGCCGATGACGACCTGCGCGCCCTCGCGGACCACCCGGCCCTGCACCACCCGGGCGTTGAGCAGACCCTCGCGCCCGCACCAGCAGAGCACCTCGACCTGGATGCGGGCCACCTCGTCGGCCAGTTCGAACAGCCGCTGCGCGGCCGGGAACAGGCAGGAGCGGAAGTCGGTGGCCAGGCCGAAGGCGTAGACGTCGACGTCGAAGCGGTCGACCAGCTCGGCCATCTGCTCGACGTGCTCCAGGTCGTAGAAGGACGCCTCGTCGCAGATCAGGTAGTCCACGCGTACCCCCTCGGCCCACGCGGAGCGGACCAGGTCGCGCAGGTCGAGGCCGTCGGTGACCTCGATGGCCTCGTGGGCCAGGCCGATGCGGGTGGTGACCTGCGGGCCCAGCGAGCGGTCGATGCGGGTGGTGACCAGGCCGCGGCGGCCCTGCCGGGCGTGGTTGTAGTTCATCTGCAACGCCATGGTGGACTTGCCGCAGTCCATCGGCCCCCAGAAGAACTTCAGCGCGGCGGCGTGCAGGGGGCGGCCGTCGACGCCGCGGGCGGCGGCGCAGCCACCGGCGCGGTCGTCGCCGGGCCCCGGCAGGGGGCGGGCCAGGCAGGTCGGAGCGGCAGCGGCGTCGTCGGTCACGTCGGGGCAGCCTAGCCGATCGACGCCGCCGCATACCGGCCGCGATGATCGGCCGGGCCGGGTCAGAGCACCCGGGGCGGGGTGTTGCCGGCGGCGAGGATGGCCTTGCGCATCGGCACGGCGGCCAGCAGCGCGAAGCCGACCACGAAGAAGATCAGCAGGGAGACCAGGCCGACCCGGTAGGACGAGGTGAGCTGGAAGACCAGTCCGAAGGCGAGCGGGCCGAGCCAGCTGGTGCCCTTGTCGCTGATCTCGTAGAAGCCGTAGTACTCGCCCTCCTTACCGGCGGGGATGAGTTGGCTGAACAGCGACCGGCTCAGCGCCTGGCTGCCGCCGAGGACCAGGCCGATGCAGCCGCCGAGGACCATGAACGGCACGGGCGCCTCGGCGGGTAGCCGGAACGCCGCGATGATCACGCCGGTCCAGAGCACCAGCGACAGCAGCACGGTCTTCCAGGCGCCGATGCGCCGGGCCAGGGCGCCCAGGGTGAGCGCGCCGCCGAACGCGAGGAACTGCACCAGCAGGATGGTCACGATCAGCGTGCTCTGCTCCAGGCGCAGCTCCTCGGTGCCGTACTGGCTGGCGAGGGTGATGACGGTCTGGATGCCGTCGTTGAAGACCAGGAAGGCGAGCAGGAAGAACAGCGTCAGCGGGTACGCCTTGATCTCCCGCAGGGTGCGCCCGAGCTGCCGGAAACCGTCGGTGAGCACGTTCGCCCCGGCGCCGGTCACGGCGGCGACGCCGGGGTGCTCGCGCAGCCACCGCAGCGGCAGCAGGGTGAACGCCGCCCACCACACGCCGGCCGAGACGATCGACCAGCGGGCCAGGTCGAGGGTGCGCTGGGCGTTGCCCTCCTCGCTGAGCACGGTGACCGCGACCAGGTTGAGCGCGAGCAGCAGCCCGCCGCCGAGGTAGCCGATGGCCCAGCCGCGGCTGGAGATGCCGTCGCGGTCGTCGGGGCCGCCGAGCTGCGGCAGGAACGAGTTGTAGACCACCACGGCGGCGCCGAAGGCGATGTTCGCAATCAGGAACAGCGCGCCGCCGAGCAGGTAGCGCTCGCCGGTGACGAACGCGAAGGCGATGGTCGCGCCGGCGCCGGTGAACGCGGCGGCGGCGAGCAGCCGCTTCTTGTGCGCCGACCGGTCGGCGATCGCGCCGACCACCGGCAGCACGAACACGGTGAGGAAGACCGACAGCGAGATCAGGTACGGGTAGTAGGAGCCGGCGGCGACGCGGATGCCCAGCGGGTGCACCACGCCGTCGCACGTGTCGGCGCCCAGTTCGCAGCCGGCGGCCAGTTCGGTGACGGTGGTCAGGAACGGCCCGAGGAAGACCGTGATGACGGTGGTCTGGAACGCGGAGTTCGCCCAGTCGTAGAAGTACCAGCCGGTGCGTTCGCGGCGGGTGCTACCCGGTCGCGCGGGCTCGGCGACGGCGGGGGTGACTGGATCGGCCATCGGGCGGTCCTCGAGTGGCTCAGGCGGCCCAGTGGCCGCGGCTGCGGTAGACGTCGCGGAGCACGCCGACGTGATCGGTCATGATGCCATCCACTCCAAGATCAAGTAAGTGGTGCATCTGGGTGGGTTCGTCGATCGTCCAGACGTGCACCTGCAACCCGATCCGGTGGCAGTAGGCGATCAACCGCCGGTCGACCACCGGGATCGGCCCGTACGAGACCGGGACCTGGGCGGCGACCACGGACGGCGGCAGCCGCAGCGCGCGCCCGTGCAGCGAGGCCATCCGCAGCCGGGCCACGCCGCGCATGCCGAGGCTGGTGGCGACCGTCGGGCCGGCCAGGGCGCGCAGCCGGGTCAGCCGGGCGTCCGAGAACGAGGCCAGCAGCACCCGGTCGGCGGCGCCGGCCCGGCCGACCGCGGCGACGGTGGGTTCCGCCCCGCCGTCGGCCTTGACGTCGATGTTGAACCGGACCGCCGGCCAGGCGGCGAGCACCTCGTCGAGGCGGGGCACCACGGCGGCGCCGCCGACGCGTACCGAGGCGAGGTCGGCCCAGCGCAGGTCGGCGATGCGCCCCGGCTCGCCGGTGACGCGGCGCAGCGTCGGGTCGTGGAAGACAACGGGCACACCGTCGGCGGTGGCGTGCACGTCGGTCTCCACATACCGGTAGCCGAGCGCGACGGCGCGGGCGAACGCGGCGACGGTGTTCTCGTCGCCGTCGGCCGCGCCGCCGCGGTGGGCGAAGGCCAGTGGCGCGGGCGCGTCGAGGTAGCCGTGACGGGGCTGCACGCCGGCAGTATGCCGGGCGCGGATGGTGGGCGGGTGTCCGGCCGGCGCAATTCCCTATCCTTCCCTGAAGCGGCTCGCCACGCTGGTGCTCGCCGGCGTCAACACCCACCACGACCCGGACCGCCCGCTGCGGGTGCGCACGGTCCACGACGAGGAGCGACACCGCATGACGATCGTGATCCTGGGCGACCTGGCCGCCACCGCCGACCTGCTGCGGCTGCTCGACACGGTGCTCGACGGCGACAACGAACTGCGGGCCGACCATGGCTGACGAGGTTCGGCAACTGGGCGGGGTCACCGTGCTGCTGTGCGACCCGGCCGGCCCGCCGATCGCCACCGAGGCCGACGCGCTGGACCTGATCGGCGCGGCGTTCCTCGGCGCCACCGTGGTGGCGGTGCCCGCCGAGCGGCTCGACCGGAGCTTCTTCGCGCTGGGCACCCGCTTCGCCGGCGAGGTCATGCAGAAGTTCGTCAACTACCGGCTGCGCCTGGTCGTGGTCGGCGACATCTCCGCACACCTGGCCGCGAGCGGCGCGCTGCGTGCACTGGTCGCCGAGTCCAACCGCCACGACCAGGTGTGGTTCGTGCCCGACCTGTCCACCCTCGACGCCCGCCTGGCCGCCACCCCGTAGCCTCCCCGCGATCTTGCGCTTCCGGCCCTCGTTCGAGGCGGGTTTGTCCGATGCGTCCGGGCAGCAAGTGCAAGATCGCGGAGTCTGGGGCGCTCAGCGCAGCCAGCCGGCGGTCAGGGCGGTCACGCCGAGGCCGTCGGTGTCGGCCAGCTTGACCGCGACGAACTGGCGGGCTGCGGCCGAGGTCTGCACCCGGGGCGCGGGTTCCGGGTCGGTGAGCGTCGCCACCACCGCCGCGGCGGCCTCGGTGGGGGACTGGGCGGCGGCGAACGCGGCGGTGCTGCGATCGAGGTACGCCCGCAGCGCCGGTCCGTACGGCCCGGCGGCGGCGACGGCGGCGTCCGGGTCGAGCCCGACGTTGGCGACGAACTCGCTGGCCACCGCGCCCGGCTCGACCACGCACACGCTCACGCCCACGGTCGCGGCCAGCGGGGCGAGGGACTCCATGAACCCCTCGACCGCGAACTTCGCCGCGCAGTACGCCTCGTTGAACGGCTGCCCGACGACCCCGCCGACACTGGTGACGGTGATCAGCCGCCCGTTCGCGGCGCGCAGGTGCGGCAGTGCGGCGCGGGTGACGTGCAGGACGCCGAAGAAGTTGACCTCCAGCACCGCCCGGACGTCGTCGACGGTCTCCTGCTCCAGCGTGCCGACGTGGCCGGCGCCGGCGTTGTTGACCACCGCGTCGAGCCGGCCGTGGCGGGCCACCACGTCGGCGACGCAGGCGGCGACCGAGTCCTCGTCGACGACGTCGAGCCGGCGTACCTCCAGCAGGTCGCCCACCCCGGCGGCGTCGGCGGCCTCGCGCAGCGCGCCGGCACGCCCCGGGTCGCGCAGCGTGGCCACGGTACGCCAGCCGGCGCGGGCCGCGCCCACGGCGGTGGCCAGGCCAATGCCGGTGGAGGTGCCGGTGATCAACACGACGGGTGCGTCCACGCCCGTCACTGTCTCACCCCGGTGGCGTGGGCGCGCCGGGTTCAGCCGGTTCGGTGCCGTCGGTGCGCGCGACTCGGGTCGACCGGGCGGCCCGGGTCGACGTGGCGCGGCCGGTCCGGCTCGTGCGGGCGCAGCGGGGCCAGCGTGTCGGTGATCGCGTCGATGATCCGGTCGGTGGCGTGCCGGGCCGCGCCGGGCACGCCGGGGAGCAGGTCGCGCAGAAGCACCGGGGCGCCGAAGTGCACCCTGATCACCGGGCGGCGGCGCAGCGCCCGGGCCAGGCCGCGCAGCATCCCCTTCGGGGCGCGGTAGGGCAGCACCTCGTGCGAGCCCCACTGGGCGACCGGGACGACGGCGGCGCCGCTGGCGAAGGCGAGCCGGGCGGTGCCGGTCTTGCCCCGCTCGGGCCACATGCCGGGGTCGAGGCCGATGCGCCCCTCGGGGTAGACCAGCACCACCGAGCCGCCGGCGACGGCCGCGGCGGCGATCTCCAGCGAGCGGTGCACTCCGGTGGTGCCGCGGTCGACGCGGATGTGCCCGGCGCGGCGCATCAGCGCCCCGATGACCGGGGCGCGGAACAGCCCGCCGGTGGCCATGATGCGGGGGGCGACCCGCCGGAGGTGGCAGGCGGCGGCGAGCACCACCGGGTCGAACGGGCTGATGTGGTTGGCCGCCAGGATCAGCGGCCCGCGACGCAGGTCCGTCGGCACGTCGCCGGTGACCTCGAGGCGGCCGATCAGCGCCACGACGGCGCGGGCGAGCGTCTGCGCGCCGCGCCACAGCAGTGGCGCGTGCCAGGGGGAGGTGTCCATCAGTGGTGGATGGTCGCACGTCCCGGAGTGATCCCGGAGCCCGGGACGGGCCCTCCGGCAAGGTGATCAGGGTCATTGGTCCCGGGTCGGTTCGGGCCGTGTGGCCCTCACGTTTCCTCTACGACGACGAGTAGTATTTACTACGTCTCGTAGTATGAAGGCTGGGGGTTACAGGTGGACGCGTTGGACGTCGCCCGCTGGCAGTTCGGTGTCACCACCGTCTACCACTTCTTGTTCGTGCCGCTGACCATCGGCCTGTCCGTGCTGGTCGCCATCCTGCAGACGATGTGGCACCGCACCGGCAACGAGCGCTACCTCAAACTCACCAGGTTCTACGGCAAGCTCTTCCTCATCAACTTCGCGATGGGGGTGGTCACCGGCATCGTGCAGGAGTTCCAGTTCGGCATGAACTGGAGCGACTACTCCCGCTTCGTCGGCGACATCTTCGGCGCGCCGCTGGCCATCGAGGCGCTCGTCGCGTTCTTCCTGGAGTCCACGTTCATCGGGCTGTGGATCTTCGGCTGGGACCGGCTGCCCAAGCGGCTGCACCTCGCCGCGATCTGGGCCGCCGCGATCGGCACCAACCTGTCGGCCTACTTCATCCTCGCCGCGAACTCGTTCATGCAGAACCCGGTCGGCTTCCGGATCAACCCGGACAGCGGCCGCGCCGAGCTGACCGACTTCGTCGCCGTGCTCACCAACAAGGTCGCCCTGGTCACCTTCCCGCACACCCTCGCCGGGTCGTTCCTGGTCGCCGGATCCCTGGTGGTCACCGTCGGGCTGTGGCACGTGATGCGCAACCGCGGCAGCGCCGACACCGGCGCCTACCGCTTCGCCACGAAATTCGGCTCCTGGGTGGTGCTGGTCTCCTCGGCGCTGGTGATCCTCACCGGCGACATCCAAGGCAAGATCATGACCGAGGTGCAGCCGATGAAGATGGCCGCCGCCGAGGGCCTCTACACCACCGAGAGTCCCGCCTCGTTCTCCGTGCTCACCGTCGGCAGCCTCGACGGCAGCCGCGAGGTCTTCGCCCTCAAGATCCCGTACCTGCTGTCGTTCCTCGGCACCGGCGACCCGAACGGCACCGTGCAGGGCATCAACGACCTACAGGCCCAGTACGCCAGCCAGTACGGCCCCGGCAACTACGCCCCGATCATCCCGGTCACCTACTGGAGCTTCCGCTTCATGATCGGCTTCGGGCTGGCCGCCGCCGCGATCGCCCTGCTGGTGCTCTGGAGCCAGCGCAAGGGCCGCACCCCCACCAGCCGCTGGCTGCTGCGCGCCGGCCTGGTCATGCCGGTGCTGCCGCTGCTCGCCAACTCCTTCGGCTGGATCTTCACCGAGATGGGCCGCCAGCCGTGGATCGTCTTCGGCGAGATGCTCACCCGCAACGGCGTGTCCCGCAGCGTCTCGCTGACCGAGGTGCTCACCTCGTTCACCGCCTTCACCCTCATCTACGCCACCCTCGCGGTGATCGAGTTCAAGTTGCTCGTCCGCTACGCCCGCGCCGGCGTACCCGACGTCAGCGACCAACCCGCCGACGACGACACCGACGACGCCGAGCGCCCGCTCGCGTTCGCCTACTGACCCGGAGCGCACCGTGGAACTGACCACCGTCTGGTTTCTCCTCGTGGCCGTGCTCTTCACCGGCTACTTCATCCTCGAAGGCTTCGACTTCGGCGTCGGGATGCTGCTGCCCGTGCTCGGCCGCGACGACCGCCAACGCCGCGTCCTGATCAACACCATCGGCCCGGTCTGGGACGGCAACGAGGTCTGGCTGATCACCGCCGGCGGCGCCATGTTCGCCGCCTTCCCCGAGTGGTACGCCACCCTCTTCTCCGGCTTCTACCTGCCGCTGCTGCTCATCCTGCTCGCCCTGATCGCCCGCGGCGTGGCCTTCGAATACCGGCACAAGCGCACCGAGGCGTCCTGGAAACGCCGCTGGGACCAGGCGATCTTCTGGGGTTCGGCGGTGCCGGCGGTGCTGTGGGGCGTGGCGTTCGCCAACATCTTCCGCGGCGTGCCGCTGGACGCCGACCACGAGTACGTCGGCGGCCTGCTCGACCTGCTGCACCCGTACGCGCTGCTCGGCGGCCTGACCACGCTCGGGCTGTTCCTCACCCACGGCGCGGTGTTCCTCGCGCTCAAGACCACCGGCGACATCCGCGACCGGGCCGGCGCCCTCGCCGTCAAGCTCGGCGCCGGCACCGCCGTGGCCGCGGTGGCGTTCCTCGGCTGGTCGCTGACCATCCGCTCCAGCGCCGCCGCCGTCGTGCTCGCCGCCGGCGCCGCCCTCGCCCTGCTCGGCGGCCTCGCCGCGGCCCGGGTACGCCGCGAGGGCTGGGCGTTCACCGGCACCGCCGTGGCCATCGCGCTGGCCGTGGCCACCCTCTTCGCCGCGCTGTTCCCGAACGTGCTGCCGTCCACCGGTGACCCGGCCGGCACGCTCACCGCCGTCAACGCCGCGTCCACCCCGTACACCCTGAAGATCATGACCTGGGTGGCGATGGTGTTCACCCCGATCGTGCTCGCCTACCAAGGTTGGACCTACTGGGTGTTCCGCCGCCGAATCGGGGTACAGAACATTCCGCAACACTGATGGACCTGTGGGCGCAGGGGTACGCGGGGCCGGTGCGAGGGGGTCGCACCGGCCCCGCGGGGTGTCCGGAGCAGCTCAACGCGCCTCGCGCAGCTCCGCCAGCCGCGCCTCGATCTCGGCCAGCTCGGCGCGCAACTTCTCCGCCTGCTGCTCCGCCTCGGCCCGCTCGGCGGCCAGGATCTGCTCCACCGCCTCCTGCACCCCCGGCACGTCCACCAGCGCCACCATCCGCAGCGCCTCCGCCGGCTTCACCACGTACGGCCGGGCCAGCGCCTTCGTGCCCTGCTGCGCGGCGACCGTCCACTCACCCTCGGCGTAGGCCAGCGTCACCGTCAGCCCGGCCGGGCTCTTCGGCTTCGCCGCCTTCACCGCCCGCTTCGCCGGCTTCGGCTCCGCCGCCTGCTGCTCCTCCCGGCGCGGGGCCGGCACCCGCGGCGTGTCCAGCACGAACTCCGGCTCCGCGACCGCCGGCACGCTCGCCGGCGCCGGCGCCGGCTCCGGCTTCGCCTCGGCGGCGGGCCGGCGCCCGGCGCCCTTCGGGCCGATCGCCACGTCGGCGGGGGAGAAGGGCAACTCGTCGCGGCCGAAACGCACCACCACGAACTCCTCCGACGCCGCCGGGTCGGTCAACTCCACCACCTGCCCGAGCTGCCCGGCCATCTGCCCGGCCGCCTCGGTGAACACCACCCGCGGCTTCCGGCCCGCCGCCAACGACTCACGGATCTGCTGGACCTCGTCAGTGGACAAACCCTGGACCGCCATCACGCCACGCCCTCTTCCGTACACCTGTTTGATGCAGCCTTGATACCAGTCGGGGGCGACAGCGCGACGATCAGCCCCCGAGCGCGCGCAACGCCGCGTCGGCGTGCTCGTTCATGCTCAGCTCGCTGTGCACCACGGCCAGCACCCGCCGGTCCGCGCCGATCACGAACGTCATCCGCCGGGTGCTCAACGCGCCCAGCGGCAGCCGCCGCCGCACCCCGAACGCGCCGGCCACCTCGCCGTCGACGTCCGACAGCAACGGATAGTCGAAGTCGTGCCGGCGGGCGAACTCCGCCTGCCGGTCCACCGGATCCCGGCTGATCCCCACCCGCGTCGCGCCCAGCGCCGTGAACTCCGCCGCCAGGTCCCGGAAGTGGCAGCTCTCCGCCGTGCACCCGCGGGTCATCGCCGCCGGATAGAAGAACAGCACCACCGGACCGGCGGCCAGGAACTCCGACAGCCGCCGCGGCGTGCCCGTCTGGTCCGGCAGCGTGAAATCCCCGACCAGGTCACCGACGCTCAACCCTTTACTCATGGCACGAGGATAGGTAGACATCGCCGAGGCTGCGGTGCGGCGCTCGGCGACCCGCGCGCCGCCGCCGGCCACCCGTCACGCCCAGACGGCCGCCACCTCATCGGCCACCGCCGCGGCCTGCGCGAACCCGGCCCGCGCCGACGCCGCCCGCCGCGCCGGGTCCAGCACGTTGCGGCCGATCGCCGTGCGGGCCGCGCGGTCCGGTGACACCACAGCCACCCGCGCCCCCACCTCCCGCAGCGCCGCGACCTGCGCCGGCAGCCGCGGTGTCGGGCCCACCGCCGCGACCGTCGGCGCCAGCACCACCACCCGCGGGTACCCGGCGGCCAGGTCGGCGTTCACCGGTGAGCGGACCCCGCCGTCGACGTAGCGGCGCTCACCGATCGTCACCGGCGGCCAGACACCGGGCACCGCGCAACTGGCGCCGACCGCGTCCACCAGCGGCACCCCGGCGTCGGCGTCGAACACCACGAACTCGCCGGAGGCGGCGTCCACGGCGGTCACCAACAGCCGCGCCGCGGGCCACTGCGGCGACGGCAACCGCGCCGCGATCACCGCGCGCCGTGACTGCTCCGACGGGGTACGCGCCGACAACGCCATCGCACCGACACGCGCCCGGGCCCGCGCCGCGTCCCGACCCCGCGCGCCGGCCCACGCCCACCGCGCCAGCACCCCCAGGCCGAGCCGCGCCGGCACCTCGTCGCGCGGCGGCCGCAGCTGCGCCTCGTACAACTCGGCCAGCGGCGTGCCCGAACGCACCTGCGCCCCGACCACCGACCCGGCCGACGTGCCCACCACCAGGTCCGCCTCGTCCAGCGGCAGCCCGCGTGCGGCCAGCCCGGCCAGCAGGCCCAGCTCCCAGGCCACCCCGGTGACCCCGCCGCCGCCCAGCACCAATGCCCGCCCCATGTGACAGTCCTCTCCATCCCCGGTGGTCCCGCCCACGGTAACGTCGCCCCCACCACCGGGGCAGGAGAGAACACATTGACCTGGGTCACCATCGTCACCGGCGGCGGGCGCGGCATCGGCGCGGCCACCGCCCGCCGGCTCGCCGCCGACGGACACGACCTCGTCATCGGCTACCGCACCGACCACGCCGCCGCCGAAGCCGTCGCCGCCGACGTGCGCGCCGCCGGCCGCCGCGCCGTCACCGTCGCCGCCGACACAGGCGACCCCGAGCAGGTCCACCGGCTCTTCACCGCCGCCGAACCGCTCGGCCCGCTCACCGGCCTGGTCAACAACGCCGGCGTCACCAGCCCCATCGGCCCCTTCACCGACCTGCGCGCCGAGGACCTGCGCGAGGTCGTCGACGTAAACCTCGTCGGCTACGTCCTCTGCGCCCAACAGGCCGCCCGCCGGATCAGCGCCGGCGGCGCCATCGTCAACGTCTCCTCAGCCGCCGCGACCCTCGGCAGCCCCGGCGAATACATCCACTACGCCGCCGTCAAGGCCGCCACCGACACCCTCACCGTCGGCCTGGCCAAGGAACTCGCGCCGCACGGCATCCGGGTCAACGCGGTCGCCCCCGGCATCATCCGCACCGACATCCACGCCCGCTCCGGCGTGCCGGACCGCCCCGACACCGCCGCCGGCCGCATCCCGCTGGGCCGCGCCGGCGAACCCGACGAGGTCGCCGGCGCCATCGCGCACCTGCTCGGCCCCGACGCCACCTACACCACCGGCGCGGTCCTGCGCGTCGCCGGCGGCCTGTAGAGAACGGCGGCGGCCCGGGGGAGCCCCCCGGACCGCCACCACCACCGTCGTCAGTTCGTGAACAGCTTCGCCGCCGTGATCAACGTCTGCACCACGCCGTACCCCAGCAGCACGGCCACCACCAGCCACGACACCACCAGGCGGACCTGCTGCCCGCCACCGCCACGCTCGTTCACGATCCGCTCCGCTCCGCCGTCACCGGCTGCCCGTCCGCCACCTCGTCCCGGCCCGACGCCGGCTCGTGGAACCGCTGCGGCACCGGCCGGATCAGCAGGTTCGCCACCAGCCCCACCGCCAGCACCCCGACCATCGTGAACAACGCCGGCCGGTACGCCGACGCGGTCAACGACCCCGGCTCGCCCTGCGCGTCGAGGAACGCGTTGACGATCAGCGGCCCGGCCACCCCCGCCGCCGACCACGCCGTCAACAGCCGACCGTGGATCGCGCCCACCTCGAACATGCCGAACAGGTCCCGCAGGTACGCCGGCGCGGTCGCGAACCCGCCGCCGTAGAACGACAGGATCACGCACGCCAGCAGCACGAACAGCGCGGTCGCGCTCTGCCCCACCAACGCCAGCAGCAGGTACAGCACCAACCCGACACCCAGGTACACCACGTAGATCTGCTTACGACCGATCACGTCCGACGTCGAGGACCACACGAACCGGCCGGCCATGTTGAACAGCGACAGCAACCCGACGAAACCACCGGCCGCCGCCACCGACACCGCCGACGTGCCGTTGTTCCGGAAGAAGTCCTGGATCATCGGGCTGGCCTGCTCCACCGCACGCTGCGCCCAAACCCACCCCGCGCCCGACGGTCGAAACCCTGAGCCGAACGGTCACCCCCAACCCCGCACGTCACCCGACAACCACCCCCCGTGACCAGCACCGCAGATGCGACGATGAGCCCGTGAAGATCCTGTCCATCCAGTCCTCGGTCGCCTACGGCCACGTCGGCAACTCCGCCGCCGTGTTCCCCCTGCAACGCCTCCGGCACGAGGTGTGGCCGGTGCTGACCGTGCACTTCTCCAACCACACCGGCTACGGCGCCTGGCGCGGCCCCCTGCTCGCCCCCACCGACGTCGCCGACGTCATCGCCGGCATCGCCGACCGCGGCGTCCTCGGCACCGCCGACGCCGTGCTCTCCGGCTACCAGGGCGACCCCGCCGTCGGCGCCGTCATCCTCGACACCGTCGCCCAGGTCAAGGCCGCCAACCCCACCGCGCTCTACTGCTGCGACCCGGTCATGGGCGACGTCGGGCGCGGCATGTTCGTCCGCCCCGGCATCCCCGAATACCTGCGCGACACCGTCGTCCCGCGCGCCGACATCGTCACGCCCAACCAGTTCGAGCTGGAGTTCCTCGCCGGCCGCCGCACCGACACCCTCGACGACCTGCTCGCCGCCGTCGACGCCGTGCGCGCCACCGGCCCCGAACACGTCCTGGTCACCAGCGTCCTGCACGGCGACCTGCCCGCCGGCCCCCTCGAGGTCGTCGCCGTCTCCTCCCACGGCGCCTGGGCCGTCACCACCCCGCTGCTGCCGATCAGCCCCAACGGCGGCGGCGACGTCACCGCCGCCCTCTACCTCGCCCACCTCGCCACCACCGGCTCACCCGAGACCGCCCTGGAACACACCACCAACTCCATCTACGCCGTCCTCGAGGCCACCCTCGCCGCCGGCACCCGCGAACTGCAGATCGTCGCCGCCCAGGACGCCATCGCCGACCCACCCACCCGCTTCACCGCCCGCCGCCTGCGCTGACGCCGCCGGGGCGGGTGCGGGGTCCGCCCCGCCCCGAACCCGCCGCCCCCTGCCGAAACGCCGCCCCGGAAGGTGGCCGACCACCCCACCCACCAGCAAAGATGCACCCGTGCACCCCGACGACCCCGCATTCGCCCAACGACTACGCGACCTCACCCGACTGCGCCGCGTCCGCGACCGCATCGACCGCGAATACGCCCGACCCCTCGACGTCGAAGCCCTCGCCCGCGGCGAACACATGTCCGCCGGCCACCTCAGCCGCCAGTTCCGCCAGACCTACGGCGAATCCCCCTACGCGTACCTCATGACCCGCCGCATCGAACGCGCCATGGCCCTGCTGCGCCGCGGCGACCTCACCGTCACCGACGTCTGCTTCGCCGTCGGCTGCCAGTCCCTGGGCACCTTCAGCACCCGCTTCACCGAACTCGTCGGCGAACCACCCAGCGCCTACCGCGCCCGCCACGCACCCCCCACCCCCGAACCACCCACCTGCCTCACCAAACACGCCACCCGACCGATCAGGAATCGAGAAGCCCGACCCGCGCCACCCCCACTAGCGTGACCACCATGACGATCACCATCCACTACACGTTCCTGCCCCACACCGACGCCGACGCCGCCCTCGCCTTCTACCGCGACACCCTCGGCTTCGACCTCCGCAACGACGTCGGCCACGGCGACACCATGCGTTGGCTCACCGTCGGCCCACCCGAGCAGCCCGAGACCGGCATCGTCCTGCACCCCCCGGCCGTCGACCCCGGCATCACCGACGACGAACGCCGCACCATCCACGAACTCATCGCCAAGGGCAGCTACGGCGCGCTCACCCTCGCCACCGACGACCTCGACGCCCTGTTCGACCGCCTCCAGGCCAGCGGCGCCGACGTCGTCCAGGAACCCACCGACCAGCCCTACGGTGTCCGCGACTGCGCCTTCCGCGACCCCACCGGCAACCTCATCCGCATCAACCAGCGGCCCTGAGACCCGCCCACGATGACCGACACCCCCGCGCCCACGGCCGCTGGCTGGACTGAACCCCACGACCGGACGGAGACCCCATGACCACGGCCCACGCCGACAGCCACGACGTCATCCGCGTCCACGGCGCCCGCGAGAACAACCTGCGCGACGTCGACGTCGAACTGCCCAAACGCCGCCTCACCGTGTTCACCGGCGTCTCCGGCTCCGGCAAGAGCTCACTGGTCTTCGGCACCATCGCCGCCGAGTCGCAACGCCTCATCAACGAGACCTACAGCGCTTTCGTCCAGGGCTTCATGCCCACCCTGTCCCGACCCGAGGTCGACATCCTCGAAGGCCTCACCACAGCCATCATCGTCGACCAGGAACGCATGGGCGCAGACCCCCGCTCCACCGTCGGCACCGCCACCGACGCCAATGCCATGCTGCGCATCCTCTTCAGCCGCCTCGGCCGACCCCACATCGGTCCACCCAACGCCTACTCGTTCAACGTCCCCTCCGTACGCGCCGCCGGCGCCATCACCGTCGACCGCGGCCCCGGCAAGACCCAGACCAGGAAAGGCACCTTCAACCGCCTCGGCGGCATGTGCCCCCGCTGCGAGGGCCGCGGCAACGTCAACGACATCGACCTCACCGTCCTCTACGACGCCGACCGCAGCCTCAACGAGAGCGCCATCACCATTCCCGGCTACAGCATGGACGGCTGGTACGGCCGCATCTTCCGCGCCAGCGGCATGTTCGACCCCGACAAACCCATCCGCGACTACACCGAACGGGAACTGCACGACCTCCTGCACAAGGAACCCACCAAGATCAAGGTCGAGGGCATCAACGTCACCTACACCGGCCTCATCCCCGCCCTCCAGAAATCCATGCTGGCCAAGGACGTCGACGCCATGCAACCGCACATCCGCGCCTTCGTCGAACGCGCCGTCACCTTCACCACCTGCCCCGACTGCGACGGCACCCGGCTGGCCCCCGAAGCCCGCTCCTCCAAGATCAACGGCATCTCCCTCGCCGACGCCTGCGCCATGCAGATCAGCGACCTCGCCACCTGGCTCCGAGACCTCGACGAACCCTCCGTCGCCCCCCTGCTCACCGCGCTGGGGGACACCCTCGACTCCTTCGTCGAGATCGGCCTCGGCTACCTCAGTCTCGACCGACCCGCCGGCACCCTCTCCGGCGGCGAGGCCCAACGCACCAAGATGGTCCGCCACCTCGGCTCATCGCTCACCGACGTCACCTACGTCTTCGACGAACCCACCATCGGCCTGCATCCGCACGACATCACCCGGATGAACAACCTCCTGCTGCGCCTGCGCGACAAGGGCAACACCGTCCTGGTCGTCGAACACAAACCGGAGACCATCGCCATCGCCGACCACGTCGTCGACCTCGGCCCCGGCGCCGGCGCCAACGGCGGCGCCATCTGCTACCAGGGCACCGTCGCCGGCCTACGCGCCAGCGACACCACCACCGGCCGTCACCTCGACGACCGCGCCACCCTCAAGGACACCCCGCGCACACCCACCGGCACCCTGCCCGTGCGCGGCGCCCGAACCCACAACCTGCGCGACGTCGACGTCGACATCCCCCTCGGCGTCCTGGTCGTCGTCACCGGCGTCGCCGGCTCCGGCAAGAGCTCCCTCATCCACGGCTCCCTGGCCAAGCGCGACGACGTCGTCAGCGTCGACCAGAGTCCCATCCGCGGCTCCCGCCGCAGCAACCCGGCCACCTACACCGGCCTGCTCGACCCCGTCCGCAAGGCCTTCGCCAAGGCGAACGGCGTCAAACCCGCCCTGTTCAGCGCCAACTCCGAGGGCGCCTGCCCCACCTGCAACGGGGCCGGCGTCATCTACACCGACCTGGGCATCATGGCCGGCGTCGCCAGCACCTGCGAGGACTGCGAGGGCAAACGGTTCCAGGCCGCCGTGCTCGACTACCACCTCGGTGGCCGTGACATCAGCGAGGTCCTCGCCATGCCGGTCAACCAGGCCGAGAAGTTCTTCGGCGCGGGCGAGGCCCGCACCCCGGCCGCCCACACCATCCTGGACCGCCTCGCCGACGTCGGACTCGGCTACCTCACGCTCGGTCAGCCACTGACCACGCTGTCCGGAGGGGAGCGGCAACGACTCAAGCTCGCCACCCGGATGGGGGACAAGGGCGGCATCCACGTCCTCGACGAGCCGACCACCGGTCTGCACCTGGCCGACGTCGCCCAACTGCTCGGCCTGCTCGACCGGCTCGTCGACACCGGCAAGTCCGTGATCGTCATCGAACACCACCAGGCCGTCATGGCGCACGCCGACTGGATCATCGACCTCGGCCCGGGCGCCGGACACGACGGCGGCCGGATCGTCTTCGAGGGCACCCCGGCCGACCTGGTGGCCGCCCGGTCCACGCTCACCGGCGAGCACCTCGCCGACTACGTCGGGGCGTGACTTCGTCGCCCCTCACCCCAGTTCGATAATCTACATTATGTCAAGTAAACCGGATCCGGGCTCCCCGCCTCACCGCGCCACCGGATCGTCGAGCACCGCCGCCAGCACCCGCGCCGGCTCCTCGTGCGGTTCCCGCGCCAGCGTCACCAACGCCTTCCACAACGCCCACCCGCGCGCCCGCCGCCACGCGTCCGCCGGCAGGTCGACCGCGTCGCGGAACACCGCGCGCTCGGCGCCGACGCACCACGTCCACGCCGGCACCAGGTCACACGCCGGGTCGCCGACACCGCACTGCCCGAAGTCGATCACCGAGGCGAGCCGCCCGGCCACGACCAGCAGGTTGCCGGCGGCGACGTCGCCGTGGAACCACACCGGCGCCTGCGGCCAGGCCGACGTGAGCGCCTCCGCCCACACGGCCCGGCAGGCGTCGGCGTCCACCCGGTCATCCAGGACCTCCAGGGCCCACTCGACGTCGTCGCCGTAGACGCTCGGGTGGCAGCCCCGGAAGGCCGAGTGCCGGCCCGCTGCCGGCCCGCCCGCCGTCGGGACCCGGCGCAGCGCGGCCAGCAGGCCGCCGAGGTCGCGGGCCACGGCGGCGCGGTCGAGGTTGCCGACGGACGCCAGGGTGTCGCCGGGCAGCCACCGGCGCACCGACCAGGGGTACGGGTAGCCGGCGTCGGGCGCGCCGGTGGCGACCGGTTCGGGTACGGGCAGCGGCAGGTGGCGGGCGAGGATCTGCAGGCACCGGTCCTCCTTGGCGACGGCTGCGGCGTAGCCCTCGGCGCTGGGTAGTCGGACCACCAGGTCGTCGCCCAGGCGGAAGGTCCGGTTGTCCCACCCCTGCCGGGCCACGGCGCTGACCGGCAGGGGTGCCCAGTGCGGGAACCGTCGGGCGACGAGGGTGCGGACGAGCGCGGCGTCGATCTCCACCATGGGCCCAGTCTGCGCGACCCGGCAGGCGTCTTGTCGATCGCGCTCCCCCGGAGCGGCGGCCTGGCGGGAACGCGAATCATGCATAATATCTCTATGCATGACAAACCGGACGAAGTGGTAGGAACGCTGATCGAGGAGTTCCTGACCGCCCGGGCCACCCGCAAGCCCTCTCCCCACACCCTCGCCGCGTACCGGCGGGACCTCAACGCGGTGGTGGCGCTGGTCGCGGCGGACGACGACGCCACTCCCCTCCCTCCGCACCGACTGCCGGTCGACGCCCTCTCCCCCCGGGTGATGCGCGCCGCGTTCGCCCGTTTCGCCGCCCCCCGCGCCGCCGCCTCCGTGCACCGGGCCTGGTCCACCTGGAACAGCTTCTTCATGTTCCTGGTGGCCGAGGGCGTCGTGGCCGGGAATCCGATGCCGGCGGTGGGACGCCCGCGCACGCCTCTCCCCCGACCCAAGCCGCTGCGTGGCGAGGACACGCCGGAGGAGTTGCTGGCGGCGGTGGCGCGGGCCGAGGGCCGCCAGCGTGACCCGTGGCCGGAGCGGGACCTGGCGGTCCTGGCACTGGCGCTGTGCGCGGGCCTGCGGTTGTCGGAGCTGCTGGCGTTGCGGGTGTCGTCGGTGGCCGGTCGGGACGGTGAGCGGCGCGTCGATGTGGCGGGCAAGGGTGGGCGGCCGCGCACGGTGCCGATCGAAACGGGTGTGGACCGGGTGCTGGTCGGCTATCTGGCGAGCCGGCGGGTGCGGTTCGGGGGGCGCAGCGTGCGGCCGGACGGGCCGTTGCTGGTGGACCGGGCGGGTGAGCCGTTGCGCCGGGGCGGGTTGCAGTATCTGGTGGAGTCGTGCTTTCGGCGGGCGGGCATCGGTGACCGGGTGCCTCGGGGCGCGCGGTTGCACGCGTTGCGGCACACGTTCGCGACGCGGCTGGCGGAGGACGGTGCGGGCGCGGCGGAGATCATGCGGTTGCTGGGGCATGCGTCGTTGGCGTCGTCGCAGACGTACATCGAGGTGACGGCGGGTCAGCAGCGGGCGGCGGTGGCGGCGAACCGCACGAACCGGGCGTTGTCGGGGTTGCGGGGTTTCTAGGCGGTCAGGGTGTGCGTCGTGGTGGTGCTTGCGGGTTTCCTTGTCTTGGGCGCCGGGAAGGCTCCGGTATGGCTGAGACATTCGTGAGCGAAGACCTGAGGACGCTGCGGTCGATGGCGCGCGGGGCCGGGATTCCGGATGCCGAGCGTCTGTCGCACGACGACCTGGTGGAGGTGTTGCGCCGGGCGGGTCTGGCCGACGGCACCCAGGACGACTGGCCGGATCAGCCGATCGAGGATCCGGCGCACCTGGCTGGGCTGCCCCGCAGTTCGCTGCGGCAGGGTGACGAGAGCACCGGTGGTCGTGCCGCCGAGGAGGCGATCGGCGCCCGGCCCGGCGAGGACGGCTCCGAGATCGACGACCGCACCGAACGCTGAGCCGGCGCGTGGGCCGCCCTCCGGTACGGGGCGGTCCGCGCGCCGCGTCGTTCTCGTATTCTCCCGGCATGCTGTCGCAGGTGACCGGACTGTCCCGACACTTCAGCGAGGAGTCCCTGCGGGCCTACCTCCTCGGCCGGGCCGAGCGCTCGCCCACCGGCTGTCTCGTGGTGCGCGGCTACGGCAGTCGGCGCGGGGTGCACCAGAAGCTCGCCGGTCGTGCCTGGGCGCACATCGCCGCGTTCGTGGTCTTCGTCGGGGGCTACCGACCGGATCTCGACGTCCATCACACCTGCGGCGTCCCCGACTGCATCGAGCCGACCCACCTGCGGCAGCTCAGCCACGCGGACGCCTGCCGGGAGCGCCGGCAGCAGCCGACGTGCCGCAACGGCCACGATCGGGAGACCGATCCCCTGACCGGCCGGTTTCGCGGGGTGTGCCGGCGCTGCAACGGCGACGCGCAGCGGCGGTGGCGCGAGCGGCGCGCCGTCGAGGTGGCCGCAGCCCGTTCCGGATGCCGGCGTTGACGGTCGATGCGCGGTCAGCGGAGCCCGGCGTCGCGACGCAGGTGCTCGAAGATGATCCGGTCCACAGGTGAGACGCGGTGGCGGTCGGCGTAGGTGAGCCAGACCAGCTCGGCGATCTCGGCCGCCGGTCGTAGGGTTCCCCGGTAGTCGGCGGTGTAGCAGCGCATCCGCACCACGGCTCCGTCCGGATGGCCGTGTGCCTGGGCCTCGAAGGCGCCGGCGAACGCGGCACTGCCGGTGTCCACGTCGACGCTGAGTTCCTCCCGGACCTCACGGACGAGCGTGTCGAGGTCGCTCTCCCCGGCTTCCCGCTTGCCGCCGGGGAGGTAGAAGACGTCTTTGCCGTGGGAGCGGGTGCTGAGGATCGCGCCGTTCTCCGTCCGGAGCCAGGCGATCTTGTCGATGACGTTCACGGCCGAAGGTTAGCGGGCCCGGTACACCAGCCTGATTCCTTACGCACAAGAACTGTCATTATGATGCAAGCCCCACTTGTCCATAATGTCCGTCCAAGTTGGTGGAATATCGTAATCGGTAATCCAGTAATTCGGGTGCACGCCGTCGCCGAGCCGGGTGGTCCCGGGTCAGGATGCGTGGTGTTGGCCGTTCACCGGTGGTGTCACGGTGCTGCGGCTGGCGGCATCAGCCGGGTGACGGTGTGTTCGGGCAGGCTGGCCGCCAAGCCCGCGAGGTTGGTCTCCAACTGCTCGACCGAGCGGGGCCCCAGGACGACCGAGGTGATCTCGGATCGGCCGCCGAGCCACGCGAGCGCGACGGTCGGCGTAGGGGTCCCCAGTTCGGCGGCGACGGCGGCAACGTCCTCGGCGATGTCGAAATGCCGTTCGGCGAGCAGACCGCTCACGAAGGTCCGAGCCATCGGGCTGGGCATGGCTGCCCACTCGGCGAGTCTCGAACCCTCGGCCGGCGCAACGCCTCGGTGGTATCGCCCGGCGAGCAGTCCGCTGCCGAGTGGACTGTAGGCGAGGATGCCGAGGCCGTGCCGTCGGCAGGTGGGGACGATCTCGCCCTCGATGGCGCGTGCGATCAGGGAGTAGTTGGCCTGCAGGCTGATGAAGGGCGTTGCGCCCACGCGCTGCGCCGCCCATTGGGCCCCGACGATCCCCGCTGCCGTGAAATTGGAGCAGCCCAGGTAGCGAACCTTGCCCGAGCGGACGAAATCATCGAGGACGGCAATGGTTTCCTCGGCCGGGGTGTCCGGGTCGGGGACGCGGCACTGGTACAGGTCGACGTAGTCGGTGCCCAGGCGGCGCAGGCTCGCCTCCAGGGCGCGGGTCAAGTGCGCCCGGGACAGGCCGCGGTCGTTGGGACCGCCGCCCTGCGGCACCCCCGCCTTGGTGGCCAGGACGACCTCGGCGCGGTGGTGCGCGATTGCCCGTCCCACGATTTCCTCGCTGGTGCCGCCCCGGTAGGTGTCCGCGGTGTCGATGAAGTTGTGGCCGGCGTCGAGGAATGCGTCGACGACTCGCCGCGCCTCGGCTTCCGGAGTCGGGGCCTGCGGATCGCTGCCGAAGTTCATCGTGCCCAGGCATGCCCCGGAGACGCGGAGGCCCGACCGGCCCAGTGTCGTGTGCCGCATGGCCGCCCTCGTAGAATCGGAACTGTGATTCCGTTTGAATATATGGAACCTGGATTCCGCTTGTCAACGCCGCCGGACGTTGCGGGGCGGGCATGATGCGTGCCGACGCGGCGCGCAACCGCGCACGAGTCCTGGCCGCGGCCGAGGTCGTGCTGGGTGAGCAGGGGCCGGCGGCCCGCATGGACGAGATCGCCCGGCGCGCCGGAGTCGGCGTCGGCACCGTCTACCGCCATTTCGCCACCAAGGAGGCCTTGTACGCGGCCATCATCTCGGCTCGGGTGGAACTGCTTCTGCAGGCGGCCGCCCGGTTGCGGACGGCCGCCACGCCGAAGACCGCCTTCTTCGACTTCTTCACGCAGATCGTGGCGGACGCGGCGGGCAGGAAGTCGCTGACCGACGCGTTACGAGGCGCCGGCGTCGATCCCAAGGCGGAGCAGTCGGAGCAGCGAACGCGCATGCGCGCGGCGTTGACGGAACTCCTGCACGACGCCCAGCGCGTCGGTGCGGTGCGCCCCGACATCGATGTGCCCGAGGTGCTCGCCCTGCTGCGGGGAGCCAGCCTCGCCGCCGAGACCGGCGACTACCCAGGCCCGGTTCTCGACCGCGCTCTCGCAGTCCTGTTCGACGGCGTGCGGCCGCCCACAGCCCGACCCTCCGGCGGAAACCGGTTGAGCCGTGCGGCCGAACTCCCGTAGGTTCCGCTCGACCTATCGCGTCGAGGACAGAGGACACACCGCATGACCCCGCCTGCTCTCCAGATCTGACACGTTCCACCGCTCACCGGTAGCCGACGCCCCGCGTCGGTTCCGCCGGGCTGCCCCGCGCACCCGGTCATGCGGCGTTCGAGGTCGCGCGTAATCGGCCTCGTGTCAGGTCTAGAGAGATCAGGTCTTGAAACTCATGTCCTCACAACCTCATATCGTGCTGCCCTGGGTCGTTCACCGAACCCGGCTGCCGCTGCTGTCGTGGCGGTGCGTGGACTGCCCCTCGGAGTCCGCCACCACCGGCGCCGGACGGTTCCGGGTCAACGCCAACGGCAAACTGCTCGACGTGTGGCTGCTGGTCCGCTGCATGCGCTGCGACCGGACGAGCAAACTCACCATGTACGAGCGCACGCCGGTCGGCTCGTTCGATCCGGTCGAACTGCACGGCTACCACGTCAACGACAGTCGGCTGGTGGCGTCCACACTGCTGGATCCGGCGCTGGCCCGGCGCAACCGCTTCACCCTCCACTGGACGGACGCCTGGCGGTTGGACGCCGCGCCGACGCCGCTCGACGAGGCGTGGCCGGTCCGGGTGGAGGTGGCCTTCCGCGATCCGGTACCGGTACGCCCGGACCGGCTCGTCGCGCGCGGGCTCGGCCTCAGCAGGCCCGAGGTCCAGCGGCGGGTCAAGTGCGACGTGCCGATGCGGCGGTCCAGGATCGCCGGCTTCACCTTCACGCTGATGTCGGTGCGGTAGCGGGCATCCGGTCGCGGCGGGCACCCGGCCCGCCGCGACCGGTCAACCCTGACCGTCGTTTGCGGCGCACGGTAGCCGTTCGACTCGGGATTCGGCTGGTCCCGCTTCTCCGGTCGGCCTGCATGAAACGAGAACACGAGCAACCAGCAGGGCCGTGTCACTGCGTCACGGGCAGGCACTCGTCGAGCAGAGCGACGACGTCGCGCCAGGCCCGCCGCGCGTGCTGTGGGTGGTAGCCGACGCCGGGGACCACCGGGTGGTCGACGGGCGGGTGGTGGAAGGCGTGCAGGGCGCCGCCGTAGACGACGAGGCGCCAGTCGACGCCCGCGGCCTGCATCTCGTCGACGAACGCGTCCCGTTGCGCGGGTGGCATGATCGGGTCCTCCGATCCGACCCCGACCCACACCGGGCAGCGGATGCGCGCCGCCTCGCCCGGTCGGCCCGTGGTCAGTGCGTTGACTGTCCCGATCACCCGCAGGTCGACGCCGTCGCGCCCGAGTTCCAGCCCGATCGCGCCCCCGGTGCCGTAGCCGACGGCGGCGATCCGCTCGGAATCGGTCCGCGCTTCGGCGCGCAACACGGCGAGCGCGGCGTGGCCGATCTCCCGCATCCGCTCGGGGTCGGCGAGCAGCGGCAGGCACCGGGCCAGCATCTCCTCGGGATCACCCAGATGGCGCCCGCCGTGCAGGTCGAAGGCGATCGCCACGTATCCCCGCTCGGCGAGCGCATCGGCCCGGCCGCGCTCGACGTCGCTGAGTCCCGTGCCCTCGGGCCCGAGCAACACCGCTGGTCGCCGGTCGACACCGGCCGGGAGCGCGAGATGCCCGATCATCGTCAGGCCGTCGGCCGAGTACTCGACCGCACGTGTGGTGACCGCCGTCATCGCACTGAGCGTAGTGACCGTCGAGCCCGGTCAGAACGGGTTTCGCCGCTGGCAGAACAGCGCACAGGCGCACCGGACAACCGGGACCTCCACTACGGTGGCAGCAACAACGCCGATCCACTCAGGAGGCAGCGGTGCCGGTGTCGTCGCGTGAGGTCGTCGAGCGGGTGCTGCGCGCCGGCCGGGAGCAGGACGTCGAGGCGTTCGTGGCCCTGATGGCCCCCGAGGGGTACATCGAGTGGCCGTTCCGGCCGGCGGGTGTGCCCGGCCGGGTGCAGGGGCATGCGGAGCTGCGGCGGCACCTGACCGAGGCGGCCAACGCCCTGGTCACGATCGACGAGCACCGCGACCTGGTGCTGCACGAGAGCACCGACCCCGAGGTGGTCGTCGTGGAATACGAAGCCCGTGGCACCGTGGTCGCGACCGGTGCGCCGTTCGAGCAGACCGTGATCGCGGTGTTCCGGGTCCGCGACGGCCTGGTCGTGTCCTACCGCGACTACATCAATCCGCTGCGCCTGCTCGCCGCGCTCGACGAGGGGAACGTCTGAATGGACCAGGACGAGCACGACCGGCACTCCTCGTCGTTCGGTGCGGCGGCCACCGCGTACGCCGAGCACCGCCCGGACTACGCGCGCGACGCGGTTCGGTGGGCGCTGGAGGCGGCGCCCGGTCGGCGGGTGCTCGACCTCGGCGCCGGCACCGGCAAGCTGACGGCCACGGTCGGCGCGGTCGGCGCCGACGTCACCGCCGTCGAGCCGGACCCGGCCATGCTGGGCGAGTTGCGCCGCGCCCTGCCCGACACGCGGGCGCTGCCGGGCAGCGCCGAGGCGATTCCGCTGCCGGACGCCGCCGTCGACGCCGTGCTGGCCGGCAACGCCATGCACTGGTTCGACATGGCGGTGGCGGGCCCGGAGATCGCCCGGGTCCTCGCCCCCGGCGGCGTGCTGGCCGGGCTGTGGAACGTGCTGGACGACCGGGTCGACTGGGTCGCCGGGCTGGCCGAGGTCAGCGGGAGCGCGGCCGTCGGCCCCCGGGACACGCCCGCCGGTTGGCGGGTCGGGACGGCGCGAATGCACCTGCCGGGAAACGGCGCGCCGGCCCGGTTCGGCGCCCCGGAGCGGGCCGAGTTCCCGCACGGGCAGCGCCGCAGCGCCGACTCCCTGGTGGCGACGCTGGCCACCAGGGCGGGGATGCTGGTCATGCCGGAGCCGCAGCGGGCGGCCGCGCTCGACCGGATCCGCGCGTTCCTGGCGAGCCGCCCGGAGACCGCGCACGGCGAGTTCACCCTGCCCATGCTGACCTGCGTGCTGCGCGTGCGACGGCGGTGAACGGCGCGGACGTCCGTTCGGCCGCCACGGCGATGGCCGGCGCGCTGTTGCCGGCCACCGGCCGGGACTGGACGGTACGCGCGGGTGACCTGGACTGGTCCTGCTGGACCACCGCCGCGCACGTCGCGCACGACCTGGTCGGATACGCCGGCCAGGTGGCCGGCCGTCGCACCGACGGCTACCTTCCGTTCGACCTGCGGGTCCGTCCGGACGCGCCGCCCGCCGAGGTGCTGGCGGTGGCGGTGGCCGCCGCCGGGATGCTCGCCGCCGACCCGGCCGACCGGGGCTGGCACTGGGGTCCGTGCGACCCGGGCGGGTTCGCCGCGATGGGCGTGGCGGAGATCCTGCTGCACACCCACGACGTGACCCGCGGCCTCGACCTGGCCTGGTCGCCGCCGGGCGGGCTGTGCGCGGCGGTGGTGCGGCGGCTGTTCCCCGACGCGCCCGCCGGTGACCCGGTGCCGGTGCTGCTCTGGCTGACCGGCCGCGCCCCGCTGGGCGGCCGACCGCGCCGGAGGGGCTGGACCTGGCGCGCGGCGCGCGGCTGAGCGCGACCCGCCAGCCCGTGCTCCTGGCCTGTGGCTACGGTGCTCACACGTCGGCGGTCGGCCTTCGCCCAGGCATTGCTGTCCGCCGCATGCCGACGGCGAGGATCCGCGCGTAGCCCACCACGCCGGCCAGCAACAGCACGAGCCCACTGACGACGTCGGCGACCCGGTTCGGCCAGGGCAGGAACGCGGGGGTGGTGAACCGACCGACGACGAACGGTTCGAGCACCGCGCCGAGCGGGACGACGAGGCGGGCGGCCACCCCCCACGGATCCGCCCGGTGGGCGATCGCGCCCACCGGGCCGAGCGGTCCGCCCACGACCACGGCCCCCGCCAGCCAGAAGAGGTTGCCCGCCCAGACGCCCCGATCGAACATCCCGAACGCCGTCCACACGCCGTAGTGGACGACACAGGCGGTGAGCAGGGCGACGACTCCGGCGGCGACGGCCGGCGCGGGGCGGCGGACGAGCCACCCGGAGACCACTGCCAGCCCGGCCCAGACCGTTCCGGCGTTGACCAGCTGGCTCAGGGTCAACCGGCTGGCCAACAAGGTGTCCGCCCGGCCTTCGAGTTGGCCAGCGTTCGTCACGTTCGAGGCCGGCGACACCAACGCCAGCACACTCGCGGCGACGACGACCAGGCACCACCCCCGTCGAGTCATGGCCAGAGGGTACGCAGGCGCAGCCCGCCGCTGCCGGTGGGCGTACGTCTCAGGTCAGCTGCTCGGCCAGGGCGAGGATGATGCCGCTCGGCCCGCGCAGGTAGCAGAGCAGGAAGCTGTCCTCGAAGCGGGTCACCTCACCGACGAGTTCGCCACCGAGGGGCCGGAGCCGGGCGAGCGTGGCCTCGATGTCGTCGACGGCGAACATGACGCGGTGCAGGCCCAGCGTGTTGGCCGGGGTGACCGCCGGCTCGGGGGTGATCGACGTCGGGGCGTGGTAGGTCGCGAGTTCGAGCCGGCCCGGCGCGTCCGGGATCCGCATCATCGCGATCTCGCTGCGCATGTCGGACAGCCCGACGACCCGGCCCGCCCAGTCACCCTCGATCGGCATCCGGCCTTCCAGCTCCATGCCGAGCGCGGTGAAGAAGGCGACCGCGGCGTCGAGGTCGTCGACGACGATGCCGACGTTGTCCATCCGGTGAAT
This sequence comes from Micromonospora sp. WMMD980, assembly GCF_029626035.1. Classification (NCBI taxonomy): domain Bacteria; kingdom Bacillati; phylum Actinomycetota; class Actinomycetes; order Micromonosporales; family Micromonosporaceae; genus Micromonospora; species Micromonospora sp. WMMD980. The sequence continues at coordinate 2,089,264 of NZ_JARUBE010000003.1, forward strand.
CGTCACGCCCTGAGGATAGGACCGAGGTACGACATCACCGGCACGCCGAGCCGCGCGGGTGCGCCAAGACCGTCGTCACGTTCGCGGCCAGTCCGCGAAGGCCTTGCGCAGCCGGTCGATCTCCGAGGGCGCGAGGCGGTAGAGCGTGAAGACGGCGTCGGGAAGACGGTCGAGCCGTCGGAGGGCGTCGTGGGCCTCGTCTTCGGTGAGATCGGGGTCGGCGCGCTGGCCGAGCGCGATCAGGTCGGATCGGTCGTAGCGGTCGAGGACTGCCGCGACGTCGATGTTCACGAGGCTGAGCCCGAGTGATCATGGCAGCCACCTTGGTGCCGATGAGATCGCCGAGGTGCAGGACAGGTCCGATGTCGAGCACGACGGGAGTGTTGGTCCGGGCGAAGCGGACGAGCTGCACCCGGACGGCCTCGGCGTCGTGGCGAACCTCGAACTCGACCATGTCCTGGTCGAACCCGTGGAAAACCTCATCCAACTCGGTGGGATCTGCGACGCTCTCGACCTGGTAGCCAGCGTCGCAGAGCGGCGAGGGCGAAGCCGTGGTCGGCGGCCGCGGTGAGTGCGATCCGGGCGACATCGTGCTGAAACGGGTCGGGGATCAGCGGCATCAGGCCGCGATGTCCCGGACGCGGAGCATCGGGTGGCGCTGCTCCCAGGCGCGGCGGACGCCGCGAGGCAGATACAGCGTCGACCAGAGTCGGATCAACGTCGGCCCGTGCAGCCACGTACGCAGCTCATCGGTGCGGACGGCTTCGGTCAGCACCGTCTCGTACATCCAGGGCAGCAGCCCCGGGCGGTCGAGGTCGACATGCCGGTCGGACTGCCAGAACAGCCGGTGGGGCAGCTCGACGACGCCGGCGGTGGGACCGCGCAGCTCGCGGAGGTCGTCCGCCACGACCACACGGCGCCTCGGACGGGCCATGTGTGGTGTGCTCGCACCTCGGACGGAACCGGTCGGGTCCATGGAATCAAGAATAACCCGGTCGACCTGCCGTCGGGCTCAGCGACGCCACCAGCGCCACCGGCGACGAGCTCGCGCGGGCCGCACGGCCGGCACCGGCACCGGCACCGGCACCGGCGGGATCGTCGCGGCCCGGCGGCGGTCGGCGCGCCACCGCAGCACCGCCTCGTCGACGTCGACCGGCCGGACCACCACGCGGGGTCCGGTCGGGGTGCGCAGCCAGGCCACCACCTCGGCGTTGAGCACCGCCACGTACGACCGGACGGCGTCCTCGGTGGGCAGGTCACGCAGTTCGGCCGGGAGTTGCTCGATGCGGCGGCGCAACCGCAGCGGGGTGGGCAGCATCAGGTCGGACGGGATCTGCTCCCGTTCCATGAGGCCGCGGATCCACCAGCCCTCGTCGTAGGGCTCGTCGCGGCCCGGGATCGGTCTGCCGGCGCCCGGCAGGTTGTCGAACTCGCCGCGTTCCTGGGCGGAGCGGATCTGCGCCTCGACCGCGGCCTCCCAGCCGTACGTCATCGCCGTCACCTCCGGTGTCCACCGTATCCGCCGGTTGTCGTCTATGGTCAGCGCCGGACGGTGCCGGGGTGTTCCCCGGCGCCCACGGAGGGGGCGGCGTGCGGGACTGGCTGGTCGGCCTCGGGGTGGGGGTGCTCTGCCTGGTGGGAAGTTGGGCGCTGCTGGTGTTGCTGGCCCGGCGGCTGCCGCCGGGGATCATGCGCGATCTGGCCGCTTTCCTGCCTGACTGTCTGACCGTGGTGCGGCGGTTGCGCCGGGATCCGCGGGTGCCGCGCCGGGCGCGGGTCGCGATCGTGGTCGCGGGCGTCTGGCTGGCCAGCCCGATCGACCTGATCCCGGAGTTCCTGCCGGTGATCGGCCCGCTCGACGACATCGTGGTGGTCGCGCTGGCGTTGCGCTACGCCGGGCGGCAGGTGCCCCGGCAGGTGCTGCTGGACGCGTGGCCGGGCGAACCGCGGCTGCTGCTGCGCCTGCTCGGCGACGCCGGGGGGCGTGCCGGGTGAGGGTCAGGGCCGCAGGCGTTCGTGCCGGTGGCCGTCGCGGGGGAACGGCGGTCGGGCCGGCATCACCTCGGCGAACGCGTACCCGCTCTTCTCCGCGACCCGGCAGGAGGCCGGGTTGTCGATCTGGTGGAACAGTTCCATCCGGGCCAGGCCGGCGGCGGCGAAGCGGGCGAACGCCCAGCCGGTGACCGCGTCGACGGCCCGGGGTGCGACGCCGCGCCCGCGCGCCGGCGCGGCGGTCCAGTAGCCGACCTCGGCGGACGGTCGCCCCGGGCGGACGTCCTTGAGCACCACGCAGGCCACCAACCGCTCCCCCGTCGTGGTCTCCTCCAGCACGGCGAAGCTGAACCGGCGGTCCGCCGCCCAGCCCTGCCGGCTGCGGCGCAGGAACGCCCGCGCCTCGCCGCGGTCGGTCACCGGGTAGCGGGTCGAGGCGCGCAGCACCGGGTCGCGGTAGGCCGCCAGGAGCGCGTCGGCGTCACCGTCGCGGAACGGGCGCAGCAGCAGGCCGGGTGCGGACCCGGTGGCGGCGGCGGACAGCACGACGGACACCCCGCCAGTGTCGCGCGTCACGTGCTCCGGGCGCGACCCCGCACCCGTCAGCGCGCCCGGCGGCGTAGGGTCCGGGCAGGGTCGACGGCGGGGAGGCGGCATGGTGACGCTCGGCGCGGTGGTGGGGATCGCCCTGGTGGCGCTCGGTCTGGTGCTCACGCCCGGGCCGAACATGGTCTATCTGGTGTCGCGTTCGGTCACCCAGGGCCGTCGCGCCGGTCTGGTGTCGCTGCTCGGGGTGGCGGTCGGTTTCCTGGTCTACCTGGGTGCCGCGGTGGCCGGCATCGCCACCGTCTTCGTGCTGGTGCCGCCGCTCTACACGGCGGTGAAGCTGGCGGGCGCGGCCTACCTGCTCTGGTTGGCCTGGCGCACGCTGCGTCCGGGCGGCCGGTCGGCGTTCACTCCGGCGCCGCTGCCACCGGACCGCCCCCGGCGGCTGTTCACCATGGGCCTGGTGACGAACCTGCTCAACCCGAAGATCGCCATCCTCTACGTGTCGTTGCTGCCGCAGTTCGTCGACCCGGCGCGCGGGCACGTGGCGGTGCAGAGCCTGCTGCTGGGGTTGACCCAGATCGGCATCGCGCTCACCGTGAACGCGCTGATCGTGCTCAGCGCCGGCGCGGTCTCGGCGTTCCTGACCCGCCGGCCGGGCTGGGCCCGCGTGCAGCGCTACGTGATGGGTACGGTGCTGGCCGGGCTCGCGGTGCGCATCGCCGCGGACCGCTCCCGCGCCGCCGTCGCCACGCCCTGACCCGGTACGCGCGTCAGCGCGGTGTCTCGCGCAGCACCGCCACGCCGCCGGGCGGCACGGTGACCTCGTCGTCGACCGGCTTGCCGGTGAGCAGCTCGTGCCCGGCGGCCGGCACCCGCTGCGGCCGGTCGGTGTGGTTGAGCAGGAACAGCAAGCTCCGTTCGCCGCCGCGGCGGCGGACCGCCTCCACGCCGGGCGGCGCCGCCGGGCAGGTGGCGGCGACGCCGGCGAGTCGGGCCGCGTCGGTGAGCAGTCGGCGGTAGGTGTCGTCGTCGGGGCGGGTGGAGACGTACCAGGCGCGGGCGTCGCCGATCCGGTGCCGGGTGACCGCGGGTCGGCCGTCGAGCACCCCGCCGATGTACGCGGTGACCTGTTCGGCCCCGGCCAGGTGCACCGTCTCCGACCAGATCCGGCCGAATCCGCCGCTGGTCAAAGGCGTCCGTTCGTCGTCGGCGAGCGGGTGGAACTCCTCCACCCGCACCCCGAGCAGGTCCCGGTAGGCGCCCGGGTGACCGCCGAGGCGGATGCGGGCGTGCTCGTCGGCGACCCCGCTGAGCCAGGTGACCAACAGGTGCCCGCCGGCGTGGACGTGCCGGCGCACCCAGTCGGCGGTGGCGTCGGAGACCAGGTAGAGCGCGGGCAGCACGAGCAGCCGGTACCGGTCTAGCGGGTCGCCGGGCGTCACCAGGTCGGTGGTGATGCCGGCGTGCCACAGGGCCCGGTGCGCGGCGGCCACCTCGCCGGGGTGGTCGAGGCCGGCGCGGGGCATCCCGGGGTGGCGCAGCGCCCAGCCGCTGGCCGCGTCGTGGGCGACGGCCACCCGGGCGTCGATCTCGCCCGCCTCGGTCCCGTCGAGGCGGGCGAGGGCCGCGCCGAGGGCGGTGGCCTCGCGGAACACCCGGGTGTCCGCGCCGGCGTGCGACACCACCGCGGAGTGGAAGCGTTCCGCGCCGCCGGCCGGGGCGCGCCACTGGAAGAACATCACCCCGGCGGAGCCGCGGGCGACGTGTGCGAGGCTGTGTCGGGTCATCCGGCCCGGTTCCTTGGTGTGCATCCGCCCGGTGGTGTGGATCTGGTCGGGGGCGCTCTCCATCAGCAGCCAGGGCGCGGGCCGGCCGGCGCCGTGGCGGGCCCAGCCGCGGGCGCGGTCGGCGGCGAGCGCGGTCTGTTCCTCGGCGCCGCCGTCGACGCGGTCCGGGTAGTGGTCGACGGCGACCAGGTCGACCTCGCGCGCCCACCGGGCGTGGTCGACGGGCACCCAGTCGCCGAGCACGTAGTTGGTGGTGACCGGCACCGCCGGGTTGGCCGCGCGCAGCACGTCGCGCTGCTCGGTGTACGCCGACAGCAGTTCGTCGGACCAGAAGCGGCGAAAGTCGAGCAGGTGGCCGGGGTTGCCCAGGTACTGGGTGGCGCGGGGCGCGCCGACGTGTGCCCAGTCGCTGTAGTGCTGGCCCCAGAAGCTGGTCGCCCAGGCGTCGTTGAGCGCGGGGAGGTCGCCGTGCCGGTCGGTCAGCCAGCGGCGGAACGCCGTGTCGGCGTGCGCGCAGTGGCAGATGGTGCCGTACTCGTTGTGCACGTGCCACAGCGCCAGCGCCGGGTGGTGGGCGTAGCGGGCGGCGAGCGTCGCGGCGATGCGGCGGGCGGCGGCGCGGTAGGCGGGGGCGGCGGCGCAGTAGGTGTCCCGGCTGCCGTGGTGCAGCCGGGTGCCGTCGGCGGTGACCGGCATCGCGTCCGGGTGGGCGTGGGTGAACCAGGGCGGCGGCGACGCGGTCGGGGTGGCGAGCGCGGCGCGGATGCCGCCGGCGTGCAGCAGGCCCAGCACCTCGTCGAGCCAGCCGAAGGTGTAGCGGCCGGGTGCGGGTTCCAGCCGGGACCAGGCGAACACGCCGACGGTGACCAGGTTGACGCCGGCCGCGCGCATCAGGGCGACGTCCTCGCGCCAGACCTCGGGGGGCCACTGCTCAGGGTTCCAGTCTCCGCCGTACCACAGCGCTTTAGTTGGCATCCCGGCCAAAGTAGGAACAGGTGAGAGGGAAAGTCAATGGGCCCGATCATTGACAGTTAGTTGTGGTTCCAAAGAAACTGGCGGTGCCGCCCGGGTCGCCGCGAGGAGACGCCCATGCCGTACCGCCCGCCGCTGGTCCCCTACGAGACGTTCGTGGCCGACCCGCCCGACCTGCCGGTCCGCGCCCCCGGCGAGCAGGGCGCCGACGACGTGCTGCGGGCCGAGGTGGCCGCGACCGACCCGCACGGGGTCACCCTCACCGCCACCTGCGCCTCCGGCCGCACACTCGTCGCGCGGGTCGAGGCCGCCGGGGACGGGATCCTGCGGGTACGCCTCACCGACGACCTGTCGGTGCGCAGCCGCTCCGCGCTCGCCATCGCCCTGACCCGGCCCGCGCCGCACCTGGCCGAGGTCACCGTCGACGACGTGTACGCCTGGGTGGACGCCGGCGCGGTGGTCGCCGAGATCCGCCTCGACCCGTGGGGGTTGCGGTTCCTCGGCCCCGACGGCCGGCTGCTGGTGGCCACCGACGCCGGCACCCGGGACATCAGCGGCCGGCGGCGCACGCTGCCGCTGGGCCGCTCCACCTCAGACGGCGAGCCGGCCGCCTGGCACGAGAGCTTCGTCGCGCCCGGCGACGAGCGCTTCGTCGGCTTCGGCGAGAAGTTCACCCCGCTGGACAAGCGCGGCCAGCGCCCGCTGATGTGGAACTTCGACGCGTTCGGCGGCGAGTCCGACCGCTCGCACAAGAACGTGCCGTTCTACCTGTCCGACCGCGGCTACGGCGTGCTCGTCGACAGCGGCCTGCCGGTGCAGTTCGACGTCTGCGCCAGCACCCACAGCAGCGTGCAGCTGCTGGTCCCCGACGATCTGCTCGACTACTACGTGCTGGGCGGTCCGACCCCGGCCGAGATCCTCGACCGGCTCGACGCGCTGACCGGCCGGCCCTACCTGCCGCCGCGTTGGGCGTTCGGCGCCTGGATCTCCTCCGGGTTCTTCCCGGACAGCGAGCAGCGGGTCCGGGAGCGGGCCCGGCTGATCCGCGAGCGGGACGTCCCCTGCGACGTGCTGCACCTGGACTGCTACTGGCAGGTCGCCGGCCGCTGGTCGGAGATGCGCTGGGACGAGCGGGCGTTCCCCGACCCGGCCGGGATGCTCAAGGACCTCACCGAGCAGGGCTTCCGGGTCTGCCTGTGGATGAACCCCTACCTGATGACCGGCAGCCCGCTCTACGCCGAGGCGGACGCCGCCGGCTACTTCCTGCGCCGCCCGGACGGCGGCACGTACGTCGCGGACACCTGGCACGGCAGCTATCCGGTCTGCGCCATCGTGGACCTGACCAACCCGGCGGCGGTGCGCTGGTTCCAGGGCCTGCTGCGGCCGTTGCTCGCCCAGGGCGTCGCGGTGTTCAAGACCGACTTCGCCGAGGCGGTGCCCGCCGACGCGGTGGCGCACAACGGGATGACCGGCGTCGAACTGCACAACGTCTACGCGTTGCTGTTCAACGACGTGGTCGCCGACGTCACCGAGGAGGTGGCCGGGCACCGCACGGTGTGGGCGCGCTCGTCCTACCTCGGCGGGCAGCGGCACAGCGCCCAGTGGAGCGGCGACGTCAACGCCACCTGGCCGGGCATGGCCAGCACGCTGCGCGGCGGGTTGTCGCACGGGCTGTCCGGGGTGCCGTTCTGGAGCCACGACACCGGCGGCTTCCACGGCACGCCGGAGCCCGACCTGTATGTGCGCTGGACCCAGTTCGGCGCGCTGTCGCCGCTGGTCCGGCTGCACGGCACCACCAGCCGGCTGCCGTGGGACTTCCCGCCGGAGACGGAACGCCACGCGGTGGCCGCGTTGCGGCTGCGCTACCGGCTGTTGCCCTACCTCTGGTCGGCAGCCGTGGACGCCGCCCGCACCGGCAGCCCGATGATGCGGGCGCTGCTGCTCGACACACCCGACGACCCGACCGCCTGGGTCACCGACCTGCAGTACCGCCTCGGCGCCGACCTGCTGGTCGCGCCGGTGCTCGACGCGTCCGGGCGACGCGCCGTCTATCTGCCCGAGGGCGACGACTGGCTGGACGCGGCCACCGGGCGGCGCCACACGGGTGGCCGCCACCTGCGGGTGTCCGCGCCGATCGACCGGCTGCCGCTGTACGTGCGACGCGGGGCGCTGGTGCCGGTGGTGGCGCCCGCGCCGAGAGTGGCCGACGGCCCGTTCCGGGACGTCACGCTCGTCGCGTGGGGCGGCACCGACGGGGTGACGGTGGTGCGTGACCCCGACGGCGACACCACGGTCACCGCCATCTGCGACGGCGACACGCTGCGGGTGCGGGTGGACGGGCCACTGGACGTCCGCCGGGTCAGCGTGGTCGGCGACGACCCGCCGCGACGGCTGGTGCTCGACGGCCAGCCGGTGCCGGTGACCCCGTTCGAGCCCTGGTTCGGCGGCTGAGCCGCGCCCGGACGGGGGGCATGGCCCATTTAGTTTAAGCTGTAGCCGAACCCGACGGCCGCGGCGCAGGAGGCGGGCACCACGTGATCAGCATCGACCGGTCGTTGCGGACGGCCGACCTGGGTGACGTGCGGGTGGCCAACCGCGCCGTCGTGCTCCGGCACGTCCGGTTGCACGCCCCCTGCTCGCGCGCCGACGTCGCCGCGCAGACCGGGCTCAACAAGGCCACCGTCTCCAGCCTGGTCGGCGAGCTGATCGAACACGGTCTGCTGCGCGAGACCGGGCTGACCGAGAACCGGGTCGGCCGCCCGGCGACCATGCTGGTGCTCGACGGCTCCCGGCATGTCGGGCTCGGCCTGCAGATCGGCGCCGACGAACTGGTCGTGGTCGCCGCCGACCTGGCCGGCGCGCCGCTGCTCACCTGGCGGCGCGCCTTCGCCGCCGGGACGGCCGGCCCCGAGGAGACGGTACGCGCGCTCGCCGCGCTCACCCGCCGGGCGGTCACCCGGGTCACCGGCGCGGGCCGCACCGTGCTCGGCCTCACCGTGGGCGTGCCCGGGCCGGTCGACGCCGACGGCGTCGTGCCGGCCGCGCCCGCGCTGGGCTGGCGCGGCGTGCCGCTCGCCGCCGACCTGCGCCGCGCGCTGCGCGACCCGGGCTTCCCCGTCGGCGTCGACACCGACGCCAACCTCGCCGTCTCGGCCGAGCTGCGCCACGGCCCGTACGCCGGCACGGCCGACCTGGTGCACCTGACCGGCGGGCTGGCCGTCGGCGCCGGCCTGGTCAGCGGCGGCCGGCTGCTGCGCGGCGGCCGCGGCTTCGCCGGCGAGATCGGCCACCTGCCGGTGCGCGCCGACGGACCCGCGTGCCACTGCGGCCGGCGCGGCTGCCTGCCGGCGGTGGCCGGCGTGGACGCTGTGGTACGCCGCCTGCTGCCCGACGCCGCGGCGGACGGCCCGGTCACCGACTACCTGCCGGAGATCGAACGGATCCAGGCCCTCGCCCGCGCCGGGGACGCCGCGGTACGCGACGGGCTCACCGGGATCGGCCGCCACCTCGGGCACGCCGTGTCCGTCCTGGTCGATTTGCTCGACCCGGAGGTGGTGGTGGTCGGCGGTCACCTGGCGACGCTCGCGCCGTGGCTGCTGCCGGCCGCCCGCGCCGAGGTGGCCGCCGGGGCGTCCAGGCCGCCGGCCGCGGTCCGGCTGGAGGCCAGCACGCTGGGTTCGGCCGCCAGCGCGCTCGGCGGCGCCACCGCCGCACTGGCCACCGTGGAGGCCGGGCAACTGCCCGCCGTCTGACCCTTGACCCGCACCGCCCTCGGGTGCCAACCTCGGTAGCGCCGCCGGCGGGCCGGGCACCCGTGGGGCGGCGTATCTTCCGGCGGTTGTCGAAGCGCTTCACCAGCGCTCCGGGCCGACCTCCGCCGGCCGACCACCACCCCCTTCTCTCCCGCGTGCGCGCCGCCGACCAGCAGCCGGCCCGTCGAAGCGCTTCGACGGACGGCGGGCGACCGCACGCCCACCGGAGGCGCCCGCCATGACCGACCGCACCCACCACCGCCCCGACGACCTGCTGACCCGCCTCACCCTGGCGGAGAAGCTCGGCCTGCTGCACCAGTGGCAGGCGCCGGTGCCCCGGCTCGGCCTGCCGGCGTTCCGCACCGGCACCGAGGCGCTGCACGGCGTCGCCTGGCTCGGCGAGGCCACCGTCTTCCCGCAGGCCGTCGGCCTTGCCGCCAGCTGGAACCCGCAGCTCGTCCGGGCGGTCGGCGCCGCCGTCGGCGACGAGGTGCGGGCCAAGCACCGGGCCGACCCGCGGCGCGTCGGCCTCAACGTGTGGGCGCCGGTGGTCAACCCGCTGCGCGACCCCCGGTGGGGTCGCAACGAGGAGGGCTGGTCCGAGGACCCCTGGCTCACCGGCCGGCTCGCCACCGACTACGCGTTCGGGCTGCGCGGGGAACACCCCACCCGGCTGCGGACCGCACCCACGCTCAAGCACTTCCTCGGCTACAACAACGAGACCGACCGGGCCGTCACCTCCAGCAACCTGCCGCCGCGGGTGCTGCACGAGTACGAGCTGCCGGCCTTCCGCGCGCCGCTGGCCGCCGGCGCGTCGGTCGCCGTGATGGCGTCGTACAACCTGGTCGACGGCGTGCCGGCGCACCTGAGCCCGCTCATCGACGGCAAGCTGCGCGGCTGGGCCGACGACGAGGTCATGGTGGTCGGCGACGCCGGCGCGGTCGGCAACATCGCCGGCGTGCAGGCGCACCTGCCCGACCACGTCGCCGGGTTCGCCGCCGCGCTGCGCGCCGGGGTGGACAGCTTCACCGAGGACGACGAGGACCCGGGCCCCACCGTGGAGCGGCTCACCGAGGCGCTGGCGCGCGGGCTGATCGACGAGTCCGACGTGGACCGGGCGGTCCGGCGGATCCTGTCGGTGCGGCTGCGCCTGGGCGACCTGGACCCGCCCGGGCACGACCCGTACGCCGACGTGGTGAACTGCCCCGCCCACCGGGAACTCGCCCGGGAGGCCGCCCGCCAGTCGATCGTACTGCTCGGCAACGACGGGCTGCTGCCGCTCGCCCCCGAGACCCGCGTCGCCGTGCTCGGCCCGCTCGCCGACACCGTGCTCACCGACTGGTACAGCGGCACCCTGCCGTACGCGGTCAGCGCCTACGACGGGCTGCTCGGGCGGCTGCGCGAGGTGACCAGCCACCCCGGCACGGACCGGATCACGCTGCACGTCGCGCACCGCGCGGTGCGCTGCGCCGAGGGCGGGCCGCTGACCCTCGACGGCGCGACGCCCGCCGAGTTCGATGTGGTCGACTGGGGCGACGGCGTGCTGGCGCTGCGCGCGGTCCACAACGGCCGGTACGTCGGCGCGGACGACTCCGGCGCGCTCGTCGTCGACCGGCCCGGCCCGGGCGGCTGGGTGGTCCGCGAGACATTCCGCCTGCGCCACCGGCCCGACGGCACGGCTCTGCTGCACCACCTCGCCAGCGGCCGGTACGTCGGCGTCGACCCGGACGGCCGGCTCAGCGTCGCCACCGGTGATCCCGCCGCGTTCACCGTGCGGCTGCGCGTCGACGGCGCGGCCGAGGCCGCCGCGCTGGCCGCCGCCGCCGACGTGGCCGTGGTGGTGCTGGGTAACCACCCGATGGTCAACGGCCGGGAGACCGAGGACCGGGTGGACCTGGCGCTGCCCGCCGGCCAGCTCGACCTGCTGCGCGCCGTGCACGCCGCGAACCCGCGCACCGTGCTGGCGCTGACCAGCAGCTACCCGTACGCGGTGGGGTGGGCCCGCGAGCACCTGCCGGCGGTGCTGTGGAGTGCGCACGGCGGGCAGGAACACGGCAACGCGCTCGCCGACGTGCTGCTGGGCGCGGAGGATCCGGGCGGCCGACTCACCCAGACCTGGTACGCCGACACCGCGGAGCTGCCCGACCTGCTCGACTACGACGTGATCGGCGCCGACACCACCTACCTCTACCACCGGGGCGAGCCGCTGTACCCGTTCGGCCACGGCCTCAGCTACGCCGAGTTCGACTACGCTGACCTCCGGTTGAGCACTGCCACGGCGCACGTCGGCGAGGAGGTGGCGGTGAGCGTCGAGGTCACCAACACGGGCCGCCGCCCGGGCACCGAGGTGGTGCAGCTCTACACCCGGCAGCGGCGTTCCCGGGTCAAGCAGCCGTTACGCCAGCTGCGCGACTTCGCCCGGGTCACCCTCCATCCGGGCTGCGCGGCCCGGGTGACGCTGCGGCTGCGTACCGCTGATCTGGCCTGGTGGGACGAGACCCGCGCGGCCATGGTGGTGGAGGACGCGACCCACTCGGTGCTGGTCGGTCGTTCCGCCCGCGACGTCCGGCTGGTCGGCGCGGTCACCGTGACCGGCGGCGGCGAGCGGAGCACCCCCGCGGCGCGGCGTTCCGGGGCGGCACGGTGAGCGGCCGGGGCGGCGAGCAGGTCACCATCGCGGACGTGGCCCGGCACGCCGGGGTGGCGGCGAGCACCGTGTCCTACGTGCTCAGCGGCAAGCGCGCCATCTCGGCCACCACCCGCACCCGGGTGCTGGCCAGCGTGCGGACCCTGGGCTACCACCCGAACGCCGGCGCGCGCGCCCTGGCCAGCCGCAAGGCCAACGTGATCGCGTTGGTGCTGCCGCTGCGCACCGGAATGCAGGTGCCGGTGGTGATGCGCTTCGCCACCGCGGTGGTCACCACCGCCCGCGGCTACGACCATGACGTGCTGCTGGTCACCGCCGACGAGGGCCCGGCCGGGCTGCACCGCATCGCCGGGAGCGCGCTCGTCGACGGGGTGCTGCTGATGGACGTGGAACTCGAGGACTCCCGGGTGCCACTGCTGCGGGAGCTGGCGCTGCCCGGGGTGCTGATCGGGCACCCGGCCGACAGCACCGGCCTGGCCTGCGTGGACCTGGACTTCCGCCGTGCCGGTGAGCTGTGCGTGGAGCACCTGGCCGCCGCCGGGCGCCGGCGGATCGTGCTGCTCGGCGCCCCGGCCGCCGTCTACGACCGGGGCACCGGCTTCGCCCACCGAACCCGCTCCGGGGTGCTGGCCGCGGCCGACCGCCTCGGCGTCGACGCGCTGACCCGGCCCTGCGAGGAGAACCCGGCGGCGGTGCGCCGTGACCTGGCCGCGCTGCTCGACGCGCACCCCGACGTCACCGGCCTGGTGGTGCAGAACGAGTCGGCGGTCGGGCCGGTGCTGTCCGAGCTGCCGCTGCTGGGCCGCCGGGTGCCGCAGGACGTCTCGGTGGTCGCGGTCTGCCCCGACGAGCTGGCCGAACCGTCCGCGCTGACCTGCGTGCCGGTGCCCGCCGAGGAGATCGGCCGGCAGGCGGTGACGCTGCTGATGCGCCGGCTGCGCGACGAGCCGGTGCCGGAGGTGACCCTGCTGGAACCCCGGCTGACCGTACGCGACACCAGTCGGTGAGTCACCCGCCCTGCAGGAGGAGCAGGAACGGCGGGCCGAGGTTCGCCACGGTGCTCAGGTTGGCCGCCAGGACCACCAGCGCGGCCACCGCCGGCACGGCGGGGAGCAGGCCGAGCCACCTGCGCCGGCGCCAGGTCACCACCGACCGGCCGGCCAGGACGGCGGCCAGCAGGCCGACGAGCGCGGCCTTCACCACGTGCCACCGCACGTACTCGTCGAGCATCACGTTCAGGGCGGGTGACGTCGGGCCGTGCTCGGCCTGGTCGCCCGCCTGGGCCAGCACGGCGGCCAGGTGGTCGTCGGCGGGACCGGACGCCAGGGCCGGCAGCAGCGTGCCGAACGGCGACACCGCGCCCTGCACGTTGGCGATCAGCAGCACCGCCACGGCGAGCGCGAGGGCGCCGAGCGGCAGCCGGAGGCGCGGCAGCCGGTGGGCGGCCGCCACCAGCGCCGCGAGCAGCGGCAGGGCCCGGCCGTAGCTTCCAGCGAAAAACCAACGCTAAGGAGTTGATCTAGGCGAGTGGGGGAGGCGTGGCCCCTCTGGGATCGCCGATCCAACGCAGCATGTGGCCGGCACCCACCGCCCGGGTGCCGGCCGTGCTGCGCGTCGTTGACGGTGGTGCGGCAGAGGTAGTCGCTGCACGAGAAGCTGGACACCACCACCGCCGGGGGCATGTTCGTCTTCCACGTCTTCGCCGCCCTGGCCGAGTTCATCCGCACGATCATCGTGGCCAACACCAACGAGGGCCTGGCCGCCGCCCGCGCCCGCGGCCAGCGCCTCGGCCGGCCGCCGGCGATGACCCCAGAGAAGGTCGCCTACGCGATGCAGCTCCTGACGGAGCCGGACCGGTCGATCTCGTCAATCGCAAAGCTGCTTGGGATCTCCCGCAGCACGCTGTACAAGGCGCTGCCCGAGCTCGTCCCGCCGCAGATGGCCCGGGAGCGCCTGGCCACGCAGATCGCCGCCCTGCCGGCTCAGTGAGTGGTGGTGAGTCGTTCGGATTCAGGCAGCATGCGTAGCTGTGCGGCCAGAACGGCGTCTCGCGGTCCCGTGACGATGACTAGCGAGTCCTCAATGTGGCCCCCGCATGCGGCCAGTGGGGCTTCGCTGGACATGTCGGGGCACGCGAGGTAGAGCCATGCAGGTTCGCGCTTGCCGTCTATAATCAGAGTCTGGGTGCCGGTGGGCTCGGGCGGATTGTTGGCGTCGAGCCGATCGATGAATTGCGATGGCGGTGGGCCGCTGCCCCACGGTGGCGCACCTCGGCGCCCGGCGAGGGCCAGTTGATAATTGATCAGCGTCGCCCAGAGGTGATGCACGATCGAGGCGCCTCCGGTGGCGTCGCGGACGGTTGTGACGTCGACACTCGTCTTATCGTGGAGTTCGTGCCCGACGCGGACTTCGACTGGTCGGGCGCGTCCCAGATCGCGGGCGACACCGTGCGTGTCGATGAGGGTCGTCTCGCTGTGCCGACCGACGAGGTGAGCGCGGTAGCGCGGCGCCTCCAGCATGGCGAATCTCGTCCCGAGCCAGCCGTAGATCTCCTGGGGCGTCGGCGTGGTGGTCCATGCCGCACCGGTCTGGCTGTGATCTGACGGTTCGGGGACATGCGCCATGCTGGAGGCCTTCCTCACGTCGTTCGTACACGCGTCATGGGTTCCCGCTCATGCGTGGCGGCCCCTGCCGCTGCACTCGGGTGGGACTACAAGTATGCGCTGGCGGAGGGACCGTGGGAGTAGCAGATGGTGCCGTTGGCCAGGGTGGCGATGCTGCCAAGCAGCACGTCGGCGTAGGCGTAGCCCGCGCCGCTGGAGGTGAAGCCCTTGGTCTTCGCCCAGAAGTGCGTGGGCGTGGACGGGTCGTTCCAGCTCTTGGTGCTGGACCCGTAGTTGTCGATCACGCCGACTTTCCAGTTCGTGTAGACCGCGCCCGGCCAGCCAGACCGGATGGAGTAGCCGGTATAGATGGACGTGTAGTGCTTCTTGGTGTCCACCGCCGTGAAGTAGACGAACGAACTGCCGCACTCGCCGGGCAGCTCGTTGAGAGTGGTGAACTCACCCTTCTTCACGGCGTACTCGACACCCTTGCTGTCGACCCGCACTTCGTAGCCGTTGGCCTCGGCGATCTTGTGGTCGACGCCGACACGCTTCAGCGGCATGACGACGTAGGTGGAGGTCGGGTCGGGCTGTGCAGCCGGCGCGGCCGCCTGGGCAACCGCAGGTGACAGCCCGGCGGCCAAGGCCATACCGGCCACTACCACGGCAGCACGTAGACTTGCTCGGAACCGCATAGGTCCTCCTTCTGACGGGGGCTGGACATTGCGGCGGATGCGGTGGCTGCGGTGCCCAATCACCGCAGCCACCCGCGCATCCGGGCCTGACCTTCGTATCAGACCATCGACAAGTCCCGCTGCCCCCCGGTGATCCGCGTCGTAGAGCCGCGTAGTTCCAAGACGCGAGGACCTCGCGCAGAGTGGTCAGCTACGCCGAAGGGAACGTGCAATTTGCGATCAGTGCACGGCACCGGGACGCGCAGAGGCTGTCCGGGCGGCGCAGCGCGTCGGGGGCGTGCAGGCTACCGCCGGGCGTCGCGGTGTCGCCGGAGCATCCCGGCGGCCAGCGCCGCGCGGTCCAGGTCACCGGCGGCGACGCGCTTGGCGACGGTACGCCGCACCAGCCGGTCGGCCAGCGCCGGCGCGTGCCGGGCCAGCGCCAGCTCGACGCGCCCCCGCCGGGTGGTGGCGACGTCGCGGGGCGCGCGTCGGGCGGCGGCGGCGCACAGGATCGCCGCGACCACCCCGTCGACCGGTTCCGGCCGGGACACGCCGTTCAGCGACAGCCCGGCCGCCACGGTGCTGTCGTGGATCGGTGAGGCGACCATGCTGGGGTAGACGACGCTGACCCCGACGTGCGTGCCGACCTCGTGGCGCAGCGCGTCGGCGTACGCGACCAGGGCCCGCTTGCTCACCCCGTAGGCGGCGGCCAGGGGCAGCGGCAGCACGGCCATCCGGCTGGCCACGAAGATCACCCGTCCGCGGGCGGACTCCAGGGCGGGCAGCGCCGCGGCCGTGGTCCGCCAGGCGGCGAGCAGGTTCACCTCCAGTTGCCGGCGGACCACCTCGTCGGGGGCCAGCTCGGCGGGGGCGGGTCCGCCGACGCCGGCGTTGTTGACCAGCAGGTCCAGCCCGCCGAGCCGGTCGACGGCGGCGGCCACGGCCGTCGGCGTGGCCGCCGGGTCGGTCAGGTCCACCCCGAGCACCGGCGGGGTGGCGTCGGCGTCGGCGTGCAGGTCCAGCCCGACCACGTGCGCGCCGGCGGCGGTCAGCGCGTCGCCGAGGCGGCGGCCGAAGGTGCCCCGCGCGCCG
Organism: Micromonospora sp. WMMD980; assembly: GCF_029626035.1. NCBI lineage: Bacteria > Bacillati > Actinomycetota > Actinomycetes > Micromonosporales > Micromonosporaceae > Micromonospora > Micromonospora sp. WMMD980. The sequence goes on from NZ_JARUBE010000003.1 coordinate 2,105,335, forward strand.
GTGACCAGCACCCGCCGGCCGGCCAGCGCGCTCACCGCGTCGTTGCGGCGCGCCGCCGCCCGCCGGCCAGCTCCCGGCGCAGCTCGGCCAGGTATGCGTCGAAGTCGACCCGCATGTGCGGACGGCGCTGCCCCCACCGGGCGGTGGCGGCGCGCAGCTCGGCGGCGCAGGCGGCGGCCTGCCGGGCCGGCTCCGGTGGCGCCCAGGTGCCGGCCAGGCGCGCGGCGACCAGTCGGGCCTGCGCCTCCAGCAGCGGGAACGCCGCCCCGGTGGACTGCATCAGCCCGACGAACGCCAGGCCGGGGGCGTCCAGGTGGAACACGTGGCGGTACAGCGGCAGCCGGTCGGCGCCGTTGCCGAGCAGGTCCGGGTCGAGGAACGGCACCCGCACCCGGTAGCCGGTGCACCAGATCACCAGGTCGATCTCGTCGGTGCGGCCGTCGGTGAACTCGACCCGACGCCCGTCGAGGCGGGCGATGCCGGGGCGCGGCTCGATGTCGCCGTGGGTGAGCCGGGACAGCAGCGCGTCGGAGAGCGTCGGGTGGTCCTGGAGGAAGCCGTGCGCCGGCGCGGGCAGGCCGTAGCGGGTGGGCGGGCCGACGGTGGCGGTGAGCATGCGCTGGCTGATGCGTTGCCGCAGCCGCCACGGCAGCCGGCGGGCGAGGGCTCCGTTGAGCGTGTCCGAGGGGCGCCCGAGCAGGTACTTGGGCACCACCCAGATGCCGCGGCGCAGCGACAGCAGCGTCCGGTCGGCGGCGTGCGAGGCGTCGACGGCGATGTCCATGGCCGAGTTGCCACCGCCCACGACCAGCACCCGCCGGCCGGCGAGCTGCTCCGGGCCCCGGTAGTCGTGGCTGTGCATCTGCGCGGCCACGCACTCGCCCGGGTAGGGCTCGGGCAGGTGGGGCACCCGGTTGTGCCCGTTGGCGACCACCACGGCCTCGACGTCGACCTGCACCGGCCCGCCGGGGCCGGTGGCGTGCACCCGCCAGCCGTCGCCGGCGCGGGTGACCCGCTCGACGGTGTGCCGCAGCCGCACCGCCGCGCCCAGGTCGAACCGGTCCGCGTAGGCGGCGAGGTAGCCGGCGACGCGGGTGTGGTCGGGGTAGTCGGGCCAGTCGGCCGGCATCGGATGGTCGGCGAACTCGGTGCGCCCCCTGCTGGTGTTCAGGTGCAGCGTGCGGTAGGCGGGCGAGCCGGGCGCGCCGTAGACCCACAGGCCGCCGACCGTGCCCGCGGTCTCGAACGCCACCGCCGGCACCCCGGCGTCGGCGAGCGCCTTGAGCGTGGCCAGTCCCGCCGCGCCCGCGCCGACGACCGCGACCCTCGGTGATGCCACCATTCCCGCCCCCCTAATCCAACGACCGCTGGATAATCCCCGGCGGGCGGGGCCACGGTCAAGGGGCGGCCGGCGGGTAGAGCCCGTCGAGCAGCCGGTGCACGAACGCGCGGAACTCCCGCCGCTCGCGGGCCGCCGAGCCGGTGCGCGCGGCCAGCGCCACCACGTGCCCGTGCACCGCCCAGACCAGGCTGCGCACGGTGACGTGCGGGGTCGGCTCGACGAGCGCCCCGGCCTCGGCGGCGGCGGCGAGCAGCCGCTCGACCTGCCCGTACAGCGGGGCGGCGTAGCGCTGGTCCAGCTCGGCGTGGCGCTGCGGCTCCAACCAGCGGCGCAGCCACAACGCGGTCGTCTCCGGCCGGTCCTCGAGGAAGTCGACGAACACGTCGACCAGGTCGTGCAGCGCGTCGGTCGGTCCGGCCGCCAGGGCGGCGCGCGCGCGTTCCCCGGCGGCCTCCAGGGCTCGCCGTTCGGCGCTGAACACCCGGGCGAAACAGGCGTCGTAGAGCTGCGCCTTGGCGCCGGTGTGATGGGCGACGGTCGCCACGTCGACGCCGGCCGCGGCGGCGACGTCCCGGACGCTCACCGCGTCGAAGCCCCGCTCGGCGAAGAGCGTGGTGGCGGCGGCGAGCACCAGGTCGCGGGTGGGTCGCTGGTCGTCGCGGCGGGGCCGGCCCGGCCGGCGGCGGGGCATGGTCATCCGGCCATTGTTCCCCCTACAATCCAGCGACCGTTGGATTGGGGGTGGCGATGACCGCTGTGGCGCCGCGACGCGAGGCCGTCGCCCTACCGCGGGGCCCGCTGGTCGGGTTCGCCGCCGGTTCGCTGGGCATGGGCGTGTGGGTCACCGTGCCCGGCCTGCTGCTGCTCTACTTCCTCACCGATGTCCTCGCGGTCGCGCCGTGGCTGGCCGGGCTGACCCTGCTGCTGCCGAAGGTCGCCGACGTGCTGCTGCACCCGTGGATCGGGCACCGCTGCGACGTCGAGCAGGCCCGCCGCGGCCACCGGCGGCGGCTGCTGCTGGCCGGCTGCGCGTTGCCGGTGGCGTTCGCCGCGCTGTTCGCGGTGCCCGGCGGCCTGAGCGGCGCGGGCGCGGCGGCCTGGGTGGCGGTGTTCTTCGTGGCCGGCAACCTGCTGTTCGCCGCCTACCAGGTGCCCTACCTGGCGACCCCGGCCGACCTGCGGATCGGCTACCACGAACGGACCCGGCTGATGGCCTTCCGGATGGTGGTGCTGACGCTCGGCATCCTGGTCTCCGGGCTGCTGGCGCCGCTGCTGACCGGCGGCGACGACGCCACCCGGGCCGGCTACCTGCGGATGGCCGTGCTGCTGGCCGCCGGCATGCTCGCCGCGATGGCGGTCGGGGTCGCCGGAATCGGCCGGCTGCGCCGCACGGCGCCCGCCCCGGCGGCCGGGCACGGCGCGGGCGGGTGGCGAGCGCTCGCGGCGAGCCTGCGCGACCGGCAGTTCCGCCGTCTCGCCGGGGCGTACCTGGCCATGTCGACCACCACCCACCTGGTCCTGGCCGGGGTGCCCTACTACGCCGAGTACGAGCTGGGTCGCGCCGGGCTGACCACGGTGCTGGTCGCCGCGTTCGTCGCGCCGGCGCTGCTGGTCACCCCGGTGTGGCTGGCGCTGGCCCGGCGCGTCGGCAAGCAGCGGGCCCTGCTCGGCGCGCAGGTCGCGTTCGCCGCCGGGTCGCTGGTGCTGGCGGTCGGTCGGCCGGCCGGGTCGCCGGTGCTGGTCGCCGCCGTGGCGGTGCTCGGGGTGGCGTTCGCCGGCATGCAACTGCTGCCGTTCTCGATGCTGCCCGACGTGATCCGTGCCGCCGGCGCGGCACGCGCCGGCACCTACACCGGGGTGTGGACCGCCACCGAGGCCACCGGCGCCGCGCTGGGCCCCTACGCGTACGCGTTGTGCCTGGCCGCCGGCGGTTTCGTGGCGTCCGGCGCCGGGCAGACAGTGGTCCAGCCGGCGGGTGCCCTCGCCGCGCTGCGTTACGGCTTCGGCCTGTTGCCGGCCGCGGTGATGGTGCTCGCGGTGCTGGTGCAGCGCCGATACACCCTGGACGGCGCCGCGCGCGACGAGCACTAGACTTCGCCCCCGATGGACGCCGAGCCCGCCACCGAGACCCGCCCCTGCGCCCACTGTGGCCGCGAGGTGCCGCAGCGCGCCGGCGCCGGCCGCCCGTTCCGCTACTGCCGGGACAACGACGGCGCCTGTCAGCGGGCCGCCCGCAACTCGCGGATGCGTCACCGAAACTCCCCCGGCCTGCCCGGGCAGGTGGCGCGGACCTGGGAGGCGGTGGACCGGCTCGACCAGGTGGTGGAGACGCTCACCGAGGCGCTGCACGCCGAGCTGTCCCCGGCCGGGGTGGAGCGGCAGCTCGCCGAACTGCGTGCCGAGACGGCCGCGCAGGTCGCCGCCGCGCACGCCGAGCGCGACGAGGCCCGCCGCGACGCCGAGGACGCCGCCGCCTCGGCCGCCCGGGACCGGCAGGACACCCGCGCCGCGTTGGCCGAACGCGACACCGCCGCGCAGCGGGCCGAGCGGGCGGACGCGTCGGCCGCCGCGGCCGCCGAGCGGGCCGCCGCCGCCGAGACCGCCCGGGACGCCGCCCGCGCCGAGGCGGGCGCCGCGCAGGCGTTGCGGGTGCAGGCCGAACGTGACCGCGACGCCGCGCGCGTCGAGCTGCGGACCGTGCGCGCCGAACGCGACGCCGAGCGGCAGCGGGTCGCCGAGCTGACCGCCGAACGCGACGCCGCCCGCGTCGACGCCGAACGCGCCACCCGCTCCGCCACCGAGGCCCTGGACCGGGCGCACCGCCTGCGCGCCGAGGCCGACGAGGCCCGCGCCGACGCGCAGGCCGCCCGGGCGCAGGCCGGCGAGGACCGCCGCGCGGCGCGGGCCGCCGTCGAGCGGGCCGCCGCCGAGGCCGCGGCCGCGCGGCGGGCCGTCGCGGAGCGGGACCGCGCCGAGGCCGCCCGCGTCGACGCGGTGGCGGCGGCCGACGCGGCCCGCGCCGAGGCGACCGAGGCGCTGCGCGCCGAGGTGGCGGCCCGGTCCGCCGAGCGGGAGGCGCTGCGCGCCGAGCTGGCCGAGGCTCGGCGGGCCACCACCACCGCGCAGGCCCGCGCGGACGACCTGGCGGCGCGCCTGGCCGCCGCCGAGACCGACCGGGACACCGCGGCGCGCCGCGCCGGGCAGCTCGCCGACCAGGTCAGCGACCTGGCCGGCGCGTTGGCGTCGCTCGGGTCGCGCGCCGGCTGAGCGGCCACGGACCGGGACGGGGCAGCGCGGAGCCGCCGGGCCGGGCGAGGATCGACGGCATGGGAAAGACGTACGAGCGCATCGACGGCCGGTTGCGGGAGTTCATCGAGGCGCAGCCGATGTTCTTCGTGGCCACCGCCCCGCTGGCCGGCGACGGCACGGTCAACCTGTCCCCGAAGGGCCTGCGGGGCACCCTGGCGGTGCTCGACGAGCACACCGTGGCCTACCTCGACTTCGCCGGCAGCAACGCCGAGACCATCGCCCACCTGCGGGAGAACGGCCGGGTCACGCTGATGTGGTGCGCGTTCGCCGGCCCGCCGAACATCGTGCGGGTGCACGGGCACGGCGAGCCGGTGTTCCGCGACGACCCGCGCTGGCCCGACCTGCTGCGGTACTTCCCCGACGTCGACCCGGGCCCGCACGGGCTGCGGGCGATCATCGTGGTGCGCGCCGGCCTGATCCGCGACACCTGCGGCTACGCGGTGCCGCTGATGAGCTACGACACCGACCGCGACCTGCACGGGCGGCGGTTCGCCCGGGAGGACGACGCGTCGCTGTCGGCCTATTTCGCCGGCAAGGAGCACGTGGCGCACAGCATCGACGGGCTGCCCGGCCTGCCGTTGCCGTTGCCGCCCACGCCGGCGCGGTGACCCGCCGTCAGTGGATGCCGGCCATCAGGCCGCGGATCTGCCGGGTGAACATCACCGCGGCCAGGCCCAGCAGCACCGACGCCAGCCCGAAGGTGAGGAAGTAGGTCGACTGCGACCAGCTCTGCGCCAGCCGGGCCACCTGGCCGCCGACGGCGTCGCCGACGGCGGTGGCGAGGAACCACAGGCCGAGCATCTGGCTGGCATATTTCACCGGGGCCAGTTTCGTGGTGGCCGACAGGCCCACCGGGCTCAACGACAGCTCACCGGCGACCTGGATCGCGTAGACCGCGACGAGCCACCACGGTGAGACCAGGTCGCCGCCGACGGCGGCGCGCGCGGCGGCGGCCATCAGCACGAACGACAGGCCGTTGAGCACCAGGCCGACGGCGAACTTCGTCGGCGTGGACACCCGGTGGCCCAGCTTCAGCCACAGCCACGCCGCCAGCGGCGCGCCGATGATGATCAGGATCGGGTTGACCGACTGCAACCAGGACGCCGGGAAGGTGAACCCGCCCACGTTCCGGTCGGTGCGGTCCGCGGCGAAGATGTTCAGCACCGACCCGGCCTGGTCGTAGATCAGCCAGAACGCGGCGGCGAAGACGAACAGCCACACGTAGGCCTTCATCCGGAGACGTTCGGTGTCGCTGATCTCCCGGTCGGTGAGGATCCGCGCGAAGTAGCCGACGGTCACCAGCACGGTGAGCACGGCGAGCAGGTTGACCACCGTGTCGACGGTGAACCAGCCGGCCACCAGCAGCACGAGCAGCGCCAGCGCCAGCACGCCGACGGCGATGCCGGCGCGGGTCAGGGCGCGACGCCGGTCGGCGCCCAGCAGCGGGTCGGCCGGCCGGGCCCCGGCGTCGCCGAGGTTGCGCCGCCCGGCCACGTACTGCAGCACGCCGAAGGTCATGCCGACGGCGGCCGCGCCGAACCCGAGATGCCAGTTGATCTTCTCGCCGAGGAAGCCGGTGATCAGCGGGGCGATGAACGCGCCCAGGTTGATGCCCATGTAGAAGATGGAGAACCCGGCGTCGCGGCGCGGCGAGTCCCGCTCGTACAGGTCGCCGACCATGGTGGAGATGTTGGGCTTGAGCAGCCCGGTGCCGAGCACGATCAGCGTCATGCCGGCGAACACGCTCCACCCGGTGGGGATCGCCATCACGTAGTGCCCGGCGGCGATCACCACGCCGCCCCACAGCACGCTGCGCCGTGCCCCGATCAGCCGGTCGGCGATCCAGCCGCCGGGCAGCGCCATCAGGTAGACCATGGCGTTGTAGGTGCCGTAGACGGCGTTGGCGGTGGACTCCCCGATGCCGAGGCCGCCGTCGGCGACCGCCGCGGTCAGGTACAGCACCAGGATGGCCCGCATGCCGTAGAAGCTGAACCGCTCCCACATCTCGGTGAGGAAGAGGGTGGACAGCGCCCGCGGGTGACCGAAGAACGTCTTCCCGGCAGGCGGTCGGGCTCCGACCGGCGCGTCACTGCTCATCGTCACCTCCGGCACGCGTGGTGGGTAACATCCCCGGTGACGGGCGAAACACTCCACCGATCCGGCCGGCTGTCGTGGCCGGTTACCCTTGAGCGTCCCGACCCGCGTACGGCCCGGCCGGCGTGGGTGGGGAATGGCCGGGCGGTGACCGGCCGTTACACCTGAGGACCAGCACCACGAACGAGGGGAAGTCGATCATGGGCGAGCGTATGCTGCGCGGTAGCCGGCTGGGCGCGGTCAGCTACGAATCCGACCGCAACACGGAGCTCGCGCCGCGTCAGACCCGCGAGTACCTGTGCGCCAAGGGCCACCAGTTCGAGGTGCCGTTCGCCGTCGACGCCGAGGTCCCCACGACCTGGGAGTGCAAGTTCGACGGCAGCGTCGCCCGGCTGGTCGACGGCAGCGAGCCGGAGCAGAAGAAGGCCAAGCCGCCGCGTACCCACTGGGACATGCTGCTGGAGCGGCGTTCGATCGCCGAGCTGGAGGACATCCTCGCCGAGCGGTTGCAGGAGGTCCGCACCCGCCGCGGTCGCGCCTGAGCCACCTGACACGTCGAAGCGCCCCCGGGATCACCCGGGGGCGCTTCGTCACGTTCGGGCGGGTTTCGGCCTCAGCGGTCCACGATCTCGCCCTCGATGGCCGGGCCGGGCTGCGGCGACCCCGCCGGCGGCTGCGCGGTGGGAGTCGGCGTCGGCTGCGGCGCGCCCGGATAGACCCGAACCCGCCGCGGGCCGAACAGGTCACCGGCGACCATCGACGACACCCGCCGCTCGGTGGTACGGCGCACCCCGCCGGCGGCGAGGCGGCGCAGCGGCGGCACCAGCAACAGCAGGCCCACCACGCCGCTGACCAGGCCGGGCAGCGCCAGCAGCAACGCACCGGCCAGCCCGACCAGACCGTCGGTGACCTGCGCGCCGGGCGGCTGGCCGGCCTGCGCGGCGGCCCGGAACCGCCGCCACGCCCGCATGCCCTCGCGGCGCAACAGCACCAGACCCAGCAGCGACGCGGCGAACACCAGCAGCAGCGCCGCCCCGAACCCGACGGCCCGCCCGACCAGCACGAAAACGGCCAGCTCCAGCAGCGTCAGCAGCAGCAGAGCCGGTGGTACGAATCTGAGTCCTCGGCGCATCTCACCCCATCCGCCCGGTGTGTCGTCACGCCCCTCCAGCATGACACGTCCGCGCTCACGGCCACCGGGCCAGCGCCCGTGGGCGGCCCCGCACCGCCGCCCGGCGGTCCCGCACCCCCCACCGGGTGACCCGCCACAACGCCTCCGCCACGATCAGCGGACTCATCTTGCTGTCGCCGTGCTCCCGCTCGGCGAACGTGATCGGCACCTCGACGATGCGCACCCCGGCCCGGTGCGCCAGCCGCGACAGCTCCACCTGGAACGCGTAACCCTGCGAGCGCACCGAGGCCAGGTCGATCGCGTCCAACGCCGCCGACCGGTACACCCGGTAGCCGCCGGTGGCGTCGCTGACCGGCATGCCCAACGCCACCCGCGCGTACAGGTTGCCCACCCGCGACAGCAGCAGCCGCCGCCACGGCCAGTTCAGCACCCGCGCGCCGCGCGCCCACCGCGAGCCGATCACCACGTCGGCGTCGCGGGCGGCGTGCAGCAACGCCGGCAGGTCCTCCGGGGCGTGCGAACCGTCGGCGTCCATCTCCACCACCGCGTCGTAGCCGCGCTCGCGCGCCCACGCGAAACCGGCCAGGTAGGCCGCGCCGAGGCCGCCCTTGCCGGGCCGGTGCAGCACCTGCACCTGCGCGTCGGCGCCGGCCAGCGTGTCGGCGATGCCGCCGGTGCCGTCGGGGCTGTTGTCGTCGGCGACGAGCACGTCCACCGCGGGCGCCGCGGCGCGGACCCGGGCGACGACGCGGCGCACATTGTCCGCCTCGTTGTAGGTGGGGATGACCACGAGGACCCGCCCCACCCCGGGATGGCCGTCTGCCGCACCCACCGTCGCACCGCCCCTCTCGTCGGGTCAGCCGGGTGTGACCTCCCGGCGGCGGCGGCGGGCCACGGCCGCGCCGGCCAGGGCCACGACCGCGAGGGCCGCGAGCGCCACCTCCGGCCACACCCCGACCGTGGTGGCCGGGGTACGCCCGTCCCCGAGTCGCATCTGCCGCACCACCACCTCGGCGGTGTTGAACCCGGTGGCACCGTCTACCCGCCCGTCGGGGGTAACGAACCCGGACACCCCGACCGTCGAGGACATCAACGCGGCGCGGCCGTGCTCGACGGCGCGCAGCCGCACCATGGCCAACTGCTGGCGGGCCTCGGCCACGTCGAACGTGGCGTTGTTGGTCTGCACCACCAGCAGCTGCGCCCCGCCGGTGACGGTGTCGCGGACGATGCCGTCGTAGGCGACCTCGAAGCAGATCACGTCGCCGAGGGTGGCCGGGCCGGCGTCCAGCACGCCGGGACGTTCGCCGGGGACGAAGTCGGAGCGCACCCGGTCGACCTCGGCGCTGACCTTGCGGGCGATGGACCGCAGCGGCACGTACTCGGCGAACGGCACCGGATGACGCTTGGTGTAGACCTGGCTCAGGTCGGCGCCGCTGCCGGGACGCCACAGCAGGCCGGCGTTGCGGACCTCCCCCTCGCCCGGGCCGAGCAGCACCGCGCCGACCAGGATCGGCGCGTCGATCGCGTCGGCGGCCTGGGAGATGCGGTACCCGGCGCCGGGGTTGCGCAGCGGGTCGATGTCGCTGGAGTTCTCCGGCCACACCACCAGGTCGGGGCGCACCTGGCCGCCCCGGTCGACCCGGTCGGCGAGTTCCAGGGTCGCGTCGACGTGGTTGTCGAGCACCTTCTGGCGCTGGGCGTTGAAGTCCAGGCCGAGCCGCGGCACGTTGCCCTGCACGATCGCCACGGTGACGGTGTCACCCGCGCCGCGTACCCCCGCCGGGACGGCCGGCCCGGCGGCGAGCAGCGCCGCCGCCGCGGCGGCCAGCCCCGCGATGGGCCGCCACTGCCCGGCCGGCCGGCGCCAGTCACGCCAGGCCGCGGCGAGCAGGATCCCCCCGGCGAGCGCGACGGCGAACGTGACCAGCGGGGCGCCGCCGAGCGCCGCCAGGCGCAGCAACGGCGAGGTGTCCTGGCTGAACGCCAACCGCCCCCACGGGAACCCGCCGAACGGGGTGCGGTCGCGCAGCGCCTCCTGCCCGACCCACAGCACGCCGGTCAGCAGCGGCCACGCCGCCCGCCACCGGTCGACAAGCGGCGACACCCAGGCGCTGGCGGCGCCGAGCAGCGCCAGGTAGCCGGCCTGCAGCAGCGACAGCAGCGCCCATGGCAGCGAGCCGGTGTGCAGGTTCGTCCACTCCAGCAGCGGCGCGAACAGCGCCACCCCGGCCAGGAACCCCAGCCCGGCGCCGGCGCGCAACCGCCGCCGGTGCGCCGCGGCGGCCAGCAACGCCACCCCGACCGGCGCGAGCGGCCACACACCGTACGGGGGGAACGCCGCCAGCAACGCCAGCCCGGCCGCCACGGCCACCGGCACGGCCACCGGCAACGGCAGCGGACGCCCACCGGTGTGCGGGCGTGCCCCGTCGGTGGCACGCGGCTGGTCCTGCTCGAGCGTCGTCACCGGCACCTCACCACGATCACGGGCCGAAGGCTACCCGGCGGGGGCGCCTGCCGACCCGCGGGCGGCCCGGAGACGGAAATCGGGGCGCGGCCCAAGCCGCGCCCCGATGCTCCCAGGCCCTTCCCGGCCGGTGGGGCGAGAGTGATCGGCGCCGACCTTCGGACCGACCGGACGTGGACTGGCTGCCCCCGCCTGGCCGTTGTCTACTGGCCGTTCCTCACACCCTGCCCGTACACCGGTAACCGCGACCGGTTCGCGCCGCCCCGCCGACCCCCGCCCGCTGGACCTGGCCGCCGCAACCTTTCGGTCGCTCGGCCAGCGGACGAGAGGACGAAACGAACAACAGCCGCTTCCCGTGGTAGGACTCAAAGACGGTACGGCGTGCACCCCCGCCGCTGTCAACCCGCCCCGGCCTGTCGTGTGTTGCGCCACGGCGTGTCGCGTCGGCGCGTCTCGATGGGTGGACGGCCGGGTCAGGTGCCCAGATGCCGGCGCAGCACCCCGCCGGCCGCGTCCGGGTGCTCGGCGGCGAGCAGCCCGGCGGCGGCCAACACGTAGTCGACGTCCACCACCGGGCGGGCCGCGCGCGGCAACGGCCACCCGCCGGCGTGGTCGGTGAGCACCGCGTCGAGCACCACACCCGCGTCGGCCGCGTCGGCGTGGCGCAGCACCCCGCCGGAGCCGACCAGCAGCCGCACCTCCCGCAGGTCCCGCCCGGCGCGTTCCCCGGTGGCCGCGCCCCGGGCGTGCCGGCGCACCGCCACGGTCGCGGCCAGCGCCGCGATCCGCCGGTCCGCGGCCCGGTCGGCGTCCCCGCCGGGCAGGAAACCCGGGTCGGCGGCCCGGACCGCCGCCGCCGCCGTCAACACCTCCTGCTCCCCCGCCGCCAGCAACCGCTCCTCGGCGGCGGCGCGCACCACCCCCGGCGCGGACCACCGCGTCCCCAGGTCCCCCTCCACGGTGCGGGCCCGCCACAGCGTGCCGGTGACCTCCCGACCCGGACCCTCGGCCCGCTCGTCGGGGGTGAGCACCGAGTACACGTCGGTGGTGGCCCCACCGACGTCCACCACCGCCAGGTCACCGCCGACGGTGTCGGCGAGGACCTCCACGCCGGTGAGCACCGCGTCCGGGGTGGCGGCGCGGACCAGCCGCGCGAACCGGGACCCCCGCGACAGCCTCTTGCCGCCGATGACGTGCCGCAGGAAGACCTCCCGGATCGCCGCGCGCGCCGACGCCGGCGCCAGCACCCCGATGCGCGGCAGCACGTTGTCCGCCACCGTCACCGGCACCCTCGCCTCGGCGAGCAGCGCGTGCAGCCCGGCACGGGCGGCGACGTTGCCCGCCAGGACCACCGGCACCCGCCAGCGGGCCCGCGCCAACCGCGTCGCGTTGTGCGTCAACGTGTCCGCGTCACCACCGTCGGTGCCGCCGACGAGCAGCACCACGTCCGGGCGGGCCGCCCGCAACGCCGCCAGCTCCGCCGCGCCGAGACGCCCGGCCGCCACGTGCACCACGTTCGCCCCCGCCGACAGGCCCACCCGCCGGCCCGCCTGCGCGGTGACCAGGGGCTCGTAGCCGATCACGGCCAGGCGCAGCCCGCCACCGGCCGACGAGCACACGTACCAGGGCACCTCACCCACGCCGGCCGACGCGGTGGCCGCGCCGACCGCGGCGTCCAGGCCGTGCAACACGTCCGTGCCCACCGTCGTCGGCGCCGACGCCGCGCCGACCAGCCGGCCGCCGTCGAGGTCGACCACCGCCGCCTTCGTGTACGTCGACCCGACGTCGGCGCACACCGCGGCCCTCACCACGCGGCGCCGTCCTTCGCGCTCACGCGGTCGGCGGCACGACCACGGTGCCGGTCGCGGTGACCGCCACGATCGGCGGGTCCAGCACCTCCGCCGCCGAGTCACCCTGGTCCGGGCGACCCCGGCACACCACCGCGCAACTCAACTCCAGCGTCCGGCTGCGCGACCCCACCCGCACGACCCGCGCGGTCACCTCCACCACGTCACCGGCGCGCACCGGCGCGGTGAACCGCACGTCCGCGTAGCCGGCGAACAGGCCCTCGTCGCCGTCGGTGCGGATGCACACCTCGGTGGCCACGTCGCCGAACAACCCCAACGCGTACGCCCCGTCGACCAGGTTCCCCGCGTAGTGCGCGTGCGCGTACGGCACGTACCGGCGGTGCACCACGGTCAACCCCAGCCGGGGATCCTGCTCGCTCAACTGCCCGTCCTCCTGGAAGTGATCAACGCGTGCACGAGGTAGCTGGCCACCTCACCCGGAGTGGTGCCACGACCGAAGATCCGGTCCACGCCCAACTCACCGGTCATCGTCTCGTCGAAGCGCGGCCCACCCACGATCAGCAGCGGCCGCTTCCCGGCCGGCATGGCCTCCCGGAACGCCGCCGACATCTCCCGCGTGTTGTGCAGATGCGCGTCGCGCTGCGTCACCACCTGCGACACCAGCACCGCGTCGGCCTTCTCCTGCCGGGCCGCCTCGACCAGCTCCGGCACGCTCACCTGCGCGCCCAGGTTGCTGACCTTCAACTCCCGGTAGTACTCCAGGCCCTTCTCCCCGGCGATGCCCTTGACATTCAGGATCGCGTCGATGCCCACCGTGTGCGCGTCGGTGCCGATGCACGCGCCCACCACCGACAACTTGCGGCGCATCTTCTGCTTCACCACCGCGTTGACCTCCTTGGCCGACAGCAGCGGGAAGTCCCGCTCCACCACCTGCACCTTGTCGAGGTCCACCAGGTGGTTCACCCGCCCGTACACCACGAAGAAGGTGAACCCGTCACCGATCGGCTTCGCGTGCACCAGCATCGCCGGGTCCATGCCCATCTTGTTGGCCAACTGCACCGCCGCGCCCTCGGCCCGCTTGTCGTGCGGCACCGGCAACGTGAACGACACCTGCACCATGCCGTCACCGGTGGTGTCCCCGTACGGCCGCACGACCGTCTTCTCGCTCATGCCGCGCTGGCCGGGCATGCTCTCACCGCCCTCGCTTCGCTCGGTGCGCTCGCTCATGCCGGCTGCTCCAGGATCTCGGTGGCCGGGTTGAAGTAGTCGTCGGCGTGCCGGGCCACCCCGTCGAGGCCCTTGCCCCGGTCCGCCGGCCGCTTCATGATCCCGAACGTGCCCTCGGCGATCGCCGTCAACAACGACTGCTCCCCGATGCGCTCCAGCAGCTCCACCGCCTCGCCGAGCACCCGGTGCGCCCGCTGCTGGACGAACCCGCCCGGCGCCGGCACGAAGTCCTCGTACAGGCCGCCCGCCGCGCCCAACACGTACCGGACGTTCTGCAACGCGATGTCCCGGTCCGACAACCACGGCGTCACCACCGCCTCGGTCATCATCCCCACCAACAGGATGCCCTGCCCGGTCATGGCCCCCACCAGGTTGAAGAACCCGTCGAGCAGGTTGCCCCGGAACACGTCACCGGTCATGTGCTTCGTCGGCGGCATCCACTTCAACGGCGCATCCGGGAACAACTCCCGCGCCAACAACGCGTGCGCCAACTCCAACCGCAACGACTCCGGCACATCCGGATTGATCTCGAACGCGTGACCCAACCCCAACAGCCGGTCCGCCAACCCCGCCTCGTGCGCGAAGAACTCGTTCAACAACTGCGACACCGTCACCGTGTGCGCCTCGTCCACCGCGTCCGCGGTGGTCAGATAGTTGTCCTCACCGGTGTTGATGATGATCCCGGCCCGCGCGTGCACCTGCCGGGAGAACCGCTGGTCCACGAACGTGCGGATCGGGTTGATGTCCCGGAACAGGATCCCGTACATCGAGTCGTTGAGCATCATGTCCAGCCGCTCCAGGCCGGCCAACGTCGCCATCTCCGGCATGCACAGCCCCGACGCGTAGTTCGTCAACCGCACGTACCGGCCCAACTCCTTCGACGAGGAGTCCAACGCTGCCCGCATCAACCGGAAGTTCTCCTGCGTGGCGTACGTGCCGGCGAACCCCTCCCGGGTCGCCCCCTCCGGCACGTAGTCCAGCAACGACTGCCCCGTCGACCGGATCACCGCGATCACGTCCGCGCCGGCGCGCGCCGCCGCCTGCGCCTGCGGAATGTCCTCGTAGATGTCGCCGGTCGCCACGATCAGATAGATCCACGGCCGCTGCTTCGGATCCCCGAACCGCCTCACCAGACGATCCCGCTCCGCGCGCCGCCTGTCGATCTGCCGAACCCCCGCCGCCACCGCCCGACGCGACGACCGCCGCGCCGCCGTCGCGGCCTTCGCCGTCGGCACCTCGAACCGCACCGACCCGGCCGCCGCCTTCTGCGCCAGCAACGTCACATCCGCGATGCCCTCGCGCGCCAACGCGTCGAACACCGGCAACGCCACCCCGTGCCCCAGCCCCACGTCGGCCACCACGGCGTCCACCAGCCGGTTCACCCACGGAATGCCGTCCGGGTCGGCGCCGGACGCCCCGGCCAACCGCAACACCGCCCGCTCCACCGACACCGTCGTGTGGCTGCGCGCCAGATCCACCACCGGCTGCCCCGCCCGACGCGCCAACTCCCGCGCCCGCGCCACCAGCGCCGGATCCAACCCAAGCTTGCCCGTCACGAAGAACCTTCCTGATAGATCACGTCACCCCGCAACACCGTCGCCCGGCACACCGGCAGCGGAGTCGGATCATCCGCACCCCGCAGCTCCGGATCCTCGGCCTGCAACACCGGCAGACCCCGCTCCACCCCCGCCGGGGAGTCCCACACCGCGAACGTCGCCGGCGCACCCAACGCCAGGACCCCCTCGTTGTCCAGGTGCACCGCCCGCCACCCGCCACGGGTGTGCGCCGCGAACGCCGCCCGCACACTCATCCGCTGCGACGGGTTGTGATGCGCCGCCGCCGCCCGCACCGACCCCCACGGGTCCAACGGCGTCACCGGCGAATCCGACCCGAACGCCAACGCCACACCCACCCCGTGCATCGCGCCCATCGGATTCGACTCCAACGACCGGGACAGGCCCAACCGCGACTCGTACATCCGCCCCGAACCGCCCCACAGGCGGTCGAACGCCGGCTGCACCGACGCCACGATCCCGTACTCCACGAACCCGGCGATCAACCGCTTGCTCATGATCTCCGCGTGCTCCACCCGGTGCCGCGCCGCCCGCAACCGCTCCGTGCCCAGCTTCCGCGCCGCCTCCGCGAACCCCGCCAGCACCGTCCCGATCGCCGCGTCCCCGATCGCGTGGAAACCGCCCTGCATCCCGTGCGCCGCACAGTCCAACAAATGATCACGAACCTGCTCCGCCGACACGTACCCGTGCCCACACGCCCCCGGCTCACCGTCCAGGTACGCCGCCGACACGTGCGCCGTCCGCGACCCCAACGCCCCGTCCGCGAACAGGTCACCACCCGCGCCCACCGCACCCAGGTCCCGGGCCCGCGCCGCACCCAGCAGCTCACCCCAGTACCCGTACACCTCCGGCACCCCGTCGCCGGACACCGCCAACAACCCGGTGAAGTCCTCCTCATCGGAAATGTCCGGACCACCGCACTCGTGCACCGCCGCGATGCCCAACGACGCCGCGTGCGCCAACGCCCGACGCTGCGCCGCCACCCGCTGCGCCCGCGTCACCGACGTGAACGCCGCCGCCCGCACCACGTGGTGCGCGTCCCGACGCAGCCACCCCGACCCGTCGAACCCGGCCGCGCCCGCCGCGTCCGGGCACGCCGCCAGCAACGCCGACGACACCAACGCCGAATGGATCGACGCCTGCGACAGGTAGACCCGCCGTCCCCCCGCCGCCCGGTCCAACGCCGCCGCGTCCGGCAACGCCGCATCCGCCCAGCACGACTCGTCCCACCCGTGCCCCAGCACCACCGCGTCGCCCGGCAACCCGCCCGCGAACGCCGACACCGCCGCCACCAGCTCACCGGCCGACCGCACCGCCGACAGGTCGAGCCCCGACAACGCCAACCCGGTGTCCGTCGCGTGCACGTGCGCGTCCACGAACGCCGGCGTCACCAGCGCGCCGCCCAACTCCACCACCCGGTCGGCCACCGGCGCGTCCGCGTCCGCGCCCAACCAGGCGATCCGCCCGTCCCGCACCAACAGTGCCGTCGCGCTCGGCTCGGCCGGACAGTGCAGCACTCCACCGCGATACAGCGTCGAGGGGTTCGTCATGGCCTCAGTCTGCCGTCAGCCGCGCCTCGAACAGACCACGCACCCCCGGCTCGGACCGCAACAACTCCAACGCCAGCTCCGCGTGCCCCGGCACGAACCCGTTCCCCACCAGCATCGTCACGTCCGCCGCCAGCCCCTCCGCGCCCAACGCAGCCGCCGCGAAACTGGTCGCCATCGAGAAGAAGATCACCGTACCGCCGTCCGCCGTGGCCAGCACCGCGCCGTGCTCACACCCCGGCACGTCCACGCACACCACCGTCACGTCCGCCGGCGCGCCCAACGCCGTGGTCACCGCCGTGGACAACCCCACCGGGTCCCGCGCGTCCGCCAACGCCACCGCGTCGGCCAACCCGGCCGCCACCAGCGCGTCACGCTCCGCCGCCACCGGCACCACCCCGACCGTACGAGCCGCGCCCGCCCGCCGCGCCGCGGCCAGCGACAGCGAGCCGCTCTTGCCGGCCCCGCCGATCACCGCCACCGACACCGGACGCCGATCACCCGCGCGGTCCCGCCGCGCCGCCTGCTCGGCCACCACCCGCGCGGTCAGCGCCGGCGCCCCGCACACGTCCAGCACCGCCAGCGACAACTCCGGGTGCAGATCCGCCGGCAGCACCGCGGCGATCGAGCGGGCGAACAGGATCGCGTACCCGTCGCACGGCACCTGCTCGCTGCGCCCGTCCCAGCGGGCCAGCCCGTCGGTGACGGTCAGCGGCGTCAGCGTCAGCGACACCAGCGTCGCCACCCGGTCCCCCGGGCGCAGCCCCAGCGGGGAGCGCCGGCCCGCCTCCTCGACCGTGCCGATCAGCATGCCGCCGGAGCCGGTCACCGGGTTCTGCATCTTCCCGCGTGTCGAGATGATCTCCAGCACCTCGGCGCGGACCTTCTCGCCGTCGCCGCCGTGCTTCTCCGCCAACTGCCGGAAACTCGCCGCGTCCAGGTTCAGCCGTTCCACCCGGATCCGCACCTCGTTCGCCGCGATCCGCGGGTCGGCGTCCAGCCGCCAGGCCGCCTGCGGCAGCACTCCCACCGGTTCCACGACTCGGTGCAGACCCACCGGTGACGTCACGCCGACCCCCTATGTCCAGCCGCCCGAACCCCCGGCCAGGGTCCGCGTCGCGGGAAAACTTACGGCAGACTAATTTTTTCACCGCAGATTTTCCAGTAGCCTTCGCAACGTTGATCAAGCAGTACCGCTGACGAGGAGGGGCCGTGACCCAGACCCAACCGGTGGAGACCATCCCGACGCCCCGCTCCACGCCGGTCGCCGTCCCCGCCGCCGGACAGCCCTACGAATACCGGCGCACCCCGCTGGTCGAGCCCGACTGGACCCGCTTCCCCGGCTGGCGTCACGTCACCCGGGAGCAGTGGGAGAGCGCCCAGTGGCAGCGGGTCAACTGCGTCAAGAACATCAAGCAGCTCCGCACCGTGCTCGGCGACCTCGTCGACGAAACCTTCTACGCCGACCTGGAGGCCGACCAGAAAGCCCTGGCCACCATGTCCATGCTGGTGCCGCCCCAGATGATCAACACGATGGTGCCGTTCGCGCCGATGACCACCGAGGCGCTGCTCGCCGACCCGGTCCGCCGCTACATGATCCCCGTCGCCTCCGACCGGCGCACCGACTGGCCGTCACACCCCTACGCCAGCCGCGACAGCCTCCACGAGCACGACATGTGGGTCGCCGAAGGGCTCACCCACCGCTACCCCACCAAGGTCCTCGCCGAACTGCTCTCCACCTGCCCGCAGTACTGCGGGCACTGCACCCGCATGGACCTGGTCGGCAACTCCACCCCCGCCGTCGACAAGCTCAAGCTCACCCTCAAGCCGGTCGACCGCTACGACGCCCACATCACCTACCTCAAGGCCCACCCGGGCGTCCGCGACGTGGTCGTCTCCGGCGGCGACGTCGCCAACGTGCCCTGGCGCAACCTCGAGTCCTACCTCATGCGCCTGCTCGAGATCGAGACCATCCGCGACATCCGGCTCGCCACCAAGGCCCTCATGGGCCTGCCCCAGCACTGGCTGCAGCCCGACGTCGTCGAGGGCCTGGAACGCGTCGCCCGCACCGCCGCCCGCCGCGGCGTCAACCTGGCCATCCACACCCACGTCAACCACGCCCAGTCGCTGACCCCGCTGGTCGCCAGGGCCGCCCAGACCGCCCTCGACGTCGGCGTCCGCGACGTCCGCAACCAGGGCGTGCTCATGCGGGGCGTCAACGCCACCAGCGCCGACCTGCTCGACCTCTGCTTCGCACTCCAGGGCGAGACCGGCATCCTGCCGTACTACTTCTACATGTGCGACATGATCCCCAACGCCGAGCACTGGCGCGTCCCGGTCTGGCACGCCCAACAGCTCCAGCACGACATCATGGGCTACCTGCCCGGCTACGCCACCCCGCGCATCGTCTGCGACGTCCCGTTCGTCGGCAAGCGCTGGGTGCACATGCTCACCGACTACGACCGTGAGCGCGGCATCTCCTACTGGACCAAGAACTACCGCACCTCGATCGAGTCGGCCGACCTGGAGGCGCTGAACAAGCGCTACGCCTACTACGACCCGATCGACACCCTGCCCGAGGCCGGTCAGTCCTGGTGGCGCGCCCACCGCGACGACTGACAGCCGCGCCACCCGTCGCCCCCGCCGCCGACCCGGCCGCGGGGGCGACCGCGTTCCCACCCTCCTGACGCACGCCGGCGGGCCACCGGGGTTTCCGGTGGCCCGCCGATCGTGCGATCACTTCTCGAACGCGTCCTTGACGTCGCGGCCGGCCTGCTTCATGTTCTCCCCGGCCTGCTTGGCCCGCGCGGTGCTCTGCTCGCTGGCGCCCTCGGCCCGCAACCGCTCGTTGTCGGTCACGTCGCCGATGCGCTCCTTGGCCATGCCGCTCATCTCCTGGGCCTTGTTCTTCGCCTTGTCGGTGAAGCTCATGTCGCCCTCCTCGTCCGGCTGAGCGTTGCTCTCGCCGCGTCCCCGGTGTGTCTGCGGTGAAACGTCATGTGGTCGGGCACAACCGCTAAAGCGTCCTAGGACGATAGGTCGACGGCGTGTTCTCGCCGGAAGCGGCCGGCACGCCCTGAGGTGCCGTCACGGTGAGTGACACCGGCAGCCTCGTCGGCGGCATGGTTGACTGGGCTGGTGAACGAGATTCTGCTGGTCCGGCACGGCGAGACCACCTGGAGCGCCAGCCATCGGCACACCTCGTACACCGATCTGGAGCTGACCGCCGACGGCGAGCGACAGGCCCGGGCGCTCGTTCCCCTGCTGGCCGGCAGGCGTTTCGTGCGGGTGCTGTCCAGCCCCCGGCAGCGCGCCACCCGCACCGCGCACCTGGCCGGGCTCACCGTGGACGCCACCGATCCCGACCTGGCCGAGTGGAACTACGGCGACTACGAGGGACGCACCACCGCCGCCATCACCGAGGAACGCCCGGGCTGGACGATCTGGACCGACGGTGGCCCCGGTGGCGAGTCACCGGAGCAGGTGGCCGCCCGCCTCGACCGGGTCCTCGACCGGGTCGCCCCGCTGCTGGAGCGCGGCAGCGTCGCGCTGGTCGGGCACGGGCACAGCCTGCGGGTGCTCGGGGCGCGCTGGATCGGGCTGCCGCCGTCGGCCGGCGGGTCGCTGCGGCTCGACACCGCGACCCTCAGCGTGCTCGGGCACGAGCACGGTCGGCGGGTCATCCAGCGGTGGAACCTGCCGGCTCCGACGCCGAGCGGGAACGCGCCCGACCGGGCAGCTCGGCACTGATCTTCGGCGGCCGGTTCTCATAGGGCGTGGAGAGCACCACAGTGGTGCGGGTGGTGACGTTCGCGGACGTGCGGATCTCCTGCAGCAGCCGCTCCAGGTCGGCCGGGCCGGCGACCCGCACCAGCAGGAGGTAGAAGTCCTCCCCCGCCACCGAGTAGCAGGAGTCGATCTCGGGCAGGTGGGCCAGCCGCTCCGGGGCGTCGTCGGGCTGCGACGGGTCGAACGGCCGGATCGCCACGAACGCGGTCAGCGGCAGTTCCAGCGCCTCGAACGAGACGCGCGCCGAATAGCCCTTGATCACACCGCGCTGCTCCAGCCGACGGACCCGCTGGTGCACGGCGGACACCGACAGGCCCACCCGTTCGGCGAGGTCCGTGTACGACAGCCGGCCGTCGCCGGTCAGCGCGGCGACGATGGCGCGGTCGATGTCCTCCACGCGGTGCAACCTACCGGAGATAGCGCTCCCAGGGCGTACCCGCCCCGCCGTGGTGACGCTCAGCGGGCCGTGCGGTCGCGGACCGCGTCCGCGGCGTAGTTCAGCACCTCCGCCAGGTCGTCCTCGTCGAGGAACGGCAGGTCGGTGAGGATGTCCGTGACGGACATGCCGTCGGCCATCATGGCCAGCAGCGTGGCCACGGGGATGCGCGACTGCCGCACGCAGGGCGCACCGCCCATGACGTCGGGGTCGACGGTGATCCGGGGGAAGGTCACCGCGACAGGTTAGCCCTTGGCCAGCGCGCGGGAGATGACCAGTCGCTGGATCTGGTTGGTGCCCTCGACGATCTGCAGCACCTTCGCCTCGCGCATGTAGCGCTCGAGCGGGTGGTCGGCGACGTAACCGGCGCCGCCGAGCACCTGCACCGCGTCGGTGGTCACCCGCATCGCCAGGTCGGTGGCGAACAGCTTCGCCTTCGCCGCCTCGATCGAGTACGGTCGGCCGGCGTCGCGCAACCGGGCGGCGGCGAGCAGGAGCGCCCGGGCCGCGGAGATCCCGGTGGCGTGGTCGGCCAGGTTGAACCCGAGGCCCTGGAAGTCGATGATCGCGCGGCCGAACTGCCGGCGCTCCCGGGCGTAGCCGACCGCGTAGTCCAGCGCCGCCTGCGCCAGCCCCACCGCGCATGTCGCGATGCCGAGGCGTCCGGAGTCCAGCGCGGACATGGCGATGGTGAAGCCGGCGCCCTCACCGCCGATCAGCCGCTCGGCCGGCACCCGGGCGTCGTCGAAGGCGATCTGCGCCACCGGCGAGGCGTGCAGGCCCATGGTGCGCTCGGCGGCCTGCGGGTGGATGCCGGCCGTGTCCCGGTCGGCCAGCAGGCAGGAGATGCCCTTCGGGCCGGGCCCGCCGGTGCGGCAGAAGATGTTGTAGAAGTCGGCGACCCGGGCGTGGGTGATCCACGCCTTGGTGCCGGTGACCACGTAGTCGTCGCCGTCGCGGACCGCCCGGGTGGTCAGCGAGGCCGCGTCCGAGCCGCCCTGCGGCTCGGAGAGGCAGTATGCCCCGAGCAGTTCCCCGCCGATCATGTCGGGCAGCAGCTTGCGCTGCTCGTCGGTGCCGAACTGGGCCAGGGGGTAGCAGGAGAGCGTGTGCACGCTGACCGCCTCGGCCACGGCCAGCCAGCGGCTGGCGAGGATCTCCAGCACCTGGAGGTAGACCTCGTACGGCTGGGCGGCGCCGCCGTGCTCCTCGGCGTACGGCAGGCCGAGCAGGCCGGCCCGGCCCAGGGTGCGCAGCACCTCGCGGGGGAACTCGGCGCGCTCCTCGAAGCCGGCGGCCTTCGGGGCCAGCTCCCGGTCGGCGAGCTCGGTGGCGAGGCCCAGCAGGTCGTGGGCCTCGTCGGTGGGGAGGATCCGGTCGACGTCCATAGCGCGATGAGCTCCGTGGGGTGGGTGAGCCGGTGCGGCGTCCGGGTGCGGACCCCTGAAGCTTAACGGTCGTTTGGTTGCCGGTGGGAGCCCGCGCTCCTGTCGTACCCGTGGTCCATGATCCTTGTCGTCACAGCGGCACGGATCACGGGCCGGCGACGGCGTTCCGGCGTGCCCGGAGGCGGCCGCCGGCGGGGAGGTCGAAACGATGACGGAGCCCACCGACGCCTCCCGGCGACGGCGGAGTGTGCTGCGGGTCGCGCCCGCCGCGCGGGCCCGCAAGCTGGCCAAGGTGCCCTTCGTGGAGCTGGCCGACGGGCGGCTGCAGGGGGTGGTGTCCAGCGGGTCCGACGTGGAGCGGGTCTACGTCTCCTCGGTCACCGCCGGCAGCCACGCGGTCAACTGCAGCACCAACAACAACCGGCCCTGCGGCGGCCTGCGGGGCACCGCGCTCTGCACGCACCTCTACCAACTGGCTCACGAGGCGCTGCGGCAGTACGGCGTGGAGCAGGTCGCCCGCTACCTGCAGGTGGACGTCGGTGACGGCGAGGGCATCAGCGTCGGCAGCCAGCTGCTGGACCGCACCGACGCGCGGCACGAGCCCGGCCCGGCGGCAGTGGTGTTCAGCCGCTTCCTGCGCCACCTGGCCTACCTGGAGGTCCCGCCGAGCGCCGCGCCGGTGCCCGAGCTGCACTGGTTCCCGGCCACGGCGGGGGTGCGCTGATGCTCGCCGCGCAGCTCGCCCAGCTCCACGACGACGCGCCGGCCGGGCTGGCCGAGGCGCTCGCCGTCGTCGACGGCGTCGACGACACGCTCACCCACGGCCTGGCCCGCGTCGGCGAACCGGACGCCGCCGCCTGGGCGGCGCTGGCCGACGCGGTCGGCGGCACCCCGCTGGCCGACCGCGCCGGCGAGGCGGTGCGCGCCGCGACCATCGGCGCGCTCACCGAGGAGCACCTGGCAGTGCTCGCCGGCGCCCGGGCCGCGCTGCTCGGGTCCGTCCACGACGCGCTGCTGGAGCGAATCGACACGGCGCTGCACCGGTCCCGCTCCCCGTGGACCACCGCGAGCACCGGGACCGACGCGCCGTCGGGTGTCACGCCGGCGCCGCACCCGACGACGGGCTCGTCGAGCGGGGCCGCGCCCGCCCGGGCCGGGGCCCGGGCCTGGCTGCACGAGCTGGCGCTCGCCGGCTGGCGCGGCGCCGACCACGAGCTGCTCTCCGGTGCCGCCGCGCCGGTGGAGGCCGCGCTCGCCGAACCGGCGCTGCGCCGCCTCGCGGTACTGCTCGACGGCCTCGCCGCCGAGCTGCGCGCCGGCCTGCCGGTGACCGACCCGGCGCGTCTGCCCGCCCGCCGGTGGGCCGACCTGTGGACCCGGGCCGTGCTGCTCGCCGCCGGCGCCTCCGCCGCCGAGGCCACGCCGCCCGAGCCGGTGTCCGGCCGGCTGCTGCCGCTCGGCGTCGACGTGCACGACCACGACACCGCGTTCCAGGCTCAGCTGCACGCGGTGCTCGAACCGGCCGGTGGCGGCGCGCCCCGGCTGGTCCGGGTCACCGTCGGCGCGGCGAAGGTGGCCACCATCGTCGGCCCGGCCGGCTGGCGGCTGCTGGAGGCATACCCGGTGCTGCTCAAGGCGCTCGCCGAGCGGCGGGGCTTGACCGTCACCGACGTTCCGGCGCACGGCGGCGACCTGCACTGGGTCGACGCCCGCGCGGAGCTGGCCGAGCCGGCCGACCCGTTCGCCACCGCCCGGGTGCTGCTCGCCGGCGCGACCGCCGCCGCCACCCCACCGCTGCAGCGGCACCCCGCCGCGATCGCCGAGCCGGTCCTGGTCGAAGGCCGGGTGGTCCGCGACGACGGCGGCGGCCTGACCGTCGACCTCGACGGCGCGGTGATCCCGCTGGCCGTCGACCGGCTGCCCGCGGCCGGTCCGCTCACCCCGGCGCTGCTCGCCGCCGCCACCGCCTGCCTCGGCCTGCTCCGCTGGGACGACGGCCGCTGGCAGCTGCAACCACTGGCGGTGCGGGCCACCGTCAAGCGGCAGGCCGTCGAGGCGCACAACGGCGACTGGGCCGGCGGCGTCACCGACCCGAAGGTCGCCAAGGCCGAGGCCAGGTCGGGCGACGCCGTGGCCGTGCTGCGCGAGCGCGCCGGACGGTTGCTGCGCCGATGACCGACGACGACCGCGCCCACGCCAACCGCCGCCAGGTGCTCTACTGGCGCCTGCTCGCCCGCCTGTTCAGCCCCGACGAGCAGCCCGCACTCGAGTCCGCGAGCGTCGCCGTGGTCGACGACCTCGGCCTGCCCGCCGCGCTGCTCGACCCGGCCGTCTCCGTCGACACCGTCGTCCAGCGCTTCCCGGCGCTCGCCGACGAACTGCGCGACCTGCTCGTCGCCGCCCCGGAGACCCCGGCCGGCGCCGGTCCGTTCCGCCCGGCCGACGCCGAGGTACGCCGCGCCGCGCTGGCGTCCAAACTCCTGCTCAACGTGTTCGCCACCGGCGCCGGCGAGGTCAGCGCCGGGCAACTCGCCCGCTGGCAGTCCGACGCCGGCTGGTTCGAGCAGGCGTGCGGCGTCCCCCCCGGTGAGCTGCGCCGCGACGGCGCCGGCCTGGGCGCCACCCTCGCCGGGCTGGAGGGCGATCTGGTGCGCCGGATGCGGCTGCGGGAGGTGCTCGCCGACCCGACACTGGCCGCCCGGCTCACCCCGAGCATGTCCCTGATCGAGCAGCTCCTGCGCGACAAGGCGAACCTGTCCGGGGTGGCGCTGGCCAACGCCAAATCGCTGATCCGTCGCTACGTCGACCAGGTCGCCGAGGTGCTGCGCACCCAGGTGGCCCAGGCCACCGTCGGCACGGTCGACCGGTCGGTGCCGCCCAAGCGGGTCTTCCGCAACCTCGACCTGGACCGCACGATCTGGCAGAACCTGACCAACTGGAGCCCGGACGACGAGCGCCTCTACGTCGACCGGCTCTACTACCGGCAGACCGCGCGGCGCACCACCCCGGCCCGCCTGATCGTGGTGGTCGACCAGTCCGGCTCGATGGTCGACTCGATGGTCAACTGCACCATCCTCGCCTCGATCTTCGCCGGGCTGCCCAAGGTCGACGTGCACCTGATCGCGTACGACACCCGGGCGCTGGACCTCACGCCCTGGGTGCACGACCCGTTCGAGGTGCTGCTGCGCACCAACCTCGGCGGCGGCAACGACGGCCCGGTCGCGATGGCGCTGGCCCGTCCCAAGATCGTCGAACCGCGCAACACCGTGCTGGTCTGGATCTCCGACTTCTACGAGTTCCACCGCTCGCAGCCGCTGTTCGACGGCATCGAGGCCGTGCACCGCTCCGGGGTGAGGTTCATCCCCGTCGGCTCGGTCAACAGCTCCGGGCACCAGAGCGTCAACCCGTGGTTCCGGCAGCGCTTCAAGGACCTGGGCACGCCCGTCATCTCCGGCCACATCCGCAAGCTCGTCGTCGAGCTGAAGAACTTCCTCACCTAGGAGAGCACCCCTGATGTCCGACATGCTCCGCGCCCCCGCCGAGGTCAAGTACGCCGACGAGCTGGCCTACCTGGAATCCGTCGACACCGGGCCGAAGCCGTTCTCCTGGCGGCTGAGCCCGCGCATGGTCCGGTTGTTCGTGCTCGGCTCCGAACGCGCCGACGGCCTCGACCGGGAGATCCCGCAGAAGTGGTTCGGCGACCGCAGCTTCGTCGAACGCAGCATCGTCACCCTCGCCTCCGACCGGGGCCTGCTGCTCATCGGCGACCCCGGCACCGGCAAGAGCTGGCTCGCCGAGCTGCTCTCCGCCGCGATCTGCCGCAACTCCACCCTCGTCGTGCAGGGCACCGCCGGCACCACCGAGGACCACATCAAATACTCCTGGAACGTCTCCATGGTCATCGCCCGCGGCCAGTCCCGCGAGTCGATGATCCCCTCGCCGATCATGACCGCCATGGAGCAGGGCGTCATCGGCCGCTTCGAGGAGCTGACCCGCTCCACCAGCGACGTGCAGGACGCGCTCATCTCGATCCTGTCCGAGAAGTACGTCTCCATCCCGGAGCTGGCCCACGACAACATCGTCTTCGCCCAGCCCGGCTTCTCGATCATCGCCACCGCCAACAGCCGCGACCGCGGCGTCAACGACCTGTCCTCCGCGCTCAAGCGCCGGTTCAACTTCGTCCGCATCCCGGTCGTGACCAACAAGCGCAGCGAGGCCGAGATCGTCCGCTTCCGCACCGAGGAGCTGCTGCGCCGGCACCGCATCGAGCTGGAGGTGCCCCCCACCCTGCTCGACATCCTGCTGCAGAGCTTCGCCGACCTGCGTGCCGCCGCGTCCGCCGCCACCAGCGACGACGAGAAGCTGGAGTCGGCGCTGTCCACCGCCGAGCAGATCGGCGTGCTGGAGGACGCCGTGCTGCACAGCCAGTTCTTCGGCGACCGCACCCTGCGCGCGGCGACCCTCGCCGGTTCCCTGGTCGGGTCGCTGGCCCGCCGCAGCCCCGAGGACCTGGCCATCCTCAACAAATACCTGCACGGCGTCGTCGAGCCCCGCGCCAAGGCCGACGGCGGCGACTGGGACGGCTTCCTCGACGGCGGCCGCCAGGCGATCGCGTCCCTGGCATGACCGCGCCCGCCCCGACCAACCTGTTCGGCGCGCTGCGCGAGCGGCTCACCGACGCCGCCGCCGCGTTCGCCGGCTCGCCCGACGCGCTCGCCGGGATCCTCGCCGGCATGGTCGACGACGTCGACCGGGCGCTCGGCGAACGGCTGGAGATCTTCCCGGTCTGCCACCACTCCCCCGCGTCCGCGCTGGCCATGGTCCGACGGCTACGTGCCCGCCCACCCAAGGTCATCTATCTGGAACTCTGCGAGGACCTGCGTCCCCTCCTCGACGAGCTGCGCAACTGCCGCCTGCCGGTGGCCGTGCAGGCGTTCGCCACCGAACTCGACGGCTTCCCCGCCGAGTGGAGCCCGCTGAGCGTCATCGCGCCCGTCACCGAGGCCTCCGCGGAATACCAGGCCATCGCGTACGCGCTGGACACCCCCGGCGTCGAGTTGGTGCTGGTGGACCGCTCCACCGACCACGTCTACCAGTGGACCCCGCGCGACGGCGTGCCGGTCGGCAGCGACCCGGCCCCGAGCGCCGACGAGGAGGCCGCGCTGCACGGCGACGCGGTCGGCGTGGAGATCGGCGACCTGCGTCCCCGCTTCGCCGAGCTGGAGTCCTACCTGCTGCACCACGGCAAGGTGCGGCACTGGTCGGAGTGGTGGGACCAGTACGTCGAACGCCCCCTCGCCGACGCCGACCACGACACCTACCGCCAGGTCATGGTGCTCATCGGCAGCCTGTTCCGCCGGCTGCGTCCGGCCCGGTCCGCCCGCGACGACCGGGACGAGGACCGGGAACGCCACATGTGGACCCGGATGCGCCAGCACCTCGCCGCCACCGGCGTCGACCCGGCCGACTGCCTCCACGTCTGCGGCGCCTTTCACGCCGCCAGCGGAGTCGAACAGTTCGGCCTCGACTCCACCGCGCCGGACTTCCCGATCAGCCCCCGGACCGGCACCCGCTGGCGCTACGGCCTCATCCCGTCCAGCCACTCCGCCATCGAGGCGCAGTTCGGGCTCGCCCCCGGCACCGTCTCCATCGCCGCGGCCAACTGGACGGCGGCGATCGGCCGGGCCCGGGTCACGCCGTTCCGGCTGGCCGGGCAGCAGACCGGGAAGAAGGGGCAGCGCCGCCGCGCCGGCGCCGCGACCACTCCGCCCGACGCGACCACCGACCGGCTCACCGGCTTCCTCGCCGCGCCACCCGCGCTCGACACGCTCGACGAGGCGGAGCTGCGCGGCTGGTGCGTCGACATCGTCCGGCTCGCCCGCCGCAACGGATACCTGGCCAGCACCGCCGACGCGATCGCCGTGTTCGAGACCTCGATCCTGCTGGCCAACCTGCGCAACCGGGCCCGGCCCACGCCGTACGACTTCGCCGACGCCGCGGTCACCTGCATCGAGAAGGACGTGGTGCCCGGCCGGCGCGACGTCCGCCGCCTCTGCGAGATCCTGCTCGGGGGCGACCGGATCGGCCAGGTCGGCTACGACTCGCTGCCGCCGCTGGCCCGCGACGTCCTCGACCGGCTCCGCCCGCTCGGCCTCGACCTCGAACGGCGCACCGTGCAACGCGCGCTGCTCGACCTGCGTGGCGACCCGGCGCTGGCAGCCTGCTCCGACCTGCTCTGGATGCTGCGGCACCTGCTGCCCGCCGACGCGGTGCGTCCGATCATGGGCGAGCGCCGCCTCGGCCACCGCTCCACCCAGGAGAGCTGGGATCTCGCCCTCGGCCGCAACCAGCGCGCCCTCATCGAGCTGGGCTACGAGGGCGTCACCGTCGAGCAGGTGCTGGAGCAGCGGCTGCGACGCGTGGTGCGCGGCCCGGACGCGACCGCCGCCGGCGCGCTCGCCGCCGTCGAGGACGCCATCCGCCTGCTCGACAGCCCCCGCCTGGTCGACGAACTCGGGGCCTGGGCGGTGGAGCTGCTCGCCGCCGAACGCACCGTCGACGACGCGCCCGAGGTACTGCGCCGCATCCGCCGGCTGCTCGCGCACCACCGCCCCACCGCACCGACGCTGCCCGCCTGGTGCCGGGCGTTCGTCACCACCGGCTACGCCCACTACTGCACGCTGCTGCCCAGCGCGTTCGTCGACGAGGCGACCGGCGTCCGCCAGGTCGGCGCGATGCTCGGCTTCCTGTTCAGCATGGAGAGCCTCGCGCTGTCGCTGGGCTGCGACCGGTCGCAACTCGAACTGGCCGTCGCCCAGGCCCATCCCGAGGCGCCGGCCAAGCTGGCGCTGCTCTGGGCGGCCCACCACCACCTCGGCCTGCTGCCGCTGGCGCGGCTGCGGGAGCGCTGCGCCGACCTGCTGGCCAACCCGCTCGTGGTGCCGGCGTTCCCGCACTATCTCTCCGGGTTCGTGCACGCCCTCGACCCGGTGCCGGGGCTGACCCCGTTCGTGGTCGAGACCATGTCCGCGGCGTTCGCCGGGCTGCCCGACCCGGCGCTGCTGCCCTGGCTGCCCACGCTGATCACCACGCTGCGCGAACACGGCCCGGAGCTGGTGCCGCTGCTGGTCCGCGAGGCCGAACGCACCTTCCCTGCCGCGTTGCCCGCGCTGGACGGCTGGACGCCCCCGTGGGCCGCCGGGCCCACCGAGTCGACGCCGGCACCGGATCCGGGCGCGCCGGGCGGCCCGCTGGCCGGCATGCTGCTGGCACACCCGGAGACGGTGGACGCGCTCGCGGCGTTGCTCGGCTGCGACGCGCCGTGGCGCTCCCCCGCCGCGCCGGTTCCGCCGGTGAGCGACGGGGGCTCACGGCTTCTCGCCGGGTATCCGGGCACCGCCCACGCCGTGGCGGACCTGCTGTCGCCGGGTCTCAGCGCGGGGTGACCAGGGGCTGGCTGTCGTCCACGAAATAGGAGGAGAGCATCCGGGTCTCGTCGTCGCCGACGTTCCGGGCGTTGTGCACGACGCCCGGCGGAATCAGGAAGGGTTGGCCGGCTCCGACGGGGAGAGCGGGCCGCGACCCCGACGCTAGACGGGAACGTCGGGGCCTTCGGGGCACTTGCCGGCGACAGGCACCATGGAGTGGTGATCCGCTTCCTGCTGAACCTGTTGTGGCTCGTCTTCGGCGGCGGTTTCGTCCTGGCCCTGGGCTACGGCGTGGCCGCCCTGATCTGCTTCGCCCTCGTCGTCACCATCCCGTTCGGCGTCGCCTCGCTGCGCCTCGCCTCGTACGCGCTGTGGCCGTTCGGCCGTACGCTGGTCGCCAAGCCGGGCGCCGGCGTGCCGTCCGGGTTGGCGAACGTGCTGTGGGTGGTGCTGGCCGGCTGGTGGCTGGCCCTGTCGCACATCCTCGCCGGAGTCGCGCTCTGCGTGACGATCATCGGCATCCCGTTCGGGGTGGCCAACTTCAAGCTGGTCCCGGCCGCGCTGTGGCCGCTCGGCCAGGAGGTCGTCGCGACCTCCTGACATCCCTCCCGGAGACGCACCGCCCTGCTGTCGCTGCGCCGCTCCGGTTCGGTCACCTCCCCTAATGCATCCTAGGAGGATAGCGTGATGGTCGGGAAGCGCGAATGCGGCTCGCGCCCACCGAGGGGTGACTAGCGTCGGTGGGGTGGCGAGTCCGGACGGGGTGATCGCGGCGCTCAAGGCGGATCCGGCGATGTCGGGCCTGCGCCGGTCGCTGGACTTCTACCACGGCGACCCGGCGCGTGCGGCGGCGCTCGACGCGTTCTACGCGCCCTTGGTCCGCACCGGCGACCTGGTCGTGGACGTGGGGGCGCACGTGGGTGACCGGCTGGCCAGCTTCCGCCGGCTCGGGGCCCGGGTGGTGGCGGTCGAGCCGCAGCCGCTCTGCGCCCGGGCGCTGCGCGCGCTGCACGCCGGCGACGACGCGGTGACCGTGGTGGAGGCGGCGTGCGGACGGTCCGCCGCGCCGGTGCGGCTGCACGTGAACTCCGCGAACCCGACCGTCTCCACCGCCTCCCCCGGGTTCGTCCGGGCCGCCGGGCACGCCGCCGGCTGGGCGGGCGAGACCTGGGACGGCGAGATAGAGGTGGCCGGCACCACGCTGGACGCACTGATCGACGCGCACGGCGTGCCGGCGTTCGTCAAGATCGACGTGGAGGGCTTCGAGGACGTCGTGCTGGCCGGGCTGAGCCGTCCGGTCCCGGCGCTGTCGTTCGAGTTCACCACCATCGCGCGGGACCTGGCCGGGTGCTGCCTGGACCGGCTCACCGCGCTCGGCTTCACCGCGTTCACCGTGGCGCTCGGCGACGAGATGACGTTCGCGCTGCCGGGCTGGCGGCCGGCCGCCGAGGTCGCGGCCTACCTGGACGCGCTGCCGCACGAGGCGAACGCCGGCGACGTGTACGCGCGGAGCTGACGCTCATCCACCTCGGACGGCCGGCGCCGGACCGCATCGATGCTGCTCACCGGCTTGATCGACATCTCCGCTGCCCGGCCAATTTTTTCAAGAGTCGAACTTAGCCATGTTTTGTTATCGCCCCGTTATTGACGTGACCGGCGCCACTTCGGTTGACTGCCACGGAACCGCTACCGCAACCGGTTCCGAAACACCCCCCACATCCCTGCGACCCGGGAGCGTCACGTGCCGATCACCATCGCCGACGTCGCGACCCGGGCCGGGGTGAGCAAGACGACCGTGTCCCGCGTACTCAACGGCAAGGGCGAGGTGCACATCCGCACCGCCGATCGGGTCCGCGCGGTGATCAGCGACCTGGGCTACGTGCCGAGCGCCCGCGCGGTCGGGCTGGCCCGCGGGCGTACCCGGGTGGTCGGCATGCTGGTGCCGGCGCTGACCTGGCCGTGGATGGGCGAGGTGCTGCAGGGCGCGGCCGACGCGGTCGAGGCCGAGGGCTACGGCATGCTGCTGTTCACCTGCACCCACGGCGACGAGTCGATGCGACGGTTCGCCTCCCAGGTCTCCGCCAAATCCTTCGACGGCCTGCTCGTCGTCGAGCCGGAGGGCACCCTCGACTACATCACCGGGCTACACCGGCGCGGCCTGCCGGTGATCCTCATCGACGACCGCGGCCACCAGCCCGGGTTCCCGTCGGTCCGCACCACCAACGAGGACGGCGCCCGGGCCGCCGCCGCGCACCTGCTCTCCCTCGGCCGCCGCCGGCCGCTGGTCATCACCGGCCTGCGTCGCTTCGGCTGCACCCGGGAACGGCTCGCCGGTTTCGCCGGTGGATTCGCCGACGCCGGCGTACCCATCGCGCCGGAACGGGTGGTGGAGGGCGACTTCACGTTCGAGTGCGGGCGCGCGGCGGTGCGCCGGCTGCTCACCGACGGGGTGCCGTTCGACGCGGTCTTCGCGCACAACGACCTCTCCGCCGCCGGCGCGCTCCAGGCGCTGCGCGACGCCGGCCGGCGCGTCCCGCAGGACGTGGCGGTGGTCGGCTTCGACGACCTGCCGCTCGCCGGGCACACCCATCCCCCGCTCAGCTCGGTGCGCCAGCCGCTGCGGGAGATGGGCACGGCCGCCGCCCGGCTCCTCATCGCCCACCTCACCGGCACACCGCTGCCCGACACCCCGACCGTCATCCCGACCGGCTTCGCCGCCCGCGCCTCCACCCGCGTCACCTGAGCAGTCACCCCGCCGCACCCGGCGACCACGCCGGCGGGCAGCCAGCCCGCCGGTGCACCACCGCACACCCTCCATCCACCACATCCCGCCCGAGGACCGCGGGACCACCGAGGGAGACCTCCATGAGAAGACGGCAACTCCTCGCCGTCGCGCTGGCCGGCGCGATGGTCACCACCACCGTCGCCGCCTGCGGTGACAGCCCGAACGCGAACAAGAAGAGCGGCCAGGCCGCGACCGTGCTGAACGTCGGCATGCCCAACGGCCCGCAGGCGGAGAACAACAATCCGTTCCTCACCACCTCGGCCGCCGCCTCGCTGGGCTACCGGTGGCAGATCTACGAGCCCCTGATGATGTGGAACCCGGTCAAGCCGGCCGAGCCGTTCAAGCCGTGGCTGGCCACCAAGGCCGAGTGGTCGGCGGACTACAAGTCGGTCACGGTGACCATCCGCGACAACGCCACCTGGTCCGACGGGCAGAAGGTCACCGCCGAGGACGTCGCGTTCACCTACAACCTGGTCAAGAAGTTCCCGGCGCTCAACGACCAGGGTGTGCCGTACACCGACGCGACCGCGAACGGCAACGACGTCACCATCACCATGTCCAGCCCGCAGTTCGTCAACCAGCAGAAGGTGCTGTGGCGGGTGCCGATCGTGCCGAAGCACCTGTGGGAGAAGATCGCCGACCCGACCACCGACCCGGTGAAGCAGCCGATCGGCAGTGGGCCCTACACGCTCAAGTCGTTCACCCCGGCCACCACCACGCTGACCGTGCGCGACAAGGGCTACTGGCAGGACGCGCCGAAGGTGAAGGAGTTGCGCTTCACCTCGTACACCGACAACAGCGCGCAGACCACGGCGCTGGCCAACGGCGAGTCGGAGTGGAGCTTCGTCTTCATCCCCAACTACCAGACCGTGTTCGTGGCCAAGGACCAGAAGAACCACAAGGTGTGGGCGCCGCCGGTGCTGGGCATCCACGGCCTCTACCTGAACACCACGAAGAAGCCGTTCGACGACCCGACGCTGCGCAAGGCGATGAACATGGTCGTCGACCGGTCGGACATCTTCACCACCGCCGAGGCGGCCTACTTCCACCCGGAGGTCAAGAGCGTGACCGGCCTGCCCAGCCCGGCCGGTGACTCGTTCATCGCGCCGGAGTACCAGGGTCAGGAGCACAAGGTCGACGTCGAGGGCGCCAAGGCGTTGCTCACCGGCGCGGGCTACAAGCTCGACGGCACCACGCTCAAGGACAGGACCGGCAAGCCGGTCACGATCAAGCTGACCGACCCCGCCGGCTGGTCCGACTACCAGACCAGCCTGGAGATCGTGAAGGACAACCTGTCGAAGATCGGCATCGCGGCGACCATCGACAAGGCCAACCAGGACGCCTGGTTCCGCAACGTGGAGCAGGGCAACTTCGAGGCCACCTTCCGCTGGACCGAGAGCGGCGCCACGCCGTACGACATCTACCGCACGATCATGGACGGTCGGGTGCTGAAGCCGATCGGCACCCCGTCGCCGGCCGGCAACTTCGGTCGCTTCAACAACCAGGCGGCGACGGACGCGTTGGTCTCGTACGCCAACGCCACCGACGACGCCACCCGCACCACCGCCATGGCCACCCTGCAGAAGATCTTCGTCGAGCAGACGCCGATGATCCCGGTCGGCGCGGACAACATCGGCGGCGCGTACAGCGCGAAGAACTGGACCGGCTGGCCGGACGACTCGAACCCGTACGGCGCCCTGCAGCCCACCCAGCCGAACGCGCTGGACGTGGTGCTGCA
Source organism: Micromonospora sp. WMMD980 (assembly GCF_029626035.1). NCBI lineage: Bacteria > Bacillati > Actinomycetota > Actinomycetes > Micromonosporales > Micromonosporaceae > Micromonospora > Micromonospora sp. WMMD980. The sequence continues at coordinate 2,139,395 of NZ_JARUBE010000003.1, forward strand.
CCTCAAGCCGACCGCCGGCTGACCCGGCGACACCGCCCCGGCCGGCACACCCGCCGGCCGGGGCGGCGGGCCCGCCCTCATCCCGGCAACCTTAGACAGGAATTCGGCATGACGACGACCGAGAGCGCCCCGGCGCCGGCCGACGAGGTGGTGCTGGAGGCCGTCGGCCTGACCAAGCACTTCCCGGTCCGCCGGCGGCTGCGCGACCTCCTCTCCCGGACCCCGACGGTGGTGCACGCCGTCGACGACGTCTCGATCGCGCTGCGCCGCGGCCGGGTGACCGCGCTCGTCGGCGAGTCCGGCTCCGGCAAGTCCACGGTCGCCCGGCTGCTGGCCCAGCTCTATCCGCGCACCGGCGGTGACATCCGGCTGCACGGCACCTCGACCCGGGTGCGCGGCGGTCGCCGCTTCCGGGCGTACGTGCGGCGGGTGCAGTTGATCCTCCAGGACCCGTTCGCCTCGCTGAACCCGGTGCACACGGTCCGCTACCACCTGACCCGGTCGCTGCGCATCCACGGCAACGCCGGCTCCGGACCGGACGGGCTGGAGAAGGCGCTGGCCGAGCTGCTCACCCGGGTCAGCCTCACCCCGCCGGAGCGCTACCTCGACGCGTTTCCGCACGAGCTGTCCGGCGGCCAGCGCCAGCGCGTCGCGATCGCGCGGGCACTCGGCGCCGACCCCGAGGTGCTGCTCGCCGACGAGCCGGTCTCGATGCTCGACGTCTCGATCCGCCTCGGCGTGCTCAACCTGCTCCAAGACCTCAAGGACCGGCTCGACCTGGCCGTCCTCTACATCACCCACGACATCGCGTCGGCCCGCTACTTCGCCGACGAGACGATCGTGATGTACGCCGGTCGGATGGTCGAGGGCGGCGACAGCGAGACGGTCACCCAGCGGCCGGCCCACCCGTACACCCGGTTGTTGACCGACTCGGCGCCGGACCCGGAACGGATCACCGGCGCGGTCGCCGACGCCGCCGCGGCGGCGGCGGCCGAGCGGGGCCATGGGGAACCGCCGAGCCTGATCCACCCGCCCACCGGCTGCCGGTTCCATCCACGCTGCCCGCACGCCATGCCCCGGTGCACCAGCGAGCTGCCGCCGCCGATCCCGGTCGACGACCGGCCGGGGCACTGGGCGGCGTGCTGGCTGTTCGACCCGCCCACCGTCGCGGCCAAGAAGACCGCAACCGCCGCGGCGACCCCGCCGGCCGGCGCCACCGCCGGGCAGGAGGCGGCCAGATGAGGTTCCTGCTGCAACGGGTGGCGTTCTACCTGTTCACCGCGTGGGCGGCGATCACGCTCAACTTCTTCATCCCGCGGATCGTGCCGGGCGACCCGGTGCAGTCGCTGATCTCCCGCAACCAGGGCCGGATCAGCGCCGACGCGATCGCGTCGCTGCGGGTGCTGTTCGGGCTGGACTCCGACCGCAACCTGTGGGAGCAGTACGTCGCCTACTGGGGCCAGCTCCTGCACGGCGACCTGGGGTTGTCGTTCACGTTCTTCCCCGCGCCGGTGTCCGAGGTGATCGGGAACAGCCTGCCGTGGACCGTCGGCCTGGTCGGCGTCACCACGATCGTCAGCTTCCTGCTCGGTACCGCGCTCGGTGTGGGCGCCGGCTGGCGGCGCGGCTCGTGGATCGACGGGCTGCTGCCGGCCACCACGTTCCTCTCCTCGATCCCCTACTTCTGGCTGGGCCTGGTGGCGATCGCGTTGTTCGCCGGCCCGGGCAGCTTCTTCCCCTCCTCCGGCGGCTACGAGCCGGGGCTGGTGCCGGCGTTCGACGCGTACTTCCTCCCGAGCGCGTTGCAGCACAGCATCCTGCCGGCGGCGACCATCCTGGTCTCGTCGATGAGCGGCTGGATCCTCAGCATGCGCAACATGATGGTCACCGTCGCCAGCGAGGACTACATCACCGTCGCGCACGCCAAGGGGCTCTCCGAGCGGCGGGTGGCGCTCAGCTACGCCGCCCGCAACGCGCTGCTGCCCAACGTCTCCGGCTTCGCGTTGTCGCTGGGCTTCATCGTCGGCGGCACGTTGCTCGTGGAGATCGTCTTCTCCTACCCGGGCCTGGGATTCCAGCTCTTCCAGGCCGTCGGCAGCAAGGACTACCCGCTCATGCAGGGCATCTTCCTGATCATCACGATCTCGGTGCTGGTGGCGAACCTGCTCGCCGACGTGGCGTACCTGCTTCTCGACCCGCGGACCCGAAAGAGCTGAGCGATGACACTTTCCCCGTCCAGCATCGACCAGGTCACCCCCGGCCAGGGGGCGGTGGCCCAACCGTCGGCCCGGGCCCGACGCCGCCGGTTCCGCTTCGTCGCCAACGCCAAGGCCGCCACCGGCCTGACCATCCTCGGGGGGTACGCGCTGCTGGCGGTGATCGGGCCGTGGATCGCGCCGTACGACCCGGACGCGCGCAGCGCCGACGTGCTCCTAGCCCCGTCGTCCCGACACTGGTTCGGCACCACCCACCTCGGGCAGGACATCTTCAGCCAGATCCTGGTCGGCGCGCGCAGCGTGATGGTGGTGGGACTGATCGCCGGCGTGCTGGCCACCATCCTGTCCATCCTGATCGGCGTGTCCGCCGGCTACCTGGGCGGCGCGGCCGACGAGAGCCTGTCCGCGCTGTCCAACGTCTTCCTGGTGATCCCCGCGCTGCCGCTGATCATCATCGTGGCGTCGCTGGTCGACCAGGCCGGTGACCTGCTGGTCGCGTTGATCATCGGGCTCACCTCGTGGGCGTGGGGCGCCCGGGTGCTGCGCGCCCAGACGCTGTCGCTGCGTCGCCGCGACTACGTGGAGGCGGCCCGGGCCACCGGCGAGCGCACCTGGCGGATCATCGGGTTCGAAATCCTGCCGAACCTGACCGCGATCATCGCCTCCGGCTTCGTCGGCACGGTGATCTTCGCGGTCATGTCGGAGATCACTTTGGCGTTCATCGGGATCTCCTCGGTCAGCTCCTGGAACTGGGGCACCATCCTGTTCTGGGCGCAGGGCCAGCAGGCGCTCGCACAGGGCGCGTGGTGGTGGTTCGTGCCGGCCGGGCTGGCCATCGCGCTGCTCGGCACCGCGCTCGCGCTGATCAACTTCGGGATCGACGAGTTCGTCAGCCCCCGGTTGCGCACCGGCGGGCGGGCCCGGATCCGCACCGCCGACGGCCGCACCGTGCGGATGCGGGTCGGCTTCACCCCGGTGCTGGCCCCGAAGGCAGCCCCCGTGCCGATGCAGGACACCCGGAAGGACGTCCCGTCATGAGTGACCAGGTGCTGGAGATTCGTGGACTGTGCGTCGACTACGGCGTCGGCGCGGACGCGGTGCACGCGGTCCGCGACGTCGACCTGACGCTGTACCGCGGCGAGGTGCTCGGCCTGGCCGGGGAGAGCGGTAGCGGCAAGTCCACCCTGGCGTACGGGCTGACCCGGCTGCTGCCCCCGCCCGGCGTGGTGAGCGGCGGCCAGGTGATCTACCACCCGGCGGACGGCCCGCCGGTGGACGTGCTGACGCTCAGCCCGGCCAGGCTGCGCGAGTTCCGCTGGGCGGAGACGTCGATCGTCTTCCAGGGCGCGATGAACTCGCTCAACCCGGTGCACAAGGTCTCCACCCAGCTCCTCGACGTGATCAAGGCACACGAGCCGAGGAGCACCGCGGCGGGCCGGCGGGCCCGCGCGAAGGACCTGCTGCGCCTGGTCGGCATCGCCACCGACCGGCTGGACAGCTATCCGCACCAGCTCTCCGGCGGCATGCGACAACGCGTCATGATCGCCATGGCGCTGGCGCTGGAGCCGCAACTGGTCATCATGGACGAGCCGACCACCGCGCTGGACGTGGTGATGCAGCGGCAGATCCTCGGCCAGCTCGCCGAGCTGCGCGAACGCCTCGGCTTCGCGGTGCTCTTCATCACCCACGACCTGTCGCTGCTGGTGGAGTTCTCCGACCGGATCGCCATCATGTACGGCGGCCGGATCGTCGAGGAGGCCCCCGCCGCCCGGCTCTACCGCGAGCCGCTGCACCCGTACACCGAGGGGTTGCTGCACTCGTTCCCGGCGTTGCGCGGGCCGCGCCGGGAGCTGGCCGGCATCCCCGGCTCCCCGCCCGACCTGCGCGCCATGCCGGCCGGTTGCGCGTTCCACCCACGCTGCCCCAGGGCGTTCGACCCCTGCGACGAACGGCTTCCGGTGCTGGGTCCGCCCGGCGTCGACGATCCGACGCGGGCCGTCGCGTGCTGGCTGCACCCGGCCGTCGCACCTCTGCCCCGCTGAGAAGTCCGAGCCCACCGCTACCGCGAGGAGAACCATGGACACCGACCTCAACCGCCCGGGCGTCGACCAGGCCGACCCGATCGACACGCTGCCGCCGACCTTCCGGTGGGGGGTGGCGACGTCGTCCTACCAGATCGAGGGCGCGGTGGCCTCCGACGGCCGCACCCCGTCGATCTGGGACACCTTCTGCCGGGTCCCGGGGGCGGTGGCGAACGGCGACCACGGCGACGTGGCCTGCGACCACTACCACCGGATGCCGCAGGACGTGGCGCTCATCGCCGACCTGGGGCTGGACACCTACCGGTTCTCGGTGGCGTGGCCGCGGGTGCAGCCGGGCGGGCGCGGGCCCGCCAACGCCGCCGGGCTGGCCTTCTACGACCGGCTGGTGGACGAGCTGCTCGGCCGGGGCGTCGACCCGTGGGTGACGCTCTACCACTGGGACCTGCCGCAGGAGCTGGAGGACGCGGGCGGCTGGCCGAACCGGGACACCGCGTACCGCTTCGCCGACTACGCGGAGCTGGTCTTCGGCGCGCTCGGCGACCGGGTCCGCACCTGGACCACGCTGAACGAGCCGTGGTGCTCGGCGATGCTCGGCTACGCGTACGGCGACCACGCCCCGGGCCGGCGGAACCTGGGCGACGGCATCGCCGCCGCGCACCACCTGCTGCTCGGGCACGGGCTGGCCACCCAGCGGCTGCGGGCGGCGGCGCGGTCGCCGATCGAGCTGGGCCTGACGGTGAACCTGTCCACCGCCGACCCGGCCACCGACAGCGCGGCGGACCGGGACGCGGCGCGGGCCGCGGACGGGCTGGGCAACCGGCTCTACCTGGACCCGGTGCTGCGCGGGTCGTACCCGCAGGACGTGATCGACGACCTGGCGGCCGAGGGGGTGCGCATCCCGGTCGAGGACGGGGATCTGGACGTCATCGCCACGCCTGTCGACGTGCTGGGCGTGAACTACTACTTCGGGCAGGTGCACTCCGGGGTGGACGAGCAGGGCCGCGAGCGCGACGACGACGGCCGGCCGGTGCGCCGGGTGGTCCGCCGGGACCTGCCGCGCACCGCGATGGACTGGGAGATCGTGCCGGAGTCCTTCACCGACCTGCTGGTCCGGCTGCACCGGGACTACCCGGGCGTGCCGATGGTGATCACCGAGAACGGCGCGGCGTTCGACGACAAGCCCGACGCCGACGGGTTCGTGGCCGACGACGACCGGGTGTCCTACCTGACCGAGCACCTGCGGGCGGTGGCCCGGGCCCGGCAGGCGGGCGCGGACATCCGTGGCTACTTCGCCTGGTCGCTGCTGGACAACTTCGAGTGGGCGTACGGCTACGACAAGCGCTTCGGCATCGTGCGGGTGGACTACGACTCGCAGCGCCGCACCCCGAAGCGCAGCGCGTTGTGGTACCGCGACACCGTGCGACGGGTGCGCGGGCAGGGCTGAGGCGACCGTTCGGGGCGGCCGCGCGGGAGTCCCTCCCAGGCGGCCGCCCCTTTTTTTCATGTCTTGACACAAGGCCGGAACAACGGTTCGCTCATTCGCGGATGTCAATCCATCAGGAAGGAGCATCCGTGTCCCCCACCACCGCTGCCCGCCACGCCGGCCGCGTCGCCCTGACGCTCTGCCTCACCGCCGGCGCCCTCGTCCCCACCACCGCGGCCCACGCCGCCGGCGAGACCGTCGACGTCTGGCTCACCACCACCTCCGACGCCGGCGGCCGGACCGTCACCCGCGGGCTGCAACAGCAGAGCCCGCTGAGCTTCGCCGCGACCAGCCCCGGCGCCACCCGCACCATCACCGTCGACGAGAACACCCGCTACCAGCCGTTCGAGGGCGCCGGCGCGTCCATCACCGACACCACCGCGTACCTGCTGCGCGGCGGTCCGGTCAGCGCGGCCACCCGGGACGCGGTGATGCGCAAGCTGTTCAGCCCCACCGACGGGATCGGGCTGTCGTTCGTGCGCAATCCGATCGGCGCGTCCGACCTGTCCCGCCCCGGCAACGTCTCCCTCGACGACACCTGCTGCGACCTCGGCGACTTCGGCGCGAACGGCTACGACACGAACGTCGAGCTGCTCACCGCCCAGGCCCGGCAGCTCAACCCGGCGCTGCGGGTGATGGTGGTGCCGTGGAGCGCGCCCGGCTGGATGAAGGACAACGGCCGGATGGACCACATGGGCTGGCTGAAGTGGGAGCACTACGCCACCTACGCGCAGTATCTGGTGAGGACGATCCAGGCGTACGCGGCGCGTGGCGTCACTGTCGACTACCTGTCGGTGCAGAACGAGCCGAACTGCTGCCAGTCCGGCAACCCCACCGCGATGGACTACCCGGGCATGAGCTGGAACGCCTCCGGCCTCACCGAGCTGACCAAGAACTTCGTCTACCCGGCGTTGCGGGCCGCCGGCCTCACCACCAAGGTGCTGGTGCACGACTGGAACTACGGCGACTACGGCACGATCGGCTCCGGCCTGCTGGCCGACAGCGCGGTACGCACCGACCCGCTGTTCGGCGGCATCGCCTGGCACGGCTACTTCGGCGACCCGGCCGTCGGCAGCCAGGTGCGGGCCCAGTATCCGGCGGTGCCGCAGTACAGCACCGAGCACTCCGGCGGCACCTGGATCACCAACCAGCACAACGAGGACATGGCCGACATCGTCAGCTACGCCCGGAACTGGAGCCGCAGCGTGGTGAAGTGGAGCCTCGCGGTCAACCAGAACATGGGCCCGCACAACGGCGGCTGTGGCACCTGCACCGGCCTGATCACCGTGCAGGAGGGCGGCGCCCGGGCCGGCCAGGTCGACTACACCGTCGAGTACTACACCACCGGGCACCTCACCAAGTTCGTCCGGCCGGGCGCCACCCGGATCGACTCCACCGCCGACGCGACCGTGCCGAACGTCGCCTACCGCAACCCGGACGGCTCCAAGGCGCTGCTCGCGCACAACGGCGGCACGTCGGCGCAGTCGGTGAAGGTGGTGTGGGGGGGCCAGTCCTTCACCTACTCGCTGCCGGCCCGCACCACCGCCACGTTCACCTGGTCCGGCACCCCGTCCGGCGGCGGCACCGCGCCCACCGGCCCGGTCACCGGCATCGGCGGCAAGTGCCTCGACGTCACCGACAACGCCACCGCCGACGGCACGCCGGCGCAGATCTGGACCTGCACCGGCGGGGCCAACCAGCGCTGGACCCGGGCCGCCGACGGCACGCTGCGCGCGCTCGGCAAGTGCCTGGACGTGGCCGGCGGGGGCACCGCCGACGGCACCCGGGTACAGCTGTGGACCTGCAACGGCAGCGCCGCCCAGCAGTGGACCTGGACCGCCGGGCGGGACCTGGTGAACCCGCAGGCGAACAAGTGTCTCGACGTCACCGGCAACACCGCCGCCGACGGGACGAAGACCCAGGTGTGGAGCTGCACCGGCGGCGCCAACCAGAAGTGGACCCTGCCGTCCTGAGCCGACCGGCCGGGCCGCCGCTCAGCGGCGGCCCGGCCGTCGCGCGGGCGCGGGTCGGACCGCCGGTTCGCGGGGCACGCCGCCGTCGCGCAGCAGCCGGGTCATCGGCAGGGTGGCCGCGCCCATCGCGACCGCGTCCGGGCCGAGCCGGCACAGCTCGATCGAGGTCTGGGCGTACGGCTGGCGCAGCGCGTGCCGCGCGGTGGCCTCGCGGATCGCCGGCAGGTGCCGTTCGCCCAGGGCCAGCCCGGCCCAGCCGCCGAGCACCACCCGCTCCGGGTTGAACAGGTTGACCAGGTTCGCCACCCCGGCGCCCAGGTAACCGACCGTCTCGTCGATCACCTTCGCGGCGGTGCGGTCGGTCGCGCGCAGCAGCTCGCCGAAGGCGGTCTCCTCGTCCCCGCCGGCCGCCGGGCGACCCCGGTTCGCCTGCCGGAACCGGTCGAGCACCCCCTCCGCCCCGACGTACGCCTCCAGGCAGCCGAGGTTGCCGCAGCGGCAGCGCCGGCCGCCGTACACGATGGTGGTGTGGCCCCACTCGCCGGCGCTGCTGTGCGCGCCGCGGTAGCCGACGCCGTCGGCGACCACGGACGCGCCGACACCGGAGCCGACCAGGGCGACCACCGCGTGCCGGACGCCGCGACCGGCGCCGAACCACATCTCGGCCTGCCCGAGCGTCTTGGCGCCGTTGTCGACGTGCACCGGCACGTCGGTGCCGGCGCGCAACATCGCGCCGAGCGGTACGCCGTCCCAGCCCAGGGTCTGGGCGTGCACCACGGCGTCGGCGGTGCGTTCGACGGTGCCGGAGACGGCGACGCCGAAACCGAGCACCGCGCCCGGGTCGACGCCGGCCTGCTCGGTCACCGCGGCGAGGCCGTGCCGCAGGTGTTCGGCCACCCGTGCCGGGTCGGGCTCGGCGGTGGCGATCGGATACTCCGCCTTGGCCAGCGCGGTCATGCTCAGGTCGAACAGCTCGACCTGCACCCGCGTCTCGCCCACGTCGGCGCCGACGAGGTAGCCGTAGCCGGGCGCGACGCGCAGCAGCACCCGGGGGCGACCACCGTCGGACTCGACCGAGCCGGCCTCCTCGACCAGCCCCTCGGCGATCATCTCGCCGACCAGGTTGCTCACGCTGGCCAGGCTCAGCGCGGTGGACTGGCCCAGCTCGTGCCGGCTGAGCGGCCCGTCCAGCCAGATCCGGGTGAGCAGGACCGACCGGTTGGCCCGGCGCATGTCGCGCACCGTGGTGCGTCTGGCGTCCACGTCCGCCGCCGTCCTTCCCGCATTTTCACGCCCTGAACGAAGTGCTGACAGACTACTGCGCATTTACATTTAACAAAGTTAACTGCTAGCCTCCGGCGCATCGACGAGGAGGTATGAGATGCGACTCGGACGTTCGATGACCGCCCTGCTCGGTGGCGTCGCGCTGCTCGCCGCCACCGTGGCCCTGCCCGCGACCGGCGGCGCCACGCTCGCCGGCAGCACGGCCGCCCTGGTCGCCTGCGACGCGCCGGCCTGGGCCGAGGGCGTCACCTGGAGTGCCGGCAGCCGGGCCACCTTCGGCGGCCGGCTCTACCAGGCGCTGGTGACGCACACCCCGCCGGTCGGCGCGGGCTGGACGCCGGCCGCCGTGCCGGCGCTCTGGACCGACCTCGGCGCCTGCTCCGGCGGCACGCCGTCGCCGAGCCCGACCACCCGACCGCCCTCCCCCACACCCAGCCCCACCCGGACCTCGACGCCGACCGCCACGCCCAGCCCGACCGCACCGGGCGGCGAGACCTGCGCGTTGCGGTCCCGGCCGACGGGCAAGGTGCTCCAGGGCTACTGGGAGAACTGGGACGGCGCGGCCAACGGCGTGCACCCCGGCCTCGGCTGGATCCCGATCACCGACTCCCGGATCACCGGTCACGGCTACAACGTCGTCACCGCCGCGTTCCCGGTCATCCGCGCCGACGGCACCGTGCTCTGGGAGGACGGCATGGACGCCGGCGTCAAGGTGCCCACCCCGGCACAGGTGTGCCAGGCCAAGGCGGGTGGGCTGACCGTGCTGCTCTCCATCGGCGGCGCCGCCGCCGGCATCGACCTCAGCTCCGCCGCCGTCGCCGACCGGTTCGTCGCCACCGTGGTGCCGATCCTCAGGCGGCACAACTTCGACGGCATCGACATCGACATCGAGACCGGGCTGACCGGCAACGGGAACATCAACCAGCTCTCCCCGTCGCAGGCCAACCTGATCCGGATCATCGACGGCGTGCTGGCCCAGATGCCGGCCGGCTTCGGGCTCACCATGGCGCCGGAGACCGCGTACGTCACCGGCGGCAGCGTCACCTACGGCTCGATCTGGGGCGCCTACCTGCCGATCGTCAAGAAGTACGCGGACAACGGCCGGCTCTGGTGGCTGAACATGCAGTACTACAACGGCTCGATGTACGGCTGCGCCGGCGACTCGTACCCGGCCGGCACGGTGCAGGGCTTCACGGTGCAGACGCAGTGCCTGAACAACGGGCTCACCGTCCAGGGCGTCACCATCCGCGTCCCCTACGACAAGCAGGTACCCGGCCTGCCGGCGCAGCCCGGCGCGGGTGGCGGGTACCTGGCCCCGTCGCTGGTGGGCCAGGCCTGGCGATCCGTGCCGGGGCTCAAGGGGCTGATGACCTGGTCGATCAACTGGGACGGGTCGAAGGGCTGGACGTTCGGCGACACCGTCCGGGGGCTCCAGGGCCGCTGAGCACACGGATCCGCGTCACCGGCCCGGCACCTCGGCGGGCCGGTGACCGGAGTTCACCGGGCCGCCTGCTCCGATCGCACCAGCTCCATCAGCCGTCCCACCGAGTTGGCGCCGGCCGAACTCTCCCCGACTGGCGCCCGGGCGCACACCCTGCCAGGCTGGCCCTCGTGTACGACTACGACCTGCTGGTGCTGGGATCCGGGCCGAGTGGACAGAAGGCGGCCGTCGCCGCCGCCAAGCTGGGGCGGCGGGTGGCCATCGTGGACCGTCGCGACATGCTCGGCGGGGTGTGCATCAACACCGGCACCGTGCCGTCCAAGACCCTGCGCGAGGCCGTCCTCTACCTGACCGGGCTCAGCCAGCGTGACCTCTACGGCAGCAGCTACCGGGTCAAGGAGGACATCACGGTCGCCGACCTGGCGGCCCGTACCCAGCACGTGATCAACCGGCAGACCGACGTCATCCGCAACCAGCTCGCCCGCAACCGGATCGCGATGATCACCGGCACCGGCCGGTTCGCCGACCCGCACGCGGTCTGGGTCGACGCCGGCTCCGGCCGGGACGAGCGGATCACCTTCGACAAGGCGGTCATCGCCGCCGGCACCCGCCCGGCCCGCCCGGACAGCGTCGACTTCGACGACCGGACCATCGTCGACTCCGACGGCGTCATCAACCTGCAGGCAGTGCCGCGCAGCATGGTGGTGGTCGGCGCGGGCGTGATCGGCATGGAGTACGCGTCGATGTTCGCCGCGCTCGGCACCAAGGTGACCGTGGTCGAGCGTCGCGAGCGGATGCTCGACTTCTGCGACGAGGAGATCGTCGAGTCGCTCAAATACCACCTGCGGGACCTGTCGGTCACCTTCCGCTTCGGCGAGGAGGTGGCCTCGGTGGAGCAGCACCGCACCGCCGCGCTCTGCGTCCTGCGCAGCGGCAAGAAGATCGTCGCGGACACGGTGATGTACTCCGCCGGCCGGCAGGGCCAGACCGACGACCTCGCGCTGGAGGCGGCCGGCCTCACCGCCGACCACCGGGGCCGGATCCAGGTCGACGCCGACTACCGCACCACGGTCGAGAACATCTACGCCGTCGGCGACGTGATCGGCTTCCCGGCGCTGGCCTCCACCTCGATGGAACAGGGCCGCCTCGCCGCCCAGCACGCCTGCGGCGAACCGGCGCGTGCCATGCCGGACCTGCAACCGATCGGCATCTACACCATCCCGGAGATCAGCTTCGTCGGGAAGACCGAGGACGAACTGACCGACAGCTCCACCCCGTTCGAGGTGGGCATCGCCCGCTACCGCGAACTGGCCCGGGGGCAGATCGTCGGCGACTCGTACGGCATGCTGAAGCTGCTCGTCTCGCCGGAGGACGGACGCCTGCTCGGGGTGCACGTCTTCGGCACCGGAGCCACCGAGATCGTCCACATCGGGCAGGCCGTGATGGGCTGCGGCGGCACTGTCGACTACCTGCTCGACGCGGTGTTCAACTACCCGACGCTGGCCGAGGCGTACAAGGTGGCGGCGCTGGACGCCGCCAACAAGATCCGCAACATCACCCGGATCGACGGCTGACCGCTCAGGGCAGGTTCTCGCGCACCCAGTCCCGGGAGCGGACGAACGCCGCCACCGGCTCACCCACGTACCCCCAGGGCCACTCGCTGACCTGGTCACCGAGCAGGTCGAAGACGCGGGCGGCGGTGTCGAACTCGTGCGCCAACTCCAGGGCGAGCGCGAACAGGCCGGCCCGGGGCGCCAGGCCGGCGCCGGGCCGGAACGTCGGGTGCAGGATCGACCTCTCGGCGGCGGCCACCAGCTCGGCGCCGACCTCGTCGGACCGCATGTAGGCGTCGTCCTCCTCGGCCGGCAGCTCCAGCCACTTCTCGATGTGCGCGGCGGCGATCAGCGCCGGCAGCATGCTGCCCTCCGGCGCGCTCGCGGTCGCCTCCCGCGCCAGGGAGAACATCGCCTCCTCGGTGCCGAACCACTTCGGGCAGAGGTACTGCAACCGGTGCTCGTGCGCCACCTGGTGGCCGGGGTGCCGGGTGACCACCGCGTCGAAGCGGGCCGCCGCCTCGTCCCTGTCGACCTGGCGGGCCCGGGAGGTGGCGACCAGCCACGCCCGGGCGGTCACGTCGTCCGGGTCCCGGTCCGCCACCTCGTCGAGCAGGTTCTCCGCCACCAGCAGCCGCTTGCGGAACTCCCGGAACTGGTCCTGGCCGGTGTGCTGGGCGCGCTTGTTGCCGCGCGCCTCCCATGCCCAGTAGAACGCGTGGCAACCGCGCACCAACACCGGCAGCGTCGAGTCCGGCTCCGCCGCGACCCACTCGCCGATCCAGTCCTGCACGCCGTCGACCCGACCGGCGGCCTCCATCAGGTACGCGCGACCGTCCGGGTCGGCGACCGGGGTCAGCACGTCACGCGCGGCCCGCCAGTCTCGTGCCTCCAGCGCGTCGACGAGCGCCCGCGCCACCGGATCCCCGAACGCCGGATCCACGACCGGCCCGCCCACCCGCTCCCGCGCTCGCCCCCGAATCCGCTGGAACAACCCCACGACCTTCTCCTCCCCCGTGACGCGACCGCGAAAGCGTAACCGCCCCGGCCCGATCCGTCGATCATGGAGTTGCGGCCCCTCGACGGCCCGAGCTGCCCGCTTCGCCGGGGCGGCAACCGCACGATCGACGAGTACGGGGATCAGCGGCCCGCGGCGTAGCCCTGGGCGCCTCGGGGGTTTGCGGCGGCCGACAGGACGCCGGTGCGCGGGTCGCGGGTCACCGCGCAGAGGCGGCCCAGGCTCCACGGGTCGGACCGGCGGACGAGGTGGCCCCTCGCGCGCAGGCCGATCAGCACCTCGGGGTCGAGGCGGTCCTCCACCACCAGGACGCCCGGCTCGACCTCGCGCGGATAGAACGACGCCGGCAGGCTGGTGGTGTGCCACGCCGGCGCGTCGATCGCCGCCTGCAACTCCTGCCCGCCGGCCAGGTGGCGCAGCAGGAACAGCAACTGCCACTGGTCCTGCTGGTCGCCGCCGGGCGTGCCGCAGGCCAGCACCGGCTCGCCGTCGCGCAGCACCAGCGTCGGGCTCAACGTGGTACGCGGACGCCGGCCCGGCCGCAGCGACGACGCGAGCCCCTCCTCCAGCCAGCACATCTGCAACCGGCTGCCCAGCGGGAAGCCCAACTCCGGGATGGTGGGCGAACTCTGCAACCAGCCGCCGCTCGGGGTGGCGGAGATGATGTTGCCCCACCGGTCGACCACGTCGACGTGGCAGGTGTCGCCGCGGGCCACCCCGTCGGCCCGCACCGTGGGCTCGCCCGTGGTCGGGTCCTGCGGGCCGGCCCGGCGGGCGGCGTGCGTGTGCAGGTGCGCCGGGAGCCGGGGTGGCGTGCCCGCCGGGCTGCCCGGGCGCAGCTCGGTCGACGCGCGCCCGCCGATCAACCCGGCCCGGGTGCGCGCGTACTCCGGCGACAGCAGCGCCTCGCCCGGCACGTCGGTGTCGCCGTACCACGCCTCCCGGTCGGCGAACGCCAGTTTGAGCGCCTCGGCCTGGGCGTGGATGCCGTCCGCCGTGGACGGGTCGAGCACCCGAGGGTCGTCGAGCGCGTCGAGCGTCGCGAGCGTCTGCAGCAGCACCGGGCCCTGGCCCCAGAAACCGGCCTTCGCCACCGTGTGCCCGCGCCAGTCGAGCGTCACCGGTTCCTCCCAGCCGGCGGACCAGCCGGCCAGGTCGTCGCCGGTGAGCACGCCGGGATGCGGGCAGCCGCTGGAGTCCCGGAACGGCAGCCGGCTGAACCGATCGATCGCTTCCGCGACGAACCCCTCACGCCAGGCGTGCCGGGCCGCCTCGATCTGCGCCACCCGGTCCGCGCCGGCCGCCCGACCGGCGTCGACGAGGCGGCGCAGCGTCCGCGCGTACGCCGGGTTGGTGACCATCTCCCCCGGCGCGGGCGGGCGGCCGGCGCGCAGCCAGAGTCGCGCGGAGGTCGGCCAGTGCTCGGTGAACAGCGACCGGACCCGGTCGATGGTCTCCCCGGCGGCGCCGACCAGCGGATGGCCGGCGGCGGCGTAGCCGATCGCCGGCGCCAGCACCTCGTCGAGGGAGCGGGTGCCGTGATCGCGCAGCAGGAGCAGCCAGGCGTCCACCGCGCCGGGCACCACCGCGGCCAGCGGGCCGGAGCCGGGCACCAGATCCAGCCCGAGCGACCGGAAGTGCGCGATCGTGGCGCCGGCCGGGGCCGGGCCCTGGCCGCAGAGCACCCGAGGGGTGGGCTCGGCGGCCGTGGCCACGATCGCGGGCACCTCACCGGCCGGACCGTTGAGGTGCGGCTCGACCACGTGCAGCACGAACCCGGCGGCCACCGCGGCGTCGAAGGCGTTGCCGCCGCGCTCCAGCACGCCCATCGCGGACTGACTGGCCAGCCAGTGCGTCGAGGAGACCATGCCGAACGTGCCGCGCAGCGTGGGCCGGGTGGTGAACGTCATCGCCGTCGATCCTACGCCGGGTCGGCGGCCTCGCCGTGCAGCGGAAACAGGCAGGCGGCGTGCTGGTCGGGACCAACCTCGGTCAGGGCCGGATCGGTCTCGGCACACTCGGCGCGGGCACGCGGGCACCGGGTCCGGAACCGGCAGCCGCTGGGCGGGTCCACCGGGCTGGGAATGTCGCCGGAGAGCACGGTGCGGCGGCGTTCCCGCTCGACCCGCGGATCGGCCACCGGCACCGCCGACAGCAGCGCCGCCGTGTAGGGGTGCGCGGGCCGCCGGTAGATCCGCTCCGGCGGACCGGTCTCCACGATGCGGCCCAGGTACATCACCGCGATCCGGTCGCTCATGTGCTCGACCGCGGCCAGGTCGTGCGCGATGAACAGGTAGGTCAGGCCGAGGTCGCGTTGCAGGTGCCGGAGCAGGTTCATGATCTGTGCCTGCACGCTCAGGTCCAGCGAGGCGATCGGCTCGTCCAGGACGATCAGATCCGGCTCGCCGGCCAGCGCGCGGGCCACCCCCACCCGCTGGCGCTGCCCGCCGGACAGCTCGTGCGGATGCCGGCCGGCGGTGTCCGCGCGCAGGCCGACCAGGTCCAACAGCTCGGCCACCCGGTCCCGGCGGGCCGAGGCGGACCCGGCCAGCCGGTGCACGTGCAGCGGCTCGGCGATGCTGTCGCCGACCGTGCGGCGCGGATCGAGCGACGCCTGCGGGTCCTGGAAGACCATCGCCACGTGCCGGCGCATTCCGCGCAGGCGACGCCGGGACAGGCCGGTCACGTCGGCGCCGGCCACCCGGACGCGTCCGGCGGTCGGGTCGACCAGCCGCAACAGCGCCAGGCCGGCGGTCGACTTGCCGCTGCCCGACTCGCCGACCAGGCCGAGCGTCTCGCCCCGGCGCACCGCGAGGCTGACGCCGTCGACCGCGCGGACCACACCGGCCGGGGTCGGGAAGTGCACCATCAGCTCGTCCAGCTCGGCGACCACGTCCGCCGCTGTCATGACGTCTCTCCCGGATAGAAGGTACGGACCGTGTGCCCGGGGCCGACCGGCGTCAACGGAGGCAGCTCGTGCCCGCACCGGGGGTCGGCGCGCACCGGGCAGCGTGGCCAGAACACGCAGCCCGGCGGCAGGTCAAGCGGGCTCGGTGGCGCACCCGGGATGGCCACCAGGTCCTCGCCCCGGCGCGCCGGGTCCGGTCGGGCCGCGAGCAGAGCCCGGGTGTACGGGTGCGACGGCGAGTCGAACACCGCGTCGACCGGGCCCTGCTCGACGATCCGGCCGCCGTACATCACCGCGACGGTGTCCGCGATGCCGGCGACCACGCCCAGGTCGTGGGTGACCCAGACGACCGCCGTGCCGAGCCGCTGCTGCAGGTCGGCGACCAGCTCGACGATCTGCGCCTGGGTGGTGACGTCGAGCGCGGTGGTCGGCTCGTCGGCGATCAGCAGGTCCGGCTCGCACGCCAGCGCCATGGCGATCACCACGCGCTGGCGCATGCCGCCGGAGAACTGGTGCGGGAACGCGTCCACCCGCTGCGCGGCGGACGGGATGCCGACCAGGTCGAGCAACTCCACCGCCCGCTCGCGGGCGGCGCGGCGGGTCAGCCCGAGATGCGCCTCGGCCGCCTCGGTGACCTGCCGGCCCACCGGCAGCACCGGGTTGAGCGACGTCATCGGGTCCTGGAACACGAAACCGACGTGCCGGCCGCGCAGCCGGCGGCGGCGGTCCTCCGGCAGCGCGGTCAGCTCGGAGTCGAGCAGCCGCACCCGGCCGGTCACCGTCGCCGCCCGCGGCGCCAGCCCGGTCGCCGCGAGCAGGGTCATGCTCTTGCCGCTGCCGGACTCGCCGACCAGCGCGAACGTCTCCCCGGCCCGGACCTGCCAGGACACCCCGGCCACCGCGCGCGCCGGGCCACGCCGGGTGCCCACGGTGACGGTGAGGTCCTCGACGGAGAACACGGTCTTCCCGCTCGTGCCGGCATCGAGCCTGCTGATCTGCTCGCTCATGGGGTGCTCCTGCGGGCCTCGCTGACGGTGAGCTGACGCGGGTCGAGCACGTCGCGCAGCGCGTCGCCGACCAGGTTGAAGGCGAGCACGGTCAGGAAGATGGCCGCGCCCGGGAACACGCCCAGCCACCAGGCGTCGGTGACGAAGCCGCGCCCGTCGAACAGCATCCGCCCCCAGGCCGGCGCCGGCGGTTGGATGCCCAGGCCGAGGAAGGACAGCGCCGCCTCGGACAGGATGGCGAACGCCAGCGACAGCGACGTCTGCACGATCAGCGGCGCGGCGATGTTGGGCAGCACGTGCCGGCGCATGATGCGCAGGTCGGACGCGCCGATGGAGACGGCGGCCCGGACGAAGACCTGCTCGCGTACGGACAGCACGCCGGCGCGGGTGATCCGGGCGAAGATGGGTGTGTAGACCACGCCGATGGCGACCATGGCGGTGAGCAGGCCGGGGCCGAGCACCGCCACGATGGCCACCGCCAGCAGCAGCACCGGGAACGCGAACAGCACGTCCATGCAGCGCATCAGCACGCTGTCCAGCCAGCCCCGGTAGTAGCCGGCGAACAGCCCGAGCGTCACGCCGGCGACCAGCGCGATGCCGACACTGACCACGCCGACCTCCAGCGACACGCGGGCCGCGACCAGCACCCGGCTGAGCACGTCACGGCCCAGCTCGTCGGTGCCGAACAGGTGCGCCCCGCTCGGCGGTCGCAGCATCGCGTCCACGTCGACGTCGTTGACCCCGGCCGGGGCGAGCCACGGACCGGCGACGCCCACCACGACCAGCAGCAGCAGCACGAGCGCCCCGCCGACCGCGAGCGGGTCGCGCCGCAGCGCGTCCAGGACTCGGCGGCCGGTGCTCTCCGCTCCGCCGCTCACTTGACCGTGATCCTCGGGTCGAGGCGGGCGTAGAGAATGTCCACCAGCAGGTTGACCAGCAGGAACAGCGCCGCGACGAGCAGCACCGCGCCCTGCAGGACGGGATAGTCGCGGGCCTGCACGGCGTCGAAGGTGAGCCGCCCGATCCCCGGCCAGGCGAACAGCACCTCGATCACGATCACGCCGCCGAGCAGGCTGGCCAACTGCACCGCGACCACGGTGACCACCGGGATCAGCGCGTTGCGCAGCACGTGCCGCAGGATCACCACCCGGTTGCGCAGCCCCTTCGCCTCGGCGGTGCGCACGTAGTCGGCGGAGAGGACCTCCAGCACCGAGGAGCGGATGAACCGGGTGAGGATCGACGCGGTGACCAGGCCGACGGTCACCGCCGGCAGGGCCACGTGGCTGGCCCACCGGCCGGGGTCCTCGGTCAGCGCCACGTAGCCCGACGGTGGCAGCCAGCCCAGCACGCCGGCGAAGAGGATGATCCCCATGATGCCCATCCAGAAGTCGGGCACCGAGACGCCGAACTGGCTGAACACGCGCGCCGCGTGGTCGACCGCCGAGCCGCTGCGCACCGCCGCGACGATGCCCAGCGGGAACGCCACCAGCAGGGCGAACAGCACCGCGGTGACGGCCAGCGACAGCGTCGCGGGCAGCCGTTCCAGCACGATCCGGCTGACCGGCTGGCCGGTGCGGAAGCTGACCCCGAGATCACCGGTGAGGGCGTGGCCGAGATAGCTGGCGTACTGCACCGGCAGCGGCTGGTCGAGGCCGGCGCGGGAGCGCAGCGCCTCGTACGTCTGCGGGTCGAACCGGGTGCCGAGGGCCACCCGGACCGGGTCGCCCGGGACCAGTTGCAGCAGCAGGAAGACCACCAGGGTCACCCCGAGCAGCACGACCGCCGACTGGAGGACCCGCCGCAGGACGAAGCGGGTCACTTGCCGAGGGCGACCGAGCGGAACCGGATCGCCCGGTCGCTGCGGACGTCGTAGCCGGAGACCTTCTTCGACCAGCCCTGCACCACGTCGGGGTTGTAGAGGTAGAGGTAGCTGGCGTCGTCGACGATCAGCTTCGCCGCCTGCTCGTACGCCTGCTTGCGGGCGTTCTGGTCGGTCTCGGTGCGGGCGGCGTCGAGCAGCTTGTCCACCGCCGGGTTGGCGTACTTGTGGAAGTTGAACGTGCCGCCGCTGTGGTGCTGGGCGTAGTAGAACTCGTCCGGGTCGACGTTGCCCAGCCAGCCGAGCATGAACCCGTCGAAGTTGCCCTTCGCCTGCTCGTCGAGCCACTGGGCGAAGTCCAGCGTACGGATCTTCACGGTGATCCCGACGTCCTTGAGCTGCGCGGCGATCACCTGGGCGGCGGTGACCGTCTCCGGGTATTCACTGGTGACCATCAGGTCCATGGTGAGGTTGCCGACGCCGGCCTGGCCGAGCATCTGCTTGGCCTTGGCCGGGTCGTGCGAGTAGGGCGCGTAGTCGTAGTAGAACGCGCTGTTCTTCGGGATGGCGGTCTGGTTGACCGTGGCGAGACCGAACTTGGCCGCCTTGGTGATCGCCTCCCGGTCCAGGGCGTAGCCGATCGCGCGCCGGACCTCGGGGTTGTCGAACGGCTTGCGGGCCTCGTTGAGCGCCACGTACCAGTAGTCGGTCGACGGCGCCGACTTCACCACCGGGTCGTCGCCGTCCTGCAACGACTTCACCTGCTGCGGCGGCAGGTTGTCGGTCCACTGGACCTGGCCGCTGCGCAGGTTCTGCAGCGCCACGGTGGGGTCCTTGACGAAGGTGAAGGTGACGCCGTCGAGCTTCGGCTTGTCGCCCCAGTAGGAGTCGTTGCGGACCAGCTTGATGCTGTCGCCGGAGGTGTAGCCGGCCACCTTGAACGGGCCGCTGCCCACCGGCGCGGTCTTGACCTTGCCGGACTCCACGTTGGACTTCTCGACGATCGCCACGCCCTTGAAGCCGCCGAGGTTGGCCAGCAGGTTGGGCGTGGGCGCGCTGAGCGTCACCACGACGGTGGTCGGGTCGGGGCCGGTCACCGACTTGACGGTGGCGAACTTGTAGGCGGTGTTCAGCTTCTGCTTGATGATCCGCTCGTAGGAGTAGACGACGTCCTCCGAGGTCAGCGGCGACCCGTCGGAGAACGTCACCCCGTCGCGCAGGGTGAACGTCCAGGTGAGCTGGTCGTCGCTGGTGGTCCACTTGGTGGCCAGGGACGGCACCATCTTCAGGTCGGCGTCCGGCTCGACCAGGGTGTCGTAGACGTTCTCCAACACCTGGAAGCTGTAGTAGGCCGAGGTCTTGTGCGGGTCGAGCTGGTCCGGTTCGCCGCCGATCGCGGCGTTGAGGACGCCCCCCGCGCCTCCGGCACTGCCGCCGTCGCCGACGTCGACGCTCTCGCCGCCGGTGCATCCGGACAGGACACCGACCGCGAGGGTGAGTGCCGCGCCGATCACGCCGAGCTTGTTCCTGGACATTGGCCCCCCTGCCGCTTTCCGAACAAAAGAAAGTTTCGGCCACTCTTCTCGCCGAGCGGGATGATGTCAAACGAATCGAGCCGAATCGACTGGTCGAGCGCGGTTGCCGGCCGCCGCTGAACGGTGGTTCAATCCACCTTCCGCCACCGCGTGCTGGGAGTGCCGCCGTGACCACACACGAGGTCGTCAACCAGGTCCCACCGCTGGTCGGCCACGACACCGCCGACGACCCGGCGCTGCTCGACGGCCTGGCCCGCGAGGGCGCCGGCTGGGCCGCCGCCGGGCTGCACGACCTGGGCCGGCTGGCCGGCGGCGAGGCGGCCGCCGAGCACGGCCGGCTCGCCAACGAGCACCCGCCGGTGCTGCGCACCCACGACCGGTACGGCCACCGCGTCGACGAGGTGGAGTTCCATCCGTCCTGGCACGAGCTGATGCGCACCGCGGTCGGGCACGGCCTGCACGCCGCGCCGTGGGCCGACGACCGGGCCGGCACGCACGTGGCCCGCGCCGCCGGCTTCTACGTCTGGCGGCCCGACGCCGGCCACGGCTGCCCGATCTCGATGACCTACGCGGCGGTGCCGGCGCTGCGGCACAGCCCCGAGCTGGCCGCGCGCTACGAGCCGCTGCTCACCAGCACCGAGTACGACTTCGGGCTGCGCCCGCCGACCGGCAAGCGCGGCCTGCTGGCCGGCATGTCGATGACCGAGAAGCAGGGCGGCTCGGACGTGCGCGCCAACACCACCACCGCCCGGCCCGAGCCCGACGGCAGCTACCGGCTGCTCGGGCACAAGTGGTTCACCTCCGCGCCGATGTGCGACCTGTTCCTCACGCTCGCCCAGGCGCCGGGCGGGCTCACCTGCTTCCTGGTCCCCCGGGTGCTGCCCGACGGCGCCCGTAACCCGATGCGGCTGATGCGGCTGAAGGACAAGCTCGGCAACCGCTCCAACGCCTCCGCCGAGGTCGAGTACGAGCACGCGGTGGCGTGGCGCGTCGGCGACGAGGGTCGGGGCGTACGCACCATCATCGACATGGTCAACCTGACCCGGCTGGACTGCGTGATCGGCGCGGCGGCCGGCATGCGTCAGGGCGTCACCACTGCCGTGCACCACACCACCCACCGGCGGGCGTTCGGCCGCTACCTGGCCGACCAGCCGTTGATGCGCAACGTGCTGGCCGACCTGGCGGTGGAGTCCGAGGCGGCCACCGTGCTGATGATGCGGCTGGCCGGCGCGACCGACCGGTCGGCGCGGGGCGACGCCGGCGAGACCGCGTTCAAGCGGCTCGCCCTGGCCGTCGGCAAGTACTGGGTGTGCAAGCGCTGGCCGGGGCACGCCGCCGAGGCCCTGGAGTGCCTGGGCGGCAACGGCTACGTCGAGGAGTCCGGCATGCCGCGGCTGTTCCGCGAGTCGCCGCTGAACTCGATCTGGGAGGGCTCCGGCAACGTCGCCGCGCTGGACGTGCTGCGCGCGCTCACCCGCGAGCCGCAGGTGCTGGCCGCGTACGAGGCGGAGGTGGCCGCCGCCGCCGGCGCGGATCCGCGCCTCGACGCCGCGGTCCGGCGGGTGCGCGACGAACTGGCCGACCCGGGTGACCTGGAGTTGCGGGCCCGGCGGGTGGTGGAACGCCTCGCGCTGGTGCTGCAGGGCGCGCTGCTGGTCCGCCACGGCCACCCCGCCGTCGCCGACGCGTTCTGCGCGGCGCGCCTCGACGGCGACCACGGCCAGGCGTACGGGACGCTCCCCGCCGGGGTCGACCTCGCCGCGATCATCGACCGGGCCACCCCGAAGGTCGGCTGAGCGTGCGACTCGTCTCGACGCACGTCCACCCGGTGAAGTCCCTCGCCGGGGTGGACGTCGACCACGCCACGGTCGAGCCGTGGGGGCTGCGCCACGACCGGCGCTGGGTGCTCCTGCAACCCGACGGCGCGGTGCTGACCGCCCGCACCGCGCCCCGGATGCTCGGCCTGACCGCCACGCCCGGGACCGGGTCGATCACGCTCACCGACCGGCACGGCGCGTCGCTGACCGTGACCAAGCCGGTGGCCGGGCCACCGGCCGGCACCACGCTGTCCCGGCTGGACACGCTGCGGCTGGCCGCCGGTGAGGCGCACGACTGGCTCTCCGACCGGCTGGGCCAGCGGGTGCGGCTGGGCTGGCTGGACGACCCGCGACGCCGGCCGGTCTCCGCCGCGCACGGCGGCCGACCGGGTGACCCGCTGAACCTCTCCGACGCCGGCCCGCTGCTGCTCGCCACGCTGCCGTCGCTACGCCGCCTGCGTGACTGGATCGTCGAGGGCGCGCTGGAGCGGGGCGAGCCGGCGCCGGACCCGCTGCCGATGGCGCGGTTCCGCCCCACCGTCGTCCTCGACGGGCCGGTCGAGCCGTTCGCCGAGGACGGCTGGACCCGGGTCCGGATCGGCGCGGCCGACTTCCGGGTCGCCGAACGCTGCGACCGCTGCCAGCTCACCCTGATCGACCCGGAGACCCTCACCCGAGGCAAGGAGCCGATCCGCACGTTGGCGCGGCACCGGCGGCAGGACGGGAAGACCTGGTTCGGGATCCGGCTGATCCCGGTGACCACCGGGGAGATCGCCGTCGGCGACCCGGTGGTCGCCGGCTGACGGCGGTGGCCGGCCGGCGCGGTCGCCACGGTCAGCGCGGCGGTGGCGACCGGCACCAGCGTCAGCGTCGTCAGGTCGCGCATCGGCAGGCTCCTCCCCGCGCGCCGGGCGCCGGTGCCGCTCCCTCGCTGACCAGGATCGAGATCCTCCACGACACCGCACGCCGGCACCGGACGGCGATCGCTCGCCGGGTCACCCCCGTTCGACCCGGACGCTACCGACGGTCGCTAAGAATCCGCTAAGTGCCGGCGGGCACGGAGGCGTCGTCGATCCCGGCACGCGCCCGGGCCTGCTCCTCGGCCTCCCCGATCCGGGTGGCGATGTCGAGCGCCTCGCGGTGGCAGCGCAGCGCGGCGGCGTGGTCGCCGGCGGACCGGTGCGCCTCTCCCAGGGTGTTCCACGTTTTCGCCCGCAGGTCCGGGCCGAGGTCACGGGCGATCTCCACCGCCTCGGCGGCGGCCCGCACCGCCTCGGTGGGCCGACCCGTGCGGGCATAGCTGAACGCCAGGTTCGCCAACGCGTTGGCCTGACCGGGCCGGCTCCCGGTCCGGCGTTGCCAGGCCAACGCCCGCAGCGCGTACGGCACCGCCTCGGCGTGCCGGCCCAGCCGGGCGTGCAGCAGACCGACGTTGTTCTCCACGCGCGCCAGGCCGGGCCCGCCGACGACGCGTTGCAGCGACAGCGCCCGCAACGCCTGCGCCAACGCCTCCTCGTCCCGGCCGGCGAGGTGCAGGTCGACGCTGAGGCCGCTCAACGCCGACGCCTCCCACTGGCCGTCGCCGGCGGCGCGGAACAGCACCACGGCCCGCCGGTACTCGGCGATCGCGTCCCGGTGCCGGCCGAGCCGGCGGAAGACCATGGCGAGGTGGTGGCGGGTGGTCGCCTCACCGACGGCCTGGCCGAGGCGGACGTGGCGCTCCAGCGCGTCGCGGAGCAACTCCAGCGACCGGTCCGTGCGGCCGGCGGTGTCGTGGGCCTGGCCCAGCGCGGTGAGCGTGTACGCCTCGGCGACCGGGTCGTCGAGGCCGCGGGCCGCCTCGGCGGCGGCCCGCAACGTCGCCAGCGCGTCGTCGACCTGGCCACGGCGGACCAGGTAGGGCTGGAGGAGGTGCACCAACACCACCGCGTTGCGCCACGCCGGCAGGTCCGCGGCGCCGTGGATCGCCGCCCGCAGGTTCGCGAACTCGGCGTCGAGCCAGCGCAGCGCCGCCTCCTCGTCCCCGAAACCGGGCACCGGCGCCACCGGCTCCGGCACTCGCCCGACCGGCGGCAGCGGGAAGCGGCGGATCAGCCGGGTGGCCCCGTCGGCGGTCGCCACGTACCAGTCGACGAGCCGCCGCCGCGCCGCGGCGGCCTCGTCCGGCGTCGCCGCCACCTGCCGGGCGGCGTAGCGGCGCAGCAGGTCGTGCAGCTCGTGGCGGCCGGGCCGCACCTGCTGCACCAGGTGCTCGTCGAGCAGCGCCTCCAGGTCCCGCTCGGCGTCCGCCGGGTCGTCACCGACCAGCGCCGCCGCCAACGCCGCGGTCACGTCGTCGCCGAGGTGCACGCCGAGCAGCCGGAACAGCCGCTGCCGGGCGGCCGGCAGCGCCCGGTACGACAGGGCGAAGACGTCCTCGACGCCGCGTGCGCCGACGGTGAACTCGGCCAGCCCGCGGTCCGGATCGCTGAGCCGGGCCAGCAGGTGCGCGACCCGCCACGCCGGTCGCCCGCGCAACCGCCGCCCGGCGACCGCGACGGCCAGCGGCAGGTGCCCGCATCGGCCGGCGAGCTCCTCGACCGAGGCCGGCTCGGCGGCGACCCGGTCCGGGCCGAGCAGGCCGGTCAGCAGCTCCCGCGCCTCCGCCGGGCTGAACACGTCGAGCACGATCACGCACGCGCCGTCCATGGCCAGCGCGCGCCGGCTGGTCACGATCACCAGGCACCCCGAGGCGGCCGGCAGCAGCGGCGACACCTGGGCCTCGTCCGCGGCGTTGTCCAGCACGAGCAGCACCCGCCGGTCGGCCAGCCGATCGCGCAGCAACGTCGATCGGTCGTCGACGGACTCGGGGATCGCCGACGCCGGCACCCCGAGCCGGCGCAGCATCGTTTCCAGCACCGCGCCGGGGGCGGCCGGCGTCGACCCGGCACTGAACCCGTGCAGGTCTAGATAGAACTGTCCGTCCGGGTAGTCGGCGGCGAGGCGGTGCGCGGCGTGCACCGCGAACCGGGTCTTGCCCACGCCGGCCATGCCCTCGACGGCGACGATCGACACCGCGCCTGGTGAGGCGCCGCCCGCGGCCCGACTCACCGGCCAGGATGCGCCGATGCAGGTCCTGGGTCGGCCCGGCCGGCTCGATGCCCAGCTCCCGGACCAGCCGCCCGCACAGCTCCCGGTAGGCGTCCAGCGCGTCGGCCGGCCGGCCGAGCCGATCGTGCACGGTCATGAGCTGACGGTGGAAACGTTCGTCCAGCGGTCGCTCGCCGATCAGCGCGGTCAGCTCGGCTACCAGCCCGCTCAGCCGGCCGTCGGCGAGGCGCGCGTCGACCAGCTCGGCGGCGGCGTCCAGGCGCGCCTCGTGCAGCGTCGCGGCGGTCGACTCGACCGACCGGCCGGTCAGGCCGCTGAACGCCGGCCCGCGCCAACGCGCCAGCGCCGCCTCCAGCAGGCGCAGCGCGGCCGCGTTGTCACCGGTCGCCCGCGCCGCCGCCGCCGCGGCCACCTCGTCGGAGAACTGCCGCACGTCCAGCCCGCCGGGCGCGGTGTTGAGCTGGTAGGCCGACGGGCGGGTGACGATCGGGGCGGCGGCCCGGCCACCGGGCGCCAGCCGGCGGCGCAGCTCGGAGATGATCCCCTGCACCTGCACCCGGTAGGAGCGCGGCGGCCGGTCCCGCCACAGCTCCGCCACGAAGCCGTCGACCGGGACCGGCTGGTCGACGTGGCACAGCAGCAGCGCCAACGCCACCGCGTGCTGCGGCCCGCCCAGCGCGACCGGCTCGCCGCGACGCTCGACGGTGAGCGGCCCGAGCACGCGGAAGTAGGGCTCGCCGCCGGCCGGATCATCTGCGGGGGCTGGCACGTCGGAAACCTACCAACGCGTCCCGGCCCGCCCGCCACTCCTCGGCCAGCACGGCGAAGACGAACTGGTCGGCCCACTCGCCACGGAACCGGTAGCTGCGCACGTGCCAGGCCTCCCGCCGGAAGCCGAGCCGGGTCGCCAGCCGGGCGGACGGCTCGTTGCCGGCGTGGCAGCGGGCCGTCACCCGGTGCAGCCCGAACTCCCCGAAGCCCCAGTCCAGCACCGCCGCGGCCGCCTCGGTGGCGAGGCCACGGCCGCCGTGGTCGGGGTGGAAGACGTAACCGAGTTCGGCGGTGCGGTCGGCCCGGCTCCGCCACACCAGCTCCACGGCGCCGACCACCAGGGCCCCGGAGACGGCGGCCAGCGTCAGGCAGTCGCCCTCCGCGCGCAGCGCGTCCTCGCCCGCCATCGCGGCCACCGACGCCCGGGACTCCTCCCGGGTACGCGGCTCCGCGCCGAGCATCCAGCGGACCACGTCGGGACGGCGCTGCCAGGCGTGCACGTCGTCGAGGTCGTCGAGGCTGACGGGGCGCAGCAGCAGTCGTGGCGTACGCAGCGGGTAGCTCGGGTGGGCCATCGGGCGATGGTAGGGCCCCCTACGGTGTACCCCATGGGCGTTTCCGTCGGCGACCGCAATCCGCTCACCCAGCTCACGCTCGACCAGCTCCGTCGGCGCACCAGCGTGAAGTGGCGGCTGCACCCGCCGGACGTGCTGCCGCTGTGGGTCGCCGAGCAGGACGTGCCGTTGGCGCCGCCGGTGGCCGAGGCGCTGCGCCGCGCGGTCGACCTGGGCGACACCGGCTACGCGTACGGGACGGCGTACGCGGAGGCGCTCGGCGGGTTCGCCGCCCGCCGCTGGGACTGGGCCGACTTCCCGGTCGCGCGCAGCACGCTCGTGCCCGACGTGATGATGGGCGTGGTCGAGGTGCTGCGGCTGGTCACCGACCCGGGCGACGCGGTGGTGGTCTGTCCCCCCGTCTACCCGCCGTTCTACGCGTTCGTCACACACGCCGACCGCCGGCTGGTCGAGGCCCCGCTCGGGCCGGACCTGCGGCTGGACCTCGCCGCGCTGGACGAGGCGTTCCGCGCGGCGCGCGCGGTCGGCGACCGGCCCGCGCTTCTGCTCTGCAATCCGCACAACCCGACCGGGGTGGTGCATCGCGGCGACGAGTTGGCGGCCGTCGCCGGGTTGGCCGCGCGGCACGGCGTGCGGGTGGTCTCCGACGAGATCCACGCCCCGCTGGTGCTCGCCGGGGCGCGGTTCACCCCCTACCTGACGGTCCCCGGCGCCGACGACGCGTTCGCCCTGGTCTCGGCGTCGAAGGCGTGGAACCTCGCCGGCCTGAAGGCGGCGTTGGCGGTGGCCGGGCCGGCCGCCGCGGCCGACCTGGCCCGGATGCCGGAGGAGGTCAGCCACGGCCCCAGCCACCTCGGGGTGCTCGCGCACACCGCCGCGTTCCGCGACGGCGGGCCCTGGCTGGACCTGCTGCTCGACGGCCTCGACGCCAACCGCGCGTTGCTCGGGTCGCTGCTGGCCGAGCACCTGCCCGAGGTGTCGTGGCGCCCGCCCGAGGGGACCTACCTCGCCTGGCTGGACTGCACCCGCCTCGACGTGCCCACCGAGGCGCCGGGCGACGGGCCGGGAGTGGCCAGTGACCTGGCCGGCCCGGCGCGGATGTTCCTCGACGACGCCCGGGTGGCGCTCAGCTCCGGGCACGTCTTCGGCGCCGGCGGCGTCGGCTTCGTGCGTCTCAACTTCGCCACCTCGCCGGCCATGCTGACCGAGGCGGTGACCCGGATGGGCCGGGCGACGCGGTCACCCGCCGCCTGAGGAGACGCCGGCACCGGTTCAGGTGGTGGCCCGCCGGTCGAGCGTCTCGCGCAGGATCTCCGCGTGGCCGGTGTGCTGGCGGGTCTCGGCGATGACGTGCGTCAGCACCGCCCGCACGCTCATGACCGTGCCGGGCTCGTGCCACGGCGCCTCCGGCACCGGCTGTGCGGCCGACAGGTCGTCGATGCCGGCCACGATCTCCTCGGTGCGGGCGGCCACCCGGGCGTATCGGTCGAGGATGGTGGGCAGCGTGTCCTCGGGCAGCATCTGGAACGTCCGCTCCCGGTCGACCAACCACTGTGGCAGCTCACGCGCCGTGCCGCCCATGATGTCGGGCCAGGTGACCCCGTCGGGCAGGGTGAACGTCATCGTCGCCGGGCCCTCGACCACGAAGCGCAGCCAGGCTTCCTCGCCGGAGGCCACATGCTTGAGCACGCCGCCCAGGCAGAGCGCGCTGACGGTGGGACGCGCGCCGGCCTGGGCGTCGGTGAGGTCGCGCACCGTCGCGGTCAGCGCGGCCCGGGCGGTGGCGAGCGCCGCGAGCAGGTCGGCACGCTCGTCGCGGGTCAGGGTGGGGACGGTCATGGTCGTCGGTTCCTTCCGGTCCGTTTCGGGTACGGGCACACGCTCGCGGCAGCAGCGGTCAGGATGTGTCCGCTACTGCTGGCAGAATGCGTGCCATGCCGACCACCTCCGCACGACTGCTCTCCCTGCTGTCCCTGTTGCAGGCGCGTCGGGACTGGCCGGGCGCGGTGCTGGCCGAACGGCTCGGCGTCAGTCCGCGCACCGTGCGCCGTGACGTCGACCGACTGCGCGAGCTGGGCTATCCGATCGTGAGCGCCAAGGGACCGGACGGTGGCTACCGGCTCGGCGCCGGCTCGGCGCTGCCACCGCTGCTCTTCGACGACGAGCAGGCCGTCGCGCTCACCGTGGCGTTGCAGACCGCCGTCACCACCGTCACCGGCATCGAGGAGGCCGCCGCGCGGGCGCTGACCACGGTGCGGCAGGTGATGCCGGCGCGGCTGCGGCACCGCGTCGACGCGCTGCGAATCGTCGCCGTGCAACGGGCCGGAGCCGCCACGAAGCCCCGGGTCGAGCCGGCGTTGCTGATGACGCTCAGCGCCGCCGTGCACGCCCGCGAGGAACTGCGCTTCGACTATCCACCCGCGCCGACGGTCGTCCCGACCGACGGGGCGCCGCCGCCGCGCCGGACGCAACCGCACCACCTGGTCACCTGGGGCGGGCGCTGGTACCTGGTCGCCTGGGACCTGGACCGGGCCGACTGGCGCACGTTCCGCGTCGACCGGATCCGCCCGCGTACGCCCACCGGGCCGCGGTTCGCGCCCCGCGAGCTGCCCGGCGGGGACGTGGCCGCATTCGTCGCCGGCCGGTTCACCGGGGCGACCGGCCCCGGCGACTGGCCGTGCCGGGGCGAGGTGATCCTCGACCTGCCCGCCCGCACGGTCTCCGCGTGGACCCGCGACGGCGTCGTCGAGGAACTCGGCCCGGACCGGTGCCGGCTGGTGCTGGGCGCCTGGTCCTGGCCGGGCCTGGCCGCCGTGCTCGGCCGCTACGACGCCGACATCGAAGTCGTCGGCCCACCCGAGCTGCGCACCGCCTTCGCCCACCTGTCCCGCCGCTACGCCCGGGCCGCCCATCCCCCACCCTGACCCCACCCCGCGCCCGGCCCGGCCCGGCCCGGCCCTCTTGCACGTGCCGCCCCGGCACAAGGACTTTCCCGGCAGACCGCGGGCCGAAAGTGCAAGATCTGCGAGGAGGGGGGTCAGCGGTGCGGGGGCGGTCGGTTCGTCGCGCGCCAGGACGGCCAGCCGTGCGGCCACGTGTCGGGCCAGTCGTCGCCGCTCCGGCCCGGGCCGGCCGGAGCGCCGGGCTCGCGCCCGACCACCTCGCGGGCGAGGCGCTCGGCGACGTCGGCGACATCCGCTGCGGACAGGTACGCCCAGCGGTTCAACCACGGCGCCAACGCCTCGTCGACCAGCGCCACGCTCCGCGCTACGGGCAGCCCGGCGGCGGTGAGCAGCCAGGTGAGCAGCCTGCTCGACGGCCCGAGCCAGCAGTCCGGGTCCTCGGCCCAGGCCGAACCGGCGGTCAACAGCTCGCCGAACGCCGTCTCCCACGCCGCGAGGGCCTCGTCCGGCCCGGCGAGCGCCGCCTCCCGCAGCGTCGGCAGCAGCCGGTCGAACCGTTCGGCCACCTCCTCCAGCCACTGTCGCCGGTCCACGATGGCCGCGGCTACCCGGGCCAGCGTCTCCGGTCCGGAGGTGATGATCTGCGAGAAGTAGTGCCAGAGCGACCGCGGACCCCAGTGCCAGCCGTAGGCCCAGGGGCCGTAGTGGTCCATCAGGGCGTCGGTCATCGCCGCGTTCCAGGCGGCGGCCAGCCGGTCCGCCTCGCGGGACGCGGCCCAGGCGGCGTCGTCGAGACGTCGGCGGGGGCGCGGCGCGGGAGCGGCGGGCGGCACCGGCGGCACCGGCGGCGCCAGCCGTCGCACGACATCGGCCGCCTCGGCGGCGTCGAACGGGTGCCGGGCGGGGTCGACCTCCGCCCGTTCGTCCAAGCGAGGCCAACTCGTCATCGCCGCCAGTCTAGGGCGGCCCACGCGCTCGCGAGGCCCCGAACGGTCTCAGACCGTGGGGAGGAGCGGTCGCATGAACGTGCGCTCGTAGCGCAGGACGCAGCCCGACTCGTCGCGGATCCGGTCGGCGGCGACGAACTCCGGGTCCGTGCCGAACCGCGCCCGGTAGCGCTCGTACGCCGCCAGGCTCTCGAAGCTGAACAGCGCCTCCGCCCGGTCGCTGGCCCCCTCGGCCGGCAGGAAGTAGCCGTGGTGCACGCCGCCGTGCCGTCGCACCAGCTCCATCCAGGCGCGGGCGAACCGTTCGAACGCCCCGATCTGCCCGGGATCGATGGTGTAGTGCACCACGCAGGTGATCATGCGAGCACCATAGCGGCCCGTCAGCCGCCGGCCGCGCGTTCGGCGACCACCACCGAGATGCCGTCGAGCACCCGCTGGAGGCCGAACTCGAACGCGTGGTCCGGCCCGTACGCGGCGCCGTGCGCCAGGCCGGCGGCGGTGCCGACCCGGGCGGCGAGCGGATAGCTGCCGGTGGCCATGAACTTCTCCAGCCAGGGCGCGTGCGTCTGCCACCACGCCTCGTCGGTCATCCCGGTTTCCCGCTCCAGCTCGACCACGTCGAGCGCGGCGCGGGCCGCGCTCTTCGCGTGCCCGAGCACGAGCGTGAGCACGGCGTCCATCTCCACGTCGTCGAGGCCGATGTCCGCGACCGCGTGCAGCTCGTGGTCGTACTTGGCGAGCACGTTGGGGCCGAGCACCGGCCGGGTGGTCTCGGCGCGCAGCAGCCACGGATGGGCGCGGTAGAGCGCCAGGTTGTCCCGGGCGATGCGCTCCAGCCGCCCGCGCCAGCCGCCCGGCATGTCGGCCGGGCGGGGCAGGTCGCCGAGGACGGTGTCGACCATGACGTCGAGCAGTTCGGCCTTGCCCGGCACGTAGGTGTAGACGGACATGGTGCCGACGCCGAGCGCCTCACTGACCCGGCGCATGGTGAGCGCGTCGATGCCCTCGGCGTCGGCGATCTCGACGGCCGTCCGCACGATCCGGTCGACGCTGAGACCGGGCCCGGCGCCGCGGCTCGCCGGCTCCCGGGTGCGCCAGAGGATGGCCAGGCTGCGGGCGGGGTCGGCCTTGCGCCTGCGGTCGGTCGACATGGTGTCGTCATGCTACCGCCCCCCACCGGTGAGGCTCAGCCGCCCAGCGCGCGGTAGCGGCGCAGGGACAGCGGCACGAACACGGCGACCAGCGCCAGCGGCCAGAGCACGGCCAGCAGCGGGTGGTGCGCGGCCACCCAGCCCTCGCCACCCCAACCGGGGTTTCCGAACAGTTCCCGGGTGGCGCCGACGGTCGCCGACAGCGGGTTCCACTCGGCGACCGCGCCGAGCCAGGCGGGCATGGTCGACGGCGCGACGAACGCGCTGGACAGGAAGCCGAGCGGGAACTCCAGCGTCTGCACGGCGGTCACCGCGCCCGCGCCTTTCGTGACCAGGCCGAGGTAGATGCCCACCCAGGTCAGCGCGAAGCGCAGCAGCAGGATCAGCCCGAGCGCGGCGAGCGTGTCGCCGGGGCCGCCGTGCGCGCGCCAGCCCACGGCCAGGCCGGCGAGCAGCATGACCGCGAGCGTCACCACCGCGAACAGCATGTCGGCCAGCGCCCGGCCGAGCAGCGGGGCCAGCCGGGACACCGGCATCGACCGGAGCCGGTCGGTGATGCCGCGTTCGGCGTCGGCGGAGACCGCCATGGTGGTCTGGCTGATGCCGAAGAGCATGGTCATGGCGAACATGCCGGGCATCAGGAACTCCCGGTAGCTGCCGCCGCCGGGCACCTGGAGCGCGCCGCCGAACAGGTAGGCGAACATCAGCAGGATCAGGATGTTGAAGGCGAGCGCGCCGGCCAGCGGGCCGGGGTCGCGACGCCAGTGCGCGAGCGCCCGACAGGTGAGGGTGCGGCTGTCGCCGGCCAGGGACGGGCGGCCCGGCGGCGAGGCGACGGTGGCGGCGCTCACGCGGGCACCTCCACGATGGCGTCGACCCGCTCGGCGGGCCGGCCGGTGAGCCGGAGGAACACCTCGTCGAGGGTCGGCCGGCGCAGCGCCACGTCCGTCACGGTCACCCCGTCGGCGTCGAGCGCGCGCAGCACCCCGGTCAACGCGCCGGCCCGGTCGTCGACCTGGGCGCTGACCGCGCGGCGGTCCGGGTCGACGACCGGCTCGGCGGTGGCCACCCGGCGCAGCCGGTCCGCTGCCGTGGCGAGGTCGCGGGCGTCGCGGACGACCAGATCGATCCGGTCACCGCCGAGCCGGGACTTGAGCGCGTCCGGGGTGCCCTCGGCGATGACCCGACCGGCGTCGAGCACGCAGATGCGGTCGGCGAGCTGGTCGGCCTCGTCGAGGTACTGCGTGGTGAGCAGCACGGTGGTGCCGGCCCGGACCAGGTCCCGGACCGACTCCCACACCTCGTTGCGCCCGCGCGGGTCCAGAGCCGTGGTGGGCTCGTCGAGGAAGAGCACCGACGGTGTGCGGATCATCCCGGCGGCCAGGTCGAGCCGCCGGCGCATCCCGCCCGAGTACGTCCGCACCGGCGCGCCACCGTCGTCGGCGAGCCCGAACCGCTCCAGCAGCTCTCCGGCGCGCCGGCGGGCCTGCGCCCGGCCGAGGTGGAACAGTCGACCGAGGATCACCAGGTTCTCCCGACCGCTCAGCGCCTCGTCGAGAGCCGGACGCTGCCCGACCAGGCCGATGCGGTAGCGCACTTGGTCGGCCTGGCGGGCCACGTCGAAACCGGCCACCTCGGCCCGGCCGGCGTCGAACCGCAGCAGCGTGGCCAGGATCCGTACCGCCGTGGTCTTGCCGGCGCCGTTCGGGCCGAGCAGCCCGCAGACCGTGCCGGGTGGCACCCGCAGGTCGAATCCGTCCAGCGCGGCCGTGTCGCCGTACCGCTTGCACAACCCTTCCGCGATGATCGCGTGTTCCACCGGGTCGCCTCCTCCGTGGTGTCCTCGCCCTATCGTACAACGTACGATAGGGCGTACGCTACCGCTTCAGGAGCGCCCGCAGCGCCTCGGTGACCTCGGCCGGGGCCGCCTCGGCCAGGAAGTGCCCGGCGGTGGTGGTGCGGTGCTCCAGGTCCGGGGCCCAGGCCCGCCACACCGCCTGCGCGTCGTAGCCGAGCGCCGCGCCCCAGTCCTGCTGGATCACGGTCACCGGCATGTCCAGCCGTCGCCCCGCGTCCCGGTCCGCCCGGTCGTGCGCCACGTCGATGCCGGCCGAGGCCCGGTAGTCGGCGACGATCGAGTCGACCGCCTCCCGGGAGGCCCGCAGGTACTCGGCACGCACCTCAACCGGCACGGCCGCCGGGCCGGTGCCCCAGGCGTCGAGGAAGTAGCCGAAGAACGCGTCAGCGCTTGCCGAGATCATCCGCTCGGGCAGGCCGGGCGGCTGCGCCATCAGGTAGAGGTGGAAGGCCACCGCCGCCGACGCCCCGTGCAGCACGTCCCACATGTCGAGGGTGGGCAGCACGTCCAACGACGCCAGGTGGGTGACGACGTCCGGATGGTCCAGGCCGGCGCGCACCGCGACCAGCGCGCCCCGGTCGTGCCCGGCCAGCGCGAACCGCTCGTGACCGAGCGCCCGGGCCAGCGCCACCACGTCGGCGGCCATGGTCCGCTTCGCGTACGTGTCCTCGTCGTGCGCGGGCGGCTTGTCGCTGGCGCCGTACCCGCGCAGGTCCGGGCAGATCACGGTGTGGTCGGCGGCCAGGTCGGCGGCGACGTGCCGCCACATCAGGTGGGTCTGCGGGAAGCCGTGCAGCAGCACGACCGGGCGGCCGCGGCCGCCCACCGCCACGTTCAGCGCCACACCGTCGGCGACGGTGACGCGCCGATAGTCGAATTCTGGAATGCCGATGCTCATCTCGGTGCCTCTCTGCGTCGTCGTACCGGTGAAGCGTCGCGCCGCCGGATGAGCAACCGATGAGCGCGGTACGGTGGCCCGGGTCGAGGAGGGGTCGGTGCAGGTCAGCTTCGGGGTGCTCGGGCCGGTAACGGCCTGGGACGGTGACGGCGCGCCGGTCGACCTGAGGGGGCCCCGGCACCGCGCGGTGCTGGCCCGGCTGATCGTGGCCCGCAGCCGGGTGGTGCCGGTCGACCACCTTGTCGACGACCTGTGGGCCGACCCGCCGGCGGGCGCGGTCGGCGCGGTCCGCACGTTCGTCGCGGCGCTGCGCCGCCGGCTGGAACCGCGGCGGGCGCCGCGCGAGCCGGCCCGGCTGCTGGTCACCGACGGACCGGGGTACGCGCTGCGCGCCGCCGGCGACACCGTCGACGCCTGGCGGTTCGCCGACACCGTCGCCGCCACCACCGACGCGCTGCCCCGACCGACGCTCGACCGGCTCGACGCCGCGCTGGGCTGGTGGCGCGGCCCCGGGTACGCCGGTCTCGACCAGCCGTGGGCGCGTGCCGAACGGGCCCGCCTCGACGAGCTGCGACTGACCGCGGTGGAACGGCGCGCCGAGGCGCTGCTCGCGCTGGGCCGGGCCACCGACGCCGTCCCCGACCTGGACGCGCACGTGGCGGACCACCCGTGGCGGGAGGACGGCTGGCGGCTGCTGGCGCTGGCCCTCTACCGCGCCGGGCGGCAGGCCGACGCGCTCGCGGTGCTGCGCCGGGCCCGGGAGCGGCTACGCGACCAGCTCGGCCTGGACCCCGGCCCGCGCCTGCGCCGGCTGGAGACCGACCTCCTGCGCCAGACCGACCCGGAGCCCACCGGACCGGGGCGGGTGTGGGCGGAGGCCGCCGCGGCGTACGAACGCAGCGTGGTGCCCGGGGCGCGGGCCCGGCTGGAGTCCACCGTCGGGCTCCTGCGCAGCCTCGCGGTGACCGGGCCGGGTGGCCTGGAGGCGGCCCGCGACCAGCGGGTCGCCGCCATCGACGCGGCCGAGCAGCTCGGCGACCCGGACCTCACCGCGCGGGTGATCGGCGGCTACGACGTGCCGGCGATCTGGACCCGCGCCGACGACCCGGAGCAGGCGGCCCGCGTGGTGGCGGCGGCGGAACGGGCGCTGGCCGGCCTCGGCCCGGACGCGCCGGAGACGACCCGCGCCCGGCTGCTCGCCACCGTCGCCGTCGAGTCCCGCGGCCTGCCGTCGACGCGCGGGCCCGACGCGGCCCGCCAGGCCGAGGCGATCGCCCGACGGCTGGCCGACCCGGCCCTGCTGGCCCAGGCGCTCAACGGCGTGTTCATGCAGACGTTCCACCGTGCCGGGCTGGCCGCCGAGCGGGATGCGACCGGCGCCGAACTGGTCGAGCTGGGCACCCGGCACGGCCTGGCCCCGGTCGAGATCCTCGGGCGGCTGATCCGCATGCAGGCGCGCGGCGCGCTGGCCGACCTCACCGCCGCCGACGCGCACGCCGACGCGGCGGACCGGCTCGCCGCCCGGCACGAGTCGCCGCTGACCGGCGTGTTCACCGCCTGGTACCGGGCCATGCGCGTCGCCGCGGCCGGCGCGCCGTACCCGGAGGCGGAGGCCGCCTACCGGACGGCCGCCGGTCGCCTGGCCGGCTGCGGCATGCCCGGCGTCGAGCGGGGCCTGCTCCCGCTGGCGCTGCTCTGCCTGCGGGTGTGGCACGACCTCCCGGCCGACTTCCCCGACGACACCGACTGGGGCCCGTACGCGCCGTGGGCCCGGCCGCTCGTGCTGCTCGCCGCCGACCGGCGCGCCGACGCCGCCGCCGCGCTGCGCCGGACCCCGCCACCGCCGCGCGACCTGCTGCTGGAGGCGCTGTGGGCGCTCACCGGCCGGGCCGCGGTCGCGCTCGACCACCGGGCCGCGATGCGCCGCGTCCGCGACGCGTTGGCGCCGGCGGCGCCCGAGGTGGCCGGCGCCGGCAGCGGGATGCTCACCGCCGGCCCGGTCGCCGTGCACCTCGACCGGCTCACCGCCGCCCTCGGGGAAGCGTCCGACTGACGTCCTCGCCCGGTGCCCGCCGCGCCGGCGTACCCGCGAGTCGTCGGGGCGTTTCCTCCGGCCACCGCCACCAGATGCCGTAGGCGCACTCGGGGTCCGGCCGCCGCAGGGTCAACGCGTAGACGACCTTTCCCGCCGCCTGGTCGGCGCTGGGCCGGCATCGGGTGCGGGCGACCTCCTGACGACTCGACCCCGACCGCGTTCTCCGCCACACCACGTGCCACGCCTCGGCCGGCGCGTCCGCGTGGTCGAACTGCACCCGTACCGACAGCTTCCCGACCGGGCGTTCCTCGCAGCTCTCCCGGTAGTACGGCTTCATCGGCGCGTAGGCATCCTCGAACACCTGCCTGATGCCGACGCTCACCCGCCGGCCGCGGGCCAGCGGGCCGAGCAGATACAACCACCGGTAGACCCGCCCGTCCTCCTCGGCGACCGCGCCGTCGAGCAGCCGGTGTTCCGGGAACAGCGACGTCGCCTCCTCGACCGTGCGGTTCTGGCCGCTCCAGTGCGAGCGGATGCCGACCAGGCGGATCTGCCGCGTCGCCCGGACTCGTTGCTGTCGCGTGTAGGCGTAGCGGTGGTGGGAACGACCGTCGGCCCCCTTGACGCGCGTGACGACCAGCGACCCGTCGAGTTCCTCGATCAGGAAGTCCGGCGAGACGCGCGGGTGTGCTGTCCAGCAGTCTCCGCAGACCCATCGGCCCTCCCCCGGTGTGCCATCTCGTCGGCGGGAAAGCCACCGACGGTCCGATCCATCCACAGAAACCCAGGAGTTCGTGGGTGAGCCAGCGGTCACGGGGGTCACTCAGCACTCACTCCGAGCACACCCGGCTACCGCCGACGCGCCCGGCCCCGCGACCTCCGGTTAGGGTGCGGCGATGGACGAGCTGCGGGAGCTGTTCCGGCGGGCCGCCGAGCACGCCGCCGACTACCGGCGGACACTTGCCGAACGGCCGGTCGGGGTGCCGGTCGACCAGGCCACCCTGAACCGGGCGTTCGCCATCGAGCTGCCGGCCACGCCCACGCCGCCTGAGCAGGTGCTGACGGAACTGGTCGCCGCCGCCGAGCCGGGGCTGGTCGCCACCGCCGGCCCGCGCTACTTCGGCTTCGTGGTCGGCGGCGCGTCCCCGGCCGCCACCGCCGCCGACATGCTCGCCGCCGGCTGGGACCAGATCGCGTTCAACGCGGTCACCTCGCCCGCCGCGGTGGCCGCCGGCACCTGGCTCAAGGACCTGCTCGGCATCCCGGCGACCGCGTCGGTCGGCTTCGTCACCGGCGGCCAGGCCGCCAACACCGCCGGACTCGCCGCCGCCCGGCACCAGGTGCTCGCCGACGCCGGCTGGGACGTGGAACGGCGCGGGCTGCTCGGCGCGCCGCCGGTGCGGGTGCTCGCCGGCGCCGAACGGCACGCCACCGTGGACCGGTCCCTGCGCCTGCTCGGCCTCGGCACGGACGCGGTGACGGAGGTGCCCGCCGGCCCGCAGGGCGCGATCGACCCGGAGGCGCTGGCCGCGGCGCTACGCGGCTCCCCCACCGGGCCGACCGTCGTCTGCCTCCAGGCGGGCAACGTGAACACCGGCGCGTTCGACGAGCTGCGCACGGCGTGCGACCTGGTGCACCGGCACGGTGGCTGGGTGCACGTGGACGGCGCGTTCGGTCTGTGGGCCGCCGCCAACCCGTCCACCCGGCACCTGGTGGACGGCATCGAGGCGGC
Organism: Micromonospora sp. WMMD980; assembly: GCF_029626035.1. Taxonomy (NCBI): domain Bacteria; kingdom Bacillati; phylum Actinomycetota; class Actinomycetes; order Micromonosporales; family Micromonosporaceae; genus Micromonospora; species Micromonospora sp. WMMD980. The sequence continues at coordinate 2,177,451 of NZ_JARUBE010000003.1, forward strand.
CGACTCGTGGGCCTGCGACGGACACAAGTGGCTGAACCTGCCGTACGACATCGCGTTCGCGTTCTGCGCCCGGCCGGACGTGCACGCGGCGGCCCTGTCGTACGCGGCCGCGTACCTCGTGGGTTCCGGTGGGGTGCCGGCGGGCGCGGACCTGACCGCGGAGTCCTCGCGGCGCGCCCGTGGCTTCGCGGCCTGGGCGGGCCTGCGGGAGCTGGGCCGCGACGGCGTGGCCGCGCTCGTCGAGCGCTGCTGCGCGCTGGCCCGCCGGGTCGCCGACGGGCTGACCGCGGCCGGGTTCGAGGTGGTCAACGACGTGGTCCTCAACCAGGTGCTGGTCGGCTTCGGCGACGACGCGGCCACCGACCGGGTGGTCGCCGCGACGCAGGCCGACGGGACGTGCTGGGTGGGCGGCACGACGTGGCGGGGGCGGCGGCTGATGCGGATCTCGGTGTCCAACGCGACCACCACGGAAGCGGACGTGGACCGGTCGGTGGCCGCGATCAGCCGGCTGGCCCGCCGGACGGGCGAGGGCATGCTTCACTCACGGCCGTGACGTGGCGACGGGCAGCCTCCGCGGCGGTGGCGTTTGTGGTGATCGTGGCGGCGGCCGGCGGATGGAACTGGTGGCACCAGCGACCGCCCTACGGGCCGGAGGCACTCCACCTCCGCTCGTCGTTGGAATTCGTCACCTACGACGAGGCGCAGGCCGCGCTCGGTTCGGCGTACCAGGCGCCGGTGGCGTCCGGCGGTGACCAACTGGTGCTGGGCCGGGTGTCCTGGCAGCCGCCGCCGGCACCGCTGGACGGCGGATACTTCGCGCTCTTCCTCATCGACAAGCGCAGCGACCTCAAACCGCCGGTGTTCGCGGTGTCCGCGCCGCAGGAGAGCGTCGGCATGGGCAGCGCCGGGGTGGAGAACAAAATCCCGGACCGCTACCCCTGGTTACGCGGCGCGGGCGATGTGCAGGTCGGCGAGCACGATTGGCGGAACGGCGGAAGCCGGCTGGCGATCGGAGACGCCCGGGCTTCACCGGTGACGTTCGTGGCGCTCTTTCCGCGCCTGTACAGATCGCAGCGCGAGTTCCCGATCGCCACCGCGCCGGTGACGCTGCCCGACCTGCTGCTGGCGCTCGTCTACCTGGGAGCCGACGACCAAGTCTACTGGGCACAGCGGCTGCAGGGCTGACCGCGGTCCCTCCCGCCGTCCGAGATTGCCGCAGGACGGGACATACACTCAGCGCCACCGGTTGGTAGCGTAGCGGTCACCGATGTCCCCTGGGGAGGGTGGCGATGTGGGCGGACGAGGCCGCACTGGACGCGGCGGGTCGCCGCCTCGACGAGTGGGAGTCGGGCCTCGCCATGCAGGCCGCGCGGGCGAAAGCCCTTTCCGCGCGCACGCAGGCGCTGACCGGCTCCGCCCGCAGTGACGACGGCCTGGTCGAGGTGACAGTGGACGCCGCCGGGCTGCTGGCCGACCTGCGGCTCGACGAACGCACCCGGAAGCACTCCGCCGCACACACCGCCCGGCAGGTTGTGGCCACCACCCGGGCCGCGTGCGCCGACCTGCTGCGCCGGCTCACCGAGGCGACCGCCGAGACGCTCGGTGCGGACGACCCGGCCGCACGGGCCATCGTCGAGTCCCACCGGCGGCGGCTCGACCCCGACCAGGGCCCGCCGGATGCCCGGCGGTGAGGTCCTCCAGGTCGACCCGGACGACCTGACCGTCCACGCCGCCCACCTGGATCGCTGCGCCGACAGCATCGACACCGCCCGCCAGGCCGGCCAGGACGTCCGGCTCGGCCACGACGCGTACGGGCAGCTCCGCCAGATCGTGCCGCTGCTCCTCGACGGCCTCCAGCGCACCCTGGTCGACGGCGTGGCCACGGCGGCCACGGCGGTCCGGGACACCGCCGGCAAGGTCCGCACCAGCGCCGAGCGCTACCACGCCTCCGACACCCACGCCGCGCACCTGCTCGACCAGGTGCGGAACCGCCGGTGACCACCAACCCGCTGGTCGCCGGCGCGGCGGACACCGGGCCCAGCGCCTGGGCGGGCATCTGGATCTGCGAGGACATCGAACTCATCGCCCACGGCGTCCGCACCGGCAGCTGGATCGACGGCAGCCTCGGCGTGGTCAGCGCCGGCCTGGACGCCCTCGCGATCGGGTCCGACCCGGTCAGCGCGCTGCTGCAGTACGGCATCGCCTGGCTCATCGAGCACGTCAAGCCGCTCAGCGAGGCCCTCGACTGGCTCGCCGGCGACCCCGCCGAGATCACCGCGCACGCCCAGACCTGGCGCAACGTGGCGGCTTCGCTGCGCGAGGACGCCGCCGACCTGGCCCACGCGGTCCGCACCGAGGTCGCCGGCTGGACCGGCACCGCCGGCATGGGATACCGGCTCTGGGCCCACGAGCAGCAGCAGGCCATCACCGGGCTGGCGCAGGGCGCCGAGGCGCTGGCCGCGATCACCGAGGGCGCCGCCGGCCTGGTCGCCGCCGTCCGGCTGCTGGTCCGCGACGCCGTCGCCGCCTGCGTCGCCCGCCTGATCGTGTACGCCACGGAACTGGTTGCCAGCGCCGGGCTGGCCACGCCGCTGGTGGTGGAACAGGTCACCACGACGGTGGCGTCGTGGGGGGCGCGGATCGCGCGGTTGTTGCGGGGGTTGTTGACGAGTCTGCGGCGGCTGATGCCGGAGGTGCGGCGGCTCGGCGAGCTGATCGAGAAGCTGAAGCAGGCATTGAGCCGGTTGCGCCGAGCCGAACCTGATCCTGGCGATCTCAACCGGGTGCGGGGAAGAGGACGTGGACCTCGAATGCCGATGAACATGGAATCGGTGCAACGGATCGCGGCCAAGTACGGTATCGAGGTGTCCGGCATCCAGTTCAATGTCAACAACCGGATGTCCGGGGTGTGCGGGGTGACCAGGCCAGATCAGTCGGTCATGCTGTGCCGAGAAGCCTTCCGCAGCGAGGAGGATCTCGCAAGAACATTGGAACACGAACGGTTTCACGTGTCAGAACTCCGGGAGGGACACCCGTATCCCAGAGATCACGAAGAAGCCGCCGCATTCGAGGATCGCGCCTACGCCCATGAGGAACAGTGGTGGCGAAATCAGTCGGTCAGACCCGAGGAAGTGGATTGATGGCGACATTCGAAGAGTGGCTGGACGCGTACGAAATCTTCTACCGCACGTTGCCGACGAGGCCGGAGCTACCGTGCCCGAACTGCGGCCACCAGACGCTAAGCATGGTGTTCACCGGTCCACCAGGTGCCGGATACGGTTACGTCTCGTTCTGGTGTGACACCTGCCTCGAGGGCATCCACCTGTCGCGGGCCCCGATTCCAGCCGGCGTGACAGCGCGCTCCATCGATGCGCCCGCAGCGGATCGCCGCAGCGGCATCCCCAACTACCGCCTGGTGACGTAGCGACGAGTCACGTTCACCGTCAACGGGTGACCGGCGACGACGACCTGACCGGCCTGCTCACCGGCTGAGCAGGTCACGGCGCGGGCGGGATGGAGACCCCGTTGTCGTCGAGTAGTGACCCGTCCAGCGCGCGATCCGTCTCGACGGCGGTCAGCGACACCGTCACGTCGCCGTCGCCGGTCGGGAAGCGGGTGAAGTTCAGCAGGATGAACCCCAACCGCTTGTTGCCCCGCACGGCGTCGTCGAGGGGCCTGGTGTTCACGCCCTCGACGAGCCACTGGTAGAGCGGCTGCGCATCCTCCTGCCGCCACCCCTTCAACCCGCCGTGGTGAACCGCCAGGGTCAGCTTCTCGGCCAGGTATCCGGGATCGCAGACGCTGGTGATCGAAAGTTCGAGCTTCTCGAACCGGTGTTCCGCCCCGAAGCGCCACAGGGCCTGCACCTTGCGGACACCCGGGGTCAGCGGCCGGCCGAGGAACATCCAGTGGTACGCGTCCAGGAAGGGTGCGTCGTCCTTGAGCCAACTCTTCCCATCCCGCTCCAGCACGACCCAGGGCGCCGGGATCTCGTTGAACTCGTCGGTCCACACGATCTCCGGGATCTCCCAGGTCTCCAGCCAGGACCGGACCTGCTCCCGGTTGGCCACGAACTTCGCCCGCAGGTCGGATTTGGACGTCATCGATCACTCCCGTGGTCCCAGTCGAGGCCCCAGACCCGGACGTTGCCCTGGTGGTCCCCGGTGACGATGGTGCGGAAGGAGGCGTCGGCGCGGATCGCGTTCACCCGGACGGGGTGACCGTGCAGCGATCGGATCCGGCGCCGGGCGCGGAGGTCCCAGACGTCGACGGTCTCGTCCCCGCCGTCTCCCGCCACGGCGAATCGGCCGTCGGAGGAGACCGCCACCTCCTCGGTCCCGTAGCGGAGATCGGGCTCCGCGAGGGCCCGCCCGTCGAACACCACCTCTCCGGTCGCGGTGTGCCAGACCACGAAGCCCGCCATCCCGGCGAGGACGGCGAGGCGACGGGAGTCGGCGAAGGCCAGGTCCGCCGACGAGCTGTGCCTGACCCCGTCGAGGCGGTACAGCGGGCGCCGGCGCTCCGGCCGCCACGCGGTGAGGCGGGTCATCTCGGCCAGCAGCAGCACGCCGGAGGCGAAGCGGATCTCGGTGTGCGAGTGGACGTCCGGGAAGGTACGCACCACCTTCCCGGTGTCGATCGACCGGACCTGCACGCTTGTCGTGTCGCCCGTCTCCAGGTGCACCGCGACGGAGCGGGACTTCTCGTCAGCCGTGACGCCGTGGATCGTCCCGGCACCGGTGCGGATCTTCGCGACGCAGGGCCGCATCCGCCAACGACCACACCGTCGCCAGCCCGTATCCGAACCCGACCGTCAGCAGATCACCGGAGATGTCGAGCGTCGTCTCCCCCTCGTCGCGGGGCAGGGCGCCGGCGACCTTGAGACGCGGCTCGAACGTCGCGGTGTCGTGGCACGCGACGGACCCGTCCGCGTAGCCGATGACCAGGTCGCGCCCGGCCCGGGCGAAGTGCAGGCTGCGGGCGGGGTTCCGCTTCTCGACCACCGAGCCCGCCTTCTCCAGCGTCTCCAGGTCGAAGATCTCCACCTCGTCGATGTTCGCGGGAAAGGCGAACAGTCGCCCGTTGTCGCTGACGTCGAAGGCCCCGTGGGCGAGCATCACGTCGGACAACTCCTGCTCCACCCAGATGCCGGCCAGTCCGGTGCGTCGCCGGTCGCGGCCCGCCTCCCGGGCGGCCCGCCGCAGCCGCGGATGGCGCGCGAAGCCGGGAATGGTCCTGGCCTCGCGGACGGCGTCGGTGGCGCGCTGCCCCTCCCCGGCCGAGATCATCCCTTCGATGCGCGCCATGACCTGGTCGAACGCTCGCTCCTCGGAGGCGAGGGCGCCGACCGGGCGAGGCGGCGCGTACGCCCAGGGGGCGAGATGCCCGGGCAGCGGCATCGGCAGGCGCGACAGCGAGGTCCGGCCGCGGTAGCCGTCGCGTTCGGCGATGACGGCGTATCCGCAGTCGCCGCTGAACGCGGTCGCGTCGCGATGCGACCCGCGCTTCCAGTCCTTCGGGAAGGTACGGACGCAGCGGCGGATGGCCAACTCCAGGACCTGGAGGTCGCCGGTCCCGGGGTCGAGCAGGGCCCAGCCGGCCCGGCCCGAGACGCCGAGTACGTCGTATCCGAGGAGCCAGGGAACCTCCCACCGGCGCGGCTCGTCCCAGACCCGCATGTCCACCGTCATCATGGACCGGACGCCGAGCCGCAGGACCATCGACCCGTCCGTCGCCAGGGCGATCCTCCGGTCGTCATCGCCCATCCCGTCGGACGGCATCTGCAGGCCGCGCATCCGCGTACGCCGCAGGGGCCACCACTGCTCCACCCGGCGATCGGCGTCGGTGCCGCCCAGTGAGGCGGAGACGCACACCTCGGCGTCCCGGGCGAGGATCACCCGGGTGACCCGACCTTCGTGGGGTTGGATGTCGGCGACCGGCTCCCACGTCTCGGTGCGGAAGACGAGGACGCGACCGTCGGCCGTGCCCACGGCCGCGAAGCCGCCCTCCGGACTGAGCGCCACGGCTGTTCCGCCGCCCAGCCGGCCGTCGATCTCGGCGGTGCCGTCGGTGAGGCGCCACCGCTCGACCACGGTGTCCTGGTAGCAGACGAGGACCCGCGAACCGGCGTGGTCGATCGCGACGTCGACGGGTGTCCGACCGGAATCGGCGAGTTCGCCGACCACCCGGCCGGCGAGGGCATCCCAGATCCGCACCCGGCCCGACGCCTCGGCCACCACCACATGCGTCGCGTCGTCATCGCAGGCCATCGCCACGACCTCGCCGGGGAACTGCCCGAACGTCTCGAGCGTGCCTCTCGGCGTCAGTTGGGCGCAGCGCTCGCGGGCAGCGGTGATCTCGGGTGAGCCGGGATGCTTCCGGTCCGCCTCGGCCAGGTGCCTCGCGGCGAGGACGCCGTCGCCGCGTTCCAGGTGGACCATCGCGGCGAGATGGTCGGCCTCCCACGAGTCGCCGGTGGCACGCAACTCCGACAGCAGGGTCTCGTCGGTGACGAGCCCGTCGGCCCACCGGGTGAGCCCGTGGTTGTAGACCGCGCGGACGTTGTGCGGATCGATCGCCTTCGCCTGATCGAACAACTCGATCGCCCGGCGCTGCTCGCCGAGGTCCCACAGCGACAGCGCCTTGTTGGACAGTCCGTCGGCCTTCAGCGACGGCGGGACCTGGCGGGAGCGCGGGTAGGGGCTGCCCGTGCGGTCCGCGTACACGGCGGTGAGGACGGCCTCCACCTCGGCGGTGTCGTCGATCCGCGACCGGGGGTCGCGCGCGAGGCAGCCCGTCAGCAGGTCACGCAGCGCCGCCGGAAGATCGGCACGCAGCGCCGCCAGCGCGTCCGCGCCGTCGTGGCCCCACTCCCAGAGCCGACGCCCGTGCAGCAGTTCGATCACGGTCAGCGCCCAGGACCACAGGTCGCTGGCCCGACCGATCCGGCCGTCCGGATCGACCTGCTCCGGGGAGCAGTACTGCGGCGTGAACCCGCCGAGCGTCGCGTACGCGGTCTGGGCGGATCCCTGCGGATCCTGCGGAACGTGCGCCTTCGCCTTGGCCGTGCCGAAGTCGGTCACCCGGGCGGTCTCGCCGTCGTACATGATGTTCGAGGGTTTGATGTCCTGATGCACCAGGCCCGCGGCGTGGGCGTGCCCGATTCCGCGCAGCGTCTGGATCGCGACGTCGAGCGCCGCCGGGAGGTCGCGACAGCGACCCGCCCGCACCGCCGCGGTCAGGTCGCCGCCGGCGACCCATTCGGAGAAGATCACCGGGTACGCGCCGACGCGCCGCACGTAGGCGCAGCCGACTACGTTCGGATGGGGATCGAGATCGGTCCAGGCCTGCGCCTCCTGGGCCAGCAGGTCAAGGATGCCGGACGCGGTGGCCAGGTCGGGTCGCGGCGTCTTCACGGCGAGGTCGACGTTCCACCCGAGGTGACGGGCGCGGTAGACGAAGCCCATGCCACCGGTCTCGACCACCTCGTCGATGCGGAACGTGTCGAGGACGGTCTCCCCCGGCCGCCACCGGATCACGTCCCCCGCGTCCACCCCGAGGCCCTAGTCGGCGAGCGCCACGTAGATCGGGCTGCCCAGCAACGCGCCGTTCGGTCCCGACTTCTCGGCCAGCCGCTTGGCGACGAACTCGACCGGTTGCGTCGGCCCGGGGAGCCCGTCCCCGATCTGTGCCAGCGCCTCGTGAAGGCGCTCGTCGTCGAACTCGCCCGGCTCCGGGTGCAGTTCCTGAAGCTTGCGGAACAGGTATGGCGGCACCGAGCCGCGCGGTTCGGCGTCGCCGCCGCCGATCACGTGCGACGCCGACCCGCCCAGCACGATGACCTGGTCGTCGAGCGTCCCCGCGAAGACCACGATGCCGGCGGTGGGGAACACCTGCCAGCGCATCGGCAGGCAGGCCTGGAAGTAGGGGCCCGGCTCGAACGCGGTGCCGATCTGGTCGGCGTCCTGGAGGTGCCGGATCACCTTCTCCAGCTTGTCGAGGTCGTGGCGCTCCGGCCGGACCGCCTTGCGGCTGTAGCGGAGGACCTTCAGATCCACGGCCAGCTCGGTCTCGTGCTGCGCGGCGGGGGTGACCTGCGCCGCGAGGAGCCCGAGCTTGAGGTGCGACAGGTAGAGGTAGTACTTGAGGGTCAAGGCATGCTCCGGTGGGAGGGAGATGGCCTCCTCCAGCCTACGTGGCGGGTGCTCGCGCCGCCGCCCGCCGCGGTGCCGTCCGGACTCCGGCCCCGGCCGTCACCGCTCCGACCTTCGGGCACCGAGGAGGCGTCGGGAGCAGGGTCCGTCGTGGTCGGTGCCGAGCAGGCAGCGCCGACCGTTCGCCATCGGCGCGTCGCAGAAGACCCAGTGGCGTACGTTCTGGTCGTCCTCGACCGACACGGTGGTGCCGCCCGGTTCGGCGCGCGGCAGCACGAGCATCCAGCGGCCGACCACCCGGGCCAGGCGCTGTGCGGCGGGCAGGTCGGCGGCGACGATCGGCAGGTGAATGACGTACCGCTGGGTCACCGGTCGTCTCCCCGCGGCTGGTCCGCCTCGCGCCGCGACAACGCGTAGCGGGCGACCGCGGCCTCCCGGCGGCTGGCCGCCAACGCGTCGTGGACGACGGCCAGCTCACCGGAGACCCGTTCGAGGTAGGCGTACACCTCGCGCGGGTCGAGGCGCCGGCGTCCGAACCCGGCCGGCGTGAAGCGGCGCTCACGCACCTGCCACGGCAGAAGCCTGGGGTACGCGGCGGTGCTCCCCCGTGTCGTACGCCGAATGCCGACGATCATGTGCTGGCCTTCTCCGAGCCCGACTCCTGGTGGCCAGGATGGGACGCTCATCCCCTCTTGCGCAACATTCCATCCCGCATTTCTCCCGAGAGGCATTGACCTTCTTTACTGCAACCTATAGACGTTTCAAAGCATCATCACTCAGCGTTGCACAGTGGAACCGGGGAGTGCTCGAATGGCGGAAGACATCGGATCGACCGTGCCGCGCCGGCAGCTCGGCCGGCTGCTGCGCCAATACCGCACCGAGGCCGGCGTCACGCTCGACGCCGCCGCCGAGGCGCTCGAATACAGCCGGCAGAAGATCTGGCGCATCGAGTGCGGCATGGGCGCCGTCCGGGTGCTCGACGTCAAGGCGATGTGCGAGCTGTACGGGGTGTCCGACGAACTGGCCGACGCGATGAAGGGGCTGGCCGCCGAGACGAAGTCGAAGGGTTGGTGGCACGCGTACGGGGACGCGGTGCCGAGCTGGTTCGAGCTGTACGTCGGCCTGGAATCCGCCGCCGCCAGCCTGCGTCAATATCAGGAGACGGTCATTCCCGGGCTCCTGCAAACCCACGAATACATCCGCGCGCTGGCCCGCATCGACCAACCGGCGGCGACCGACGAGGAGCGCGAGCATGCCGTCCAGGTGCGCCTGCAACGGCAGAACCTGCTGAGCCGCCGTCTACCACAACCGCCCACCCTGGACGTGATCCTCTCCGAAGCCGTGCTCCGGCGGCGGGTCGGCGGGCTGGGCGTCATGACCGGACAACTCGCCGGCCTTCTCGAAGCGTCCGAGAAGTCGAACGTCTCCGTCCGCGTGGTGCCGCTGTCGGCCGGGCCGCACCTCGGCGCGGTCGCCGGGTCCTTCGTCATCCTCGACTTCCCCGCCGCCAAAGGCGGCCGAGCCGCGCCGGAACCGTCGGTCGTCTACTGCGAGTCGCTGACCGGTGCGCTCTACCTCGACAAGCCGACAGGGCTAAGGGCTTACGAGGAGGCGTTCGCGAACGTGGCTCAACTCGCGCAGAGTCAGGCAGAATCAAGGGACACGATCAAGCGGATCATCGGGGAGCTGCGCCATGACTGACCTGACCGGCGCCGCTTGGCGCAAGAGCACCCGCAGCGGCGGCAACGGTGGCGAGTGTGTCGAGGTCGCCACCAACCTGCCCGGCCTCGTCGCCGTCCGCGATTCGAAGGATCCCGAGGGACCCGCCCTCACCTTCACCCCGCAGACCTGGACCGCCTTCCTCAGCGGCCCGGTGCGCGGCGAGCGTCGCTGATCACGACGCCGAGGCCACGCGTTCACGCCACCGGGCGATGGTCCGCTTGTACGGCTGAGGCATGTGCAGGCCGGGCACCTCGTCATACTCGAACACGCCCAACTCCTTGTGCTCCGCGGAGTAGACGAGTTCTTCGTCGCCCGCGTACACGGCCCCGAAGCTCACGATGAAGACGTGCCGCTGTGGTGTGATCTCGTAGACCCACGCGTCGATGATGTCGACGCCGGTGACGGTGAGGCCGAGTTCCTCGGCGACCTCACGGCACACCCCGTCCTCGGGCGTCTCGCCGACCTCCAGCTTGCCGCCGGGCAGCTCCCACTCGTCGCGCTCGTTCTTCAGCAGGGGCACCCGGCCGTGGTGGTCGACGACCAGCTTCACGGAGACGGGAAGCTGGTATTCGACGTACCCGGGGTTGCGTTCGACGAGGTACGGCGGACGATCGGTCATGCGGGCAGCCCTCCAGGTCAGTCTCGGGCGATCAGTATTGCGGCGACGTCGTCGGCACGCTTGAACCGACCGCTCACCGCGCCGGCGTCGGCTTCCACGTCGCGGATCAGCTTCTCCAGGTACGGCAGCCCGCGGTCGCACGCGTCGGCGACGACCTCCGGCCAGCCCGGGTAGAGCTGGTAGTCGGTGACCAGCCGGGCGAAGCCGTCGGTGCACAACAGGATGTGGTCGGTTTCCGCCCAGGTACCCACCACGCCGTGTGGACGAAGCACCCGGCGAGGATGCCCGGAGAAGATCGACTCGATGTCACCGGAGGTCATGGTGTAGAGCCGGCGCTCGTGCATCGCCGCCGTGACCCGCCGAGCGTCCACCTCGCCGGCTCCGACGGCTGCCGCCTCCCGCCGGTCGAGGACAACGCACTGCTCAGGCGGGACCGGTCGGCAGCCGGCATCGCTCCCGACCTGGATCTAGGAACTCGCAATCGAGAACCCCCTGTTCAGCCAGGCGTACGGATGGTCGGGTGTGAACCGGGCGAGGAACCGCACCAGGCGACGGCCACCGGTGAAGGCCGTCCGGCCATGCAGGAAACGGTGGTTGTGGACGAGGTAACCCTCGCCGGCGGCAAGCTCCAGAGTGAGCGTCTCTTCGATGATCAGGCGACGCAACCGCTTCAGCACGTCCGGTCTTCCGCGCGGGGCCGCTACCTGGTCGTCGCGGTATCGGAGGCGGGTGAGGCTCGCTGCCACCTCGATGACCGGACGCTCGACCGAACCGTCAGCCGGCCTCAGTCGCAGCTCCACCAGCGTGCTGTCGTCGAAGTGGTGGCGTAACCGTGTCAGCACGCGGGCGCCGTCGACCAGGGTCGTCACCCCGCCTGATCGGGACGGTGAGGTCATCAGCGCGGCGAGCACGCTCGGGGGCTCCGCTTGCACGCTGCGGTCGGTGTGCGGGTGCAGAGCCGACCGGGTGAACCCGGCCTCGGACTCCGCACGCTCGATGCGGTGATGCGGCGTGATGACCGTCAGACCTCCGACCGACTGGTGCGGGTGGTCGACCGGTTCCGTCCACCCGCGCAGAAAAGCAGCGACTTCGTCGGCAGTCGAGTTGCGGATCAGGATAACGCCGTCACGGCCGATAGCGCTCGGCACCTGGTCAGGGCCCACCTTCGCAAGGGACTCCACTCTCAGCAGCCGCACGACGTTCCCCTGCCAGCCATATGAATCGACAATCATACGAGTCTTGAGCCGCCGGCTGGTCGCTGCGAATCGATCGCCTGGTGCCATACCCGGGCGGTCTGGAGCTGAAGTGCTGTTGTGTGAGATCGCGACGCGTCATTGCAAATCGGGTCGTACGCCCCCGGCCGTGCCAGACTGCCGAGGTGGACGACCTGACGGCCCGCGTACGGGCGATCGCCGAGGAACGTGACTGGCAGCAGTTCCACACTCCGAAGAACCTCGCCATGGCTCTCGCCGGCGAGGTCGGTGAGCTGGTCGCCGAGTTCCAGTGGCTGACGCCTGAGCAGGCTGGCGTGGTGATGGACGACGCCGAGGCGGGCGCGCGGGTCCGGACGGAGATCGGCGACGTCATGATCTACCTGACCCGCCTGGCGGATGTCCTCGGCATCGACCTGAGGGAGGCCGCCCTCGCCAAGTTGGCCGAGGTCGCGGTCCGCTATCCCGCCGAAGAAGTCAAGGGCTCCGCGAGCAAGCGATAGCGGAGCGTGCGAGGAGATGATCTCTTCGCTACAGTCCACCCGTACAGGCGCGTAACGACGGGCTTCCGGCCGCGGCCGGACATGCCCCCCATGCGCACGATCATTTCGTGCTGCCCGGGGGCAAGTGTTGTCAGCGTTCCGCACCTCCGCCGACGGTCTGCTCCGCTATCGGAACCGTGGCGACCTCGCCGATCGGATCGCGGAGCGCATCGGGCACAACGTGGGAGCCGCCGAACGACGATCCTGGGACCGCAGCCTGGCCGTGCTCGGGCAGGACCTCGTCGATGCCGGTCTCGGGCAGGTCGAAGTGCTGGTGGAGTACCAACTCCCGTTGACCAGCAAGCGGATCGACGTGGTTCTCGCCGGTACCCATCCGAGGGTCGGCGGCGACTCCTACGTGGTGGTCGAGCTGAAGCAGTGGTCCCGAGTCGAGTCCTACGAGGGATCCGCGCGGCTCGTCCTGGTCGAGCACGCGTCCGGTCCCCGGTTACACCCCGGCGTGCAGGTCGAGGACTACTGCGAATACCTGACCGACTTCCTCGGTGTCCTCTCGCACGGCCGCAGCCCGATCGCCGGTGTCGCCTACCTGCACAACGCGGTCGATCGCGACGTGGCCGACCTGTACGAGCGCGAGCCGACCGAGCTGAGCCGGATCTTCACCGGCCAACGTCGCGGCCAGTTCCTCGACCACCTCCGCAGCCACCTCGCGCCCGCATCGGGAGCGGCCGCCGCCGACCGCTTCCTCACCAGCTCCGTGCGCCCGAGCAGGCACCTCCTCTCGTACGCGGCGGCGGAGTTGAAGGAGCGGACTCACTTCACGCTGCTCGACGAGCAACGTCTGGCGTACGAACTGGTGTTGCACGCCGTGGAGCGGGCGCGCAGCGCGGACCGCAAGTCGGTCGTCGTGGTGTCCGGCGGGCCCGGCAGCGGCAAGAGTGTCATCGCGTTGTCCGTGCTGGGTGAGCTTGCCCGGCAACAGCGCGCGGTCATGCACACCACCGGCTCGCGGTCGTTCACGCAGACGCTTCGCCGTTACGCGGGTAAGGGCTCGACCCGGTTGAGGAATCTCTTCGGATACTTCAACAGCTTCATGGCGGCGGAGCGGAACGGCCTCGATGTGCTCATCTGCGACGAGGCGCACCGGATCCGGGAGACCTCCGTCAACCGGTTCACCCCCAGGGCCACCCGGGACCGGGCCCGCCCGCAGATCGACGAGCTGATCGCCGCGGCGCGCGTGCCGGTGTTCCTGCTCGACGAGCACCAGGTGGTCAAGCCCGGAGAACTGGGCAACGTCGAGGTCATCTCGGCGCATGCGAAGAAGCTCGACCTCGACGTCGAACTGGTGTCGCTGCATGACCAGTTCCGCTGCGGCGGCAGCGACGCGTACGAGGGGTGGGTCCTCGATCTGCTCGGCCTCGACGGCGGTGAGCCGTCGGTGTGGGCTGGCGACGGACGCTTCGACCTTCGGGTGGTGGGGTCTCCTCAGGAGATGGAGGCATTCCTGAGGGAAAAGCAGTCGGCCGGGGAGACGGCTCGCATGTCGGCCGGATACTGCTGGCCGTGGAGTGATCCGCGCCGGGATGAGTCACTGGTCCCGGATGTTCAGGTCGGCGACTGGGCGCGTCCGTGGAACGTCAAGAGTGACCGCAGTGTCGGAGAGGCGCCGGGCAGCGCGTTCTGGGCCACCGATCCCCACGGCTTCGGGCAGGTGGGGTGCGTCTACACCGCCCAGGGATTCGAGTACGAGTGGTCCGGCGTCATCATCGGACCGGATCTCGTCGCGCGAGATGGGAGGCTGGTCACCCAGCGGGCGGAGTCCAGGGACCCGGCGTTCCGGAGCCGTAAGGCACTCGGTGACGCCGAGGCGGACCGCCTGATCCGGAACACCTACAAGGTGCTGATGACCCGAGGCATGCGCGGCACCCTGCTCTACTCGACGGACGCCGAGACGCGGGACTGGCTGAGATCACTGGTCCGGGTGGAACGCGGCCTGGAAACGATCTACGAACGAGCAGCGCGCCCGCCGACTGTCTGACTAGCGGGCGTCTATCCGGCGAGCACCCGCCGTACCTCGCCGCGCACGGCCGCGGACGCCGCCGGCGACCAGACCGCGAACAGCTTCCGCAGGTACGCCACGTGCGCGTCCGACACCGACGCCAGGTGCTCGACCACGTCCAGCTCGTTGACGATGCTCAGATCCACCAGCGGAGTCAGCCGGTCGGCGCCCACGCTCACGACCCGCCCGGTGAAACGGTCGTACACCGTCCCGGTGGTGGCGAGCTGCTGCCACGACCGCTTCCGGTCGCACGAGCCGTACAGGTAGACCAGGTCTTCGGCATCGACTCCGATCAGGTCCCGCAGCGGACCGCGGTCGGTGTGGTCGAGCAGCGCGACGTCGAAGCCGTCGGTGCCGTAGGCGGCGTGCGCCAGCCCGGCCAGCTGCACGTCCGGTGCCTGGCCCAGTTCGGCGAGGCGGTGCCGCACCCGGCACAGGTGGGGGTAGAGGGTACCGCCGGGATGGTCGATGCTCTCGGCTCCCCGGTCGCGGAGCCACGCGCGCACCTCGACGTCGGCGCTCATGGTCCGACCCTAGGTGCGCGGGGCATCCCACGGCGTGAGCGGTTCGTCACAACGCTTGCCCCACGCTCCGGCTGGAGCGTTGGCTCGACGACATGGCTCGCATCGCGTACGACGACACCGACGCGGAGGCCTTCGCGGCGACGCGTCACCTGACCGACGACGGGCTCGCCGCCTGGCGGCACGCCGTCACGCGACACCTCGCCCCGGAACCGGGCATGCGCCTGCTCGACCTGGGCTCGGGCACCGGGAGCTGGGCCCGGGCGTTCACCGCCTGGTTCCCGAGCCTCGACGTCGTCGCGGTGGAGCCGTCGGCGGCGATGCGCGCCCGTAGCCTGGTCCGGCCCGTCCTGGCCGGTGACGCCGCGCGCATCCCGCTCGACGACGGCAGCGTCGACGGCGCGTGGCTCTCCACCGTCCTCCATCACGTGCCCGACCTGGCCGCCGCGGCACGGGAGCTGCGTCGGGTGGTGCGGCCGGACGCCCCGGTGCTGGTCCGGTCGGCGTTCGCCGGGCGACACGAAGCGATCACACTGTTCCGCTTCTTCCCGGAGGCGATCCGGGTACTCGACACCTACCCCGCGATCGCCGACGTCGAGTCGGCGTTCGCCGACGCCGGTTTCGCTACCGCCGCGGTCGAGCCGGTTCCACAGGTGACCGCGCCGTCGCTGCGGGAGGCGGCGGTCACGCTGCGCCGGGAGGCGCACACTCCGCTGCAACTGATCACCGACGACGAGTACGCGACGGGCGTCGCGCGCCTCCGCGCGGCGGCTCGGGTCGACACCGGGCCCGTTGTCGACGCGCTCGACCTGCTCGTCCTGCGGTGACCAGCAGAATGCCGGTTAGGGTGGGTCGTGGACCCTCGCACGTGGACAGTCATCGGTGCGCCGTCGAGCGCGGGCGCCCACACCCCCGGTGTCGAGCGCGCGCCGGCCGCCCTGCGCGGGAGTTGGTGGCGGAGCTGGGGCTCGCCTACGTGCCGGCGGACGAGGTGCACGCCGACCCGGTCGCGGCGGCGCGCCGGGCCCGGGCGGTGGCGGAGGCCGCCGCCGAGACGTTCGTGGTGCACTTCGACGTGGACGTGTTGCGCTTCGTGGACGCGCCGTTGGCGGACGTGCCGGAGCCGTTCGGACTGGATCTCGCCGAGGCGGCCGCGACGCTGGCGGAGCTGGTGACGAGCCCGCGGTTCGCCGGGCTGTCGGTCACCGAGATCAACCCGGATCACCTGCCGGACGGCGAGGCGCTCCCGGCGTTCGTGCGGGCGCTGGCCGGGGCGTTGGCGGGCTGAGCTCCGGCCAGGTGCATCGGCAGCACCTTCGCGGCGCTGACCGCCAGCTCCCGATCGAGCACCTTGTCGCGGGGCACGAAGACCATCGCCTGGCCCTCGCCGAGCACCACGTCCTCCTGCCGGGCGTCGGTGTCGCCGCGGAAGACGTACACGGTGACGGTGTGCGGGAAGCCCTCCTCGTGGGGGCGCGGGCCGCTCCAGAACAGGTGCAGCTCGCCGGCGGTCAGGCCGGTCTCCTCCAGCAGTTCGCGGCGGGCGGCCTCTTCGGGCGTCTCGCCGGGCTCGATGCTGCCGCCCGGCAGGCTCCACTGGTGCGGTGAGACGGGCGCGTTGCCGTCCCGGTGCTGCAGGAGGACCGCGCCGGTCCGGTCGACGAGCAGGACGAGGGCGACGTCATAGAAGGCCACGGTCCGAGCATGCCACGCCATGCCTTTCTTCTAAGCGCGACAGAAGTTTAGACAAGAACAACGAAAGATATGGACACATCGACATGTCTTTTGTAGCGTCGGGCGCAGACCGGCCGAGAGGAGAACCGTCATGTGTTACGGATTCGACGGGGAGGGCGCGCTCCGGCAGTCCCTCGACCGGCGCAACCTGCTGCGCGGCTCGCTGGCGGCGCTGGCCGGCGTCGGGCTGGCCGGCGGGCTCGGCGCGACCGCGGCCCAGGCCGGCGGCGGGCACCACCACGGCCGCCGGCACGTGCCGAAGGAGCTGATCAGCCTCCAGCTCTGGACCGTCCGCGACGCGCTCAACGGCTCACCCGGCTACGACGCGACGCTGACCCACCTGGCCCGGATCGGCTACCCCCGGGTGGAGCTGGCGCTGGGCTACTTCGGCCGCACCGCCGCGCAGCTCCGCCGCTTCCTCGACGGCATCGGCATCAGGGCCAGCTCCAGCCACGACGGGATCGCCGCCGACACCGCCGGCCTGGCGCGAAAGATCGCCGACGCCCGTACGCTGGGCCAGCGGTTCATGGTGGTGCCCTACCTCAATTCCGACCGCGAGGACGACTGGAAGCGCTGGGCGGAGCAGATGAACGTCGAGGCCGCCGCCGTGCGCCGGGCCGGCCTGCGCTACGGATACCACAACCACGCGCACGAGTTCACCATCGACTTCGGCAACGGCCGGCGCCCGTGGGACGTGCTCACCGAGGAGCTGGACCCCCGGCTCGTGCACCTGGAGATCGACATCTACTGGGCGGTCACCGGCGGCATCAACTCCGGCGACGGTGTGCGGGACCCGGAGGGCTTCACACTCGACGTCATCCGCTCCGCGCCGCAACGGGTGCTGCAATACCACGTCAAGGACCGCGACCCGGCCACCGGCGACATGGCCGACCTGGGCACCGGCATGATCGACTTCGCCCGGATCTTCCGGAGGCACCCGGTGCTGGAGTACATCGTGGAGAACGACACCCCGGACGTGACGCCGCAGCAGACCGCCGCCGTCGGCTACCGCTACCTGCGCCGCCTGACCTACTGACGTCCCCACGGCCGCCGTCGGACGTGGCAGGCTCGGGTGGTGGTCGCGCACCGACCGAGGGGGTACGCGATGACCGACGAGCCGGATGTCGTCCACTACGACCGCCTCTACCGCGACACCAGCGACACCGGGCGTCCGCCGTGGGAGATCGGCGGCCCGCAGCCGGCGCTCGCCGCGGTGCTCGACACGGGGGTACGCGGCCCGCGCGTGCTCGACGTCGGCTGCGGCACCGGTGAGCTGGCCCTGGCGCTGGCCCGCCTCGGCCACGACGTCACCGGCGTCGACCTGTCGCCGGTGGCGATCGCGCTGGCCAAGGCCAAGGCCGCCGCGGCAGGGTTGCCGGTGCGCTTCGAGGTGCAGGACGCCACCCGCCTGCCGGTTCCGGAGATGCCCTACGACTCGGTGTTCGACTCCGGACTGCTGCACACGCTGGACCGGCGCGGGGCCGCGGTCGGCGACTACCTGGCGCTGCTGCCGCGCCTGACCGCGCCCGGCGGGACCGTGTTCGTGCTGGTGGTGTCACCGGAGGCGGGCGGCGGCTGGGGCCTGGACGCCGACGCGCTGCGGTCGGCGTTCCCCGAGCAGACCTGGACGCACACCACTGTCGAGCCGATCAGGGTGCTGGCCACGGTCGAGGGCGCAGAGCTGCGTCTGCCCGGCAATCTGCTCCGCACGACGCACTCCCCCACCCGCCCCTAGCGGGCGAAGTCCGAAGATCGACTCCATCTCGGCGAGGATGCTGCGTCGGGCCGGCGCCGAACCCGCCACTCCGGCGAGAGGGAGTGGATCTTCGCCCATGATCGGGCACGGGTGGCCAGGTCGTGAATGCGGGCGGCGTCAGCGACGCCAGATCTGGCGCGGCGCGTAGCCGTCGCGGCGCAGCCAGTGTTCGGTGTAGACGACGCGCTCCGCCTCGACGAGCACGAGCGTCTCCTGGGGCGGCTCGGTCAGCGGCCGGCCCCGCTCGGCGTGCTCGTTCTGCCAGCGGAACGCCGACCAGTGGTGCGCGTGGTCCGGGTGGTCGGGGGCGAGCACCCGCGCGGCGCCGAACACCTGGGCGCCGCGGCTGCTGGCCAACCCGACCAGCGGCGCGAACACGCCGACGGACACCCGCGGGTCGGTGGCGATGTTGCGCATCTTCGGTGAGCGCGGCGCGGCCGTGAACATCAGCGTGAAGTCCAGCGGGTAGTAGCGCACCGGGGTGGCCAGTGGCCCGTCCGGCCCGGCGGTCGCGAGGACACACATGTTCTGCGAGGACAGCAGGTTGAGGATGCGTTCCTCGAGGCGTTCCCGGTCCAGCTTCCTCGTCGGCGTCGGCTCGGCCAGCCACGGATTCGTCAGCGGCACGCCGCGTCCTCGATCATGGCGGCACCCTACCGGGCCGGGTCAGGCTCGGGCGAGCACGTCCACGGCCGGCTCACGCACCACCGACTCGTCCACGTCCACGCCGACACCGGGGCCGGTGGGCACGGTCGCGAGCCCGTCGTGGATCCGCACCGTCTCGCCGGTGGCGTGGGACGAGGTGAGGAACTGCCGGCCGGGAGGTCGACCGGGGTGTCGATGCCGTGGGCGGCGAACAGGTGCAGCGAGGCGGCCGACCCGAGGTCGGAGTCGGTGAGCCCGGAGCCCATAAGCCGCACCCCGGCGTGCGGCCGGCGCAGCCCGGCGACGTCGTTGGCCGGCAGCGGCTGCTCGAACGCGGTGACGTCGAGGCCGGCCAGGCGGGGGGCCATCCGCAGCGCGACAGCGGACGTCTCGACGCGGTCGACGGTGAGGCCGGCGAGCGTGCTTCACGAGCCCACCTTGGCGGTGCTGGCGCGGACGACGACCTCGCCGGTCAGGCGCACGATCCGCCGTCGGCTGCCGGTGTTCTCGGTGAGCGCCAACTCCATCACCTTCTCGCCGATCTCGCGCAGCGGCAGCGCCACGGTGGTCAGCGGCGGGGTGAGGTCGCGGACGATCGGGATGTCGTCGAAGCCGGCGACCGAGACGTCGCCGGGCACGCAGAGCCCGCGGTCGCGCAGCGCCGCGTACGCGCCGATGGCCATCACGTCGGTCAGCGCGAACACGCAGGTGGCGTCGAGGCCCCGGTCGAGCAGCTCGGTCATCGCCTGGTAGCCGCCGTCGCGGGTGAACGGCCCCTCGACGACGGCTGCCGGGTCGAGCGGGACACCGGCGGCGGTCAGTTCGTCGCGGAAGCCGGCGAGGCGGTCGGCGACGGTGGTGAGCGCGCGGGGGCCGGCGAGCACCGCGAAGCGGCGGTGGCCGAGTTCCAGCAGCGCGCGGGCCATTGCGGCGGCGCCGGCGCGGTTCTCCGGGAGCACGCTGTCGACCTTGAGGCTGCGGTGCCGGCTGACCACGGCGACCCGACCGCCGCCGTCGAGGTAGGGCTTCAGCTCGGCCTCCATGGCCCGCTCCCAGCGGGCGTCCTCGAAGCCGGAGCCGACCAGCAGGATGGCCGGGGCGCGTTCGGCGCGCAGCATCGACACGTACGCGATCTCGCGTTCCGGGTCGCGGAACGTGCTGGCGAGCATGACCAGCAGGTCGTTGGCGCCGGCGACGCGCATGACGCCGTCGGCGATGGCCGCGAAGTAGGGGTCGGTGACGTCGTGGCAGATGACGCCGACGGTGCGGTGCGAGGCGCCGGCCAGCGCGCGGGCGTGCGCGTTCGGGGTGTAGGCGAGTTGGGCGGCGGCGGCGAGGACACGGTCGCGCAGGTGCGGGGTGACCCGCATGCCGTTGAGCGCGCGGGAGGCCGTGGCCAGCGAGACGTCGGCGGCTCTGGCCACGTCTTCCAGGGTCACGTGCGTCCGTGGCTGCATCGGTTTCCCCCTGCGGGACGTCTTGACCGGCTTGTTTCTGCGTGGTTACCGTAGCATCCTGAAAGCGCTTACTGAAAGCGCATTCAGGGCCGAGTCCCCGACCCCACCGGGGTCGGGGGCCTGCGGATGACGGAGGGTCATGGCCGCGCAGAGCGCCATCGAGCAGCCCGGACGGACCAGCCCGCCCGGACTGGCGGCCCGCCGCGGTCCTCGCGGCCATCCTCGTGCTCTGGTGGGCGAAGGTGCTCACCGACCAGACCCCCGTCTTCGCCCGCGCCACGGGACGCATCCGCGACCTGCTGGGCGCGACGACGTCCGCCGACTGAGCACTGGGAAGGACACACACGTGGACCGCACGTCTATCGGGATCATCCTCAACGGCGTGACCGGACGGATGGGCTACCGGCAACATCTCGTCCGGTCCCTGCTCGCGATCCGCGAGCAGGGCGGACTGCCCGCCCGCGACGGCAGCCGCATCTGGCCGGAGCTGACCCTGGTGGGCCGCAACGAGGCCCGACTCGCCGAGATCGCCGCCCGGCACGGGCTGACCTCGTACACCACCGACCTGGAGGCGGCGCTCGCCGACGACGCCCACCAGATCTACTTCGACGCGCAGGTGACCGCCGCGCGGGAGAAGGCGATCCGGTCGGCGATCGAGGCCGGCCGGCACGTCTACACCGAGAAGCCGCTCGCCGCGAGCCTGGCCGGGTCGCTGGAGCTGGCCCGGCTCGCCGCCGCCCGGGGCGTCAAGAACGGCGTGGTGCAGGACAAGCTGTTCCTGCCCGGCCTGCGAAAGCTCAAGCGGCTGGTCGACGGCGGCTTCTTCGGCCGGATCCTGTCGGTGCGCGGCGAGTTCGGCTACTGGGTGTTCGAGGGCGACTGGCAGGACGCGCAGCGGCCGAGCTGGAACTACCGCGCCGAGGACGGCGGCGGCATCACCGTCGACATGTTCCCGCACTGGCACTACGTGCTGGAGCAGATCTTCGGCCGGGTCACCGCCGTCACCGCGGTCACCGCCACGCACATCCCCGAGCGCGTCGACGAGAACGGCGTCGCCTACCAGGCGACCGCCGACGACGCCGTGTACGGCATCTTCGAGCTGACCGGCGGCGTCATCGCCCAGATCAACTCCTCCTGGGCGGTCCGCGTCCACCGGGACGAGCTGGTCGAGTTCCAGGTCGACGGCGTTCACGGCAGCGCGGTCGCCGGGTTGCGCGACTGCCGCATCCAGCACCGCGGCACCACCCCGCTGCCGGTGTGGAACCCCGACCTGCCGGTCACCGAGCCGTTCCGGGCGCAGTGGCAGAGCGTGCCGGACAACGCCGACTACGACAACGGGTTCAAGGCGCAGTGGGAGGCGTTCCTGCGGCACGTCGTCGACGACGAGCCGTTCCCGTGGGACTTCCTGGCCGGCGTGCGCGGCGTGCAGCTCGCCGAGGCCGGCCTGCGGTCCGCCCGCGAGGGCCGGCGGGTCGAGATCGAGGAGATCGACAGGTGAGCGTACGGATCATCCTGCCCACCGCCGGCGGCGGTGCGGAGACGCTGAGCCTGCGCGAGCCGGCCGGCTGGCAGCGGCCGGACGCGCCGCCGACCAGCCGGATCGCGTACGCGGCGGCGCACGTGGTCGCCGACCCGTACGCCGACAACGCGCCGGACGCCCCGGCGCGGCTGGACTGGGACGCCACGCTCGCGGTGCGGCGTGACCTCTGGTCCTGGGGGCTCGGGGTGGCCGAGGCGATGGACACCGCGCAGCGCGGCATGGGGCTGGACTGGGCGGCCACCCGGGAGCTGATCCGGCGCAGCGCCGCCGAGGCGGTCACCTGCGGCGGGCGCATCGTCGCCGGGGCGGCAACCGACCAGCTCACCGGCGTGCCCGACTCACTCGACGACGTCGTGGCCGCGTACGCCGAGCAGGTCGCGTTCGTGCAGGAGTGCGGCGCGGTCGCGGTGGTGATGGCCAGCCGGCACCTGGCCGCGCTCGCCACCGGCCCCGACGACTACCTGCGCGTCTACCGGCGGGTGCTGGGCTCGACCGGCGCGCCGGTGGTGCTGCACTGGCTCGGCGACATGTTCGACCCGGCGCTGACCGGTTACTGGGGCTCCACCGACCTGGACGACGCCACCACGACGTTCGTCGCGCTGGTGCACGCGCACGCCGACGTGATCGACGGGGTGAAGGTGTCGCTGCTCGACGCCGGCCGGGAGGTGCGGCTGCGCGAGTTGCTGCCGCCCACCGTGAAGGTCTACACCGGCGACGACTACCACTACCCCGAGCTGATCGCCGGCGACGGCGAACGGTCCAGCCACGCCCTGCTCGGCGCGTTCGCGGCGATCGCCCCGGCCGCGTCGGCGGCGCTGCAACGGCTCGACGCCGGCGACCCGGCCGGCTTCCGGGCCATCCTCGACCCGACCGTGCCGCTGTCCCGGCACGTCTTCGCCCCACCCACCCGCTACTACAAGACCGGCATCGCGTTCCTGGCCTGGCTCAACGGCCGGCAACCCGGCTTCACCATGGTCGGTGGCCTGCACGGCGGGCGCGGCGTCCCGCACCTGGTCGAGGCGTTCCGGCTGGCCGACGCAGCCGGGCTGCTGCTCGACCCGGAGCTGGCCGCCGCCCGGATGCGCGGATACCTGGCCGTGGCGGGGGTGACCGGATGACCGCCGACCCGCGGCTGGCGAAACTGTCGCTCAACCAGCGCACCACCGAGCGCTGGTCGGTCCGGGAGGCGGTCGACGGCTGCGTACGCGCCGGCATCGGCGCGATCGGGCTGTGGCGCGAACCGGTCGCCGAGATCGGCGTACCGGTCGCCGCGAAACTCGTCGCCGACGCCGGGCTGCGGGTGTCGTCGCTGTGCCGGGGCGGGTTCCTCACCGCCGACGGCGAGCGCGCACGCACCGAGGCGCTGGCCGACAACCGCCGCGCCATCGACGAGGCCGCCGGGCTGGGCACCGACTGCCTCGTGCTGGTCGTCGGCGGGCTGCCACCCGGCTCTCGCGACCTGCGCGGCGCGCGGCAGCGCGTCGCCGACGTGCTCGCCGAGCTGGCCCCGTACGCGGGCGAACGCGGGGTGCGCCTGGCGCTGGAGCCGCTGCACCCGATGTACTGCGCCGACCGGGCGGTGCTGTCCACACTCGGGCAGGCCCTCGACCTGGCCGAGGCGTTCCCGACCGAGCAGGTCGGCGTCGTGGTGGACACGTTCCACGTGTGGTGGGACCCGGACGTGTGGCGGCAGATCGCCCGGGCCGGGCCACGGATCGCCAGCTTCCAGGTCTGCGACTTCCTCACCCCGCTCCCGGCCGACGTGCTGCTCGGGCGCGGCATGATGGGCGACGGGCACATCGACTTCCCGCCGCTGCGCCGCGCCGTGCAGGCGGCCGGCTACACCGGGGACACCGAGGTGGAGATCTTCAACGCCGAGGTGTGGGCGACCGACCCGGACCAGGTTCTCGCCACCATGGCCGAGCGCTACGTCGAGCTGGTGCTGGCGGACTGATGCGGGCTCGCCGGGGCAGATCTGGCGCTCACCGGCGAGGGCCGCTTCGACGACACCTCGCTGGGCGGCAAGGTGGTGGGCGTGCCGAACCGGACCGCTGGCTGCGCGAGGCCGGCCGCACGAGTCCGGCCTGTCGGACGAAACGGGTGGCCCTCCTGATCACCGTTGGGCAGGATCGGATCATGACATCCGCGCACCCCTCGATCACCACGCCGATCACCGCCGCCCTGCTGCGCGGCGCGCTCGACCTGGAACGCACCGCCCAGGGTGTGCTGCCGCACCGGCTACCCGCCCGGGCGCGGGCCCAGAACACCGACCCGCAGGTGACGATGGCCGAGACGATGCCGTCCGGCGTGCGCCTGGTGTTCCGCACCCGCGCCACCGTCGTCGAGCTGGACGTGCTGCCCACCAAGATGGTCTACCAGGGCGCCCCGCCGCGCCCGGACGGCCGCTACGACCTGCTCGTCGACGGGCGGCTGGGCGGCCAGGCCACCGCCGACGGCGGCAGGGTGCTCACCATCGACCTCACCACCGGCACCACCACCGTCGACGCCGGTCCGGTCGCCGTGGTGCGCTTCGTCGATCTGCCCGCCGCCGACAAGGAGGTGGAGATCTGGCTGCCGCAGCGGGAGATCACCGAGCTGGTGGCGTTGCGCACCGACGCGCCGGTCGAGCCGGTCGGCGACCGGGGCCGGCGGGTGTGGCTGCACCACGGCAGCTCGATCAGTCACGGCTCCGACGCGGAGAGCCCCACCGGCACCTGGCCGGCGATCGCCGCCGGACTCGCCGGCGTGGAGCTGGTCAACCTCGGCTTCAGCGGCAGCGCGCTGCTCGACCCGTTCACCGCCCGGGCCATGCGGGACACCCCGGCGGACCTGATCAGCGTGAAGATCGGCATCAACCTGGTCAACAGCGACGCGATGCGGCTGCGCGCGTTCACCCCGGCCGTGCACGGCTTCCTCGACACGCTGCGCGACGGCCACCCGGACACCCCGCTGCTCGTCGTCTCCTCGATCCTGTGCCCCATCCAGGAGGACACGCCCGGACCGGGCGCGGCCGACTTCAGCACCGGCGCGCTGCGGTTCGTCGCCACCGGCGACCCGGCCGAACAGGCCGCCGGCAAGCTCACCCTGCGGGTCATCCGCGCCGAGCTGGCCCGGATCGTGTCGCAGCGGGCCGCCGAGGACCCGAACCTGCACTACCTGGACGGGCTGCGACTCTACGGCGAGGCGGACTTCGCCGAGCTGCCGCTGCCCGACCAACTGCACCCCGACCCGGTCGCGGACCGCCGGATCGGCGAGCGCTTCGCGGCGCTGGCGTTCGGCCCCGGCGGCCCGTTCGCCGTCTGACTCCGGCGGGCGGGGCATCGGCTGGCGGGTCCGGGCGTTGCTCTGCGACTACCTGTTCAGCCACTCTCCGGCGCAGCACATCCAGGGCGGCGCCCACGCCGAGAGCGCCGCGGAGCAGCGCTCGCTGGAGAAGGCCGGCTTCCAGCTCGAGGGAGTCGTGCGGGCCGGCGAGTCCCGGGCCGGCGCCGGGCGCGACGGCTGGCTCTACAGCCGGCTGCGCGACGACCCGTCACCGCTGTGACGGGTCGTCGCGCACGGTCGGGGTGGCGTCAGTTCGGGGTCAGATGCGTCGGCGGCCGTAGGTGCCGGCGACGATGGCCACCCCGATGGCGGCGAAGACGACCTGGATCAGCAACTCGATCCAGTCGATGCCGCTGGTGTCGGCCACGTCCAGCGCGCCGGCGACGGCCGTGCCCAGCAGGGCCGCCACCACGCCGATGACCAGGGTGAGCCAGATCGGGATGTTCTGCTTGCCCGGCACGACCAGGCGGCCCAGGGCGCCGATGATCAGACCGATGATGATGCCGGAGATGATGCCGCCGACGTGCATGATGGTCGCCCTTCCACGGGGTGGTTGTCGTCGACTGGCTGATTGCCCAGGGCAACGGAAGACGAAACCGGGTCGGCCGGACGGTCGCCGGCGGGCGGTGCCGGATCGTCGGGCAGGGCGGCGAGGACGCGCCGCCGCAATAGTTCGTACTGCTGCCGGCCCCGCCGGGGAGCACCCGGGGGGCGTCGCCGCACCTCGGCGCCGACCACGACCTCCCCGGGGTGGAACTGGTCCGCCGTGAGGTCCACCTCGTCGCCGTCGGGCAGCCGGTTCCAGTAGTGGTAGCCGACCTTCGTGTCGCCGACGAAGACCTCGCCGAGGACGAGGTCGCCGCCGAGGAGGTCCTGGACGACGAGTGCGGTGACTCCGCACTGTCCACGGGCCGGGTTGCCGGGGTGCCAGTGCGGCAGGTCGTGCGGATCGCAGGTGTCCGCTGTCCAACTCGCCCGCACCACCGGCCGCAGCCGCGCCAGGTCGGTCGTCGGACGATCTTCTCGGGTGCCACTCTCTCCGGACGTCATCCGTGCAGGGTGAGCCCTGCACCGGGTCGAGGGTCAAGCCGGCACCGCCCGTCACGTCGATCGTGCGGGCACGGTCGGCTCAGGGTGTCTCGCGCAGCGGCCACACCTCGACCACGCCGTGCGCGACAGCGCACGGCGTGCCCGCCACCAGGGCGATCGCCTCCTCCATCGACGCCGCCTCGATGACGGCGAACCCGCCGATCGGAAGCCCCGAGGTCAGGAACGCGCCCTCCCGCACCTCGACGCCCGCGCCGTCGGGGTTGCGCACCTGCGCCGGTGACCCGGCCACGCCCATTTGCACGCCGGCCGCCCGCAGCCGTTCGTCGTGCGCGTGGGCGGAGTCGCGCA
This sequence comes from Micromonospora sp. WMMD980, assembly GCF_029626035.1. Classification (NCBI taxonomy): domain Bacteria; kingdom Bacillati; phylum Actinomycetota; class Actinomycetes; order Micromonosporales; family Micromonosporaceae; genus Micromonospora; species Micromonospora sp. WMMD980. Next base: position 2,204,090 of record NZ_JARUBE010000003.1, read on the forward strand.
CCGCGGGATCGGTGCGGTCGTAGCCCTCCTGGTCGCCGTACCCGATGGTGATGAACGTCGGCATGGGCCGGTCCTCTCGTCGCGTGCGCGGTCCTCGACCTGCTTACCACGCGCGCGGCCGGCGCGGCGCGCGTCAGCCGCCGCGGTCGCGTACGCGCCTGGCGATCCTGCGCAACGCGGACCGCCGACGCCATCGACCTCCTCGTCGGCGTCATCCGATCATTGATTGACAACGATATCGAAGCGTCCGTAGCGTGGAGTGAGCGAGTGCCGAGGGCAGGCTCTCGCCACCGCCGGTGTCCGGGTCCCGGCCGATCACCCCCTCACCCACCGTGTCGTGCGCCGAGGTGGTCGTGGCGACGCGGGGGGTCCACCACCCGGAGGCACCGATGATCCGAAGATTTCGACTGTTGAGCGCCGCGACGGCCGCCATGGCGGTCCTCGTCGCCGCGGCGACCCTCGCCACCGGCCCGGCCAGCGCCGAGTCCAACGGCGGCGTGCGGGTGATGCCGCTCGGCGACTCCATCACCGACGGTTTCAACGTCCCCGGCGGCTACCGGATCGAGCTGTGGCGGAGGCTGGCCGCGGACAACTACCGGATCGACTTCGTCGGCTCGCAGTTCAACGGCCCGAGCAGCCTGGGCGATCACGACCACGAGGGTCACTCCGGGTGGACCATCGCCCAGGTCGACGCCAACGTGGTCACCTGGCTGCGGGCGACGAACCCTCGCACCGTCCTGTTGCACATCGGCACCAACGACATGTACGGCGACACCAGCGGCGCGCCGTCCCGGCTGGCCACGCTGATCGACCGCATCACCACGACGTCGCCCACCACCGAGGTCTTCGTCTCGACGATCGTCCCCAAGTCCGGCGCGGACAGCCAGGTCCGCGCGTACAACGCCGCGATCCCCGGCATCGTGAAGAGCCGGGCCGACGCCGGGCGGCGGGTGCACCTGGTGGACATGTACGCGGCACTCACCCTCAGCGACCTGGCCGACGGGGTGCATCCCAACGCCGGCGGCTACAACAAGATGGCCGCGGCCTGGTACAACGCGCTGCGCTCGGTGCCCGGCAGTATCAGCGACGGCACCCCGCCGCCCACCACCACGCCACCGACGACTCCGCCGCCGACCACGCCGCCACCCACGGGCGGCGGATGCCGGGTCGCCTACACGGTCAACGCGTGGAACATCGGTCTCACCACCGCGGTCACGATCACCAACACCGGCGGCTCGGCCGTCAACGGCTGGGCCCTGGCGTTCACCCTGCCCGGCGGACAGACCATCACCGGCGGCTGGAACGCCACGTACGCGCCGACGAGCGGCGCGGTGACCGCGCGCAACGTCTCCTACAACGCGACCATCGGCGCGGGCGGCTCGATCGACATCGGCTTCCGGGCGACGCACACCGGCAACACCGGCAAGCCGGCGTCGTTCAGTCTCAACGGCGCCCCCTGCTCGATCGGCTGAGCGCGACCGGGGCGGTGGCCGTCCGGCCACCGCCCCGGCCCGGCGTGTCCCTCGGGCCGGCTCGCCGGTCACCGTGAAGGTCCGGGTACGCCCGACGTTGTCGACCGAGCCGAAGCCCACCCGACCCGAGATGAACGTGGTGTCCTTCGCGGTCATCAACGGATCCTGGTGACCGTCGACGTGGACGGCGATCTCGCCGGTGGCGGGCAGGTGCACCACCCGCACGTGGTGCCACTTCGCGTCGGTGACCGCCGGGTTGGCGCCGCGGGAACACCCGTTCGACTGGTGGTCGACGCGCTCGGGGAAGTCGTTGGGTCCACTCCGCCGGGATACCGCCACATCGCCGAACCGGCGACCCGACCCGCCCCGGCGGGTCGGTGACCGGGCGGGTCAGGTCGTCGGCACCCAGGCCAGCGTGGTCAGGCCGGTCAGAGCGGTGGCCTTCAGACCGGCGTCGGAGACCGTCCAGAGCACGTCGCCCACCACCAGCGACCGGCGGATCCGCATGCTCCACTCCGCGCCGTCGGCCAAAGACGGCGGATGCGCGATCCGGCCGGCCACGGAGAACCCGCCCGCGCCCACGCGCAACGCCAGCACCTCGGCGCCGGGCGCGCCCCGGGCGCCCTCGCCGCCGGCCCGGTCGGTGACCACCCCCGGCCGCATCACCGGGAGCACCACCAGCTGCGCCGGTGACCACCAGAGGAACGCGTGCGGGTCGAACTCCGCATCGGACCAGCCCTGCGCGACGTGGTGCTGGGCGACCCGGGTCGGTCGGGCCGGGTCGGCGACGTCGAACAAGGACACCTGCAGGCCCTGGATCCGCCCCCGGTCGGTCGCCTCCTGCCCCACCCCGAGCAGCCGACCGTCGCCGGCCGGATGCAGGTACGACGAGTAGCCGTTGACCTTCAACTCGCCGGTCAGCCGGGGCGCGGCCGGATCCCGCAGGTCCAGCGTGTAGAGCGGGTCGGTCTGCCGGAACGTCACCACGAAGCCGGTGGGGCCGAGGAACCGCACCGCGTAGATCCGCTCCCCCTTGCCCAGACCGGTGACCTTGCCGACCTCGGTGAGCCGCGCGCCGTCGGTCCGCAGCACGTGCACGCCCGAGACGGAGTCGTCGCCGCTGCCCCACCGGTCGCCGCCCGTGGTGGTGGCCACCCGCAGGTGACCGTCCCACTCCGACAGCGCGTACTGGTTGATCAGCCGGCCCGGCACCCTACCGGCGGCGACGTAGCGCGGCGTGCCCGCACCGACGTCGAACTGGTAGATCTCGGTGGAGTCGTCCGCCCGGGTCGCCGGCCGGAGCGGAAGCCGCCAGCGGTTGTCGTTGGTGAGGTAGAGCCGCGGGCCGCTGCTGTAGACGGTGTCCCCGTCGGCTGCCACGGTCACCGGGTCACCCGTGCCGAGAGCAGCCGCGCCGAGGTCGAAGCTGAGCACGGTGACCAGCGACGCGCCGGAGAACCCGGCCGGCCGGCTGAGCCGGTCGCAACCGACCCGCCCGGAGGCGATACGGCCACCCTCGCGGACCTGGTAGCGGGGCAGCCAGTCGTCGAGCGTCGCCTTGTCGATCACCGCCCGGTTGGCGGCGGTCCGCTGCGCGTCCGTGCCCTTCGCCGGCTGCGGGAACACCATCCGCGGCGCGGAACGGACCACCACCCGGGTGGTCGCGCCGACCTGCCGGGCGTCGACGAGGCGCCCGTCGACCTGGTAGTCGCCGACGATCCTCGGCGCGCCGGCCAGGTCGACCAGCACCAGCCGGGCCCGCGGGGAGCCCGGCGCCGGGCGGCGCTTCGCCGCGACCGGCGCGGTGACCCACCGGTCGGGCAGCAACACCAGCGCCCGGTCGCCGTGCAGCAGCAGGTTGGCCTCGCCACCGGCGTACCGCTGCTGTTCGGTAGTCGGGTCGAGCGCCAGCCGGCCGGTCAGCCGACGGCTCGCCGGGTCCACCACGGACAGCGTGCCGCGGGAGACCGTGACGATCCGCCGGCCGTCGGTCTTCACCAGGTCCGGCTCGTCCACCCCGGCCTCGTGCACCGTGGTGCCGGAGAAGCCCGCCGACGGCGCGCCCGCCGCGTCCTTCACCGCCCCGCCGACCGCACCGGCCCGCTCGGCCGCCGCGTACGGCAGGATCCCGGCGTCCGCGCCGAGGCCCCACGGACCCACGGCCGCCTTCGCGGCGGACCTGAGCTGCCGCAGCGCCTCGTCGCAGGAGTCGAACGCGACCAGCCGCAGACCGCCGGCCGGCACGCCCCGATCGTGGGGCGGCGGCGCGGCGGGTGCGTGCGTGGTGCAGCCGGCCAGGGTCAACACGGCGACCGCTGCCCATCCGACGGTCCGGGCTCTGCCACCAGTCATGAAGCGTCAGACGTGGCCGACGCCGCCCCGGTTCCCCCCGGCGGTCAGCCGCCGGCCATCGCGCCGAGCACGATGAGCGGCTCCTTGCCGGTGACCACCTCCTCGGGCAGCGGCGAATCCGGCGACTCGTTCGACAGGTCCAGCTCGCAGGCGTAGAAGCGGACGAACGGGCGGCGCTCGCCGCTGTGCCGGTCGCGGATCGTGCCCAGCAGCATCGGGTACGCGGTCTCCAGCGCGTCGAGCACCTCACGCTGGGTGGGCGGCCCGGCGACCTCGACGCGGACCTCGCCGCTGACGTGCGCCAGGTTCTTCAGGTGCGCTGGCAGCACGACCCGGATCACGGCAGCACCTGGACCTCGACCGACAGCACCGCCGGCAGGTCGCGCACGATCGGCGCCCAGCTGTCGCCGCCGTCCGCCGAGTGGTAGACCTGCCCGCCGGTGGTGCCGAAGTAGATCCCGCACTCCTCGTGCGTGTCGACGGCCATCGCGTCACGCAGCACGTTGACGTAGCAGTGTTCCTGCGGCAGCCCGTTGGTCAGCGGCTCCCACTGCTCGCCGCCGGTGCGGCTGCGGTAGACGCGGAGCTTGCCGTCCGGCGGATAGTGCAGCGAGTCGCTGGTGATCGGCACCACGTAGATCGTCTCCGGCTCGTGCGCGTGCACCGCGATCGGGAAACCGAAGTCGGTGGGCAGGTTGCCGCTGACCTCACGCCAGTTCGCGCCCGCGTCGTCGGTGCGCATCACGTCCCAGTGCTTCTGCATGAACAGCGTGTCGGGCCGGGACGGGTGCTGGGCCAGGCGGTGCACGCAGTGCCCGACCTCGGAATCCTGGTCGGGGATCTCCCCCGAGCGCAGCCCTTTGTTAATCGGCAGCCAGCTCGCGCCGCCGTCGTCGCTGCGGAACGCGCCCGCCGCCGAGATCGCCACGTAGATCCGGTCACGGTCCGCCGGGTCCAGGATGATCGTGTGCAGGCACATCCCGCCGGCGCCGGGCTGCCAGCTCGGGCCGGTCGGGTGCTGGCGCAACGCGGTCAGCTCGGACCACTTCTGGCCGCCGTCGGTGGAGAGGTAGAGGGCGGCGTCCTCCCCGCCGGCGTAGACCGTGTCCACGTCGTGCCGGGACGGCTCCAGGTGCCAGATCCGCTTGAACTCCCACGGCCGGGGGGTGCCGTCGTACCAGAGGTGCTCGCCGACCTCGCCGGTGTAGGCGAAGTCGTTGCCCACCGTCGTCCAGTTCTTGCCGCCGTCGTCCGAGCGCTGGATGAGCTGCCCGAACCAGCCACCGGACTGCGACGCGTAGAGCCGGTCCGGCTCGACCGGGGAGCCGGTCAGGTGGTAGACCTCCCAGCCGCCGAAGTGCGGCCCGTCGACCGTCCAGTCGGCGCGCCGGCCGTCCGACGTCAGGATGAACGCGCCCTTGCGCGTGCCGACAAGTACTCGTGTTGATGTCACGTCTCGTCCTTCCGTTCGACCGTTCACCAGGTCCGACCGTGCGCCGCGCCGAAACTCATCGCTGTCGTACTCCCCGGGTACGACAATCGACGTCCGCGCCGGTGGCGGCAAGGCCGCCGCGCCGGCCGGCGGAGGTTGTCGGTGGGGGCGGTTAACCTGCGCGCATGACCGGGCCCGGAGACGTCCCACAGCCCTACCTCGACCGGCTGCGACCGGTCTGCCTCGGCCTGCCCGAGACCTACGAGGAGCCGGCCTGGGTGGGCACCCGCTGGCGGATCCGAAAGCGCACGTTCGCCCACGTGTGCACCGTCGACCCCGACCACCAGGCGGCCTACGCGCGCGCCGCGGGGACCGACGAGCCGATCTGCGTGCTGACGTTCCGCTCCCCCGGCGACGAGATCGCCGGGCTGGTCGCCGCCGGCCCGCCGTTCTTCAAGCCGGACTGGGGCCCCGACGTGGTCGGCCTGGCGCTCGACGACGAGACCGACTGGGCCGAGGTCGCCGAGCTGCTGACCGAGAGCTACTGCGTGCTCGCCCCCAAGAAGCTGGTCACGCTGGTCGCGCGCCCGCATCCCCCGGGCTGACCCACCCGCCGGGGGGATGCGGCGCGCCTCCGTTTCCCGCTACCGTGTGCGGGGTAGCACTGCCCGCAACCCGGGCCGGTCGCCGCGGTGGTCCCGGGGGCAGGGACCGATGCGGCCACGAGACCGTCCGGGGGGGGGTGAGCGTGCGGGTTCTGGCGGGGCGTTACCGGCTGGTCGATCAGATCGGTCGGGGCGGAACGGCGACCGTGTGGCGCGCCGTCGACGAACTGCTCGGCCGGACCGTCGCGGTGAAGCTGCTCGACTCCGACGCCGCCGACGACCGCTGGTGGCGGGCCGCGGTGCGGGAAGAGGCACGGGCGGCCGCTCGGCTGAACCATCCGAACGTGGCCATGGTCTACGACTACGGCGAGGCCCGAGTCGCCGGGTTGCGCCGGCTGCCGTACCTGGTGCTGGAGTACGTCGAGGGCGAGACGCTCGCCGACGCGCTGCGCCGCGACGGGGCGCTGGACTGGTCGCAGGCGGTCCGAATCTGCGCGGAGATCGCGGCCGGGGTCGCCGCCGTGCACGCCGCCGGGCTGGTGCACCGCGACCTCAAGCCGGGCAACGTGCTACTCCCGCCCGCCGGGCCGAAGCTGGTGGATCTCGGTATCGCGCTCGCGGTCGGCGCCGACACCGTCAACGGCCGGGGCGAGATCCGCGGGACGCCCCGCTACATGGCGCCGGAGCAACTGCTCGGCGGGGTCGCGGTGCCGGCCAGCGACGTCTACGCCCTCGGCCTACTGCTCACCGAGTGCCTGACCGGACGCCCGCCGGTGCGCCCCGACCAGCCCGAGCGCCAGGACCACCTGGCCGTGCTCCCGGTCGACGGCGTGCCGGAGGCGGTCGACGAGTTGCGTCGCGCCTGCCTGGCGCCCGAGGTCGAGGACCGGCCGACGGCCGAGGAGGTGGCCCACCGGCTCGGCGGGACCGTCGCGATCCCGCCGGCGCGGATGCGGCCCGCCGTCGCCGGCCCCCCGGCTTTCCCGCCGACGGTGGTCACCGGGTCCGCGCGCGCACGACGTCGCCGGGCGCTGCTGGTGGGCGGCCTGCCGGTCGTGCTGGCGGGCGCGGTGCTCGCCGCCCAACTGCCCGGGCTCTCCTCGACCGGCGACGCCGCCGAGGGAGCGACGGAGCCGCCGTCCGCCGCGCCGTTCGGTTGCGCCGTCGCCTGGTCCGCCGACCGGGCGACGGACGGCACGTTCGGCGCCGACGTCAGCGTCGAAGTCACCGGGCCGCGACCGGCCGGCGAGCCGGTGTTGTCCTTCCGACTCCCGCCCGGTCAACAGCTCACCGCGCCGCTCGACCGTTGGCAGTCGGGCCGCCAGGTGCGTCTGCCGGTGGCGGTGGACCCGGCCGGCACGACGCGGCTTCCGCTGCGGGGCACCTGGAGCGATCGCGGCGGGACCGTCGCCGACTCGTTCGCGATCGGCGGCGTGCCGTGCCGGCGATCCACCGTCGTCACCATCGGAGACTCCCGCTCCGCGACCGGCCCGGACCGACCCTGGGCGCCCCCGCCCACCGAGCCGGTACGGGACGAGGGACCGCCGGCCGGCGGCGCGCCGGGACGCGACTCCGACCCACCCACGGCCGGTCCCCGGCCGTCCGGCTCGCCGAGCGGCGCCGACCCGTCGCGGTCGGCCACGCCGTCGCCGTCCAGCAGCCCGTCGAAGTCCGCCGAACCGTCGGAGTCGGCGACACCGCCCCGGCCGACCGCGGACCCGACCGAAACGACCGACCCCGATCCGCCGACGACGTCACCGACCGCGCCCGACGGTGAGGCGGCGGAGTCGACAGCCGCGACGCCGGACGGCGGCGCGGGCGTCCGGGCCTGAGTCAGCCCAGCTTTTTGCGCAGCGTCTCGAACGCCAGGTCCGGGCGGCGTGGCACGCCGAAACGCTCGTCGCCGTACGGGAACGGGCTCAGCTCGCCGGTACGCACGTAGCCGCGCCGCTCGTACCAGGCGATCAGGTCGTCGCGCTGGACGATCACGGTCATCCGCAGCTCGCCGGCGTGCCAGCTCTCGCGGGCGTACCGCTCGGCCTCGGCCAGCAACTCCCGGCCCAGCCCGCCGCCCTGGTGCCGCGGGTCGACCGCGAACATGCCGAAGTAGGCGTGGTCGTCGCGCCGCTCCACCTGGCAGCAGGCGATGAGCCCACCGTCGCGCTCGGCCACCAGCACCACGCCCCCCGGGCCGGTCACCGCCGCGGCCACCATCTCCGGGTCGGTGCGCTGCCCGTCGAGCAGGTCCGCCTCGTGGGTCCAGCCGGCCCGGGCGCGGTCCCCCCGGTAGGCCGACTGGATCAGGTCGACCAGGGCGGGCACGTCGGCGGGTCGAGCGGTGCGGGTGTGCATCGTGTTCTCCACGGTCGAGGCGGCGTACCGGGCCAGCGTACGCAGGCCGCCGCCCCGGCATGGCGCGGACCCGACGGTGGCGGGACGGCCGGGACCGGCGCGGGCGGCGGTTGCCGACACCGGGCTGAGGCGCCCGCCGACCGGGATGGTCAGCCGCGCGCCCGCAGGCCGGCGAGGAGCAGGCCGACGAGCCGGCGCGCGTCGTAGCGGGGGTCGGTGTCCGCGCCGATGCAGAGGTTGCCCACGGCGCGCAGCAGTTGGTAGGCGTCCACGTCCACCCGGATCTCACCGGCGGCCCGAGCGGCGTCGAGCAGTTCGGCGCAGACCGGCACGAGGCGATCGACGAAGTAGGCGTGCAGCGCGTCGAACTGGGCGCTGTCCGCGCGGAGCGCGGCGGCCAACCCGTGCTTGGTGGCCAGCAGCTCGACGAACTGGTCGATCCACCCGGTCAACGCGGCGTACGCGGTGGTCGACGCGGCCAGGCAGCCGGCGCCGGCCTCGGCGCACGCCTCGACCTGGTGCCGATAGACGGCCACCACCAGGTCCGCCCGGTTCGGGAAGTGGCGGTAGACCGTGCCCACGCCGACGCCGGCCGCGGCGGCGATGTCGCGTACCGGGGCCTCGACGCCGGACGCGACGAACACCGCCGCGGCGGCATCGAGCAGCGCCTTCTCGTTGCGTCGGGCGTCGGCCCGCCGGCGGGCCTGCCCGGTGGTGTCGCTCACACCGTCCGTCCTCTCCCTGAGTACGTGTGGGCAAACGGAACCGTGTTCCGTATAGTTACCGGAGCAACGTTCCGTCTAGCCATGGTGCCAGCCGGGACGACCCGTCACCCACTCAGGGCCGCCCACTGCGGCCGCCGAAAGGAACACCATGCGGTACCGCACTCTCGGCCACACCGGCGTGCAGGTCAGCACGCTGGCGCTCGGCGCCATGAACTTCGGCCCGATCGGGCACATCACCCAGGACGAGGCGACCGCGCTCGTCGACACCGCCCTCGACGCCGGGATCAATCTGATCGACACCGCCGACGTGTACGGCAACGGCGTCTCCGAGGAGATGGTCGGCAAGGCCCTCGCCGGCCGCCGGGACGACGTGGTGCTGGCGACCAAGGCCGCCCTGCCCATGGGCGAGGACCGCAACCAGCGGGGCGGCTCACGGCGCTGGCTGGTCACCGCGCTGGAGCAGAGCCTGCGCCGGCTCGGGGTGGACCACGTCGACCTCTACCAGATCCACCGCTGGGACCCGGCCACCAGCGACGAGGAGACCCTGTCGGCGCTGACCGACCTGCGCCGCGCCGGCAAGATCCGCTACTTCGGCACCTCCACCTATCCCGCCCACCGGCTGGTCGAGGCGCAGTGGACGGCCCGCGAACACCATCTCGGTCGGTACGTCACCGAGCAGCCCAGCTACTCGATCCTGCAACGTGGCGTCGAGTCGCACGTGCTGCCGGTGACCGAGCGCCACGGGCTCGGCGTGCTGGCCTGGAGCCCGCTGGCGTCCGGCTGGCTCTCCGGCGCGATCCGGGCCGGCCGCGAGATCGCCACCCACCGGTCGGCGTTCATGCCGCAGCGCTTCGACACCACCGTCCCGGCCAACCGGGCCCGGATGGACGCCGTGGAGCAGCTGGCTGCGGTCGCCGACTCCGCCGGGCTCACACTGATCCAGCTCGCGCTCGGCTTCGTCACCGCGCACCCGGCGGTGACCGGCGCGATCATCGGCCCTCGGACACCGGAGCACCTGTGCGCGCAGCTCGCCGCCGCGGACACCGTGCTCACCGGGGACGTGCTCGACGCGATCGACGCGATCGTCGCCCCCGGCGTCGACCTGGCGCCGGACGAGAAGAACGACACCCCGCCCGCCCTGCTCGACCCGAAACTACGTCGCCGCTGACCCGCGGCGCGGCTACGCTGCCTGCCGTGACCGTCCCCGAGCTGCCGACCTACGAGTTCGCCTTCCCCGGGCCGCTGCGCGACCAACTGGTCGCCGCCGTGCTCGACGGGACGAAGACCAGCACCACCGGCCTGCTCCAAGATCTTGAGATCGAGGGCGAGGCCATGCCGGAGGTCGGCACCCGCTTCGCGGTGATCGACTCCGCCGGCCGGCCGGTGGCCGTGATCGAGCTGGTCGAGGTCCGCGTCGCCCGGATCGGCGACGTGGACCTCGACCACGCCCGCGACGAGGGCGAGGGCTACGCGTCGATGGCCGACTGGCGTGCCGGCCACGAGAACTACTGGCACGGCGCGGACTACCGTGGCTGGCTCGGCGACCCGGCGTTCACGATCGACGACGACACGCCGGCCGTGCTGGAGCGGTTCCGGCTCGTCGAGACGCTCTGACCGAGGCGTTCGGAGCGGGCGCGATCACGTTCAGACCGCCGGACCCGGAGGCGACTTCAGCAGGGACTCCGCCTCGGGAAGGTGCCCACCTCGGCCCGCGCGCAGGGCCACCGCGGCCATCCGGACGAGGTCGATGTTCACCCCGGCCGCGCCGCTCGGGTCGTGCACCGTCAACCGCAGGTCCAGGCTGACCGCCGTCCCGCCCCCACCCTGCGCCTCGATGTTGACGTGCGCGACCTTCCGCGATCCCAGGTGCGGCAGGTAGCCCAGTGGTGCCAGGTGCACCCGGTCGGATCCCAGCGCGTTCAACTTGGACCGGTGTTTCGTGTCCGGGTGCTCGGCCAGGTTGCGGAAGTCCTCCGTGCCGCCGAGGTTGACCTGGTAGGAACTGGTCAGGGTGAGGCCGCGCTCCGCCAGCAGGCGCAGCAGCGCGTGGTGGACGACGGACGTGCCGAACTGACTGGCCAGATCGTCCCCGATCAGGGGCAGGCCGGCCTCGGTGAACCGGCCGAGCAGTGCCGGGTCCCGGGCGATCGGGTCGGACGTGGTGTTGACGAAACCCACCCCGGCCAGGAGCGCCGCCTCGGCGTAGGCGCGTGCGGTGTCCGGCCGGCCGCTCGGCGCGGAGTAGAGCAGGACCTCGGCGCCGGTCAGCGCGTCGGCCACCCGGTGGACCTCCGTCGAGTCGACGAGGCCACGCTGGACGAGCACACCGGACGGTGCCAGGTCCGCGCCCAGGCGGGGGAAGTTGTTGGGTGGCAGGAAGATCGCCTCGTGCAGGTCCCGGCCCACGCGGACCGGCGAGGTGGCGAACGCCGCGACGACCTCGACCGCGTCCACGCCCAGCCCGGCGACCTCGGAATGGCGGACGCCGGTCAGGCTCCCCGTCCGCCGGTGCAGGTCGATGCCCTGCACCAGCGCCGAGGTATTGTTCCCGACGCCCACGACGGCGACCTTCACGCTCTCGATCATGCCGGGCAGGCTACCCGCGGGCCGCCGCAGATTCCGCCCCTGCGCCCGCCGCGGCCGGGTGGGCACGACATCGAGTGGACTTGAGGCGAGCCCGGTGGACCGCGTCGTGTCTCACTCCCCCGCGAGCCAGGCGCGCAACTCGGTGCCGTGCTCGTCCAGGTCCGGCGGGGGCAGGTCGTAGCGGGGCGGGCTGGCCGACAGGCCGATCGGATGTCGGACGCCCGGCACCCCGCCGACCGTCACCACCGGGTCGAGCCCGAGCCGCTGCGCCAGCGCCACCCCCTCGGCGACCGAGTTGATCGGGCTGCACGGCACGCCCGCCGCGCGCAGCTCGCGGAACCAGTCGGCGCTGCCGCGCCGGGCCAGCGCCGCGACCAGCAGCGGCCGTAGGGCGTCGCGGTGCGCGGTGCGGTCGGCGTTGTGCCGGAAGCGGAGGTCGTCCGCCAGCTCCGGCACACCCAGGACCAGGCAGAGGGTACGGAACTGGGCGTCGTTGCCGGCGATCACCACCAGCTCGCCGTCGGCGGTGGGCAGCGGCTCGTACGGCGTGATGCTCGGGTGGGCGTTGCCGCTGCGGTGCGGCGCCACTCCCCCGGCGACGTACGCGGCGGCGTGGTTGACCAGCCCGGACAGGGCCGACGAGAGCAGGTCCACGGTGACGTGCTGCCCCCGGCCGGTCCGGCCCCGGTCGTGCAGCGCGGCCAGGACGCCGATCGCGGTGTGCAGCCCGGCGATGACGTCGAAGACGGCCACACCGGCCTTGTACGGCGGGCCGTCGGCGTCCCCGGTGAGGCTCATCAGGCCGGCGGCGGCCTGCACCATCAGGTCGTAGCCGGGCAGGTCGGCGCCGGCGGCGGCGCCGAAGCCGCTGATCGACGCGTACACCAGGGCCGGATTGCGGGCGGTGAGCGTGTCGTGGTCGAGCGCGTAGCGGCGCAGCGCACCGGGGCGGAAGTTCTGAATCAGCACGTCGGCCCGGTCGGCGAGCCGGTGGGCCAGCACCAGGTCGTCGGCGTCGGCGAGGTCCAGCACCACCGACCACTTGTTGCGGTTGACCGCGAGATAGTAGGTGGACACGCCGTCGCGGACGGGCGGCCGCCAGTCGCGGGTGTCGTCGCCGCCGGGCGCCTCCACCTTGACGACGTCCGCGCCGAGGTCGGCCAGGAGCATGGTGGCGTAGGGCCCCGCGAGGATCCTGGAGAAGTCGGCGATGAGCATCCCGCGCAGCGGTCCCGACATGTGTTCGTGTTCCTCTCGCCGGTCGCGTCGCCGCACCGGCCAGGACGGCCCCGCCGCCGTCGCCGGCGGCGGGGCGTCCGTCGATGACGGCGGACTAGGTCGTGTTAGCCCCGGGCACCGCCCAGCGCAGGCCGGCCGGGTCCCGCAGCACCACGCCCACCGGTGGGCCGCCGTTCGTCGCCTCCAGCGTCGCGCCGGCGGCCAGCGCGCGCTGCACGAGCAGGTGCGGGTCGGGCGGCGTGAGCGACCTCGGGACGTCCCCGCCCTTCTCGGCCGGGCGGTCGGACCACTCGCTCACCGTCAGCCGGTGCCCGCCGACGAGCAGTTCGGCGTGCACGACCCGCCCGTCCAGCAGGCATTCCCGCTGCACCGGCTCGGCCTCGAAGACCTCCGCGTAGAACGCGGTCACCGTGGCCACGTCGGTCACCGCCAGGTGCGCATCGTCGCGCAGTTCCCCGACCCCCATCGCGCTACCGCCTCTCCCTCACTCCGCGATCCGGGTACGACCGGTCCAGCGGAACACCGCCGGCACGCCGTCGAGGGCGACCGCCGGGTCCCGCTCGAAGTGCTCATAACCCCCGTAGTACCGAACCTTGATCTTCGATTCGACCGTGGACACCCGCTGGTTGCGCAGCTCGGCCGGCAGCATTGCCGGCCCGCCCTCCAGCACCGCCTCGACGACGCCCGCGGCGTCGGCACCCACCTGGGCCGTCCAGTCGCTCCGGTCGTCGCCGTCGACGAGGGAGCCGGCCCGGACGGCCGGAGCGGGATTGATAGAAGCTGTCATGACACGACCTCCGTCGCTCGTCGTTCAGCCTCGCCATGCGCGCGCAATTGCCGAACGCATTTGTCGAGCGGATCACCGCCGCATTCCGCCGAAACGGAAGGAATGGCCCTGCACCGGTGGCCGGCGGCGATCTCCTGTGCAATTCGAACGTAATCGGGGTCACAATTCCGAAGAACCCTTAGACACCCCCTAACGCGAACTGTCAGCCGAGGCCGCGCCGGACGCGCCGGCGGGAACACGTCGCCGGGCGGTAGGGGCCGGACACGCCGTAGGGGTGGCCGCCCGCTCGCCGACGCCGCTACGGTCGGGACGTCCGAGGTCGGCGCCGGTCGACCCGAGAGAGGGCGCCGTGCCGCTGCTGACCTGGCTGGACGAGTCCACGGACGAGCGTCCCGACGCGGTCCGCGTCGACGACCGGTCGCTGTCCTGGGTCGAGCTGCGCCGGGCGGCCGCCGCGGTCGCCGACGACCTGGGTGGCGTACGCCGGGTCGCGGTGTCCGCCACCGCGAGCCTGGAGACCGTGGTCGGTGTGGTCGGCGGGCTGCTGGCCGGCGCGGCGGTGGTGCCGGTGCCGCCGGACGCCGGGCCGGTGGAACGCGACCACATCCTGCGCGACTCCGGGGCCGAGCTGCTGCTCGGGCGGCACGACCCCGACGGCGCCGCCACCCCGACCACCCTGCCCGTCGACCTGGCCCGACGCTCGGACACCCGCCACCGGGAGCCGGAGCCGGCGGCCCCCGCGCTGATCCTCTACACCAGCGGCACCACGGGCGCGCCGAAGGGCGCGGTGCTGTCCCGCCGCGCGATCGCCGCCTGTTTGGACGGGCTCGCCGACGCCTGGGCCTGGACTCCCGACGACCTGCTCGCGCACGGGCTGCCGCTGTTCCACGTGCACGGGCTCGTCCTCGGGGTGCTCGGCCCGCTGCGCCTCGGCAGCCGGCTGCACCACGTCGGGCGGCCCCGCCCCGACCGGTACGCGGCCGCGGGCGGCACGCTCTACTTCGGCGTACCCACGATCTGGTCGCGGATCGCCGCGGAGCCGGCGGCGGCGCGGGAGCTGCGCGGCGCCCGGCTGCTGGTGTCCGGCAGCGCCGCGCTGCCGGAGCCGGTCTTCGCCGCGCTCGCGGACCTGACCGGCCATCGGCCGGTCGAGCGGTACGGGATGACCGAAACCCTGATCACGGTGAGCGCCCGGGCCGACGGGCCGCGGCGGCCGGGCACGGTCGGCGTGCCGCTGCCCGGCGTGCGCACCCGGGTGGTCGACGAACGTGGGAGCGCGCTGCCCGCCGACGGCGCGGCCATGGGCGAGCTCCAGGTGCGCGGCGACACGCTCTTCGACGGCTACCTCGACCGGCCGGACGCCGACGCGGCCACCCGCACGGCGGACGGCTGGTTCCGCACCGGCGACGTGGCCACCGTCGGGCCGGACGGCTGGCACCGGATCGTCGGCCGGGCCGCCACCGACCTGATCAAGAGCGGCGGCTACCGGATCGGCGCCGGCGAGGTGGAGGACGCGCTGCTGGCCCACCCGGGCGTGCGGGAGGCCGCCGTCGTCGGCACCCCGCACCCCGACCTGGGCCAGCAGATCACCGCGTACGTGGTGGGCGACGGCCTGGGCGAGGCCGAGCTGATCGACTTCGTGGCTCGGCAGTTGTCCGTGCACAAGCGACCCCGCCAGGTGCGGCTGGTCGACGCGCTGCCCCGCAACGCCATGGGCAAGGTGCAGAAGAGCCGGCTGACCGAGGCGTGACGCGGCGTCAGACGCCGCGGTCCGGCGCGCCCATGTCGCCCGTCGCGGGCGTGCCGTCGGCGAGCCCGTAACGCAGGTAGACGGTGCCCTTCGAGTTGGCCACCGGCGGTTCGAGGAGGGTGACGTTGGCGGGCACCGCGCCGCCGTCGAACACCTTCTTGCCCACGCCGAGCACGATCGGGTGCACCCAGAGGTCGATGCGGTCGAAGAGCCTCTCCCGTAGCAGCGTCTGCACCAGGTTCAAGCTCCCGACGACCTTCACGTTCTCGTGCCGGTCCCGCACCTCGCGTACCGCCCTCGCCAGGTCCGGGCCGAGCTGCGTGGAACCCTGCCACGACAGGTCGGGGCGGCCACGGGAGGCCACGTACTTCGGGATGCGGTTGAAGAGCGCGGCGATCTCGTTGTCCTCGCCGCCCTCCTGGTGCGGCCAGTAGGCGGCGAAGATGCCGTAGGTCCGCCGGCCGAGCAGGAGCGCGTCGGTGCCCTGGTACGCCGTCATGACCTGCGCCCCGGAGACCTCGTCCAGCAGCGGCGCCTGCCAGCCGCCGAACGGGAACCCCAGCGGGTCCTCGTCCGGGCTGCCGGGCGACTGCGCCACGAAGTCCAGGGTGGTGAACAGCTCGATCTGGATGACGCCCATGCGGTGCTCCCGTTGAGTTCGGTTGTCTCAGTCGCAGGGCAGACCGCCGCCCCGCGCCGAACTCATCGCCCCGGGTTTCCGCCCCGCGCCGGCTCGACCGCTCCCGCCGGGCGTCGCCGTCGCCCTAACCGGATGCCAGTTGCTCCCGCCGGCGGTCCAGGCCGCGCCGGATCAGCGTGCCGTAGCCGTCGTCGCCGAGCGCGCCGATCCTCGCCTCCGCGTGCCGCAGGTGCTCGCGGGCCCGGTCGAGGTCGCCGAGCTTACGGTGACACTCCGCCAGGTTGAGGTGCAGGGACGGATAGAGCGCGGCCACCGACAGCGGCACCCCCGACTCGGCCACCCGGGCGTCGGTGAGCCGGCCGGCCGCCACGAGCGCCCGTTCGTCCCAGCGCAGTTCCTCTCGGACGTCGTCCTGCACGTCGGCCATGGCGTGCGCCAGGACGCAGACGTGCAGCGGATCGCCCCGCTCACCGCCGATCTCACCCCAGACCCGGGTGAACAGGTCGCGCGCGGCCTCCCGCTCACCCCGCTGGTGGTGCAACTGCACGCCCTCGTTGATGCGGGCGAGCGTGGCGTCGTCGATCGTCGGCTGCTCGGGCACGGCCCATGTTAGGCAGAGTCAGCGGGCCGCGGCGGCCCGGCGGACCAGGCGGCGCGCCTCGTCCGCCGGGACGCCGGTGGCCCGCAGCACGTCGTTGGCGGCGGTGCGCAACTGCGAGACCACGATGGTGCCGGAGAAGCCGATCTCCTGGCGGCACGCCGCGCCCGCCTCGCGGACCGCCCGCAACACCCGGTCCCGGGCCTCCACCGGCTCCCGCGCCGCGAGGAACTCCCGGTGCAGCAGCCGGATCGCGGCACCGAAGTGCTCCAGCGCGGCCGGCAGGTCGGATGGCACCGGCTCGTCGTCGCGCAGCGCGGCGCCGACCGGGCGGACCAGCGCGCGACTGTTGCGGAACGCCCGGTCCAGGTGCTCGGCGCCGCGCCGGTACGCGTCCAGCGCGCGCCGGCGCCGCCAGCGCACCGGGGAGAAGCGGACCACCTCGTCGGCGGCGCTCACCAACTCGTCGATCCGGTCGAGGTCCGGCTCGGCGGCGCGCATCCGGTGCAACACCTCGCCGGCGGCGCGCACGTCCCCGCGGGCCAACGCCTCGGCCGAGGCGGTCATCTCCCGGGCGAAGGTGTCCAGTGCCGGGTCGGCGACCCGACGCCCGGTGCGCAGCGGGTTGAGCGGCGCGATGACCAGCACCACCAGCAGGCCGACCGCGCCGCCGACCAGCGCGTTGATCGTCCGGGGCAGTTCCAGGTCCGGCGAGACCGGGGTGAGCGTGGCGACCAGCACCGCCGTACCGCCGGCCTGGGTGACCAGCGCGCCGGTGCCGCGCACCAGCACCGCCGCGGTGACCGCCAGGAAGACCACCACGCCGGTCTGCCACGGGCCGGTGCCCAGCAGGCGGATCAGCGCGTCCCCGATGACGATGCCGAGGACCACGCCGACGATCAGCTCGACGGTGCGCCGGGTGCGGTTGCCGAGTGACGCGGCGATGACACCGACGGCCGCGGCGGGCGCGAACGTCGGGTCGGGGTTGCCGAGCACCTCACGGGCGACGAGCCAGGCCAGCGCCGCGGCCAGGCCCGCCTGGACCGCCACGATGAAGTACGTGCGCGGCCGCTCCCGGCCGCCCCGCCCCGCGTATCCGGTCGCCGGCTCCTCGCATGCGCCGGGGTACCCGACGGCACGCGGTCGAACCTCACCCCGGGTACGCCATCGTGCCGGTCAGCGCCACCAGACCCGGCAGTCGGGTGTCCTGGCGCAGGAACTGCACGACCACCGGCACCGGGGAACGCAGCACGCATCCGTACGGGCGGTCCAGCCGCACCGCCTCCGGGTCGATCAGATCGTTGACGCGCACGTGCCGGATCCGGCGGGCGGGGACCAGGATCCGGTACGGACCGACCGGCTCGGCGTCCTCGTAGTAGAGGTCGAGCGTCAGCTCGGCGTCGTCCTCGCCGGCGTTGAGGACGCAGAGCTGGTCGAAGCCCGTGAACTCGGGCTCCGTCCCGTGGGCCGGGAACGGCACGTGCCCGCCGGGCACCACCCAGACCCGGGCGCCGATCGGCGCGGTCACGACTCCGCCAACAGGCGGGCCAGGTCGGGTGCGAGGAACACCCCGTCCGGGTCGAGCCGGCGGCGGACCGCCTGGAAGTCGTCCCAGCGGGGATAGCGGGGACGCAGCTCCCGCGCGCCGAGCCAGTGCTTCTTGCCCCAGTGCGGCCGGCCGCCGTGGTGCCGGAAGACGGCCGCCATGTCGTGGAAGTACTCCTCGTGGGGCAGGGAGGTGTTCTGCAGGCAGGCGATCGTGGTGGTGGGCCGGCCGTAGGCGGTGCTGAGCCAGATGTCGTCCGGCGCGATGGTGCGCACCAGCACCCGCCAGCCGGCCACCCGCCGGTGCCGCTCCCGCACCCGGCGGCGTACCTCCGCGAAGCAGGCTGGGAACGCCTCCGCGGGCAGCATGTACTCGATCTCCTCGAACCGCAGTTCCCGGTGCCGGGGGATGGTGCGGTGGGTCGGCCCGACCTGATCACGCCGGGGCGTGCCCGCCGGCGCCCGCTCGGCGAGGTGGTCGAGCGTCCAGTCCAGGCGCGCGCACCAGGACCGCCGGTGCAGGTCGTAGCGCGGCTGCACGTCGAGGGTGACCTGGGTGACGACGCCGAGCGCGCCGAGCGAGAGCCGGGCGGCCGGCAGCAGGTCCGGGTTGCGCTCCGCGTCGATCTCCAGCACCTCGCCGGTGCCGGTGACCAGGCGTACGCCGGTGAGCTGGGTGCTCAGGTTGCCGAAGCCCAGCCCGGTCCCGTGGGTGCCGGTGGCGGTGGCCCCGGCGATCGACTGGTAGTCGACGTCGCCCAGGTTGTCCATGGCCAGGCCGGCGTCGTAGAGGCCTCGCCGAGCGCCTTCAGCTTGGTGCCGGCCCAGGCGGTGGCGAGCCGGCCGTCGTCGGAGATCACCCCGGCGAGCCGGTCCAGCCCGAGCAGGATCCCGTCGGTACGCACCAGCGGGCTGGACGAGTGGCCCGAGCCGACCGGCCGGATCGTGACCCCGGTGTCCCGGGCACGGCGCACCAGCGCGCACACCTCGTCCTCGTCGGCGGGCTCGGCCCACTCCGCGGGCGTGAAGGAGAGGCTGCCGGACCAGTTCACGAACGCGCGTGTCACCCGGTCCCCCTCCCCGGCGCGGCGGCCCGGGCCGGGTACCCGCGCCCGGCGACCGTAGTCACCGGCGTGCCGGGCACCCCGCCGGGAACCAGGCGGGAAGTCCGGACGACTATCCCTACATGGCGTGTGAGCAGTGGCGGGAGATCCTGTCGGCCCAGCTGGACGGTGAGGCGTCCCGAGCCGAGACCGAGGCGGCCGAGGCGCACCTGAGCGGTTGCGCCGGGTGCCGGGGCTGGTTCGACTCGGCCGCGGCGGTCACCAGGCGCGCCCGTACCCAGCTCGCCCCGCGGGTGCCCGACCTGGTGGCGTCCGTGCTGGCCGCCGCCCCGCCGCCCCGACCGAGCCGCCGCCAGCGGGTGGTGTGGGGGCTGCGCACGGCGCTCGGCCTGCTCGGCGCGGTGCAGCTGGTGCTCGGCCTGGCGCAGATCGGGCGGGAGGCGGTGGTGACGCACGCGCACACCTCCGGCCAGCACCTCTGGCACGAGTCGGCGGCCTGGAACGTGGCGGTCGGCGCCGGTTTCCTCTACGTCGCGCTGCGCCGGTCGACCCCGTCCGGGTTGCTGCCGATGCTCAGCGCGTTCGTGGCCACGCTGGTGCTGCTGTCGGTGAACGACCTGATCACCGGGCAGGTGGCGGTGACCCGGCTGGTCAGCCACGGTTTCCTGCTGGTCGGCTGGGCGGTGATGCTGGTGCTGTCCCGGCCCGGCCTGCGGCCCGGCGACACGCCGCCCGGCCAGCGCCGGTCGTCCGGCTCGCGCTGGGCGCTGCGCACCGAGGAGCCGGCCCCGCCGGCGCCGCTGCGGCTGGTGCCGCCCGGCCCGTACACCGCGCAGGCCCGCGACCGACGCGCCGCCTGACGCCCGCCGTACCCCCGGTGCCGTGACCGCCGCGCGGCCCGCCTGGGCGGACGCCGCGGTCCGGTCGGCGCGCCGCCGTCGCGGCGGCTCAGCGGGCCCGGCGGCTCCGGGTCTCGCCGGCCCAGGCCGCGACCAGGTCCTCGCGGGCACGGGCGACGCGCGACCGGATGGTGCCGACCGGGCAGCCGCACACCTCGGCGGCCTCGGCGTAGGAAAGGCCCAGGACCTGGGTGGCGACGAACGCCTCGCGCCGGTCCGGGGCGAGCCCGGCGATGAGCGCGCGTAGCGCGACGGCGTCGTCGCCGCCGGCGGTGACCGCACCGGCGGCCTCGGCGGCGCTCTGCCAGTCGGGCAGCGCGGCGACCCGGGGGCGGACGGTCGCGGCGCGGACGTGATCCACGGCCACCCGGCGGGCGATGGTGAAGATCCAGGTGCGGGCCGAGGACCGGCCGGCGAACCCGGGCAGGCTGCGCAGCGCGCGCAGGAACGTCTCCTGGGCCAGGTCGTCGGCCTCGGCAGGGCCGGCCAGGTGGGCGAGGAACCGCCACACCGGGCCCTGGAGCGCGCGGACGAACGCGGCGGCGGCGAGCTGGTCACCCCGACCGGCCCGGTGTGCCCACCGGGTCACCTGTTCGTCGTCGGCGTCCGGGCTCATCCGCGGCCGGCCCGCCGGTTCGGCACGGTCATGCCGGACGGTACGGATGCGGGCGTCGCTCGGTTCATCCTGGCGTCCTCTCCGTCACCTCGTCGCCGACCGGCGATCGGTGACCCCGAGGTTGGTCGGCCGGCGGCCGGGGAAAGTTCCCGGACGCGTCAGTCGCCGACGGTGACCGAGACCGGACCGACCCGCAGGACGCCGTCGGTGAGCGGCTCGCCGCGTACGCCGGCGCGGCGGCGCAACGCCTTCCAGGTGCCGGGCGCGACCACCACGTCCAGCCAGGCGCAGGGCGGCGCGGCCCGGTGCACGCGCAGGCTGACCGGACCGTCGCCGGAGTCGAGGGTGAGCACCCGGCCGACCAGCTCGTCGACCGGTACGCCGCTGGTCAGCACGTTGCGGCGGAGCTGGGTGAGGTCGACGCCGGCGGGCAGCGACTCCTGTGCCACCAGCGTGACGCTCGCCGTGCGGTGCGCGGGCCGGCCGAAGTAGCGGTCACCGACGACGCCCAGACCGGCCCGGAGCCGCACCTGTTCGACCAGCTCGCCGAACGGCGCCGGGGCGGGTCCGTCGGCCGGGCGGCCGACGTAGCGGTGCACCGGCGAGGCCAGCAACTGGACGATCCGCGGCAGGGACCGAGTGTAGGCGTGCGCATAACGCCACCAAAGCGGATGATAGCCACACTCACGTGTCCGCGTGCCGGTGGCCGGCGTTGTACCGGGCGTGACGGCGAGACGACCCGACCCGCTCGGGTCCCATCCGACGCGACGATTGGCCTGGGCGCGACGCGAGAACGAGCTCCGGCGCCGGGCGTACGAGACGGCGGCACGCGACTGGCGGCGCCGCGCGGACCACCTCGACCGGCTGCGCATCGAGGCGGACGGCTTCCACGGCTGCGACCTGCCCGGCGGCGCGCTGCCGGCGCCGCTCGACGACGGCGAGGTCGTCTACCGGATCCTCCCCGTGGCCGAGCTGGTGGAGGCCGCCGCCCGGCACCTGGCCGGGCTGCCCGCGCCCGGCCGGACACTGGCCGGGCACCTCGAGCCCGGAGACGGCACGCTGCCGGCCGGGCTACGGGTGGTCGACACCGGCGCCGCCGTGGTGACCGACCGGCGGGTGACCTTCGCCGGTCGGGACGGTCGCCGCGACTGGGCCCTGGGTGACCTGCTGGCTCCCGGGCACCATCCCGACCGGCCGGTGACGCTGCTGCACCGGGCCGACGGCACGCCGCCGTCCGGGCTGCGGATGCCGGCGGCCGGCGCGGCCAACGCCCGCTTCTACCTGACGCTCGCCCACGCCGACGCGACCGGGTCGAGGGACGCGGTAGCCGCCGACGTCGAGGCGCTGCGCGCCGCTCACCGGGCCGCCCGGCCACGACCGCCCCGTCCGCTCGGCCCGGGCGACGCCCCGCCGGACCGGGTGCCGTCGGGGCGGCTGGTGGCGGCCGGTGTCGCGATGGCGGCCGTGCTGCTGGGGGTGACCTCGGCCGGCACCTGGCCGGCCACCGCCGGGCCGAACCAGCCGGCGGCCCTTGCCGCCGTACCCACGCCGGCCGGGACCGACGGCGGGATCGCGCCGACTCCCTCCGGGAGCCCGATCGGTCGCCGGGCGTCCGACGATCCCCGGCCTCCCCGCGCCCTGCCCCGGCCGAACCGCGCGCCCGCCCGCACCGCACCGGCCGGCGGAGCGGGTCGGAACGGTCCACCGGCCGCCGGACCGGACGGCAGCGGACTCCCGACCGCCCGACCGGGGCGGACGGCTCCGCCGGCCGGCCACGACCGGTCGTCGGCGCCGACGCCGCCACCGGCCGCGCCCACCGCGCCGGCACCGAGTCAGGTGCCGCCGTCACCCGCCGCGCCCAGCCCGACCGTCGACCCGAGCGCGACGGCCGGGCTGAGCCCGCCGCCCGTGTCGGGCCCGACCGCCGGAACCGGCCCGGCCGGGCCGGGCCGCCTGGCAGAGTCCGGAGCCGGTCGCGGGCTGTCCGCCGGAGCGGCTCCGGTCAGGACGGCTGCGGGCTGAGCAGGTAGTCGCCGTCGTCGGCGCTCCACCGCAGCCCCACCGCCCCGTCGGTGGCGGCCGCCTTGCAGAACTGCAGGAAGCTGCGGTAGCCGAGCTTCTTCTCGCTGAAGTCCGGCCGGGCGCGCCGGAGCTGGTCCTTCAGGCCGGACAGCGCCACCGCGCCGCCCTCGCCGGCGAGATCCAGCACCACGGAACGGAGCAACCCGAACGCGACCTCCCGGTCGCCCCGTTCGGGCAGCGACACCTCCGGGTCACCCTTCGCCGGGCCGGCGGCCAACTCCACCACGTTCGACGCGGCGAGGTGCCGCAGCAGTTCACCGAAGGTACGGAAGCCGTAGTCGGATTCGCTGAACGTCGGGTCCTTGCGCAGCAGCGCGCGCTTCAGGCCGGACGCGGTCACCTCGCCGCTGGAGCTGCCCTGCATGCCGGCCACGGTCTGCACGAGCAGGACGGCCAGCGTGTCGACGTCGCGCGACGGCTCCTCCTCGACCGGGGCGGTCTCCGCGACCGGCTCGGGCGCCGGTTCCACCGGCGACGGCCCGCTCGACCGGGCCGGACGCGTCCGGCGGGCCGCGGGCGGCGGCACGTCCACCCCTTCGAGGCGGTCGTAGTAGAGGAACTCGTCGCAGGCCGGGGGCAGCAGGGCCGAGGTCGACTTCTCCACCCCGACACCGATCACCCGCTTGTTCAGCTCGCGCAGCTTGTGCACGAGCGGGGTGAAGTCGCTGTCACCGGTGCAGATCACGAACGTC
This sequence comes from Micromonospora sp. WMMD980, assembly GCF_029626035.1. Taxonomy (NCBI): domain Bacteria; kingdom Bacillati; phylum Actinomycetota; class Actinomycetes; order Micromonosporales; family Micromonosporaceae; genus Micromonospora; species Micromonospora sp. WMMD980. The sequence goes on from NZ_JARUBE010000003.1 coordinate 2,227,526, forward strand.
GAGATGTAGCCCCGCTCGAACGCCAACTCGACCGCGTCCACTGCCATCTTGATGTCGGCCGCGTTCTTGCGCGAGAAGCCCATCCGCTGCGGGATCTCGATGAGTTCCACGTGCGAGCGGGTGAGCATCCGCCGGTCCTCGTCGAAGTACGACCAGTCCGCGTAGGCCCGGCGTACCACCACCCGGCCGCGTTCGGCGAGGGCGTCGGCGATCGGACGGAAGTCGAACGGCCGACCGCCGTGATGGTCGCGTACACCAAGCGCCAGGTTCTCGTAGTCGAGGAACAGCGCGATCCGGTCTTCCTGATCCACGCCGGCCAGCCTAGCCGGGCCGGACCGTCACGCCGGTCACCGCCGCCCGGGGTCGCGGTAGACGGTCTCCCGGCGGGCCACCCGTTGGATCGCGTAGCTGGCCACCAGCAGCAGCAGGGCGAGCACCAACTCGATGCCCGCGACCGTACCCCTGGCGACGGTGAGGCCGAGCAGCAGCAGGATCAGCCCGACCACGGCCAGCAGCCCGGCGAGCAGCAGCCGCCCGCGCCGTCGCGCCGACCGGTCCGCGCCGCCTGCGCCCACCCTGCCCGCCTCTCGCCACTGTCCTCCACCGAGCCTACGGCGCGGCCCGGTGCGAGGGTGGCGGATGCCGAACGTCGCCCGGCCCCGGCAGCACGGGCGCGCGCCGACCGGCTCGGACGGGACAGCGCCGCTCGACACGCCGTGGGGCCGACCGCCGGTGGCGGTCGGCCCCACGGGAACGGGCGAGGATCAGTGGATCGGCACCGGCACCGGCCGCTGCTCCTCGCCCGGCTCGCCGTCGAGCAGGTGCGACGGCTCACGCCGGCGAGGCAGGAAGGCGGCCGGGATGAACGTGAGCAGCACCAGGCCGAACGCCACCCAGAACGTGGTGGCGAACGAGCCGGCCGCGAAGTCGAGCCCGCGCTCGATCAGCGACGGCGGCACCGGGAGCTGCTGGGCCAGCTCGGGCTGCTGCTGCACGCCGATGGCGAGCTGGGCCTCGGTGACCGGGGCGCCGGTGCCCGGGTCGGTCACGCCGGGGATCACCCGCGAGCCGTTCAGCTCGCTGGTGAGGATCACCGACATCACCGCCGCGCCGACCGACCCGCCGATCTGCTGAAGAATGTTGACAAGCGTCGATCCTCGGGCCACCTCCGCCGCCTGGAGCGTCTTCAGCGCCGAGGTCATGATCGGCATCATGGTGCCACCCATGCCGAGCCCCATCACGAACAGCGAGCCGCAGAGCAGCAGGTAGGACGTGTCGGTGCCGAGCTGGGTGAAGGTGAAGAAGCCGGCCGCGATGAGCACCAGCGCGAACGGCACGGTGCGGCCGACCGGCACCCGGTCGGCCAGCATGCCGGCGATCGGCATGGTGAGCATCGCGCCGATGCCCTGCGGCGCCATCAGCAGGCCCGCGGTCAGCGTCGTCTCACCCCGGACCTGCAGGAAGTAGCTCGGGAAGAGCAGGCCCGCGCCCATGAACGCGATGATGAAGACGAACAGGGTCAGCGCGGCGAGGGTGAGGTTGCGGTTGCGGAACAGCCGCAGGTCGAGCAGCGGGTGCCGGGGCCGGAACGAGTAGAGCACGAAGGCGACCACGAGCGCGGCGCCGACCAGCATGGGCAGCCAGACCTCGGTGTCGGCGACCGTGCCGGCCTCCGGCAGCGACGAGACGCCGTAGAGGAACAGGGCGAGGCCGGGCGACAGCATCAGCATGCCGAGGAAGTCGAAGGACTCGGACGGCTCGGGGGCGTCCTTCGGCAGCGCCAACTGGGCGTAGATCAGCGCGACCAGGCCGATGGGCAGGTTGATCAGGAAGATCCAGTGCCAGCTCGCGGTGTCGATCAGCCAGCCGCCGAGGATCGGGCCGCCGATCGGGCCGAGCAGCATCGGGATACCGAGGACGGCCATCAGGCGGCCGATCCGGTGCGGGCCGGCGGCCCGGGTCATGATGGTCATGCCGAGCGGCATGAGCATGCCGCCGCCGAGGCCCTGGACCACCCGCCAGGCGATCAGCTCGCCGATGGAGTCGGCCGTGGCGCACAGCCCGGAGCCGATGGTGAACAGCGCCAGCGCCACCATGTAGAGCCGTTTGGTGCCGAACCGGTCGGCGGCCCAGCCACTGAGCGGGATCACCGTCGCCAGCGCGAGGGTGTAGCCGGTCATGGTCCAGGCGACCCGCGCGTAGGACGCGTCGAACTCGCTCTGGAACGTCGGGATGGCCACGCTGACGACGGTCACGTCGAGGATCGACATGATCGCACCGAGCACGACGACACCGGCCACCTTGAGCACCGCGGCGTCGAGTTTGTTCGATGTCGCGACGGGTTGCTGGGTCACAGACAGTCTCCTGGTTCCGGTCCGGTCCGAGGGGTGGCGGCGCCGCGCGCACGCGGGGCGCACGGGGGGACGTGCGGCGGGACGACGTCCGGCGAAAGCCTAGTCACAGCCTGCGACATCGCGCGGCCGGTTTTCCTCGGAGGCGAACACCCCCGCCCCCCGCCGCGCCCGGCACCGGCCCCCACCGAGCCGCCTCCCCGAGCGGAAGACCCCGATCCGCCCTGTTTCGCCACTCCCCCGCCCGTGCCCCTGCCCACCGGCCGCGTGACGAACGTCATGCCCCCGCTCTCCCCGCCCGGTCCCGCCCACCTCGTCGTGCGTGGACTCGTGGTCGTGCGACGCAGGTCCGAGGTCGACCAGGTCAGCTCCGGGGCGCCGCGCGCAACGTCGCCATGAGGGCCACCTCGGCGGTGCGGGAGCGGTCGATGCGGGCGGCGAGGTCGCGTACCCGATCGCTGGTGCCGGCGGCGACCTGGGCGCGGGCCAGGGCGGCGGCGGTGCGCTGGTGCGCGGCGAGCACGTCGAGCAGCACCCGGTCCGCCTCGGCGGCCGGTGCGGCCCGCAGCCGGGCCAGGCCGGCGACGGCGTCGCTGTGTCCGGAGTGGTCGTGGCGCGCGGCGGCGGCCGCCGCGGACGGGCCGGCCTCCCGCAGCCAGCCGCGCATGGTGGCCAGCTCGTCGGTCTCGGTGGCCCGGACGGCGGAGATCAGGGTGCGGACCTCGGGATCGGTGATCCGGTCGAGCCCGAGGTCGACGATCTCCAGCGTCTGTGCGGTGTGCGCCACCATCATCGCGAGGAAGAGCGCGTCGATGCCGCTGGTCGTGTCGGCGACGGCCGGCGCGGGCCGGGGCGTGGCGGGTGCCGGCGACGAGCCTCCGCAGCCGGCCACGCCGGCGGCGAGCAGGGCGGCCAGCAGAGCGGCGGCGAACGGGCGGCGCATGTCGGTCCTCCGGTCGGGTCGGGTGTGATTCGCGGAACCCCGCGATCACAGGGACGCCACGGCGGCCGCGTGGCACGCCGCGAACAGCGTGTCCGCCGGGCGCGTCGGACGGCCGGGCGGGACCGGCCGACCGTCCGACGCGGGTCTCGCACCCGACGCCGGCCGCGAGCCGGACCGCGCCTGCCGAGAGGCGGCCGTCCGCTCCGGCGCGCCGGAGCGGACCGGCGCGGCGACACGGCGGCCCGATCCGGCGCGGCGGTCGCCGGCGGCGACGGTCAGATATGCTGCCAGAGCGCCGGCACGTTCGGCGGCTCCCAACCGGCGATCGCGGTGTGCGCCTGGCGGCAGCGGTAGCCGAGGCCGGCGTAGGTGACCGGGTCGCCGACCTGGTAGGCCCGACCGGCGGTCCAGGTGCCGCCCGGCGCCGGCGTGCCGGTCGGGGCGGGCGAGCCGGTGGGCGTGGGTGACGGCGCGGCGGTGCGGGTGGGCGACGGGGTGGGGGTGGGGCTCGGGTTGCCGCCTCCACCGCCGATCTGCAGGTCGACGCAGGAGTAGAACGCGTTGGCGGTGTCGGAGATGTTCCAGACCGCGAGCAGCTTCTGCCGCCCCGAGAAGCCGCCCAGGTTGACGGTGTGGGACACGGTGGCGTCGGGCTGGCGGCCACCGCCGTCGACGACCGCGACCCGGGTGCCGCCGATCCAGTACTCCCAGTTGGCGGTGGCGTGCCGGGCGGTGTTGACCCAGGTGAACGTCACGGTGCTGCCGACCGAGGTGGCCGGCCAGTTGCGGCTGTCGTCGTTGAGCACCGCGAACTGGGGGATGTTGGCGTGACAGGTCTTCAGGCCCTTGGGTCCCTCGACGCTCTGCGGCTCGTACCTGATCTGGCCGCAGTCGGGCACCCGGCCCTGGGCGCAGAGCGCCTGGCGGCTGGGGGGCGAGGAGACGTAGCCGTGGGCCTGCGCGGGCGCGGCGAGCGCCAGCGTGGCGGTGACCGCGCCGGTGGTGAGCAGGGGCAGGGTGACTCTTCGACGCATGGTGGCAACTCCTTCGGGGGGAACGGAAGGTGTCACGAACATAAATTAAACCTTGTTAACAGTAAAGACTCCTATCTATAAATTAGGCCTTGAGCCGGCCGCGTCACGCGTGGAATTCTGATCGGCACGCGGAGCCGATCGTCGTCCCAGGGCACCCGGACGCCGGCCGGCATCCGGGAGGGGCGGCGGCACAGACCCGGGCACCCCGCCTCTCGAAGGAACCCCCATGAGGAGATCCCTGCCCCGCGCGCGCCGCTGGACCACGTACGCGGCAAGCCTGCTGCTCGTCACCACCGCGCTCGCCACCGTCGAACCGCCCGCCGCCGGCGCCGCCGTCGACCCGGTCACGGTGACCGTGAACGCCCGCGCCGGGCTGGCCACCGTGCCGGACACCGCGCTCGGCGTCAACCACGCCATCTGGGACGCAAAACTCGGCAGCCCCGAGACGTCCGACCTGCTCAAGGCCGCCGGCGTGCGGATGCTGCGCTACCCCGGCGGCTCGTACGCCGACATCTACCACTGGAAGACGCACACCGCGCCCGGCGGCTACGTCGCGCCGGACACCGACTTCGACACGTTCATGGCCGCGGCCCGGCGGGTCGGCGCGCAACCGATGATCATCGCCAACTACGGCACCGGGACCCCCGCCGAGGCGGCCGACTGGGTGCGGTACGCCAACGTCACCAAGGGCTACGGCGCGAAGTTCTGGACCGTCGGCAACGAGAACTACGGCAACGGCCACTACGGGTCGGCGTGGGAGGCCGACGACCACGCCGACAAGAGCGCCACCCAGTACGCCAAGCTGGTGATCGAGTACGCCGACGCGATGAAGGCGGTCGACCCGAGCGTCAAGATCGGCGCGGTGCTGACCATGCCCGGCAACTGGCCCGACGGGATCACCGCCGGCGCCGACCCGGGCCCGTGGAACCGGACCGTGCTCTCCCTCGCCGGCGAAAAGATCGATTTCGTGGACGTGCACTGGTACCCGGGCGGCACCGCCGCCGAGTCGCTGACCCGCACCAACCAGCTGCCCGACGCCGCCTGGCTGCTGCGTGAGCAGATCTCGCGCTACGCCGGCCCGGGCGCCGACCGGATCGGGATCAGCCTCACCGAGCTGAACGTCGACGCCGGCCGGACCACCCAGCCCGGCGCGCTGTTCCTCGCCGACGCCTACAGCGGCCTGCTGGAACAGGGCGTCTTCACGGTGCAGTGGTGGAACGTGCACAACGGCATCGGCACCGTCTCCGAGGTGGCCGGGCAGACCGACTACGGCGACTTCGGGCTGCTCTCCAGCGGCGGCTGCAGCAGCGACGGCGACGTGTGCGAGCCGGCGTTCAACACGCCGTTCGCGCCCTACCACGCGCTGTCCATGATGAACCTGTTCGCCCGCCCCGGCGACCAGTTCGTCCGGGCCGGCACCGACCAGCCGCTGGTCAGCGCGCACGCGGTGCGCCGGCCGGACGGCGGCCTCGCGGTGCAGCTGCTCAACAAGGACCCGGACACCGCCCACCCGGTGACCGTCGACTACGCCGGCTTCACCCCGGCGGACGAGGCGCCCACCGTGCACACGCTGACCAACGGCGCGAGCGCGGTGAGCACCGGCCGCTCCGGCAGCGCCACCACCCGCACGCTGCCGCCGTACTCGTTGACCACGCTGGTGCTGCGACCGGCCGGCAGCACCGCCGGGCGGCCCGGCGCCCCGGGACAGCCGACGGCGAGCGCGGTGACCGACCGCGCGGCGACCATCGCCTGGCCAGCGGCGACCGCGGGCGCCGCGCCGATCGCCAAGTACGAGGTGTACCGGCAGTTCGGCGCGGTCAGCGAGCAGCTCGGCGAGACCGCCGGCACCTCGTTCACCGCGCGCAACCTCGAACCGGGGGCCCGCTACACGGTCAACGTGCTGGCCCGGGACACCGCCGGCCGGGTCTCCTGGTCGTCCCCGCCGCTGACGTTCGCCACCGGCAGCCCGGCCACGAGCGGCTGCGCGGTGCGCTTCCACGAGGACACCGACTGGGGCAACGGCTACGTGGCGACCGTCGAGGTGGTGAACACCGGCCCGGACGTGGTGGACGGCTGGACGCTCACCTGGACCTGGCCGACCGGCTGGCAGCAGGTGAGCAGCGGCTGGAACGCCACCTGGACGCAGACCGGCACGGAGGTCCGGGTCACCCCGACCGCCGACAACCGCCGACTCGCGGCCGACGGCGGGAGCACCAGCGTCGGATTCGTCGGCGCGTACGGCGGGCCGAACGTGCCGCCGGGCGTGTTCCGGCTCAACGGCACGGTCTGCACCGTCCGTTCCTGAGCCGTAGCTCAGCCCCGGCCGGGCGGCCGAAGTCGGGCGTCGGCCGCCGTCGGGACCTTCCCGGTCCGGCGGCGGCCGGCGCGGCGCGGCGGCGGCACCACGTGCGGGCGCGGCGGCCCGGCCACCGGCGGGGGTGGCGACGCCTCCGGCGCGACGGGTCGGGGCAGCACGGCCAGGATCACCGCGAGCAGGGCCACCGCGACCACCCCGTCGAGCCAGTAGTGGTTGCCGGTGGCGACCACTACCACGGCGGTGACCAGCGGGTGGGCCAGCCAGAGCCAGCGCCACCGCCCGGCGGTCACCGCCACCAGGGCCAGCGCCACCGCGAGCGCCCAGCCCACGTGCAGCGACGGCATGGCCGCGTACTGGTTGCTGAGCTGGTCGGCCTCCGGCGGTCCGTAGACGCTGGGGCCGAAGCGGCGGCCGGTGTCCACCAGGCCGGTGACGGCGGTCAACCGCGGTGGCGCGAGCGGGACGCAGACGTGCAGCACCAGCGCCGCCGCGGTCAGCACCGCGAGGGCCCGCCGCAGCCGCAGGTAGTGCGCCGGCCGGCGCAGATGGAGCCAGACCAGGCAGAGCACGGTGGCCGGGAAGTGCACGTAGGCGTAGTAGCTGTTGGCCAGCCGCACCGGCAGCTCGTGCGCCAGCAGCGGCGCCTGCAGCAGCGCCTCGTCGGGCAGGCGCAGCAGGCGTTCCACCCACCAGATCCGCTCACCGTTGGCCAGCGCGGTGCCGGCCCTCCCGGCGATCAGTTGCCGGCCCGCCTTGTAGGCGAGGAAGAGCACGGCGACCAGCGCCAGTTCGCGGGCCGCGCGGCGTACCGCGCCGGCCCGCGTGGACGTGGTCTCGGTGACCTGCACGGGCTCCTCCTTCGGTGCCTCCCGACACGGACCAGGGCCGCCGCCGAGGTCGGCGGCGGCCCTGGGGTACGGCCTCAGCGGCGGGCGTGTTCCGCCCGGCCGGCCGGGTCGGCGCTGACCCCGTCGAACGCGGGCGCCCCGTCGACCGCGTCGGCGCCCACCGCCACCGAGCGACCGGTGTCCGGAAGATCAAGGCTGGAGCGAAGGGTAACGGGGCGCAGCAACAGCGCCGCCACGACGCCGACCACCGCGATGGCGGCCGAGATGAGGAAGATGTGCCCGGTCGCGTCCCCGTACGCGGCCCGGACGATCTGCCGCACCGGCTCGGGCAACGCGTCGAGGTTGAGCGTGCTGCCGCCGCCGCCGGTGGTGGGGATGCCGGCCGCGGCGAGGTCGTGGGTGATCCGGTCGGTGACCCGGCGGGCGAGGACCGCGCCGAGCACCGACACGCCGATGGTGCCACCGAGCGAGCGGAAGAAGGCCACGCTGGCGCTGGCGGCGCCGATGTCCTTGAGCGCCACCGTGTTCTGCACCGCGAGCACCAGGTTCTGCATGGTCATGCCGACACCGACGCCGACGATGAACATGGCCACCCCGACGATGACCAGCGAGGTCTCGTGGTCGACGGTGCCGAGCAGGGCGAAACCGGCGACCAGCACGATCGAGCCGGACACGATGTAGGGCTTGATCTTTCCGCTGGCGGTGATCATCCGGCCGGCGACGATCGAGGAGATCAGCACGCCGGCCATCATCGGGATGGTGAGCAGGCCGGCCTCGGTCGGGCTGTAGCCGCGGCCGATCTGGAAGTACTGGCCGAGGAAGACCGCGCCGCCGAACATCGCCATGCCGACCGCGAGGCTGCCCAGGATCGCCAGCGCGGTCGTGCGCTCGCGGACGATCTGCAACGGCACCACCGGCTCGGCGGCCCGCGACTCGACCCAGACGGCCGCCGCGAGCAGCAGCACCGCGCCGCCGACCATGGCGGCGGTCTGCCAGGAGAGCCAGGCGAACGAGTCGTCGACGAAGGAGATCCAGATCAGCAGCACACTGACCCCGGCGGGGATGAGCGCGGCACCGAGATAGTCGATCTTGACGTTCCGCCGGCGTACGGTGGGCAGGTCGAGCGTGATCTGGAGCAGGAACAGCGCGATGATCGCGACCGGCACACCGACGAAGAAGCACCAGCGCCAGCCGAGCCAGGAGGTGTCCACGATCAGGCCGCCGAGCAGCGGACCACCGACCGTGGCGAGCGCCATCACGCCACCCAGGTAGCCGTTGTAACGGCCGCGCTCCCGCGGCGGGATCATGGCCGCGATGGCGACCTGGACGAGCGCCTGGAGGCCGCCGACGCCGATGCCCTGGAAGGCCCGGGCGGCGATGAGCTGGCCGGCGCTCTGCGAGAAACCGGCCGCGACGGAGCCGGCCAGGAAGACCACGATGGCGACCTGGATCAACAGCTTCTTGTTGAACAGGTCGGCGAGCTTGCCCCAGATCGGGGTGGTCGCGGTGGCGGTCAGCAGGGTGGCGGTGACCACCCAGGTGTACTGCGTCTGCGAGCCGTCGAGCGCGCCGATGATCTTCGGCAGGGCCGTGGAGACGACGGTGCTGCTCAGCATGGCCACGAAGAGCACGAGCAGCAGCCCGCTGAGTGCCTCCAGCGTCTGCCGCCGGCTCATGGGCGCGACCTCGGCCGTCGCGGTGGGTGCGCTCATCGCGCGTCCTCCAGGTGTGTCGAATAGGGTGACCCCTTGGTTGCCTCAAGCAATCATCGGCAAATCTTGCTCAACAGGCAAGTTTGCCCATTGGGAAAAGGATCACCTACGCTGGTCGCCATGGACGAGTGCACCGGCCTGCGGGAGCGGAAGAAGGCGGCCACCCGCCTGGCGCTGCACGAGGCCGCCCTGCGCCTGGCCGCCGAGCACGGCCCCGACCGGATCACCGTCGAGGCCATCGCCGACGCCGCGAACGTCTCCCGGCGCACCTTCTCCAACTACTTCTCCGGCAAGGAGGAGGCGCTCTTCCACGGCGACACGGTGCGGCTGCGCCGGCTGCTCGAGCTGGTCGCGGAGCAGCCCGCCGAGCTGCCGCCGTGGACCGCGCTGACCCGGGCCGCCATGCTCCAGGCCGACGAGAGCTACGACGACCCGGCCGAGCCCTGGCTGAACCGACGCCGGCAGTTGCACGGCCACCCGAGCCTGGCCGCCCACCAGGTCGGCGCCTACGCCGCCATCGAACGGGACCTGGCCGCCGAGATCGCCCGCCGGCTCACCGGCCCCGACGCGCCGGTGCGGTCGCGGGTGCTGGCGGCCACGTTCCTGGCCACCCTCCGCGTCGGGGCCCAACAGTGGATCGAGCACGCGGACGCACCGCTGCGCGACGTGTTGCGCGACGTCCTCGCGCACGCCACCCCGGCCGCATCCGACCACGCCCCCTGACGCCGCCTACCGGGCCGGCTCCGCCCGGGTAAGCCGCGCGTACACGATGACGTTGTCCCGGTAGCTGTCCCGCTTCCGGTCGAACTCACCGCCACAGGTGATCAGGCGCAGCGCCGCGTGGTCGGTCGGGCCGTAGACGTCGTCGCTGGGGAACCGGTCCTTCGGGTACTGCTCGACCCGGGTGACCACGAACGTGGCGGTGCTGCCGTCGCGCCGCTGCACGCTCAGCGGCGTGTCCGGACGCAGCCGGGCCAGGTCGAAGAAGGAACCCTCGCGGCCCTTCCAGTTCACGTGCCCGGCGAGGACCGCCGGCCCGAGCGAGCCCGGTGTCGGCGCCCGGGTGAACCAACCGACGTCGGTCGCGCTGTCCGGCACCTGCATCGCGCCGTCCGGACGCAGTCCGAGCGGGACGATTCGCGCCTCCACCCGCAGGCTCGCGATGTGGATTCGCACCGGCGGGGACGAGGCCATCAACGGCCCACTGGTCAGCTCCCCGGCCCGCCCGACGGGGCGCGGCGCCGGCGCCTGGCCGGACGCCGCCGGGCGCGGCGCCTCGGGCGGGGCGTCGTCCGCGCGGGACGCCGCCAGGCCGACGACGACCGCGGCGGCGAGGGCGAGCAGGCCGGCCCCCACCGCGAGCGCGGCGCGCTGACGGCGGGGGTCGGTGGCCGTACGGTCCTGCGGGTCACCCACGACCGACTCAGCCCTGCCGGCCGAGGCGACGCCGCGCCGCGACCAGGCCGAACGCGCCGAGCAACGCCAGCCCACCCGCGACGTATCCGGCGACGGGGGTGGCCTCGGTGCTGCCGTCCCCGGTGGCCACCCCGCCGGCCGGCACGGAACCCGCGGCGGCGCCGCTGACCATGCCGCAGGTGGCCGGGTCGGTGGCCTCCTCCGGGATGCCGTTCACACCGACCGACCTGGCGAACGTGGACTCGCCGAGCGCCGCCATGTCGTACGTGCCGTTGCGGTTGGCGTCGATGCCGTGCTGCACCAGGTGCAGGTCCTTGAGGTGGGCGACGGTGCCGGCCGGCAGGTCGGCGGCCGGGATGACCCGGTCGTAGGTCAGCTTGCCCTGGGCGTCCGCCTTCGGCATCCGGTCCACCGCCAGTCCACTGGCCCGGGTGGTGTCCCCGGTCGTGGTGAGCGAGATGAAGATGTCGCCGTACATCTTCAGGCCCTCCTCGGTGCTGACGTAGCCGTCGCCGTCGGCGTCGGCGGACTTGTCCGGGCAGTGGAAGTCCATGCCGTCGACCGCGCCGTGGATGTGCTGCGCGTGCGGGGAGTTCGGGGTCATCCCGGTGGAGGTGATCCGCACCCGCAGGTCACCGCCCTCGGTCGCGGTCAGCGTGGCGGTGCCTTCGGCCCCGGTCTCGTTCAGGTCCAGCAGGGCCACCCGGACGCTCTCGTCGGCGTGCGCGACGCCGGGGAAGCTGAGTACGAGCGCCGCCGCCGGCAGCGCCAGCAGGGTTCGGGACAGTCTCACGGCTTTCTCCTCGTCGCCGGTCCCGGCACCGGCGCCGGGACGTGTCAGGCATTCGGAGCGGCCGGGCGACCGGATGGGTGGCCTCTCACGCGGGGCGGCGGAAGCTGCCCTGCACCACCCGGTACACCTCCTGCTCCGCCGCCCACCGGTCGTCGGCGGTCACCCACACCAGCCGCTGCCGGCTGCCCGCCCCGGCGCCGTTGGCGACCAGGCGGCGGGCGTGCAGGCGGCCCTCGGGACCGTCCCAGGTGTACTCCCACTCGGCCGCGCCACCCGGCCGGATCACCGGGCCGATGCTGATCCGCTCGTATCCGGGCAGCCCGCCGGCCGCGCGCAGCCGCTCGGCCTCGCGCCGCCACAGCCCGCTCGGGTCCGCCACCCGGCCACCGCCGACCTGCACCGCCAGCACTCGCGTCCCGACCGGGCCGCGCAGGCAGACGACCCCGCCGGCGGTGTCGCGGGTCCAGCCGGCCGGCAGGGCGACCGCGAACCCGGTCCGGTCCCGGTGCCACACCCACCCGGCCGGCAACCGACCGCTGCCGCTGGGCGCGCGGCCGGCGGTCACCGGCGCCGACACGGACGGCCGACCGAGGCAGGGCGCGCCCGCCGCGAGGCTGTTCGGTGTCGGGTGCGCCCCGGCCGGCGGCGGACTCACCGCGCCGGGCGTCGGGCCCGGTGGTGCGGAATCGGCCGCCGTCGGGGTCGGGCCGGTCGCGGCGGCCCCGGCCGCCGTCGAGGCCGAGCCACCCCTGGTGCCGTCGGACCACTGCCCGAGCGCGGTCCGCACGCCGGCGACCGCCACCCCGCCGGCCGCCGCCAGCGCCACCACCACGGTGGCCAGGGCGGCCGCGGACCGCCACCCGGCACGCCGGTCCGGCCCGCCGGCCGACACGCGGAACGGGAGGACATCACGCCCCGGTACGGGCGGCCGGCGGACGTCGTGGCCCCCGCCCGGCAGCACCTGCGTCACGTCGCCGCCCGCCGGAGCCGGCGCCGTGTCACCGCCCCACAGAACCTGGGTGACCTCCGACTCCGGCGGCAGCGATCGCATGACGTCCGCCGCCGCCAGAGCCTGCGTGACGTCCGCCGCCAGTAGCGCCTGGGTGACCTCCGCGCTCGACGGCATCGGCCGATCGGCCTCCGCCATCGGCAACGCCTGCGTCACCTCTCCGAGCGGCGTCGACCGGGTGACATCCTCCGCCGTCGCCGGCTGCGGCTCGCCCGCGTCGATCTCGGGCGACCGCGACGGCTCGGCCCTCGGCGTCCGGTCCGCTCCCGCGACGGGACGGGGCGGCGGGCGCAGCCGGCCGAGGCCACGACGAGCATCCAGGCCGGCGACCCGGCGCAGCATCCGGACCGCCTCCCCCGCGGTCAGCCGCTGCCGCTCGTCCCGGGCGAGCAGGCCCGCGACGACCGGCGCGAGCGGCCCGGCGCGGCGCATCCGGTCCGGCGGCTCGGTCGCCATCGCCGACAGCGTCGCCATCGTGCCGGCACGTCGGTAGGGCGGCCGCCCCTCGACCGCCGTGTAGAGCGTGGCGCCCAGCGCCCACAGGTCGGCGCCGGGCGAGGAGACCCCCCGGCGGACCCGCTCCGGCGCCACGTACTGCGGGGTGGCCGTGATGCCCCATGACCGGCTCAGCGCCGCCGCGCCCTCGACCGCCGCCACGCCGAAGTCACCGAGCAGCGCGTGACCGGCGGCGGTCACCAGCACGTTGCGCGGGGTCACGTCGCGGTGCAGCACCCCGACCCGGTGGGCCGCGCGCAGCGCCTCCACCAGTTCGACGCCGATGCCGGCCACCACCCGGGGCGGCAGCGGGCCGTCGTCGGTGACGATCCGGTGCAGCGACCGGGACGGGACGTACTGCATGACGATCCAGGGCCGCCCGTCGGCGGTGATGACGTCGTGCACGCGTACCACATTGGGGTGGTCCAGGCGGGCCGCGGCCCGCGCCTCGCGCAGGGTGCTGTCGTGCAGCTCGGCGGTCTCCCGCGGCGACGCGCCGGCCCGGGGCAGCACCTCCTTGACCGCGACGTCGCGGTCCAGGAGTTCGTCGCGGGCCAGCCACACCCGCCCCATGCCCCCCTGGCCGACGCAGCGCACCAGGCGGTAGCGCCCCACACGCTCGAGATGGTCCGTCACACAGGTGATTCGGCGCCGACCCGGCTGCGGATGGGGTGACCCGCCCACCGATTTCGATCCGGCCCCTGAGCTGGGCTGACACACTCTCTCGGTGGGCGGCGACCGGTGGCGCAAGGGGCTCGGGCCCGCGGCGCGGGTCGCCCCCGCCACCCGGGTGGACAAGTTCGAGATCTTCTTCGACCTCGTCTTCGTGGTCTCCTTCTTCATCATCACCCGGGCGACCGCCGCCAACGTGACCGTGCGGGAGCTGCTGCACGCGCTGCTGGTGCTCGCGGTGCTGTGGTGGTGCTGGGTGGTGCACAGCGCGGTGGCGGCCCGACTGCGGCTGGGCGAGGGCTTCGTGCCGGTCCTCATGGTGGTCGGCATGATCGCGCTGTTCACGTTCGCGCTGGCCCTGCCGCAGACGTTCGGCGACCAGGACAAGGGCGCGGCCGGCCCGATCCTCGTCACGGTCAGCTACGTGGTGATCCGGATCGTGCACACCTCGCTCTACTGGTACGCCACTCGCGACGACCCGCCGGCCCGCCGCAAGGTGTGGCTGTTCCTGCCCGAGGTGCTGCTCTCCACCTGCCTGCTGCTGGTCGCCGCGCTGCTGCCGTCGCACGTCGACCCGGACACCGGGCCGTGGCTGGGCGACGGCCTGTGGATCGCCGTGGTGGCGGTCCAGTACAGCAGCGGCCTGCTGGCCGGCACCGACGGCTGGAAGATCACCTCCGCCGAGCACTGGACCGAGCGGTACGACCTGATCCTGATCATCGCGCTGGGTGAGTCGGTCATCTCGGTGGGCGTCGGCGGCAACCTGCTCGGCAAGCCGGTGACCTGGCCGGCGATCCCGGCGGCGATCTGCGGGATCCTCTTCACCGCCGCGCTCTGGTGGGCACACTTCGACATGATCGGCCCGGCGGCCCGGATCGCACTGCACGCCGCCCAGGGCCATCCGAGGGTGGCCATGGCCCGCGACGCGTACGCCTATCTCTACCTGCCGATGATCGCCGGGGTGATCCTGTTCGCGATCGGGGCCGAGGAACTGATCCGCACCGTCACCGACCCGGCCGGGGGCGTGGCGGAGCGGGGTCACGGGCCGGCGGTACCGCTGCTCTTCGTCGGCGTGATGCTCTATCTCGCCGCCAACATGGCGTTCCAGTGGCGCACGTTGCGGACGGTGTCGTGGACCCGCGTCGGCACCCTGGTGGTGCTGGCGGCGGCGCTGCCGGTCGGCCGGCACCTGCCGGCGCTCGGCGCGCTCGCCCTGGTCACCGTGATCTGCGTGGCGCTCGTCGCGGCCGAGCTGGTGATCTTCGCGGACGCGCGGGCCGCGCTGCGCCGGGTGGTGCACCACGAGCGGTTGAGCGCGGAGGAGAGCGAGGCGGCCTGGCGGGCGCGGTGGCACGACAGCGAGTCGGACTGACCCGACCACGACGGCCGGCCGGGCGAGGAGGGCCGTAGAGTCTCCGGGTGATCGAGATCACCACCGAGGTCGACCTGTTCCACCCGCCCGCCCGCATCTGGCAGGCGCTGACCGAGCGGGCGCTGCTGGCCAAGTGGTTCGTCGAGAGCACGCCCCGGGACGACCGCTGGGTGCTGGCGACCGCGGAGCTGCCCGGCTACGACGCCGACACCGAGGTGGAGGTGGTCGAACTGCGGGCCCCGCGGCGGCTGGTGGTGCGGTGCCGGGAGTCGGGCCGGGCCACCCGGCTGGCCTGCGACCTGACCTCCACGGCGCACGGCGCACGGCTTTCGGTGCGCGAGGTGCTGGAGGAGGGTGACTGGGACGCGGACGCCCGGGCCGAGCAGCACGAGCGGGCGCTGACCGGACGGCTGCCGGCGATCCTCGACTGGCTGGCCTTCCAGGAGGTGGACCTGCGCCGCGCCGAGGGCGGACTGACCGCGGAACTGCCCGTGGTCGCGCTGCCCGGGCCGGGCGGCGCCCGGTCTCGCCGCCGGGTGCTGCTGGCGGCCGGTGCGGTGACGGTGCTCGCCGCCGTCGGCGGCGCCGCGCTGTGGACGACCCCGGGCACGCCGCCCGCGCCGGCCGGGCCGCCGCCGTCCACCCCGCCGCTGGTCATGCCCGCGACGACGGTCGCGTCGCCGCGGCCGGCGACGACCGCCCGGCCCACGCCGAGCCCCAGCCGGCGCAGCGCCTCCCGCTCGCCGTCGGCGTCTCGCTCCCCCAGTCGTACGCCGAGCCCGCCGCCACCGCCGGCCGCCGTGCCGCTGACCGCGACCTACGAGACGGTCACCGACCGGGTCTTCGGCTATCGGGGCGAGGTGGTGCTACGCAACCCCGGCCCGGCACCCCGCGCGGGGTGGACGGTGACCGTGACGATCGGCGACGGCGCCACCGTGGGCGCGGTGGCCGGGGCCGAGTCGATGCAGGAGGGGTCGGTGGTCACGTTCACCGGCGACGCGCTGCCGCCGGACGGGTCGACCACCATCCGGTTCGACGTCCGCGACCCGGACCCGCTGCACGACGCTCCCGAATCGTGCGCCGTCGACGGCGGCCCCTGCACCACCCGCTGACGCCCCGCACCGGACACGCGCGACCCGCCGGAACCGCGAGACATCGGCGCCCGTCATCACGAAAATTCTCCCGTTGAGCACATGGGAGCGCTCCCGTAACATGCCTGATGCGGCTGTTAACGTTCACATTACAATCACGTCCGCGAATGTTCGAGGCCGCCACCACCACAGGAGGAAGCGTTATGTCTATATCCAGAGCCGTCAATGTCGGCCTGGTGTCGGCCGGCGTCGCGTTGCTCGCCTCGGCGGGCGTCGTCGCGGCACTGCCGGCCGGCGCCGCGGCGGCGGGCTGTTCCGTCAAGTACACCGTGTCGTCCCAGTGGGGCGGCGGCTTCGGCGCCGAGGTGACCATCACCAACCTCGGCGACCCACTGTCGAGCTGGACGCTGACCTGGTCCTACGGCGCGGGCCAGACCGTCACCCAGGCATGGAACGCCACCGTCACCCAGAGCGGTGCGGCCGTCACCGCCCGCAACGTCAGCTACAACGGGTCCATCCCCACCAACGGCACCACCTCGTTCGGCTTCAACGGCGCCTGGACCAGCAGCAACCCCGCCCCCACCAGCTTCGCGCTCAACGGGGTCACCTGCACCGGCGGCACCACCACCCCGACCAGCTCACCGACCGGCTCCCCCACGCCCACCCCCACCCCGACGTCGTCACCGTCCACCCCGCCCCCGGGCGGTCCGGCGGACATCACGGTGAACACCGCCACGAAGTACCAGACCGTGGACGGTTTCGGCGCGGCGGTGTCGATCTGGGGTGGCGCGTGGTCGACGGCCGAGACGCAGACGCTGGTCGGGCTCGGTCCCAACCAACTCGGCCTGTCCATCGTGCGCACCGGCCTCTCGCCGGTGTCGAGCGAGTGGTCGACGCAGGTGAGCGCGTTGAAGACGGCGAAGTCGTACGGGTCGAACGTGAAGATCATGGCGTCGCCGTGGACGGCGCCGGCGGCCTGGAAGACGAACAACAGCCGGACCAACGGCGGGAAGCTGAAGACCGACTACTACGACGACTACGCCAACCATCTCAACAGCTACGTCCAGTACATGCGCAACCAGGGCGTGACGATCGACGTCACGTCGGTGCAGAACGAGCCCGACTGGCACCCGGACTACGACTCGATGGACTGGAGCGGCACCGAGCTGCAGACCTTCGTCCGGGAGCAGGGCGCGAAGGTGCAGAACACCAAGTTGATGGTCGCCGAGGCGGTCAACCTGAACTACGGCTACACCGATCCGACGCTCAACGACGCGGCCGCCCGCAACAACATCGGCTACATCGGCGGGCACCTCTACGGCACCGAGGCGTCCGGCCGGCTGAAGCCGTACCCGCTCCCGCAGCAGTACAACAAGCCGGTGTGGATGACCGAGTGGAACCTGCACGAGGCCGACGGCAGCGGCTCGAACATCTGGGGCAACCCCAGCAACGCGGCGGCCTGGAACGAGACACTGGACGACATCATGCGCACCGTGCACAAGTCGATGGAGTCCAACTGGAGCGCCTACGTCTGGTGGTACGGCAAGCGCTACTACTCGTTCATCGGTGACGGCGAGGCCGCGTACGGCACGACAGCCGGCGCGCCACTCAAGCGCGGGTACGCGTTCTCGCAGTTCGCGAAGTACGTCCGCCCCGGCTACCAGCGGATCGGGCTGACGAAGAGCGCGAAGGCGTCGCCGCTGGAGGTGACCGCCTACTCCGGCGACGGCAAGGTCACGCTGGTGATCCTCAACCGCTCGACCAACGCGGTGAACAACGCGGTCATCCAGGCGCCGCAGAACGTCAGCAGGGCCGAGTACATCGCCACCTCGCAGAACGCGAGTGCGGCGAGTCAACCGGTCGGCGTGAACGGGAACCAGGTCTCCGTGAGCGTCGGCGCACGCAGCATCTCCACCGTGGTGCTCACCCTCTGAGGGAGGGCACACCGGGCGGGGGCGGCTGGCACGGCCGCCCCCGCCTCGCTCTGCGGATCAGCCGGCGTACGTCTCGAACTCGCCGACCTTCGGCGTACCGTTCGAGCTGTTGATCTTGAAGTTGATCTTCTTCAGCGAGGTCGCGGCGAAGCTGGTGGACCCCGCCCCGCTCCCGGAGGCCAGCACGGCCCCGGTGTCGTTGTTGACGAGCTGCCACGACCCGATCGAGCCCTGGGTGCCGGAGGGCTCGCGGATGACCACCCGCGACACCGTGGTGGCCGACCCCCACTTGATCGAGATGGTGCCGGTGGACCCGGACGGTGACCAGTACGTGCTCAGGCTGCCGTCGCGCACGTTTCCGTAGCTGGTGCCGCCGGCCTTGCTGGAGCCGTCGGCGCCGGCGCCGGAGGCGAGGCTCAGGTTGGTCCCGCCGGGCGGCGGCGGGCTGGTGGTCGTCGGCGGCGGCGTGGTCGGCGCGGGCGTGGTGGGCGGCGGCGACTGCGGCGCGCAGGCGCCGTTCGACACCTTCAGGCCGGTGTTGGCGCCGGCCGTCTGCCGGACGATGTCCGGCACGCAGCTCGCCCCGTCCAGCCGGTACGAGTACGGAATGCCCACCGTGGTGGTGGACGTCGGGTTCGGCCCGGCCGGGTAGTTCTCGTTGCCCGGCGCCGACCAGGTGACGTTGTCGAAGATGTTGCCGCCGACCTGCCAGGTGCCGCGCTCGTTGGTGTAGAACGTGCCGAGCACGTCCTTGGAGTTGCGGAAGTAGTTGTTCTCCACCTTGGCCCGGGCGCCGGCGCGCGAGTTGATGCCGGACTCGTGCAGGGCCGAGTAGTGGTTGTTGAACATGTGCGCGACGCCGCCGCGCAGCAACGGCGTGCGCGAGTCGATGTTCTCGTAGAGGTTGTGGTCGAACGTGATGAAGCCGTTCGACCGGTCGCTCTCGCTGGAGCCGATGAGCCCGCCCCGGCCGGAGTTGCGCAGGATGCTGTAGGACAACGTCACGTACTGGGTGTCGTCCTTCATGTCGAAGAGGCCGTCGAAGCCCTCCGCCTCCCCGCCCGACGCCTCCAGCGTGACGTGGTCCACCCAGATGTTGCGGACCGTGCTCTCCATGCCGATGGCGTCGCCGCCGTTCGAGGTGGGCGAACCCGACTTCTTCACGTTCCGCACGGTGACGTTCTGGACGATGATGTTGCGGGAGTCGCGGATGTGGATGCCGATCTGGTCGAAGACCGCGCCGCCGCCCACCCCGATGATGGTGACGTTGCTGATCTGCTTCAGCTCGATCACGCCGGCCGCGGTGTTGCAGCTCGGTCCGGAGACCTTGGCGGTGTTGCCGTGGTTGATGGTCCCGGAGACCTCGATGGTGATGGGGGTGCTGCTGCTGGCCCGGTTGCACAGCGCGGTGTGGATCGCGGTGCCGGTGGTGGCGCGTACCGTCTGCCCGCCCGCGCCGCCGGTGGTCCCGCCGTTCTGGCTCGCGAAGCCGGTGGCGGTCCCGGCCGCCGCCGAGGCCTGCGGGGTCGGCACGGCCACGGCGACCGCGACCCCCACCACCGCGGTGGCCACCGTGGCCTGAAGTCGTAGTGCGACTGGTCGTCTCATTGACGCCTCGATTCGTTTTCGCGCACGCCGGATAGACCGGCTGTCGCCGAACGGGAAATGTGGATTGCCGCGACGCGGTCCGACGCGTCGCCGGCGGCGTGTCATCCATTCGCGGTGCCCGGCCCGCAAACGAAACATCGATGTGACGCAATCGTAAGAAAGCGCTTTCGCTCGGGGCAAGGGCTGGCGTTTGCAGGTTTTTTGCACTGGCCGGGTGGCCGGGGACGGCGCGGAGCCGCCCCCGGACCGGTCACCGACAGGCCCAGCGCACCGGCCGGACCTGGCTGTCCGTTGCCAGCGAAGTTGAACTCCTTGCCATCGAATCTGGTTCGGATGGATTTTCTGCCACTACAGTTGGCCCACCCCGGTGATCGAGTCTGGAGTGGATGGTGGGATTGGCTCGGTCTGTGGCGGTGGAGCCCGGCCAGCAGGAGGTGGTGCTGGAGTTCGTCGGTGCCGCCGGGCGGCAGCGTGAGCCGTTGCTGGCGTGCCGGGCGATGGCGTTCGAGGACGTTGAGCCGGTGCGGCGTTTCCGCTGGTCGAGGGGTCGGCGGGATTTCGCCGGGTGGTGGTGGTCGGCCACGACGGGCCGGCACGTGGGCTACGAGTCCTGGCTCGAACGTGACCATGTGATGTTGCTGGACTTCGACCAGGAGGTGGTGGGTGTCGCGTCGCAGCCGTTCTGGTTGCACTGGTCGGACGGGACGCGGTCGCGTCGGCACGCGCCCGACTACTTCGCGCGGAGCGTGGACGGGACCGGCGTGGTGATCGATGTGCGGCCGGACGAGCGAGTCGCACCTGCTGACGAAGAGGCGTTCGCCGTGACGGCGTGGGCTTGCGCGCAGGTGGGGTGGGAGTTCCGCCGGGTTGGGGTGCTACCTGGTGTGTTGCTGAGTAACGTGCGGTGGTTGTCGCGGTATCGGCATCCCCGGTGCGGCCAGGACATCGATCTGGCGGACCGGTTGGGTGAGGTGTGTCAGCGGCCGAGGCCGTTGTTCGAGGCCGCCGCGGAGGTCGGTGACCGGCTCGCGGTGCTGCCGGTGCTGTTCCACCTGCTGTGGTGGCGGGTGCTTCGGGTTGATCTGGAGATCGAGTTGTTGCATCCGGGCAGCCTGGTGAGCGTCGCCGCCCAGGGCGGGGCCCTGCGGTGACCGGGCGGGGAAGGTTGGGGCCTGGTGATCGGGTCCGGGTCGACGGGGCGGTGTTGACGGTGGTCGGTGTCGCGGGGCCGGCGGTCCGGCTGGCCGATGCGATGGGCGTGGTCAGCACGGTGCCGTTGGCGGTGTTGCAGGCGTCACCGGGTTTCGCCGTGGTCGGCGCGGGAGCGCCGGCGGTGGTGCCGGCGGCTGGCCAGTTGGAGGATGTCCCGGCTGCCGTGCTCGAGCAGGCGCTCTGGTGGGAGCAGCACATTCTGGAAGTGCTGCATGGCCGCCGTCGTGACGGTGACGTCGGCGAGGGGCCGCGTCCGGAGTATGACCCGGTGGTGCAGTCGCTGGCCCGCAGGGAGCGGGCGAAGGTGGCCGAGCTGAACGCCGCTGGTTGCCCGGCGGCGATTAGTACGGTGCGTCGGTATCGGCTGCGTTATCAGGCGCAGGGGTTGTTCGGGCTGGTTGATCAGCGGGCGGCGCGGCGCACGCCGGTGTTCGGGCGGGTGGACGAGGCGGTGGTGGAAGCGATGCGCGCGGCGATCGCCGAGACCACGGACGCGTCCTCACGCACGGCCGGTTTCGTGCTCTGGCGCACCGAGCAGCTGCTCGCCGCCCGCGGTGATGCGGTGGTGGTGCCGTCGCAGCGCACGCTCTACCGGCTGTTCGACAAGCTCGCCGCGGGCAAGCACGTGACCGGGGCTGCGCGCACCCGCCGGTCGTTGGCCAACCGCCCGGACGGGCCGTTCGGGCAGGTGACGGTTTCCGCACCGGGTGAGCTGATGCAGATCGACTCGACCCCACTGGACGTGCTGGTCCTGCTCGATGACGGGGTGGTCGGCCGGGTGGAGCTGACCGGCATGATCGATGTCGCGACCCGCACGGTCACCGCCGCGGTGTTGCGTCCGACGACGAAGGCGGTGGACGCGTCGGTGCTGCTGGCGCGCACGGTGACGCCCGAGCCGATGCGTCCGGGGTGGGTCGACGCGCTGCGGATGTCCCGTTCGGTGCTGCCGCACCAGCGGCTGCTGAGCATCGATGAGCGGCTGGAACACGCCGCTGCCCGTCCGGTGATCGTTCCGGAGACGATCGTGTGTGATCACGGCAAGGTGTTCGTGTCGCACAACTTCCGGGCGTCCTGCCGGTTCCTGGGGATCAACTTCCAGCCGGCGCATAAGGCAACGCCGACCGACAAACCCCACATCGAGCGGATGCTGGCGTCGGTCGCGACCGGGTTCACGCAGTTCGTCGCCGGTTACACGGGCGCGAACGCCGAACGTCGCGGACGCAAGGTCGAGGACGGACCGTTGTGGTCGCTGCTTGAGCTGCAGGAACTACTCGACGAGTGGATCGTCGCGGCATGGCAGAACCGGCCGCATGACGGCCTGCGGGATCCGGTCAGCCCGGGGCGGGCGTTCACCCCGAACGAGAAGTACGCGGCGCTGATCGAAGCGGCCGGCTACGTCCCGGTGGCGCTGTCCGGCGCCGACTACATCGAGCTGCTACCGGCCCGCTGGCAGGCGATCAACGCCTACGGCATCCGAATCAACTACCGCACCTACGACGCCGAGGCGCTCAACCCGCTGCGCGGGCAGCCCTCCGGGGTGACGGCCAAGAACGACCGGTGGGAGATTCACTACGACCCTTACGACGTGTCCCGGGTCTGGGTGCGTGACCCGGCCGGCGGCTGGATCCGGGCGGGCTGGAAACACCTGGACAGGGTCATCAGTCCGTTCGGGGAACTCGCCTGGGACCACGTCCGCAAGGGCCTGCCGGAGGCCACCGAGGCCGAGCTCGCCGACGCGGTCAACGCCCTGCTGCAACGCGCGCATCGCGGACCGCCTGAGTCTTCCGCTGCTGCCGCGCCCTCGCGGCGAGACAGGCGGGTCGTCGCCCGCACCCGCGCCGCGACCCCTGCCGTCCCTCTGCCGTCGCCGCCCTTCGACGGCGCTCAGGACGAGGCGGACGGCGAGGACACCGGCCCGATCGCCCCGGTGATCCCGCTGGGAGTGTTCGACGCTCACGAGGAAGCGAAGAAACGCTGGTGACCGCCCGGCCCCAAAACTCCGACGACGGCACGCACCGGCAGCTGACCACCCTGGCCGGCTGGCGGGCGTTCGTGCAGGAGGCCCCGGTCGCGTCGAAGTTGCTCCCTGAGCGGGACTGGAACCAGCTGTCCGACCACGATCGCCTGACTTACGACGAGCGGCGCCTGAACTATCACGCCTACCTGCTGGTGGTGGCCACACCCACGATCCGGCAGGTCATCACCGAGGGACGCCGCCTTACCTACCTCAACCGCAACGCCCACTCCGGCCGCAGCGGACTGATCCTGTCCGGGGCCGCCCGCACCGGCAAGACCACCGCCCTGACGCAACTGGGCAAAACCCTCGACGTCATCCACCGGGGACGCCGCCCTGAATCCGCCGGTGACATTCCGACCGTCTACATCACCGTCCCACCGGCCGCGACGGCGAAGATGATCGCGATCGAGTTCGCCCGGTTCCTCGGCCTGCCCACGGCCCCACGAGCGAACATCACCGACATCATCGAGGCCGTCTGCGGGGTCTGCATCGACGCGCGCACCGCTCTGATGGCCGTCGACGAGATACACAACCTCGCCCTGGCCACCCGCACCGGCGCCGAGGCCTCCGACATGCTCAAGTACTTCTCCGAACGCATCCCCGCCACATTCGTCTACGCCGGCATCGACGTCGAACGCGCCGGTCTGCTGGCCGGCACCCGCGGCGAGCAGATCGCCGGACGCTTCAGCATGATCCGCACCGAGGCGTTCGCACCCGGCGAGCACTGGACCGGGCTCATCGCCGTCCTGGAAGACAGCCTCCGCCTGCACCGCCACCACCCCGACACCCTCACCGGCCTGGGCGACTACCTGCACCAACGCACAAGCGGCATGATCGGCAGCCTGCTGAGGCTCATCCGCGGCGCCGCGGTCCAAGCCGTCCTCGACGGCACCGAACGCATCACCCGCCGCAGCCTGGACTCCATCCAGATCGACATCGCCGCGCAGACCGCCGCCAGCAGGGCCACCCGCAGACCCCGCCAGCCCGCGAGCAGGCAAACCGCCCCGATCCCATGAGCCGCGACACCACGCCCGACCGTCCGCAGCGGCTACCCCGGCACGTTGCGCTGAGCCCAGGGGAAAGCCCAGAGTCGTTCCTGCGGCGTCTAGCCACCGCCAACCACCTGCGCCCCAGCTACCTGCGCACCTATCTCAGTTCCACGCCGGGAACCGTTGGTGGTCTCCAGGTCTCACGCCTGGCGGCCGTGACAGGCCGCACGACCGACGAGCTCACCCGGGTGATGCCCGCCCTCCGACCGGCAGCGCCCGGCCCCCCACTGCGCACACCGCGGCCAACCGACGCGACGCCCGTCACGCGGGAACCCCACGATCCGGCGGGCCTGCCCTCGGCCCTGCGCCGCGCAGCCGGCGCAGACGAAACCGTCAACCGACTGAGCAGGCAATTCGCGGTCCCGCGACGCACGATCATCCGAGCGCTAACGAACCAGACCGGGCCCCGCCACCACAACCGCAGCCCATGGAACAACCCCGTGCTGAACCACGTCGCCGGCCACCTCGACCACCTCATCGCCCAGAACCCGACGGCGACGATCTGGTCGATCTGGCAGCAGCTGCAAGCCGAGCAGGCCCTGACGGTCTCCTACTGGACCGTCCGCAACTACGTCAACCGCGCCCGCGCTGACCCCGCCGACACCGCATCCGCCCAATTCCTACTCAGCAGAGCCGAACTGTTCACCGCGATTCGCGCACACGCAGCCGGCCACGACCTCATCACCGCACTGGCCAGCCAGTTCCTCACCGACCCCGCAGTCGTCGAGCAAGCCCTCACCGGCCGGGCACCGGAACCAGCCACACCAAAAGCGCAGAGCACCTACAGCAACCCCATCCTGGATCGGCTCCGCCCCCACATCGACCAGATGATCACCACCGAACCAGACATCACGATCGTGTCCATCTGGCAGCGCCTCGTCGACGACCACCACGCCGAGACCTCGTATCACACCGTCCGTGACTACGTCTCCCGCGAACACCGCCAGCACTCCATCGGCAGCCGAACCCGTCAACGACCGAACCCGAACGCTCCCTAACCCGGTCGCAGCGCGACGGCCAACACCACGATCAGGTTCAGATTCGGTGGCACAGATCTCAAGCCCGACGGCCACATCTGAGCACGCGAACCAACTTCTTTGCCATCGAAGATGAACCGTCCCTGGTCACGACGACCAACACGGTTCAACTTCGCTGTCAACGGACACTGGCCGTCGGACTCGAGCCTCCCGCCGAGCACCCGCCCGTCGTCGCTGAAGGCGGTCACCGCGCCCTGCCGCTGCCCGCGCCACCCGTCCGGCACCGGCAGCCTCACCGACCCCGCGTCGGTGAGCACACCGGGGACGTCGTCGTCGACCCAACCCGCCATCCAGCCGCGACCGTTGCCGGTTCCCGCCCAGAATCGGCCCTCCAGCACGTCCGCCCGGCCGGTCCGCAGGTCGATGCGCACCGGGTACTCGCGTACGCCGCTGCGCGGGACCACCTCGGTGAAGCGCTCGGCCAGGCCGGTCACCCAGCCACCGGACAACGACAGGGACAGGAACTGGGTGGCCGTACCGCCCGGCACCGTCGGCAACGGCAGCACCTCCGGCCGGGCCGCACCCGGTCGCCACACCACCGCGCGCGTGCTCTGGTCCCGCTTCCCCTCGGACAGCACGCCCAGGATGGTGCCGTCGTCGTCGATGCCGACGGCCGAGCCCTCCCACCGCGGGCCGGGCAGCGGCAGGTCGACCGGCCGACTCCGGTACGAGTCCCACACCACCGGCACCTGCCTGGCCGCCGGGTCCAACCTGTCTCCCGGGCTGCGGTAACCGACGATCCGACCGGCGTCGTTGACGGCCAGCGCCGCCCGGGACGTGTCACCGGGCAGCGCGACGACCTCGCCGTCGCGCACCGCCCACGCCCGCGACGTCGGGCCGGCCACCACCGACGAGCCCACCGCCAGTTCGGCCCGGTTGACGGCCGCGAGCCTCTGCAACGAGCCCGGCAGCTCGACCTCCCGGACCCGATCCCCCGTCCAGATCAGCAGGCCGAAATCCGTCACCTTCGACCCCTGCTCGGCCCGCCGGCCGACCAGCCACCGGCCGTCCGGGTCGCCACCGGTGACCGCGCCCTGTCCGTCGCCCGGCACGGGCAACAGCGTCGCCGCGCACACCCCCTGCCACGGACCGGTCGGCGCCGTCGTCGACCGGCCGGCGCTCGCGGCCGGCGCGGGCGCCTTTCGCCCGTCCGCGCCCAGCACCGCCGGCAGCGCGGCCACCGCCAGCACCCCCAGCGCGGCCGCACCGGCCGCCGCCACCCGCCGGTTGCGCCGCCGCCGGCGAGCCTCCCGGATCGCCCCCGGCAGGTCGATCCGGTACGGGCCGGCCGGCTCGTCGTCCAGCCACCGCAGCCGATCGGCGACCTGGTCATCATCGATCCTCATGCTCCCCGCCCCTTTCCCGTCCAGCCGGCCATCTCGCGATCCCCGAGCAGCCGTCGCATCGCCGCCAGCCCGTGCGAGGTCTGGCTCTTCACCGTGCCGGGCGAGCAGCCCAACGTCCGAGCCACCTCCTCCACCGGCAGGTCGTGCAGGAAACGCAGCACTAACACCGCCCGCTGGCGGGGCGGCACCCGGGTCAGGGCGTCACGCAGCACGGTCTGCTCCTCCACGCCCCGGTCATGGGTGGCCCGCACGTCGGGCGGCCCGCCGAACAGGTGCACCCGCCACCAGCCGCGCCGCCGGGTGTCCACGAAGTGCCGGACCAGCACCGTGCGGACGTACGCGTCGAGCTGCTCGACCTCACCGATCCGTTTCCAGCGCAGGTAGAGCCGGGTTGCGGTTTCCTGCACCAGGTCATCGGCCAGATCGCGGTCGCCGCAGAGGCCGTACGCGAGCCGCCGCAGTGCCCGGTAGGCGTGCCGTGACGTACTCGATGTATTCCTGATCAGACGCGTCCGGCATCCGGTTACCTCCCTGGGGTCCACCGTTCCAGACGCCACCGGCCCGGGATCGGTTGTATCGCGCCGCCGCTCTCGCCGATCGCGGACTTGTGGTGCCAGTTCTCGCGGTATGGGGCCTCTGCGAGCAGCCGGTGCGACCACGCGCCATGCAGCCGCAGCCGCAGGCCCGCGGCGGCGAACCCCTCCCGGGTCACCCACCGCCGCACCACCACCGCGCCGAGCGCGGGCATCATCGCCACCGGCAGCTGGACCAGCGGATTCACCAACGACCAGCCCATCACCCACCGGGCGAGGAAGAGGCACGGCCACGTCCCGCCGAACGCGACGACCAGAAAGACGACGATTCCGCGCACCCGAAGTGACATGCACTGAGCTGATCATCGCGAGGGCGGCGGAGGCACTACCGCTGGGTGGCCCGTTCGGGGTGGGCCTGGGCGTACCCCGGTGGTCGTGCGGTACCGCCGCGGGTGCGCTGGATGAGCACGACGCAGGCCAGCACCGCCGCCGCCACCGCGACGGCGGCCGGGGTGACCGCCTCACCGAGCAGCAGCGCCGACCAGAGCAGCGTGAGCACCGGCTGGGCGAGCTGGATCTGGCCCACCCTGGCGATGCCGCCCCGGGCCAGGCCGGCGTACCAGGCGAAGAAGCCGAGGAACATCGAGACGACGGTCAGGTAGCCGAACGCGGACCAGGCGGCGGCGCCGCCGGCGCGCGGCGGGTCCGCGACGGCGGCCACCGCCGTGATCGGCACCGTGACCGGCAGCGAGAGCAGCAACGCCCAGCAGATCGTCCGGGCGCCGCCCAGCTCGCGGGCCAGCACACCGCCCTCGGCGTAGCCCAGGCCGCACAGCGCCACGGCGGCCAGCAGGAACACGTCGGCCGGCGACAGCGCGCCACGCATCGCGCCACCGGCCGCGAGGAACGCGAGCACCAACGCCAGACCGGCGGCGCTGGCGATCCAGAACAACGGCGGCGGCCGTTCGCCGGCGCGCAGCACGGCGAACACGGCGGTCATGGCCGGCAGCACGGTGACCACCACCGTGCCGTGCGCGGCGGTCTGCGTGGTGAGCGCGAGCGAGGTGAACAGCGGGAAACCGACGACCACGCCGAGCGCCACGATCGACAGTCGCCGCCACTGCGCCCGGGTCGGGCGCGGCGCACCGGTCAGCCGCAGGTACGCCGCCGCGAGCAGGGCCGCGCCGACGGCCCGTCCGAACGCGACGAACCACGGGTCGAGGTCGTGCACCGCGAGGCGGGTGGCCGGCAGCGACATGCTGAACGCGACCACCCCCACCGCGCCGAGCGCGACGGCCGTTATCGTCCTGGGCGAAGTAGCGCTACTCTGTTCCGTCATGAATGATGGTAGCGCCGTCGACCGCGTTGTCCAGCACCTGCGCGCGTTCGTGACGGCCGGCGCACCGGGCGCGCGACTGCCGTCGGTACGCGAGCTGACCGCCCGCCACCGCGTCTCGCCGGTGACCGTCGCCGAGGCGACGCGTCAGCTCGTAGCCCAGGGCCTGGTCGAGACGCGGTCCGGTCGCGGCTCGTTCGTGGCGGCCCGCCGGCCGGAGCGGGCGGCCCGCGACCTGTCCTGGCAGACGGTCGCGCTCGGACCGCGACGGGCGGGTGAGGACGACATGCAGGCGTTACTGGCGTTACCGCCTTCCGGCGCGATCCCGTTGACCGGCGGCTACCTCGACCCGGATCTCCAGCCGGCCGCCGCGCTCGGCGCGGCGCTCGCCCGCGCGGCGCGGCACCCGGCGGCGTGGCAGCGCGGCCCGGTGGAGGGGCGCGCCGACCTGCGGTCCTGGTTCGCCCGCGCGGCCGGCGGCGGCCTGCGCGCCGAGGACATGGTGATCTGCCCGGGTGGGCAGGCCGCGCTCGCCTCCACGCTGCGGGCGCTCACCACGCCGGGGGACGCGTTGCTCGTCGAGTCACCCACCTATCTGGGCGCGCTGGCCGCCGCGCGCGCGGCCGGGTTGCGGGTGGTGCCGGTGCCCGCCGACACCGAGGGCGTACGCCCCGATCAGCTCGCCGCCGCGTTCACCCGCACCGGCGCCCGGCTGTTCTACTGCCAGCCCTTGCACGCCAACCCGCACGGCGCCACCCTCTCCCCCGCACGGCGCGCGGATGTCGCCGCGGCGGTTCGTGACGCCGGAGCGTTCCTGATCGAGGACGACTACGCCCGCGACCTCACCGTCGACGGCGAGGCGCCGCCACCGCTGGCCGCCGACGACCCGGACGGACACGTCGTCTACCTGCGCTCGCTGACCAAACCGGCCGCACCCGGCCTGCGCATCGCCGCGCTCGGCGCCCGGGGGCCGGCCGGGGCGCGACTGCGCGCCGCCCGGCTGCTCGACGACTTCTTCGTCGCCGGGCCGCTGCAACAGGCCGCGCTGGAGTTCCTCACCGCACCGGCCTGGGACCGGCACCGCCGTACCCTCCGCCGGGAGCTGCGGTCCCGCCGCGACGCGCTGCTCGCGGCGTTGGACCGGCACCTGCCGGCGCTCACCCCGCGCGACGTGCCCCGGGGTGGCCTGCACCTCTGGGTGCGGCTGCCGGCCGGTGCGGACGACGTCGCGGTGACCGCCGCGGCCGCCGCGGCGGGCGTCACCGTCTTCCCCGGCCGCCCCTGGTACGCCGCCGAGCCACCGGCGCCGCACCTGCGCCTCACCTACGCCGCCGCCGCGGCGGATCAGATGGACGAGGCGGTCCGCCGGCTCGCCACCGCTGTCGAGCGCTGACGCCCCCGGTCACCCGGCGCCACCACCGCCGCGCCACCCACATGCCGGGGCCACCCGGCCGTCCGGTCGGGCGGGTCACCGGTGCGTTCCGTCGGGCACAGTGGTCGCCGCCGGCGACCACGTCGAGCGGGTGCGCCGCCTGCCCGGGGCCGGATGAGCGGTTGACCAGTTGTGCCCGCTCGCCGACCCGGTGATGAGTTCTCCGGCCCACGGCAGTCATACCTTCGACGGGACACCACGAGGCGGAAGGACGACCGGATGGGTGAGATCGACGAGTCGGCGTTCTCGGGGCTGGCCGAGCGCCACCGGCGGGAGCTGCACGTGCACTGCTACCGGATGCTCGGCTCGTTCGAGGACGCCGAGGACACCGTGCAGGAGACGTACCTGCGGGCCTGGCGGCGACGGGAGACCTACCAGGGGCGGTCCACGTTCCGGGCCTGGCTCTACCGGATCGCCACCAACGCCTGCCTGGACCTGCTCGCCCGGTGCCGGCCGGAACCCGCGACCGGTGGCGAGGTGCGCTGGCTCCAGCCCTATCCGGACCGGCTGCTCGACGAGCTGCCCGCGGCCGGCGCCGACGAGCCGGAGACGCTCACCGTGGCGCGGGAGACCATCGAACTGGCGTACCTGGTGGCGGTGCAGCACCTCGCGCCGCGCCCCCGGGCCGTGCTGATCCTGCGCGACGTCCTCGGCTGGCCGGCGAAGGACGTCGCGGAGCTGCTCGGCGACTCGGTCAACTCGGTGAACAGCGCGCTGCAACGGGCTCGCGCCGGCATGCGCGAGCACCTGCCCGCCGGGCGGCAGGACTGGACCGGCGGCGACGGCGACGCCGGGACCCGTGAGCTGGTCCGCCGCTTCACCGACGCCAGCGTGGCCACCGACATCGCCGGGCTCACCGCGATGCTGCGCGACGACGTCCGGTGCGCGATGCCGCCCACCCCGGGCCTGCACGTCGGCCGAGACGCGGTGGTGAAGGACTGGGTCGACGACGGCTTCGAGGGCATGACCGGCCTGCGCGGCGTCCCCACCGCCGTGAACCGGCAGCCGGCCGTCGCCTTCTACCACTGGCGGGAGCGCGAGGGCGCGTACCTGCCGCTGACGCTCGACGTCCTGCGCGTCACCGGCGGCGCGATCACCGAGATCTTCACCTTCCACGCCGACCGGTTCGCCGGGCTCGGCCTGCCGGAGCGGCTGCCGGCGGACGGCTCCGAGTAGCGCTCCCCCGGCACCGACCACGGAGGTCCTGACATGACCGGCACCACCCACACCACCGACCCGGCACCGGACCAGGTCCGCCGTGCCCACCGGTTCCGCCGGCTCGCCGGCGCCGCGCTGCTCGCCACGCCGGTCGCGGTGGCGGCCACCACGACCGCCGCCGCGCTCGCCCGGGCCGCCGGCGTCGACTTCGCGATCCCCGACGGCGGCGAGTACATCCCGTTGCCCGGTTTCGGCGTGCTGACCGGTGTCTTCTCGCTCCTGGGCGTGGTGATCGCCGCCGCCCTGCTGCGGTGGAGCGCCCACCCCGCCCGGCGGTTCCTCTGGACGGCGGTGACGCTGACCGCGATCTCGCTCGTCCCGCCGTTCCTGGTCGGTGCCGCCCCGACCACCGTGCTGACCCTGCTCGTCCTGCACCTGATCCCCGCCGCCGTGATGATCCCGACCCTGACCCGAGCCCTTCCCACCCGTCCGGACTGACCCGTTCACCTCGGCATCTGGCCGCTCGGCCGGCGCGAGCCCGTTCACCTCGGCATCTGGCCGCTCGGCCGGCGCGAGCCCGTTCACCTCGGCATCTGGCCGCTCGGCCGGCGCGAGCCCGTTCACCTCGGCATCTGGCCACTCGGCCGGCGCGAGGCGTTTCGCCCGGACCAGGGCCTCCGCCGCGCGCTCGGCGTCACCCACCAGGAGGGACGCGCTCACCGGTCACGACGCCACCGCCGATCCGGCACGGCACGCGTCGTGTCCCCCACCGCGCGGCGCGGATGGGCAGGACCGACGGTCATTCGGCGTCGATGAGAGACCAGTCTCGGGCGAGTTCGATGCGCCGCAGGTCGGCGATGCTGGCCGGTGGAAAGTCCGGCCAGGGTGTGAGAAGGGGCCCCTTCTCTACCGGAGGCGTTAAGAAGGGGCCCCGCCTTACCTCAGTTGCGGGTGATGGTGAATGTGCTCGTGGTGTTGCGGATGTCCTGGGCGTTGTCGCTCAGGCGCAGGTTGGTGAACGTGGCCGAGCCGACCGCCGGCCCCTGCCCCGCCTCGGGCATCTCGTTGACCCAGATGCCGATGCCGGACTTCGCGTCGAACGCGTCGCCGCTGCGCCGCGCCCCCGAGATGGAGACGTTGGTGAGCACCGTGTCGGTGATCGGGTTCTCCGGCTGGCTGCCGGTGTACTTGGTCTGGAACATGATCCCGGAGTAGGTCGGGTCGACGATGTCCACGTCGTTGACCCGGATGCCGCGGAACTCCTTGGACGCGGAGAACAGCCACATCGCCGGGAACGTCTGCGCGCCCCAGAAGTGCCCGCCGGAACGGATCAGCGAGATGTTCTCGAACCGGGTGGGCGGGCTCGCGCCGAACCCGACGAACGGGTAGCCGAAGTCCAGCGAGCTGATGGTGATGCCCGAGTACGTCAACTGGTCGGCGATGTAGAGGTTGCGGAAGATGTTGTCGTAGCCGCCGTACACGGCCAGGCCGGCGGCCCGCCAGGTCAGCGTGGCGGTCAGGTTCTCGAACACGTTGCCGTGGTTGCCGCCGGAGCCACCCTGGTCGGTGGCGGAGAACAACGCGAACGCGTCGTCGCCGTTGGACCGGCCCTCCGTGTTGGTGACCAGCGCGTTGGTGCTGCCGTTGGTCATGTTCACCCCGTCGGCGAAGGTGTTGCGGAACCGGCTGTCCCGAATGGTCAGCCCGTCCACGCTCACCCCCCAGTAGGCGCAGACGGTGTGCTCCACCCAGACGCTGTCCAGCGTCAGGTCGTCCACGTCCTTCAGCTCACCCCACACCTTGCCCGGGCCGTCGATCCGGTTGGTGTAGTTGCCGAAGAACGCCAGGTGGGCGAAGGTCGACCCGCTGGCCGATGACTCCACCCGGAAACCGGCGTCGGTGTTCTGCTGGTTCGTCGGCGTCTGGAAGCGGGTGTACCACATGCCGGCGCCGACCACCTTCACCGCCTTGCCGTACACCTGGAGCTTCTGCGCGGTCTCGTAGGTGCCGGCGGGCAGGTAGACGCCGACCAGGGTGTTGGTGGTGTCCATCCGCACGGCGTCCAGCGCGTTCTGCACATCCTGGTGGCTGAACCCGGTCGGCACCTTGTAGCGGGCCGGATCCGGGTTGGCTCGCGGCGACACCAGTTCGGTGTTGACGAAGTCGATCGCATAGGTGGTGCTGTTCGCCGGGTCCTTCTGGAGCCGGATCCGGCTGCCCGCCGGGACGGTGGCGTTGAGCAGCACGTTCGCCTCGTCGTAGAGGTGCCGGGGCGCGCCCGCGCTGGGCGAGTCGCTGGGGGCGGCCTCGGCGCCGTAGAGCCAGATGTGCTTCGAGGTGAGGCTGATCGGCTTGTGCAGCACCCCGTTGACGTAGACGTTGAGCGTCGAGTCGATCCCGCCGCCGCCCGGCGCGTCCGGGATGGAGAAGCGGGTGACCAGGGCGTTCGCGGCCGACTTGGTGGTCCACTCGACGTACGCGCCGGTGGTGTTGAGGGTGACCGCCCGCCGCCCGGACGCCTCGCCGGCCAGGTCGCCGATGGTGCGGTTCGGGCCGATGACCTGCGCGCCGCCGCCGACCGAGCCGTCCTCCGCCTCGTACGCGTCGTAACCCAGGTTGGCCCCGCGACCGACGAACAGCGGCCGGTCGCTGGTGTTGTTCTGCCGCTTCACCGGCAGCTCGTTGGCGTCGTCGGCGAGCACCACCCGCACGGTGTAGCGGCCGTTGGCGGCGGTCCAGGTGCCGAGCGACACCGGGCCGGCGGTGGCCCCGGCGGCGATCGTGCCGGAGTACGCCCCGGTCAGCGTGCGGACGACGGAACCGGAGTCGTTGAGCACGGTGAGCGTGATGCCGTGCGCGCCGCTCGCCGAGGCGATAGTGCCCTGGTTGCGCAGCGTGACCGCGAAGCTGACCGTGGCGCCGGCGGCCGGAGTGCCGGGCGACCAGGTCACCGCGGAGGCCACCAGGTCGGAGCTGGCCACCGGGCTGACCGTCAACGCGGTCGGGTTGGTGTAGGAGTTGTTCGCCTCGTTCTGCTCGGTCACCGTGTTCGACTCGTCGACCTTCGCGGTGAGCTGGTAGCTGCCGGCGTTCCGCGCACCGATGCTCGCCGAGACGGTGCTCGACGCGCCGGCCGCGAGCGCGCCGACGGCGGCGGTGCCGACCTTGGTCGTACCCAGGTAGAGGTTGACGTCGGTGGCGGCGGACGCGGCGGTGCCGGCGTTGCGCACGGTGGCGGACAGCGTGATCGCGTCGGTCTCGACCGGCGCGGTGGGCGAGGCGGTCAGGGCGGTGACGGTGAGGTCCGGGTTGGGCGCCGGGACGCCGATCACCTGGAGTTCGGCGACCTGGCCGTTGGACGAGCCGGAGTTCGCGGTGAACTGCAACCGGACGTCCGCGGCGGTCGCCGAGACCGGGACGGTCACCGTGTTGCCGGTGTTCGGGTTGAAGGAGTACGTCGCGGAGCCGACCAGGCTGGTGAACCCGGACGCGGACTGCTCCCGTCCGAGCACCTGGAACGTCTGGGTGCGCGCGCCCCAGGACGGGTCCGGGTTGAGCTTGACCACGACCGCGCTGATGCTGGCGTTGGCGCCCAGCGCGACGGTGAGCGTGCTCGGGTACGCGCCGGGCGCGCCCTCCCAGTAGGTGGCGACGTCGTTGTCGACCGCGTTGGCCGCGTTGAACACGTGCACCACGGACGAGGCGGTGGCCGGCTTGCCGACCGCCAGGTTGGTGCCGCCGGTGGTGGTGCCGGTGCGGGTCACGGTGTTGCTGTTGGCCGACACGT
The DNA here is from genome assembly GCF_029626035.1 of Micromonospora sp. WMMD980. NCBI lineage: Bacteria > Bacillati > Actinomycetota > Actinomycetes > Micromonosporales > Micromonosporaceae > Micromonospora > Micromonospora sp. WMMD980. Next base: position 2,262,028 of record NZ_JARUBE010000003.1, read on the forward strand.
TGCCGGCCGCGTCGCGGGCCCGCACCTGGTAGGAGACGGTGGCGCTGTCCGGCTGGCTGTCGGTGTACGTCAGCGTGGAGCCGCCGACCGTGGTGCGCAGCGACCCGTTGGCCCAGACCTCGTAGCCGGTGACGCCGACGTTGTCGGTGGCCGCCGTCCAGGTCAGCTTGATCTGCCCACTCGCCGGCTGGGTGTAGGCGAGGTTACCGGGCGCGGTGGGGGCGGTGGTGTCGCCGGTGTTGCCGGTGCGGGTGACGGTGTTGCTGTTCGCCGACACGTTCCCGGCGGCGTCGCGGGCCCGGACGTAGTAGGACACGGTGCTCCCGGCCGGCTGGGTGTCGGTCCAGGTGAGCGTGGTGCCGCCGACGCTGGTGCGCAGCACGCCGTTGGCGTACACGTCGTAGCCGGTGACGCCGACGTTGTCGCTCGACGCGGTCCAGGTGAGCCGGACCTGGTCGGTGGCCGGCTCGGTGAACGCCAGGTTGCCCGGCGCGCTCGGCGCCTGGGTGTCCCCGGTCGCCGCGCCGTAGATCTCCAGCTCGGAGAGCTGGCCGGCGGGCCAGGCGCTGTTCGCGGTGAACAGCAGCCGCAGGTAGCGGGTGGAGGCGGTGGGCACGGTGACCGTGACCGTGTTGCCGCCGGCCGGGTCGAACGCGTACGACGCGGACGCGACGAGCGTGCTGAACGTGGAGCCGTTGGTGCTGCCCTGCACGGTCAGCGTCTGGGTGCGCGCGCCCCAGCCGGTGGGCAGCCGCAGCACCAGTCGGTTGACGCTGGCGGCGGCGCCCAGGTCGGCCTGGATCCACTGCGGGAACGCGTTGTTCGGGCTCTCCCAGTAGGTGGCGGCGTTGCCGTCGTTGGCGTTGCCGGCGGCGTACACGTCGGAGTGGCCGCTCTCGGTCATGGTCTTGCCGGTTGCCAGGTTCGTCGACGAGCTGGCGGTGCCGTAGACCTCCAGCTCGGCGAGCTGGGCGGCGGCCCAGCCGGTGTTCGCGGTGATCACGACGCGCAGGTAACGGGCGGTGGCGGCGGCAAAGCCGAGCGTCACCGTGTTGCCGGCGGCCGGGCTGAACGAGCGGGCGGCGGAGGCGACGACCGTGGTGAAACCGCTGCCGTCGGCGCTGGCCTGCACGGACAGCGTCTGGTTGCGGGCCTCCCAGGGGGCGGGCAGCTTGAGCACCACCTGGTCGACGGCGCGGCTGGTGCCGAGGTCCACCTGGGCCCACTGGGGCAACGCGCCGCTGCTCTCCCAGTAGCTGCTCTGGCTGCCGTCGGTCAGGTTGGCGGCGGCGTAGGGGCCGTTGACGCTGCTGGCGGTGGCGGTGCGGCCGGCGGCGAGGTTCGGGCCGCCGGCGGCCAGGGCCGGTGGGGCGGGCGCCGCGGTGACGGCCAGGCCGACCGCGGCGAGCACCGCGACCATTCTGGTACGGAATCTGGACATGGTGGACGGACACCTTCTTCCGGGGGAGGTGGAGAGGCGTTGACGGGGGTGGGGGATGTGGTGCGGCGGGGACCCGGGCGGGTCCCCGCCGCGCGGGTCAGGAGGCGTAGACCTCGAACTCGGAGAGCTGGCCGGCCGGCCAGCCGGTGTTGCCGGTGAAGGTCAGCCGCACGTAGCGGCGGTCGCCGGCGGGTAGCGCCACCGACACGCTGTTGCCGGACGCCGGGTCGAACGCGTAGCCGGCCGCCGACTTGAGCGTGGTGAACGATGAGCCGTCGGTGGAGCCGAGCACGGTCACCGTCTGAGTGCGGGTCTGCCAGGCCGCCGACGGTGGCAGCTTGAGCACCACCCGCGCGACCCGGCGGGCGCTGCCCAGGTCGACGGTGACCGACTGCGGGAACGCATTGTTGGCGCTCTCCCAGTAGGTGGTCGCGTTGCCGTCGACGGTGTTGCCGGCGCCGTAGACGTCGGCGTGACTGGTCTCCGCGACCGGGCGGCCGGCGGCGAGGTTGCCGGTCGGCGGCGCGGTGGTCGGCGGCGGGGTGGTGGTGGGCGGTGGGGTGGTGGTGCCGTCGCCGTACACTTCCAGCTCACTGAGCTGGGCCGCCGGCCAGCCGGTGTTGCCGGTGACGGTGACCCGGACGTATCGGCGGGCGCCCGACGGCAGCGCGATCGACACGCTGTTGCCGGACCCGGGGTCGAACACCCGGCCCGCCGAGGCGGCGAGCGTCGAGAACGACGAGCCGTCGGTGGAGCCGAGTACGGAGAGCGTCTCGGTCCGGCGTTCCCAGCCGGCCGGAAGCTTCAGCACCACCCGGTCGACGGTGCGGGACGCGCCGAGGTCGACGGTCAGCGACTGCGGGAACGCGTTGTTGGCGCTCTCCCAGTAGCTGGCCGCGTTGCCGTCGACCGCGTTGCCGGCCGCGTACACCTGGTTGACGCTGGTGGCGGTCGCCGGCCGACCCAGGGCCAGGTTCCCGCCGGCCGGCGGCGGGGTGGTCGGGGGCGGCGTGGTCGGCGGCGTGGTGGTCGGCGGGGTCGAGGTCGGCGGCGTGCTGGTGGGCGGCGGGCTGGACGGGCCGTTGCCCCACTGCGGCTGCGGCCACGGACCGCAGTACGGGGTGGCCGTGTACCAGCCGGAGTTGCCGGCGCCCTGGGTGATCTGGAAGCCGCTGCCCACGCAGTTGTGCATCGGGTTGGCCTGGGCGATGTTGGTGGCCCGCACGTTCGTGAAGCTGACCTGGCTGGGCGCCTGCACCTGGAGCGCGTAGGTGCCGGCGCCGTCGATGCGGACGTTGCTGAACGAGATGCCGCTGGTCTGCCCCTCGATCCAGTGCAGCGCCGCGTAGGAGCTGTCCAGGATGTCGGTGTCGGTGACCCTGATGCTCGCGCCCTGGATCGGCTCGTTGAGCGCGGAGAACCAGATCGCCCCCACCCCGAAGTTCCAGTTGTAGTCGGAGTTGCCGTTACGGATCAACGTGTTGCGGGCGACCGTGATCGTGCCGGCCACCGCGGTCGGCCCGTTGACGCCGGGATAGCGGTTCGCCACATGGATGCCGCCGCCGTTGGTCACCGAGTCGGCGGTCACGTTGTCGGCGATGGTGATGTCGCGCCCGCCGTACGTGACCAGGTGGTTCGCCAGGATCGTCACGCCGATGGTGTTGTGGGTGAACGAGTTGCCGACGTTCGGCACGCTCTGCGCCCACATGGCCAGCGCGTCGTCGCCGGTGTTGCGGACGAACGTGTTGGTCACCGTGGAGTTGGTGACCCCCCAGTGGAAGTTCACCCCGTCGGCGGTCTGGTCCAGGATGCGGCTGTTGCGGATGGTGAAGTTGTCCATCGGGCCGTCCATCCAGGCGCCGACCTTGGTGTGCTGCAACCACAGGTTGTCCACCACCGAGGCGGTCATCGCGCCGCCGAGCGCGTTCACCTGGTCCTCGTCCACCCGCTCGCGGATGTCGCCGATGATGGCGAAGTCCCGCAGCGTCACGTTGCGGCTGGGCCCGCCGGCCTCGTGCGAGCGGATCCCGCCGGAGTAGCCGCCGCCCGGCACGTACTTGCCGTAGATGCCGGCGGCCCGCTTGCGGTCGGTGGGGTGCCGGCCGCCGAGCACCGAATACCACGGCCCGGCGCCGCGCAGCGTCACCCCGTCGACCACCACGTGGTCCCAGAGCGTGAACGTGCCGGACGGGATCCACACGGTCTTCCCCTGCGCCTTGCCGGCGTCCACCGCGGCCTGGAACCTCGCGGTGGAGTCGGTGGCGCCGGTCGGGTCCGCGCCGAAGTCGGTGACCACGTCCAGGACTCCGGACGGCTTGGCGATCGGCGCGCCGACCAGTTCGAAGTCGGCCAGGTCGATGGTGAACGTGGGCGACTGCGCGGTCGAGGAGACCTGGAGGCGGATCTTCGTGCCGGCCGGGTAGGTGGTGCCGAACATGGCCCGGGTCTCGTCGTAGAAGTGGTGCGGGTTGGTGTCGCCCGGGTTGTTGTTGAACGGGTAACCGCCGTAGTACCAGCCGTACCGGGAGGTGACCGGAACGGCCTTGACCAGCGTGCCGTTCGCGCGCAGGTCGATGCTGGCGTCCCGGCCCGTGCCGGCGGCGCTGTCCGGCAGGCTGTAGCGGAACGTGACGGCGTTCGCCGGGGCGGCGAGCGTGAACTCGACGTACTCCCCGACCGCGTCGAGGGTGACCGCCTCCCGGCCGGACGCCTCGGACGGCAGCGTGCCGTAGCGCCGGTCGGGGCCGATCTTCGTGCCGGTGTGCGCGACCTGCTCCGCCTCCTGCTCACGGAACGGCACGGTGGCGCCGCGGCCGGCGATGTCGAACGGGGACAGGCCGGCGGCGTGCGCCGGGGTGGCGGTGGAGGTCAACGCCACGACGGTCAGTGTCGAGGCGGCGAGCGCGGCGGCGGCCAGGGCCGCCAGCCCGGTACTGCGGTGGCGATGCGCGGTGCGGTGCTCGGCCATGCGGGGTGTGCTCCCTTTCGTCGGTGGCCAGGTCCCCCGTTGCGGCGGTGCTCCTTGCTCCTTCCTCTCCTCCCCAGGTGCGGCGCGGTGGCGGCCGGGACGGGCCGCCGGTGTCGGTGCGGCGACGCCGGCGGCGGGACGGGGCCGCCGGCGTCGCCGCGGTTCAGACCGATCGGGTACGCAGCCAGACCGCGGTGTCCGGTGGCAGTCGGTCGTCGTCGAGCGGCCCGCTGGTCAGCAGCAGTCCCTCGTGCGCGGGCAGCGGCACGGCCTCGTCGCCGAGGTTGACCAGGCAGGTGAAACCGGGCTCGCGGGCGAACGCGAGCACCCGTTGCGGCGCGGGCAGCCAGGTCAGCGCGCCGTCACCGAGCGCGGGCTCGGCCCGGCGCAGCGCCAGCGCCGCCCGGTACAGCTCCAGCATCGAGTGCGGATCGCCGGTCTGGGCGCCGGCCGTGCGGTCCTTCCAGTCCGCCGGCTGCGGCAGCCACGGCGCGGCGGACGCGCCCTCGGGGCTGAACCCGAACGGCGGGTCGTCGCCCTGCCAGGGCAGCGGCACCCGGCACCCGTCGCGACCCGGGTCGACCCGCCCGGAGCGTTCCCACATGGGGTCCTGCCGCAGCTCGTACGGGATGTCCTCGACCTCCCAGAGCCCCAGTTCCTCGCCCTGGTAGACGTAGGCGGCGCCGGGCAGTGCCAGGGAGAGCAGCGCGGCGGCCCGGGCCCGGCGGGTGCCCAGCTCCAGGTCGGTGGGGATGCCCTCGCGCTTGGCGGCGAAGCTGAACGTGGTGTCCGCCCGGCCGTAGCGGGTGACGTGCCGGGTGACGTCGTGGTTGGACAGCACCCAGGTGGCCGGCGCGCCGACCGGGGCGTGCGCGGCCAGCGTGCCGTCGATGCTCTCCCGCAGCGCGGTGGCGTCCCAGGCGCAGCCGAGGAAGTCGAAGTTGAACGCGGCGTGCAACTCGTCCGGGCGCAGGTAGTGGGCGAACCGCTGCCGGTCCGGCAGCCACACCTCGCCGACCAGCGCCCGCTCGCCGGGGTAGCTGTCGGCGATCCGCCGCCAGGCGCGGTAGAGGTCGTGCACGCCGTCCTGGTCGCGGAACGGGTGCGGCCGGTCCGGGTGGACCTCGGGCAGCGTGCCGTCCTTGACCAGCAGGCCGGCCGAGTCGATGCGGATGCCGTCCACGCCCCGGTCGAACCAGAACCGCAGGATGTCCTCGAACTCGGCGCGGACCCGGGGGTGGTCCCAGTTGAAGTCGGGCTGCTGCGGGGCGAACAGGTGCAGGTACCAGTCGCCCGGGGTGCCGTCCGGGTCGGTGGTGCGGGTCCAGGTGGGCCCGCCGAACTCGCCGGTCCAGTCGGTGGGCGGGAGGTCGCCGCCGGGGCCGCGCCCGGCGCGGAACCAGAACAGCTCCCGTTCGGGCGCGTCCGGCCCGCCGGCCAGCGCCGCTTGGAACCACGGGTGCGCGTCCGAGCAGTGGTTGGGCACCACGTCGACGATGGTCCGGATGCCCAGCGCGTGCGCCTCGGTGATCAGCGCCTCCACCTCGGCGAGTGTGCCGAAGACCGGGTCGATGTCGCGGTAGTCGGACACGTCGTAGCCGGCGTCGGCCATCGGCGACGGGTACCAGGGGCTGTACCAGATCGCGCCGACGCCGAGCGCGGCGAGGTGGTCCAGGCGGGACCGGATGCCGGCGACGTCGCCGATCCCGTCGCCGTTGCCGTCGGCGAAGCTGCGCGGGTAGACCTGGTAGATCACCGCTGAGCGCCACCACGGGCTGCTGTCGACGATGGACACGGGCACCTGCTTTCTGCGGGTCGGTTCTGATGCGGCGGGCGGCGGCGCCCGGTCAACCCTTGAGGCCGCCGGTGGTCAGGCCGGACATGATGTTCCGTTGGAAGATCAGGAACAGCACGACGGTGGGGATCGCGGCGATGACCGAGGCGGCGATCACCACGTTCATCGGGGTGCCGCCGGCGAAGGCGTAGATGCCGACGCTGACCGTCCGCGTCTCCGGTGACGGCATGACCAGCTTCGGCCAGAGGAAGTCCTTCCAGACCGCGGTCACCGCGAAGATGGCGACCACGCCCAGGATCGGGCGGGACATCGGCAGCACGATCGACCAGAGCGTGCGCAGCGGCGAGGCGCCGTCCATCACCGCCGCCGACATCAGGTCCTCCGGGATCGAGTCGAAGAACCGCTTGAGCAGGAAGATGTTGAACGCGTTGGCGACCAGCGGCAGCCAGATCGCGAACGGCGAGTCGAGCAGGTTGACGTGCACGATCGGCAGGTCGATAACGGTCACGTACTGCGGGACGATCAGCACCATGGCCGGGATCATCAGCGTCGCCAGCATCATGCCGAGGATCAGCCCGCCCAGCACCGGGCGCAGCTTCGACAGCGCGTACGCGGCGGCGGTGTCGAACACCAACTGGAACAGCACCGCGCCGGTGGCGTAGTAGAACGTGTTGAACAGCAGCTTGGCCAGGGCGAGGTTGTTCCAGGCGTCGACGTAGTTCTGCGGCTGCGGGTCGCGCGGGAACAACGACGGCGGAGTCTGCGCGATCTCCTGGCCGCTCTTGAGCGCGCCGGTGACCATCCAGTAGAGCGGGCCGAGGAAGACCAGCGTGAACGCCACCACGACGACGGCGAGCACGGTCCAGTAGAGGATCCGGCCGCGACCGCGCCGCAGTTGCGCCGGTGAGATGAGGGTACGGGTGGTGGAGTCGGCGGCCATGTCCTAGTCCTGCCTCGCGGTCAGTCGCACGTAGACGGCGGAGAACCCGGCCAGCACCACCAGCATGATCACGCCGAGCGCGGCGGCGCCGTTGAGGTCGTTCTGGAAGAAGCCGTGCTGGTAGATCAGGTAGGCCACCGAGGTCGCCGAGTCCTGCGTGCCGGCGCCGTTGGCGAGGATCAGCGGCTCGATGAAAAGCTGCATGGTGGCCACGATCTGGAGCATCGCCAGCAGCGCCAGGATCAGCCGGGTCTGCGGGATCGTCACGTTGACGATCCGCCGCCACACGCCCGCGCCGTCGATCTCGGCGGCCTCGTACAGCTCGCCGGGGATGTTCTGCAACGCGGCGAGATAGATCAGCACGGCGCCGCCCATGTTCATCCAGGTCGACGCCAGCACCATGGCCGGCATCGTCATGGTCGGTGACTGCATCCACTCCGACGTGGGCAGTCCGAGCGCGGTGAGCACCGCGTTGAACAGTCCCGCCTCGCTCGGGTCGTACGCGTAGAACTTGAACAGGAACAGCGCGGACGCCGGCGGCAGCATCACCGGCAGGTAGACCAGCACCCGCAGGTAACCCTTGGCGTGGCGCAGCTCGTTGAGCAGGATCGCCACGAAGAACGGCACGGCGTAGCCGAGCACGAGCGCCAGCCCGGTGAAGACGAACGTGTTCTTCCAGGCGGTCCAGAAGCTCGGATCGGCCATGATCCGGAGGTAGTTGTCCCAGCCGACCCAGGTGGTCTCGCCGCGCCGGGTGCGCTGGAAGCTCATCACCACGCCGCGGACCATCGGATACCAGGAGAAGACGGCGAAGCATGCGACCGCGCCGATCAGGAACGTGTGCCCGGTGAGGTTGTCCCGTACCTTCCGGCCGAGCCCGGCCCGACGCGCGGCGACCTGCCGCGTCGGCGGTGCGGGACGGCCGGGCCGGCGGGTGGCACCCGGGGCGGTGGTGAGCGCCAAGGCGACTCCTGCGGTAGGGGGTGGGGGCCGGTCGGGGCCGGCCCCCACCCGGTCGGGTCAGCTTCCGGCGGCCAGGAGCTGGTTGACCTTGTCCTCGGCGGTCTTGAGCAGGCTGTCGATGTTCGCGTTCGGGTTGGTCAACACCCCGGACATCGCGGCGTCGAGCACCGCGTAGATGGCCTGGGCGTTGCGCGGCTCACCCTTGATCGGCACCGGGTTTGCCTCGAAGACCGCGAAGTTCGTGGTGTCCACGTTGGCGTTGGCCTTGCGCAGGTCCAGTTCCTGCTTCTGCGCGTCGCTGCCGTTGGTGAACAGCAGCGGCTGGGGCAGGCCCACCGGGTAGTTCTGCGGCTTGGCCCGGGCGTAGTCGAACTGGCCCTTGCCCGGGGTGAGCTTCTGGTAGGCGATCCACTTCAGACCGGCCTTCACCTGCTCGGGCGACAGGCCCTTCTTGAAGAAGTAGCCCTCGCCGCCGCCGAGCGTCGCCTTCGCCGGCCCGTCCTGGCCGGGCAGCGGGCCCATCGCCCAGTCCTGGTACTTGCCCTGGAACTGCGTGACGATCGCCTGGGTGGCGTCGGGTGCGCCGATGAACATGCCGACCTTGCCGGCGCCGGCGTTGGTCAGCAGGTCCCCCCACTGCAGGAGCTGGCGGCTGCCCATGCTGTTGTCGCCGTAGCGCATGTCCTTGAGGTTCTGCAGGACCTGCTTGCCCGTCGGGTTGTTGAAGTCGGCCTTCTTGCCGTCGGCGCTGAGCACCTGGCCGCCCTGCGAGTAGAGCAGCGAGGTGAAGTGCCAGCCGCCGGTGTTGCCGGCGCTGTACTCGGAGTAGCCGGCGACACCGCCGCCGAGCGCGGAGATCTTCTTGGCCGCCGCGCGCACCTCGGCCCACGTCTTCGGCGGGTTCGCCGCGTCGAGCCCGGCGCGCTGGAACAGCGCCTTGTTGTAGACCAGGCCCATCGAGTAGTTCTTCACCGGCACGCCGTAGAGCTTGCCGCCGTCGGTGAAGACCTCCTTGAGCGCGGGGTCGACGCTGTCCCAGGTGGGGATGGTGTCCTTGCCGACGTGGTCGGTGATGTCCATCGCCTGACCGGAGTCCAGCACCTGCTGAAGGTCGGTCATGTAGCCGTAGAAGACGTCGGTGACGGTGCCGCCGGCGAGGCGGGCGGTGAAGTCCGGCGGGTTGTTGCACTGCTCGCCGACGCTGACGCTCTTGACCACGATGGTCGGGTTCTGCCGCTGGAACTCGGCGACATCGTCGTTCCAGTTCTTCAGCAGCTCCTTCTGCGCGCCGACCGGCTGGCAGTCGACCGTGATGGTGACCTTGCCGCCGGCGTCGGCGGAGTCGTCGCTCTTGGTGGAACACGCCGCGAGGCTGAGCCCGAGGCCGGCCGCGAGCGCCGCCGCCGCGACCTTCCGGTACTGCGGTACGGACATCTGTCCATCCCTTCGGGAACGGGTTATCGAGGACCTTCACTGATCTGCGGAGACCGCTGGTGAGTGGAGTCAATGTAGCGATGCCGACTCTTTACGGCAAGGTTTCAACCTGATGACGAAAGAACACGACTTTGCAACGGCTGATCGCGACGGCGGCCTCCCCCGGGCACAAAGAAGGGCCGCCGACGCGGAAGCGGTCGGCGGCCCGGTGGGGCGGGAGGGTCAGGCGGCGCGGGGAGCGGGGGCGGTGGAGCCGCGTACCACCAGCTCGGGCTCGAAGAGCAGCTCGTCGTGGAGCACGCCGGCCCCCTCGATCTGGGTGACCAGCAGGTCGACCGCGGCCTGGCCCATCGTCTCGATCGGCTGCCGCACGGTGGTCAGCGGCGGGTCGGTGCAGGTCATGAACGCGGAGTCGTCGAAGCCCACCACCGACACGTCGGCCGGCACCGCGCGGCCGAGCCGGCGGGCGGCCCGGATGGTGCCCAGCGCCAGCACGTCACTGGCGCAGACGATGCCCGTCACGCCGCGCTCGATCAGTTTGGTGGCGGCGACCCGGGCGCCCTCCATCGAGAAGCTGGAGCGCTCGACGTAGCTGCGGTCCTCGCCCCAACCGGCGGCCCGGACCATGGCGTGCAGCTTGCGCCGCGACGGCACGTGGTCCTCCGGGCCGAGCACCATGCCGATCGTCTCGTGCCCGAGCGAGCGCAGGTGCCCGTACGCCTGCTCGACGGCGACCGCGTCGTCGGTGGACACCCGGGGGAAGCCCAACTCCTCGACGCCGGCGTTGACCAGCACGACCGGCAGGCCCCGGTCGATCAGGCGGCGGTAGTGCTCGTGCGACGCGTCGGCCAGCGCGTACGAGCCGCCGGCGAAGATGACGCCGCTGACCTGGTGGTCGAGCAGCATCTCCACGTAGCCGGACTCGGGCACGCCGCCGATGGTGCGGGCGCAGAGCGCCGGGGTGAAACCCCGTTGGGCGAGGGAGCCGGTGACCACCTCGGCCAGCGCCGGGAAGATCGGGTTCTGCAGCTCCGGCAGGACCAGGCCGACCAGCCGGGCGCGCTCCCCGCGCAGCTTCGTCGGGCGCTCGTAGCCGAGCACGTCGAGCGCCGTCAGCACCGCCGTGCGGGTCGCCTCGGACACCCCGCCCCGGCCGTTGAGCACCCGGCTCACTGTCGCTTCGCTGACGCCCGCCTTGCGGGCCACCTCGGTCAAGCGTTTCGTCACGGCGGCAATCGTACGTCAGATTCTTGCAAGAAATGAACAGCGGATCGGTCCGGATCTGGTCAGCCCGGCGCGCCGGATACTCGAAAGATCTGGGCATATTGATGCTTGAATGACGACAGAGTTCAGGAATAACATGGCCGCCACCGTCCAATCCCCGAGAAAGTGGGTGCTCCGATGCAGCGGAGCGTTCCCGGCCCGGCGGGCCGTCCGTCCGTACCGAAACTCCTCGCCGCCGTGGCCACGGCCGCCGCCCTGATCGTCCCGCCGGGTGCCGCCACGGCGTCGCCCGCACCGGCCGGCCCGGCCGTGGTGACGACGCGGGCCGCGCTCGACCCGGCGCTGGTCGCCGGTCGCGGCGCCCGGGTCGACTACCTGGAGCAGGAGGCCGAGCACGCCCGGACCACCGGCACGGTCATCGGCCCCGACCGCTCCGCCTACACCTTGGCCGGCGAGGCGTCCGGCCGTCGTGCCGTGCGCCTGCTCCCCGGGCAGTACGTCGAGTTCACGCTGCCCCGCGCCACCAACGCGCTGACCGTGCGCTACAGCATTCCGGACGCGCCGGGCGGCGGCGGCATCACCGCGCCGCTGCGGGTGGCGGTCGGCCGGGCGCCCGCGCGCACCATGACGCTCACCTCGCAGTACGCCTGGCTCTACAACCAGTACCCGTTCACCAACGACCCCGACGCCGACCTCCTGCACCCGGACTGGTGGATCACCGAGTGCTCCTGCGTGCCGGCGGCCACCACGCCGACGCCGGCGATCGGCAAGCCGTTCCGGCCGCACCACTTCTACGACGAACAGCGGATGCTGCTCGGCCGGACCCACCGGGCCGGCGAGGTCGTCCGGCTGACCGCGCCCACCGGCACGGCCGCCGCCTGGACGGTGATCGACCTGCTGGACACGCATCTGGTCGCGCCACCTGAGACGGTTCCCCGCGCGGTCAACGTGCTGGCCTTCGGCGCCGACCCGACCGGTCGGAAGGAGTCCGCCGACGCGTTCGACCGGGCCGTGGCCCACGCCCGGCGGGCACACCGCCCGCTCTACCTGCCGCCGGGCACCTACCAGGTCAACCGGCACATCGTCGTGGACGACGTGACCATCGCCGGCGCCGGCAGTTGGTACACCGTGGTGAAGGGACGCGAGGTCGCCCTGGACACCCCCGCCCCCGACGGCTCCCGGCACACCGGGGTCGGCTTCTACGGCCGCGACGTCGCCGACGGCGGCAGCCGCGACGTGCACCTCTCCGGCTTCGCGATCGAGGGCGACGTCCGTGAGCGGATCGACACCGACCAGGTCAACGGCGTCGGCGGCGCGCTCAGCCACAGCACGATCGACGGTCTCTACCTGCACCACACGAAGGTCGGCATGTGGTTCGACGGCCCGATGACTGGGCTGCGCGTCACCAACACCGTGATCGCCGACCAGATCGCCGACGGGCTCAACTTCCACACCGGCGTCACGCACTCCTCGGTCACCGACACGGTGGTCCGCAACAGCGGCGACGACGCGCTGGCCATGTGGTCGGAGGGCACCGCGAACGCGTCCAACACGTTCGCGTACAACACGGTGCAGTCACCGGTGCTGGCCAACGGCATCGCGCTCTACGGCGGCGCCGACCTGACCGTCGCGCACAACCTGATCGCCGATCCGGTCCGCGAGGGCAGCGCCATCCACCTGGGCGCCCGCTTCGGCGCGGAACCGTTCGACGGCCGGATCCGGGTCACCGGCAACACCACGGTCCGGGCCGGCACCTACGACCTGAACTGGAACATCGGCCTCGGCGCGATCTGGTTCTATGCCCTGGACCGCAGCATCGACGCCGACGTCCAGGTGGTCGGTGACGCCTACCTGGACAGCACCTACAACGCGATCATGCTGGTCAGCGACTGGCCGGTGAAGGACAGCGTCCGCATCGACGGCGTCGCCTTCCGCGACGTCCGGGTGGACGGGACCGGCACGTCCGTGGTCAGCGCGCGGGCCGCCGGCGGCGCGAGCTTCGCCGACGTCGACGCGCGCAACGTGGGCGCGGTCGGGGTGAACAACTGCGGCTCGTTCCACTTCACCCCGGCCGGTTCGGAGTTCCGGCTGACCGACCTCGGTGGCAACGACGGCGGCTGGCTGGCCCCGTGGCTGCTGCCCAACACCATCACCTGCGACGACCGGCCGCCGGTGGTGCCGCCTCCCCCGCCGTCCGCCTGGTGACCTGGGGCGCGACCGGGCGTCCGGTCGCGCCTCCGGACTCGCGCGACTCCCCCTCGGGGAGGTGGCCGATCGGCATCGATCCCCCACCTCCCCGGGGCCGCGGCCCCCGTCAGGCCGATGATCCGTCTCCGGGTGGGTCCGTCCCCGCACCGTCTCCGCCGCCGACCGCCCGTTCGGCGCTGGTCCCTGTCGACGCGGTGTGCGTGTCGACGTCGAGGCAGGCGTCGAAGACGGGCTCCGGGTCGGCCCGGACGGCCGTGGTCAGCCCGATGCGCGGCAGACTACCACCGTAGATGTCCGCTGTCACCGACCTGTCCACCCTGGCCCTGCTGGGGCATCCTCATCGCATGGCCGCACCTCACCGCCGCTACGAGCCGATCATGTCGCCGCTTCCCGATCCGGCGAGATGGCGCATGTGGATGAGCGCGCTGGTCGGCGCACTCTTGCTGCTCTTCGCGCTGCTCACCGTCGGGCAGGCGCTGTATCTCAAGACCAACGGGGTGACCGCCCAGGCGACGGTCATCGACGCGGGCGGCGGTCGAGCTGCCTTCGTGCGCGTACGGCTCTCGTCGGGCCGCGAGGCGGATCTGTGGGCTTGGGCCGGGTCACCGAGGATCGGTCAGACGATGAGCGTCGTGTACCTGAAGGACCGGAACTGGGCCAAGGACGCAGGCGTGTTCGCGCCGACTTGGCGCCTGTGGCTGGGCTTTGGGATGGCCCCCTGGTTCCTCGGAAAGGCCCTGTTCGACCGTACCCGGTCCCGAGCCGGGCGGGCATGACCCGGTGCCGGAACTCGCCGCCCCCGGCATCACCGGCCAGTAGCAACGCGCCGTTGCCGCGGCATGGGCTGCCTGACCCAGCCGTCGCCGGTTACCCGCGCCCACGTCGTCGGCGGTTGGTCGCCGACGTTTCCGCTGTCCGTGCCTCGTGACGCCCGCGGGCCGAGGAGCGGTATCTCCCGGCAGAGGAGCCGGCCCATGGGTGGAACACCGCGACCGCCACCGGCGGTGCCGGTGGCGGTCGCGGTGCGAGCAGCGGTGTTAAAAGGGGGCCCCGCCTATACCGCAGGCGTTAAGTAGGGGCCCTTCCTTACCTCTCAGGCCTCGGTGAGCTGGCCGCGCAGCTTGGTGAGCGCGCGGGCGAGCAGCCGCGACACGTGCATCTGGGAGACACCGACCCGGGTCGCGATCTCGCTCTGGGTCAGGTTGCCGTAGAAGCGGAGCGTGAGGATCTTCTGCTCGCGCTCGTCGAGCGTCGCCAGCGCCGGGCCCAGCGAGGCGCGCAGGTCGGCCAGCTCGTACTCGTTGTCCTCGGTGCCGAGGGTGTCGCCCAGCTCGGTGGCGCTGTCGCCGTCGCCGATCGGGGTCGAGAGCGAGACCGCGTTGTAGGCGCGGGCACCCTCCAGGCCCTCCAGCACCTCTTCCTCGGTGACGCCGAGGTGGGCGGCGATGTCGGCGACGGTCGGGGCCCGGTTGAGCGTCTGGGTCAGCGAGCTGTTCGCCTCGGAGATGCGCAGCCGCAGCTCCTGGAGGCGGCGCGGAACCCGGATGTTCCAGGTGCGGTCGCGGAAGTGGCGCTTGATCTCACCGAGGATGGTCGGGATCGCGAAGCCGGCGAAGTCGACGCCGCGCGAGGCGTCGAACCGGTCCACCGCCTTGATCAGGCCCAGCGCCGCCGTCTGCGCGAGGTCACCGGCCGGCTCGCCACGGCCGCTGTAGCGGGCGGCCAGGTGGTTGGCCAGGGGCAGCCACGCCTCGATGACCTGGTTGCGCAGGGCGGCCCGTCGGGGGTGGTCCGCCGGCAGTTCGGCGAGCGCCGCGATCAGCTCGCTGGCGCGGTTCTCCTCACCGGTCTGCGGCGCGCGGTGCACCTCGGTGACGGACGGTGCCGTGGTCATCGTGGTCATGCTGCCCTTCCTGTCCTCGGAGAACGGGGTGGACTCCCACACCGGTCGTGGGAGCAACACTAGACCAAAGGCCACCGGCAAATCAACCGAACGGCCGATGGATGTTTAACCACAAAACCGGACATCTGCCTGCGCGGATCGGAAGTCGCGGTCAACGTGGCATCAGCGGCCGGTAGTCGGCGGCGGTGAGCGGCAGCGCCGAGACGCTCCCGTCCGCGCGCGGCACCTCCAACGGCTGCCCGTCACGCCGGAACGCGACGCTGTCGACGTCCGGGCGCTGGGTGAGGCTGCACACGATCTGGCCGAAGGCGAGCACCTCGTCGTTGCGGCGGGCGTCCTGCCCGGCCTGCCGCACGTCGACGGTGGCGAGGTTGCCGGCCAGCGTCGCGCCGGCCACCACGACGGTGCCCGGCAGCGCGGTGGCCAGTCCGCTGCGACGCTCCGCGCTGTCCGGACCGGCCAGCAGGTGCTGGAGGTGGGCGTCGACCTCGGGCAGGCCGTCGACCCGGCGGTTGACCACCGCCAGCCCCTCGTCCCGCACGAAGCAGAACGGCTCACCCACCCGCCCGTCGGGATCGGCGGTCGAGGTACCCGCCGGCGTCGGGAAGCGGCCGGGTGGCTCCCGCACCAGGCGGGGCTCGTCGTCGACCGGGACGCCGCAGCCGGCCAGCAGGACGATTCCGAGCAGCGCCGGCACCAGACGTCGCCTCATCGGACCGCTCCCGGCAGCTCGACCCGGAACCGTGCGCCCGGATTCCGGTCCCGCACCGCGGCCGTCCCGCCGTGCGCGGCGGCGTGCTGGGCCACCAGGGCGAGCCCCAGGCCGGTCCCGTCGGTGCCGGCCCGGGCGTGCGCCGCCCGACCCCGGACGAAGCGGTCGAAGATGACCTCCCGGTCCGCCGCCGGCACGCCCGGACCGTCGTCGTCGACCTCCAGCACGCCCACTCCGTCCACCGCGTCGAGGCGGACCGCCACCGGCCCGCCGCCGTAGCGCTCGGCGTTCTCCAGCAGGTTCAACAGGACCTGGGCGAGCCGGCGCCGGTCGACCCACCACCGGTGCGGGACCCCGTCGGCGACGGTGACCAGTCCCTCCGGCAGCGACCGCTCGCGGCAGGCCGCCCGCGCCAACTCGGCCACGTCGACCGTCTCGCGGTGCGCGGGCTGCTCGGTGCGGGCGAGCTGGATCAGGTCGTCGACCAGACGCTGGAAGCGGGCCACCTCGTCGGCGACCAGGCCCGCCGCGGTCGCGGTGCGCTCGTCCTGGTGCTCCTTGCGACGGTTCAGCACGCTCGCCGCCGCGGCCAGCGTCTGCAGGGGGGAACGCAGCTCGTGGCTGACGTCGGCGGCGAAGCGCCGGTCCCGGTCGATCCGCCGCACCAGCTTGTCCACCATCTCGTTGAACGAGCTGGACAGCCGGGTGAGGTCCGGGTCGGTGGTCGGATCGAGCCGGGTCGCGAAGTCGCCGGCCGCGATCCGCTCGGCGGCGTCGGCGACGGCGGTGAGCGGCCGCAGGCTGTTGCGGGTGGCGTACCAGCCCAGAGCGGCGCCGGCACCGGCGATCATGATGGCCACCGCGGTCAGCGCCAGCCCGACCACCTGAAACGTGTCCTCCACCTCGCGCAGCGAGGTCAGCTCGTAGTAACCCAGCTCACCGGGGAGCGGCACGCCGACCAGCAGCGTCGACTGCCCGTCGAGACGGATCCGCTGCACGGCGGGCTGCCCCTCGGCGACCACGCGTTGCAACTCCACCGGCACCGAGCCGGCGCCGACGTCGGCGGTGCGGGCGTACCAGCCGGTGCGCCGGTGCAGCAGCGGGAGCCGGGCGCTGCCGGTGTCCAGCGAGCGCAGCACCGCCACCACGTCCGGGGTGCCGGTGTCCAGGCCGGAACGGACCACCGCGGCGTCGTAGTACGCGGCCCGGACCGCGGCCCGCTCCCGCTCGTCGAGCAGCGAGCGGCGGGTCAGGTCGTACGAGAAGAGGGCCATCAGCGCGGCGAGCAGCAGGGCCCCCACGGCGAACGCGGCGGTGACCCTGGCCCGCAGTCCCGGTCGGCTCATCGTTGCAGCTTGTAACCGAGGCCGCGGAGGGTGACCAGGTGGCGGGGATTGGCCGGATCCGGCTCGATCTTCTGCCGCAGCCGCCCCACGTGCACGTCGACCAGCCGCTCGTCGCCGGTCTCGTAGCCCCACACCCGGCTCAGCAACTGCTGGCGCGACAGCACCCGGCCGGCGTGCTCGGCCAGCTCGCAGAGCAGCCGGAACTCGGTGCGGGTCACCGGCACCGGCTGGCCCGCGCGACGTACCTCGCCGGCCTCGGCGCTGATCTCCAGGTCGCCGAAGAACTGGGCGGGCGCGGGGCCGGCGACGGTGCGTGCCCGCCGGCGCAGGGCTCGCAACCGGGCCGACAGCTCCTTGATCGCGACCGGCTTGACCACGTAGTCGTCCGCGCCGGCCTCCAGCGCGGCGACGATGTCGTGGGTGTCGTCGCGGGCGCTGATCACCACGACCGGCACGTCGTCGTCGCGGCGGAGCTGGCGGATACAGTCGAAGCCGTTCATGCCGGGCAGCATCAGGTCGACCAACACGTAGTCGGCCGGGTTCTCCCGCTGCCGGCGCAGCCCCTCCTCGGCGGTCGCCGCCCCGGCGGCGTCGTAGCCCTCCTCCTCCAGGGCGAGCTGCAACGCGAGCCGGATGCGGTCGTCGTCCTCGATCACCAGTACGGCCGTCATATGGGCATCATGACCGGCCGACCACGGGTCGCCCAATCGCGTCGGCCGTTCCCGGTTTTTGTCATCGAACCGTCATCCAACCGTCCGGTGACCTCCACGGTCGCCGCACAGAGTGGGAACGCCCCCGGAACCCGTCACGGAAGCGACCCGATGACCAGCGACCTGCCGCCCTCCCCGCCGAACTCCACGGTCCCGCACGTGCGGGTGGAGATCACCGAGGAGTTGGGCCTGGACGGGCTGCCGGAGGTCGCGCACGTGCTCGACCAGGTCCTCGCGCTACGTCCCCGCGCGGTGACGATCGACCTCGCCGGGTGCCGCCAGCTGGACGCCGCCGCGATCGGGCTGCTGCTGGACGTGCACCGCCGCCTGGGTCGACGTGGCGGGACCCTCACCCTGAGCAACCCGCACCCCCGGATTCGGCGGGTCCTGGCCACCGCCGGGATCGGCACGACAGTGCCCGTCGTCGACTCGCCCCGTCCGGCCGCCCGCGGCCGGGCCCGGGTCACGTCCGCCGGGCGCTGAGGAGGCGTGGTGACCGTCAGCACGCTCGTCGGAGCGCTCGTCGTCGGGCTCGCGATCGGGGCCGTGGGCCGCCTGGTGATCCCGGGCCGCAAGGCCGCCCCGGTGTGGCTGACCCTGGCGCTCGGCGTGGCCGCCGCGCTGCTCGGCGCGATCGTGACCGGGTTGGTCGACCGTCGCCCGGCGGGTTCACCGCTCCTGCCCCTGCTGGTGCAGTCCGGCTTCGCCACGGTGGCGGTCGTCCTGGCGGTGCTCGCCGCCGGGCGCTCGGCGGCCGACCGGCAGGCGCCCCACGACCCGGGCGCGCGGCGGAAGGAGGAGGTGTGACGGTCGTACCGGCGGAACACCTGATGATGCTCATCTGCGACGGTTGCGGTGACAGCGTCACCGGCACCGGCACCACCCTCCCCGACGCCGAGGTGGTGTGGACGCTCGTCTTCGAACACGACTGGGTCGGCTCACCGTTCGCCTCCGGGCCGCACCACTGCCCCCGGTGCAGCGTCCGCGCGGCGGTCGACGACGACGGCCTGGGCATGGACGACCTGGAGCAGGTCGGCGGCCCCCGGACGGCCACGGAGGAGACCTCCGCCGAGGGGGTACGCCGGGCGCTGGCCGACCGGTTGGTCCGGGGCGACCGCGTCCTCGTCGACCTCGCCGGGCTCGAGGTGATCGACTCCGCCGGCCTCGGCCTCCTCGTCCGCGCCCACCAGGAGGCCCGGCGCGACGGCCGGCAGCTCTGCCTGGTGGCGCCGTCGCGGTTCGTGCTCACCGTGCTGCACACCATGCGGCTCGACGGCGTCTTCGGCGTCGTCGAGGACCGCGTCCGCGCGTCGGGTGCCGCGACCTGCGGGCGGTCATGACCGAAGAAGAAGGAGCCTCCGGAGTGATGATGCCCTGGCCGTACCCCGAGTTCCCGTTCACCGGCGGGGCGGAGCCCGACGACGCGGACGTGCGGCTCTCCTCGCTCGTCGCCCAGCGGCTCAGCGCCGACTGGACCACCCGGCGGCAGCAGATCACGGTGACCGTGCAGAACCGGGTGGTGATCCTCGCCGGTCTGGTGGCCGATCCGGAGACCCGCCGGGTCGCCGCCGAACTGGCCTGGGACGTGCCGGGCGTGTTCGACGTGTGCAACGCGGTACGCCTCTACGGCGGTCGCCGAAGCCGGCGCTGAGCTCGCCGACGGCGGTTGCACGTATCGGCATCCGCCTCTACCCTCGGCGTGGGAGCGCTCCACCGAGCGCCACGTCGGACTTTCCGGGCAGGTTGACGACGGGCACCGTCCGATCATCACCCACCAGATGGGACCTTCCCGTATGTTCTCGATCCCCCGGCCGTCCCGGCGGCACCTACTCGTCGGCAGCGCCGTCGGCGCGCTCGCCCTGGCGGCGACGGCCGTCCTGCCGACGACGAACGCGATGGCGGCGACCGGCTGCGCCGTCACCTACACCACCAACTCCTGGCAGGGTGGCTTCACCGCCAACCTGACGATCAAGAACCTCGGCGACCCGGTGAGCAACTGGACGCTCGGCTTCACCTTCCCCGACGGCGGCCAGCGGCTCGTGCAGGGCTGGTCGGCCACCTGGCAGCAGAGCGGCTCCGCGGTCACCGGACGCAGCCTGGACTACAACGGGACGCTCGGCACCGGAGCCAGCACCACCGTCGGCTTCAACGGGTCGTGGACCGGGTCGAACCCGAGCCCGACCTCGTTCACGCTCAACGGCACGGCCTGCACCGGCGGCACCACCACGCCGCCGACGACGCCGGCGCCCACCACTCCCCCGCCCACCACGCCGCCGCCGACCGGCACCACGCCGGTGGCGATCAACGGGCAGCTGCGGGTCTGCGGGGTCAACCTCTGCAACCAGTACGGCCGGCCGATCCAACTGCGGGGCATGAGCACCCACGGGTTGCAGTGGTTCGCCAACTGCTACACCGACACCTCGCTCACCGCGCTGGCCGACGACTGGCGGGCCGACCTGCTGCGCATCTCGATGTACGTGCAGGAGAAGGGCTACGAGACCAACCCGTCCGCCTTCACCGCCCAGGTGAACACGCTCGTCGACAAGGCCGAGGCCCGGGGCATGTACGCGCTGATCGACTTCCACACGCTGACGCCCGGCGACCCGATGTACAACCTGGAGCGGGCCAAGACGTTCTTCGCCACCGTGGCCGCGCGCAACGCCGCCAAGAAGAACGTGATCTACGAGATCACCAACGAGCCCAACGGGGTGAGCTGGTCGACCATCCGCAGCTATGCCGAACAGGTCATCCCGGTGATCCGGGCGGCCGACCCGGACGCCGTGGTCATCGTCGGCACCCGCGGTTGGTCCTCGCTCGGCGTGTCCGAGGGGGGCAACTCCGACGAGATCGTCAACAACCCGGTCCGGGCGGAGAACATCATGTACACGTTCCACTTCTACGCCGCGTCGCACAAGGACAACTACCGCAACGAGGTGCAGCGGGCCGCCTCCCGGCTGCCGCTGTTCGTCACCGAGTTCGGCACGGTGACCTACACCGGTGACGGCGCGGTCGACACCGCCAGCAGCAACGCCTGGCTCGACCTGCTCGACCGGTTGAAGATCAGCTACGCGAACTGGACGTTCTCCGACGCGGCCGAGGGCAGCGCCGCGCTGCGGCCGGGCACCTGCGCGGCGGGCACGTTCACCGGCCCGTCGGTCCTCACCGAGTCCGGCGCGTACATGCGCGACCGGATCCGCACCCCGGACGCCTTCCCCACCTCCTGACCGGGCGGGCCGGCGGCGACCCTCCCCCCTTCGGGTCGCCGCCGGCCCGCCCCCGCCTCAGGGCGCGATCAGGCCGGAGCGCCGCCACAGCGCGCGACCCGGGCCGGCGATCAGCCCGAGGTCGCCCAGGTGCTCGGCGATCCGCTGGGCCGACCAGCGCAGCGTGGCCTGCCAGTGCGGGTTGCTCCGGGCCGCGGCCAGGCCGACCGCCGGCGCGATGCCGACCGCCGCGTACGCCCGCGGGTTCACCAGCCGCCGGCTGATCGAGTGCGCGGCCCGGCCGATCACCAACCGGGCGTAGGCCAGCGCGACCGGGCCGGCCGACTCGACCTGGCGGGCCAGTTCGTCGCGGGCGAAGCGGACGTGCCGGGCCTCCTCCACCACGTGGATGCGCGACACCATGCGGATCAGCGGCTGGACCGACTCGTCGGCCATCGCCTCGCGCTGGAACGAGTCGAGGATCTCCTCGGCGATCAGGATGGACGCGTACATCTGCGGGCCGGTCGCGGTGGCCTTGAGCCAGCGGCCGAGCAGGTGGTCGACCGGGTCGGCCCGGTAGACCGGACACCCCATCGCCTCGATCAGCCGACCGAACATGATGGAGTGCCGGCACTCGTCGGCGACCTCGGTGAGCGCGTACTGGGCGTGCCGGCTGGTCGGGTCGGCGTCGTAGTAGTGCCGGATCAGCATCTGCATCAGGATCGTCTCGAACCACAGCCCGGCGCTGGCCGCGCCGGCCACCTCGTGCTTGGTCAGCTCGATGCGCTGGTCCTCGGTCATCGCCGCCCACAGCGACGTGCCGTAGAGGCTGCTGCGCCGAGGCGGCATCCAGTAGGCGCCCGGAACCGGGGGCGCCGACCAGTCGAGGTCCACGAGCGGGTCGTAGCTGGTCCGCACCGAGGCGGTGAGGAGGCGGTCGGCGACCGCCTCGCGGGGGAATCCGGCCGGCGTCCGCTCCATGACCCCTCCAGTTGACGTAACTTCCGGTAACTGTTACGAGTGGTAGCATGCGACGCACCTCCACCGATGTCAATGGCCCCGAGGACCCGCCCGAGCCGCCGCGCACCGGTCGGCGCGACCGCTGGGCCGGTCACCGCGAGCAACGCCGGCAGGAACTGATCGGCGCCGCCGTGCAGGCGCTGCTGCGGCACGGCCCGGCTGTCGACATGGACCAGGTGGCGGCCACCGCCGGGGTCAGCAAACCGGTGCTCTACCGCTACTTCGCCGACCGGGCGCAGCTCTGGCTGGCGGTCAGCGAAGTGGTCGCGGCGCGCGTGGTGGACGCCATCGCCCCGGCCGTCGCCGAGGTCCGCGAGGAGCGCGCGCTCGTCGAGGCCACCATCGACGCCTACCTGAGCGTGATCGAGTCCGAGCCGTCGCTCTACCGCTTCCTGGTGCACGAGGCCGGTCACCCCGGCATCCAGCAGGTGGTCACCGGCACGAGCCGGCAGGTCGCCACCGGGCTGGCCCGGGTGATCGGCGACCGGCTGCGCGCGCTCGGCCTCGACGCCGGGCCCGCCGAGCCGTGGGCGTACGGGCTGGTCGGGTTCGTGCAGGCGGTCGGCGACTGGTGGACCACGCACGGGCAGCCGATCCGCCGGGAGGCGCTCACCGACTACCTGACCACGCTGCTGTGGAGCGGCATCGAAGGGGTCCGGCGCGGCGCCGACCTGCCGCCGGAGCTGACCCGCGCGCACGAGCGGATCGAGCGGTGAGCTGGCAGGGCCCCGCCGAGGTGGCCGGCACGCCGGTGCGGCTGCACGCGTCCGGCCGATGGGAGCCGGTCGACGGCCGCTACCACTGGGCCGGGCGGATCGAGCCGGAACCCCGGGTGGCGCGGCTGCTGCGCGCCGGCCGGCGCGACGTCGAGGTCCGGATCGGCGACCGGGTCGCCCGCGCCCGGCTCACCGAGGTCGACCCGTGGGGCGGCGTGCGGATCACCGGCACCGGCCCTCCGCCCTGGGTGTGAGGCGGGGGCCCCTTTTAACAGACGTCTGTTAAAAGGGGCCCCCGCCTCACACCTAACCTGGGAGCATGATCGCCACCGTGCTGCTCGTCTTCGGTCGCGGGGTGGTGGCCGACGGCGGTGGTTACCGGCTCACCACCGAGAGCGTCGCCCGCACCCATGCCGCGATCGCCTACGTCCGGACGCACGCGGCCGAGTTCCGGGCCGCGGCCGACGCGCGGGTGGTGTTCACCGGCGGCTGGCCGCACGGCCCGGCCGGTCTGCCCGACCCACCGGCACGGCACCGTGAGGGCGAGCTGATGCGCGCCCTCGCCCGCGACGCCGGCCTCGACGGGTACGCCCGGCTGGACGCCGAGACCCGCTCCCGCACCACGTTGCAGAACCTCGCGCTCACCGTGCAGGACGGGCTGCTCGGCACCGCCCGGTTCACCCCGGCGCATCCGCTCGGCCTGGTCTCCCACCCCTGGCACCTGCCCCGGATCCGGCTGCTCGCCGGCCGCGCCTTGGGCCTGCGCGGCGCGGATCTGCTGGACGTGCCGGTGACCGGTCCGGACCCGGTGCCGGCCCGGCGGGAGCGGGCGGCCCGGGTCGCCTGCCGGCTCGGCTACCTCGGCCTGCGTACCCCGGAGGCGCTGTTGCGGCGCGAACGCGGGCTGACCCGTGCGGCGCACCGGGTCGGACGGCTCCTCGGCGGTCGCTGACCACGATGGATTCGCGGACCGGCCCGGGGGGTACGAGTGCGCGATCGACCCGGCGGGCGTGCCGACGGGCGACACCACCCCGGGAGGTTCCGTGATCGTGCTGGTGCCGGTGTACCGACCGGGTGACCGGCTGCCGCCGCTCGTCACCGACCTGACCGCCGCGGTGCCCGGGGCGTCCGTGGTGATCGTCGACGACGGCAGCGGCCGGTCCGCGACCGCGGTGCTCGACGCGGCCCGCGCCCGTGGGGCCACCGTGCTGCGCCGCCGGGTCAACCGGGGCAAGGGCGTGGTGCTGCGCACCGGTTTCCGGTACGCCACGACGCACCGCCCTGGTCCGGGGGTGGTGTGTGTGGACGCGGACGGCCAGCACGAGGTGTCCGACGTGGTCCGGGTGGCCGAGCGGATGCGGGACACCGGCGCGCAGACGCTCGGCGTGCGCCGGTTCGACGGCGAGGTGCCGGCGCGCAGCCGGTTCGGCAACGCGGCGACCCGGGCGGCGTTCCGGCTGGCCGCCGGCCGCGACGTACGGGACACCCAGACCGGCCTGCGCGCCTACCCGGCCGGGCTGCTGGGCTGGCTCGCCACGATTCCCGGCGACCGGTTCGAGTACGAGATGAACGTGCTGCTGGAGTCGGCCCGGGCCGGTCTACCGATCGAGCAGGTCGACATCGCCACCCGCTACCACGCCGACAACTCGGGGTCGCACTTCTCGGCGCTGGCCGACTCGGTGCGGATCTACCGGTCGCTGGTCGGCCACGCCGCCGCCCGGGTGTTCAGCCCCGGGCGGCGGCGGGCCGGGTCAGGGATAACTGACCACGTTGACCGGGACGGTGGCGGTGCCCTGGGCGGCGGCGCCGGTGTCGTTGATGACGTGGGTGATCGACCCGTTGCCGCCGAGTGAGACGGTGAGCAGGTCGTGGAACCGCACGCCGGCCCGGGTGGGCGCCTCGAAGGCGTGGTAGGCGGCGATGGTCGGGTCGACGTTGAAGTAGCAGTAGCTGCCCATCCCCCAGCCCTCGAACGAGGTGACGCTGTCGGCGACCTTGAACGCCGCGTAGCCGACCCGTGCGCCGTTGGTCCAGGCCGCCGCGTTCGGCGGGTCGTACGGCAGCTCGTTCTGGAAGAAGATGGTCCGCCCGTTCTCGCCGTTCCAGATCACCTCGTGCTTCTGGTAGTGCTCGACGAAGAGGCCGAGCGCGGTGACGTTGTCGCCGTTGACGATCAGGCCGGTGTCGGCGGTGTTCACGGTCCAGCCGATGCCGGCGCCGTGGTCGCCGCGCCAGGCCCAGATGTGGTCGATCAACGCGTCGTCCTGGTTGACCACCAGGCTGGTGGTGGCCTTTCCGGCGTGCGCGCCGCCGATGCGGAAGAACACGTCCTGGATCGACGTGGGGTCGGCGGTGTGCCGCGCCGCCGACCCGGCCGGGCCGACCTGGAGCAGCACCGGCGAGTTGACCGCGCCGGCGTCGAACAGCAGCCCGGCCAGGCGCACGCCGTCGACGTCGGCGACGGTCATCGGCACCACGCCGTTCTGCGGCACCAGCGTCGGGTAGCCGATGCCGAGCACCACCGTGCCGGGCCGGTTGACCGCGACGGTCTGGTCGACCGCGTAGACGCCCGGGGTGAACAACAGGTTCAGCCCCTGGGCCAGGGCGGCGTTGATGGTCGCGGCCGAGTCGCCGGGTTTGGCGACGTAGAACTGGCTCAGCGGGATCGACGTGCCCGCGGTGGCACCGCCCGACCAGGACGCCCCGACGGCGTTGGTCCGGGTCGACGGGACGAACACCTGGTAGGCGCCGGCGGCGTCGAGGTAGAGGTAGGGCACGTCGCGGCTGACCGGCGTCTGCGCCAGCGTGGTGTACGGCGGGTTCGGGAAGCTGGTGGCGGGCGCGCCGACCACACCGGAGTTGGTCACGTTCCAGACCGCGTTGAGGTAGCCGCCCACGTTGCTGTCCCGGGTGTACCACTGCTGCTGCGAGTAGGGCTGGACCACGCCGGTCACCCGGCTGTCGGCGATGTAGCCGCCGCTGGCCCAGCCGTAGCCGTTCGGGGCCAGGTTGAGGTC
The DNA here is from genome assembly GCF_029626035.1 of Micromonospora sp. WMMD980. NCBI lineage: Bacteria > Bacillati > Actinomycetota > Actinomycetes > Micromonosporales > Micromonosporaceae > Micromonospora > Micromonospora sp. WMMD980. The sequence goes on from NZ_JARUBE010000003.1 coordinate 2,287,628, forward strand.
GCCCTGGATGTCCATCCGGCGGAACGGCGCGGCCTGCGACACCGCCCAGCGGGTGAACCCGGCCGACGGGAAGACCTGCATGTTCGACGCCGAGCGCCAGAAGTTCTGGGTGGCGTTGCCGTTGAACCAGCCGGCGTCCACCGTGACGTCGCCGTGGATGCGCACGTCACCGGGGTTTCGGCCGAGCCCCATGATCGAGGTGTAGAAGCCGATCTGCGCGTTGATGCCGGAGTAGTCGCCCGGCTTGAACATCAGCGCGTACCGCTGGGTGCCGAACTGGTTCGACTCCTGGGTGCGGAAGACGGCGTCCAACTGGCTCTGGATGCTGGCGGCGGACATCGACGGGTCGAACGTGATGACGTTGGGTCCGAGCGACCCGCCGCCCGGCACGGTGCCGCCGCCGGTGGTGTTCACGGCGACCTCCCACAGTGAGTAGCCGTAGCCGGTGGCCCGCGTGGTGCCGTACACCCGCAGGTAGCGGCCAGAGCCGCTGACCGTCACCGCGTCGGTGCCACCGTCGCCGGTGGTGGTGCCGAACACGGTGGTCCAGGTGGCGCCGTCGGTCGAGGTCTGGATCTGGTACGCCCGCGCGTACGCGGCCTCCCAGGTCAGCACCACCCGGCAGACGCTGCGGACGCTGCCCAGGTCGATCCGGAGCCACTGCGGGTCGGCGGCGGCGCTGGCCCAGCGGGTGCCCGGGTCGCCGTCGACCGCGGCGGAGGCGGGGGTGCCGGCGTTCTCGGTCGACGAGGCGGTGGCCGGCCGGCCCCGCGCCGCGTTGGTCGTGGTGTCGCAGCCACTGCCGCCGCCGGTGCTGCCGTAGACCTGGAACTCCCAGAGCGAGTAGCCGTAGGCGGTGGCCCGCGCGGTGCCGTACACGCGCACGTAGCGGCCGGTGCCGCTGACCGTCAGGTCGTCGGTGCCACCGTCGCCGCTGGTGGTGGCGAAGACGGTGGTCCAGGTGGCGCCGTCGGTCGAGGTCTGCACCTGGTACGCCCGCGCGTACGCGCCCTCCCAGGTCAGGCTGACCCGGGAGACGGTGGCGGTGGCGCCGAGGTCGACCTGGATCCACTGGGGATCGGCGAACGCGCTGGACCAGCGGGTGCCGGTGTTGCCGTCGGTGGCGTTGGACGCCGGGGTGCCGGCGTTCTCGGTGGAGGAGGCGGTGGTGGGCCGGCCCTGCGACAGCAGCGGGTCGGCGGCCCGGGCCGGGCCGGGTGGCGCGACGAGCGCCACGGCGGCGAGCAGGGCGGTCAGCGCGGCGAGCAGCGGCCGGCGGCGTCTGGACGGTACGGGTGACATGGGCATCTCCGGGACGGGTGGAGTGCGGGTCGGGGGTTCCGGGCGTGTCGTGGTGCCTGCCCGTGCGCAGGACCCTCCCGGTACGCAGCGGCGTGTGTCAATTCCCGCGGCACCGCTCCACCGCTTTTTTCGCGCCTTGTGAAAAGTCCGGAACTAAGACCGCCCGGCAGTAGGTGCCGGTTGGCTGACGCGGGCCCACAGCGAGGGGCATGCCGACGGCCGGTGGCAGGTCAGCGGCTGAGCGTGATCCAGTAGCGGCGGACCCGGACGTGCCCGGTGTCGAGGATTCCCTGGAGCACGCCGCCCTGGCTCTCGATGGTGCGCGCGGAGGGACGCTCGCCGTAGCCGATCTGGCCCAGGTCGTCGTCCTGCCAGTGCCGCATCGCGATGCCCCCGAGCACCTGCCCGTCCTCGACGATCCACCGGCACGAGGCGTGCCGCTCGTCGGGGCACGGCGCCCCGGCCCCGTGGTCGAGCCAGAGACGCCGCCGCACCCAGTCGGCGAAGCCGTCGGGCGAGTCCAGGTCGTCCTCGGGGCCGATGCCGAAGCCATTCTCGTGCAGACCGGGTCCCCAGTCGTCGCGGCAGTCCTGGAAGGCGACATACAGGCTGGTGGTGGGCGATATCAGAGTAGGCATGCGAGCCACCGTAGCCACGATCCGGGCCGCCGGCGATCCGCTCGAATCCACCGTGGATCATGCCCACGGGCCGCCTCTGCCTTCGGCGAGGTCATTCGCTTGGGGGGAGCACGTACGCACTCGCCCGGGCGACCCCCGGGGGTCTCAGGTCGGGTGAGTGACCACTTGCGAGGCAGTGCACCCCGGCGCGCCAGGGCTGAGCATGAGCGAGATGAGTGATCTGCATCACCAACACCGACCACGTGCCGGATGTACCCGGCGGTGCCGCACCGCCCGCGACGCAAAGGGGGTGACGTGTCGTCGGTTTACGGTCAGCAGGACCACGGTCCCGGCGACTGGCAGGATTCCGGCGAACTCGCTGTCCAGGAGCCAGAAGACCTGTACCACCAGCAGTTCCATCATCAGAGCAACCTCGAACAGGTTGGTTGCTGACCGGCCACGGGTCGAGCGCCACAGCCCGAGGACCGCGAGCACGAACGCGGTGGACGCGAACGTCGCATAGATGACGTTGGGCAGGTTCGGATCCCGGGACAACAGCACGAGCGGGCGACCCAGCGAGAAGAGGGTGAACACCGCGATCGCCGGTGCGGTCCAGCGGCGAAGCAACGGCCGTTGGCAGAAGTCGGCAAGCGCCGTCCGCCATTGCTCGCGGATGCGCGTCGGCCATTCACCGCCCGTCGGCGAGCCGGCGTGGCCATCTGCCGTCCGCTGCGCCGCGTTGACGAGTCGCTCCCGTTCGCTCAGGGGCCGGCGGTTGACACCGAGCCGTACCACGGCGTAGGTCGCGACGAGGACGGCGTAGATGATGGCGGCGACGGGTTCGTAGAAGTAGTTGTTGTCGGCGGTGAGAAATTTGCCGACCTCGTCGATGAACAAGCCGAAGCCGGCTCCGGCCACGACAGCGGCGGCATTTCTCACCGCGACGCCGAGGAACAGCATGGACATCAGGTGGGCGGCGAGCATCCCGAGGCCGCCCCACAGCACGTGCGCGACGTGCAGTCCTCCGCCGCCGACCTGCGGATAGCCGGTCATGTGCAGGAACGCCCGGGTCACCAGGATGGTGAGCACCGCCGCGACGAGAAACAGCGTGAACCGGTCCGCGCCGCCCTCGTCCCGGACCGGTCGACCGGTCCAAAGTGGGTTGTCGGAGGCTGTGGACGCGGGCGTGGTCACCCCCTCATCCTGGCCCGGGGCCCGGTCCCGGGCATCCGGAAAGCACCCCGACCGTCCCCCATGGCACCCACTAGGGGCACCCGACCGCGGTAGCCAGCAGGCCGCCGTTCCGCGCGGTCAGTCCGGCAGCACCGCCGCCGCCACCCGGCGCGCCCGGCCCGGCTCGGTGAGCACGTCGACGTTGTCGACGTACTGGTCGACCGCGCCCACCGGAGGCCGGCCACGCAGCTCCGGATCGCTGATCGCGGCGCGCAACGCCTCGACGAACCGTCCCGCGTGCAGCACCAGGAACGGCCGGTCGTGGAACGGCCGCGCGGCCGGCTCCACGGGCCCGGCCAGCCCGGTGTCGTTGGTCCAGCCGGCCAGCGTCTCCAGCGCCCGCACCAGGCCGGCCTGCCGGGCCGCCCAGTCGCCGCCGCCGAGCGCGACGCCCAGCGCGTCCACCACCGGCCCCGCCGCGGGCAGTCCGGCGAAGACCGTGCCCAGCCACTTCGGGTACGGGGGCCAGCGGCGGTGCAGCAGCAGGCCGAGGCGCATCAGGTCGCCGGCCAGCCCGGCCGCGACCACCCGGCTGCCCACCTCGTCGCCGACCTCGGCACAGCGACCGGCCAGGTGCTCGGCCTGCGCCACCCGCTGCCAACCCGCCGCCAGCACGTGACGCCAGACGTCGTCCGGATACCACGCCAGCCGGGCCCGGACGGCCGTGAGCGCACCGCCCAGCCCGTCGTGGAACACCGCTCCTGCGGTCAGCTCCGCCAGCCGTTGCGTCGGCGTGGCCAGCCAGTCCGCCGTGGACAGGCCGGCGCGCGGGTCGACGCCCAACCGTTGCCGCAGCCACGACCCCAACTCGTCGACGCTCACCCCGTGCCGGTCGCCGTCCGCGCGGACCACGCCGAGGCGGACCGTCGGGCCACCGGCGAACCGGGCCGGCCAGCCGAGGAACTCCGCCGGCAGCGCCGCGTCGAGCGCCGCCCGCACCGCCGCGATCCGCGTCTCGTCCGCCACGAAGAGCTGGGTCCGGGGCCCCCAGTCGTGGTCGGTGGAGCGGGGCGTGTCGAGACCGAACAGCTCGGAGCCGCCGTCGAGCAGACCGGCGGAGTACGGCAGGCCGGGCGACCGCCGGGCCAGCAGCGGGGCCACCACCTCGTCGTGGAACCGGCGGGCCAGGACCAGACCGGGTACGAACGTCACCCGACCAGTCTGCGCAACCGCCGTCCCCCACCTCGTCCCAGGGGTGTGCCACCCTGTTGCGCGTGGCACACCGACCCCCGATCCTGCTGATCGACTCCCCCAGCCTCTACTTCCGCGCCTACTTCGGCATTCCGGAGTCGGCCGCGAGGACCGACGACGGCCAGCCGGTCAACGCGGTGCGCGGCTTCCTCGACATGCTCGCGCAGCTGGTACGTACCCGCCGGCCGGACCGGATGATCTGCGCGCTGGACCACGACTGGCGGCCGGCGTGGCGGGTGGAGCTGCTGCCGTCGTACAAGGCGCACCGGGTCGCGCCCGAGGGCGGCGAGGTCGTGCCGGACACGCTCTCGCCGCAGGTGCCGATGATCCTGGAGGTCCTCGATGCGCTGGGCGTCCCGGCGGTCGGCGCCACCGGCTACGAGGCCGATGACGTGCTGGGCACGCTCTCGGTGACCCAGCCCGGCCCGGTCGAGGTGGTCTCCGGCGACCGCGACCTGTTCCAGCTCGTCGACGACGCGCACCCGACCCGCCTGCTCTACGTCGGTCGGGGCGTGGCCAAGCTGGACGACTGCGACGACGCCGCGGTCCGCGCCCGCTACGGCGTGCCCGCCGCCCGCTACGCCGACTTCGCCGCGCTGCGCGGCGACCCCAGCGACGGCCTGCCCGGCGTGCCCGGCGTGGGTGAGAAGACCGCCGCCCGGCTGATCGACCGCTACGGCGGGCTCGACGGCATCCTGGCGGCGCTCGACGACCCCGGGTCCGGCTTCGCCCCCGGACTGCGCGGCAAGCTCGACGGCGCCCGCGACTACCTGGCCGTGGCGCCCAAGGTGGTTCGGGTCGCCACCGACGTGCCGCTGCCCGGGCTGGATCCGGCGCTGCCGACGTCCCCCGCCGACCCCGACCGGCTGCTGGAGCTGGCCCAGCGGTGGAACCTGGCCGGCTCCTGCCGCCGCCTGGTCGACGCGCTCGCCGCCCCCCGCGCCTGAGGGGCGGAGCCGGCCGGCGGCGGCGCGGCTCATCCCCGCCGAGACCCGCCCCAGCTGAGAACCGCCCGAGCCGAGGCTTGTCCCAGCCGCGCCCAGGCTGTCGCGGTTCCCGATACCGCCACCTCGCCGCACCGGCGACCTGATTCCGGACGGGACGACGTCGACGGGCAGGTGCGTCGAGCGCGGAAGGCCGGACTGCGGCAGCGGTCTCGCCGCCGGCTCAGTTGGGGGGGTCGGACTTGCGGCGCGACGGGAACTGGGCACCGGGCTGTGCCAGCGTCGAGCGGGCGCGCAGGCCCACCGGGTCCGGCGCGGGCTGCTCCGGCGCCACACCGGGGGCGCGCAGGCCCACCGGGTCCGGCGCGGCCTCGGGCACCGGCGTGGCACCGTCGAGCCGGGCAGCCACGTAGGCGGCTCCGGCGCGGTCGTCGTCGGACGGCGCGGCGAGCAGCGCGTAGACCAGCACCACCACGCTGAAGATCACGGCGAGCACGATCGGCACCAGCAGACCGCTGACCTCGGTGCCGGTGGTGGCGCCGCGGCCCTCGTGCAGGTGCACCGACAGCGCGCTCGTGCCGGTGAAGTGCATGCCGTTCACGGCGACGCCCATGACCAGCGCGGAGGCGATGATGGCGACGCCGCGCCGGACGGTCATCGCCAGCCAGAGCGCCACCGTGGCGGCCACCAGCGCGATGACCACGGACAGCGCCACCCGCAGCGGGTCGTAGCCGAGCGAGCCGTCCAGCCGCGTGGCCGCCATTCCGGTGTAGTGCATGGCGGCCACCCCGGCGCCGGTGAAGAAGCCGCCGGCGAGCAGCCGGATCGCGGTGAGTCGGCCGGTGCCCACGATCGCCAGGCCGATGCCGACCGCGCCCACCGCGATCACCGTGCTGGCCGCGGTCAGCGGCACGTCGTAGCGGATCCGGGTGCCGCCGACGGCGAAGCCGAGCATGGCCATGAAGTGCATCGCCCAGATGGCGGTGCCGCCCAACGCCCAGGCCGCGAGCAGACCCCACCAGGCGCGCTGGCCGGCGCCGGTGGCGGTCCGGATACGGCCGGCGCAGACCAGGCCGAGCGCCGAGCCGAGCACGGACAGCGCGTAGCTGAGCGCGGGTGTGATCCACCCGTACTCAAAGTGATTGATCTCGCCCACGGTGACCTTCCCCCGATCCGCTACCGGCGCGTAACCGTCGCGCCCGGGCAATGATCCGGCAGGGCCCGACCAGGCACGACACCACCCCCTGACAGTTCCGGGGGGTGGTGTCGTGATGACGCGGCGATGCGTCGGTTCTCCCGTGGCGGTGACCGAAAGTGATCGTCAGGCGGAGGCGTGGTAGGCCAGGACGCCCCGGTTGACGGCCGAGATCGCCTGCCGGGCGGTGGACCGGAGCTCGGTCGAGGCGCCGCCCGAGTCCGCGATCTGGCCCAGCAGGTCGACCACCTGCCGTGCCCACCTGACGAAGTCGCCGGCCGGCATCTCGCCGTCGATCTGGTGCCCGCTGGCGAGCACCTTGGCGAGCGCCTCGCCGCGCGCCCAGCGGTAGATCGGCCAGGCGAAGCCGAAATCCGGCTCGCGGGTGACCGTCAGCCCGCGCGACGCCTCGTCCGCCTCGATGTCGCCCCACAGCTTGAGCGTCTCGTCGACCGCGTCGCCGACCGCGCCGCGGGGCAGCGACGCCCGCTCGTCCAGATCACGCCGCGCCTCGAAGACCACCACCGACACGGCGGCGGCCAGTTCGGCCGGGGAGAGCCCGTCCCACACGCGCCGGCGCAGGCACTCGGCGACCAGCAGGTCGGCCTCGGTCCAGATGCGGGCCAGCATCCGGCCCGCGTCGGTGACCCCGCCGTCGGCGGCCAGGTAGCCGCGCGCGGTCAGCAGCGCGACGATCCGGTCGAACGTGCGCGCCAGCGAACCGGTGCGCCCGCTCACCCGCTGGCGCAACTCCTCGGTGTCGCGCTCCAGCCGACGGCGGCGCTCCGCCCACCGGGCGTGCTCCTCCCGCTCCGGGCAGGCGTGGCAGGGATGCCCGCGCAGCTCGACACGGAGCTGGCTGAGCCGGTGATCCTCCCCCACCGCCTGACGGGAGCGCCCGCCGCGTCGGCCGCCGTGCCGGTCCAGCCCGGTGCCGCTGACCGCGGCGGCCAGGTCACGCCGGGCCGCCGGCGACCGGTGGTTGAAGTGCTTCGGCACCCGGATCCGGGTGAGCACCTCCGCCGGGCTGGTGAAGTCGCCGGGGGTGACCCGGCCGGCCCACCGGTCCTGGGTGAGCACCAACGGGCGGGGTTCGCCGAAGCCGCCGGTGGCCGGGTCGAGCACCACGGCCAGGCCGGCCCGCCGCCCGGACGGCACCCGGATCACGTCGCCGACCCGCAGCCGCTCCAGCGAGGCGACGGCCGCCGCCTTGCGCTGGGTCTGCCCCTGCCGGGCGATGGCCCGCTCCTGGTCGGCGATGGCCACCCGCAACGCGAAGTACTCGTCGAAGTCGCCCTGGTGGCAGGCGGCCTCCGCGCCGTACGCCTCGATCGTCTCGGTGTTGCGCTGCACCTGCCGGGCCAGGCCGACCACCGACCGGTCGGCCTGGAACTGCGCGAAGGAGGACTCCAGCAGCGCCCGGGCCGGCTCCGCTCCGACGCTGCCGACCAGGTTGACGGCCATGTTGTAGGACGGCCGGAAGCTGGAGCGCAGCGGATAGGTGCGGGTGGAGGCGAGGCCGGCCACGTGGCGGGGGTCGGTCTCCGGTGACCAGACCACCACCGCGTGGCCCTCGACGTCGATGCCCCGCCGACCGGCCCGGCCGGTGAGCTGGGTGTATTCACCGGGCGTCAGGTCGACGTGGGCCTCGCCGTTGAACTTGACCAGCCGCTCCAGCACCACGCAGCGGGCCGGCATGTTGATGCCCAGCGCCAGCGTCTCGGTGGCGAAGACCGCCTTGACCAGGCCGCGGACGAACAGCTCCTCGACGACCTCCTTGAACGCGGGGAGCATGCCGGCGTGGTGGGAGGCCAGGCCGCGCTCCAGGCCGTCGAGCCACTCCCAGTAGCCGAGCACGGTCAGGTCCTCGCCGGGGATCGCGGTGATCCTCGACTCGACCACCTGACGGATCTCCGCGCGCTCCTCCGCGGAAGTCAGCCGCAGCCCGGCGGCGAGGCACTGCTGGACGGCGGCCTGGCAGCCGGCCCGGCTGAAGATGAACAGGATCGCCGGGAGCAGCCCCTCCCGGTCCAGCCGGTCGACGATGTCGGGACGCATCGGACCGCGCCACCGGGGGCCGCGCCGCCCGCCTCCGGGGCCCGCGGAGCGTCCCTCGCCCAACTCCAGCCGGCGCACCGTGTCCCGGGTGTAGCGCAGCAGCTCGGGATGCACGTCGTGCTTACGAGCCGCGTCGGCGTCGTGGAACAGGTCGAACATCCGCTTGCCGACCAGCATGTGCTGCCAGAGCGGCACCGGCCGGTGCTCGGAGACCACCACCGTGGTCTCCCCCCGCACCGTGACCAGCCAGTCGGCGAACTCCTCGGCGTTGGACACGGTGGCCGACAGCGACACCAGCGTCACCGACTCCGGCAGGTGGATGATCACCTCTTCCCACACCCCGCCGCGGAACCGGTCGGCCAGGTAGTGGACCTCGTCCATCACCACGTAGGCCAGGCCCTCCAGGGTGGCCGAGCCGGCGTAGAGCATGTTGCGCAGCACCTCGGTGGTCATCACCACCACCGGCGCGTCGCCGTTGATCGCGTTGTCGCCGGTGAGCAGGCCGACCTGCTCGGCGCCGTAGCGGTCGACGAGGTCGTGGTACTTCTGGTTGGACAGCGCCTTGATCGGGGTCGTGTAGAAGCACTTGCGCCGCGGCGCCGGTGGGTCGCCGGCCGGCGACCCACGCAGCGCCAGGTGCACCGCGAACTCGCCCACCACGGTCTTGCCGGCGCCGGTCGGCGCGCAGACCAGCACCCCGCTGCCCCGTTCCAGGGCCTCGCACGCCTCGCGCTGGAAGTCGTCGAGGTCGAACCCGAGATCGCGGGAGAATTCGTCCAGGGCCGGGAAGGCGGAGGCCTGCGCGGCCCGGCGGCGCGCCGCGGCGTACCGCTCGGCGGGGCTCGACATGCATCCAAGATTAATCGGTACCGCCGACGACCACCGGTCAAGGCCATCCGGCAGGGCGGTCGGAGCGGGTCGGTAGGGTGCACGACGTGCCGGACCGTACCGAACTGCCCCACGCCTCGCGCGGCGCCGACGACGCCGTCCGCCCGAGCCCGTCCCGCCGGCCGGTGGAGGCGGTGCTCTTCGACTTCCACGGCACCCTCGCCCAGGTGGAGGAGCCGCTGGCATGGGTGCTCGCCGCCGCGGCCGCCTGCGGGGTCGAGCTGGACCGGATCCGGGCGACCTCGCTGGCCGACCGCCTGCTCACCGCCGGCCGCGCGGGCGGCCCGCTGCCGGCCCGGGTTCCGCCCCGGCTGGCCGAGCTGTGGGCCGACCGCGACCTCTACCCGCACGCCCACCGGGGCGCCTACACCGGGCTGGCGGAGACCGTCGACACCGGCATCGACGGGTTCGCCGACGCGCTCTACGAGCGGGTGCTCGTCCCCGAGGGCTGGCTGCCCTACCCGGACGCCGCCCCGGTGCTCGACGCGCTGCGCACCGGCGGGGTGAAGGTGGCGGTGGTCAGCAACATCGGCTTCGACCTGCGCCCACTCTTCGCCGCCTGGGGACTCGACGGGCTGGTCGACGCGTACGCGCTGTCGTACGAGGTGGGTCGCTGCAAGCCGGACCCGGGCATCTTCCTGCGCGCCTGCGGGATGCTCGGCGTCGACCCGGAACACACCCTGATGGTGGGCGACACCCCGGCCGACGCCGGCGCGGTGTCGGCCGGCTGCGGGGTGCTGGTGCTGCCCGCCGCCGACGCCGGCCGCCCGAACGGGCTGGGCGCGGTGCTCGACCTGGCCGGGGTCGGGTGACCGGCGGTCCCGACTAGGGTCAGGGGCGTGACCGCAGCCCACCCCTTTCCGCTCCCCGCGTCGGGCCGGCTCGGCGGGGTCGCGCTGGTGCTCGGCGGGGCGCTGTCGGTGCAGTTCGGTTCCGCGCTGGCCGCGCTGCTGTTCCCGCGCACCGGGGTGGCCGGCGCGGTCACGCTGCGCCTGACCCTCGGCGCGCTGCTGATGCTCGTGGTGTGCCGACCCCGGTTGCGCGGACACGGGCGGGCCGGATGGGCGGCGGTGGTCGCGTTCGGGCTGGCCCTGGCCGGCATGAACTCGATCTTCTACCAGGCGATCGAGCGGATCCCGCTCGGCCCGGCCGTCACGCTGGAGGTGCTCGGCCCGCTGGCGCTGTCGGTGGTCGGCGCCCGCCGGGCGGCGGCCTGGTGCTGGGCCGCTCTGGCGCTGGCCGGGGTGGCCCTGCTCGGGCAGGGCGGGTTCGACCGCCTCGACCCGCTCGGCGCCGCCCTCGCGCTGCTCGCGGGCGCTTTGTGGGCGGCGTACATCGTCTGCTCGGCCCGGGTCGGCGCGCGGTTCCCCGGTGCCGACGGGCTGGCCCTGGCCCTCGCGGTGGCCGCGCTGGTCACCCTGCCGATCGGGCTGGTCGACGCCGGCGGCCGGCTGGCCGACCCGGCGGTGCTGGGGCTCGGCGCCGCGCTGGCGCTGCTCGCCTCGGTGCTGCCCTACAGCCTGGAGCTGGCGGCCCTGCGCCGGCTGCCCACCGCGACGTTCGCGGTGCTGACGAGCCTCGGCCCGGCGGTCGCCGCGCTGGCCGGCTGGCTGGTGCTCGGCCAGGCGCTGCACCCGGTCGAGGTGCTCGCCATCGCGCTGGTGGTCGCGGCGAGCGTCGGCGCGGTCCGAGCCGCCACGCCCCCACCGCCGGTCGGGCCGCCGACGCTCAGCGAAGCAGCCGCAGCGCCGCCGGCACGGCGGTGACGGTCACCGGCAGGTCGAAGACGCGCTCGCCGTCGGCGTACGTGGTGATGCCCTCGGCGGCCAGCTCCACCGTCCGGGCCCGGTAGGCGCGCACCAGCGGGTGCGTCACGTGGGTGCCCCGGTAGATGCGCGGCTTCACCCGCATCAGCGTGCGCCTGTCGAACCGGCCGCCCACCACCACGTCCAGCAGCCCGTCGGTCGGGTCGGCGTCCGGGCAGATCCGCATGCCCCCGCCGTAGCTGGCCGCGTTGCCGACCGCGACCAGCACCGCGTCCACCTCCTGCGGGACCCCGTCGAGGGTCAGCCGGTAGCGACGCGGCCGCAGCCGGGCCAGCTCCACCAGGATCGCCAGGTCGTACCGGCGGGGGCCGCGCGGCCAGCGCATCCGGTTGGCCCGCTCGTTGACGATCGCGTCGAACCCGGCCGCGAGTACCGCGCCGTACCAGCGGTCGTCGCCGCCGGGCCCGGACAGCCGGGCCAGGTCGACCGGGCGGCTGCGACCGGCGGCCAGCGCGTCGGTGATCACCTCGACGGCCGCGCGGGGGTCGGCCGGGAACCCGGTCTCGACCGCGAAGTCGTTGCCGGTGCCCGCCGGCACCGGCCCGAACGGCACGACCGTGCCGGCCACCGCCTGCATCGCGCGATGCACCGTGCCGTCGCCGCCGACCGCGACCAACGCCCCGGCGCCGCCGGCCACCGCGGCGTGGCAGGCCGCCTCCGCCTCCTGCGGGGTACGGGCCCGCAGCAGCTCGACCGGGCGGCCGGCCCGGCCGAGACGGGTCAGGATCTCCGGCAGCAGGCCCCGGTGCCGTCCCCGGCCGGCGGTCGGGTTCGCGAGCACGGCGACGGGGCCGGGCGGGACATGATCGTGCGCGGTCACGGCGAGCACCGTACGGCACGAGCCACTCGACCCACCAGGGGAGACGCCCCGCACGCCGACGGCGCCCGGCACGGGTGCCGGGCGCCGTCGGTGGCAGCGCGTCAGGGCAGGTCGATCGGGCGCAGCACCCGGTCCACCGCGTGCGCGATCTGCTTGTTGCCCTTGTTGATGTCGTAGCGGACCACCCGCGCGTCGCGGTCGTCGGTGTCCGCGTCGACCAGGCGCACCTGCTTGCCGTACCAGCACCTGCGCACGTCGACCTCGACGGTGGCGCCGAGCGCGGTCGACAGCTCCGCACCGTCGGCCTTGAGCGCCGCCCTGCGGTCGATCGTGGCGCCGGGCACCACGTGGTAGAGCAGCACGTCCTCCACGGTGTCCACGCCCAGGCCGGCGACCGCGTCGAACGCGGCCTTCTCGCCGGGCAGCTTCCGGGCATGGGTGATGTCGCGGACCAGCTCGCGGAACGCGTAGTCGTTCGGCACGAACGCGGTGAGCGCGACACTGCCGTCGGTGAGCACCTTCACCGGCGAGTCCGGCTTGGCCTGGAGCACCGTCAGGACCGCCTTGGTGAGCACGTCGAAGTCCCGCGCGTTGCGGTCGAAGCCGCTCTTGTCGGCGGTCAGCACGGCGGCCAGCGACCGGGTGCCGGGCTGCTTCGCGCCGGCCTGGGCGGGAGCGGCGACGGCGGTGGTGGCCACCGCCGCGGCGGTGGCGCCCACGGCCAGCCGGGCGGCGAGACGAGCGATGTTCATCGGGGAGCCTTTCGTCGAAGCGAACGGGTCCGTGACTGTCGTCACGACCCTTGCTTCGCCCGGACCGTCCCCGATGGATGCACCCGCCCGCGATCCGTCGGTCAGCGCACCACCAGCCGCCGGCTCACCGCGGCGACCCCGTCGCCCTTGACCTTGAGCGTCCAGTTGCCGGCGGCGCCCAGCGCCACCACCGTCTCCGCGGTGCCGTTCGGCTCCGCCTTCAGCTCGGCGATCCGCTTTCCGTCCGGATTGAGCACGTACAGCGTCCGGGCCCCGGCGGTCTTGTTGGTCACCTTGAGCGAAAGCTTCTCGCCGGGCTCGGCGATCAACCCGTCGGCGCCGGTGAGCGTGTTCCCGGTCAGCTCGATCGCGACCGCCCGGTCGTACGCGGTCTCGGCCGCGGCGCTGGCCACGTTGCCGTCGTCGGAGACGGTGATCCGGGTCCGCACCCCGTCGCCCTGCCGGCCGGGCTTGCAGGCCACCTCGTAGGAGCCGGTGGCCAGCGTGGCGCGCAGGTCGCCGGTGCGCCCCGGCGGCACGTCGGCCACCTCGGCGACCACCTTGGTGAAGTGGTCGCCCTCCCGGCCGTAGACGTAGACGCCGGTAGCCTGCTGCCCACGGTTGGTGACGGTGAAGGTGACCGTGCCCGGGGTGAAGAGCGTGGTGGTGACCTCGCAACTGGTGTCGGTGGCGGTCACCGGCACCTGCTCGCCCTTCGGCGCGGGCTCGTCGTCACCGCAGGCGGTGAGCGTGGTGGCGACGCAGAGGACGGTCAGGACGGCGGCGGTACGGCTTTTCATCGGGCGCTCCGGAGCGGAGGTCAGCGCGCTGACCGGTACGGGGGTGGGGACTTCGCGAAGTCAGCAGAGTCTAAGCGGGCGTGGCGTCCCGGCAAGGCCGAGGGCGGCTCGAATGTCCGGCTCCGGTGCGGCGATGATGGCGGCATGCGACTGGTCTCCCTCCTCCCCTCCGCCACCGAGATCGTCTACGCCCTTGGCCTCGGTGACGAACTGGTCGGCGTGACGTTCGAGTGCGAGGTGCCGGCGGCCCACCGGGCCGACGTCACGGTGGTGGTCGGCGGGCGGGACACCCGCGGCATGAGCCCCGGCGAGATCGACGCCTACGTCCGGGAGCGGCTCGCGGCCGGGGCGGACCTCTACACCCTGCACGCCGGCGCGCTGGCCGAGTTGGACCCGGACCTGATCCTCACCCAGGACCTGTGCCGCGTCTGCGCGCTGCCGTCCGGCCGGGTGGCCGACGCCGTCGACCATCTGGGCGCACCGGCGGACGTGCTGTCGCTCGACCCGTACACCCTCGACGACGTGCTGGGCACGATCCGCGCGGTGGGCGCGGCGGCCCGGGTGCCGGAGCGCGCCGAGGCGCTGGTGGACGGCCTGCGGGCCCGGCTGGCGGCGATCGGCGCGGCGGTGGTCGGCCGACCCCGGCGGCGGGTCGCCGTCGTCGAGTGGGTGGACCCGCCGTTCGGCGCCGGACACTGGATCCCGGATCTCGTCGACGTGGCCGGCGGCACGCCGGTGGCCACCCACCCCGGGGCCCGGTCCACGCCGACGACCTGGGCGGACCTGCGCGCGGCCGACCCCGAGGTGGTGCTCGTCGCGCCGTGCGGCTTCCACCTGGACGGCGCCGCCGACCAGGCGGCCGAGGTGGCGGGGCAGTTCCCCGGGGCGGAGGTGTGGGCGCTGGACGCGGACGCGCTGATCGTGCGCGCGGGCCCGCGTCTGGTCGACGGCGCCGAGGCGATCGCCGCCATCCTCCACCCCGACGCCGTCCCGCCCCTCTCCCCCACCGCCGCCCGCCGCGTGTCCTGACCCCGCCGCAGGGGGCAGGTGGATGTCAGGACTCCCGGGTGTGTCGCGCCAGCAAAAGAAGTAGCCCCGAGAGCGCGATATACCTCAGAGTCATAGATATGACCGTGAGGTATGTCGCGTGGAAGTGAACATCATCCGGGAGCCGTCACGCACCGTGGCCGCCACTGGTGCATCGGCCACGGGGATCTGGGGTGAGACGCGGCCGCCGTCCCCGTGGGCGGGGACGGCGGCCGGGTGGATCGGGAACGGGGCGGGTCAAGTCATGTCGTCGTAGCGGCGTTCGATCGGGGCGGGGGCGGTGATCGGGGCGGGGGCCTCGACCGGGGCGGACGCCTCGATCCGGGCGCCGGTCGGCACCGGCTCGTTCGACAGGTCCAGCGGCGACACCTCGTCGTCGGCGATGCCGGCGTAGACCTCCCGGTTACGCCCGCGCCGCCGGTCGTTGAGGAACGCCAGCCCCACCGCGCCGAAGTAGAGCGCGGAGAGGCAGAATGCCAGCGCGGTCATGCCGAACGGGTCCGGCGTCGGCGTGACCACCGCGGAGAACGCGAAGAACACGAAGATCGCCACCCGCCACCAGCTCAGCAGCCGCTTGGCGCTGGCCAGGCCGACGAAGTTGAGCATCAGCACGATCAGCGGGAACTCGAACGCCACCCCGAACAGCAGGATCAGGTTGGTGACGAACCCGATGTAGCGGGTGATGTCGAGCGTGGTGGTCACGTCGCCGCCGCCGGAGACGTCGAGCAGGAACTCCAGGCCCTTGGACGTCACGAAGAACGCCAGCACCGCGCCGGCCGCGAACAGCGGCGCCGCCAGGGCGGTGAAGAGGTAGGCGTAGCGCCGCTCGTGCCGGTGCAGGCCCGGCGCGATGAACGCCCAGAGCTGGTAGAGCCAGATCGGCGCGGCGATGATCAGGCCGACCCAGAGGGAGACCTTCATCTGCAGCAGGAACAGGTCGGCGGGGCCGAGCTGGACGAAGTTGCAGTCGCCGTTGATCAACCGCGCCTTGGGCAGGTCGCAGTAGGGCTTCTGCAGCAGGTGCATCACCGGCCCGGAGAGCCAGACGCCGAAACCGAAGCCGAACAGGATCGCCAGCGAGGCCCGGAACAGGCGGTTACGCAGCTCGCGGATGTGCTCGATGAGCGTCATCGAGCCGTCTGACGCGCGCGCGAACGAACTCGGCCCGCGCTTCTTCAACCCGAAGGCCACGGTGGTGGGGGCCCTTTCGGCTCAGTTCTCGCGGACGCGGTGCACCGGGTCGACCGGCGGGGCGACCGGCTGCTGCGGCTGCGGGGCGTACTGCTGCTGGTGGGGCTGCGCGAACTGCTGCTGACCCTGCGCGTACTGCGGGTGGCCCTGGACCGGCTGCTGGGGCGGGAGCGGCTGGTAGCCGGCCTGCGCGTCGGCCTTCTCGGCCAGGTCGCGGTCGTCGTCCTGCAGGCTCTTGGTCTCGGCCTTGATGATCCGCAGCGAGCGGCCCAGCGAGCGGGCCGCGTCGGGGAGCCGCTTCGCGCCGAACAGCAGGATCAGCACGACCACGAGTACGGCGATGTGCCACGGCTTGAGGGCACCCATGGGAAGCTCCAGTCGCTCTGTGTCGGTGTGGGTGGTGGGTCGCCGCCCATCGTACGTGCGTCGCAGCGGCTTGCCACCCCCGCCGGGCCTGCTGGTGCCGCCCGGTCGGTGAAGTCTCGACCAACCCGAAGTGTCCCGTCAACCACCCGTCCCGGAGCATTCGGGCGGAAAACGACCCACGTCGATCACTCCCCGCGCTTGGCCTTGATCAACGTGACCCGCCGCTGCGCGACGGCCGCCCGCTCCTGGAGCGCCTCGGCGCGCGCCTGCAGCTCCTCGGCGGCCGAGCGCAGCGACTCGGCCTCGACCGCCCGGCGCTGCAACGCCACCGCCGAGCGGCGCAGCCGGGGCAGCCGCGCCACCACCGGGCGGACCGCCAGGGCCAGCATGACCAGCGCGAACAGCACGACCCCGAGCACGATCCAGATCACCACGGCGGTCAGCCTAGCCGGTGACGCCGGTCGCCGCCGGGTCGGCGGTGCCGGTCGGGACCGCGTACGCGTCGAGCGCGGCGACCGCCTGCGCGCGGACCTGCTCGGCCAGCTCGGCCGGGGCCACCACGGTCGCCTCCGGGCCCAGCCCCAGCACGAACCGGCGGGCCCAGCCCAGGTCGGTGACCCGCAGCGACACCAGCCACTGCTCGCCGTCGGCCTCGACCCGCTCGCACGGATAGTATTCGGTGATCCACCGCTCACCCCGGCCGATCCGCAGCGTGATCAACGGCAGGTCGGCCGAGGGCCGGAACACGCCGTCGCTCAGGTCGTGCGGGCGGGCCTGCGGCGGCACCACGGCCCGCTCCGGCAACTCGGTGACCGCGTCGATCCGGTCGGCGCGGAACAGCCGGACCGCCTCGGCGCGGCGGCACCACGCCTCCACGTACGCCCGGCCGCCGACCATCAGCATCCGCAGCGGGTCGATGGTGCGTTCGGTGGTCTCGTCGCGGGCCGGCGTGTAGTAGGTGATCCGCAGCGCCCGACCCCGCTCGACCGCGGCCCGCAGCTCCCGCACCCGGGCGTTGTCGCCGGGCAGCCGCACCTCGACCGGCGCCCCGGCCAGGTCGCCGGCCGCGCTCTCGATCTTCGCGAGGGCCCGCTCGACCGCCTCCCGGTTGGCCACCCCGGGCGTCTCGGCGAGCATCCGCAGCGCCACCACCAGGGCCAACGCCTCGTCGGGGGTGAGCCGCAACGGCCGGTCGATGCCCGCGTCGTAGGTGATGGTCACCCGGTCGCCGTCGAACGCCATGTCGATCAGGTCACCCGGGCCGTAGCCGGGCAGCCCGCACACCCAGAGCAGCTCCAGATCCTCGCGGAGCTGCCGCTCCGTCACCCCGAGGTCGTGCGCCGCCTCGGCGATCTCGATGCCGGGGCGGGCCAGCAGGTAGGGCACCAGGTTGAGCAGCCGGGCCAGCCGGTCGGCCGAGGTGCGGCCGGCGCGGGCCGCCGGCCGGGTCACCGGGCACCCCCGGCGACCGCCAGCTCGTCGTGCCGGGCGGCGACCTCCTTCAACCGCTGGATGACCGCCTCGCGCACCTCCGGCGGCTCCAGCACCCGCACGTCCGGGCCGTACCCGACGATCTGGCCGGCCAGGAAGTCGGCGTCGGCGTACGGCAGCACCAGCCGGTCGGCGTCCGGGCCGGCGTCGCTCTCCACCGCCCAGCGCCGCAACCCGGCGGCGCGCCCCGGCGTCACCAGCACGGTCGCCCGGCCGGTGCGCTCCACCGGCCCCGACCAGCGGGCCACGTGGCTGATCAGGTCCACCCCGGCGGGCGGCTCGTAGGCGCCCGGCTCGCCGGTCGAGCGGACCGCGCCCACCACCCGGGAGAGCCGGAAGCAGCGCGTCGCCGCCCGGTCCAGGTCGTGGCCGACCACATACCACCGGCCGCGCCAGCAGACCACACCCCACGGCTGCACCCGGCGGCGCGTCGGCGCGTCCCGGTCCGGCACCCGGTAGTCGAAGCTGACCTCGCGCCGGTCCCGCGCGGCGGCGGTCAGCGGCGCGAACGCCGGGTCGACCGTGACCATCGGCTCCAGGCCCAGGGTGGCCTGCGGATCCACGTCGATGCCGGCCGCGCGCAGCTTCGCCAGCCCGGACGACGCGGCGGCGGCCAGGCCGGCGTGCTGCCACAGCCGCGCCGCGATGCCCACCGCGGCCGCCTCGTCCGGCTCCAGCGGGATGTCGGGCAGCGCGTACTCCCGGTGGGCGATCCGGTAGCCCGGCTCGGCGTCGAAGACGCTCGCCGTCCCGGTCTCCAGCGGCACGCCCAACTCCCGCAGCTCGGCCTTGTCCCGCTCGAACTTGCGCTGGAACGCCTCGTGGTCCTTGGCGTCGTCCGGGTCGTGCTCGTAGCCGGGCACGGTCGCGGCGATCTGGGCGGCGGTCAGGAAACGCCGCGTGGACAGCAGGCAGATCACCAGGTTGACCAGGCGTTCGGTACGGGTCCGGGACACGTACCGAACGCTAGCAGCCCGCACGTCCGACGCGGGCACCCGCGCGGGCGCGGCGCGGCGCCGGCTCGACGCGCGGCCCACCGGGGCCGGTCATAGGGTGAGCGCATGGCGGAAGCGGAAGTCAAGACCGAGAGCGTCGGCACCGTCGTGGTGGCCGGCGCGGCGAACCTCGCCATCGCGATCGCCAAGCTCGTCGCGGGCCTGATCTCCGGCTCCGCGGCGATGCTCTCCGAGGCCGCCCACTCGGTCGCCGACACCACCACCGAGCTGCTGCTCTACCTGGCGCTGCGCCGCGGCGCACGGCCCGCCGACCCCCGGCACCCCTTCGGGTACGGCAAGGAGAGCTACGTCTGGGCGTTCCTCGCCGCGCTGTTCACGTTCGTGGCCGGTGCGGGCTTCGCCATCACCCACGGCGTCACCACCATCCTGGTGCACGAGCACACCGGGAACTACCTGACCGCGTACGTCGTGCTGGCGATCTCGTTCGCCATCGAGTCGGTGTCGCTGGCCCGGGCGGTGCGGCAGGTGCGCGGCGAGTCACGGCGCTGGCGCACCACCCCCCGCCGCTACCTGCGGCTCACCGCCGACACCACGGTCAAGGCGGTCTTCCTGGAGGACAGCGCCGCGCTGGTCGGCCTGCTCATCGCCGCCGCCGGGCTCACCCTGTCCCACCTCACCGGCGACGAACTCTACGACGGCGTCGCCTCGATCCTCATCGGCGTGCTGCTGCTCGTGGTCGCCGCCATCCTGGCCCACAGCAACATCTCGTTGCTGGTCGGCCGGGCCGTCTCCGAGCGGACCCACCAGCAGATCGAGCAGGAGCTGGCGCGGCTGCCCACCGTCGACCGCATCGACACGCTGATGACCATGTTCCTCGGCCCGGAGGACATCCTCGTCGCCGCCAAGGTCGACTTCCGCGACGACGCCACCGGCGCCGAGATCGAGGCCGCCTCCGACGAGGCCGAACGGCGCCTCAACGCCCGGTTCCCGGAGATCGCGTACGTCTTCCTCGACCCGACCCGCTCCCGCGGCGCCGGCAGTCGCGCCCGGACCACCCAGGACGAGCCCGGCCGACCGGTCGACCAGGACGCCTGACCCGGCCGCCGGCGGACCGGACGCCGGCCGATAGCGTGCCGGCATGGTGCGATGGCGGTCCGGCACGGTCACGGCGGTACGGCGACGGTGGTCCGGCGCCGTCGAACTCGACGTGGAGCTGCCCGACGGCGCCCCGATGCGGGCCCTGGCCTACCCGGCGCTGGTCGGCGACCCCGAGGCCGGCGACCGCGTGCTGCTCAACGCCAACGCCCTGCTGATGGGTCTCGGCACCGGCGGGTACGCGCTCGTCGTCGCGCTGCCCGACCGGCTTCCCGCCGACCCGCCGCGGGCCGTCGACACCCGGGACGCCGGGCACCTGGTCAAGGCCCGCTACACCCCGCTGCAACCGATCCTGCTCGGCGTGGACGAGGAAGCCTCCCCGCACCACGCCCGGCTGGCCGCCGCCGAGTCGATCGACGGGATGCCGGTGGTCACCGCCGACCTGCACTCCGCCCTGCCGGCGATCCTGGCCGGCGCGCACGCCGACGCCCCCGGCGCCCGGGTGGCCTACCTGCTCACCGACGGCGGAGCGCTGCCCGCCTGGTTCTCCCGCACCCTTGCCGGGCTCGCCGGCCACCTCGCCGGCACCGTCACCGTCGGGCAGGCGTTCGGCGGCGACCTGGAGGCCAGCACCCTGCACAGCGGCCTGCTCGCCGCCCGGCACGTGCTCGACGCCGACCTGGCGATCGTCGCCCAGGGTCCGGGCAACCTCGGCACCGGCACCCGCTGGGGCTTCTCCGGCGTCGCCGTCGGCGAGGCCGTCAACGCCGTCGCAACGCTCGGCGGGCGCCCGGTCGGCTCGCTGCGCGTCTCCGCCGCCGACCCCCGACCCCGACACCGCGGCGTCTCCCACCACAGCCTCACCGCGTACGGCCGGGTCGCGCTGGCCCCCGCGGAGCTGGTCGTGCCGGACGGCCTCGACACGGAGCTGGCGGCGGCCGTCGCGGCGGCGCTGGCGCCCCTGGCCGACCGGCACCGGATCGTCACCGTGCCCGCCGACGGCCTCGACGCGGCGCTGCGGGCCAGCCCGGTCAGCCTGTCGACGATGGGTCGCGGCCTCGACGCCGACCACGCCTACTTCCTGGCCGCCGCCGCCGCCGGCCGGCACGCCGCCGGCCTGCTCGCCTGAGCCGGGCGTCGGATCAGCCGAACCAGAGGATCAAGCCGATCCAGGCGACCACGATCACGACCAGCGCGACCACCATCGCCCAGGTGGGGATCCGGTGGTCGCCGCGGCGGTTGCGCTCGAGCTCGGCGCGGATCTTCTCCCGCCGCCTGTCGATCCAGTTGAGCTTCTCGGTGCCGCCGTCCCGCTCGCGGCCGGAGGTCTGGCCGCGCTCGCGGCCCTGCGGTTCGGAAGTGTCCATGGCGACGCCAGCGTACCGGTGCCCGGGCGGCCGGTGCCGGGCACCGGCCGCCCGCCGGCGTCACATGCTCGCGATCAGCCGTTCCACCCGCTCGTCGTAGGCCCGGAACGGGTCCTTGCAGAGCACCGTGCGCTGCGCCTGGTCGTTCAGCTTCAGGTGCACCCAGTCGACGGTGAAGTCACGCCGCTTCTCCTGCGCGTGCCGGATGAACTCGCCGCGCAGCCGCGCCCGGGTGGTCTGCGGGGGCGTCTCCTTCGCCTCGAAGATCTCCGGGTCGGTCGCCACCCGGTCCACCTCGCCCCGGCGCTCCAGCAGCCCGTACAGGCCCCGGCCGCGCCGCAGGTCGTGATAGGCCAGATCCATCTGCGCCACCCGCGGGTGCGACAGCGGCAGGTCGTGCTTGCGCTGGTAACGCTCGATCAGCTTCAGCTTGCTGACCCAGTCGATCTCCCGCGCCACCGGATCCAGGTCACCGGTCTCCACCGCGCGCAGCACCCGCGCCCACAGGTCCACCACCCGCTTGGCGGTCTGGTCGCCGCCCCGGCGCTCCACGAACTCCGTCGCCTTGGCCAGGTATTCCTGCTGGATCTCCAGCGCCGAGACCTCCTTGCCGGACGCCAGGCGGACCTTGCGCCGGCCGGTGATGTCGTGCGACACCTCGCGGATCGCCCGGATCGGGTTCTCCAGCGTCAGGTCCCGCATGACCACGCCCGCCTCGATCATCCGCAGCACGATGTCGGCCGTGCCGACCTTCAGCAGCGTGGTGACCTCGTTCATGTTCGAGTCGCCGACGATGACGTGCAGCCGGCGGTAGCGCTCCGCGTCCGCGTGCGGCTCGTCGCGGGTGTTGATGATCGGACGGCTGCGGGTGGTCGCCGAGGAGACGCCCTCCCAGATGTGCTCCGCCCGCTGCGACAGGCAGTAGACCGCGCCGCGCGGAGTCTGCAACACCTTGCCCGCGCCACAGATCAACTGCCGGGTGACCAGGAACGGGATCAGCACGTCGGCCAGCCGGCCGAACTCACCGTGCCGGGACACCAGGTAGTTCTCGTGGCAGCCGTACGAGTTGCCGGCCGAGTCGGTGTTGTTCTTGAACAGATAGATCTCGCCCGCGATGCCCTCGTCGTGCAGCCGCTTCTCCGCGTCGACGAGCAGGCCCTCCAGGATCCGCTCGCCGGCCCGGTCGTGGGCCACCAGGTCGGTCACCGAGTCGCACTCCGGTGTCGCGTACTCCGGGTGGGAGCCGACGTCCAGGTAGAGGCGGGCGCCGTTGCGGAGGAACACGTTGCTCGACCGACCCCACGACACCACCCGCCGGAACAGGTACCGCGCGACCTCGTCGGGGGACAGCCGGCGCTGCCCGCGATAGGTGCAGGTGACGCCGTACTCGGTCTCGATGCCGAAGATTCGCCGTTCCATGATGAGACATTAGCCGCCCGGAGGCCCCGATGGGCAGCGCGCGGCGTCACCGTCGTGCGGTGGTGTGGTCCCACCCCGGACAGCGTCGGGCCCCGTCACGTCGCGACGTGACGGGGCCCGACGGCACGGCCTCACTCGCCGGTCTTGCCCTCCGGGTTGCCCTCCAGGTCGGCGGACCCGGCCGAGGTGGTCGGCTTCTTCGCCTCCTCGGTCGGCACCGTCGGCGTCTTCGCCCGCCCCGGCGCCGGAGCCACGTCGCCCTCCGCGTCGCCGTCCAGCAACGCCGACAGCGCCGCCCCGGTGATCCGTCGGAACGTCCGGCCCACCCGGGCCCGGTCCAGGACCGCCACCTCGAGCTGGTTGGCGGCGATCGTGCGGGCCGCCCCGCCGTCACCGCCGACGCTGCTCAGCGCCTTCATCGCGGCGCGAACCGCCTCGGACAGCGACATCTCCGGGCGGTGCTCGTTCTTCAGCACCCCGGCGATCGCCTCGGACTGGCCGCCCATCGCCATCCGGCCCGGTTCGTCGTTGACCGAACCGTCGTAGGTCACCCGGTAGAGCGAGTCGTCCTCGGCCGTGGCGCCCACCTCGGCCACGCAGATCTCCACCTCGAACGGCTTCGACTGCTCGGTGAAGATGGCACCCAGCGTCTGCGCGTACGCGTTCGCCAGCGCCAGGCCGTTCACGTCCCGGCGGTCGTAGCTGAGGCCGTTGAGGTCGGCCATCCGCACGCCCGCGCGGCGCAGGTTCTCGAACTCGTTGTAGCGCCCGACGGCGGCGAAGCCGATCCGGTCGTAGATCTCGCTGACCTTGTGCAGGGTGCTGGACAGGTTCTCGGCGACGAAGAGCACGCCGCCGGCATAGCTCAGGACCACCGCGCTGCGGCCCCGGGCGATGCCCTTGCGGGCCAGCTCGGAGCGGTCGCGCATGATCTGCTCGGGCGAGGCGTAGAACTGCATGGCCACGGCGGCGGTTCTCCTTCGTGCCGGTGGTGCGGGACTGCTGACTCGGTGGGCGTCGGAAGCGGGGTCAGCCGCCCGGGTTCTCCATCCGGCCGGACACCACGCCCTCCGCGATCGCCGCCGTCTCGGCGTCGGTCAGGCGGTGCGTGCCGTCGGCCGTCGCGGTCATCACGACCGGGTAGATCCGCCGGGTCAGGTCGGGGCCGCCGGTGGCGGTGTCGTCGTCCGCCGCGTCGTAGAGCGCCTCGACGGCCAGCCGCGTGGCGTCGTCGATCGACAGGCCCGCCCGGAAGCGCTTCTTCAGCGCGGACTTGGCGAACAGCGAGCCGGAGCCGATCGCGTCGTAGCCGGTCTCCTCGTAGGGGCCACCGGTCACGTCGAAGCTGAAGATCCGGCCGGCCCGCGCCGGGTCGCTCGCGGCCAGGTCGAAGCCGGCGAACAGCGGGACCACCGCCAGGCCCTGCATGGCGGCGCCCAGGTTGCCGCGGATCATCGAGGCCAGCCGGTTGGCCTTGCCGTCGAGCGAGAGCATCGCGCCCTCGATCTTCTCGTAGTGCTCCAGCTCCACCTGGAACAGTCGCATCAGCTCGATGCCGATGCCGGCCGTGCCGGCGATGCCGACCAGCGAGTAGGCGTCGGCCGGGTGCACCTTCTCGATGTCGCGCTGGGCGATCAGGTTGCCCATGGTGGCGCGGCGGTCGCCGGCCAGGACCACGCCGCCGGCGGCCGAGATGGCCACGATCGTGGTCGCGTGCGGCGCCAGGTCGGCCGCCATGCCCGGCGGCAGCGGCCGACGGCCGGGCAGCATCTCGGGAGCCGCCTTGCTCAGGAATGTGGTGAAGGAGGACGTCCCCGCGTTGGTGAACACATCTGGAAGACGCCCGGATGGATCAAAACCCGCTGCCACGTGGTTCCTCTCAAGTACGTGGTCGCCCCGGCCGGCGACGCGGGACTGTCCCGGACTGGCCAAGGCCACCATTGAAGTTGACGCAGATTATCCCGTGCACCCATCCGGCGCGATGATCGCGGTCCAGTTATGCCTCGGGTCAGGGAGATGCCCCAGCAAATCGGGCATAAGCCTCACTGGCCCCCTTTTTGCACATAGCCCCTGACGAACTCCTCGGCGTTCTCCTCCAGGACGGAGTCGATCTCGTCGAGCAGGTCGTCGACGTCCTCGGTGATCTCGGCGTGCCGCTCGGCCACCTCGGGGTTGGCCTGAGCGGTGACCTCCTCGACCTCCTCGTGGGACTTGCCGGACTGGGTCTGCCCACCCTCTTGTGCCGCCATGGTGGTGCCTCCTCCACGATCGCCTGCGATCAACTTACCTCGCGCGGGCGACGAAAGGCCCGCCGCGCGCCGGGTTCCGGCACTCGACGGGCCTTCCGGCATCCAGGTCACCCGCCGGTGAGCAACTCCAGCAGATCCTTGGCACTCTCGCACCGGTCGAAGAGCTGCCCGACGTGCGCCCGGGTGCCCCGCTCCGGCTCCATCATCGGCACCCGCACCAGCGACTCCCGACCCACGTCGAAGATGACCGAGTCCCAGCTCGCGGCGACCACCTCGGAGGCGTACTGCGCCAGGCAGCGGCCGCGGAAGTAGGCCCGGGTGTCCTCCGGCGGCTCGGTCATCGCGGTCCGGGTCTGCTCGTCGGTGAGCAGCGTCTTCATCGACCCGCGCTGGACCAGCCGGTGGTAGAGGCCCTTCTCCGGCCGCACGTCGGAATACTGCAGGTCGACCAGTTGCAGCTTGTGCGAGCCCCACCCGAGCTTCTCCCGCTCCCGGTAGCCCTCCAAGAGCCGCAGCTTGGCCACCCAGTCCAACTCGTCGGCGCACTCGAACGCGTCGCGGCCGAGCCGGTCCAGCACGCTCTCCCAGCGGTCGAGGACGTCGGCGGTCTGCGCGTCCACGTCGGCGCCGTAACGGTCGTCCACGAAGGAACGGACCCGGTCCAGGTAGGCCCACTGCACGTCCAGCGCGGTCAGCCGGCGGCCGTCGCGCATCCGCATGAGGTGCTTCAACGACGGGTCGTGGCTGACCGCGCGCAGCTCGCCGACCGGGTCGGCGATGCCCAGGTCCGCGCCGAGCGCCTTCTCCTCGATCATGGCGAGGATCAGCGAGGTGGTGCCGACCTTCAGGAAGGTGGAGATCTCGGAGAGGTTGGCGTCGCCGATGATGACGTGCAGGCGTCGGTATTTGTCGGCGTCCGCGTGCGGCTCGTCGCGGGTGTTGATGATGGGCCGCTTGAGCGTGGTCTCCAACCCGACCTCGACCTCGAAGAAGTCGGCGCGCTGGGAGATCTGGAAGCCGCTCTGGCCGCCGTCCTGGCCGATGCCGACGCGGCCCGCGCCGCAGACGATCTGCCGGGTGACGAAGAACGGCGTCAGGTACGCCACGATGTCGGCGAACGGCGTCTGCCGGCGCATCAGGTAGTTCTCGTGGGAGCCGTAGCTGGCGCCCTTGTTGTCGGTGTTGTTCTTGTAGAGGTGGATGGGGTGGGTGCCCGGAATGGTGGCGGCCCGCCGGGACGCCTCGGCCATCACCCGCTCCCCCGCCTTGTCCCAGCGCACCACGTCGAGCGGCGTGGTCACCTCGGGGGTGGAGTATTCGGGGTGGGCGTGGTCGACGTAGAGCCGGGCGCCGTTGGTGAGTATCACGTTGGCCAGCCCGAGATCCTCGTCGGCGAGCGCCTCGGCCGGGTCGTACGCCGCCCCGGAGTAGGTGAACCCGCGGGCGTCGCGCAGCGGCGACTCCTCCTCGTAGTCCCAGCGTGCCCGGCCGCCCCGGTTGAGTTCCGGTCGTGCTCCGTAGGCGTTGACCACCTGGGACGAGGTGACCATCGGGTTGGCTCCGGCCTGGCCGGGCACGGAGATGCCGTACTCGACCTCGGTGCCCATGATCCGTCTGACGCTCATCGACCTGCCCGCTCCGCTCGCCGTCGGATTCCCCGTCAGGTCGAGCGTAGTCGGCGCGTCGCCGATAGGTGACGCGCCGGGCCCCGGGTGGGCGGGGCGGCGTGGCAGGCGGGGCGCCCGGAGCAGCGCCTCGCGCTCCGGCGCCCCCGCGTGACCGGTCAGAAGAAGCGGTACATCTCGGCCGATGCCGCCTCGGTGTCCGACGCTTTCGGCGGGTCGATGCGGACCGGCTCGCCGAAGCCGTGCATCTTCATCTCGTTCTCGATGGTCCCGGCGGCCGTGTCGAACGTGTAGGTGAGCAGGGTGAGCCGACCCTCGGGGTCCAGGGTGGCCTGGAACGGCACGGACTTGTTCTTCAGCACCTTGAACGCGTTCCGCAGGGTCTTGCGCTCGCCTTCGGTGGAGGCGGCAGCGACGGCCTTCTCGGCGTCGGCAACGCCGGTGTAGCGGCCGTCGCCGGCCGACTGGGCGGACTCCACGCCGCCGAGGATGCCGGCCTGCGACCGGACGTCGAGGCCCTGGGCCAACGGCCCGTCCGGCCGGAGGCGCTTGCGGTCCAGCTTCACCCAGGGCTTACGGTCCGGCTCGTCCTGCTTGACGTAGAGGGCGTCGGCGGTGACGACCATGCTCACCGGGTCGGGGGTCTTCATGTCCAGCGTCATCGCACCGGTGGCGGGTTCGATGGCGGAGCGCATGGTGATGGTCTGTTCCCCCGCCTTGATGGTGACGTCCATCTTGGCCGTCTTCTCCAGGCTGCGGCCGAGGCCCTGCCGGATCGCGGCGACCGGGTCGGCGGCGGCCGACGCCGACGCCGAGCCGGAGTCGGCCGGCGTGGAGCCGTTGTCGGTGGTGGTGCCGAGGTTGCCTCGTTTTCGTGGCCCTGGCGACGATCGACCGGGACGACGCCTGCGCGGCGCCGCCCCGGTGGGCCGATCTCAGAGGTACTGGCCGGTGTTGCTGGCGGTCTCGATGGACCGACCGGCCTCGGCGCCCTTGCCGCCGGAGACGAGCGTGCGGATGTAGACGATCCGCTCGCCCTTCTTGCCGGAGATGCGCGCCCAGTCGTCGGGGTTGGTGGTGTTGGGCAGGTCCTCGTTCTCCCGGAACTCGTCGACGCACGCGTCGAGCAGGTGCTGCAGCCGCAGCCCCTTGCGCCCGGAGGTGAGGAACTCCTTGATGGCCATCTTCTTGCCCCGGTCGACGATGTTCTGGATCATCGCGCCGGAGTTGAAGTCCTTGAAGTAGAGGACTTCCTTGTCGCCGTTGGCGTAGGTGACCTCGAGGAATCGGTTCTCCTCGGTCTCCGAGTACATCCGCAGGACCACGGCGTCGATCATCGCGGCCACGGTGGCCTGCGGGTCGCTGCCGTGTTCGGCCAGGTCGTCGGCGTGCAGCGGCAGTTCGGAGAGGACGTACTTGGAGAAGATGTCCTTGGCCGCCTCGGCGTCCGGCCGCTCGATCTTGATCTTCACGTCGAGCCGGCCCGGCCGCAGGATCGCCGGGTCGATCATGTCTTCCCGGTTGGAGGCGCCGATGACGATGACGTTCTCCAGGCCCTCCACGCCGTCGATCTCGCTGAGCAACTGCGGGACGATGGTGTTCTCCACGTCGGAGGAGACGCCGGAGCCACGGGTGCGGAAGATCGAGTCCATCTCGTCGAAGAACACGATCACCGGGGTGCCCTCGCCGGCCTTCTCCCGGGCTCGCTGGAAGATCAGCCGGATGTGCCGCTCGGTCTCGCCGACGTACTTGTTGAGCAGCTCGGGGCCCTTGATGTTGAGGAAGAAGCTGGTGTGCCGCTCCTTCCCCTCGCGCTCGGCGATCTTCTTGGCGAGCGAGTTGGCCACCGCCTTGGCGATCAGCGTCTTGCCGCAGCCGGGCGGGCCGTAGAGCAGGATGCCCTTCGGCGGCCGGAGCTGGTGCTCGCGGAACAGGTCGGCGTGCAGGAAGGGCAGCTCCACCGCGTCGCGGATCTGCTCGATCTGCGACTGGAGGCCACCGATGTCCTCGTAGTCGACGTCGGGCACCTCCTCCAGGACCAGCTCCTCGACCTCGCTCTTCGGGATCCGCTCGTACGCGTACGCCGAGCGGGGCTCGATCATGAGCGAGTCGCCGGCCCGGATCGCGCTGCCGATCAGGGTCTCGGCGAGGTGCACGATCCGTTCCTCGTCGGAGTGGGACACCACGAGCGCCCGGTCACCCGGAGCGCCGTCGGGACCCGCGAGGATCTCCTTGAGCATCACCACCTCGCCGACCCGTTCGAAACCGAACGCGTCGACGATGTTGAGCGCGTCGTTGAGCAGCACCTCCTGGCCACGGCTCAGCTCGTCGACCTCCAGCGAGGGCGATACGGCGACGCGGAGCTTGCGCCCGCCGGTGAACACGTCCACCGTGCCGTCGTCGTGCTTCGCCAGGAAGACGCCGTAGCCGCTCGGCGGCTGGGCGAGTCGGTCGATCTCCTCCTTGAGCGTCACGATCTGCGCGCGAGCCTCCTTGAGGGTGCTCACGAGCCGCTCGTTGTTCTCGTTCAGCCGTGCCAACTGCGCCTGGGTGGCGGCCAGCCGCTCTTCGAGCTGCCGGACGTGTCGGGGGCTTTCGGTCAACTTGCGTCGCACCAGAGCGAGTTCCTCTTGCAGGAACGCGACCTGCGTGGAGAGATCGTGGGCTTCCTTCTCCCACCGTGCGGCGCGCGAGTCCGCGTCGTCGCTGCGTGCCACGTCCCACCTCCCCGGGGGGCTTGAACGTTCTGAGCTAACACTAGCCGCTATGAGCCCGATTCGGTCCTCCGCAACGCGCTCGTCACCGAAGCTTGATCGCCAAGGGCTGGTCGACGGGCGGGTACGGGCGTTCGGGTACCGTCGGAGTCCGGGACGGGAGAACATGGGGGGTGCTTCGTGACCGACGTCGCGACCGACCAGTTGCAGGTCTGGGTGGACCAGGAACTCTGCACGGGTGACGGCCTGTGCGTGCAGTACGCGCCGGAGGTCTTCGAGTTCGACGTCGACGGCCTGGCGTACGTCAAGGGCGCCGACGGCGAGCTGCGGCAGGCCCCGGGCGCCCGGGTGGACGTGCCGGAGCACCTGCGCCTCGAGGTGATCGACTCGGCGAAGGAGTGCCCGGGCGAGTGCATCCACGTGGTGCGCGGCAGCGACGGCGTCGAGGTGGCCGGCCCGGAGGCCGACGACTGAGACGTGCCACCGACGCGACGGGCCGGGGACGGCGTCCCCGGCCCGCGTCGTCGGCTTAGAGCATGGGACGCCCGACGACCGAGGCGACCAGCCGGGCGAACTCCTCCAGCCGGGCGATCTGCCCGGCGCCGCCGTCGTCGAGCGTCTTGCCGAAGCGCAACGCGTCGTGTCGCGGCGTGCCCGGCGCCTCGTCGCTCGGCGGCGCCTCGTCCAGCGAGCTGAGCAGCAGGTAGACGTCGATGCTGTCGACCCGGACCGTGCCGTCGTCGGCGCGGGTGAGCCGGCGCCGGCAGCCGACCTCGGTGACGGTGGACACCGGCACCACGCGCAGTGACGAGGTCATCGCGCCGGGCGGCCCCTCCCCCGGCGGGACGTCCTCGCCGTGCCAGAGCACCAGCCGGCTGCCGTCGCAGACGACGACCTCCTGCCAGACCCCGTTGACCTCGTTGACGAAGCGTTCCAGCGTGAACCCGAGCACCGAGGCGCCGCGCAGCACCCCGCCGAGCGCCTCCAGGGCGATGTCGGGGTCCCGCAGGTAGGCCCGGGCGGCCGACTCCAGGTCGGCGTAGGGCGACCAGTCGGGAAAGACGGCGGGCATCTCGCCGTTGCCGTAGCCGGGACTGCTCACGCCACCTCCCGTCGGCCCGCACCGCCGCCGCCCCGGGTGCCCCACCCGTCCGGCGCCCCGGCCCGCTCCCTCATGTTTACCGTCTCCGGTGTCGTCGTCCCCACGGGCACACATGATTCCCCCGCCCGCGCCGGTCCGTGCGCCGGGGGTCAGGACCGCTCGGGTTCCTCCGCCGACCGGGCCGCCGCGGCGGCGCGTAACGCGTCGCGGCGCTGCGCGTACGCCTCGGCGCCCTTGCTGGGCTTGCGCCGGCGCGGCGGCGCGGTGACCCCGGGGGCGAGCTTGCGCGCGGACACCAGGAACGCGGTGTGCGCGATCATGCGGTGGTCCGGGCGGACCGCCAGCCCCTCCGCGTGCCAGTCGCGGACCATCGACTCCCAGGCGCGCGGCTCGGTCCAGCCGCCGCGCTCCCGCAGCGCCTCGACCAGCTCGGAGAGCTGCGGCGTGGTGGCCACGTAGCCGATCAGCACGCCGCCGGGGACCAGCGCCCGCTCGACCATGTCGAGCATCTCCCACGGGGTGAGCATGTCCAGGATGATCCGGTCGAACCCGGTCTCGGCGCACTCGGCGACGTCACCGACGTGCAGCCGCCAGGCGGGGTGCGGGCCGGTGAAGAACGCCTCGACGTTGCGCCGGGCGATCTGGGCGAAGTCGTCGCGCAGCTCGAACGAGTGCAGCTCACCCTCGGTGCCGACGGCGCGCAGCAGCGAGCAGGACAGCGCGCCCGAGCCGGCGCCGGCCTCCAGCACCTTGGCGCCGGGGAAGATGTCGCCCATGGCGACGATCTGCGCCGAGTCCTTCGGGTAGATCACCTGGGCGCCGCGTGGCATGGACAGCACGTAGTCCGACAGCAGCGGCCGCAGCGCGAGGAAGGCGGTGCCGCCGCCGGCGGTGGTGACCACGCTGCCGTCGGGCAGGCCGATCAGGGTGTCGTGCGCGAGGATGCCCCGGTGGGTGTGGAACTCCTTGCCGGGCTCCAGCGTCACGGTGTGCATCCGGCCCTTCGGGTCGGTCAGCTGGACCCGGTCGCCGGGCCGGAACGGCCCGCGGTGCACCGGAGGCAGCGCCGGGACGGTGGAGAGCTCTGCGGTCACGTGTTCGTCTTCCGTTTCGGTTCGAGGAGCTGGGCGAGGTCCGCTACGTGCAGCACGCCGACCACATCTTCGCCTGCCGTCACCAGGTAGTGCGCGCCCGGGTGGGTGCGGATGGTCTCCAGCACCCGCTCGCCGTCCGCGCCGAGCGGCAGGGCGGGCAGGTCGGCCAGGCCGCGGGCCACCTCGTCGACCGCGGTCCACGGACGCCGGTCCGGGGGTACGACGGCGGCGCGGGCCGGGTCGACCACCGCCACGGTGCGGCCGGCGGAGTCGACGACGGCCAGCGCGGCGTCCGGTGTGCCGGCGCTGTCGCGGCGGCGGTGCGCCTCGGCGAGCGGGGTGCCGGTGGGCACCGGCAGCAGCGGGCGGACCAGCCGGGCCAGGTCGACCAGGTGCAGCCGGCGGCCGATGCGGGCCAGCCGGATGGACTGCCCGGCGCCGCGCCAGAGCGTCAGCGCGACCAGCAGGAGCAGCGGCAGGGCCAACGGGGCGAGCGCCCGGCGCAGGGTGAGCACCACCACCAGGGCGAGCGTGCCCAGCGCGACGGCCCGACCGATCCAGCCGGCCACCTCGGTGCCCCGGTGCCGGTCGCGGGTGAGCGCCCAGACCACCGCGCGCAGCACCCGGCCGCCGTCGAGCGGCAGGCCGGGCAGGCCGTTGAAGATCGCCACCACCACGTTGCTCACCGCGAGCTGGAAGGCGAGCTGGTGGCCCAGCGTGCCGGCGGGCAGCGCGAGGGTGGCGGCGACCGCGGCGGCGCCGAGCACCGCGGAGACCGCCGGCCCGGCCAGCGAGATCAGCAGCTCGGTCCGGGGCGTCGGGGCGTCGCGGTCCATCTCGGTGTAGCCGCCGAGCAGTTCCAGCGTGATCCCGCGCACACCGATGCCGAAGCGGCGGGCGGTGAGCGCGTGACCCAGCTCGTGCAGCAGCACCGAGCCGAGCAGCGAGACGACGAAGCCGAAGCCGACCAGGTAGCCGCCGACGTGCCCGAGGCCGAGCTGGCGGCGCGCGAGGGCCGCGTAGAGCACGGTGACCACGACGGTGAGCAGCAGCATCGAGGCGTCGGCGCGCAGTGGCACCCCGAAGACCCGGCCGAGGCTGAGCCCGGGCCGGCGCCGAGTTCGGGTCCGTTGCCGCACCCCGGCGATGCTACGCGGGGCGGATCATGGTCCGGTGCGCCGACGGCGGCCGTGTCACACCGGTGGCCTAACCTTCCGGACATGACGGCGGAATCGGTGATCGACACGCAGGGCGACCAGACGACGGCACAGCCGCCGGTCACGGTGCGGGCGTCGCTGTCGCCGTCGCGGGCGGCCGACTTCAAGACCTGCCCGTTGCTCTACCGGTTCCGCAGCATCGACCGGCTGCCCGAGCGCCCCACCGTCGAGCAGGCCCGGGGCACGCTGGTGCACGCCGTGCTGGAGCGGCTGTTCGACCTGCCGGCCCCGGCGCGCACCCCGGAGTCGGCGGGCGACCTGGTCGCCCCGCAGTGGGACCGGCTGGTCACCGAGGAGCCGGAGCTGGCGGAGCTGTTCGCCGACGGCGACGCGGACGGCCGGGAGGAGTTCCTCCGCTCGGCGTCGGCGCTGCTGCACGGCTACTTCAGCGTGGAGGACCCGCGCCGGCTGGAGCCCGCCAAACGCGAGGCGTTGATCTCCGCGGTGGTCGACGACGAGCTGCTGATCCGGGGCTACCTCGACCGTCTCGACGTGGCGCCGGACGGCGCGCTGCGGGTGGTCGACTACAAGACCGGCGGCGCGCCGCGCGAGGCGTTCGAGGCGCGGGCGCTGTTCCAGCTCAAGTTCTACGCCCTGGTGCTGTGGCGCACCCGGGGCGTGGTGCCGCGGGTGCTGCGCCTGCTCTACCTCAAGGACGCCGAGGTCTGCGACTACGCCCCCGACGCCGAGGAGCTGGTCCGCTTCGAGCGCACGGTGGTGGCGTTGTGGCGGGCGATCGAGCAGGCCACCGCCCGGCAGGATTTCCGGCCCCGGCCGAGCCGGCTCTGCGACTGGTGCAGCCACCAGGCACGGTGCCCGAGCTTCGGCGGCACGCCGCCACCGTTCCCGGTGGCCGCCGCGGCGCCCGACCCGCTGGTGGACGCCCGTGCCCGCCCGGCGACCCCGGGGGCCGACGAGTGAGCCTCCTCCTCCGGGAGGAGACCCGGTTCGGCTGCGGCGACGACGAGATCGATCCGGCGGCCTCCTAACGTCGCAGGCATGACCGATCGGCTGCCGGCCCGCCGGGTGCGCGACACGGTGCTCACCGCCGCGCTGGCCTACGCGCTGGGTCGCGCCACCCAGGCCCGCCGGGCCGCCCGGGCACGGACCCGCGGCGCCGGGCCGGGGCCGTACGCCGCCGGGCCGACGGCGCTCGCCGAGGAGCGGCGCCGTATCGCCGGGGAGCTGCACGACCTGGTCGCCCACCAGGTCGCCGCGATGGAGGTGCTGGCCACCGGCGCCCGCCGGGTTCTGCGCCGCGATCCCGGCGCGGCCGACGGGGCGATGGCCGCGGTCGAGCACACCGGGCGGGCGGCCCTGCGAGAGCTGCACCGCCTGCTGCGGGTGCTGCGCGCCGACACCGGTCCGCCGGCGCATCTGGCGCCACAGCCCGGCCTGGCCGGCGTCGTGACGCTGGCGCGGGAGGCCCGCGACGCCGGGCTGCCGGTCGCCGTGCACACGGCGGGCCCGCTCGGCCCGGTGCCGGACGGGGTGGCGCTGGCGGCCTACCGGGTGGTGCAGGAGGCGCTGCGCAACGTGCTGCGGCACGCCGGCCCGGCCAGCGCCCTGGTCCGGCTCGCCGTCGTCGACGACTCGCTGACCGTGGAGGTCACCGACACCGGACGCGGTGGCTCGACGCCGCCCGACCGGATCGGGCACGGGCTGGTCGGTATGCGGGAACGTGTCGCCCTCTACGGTGGGATCCTGCGGACCGGACCGGTGCCGGGCGGCGGCTTCCGGGTGTACGCCCGGATCCCGCTGGACCCGGCCGGCGCGATCCGCGACTGACCGTCGGCACGACGAGGGGACACCCATGACCGAGGCCGCCGCGCCCCGACCGGTGCGGGTGCTGCTCGCCGACGACCAGCCGCTGCTGCGCACCGGGTTCCGGATGGTCCTCGGCGTGGAGGACGACCTGGACATCGTGGGCGAGGCCGGCGACGGCGTGGAGGCGGTGGAGCTGTCCCGTCGGCTGCTGCCGGACGTGGTGCTGATGGACATCCGGATGCCGCGGATGGACGGGGTGGCCGCCACCCGGGCGATCGTGGACGCCCGGCTGCCGGTGCGGGTGCTGGTGTTGACCACGTTCGAGCTGGACGAGTACGTGGTCGGGGCGTTGCGCGCCGGGGCGAGCGGGTTCCTGGCCAAGGACGTGCCGGCGGAGGACCTGGTCACCGCGATCCGCACGGTGGCGGCCGGGGAGGCGGTGGTGGCGCCGCGGATCCTGCGCCGGCTGCTGGACCGTTTCGCCGAGGTGCTGCCGGATCCGGCGGCCGCCGCGCCGCCGGTGCTGGACCCGCTGACCGAGCGGGAGCGGGAGGTGCTGGTGCAGGTGGCGCGCGGGTTGTCCAACGCCGAGATCGCCCGCGAGCTGTCGGTCAGCGAGACCACCGTCAAGACCCACGTCGGGCACCTGCTGACCAAGCTGCGGCTGCGCGACCGGGTGCAGGCGGTCGTGCTGGCGTACGAGACGGGGCTGGTGCGACCCGGCGGATAGGTGGCGGCGCTCACGTACCGTGACCAACGGCGGCGGTCGGTGGTTGACCATGACGCGACGTGAGGTCCTACCGTCGGGGCCGCCGGCCGGTCAGGGATCACCCTGACCCGGTCTGGGGGGCGACCCCCACCAGAAGTTCGGCACGGATTCCGCCCGGGGTCGGACGGATCCGTGCCCGGCGGCACCGAGGATGGAACCGCCGCACCGACCAGCGGGGGCGGTGCGGATCTCGAAGGCAGACGGAAGAGGTAGATGACGTGACCGCGACGGTAGGCCGGCAGGGGCAGGCCGCGGCCCGGGCGAACGACGTGTGGAAGGTGTACGGCAGCGGCGAGGCGCAGGTCATCGCGCTGCGGGGGGTGAGCGCCGAGTTCGAACGCGGCCGGTTCACCGCGATCATGGGACCGTCCGGCTCGGGCAAGTCGACGCTGATGCACTGCCTCGCCGGCCTGGACTCGGTGACCCGGGGCACCGTGATGATCGGCGAGACCACGGTGACCGGGCTGAACGACTCCGGCCTGACGAAGCTGCGCCGGGACAAGGTGGGCTTCATCTTCCAGCAGTTCAACCTGTTGCCCACGCTCACCGCGCAGGAGAACATCCTGCTGCCGCTCTCCATCGCCGGGCGCAAGCCCGACCCGGCCTGGTACGACACGGTGATCGACACGGTCGGGCTACGGGACCGGCTCGGGCACCGCCCGGCCCAGCTCTCCGGCGGGCAGCAGCAGCGGGTGGCGTGCGCGCGGGCGTTGGTCGCCCGACCCGAGGTGATCTTCGCGGACGAGCCGACCGGCAACCTGGACTCCCGGTCCGGCGCCGAGGTGCTCGCCTTCCTGCGCGACTCGGTACGCGAGCACGGCCAGACCATCGTCATGGTCACCCACGACCCGACCGCCGCCGCGTACGCCGACCGGGTGGTCTTCCTCGCCGACGGCCAGATC
Organism: Micromonospora sp. WMMD980; assembly: GCF_029626035.1. Taxonomy (NCBI): domain Bacteria; kingdom Bacillati; phylum Actinomycetota; class Actinomycetes; order Micromonosporales; family Micromonosporaceae; genus Micromonospora; species Micromonospora sp. WMMD980. The sequence goes on from NZ_JARUBE010000003.1 coordinate 2,323,625, forward strand.
GTCTCCGAGCTGGTCGAGCCGACCGCCGAGACGGTGCTCGACACCATGAAGAAGCTGGACGCCCCGGTCGAGGTGGGCAACTGATGCTGCGGGCAACGCTGAAGAGCCTGCTGGCGCGCAAGCTGCGCCTGCTCCTGTCCGGCCTGGCGGTGGTGCTCGGCGTCATGTTCGTCTCCGGCTCGTTCGTGCTCACCGACACGCTCGGGCGCTCGTTCGACGCGGTCTTCGCCGACGCCTACGCCGACATCGACGTGAACGTGGCGGCGAAGCCGAAGGTCGAGGTCTCCGAGACCGAGGGCGAGCAGGTGGCCGCTCCGGTGCCGGCGTCGCTCGTCGACCGGGTGAAGGCGGTGCCGGGCGCGGCGGACGTGCGCGGCGTGGTCGCCGCCGACGGCGCGCGGCTGATCGGCAGCAACGGCAAGGTGGTCACCTCGTTCGGGCCGCCGCAGTTGGGCGAGAACTGGCTCGGCGAGGGCGGCCTGGTGAAGCTGCGTGAGGGGCGCGGCCCGCGGGCCGACGACGAGATCGTGGTCAACGCCGCGCTGGCGAAGGCGGCGAACGTGAAGGTCGGCGACCGGGTCGGCGTGCTGACGCTGGCGCCGAAGAAGGAGTTCACCCTGGTCGGCGTGTTCGGCTACAGCGGTGGGCGGGACTCCGTCGGCGGCGCGAACGAGGTCGCCTTCACCACGCCGGTCGCGCAGCAGCTCATGCTCGGCAAGCCGGACGTGTTCTCCAACGTCAGCGCCCGGGCCGCCGACGGCACCACACCGGAGGCGCTGCGCGACGAGGTGTCCCGCGCGCTCGGCGGCGCCTACGACGTCAAGACCGGCGAGCAGCTCGCCGACAGCGCCTCGGCGGGGTTGAAGGAGGGGTTGTCCTTCTTCAACAAGATCCTGCTCGGCTTCGCCGCGGTGGCGTTGCTGGTGGGCACGTTCCTGATCCTGAACACCTTCTCCATCATCGTGGCCCAGCGCACCCGTGAGCTGGCCCTGATGCGGGCCATCGGTGCCAGTGGCCGGCAGGTGATCGGCTCGGTGGTGCTGGAGGCGGTGGCGGTCGGCCTGATCGCCTCGGTGCTCGGGCTCGCCGCGGGCATCGGGGTGGGCGCGCTGCTGGCGTACCTGTTCGGGAAGCTGGCCGGCGGTCTCACCCTGGCCGGGCTCGGCGTGCCGGCCGCGGCGGTGATCGGCGCCTTCGGCGTCGGTCTGGTCATCACGGTGGTGGCGGCGCTGTTGCCGGCGCTGCGGGCCGCCCGGATCCCGCCGATCGCGGCGATGCAGGACGTGGCCACGCCGGACCGGCCGCTGACGAAGGTGACGATCGGCGGGGCCGTGGTCACCGGGATCGGCGCGGTGCTGCTCTTCCTGGGCCTCAGCGGCAACGCCGGCGGCAACACCCTCGCCACCATCCTCGGCGGCGTGCTGTTCGCGTTCATCGGGGTGGCGCTGCTGACGCCGGTGATCAGCCGGCCGGTGGTGTCGCTGCTCGGCGCGATCTTCGCCTGGTCGGTGCCGGGGAAGCTGGGCCGGCTCAACTCCGGTCGCAACCCCCGCCGGACCGCGATCACCGCGGCCGCGCTGATGGTCGGCATCGCGCTGGTGACCGGCGTGACGGTGATCCTGGACTCGGCGAAGGGCAGCATCAGCGCGCTCGCCGAGGACACCATCAAGGCCGAGCTGGTGATCTCCGGTGCCTCGTCCGGGCCGCGCCCGGCGAGCTTCGACGCGGCGGTGCTGGAGAAGACCGCGGCGATCCCGGGGGTGCGACTGGTCGACGGCGAGTACGGCGACATGGCCACCGTCGGCGGCAAGCGCACCTGGGTGGCGGCGTCGAGCAACGTGGCCGCGCTCCAGCAGATCTTCGGGGCGAAGGCCACCGCCGGCGACATCGGCCGGCTCGCCCCGGACCAGATGCTCCTCAGTTCCGACACCGCGAAGTCCCGCAACCTGAGCGTCGGCTCGACGGTGCCGGTGCAGCTGTCGCGCGGCGACGCCCGCACCTACACGGTCAGCGGCATCTACGAGAGCTCCCAGCTCACCAATCCGGTGGTACTGCCGCCGCAGGCGGCGGCCGACTTCGCCATCCCGCAGCCCATCCAGGGCTTCGTGCAGCTCGATCCGGGCACCTCGGTCGGCGCGGTGCAGCCGCAGGTGGAGCGGCTGCTGGCGGACAGTCCGGAGGTGTCGGTGGCGGACCGGGCGGCGTTCATCAAGCAGCAGACCAGCCAGTTGGACACCCCGCTGCGGATGATCCAGATCCTGCTGGCGCTGGCCATCGTGATCGCGGTGCTGGGCATCATCAACACGCTCGCGCTGTCGGTGCTGGAGCGGACCCGCGAGCTGGGTCTGTTGCGGGCGATCGGGCTGCGCCGGGCACAGACCATGCGCATGATCACGGTCGAGGCGGTGGTGATCTCGATCTTCGGCGCGCTGCTCGGGGTGGTGGTCGGCACCGGTCTCGGCGCGGCCGTGGTCCGGGCGCTCAAGGACGAGGGCATCACCGACCTGGTCCTGCCCTGGGGGCAGATGGTGACGTTCCTGGTGCTGGCCGCGATCATCGGCGTGGTGGCGGCGGTGCTGCCGGCCATCCGCGCCGCGCGGATCAACGTGCTCGGCGCCATCGCCCACGACTGAGATGAAAGGAGGGGCCCCTTCTTATCGCCTGGGCGATAGGAAGGGCCCCTTCCTAACGGCGCAGCAGGGCGGCGAGCAACTCCAGGTCCGCCGCCGTGAGACTCTCCAGTTGGTGCACGCCGTCGGTCGGCGGCAGCGGCACCTCGGCCGGCACGGCCAGCACCGCCGCCCCGGCGGCCAGCGCGCTCGCCACTCCGGTCGGTGAGTCCTCGATCGCCACGCACCGCTCGACCGGCACGCCGAGCAGCTTCGCGGCGGTCAGGTAGGGCTCCGGGTGCGGCTTGGCCTCGCCCACCTCGTCGCCGCAGACCACCGCGTCGAAGCTGTCGCGTCCCAGCGTGTCCAGGGCGACCTCGACCAGCGGCCGGCCGCTGGAGGTGACCAGCGCGGTGGGAATGCCGGCGGCGCGTACCGCGCGCAGCAGCGCCAGCGCGCCCGGCCGCCACCGCAGCCCGGTGCGGAACAGGTCCAGGATCCGCGCGCTGATCCAGTCGGCGCTGGCCTGCGGGTCCCGCTCCGGCTGACCCAGGTCGTCGTGCACGATCCGCATGGCGTCGGCCATCGAGGTACCGATGATCGCCTGCCGGGCCGCCTCGGACAGGGTGCCGCCGTAGACGGCGGCCAACTCCTGCAACGCGACGTCCCACAGCTTCTCGCTGTCGACCAGGGTGCCGTCCATGTCGAAGAGCACGGCGGCGGGGTGTGGGCTGCTCAGCGGGGGCCTCCTTCGCGACACGTACCCGGCCGATCCTGCCAGCCGCCCACCGCCGGGCCGGCACCGTCCCCGATCGGGGTGACCTGCGGCATCACCTGAGGCCGCAGGCGTCCAGCGAGTTCTCGTAGCCGGCGAAGAACTTCTCCGAGCGCTGCTCGGCGGTGCCGTGCGCGCCCTCGGCGAACCAGGGCTGGTCCGGGTCGTCGCCGACCGCCAGCAGCCCCTCGCGGAACTCGTCCAGGTCCCCGTCCTCCAGCGTGAGCGTCCCGGCGCGCACGCTGTCGCCGAGGTACGCCCCGGCCATGCAGTCGGCCTGCAACTCCTGCTGGATGGTGAAGTTGTAGCGGATGCCCAGCCGGGTCTGCACGCCGTGGGCGTACTCGTGGCCGAGCAGGTAGAACAGGAACGCGTCGCCGATCTGCCGGAACGCCGACACCGACCAGTTCACGTCGTAGGCGATGAAGTCGCCCGCCGAGCAGTAGACCGCGTTGTTGCGCGGCAGCCCCTGCCCGCCACAGGACACCTCGCCCGAGCGGGTGTAGGGCACCACCCGCCGGATCGGCCGAAACTGCTCCCCGGAGGCGCGGAACTTCGCGGTCCAGTACTGCTCGGCGCCCGCGACGGCGTCGGAGAAGTCCTGCTTGAACTCGGCGACGCTGGTGGTCCCGTCCGCCCGGGTGGTCTCCGCGCCCGGAGACGCCGGTTGCCCGCTGGGTCGCGGGGCGGGCTGCTGCGGCTCGCCCTGGTCGAGCCCGCCGCCCATGCACCCGGCCGCCACCACCACGGCCGCCAGCAGCCCGGCGAGCGGCCCGAGCCGCCGCCGTCGCACCCTGTCCCCCACGACCACCTCCGGTTGTCGAACCCGTGTCACGCGCAGTACCCCGACGCCCACCGGCTCTCACGCACCGGCGGCGGCAATCGTTCATCAGATGTCGACGGCGGTGAACAACAGCAGCGCCCGGCCGGGGTCGAGGAACACCTCGACGACGCCCACGCCGTGACCGGAGCCGCGTTCCCAGCGCACCCCGTCCGGCACGTAACCGGCCAGCGCCGGCCAGACCTCGGGCGCCGCGCCGGCCACCGGCGTCCAGGTGTACGTGGCGGCCAGCGCGCGGGCGTCGGCCGGCGCGAGCCGCACCACCCCCTGGTAGCGCAGGTCGGTCGGGCCGGGCGCGCGGGAGCAGGCGGAGCTCGGGTAGTCGACCTGCCAGTGGATCTCGCGGTACGCGCCGATGCCCGACACGTCCTGCTCGGTCCAGCGCCGGTCGGTGCGGACCTTCGCCTCCTCCGCGGCGACCCGCGCCGCGCAGTCGTTCGCCTCGGTGTCGCCGGCTCGGACCAGCCAGAACACGCTGCCGCAGGCGGCCAGCAGGACGACTGCGAGCACGGCGGCCAGGGGCAGGAGCAGCGATCGACGAGTCACGCCGGCAGGGTAGCCACCGCCGGCCACCCTGGACGGACCCCGGCTGCCGCGTGCGGGCCGTACGCTGCCGCTCATGATCGAGGTGGACTTCGACGCCCACGAGCGGTCCCGCTGGGCCGGGCGGGCGCAGGCGTACCGGCGCAGCTTCGGCCGGCTCTGCGCGTACCCCGCCGGGGCGCTGCTGGACGCGGCGACGGTGCGGGCCGGGCGGCGGGTGATGGACGTCGGCACCGGGCCGGGGACCGTCGCGGCCGCGGCGCTCGCCCGCGGCGCGGAGGTGGTGGCGGTCGACGCCGAGCCGGGCATGCTCGTGGCGGCGCGGGAGAACGCGGCGGGTGCCGGGCTGGTCGGCGCGGCGCTGCCGCGGCTGCCGTTCCCGGACGCCCTGTTCGACGCGGCGGTTGCCAACTTCGTGCTCAACCACGTGGGCGACCCGGCCGCCGCGCTGGCGGAGCTGCGCCGCCTGGTACGCCCTGGCGGCCGGGTGGCGGTGACGCTCTGGCCGTCCCCGCATCCGCCGTTGCAGCGACTGTGGGGTGAGGCGGTCGCCGCCGCCGGGGTGGGGCCGCCGGTGGACCTGCCACGGCTGGCGCCCGGACGGGACTTCCCGCGCACCGAGGAGGGCGTGACCGGGCTGCTGAGCGCCGCCGGCCTGGTCGGCGCCGCCTGCACGACGCTGAGCTGGACCCACCGCGCGGACCCGGAGGAGTGGTGGGCCGGGCCGGCGGCGGGCATCAGCGCGGTCGGGCTGGTCGTGCAACGGCAGGAACCGGCGGTGCGGGCTCGCATCCGCCGGGAATACGACCGGCTCGCCGCCGGCTACCGGAACGCCGACGGGACGTTGGCGCTGCCCACCGCCGCGCTACTCGGTTCTGCGACGGTGGAGTGACCCGTCTCGGGCGCTAGTCCAGCCCGCGCATGATGTGCGGCTCGCCGTCGTCGTCGCCGAAGCAGCGGTGCAGCACCTGGGCGCGGGCCCACAGGTCCAGGCTGCTCGGCGGCCCGACCTGCGCCGGTCGGGGCGGCGCGGTCAGCACGGGCGTCCGCTCCGGCGGCACCTTCGTCGTCACCTGGTCGGCCATTTCCGCCCCTTTCGTCGTACCCATGCTCGCCCTGGGGCGTCTCCGCCGCGTCAACGGGACGGCGCGGGTGGGGACGCGGCGCTCGGTGTGCCGGCGTCGGCCGTACTCCGGACGGTAGCCCGCCAGGCCGGCCGACACACCCCTTATTCCGGACCCCGTAGCAGGTGGTGGGGGGATGGTCAGCAGATGTTCACGCAAGTCGAACTGGATCATTACCTCCAAGTCTGTCTATATGTAGGGCAGGTAAGCGCCAATCCCGTTCGGATGGAGTCCCATGTCCCGCACCCTGCGCGCCACGGCCATCAGCCTCGCCGCGATCGTGGCCACCACCCTCGGCCTCACCCAGCCCGCCCCCGCCGCCGGCTACTCCGCCCCGCTCACCACCGCGGTCGCCGGCCTGTCCGTCGCCACCGAGGTCCGCACCGGCTACAGCCGGGACCTGTTCCCGCACTGGATCGACGCGGACGGCGACGGCTGCAACACCCGAAACGAGGTGCTCTACGCCGAGGCCACCACGAAGCCGACGATCACCGGCACCTGCACCCTCTCCGGCGGCCGCTGGTACTCCTACTACGACAACGCCACCTGGACCGCCACCGGCGACGTGGACATCGACCACATGGTCCCGCTCGCCGAGGCCTGGGACTCCGGCGCGCGGAACTGGTCCACCAGCCGCCGCCAGGCATACGCCAACGACCTGGGCGATACCCGCGCGCTGGCCGCGGTGACCGACAACGTCAACCAGTCCAAGGGCGACCAGGACCCTGCGACCTGGCTACCGCCGTACGCCTCGGCCCGCTGCCGCTACGTCCGCGAGTGGGTGGCGGTGAAGATCCGCTGGCGGCTGACCGTGGACAGCGCGGAGAAGAGCGCGCTGACCAGTTGGGCGAACAACTGCCCGGCGACCACCGTCTCGGTGACCTACGCGTACTGAGGGCCGCGCCTGGGCCCCGGTCCGGGGCTCAGGCGTCCTCCTCGGGGAGCGCGCGACGCAGCAGGGCGAGCAGGTCGGCGCGGTCGGCGGCGGGCAGCCCGGCCCAACAGCGCTCCAGCGCCTCGTCGGCCACCCGGTGACCGGCCTGCAGCACCCGCCGCCCGGCGGGTGTCAGGTGGTGCGGGATGCGCCGGCCGCGCCCGGCGCGCCGTTCCACCAACCCCTGGGTGACGAGCCGTGCCGCGAGCGCGCCGAAGGCCTGCTCGGTCTGGAACGTCGCGGCGGCGAGTTCGCGCGCCGACGCGCCGGGCGAACGGTCGACCGCCCGTAGAGCGTCCCACTGGGCGAGCGTCGTGCCGACCGCGCTCAGGCCGGCCTCCAGGGCCCGGTGCTGCCGGTACTGGACCTGCTTGACGGTGCGGGCGAGCTGCTGCAGTTCGTGCACCGGTCCATCCTAGCCCAGTAACTAAGCTAGCTTAACTAAGCTTCTTTAGTTAAAGTGTCGGCATGACCTCCCTCGCGGGCTACCCCGACCTCACCCTGACCGTCTCCGAGGCCGGCCACGGCCGTCCCGTCCTGCTCCTGCACGGCGGCGGCGGACCGGCCACAGTCAGCGCCCTCGGTGACCACCTGGCCCGACGCGCGCACACCGTCACCCCGGTGCATCCCGGCTGGGACGGCACCGACCGGCCAGCCTGGCTCACCGGCATCGACGACCTCGCCCTGGCCTACCTGCACCTGCTGCACGACCGCGGGCTGCGCGACGTGCTGGTGATCGGCTCCTCACTCGGTGGCTGGATCGCCGCCGAGATGGCCGTCCGGGACACCGCCGGCCTCGTCACCGGCCTGACCCTCGTCGACGCGGTCGGCATCGACGTGCCCGGCGAACCCATCCAGGACTTCTTCGCCCTCGACCCGCGGAGCCTGGCCGAGCACACCTGGCACGACCCCGACCGTCTCCGTGGCGCCGCGGCGGCCGTCACACCGGAGCAGCAGGCACGGCAGGCAGCCAACCGCGAGACCATGCGCGTCCTGGTCGGCGACCCCTACATGCACGACCCGAAGCTGCGCCGCCGGCTGGGCCGGGTACGCGTACCGGCCCTGCTGCTCTGGGGTGCGAGCGACCGCATCGTCACCCCCGCCTACGGCGCGGCGTACGCGGCGGCGCTCGGCGACGGCCGGCTGGTGGTCGTGCCCGCTGCCGGACACCTGCCGCACGTGGAGAACCCGACCGCGACGCTGTCCCACCTGGACGCGTGGCTCGACGGACACCAGAGTGCCGGGGCATGAGCGGCCACCAGGAGCTACCACCGCGCGGCTGACCCTGCGCCGCGCCGCCCGCCTGGACACACCGGGTGAAGACGGCCCCGACTGGATCCTCGCCGCCGACGACTTGCATCCGGTACCCCGGTACGGCCTTACCGTCGAGGCGTGACCGACACCTCCTGGGCACCGCAGGCGTGCACCCTGCCGACCGCCGAACGGCCGCTGCGGCCGGCCGAGTTCGACCGGCTGTTCCACGACGCCGTCCACGCGACGGACCGGGTGTCGGCGCGACATCTGCGGCTGCGCCTCGCCGCCGCCGCCGTGACGGGCCTGCGCTCCGGCCAGCTCGCCGACGCGGCCGGGGTGAACGTGCAGACGCTGCGCTACTACGAGCGCCGTGGGCTGCTCGACCCGCCGCGGCGGTCCCCGGGCGGCCACCGGCTCTACCCGGCCGAGACCGTCACGCTGCTGCGGGTGGTCAAGACCGCGCAGCGCCTCGGGTTCACCCTCGCCGAGGTCGCCGACCTGCTCGACGCCGGCCGGCACCGGCACGGTCGCGGGCGCGACACCGGGTTGCAGGCTCCCGCCAGGCAGAAGCTCGCCGAGGTGGAGCGGCGGCTGGCGGACCTCACCGTCATCCGCGACACGCTGCGGGCCGCGATCTCGGCCGGCTGCGACGACCTGATCGCCTGCGCCGGCACGTCCTGCTGCCCGCTGCCCTTCGCCGGGCTCGCCGCCCTCGACGACCGCGCCGAACCCGGCGACCGGCCGGCCGCGTCCGACGACCCGGCGGCAAGATCGTGACGGTACGGTCGGACGCATGACGGTCGCCCGGTCCATCCTGCTGTTCCTGGTCGCCGCGCTGGCCGAGATCGGCGGCGCCTGGCTGGTCTGGCAGGGCTGGCGGGAGGACCGCGGGCTGCTCTGGGTCGCCGGCGGGATCGCCGCGCTGGGCGTCTACGGCTTCGTGGCCACGTTCCAGCCCGACCCGAACTTCGGGCGGATCCTCGCCGCCTACGGCGGCATCTTCGTCGCCGGGTCGCTGGCCTGGGCCATGGTCGTCGACAGGTTCCGGCCCGACCGCTACGACCTCGTCGGCGCGGCCGTCTGCCTGGTCGGCGTCGCGGTCATCATGTACGCGCCGCGCGCGAGCTGACCACGGTGCTGTTCCGTCCGAAGAGCGCGGAGCTGTCGTTCCGCCACGGCGACGACGTGCTGGTCGGCGACCTGGTCCGGCCGCCCTGGCCGGGGCCGTACCCGGCGGTGGTCTTCGTCGAGGGCTCCGGCCCCGGCGGGCGTGACCAGCGGGACTGGCAGACCCGGCTCGCCGCCGCCGGCTTCGCCAGCCTCGCCTACGACAAGCCCGGCTCCGGCGCGTCCACCGGCGACTGGACCCGGCAGAGCCTGACCGATCGGGCGGGAGAAACCCTGGCCGGGGTGGACGCGTTGCGATCACGGTCGGACGTCCGCGCGAACGCCGTCGCGTTGGTCGGCGGCAGCCAGGGTGGCTGGGTGGCGCCGCTCGCCGCGTCCCGTTCCCCCGCCGCCGTCGCCGCGGTGGTGAGCGTCTCCGGCCCCGGCGTGCCGGTGGTGGCGCAGGAGGAGTACCGGTTGCGTCGTCAACTCGTCGCGACGGGCTTCACCGCCGACGACGCCCGGCAGGCGCTGGCGCTGCTGCACGAGCAGATCGACCGGGTGCGGGCCGGCGACGCCCCGGCCGCGGTGCACGCCGCGCAGGCTCGATGGCACCAGGCGCCCTGGTACCCGCTGCTCGCCGGCACCTCACCCGCGACGATCGCCTTCCTCGCCGGCATCGCCGACCACAACCCGGAGCCGGCGCTCGCCGCCCTGCGCTGCCCGTTGCTGGCGATCTTCGGCGCCGACGACGTGCAGGTCCCAGTCGAGCCAAGCGTGCGCGCCCTGGCCCGGATCCTCGGCGACGCCGGGCACCCCGACCACACGGTCGTGGTGTTCCCGGACGCCGACCACGGCATCCGGGTGGGGGGCGTGCGGGCGCCCGGCTTCGACGAGCTGGTGGTGACCTGGCTCCAGCGCCGACTGTCCGCGCCGCCCCGGCCCGAGGATCCGTGAGATGGGCGCGGCCGATCCGGCACCCGGCGGGGCTCGGCGCCGAGGCTGGACGGCGGCGCACCGGCCTCACCCCGCCGCGGCGCCGCCGTCGAGGCCGGCGACCTCGCGGACCGCCGCGACGATGGCGGGCGCGTCCTTCTTGAGCAGCGCGCCGTGGTTGCTGGCGACCTTCGCGCTGACCCGGATGTGCGGGTTGCGGGCGGTCACCGCGTCGAGCCCGGCGCGGATCCGCTCCTGCTCGTCGCCCCGGCTGCCCAGCGACGTGCCCGACGCGACCACGTAGCGCACCGGGACGGTGATCCGGTCGAGCACCGGGCCCAGTTCGCGCTCCCGGGAGAGCCGGCCGAGCTCGATGTTGCTCTCGGCCTGCTGGGCGGCGCTCATCCGCGGGGTCAGTCCGGTCGGGCGCAGCAGGGGCGTCACCCAGCCCAGCCGCCTGAACAGCTTCCGGATCCGCTGCTCCATGGCGTCGTCGAGCCAGTCGTAGGGGAACGCGCCGTCGACCAGGACCGCGCCGACCGTACGGTGGGGGTTGCGCTCGGCCCAGTGCGCGCCGACGACGGCACCGTAGGACCAGCCCACCAGCAGCGCCCGGTCCACGCCCCGGGCGGCGAGGACGGCGTCGACGTCACGGACGGCTGCCTCGAAGGAGTAGTCCGCCGACCGCTTCGACCGGCCACGGGCCCGCTCGTCATAGGTGATGTGCCGCCACCCGTCGCCCAGGCCGGCGATGACCCGCCGCCAGTAGCCCTGGGTGGCGAACTGGCCGTTCAGGTAGAGCACGGGCACGCCGGCGCCGCCGGTGTCGGTGACCGCCAGGGCGGTGTCTTCGACGGGCACCATACCGCTCCACGTCGAGCCGGTCGCGGGGGTGATGTTCTTCGTCATGTCTTCTCCTGCGCGGGGTGGGTGTCGGTCGGATTCAGAGGCTGCGGGCGGTGATGTCGCCGTGCGAGGTGGTGGCGCGGATGTCGAGCACGGCGGAGCCGTCGTCGCGCAGGGCGTTGCTGACGCGGCCGTGGTCGGTGCCGGCGTCCAGGGTGGCGGGGACACCGCTGGCGGCGGCGACCGTGATGTCGCCGGAGCGGGTGCGCAGCACGAGCGTGCCCCGTACCGCCTCGGCGATCCGGATGTCGCCTCGGGCGGTGCTGATCTCCGCGGCGCCGGTGAGCCGGCCGATCTCGACGTCGCCGTCGGTCGCGGTCAGGCGCACGCTCGCGGCCTCGTCGATCTTGACCTGCCGGTACGCGCCGTCGACGGTGACGTCGCCGAGGCGACCGACGCCGCGTACCTCGACGGCACCGGAGCTGGCCTGCACGCGGGAGTCGGCGGGCAGCCGCACGGTGACCTCGACGGAGCCGGCGGCACCGACGATCCGGTTGGTGGGCTCGGGGACGTGGATCCGCAGGACGCCCTCGGCGTAGGTGACGACCGTCTGCTCCGCGGTCCTGGCGTCCCGCCCCTTGGCGGCGTCGGCGGGTCGGACCTCGACGGTGGTGTCGGCCCGGTCCGCGGCGATGACCTGGATGCGACCGGCGGGCACGTCCAGGACGGCGGCGATCGGGGCGGGGGTGGCGAACGTCTGCATCGTGCTCTCCCAGGGGTTTCCGTTGCTCGTTTCCAACACCGGAAACGCTACGTTGCGTTCCATTATCTAGCAACGTTCCTGTTGCACCTAACTCGCATTTAAGCAGTTCGAAGGCACTTTATCGTTGCAACTGATCTGAAATTAACGCAACGTTGTCGAGGCATCGTTGCAACAGACTGGCGGTGAACGCTATGCTCGCGCCGGATGAGAGGAGATCGCGATGCCGGGGGGCAGACTCACCCAGCAGGAACGCCAACGGATCGCGGCGGGGCTGGCCGAGAGCCTCGCCTACGCGGAGATCGCCCGACGCCTCGACCGTCCGACCTCCACGATCACCCGCGAGGTGATGCGCAACGGCGGCCCCACCGCCTACCGCGCCGAGCTGGCCCACCGCGCCACCGAACGCCGAGCCCGGCGACGCACCACAGCCACCTCCCGCGGGTCGCAGCCGCAGCCCCAGCGGCAAGGGCGCGACGCCGTGGCCCTGACCGAGTACGAGGAGACGCTGACCACCGTGCTCATGGCCTCGGGCCTGCCGACTATGGCAGCCCGGGTGCTGACCTGCCTGTTCACCACCGACGCGGGCAGCCTCACCGCGGCCGACCTCACCCGGCACCTCCAGGTCAGTCCCGCCTCCATCTCCAAGGCGATCACCTTCCTGGCGGGGCAGAGCCTGGTCCGCCGGGAACGCGACGACCGCCGCCGGGAGCGCTACGTCGTCGACGACGACCTCTTCTACCAGGCGACGATCGCCAGCGCCCGCGCCAACGACCACCTCGTCGCCGTCGCCCGCCAGGGCGTCACCCTGCTCGGACCCGACACCCCGGCCGCCGCCCGCCTGGAGAACATCGCCCGCTTCCTCGACTTCATCAGCGAGAACATCACCCGCGCCGCCGAGCAGGCCCGCGAGATCCTGCGTACCGCTCCGCGGGCGCCCGGGAAGGACCAGCCGGTCGACCAGCACTCCCCCGGCGGGCGGTAGGTCAGGTCGATCGACGTGGTCGAAGGGTCTGCCGCTCGCGCTCCTGCACATCGAGTACGGCGAACCGCATGATCACGATCCATCACCGAGGCGGGTGCTCGAAACAGCTCACTGCGCGGCCCACACAACCCGTCGCGTCGATCTAGGGTGACGCGATGACCGCCGAGCCCGTGACGACAGTACTGTTCGACTTCGCCTGGACTCTGTTCGCCAGAGACTCGGAACGCTGGGTGGGCAACGCGGCGGCATCGCTCGACCGGACATTGGCTGCCGGCGAGGCGCACCGTATCGCTGGCGACTTCGCGGACCTGCTGCGAAAGACGGCCACGGATCCGGCCCACATCGCCCGAGATCTGGATCCGGGAGTCTGGGATCGGGCGATCCTCGCCGTGCTGCAACAGCTTCCCGGGGTGGACCAGGCGCTGGCAGCGGTCTTGCACGAAACACACGCCGAAGCGATCGAGCCGTACGCGGACACCGTCGCCACCCTGTCCGCACTGCGTGACAGCGGTGTTCGCATCGGCGTCGTCAGCAACGTCGGCTGGGACATCCGCACCTGCTTCGCGCGGCACGGGCTCGACGGCCATGTCGATGCGTTCGTACTGTCCTACGAGGTCGGCTTCGTCAAACCGGACCCTCGGATCTGGGTCGCCGCCCTCGAAGCCCTCCGTGCCGCACCGCGTCAGACCCTGATGGTCGGTGATCATCCCGCCGGCGACGGCGGATCGGTTTCCGCCGGCATACCAGCGCTGATCCTGCCGATGGTGGATTCGCCCGCGGAGAAACGCGGCTTCGAACACGTGCTCAGGCTTGCCCGAGTTCCGTCCTGACAGGTCCGTCGCCGGCACTCACGTGAAGCTCCCGTGACGTTGATCCATTCGAGCCGACCTCGGTGCGTCCTCACGGAGGCATCCTGTCGTCGGACATACATGACCTCGTCCTCGACGACCGGACCGCGCCGGCGCGGAGGAGGACCGGAACCGCCGATGTCAGGGCGAGAAGACAGCCGTCGCAGCTGCCGGGCAGCAGCACATCCAGGTCCTCCACCATCCCCTTCCGGTCCACGGTGACGGCGAGCGCCACTTGATCCACACCATCTCGGGGAGGTGGCCGCACCGGGCGGAAGCCGATTGGACGACAGGGACAACGGGTAGAACCGTCGCATGCGGCGAGAACTCGGCGACCCGATGATCAAGAGCCGCCGGAGCGTCGTCGTCATCGTCGGGATCAACTGCCTGCTCCTGACCTTCTTGGTGGTCCAAGCCCTTCGAGACGACTCCTGGGTGTGGCGGCTGTTGGTCCTGGTCGGGGCCGCCGGCGTGGCTTTCCTGACCGGCCTGCTGGTCTGGACCCGCCTCGTTCGCGGCGACGACCACACGCAGCGCCATCACTAGCTTCCCTCAACGGCTGCACGCCCATCTCAGGGTCGGACCTCGCCCCTCGCCTGTCAGTTCCGGGCCTCCGGCGGTTCCGCCCCGATCAGCGAGCACAACTCGCGAAGGGTGACGGCGTCACTTACTTGGCGTTGAAGTAGTTCGCCTCCGGGTGGTGCACCACGATCGCGTCGGTGGCCTGCTCCGGCACCAACTGGAACTCCTCCGACAACTGCACCCCGATCCGCTCCGCCCCGAGCAGCCCGACGATCTTCGCCCGGTCCTCCAGGTCGGGGCAGGCCGGATAGCCGAACGCGTACCGGCAACCCCGGTAGTCGGTGCGGAGCAGGCCGGCCAGGTCGGCCGGGTCGTCGTCGGCGACCGTCCCCCCGCCCGGCAGCACCAGCTCGGAGCGGATCCGTCGGTGCCAGTACTCCGCCAGCGCCTCGGTGAGCTGCACGGACAGGCCGTGCACCTCCAGGTAGTCGCGGTACTCGTTGGCCGCGAACATCTTCGCCGTGTATTCGCTGATCGGCTGCCCGACGGTGACCAGCTGCAACGCCACCACGTCGAGCTGCTCGCCCCCGGGCCGGAAGAAGTCGGCCAGGCACAACCGGCGCTCCTGCCGCTGCCGAGGGAAGGAGAACCGGGCCCGCTCGCTGTGCCCGTTCTCGTCCAGCACCACCAGGTCGTTGCCCTCGGAGTAGGCCGGGAAGTAGCCGTACACCACGGCCGCCTCCAGCACCTGGTCGGAGATCAGCCGGTCCAGCCAGTAGCGCAGCCGGGGCCGGCCCTCGGTCTCCACCAACTCCTCGTACGACGGGCCCTTGCCGCCGCGGGCGCCGCGCAGCCCCCACTGGCCCAGGAACGTGGCCCGCTCGTCGAGCAGCGCCGAATAGTCGGCCAGCGGCACGCCCTTGACCACCCGGGTGCCGAAGAACGGCGGCGTGGGCACGCCCACCTCCACCGCCACGTCGGAGCGGACCGAGGCGTCGTCCAGCTCCGGCAGCGCCTCGCGGACCTGCGCCCGCTGCCGCTCCCGACGCTCCCGGCGGGTGGCCAGCGCGGCCTCCCGCTCCGGGTCGACCACCGGCGCGCCGCCGCGCTTCGCGGCCATCACCCGGTCCATCAGGGACAGCCCCTCGAACGCGTCCCGGGCATAGTGCACCTGACCCGGGTAGATCGACCGCAGGTCGTCCTCCACGTACGCCCGGGTCAGCGCCGCACCGCCGAGCAGCACCGGCCAGCGCTCGGCCACACCGCGCGAGGCCATCTCGGCCAGGTTCTCCTTCATGACGACCGTGCTCTTGACCAGCAGCCCGGACATGCCGATGGCGTCGGCCCGATGCTCCTCCGCCGCGTCGAGGATCGCGTTGATCGGCTGCTTGATGCCGATGTTGACCACGTCGTAGCCGTTGTTGGACAGGATGATGTCGACCAGGTTCTTGCCGATGTCGTGCACGTCGCCCTTGACCGTGGCGAGGACGATTCGGCCCTTCCCGTCGTCGTCCGCCTTCTCCATGTGCGGCTCCAGGTAGGCCACCGCGGTCTTCATCACCTCGGCCGACTGGAGCACGAACGGCAGCTGCATCTGGCCCGAGCCGAACAGCTCGCCGACCACCTTCATGCCGTCGAGCAGCAGGTCGTTGATGATGGACAGCGGCGTGCGCCCCTCGGCCATCGCGGTGTCCAGGTCGGCCTCCAGGCCGTTGCGCTCCCCGTCGATGATCCGCCGCTTGAGCCGCTCCTCCAACGGCAGCGCGGCCAACTCCTCGGCCCGGGTGGCCCGCGCCGAAGCCGCGTCGACGCCCTCGAAGACCTCGATGAACCGCTGCACCGGGTCGTAGCCCTCGCGGCGGCGGTCGTAGACCAGGTCGAGCGCCACCTCGCGCTGCTCGTCCGGGATCTTCGACATCGGCAGGATCTTGCTGGCGTGCACGATGGCCGAGCTCAGGCCGGCCTGCACGCACTCGTGCAGGAACACCGAGTTGAGCACCTGCCGGGCCGCCGGGTTCAGGCCGAACGAGACGTTCGAGATGCCGGCGGTGAAGTTGACACCCGGGTAGCGGGCGGTGATCTCCCGGATCGCCTCGATGGTCTCGATGCCGTCGCGGCGCGTCTCCTCCTGCCCGGTGGCGATGGGGAACGTCAACGCGTCGATGAGGATGTCCTCCCGGCGCAGCCCCCACCGGCCGGTCAGGTCGTCGATCAGCCGGGCGGCCACCCGTACCTTCCACTCCCGGGTGCGGGCCTGGCCCTCCTCGTCGATGAGCAGCGCCACGACGGCGGCGCCGTGTTCCCTGACCACCGGCATGATCCGTGCGTAGCGGGAGTCGGGGCCGTCGCCGTCCTCGAAGTTCACCGAGTTGACCACGCACCGGCCGCCGAGCATCTCCAGCCCGGCCTCGATCACCGCCGGCTCGGTGGAGTCCAGCACGATCGGCAGGGTGGACGCGGTGGCGAACCGGCCGGCCAGCTCCCGCATGTCCTGCGTGCCGTCGCGGCCGACGTAGTCGACGCAGAGGTCGAGCAGGTGTGACCCGTCCCGGGCCTGGTTGCGGGCGATCTCCACGCAGGACTGCCAGTCGGCGGCCAGCATCGCCTCGCGGAACGCCTTCGAGCCGTTGGCGTTGGTGCGCTCCCCCACCATCAGGACGCTGGCGTCCTGGGCGAACGGCACGTGGTGGTAGATCGAGGAGACGCCGGCCTCCGGCTCGGGCTCCCGGGCCACCGGACGCCGCCCGCCGAGCCGCTCCACCAGCACCCGGATGTGCTCCGGCGTGGTGCCGCAGCAGCCGCCGATCAGCCCGACGCCGTAGTCGTCGACGAACTGCTCCAGCGCGGCGGCCATGTCCTCCGGGCCGAGCGGGAAGTAGGCTCCGTCGGCGGTCAGCACCGGCAGGCCGGCGTTCGGCATCACCGACACCGGCAGGCGCGAGTGCCGGGACAGGTAGCGCAGGTGCTCGCCCATCTCGGCCGGGCCGGTGGAGCAGTTGAGCCCGATCAGGTCGACCCCGAGCGGCTCGATCGCGGTCAGCGCCGCGCCGATCTCGCTGCCCAGCAGCATGGTGCCGGTGGTCTCCATGGCCACCTGACAGATGATCACCACGTCCCGGTCGGCCTCGTCACGGGCCCGCTTCGCGCCGACCACCGCCGCCTTGACCTGGAGCAGGTCCTGACAGGTCTCGATGATCAGCCCGTCCGCGCCGCCGGCGATCAGGCCGGCGGCGTTCTCCTGGTACGCGTCGCGCAGCGAGGCGTAGCTCGCGTGGCCCAGGGTCGGCAGCTTGGTGCCCGGCCCCATCGAGCCCAGCACGAACCGTGGCCGCTCCGACGTCGCGTACGCGTCGGCGGCTTCCCGGGCGATGCGCGCGCCCGCCTCGGACAGCTCCCGGATGCGCTCGGCGATGCCGTACTCGGCGAGGTTGGGCAGGTTGGCGCCGAACGTGTTGGTCTCCACGCAGTCGGCGCCGGCGGCCAGGTAAGCCTCGTGCACGCCGCGGACCACGTCCGGCCGGGTGACGTTGAGGATCTCGTTGCAGCCCTCGAGGCCGTCGAAGTCGTCCAGGGTGAGGTCGGCCGAGTGGAGCATCGTCCCCATCGCGCCGTCGGCGATGAGGATCCGGTCCGCCAGCAGGTCGCGCAACGAAGTAGCCACGAGGCCAGGCTAGTGCGCCGAGGCACGGGGCGGTCACACCAAACGCGCCATCCCACATAGTGTCGGCCGGATCACCGCGTACCTTTCATCCGGTTCGACCGGGTGGTCGGGCCGGGCGACCGGCGCGGCCGGCGGGCCGGCTCCGGCGGCGGCACGTAGGCTGGCGGACGTGAAGGACAACAGGGACGCGACCGTGCGACGGGGCGGCGCCGCTCCCGACGAGCAGGGTGAGGTGACGGCGTGACCGAGTTCGACGGGCTGCCGGTACTGCGCTCACCGGTCGCCATCGCGGCCTTCGAGGGCTGGAACGACGCCGCGGACGCCTCCACCGCCGCCGTGGAGCATCTGGAGCAGGTCTGGCAGTCCCGGCAGGTGACCGAGCTGGACCCGGAAGACTTCTACGACTTCCAGGTGAGCCGGCCGACCATCACCATGGCCGACGGGGAGACCCGGCGGGTCGAGTGGCCCACCACCCGCTTCATGGTGGCCAGCCCGGAGGGCACCGAGCGGGACGTGGTGCTGATCCGGGGCATCGAGCCGAGCATGCGCTGGCGCACCTTCTGCGAGCAGGTGCTGGAGATCTGCCACAGCCTCGAGGTCGAGCGGGTGGTGCTGCTCGGCGCGTTGCTGGCCGACGTGCCCTACACCCGGCCGCTGCCGATCAGCGGCAGCGCGTCGGACGCCGACGCGGCCAAGCGTTACCAGCTCACCCCCACCCGCTACGACGGTCCGACCGGCATCGTCGGCGTGCTGCACGACGCGTGCACCCGGGCCGAGGTGGACGCCGTGTCGTTCTGGGTGCACGTGCCGCACTACGCCAACAACCCGCCCTGCCCGAAGGCCACCCTCGCGCTGCTGCACCGCGTCGAGGAGGTGCTCGACCTGCCGGTGCCGATGGCCGACCTGGCCGAGGAGGCCGCCGAGTGGGAGCAGCGGGTGCGCAGCGCCGCCGAGCAGGACGCCGAACTCGGCGAGTACGTGCGTGAGCTGGAGGAACGCGTCGGCGACGCCGGCATCACCCCGTTGACCGGGGACGAGATCGCCCAGGAGTTCGAGAAGTACCTGCGCCGTCGGGGCGGTTCGGCCGGCCCGACCGCCGGCTCCTGGTAGGCCACTTGCGCGAAGACAGGCCGGGTCCCCTGATGGGCCCGGCCTGTCTTCGTGTCCGGGGTGGCGCGGTCACATGCAGTAGGGCATCCTAGGAACCTAGCTGTCATGAGGAGG
Source organism: Micromonospora sp. WMMD980 (assembly GCF_029626035.1). Lineage (NCBI taxonomy): Bacteria > Bacillati > Actinomycetota > Actinomycetes > Micromonosporales > Micromonosporaceae > Micromonospora > Micromonospora sp. WMMD980. The sequence goes on from NZ_JARUBE010000003.1 coordinate 2,342,594, forward strand.
CGGATGTGCAGATCAACCCGGGGGCGGCCGAGTTCCCCCACCGGCAGATCGCCGCGCAGCTCAAGGCTCAGGTGCGCCGCGGCGACTGGGGCCCGGGCGAGCGGCTGCCGTCCATCCCGGCCATCGCCGAGATGTTCGGCGTCGCCAAGCAGACCGTGCAACGCGCCGTCGACCAGCTGCGGGTCGAGGGCATCCTGATCACCAAACCCGGCTCCGGTACGTACGTCCGGGGCACCCGACGCCGGCTGAGCCGCCTCTCCCGGGGCCGGTACGGCGGCTTCCGCGGCTACCACACCGACCTGGCCGCCCGGTACCGCCAGCAGCTCGTCTCGGTCGGCCGCGTCGCCGCCCCGGCCGAGGTGGCCGACGCGTTCGGCGTGCCCGACGGCACCGAGCTGCTCTGCCGGCGGCACCTGGTCCGCACCGACGACTCCCCGGTCGAGGTCGGCGGCTCCTGGTTCCTGCCCGCCGACACCGCCGGCACCTCGCTGGAGCGGGCCGAGGCGTTCGGCCGGCCGCTCTACCAGGAGGCCGAGGAGGCGATCGGCAGGCGGTACACCACCGCCACCGACACGATCAGTGCCCGGCAGCCCAGCCGGGAGGAGGCGGAGATCCTGCAGATCCGCCCGGACACCCCGGTGCTGCACCTGCTGCACGTCGCGTACGACGAACGGCACAAGCCGATCGAGGTCGCCCAGGCCACCTGGCCGGGCCCGATGACCACCCTCACCGAGGAGTACAAGATCCCCGCGCCGTCCCCCGAGCCGGACCCGGATCCCGGCCTGGTGCTCGGCTGACCCCGAACCGCGGCCGCTCCGCGGCACCTGGCCGCCGCCCGCGACTTCGGCACCTGTCCGCGGCCCGGACGGCGCTTGCCGGGACTGACGTCGGGCCGAGCCCACCGCCACCGTTAGAAGGGGGCCCTTCCTCTACGCCAGGCGTTAAGAGGGGGCCCCTCCTTACACCCGGATGCCGAGGAGGGCGTCGAGGGTGTCGGCGAACAGCGCGGGAGCACCGGGGTCGGAGCCGTCGCCGGCGAGGACGCGCTCGGCCCAGGCGTCGGCCGTCGCCAGGGCACCCGGCGTGTCGAGGTCGTCGGCGAGGCGCTCGCGTACCCCGGCCAACAACGCCTCGCCGGACGGGCCGACGGGCGCGGCGGCGGCCCGCCGCCAGCGGGCCAGCCGCTCCAGCGCCTCGGCGAGCAACTCGTCGGTCCAGGAGCGGTCGCTGCGGTAGTGGCCGGCGAGCAGCGCGAGCCGCACCGCCATCGGGTCGACCCGGTCGGCGCGCAGCCGGGAGACGAAGACCAGGTTGCCCTTGGACTTGGACATCTTCTCGCCGTCCAGGCCGATCATGCCGGCGTGCACGTAGTGGTCGGCGAACGGCGTCTCGCCGGTCAGCCGCTCGGCGTGCGCAGCGGAGCACTCGTGGTGCGGGAAGATCAGGTCGTTGCCGCCGCCCTGCACCGAGATCTGGTCGCCGAGCAGGTTCAACGCGATGACCGTGCACTCGATGTGCCAGCCGGGGCGGCCCGGGCCCAGCTCGCCGCCGGGCCAGGACGGCTCACCCTCGCGGGCGCCGCGCCACAGTAGCGGGTCGAGCGGATCCCGCTTGCCGGCACGGTCGGGATCGCCGCCGCGCTCCGGGAAGATCTCCAGCATCTCGGCGCGGGACAGGTTGGACTCGTAGCCGAACGCGGGCGCGGCGGAGATGTCGAAGTAGACGTCGCCGGTGCCGTCGTCGAGCCGGTAGGCCGCGCCGTCCTTGAGCAGCACGAGCACCTTGTCGGCGATGTCCGGGATCGACTCGACCGCGCCCACGTAGTGCGCCGGCGGGATCATCCGCAGCGCCTCCATGTCCTCGCGGAACAGCGCGGTCTCCCGCATGGCGAGGACCTTCCAGTCCTCGCCGTCGCGCTCGGCGCGCTCCAGCAGCGGGTCGTCGATGTCGGTGACGTTCTGCACGTAGCGCACGGTCAGGCCGGCGTCGCGCCACATCCGCTGCACCAGGTCGAAGGTGATCATGGTGGCGGCGTGCCCGAGGTGGGTGGCGTCGTAGGGGGTGATGCCGCAGACGTACATCGAGGCGACGCCGTCGGGGCGGGAGGGGTGCGGGCCCTGCCGCGCCGAGTCGTACAACCTCAGTGGCGCGCCCTCGCCCGGCAGCCGTGGCACCTCGTGTCCCGCCCAAGACTCCATGACCGCCAGCCTAACGAGCCGTCAGGCGCGCGGGTGCCGCCCCACGGGTGATCAACGCGACAGCGCCTCACATGGGTGGCCAGGGCATGGCCGGCCACTCCTCGGGCGGCAGCGGGAACCGGCCGGTGTCGCGCAGCCGGTCCACCCGGGCCGCCACCGCCCTGACCTCACCGAGGGTGAGGTGCTCGGCAAGCTCCTCGCCGAGCGCGCCGCCGAGCCGGGCGGCCAGCCCGTCGAGCATCTCGACCGCGTCCGGCGGGAGCAGGCGGCCGGCCCAGCCCCAGAGCACCGTCCGCAGCTTCTCCTCCACGTGGAAGCTGACGCCGTGGTCCACCCCGTAGATGCGGTCGTCCGCGCCGACGAGCACGTGCCCGCCCTTGCGGTCGGCGTTGTTGATCACCGCGTCGAGGACGGCCAGCCGGGCCAGTCGCGGGTCGTCGGCGTGCGCCAGGGCGTAGGCCGCGCCGTCGTCGTCGCGTGCCGCGGCGATCGGGAACCAACGCGGCGGCACCGACTCGGCGGGCACGAAGCCGACGAGCGGCTCGGCGTCGGCCGGCTCGTCGATCCAGAGCTGGCAGGAGCCCGGGCCGAACGGGCCCTCGCGCAGCACGGTCGGCGGCACCAGGTCCCACCCGGTGGCCCGGGAGACCAGGTAGGCGGCCACCTCCCGGCCGGCGAGCGTGCCGTCCGGGAAGTCCCACAGCGGGCGCTCGCCACGCACCGGCTTGTAGACGCAGTGCGCGCGCGCGTCGCCCAGGACGATCTCGGCGCGCAGCGTCGCGTTGGAGGCGTCGACCAGCCGCCCCTCCAGGGTCAGCTCGCCGTCGGCGAGCAACCGCAGCGCCTCGGCGCCGCCCTGTCGGGGCTGCAGTTCCGACGAGGTCACCGGTGATAGCCGTTGTGCCGGGGGCAGAGGTGGCCGGCCGGGTCGAGCGGCTGGCCACAGAGCGGGCAGGGTGGCCGGCCGGCGTTGACCACCCGCTTGGCGCGCTCGATGAACTCGCGGGTCGCCTCGGGGGTCAGCCGCACCCGGAGCCGGTCGAGGTCGTCGTCGGGCTCGTCCGGCTCCTCGTCGATCTCGACCTCGTCGTCCGCGTCGCCCAGCTCGACCTCGACCTCCGCCTCGCCCACGGCGATCGCCTCGATCACCACGGTCGCGGTGTCCACGTCGAAGGCCAGGCCGAGCGTGCCGACCCGGAACTCCTCGTCGACCGGGGTGTCGAGCGGCTCGTTGTCGCCCAGCGCGATCGGCGCCGACTCCGGCAGCTTCACCCCGAACCGGCGTTGCGCCTCGGAGAGCAGCTCCTCCAGCTTCTCGGCGAGCAGCGACACCTGGACCTTCTCCAGCGCGACGCTGACCAGCCGGCCGCCGCCGCGCGCCTGGAGGAAGAACGTGCGCTCCCCCGGCGGGCCGACCGTCCCGGCGACGAACCGCTCCGGCGGCTCGAACGCGTGCACCTGGTGCGTCATACCCACGACCCTATCCGGCGCGCGGAAGCACCGCGCAGCCCACCGACGCCGAATCCGCCCAGAGCGCAACGCGCGGCACCACGCGGGCCCGCGGCGGTCACGACCGCCCCGCCCCCGCCCCACCGCCGACCGCGGCGTCCGACCCGGTGGCGCCGGCCGCCCGCCGGCGCCGCTTGCCCGGCGGCGGGACCAGCGCCGACAAGTCGCCGCCGGTGTCGTTGAGCCGGACCAGGAACGGCCGCAGCGGTGTGTAGCGGATCGCCGTCACCGACGCCGGGTCGGCCACGATCCGCTGGAACAGATCCAGGTGTACGCCGAGCGCGTCGGCAACGATGGCCTTGATCACGTCGCCGTGGCTGCACGCCAGCCAGACCGCCTCCGGCCCGTGCTCGGCGGTGACCCGCGCGTCCCACGCCCGCACGGCGGCGACCGCACGCGCGGACATCGCCGCCATCGACTCCCCCTCCGGGAAGGCGGCGGCGCTCGGGTGCTGCTGGACCACCGGCCAGAGCGGCTCCTTCGCCAGCTTCTTCAGCGCCTGTCCCTCCCAGGCGCCGTAGCCGCACTCGATCAGCCCGTCCTCGACCGTCGGCTCGGCCTGCGGCAACGCCAGCTCCAGGGTCTGCCGGCAGCGGATCAGCGGGCTGGTCACCACCGCCGCGAGCGGCAGCCCGGCGAGCCGGCCGCCGACCGCCGTGGCCTGCGCCCGCCCGGTGTCGTCCAGCTCGACCGGTTGCCGGCCGGCCAGCCCACCGTCGGCGTTCGCGGTGGTCCGGCCGTGTCGCAGAAGCAGAAGGGTCGCCACGCCCACCACCCTAGGCCGTGCCGCCTCGTCGACCGCCCCCACCACACAGTGCCGCCCCACCGGCCCACCGGCTCGACCGCCTCGGTCGCCCGGAGTGGTCGACCATGACGTTGACCGCCGCACATCAGACATCGTGCACCGCTTCCTGATCGACCGAGTCGGGCGTCCGGTGCGGGGAGCGCATCCCCCACCAGACGCCCACGAAAGCCGACAGGTCCGCCCACCCTGCGCGAGCGGCAAGGACCACGGCCACCCGCCCGCCGAGGGCGAGGGGTGGTGGGGTGGGTGCGACTCCCTCCACCGCCACCGCTGGCCCCAGCCGACCCGGACCGCACACACCCCATTCGCCACGTACCGGCCGCCCGGGCGGGCGGTGTGTCCGGTGCGGAGGTGGTCGGGGACACCTGTCGGGTGGAATGGGTCCGGGGGCGGGGGCGTTGTACCCGGTGCACGGCTGAGCAGCGGAAACACCCGCCACCGGATCCTGGATCCGCGGAATGACGGTGGGGCGCCGGTCGTTGCACATGGTTCCGCCGGCACGACGAGGCCCCCGCCCCGTGAGCCGACGGAGTCCCCGCGCGAGAGCGCCTGACGGTGCTCGCACACCCCCCGGTGTGTCGAACCCCCGAATGGAGCCCCCCATGAACACCATGCTGCGCAAGAGCATCCTCGGTATCGCCGGTCTGACCGTCGCCGGTGGCCTGGCCGCCGGTCCGCTCAACCACCACGACAGCTCCCCGACCGCCCGCGAGGTCGCCGTCACCGCCCAGGCCGACCCCGCCGCGCTCGTCCCGCACGGCGTGCAGGGCGCGCAGTCCCGCATCGACCTGACCGACGAGCAGGCCGCCAACGTCAAGGCGATCGTCGCCGCCACCAAGAAGGCCGGCATGGACGAGCGCGCCGCCGTCGTCTCGATCGCCACCAGCCTCCAGGAGTCGAAGCTGGAGAACCTCGGCCACCTCGGCGACCGCAACGACCACGACTCGCTGGGCCTGTTCCAGCAGCGCCCGTCCAGTGGTTGGGGCACGCCGGAGCAGATCACCGACCCCGAGTACTCCACCCTCGCCTTCCTCAAGGGCCTCAAGCAGGTCGACGGCTGGCAGGACATGCCGCTGACCCAGGCCGCGCAGACGGTGCAGGTCAGCGCCTACCCTGACGCGTACGCGCAGTGGGAGCAGCAGGCCGCGGACCTCGTCGCCCAGCACTGGAACGGCTGACACAGGCGGAAGGCCGGCACCCCGGAGGCGGGGTGCCGGCCCCCGTCGTGTCGCCCGGATCAGGTGGCGCTGATCGTGCCGGTGAGCAGCAGGCAGAGCACCAGCGTGCCGAGCGCCACCCGGTAGAGCACGAACAGGTAGAGCGTGTGGTGTGCGACGTAGCGCAGCAGCCAGGCGATGGCCGCGTAGCCGATGGCGAACGCGATGAGCGTGGCCACCACCATCTGCGCCACGCTCGGCGCGGCGGTGCCGGGCGCGGACGGCTCGAAGACGTCCGGCAGGCTGAACACGCCGGAGATGACAACGGCCGGGATGGCCAGCAGGAACGAGTAGCGCGCCGCCGTCTCCCGGGTGAGGTTGAGGAACAGGCCGACGGTCAGCGTGCCGCCCGAGCGGGAGACGCCGGGGATCAGCGCCATCGCCTGCCCCAGGCCCATCGCCACGCCGTCGCGCATCCGGAAGTTCTCCAGCGTGCGGGTCTGTCGGCCCCAGTACTCGGCGAACGCGAGCACCAGGGCGAAGAAGATCAGCGTGAAGGAGATCAGGTAGAGGTTCCGGCCGGCGGTGCGGATCTGGTCCTTGAACAGCAGCCCCAGGATGCCGATCGGGATGGTGCCGACGATGACGTACCAGCCCATCCGGTAGTCGAGGCTGGAGCGCACCGAGCGGTCGACCAGGCCCAGGCACCAGGTGCGGACGATCCGCCAGATGTCCTTGAAGAAGTAGATCAGGACGGCGGCCTCGGTGCCGAGCTGGGTGACCGCGGTGAACGACGCCCCCGCGTCGCGGCCGAAGAAGATCGCCGAGGTGATCCGCAGGTGCCCGGACGACGACACCGGCAGGAACTCGGTGAGCCCCTGGACGACGCCCAGGACGATGGCCTCGACCCAGGTCACTCGCCGACCCCGGACAGCTCCAGCGCCTCGGCCACGGTGCGCAGCGTCGCGACGCCGCTGTCCCGGTCGGCCACGAACAGCGTCACCGACAGGGTGGTCACGCCGGCGGCGGCGTACTCCCGCATCCGCTCGGCGATGCGCCCCTTCGGGCCGAGCAACGAGGTGCGGTCGATGAACTCCATCGGCACCGCGGCGGCGGCGTCGCGCTGCCGCTTGGCCAGGTAGAGCTCCTGGACCTCGCGGGCCGCGTCGCCGTAGCCCATCCGGGTCGCGAGCTGGTTGTAGAAGTTCTGCTTCCGGCTGCCCATCCCGCCGACGTAGAGCGCGGCGTACCAGCGGACCAGCTCGGCGCAGGTGGCCACGTCGTCACCGACCACCACCGGCACCGAGGGGACCACGTCGAAGCCGGCCAGCTCCTTGCCGGCGGCGGCCCGCCCGGCCCGGATCGCGGCGAGCTGCTCCTCGGCGAACTCGGGGGCGTAGAAGACGGCCAGCCAGCCGTCGGCGATCTCGCCGGCCAGCTCCAGGTTCTTCGGGCCGACGGCGGCCAGGTAGATCGGGATGTGCTCGCGCGGCGGGTGGAAGCTCAGCCGCAGCGCCTTGCCCGGCCCGTCCGGCAGCGGCAGCGTGTGGTGCTCGCCGTCGTACGCGACCTCCTTGCGGGCCACCGCGAGCTTGACGATGTCGACGTACTCCCGGGTGCGCGACAGCGGCTTGGCGAAGCGGACGCCGTGCCAGCCCTCGGAGACCTGCGGGCCGGAGACGCCGAGTCCGAGCCGGAACCGGCCGCCGGAGAGCGTGTCGATGGTCGCGGCGGTCATCGCGGTCATCGCCGGGGTGCGGGCGGGGATCTGCATGACGGCGGAGCCGAGGTCGATCCGCTGCGTCTGCCCGGCCATCCAGGCGAGCATGGTCGGTGAGTCGGAGCCGTACGCCTCCGCGGCCCACACCACCGAGTAGCCGAGCCGGTCCGCCTCCTGGGCGAACGCCAGGTGGTCGGCCGGCGTGCTCCAGGCCGTCTGGTATCCGAGGTTGAGCCCGAGTCGCACTGGTCCTCCCACCGTCCGCACCACAGGTCGCATCAGGTTACGCAATGCCGGTGCCACCACCGACGACCGGCTCGCCCCGAACACGTCACACCGCGCTGCGCTCGCGCGGGAAGTTGACTGCGGCGAGGATGTCCGTGACGCCGCGATCGAAATAAGGTTCACCCATGCAACAGCGACCGCTCGGCCGAAGCGGGCTGGCGGTTTCGCGGCTCGCCCTCGGCACCATGACCTGGGGACGGGACACCGACGCCGACGACGCGGCCGCCCAGCTGAAGAGCTACCTCGACGCGGGCGGAAACCTCGTCGACACCGCCGACGTGTACGCCGACGGCGACGCCGAGTCGGTGATCGGGTCGCTGCTGGGTAGCCTGGTCGACCGCGACGAGCTGCTCATCGCCACGAAGGCGGGGCTGCGGCCGGGCAGCGGCCGCCGACGCGACGGTTCGCGCGGGCACCTGCTGCGCACGCTCGACGCGTCGCTGCGCCGGCTCGGCACCGACCACGTCGACCTGTGGCAGGTGCACGGCTACGACCCGGACACGCCGCTGGAGGAGACGCTCTCCGCGCTGGACCACGCCGTCTCCGCCGGCAAGGCGCGCTATGTGGGCGTGTCGAACTTCTCCGGCTGGCAGACCGCCCGGGCCGCCGCCTGGCAGGCCGCCTGGCCGGGGCGGGCGCCGGTGGTCGCCGCCCAGGTGGAGTACTCGTTGTTGGAGCGCGGCATCGAGCGTGAGGTGCTCCCGGCGTGCGCCGGGATGGGGCTGGGCCTGCTGCCCTGGTCGCCGCTGGGCCGGGGGGTGCTCACCGGGAAATACCGCAACGGCCGGCCGGCCGACTCGCGGGCGGTGTCGCCGCACTTCGAGCGCTTCGTCGGCACCTACCTGGAGCCCCGCTGCTCCAGCATCGTCGAGGCGGTGGCCATCGCCGCCGGTGGGCTCGGCGTGTCGCCCACCGAGGTGGCGTTGGCCTGGGTGCGGGACCGGCCCGGGGTGACCGCGCCGATCCTCGGCGCCCGCACGGTCGGGCAGCTGCTCGGCGCGCTCCAGGTGGAGCGGATGACCCTGCCGGACGAGATCGTCACCGCGCTCGACGACGTCTCCGCGGTGCCCGTCGGCTATCCGGAACGCGACGGCTGACCGGCATCGGGCGTCCGCCGTGGGGCGGCCGTCCCGCGCCGCGATCCGGGTCACGGCCAGGGGGTGGCGGAGGGCCCGCGAGCTGGGCAGCATAGAGGTCATGGACTACGAATACGCGCCGCTGCGGTTGCCTTCGAACGTCGATCGGCTGACCGCCGCGGCGCAGCTGGCGATCCAGGCGGAGTTCTCCGGCTGGGAGTTGGCCCGGGTGCGGCTCTACCGGGACGGCACGCGGCAGGTGATGCTGCGCCGTCGCGTGGTGAGCAAGCCGCAGCCGGGCCTGTCGTACTGAGGGGCTCCTCGCCCCGGGGCCGCGCCGCGCGGTGCGGCCCCGGGGCGAGCACTGCCTAGTGGGCGTGGTCGTGCTCGTCGTCGAGCTCCAGGAACGGGTGCTCGTCGAGGCGACCGACCAGCCGGTCGTCGACGGCCGGCTGGAACGGGCCGACCGGATCGTCGTCGTCGAACGACTCCAGGTCGACGGGGGTACCGACCTCGCTGACCATGACCACGCCGTCGAGCGGCTCCAGCTCGGGCACGTCGAGCGCGGAGAGCGAACCGTCGCCGCTCTGCAGCAGCTCCAGCACCGCCTCGCCGACGCCCTCCACCGGCGCCGGCTCGTCCTCCTCCGGGGTGCCCTCCCGGCGGGCCGCCTCGGCCACCCGCAGCAGCGCGGCGACGCTGGGCACCCGGTAGTCGCGCCGCTGCCGCACGGAGATCACCCTCGGGTGCGGGTCGGTCGGCTCGCCGCCCTCCACCGCGCCGAAGCGCTCGTCCGCCTCGTCCGGGTCGATCGACTCGACGTCCCAGGGCGTCACCTCGCCGAACGCGTCGAGCAACCGCTCGTCGTAGGCGAACGAGGCGTTGTTCAACGCGACGTACGCCTGCCAGACGGCGTCGTCGTCGATCCGGCCCTGGGCGGCCCGGACGGCGGCCAGGTGGGCACGGGCGGCGTCGATCACCTGCTCGAGGGCGGCGTCCAGCTCAGCGTGCTGGTCGGTCATGTGAGGCAGTCCCTTCGCGATGGGGGCAGGTCCGCGCCGGCGGCGCCGCGGCGGGCGCGGTCAGCAGTTGCGGAGGAAGCGGTCGAGAACCCGCACGCCGAACTGTAGTCCGTCGAGCGGGACGCGCTCGTCGATGCCGTGGAACAGGCCGGAGAAATTGAGGTCGGCGGGCAGCCGCAGCGGCGCGAAGCCGAAGCAGCGGATGCCGAGCTGCGAGAACGCCTTGGCGTCGGTGCCGCCGGAGAGCATGTACGGCACCGGGTGGGCGCCCGGGTCCTCGGCCCGCAGCGCGGCCGACATGTGGTCCACCAGGTCGCCGTCGAACGTGGTCTCCAGGGCCGGCTGGCGCTGGACGTACTCGATGGCGATGTCCGGGCCGACCAGCTCGCGCAGCTGCCGCTCCAGCTCCTCGCTCTGCCCGGGCAGGCTGCGGCAGTCGATGGTGGCGGTGGCCCGGCCCGGGATGACGTTGTCCTTGTAGCCGGCGGCCAGCCGGGTGGGGTTGGCGGTGTTGCGGATCGTGGCGCCGATGATGTTGGCGATCGGGCCGAGCTTGGCGATCGCGGTCTCCGGGTCGGCCGGGTCGATCTCGATGCCGAGCACGTCGCCGACCTCGGCCAGGAACGCCCGTACGGTGTCGGTCATGACCACCGGGAACCGGTGTCGGCCGATCCGGGCGACCGCCTCGGCGAGCGCGGTCACCGCGTTGTCGTCGTGCACCATCGAGCCGTGCCCGGGCCGCCCCTTGGCGTGCAGGCGCAGCCAGTCGATGCCCTTCTCGGCGGTCTCGATCAGGTAGAGCCGGCGGGACTCGTCGACGGAGTAGGAGAAGCCACCCACCTCGCCGATCGCCTCGGTGCAGCCGTCGAAGAGCCCCCGGTGCTCGCGGGCCAGGAAGTGCGCGCCGTAGTCGCTGCCGGCCTCCTCGTCGGCGGTGAAGGCGAGCACCACGTCGCGCCGGGGCCGGACGCCGGCGCGCTGCCAGTCGCGGACCACGGCCAGCACCATGGCGTCGAAGTCCTTCATGTCGATCGCGCCGCGCCCCCACAGGTAGCCGTCACGGATGTCGCCGGAGAACGGGTGCACCGACCACTCGTCCGGGTCGGCGGGCACCACGTCGAGGTGCCCGTGCACGAGCAGCGCGTCGCGACCCGGCTCGGTGCCGGGGATCCGGGCCACCAGGTTGGCCCGCCCGGGTGCCGACTCGTGGATCTCGGCGTCGACGCCGACCTCGGCGAGCTTCTCCGCGACGTACTCGGCGGCGCGCCGCTCCCCCGCGCTGGTGTCGTTGTCCCCGGTGTTGGTGGTGTCGATGCGCAGCAGGTCCCGGCAGAGGTCCACGACCTCGTCGGTGGGCTGGGGTGAGGCGGAGGTCGTCATCGCTTCCTTATACCAGCCGGGCGGGCCGCGACGCCCGGTGCGGTGTGGACCGGTTTCGCGCGACGCCCGGGCGGGTAACGCCGAACATCGATTCCGGCCACCCCGTCCGGGCCACCACGAGGAGGGCACCATGACCGTCCCCCTGCCGCCGCTGCCGCCCGCCGCCGACGACGCGTACCGGCCGGGTGGGCGGAGCCTGGCCGACCTCGTGGACGCCGAGCACCGCACCCTGCTGGAGCTGGCCGACCGGGCGACCGAGCCGGGGCTGGAGCCGGCCGGCCGACGCCGGGTGCTCGACGTGCTGACCGCGGCGGTGTCGCGGCACCTCTCCGCCGAGGAGCAGTATCTTTTCCCGGCCGCCCGCGCCGCGGTGCCGGAGAGCGCCGAGCTGGTCGCCCGGGAGATCGAGGCGGACGCCGCCCTGCTGACCGCGTTGAAGCAGCTGTCCGGCCCGGACGACGCGGTGGTCGCCGATGTGGCCGAGCGGGTCCGCCGGCACGTGAGCCGGGTCGCCGCGCTGGTCACACCGCTGCGCGAGGTGGCCAGCGACGCCGAGCTGATCCGGCTGGGCAACCGGTGGCAGATCGCGGAGGAGGCGGCGCCGACCCGGCCGCACCCGGGCACCCCCGCCACCCCGCCCTGGAACAAGATCGTCGAGCCGGCGGTGGGGGTGCTGGACAAGGTCCGCGACGCGGTCACCGGGCGGCGCACCCGCCTCGCCGACCTGGAGCACCGCCGCGACGCCTGAGCCGAACCGCCCCTTCCCGGACACCCGTTCGTGGTCCTACCGTCACGTTATGAATCTGGAGCTGCGACACCTGCGGGTGGTCTGCGCGATCGCCGAGACGGGGAGCGTCACCAAGGCGGCCTCCCTGCTCGGTCTGGCCCAGCCGGCGCTGACCGCCCAGCTCCAGCGGATCGAGCGGGTGCTCGGCGGGCCGTTGTTCGAACGCGACCGGCGCGGCGCCCGGCCCACCGCGCTGGGTGAGCTGGTGCTGGACCGGGCCCGGGTGCTGCTGCCGGCCATGAAGGGGCTGCAGGACGAGGCCGCCCGGCTGGCCGGCGCGGGCGACCCGCTGCGCCGCTACCGGTTCGGCGGGGTGAACAGTCCGATCCTGGGCCGGCTGGTGCACCGGCTCGCCGCCGAGCGCGCCGACGCGCAGATCTCCACGTACGCGTCCTGGTCGGTGGACGAGTTGGCGCAGATGGTGGCCGGCGGCCGGCTCGACTTCGCGCTCACCGGCGTGTGCGGCGACGCCGCGCCGTCGCCGGTGTTCGGGTTGAGCTGGCGGGAGGTGGCCGTCGACCCGGTCTTCGTGCTGCTGCCGCAGACCCATCCGCTGGCCGGGCGGGACGAGGTCGACCTGGTCGACCTGCGCCGGGAGCAGTGGGTGGCGGCGCCCGGCGACGGCTGCTTCGGCGACTGCTTCGCCGCCGCCTGCGCGCGCGCCGGCTTCACCCCCCGCAAGGTGTACGAGGCGGACGTGCGCGCCGCCCTGGACCTGGTCGACGCGGGCACCGCGGTGGCGCTGTGCCAGGCCACCTTCCGCCCGGTGGCCGGGCTGGTCACCCGCCGGCTGGCCGGCGCGCCGCTGCGTTGGCGGCTGCTGTTCGGCTGGCACCCGGAGGCGCCCGCCGCGGCGGTGGCGGAGCCGGTGCTGGAGACGGCGGTGGCGGCCTACACCGACGCGCTGGCCAACCACCCCGACTATCTGGCCTGGCTGCTGGCCCACCCGGACTTCGGCGTGCAGCCGCACCGCGTGGGCGGGGTGCGAACCGCCTGAACGCGGGTATCTCGCCGGCATGACTGATCTGTATCCGGCCGCCGACGAGCGGGAGCTGCTGCGTCAGGCGGCCACCGCGCACACCGCTGCCGCCGCCGACGTCGAGGCGTTCCTGCGCCGCCTGCCCGAGGTGCCGGACCCGGCGGACGTCACCGAGTATGCCAACCTGCTCAGCCGGGAGGAGCGGGCCCGCGCGGACCGGCAGGCCGCGGCCGACGCCGCCGGCCTGCGACTGCCCAGCATGGAGTCCGAATAGGCCGGGGCGCCCGGCACGGGCGAACCCACCACCGTCGGCGACCCGGGCGTGTCGCGTCCGGACGGAGAGTCCGGTCGCGAGCGGCATACCGCAGAGGCATAACTATGACTGCGAGGTATACCGCTCTCGACCGCATCCACTTTTTGCCGTCGTCACCCGCCGTGACGAGAGCCGGCGGCTGCCGACGCCGGGCCGGTGCGACGACGCCGCCCCTCCGCCCGGGCGGGTGTCCGCCCGGGCGGCGCAACCCCGGCTCAGCGTTCCACAAGCACGTCGTGACCGAGGTCGAGCAGTGCGTGCCGCCACTCGTCGTCGGCGTTGCCCCGGCCGGGCTTCTCGGCGGTCAGCTCCCGGATCCGGGTGATCGCCTCCCGCATCACCTCGACGTCCTCCGGGGTGAGGTCGACCTTGCGCTTGCGCAGCACGGCGAGGATCTGCCGGCCGGGCTCGGGGAGGTCCAGGTCGGGGTCGGGGCCGAACGCCTCCTCACCCGACCCACGGGTCAGCAGCCACTGCCGTAGCTGCTCGGAGGGTACGTTCACCTCGGCGTGGAAGTCGTCCCAGATCAGTTCGACCTCGGGGTCGAGTCGCGCGTCGCGTGCCATCACGCCTCCTCTCCCGGCGGCGGCCCGGACTCCTCCGGGTCGACCTCGCCGTGCGGTGCCTGCTGGGTCAGACCTTCCGGCGGCACCCGGACCCGGGACGGGTTGGCCGTCGGCGCCGCCTCGATCGGTTCACCGGCCGCGGTGTCCTCCCGGGTTTCCTCGGGTTCGGTCATGTCCGCCCTCCGATCCGTGCGCGACGGGCCGGGCCGGCCCGCCGAGGGTGGGCCGGCCCGCTCACCGGGGATGGGACGTGGTGGCGGCCGTGTATCCGCGCTCACCGGCGGACACGTCGAAGACGAGCTGGTCGTCGCGGGCGTCCACGCTGACCTTCTGCCCCGGTGAGATCTCGTTCTCCAGCAGCATCCGGGACAGCCGGTTGTCGACCTCGCGCTGGATCACCCGGCGCAACGGGCGGGCGCCGAACTCCGGCTGGTAGCCGTGCTCGGCGAGCCAGTCGACGCCGGCGGTGCTGATCTCCACCTGGATGTCCTGGGTGTGCAGCCGGCGGCGGGTCTCCTCCAGCAGCAGGCCGGTGATCTCGCGCAGCTGCTCGGCCTCCAGACGCTGGAAGATGATGATCTCGTCGACCCGGTTGAGGAACTCGGGGCGGAAGTTCTCCTGCAACCGGCGCATCAGCCGTTCCCGCAGCTCGGCGGACTCCTGCTGGCCCGGGTCGCCGGTGGCGAAGCCGACCGTGCGCTGGGCACCGGTGATCAGCTCCGAGCCGAGGTTGCTCGTCATGATCAGGACGGTGTTCTTGAAGTTCACGGTCCGGCCCTGGCTGTCGGTGAGCCGGCCGTCGTCGAGCACCTGGAGCAGGATGTTGAACACATCAGGGTGCGCCTTCTCGATCTCGTCCAGCAGCACCACCGCGTACGGGCGGCGGCGGACCGCCTCGGTGAGCTGGCCGGCCTCCTCGTAGCCGACGTAGCCGGGCGGGGCGCCGACCAACCGGCTGACCGTGTGCCGCTCCTGGAACTCGCTCATGTCCACCCGGACCATCCGGTCCGCCTCGCCGAACAGCGCCTCGGCCAGCGCCCGGGCCAGTTCGGTCTTGCCGACGCCGGTGGGGCCGAGGAACAGGAAGCTGCCCATCGGCCGGTTCGGGTCGGCCAACCCGGTACGCGAGCGGCGCACCGCCTCGGACACCGCGCCGACCGCGTCGTCCTGCCCGATCACCTTCTCGTGCAGGTGGCCCTCCAGGCGCAGCAGGCGGTCGCGTTCCTCCTCGGTGAGCTGGGTGACCGGGATACCGGTGGCCCGCGACACCACCTCGGCGATCTCCTTCGGCCCGACCTCGGGCACGTGGTTGGGTCCCTCGTCACCGCGGGCGCGGCGGATCTGGTCCTCCAGCTCGGCGAGCCTGTCGCGCAGCGCGGAGGCCCGCTCGTACTGCTCGTCGGAGACCGCCTGTTCCTTGTCCCGGCGCACCTCGTCGAGCTGCTGCTCCAGTTCGCGCACGTCGGAGGCGGGGGTGCGGGTGCGCAGCCGCACCCGGGCGCCGGCCTGGTCGATCAGGTCGATCGCCTTGTCCGGCAGGAACCGGTCGGTCACGTACCGGTCGGACAGCTCGCCGGCGGCGACGAGCGCCTCGTCGGTGAACCGGACCTGGTGGTGCGCCTCGTAGCGGTCGCGCAGGCCGCGCAGGATGGCGACGGTGTCCTCGACGGTCGGCTCGGGCACCAGCACCGGCTGGAACCGGCGGGCCAGCGCGGCGTCCTTCTCGATGCTGCGCCGGTACTCGTCGAGCGTGGTCGCGCCGATCACCCGCAGCTCACCACGGGCGAGCGCGGGCTTGAGCATGTTGGACGCGTCCATCCCGCCCTCGCTGCCGGCGCCACCGGCCCCGACCAGGGTGTGGATCTCGTCCAGGAAGATGATCAGCTCGTCGCGGTGGGCGCGGATCTCGTCGATCACCTTCTTCAGGCGTTCCTCGAAGTCGCCCCGGTAGCGGGTGCCGGCGACCAGCCCGGACAGGTCGAGCTGGACGACCCGCTTGCCGATCAGCGTCTGCGGCACGTCGCCGTCGCAGATCCGCTCGGCCAACCCCTCCACGATGGCGGTCTTGCCGACGCCGGCCTCACCGATCAGCACCGGGTTGTTCTTGGTCCGTCGGGACAGGATCTCCACCGCCTGCTCGATCTCGTCGGCCCGGCCGATCACCGGGTCGATCTGGTCCATCCGGGCCAGTTCGGTGAGGTCCTGCCCGTACTGGTCGAGGGTGGGCGTGCCCCGGTCCGGGCGCGGCCCGTTGTTCGCCGCGCCGCGCTCGGCGCTGGCCGCCTGCAACGACTCCGGTTGGATCCGCCCGGCGGCGAGCATCCGCCCGGCCGGCGACTCGGGGTTCAGCGGCAACGCCATCAGGATGTGCTCGGGTCCGATGTAGTTGGCACCCATGGCCCGGGAGAGCTGGTGCGCGTCCAGCAGCGCCCGCTTCGCCGCCGGGGTGAGCGACAGGTTCGGCGGCACCTCGCCACCGGGTGCGCCTTCGGCGCGCCCACCGAGCGCGTTGACCAGCGCGTCCGGGTCGGCGCCGGCACGGCGGACCAGGTCGCGCAGCGGCTCGCGCTGCAGCGCCGCCCAGAGCAGGTGGTCGGTGTCCAGGTCGTTGCTGTGCTTCTGGGCGGCCCGTCGGGCCGCGTCGGCGAGCATCTCCCGGGCGTCGGCGGTCATCAGGCGGGTGATGTCGACCCGGTGGGCCGGCCGGCGTCCTCCCTCGCCCCGGCCGAAGTAGCGGGCCAGGAACTCGTCCCACGGGTCGTTGCCGAAGTCACCGGGTCCCATCATCTTCGTCCTCCGCAGTCGGTCGGCACGACCGGGACGCGACACGGCGCGGCGCGGTCGGCGGTGGCTACCCGGCGGGGTGCGCGACAAACGCGACACCGGTGGCAGGCTGGGGGCATGGAGAGCAGAGCGCTGCTGGTGGTCGACGGCGCGAACGTGGTGGGGTCACGGCCGGACGGCTGGTGGCGGGACCGGGCCGGCGCCGCGGTCCGGCTGCGCGACGCGCTGGCCGCGCTGGCCGGCGCCGGCGTGCCACCGGAGCTGCCACCGCCGGTGCAGGTGGTGCTGGTGGTGGAGGGGGCGGCCCGGCAGGTGGCGCCGGTGCCCGACGTCGACGTGGTGTCCGCGGCCGGGTCCGGCGACGACACGGTGGTCGAGCTGGTCGCCGCCGCGCCGGACCGGCGGCGGGTGGTGGTCACCGCCGACCGGGAGCTGCGGGCCCGGGTGACGGCGCTGGGCGCGGAGGTACGCGGGCCTCGCTGGTTGGGCCGCTGACCGGCGTCCCGTCGGCGGGACCGGCTCGCTCGCCGGTGGGATCGCCGCACCCGCCCGGTCGGGTCTTCGCGCACGTCAGCGGCGTAACCGGACACTCGGGCAGGAACGACGCGAGGGTGGATGTTCGCCCACCCGTCGGGATGGGATGTAATGGAGATCTCCCCTGCCCCCCGGAGGTCCCCGTGGCGAGCGTCGCCGAGCTGAAGGCCGCCATCGATGTCGCTCTCCAGCAGATCGGCGACGGCCAGACAGCGGTGCAGGCGGCCGGCGAGAAGCTGGCCGAGGCGCAGCAGACGCTCGCCGGCGCGCTGGAGGGCAGCGGCCACGAGACGGTCGAGGCCGCGCAGGCCTCGCTGACCCAGGCCAGCCAGGAGCTGGAGGAGTGCCTCGCCGCGACACTGGTGGCGGTGGAGCAGGCACAGCTCTACGTCGCGACGCTCTGAGGGGCCGGCCGTGTCCATCGTCGAGGACATCGGCGCGCAGGTCCGCGCCGCCGCCGAGGAGCTGCCGCTGGCGCAGCTCGCCGCCGCGCTGGAGAAGCTCGGCCAGGCCGAGGAACGACTGCGCTGGGTGCGCCAGGAGTCGGCCGATCCGATGGGCGTGCCGGAGCTGACCTCGGCGACCGAGCACGCCGAGACCGCCGGCTACGCGCTGCGGGTGGCGCAGGAGCAGCTCACCGCGTACCTGGCCGCGATCGGGCTGGCCGCCGACGGCGCGCCCACCGCCCCACCGGGCGAGCGCCGGCCGCGGCACGACGCGCCGCGTGGCGCCGAGCCGCCCGCGCCGGGCCCGGCCGCCGAGCCGGACGAGCCGCCCGCGGTGCGGCGCTGGTGGGCGGTCCGGGTAGCGGAGCTGACCGGCGGGCGGGAGGGCGCGCCGGACCAGCCGGACGAGCGGGTCACGGACTCCCGCGAGCTGCTGCGCCGGGTGGTGGTCGGGATCCGCTCCGGCGACCGGGACCGGCTGCACGCCGAGCTGCGCCGGGCCCACGCCGACGTCGGGCTGGGGATGGCCGCGATCGCCCCGCCGATGCTGCGCGACCTGGCCGGTGAGCTGCTCGGCCATCCACCCCGCGCGGACGACCTGACCCGACTGCGCCGCGAGCTGGACGGACGGGTCCGCGACCTGCTGCCCGGGTTGCCGGCGCCGGTGCTGGACACGCTGCTCACCCGGGTCTGCCGGATGCCCCCGCCGCGCCGCGACGACGGGCCGGAGCAGCCGCACGCCGCCGACCCGGCGGTCACCGCCGGGGTGCTCGCCGGCGTGCTGCTCGACCGGCTCGGCCGGGACCTGCCGAAGGACACCGAGGAACGGGAGCCGTCGCGTGGCTGACGTCCGCGCCCAACTGGTCACGCGTGTGCGGGGGATGCTCTCCGAGGCGCTGGGGGCCACCCGTACCCGACTGGCCGCCGCCGACGCCGAGCTGGTCGCCGGCCGGGAGCGGCTGGACCGCACCCGCCGCGCCGCCGCGGCGGTGCCGGCCCGGGTCGGCGCGGCGCGCGACCGGCGGCTCGCCGAGATCGACGCCCGACACACCGCCCGCCTCGCCGAGCTGGCGCGGCGGGCCGCGGACGCGGCGCGGCGGGAGGCGCCGGGCGCGGCGTCCGAGCCCTGGGACCGCTGGCAGGCGACGCCCGCCGGTCGGGCCGAGCCACCGGGCGCGGTCCGGATCGGCACGGTACGCATCGCCGGCGCCGAACCGGTGCCGGCGCTGGTGCCGCTCCTCGACGCCGGGCACGCGCACCTGGCCGGCGGCGACCGGGACGGCCTGGCCTCGGTGGTGCCCGCGCTGCTGCTGCGCTCGGTCGGGCGGGCCGACCCGGGCGCGGTGCGGGTGTACGGCTACGACCCGGAGCACCTGGGCGGCGGGCTGGCCGGATTCGCGCCGCTCGGCACCGCCGGCCTGCTCACCTTCGTCGGCCCGGGCGGCCTGGGCCGGCTGCTCGACGACCTGGTGGAGCAGATCCGCCGGATCAACGCCACGGTGCTGGCCGGCGAGTACGCGTCGCTGCGCGAGCTGGCCGCCGCGACCGGGCGCCGGCCCGAGCCGTGGCGGGTCGCGGTGCTGCTCGGCGGCGACGAGCTG
The DNA here is from genome assembly GCF_029626035.1 of Micromonospora sp. WMMD980. Taxonomy (NCBI): domain Bacteria; kingdom Bacillati; phylum Actinomycetota; class Actinomycetes; order Micromonosporales; family Micromonosporaceae; genus Micromonospora; species Micromonospora sp. WMMD980. The sequence goes on from NZ_JARUBE010000003.1 coordinate 2,361,756, forward strand.
TCCCGGCACGAACGCGGCCAGCTCGACCGGGTGGTCCGCACCGGTGCGGCCTGCGGCGTGCACCTGGTGGTCCGCGGCATCGACCTGCCCGACGACCGGACCGTCACCCGGATCGTGGTCGAGGAGGACGACGCCCGGATCGCCGGGCTGCCGGTGGTGCTCGACGACCCGCCGCCGGCGGCCCTGGTCACCGAGACCTGCCGCGCGGTCGCCTCCCGGGTGGCCGCCGGGCCGCCGCCGACGCCCTTCACCGACCTGCTCCCCCCGCCCGACGAGTACTGGCGGGAGGACTCGGCGCACGGCCTCAGCGCCCCGATCGGCGAGGGCCCACACGGGCGGCCGGTGCTGCTCACGCTCGGCGACTACCCGCCGCACGCGTTGATCGGCGGCCCGTCCGGCACCGGCAAGACCAACCTCATCTTCGCCTGGATCGGCGCGCTCGCCGCCCGCTACTCCCCCGCCGAGCTGGAGTTCTATCTGCTCGACTTCAAGGAGGGGGTGTCCTTCGCCCGGTTCGCCAAGGGTCGGCGCGACCCGAGCTGGCTGCCGCACATGCGCCTGGTCGGGATCAACGTCAACACCGACCGCGAGTTCGGCCTGGCCCTGCTGAGGTTCCTCGCCGAGGAGCTGCGCCGGCGGGCCGACGCGGCGAAGAAGCACGAGGTCACCAAGCTGGCCGAGCTGCGCGCGGTGGACCCGGCCGGGCACTGGCCGCGCATCGTCGCGGTGGTCGACGAGTTCCAGGCGCTGCTCGCCGGCCGGGACGTGGTCGCCCGGGAGGCCGCCGACCTGCTGGAGGACCTGGCCCGCCGGGGCCGTTCGCAGGGCATCCACCTGGTGCTCGCCTCCCAGGACGTGCGCGGCATCGAGGCCCTGTGGGGCCGGCCCGCCCTGGTCGCCCAGTTCACCCTGCGGATCGCGCTGCCCAAGGCGCTGCGCATCCTGGCCGAACGCAACGACGCCGCGCAGTCGCTGCCGCGCCACCACGCCGTGGTCAACGCCGAGTCCGGTCTGGCCGAGGGGAACGAGGTGGCTCGCATCCCGTCGGCCAGCGACTGGGAGACCTGGAGCGAGTTGCAGCACCGGCTGTGGCGGATGCGGCCGCAGGACGCCGCGCCGGCCCGGCTCTTCGACGGCGACGCGATCCCCCGGCTGGCCGACGCGCCGGACTTCCGCGCCCTGACCGCCCCCGAGCAGGGTGTGCCGCGCAACCCGGTGGCCCTGCTCGGCGAGATCATCGACGTGCAGTCCCGCTCCGCGTCGATGCGGCTGCCCCGGGCGCCCGGGCGGAATCTGGCGGTGCTGGGCACCCGGGTGGACGAGGCGTGCGCGGTGCTCGACGCCGCCGCCCGCTCGCTGGCCCGCCAGTACGCCCCGGGCGCCGCCCGGTTCTCCATCGCCTGTCTCGACCCGGACGCCGACCCCGCGGCCCGCGCGCTCTACGAGGACCTGCCCGGTGACGCCTCCTGGTACGACGAGGAGACGGTGCCCGAGCTGATGGCCGAGGTGGGCGACGGGCTGGCCGCGCCGGGCACCCCGCGTACGCCGCACTTCCTGCTGCTCTACGCGGTGGACGCGGCGGCCGGCGCGCTGACCGGCAAGGCGGGCACCCGCACCGGGTTGGAGCAGTTGCGCCGGATCCTGCACGACGGGCCGGAGCGGCGCACACACGTGCTGGCCTGGTGGCGGGGGGTGGCCCGGATGCGGGCCGACCTCGGTGGGGCCGGCGCCCGCACGGATCAGATCGGGGCCTGGGTGGCGCTCGACGTGCAGGGCGGTGAGCTGAGCGCGTCGCTCTACCCGGGCAGCGGCGGGCCGGACTGGTATCCCCGGCCGTGGCGCGGTCTCTACTTCGACCGCGCGGTGCACCGCACCGGCCAGGTGATCATCCCTTATGGTCCGTCCCGATGAACGAACCGGTCTCCAGTGAGACGTACCACGTCCAGATCCGCCGCCTCGCCGAGCTGACCGCCCGGGTGTCCGCGCAGCGGTCCGAGGCGCACACCTGGCACGCCCAGCAGGTGGCCGCCGCCGAGCGGGCCGTGGCCGAGGCGGCCGAGCAGGTACGACGCGCCGAGGCGGAGGTGGGCGAGGCGCAGCGGATGGTGGAGCGGGTGGACGGCGAGGTCACCCACCTGTGGGCGCAGCTGCGGGCCCGGCTCGGCGGCGGCCCCCGACGCCTCGGCGACCCGCCGGGCCCGGTGCGCGGCGCCGCGGGCGACCCGGTGCCGTTGCTGCACGGGGTACGCGAGCTGCTGGAGCGCACCGGGCAGCCGGGCGAGCTCCCCGGCTCGGTGAACCCGCTGCTGGTCGCGTGCGGGGTGGGCGGCGCACTGGTGGCGTATCTGCTGGGGATCGGCGCGCGGGCGTTGGGGACCGGCTCGGGCGGCGACCTGGCGGTCGGCCTGCCGGTGCTGGCGCTGGTGATCACGCTGCTCGGGCCGCTGGTCGGGTTGGCGCCGGCCCGGCTGCTGGCCGATCGTCGGCACGCGGTGCTGACCCCGCGCCCGATGATCCTGGTGGCGGCCAGCGGCCTGGCGACGACCCTGCTCCTGCTGGCGGTCACCTACACCCGCTGACCCGCGCGTCCCGCGCGCCGGCCCCGACCTGTTGGGGCCGGGGCGCGGACGGGTCAGGCAGGGACCAACACCGCTTCCTTGAGCAGGCGGCGGGCGAGGACCAGGCGGTCGGCGTCGTCGAGGCCGGGCAGGTCGCCGACCCGGGTCGGCTCGCCGGTGAGCAGCGCGCGCAGCGCCGGCTCGCAGGTGCCGGGCAGGGTGAGCGTGCGGTCGACCAGGCGCAGCGCGACGCGGCCGTCGCCGGTCGGGGCGAGCTGCCGGCGCAGGCCGGCGCGCAGCACCACCCGGCTGTCCGGGTCGAGCCGGGCCAGCGCCTCGGCCTGGGCGAGCGGGCGGATCGGCGCCGGTCGGGCGGCCGGCCACACCCGGCCCCGCAGCCGCGCGGCGACCGCCGCCGGGTCGGCCCGCAGCAGCCAGTCGCGCAGCGCCTCGACGGTCTCGGTCAGCTCCGGCTCGATCGCCTCCGGGTCGGCCAGGTCCAGGCCGAACGGCAGGCCGGCGCGCAGCCGGGCGTCCTCGGCGGCGAGCGCCGCCAACTCCTCCACCAGGGCGTAGCGGGTGAGCGCCCGGATGCCCACGGTCAGGTGCAGCGAGCTGGACTCCTGCGCTTGGGCGCTGTGCAGCCAGCCGCGCGGCAGGTAGAGCGCGTCGCCCGGTTCGAGCACCACGTCCAGCGCGGGCCGGCCCTCGGCGGTCGCGGAGACCTCGTCGGCCCGGCCGCCCCACGGCTGGCGCTCCAGCGGGTCGGCGAGCACCGGCGGGTGGATCCGCCAGCGCTTGCGGCCGTCGACCTGGAGCACGAACACGTCGTGGGTGTCGTAGTGGGTGGCGAAGCCCTGACTGCCGGCCGGCGTCAGGTAGGCGTTGACCTGCAACGGCTGGGCCAGCGCCGCGCCCAGGTCGCGGGCCAGGTCGACGAGCGCCGGCCAGGTGCGGTGCAGGCCCTGCAACACCAGGGTGGCGCCGTCGGCGTAGAGCGCCAGGACCTTCTCGTCGAGCACCTGGTCGCCGATCTCGGCGCCGGCGCCACCGCCGCCGGTGTAGCGCGCCGCCGGCACGAGCTGGCCGTCCTTGGCCACCCGCAGGAACGGGGTACGCAGGCCGCGTCGGCTGAGCAGCTCGTCGGCGTCGGCGGGGCTGAGCAGGTCGGTGAAGCCGTGCGGGTTGGGCAGTTCGGCGGCCCGGGACAGCAGCGGGCTGCGCCCCCAGTGGTCGGCGGCGAACTTGGCCGGCTCGACGGCCACGCACCGGGCCAGCGCCGCGGCGGCGGGGGACGACACCGCCGGGTGGCCGTGGCCACCCGGCGGGTCGACGTGCGTCGTGCTCATGTGTCAGGCGCTGCCGTCGGCGCCGCCGTCGTGCTGGCCCGGGGTCGCGCCACCGTCGGCCGGGCCCTCCGCGCCACCGTCCGCGCCACCGTCGTGCTGACCCGGGGTCGCGCCACCGTCGGCCGGACCCTCCGCGCCACCGTCCGCGCCACCGTCGTGCTGACCCGGGGTCGCGCCACCGTCGGCCGGACCCTCCGCGCCACCGTCCGCGCCACCGTCGTGCTGACCGGGGGTGGCACCGCCGTCGGCCGGGCCCTCCAGGCCGCCGCCACCGTTGGTCTGGATGTCGTCGTCGTTCAATGCCATGGGTGCTCCCTCGGTGTGCCGCCCCGCGTGTTCCCGGGGTCCGTCTTCAGCGGGGGGTACCCCACGCCCGATCTTCTCTAACCACACGGTAGACGCCCGGACCGGCGCGCACCGAGGGTTCGCGCCCGGACGGCGGCCGGGCCCGGTCGGTGCCAGGATGGGCCGGAGGAGACGCGCGAGGAGGTAGCCACGTGGCGCAGCCGGAACCGCTCACGCCGCTGACCGAGGACTGGCACCGGGCGCTGGCCGTGGTGGCCCACCCGGACGACCTGGAGTTCGGCGCCGCCGCCGCGGTGGCCCGCTGGACCCGGCAGGGCAAGGAGGTCGTCTACTGCCTGCTGACCAGTGGTGAGGCGGGGATCGACGGAATGCCGCCGGAGCGCAGCCGGGTGCTGCGCGAGGAGGAACAGCGCGCGTCCGCCGCCGTGGTCGGGGTGTCCGCCGTCGAATTCCTCGGCCTGCCCGACGGGCTGCTGGAGTACGGCGTGCCGCTGCGCCGGGCCATCGCCGGGGTGGTCCGCCGGCACCGGCCGGACGTGGTGCTCACGAACAACTTCCGGGAGACCTGGGACGGCGAGTACGCGCTGAACCAGGCCGACCACATCGCCTGCGGCCGGGCCACGCTGGACGCGGTCCGCGACGCCGGCAACCGGTGGATCTTCCCGGAGCAGCTCACCGGCGGCACGCAGCCGTGGTCCCGGGTGCGCGAGGTGTGGGCGGCCGGCTCACCGGCGGCCCGGCACGGGGTGGACGTGACGGACACCTTCGACGCCGGGGTGGCGTCGTTGCGGGCGCACGGCGCCTACCTGAGCGGGCTCGGCGACGGCGGCTTCGACGCCGAGGAGTTCCTGGAGGGGATGGCCCGGCCCGCCGGCACCCGGCTCGCCGTCCGCTACGGCGCCGCGTTCGAGGTGTTCCGCATCGACCTGGCCTGACCCGCGGCCCACCCCGCCGAGGGGGCGGGACGGGCCGGGGCGGGGCCGGTCAGGGAATGAGCTGAGCCAGGTCCCGCGGCATGTTCGACTTCACGTCCTGCCACTCGCCCTGCGTGACGTGCCGGCGCAACGTGTCCAGCACGACCTGCGTCACCCGCTGCGGGCCACCCTCCACGTCGTACGGGAAGCCCTGCCGGACCTCGTAGAGGAAGTCGTCGCGGTTCAGCTTGATCGGCACGTTCTCCGGCTGCCAGCCGTCGAAGTAGATACCCCGCAGCAGCACCGGCAGTTGCTGGGCGAACTCGGCGCTCTCCAACACCGGCATCCGGTCGCGCAGCAGGTGCAGCACCGTGCGCAGCGCCGCGTACGACTGGTTGCGCCGCTCGGGCGGCCAGCCGTAGGCCGACTCGATCTCCTTGAGGATCACGTTCGTCTTGTCCAGCGAGGACTCGAACGCGGACATCAGCTGCTCAGCCATCCCGCTCACCCCCGGGCGTCGGTCTCCCAGCGTCGGTCGTCGGCGCGTCGCGGCGGGCCGCTGGGGCCCCGCCACAGCCGGGTCGGGCTGAACCGGCCGGGCCGGCCGCCCCGCTCCCGCGGCACCTCGGAGTTGCCGACCACGTGCAGCACGCCGCCGCGGCGTCGTTCCGCCACCACCCGTACCGTCATGACCCACCTCCTCGTCGCCGCGCGCGGGCCGGTGCGTCCGCGCGCTGGTTCCATGCTGCGCGGCGACGGGGTGAGCCGGCCTCACCCGGTGCGGGTGAGGCGCGCTCACCGCTCCAGCAGGCCGAGGAGCGTGCTGGCGTTGCGCTGTGCGTTGTCCCTGAAACAGTTGTTCATCAGCACGTGCGTCCGCTCCGCCCGCCCGGCCAGCTCGCGGAGCTTCGGCGCCCAGTCGCGCAGCTCCCGGTCCGAGTAGTCGTAGCCGAACTTCTCGTGGATGTCCCTGCTGGTCCACCTGTCGCTGTGCCCGTGGAACCGGACCACCGCGAGGTCCGCGGTGGCGGCCAGCACCGGGGGTACGGACGACGTGTGGCCCTGCGGCATGTCCACGCAGACGAACGGCAGCTCGTGCCCGCGCAGGAAGTCGAGCGTCTCGTCGGCGTTGTCGCCGTCGAACCAGGAGGCGTGCCGGAGTTCGAAGACCGGCCGCAGCGGGGCGCACCGCCGGGCCACCTCCAGCAGGTACTGCTTGTTGTCCCGCTTGATGGTGAACCAGGGCGGGAACTGGAACAGCAGCGCGCCGAGCTTGCCGGCGTCCACGAGCGGGTCGAGGGCGGACAGGAAGCGGGTCCAGACCTCCTCGTACGCCTGCGCCGGCAGGTCGTCCGGGTAGACGGTACGCTTCTCCGTCTCCGGGCGCAGGTCCTTGTAGAGCGCGGAGACCCGGGTCGGGTGACCGGTCAGCAGGCTGAACGCCTTGACGTTGAAGGTGAACCCGGGCGGCGTGCGCTCCGCCCACAGCCGCGCGGTGCGCTCGGCGGGCGGTGCGTAGTAGGTGGCGTCCACCTCGACCAGCGGGAACCGCCGGGCGTAGTAGGACAGCCGGCGTTCCGGGGTGTCGGCGTCCGCCGCATACCAGCCGGAGTCGAGCAGGGTCCGGTCGGTCCACGACGCGGTGCCCACCTTGATCTCACCCATGGGACCGACCGGTGGGGCGGGCGGACGGCTCAGGCCGCCCGCCGCTCCCGGGTCTGCTTGCAGGCCACGCAGGACGTGGCGGACGGGAAGATCTCCAGCCGCTCCACCGGGATCGGCGCGGTGCAGCCCTCGCAGAAGCCGTACGTGCCCTCGTCGAGGCGGGCCAACGCGCGCTCGAACTGGGCGCGCCGGTCCAGGATGGTGCGCAGCAGAGACTGCGCGGTGTCCCGCTCGGCGGTCTTGGTGCCGCTGTCGGCCTGGTCGTCGCCGGCGGTGTCGCCGACCTCGACCAGTCGCAGCACCTGGCTCTGCGTCACGGCGTGGTCGTACTCGGCGGTCAGCTCGTCGTACCGGGACCGCAGGGACTGCCGGATCTGGTCGACCTCCGCCTGGGAGCGGCCCGTGGCTGTCGTGTCGTGGACGAGCATCGCTGCCTGCCTTTCCTGCGGCCTCGTGCCGGTCCTTCCCCGGCGACGAGCGCGGAGGAGGACCGGTCCGGGACATCGGGTGCCCGGGTGAGATCACCCGTGCTCTGTGAGCCGGGCGAATACCCCTGCCTCCGGCGAGCCAAACCGGAGTTTTCCTGGCACTTTCCGGTGAGTTCGTCCGGCCTGGTCAGGGCCCTTCCACGAAGGCCGGGTGGCGGGGGTCGTCGGCGCGCACCACCACGTCGGCGAAGGAGGCCGGGTCGACCTCGTCGGCGTAGCGGGCGAAGGCCGGCAGGGTCCAGCGCCACGCCGGGTCGGTGCGCCGCTCCAACGCCGCCGGGGAGAGCACCAGGTGGACGGTGAGGTCGAAGTCGAGCGTGCCGCCGAGCAGCAGAGCGCCACTGACCAGGACCACCCCGCCGGGTGGCAGGTCCCGGTAGCCGGCCCGGCTGGCCCGGTCGGCGTCGGCGTCCCAGAGCGACGGCAGCAGTCGGCCACTGCCGCGCGGGCCGGCCGGGTCGAGCACCTCGCGGCGCAAGCCGGGTTCGTCGAGCCAGCCTTCGTAGTAGGCGTCCGGGTTGGTGCGGCCCTGCTCCAGGCGGACCGAGGCGGGACGCAGGAAGTCGGCGGCCCGCACGTGCAGCGCCGGCCGGCCGGCGGCGCGCAGCGGGTCGACGAGGGCGGCGGCGAGGGTGTCCGGCGCGGCGGCCGGCGGGCCGTCGACGGCCACCCGCAGCCGGCCGGGCGCCTCGGCGTGGACGAGGTGCTCGGCCAGCTCGGCGACGAGCCGGTCGGGGCTGATCGGGCGCACGCGCATCCGACCATCCTGCCCGCCCGGCGGCGGTGGCTCACCTCGTGCGCGCGTCCGGGCGGTCGGGGCTCCGTCCGGCGGGCGGGTCGAGGGCGGTGGGCGGCCGGTCAGCCGGTGCGGTCGATGGTCACCCGGGCGTCGTCGGCGAGCCGGTAGCCGACGCCGTAGACGGTGGTGACCAGCGGGACGTCCACGCCGACCTTGCCGCGCAGCCGGCGGACGTGCACGTCGACGGTACGGACGCCGGCGTGCTCGTAGCCCCAGACCGCGTTGAGCAGTTGCAGCCGGGTGAACACCCGACGCGGGTGGGCGACCAGGTGCAGCAGCAGGTCGAACTCCAGGCGGGTCAGCGGCAGCGGCTCTCCGTCGCGCAGCACCGACCGGGACGAGGCGAGGATGTGCAGGGCCGGGATGATCGAGGTGAGCGGGCGCGCGGGGGTGCGACCGGCCGGCACCTCGGGGCGGCGCTCCGGCGCCAGGGTGCCCGTGCTGATCACCGCGTCGCCGCGTTCCAGCAGCTCACGGGCGGCGTCGAGGAGCCGGCGGGCGGCCGGGGTGAGCGACTCCTCGGAGGCCAGCGGAATGTTCAGGGTGACCGTGAGCACCGGGGTGGCTGTGTTCGCCGGGCGCCGTTGGCCGCCGGGTGGCCGGCCCGGGACCGCGGGTTGGGACGTATGCCATCCGGCGCGCGACGAGGCGGGGCTGACCGACATGGTCCTCCTTGGCTGGTCCGGGTATCTCCCCACGGCCCGGGACGCCGCTTCATCGATGCTTCCCGGCGCTCGCGTGAGGGTCAAGGGGCCACTGCGTTGCATGAATGTGACAATTGACGAACGCATCGGAGCCGAGTGCTCGCTCTGCGTACGAGGCCTGTTGATTACAGCAGAGCGGGTGGACGAGGCGTTACGGGGGGTCCCCGGGCCGGTTCACAATGGCGGGTTGCGGCGCGAACGTGAACGCGGCGTGCCCGACCGCCGGGGCACGCCGCGTGTCGGCCGGGGCCGGTTCAGGCGTCGCGGTCCACTTCGATCGGGGCGTCGTCGGCGAGCCGGTAGCCGACGCCGTACACGGTGGTCACCAGCGGCGTGTCCGGGCCGAACTTGGCGCGCAGCCGCCGGACGTGGACGTCCACGGTCCGGGCCACCGCGTGCTCGTAGCCCCAGACGTTGGCGAGCAGTTGCAACCGGGTGAACACCCGGCGGGGGTGCTCGGCGAGAAAGAGCAGCAGGTCGTACTCGATGCAGGTCAGGCCGACCTCGACGTCGCCGCGCCGCACGCGGCGGGTGCCGGCGAGGACGCGCACGCCGCCGGGCTCCGCCGGCGCGGCCGGCCGGACCCCGGCCGGCGGCGCGGCGAGACGGCGCAGGTCACGCACCGCCCCGGTGGACCGGCGCTCGTCCGGGCGGACGAGACCCTCGCCGGACGCGGCCAACTCGTCGAGCAGGTCGACCAGCCGGGCCAGGCCGGGCGTCAGCGGTCCGGCCCCCAGGTCGAGCGTGATGGTCAGGGCCGGCGCGGTACGCGGCGGGGGCGGCACGGCCCGGTCGGCACGGCCCGGTCGGGCCGGACGGGTGGTGAGGGCGACGAGGGACATGAGGGGTCTCCTGGGCGGGCGTCGCTCCGCCCCACCGGGTGCGGCGGGACGGTCAGCGGAGCGCCCGGCCGGCGGTGACCGGGGGCGCGATGGACGAGGGTCGGTGCGGCGGGGTGGGGCCGAGGGCGGGCAGGCCGGCGATGCGCCAGGCGGCGAAGCCGCCGACCACGTCGGTGGCGCGGCCCAGGCCGATGTCCTGCAACGCGGCGGCGGCCAGCGACGAGGTGTAGCCCTCCTGACACAGGACGACCACCGGCACGTCGTAGTCGACCGCCTGCGGCAGCCGGGCCGCGCAGCGCGGGTCGAAGCGCCATTCCAGGACGTTGCGCTCGACGGTGAGCGCGCCCGGCACGGTGCCGTGCGCGGCCCGTTGGCCGGCCGGGCGGATGTCGACCAGCAGCGCGCCGCGCCGGTGGGCCAGGTGCGCCCACTCGGGTTCGAGACGACGCAGCCGGGCGCGGGCGGCGGCGAGGGTCTCGTCGATCCCCCGCGAGCCGGGTGGGGGGACCGGACAGCTCTCGACGGGGGCGGGGCTCTGCGCCATGACGGCGTCCTTCCGTTCGACGGGGATCGGGGGCGGTGCGGCCGACCGGGTCACCACGCGACGCCGGCCTCGGCCACCTGGGCGACCCGCAGTCCGCCGGAGTCGAGCCGGTAGCGGGTCATCCGGCGCAGCGCGGGCCGGTAGACGTGCACGCTTACCGCGGGCTGGTCGCCGTGGTTGGTGACCTGGTGCACGTGCCGGGCGCCGAAGCGCCGGCCGGCGCCCGCGGCGAGGCGGTGCGGGCGCAGAAGGCCCCCGCTGACCGTCTCCTCGGTGAGCACGCCGGCGACGACCAGGAAGGCGCCGGACGAGCCGCCGTGGTCGTGCAGGTCGGTGCCCTGCCCGGGCAGCCAGCTCAGCGCCCACACCTCGCGCGCGCCGTCGGCGTCCAGCCGCGCGTACCAGCGTTCGGACCGGTCGAAGCTCAGCGGCACCGGCCAGCCGGTCGGGTCGGCGAAGCGGGCGGCGACGGTGAGCAGATCGGTCGGCTCGGTCCTGGTCATCGGCGGGACGTCCTCACGGTGCGGGAGCGGCGCGTGCCCCCACACGCTAGACGGTAAAACCTATAGGCTTAGTAGGTTATACCAGATGCTGGGACGCGGTCAGCGGAACAACGGCGGGTCGACCCGGTACCCGGGCACCGACGGCCAGCGGACGGTGAGCACGGTGGACTCGCGCTCCGCGTACCAGGAGTGGTCCACGCCCCGGCCCCACACCACGTAGTCACCAGGCGCGCGCAACACCACCGTGCGGTCCGGCAGCTCGACCCGGAACGCGCCGCTGACCAGCACCAGCAACGCGGTGCGCCGCTCGCCGGTGGCCCACCGCGAACGCGTCTCCCCCGCCGGGTGCACACCCCACTTCACCTCGACCTCGGTGCTGTGCCGCACGTCGCCCTCCGGCTTGAAGTGACCCAACAGCCAACCGGCGTCGGTCGCCCCGTCCACCGCCGCGTTCCCCGCATACACCCGACCGTCCATGACCGCCCTCCCGTATCCGGCTGCGCAAGCTACCAGGCGCGGCCGGCCGCGACGCCCTAACCTGGGCGGATGCCCGACGAACTGGACGCCGCGACGATCGACTTCGCCCACCGGATGTTCGACCTGGCCCGGGCCGGCGCGACCGAGGAACTGGCGGCCAACGTGGACGCCGGACTGCCGGTCAACCTCACCAACGGCAAGGGCGACACGCTGCTGATCCTGGCCGCCTACCACGCCCACCCGGAGACCGTCTCCGCGTTGCTGGCCCGCGGCGCCGACCCGGCCCGGGTCAACGACCGGGGGCAGACCGCGCTGGCGGCGGCCGTGTTCCGGCAGAACACGGCGGCGGTACGGGCACTGCTCGACGCCGGCGCCGACCCCGACCACGGCAGCCCCTCGGCGGTCGAGACCGCCCGGTTCTTCACGCTGCCCGAGATGCTGGCGCTGCTCGGCCGCGGTTGACGCCCGCGGGCGGGTATACAGGGTCGGTGGAGGATCCCTACCCGAGCAGATGCGCGCCGCCACGGCGTTGCTGGCGACGCTCGACGACCCGGCCCGGCGGCGCGCCCGGCACGACTTCGACGACGAGCCGGCCCGGCGGTGGCTGGAGTACCGTCCCCGGCCCCGCCCCGGAATCGCGGTAGCCGACCTCGACGTCACCGCCCGCAAGGCCGCGCACCGGCTGCTCGCCACCGCGTTGAGCCCGGCCGCCTACGCGCAGGCGATGGCCGTGGTGGCGCTGGAGGAGGTGCTCGACCGGGCGGAGGGCTGGCGGCGCGGCCGGCACAGCGGTGACTACTGGGTGGCGGTCTTCGGCGACCCGGCGCGCGACGACCGCTGGGCGTGGCGCTTCGAAGGACACCACCTGTCGGTGAGCATGACCGTCGCCGACGACCAGGTCTCCCCCGCCCCGGTCTTTCTCGGCGCGAACCCGGCCACGGTGCGGCACGCCGGTCGACCGGTCTCCCGGCCGCTGGGCCCGGAGGAGGACCTGGCCCGCGAGCTGCTGGACGCGCTCGGCCCGGGCGGGCGCGCCGCCGCGCTGATCGCCGAGCAGGCGCCGGCCGACATCATCAGCGCCACCCGGGTCACCGCGCCCGGCCGGCTGGAACCGCTCGGCGTGGCGCGGAGCCGGCTCGGGGCGAGCGGCCGCGCGCTGCTCGACCGCCTGGTCGCGCTCTACCTCGACCGCCTCCCCGCCGAGCTGGCCGCCCAGGAGGCCGCCCGGCTCGACGGCGGCGAGCTGCACTTCGCCTGGGCCGGCCCGGTCGAGCCGGGGCGGCGGCACTACTACCGGGTGCAGGGCGACGACCTGCTGATCGAGTACGACAACACCACCGACGACGGTAACCACGCGCACACCGTGCTGCGCCGCCCGGCCGGCGACTTCGGCGCCGACGTGCTGGCCGCGCACCACGCCGCCGCGCACCGCCAGGTCACCGGCGACGCGCCTCGATGAGGAACCGCCGGGCGTGGGCCACGAACCGGCCCTCGGCCCGGATCCGCTCGTCCAGCCGGCGCAGCGCGGCGCGGTGCCCGTCGACCGTGAAGCCGGGCACGGTCCAGACCACCTTGCGCAGGAACCACACCACCGCACCGATGTCGTGGAAGACCGTCCGCAGGGTGGCGCTGCGCAGGTCGACCACGGTCAGCCCGGCGGCCTCGGCGGCGGCCACCGCGTGCTCCGGGTGGCGGTGCTCCGGCGGCGGCAGCGGCCCGAGGACCGCCTCGCTGAGCTCCCGCACCGTGCCGGGGCCGATCTGCTGGGAGAGGTAGCTGCCGCCGGGCCGCAGCACCCGGGCCACCTCGTCCCACCAGGTGTGCACCGGGTGCCGGCTGACCACCAGGTCGAACGCGGCATCACGGAACGGCAGCGGCGGGCGCTCGCCGACCCGGACCACGTGACCGCCGACCCGGCGCAGGGTGCGCCGGGCCACCGGCACGTTCGGGGGCCACGCCTCGGTGGCGACCAGCAGCGGCGGCGGCGCGGGCGCCTCGGCCAGCACCTCGCCGCCGCCGGTGTCGATGTCCAGGGCGGCGTCGACGGCCGCGAGCCGGGCGCCGACGAGACGCGCGTAGCCCCACGGCGGGCGTTCCTCGGTGGCCCGACCGGCCAGCCAGGAGAAGCCCCACCCGTCGACCGGCGCGGCCTCCGCCTCGGCGACCAACTCGTCGAACCCGCGATCGATGACCATGCGCCGAGCCTGCCGCCGGACGGCGCCGGCCGGCAACGCGATTTCCGTGTCCGGCTCGGCTGCGCGTTGCCCGCGGACGCCGGTGTGTGCGCCGGCCGGCGCGAGTCTGCGGGCCCGTTGGCCCGGGTATGCGGGCCGGGCAGGCGGGCGTGCCCGGGCGGACCCGACCTCGGCGCCGTCTGGTCACCCAACGTAATGGCCCGGGGACAAGCGTCACCTCGACAGTGACATACCTCCTGGTCAAAAATATGACCAGGAGGTATGTCGCGTCGACCTCACATGTCCTGACCGCCGCGACGCGCCCGGCGCCCCCACCGGGACGCGGCGACCAGGTTGCTCAGCGGTGGTCAGAAGGGGCGCGGACGGGCGATCTCGACGGTGGCGCCGGGGATCGCCTCCAGCCCGGCCGGCTCCGCGGCACGACCCGAATCGGACTGCTGCATCAGCCGCGCGCCCAGGCCCACGCCGACCGCGCCCACCACCAGCGCGACCAGCTCGACGGCGAGCTGGCCCCCGGTCGCGCCGCGCTGCGGCGCGTGCGCCCGGATCAGGCAGGTGAGCAGGAACATCGCCGCCATCACCGCGTTGACCAGGTTGAACGTGACAGCGGTCCGGTTGGCCCGGCCGATCCGCACGTCCCACAGGTCGACCAGCCCGGCGACCGTCGCGAGCCCGGCCGCGACCAGCGCGGCGACCGCCGTCCAGTAGCCCACCTCGCCCAGGAAACCCGGGCCGCCGACGACGTCGGCCAGGTCGAACACGGCGGCGCTGACGAAGAGCCCGAACGGGAACGTCACCAGCATCGGTTGGATGGGGTGCCCCTGCACCCGAAGTCGGCTGTCCATCGCGTTCTCCCCACGTCGGCGCAGATCACCAGTCCAGGGTGCTACCCGACGCCCCGCGACGCGAAACGACTGTCGGTCAGTTGTCCCGAGGTCGGGAGACGGTGAGCACGAGCCGCTCGGCCACCTCGCGCAGCGGGATGTCCAACGAGGAGGCGGCACTGCGGAGCACGTCGAGGGCCTCCGGCGCGGGACAGCCCCGCTGAGTCATGATCACCCCGACCGCCTGGCCGACCACGCCCTCGGCCAGCAGCGTGCCGTCGAGCTGGTCGGCGCGGGCGGCGGCCCGCTCCCGGTCCCGGACCGCGGCGAGCAGCAGGCCGGCGTGCTCGGCCAGCAGCATCGCGGTGAGCTGGTGGCTCGGCGTGAGCGCCTCCGGGGACGGCGCGTACAGGTTGATCGCGCCGATCACCTGCTCGTCCACGTCCACCGGGGCGGAGATCACCCCGTGCACGCCCAACGCGCGGGCACGCGCGCTCCAGGTCGGCCAGCGGGTCTCGTCCGCCAGCCCACCCGCAGTGATCATCTCGCGGCGACGGATGGCGGTCAGGGCCGGCGTGTCCGGGCCGTGCCGCAGGTCGTCCAGCTCGGCCCGGTGCGGGTCGGACGCGGCCACCCCGGCCGGCTCACCGGCGCGCAGCGCGGTGAAACCGCAGCACTCGACGCCGGGCACCGCGTCGCGGGCGATCCGGACCAGCCGGTCCAACGCCTCGTGGAAGTCGGCCACGGCGATCAGACCGGCGGTCAGCTCCCGCAGCAGCGCGGCGGTCTCCAGCACGCCCAGGTCGTCGGTCATCGGCTGGCAGGCGTCGAGGTTCACCGCGACGAGGCCCCCACCGCCCCCGCGTCCGTCCACGCGGTCTCCCCGTCCGGCGCCGTCGCCTGTCCCATGTCCGTCCTCTCTCTGGCCGAGCCCCGGCCTACTACCCTGCCGGGTCGGCGTCGAAACCGCGCAAAAGGGCCCCATCCGACCGTGCCCGGCCGGATGGGGCCCCGCGAAACGGGTCAGCGGGACCCGGAGATGAGCCGCCGGCCCACCGACGCGATCAGCCGGTCCAGCTCGGAGCCGAACGGGTTGTCGTGCACCAGGTAGGTCCAGGTGGCGCTCGGCCGCACCAGCTTCGACGCGTCCGGCTCCCAGCCCTCGTCGAACTCGGTCTCCTCGAACGTGGCGACGGTCCGCGTCTCGATCTCGGGCATCAGCGCGTTGAACGCCGGCACCGCGCTGCGGTGGAACTCGTCGAGCGGGTCGAGGCGGCCGAGCGCGCGCAGGTGCACGCCCTCGCGCACCTCGGACAGCTCGGCCAGGTGCTCCGCCCAGAGCCGGTCCAGGTGGTAGAGGGCAATCTTGCGGGCCACGTCGGCGAGCAGGTCCTCGTCCATCTCGCTGGCCTTCTCCGGCACGCGCTCCAGCAGCATGAGCGCCGCGATGTCGGTGGTCAGCAGCCGCTCCCGCCGCTCCGCGAGGGCCTTGCGCTGCTGCTCGATCACGTGGCTGTAGCGCCAGGTGTTGCGGTGGATCTCGTGGTTGACGCCCTCCGCGACCCGCTGGGCGTGCTCCACCGCGTAGTCGACCTGCGCGTCGGTGACCAGGCCGTCGGCGTTCATCCGGGGCGAGGCCGGCACCGTGTCGCCGGCGTGCCGGGCGACCAGGTCGTCCTCCAGGCTGACGAAGAAGACCGACCCGCCCGGGTCGCCCTGGCGACCGGCCCGGCCCCGCAACTGGTCGTCGACCCGGCGGCTGTCGTGCCGGCCGCTGCCGATCACGTAGAGGCCACCCAGCTCGGCCACCCGCTCCCGATCGGACTGGTCGCTGCCGCCGAGCCGGATGTCCACGCCCCGGCCGGCCATCTGGGTGGAGACCGTCACCGCGCCGTACGCGCCGGCCTCGGCGATGATCCCCGCCTCCTCGTCGTCGTTCTTGGCGTTGAGCACCACGCACGGCACGCCGGCGGCCCGCAACGCGGTGGCCAGCCCCTCGGACTCCTTCACGTCGAGCGTGCCCACCAGCACCGGACGCCCCGCCTCGTGGCACCGGGTGATCTCGTCGACCAGCGCCTCCTCCTTCTCGGCGCGGGTGGCGTAGATCCGGTCCGACTCGTCCTCGCGGACGCACGGGGTGTTCGGCGGGATCACCGCCACCTCGAGGCCGAAGAACTCGCGCAACTGGTCGCCGACGAGCACCGCGGTCGCGGTCATCCCGCAGACCGTCGGGTAGAGCGCGATGAACGCCTGCACGGTGACCGTGCCCAGCACCTCGCCCTCGGCGGTGGCGTCCAGCCCCTCCTTCGCCTCGACTGCCGCCTGCAGCCCGTCCGGCCAGCGGCGGCGCTGGGCGACCCGGCCACGCATCTCGTCGATCAGCTCGACCGAGTCGTCCCGGACGATGTAGTCGACGTCGCGGTGCAGCAGGGCGTGCGCGTGCAGCGCCACGTTCACCGCGGAGAGCTGCCCGACGTGCTCGGCGTCGTAGAGGTCGATGCCGCCCAGCTTGGCCTCGACGGTGGCCAGGCCCAGCGAGGTGAAGGCGACGCTGCGGCCGTCCTCGGCGACGGTGTAGTGCTTGCCCTTGCGCAGGCCGCGCACCAGGGCGGCGGCGGCGTGCACCGGATCCTGCTCGCCCGGCACCGCGCCGGCGAGCACCATCGGCACCCGGGCCTCGTCGATGAGGATCGAGTCGGCCTCGTCCACGATCGCGGTCTTCAGCGGCGGCTGCACCCGGTCGGCCAGGTCGGTGGCGAGTTGGTCGCGCAGGTAGTCGAAGCCGGCCTCGCTGACCGCGACGTAGGTGACGTCGCAGCCGTACGCGGCGCGCCGCTCCTGCGGCGTGGATGCCTCGTTGACCCACCCGACGGTGAGCCCGAGCAGGGTGTAGACCGGCTCCATCCACTCCGCGTCGCGGCGGGCCAGGTAGTCGTTGACGGTGAGCACGTGCACCGGCCCGTTGCCCAGCCGCACGTGCCCGTACGCGGCGACGGTCGCGGTGAGCGTCTTGCCCTCACCGGTGGCCATCTCGGCGACCTTGCCGGACAGCAGCGCCATGGCGCCGAGCAGCTGCACGTCGTAGGGGCGCTGGTCGAGCCCGCGACGCGCCGCCTCCCGCCCGACGGCGCAGATCTCCTCGTACTTCTCCGCCCGACCGGCGGCCTCGGTCAGCTCGGCGTCGGAGAGCTGCTCCAGCTCGGCCTCCCGGGCCTCGATCGCCGGCAGCAGCTTCTCCAGCGGAGCCAGGTCGACGGTCGTCCCCGGGCGCTGGAGGAAACGGCGGAACCTGGTCTTCATCCGTTGCGACACACCCATGAGCCGCAACGGTACGCGAACCGGAGCCGATTGTGACCCCCGACCCGGACGGATCAGGCCACGAGCAGTTGGTGGGTGGCCAGCTCCCGGTAGAGCGGGCTGGTGGTGGTCAACTCGTCGTGCGTGCCGACCGCGACCACCCGGCCGCCGTCGAGCACCACGATCTGGTCGGCGTCCACCACGGTGGAGAGGCGGTGCGCCACGATCACCAGGGTACGGCGCACCGCGACCGCGTCGATGGCCCGGCGCAACGCCGCCTCGTTGCGCGCGTCGAGGTTGCTCGTCGGCTCGTCGAGCAACAGCACCGGCGGTCCGGCCAGCAGCGCCCGGGCGATGGCCAGCCGCTGCCGTTCCCCGCCGGAGAGCAGCACCCCACCCTCCCCCACCTGCACGTCCAGCCCGTCGACGGTCCGGTCGGCCAGGTGGCCCAGGTTCACCTCGTCGAGCACCGCACACAGCCGGTCGTCGGTGGCGTCGGGCGCGGTGATCAGCAGGTTGTCGCGCAGCGTGCCGGCGAGGACCGGCGCCTCCTGCTCGACGTAGCCGAGCCGGGCCCGCAGCGCGTCGCGGGGCAGCTCCCGCACGTCCACGCCGTCCAGGCGCACCGCGCCCTCGTCCACCTCGTAGAAGCGCTCGACCAGGGCCAGCAGCGTGGACTTGCCGGCGCCGGACGGACCGACGAGCGCCGTCCGGGTGCCGGCCGGCACGGTGAAGCTCACCTCGCGCAGCACTGGCGGCCCGCCGGGATAGCCGAAGCCGACCCGGTCGAACTCGACCCGCGCCGGCACGCCGGCGGACGGTGCGACCGCCGCGCCCGGACGGTCGTCGACGGCCTCGTCCGGCACCGCGAGGATCTCCTCGATCCGGGCCAACGCGCCCAGACCGCTCTGCAACTGGGTGTACGCGTGCACCGCCTGGCCCAGCGGCAGCACCAGGAAGAACAGGAACATCACGAACGCGACCAGGTCGCCGACGCTGATCGCGCCCGCCGCCACCCGGGCCCCGCCCACGGCCAGCACCAGCAGGAACGCGCCCTGCACGGTGACCGTGCTGGCCGGGCCGACCACCGCCTCGGCGCGGGCCACCCCCAGCCCCGCCCGGTACGCCGCCGTCGCGCTCGCCACCACCGTCCCGGTCTCCCGCCCCTCGGCACGGCTGGCCCGGATGGTCCGCGCCGCGGAGATCGCCCGCTCGACCGCCGAGGTCATCTCGCCGACGCGTTCCTGGGCCCGGCGCGCCAGCCCGCGCACCCGGCGGGCGACGGTGACCGCGAAGACCACGCCGAGCGCGACCGCGCCCAGCGTCACCCCGAACAGCAGCGGGTCGAGCAGCAGCATCGCGGTGCCGGCGCCGAGCACCATCACCGCCCCGGTGACGGTCTCGAAGAGGCCCGAGGTGACGACCGCCCGCAGCAACGTCGTGTCGGCGCCCACCCGGGACAGCAGGTCGCCGGTACGACGCCTGTCGTACTCCACGATCGGCAGCCGCAGCAGGTGCCCGGCCAGCCGGCGGCGCACGCCCAGGACGAGCCCCTCGGCGGTGCGTTGCAGCAGAAAGTCGCGGAGCCCGCCGAGCAGCGCGCCGGCCACCACCAGGGCGACCAGCGCGACCACCAGCGTGGCGGCCGGGCGGTCGGCGGTGATCCGGTTCAGCAACTTGCGGGTGAGCAGCGGCTGGGCGAGCGCGGCGGCGGACCCGGTGAGCGACAGCGCGCCCACCGCGACCAGGGTGCCGCGGTGGGCGCGCAGGTAGGGCAGCAGAGCGGCGAGTCCCGGCGTCGGGCCGGCTTCGGCGGTCATGACCGAACGGTAGCCGGGAGCCGCACCGGGCCGACCGGTCGCCGCGTCACCGTCAGCCGGTCAGCACCACCTGAAGCTCCGAGCGGCGGCGTTCCGCCAGCTCGGTGAGCAGGCTCGGCGCCTCGTCCAGCGGCGCCACCGCGGAGACGAGGTGCTTGCGGATCTGGTCGCCGTGCTGGCGCAGCAGCTCCACCGTCTCGGCGGAGAGCCGCTCCCGGTCCCAGGTCGGGGCGAGCCCGCGCGGCACCCGCCCGATCTGCGCGCAGCGCAGCGACAGGCCGTTGTGGTGGAACTCCTCGCCGAGCCGGACCGCGTCCGCGCCGCCCTGGTAGAAGGCCAGGTCGATCACCGTGCCCTGCGGGCGGAGCAGGCGCAGCGCGAGCTGCAACGCCCAGTCCTGGCCCCGGCACTGGAAGACCACGTCCGCACCGCGGTCGCCGGCGGCGTGGTTCCACCGGGTCTTGAGCACCACGGCCGGGTCGTCCGCCGCCGGGTCGAGCGTCTCCAGGCCGAGCGCCTCGGCCACCTGCCGCCGCGCCGGGGTCGGATCCACCACCACCACCGAGGCGGCGCCGTGGCGGCGGGCGAACAGCGCGGTGAGCAGCGCGACCACGCCACCGCCGACGACCGCCACCCGCCGTCCCCGGACGCCGTCGCCGAGGGTACGCACGTCGGTGCCGCACAGGTCCGCCGCGGCGTGCAGCAGCCCGTTGGCGCAGATCGGTCCCATGTGCGCGACGTAGACGCCGAGCAGCGGGTCGAGGTCGTCGGGCAGCGGCACGAACCGCTCGGCGACCGGGTCGGCGACCCAGCCGCTGCGGTGGCCGTACGTCATCGCGCCGACCGTGCCCACCGCGACCGCCGGGGTGCGGCTCTCCACCACCCGGCCGACCTGCATGTAGCCGAGGCGCTCGACCGGGTACGGGGTGCTCGCCCCGCCCGGCCGGAACAGCCCGAGGCCGGCGTCCCAGGTGACGTGCAGATAGGGGTTGGTGCCCTTGACGAAGCTCAGCTCGGTGCCGGCGGACACGCCGCTGTAGAGCGTCTGCACCCGGAACGTGCCGTCGCGCAGCTCGGCCGCGTCCCGCTCGACCAGCTCGACCCGGCCCGGTCCGCTGACCACCACCACCCGGTCACGCATCGACGGCCACCCCCGCGTCGGTGTCCGCCACGGCGGCGGTGAGCCGGGCCGCCGGGCCGGTCGGCAACGCCACCGGCCGGCCGGTGCGCGCCGACTCCGCCACCGCCAGCGCGAGCCGCTGGGTGCGCAGCGCCTCGGCGTACGGGACCCGCACGTCGTCGCCGACGCCGCGCACCGCGTCGACGAAGGCCCGGTCGACGGCGACCCGGGCGGCGTCCGGGTCGGCGGGCAGGTGCCGCTCGCCGTCGGCGTCGCGCACGGTCAGGCCGTCCTCGGCCAGCGACAGCGCCAGCCCGTCGGCGAGGATCTCCAGGCCGGCCCGGTGCTTCCAGGTGAGCACGCAGGCGGCGGCGAGCGTGCCCACCGCCCCGGAGGCGAACCGCAGCGTCGCGGCGGTCACCGAGTCGATGTCGGCGCCGTCGACCGGTGGCGGCGTGCCGTCGCCGTACGCGGTCACCTCGGTGACCTCGCCGACCAGCAGCCGGACCAGGTCGAGCACGTGCGCGGCCTGCTCCACCACCGGGCCGCCGGAGCGGTCCCGCCGCGCCCACCAGGCAACCGGGGGCACCTTGTCCAGCCAGGCGCCGTTGACCATCCGCACCGGACGGTCGGCGAGCAGCCGCCGCGCCTCCTCCACCACGTGCAGGTAACGCCAGTGGTGGCCGACGCCGGTGCGCAGCCCGGCGCGCTCCACCAGGGCGGCGATCCGCTCGGCCGTCTCCAGGTCGACGGCCACCGGCTTCTCCACGAACATCGGCACGCCGGCGGCGACCACCGCCTCCTCGGCCGGGCCGTGCGCGAACGGCGGCACGCACACGTACACCGCGTCCGGGCCGGCGGCGAGCAGCTCGGCCACGTCGGCGAAGACCTGGCCGCCGTACGTGCCGGCGAGCGCCCGCGCCGCCTCCGGCGCGACGTCCGTCACGCCGAGCAGTTCCACATCCTCGAAGCCGGTGAGCACGCGGGCGTGGCGTTGCGCCACCCCGCCGGCCCCGACCAGTCCCACCCGCATCCGACCGCCCTCTCACCGTCACCGACAAGCTGCGCCTGAGCACTCCCCCCGCCGGCTTCGCGGCAAACCGGCGGGCCCGCAACGTGACGTTCATCTGCCGGGAACCGACCGGTACGCACCTAGTGATCAAGTAGTTGAGCATTATCCGGTTAGCGCGGGCTCGCCACTGGGAAACAAGAGTCCGCGATTCCGCCACTAATGGGGGGTGCCCGTGCGGGAATCAGATTCGACCGTCTCACCGGTGGTGGAGGCGTGGGCAACGTACCGCACCAGCACGGCCGACGACTGGCCGGCGGAACGGCTGCTGGGGGTCAAGGGCGCCAGCCGGGTCAGCGTGGTGCTGCCGGCGCGTAACGAGGAGGCCACGGTCGGCGCGATCGTGTCGACCATCCGCGAGCACCTGATGGACCGGGTGCCGCTGGTCGACGAGCTGATCGTGGTGGACTCGCGGTCCACCGACCGGACCGCGCGGGTGGCGCGCGCGGCCGGCGCCGAGGTGGTGGGGCAGGACGCGATGACACGCGGGCTGCCGCGGCTGACCGGCAAGGGCGACGCGCTCTGGGCCGGGCTCGCCGCCGCCGAGAGCGACGTGGTGGCGTTCATCGACGCCGACCTGCGCGAGTTCCGGCCACACTTCGTCACCGGCCTGCTCGGGCCGCTGCTCACCGACCCGGGCGTGGAGTTCGTCAAGGGCTTCTACCACCGCCCGCTGGTCGGTGCGACGAGCGTGGAGCCCGACGGCGGCGGCCGGGTGACGGAGTTGATGGCCCGGCCGCTGCTCAACCTGTTCTGGCCGGAGCTGGCCGGCTTCGTGCAGCCACTGGCCGGCGAGTACGCGGGCCGCCGCGAGGTGCTGGACCGGATTCCGTTCGTCACCGGGTACGGCGTCGAGACGGCGATGCTCATCGACCTGCTGGAGCTGGTCGGGCTGGACGCGCTGGCCCAGGTCGACCTGGGCGAGCGCAAGCACCGGCACCAGGACACCGCCGCGCTGGGCCGGATGTCGGCGCAGATCATGCTGACCGCCTGGTCACGGCTGCAACGGCGCGGCTGGGCCGCGCCCGGCACGATGCCGACGCCGCTGCTGACCCAGTTCCGCCGGGGCGGCTCGGAGACGTTGCCCAACCTGGACCGGGAGATCGTGGTCAACGACGTCTCGGTCGAGGAACGGCCACCGCTGGCCGAGCTGCGCCACCGGGTTCCCCGCCGGCGCGTGCCCGCGTGACGACCACATCCGAGAAGGAGACCGGCGTATGACGCTCACCGTGCTGATGAACGCCGGTCCGTGGCTGTCCGTGCCGCCCCCGGGCTACGGCGGGATCGAGAACGTGATCGCCACGCTGGTGCCGGAGCTGCGCCGACTCGGCGTACGGGTGGTGCTGGCCTCGGTGGGAAGCAGCACGCTGCCGGTCGACGAGCGGATCGCGGTCTTTCCGGACGGCCAGTTCCACGCGCTGCAGCGGCCGTACAACCAGGTCTGCGGCGTGTCGCAGGCGCACCTGGCCGGCGTGGCGCGGGCCCTGCACGCCCGCGACGACATCGACCTGGTGCACGACCACGTGGAGGCGGTCGGTCTGGCCACCCTGGCCGCGATGGGTCCGGACGCGCCGCCGGTGCTGCACACGCTGCACTGGGATCTGGCCAAGCACCCGGAGCTGTACGGCAACCTGGACGGCGGCGACCGGGTCCGGGTCAACGGCGTGTCCGCCGCGCAGCTGGCCCGGGCGCCGCGCGCGCTGCGCGAGCACTCGGTCGGCCACGTGCACCTGTCCACCCCGCTCGCGGTCGACGCGGACCGCCGCCCGGCGGCGGCCAGGGGCGAGCACGTGGTGATCCTGGGCCGGATCAACCCGGGCAAGGGGCAGGACCTGGGCGCCCGGCTGGCCCGTGCGGTCGGCTTCCCGCTGGTGCTGGCCGGACCGGTCGGCCCGTACCACCGTCCGGAGGACCTGGCCGCGGCCGGCGACGAGGCGCGACAGAACCCGGACGTGCGGTTCTTCCACGAGCACGTCGCCCCGTACGTCGACGGCGACCTGGTGCGCTGGGTGGGCACGGTGGTCGGGCGGGAGCGCGACGACCTGGTGGCCTCGGCGCGGGCGTCGCTGTTCCCGCTGCGCTGGGAGGAGCCGGGCGGCACCGCGGTGGTGGAGTCGCTGGCGCTGGGCACACCGGTGGTGGCCACCGCCCGTGGCTGCCTACCGGAGCTGATCGAGCACGGCCGCACCGGCCTGCTCGCCACCGACGAGGAGGAACTGGGCGACCTGGTGCTCGCCGCCGGCATGCTGGCCGAGGACGAGTGCCGGCGGGTGGCGGCCGAACGGTTCACCCCGGCCCGGATGGCACAGCGGTACGTGGCGCTGTACGACCGGGTCCGCCAGGGCGCCACCACGCCGTTGCAGCCCGCCTGATCTCGGCGCCGCCCCGCCGCTCGGGTTCACCCGGCCGGCGGTTTGCCGGGGGCGGGCCGGGGAACCCGGCGGCGGCGAGGAGGTCGCCGTGACGAACTCGATGGCGCACTCCCGGGCGCGACGCAACCCGGCCGCCGGCCGCCCGCCGGTGCGCCGGGTCGCCTCCGGGTTCGCCGTGCTCCTGCTGCTGCTCGGCGTGCTGGGCTTCGTGCCCGGCGTCACCAGCGCCTACGCGGAGCTGCGGTTCGCCGGGCCCGGCTCCGGCGCCCGGCTGCTCGGCGTGTTCCAGGTCTCCGTGCTGCAGAACCTCGTCCATCTGGTGCTCGGTGCGGCCGGCCTGGCACTGGCCCGCACCGTCGCCGGCGCCCGCGCGTTCCTGCTCGGCGGCGGCGCGGTCTATCTGGTGCTCTGGCTCCACGGCCTGGCCGTCGACAGGCGCAGCGCGGCGAACGTGCTGGCGGTCAACCGCGCCGACACCTGGCTGCTCCTGCTGCTGGGCGCCACCATGCTGGCGCTGGGGCTGTTCGCCGGCCGGCG
Organism: Micromonospora sp. WMMD980; assembly: GCF_029626035.1. Classification (NCBI taxonomy): domain Bacteria; kingdom Bacillati; phylum Actinomycetota; class Actinomycetes; order Micromonosporales; family Micromonosporaceae; genus Micromonospora; species Micromonospora sp. WMMD980. The sequence continues at coordinate 2,386,139 of NZ_JARUBE010000003.1, forward strand.
CGGGCACCGCCGCTGACCTGCGCCCATGCCACGCGAGCGGCGGGGATGTGACACGCCGGGCGCCCGGTTTCGGGCCTCCGGGGCCCGGGTACGTCGGTAGTCCTCCCGACGAGTTGGAAACGAGGGCCCGATGTCGACCCGGATCAGGTGCGAGGTCCGCGACGAGTCTCCGGTCACCGTCGTACGGCTGGCCGGCGCGCTCGACCTGGGAACCACGCGCGCGGTGCACGAGGTGCTGGACCGGTGCCTGTCCGCGCAGCCGGACGCGCTCGTGGTCGACCTGGAGGAGGTCCACGTCGTCGAGCCGCTGGCGCTCTCCGTCTTCGCCGCGGCCTGCCGCAGGGGCGGCGACTGGCCGGCCGTCCCGCTGGTGCTCTCCGCGCCGCCCCGGGAGGCGGCGGCCTGGCTGAACGAGACCACCGCCTGCCGGGTGGTGCCGGTCCGGCAGGACTGCGCGGAGGCCACCGCGCTGGCCGGCGCCGAGGCCGCGCCGCGGCTGCGGGCCCGGCTGGAGCCGGTGGCCGGGGCGTGCCGCCGGGCCCGGGAGCTGGTCACCGAGGCGTGCGGCAGGTGGAACGTGCCGGAGCTGGTCGGCCCGGCCTCGCTGGTGCTCAGCGAGCTGGTCGGCAACGTGGTCCGGCACGCCGGCACGCCCATGCACGTCACGCTGACGCTGCGCCGGCCGTACCTGCGGGTGGCGGTGATGGACGGCAGCCCGGCCGACGCCCGCGCCGCGACCGGCCGCGACCTGCGGTCCGAGGGGGGCCGCGGACTGATGCTGGTGCGCGAGCTGACCCAGCGGTGGGGCAGCACGCCGGTCGGCGCCGGCAAGGTCGTCTGGGCCATGCTCCCGGCGAACTGACCGAATTCTCCGCTCTCGCCTGGTTTTATGGGCAGCGGGGACGGGTACGCGCGCCCGTCCTGTCTGTCGTCACACGGGGTGAGATGCCATGCCCAAGCGGGTAGTCACGGATCCGGCACACGACCGGGGGCCCGCGATCCTCGCGCCGGCCCGGTTCGGCGGTTTTCCCGGCCCGGTCCGGGAGCAGGTGCACGGCAACTCGCTGTGGCGCCTGCTGCGGACCACCGACGCCAAAACGATCGGCCTTCTCTATCTGGGCACGTCGTTCCTCTTCTTCCTGGTCGGCGGAGTGCTCGCGCTCGTGCTGCGGGCCGAACTGGCACGGCCCGGCATGCAGTTCCTCTCTCCCGAGCAGTACAACCAGATGTTCACCATGCACGGCACGATCATGCTGTTGCTGTTCGCCACCCCGCTGGTGTTCGCGTTCGGCAACTACATCGTGCCGCTGCAGATCGGCGCGCCCGACGTGGCGTTCCCCCGCCTCAACGCGTTCGCGTACTGGCTGTACCTGTTCGGCGGCACGATGGTGGTGGCCGCGTTCGTCACGCCGCAGGGCGCGGCGGACTTCGGCTGGACGGCCTACACGCCGTTGAGCACCGCCCAGCACAGCCCGGGCGTCGGCGCGAACATGTGGGTGGTCGGGCTGGCTCTCTCCGGCCTGGGGACCATCCTCGGGGCGGTCAACCTGATCACCACCATCCTGACCCTGCGCGCGCCCGGCATGACGCTGTTCCGAATGCCGATCTTCACCTGGAACCTGCTGCTCACCAGCCTCCTGGTGATCTTCGTGTTCCCGCTGCTGGCCGCCGCGCTGTTCGCGCTCGCCGCGGACCGGATCCTGCACTCGCACGTCTACGACCCGACCACCGGCGGCCCGATGCTGTGGCAGCACCTGTTCTGGTTCTTCGGCCATCCCGAGGTCTACATCGTGGCGCTGCCGTTCTTCGGCATCATCACCGAGATCATCCCGGTCTTCTCCCGCAAGCCGGTCTTCGGCTACACCGGACTGGTGCTGGCCACGCTGACCATCACCGTGCTGTCGATGGCGGTCTGGGCGCACCACATGTTCGCCACCGGCCAGGTGCTGCTGCCGTTCTTCAGCATCCTCAGTTATCTGATCGCGGTGCCCACCGGGGTGAAGTTCTTCAATTGGATCGGCACCATGTGGAAGGGACAGCTCACGTTCGAGACGCCGATGCTGTTCGCCGTCGGCTTCCTGGTCACGTTCCTGCTCGGCGGCCTGACCGGGGTGCTGCTGGCCAGCCCGCCGGTGGACTTCCAGGTCACCGACTCGTACTTCGTGGTGGCGCACTTCCACTACGTGCTCTTCGGCACCATCGTGTTCGCCGCGTTCGGCGGCGTCTACTTCTGGTTCCCCAAGATGACCGGCCGGCTGCTCGACGAGCGACTGGGCAAGATGCACTTCTGGACCATGTTCATCGGCTTCCACGCCACGTTCCTGGTGCAACACTGGCTCGGCGCCGAGGGCATGCCCCGCCGGTACGCGGACTACCTGCCCAGCGACGGATTCACGGTGCTGAACGAGATCTCCACGGTGGGATCGTTCATCCTCGGCGCCTCCACGCTGTTCTTCATCTACAACGTCTGGAAGTCCTGGCGGTACGGCGCGATGGTCACCGTGGACGACCCGTGGGGCTTCGGCAACTCGCTGGAGTGGGCGACCACCTGCCCGCCGCCGCTGCGCAACTTCGACCGGATGCCCCGGATCCGCTCCGAGCGCCCCGCGTTCGACGCCAAGTACGGTCCACTCGTCTCCGACCTCGGCCGCGACCTGCCGCAGCGCAGCACGAGGCCACCGCAGCACTTCGCCGAGGAGCTGCGCCACGAGAGGCGGACGCCGGAGTCGCCGGCCGCCGAGGGCGCGCACGGCGCCCGCGAGGCGGTGGAGTACCAGCCCGCGCCGCAGTCCGGCGCGCGCCCGGTCGACGTGCCGGAGCCGGAGGGAGTGATCCGGGCCAGCTTCGAGGAGACCGACGAGCCGGAGGAGAACATCCTCGGCGCGGAGCGGAGCGATCCCCCGAACGATCGGTGGCGCCACCCGCGCGGACACGGCGACTCCCGGGACAACTAGCAAGGCGGGCCCCCGGTTGCCGCATCCGGCAGCGGAGGGGCCCCGGCCCCGCTTGGCACCCGCGCACCCGCGCACCCGCGCACCGGCTCGCCGAGAAGGCGGGCCGGTGCGCGGGTTTGCGGCTGTTCAGTCCCCGGCGGGCAGGCCGGCGGCGGTGAGCGAGCGGCGCACCGCCGGCTGCACGCGGGTCAGGCGCAGCGGCACCCCGGTCCGGGCGGCGGCATCGCGACCGGCCATCAACGCCGCGATCCCGCCGGCGTCGAAGCCACCCGCGCCGACCAGGTCGACCACCACCTCGCGGGGCTGCCCGGTGACCGCCTCCAGCACGGCCCGGCGCAACTGGTCGGCGCCGGCCCGGTCGACCTCGCCGCCGACCTCCACGACCACCCGGTCCCCGTTCTGCCGGACCGAGATGCGGGCCTTGGCCGGTTCGGCCTCGGCCTCGGCGGCGCCGTTCTGCCACGGCGGCGGCGCCTCGGCGAGCATCGCCTGGCGCAGCCAGGTCAACGCCCGGGACAGCAGCCGGGACACGTGCATCTGCGAGATGCCGAACCGGGCGGCGATCTCCGCCTGGGTCTGGTTGCCGTAGAAGCGCATGGCCAGGATCCGCCGCTCGCGCCAGGGCAGCCGGTGCAGCAGGCCGCTGACCGTGACCCGGTCGTCGACCGACTCCAGCGCGTTGTCGGACTCGCCCACCAGGTCGCCGAACTCGGCCGAGCTCTCCCCGCCGACGGGCGCATTGAGCGACGCCGGACTGTAGCCGGCGGCCGACTCCAGCGCGGCGAGGATCTCCTCCTCCGGCGTCTCCAGCCGTTCGGCCAGCTCGGCCACCGAGGGCGCCCGGGACAGCTCGCTCGTCAGCGTCGCCGTCGCCTGGCCCACCTCGAGGATCAGGTCACGCAGCCGGCGCGGCACGTGCACGCCCCAGGTGCGGTCGCGGAAGTGCCGTTTGATCTCGCCGACGATGGTGATCGCGGCGTACGCGGTGAACGAGCCGCGTTCCGGGTCGTACCTGTCGACGGCGTTGACCAGACCGAGCCGGGCCACCTGCTCCAGGTCCTCCAGCGGTTCCCCGCGGCCCCGGTAGCGGCGGGCCAGCCGGCCGGCGAACGGCAACGCGAACCGGACCAGATCGTCGCGCGCCTCCTGCCGCCGCTCGGGTGGCAGCCCCTCGATCCGGGCCGCGTACGCGAGCGCCGCCGCGTCGAGGTCCTCCAGGCCCCGATCGGTGGTCGGTGGTGTGGGTGTGGCGGTCTGTCCGAACATCCGCGCCTCCCTCGCCGAAGGGTCCCCCGCCCGGTCGGAAACCGGTCGTGCGCGTGGTCGGGCCACGCACCGGGTGAGGAAGTTGGGTTACGTGACGGATTACGTCGAAAGCGGTGGCTGCGCGCCGCACGGCGTCGTGGGCCGTTCCGCGGCGAGCGGTCTTCCCGCTCCGTAGGTACTCAATCACGGACCGCAGGATCGCGAGGATGTTTCGCCAGGTTGCCGGTCAGCAGACCAGCAGGCCCTGGTGGGCGCCGGCGTCCCGGAGCGCGGCGAGGGCCTCGGCCATCGCGAGCGGCGGCGGCGCGGGCAGGTCACACGGCTGGTTGCGCAACACCTCCCTGGCCCGTCGGGTCGGTACCGAGGCGACCGGGTAGCCACGGGCCGCGCCCCGGTCCAGGGCTCGCCGCCGGCGTCCGAACCCGGCCACGGCCAGCCACTGGGGCAGGCCGGCGAGCGCGGGCGACCGCAGCCCGGGCGGCTCCGGCAGCACGTCCACCGAGCTGAACGGCTCGCTGCCGGCGAGCCACCACTCGACGCCCTCGACCCGGCGACGGGTGGCGTTCTCGCACCAGTAGGGCACCAGCCCGGCGCGCAGCACCTGCCCCGGGTCGAGCAGCCGGCCGCACTCCACCACCAGCCGGTCCCCGGTCTTGCCCGCCCGGCGCAACCAGCGTCGGTACAGGTCGGCGGTGGCCGCGCTCAACGCGTCCGGCTGCGGCACGAGCACCCGGTGCAGCGGGTGCCCGTGCCGGTCGCCCCACTCCCGCGCGCCGTGCTCGAAACCGGAGTCGACGCCGTGTTCGGCGAACGCCGCCGACGCGGTCACCTCCGGGGCGCTCCAGCGGGTCTCGTCGCCGCCGGCCGCGCGCAGCACGTGCCGCAACGTACGGGCGTCCGGGTGGAAGTCGACCGGGTCGAGGCCGCTGCCCGGGCAACCGGCCTGGAAGCTGTGGCCGGCGCCGGTGTCGCGGACCGGCCATGTGCGCACGTCGTGCAACAGCAGCACCGGCGCCGCCGGCTCCAGCCGGTCGGCCAGGAACCGCGCGTACGCCCCGGGCAGCGTCCGCCAGCGGGCGGTGAGCGTCACGGTGGCCCCGGCGGTCACGCCGCGGCTCGCCGGACAGTGCACCTGCCGCACGTGCACCCGGGGGTTGCCGGCCAGCAGCCGCCCGGCCAGCGCCGCGCCGTGGTCGAGCGCGGCGTCGGGCCGGTCCACCGCGCCCCGGCCCCACTGCGCGGTCAGCTCGAAGCCGGCGGGCAGCCAGGGCACGCCGAGGGCCACCGCCAGGTGCGCCGCCGCGCCGTGCGGGGAGCCGAGCACCGCCCCCGGCCAGCGCCGGTCCGGGTACTGATCGACGAACCAGCCGGCCACCCGCTCGGCGTCGACGCGGGCGACCTGGGCGGTGGTGAGCGCGGCCCGGCCGGCAGCCCGGCTCGCGGCGGCGCGGCGTACCGGATCGGGCGTGCCGGCCAGCCGGGCCCGCGGACCCGGATGGCCCAGGTCGCCGCAGTCGTCGCCGCGCAGCGCCCGAGCCGTCGCGGCGACCAGGGTACGGGCGGCGCTGCCCACCGCCACCACCCGCTCGCCGGACAGCCCGGCGTCCCCCGCCGACCTCCGCCTGCCTCGTTCGCTCACCACGCGGCCCGGCTTCCCGTCCCTCTGGGGTCTAAACGGGGCATCTCCCCACGGCGCGGACCAACGCCCGGTCGGGTGTCGTCGCGCCGCCGAACCGCCGTCTCGTGCGCCAACGGCACGGCGGTGCGGGTTGGGCCCGGGTGGGACGGGCACTGCACGGCGCATGCCCGACGACGAGAGCACGCCGGCCGCGACCGTCACCCCATACCGGGACGGACCGCTGCTGGTACCCGGCGACTTCGCGCTCGCGACACCGGAGGGCGAGCCGATCGAGCGACGCCCGGGCACGGTGGCGCTGTGCCGCTGCGGCAAGAACGCGCGGACCAGGCGGACAGCACATGGCCGGCGAGGACGCGGTCCAGCGCCAGCCCGGCGGCCGCCCCGGACAGCACGTCCCCGGCGAGCGCCGGCTCCCGCCCGGACCAGCCCGCCGCACATGTCGTGCACGGCGATCTGCTCGTGTACCGCGTCGGCCTCGACGTGCTCGTCGTTGGTGGACAAGCGGGACCTCTCGGGCCGTCGAACGCCTGTTCGCAGTGCCCCGGTCGGGTCCGGCTAAACGAGGTCCTCGGCCGCGATGGCCTCGGTCTTGATCACCCGCTCGCGCACCCGCCGGGCCGCGTCGCCGTCGGCCACCAGGCCACGCAGGTCCGCCAGCGCCGGTTCGGGCACGTCCAGCGGCACGGCCGGGTCCACCACCGCCTCCAGCACGCTGGGCCGGTCCGCCGCGAGCACCTCGTCCCACGCCGCGCCGACCAGGTCCGGCCGGTCCACCCGGACGCCGTGCAGGCCGAGCAGCCGCGCCCAACCGGCGTACGGCACGTCGGGCCGCCGATCCACCGACGCGCCCGGGGGACGCCCCCCGCCCACGCCCGACTGGTCCCGGTTGTTCAGCACCAACACGACCAGCCGGGGATCCGGCCACTCGGTCCAGTGGTGCGCCACGGTGATCAGCTCGGCCAGTCCGTTGAGCTGCATCGCCCCGTCGCCGAGCAGCGCCAGCACCGGCTGGTCGGGCCGGTCCAGCTTGGCGGCCACCGCGTACGGCAGGGCGCAGCCCATCGAGCCGAGCGTGCCGCAGAGCCGGGCCTGTACGCCCGGCGGCAGTTCCAGGTGCCGGGCGTACCAGTAGACGACCGAGCCGACGTCGACGGCGACCGACGCCTCGCGCGGCAGCCGTGCGGACAGTTCGCGGAGCACCAGTTGCGGATTGACCGGCTCGGCCGGCACGGCGGCCCGGTCGGCGGCATCGGTGCGCCAGCGGTCCACCGCGCTCTCCACCACGCCGCGCCACTGCGTATGGGTCCGCTCCGGCACCCGGGCCAGCAGGGCGCGCAGCGTGTCGGCGGCGTCGCCGACCAGCGGCACGTCGACCGGGTAGCGGGTGCCGCTGCGCCGCCCGTCGATGTCGATCTGGATGGTGCGGACCTGTCCCGGCAGTGGGAACCAGTCGGTCCACGGGTCGTTCGTGCCGATCATCACCAGCGTGTCGCAGCCGCCCATGAGCTGCGCCGCCGCCGTGGTGCCGACCTCGCCGAGCACGCCGGTGTGGAACGGCAGCCGCTCGTCCAGCACCGGCTTGCCGAGCAGCGACGTGGCCACGCCCGCGCCGAGCCGGTCGGCGAGCGCGACGATCTCCTCGGCCGCGCCGTGCGCCCCCTGGCCGACCAGCAGCGCCACCCGCTGCCCGGCGCCGAGCAGCGAGGCGGCGGCGTCCAGGTCGGCGTCGTGCGGCAACACCCGGGCCAGCGGCTCGCCGGGCGTCGCGGTGACCACGCCGGCGGCCTGTGGCAGCAGGTCCGGCACGGGGGTCACCTGCAACGCCCGGGGCAGCACCACGCAGGTCGGGCTGCGGGTCGCCGCCGCGGTCCGGAACGCCTGGTCCAGCAACGCCGGCACCTGTTGCGGGCTGCGGCCGTAGCGGACGAACTGGTTGCACACGTCGCCGAAGAGCCGGCTCAGCCCGATCTCCTCGTGCGCGCCGCCGAGCGGGCCGCTGACGTCCTCGCCGATGATCGCCACCACCGGCTTGCTGTCCAGCTTGGCGTCGTAGAGGCCGTTGAGCAGGTGCACCGCGCTGGGGCCCTGGGTGGCCAGGCACACCCCGATGCCGCCGGTGAACTTGGCGTGCCCGGTGGCCATGTAGGCGGCGGTCTCCTCGTGCCGGGCCGGCACGAACGCCGGGTCGCCGCCGGCGTCGTCGAGCGCGGCCAGCAGCGGGGCGAGCGCCGCGCCGGGATAGCCGAAGGCCCGCGGTACCCGCCAGGCCCGCAGGCGCTCGACCACCAGATCGGCGACGGTACGGTCAGCCATCGCCCCGCCCCGGGGTGCCGGCGTCGACGTAGCGCAGCACCGCGCCGACCCCGTCGGTCAGCTCCGGCGCCTCCTCCGGCGCGAGCACGGTCAGGTCCGCGTCGGTGCCGATCAGCGCGCGCAGCAGCGCCGCGTCGGCGCGTACCTTCTGCGGGTCGGCCACCGACATGTCCGCGAGCTGCGCCGGGTCGGTGGCGATCTCGGTCGGCTCGGGGCCGACCCACAGCTCACCGTCGGCGGACGCGTCGTCGACGAGCAGCATGGTGTCCACCTGGTTGCGTTGCAGCGCGGCGACCACCGCGTCGAGCCCGGCGCCGACGTCCTCCTGCACGCCGAAGCGGTCCAGCGCGGCGGCGATCCGCCGGTCGGCGACCTCGGCGACGGTCTGCACGGTGAGGTCGTCCATCAGCGTGTCGTCGGAGCCGCTGGTCCGCGCCCCGGCGTCCGTGCGGACCAGCACGTCCTGCCAGCGCTCCGGTAGCTGGGCCGCGATCATGCCGGTGGCCCGGATGTCGCCGGCCACCACGACCACGTCGGCGCCGACGCGCTCGGCCAGGTCGGCGGTGGCGGCCGCGGCGTCGCCGGCGTTGTGGTGCCACGCCTCCATGGCGGCACGCTGGTAGCGCGACTGCGACCAGCCGCCCGGCCGCACCCGGCGCAGCTGCCGGCTCTCCCGGCCGGTCACCTGGGCCCGCCGGGGCACCCCGCCGGCGCTGACCGCCATCGCGTCCGCGCCGGTGCGGTCGGCCAGCACGCGTACCCAGGCGACCTGCTCGCCGCGTTGGGCGACCAACGGCATGGTGTGCGGCAGCGTGGCCCAGGTGGCCAGGTCGCGCAACGGCGGCGCGGAGAGGTACTCGGTGAGCACCACCCGACCCCGGCTGGCGAAGACCGCGATGCCGTAGTCGCCGGGCATCGGCTCGTGCCGGCGCACCACCTCCTCCACCGCCTCCACGGTCACCTGGTCGGCGCCCTGGGCCAGCAGGTCACCCTTGAGTGCCCGCCAGCGCAGGTCGACCTGCGGGCGGGAGTCGTGGGTGTCCCGGGAGGCGTCCAGGTAGACCGAGCACCACGGCCCGGGACGGTCGTAGAGCGGGCGCAGGAAGGACAGCTGCATGCTCGACCCCTTTCCAGCTCGGCCGCACGCATACCCGCACCCCGGCCGAGTTCACCTGCACCCCTCACCGGGGCGTGACCGCCGTTCATTCACGTCGTTCAACCCGAAGGATCGATACCATCTGTGCACGCAACGGAACTCTCGGTGGTGAACATGGACACGGACCTGCACGCCCGACGCCCGGCGCATCCGACCGAGCGCGTCGTCACCGGACGCCTGGTCCGGCTGATGGAGGGCTACGCCCGGGAGGTACGCGTGGGCCAGCCGGTGCTGGTCGCGGTGCTGACCGCCGCCGGCGTGGTGGGGTTGCTGCTACGGGTGGTCCGCGCGTTGCTGAGCAGCGGCGGCGGCGGTGCGAAGCGCAGCTTCAAGGACCTGAAGAAGGGTCCGGAGTTCCTGGTCACCCCGGTGCGGGTGCGCGACGCCGCGGACCGCCTGGTCGAGGTGGAGCTGCACGGGCACCTGCCGCAGAGCGCGCTGCACCCCGGCGACCACGTCCAGCTCACGCTGCGCGCGCAGCGTGACGCGGACCTGCCGCCCCGGATCGAGCGGATCGTCAACCTGACCACCGGGCAGTTGCTGACCCCGCGCACCGCGACGCTCTGGTCACACCTGGGCCCGGCGCTGCTGCTGCAGGCGCTGCTCGGCGCGTTCCTCGTGCTCGCCGTCGCCGCCTGCTCCGCGCTCACGTGAAAGGAGGGGCCCCCTGTTAACGCCTCCGGTATAGGCGGGGCCCCCTGTTAACCGCCGACGCCGGTGAGCGTGCGGTCGGCGGGAGCCGGGGCGGGAGCGTCGAGCAGGCCGCGGCGGCGCGCCCAGCGCTCGAACAGCACGGTGGCGAACGGCGGCACGGCACTGGCCAGCGCCAGCCCGGTCTGCACCAGCGACCAGCGGCGGCGCCGGGCCACCACGAGGACCAGCAGCCCGTACGCCACGAAGAGCGCGCCGTGGATCGGGCCGAACACCTGCACGCCGATCTCGTCGCGCGGCGGCCCGTACTTGACCGCCATGCCGGCCAGCAGCGCCGCCCACGAGCACGCCTCGGCGATCGCCGCCACCACGAACGCCCGGACCCAGCCGTCACGCATCCCGCACTCCCCCTGTCGCAGCCGGCGGCCATGGTAGCCGCCTCGGCTGTGGCCAGGTGTTAAAAGGGGGCCCCGCCTATGCAGGAGGCGTTAAGCGGGGGCCCCTCCTTGACCCTCGAAGGGTGAGGGAAGGCGGTTCTGGGTACAGGAAAGGTCCTTCGGGCCTTTCCTGACCGGTGGCTTCGTGCCGGGTTGGGAGAACCAACGGTGACAAGGCGGTGACCATGGGCGAGGATGTCGGCGCGCGCACCTTCAGCCGGGAGGATCGGGCCCGCTATCGCGAGAAGGTCCGGCGGTGCCTGGACGTCTTCGCCGAGATGCTGCGCGAGTCCCGGTTCGACGTGGAGCGGCCGATGACCGGGCTGGAGATCGAGCTCAACCTGGTCGACGACAACTTCGACCCGGCCATGCGCAACGCGGACGCGCTGGAGGCGATCGCCGACGAGGCGTTCCAGACCGAGCTGGGCCGGTTCAACGTGGAGATCAACGTGGCGCCGCGCCGGCTCGCCGGCACCGGCACCGCCCAGTTCGAGGAGCACGTCCGGGCCAGCCTCAACGCCGCCGAGCAGAAGGCCCGTACGGTCGGCGCGCACATGGTCATGATCGGCATCCTGCCGACGCTGCGCCCGGAGCACCTGACCGCCGAGACCCTCTCCACCAACCCCCGCTACGCGCTGCTCAACGAGCAGATCCTCGCCGCCCGCGGTGAGGACCTGCCGATCTCGATCAGCGGAGTGGAGCGGTTGGCCACCACCGCCGACAGCATCACGCCGGAGGCGGCGTGCACCAGCACCCAGTTCCACCTCCAGGTCAGCCCGCCGCAGTTCGCCGACTACTGGAACGCCGCCCAGGCGGTCGCCGGCATCCAGGTGGCGCTCGGCGCGAACTCGCCGCTGTTCTTCGGCCGGGAGTTGTGGCGGGAAACCCGCGTCCCGCTGTTCCAGCAGGCCACCGACACCCGGGCGGAGGAGATAAAAGCCCAGGGGGTACGCCCGCGGGTGTGGTTCGGTGAGCGCTGGATCACCTCGGTGTTCGACCTGTTCGAGGAGAACGTGCGCTACTTCCCGGCGCTGCTGCCGGTATGCGACCCGGAGGACCCGGCGGCCACGCTGGCCAGTGGCGGCGTGCCGAAGCTCGCCGAGCTGCGCCTGCACAACGGCACGATCTACCGCTGGAACCGCCCGGTCTACGACGTGCTGCGCGGCCGGCCGCACCTGCGGGTGGAGAACCGGGTGCTGCCGGCCGGCCCGACCGTGCTGGACACGGTGGCCAACGGCGCGTTCTACTTCGGCCTGGTCCGGGCGCTGGCCGAGTCGGACCGTCCGCTCTGGTCGCAGATGTCGTTCAGCGCCGCCGAGGAGAACTTCACCGCCTGCTCCCGGCACGGCATCGAGGCCCAGGTGTTCTGGCCGGCGTTGGGCTACCTGCCGGTGACCGAGCTGGTGCTGCGCCGGCTGCTGCCGCTGGCCCACCACGGGTTGGACCGGTGGGGCCTGGACCTGGCCGAGCGGGACCGGCTGCTCGGCATCATCGAGCAGCGCTGCCTGACCGGCCGCAACGGCGCGACCTGGCAGGTGGAGACGCTGCACCGGTTGGAGTCCGCCGACCACCTGGACCGGCCGGCGGCGCTGCGCGAGGTGGTCCGCCACTACGTCGACCTGATGCACAGCAACCGACCGGTGCACGAGTGGCCGATCCCCTGAGCGGCATGCACGACGTGGGCCGTACCCGGGGGTGACGGCCCACATCGGCGATCGAGATTACGGGGTCGCGCAGACGGCGTAGGACGTCAGGCTCCAGTTGCCGGCGAACGCGTCCTCCTCGTACGTGCCGGAGGTGACCGAGGTCGGCGCGGTGGCCGGCCCGCCGTTCGGCCGGAAGTCGTCTACCACCGCCTCACCGGTGGCGCCGTTCACCTCGTAGCCGGCGCCGGTGAGCACCTTGCCCGCCGGGCAGGGCGCGGCGACGCTGCGGAAGTCGTTCGAGTTGCTGGCGCCGGCCACCGAGGCCCGCACCAGCCCGGCGAGCGGGTTGGCGCAGATCGCGTACGCGGTGACGCTCCAGTTCCCGGCGAACGCGTCCGCCTCGTACGCCCCCACGGTGACCGAGGTGGGCGCGGTGGCCGGTCCACCGTTGGGCCGCAGGTCGTCCACGACCGCCTCGCCGGTGGCGCCGTTGAGTTCGTAGCCGGTGCCGGTGAGCACCTTGCCGGCCGGGCAGGTCGCGGTGACGGTGCGGTAGTCGTTGGAGTTGGTGGCGCTGACCGCGGAGATCCGCACCAGGCCGGGGACGGCGGCGGAGGCCGGGGTGGCGGGGGGGGCGACCACCACGACCGCGGCGGCGCCGCAGAGCGCGAGGGCGACCGCGGCGTGACGCCAGGATCCGGTGTGCTGGGACATGGTTTGCTCCTGTTCCTACCCGGCTGACGCCGGGCTGCCGATGTGACAGCCCTACGCTAAGTAACTCGCCGAACAGGGATTACCGCCGATCTGACCACGCTCGGTAGTCGATATGCCCTCCCTTACTGGGAATATCCGGCATACCATCCCCCGCGCGCGGCACCCCGTCAGCCGGAGACGGCGGTGAAGACGAGCGCGCCGGCGACGGCCAGCGGGAGCGCCACGGCCGCGGCGAGCAGCCGGGCGCGGACCGAACGGCCGACCAGTTCCAGCAGCAGCGCGGCGAGGACGAGGTCGATGGCGACGTTCCACCACGCCCCGGGATAGCCGGTGCGGGCCTTGCCGGCGAAGCGCAGCGCCTCCTCGAGGAAGACCGCCACCGGCAGCGCGGTAGCCACCACCTCACGCCACCCGGAGGTACGCGCCCAGACACCGGCGACGCCGAACACCACGCCCGCGAGCACGCCGGACGCCATCCAGAGCAGCGAGGTGGGTGCCGCGATCACGGCCAGGTCGTCGCCCTGGAGCAGCGTCGCCGCCAGGTAGTAGCTGGGCACGGCAACGACAAGCAGCACCGTGGCGGCCACCGTCGCCCGCAGCGCGCCCGTCCGGGCCCACCAGCCGAGCGCGAACGCGGCGACCGCCCAGGTGGCGGTGGAGTTGCCGAGTTCGGCGAAGGGGTACGGCACCCACTTGATCCAGACGAAGTCGAGCACACCGAGCAGGAGACCGGCGACGGGGGCGACGAGCGCCAGGGTGCGAGGTGCGGGTGGCATGACGGGAGCATACTCAGTATGCGATCGCGTACTGCGGTCAGGCGGACGGGCAGCGCTCCCGCAGCGTGGACACGCCGGGCCCGCCGAGGTCGTCGCAGTAGTCGGCCCGTCCGGCCATTGCCATGGTCAGCGCCAGCGTGGTGCCACTGACCAGCGGGCCGGCCCCGGCGGCGAAGGGCCCGTCGGTCGCCTCCACCCGGAGCCCCGCGATCGCGGTGCGCCCCGACACGGTGAAGTCCCGCCCGGCGAAGAAGCGGGCGACCGGCGTGACGGCCCCGACCGGCGGCGTACGGCCGAGGCCGAGCGGGCGGCGGATGTCCTGGGCATGCACGATCACCTCGCCGAGCCACGCCTCGGTCGGGCCGAACGTCGACGTGGTGCTGCCGATGACGCGCCGGAACCGGTCGAGGGTGTCCGCCGGGTCGGCGCCCCGGTGCTCGGCCAGGCGACGGTCGTTGTGCCGGTCGAAGTCGAACCGGGCGCTCAGAACGCTCGCCACCCACCGGACCCGGCCGACGCTGGCCGCCGCGGTCAGGTGGGCGACCACCTCCCGCACCGTCCACCGGCCACACAGCGACTGTCGCGCCCACTGTGCCGCGTCGAGCCCGGCCAGGTCGTCGGCGAGCGCGGCCCGTTCGGCGTGCGCGAGCGCCCACAGCTCGTCGCGGGACAAGGTGTCGGGCATGGAAGCCTCCAGCAATTCGATCCGTCCCCGGATAGGACCGCGCCCCGACCCCGGACTCATCGGCGCACCGGTCAACGGGTGAGGCCGACCAGCGTCGCCAGGCGGGCCACGCCGGGTGGCGCCGGGTGACCCCGGGCGATCTCCGCCACGACGGTACGCGCCACCGGGCGCAACCTGACCTCGGCCGGCGCGACGCCATCCGCCTCCACCACCGCCCGGCCGGCTCCGCGCAGGTCACCCAGTTGGAGGTACGCCCGCGCGGCATCCAGCAGGTAGGCGCCCCGAAACTCGACCGGCAGCCGCCGCCACGCCTCCCGCCGGAGCATGCGCTCGTGCCGGTACACGGCCTCGCCGCCGTCGCCCGACTTCGCCGCCGCCACCACGCGTGCCAGCTCGACGGCGGCCGGCCCGAAGCCGGCTGGGTGGGGCTCGTCACCAGCCTTGCGCCGCGCGGCCAACTCGGCGGCCCGATCCAACAACTCGCCAGCGCGGCGGGACTCGCCGCAGCCGGCAGCGGCGAGCGCGGCTTGAATCAGCAACGGCCCGTGCGCCGCACTCACCGGCGCGACGGCGGCCGTCACGGCCAGTGCCAACCGATCCTGGCCCAGCGCTCGCAGCGCCTCGCCCACCGACGCCACGGCCAACGCCGTCAGCATTGGATCGCCACCCGCCCCGGCCACCGCCCGGTCGGCGGCCAGCCACCCCAGGTCCGCCTCCCCCAGCTTGACCAGCACCGACGAGGCGGCCCGGAACACCTGAACCGGCAGTTCCGGCGCGGCACCGCGCATCCCTCGGGCCGAGTCGAGCAGCCCGGGCAGCAGGCGCACCGTCTGCGCATAGTGGGCATGCTGGTAGGTCAGCCACGCGTGTGCCACCCGCCGACGTAACTCCTCGTGCGACAGCGCGTTGCGACCGCTGTCGTAACTGGCGAGAGCCGCCCGAACCTCGTCGACCCCGTCCAACGTGCCCACCGACGGCGGGAACCGCTCGCCGAGCAGGACCGACGGCTCGACCCGCAGCACGTCGGCGATGTCCTGGATCACCGAGTAACGGTCCAGTCCACGCACCCCCCGCTCGACCTTGTCCACCCAGCTCTTCGACTTGCCGAGCCGGTCGGCGAGCATCTGCTGGGTCAGCCGGCGGCGCACCCGCCACCGGGCGACCCGCCGGCCGATCGGCTCACCGGTCACGCCGCCACCGCCGGTCCGGCACGGCCCGGGTGGTGTCCTCGATAGGTACGCGCTCCGCCTCGGCCTGCTCCAGCAGCCGCCGCTTCGCGGCCTCCCGTTCGGCCGCCTGGATCTGCTCACCCCGGCTCGGCTGTTCCTCACCTCGACCTCGCATTGCCACCTCCGTCGACAGGCGACGGAGACCTCACGAAAGTCGGCGGCCGTCGCATCCAACGCCAGCGAAGTCGACTACCAGAACGCGGACCAGATGGTGTGCGATGGGCGGCGTTGCGCTACCCGGGCACAAGGTTGCGCACGGTTGCGCGGGACCGACAGCGACGGTATCAACCCATAGGTTGGTCACCTGTGGTAGTTGCTTGATTCCTGGAGGTACACCTATGGTGCGGCCGGTCACCAATGCGGCACTCGAAGCGCTGCTGCATGCCGCCGGTTACCGCAATGCCCACGGAGCCTTGGCCCGCCAGCTCAACCATGCCGGTCGCCGGTACGGCACTTGGCGCTACGACGCCGCCAGCGTCTACTGGTGGCTGCGCGGGCGTCGCCCGAGCGACCTTGTCCAAGAGGTGATGGCCGGCACGATCGCCCGGAAACTCGGCCGGCCCGTCGCCGTCAGGGAGCTTGGATTCGCCGACGCCACGCCAGCCCTGAACAGCGCCTACCCGACGTCTGCCCGGTCCGCGATCGATGCGGCGCAGCGACTCTGGGCAATTCTCGCCACGCGGCCCAATTCCCGACCCGGCGAGGAGGTCGAGGGCGGTACCGCCCTCCAGGCCGCGATCGCCTGGCGGTACGACTTGCCCGACAAGACGGTCGCCAGCACGGGCCGCCAGCCCGTCACGACCGCCGACGTTGAGACGCTGCACGTACTCGCCGACCACTTCCTTGATCTTGATCGTCGTCATGGCGGCGGTTCCCACCAGGCCCGGGCACTCATGGCCGATCTCCTCGTGCGCCAGGTCACCCCCATGTTGGGAGGCACCTATACCGACGCGGTCGGGCACGACTTCATGCGGGCGGTCGCGACGCTCTCCGGCCAGCTCGCGTTCATGTGCTACGACGCCGGCGATCACGCCATCGCTCAGCATCACCTGATCATCGCGCTACGGCTTGCCAAGGCCACCGACGACCGGCTGCTCGGTGCCCACCTGCTTGCCAACCTCGCCACTCAGGCCATGTATCTCGGCCATGCACAGGACGCCGCCAGACTGGCCGAGGCAGCGATCGATGGTGCCGGTCGAGCACCTGCCACCGTGCGCGCCCGCCTCTATACGACGGCGGCCAGCGCGTACGGTCGATCGGGAGAAAAGCGTGCCTGCCAAAATGCGCTCGGTCGAGCCGAACGCGCAGTTGATCGCTCGCACTCAGCCGGCGAACCCCGATGGGTGGGATACTTCACCCCGGCCCACTTCGCTGGCGCCGCGCTCGGGTGCCTGGGCGACCTTCAGCTCTACCGGCAGGCGCTGCGGCATGCACCGGACGCGATCGCCCTCGCCCCGCAGAACACCCGGACTCGCGCACTGCACACCGCGCTCATCGCCACCACCCATGTCCGCGCGGGAGACCTCGACGCCGCTTGCAGCTGGGGCCGCGAGCTTGCGCACCATGCGCGAGACATCCATTCCGTTCGCGTGACACGCCGGGTTCGAGAACTCGCCCGCTCCTTGGGCCGGCATCGGACAGTCCCCGAGGTCGAGGAAGTGCTTCTGACCATCAACGCCTCCCCGCCGCAATAGCGCCCCGCCACATCGATGCCCTTCGGCTACGGTCATCGGTGTGACCTGGACGGACCCCGCCATCTGGTACGCCGCTCTGCCCGCGTTTCACGCCGCCGCAGCCGCCCTCATCACCGATCCGGCCGGCAGGGTTCTCCTCGTCAAGCCCACCTACCGCGACCACTGGGCCTTCCCGGGCGGTTACGTCGAGGAAAGCGAATATCCGCACCAGGCATGCGCCCGAGAAATGCGCGAGGAACTGGGCTTTACCCTGCCGGTCGGTGACCTGCTCGTCGTGGACTGGGCGCCTCCCAGCGGCAGCCGACCGCGCGCGATCATCAGTTTCACGTTCGACTGCGGCCGTCGGGCGAGCACGGATGGCATTTCCCTGCCAAGCCAGGAACTTGAAGATGTTGCCTTCTTCTCCCCCGACGAGGCCGAGGGCTACCTTCCCGACAACGTCGCTCCACGCGTCCAGGCGGCGTTGACCGCTCGCGCTCGGCACACCCCGGCATACCTCTCCCACGGCATACCACCGCAGTAGCCGAGTGGCGCCACCGGCGAGTGATCGACCCCAGGAACTCGTCGCGGCGCGGCCGTCCGCCAGCAACACCTGCGCCTCCGGGCCGTCGGGCCGGTCCTCCGGGTGCAGCGGCCGCGCAGCCATGGTTGTTCCAACCGCGCCGCTGCGAGCGCTCAGAGCGCGACGATCGCCGCGCTCTCCGCCGGAAGCTCGATCCCGTCGCGCATCACCGTGGCCCCCTCGGCGGTCGCCAGCAGCACCCGGCGCACCACCCCGGGCAGGTTGACCCGCTGCGGTCGCTCGGCCAGGTTGGCCACCACCAGCGTGTCGCCACGCCGTACCACCAGGAACTGGTCGCCGTGGCGCACCTCGACCCGGTGCAGCCGGGGGTCCGACAGGTCGGGGCGCGACTTGCGCAGCGCGATCAGCCGGCGGTGGAACTCGTACATCTCGCGGTGTTCGGGTTTGTCCAGCTCCGCCCAGTCGAGCCGGGACCGCAGGAAGGTCTGCGGGTCCTGCGGGTCGGGCACGTCGTCGGTGGCCCAGCCGTGCGCGGCGAACTCCCGCCGGCGGCCGGTCGCGACCGCGACGGCCAGTTCCGGCTCCGGGTGGCTGGTGAAGAACTGCCACGGCGTGGTGGCGGCCCACTCCTCCCCCATGAACAGCATCGGGGTGAACGGCGCGGTCAGCAGCAGCGTGGCGCCGACCCGCAGCATCCCGGCCGAGAGCGTGGCGGAGATCCGGTCGCCGGTGGCCCGGTTGCCGATCTGGTCGTGGTTCTGGAGGTAGGCCACGAACCGGTGGCCGGGGGTGCGCCGGCGGTCCACCGGCCGGCCGTGGCCGCGGTTACGGAAGCTGGACCAGGTGCCCGCGTGGAAGAACGCGCCGGTCAGCACGTCGGTGAGGCACTCCAGCGAGCCGAAGTCGCCGTAGTAGCCCTGCCGCTCGCCGGTGAGCAGCGTGTGCAGCGCGTGGTGGGCGTCGTCGTTCCACTGGGCGTGCAGGCCGTAGCCGCCGGCCTCCCGGGAGGTGATCAACGTCGGGTCGTTCAGGTCGGACTCGGCGATCAGCGACAGCGGCCGGCCCAGGGCGGTCGACAGCGACTCGACCTCGACCGCCACCTCCTCCAGCCAGTGGGTGGCGCGGCCGTCCGGCATGGCGTGCACGGCGTCCAGGCGCAGCCCGTCGACGTGGTAGTCGCGCAGCCAGCCGAGCACGCTGTCGACGATGTAGCGACGGACCCCGTCGGAGTGCGGGCCGTCCAGGTTTACCGTGCGGCCCCAGGTGTTGCTCTGCTCGGCCAGGTAGGGCGCGAACCGCGGCGCGTAGGCCCCGGAGGGCCCGAAATGGTTGTAGACGACGTCGAGGATCACCCCCAGCCCCTTGCCGTGGGCGGCGTCCACGAACCGTTTCAGCCCGTCCGGCCCGCCGTAGGGTTCGTGCGGCGCATACCAGCAGACCCCGTCGTAGCCCCAGTTGTGCTCGCCGTTGAACGCGTTGACCGGCAGCAGCTCGACCAGGTCGACGCCGAGCTCCACCAGGTGGTCGAGCTTGGCGATCGCCGCGTCGAACGTGCCCTGCGGGGTGAACGTGCCGACGTGCAGCTCGTAGAGGACGCTGCCGGGCAGTTGCCGGCCGGTCCAGGTGGTGTCGGTCCAGGCGAACGCCGCGTGGTCGTAGACCCGGCTGGGGCCGTGCACCCCGGCAGGCTGCCAGGCCGAGCGGGGGTCGGGCAGCGCCTGCTCGTCGTCGTCGATAACGAACGCGTAGTCGGTGCCCGGCCCGGCGTCGGGCGCCTCGACCCGCCACCAGCCGTCCCGACCGGAACGCATGTCGTGGTCGGCGACGCCGGGCAGGCGCAGCCGCATCCGGGTGGCCGCGGGCGCCCACACGGTGAACTCGGTCATGCGGCGGCCTCCACAGGGTCGGTGGGTGCGAGGAGGGCGACGGGATAGGTGCTCAGCAGATCATCCAGGAGCAGCTCGGCACCACTGTAGGCCCGACCGGTGAACAGGTCGGTCATCCGATGAACGGGAAGTGACAGGGTCGTGTCCCGCCAGCCGCCGTCGCGGGCGAGACGCAGCGGCAACCGGGTCGCCACCGCGACCGCCCCACCCCGGTCGAACGCCACCGCGTGCGCGCCGGCCGGGCCGTGCGCCGGCACCGGCCGGTAACCACCGAACAGCTCCGGGCGGTCGCGGCGCAACCGCAGCGTCCGGGAGACCACCAGCAGCTTGGCCGCGCCGTCCGCGGCCACCGTCGGCTGCCAGCCGGCGTCGAGCCGGGCCAGCAGATCCCGGCGTACGGCGAAGTCGACCGGGCGGCGGTTGTCCGGGTCGACGAGCGAGTTCTCCCACAGCTCGGTGCCCTGGTAGGTGTCCGGCACCCCGGGCATGGCGAGCTGGACCAGCTTCTGCCCGAGCGCGTTGGACCAGCCGGCCGGCGTGATCTCGGCGGCGAACGCGGTGAGCTGGGCGCGCAGCTCCGGGTCGTCGTACATCCGGTCGACTAGGGCGTGCAGCTCGTGCTCGAAGGCCGGGTCGGGGTCGGCCCAGCTGGTGCTCACCGAGGCCTCCCGGGCGGCCTTCTCGGCGTACCCGTGCAAGCGGTCGCGGTCGAGCGGCCAGGCCCCGACGGCGGTCTGCCAGAGCAGGTGGGCCAGCGCGGGGTCGGCCAGCGGCGCCCGCGACATCCAGTCGCCGACCCGCTCGGCCCAGCGCCCGGGAATCTCGCTGAGCACGGCGAGGCGGGCCCGGACGTCCTCGCCGCGCTTGGTGTCGTGGGTGGAGAGCGTGGTCATGCTCGCCGGCCAGCGCACGTGCCGGGCGGTGGCGAAGCGGTGCAGCTCGGCCGGCGGCACGCCGAAGTGGGCCGGGCTGCCGCCCACCTCGTTGAGCGCGACGAACCGGCTCCACCGGTAGTAGGCGGTGTCCTCCACGCCCTTGGCCATCACCGCGCCGGTCAGTTGCGGGAACCGGGCGGCCAACTCGTGGCCGGGGTCGCGCAGCCGGGCGGTGACCCGGTCGAGCACGCCGGTCAGGTCGGGGCGGCGCCGGCCGGCCTCGCTGCGCGCGGCGGCCAGGTGCCTGGCCCCCTCGGGCGGGTAGCCGCGGTAGACCGGGAAGCAGGCGGCCAGCTCGGCCAGCGCGGCGC
This sequence comes from Micromonospora sp. WMMD980, assembly GCF_029626035.1. NCBI lineage: Bacteria > Bacillati > Actinomycetota > Actinomycetes > Micromonosporales > Micromonosporaceae > Micromonospora > Micromonospora sp. WMMD980. Next base: position 2,406,954 of record NZ_JARUBE010000003.1, read on the forward strand.
GGACCTGCTCGCCGGGCAGCTCCGGCACGAGCGCGGCGAGGCGGGTCAGCTCGGCGGCGAGCAGCCGGGTGGCGGCCTCCAGCTTGGTGGCGTGGGTCAGGTCCTCCCAGGAGGTGTGCCGGCCGGTGACCCGGCCGTCGAGCGCGGTGAGGTCCGGCTCGGCGTCCGGATCCACGAACAGGCCGCTGACCGCCGCCAGCGCGTCGTAGCCGGTGGTGCCGTCGACCGGCCAGTCCGGCAGGTCCTCGCCGTACTCCAGGATCTTCTCCACCACCAGCCAGCGTCCCGGCGCGGCGGCGCGCAACCGGGCCAGGTAGCCGGCCGGGTCGCGCAGCCCGTCCGGGTGGTCCACCCGGATGCCGTCGACGTCGCCGGCGTCGACCCAGCGCAGGATCTCCGCGTGGGTGGCGTCGAAGACCGCCGGGTCCTCCACCCGCAGCCCGGCCAGGTCGGAGACGGCGAAGAAGCGACGGTACGTCAGCTCGGTGTCGCCGCGCCGCCAGTTCACCAGCTCGTAGTGCTGCCGGTCGTGCACCTGCCGCGGGCTCCCGTCGCCGGTGCCGTCGGCGACCGGGAAGCGGTGCTCGTGGTAGCGCAGCTCGCCGTCGACCAGCTTGAGGTCGTCGAGCGCCTCGGGGGCGTCGGCGAGCACCGGCAGCAGCAGCCGGCCGCGGTCCCAGTCGATGTCGAACCAGCCCGCGTACGCCGAGTCGCGGCCCCGCCGCAGCACGTCCCACCAGGCCGGGTTGGCCGCCGGCCGGGCCACCCCGGCGTGGTTCGGCACGATGTCGACGACCAGGCCCAGCCCGGCCGCGCGCAGCGCCCGGACCAGCCGCTGCCGGGCCGCCTCGCCGCCCAGCTCCGGGTTGACCGCCCGGTGGTCGACCACGTCGTAACCGTGCGACGAGCCGGGGGTGGCGGTGAGCAGCGGCGCGGTGTAGAGGTGGGTGACGCCGAGCGCGGCCAGGTAGTCGGTCAGCTCGGCGGTGGCGTCCAGGTCGAAGCCGGGTCGCACCTGCACCCGGTAGGTCGAACGGGGGGTGTCCGGCATGGTCAGGGCGTCCTCTCCAGGACCAGCAGCGAGCGATCCGGTACGCAGACCGTGCCACCCGCCTCCACCAGTGTCGTCTTCTCCGGATCCGGTTCCGCGGTGCTGATCACCAGCTCCCACCGGGGGCCGAACTCCTCGCCGGGCAGCGTGAAGTCCAACGCCGCGTCGTGCGCGTTGAACAGCAGCAGGAAGGAGCTGTCCCGGTGGCGCTGGCCGTACTGGCCGCGCTCACCGATGCCGTCGCCGTTGACGAACAGGGCCACCGAGCGGCCGAAGTCGTTGCCCCAGTCCTCGCCGGTCATCTCCCGGCCGTCGGGGGTGTACCAGGCCAGGTCGGGCAGGCCGGAGCCGGCGGCCCGGCCACCGACCGGCAGCCCGGTGAAGAACCGCCGGCGGCGGAACACCTGGTGCCGGTTGCGGAAGTCGGTGAGCCGGCGTACGAACCCGAGCAGCTCGTCGTCGGCGCGTCCCCAGTCCACCCAGGCCAGCTCGCTGTCCTGGCAGTAGGCGTTGTTGTTGCCGCGCTGGGTGCGGCCCAGCTCGTCGCCGTGCCCGAGCATCGGCACGCCCTGGGACAGGATCAGCGTGGCCAGGAAGTTGCGCCGCTGCCGGGCGCGCAGCGCCAACACCCCGGCGTCCTCGGTGTCGCCCTCGACGCCGCAGTTCCAGGACCGGTTGTGGCTCTCGCCGTCCCGGTTCTCCTCGCCGTTGGCCTCGTTGTGCTTGTCGTTGTAGGAGACCAGGTCGGTGAGCGTGAAGCCGTCGTGGCAGGTGACGAAGTTGATGCTGTGGAACGGGCGGCGGCCGTCGTCCTGGTAGAGGTCGGCGGAGCCGGAGATGCGGGACGCGAACTCGGCGAGCGTGGCCGGCTCGCCGCGCCAGAAGTCGCGCACGGTGTCGCGGTATTTTCCGTTCCACTCGGTCCACTGCGGCGGGAAGTTGCCCACCTGGTAGCCGCCGGGGCCGACGTCCCACGGCTCGGCGATCAGCTTGACCCGGCCCACCACCGGGTCCTGCTGCACCACCTCGAAGAACGTGGAGAGGCGGTCCACCTCGTAGAACTCGCGGGCCAGCGTGGCGGCCAGGTCGAAGCGAAAGCCGTCGACGTGCATCTCGGTGACCCAGTAGCGCAGCGAATCCATGATCAGTTGCAGCGAGTGCGGGCTGCGCACGTTGAGGCTGTTGCCGGTGCCGGTGTAGTCGACGAAGTAGCGCCGGTCCTCCTCCGACAACCGGTAGTAGCTCGGCGTGTCGATGCCCTTGAAGCTCAGCGACGGGCCGAGGTGGTTGCCCTCGGCGGTGTGGTTGTAGACCACGTCGAGGATGACCTCGATGCCGGCGGCGTGCAGCGCCTTGACCATGCCCCGGAACTCCTGCACCTGCTGGCCGAGCCGGCCCAGCGCCGAGTAGCTGTGGTGCGGGGCGAAGAAGCCGATCGTGTTGTAGCCCCAGTAGTTGCGCAGCGCCAGGTCGGCCAGGCGGTGGTCGTGCACGAACTCGTGCACCGGCATCAACTCGACGGCGGTCACCCCGAGCCGCCGGAAGTGCTCGATCATCACCGGTGAGGCGATCCCCGCGTACGTGCCGCGCAGCTCCTCCGGGATGTCCGGGTGCCGCATGGTCAGCCCCCGCACGTGCGCCTCGTAGATCACCGAGTGGTGGTAGGGCGTGCGCGGCGGCTTGTCGTTGCCCCAGTCGAAGTACGGGTTCACCACCACCGACTTCGGCATGAACGACGCCGAGTCGGCGGTGTTCATCCGGTCCGGGTCGCCGCCCACCTCGTAGTCGTAGACCGCCGGGTCCCAGGAGACCTCGCCGTCGACCGCCTTCGCGTACGGGTCGAGCAGCAACTTGTGCGGGTTGCAGCGCACCCCGTTGGCCGGGTCCCACGGCCCGTGCACCCGGAAGCCGTAGCGCTGGCCGGGCTCCACGCCGGGGATGTAGGCGTGCCAGACGTACGCGTCGACCTCACGCAGCTCCACCCGGCGCTCGGTGCCGATGTCCCACTCGTCGAAGAGGCAGAGCTCGACCCGTTCCGCCACCTCGGAGAAGATCGCGAAGTTGGTGCCCATCCCGTCGTAGGTGGCGCCGAGGGGGTAGCTGTCGCCCGGCCAGACCTGCATGTCGCTCCTTCGGGCCCATGATCGTGAGCGCGCCGGACGGGCGGCCGGCGCGCACGCCGTTGATGCCCCGGCGCCACCGCCGCCAATCCATCCGTTCGGACGGTAACCCGAAAGCGCGGGTGTCGTCCGTCACGATCGTCCTTTTCGAGATGCGCCCCCGCGCCCGATGCACTTTCCTGGAGCGCGGACGCGCGCCCGCGTGGGTCCGCCCCGGCCGTTCGGCCACCCTCACCGCTGCTCCCGCCGCCACCGATGCCGGCGTGTCCCCCCATGCATGGACGGAGATCGACGTGACCTCTCTGCGGGTCGGCGCGCAGACCGCCACCGCGACGGACCGGCTCCACCGGCCCACCCTCACCTCCCGCCCGACCCCGCCGGGGCCGGCCGGCGCGGCGTCCCGCAGCCGGCGCATCCTGATGCTGTCGTGGGAGTACCCGCCGGTGCTCGTCGGTGGCCTCGGCCGCCACGTGCACGCGCTCTCCGTCGCGCTGGCCGCCGCCGGGCACGAGGTCACCGTGGTCACCCGGCACGCCGAGGGCGCGCCGCTGGAGGAGTACGCCGACGGCGTGCGGATCGTCCGCGCCGCCGAGGACCCGGTCACCTTCCCGCTCGCCACCGGCTCGCTGCTGGCCTGGACCATGGCGTTCAACCACACGCTCACCCGGGCCGCGCTGCGCGCCGCCCAGACCGGCGGCTACGACGTCATCCACGCCCACGACTGGCTGGTCGCGCACACCGCGATGACGCTGCGCGAACACCTGGACGTGCCGCTGGTGACCACCGTCCACGCCACCGAGGCCGGCCGGCACCAGGGCTGGCTGCCGGAGGAGATGAACCGCACCATCCACGGCGTCGAACACTGGCTGGCCGGCGAGTCGGGCCGGGTCATCGTCTGCTCCGGCTACATGCGCGACGAGGTGGGCGCGCTGTTCGGCGTGGACGCCTCCCGGGTCGACGTGGTCCCCAACGGCGTGGAGCCGCACCGCTGGCGGGTGCCCGCCTCGGCGGTCGCCACCGCCCGGGCCCGCTTCGCGGCCGACGGTCCGCTGGTCACGTTCGCCGGCCGACTGGTCTACGAGAAGGGCGTGCAGCACCTGCTGGCCGGGCTGCCCCGGCTGCGCGAGCGGCACCCCGGGCTGCGCGCGGTGATCGTCGGCGACGGGCCGTACCGGGCCGAGTTGGAGGCCGAGGCGCACCGGCTCGGGCTGGGCGGCACGGTCAGCATGCCCGGCTTCCTCGGCGGCACCGACCTGCCCGCCGTGATGGCCGCCTCGGACTGCTTCGCGGTGCCCAGCATCTACGAGCCGTTCGGCATGGTCGCGCTGGAGGGTGCCGCCGCGGGCGCGCCGCTGGCGGTGTCGCGTACCGGCGGGCTGGCCGAGATCGTCGAGCCGGGCGTGACCGGGATGACGTTCGCGCCGCACGACCCGGACGGGCTCGCCGAGGCGGTGCACGCGGTGCTCGCCGACACCGACCGGGCCCGCGCCATGGCCCGCCGCGCCCGCGCCCTGGTGCACGAGAAGTACGGCTGGTCGGCGATCGCTTCCCGCACGGCCGCCGCGTACGCCGCCGCCATCGCGGGCGACCCGGCGTTCACCGCGGCCCGCGCCGAGCAGCGGATGGCAAGCGGCCACACCCTGCCCACCCTCCCCACCGGCAACCTCCTCACCGCCGCCGGCCTCAGGTGAAAGGAGGGGCCCCCTGTTAACGCCTGCGGCATAGCAGGGGCCCCCGCTTAACACCCCCGCCCCCGGCGCATCGCGAAAGGCCGCCGACCCGAACTCGGGTCGGCGGCCTTTCGCGTACGTCGTTGTTAAGAAGGGGCCCCGCCTATACCGCAGGCGTTAACAGGGGGCCCCTCCTTGCACCTCAGCGCTGGGTGGCGGGGAGGTAGTCGCGCTCGGGGGCGCCGGTGTAGATCTGCCGCGGGCGGCCGATCTTGGTCTCCGGGTCGTTGATCATCTCGCGCCACTGGGCGATCCAGCCGGGCAGCCGGCCCAGCGCGAACAGCACCGTGAACATCTTGGTCGGGAAGCCCATGGCCTTGTAGATCAGGCCGGTGTAGAAGTCCACGTTCGGGTAGAGCCGGCGGGAGACGAAGAAGTCGTCGGCGAGCGCGATCTCCTCGAGCTGCATCGCGAGGTCGAGCAGCGGGTCCGGCTTGGCCATCCGGCCGAGCACGTCCTGGGCGGCCTTCTTCACGATCGCGGCACGCGGGTCGTAGTTCTTGTAGACCCGGTGGCCGAAGCCCATCAGCTTCACGCCGTCCTGCTTGTCCTTCACCTTCCGCACGAAGGTGCGGACGTCGCCGCCGTCGGCCTGGATCTTCTGGAGCATCTCCAGGACGGCCTGGTTGGCGCCGCCGTGCAGCGGGCCGAACAGCGCGTTCACGCCGGCCGAGACCGAGGCGAACAGGTTGGCGTTGCTGGAGCCGACCAGCCGCACGGTCGAGGTGGAGCAGTTCTGCTCGTGGTCGGCGTGCAGGATGAACAGCATGTCCAGCACCCGGGCGACGACCGGGTCGACCTCGTACTGCTCGGCGGGGACGCCGAAGGTCATCCGCAGGAAGTTCTCGACGTAGCCGAGCGAGTTGTCCGGGTAGAGCAGCGGCTGGCCGATCGACTTCTTGTAGGCGTACGAGGCGATGGTGGGGACCTTCGCCATCAGCCGCACCGTGGACATCTCCACGTGGTCGGAGTCGAACGGGTCCAGGCTGTCCTGGTAGAAGGTGGAGATGGCGCTGACGGCCGAGGAGAGCACGGCCATCGGGTGCGCCTCGCGCGGGAAGCCGTCGAAGAAGCGGCGCATCTCCTCGTGCAGCAGCGAGTGCCGCCGGATCCGCTCGCTGAACTCGGTGAGCTCAGTCTGGGTCGGCAGCTCACCGTAGATCAGCAGGTAGGAGACCTCCAGGAAGGAGGACTTCTCGGCCAGCTGGTCGATGGGGTAGCCGCGGTACCGCAGGATGCCCGCGTCACCGTCGATGTAGGTGATCGCGGACGAGCAGGACGCGGTGTTGACGAAACCGGGGTCGTACGTGGTCATCCCGGTTTCCTTGAGCAGCTTGCTCACGCCGATCCCGGCGGGGCCCTCGACCGCGGACTGCACCGGCATCGACAGCTGTCCACCGGGGTGGTCGAGCTTGACTTCCGTCATCTGTTCCTCGCTTCGCCGGCAAGATCTTCGTTGAATTGCCTTCGCTTCTACCGTAATCACGGTGCGGTGGACAACGCTCGCCATGGTTTGGGGGTGAGGTATGCGTCACCTCATTCCCGACTTGCTGGGTCGGAAACCGGGTGGGAGCGCGGATCAGGACAGGTGGAGCCGCCGCAGCGCCCCGCCGGCCTCGATCCGGTAGACGTCGAGGCGGTTGGCCCCGGCGGCGAAGAGCCGGTCGTCGGGGAGGAACGCGGCGAACCGCCGCCCGCCGGCGTCCGGTGGCACCACCGGCACCACCGCGCCGACCGTGCCGTTGACCGCGACCGCGAGCCGGGTGCCGTCCGGCACCGAGGCGGGCACGGTCCCCCAGACCAGCGCCGGCAGCCCGCGCCTCGGGTCGACCGCGTCGAACGCCGCCCGGTTCGCCACGGTGGCGGCGCCGCCGGCGGGCACCGCGCCGACCCGGGTGCCGACCAGCCGGTCGGCGGGGGGCAGCGGCACCGGCGCGGGCGGCCCGCCGGTGATCGTCACCGGCTGCCCGGGCCGGTCGTAGAAGCGCTTGTCGGCGCGCTGGCGCGGGGCGGCCTTCGCCGAGACGCCGTCGAGCCGCCACGGCACCCGCACGTGGGTCTCGTCGGCGATGGTGGGCAGCAGGTCGACGTGCTCCCAGTTGCGGTCGTCGACCCGGCCGGCGTGCTGGCCGGGCTCCTTGACGAACATCGGCACCCAGGCCACCTGGTCGGCGGCGTGCTCGATGGCGCCCATCCCCCGCCCCTGCCAGTCCTGCCGGAAGCTCACCCCGTGGTCGGCGGTGACCAGCACCAACGCCTTGTCGTAGAGGCCGGTGGCGCGCAGCGTGCGCAGCGTCTCGCCGATCAACCGGTCGGTGTAGCCGAGCTGGGCCAGGTGCCGGGCGCGGGCCAGGTCCACCCGGCCGGCGCCGTCGTTGGGCAGGTCCTCCGGCGCGTCGTAGTGCGCCCCGGACGGCAGGTACGCCCACGGCGAGTGCGGCATCAGCAGGTGCAGGAAGTGCAGCGTGGGCCGGGCGGCGGGGCGCAGCCCGGCGAGGAACGAGGTGAACCGGGCGAGCTGGTTGTCGTCGAGGGTGTCCCAGCGGAACTTGGGATCGTCGGGCACCGGCTCGGCGGCGTCCAGCCCGGCCTCGGCCGCGGTCTGTTCGCGGTAGGAGTCCTCCGGGTCGACCCGGCTGTCCACCGGCGCGACGAGCTGGCGCAGCAGCTTGCCGCTCTCCCGGGTCAGCACCCCGATCCCCTGCTGCGGGCTGGTCGCCTGCTCGCAACGGCTGGGTGGGCAGAGCCGGGTGATGCTCTCCTCGGCCTTGATCTGGTAGAGGCCGCCGAGCGCGGTGAACAGGTTGTCCGGGTACTGCGAGTAGTGCGGAGCCACGGCCCGTTCCGGGTAGCGGCCACTGAGCATCGCGGGCAACGCGTAGGGCGTCCAGCCGCTGACCCCGGTGGCGTTGCGGTACCAGGTCGAGCCGCCGGCCAGCGCGGCGAAGTTCGGGTAGCGGGTGGCGTCGATCCGCCCGTCCGGGCCGAGCAGGGATACCAGCGGCAACTCGTCGAGCACGATCATGACCACCGGCGGGTGCGCGCCCGCCCCGGCCACGCCGGCCGCGCCGCCGTCGCCGCGGGGCAGCACCACCGCCGAGGCCGGCGACGTGAACAGGAACAGCCCGACGAACACCACCGGGCCGACCGCCGCGACCCGCAGCACCCGCCGCAGCGCCCGCCACCGCCGGTGCGCGGCCGCCGCGGCGGCACCCGCCACGCCGGCCGCCAGCAGCAGCGGTACGCCCCGAAGCGGCGTGAGGTGCCGGCCCACCTGCACCGCGAGCGCGGCGAGCAGCAGCCCGACCAGCACGGTGTGCACCGCGAGCCGGGTGATCCGGCCGCCGAGCAGGGCGAGCGCGCCGAGCGCCGCGAACGGCAGCGTGGGCGCCAACGCGATCAGGGCGACCAGGAGCAGCACGTCGCCCCGGGAGGCCCGGTGGAACAGGAAGAAGTCGGGGCTGCGGCCGAGCACGTCCAGCAGCGGCTGGGTGACCACCAGGCCGACCAGCGCCACCACCTCGGCCAGCCGCGCCGCCTCGGCTCGCCAGGTGCCGCGCCGCCGGGGTGCGTCGGCGTGGGCCGGCTGTTCCCGGGGCGGCGCGAGGGTGCCCTCAGCCACCCACCACCACCTGGTAGAGCGTGCGGGTGCCGGACGGCAGCTCGGCGCGGTCCACCACCCGGCCGCGTCGGGCCAGCAGCGCCTCGAACGCGTCCCGCTGGTAGTCGGGGAAGAGCCCGTCGGGCTTGTTGGCGAGCAGCCGGCGGGCCATCGGATCGTCCGGGTGGACGAACTCCACCACCAGGCTGCCGCCGGGCTCGGTGAGACCGACGAGCTGGTCGAGCACCTCGGGCAACGGCACGTTCCGGCCGATGGCCAGGTGGTGCACGACGGCCAGGGCGAGCACCGCGTCGCCGCGCGCCCGGTCGGCGAACGCGGCCCGCTCGACACCCCGCCAGCCGCCGCCGGGCGACGGGTCGGCCAGGTCCATCACCAGCGGCAGGATCCGCCGCTCCCCCTCGTCGCGCAGCGCGCGGTAGAACGCGTCGACCACGGCCGGGTCCTGCTCGACGGCGACCACGTGCGCGGCGTGCCGGGCCGCGATGCGGGCGTACCGGCCGTCGTTGGCGCCCAGGTCCAGCGCCGAGCCGGGGCCGGCGGCGGCCATCGCCCGGTCGACGAAGTCCTCCTTGGCCTGCCGGTCGGGCACCGAGTAGGCGCAGGTGCGCTGGTAGTCCGACCAGTGGCTGTCGCCGGGCCGGTGGTCGAGGCGGCGCACCAGCCGGGTCAGTCCCCGCACCGTGGCCAGCGCCAGCTCGCGGGAGAACCCGGCGGCGCGCAGCTGGGCGCGGACGTCGCTGGTGCTGGCGCCGGAGTTGCGCGCCTGCATGGCGCCGTGCAGGTGCACGTGGGTGGGCACGCCGGCGCGCCAGCGGCGGGCGCCGGCGAACAGCCGCCGCATCTGGTCCGCCTCCACGCCGTCGACGCGGGCCCGCAGGAACGGCTGGAAGTCCAGCCCGAGGTGGGCCTGGATCAGGAGCGGATAGAGGAACGTCTGGCAGAACTGCCGGTAGCCGGCCCACGGTTCGCCCTCGCGCAGCGCCTCGAACGAGCCGACGTCGATGAACACCGGGTGGGCGCCGCGCCACTGCACGTTGTAGGCGGAGCCGTCCTTGGTGGTGAAGCCGGCCTCCAGCGCGGCGCGCAGCACGTCCAGGTGCAGCAGCGCGGCGTCGCGCAGCATCGCGTACGACCACTCGTAGGGGTGCGAGACGAACGGGATGCGATCGTGTCGCAGCACCGCGGCCCAGGGGGCGTCGACCGGGGTGGGGGTCAGCTCCTCGGTGCCGACCAGGTGCCCGGCGGCGGTGAGGTCACGGAAGAGGTCGCTGGCGGCCAGCGCCCGCCAGTCGCGGGCGGACCGCTCGTCGAGCCCGCGCAGCACCTCCTGACCGCGGTGGAAGACCCGGTTGCCGGGGTCCCGGAAGGAACCGGGTTCGACGCGGACGCCGGTGTCGGGGATCGTCACGCCGTCAGCCCTGGTCGGTGGGCTGGCGACGGAACCGGCTCACCAGTCGGCGCCAGTAGAGCTTGGCGGCCACGGCCACTCCGGCCACCCCGCCGACCACCGCCTGCACGATGAGACTGCCGGATCCCGCATCCAGGTAGGCCAGGTGCATCACGGCTGCTTCCCTTTCTTCGCCGGTCATCGGTACAGCCCGGTATGCGAGCTTTATTGCTCAAAGCCGGACTCGTCCCCTACCGTACGCTGTCGACCGGATACCGCGCGGGCACACCGGTGACTCTCGCGCGTCCGATCCGTTCAAGACGCGCGGGCCGGGGCGCGCCTAGCCTGGCGGGCATGACACCGCAGTTCGATCTCGTCGGGACGGTCGTCACCGACATGGCCCGGACCCTCGACTTCTACCGCCGCCTGGGGCTGCCTGTCCCACCCGGCGCCGAGACGGAACCCCACGTGGAGGTCGCCCTGCCCAACGGGGTGCGGCTGGCCTTCGACACCGTCGACACGGTCCGTGGCTTCCATCCGCGCTTCACCCCGCCCGCCGGCAGCCCGCGGATGAACCTGGCCTTCCGCTGCGCCGACCCGGCCGAGGTGGACCGCTGGTACGCGGAGCTGACCGCCGCCGGGCACCACGGGGAGTTGCCCCCGTGGGACGCCTTCTGGGGCCAGCGCTACGCGGTCCTGCACGACCCGGCCGGCAACGGCGTGGACCTGTTCGCGCCGCTGCCGGCCGGCTGACCGCCACCCGGCCGTCCGGCCGGCTACGCCACCACCGCCGGGCACGGGTCAGGCGGCCGGCGCGGGGCGGGCCGGGCTGCGCCGCTCGCGGTCAACCGGTGGACGGGGTGAGCAGCCGGGTCGGCGGCACCCCGGCCAGCTCACGCACGTCGCGGGTGAGGTGGGCCTGGTCGGCGTACCCGGTGCGCGCCGCGACCTCGGCGAGCGGCACGCCACCGCGGGCCAGATCGAGCGCGCGGCCCATGCGCAGGATGCGGGCGAGCGTCTTCGGGCCGTACCCGAAGAGGAGCCGGCTGCGCCGGTGCAGGGCCCGCGCGCCGAGGCCGACCTCGGCGGCGGTCGCGGCCACCGTCGCCCCGGCGGCCAGCCGGGCGGCCACGCGCGCGCCGAGCGGGTCGGGCCCACCGGCGGCCCGCAGCCGCGCCCGCGCGGCCTCCTCCAGGACGGCCGCGCCGGCGGCCGGCCGGTGGGTCAGCGGACCGGCCTCGATCCGCTCGGCCAGGTTCTCGGCGGCGCGGCCCCACAGGTCGGCGAGCGGCACCCGCCGGTCCCGCAACTCCTCGGCCGGCACCCCGAACACGGCCGGCCCGACGCCCGGTGGCAGGCGCAGCCCGATCCACCGCTCCCCCGGCACCGACCGACCCACCTGCGCGACGCGGTCCGGGCCGGCCACCAGCAACCCGGCCCGGCTGGACCAGAGCAGATCCAGGCACCCGTCCGGCAGCACCCGCACCACCCCGTCGCCGGCCGAGACGCTCTCCCACCGCACGGCCGACCGGATGCCCACCGCGGCCCGCTCCCGATACATCCCCCCACCCTGCCACCTCGCCGTCGGTCATGAGGTCGGCGGCAGCCGCGGTGGCGTGTCGCCGACCTCGTGATCGACCTGAGCGGCGTCAGGGGCGGTGGTGCATGGCCAGGCGGAGCAGCAGGAAGCGCAGCGCGGTGGCGGCCAGGTTGGCCGCCACCAGGACGGTCAGCTCGACCGCGCGCGGCGGGACGGTGAGCGCGTGCAGGACCGCCAGCGAGCCGCTGGTCAGCGCCAGGCCGAGGGCGAACGCGAGCAGCCCCTGCAGGTGGTGCCGCCCGGCATGCCGCCGGCCGGTCACCCCGAAGGTGAGCCGCCGGTTCGCCGCCGTGTTGGCCACCGCGGTCAGCAGCAGCGCCAGCAGGTTCGCCGGTTGCGCGCCGAGCGGGCCGCGGGCCGCCAGGAAGAGCAACAGGTACGCGAGCGTGCTGGCCACCCCCACCGCTCCGAAGCGGACGAGCTGGCGGGGCAGCCCGACCGGCACCTGCGCCGGCGGCACCGGCAGCGGCCCCCGCCCGAGCTGGGCGCGCAGGCGGGCCAGCGGCAGCGCGCCGGTGACCAGCGCCCGGCCCAGTCGCCCGATGCCGCGCAGGTCGGCCAGGGCGGTGGCCACCACGTCGACCCGGCTGTCCGGGTCGTCCACCCAGTCCACCGGCACCTCGTGGATCCGCAGCCCGGCCCGCTGGGCCAGCACCAGCAACTCGGTGTCGAAGAACCAGCCGGTGTCCCGCACCAGCGGCAGCAGTTCGGCCGCCACGTCGGCGCGGATCGCCTTGAACCCGCACTGCGCGTCGGAGAAGCGCACCGCGAGCGTGCCGCGCAGCAGCAGGTTGTAGCCCCGGGAGATCACCTCCCGCTTGGCGCCCCGGACCACTCGGCTGGTGCGGGCCAGCCGGGTGCCGATGGCCAGGTCGGAGTGCCCGGACAGCAGCGGCGCGACGAGCGGCGGCAGCGCCGCCAGGTCGGTCGAGAGGTCCACGTCCAGGTAGGCGAGCACCGGCGCCGGCGAGGCGGACCAGGCGGCGTGCAGCGCCCGTCCGCGTCCCTTCTCCGCGAGGTGCAGCACCGCCACCTCGGGCAGCTCGGCGGCGAGCGCCTCGGCCACCGCCAGGGTGCCGTCGGCGCTGGCGTTGTCGGCCACCGTGATCCGGAACGGGTACGGGAACTGCGCGCTCAGGTACGCGTGCAGCCGCCGGACGCCGGGACCGAGGTCGACCTCCTCGTTGTAGACGGGGACCACCACGTCCAGCACGGCGCCCTCGGCGGCGGGTCGAGCCAGCACGGCGGCCCGGGGCTCCGGCGTCAGAGTCACCGCTCAGCCCTGCTTTCCGCTGCTCAGGTCGTACATGGTCACCCCGTCGACGGTGGTCGCGGTGAAGGTCTCGGCGACCCAGGCGTTGATCTCGGCCGAGGCGCTGCTGCCGCCGTCGGCCCGGAACCCGCCTCCGCCGAGGAACCAGTGGATCCGCCCGTCCGCCACGTACCGCCGGAACTGCGCGAGCGTCGGCGACGGGTCGCTGCCGTTGAAGCCGCCGATCGGCATCACCGGCTCGCCGGTGGCGAGCTGGTAACCGGAGGCGTTGTTCGAGCCGATCGTGGCCGCGACCCAGGTGTAGTCGTCCGCGTCGGTCCTGAGCAGCGCGGTCGTCTCGGCGCTCGGTTCGCGGGCGGCGAGCAGCCCGCCCATGCCACCGCCGCGCTGCCCGCGCCCACCGCCGCCGTCCCGCCCGGTGCCGGCGCCGCCGTCCGGGCCGCCGGGGAGGCTCGGTGGCCGGCCGTCCGGGAAGCCCGGGAACGCGGCGTTCGGGCCGGTGCTCGTGCCGCCCGGAACCCGGCCGGCGCTGCCCGGGGGGCCGGGGAACCCGCCCCCGGGGAACTCCGCGCCCCCCGGCATCCGTCCACCCGGGAAGCCGCCCCGACCGAAGCCGCCCGCGACGTACGGGCCGGCGCTCGGGATCGAGCCGGTGTGCGGGGTGGCCGCGGTCTCCAGCGCGTACGCCGCCGGCCCACCCAGCCCCGCGACGACGCCCAGCGCCACCACCCCCGCCGACGCCCACCAGGCCCACCTCGGTCCCCGCGGCGGGTCGATCACGGAGGTCGGATCACCGCCGGCCGCCCGGCGCGACGCGCGCCCCTTGGTCACCGGGGCGTCGAGCAGGGCCAGGAGGCCGGCGGCGGTGAGGCCGCCGGCCAGCACGACCGCGCGCAGCCAGGGGTGCCAGTCGGGGCTGCGACCGAGCAGCCGCCACGACCACCAGGCGGTGACCGCCAGCACGCCGGCCAGGACCAGCGTGGCGACGTACCCGCGCCACCGGCCGGGCGCGGTGCGGGCCCGCCGGAGCTGGGTGACCCCGATGCCGACGAGCGCGCCGACGGCCGGAGCCAGGGCGACCGTGTAGTAGGCGTGGAAGATGCCGGACATGAAGCTGAAGATCAGGCCGGTGACCAGCAGCCAGCCGCCCCAGAGCAGCAGGCCGGCCCGGCGCCGGTCGGTACGCGCCGACCGCCCGGCGAGCCACAGGCCGGCCACCAGCAGGATCAACGCGGCCGGCAGCAGCCAGGAGATCTGTCCGCCGACCTCGGTGTCGAACATCCGCAGCAGGCCGGCCTGCCCGGAGAACGGGCCACCACCCCCGCCGACGCTGCCCACCTCGTCGCCGGTGATCCGGCCCAGGCCGTTGTAGCCGAGCGTCAGCTCCAGGATGCTGTTGCCCTGGGAGCCGCCGATGTACGGGCGGGCACTCGCCGGCACCAGTTCCACGATCGCCACCCACCAGCCGGCGGAGACCAGCACGGCCAGCCCGGCCAGCAGCAGCTGGCGGATCCGCCGCCCGAGAGGGGTCGGCGCGGCCAGCAGGTAGACCCCGGCGAAGACCGGGACCACCAGGAACGCCTGGAGCATCTTGGTGAGGAAGCCGAAGCCGACCAGCATGCCGGCCAGCGCGATCCACCGGGTGCTCGCGGTCTCCACCGCCCGCACCGTGGCGTACGCGGCGGCCAGCAGCAGGAGCACCAGCAGCGCGTCCGGGTTGTTGAACCGGAACATCAGCGTGGCCACCGGGGTCAGCGCGAGGACCGCGCCGGCGAGCAGGCCGGCCACCGGTCCGTGCCAGCGGCGCACCGTCGCGTGCAGCACGCCCACCGACGCGACGCCGAGCAGCGCCTGCGGCACCAGGACCGACCAGCTGCTCAGCCCGAACAGGCGCACCGAGAGCGCCATCAGCCAGAGCGAGGCCGGCGTCTTGTCCACGGTGATCGAGTTGGCCGCGTCCGAGGAGCCGTAGAAGAACGCCGTCCAACTCTCCGACCCGGCCTGGGCGGCCGCCGAGTAGAACGCGTTACCCCACCCGGAGGCGCCCAGGCCCCACAGGTAGAGCACCCCGGTGGCCGCCAGCAGGCCCAGCAGGCCCAGCAGGGCCGGGCGGGCACAGCGCGGGTCGTCCGCCGGCGGGCCCACCGGGGTCGGCGTCGACTCGGGTACGGGCCTCGCGGCGGACCCGGTGTCGGGCGGGCCGGCGGCGGGCGCGGGCGGGCCGGCCGGCGGAACGGCCAGCGGGCTCTCGGTTCTGTCCATGCCGGCAAGCCTCGCCAGGCCCGCTGGCGCGCCCCCGTGAGCGCCCTATGCGTCCGCTGTGGATCGCGGCAGCCACACCGTGAACGCGGTACGGCCGGGTCGGCTGGCCACCTCGACCCGGCCGTGGTGCGCCTCCACCACGGCGGCGACGATGGCCAGGCCCAGGCCGGTGCTGCCGTGCGCCCGGGAGCGGGAGCTGTCGCCCCGGGCGAACCGCTCGAACACCTCCGGTTGCAGGTCCGCCGGGACGCCCGGGCCGTCGTCGGTCACGCTCAGCTCCACCCCGTCCGGCGCCGCCGCCAGCCGGGTGGTCACCGTCGTGCCGGGCGGGGTGTGCACCCGCGCGTTGGCGAGCAGGTTGGCCAGCACCTGGTGCAGCCGGTGCGCGTCGCCGGTGACGCCGAGCGGCTCGTCCGGCAGGTCGAGCTGCCAGCGGTGCTCCGGGCCGGCCGCGTGCGCGTCGCTGACCGCGTTCACCGCCATCGCGGTGAGGTCGACCGGCTCGGCGGTGAGCGGGCGGCCGGAGTCCAGCCGGGCCAGCAGCAGCAGGTCGTCGACGAGGCTGGTCATCCGGGTACTCTCCGACTCGACCCGGCGCAGCGCGTGCGCCACGTCCGGCGGCACCTCCTGCCGGCCGCGCCGGGCCACCTCGGCGTACCCCCGGATCGCCGCCAGCGGCGTCCGCAGCTCGTGGCTGGCGTCGGCGACGAACTGGCGTACCCGGACCTCGCTGGCCTGCCGTGCGGCGAGCGCGGCGGCGACGTGACCGAGCATCCGGTTGAGCGCCCCGCCGACCTGCCCGACCTCGGTGCGGGGGTCGGTGTCGGCGGCCGGCACGCGGACCGACAGGGCGACCTCGCCCCGGTCCAGCGGCAGTTCGGTGACCCGGGCGGCGGTGGCGGCGACCCGGTTCAGCGGGCGCAGCGTGCCCCGCACGATCAGCGCGCCGAGGCCACCGGCGACGACCAGGCCGGCCCCGATCACCCCGGCCTGCGCGACCACCATCCACATGACGGTCTCCTCGACCTGGGCCAGCGGGATGGCCAGCACCAGCACGTCGCCGTCACCTCGTGGCGAGTTGACGGCGATCGCCCGGTAGTCCCCCCGGTCACCGACGTCGATCGTGCGGGGGCGGTCGGCGGGACGCAACGCGGCCAGCGTGGCGAGATCGGCGGCGGGCACCGTCTCGGCGCTGCCGCTCTCGGTCCGGATCTGCCCGGCGGCAGCACCGGACGGCGGTACCCGGATCGCGATCGAGCCCGGCGGGAAACCTCCCGGTGGCGGCGGCGCACCCTCCGGCACCGACGGGACGGCCCCTCCGGACCGATCCGGCCGGCGCCGGTCGGGACCCGCCCACTGGGCGAAATCGCCGGGCCGGCGGTCGCCGAAGGTGAGCTGGTTGTCGACCTGTCTGATCAGGAAGTGGCGCAGGGCGACCGTGGTCAACCCGCCGATGACCACGCTGACCAGCGCCAGCAGCGCCACCACGGAGAGCACCAACCGGCGACGCAGCGACCAGCCGGCCAGCCGGCGGCGCAGCCGCCCGCCGAGGTCACGGGGCGGGCTTGAGGACATAGCCCGCCCCACGCAGCGTGTGGATCATGGGCGCCCGGCCGGCGTCGATCTTCTTGCGCAGGTAGGAGATGTACAGCTCGACCACGTTGGCCTGGCCACCGAAGTCGTAGTTCCAGACCCGGTCCAGGATCTGCGTCTTGCTGAGCACCCGGCGCGGGTTGCGCATCAGATAGCGCAGCAGCTCGAACTCGGTGGCGGTGAGCGTGATCAGGTCGTCGCCCCGGCGGACCTCGTGGCTGTCCTCGTCGAGGCTCAGGTCGCCGACGGTGAGGATCGCCTCCTCCCGGGCGGCCACCGCGAACCCGGAGCGGCGCAGCAGGGCGCGCAGCCGGGCGATCACCTCCTCCAGGCTGAACGGCTTGGTGACGTAGTCGTCGCCGCCGACGGTGAGCCCGGCGATCCGCTCCTCCACGGCGTCGCGGGCGGTCAGGAAGAGCACCGGCACCTCGGGCGACTGCTCGCGCAGGCGGCGCAGCACCTGGAAGCCGTCCAGGTCGGGCAGCATCACGTCGAGCACCACCGCGTCCGGCCGGAACTGCCGGGCCGCGCTGATCGCCGCCATCCCGTTGCCGGCGGTGGTCACCTGCCAGCCCTCGTACCGCAGGGCCATCGAGAGCAGGTCGGTGAGGGTCGGCTCGTCGTCGACCACCAGCACCCGTACCGGTTCGCCGTCCGGTCGGCGCAGCTCGACGCGGCCCTGCGCGGCCTGCCCGTTCATGACCATGCTCCCCATCGTGGGCGCGTCCGCTGTACCGGCGCTGTCCCGATCCTGTGTACCAGCTGTGGCCGATCACGGCGCGCGTACGGGCCTTTCCCCGGCGGCTACCCGGTGGTAACTTGCCGCCATGCCCATCGACCGTCGTCCCGCCGGCCGGTTGGCCGGCTCGGTGGTGCTGGTGACCGGCGCGGCCCGGGGCATCGGCGCGCACACCGCCCGACTCGCCGCGGCCCGGGGCGCCCGGCTCGCCCTGGTCGGGCTGGAACCCGACCGGCTCGCCGCGCTCGCCGCCGAACTGGGTCCGGGGCACGTCTGGTTCACCGCCGACGTCACCGACCAGGCCGCGCTCGGCGCGGCGGTCGACGGCACCCTCGCCGCGCTCGGCGGGATCGACACGGTGGTGGCCAACGCCGGGGTCGCCAACCGGGGCACCATCGCCGTCGGTGACGTGGAAGCGCTGGTGCGCACCGTCGAGGTCAACCTGATCGGCGTGATGCGCACGGCGGCGGCCACCGTGCCGGCGCTCGTCGACCGGCGTGGCTACCTGCTGATCGTCTCCTCCGCCGCGGCGTTCGCCGCGCTGCCCGGGATGGCCGCCTACTGCGCCTCGAAGGCCGGGGTCGAGCACTTCGGCACCGCGATCCGGCTGGAGTTGGCGCACCGCGGCGTCGCGGTGGGCACCGCGCATCCGTCCTGGGTGGACACCGACCTGGTCCGGGAGGCCCGGGCGGACCTGCCGGCGTTCGAGTCGGCGCTGGCGAAGCTGCCCTGGCCGATGCGGCGCACCACCACGGTCACCGAGTGTGCCGAGGCGTTCGTGCGGGCGATCGAACGTCGCAGCCGCCGGGTCTACGTGCCACGGGCGGTGGGCGCGGTGCAGGCGATCCGCTCGGTGCTGGTCAGCCCGCTGGCCGACCGGCTGGTCGGGCGGACCGCCCGGGTCACCGTGCCGCTGATCGAGGAACAGACCCGGGCGCTGGGCCGCGGCTTCGGGACGAGCACACCGGGATCCCGGCGGTGAGCGCGCCGGTGGAGGTGGTCTTCGAGCGCCGCGGCGCCGGGCCGACGCTGGTGCTGCTGCACGGCATCGGTCACCACTGGGGCGCCTGGCTGCCGGTGCTCGACCGGCTCGCCGAGAGCCACGACGTGATCGCCGTCGACCTGCCCGGCTTCGGCCGGTCCCCGGTGCCCGCCGCCGGCCTCCCCGCCGACATGCCCGCGCTGGTGACCGGCATGGTCGAGCTGTTCGCCGCGCTCGGGCTGGGCCGGCCGCACGTGGCCGGCAACAGCCTCGGCGGGGCCATCGCGCTGGAGCTGGCCGCGACCGCCGCGGTCTCGTCCGCCACCGCGCTGTCGCCGGCCGGCTTCTGCACCCCGCGCGAGCTGCGCTGGGCGCTCACCGTGCTCGCCCTGCACCGGAACGCGGCCCGGCTGCCCGAGCCGGTGCTGCGGCACCTGTTCGCCGCGCCGGCCCTGCGGGCCCTGGCCATGGGCATGCTGCTGGCCCGACCCAACCGGATGGCGCTCGACGTGGCGCTCGCCGACGCCCGTGCGCTGCGCGAGGCGCGCGCGTTCCGCGCCGTCGCCCGGGCCGGGCGGGGTTACGCGTTCGCCGGCGCGCCCACCGTCCCGGTGACCGTCGCCTGGGGCACCCGGGACCGGATCCTGCCCCACCGGCAGGCGGCGCTGGCCCGCACCCGGCTGCCCACCGCCCGGCACCTGGACCTGCCCGGCTGCGGGCACGTGCCGATGCACGACGACCCGGAGCTGGTCGCCTCGGTCATCCTCGACACCACCGGACGCCGCCCGGCCTGAGCCGGCTCACTCGGTCGCGCCGAACGGGTCGGTGCGCACGAAGCTCATGATCCAGCCGTCGGAACCGGCCCGCACGCCGCGTTCGTAGAGGTGGTCCGCCACGTCGTCGACCGGCTGGTCCGGGTGGCGCAGGATCCAGCGGGCCGGCGGCGCGCCGTCCGGCCCGGCCGGCAGGTCCCGGACCACGCCGTCGGCCGGCCCGCCGACGAACCGCACGCGCACCGACGCCACCGCTCACCCTCCGTTCCGGTGTCGACACTCCCGCTCGCGAAGCTACCCCGGTCACCGGCGCGGGCCCGGCGGTTTGCACAGCTCGGGGCCCGGGTAGCGGAACCCGGGGGACGGGACGACGGCGAGGAGTGGATCGATGAGGACGCTGGGCGGGCGGTACGAGCTCGAACAGCGAGCCGGCCTTGGTGGCATGTCGGAGGTCTGGCGGGCACACGACCGCGTGCTGGACCGGACCGTCGCGATCAAGCTGATCTCGCCCGGGCTCGACGGCGACGCCGGCTCGGTGGAACGCATCCGGGCCGAGGCCCGCTCGGCGGCCCGACTGGTGCACCCGAACGTCGCCAGCGTGCACGACTTCGGCACCGCCACGCTTCCGGACGGGCGGCCGGTGCCGTACATCGTCATGGAACTGGCCGAGGGCGAGACGCTCGCCGCGCACCTGCGCGCCGGCCCGCTGGACTGGCGCATCGCGGTGCGGGTCTGCGCCGAGGTGTGCGCCGCGCTGGCCGCCGCGCACGGGCACGGCATCGTGCACCGGGACGTGAAGCCGGCGAACGTGATCCTCACCCCGTCCGGCGTGAAGGTGCTCGACTTCGGCATCGCCGCCCCGACCGGCGCGCCGGACCGCACGCCGGAGGGGATCGTGGTGGGCACCCCCGCCTACCTGGCCCCGGAGCAGCTCGACCGGCACCCGGCCACCCCGGCCGCCGACATGTACGCGCTCGGCGTGCTGCTCTACTACTGCCTCACCGGCCGGCTGCCGTACGAGGCGGACAGCACCACCCAACTGCTCGGCGCGCGCCGCCGCCGGCCGCCGCAGCCGTTGCCGGAGGTGCCCGGCCTGCCGGCGGAGGTGGCGGAGCTGTGCGAGCGCTGCCTGGACGCCGATCCGGCCGCCCGACCGACCAGTCCGATGGCCGCGCTGCTGCTGGCCGAGGCGGTGGACGCGCGGATCTACGTGCCGATGACCGTGCTGCTGCCCCGGCAGCGGCTCCCGGAGGTGTCGCCGTGGACCAGCCGGGCCGCCGCCGAGGCGACCGAGGCGATCGCCGTGGACGCCGCCACGAGCGGGGGGATCCGCTGACCGCACTCCCGGCCCGGTCACGGTTTCGCCGGTCGGGGGCCGGGAACGCCTCCCGGTGAGTGACGGGAGGAACACGATGCCGGATCCGAGTTCCTGGCTGGCCGAGTCGGCCACGGCGACCGCGGCGGGTGGTCACGTACGCACCGACGACGGCGGTCTCTCCTCCGCCCTGGCGTCGCCGCTGGCGCCGCACTGCACCGGCCTGACACCGGAGCAGCTCTTGGCCGCCGCGTTCGCCTCCTGCCTGCACCACGCGGCGGTGGAGGCGGCCGGGGAGATCACCGACGAGGCGCACACCGTGCAGGTGACCGCGGAGGCGAAACTGGGCCGCGACGACGACGGCCGTTACCGGGCCGACGTGCACGCCGAGATCTCCTCGGCCGGGCTGACCCGGGAGCAACTGTCCGACCTGGTCGCCTACGCCGACCAGCTCTGGCCGTTCTCCAGCGGCGACCCGAGCCGGCACCGGCTCACGGTCACCCCGGCCGAGAACGGCCGGCACTGAGCGCTCGGCTCACCAGCGGAAGCCCGCGGTCACCGCCCGGTGGTCGGTCCGCGGGGTGTGCACCACGCCGGCGGCGGTCGGGGTGAGCCCGCGGTAGAGGACGTGGTCCGGTCGGGTCAGCGGGACGTCGGCCGGCCAGGTGAAGCCGAAACCCCGCCCCGCCTCGGCCTGGGCGTCGCCGAGGAGCCGGGTCAGCGGGGTGAGGGCCCGGTCGGTGGTGGCGGTGTTCAGGTCGCCGAGCACCACCAGTCGGTGGGCCGGATCGGCGCGGACCGTGCGGGCCAGCGCCGACACGGTCTCGTCCCGGGTGGCGGTGTGACCGGCCCGGGCGGAGCCCAGGTGCACGACGTACACCGTCAGGTCGCCCTGCGGGGCGGCCACCTCGGCGCGCAGGGCCCGGTCCCAGCCCAGCCCGGTGTCCACGCCGTGGGCCTCGCGGATCGGCCAGCGGCTCCAGAGCGCGACGGTGGAGACCGCCGTGCGGTGCGGGTAGCGATCGGCCAGGGCGGGCGCCACCCGCACGTCGTCGTCGACCTCCTGAAGGCCGATCAGGTCGGGGGCCCCGCCGGTCAGCGCGCCGACGGTGGCGGCCGGGTCGGGGTTGCCGGCCCGGAGGTTCTGGCTGGCCACCCGCACCGAGGTGCCGTCAGCGCCGACGGCCGGGGGCAGCCAGGCGCGGCCGTAGAGCACGGCCCAGGCCAGGGCCGGCAGCAGCACCGCGAGCAACGCCCGGCGGGAGCGGCGCAGCAGCGCCGCCAGCCCGAGCAGGGGTACGCCGACGCCGAGCAGCGGCGCGACGCTGTCCACCAGGCTGCCCAGGCCCTGCACGTTGGGCACCGCCCGGTGCCCAACGAGGAGCAGGGTGAGCAGCACGGCGCAGGCGATGACGACCATCCCCCGCCGGCCCCGGCGGCCGGCGGGCTCCCCGGCGGCCCGCGCGTCGACCATCTGCTCCGTCACCGTCCGCATCGTATCGAGCGGTTGGGCGGCGCGGAGGGTCGATCCGGGTACGCGGGCCCGCCGGCGGTATCGGTGGGCCGGTGGGCGGCGGCGGACCAGGCGAGGGAGGTCGCCCTCGACCGAATGGACGAGGCCCACCGGGACGGCGTCGCGGCCCGCCACCCGCGCACTATCAACCGACAAAGTCGATATGACAGTCTTTTCGGATACGAGAGGTTGGCGCGTTACATTATCTACCGACGGTAATGTGGGGACGGATTCCGGCAAAGTGTGGCGCATGCCACCAAGTAGCCCGATGGCAACCGTCGGGAAGATCTCTAGCCTCGGCGGGTGCACCCCGACCACTCCGAGCCCCAGCCCCTGTCCGCGCAGCTCCCGGTTCGCCGAACGATCGACCCGGCATCGGCCGAACGGCGGGTGGGCCGGCATCGCGCCCCGGAACCGCCCCGGCGCGGCCCGGGACGCTCCGTCCCCGGGCGCATCGCGGTCGCCACCGGCGTGACCTGCTGCCTCGGTCTGGTCGGCGTGGTCGGCGTCGGTGAGGCCGCGCCGCCGGACCTGACGGTCAGCGAGGCGCTCGCCGACCGCGTCGCCGTCGAGCAGCGCGCCTCCCGCGACTTCACCCGCGTCGCGCCGCCGGTGGCCGCGCCGGCGCCGCCGGCCCCGTCCGTCGCCGCACCGAGCCCCGCGCCGGCCCGCAAGAAGGCGCCGCGCAAGCCCGCCCGCCCCGCGCACCCGCGCCCCGTCGCCGGCCTCGACCAGCGGCAGATGGACAACGCGAAGACCATCGTCGAGATCGGGCGGGACATGCGCCTGCCGCGCCGGGCGCTCGTGGTAGCGGTGGCCACCGCCCTGCAGGAGAGCGACCTCTACAACCTGGCCAGCGACGTGCTGCCGGAGTCGTTCGACCAACCGCACCAGGGCAGCGGCTCCGACCACGACTCGGTCGGGCTGTTCCAGCAGCGCCCGAGCAGCGGCTGGGGCACCGTCGCCCAACTGATGCGCCCCGCGTACGCGGCCCGCGCGTTCTACACCGCGCTCGCCGAGGTGCCCGGCTGGGAGGACATGAGCGTCACCGGCGCGGCCCAGGCGGTGCAGGTCTCCGCGTTCCCCGACGCGTACGCCAAGCACGAGAACCGGGCCGCCACCGTGGTGGCCGCGCTGATCTGACCGCGCCCGCGCCCGGGCGCCGACCAGGGGGCCTTCCGTTCACCGCACGCCGGAGAGGATGTCGTCCACGCGGGCCTCGTGGCGGCGGCGGGCCGCCAGCGTGGCCTCGAACTCGCGACGGGCCCGCACCGCCTCGGCGTACGCCTCCTCGCGCACCCGGCGGGCCTCGTCCCGGGCCGCCTCCAGCTCGGCGCGGGCGCGGGCCAGCAGCGCGGCGGCCGCCCGCTCGGCGGCGGATGCGTCGGCGCCGGACGGGTCCTCGGCCGGCGCGGCACGGCGCCGGAGGAAGTCACCGAGGTGCCGGGCGTCCAGGCGGATCTGGTCCCAGTCGCGGCCGGTGCCCGCGGCGCCCTCCACGCGCGCCGCCAGCCGGCCGAGTTGGAGATCCAGCTCGTCCAGGCAGGCATCGACCTGACGCCGCTCGTAGCCGGACTCCACCACCGAGAACCTCATGTCGCCCCCCAGGCAGCCGCGTACGTCCCCCACCGACGATCCTGCTCCGGCGAGCGGGGCCGGGGGCGGCCGTTCGCGCAAAATGTTCAGCATCCGCCAGGCCGGGGACTCCGGGCGGTCAGGCGTGCTTCGGAAGCACGACCACCCGGCCGAAGAACTCGTCGATGCGGCGCACCACGTCGTTGAAGTCGTCCAGGTCGATCGGCTTGGTCACGTACGCGTTGGCCTGGAGCGTGTAGCTGCTGACCACGTCGGTGTCGGCGTTGGAGGTGGTCAGCACCACGATCGGGATGGTCCGCAGGTTCTCGTCCCGCTTCACCTCGCCGAGCACCTGCCGCCCGTCCATCCGGGGCATGTTCAGGTCGAGCAGGATGACGTCCGGACGCTGCGCGTCGGCGTGCCGGCCCTCGCGGCGGAGGAACTCCATCGCCTCCTCGCCGTCGGCGACCACCTCGATGACCTTCTCGACGTCCGATTCCTCGAGCGCCTCCTCGATCATCAGGACGTCACCCGGGTCGTCGTCCACCACCAGGATGCGAACGGGGTTGTGGCTGGGCTGACCCATGGGGCTACCTGCTTCGTGTCGAGGAGGGCGCCGGCCCCGCGGCCGGCCGCTGGCGGGGAAATCTATCCGATCAGGAGCTGGCCGACGCCGTCGGGTCGACCGTGTCGCGGCCGTCCGTGAGCACCTCGGCCAGGCCGGTCACCTGGAGCACCCGGGCCACCCGGCCGCTCGCCCCGGTCAGCCGCAGCCAACCGCCGTCGGCGGCCACGAGGTTGTCCCCGCGGACGAAGGCGGCGATGCCTGTCGAGTCGCAGAACGTCAGCTCGGTGAGGTCCAGCAGGAGTTCGCGGTGGCCCGCGGCGACCAGCCGGTCGATCGCCGCGTTCAACTCGCCGGCCGTGCTCATGTCGAGTTCACCGGCGAGTCGGAGACCGGCGCCGGCCTCGTCCCGCTGGGCGTACGTGACGGTGAACGTCACCGTGGCCCCTCTCGCTCCCACCGCAGGCGAACCCTTGCAGTGCAGCAAGTATAGGGGGCGTCGGGGCGTCCGCGAGTCAGCGGCCCGCAGCCGCCGTCGACAGTCCGCCGACCACGGCACGCCCGCGTTCGAGGAAGCCGGCCGCGCGGGGAAAGTCGCGCAGCTCGTGTCCGTAGTGGTCGAGCGTCAGACCGACCGCCGCCGCCGGGACGCCCCGGCTGACCAGGATCTCCACCAGCCATTCGACGAACTCGACGAACAGCGTGCGGTCGTCGACGTAGAGCGCGGCGGCCAGGAAGTCGACGATGTAGCCCAGGTCGCCGACCGTGGAGTCGAGCTGCGCCGGGGTGTAGTCGGCCACCGCCGGCACCCGCTCCCGCAGGTCGGCCAGCGCGCTGTCGATCAGCTCACCGCGCCGCTTGACCAGGCTGGCGTACTCGTCGTCGGCCAGGTGGTCCAGCCGGGCGGGCGGCGCCGCGCGCAACGCCCGGTCGTCGGCGACCAGGTCGGCCGCGGCCGGCGCGTCCGGTGCCCAGGACACGCCGAGCGTCCGCGCCCAGCGGCCGTCCGCGCCGAAGCCGCGCCCGCCCACCACCACCGGCACGTCGGAGCGGCGGCAGGCCTCGATCATCCGGTGGGCGTGCGGCAACCGCATCGGCAGCGCGCAGGCCAGCGCCACCGCGTCGGCGTCGTAACGGTGCAGATAGGACACCAGGTGCGCGGCCGGCACGCTGGCGCCGAGGAAGACGACCTGCCAACCGCGCAGCCGCAGCACCTCGGCGACCAGCCGGGCCGGCAGGGCGTGCCACTCACCGTCCATACAGGCCATCACGATCCGCCCACGGGTCGGACGGGGATCGGCGTACGCGGCCACCGCGGCCACCACCCGCTCGCTGATGTGGGTGGCGGCGTGCTCCTGGGCCACGCTCCACTCGTTACGCGCCCACCGCTCCCCCACCTCGGCCTGGGCCGGGGCGACCAGGTCGAGCAACACCCGCTCGGCCGGCACACCCGCATCCAGCAGCCCCCGGGCCACCGCCACGGCGGCCTGCTCGTCGGCCTCGGCGAGGCACTCCAGGTAGCCCGGGAAGGCGTGGGCCGGGTCCGCCCCGGTGGTCGTCGCGTTCACGCGGGCAGCTCCCTCGGTCGGTCGGCGCTCGTCGGCTCCGGCACCGCATGCAGGTGACGGGACGCCCGGCCGGCCGGGCCGGCGGCCCGCAGCGCGAGCACCGCGATGTCGTCGTGGTCGCCGTGGGCGAGCCAGTCGCAGGTCACCTGCTCGACCCGCTCGGCCAGCGCCGGCGCGGGCATCCGGTGGCACCCGGTCACCGCGTTGAGCAGCCGGTCGGCGCCGAACTGCTCGTCGCCGCGCCACCCGCCGCGCGCCTCGGTCACCCCGTCGCTGTAGAGCAGGCAGGTCTCTCCGGGCGCCAGGTGCACGGTGGTCTCACCGATCCGCGGATCCGGCACCACGCCGATCAGCATGCCGCTCAACGGCACCACCTCGACCTCGCCGGACTCGCGCAGCACCAGCGGTGGCAGGTGGCCGCCGCCGGCCAGGGTCAGCGTCAGCCCGCCGTCGCGGTGCGGGCGGGCCACGCCGAGCACCATGGTGGCGAAGCGGCCCTGCCCGTGCGCCTGGGTGGTCTCCAGCAACGCGTCGTTGAGCAGCTTCAGCAGCCGCCCCGGCTGCGTCTCCACCCGGTGCAGCGCGTGCAGGCACTGGCGGAGCTGGCCGGTGAAGACCGCCGCCTCCACGCCCTTGCCGGAGACGTCGCCCAGGAAGAACACCGAACCGCCGTCGGTGAGGCGGTGCGAACCGTAGAAGTCGCCGCCGATGCGCAGCCCGGCCTGCGCCGGCCGGTAGGCCGTGCCCCACTGCACGCCCGAGGCGGCCGCCGGCTCGACCGGCAGCAGGCTGGCCTGCAGGGTGTCGGCGACCTCGGCCTGGTCGCGGTAGAGCATCGCGGTGGTCAGCGCCGCCCCGGCCCGAGCCGCGAACGCGCGGACCAGGTCGACGTCCGCCTCGTCGTACCAGCGGCCGGCCCGGCGGGCCACCAGCAGCACGCCGGCCGGAGCCTCCCCGCCGGGCAGCGGCACCACCCGGGCGGTCGCGCCGCGCACGTCGAGACCGGGCAGCCAGCCCGCCTCGGCGGCCTGCTCGACCAGCCAGTCCAGCGCGTGCGGCTCGGTGCCGGCGAGGCCGGTCTCGATCGCCGCGGGCAACGAGGTGGCCGGCAACACGCCGCCGTCCACGGCCGGGGTCTCGTCGTCCGCGCGCACCGCGCGCCACCAGCGGGCCCGGCCCGAGCGGGGCGCCAGGACCAGCACCGCCACGTCGGCGACCGTGGGCACGGCGAGCCGGGCCACGGCCGCCGCGGCGCGGTCGGGGTGCAGCGGATTGCCGAGCTTCTCGCCGACCACCGCGAGGAAGAGCGAGCGGGCCCGCTCGGCGAGCAGCGCGTCCGCCCGGCTGACGCTCTCGGTGACGTCCTCCACGTACCAGCAGCGCCGGGCCGCGGAGAGCGGCACCGCGCGCAGTCGCAGCCGGCGCCCGTGGTGGGTGAACTCGGCCGGAGCGTGGCCGGCGAGCGCAGTCACACCGGTGGCGGCGAGCACCTCGCCGACCACCACCTCGGGAACGAGCCGCTCCGCGACCGGGCTCACATGACGCACCACACCCTCGGCGTCGCAGACGATGAGGCCCTCGCGGAAGTGCTCCACCACCTCCGACCAGTCCGGAACGGCGGCGACGTCGTGGTCGGGGGCCAGCGGCGGGAGGGCGGACGTCATCGGGGCGGCGGGCGGCCACGCCGAAGCCCGTGCGGCACTCGGCGTGGAGATCCGCCCGTCGCCCGGGTCGGAACCCCTGACGTCGGCAGCAGTCACCAGCTGAGCCCCACTCTCCTCGTCGACATCCGCGAGGCGCCCGCAGCGGCGCGTCGGGTCACTTCTCGTCACCCCACCCTACGCCGGTACGCCCCGACCGCCACTCGACGACGCCCGCCGAACACGCGCCGAGCGGCCCCGGCCGGGCATTGTTACGATCCGATCGTCCCTGCCCGACCGGCAGCCTGCGGAAAGGCGTGATGGTGGTTCCCCAACGGAGAAAGCCCGAAGCCACACCGCTGAGCATCTCCGTGGACCGTTCCGACCCGGCCGCCCCCGTGGTCAGCGTCGGCGGCGACCTGGCCTACGCCACCTCGACGCCGCTACGCGCGGAGGTCGACCGCCTGCTCGCCGAGCGGCCCGCGGCACTGGTGCTCGACTTCGACGGCCTGAACTTCCTCGACAGCACCGGCCTGTCCGTGATCGTGCACGCCTGGCGCGAGGGGCAGCAGGTCGGCACCGCGATCGAGTTGCGGTCGGTCCCGCGCTTCCTGGAGACCATCCTCGACATGACCGGGGTCACCGGCCTGCTCGACCGTCCACCCGTCGACGGGCGGCCCGCGTCCGGGTCGGCCGCGTCCGCGTGACCCCGGGGGTTTCCGGGCCGTCCCCGACTGGGAACATGGACCCATGCTCTCCCCGCTGTTGACCATCGAGGTGGATCGGCTCGACGCCGGGTCCGCCCGGCTCCGGCTGGCCGGTGAGCTCGACTTCGACACCGCCCCGGAGCTCGTCGAGGCCGCCGCCGAGCTGCGCCGCGACGGTCACCAGGAGCTGTGGCTCGACTTCACCGGGGTGACGCTGTGCGACTCCTCCGGCCTGAGCGCGCTGGTGGTGATCCACCGGTCCGGCACCGGCGCGGTCCACGTGACCGACTTGAACCCGCAGGTCCGGCAACTGCTGGACCGCACCGGCCTGGCCGAACTGCTGCCCGCCCCGCCCCGGGTGGCACCCGGCGACGCCCGCGAGGTGGGCTGAGCGACAGGCACCGGTTTCCGGGCCGGGGGCGGCCCCCGACCCTGGGACCAGGGGCCGGGGGCCTGAGGAGGATGGCTCAGGCGGCGGGCACGGCCGCGCGGCTCGGCCCGCCGTGGCGCTCCCGCCCCGCCGGTGGCGGTTCGGCGTCCTCCGGCACACCGGAATCGGGCGTCTGGAACAGGTATCGGACGAAGTCCGCGTCCGTGTCGTCGTCCGCGCCGGGCCACTGTCCGACGCAGTCGACGCCGACCACCTCGCGCCCGCCGCCGTCGTTCGCCTCCAGCAGCGCCCACAGCGTCACCGGGTAGCACCGGGTCGTGTCCGGGCCGAGACGCCAGCGGGCGTACCAACCGGGACGGGCGGGGACGATCTCCACGATCCGTTTCATGACGACCTGCCCTTCCGCGTGCGTCGGAAGTTGTCCGGTCCCTGCGATCCTGCGGCAACGGCGGGTGAGCGCCCCTCACCCGCAGCGAATGAAGCCTGCCGCGCCGCCGGCGCCCGTTAACTTCCCGGCAGCGGCGGGAAGGCGTCCGACGCAAGCGCCACCGACCAGGAACGAGGTGCGAGGACATGCGCAAGCAGATGGAGGGCGACAACCAGCGGCGCCGGGCCCTCGCCCGACAGGCCCGGGAGCAGGGGCGGCGACCCAGCCAGATCGGCGCCAGCCTGAGCGCGTCCAAGCAGGTCACCTCGCTGGACCAGCACGACCGGTCCGGCCCGCCGCCGGCCGGCCGGCACAAGCCGGACAGCACGCGCGGCGGCCCCGCGCCGCCCGCGGTGGAGGTGGCGGAACGACCGCGTCCGCTTCCGGATCCGCCGCCGGACGTGGCGGTCGGGGTGGGATACCGGGAGCTGGTGGACGCGGTGAGTCGACGGGCCGGAGTCGACTTCGCCGAGGCGAAGGTCGCGGCGGAGGCCACCGTACTCGCCCTGGCCTGGGCGCTGGACGAGACCGAGCGGGAACGGTTGCTCGACGCGGTGCCGGTGAAGCTGCACGACGTGGTGCCGGTGGACGGCATCGAGCGGCGGCAGGACCTGCCGGGCTTCCTGGCCGAGGTCGGCCGACGCAGCCGGCTCACCCCGGAACAGGCGCGCTGCCAGGCCGAGGCGACCCTGGCCGCGCTGGCCGACGCGGACGCCGAACTGGTCGGTTCGCTGCGCGTACCCGACGGGTTGCGGGACCTGCTGGCGCCGGCCCACTACGGCGGTGGTCTGGTGGGCGCGTCCTCGGCCACCGCGCCGCTGACCGAGCCGGAGCTGCGGGACGCGTTGGCCGCGCTCCCCTACTGGTCCAGCGACCGCCGGTCGCTGGTGCGCACGATCGAGTTGCCCGGCGGCAACCTGGACCGGGTGCTCGACCGGCTGGACCGGCTCAAGGACGCCGGTGGACGCGGCCCGCAGATCGGCCGGCCGGATCCGGACAACGCCGTGCTCACGGTCCGGACCCAGCAGGTCGACGGCGTGACGGGGCCGGACGTGGACCTGGCGCACCGGGTCGACGCCGCGATCGACGAAGCCGGCGCCGGCATGGCCGCCGGCTGACGGCGGCAAGGAGGGGCCCCGCTTGACGCCTCCGGTATGGGCGGGGCCCCCGCTCACCATCTTCGCGGCCCGGTAGCGTTCCGGTGGTGGAGAGCGACACCGAGGTCCTGGAGATCGTCGCGGACCCGGCCCGCCCCACCGGGCGCACGCTGCTCGCCGACGGCGTCGAACAGTCCTACGTGGACGTCGCCGACGCCCGGCACCTGCACTTCGAGTACGTGCGGCGGATCGCCGCCGTGATCGACCTGGCCGCGCCGCCGGACCGTCCGCTGGCCGCCCTGCACCTGGGCGGCGGCGCGCTCACCCTGCCCCGCTGGCTGGCCGCCACCCGCCCCGGGTCGGCGCAGCGGGTCGTCGAGCGCGACCCCGACGTGGTCGACCTGGTCCGCCGGCGGCTGCCGCCGGTGCCGCCGGAGGTGGCGGTGACACTCGGCGACGCCCGCGCCGCGGTGACCGGGGAACCGGCCGGGGTGTACGACGTGGTGGTGGGCGACGTCTACCGGGCGGCCCGGATGCCCCCGCACGTGGCCGCCGTGGAGTTCGCCGCGCAGGTGGCCCGGGTGCTCCGCCCGGACGGCGTCTACCTGGTCAATCTCACCCGACCTGCCACCGCTGGCGCACACCCGCGCGCAGGTGGCCACGCTGCGGGCGGTCTTCGCGGACGTCTGCCTGGTCAGCGACCGGCGGATGCTGCGCGGCCGGCGCTACGGCAACGTGGTGCTCGCCGGCGCGCTCCGGCCCGGCCGACTGCCGGTGCGCCGCCTCGCCGCCCGGGTCGCCGCCGATCCGGTGCCCGGGACCGTGCTGCACGGCGCGGCGCTCGACACGTTCGCCGCCGACGCCTGGCCGGTCACCGACGCCGACCTGACCTGACCTGGGTGCCGGCCCGCGCCGGGCCTGCCGGCCCCGCCCCGGGCCCGCCGTCGCGCCGGGGCCCCGAGCGCGCCGCCCGACGGCCACGCGGCGGTCCCGTCCGAGCGCGGGTTTTCCGCCCCGCAGGGCGGGTAGCCGCGCCGGATGAGCGTCGCCGACGACCGGTCCACCGCCCGCCGGACGCTGATCGTGATCGGCCTGGTGCTGGCCAGTGTGGTCGGGTTGGCGCTGGTCTGGGCGACCCGGCGGGTGCTCGTCTGGGGTCTGGTCGCGGCGTTCCTCGCGGTGGCCCTCAAACCGCTCGTCGACCGGCTGGAGCGTCGGGTACGCCGCCGGGCGCTGGCCACCCTGCTGGTCTTCCTGGCCACGTTCGCGCTGCTCGCGGCGCTGGGTGCGCTGATCGTCCTACCGCTGGTGGACGAGCTGGGCCGGCTCGCCGACCGGGCCCCGCACGTGGTGCACGAGGCCCAGGCCGGGCGGGGGCCGATCGGTGAGCTGCTGGACCGCCTGCACCTGCTCCGGTACGCCGAGCCCGGCCAACTGCGCCGGTACGGCTCCCGGCTCGGCGAGCCGACCGTCGGGCTGGTCCGGGGCGTGGCGCAGGCCGTCGCCGCGCTGGTCACGGTGGTGGTGCTGGCGTATCTGATGGTCCTGGAGGCACCCCGGATCGTGGCGACCACGCTGCGGCTCGTCGGTGACGGCCCGGCGGAGCGGTTGCGGCGCATCGGCCGCGACTCGTCCCGGATCGTCACCGGTTACCTGAGCGGCAACCTGGTGATCAGCCTGATCTGCGGCGGCCTGACCTTCGCCGTGCTGCTCCTGCCCGGGGTGCCGTTCGCCGCGGTGATCGCGCTGGTGGTCGCCGTGGTCGACCTGATTCCACTGGTCGGCGCGACCCTGGGGGCGATCGTCGCGGCGGGCGCGGGGTTCGCCCGCTCGCCCACCGCCGGCATCGTCGTGCTCGTCTTCTTCGTCGTCTACCAGCAGGTGGAGAATCATCTGCTCCAGCCGGTCATCATGGCTCGCGCGGTGCGGCTGAACCCGCTGACGGTGCTGTTCAGCGTGCTGCTGGCGGCCGAGCTGGCGGGCCTGGTGGGTGCCTTGCTGGCGATTCCGGCGGCCGGCATCGTGCAGGTGCTGCTACGCGAGTTCGTTCCCGCCGGCCGGTCGGCGCTGGCCGCACCGGCCGACGGGGAACGAGACGATGGTTCCGTGGACCGTCCGCCGGCCGGTGGATGACCACGTGCTCAGGTGCCGCGGCGGACCAGCTCGGGCGACTCGCTCTCCAGCGGCACCGCGTTGGCCGGGACGAGGCCGAGCTGCACCGCCGGGCGGGGCAGGGCCGCGTCGAGCGCCCAGTCGGCGGCGACGCGCGGCCGGTTGCCGGGCATGGCCAGCAGGTGGTAGCCCCGGGTGACCGCCTTGGCCGGCAGGCCGGACAGCGGCACGTGCAGCGGGTTGGCCGCCGCGTCCTTGCCGCCGAGGTCCACCACCCAGCCCAGGTCGTGGTGCTTGTAGGACTTGCGGGCGCCCTGCCCGTACGAGGCGGCGATGTTGTGCGCGGCCAGCTTGCCCTGTCGCTGGGCGTGCTGCGCGGTCATCGCGCACACCTGCCCGGGCCGGGTCGGGTCCGGGACCGCGGCGGCGTCGCCGCACGCGAACACCTCGGGGTAGCCGGGGACGTTGAGGTACTCGTCGACCACCAGCCGGCCCTTCTCGGTGCGCAGCCCCAGCTCGGCCACGAACGGGTCGGGGCGCACCCCGACGCACCAGATCAGGCTGCACGTGGGGACGTACTCGCCGTCGGTGAGCATCACCCCGTCCGGGGTGGCCTCGCCGACCGAGGTGCCCATCCGCACGTCGACGCCGCGGCGGCGCAGCACCCGGTCGGCGGTGACGGACATCCGCCGGTCCAGCTCGGGCAGCACCCGGGGCGCGACGTCCAGCAGCATCCAGCGGGGCCGGACCCTCAGGTGCGGACGCTGGGCCACCAGCCGGTCGGTGAAGAGCTGCCCGTGCGCCGCGACCTCGGTGCCGGTGTAGCCGGCGCCGACCACCACGAACGTGGTGCGGGCCCGCTGCTCGGCCGGGTCGTCGGTCAGCTCGGCCAGCTCCACCTGGCGGACCACGTGGTCGTGCAGGTAGAGCGCCTCGGGCAGGCCGCGGAAGCCGTGTGCGTACTCGGTCACGCCGGGGATGGGCAGCAGCTTGTTGACGCTGCCGACGGAGAGGATCAACCGGTCGTAAGCGAGCTGGCCGTGGTCACCCTCGGCGGAGCGGTAACCGACCCAGCGGTTCTGCAGGTCCACCCGGTCCGCCTCACCGACGACGACGCGGACGCCGTCGAGGGTGCCGGCGAGCGGCACCGAGATCCGGGTCGGCTCGACCACGCCGGCCGCCACCTCGGGCAGCAGCGGCAGATAGAGGAAGTAGTCCGTCGTGTTCAGCAGGACGATCTCGGCCCGGTCGCGGGCCAGTCGGCGCAACGTCTTGGCCGCGTGGTACCCGGCGAACCCGGCCCCCACGATCACCACACGTGGTTTCGTCATGTCTGCTGCCGTTCCCGGGCAGACCACCGACAAACGTCCCGACCATCCATCCACCTCGGCCGATATGGACATTCCTCGTGATCGGCGCGAGGATGCCGGGATGGGAACCCACGAGACCGCCGAGGGCCGACCCACGAGGTCGACCCGGCGTACCTTCCTCACCGCCTCCGCCGCGGCCACCGCCGCCGCCGTCGCCACCCCGCTCGCCGCGGACCCCGCGTCCGCCGCCGCCCCGCCCGGCCCCGGCCGGCCGGCCCGGCCGCAGCCGCCGGACCGCGAGTCTGACCGCGCTGCTGCGCGAGATGACCGCAGGCGGATCGAGGCCACCGTCCGGCGGCTCGCCGCGTTCGGCACCCGGCACACCCTCTCCAGCCAGGACGATCCGGTACGCGGCATCGGCGCCGCCCGCGACTGGATCCACGCGCAACTCTCCGGGTACGCCGCCGCCTCCGGCGGCCGGATGACCGTCGAACTCCAGTCCTACGTGCAGGAGCCCGCCTCGCGGATCCCGACCGCCACCACCATCACCAACGTGGTGGCCACGCTGCGCGGCGACGTCACGCCCGAGCGGGTGTACGTGGTCACCGGCCACTACGACTCCCGCGCCACCGACGTGATGGACGCTGCGCTGGCAGCGCGGCGCCGAGGAGGACCTGGCCGGTTACGAGGTGGTGTGGCGGGAGACCACCGCCGACCGGTGGCAGAAGGTGCTGCCCGTCGGCGACGTCACCGAGGTGACGATCGACCTGTCCAAGGACAACGTGTTCTTCGGCGTGCGGGCGGTCGACCGGGACGGGCACCGCAGCCCGGTCGCGTTCCCGAGGCCCGGCAGCTGAGGCGACCGCCCGGTCAGGGTGTCGGCGGGGCCGTGATCGCCCAGCGCTCGTGGTCCCGCCACGCGCCGTCGACGAACAGGTAGTCCGGGGAGAAGCCCTCCAGCCGGAACCCGAGACGACGGGCCAGCGTTCTCGACGGCTCGTTGCCCGGCTGGATGTTCGCCTCCAGCCGGTGCAGTCCGAGCGCGTCGAACGCGTACCCGACCACCAGTCGCACGCCGGCCGAGGCGTGACCGGTCCCCGCGTACGGGCGGAACGCGGCGTAGCCGAGGTAACCGCCGCGCAGCGCGCCGAGCACGATGCCGCCGATGTTCGCGTACCCGGCGATCTCCCCGCTGGCCCGGTCGCAGAGCAGGAACCCCTCGCAGTCGCGCCGCCGCACCCTCCGCAGGTACGCCGCGTACCGCTCGGCGTCGTCCGGCGCGGCCAGCCACGGGTGGTGCAGGTCCCGGCTGCGCCGGGCGGCGGCCACCAACTCCGCCTCGTCGGCCGCGCGGGGACGGCGGATCGCGACTCTTCCGTCGCTGCGCAGGTATCTCACGACGCACCACTCTCCCATCCCCGCCGCCCACCCACACCCGCCCCCTCAACCTCCGCCCTTGCTCTGTCGGTGAGGCCACCGGGCCGCGGATCTGGTGCGGAGATGGCGAAGAGGCCCGGGAAGACGGGCGTCCGTCGCCCCGATGTCCGGTTTCGGCGGTTACGCGGTGGTCGGGGTCACGCGCTCGGCGGAATCGGCGCCGGGGCGGGGCGTTATACCTGGCAGACCGCGTGGCGCCCGGCCCCTTGGCCGCCGCCACGTCCGGCGGGAATGACCGGCCACCGGCCGCCGTTACACCCCCGAGCCGCGGAGCAGACCGCACCCGCCCGCGCCGAACCGCCGGGCCCCGAGCACGCCACCCCCGTGGCCGCCGGGCCCAACCCCAGAGACTTCCCCCTCCACGCGCCCGCGCCCCCGCGCGCCCGCGTGACCCCCAACCCCCCTTGGGAGGCACCACCATGGCTACCACCCTGCTGCGTAAGACCGTGCTGACCGCTGCCGGCATCGCCGCCACCACCGGCGGCATCGCCGGACCCGCCATCGCCGCGCACGCCGCCCCCAGCGGCAAGACCACCACCGTGGTCGCCGACCGCAAGGGCCACGGCGAACGGGAACTCGACGTCCGCTACGAAGCCCAGCCCAACTTCTACTACTGCGGCCCCGCCGCCGCCCGCAACGCCATCAGCGTCCTCGGCAAGAACATCGACGTCGACGCCATGGCCAAGGAGATGGGCACCACCGAGGACGGCACCAACAGCATCAACGACATCACCCCCGTACTGAACAAGGAAACCGGCAAGCCCTACCACTCCGTCGAGATCAAGACCCCCAAGGCCGACGACAAGCAGACCGACACCCTGCGCGCCGACATCGTCCGCACCGTCGACGACGGCCGCGCCGTGGTCGCCAACATCGCCGGCACCACCACCGACACGGACGGCGCCACCCACTCCTTCGAAGGCGGCCACTACATCAGCGTCACCGGCTACCGCGACGACGGCCACACCGTCACCATCGCCGACAGCGCCAACCCGAACACCGCCTCCTACCGCATCACCGTCGACAACCTCGCCGACTGGATCGCCACCCGCGGTTACAGCACCAGCTGACACCCACACCCACACCCGCACCGGGCCCGACCCCACCATCCGGGGTCGGGCCCTTCGGCGTATCCAACGGCCGCCTTCCGGTCACCTCGGCGTCACGTCGGCGTCGTCACCCGGCCCTGTCGCTCCACCACGCTGGGTCACGCCGGACGAGCCGGACGACCGACGGAGGACCAGCAGTGACAGCCGAGGAGGCGACGGACCGCCCACCGGCGACCCGCCCCGACGTGAGCGTGATCGTGCCGGTCTACAACACGCTGCGATACCTGCGGCCCTGCCTCGACTCCCTGCTGCGGCAGACCATCGGCGCAGACCGGATGGAGATCGTGGCGGTGGACGACGGGTCCACCGACGGCAGCGGACGGCTGCTGGACCGCCTCGCCGCCCGGCACCCCGGCACCCTGCGGGTGGTCCACCAGCCCAACTCCGGCGGCCCCGCCGCCCCCTGCAACCGTGGGCTGGAACTGGCGACGGGCCGGTACGTCTTCTTCCTCGGCTCCGACGACCGGCTCGGCCCCGAGGCGTTGGAACGGCTGGTGGCCGCCGCCGACCGGTACCGCTCGGACGTGGTGCTCGGCAAGGTCGTCGGCGTCAACGGCCGGCACGTCTTCTCCGACGTGTTCGCCGCCGGCAACGCGGTCGACGTGAGCCTGTTCGACTCGGCGCTGCCGTGGTCGCTGGCGAACACCAAGCTGTTCCGCCGGGACCTCGTCGACCGGCTCGGGTTGCGGTTCCCGGAGGACATGCCGGTGCTCAGCGACCAGCCGTTCACGCTTGCCGCCTGCTACCACGCCCGTCGGATCACGGCGCTCGCCGACTACGACTACTACCATGCGGTGCGCCGGCTGGACGCCCGCAACATCACCTACCACAGCCGCGTCGAGCAGCGCCTGGTCAGCGTGGAACGACTGTTCGCGTTCGTCGACGAGTTGATCCCGGCCGGCGCGCGGCGCGACGCGGTGCTGTGCCGCCACGTCGGGCTGGAGCTGGCCAACCTGGTCGGCGACGACTTCCGCCGGCTGGACCGGCCCACCCAGGAACGGGTGCACGCGACCGTCCGACGCCTGGTCGAGCGATACGTCACCGACGGCCTGCGGGACCGCCTCGACATCGAGGCCCGGCTGCGGCTGGGCGCGGTGACCGGCGGCGTCGACGAGTTGCTGGCCGTCATCGACCAGGACACCCGGACCGGTGTACCGGCCACCGTGGTCGAGGCGGGCCGCTGGCACGCCGGCTACCCGAGCGCCCCGGCGGCCTGGACCGACGTCACCGACGTACGCGCCGACTGGTTGGCGCGGCTGGACGCCGTCGAGGTGAGCTGGGTCGACGGGCAGACCGTCACGGTGACCGCGCGTAGCCCGTACCCCCGGTTCGCCGCGGAGGCCGGGCCGGTGCGGCTGGTGGCCGGCCCGGTCGTCGGCGCCACCCGGCTCGACGCCACCGACCCGACCGGACGGACCGTGCGCACCGACTTCCCGGTCGACCGGCTCCTCGCCGCCAGCGCGGCCAGCGGTCAACGCCACCCGGTTCGCGCCGAGGTGGACGGCGACCAGGGTCGGGGCGGCGCGCCGGTACGCGCGCCCCGACTCGCCGCCGGCCGGCCCCGACTGCTGCGGCACGGCGCCCGGCTGTACGGGGTGGCCGCGACCGTCGACCCGCGCAACGGCCAGCTCGTGCTGTCGGTAGTGCCGGTGACCGTGGCCCAGCTCGTCGGCCGGCTGCGCCGCCGGTTCTCCGGCGCGTCCCGTCCGGCTGTGGCGGGCGTGCCGTCGCGCCTGGGCCCGGCTCCGGCGGCGAGCGCCCCGGAGCGCGCGGGCCAGCACGCCGAGCCGGGTCCGGCGCAGCTCGGCCACCTGACCGCGACGTCCTGACCGCCGCCGGTCAGCGCGGCGCGCGGACGCCCTGCTCCATCGTCATGGGGACCTGGAGGTAGGTGGTGCCGCGCAGGTCCAGCCAGGCCCGTTCGGGGGCGCGGACCAGGCGCACCATCACCCCGGTGCAGGCCGGGCACCGCCCGACCAGGCCCGGTGCGTGCGAGTAGACGTGCAGGCCGGCCATCGGGCCGACCATGCCGCAGTTGTCGCAGCGTCCGGTGGTGGCGCTGAGGTCGACCGCAAGAAGTTCCCGCAGCGGCCCGTCGAGCATGTTGCCGTCCAGGTAGGTCATGTCGGTCATGCGCCCTCCTCGGGGGTCAGCCGGTCGGCCCGAACCGTTCGGTCCGCACCCGCCGGGTCGGGTGGCCCAACCCCACGAGCAGGTCGGCCACGGTCTCCACGAACCCGGTGGGGCCGCAGACGTAGCAGAGCGGTTCCAGGTCCGGCGGCCAGCCGTGGCTGTTCACGTCCGCCAGGCCGATCCGGTGCGGCTCGCCCCGCCAGCCGTCGGGCGCCTGCCGGGTGTAGACGTAGGCGACGTCGAGGCCCTGGTCGTCGCGGGCCCGGCGGCGCAGCTCGTCGGCGTAGATCACGTCGTCGGGGGTGCGCACCGAGTAGATCAGCCGGAACGGGGTCCGACTGCCCGCGGCCCGGCGGGCCCGGGCCATGGCCATCAGCGGCACAACCCCGGAGCCGCCGGCCACCAGCAGCACCGGCGCGGTCTCGTCGGTCCGCCAGACGAACCAGCCGCCGACCGGTCCGCGGACCTCCACCGGGTCGCCCTCGGTCCAGGTGTCGACGAGGTACGGCGACACCTCGCCGTCGGGCACCCGCTGCACGGTCACCTCGATGCGCTCGCCGTCGGCGGGGCCGGCCAGCGAGTACGACCGGGCGGCCTGGTAGCCGTCCGGGGCGGTCAGGCGCACGTCGACGTGCTGCCCGGGCAGGTGGCCGGGCCAGCCGGGCACGTCCAGCAGCAGCGTCTGCGCGGTCGGCGTCTCGATCCGTCGCTCGACCAGCCGGGCCACCCGCCAGGTCAGCGGCGCCACCCGGGCGGCGGTCGGGGCCGCCACCTCAGTCGCCCTGGTAGCGCTGCTCGCGCCACGGGTCGCCGTAGTCGTGGTAACCGGCCGTCTCCCAGAAACCCGGCCGGTCGTCGACGAGCAGCCGGATGCCACGCACCCACTTGGCGGACTTCCACAGGTAGAGGTGCGGCACGAGCAGCCGGGCCGGGCCGCCGTGCTCGGCCGGCAGCGGGCTCCCGTCGTACGTGTGCACCACCCAGGCCCGTCCGCCGCGCAGGTCGTCCAGGGGCAGGTTGGTGGTGTAGCCGCCGTAGGAGTGCGCCAGCGCGTAGCGGGCGTCGGTGTCCACGCCGTCGAGCAGAGTGTCCAGCGAGACGCCCTGCCAGGTGGTGCCGAGTTTGGACCAGCGGGTGACGCAGTGCAGGTCGACCGTGGGCGTGTCCTGCGGCAGGTTCGTCAGCTCGGCCCAGGACCAGCGGTGTTCCACGCCGGTCTCGCTGGTCAGCACGAACTCCCAGGTGTCCGTCGGCACGCGTGGCGTCGGGCCGGCGGAGAGCACCGGGAAGTCCTCGGTGAGGTACTGCCCGGGCGGCAGGTCCGGTGCGGACGAACGGGGCCGGCCCTGGAAGCCCGGCGAGACGATTCCCACCCGTCAGTCCTACCACCCCCAGGGGCGCCCGCACACCGCTTCCCGGGTGCAAGGCGGAGAGCGTTAGGCGGGGCCCCCGCCTTGCGTCTCGTGCACGACGGTGCGGTCGCCGTCGCCGCTGTCGCGGGTCGCGCGCAGGCTGGTGAGGGTGACGATCACCAGGACGCCGACGATCACGCCGAGCGAGGCGAGCGTCGGGATCTCCGGCACGCCCGTCCAGATGCCGTGCGCCCAGTGCAGGCCGAGCTTGAGCCCGATGAACGCCAGGATGACGGCCAGGCCGTAGCTGAGGTGCACCAGCCGGCTCAGCGCCGCGTGCAGCACGAAGTAGAGCGCCCGCAGACCGAGCAGCGCGAACGCGTTGGTCGCGAAGACCAGGTACGGGTCCTCGGTGATGCCGTAGACGGCGGGCACCGAGTCGACCGCGAAGACGATGTCGGTGGCCAGCACCGCGACCACGACCAGCGCGAACGGGGTCAGCGCCCGGCGGCCGTGCTGGCGGGTGGTCATCCGGGTGCCGTGGTATTCCTCGACCACCGGCATGACCCTGCGCAGCAGCTTCACCGACCGCATCTTGTTGATGTCGACCTCCTGCTGGTGCCCGGAGAGGGCGTCGCGCAGCAGCTTCACCGCAGTGGCGATGAGGATGATCGCGAAGAGCAGGAAGGCGAAGTCGAGCGTCTGCAGGGCGGCAGCGCCCAGCGCGATGAAGATCGCCCGCAGCACCAGCGCACCGGCGATGCCGTAGAGCAGCACCCGCTGGGCGAACGCGGCGGGCACCGCGAACGCGGCCAGCAGCAGCATGAAGACGAAGAGGTTGTCGACCGAGAGCGACTTCTCGACCAGGTAGCCGGTGAGGTACTCGATGCCCTGCTGCCCGCCCCAGCGGGACCAGATCCAGGCGCCGAAGGCCAGCGGCAGGGCGATGTAGAAGGCCGACCAGGCGAGTGCCTCGCGGATGGAGACCTCGTGCGGCTTGCGGGTGACCAGGAAGTCCAACACCAGCAGGGCGAGTACGCCGGCGATCGTCACCGCCCAGAGCGTGGGTGTGCCGATCGACGCCAGCTCACCCGCGGACAGGTAGGACACTTCGGTCATGGGGCCTCCTCGAACACCGTGTCATGTTCGAGGTCTCCTTCACCCACGGTTTCGTGGGCAACCACCCGAGGCTCGCCTCCGGGGGCTCGCCGTACTGACCGGAATGGTTCGTGGGAAGTACTCCCCTCGTCAGTCAAGGCTAGGCCAAAAGCGGGCTCGACGCCAAGTCGCGGCGTGGGTGATTGCCCTGGTCAACCGCTGTGCGGCGGGGCGGGGCGTGGCGCCGCCGGGCCCCGGACCCTAGGGTGACGCGGGTGACCAACCACGGACCGTTGACCGGCGTACGGGTGATCGAGCTGGCCGGCATCGGCCCGGGGCCCTTCGCCGCCATGATGCTGGCGGACCTCGGCGCGGACGTGGTGCGCGTCGACCGGGTCGGCGCCGGCGGCTTCGGCGCCTTTCCCGGCGACCTGCTGAACCGCAACCGCCGCTCGGTCGCGTTGGACCTCAAGCACCCGGACGGTCAGGATGTGGTGCGCTCACTGGTGGCCGGCGCGGACGCGCTCGTCGAGGGCTTCCGACCGGGCGTGGCCGAGCGCCTCAACCTCGGCCCGCAGGAGTGCCTCGCCGTGAACCCCCGCCTGGTGTACGGGCGGATGACCGGCTGGGGGCAGGACGGCCCACTCGCCCACACCGCCGGCCACGACATCGACTATCTGGCGCTGACCGGCGCGCTGCACGGGGTGGGTCGGGCCGGTGAGCGTCCGGTGCCGCCGATGAACCTGCTCGGCGACTTCGGCGGCGGCGGCATGATGCTGGCCCTGGGCGTGGTCTCGGCGCTGCACGCGGTGCGCGGCGGGGCGCCCGGCCAGGTGGTCGACGCGGCCATCGTGGACGGCGTGTCGGTGCTGGCCACCCAGGTCCACGCGCTGCGCGGCCTCGGCCTGTGGCAGGACCCGCGCGGGGTGAACCTGCTCGACGGCGGCGCGCCGTTCTACGACACCTACGAGTGCGCCGACGGCCGGTACGTGGCGGTCGGCGCGTTGGAGCCGCAGTTCTACGCCGAGCTGGTCCGGCTGACCGGTTTCCCGCTCGACGGCGACGAGGCCCCGGACCGGGACGACCCGGTGAACTGGCCCGCGTTGCGGGCCGCCTGGGCCCGGCTGTTCCGCACCCGCACCCGCGACGAGTGGACGGAGCTGCTGTCCGGCACCGACGCCTGCGTGGCGCCGGTGCTCGACTGGGCCGAGGCGCCGCGGCATCCGCACCTGGCCGCCCGGGATGTCTTCGTCGCACCGGAGGGAGTCACCCAGCCGGCCCCGGCGCCCCGCTTCTCGGCCACCCCGACCGCGGTGCGCCGCCCGCCGCCGCGGCCCGGTGAGCACACCGACGAGGTGCTGTCCGAGGCCGGCGTGGACCCGGCACGGATCGCCGCGCTGCGCGCCGCCGGCACGATCGGCTGAGCGAGCGCCGCGGATCCCCCGGTCACCATCGCCGCCCTCCTCGCCGCCGATCACTTACCGTAGCCGCCGCTCTTGTCACTCAACGTGGCCATTCGACGCGGACGGCGAACGCCACCCTGGACGCCTTTGCTCTGCAGCCACCGACGCATCGGCCGCTTGAACTGGGCCTTGCGCGCGCGAGGTCCGGTGGCGATCGAGCCAACGTTGTCACGCTACGTGCGTGCTGCGCCGATGGCTGCAGAGCAAAGGCGCTCGCGGGGACATTCGCCGACCGCGAGGTTGGTGACGGAGGGTCTTCGCCTCTGCGCCGGCGCGGCAGCGGACGGTTCCGGCTCCGGCTCCGACAGGTGTCAGCGCCGGCGGGCGGTGGCCGGCGCGAGCGCCGGCTCCACCATGTCCCGGTAGTCGCGGGGCAGCTGCATCACCACGTCGGAGAACTCGCCACCGCTGATCGCCTCGCGCAGCGTGGCGAACACCGCCCGCGCCCCGGCCCGGGCGGTGTTCTCGTCGCAGTCGGCCCGCCGGGCGACCCGGGCGACGAACTCGGCCGCCCCGAACCGTTCGGCCGCCTCGGTGTGCGGGTGCGGGCTGAGCACCCCCCACAGCGGCTTCGGCAGCTGCGCGGCGAGGTCCAGCACCTCACCGCCGGTCAGCCGCTCGGCCAGCGTCTCCAGCGTGGCGGCGGTGAGCGTCGCAGCCCGGTCCTCGGCGGTCCCGGTGTGCCGGGCGACCCGGGAGACGAACGTGTGGTGGTCCATCGGTGGTACCCCCCTTCGGTGCGCGCGGAGCGGCTACCCGCCCTCGCCCGGCGGAAACAGCGGAGATGACGGGCGTGAGCCGCCGCGCGACGGGTAACCGCCGCGCGGTCACGATCCGACGACTGGCGCGAGGAGCCCGACCCATGGCGAGCTATTCGGACGTCCTTGAGTACCTGTCCGCGCTGGACTACCCGGCGGGGAAGGACGACGTCATCCGGGAGGCCGAGCGGGAGGGCGCGCCCCCGGACGTGTTGCGGGCGTTGCGCGCGCTGCCGCCGGTGGACTACGCCAACGGCGTCGAGGTGGCCCGGTCGGCCGGAATCGACGCGGCGCCCGAGGTGGACCGGTCGCAGCGGGCGGCGCAGGCCCGGGACGACCACACGCGCGTCTCGCAGCACCTGCGCGGCATCTGAGCCGCGCGGCGGTGCCCGGTCGCCGACGCGGCCGGGCTCGACGCTGGGCGATGGGCGATGGCGACGGCCGTCGACACGCGGGCGCCCCGGGTCACGAACCGCGACCTGGGGCGCCACGCGACACCTGTTCCTG
The DNA here is from genome assembly GCF_029626035.1 of Micromonospora sp. WMMD980. Lineage (NCBI taxonomy): Bacteria > Bacillati > Actinomycetota > Actinomycetes > Micromonosporales > Micromonosporaceae > Micromonospora > Micromonospora sp. WMMD980. Next base: position 2,450,163 of record NZ_JARUBE010000003.1, read on the forward strand.
ACGGTCCGCGCCCGAACCGGGTCGCGATCACCAGGTGGTGGATGTTCGCCCGAACCGGGCGGGCATCACTGCCACGATCATCATACGACGCGGCATCGTCCGAACGGATGAACTCCGGAAAAGTGTGTCCGGCGGCACCCCGCGCCCGCGGTGGTCAGCCGCGCACGCCGCCGCTGCGGTCGCGGGCCTTGAGCCGGGTGGTGGGCAGCGCGGGCGCGGGCAGCGGGGGCGCCGCGTCGTCGGCGACCGTGCCGAAGCGGCGATCGGCCGCCCAGTCCTCGCGGGCCGCGGCGATCTCCTCGTGCGAACGGCCGACGAAGTTCCACCACATCACCAGCGGCTCCTCGAACGGTGCGCCGCCGAGCAGCAGCAGCCGGCTGCCGGACGTCGCGCGCACCGTCAGCGCCGTGCGGCCGGTGCCCAGGTAGAGCAACGCGCCGGGGGCGAGCGCCACACCGTCCACGTCGGCCGAGCCGGACATCGCCAGCAGCCCGTACTCGAAGTCGGGGCGCAGCGCCGTCGTGGCCGGCGCCGGCCCCCGCGTCTCGAGCTGCGCGCCGAGCAGCGGGGTGTGCGCGACGGCGGGTGAGCGTTCCCCGCCCAGCTCCCCGACGAGCAGCGTCAGGTCCCAGTCCCCGTCGCGCCACCGGGGCAGCTCGGCGTGGTGGGCGAAGTCGGGGTCACCGGCCCGGGCCGGGTCGGGCAGCGCCACCCAGAGCTGCACGCCGTGCATCAGCGGCGGGTGGACCAGCGGTGAGCGCTCCGAGTGGGCGATGCCCCGCCCGGAGGTCATCACGTTGAGTTGGCCGGGGCGGATCGGCTGCACGTTGCCGAGGCTGTCCCGGTGCAGGATCTCGCCGTCGAGCAGCCAGGTGACCGTCTGAAGCCCGGTGTGCGGGTGCGGCGGCACCTCCATGCCCGGCCGCTCGGCCACGTCGTCCGGGCCGAAGTGGTCGACGAAGCACCACGCGCCGACCATCCGCCGCTGCCGCTGCGGCAGCAGCCGACGCACCGTGGTGTAGCGGCCGAGAGGGACGTCGTGCCCGGGCAGCAGCACGCTGCCCGGGTCGGGAGCGCCGACGCCGGGTGGGAGCGTCTGCGCGGGCAACGATTCGGTACGGTCCACCGCCCGAACTGTACGCTCAGCCGGCGGTGACGCTCACCGCGTTCGCACCGGCCACCAGGTCGAGGTAGAGCCGGTCGGCGGCCCGGTCCCACCCCGGCGAGCTGACCACGTCGCCGGCGGCGATCCCGGCGCGACGCTCGTCGTACAGGGCCAGCGAACCGGCGCCGGAGGCGACCCGCACCCGGGCCGGGGGCCCGCCGGGCACGGTCACGCTCAGCTCGCTGACGCCGCCGGTCATCCGCACGGTGAGGGCGCCGTCGAGCGGGGGCAACCGCAGGTCGGTACGCGAGGCGCCGCCGACCAGCTCGACGCCGGCGAGCCGCGCCGCGCCCAGGTCGAGTTGCTGCTCCCGGACGCCGCCGACCAGGCGCAGCCGCCACGTCAGTCGGGAGTTGAGCACCACCTCGACGGCGGACGGGCCGGGGCGGCCGTTCTCCTGGATCCGCAACCGGACCCGGTCGCCGGCCACCTGCGGACGCGGCGTCACGCCGGCGTCGTCCGGCGTGCCGATCCGGTAGAGGTCGTCACCCAGGTCGGCGGCGCGCAGGGTGAAGCTGGTCAGGCCGTCGGCCAGTTCGAAGTCCGCCCGACGCCGGTCGCCCCGGGGGGCGGTGAGCGTCTCGGTGGCGGCGACCTCGGCCCCGCCGACGCCACCCGAACCGCCGGCGGTGGCGGGCGAGGTGGAGGGCCCGCCGGAGAAGACCACGCCCAGGCGGGCCGGGTTGGACAGGGTGACCGCTACCGCTACCGCGCCGAGCACCACCACCAGCACGGCGGCGGCGACCAGCAGCCGGGCGGTGGCGGACCAGCGTGTGTCGGTCAGGTCAGCGTCGTCCCCGGATGTCGTCATGGTCGTCCCCTCTCGCCGGTCCCCACCCGGTCATACGGCCGGGTCTCCGTCGCGGTTCATTCCACCTCCGGACAGTCGGGCCTGCACCTTGGCGACGCAGGCGGCGAGCGTGGCGTGCGCGTCGAAGCCGAGGCTCTCGATCGCGACCAGCGCGGTGAACGCCACGTCGGCCAACTCGGCGGCCACCTCGTCCCGGGTGTGCGTGACGCCCTTGCGGGGGTTCTGTCCGAGCGCGCCGATCCACGCCGCGGCCACCTCGCCGGTCTCCTCGCCGAGCTTGAGGAGGCGGCAGGTCAACTCCGTGTCGCCGGTGCCGTTGGTGGCGTCCAGCCAGGCGCGGGCGTCGCGGGCCGCGCCCCAGATCATGTCGTCCACCGGTCAAGTGAACCGGACGACGGTCACTATCCGTATCCGGGGGCGGCGCGGGCAACGGTGCCCGGGCCGGGAGGCGGAGGGACGTGTCCGTGATGCCGGAGACCGTCGAGACGGTGTTCGCCCAGGTGGTCGCGCGGAACCCGGGTGAGCCCGAGTTCCACCAGGCGGTCCGGGAGGTGCTGGAGAGCATCGGCCCGGCGCTGCACCGCCACCCGGAGTACGCCGGGGTGGTCGAGCGGGTCTGCGAGCCGGAGCGGCAGGTCATCTTCCGGGTGCCGTGGAAGGACGACAGCGGCCGGGTCCGGGTGAACCGGGGCTTCCGGGTGGAGTTCAACAGCGCGCTCGGCCCGTTCAAGGGCGGACTGAGGTTCCACCCGTCGGTCTACCTGGGCATCGTGAAGTTCCTCGGGTTCGAGCAGATCTTCAAGAACGCGCTGACCGGGCTGCCGATCGGCGGCGGCAAGGGCGGCGCCGACTTCGACCCGAAGGGCCGCTCCGACCGGGAGGTGATGCGGTTCTGCCAGAGCTTCATGACCGAGCTGTACCGGCACATCGGCGCGCAGACCGACGTGCCGGCCGGGGACGTCGGGGTGGGCGGCCGGGAGATCGGCTACCTGTTCGGGCAGTACAAGCGGATCACCAACCGGTACGAGGCCGGGGTGCTCACCGGCAAGGGACTCGCGTACGGGGGCGCGCAGGTGCGCCGGGAGGCGACCGGGTACGGCGCGGTCTTCTTCGCCGAGGAGATGCTCAAGCAGACCGGGGACAGCCTGGACGGCAGGCGGGTGGTGGTGTCCGGCTCCGGCAACGTGGCGATCTACGCCGTGGAGAAGGTGCACCAGCTCGGCGGCACGGTGGTGGCGTGCTCCGACTCGGACGGGTACGTGCTGGACGAGAAGGGCATCGACCTGGCGCTGCTGCGCGAGCTGAAGGAGGAACGCCGGGCCCGCCTCGCCGACTACGCGACGCACGTGCCGCACGCGGTCGCGGTCTCCGGTCGTACCGTCTGGGAGGTGCCCTGCGACGTGGCGCTGCCGTGCGCGACGCAGAACGAGATCGGCGGCGCGGAGGCCGCCGCGCTGGTGGCCGGCGGCTGCGTCGCGGTGGTGGAGGGGGCGAACATGCCCACCACGCCCGAGGCGGTGCGGATCCTCGGGCGGGCCGGGGTGCGGTTCGCGCCGGGCAAGGCGGCCAACGCCGGCGGGGTGGCGGTGAGCGCGCTGGAGATGCAGCAGAACGCCAGCCGCGACTCGTGGACCTTCGCCCGCTCGGAGCAGCGGCTGCGCGAGATCATGCGGGACGTGCACGACCGGTGCTGGGCGACCGCCGAGGAGTACGGCCGGCCCGGCGACTACGTGGCGGGCGCGAACATCAGCGGGCTCCGGCGGGTGGCCGAGGCGATGCTGGCGCACGGTCTGGTGTGACCGGCCACTGTGGCGGGACCGGCTGGCCGACTGGTCGGTCAGTGATTGACAGGTCTCGACCTCGGGCCTACGGTCAGGTCCCTACCGGCCGGTAGGGACCTGTCCCCGGGGAGCAGCGATGCGGACCTCACCCACCCTCCGGCTGCTCGCCGCCGGCGCCGCCCTCGCGCTCGCCCTCGGCCTGGCCGGCGCGGCGCCCGCCGCCGCCGCCGGCCGCGACGACGGCGGCCGGCCGCTGCCCGGCTACACCATCGTCAACCCGCCGCTGCCGCCGCTGGTGGTGGGCGGCGCCGCCACCACCGTCCGACAGGGCGTGCACGCGCACGCCGGTTACGTCGTCGAGGTCCCGGCCCGGTGGAACGGCGACCTGGTGATGTGGGCGCACGGTTACCGCGGCCAGGGCACCGACCTCTCCCCCGAACCGCCCGCCTTCGACCTGCGGCAGCGCCTGCTGGCCCAGGGGTACGCCTGGGCGTCCTCCTCCTACGACCGCAACGGCTACGACATCCGCTCCGGCGTCCTCGGCACCCGGGCGCTCGCGGACCTGTTCGCCCGCACCGTGCGGCGGCCGCACCGGGTGCTGATCGCCGGTGTCTCGATGGGCGGGCACGTGATCGGCCGCTCGCTGGAGCAGTACCCCGGCTTCTACGCCGGCGCGCTGCCGATGTGCGGGGTGCTCGGCGACCAGGAGTTGTTCGACTACTTCCTCGACTACAACCTGGTCGCGCAGGCGCTCACCGGGATACGCGCCTACCCGCCACCGGCCGACTACCTGACGAATGCGGTGCCCCGGATCCAGGTGGCGACCGGGCTGGCCGGCCTCACCCCCACCGGCCCGGACACCACCAACGCGCTCGGCAAGCAACTGCGGGCGGTCACCGTGGCCCGCTCCGGCGGTCCCCGCCCGGGCGCGGACGCCGCGTTCGCGGTGTGGAAGGACTTCCTGTTCGGCATCGCCACCACCGACGGCGGCGACTCGCCCGCGCAACGCCCCGGCCAGCTCGCCACCAACCTGTTCACCCGCTACACCCCGAACCAGCCGGTGAACCTGAACGCCACCGTGCAACGGGTCGCCCCGGAGAACCTGCGCCAGCGGCTGTCGCCGGCCCTGACCGAGGTGCCCCGGATCGCCGGCCGGCCCGGCGTGCCGGTGCTCAGCCTGCACGACCTGGGTGACCTGTTCGTCCCGTTCAGCATGGAGCAGGCGTACGCCCGGGACGCGGCCCGGCACGGGAAGTCCCGGCTGCTGGTACAGCGGGCGGTGCGGGCCGCGCAGCACTGCGAGTTCAGCCCGGCCGAGGCCGGCGCCGCCTGGGACGACCTGACCCGCTGGGTCCGCACCGGCAAGCGCCCGGCCGGCGATCCGGTCACCGACGCGCGGGCGGTGGCGGCGGCCGACTTCGGCTGCCGGTTCAGCGACCCGGCCGCGTGGACCGCCGGCACCGGCACCCGCCGGCTCTACCCGGCGTGTCAGTCCTCGTCCGCGCCGTACCAGCCGCCGCGGTAGACGGTGCCCGGTCGGGGTGGGGCGTCCGGCGTCGCGGCGGTCCGGCGGGACCGGCGCACCCGGCTCACCACGAACCACCCCACCCCGGCCACCACCGCCAGGATCACCACGTTCTGCAACGTGCCCGCGTACGCCTCGACCACGTGCCACTTCTCACCCAGCAGATAGCCGGCGAGCACGAACGCGGTGTTCCAGATCAGGCTGCCCAGCGCGGTGAAGAGCAGGAACACCGGCACCGGCATCCGTTCCACGCCGGCCGGGATCGAGATCAGACTGCGGAAGATCGGAATCATCCGGCCGAAGAACACCGCCTTGACGCCGTGGCGCAGGAACCACGCCTCGGTGCGGTCCACGTCGTCCAGCTTGATCAGCGGCAGCCGCGCGGCCAGGGCCCGCATCCGGTCCCGTCCGAGCGCCGCGCCGACGTAGTAGAGCGCCAGCGCGCCCACCACCGACCCGAGCGTGGTCCACACGATCGCGCCGACCAGGCTCATCCGGCCCTGGCTGGCGGTGAACCCGGCCAGCGGCAGGATGACCTCGCTGGGGATGGGCGGGAACAGGTTCTCCAGGGCCACCGCGAGCCCGGCGCCCGGGCCACCGAGCCGTTCCACCAGGCCGGTGACCCAGCCGACAGGTCCCTCGCCGGCCGGCTCCGTGGCCCGCGCGGCACTCACCCGGGGGCCGGCGAGCAGCTGTGCGTTTCCGATCATCCGACCACGTTACGGGGGCGACCGGTCGACGACCACGGAAAGCGGCGCCGGTTACGCTGCCGCCCATGCGTCCATCCCTGCGGATCGCGGTCGCCCAACCGCTGACCCGCACCGACGACGTGGCGGGCAACGCCGAGCGGCACGCCGCCGCGGTGCGGGCCGCCCGGGCCCGGGTGGTGGTCTTCCCCGAGCTGTCGCTGACCGGGTACGAACTGGCCGCCGCACCGCTGGACCCGAGCGACGACCGCCTCGCCCCGCTGCGGGCGGCCTGCGCCGCGACCGGGACGCTGGCGCTGGCCGGCGCGCCGGTGGCCGGGCCGCACATCGCGGTGCTCGCGGTCGACGGCGACGGCGTGCGGGTGGCGTACCGCGCCGGTGGCGACGTGCTCGCGGAGGCCGAGGTGATGCGGCACCTGCACCGAGCCGGCTTCCCGGTACCCCGTGTGCACCGGGCCGACGGCGCCGATCTGGTGCTCGAGCAGGTCATCGGGCCGACCTTGGTCGAAGCCTGGGTGGCCGGCGACGTCGACGCACCTGCGGGTGCCCGGCTCCTGGTCGACCTACACGCCCGGCTGCACGCGCTGCCGGCACGTCGGTCTGCCGACCGAGCGGTCCGCATTCTGCACCTCGACCTGCACCCGAACAACGTGCTGATGGCCTCCACCGGCCCGGTGGTCATCGACTGGACCGACAGCACCGAGGGCGCGCCCGCGTTGGATCGGGTGATGACCGCTCTCATCCTCGCGGAGGTCGCCGTCGACCGCTCCGGGCCGCTGTCCGGCGCAGCGGGCGAACTGCTCACGGCCTACGTGGCGGCGGCCGGCCCGATGGACCTGCTCACCGAGGCGACTCGGCACCGCGCCGACGGCCGGGCCCCCGATCCCGGCCGGCTGCCCGACGCAGCGGCCTTGGTGGCGGAGACGATCAGCCGGCGGTGACCGGGTCAGCCCTGGTCGCCGCCGCGCAGGCGGTCGTAGGCGTCGAGCAGTTCGCGCAGCGCGGCGGCGGTGGTCCCGTCGAGCTTGTCGTCGTCGACCGCGTCCTCGATCCGCTCGTGCAGGTCCTCGATCCGCTTGGCCCGCTCCTTCGGCCGACCCCGGTCCAGTTCGGTGGCCTTCTTGCGCAGGTCATCGGCGGTCTTGCGGTCGACCAGCCGGACCGCCTGGGCCCGATCCAGCAGGTCGGCGAACCGGTCCCGGAGCTGACGCGCGGTGACCGGCGCGGGCGTCCCGGCCCGGGTCGGCGTCGGTCGGGCGGCGGCCGGCGGGGCGACGGTGCTCGGGCGGCCAGTCGGCGTGGCCACTGGTGCGGCGGTGGGCGACGGGCCGGAGCGGCCGTCGAGCACCAGCGCGCCGACCAGCGCGAGCAGCAGCACGACCGCGCCGACGACCAGCGCCCCGGTCAGCCGGTTCGGCGGCACCTCCGCGCGGACGGCCGGTGACGCGACGCGCGCCAGGGGTCGCTCGACCAGCGTCGGCGGATGGGTCGCCGGGGTCACTGTGGGCAGGATCGCGGTCGGCGGGTCCACCGGGCGTCCCGCGCCGAGCCGGTCGGCCACCTCGGCCGCGGTGGGCCGCCGGGCCCGCGTACACGTCGCCGGCCGGGTGCGTCGGGCCGGGATCGAGCCGTTCCGGGGCGAAGTACGCCGGGGTGCCGGCCAGCGGCTCACCGGCCGGCCCGGCCGACGGGTGCGGCGGGCCGGCCGGTGCGGCGATGCCGAAGTCGAGCACCTTCGCGCCGGTCTCGGTGAGCATCACGTTGGCCGGCTTGACGTCGCGGTGCACCACGTCGATCCGGTGCGCGGCGGCCAGCGCGGCGGCGACCTGCCCGGCCGTGCGGACCGCGTCCGGCCAGGCCAGCGGCCCGCCGGCGAGGCGGTCGGCCAGCGTCCGCCCCGGCACAAGCTCCATCACCAGGTACGGCGTCACCACGCCGCCGGGCAGCGTCGCCTCACCGTAGTCGTACACCTGGGTCACGTGCGGGTGGGTGAGCCGCGCCGCCGCGCGGGCCTCGCGCTGGATGGTGGCGCGCAGGTGCGGGTCGGCGGCGAGCCGGCCGGCGAGCGCCTTGACCGCGACCGGGCGGTGCAGCACCTCGTCGTCGGCGCGCCACACCTCGGACATGCCGCCGAGCCCGATGCGTTCGCGCAGGACGTAGCGGTCGTGCAGCCGGAGGTCGGGCGTGAACGGCGACATGATGCCTCCAGTCTGCCCGGCCGGCCCGCGTCCGCACCAACCGGTGGCCGCTTCGTCCCGGTCCGCCCCGGAGGTCAGCGCTTGCGGGCGACCCCGCCGTACATGCTGACGTCGACCACCGAGGGGCGCGGCTCGGGCTCGCCGTCGGCACGCCACTCGGCCACCGAGCAGACACCCGGCTCGACCAGCTCGAGGCCGTCGAAGAAGCGGACGATCTCGTCCCGAGCGCGCAGGTTGATCACCCCGTGCGGGCCGCCGCCGCGCGCCGCCGCCTTCGCCTCGGCGGCGAGGTGGGCCGGCAGATGGTCGTGGGTGGCGTGCGAGGCGACGAGGTAGCTGCCGGCGGGCAGCGCGTCCAGCAAGCGGGCCACCGTGGCGTAGAGGTCGTCCGTGTCCGGCACGAAGTGCAGCACCGCCACCAGCATCAACGCCACCGGCTGGGTGAGGTCGAGGGTGCGGCCCAGGTCGGGGTGGGCGAGGATCCGCTCCGGGTCGCGCAGGTCGGCGTCGAGGTAGGCGGTGGCGCCCTCGGCAGAGCTGGTGAGCAGCGCCCGGGCATGGGCCAGCACGATCGGGTCGTTGTCGACGTAGACCACCCGGGCGCGCGGGTCGACCGACTGCGCCACCTCGTGGGTGTTGTCCGCGGTCGGGATGCCGGTGCCGATGTCGAGGAACTGGCGGATCCCCACGTCGGCGGCCAGGTGTCGGACCGCACGCCGCAGGAAACGCCGGTTCTCCAGCGCGCTGGTCCGGATGGTCGGGAACGCGGCGGCCATGGCGTCGCCGGACTCGCGGTCGGCCTGGAAGTTGTCCTTGCCGCCGAGCCAGTAGTTGTAACGCCGCGCCGGGTGCACCACCGACGTGTCGATCCGGTCGGCCCGGTGGCCCGACTCGGTCGCCGTGCCGCTCGCTTCGCTGGTCAACGCCGCCTCCACTAGAACGCCACCGTTGTGGGGACGGCGTCCGTCCACTGTCACCGGAACGCGGTCATCGTATCGCCCGACGGCGCTCCGGTCAGGCCGGGTAGAGCTCGTCGCGGATGCGGGCCAGCAGCTCGCGCGTGCGCTCCGGCGGCGCGGCCTCGACGCACAGCCGCTCCATCGCCTCCGCGTAGTAGTCGAGGTCGTCGCGCTTGTCGAGGTAGATGGCGCTGGTCAGCTGCTCGATGTAGACGATGTCGGGCAGGTCCTCGTCGCCGAAGCGCAGGATGCTGAAGGCGCCACTGGCGGCGGCGTGCCCGCCGGCGGTGAACGGGACGATCTGGAGCCGCACGTGCGGCGCGGCGGTCGCCTCGATGAGCGCGTCCAACTGCTCGCGCATCACCGCGGCGCCGCCGATGGGCCGGCGCAGCACGGCCTCGTCCAGCACCGCCCAGAGCTGCGGCGGATCGGCGCGGCGCAACAGCCCCTGGCGCTCCATCCGCAGGTCGACCCGCCGGTCCAGCTCCGCCGGGGCGGCGGCGCGATGCCCGAGCAGGATCACCTCCCGGGCGTACGCCGCGGTCTGCAGCAGGCCGGGCACGAACTGGACCTCGTACGTGCGGATCAGCGCGGCGGCGGCCTCCAGCCCGAGATAGGACTGGAACCAGCTGGGCAGCACGTCGCCGTAGCGGTGCCACCAGCCCGGGCTGTTCGCGTCGCGGGCCAGCTTGAGCAGCGCGGCACGGTCCTCCGGTGCGGCGACTCCGTAGAGCGTGAGCAGATCGGCGACGTCGCGTTCCTTGAAGCCGACCCGGCCCAGCTCCATTCGACTGATCTTGGACTCGGAGGAGCGGATCTCCCAGCCGGCGCTCTCCCGGCTGACCGCGGCGCTCTCCCGCAGGCGACGGAGCTGCGCCCCGAGCAGCATGCGCAACACCGTCGGACCGCTTGTCGGTCCGCCCTCGACGGGCACCGTCGCCACCTGACCGCCCTCGCATCCCGGCTCCCGACCGGGCGCCCTCCCGGCCGACGAGTAAGCATGCCATGAACCGACAGTGAGGTGAACTCCTCCGGTCGGACCAATTAGTCCCGTGTACGGGACGGCGGGATCAGGTGGTCGAAGTCTCCGTCCCGGGCGCCGAGCACGAACGCCGCGATCTCGTCCACCGTGTAGATCAGCGCCGGCCCCTCCGGGTGCCGGGAGTTGCGCACCGCGATCCCGCCGCCGCCGGGCAGCTCGGCCAGCTCGACGCAGTTGCCGCTGGGATTGCTGCGACGGCTCTTCAACCACCGCATCGGGGGCAGGTGAGGCACGGGTACGCCGTTGGGGGGCGATTGCATGGGCGTCCTTCTTCGAAGGCCAGCCGAGGCCGCGGGGAGGAGCGGTGGGTGGCGACGTGTGTCGACTGAGGAGTGAGATGCACGTGCATCTGCTATTGCATCTGCAATGGACTGCGAGCATGATAGCCGAACGTACGGTGTGCCGGGTCGCTCACGTTCGGTGACCCGAACCCGGCCCCCGGATAACGCGCCCGCGCGGCCGGGGACTGTGGTGAGGAGGGCGAGTGCCGGACCCGATGACCGTCGCCTCCGGCATCTCCGCCGCCGGCGCCCTGGTCTCCGCCTGGCAACTGCGTCGGCGGGCCCTACGCGCCGAGGCCGAACTCGAACTGCTCCAGGCCGAGCTGGCCGCCGAGCGGCACGCCGCCAGCCACGATCCGCTGACCGGGCTGCCCAACCGCCGCGCGTTCTTCCGGCTGGCCGCCGCCCTGCTGACCGACCCCGCCGGCCAGCCGCTCGTCGCGGTGGTGCTCGACCTCGACGACTTCAAGCAGGTCAACGACCGCTTCGGGCACGCCGCCGGCGACCAGGTGCTGGTCAGCGTCGCCCAGCGGCTCGCCGCGTTCGCCGGCAACAACCTGGTTGCCCGTCTCGGCGGCGACGAATTCGCCGGCCTGCTGGCCAGCCCCACCGCCGACCGGCGCTGGATCGAGCACGCCACCCGCCGGCTCTACGAGGCGCTCGCCGCGCCGATCCCGTTGGGAAAGCGCAGCATCCGGGTCACCGCCTCGGTCGGGCTCGCCCCGGTCCACAGCCCCACCCAGCTCGCCGACGCGCTGTGCCGCGCCGACGCCGCGATGTACGAGGCGAAGACGCTGGGCGCCGCCCGCGCGCCCCGCCAGCTCGTCGCCGAGCACTGACCGCACCGGTCGGCCGAGCGCGTGGACGCCTCCGGTGTCACCGCTTCACCCCGGCGCCGGTCGACCTGGCCGGCCCGATCGGTCGGGGCGACGACCAGCCGGGCGGTCCGGCCGGTCGACGCGGCCCGGGTCAGCGCCAGCCGTAGCCGGCGCGCAGCGCCTGCCCGACCCGGTCGAACCGGGGCCGGTCGAGCACCGCGCCCTCGCGGCGGATGCTGTCCTCGCGCATGGTGAGCACCCGGTCCAGGCGGACCCAGCTGGGCCGCTTCTCCCGGTCCCACTCCCCCGGGCCGAGCGACAGCCAGTGTCGCTGGCCGTCCCGCTCACCCTGGCTGGAGAGCATCAGCCCGAACAGGGTGCGGCTGTGCCGGCCCACCACCAGCACCGGCCGGTCCTTGCCCTGCCGGGGGTCGTCCTCGTAGGGCACCCAGGTCCAGACGATCTCGCCCGGGTCCGCCTGCCCGTCCGGCTCCGGCGCGTACGACAACTCGCGACGCTGCAACGCGCTGACCTGACGCCGACGCGCGACCTGGGCGGGAATCGGCCCGCCAGGGCGGGCGGGCGCGGCGGCGCCCCCGGTGATCCGACCGAGCCGGGACGCCACGTTCCTCAACAGACCTGCCACGGCGGGCAGCCTATCCCGCCCCGCGCCCGGGGGAATCCGGTGGCGGTCGTGCCGTCGGGTTCGCCACCATGCCCCGGTGACCGTTCCTCGCCACCAGATTCGCGCCGCCTTCACCGACGACACCGTCACCGTCTACCAGGCGTACCCGCCGGAGATCGCCGGAGCGGCGCTGGCCGCCGGCCGGTTCGTGCCGCCGTTCAAGCGGGAGCGGATGACCTGGATCAAGCCCTCGTTCCGGTGGATGATGTACCGCTGCGGTTGGGCGCTCAAGCCCGGGCAGGAGCGGGTGCTCGCGGTCGAGATCAGCCGGGCCGGCTTCGAGTGGGCGCTCGGGCACGCCTGCCTCAGCAGCCACGACCTCCGCCGGCTCCTGGACCGGGACGCCTGGCGCCGTTTGTTGCGGACCAGCCCGGTGCGGGTGCAGTGGGACCCGGAACGATCGCTGCGGCTGGCCCCGCTGCCCCACCGGTCGGTGCAGGTGGGCCTCTCCGGCGAGGCGGTCCGGCGGTACGTCGACGAGTGGCTGGTCGGGCTCACCGACGTCACCGTGCTGGCCCGTACGGTGCACGACCGGCTCACCACCGGTGACGAGGCGGGCGCGGCGGCGCTGCTTCCGGTCGAGCGGCCGTACCCTCTCCCGCCCGAGGTGGCTCGGGCGGTCGACGCCGACTGACCGCCGGGACCGGCACCACGGGCCGGGTCCCGCCCCGCGGCGGGCCGACAGCTCGGTCGGCCGGCGCGCCGGCGGTCGCCGCGTCGGCCACGCCGGGCGGCCATGCCGGGCGGCCACGCCGGGCGGCCACGCCGGGCGGTCAGGCCGGGCGGCGGGCCAGGGCGAGCGTGGTGCGCAGGTCCAGCACGACGGTGCCGCCGAAGCCGTCGACCGCCGCGCCGACCGCGGCGCGCACCCGCTCGCGCAGCTCGGGCGGGCGGCGAAGCTGCGGCGAGAACGTGTCGACCAGTCGCAGGTAGGCCGCGGTGTCCAGCGGCACCGCCCGGCGGAACCGGAACAACCGCAGGTCGGTGAAGCAGCCACTGTCGGCGATGTCGTCGTGGAACCAACCGTCGGGACGGTCTCCCCGGCCGGCGGGATCGGCGGAGGTGAACGCAGCCCGAATCGCCTCCGCCTGCTCCGCCTCGACGTAGGCGTAGCGGTGGCCGAGAACGGCGAGCGTGCCGCCGGGGCGCAGCGCGTCCCGGGCGTGCTGGTTGCGGGTGGCCGGGTCGAGCCAGTGCCACGCCATCGCGCAGGCCAACGCCGCCACGCCGCCGGCCGGCGGGCTCCACTGCTCGAAGCTCGCCGTCACCACCTCCACGTCCGGAAATCGCTGGGCGAGCACCCGGGCCATCCGGACGTCCGGCTCGACGCAGGTCGTGGCCGCGCCGAGGGCGAGCAGCACGGCGGTGGCCAGACCGGTGCCGGCGCCGACCTCGACCAGGGTGTCGGGTGACCCGCCGTGGTAGGCGCGGATGGCGTCGGCGATCTCGACCGGATAGCCCGGTCGCGCCTCGTGATAGATGTCGGCGGTCTCCCCGAAAAGCTGCGACATGCCGCCATCCTCCCCGATCCCCGCGATGTCGGATGCCCGTCACGCGCCGCGCGCCCGTCGGCCGCCCCCGGACCGCGACGATGGACCGGCGACGGCGGGCGGAGGGGCGACCATGGGCGGGTTCCTGCAGGCACTGGTCACGAAGCTGGCCGAGGAGTTGCTGAAGCTGCTCGTCGAGTGGCTCGCCCCGAGGGTGCTGCGGTCGGTGCCGCACCTCGCGCCGCCGGGCTGCCCACGCTGCGGCGGGTACGGGGTGGCCCGGTGGGCGCCGCGTCAGGCGACGGCGGTGTTCGTGCTCGCCCTGCTGGCGTTCGCCTGGGGATTCGCCGCGACGCTGCTCGGCGTACCGGTGGTAGTGCTCCTGGTCGCGCTCGGGGTGCGTACCGCGTGGGCGGGTGACCTGGCGGCGGCGCTGCCCGGCCTGGCCGCGCCGCTGGGTCTGGTGGCGTCCGGCGCGGTGACGATCGCGGGCGCCGCCGGGATGGCCTGGTACCACAGCTTTCCGCCGCGGCTCTGCCGGCGCTGCCACGGCCGGTGGCCGCGCCGGGACCGGGCGGAGTACCTGCGCGTGGTGCGGTCAGTGGTCTTCGCCTGCCGGTGCGGCCAGCGGTTACGCGCTCCGGGCACGCCGGCCGGCGTGCGGGTGCGCTGCCCCCGCTGCGGCGCCGAACGGGCCGCGCCGATCGTGCGGCCCGGCGCCAAGCGGGTCCCGTTCCTCTACCACAGGCGTTAAGCGGGGGCCCCTCCTTACGCTGTGGGCCGGCTGCCGGAGCTGTTGCCGGCGACGTGCCGGCGCGCCCGCCAGCGGGCAGAGTGGGGTGGTGACTCCACTCCACGCACCCCTGGCCCACTACGCCGAGCGGCTGCACCGCGCCGCCGGTGACACCCACCACGTCGCGTCACCGCTGGGCGCCTGGCTGCTGCTGGCGCTGACCGGCCCGGCCGCCACCGGCGAGGCCCGGGCGGCGCTGGCCGAGGCGCTCGGCGTCGACCCGGACGACGCCGCCGCGGCGGCCCGGGCGTTGCTCGCCACGCCGCACCCGATGGTCGCCGCGGCCACCGCGCTGTGGGAGCGGACCCCGTTCGAGGAGCTGGCCGAGTGGCGAGCCGGCCTGCCCGAGCAGACCGAGCGGGGGTCGCTGCCCGACCAGGCGACGCTCGACGCGTGGGCCCGGGAGCGCACCGGCGGCCTGATCGAGCGGTTCCCGGTCGACGTCGCCCCGGAGACGCTGCTGATCCTGGCCAACGCCCTGGCCACCCGGGTCTCCTGGGCCGATCCGTTCGAGGTGGCGCCGGCCGCGGAGCTGGGCGCGGGGAGCGCCTGGGCCGGCCGGCTGCGGCAGGTGCTCCGCACGCCCCCGGTGGGCCACCGCTGCTGGGTCTCGACCACCGAACGGGCCGGCGACATGGCGGTGCACGTGGCACCGGCGCGGGCGGGTGACGACGGCGCCGGCATGCTGGTGGTCTCGGTGGCCGCCGCGCCGGAGGTGCCGCCGGTGGAGGTGCTGGCCGCCGCGCGCGAACTGGCCGTCGCCGCCGCCACCGTCGGGGACGGGCCGGCGCCGGGACGTCGGTCGCTGTTCGACCTGCCGCTCGGTGAGACACCGCTGTGGACGCTGCGGGAGGAGCCGACCCGGACGTTCGCCCGGGACGGCCGCGAGGAGCGCGCCACCGCCGTGCTGCCGTGCTGGGCGGCACGCAGCCGGCACGAGCTCACGGCGGCGGGGTTCGGCTTCGACGCGGCCGCCCGGGCGCTGGGCGAGTTGCTGGGGCTGACCGAGCCACCGTTCGCCGCGGCGCAGTCGGCGGTGGCGCGGTTCGGCCGCTACGGCTTCGAGGCCGCCGCGGTGACCGCGTTCGGGATGGTGGCCGGGCTGCCGCCGGAGGGCGTCGCCCGCGTCGCCGACCTGCGCTTCGCCCACCCGTACGCGGTGGTCGCGGTGGCCACGGACACGGCGGGCGGCCCGTGGCACGCCCTCCCGGTCTACTCCGCCTGGGTCAGGGACCCGGAGGACGTGCCGGCCGACGAGGCCGGCTGACCCGGGCCGGCGTCGAGGATCTGTTCGCGGAGGATGTCCGCGTGCCCACAGTGCTGGGCGAGTTCGCGCAGCACGTGCAGGTAGACCCACCGCAGCGGCAGCGGCCCGAGCCGGTGCCCGCGCAGGACGTCGTCCGGGCCGAGGGACGCCGTGGCCCGCCGTGACGCCGCGCAGGCGTCACGGTGGGCCTGCCGGACGGTGGCGATCGTGTCGCCGTCGTCGAGGACGAAGGAATCCTCCGACCGGTCGGGGATGCCGATCTGGGCGCGGGAGCGGCCCGTGACGGCCTCGTCGAACCAGACCTTCTCCACGAAGGTCGCGTGCTTCACCAGGCCCAGCAGCGTGGTGCGGGAGGTCACCAGCGACCGGCGCGCCTGCTCCTCGGTCAGCCCCTCCAGGCAGCCGTCGAGCGCCGCGCGGTGCTCGTCGAGGAACGCCTCGAACTGGCCGCCGACCGGCAGCGCGACGACCCGGTCGGCGAAGGTGGGCGGAAACGACGGCATGGACGAAGCATTCCAGACCGGACCGGCGGCCGCGGGTCACCCCGCGCTGAGGTCGGTGCGGCGCACGATCCACCCGGCGGCGAGCAGGGCGAACGCGGTCAGGCCCAGATAGCCGCCGGCGACGATCAGGTGGAACTCGGGGATCCGACTGCCCGGCTGGTACTGCAGGTGCTGCTGGAGGTTGTTCTCCATGAAGCAGGCGAGCGTCCGGCCGCTGCCGCTGTCGGGCGGGCAGAGACGTTGCAGCTCGACGCCGGTGAGCTCCCGCCCGGGAGCGTCGAACGCGCTGGACGGCCCGTCGACGCCATAGCCTTCGGGGACGCCGAACCGCGACCCCGTTAGGTCACGGCCGGCGACGGCCGGCGATGCCGTCCAGGACGGTGGTCAGGTTGTGGTGGAAGGTCTCCGCGGCGTCGAGATGAGCGCCGTCGACGACGAGCCGGGCGACGGTGGGATAGCGACCCGTGTCGAGCATGCGGGTCAGGTAGGGCCCGAGCGCGGACTGCCAGGCGGAGACGTCGACGCCGGTCGCCCGCGCGGTGCGCCGCTCGGTGACCTCCCGGCGGAGCGCCCCGACAAGGTACGCGTGAAGGCGCCCAACGCCCGCTGGAGATCGTCGATGTCGCGTACGCCCGGGGCCTGGGCGAGCGCCGCCGCGGTCGCCTCACCTACGGCGAGCGCGTGCGGCCCCAGGTGCGGCCGCGCGCCGAGCAGGTCGGCGAACCACTCGTGGTCGAGGGCGGCCTCGCGGGTCGCCCGGGCGAGGGCGCGCGCCGTGGCGCGCCACCCGTCCTTCGGGGCGGTCCCGGCGATCCGGGCGTACACCCCGTCGACCATCAGATCGAGCAGCTCGGATCGGTTGAGCACGTAGTCGTGCCGCCGAGGGCTGGCCGCCGCGATCACCGCCGAGACGACCCGGCGACTCTTCGCCGCCGGCACGGAGGTGGCCTGGCTGGAGGCCGGCGGCGCGGACTCGTGGCGGGTGTACCAGCGGATCGGCTACCGACCCACAGGCGAACGGCTGTACGTCTCCGCCGACTGATGTCCGACGTGGGTCCCGGGCCCCTCCGGCCCGGGTCCCACCGGTCAACCGGTCGACCGCACCGCCCGACGACCAAACAGTTCGCGCCGGCCCCGGAGCGGGAACCGACGCGAACTGCCTGGTCGAGCGGGTGCGGGGTGAGCGTCAGACCGGAACGGCCTCCCGGGTGTCCGCCTTCTTGGCGGCCAGGCGCTTCTCCCGCTCCTGGGCGCCGATCAGGTCGTCCGGCAGGGAGTCCTCGACCTCCAGGTCGAAGCGGCGCAGCAGCCGGATCGCGAAACCGCCCAGGGTGATCAGGATCAGGACCACCCCGAAGCAGACGTACGCGAAGCCGATGCCGCGGCCCGGACCGGTGCCGATCACCTCGCCCACCGAGCCGGCCAGCGACCCGCCCGGGGCGAGCATCGGCTCGAACACGGCGGTGGCGCCCGGCGCGAGCAGCGCGAACCCGATCGGCAGCGTGGACCAGGCAATGGTCTGGTTCAGGCTGAACACCCGGCCGTGGAAACGCTGCGGCACCTTCACCTGGACGATCGTCGCGTAGATCGACTGCGCGGTGGTCATCGCCATGGCCAGCCAGCAGAAGCCGACGCAGATCATCACGATCGACGCGTCCAGCCCGATCAGCACGCAGCCGATCGCGGTGCCCAGGTTGCCGATCAGCACGCCGATCATCCGCCGCTTGCGCGGGCCGCCCCACAGCGACATCAGCACGCCGCCGAGCACCGCGCCCACCGCCTCGGCCAGCGCCACCTGGGCCACCTGGGTCGGGCTGCCGAACGACAGCACCAGCGGGGTGGTGAGCACCAGCGCCGGCGCCAGGAAGATGTTGCCCAGCGCGAAGTAGCCGAGCATCAGCCGGAAGCCGCGGTGCCGCCAGGAATAGCGCATGCCGTTCGCGATGGCCACCAGCATCCGCTCCCGGGGCCGCCAGCCGAGCAGGTCCGGGAAGCGCACCACGGCCAGGGTCAGGATCGCGACGACGTAGCTGGCCACGTCGACGATCAGGATGCCCTTCAGCTCGATCGCGGCCAGCAGGCCGGCGGCGAACGCCGGCATCAGCAGCGTCGCCACGCCGGTGGATAGCTGGGTGATGCCCATCGCGTGCCCGAGGTAGCGCTTCGGCACCAGCTGTGGCACCGCCGACTGGAACGCGATCCGCTGGAACGACCCGGCCACCGAACTGAACGCCACCAACAGGTAGATGTGCCAGAGCACCAGGTTGTCGGTCCACAGCAGGGCGGCCAGCACCAGCTGGATCGACCCGGCGACCGAACTCGCCAACATCATGATCCGCCGACGGCTGACCCGGTCCACCAGGGCGCCGGCCACCGGCAGCATGAGCACGCCGCAGATCAGCGCCAGCGCCCACAGCAGGCCGAGATCGGCCACCGAGCCGGTGCGGTTGAACAGCCAGATCGGCAACGCGAACGCGGTCAGCGCCGAACCGGTGCTGGAGACGAGCTGCCCGACCGTGACCGCCAGGAACCGGCCCATGCTCGGCTTGACCGTGGTGTCCGGCTTGCGCTCCTCGCCGACCCGCAGCATGTCGTGCACCGCCCAGCCGGCGTCCTCGCCCCGGGCCTCCGGGTCGAGCCCGGTCAGGTCGCCGGCCACCACCGCCGGGTGCGTCCGGGTGACGATCTCCGCCAACTCCTCGGCGCGGTACTTCAGGAAGAAGTGCCCGGCCTGGTCGAGCACGACCAGCCCCAGCGTGTCGCTGAGGAACTGCCACTCGGCGTACCGCTCGCGGTAGTAGTCGGTGACCGGGTCCTCGGAGCCGACCACCGAGACGATCGGGGCGCGCAGCTTCGTGGCCCGCCGGTCGAGCAGGCCGGTGAAGTACTCCTCCGAGGCGCGCGAGTCGGCGCGCATGTTGCTGATGATCCGGTCGGCCTGCTCCGGGTCCAGCTCGTCGGTGTCCACACCCATCGACTTGAGCCAGCTCGCGTAGTGCTTGTTGCTGCGCAGCTGCTCCAGCCGGTTGCGGGCCGCCGCGAAGGGGCCCTTCGGGCGGGCGAACGGGAACATCGCGCCGATGTAGACGGCGGTCAGGTCCCGACCGGCCGCCTCCACCTTGCGGGCCACCTCGGCGACGATCGCGCTGCCCACGCCGCAGTGGCCGTAGAGCGCGATCGGGCCCTCCACCCGCTCCACGATCTCGTCCGCGACCCGGGTGGTCAACTCGTCGAACGGCAGCGCGTCCTCGCTGAGCCCCACGTCGTGACCGGGGATGGCGAGCGACCACAGGCCGTACCCGGCCGGCAGCGCGTCCGCGAGCGGCTGGTAGACGATCGCGCTGCCACCGCCGTACGGGACGCAGACGTAGGTCAGCACCCGCTTGCCGACCGGGATCGGCTTGGTCAGCTCGTAGAGCAGCCGGCGTGGCCCCTCCTGCGCGGCGTCACCGGAGATGAACGCGGCCAGCTCGCGGATGGTGCGCTGCTGGAAGAGGTCCATCACGCCGACCGCCCGGCCGCCCAGCTCCGCCTTGCGGATCTTCGCGACCACCTGGGTGGCGAGCATCGAGTGCCCGCCCAGGTCGAAGAAGTCGTCGTCGATGCCGAGCGTCGCCACGCCGAGCACCTCGGACCAGATCGCCGCGAGCGCCCGCTCGGTGTCGTCGCGCGGCTCGACCAGCGCCACCGACGCCTCGCGGGTGACCACCGGGGCAGGCAGCGCCTTGCGGTCGAGCTTGCCGTTGGGCGTCAGCGGCAACGCGTCGAGCGTGACGAACGCGGCCGGCACCATGTACTCCGGCAGCGTGTCCTTCAGCGCCGCCTTCAGCGCGGCGTGCTCGGCCGGCCCGACCAGGTAGGCGGTGAGCCGCTTGTCGCCGGGGCTGTCCTCGCGCACGATCACCGTGGCCTCGGTGACCTCCGGCTGCTCGCGCAGCGCGCTCTCGATCTCGCCCAGCTCGATCCGCAGGCCGCGCAGCTTCACCTGGTGGTCGATCCGGCCGAGGAACTCGATCACCCCGGCGCCGTCCGGACCGACCACCCAGCGGGCCAGGTCACCGGTGCGGTAGAGGCGCGCCCCCGGCTCGGCCGAGAACGGGTCGGGGACGAACTTCTCGGCGGTCAGCGCCGGCCGGCGGTGGTAGCCGCGGGCCAGCCCGACGCCGCCGATGTGCAGCTCACCGGCCACCCCGACCGGGCACACCGCCCCGGCACCGTCGAGCACGTACAGCCGCAGGTTGGCGATCGGCGCGCCGATCGGCACCGCGTCCACCTCGGCCAGCCGCGCCGGCTCGCACGGCCAGGCGGTGACGTCGATCGCCGCCTCGGTCGGGCCGTAGAGGTTGTGCAGGCCGCACCAGGGCAGCCGGGCGGTGAAGTCGACCGCCGCGGTCAGCGGCAGCTCCTCGCCGGAGCAGATCACCCGGCGCAGCGCGGTGGCCGCCTCCACACCCTCCTCGGCGAGGAAGACGGTGAGCATCGACGGCACGAAGTGGGTGGTGGTGATCCGCTCGGACACCAGCAGGTCCCGCAGGTAACCGGCGTCCTTGTGCCCGCCCGGCTTCGCCAGCACCAGCCGGGCGCCGGTGCGCAGCGGCCAGAAGAACTCCCAGACCGACACGTCGAAGCTGGCCGGCGTCTTCTGCAGCACCGCGTCGTCGGCGCCGAGACCGTACGTCTTCTGCATCCAGTCGAGCCGGTTGACGATGCCCCGGTGGGTGTTCGGCACGCCCTTGGGCCGGCCGGTGGAGCCGGAGGTGTAGATGACGTACGCCAGGTGCTCCGGGCCGGCCAGCGGCGTCGGGTCGGTGGCGGGCCGGTCGGCCCAGACCGCCGCGTCGTCCAGGTCGAGCACGGTGGCCGAGGTGGCCGGCAACACGTCGCGCAGGTGCGACTGGACCAGCACCACCGGCGCGTCCGCGTCGGTGACCATGAAGGCGAGGCGGTCCGCCGGGTACTCCGGGTCCAGCGGCAGGTAGGCGCCGCCGGCCTTGAGCACGCCGAGCAGGCCGGCGACCAGCTCCACCGAGCGCTCCGCGCACACCCCGACCAGCGTCTCCGGGCCGACGCCGGCCGCGCGCAGCCGGTGCGCGATCCGGTTGGCGTCCGCGTTGAGCTGCGCGTACGTGCGGCTGTGCCCGTCGATGGTGACGGCGATCGCGTCCGGGGTGGCGGCGGCGCGCTCCTCGATCGGACCGTGCAGCGTCTGGTCGCGGGGGAAGTCCGCCGCCGTGTCGTTCCAGCCGGCCAACAGCTCCCGCTCGCCCTCGGACAGCAGGGGCAGCCGGGAGACCGGCGTGTCCGGCGCGGCGACGACCGCGTCCAGCAGGGCGGTCCACCGCCGGGCCATCCGCTCGACGGTGGCGCGATCGAACAGGTCGGTGTTGAAGACCAGCTTGCCCCAGAGCCCGTCGACCGTCTCCACCGCGTGCAGCTCGAAGTCGAACCGGGTCGCCTTCAGCTCCATCGGGGTCCACTCGAAGGTGACCTCGTCGCTGCGGGACACGCCGCGGAACCGGCCCATCTCGTAGTTCTGCAGCACGAACATGGTCTGGAAGACCGGGGAGCGGCTGACGTCGCGGGCCAGCCCCAGCTCGTGCACCACCTTGGCGAACGGCACGTCGGCGTGCTCGAAGCCGTCGAGGACGCTGCGGCGGGTACGGGCCAGCAGCTCGGTGAAGGTCGGGTCGCCGGCCAGTTCGGCCCGCAGCGGCAGCATGTTGATGAACATGCCGACGACGTTCTCCAGCTCCGGCGCGGACCGGCCGGCCACCGAAGCGCCGACGGCGAAGTCGTCCTGGCCGGCGTGCCGTGCCAGCAGCACCTGGTACGCCGACAGCAGCGTCATGAACAGCGTGCCGCCGCTGTCGCGCGTCAACGCGTTGAGCGCCTCGGTGGCGGCCGGGTCGAGCTGGAACTCGACGAAGTCGCCCCGGTAGGTCTGGGTGGCCGGGCGGGGCCGGTCCAGCGGCAGCTCCAGCGGGGTGATGCCGGCGAGGCGCTGCTTCCAGTAGTCCACGTGCGCCCGGGCCTGCGGGCCGTCCAGCTCCCGCGCCTCCCAGGCGGCGAAGTCGCCGTACTGGATCGGCAGGGCCGGTGGCTCGCCACCCCGGTAGAGCGTGATCAGGTCGCGCAGCAGCACGTCCACCGACCAGCCGTCGCCGACGATGTGGTGCTGGCCGAGGAAGAGCACATGGTCCTCGACGCTCATCCGGATCAGCAGGGCCCGCAGCAGCGGCCCGCCGGCCAGGTCGAACGGCTCGGCCGCGGCGGCGTCGACCAGGGCCTGCGCGGCGGCCTCGTCGGCCGCCTCCACCACGGTCAGCGGGATGTCGGGCGTCTCGGCGATGACCACTGTCGGCCGGCCGTCGGCGTCCGCCGGGAAGCGGGTGCGCTGCGACTCGTGCCGGGCGCCGAGCGCGGCCAGGGCCGCGCGCAGCGTCTCGACGTCGAGCGGTCCGCGCACCCGTAGCGGCACCGCGATGTGGTACGCGGCCTCGCCGGGGGCGAGCTGGTCCATGAACCAGACCCGCTCCTGGGCGTAGGACAGCGGCACCTCGGCGCCCTCTGGCCGGGGGGTGATCCGGGCCGCCGGGGCGGACTGGCGGGCGCGCAACCGCTTGGCGATCAGCGCCTGCCGGGCCGCCTCGCGGGCCGGATCCTTCAGGTCGGTCATCAGTTGGTTCCCTCTTCCGCCGCGAGCAGCGCGGCGACCTCGGTGTCGGAGAGCCCGTCGAGTTCGGCGGCGATCCGCTGTTCGATCTGGGCGGCCAGGTCCGCCACCACGGGGCTGGCGAACAGCGCCCGCATGGGCAGGTCGACGTCCACCTCGGCCCGGATCCGGGCCATCGCCCGCATGCCGCGCAACGAGTTGCCGCCAAGGGTGAAGAAGTCGTCCAGCGCGCCGACCTTCTCCACCTGGAGGATGTCGGCGTAGACCTCGGCGACCAGCGCCTCGGCCTCGGTGCGCGGGGCGACGTAGCTGTCCTCGGTGGGTTCGGTGGCCGCCGGGGCGGGCAGCGCGGCCCGGTCCAGCTTGCCGTTCGGGGTCAACGGCAACGCGTCCAGCCGCACCAGGGCGGCCGGCACCAGGTGCGACGGGAGTTCCCGGGCCAGCTCGGCCCGGACCGAGTCCTCGTGCGCCGGGCCGACCAGGTAGCCGACGAGCGTCGGTTCCCCACCGCCGTCGGTGCGGACCGCCGCGGCGGCGGCCCGCACGTCCGGGTGGGCCAGCAGCGCCGCCTCGACCTCGCCCAGCTCGATCCGCATGCCGCGCACCTTCACCTGGTCGTCGCGACGGCCCAGGTAGTCGAGCGTGCCGTCGCCACGCCGGCGGGCCAGGTCTCCGGTGGCGTACATCCGCGCGCCGGGCGGGCCGAACGGGCAGGGCAGGAACCGCTCGGCGGTCAGGCCGGGGCGGTCGTGGTAGCCGCGGGCGAGCTGGACGCCGGTGACGTACAGCTCGCCGACCACGCCCGGCGGCACCGGCTGGAGCGCGCCGTCGAGCAGCAGCGCGCGGGTGTTCCAGGTGGGGGTGCCGATCGGCACCGGGCCGGGGGCGACCGGCGCGCCCGGGGCGATCCGGGCCGCCACGCAGCCGACGGTCGCCTCGGTCGGGCCGTACTCGTTGACCACCGCGACCTCGGCGTGCGCGGCCCGCCAGCCGGCGAGCTGCTCCCCGCTCAGCGCCTCGCCGCCGATCACCAGGTCGGTGGTGGGCGACAGCTCGCCGTCGAGCAACGGCAGGTGGCTCGGGGTGACCTTGAGGAAGGACGGCCGTCCGCCGGCGCGCGCGGCCGGCGCGTCGATCGCGGCCAGTCGGACCGTGCCGCCGGCGGTGAGCGTGCCGAGCAGGCCGGTGACGGTGAGGTCGAACGAGACCGGCGAGTGCAGCAGCGCGACGCCGGCCAGCCCCGGATAGGTCGCCCGGGCCCAGGCCAGGTAGGCGGTCACCGCCCGGTGCTCGACCACCACGCCCTTGGGCCGGCCGGTGGAACCGGAGGTGTGCAGCACGTACGCCGGGTGTCCGGGACGCAGCGGCGCGACCCGGTCGGCGTCGGTGAGGTCGTGGCCGGGCTGGTCCGCGCCGACCTCCCCGTCGAGCACCAGCGTGTCGCCGGCGGCCGAAGCCGCGGTGTCGGGCGTGGTCACCACGAGCGCCGGCGTGGCGTCGGACAGCAGGTAGGCGATCCGACCGGCCGGATAGGCGGGGTCCACCGGCACGTACGCGGCGCCGGACTTCAGCACCGCGAGCATCGCCACCACCAGCTCGCAGGAGCGCGGCAGGACCAGCGCCACCCGGGTCTCCGGACCGGCGCCGCGGGCCACCAGCAGTCGGGCCAGCCGGTTCGCCGCGGTGTTCAGCTCGGCGTAGCTGAGCGTCTCCCCGTCGCAGACCAGCGCTGCGGCGTCCGGGGTGGCCGCGGCCTGCCGCTGCACCTCGTCGACAACGGTGGTCACCGGCACGTCGTGGGCGGTGTCGTCGCCGAGCACGACCGCCCGCTCGTCGTCGGTGAGCAGCGGCAGCGCGCCCACCGTGCGCTCCGGCTCGGCCACGGCGGCAGCGAGCAGCCGCACGTAGCGCCGCGCCACGGTCGCCGCGGCAGCCCGGTCGAACAGGGCGGTCCGGTAGACCAGCCGGGACTCGCCGGTGGTGATGTCGAAGGCCAGGTCGTCCTTGGTGGTGCCCAGCTCCACCGGATCGAGCCCGGAGTCCGGGATCCAGTTCAGGGCGGTCTGGAAGACCGGCTGCACGGACGGGTCGCGCTGCGGGTCGACCGCCTCGACGATCTTCTGGAACGGCGTCTGCCCGTGCTCCATGGCGTCGATGAGGCCGTTGCGCACCCGGCCGAGCAGGTCGGCGAAGGTCGGATCGCCGGAGACGTCGCAGCGCAGGGCCACCGGGTTGACGAACATGCCGATCAGCGGGGCCAGCTCGGGGTTGTCGCGGCCCGCGGTGGAGACGCCGACCACCACGTCGGTGTCGCCGGAGATCCGCGACAGCAGCGCCGCGAAGCCGGCCAGCAGCACCATGTACGGGGTGGCCTGCGCGCCGACCGCCAGCGCGCCGATCCGGTCGAGCAGCCCGTCGGGCAGCGTGAAGCGCACCTCGTCGCCGGCGAAGCCGAGCTGGGCCGGGCGGGGCCGGTCCAGCGGCAGGCCGGTGACCGCCGGCGCGCCGGACAGGTGCCCGGTCCAGAACGCGAGCTGCCGCGCCAGTTCGTCGCCGGTGAGCTGCTGGCGCTGCCAGACCGCGAAGTCGGCGTACTGGATCGGCAGCTCGGGCACGGTGGGCTCGGCGCCGGTGCGGGCGGCCTCGCAGACCGCGGCGAGTTCGGCGTGGAACAGCACCGCCGAGTGGCTGTCGAAGACGGCGTGGTGCGCCACGAACGCCAGGGCCCACGCGTCCTCGAGGCGGATCAGCCGGGCGCGCCACAGCGGCCCCGCGTCCAGCGGGATCGGGGTGCGGGCCAGCTCGCCGCGCAGCCGCTCGAACTCGGCCAGCCGTTCACCGGCCGGCAGGTGGCTCAGGTCGACCGTCGGCAGCGGCGTCGCCTCGTGGGCGCGCACCACCTGCACCAGCGCGCCGTCGTCCACCCGCAGGTGGGTACGGAGCGCCTCGTGCCGGGCCACGATCCGGTTGACCACGTCGCTCGCGGTCGCCGCGTCCACGCCGGCCGGGAAGGCCCACGGGACGGAGACGTTGAACACCGGCGAGCCCGCGTCGAGCTGATTGGCCATCCACACCCGTTCCTGGGCGTACGAGGCCGGGAAGGTCCACTCCCGCGTCATGAGATTCCCTCGCGCACCGAGCGGGGACGCATGTCGGTCCAGACCTCGTCCACGTGGGCCAGGCACTCCTCGCGGCTGCCGGCGAAGCCGGCGTCGTGCCAGCCGGCGGGCAGCTCCCGGTCGGCCGACCAGATCGAGTACTGCTCCTCGTCGTTGCGGACGACCAGGAATCGGGGTTCGGCCATGTCAGTTCGCTCCAGCGGTGTCGGGGGTGTACGCCTCGGCCATCGCCACGGCGATCTTGCGGGGACCGGTGAACGGCTCCCGGCCGTGCGCGGCCGTCATGTTGTCGACCACCAGCACGTCGTCGCGCTGGTAGTCGAAACGGACCGTGGCCGCCCGGTAGGCGGCGCGCAGGTGGTCCATGACGTCGGCGGGGATCTCGCCGCCGTCGCCGTAGTAGGTGTTCGACGGCAGCCCGTCGGCGCCGAACATGGCCAGCAGCCCCTCCTGGTAGTCCTTCGGCAGGGTGCTGAGGTGGAAGAACGTGGCGTGGTTGAACCAGCGCGGCGTGTCCGAGCCCGGCCGGTGGTGCACCGCGTCGCGCACCGCGCGGGTCCGCAGGCCGTCCTTGCCGACCCACTCCACGGTGATCCCGTTGGCCGCCGCGTACGACTCGACCTCGGCGCGGCTCTCGGTGTTGAACACCTCCTGCCAGCGGGTGCCGAAGTCGCCGTGGAAGTTGCGCACCAGCATCCAGCGCCGCCGGACGAACTCCTCGCGCACCGTCGGGTCGATCAGCTCGTACACCCGACGCACGTCGGCCAGCGGCGTCGCGCCGAGCGTCTCCGGCGCGGTGACGCAGTAGAAGAACAGCGTCAGCGGCCACCGCGCCTGGTACGAGTTCTCGTTGTGCAGGAAGATCTCCTCGTCCGGCGGGTAGTCGGTCGAGGTGTAGACCCGGCCCTTGATGGAGTGCCGGGGCGAGGAACGCTCGGTGTAGGTCAGCGGCTCGCCGGCCAGGGCGCGCACGGCGGCGTCGAAGCCGTCCACGCCACCGACGTCGAAGCCGCGGAACAGCAGCCCGCCGCTGGTGACCAGGGTGTCCCGCAGCTCGGTGCGCCGGGCCGCGATGAGGTCGGTCAGCGCCCGGCCGTCGTTCTCGACGACCACCGGGAGCGTGGCGGTTGTCTCGCTCATGATGCGGTGTCTCCTTGTTCCGTCGGGGGGTGTCAGCCGCGGGGCAGCCGCGGAATGGCCGGGATCGCCGCCGGGGCGGCCGGTTGGTCGGCGGGCGCCTCGGCACGCAGCTCCTCGATCCGGGCCGCCAGTCCGGCCACGGTGGGGGTCTCGAAGAGGCTGCGCATCGGCAGCCGCACTCCGGTCGCCTTGCGCATCGCCGCGATCAGCTGCACGGCGACCAGCGAGTTGCCGCCGAGGGCGAAGAAGTCGTCGTCGACGCCGACGTCGGTGACGCCGAGCCCGTCCCGCCACACCTGGGCGATGGTCTTCTCCAGCTCGGTGCCCGGGGCCGCCGAACCGCCGCCGGCGGCCGGCGCGCCGGTCGAGGCATCGGTCTCCTCGGCCAGGCTGTCCGTGGTGACCCGGGCGGCCCGGCGCCGGATGTCGGCGACCGTGCGGGTGGCGACGACCACCTGCGCGCCCAGGCCGGCGCCGAGGCTGCGGCGGAACGCCTCCGCACCGTCGACCGGCCGGATGTCCTCGGTGGCCGCGGCCGGCCCGTCGGTCTCCGCGGTGGGCTCCGCGAGGTTGCCGGTGACCGCGTCCTGATCCACCCGGCGCAGCACGAAGTCGCTGATCGCGACCAGCTCCCGACCGTCCGGGTCACGCAGCGACAGGTCGGCGGCGACCACCTCGTCGGTGGCGGCCGGCCGGTGCCGCAGGTGGCTGTGGAACTGCTCCGGCAGCGCCCCGCGCACCACGATCCGCCCGTACGACAGCGGCAGGTAGGTGCCGCTGCCCTGGCCCCGACCGAACGCGGTGGCCACGTCCAGCAGCGCCGGGTGCAGCCCCCAGGCGGGCAGGTCACCCCGCGCCGCCGCCGGCGCCTGCACCCGGGCCAGCTCCTCGCCCTCGGCGAGGTGGTGCTCGGCCAGCGCCGCCCAGCGCGGGCCGAACGTGAGCATGCTGGTGCGCCCGCGCCCGAACGAGGCGTCGTCGTCGACCCGCCGACCGGCCATGGTGGCCGGGGCGGCCGGCGGCGCGGCCTCGGTGGTCCACCCCGCCGCGCCGCGCACGTGCGTGCGCAGCCGACCGGCGGTGAGGCTGGCCACCGTGAAGTCCACCCCGTCCTCGCTCGGGGCCAACTCCACCCGGTACTGGGCGACGGCGCCGTCGGGCACCGAGAACGGCTCCAGGAAGACCACGTCGCGCAGCTCCACCGCGGCGTCCGGCGCCGGCGCGGGCAGCGCGGCGACCACCGCGGCCCGCACCGACTCCAGGTGGGCGGTGCCGGGCACCACCGGCACCCCGCCGATCCGGTGCTCGTCGAGCAGCCAGTGGGTGTCCGCCGCGACAAGGCCGTGCAGCACGGTGCCGTCCGGCCCGGCGACCATGGTGGTCAGCACCGGGTGGGTGACCGGGCTGGTCACGGTGTCCCGCCCAACGGCCCGGAACGCGGCCGGCGCGGCGGTCTCCACCGCCATGCCGACCTCGGCCCAGCCACCCCAGTTCTGCGACACCACCGGCGCCCGGAACCCGACACCGGAGCGGGCCAGCGCGTCCAGCACGTTGTTCGCGGCGCAGTAGTCGACCTGACCGAAGCCGCCGATCACCGCGGTGATCGAGGAGCAGAGCGCCACGAAGTCCAACGGCAGGTCACCGAAGACCTGGGCCAGCGCGAGCGTGCCGGCGAGCTTCGGCGCGAGCACCCGCTCCGCCTCGGCCCGTTCCTTCACCTCGGCCATGCCGCCGCCGGGCAGGCCGGCGGCGTGCACGATGCCGTCCAGCCCGCCGAAGCGGCGCTCCGCCTCGGCGCGCACCCGGTGCAGCTCCGCCGCGTCCGTGACGTCGGCGGCGAGCACCAGCACCTCGGCGCCGGCGGCCTCCATCCGGCGGATCGCCGCGATCGCCCGGCCGGCCCGGTCCGCGCCGCCGTGCACCGCCAGGTGCGCGTCCCAGCCCTCCCGCTCGGGCAGGCCGGAGCGGGCCAGCAGCACCAGCTTGGCGCGGGCCCGACGGGCGAAGTCCTCGGCCAGGGTGACGCCGATGCCGCCGAGTCCCCCGGTGATCAGGTAGCGGCCCTCCTCGCGCAACACGCCAGGTTCGTCCTCGGCGGCCACGGTGACCTGCTCGTAGCCGCCCACCCAGCGCCGGTCCCGGCGCAGCGCCACCTCCGGGTGCTCCGGGTCGACCGGGCTGCGCAGCTCCACCGCCAGGGCGGCCACCCCGCGCGCGGCGGGGTCGGCGTCGAGCAGCCGGACGGTCAGGCCGGGCAGCTCGACCGGGAGCACCCGGGCCAGGCCGGCCAGGGTGGCGTGCTCGGGCCGCACCAGGTCGTCGCCGCGCACGTCGCCGATGCCCGCGGTGACCAGGTCGAGGCGGACGCCCGTCTCGTCGGCGGTCAGGCCGGCGCCGGCGAGCGCCTGCACCAGGTGCAGCGCGCCGAAGAAGCCGCGCTCCTGGGCGGCCCAGGCGGCGGCCACGTCGGTGCCGGCCGGCTCGCCGTCGAGCGCGAACGCGTGCACGATCCGTCGGGGCAGGTCCGCGCCGAACGCGGCGACCAGCGCCTCGGCGTCCTCCCGGGAGCCGGGGCGCAGCCGGAAGCCGGTCGCGGTGGCGGTGAACGCGGCACCGGCGCGTACCTCGACCGGGTCGTCGCCGGCGGCGCGCAACGCGGCGACGAGCGCCTCGCCGCGCGGGCCGTCGGCCAGCACCAGGCAGCGGCCGAGCGGCTCGGCCGTGCGGGCCGGCGCGGCCTGCCGCCACACCGGCACGGCGAACCACTCCGGCAGCGGGCGGGGCCCGGTCTCGGCAGGGGCCACTGCCTCCTCCCGCACCGGGTCCGGGTCGACCCAGTAGCGGCGCCGCTCGAACGGGTAGGTGGGAAGCGGCACCCGCCGCGCCTCCGGGTCGACGGCCAGGTCCACCGGCACACCGGCGCACCACAGCGCACCCGCGGCGCCGAGCAGCGTGGCCAGGTCACCGGTGGACTCCCCCGGGCCGGGCAGGCTGCCCAGCGGGGTCAGCGCGCGCTGCGCCTCGCCGGCCTTGGCGACCTGCATCCGGGCCAGGTTGGCCAACTGCCGGCCGGGCCCGCACTCGACGAGCGCCCAGGTGCCCTCGGCGAGCAGGGTCGCCACGCACGCGCCGAAGCGGACCGGCCGGCGCAGGTGCGCCGCCCAGTACGCCGGGTCGGTGGCCTGCGCGTCGGTGATCCAGGTGCCGGTCACGTTGGACACGAACGGCACCGCCGGCGCGCGCAACGGCACGCTCGCCATCAGCGCGGTGAACTCGTCGAGGATCGGGTCCATCATCGGCGAGTGGAAGGCGTGCGAGGTGCGCAGCAGCTTCGACTTGTTCTTGCTGCCCAGACCCTCCGCGAACGCCTCGACCAGGGCGGTCTCGCCGGCCACCACGCAGGTGCCCGGGCCGTTCACGGTCGCCACCGACAGGCCGTCGGGCAGCGTGTCGGCCACCGCCGACTCGTCCAGCGTGACGGCCAGCATGGCCCCGGCCGGCAGCGCGTGCATGAGCCGGCCCCGGGCGGCGACCACCCGCAGCGCGTCGGGGAGGCTGAGCACCCCGGCGACGGTGGCGGCCACGTACTCGCCGATGGAGTGGCCGATCATCGCGGCCGGGGTGACCCCGGCGTCGCGCCACGCGGCGGCGAGCGCGTACTCGACGGTGAACAGGGCGGGCTGGGTCCAGCGGGTCTCGGTGAGCTTCGCCGCCGCCGCCGGGTCCCGGCCGAGGACCAGGTCGCGGATGTCCAGGCCCAGCTCGGGGTGGAGCAGCTCGGCGCACTCGTCCACGGCGGCGGCGAACGTCGGGTCCTCGGCGTACAGCTCGGCGCCCATGCCGGCGTACTGCGAGCCCTGCCCGCTGAACAGGAAGGCCACCCGGGGCGCCGGCCCGTCGGCCACCCCCCGCAGACGCTTGCGCTTGTCGCGCAGCGCCGCGACGGCGGCCTGCGGGTCGCCGGCGACCACGGCGGCCCGGTGGGCGTAGCGCTGCCGGCCGATCCGCAGCGTGTGCGCGACGTCGGCGAGCAGGTCCGGGCCGCCGGCGGTGGCGCGCTCCAGGTGGCCGGCGAGGTCGCCGACCGCGGCGTCCAGCGCGGTCGGGGTCTTCGCGGACACCTGGAGCAGGTGCGCCGGGCGGACCCGCCGCTCCGACCGGTACGCCGCCGGCGCCTCCTGGAGCACCACGTGCGCGTTGGTGCCGCCGATGCCGAACGAGCTGACCCCGGCCCGGCGCGGCCCGCCGTCGGCGTCCCACTTGGTCAGCGTGTTCGCCACGTAGAACGGGGTGTCGGCGAAGTCGATGGCCGGGTTCGGCGTCTCGTAGTTGATGGTCGGCGGGATCAGCCCGTGTTCCATGGCCAGCACGGTCTTGATCACGCTGACGATGCCGGACGGCTGGCTCAGGTGGCCGATGTTGGACTTCACCGAGCCGATGCCGCACCAGCCCCGGTCGTCGGTGTCGCGGGTGTAGACGGCGGAGAGCGCGGCGATCTCGATCGGGTCACCGAGCGCGGTGCCGGTGCCGTGCGCCTCGACGTAGCTGATGCTGCGCGGGTCGATCCCGGCCAGCCCGACGGCCTGCGCCACGGCCTCGACCTGGCCGTCGATGCTGGGTGCGGTGAAGCCGACCTTGCCGGCGCCGTCGTTGTTGATCGCGTTGCCGAGCACCACCGCGCGGATGGTGTCACCGTCGGCGATCGCGTCGGAGAGGCGCTTGAGCAGGGTGACCCCCACGCCGCTGCCCCAGACCGTGCCGTTCGCGTCGGCGTCGAACGGCCGGCACCGACCGTCCGGCGAGGTGAAGCCGTCCATGCCGAGGTAGCCGGCGTGCGGCAGCTCGATGTTCACGCCGCCCGCGAGCGCCATGTCGCACTCGCCGTTGCGCAGCGCCTCGCAGGCGAGGTGGAACGCCACCAGCGAGGTGGAGCAGGCGGTGTGCACGGTCAGGCTCGGGCCGCGCAGGTCCAGCCGGTAGGACACGTTGGTGGCCACGTAGTTGGGCGAATTGCCGGTGGCGATGGAGACCGCGCCGTGCGGGCTGCCGCCGACCCGCTTGTTGCGCAGCACGTAGCGGTTCAGGTAGGTGGTGCCGCCGGTGCCGGCGTACACCCCGACCGCGCCGTCGTAGCGGCCCGGGTCGTAGCCGGCGTCCTGGAGCGCGGTGTAGCAGCTCTCCAGGAACAGCCGGTGCTGCGGGTCGGTGATCTCGGCCTCGCGGGCGGTCATCCCGAACAGGCCGGCGTCGAACTCGTCGTAGCCGTCGACCAGCGGGGCCCGGTTCACCCAGCTCGGATCGTCGACCTCGTCGGCGCTGACGCCGCGGGCGAGCTGCTCCTCGCGGGTCAGTTCGGTGGTCGACTCCACGCCGTCGACCAGGTTGCGCCAGAACTCGTCGACGTCGGCCGCGCCGGGCAGGCGGGCGGCCAGTCCGACGATGGCGATGGGTTCGATGCCGTCGTCGGCGGCGGGAATGTCGTCAGTCATGGGAGGTCGTCCTTCAGTTCGCACGGGGTTGCGGCATCACTGCTGGTGAGGTCGGCGGGGTGGTGGGGTCCGGCGGGGGCGGCCCCGCCGGGCGGCGGCGCGCATCGCGGCACGGGCCAGTTCCGGCCGTTCGGCGGCGCCGTCGAGGCTGGCGGCGAGCGCGCGCACGGTCGGGTGGCGGAACAGGTCGAGCATGGTGATCGAGCGGCCGGTGGCCTCGGTGAGCCGGGCGTGCACCGCGGCGAGCGCCATCGAGTGACCGCCGATGTCGAAGAAGTTGTCGACGACGCCGACGGTGTCCCGGCCGAGCACCTCGCGCCAGATGCCGGCGATCAGCTCCTCGGTCGCGGTGAGCGCGTCCGGGCCGGCGGGCAGCGGCGCCCGGGCGGCCTCGGTGGCGGCCACGGTCATCGCGCCGAGCGCGGCCACCCGCACCGCCGGGCGGGGCAGTTCGGCGGCCACCTCGCCGGCCGGCGCGTCCGGGTCGGCGGCGAGCGCGCCGACCAGGGCGGCCAGGTCGGCGAGGAGCGCGGTGATCCGGTCGGCCTCGAACAGGTCCGGGTTGTGCACCACCTCGACGCCGGCGCGGCCGTCGCGCTCCACCACGTAGACGGTGAGGTCGAACGGCGAGCCGGGTTTCGGCACCGGCACCGGTTCGACGGTGAGGTCGGCCAGGGCGAGCCGGGGCGGGACGAAGTTGAGCACGTTGAACAGCACCTGCACCAGCGGGGCGCGGGAGGTGTCCCGGCCGACGCCGAGCGCCTCGACGATGCGCTCCAGCGGCGCGCCCGGGTGGACGGTCACCTCGTGCAGCTCGACCGCGCACCTGTCGACCTGGTCGGCGAAGCTGCCACCCGCGCGCACCCGCACCGGCACGGTGTCGATGAAGAACCCGATCACCTCGTCGAACGCGGCCAACCGCCGGTCGGCGACGATCGCGCCGAGCACGTGGTCGTCACCGCCGGTGAGCCGGCGCAGCAGCTCGCCGAAACCGGCCAGCAGCACGGCCGCGACCGTGGTGCCGCGCCGGGCGGCCAGATCGCGGACCGCCCGGTCGGCGGCCTCGTCGAGCGTGACCGCGGCCTCCGCGCCGGCATACGTCTGCACGGCCGGGCGGGGACGGTCCCGGGGCAGCTCCAGCACGGCCGGCGCGCCGGCCAGGTGCCCGGTCCACCAGGCCAGGTCGGCCTCGCCCCGGCGCCGGTCGCGTTGCTCCCGCCACACCGCGTAGTCGGCGTACGTGGCGGGCAGCGGCGCGCGGCCCGGCGCCGGCCGGCTTAGCGCCCGGTCGTACGCGGCGGTCAGCTCGTCGTAGAGCAGCGCCTCGGACCAGCCGTCGAAGACCGCGTGGTGCACGGTCACCGCGAGCACGTGCTCCTCGGCGGCGAGCCGGTAGACGGTCACCTGCCAGGGCGGGCCGGTGGCCAGGTCGAACGCGTGCCCGGCGCCGGCGGCGAGCATGGCCGCCAACTCCGCGTCCGCGGCGGCGGAGGCGGTCAGGTCGACCACCGGCACCGCCACGTCGGTCGGTTCCTCGCGCACCGCATAGGGCACGCCGCCCTGCTGCGCGATGCGCCAGCGCAGCACGTCGTGCCGTTCCGCGACCAGGCGCAGCGCGGCGCCCAGGGCGCCGACGTCGAGCGGCCCGCGCAGCCGGTGCGCGACCGCGATGTTGTAGGGCGCGCTGGACGGGGCGAGCTGGTCCATGAACCACAGCCGCCGCTGCGGCGGGGAGAGCGTGGGCGGGTTGCCGGTGGTCAGGTCGTCGCCGCCGGCCGGGTCGGCGGCGCGGACCCGGTCGACGAGCGCGGCGAACGTGCGGTCGGTGAACAGCACCCGGGTGTCCACCTGCCGGCCCGTCTCCGCGCGCAGCGCGGCCACCAGCCGCATCGCGGCGATCGAGTTGCCGCCGGCGGCGAGGAAGTCGCCGTCGGGCGTGGGGGCGGCGCCGAGCAGCCGGGTCCACAGCCGCCGGACCGCCGCCTCGACCGGGTCACCGGCGTCCGGTGTGTCGTCGGCCGGCGCGGCGGCGGTGGCCAGCTCGCGCAACGCCGGCCGGTCCAGCTTGCCGGTGGTCGCGCTGACCGGCAACGCGGCCAACCGCACCGTCCGGGCCGGCAGCATCGCGGCGGTCAACCGCTCCCCGGCGTACGCCCGCAGCACGTCGTCGTCGGGCGCGCCGGCCGGGGTCAGGAACGCGACCAGCTCGGTGCCGGACGGGCCGGGCACCGCCTCCACCGCGGCCCGCTCCACGCCCGGGTGGGCGGCCAGCACCGCCTCGACCTCGCCGAGTTCGATCCGCTGGCCGCGCACCTTGACCTGCCGGTCGGCCCGGCCCAGGTAGACGATCCGGCCGTCCGGCGCCTGCCGGACCAGGTCGCCGGTGCGGTAGAGCCGCCCGCCCGGGACGTCACCGAACTCGTCGGGCACGAACCGCTCGGCGGTCAGCGCGGGCCGGTTGAGATAGCCGTCGGCCAGGCCCGGCCCGCCGATCAGCAGCTCGCCGGTCTCTCCCGGCGGCACCGGCCGCAGCTCCGGGTCGACCACGTAGGCACGGTGGTTGGGCAGCGGTCGGCCGATCGGCACCGGGTCGGCGTCGGCCGGGGTGAGGTCGCCGCCGACCGCCAGCACCGTGGTCTCGGTCGGTCCGTAGCCGTTGAGGAACCGACGGCCGGGCGCCCAGCGGGCGACCAGGTCGGCCGGGACCGCCTCGCCGCCACAGAGCAGCACCCGCCACGACGGCACGTCCGCCGGATCGAGCAGGGCGAGCACGGTCGGCGTGACGAAGCCCCAGGTCACCTCGTGTGCGGCGACGAACCGGGCCAGCCGCGCCGGGTCGGCCCGGTCGTCCGTGCCGAGCAGTTGCACCGCGCCGCCGAGGGTCAGCGGCACGAACAGGTCCATGGTGGCCGCGTCGAACCCGAGCGAGGCGATGCCGAGGCTGCGCACCGACGCCTCGGCGCCGGTCAGCGCGGTGACCCCGGTGACGAACTCGACCGCGTTGCGGTGGGTGGTTAGCACCCCCTTGGGGCGGCCGGTGGAGCCGGAGGTGAACAGCACGTACGCCGGGTCGCCGGGACGGGCCGGGCAGGGCGCGAGCGGAGCCGGGCCGGGCAGGCCGATCGCCTCGACGCCCGGCTCGTCGCCGAACTCGGCCGCCGCCGCGTCGCCGACCACCACCCGCACGCCCGCGTCCCGGGCTATCTCACGCAGCCGGGCACGCGGGCCGCCCGGCTCCAGCGGCACGTAGGCGGCGCCGGCCAGCAGCACGCCGACGACGGTCACCACCAGGTCCGGGGTGCGGGCTCCGCACACGCCGACCCGGTCGCCCCGGCCGACGCCGCGTTCGCGCAGCGCGGCGGCCACTCCGGCGGCCCGCTCGACGAGCTGCCGGTAGGTGAGCCGGGTGTCCCACTGGCGCACCGCGACCGAGTCCGGCACCCGGGCGGCCCGCTCGACGATCAGGTCGGCGAGGGTGGCGTCCGGCCAGGGCAGGTCCGTCCCGGAGGCGGCGCTGACGGTCAGGGTGTCGGTCACCGGTGTGCTCCCAGGTGCTCGGCCGGATCGGTGATCTGGAGACGGAGTTCGCTGACGTAGCCGCGGCCCCGGGCGTCGGGCACCCAGGCATCGGCGGGGGCGGGCAACAGCTCGGAGACCACCACCGGCACGTCCGCGCCGGTACGCAGCGCGGCGTCCACCATGGCGCACAGCGACTGCGCGTACAGCGGGCCGGTCAGGTCCACGTAACAGGGCTTGATCTCGGTGCCCACCTTGACGAACACCCGCTCGGGCAGGCCGGTGGCGGCCCGCCAGCGGCGGACCGCGAGGTAGCGGGCGTTCTCGTCGGGGTGGCCGCCCAGCCCGCACTCGCCGGCCGTGGTGCGCCAGGTGCGCCGGGCCACCACCAGCCGGTCGATGGTGATCCGGGGCGTGTGCGCCGCGGCGCCGAACAGCTTGAACGCGTCCAGCAGCAGCGAGCCGAGCAGCGTGGCGAAGACCTCCATCAGCGGCCAGCGGGCGCCGTCCGGGAAGACCGCGGTGAGCCGGTCGCCGTCGCGTTCCACCACCACGGCGGTGGCCGGGACCAGCCGCTCGGTGTCGGCGCCGCGGGCGGTGTCGATGCCGAGTTGGAGGTCCGCCGGGCCGGTCAGCGCATAGGTGGTGCGGGTGGTCCGCCGGGGGAAGCTGTCCGGCCAGAGCACCCGCAGCCGCACCGGGCCGAGGTCGGCGTCGAGGTCGGCGCGCAGCGCGGCCGGGTCCGGGTGGAACGGGCTGAGCACCGCGCTGTCGAACGCGACCGACGCGGGGTGCAGCTCGCCGAGCACCAGCAGGAACTGGCCCCGCTCGACCGCCTCCGGTGAGGCGGCGCTGAGCTGGACGTCCGGGTTGTGCAGCCGGGCCGACGGCCAGCCGGGGCGCTCGGCCGGGAACAGCTCCCGCACCCGCTGCGCGAGATCGGCCGCGCGCACCCGCAGCTCGGCCTGCCCGGCCGGCAGGTCACGCAGGCCGAACAGCTCGGCCCAGCGCTCGGTGAGCGCCGTCCCGGCCCGGCCGATCGGGCCGTCCGGGGCGATCAGGGTGCCCTGGGCCAGCAGCCACAGGTCGGCCAGGCGCACCGGCTCGCCGCCGCCGGCCAGCTCCTCGTGCAGCTCGGTGAAGAGCGCACCGCAGCGCTCGGCGACCTGCGTGGTGAACCACCGGGCGGTGCGCAGCACCACCGCGAGCGGTTCGGCGAGCGCGTCGGTGACCGCCGATCCGATCCGGAACTCCAGGTCGCGGGCGGTCTCCTCGTAGCAGACGGTGCGTGCCGCGTACATCTGTCCGCTGTTGCGGGTGGCCGGGCGGCCGGTGACCGCGGTGAACTCGGTGTTGAGCGCGGCGAGCGCGGCGCCGAGCCGGCCCGGGTCGCCGGCGGCGGCCGCCACCTCGTCGCGGGCGGCGCGGAGCCGGCCGAACTCCGCCGCGGTCGCCGCGCGCACCGGCTCGTCGCCGACGGCGGCGATCCGCGCGGCGAGCACCTCCTCGGCGTCCGGGGCGATCGGCAGGTTCGCGCCCCAGGTGAGCTGGCCGCGCTCGACCCACCGGTCGAGCAGCAGGTAGACATCGTCGACGCCGTGCACCGCGCCCTCGGCGCACAGCCGCTCGGCCAGTTCCCGCGCCGGGGTGCGCCCGTCGCAGTCGGCCAGCAGGCGGGCCTCGACCGGGGTCAGCGCGATCGGCGGGTGCAGCGGCCAGCGCAGTTCCCGGCCGGCGACGGTCAGGTGCGGTTGCAGCGCCGGCGCCCACCAGCGGCGCACCGCGAGGTCGTCGGCGAGCCGGTCGGCGTACGCGATCAGCGCCCACGCCTCGAAGAACACCCGGCGGCGGTGCACCAGCGTCGCGCCGGGCGCGGTGCGCACGCCGCGCACCGTCGGGTCGACCGTGCCCCAGCAGACCGGGCCGAAGAAGCCGATCGTCTCGGCCTTGCCGCAGTAGCGCTGCCAGTAGCGCAGCAGGCTCAGCTCCCGCTTGCGGCGGCGCACGTTGCGCACCTGCGGATCGGTGCGCAGCAGGCCGTCCAGCGCGATCAGCATGTCCGGGTTCTGCCAGGTGACCGCCTCGCGCAGCAGCGGGTCGGCGGCCAGCTCACCGGCCACCGCCGAGGAATCGGCGAACGCGTCGCGCAGCGTCTTGTCGAAGACCTCGGCGGTGTCGGCGCCGGCCAGCACCGCGTCGGCGGCGGCCGCGCACTCCGGCGCGGCGAAGCGGTCCAGCCCGGCGGCCGGGAACCCGGCGGTACGCAGGACCACGTCCCGCCACACCGACCAGCCGGTCTCGCCCAGGGGCACCAGGTGGCTCACTTCGCGTCCTCCCGTCCGGCGTCGGTGATGTGCAGGCGCAGCTCGCTGAGGTAGCGGCGGCCGGCGCCGTCGGGCACCCAGGCCTGCTCCGGTGCGGGCAGCATCTCGCTGACCGTCAGCGGGACGGCGTCGCCGCCGTCGACGCGCGCGGCGCGCACCAGCGCGCAGAGCATGCCGGCGAACCCGGGCGCGGCCAGGTCCACGAAGCACGGCTTGGTCTCGGTGCCCAGCTTGACGTAGACCTGCTCGGGTAGGCCGAGCCGGCGACGCCAGGCCCGCACGGCCAGGAACCGCTGTCGCTCGCCGGTGACGGTGGCCAGGCCGCTCTCGCCGACCGTGGTGCGCCAGGTCTGCCGGGCCACCACCAGCCGGTCCACCGTGATCCGGGGCGTGTACGGCGCGGCGGCGACCAGCTTGAAGCCGTCCACCGCGTGCGCGCTGAACGCCTCGGCGAAGACCTCGGCGAGCGGCCAGCGCTGCCCGTCCGAGGCGGTGGCGACCAGCTCGCCGCCGACCTCGTCGACGGTGAGGTCCACCGTGGGCAGCACCCGGTCCGGGTCGGCGCCCGGCGCGTCGAGGAAGGCGAGCTGCCGATCGGTCGGGCCGGTCAGCGACTCGGCGGTGCGACTGGTCCGGCGCGGCCAGTCGGCCGGGAAGAGCAGCCGCACCCGCCGCTGCCCCAGGTCGGCGGCGAGCGCGTCGCGCAGTCGTTCCACCTCCGGGTGCGACGGCGTGAAGACCGCGCAGTCGAACGACGACCAGGCGGCGTGCAGCTCGCCGAGCACCACGGTGTAGTCCCCGCGCCGCAACGCCGCGTCGTCGGTGGCGCAGATCTGCAGGTCGGGGCTGTGCATGACGGCGTTGGACCAGGTCGGCCGGCTGCCAGGGAAGGCCGCGTCGATCCGCTCGGCCAGGTCGGCCGCGCGCAGCTCGACACCGGTCGCGCCGGCGGGCAGCGTGTCCAGGCCGAACAGCCCGGCCCAGCGGGCCGCGAAATCGGCGGCGACCGCGTCGACCGGCCGCTCGCCGTCGCCCCAGAACAGGCCCTGGGCCAGGAACCACAGGTCGGCCAGCGCCACCGGAGCGCCGGACTCGGCGCGCAGCTCCTGGTGGAGGCCGCGCAGCACGTCCAGGTAGGCGTCGGCGAGCGCGTTGGCCAGCCAGCGGGCGGCGCGCAGCAGCATGTCCAGCGGTGCGGCCAGCTCGGCCAGCAGCGGGGCGCCGAAGACCACGTCCAGGTCGCGGGCGGTGTCCTCGTAGCAGATCGTGCGGCCGGCGTACATCTGGCCGGCGCGGCGCACCGCGGGCACGCCGGTCAGCTCGGTGAACGTGGCGTCGAGGGTGTCCAGCGCGGCGCGCAGCGACACCGGGTCGCCGGCCGCCCGGGCCACCTGGTCGCGGGCGGCGCACAGCCGGTCGAGGCCGGCCCGGGCGGCGGCGCGGGCCGGCTCGTCGCCGATCGCGGCGATCCGCTCGGCCAGCACCCGCTCGGCGTCCGGGCTCACCGGCAGCGCCGCGTCCCAGGTCACCAGTTCCCGTTCCACCAGCCGGTCGAGCAGCGCGTAGCCGTCCGCCGGCCGACGCAGCCCGATCGCCGGGTCGGCGACCAGATCGGCGGCGGCGCGTCGCCCGTCGGCGGCGTGCAGCAGCGCGGCCTCGACCGGGGTCAGCGTCAGCGGCGGCCGGCCGGGCCGCAGCACGGCCCGGTCCCGGATCGCCAGGTGGGGCCGGAGCCTCGGCGGCCACCAGCGGCGGACCGCCAGGTCCGCGCCGATCCGGTCGGCGTACGCGGTCAGCGCCCAGGACTCGAACCACACCCAGCGCCGCCGGGTCAGTTGGTCGCCAGGGTTGACCCGGGCAACCTCCGGCACCTCGGGGTCGACGGCGACCCAGCAGCTCGGGCCGAAGAAGCCGACCGTCTCGTTCTTGCCGCAGTAGCGCTGCCAGTACTTGAGCAGCGCCCGCTCCCGGTCCCGCCGGCGCACGTTGCGGGGCGCGTCGGCGCCGCCGCGCGCCAGCCCGTCCAGCGCGGCCAGGGCGCCCCGGTTCTGCCAGGTGACCGCCTCGCGCAGCAGCGGGTCGCCGGCCAGTGCGCCGAGCCGCTCGGCACCGGCGCGGACCGCCTCGTCGAACTCCTTGTCGAAGCGGTCCTCCCCGGCGCCGGTGTCGATCAGCTCGTCGGCGGCGGCGGCCGCGCGCGGGGCGGTCAGCAGCGCCAGCCCGTCGGCGGGGAAGCCGGTGGTCCGCAGCATCGCGTCGCGCCACACCGACCAGCCGGTGTCGCCGAGCGGCACCCGGTGCGCACCGCCGGCGGTCCCGCGGCCGGAGGCGCGCACCGGGGCCGGACCCGCGCCCGGTGTCGCGGCGCGGGTGGTCGGGGTGCCGGGCGCGACGCCCGGCGGCAGACCGGTGCCCGGCGCGGCGGCCAGGTCGGTCTGGATCAGGGCGGCCAGCTCGGGAAGCCGGTCGTGCAGGAAGAAGTGCCCGCCGGGCAGCTCGTGCAGGGTGAACCCGGCGGCGGTGTGCGCCGCCCAGGCCGCGTTCTGCTCGCGGGTGACCGCCCGGTCGTGGTCGCCGGCGAACGCGACGATCGGCACCGGCAGCGGCTCGCCGGGGACGTAGCGGTAGTCGTCCACCCGGCCGAAGTCGGCCCGCAGCAGCGGCAGCAGCAGCTCCACCAGCTCCGGGTGCTCCAGCAGCTCGGCGGGGAGGCCGCCGCCGTCGCCGAGGCGGCGCAGCAGCTCCGCGTCGTCGGCCCGGGACAACCCGTCGAAGAGCCCCGGCGCGGCGACGTGCGGGGCGCGGGCGCCACCGACGTAGAGCCGCGCCGGCAGCGGCCGGCCGGTGCGGCGCAGCTCCCGCACCACCTCGAAGCCGAGGCGGCCGCCCATCGAGTGGCCGTAGATCGCATACCGGCGGTCGGCCCGGGAGGCGATGGCGTCGGCCACCTCGGCGACGGAGAAGCGGGGGTCCTCGGTGATCCGGTTCTCCCGGCCCGGCAACTGCACCGGCAACACCTCGACGCCCGAATCGAACGCGGGCGGCCAGCGCCGGAACGCGCTCGCGCCGGCGCCGGCGTACGGCAGGCAGAACAAGCGCACCGGCGCCTCGGGGCGGCTTCCGGTGGAGACGAACCAGTTCACCTCGGGCCTCTCTGCACGGGGTCGATCCAGTGCCGGCGGCGCTGGAACGGGTAGGTGGGCAGCCCGGTGCGCCGCACGGTGCCCTCGGGGTGCAGGGCGTCCCAGTCGACGTCGCGGCCGGCCACCCAGTCCGCGGCCAGCTCGCGCAACGGCCCGGCGTCGTCGGCCGTGCGGGCGTCGGTGTCGAGCAGCACATCCAGCGCGGACAGCGCGCCGGGCAGGTCGACGGCGACCACGGCCGCCCGGTGGGCGAACTGCCGGCGGCCGAGCGCCAGCGTGGCGGCCACCTCGGGCAGCGCCGGCGCGGCGCCGGCCAGGTGGGCCCGCAGCCGGGCCACCGCGGCCCGCAACGCCACCGGGGTACGCGCGGAGACCGGCAGCAGCCACGGCCCGGCGCCGGGCGGGTCGACCGGTTCCACCGGGGGCGGTTGCTCCACCACCACGTGGGCGTTGGTGCCGCCGAGGCCGAACGCGCTCACTCCGGCCACCCGGCGCCCGCCGTCCGGCCAGTCCCGGGCCTTGGTCGGCACGTGGAACGGGCCGGCGGCCAGGTCGATCTCCGGGTGCGGGCGGGTGAAGTGCAGGTTCGGCGGGATGACGCCGTGGCGGACGGCGAGCACCGTCTTGATCAGCCCGGCGATGCCGGCGGCGGCGTCGAGGTGGCCGATGTTCGTCTTCACCGAACCGAGCGCGCAGGCGCCGGCCGGGGCGGCGCCGGCGTACACCTCGTGCAGCGCGGCCACCTCGATGGCGTCGCCGAGCGGGGTGCCGCTGCCGTGGCCCTCGACGAGGCGTACCTCGCCGGGGGCGACCTCGGCGGTGGCGAGCGCGTTGGCCACGGCGGCGGCCTGCCCGGCCGGCCCGGGCACGGCGAACCCGGCCCGCTCCGGGCCGTCGTTGGTGACCGCCCAGCCGGGCAGGATCGCGTAGATCCGGTCGCCGTCGGCCTGGGCGTCGGCGAGCCGGCGCAGCGCGACGACGCCCGCGCCGGAACCGAAGCCGGAACCGTCGGCGGCCTCGTCGAAGGCGCGGCACCGGCCGTCGGGCGAGGCGAGCCCGCCGGGGGTGGCCCGGTGCCGGGGCCACATCACGGTGGCGCCGCCGGCCAGCGCGAGGTCGCACTGGTAGTCGGCGAGGCTCTGCGCGGCCAGGCAGACCGCTACCAGCGAGCTGGAGCAGGCGCTCTGCACGGCCAGCGCGGGCCCGGTCAGGCCGAGGCGGTAGGCCACCTGGCCGGGCAGGTGGTCGGTGAGCTGCCGGCCGACGAGGCGCGCCTCCCAGTCGTCCGGGTCGACGTCGCCGACCACGGCCGGGTTGTCCATCAGGTGGAACAGGAAGTAACGGTTGGCGGAGGTGGCGGAGTAGACGCCGACCAGCCCCGGGAAGCGCCGCGGGTCGTGCCCGGCGTCCTCCAGCGCCTCCCACGCGGTCTCCAGGAAGATCCGGTGCTGCGGGTCGGTGCGGGCGGCCTCCTCGGCGCCGAACGAGAAGAACTCGGCGTCGAAGTCGGTCACCCCGTCGAGCCGCCCGGCGGCGCGGACGTGCCGGGGGTCGGCGCGCAGGCGCGGCCCGACACCGAGCGCGGCCAGCTCCTCGTCGGTGTGGTCGTGGATCGAGTCCACCCCGGTGCACAGGTTCCACCAGAACGTCGCCACGTCGGGCGCGCCGGGGAAGCGGCCGGCGACGCCGACCACGGCGATCTCGTCGCCGGTGTAGTCGCGGGCGGCGCTGACCGGGGCGGCGGGCACGGGCAGCAGCGGGGCGCGGACCGCCTCCGGTGGGGCGTCGAGCAGGGCCGCCTGGGCGGCCACGGTGGGGTGGTCGAACAGGCGCAGCATCGGCAGCCGCACCCCGAACCGCTCGGCGATCCGCTGCTGCACCCGACCCAACAGCAACGACTGCCCGCCCACGTCGAAGAAGTTGTCCGTGCGGCCGACCGCCGGGCGGCCGAGCACCGCGCACCAGATGTCGTGCACGGCGCGTTCGGTCTCGGTGGCCGGCGCCGCCTCGGCGGGGACCTCGGTGGCCGGGTCGGGCAGCGCCCGCTCGTCGACCTTGCCGCTGACGGTGAGCGGGAACTCGTCGACCACCACGACCGCGCGGGGCACCGCGTAGTCGGGCAGGGCGGCGGTCAGGGCCGCCCGCAGCGCGGCCGGGTCGGGGCGGGGGTCGGCCGGGCGGACGTACGCCAGCAGCTCACCGTCGCGGGCGATGGCGCGGACGCCGGCCACGCCGGGCCGGTCGGCGAGCACGGCCTCGATCTCGGTCAGCTCCACCCGGTGCCCGCGTACCTTGACCTGCCGGTCGAGCCGGCCCAGGCAGACCAGCTCGCCACCGGGCAGGCGCCGGCCGAGATCGCCGGTGCGGTACGACCGCACGCCGCCGTCGTCGGTGGCGAAGCGGTCGCTGTCCTGGTTGAGGTAGCCGGGCGCGAGGTGCCGGCTGCGCACCACGATCTCGCCGGTGTCCGGGTCGAGGTCGAGCCGGTAACCGGGGAACGCGGTGCCGACCGGCAGCGGCCCGACGGCGGTCGGGTCCACCTGGGACAGCGGCACCAGGTGCCGGGCCGCGAACGTCATCTCGGTCGCGCCGTAGCCGTTGACCAGCAGGCAGTCGG
Source organism: Micromonospora sp. WMMD980 (assembly GCF_029626035.1). NCBI lineage: Bacteria > Bacillati > Actinomycetota > Actinomycetes > Micromonosporales > Micromonosporaceae > Micromonospora > Micromonospora sp. WMMD980. The sequence continues at coordinate 2,494,209 of NZ_JARUBE010000003.1, forward strand.
CGGCGAACCGGTCCCGGCCGCGCGCGGCGTCGGCCCAGGTGGCCTGTTCGCCGCCGAGCAGCACCGCGCGCACCGACGCCAGCCGGCGCTCGCCGAGCGTGTCGAGCAGGAACCGGTAGACGGTGGGCGTGCAGTGCAGGATTGTGGTCCGGTGCCGGTCGAGCTGCTCGACCGCGTACGCGAGGCCCTGCCGGCGCAGGTCGACCGGGACGACCGCGGCGCCGGTGAGCAGCGCCGGGTAGAGGTCACAGATGGCGGCGTCGAAGCTGAACGAGGCGAGCAGGCTGAGCCGGTCGGCCGGGCCGACACCGAGCGCGTCGATCTGGTTGTCGACCACGTGCGCCAGGTTGCGGTGGGTCTGCCCGACCGCCTTGGGCACACCCGTGGAGCCGGAGGTGAACAGCACGTACGCCAGCGCGTCCGGGTCCACCGGGACCGGGCGCAGCGGGGCCGGGGGCGCGTCGTCCAACGGCACCGTGGCGCGCCCGGCGGCCAGCTCACGGGCCAGCTCACGGTGCTCGGCGGCGTACGCCACGGCGGTGACGCCGGCGGCGGTGACCATGTGCCGCAGGCGGGCGACCGGGAACCCCGGGTCCAGCGGCACGTAGGCGCACCCGGCGGCCAGCGTGCCGAGCAGCGCGGCGACGGTCGGCGCGCCGTGCGTGGTGAGCAGCGCGATGCGGTCGCCCGGCCGGAGACCGGCGGCGACGAGCACGGCCGCGTACCCGCCGGCCGCACCGGCCAACTCGGCGTAACCGACCTCGTGGGTCTCACCGAGAAGTGCCGGACGGCCACCGTGGACCGCTGCGACCGCGCCGAAACGATTGATGATCATCGTCTCTGCCATGTCAGGATGCGGGTTGCGCTCCACTGACGACAGGCACGCAGCAATCGACGAATGTGACCATTGATCCCCCCCAGGACTTCACATTGGAAGCAGAATAAAGCTCAATCCCTTGATCGGAAGAGCATCGATGCGGGTTGAGCCGAAGGTGGGAGGGCACGTGGTACCCGGGACGGAGGAATCCGTCCGATCATCCCTCTAGCGCGTAGACGATTTTCGGCGTAGGTGGCTACTGGCGAGTTATTTTACGGTGAAAATACTTCCGGGCCGTCAAATTTTCGCCCTGACGGCCCCTGCCCGGCAGCTCGACCCGGGTCGCGGGGAGCCTGCTCAGACATCGTACGGCGGGCGCGGAACGGGGTCCACCATCGCGTCGAAACCTCGCGGCAACTGCGCCACCAGGTCCTCGAACTCGCCGACGGTCACCGTCTCACGCAACGTCGCGAGCACCGCCCGCGCGCCCACCTCGGCGACCGCCGGATCCACCGCGGCGCGCTCGGCCACCCGGTAGAGGAAGTCCACCGCGCCCCCGGTCGCACCCGCCCGCCCGGGCGTCGACAGATAGCCCCCCACGTCGTCCGGCAACTGGGCGGCCAGGTCGGCCGACTCGTCGGCGGTGACCCGCTCGGCGAGGGTCTGCAGCACCGCCCGGGAGATCGTCGCGGCGTCGTCCGTGGGCAGCTCGGCGCGACGTGCCACCGCGTCGACGAACAGGGGAAACCGCATCCCGTCCCTCCCCTCGCCGCCGCCCCGGCAACCTCGTGCCGCCGGCCGCCCCCCGCGTCTACCCACCCCCACCCCCACCAAACGACCACCCCACCCGCCCGCCACCTGCCGATCTTGCACTTTCCGCCCCGACGAAAGGTGCATATGTGATGTCTCGGGGGCCCAGACTGCAAGATCGACGCCGAGTGGGCGGGGTGGCACGGACAGGGCGGGAGGGGGTCAGCCGCCGAGGGGGGCGCCGCGCCACTGCCAGGTGTGGCGGTGGGGGCGGGCTGGCAGGTCGGCGCGGCCGACGCACCAGCGCAGGGCGATCCACGGGTCCACGTCGGCCAGACCCGGCGCCACGTCGGGGAAGAGTCGCGCCACCACCCGTTCGCACACCGGTCGGGACGGGTCCACCGCCGTGCCGAGGCCGACGGCGATGTCCTCGCCGTGCAGCAGCACCTCGGCCACCCCCATAGCGGCGAACCCGGCCGGGTCGGCCTGGCCGGACGGGTGGAACGCCCGCACCCCGGCCGGCGTGCCCCGCACCGCCAGGGCGAGCAGCTTGGCCGCGCAGGTCACGCACTCGACCGTCTCGGCCGGCGAGGCGTCCGGCTCCAGCACGACGGCGAGGCGGACGAAGCGGTCGGCCGGCCGGGACACCACCTGCGCCGCGTACGACAGCAGCGTGTCGGCCAGGTGCTCGGCGGTCCGCCGGCAGTCCCACTCCAGCCCGCCGGCGCGGCGCGACCAGTCCGCCCCGGTCACCGGCCCGAGTGCCGTCGCCACGCAGGCGGCCGCCCGGTCCAGGTCGTCGGCGGTGACCGTCATCGTGCCCTCCCCCGGGTCGACTCCCGCCCCATCCTGCCCGAGCCGCAGGCGTCCCGCCGCCCCCGACGAGTCGGACCGGGTGGGTAGCATCCGCGCCATGGCTCCCGTCACGCATCCCGGCGCCTGCCCCCTCGACTGCCCCGACACCTGCGTCTGGCAGCTCACCGTCGACGACGGCCGGGCCGTCGCGCTGCGCGGCGACCGCGACCACCCGTTCACCCGGGGCGCGCTCTGCGGCAAGGTGAACCGCTACCTCGACGCGGTCAACGGCCCGGACCGGCTCACCACGCCCTGGATCCGCACCGGCCCGAAGGGCGCCGGGCGGGTGGCGTACCGGCCGGCGAGCTGGGCGGAGGCGCTGGACCGGGTGGCCGCCGGGCTGCGGGCGAGCATCGACCGGGACGGGCCGGAGTCGGTGCTGCCCTACTACTTCGCCGGCACCATGGGCCTCGTCCAGGGCTGGACCATGGGGCCGCGGCTCTTCGCCCACCTGGGCGCGTCCCGGTTGGACACCACGATCTGCACGGCGGCGGCGAACGCGGCGACGCGGTCGATCTACGGCCGGTCGGTGGGCTTCGAGCCGGAGTCGATCGTCGATGCCCGGCTGATCGTGCTCTGGGGCTCCAACCCGCTCGTCACCAACCTGCACCAGTGGCCGTTCGTGCAACAGGCCCGCGAACGCGGGGCGTATGTGGTGACGATCGATCCGCTGCGCACCGACACCGCGACCCGCAGCGACGAGCACGTCGCGCCGCTGCCGGGCACCGACGCGGCGCTCGCGCTCGGGCTGATGCGGCACGTCCGCGACGCCGGGGCCGCCGACGAGCCGTGGTTGGCCGCGCACACCGTCGGCTGGGCCGAGTTGGCCGCCCGGCTCGACGAGTGGCCGGTGGCGCGGGCCGCCGCCGAGTGCGGCCTGCCGGCCGAGGTGGTGCGCCGGCTCGGCGACCGGATCGCCACCACCCGGCCGACCGCGATCCGCGTCGGGCTCGGCCTGCAACGGCACGCCGGGGCCGGGCAGGCGATCCGGGCGATCTGCGCGCTGCCGCTGGTCACCGGCGACTTCCGGTATCCCGGCGGCGGCGCGCTGGTGACCACCAGCGGGCACCACCCGGTCGACAACGGGCCGGTGATCCGGCCGGCCGGCATGCCGGCGCCACCGGCCCGGTCGGTGAACATGAGCCGGCTCGCCGCCGTGCTCACCGGGGAGGCCGACCCGCCGGTGACCTCGCTCGTGGTGTTCAACGCCAATCCCGCCGCCACCGCGCCCGACCAGACCCGGCTGCTCGCCGGCCTGCGGCGCCCCGACCTGTGCACCGTGGTGCTGGAACAGCGCTGGACCGACACCTGCGACCACGCCGACGTGGTGCTGCCGGCCACCATGCAGCCCGAGCACCTCGACCTGCAGACCTCCTACGGGCACCACTACACGACACTGAACCTGCCGGTCACCCGCGCGCCCGGCGAGGCGCTGCCGAACACCGAGATCTTCCGCCGGATCGCCGCCGCGCTCGGCGTCGACCACCCGGCGTTCCAGGACAGCGACGAGGACCTGGCCCGCCAGTTGCTGGCCGGCACGCCGGTCACCTTCGACGAGCTGCGCGAGCGCACGTACGCCCGGCTCACCGGCGTGCCGGTCGGCTCGGCGCCGTTCGCCGACGGCGGCTTCCCCACCCCCGACGGGCGGGCCCGGCTGCACGACCCGGCGCTGGCCCGTCTCGGGGTGGACCCGCTGCCCGGCTACACGCCGCCGGTGGAGGCGGTCGACGCCGACCTGACCCGCCGATTCCCGCTGCAACTGCTCGTCCCGGCCGGCCGCTACCTGATGAACTCCACGTTCGCGTCGCTGCCCTGGCACGCCCGCCGGGCCGGGCCGCCCCGGGTGCACCTGCACCCGACCGACGCGGCGGCGCGCGGGCTGGCCGACGGCGACGCGGTGCGGGTGCGCAACGACCGGGGCGCGTTCCTCGCCGCGGTCGCGGTGGACGAGGCGACCCGGCCGGGGCTGGTGTTCACCTACAAGGCGTACTGGGCCCGGTTGAGCCCGGGCCGGTCCACGGTGAACGCGGTGACCGCGGTCCGCGACGCCGACCTGGGCGGGGCACCGACGTTCCACGACTGCCGGGTCGAGGTCGAGCCGGTGCCGGCCGAGTTGCTGACCACCGATCCCCCCGCCGACCCGCCGGCGACGCGGTACCCGGCCGGTCCGGCCACCGGACACTCCGCCGCGACGGCCGCGGACGCGCACGCCGCCGCGTCGCACTGAGCCGGGCCGGTCCCGGACGCGCACACCGCCGCGCCGGCCGGATCCGGGACCAACGACCCGGGCGGCCGGTGCGTGCCCCCCTGCTCTCCGCGGTCTCCGCCGCCTAGCGTCGGAGACGGTAGCTCCCGGTCGCGGCGCGCGCCGAGCCGGAGGCGTCGGAAACGAGGAGGACGCCATGCGTACGTGGCAGGTGCGGGACGTGATGACCACCGACGTGACGTCGGTGCGGGAGGGTACGGCGTACCGGGAGATCGTCGACGTGCTGACCGGCCGGCACGTCACGGCGGCGCCGGTGGTGGACGACGCCCGGCGGGTCCTCGGGGTGGTCTCCGAGGCGGACCTGATGTACAAGGTGGAGCTGGCCGGGCAGCCGCGTGAGTGGCGGATCCGGCCCGACCGGCACGGCCGGGAGGCGCGGGCGAAGGCCGGCGCGACGCTCGCCGCCGACCTGATGACCGCGCCCCCGGTCACCGTCGCGCCGGACGCCACGCTCGTCGAGGCGGCCCGGCTGATGGACGCCCGCCGCGTGAAGCGGCTGCCGGTGGTCGACGACCTGGGCCGGCTGGTCGGCATCGTCACCCGGGGGGACCTGCTCAAGGTGCACCTGCGCCCGGACGCGGACATCCGCCGGGACGTGGTCGACGAGGTGCTGCGACGCACGCTCGGCGTGCGCGACGGGGTGGTGGACGTGACCGTGCACGGCGGGGTGGTGACGCTCACCGGCCAACTGGAGCGCTGGTCCACGGTGCACCTGGCGCTGCGGATGACCCGGCAGGTCAGCGGCGTGGTCGAGGTGGTCGACGCGCTCGGCTACGCGGTCGACGACGCGCCGATGTCGGCGTTGCGGCTCGGCGGCGGCATGCCCGCCGGCGTCGGCTGAGCGGACCGCGCCGACGGCGTCGCCTGAGCGGACCGCGCCGACGGCGTCGGCCTGAGCGGACCGCGCCGACGGCGTCGGCCTGGGGGGTGACGCCGCCGGCCGGCCTCAGCCCTCGGCCAGCGCGTCCAGCACCAGCGCGGCGGTCCAACTGAACGCCGGCGAGCCGAGGCCGGCCCCGGTGTCCGGGTGGAAGTACTCGTGACAGCCGGCGCCGTCGACCAGGTCGAGCAGGGATTCGCGCAACCCGGCGGCGAGGTCGACCCGGCGGTGGGTGCGCAGCCCCTGCCACAGCAGCCAGCCGGTGTTCACCCAGCTCGGTCCGCGCCAGTAGCGCAGCGGCTCGAAGTCCGGCGCGGTGCGGTCGTGGGTGGGCAGCGGCCGGTCCATCCGGGCGGCCAGGCCGAACCGCGGCGAGCACGCCTCGGCCAGCACGGCCCGCACCTGCGGCTCGGGCAGGTCGGGCAGGGCCAGCGGCAGTAACCCGAGCACGGTCCGGGGTCCGACGAGCCGGTCGGTGCGCACGTCGCGCGGGCGGAACGTGCCGGCGACCGGATCCCAGAGCCGGGTCACCAGGGCCTCGGTGATCCGGGCGGCCCGGTCGCGGTGCGGGCACGGGTCCGCGCCGACGACCGTCGCGATCCGGGCCAGCGCGTACTCGGCGACGCCCAGCGCGGCGTTGACCAGCGGGCACTCCACCAGGAACGGGTGCCGGCCGAGCAGCCCGTCGTCCCGGTAGCGGCCGGCGCGGTAGCTGTCCACCAGGGCGACGTAGCGCGCGTAGTCCAGGTCGGTGGGCCGGTGCGCGGCGTCGGCGTGCGCGGTGTCGTGCCGACGGTACGCGCGCATCACCGACTCGTCGGCCGGCACCGCGGCCAGCGGGGTGTCCCAGGCGGGGCTGTTGTCCAGGCCGGACTCCCACGGGTGCACGATGGCGGCCAGCCCACCCCCGCCGATGTCACGCCGCCCGGTCAGGTAGCGCTGCTGGGCGACCAGCCGGGGGTAGAGCCGGCGCAGCGCGGCCACCGACGCCTCCGACGGCGCGCGGCGGTGCACCAGCCACGCGGCCGGCGCGTGCACGGGCGGCTGCACGATGCCGGAGGTGGGCGCCGCCGGGGCCCCCCTCGGCGCGGCCGGAGTCCCAGAACTCGGGGCCGGGGAAGTACGAGCCGACGCGCAGCACCGGGTTGAACACGATGTGCGGCACCCGCCCGTCGACCCACTGCGCGGCGAACAACGTGCGCAGCTCGCGCCAGGCCCGGTCCGGGCGGACGTGCGCCAGCCCGACCACGATGAACGCCGAGTCCCAGCTCCACTGGTGCGGGTAGAGCGTGCGCGACGGCACGGTGTGGTCGTGTTCCCAGTTGGCGTCCAGGGTGGCCAGCGCGAGCCGGCGCAGCCGGGCGTCCCGTTCGGCGCCGGCCCGGACGCCGGCGGCCAGGCTGCCGGTCACGCGGCGGCCCGCCGGGGCTGGCCCGAGCGGCGCAGCGCGGTGGCGGCCTGGCGCAGCGCGGCGACCGGTTCGCCGCGCAGCCGGCACTCCAGCGCCAGCCAGCCGGGATAGCCGAGGTCGTCGAGCGTGCCCAGCAGCGCGGCCCAGTCCAGGTGCCCGGCGCCGGGCTGGAGCCGGTTGGAGTCGCTGACCTGCACGTGCCCGAGGTACGGCGCGGCGGCGCGCAGCGCCGCGCACGGGTCGTCCTCCTCGATGTTCATGTGGTAGGTGTCGGCGGCCACCCGCACCGCCGGTGACCCGACCGCCCGGCACAGCTCGACGGCCTGGTCGAGGCGGTTGACCATGTGGTCCTCGTAGCGGTTGAGCGGTTCCAGGAAGAGCGTGACCCCCTCGGCGCGGGCGTGCTCGCCCAGCTCGCCGAGCGCGTCGACGAGCACCCGGCGGTCGTCGGCGGGCGAGCGCGGCGGCTCGAACGGTGGCAGCCGGCGGGAGAACATGCCCCAGGCGGCCGGTGTCATGGCGCCGACGCCGCCCAGTTCGGCGATCACCGAGAGTTGGGAGCGCAGGTTGCGGACCGCGTCCCGGGAGCGGTCCGGGTCGAAGTCGCCGATGAAGTGGTCCATCTCGACGCAGACGGTCGGCGTCACCACCCCGGCGGCGTGCGCCCGGCGCAGCTCCGGCAGCCGCCGGGCGAGCGCCAGGTCCCCCCGCCCGCGCAGCTCGATGCCCTGGTAGCCGAGGGAGACGGCGAGGGCGTACTTGTCGATCAGGTCGGCGCCCGGGAGCAACTGCTCCTGGCAGGCCAGTGGGATGTCCATTCAGAACCTCAGCACCACTTGGAGGACGTCACCGTCACCGCGGTCGAGCAACGCCAGGGCGTCGGCCACCGCACCCGCGTCGACGACGTGGCTCACCAGCGGCAGCGGGTCGACGCTGCCCTCCGCCACCAGGTCCATGAAGGTGTGTGCGATCCGTGTCGGGGTCCACCGGCCGGCCGTGCCGGGTGCCGGGTCCGCCCCGGAGACCTGCCCGGCCACCAGGTGGATCCGGTTGTGGTGGAACTCCTCGCCGAGTTCCAGCCCGTGTGCGTACCCCTGGTAGAAGCCGGCGGCGACGACGCGGCCGGCGTGTGCGGTGGCCTTGATCGCCTGGTGCAGCGCCGGGTAGGTGCCGGACAGCTCCAGGCAGACGTCGGCGCCGCGGCCGTCGGTGGCCGTGTGGAGCGCGGCGGCGGCCCGCGTCGCCGACGGCGTCGACGACCAGGCGGGCGCCGTAGCGGCTCGCGTACGCCAGCCGCCTGGGCACCCGGTCGACGGCCACCACCCGGGCCCCGGACAACACCGCGAGCCGGGTGCCGAGCAACCCGATCACGCCCTGGCCGAAGACGCCGACCCAGTCGCCGAGGTGCAGGTCGCCGGCGAGCACCGCGGTCAGCGCGATGGCGCCGGGCCGGGCGAAGACGGCGGCGAGCGGGTCGATGCCGGGGGCGAGCGGGTGGACCGCGGCGGCGGGCAGCACCGCTTCGGCGCGGTGGCCCCAGATGCCCCAGACGAGCTGCCCGGCGCGGCGGTCGGCGACGTCGGGGGCGACCTCGACGATCTCGCCGACCTCCTCGTAGCCGAAGCCGACCACGGGGTAGGCGGGCCCGGTCTGGCGGGGCACGAACATCCGGGCGCCCGCGTCCCAGTCCTTGCGGAGCCGGGGGTTGCTGCCCCGGTAGAGGGTCAGCTCGGTGCCGGCGGAGATGCCCGAGTAACAGGTGCGGACGCGGACCTGGCCCGGACCGAGCGGGTCCGGAGGGCAGGGCTCCAGGCGAACGCGCCGGGGCCCGGCCAGAGAGACAACCCAGTTGCTCATGGCGTCGCTCCGAAGAAAGTGCCGACCTCCATGCTAAACCCAAAAAATGGGCATATGTGATTGGATTGATGAATCCATGGGTATTGATGCAGCGCCGTGCTCCTTGGAGAAAGGTGCCACCGATGCCATCACCCGCACCACGGCTGCTCGCGTCGAGCCTGATCCTGGCACTTGCCGGGGCCGGCGCGACCGCCTGCAGCGACAACGGGCAGAAATCCGACAGTACGCAGATCACCGTGTGGAGCCTGGAGGACGTGGCCGACCGGGTCGCCGCCACCAAGGCGATCATCGCCGACTACACCACGCGGACCGGCGTCAAGGTCAACCTGGTCACCGTCAACGAGGACCGGTTCCCGTCCCTGATCGCGTCCAGCGCCGCCGCCGGCGACCTGCCCGACGTGGTCGGCTCGGTGTCGCTCGCCGGCGTCCGCACCCTCGCCGCCAACGAGCTGCTGGAGCCGGACGCCAACAAGGCGGTGGTCGACAAGCTCGGACGGGACACGTTCTCCCCCCGCGCGCTGGAGCTGACCAGCGACGGCGGCACCCAGCTCGCGGTGCCCAGCGACGGCTGGGGCCAGCTCCTGATCTACCGCAAGGACCTGTTCGACGCCGCCGGCCTGCCCGCCCCCGACACGTACGAGAAGATCGCCGCCGCGGCCGCGAAGCTGAACACCGGCGGCGTCGCCGGCATCACCGCCGCGACCGCCCCCGGCGACGTGTTCACCCAGCAGACGTTCGAGCACCTGGCGCTGGCGAACGGCTGCCAGCTCACCGACGACTCCGGCAACGTCACCCTGGACTCGCCGCAGTGCGTGGCGGCGTTCCGGTTCTACGGCGACCTGATGCGGAACAGCTCGGTCAAGGGCGCGCAGGACGTCGACACCACCCGGGCCACCTACTTCGCCGGCAAGGCGGCCATGCTGATCTGGTCGCCGTTCGTCCTGGACGAGCTGGCCGGCCTGCGCAACGACGCCCGGCCCACCTGCCCGCAGTGCCAGTCCGACCCGGCCTGGCTGGCGAAGAACAGCGGCTTCGTCACCGCGATCAAGGGCCCGAACGGCGCCGAGCCGGCCCAGTACGGCGAGGTCAGCTCCTGGGCGGTGCTGCACGGCGCCGCCGACCCGGCCAAGTCCTTCGTGGAGTACATGCTCTCCGACGGCTACCCGCGCTGGTTCGGCATGTCCCCCGAGGGGCGCTTCCCGGTGCGCACCGGCACACCCGAGGACAGGCAGAAGTTCCGCACCGCCTGGAACACCAGCCCGGCCGGCGTGGACACGAAGAAGCCGCTCTCCGACGTCTACGGCGACGACGTGCTCACCACGCTGCGGGAGAGCCCGGAGGAGTTCCAGCGCTGGGGGCTGACCCAGGGCCAGGGCAAGCTGGTCGGCGCGATCCTCGGTGAACTGCCGGTGCCGAAGGCGCTCGCCGACGTGGTCGGCGGCAAGACCGACGCCCAGGCCGCGGCCGAGCGGGCCAAGAAGGACGTCGAGGCCATCGCCAGGGGCGTCAATTGACCACCACCGCGCCGGAGGCCGGCCGCTCCCCCACCCCGGAGCGGCCCCGCCGGCCCGGCCGCCGCCCACTGACCCTGCGCCGCCGCGAGTCCCGCGCCGGGCTCGCGCTGGTCGCGCCCACCCTGCTCGTCGTGCTCGCGGTGATCGGCATCCCCATCGTGTGGACGGTGGTGCTGGCGTTCCAACGGGTACGCCTGGCGACGCTGCGCAAGACCGGCCTGTTCGGCGAGCTGACGCTGGACAACATCGACCGGGTGCTGCACACCCCCGGGTTCGCCGACACGCTCTGGACCACGGTGCTCTACAGCGTGGGCGGCACGGTCGGCTCGATCGTGGTCGGACTGGCCGCCGCGCTGGCCGTCCGCGGGCCGTTCCGGGGCCGCACGCTGGTGCGCGCGTCGATGCTGCTGCCGTACGTGGCGCCGGTGGTCGCCATGACGTTCGTCTGGCAGGTGATGCTGGACCCGCAGCTCGGCATCGTCAACGACTGGGGGCGACGCTTCCTCGGCTGGGACGCCCCGGTGGCGTTCCTGTCCCAGGAGTCCACCGCGCTGTGGACCGTGATCGCGTTCGAGGCGTGGCGCTACTTCCCGTTCGCGTTCCTGTTCCTGCTGGCCCGGCTCCAGGCCGTCCCGGCGGAGCTGGAGGAGGCCGCCCGGGTCGACGGCGCGACGCCGACACAACGGTTCCGGCACATCCTGCTGCCGCAGCTGATGCCGGTGATCGCGCTGCTCGGCGTGCTCCGGTTCATCATGACGTTCAACAAGTTCGACGACGTCTACCTGCTCACCGGCGGCTCGGCCGGCACCGAGGTGGTGAGCGTCCGGGTCTACCAGTTCCTCACCGCCCGCACCGACATCGGCGCGGCCGCCGCCCAGGCCGTCGTGCTGGCCGTGGTGCTGCTCGTGTTCGTGGCCATCTACCTGCGCTTCTTCGGCGCGAAACGGGAGGCGTGATGGATCGGGACCGGATCGAGACGGTCAGCCTGCGCTGGCTGCGCCGGCTGGTGATCGCCGGCTTCCTGGTGGTCACGCTGCTGCCGTTCTGGTACATGCTGGTGCTCTCGGTGCGCCCGATCGAGCGGCTGCTGCTCGACCCCGGCTCGCTCTGGGTGCCGTTCGGCGAGCTGACCGTCGCCACGTACGCCGAGGTCCTGCGGTCGGTCGAGAACGGCGGGCAGGGGTTCCTCACGTTCATCCGCAACAGCGGGCTGGTGGCGCTGGCCGCCACCGTGCTCACCCTGATCGTGGCCATCCCCGGCGCGTACGCGGTCTCCCGGCTGCGGTTCTTCGGCCGCCGGCAGGTCAGCGCGCTGTTCCTGGCGGTCTACCTGCTCCCGTCGATCGTCATCGCGATCCCGCTGTTCGTGGTCTTCAGTCGGGCCGGGCTGCGCGGGTCACTGTTCGGGCTGGTGCTGGTCTACGTCTCACAGACGCTGCCGGTCTCGGTCTACATGCTCAAGAACTACTTCGAGACGATCCCGGTGAGCCTGGAGGAGTCCGCCGCGATCGACGGGGCCGGCCGGCTCGGCATCATCCGCCGGGTCAGCCTGCCGCTGGCCGCCCCGTCGGTGATGGCGGTCGCGCTCTACGACTTCATGATCGCCTGGAACGAGTTCCTGTTCGCGCTGCTGTTCCTGGTCGACCGGCCGAACCGGTGGACCGTCTCGCTCGGGCTGTCGCTGCTCGCCGACGGCGTCGAAGTGCCCAAGACGGTGCTGATGGCCGGCTCGGTCATCCTCACCCTGCCGATCGTGGTGCTCTTCTTCGCCGGCGAACGCCTGCTCACCGAGGGCCTCACCAGCGGGGCCGAGAAGGGATGACCGGGTGCGATCACCACGGGAGCGCCCGGCCACACGCGGCTGGCCCGGCTGCTCACCGAGGTCATCGCCCCGGGCGCCGCCGCGGTGTTCCGCGCGCCCGCCTGAGCAAGATCAGCTACGGTGGGGTCATGGGCAAGCCGACCCGCTGGGTGACCGACACCAAGCCCGGCCACTCGCAGTGGTACGTCGACCGGTTCCGGCGCCTCGCCGCCGAGGGGGCCGACCTGGCCGGTGAGGCCCGGCTGGTGGACGCGCTCGTGCCACCCGGCGCGCGGATCCTCGACGCCGGCTGCGGCACCGGCCGGGTGGCCGCCGCGCTGGCCGCACGCGGGCACACGCTCGTCGGCGTGGACGCCGACCCGACGCTCGTCGAGGCGGCCCGCGCCGATCACCCCGGCCCCCGCTTCCTGGTCGCCGACCTGGCCGAGCTGGACCTGCCCGCCCACGGCGAGCCGGAGCCGTTCGACGCGGCGGTGGTGGCCGGCAACGTGATGACCTTCGTCGCCCCGGGCACCGAACGCGCCGTGCTGGCCCGCGTCGCCGCGCACGTGCGCCCGGACGGGCCGGTGGTGGTCGGCTTCGGCACCGACCGGGGCTATCCGCTCGCCGAACTGGACGCCGACGCGGTGGCCGCCGGGCTGCGCCCGGAACACCGCTTCGCCACCTGGGACCTGCGGCCCTGGCACGACGACGCGGAGTTCGCGGTGACCGTGCTGCGCCGGCCCGCCTGAGCCGTGCCCGACCCCCGTCGGTGTCCCGCCCGGTCACGCCGGGGCGGCCACCGCCCGAGCGGCCACCGGGTCGAGCGGACTGCCGGCCGGCAACAGGTCCACCAGGCTCGCCGGCAGCCGCACCGGGCGCACCCCGGCGTAGCCGAGCATGCCCGGCACGTCCGCGTCGGCGAGCGCGTACCGCCGGCCCAGGTCGGTCACGACGCAGACCGCGCCGCCGGTCGCGCCCGGCGCGGCCACCGCCTCCACCAGCGCGCCGCGCCCCGGTTCGACCACGACCAGGTCGGCCGTCCCGGCCCGCCCCCCAGGGGTACGCGTGGCGGCGGCCAGGTCCGGCGCGCCGACGCCGAGCCGGATCTCCCGTACCCCGGTGTCGTCGCCGGCCCGGGCGCAGAGCGCGCCGGGCTCACCGGTGGCCAGCCGGGGCGGCTCGGCGGGCGGCGCGGTCGGCCCGGACGGCACGAGGTCGGGCAGCTTCGGCAGCGCGGCGAACCGGCCGAGCGTGATCGGCTCCGGCTCACCCTGCCCGGTGCGCGCGAGCAGCAGCGCGGCCTGCAGTTCGGTGATTCCGGCCAGCCCGCCGCGGGCGGCCACCGCGTACTGCCGGCCGCCGCCGGAGTTGCGCACCAGGTAGACATCGCCGACGGCGGCCCCGGCCACCCGCTCGGACGGCGCGCCGAGGTCGCCCACCGGCGGCGGGACGAGGTCGGCGCCGGCCGGCACGGTGTTGAGCAGCGCCGCCGCCACCGGCACCGCGCGTTCCCGGGTGGCGGCCAGCGCGGCGAGCACCCGGTCGGTGTCGCGCAGCAGGTAGCGCCGGTCGCGCCAGAGCAGGTGCAGCCCACCGTCCGGGTGGCGGACCAGCAGCCCCTGGTCACCGAGGGCGCGGCCGCCCGGCGCGCTCCGGCCGATGAGCAACGCGGACCGGGCCTCGGCCTGCCCCGCCTCGCCGGTCACCGACGAGCAGAGCGTCCAGCCGTCGCGAACCAGCCGGTTCGCGGCGGGTAGCGAGTCCGGGGCGTCGGCGATGCCGAGCGGCAGGCCGCGCCGCACACCCTCGATGGCCCGGCGGGTGACCAGCACGGTCTTCGGCCGGTCCGCACCGATGATCAACAGGGCCGAGGCGTAGTTGAGCACCGGGTGCAGCCGCTCGTCACGGTAGACGAACCGGGCGCCGGACTCCTTCTCCACGATCACCGCTCGGGTGTCCCGCCAGGAGTTGCCGCCGCCGGTGAAGAGGCCGTAGAGCGCCACCGCTCCGAGCGCGATCGCCGCCACCAGCACGCTGGCGAGACCGGCGCCGGCCAGCCGGCGGAACGGCGACTGCGCCGGATCGGTCTCGCGCATGACCAGCGCCGCGACCGCCCGCTGGACGGTGAACTGGTACGAGTGCAGCTGGTCCTGCCGCGACGCCATCGAGTCCCCTCCACCGGATCACCGGCGGACAGGATAAGCGCTCCGTCGACCCTGCGGCGACCCTGCGTGTCCGACCACTCCTCCCCGGGGTGGCGGGACGGGTACCCCCTGGGGTATGGTGGGCGCAGGAGGTGGGACGTGAGGCTACGACCCGAGATGACCGGCGACGCGCTGACCCGACTCAAGCGGGCCCGGGGGCAGCTCAACGCCGTGATCGAGATGATCGAGAACGGTGAGGACTGCCGCGCCGCGTTGACCCAGCTCGCCGCCGTGTCCAAGGCCATCGACCGGGCCGGCTTCAAGATCATCGCTTCCGGCATGCGGCACTGCGGCACCCCCCGGGAGGCGGGCGAGGAGCCGGAGATGACCGAGGAGGAGCTGGAGAAGCTCTTCCTCTCCCTGGCCTAGCACGAACAACCCGACCCGGGTCGTGTGAACGCGACCCGGGCGGGTAGTCCCCTGCCCGGAGACCCGGGCCGAAGTCTGTCTCTCGCATACCCCCGGGGGTATATGCGACGATGAGAGGAGAACGACACGTGACCGTCGAGGTGTCCGTCATCGCCACGTCCTCGCTCGGCGACCGCAGCTACCTGGCCAGCGACGGCCGGGTGGCGATCGTGGTCGACCCGCAACGCGACATCGACCGTGTCCTGCACCTGGCCGGAGCGAAGGGGGTGCGGATCACCCACGTGGTCGAGACCCACATCCACAACGACTACGTCTCCGGCGGCCGGGAACTGGCCCGCATCACCGGCGCGCACTATCTGGTGGCCGCCGCCGACCAGGTCGGCTTCGACCGGATGCCGGTCTCCGACGGCGACGTGACTCCGGTCTCCGACGACCTGCGGCTGCGGATCGTCGGCACCCCGGGCCACACGTTCCACCACCTGTCGTACGTGCTGGACGAGGCGAGCGACGGCGGCTGGTCCCCGGTCGGTGTGTTCACCGGCGGCTCGCTGCTGTTCGGCACCACCGGCCGCACCGACCTGCTGGGCCAGCAGCACGCCCACGAACTGGCCCACCACCAGTACGCCTCCGCGCGCAAGCTGGTCGACCTGCTGCCCGACGG
The DNA here is from genome assembly GCF_029626035.1 of Micromonospora sp. WMMD980. NCBI lineage: Bacteria > Bacillati > Actinomycetota > Actinomycetes > Micromonosporales > Micromonosporaceae > Micromonospora > Micromonospora sp. WMMD980. The sequence goes on from NZ_JARUBE010000003.1 coordinate 2,509,597, forward strand.
CGCGCAGGTGTGGCCCACGCACGGCTTCGGCAGCTTCTGCTCGGCCAGCCAGGCCGACGCCCCCGAGTCGACCATCGGCCGGGAGAAGGAAGCCAACCCGGTGCTGCGGCTGGCCGCCGACCGGTTCGTCACCGAGACGCTCGCCGGCCTCGACGCCTACCCGGCCTACTACGCCCACATGGGTGTCGCCAACGCCGCCGGTCCCGCCCCGGTCGACCTCACCCCGGTGGCCCGCGCCGACGCCGGTGAGCTGCGCCGCCGGATCGCCGCCGGCGAGTCGGTGGTCGACCTGCGCCACCGCAAGGCGTACGCGGCCTCCCACCTGGCCGGCACCGTCAGCCTCGGCCTGGACGGGCCGATGTCGACCTGGCTCGGCTGGCTGATCGAGTGGGGCGTGCCGATCACGCTGCTGGCCGAGACCCCGGACCAGGTCGCCGACGCCCAGCGGGAACTGGTTCGGATCGGCATCGACCGGCCGGCCGCGCAGGCCACCGGCGCACCCGAGCGGTGGGCCGCCGAGCGGTCGGAGCTGCGCGAGCTGACCGTCGCCGACTTCCCGGCGCTGGCCGCGGCGCAGGCCGGGCACACCCCGTCCGGGCTGCCGGCACCGCAGGTCGTGCTCGACGTCCGGATGACCAACGAGTGGACGGCCGGGCACGTCGACGGTGCGGTGCACGTGCCGCTGCCCGACCTGCCCACGCGGCTCGCGGACGTGCCGGCCGGCACGGTCTGGGTGCACTGCGGCTCCGGCTACCGGGCCGCCGCCGCCGCGTCGCTGCTGACCAACGCCGGCCGTGAGGTCGTACTGATCGACGACATGTTCGGCCAGGCCGAGGCCGCCGGCGTCCGGATGGCCTCGACCGCCTGATCGTCCCCGTTCCCGCCCGGCCGGCGCGCCCCACCGCGCCGGCCGGCGACGCCCCCTGCCCAGAAGGAGAGAGCATGACCACCACCACCCCGTCGACCGTCGACGCGGCCACCCTGCGGGAGCTGATCGCCGCCGGCCGCGCCCCCCGCATGCTGGACGTCCGCACGCCGGGCGAGTTCGATGCCGCACACATCGCCGGCGCCTACAACGTGCCGCTGGACCTGCTCCGGGAGCACCGCGCGGAACTGCGCAACCACCTCGACGAGGACGTCGTGCTGATCTGTCGCTCCGGCGCCCGTGCCACCCAGGCGGAGCAGGCGCTCGCCACCGTCGGCCTGCCCAATCTCAAGGTCCTCGACGGCGGCATGCTGGCGTGGCAGGCCACGAACGCCCCGGTCAACCAGGGCCGGTCGCGGTGGGATCTGGAGCGCCAGGTCCGGCTGGTCGCCGGCTCGATCGTGCTGGCCTCCGTCGTCGGCTCGGTGTGGGCGCCGGCCCTGAAGTGGGTCGCCGGCTTCATCGGCGCCGGCCTCACCTTCGCGGCGGTCTCGAACACCTGCGCGATGGGCATGCTGCTGAGCCGGCTGCCCTACAACCGGGGCGCGAGCTGCGACCTGGACACCGTCGTCGGCCAGCTGCGCGACGCCGGGCGGCGGTCGTGACCGCCCTGGCGCTCACCGTGGCCGGCGCGGTGCTCATCGGCGTGAGCCTCGGCCTGCTCGGCGGCGGCGGGTCCATCCTGGCCGTGCCGCTGCTGGTCTACGTCGCCGGCCTGCCCGCCAAGGAGGCCATCGCCACCTCGCTGCTCGTCGTCGGCGCCACCAGCGCCGTCGGCGTGCTGCCGCACGCCCGCGCCCATCGGGTGCGTTGGCGCACCGGGCTGATCTTCGGTCTGGCCGGCATGACCGGCGCGTACGCCGGGGGCAGGCTGGCCGAGTTCGTCCCGGCGAGCGTCCTGCTCACCGCGTTCGCCCTGATGATGCTCGCCACCGCGGTCGCGATGATCCGCGGCCGGCGCCCGGTCGAGGGCCGTCCGACGCCGCACGAGCTGCCGGTGCCCCGGGTGATCCTGGACGGCGTGGTCGTCGGCCTGGTCACCGGGCTGGTCGGCGCCGGGGGCGGCTTCCTGGTCGTGCCCGCCCTGGCGCTGCTCGGCGGGCTGCCGATGCCGGTCGCGGTCGGCACCTCGCTGGTCGTCATCGCGATGAAGTCGCTCGCCGGCCTGGCCGGCTACCTGTCCAGCGTGCAGATCGACTGGCGGCTCGCGGGCGCCGTCACCGCCGCCGCGATCGTCGGCAGCCTGATCGGGGGGCGACTCGCCAGCCGCGTCCCGGAGGACGTGCTGCGCCGGGCGTTCGGCTGGTTCGTCGTGGTGATGGGCGTGTTCGTCCTGGCCCGGCAACTGCCGCCGATCGCGGGACTCGCGCTGGCCATTCTTGCCGCAGCCGGTACGGTCACGGTGGCGGTGTGGGGCCGCCGAAGGAGGGGACACAGTGGACAGCAGCGCCTGGGACGACCGGTACGCCAACGCATCCGGACTGGTGTGGAGCGCTGAGCCCAACCGGTTCGTGGTCGAGTCGGTCGCCGGGCTGAGTCCCGGCTCGGCGTTGGACATCGCCGCCGGCGAGGGGCGCAACGCGGTCTGGCTGGCCGGTCAGGGCTGGCGGGTCAACGCGGTGGACTTCTCGACCGTCGCCATCGAACGGGGACGGGAGCTGGCCGCCGCGCGGGGTGTCTCGGTCGACTGGCGGGTCGCCGACGTGACCGCGTACCGGCCGGTGCCGGGCAGCTACGACCTCGTGCTGATCAGCTACCTGCACCTGCCGGCCGGCGACTTCGCCGGGGTGCTCGCCGCGGCGAAGTCGGCACTGCGCCCCGGCGCCACGCTCGTGGTGGTCGGTCACGACCTGGCGAACCTCTCCGGTGGCACCGGCGGCCCGCAGGACGCCGCCGTACTGCTCACCCCGGAGGCGGTGGTCGACGGGCTGGCCGGGCTGCGCGTCCGGCGCGCCGAGACGGCCCGCCGCCCGGTGCCGACCAGCGACGGCGGCACGGTCGACGCGCTGGACACCGTGGTGGTGGCCACCCGCCCCGCCGACTGAGCGCGCCGGCCGGGGCGTTCGCCGGGCCGGGAGCCGAGCCGGCCGGTAGCATCCGGTGACGGATCGGCGGAGAGGACACCTGGTGGGCGTGCGTTTCGAGGAGTTGGCCTGGCGCGAGACCCCGATCGGGGAGATCAGCCTGCGCCGGCGCCACGACCCGGCGTTGGCCGCCGACGTCTACGAGGTGAAGCTCGACGACGAGTACCTCATGTCCAGCGCCTTCCCGGTCGCGGAGATCGAGCTGGCCCGGCTCGGGCTGGCCCCGCTCACCGGGGAGACGCTGGACGTGGTGGTGGGCGGCCTCGGGCTCGGCTACACCGCGCGCACCGCGCTGGAGGACGCCCGGGTGCGGTCGCTGCTGGTGGTCGAGGCGATCGAGGACGTCATCGACTGGCACCGCCGGGACCTGCTGCCGTTCGCCGCCGGCCTGGCCGCCGACCCGCGCACCCGGTTCGTCCGGGCGGACTTCTTCGCCGCGGTCGCCGACGGCGGGTTCGACCCGGACGAGCCCGGGCGGCGGTTCCACGGGGTGCTGCTCGACGTGGACCACTCCCCCCGCCACGTGCTGCACCCGAGCCACGCCCCGTTCTACACGGTCGACGGGCTGCGCCGGCTGGCCGCCCTGCTGCACCCGGACGGGGTGTTCGCGCTCTGGTCGAACGACCCGCCCGACCCGGCGTTCCAGCGCACGCTGACCGAGGTGTTCCCGACCTCGGTGGCGCACGTCGTCCGGTTCCCCAACCCGTTGCAGGGCCGGGAGGCGGCGAACACCGTCTACGTGGCCCGGCGCTGACGTCCCACCGGCGGCATGGTCGCCGGCGGCGCGGGAAAGCGCGCGACCACCGCAGGAGACGGGAGGCACGACATGCGCGCGTTGCTCTGGGTGGTCGGCGTCGTCGCCGGCGTGCTCATCCTGCTCGGGCTGCTGCTGGAGGCGGTCCGCTGGCTCATCATCATCGGCGTGATAGCGCTGGCCGCGGTCGTCGTCTTCGCGATCGTGAAGACCCGACGGGTGGCGCACCGCCATTCGGCGACACACCGCTGATGTGACCAACCCGGTAACCTACGCAAGCGTAGGTTACCGGCGGGTCACGTTAGGCTGGGGCCGTCATCCGCGCAGCGAGGAGAGACGGCGATGGACGTGACCCACCCCTGGACCCGCAGCTACGCACCCGGGGTGCCGGCCGAGATCGCCGAGCCGGACGGGTCGCTCGTCGACCTGCTCACCGACGCGGCGGCCCGGTTCGGCCCCCGGGTGGCGCTCGACTTCTACGGCGCCACCACCACCTTCACCGAGCTGGCCGGCCAGGTGACGCGCGCCGCCGAGGCGCTGCGCCGGCTCGGCGTCTCGCCCGGCGACCGGGTGGCGCTGGTGCTGCCGAACTGTCCCCAGCACGTGGTCGCCTTCTACGCCGTGCTGCGCCTCGGTGCGGTGGTGGTCGAGCACAACCCGCTCTACACCGCCGACGAACTGGACCGGCAGCTCATCGACCACGGCGCCGAGGTGGCGGTCGTGTGGGACCGGATCGCGCCGCTGGTCGCGGGGCGCGGCGCCGTGCGTACCGTGGTCGCGGTCGACCTGAGCGCGGCGCTGCCCCGGCTCAAGCGGTGGGCCCTGCGGTTGCCGCTGCCGAAGGTCCGCGCCGCCCGCGCGGCCATGACCGGCCCCGCGCCCGGCGCCCTGAGCTGGTCGGACCTGGTCGCCGCCGCCGGCGGACTGCCGGCCGCGCACCCCGGCCCGGGCGTCGACGACATCGCGCTGCTGCAGTACACCGGCGGCACCACCGGGGTGCCGAAGGGCGCCGTGCTGACCCACCGCAACCTGCGGGCCAACGCCGCGCAGGGCCGGGCCTGGGTGCCCGGTCTACGCGACGGCGCGGAGACCGTGTACGCGGTGCTGCCGCTGTTCCACGCCTACGGGCTGACGCTCTGCCTCACCTTCGCCGTGGGCATCGGCGCGACGCTGGTGCTGTTCCCGCGCTTCGACGCCGACCAGGTGCTCGACGCGGCCCGTCGCCGGCCGCCGACGTTCCTACCGGCGGTGCCGCCGGTCTACGCGCGGCTGGCCACCGCCGCCCGCGAGCGCGGCGCCGACCTCACCTCGATCCGGTACGCCATCTCCGGCGCGATGGCCCTGCCCCCGGCCACCGTGGACCTGTGGGAAGAGGTGACCGGCGGGCTGCTCGTCGAGGGGTACGGGATGACCGAGACGTCCCCGATCACGCTCGGCAACCCGGTCGCGCCGACCCGCCGACCTGGCACGGTCGGGGTGCCGTTCCCGTCCACCGAGGTCCGTATCGTCGACCCGGAGGACCCGACCCGCGACCGTCCCGCCGGCGAGCCGGGCGAGCTGCTGGTGCGCGGCCCGCAGGTGTTCTCCGGCTACTGGAACCGGCCGGACGAGACCGCGCGGGTGCTGCTGCCCGACGGCTGGCTGCGCACCGGCGACATCGTCACCATGGATGCCGACGGCTTCGTGACCGTGGTCGACCGGATCAAGGAACTCATCATCACCGGCGGCTTCAACGTCTACCCGTCCGAGGTGGAGGAGGCGCTGCGCCGCATCCCCGGCGTGGTCGAGGCCGCCGCCGTGGGTGTGCCCACCGCCGACGGCGAGGAGGTCGTCGCGGCAGTAGTGCTCGACGTCGCGGTGGCCGGCACCCCGGAGGCGATCCGCACCGCGTGCCGGACCCACCTGGCCGGCTACAAGGTGCCGCGCCGGGTGGTGGTGGTCGACGATCTGCCCCGCTCCCAGATCGGCAAGATCCTCCGCCGCGAGGTCCGCGACCGGCTGCTCGCCGACGGCTGAACCGCCGGTCAGAGCCAGCCGTTGGCCCGGGCGGCGCGGGCCGCCTCGATCCGGTTGCGGGTGCCGGTCTTGCCGATCGCCGCCGACAGGTAGTTGCGGACCGTGCTCTCCGACAGGTGCAGGGCGGCCGCCACGTCGGCGACCGTCGCGCCGTCCATGGCGGCGGCGAGCACCTCGCGTTCCCGGTCGGTCAGCGGGTCCGGCCCGGCCGAGAGCGCGGCCACCGCCAGCGCCGGGTCGATCACCCGTTCGCCGGCCAGGACCCGGCGCACCGCCGCCGCCAACTCCTCCACCGGGCCGTCCTTGACCAGGAAGCCCCGGGCGCCGGCCGCCAGCGCCCGGTGCAGGTAACCGGGCCGGCCGAACGTGGTGAGGATGAGCACCCGGCAGGTCGGCACCTCGGTCCGCAGGGTGACGGCGGCGTCCAGCCCGGTGCCGTCGGGCATCTCGATGTCGAGCAGCGCCACGTCCGGGCGGTGAGCCGCAGGCCGCCGTCGGGAGCCGGGGCGACGTCCAGCGTGCCCCGCTCCCGGCCCAGGCGCTCGGCGAGACCGCGCAGCCCGTTGCCGTGGCCGGGTCGACCGCCGACGCCGTCGTCGCGCACGGTCAACACCGCGCCGTCGGCGTCGGCACGCACGTCGATCTCGCACCGGATCGCCCGGCTGTGCCGCAACACGTTCGTGACCGCCTCCCGCAGCACCCAGCCGAACGTGTCGTCGGCCGCCGCGTCGAGCGGGTCGCCGTCGCGCCGTACCGTCACCGCGATCCCGGCGTCGGCCAGCGCGGCGCGGGCGTTGGCCAGTTCCCGGCCGAAGCTGTGGTCCCGGTAGCCGGTGACCGCCTCGCGCACCTCGGCCAGCGCGGTCCGGCCGATCCGCTCGATGTCCGCCGCCTCGGCCGCCGCCCGGTCCGGGTCCGCCGGCACGAGCCGGCGCACCACCTCCGCCTTCACCACCACCAACGACAGCGTGTGCCCGAGCAGATCGTGCAGGTCGCGGGCGAACCGCAGCCGTTCCTGCCGCACCGCCGCGCGGGCCAGCTCCCGCTGGGTGCGGCGCAACTCGGCGACGAGCTGCGCCATCCGGCCGAACGCCAGCGTCATGGCCCCGGCCAGCATGGTGATCAGCGCCGTCTGCGCGGTCTCGGCGGCGGGCGCGCCCCGGGTCGCGCCGATCACCGCGACGGCGGCGACCGCGCCACCGACCCATCCGAAGCCCCACACCGGCCGGTCCACCGTCACCGCGCCCGCCGCCACGTACACCAACAGGATCAGCCAGCCGCCGGGGCCACCGGCGTACGCGGCGGCGAGAGCCACACCCAGCAACGCGAACGCCACCAGCGCGAGGCGTCGCGGCAGCGGCGGGACCGGTAGCGACAGCACCGGCACGGCCACCATCGCCAGGTAGAGCACCGCGAACCCGATCAGCCCGACGGCCGCCGCCGCGGCGGGGCGCACCTCGCCGCCGGCGATCGTGGCGGCCGGTGGGACGAGCAGCCAGAACCACAGGGTGTGCGCCGCGACCAGCGCGATGCCCCGCCGCCGGGCGGCGGCGTCGACGTCGGTGCGGGCCATGTCCGTCACGGTACGGCGGTCAGCGGCGGGCGGTCGAGCGACGGTACGCGCCGGCCGCCGACACCGCGAACACGCCGGTCCAGGCGAGCAGCAGAACCAGTCCGGCCGGCGTCGGCGCCCGCCCGTCGACCGCGCGCCACCCCAGTTCGGCGAACCGGTAGGTGGGCAGCGCGTGGGCGAGGTGGCGCAGCGCGTCCGGGAAGTACGTCACCGGTACCAGCAGGCCGCCGAGCACCGACAGGGCGAGGAAGACGAGGAACACCGCCGGCTGGGCGAGGTGCGGCGCCAGCGCGTACCCGATGGCGAGCCCGAGCAGCGCGAACGGCGCCGTACCGAGCCACAGCGCGACCACCAGCGCGGCCCACCGCCCGGCGGAGAGTCCGACGTGGTGCTGGAGCACGCCGGTGACGCCGACCGCGACGACCGCCGGCACGCCGCTGAGCATGCCGGTCAGGGCCTTCGCCACCACCACCTGCCGAGGTGGCAACGGGGTGACCCGGAGCTGGCGCAGCCAGCCGGACGCGCGTTCCTGCGCGACCGAACCGGTCACCGTGAGCGCGCCGGCCACCGCGCCGTAGCCGGCCAGGCCGACCATGAGCGCGGTGGCCGCGTCGAGGCCCTCCAGCCGGTCACCGCCGGCCAGCGGGGAGAAGATCAAATAGGTCACCACCGGGCCCAGGACCGTGAACAGGGTCAGCCGCAGGTCCCGGACCAGCCGCCGCAACTCGAAGCGCAGGTAGGCACGCACGTCAGTGTCCCGTCGTCGTCGAGGTGAGCGCGCGGAAGGCGGCCTCCAGGCCCGGACCGGCGACCTCCAGGCCACGGAAGCCCTGGCCGGACGCCAGCGCGAGCACCGTCGCGTCGGCGTCCTCGGTGGTGAGCAGCACGCGGTCGCCGTGTACCCGCACCGACCGCACGGCGGGCAGCCGGTTGAGGCCGTCGACCGACCCGCCGGCCAGGTCGAAGGCGACCGTGCGAGCCCCGGCCAACGCGCGGACCTGCGCCGGTGTCCCGTCGGCCACCACCCGACCGGCGGCGAGCACCACGACCCGGTCGGCGTACTCGTCGGCCTCGGGCAGGTGGTGGGTGCTGAACAGCACGGTGCGGCCGTGGTCGGCGTAGCGCCGGATCGCCGTCCAGAACGCCCGCCGGCCCTCGACGTCCAGGGCGGCGGTCGGCTCGTCGAGGACCAGCAGGTCCGGCTGACCGGCCAGGGCGAACGCGAACCGGGCGCGTTGCGCCTCCCCGCCGGAGAGCCGGTCGACCCGGCGCGTGGCCAGATCGGTGAGCCCGGCCAGGCGCAGGATCCGGTCGGTGTCCAGCGGGTGGGGGTAGAGCGCGCGGGCCAGCTCGACCAGGTCGGTGACGGTGGCGCCGGGGACGAAGCCGGCACCCTGGAGCATCGCGCCGACCCGGCCGGCCCGGATCGCCCCGGCGGGCGTCCCGCCGAACAGCGACACCGTCCCGGCGTCGGCCGGCGCGAGCCCCAGCAGGATCGAGATGGTGGTGGTTTTGCCGGCGCCGTTCGGTCCGAGCAGGGCAACCGTGCTCCCCCGCGCGATGCTCAGGTCGATCCCGTCGACCGCCCGGACCGGGCCGTAGTGCCGGGTCAGCCCGGCCAGTCGTACCGCGTCGTCGTCCATGTCCCGAGGCTAGGGAGGCCGCGGCGGCGCGGGCAGGGCCGGCGATACCCGGTCGGCCGGTACAAATGTCACCCGGCGAGGTGGGAGTCCACGGTCGTGGCAGGTCGAACAGGGCGAACACCGCCGGGTCGACCACCCGTCCCGCACCGCCGCACCGCGCCGCCCGGTGAGCGGTTTGCCGGCATGGGACCACGGGTAGACGGGCGTCCATGATGGATTCACGGGGAAAGGCGGTCGGGCGTTACCTTCTGCGGCTCGTCGGCGGGGTGTCGGTGATCTGTGGGCTGCTCATGGCGTTCGGCAGTCTCGCCGACGGTAACCTCGTCGGGATCGTCCTCAGCGTGGTGCTGATCGGCGGTGGGGTGTTCGCGCTCAAGCGTTCCGGTGGCCCACGGCGGGCGGAGGCTTCGACCTCCGCGCCGGTCCCGGGGCAGCCGGCGAACTGATCCGGCGCCGACACCGGCCGCGTCTCGCGGCCGGTGTCGGCGCCTACGCCTAGGCTGGGGCGGTGATCGACCGACGGCAGGTGATGAGCTTCCGCATGCGGGCCCAGCAGCTCGACCGCGCCGAGGGCACGTTCGCCGACACCGCCGTGTTCGACCTCGGCGCGCAGGACACCGGTCCCGACGGCGCCCGCTGGGCGCTGGCCCTGCGCGGCGTCGACGCGTCGGCGTCCACCGGCGACGACCTGGTCCTGCTCTGGACCGTGCGTGGCGCTCCGCACCTCTACCGTCGTGCCGACGTCGGCCGGGTGGCCGCCGCGGTCGAGCCGTTCTCCGACGCCGACGCCGCCAAGCGCATCTACGACGCGGCCAAACCGTTGAAGGCGGCCGGCATCGGCATCGTCGCCGCGCTCGACGAGGTGGCCGCGCGGATGCGCACGATCGTCGCCGAGCCGACGGTCAAGGGCGACGTCTCCGGCCGCCTCGCCGAGGTGCTGCCCGAGCCCTACCTGCGCTTCTGCCGGCCGTGCGGGGTCACCCACCTCTACGAGATGCCGTTCCGCCTGGCCGCCGTGCGGGCCGGCCTGGAGCTGACGCCCGGCACCTCACCGCCGGTGCTGCGCCGCATCCCGTCCTTCCGCCCGGCGGCGACCCCCGGCGACCGGCTCGACCTCGTCCGCGCCCACCTGCGGCTGCTCGGCCCGGCCACACCGAAGCACGTGGCCGACTACCTCGACGCCCCGGTCAAAGACGTCAAAGCCCGCTGGCCGCAGGACGCGGTGGAGGTGACCGTGGACGGCGAGACCCGCTGGCTGCTGGCCGCCGACGAGGCGGCGCTGTCGTCGGCCGAGAGCACCGCGACCCGCCTGCTCGGCCCGTTCGACCTCTTCCTTCAGGCGAAGGACCGGGCGACCCTGGCGCCCGACCCGACCCGCGCCAAGGAGTTGTGGCCGGTGCTGGGTCGACCGGGTGCGGTGCTGGCCGACGCCGACCTGGTCGGCACCTGGCGGCCCCGCAAGTCCGGCGCGAAGCTGACCGTCGCCGTGCAGCCGTGGGGAAAGCTGACCGCCGCCCAGCGTCACGACGTGGGCGAGCAGGCCGAACGCCTCGCCGCGCACCGCTCGGCCACTCTCGCCGGGGTCGAGTTCGCTGACTGAGGGGAGCCGCAGCAATGGGCGACGAACCGCCGGTACGGGTAGCGCTGCGGATCGCCGACGGCCTACGGGCCGTGCGTGAGCAGTGGTTCCCGCGCGGATGATCACTCTTGGAGCCAGGACAGCGAGGGTGTCGCCTCCTCCCGGATCCGCCCGCCGCGCACCTCCCACCCGGTGGCGCCACCGCGTTCGTCGGACACGAGGAACAGGCCGACCGGTCGGTCGCCGTCCTCGTCCACCGGCGACATCGCCGCCAACTCGTCGAGCTGCGCGCGCAGCCAGGGCAGTCGCGCCTCGCGGATGTCCCCGCCGTAGAAGAGATAGAGCGTCCAGTTGAACGGTGCCGTCGGGAAGGCCCAGCCACCGGAGTAGAGATCGTCATGATGCCGCCGGATGATCTCCTCCGCCGCACTCCGCTGCTTGAAGTCGATCTCCAACCAACCGCGAACCGACGCGTACATGCTTATGCGTCCACCGTAGGGACAAGCATCAGCCGAGGCACTCGACGGTCGCGGGCACCAGGCCGTGGCCGCGCACGACGCCGGTGAGCCGGCGCAGCAGCGGTCGCAGCGCGTCCCGGTCGAGCGGCTCGGCCGTCACGTCCAGGCACCACGCCACCCCGCCGGCGTGCCGCAGCTCCCAGCGCAACGCCGTCCCGTCGACGCGCAGCCGACCGGCGCCGTGCTCCGTCGTCCCGTCGAGGCGCAGGGCCGCCCGCAACTGGCCCAGCCGGGCGGTGTCGAGCCCGCCGGCGAACAGCACCCGGTGCACGGGTGGACCGACGTCGAGCCGCAGCGGCGCCGCGCCCGCCAACGACACGTCGTCGCCGAAGCGGTCCCGCAGCGCGTCGTCGTCGGGCAGCGCCCCGCCGCCCAGCCGGCGGTAGGTCTCCGCCGCCTCGGTGCGGCTGACCGCGCGGACCCGGGCCCGCACGTCCGGGTCCGTGCGGACCGCGCGGGCGAAGGCGGCGGAACTCCACCAGCCGCCGTGCGCCGGCGTCCACCCGGCGGTACGCAGGCGCGTCGCCGACAGGTCGTCGGCCAGCTCGAACTCCTCGACCAGCAGCCCGCGCGGGCAGTCCGGGTCGAGCAGGTAGTAGTCGAGCGTGGACGTGACGGCGACCCGTGTCGCCGAAGCCTCGGTCACCCGGGCACGGTAGCGTGCTCAGCGGTGGGCGAAGAGGAACCCGCCCTCGACACCCGGGGCGGGGTGGTGGGCCATCGCGGCCTCCACGGTGAACCCGGCCGCCGCCAGCCAGCCCGCGACCCGCTCCGGCGCTCGACGGTGCACGCGCACGCGCATCGGGGGTGACCGCCGTACCCCTCGGTCTTGAGCCGGCTGCCGTTCCCGGCGTGGAACCCGAGCAGCACGACGCCGCCCGGCCGCAACACCCGGTGGAACTCGGCGAGGACCGTGGGCACCTCGGCGTCCGGGACGTGGATGAGCGAGAACCAGGCGAGCAGCCCGGTGAGGCTCCCGTCGGCCAGGTCGAGGCGGGTCATCGAGCCCACCTCGAACCGCAGGCCGGGATGGTCGCGGCGGGCCACCTCGATCATCGCCGGGGACAGGTCGACGCCGAACGCGTCCAGGCCGAGGCCGTGCAGGTGCCCGGTGATCCGCCCCGGCCCGCAGCCGACGTCGGCGACCGGTCCGCTCCCCCGCGCCCGCACCAGCTCGGCGAAGAGCGCGAGGATCCCCCGCTGGAACGGCTCCCCGGCGAGCGCGTCGCGCAGCAGGTCGGCGTAGCTGACCGCCACCGTGTCGTAGGAGGCTCGGGTGTCGTCGAGCCAGTCGGATTCGTCCACCGCCGGCACCCTAGCCGTCAGTCCCCCACGCCGCCGGACCGAGCCGCGGCCAGGCCGGGCGCCAGACCGGCTCCGGAAGCGGCGGCAGGGCCGCGAAATGGTCGACGATCAGGCGGAGCGCCGGGTGCGGGTCCGCCGGCAGCAGCAGCGAGACGGGGTACGCGAGCGTCGGGTTCACGATCGGGACGCGCCGCAGGTCGTGCCCGGCCGGCCAGAGGTAGCGGTCCCGGGCGCCGACGAGGGTGGCCAGGTCGGCGGAGTCCGCCAGCGCGTCGAGCAGCACCTCGGTGCCGAAGTTCGGGCCGGTGGCGTCGACGCGGAGGTCGAACGCGGTGGTGAGGTCGTCGTAGAACTCCGACCACTCGCTGCCGGCCACGATGCCCGGCACCCAGATCCGGTGCCCGCGCAGCTCGGCCGGGGTCAGCGCGGCGGCGGCGGCGAGCGGGTGCCGGGGGCCGACCAGCAGTTCCAGCGGGGAGTCGAACGCGTGCACCATCCGCACGTCGGGCGGCAGGGTGGCCGGGTCGGTGACGGTGCGGAAGGCGGCGTCCAGGTCGCCCGCCGCGACGGCGGCGGCGACCCGGCGCGGATCGTCCACCCGCATCGTCACCACGTCGAGGTCGACCCCGGGACGCGACCGCCAGTAGTCGTGCAACAGGACGGCCTGCGCGCTGCGCAGGCCGAGCACGTCGACGCGCGGCGCCCGCGAGCCGGGCCGGACCGCCGCCGCGGCGCGGTCGGCGTGCGCGACGACGCCGCGGGCGTGCGGGAGGAACGCCTGGCCGTCGAGCGTCAGGTCGACCCCCCGGGCGGTACGGGTGAACAGGCGGACGGCCAGCTCACGCTCCAGGGCGGCGACCCGCTTCGAGACGGCCTGCTGGGTGACGCCCAGCTCGTCGGCGGCGTGTCGGAGCTGACCCAGCTCGGCCGCCCGGACGAACGATCGCACTGCCTCGGTGTCCACCGGCCCACCCTAGGGCCGCCCCACCGATGGTTGTGGCTCGCCTACCGGCGGTTGTTTGCGCCCACACACCGGAGGCCGGTCTGATGCCCGGGTGCGGGAGAAACTGGGGGCCGGCTTCGGCTGGCTGTGGTCGGCCTACGCGGTCAGCACCTACGGCACGTGGCTCGCCTTCGGCGCGTTCCCGCTGCTCGCGGTACGGGTGTTGGACTCCTCGGCGGTCGCGGTGTCGCTGCTGGAGGCGGCGGGGCTGGCGGTGGCGGCGCTGGTCGCGGTCCCGCTCGGGCCGTGGGTCGAGCACCGGCCGAAGCGCCCGGTGATGATCGCGACGGATCTGGTCCGGTTCGTCGCCCTGGCGAGCGTGCCCGTCGCGTACGGCCTGAGTGTGCTCTCCTACGGCCAGCTCCTGCTGGTCGCGGTGGTCTCCGGGAGCGCGGGCGTCGCGTTCGGCGCGGCGTCCGGCGCGTACCTGAGGCATCTGGTCCCCGGCGACCGGCTGCTGGTGGCGAACGGGCGGTTCGAGGGCACCGCCTGGGTGGCGACGGCGGCCGGCCCGCCGCTCGGCGGCGCGCTGGTCGGGCTGCTCGGCCCGGTCGTCACCGTCACCGCCGACGCGGTGAGCTACCTGCTCTCCGCGCTGGCGGTACGCCGCATCCGGGGCGGCGACGTGGCCACGCCCCGGGCCGGCCGGGTACGCGGCGCCGACCTGCTCGCCGGCTGGCGGTTCATCCGCCACGACCCGGTGCTGCGGCGCCTGTTCCTCAACTCGGTGCTGGTCGGCGCGCTGATCACGGCCACCGTGCCGCTGCTGGCGGTGCTGTTGCTGGGCGAGTACGGCCTCCCGGCCTGGCAGTACGGTCTGGCGTTCGGCCTGCCGGCGCTGGGCGGGTTCGTCGGGGCCCGCCTCTCCCCGCGCCTGGTGCGGCGGTTCGGCGGGTATCGGGTCCTGACCGCGTCCGGCTGGCTGCGGTCGGTGTTCCCGCTCGGGCTGGCGTTCCTGCGGCCCGGCGTCGGCGGACTGGTCACCGTGATCGTGGTGGAGGCCCTGCTGATCATGTGCATGGGCGTGTTCAACCCGCTCCTGGCCACCGAACGGCTGCGCCGCACCCCTCCGGACCGGACCGCCCGCGTGCTCGCCGCGTGGAGCGTCAGCAGCCGGCTCACCCAGGCCACGCTGACCGTGGGGTGGGGCGTGCTGGCCGCCGTGGTCGGCCCGCTGGCCGCGATCACCGTCTCCGGCGTGCTGCTGCTCGCCACCCCGCTCCTGCTGCCCGGAACGGACGCCTCGCGCCGGAGCGCCCGTCCCGTGCCGGTCGGTTCCCACGAGCCATGACGGCCGGCGATACGCTGACCCGGCCACGCGGCGGGGCCGATCGCGCCGCCGTCCGGGCGGTCGTCCTGCCGCTGCTGCACGACGCCGACCGGTCGACGCGCCGGGCCGCGCTGTGGGCGTTGGACGACGTCCACGAGCCGTCCGACCTGGCGACGCTGCGCGAGGCGCTCACCGATCCCGACCCGGTGATCCGGCGGACCGCGCTGAGCTCGCTGCCGGCCGTGGACACCGACCCGCAGGCGTACGCGCTGGTCCTCACGGCCCTGCGCGACCCGGACGAGTGGGTCCGGCACCACGCCGTGCTGCGGCTCGCCTGGTCCGCGCCACCGGGCTGCGACGCTGGCCGGCGGGACGTCCGCTGCTGCGCGTGCTGAGCGAGGACACCGACGCGACCGTGCGGGCGACCGCGTCGGCGGCGTTGCGCGACACCGACGACACGCGGTGACGCGTCAGCGGGCCTGCCACATCTCCCGGGTCATCTCGTACTCGACCTCGCCGTGCTCCGCGCCCGGCAGCGGCTCGTCCCACTCGGGGAAGTAGGTGCGGACGTAGCGCATGCCGACCGCCTCCATCACGCCACGCGAGCCGGCGTTGACGGCCATCGTCTGCGCGATCACGAGGCGCTGCCCGACCGTGTCGAAGGCGTGCCGCAGCAGGCAGCGGGACGCCTCACTGGCGAGGCCCTTGCGCCAGTGCCGACGGACGAGGCGGTAGCCCAGTTCCGCGACGGTGGGATCGTCGGGCTGGTCGGGGCCGTGCGCCGGCGGGAGCATCATGAGCCCGACGAACTCGCCCTCGTCCTCGCTCGCGGGCGCGATCGACTCGCGCCCGCAGTCGCCGGACCCGAACGCCATCCAGAAGCCCAGACCGCCGACCTTGGCGGCCTGGGCCATCCGCCGGGCGTGGTAGTCCGCCACCACGTCCCTCGGGTGCGGCCGGCTGAACAGGTAGCGGAGCACCTCGGCGTCGGAGTCGAGCCGTACCTCCAGGTCGAGGTGCCGGTCGGCCAGCGGAACCATCAGCAGGCGCGCGGTGCGCAAGATCGGTTGGGGCATCCGGCCACGATGACACGGCCCCGCCCGCGCGGCGATCGTTTTCCGCCCCCGGCCTCAGCCGGCCGTCCTGACCGCCGCCACCGCGGCATGCGGCCGGCGGGTGTCGTCGCCGGGCCGGTGCAGGCGCTCGACCTCGGCGAACCCGGCCCGCGCCAGCCGGGCGGAGAACGCGTCGACCGGCCAGCGGTAGGCGGTGGTGACCTTGTGGTCGAACGCGCTGACCTCGTCGCCGACGAAGATGCCGCAGACCACTGTCGCGCCCGGCGCGGTCACCCGGCGGAACTCGGCGAGCACCCCGTCCAGGTCGGGCGGCGGCAGGTGGATGACCGAGCCCCAGGCCAGGATGCCGGCGGCGCTGCGGCCGGCGACCGGAAGCCGCTCCATCGCCCCGAACACGTACCGGCCGTCCGGGTGGGTGGACCGGGCGTGGGCGACGAACTCGGGCACGATGTCGAAACCCGTGGCGTCGCCGCCGAGGCGGCGGAGGAAGTCGGTGAGGTGCCCCGGCCCGCAGCCCAGGTCGAGCACCGGACCGGGCCGGCCGGCCAGGTGCCGCCGGATGAACGCGAGGTCGTCGGCGTGGACCTGCTCGCTCGTCCCGAACAGGTCGATGTAGAGATCCGCCACGGACGCGTACGCCCGCCGGACCTGGTCCGTCGTCACCCGAACACCCTAGGGGAGGTCAGCGCGCCGAACCGGGGCGCCGGCGCGCAGGGTGCGCGGGATCTCGGCCACCTCGTCGACCCGCTCCAGCAGCCGGTCCAGCTCATCGGCGGGCGTGGGCGAGCGAAGCTCGACGTGGTAGGTGATGCCGGTGGAGGCCCAGGTCCGCGTGTCGAAGTCGCCGGACGCGGTCACCCGCACCCCGTCGACGCGGATGCCCAGCGCGCCGGCCTCCCGGTAGACGTCGTTGAGCACGCAACCCGCCACGGCGACGTGCAGCAGGTGGGCGCCGGTGAAGTCGGCGGTGACCGTCACGCGAGGTGAGGAGTCGCGACCGGTGAACCCGCGGCCTCAGGACCGCAGGTAGCCGGAGAGCCGATCGGCGAGTTGCCTCGGGTGGCTGAGCGCCACCGAGTGTCCACCGTCCACCTCGTCGGGCGTGACGCCGAGCCGTTCGGCGGTCAGCCGGCGCAGGAAGTCGACCGGGAAGAACCGGTCCGCGCGGGCGATGAGCACAGTGGTCGGCACGTCCGGCCAGGCGTCGAGGGGCCAGGGCTCGTCGCCCTCGGCGCTGACCTGCTCCCGGGCGTGGGCGGCGGCCTCGGCGACGACCTCGGCGGGCACGCCGTTGTAGAACTGCTGCTCCTCGCTGAGCCCTTCGGCACCCCGGTAGCCGGTGTGGTCCCACCAGTCGCCGGGCCGCTCCCCCGGCCGGGGGATCATCGGGGTGAGCAGGACCAGCAGCCGGACCGGCAGCCTGTCGGCGATCAGCGGGGCGGTGAACGCGCCGTAGGAATGGCCGACCACCACGAGATCGCGCCGGTCGCCGACCGCGTCGACGACCACCTGGCGGAACTCGGTGAAGCCGGCCGACCGGTCCTCGATCGGCAGCTCCGGCACCACCACGTCGTGGCCGAGGGCGACCAGCTCCGGAACCAGGAGGTGCCAGTCCCAGGCGCTGCCCCCGCCGCCGTGGATCAGAACGAACGTCGCCATGTCGGGAAGCGTCACATCCGGGTACGACACCCGTCAGCGGACCGTGGCGACCAGGCGTCGCAGCGCCGCCGCGGCGGGTGGGCCCCAGGTGGCCTTGCCGCCGGGCCGACCGTGGACGCCGTTGTCGCCGATGAGGAGGGCGCGCGCCGCCGCCCAGCCACGGGCACGCCGCGCGGTGGCGGCGTCCGGCGTCGGCCGGTAGGCCGAATGGAATTCGTCGACGGCGCCGTCCGGCAGCAGCAGCCAGCCGGCGGCCAGGTCGTAGGCCGGGTCGCCGACGCAGAGATCACCGAAGTCGATGACTCCGCAGAACGTGCCGTCCTCGACGAGCACGTTGGCCGGGTGCAGGTCGGCGTGCAACCACAGCGGTGGCCCGGTCCACCCCGGCGCGGCCACCGCGTCGTGCCAGAGCGCGCGCACGGCGTCCGGGTCGTCGACCAGCCCTCGGCCGGTGGCGTCGTCGAGCGCCGCGGCGACGCCGTCCGCCCGCTCGGACAGGGGGCCGCCACGGGTCGCGCTGGTCGGCGCGTGGTCGGGGGCGGGCCGGTGCAGGGCGGACAGGAACGCGGCCAGGGAGGTGGCCGCGGCCCCGGGTCGGGTCACCGGGGCGCGGTCGGCGGGCTTACCCGGGATCCAGGTCGTGGCGAGCCACGGATGCGGGAACCTCTCGGACGGCTCGCCGAGCCGCTGCGGGACGGGAACCGGCAGCGGTAGTCGCCCGGCGAGCCCAGGCACCCAGTGGTGTTCCTTGTACAGCAGCGGGCCCGCCGTCCGCGTGGCCCAGGGAAGCCGGACCGCCAGGTCGTCGCCGAGCCGCCACATCTGGTTGTCCCACCCCCGCGCGGCCGGCCGGACCGGGTGGTCGGCGAGGTCGGGGTGCTGGTCGCGGAGCAGATCCCGGATCAACTCCGCGGTGATCTCCGGTGTCATACCGAGCGGTTAACCTTCCGTCATGCCGAGCGCCGAGCTGGACGAGTTGGTCGTCGGGGACGCCGAGGAACTGCGTGCCTGGCTGTCGGCCCACCATGCCACCTCACCCGGCGTCTGGCTGGCCCTGACCCGGAAGGGCGGCACCGTCACGACGCTGACCTGGCAACAGGCGGTCGACGAGGCGCTCTGCTTCGGCTGGATCGACGGGCAGGCCCGCAAGCGCGACGCGGAGACCTCCTGGATCCGGTTCACCCCGCGCCGATCCCGCAGCTCCTGGTCGCAGCGCAACGTCGCCCACGTGGCCCGGCTGGAGGAGCAGGGGCGGATGCGGCCGGCGGGCCGCGCCGCGGTGGAGGCCGCGAAGGCGGACGGGCGCTGGGCGGCCGCCTACGCCCCGCCGTCGGAGGCCGAGGCGCCGGCCGACCTGCTCGCCGCGATCGCCGCCGAGCCCGCCGCCCAGGCCATGTTCGACGTGCTCACCAAGGCCAACCGGTTCGCGCTCGTCTACCGGCTCAACGCCGTCAAGCGGGCGGAGACCCGGACGCGGAAGATCGACGAGTTCGTCGCCATGCTGGCCCGCCGCGAGACCATCCACCCGCAGCAGGCCAGGCCGCCGAACGCGCCGTGACGGCGCGGACGGGCATCGCGTCGCGACGGCATCGCCGCCGATCGACCAGGGCGGGTGCCGCGCGTACGATCCCGATCATGAATCGTGAGGTGTTCTGGGAGATCGTGGAGCGGTCCCGGGCCGAGGTGGGCGACACCCGTGACGCCGAGTCGGCCGCGACCGTCGCCCGCCACCTGGTGGCGCGGCTGACCGCGTTGGGCCCCTCGACGGCGGTCGAGTTCCAGCACTTCTACGACGTTCGGCGGTGCGCGCCGGCGTCACGCGGCCGATGATCTTCGTGGACATCGACGGTGGGACGGGCGCTGTCTGGCCCCGGCTGGTCGCGCACGCCTACGACGAGCCGGTGCCGGCCGAGGGTTTTGGCGACGGCGACCGGCCGGCGGGACCGTTCGGGACGCCCGCCCGCCGACGGGTCGTACCCCGGTTCTTCGACGACCGGGGTGACCTGCTGGGCGTCCTGCGGGGCCTGGTGGACACGCTGTTCGGCGGCGCGGCCGCCGACGCGGGCAAGCCGACCTGGTGCGAGAAGACACCGTTCAACCTGCTGTGCATGGACTTCCTCTGGGAGCTGGTGCCCGACGCGACGATCGTGCACGTCACGCGTCACGCGTCACCCGGTCGCGGTGCTGGCCTCGCACCTGGCGCAGCCGTGGGCGCCGTCCACGGTCGACGGGGCGCTCGCCTACCTCGTACCGATCTATCGCCGCTGGCTCACCTGGCGGGACACGGCGGATCTGGCGGGCCGGCGCTACGTCGAGGTGCGGGCGGAGGATCTCGCGGCCGACTGGCCCGGGCAGCGGCGGGCCCTGTTCGCGCGGCTCGGAGTGGACGACGTCGCCACCCGGTCGACGTTCCAGGCGCACCGGCTGGCGCACCGCGACCACCAGTTCGACACCGGAACCCGCGAGCGGATCGAGGCGGCGTTCCACCGGATCGTCCCGGCGATGGGCTACGCGTGACGCCTCAGCAGACCGACGGGGGCCAGCGGTGGTCACGCCACTGCTGCCACGTCGCGAATCCGGCCGGCGGGTCGCCGACGGGTTCGCTGCCGTCGAGTTCGCCCGGGGTCGGGATCTCGATGGTGGCCGCCCACCCGGCGAGTTCCTCGTCGGACATCGGCCAGGTCGTGTGCGGCGCCTCGGCCTGACGCCGGTCGACCCGGATGCGCTGCTCGGCGGCGGTGACGACGAAGTAGTGCAGCTCCACCGCCGCGCCGACGTCGGCCGCCGCCTGCCGGAGGGCGGACCGCTCGTCCCGGCTCCACAGGCCGAAGTCGATCACGACGTTGGCGCCGAGTTCGAGGGCGCGCAGCCCGATCCGGATCAGCCGCCCCTCGATCACGTCCTGCGCGGAGGGCGGGTTCTCCGGCCCGTAGAGCGCCTTCACCCACTCGTCCTTGGTGAGGCGGAGCGCCTGCTGCTCGACCTCGATGCGCCGAGCGGCGGTGGTCTTCCCGCTGCAGGGAAGTCCCACGGTCAGGAAGAGTGTGGGTCGCCTCATCGTCGCCGCCGAACTGTTGGGTAACGATCAGGGTAGTGTTCGCCACAGCCGACCGGTCGGACGAGGGGCAGACGTGAGCGACTGGAATGACAAGATCATCGCCGAGTTCCGGGCCAACGGCGGCCGGGTGGGCGGCCAGTTCGCCGGCGCCCCGCTGCTGCTGTTGCACACCGTCGGCGCCCGGAGCGGCAAGCCCCGGGTCAACCCGATGATGTACCAGGAGCTGGACGGCGGCTACGCGGTGTTCGCGTCCAAGGCCGGCGCGCCCACCAATCCCGACTGGTACCACAACCTGCTCGCCGAGCCGAATGTCACGGCGGAGATCGGCACCGACACGGTCGACCTGGTCGCCAGGGTCGCCGACGGCGACGAGCGGGAACGGATCTGGGACGCGCAGAAGGCGGCGTACCCGGGCTTCGCCGACTACGAGCGGAAGACCAGCCGGCAGATCCCGGTCGTCGTGCTGGAGCCCGCACCCTAATTCGGCTACCCACTCCGGACCCGCGCTACCGCGTACCGCGCTGACCGGGGTGTCCGCGCGCCCGGGTCTCCCAGGCCGGCCGCCGCGGCTCGTCGTTGCGCACGACGATGTCGGCGCGGTCGACCGGGCGGGCCGTGGCGGCGTAGAGCTGCTGGGCGGGGAGGTACCGCTCCCGCCAGCGCCGCTCGACCTCGGCCCGCGACGACACCCGGCCCTCCCGGACCACGGCACGGGCCACGAGCCGCTCGTGCGTGACCGACACGAGGACGCGCAGCTCCCACCGGTCGACCAGTTCCGGGCGCAGGAGGAAGACGCCGTCGAAGACCAGCACCGCGTCGACCGGGGCCGTCCAGGTCGGGGCGTCGTCGTGGACCGCGTGCCGGAAGCGTCGGTCCCCGCCCGGGCCGAGCGGATCGAGCAGCATCCGGTTCAGCGCCGGATGGTCGTGGGCGTCGAGGTAGCAGCCCTCCGCCGAGAACTCCCCCCGCCGGTAGCGCCGCTTGAGGGGGACGAGAAAGTCGTCGACCGTCGCCCGGATGACGTGCCGGCCCCGCGCGCGCAGGACACCGGCCAGCTCGTCGGCGAGCGTGGTCTTGCCGGCGGCGGGCGGCCCGTCGACGGCCACCCGCGTGGGATGCCCGGCGGTCACGCGTCCCACCGCGTCGGCCAGGTCGCGGAGCAGATCGTCGCGGGTGCCGTAGGCCATGCCGTCACTCCTCCGCCAGCGCGAGGCTCAGTTGCGCGCCGAGCTGCCGGAAGCCCAGCGCCCGCGCCACCCGGCGGGACGGTTCCCGCCGGGCCCGCCACTGCGGCAGCAGTCCGTTCGCCACCGCGTCCGCGACCGCCGCCGAGGCCACGGCACGCGCCAGCCCGCGCCCACGCCGGTCCGCCCGGGTGAGCACGCCCAGGTGGGCCACCCGCCCCGGCCAACGCCGGTAGCCGGCCGCCGCGAGCACGTCGGTCCCCCGGCGCACGACGAACACCGGCGAGGTGACGTCGGCCAACCCGCACTCGTCGGCGTCGTCCGCCGGCACGGCCGCCGGCAGCGCGGCGACATCGGCTGGCTCCCCCGGGACCACCGGCACGTCACCGGACGCCGGCCGGAACCGGCCCTCGTCGAGGTAGGCCAGGCTCGCCGGCCCGAGCACCCCGGCCACCGGCAGGAGAGCGCGCAGCGGCCCGGCGTCGGTCAGCTCCGCGACGGGCAGCCGCCGCAGCACCTCGCGCACCGTCCCCACCAGACCATCCGACGGTACGCTGACGACGGCGGCGTCGCCCAGCACGACGATCCCGACCCAGCCCGGTGGACAGAGCAGCGACCTGGCCGAGGCGGCCACCTCGACGCCGCCGCCGGCGGGAAAGGCCATCGGCACTCCAGCCAGGTCGAGCCAGGCCGCACGCACGCGATCGAGCAACGGATCAGCGGCCATGAACGCATCCTCGCGCCCGGCCCGGCGCTCCCGCCAGTCCTTTCACCGCAGCCACCCCAGGAAGCGGCGGTGCAACGCTCCGGCCGGCGCCCAGCTCAGATCTGCCGTCGCCCGGGCCAACTGCGCCCCCAGGTACAACGCCAACGAGATCGGCGCGCCCTCGTACTCCACCAGCAGCTCCCGCCGCCGGGTCGCGCACGGCCACGGGCCGCCGCACGCGTCGCACGTCCAGACCGGCAGCACCGGCCCGTGCCCGCTCACCCCCGACCCCGACCAGGGTACGGAGGGCAGCCCGCTGGATCCCCCATGTTCACCGGGGCTCGCCCGGCAGCCAGTGCGCCCGGCCGATGGGCACCCGGTGGCGCACCCGGCAGGGCAGGTCCGCGCCGCACCGACACACCCACCGCCATTTCCGCCACGACCAGGCCGGCCGGTGGCGGCGAACGAGCGTGAGGACCACGGCGAGCAAGTAGCCCTCATACGACAAGATGCGGACGCGCCGCGGGGCGCTGCCACTCACGCAAGCCTTGTCCACCGACGCCAACGGGACGCTCTGCGGCTGGTCCGACCGGGCCAGGGCGAGGAGCCGTTGCTTGGCTGCCTCCCATTCGGCCGCCTGGATCTGCTGGCCGTTACAACGTCGAGCCCTACCGAGCCGACCACCCATTCCCGCCTCCGTCTGCCAGGGCCGGGGCGAACCGTCCGCCTCAACCGACGCAGACATTAGGAGCCGACAGCGAGGAGGTGATTACCCCTGGTTATGGGTGTATGACGATGCCGAGCCGTCCGGCTAGGAGGCGGAGTTCCTTGGGCAGAGCACGCCGCTTGGCCCGGTGTGCCATCGCGACGACGGCATCCTGCGCGAGGGGGTTGAGCGAGAACGGCACCGGCGCAGCCTGCTCCGCGCGGACGAACGCCGTAATCGCCTCACCGTCACGCCGTCCGGAGTCGGCCAGCGCGCGCCCGAGATCGAGCCAGTACGACATCTGCCGGATCGAGGCGGCGAGAACCTGCGGCCGTACCGTTCGGGACAGCTCGATCACCCGGCCGGGCTCGCCCGACTCACCGGCGATGGACATCTGCCACAGCGCCACATTGGTCGGTCCAAATCCGCAGCCATTGAATCCCATACCGTCCTGGGGATCGCCGAGCGTCGCGGCCTCCCGGGCCGCCTCGGTCAGGTGGTCGCGAGCGACATCCGGCCGTCCACTCACCGTCGACGCCAGCGCCGCCGAGAGATGCAACTGGCCCAGCATCTGGCGGACCCGCTCGTCGGCGGCGGCGGACTGGAGTTCCGCCAGCGAGCGATCGGCCGCCCGCGCCGCCAGGGACGCCGACTCGATGGGCAGGCTCTGCGCGTACGCGAAGCGGGACGCGCCCAGCCACGCCGGTTCCGCCACGTCCTCGGCCGCCGCCACCGCGACGCGGGCCGCGTTCAACGCCAGGTGCCGGTACCCGAGGTGCCGCAGGCAGGCCGACGCCTGATACGCCACCTGCGCGAGCACGGCCCCGCCCGCGGCGGCGGACTCCACCAGCAGGCCCGGCAGCATCTGGGCCATGGCCGGGAAGTTCGAGCGGTGGCGGAGCTGCTCGCTGCGCGCGACAGCAGCGGCCAGGTCCCGGGGCGTGCGCGTGGGCTGCCGACGTTCGCCGTCCTCGATCTCGATCAGCGCGGACCAGATCGCCGGAACGCACTCCGCAGCGTGCTCCCTGGCGGGATCACCGGTCTCGGTGCCCTGACCAAGCAGATCCGCGACAGTGACCTGCAACGCGGCGGCCACAGCAACCAGGGTGGACCGCCGGTCGATCACCTTACGGCCGGACTCGACCTGCGAGATGTAGGACTGGCTGACCCCGGCGAGGCCGGCGAGGGCGGATTGGCTCATCCCGCCACGGCGCATCCGCCAGTACCGGATCCGGGCACCGATGGTGTCGGCCTTCCTGGTCATCCTTGCCGCCTCCAAAAGGTGACGTTGTCGACGATGATCGGATAATTCGGTGCCCTTAAGAACGATTCGCCCACTCGTTTTCAATAATCATTCATCTGGCGGGGCGCCGCGAAGGCCAGCACCCCAACTCCGCAGCTCAAAGCACCCCTGATGTTCTAATTAGATAGTTCACTCTGCTTTGATTTTTGAACACATTTCCCGGATATGAATTCTCCGGAAACACCTTGACAAATGCAACTAGGCAATTCAACACCTCGTCATCCAAATTCGATAGAGCTGCTTCGAAATCACTCTTAGGCTCTCTCAGAAACTTGTCGCCCAACTTCCGCATGAGAACATGCGCAATTACTCGTCGGCCATGCACAGCAATTCCGGCTTGGATCCCATCCGTTTGCCGCTCGACAGCGTCCAAACAATAGTCCACCGCAGCAGTAATCTCAACGGCACGACTAAGCCTCAGCGGATCAGTCTGTTCGTTGAAGAGAGTTTTGTAGAAGGAGGCGTTAGAAAATAGAAGCGAAACCTCTCGCTTTGCCACAACAGCGAGGTTTACGCTTGACGATGCACAAGCCAAAGCTACGGCTGCTTCGCGCAGTTCAATGATCTTTTTTGGATCCTTGGACTTGGGAACCTCGGCCGAGCGAAGGATGTACTCAAAATCTAGAACGCTCAGCTCACGCACCAAGCGGTGTTGCTCCTTGTCAAGGAAGGCGAAGTCCTGACTTGAGACTTCGTTCTGAGTATTAGCATAACGGGTAATGAAGCGACCAAGCTTCTCTTCCACCTTGGGCACCTCAATACATCGGACCAGAACGAACGCCTTTCCGAGTCCAGCTTCGAACTCTTCCCATCGCAGATCCAAGGGTGGAAACTGTCTGAGCACCATTAACAATACTGGCACGCTTTAATTCGAAGTAACCCACATCTCGATTGAGTGCTCCACCTGGACCGATTTCGATCGATTCGGCTAGAACAGTTACTCCATTATTGTAAAATACGAAGTTCTCAGGCTCTTCCTTGATGGTTTGGAGGATACCTTCGTTAATGTCCGATCGCGGTATCACGACCCTAATGTTATCAGCGAATAGCTCTGCATGATGCACCGTATACCAGCTAGCCAACTCTGCGGCACTCACGCGGCCATAATACATTTTTTGCGGCTCGACGGCACGACCCCAGTCGATCATCTGAAGCTTTAGATTCACCGCTGGCCGCGCCTGATCCGAGATAGAACTAAATAGGGCCGCCTGAGCGATATGTGAATGCGATGCCAAAGGTTCAATACCTTCAAGATCATTCAGTTGACTCAACAGCTCATTAATTGGTGCCAAAACCTCCTCAGATAATAGATCTGACGCGGTCGTGACAGTCACTAAGCGAATCTTTGCGCCGGGAGTCTTCAGTAAATCACTGACAGCCAAACGCGTACTTTCAGTCGCGTGGGCCGGCTCCGCTTCAGATTTCATGCCAAGAAGCGACCTTACGCCTTGGAGAAATTTGAGAACGTCTCCCAACCCCATTGACCCTGTGCCGTCTTGGCGCCATTTCGATTGAACGAAAACGACGAGCTTAGCTCCGGAATCCACTCCAACGGAGTCGATGCCGCGATCTTGCTCGCCATCGGTTATTTCTATTAAACGATTGTTCTCATCCGCCGAGGCAAAGGAGAGCTGAACCGCGTGAAGAGCGAGGAGTCTTGAAAGGTTAGCAACCTCGTCCAGCTTCTTGCTCCAATGCGCGTGCTCGTAAAGCGCACGCACACGGGTCTCGATCTGGCTGACATGGAACTTACTCACGACAACCTCTTTCAGAGCCTCGTGGGGCCATTAAGCGAGCAGGGAGATGATATAGCGTTGGCCCTAGACGGCGCAGGCCCGCTTCATCGCCGTGATCCCAACTCTGGCCGGGCCGTCCCACTACATGCTCTATAGAAACATGTAACCTCAGAACCAGTTCTCCCGCATGTCCAGCGTGGTTCGGTCCAGGCTCTCCAGCAGGTCGAACTGCGGCCCGACCCTCGGCAGCTCCCACCGGTAGAAGTAGCGCGCCGCCGCCCGCTCCCCGGCGGCGAAGCCGTCCTCCAGGGACCCGGACGCCTCCACCGCCAGCACCTGCTCCAACCAGAGCCAGGCGACCACCACGTGCCCGACCGCCTCCAGGTAGACCGAGGCGTTCGCCAACGCCAGCTCCGGATCGCCCGGCGCCCACAACCGCCGCGTCACCACCGCGATCCGATCCACCGCCGCCGCGAGCGGCCCGGCCAGCTCGGCGGCGAACCCGTCCGCCTTCCAGGCCCGGTCGACGGTGGCGCGCATCGTGTCCAGCAGCAGCTCCAACGCCGCGCCGTCGCGCATGGTGACCTTACGGCCGAGCAGGTCGAGCGCCTGGATGCCGTGGGTGCCCTCGTGGATGGGGTTGAGCCGGTTGTCCCGCCAGTGCTGCTCGACGTCGTAGTCGCGGGTGTAGCCGTAGCCGCCGTGCACCTGGATGGCCAGGTCGTTGGCGGCCAGGCACCACTGCGACGGCCAGCTCGTGATCGCCGGCCGAGATCCACATCTTGGTGCCGGTGAGCCGGTAGGTGCCGTCGTCCTGCGGCTCGGCGCGGGTGGTCAGGTCGGCCAGGGAGCTGCCGGCCTGCGGCTCGGACAGGCACATGGTGCCGAAGAACCGGCCCTCGACCATCGGGCGGACCCAGGTGTCGACCTGGTCGGCGCTGCCGTGGGCGAGCAGCAGGTTGGCGTTGCCGAGGGTGAGGAACGGGTACGCCGAGGTGCCCACGTTGGCGGCCTGGAACCAGGCGAACGCGGCGGCGGCCACCGCGTGCGGAAGTTGCATGCCGCCGACCGACTCGTCCAGGGTGGCGGCGAACAACCCGGTGCCGGCGAACGCGTCGAGCGCGGCCTTGACCTGCGGAATGGCGCGTACCCGCCCGCCGTCCACGGTGGGCTCGCTGGTGTCGGCGGCCCGGTTGTGCGGGGCGAACTTCTCGGCGGCGACCCGGGCGGCGAGGTCGAGCACCGCGTCGAACGTCTCGCGGGAGTGCTCGGCGTAGCGGGGTCGCTCGGTCAGCCGGGCGACGTCCAACCAGTCGTGCAGCAGGAACGCCAGGTCACGGCGGGACAGCAACAGCTCGGACGACGACAATGCGGGCCCCTTCCCCTCAGCCGCGGCGCAACCCGGCGACGGCCTCCCGCAGATCATCCTGGCCGATCGGGGCCGGTGGCGCACCCTCCGTGGCCTCCCGCAGCGCCTTGGCGAGTTGCACCCGGCGCAGCGCCTCGCGCAGGTCGGCGCCGGTGAGCCCGGCGGTGTCGGCGGCCAGGGCGACCGGGTCCACGTCGTCGGCGAACATCCGGAAGCCGGTACGCTCGTGCCGCTCGATCAGCTCCCGGATCATCTTGCCGAGGATCTCCGCGCGGCCGGTCTCGTCCGGCGCCGGGATGGCGATCTTCAGGTCGAAGCGGCCGGAGCGGGTCAGCGAGGCGTCGACGCGGTGCGGGAAGTTGGTGGTGGCCACCACGATGACGTCGGGATTCTCCTCGAACAGCGTGTTCATCTCCTGCTTGAAGATGCCGGCGACGGCGTTCACCGCCTGGCTGGCCGCGTCGCCACCGGCGCCGGCGTAGCTGATGATCGAGTCGAACTCGTCGAAGAGCATCACGGTGGGCCGGCGGTAGCGGCGGGCGTCGCGGAAGATGCGTTTGATGTTGCGCTCGGAGCCGCCGAGGTACTTGTCCAGGATCTCCGGCGTGCGAATCTCCACGAAGTCCGCGCCGACCTCGTTGGCGAGCGCCCGGGCCAGCATGGTCTTGCCGGTGCCCGGCGGGCCGTACATCAGGATGCCCTGCGGCCGGCGCGCGCCCCAGCGGGCCATCGCCTGCGGGTGCCGGAACGACACCGCCACCTCGCGGAACCGGGCCACCACCTCGGCCAGGCCGCCGACCTGGTCGAGGGTCACCGTCTCGCTGCGCGGCGCGGCCACCGCGACCGGTCGCCGACCCACCAGGTACGTGCGCCCGCGCAGCACGGTCGGCTCCACGTTGTCGCCGGCCAGTTCGCGTACCGCCTGGAGCAGCAGACCGAGCACGGCCCGCAGGTGTTCCGGTCCCACCTCGGCGCTGGGCACGTCGGCGCGGATGCGTACCGTGCCGTTGTCCTGCTCGACGCGGGGTCGCACGCCGGCGGCCTCGGCGGCGGCCAGCACCGCCCGGCCGGCCGGGTCACGCGGCGGCGCGACCAGGGCGGTGCCGGTGGGTCGCAACCCGAGCCGGCGGGACGCCTCGGCGGCCGCCCGGCCCACCACGGCGGCCGGTCCGTCGCCGCCGCGCGCGGCGAGCCGCTCGGCGAGCAGCAGGCCGACCGGCCCGGCCAGCCCGAGCGCGAGCAGGCCGGCCGGCGCGGCCTCCACCCGCAGGTACGCCTCGAAGCGGTGCACCGGCCGCCCGTCGTCGGTGTCGGTGCGCACGGTGCAGCGGACCTCCCGCACCGGAGCGGGGAAGCCCGCGCCGGCCAGCAGCTCCACCGGAGCGTCTCCGGCGGCGGCGAGCAGCCCGGCCGGATCGGTGATGCGCACCTCGGCGCCGAGCAGCGGCACCGACTCCTCGTCCGGCCGCACCTCGTACCCGGTCATGGGTCCTCTCCCCTCCCGGCGACGTCTGCACCGAGTCTCGCACCGCCCGGTCCGGGCGGCCACCGCTCAGCCCGCGTCGGCGAGCAGGCCGTCGACCAGCTCACGGGGCAGCCCGTGGGTGTCGTGCAGCCAGTGGTAGTCGTGCTCGGTCAGCGGGCCCCGCGCGCGGAGTCGGTCGACGAGCGGCCGGCCGCGTCGCAGCAGCTCGGCGAACCGGCGTTCCTCGTCGCACAGCGCCGCCCGCAGCGGGCCGGGGTCGACCGGCCGGCGGAACCGGCGCAGCGTGTCCACGTACGCGGACGGCGGCAGGTCACCCAGGCTCCGTGTCTCGTCGTCGCGCCACAGCACGGTCAGCGCGCGGCGCAGCAGCCGGCGCAGCACGTAGCCACGGCCGGTGTTGCCGGGGCGTACCCCGTCGGAGAGCACGACCACCGCGGAGCGCAGGTGGTCCGCGACCACGCGCAGGTCCGTCTCGGGCAGCTCCCACCGGTCGCGGACCGCGCCCACCCACGGGCGCAGCCCGTCGCC
This sequence comes from Micromonospora sp. WMMD980, assembly GCF_029626035.1. NCBI lineage: Bacteria > Bacillati > Actinomycetota > Actinomycetes > Micromonosporales > Micromonosporaceae > Micromonospora > Micromonospora sp. WMMD980. The sequence goes on from NZ_JARUBE010000003.1 coordinate 2,539,078, forward strand.
GGTGAACACTGACGTCTCGCCGCGCAGCACCATCTCCAGCCGCTCCAGCCCCATGCCGGTGTCGATGCTGGAGCGCGGCAGCGGCGTGAGCCGGCCGTCGGGGTGCCGGTGGTAGCGCATCTGCACGTGGTTCCACACCTCCACCCAGCGCTCGTCGCCGCTCGGGGTGCCGGTCGGCGGCCCGTCGCCGGTCCACACGAAGATCTCCGAGTCCGGCCCGCACGGGCCGGTCGGACCGTTGGACCACCAGTTGTCCGCGCCGAGCGCCTCCACCGGCACGCCGAGCGCGGTCCACGTCTCCCGCGCGGTCTCGTCCGGGCCGAGCTGGTCGTCGCCGCCGAAGACGGTCGCGTGCAGCTTCTCCGGGGGGATGCGGTAGCCGCCGGTGAGCAGCTCGAAGCCCCAGCGCAGGCTGGTCGCGATGTCGTAGTCACCCAGCGACCAGGAGCCGAGCATCTGGAACACGGTCAGGTGGGTGCGGTCGCCGACCTCGTCCAGGTCGGTGGTGCGCAGGCACCGCTGCACGTTGACCAGGCGGCGTCCGCCCGGGTGCGGGCGCCCCAGCAGATACGGCGTGAGCGGATGCATGCCGGAGGTGGTGAACAGCACCGGGTCTCCGGGCGACGGCACCAGGGAACTCTCCGGCGCGTCGGAGTGGCCCAGGCGGTGGTAGTGCTCGTCGAAGACGCGGACGATCTCGTCGGGTGTCATGGCGGGTGCCTTCCGGGTACGGGCGTCCGGACGGTCCGCGCAACGGTGGCGTGACACGACGACGCCGGCGGACCGTTTCCGGTCGCCGGCGTGGGGTTGGGGCAGGTCAGGCGGCGGCAACCGGCGAGCGGAAAGCTCGCGCGGCCGCGGCGGTCATCTGTCGCCTGCTCTGCATGCCCCCACGCTAACCCACCCGTTCTCCAGCCGCCCACCCCTTTCCCGGGCGTCGGGGCGGTGACGGCTCAGGGGAGGGGGGTGAGCAGGTCGCGGTAGAGGGCGTCCAGGCGGTCGGCCTGGGACTCCCAGGTCCAGCTGGGCAGCGGCGAGTTCGGGCCGTCGTAGGCGGCGCGGTAGCGGGCCGGGTCGGCGAGCACCGCCCGGACCGCGCGGGCCAGGTCGGCGGTGTCCCGGGCGCGGAAGACCTCACCCTGGCCGGTGGCCCGGACCGTGTCGGCCATGGTGCGGACGTCGCTGACCACGATCGGCAGCCGCGCGTGCGCGTACTCGAAGAACTTGGTGATCAACGCGATCTCGTGGTTGGGCCAGTGGTGCAGCGGGATGAGCCCGACGTCGGCGGTGGCGAGGAACGCGACGAGCTGCCGGTGCGGCACGTACGGCAGCACGTGCACCCGCTCGACGACGCCGTGGCGGGCGGCGCGGGCGACGACCTGCCGGACGTAGGCGGCGTCCGGGTCGGCGACGACCAGGGCAAGGTGTACGCCGGGCAGCCGGGGCAACGCCTCGACCACGGTGTCCACGCCACGCTGTTCGGCCATCGCCCCGCTGTAGACCAGCAAGGGGGTGTCGGCGGCCACACCGCAGCGGGCCCGCAGGTCGGGTGCGGGCCCGCCGGCCGGCCGTTCCTCGGCGGCTACCAATGCGGTTCGAGCGGCGGGACCGGCAGTGGCCACGCGTGCCGGCGCGGCGATCGGGGCGTTGAGCACGACGGTGGGGCGCGCCGGCAGGTCGTGGTCGCGGACCAGCAGGTCGGCGAGCGTGTCGGAGACGGTGACGACCGCGTCGGCGTGGCCGACGTACTCGCGGACGTAGCCCAGGTGCGCGGGCAGCCAGCGGGCGTTGTCGCGACGGGGCCGGGCGCCCGGCAGCCACTCGTGCGCGTCCCAGACCAGCCGCACGACGTGTCCCCGCGCACGGGCGCGGTCGACCGCGCGGGCGGCCACGCCGAGCATCCGGAAGTCGTGTGCGTGGACCAGGTCGGGACGCAGCTCGTCGACGACCGGGCCGGCGACGCGTTCGTAGTTCCAGAGCCCGGGCTCCAGCCGGCGCCAGGCCCGGTCGCCGAGGCGAGCCCGCCAGTAGCGGACCTGGGCGTGCTCCAGCGGTCGGCGGGCCAGCCGGGCCACCCGCAACGGCAGGCCGCCCCGCGCCACCAGCCGGCCCCGCAGGCCGGAGCCGCGCGGGCCGCGTACACCGGCGGGGGGACCCGACGCGCCGGCCTCCCCGGTGCCCTCGCCGCGTGGATCGCTCGCGTCGGCGGGGAGGAGGCGGGGCGCGTCCAGCGGCAGCACGCGTACCTCGGCGTCGCCGAGCTGCCAGCGGCGCTCGGTCTCGGTGCGGGCGCAGCCGAGGAGGGTGACGTGCCAGCCGGCGTCGGCGGCGGACCGGGCGGCCTTCTGCACCCGCGAGTCACCCTCGACCGCGTTGTCGACGAGCATCACCACCCGCCGGCCGGCGGCCGGCGGCGGCGCGGCGTCCCGCGGCATCGGCATGGGCGCGAGTGTACGGGGACACGGGACCGGCTCGACAACCACGAAAAGCGGTCTGAGCTGCGAGGACACCGAGTGTGCGGGCGCCGGTGGGGGGAAGTTCACCGGCCGTGCACGTGCCGGTCAGGCGGCGCCGGAGGGGACCAGCGGGCCCGGCGCGACCGGCTGCCGGCGGTCCCGGCGGTTGGGCAGCGACAGGCGGATGACCTTCCACCAGGCGGAGGCGACCTGCTTGGGCAGCGGGCCGGTGGTGTAGCGCAGCCCGTACCTGTCGAACAGCGCCCGGACCTGCGGGGCGATCTCCTGGTAGCGGTTGCTCGGCAGGTCGGGGAAGAGGTGGTGCTCGATCTGGAAGGACAGGTTCCCGGTCATGATGTGCAGCAGGCGGGGGCCGCTGATGTTGGCCGAGCCGAGCATCTGCCGCAGGTACCACTCGCCGCGCGTCTCGCCCTCGATGGAGGTCTTCTCGAACGTCTCCACGCCGTTCGGGAAGTGCCCGCACATGATCACCGAGTGGCTCCACACGTTGCGGATCAGGTTGGCGGTGAACGTGGCGGCGAGCGTGGACAGGAACGACGGGCCGGAGAGCAGCGGGTGGACCACATAGTCCTTGAGCACCTGGCGGCGGATCTTGCGGCCGACCGCCTTCGCCTTGGCCCGGAACGTCGGGTCCTTGAGCCGCTTCTGCTTGAGGTGGTCGCCCAGCTCCATGTCGTAGGCGGCGATGCCGTACTCGAAGAAGGCGGCGTTGAGCAGGTTCCACACCGGCTGGCCCAGGTGCATCGGGTGCCACGGCTGGTCCTCGTCGACGCGCATGATCCCGTACCCGAGGTCGTTGTCCTTGCCGACCACGTTGGTGTAGCGGTGGTGCAGCTCGTTGTGCGACTGCTTCCACTGGTCCGCCGGGGAGACGTGGTCCCAGTCCCAGGTGGTGGAGTGGATCTTCGGGTCACGCATCCAGTCCCACTGACCGTGCAGGACGTTGTGCCCGATCTCCATGTTGTCGAGGATCTTGGCGATCGACAGGCCGGCCGTGCCGACGATCCAGGCCGGCGGGAACAGCGAGAACAGCAGCACCGCGCGACTGCTGATCTCCAGCGTCCGCTGGGTCTTGATCACCTTGCGGATGTAGCGGGCGTCCCGCTCCCCCCGGTCGGCGATCACCCGGTCCCGGATCGCGTCCAGCTCCTTGCCGATGATCTCGATGTCCTCGGCGCTCAGGTGGGCGATCGGGTTGTCGGCCTTCTTCTGGATCACGGTCACGTCGGTGGCTCCTCAGAGTTCGATGTCGCAGGTACCGGCGGCCGCCGAGACGCAGGTCTGGATCCGTACGCCGTCACCCGGCACGGCCGTGGTCACGTCGCCGTTGCGCAGGTCGCGTACCGCGCCCTGGCGCAGCGGCACGACGCAGCCGTAACAGATCCCCATCCGGCAGCCCGAGGGCATGAGCACCCCCGCGCTCTCCCCCGCGTCGAGCAGGGTGGTGGCGCCGTCGGCCTCGACGGTCACCCCCGCCCCGGTGAAGGTCACCGTGCCGCCGTCGCCCGGCGTAATCACCGTAGGACGGAACCGCTCGGTGTGCAGCAGATCGTCCGCGCCCCGGGCCGCCCAGTGCGCCTCGGCGGCGTCGAGCAGTCCGAGCGGCCCGCACGCCCAGGTGTGCCGCTGCGCGTGGTCGGGTACGAGGTCGTCCAGCTCGGTCACGTCGAGCAGGCCGGAGGTGTCGGTGTGCCGCTCGACCAGGCGTACCGCGCCGCGCTCGGCCAGCGCCCGCAGCTCCGCGCCGAAGATGACGTCGTCGCGGGTGGGCGCCGAGTGCACGAGCACCACGTCGGCGCGTTCGGTGAGCCCGGCGCGCAGCATCCCCATGACCGGGGTGATGCCGCTGCCGGCGGTCAGGAAGAGGACCCGCTCAGGGGTGGCCGTGGGCAGCACGAATTCGCCCTGGGCCTGGTCGAGCTGGACGATCGTGCCGGGTCGGATCCGGCGGACCAGGTGGTTGCTGACCTTGCCGTCCGGGATCGCCTTCACGGTCACCGCGATCCGGCCGTCCGCCGCGCCCGGCGGCGAGGTGAGCGAGTACGCGCGCCACTGGCGTACCCCGTCGACGTCCACCCCCAGGCGCACGTACTGCCCCGGCAGGTGGCCCAACCAGCTGCGCCCCGGTTGGATCACCAGCGTCGCCGCGTCCCGGGTCTCCGGGCGGACGGCGACGATCCGCCCGCGCAGCGGGGCACCCGCGCGCAGCGGCGCGACCATGTCGAGATAGTCGTCCGGCAGCAGCGGGGTGGTGACCGTGCCGGCCAGCCGCAGCAGCCTGTCCCGGAAGGAGACCTTCTGGGAGCGGCGGGGCGCAGTTGTGGTCATATGACCAGCGTGGCCGCGTAATCGCATAACATCTTGACCGACAAAGGTGAAACGGTCACGGGTTTTTGTTCGGAGGGAACAACAGATGTCGCAGCAGGCCGGGACCGGGCAGCGCGCCGCCCATCTCGATCTCGACGCCGAGATGGCGGCGATGCTGCGCGACCAGCTATCGGTCGTCGCGGCGCGCACGGTCACCGCGATCACCGCCGAGGTGCCGGACTACTCCGGCGCGCTCACCGGCGCCATGCGCGAGAAGATCGAAAACGCGGTACGCATCGCGCTGGGCACGTTCCTCCAGCTCATCGAGGGTACCCAGGCATTCGACCCGAGCACTCCCCTGGCCCCCGCGCTGGAGGCCGCGTACGCGCTGGGCAGCGGCGAGGCCCGCTCCGGGCGGAGCATGGACGCGCTGCTGGCCGCGTACCGGGTGGGTGCCCGGGTGGCCTGGCGGGAGGTCTCCACCACCACGGTACGCAGCGGGCTGGCCGCCGAGACGGTGGCCGAGTTCGCCGAGCTGATGTTCGCGTACATCGACGAGTTGTCCGCGGCCAGCGTGGCCGGGCACGCCGACGAACTGGCCAGCGCCGGCCGGGTGCGCCGCCGGGACCTGGAGCGGCTCACCCGGCAGTTGCTCGCCGGCGAGCCGGAGGAGTCGTTGCGCCGCAGCGCGGAGCGGGCCGACTGGCCGCCGCCGCAGACGCTGACCGTGGTGCTGCTGCCCCGCCGGCACCTGCGGGCGGTGCTCGCCCTGCTCGGTCGGCAGACGCTGGAGAGCGGCGAGGACCTGCCCGGCATGCGTCCGGCCGAGGAGATGGCGGTCCTGCTGGTCCCGGACGCGCACGGCGGCCGGCGCCGGCAACTCGTCCGCCTGCTGCACGGGCACCGGGCGGTGCTCGGCCCGGCCCGCCCCTGGCACCGGGTCGCCGCCTCCTACCAGCGGGCCGCCCGGGCCCTCGCGCTCGGCCTCGGCGAACCCGACGCCGGGCCGGTCGACACCGAACGACACCTGGCCACCCTGCTGCTGAGCATGGACCCGGAGGCACTGGCCGACCTGCGCACCCAGGCCCTCGCGCCGCTCGCCGCGCTGCCCCCGGCCACCGCGCACCGGCTCGCCGAGACGCTGCGGTCGTGGCTGCTGCACCAGGGGCGCCGCGACGACGTGGCGACCGACCTGTTCGTGCACCCGCAGACCGTGCGCTACCGGATGGGCAAGCTGCGGGAGCTGTTCGGCGAGCGCCTGCACGACCCCGCCACCGTCCTGGACCTCACCATCGCCCTCGCCGTCCCACCCGAGCAAGGAGGGGCCCCCGCTTAACGCCTCCGGTAGAGGTGGGGCCCTGGCTTGAGAGCTGGGCCGCAGGGCTCGGGTGCCCGGGACCTCCGGCCCTGCCCCTTTACCCCGGCGGCGGGCAGCCTCGGAAGGGGACGAGCAACGAGGAGGCGCCGCCATGGACCGGTCAGCGATCCGCACGGAGCAGACCCCGGCGGTCCGGGTGCTGGAGGCGGCGGCCCGGCAGTCCCTGCACGCCCCCTCGGTGTTCAACACCCAGCCCTGGCGCTGGCGGGTCGACGCGGACACGCTTGAGCTGCGTGCCGACCCGGGCCGGCAGCTCGCGCACACCGACCCCGACGGCCGGCTGCTGACCCTGAGCTGCGGCGCTGCCCTGCACCACGCCCGCGTGTCACTCGCCGCCGCGGGCTGGGCGGTCACCGTCGAGCGGCTGCCCGACCCGGCCGACCCGACGCTGCTGGCCCGGCTGCGCGCGACCGGCCCGACCGCGCTGGACGTGCCGGCGCTGCGGCTCGTCGAGGCGATCCCGCGCCGCCGGACCGACCGACGCGCCTACGGCGACCGGCCCGTCCCCGAGTGGCTGCTGACCCGGCTCACCGAGGCCGTCGAGGCGCAGGGCGCGCACCTGCACGTGGTCCGGCCGGACCAGATGCCGATGCTGGCCGTGTCCACCGGTCGCGCCGCCGACGCCGAGCTGGCCGACCCGGCGTACCGGGAGGAGTTGCGCCGCTGGACGAACCGCCCGGCGGGCAGCGGCGACGGCGTGCCCACGACCGCCGCGGTCCGGCCCGCGCCACGGCGCGTCCCGCTGCGCGACCACGCGCCCGGCGGGGCGGCCGGGCTGGCCGCCGGCGCGGACTTCGACCGCGGCGCGGCGTACCTGATCCTGTTCGGTGACGGCGACGAACCGGCGGCGTGGCTGCGCGGCGGGGAGGCGCTGTCGGCGCTGCTGCTCACCGCGACCGCCGAGGGGTTGGCCGGCGCGCCGCTCAGCGACGCGATCGAGCTGGCCTGGCCGCGGCGGATGATGCGCGACCTGCTCGCCGGCCTCGGCGACCCCTATTTGGTGGTGCGCGTCGGCTGGGGCCCGGACGAGGACCTGCCGCCGGCTCCGCGCCGCGCGCCCGCCGAGGTCATCGAGGTGGTGGCCCCGCCGGAGTGACCCGTCGTGGCCGAGCACCCGGCGCTACCCTCGGCGGGTGTTCGAACTGGATCCGGCCGACGCGTTCGTGGTCTTCGGCGACCAGGACTCCGGTTGTCTCTCCTACGGCGTGCGGACGGCGGGCCGGCGCTGGTTCGTCAAGCGGGCCCGGACACCGGAGGCGCGGGCCTCGCTGACCCGGGCCCTCGGCCTGCACGCCGCCGTCCGGCACCCGGCTGTCGTCCGGCCGGAGCTGGTGCGCGACGGCGCCGACGGGCCCACGCTGGTCTACCCGTGGTGCGAGGGGACCGTGCTCAACCACGCCACCGTGCACGGATCGGACCGCGCCGGCCTGGCCCGCTTCCAGCGCCTGCCGGTCCCCGAGGTGCGCGCGGCTCTCGCGGTGGTCCTCGACGCCCACCTGGCCGTCGACGCCGCCGGTTACGTCGCGGTCGACCTGTACGACGGCTGCTTCCTCTACGACTTCGAGGCGCGCCGAATGTGGCTGATCGACCTGGACGAGTACCGGCCGGGCCCGTTCGTGCTGGACTCCGAGCGGTTGCCCGGTTCCCGCCGCTACCTCTCCCCGGAGGAGCTGACCCGGGGCGCGGTGATCGACGGGCGCACGACGGTGCACGCGTTGGGCCGTACGCTGCACCACCTGCTCGACGCGCCGTCGGGCTGGCGGGGCGACGGACGAGCCGCGGCGGTCGTGGAGCGAGCCACCCGAGCCGACCCGGGCGCGCGGTACGCGTCCGTGCCCGACCTGGTCGGGGCCTGGCGGTACGCCTGGCGCTGACCGCCCTGACCGCCCCGACCGCCCCGACGCTCGCCCCGCGCGCCGGTCTCCGCCGGCGGGCCGACGACCCCCGGATCAGTCACGCTCAGTCAGGACGGGTGCGTTGTCGGGGCAGTCACGCCGAGTAGCGGCCATCCGTTCTCCTGGCGTGACCAACGTTCGGTGCCACATCGGTCTGAGCAGGCACTATCCGAGAACATGTCGTCCGCCGGGATGAGCCCCTCGCTGCCTTTGCTCTGCAGCCACCCACGCAGCAGCTGGCCGTCCGTCACCGATGCGTCCGTGGCTGCAGAGCAAAGGCAGCGGGGCGAGGTTGCCGATACTCACCCATTGCTCACATGGAGTGACCGACCGACGCGGGCCGACGCGAGCGCGCGCCAGGTGTGGCGAGGAGACCGACGGCACACTCGGGGCCGGCGGGGCGATCCGGCCGGCGGACCGTCCATGACGACCCCGGCCGCCACGGGCGGTTCGGCGGCGCGGGTCCGCGACGGCGGGTACGGCACGCACCACGAGGGACAGTTCCTTATTGTCCACTGTCACTGTCAGCAACCATTCTTCGAGATGTTGACGGGTGGCGATCCGGGGGACAATCATGATGGTCACTGGATCCACCGCACGCCAATGTCGGATCTGGTGGCATTTCCCACCCCTCGACGGGATCGCGCCGGGACCGCGAGATTCCGCCGGGCAATCGTGCCCGGCGCGCGCTCGGTTAATCCTATCGACTGGATAGGAGTTGCCGCCGCTCGCCCGAGGAGTCCGCCGGTGAACGGGAACAACGACGCTCCCGCCCGGAGCCGGCCGAGGCCGGCTCCGCACGGCGCTGAGCTGGAAAGACAGCTCGCCCTGCACGGCGGTCGACCGGTCCGGCGCACGCCGTGGCCCACCTACGACAAAGGCGCGGTATTCGTACACGCCGAAGACGAGGACGCCGCAATTCGGGCCATTCGCAGTCATCTCTACTTCCGATACGACCACCGGCCGCAGAACGAAACCGAATGTGGCCGTTTCGAGGACGAACTGTGCCACTATTTCGGCACCCGGCACGCTCTCGCCGTTTCCAGCGGCACCGCCGCGCTCGCCCTCGCCCTGATGGGCGCCGGAGTGCCGCCCGGCTCATTGGTCGCCTGCCCCGGATTCACTTTCGTCGCCACTCCGAGCGCCATTGTGCTGGCCGGCTGCCGGCCATTTCTGGTGGAGGTCGACGACGACCTGCGGATGGACCTCGACGACCTGCGCCGACGGTGGCGGCCGGACATCCGCGCCGTGATGGTGGTGCACATGCGCGGCTTCGCCGCCGACGTGGAGGCGCTCGCCGCCTTCGCCGCCGAGATGGGCGTGCCGCTGATCGAGGATGCCGTACCGGCGCTCGGCGCCGAACTCAACGGCCGCAAGCTCGGCACGTTCGGCGCCGCGGGGGCGTTCAGCACCCAGTCGGACAAGGCGCTCAACTGCGGTGAGGGCGGCTTCCTGGTCACCGACGACAGCACGCTGTTCGCCCGGGCGGTCGCGCTGTCCGGCGCCTACGAGGGACGGTTGCGGCGGCACTTCCCGCACGGCGAACCGTCGCTCACGGGCCTGGACCTGCCCCTGCTCAGCCTTCGCATGGACGAGATCCGGGCGGCGCTGCTGCGGGCCGAGCTGACCCGGCTGCCGCAGCGGCTGGCGCTGTTCCACCGCAACTACGCGCACGTCTCCCGGGCCCTCGCCGACCTGCCCGGCATCGCCGTGCGGCGGCCGGTCGCGCCCGGGGCGTACCTCGGGGAGGCGTTCCTGTTCCGCGTGCCCGGCGGCGACGCGAGCTGGTTCGCCCGGGCGCTGTGCGCGGAGGGGATCGACGCGCGCAACATCGGTGCGGACGACGACCTGAACGTCCGGGCGTTCTGGAACTGGCGCTTCCTCTACGACAGCGCCGACCCCGGGGAGATCCGCGCGACGCTGCCGCGCACCGCGCGGCTGCTCACCGAGACCGTCGACGTGCCGCTGTCGTCCAACCTCACCCCGGACGACTGCGACGACCTGGTCCAGGCGGTCCGCAAGGTGGCCGCCGCCCGCGACACCGCGCTGGCGCGGCCGTGACCGGCACGGACACCGAGGAGAAGCGCCTGCCCCGACGCGCGCTGGTGGGGCTGCTCGGCGGACTGTTCGCCGGCTACCTCGGGCTGACCGCGGTCATCCCGGTCCTGCCCGGCTTCCTGCGCGAGCGGCACGACGCCGGTGACCTGACCGTCGGTGTCGTGGTCACCGTGACCGCGGTGACCGCGCTGCTGGTCCGCCCGGTCGCGGGCGCGCTCGCCGACCGGTACGGCCACCGCACCGTGATGCTGACCGGGGCGCTCGTGGTGGCCGCCGGTGGCCTGCTGTACCTGGCGCCGCTGGGCGTGCCGGCACTGGTGGCGGTGCGGCTGCTGCTCGGCGCCGGCGAGGCGGCGCTGTTCACCGCCGGCGCGGTGTGGATCGTCCAGCTCGCCCCGCACCACCGGCGCGGCCAGCTCATCGGCCTGTACGGGGTGAGCATGTGGGGCGGCATCTCCGCCGGCACGTTCCTCGGCGCCACCGTGCAGCAGGCCGGATACCCGGCGGTGTGGGCGCTCAGCGCCGCCGCCCCGGCCCTCGGCGCCGCGCTCGTCGCGCTGGCGCCGACGCCGCCGCGTGCCGCGCCGGCGGCCCGGGGCGGCGGCCTGTTGCTGCGTCCCGCGTTGCTGCCCGGCGTGGCGCTGACGTTCGGCGCGGCCGGATACGCCGGACTGGCCGCGTTCGTGGTGCTGCACCTGGACGCGCGTGGCATCGGCCCCGGCGTGGTGGTGCTGAGCTGCTTCAGCGCGGTCTACGCCGGCACCCGACTGGTCATCGGTCACCTGCCCGACCGGCTCGGCCCCCGCCGGGTGGCCGCCTGGTGCGGAGTGGGCGAGGCGGTCGGCCTGCTGGTCATCGCGGTCGCCCCGAACCTCCCGGTCGCGGTCGCCGGCAGCGTGGTGATGGGGGTCGGATTCTCGCTGCTGCACCCGTCGCTGGCGCTGATGGTGATGAACCGCGCCGACCCGGCGCGGCAGGGCGCGGCGATCGGGGCGTACACCTCGTTCTGGGATCTCGGGCTGGCGGTGTGGGGGCCTGCGACCGGTCTGGTCGCCGCCGGGTTCGGCTACCCGGCGGTGTTCGTGGCCGGCGCGGCCGGCGCGGCGGTGGCCGCCGCGATGGCGCTGCGCATCGGCCGGCCCGTCGCCGCCGCACAACCCCTGGAGGTACGCGCGTGAGTGCGCCCGTGGCCGTGCTCAGCGTCACCGGCTGGTGTCGCAACGGCAGCACCATCATCGGCAACGTCCTCGGCGAGACCCCCGGCGTGGTCCACGTCGGCGAGCTGCACTTCCTGTGGAAGAACTCCACCGGTCGAGGCGTCAACGACAGGTGCGGCTGCGGCGAGTCGCTGACCACCTGCCCGCTGTGGTCGGCGGTGCTGCCGGTCGGCCGCCCGGCCGGGATGTCCGCCGACGCGCACGCCGCCGAGGTGATCCGGCGACAACGCGCCCGGCTGCGGACCCGGCACACCTGGCGGGTGCTGCGCCGGGGCGCGGACCACCCGGACGCCCGCGCGCACGCCGAGCTGCTCGGCGCGGTCTACCGGGAGGTCGCCGCGCGCACCGGCACCCGGGTGATCGTGGACAGCACCAAGATCCCGGGTGAGTCGGCGTTGCTGCCGCACGTGCCCGGCGTCGAGCCGTACTGGCTGCACCTGGTCCGCGACCCGCGCGCGGTGGCGCACTCCTGGCGGGAACCGAAGGACTACGTGTACGCCATGTCGGCGGCGCGCAGCACCGCCTACTGGCACGGCTTCAACCGGGCCTCGGCGGCGATCAACCGTCGGCACCCCGGACGGTCGACGTTCCTGCGCTACGAGGACTTCACCGCCGACCCGGCCGGCACGGTCGACGCCCTGCTGCGGCTGGTCGGAGTCGACCCGGCCGGCAACCCGGTCCGGGGCCGCGGCGTCGAGCTGCGCGGCAACCACACGGTGACCGGCAACCCGGACCGGTTCCGCACCGGCGCCACGATCATCCGGGGCACCGACGACGGGTGGCGGCAGACGCTGACCGGCCGGCAGCGCCTCGCCGTGGCGGCGCTGGCCTGGCCGCTGTCCGCCCGCTACGGCTACCGGCCCGGCGGCGGACCGGCCGGTACGCACCCCGGCGCGGCGGCCCGCGTCGGTGAGACGAAGGGGTGACGGACGTGGATCTGGGGCTCAAGGGTCGGGTGGCGCTGGTGGCCGGCGGCACCAGCGGGATCGGGCTGGCCTGCGCGAAGGAGTTCGCCGCCGAGGGCGCACACGTGGCCGTCTGCGGGCGCGACCCGGATCGCCTCGCCGCGGCCGAACGGGAGGTGGCCGCGGTGGCGACCGGTCGGGTCAGCGCCGACCGGGTGGACGTCACCGACACCCGCGCCGCCGCCCGCTGGGTGGACCGCGTCGCCGCCGGACTCGGCGGGGCGGACGTGCTGCTGGTCAGCGGCGGCAGCCCGCCGATCGGCACCGCCACCGCCTTCGACGTCGACGACTACCGGGCCGCCGTCGACCGGGTGCTGCTGCCGGCGGTCGCGCTGTCGCTGGCCGCGGTGCCGCACATGCGCGCCGCCGGCCGGGGCCGGCTGCTGCTGGTCGCCTCCGAGACCGCCTGCGTGCCGATCGGCCCGCTGGTGCTGTCCGGGGTGACCCGGGCCGCGCTGGTCCGCTTCGCCCAGGGACTCGCCGTGGACGTGGGCCGCGACGGCATCACCGTGAACGTGCTCGCGCCCGGCGGGGTGCGTACCCCGCCGATGGAACGCGCGGCGGCCCGGCTGGCCGGCGACGACGGCGACGTGGCGGCCCGGCTCGCCGCGATGGGCCATCACAGCGCCGTCGGCCGGTTGGCCCGCCCGGAAGAGGTGGCCGCGGTGGCCGCGTTCCTGGCCGGCGAGCGGGCGTCGTACGTGACCGCCGGCGTGCACCTGATCGACGGCGGCGCCGCCGCGACCGGCCCCGACCTGCCGCACCTGACCGGGGTCCGCAAGGACACCTACGCCTGAGTCCACCCGACCGCCGCACAAGGGAGTGCCCATGTCCACGACCAGCCAGTTCACCGAGCGGGACGTCTCCGAGTTCTTCGACCAGACCACGCAGACGTACCTCAGCTTCTGGGACAGCGAGGGCGTGCTGCACACCGGCTACTTCGCCGGCGACGACGACGCCGACTACCACGCGGCGGCGGACCGGACCTCGGACATCCTCGCCGACGACGCCGGCATCGACGCCTCGTCTAACGTGCTCGACGTCGGCTGCGGCTGCGGCAACTTCCTGCTGCGACTGGCCGCGCGCACCGGATGCCGGGGCGAGGGCCTGGACCTGAGCATCGAGCGGATCCGGTTCGCCGAGCAGCGGCGCGCCGAGCGCGGCGCCGGGCTGGACGTGACGTTCCGGCACGGCTCGGCCACCGCCCTGCCGTACGCCGACGGCACGTTCACGCACGTGGTCAGCCAGGACGCGTTGTTCCTGGTGCCGGAGAAGCCGCGCAGCCACGCCGAGATGTTCCGGGTGCTCGCCCCCGGCGGCGTGCTGGCCGTCTCCGACTTCCTCCAGCCCACCGAGCGGATCGGCGAGGCGGCCCGCCGGCACGTCTACGACCGGGTGCGGTGGAACGGCGGCTACTCGCTGGACGGCTACCGCGAGGCGTTGACCGACGCGGGGTTCGTGGACGTGGTGGCCCGCAGCCTGGACACGCACATCCGGCAGACGTACCTGGTGCTGGGGCGCACCGCCCGTGAGCGCGCCGCGACCACGACCGACGAGGCGGCGCGGACCTGGATCGGGAACTTCGCCGACTCCTGCGACGAGATCCAGGCGGCCATCGACCGGGGCGAGTTCGGCTGGGGCATGTTCGTCGCCCGCAAGCCGGCCTGAGGAAGGGACACCAGATGCCGCAACCCACCGACACCGTGAAGCGGACGATCGCCGAGGTGGTCGCCGCGCGCAGGACGCAGATGTCGCCCGGCGGGCTGTTCGTCGAGGCGTTCGCCAAGGACGGCTTCGACACCGGCGTCGACTACGACGTCACCATCACCGACTCGCTGACCAGTTCCCGGCGCAAGCCCCGCTACCCGTCGCGGAACGTACTGAAGGTGGTCGACCTGTCGAAGGACCCGCAGGAGTTCTACTGGCACGAGAGCCCGCCCCGCCCGGGCGACCCGGCGGTCGACGGCGCGGACCTGCGCCGGGAGGCGGCCAACCACTTCCACCGCTCCCCCATCCCGCCGCTGCTCACCACCACCGCGTGGGTACAGGTGCCGGACACGCTGTGGGAGGACCCGGTCAGCTTCGCCCAGTTCATCGACTACCGGCTGGTGGTGCGGCTGGCCACCGCCGAGAACCACACCATCCTGCGCGGCGAGGGCGGGCTGCTGGGCATGCCGGACCTGGGCCGGCTCACCGACCCGGGCCCGTTCGGCTCCACCATCCTGTCCGCCTGCAACGAGGTGGAGCAGATGGGCAGCACCGCCGACGGGCTGATCATCAACCCGGCCGACTACTACCGGCTGCTCGGCAGCGGCTCGCTGATGCGCGACGTGGAGGAGAACGGCGTCTTCATCGTGCGTACCCGCCTGGTCGACCCGGGCACCGCGATCGTCGGCGACTTCGGCCACGGCGCGCTGCTGTTCGACGCCGGCCGGTCCCGGATCGGCTTCGCCGAGCCGCCGCCGGGCACGTTCGCCGAGCCGGGGGTGGCGTTGCGCGCCGAGATCTGGGAGCGGGTCGTGGTGAACCTGCCCACCTGCTTCTTCGTCGTCACGCTCTGACCGGCGACGACGATGACGACACCCGCCCGCAGCGACCCCGACGTGCTGGTCATCGGCGCCGGCGTGGTCGGGCTGTGCTGCGCCTGGTTCCTGCGTCGCGCCGGGCACACCGTCTCGGTGGTGGACCGGGGCGAGGTCGGCGACCCGGCGGCGTGCTCGGCGGGGAACACCGGCTTCGTCGGCACCCAGGGCTCGGCGCCGCTGGCCGAACCCGGGGTGCCGGCGAAGGGTGTCCGCTGGCTGTTCAGCCCGGAGAGCCCGTTCTCGGTCAAGCCCCGCCTCGACGGCGCGTTGCTGGCCTGGCTGTGGCACTTCCGCCGGCACTGCACCGAACGGCACGCCCGCGCCGGCTTCGAGACGCTGCTCGCGCTGAAGCAACGCAGCCTGACGCTGCTGCGCCAGATCTGCGCCGCCGACGGCCTGGCCGGCACGCTCACCGAACGCGGCATGATCCTGGCCTGCCACACCGACCAGGGCTACGCGCGGGCCCGCCGGAGCATCCCGGCGGCGACCGCCCGCGGGGTGCCGCTGCGCGAGCTGGACGCCGCGGAGCTGGCCCGGTTGGAGCCGGGCGTCGACTTCGCGGTGGCCGGCGCGCTGCTCAACGAGGAGGGGGCCGCGCTGCGCATCCCGGCGTTCCTGGTCGGCCTCGCCGAGGCGTTGCGGGCGCGCGGCGTGGAGATCGTCACCGGCGCCGAGGTACGTGACTTCGAGGTGACCGGCCGGCGGGTGCGCGCGGTACGGACGGCCCGGGGCGACCTGCGCCCGGCCGAGGTGGTGATCGCCGCCGGGGTGTGGTCGGCGGCGTGCGCCCGGATGCTCGGCGTGGGCCTGACGCTGCAACCGGCGAAGGGCTACACGGTCACCGTCCCGGCCGGCCCGGGCACGCCCACCCGGCCGGTGCTGCTCAGCGAGGGCAAGGTCGCGGTGATGCCGCTCGGTGACCGGGTCCGGATCGGTGGCACGCTGGAGCTGTCCGGGCTGGACACGTCGGTGTCGCCGCGCCGGGTGGACGGGATCCTGCACACCGCCCGGCGTTACCTGCCGGCGCTGGAGACCGACCGGCGGCTCGACGTGTGGAGCGGGCTGCGCCCGTGCACGCCGGACAGCCTGCCGCTGATCGGCCGGGCCGCCGGTTACGACAACGTCAGCGTGGCCACCGGGCACGGGCACATCGGGATGGGGTTGGCCCCGGCCGGCGGCGAACTGCTCGCCCAGCTCGTCACCGGCGTCGACGCGGACCTCTCGTCGGCGACGTTCGCCCTGGACCGCTTCCGGAGGGGAATCCGATGAGCGACCGGCCGGAGATCGGGGTGCTCTGCCTCGACACCAGCTTCGACAAGATCCCCGGGCACATCCGCAACCCGGCGACGTTCGACTTCCCGGTGCGCTACCGGGTGGTCGAGGGCGCCACCCCGCAGCGGCTGGTACGCGAGGCCGACCCGACGCTGCTGGAGCCGTTCGTCGCGGCGGCCCGCGACCTGCAGGAAGCCGGGGTCGCCGGCATCACCGGGGCGTGCGGCTTCCTGGTGCTGTTCCAGGCCGAACTCGCCGCCGCCGTGGACGTGCCGCTCTGGTCGTCCAGCCTGGTGCAGCTGCCGATGGTGCACCGGATGGTCGGGCGCACCGTCGGGCTGCTGGTCGCCGACGAGGCGGCGCTGACCGCGCGGCACCTGGCGGCGGTCGGCGCGGCGGACGTGCCGGTCGCGGTCACCGGCATGGCCGGGCAGCCCGAGTTCCGTGCGGTGATGCTGCAGGGGCGGCGCGACGCGCTCGACGTGGACCGGCTGGCCGCCGAGGTCGACGGCCGGGTGGACGCGCTCGCGCGTGCTCACCCCGACCTGGGCGCGCTGGTGATCGAGTGCACCGACCTGGTGCCGTTCGCGCACCGGATCCAGGCGCGGCTCGGCGTGCCGGTGTTCGACATCGTCACGCTGACCACGATGGCCCACGCGACGCTCACCCGCCGCCCGTACCGCTAGGCGAGGACCTCGCGGAGGCGGGCGGCGAACTCGGCCGGCTTGCCGGCATAGCCGGAGCGCTCGCCGAGGAAGCCGCCGTGGTGGCTGGGGAAGACCGCCGCCTCCTGCCCGAGCAGCGCCGCCGTGCCCAGCGCGGTCCGCGCCGTGTAGGTGCCGGCGGACTCCTCGCCGACCGCGACCACGATGCGGGTCGGCCCGGCGGTGAGTCGGGCCGCGTCGGGCCGGTAATCGGTGATCGCCCACGAACTCTGCGACAGCAGCGGGTCGTCGCGCGTGCCGTCGTCGTCGGCGGGCATGCCGAACGCGGCCGGGTCGACGGCGGGCCGGTCGAAGTAGTCGTCGGTGAACTCGCCCTGCCAGGACGTCATGGCGATGAAGTCGGCCATGCCCGCGCCGGTGCCCCTCGCCTGGTATGCCTCGTGGAACCGGGCCCGCGCCCGTTCGGCGCCCGCCGCGTCGGGAAGCACCGCGTTGATCGGCGGCTCGTGCGCGACGAGCGTGACCACGTCGCCCGGGTGGGCGGCGACCAGTTCCAGCCCGGTCACCGCGCCGCCGCTGCTGCCGAAGACCTCGACCGGACCGGCGCCGAGCGCCTCGATCAGCAGGTGCAGGTCGGCGGCCTGCCGCTGGGGGGTGTGGTCGGACCGGCCGTCGTTGCGCCGGCTGCGGCCCAGGCCGCGCGGGTCGTAGGTGACCACGGTGCGGTCGGTGACGTGCTCGGCGAGCGCCGAGAAGCCCTCCGCCGTCATCGGCTGACCGATCATGAGGAGCACCGGGCGGCCGTCCGTCGGCGAGAGCGGCCCGCGCACGTCGTAGACCAGGTCGGCGCCGGGCACGGCGAGCGTGTGGGTCCGTGTCGTCGTCATGGCGGTGACCCTACGACCCCGGTGCGACAGCGGCCGTCGGTCCCGGGCCGGACGGCGGGAAACGCCCGCCCGGCGTCCCGGTGGCACATAGCGTGTGGGCAGAGGCGGCCTGTCAGGGAGGCGGCCGGGGCCGGAGGGGACGGACGTGACGGAACCGGAAGAGGACCAGGAGAAGACCCGCAAGACCGACCAGGTGCTCTACTCCCCCGACGGCGACCCGCACCACACGCTGGCGGAGGCGCCCCAGCCGGACGAGCACCTCGACGTCACGGCCACCGTCGACGACCGCACCGAGGTCGTCGACGACGAGCGGTGACCGCCGGGCGGGGCGGTCAGACCGGGGGAATGCCGGACCGGCCGATGGCGGACATGTCGCCGCCGCCGATCTCGCTGGTGGCAATCGGCGGCGGCGCGGCCGTGGCCTCGGTGTGATCCTCGATGCACGCGTCACCCAGGCCGTGCATGAGTTCCCCGATGGCGGCCAGTGCCGAGCCCTTGTCCGGGCAGGGGCGACCGGTGGCGAGCACCTGCCCGTCGCCGCCCAGCACGGTGAAGCCCACCCGGCCGTCGGTCTCGCTCTCGATGACGAACTTCACCGCGCTCCCTCCCTCGATCATCACACGCCGTGGGACTGCAACCACAGCTCCAGCAGGCCCAGTTGCCACAACTTGTTGCTGCCGGCGGTCGCCTGCGCCCGGTCCGGCTCGGCGAGCAACTCGTCGACGTACGCACGGCGGAACAGGCCGCGCCGGCGTGCCTCGGGGGCGCCCAGGGCCTCCACCACCAACTCTCGCACGGGACCGTCGACGTTGCGCAGCGCCGGCACCGGGAAGTAGCCCTTGGGCCGGTCGATCACCTCGGCCGGCAGCACCTCGCGGGCCACGTCCTTGAGCACGCCCTTGCCGCCCTGGGCCAGCTTGTGCTCGGGCGGGCAGGCCGCGGCCAGCATCACCAGGTCCTGGTCGAGGAACGGCGTGCGGACCTCCAGCCCCCAGGCCATGCTCATGCTGTCCACCCGCTTCACCGGGTCGTCGGGGAGCATCAGGTGCGTGTCCAGGCGCAGCACGGCGTCCACCGCGGTCTGCGCGCCCGGCGCGGCCAGCTCGGACGCGACCAGCTCGCCGCTGACATCGGCGTCGCAGGCGTACGCCGGGTCGACCACCCGGTTCAGCCCGGCGTGGTCCCGGTCGAAGAACGCGGCGGTGAACTCGGCGGCGGCGTCCGGCCGGGCCGCCTCGGCGAGCCGGTGGTGGTAGCCGTAGCCGGCGAAGACCTCGTCCGCGCCCTGCCCGGACTGGGCCACCTTCACGTGCCGGGCGACCTGCTCGCTGAGCAGGTGGAACGCCACCACGTCGTGGCTGCCCATCGGCTCGGTCATGGCCGCCACGGTGGCGCGTACCGCCGGGCCGAGGTCGCCGTCGGCGAGCCGGATGCGGTGATGGTCGGTGTCGAAGGCGCGGGCGACCAGGTCGGAGTAGTGGAACTCGTCGCCGGCCTCGTCGCCCCGGCTGTCGAAGCCGATGCTGAACGTTTGCAGGTGGTGCTGCCCGGCCCCGTCGAGCAGCGCGACGATCATGCTGGAGTCGAGGCCGCCGGAGAGCAGCACCCCGACCGGCACGTCGGCGACCAGCCGCCGGCGGACGGCGGTGCGCAGCGCGTCGCCGACCGCGGCCCGCCAGTCGTGGGCGTCCATGCCGTCGCGGGCCGGGTCGCGCCGGTACTCCGGGCGCCAGTAGACGTGCTCCCGGGACCGCCCGTCGGCCTCCACCACCCGGACCGTGGCCGGCGGCAGCTTGCGTATTCCGCGCAGGATGGTGCGCGGCGCGGGCACGATCGAGTGCCAGGAGAGGTAGTGGTGCAGCGCCACGGGGTCGATGCCGGTGTCCACGTCGCCGGCGGCGAGCAGCGCCGGGAGCGTGGAGGCGAAACGCAGCCGGCCGGGTGACTCGGCGAGGTAGAGCGGCTTGATGCCCAGCCGGTCGCGGGCCAGCACGAGCCGCCGCCGGGGCCGGTCCACCAGGGCGACGGCGAACATGCCGACCAGGTGGTCGACGAACCGTTCACCCCACTGGGCGTACGCGACCAGGACGACCTCGGTGTCACTCGTCGATCGGAAGGTGTGTCCGACGGCCCGCAGCTCGTCGCGCAGCTCGGGATAGTTGTAGACGCAACCGTTGAAGACCAGGGCGAGACCGAGGTCGTCGCGGACCATCGGTTGACCGCCGGCCTCGGACAGGTCGATGACGGTCAGCCGGCGGTGCCCGAGCGTCACCCGACCGTCACTCCACCGGCCGTGGCCGTCCGGGCCGCGGGAGCGCATGGCCTCGGTCATCCGGTCGACCGCTTCGGCGTCCGGAACCGCCCCGTCGAAGCGGGCCTCACCGCTGATCCCGCACATGTCGGCGACTACCCGGCGTGTGACGGAGGAAACCCCGGATGGGCGGTTGGCGAGCCGACGGCGGCGAGCCGTCGTACGGTGGCCGTACGGGCCACGTCCCCGGGCGGTCCGGCCACGGGACGTGGCCGGAGATCAACAACGCCTGCCAGGAGGACGTGTGTTCGCCAATCCCGAGGAACTCCTGCGTTACCTCAAGAACGAGGACGTGAAGTTCGTCGACGTACGTTTCTGTGACCTGCCCGGCGTGATGCAGCACTTCAACCTGCCGGTCGAGTCCTTCGACGACAGCGTCTTCACCGACGGCCTCGCGTTCGACGGCTCGTCGATCCGCGGCTTCCAGGCCATCCACGAGTCGGACATGCTGCTGCTGCCCGACGTCGCCACCGCGTTCGTCGACCCGTTCCGCAAGCAGAAGACGGTCGCGATCAACTTCTTCATCCACGACCCGTTCACCCGCGAGGCCTACTCCCGCGACCCGCGCAACGTGGCCAAGAAGGCCGAGGCATACCTCGCCGCCAGCGGCATCGCCGACACCGCCTACTTCGGCGCCGAGGCGGAGTTCTACATCTTCGACTCGATCCGCCACGAGACCTCGGCGCACCAGTCGTTCTACTACATCGACTCGATCGAGGGCGCCTGGAACACCGGCCGGGTCGAGGAGGGCGGCAACCGCGGCTACAAGACCGCCTACAAGGGCGGCTACTTCCCGGTGCCCCCGGTCGACCACTACGCCGACCTGCGCGACTCGATCGTGCGGCGGCTGGTCGATACCGGCTTCACCGTGGAGCGCTCGCACCACGAGGTGGGCACCGCCGGCCAGTCGGAGATCAACTACAAGTTCTCCACCCTGCTGCACGCCGGTGACCAGCTCCAACTCTTCAAGTACATCGTGAAGAACGAGGCCTGGGCCAACGGCAAGACCGCCACGTTCATGCCCAAGCCGCTGTTCGGTGACAACGGTTCCGGCATGCACACCCACCAGAGCCTCTGGCTGAACGGCGAGCCGCTGTTCTACGACGAGACCGGCTACGCCGGGCTGTCCGACACCGCCCGCTGGTACATCGGCGGCCTGCTGCACCACGCGCCCTCGCTGCTCGCCTTCACCAACCCGACCGTCAACTCCTACCGCCGCCTGGTGCCCGGCTTCGAGGCCCCGGTCAACCTGGTCTACTCGCAGCGCAACCGCTCCGCGTGCACCCGCATCCCGGTCACCGGCAGCAACCCCAAGGCCAAGCGCGTCGAGTTCCGGGTGCCCGACCCGTCGGCCAACGTCTACCTCGCCTTCTCCGCGATGATGATGGCCGGCCTGGACGGCATCAAGAGCAAGATCGAGCCGCCGGCCCCGATCGACAAGGACCTCTACGACCTGCCCCCGGAGGAGTGGGGCGACGTCAAGCAGGTCCCCGGCTCGCTGCCGGCCGTGCTCGACTCGCTCGAGGCCGACCACGACTACCTGCTCGACGGCGGCGTCTTCACCGACGACCTGATCTCCACCTGGATCGACTGGAAGAACGCCAACGAGGTCGACCCGGTGCGCCTGCGGCCCACCCCGCACGAGTTCGCCATGTACTACGACTGCTGACGCCAGGGTCGTCGCCGACCACCGCCTCCGCGTGTCGCCCGCGGGGGCGGTGGTCGGCCGAAACGGCAGCCCGGAGGTCGCCGGCCTCGTACCGTCGGGGCATGACCCGGGCGACTCCCACCACCCTCACGCTCGGGGTGGAGGAGGAGTTCCTGCTGCTGGACCCGGCGACCGGGGAGAGCATGCCGGTCGCCGACCGGGTGCGCGACGCGCTCTCCGGTAGCGCCCGCGAGCAGAGCCGGCAGGAGTTCCGGCACAGCATGGTGGAGATGGTCACCCCGGTCAGCCCCGACCTCGCGGCGCTACGGGACCATCTCGTCGCGTTGCGCCGCGCCGCCGCCCGCGCGGCCGACGCCGTCGGGGCACGGCTCGTCGCGGTCGGCGCCACACCGGTCTGCGAGGCCCACCGCACCGTCCCCGACGAGCAGCGCTACCACGACATGTCCCGCCGGTTCGGGCCGGTGGCGCACGACCCGGCGGTGTGCGGCTGTCACGTCCACGTCGGGGTACCCGACCGGGAACTCGCCGTGCAGGTCTGCAACCACCTGCGCCCGTGGCTGCCGGTGGTGCAGGCGCTCACCACGAACTCGCCGTTGCACGACGGCCGCGACACCGGGCACGCGAGTTGGCGCTCGATGCAGTTGGAGCGCTGGCCCAGCATCGGCCCGACGCCGCACTTCGACTCCGCCGCCGACTACGACGCCACCGTGCGTGACCTGATCACCGCCGGGATCATGCTCGACGCCGCGATGGTCTACTGGTATGCCCGGCCGTCGGCGGCCTATCCGACCGTGGAGGTCCGCGTCGGCGACGTCTGCCCCACCGTCGACGACACCGTGCTGGTCGCCGCGCTGGTCCGGGCCCTGGTCGCCACCGCGATCGACGAGATCGGCGCCGGTGTCACCGCCCCGCGCATTCGCGACTGCCTGGTCGCCGCCGCGCACTGGCGGGCCGCCCACGACGGGGTCGACGGCGAGCTGGTCGACCTGCGCACCGGGCGGCCCCGGCCGGCCTGGGACCTCGTCGACGACCTGATCGACACCGTCGCGCCCGCGCTGCGCCGGCACGGCGACCTGGACCTGGCGGTGCACGAGGTGGACCGGCTGCGCCGCATCGGCACCGGGGCCACCCGGCAACGCCGGATCATGGCCGACACCGACGGCGACGTGCGTGCCGTGCTGGAGCACCTGGCCGCGCAGACCGTCGCGGCCTGACCGGGCCGGCCGGTGGCCTCAGCGTAGACCCGCGAAGAGGTCGTCCTCCGGCGTCGGCGCGCCGGTGCTGTCGCGCACCCGCACGAACGTCTCCATCCCCATCAGCTCGGTGAACCGCTCCTCGCCCAGGCGCAGGAAGAAGATGTTCTCCGCCTGGCTGGCGTGCGCGGCGAGAGAGGCGAACTTCTGCCCGCCCTGGGCGCGGGTGTCCACCCAGGTGGTGATCTCGTCGTCCGGCAGGCCCAGCGCCGGCATCTCGTCGGCGGCGTCCGGCTCCGGGAACTCCACCCCGATCTCCTGCATGACCTTGCCGAACTCCTGGAACGCGCTCTGCGGCACCGTGGTCCAGTAGACCTTCGCCGGGATGCCGGTGCGCTCGACCGCGGCCATCGTGATGCGGTGCGCCTGGATGTGGTCCGGGTGGCCGTAGAAGCCGTTCTCGTCGTAGGTGACCACCACGTCGGGGCGATAACGCCGGATCAGCTCGGCCAGCCGGTCGGCCGCCTCGGCGACCGGCGTGTTCCAGAACGCGCCGGGCGCGTCGTTGGTCGCCCAGCCCATCATCCCGGAGTCGGCGTAGTCGAGCGTCTCCAGGTGCGTCACCTTCAACGCCTCGCAACTGGCCGCCAGCTCCGCCCGGCGCATCGCCACCACGGCCTGGGGGTCGTGCCCGTCGTCGCCCGGCTTGACGCCGCCGGGCCCGTCGCCGCACCGGCCGTCGGTGCAGGTCACGAGCACCGTCGTGACGCCCTCAGCCGCATAGCGGGCGAGGATGCCGCCGGTGCTGGTCGCCTCGTCGTCGGGGTGCGCGTGCACCGCCATCAGGGTCAGGGATCGCTCAGCCACCCCGTCACCATACGAGCATCCACCGACGCACTAGCATTGCCCGGTCCGCAGACGGCGACGGAAGCGAGGCACGATGGGTTGGCTCCGGCGGTTGCTGGGCGGCGGCGGTGGGGTCGAACTGGACCCGGTACGCCAGCAGACGCTGCTGCGCGACGTCCGGCACTCCTACGGCGCGCACGCCCGACTCCGGTTCCCCGAGCAGGTCGACGCGATCAGCCGGCTGCTGTCCGACGACGACGGTCTGGTGGTCGCCGCCGGAATCGTGTGCGAGGCCGCCGAGGAGGCGCACGCCGATCTCCAGTTCCAGGCCCAGGAGGTGTTCCGGCGCACCGGCCGGCGGCTGCTCGTGCACCGCCGCAACTACCGGCCCCTGTGGAAGGAGGCCGGCCCGTCGCTGCGCTGGCCACTCGGCGCGCTGCCCAGCGGGCTGCACCCGTACGCCCAGGTGACCGCCGCCGCCGCGGTGGTCGGCGGCCGGGCCAAGCGCCTCGACCGGGTGACCGACCCGCAGCCGTTCGTGGTCCGGCTGTTCGAGGTGCTCGACCTGACCACCGCGGGCTGGGAGTTCGGCCGGGTGCGGGTGGACACCGACGGCACCACCCTGGTCGAGCGGCTGACCCACGCCGGCGCCCAGGTCCTCGCCGCGATGGACGACCCGCCCCGGCTGCCGCCGCCGGTGCGGGAGATGATGCGCCGCAACCACAGCATCGACGTGTACGACCCGGCCGGGCCCCGGGTGGTCGGCCGGATCAACCTGGGCGCGCGGCTGCGCGAGACGCTCCTGGCCTGAGTGTCCGACGAGCAGACCGGCCGACTCGATGTTCCCGTCAGGAGACAGCGCGGTTGACGCCGTTGAGGGTGAAGGACCCGGGCTCGGCGGAATTGCCGGTGTGGGCGGCGCGGGCGGGACGCGCCCGGCCGGGCGCGTCCCGGCCCGGTCAGGACGTCGTGCAGGTGAGATTCGTCGGCGGGTTGTTGGCCCCGGTCACCGTGCCGATGAAGCCGAACGTGGTGGAGGCGCCGGCGGCCAGCGTCCCGTTGTAGTCGACGTTGCGCACCGTCACGTTCGCCCCGCTCTGGGTGTGCGAGCCGCCCCAGATCTGGTTGATGACCTGCCCGTTCGGGAACGTCCAGGAGACCGTCCAGCCCCGGATCGCGGTCGCCCCCGCGGTGACGGTCACCTCGCCCTGGAAGCCACCCGACCACGAGCCGGTCACCGCGTACGTCGCCCGCGCGCCGGACGGCGCCGGCGAGCTGGTGGTCGGCGTCGGCGACGTGCTCGTGGTGGGCGTGGCGGTCGGCGTCGGTGACGGCGTCCCGCCGGGCCGCGCGGCCCGGTAGGTGTGCCCGGCGCGCACGGTGAGCTGGACGACGTCCGATTCCGGGCGGGTGGTGGCCGGCGTGCTGCCGTCGGCGGCGTCGACGAAGGTGAAGCCGCCGGTGAACAGCCGGGAGCGCATGCGCAACGTGCCGTCACGGTCGGCGCGGACGGTGATCTCGTCGACCTGCCCGTTGCTCCAGGACATGCCGACGGTGTGGCCGCCCCGACCACGCAGGCCCGCGACCCGCCCGGTCGGCCACGCGCTCGGCAGCGCGGGCAGCACGTTCAGCTCTCCGGCGTGGCTGTGCAGCAGCATCTCGGCGATGCCGGAGGTGGCGCCGAAGTTGCCGTCGATCTGGAACGACGGGTGCAGGTCGAACATGTTGGGCGCGAGCCGGTCGGTGCGGACCAGGTCACGCAGGAGCTTGTGGGCGCGGGCGCCGTCCTCCAGCCGCGCCCAGAAGTTGATTTTCCACGCGAGGGACCAGCCGGTGCCGTCGTCGCCGCGCAGCTCCAGCGTCCTGCGGGCGGCCTCGTGAAGCGCCGGGGTGCCCCGCTTGGTGATCTGGTTGCTGGGGTGCAGGCCGTAGAGGTGCGAGACGTGCCGGTGGGTCCGTTCGGTCTCGACCCAGTCGGCGAGCCACTCCTGCACGTTGCCCCGGGAGCCGATCCGGCTCGGGGGCAGCCGGTCCCGCGCGGTGCGCACCTGGGACCGGAACGTGGCGTCGACGCCGAGGACCTCGCCGGCGCGGACCGCCGCGTCGAACAGGTCACGCAGAATCTGGTTGTCCATAGTCGGGCCGGCGCAGACGCTGGCGTTCGCGTGGTGCGGCAGCTCCGGCGAGTTCGACGGGTTGGTCACCAGGTAGTTGAGCGTCGGGTGGACGACCAGGGTGTCCAGGAAGAACTGGGCGGCGCCCCGGAGCGCCGGATAGTTGGCCTGGAGGAAGGCGAGGTCGCCGGTGAACTGGTAGTGGTCCCAGATGAGCGTGCTCAACCAGGCCCCGCCGGTCTGCCACATGCCCCACAGCGCCCCGTCGACGACCGAGGCGCCCCGTCAGGCGTCGGTGTTGTGGTGGGTGACCCAGCCGCCGGCGCCGTACTGGGCCTGGGCGAAGACCCGCCGCCGGATCTCGGCCAGGTTGGCCGCGCCCCGGGTGTTCGCCGAGTCGTACGGGCCGCCGGCCCAGACGGTGTCCTCGTTGAGTTGCAGCCGTTCGGTGTCGATTTATGCCGAACACCATCGCGCCGAGCCGCCCGTTGCCGATCGGCAGCGCGCGCAGCCAGTCGGTGCCCGCCTGCTCGTCGTACCAGAGCGCGAGGTCGTTCGCGGCCAGCACCTGCGGCGGCGGCGTCGAGCCGGCACGGGCGGTCGCGGTCCAGGCGGCCGGCACCAGGGCGGCGCCGGTCCCCGCCGCGCCGGCCTTGAGGATGTTCCTTCGGGTCACTTCGGACATGATCTCTCCCAGCACGGATCGGCGACGGCGAATCTCGTGTGAGCGTTAACAGAATTGGCCCGAATATTCCGCACGCTCATCATCGCGATGCCAACGCCCGAGCTCCCATCCGAGCGACGCATCAGCCCATATGGACTTTCATAGATGAGAAGCCACCCGTCAAGGAGTTGCTGGCGGGATTACGCGAGCGTGCTCACGATCGATGTCCCGCGCTCGACCCGGCGGGCCGAACGCGGCGCCGGTGCCACCGGGCGGCCCACCCGGGTCACGTGCACGATCCGCCCCGGCGCCACGTCCAGCGACGAGCCGAGCGCCTCCCGTGTGACGCCGACGTCGACAAGCTGGCTCAGCGGGTGCGCGGCCAGGCCGGCCGCGTGCAGGGTCAGCCACATCCGCATCAACACCCGGCCGAACTCGACCTGCCCGGCCGCGTCCAGGTCGGGCGGCGCGACGAGCGCCAGCACCGCGCCACCGCGCGCGAGCGGGTCGTCGCCGGCGGCGAGCAGGCGCGGCAGCCCCAGCGGGCGCAGCACCGGATAGGCGGCCAACGCCGCCCGCAGCCCCGCGGCGGCCGGCCGGGACAACCCCAGGCACCGGTCGCTGAGCCCGTCCGCCCGGTACTCCGGCCGGGCCGAGTCCAGGCGCAGCCAACGGCGCAGCTCGGCGGTGACCGCCGGGTCCGCGTACACCTGGCGGTCGGCCGCGCGCAGCAGCGCGCCGAGCCGGCCCGGCACGACGTGGACCGCGCCGCCGCCGCGCCGGGCCACGTCGTCGAGGGCGGCGAGCACGCCGGCGTCCGGGCCGTCGGTGAACCGGCCCCGGTGGGTACGCCGGTCCCGCACGTCGC
This sequence comes from Micromonospora sp. WMMD980, assembly GCF_029626035.1. Taxonomy (NCBI): domain Bacteria; kingdom Bacillati; phylum Actinomycetota; class Actinomycetes; order Micromonosporales; family Micromonosporaceae; genus Micromonospora; species Micromonospora sp. WMMD980. The sequence goes on from NZ_JARUBE010000003.1 coordinate 2,566,449, forward strand.
CGGCGCGGAACGGCGTCCGGTACGGCTGCCGCGCCGGCCGCAGCCGGCCCACCCGGTGGTCGGACTCGTCGTGGTCGGCGACCCAGTCCAGTCGCAGCCCGGCGTCGGCGGCGACGATCAGACAGGTCTCCACGAACGCGCCCAGGGACAGCCGCAGGTCCCGGCCGGTCGGGTCGCCGGCCGGCAGCGCGTCGGCCGGGTCCCAGCCGACCGTGACCGCCCAGCGCTCGTAGCGCAGCCGCCACGGCTGGGTGTTGTGCGCGCTCGGGGTCCGCCAGCACAGCGGCTCCAGCTCGCGGAACGCGGCGAGGTCCATGTCAGCGCTCCCTGGCGTAGAACGTGTATCCGTGCAGCGGCCGGCCGCCGAGCCGCCGGTACGGCGCGGCCGACGCCGGGTTGTCCCGCCCGACGTACGAGCTGCGCAGCGTCGTGTAGCCGCCGGCGTGCAGGTGGTGGTGCAGGTGCGCGGAGAGCAGCCGCTGGTAGCCACGTCCCTGGAACTCCGGCCGCACGCCCTTGACGATCAGCACCGCCTCGCGGCGGTATTGGCGTCGGGTGGCCAGCAGACGTAGCTGGTTGACCGGGTTCAGGTCGCCGCGCACCCGGACCAGGAACTCGCTGATGTCCGGCACGCAGAGCACGAACCCGACCGGCCGGCCGTCCCGGGTCAGGTAGAGCAGCAGCGACTCGTCCAACAGGTACGCCAGGCCGTCGGTCTGCCGCCGCAACTGCGCCGTCGAGATCGGGGTGTAGTAGCCGAGCTGCGCGAACGAGTCGTTCAGCATGCCGCGCAGCAGGTCGAGCTGCTCGTCGAGGCGCCGCACGTCGCCCCGGTGCAGGTCCAGCCGCGCGCCGTCGGGCTGGACGCCGAGCGCGGGCGGCGGTCCGTCCGGTGCCGGCACCGGGCAGATCCAGGTGTCCGAGACGAACCGGCGGGTGAAACCGGACGCCTCGTAGGCGGCCGGGTAGCGCGGCGGGTTCCACGCGCTGTCGACGAAGCCCCGGTCGTCGTAGCCGTCGGTGATCACGCCGCCGGCCTGGTTGGGCAGCAGCGCCACCGGCCCGAACAGCAGTTCCCGGTCCGCGGCGGCGTGCGCGTCGATCGCGTCGAACAGTTCCCGGGCGGCCGGCGCGGTGAACTCGGTGAGCCCGAACAGTTGGCACCGGCGGCCCAGCTTCGCGTCCAGGTCGGCGTCGGAGTGCAGGGTGGTTCGCCCGACCACCGTGCCGGCGGCGTCCCGCAGCACGTACAGCGGCACGCCGTCGCGCCACCAGCGGCGGATCTGCTGCCGGGGCGTCGGCACGTGGCGTGGCTCGTGCGCGTGGAGCCGGTCGGCGAACGCGAGGAACTCCGCCAGGGCACGCCGGCCGGTGACCCGCTCGAACCGGTGGCCGCTCACCGGCGCACCGCCGGTCCGGTCGTCTCCACGCCCAGCGGGGTGAACTGCTCGATGTGGCCCATCGCGCCGTCCTCGGCCCGCCACGCGCCGTTGGAGTAGCCGTCCGGGTCGGCGGTGTAGAGCCGGATGAACCCGGCCGTCGCGTTGCGGTTGCCGTCGGTCAGCCACGCCATCAGCCGACGGTGGTGCCGGGTGCGCGCGAAGCGCAGCATCGCGTCCCGGTCGGCGAAGAACGCGATCGTGCCCAACGTCAGCGGAAACTGCCAGTAGACGGTGTGCCAGCGGTAGCCGGACATCCGGCGCATGTCCCGCACCATCCGGAACCAGTCCGGCGCCAGCCGCAGCAGCACCAGCGGGCTCGCGTACCGGGTGCCGCCGATGAACATCGCGCCGGCGCGGGCCTGGGCCGGGGCACGGGAGAAATCTCGGGTACGCATGGTCACCTCACCAGATAGGCGTTCTTGATCTTCTGCGGGCCGGTGAACGGGCCGGTGCCCGAATCGTGCAGCTTCACCCGCAGGTCGCCGGCGGTCGGGTCCTCGACCAGGGACTGCGCGAAGTCCCGCGAGACCGAGGCGAGGTGCCGGCGTACCCCGTCGCGGCACGCGGTCGCGAGCGCCGCGCGGTCGGCGGCGGCCAGCGGGCCGCGCAGCTCCACGTGGATCACCGGCCGGGTCTCCAGCGCCTCGTCCTCGACGAGCGCCAGGCAGAACCGGCTGATCGCGGCGGCGTGCGGGTTGCCGGTGTAGAGGCCGTACTCGACATCCTGCGGATAGAGGTTCGCGCCCAGGTAGGACACCGTGGAGTCGCGCCGGCCGAACAGCAGCAGCACCGGCAGCGTCATCCGCTCGTCGGCCGTCGCGGTGCGGAGTTCGGCCGCGCGCACCGGGTCGGCCGCGGCCAGCTCGGCGATCCGCCGGTACGACACCAGCAGCGCCTCGTCGCCGACGTTGTAGCGCAGCCGGGGCTGGAGCACGTCCGGACTGCCCACGGTGCAGACCAGCTCCCGGCGCTCGTTGGTCTCCAGCCAGGTGGCGAACGGGTTGTACTGGAACACCATCGGCAGCCGCTGCTCACCGGCGCCGAGCAGCTCCGCCCGCAGCGCCGCGTCGGTGCGCAGCCGGCGCCGCAGCCACACCGTGAACCGGGTCTCCGCTCCGATGCCGATGGTCAGGTCCGACGCCCCGTACGCCGAGCGCACCCGGACGAACCGCTGCTCCAGGTAGTCGCGCAGCGCCTCGGTCATGCCCTCCCCGCCGCAACTGCCGAAGATCCGGTAACGCGCCCAGGGGAAGCCCTCGGCGTCCAGCCGGTCCCGCAGGTGCTTGAGGAACGGCGGGTACGCGGTCACCAGGTAGTCGAATTCCGGCCCGAACTCCCGCAGCGTGTCGACGATCTTGCCGAGATCCGGGCCGGTGTTCTTCACCACCGCGATCCGGGCCATCGCCGCGCCGGTCGTGGTCCCGGTCGCCCAGGCGCCCATCGAGTACGCGTTGATCACGAACGGCCGGCGCATCGGGAACGCCAGCCCGGTGTAGCCGACGATGTCCCGGTGCACCGCCCGCAGCTCCCGCTCGCCGCGCGGCCAGTTGAACGGTCGCCCCGACGACCCGGCCGACTCGTCGACCACCACCCCCCGCCGCGGCAGCCGCCCGTGCCAGCACCGCGCGGCGGCGTCGTGGCCCACCACGTACCCGAGCTTGTCGGTCTCCGGGAAGTCCCGCAGCCGGCGGCGGACGCCCGCCGGGCGGGACCGCAGGAACGCCCGGTAGGCCGGTACCCGCCGGGCCGCCCGCACGCAGACCGACCGCGCGTTCGCCTCGGCCAGCCGATCCAGGACCGGGTGGTGCCGCCGGGCCAGCCACCGCCACCCGGCGGGGTGCCGGCCGACCAGCCGGACCAGCGCCGCCACCGCGCGACCGGCGCTCTGCGCCCCCGGCAACGGCGTCTCGACGGTACGCAGGGCGGCGGGTCGGTGCAGCGTCTCGGCCATGCCAAGGATCCTGCCGACGCCGGTCCGCCGACACCTGAGCCACGAGACGGTTTTCGTGCTGAGTACGCATACCCAGCGGCGCTAGGTCGTTGACCGGTGATTTGGGCAGGTCATCAGTGGTCGTAGGCGACCAAGGAGCGTTTGACGGGTGCGTCGATGGTCCAGTTGTGCCAGATCGCGGCGTTGAGGGCGAGCAGGCGTTGCCGGACACGGGCGTCCAGGTCGGCGTTCAGGTAGGCCTCACGGTCGACGTGTGTGGAGACGTCGATCCTGGACACCCTTCCTCCGTCTGTCACCGCAACCACCGCGACGTGTCACACACCTACCACATCAACACCACCGGCCAATTCTGCGTTTGGCCTATCAAACGAGTACGCGGACGGTGTAGCAGTGACCCCCGGAGCATCACGCATACTCCTGTTCCAGGATGGCCAGGTCGCGGTTGGCGAACTGCACGTGCGCCCACTGGTCGCTGAAGATGACTTGCAGGCACTTGACCGCCGTACGTTCGGCGGGCGGCGGGCAGCCGATCGCGGTGTTCGGCCCCCGCACGCGGTCCAGCTCCTCCTGCGTGACCTGCGCCAGATATGCGCGCAGGTCGGCGATCCGCTCGGCGCGCACGGCGAGAATCTCACCGAGGGTGGGCGCGGCCGACTCGTCGATGCCGAACTCGGTGCCGTTGGTGGTGAACGATGCGGGTACGCCGATCGGATGGAACGGGTTCGGGCGAGGGGCCGCCGCGTGGCCATACCAGGCGTCCACGACGAAGATCGTGTGGCGCAGGGTTTGGGCGAACGACCATTCGTCGTTCACCGATCTGTGGACGGCTTCCTCCGGCAGCACGCTTGCGCGTCGCAGCGTCGCTTGCCACAGCTCCTCGATGACATCCACCGCATCGCGCATCGTCTCGGGTGTGGTCGGCTGCAGTCGAAGCCGTTCGGGATGCAGGCGATCCAGCTCGGCCTCGATCAATGGCATGACCTCCACGCCGTTGACGCGCAGGCCGTCGATCGCCCCGTCGATGTCGGCGTCCGACAGCAGCACGCCACGCATCCGCGCGCCGCTGAGATCCACCTCGCGGAAGGTTGCGCCGGCCATTGACAGATCGATGAACGCCGCGCCCTCGCAGTCGGGCTGCTGCCCGAATCGCGTCATCGGCACATCGTAGGGGCCCGGTACGACAGGACCACCAGATCAAGATCCCAGCATTGGGCTGCCCGGAGGTTTCCGGACACGAGCGAAGAGGAGAAATACCGGTCAACGATCTAGGACGGGTCAGCGCTCGTCCGGATCGGTTCCCTGCGCCTGCCACGGTCGGTGCTCGGAGATCCACGCCTCCACGTCGGTCACCAGCCATACCGCTCCCCCGGCGAGCCGGTCGAACGGCGCCGGAAAGTCGGGCCGAGTCGTGATCTGCACGATTCGCGCCCGGGAGACGCCGAGGCGCTCCTGAAGCTCGGCGCTGCCGTACAGATTGCGGACCATGCCCCAAAACTATGCAACGCGAGACTGTTGATCTTAACAGCTGTCATACTTGACACTGTTGGATTCGACAGGGCGGGGTGTGGTGGAAGGCGCTCCGGCTGCGTGACATCGCCTCCGTGGCCGGGGCTGCCACCTCAGAGAGGAGACCACTCTTGATCGAACGGGACGCACCACGCTCGGAGTGGGTACCGGAGCTGGCAAAACGGATCATCAGAAGACATTAAGTTCTCGGCCACTGCCACCGTTGCGAAGGCCGGTCCGACGAGTGCGGGTCCCTGCGGTGGGCCAGGGAACGACTCAAGATCCGTCGACTCGCCCCGAGGAACGGTCCGGGGCCGCCGGCAGCGTTCCCTGCCGCTCGTCGCCGGTGTCGAAGAACCTCGTCAGGTACGCGTCGGCCGGAAGGTCGCTGTCTCTCATCAGCGAGTAGACCTCGACGCCATGCCCCAACTCGTCGAACATGTGGTAGACCTGCGCGAGGCCGAGGTACGCACGGTCGATGTCCGCCACGTACTCAGCAGCCTCGGTCTCGGCCAGCGCGACAGCCTCGTCGAAGCCGGCGGCCCGCCAGACCGTGATGCGCTCCTCGTACACGTACGGCGCCTCGGCGCCGTACTGGAAGACGCACCGCACTCCGTACCAGCCCTGCCGCACGCCCTCGCCGACGTCTCCGGGACCTGTCATCGGCCGAGCCTCAGCATCGAGGCTCCGTCGTGACTCCACCGTCCGCGAGCAGCGGGCCGTCGTCGACGGCGCCCGGCGTCCGTCGAGCTATCCCGGCGAGCAGGTCGGCGACCTGGACCCGCGGGTCGTCGCGGGAGTCGGTCATCACCAGCCCGGCCAGCGGCGACTCAGCGGCCGGAAGTCCGCCGTGCTCGGCCAGCGCCCGCTGGAGGCGGCGCAGCCGGTCAGCGGTCAGCGCGCTCTGCTCGTCGTGCGTCACCAGCACCCGCCGCCGTCCGGCGCTCCAGAACAGGACGGTCTCCGCCAGCGCCGGCAGCAGCGGCTCAAGCGGCGGCGGGATCGACCGGTCCTCGGCGTAGAGCCGGGCCTGCACGTGCGCCACCCGGCTCCGGTCGAGCGCAACCAGGACGGCCTCGGCCGGGATGTGCCGCAGCAGCGCGTCCCGGGCCGCGAGGAACCGGTCCACGCTGCCGTCGCCGGACCGGTCCCGCCGTTTGGTCCGCAGCATCTCGACGAAGGCCGCCAGGAAGGCGTCCCAGTCGGGGCCGGCGGCGCGTCCGGCCCGGTGCAGCGCGACGGCGGCGGCCCGGCGCTCCCCGGCCAGGCGGGCGCCGGCCACGTAGGACGGCTCGCCCAACAGCAGGTCGATGACGCGGGTGACCAGGAAGAACTGCTTGTCGACCAAGTGGACGTGGGCCCGCCCGCGCAGCGCCGACAGGAGCCACTCCAGCGCCTCGGCCGCCTCGGGCCGGCGCAGGAACTGTCGAGACTTGAACTCGTGCGGCGCCAACCGGAAGCCGGAGCGCAGCGTCGCGACCAGACCGGCGGCCTCGTCGGTGCTCAGGTCGACGCTGGCGTGGGCGATCACCGGGGTGGCGGGGTCGAGCAGGTTGGTGCCGGAGCATCCCGACTCGTCGCAGGCGATCTCCACGACCTCGCCGGTCGGCGCCTCTGCCGGCGGCAGCCCACCCTGCAGCGGCAGTCTCATCCCCGCCCCCTCGCCATGCCGACCATGGTTGCCCACCCGACGCGAACGGACCACCGGTTTGGTCGACGCACGTCGTGCGGCCGCCGTCACCGCCTCGACGCGGCCTCGACCTCCCGCCTCAGCACCTCGACCTCGCCCTCCTCGCACCAGAGGACGGCGAGGAAGAACGGCCCCCGGCCGCGGTAGCGCGCGTCGTACGAGTCGGCCCAGTGTCGGCCGGCCTCGGCGAGGATGCCGAAGAGGACTTCTCTCCTGCTCTCGCTCTCGCGCAGGATGAGGGAGGCGTTCTCGACGAGGACGAGATATCGGTGTGCCGGCAACCACTGGAGATCCGTGAGGCAGTCCGCCAGGGCAGGCCAGTTCCACCCAAAGTAGCCCGGGAACCGCAGGGCGTCGGAGAACTGCGCGAACACGCCGTCGACGTCCGTCATCGCCGCGCCGTCCAGACGGGCCACCGCAATTTCACCGGAGGGAGGGACGACGTCCGTGGCGGGAAGCAGCGTGGTGCGGGCGAGCACCTGGACCGCAGGTGCGGAACTCGTCCACAAGGTCACTGGAGGTAGCTGCTCGATGCGAGGAAGCGCGTCATCGAATCGGCGTCCGCCACCATCAGCACCTCGTGAATGAGGAAGTCCGCCCCCGGTCCGTCGATACGCAGGTTGAACGTGTCGCTTCGCCCCGCGATGAAGTGGGCGAGCTGCGCGCCGATCCGTTCGCAGTCGGCCCAGCCCCGCACCGACACGACCGAACTGCCGTCCGCAGCGGCACGTTCGGCACCGGACAGCCACTCCCGGAAGGAGCTGTTGATCTCGGCGTCGCCACCGACGAACTTGATCGTCACGTCCACCACCGTCGCCGCCGTTCCCTGAGTCACCGCCGCGTCGCACCGACCGTTCCTGGCCCGGCTGTTCGCGGGCGGGGAGGGCTCGTACTCGCCGGGACGGCTGAAGATATCAGCCCGAACCGTCCGCTCGTCGACCCCGGTCGGACACGCTGAGTCACCATAACGACACTCCACTGGTATGTCGTCCCTGGTCCGCTGACACTTCGGCCATGACACACAGCGAGCGTGAGCGCACCAACGAGCGCTTCGAGAAGGTGGCCGAGGAAACCTCGGAGACGGTGACCCACGCGGCCACCGTGCTGGAGGAGGAGATCGCGGCGGGGCTGGCCGGCGCCCGCCGGATCGAGGAGAAACTGAGCGAGAGCCGCCGGGTGGACCCGGAGGCGTTCGACGAGTTGGTCACGCGGGTCCGCACCGACGGGCACGCCCTGATCGACACCGTGGTCGGGCAGTTGACGATGGCCGACGACCGGCGCGGCGAGGTGATCCGCCGGTACACCTCCGACGCGCACGACGCGCTGGACACCGTACTCAATCTCGCCCGGTTGGCGCCCGACGTGGCCAACGGGCTCGCGGACCGGCTGACGTCGCCGACCCCGGACGGCCCGACCCGGACGAACCGGTAGCCGCGCCATGGCGCCGACCACCGGGGTGGCCGGCGGGTACGTGGAGGCCATGCTGGAGCGCTACCGCGGGCTCGCCCTCGACGCGCTGCTCGACGATGTGCCCGATGGCGGCCCGCGATACCTCTACGACCTGGTCGCGGAGTATCCGCGCCGGTGGGGCAAGGGGTTGCGCGCCGCGCTCTGCCTCGCCACCTGCCGGGCGTTCGGCGGCGGGGAGGCGGTGGGCCTCAACGCCGCGGTGACCGTGGAGCTGTTCCACAACGCCTTTCTCATCCACGACGACATCCAGGACGAGAGCGAGCAGCGGCGCGGTGCGGTGCGGTGCGGCGACCCTGCACGCCGAGTACGGGGTCGGCGTGGCGCTCAACGTCGGCAACATGACGAACCTGATGGCGTTGCGGCGGCTCGCCGCGAACCGGGCGGTGCTCGGCTCCGGGATCGCCCGGCGGCTGTTCACCGAGACCGAGCTGATGATGCGCCACTCGCTGGAGGGGCAGGCCATCGAGATCGGCTGGATCCGCGACAACGTGTGTGACCTGGCCGCCGACGACTACTACCGGATGTGCCTGAAGAAGACGTCCTGGTACACCTGCATCTACCCGTGCCGCACCGGCGTCCTCGTCGCCACCGGCCGGGAGAACGCGGTCGACGTGCTGGATCGCTACGGCTGGTATCTCGGCGCCGCGTTCCAGATTTAGGACGACGCGCTGAACCTGACCGGCGACTACGCCCGCTACGGCAAGGAGATCGCCGGCGACCTCTGGGAGGGCAAGCGGACGCTGATCCTGATCGACTTCATGCGCCGGTGCACGTCCGACGAGCGTGACCGGCTCATGGTCTTCCTGCGCCGGACCCGCGCGCAGCGCACCCCGGCCGAGGTGCGCTGGCTGCACGGGCGTCTCCTGGCGTACGACTGCGTGGAGTCCGCGCGTCGCAGCGCACGGGAGTTCGCGCGGGCCGCCCGGCACGAGGCGGAGCGGGCGCTGGGCGACGCGGCCGACACCGACGACGGCCGCTTCCTGCTCGACCTGACCGACTACGTGGTGGAACGCAACCGCTAGCTAGTCGAACGACGGCGGACGGTGCCCGAGGCGTGAACTCCGGGCTTCGCCGGGGCGACCGGTTCAGCGACGGGGCCTGCCCGCGCCCGGAACCCACTGCCCGGCCGCGCCGTGACGGTTCTCACCGCGTCACCGGGGCAGGTGCGGCCGTTGACCGGGTACGAGCGATACCCATGACGTCGTCTTCCGAGGTAGCCATGAGCAGCGAGATCGGCCCCGTCGACCCGGCACACCTGCGGGCCGTCCTCGACGGGCCGTGGGCCCGGGTCCGCGACGCGCACCGCGAGCACCTCGACGAACGGTTCCTGCCGGTCTACGGCGAGACCGGCGCGCAGGCACGCGAGCGGATCAGCCGCCTGCTCGGCGAACTCCCGGTCGAGCTGGGCATCGGCGGCGGCTTCCCGAAGGAGTACGGCGGCGACGCCGACGTCGGCGCGTCGATCGTCGCCATCGAGATGCTGGCCCAGGTGGACCTGTCGCTGATGGTGAAGGCGGGCGTGCAGTGGGGCCTGTTCGGCGGTGCGGTGGCGGCCCTCGGCACCCGCCGGCACCACGACGCCTATCTGCGCGACATCATCTCGGGTGAGCTCTTCGGGTGCTTCGCGATGACCGAGACCGGCCACGGCTCGGACGTCCAGCAACTGCGCACCACCTGCGTGTACGACCCGCGGACGCAGACCTTCGACCTGCACACCCCGCACGAGTCGGCGCGCAAGGACTACATCGGCAACGCGGCCCGGGACGGGCGGATGGCGGTGGTCTTCGCCCAGTTGGTCGTCGACGGACGGCGGCACGGCGTGCACGCCTGGCTGGTGCCGATCCGCGACGAGCACGGCGACGCGCTGCCCGGGGTGACCATCGGCGACGCCGGGCCCAAGGCCGGACTGCTCGGCGTGGACAACGGCCGGCTCAGCTTCGACCACGTGACGGTGCCGCGCGACATGCTGCTGGACCGCTACGCCCAGGTGGCGGCGGACGGCACCTACTCCAGCCCGATCGAGAACGACTCGCGGCGCTTCTTCACCATGCTCGGCACCCTGGTCCGCGGCCGGGTGAGCGTCGGCGGCGCCGCCTCGGCGGCCACCAAGGCGGCGCTGACCATCGCGGTGCGCTACGGCGACATCCGCCGCCAGTTCGGCACGCCCGACGCCGACCGGGAGGTGCTGCTCAACGACTACCTGGCCCACCAGCGCAAACTGCTGCCCGCGCTGGCCACCACGTACGCGCTGACCTTCGCCCAGACCGAACTGGTGACGGCGCTCAGCGAGGTGCAGGGCGGCGACGGGCCGGTCGACGAGCACCGGCAGCGGGAGCTGGAGTCCCGGGCCGCCGGCCTGAAGGCCGCGCAGACCTGGCACGCGACCCGCACCATCCAGATGTGCCGGGAGGCGTGCGGCGGCGCCGGCTACCTGGCCGAGAACCGGCTGCCCGGCCTCAAGGCCGACACCGACGTCTTCACCACGTTCGAGGGCGACAACACGGTGCTGCTGCAGTTGGTGGCCAAGGGGCTGCTGACCGGCCACCGCGACGAGTTCGGCTCGTTGGACGGTTGGGGCCGCGCCTCCTTCGTCGCCGACCAGATCCGCGACATGGTGCTCGAACGTACCGCCGCGCGTGCGCTGATCGAGCGGCTGGTCAGCGCCGCGCCGGGCCGGGACGAGGAGGTCGCGGTCACCGACCGCGGCTGGCAGCTCACGGTCTTCGAGGACCGCGAGCGGCACCGCCTCGACGGCGCGGTACGCCGGCTGCGCAACGGCGCCGCCACGAAGAAGGACCGCCCGTTCGACATCTTCAACGACGTCCAGGACCACGTCCTCGCCGTCGCCGCCGCGCACGTCGACCGGGTGACCCTGGAGGCTTTCGTCGCCGGCATCGACGCCACCACGGAACCGGCCGTGCGGGCACTGCTCTCCCGGGTCTGCGACCTCTACGCGCTCAGCGTCATCGAGGCCGACAAGGGCTGGCTGCTGGAGCACGGCCGGCTCACCCCGACGCGCGCCAAGGCGGTCACCGCGGTGGTGAACGGCCTGCTGAAGGAGCTGCGCCCGCGGATGCGCGGGCTGGTCGACGGATTCGCCATCCCGGACGCCTGGCTGCACTGCGCGATCCTGCGCGAGGAACCCGACCGGCAGGAGACCATGGCCGCGCACGACGCCGCGAGCTGACCCTCGTCACCGGCTCACGGCGAGGCTGACCGCCCAGACCACGGCGAGGCAGGCGACGCCGGCCACCGCGGCCCAGAGCGCACACCCCGTGCCGTATGTGCGGTCGGCGGCGAGTTTACGCTCGGTCTCCGCGGGTTCCCGGCTCATCGCGAGGTAGCGGCCGGTCCTGGGCAGCGTGAGCGCGGCGAGCCCGTTGTCGAGGACCACGGGCTGGCCGATCACGTGCAGTTCGACGCCGGCCGGCACGATCTGTTCGACCACCCACACCGCGTCCACGCGCCTCGCCGCGTCCGCCGGGACCACTCCCCGGTCGACGAGGTGCTGGAGCCACCGGCCGTTGCGGCGATGGCTGGTGGTCTCCTCGCTGACGACGGTCCGTACCGGCGTGGGACCGGCGTGCGCCACCGGCAGCCGGGTGGCCGCCCACAGCGACAGGTGGGGGTCGGTGACGGACGCCTGGAGCATCTTCGCCGTCACGGCGGCCGTGCCGGTGCCGTCGGCCACCCCGAACGGGTCGCCCGCGGATCGTTGCCAGAGGATCTCCGTCTGGGTGAGGCCGGGGTCGCCGACGCTGACGGTGGAGTAGACGGTGGTGCGGAACCACACCGCCTCGGTGCCGGACAACGGCGCGACGACCGTCCCGTCGGGGCCGGGCACCGTCTTTCCGTACACGGCGAACCGGCGGGGCAGGCCGGTACCGGGCCGCAGCGCGGCACACGGCGAGACCGCGTGCCGGCGGACCCACCGGCGCTGGCGGCCCTCCGAAACGGCCAGGGCGAGCAGGACCGGCGCCAGCACCAGCACCGCGTACCCGAGGAAGCCGGCGACCGCGACGACGACCGTCAGGAAGGTCACGGGGTCAGGGTAGACATCGACCGCCAGCGCGACGCCGGAGGTTTCCCCCGGCCGTGGGACGGGCCCTTCCGCCGCCTCCCGGACCTCGTCCTCGTCCCCTGCCGCCCGAGCGGATCCACACCGGCGCCGACATCCCGTGCGTGGCGGGCGGCGGGCGTCGGTAGGTTCGCTGTCATGAGTGACGACACCTTCCGTTCGGTGGAGATCGAGCGCACCGGCCTGGCCAGCTACACCGTCCGCAACGCGCGCGGCGGGTCGATCTCGATGGGTTCGGGCCAGGGCGACGACTTCACGCCCGTGGAACTGCTGCTGGCCGCCATCGGCGGGTGCACCGCCGTCGACGTCGACCACATCACCAGCCGCCGCGCCGAGCCGGACGGCTTCTCCGTGGTGGTCAGCGGCGACAAGATCAAGGATGAGTCCGGCGGCAACCGGATGCGGAACCTCCGCGTGGAGTTCACCGTGACCTTCCCGGCGGGGCCGGACGGCGACCGGGCGCGTGAGGCGCTGCCCCGGTCACTGCGGCAGTCGCACGACCGGCTCTGCACCGTCTCCCGGACGGTCCAGCTCGGCACCCCCGTCACGGTCGTCGACGTCGCCGGCTCCATCGAGGACTGACGCCGGCGCGTAGCTGACCACGGCCCTCGCCTGGAGCCCGGTGGCCGCGGCGACGCGGTTCACGACGCGCCGGCCGCCGGTCGAGGTGATCGGCGGCCGGGAGTGAGGCGCCCCGGAGCCAGGTGAGGAACCGGGTGCGGGCCGTGGCGGCCCGAACCCGTCACCTGGTCCGCTCGATCACCCCGGTCATGCCGACGCCGTTGCTCGACACCGTGCCGCTGGCCAAGAACGAGGAGGTGCCCGGGATGTTGGCCAGGGCCGGCGACGGCGTACGTCCACGCGGAGGTCACCGGTCCGGCCACCCGCCGCCGAGCTTGCCGAGCCCCGCCGTCCAGACGTCGCCGGCGCCCGCCGCGGCCACCTTGGACAGCACGTGGGACCGGTATGGCAGGCGCCGTTCCGTCCACGTCCTCCCGTCCCACCGCAGCAGCGCGTACGGCTCGCCGATCGAGTAGCCGGTGTCGGTCGACGCCTGGTAGCCGACGGCCCAGGCGTCGCCCGTTCCGATCGCGACCACGTCGGTCAACCGGCTGTCGTGGATCAGCGACGGGACCGTCGCCGTCCACGGTGACGTGGTCGCCGCCGTGCCGGAGGCCGCCGGCAGGAGCAACGCGCCCGCCGCGACCGTGACGGGCGCCGCCGCCGACAGGCCACGCCGTGTCGATGCTTCCATGATGGTTTCCCCGCGTCGATGAACGGTCTGCAGCAGCACGTCCCACCGGCCGACCGCGCGCGCTCCGCACGACGTCCGTAACGGAGCCGTAAGGGGTCCTAACGGGGCACGGCCCGGAACCACGCCTCCCGGTCGCCCGGGTCGGGCCCGCGCCGGGGCACCGACGGCGGCTCCTCCCCCACCACCGGCGCGTAGTGGTCGAACGTGGTGGTCAGGACCGCCTCGCCGCCGGTGAGGTCGGGAAGCGCGGCGACGACCCCCGGGATCCGCGCCGACGGCAGGGTGCCGCTCACCTCGAGGTAGCCGCCGGCGACGGCGGTCTCGTGGACGATCGCCCCCCGCCGGCCCAGCAACGCCATCACCGGCTCCACCGCCTGCTGCGGCAGGTTGACGTCGAACCGCTCGATCGGCTGGCACACCCTCGTGCCGGTCACGCGGAGCGCCACGGCCACCACGACCGGGGCGAGGTTGCGGAAGTCGGCCGCCACGGTCGAGATGGACCTGTCGAACTTCTGGTGCGGCCTGCTCTGTCGCGGCCAGTACGTCGACGCCGTCATGGTGACCGTGCAGTCGGTGACCGGCCACCCGTGCGGGCCCTGGCGGCACGCCGCCCGGACACCCTCCTCGGTGGCCGCCACGAAGGCCGGCGGGAGCCGACCGGGTTCGACCCCGGCGCGGAACTCGATGCCGTGCCCGACCGGGGCGGCCTCGATGCGCAACCCCAGCCCCGCCAGGTACGGGTTGCCGCGCTCGCGCACCCGCTCCTCGGCGCCGCCGGCGCCGGCGACCCGCTCGATGCAGGCCGTGAGCGTGCCGGAGAACCGCACCCGGACGCCGTACCGGTCCGCCATCAGGGCGGCCAGCACCTCCTTCTGGACCTCGCCGTGCAGGCGGATCACCGCCTCCGACCGCTGCTCGTCGAGCCGCAGGTCCACCAGCGGGTCCTCGTCGGCCAGCTCGGCCAGGCCGGCGAACATCGCCAGGCGCTGCTCCGGTTCGACCGGCTCGACGACCGCCTGCCGGGTCGGCGGCGGGAACCGGTAGGCGTGCCGCCGCGGCGGATCCCCGATGTGCTGGCCGATCCGGGCCGGCACGCCGCGCACCGCGGCGATCTGCCCGGCGGACACCGAGGGGCGCACCTGGACCCCGTCGGGCTCGATGACCGCGATCTGGGTCACCGTCCGCGGGCGGCTTCCGGCGAGACGCACCCGGTCCCGCACGTGCAACCGCCCGGACCACAACCGCAGCCAGGCGCGTCGACCCTGGCCGTCCCGGTCGACGGCGAAGACCGTGCCGGCCGGCGGGCCGTCCCGCTCCTCGCCGCGCGGCAGCAGGTCGGCCAGGAGGCGGCACAGGTGTCGTACCCCGGCGCCGGTGATCGCCGAGCCGCACGCCACCGGGCTGATCTCGCCGTGGCGCACCGCGTCCCGGACCGCGCGCCGGACGTGCCGCACGCGCACCGGCTCGTCGGTCAGCCACCGCGTCGCCACCGCGTCGTCGACCTCCGCCACGGCCGCCACCACCGGCTCCGCGTCGAGGCTGACGGCGCGTACCCGGGCCTCCCGCCCACCCTGGCCGACGACGGTGGCGAGCACGACCGGGCGCGCCCCGAGCCGCTGGCGCACCTGGGCGGTCACCCGGTCGACGTCGGCGCCGCGGCGGTCCACCTTGTTGAGGAAGAACACCGTCGGTACGCCGATGCGGCGCAACGCCCGCCAGATGGCGACGGTCTGCGGCTGGACGCCCTCCACGCTCGACACCACGAGCACGGCGGCGTCCAGCACGGCCAGCGACCGCTCGACCTCCGCGATGAAGTCGGGGTGGCCGGGGGTGTCCAGCAGGTTGACGCGCAGGTCACCGATCGTCATCGAGGTGACAGCGGCCCGGATGGTGATGCCGCGCCGGCGCTCCAACTCCATCGAGTCGGTCCGCGTGGTGCCGGCGTCGACGCTGCCCAGGTGGGTGACGGCGCCGGCCTCGTAGAGCAGCCGCTCGGTCAGGCTGGTCTTTCCGGCGTCAACATGGGCGACGATTCCGAGGTTCAACAAGGCCAAGGCAGAACTCCACGGTAGGACGGTCCAGGGTCCGGGGCGTGGAATCTGCTCGCATCGTCGCTCCTCGTCGTGATGGTGGTGTCGGCTCCAGGTTCACACGCCCACGGCGCCCGTCGCCACCGATTTCGGCAGGCCGCCGGGAGCCGGAACGCCGGCCGGGGGCAGCATGGCATGCGCGACCACGGATCAGGGTGTCCAGCGCACGCCCGGGTTCACCCGCCCGGACCAGTCGAAGACCGCCATGTTGTCCCACTGGTTGCCGGTGCCGTCGATGTTCGCCGGGTCCCAGCCGTTGCCGCGGACCGCGTACCAGGTCGGCTCCCAGTAGAAGACGCCGACGGCGCCCGCGTTGCGGGCCGTGTTCTGCACCCAGTCGAACTCCTCGGCCTGCCCGGACCAGGTCGCGGCGATGCCGTCGCAGGTCGCGTCGCCGACGGCGTTCGGCTCGCCGTCCGCGTCGGCGCGGGTGAAGGGGTACGCGGTCTCCGCGATCACCACCGGCCGGCCGTAGCGGCCCCGCAGGTCGACGACGTTCTGGTAGAGGTTCGCCAGGCTGCCGTGCCACACGCAGTAGTAGGACAGCGCGGTGACGTCCCACTGCACGCCCTGGGCGCGGATGCCGTCGTAGAACCACCTGGCGTTGGCGTTGCTGTCGGCGTCCGCGGTGTGGATCATCACCTGGATGCCGCTGCCGCACGCCTTGGTCGCGCGGTAGCCCTCCTTCAGCAGCCCGGCCAGCGGGGCGAAGTCGTTGTCGACGACCTTGCCCTCGTTCCACAGCATCCCGACGTTGATCTCGTTGCCGATCTGCACACTGTCCGGTGGCGTGCCCTGCCCCCGCAGGCTCGTGCAGACGTCGTAGGTGAAGGCGTACACGTCGCTGCGTAGTTGGCTCAGGCTGTGCCCGGCCCAGGCGGCCGGCTTGTCCTGCTTTCCGGGGTCGGCCCAGGTGTCGGAGTAGTGGAAGTCGACGAGCACCTTCAGGCCCTTCGCCCTGGCCACCCGCGCCTGGGCCAACAGCCGGAGCTTGTTGTTGTATCCGCTGGCCGGGTTGTTCCAGACGCGCAGCCGGACGTAGTTGACGCCGACGGATGGCAGGATGTCCAGCGGGTCGCGGGCGACGCCGCCGGCGTCGTAGTAGTGGGCACCCAGGTCCAGGCTGCGCTGCAACGAGGAGACGTCGGCACCGCGCATGGTGAGGGTGTTCGCGGCCGTGGCGGGCGCGGGCACGCCACCGAGCATCGCGGTGACGGCGAGGACGGCGGCCGTGACCGCCCCGATCAGGGCCCTGAGGTGGCGGCGCGGACAGGTGCTCACGGGACTCCTTCGCTGCCGTCGTTCAGTCCACGGCACAGACGGCGCCGTTCAGCGAGAAGCCGGTCGGCGGCGCGTCGTCGGCGTTCCACCGTCCCTGGACGCCGAAGGTCGCCGAGCCGTCGGGCGCGAGGACGCGGTTCCAGTCGACGTCACGGGCGGTGACGCCGGCGCCGGTCTGGGCGAGGACGGCGTTCCAGCCCGACGTGACCTGCTGGTCGCCGGGGAAGGCGAAGGTGACGGTCCAGCCGTCGATCGGCGCCGTGCCGGTGTTCCGGACCGTCACGGTGGCCACGAACCCGCCCTGCCACTCGGACTGGTTGCGGTAGGTCACCCGGCAGGTCGACGGCGGCGGGGGCGTCGGCGTGGAGGTCGTGGGCAGGGTGACCGTGTCGGACGCGATCGACACGTTGCCCGCCGCGTCCCGGGCCCGGACGTAGTACAGGTTGCGCAGCGGCGTCGGCGGGGGCAGCGCCACCGTGTACGTCGTGCCCGGCACGGTGGCGACGAGCGTCGAAGTGAACCAGCCGTCGAAGCGGTAGACCTGGTAGCCGAGCACGCCGACGTCGTCTGTCGACGGCGACCAGGACAGCGTGGCGGTCGAGGCGGTCACCCCGCCGACCGTCAGGTTCCGCGGCGCGCTCGGCGGGGTGGTGTCCGGGCCGGTGTCCGTCACCGGGGTGACGACGGTGAGCGTGTCCGTCGAGGCCGAGCGGTGTCCGAGGCTGTCCCGGGCGGTCACCCGGAAGGAGTACTGCCGGCCCGGCTGCAGGTAGTTGGTGATCGTGGTGCCGGTGACGTTCCCGACGGCGGCGCTGTAGATGACGTCGTCGAACGCCTGGTAGTAGGTGATGTCGTAGCCGACGACGGCGCAGCAGCCGGGCCTGGCGGCCGTCCAGCCGAGCGTGACCGATCCGGTCCGGACCTCGACGGCGGTCAGGTCGGTGGGCGCGCTCGGCGGGAACGGCGAGGTGTTCGGCGTGCTGAGCGACACGGTCGGCACCGGCGGCGGGGTTCCGGTCGGCTCCGCGGCGACCGTCGCGACCCCGTCGGGCGCCGGGGCGACGGCGGGGTACGCGGCCCGGCGGGGCCCGCGCCGGCGGCCGGGGTGATGCCCAGCGCGGCGCCGAACACCGCCGTCGACAGCGCGACGGCGGCGAGCGGGCCGGGGCGCGGGCGGCGCGACGGCGAGGACGGGGAGACGCCTGTCATCCCTCGACGATGACGCGAGATATCGATGATCGACAATGTGTCTCACGCCTCGGTCGACGCGCCGGAAGCACCGTCACCTTTTCGGGAGCTGTCCGGCATGGTGCGCGGCGTGGTGGGAATTGAGCTGATCGTGTCGCTGTCGTACGTGGCTCCCACCCACGCCGTGCGGTCGCGGGCCGGCCAGGTTGGCGGAGCGGACCGGTGAGCCCGTTCCGCGTGCTCACCGACCTGGTCGGCCAGTACGGCTACCCGGGACTCGCACTGCTCGTCGGCGTGGAGGGCTTCGGTGTGCCGGCCCCCGGGCAGACCGCGATCGTCCTCGCCGCCGGCTACGCCGCCCACGGCCGGCTGACCGTGGTCGGGGTGGCGACCACCGCGTTCCTGGCCGCCGTGATCGGCGACAGCATCGGCTACCTGATCGGCCGCTACGGTGGCCGCCGGCTCGTCCTGCGCCACGGCCGCCGCCTGCGTCTCGACCCCGACCGGTTCGCCCGCCTGGAGTCGGTGATGAACCGGCACGGCCCGAAGCTCGTGGCCGCCGCCCGCTTCGTCGACGGGCTCCGACAGTTCAACGGCGTGGTCGCCGGCACGACGGGCATGCCCTGGCGGCGCTTCGTGACCTGGAACGCCCTCGGCGCCGCCGCCTGGGTCGGGCTGTGGGCCACCGTCGGTTACCTGGCCGGTGACCACCAGCGGGCCCTCGTCGTGGACCTGCACCGGTTCCAGTGGTATCTGATCGCCGCCGCGGTCGTCCTCACGCTGACCGGTGTCGGATGGCGGCTGACGCGGCGATCGGGCCGCCCCGGCCCCTAGCCGGCGGCGGCACGCCCTTAGCCCGGTAGCGGCGGCCCGTGAATGACCCGCGCCACGTTCCCCGGTGCCACCAGCGTCGATAGTGTCGAGTCGTGACACCTGTCAGCATGCTCCCGCAGCCGCCGCACCCTCGTGCCGGCCGGCGGGACGCTGACCCCGGAACCGTTTCTCCGGCGCGGAGGAAGCCATGATCGAGTCCATTCTTCCGGCCGCGGTGACGGCCGTCGACACGTTCGTGGACCCCCCGGACGCCACCCTGTTCCGCGACGAGGAGGCCATCGTCCGCGCGGCGGTCGACAAGCGCCGTCGCGAGTTCACCACCGCCCGTTGGTGCGCCCGTCAGGCCATGGTCCGGCTCGGCCGCCCACCCGCGCCGATCCTGCCCGGCGCCCGCGGTGAGCCGCAGTGGCCGGCGGGCCTGGTCGGCAGCATCACCCACTGCGCCGGCTATCGCGGCGCCGTGCTCGCCGAGCGCGAGAAGGTCACCACGATCGGCATCGACGCCGAGCCGGACGAGCCACTCGCCAACGGCATCCTGGCCGCCGTCTCGCTGCCCGAGGAACGCGACCGCATCGCCGTCCTCCAGCACGACCACCCCGCGGTGTCGTGGGACCGGATGCTGTTCAGCGCGAAGGAGTCGGTCTACAAGGCCTGGTTCCCGCTGACCGGGCGGTGGCTGGACTTCGAGGACGCCAGGGTCGTGCTGGACCCGCTCGCCGGGACGTTCACCGCCGACCTGCTGGTGACCGCGCCGTTGGTGCGGGGACAGAAGCTGACCGGCTTCTCCGGCCGCTGGCTGGTGCGCAACGGCCTCATCGTCACCGCCATCACCGTGCTGGCGCACCCGGTCCCGCGGGTGCACCCCGCGGCCCGGCGGGTCACCGCCCGACGGCCCACCTGAGCCGCGCCCGGACCATCACGACGACGGCCGCGCCCCTTCGGGAGCGCGGCCGTCGTCGTGGTGCGTGTGGCTCAGCCGGCGGTGGAGAAGTCGAGGTTGAGGTTGGCCGGCAGGTCGGTGCGGCGGGTCACGTTCAGCTTGCGGTAGGTGCGGGTGAGGTGTTGCTCGACCGTGCTGATGGTGATGTAGAGCTTCATCGAGATCTCGCGGTTGGTGTAACCCTCCGCCGCGAGCGCCGCCACCCGGTGCTCGGCGTCGCTGAGCATGGCGGCGCCGGCGGCCGGGTTGAGCGGCTGTGCGGCCGACTCGGTCTCGTCCCAACCCGCGCCCCGGGTGAGGATCTTGAGCAGCGGCTGGGCTTCGGCCTTGTCGGCCAACGCGCGGGCCCGGCGCGCGATCATGCCGGCCCGGCGGGACTCCCCGAGCACGTGGTAGGCCTCGGTGAGGTCGGCCAGGGCGCGGGCCAGCTCGTACTCGTCGCCGCCGGCGGCCTGCAGGTCCACGGCCTGGCGCAGGAACATCGGGCGGTGCCGCAGTTCGCTCGTCGCGGCGAGCAGGCGCATCGCCATGCCGTGCACCCGGGGCGCGTCCTTGCCGCAGCGGGCGAGCTGCTCGTCGATGAGCTTGCGGGCCGGACCGGGGCGGCCCATCCGCAGCAGAGCCTCGGCGGCGTCGGTGCGCCACGGGACCAGACCGGGGACGTCGAGCTTCCAGCGGGCGGCCAGCTCTCCGCACTGCTCGAAGTCACGCAGCGCGAACGGCAACTGGCCGATCGCCAGGCTGTAGCGACCGCGGGCGTGCAGATAGTGCATGCCGTAGCGGGTCTGGAACATCTCCTCGGCGACCGGCTGGTCGAGCTGCTCGCGCACCAGGTCGTAGTCGCCCATCGCGGTGGCCGCGGTGATCAGCGCCGCGAGCGGGCCACCGACCGCGACGCCCCAACTGCTCGGCGGCATGCTCTCCAGCGCCAGGCGGGCGTGCCGGACCGCGGCGGGCAGCTCGCCCAGGCGCAGCGAGATCTCGGCCCGGATCGCGGCCAGGCGGGCGAGCCGGCTCGGCGCCTGCCGGGCGCCGGCCTCCTCGACGAACGTGTCGCACCAGGGCACGGCCCGGTCGGCGTGGCCGCTGTAGGTGAGCGCGAACAGCGCGCTCTCCACGGTGTCCAGGCTCATCTCGTCGAGCCGGGAGTTGTGCAGGATGCGCTCGACGCCGGCGGCGAGCGGCTCGGACGGGCCGCGGGTGAGCACGGTGGCCAACGCGCTGGCCGCCTCGAGGCGATGCCCGGCGGACACGGTCGGGATCGGGGTGGGCGCCAGCGGCGCCTGCGGACGCAGCATCGGGAAGAACGACGGATAGGTGGACCGCAGCAGCGGCCGGGCGATCGCCAGCTCCGTGAGGGTTTCCTGGTCGTGCTCGTCGGCCGACGCGTTGAGCTGCTCGAAGACCGCCCGGGCGTCGGCGAACTGGCCGTTCCAGAGCAGCGCCTTGGTGAGCACCAACGCGTCGCCGCTGCGCAGGAAGCCGTTCTGCATCGCCGCCGTCAGCTCCGGCAGGTACCCGGTGGACATGCTCGGGTTGATCCGCCAGCCGGCCCGCATCATGGTCGTCATGATCTTGGCGCGGTGCCTGTCGTCCGCGCACGTCTGCCAGGCGAGCCGGAGATAGTCGACGGCGGCGTCCACCCGGCCGGCGCGCAGCGCCTGCCGGGCCGCGTCCTCGAGCACCGGCACCACCCAGGGGTCGTCGGCCCGGCCGGCGCGCAGCAGGTGCTCGGCGACCACCTGGCTGACCGCGCCCTCGTGGTAGGCGATCTCCGCCGCCCGCCGGTGCAACGCGACCCGTTCGCCGTCGTCGATCTGGGCCAGCACCGCCTCGCGCGCCACCGGGTGCCGGTAGTCGCTTCGGTGCAGCAGGCCGGCCGCGGCCAGCGCGCGGACCGCCTGGGCGACCTGCGCCGGTTCCAGACCGGTCAGCTTGTCCAGCGAAGCGGCGTCCGGCAGGATGGCCAGCGCCTGGGCGACCCGCTGCATGCGCTCCTCGGTGCGGCGCAGGCAGGAGACCACCGCCTCGGCATACTGGCCGCCCGCCGCCGGCTCGCCGCTCGACGCGACACCGTCGGCGAGCGCCTGCCGGTGGTCCTCGACCAGGCCGCCGACCAGCAACGGATTGCCGCCGCTGACCTGGTGCCAGCGGGGGGCGAGCCGCGCCGCGTCGTCCGCGCCGAGCGCCGTGGTCGCCATCTCCCGGACGCCGTCCACGGTGAGGGTGGTCAGCGCGACGTGGGCGCCGTGCGGCGGCCGAGCCAGGCCGTCGACGTCGAGCACCGGCGCGCCCGAGCGCCGCGTTCCGGAGTGGCTGAACAGCGCCAGCATCGGCGCGAAACGCACCCGGCGGGCCAGGTACGACAGGCAGACCAGCGACGCGTGGTCGGCCCGGTCCAGGTCGTCGACCACGACGACGAGCGGATAGCGCCGGGACAGCTCGAGCAGCACCGTGCAGAGCGAGTGCACGATCTGCGGGTCGAGGCGGTGCGTGCCGCCGTCGCCGTGGGTGAGGGTCTGCGCGCCCTCGTAGAGGAGGTTCATCGCCCGCCGCCGCTCCTCGTCGACCAGCGGGGCGTCCAGCAGCAACTGGCTCATCACGCCGAGCGGCAGGTCCTGCTCGGACCGCGACCCGGTGGCGGTGATGGCCAGTCCGTTGAGGTCCACGACGCGGTCGGCGAACGTGTTCAGCAGTTCGGTCCTGCCGGTCGCCACCGGTCCGGTGACCACGGCGACCCGACCCTTCCCGGCGACGGAGGCGGCCAGCAGGCCGTCCAGTGTCTCGATCGCTTCGCTACGCTCCACCAAAGTCATCTTCTTCACTTCCTCAAGTGCGAGGGGCGCCGTGGGCGGCGCGCTCCAGCGGCATCTCAGGAACCCCCGTGTGGCGTCCAACCCGGCCGCTCTGCCTGCTCGAGACGCTACGGTCGGCCATTGTCGTTCGGTTATCCACCGGCTATCGGTAGGGGCCGGGCCCCGATACGGCGTCCGGGCCGCCGTCCCAGCGGACGGCGACCCGGGAGAGGTGGCGGTGCTCAGACCGCGTGGGCGAGGCGGGGTTGCCCGAGCGGGAAGGACTCCGGCGCGGGCGGGGCCGCGGTGCGGTTCAGCCGGGCGGCCGCACAGCGGACGGCGGCCGAGACGGCGGTGTCCAGGTCGGCGTCGACGCCGACGCCCCACAGCACCTGGTCACCGGCGCGCAGCTCGGCGTAGACGGCGAGCCCTCCGCAGCCGGTGAGCGCCGTGCCCGTGCGGTGCACGGCGTGCACGTCGACGCCCCACGGCACCAGGCGCTCCCGTACCCGCTCGACCTGGTCCGCGCGGGCCGCGCCCACCTCGAAGGCCACGCCGTCGACGTGCAGGTAGGCGGGGACCGCGGCGGGCAGGGGCAGCGGCACGGAGACCAGCGGACGCGAGAGGTACTCGCCCCGGAACAGGTCGGCGATCCGTTCCGGGGCGACCTCGCCGCCCTCCGCGTCGGCGCGCGCCTGCACCAGCGCGGCGAACTCGACCTGAAGGTCGCGGGGCAGGTTGAGGCCGAGCAGCGAGCTGACCACGTAGGCGACGCCGCCCTTGCCCGACTGGCTGTTGATCCGCACGACGGTCTCGTAGGTGCGGCCCACGTCCGCCGGGTCGACCGGCAGGTACGGGATCTCCCAGCGCGTCTCGGCGACCGGCACCCCGCTCGCGGCGGCGACGAGCTTCTGCTCGTCGAAGCCCTTCTTGATGGCGTCCTGGTGCGACCCCGAGAAGGCGGTGTAGACGAGGTCGCCACCGTACGGGTGGCGCGGGTGCACCGGCAGCTCGGTGCAGTGCTCCACGGTGCGCCGTACCCGGTTGAGGTCGGAGAAGTCGATGCCCGGGTCGACGCCCTGGCTGAACATGTTGAGCCCGAGGGTGACCAGGTCGACGTTGCCGGCCCGCTCGCCGTTGCCGAACAGGCAGCCCTCGACCCGCTCGGCGCCGGCCAGCATCGCCATCTCGGCGGTGGCGACGCCGGTGCCCCGGTCGTTGTGCGGGTGCACCGACAGGCAGAGGTGGTCGCGCCGGCTCAGCCGGCGGCCCATCCACTCGATCTGGTCGGCGAAGACGTTCGGCGTGGTCCGCTCGACGGTGGTCGGGAAGTTCAGGATGATCGGTCGACCCGCCTCGGGCTGCCAGACGTCCATCACCGCCTCGCAGACCTCCAGCGAGAAGTCCAGCTCGGTGTCGTTGAACAACTCCTGGGAGTATTGGAAGCCGAGGTCGCAGCCGGTCAGGGTGCGGTCGGCGTACTTCATGAACAGCCGGGTGCCCTGCACCGCCAGTTCCTTGCACTTGGCCCGGTCCATGCCGAACACCACCCGCCGGAACTGCGGGGACGTGGCATTGTAGAGGTGCACGGTGGCGCGGCGGGCGCCGGCGAGACTCTCCACCGTCCGGCGGATCAGGTCGTCGCGGGCCTGCACGAGCACGGAGATGGTGACGTCGTCCGGCACCAGGTCCCGCTCGATGAGCGTCCGCAGGAAGTCGTGGTCGTCCTGGCTGGCCACCGGGAAGCCGACCTCGATCTCCCGGTAGCCCATCTCGGTGAGCAGCCGGAACATGATCAGCTTACGCTCGGGGTTCATCGGGTTGACCAGTGACTGGTTGCCGTCACGCAGGTCGGTGGAGAGCCACCTGGGGGCCGAGGTGATGCTGCGGCCGGGCCACGAACGCTCCGTCAGCGGTACCACGGCCGGTGACCGGTACCGCCGCACCGCACGTCGAAAGGGGTTCACCACGTTCCTCCTCCCTCCGGAGCGCCGGGTTCAGACCCGGCTGCCGAAGAACATCGAATAGGAATAGGGCGCGAGCAGGACCTGGATCCGGCAGGTGTCGGTCTCGTCCTGCACCCGGAACACCACCGCGACCTCCGGGTAGGCGGCGCTGATCCCGAGGCTGGCGAAGTAGGAGTCGCTGTCGAAGACGATGCGGTACGCGCCCTGCTCGAGTTCGTCGTCCAGCCAGTCCAGGATCTGGCCGTCGCTGTCGGTCTCCGCCTGCGACACGGTTCGCCAACTGTCCCCGCTGGGCCTTTCCAGACGGGCCCGGACACCGGCCGCCGAGCGGCCGTAGACGACATCCAACGCTTGCGCAGAGACACTCATTGACAACTCACCTAATGTTCGGACCCGCGACACGGGCGCCTGTGGCGTCATCATCGATACTGCCGTTATCGACCGGCATTCGAGACGTTATCGGCCACCGCCGGCGCTGCTCGAGCGCTTCTTAAACACATCGATAAGGAGTCGATGGCGCGGTTCCATAGCGTGGTTCTCATCGAAGCCGCGACCGGCGCAAGTCGGAAGCAAGCCTGAGGAGACAGGATTCCATGCGATTTTTCAACATCCGCACCATCGCCCGCATCTTCGTCGCCGCCGTAGCCGGTGCCGGCTTCGCCCTCGGCGCGGTCAATCCGGCCAGCGCCGACGAGACAGTCCCGAATCCGCCGGCCTCCGCCCCGATCGTGACGACCGGGAACTGGCCCTGGGGCTGACCTGCCAGACGCTCACCGCGCCGTCACCACTCCCCGGGTGACGGCGCTGCTGTCCGCGCAGCGCGGCGGGCGCTCCGCCGGCGGGCCTACGAGGCTTTCGAGTCGATGACCACCTGATCGGTTCCGGACGCGGCGGCGTATGCCTCGGTGAGCATCGCCAGCACCCGCGACTCGAAGACCGGCGCCTGGATGCTGCGGAACAGGCCGAGCGCCCGGTGCAGGTGCACCACCGCCTGCGGCGGTTTGCCGCAGGCCAACGCCAGCTCGCCGAGGCTGAACGCGATCCGCGCCTCGACCAGCCGTTCACCGTTGCTGCTGGCCAGCGACTGGGCGCTGGCCAGCGCCGTGCCCGCCTCGGTGAAGTCACCACCGCGCAGGTGCGCCAGGCCCAGACCGTGCAGGGCGTACGCCTCACCGATGGGGTCACCGAGGTCGTGCACCGCGGCCAGCGCCTCGCCGAACGCCGCCACCGCCTCGGCCGGCTCCCCGGCCTGCAGGTGCGCGTCGCCGAGCCGGTGCAGCACCTGCGCCTCGATGCGCCGGCTGCCGGCCCGGCGGCTCAGTTCCAGCGCCTGCGGCAGCATGCCCTTGGCGCTGTCCGCGTCACCGCGCTCCAACTCGACCTGCGCGAGGCTGTGCAGCACGTACGCCGCCGCCGCCAGGTCACCGCCGGTGCGCAGCACCGCCAGCGCCCGCTCGTAACGCCGGGCCGCCTCGGCCAGGTTGCCGTCCATCCGTTCCAGAAACGCGATGTTGCGGCTGACCAGTGCCGCGCCCTGGGCATCGTGCACGCTCTGGAACAGCTCGGCGGCCTCGTCGAGGCTCTGCCGGGCGTCGGCGAACCGCTTCTCGACGATCGCCAGCGAGCCGATCGAGTAGAGGATCACCGCCTGCCCACGCCTGTCGTCGACCTGGCGGACCGCGTCGAGCGCCACCTCGTGGGTGTCCCGCCAGTCGTTGAGATAGACCCGCGACTCGAAGAGCGTGACCGCGGTGACGGCCAGGTCCCAGCACAGCTCGACGGCGCCGATCTTGGCGGCCTGCCGCACCGCGGCCACCAGCGACTGGCGCTCGCGCTCGAACCAGTTCAACGGCTCCCGAACCAGCCGGGCGGCGGTGCGCCCCGGCAGTTCCCAGCGCTTCGCCTTGCCGTGCACCTGAAGGTTGTCGTTGCCGTGCAGGTGCCGGTGCGCCACCTCGGCGAGGAACAGCAGCGCGCCGAGGACCCGCTCGAGCGCCGCGTTGCGTTCGGTGACCGCCTCCTCGGCGGCCAACCGCTCCCGGGCGAAGACTCTTATCAAGTCGTGGAAGCGGTATTGACTGTGCAGGCCCGACTCGGTGCCGGTGATCTCGACGAGTTGGGCGTCGGCGAGGTCGTCGAGCAGGTCCTGGGCGTCGTCGAGCGAGCGGTCGAGCAGCGCCGCGCCCATCCAGCCGGAGAAGACCGGGCAGTCCAGCACGGCGAGCAGCCGGAACAGCCGGCGCGCGTCCTCGCTGATGTTGTCGTAGGTCATCGAGATGCTGGCCCGGATGCCCATCGCGCCGTGCTTGAGCTCGTCGAGCCGGCGTGACTCGTTCTCCAGGCGACCGGCGAGCTGCTCCAGCGTCCAGTGCGGGCGTGCCGACAGCCGGGCGCCCGCGATCCGCAGGGCGAGCGGAAGCTGGCCGCACAGCTCGGCCAGTTCGGCGGCGGCGTCGGCCTCGGCGTGCACCCGCCCGTCGCCGGCGATCCGCGACAGCAGCTCGATGGAGTGCCGGAAACCGAAGACGTCGATGTCGACGTGGGTGGCGCCGGGCAGCCCGCCGAGCCGGCTGCGGCTGGTGACGATGACCGCGGTCCGTGGGTTGCCGGGCAGCAACGGCAGCACCTGGCTCTCGCTGCCGACATTGTCGAGCACGACCAGGACCCGTCGGTCGGAGAGCAGGCCGCGGTACATCTCGGCGCGCTCCTCGAGCCCGTCGGGCAGGACGCCGCCGGGCACGCCCAGGGTGCGCAGGAACCGCTCCAGGATCTGCATCGGGCTGACCAGGCGCGACGCCCGGCCGTGCAGGTCGGCGAAGAGCTGCCCGTCCGGATACTGCGCGGCGAGCCGGTGCGAGACGTGCACGCCGAGCGTGGTCTTCCCGATGCCCGGCTTGCCGGCGATGACGATGACCGGCACCGCCAGCTGTCGCGGATTCTCCGTCGACAGGGCGAGGCGCGCCTCGATGTCGTTGATCTGCTGCGCCCGGCCGGTGAAGTCGGCGATGTCGGTCGGCAGCATGCAGGGAACCGCCGTGGTCAGTGCGGGCGTCAGCGGCACGTCGTCGTCGACCGCGAGGATCGGCAGGGCGGGCTCGTCGACGCCCGGCGCCGGACCGGCGACCTCGATCGACGCGACGGCCGGCAGCGCGCCGTCGGCGAGCGGCTCCGTGACGACGAGCAGCGCCGGGCCGTCCGCGACCGGACGGACGACCAGGCCGGCCTCCGAGGTGTGGATGGACCGCTCCAGGCGCTGCAACCACTCGCTCGGCTCCAGGCCCAGTTCGTCGATCAGGGTCTGGCGGGCCAGCCGGTAGGAGTCGAGCGCCTCCGCCTGCCGTCCGGACCGGTAGAGCGCCAGCATGAGCTGACCCCGCAGCCGCTCCCGCAGCGGATGCGCCAGCACCAGACCGGTCAGCTCGGCGATCACGTCCCGGTGCCGGCCCAGGTCCAGCTCCAGCTCGATGCAGTCCTCGATGACGGTCAGCCGGCGCTCGGCGAACCGGTCGGCGGCCGAGCGCAGTACCTGACTGTCGATGCCCTCCAGCGCCGCGCCGCGCCACAGCCGCAACGCCTCGCGGTAGCGCCCGACCGCGTCGTCGCGTCGGCCCGCGCCGGTCGCCTCCCGGGCCTCGGCCAGGAGTCCTTCGTAGTCGCAGAGGTCGATCCGACTGCCGGTCGGGTCGAGCACGTAACCCTGGTTGCGGGTGATGATGGTGTCGGCCCGGCCGGAGGACGCGAGCAGGCGGCGCAGCGCGGAGACGCAGATCTGCACCTGGACGCGGGCGCTGCTGGGCAGGTGCTCGCCGTAGATCGCGGTCATCAGGCGGCCCACCGGGACCACGCGTCCCGCCTCCAGCACCAGGCTGGCCAGGACGATCTGCTGGCGGTGCCCGCCGAGGTCGAGGGGACGGCCGTCCACCAGAACCTCGAGCGGGCCGAGCACGCGGAAATCCACGTGCGCCCCCTACGCCCCTACGATTGCGGGGCAGGTCACGGCCCCGACGCCCGTTACCTTTCGTTCACCCCGCGATCGCCCGCCGGTTGGGTCGTAGAACAATAAACAGTTCTGCCACTTCGTCCACATTGCTCTGCCCCCAGGTGTCTCCACCGAGACTACGAAAGCGTTCCCGCTGGTGCCAGCCGGCTTGACGATCGGCACCCTTCGGGTCGGGACAAATGGCCGTTCTCCCGATAGTCGCACCGATCGATGCCTTTGCTGCGTCGATTCGGCAAGACACTTTCGTCCACTCCCTCCGGTTTGATACGGCGGAAGGAATTTTGCCGACGGGCCCCGAGCGCGGATCCGAGCAATGTTCGGGTATTTACCCGGCGTGGTGTCAGACGAGCAGGCAGACCGCCGTGCCGGCGGAGAGCGTCTGGCCGATCGCGACCGTCAGGCCGGTCACCACGCCCGTCTTGTGGGCGTGCAGCGGCTGCTCCATCTTCATCGCCTCGATGACCGCGACCAGATCCCCCGCCGCCACCGTGTCACCCTCCGTGACCGCCAGCTTCACGACCGTGCCCTGCATCGGGCTGGTCAACGCGTCCCCGTCGACCACCGCCGGCGGGGTGCGGCCGCCGCCGGCCCGCCGACGCGGCCGGACCGTCGGAGCCGCCGCCCCGGCCGCCGCCGACCCCGGCGCCGCGACGAGGCCGGCGAACCCGGCAGGGAACGTGACCTCGTGCCGCCGGCCGTCGATCTCGACCACCAGGCTCGGGCGCTCGGGCGGCGGCGACGCCACCGCGCCGCCCTCGAACGGGGGTACGTCCTGGTGCCACTCCGTCTCGATCCAGCGGGTGTGCACGCGGAACGGCTCGTCGGTGAACGCCGGGTCACGGACCACCGCGCGGTGGAACGGCAGCACGGTGGCCAACCCGTCCACGGCCAACTCGTCGAGCACCCGCCGGGAGCGCGCCAGCGCCTCGGCCCGGGTCTCGCCGGTGACGATCACCTTGGCCAGCAGCGAGTCGAAGTTCCCGCCGACGACGCTACCCGCACCGATGCCGGCGTCGACCCGCACGCCCGGCCCGTCCGGCCACGTCACCGCCGAGACCACACCCGGCGCCGGCAGGAAGCCGCGGCCCGGGTCCTCGCCGTTGATCCGGAACTCGATGGCGTGACCGCGCGCCGGTGGGTCGGCGTCGAACCGCAGCCGCTCGCCGTCGGCGATCCGGAACTGTTCGCGGACCAGGTCGATGCCGCTGGTCTCCTCGCTGACCGGGTGCTCCACCTGGAGCCGGGTGTTCACCTCCAGGAACGAGATCGTGCCGTCGGTCCCGACCAGGTACTCCACGGTGCCCGCGCCGTGGTAGCCGGCCGCCCGGCAGATCTCCTTGGCCGAGGAGTGGATCCGGTGGCGCTGGGCGTCGGTCAGGAAGGGCGCCGGCGCCTCCTCGACCAGCTTCTGGTGCCGCCGTTGCAACGAGCAGTCACGGGTGCCGACGACCACGACGGCGCCGTGCTGATCGGCCAGCACCTGCGCCTCCACGTGACGCGGACGGTCGAGGTAGCGCTCGGCGAAGCACTCGCCCCGGCCGAACGCCGCGACCGCCTCCCGGGTCGCCGACTCGAACAGCTCGGGGATCTCGGCCACGGTCCGGGCCACCTTCAGCCCCCGGCCCCCGCCACCGAAGGCCGCCTTGATGGCGACCGGCAGGCCGAAACGTTCGGCGAACGCCACGATCTCGGTCGCGTCCCGGGCCGGCTCCGGGGTGCCCGGGACCAGCGGGGCGCCGACCTGCTCGGCGATGCGCCGCGCCGACACCTTGTCGCCGAGGACCCGGATCGCCGCCGGCGACGGCCCGATCCAGGTCAGGCCGGCGCCGACGACCGCCTGGGCGAAGTCCGCGTTCTCCGAGAGGAAGCCGTACCCGGGGTGCACCGCGTCGGCGCCGGCGGTCGCCGCGACGGCGAGCAGCTTGTCGATCCGCAGGTAGGAGTCGGGGGCGGTGTCGCCGTCGAGCGCGTACGCCTCGTCGGCCAGCCGGACGTGCCGGGCGTCGCGGTCGCTGTCGGCGTAGACGGCGACGCTGCGCAGGCCCGCGTCGCGGCAGGCGCGGACGATGCGGACCGCTATCTCGCCACGGTTGGCGATGAGGACCGTGTGCACGTGTGTCAGCTCCTTTCGGCGGCCCTCAGGGCAGCCGGGCCACCAGCGAGGCGTGGGTCAGGCCGGCGCCGAACCCGGACAGCAGCGCCAGGCCGCCGGACGGCACCCGGCCGGCGCTGACCAGCGTCTCCATGGCCAGCGGGATCGACGCGGCGGAGGTGTTGCCGGAGTGCTCCACGTCACGCGAGACCACGACGCTCGCCGGCAGACCCAGTGAGCCGGCGATCCGGTCGATGATGCGCACGTTGGCCTGGTGCGGCACGAACGCGGCCAGGTCGTCGACGGTCAGGCCGGCGGCCCGTACCGCCTCGCCGGCGACCGGCGCCACCTCGGAGATCGCCCAGCGGAAGACCTCCGGTCCGGCCATCCGCATCACCGGCCAGAAGCCCGGGTCGTCGCGCGTGCGGGCCCAGGAGCCCTCGTGACCGATGACGCCGCTGCGCCCCCCGTCGGCGCCCCAGACCACCTGGTGGATGCCGGTGCTGCCGGACGACTCGACCACCACTGCGCCGGCGCCGTCGGCGAACAGGAAGGCGGTGGACCGGTCCTTGGGGTCGATGATGTCGGTCATCCGCTCCGACCCGACGACCAGTACCCGGTCCGCCGAGCCGCTGCGCACCAGCCCGTCGGCCACGGCCAGCGCCGCGCAGAACCCGGCGCAGGCCGCGCCGAGGTCGAAGGCGGCCGCCCGGCGCGCGCCGAGCAGGTCCGCCACCTGCGGACCGGCCGCCGGTGACTGGTACAGGTAGGACATCGTCGCCACGATCACCACGTCGATGCTCTCCGCGGTGACCCCGGCGTGACGCAGGGCGCCGTCGGCGGCCCGCGTCGCCATGCTGACCACGGTGTCGTCCGGGCCGGCGAAGCGGCGGCTGACGATGCCGGATCGCTGCCGGATCCACTCGTCGGTCGAGTCGATCGGGCCGCAGATCTCGTCGTTGTGCACGACCCGGGCCGGGCGGTAGGCGCCGACGCCGCGGATCCGGCTGCCGGTCACGAGCCGGTCCCGATCCGGGCCAGCGTGCCGTCGAGGTAGGCGGCCCGGCAGGCCCGCCGCTGCACCTTGCCGCTGGTGGTGCGGGGCAGCGTGCCGCGGCGGATGAGCACGACCTCGGCGACCGGGATGCCGTGCCGCGCCTCCACCGTCGTCCGGATGGTCCCGGTGAGCTGCTCGGCCGGGGTGTCCCGCAGGATCCGGCCGTTCACCTCCACCACCACGACCAGGTTCTCGGTGGCGCCGCCGTCCACCGCGAAGGCGGCCGAGCACGACGGTTGCAGACCGGGGGCGCAGGTCTCGGTGGTCTGCTCGAGGTCCTGCGGATAGTAGTTGCGGCCGAACCGGATGATGACGTCCTTGAGGCGGCCGGCGACGAACAGCTCGCCGTCGGAGACGAAGCCGAGGTCGCCGGTGCGCAGGTAGCGCAACGCCGGATCGCCGTCGGCGATCGTCGCCTCGAACGTCTCGGCGGTCTCGACCGGGCGTTGCCAGTAGCCCTGCGCCACGCAGGGGCCGGACACCCAGATCTCGCCGATCGTCTCGTCCGGGCAGCGCGTGCGGCTGCCCGGGTCGACGATCGTCACCTCGGTCAGCCCGTCGGCCGGGCCGCAGCTGACCACAGGCGTCGCGTCCGGGTCGCCCGGTGCCACCCCGACGACCTTCCGGTCGGCGAGCGCCGAGGCGGAGAGCCACCGCGCCCGGGGCGGGTCGGTCGACCGGCTGCCCGAGACCTTCAACGTGTTCTCGGCCAAACCGTAGCCGGGGCTGATCGACCGCCACTCGAGCCCGTACGGCGCGAACGCCGTGGCGAACCGCTGCACCGTGTCCCACCGCACCGGCTCCGACCCGCTGATCGTCGCCCGCAGGCAGGACAGGTCCAGGTCGGGCCGGGCGTCGGCGGCCGCCCGCGCGCACAGCTCGTAGGCCAGGTTCGGCGCGGCGGTGTGCGTGCCGCGCAGCTCCGCGATCGCCTCCAGCCAACCCAGCGGGCGGCGGACGAAGTCGTCCGGCGCCATCAGGTGCGCCGGCGCCCCCGACCACAACGGCATCACGATGCCGAACAGCAGCCCCATGTCGTGGAAGAGCGGCAGCCAGGAGACCACCCGGCCGCCGTCGGTGACCGGCCAGCGCCGGGCCAGGTCCTCGGCGTTCGCGCAGAAGTTGCGGTGGCTCACCACCACGCCCTTGGGCATGCCGGTCGAGCCCGAGGTGTACTGCAGCATCGCGACGTCGTCCGGCACGATGATCCGCGGCGACCAGGCCGAGGCGACCTCGTCCGCGATGTCGTCGGTGCACAGCCAGGACAGGCCGGACAACTCCGGCGCGTCCCCGAACTGCGCGAGAAGCTGCTCCCGGACCGCCACCGTGGTGAGGATCGTGGTCGCCCCCGCGTCGTCCGCGACCGCCCGCACCCGCCGCAGGCCGCTGCGCCGGTTGGGCACCTTCACCGGAGCGGCGCGTACCCGGGCCAGTTGGGCGCCCAGCAACGCCCGGGGGAACTCGAGACCGGACGGGTAGAGCATCACCGCCGTCCGTCCGCCGAGGTCGAGGTCGGCCATGGCGGCCGCCCGGGCCCGGGCGGCGATCTCCAGGTCGCCGTACGTCAGCTCGTCGTCCCGCGGGCGGCCGGTGGGCCGGACCATCGAGTACGCCACCGTGTCCGGCGTCTCCGCCGCCCGCCGGGCCAGCATCGTGGCCAGGTCGGGCGACGTGGTCGTCGTGATCGTGTCGGTCATGTCGATCCCTCTTCCGCTCCGCGGTGGTGCCGGGTCAGGCGGTGCGCGAACCGGCCCGCACGGCGGCGAGCTGGGTCCGGATGATGGTGAGCACCGCGGCCTGGTGCCGGTTGAGGAAGAAATGGCCGCCGGAATAGGTGTGCAGGTCGAACGGCCCGGTGGTGTGGTCCTGCCAGGACCGCACCTCGTCGACCGTGGCCTTGCTGTCGCTCTCGCCGGTGAACGCGGTGATCGGCGCCGACAGCGGCGGGCCGGGCACGTAGCGGTAGGTCTCCGCGGCGGTGTAGTCGGCGCGGATGGCCGGCAGGATCATCCGCAGCACCTCGTCGTCGCCGAGCAGCCCGCCCTCGGTGCCGCTGAGCCGGCGCACGTCGGCGATGAGGCCGCGGTCGTCGAGCTGGTGCACCCGCTCGTCCCGGACCCGCGACGGCGCCCGCCGGCCGGAGGCGAACACCACCGCCGGGGTCACCCCGTCCTCGTGCTCCAGCAGACGCGCCACCTCGAAGGCGAGGCTCGCGCCCATGCTGTGCCCGAACAGCGCCAGCGGCCGGTCGGTCCGTGGGCGCAGCACCGCGTGCACCCGTCGGGCCAGCTCGGGCAGGTCCCGCACCAGCGGCTCGTGCCGGCGGTCCTGCCGGCCGGGATACTGGATCGCCAGCACCTCGACCTCGGGCGCGAGGGCCCGCGACACCGGGAAGTAGTAGCTCGCCGAGCCACCGGCGTGCGGCAGGCACACGAGCTGGACACTGCCGGGCGTGGCCGGGTGGTACTCCCGGATCCACAGGCCCGCGTCGTCGTCGGTCATGCTGGTCGCCCCTCACGTCGGCCGGGCCCCGTCGGGCGGGACCCTCGATGTGAGGACGAGGATCCTCACGCGCCGACAGCGGGCGCAAGAGATCCGGAACTGCCCCGGCGCAGTCTCGGGTCAGTAGGGGGCGGCCTACGGGTTACCGGGCCGCACGCCCGCCCCGAGCATGGACAGGTGTGGCGCATCCGTGCCTTGCCACCGCTTGGGAGTAGACATGATCGAGGTCAACGAACTGCGCAAGTCGTACCGGATCCGCTTCGGGCGGAAGACCATCGACGTCGACGCCGTGCGTGGTGTCAGCTTCGACGTCCAGAAAGGACAGGTGCTCGGCCTGCTCGGCTCGAACGGCGCGGGCAAGACCACCACCATCCGGATGCTCACCACGCTCATCCGGCCGGACAGCGGCACCGCCGTCATCGCCGACGCCGACCTCGCCACCGAGGCGGCCGAGGTGCGGCGGCGCATCGGGTACGTCTCGCAGGGCGGGTGCACCGCGGACAACTCGACCGCCCGGGAGGAGCTCGTCCTCCAGGCCCGCATGTTCGGCATCGGCAAGGCCGAGGCCCGCGAGCGGGCCGCGCGGGCGCTGGACACGTTCAAGCTCACCGACTACGCCGACCGGCGGTGCAAGACCTACTCGGGCGGCCAGCGGCGGCGGGTGGACATCGCCATGGGCCTCATCAACGAGCCCCGGGTGCTGTTCCTGGACGAGCCGACCGCCGGTCTCGACCCGGCCGGCCGGGCCGACATCCGCGGCGAGATCGAGCGCCTGCGCGCCGACGGCATGACCGTGCTCGTCACCACCCACTACCTCGAGGAGGCCGACGCCCTCTGCGACCGGGTGGCCATCGTCGAGAAGGGGCAGGTCGTCGCGGCGGGCACGCCGGAGGAGCTGAAGCGTCAGGTCGCCGGCGACGTGGTCACGCTCGGGCTGAACGGCAGCACGCCGGCCGCCGAGAAGATCATGACCGGGGCCGCCTACGTGACCCGGCTCGAATCCACCGACGAGGGCCTGCGCCTGTTCGTCGACTCCGGCAACCGCGTGCTGCCGAAGATCCTGCACGACCTCGACGACGCCGGCATCGTGCCGGACACGATCGAGGTGCACCGGCCGTCGCTCGACGACGTGTTCCTGGCCAAAGCCGGCCGCTCGCTCACCGCAGCCTGAAAGGGGGCCCGCCGCCATGACCGTCGCCCGCGGCACCTGGCTGGTGTTCCACCGCCAGATCAGCCAGATCATCCGCAGTCCGATCTGGATCTTCCTGAGCATCCTGGATCCGCTGGTCTATCTGTTCCTGTTCGCGCCGCTGCTCCAGCGGGCGCTGAACGCGCCGACGTCCGGGGCGGCGTACACCACGTTCGTGCCCGGCCTACTGGTGCTGCTGGCCATCTTCGGCGGCATGTTCGCCGGCTTCAACATGCTCGTGGAGCTGCGGGCCGGCATGATCGAGCGGGCCCGGGTGACGCCGATGAGCACGGTGGCGCTGCTGCTCGGCCGATCTCTCAAGGACGTCGCGAACCTGCTGTTCCAGGCCGCCATCGTGACGCTGACCGCGATGCTGTTCGGCCTGACCGTACGCCTGCCGGAGCTGCTGCTCGGTTTCCTGCTGGTCGGCATGATCGCGCTCGGCATGTCGGCGCTGTCCAACGGGGCGGCGCTGAAGCTGAAGACCGAGGGCATCCTGAGCCCGCTGATCAACACGGTGGGGCACCCGCTGCTGATGCTCTCCGGCATCCTGCTGCCGCTGGCGCTGGCGCCGGTGTGGCTGCAGAACGTGGCCAACCTCAACGTGTTCTCCTGGGTGGTCCGCGGGATGCGTGAGCTGTTCGCCGGGCACCCGGAGGCACCGGTGGTCTGGCAGAGCTTCGCCGTCCTGACGGTCCTGACCACCCTGTCGGTCTACTGGGCGTCCCGCCAGTTCGCCCGCAGCATCCGGTAACCCCCCGCACCGCGAGGAGGCCGCCGCGCCCACGGGCGTGGCGGCCTCCTCGTGCGTCGGCGGTCAGAGCGGGATGTTGCCGTGCCGCTTCGCCGGCAGCTCGGCCCGCTTGTGCCGCAGCGCCCGCAGCGCGCGGGCCACCTCCAGGCGGGTCTGCGACGGACGGATCACCCGGTCGACGTAGCCCCGCTCGGCCGCGATGTACGGCGAGTCGAACAGTTGCCGGTACTCCTCGGTGTACTTGGCCAGCAGGCGCTCGCGGTCGGCGCCCTCGGCGGTGGCCAGCGCCTTGCGGTAGAGCATCAGCACCGCCCCGCCGGCGCCCATCACCGCGATCTTGGCGGTCGGCCAGGCGAGGTTGATGTCGGCGCCCAGGTGCTTGGAGCCCATCACCGCGTAACCCCCGCCGTAGGCCTTCCCGACGACCACGGTCACCAGCGGGACGGTGGCCTCGGAGTACGCGTACAGCAGCTTGGCGCCGTGCCTGATGATGCCCATCCGCTCCTGCTGCGCGCCGGGCAGGTAGCCCGGCACGTCGACCAGGGTGAGGATCGGGATCCGGAACGCGTCGCACATCCGCACGAAGCGCGCCGCCTTGACCGACGCGTCCAGGTCGATCGCGCCGGCCAGGTGCCCGGGCTGGTTGGCCACCACGCCGACCGAGCGCCCCTCGACCGAGGCCAGCGCGCAGATGATGTTCGGCGCGAACGCCTCCTGGAACGGCAGCAGCGAGTCCTCGTCGACGACCCGCTCGATCAGCTCGACCATGTCGTACGTGCGGTTCGCCGAGTCCGGCATGATGCCGTCGAGGTGCCGGTCGCGCTCGGTGACCTCCGGCGCGCCGGTGTGCGCGAACACCGGCGGCTCCTCGCGGTTGTTGCCGGGCAGGTAGCCCAGCAGGTCGCGGACCCAGGCGATCGCGGCCGGCTCGTCGTCGGCCACGTGGTGCACGTTGCCGGCGACCTCGCTGTTGGTCTCCGCGCCGCCCAGCTCGTCGCGGGTGGTGCGCTCCCCCATCACCGCGGCGACCACCTCGGGGCCGGTCACGAACATGTACGACGTGTCGCGCACCATCACCGTCACGTCGGTCATCGCCGGCGAGTACACCGCGCCGCCCGCACACGGTCCCATGATCAGTGAGATCTGCGGGATCACGCCCGAGGCGAGCACGTTGCGCCGCCCGATCTCGGCGTAGTGCGCCAGCGAGAGCACGCCCTCCTGGATCCGGGCGCCACCGGAGTCGTTGATGCCGACGACCGGGCAGCCGATCTTCATGGCCAGGTCCATGAGCTTCATGACCTTGCCGCCGCACGCCTCGCCCATGCTGCCGCCCAGGATCGTGAAGTCCTGGGAGAACGCGCACACCTGCCGGCCGTCGACGGTGCCGTAGCCGGTGATCACCCCGTCGCCGTCCGGCCGGTCGCCGTCCATGCCGTAGTCGGTGCACCGGTGCCGCACGAACTCGTCGAGCTCCACGAAGGATCCGGGGTCGAAGAGCAGGTCGAGCCGCTCGCGCGCGGTCAGCTTGCCCTTCTGGTGCTGCTTCTGCCGGGCCCGGTCCTCGGCCGTCTCCACCACCTGCCGGTGCCGCGCGTCCAGCGCGGCGATGCGCCCGGCGGTGGTGGGCTCCGTGACTGTCTGCTCAGGCATGTGGAGGGTCCTCTCAGGACGTTCCGAGTTCGCTGTCGATGAGGGCGAAGATGTCGTCCGCGGTGGCCGACGCCAGGTCGTCGTCGCCGCCGGCCGTCCCGGCGGTGGCCTCGTCGCCGGCGTCGCGCACCCGCTCCAGCAGCACCTCCAGGCGCATCCGCAGCCGGGAGCGCTCGTTGGAGTCGAGCGCGGCGACCTCGCCCAGCGCCGTCTCCACCTCGTCCAGGCCGCGCCGCAACGCCACCTCCGGGCTGCTCCGGTCCGGCAGCAGCAGCGTCCGGACCCGGGTGGCCAGGGCCAGCGGGGTCGGATGGTCGAAGATCAGGGTCGCCGGCAGCCGGACGCCGGTCTCGGCGGTGAGCCGGTTGCGCAGCTCGACCGCGGTCAGCGAGTCGAAGCCGAGGTCCTTGAACGCCCGTTCCGCGCCCACCGCGTCGGTGGTCGGGTGCCCCAGCACGGCGGCGGCGTGCGCGACCACCAGGTCCAGCAGGATCGCGTCCTGCTCGGCCGGGGGGCGCGGGGCCAGCCGCTCGGCCAGCGGCACCGCCCCGGCGGTCGCCGCCGGGGCGACCCGGCGCACGGCCGGACGCACCAGCCGGCGCAGCAGCGGGGGCACCGCGTCGCCGAAGCCGGAACGGTCCAGCGCGGACAGCACCAGGTGCGCGCCGGGCAGGGTGAGCGCCGCGTCGAACAACGCCAGGCCGGTCGCGGAGTCCAGCGCGGCGCCGGCCCGGGTCGCCCGGTCCAGGTTCGCGCCGTCGAGGTGCGCGGTCATCCCGCTGGGCTGGGCCCACAGTCCCCAGGCCAGCGACACCGCCGGCAGGCCGAGCCCGCGGCGGTGGGCGGCCAACGCGTCGAGGTAGCTGTTGGCCGCCGCGTAGTTCGCCTGCCCGGGCGAGCCGAACGTGGCCGCGACCGACGAGTAGAGCACGAACATCGCCAGGTCGTGGTCGACGGTCAGCTCGTGCAGGTGCCGCGCGGCGTCGACCTTGGACCGGAACACGGTGTCGATCCGGTCCGGCGTCAGCGCGGCGAACGTCCCGTCGTCGAGCACACCGGCGCAGTGCACCACACCGGTCAACCGGCGTCCGTCGAGCAGCGCGGCGAGCGCGGCGCGGTCGGCCACGTCGCAGGCGACCACGTCGACCGTGGCGCCGGACTCCCGCAGCCGCGCGGTCAGCTCCGCGGCGCCCGACGCCTCCGGGCCGTGGCGGCTCGTCAGCAGCAGGTTCCGCACCCCGTACGCGGTCACCAGGTGCTCCGCCAGCAGGCCGCCGAGCTGGCCGGTGCCGCCGGTGACCAGCACCGTGCCGGCCGGGTCCAGCGGCGCGGGCACGGTGAAGACGTTCTTGCCGACGTGCCGGGCCCGGCTGATGTGCCGGAACGCGGCCGGCGCGTCCCGGACGTCCCAGGCGGTGATCGGCAGCATCCGCAGCCGGCCCTGGTCGAACAGGCGC
Source organism: Micromonospora sp. WMMD980 (assembly GCF_029626035.1). Classification (NCBI taxonomy): domain Bacteria; kingdom Bacillati; phylum Actinomycetota; class Actinomycetes; order Micromonosporales; family Micromonosporaceae; genus Micromonospora; species Micromonospora sp. WMMD980. The sequence goes on from NZ_JARUBE010000003.1 coordinate 2,605,637, forward strand.
AGCACCTCGCGCAGCAGCTCTCCGATGCGCACGGCACCGGCCTCGAACAGGTCGAACGCGTCGTACCGGATGCCGGGGTGGCGGTCGGCCACCTCCAGCGGGTCACGCTTGTCGGTCTTGCCCATGTCCATCAGCCGGCCGCCCGGCGTCAGCAGGCGCAGCGACGCGTCGGTGTACTCGCCGGTCAGCGAGTGCAGGACCATGTCCACGCCGCGGCCGCCGGTCACGGCCCGGAAGGAGCCCTCGAAGTCGAGTGTGCGCGAGGAGGCCAGGTGGTCGTCGGCCACGCCCAGCTCGCGGACCGTGTCCCACTTGGCCGGGCTCGCGGTGGCGAAGACCTCGACACCCCAGAGTTGGGCCAGCTCGACCGCGGCCATCCCGACCCCACCCGCCGCGGCGTGCACCAGCAGCGTCTCCCCCGCGCGCAGGCCGCCCCGGTCGCGCAGGCCGTACCAGGCGGTCAGGTAGACGGTGGTGACCGAGGCCGCCTCGGCGAAGCTCCAGCCGTCCGGGATCCGGGCCACGAGCGCGCGCTCGGCCACCACGACCGGCCCGAACGCGCCGCCGATCGCGCCGAACACCCGGTCGCCCGGAGCCAGGTCGGTGACGTCCGGGCCGACCTCGGTGACCACGCCGGCCGCCTCGGTGCCCATGCCCTGCTGGTCGGTCAGGCCGAGCGAGATGGCGACGTCCCGGAAGTTGACGCCGGCGGCCCGCACCGCGATCCGCACCTGACCGTCGGCCAGCGGCGCCGAGGCCGCCGGGGACGGGCGCAGTTCGAGACCGTCGAGGGTGCCGGCGGTGCCGGCCTCCAACCGCCACGGTCCGTCGGCCGGGGGCACGAGAGCGGCGGGCAGGGCCCGGCTCAGCCGCGGCACGAGCACGACTCCGGCGCGTACCGCGAGCTGCGGCTCCTCGTCGACCGGCAGCGGGCCGGCCACCACCGCCCACGACTCCGGCAGCCCGTCGGTGTCCACCAGGACGATCCGGCCCGGGTGCTCGTTCTGGGCCGACCGGAGCAGGCCGAGCACGGCCGCGGCGGACGGATCGCCGACCGGCCCGCCGGCCGGGGTGGCGGCCCGGGTGAGCACCACGAGCCGGGCGGCGTCGTCCCCGGCGAGCCACCGCTGCACCACGTCGAGCGTGCGACGGGTGAGGTCGGCGGGCGCACCGGGCTCGATCGCGGCCAGCAGCGGCAGGTCGGGCGCGGTGACGTCGCCGACGGCCAGGTAGGTCCGGCCGGCGGAGCTACCCTCGGCACGGGCCTCGTCCCACTCGACGCGGAACAGCGCGTCGTCCGGTCGCGGGGCGCGGGTCAGGCTGTCGCCGGCGACCGGGCGGAACACCAGCCGGTCGACGGTGGCCACCGGGGTGCCTGTCGCGTCGGCCAGGTGCACCGCGAGGCCGTCGTCGCCGACCGCGCGCAGCCGCACCCGCAGCGTCCGCGCGCCGGCCGCGTACACGGTCACGCCGGTCCACGCGAACGGCAACCGCGCGCCCTCGCCGCCCCCGACGAGCGCCGCCGCGTGCAGGGCGGCGTCGAAGAGGGCCGGGTGCACCGCGTAGGAGTCGACGTCCACGCCCTCGGGCAGCTCGACCTCGGCCAGCACGTCGTCGCCGTGCCGCCACGCCGCCCGCAGGCCCCGGAAGTCCGGCCCGTAGTCCAGGCCGGCGTGGGCGGCGAGGTGGTAGGTGTCGTCCACGCCTGCCGGTTCCGCGCCGGCCGGCGGCCAGTCCCGCAGGTCGAAGCCGGGCTCGGCGGTGTCGTCGGCGAGCAGGCCGTCGGCGTGCCGCACCCACGGGCCGTCGGCGCCGGCGCGGGCGGCGATACGTACCGTCCGGACGCCGTCGCTCTCCGGGCCGCCGACCCGCGCCTGGAGCAACACGTCCCCGGCCGGCGGCAGCACCAACGGCGCGGCGATGGTCAGCTCCCGCAGCGCGCCGGCGCCGACCAGCCGCCCGGCCTGACCGGCCAGCTCGACGAACGCGGTACCGGGGAAGACGATCCGGCCCAGCACCCGGTGGTCGCCGAGCCACGGGTGGGTGGTCACGGAGATCCGGGCGGTGAGCACGAGCCCGTCGCCGTCGGCGAGCGTCACCGCCGCGCCGACCAACGGGTGGTCGCCGGCGGCGAGCCCGGCCGCGGAAACGTCGCCGGCGCTCGCGCGCACCCGCGGCCAGAACCGCTCGTGCTGGAACCGGTAGGTGGGCAGGTCGGCCACCGGGCCGGGCGGGGTGAGCACGGACCAGTCCACGGTGGCGCCGCGTACCCACAGCTCGGCCGCCGCCCGGTGCAGCCGGGACCAGCCGTCGTGGTCGCGGCGCAGCGTCCCGGTCACCAGGCCGCCGGCGGCGTCGACCCGGTCCTGGAGCGCGGCGGCCAGCACCGGGTGCGGGCTCACCTCGACGAACGTGGTGTGCCCGGCCTCGACGAGCCCCTGCACGACCTCGTCGAAGCGGACCGGGTTGCGGAGGTTGTCGTACCAGTAGTCGGCGTCGAGCGCGGTGGTGTCGAGCAGGCCACCGGTGACCGTCGAGTAGAACGGGACCCGGCCGGCCGTCGGCCGGACCGTGCCGAACGCCGCGCGCAGGTCGTCGCGGACCGCCTCCACCTGCCCCGAGTGGGAGGCGTAGTCGATGGCCACCCGTCGCGACCAGAGGCCCTGCGCGGCGCAGCGCTGTTCGATGATCGCCAGGCCGGCCGAGTCGGCCGACAGCACCACCAGGTGGGGGCCGTTCACCGCGCCGATCACCGCGCCGTCGACGCCGTCCCGCAGCGCCTCGGCGCGCTCGACGTCGGTCCCCACGGCCAGCAGGCCGCCCTGGCCGGCCAGCCGGAGCAGGATGCGGGCCCGCTCGACCGAGATCCGGGCACCGTCGGTGAGGCTCAGCGCCCCGGCGGCCACGGCGGCGGCCAACTCGCCCTGCGAGTGCCCGACCACGCCGGCGACGTCGACGCCGAGCCACTCCCACACCGCGGCCAGCGACACCATCACCGCCCACAGCGCCGGTTGCAGCAGGTCGGAGCGTTCCGTCCAGGACTCGTCGCGGCTCCGCAACGCGGCGCCGACCGCCCAGTCCAGGTGCTCGGCCAGGGCCGCCTCGCACTCGGCGAACCGGTCGGCGAAGACCGGGCAGGTGTCCAGCAGGTCGGCCGCCATGCCGGCCCACTGGCCGCCCTGGCCGGGGAAGACGAGGATGACGCCGCCCTCGGCGGCGGTCGCCGACCGTACCCCGGTGACCAGGCTGGTCGCGGTGGCGCCGGTCGCGACGGCGGCGAGCCCGGCGGCGTCCGCGCCCACGACCACGGCCCGGTGCTCCAGCGCCGCCCGCCCGGCCACCAACGCCCGGGCGACCGCGGCCGGCTCGGCCTCGACGTCGCGCAGGGCGGCGGCCTGGGCGCGCAACGCCACCGCGGTACGCGCCGAGATCGGCCAGGACGGGGTGACCGGAGTCGGGGTGCCCGGCACGGCCGCCGCCTCCGGCGCCTCCTCGATGATCACGTGGGCGTTGGTGCCGCTCATGCCGAACGACGAGACGCCGGCCCGCCGGGCGTGCCCGGCACGGGTCCACGGCACCGGCTCGGTGAGCAGCCGCACCGCCCCGGACGCCCAGTCGACCTGCGGCGTCGGCTGGTCCACGTGCAGCGTGCGGGGCAGCCGGTCGTGCCGCATCGCCTGCACCATCTTGATCACTCCAGCGACGCCGGCGGCGGCCTGGGTGTGCCCGATGTTCGACTTGACCGAGCCCAGCCAGAGCGGCCGCGCGCGGTCCTGGCCGTAGGTGGCCAGCAGCGCCTGCGCCTCGATCGGGTCGCCGAGCCGGGTGCCGGTGCCGTGCCCCTCCACCACGTCCACGTCGGACGGTCGCAGCCCGGCGGCGGCCAGCGCCTGCCGGATCACGCGCTGCTGCGCCGGGCCGTTCGGCGCGGTCAGGCCGTTGCTGGCGCCGTCGGAGTTCACCGCCGTACCCCGGACCAGCGCCAGCACCCGGTGCCCGTGACGCCGCGCGTCGGAGAGCCGTTCGAGCAGCAGCACCCCGGCGCCCTCGCCCCACCCGGTGCCGTCGGCGGCCGCCGCGTACGGCTTGCACCGCCCGTCGGCGGCCAGGCCGAGCTGGCGGCGGAACTCGACGAACGCGGTGGGCGTGGCCATCACTGTCACGCCGCCGGCCAGCGCGGTCGCGCACTCGCCGTTGCGCAGCGCCTGCACGGCCAGGTGCAGCGCCACCAGCGACGAGGAGCAGGCGGTGTCCACGGTCAGCGTGGGACCCTCCAGCCCGTACGTGTAGGCGACCCGGCCGGACAGCACCGCGGCCGCGTTGCCGGTGCCCTGGTGCCCGTCGGTCTCCTCGCCGGCGACGGCGAGCAGGCCGAGGTAGTCCTGGCCGCTGGTGCCCATGAACACGCCGGTGCGGGTGCCGGCGGTGGAGCGGGGGTCCATCCCGGCCCGTTCGAAGGTCTCCCAGACCACCTCCAGCAGCATCCGCTGCTGCGGGTCCATGGCGAGCGCCTCGCGCGGCGAGACGGCGAACAGGTCGGCGTCGAACCCGGTGACGTCACGCAGGAAGCCGCCCCGGGCGTCCGGGTCGTCGAGCGACGCCGGGTCCCAGCCGCGATCGGCCGGGAACGGGGTGAGGCCGTCGCCGTCGCCGTCGACCAGCCGCCACAGCGCCTCGGGGCTGTCCGCGTCGCCCGGATAGCGGCAGGCCATGCCCACGATGGCGATCGGCTCGTCCGGCCCGCTCCGGGTGACCGGCTCCACGCTCGGAGCGGGGACGGACTCCCCGGCCAGCAGCTCGCGCAGCCGACCGGCCAGCGCCACCGGGGTGGGGTGGTCGAAGACGAGCGTGGCCGGCAACGTCAGGCCGGTCTCGGCGCCGAGCCGGTTGCGCAGCTCGACCGCGGTCAGCGAGTCGAAGCCGAGCTTCTTGAACGGCATCCGCACGTCCACGCCGCCCACGTCGCGGTGCCCGAGGACCACCGCCACCTGTTCGCGGACCAGGGTGCGCAGCGCGCGCTCCCGGTCGGCGACGGGCAGCCCGCGCAGGGTGACCGCGAACGCCGGCGGGTCGCCGCCGGGGCGCACGTCGGCGGCCGGGCCGACCGCCTCCGGCAGCAGCGCGAGCAGCGGCTGCGGGCGGGACGCGGTGAAAGCGGGGGCGAAGGTCGGCCAGTCGACGTCGGCGACGGCCAGGCATCCGCCGTCGCCGTCGAGCGCGGCGGCCAGGACGGCCACGGCCCGCGCCGGCTCCATCGCCCGCAGCCCTCGCCGGCGCAGGTAGTCCTGGGTGCTCGCGTCACCGGCCATGCCCGCGCCGGCCCACGGGCCCCAGGCGAGCGCCAGGCCCGGCCGGCCGGCGGCCCGACGCCGCTGGACGAGGGCGTCGAGGAACGCGTTGGCGGCCGCGTACGCGCCCTGCTGTCCGCTGCCCCAGACCCCGGCCACGGAGCTGAACACGACGAAGAAGTCGAGGTCGGCGGTGAGCTCGTCGAGGTGCCCGGCGCCGGCCACCTTGGCCCGCAGGGTCGCGGCGAACGCGTCGAGGTCGGTGTCGGCCAGCGTGCCGAACTCCCCGGCCCCGGCCGCGTGCACCACCCCCTTCAGGTCCGGGATGTCGGCGAGCAGCGCGGCGACGGCGTCCCGGTCGCCGACGTCGCAGGCGGTGACCGTGACGGTGGTGCCGCGACCGGCCAGTTCCTCGACGAGGCCGGCCATGCCGGGGGCGTCGGCCCCGCGCCGGCCGGTCAGCACGACGTGCCGGGTACCACGGTCGGCCAGCATCCGCGCGACGTGCGCGCCCAACGCTCCGGTGCCGCCGGTGACGAGCACGGTGGCGTCGCCGCTCCCGCGCACGGTGGCGTCGCCGCCGACCGGCGAGGCCACGACGGGCGCGGCGGCGACCGGCGGGGCGGCGCGGACGAGGCGGCGGGCGCTCACCCCGGTCGGCCGGATCGCCACCTGGTCCTCGCCGCCGTCGGCCAGCACGTCGGCCAGGTGGCGCAGCGCCGTCGCGTCGACGTCGGCGGGCAGGGCGATCAGGCCGCCCCACCGGTCCGGGTGTTCGAGCGCGGCCACCCGGCCGATCCCCCACACCTGGGCCGCGAACGGGTGCTCGGACACGTCCCGGGTGATCGTCCACAGCGGTGCGCCGACGTCGGCGTCGCCGAGCGCCTGGAGCACGGTGAGCGTCAGCGCCGCGCCGCGTGCCACCACGCCGTCGGGCATCGGCTCGTCGGCCAGCCCGGCCAGCGAGACGACCGTAGCGAAGTCCCGGCCGGTCGCGGCCAGGCGCGCGGTCAGGGCCGCCCGGTCGAGGTCGGCGGCCGTCAGGGTCAGGACCGTGACGTCGTCGCCGAGCGCGGCCACCACGTCCTCGGCCGCGACGCCCTCGGGCACCAAGACCAGCCGGGCACCCGGGCGGGGCACCGGCGTGGGGGTGACGGGCGTCCACACCACCCGGTAGCGCCAGTCGTCGGCGGCCGGGGCGCGGTGCGCCGGCCAGTAGCGGTCCCGCTGGAACGCGTAGGTGGGCAGTTCCGCGGGCGAGCCGACGTCGCGGCCGACGACCGCCGCCCAGTCCACCCCGACGCCGACGGTGAACAGCGCCCCGACCGCCTCCAACAGCGTCTCGGGCTCGGGCCGCTCGCGGCGCAGGGCGGCCACCCGCACCGGCGGGGCCAGGTCCCCGGGTTGGGCGGTCCCGTCCGGGCCGAGCTGGGCCATGCCGGTGAGCACGCCGTCCGGGCCGAGTTCCAGATAGCGGCGGACGCCCAGCTCGGCGAGCGCCTGCACGCCGTCGTGGAAGCGGACCGTGCGCCGCACGTGCCGCACCCAGGTGTCGGCGTCGTACCCGTCGACCACCGCTCCGGTCAGGTTGGACACGATCGGGATGCGGGGCGGGGCATAGCTGAGCCCGGCCGCCACCGCCCGGAACGCGTCCAGCATCGGCGTCATCCGGGCCGAGTGGAACGCGTGCGAGACACGCAGCCGCTGGGTCTTGATCCCGTCCCGGGCACAGCTCGCCGCGAACGCGGCGACCGCCTCGGCGTCGCCGGAGACCACCACCGACTCCGGGCCGTTCACCGCGGCGATGTCGAGACCGTCCGGCAGCGCCGCGGCGACCTCCGCCTCGCCGAGACGCACCGACAGCATGGCGCCGCCGGCGGGAAGCTCCTGCATCAGCCGGCCCCGGGCCGCGACGAGCGTGACCGCGTCGTCGAGCGGGAGCACCCCGGCCACGTACGCCGCGGTCAGCTCGCCGATCGAGTGACCGAGCAGCACGTCCGGCACGACGCCCCACGACTCGACCAGCCGGAACAGCGCGACCTCGACCGCGAACAGCCCGGCCTGGGTGTAACCGGTCCGGTCGAGCAGCTCCGCGTCGTGCCACACCACGTCGCGCAGCGGGCGGTCCAGGTGGGCGTCGAAGCGGGCGCAGACGTCGTCGAACGCCTCGGCGAAGACCGGGTAGGTCGCGTGCAGTTCCCGGCCCATCCCCATCCGCTGGCCGCCCTGACCGGTGAACAGGAACGCGAGCTTGCCCGCGCTGACCGTGCCCCGGACCACCCCAGGCGCGGCGTGCCCGTCCCGGACCGCGGCCAGCCCGGCGGCCCCCTCCGGACCCGCCAGCACGACGGCCCGGTGCTCCATGGCCGATCGGGTGCCGGTCAGCGCCCGGGCGACCGCGTGCCGGTCGTGGTCCTCGGCGGCGAACACCCGCAGCCGTTCGGCCTGCGCGCGCAGGCCGGCCGCGGTGCGCCCGGAGACGATCCACGGGACCGGGCCGGTGGCCGCCCCGACCGGCTCGACGGCCGCCGGCGCCGGCGCCTGCTCCAGGATCACGTGGGCGTTGGTGCCGCTCACCCCGAACGACGAGACGCCGGCCCGGCGCGGGCGCTCCCGCCGGGGCCAGTCGACCGGGTCGGTGAGGACGGCGACGCCGCCGGCGCTCCAGTCGACGTACGGCGTCGGCTCGTCCACGTGCAGGGTTCGCGGCAGCCGGCCGTGCCGGATCGCCATCACCATCTTGATGACGCCAGCGACGCCGGCCGCCGCCTGGGTGTGCCCGATGTTCGACTTCACCGAGCCGATCCACAGCGGATCGTCCGCCGGCCGACCGTGGCCGTAGGTCGCCAGCAGCGCCTCGGCCTCGATCGGGTCGCCGAGCCGGGTGCCGGTGCCGTGCGCCTCGACCGCGTCCACGTCGGCGGGCGTCAGGTCCGCCCCGGCCAGCGCCTGCCGGATCACCCGGCGCTGGGCCGGACCGCTGGGCGCGGTCAGGCCGTTGCTGGCCCCGTCGGAGTTCACCGCGCTGCCGCGCAGCACGGCGAGGACCCGCCGGCCGAGCCGCTGCGCCTCGGAGAGCCGTTCCAGCACCAGGACGCCGACGCCCTCGGCCCAGCCGGTGCCGTCGGCGGCCGCCGCGAACGGCTTGCACCGCCCGTCCGAGGCCAGACCGTCCTGTCGGGCGAACTCCCCGAACACCTCGGGCGACACGAGCACGGTGACGCCGGCCGCGAGCGCGGTCACACAGTCCCCCCGACGCAGCGCCTGCGCCGCGAGGTGACAGGCGACCAGCGCCGACGAGCAGGCGGTGTCGACGGTGACCGCCGGGCCCTCCAGCCCGAGGGTGTAGGCGACCCGGCCGGAGAGCACGCTGGTGGCGCTGCCGGTCAGCGCGTGCCCCTCCGCCGCCGGCTCGTCCGCCAGCAGGTAGTTGTAGCCGGAGGTGGCCGCGCCCACGAACACCCCGGTGCGGGTGCCCCGCAGGCCGTCGGCGTCGATCCCGGCCCGCTCGATCGCCTCCCACGACGTCTCCAGCAGCAGCCGCTGCTGCGGGTCCATGGCCAGCGCCTCGCGCGGGGAGATGTCGAAGAACTCGGCGTCGAAGTCGGCGCCGCCGGCGAGGAAGCCGCCCCGCGCCGCGTACCCCGGCCCGTCCGGGTCCACCGTCCAGCCCCGGTCGTCCGGGAAGCCGGTGATCGCGTCGCCGCCGCCGTCGACCAGCCGCCACAGCGCCTCCGGCGAGTCGGCGCCGGGGAACCGGCAGGCCATCCCGACGATCGCGATCGGCTCGGTGGCGGCCTCGGCCAGCGCCCGGTTCACCGTGCGCAGCCGCTCGGTCTCCTTCAACGACGACCGCAGCGCGGCCACGTAGTCTTCGGTCGAAGCCATCTTGAACTCCAGCGGGGTCGTCGCGTCGGGGTGGTTCAGGAGGCCCGTCCGCCGAGCGCCAGCCGCAGCAGGTCCTCGCCGTCCAGGTCGTCGATCTCGTCGGTGGTCGGCGCGAGCGGGTCGGCGCCCGGTTCCGGCTCGGCCAGGCTCAGCAGCGTGTCGAGCAGGCCGGCGCCGCGCAGTCGCGACAGTGGGATCAGTTGCAGCGCCCGCCGGATACGGGTGTCGTCGTCGTCCTCGGCCCGGCCGCCGAACAGCAGCGTCTCCAGGTGCTCGGCGAGCGCGCGGACGCTCGGGTGGTCGAACGCGACGGTGGCGGCCAGCCGCTCGCCCACCGCCCGGCCGAGCCGGTCCCGCAGCTCGACCGCGGTCACCGAGTCCATGCCGAGGTCGCGCAGCGCGCGGTCGACCCGCAGGGTGGCCGGTTGGGCATAGCCGAGCACGGCCGCGGCGTGCCGCTGCACCAGGTCCAGGACGGCCGCCGGGCGCTCGGTGGCGGGCAGTGCGGTGAGCCGGTCCCGTTCGCCGTCCCTGCCGTCGGGCTCGGCCGCCGCACCGGGGCCGGCGTCGGCCAGCTCGGTGAGCAACGGCTGGGGCCGCAGCGCGGTGAACGCCGGGGCGAAGCGGCCCCAGTCGACGTCGGCCACGACCACGCACCCGTCGTCGCCGCCGACCGCCGCGGCCAGCGCCGCCACCGCGAGGCCACTGTCCATCGGGGGCAGGCCGCGCCGCTGGAGGTACGCGTCGGCCCCGTCCCCGGCCGCCATCCCGGCGCCGGCCCACGGACCCCAGCTCACCGAGGTGCCCGGCCGGCCGCGGCCGCGCCGCCGCCGGACCAGCCCGTCGAGGTGGGCGTTGGCCGCGGAGTATGCGCCCTGCCCGCCCGCACCCCACACCCCGGCGATCGAACCGAACACGACGAACGCGTCGAGCGGCGTGTCGGCGAGCACCTCGTCGAGCACCTCCGCGCCGACGACCTTGGCGCGCATCGCGTCGGCCAGGACGTCCGGGGTGAGTTCGGTGATCGGGCACACCGTGCCGCTGCCGGCCGCGTGCACCACCGCGGAGAGCGGATGCTCCGCCGGCACGGCGTCGAGCAGCGCGGTCACCGCGTCCCGGTCGGTCACGTCGCAGGCCGCGACCGTGACCCGCGCGCCACGGTCCGTCAGGTCGCGAACCAGCTCCGGCACGCCCGGGGTGTCCGCGCCCCGGCGTCCCGCGAGCAGCAGGTGCGGCGCGCCCCGGTCGGCCAGCCAGCGGGCCACGTGTCCGCCGAGCGCGCCGGCGCCGCCGGTCAGCAGCACGGTGCCGGTCGGCGTCCAGCCGGTCCCGGTGCGCGGCCGGGCCGGCGCCCGGACCAGCCGGCGCGCGGTCACCCCGGACGCACGGACCGCGACCTGGTCCTCCCGGCCGCCGGCGAGCACGCTCACCAGGTGCCGGGCGGCGAGCACGTCGAGTTCGGCGGGCAGGTCGGCGAGGCCGCCCCACCACCGCGGGAACTCCAGGGCGGCGACCCGGCCGAGCCCCCAGACCAGGTCGCGGTGCGGGTCGTCACCGGTCGCCGCGTCCTGGGTCAGGCACCACAGCGGCACGTTCCAGTCCAGGTCGTGCAGGGCCTGGGTGACGCTCAGCAGCCACGCCGCGCCCGCGCCCGCGGGCAGGCAGGCGACGCCGGCCAGCCCGGCCGACCGGTAGGGCCGCAGGCCCTCCGCCACCGCCACCCGGTCACCGGTGAGCATGACCACCCGGGACTCGGCGCCGCCGGCCTTCAGCGCGCCGGCCACGTCGCTGACCACCTCGTCGTCGTCGCCCGGCGTCACCACCAGCCAGGTGCCGGTCAGCCGGGCCGGCGTCGGATGCGCCGGCCGCCACTCGATCCGGTAGCGCCAGGAGTCGGTGGCCGCCTGCTCGGCGGCCTGCCCGCGCCAGGCGGACAGGGCCGGGAGCAGTTCGGTCACCCGGGTGTCCGGCGTGACGCCGAGCAGCCCGGTGAACCGTGGAACGTCGTCGTCGTCGACCGCCGCCCAGAACGCGCCGGCGCCGGTGACCTCGGCGCGCTGCGGCGCGGGGACCGGCCAGTAGCGGTCCCGCGCGAACGGATAGGTGGGCAGCACGACGCGGGTGCCGCCCCACACCCGGTAGACCGCGGCCCAGTCGACGGGCTGACCCGCCACGTGCAGCTCGGCGAGCGCGGCCAGCAGGGTGGCGGTCTCGCCGTGGCCCTGCCGCAGCGCCGGCGCGATCACCGCCGGGGCGTCGGCGGTCTCGGTGAGCGAGTGCCGGGTCAGCGCGGTCAGCACCGGGTGCGGCCCGAGTTCGAGGAAGCGAGTCACGCCCGCCGCCTCCAGGCCGGCCACCCCGTCGGCGAACCGGACGGCCCGGCGGGCGTGCCGGACCCAGTGCTCGGCGTCCAGCCGCTCGGCGACCGCACCCGTCACGTTGGACACGACCGGGATCCGCGGCGCGGCGTACGTCAGGCTCTCCGCCACCGCCCGGAACTCGTCGAGCATCGGATCCATCCGGACCGAGTGGAACGCGTGCGAGACGCGCAGCAGGTTGTTGCGCCGGCCCTGCGCGGTCCAGCGGGCGGCCAGCTCGAACACCGCGTCCTCGTCGCCGGACACCACCACCTGGGCCCGCCCGTTCACCGCCGCCACGTCCAGCCGGCCGGCGAAGTCGGCCAGCTCGGCGGTCGCCTCGTCCTCGGTGGCGTCGACCGCGAGCATCGCGCCGCCGGGCGGCAACTGCTGCATCAACCGGCCGCGCGCGGCCACCAGGGCGCAGGCGTCGTCGAGCGACAGCACCCCGGCCACGTGGGCGGCCGCCAGCTCGCCGATCGAATGGCCGAGCAACGCGTCCGGGACGACGCCCCAGCTCTCCACGAGCCGGTACAGCGCCACCTCGAGGGCGAACAGGCCGGCCTGGGTGTACGCGGTCTGCTGGAGGGCGTCGGCGTCGGCGTCGATCACCTCCCGCAGCGGCCGGTCCAGCACCGCGTCGAAGCGGTCGCAGATCTCGTCGAACGCCGCCGCGAACACCGGGAACCCGGCGCGCAGCTCGGCACCCATGCCGAGGCGCTGGGCGCCCTGGCCGGTGAAGAGCACGGCCAGCCGGCCCGGTCGGGCCGTCCCGGTGATCACCGCGGGGTCGACAGTGCCCTGGGCGACGGCGGTCAGGCTCGCGGTCGCCCGGCAGTGGTCACCGGCCAGCACGACCGCGCGTTCGTCCAGCAGGGTGCGGCCGCTGGCGAGCGAGTAGCCGACGTCGAGCAGCGGCACGTTGGGATCGGCGGCGAGCCGCGCGCGCAGGCGTTCCGCCTGCTCGCGCAGCGCGGTCGCGGAGCCGGCCGATAGCAGCAACGGCACGGTGGCCGGCGCGGCGGCCGGTTCGCGGGTCGCGGGCGGCGCGGCGGGTGCCTCCTCGACGATGACGTGCGCGTTGGTGCCGCTCACTCCGAACGACGAGACGCCGGCGCGCCGGGCACTGCCGAAGCGCGACCAGGGCACCGGCTCGGTCAGCAGGCGCATCTCGCCGGCCGACCAGTCGACGTGCGGTGTCGGCTCGTCCACGTGCAGGGTGCGCGGCAGCAGCCCGTGCCGCAACGCCATGACCATCTTGATGATCCCGGCCACCCCGGCGGCGGCCTGGGTGTGACCCAGGTTCGACTTCACCGACCCGAGCCACAGCGGGCGGTCCGGCGGCCGGTTCCGCCCGTAGGCGGCCAGCAGCGCCTGCGCCTCGATCGGGTCGCCGAGCGTGGTGCCGGTGCCGTGCGCCTCGACCACGTCCACGTCACCCGGCCCGAGGTCGGCGCCGGCCAGCGCCTGCGCGATCACCCGCTGCTGGGACGGGCCGTTGGGAGCGGTCAACCCGCTCGACGCGCCGTCCTGGTTGACCGCGCTGCCGCGCACCAGGGCCAGCACCGGGTGCCCGTTGCGCCGCGCGTCGCTCAGCCGCTCCAGCACGAGCAGCCCCGCGCCCTCCGACCAGGCGGTGCCGTCGGCCGACGCGGCGAACGACTTGCAGCGCCCGTCGGCGGCGAGGCCGCTGTCGACGGTGAAGCCGGTCAGCACCGACGGCGTGGCCATCACGGTGACGCCGCCGGCCAGCGCGAGCGTGCACTCCCCCTGGCGCAGCGACTGCGCGGCCAGGTGGACCGCGACGAGCGACGACGAGCACGCGGTGTCGACAGTGACGGCGGGCCCCTCGAAGCCGAAGGTGTAGGAGACCCGGCCGGAGATGGCACTGCCGGCGTTGCCGGTCGCCAGGTAGCTCTCGGCGTGGTCACCGGCGGTGCCGACGAGCGCCCCGTAGTCGTGGTACATGGCGCCGACGAAGACCCCGGTACGGCTCCCGCGCAGCAGCGTGTGGTCGATGCCGGCGTGCTCCAGCGCCTCCCAGGCGACCTGGAGCATGAGCCGCTGCTGCGGGTCCATCACCAGCGCCTCGCGTGGTGAGACGCCGAAGAGCTGGGCGTCGAAGTCACCGGCGCCGCTGAGGAAACCGCCCTTGCGCGGCCCGCCCGCGGCGGCGGTGAGGGCGTCGACGTCCCAACCCCGGTCGGACGGCAGCACGCCGATCGCGTCGCCGTCGGCCGCCACCAGGTGCCACAGGTCCTCGGCGCTGGCCACCTCGCCGGGGTAGCGGCAGCCCATCGCCACGATCGCGATCGGCTCCCGGGCCCGGTCCTCGACGGCCCGCAGTTGCTCGCGCGTGTCCCGAAGGTCGACAGTGGCCCGCTTCAAATATTCCAGGAGCTTGTTCTGGTCTGTCATGGCGCCTCTCTCCGTCGCTCACACCGCGCGGTCGAGGAACTCGAAGAGCTCCTCCGCCGTCGCCGACTCGAGGTCCTGCTCGCCGTCCGTGTCCTCGGTCCCGCCGTTCAGGCGGGCGACGAGCGAGCGCAACCTCCGCTTGACCCGTGCATGCGCGTCGTCACCGGGCTCGACCGCGTCCAGCACGGCCTCCAACCGGTCCAGCTCCTCCAGGGCGACCTCGGCGGCCGGCTTGACGGGCGGCACGAGCGCCAGCCGCAGGTGCTGGGCCAGCGCCATCGGGGTGGGGTGGTCGAAGACCAACGTGGCGGGCAGCCGCAGGCCGGTGACGCCGGCGATCCGGTTGCGCAGCTCGATGCCGGTCAGGGAGTCCATGCCGAGGTCGAGGAAGCCCCGTTCGGAGCGCACCTCGCCGCCGGACGGATAGCCGAGCACGACCGCAACGTGGGTCCGGACGAAGTCGAGCACGACACGCTGCCGCTCCTCGTCGGGCAGCTCGATCAGCCGCTCACGCAACGGCGGGCCGTCACTCCCGGCCGGGCGGCCGGCCGCGGAGCGCACCGGGGTGCGCACCAGCGAGCGCAGCAGGTGCAGCAGCGGCCCGGTGGCCGCGCTCAACGCGCCCTGGGCGAACAGCAGCGGCACCACCACCGGTGCGGGGTGCCGCACCGCCGCGTCGAACAGCGTCATGCCGTACGCCGTCTCCATCGGCCGCAGGCCGGTCCGCTCGACCCGGCGCACGTCGAGTTCGGTCAGCGCGCCAGTCATCCCGGTCGGCTGCGCCCAGGGGCCCCACGGCAGCGACTTGGCCACCAGTCCGTCCGCCCGCCGGCGCTGCGCCAGCGCGTCGAGGAACGCGTTGGCGGCGGCGTAGTTGCCCTGCCCGGCCCCGCCGAACGTGCCGGCGGCCGAGGAGAACAGCACGAACGCGGTGAGGTCGAGGTCACGGGTGAGGTCGTGCAGGTTCGTCGCGCCCCGGGCCTTGCCGCGCATCACCAGGTCGACCCGGCCGGGATCGAGCGCCGCGATCACCCCGTCGTCCAGGACGCCCACCGCGTGCACCACGCCGGTGAGCGGCCGGTCGGCCGGGACCGCGGCCAGCACCTCGGCCAGCCGGTCCCGGTCGGCCGCGTCGCAGGCCACCACCGTCGCCTCCGCCCCCAGGGCGGCGACGTCGGCGACCAGGTCCGCGGCGCCCGGAGCGTCGGCCCCGCTGCGGCTGGTGACCAGGAAGTGGCGTACGCCGTGCACGCCCGCCAGGTGTCGCACCAGCGCGCTGCCCAGCGTGCCGGTGCCGCCGGTGACCAGGACGGTGCCGTGCGGCCCGAAGGCCGGGGCGCTGTCGCCGTCGGCCGGCGCGACGCGCACCAGGCGGGCCGCGCGGACCCGGCCGGCCGCGGCGGCCAACTGCGGCTCGCCCGAGCACACCGCGGCGGGCAGCGGCGCGAGGTCGGCATCCGCGCCCAGGTCGAGCAGGACAAAACGGTTCGGGTGCTCGGACTGGGCCGAGCGCAGCAGCCCCCGGGCCGCCGCCGGGGCGAGCGCGGGCTTCGCGGCGACCGCGCCCCGGGAGACCACGAGCAGGCGCGCCGGTTCGAACCGGTCGTCGCCGATCCACCGCTGGGCCAGCGCCAGGGCCTCGTGCACGCAGCCTGCCGCCCGGTCGACGACGTCGCCGTCGTCGTCGGTCGCGGACAGCGCGACCACCACCACGGCCGGATCGTCGGCGCCGTCGAAGTGGCCGGGGACGTCGTCGAACGTGGCGCAGGTGGTGACCCGCCCGCCGGCCGCGCGCACCTGGTCGGCCAGCGGGGCGTCGCCGACGACCAACCAGTGGCCCGGATCGGTCGGGGTGACCGCGAGGTCGCTCCAGTCCAGCTCGTAGAGGGTGGTCGGCCGGGCCGGGCCGGAGGCGCCGAACGAGGCCGGC
The DNA here is from genome assembly GCF_029626035.1 of Micromonospora sp. WMMD980. Taxonomy (NCBI): domain Bacteria; kingdom Bacillati; phylum Actinomycetota; class Actinomycetes; order Micromonosporales; family Micromonosporaceae; genus Micromonospora; species Micromonospora sp. WMMD980. The sequence goes on from NZ_JARUBE010000003.1 coordinate 2,621,518, forward strand.
AGCGGCCGGGCCGCGAGCGCGTCGACCGCGACGACCGGGGCGCCCGCCGCGTCGGCGATCCGCACCACGATGCCGTTCTGCTCGGAGAGGCCGAGCCGGACCCGGACGGTGTCCGCGCCGGTGGCCCAGAGGCGTACGCCACTGAAGGAGAACGGCAGCTCGGCGCCCTGCGGTCCGGCGCCGCCGGCGGCCGGGTGCAGCGAGCGCAGCAGGCCGATGCCGTGCAGGGCGGCGTCCAGCAGCGCCGGGTGCACGCCGTAGGCGCCCGCGTCGTCCCCGTCGTCCTCGGGCAGCGCGACCTCGGCGAAGACCTCGCCGTCGCGCTTCCACATGGCGCGCAGGCCCTGGAACGCGGGGCCGTAGCCGTAGCCGCGCTCGGTCAGGTCGTCGTAGAACCCGGTCGTGTCCACCGCCTGCGCCCCGGCCGGCGGCCACTGCCGCAGGTCGAAGTCGGGCTCGTCGGCGGTCGGCGCCAGCGTCGCGCTGGCGTACCGGGTCCACCCCACGCCGTCGCCGGTGTCGGTGTCCGGTCGGGCGTAGACCGCGACGGTGCGGCGGCCGGCCTCCCCGGGCGGGCTGACCACGACCTGGATCCGGACCGCCTGCCGCTCGGTGAGCACCAGCGGCGCCTCCAGCGTCAACTCGTCCAGCGCCGCGGCGCCGACCCGCAGGCCGGCCTGCAACGCCAGCTCGACGAACGCGGTGCCGGGCAGCAGCACGGTGCCGAGCACCGCGTGGTCGCCCAGCCAGCGCTGGTCGCCGGCGCTGAGCCGGCCGGTCAGCACCAGCCCGTCGCCGTCGGCCAGCGCGACGGCGGCGCCGAGGAGCGGGTGGCCGGCGTCGGTCAGCCCGGCACCGCTCAGGTCACCGGCCGCGGCGGTACGCGCCGGGGTGAGCCAGTAGCGGCTGCGCTGGAACGCGTACGTGGGCAGCGGCACGACCGGCGCGGCGTGCCCGGCCAGCGCGGCCGACCAGTCGACAGTGCCGCCGTGGGCGTGCAGCTCGGCGGCCGAGCGCAGCACCCGGGCCAGGTCGCCCTCGTCGCGGCGCAACGTGCCGACGACCGCCGTGCGGCTGCCCGGGTCGGCCTCGTCGAGGGTCGCACGGACCGCCATGGCGAGCACCGGGTGGGCGCTGACCTCGACGAAGAAGTGGTAACCGTCGGCGGCCAGGGCGCGCACGGCGGCATCGAAGAGCACCGGCCGGCGCAGGTTGCGGAACCAGTAGTCGGCGTCCATCGTGGCGGTGTCGACCCAGCCGCCGTCCACCGTGGACCACATCGGGATGCGGCCGGGGCCGGGGCGCACCGGGGCGAGCGCGGCGGTCAGCTCGTCGCGCAACCCGTCCATCTGCGGGCTGTGCGAGGCGTAGTCGACCGCGATCCGCTTGACCCGTACACCGTCCGCGGCGCAGGCGTCGGCGAAGCGGTCCAGGCTGTCGGCCGGACCGGCCACCACAGTGGTCTCCGGACCGTTGACCGCGGCGATCGACAGGTCGGGGTGGACGGCGAGCCGCTCCTCGACCGGGCCGGCGCCCAGCCACACCGAGACCATGCCGCCGGTGCCGGCGACCGCGCCGACGAGCTTGCTGCGCACCGCGACGATCCGGGCGGCGTCGTCGAGGCTGAGCCCGCCGGCCACGTGGGCGGCGACGATCTCGCCCTGCGAGTGGCCGACCACGGCGTCCGGCACCACGCCCCACGACTCCCAGAGCCGGGTGAGCGCCACCATCACGGCGAACAGCACCGGCTGGACGACGTCGACCCGCTCCAGCGGGGCGGCGTCGGGCCGGTCGCGCAGGACGTCCTGCAGCGACCAGTCGAGGTGCGGCGCGAGCGCCAGGGCGCACTCGTCGATCGCGTCGGCGAACACCGGCGCGGTGTCCATCAGCGTGGCGGCCATGCCGATCCACTGGCTGCCCTGCCCCGGATAGACGAACACGGTCTCGCCGGTGGTCACCGTGCCGGTGACCACGTCGGCGCAGGGGCGGGCGGCGATCACGTCGTCCAGCCGGGCCAGCAGGTCGTCCCGGCCGGCGCCGAACAGCACCGCCCGGTGCTCGAAGGCGGCCCGGGTGGTGGCCAGCGACCAGGCGACCGGGCCGGGCCCGGCGTCGGGCCGGTCGGCGAGGTGCCGGCGCAGCCGGTCGGCCTGCTCCCGCAGGGCCTCCTCGGTGCGACCGGAGAGCAGCCAGGCCGGCGGCGTCGCCGACTCCGGCGCGCCGGAGTCGGTGGCGGCGGGTTCCGGGGCCTGCTCGACGATGGCGTGCGCGTTGGTGCCGGTGCCGCCGAACGACGAGATGCCGGCCCGGCGCGGGCCGCCGGTGGACGGCCACGGCCGTCCCTCGGTCAGCAGCCGGACCGCGCCGCGTGCCCAGTCGACGTGCGGGGTGGGCTCGTCGACGTGCAGGCTCGGCGGCAGCACGCCGTTCCGGACGGCCATCACCGCCTTGATCACACCGGCCACGCCGGCCGCGGACTGGGTGTGCCCGATGTTGGACTTGACCGAGCCGAGCCAGAGCGGCCGGTCGTCCGGCCGGTTCTGCCCGTACGTCGCGATGATCGCCTGGGCCTCGATCGGGTCGCCGAGCGTGGTGCCGGTGCCGTGCGCCTCGACGAGGTCGACATCGGCCGGCTCCAGGCCGGCGTTGGCCAGCGTCTGCGCGATGACCCGCTGCTGGGAGGGGCCGTTGGGGGCGGTGAGGCCGTTGGAGGCGCCGTCCTGGTTGGTGGCGGTGGCGGCGACCACGGCGAGCACCGGATGCCCGTTACGGATCGCGTCGGAGAGACGCTCCAGCAGGACCACGCCCGCGCCCTCACCCCAGCCGGTGCCGTCGGCCGCCGCCGCGAACGGCTTGCAGCGGCCGTCCGGGGCCAGGCCGCGCTGGCGGCTGAACTCGGTGAACGAGGTCGGGGTGGGCAGCACGGCGACGCCCCCGGCAAGCGCCAGGTCGCACTCGCCCTGCCGCAGCGCCTGGGCGCCCAGGTGCAGCGCCACCAGCGACGAGGAGCAGGCGGTGTCCACGGTGACGGCCGGGCCTTCCAGCCCGAGGCCGTAGGCCACCCGGCCGGAGACGGCGGCGGTGCCGGTGCCGGCCAGGAAGAAGCCCTCGGTGGCACCGAGGCCCAGGTGGGCGCCCATGCCGTAGCCCTGGAACGAGGTGCCGACGAAGACCCCGGTCCGGCTGCGGGCCAGCGTCTGCGGGTTGATCCCGCCGCGCTCGATCGCCTCCCAGGACGTCTCCAGCAGAATCCGCTGCTGCGGGTCCATGGCGAGCGCCTCGCGCGGGCTGATGCTGAAGAACCCGGCGTCGAAGTCACCGGCGTCGTAGATGAACGCGCCCTCCCGGACGTAGGAGGCGCCGAGCGCGTCCGGGTCCGGGTCGTAGAGCGCGTCGAGGTCCCAGCCGCGGTCGTCGGGGAACCCGTCGACCGCGTCGACGCCGTTGACCACCAGCTCCCACAGCTCTTCGGGAGTGCGTACGCCACCGGCGTACCGGCAGCTCATGCCCACGATGGCGATCGGCTCGTCGGCGCCGTCGGCGGCCGTCACCACGGTCTCGGCCGGCGCCTCGCCGAGCAGCTCGGCGCGCAGGTGCTCGGCGAGCAGCGCCGGGGTCGGGTAGTCGAAGATGAGCGTGGTGGGCAGCTGGAGACCGGTGGCGGCGCGCAGCTTGTTGCGGACGTCGACAGCGGTCACCGAGTCGAAGCCCAGTTCCCGGAAGGCGCGGTTGGGCGCGATCTCCTCGACGCCGGTGTGCCCGAGCGTGTCGGCGGCCAGGTTGCGCACCAGGTCCTGGAGGAACCGCCTGCGCTCGCCGGCCGGCAGCGCGGTCAGCCGGGCGGCGAACTCGCCCGTCTCGCCGTCGGCGCCGCCCGGCCGGTCCGCCTCGGGCGCGGGGCGGGCCTCCGGGATCTCGTCGACGAGCGGTCGCGGGCGGGCGGCGGTGTAGCTCGGCGCGAACCGCTCCCAGTCGATGTCGGCGACGGTGAGGTGGGGTTCCGGCTCGACCATCGCCGCATCGAGCGCGGCCAGGGCGAGCTGCGGAGGCATCGGGCGCAGGCCGCGCCGGGCGAGCTGGGCGACCGCGTCGGCGGTGGCCATGCCGCTGCCCTCCCAGCCGCCCCAGGAGACGGCCAGCGCGGCCTGCCCGCGCTCGTGCCGCTGCCGGCACAGCGCGTCCAGGTAGGCGTTGCCGGCGGCGTAGGCGGCCTGGCCGCCGCCGCCCCAGACGCTCGCGCCGGAGGAGAAGACGACGAACGCCTCCAGGTCGTCGCCGGCCAGCTCGTCGAGGTTGCGGGCGCCGGTCGCCTTCCCGCGTACGGTGGCGGCCAGCTCGGCCGGGTCGATGTCGGTGATCGGTGTGGACTGGGCGACCCCGGCGGCGTGGAAGACGGCGGTCAGCGGGGCGGTGTCGTCGACGCCGGCGAGCAGCGCGGCCAGCGCGTCGCGGTCGGCCACGTCGCAGGCGACGATCCGCACCCGCGCGCCGAGTTCGGTGAGCTCGGCGGCCAGCTCCGCCGCGCCGGGCGCGTCGGGTCCACGACGGCTGGTCAGGAGTAGCCGCCGGGCGCCGGCGGTGACCAGCCGGCGGGCGACGTGGGCGCCGATGGTGCCGGTGCCGCCGGTGACCAGCACGGTGCCGCCCAGGCTCGGCGCGGGCCGGCGGTTCGGGTTCGGCTCGGCGCGCACCATCCGGCGGGCGAGGACTCCGGAGGCGCGGACCGCCAGTTGGTCCTCGTCGCCGATCCCGGCCAACGCGGCCGCGATCCGGCCGGCCGCGCGGGCGTCGATATCCGGCGGCAGGTCGAGCAGTCCGCCGATGCGGTCGGGCTGTTCCAGGCTGGCCACCAGGCCCAGTCCCCAGCTCTGGGCCTGGGTCGCGCCGGTGATCCGGTCGGCCGGGGACACGCTGACCGCGCCCCGGGTGACGATCCACAGCGGTGCGTCGCGGTCGGTCCGGGTGTGTTCCTGGACCAGGGCCAGGTTGCCGACCGTGCCGCGGGTGACGTCCGGCCAGTCCGGGTGCGGGGTCTCGTCCAGCGCCAGCAGCGACACGATGCCGGCGAGGTCCGTCGCGTCGGTGTCGGTGACCACCTCGGCGCCGTGCGCGGTGAGCAGCCGGCCGACCTCGGCGGCCGTCGGCTCCCCGTCCGGGGCGACGAGCAGCCACCGGCCGGACGGCGTCGCCCGGCCACCGGTGGGCGCGGGTCGCCACTCGACGCGGTAGCGCCACGCGTCGACGGTGCGGCGGCGCTGCTCCCGCGACCGCCAGGAGGCCAGCACCGGCAGCACCGGGGCGATCCGGTCGGCGTCGTCGGCGCCGAACGCCTCGATCAGCGGGGCCAGGTCGGAGCGTTCCACCGCGTCCCAGAACCCGGCCTCGGCGGCGTCGGAGGTGGTGCCGGTGGAGGCCGCGGCGGGATTCGGTTCGAGCCAGAACCGCTGGTGCTGGAACGCATACGTGGGCAGCGGCATCGGCGGCGCGGCACCGTCGGCCCGCGCCGGCAGCGCGGCCCAGTCGAACCGGGCGCCCCGGGCGTACGCCTCGGCGACCGAGGCCCGGAAGCGGTCCAGGCCGCCCTCCTCGCGTCGCAGCGACCCGACGGCGACCGCCTCGACGTTCGCGTCCTCGGCGGCGTCCTGCACCGCGTGCACCAGCACCGGGTGGGTGCTCGCCTCGACGAAGACGGTGTGCCCGTCGTGCAGGAGCTGCCGCACCGCGTCGGCGAAGCGCACCGTCTGCCGGATGTTGCGGTACCAGTACGCCGCGTCGAGGCCAGCGGTGTCCACCGGCCCACCGGTGACGGTCGAGTAGAACACCGGGCCGTCGCCGGCGCGGGGCGCGATGCCGGCCAGCTCGGCCAGCACCGGATCGCGCAGCACGTCCATGTGCCAGGAGTGGGCCGCGCCGGGGATACGGATCTTGCGGACCCGGACGCCCTCGGCGGACAGGTCGGCGAACAGCCGGTCGGCGGTCTCCGGGTCGCCGGCCACCGAGACGGTCCGGGGGCCGTTGACGGCGACGACGTCCAGGCCGGGGTAGTCGGCGAGCCGGGCCTCGACGTCGGCGGCGGGCAGCGAGACCGCCACCATCGCGCCGGCGATCTGGGCGCCGCGCTCGGCCAGCAGGCGGCTGCGCACGGCGATCACCGTGGCGGCGTCGGTCAGGGTCAGGCCGCCGGCCAGGTAGGCGGCGGCCACCTCGCCCTGCGAGTGGCCGACCACGGCGGCCGGCTCGACGCCTTCGGCGCGCCACAGCTCGGCCAGCGACACCATGGTGGCGAACAGAGCGGGCTGGACCACCGCGACGTCGTCGAGGGACCGCTCGGGGTCGGCGCCGCGCAGCACGTCGGTCACCGACCAGCCCAGCCGGGGCCGCAGCGCGGCGTCGCAGGCCTCGACCGAGGCGCGGAAGACCGGCGAGGACGCCAGCAGCTCCTCGGCCATGCCGAGCCACTGCGGGCCCTGGCCGGGGAAGACGAAGGCGACCTTGCCGCCGGCGCCGGCGACGCCACGGACCAGGCCGGGCGCGCCGTGGTCGGCGGCGAGCGCGTCGAGCAACCCGGCGTAGCCGTCCCGGTCGTCGGCGAGGAGCACCGCACGGTGCGGCAGCCGACCGCGGGTGGTGCTCAGCGCGTACGCCACCTCGTCGGGGCGCCAGTCCGGCTCGGCGTCGAGGTGGGCACGCAGCCGCTCGGCCTGGGCACGCAGGGCCTTGGCGGTGCGGGCCGACAGCAGCCACGGGCCGCCGGTCCGGTCGACGGTGGTCCCGGCGCCCGGCGGGGCCTGCTCGATGATCACGTGGGCGTTGGTGCCGCTCATGCCGAACGAGGACACGCCGGCCCGGCGGACCCGCTCGCCGGCGGGCCACGGCGTCGGCTCGGTGAGCAGCCGGACGCCGCCCGCCGACCAGTCGACGTGTGCGGAGGGGCGGTCGACGTGCAGGGTGGCGGGCAGCAGCCCGTGCCGCAGCGCCAGCACCATCTTGATGATCCCGGCCACGCCGGCAGCCGACTGGGTGTGCCCGATGTTCGACTTGATCGAGCCCAGCCGGAGCGGGGCGTCGTCGGCGCGGTCCCGGCCGTACGTGGCGAGCAGCGCCTGTGCCTCGATCGGGTCGCCGAGGGCGGTGCCGGTGCCGTGCGCCTCCACCGCGTCCACGTCGGCGGGGGCGAGGCCGGCGTGCCGCAGCGCGGCGGCGATGACCCGCTGCTGCGACGGCCCGTTCGGGGCGGTGAGCCCGTTGCTGGCCCCGTCGTGGTTGACCGCCGACCCGGCGACCAGGGCCAGGACCGGGTGCCCGTGACGGCGGGCGTCGCTGAGCCGCTCGATCAGCACCACGCCGGCGCCCTCGCCCCAGCCGGTGCCGTCGGCGCCGTCGGCGAACGCCTTGCACCGCCCGTCCGGGGCGAGCGCGCCGCCGCGGCTGCTGTCGACGAACATCCCGGGGGTGGTCATCACGGTGGCGCCGCCGGCGATCGCCAGGTCGCACTCGCCGTGCCGCAGCGCCTCGGCCGCCAGGTGCAGCGCCACCAGCGAGGATGAGCAGGCGGTGTCGACGGTGACCGCCGGGCCCTCCAGGCCGAACGTGTAGGAGATCCGGCCGGCGACCACGCTCGTCGCGGTGCCGGTGAGCAGGTGCGGTTCGGAGCCCTCGGGCAGCCGCAGGTCGCCGACGCCGTAGCCGGTGGTCGCGGCGCCGACGTAGACGCCGGTGCGGCTGCCGCGCAGCGTCTCCGGGTCGATGCCGGCCCGCTCGAACGCCTCCCAGGAGGTCTCCAGCAGCAGCCGCTGCTGCGGGTCCATGGTGACCGCCTCGCGCGGGCTGATCGCGAAGAAGCCGGCGTCGAAGTCGGCCACGCCGTCGACGAAGCCGCCCTCGAAGGTGTACGAGGTGCCGGGCTCGAAGAGGTGCTCGACCTGCCAGCCGCGGTCGGCCGGGAACGCGTCGACCGCGTCGACGCCGCCGGCGACGATGCGCCACAGCGCGTCGGGAGTGTCGGCGCCGCCCGGGAACCGGCAGCCCATCCCCACGATGGCGATCGGGTCGTCGGCCGGCCGGTCGACCGGCACCGGGGTGGCGGTGGGCGTCTCGGCGACGGTCCCGCCCAGCTCGGCGTCGAGGAAGGCGGCCACGGCTGTCGGCGTCGGGTGGTCGAAGACGAGCGTGGCGGGCAGCCGGCTGCCGAGCGCCGCGCGCAGCCGGTTGCGCAGCTCGATCGAGGTCAGCGAGTCGAAGCCGATCTCCTTGAACGGCCGGTCCGGCTCGACCGCCTGCGGACCGGGCAGGCCGAGCACCGTTGCGGCATCCGCGCGTACCTGCTCCAGCAGGGCGGCCCGGTCGAGCCGGGGCCGGCCGGCGGCGCGGCCGGTGCCCGCCGCACGGCGCTGCGGGGCGCGGGCCAGCTCGGTCAGCACGGCGGGCAGGTCGGCGGCGCGGGCGGAGAGCGCGGCCGGGTCGAACCCGGTCGGTACCAGCACCGGCGCGGCGGCGGCGAGCGCGGCGTCCAGCAGCGCGAGCCCGTCGGCCTCGGTGAGCGGTGGGAAGCCGGCGGCGGCCAGGCGCGCCCGGTCGCCGTCGGTGAGCTGCCCGACCATGCCGCCGCCGGACCACGGGCCCCAGGCCAGCGACTGGGCGGGCAGGCCGGCGGCGCGGCGGCGGAGCACGAGCGCGTCGAGCAAATGGTTGGCGGCGGCGTAGCCGGCCTGCCCGGCACTGCCGACGGTGCCGGCCAGCGCGGAGAAGACGACGAACGCGGCGAGGTCGAGGCCGCGGGTCAGCTCGTCCAGGTGCAGGGCAGCGTCGGCCTTGGGCCGCAGCACGGTCTCCAGCCGCTGCGGGGTCAGCGCGGTGACGACCCCGTCGTCGAGCACGCCAGCGACGTGGAAGACCCCGGTCAGCGGCCGGTCGGCGGGGATGCCGTCGATCAGGGCGGCGAGGGCGGACCGGTCGGCGACGTCGCAGGCGACCACCTCGGCGCCGGCCGGCACGCCGTCGGCCGGGTCGACCGCCTCGGGTCCGCGCCGGCTGGCCAGGATCAGGTGCCGGACGCCGTGCTCGGCGGCCAGGTGCCGGGCGACAAGCGTGCCGAGCCGGCCGGTGCCGCCGGTGATCAGGACCGTGCCGGCCGGGTCGAGCGGCCGGGGGACGGTGAGCACCACCTTGCCGACGTGCCGCGCCTGGCTGACGTGCCGGAACGCCTCGGGCGCCCGGCGGACGTCCCAGGCGTGGACCGGCGACAGGCGCAGGCTGCCGTCGGCGAACAACTCCACCAGCCGGCCGAGGATCTCCTGGATGCGGTCCGGCCCGGCGTCGATGAGGTCGAAGGCGCGGTAGGTGACGCCCGGGTGGGCGGCGGCCACCACGGCCGGGTTCCGCACGTCACTCTTGCCCATCTCGACGAACGTGCCGCCGCCGGCCAGCAGCCGCAGCGAGGCGTCCACGAACTCGCCGGCCAGGCTGTTCAGCACCACGTCGACGCCCTCGAACGCGGCCTCGAAGCCGAGGTCCCGCGACGACGCGATGTGCGCGTCGTCCAGGCCCAGCCCGCGCAGCACGTCCCACTTCGCCGGGCTCGCGGTGGCGAAGACCTCGGCACCGAGGTGCTGGGCGAGTTGCACCGCGGCCAGGCCGACGCCGCCGGTCGCGGCGTGGATCAGCACCGACCGGCCGGCGGCGAGCGCGCCCAGGTCGCGCAGGCCGTACAGGGCGGTGCCGTAGACGATCGGCACGGACGCCGCCTCGGCGAACGTCCACCGCTCGGGCATCGGCGCGAGCACCCGATGGTCGGCCACCGCGACCGGGCCGAACGACGCGGGGCAGAGGCCGAAGACGCGGTCGCCGGGACGCAACGTGGCGACGTCCGGCGCGACCTCCAGGACCACGCCGGCGACCTCGGCGCCGAGATCGACCCGGCCCGGGTACATGCCGAGCGCGGCCAACACGTCGCGGAAGTTCAGGCCGGCGGCCCGCACCGAGAGGCGGACCTGGCCGGGGGCCAGCGGGGCGTCCGCGCCGGACGGCACGAGCGCGAGCTGGTCGAGCGTGCCGTTCTCCGGCAGCGCGAGCCGCCAGTGGTCGGTGTCCGCGGGCGGGACGAGGTCGGCGGCCGGCTCCACCCGGCGCAGCCGGGCCCGGTGCAGGCCGGTGGCCCGGATCGCCAGTTGCGGCTCGCCGGTGCCCAGCCCGGCCGCGAGGGCGGGCAGCGGGTCGGGCGCGACGAGCGGACCGCCCGGCAGGTCGACGAGCACGATGCGGCCCGGGTCCTCGGCCTGCGCCGACCGGACCAGTCCCCACACGGCCGCGCCGGCCAGGTCGGTGACCCGGTCGCCCGGCTCGGCCGCGACGGCTCCCCGGGTCACCACGACCAGGCGGCCCGCGCTCTCCCGCAGGCGGGCGAGCAGGTCGAGCGTCCGCGTGGTGGCGGCGCGGACCCCCTCGGCGGTCGGCGTGTACCCGAACACCGGGAGCAGCAGGACGTCGGCGTCGCCGCCGACCGCGACGCCCGCGCCGATCGGCTCGCCGTCGAGCTGCGCCCAGCGGGGTGCCGGGGTGTCCTCGACGGCCAGCGGGAACCAGGCCAACCGCAGCAGCGCCGCCGCGCCGGTGGCCCGGCCGGCGAACTGCGCCCCGGCGATCGGGCGCAGCAGCACCCGGTCGACGGTGAGCACGGGCGCGCCGGTGTCGTCGTACGCGTCCAGCCGGACCGCGTCGACGCCGTCCGGGACGAGCCGGACCCGCAACGTGGTCGCGCCGGTGGCCCGCAGGGTGACCCCGGTGAAGGAGAACGGGAGACCGGTGAAGCCGTCCGCGGCCGTCGCCCGGGCGGCGAGCGCCTGCAGGCCCGCGTCGAACAGGGCCGGGTGCAGGCCGTAGCGGCGGGCGTCGGAGTCCTCGCCCGCCGGCAGGCGCAGCTCGGCGAGGATCTCGTCGCCGGACCGCCAGGCCGACCGGAGGCCCCGGAAGACCGGCCCGTAGGCCAGGCCGGCGGCGTCGAAGCCCGCGTAGAGCGCGGTCACGTCGATCGGCTCGGCGTCGGCCGGTGGCCAGGCCGGCGCGGGCGGCGCCGGGGTGGCCGCCGTGGCCGGGGCGAGCACACCCGTCGCGTGCCGGGTCCACGGCTCCTCGGGCCAGCCGTCGACCGCCGCGACCGCCACCCGGGAGTGGAAGGTGATGTCCCGGCGGCCCTCCGCGTCCGCCGCGCCCACCAGCACCTGCACCTGGACGGCGGCGTCGGCCGGCACGACCAGCGGCGTGTGGAGCACCAGCTCCTGCACGACGCCGCAGCCGACCTGGTCGCCGGCCCGCACGGCGGCCTCGGCCAGCGCGGTGCCGGGCAGCACCACCCGGCCGAGCACGACGTGGTCGGCGAGCGCCGGATGGGTGGCCACCGACAGCCGACCGGTGAACAGCGCCTCGTCGCCGCCGGCCAGCATGACGCCGGCGCCGAGCAGCGGATGTCCGGTCACGCCGAGACCGGCGGCCGCGACGTCGCCCCAGCCCGGCGCCGGCTTCGGCCAGAAGCGCTGCCGCGCGAACGGGTAGGTGGGCAGCGCGATGGTCCGGCCGGCCGCGCCGGCGACGGCGGTCCAGTCGACGGGCACCCCGCCGGCGTACGCGGTGGCGAGCGCGGCCCACAGCGTCGCGGCCTCGCCGCGGTCGCGGCGCTGGGTGGCGACGGTGGTGACGTCGTCGAGCTGCTCGGCGGCGAGCGCGGTGAGCGGGCCGTCCGGGCCGATCTCCAGGTACGCGGTGGTCTCCCGCCCGCGCAGCCAGGCCAGCCCGTCGGCGAAGCGGACCGTGCCGCGCACGTGCCGGACCCAGTGGTCGGCGTCCATCCGGTCGACCGGTTCACCGGTCAGGTTGGACACCACCGGCACACGCGGCGCGTGGTACGTCAGGCCCTCGGCCACCGCCCGGAACTCGTCGAGCATGGCGTCCATGCGCGGCGAGTGGAAGGCGTGCGAGACGCGCAGCCGCTTGGTCTGCCAGCCCCGCTCCCGCCACCGGGCGTCCAGCGCGTCGATCGCGTCGGCGTCGCCGGAGACCACCACGGCGGCCGGGCCGTTGACGGCGGCGACGTCGACGCCGTCGACCAGCTCGGCGCGGACCGCCGCCTCCGGGGCCGCCACGGCGAGCATCGCGCCGCCGGCCGGGAGCGCCTGCATGAGCCGGCCGCGGGCGGCGACGAGCGTGCAGGCGTCGTCCAGGTCGAGCACACCGGCCAGGTGGGCGGCGGCGATCTCGCCCACCGAGTGGCCGAGCATCCGGTCGGGTACGACGCCCCAGTGCTCCAGCTGGCGGGCCAGCGCGACCTCGAAGGCGAAGAGCGCGGCCTGCGTGTGGACGGTCTGGTGGATCTCCGTGGACCCGAGCGCCTCGGCGAGCCCGTCGAAGCGGGCGCGGATCGCGTGGAAGTGCTCCGCGAAGACCGGGAACTCGGCGGCCAGGTCCGCGCCCATGCCGGTCCGCTGGGCGCCCTGCCCGGTGAAGAGGAAGGCCAGCTTGCCGTCGCGGGTCGAGCCGCGGACGACGCGGTCGTGCTCCGCGCCGGACTCGACCGCGGCCAGCGCGGTCAGCAGCTCGTCGCGGTCGGCGGCCCGGACCACGGCCCGGTGCGCCATCGCGGCCCGGGCGGTGGCCAGCGTGTGGGCGACGTCGGCGGGCCGGATCGCCGGGTCGGCCTCCACCGCGGCGCGCAGCCGGGCGGCCTGGCGGCGCAGCGCCTCGTCGGTACGCGCCGAGACGGGCACCGCCACCGGGCCGTCGACGTCCTCGACCGCCTGCGGGGCGGCCGGCGCCGGGGACTGTTCGAGGATGATGTGCGCGTTGGTGCCGCTCACCCCGAACGACGAGATGCCGGCCCGGCGGGGGTGGTCGGTCTCCGGCCAGTCCCGGTTGGCGGCCAGCAGGGCGACCCGGCCGGCCGCCCAGTCGACGTGGGAGGTGGGCTCGTCGAGGTGCAGGGTGCCGGGCAGCACGCCGTGCCGCAGCGCCATGACCATCTTGATGATGCCGGCGACGCCGGCGGCGGCCTGCGGGTGCCCGATGTTCGACTTGACCGACCCCAGGTAGAGCGGCTCGCCGGGGCGGTCCTGGCCGTACGTGGCGAGCAGCGCCTGCGCCTCGATCGGGTCGCCGAGGGTGGTGCCGGTGCCGTGGCCCTCGACCGCGTCGACGTCGGCGGGGGTGAGCCCGGCGTTGGTCAGCGCCTCCAGGATCACCCGCTGCTGGGCCGGGCCGTTCGGGGCGGTCAGCCCGTTGGACGCCCCGTCGGAGTTGACCGCGCTGCCCCGCACCACCGCGAGGATCGGGTGGCCGAGGCGTTGCGCGTCGGAGAGCCGCTCGACGAGCAGCACGCCGACGCCCTCGGACCAGCCGGTGCCGTCGGCGGCCTCGGCGAACGACTTGCAGCGGCCGTCGCCGGCCAGCCCGCGCTGGCGGCTGAACTCGGTGAACACGCCGGGGGTGGCCATCACCGTGACACCGCCGGCGATGGCGAGGGAACACTCGTTCTGGCGCAGCGACTGGCAGGCCAGGTGCAACGCGACGATTGACGACGAGCACGCGGTGTCCACGGTGAGCGCCGGACCCTCCAGGCCCAGCACGTAGGAGATCCGGCCGGACACGACGGCGGTGGCGCCGCCGGTGAGCAGGTAGCCCTCGCTGTCCGAGCCGGCGTTGCCGAACAGCGCGAGGTAGTTCTGGTCGTTGGTGCCGGCGAAGACCCCGGTGCGGCTGCCGCGCAGCGACGTCGGGTCGATGCCGGCCCGCTCGATCGCCTCCCACGTGGACTGGAGCAGGATCCGCTGCTGCGGGTCCATGGCGACCGCCTCGCGCGGCGAGATGCCGAAGAACGCCGGGTCGAAGTCCGCGGCGCCGTCGATGAAGCCGCCCTCGCGCACGTAGCTGCTGGCCGGGCGCTCCGGGTCGGCGTCGAAGAGCCGGTCGAGGTCCCAGCCACGGTCGGTCGGGAACGGACCGATCCCGTCCCGGCCCTGCGCCACCAGGTCCCACAGGTCGTCGGGCGAACCGGCACCACCGGGGTAGCGGCAACTCATCCCGATGATGGCGATGGGTTCCCGGCCGCCGTCCTCGACCTCCCGCAGGCGCTGGCGCGCCCGGTGCAGGTCAGTGGTGACCAGCTTCAGATAGTCGCGAAGCGTGTCGTTGTCAGCCATCAGTGAGGACCTCATTTTGCGACGGAGTGCGCCTGGCGGGGCCATGACCAGGCCGGATCGGCCATGGCTGACGCTAACGGCGGCCCGGGACGCCGGACACCCCTAGCCGGGCCGGGCGGCACCCTTCAACCAGCGGTGACGTCGGTGAGGTCAGGGGTTGCGCGGCGCGCACGGCGCTGGCGACAGTGACCGCACATCCGACAGATCGGCGACCACCATGACGACTGCTGGGACGAGGTTGCTATTCGACCTGCGGGACCCCGCGCTGCAGGACGATCGCTACGGCTACTACAAGCGGGTCCGCGACCGCGAGCCGGTGCACCGCTCGCCCCTGGGCTACTGGGTGGTCACCGGCTACGACGAGTGCGACGCGGTGCTCCGCTCACCGGGGGTCAGCACCGACTTCACCGACGATCCACAGTGGGCGCGGGTGCGCGGCGGGCCGGACAGCCCGGTGGTCGCCAGCGCGCGCCGGTGGATGCTCACCCGTGGCGGCGGCGACCACCGGCGGCTGCGCCGGATGGTGTCCCGGGCGCTGTCGCCGGCCGCCATGGCCCGGCTCCGCCCGCGGATCCGCGCGCTGGTCAACGAGATGATCGACGAGATGGGCGAGGGCGAGGCGGACCTGATCGCCGGTCTCGCGCTGCCGCTGCCGGTCGTCGTCGTGTGCGAGCTGGTGGGCATCCCCCTGGCGGACGCCGACCGGTGCCGGCAGTGGACGAACACCATCGCCGACGTGGTCGACCCGATGGTCACGCCCCGGATGCGCCGGCGGATGAACGAGGCGGTCCCGGAGTTCAGCGCGTACATCGCCGAGCGGCTCGCGGAGCGGCGCGCCGCGCCGCGCGACGACCTGCTGTCGATCCTGCTGGAGCCGGACGCGAAGGGTGACCGGCTCAGCGACGAGGACATCGCCGCCCAGATCCTGGTGCTGTTCAACGCCGGGCACGAGACGTCGGTGAACGTGATCGGCAACGGCATGGTGTCGCTGTTGCAGAACCCGGACCAGCTCCGGCTGCTCCGGGAGCGGCCGGAGCTGATCGAGCGCGCCTTCGACGAGCTGTCCCGGCACAACTCCGCGGTGCAGATCATGGCCCGGCAGACGATCGCGCCGGTCGAGGTCGGTGACGTCACCATCCCGGCCGGGGCGTCGGTCTTCATCGTGCTCGGCGCCGCGCACCACGACCCGCGCAGATATCCGGACCCGGAGCGGTTCGACGTCACCCGGACCGGCCCGTCCCCGCTCATCTTCGGCTCCGGCCCGCACTACTGCATCGCCGCGACGCTCGGCAAGATGGAGGTGGTGATCGCGTTCGAGGAGCTGCTGCGGCGCTACTCCTCGATCGAGCTGGCCACCACCGAGCTGCAGTGGTACTCGCACTTCACGTTCCTGCTCGGCCTGCGCAGCCTGCCGCTGCGCCTCGAGTACGCCGGCTGACCAGCGGCGCGACGGGGCCCCGGCATCCGCCCGGGCCCCGTCGTCGTGCGCTCAGCGCAGGCCGGCGAGCCACCCGCTGACCGCGGCGGCCGTCTCACCGGCGTGCTCGGCCATGATCGAGAAGTGGTTGCCGGTCACGTCGACGGCGGTGTGCGGCAGCTCCCAGCCGGCCCGCCAGTCGTCGTCGCGGTCCCACGGGCCCAGCGGCTCGGTGGCCCGCACCACGAGCGTCGGCGTCTCGATCTCGCGGGCCTCGAAGCCGCCGCTCATCACGCCGTAGTGACCCTGCGCGGTGAGCCGGATGTCGTCCATCGGCACGTACTGGTGCTGCCGCTCGAGGACGCCCGTGGACAGCTCGTTCTGCCAGACCTCGTGCATCGGCCGGGACAGCGGGTAGGTGTCGACGAGCACCAGGCCGGCCGGCACCACGTCCTCCTCCTCCAGGTAGCGGGTCAGCGCGTGCGCCAGGATCCCGCCTCCGGAGTGCCCGACCAGGACGAACGGGTCGTCCCCCACCAGCTCGCGCAGGCACCGGGCCTGCCAGGCGAGCATCACGTACGCGTCGGCCGGCAGCAGCTCACCGCGACCGAAGCCCGGCACCGGCAGCACCGACACGTCACGCTCGCCCCGGAACGCCGCGGCGAAGCGGGCGAACTCGTGCGGTCCGCCGGCCGCCGTGGTGCCGGTGTGGCACACCAGCCGGGGCGTGCGGTCGCCGCGCACCAGGGTGACCGGGTGCGGCCCGTCGGCCATCTGGGCCGGGTCGGTGAAGACCGGCCGGAACTGCGAGGCCTCGTACGCCATCTTCATGAAGTCGACGACCCGGTTCGTCCGGATCGCCTCGCGGTAGAGCGAGTTGAGCAGGCCGACCGGGTTCTCGTCGTCGGGCGCGATGCCCAGCAGTGGCGCCGCCGGGTCGCCGGTCACCCCGGCCGACGAGAGCAGCGCCTGCTCCACGTGTGCGGCCAGCAGCACCGCCGACGGGTGGTCGAACGCCGCCGTGGGGCTCAGCGTCAGGCCGGTGGCCGCCTGGAGCCGGGTGCGCAGCTCGATCGAGGTGAGCGAGTCGAAGCCCAGTTCGAGGAACTTGTCGTCGGCGCCCACCGCCTCGGCGGTCGGGTGTCCGAGGACCCGGGCGGCGTGGTCGCGGACCAGGTCGAGCAGGATCGGCCGCCGCTCGTGCGGGGGCGCCGCGAGCAGCGTCTCGCGCAGCTCCCGCGCGCCGGGGGCCGGCGACTGCGGCCGGGCGGCCAGGCCGCGTACCTCGGGAACGTCGTCGAAGAACGGCCGTGGTCCGCTCGCGGTCATCGTCTCGACGAAGGGCTGCCAGCGGACGTCGGCGACGACGAGCGTGGTGTCGTCGTGCTCGATCGCCTGGCCGAGCGCGGCCAGCGCCGCGCCCGGCGCCATCGCCGGCAGCCCGAGCCGCTCCAGCCGGTCGCGGATCTCCGGGGCGCCGGAGACGCCCTCGGGGTCGTCCCACGGTCCCCAGGCGACGGACGTCGCGGGCCGGCCGTCCGCCCGCCGCCGCTCGGCGAGCGCGTCGAGGTAGGCGCCGGCGGCGGCCGTGGTGGCCTGCCGGCTGCCGCCCCAGACGCCGGCGGCGGAGGAGAACAGCACGAAGGCCGTCAGCGGCAGGTCCCGGGTCAGCTCGTCCAGGTGCCGGGCGCCGGTCAGCTTGGCGGCCGTCGCGGCGGCGACGGTCTCCGGTGTCAGCGCCGCGAGCGGGGTGTCGTCCCGGACCCCGGCGGCGTGGAAGACCGCGGTGAGCGGCTCGTCGGCGCCGATCCGGTCGAGCAGCCCGGCGAGCGCGGCACGGTCGGCGACGTCGCAGGCCACCACCGTGACCCGGGTGCCCGACGCGGCCAGCTCGTCCAACTCCGGAACGCTCGTGGCGGCGCGGCCGGCCAGCACGACGTGCGGGGCGCCCCGGTCGGCCAGCCAGCGGGCCAGGCGCCGGCCGAGCGCGCCGGTGCCGCCGGTGACCAGCACGGTGCCCTCCGGCTTCCAGGGCGCGGGCGCGGCGGTCAGCGGCGCCCGGACGAGTCGCCGCCCGAACGTGCCGGCCGGCCGCAACGCCACCTGGTCGTCGGCGCCGGAGGCGAGCACCCGGACGAGTTCCGCCGCCACCCGGTCGTCGACGACGGCCGGCAGGTCGACCAGGCCGCCCCAGCGCTCCGGGTGCTCCAACGCGATCACCCGGGCCAGGCCCCAGACGGCGGCCTGGTCGGGGTCCACCGGCGCGTCCGAGCGCCCCTGGGCCACGGCGCCCCGGGTGACCGTCCACAGCGGCGCGTCGATCCGGTTCACCAGGTCGAGCGTGGAGTCGACGGTCGGTGCGAGCGTCACCACGCCGGCCGGGGACGCGCCGGGCCCGACCTGCGCCGCGGTGAGCACGGTGGGCACGGCGCCCCGGTTCCGCAGCGCCACGGCGACCAGGTCGGCCAACGTCCGGACCCGGGGATCCTCGGGCGCGACGACCAGCCAGTCGCCGGCCAGCGAACCGGGGCTGCCGTCCGGCAGCGCGGCCCAGGCGACCCGGTAGCGCCACGGCGTCGCCTCGACGACGTCCGTCGCCGGTTCCGGCGTCAACCAGTAGCGCTGGTGCTGGAACGGGTACGTCGGCGCCGGCACGCGCCGGCCGCCGGAGCCGGCGTAGACCGCCGTCCAGTCCGGGGAGACGCCGGCGACGTGCAGGCGGGCCAGCGCCTCGAACACGGAACCGGTCTCGTCCCGGCCCTCGCGCAGCGTCGGCACCACCAGCGGCGCGTCGGCGTCGGCGAGCGACAGCCGGGCCATGCCGGTCAGCACGCCGGCCGGGCCGACCTCGACGAACCGGGTGACGCCGGTCGCGGCGAGGTGGCCGACGCCGTCGGCGAAGCGCACCGGCTCGCGCACCTGACGCAGCCAGTACGCGGCGGAGAACTCCTCGACCGGCTCGCCGGTGAGGTTGGAGACGACCGGGATCCGGGGCCGCCGGTAGGTCAGCCCGGCGAGCACGCCGGCGAACTCGGCGAGCATCGGCTCCATCCGCGCCGAGTGGAACGCGTGCGAGACGCGCAGCCGGCTGGTGCGGCGGCCGAGCCCGGCGAAGTGCGCGGCGACCGCGTCGACGGCGTCAGCGTCGCCGGAGACGACGACGGCGCGCGGCGCGTTGACCGCGGCGATCTCGACGCCGGTACGCAGGGCGGCGCGGACCTCGTCCTCGTCGGCCTGGACCGCGAGCATCGCCCCGCCGGCCGGCAGCGCGTCCATCAGGCGGCCCCGGGCGGCGACGAGCGTGCAGGCGTCGTCCAGCGACAGCACGCCGGCGACGTGCGCGGCGGCGATCTCGCCGATCGAGTGGCCGAGCACCGCGTGCGGGCGGATCCCCCACGACTCCAGCAGCCGGTACAGGGCGACCTCGACGGCGAACAACGCGGCCTGCGCGTAGCCGGTGCGGTCGAGCGCCTCGGCGTCGGCGTTCAGCACGTCGCGCAGCGGCCGGTCCAGCAGGGCGTCGAAGCGGGCGCAGGCGGCGTCGAAGGCGTCCGCGTAGGCGGGGAAGCGGTCGTGCAGGTCGCGGCCCATCCCGAGGCGCTGGGCCCCCTGGCCGGTGAACATCATCGCCAGCCGGCCCTCGGCCGCGCGGCCGTGCGGCACTCCCCCGGCCTCCGGGTCGCCGGCCGCCAGCGCGTCCAGCCCGGCGAGCAGCCCGGCGCGGTCGGCGGCGAGCACCACCGCGCGGTGGTCGAGCGCGGCCCGACCGGTCGCCAGCGTGCGGCCGATGTCCGCGGGCGTGTCGGCGCCCTCGGCCACGAAGGCGCGCAGCCGCGCCGCCTGGGCCCGCAGCCCGTCGGCGGTCCGGGCCGCCAGCGGTACGGGCACCGGGCCCGACCCCGCGGCCGGCTCGTCCCGTGCCGGCGTCGGGGGCGCCTCCTCCACGATGACGTGGGCGTTGGTGCCGCTGATGCCGAACGCGGAGATACCCGCCCGGCGCGGTCGCTCCCCCGGCGTCCACGGCACCGGCTCGGTGAGCAGCTCGACCGAGCCGGCCGCCCAGTCGACGTGCGGGGTGGGCGTGTCGACGTGCAGCGATCGGGGCAGCTCGTGGTGGCGCAACGCGAGCACCATCTTGATCAGGCCGGCCGCGCCGGCCGCGAACTGGGTGTGCCCGAGGTTCGACTTGACCGAGCCCAGCCGCAGCGGACGGTCCGCCGGGCGGTCCCGCCCGTACGTGGCGATCAACGCCTGGGCCTCGATCGGGTCGCCGAGCGTGGTGCCGGTGCCGTGCGCCTCGACCGCGTCCACGTCCGACGCGTCGATCCCGGCGTCGGCCAGGGCCTGCCGGATCACCCGCTGCTGGGACGGGCCGTTCGGCGCGGTGAGCCCGTTGGACGCCCCGTCCTGGTTGACCGCGGTCCCGCGCACCACGGCGAGCACCTCGTGCCCGTGCAGTCGGGCGTCGGAGAGCCGTTCCAGCAGCACCAGTCCGGCGCCCTCGGACCAGCCGGTGCCGTCCGCCGCCGCCGCGAACGGCTTGCACCGGCCGTCGGCGGCGAGCCCGCCCTGCTTGCCGAACTCGGCGAACACCGCCGGGGTCGGCATCACGGTCACGCCGCCGACCAGCGCCATGGCGCACTCGCCGCGGCGCAGCGCCTGCGCCGCCAGGTGCAGCGCGACGAGCGCCGAGGAACACGCCGTGTCGATGGTGACGGCCGGCCCCTCCAGGCCGAACGTGTAGGAGATCCGGCCGGACATCACGCTGCCGGCGTTGCCGGTCATGTAGTGGCCCTCGGCGTCCGGCGGCAGCGCGACGCCCGCGCCGTAGCCGGTCGAGGCGCCACCGACGAACACGCCGGTGGCGCTGCCGCGCAGCGAACGGGGGTCCAGTCCGGCCCGCTCGAACGTCTCCCAGGCGGTCTCCAACAGTTGCCGCTGCTGCGGGTCCATGGCGACCGCCTCGCGCGGCGAGATCCCGAACAGGCCGGGATCGAACAGCGCCGCGTCGTACAGGAAGCCGCCCTCGGGCGCGAAGCCCGCGTCCCGGATCTCGGGCCAGCCCCGGTCGGTGGGGAAACCGGAGACGCCGTCGCCGCCGTCGGCCAGCAGCCGCCACAGCTCCTCCGGCGACCGGACGCCCCCGGGGAACCGGCAGGCCATCCCGACGATCGCCAGGGGCTCGGCGCCGGGTACGGCGAGCGGCTCCGGCGCGGCGGTCAGGTCCCCGCCGGCCACCAGCTCGCCGAGCAGGTGACCGGCGAGGTCGTGCGGGGTCGGGTAGTCGAAGACGAGCGTGGCCGGCAATCGCAGCCCGGTGACGCCGGCCAGCAGGTTGCGCAGGTCGAGCGCGGTGAGCGAGTCGAAGCCGAGGTCGCGGAACGCCTTCGCCGGCTCGATCGCGTCACCCGACGGATGGCCGAGCACCAGCGCGGCGTGCCCACGAACGAGGTCCAGCAGGATGGCCGGCCGTTCGGCGGCGTCGGCCGCGGCGAGGCGCGCGGCGAGCGAGCCGGCCGGGCTCTCGTCGGCGACGCCGGGTTCGGGGGTGACCGCCCGCACCTCGGCCAGGTCGGCGATGAGCGGGCTGGGTCGGGTGGCGGTGAACGCGGGGGCGAACCGGGGCCAGTCGATGTCCACCACGGCGAGGTCGGTCTCGTCCCGGTCGACGGCGGCGGCCAGGGCCGACATCGCGGTCGCCGGTTCCATCGCCGGTACCCCGGCGGTCCGCAGCCGGCGCTGGACCACCTCGTCGGCGGCCAGGCCGGCGCCGGCCCACGCGCCCCACGCGATCGACGTCGCCACCTGTCCCCGGTCGCGGCGGCGTCGGGCCAGCGCGTCCAGGGCGGCGTTGGCGGCGGCGTAGTTGGCCTGGCCGGCGGCGCCGATCGTGCCGGCGATCGAGCTGAACAGGACGAACATCGACAGCGGCCGGTCGGCGGTGAGGTCGTCCAGCACCTCGGCGGCGGCCGCCTTGGCCCGCAGCACGGCGTCGAGTCGAGCCGGGTCGAGCGTGTCGATCACCCCGTCGTCGACGACCGCGGCGGCGTGCACGACCCCGGTCAGCGGGTGGCCGGCGGGAATCGCGGCCAGCACCCCGGCCAGCGCGTCCCGGTCGGCGACGTCGCAGGCCGCGACCGTCACCGCGGTGCCGCGCCCGGTCAGCTCGGCCACCAGGTCGTCCGCGCCGGGCGCGTCCGGTCCGCGCCGGCTGACCAGCAGCACGTGCGGGACGCCGCGGTCGGCCAGCCAGCGGGCGATCGTGGCGCCGAGGGCGCCGGTGCCGCCG
Organism: Micromonospora sp. WMMD980; assembly: GCF_029626035.1. Taxonomy (NCBI): domain Bacteria; kingdom Bacillati; phylum Actinomycetota; class Actinomycetes; order Micromonosporales; family Micromonosporaceae; genus Micromonospora; species Micromonospora sp. WMMD980. The sequence goes on from NZ_JARUBE010000003.1 coordinate 2,643,407, forward strand.
GTGACGAGGACGGTGCCGTCCGTGCCCCAGCGGGCCGGCCCGGCGGGGGCCGGCGCCGCGCGGACGAGGCGACAGGCGAGGACGCCGGAGCCGCGGACGGCGAGCTGGTCCTCACCGTGGCCGCCGCCCAGCACGGCCGCCAGCCGTCGGCCGTCCCGCTCGGACAGCTCCTCGGGCAGGTCGACCAGGCCGCCCCAACGGTCCGGCAGCTCCAGCGCGGCGACCCGGCCGAAGCCCCACGCCTGCGCCTGCGCGACGCCGCGCTGCCGGTCGGACCGGCCGGTCGAGACCGCGCCGCGGGTCAGGCACCAGAGCGGCGCCGGCGTGCCCGCGTCGCCGAGCGCCTGCACCAGCGCCACGGTGGCGGCGAGCCCGGCCGGTACGGCGTCCGACCCGGCGGCCGGCGTCTCCACGGTGGCCAGCAGCGAGACGACGCCCGCCGGGTCGGCCTCGGCGAGCACGTCGAGCAGCAGCTCGGTCAGTTCGGCCCGGTCGGTGGCCGCCGCGTCGACGGCGACGGCGCGCACCTCGGCGCCCGCGACGCGCAGCGCGGCGGTCACCTCGGCCGCCCCGGCCGCGTCGTCCGTGTCGTGCGCCAGCAGCCAGGTGCCGTCGAGTGTCCCGGCCGACAGGTCGGCCAGCGGCTTCCAGGTGGTGCGGTAGCGCCAGGAGTCCACCGTGCACTCGGTGCGGCGGCGGCTGCGCCACGCGGAGAGGGCGGGCAGCACGTCGTGGAGCCCGTCGGCGGGGTCGAGCCCGAGCGTGCCGGCGACGCCGTCGAGGTCGCGGCGCTCGACCGCCTCCCAGAACCGCGTCTCCGCCGGGTCGGCCGGCGCGGCCGGGCCGGCGGGCGGGGCGGCCGCACCGGCCGGCGCGTCGATCCAGTAGCGCTGTCGCAGGAACGCGGTGGTCGGCAGCGGGTGGAGCCGGGGTCGCGTGGCGGCGAAGAACGCGGTCCAGTCGACCTCGACCCCGTGCGCGTGGAGCTGAGCCAGCGCGCGTACCGCGGCCTCGGGCTCCGGACGGTCCGCGCGCAGCGCGGTCGCCAACGCGGGCGTCTCGCCGTCCGGCGCGCCGGCGTCCGGGGCCTCGTCGAGGGCGAGCCGGACCAGGCCGGTGAGCGTGCCGTCCGGGCCGAGTTCGAGGAAACGGGTGACGCCCTCGCGGCGCAGCCACTCGACGCCGTCGGCGAAGCGGACGGCCGACCGGGCGTGCCGGGCCCAGTAGTCGCCGGAGCGCATCTCCGGCCCGGCCGGCGCGCCGGTCAGGTCCGAGACGATCGGAATGGTGGGCTCGGCGTGGGTCAGGCGCGCGCCCACCGCGCCGAGTTCGGTCAGGATCGGATCCATCCGGGCCGAGTGGAACGCGTACGCGCCGCGCAGCAGCGTGGTCTTGCGGCCGGCGTCCCGCCAGTGGACGGCCAGCTCCTCGACCGCGTCCCGGTCGCCGGAGACCACCACCGAGGACGGGCCGTTGACCGCGGCCAGGTCGGCCCGGCCGGCGTACCCGGTCAGTGCCTCGCGGGCCTCGTCGGCGCTCGCCCGGACCGCCATCATCACGCCGCCGGGCGGCAGCTCGTCCATCAGCCGGCCGCGCGCGGCGACCAGCTCGCAGGCGTCGGCGAGCGTGAGCACGCCGCCGACGTGCGCGGCCACCACCTCGCCGAACGAGTGCCCGAGCAGGTAGTCGGGCCGGACCCGCCAGGACTCGAAGAGCCGGAACAGCGCGACCTCGACGGCGAACGTCGCCGGCTGGGTCCAGGTGGTGCGGTCGAGCAGCGCGGCGTCGTCGGAGGCGAACACCACGTCGCGCAGCGGCCGGTCGAGCAGCGGGCCGAAGGCCGCGCACACGTCGTCGAACGCCGCCGCGAACGCCGGGTACGCCGCGTACAGCTCCCGGCCCATGCCGGCGCGCTGCACGCCCTGGCCGGGGAAGAGGAACGCGAGCTTGCCGGAGCCGGCCGCCCCGGTCAGCGCGTACGGCGAGGGCTCGCCCGCCTCGATCGCGGCCAGCCCGGCGGCAACGGTGCCGGTGTCCCCGGCCACCACCACCGCCCGGTGCTCGTGCCGGCCCCGCGAGGCGACCAGCGACCACGCCACGTCGGCCCGGTCCAGGTCGCCGGCGCCGTCGACGAACTCCCGCAGCCGCCCGGCCTGGGCCCGCAGCCCCTCGGGGGTGCGGCCGGTGACCACCCAGGGCAGCGGCCCGGTCTCCGGTCGCGGGTCCCGTTCCGGCGCGGGCTCGACCGGCGGCGCCTGCTCGACGATGGTGTGCACGTTGGTGCCGCTGATCCCGAACGAGGAGACCGCCGCCCGCCTCGGCGCGCCGGTCTCCGGCCAGGGCCGGGCCTCGGTCAGCAGGCTGACGTCGCCCGCGCTCCAGTCGACGTGCGGCGTCGCGGTGTCGGCGTGCAGGGTGCGGGGCAGCAGGCCGTGCCGCATGGCCAGCACCATCTTGATCACGCCGGCGACGCCGGCGCCCTGCTGGATGTGGCCGATGTTCGACTTCAGCGAGCCGAGGTGCAGGGGGCGGCCCGGCGGGCGCTGCCGGCCGTACGTGGCGATCAGCGACCGGGCCTCGATCGGGTCGCCGAGCGGGGTGCCGGTGCCGTGCGCCTCGACGGTGTCGATCTGCTCGGGCGAGAGCCGGGCGTCGGCCAGCGCCGCCCGGATGACGCGTTGCTGGGCCGGGCCGCTCGGCGCGGTCAGGCCGTTGGAGGCGCCGTCGGAGTTGACCGCCGAGCCGCGGATCACCGCGAGCACCTCGTGGCCGTTGCGGCGCGCGTCGCCGAGCCGTTCCAGCAGCAGCACCGCGGCGCCCTCGGCGAAGCCCATGCCGTCGGCGCCGGCCCCGAACGCCTTGCACCGGCCGTCGGCGGCGAGCACCCGCTGTCGGCTCAGCTCCAGCACGCTGATCGGGTTGGGGATGACCGTCACGCCGCCGGCGATGGCCAGCGTGCACTCCTGCCGGCGCAGCGCCTGGGTGGCCAGGTGCAGGCTGACGCTCGACGACGAGCAGGCGGTGTCCACGGTGAGCGTCGGGCCCTCGGTGCCGAGGACGTACGCGACGCGCCCGGACACCACGGACAGCGAGCTGCCGGTGACCAGGTAGCCCTCGGACCCGGTGGCCGCGCCGACCGCCCCGGCGCTGTAGCCGAGCGAGCTGGCGCCGAGGAAGACGCCGGTGGGCGTGCCGCGCAGCGCGGTCGGCGCGATGCCGGCCCGCTCGACGGTCTCCCAGCACACCTCCAGGATCATCCGCTGCTGCGGGTCCATCGCGATGGCCTCGCGCGGGCTGATGCCGAAGAAGCCCGGATCGAACATGGTCGCGTCGGCCACGTAACCGCCGGCGGCGGAGTACGTCGTGCCCGCGTGCTCCGGGTCCGGGTCGTAGTAGTCGGCCAGGTCGAAGCCGCGGTCGGCGGGGATCGGGCCGACCGCGTCGACCGCGCCGGCGACCAGCCGCCACAGGTCGTCGGGCCCGGTGACGCCGCCGGGCAGCCGGCAGCCCATCGCGACGATCGCGATCGGGTCCTGGTCGCCAGACTCGGCGGTACGCAGCCGCTGCCGGGTGTCGTGCAACTCGGCGATGACCCGCGCCAGATAGCCGCGCAGTTTCTCCTCGTTGTCCATGCGAACATCGATCCTTCCGGGAGGGTCAGGCGAGGCCGAGGTCCTGGTCCACGAGGGCGAAGAGCTCTTCACTGGAGGCCGAACCGAGCTTGTCGATGAGGTCGGGGTCGGTGGCCGGCGCGGCCGGGGCGGCACCCCGGGCGTGCCGGTCGAGCAGGGCTTCGAGCCGGAGCACGATGCGGATCCGGTCGATGTCGTCGGCCGGCAGGCCGCCCAGCGCGGTGTCGAGCCGGTCCAGCTCGGCCTCCGACGGCAGGGCGTCCGCCGCCCCCGCCGGGCCGAGTTCGGCGGCGATCCAGGCGGCCAGCGCCGCCGGGGTCGGGTGGTCGAACACCAGCGTCGCCGGCAGGGTCAGGCCGGTGGCCTCGGCCAACCGGTCCCGCAACTCGACCGAGGTGAGCGAGTCCAGGCCGAGTTCGCGGAACGCGCGGCCGGGTTCGATCGCGCCGCTGGAGACGTGCCCGAGCACCGCCGCGACGTGCGACCGGACCAGGTCGAGCAGCGCCCGTTCCCGATCGGCCGGGGCGAGCGCCGCCAGCTCCCGGCGGCTGGTGTCCCGGTCCGGGTCGCCGCCGGGCTCCGGGGCCGTGTCGCGCCGGCCGGCGACGTCCGGCAGGTCGGCGATCAGCGGGCTGGGCCGGGGCGCGGTGAACGCCCGGGCGAACCGTGCCCAGTCCACGTCGGCCACGGTGACGGTGGTGTCGCCGTGCTCCAGCGCCTGTTCGAGGGCGGCGACGGCGTCGTCCGGGTCGAGCAACGGCAGGCCGATGCGGCGCATCCCGCTCTCCGCGTCCGGGTGCACCATGCCCCCGCCGCGCCACGGCCCCCAGGCGACCGAGAGCACCCGGGCGGCCGGGGCCCGCCGGCTGCGGGCGAGCGCGTCGAGGTAGGCGTTGGCGGCGGCGTACGCGCCGTGCCGGCCGCCGCCCCAGGTCGCCGCGATCGACGAGAAGTAGACGACGGTGTCGAGCTGCGCCGGGTCGAGCAGCTCCGCCAGGTGCCGGGCGCCGGCGACCTTGCCGGAGGCGATCGCGGCCAGCTCGTCCGGCCCGGTGTCGGCCACGTCGACGAGCGTGTTGACGCCGGCGACGTGGAACACGGTCCGGACCGGGTCACCTGCTGCCGCAAGGCCGTCGAGCAGGTCGCGTACCTGGTCGCGGTCGGTGAGGTCGCAGGCCGCGACCGTCACCCGGCTGCCGGTGGCGGCCAGGTCGTCGGCCAGCTCCGGCTCGGCGCGGCCACCGCGGCTCACCAGGACCAGGTGCTCGGCGCCCCGGCCGGCCAGCCAGCGGGCGACCCGCACGCCGAGCGCGCCGGTGCCGCCGGTCACCAGCACGGTGCCGCGCGGCGCCCACGGCCGGGCGGGCTTCGGCCCGACCGGCGCCCGCTCGATGCGGCGCAGGAACGCGCCGGCGGTCCGCAGCGCGATCTGGTCCTCGCCGTCGCCGCCGGCCAGCGCGGCGACGAGGCGGTCCGCGGCGCGGCCGTCCGGGGAGGTCGGCAGGTCGATCAGGCCGCCCCAGCGGGAGGGGCTCTCCAGCGCGGCGACCCGGCCGAGACCCCAGATCCCGGCCTGCTCCGGGCGGTCCACCGGCTCGGCGCCGACGGCGACCGCGCCGCGCGTCACGCACCACAGCCGGCCCTGCGTCACGGCCCGCAGCAGGGCCACGGTCGCGGCGAGCCCGGCGGTGACGACCGGGTGCTCCGGGTGCGGGGTCTCGTCGAGGGCGAGGAACGACAGCACGCCGGCCGCGCCGTCGAGCTGCTCCGCCGGGGCGGCGTCACCGGCCACCACGGTGGTCTCGGCGCCCGCCGCGGTGAGGGCGGCGAGGGTGGCGAGGACGTCCGGGTCGGCGGCGTACGCGGGCGGTACCACGACCACCCACCGTCCGGTCAGCGGCGCGAACGGCAGGTCGGCGGCCGCCGTCCAGCCGGCGACGTACCGCAGGCCGTCGAGCCGGCCGGACCGCACGCCACGGCGGTGCCACGCGGACAGGGCGGGCAGCAGCTCGCGCACCGCGTCCGGCCGGTCCACGGCCAGCGTGCCGGCCAGCGACTCGGCGTCGGACCGGTCGACGGCGTCCCAGAAGGACGCCTCGAAGCCGGCGGCGGCGCCGGGCGCCGGGGCCGGGGTGGCGGACGGCAGCGGCCAGAACCGCCGGCGTTGGAACGCGTACGTGGGCAGGTCGGCGACCGCGCCGGCCGGGGGCAGCACGGTGGACCAGTCCACCGGGACGCCCCGCACGTACGCCTCGGCGAGGCTGGTCAGCAGCCGCCGCGGGCCGCCGTCGTCGCGGCGCAGCGTGCCGACCACGTCGGAGCGGCGCCCCGCGTCGGTCAGCAGTTCGGCGAGCGGCACGGCGAGCACCGGGTGCGGGCTGACCTCCAGGAACACGGCGCCGTCGGGCAGGGCGAGGACCGCCCGGTCGAAGCGGACCGTCTCGCGCAGGTTGCGGAACCAGTAGTCGCCGTCCATGGTCGTGGTGTCCAGGCGCTCGCCGGTGACCGACGAGTAGAGCGGCACCGTCGACGGGCGGCCGGTCACGCCGGCCAGCAGCCGCCGCAGCGGCTCCCGCAGCGGCTCGACGTGCGCGGTGTGCGACGCGTAGACGACCGGAACCCGCTTGACCCGTACGCCCCCGGTCTCGCCGGCCGCCAGCAGCTCGGTCAGCGCCTCCTCGTCGCCACCGATTACGACGGCGGTCGGGCCGTTGACCACGGCGACCTCCAGCCGGTCGGCCCACGGCGCGATCCAGTCGGCGGCCTCGTCGGGCGGCAGCGCGACCGACACCAGGCCACCGCGGCCGGCGATCAGGCGCAGCTCACGGGAGCGCAGCGCGACCACGGTGGCGGCGTCGGTCAGGCTGAGCGCGCCGGCCACGCAGGCCGCCGCGATCTCGCCCTGGCTGTGCCCGACCACCGCGGCCGGTCGGACGCCGTGCGAGCGCCACACCTCGGCCAGCGCCACCATCACGGCGAACAGCATCGGCTGGACGACGTCGTCGCGGTCCAGCGCCGGGGCGCCCCCGACGCCGAGCAGCACGTCGTGGGGGGACCAGTCGAGGTGCGGGGTGAGGGCGTGCGCGCAGGCGTCGAAGCGTGCGGCGAAGGCGGGGTGGCGCTGGTAGAGCTCGCGGGCCATGCCGGCCCACTGCGAGCCCTGGCCGGGGAAGACGAAGACCACCTCGGCCGTACTCCGGGCGACGCCGGGCACGACGCCGGGCGCCGGCTCACCGGTGGCCAGCGCGGCCAGGCCGCCGGTGAGTTCGGCCGGGTCGTGGCCGACCACGACGGCCCGGTGCTCGAACCGGGACCGCCGGGCGAGGGCCGCGGCGACGTCGGCCACCGGCCGGTCGGCGTGCTCCGCCAGGTACGCACGCAGGCGTTGGGCCTGGGCCCGGACCGCCTCGGCGGAGCGCCCGGAGAGCACCCACGGCACCGGCCCGCCGTCGGCCGGCTGTTCGGCGGCGGCGTCCGGGGCCGACTCGGCCGGGGCCTGCTCGATGATCAGGTGGGCGTTGGTGCCGCTCGCGCCGAAGGACGACACGGCGGCCCGGCGGGGGCGGCCGGTCTCCGGCCAGGGCCGCGCCTCGGTGACCAACTCGACGGCGCCGGCGCTCCAGTCGACGTGCGGGGTGGGCGCGTCGACGTGCAGGGTGCGGGGCAGCACGCCGTGCCGCATGGCGAGCAGGATCTTGATGATCCCGGCGATGCCGGCGGCGGCCTGGGTGTGGCCGATGTTGGACTTCACCGAGCCGAGCCGGAGCGGCTGGTCGGCCGGGCGTTCCTGCCCGTAGGTGGCGAGCAGCGCCTGGGCCTCGATCGGGTCGCCGAGCGTCGTGGCGGTGCCGTGCGCCTCGACCAGGTCCACCTCCGAGGAGTGCAGGCCGGCGTCGGCGAGGGCCGCCCGGATGACGCGCTGCTGGGCCGGGCCGTTGGGGGCGGTGAAGCCGTTACTGGCCCCGTCCTGGTTGAGCGCCCCGCCGCGGACCAGGCCGAGGACGGGGTGGCCGTGGCGACGCGCGTCGCTGAGCCGCTCGATGAGCACCACGCCGGCCCCCTCGCTCCAGCCGGTGCCGTCGGCGGCGGCGGCGAACGGCCGGCACCGGCCGTCGGAGGCGAGGCCGCCGAGGCGGCCGAACTCGGAGAACGGCCCCGGCGTGGCCATCACGGTCACGCCGCCGGCGAGCGCCATCGTGCACTCGCCGCGGCGCACCGCCGCGGCGGCGAGCTGGAGCGCCACCAGCGACGAGGAGCACGCGGTGTCGACCGAGAGGGCCGGGCCCTGCAACCCGAACGTGTAGGCCAGGCGACCGGAGATGACGGCGGCGCTGACGCCGGTGATCAGGTGGCCGCCGGCGCCGGTGTCGGTGTTGGTGAGCACCACGCCGTAGTCCTGGGTGTTGGTGCCGACGAACACGCCGGTGTCACTGCCGCGCAGGCGGTGCGGGTCGATCCCGGCCCGCTCGACGGTCTCCCAGACGGTCTCCAGCAGGACGCGCTGCTGCGGGTCCATGGCCAGCGCCTCACGGGGGCTGATGTCGAAGAACGCCGCGTCGAAGTCGCCGGCGTCGTAGAGGAAGCCGCCGGCGCGCGGGTAGTCGACCGGGTCGGCGTCCGGGTCCCAGCCCCGGTCGGCCGGGAACTCGCCGATGGCGTCGCCGCCGGACTCCAGCAGCCGCCAGAACTCCTCCGGCGACCGGACGCCGCCCGGGTAGCGGCACCCGACGGCGACGATGGCGATCGGGTCGTCGTCCGTCTCCGGCCGGGCCACCGGCGGCGTCGGCTCCGGCTCGTCGGCCGGCACGGCGTCGAGCTGCCGCTCGATGTGCGCCCCGAGCACGGCCGGGGTCGGGTAGTCGAAGATCAGCGTGGCCGGCAGCCGGATCCCGGTGCGGGCCTTCAGCCGGCCGCTCAGCTCGACCGCGGTCACCGAGTCGAAGCCGAGGTCGTCGAAGGCGCGGTCGACCTCGACGGCGTCCGCGCCGGCGTGGCCGAGCACCTCCGCGGCCTCGGCCAGCACGGTCGCCAGGACGAGACGTGCCCGCTCCCCCGGTTCGGCGGCGGCGAGTTCGGCGAGCAGCGTCGGCCGGGCCGGTGCGGCATCGGGTTCGGCGGTCACGGCGGCCTCGGGTAGGTCGGCGAGCAGCGCGCTGCGCCGCGCCGACCGGAAGCCCGGCGCGAAGCGCGGCCAGTCGACGTCGGCCACGACCAGGTCGGCGTCGCCCGCGTCGACGGCGGCCGCGAGCGCCTCGATCGCCGCCGCCGGCGCCATCGGCACCAGGCCGCGCCGGATCAGGTACGCGGCGGAGTCGTCCCCGGCCGCCATCCCGCCGCTGGCCCAGGCACCCCAGGCGATCGCGGTGGCGGTCAGCCCCGCGGACCGGCGGCGCTCGGCGAGGGCGTCGAGGTAGGCGTTGCCGGCGCTGTACGCGCCCTGCCCGCCGCCGCCCCACACCCCGGCGACCGAGGAGATCAGGACGAACCGCTCCAGCGGTCGGTCGGCGGTGAGCGCGTGCAGGTGGGCCGCGCCGGCGACCTTGGCCCGGACGGTGGCGGCGAACCCGGCCGGGTCCACGTCGGCGAGCGCGGCCGAGTCGGCGGCCCCGGCGGCGTGCACGACCGCGGTGAGCGGCCGGTCGGCGGGAATGCCGGCGAGCACACCGGCCAGCGCGTCCCGGTCGGCCACGTCGCAGGCGACGACGGTGACCGTGGTGGTGTCCGACGACAGTTCGGCGACGAGGTCCCGGGCGCCCGGCGCGTCCGGGCCGCCACGGCTGAGCAGCAGGACGTGCGGGGCGCCGCGTCCGGCCAGCCAGCGGGCGACGTGCCCGCCGACCGCCCCGGTGCCGCCGGTGACCAGCACCGTCCCGCGGGGACGCCAGGACTCGGCGGGGTCGGGGGCACCGGCGCGCACCAGTCGCCGACCGAACACACCGGAGGCGCGCACGGCCACCTGGTCCTCGACCGGTTCCCCGTCGGCGGCCGGGTTCGTGCCGGCGACGGCCAGCAGCGCGGCGAAGCGGCGGCCGTCGCGGGCGGTCATCGCCGGCGGCAGGTCGACCAGGCCGCCCCAGCGCCGGGGGATCTCCAGCGCGGCGGCCCGGCCGAGCCCCCACACCTGGGCCTGGTCCGGCTCGCGCAGCGGGTCCGACCGGCCGGCGGAGACCGCGCCGCGGGTCACGCACCACAGTGGCGCGTCCAGCCCCACCGCGCCCAGCGCCTTGATCAGCGCCAGCGCCACCGACGCGCCGGCGGAGACTCCGACCGGCGCGGCGGGCCCGTCGGTCAGGGCCACCACGCCGGCGATGTCGTCGGCTTCGAGGATCGCGTCGAACAGCTCGTCGGTCAGGGTCTCGGCGTCGGCCGCCGCCGGGCAGCGCACGGTGCGGGCGCCGGCCGCGTGCAGCGCCTCGACCACGTCGTCGCCGTCGCCGACGACCAGCCAGGTGCCGGTGAGCCGGCCGGCGGTCGGCTCGGGCAGCGGACGCCAGGTCACCCGGTAGCGCCAGGAGTCGATGACGGTCTCGGTCCGGCGGCGTTCGTGCCAGGAGGCGAGCGCGGGCAGCAGCGCGGTCAGCGACGCCTGCTCGGCCGCCGAGTCCAGGCGCAGCGCCCGGGCCAGGCCGTCGTGGTCGCGGCGGGTCACCGACTCCCAGAAGGCGCCGTCGGTGGTGCCGGACGGCGGCCGGGCCGCCGGGGCGGAGAGCCAGTAGCGCTCCCGCTGGAACGCGTACGTGGGCAGGGGATGCGGTTCCCCCGGCCGCTCGCCGGCGAGCACGTCGACCCGCTCCCCGGCGGCCCAGCGCGCGGCCAGCGCGACCGTCTCCGCCGGCGCGCCGTCCGCGACGACGACGGGTCCGTCCTCGGCACCCGTCGCCAGCGCGGTGAGCGCCCGGGCGAAGTCGCCCGGCTCACGGCCGAACACCACGGCGCGGTACTCGAACGCCGTGCGGGTGCCGGCCAGCGCGTACGCCACCGCGGCCGGGTCGGTGACGGTGCCGGCGAAGTCGGCGAGCGCGGCGGCCTGGGCGCGCAGCGCCGGGGCGGACCGGGCCGACACCAGCCACGGGACGACGTCCGGGGCCTCGACGGGTGGCGTGGGCGGAGTCTCGTACGCCGGCGCCTCCTCGACGATGACGTGGGCGTTGGTGCCGCTGATCCCGAACGAGGAGACCGCGGCGCGTCGCACCCGGTCCCCGGCCGGCCAGTCGCGCGCTTCGGTGAGCAGGCGGACCGCGCCCGCGGACCAGTCGACCTCCCGGGTGGGCTCGGCGGCGTGCAGGGTGCGGGGCAGCACGCCGGCCCGCAGGGCCAGCACCATCTTGATGACTCCGGCCACGCCGGCGGCGGCCTGGGTGTGGCCCACGTTGGACTTCACCGTGCCCAGCCAGAGCGGGTCGGCGCCGGCCGCCCGGCCCTGCCCGTACGTGGACAGCAGGGCCTGGGCCTCGATCGGGTCGCCGAGCCGGGTGCCGGTGCCGTGCGCCTCGACCGCGTCCACGTCGGCCGCCTCGATCCCGGCGTCGCGCAGCGCGTCGTCGATCACCCGCTGCTGCGACGGGCCGTTGGGGGTGGTGAGCCCGCTGGACGCGCCGTCCTGGTTCACCGCGGTGCCGCGCACCACGGCCAGCACCGGGTGCCCGTGGCGGCGCGCGTCGCTCAGCCGCTCCAGCAGCAGCACGCCGGCGCCCTCGGACCAGCCGGTGCCGTCGGCGCCGTCGGCGAAGGACTTGCACCGGCCGTCGCCGGCCAGGCCGCCCTGCCGGGCGAAGTCGAGGAAGGTGTCCGGGTTGACCATCACGGTGACGCCGCCGGCGAGCGCCAGGCTGGTCTCCCGCGCGCGCAGCGACCGGGCCGCGAGGTGCAGGGCGACCAGCGACGACGAGCACGCGGTGTCGACAGTCAGCGCCGGCCCCTCCAGACCGAGCGTGAACGCGACCCGCCCGGAGAACACACTGCCGGTGTTGCCGGTGCCGAGGAACGTCTCGACGCCGTCGGGGATGTCGAGGATCCGCTTGGCGTAGTCCTGGTACATCAGTCCGGCGAAGACGCCGGTCCGGCTGCCGCGCAGCGTGGACGGGTCGATGCCGGCCCGCTCGATCGCCTCCCAGGTGACCTCCAGCAGCAGCCGCTGCTGCGGGTCCATGGCCAGCGCCTCGCGCGGCGAGATGCCGAAGAAGCCGGCGTCGAACCGGGCGGCGTCGGGCAGGAAGCCGCCGACCGGTTCGAGCCCGGCCGGGATCGCCCCGAGGTCCCAGCCCCGGTCGGACGGGAAGGCGGACATCGCGTCCACACCGTCGTGGACCAGGTCCCAGAACCGTTCCGGGGTGTCGGCGTCGCCCGGGAAGCGGCAGCTCATCCCGATGACGGCGATCGGCTCGGCGTCCGCCTCCTCGACCGCGCGCAGCCGCTGCCGGACCTGGGCCAGGTCGGCGGTGACGCGCTTGAGGTATTCGCGGAGCTTCTCTTCGTTGGTCATCGCAGTCCTCCGCAGTCTCAGGAAGCGCCGAGCTCGTTGTCGATGAAGGCGAAAATCTCGTCGTCGGTGGCCGCGTCGAGGCCGCCGGTGGCCGCCGGTTCGGTGGTGCCGTCGGTGCCGCCGAACTTGGCCGCGAGGGCCAGCAGCCGGGCGACCGCCCGCCGGCGCACCGACTCGTCCAGCCCGTCGAGGGCGAGACCGCCGGCGACCCGGTCGAGGTCGTCGAGCAGGCCCGGGTCGGCAGGACCCGCCGCCGCCAGCCGCCGGTCGAGTTCCGCGGCCAGCCGTACCGCGGTGGGATGGTCGAAGACCAGCGTGGAGGGCAGCCGGAGTCCGGTCGCGGCGGCCAGCCGGTTGCGCAGCTCCACCGCGGTCAGCGAGTCGAGGCCCTGGTCGGTGAGACCGCGCTCCGGCTCGATCGCGGCGGGGTCGGGGTAGCCGAGGGCGGCGGCGGCCTGGCCGCGAACGAGGTCGAGCATCGCCTCCGCCCGCCGGGCCGGGTCGAGCCCGCCCAGCCGCCGGGCCAGCTCGCGCCCGTCCGGCGCGGACTCCCCCGCCCGTCGGGGCGCCGCCGGCACCAGCGTGCGCAGCAGCGGTGGCAGTTCCGCCCCGGCCAACGCGCCCAGGTCCAGCGGGTTCAGCACCGTGTGCGGCAGGCCGGCGGCCAGCGCCCGGTCGAACAGGGCAAGCCCGTCGGCGGTGGTCATGCCGCCGCCGATGCGGGCGACGTCACGGTCGTCGAGCTGCCCGGTCATCCCGGAGGAGACCGCCCAGAGGCCCCAGGCCATCGACTGGGCGGGCAGGCCGAGCCCGCGTCGGTGCGACGCGAGACCGTCGAGGAACCCGTTTGCCGCCGCGTAGTTGGCCTGCCCGGGGGCGCCGAACGTGGCCGCGACGGAGGAGAACAGCAGGAACCAGCGCAGGTCGAGATGCGCGGTCAGCTCGTGCAGGTGCCGGGCGGCGTCCGCCTTGGGGCGCAGCACCCGATCGACCCGTTCGGCGGTGAGGCCGCCGAGCACGCCGTCGTCGAGCACGCCGGCGCAGTGGATCACGCCGGTGAGCGGCGACGCGGCCGGGACCGCGGCGATGGCGCGGCGCAGGTCGTCCCGGTCGCCGGCGTCGCCGCGGGCGAGCGTCGCCCGGGCGCCGAGCGCTTCGAGCGACGCCACCAGGTCGGCGGCGCCGGGCGCGTCCGCGCCCTGCCGACTGATCAGCACGAGGTCGCGTACGCCGTGGGTCCGCACCACGTGTTCGGCGACGAGCGCGCCGAGCGCCCCGGTGCCGCCGGTGATGAGGACCGTGCCGGGGAACCGCTCCGGCTCGCTCGCCGCGGGCGCCTCCGCCCGGACCAGCCGGGGCACGAGGACCGTGCCGGCGCGTACCGCGATCTGCGGCTCGTCGCCGGCCGCCGCCGCGACGACGGCGGCGGCCGAGGCGGGGTCGTCGTCGGTGTCGGCGAGCACGATGCGGCCGGGGTTCTCGCTCTGGGCGCTGCGGATCAGGCCCCAGACCGCCGCGCCGTCCGGGTCGGCCACCGGGCCGCCGGCCGGGACCGCCGATCGGGTGAGCAGCACCAGGCGGGACGGCCCGTCCGGCTCGTCGGCCAGCCAGCGCTGGGCGAGACCGAGGACCTCGGTGACCGACGTCGCCGGGACCACGACGAGGTCCGCCACGGTGGCCGGCTCGTCGACCAGCGGCAGGCCGAGCCGCTCGGCGGCGGCCGGGTCGCCGGCGACGACAGCGGTCGGCGTCGGGCCGTCCGGCGTCGCCGGGGCGGGGACCCAGTCGACGGTGAAGAACGCGTTCGCCGGTCCGGCGGCGTCGGCCGGGAGGGCGGCCGGGCGCAGGGCCAGGGCGTCGACGGTGGCGACCGGCTGACCGGTGCCGTCGGCCACCGACAGCGCGACGGTGTCGGTGCCGGCCGGGGAGAGCCGGATCCGGGCGGCGGTGGCGCCGATCGCGTGCAGCGTGACCCCGGAGAAGGTGAACGGCAGCCACGGCCGGTCGGCGTCGCCGACGAAGGCGCCGAGGCCGATGCCGTGCAGCGCGGCGTCGAGCAGCGGCGGGAAGAGCGCGTAGAGGCCGGCTTCCGGGTCGGTGGTCTCGACCTCGGCGTAGACGTCGGCGCCGAGCCGCCAGGCCCGCCGCAGGCCCTGGAAGACCGGGCCGTAGTCGAGTCCGTTGGCGGCGGTCGCGGCGTAGAGGCCGTCGACGTCGACCGGCTCCGCGCCGGCCGGCGGCCAGGCGGCGAGGTCGAACGCCGGTGGAGCACCCTCGCCGGGGCTGACGACGCCGGTCGCGTGCGTGGTCCAGTCCGTCGCGCCGTCGGCCTTCGCCGCGATCGCGATGCGGCGGTCCCCCGCCTCGTCCGGCTCGGCGGCCCGGACCTGGAGGTCCACCGCGCCCCCGGCCGGCACCACGAGCGGCGCGGCGAGGGTCAGCTCGCGGATCGCGCCGCGGCCGGCGTGCGCCGCCAGCTCGACGAACGCGGTGCCCGGGACGACGATCCGGCCGAGCACGACGTGGTCGGCCAGCCACGGGTGGCTGTCGAGCGAGAGGCGGCCGGTGTAGACGTCGCCGTCGCCCCCGGCCAGCCGGACGGAGGCGGCGAGCATCCGGTGGCCACCCCCGGTCAGGCCGGCGGAGGTGACGTCGCCCGCACCGACGGACGCCGGCCAGAACCGCTCGCGCTGGAAGGCGTACGTCGGCAGCGGCACCGTGCGCCCGCCCCGCCCGTCGAGCACCGCGGACCAGTCGACGGCGGCGCCGGAGACGAACAGCCGGCCGACGGCGTCCAGCGCGGTCGCGGCCTCGTCGCGGTTGCGCCGCATCCCGGGCGCGTAGAGCAGGTCGGCGGCGGTCTGCGGGGCCATCGTGGTGAGCACGCCGTGCGGGCCGACCTCCAGGCACCGCACCACGCCGTGCGCGGCGAGCCAGGCGACGCCGTCGGCGAAGCGGACCGCCTCGCGGACGTGCCGCACCCAGTAGCCGGCGGTGTACTCCCCGACCGGCTCGCCGGTCAGGTTCGACACCACCGGGATCCGCGGCGCCCGGTAGGTGAGGTTCTCGATCGCGGCGCCGAACTCGGCGAGCATCGGCTCCATCAGCGACGAGTGGAACGCGTGCGACACGGTCAGTCGGGTCGCGCGGGGGAACCGTGGCTCCAGCGCGTCGATGGCGTCGGCGGGCCCGGAGAGGACCACCGCGTTCGGGCCGTTGACCGCGGCGACGTCCACCCCGGCGGGCAGCGCGGCCCGGACGTCGGCCTCCGACGCGCGGACCGCCAGCATCGCCCCGCCGGCCGGGAGCGCCTGCATGAGCCGGCCCCGGGCGGCCACCAGGGTCACCGCGTCGTCCAGGTCGAGCACGCCGGCGACGTGCGCGGCGGCGATCTCGCCGATCGAGTGGCCGAGCAGGTAGTCGGGGGTGACGCCCCACGACTCGAACAGCCGGTAGAGCGCGACCTCGACGGCGAACAGCCCGGCCTGGGTGTGCACGGTCTGGTGGATCGCGTCGGACTCCAACGCCTCGCGCAGCCCGTCGAAGCGCCCCACGATCGCGTCGAACGCCTCGGCGAAGACCGGGAACCGGGTCGCCAGGCCGGCGCCCATCCCCGGCCACTGCGCGCCCTGCCCGGTGAACAGGACGGCGGTCCGGCCGGTGCCGGCCGGCGTGCCGGTGTCGTCACCGGCGGCGACGCGGGCCAGGTTCTCCACGGCGGCGGGCACCACGGCGCGGTGCTCCAGGACCGCGCGGGCGCTCGCCAGGGTGTGCCCCACGTCGACCGGGCGCAGGTCGGGGTGGGCGAGCAGGTGCTGGTGCAGTCGGCCGGCCTGGGCCCGCAACGCCTCCGCGGTGCGGGCCGAGAGCACCCACGGCACGACGCTCGGGTCCGGTTCGGCCGGCGCCGGGGCGGGCGCCCGGGTGGGCGCCTCCTCCAGCACGACGTGGGCGTTGGTGCCGCTGATGCCGAAGGACGAGACGGCGGCCCGGCGCGGACGCCCGGTGGCTGCGCTCCACGACACCGGCTCGGTCAGCAGGCGCAGCGCGCCGCCGGTCCAGTCGATGTGCGGCGAGGGCTGGTCGGCGTGCAGCGTCCGGGGCAGGATTCCGTGCCGCATCGCGAGCACCATCTTGATGATGCCGGCGACGCCCGCGGCGCACTGGGTGTGGCCGATGTTCGACTTGATCGAGCCGAGCCACAGCGGCTGCCCGTCCCGGTCGCCGCCGTACGCGGCCAGCAGCGCCTGCGCCTCGATCGGGTCACCGAGGACGGTGCCGGTGCCGTGCGCCTCCACCACGTCCACGTCGGCCGGGGTGAGCCGGGCGTCGGCGAGCGCCTGCCCGATGACCCGCTGCTGCGACGGACCGTTGGGTGCGGTGAGCCCGTTGCTGGCCCCGTCGGAGTTGACCGCGGTGCCCCGGACGACGGCGAGCACCTGGTGGCCGTGGCGCCGGGCGTCGGAGAGCTTCTCGACGAGCAGCACGCCGACCCCCTCGGACCAGCCGGTGCCGTCGGCGTCGGCCGAGAACGGCTTGCACCGCCCGTCCCCGGCCAGGCCGCCCTGGCTGTCGAAGCTCGGGAAGATACCGGCGCTGGCCATCACCGTGACGCCACCGGCGAGCGCCATCGTGCACTCGCCCCGGCGCAGCGCCTGCGCCGCCAGGTGCAGCGTGACCGAGGACGACGAGCACGCCGTGTCCACGGTCAACGCCGGCCCCTCCAGCCCGAACGTGTACGCCACCCGTCCCGAGATGATGCTGGGGGCGGTGCCGGTGAGCAGGTGACCCTCGCTGCCCGGGGGCATCCCGCCGTTCATGCCGTAGCCGAACGTGGAGGCGCCGATGAAGACGCCGACCGGTTCGCCGCGCAGCGACCCGGGATCCATGCCGGAGCGTTCGAACACCTCCCAGCAGGCTTCGAGCAGCACCCGCTGCTGCGGGTCCATGGCGACCGCCTCGCGCGGCGAGATGCCGAAGAGCCGGGCGTCGAAGTCGGTGGCCGCGTCGAGGAAGCCACCCTGTCGGGCGTACCCGGCCGGGTCGGCGGGCCAGCCGCGGTCGGTGGGGAACGGGCCGATCGCGTCGGCGCCATCGCTGAGCAGCTGCCAGAGCTCCTCGGGACTGTTGACCCCGCCGGGGAACCGGCAGCTCATGCCGACGATGGCGATCGGGTCGTCGTCGGTGGCGGCCCGGGCGCGCCGCGCCTGGGCGGGGGCCGGGGCGCCGAGCAGTTCGGTGCGCAGCCAGCCGGCGAGCGCGTCCGGGGTGGGGTAGTCGAACACCAGCGTGGCGGGCAGCCGCAGCCCGGTCGCCGCGTTGAGCCGGTTGCGCAGCTCGACCGAGGTGAGCGAGTCGAACCCGAGGTCCTTGAACGCCCGGCCGGGCAGCACCGCGTCGCCCGACTCGTGGCCGAGCACCCCGGCGGCGGCCGTGCACACCACGTCGGTCAGCAGCCGGTCCTGGTCCGCGTCCGCCAGCCCGACGAGGCGTCGCGCCAGGTCGGGGCCCGGGGCGCCGCCGTCGTCGGCCCGGCGGACCGCCGTGGTGACCAGCCGGCGCAGCAGCGGCGGCACCGTGCCGGAGGCGCGTACCGCGTCGAGGTCGAGCCGCGCCGGGACCACGTGCGCGTCG
Organism: Micromonospora sp. WMMD980; assembly: GCF_029626035.1. Classification (NCBI taxonomy): domain Bacteria; kingdom Bacillati; phylum Actinomycetota; class Actinomycetes; order Micromonosporales; family Micromonosporaceae; genus Micromonospora; species Micromonospora sp. WMMD980. The sequence continues at coordinate 2,661,155 of NZ_JARUBE010000003.1, forward strand.
GGCAACCGGCGGGCCGCGTCGAACAACGCCAGGCCCAGCTCGTCGGACATGCCGCCGCCCAGTCGCGCGGCCAGCTCACCGCCCATGCCCGCGGCGTTGGCCCACAGACCCCAGCCCAGGGACTGACCGACCAGACCGAGACCACGACGGTACGACATGAAGCCGTCCAGGAACGCGTTCGCCGCCGCGTACGCCGCCTGACCCGCCGACCCGAACACCGCCGACACCGAGGAGAACACGGTGAACATCGCCAGGTCGAGGTCGCGCGTCAACTCGTGCAGGTGCACCACCGCGTCGGCCTTGGGCGCCATCACCCCGGCGACCCGCTCGGCGGTCAGGCTGGTGAACACGCCGTCGTCGAGGACACCCGCGCAGTGCACCACACCGGCGAGCCCGTCGATGCCGTCGATCACCGCGGCCAGGGCGGCCCGGTCGGTGACGTCGGCAGCGACGACCCGCACCCGCGCGTCCACCTCCGGCGCGGGACCGCCGGAACGGCTCACCAGCACCAGGTCCCGCACGCCGTATGCCGCGACCAGATGCGCCGCGACCAGCGCGCCCAACCCGCCGGTGCCGCCGGTGACGAGGACCGGGCCGTCGATCGGGGCCGGCGCCCCGGTCCCGAGGGTGGCGCGGACCAGGCGCGGGACGAGGAACTCGCCGGCGCGTACCGCCACCTCGGGTTCGCCGAGCCCGACCGCCACGGTGACGGCCGGCGCGGCGGGGTCGTCGTGGTCCACGTCGACGAGCACGATCCGGTCCGGGTTCTCGGTCTGCGCGGACCGCAGCAGGCCCCACACCGCGGCGCCGGGCAGGTCGGAGACCGGGCCGCCGGCCGGGACCGCGCCCCGGGTGACGACGGCCAGCGTGCCGGCAGGGTCGTCGGCGGTGAGCCAGTTCTGTACGGCGTCGAGCGCCTCGTCGACGTCGCGGACCGGCAGCACCACGACGCCCTCGACCGGGTCCCCGGCCGGGGTGGGCAGCGGCGTCCACTCGACGGTGAACAGCGCGTCCCGGACGGCGGCCGGAGCGCCGGTGGGGAGCTGGTCCGCGGAGGCCCCGCGCAGCATCAGCCGTCGCACGGTGGCGACCGGCTCACCGATGCCGTCGGCGACCCGTACGGTCACCGCGTCCGGCCCGGCCAGGCTCAACTCGACGCGCAGCCGGGTGGCGCCGGTGGCGTGCAGGCTGACGCCGGACCAGGCGAACGGCAGGCGTGCGGTGCCGTCGGCCGGGAACAGCAGGGCGCAGCCGTGCAGTGCGGCGTCCAGCAGGGCCGGGTGCAGGTCGAAGCGGGTCGCGTCGGCGTGCGCCTCGGCCGGCACCGCCACCTCGGCGTAGACCGTGTCGTCGGTGCGCCAGGCGGATGCCAGGCCGCGGAACACCGGCCCGTAGTCGAGGCCGGCGTCGGTGGCGAGGCGGTCGTAGAAGCCGTCCAGCTCCACCGGCTGCGCGTCGGCCGGCGGCCACTGCGCCAGGGTGAACGCGTCGTCCGTGCCGGCGTCGGTGAGCGCGCCGGAGGCGTGCAGCGTCCACGGGCCGTCGGTGGCGTGCGCCGGGCGGGCGTGGATCCGCACGTCGCGCACGCCGTACCCGTCCGGTGTGGTGACCCGCACCTGCACCTCGGCGCCACCGGCCGCCAGGATCAGCGGCGCCTCGACGGTCAGTTCGTCGATCCGGCCGCCGCCGACCTGCCGCGCGGCCCGCAGCGCCAGGTCCACGAAGGCGGTGCCGGGGACGACCACGCGGCCCCACACGGTGTGGTCGGCGAGCCACGGTTGGGCGGACGCGGCCAGCCGGCCGGTCAGCAGCACCTCGTCGGCGCCGGCCACCGGCACCGCGAGGCCGACCAGCGGGTGGTCGGTGACGGTCAGGCCGGGCACGGCCACGGCGGCGCCGGGGGCGGCCTCGGGCCAGAAGCGGCGGCCCTGGAAGGCGTACGTGGGCAGTTCCAGTCGAGCGCGTGCGGGCAGGATCGCGGTCCAGTCCACGGGCTCGCCGGCGGTCCACAGGGTGGCGACCGCGTGCAGCAGGCTGTCGGTCTCGTCGCGGTCCTTGCGCAGCGCCGGAACGTAGGTCAGCTCTGGGACGGCCATCGCGGACAGCACACCCGCCGGCCCGACCTCCAGACAACGGGTCACCCCGTTGGCGGCCAGCCAGGACATGCCGTCGTCGAAACGCACCGCCTCCCGCACGTGCCGCACCCAGTAGCCGACGGTGAACTCCTCCACCGGCTCACCGGTCAGATTCGACACCACCGGAATCCGCGGCGCCCCGAAATCGAGGTGCCCGATCGCGGCCGCGAACTCGGCGAGCATCGGCTCCATCAACGACGAGTGAAACGCATGCGACACCGTCAACCGCGACGCCTTGGCAAACCCGGGCGCCACCTCGTCGATCACGCCGGCCGGACCGGAGATCACGACCGACGTCGGACCGTTCACCGCCGCCACATCCACACCCGTGCCGGCGATGACCTCCCACACCCACTCCTCCGACGCCCGCACCGCCAGCATCGCCCCACCGGCCGGCAACGCCTGCATCAACCGACCCCGAGCCGCCACCAACGTCACCGCATCATCCAGCGACAACACCCCCGCCACATGCGCCGCCGCGATCTCACCGATCGAATGACCCAACAGGAAATCCGGAGCCACCCCCCACGACTCCAGCAACCGGAACAGGGCCACCTCGACCGCGAACAGACCAGCCTGCGTGTACACCGTCCGGTGCACCGCGTCGGAATCGATCGCCTCCCGCAACGGCACATCCAACACCAGGTCGAAACGGGCACAGATCCCGTCGAACGCCTCCGCGAACACCGGGAACCGCGCCGCCAACCCCAGACCCATACCGACCCGCTGCGCACCCTGACCCGTGAACAGGAACGCCAGATCACCCTCCGACACCACACCCGACACCACGGCCGCCTGCGCACCGCCAACGTCGGACACCACGGGCGCCCGCAGACCGGCGACGAAGTCCTCACGCACCGCGCCCAACAGCACCGCGCGATGCTCCAGCGCGGCCCGCCCGCTCGCCAGCGACCACGCCACCGCCGCCGCATCCAACTCCGGCTCGCCGGCCACGAAGTCACGCAACCGCTCCACTTGGGCGGCCAGCGCCTGCGGCGAGCGCGCCGAGACCAGCCACGGCTGGCGGCCCTCGACCGGCGGGACGCCGAGCTGCGGGTCGGTGACCGCTGCCGGCTCCTCGATGATCACGTGGGCGTTGGTGCCGCTGATCCCGAACGACGACACCGCGCCCCGGCGGGGATGCCCGTTCGGCTTCCACGGCCGGGCCTCGGTCAGCAGCTCCACCGCGCCGGCGCTCCAGTCGACGTGCGGGGTGCGCTCCTCGGCGTAGAGGGTGGGCGGCATCGTGTCGTTCCGCATCGCCATGATCAGCTTGATGATCCCGGCGACGCCGGCGGCGGCCTGGGTGTGCCCGAGGTTCGACTTGATCGAGCCCAGCCACAGCGGCCGTTCCGCGCTCCGCTCCTGGCCGTAGGTCGCCAGCAGCGCCTGGGCCTCGATCGGGTCGCCGAGCTTGGTGCCGGTGCCGTGCGCCTCCACCAGGTCGACGTCGCCGGTGGTGAGGCCGGAGTTCGCCAGTGCCTGCCGGATGACCCGCTGCTGCGCGCCGCCGTTCGGCGCGGTGAGCCCGTTCGAGGCGCCGTCCTGGTTGACCGCAGAGCCGCGCACCACCGCGAGGACCCGGTGGCCGTTGCGACGGGCGTCGCTGAGCCGCTCGACCACCAGCATGCCCACGCCCTCGGACCAGCCGGTGCCGTCCGCGCCGGCGCCGAAGGACTTGCACCGGCCGTCGAACGACAGGCCCTGCTGGCGGCTGAACTCCACGAACGTGTACGGGGTGGTCATCACGGTCACGCCGCCGACCAGCGCCAGATCGCACTCGCCCTGCCGCAGCGCCTGGCCGGCGAGGTGCAGCGCGACGAGCGACGACGAGCAGGCCGTGTCGACGGTGACGGCCGGGCCTTCGAGGCCGAACGCGTACGACAGCCGCCCGGACATCACGCTGGCGATCGTGCCGGTCGCCACGTAGCCCTCGGACTCGGCCGCGGACGCCGACAGGGTGGTGTAGTCCTGGCCGTTGGTGCCGACGAACACGCCGGTGGGCGTGCCGGAGAGCGACGTCGGGTCGACGCCCGCCCGCTCCAGCGCCTCCCACGTCGTCTCCAGCAGCAGCCGCTGCTGCGGGTCCATCGCCAGCGCCTCGCGCGGCGAGATGCCGAACATGTCGGCGTCGAACGTGGAGGCGTCGCGCAGGAAGCCACCCTCCCGCACGTACGAGCTGCCGGCCCGGCTGCCGTCCGGGTCGAACAGCGCGTCCAGGTCCCAGCCCCGGTCGGTCGGGAACGGCCCGACGGCGTCGGCGCCGTCGGCGACCAGCCGCCACAGGTCCTCGGGACCGGTCACGCCGCCGGGGTACCGGCACGCCATGCTCACGATGACGATCGGGTCGGTGGTGACGGCGGTGGCGGTCAGCACCGGCGCGGCCGTGTCGGCGCCCGTGACCTGCGACTGGAGGAGGTCGGTGACCGCGGTGGCGGTGGGGTGGTCGAAGGCGAGGCTGGCCGGCAGCGCGAGCCCGGTCAGCGCCTGCAACCGGTCGCGCAGCTCGACCGCGGTGAGCGAGTCGATGCCGAGGTCCTTGAACGCCCGGCCCGGCGGCACCCGGTCCACGTCGGCGTACCCGAGCACCTCGGCCACCGTGCGGCGCACCTGCGCGAGCACCGTGCGGGATCGTTCCGCCGGCCCGAGCGCGGCCAGCCGCCCGGCCCACCGGTCGGTGTCGGGCGTGGTCACGGCCGGGGCCGCGTCGGCGGGGAGCAGGTCGTGCAGCAGCGGGCTGGGCCGGGAGGCGGTGAACGCCGGCCCGAAGCGCGCCCAGTCGACGTCGGCGACGGTCAGGCAACCGGCGTCGGCGTCGACCGCCTCGGCCAGCGCCTGGACGGCCAGCGCCGGCGGCATCGGGCGCAACCCGCGACGGCGCAGGTAGTCCTCGGCGCCCTCCTCGGTGACGAGCATGCCGGCCTCGGCCCACGGACCCCAGGCGATCGCCGTGCCGGCCCTGCCGCTCGCGCGACGGGACTGCACCAGCGCGTCCAGGAACGCGTTCCCGGCCGAGTAGGCCGGCTGGCCCCCGCTGCCCCACACCCCGGAGATCGACGAGAACACCACGAACAGGTCCAGCTCGCCGGTCAGCGCGTCCAGGTTCACCGCGCCGGCGACCTTGCCGCGCACGATCTCGGCGAACTCCTCGGCGGTGGTCTGGGAGAGCAGGCCCATGCCGGCGACGCCGGCGGCGTGCACCACGCCGCGCAGGTCCGGGATCCCGGCCAGCAGCTCCGCCACCTGCGGACGATCCGCGACGTCGCACGCCACCACGTCCACCCGCGCCGGCGACAGCTCCGCCACCAACTCGGCAGCACCCGGCGCGTCCATCCCCCGCCGCGACGTCAACACCAACCGCGACACCCCACGACCCACCAGCCAACGGGCCACCTGAGCGCCGAGCGCCCCGGTACCGCCGGTGACCAGGACCGTACCGTCCCAGGTGCGCGGGGCCGGCGGCCGGGCCGGCGACGGCGCGGGTCGCAGCCGCCGGACGAAGACCCCGGAGGCCCGTACCGCGACCTGGTCCTCGCCGCCGCCGAGGACGCCGGCCAGCCGGTCGCCCTCGCGCCCGCCGAGACCGGCCGGGACGTCGACGAGGCCGCCCCACAGTTCCGGCGACTCCAGCGCGGCGACCCGGCCCGCGCCCCACACGAGGGCCGCGGTCGCGTCGTGCAGCGGGTCGGAGCGGCCGACCGAGACGGCGCCCTGGGTGACGCACCACAGCCGCGCGTCGATGCCGCTGTCGCCGAGGGCCTGCACGACGGTCAGGAAGTTGTGCGGCACCACCGCATCGACGGGCTCGGCCAGCGACAGCAGGGACACGACGCCGGCGAGGCCCGCCAGGCCCGCGCCCATGGCGGCGAGTTCCTCGGCGAGGACCGCACGGTCCAGGTCCTCGGGCATGACGGGGAGTTCGACGATGTCCAGTCCGGCGCCGCTCAGCGCGGACACCAGCGGGTCGGCGACGCCGTGGTGGGGGGTCAGCACGATCCAGGAGCCCGTGGCCGGCCGAGCCGGGTCGGCGACCGGCTGCCAGGTGACGTCGTAGCGCCAGGAGGCCACCTCCGTGGCGGCGAGCCGGTCGCGGCGCCACTCGGCGAGCGCGGTGCCCAGCGAGGCCGGTACGTCGGTGTGCAGCAGGTCGTGCAGGCTCTCGCCCTCGACGGCCTGCCAGAACGCCGAGTCCACCGGGTCCGTGGCGGTGGTCGCCGGCAGGTCGAGCGGGGTGAGCCAGTAGTGGTCCCGCTGGAACGCGTAGGTGGGCAGGTCGACGCGGGGCGCGGCGGGCAGGACCGCGGTCCAGTCGACCGGGACGCCGACCGTCCACGCCTGGGCGACCGCGTACAGCAGGCTTTCGGCCTCGTCGCGGTCCTTGCGCAGCGCGGGCGCGTACGTGAGGTCCGGCGCGGTCAGGCGCGCCATCGCGGACAGCACACCCGACGGGCCGACCTCGACCGCCCGCGTCACGCCCTGCGCCCGTAGCCACGCCACGCCGTCGGCGAAGCGGACCGCCTCGCGGACGTGCCGCACCCAGTAGTCGGCGGTGAACTCGTCGACCGGCTCGCCCGTCAGGTTCGACACCACCGGAATGCGCGGCGCCCCGAAGTCGATGTGCGCGATCGCGGTGGCGAAGTCGGCGAGCATCGGCTCCATCAGCGACGAGTGGAACGCGTGCGACACCGTCAGCCGGGTGGCCTTGGCGAAGCGCGGTGCCAACTCGTCGATCGCGTGCGCCGGACCGGAGATGACAACCGAGGTGGGGCCGTTGACCGCGGCGACGTCCACGCCGCCGGCGAGCATCGACCGGACCTCGGCCTCGGATGCCTGCACCGCGAGCATCGCGCCGCCGGCCGGCAACGCCTGCATCAGCCGGCCCCGTGCCGCCACCAGCGTCACCGCATCATCGAGCGACATGACCCCGGCGACGTGCGCGGCGGCGATCTCACCGATCGAGTGACCGAGCAGGTAGTCCGGGGTCACGCCCCAGGACTCGACGAGGCGGAACAGCGCGACCTCGACGGCGAACAGGCCGGCCTGGGTGTAGCCGGTCCGGTGGATGGCGTCGGAGTCGATGGCGTCGCGCAGCGGCATGTCGAGGAGCTGGTCGAAGCGGGCGCAGATCGCGTCGAACGCCGCCGCGAACACCGGGAACCGATCCGCCAGCCGCAGGCCCATCCCGACCCGCTGCGCGCCCTGACCGGTGAACAGCACCGCCAGGCCGCCCTCGGCGGCCACGCCGGACACCGTGGGCGCCCGCAGGCCGGTGAGGAGGTCGTCGCGGGTGCCGGCGAGCACCACCGCGCGGTGCTCCAGCGCGGCCCGCCCGGTCGCCAGCGACCAGGCCACCGCCGCCGGGTCCAGCTCCGCCGCGGTCTGTCGAAGCCGGACCAGTTGCCCGGCCAGCGCCTCCGCCGACCTGGCGGAGACGAGCCACGGCAGCGGGCCGTCGGCCTCGGGCGCCTCGACGGTCGTCTGCTGCTCGGCCGGCTCCTGGAGGATCAGGTGCGCGTTGGTGCCGCTGATCCCGAACGCGGACACCGCCGCGCGTCGGGGACTGCCGTTCGGCTCCCACGCCCGGGCCGCGGTCAACAACTCCACCGCCCCGGCGCTCCAGTCCACGTGCGGCGACGGCTCGTCCACGTGCAACGTCGCCGGCAACACACCGTGCCGCATCGCCAGGACCATCTTGATGATCCCGGCAACCCCGGCCGCGGCCTGCGTGTGCCCGATGTTCGACTTGACCGACCCCAACCACAACGGCTCGTCGCGGTCCTGCCCGTAGGTCGCCAGCAACGCCTGCGCCTCGATCGGGTCGCCGAGCTTCGTACCCGTGCCGTGGGCTTCCACCACGTCCACGTCGGCGGTCGTCAGGCCGGCACTGGCCAAGGCCTGCCGGATCACCCGCTGCTGCGCGGGCCCGTTCGGCGCGGTCAAACCGTTCGACGCGCCGTCCTGATTCACCGCGCTGCCGGAGATCACCGCGAGGATCCGGTGTCCGAGGCGCTCGGCGTCACCGCGACGCTCCACCAGCAGCATGCCGGCGCCCTCGGCCCAGCCCGTGCCGTCCGCGCTCCCGGCGAACGACTTGCACCGCCCGTCCGAGGACAGGCCGTCCTGACGGGCGAACTCCGCGAACACCTCCGGACCCGTGATCACCGTCACCCCACCCGCCAACGCCAGATCACACTCACCAGAACGCAACGCCTGCGCCGCCAGGTGCAACGCCACCAGCGAGGAGGAACACGCCGTGTCGACGGTCATCGCGGGGCCTTCGAACCCGAACGAGTACGACACCCGACCCGAGATCACACTGTTCGCCGTGCCGGTCAGGACATGACCGTCACCGGTCTCGGCGAACAGTCCCCCGGTCCCGTAACCGGAATTCGACGCCCCCACGAACACACCCACCGGACGGCCCCGCAACGACCGCGGATCCACCCCCGAGCGCTCCAACGTCTCCCACGACACCTCCAACAACAGCCGCTGCTGCGGATCCATCGCCACCGCCTCACGCGGCGAAATCCCGAACAGACCCGCGTCGAAGCCAGTCGCGCTGTCAACGAACCCGCCCACCGCGGAGTACGACGCGTCGGCCGGAACGGCCCAGCCCCGGTCGACGGGGAACGCCGACATGCCGTCGGCACCCCCGGCGACCAGCCGCCACAGATCCTCCGGCGACTCCACCCCACCCGGATACCGGCACGCCATCCCCACAATCACGATGTCGTCGCCGTCGACCCGCGCCGGCAGCGCCACCGCCGGCGCGTCGTCCGTCCCGGCGAGGCCCAGCGCCTGCAGCAGGTGGTCGGCCAACGCCTGGGGCGTCGGATAGTCGAACACCAGCGACGACCCCAGGTGCAGACCGGTCGCCGCGTTGATGCGGCTCTTCACCTCCACCGCCGTCACCGAGTCGATACCCAGATCACGGAACGCCGTCTGCGGCTCCACCTGCCCCGCCCCGGCGTAACCCAGCGCCTTCGCCGTCTGCGCCCGCACCAACGCCAACAACTCCCGCCGCCGCTCCGTTTCCGACAGGCCAGCCAGGCGTGCCGCCAGCGCATCGTCGGCCGACGTCTCGGAAGCGACCACCGCCAGCTCACCGAACAACGGCGCCGACCGCTGCACGGCGAACGTCGGCACGAACCGCGACCAATCCACATCGGCAACCGTCGTCGTCACGTCACCCGCGTCGACCGCCAACGCCAGAGCCTGCACCGCCAAGTCCGGATCCATCGCCGCCAAACCACGACGCGCCAAGTAATCGACGGCACCCACCTCACCGGCCATCCCACCCTCGGCCCACGGACCCCACGCGACAGCGGTGCCCACCTTCCCCGCCGCCCGACGCGACTCCACCAACGCATCCAACGCGGCGTTCGCGGCGGCATAGGCGGCCTGACCACCACTACCCCACACCCCGGCGATCGACGAGAACACCAGGAACAGATCGAGATCCACCTCGGCGGTCGCCTCGTCCAGATGCAACGCACCCGACACCTTGCCCGACACCACCGCCCCGAACGACTCGGCCGTCGCGTCCAGCAGGCTCTCCACACCGGACACGCCCGCCGCATGCACCACACCGGTCAAACCCTCAATACCCGCCACCACACGCCGCACCGCATCACGGTCGGCGACGTCACACGCCACCACCGACACCTCGGCACCCAACACGGTCAACTCCGCGACCAGACCACCGACGCCCGGCGCCCGCTCACCACGACGCGACAGCAACACCACCCGCGACGCCCCACGACCCACCACCCACCGGGCGACCCGCGAACCCAACGCACCCGTCCCACCCGTGACCAGAACCGTGCCCGACAGCGCGGTCGGGCTCGTCGAACCGGCGGGAGCGGCACGTCGCAACCTGCGCGCGAACGCCCCGGACGACCGAACGGCAACCTGGTCCTCACCGTTCCCGGCCAGCACCGCCGCGAACCGGCGACCCTCCCGCTCACCCAGGACCGCCGGCACGTCGACCAAACCACCCCACGACTGCGGCAGCTCCAGGCCGGCGACCCGGCCCACACCCCACACCATCGCGGCGGAGACGTCGGTCACCGACTCCGACCGACCCACCGCGACCGCGCCACGCGTCACCGCCCACACCGGCGCGGTGATCCCGACGGCGGCGACCTCCTTCAGCGCGGCCACCAACGGCCAACCCTCGCCGCCGGCCCAGACCACACCCCGCAGGCCGTCGACGACGGTGACGGAACTCGACCGCACCACCTCGGCACCCGCCGACGCCAGCGCCGCGACGATGTCGTCGGCGTCCGTCTCCGACAGCACCAGCCAGGTACCCGACAGCACCGCCGGCGCCGGCTCCGGCATCGGCGCCCAGCCGACCCGGTACCGCCACCCCTCCACCACGCCCTGCGAACGACGCCGGTGACGCCACGCGTACAGGGCCGGCAGCATGCGCTCCAGCGCTCCCGCGTCCACGCCGTCGAGTTCACCGGCGAGGCCCTCGTGGTCGCCGCGTTCCACCGCCGACCAGAACGCGCCGTCCTCGGCGCCGGTGATCCCGGTCGTCTCGGCGGGCATCAGCCAGTAGCGGTCGCGCTGGAACGGGTACGTCGGCAGGTCGACCCGCGGCGCGGCCGGCAGGATCGCCGCCCAGTCGACGGGTACGCCCGCGGTCCACAGTCGTCCGGCCGCCTCCAGGACGGTCGTGGCCTCGTCGCGGTCCCGGCGCAGCGCGGCGACGTAGGTGAGGTCCGGAGCGGCCGTCGCCGACAGCACGGCCACCGGGCCGACCTCCAGGCACCGGGTGACGCCGTGGTCGGCGAGCCAGGTCATGCCGTCGGCGAAGCGCACCGCCTCCCGCACGTGGCGCACCCAGTAGTCGGCGGTGAACTCCTCGACCGGCTCACCGGTCAGGTTCGACACCACCGGAATGCGCGGCGACGCGAAGTCGATGTGCGCGATCGCGGCCGCGAAGTCGGCCAGCATCGGCTCCATCAGCGACGAGTGGAACGCGTGCGACACGGTGAGCCGGGTGGTCTTCGGGAAGCGCGCCGCGAACTTGTCGACGGCGGCGGCCCGGCCGGAGACGACCACGGAGTGCGGCCCGTTGACCGCGGCCACGTCGATCTTCCGGCGGCCGATCGCCTTGCGCACGTCGGCCTCGGACGCCTGCACCGCGAGCATCGCCCCGCCGGCCGGCAACGCCTGCATCAACCGGCCGCGCGCCGCCACCAGCGTGACCGCGTCGTCGAGCGACAGCACGCCCGCCACGTGCGCGGCGGCGATCTCACCGATCGAGTGCCCCAGCAGATAGTCCGGGGTGACCCCCCAGGACTCGAACAACCGGTAGAGCGCGACCTCGACCGCGAACAGCCCGGCCTGGGTGTGCACGGTCCGGTGGATCGCGTCGGACGCCAGGGCCTCGCGCAGCCCGTCGAAGCGGGCGACGATGCCGTCGAACGTCTCGGCGAAGAGCGGGAACCGCTCAGCCAGGCCGGCGCCCATCCCGATCCGCTGGGCGCCCTGGCCGGTGAAGAGGAACGCGGTGCGGCCCGTACCGGTGCCGCCGGCTCCGGTCTCGAGGTCCGCCAGCGCCGCCGCGAACGACGCCGGGTCCGATGCCACGACCACCGCACGGTGATCGAGGACGGCCCGGGTCGACACCAGCGCCGCGCCGACGTCCGCCGGCCGTGACTCCGGCCGCGTCAGCACGTACTCGCGGAGCCGTTCGGCCTGGGCCCGCAGCGCCGCCGGCGTCCGGGCGGACAGCACCCACGGCACCGGTCCGGCGACCGGCTCGGCCGGGGCCGGCGTGGAGACCGGGGTGGGCGCCTCCTCGAGCACCACGTGGGCGTTGGTGCCGCTGATGCCGAAGGACGACACCGCGGCCCGGCGCGGCCGGTCGCCCGCCGGCCAGGCGACCGGTTCGGTCAGCAGGTGCAGGGCGCCGGAGGTCCAGTCGATGTGCTCGGACGGGGTCCGGGCGTGCAGCGTGCGCGGCAGTTCGCCGTGCCGCATGGCCAGCACCATCTTGATGATGCCGGCGACGCCGGCCGCGGACTGGGTGTGGCCGATGTTGGACTTGATCGAGCCGAGTCGCAGCGGCTGGTCGGCGGGCCGCTGCCGGCCGTACGTGGCCAGCAGCGCCTGCGCCTCGATCGGGTCACCGAGCGCGGTGCCGGTGCCGTGCGCCTCCACCACGTCGATGTCGGCCGGGGTGAGCCGGGCGTTCGCGAGGGCCTGCCCGATGACCCGCTGCTGCGACGGGCCGTTGGGTGCGGTGAGCCCGTTGCTGGCCCCGTCGGAGTTGACCGCGGTGCCCCGGACGACGGCGAGCACCTGGTGGCCGTGGCGCCGGGCGTCGGAGAGCCTCTCGACGAGCAGCACGCCGACCCCCTCGGACCAGCCGGTGCCGTCGGCGTCGGCCGAGAACGGCTTGCACCGCCCGTCCCCGGCCAGGCCGCCCTGGCTGTCGAAGCTCGGGAAGATGTCGGCGCCGGCCAGGACGGTGACACCGCCGGTGAGGGCCATCGTGCACTCCCCCGACCGCAGCGCCTGGGCGGCGAGGTGCAGGGCGACCAGCGACGAGGAGCAGGCCGTGTCGACGGTGACCGCGGGACCTTCGATGCCGAAGGTGTACGCGACCCGTCCGCTGATCACGCTCGGCGCGGTGCCGGTGAGCGCGTGGGTCTCGGCGCCGTCCGGCAGCGGGCCGGCGGTGCCGTAGCCGGACGAGGACGAGCCGATGAAGACGCCGACCGGCTCACCGCGCAGCGACTCGGGGTCGAACCCGGCCCGCTCGAAGACCTCCCAGCAGGCTTCGAGGAGCACCCGCTGTTGCGGGTCCATGGTCAGGGCCTCGCGCGGCGAGATGCCGAAGAGGCGGGAGTCGAACGCGGTCGCGTCGTCGATGAAGCCGCCCTGGCGTACGTAGTCGGCGGCGTCGGCGGCCCAGCCACGGTCGGTCGGGAACGGGCCGATCGCGTCCGTGCCGTCGGTGACGAGCCGCCAGAGGTCGTCGGGGCTGTTGGCGCCGCCCGGGTAGCGGCAGGCCATGCCGACGATCGCGATCGCGTCGTCGTCGGTGGCGGTCCGGACGGTCCGTGCCTGTTGCGGGGCCGGCGCGCCGAGCAGTTCGGTGCGCAGCCAGCCGGCCAGGACGACCGGGGTGGGGTAGTCGAACACCAGCGTGGCGGGCAGCCGCAGCCCGGTCGCGGTGTTCAGCCGGTTGCGCAGCTCGACGGAGGTGAGCGAGTCGAACCCGAGGTCCTTGAACGCCCGGGTCGGCTGGACCGCGTCGGCGGAGCCGTGGCCGAGCACCCCGGCGGCGGCCGTGCACACCACGTCGGTCAGCAGCCGGTCCTGGTCCGCGTCCGCCAACCCGACGAGGCGTCGCGCCAGGTCGGGGCCCGTGACACCGCCGTCGTCGGCCCGGCGGACCGCGGTGGTGACCAGCCGGCGCAGCAGCGGCGGCACCGTCCCCGAGGCCCGGACCGCGTCGAGGTCGAGCCGCGCCGGGACCACGTGCGCGTCGGGCAGCCGGTGAGCGGCGTCGAACAACGCCAGGCCCAGCTCGTCGGACATGCCGCCGCCGACCCGCGCGGCCACCGCGCCGCCCATGCCGGCGGCGTTGGCCCACAGACCCCAGCCCAGCGACTGACCGACCAGACCAAGACCGCGACGGTACGAGACGAAGCCGTCGAGGAACGCGTTGGCGGCCGAGTATCCGGCTTGGCCGGCGGTGCCGAACACGGCGGAGATCGAGGAGAAGACGGTGAACAGCGCGAGGTCCCGGTCGCGGGTCAGCTCGTGCAGGTGCAGCACGGCGTCGACCTTGGGCGCCATGACCCCGGCCACCCGCTCGGCGGTCAGGCTGGTGAAGACGCCGTCGTCGAGGACACCGGCGCAGTGCACGATGCCGGCGAGGCCGTCGATGCCGTCGACCACCGCGGCCAGGGCGTCGCGATCGGTGACGTCGGCAGCGATCACCCGCACCCGCGCGTCCAGCTCCGGTGCCGGACCGCCGGAACGACTGACCAGGACCAGATCCCGCACCCCGTGCGCCTCGACCAGATGCGCCGCCAGCAGCGCGCCCAACCCGCCGGTGCCACCGGTGATCAGCACCGGCCCGTCCACCGGCCGGGGCACCAGGACCACGTTCTTCCCGACGTGCGCCCCACGACTCATCGTCCCGAGCACCGCCGGCAGTTCCCGCACGTCCGCCACCGTCGGCGGCAACAGCCGCAGCTCCCCCGACTCGAACAACGCCACCAGGTCGGCCAGCATCGCCGCCGTGCGGTCCGCGCCCGCCTCCGACAGGTCGAACGCCTTGTACCAGACCCCAAGTTGACGCTCGACCTGCGCGGCGTCGCGGATGTCCGCCTTGCCCATCTCCACGAACCGGCCACCCGGGCGCAGCATGCCCAACGAGGCGTCCACGAACTCACCGGCCAGCGAGTCCAACACCACATCCACACCGCCGAACACGTCGGCGAACCCGAGATCCCGCGACGACGCGATGCGCTCCCTGTCGACGCCGAGCGCTTCGACCGCCGCCCACTTGGCAGGCGACGCGGTGGCGAACACCTCCGCACCCCACAACCGGGCCAGCTGCACGGCCGCCGAACCGACACCACCGGCAGCGGCGTGCACCAGCACCCGCTCGCCGGCCTGAAGCCGCCCGAGGTCCGCCAACCCGTACCAGGCCGTCAGGAACGCCATCGGCACCGCCGCGCCCTGCGCGAACGACCACCCCGCCGGCATCCGCGCGACCACCCGGTGATCCGCCACCACCCGCGGCGCGAACCCACCGTGGAACAGGCCGAACACCCGGTCACCCACGGCCAGACCCGACACGTCCGGGCCGACCTCGACCACCACACCCGCACCCTCGGAACCCATCACCGCCGACGGATCCGGATAGACACCCAGACCCAACAGCACGTCACGGAAGTTCACCCCGACCGCGCGGACCGCGATCCGCACCTCACCGGCGGCCAGCCCCACGCTCGGAACCTCGACGACGCCGAGGCTCGACAACGCGCCGTCACCACCCGGGGCCACCCGCCACGACCCGGCAGCCGGCGGCAGGTCGAGCCGGGTCGGCGCGGTGATCAGCCGCGGCGCGAGGATCGTCCCGGCCCGCAGGGCGAGTTCCGGCTCGTCCCCTCGCACGGCCGCGCCGAGCAGCGACCACGAACGGTCGTCGCCGTCGATGTCGACGAGCACGATGCGGCCCGGGTTCTCGCTCTGCGCCGAACGCAGCAGACCCCAGACCGCGGTGGCCGCCGGGTCGGTGACCGGGCCGGCCGCGGGCACGGCGCCGCTGGTCAGGATCGCCAGCCGGGTGTCGGTGAAGCGGTCGTCGGCCAGCCAACCCCGGGCGGCGTCGAGCGCCTCGGTGGTCAGCGTGTGGGCGGCGGCCGCGAGGCCGTCGCGGTCCGGGCCGGCGATCTGCCACAGGACCAGGTCCGGGAGTTGCGCGGCGTCGCGCAGCTCGGCGAAACCGGGGTACGTGGTGGCGGCGCCGGCCCGCTCGTCCACGCCGATCGCGGCGAAGGGAGCCGAGCCGCCCGCCGGGGCGGGCAACGGGGTCCAGTCCACGGTGTAGAGGGAGCCGTCGGTGACCGGCGCCGGGCGCTCCAGCGCGTCCGCGGTGACGGCGCGCATCGCCAGGCGGCCGATGCGGGCCACGGGCGCGCCCGTGCCGTCGGCCACGTCGATGGCGATGCCGGACGTTCCGGTGGCGGACAGCCTCACCCGCAGCACTCCGGCGCCGGTGGCGAGCAGACGCACGTCCGACCAGGCGAACGGCAGCCGGGTGGCGCCCTCCCCGGCCAGGTCGCTGAGCCCGATGGCGTGCAGCGCGGCGTCCAGCAGGGCCGGGTGCAGGCCGTACGCGGCCGCCTCGGGTCGGGCGTCCTCGGGCAGCGCCACCTCGGCGTGGACCGCGTCCGCGGAGCGCCAGGCGGCCCGCAGGCCCCGGAACGCCGGGCCGTAGGCCAGGCCGACCCGGTCGGCGAGCTGGTCGTAGAAGCCGTCGAGGTCGATGGCGGTGGCGTCGGCCGGGGGCCACGTCGACAGGTCGGCGGCGGACCGGTCCGGCGTGTCCGCGGCGAGGCTGCCGGTGGCGTGCCGCTGCCAGGGCGCGTCCGGCCCGGTCCGCGACCAGATGCTCACCGGCACGTGCCCGGCCCCGTCGTCGGCGCCGACGCTGACCTGGAGTTGGACCCCGTCGGCGGGCAGCACCAGCGGAGCTTCGATGGTGAGTTCCTCCAGCACCGGCCGCCCGGTCTGGCGTCCGGCCGAGGTGGCGAGTTCGACGAAGGCGGTGCCGGGCAGCACGGTACGGCCGAGCACCACGTGGTCGGCCAGCCACGGCTGCCGCTGGGCGGACAGCCGGCCGGTCAGCAGCAGCCCGTCGCCGCCGGCGATGGACACCGTCGCCCCGAGCAGCGGGTGTTCGGCGCGACCCAGGCCGGCCGCCTCCATGTCTCCGGTGAGGGCCCGGTCCAGGCGCGGCCAGAACCGACGGCCCTGGAAGGCGTACGTCGGCAGGTCGACGCGGGGCGCGGCGGGCAGGACCGCGGTCCAGTCGACAGGCACGCCGATCGTCCACAGCTTCGCGGCCGCCGCCAGCACCGTCGACGCCTCGTCGCGGTCCTTGCGCAGCGCCGCGACGCAGGTGAGGTCCGATACGGCCAGCGCGGACAGTACGCCCGCCGGCCCGACCTCCAGGCAGCGGGTCACCCCGTTGGCGGCGAGCCAGGACATGCCGTCGGCGAAGCGCACCGCCTCCCGGACGTGGCGCACCCAGTAGTCGGCGGTGAACTCCCGCACCGGCTCGCCGGTCAGGTTGGACACCACCGGAACACGCGGCGGGGCGTACGTGATGCTTTCGATCGCCGACGCGAACTCCGCGAGCATCGGCTCCATCAGCGACGAGTGGAACGCGTGCGACACCGTCAGCCGGGTCGCCTTGGCGAACCGCGACGCCAGCGCGTCGATCGCCTCCACCGGGCCCGAGACCACGATCGACGTCGGACCGTTGACCGCCGCGACATCCACACCCGTGCTGGCGATGACCTCCCGCACCGACTCCTCGGTCCCCTGCACCGCGAGCATCGCCCCACCGGCCGGCAACGCCTGCATCAACCGGCCGCGCGCCGCCACCAACGTGACCGCGTCGTCGAGCGACAACACGTCCGCCACGTGCGCGGCGGCGATCTCACCGATCGAGTGCCCCAGCAGGAAGTCCGGGGCGACGCCCCAGGATTCGACGAGCCGGAACAACGCCACCTCGACGGCGAACAGGCCGGCCTGCGTGTACCCGGTCCGATGGATCGCCTCGGAGTCGATCGCCTCCCGCAACGGCACGTCGAGAAGCTGGTCGAAGCGGGCGCAGATCGCGTCGAACGCCGCCGCGAACACCGGGAACCGCGCCGCCAACCCGGCACCCATCCCGATTCGCTGCGCACCCTGACCGGTGAACAGGAACGCCAGACCACCCTCGGACACCGCACCCGACACCGCAGGCGTCCCGAGGCCGGCCAGGAAGTCCTCGCGCGTGCCGCCCAGCACCACCGCACGGTGCTCCAACGCCGCCCGACCGGTCGCCAGCGACCACGCCACCCCGGCAGCGTCCAGACCCGGATCGGCCGCCACGACGTCGCGCAACCGCTCCACCTGTCCGGCGAGCGCCTCGGCCGACCGCGCCGACACCAACCACGGCAACGGCCCCTCGACCACGGGCTGCTCGGCCGGCGGACCGTCGGCCTCGGGCACCTCGACCGTCGCCGGCTGCTCGGCCGGTGACCGGTCGGGCGCCTCCTCGATGATCACGTGGGCGTTGGTGCCGCTGACGCCGAACGACGAGACACCGACGCGGCGCGGACGGTCGCCCGGCTGCCAGTCGCGCGCCTCGGTGAGCAGCTCGACGGCGCCGCCGGACCAGTCGACGTGGTGGGTCGGCTCGTCGACGTGCAACGTCGGCGGCAGCACGCCCGCCTGCAACGCCATCACCATCTTGACGATGCCGGCCACCCCGGCCGCCGCCTGGGTGTGGCCGATGTTCGACTTGACCGAGCCCAACCAGAGCGGCCGGTCCCGGTCCTGCCCGTAGGTGGCCAGCAGCGCCTGCGCCTCGATCGGGTCGCCGAGGCGGGTGCCGGTGCCGTGCGCCTCGACGGCGTCCACGTCCGCGGGGTCCAGTCGGGCGCTGGCCAGCGCCTGCTGGATGACCCGTTGCTGCGCGGGCCCGTTCGGCGCGGTCAGGCCGTTCGACGCGCCGTCCTGGTTGACCGCGGAGCCCCGGACCACGGCGAGCACGCGGTGCTGGTGACGCCGCGCGTCGGCCAGCCGCTCGACGAGGAGGATGCCCACACCCTCACCCCAGCCGGTGCCGTCGGCCGCCTGCGCGAACGGCTTGCAGCGCCCGTCGGCGGCCAGGCCGTCCTGCCGGCCGAACTCGGCGAACGCGCCGGGTGTCGCCATGACGGTGACGCCGCCGGCCAGGGCCAGGTCGCACTCGCCGTTGCGGAGCGCCTGCATCGCCAGGTGCAGGGCCACCAGCGACGAGGAGCAGGCGGTGTCGACGGTGACCGCGGGGCCTTCCAGCCCGAACGCGTACGAGGTGCGGCCGGAGAGCACCGCGGCGGCGTTGCCGGTGCTGACGTAGCTGTCGACCGCGCTGTGCAGCAGCAGGGCCGCGTAGTCCTGGCCGTTGGTGCCGGCGAAGACACCGGTGCGGCTGCCGGCCAGCCCGAGCGGGTCGAGGCCGGCGCGCTCGAACGCCTCCCAACTCGCCTGGAGGAAGAGTCGCTGCTGCGGGTCCATCGCCAGCGCCTCACGCGGGGCGATGCCGAACAGCTCGGCGTCGAAGTCGCCGGCGTCGTGGACGAAGGCGCCGAGCGGTGCGTACAGACCGGTGGTGTCGGTGGTCCAGCCCCGATCGGTGGGGAAGTCGGCCACGGCGTCCCCGCCGTCGAGCACGAACTCCCAGAGTTCCTCGGGGGTGCGGACGCCGCCGGGGAAGCGGCAGCTCATCGCGATGATGGCGATCGGCTCGTCGTCCGCGACGGTGGTCGGGGGCGCGGCCACGGCGGGAGCGGCAGCGCCGCCCAGGAGCGCGTCGAGGTGCTGGGCGAGCTGCGCCGCGCTGGGATAGTCGAACACCAGGCCGGCCGGCAGCGTCAGTCCGGTGAGCGTCTGCAGCCGGTCACGGAGCTCGACCGCGGTGAGCGAGTCGATGCCGAGGTCCTTGAACGCCCTGCCGGGCGCGATCCGCTCGACCGTGTCGTAGCCGAGCACCCCGGCGACGGCGGACCGTACCTCGCCGAGCAGGACGGTGCGTCGCTCGGCCGCGGTCAGGGCCGCGAACCGGGATTCGGAGCGGCTGGGCGGGGCGGCGGGTGCCTCGACCGGGACGACGTCGGCGAGGAACGGGCTGGGCCGGCCGGCGGTGAAGAGCGCGGTGAACTGTGGCCAGTCGACGTCGGCGACGGTCAGGCAGCCGGTGTCGGCGTCGACCGCCTCGGCCAGCGCCTGGACGGCCAGCGCCGGCGGCATCGGGCGCAACCCGCGACGGCGCAGGTAGTCCTCGGCGCCCTCCTCGGTGACGAGCATGCCGGCCTCGGCCCACGGCCCCCAGGCCACCGCCGTGCCCGCCTTGCCCTCGGCCCGGCGCGACTGCACCAAACCGTCGAGGAACGCGTTGCCGGCCGAGTAGGCGGCCTGGCCGCCGCTGCCCCAGACACCGGAGATCGAGGAGAAGACCACGAACAGGTCGAGGTCGCGGGTCAGGGCGTCCAGGTGTACGGCGCCGGCGACCTTGCCCCGGACGACCTCGGCGAAGTCGTCCGCGTCGGTCTCGGTGAGCAGGCCCACCCCGGAGACGCCGGCCGCGTGGACCACGCCGGACAGGTCCCGGATTCCGGCCAGCAGGTCGGCCACCTGGGCCCGGTCGGACACGTCGCAGGCCAGCACCGACACCTGCGCGGGCGAGAGTTCGGCCACCAGGTCGGCGGCGCCGGGGGCGTCCGGTCCCCGGCGGGAGGTCAACACCAGGCGGCGTACGCCGCGGCCGACAAGCCAGCGGGCCACGTGCCCGCCGAGCGCGCCGGTGCCGCCGGTGACCAGGACCGTGCCGTCCCACGTCCGGGGGGCCGGTGGCCGGGACGGGGTCGCCGCGGGCCGCAGCCGGCGGACGTAGACGCCCGAGGAGCGCACGGCGACCTGGTCCTCGACGCCGCCGAGGAGGTCGGCCAGCCGCCGGCGGGTCCGTTCGTCGGTCTCGGCCGGCACGTCGACGAGGCCGCCCCACCGCTCCGGTAGCTCCAGCGCCGCGACCCGGCCGGCGCCCCAGACCACGGAACCCGCGACGTCGGTCAGTGGGTCGGAGCGGCCGATCGACACCGCGCCGCGGGTGACCCACCACAGGCGGGCCGGCACGCCGCTGTCGGCCAGGGCCTGCACCGTGGTCAGGAGGCCGTAGTGGGCGTCGGCCGGTGTGCCGGTCGGGAGCAGCGACACCACTCCGGCCAGGTCGTCGACGGTGCGGGTGAGCGCGGTGAGCGCGCGGGCCAACGCGCGCCGTTCCAGGTCGTCGGCCGTGACGACCAACTCGACGAGGTCAAGGTCGGTGCCGCCCAGGAGCGCGTCGGCCGTTCCGGCCACCGGGGTCAGGACCAGCCAGGTGCCGGAGGCCGGCCGCGGGGAGTCCGCGACCGGGCGCCAGGTGACGTCGTAGCGCCAGGAAGCCACCTCGGTGGCGGCGAGCCGGTCGCGGCGCCACTCGGCGAGCGCGGCGCCCAGCGAGGCCGGTACGTCGGTGTGCAGCAGGTCGTGCAGGCTCTCGCCCTCGACGGCCTGCCAGAACGCCGCGTCGACCGGGTCCGTGTGCGTCGTCGGCAGCTCGATCGGGGTCAGCCAGTAGTGGTCGCGCTGGAACGCGTACGTCGGCAGGTCGACGCGGGGCGCGGCGGGCAGGATCGCGGTCCAGTCGACGGGCACGCCGACGGTCCAGAGCCGCCCGACGGCGGCCAGCAGCGTCGACGCCTCGTCGCGGTCCTTGCGCAACGCCGGGACGGCGGCGAGTTCCGGGGCGGCCATCGCGGACAGCACACCGGCCGGTCCGACCTCCAGGCAGCGGGTCACCCCGTGCGACGCCAGCCACCGCATGCCGTCGTCGAAGCGGACCGCCTCCCGTACGTGCCGCACCCAGTAGTCGGCGCTGAACTCCGCCACCGGCTCGCCGGTCAGGTTCGACACCACCGGGATGCGGGGCTGGGCGTGGTCGATGTGCGCGATCGCGGTCGCGAACTCGGCGAGAATCGGTTCCATCAGCGCGGAGTGGAACGCGTGCGACACCGTCAACCGCGTCGCCTTGGCGAAGCGCGGCGCCAGCTCGTCGATCGCGTGCGCCGGGCCGGAGATGACTACCGACGTCGGGCCGTTGACCGCGGCGACGTCCACGCCGCCGGCCAGCATCGACCGGACCTCGGCCTCGGACGCCTGCACCGCGAGCATCGCCCCGCCGGCCGGCAGCGCCTGCATCAACCGGCCGCGTGCCGCCACCAGCGTGACCGCGTCGTCGAGCGACATGACACCCGCGACGTGGGCGGCGGCGATCTCGCCGATCGAGTGGCCCAGCAGGTGGTCGGGGGTGACGCCCCAGGATTCGAGGAGCCGGTACAGCGCCACCTCGACGGCGAACAGGCCGGCCTGCGTGTACGCCGTCTGATGGATCGCGTCGGAGTCGATCGCGTCGCGCAGCGGCATGTCGAGGAGCTGGTCGAAGCGGGCGCAGATCCCGTCGAATGCCGCCGCGAACACCGGATACCTGGTGTACAGGCCGGCGCCCATGCCGACGCGTTGCGCGCCCTGACCGGTGAACAGCAGCGCCAGACCACCTTCGCCGGTCACGCCCGACACCGTCGGCGCCCGCAGGCCGGCCAGGAAGTCCGCACGGCTTCCGGCCAGCACCACCGTGCGGTGCTCCAGAGTGGCCCGGCCGGTCGCCAGCGACCACGCCACCGCCGCCGGGTCCAGCTCCGGATCGGCAGCCACGACGTCGTGCAGGCGGACGGTCTGCTCGGCCAGCGCCTGCGGCGACCTGGCGGAGACGAGCCACGGCAGCGGGCCGTCGACCTCGGGCGCCTCGACCTCCGTCGGTCGCGCGGCCGGCTCTTCCAGGATCACGTGTGCGTTGGTGCCGCTGATCCCGAACGCCGACACCGCCGCCCGCCTGGCGTGGTCGTTCGGCTCCCACGACCGCGCGTCCGTGAGCAGCTCGACCGCTCCGGCGGACCAGTCCACGTGCGGGGACGGCTCGTCGACGTGCAACGTCGCCGGCAACACACCGTGCCGCATCGCCATGATCATCTTGATGATCCCGGCCACCCCGGCCGCGGCCTGGGTGTGCCCGATGTTCGACTTGACCGACCCCAACCACAACGGCTGCTCACGATCCTGCCCGTACGTCGCCAGCAACGCCTGCGCCTCGATCGGGTCGCCGAGCTTCGTACCCGTGCCGTGGGCTTCCACCACGTCCACGTCGGCGGTCGTCAGGCCGGCGCTGGCCAAGGCCTGCCGGATCACCCGCTGCTGCGCGGGCCCGTTCGGCGCGGTCAAGCCGTTGCTCGCACCGTCCTGGTTGACGGCGCTGCCGCTGATGACGGCCAGGATGCGGTGCCCGAGCCGTTCCGCGTCACCACGGCGCTCCACCAGCAGCATGCCGGCGCCCTCGGCCCAGCCCGTGCCGTCCGCGCTCCCGGCGAACGACTTGCACCGCCCGTCGGAGGACAGGCCGTCCTGGCGGGCGAACTCCGCGAACACCTCCGGACCCGTGATCACCGTCACCCCACCGGCAAGCGCCAGATCACACTCACCACTGCGCAGGGCTTGGGCCGCCAGGTGCAACGCCACCAGCGAGGAAGAGCAGGCCGTGTCGACGGTCATCGCGGGGCCTTCGAACCCGAACGAGTACGACACCCGACCCGAGATCACACTGTTCGCCGTGCCGGTCAGGACATGACCGTCACCGGTCTCGGCGAACAGTCCCCCGGTCCCGTAACCGGAATTCGACGCGCCCACGAACACACCCACCGGACGACCCCGCAACGACCGCGGATCCACCCCCGAGCGCTCCAACGTCTCCCACGACACCTCCAACAACAGCCGCTGCTGCGGATCCATCGCCACCGCCTCACGCGGCGAAATCCCGAACAGACCCGCGTCGAACTGCGTGGCGGTCGGTACGAAACCGCCGACCGCCGAGTACGACGCGTCGGCGGGAACGGCCCAACCACGGTCGACGGGGAACGTCGACATGCCGTCGGCGCCACCGGCGACCAGCCGCCACAGGTCTTCGGGTGACTGCACGCCACCGGGATACCTGCAGGCCATCCCGACGATGACGACGTCGTCGCCGGTGAGCGGCTGCGTCACGGTGGCAACGGGAGCGTCGCCCGAGCCGGCCAGTCCCAACGCGTCGAGGAGGTGGTCGGCGAGGACCTGCGGCGTCGGATGGTCGAACACCAGCGACGACCCGAGGTGCAGCCCGGTGGCCGCGTTGATGCGGCTCTTCACCTCGACCGCGGTCACCGAGTCGATACCCAGGTCCCGGAACGCCGTCCCGGCCCCCACCTGCGCCGCCCCGGAATAGCCGAGCGCCTTCGCGGTCTGCGCCCGCACCAACGCCAAAAGTTCCCGACGCCGTTCGGCGTCGGACAGGCCCGCGAGGCGGGCGGCCAGTCCGCCGTCCGCGACCGTCTCCTCGGCCACCACAAGCTCGCCGAACAGCGGCGCCGGCCGCTGGGCGGCGAACGTCGGGACGAACCGTGACCAGTCCACGTCGGCGACCGTCGTCGTCGCGTCGCCGGCGTCGACCGCCAACGCCAGGGCCCGCATCGCCAGGTCCGGGTCCATCGCGCTCAGGCCACGGCGCGCCAGATAGTCCGCCGCACCCGCCTCGCCCGCCATCCCGCCCTCGGCCCACGGACCCCAGGCGATCGCAGTGCCCGCCTTCCCGGCCGCGCGCCGGGACTCCACGAGCGCGTCCAACGCCGCGTTGGCGGCGGCATAGGCGGCCTGACCGCCGCTGCCCCACACACCCGCGATCGACGAGAACACCAGGAACAGGTCGAGATCCAGGCCGGCGGTCACCTCGTCCAGGTGCAGCGCACCCGACACCTTGCCCGACACCACCGCCCCGAACGACTCCGCCGTCACCTCGGACAGGTTCTCCATGCCGGACACCCCGGCCGCGTGCACCACACCGGTCAGCCCGGCGACACCGGCCACCACACGCTGGACCGCGTCCCGGTCGGCTACGTCGCACGCCACCACGGAGGTCTCGGCGCCCAGGCCGGTCAGCTCGGCGACGAGATCGCCGACACCTGGCGCCTGCTCGCCCCGGCGCGACAGCAGCACCACCCGCGACGCGCCGCGACGCACCACCCACCGCGCCGCACGCGCACCCAGCGCACCCGTCCCACCCGTGATCAACACCGTGCCGGACAGCGCCACCGGAGCCACCGAACCCACCGGAGACGCCTGCCACAACCTGCGGACGAACACCCCCGACGGACGAACGGCGACCTGGTCCTCGCCGCCACCGGCGAGCACCGCCGCGAAGCGGCGACCCTCCCGCTCACCCAGCACCGCCGGAACGTCGACCAGACCGCCCCACGACTGCGGCAGCTCCAACGCCGCGACCCGGCCCACACCCCACACCGTCGCGGCGGAGACGTCGGTCACCGACTCCGACCGGCCCACCGCGACCGCACCACGGGTCACCGCCCACACCGGCGCCGTGATGCCCGCGGCGGCGACCTCCTGCAACGCGGCAACCAGCGGCCAACCCTCACCGCCGACCCACACCACACCGCGCGGGCCGTCCACGGGCGAGTCCGAACCCGCCCGCGCATCGACGAACGCCGCCACCGAACCCGCCCGCACCACCTCGGCACCCGCCGACGCCAGGGCGGACACCACGTCATCCGCCGGCGTGTCCGACACCACCAGCCACGTGCCCGACAGCACCGCCGGCGCCGGCTCCCCCGCCGGCGCCCAGCCGACCCGATACCGCCAACCCTCCACCACGGCCTGCGAACGACGGCGGCGACGCCACGCGGACAGGGACGGCAGGAGGCCGTCCAACGCCGCCGCGTCGTCGGCGGTCAGGCCCAGCTCGGCGACGAGCCCGTCCCGGTCGGCGCTCTCCACCGCAGACCAGAAGCCGCTGTCGTCGCCGCCCCGAGCCGGCGCCGGCTCGGACGGGGTGAGCCAGTAGCGGTCCCGCTGGAAGGCGTAGGTCGGCAGGTCGACCGGCACGCCACCCCACTCGGCGAACATGACCGGCCAGTCCACTGTCACTCCGGCGGTGTGCAGGCGGCCCAGCGCGTCCAGGAGCGCTTCGGTCTCGTCCCGGTCCTTCCGGAGCGCCGCGACGCAGAGCCCGTCGGCGATCGCGTTCTGGGCGGGGCCGCTGAGCACGGCGGCGGGCCCGACCTCCACGCAGCGGGTCACCCCGTGCGATGCCAGCCAGGTCATGCCGTCGGCGAAGCGCACCGCCTCGCGTACGTGCCGCACCCAGTAGTCGGCGTCGAACTCCTCGACCGGCTCCCCGGTCAGGTTCGACACCACCGGAATACGCGGCGTCCCGAACTCGATGTGCGCGATCGCGGCCGCGAAGTCCGCGAGCATCGGCGCCATCAGCGACGAGTGGAACGCGTGCGACACCGTCAACCGGCTCGCCTTGGCGAACCGCGGCGCCAGCGCGTCGATCGCCTCCGCCGGGCCGGAGACGACAACCGACGTCGGGCCGTTCACGGCGGCGACGTCGACACCCCCGCCGGCGATGATCTCCCGCACCGACTCCTCGGACGCCTGCACCGCGAGCATCGCGCCGCCGGCCGGCAACGCCTGCATCAACCTGCCCCGCGCCGCCACCAACGTGACCGCGTCGTCGAGCGACATCACCCCCGCGACGTGCGCGGCGGCGACCTCACCGATCGAGTGACCCAGCAGATAGTCGGGAGTGACCCCCCACGACTCGAACAACCGGTAGAGCGCCACCTCGACCGCGAACAACCCGGCCTGCGTGTGCACGGTCCGATGGATCGCCTCGGAATCGAGGGCCTCCCGCAGCCCGTCGAACCGGCCCACGATGCCGTCGAACACCTCCGCGAACACCGGGAACCGCGCCGCCAGACCGGCACCCATCCCGACGCGCTGCGCACCCTGACCGGTGAACAGGAACGCGGTGCGGCCCGCGACCAGGCCGCCCTCGACCTCGGCGAGCGCCGCCGCGAAGGACGCGAGATCCGACCCGACGACGACCGCGCGGTGCTCCAACGACGCCCGCGCCGACACCAGCGCCGCGCCCACGTCCACCGGTCGCAGCTCCGGCCGCGCCAGCGCGTACGCCCGCAGCCGTTCGGCCTGGGCCCGCAACGCCTCCGGCGTCCGCGCGGACAACACCCACGGAAGCACCGACGGGGCCTCGACCACCGGACGCGCCTCGGCCACCGACGGGGCGGACTCGCCGTCCTCGTCGCCGAACTCGTCCTCGACCGGGGCGGTGGCGGACGGCGCCTCCTCCAGGATGACGTGCGCGTTGGTGCCGCTGACGCCGAAGGACGAGATGCCGGCCCGGCGCGGGGACTCGCCGGGGGCCCACGGGCGGGCCTCGGTGAGCAGCTCAACCGCGCCCGCGGTCCAGTCCACGTGACTGCTCGGCGCGTCAACGTGCAGGGTGCGCGGCATGGTGTCGTGCCGCATCGCCATGACCATCTTGATCAGGCCGGCGGCGCCCGCCGCGGCCTGGGTGTGCCCGATGTTCGACTTGATCGAACCGAGCCGGAACGGGCGGCCGTCGGGGCGGTCCTGCCCGTACGTCGCCAGCAGCGCCTGCGCCTCGATCGGGTCACCGAGCCGGGTACCGGTGCCGTGCGCCTCGACCACGTCGACGTCGGCCGGGCCGAGTCGCGCGTTGGCGAGGGCCTGCAGGATGACGCGTTCCTGGGAGGGGCCGTTCGGTGCGGTCAGCCCGTTGCTGGCCCCGTCGGAGTTGACCGCGCTCCCGCGGACCACGGCGAGGATCGGGTGGCCCTTGCGGCGGGCGTCCGACAACCGCTCGACGAGCAGTACGCCGACGCCCTCGGACCAGCCGGTGCCGTCGGCGGCGTCGGCGAACGGCTTGCAGCGGCCGTCGCCGGCGAGGCCGCCCTGGTTGTCGAACTCGGCGAAGATGCCCGGGCTGGTGAGCACTGTGACGCCGCCGGCGAGCGCCATCGAGCACTCGCCCTGTCGCAGCGCCTGGGCGGCCAGGTGCAGTGCGACGAGCGACGACGAACAGGCGGTGTCGATGGTGACGGCGGGGCCTTCGAGGCCGAGCGCGTACGCCACCCGGCCGGACACGACGCTGCCGGCGGTGCCGGTCAGCAGGTGTCCGTCGGCTCCGGCCGGCAGGTCGGCGGCGCCGAGGCCGTAGCCGGACACCGGCGCGCCCATGAACACGCCGACCTGGTCGCCGTGCAGGCTCTGCGGGTTGATGCCGGCCCGCTCGACCGCCTCCCAGCAGGCCTCCAGCGTCAGGCGCTGCTGGGGATCCATGGTGAGGGCCTCGCGCGGCGAGATGCCGAAGAGCCGGGCGTCGAAGTCGCCGGCGTCCAGGACGAAGCCGCCCTCGCGCCGGTAGTCGCCTTCGCCGGTGGCCCAACCACGGTCGGTCGGGAAGCCGCCGATGCCGTCCCGGCCGTCGGCGACGAGCTGCCACAGCTCCTCCGGCGAGGTGACGCCGCCGGGGTACCGGCAGCTCATCCCGACGATCGCGATCGGTTCGCGCTCGCGGGACTCGGCGACACGCAGCCGGCGACGCGCGTGCCGCAGATCCGTCGTGACCCGCTTGAGATAGCCGAGATACTTCTCTTCGTCCGCCACTCGTTTCACCCGTCCAGGCAAGCGTTTTCCGGGCAGCATGAGCCGTTCCGGCGACCGCGGAATTGACGATGGAGAACCGGGTGAAGACTGGCCGCCCGGCACGACACTGCTGTTTGACCGGAGCCTATGAGCGGGTTCGGAGGGGCAACAACCCCTACCGGAGGCCGGGAGCCCGAGGGCCACCGGCCTCCGTCACGCCTGGTCGAGCTGCTGCTTGATGAAGTCGATCAGCTCGTCGTCGCTGGCCGCCATCAGCTCGTCGGGGATCGTCTCGGCGGTCTCCGCCGGGCGTCCGGTGTTCCACCGCGCGAGGAACGCGTTGAGCCGCATGGCGATCCGGGCCCGGGCGACACCGTCGAGGTCGGTCCCGGCCGCCTCCAGGTGGTCGAGCTGGGCGAGGAACGGCTCCACGGCCGATTCCGGCGCCCCGATCACCAGGTCGTGCAGCAGGGTGGCCACCGCGACCGGGCTGGGGTGGTCGAACACCAGGCTGGCCGGCAACTCGGCGCCGGTGGCGACCTTGAGCCGGTTGCGCAGCTCGACGGCGGTCAGCGAGTCGAAGCCGAGCTCCTTGAACGCGCGCCCGCCCGGCACGGTCGCGATCGTCGCGTGCCCGAGGACGGCAGCCACCTCCCGGCGTACCAGCGTGAGCAGTTCCTCCGCCTGCTCGCCGCGCGGCAGGGGCAGCAACCGGTCGCGGAGGCCGGCGTCCGCCCGCGGCGCGTCGGCCGGCGGCGCCTCGGCCAGCAGGTCGGCGAAGAGCGCGGACGGCCGCCCGGCCGTGAAGGTTTCGGCGAACCGTTCCCAGCTGACGTCGGCGACGGTGACCTCGATGTCGCCGCCGTCGACCGCCCGTTCCAGCGCGGCGACGGCGGCGGCCGGATCGAGCGCGGCCAGGCCGCGGCCGCGCAGGTACTCCTCGGCCTCCGGGTCGGCCGCCATGCCGGAGCCGGCCCACGGCCCCCACGCGATCGAGGTGCCCGTCCGCCCACGGTCACGCCGGGACCGGACGAGCCCGTCGAGGAAGGCGTTGCCGGCCGCGTACGCGCCCTGGCCGCCACTGCCCCACACCCCGGAGATCGACGAGAACACCACGAACAGGTCCAGGTCGCGGGTCTGCGCGTCGAGGTTGACCGCGCCGGCCACCTTGCCGTGCAGCACCTCGGCGAACTCGGCGGGCGTGACGTCGGCGAGCCGGGTGAGCCCGTTGACCCCGGCGGCGTGCACGACGCCGGTCAGGTCCGGCACGGTCGCGAGCAGGTCGGCCAGCGCGGCCGGGTCGGCCACGTCGCACGCCGCGACGGTCGCCCGGGTGCCGAGCCCGGCCAGCTCGGTGACCAGGTCGGCGGCGCCCGGCGCGGCCGGTCCGCGGCGGGACACCAGGAGCAGGTGCTCGGCGCCGCGGGCGGCCAGCCAGCGGGCGGTGTGCGCGCCGAGCGCGCCGGTGCCGCCGGTGACCAGGATCGTGCCGCGCGGCTGGTAGGGGGTGGCCGCGACCGGCGCCGGGGCGGGGCGCAGGCGGCGGACGAGGAGCCCGGCGGAACGTACCGCGATCTGGTCCTCGCCGGCGACGGTGAGCGCCGCGGCCAGCCGGTCACCGTCCCGGGCGGTCAGCACGGCGGGCACGTCGACCAGGCCGCCCCAGCGGCGCGGGAACTCCAGCGCCGCCACCCGGCCCAGCCCCCAGAGCTGGGCCTGGGCGGGGTCGCCGAGCGGCTCGACCGCGGCGACCGACACCGCGCCGCGGGTCAGGCACCACAGCGGGGTGAGCACGTCGGCGTCGTCGAGCGCCTGCAACAGCGTGGTGAGCCGGGCGGCGGCCCGCGGGCCGTCGAACGCGCACAGCATCCCGGCCGGTTCCGGCCGGTCGGCGAGCTGGTCGGCCAGGTCCCGGCGGTCGGCATCGGCGGACAGGACCAGCTCGGTCGGGTCGGCGCCGGCCGCGCGCAGCGCCGCGACGACGTCGTCGGCTCCCCCGCCCGCGGTGACGACCAGCCAGTTCCCGGTGAGCCGTGGCGTGGCCGGCGGATCGATCCGCCGCCAGGCCGGGGCATAGCGCCAGGCGTCGGTCGGCGACGCCGGGGCCGGCCGGGCCGCGGCGGTGACCTCCGGCCAGAACCGCTGCCGCTGGAACGGGTACGTGGGCAGGTCGGCCAGCCGGCCGCGGTGCCCGCCGAAGACCGTGGCCCAGTCGACGTCGACGCCGGCGACGTGCAGCGCGGCGGTCGCCTGGAGCACCGCGGTCGCCTCGTCCCGGTCCCCGCGCAGCATCGGGGCGAGCGTGAACGCGCCGTCCCGGTCGGCCAGGCACGACTGCACCATGCCGGCGAGCACGCCGGACGGGCCCACCTCGGCGAACCGGGTGACGCCGGCGGCGGCCAGGCGACCGACGCCGTCGGCGAAGCGGACCGCCTCCCGGACGTGACGCACCCAGTAGTCGGCCGAGAAGCCTTCGACCGGTTCGTTCGTCAGGTTGGACAGCACCGGGATGCGCGGCGGCTGGTAGGCGATGCCCGCGATCGCCGACGCGAACGCGTCCAGCATCGGCTCCATCAGTGGGGAGTGGAACGCGTGCGAGACGGTGAGCCGGGTGGTCTTCGCGAACCGGGGCGCCAGCTCGTCGACCGCCTCGGCCGAGCCGGAGACGACGACGGCGGTGGGGCCGTTGATCGCGGCGATCCCCACCCGGTCCGCGTAGGGGGTCAGCGCGTCGCGTACCTCGGCCTCGGTGGCCTGCACCGCCAGCATCGCCCCGCCGGCCGGCAGCGCCTGCATCAGCCGGCCTCGTGCGGCGACCAGGGTCACGGCGTCGTCGAGGGAGAGCGCGCCGGCCACGTGCGCGGCCACGACCTCGCCGATCGAGTGGCCCAGCAGGTGGTCCGGGGTGACGCCCCACGACTCCAGCAGGCGGAACAGCGCCACCTCGACCGCGAAGAGTCCGGCCTGGGTGTGGTCGGTGCGATGGATCAGTTCCGATCCGCCGAGGACCACCTCGCGCAGCGGGGTGTCGAGCAGTCCGTCGAACCGGGCGCAGACGGCGTCGAACGCCGCGGCGTAGACCGGGTGCCGCTCGTACAGCCCGCGTCCCATGTGCGGGCGTTGCGAGCCCTGCCCGGAGAAGAGGAACGCGAGCCCGCCCCGGGTCGCCGTGCCGCGGACCAGGTTGCCGGCCGGCTCGTCCCGTCCGAGCGCGCCGAGGCCGGCCCGGAAGTCGTCCGGGTGCGTACCGACCACCACGGCCCGGTGCTCCAACGCCCGGCGAGCGAGCGCCAGGTCGTGCCCGACCCGGAAGGCGTCCTGGTCGGGCCGGGCGCCGAGGCGTGCGGCCTGGTCCCGGACGCCGGCCGGGGTCTTCGCCGACAGCAGCCAGGCCACCGGGCCGGCCGGGGCGTCGACGGTGGACGGCTCCTGCTCGTACGCCTCCAGGATGGTGTGCGCGTTGGTGCCGCTGAGGCCGAACGACGAGACGCCCGCGCGGCGCGGCCGGTCCCCCGCCGGCCAGTCCCGCGCCTCGGTGAGCAACTCGACCGCGCCGGCCGACCAGTCCACGTGTGGGGTCGGCGCGTCCACGTGCAGCGTCGGCGGCAGCACGCCGTGCCGCAGTGCCATGACCATCTTGATGATCCCGGCGACCCCGGCGGCAGCCTGGGTGTGGCCGATGTTCGACTTGATCGAGCCGAGCCACAGCGGGTGGTCCCGGTCCTGCCCGTACGTGGCGAGCAGCGCCTGGGCCTCGATCGGGTCGCCGAGCTTCGTGCCGGTGCCGTGCGCCTCCACCGCGTCCACGTCGGTCGGGGCGAGACCGGCGGAGGCGAGCGCCTGCCGGATGACCCGCTGCTGCGACGGCCCGTTCGGGGCGGTCAGGCCGTTGCTGGCGCCGTCGGAGTTGATCGCGGAGCCACGCACGACGGCGAGGACCTGGTGGCCCTGCCGCCGGGCGTCGGAGAGCCGCTCGACGACGAGGACGCCGGCGCCCTCCGCCCAGCCGGTGCCGTCGGCGGCCGCGGCGAAGGCCTTGCACCGGCCCTCGGCGGCGAGCCCGTCCTGCCGGGCGAACTCCACGAACGCGCCGGGCGTGGACATCACCGTCACGCCGCCGACGACGGCCAGCGAGCACTCCCCGGCCCGCAGGGCCTGCGTCGCCAGGTGCAGCGCGACGAGCGACGAGGAGCACGCGGTGTCCACGGTCATCGCCGGGCCCTCGAGCCCGAACGTGTAGGCGATCCGGCCGGAGAGCACCGCGGCGGCGTTGCCGGTGCTCACGAAGCCGTCGACCAGCGGGTCGCCGGAGCCGAGCACGACGCCGGTGTAGTCCTGGCCGTTGGTGCCGGCGAAGACGCCGGTGCGGCTGCCGCGCAGCGACCCGGGATCGATGCCGGCCCGCTCGAACGCCTCCCACACCGATTCCAGCAGCACCCGCTGCTGCGGGTCCATGGCGAGCGCCTCGCGGGGCGACACCCCGAACAGTTCCGCGTCGAATCCGGTGGCGTCCTCGATGAAGCCGCCGACGCCGACCGGCAGGCCCGCGCCCCAACCCCGGTCGGTCGGGAAGCCGGACAGGCCGTCGCGGCCGGCGAGCAGCAGCTCCCACAGCTCGTCGGGGTTGGTGACCCCGCCGGGGAACCGGCAGGACATCCCGACGATGACGATCGGGTCGTCGGCGTCGCGCTCCGGCCCGCCCACCGGCTCCTGCGGCGCCCCGGCCGCGCCGGCGAGCTGCCCGCGCAGGTGCTCGGCGAGCGCGGCCGGGGTGGGGTGGTCGAACACCAGCGTCGCGGGCAGCGGCATCGTGGTGGCCCGGGTGAGCAGGTTGCGCAGCTCGACCCCGGTCAGCGAGTCCAGGCCCAGGTCGCGGAACGCGCGGTCCGGGTCGACGTCGGCGGCGGAACCGTGGCCCAGCACCAGTGCGGTGCTCTCGCAGACCACCCGCAGCAGCTCCGCCGACGAGGCCCCGGCGATCACCTTGGCGTCGGCAGCGGTTTGCCGCGCGACGGGCGCGAGCACGTCGAGCAGCCGGTCGGCGCGACCGGTGGCCAGCGCCGGCCAGTCGGCGTCGGCGACCAGGACGGCCGGCGCGCCCCCGGCGACGGCCGAGGCGAACGCGGCCATCGCGCGCGCCGGATCCATCGGCGCGAGGCCGCCCCGGCTCAACCGCCGCCCGACCGCGTCGCCGTCGGCCATGCCGCCGTCGGCCCAGGGTCCCCAGGCGATCGACGTGGCCGGGAGGCCACGGGCCTGCCGATCCCGGGCGAGCGCGTCCAGACCGGCGTTCGCCGCCGCGTAGTTGGCCTGCCCGGGGCTACCGATCGTGCCGGCCACCGAGGAGAACAGCACGAACATCGAGAGGTCGTCGGTCAGCTCGTCCAGGAGGCGGGCGGTGCCCACCTTGACCCGGGCGACCTCGGTGATCCGCTCCGGGGTGAGGGATTCCAGCACGCCGTCGTCGATGATGCCGGCCGCGTGCACGACGCCCCGCCAGCCGTGGGCGGCGACGAGGTCCCGCAGCGCCGCCTCGTCGGTGACGTCGCAGGCCACCGCGATGGCCTCGGCGCCGAGGGCGGTCAACTCCGCGAGCAGGTCGGCGGCGCCGGGCGCGTCGGGGCCGCGGCGGCTGGTCAGGACCAGCCGGCCGACTCCGGCCCCGGCCAGCCAGCGGGCCACGTGCGCACCGAGCGCGCCGGTCCCGCCGGTGATCAGCACCGGGCCGTCCGGGGGTACGAAGTCGGCGCCGGAACCGGACACCCGGTCGAGCCGGCGGGCGAACGCGCCGGCGGCGCGGAGCGCGACCTGGCTCTCGTCGCGCCGGACCAGCGTCGCGACCAGCCGGGCGGCGGCCCGCTCGTCGAGCGTCGGCGGCAGGTCGACGAGGCCGCCCCAGCGGTGCGGCAGTTCCAGCGCGGCCACCTGGCCGAGCCCCCAGACCTGCGCGCCGGCGGCGTCGGCCAGTGGCTCGGACGGCGCGACGCTCACCGCGCCCCGGGTCAGGCACCACAGCGGGGCGTCGGATTCCACGTCGCCGAGCGCCTGGAGCAGGGCGGTGGTGACGAGGACGCCGTCGTCGCCGGGACCGGGGAGTACGACGGCACCGTCGAACGCCTCGTCGAGCAGCCGGTCGGCGATCGAGTAGCGGTCGTCGTGGGGCGTGAGGGGCAGCCGTACCGGTTCGGCGCCGGCGCGGGTGAGCGCGGCGGTGACGTCCTCCGGGTCGGTGCCGTCGGCGGTGGCCACCAGCCAGCGTCCGGTCAGCGCCGTCGGGGCGAGGTCGATCGGCTGCCAGGTGACGTGGTGCTGCCAGGTGTCGGTCTCGGCCGGCTGGTTCCCGTGGTGGCGGCAGGCGGTGACCGGTTCGGCCCAGTAGTGCCTGTGGTGGAAGGCGTAGGTGGGCAGGTCGACGCGGGGCGCGGCGGGCAGGATCGCGGTCCAGTCCACGGGCTCGCCGGCGGTCCACAGGGTGGCGACCGCGTGCAGCAGGCTGTCGGTCTCGTCGCGGTCCTTGCGCAGCGCCGGAACGTAGGTCAGGTCCGGGGCGGCCAGCGCGGACAGCACACCCGCCGGCCCGACCTCCAGACAACGGGTCACCCCGTGGGCGGCCAGCCAGGACATGCCGTCGTCGAAACGCACCGCCTCCCGCACGTGCCGCACCCAGTAGTCGACGGTGAACTCCTCCACCGGCTCACCGGTCAGATTCGACACCACCGGAATCCGCGGCGCCCCGAAATCGAGGTGCCCGATCGCGGCCGCGAACTCGGCGAGCATCGGCTCCATCAACGACGAGTGGAACGCGTGCGACACCGTCAACCGCGTCGCCTTGCCGAACCGTGGCGCCAACTCGTCGATCACGTCCGCCGGACCGGAGATCACGACCGACGTCGGACCGTTCACCGCCGCGACGTCCACACCCGTGTCGGCGATGATCTCCCACACCGACTCCTCGGACGCCTGCACCGCCAGCATCGCGCCACCGGCCGGCAACGCCTGCATCAACCGACCCCGAGCCGCCACCAGCGTCACCGCGTCGTCGAGCGACAACACACCCGCCACGTGCGCCGCCGCGATCTCCCCGATCGAGTGACCCAGCAGGAAGTCCGGCGTGACACCCCACGACTCCAGCAGCCGGAACAACGCCACCTCGACCGCGAACAACCCGGCCTGCGTGTAGACGGTCCGGTGGATCGCGTCGCAGTCGACCGCCTCCCGCAGCGGCACGTCGAGGAGCTGGTCGAAGCGGGCGCAGATCCCGTCGAACGCCGCCGCGAACACCGGGAACCGATCCGCCAGCCGCAGGCCCATGCCGATCCGCTGCGCACCCTGACCGGTGAACAGGAACGCGAGAGCGCCCTCGGACACCATGCCCGACACCACTGCCGTGTGCGCGCCGACGGCGTCGGGCCCGGCGGTCGCCCGCAGGCCGGCGAGGACCTCGTCGCGCGTGCCGGCCAACAGGACCGCGCGGTGCTCCAACGCGGCTCGCCCGGTGGCCAGCGACCACGCCACGGCGGTCCGGTCCAGCTCCGGTTCGGCGGCCACGACGTCGCGCAACCGCCGTACCTGCCCGGCCAGCGCCTCCGCCGACCGCGCCGACACCGGCCACGGCAGCGGGCCCTCGACCTCGGGCACCTCGGCCGTGGCGGGCTGCTCGGCGGGTTCCTCCAGGATCAGGTGCGCGTTGGTGCCGCTGATCCCGAACGCCGACACGGCACCCCGCCGCGGGTTGCCGTCCGGCTCCCACGGCCGGGCCTCGGTCAGCAACTCGACCGCCCCGGCCGACCAGTCGACGTGGGTGGTCGGCTCGTCGACGTGCAGCGTCGCCGGCAGCACACCGTGGCGCATCGCCATGACCAGCTTGATGATCCCGGCGACCCCGGCGGCGGCCTGGGTGTGCCCGATGTTCGACTTGATCGAGCCCAACCACAGCGGCTCGTCGCGGTCCTGCCCGTACGTGGCCAGCAACGCCTGCGCCTCGATCGGATCACCGAGCTTCGTGCCGGTGCCGTGCGCCTCCACCACATCCACATCGGCGGCGGTCAGCCCGGCACTCGCCAGAGCCTGCCGGATCACCCGCTGCTGCGCCGGCCCGTTCGGCGCGGTCAAACCGTTCGACGCGCCGTCGGAGTTGACCGCGGAACCCGCGACCACCGCGAGGATCCGATGCCCGAGGCGCTCGGCGTCACCGCGACGCTCGACGAGCAGCATCCCGGCGCCCTCGCCCCAACCCGTGCCGTCCGCGCTCCCGGCGAACGACCTGCACCGGCCGTCCGACGACAACCCGTCCTGACGGGCGAACTCCGCGAACACCTCCGGACCCGTGATCACCGTGACCCCACCCGCCAACGCCAGATCACACTCACCAGAACGCAACGCCTGCGCCGCCAGATGCAACGCCACCAACGACGACGAACACGCCGTGTCCACCGTCATCGCCGGACCCTCGAACCCGAACGAGTACGACACCCGACCCGAGATCACACTGTTCGCCGTACCCGTCAACACATGACCGTCGGCGCCGTCGGCGGTGTAACCCGAGTGCGACGCGCCCACGAACACGCCCACCGGACGCCCGCGCAACGAACGCGGATCCAGTCCCGAGCGTTCGAGGGTCTCCCACGACACCTCCAACAACAGGCGCTGCTGCGGATCCATCGCCACCGCCTCACGCGGCGAAATCCCGAACAGACCCGCGTCGAACTGCGCGGCGGTGTGCACGAATCCGCCGGTCCGGGCATACGGCGTGCGGGCCGGCACCTGCCAGCCCCGGTCGACCGGGAACCCGGAGGTGCCGTCCGCGCCGTCCGCGACCAGCCGCCACAGGTCCTCCGGCGACTCCACCCCACCGGGATAGCGGCAGGCCATCCCCACGATGACGATGTCGTCGCCGGCCACCGGCGCGTGCGCGGAGGCGGTCACCTCCGCCGGGGCGCCGCCGCCGAGCAGGTCGTGCAGGTGGCGGGCCAGGGCCTCCGGGGACGGGTGGTCGAACACCAGTGACGACGGCAGGGCCAACGACAGCTCGCGTTGCAGGGCGTTACGCAGGTCGACCGCGGTCAGCGAGTCGAAGCCGAGGTCGTGGAACGCCGTGGCCGGGGTGATCTCGGTGGCGTCGGCGAAGCCCAGCACCGCGGCGGCGCGTACCCGCACCAGGTCGAGCAGCGTGGGCAGCTCGCGACGCCGCGCGCCCGGCTCGGCGGCCGCCGGCGCCTCGGCGGCCGCCGTGACCAGGCCGTCGAAGAGCCGGCTCGGGCGGCCGGCGGTGAACGCGTCGGTGAACCGCGGCCAGTCGACGTCGGCGACGACGAGTTCGGTGTCGCCGTGGTCGACGGCCCGCGCGAACGCGGTCATGGCCAGCGCCGGTGGCATCGCCCGGAGGCCCCGGCGGAGCAGGTGGTCGGCGGCCACGTCGTCGGCGGCGAGGCCGATCTCGGCCCACGGGCCCCAGGCCACGGCCGTGGCCTGGAGGCCCCGGGCGGTACGGGCGGCGGCGAGCGCGTCGAGGTGGGCGTTGGCGGCGGCGTACGCGGCCTGGCCACCGCTCCCCCAGATGCCGGCGATCGACGAGAAGACGACGAACCTGTCCAGGTCGGCGTCGGCGAGCAGGGCGTCGAGGTGGACCGCGCCGAGAACCTTGCCGGTGACCACGTCGGCGTACGCGGCGATGTCGGTGTGCGCCAGGTCGAGCGAGGGCGCGACGCCCGCGGCGTGCACCACGGCGTGCACCGGCAGGTCGGGGGCGACGGTGTCGAGGACCGCGGCGAGCGCGGCACGGTC
This sequence comes from Micromonospora sp. WMMD980, assembly GCF_029626035.1. Classification (NCBI taxonomy): domain Bacteria; kingdom Bacillati; phylum Actinomycetota; class Actinomycetes; order Micromonosporales; family Micromonosporaceae; genus Micromonospora; species Micromonospora sp. WMMD980. Next base: position 2,698,972 of record NZ_JARUBE010000003.1, read on the forward strand.
GGCGACGTCGACCGCCGCGACGGTGACCCGGCTGCCGAGGGCGACCAGTTCGGCCTCCAGCGCCCGCGCCCCGGGGGCGTCGATGCCGCGGCGGCTGGTGAGCAGCAGGTGCGGCGCGCCCCGGCGGGCGAGCAGGCGGGCCACCTCGGCGCCGAGCGCCCCGGTGCCGCCGGTGACGACAGTGGTGCCGCGCGGCTGCCAGGGTGTCGCCGTCCGGTTCACCGGCGCGGTGGTGACGCGGCGTCCGAAGACGCCCGACGCGCGTACCGCGATCTGGTCCTCGGCCCGCTGGGCGAGCGCCGCCGCGAGCCGCTCGCCGGCCTTGGCGTCGAGGGTGTCGGGCAGGTCGATCAGGCCGCCCCAGCGTTGCGGCAGTTCCAGCGCGGCGACCCGGCCGAGGCCCCAGAGCTGGGCTTGGGCGGGCCGTCGCAGCGGGTCGGAGCGGCCGACGGAGACCGCGCCGCGGGTGACGCACCACAGCGGCGCGTCGATGTCCGCGGCGGTCAGGGCGTGGATCAGGTCGAGGGTGGCGCCGATGCCGGCCGGGACCGCCGGGTGGCGGGGGTCGGGCTCGTCGGCGGGTCCGGTGAGGGCGAGGACGCCGGTCAGGTCGGCGTGGTCGCCGAGCCGGTCGGGGCCGGTCGCCTGCCGGACGGTCGCGCCGGCCGCTTCGAGGGCGTGCCGCACGCCGGAGGGGTCGACGTTCTCGGGGGTGACGAGCAGCCAGGTGCCGGTCAGGTGGGCGGCGGGCAGCGCGTCGAGGGGCTGCCAGCCGGCCCGCATCCGCCAGGCGTCGGCGGTGCCGGCGGCCCGGTTGCGGCGCCGCCAGGACGACAGCACCGGGACCACCGGGCGCAGCAGGTCGTCGGCGGCGTCGAGCACGCCGGCGAGGCCGGTGAGGTCCTCGCGCTCGACGGCGTCCCAGAAGCCGGCGTCGCCGGTCCCGGCGTCGGGCGCGGGCACCTGTCCGGGGTCGAGCCAGAACCGTTCGTGCTGGAAGGCGTACGTGGGCAGGTCGACCACGGTGCCGCCGAGGTCGGTCGTCACCGCCGCCCAGTCCACGTCGTGCCCGGCGACGTGCAGGTCGGCGAGGGCCTGGAACGCCGTACGGTCCTCCGCGGCGTCCTTGCGCTGGGTCGGGATGCTGGTGAGGTCGGGGGCCACGTCGCGTGCCATCGTGGTGAGGACGGCGGCCGGTCCGATCTCGACGCAGCGGGTCGTCCCGTGCTCGGCGAGCCACCGCACCCCGTCGGCGAAGCGCACCGCCTCGCGCACGTGCCGCACCCAGTAGTCGGTGGTGAACTCCTCGACCGGCTCCCCGGTCAGGTTGGACACGATCGGGATCCGTGGCGTCCCGAAGTCGAGGTGGGCGATCGCGGCCGCGAAGTCGGCGAGCATCGGCTCCATCAGCGACGAGTGGAACGCGTGCGACACCGTCAGCCGGGTGGTCTTGGCGAACCGGGGTGCCAGTTCCTCGATCGCGGCGACCGGCCCGGAGAGCACGACGGACGTGGGGCCGTTCACGGCCGCGACGTCGACGTCCGTGCCGGCGATGATCTCCCGCGCCGACTCCTCGGACGCCTGCACGGCCAGCATCGCGCCGCCGGCCGGCAGCGCCTGCATCAACCGACCCCGCGCCGCCACCAGCGTGACCGCGTCGTCGAGCGACAGCACACCCGCCACGTGCGCGGCGGCGATCTCCCCGATCGAGTGACCCAGCAGGTGACTCGCGGTCACCTTCCACGACTCGAGCAGCCGGTACAGCGCCACCTCGACGGCGAACAGGCCGGCCTGCGCGTGCACGGTCCGGTGGATCGCGTCGGAGCCCAGCGCCTCGCGCAGCCCGTCGAACCGGGCCACGACTTCGTCGAACGCCTCGGCGAACACCGGGAACCGGGCGGCCAGGCCGGCGCCCATCCCGACGCGTTGTGCGCCCTGACCGGTGAAGAGGAACGCGGTCCGCCCGGCCGTGGCGGTGCCGCCGGCCGTGCCGGACTCGATCTCGGTGAGACCGGCGAGGAAGCCCGGCGCGTCGGACGCGACGACCACCGCGCGGTGGGTGAGTCGGGCCCGCGTCGTGGCGAGGGAGACCGCGACGTCGGCGAGCGCCGGGCCCTCGGCGAGCAGCTCCCGCAGGTTGGCCGCCTGAGCGCGCAGGGCCGATTCGGTACGGCCGTGCACCGCCCAGACGACGGGGCGGTCGACCGGCTCCGGCGCGACGGGCGCGACGGGCGCGACGGGCGCGACGGGCGCGACGGGCGCGACGGGCGCGACGGGCGCGACGGGCGCGACGGGCGCGACGGGCGCGACGGGCGCGACGGGCGCGACGGGCGCGACGGGCGCGACGGGCGCGACGGGCGCGACGGGCGCGACGGGCGCGACGGGCGCGACGGGCGCGACGGGCGCGACGGGCGCGACGGGCGCGACGGGCGCGGCGGGCGCGGCGGGCGCGGCGGGCGCGGCGGGCGGCGCTTCCAGGATGGCGTGGGCGTTGGTGCCGCTGATGCCGAACGAGGAGACCGCGAAGCGGCGCGGCCGGTCGTCGGCGGTGTCCCACGGGCGGGCCTCGGTGAGCAGCCGGACGGCTCCGGTGGACCAGTCGACCTCGGGGGTCGGCTCGTCGACGTGCAGCGACGCGGGCAGTTCCTGGTGCCGCAACGCCATGACCATCTTGATGATCCCGGCGACGCCGGCGGCGGCCTGGGTGTGCCCGATGTTCGACTTCACCGAGCCCAGCCAGAGCGGCCGGTCCCGGTCCTGCCCGTAGGTCGCCAGCAACGCCTGCGCCTCGATCGGGTCGCCCAGCGCGGTGCCGGTGCCGTGCGCCTCGACCACGTCGACGTCGGTCGGGGCGAGGTCGGCGTTCGCCAGCGCCTGGGTGATGACGCGCTGCTGGGCCGGCCCGTTGGGGGCGGTGAGACCGTTGGACGCGCCGTCGGAGTTGACGGCGCTGCCGCGGAGCACGGCGAGCACGTGGTGGCCGTGGCGGCGGGCGTCGGAGAGCCGTTCGACGACGAGCACGCCGGCGCCCTCGGCCATGCTGGTGCCGTCGGCGGCGGCCGCGAACGGCTTGCACCGGGCGTCCGAGGCGAGCCCGCGCTGGCGGGCGAAGAGCGTGAAGATGCCGGGGTTGGTGAGGACCGTGACACCGCCGGCCAGGGCGAGGTCGCACTCGCCGGCGCGCAGGGCCTGCGCGGCCAGGTGCAGCGCGACCAGCGACGAGGAGCAGGCGGTGTCGATGGTGACGGCCGGGCCTTCGAGGCCGAACTGGTAGGCGACCCGGCCGGACATGATGCTCGTCGCCGCGCCGGTGAGCAGGTGACCTTCCACCTCGTCGGGCAGGTGGACACCGACGCCGTAGCTGGAGGAGGCCGCGCCGACGAACACGCCGGTGGGCGAGCCGCGCAGCGAGTCCGGGGAGATCCCGGCGCGTTCGAGGGCCTCCCACGACACCTCCAGCAGCATGCGTTGCTGGGGGTCCATGGCGAGGGCCTCGCGCGGTGAGATGCCGAACAGCCGGGCGTCGAAGTCGGCGGCGGCGTCGACGAAGCCGCCCTCGCGCACGTAGGTGGTGCCGGGCCGGTCCGGATCCGGGTCGAAAAGGTTCGCCAGGTCCCAACCCCGGTCGGTGGGGAACCCGGTGATCGCGTCGCGGCCGCCGGCCACCACGTCCCAGAGCTGCTCCGGCGACGACACACCGCCCGGCAGGCGGCAGCCCATGCCCACCACCACGACCGGGTCGTTGCCGGCGTCGGGGACGGGCGCGGTGATCCGTGCGTCCGGACCGCGGTGGCTCTCGCCGGTCAGCCGGTCCCGCAGGAACCCGGCGAGCGCGGCCGGGGTGGGGTAGTCGAAGACGAGCGTGGCGGGCAGCAGCACACCGGTGGCGGCGCGCAGCCGGTTGCGCAGCTCGACCGAGGTCAGCGAGTCGAAGCCGAGCGCCTTGAACGGTTGGTCGGCGTCCATGGTGTCGGCCGTGCCGTAGCCGAGCACCGCGGCGGCGTTCGTGGTCACCAGGTCGAGCAGGAGGCTGTGCTGTGCGGCGGGCGTCATCCCGGCGAGCGTGGTGGGCAGCGAGCCGGTCTCGGCGCGGGCCGAGTTCGCCTGGCGCAGGGCCGGTCGGACCAGCGACCGCAGCAGCGCCGGCACCTCCACCTCCCCGCCGCGATAACCCGACAGGTCCAAACTGATCGGCATCACATGCGACAACGGCAGACGCACCGCCTCGTCGAACAACGCCACACCCAACGCCGACGACAACACCCCACCGATACGCGCCACCGCACGCTCATCCAAATGCGACGTCATCTCCGACAACGCCGCCCACAACCCCCACCCCACCGACAACCCCGGCAAACCCCGCGCCCGCCGAGCCGCCACCAGACCATCCAGAAACGCGTTCGCCGACGCATACCCCGCCTGACCCGCCGTACCGAACGTCGCCGACGCCGACGAGAACACCACGAACCACGCCAGATCCCGGCCCCGCGTCAACTCATCCAGATGAGCCGCCGCCACCGCCTTACCCGCCCACACCGACGCCACCCGCTCGCCGGACAAACCCTCGAACGCCCCGTCATCCAACACACCCGCCAGATGCACCACACCCGACAGATCCTCGATGTCCTCAAGCACCCCGGCCAGCGCCCCACGATCCGCCACATCCGCCGCGACCACCCGCACCTCAGCGCCCGCAGCCCGCAACCGCTCCACCAGGTCGTCCGCACCCGGCGCGGCCGGACCACGCCGGGACACCAGGACAAGGTCCCTGACACCGTGCACAGAAGCCAGGTGCTCCGCGAACAGGCCACCCAGCACACCGGTGCCACCGGTCAACAGGACCGTCCCCGACGGCGTGGACGGAATCGTCAACACGATCTTGCCCACGTGCCGGCCCTGCGACATGAACCGGAACGCCTCCGCCGCGTCCCGCACGTCCCAGGCCCGGAACGGCAACAGGGCGACGTCGTCGCGCTCGACCAGGTCCACCACCTCGGCCTGGATCGCGGCGATCCGGTCGACGCCGATCCGGGTCAGGTCGAAGACGGAGTACGCGACGCCCCGCGCGGCCGGCCCGTCGGCGTCGCGGACGTCGGCCTTGCCCATCTCCACGAACCGGCCGCCGTCGTCGAGCATCCGCAGCGACGCGTCGACGAACTCACCCGCCAGCGAGTTCAACACCACATCCACCCGGCCGAACGCCGCCTCGAAACCGGTGTCCCGCGACGACGCGATGTGCGCGTCGTCCAGACCCAGACCCCGCAACACGTCCCACTTGCCCGGCGACGCGGTCGCGAACACCTCCACACCCCACGCCAGCGCCAACTGGACCGCGGCCATACCCACGCCACCCGCGCCGGCGTGCACCAGCAGCCGCTCCCCCGCCCGCAGGCCCGCCACGTCCCGCAGGCCGAAGAACGCGGTCACGAACGCCGTCGACACGGACGCCGCCTGCGCGAACGACCAGCCGGCCGGCATCGGCGACAGCAGACGGTGGTCGGTCACCGCCACCGGGCCGAACGCGCCCACGAACGAGCCGAAGACGCGGTCGCCGGGTTCGATGCCGGTGACGTCGGAGGCGACCTCCAGCACGACGCCGGCGCCTTCGGAGCCCATCCGGGCCGGCTCCGGGTAGAGGCCCAGGGCCATCAGCACGTCGCGGAAGTTGACGCCGGCGGCACGCATCGACACCCGCACCTGACCAGCCGCCAGCGGCGCCAGCGCGTCGTCGGCCGGCACCAGCGCCAGGCAGTCCAACGACGACCCGCCCACCACGTCGAGGCGCCACGCCGGAACCTCCGGCACGGCGAGCGACGACGACGGCAACGCCCGCACCAACCGCGGCACGAACACCACCGACCCGCGCACCGCCACCTGCGGCTCACCCAGACCGGCCAACCCACGCAGGAACCCGTCCTCACCGTCACCGTCGACGAGCACGATCCGGCCCGGATTCTCCGACTGCGCGGAGCGGAGCAGACCCCACACCCCCGCCGCGTACGGGTCGACGACAACGCCGCCGACCGGCACCGCACCGGGCAGCACGACGACGAGCACACCGTCGACGGTCGACGCCAACCAGCCCTGCACCCGCTCCAGCGCCACCGCCGGGTCCGGCGCGTCCACCCGCCACACCTCGGCCGGCACGTCCACGGCGACCGCGTCGCGCAACGGCGACCAGTCGACCCGCAGCAACGCCTCCCGCACCCCGGCGTCGGCCGCCGGGGTCCCGTCCCAGGCGCGGAGCACCAGGCGGTCGATCGACGCGACCGGCGCGCCCGACGCGTCGGCCAACCGCACCGCCACCCCGCCGTCGTCGGCGCGCGTCAACCGCACCCGCAGCATCGACGCGCCCCGGGCGAACAGGCGCACCCCCGACCACGAGAACGGCAGCATCGGTCCGGATCCGGCGCCGGCCGGCGCGTCCAGCCCGAGACCGTGCAGCGCCGCGTCGAGAAGCGCCGGGTGCACGCCGTACGCCCCGGGCGCCACCGACTCGGGCAGCTCGACCTCGGCGTACACGTCGTCGCCGACACGCCAGGCCCGCCGCAGACCGCGGAAGGTCTCGCCGTAGCCGTACCCCGCCTCGGCGCCGGCCCGGTAGAAGCCGGTCACGTCGACGGCGACGGCCCCCGGCGGCGGCCAGGTGGCCGGCTCCTCGGCGGTGGCCGCGCCGGTCGCGCCGATCACGCCCGACGCGTGGCAGACCCAGTCGTCGCCGGCGTCCAGCGGGTCGTCGCCGGAGCGGGAGAACACCCGGACCGTCCGGTCGCCGTCCGCCTCGGGCGCGCCGACGCGGACCTGCACCGACACGCCACCGTCGGCGGTCAGCACCAGCGGCGCGTGCAGGGAGAGGTCCCGCACCGCCGCCGCGCCGACCGCGAGGCACGCCTGCCAGGCCAGCTCCACGAACGCGGTGCCGGGCACCACGATCCGGCCGGCCACCGCGTGGTCGGCGAACCACGGCAGCGTCGCGAGCGTCCACCGGCCGGAGAGCACCACGCCGTCGCCGTCGGCCAGCACGACGCCGGCGCCGAGCAGCGGGTGACGGACCTCGGTGAGGCCGATCGCGGTCGCGTCGCCGCCGCGCACGGTCACCGCGGGCCAGAACCGCTGCCTGTCGAACGCGTACGTCGGCAGCTCGGCGGCCGGACCGTCACCGGTCAGCGTCGGCCAGTCGACGTGGCCGCCGCGCCGCCACAGGTCACCCGCCGACCTCGTCAGCTGGGCCAGGTCGCCGGCGTCCCGGCGCAGCGAGCCGACCGCCGCGCCGCCGCGCTCGTCGATTCCCGCGGTGAGCACCGGGTGCGGGCTGGCCTCGACGAAGAGCCGGTGCCCGGCCGCGATCAGCCCGGCGACGACGTCGTCGAAGCGCACCGGCCGGCGCAGGTTCTCGAACCAGTACCCGGCGTCCAGCTCCACCGGGTCGATCCGCCCACCGGTCACCGTCGAGTGGAACGGCACCGTGCCCGCACGGGGGGTCAACCCCTCGAACGCCGCCAGCAGCTCGGCCCGCAGGCTGTCCACGTGCGCGCTGTGCGAGGCGTAGTCGACCGGCACCCGACGGCACCAGACGCCCCGGTCGGCGCACCGCGCGGCGACCTCCTCAAGGCCGACCACGTCGCCGGAGAGCACCACCGACGCCGGGCCGTTCGCCGCCGCCACGGACACGCCGGCGACGCCCCCGACCAGGGTGGCCGCCGTCTCCGGGTCGGCGGCGACCGCGAGCATCCCGCCGGTGCCGGCGATCGCCCGCAGGGCCCGCGAGCGCACCGCCACCACCCGCGCGCCGTCCGGCAGGCTGAGGATCCCGGCGACCACCGCCGCCGCGATCTCGCCCTGCGAGTGGCCGACCACGGCGGCGACCACCACACCCAGGGACTGCCAGAGCGCGGCCAGCGACACCATCACGGCCCAGAGCACCGGCTGCACGACGTCGACCCGCGACATCCAGCCGTCGTCCTCCGACCGCAGCACGTCCAGCAGGTTCCAGTCCACGAACGGGTGCAGCGCCGCCGCGCACTCGGCGATCCGCGCGGCGAACACCGGTGACTCGTCCAGCAGGGCCGCGGCCATCCCCAGCCACTGGCTGCCCTGGCCCGGGAAGACCAGCACCACGGCGCCGTCGCCGTCGACGGCCGGGGGGCCGGCCGGCACGGTCGCCAGCTCGGCGATCAGCTCGGCGCGCGTACCGCCGACGACGACCGCCCGGTGCGGAAGGCTCGCCCGGGTGGTGGCGAGCGCCCGGGCGACGGCCGCCACGTCCAGGTCCGGCCGGTCGGCGGCGAACCCGGCCAGCCGGTCGGCCTGCCCGGCGAGCGCCGCCGCGGAGCGGGCGGACAGGAGCCACGGCACGGTCGGCGGGACCGCGGTCGGGGCCGCGACCGCCGCGGGCGCGGGGGCTTCCTCGATGATGACGTGGGCGTTGGTCCCGCTCATCCCGAACGAGGACACGCCGGCCCGCCGGACCCGGCCGGGCTCGACGGGCCACTCGCGGGGCGCGGTCAGCAGCCGCACCGCGCCGGCGGACCAGTCCACCTTCGACGACGGGGCGTCGACGTGCAGCGTGGCCGGCAGGCTGCGGTGCCGCAGAGCCATCACCATCTTGATGATGCCGGCGACGCCGGACGCGGCCTGGGTGTGCCCGATGTTCGACTTGATCGAGCCCAGCCAGAGCGGCTCGGCGCGGTCCTGGCCGTAGGTGGCGAGCAACGCCTGCGCCTCGATCGGGTCGCCGAGGCGGGTGCCGGTGCCGTGCGCCTCGACCGCGTCCACGTCGGCGGGCGCGAGCCGGGCGTTGGCCAGCGCCTGCCGGATCACCCGCTGCTGGGACGGGCCGTTCGGTGCGGTCAGCCCGTTCGAGGCGCCGTCGGAGTTGATCGCGCTGCCGCGCAGCACCGCCAGCACCTCGTGGCCGGCGCGCTCGGCGTCGGAGAGCCGCTCCAGCAGGAGCAGGCCGGCGCCCTCGCCCCAGCCGGTGCCGTCCGCCGCGTCCGCGAACGCCTTGCACCTGCCGTCCGCCGACAGGCCGCGCTGGCGGGAGAACTCGGTGAAGATCGTCGGCGTGGACATCAGGGCGACGCCACCGGTGAGCGCCAGCGTGCACTCCCCGCTCCGCAGCGCCTGCGCGGCCAGGTGGATCGCGACGAGCGACGACGAGCAGGCGGTGTCCACGGTGACCGCGGGACCTTCCAGGCCGAACGCGTAGGCGACCCGCCCGGAGACGACGCTCGCCGCGCTGCCGGTGGCGACGTACCCCTCGGCGTCGCCGTCCCCGGCGACGAGCAGCGCCAGGTAGTCCTGGCTGTTCGAGCCGATGAACACGCCGGTCCGGCTGCCGTGCAGCGAGGTCGGGTCGATCCGGGCCCGCTCGAACGCCTCCCAACTGGTCTCCAGCAGCAGCCGCTGCTGCGGGTCCATGGCCAGCGCCTCGCGCGGCGAGATGCCGAACATGCCGGCGTCGAAGTCGGCGATGTCGTCGATGAACCCGCCGTGCCGGGTGTAGGAGGTGCCGCTGTGGTCCGGGTCCGGGTGGTAGAGCCCGGCGAGGTCCCAGCCCCGGTCGGCCGGGAACTCGGACACCCCGTCGCCACCCGCGGCCACCAGCCGCCAGAGGTCCTCCGGGGTGCGGATGTCGCCGGCGTACCGGCAGCTGATGCCCACGATGGCGATCGGGTCGTCGGCGCCGGCCGTCCGCTCGACGACCGTGACGGCGGCGCCACCGGCGGCGCCGAGGATCTCCGCGGCGAGGTGGGTGGCCAGCGTGGCCGGGCTCGGGTAGTCGTAGACGAGGCTGGCCGGCAGCGTCAGCCCGGTCGCGGTGTTCAGCCGGTCGCGCAGCTCGACAGCGGTCAGCGAGTCGAAGCCGAGCGCCTTGAACGGGCGGTTCGGCTCGACCGCCGCCGGGTCGGCGTACCCGAGCACGGCGGCCACCTCGGTGCGCACGAGCGCCAGGACCAGCCGGGGCCGCTCGGCCTCGTCGGCCGCGAGCAGCCGGCGTCGCAGCGCGTCGTCGGCGGACGCCCGGGGTGCGGTTTCGATCGCGGCCGGGCGGTCCGGGAGCAGCGCGGACGGGCGGCCGGCGACGAACGCCGGCTGGAACCGGTCCCAGTCGACGTCGGCCACCACGACCTGGCCCTCGTCGTGGTCGACCGCGTGGGCCAGCGCCGCGATCGCCCGGCGCGGCGCCAGCGGCCGGAGGCCCCGGCGGCGCAGGTAGGTCTCGGCGTCGTCGGCGGTGATCATGCCGTCGCCGGCCCACGGGCCCCAGGCCACCGCCGTCGCGGCCCGGCCCTGGTGGCGGCGGCGGGCGGCGAGCGCGTCCAGGTAGGCGTTGGCGGCGCTGTAGGCGGCCTGCCCGCCGCTGCCCCAGATCCCGGAGATGCTGGAGAACAGCACGAAGACGTCGAGGTCGGTGTCGGCGAGCAGCCGGTCCAGGTGGGCCGCGCCGTCCACCTTGGCGCGCAGCACGGCCGCGTACCCGGCCGGGGTGACCTCGTCCAGCGCGGTGGCGTCGATCGCCCCGGCGGTGTGGATGACGCCGGTGACCGGGAGGTCCGCGGGCACCTCGGCGAGCGCGGCGGCGAGGGCGTCGCCGTCGGCGACGTCGCAGGCCACGACCGAGACCCGACTGCCGTACGCGGTCAGCTCGGCGACCCGCTCGGCGACGCCGGGCGCGTCGGCGCCGCGCCGGGACAGCAGCATGATGTGCGGGGTGCCGCGCTCGGCGAGCCAGCGGGCGACGTGCCCACCGAGGCCGCCGGTGCCGCCGGTGACCAGCACCGTGCCGCGGGGCTGCCAGGCGGCGCCCGGGCCGGGCTCGCCGGCCGGGACGAGGCGCCGGCCGAGCGGCCCGCCGGCGCGCAACGCGACCTGGTCCTCGCGGCGCTGGGCCAGCACGCCGGCGAGCTGGTCGACGGCGTCGCCGTCCAGGTCGACGAGGCCGCCCCACCGGTCGGGGGCCTCCAGGGCGGCGACCCGGCCGAGGCCCCAGAGTCGCGCCGCGTCGGGGTCGGCGGCGTCGTGCGGTCCGGTCGCGACGGCGCCGCGGGTCACGCACCAGAGCCGGCCGGCGACGTCGGCGTCGCGGGCGGCGGCGAGCAGCGCGATCACCGAGGTGTCCGGCGCCCCGGCGACGACGATGCCGGCGACGTCGCCGAGCGCGCGCAGGCGGGCGGCGAGGTCGGTACGGTCGGGCCGGTCGCCGACGGCGAAGGGGGTCACCGTGGCCCCGGCGGACCGCAGCGCGGCGGCGAGGTCGTCGTCCGCGCCGGCCAGCAGCCAGGTGCCGTCGATCGTGCCCGGGCCGAGGTCGACCGGTTCCCAGGTGACGCGGTGGCGGAGGTCCGCCACACCCGTCGGGACGGCGCCGAGCCAGTAGTGCTCCCGCTGGAACGGATAGGTGGGCAGCGCGATCGGGGTGCCGCCCCAGTCGGCGAACACGGCCCGCCAGTCCACTGCCGCGCCGTGCGCGTGCAGGCGGCCGGCGGCGCCGAGCACGGTGTGCACCTCGTCGTGGTCGCGGCGGGCGGTGGGGGCGACCAGCGCCGGGGCGCCGTCGAGGCAGAGCCGGGTCATCGCGGTGAGCACCGCGTCCGGGCCGGCCTCCAGGAACCGGGTGGTGCCCTGGGCGCGCAGCCAGCCGATGCCGTCGGCGAAGCGCACGGCCTCGCGTACGTGCCGCACCCAGTGGTCGGTGGTGAACGCCGCCACCGGTTCGCCGGTCAGGTTCGACACCACCGGGATCCGCGGCGCCGCGAAGTCGAGGTGCGCGATCGCGGCCGCGAACTCGGCCAGCATCGGCTCCATCAGGGCCGAGTGGAAGGCGTGCGACACCATCAGCCGGGTCGCCTTGGCGAACCGGGGCATCAAGTCGTCGATCGCCTCGACCGGGCCGGAGAGCACCACCGACGCCGGGCCGTTGACCGCCGCGACGTCCACTCCGGTGCCGGCGATCACCTCCCGGACCTCGTCCTCGGACGCGCGCACCGCCAGCATCGCTCCGCCGGCCGGTAGCGCCTGCATGAGCCGGCCGCGGGCGGCGACCAGGGTCACCGCGTCGTCGAGGTCCAGCACGCCGGCGACGTGGGCCGCGACGATCTCCCCGATCGAGTGGCCGAGCAGGAAGTCGGGGGTGATCCCCCAGCTCTCCAGGAGCCGGTGCAGCGCGACCTCGAAGGCGAACAGGCCGGCCTGGGAGTGGACGGTGCGGTGGATCTCGTCGGACTCCAGCGCCGCCCGCAGCCCGTCGAAGCGCGCGACGATCGTGTCGAACGCGTCCGCGAACACCGGGAACGCCTCGGCGAGGGCGCGGCCCATCCCGGCCCGCTGGGCGCCCTGCCCGGTGAACAGGATCGCGGTGCGCCCGGTGTGCACGGTGTCCCGGATCAGGTCGGCGTCCGGACGCCCCTCGGCCAGGGCGTCCAGGGCGTCCAGCGCCGCGGCGTGGTCGCCGGCCAGCACGACCGCCCGGTGCTCCAGCGCGGCCCGGGTGGTGGCGGCGGCCAGACCCGTCGACACCAGGTCGGGGGCCGGCTCGGCGGCGAGCAGCTCGCGCAGCCGGCCGGCCTGGGCGCGCAGCGCCGCGTCGGAGCCGGCGGCGAGCGGGATCGGCACGATCCGGGGCGTGGTGACGGCCTCGGTGACCGGACGCTCGACCGGTGGCGCCTCCTCGACGATGGCGTGCGCGTTGGTGCCGCTGATCCCGAACGAGGAGACCGCGGCGCGGCGCGGCTGCCCGGTGACCGGCCACGGCCGGGCCTCGGTGAGCAGTTCGACGCCGCCGGGCGCCCAGCCGATGTTCGGGTCGGGGACGTCCGCGTGCAGCGTGCGGGGCAGCTCGCCGTGCCGGATCGCCAGCACCATCTTGATGACGCCGGCGAGGCCGGAGGCGGCCTGGGTGTGCCCGATGTTCGACTTCAGCGAGCCGAGCCACAGCGAGCGTCCGGTGGTCCGCTCCCGGCCGTAGGTCTGGTGCAGCGCGTGCGCCTCGATCGGGTCGCCGAGCGTGGTGCCGGTGCCGTGCCCCTCGACCACGTCGATGTCGTCTGCGACCAGGCGGGCGGCGGCGAGCGCCTGCCGGATCACCCGTTCCTGGGCGGGCCCGTTGGGTGCGGTGAGGCCGTTCGACGCGCCGTCGGAGTTGACCGCGCTGCCCCGCACGACGGCGAGCACGTCGTGCCCGAGCCGGCGGGCGTCGCTGAGCCGCTCGACCACCAGCACGGCGGCGCCCTCGGACCAGCCGGTCCCGTCGGCGCCGGCGGCGAACGACTTGCACCGGCCGTCGCCGGCCAGGCCGCCCTGCCGGGCGAACTCGGCGAACACGGCCGGACCCGGGATGACGGTGACACCGCCGACGAGGGCGAGCGTGCACTCGCCCTGCCGCAGCGCCTGCGCGGCCAGGTGCAGCGCGACGAGCGACGACGAGCAGGCCGTGTCGATGGTGACGGCCGGGCCCTCCAGCCCGAGCGTGTAGGCGATCCGGCCGGAGATGACGCTGTTGGCGGTGCCGGTGAGGAGGTGACCCTCGCTTTCCTTGGCGGCGGAGCCGGCCCCGTACCACGAGGCGGAGGCGCCCACGAAGACGCCGGTGCGGCTGCCGCGCAGCGACAACGGGTCGATGCCGGCGCGTTCCACCGTCTCCCAGGCGGACTCGAGGATCAGCCGCTGCTGCGGGTCCATCGCGACGGCCTCGCGGGGGCTGATGCCGAACAGGCCGGCGTCGAACGCGTCGGCGTCGTGGACGAAGCCACCCTGCCGGGCGTACGCGGGCGCGTCCGGGGCGTCCGGGATCTCGTCCCAGCCGCGGTTGACCGGGAAGCCCCCGATCGCGTCCCGGCCCTCGGCGACGAGCTGCCAGAGCCCGGCCGGGTCGGTCACGCCGCCGGGCAGCCGGCAGCCCATGCCGACGATCGCGATCGGTTCCCGTGCCGTGCTCACCAGGTCCCGGTTCTGCTGACGCAGACGCTCGATCTCCTTCAGCGAAGCGCGCAGCGCTTCGACCGTCTTCTCGACGCGGTCGCTCATCGGGATCTCCCACCGTTACCCAGGGTCAGCAGCAGCATCAGTCGTTGTCGTTCTCGAGCGCGATCTGGATCAGTGCGTCGACGTCCAGGTCGTCGATCTCCTCGGCCGCCGGACCGGAGCCCGCCGGCTCGCCGTGGGCGGCCAGCCCGGCGACGCGCAGCAACACGTCGAGGACGCCGGCGTCGCGGAGGCGGGCGATCGGCACGGTGGCCAGCGCCGCCCGCAGCGCGATCTCCTGGTCGTCCGGGTCGTGGTCCGGCCCGGCGCACAACTCGCGCTCCAGGTAGGTCGCGGCGGCGGCCGGGGTCGGGTGGTCGAACACCAGGGAGATCGGCAGGGTGAGTGCCGTCGCCGCGTTCAGTTGGTTGCGGAACTCGACGGCGGTCAGCGAGTCGAAGCCCAACTCCTTGAAGCTGCGGTTCTCCTCGACGCCGGCCCCGCCGGTGTAGCCGAGCGTGTCGGCGGCGGTGCGGCAGACCAGGTCGGCCAGCACCCGGTAGCGGTCGGCGGCGGGTAGTCCGGCGAGCCGGGCGCGCAGTTCCCCGGTGACCTCGGCCGCCGGCTCCGGCGCGTCCGCGTCGCCGGGCGCGGGTGCCACCGCCCGCATCAGCGGGCTGGGCCGCATGGCGGTGAAGGCGGCCAGGAACGGCGTCCAGTCCACGTCGGCGACCGTCACGCAGGTCTCGTCGTGGTCGACGGCGTGGCCCAGCGCGGCCAGCGCCGACCGTACCGGCATCGGCCGCAACCCGCGGCGGCGCAGGAACGCGGAAGCCTCCTCGGTGGCCGCCATGCCGGTGCCGGCCCACGGCCCCCAGGCGACGGCGGTCGCGGTGCGGCCCCGCAGGCGGCGCCGCTCGGCGAGCGCGTCGAGGGCGGCGTTGGCCGCGCTGTACGCCGCCTGGTGCCCGCTGCCCCAGATCCCGGCGATCGACGAGAACAGCACGAACGCGTCGAGCGGTGCGTCGGCGAGCAGCTCGTCGAGGTGGCGGGCACCGTCCACCTTGGCCCGCAGCACGCTCACCACGTGGTCCTCGGTGGCGGTGTCCAGCGTCTGGCCGGTGTCGACGCCGGCGGTGTGCACGACGCCGGTGACCGGCCGGTCCGCCGGGACGGCGTCGAGCACCGCCGCGAGCGCGGCCCGGTCGGCGACGTCGCAGGCGGCGACCGTCACCTGGGTTCCACCGGCGCGCAGGCCGGCGGTCAGCTCGGCGGCGCCGGGCGCGTCCGGCCCGCGCCGGCTGAGCAGGAGCAGGTGCTCGGCGCCCCGCCCGGCGAGCCACGTGGCGACCTCGGCGCCGAGCGCGCCGGTGCCGCCGGTGACGACCACGGTGCCGGCCGGGCGCCAGGGCGACCGGGCGGCGGGCAGCATGGCGGCCCGGGTGATCCGGCGGCCGAGCGCGCCGCCGTCGCGCAGGGCGACCTGGTCCTCGTCGCCGCCGAGTACCCGGGCCAGGTCGGCCCGGGTGCGGGCGGTCCAGCGGGCCGGGCCGTCGACCAGCCCGCCCCAGGTCTGCGGCCAGTCCAGCGCGGCGGCCCGGCCGAAGCCCCAGATCTGCGCGTGCGCGACGTCCACGTCCGGGTCGGCGCCGGTCTGCACGGCGGCGCGGGTCAGGCACCACAGCGGTACGCCGATGTCGGAGTCGTCCAGGGCCTGGACGACGGTGAGGGTCCGGGCGGCCGCGTCGGCCAGTCCGGCGGACGGCGCCCACAGCACCCCGGCCGGCGTGCGGCCGTCGGCCGCGGCGCGCAGGGCGACGGCCAGGTCGGTACGGGTCTCCGCGTCGCGCACCGGCACCACGTCGTCCAGCGGCGGCTCGTCGCCCGGCGCGGCGATCACCAGCCACGGCCCGTTCGCCGGCGGTGCGGCGGGGCGGTCCAGCGGCTCCCACCGCACGGCGTGCCGCAGGTCGAGTACGGCCGCCTGCTCCCGCTGCCGGCGGTGCCAGTTGGACAGCGCGGGCAGCACGCTGCCGAGCGCCTCCCGGGACGGGGCACCGGCGTCGAGATCCAGGTCGGCGGCGATCGTGTCGAGGTCGCCACCGGCCACCGCGTCCCAGAAGTGCCGCTCGGCGGCGCCGTCCTCGGCCGGGCGGGCGGCCCGGTCGGCGAGCCAGAACCGTTCGCGCTGGAACGGGTACGTCGGCAGGTCGACCCGGCGGGCGGCGCCCGGGTACCAGGCGTCCCAGCGCACCGGGGCGCCCTCGGCGAACAGCCGGCCGACGGCTTGGGTCAGGGTCTCGGCCTCGTCGCGGTCGCGCCGCTGGGTGGGGACGACGGCCGGCGCGAGTTCGCCGCCGGCCGGTTCCCGCAGGCACGCCGGCAGCATCGCGGCGAGCACACCGTCCGGCCCGACCTCGACGTACGCGGAGACACCGTGGTCCTGGAGCCACCGGATGCCGTCGGCGAAGCGGACCGTCTCCCGGGCGTGCCGCACCCAGTAGCCGGCCGAGTAGTCGTCGACCGGCTCCCCGGTCAGGCCGGACACGATCGGGATCATCGGACGCCGGTACGTCAGGCCGCCGGCCACCTCGGCGAAGTCGGCGAGCATCGGGGTCATCAGCGACGAGTGGAACGCGTGCGACACGGTCAACCGGGTGGTCTTGGCGAACCGGGGCGCCAGCTCGTCGATCGCCTCGGCGGGCCCGGCGACGACGACCGAGGTCGGGCCGTTGACGGCGGCGACGTCCACGCCCGTGCCGGCGATGGCCTCCCGCACCGACTCCTCGGACGCCTGCACCGCGAGCATCGCGCCACCGGCCGGCAGCGCCTGCATGAGCCGGCCCCGGGCGGCGACCAGGGTCACCGCGTCGTCCAGGTCGAACACGCCCGCGACGTGGGCGGCGGCGATCTCCCCGATGGAGTGCCCGAGCAGGAAGTCGGGGCTGATCCCCTGGCTCTCCAGGAGCCGGTGCAGCGCCACCTCGACCGCGAACAGCGCGGCCTGGGCGTGCACGGTCCGGTGGATCTCCTCCGCGGCGAGCGCCTCCCGCAGTCCGTCGAAGCGGGCGACGATGTCGTCGAACGTCTCGGCGAACACCGGGAACCGGGCGGCCAGCCCGGCGCCCATGCCGATCCGCTGGGCGCCCTGCCCGGTGAACAGGAACGCGGTCCGGCGGTCCTGGGCGACGCCGGTGACGACCGCCGGCGTCGGTGCGCCGGTCGCGAGCGCGTCGAGCGCGGCGGCGTACCCGACGCGGTCGGCGGCGGTCAGGACGGCACGGTGGCCGAGGGTGGCCCGGGTGGCGGCGAGCGCGGCCCCGACGTCGGCCGGGTCGAGCCGCGTCTCCCGGTCGAGCAGCTCGCGCAACCGGCCGGCCTGGGCCCGCAGCGCCTCGGGACTCTGCGCCGACATCGGCCACGGGAGTGGTCCGTCGACCGTCGGCGTGACCGCCTGGGCGTCGTCCGTGGGCGGCGCCTCGAAGATGGCGTGGGCGTTGGTGCCGCTGATGCCGAACGAGGAGACCGCGAAGCGGCGCGGCCGGTCGTCGGCGGTGTCCCACGGGCGGGCCTCGGTGAGCAGCCGGACGGCTCCGGTGGACCAGTCGACCTCGGGGGTCGGCTCGTCGACGTGCAGCGACGCGGGCAGTTCCTGGTGCCGCAACGCCATGACCATCTTGATGATCCCGGCGACGCCGGCGGCGGCCTGGGTGTGCCCGATGTTCGACTTCACCGAGCCCAGCCAGAGCGGCCGGTCCCGGTCCTGCCCGTAGGTCGCCAGCAACGCCTGCGCCTCGATCGGGTCACCGAGCTTCGTGCCGGTGCCGTGCGCCTCGACCACGTCGACGTCGGCGGCGTTCAGCCCGGCGCCGGCCAGGGCCTGCCGGATCACCTTCTGCTGGGCCGGCCCGTTGGGTGCGGTGAGACCGTTGGAGGCGCCGTCCTGGTTGACCGCGCTGCCCCGCACCACGGCGAGCACGCGGTGACCGTGGCGGCGGGCGTCGGAGAGCCGTTCGACGACGAGCACGCCGGCGCCCTCGGCCATGCTGGTGCCGTCGGCGGCGGCCGCGAACGGCTTGCACCGGGCGTCGGCGGCCAGGCCGCGCTGGCGGGCGAACGAGGTGAAGATGCCGGGGTTGGTCAGCACCGTGACACCGCCGGCCAGCGCCAGGTCGCACTCGCCGGCCCGCAGCGCCTGCGCGGCCAGGTGCAGCGCGACCAGCGACGACGAGCAGGCGGTGTCGATGGTGACGGCCGGGCCTTCCAGGCCGAACTGGTACGCCACCCGGCCGGACATGACGCTGGTGACCGAGCCGGTGAGCAGGTGTCCCTCCACGCCGTCGGGCAGGTCCACGCCGATCCCGTACGTCGAGGAGGCGCCGCCGACGAACACGCCGGTAGACGAGCCGCGCAGCGAGTCCGGGGAGATCCCGGCGCGTTCGAGGGCCTCCCACGACACCTCCAGCAGCATGCGTTGCTGGGGGTCCATGGCGAGGGCCTCGCGCGGTGAGATGCCGAACAGTCGGGCGTCGAACCCGGCGGCGGCGTCGACGAAGCCGCCCTCGCGCACGTAGGTGGTGCCGGCGCGGTCCGGGTCCGGGTCGTACAGGTTCGCCAGGTCCCAGCCGCGGTCGGTGGGGAACCCGGTGATCGCGTCGCGGCCGCCGGCCACCACGTCCCAGAGCTGCTCCGGCGAGGACACACCGCCCGGCAGGCGGCAGCCCATGCCCACCACCACGACCGGGTCGTCGTCCCCGACCTGGACTGCCGGTCGGGCGACCGGCGCGGCCGGGACGCTGTCGCCGGTCAGCCGTTCCAGGAGGAACCCGGCGAGCGCCGTGGGTGACGGGTAGTCGAAGACGAGCGTGGCGGGCAGCAGCACACCGGTGGCGGCGCGCAGCCGGTTGCGCAGCTCGACCGAGGTCAGCGAGTCGAAGCCGAGCGCCTTGAACGGTTGGTTCGGGCTCATCGCCTCGGCGGGTTCGTGGCCGAGCACGGCGGCGGCGTGGCCGACGACGGTGTCGAGCACGAACCGGTGCCGGGCGGCCTCGGGCAGCGCGGCGAGGCGGCTGGCGAAGGTGTCGGTGTCCGGTGCGGCGACGCCGGCCCGGCGCAGGGCCGGTCGGACCAGCGACCGCAGCAGCGCCGGCACCTCCACCTCCCCGCCGCGATAACCCGACAGGTCCAAACTGATCGGCACCACATGCGACAACGGCAGACGCACCGCCTCGTCGAACAACGCCACACCCAACGCCGACGACAACACCCCACCGATACGCGCCACCGCACGCTCATCCAAATGCGACGTCATCTCCGACAACGCCGCCCACAACCCCCACCCCACCGACAACCCCGGCAAACCCCGCGCCCGCCGAGCCGCCACCAGACCATCCAGAAACGCGTTCGCCGACGCATACCCCGCCTGACCCGCCGTACCGAACGTCGCCGACGCCGACGAGAACACCACGAACCACGCCAGATCCCGGCCCCGCGTCAACTCATCCAGATGAGCCGCCGCCACCGCCTTACCCGCCCACACCGACGCCACCCGCTCGCCGGACAAACCCTCGAACGCCCCGTCATCCAACACACCCGCCAGATGCACCACACCCGACAGATCCTCGATGTCCTCAAGCACCCCGGCCAGCGCCCCACGATCCGCCACATCCGCCGCGACCACCCGCACCCGCGCGCCGGCCTCCTCCAGCCGACCCACCAGGTCCCCCGCACCCGGCGCGGCCGGACCACGACGCGACACCAACACCAGATCCCGCACCCCGTGTGCGGCCACCAGATGCTCCGCGAACAACCCACCCAACACACCGGTGCCACCGGTCAACAACACCGTCCCCGACGGCACCGACGGAATCGTCAACACGATCTTGCCCACATGCCGGCCCTGCGACATGAACCGGAACGCCTCCGCCGCATCCCGCACGTCCCACACCCGGAACGGCAACAGCGACACCTCGCCGCGGTCGACCATCGCGAGGACTTCGCCCTGGATGCCGGCGGTGCGTTCCCAGCCCTCGGTGGCGAGGTCGAACGTCGGGTAGCGCACGCCGCGCTCGGCGAGTTCGGCGGGGTCGCGGTAGTCGGCCTTGCCCATCTCCACGAACCGGCCGCCGTCGTCGAGCATCCGCAGCGACGCGTCGATGAACTCACCCGCCAGCGAGTTCAAGACCACATCCACCCGGCCGAACGCCGCCTCGAAACCGGTGTCCCGCGACGACGCGATGTGCGCGTCGTCCAGACCCAGACCCCGCAACACGTCCCACTTGCCCGGCGACGCGGTCGCGAACACCTCGACACCCCAGGCCAGGGCCAGCTGGACGGCGGCCATGCCGACACCACTGGCGCCGGCGTGCACCAGCAGCCGCTCGCCGGCGCGCAGACCCGCCACGTCCCGCAACCCGTAGAACGCGGTCACGTAGGCGGTCGACACGGACGCGGCCTGCGCGAACGACCACCGCGCCGGCATCGGCGAGACGAGCCGCCGGTCGGTCACCGCCACCGAGCCGAAGGCGCCCACGTACGAACCGAAGACGCGGTCGCCGGGCTTCAGGTCGGTGACGTCCGGGGCCACCTCGAGGACGACGCCGGCGCCCTCGGAGCCCATGATGCTCGTCGCGGTGTGCACGCCGAGCGCGACCAGGACGTCGCGGAAGTTGACGCCGGCGGCGCGCATCGACACCCGCACCTGACCAGCCGCCAACGGCGCCAGCGCGTCGTCGGCCGGCACCAGCGCCAGGCAGTCCAACGACGACCCGCCCACCACGTCGAGGCGCCACGCCGGAACCTCCGGCACGGCGAGCGACGACGACGGCAACGCCCGCACCAACCGCGGCACGAACACCACCGAATCCCGCACCGCCACCTGCGGCTCACCCAACCCGGCCAGCCCACGCAGGAACCCGTCCCCGTCGCCCCCGTCGCTGTCGACGAGCACGATCCGACCCGGATTCTCCGACTGCGCCGACCGCAACAATCCCCACACCCCAGCCGCGTACGGGTCGACTGCCGCGCCGCCGACCGGCACCGCAGCGTTGACCACCACAACCAGGACGCCATCGATCGTCGCCGCGAGCCACCCCTGAACCCGTTCCAACACCACTGCGACGTCCGGCGCGTCCACCCGCCACACCTCGGCCGGCACGTCCACGGCGACCGCGTCGCGCAGCGGCGACCAGTCGACCCGCAGCAGCGCCTCCCGGGTGCCGGCGGCGGTCGGCAACCCGCCCGCGCCCAGCGCCCGGAAGTCCAGGCGCTCGACCGTCGCGACCGGTGCGCCGGCCGGGTCGGTCACGGTGACGCTGACGGCGTCCGGGCCGGCGGCGCTGATCCGTACCCGCAGCGCGGTCGCGCCCACCGCGGACAGCTGGACGCCGGTCCAGGCGAAGGGCAGCGCGAGGCCGTCCGCCGTGACGAAGTCGCCCAGCCCGACGGCCTGCAACGCGGCGTCGAGCAGCGCCGGGTGCAGGCCGTAGCCGGCGCCCTCGGTGGCGATGTCGGCGGGCAGCTCGACCTCGGCGTACACGTCGTCGCCGACCCGCCAGGCCCGGTGGAGGCCACGGAAGGCGGCGCCGTAGCCGTAACCGGCGGCGGCCGCGGCCTGGTAGAACGCCGGCACGTCCAGGACCGTCCCGTCGGCCGGCGGCCAGGCGCCGAGACCGGCCGGGGCGGCCGGGCCGGTCGGCTCCAGCATGCCCGAGGCGTGCCGCGTCCAGGACCCGTCGGCGTCGTGCTCGGGCCGGGCGTAGATGTGCAGGGCCCGTCGTCCGTGCTCGTCGGCCTCGGCCACCCGGACCTGGAGCTGCGCCGCGCCGTCGTCGAGCACGAGCGGCGCCGCCACGGTCAGCTCACCGATCCGGCGGTCGCCGGTGCGCTGGGCGGCCTGCAGGGCGAGTTCCAGGAAGGCGGTGCCGGGCAGGACCACCCGGCCGGCCACCCGGTGGTCGGCTAGCCAGCCCGGCGAGGCGGGCGCGACCCGGCCGGACAGCAGCACGCCGTCGGTGTCGGCGAGCACCGTGGTGGCGCCGAGCAGCGGGTGGGTCAGCCCGGACAGGCCGATCGCCGCCGCGTCCGCGGCGCCGGCCGCCGGCGCCGGCCAGTAGCGGCGCCGGTGGAACGCGTACGTCGGCAGGCCACGCACCGCGCCGGCGCCGGTCGCCGCCGACCAGTCGACGTGACCGCCCAGGGCCCAGAGGTCGCCGGCCGAGCGCAGCATCCGCGCCAGCCCGCCCTCGTCGCGGCGCAGCGAGCCGGTCACCAGGCCGCCGCGCTCCCCCACGCCGGCGACCAGCACCGGGTGCGGACTGGCTTCGACGAACAGCCGGTGCCCGGCGGCGATCAGGCCGGTGACCACCTGGTCGAAACGCACCGGGCGGCGCAGGTTCTCGAACCAGTACGCCGCGTCCAGCTCCGCCGCGTCGACGAGGCCGCCGGTCACCGTCGAGTGGAACGGCACCGCGCCCGCCCGCGGGGTCAACCCGTCGAAGGCGGCCAGCAGCTCCGCGCGCAGGCCGTCGACCTGGGAGCTGTGTGAGGCGTAGTCGACCGGAACCTGCCGGCACCACACGCCCCGCTCCGCGCACCGCGCCAGCACCGCCTCGATGCCGGCGACGTCGCCGGAGAGCACCACCGACGCCGGGCCGTTGACGGCCGCCAGCGACATGCCGGGCAGCTCGTCCAGCAACTCGGCGGCGGCGTCGGCGCCCATCGCGACCGCGATCATCCCGCCGGTGCCGGCGATCGCCCGCAGCGCGCGCGATCGGACGGCCACCACCATCGCCGCGTCGGCGAGCGACAGGATCCCGGCGACCGCCGCCGCCGCGATCTCGCCCTGCGAGTGGCCGACCACGCCGGCGATCTCCACGCCGAGCGACTGCCAGACGGCGGCCAGCGAGACCATCACCGCCCACAGCACCGGCTGTACGACGTCGACCCGCGACATCCAGCCGTCGTCCGTCGACCGCAGCACGTCGAGCAGCGACCAGTCGACGTACCCGTCGAGCGCCGCCGCGCACTCGGCGATCCGGGCGGCGAACACCGGCGACTCGTCCAGCAGCGCCGCGGCCATCCCGAGCCACTGGGCGCCCTGCCCGGGGAAGACCAGCACGACACGGCCGTCGGCGTCCGTCACCGGCTCGCCGGGTCGGATCGCGGTCAGAGCGGCGAGCAGGTCCTCCCGGGTGGACCCGACGGCGACGGCCCGGTGCTCCAGCACGGCCCGGCTGGAGCGCAACGCGCCGGCCACGGCGGTCACGTCGAGGTCGGGCCGGGCGGCCACGAAGTCGGCGAGCCGGCGTGCCTGCCCGGTCAGCGCCTCGGCGGAACGCGCCGACAGCAGCCACGGCACCGCCGTTACCGCCGGCCCTTCCGGCTGCGGCGCCGGCTCGACGGCCAGGGGCGGCGGGGGCTCCGCCAGGATCACGTGCGCGTTCGTGCCGCTCATCCCGAACGACGACACTCCGGCCCGCCGGGTCCGGTCCCCGGCGGTCCAGTCCCGGGCCTCGGTCAGCAGCCGCACCGCGCCGGACGCCCAGTCCACCTTCGTCGACGGGGCGTCGACGTGCAGCGTCGCCGGCAGCACACCGTGCCGCATCGCCAGCACCATCTTGATCACCCCGGCGACGCCCGAGGCGGCCTGGGTGTGGCCGATGTTCGACTTGATCGACCCGAGCCAGAGCGGCTCGTCGCGGTCCTGGCCGTAGGTGGCCAGCACCGCCTGCGCCTCGATCGGGTCGCCCAGCTTGGTACCGGTGCCGTGCGCCTCGACGACGCTCACCTCGGCGGGGCTCAATCCGGCGTTCGCGAGGGCCTGGCGGATCACCCGTTGCTGCGCGGGTCCGTTCGGCGCGGTCAGGCCGTTCGACGCACCGTCGGAGTTGGTCGCGGAACCGGCGACCACGGCCAGGATCTCGTGCCCGTTACGGCGGGCGTCGGACAGCCGCTCCAGCAGCAGGACGCCGACGCCCTCACCCCAACCGGTGCCGTCCGCGCCCTCGGCGAACGCCTTGCAGCGGCCGTCGGGCGCCATCCCGCCCTGCCGGGAGAACTCGGTGAAGATGCCGGGCGTGGAGACGACCGCCACCCCGCCGGTCACGGCGAGGTCGCACTCGCCGGCCCGCAGGGCCTGCGCGGCCAGGTGCAACGCGACGAGCGACGACGAACAGGCGGTGTCGACGGTGACGGCCGGGCCTTCCAGCCCGAAGACGTACGACAGCCGCCCGGAGACGACGCTCGCCGAGGTGCCGGTGGCCAGGTAGCCGTCGTGACCGGTGCCGGCGGCGAGCACGCCCGAGTAGTCCTGGGTGTTCGAGCCCACGAAGACCCCGGTTGACGTGCCTGCCAGCGAGGTCGGCGAGATGCCCGCCTTCTCGAACAGCTCCCAGGTGGTCTCCAGCAGCAGCCGTTGCTGCGGGTCCATCGCCAGCGCCTCCCGGGCTGACACCCCGAACAGCCCGGCGTCGAACTCGGCCGCCCCGTCCAGGAAGCCACCCATGGTGGTGTCCGAGCCGCCCGCCGCGAGCCCGTCCAGGTCCCAGCCCCGGTCCCCGGGGAACGGCGTCAGCACGTCCTCGGCGCCCTCGACCACCGCCCACAGCGACTCGGCCGAGTCCACCCCGCCCGGGTAGCGGCAGGCCATGCTGACGATCACCACCGGGTCGCCGCTCACCGCGGCGACCGTGGTCGTCGCGACCGTGGTCGGCGCTTCGACGAGGCGCTCCAGCATCCGGACGATCGCGGTCGGGCTGGGGTGGTCGAAGGCGAGGCTGGCCGGCAGCGTGAGCCCGGTCAGCGCCTGCAACCGGTCGCGCAGCTCGACCGCGGTGAGCGAGTCGATGCCGAGGTCCTTGAACGCGCGGCCCGGCGGCACCCGGTCCACGTCGGCGTACCCGAGCACCTCGGCCACCGTGCGGCGCACCTGCCCGAGCACCGACCGACCGCGTTCGGCCGCCGGCATCGCGGCGACCTCCGTCGCCCAGCGGCTCGCGGTCGGGACCGCTTCCGGTTCGGTGGCGTACACGTGCCGGAGCAGCGGGCTGGGCCTAGAGGCGGTGAACGCCGGCCCGAAGCGCGCCCAGTCGACGTCGGCGACGGTCAGGCAACCGGTGTCGGCGTCGACCGCCTCGGCCAGCACCCGGACCGCCAGGGTCGGCGGCATCGGGCGCAATCCGCGACGGCGCAGGTAGTCCTCGGCGCCCTCGTCCGCGACCAGCATGCCGGCCTCGGCCCACGGACCCCAGGCGATCGCGGTGCCCGCCTTCCCGGCGGCCCGGCGCGACTGCACCAGCGCGTCCAGGAACGCGTTCGCGGCCGAATACGCGGCCTGGCTTCCGCTGCCCCACACGCCGGAGATCGACGAGAACACCACGAACAGGTCCAGCTCGCCGGTCAGCGCGTCCAGGTTGACCGCGCCGGCGACCTTGCCGCGCACGATCTGCGTGAACTCCTCCGGGGTGGACTCGGTCAGCAGGCCCACTCCGGAGATCCCGGCGGCGTGCACCACGCCGCGCAGGTCCGGGATCCCGGCCAGCAGCTCCGCCACCTGCGGACGATCCGCGACGTCGCACGCCACCACGTCCACCCGCGCCGGCGACAGCTCCGCCACCAACTCGGCAGCACCCGGCGCGTCCATCCCCCGCCGCGACGTCAACACCAACCGCGACACCCCACGACCCACCAGCCAACGGGCCACCTGAGCGCCGAGCGCCCCGGTACCGCCGGTGACCAGAACCGTACCGTCCCACGTCCGAGCCTCGGCCGGCGCGCTCGCGGCGGCCGGACGCAGCCGGCGGACGTACACCCCGTCGCCGCGCACCGCGACCTGGTCCTCGTGTCCGCCGAGCACGGCGGCCAGGCGACGGCGCGCCTGCTCGTCCGGTTCGGCAGGGGCGTCGATCAGGCCGCCCCACAGCTCCGGCAGTTCCAGGGCGGCCACCCGGCCCGCCCCCCACACCATCGACGCGGCGACGTCGGTCAGCGGGTCGGACCGGCCCACCGACACCGCCCCGGCCGTGACCCACCACAGGCGGGTCCCGTCGAGGGCGCGCACCGTCGTCAGAAGCTCATGCGCGGTGGCGGGCAGCAGCGACACCACCCCGGCGACGTCCGGGTCGAGGCCGACGAGACCCTCCTCGCCGACCAGCATCTCGGTGAAGTCCAGGCCGGTGCCGCCGAACATCGCCTCGGCCATGCCCGGCCGTGGCACGAGGACGACCCACCGTCCGGCGGCCGGCGCGGGCGGCTCGGCGGTCGGTTCCCAGGTGACCTCGTAGCGCCAGGAGGCGGTGGCGCCGGCCGCCACCCGGCCACGTCGCCACTCGGCGAGCGCGGCGCCCAGCGGGGCCGGTACGTCGGTGTGCAGCAGGTCGGTCAGGCTCTCGTCCTCGACCGCCCGCCAGAACGCCGCCTCGACCGGGTCCGCGGTGCGCGGGGACCGCCAGTACCGGTCCCGCTGGAAGGCGTACGTGGGCAGGTCGACGCGGGGCGCGACGGGCAGGACCGCGGTCCAGTCCACGGGCACGCCGACGGTCCACAGCCTCGCGACGGCGTGCAGGAGGCTGTCGGTCTCGTCGCGGTCCTTGCGCAGTGCGGGAACGGAGGTGAGGTCCGGCGTGGCGGTCGCGGACAGCACGCCGGCCGGGCCGACCTCCAGGCAGCGGGTCACGCCGTTCGCGGCGAGCCAGGTCGTGCCGTCGTGGAAGCGCACCGCCTCGCGCACGTGGCGCACCCAATAGTCGGCGGTGAACTCCTCGACCGGCTCCCCGGTCAGGTTCGACACCACGGCGATGCGCGGCTTCTGGAAGTCGAGGTGCGCGATCGCGGCCGCGAACTCGTCGAGCATCGGCTCCATCAACGCCGAGTGGAACGCGTGCGAGACAGTGAGCCGGGTGGCCTTGGTGAACCGCGGCGCCAGCTCCTCGACGGCGTCGGCCGGGCCGGAGAGGACCACCGACGTCGGCCCGTTGACGGCGGCGATGTCGACGCCCGTGCCGGCGATGATCTCCCGCACCGACTTCTCGGTCGCCTGCACGGCGAGCATCCCCCCGCCTGCGGGCAGCGCCTGCATCAGCCGACCCCGCGCCGCGACAAGCGTGACCGCGTCGTCCAGGTCGAGCACGCCCGCGACGTGCGCGGCGGCGATCTCCCCGATCGAGTGCCCGAGCAGGAAGTCCGGGGTCACACCCCACGACTCGAACAGGCGGAACAGCGCCACCTCGACCGCGAACAGACCGGCCTGCGTGTAGACCGTCCGGTGGATCGCGTCGGAGTCGATGGCCTGCCGCAGCGGCATGTCGAGGAGTTGGTCGAAGCGGGCGCAGATGGCGTCGAACGCCGCCGCGAACACCGGATACCGGGCGTACGAGCCGGCGCCCATCCCGACGCGCTGCGCGCCCTGACCGGTGAACAGGAACGCCAGACCGCCTTCGGACACCACGCCCGAGATCGCCGGTGCCTGGAGACCGGTGAGGAAGTCGTCACGCGCACCGGCCAGCACCACCGCACGGTGCTCCAACGCCGCCCGCCCGGTCGCCAGGGACCACGCCACCGCCGCCGGGTCCAGCTCCGGGTCGGCGGCCACGGCGTCGTGCAGTAGCCGCACCTGACCCGCCAACGCCTCCGCCGACCGCGCGGAAACCAGCCACGGCACCGGCCCGTCGACCCGCGGCGCCTCGACCGCCGCCGGCTGCTCGGCCGGCTCTTCCAGAATCACGTGGGCGTTGGTGCCGCTGATCCCGAACGCCGACACGGCGGCACGCCGCGAACCACCGTTCGCCTGCCACGGCCGGGCCGCGGTGAGCAGCTCGACCGCGCCGGCGGCCCAGTCCACGTGCGGGGACGGCTCGTCGACGTGCAACGTGGCCGGCAGTACACCGTGACGCATCGCCAGGATCATCTTGATGATCCCCGCGACACCCGCGGCGGCCTGCGTGTGGCCGATGTTCGACTTGATCGAACCCAACCACAACGGCTGCTCACGATCCTGCCCGTACGTGGCCAGCAACGCCTGGGCCTCGATCGGATCACCCAGCCGGGTGCCGGTGCCGTGCGCCTCCACCACGTCCACGTCGCCGGTGCTCAGACCGGCGCTCGCCAGGGCCTGGCGGATCACCCGCTGCTGCGCCGGCCCGTTCGGCGCGGTCAGGCCGTTGGACGTGCCGTCGGAGTTGACCGCGGAACCGGCGACCCTTGCCAGAATCCGGTGTCCGTTGTGCACCGCGTCCGACAGCCGCTCGACCAGCAGCATCCCGACGCCTTCGGCCCATCCGGTGCCGTCGGCGGCACCGGCGAACGACTTGCACCTGCCGTCCGACGCGAGGCCGTCCTGGCGGGCGAACTCCGCGAACACGTCCGGACCCGTGATCACGGTGACCCCACCGGCCAGGGCCAGATCGCATTCGCCACCACGCAGCGCCTGCGCCGCCAGGTGCAACGCCACCAGGGAGGACGAGCAGGCCGTGTCCACGGTCATCGCAGGGCCCTCGAACCCGAACGAGTACGACACCCGACCCGAGATCACACTGTTCGCCGTACCGGTCAGCACGTGACCGTCGGCGCCGTCAGCGGTGTAGCCCGAGTGCGACGCGCCCACGAACACACCCACGGGCCGACCCCGCAGCGACCGCGGGTCCACCCCGGAACGTTCCAGCGTCTCCCACGACACCTCCAGCAACATGCGTTGCTGCGGGTCCATCGCGACGGCCTCGCGCGGGGAGATCCCGAACAGGCCGGCGTCGAAGCCCGTCGCGGTGTCGACGAAACCACCCACCGCCGCGTACCCGACGCCGTCGGGCACCGTCCACCCCCGGTCGGACGGGAACACCGACATGCCGTCGCTTCCACCGGCGACCAACCGCCACAGATCCTCCGGCGATTCCACCCCGCCCGGATACCGGCACGCCATCCCCACTATCACGATGTCGTCGCCGGTCAGCGGCTGCGCCACGGCGGCAGTCGGCGCACCGGTCCGGCCACCCAGTCCCAACGCGTCGAGGAGGTGGTCGGCGAGGAGCTGCGGCGTCGGGTGGTCGAACACCAGAGATGACCCCAGGTGCAGACCGGTGGCCGCGTTGATGCGGGTCTTCACCTCCACCGCGGTCACCGAGTCGATGCCCAGGTCCCGGAACGCGGTCTGCGGCTCCACCTGCCCCGCCCCGGCATACCCGAGCGCCTTCGCGGTCTGGGTACGCACCAGCGTCAGCAGTTGCCGGCGCCGCTCCGCCTCGGGCAGACCCGCCAGGCGCGCGGTCAACGCGCCACCATCGGTGACCGCCTCCGACGCGACGACAAGCTCACCGAACAGCGGCGCCGGCCGCTGGGCGGCGAACGTCGCCACGAACCGCGACCAGTCCACGTCGGCGACCGTCGTGGTCACGTCACCGGCGTCGACCGCGAGCGCCAGGGCCTGCATCGCCAGATCAGGATCCATCGCGGCCAGGCCGCGCCGGGCCAGGTAGTCCTCCGCACCGGCCGCGCCCGCCATCCCACCCTCGGCCCACGGACCCCACGCGACAGCGGTGCCGGTCTTCCCCACCGCACGGCGAGACTCCACCAGCGCGTCCAACGCCGCGTTACCGGCGGCGTACGCAGCCTGACCACCGCTGCCCCACACACCCGCGATCGACGAGAAGACGAGGAACAGGTCCAGATCGTGGTCTGCGGTCGCCTCGTGCAGATGCAGCGCACCAGACACCTTGCCCGACACCACCGACCCGAACGACTCCGCCGACGCCTCCAACAGACCTTCCATGCTGGACACACCCGCGGCGTGCACCACACCGGTCAGATCCCCGATACCGGCCACCACCGCACGCACCGCGTCCCGGTCGGCGACGTCACACGCCACCACCGACACCTCGGCACCCGCAGCGCTCAACTCCGCCACCAGATCGGCGGCACCCGGCGCCCGGTCACCACGACGCGACACCAGCACCACCCGGTCGGCCCCACGCCCGACCACCCAGCGCGCCACCCGCGAACCCAACGCGCCCGTCCCACCCGTGACCAACACGGTCCCGGACAACGACAACGGAGTCGCCGGTCCGGCCGGGGCGGCGCGTCGCAGGCGGCGCGCGAAGACCCCGGAGGCGCGTACCGCGAGCTGGTCCTCGCCGTCCCCGGCGAGGAGCGCGGTGAACCGGCGACCCTCCCGCTCACCCAGGACCGCCGGCACGTCGACCAGACCGCCCCACGTCTGCGGCAGCTCCAGCGCGGCGACGCGACCCACACCCCAGACCGTCGCGGCGGAGACGTCGGTCACCGACTCCGACCGACCCACCGCGACCGCGCCACGCGTCACCGCCCACACCCGGGCTTCGGTCCCGGCGTCCGCGACCGCCTGGAGCAGCACGGTCAACGACTGACCAGCGCTGCCGGCCCAGACGACGCCCCGGACGTCGGTGGCGACGGTCAACACGCCGGTCAGCACGCCACGGTCGGCCGGCCCCTGCACCCGTACCACCTCGGCGCCCGCCGCGGTCAGCGCGGCGGCCACGTCGGTGGCGTCGGTCGGGTCGTCCGAGACCACGAGCCATGCCCCGGACAGCGCCGCCGGGCCGGGTTCCGCGATCGGCGTCCAGCCGATCCGGTACCGCCAGCCCTCCACCACGCCCTGCGCGCGCCGCCGGCGACGCCAGGCGGACAGCGACGGCAGCAGCCCGTCCAGGGCGGCCGCGTCGTCGGCGGCCAGGCCCAGCTCCGCGGCCAACCCGTCCCGGTCGGCGCGCTCCACCGCCGACCAGAAGCCGCCGTCCTCGCCACCGGCCACCGGCGCCGGCTCCGACGGGGTCAGCCAGTAGCGGTCTCGCTGGAACGCGTACGTCGGCAGGTCCACCCGGCTGGGTGACCGCCAGCCGGTGACCGCCGGCCAGTCGATCGCGACCCCGGCCGTGAACAGGTCGGCCAGCGCCCGCAGGGCGGCTCGTTCCTCGTCCTGGTCCTTGCGGAGCACCGCCACGCCGACGCCGTCGCGCACCAGCCCGGTCAGCACGGCCGCCGGGCCGACCTCGACGAAGCGGCTGACGCCCTGCGCGGTCAGCCACCGCAGCCCGTCGTCGAAACGCACCGCCTCGCGCACGTGCCGCACCCAGTGGTCGGCGGTGAACTCCTCGACCGGCGCACCGGTCAGGTTCGACACCACCGGGATGCGCGGCGGCAGGTAGGCGAGCCCGGCCGCCACCGACCCGAACGAGGCCAGCATCGGCTCCATCAGCGACGAGTGGAACGCGTGCGACACGGAGAGCCGGGTCGTCTTCGCGAACCGGGGCGCCAGCTCGTCGATCGCCTCCACCGGACCGGAGACCACCACCGACGTGGGGCCGTTGACCGCCGCGACGTCCACGCCCGTGCCGGCGATGACCTCCCGCACCGACTCCTCGGACGCCTGCACCGCGAGCATCGCGCCACCGGCCGGCAACGCCTGCATCAACCTGCCCCGCGCCGCCACCAACGTGACCGCGTCGTCGAGCGACATCACCCCCGCGACGTGCGCGGCGGCGATCTCCCCGATCGAATGGCCCAACAGGTAGTCCGGAGTCACCCCCCAGGATTCGAGGAGCCGGAACAACGCCACCTCGACCGCGAACAACCCGGCCTGGGTGTGCACGGTCCGGTGGATCGCCTCCGAACCCAAGGCCTCCCGCAACCCGTCGAACCGATCCACGATCCCCTCGAACGCCTCCCCGAACACCGGGAACCGCGCCACCAGACCCGCGCCCATCCCGACGCGCTGCGCACCCTGACCGGTGAACAGGAACGCGGTCCGGCCGAGCTGTTCGGTGCCGGGAACCAGGCTGCCGTCGCGTACGGCTGCCAGGCCGTCGAGAAGCTCGCCGCGGTCGGCGCCGACCACCACGGCCCGGTGCTTCAGGGCCTTGCGGCCGGTCGCGAGGGTGTGGCCGACGGCGGCCAGGTCGAGCGGCGGCGTCGCCGTGGCGGCGGCGTCGAGCAGCCGGCCGGCCTGGGCCCGCACCGCGTCGGCGGTGTGGCCGGTGACCACCCACGGCACCAGGCCCGGCGTCGGCTCCGGTGCGGCCGCGGGCGCCGGGGGCGCCTGTTCGAGCACCACGTGGGCGTTCGTGCCGCTGATGCCGAACGAGGAGACCGCCGCCCGCCGGGCCCGGTCGGTCTCCGGCCACGCGGCGGGCTCGTCGAGCAGGCGCAGCGCCCCGCTGCTCCAGTCGACGTGCGACGAGGGGTGCGTGGCGTGCAGCGTGCGGGGAAGCCGGCCGTGCCGCATCGCGAGCACCATCTTGATGACCCCGGCGACGCCGGCCGCCGCCTGGGTGTGGCCGATGTTCGACTTCACCGACCCGAGAAGCAGTGGACGGTCCGGATCCCGGTCCCGCCCGTACGTGGCGAGCAGCGCCTGCGCCTCGATGGGGTCGCCGAGGGCGGTGCCGGTGCCGTGCGCCTCGACCGCGTCCACGTCCGCGCCACGGAGTCCGGCTCCGGCCAACGCCCTGTCGATCACCCGTTGCTGGGAGGGCCCGTTGGGGGCGGTGAGGCCGTTGGAGGCGCCGTCCTGGTTGATCGCGGACCCGCGTACCAGGGCTAGGATCTGGTGGTTGTTCCGCTGCGCGTCGGAGAGCCGTTCGACGACCAGGACGCCGGCGCCCTCGCCCCACCCGGTGCCGTCGGCCTCGGCGGAGAACGCCTTGCACCGCCCGTCGGCGGCCAGTCCGCGCTGCCTGTCGAACTCGACGAAGATGTCCGGCCCCGCCATCACCGTGACGCCACCGGCCAACGCCATGTCGCACTCGCCCTGCCGCAGCGCCTGCACGGCCAGGTGCAGCGCCACGAGCGACGACGAGCAGGCGGTGTCGATGGTGACCGCGGGGCCTTCGAGGCCGAACGAGTAGGCGACCCGGCCGGAGATCACGCTCGTCGCGATGCCGGTCAGGACGTGCCCCTCGGCCTCGGGCGGCAGGTCCGCGCCCTGGCCGTACCGGGAGGCCGCGGCGCCGACGAAGACGCCGGTCTGGCTGCCGTGCAGCGTCGCCGGGTCGATGCCGGCCGACTCGAAGGCCTCCCAGGAGGTTTCCAGCAGCACCCGCTGCTGCGGGTCCATGGCGAGCGCCTCGCGCGGTGAGATGCCGAACAGTCGCGCGTCGAAGTCGGCGGCGTGGTCGATGAAGCCACCGACGCGGGTGTAGCCGTCGTGGTCGGCCACCCAGCCGCGGTCGTCCGGGAACGTCGAGATCGCGTCGGTGCCGGCGATCAGCAGGTCCCACAGGTCGGCCGGGCTCCCGACCCCGCCCGGGAAGCGGCAGCCCATGCCGACCACGGCGATCGGCTCGTCGGCGTCGAAGGTGGCGACGGCGGCCGGCTTCGCCGCGTCGCTCGTGCCGGCGAGTTGCCGGCCGAGGTAGGTGGCGAGCACTGTCGGGTTCGGGTAGTCGAAGACGACGGTGGCGGGCAGCCGGATCCCGGCCGCCGCGTTGAGCCGGTTACGCAGCTCGACCGAGGTCAGCGAGTCGAAGCCGAGGTCCTTGAAGGCGTGCCGGGCGTCGACGGCGTCGGCGCCGCTGTGGCCCAGGACCGCCGCGACCTGGTCGCAGACGAGGGCGACGAGGGTACGCTCGCGCTCGGCCTCGGGCAGCGCCAGCAGGCGGCGGGCCAGGCCGGAGCCGCCGCCGCTGTGCTGGGCTGCGCGTCGGCCCGTGCCGCGCACCAGGCCGCGCAGTAGCGCGGGCACGGCGCCGGCGCGCCGGAACGCGGCGAGGTCGAGGGTGGCCGGGACGAGGTGCGCGGCGGGCAGGTGCCGGGCCGCGTCGAACAGGGCGAGGCCCAGCTCGTCGGGGAGGCCGTCGCCGGCCCGGGTGACCCGGTCGGCGTCGGTGCCGGTCAGCCGGCCGCCCATGCCCGCGGCGTTGGCCCACAGACCCCAGCCCAACGACTGCCCGACCAGACCGAGACCACGACGGTACGACACGAAGCCGTCCAGGAACGCGTTCGCCGCCGCGTACGCCGCCTGACCCGCCGACCCGAACACCGCCGACACCGAGGAGAACACGGTGAACATCGCCAGGTCGAGGTCGCGCGTCAACTCGTGCAGGTGCACCACCGCGTCGACCTTGGGCGCCAGCACCCCGGCCACCCGATCCGGCGTCAGGGCGGTGAACACGCCGTCGTCGAGCACCCCCGCGCAGTGCACCACACCGGCCAGCCCGTCGATGCCGTCGAGCACCGCGGCGAGCGCGTCGCGGTCGGTGACGTCCGCGGCGACGACACGCACCCGCGCGTCCAGCTCCGGCGCCGGTCCACCGGAACGGCTCACCAGTACCAGGTCCCGCACCCCGTGGGCCTCGACCAGATGCGCGGCGAGCAGCGCGCCCAGACCACCGGTGCCACCGGTGATCAGCACCGGCCCGTCCACCTCGCGGGGAACCAGCACCACGTTCTTCCCGATGTGCGCGCCACGACTCATCGCACCCAGCACCGCCGGCAGTTCCCGCACATCCGCCACCGTCGGCGGGAGCAACCGCAGCGACCCGGACTCGAACAGGGCGACCAGTTCGGCCAGCATCACCGCCGTGCGCTCCGCACCCGCCTCCGACAGGTCGAACGCCTTGTACCAAACACCAAGATCCCGCTCTACCTCAGCGGCGTCACGGATGTCCGCCTTGCCCATCTCCACGAAGCGGCCACCCGGCGACACCATGCCGAGCGACGCGTCCACGAACTCACCGGCAAGCGAGTCCAACACCACATCCACACTGCCGAACGCACCCGCAAAACCCAGATCCCGCGACGACGCGATGTGATCCGACGCGACGCCGAGACTTTCGACCGCCGGCCACTTCGCCGGCGACGCGGTCGCGAACACCTCCGCACCCCACAACCGCGCGAGCTGCACCGCCGCCATACCCACACCACCGGCAGCGGCGTGCACCAACACCCGCTGACCGGCCCGCAGACGTCCGAGGTCGTCCAGCCCGTACCAGGCCGTCAGGAACGCCATCGGCACCGCAGCCGCCTGCGCGAACGACCAACCCTCGGGCATCCGCGCGACCACCCGATGATCCGCCACGATCTTCGGGGCGAACCCACCGTGGAACAGGCCGAACACCCGATCGCCCACGACCAGGTCCGGCACGTCCGGGCCGACCTCGACCACCACACCCGCACCCTCGGAACCCATCACCGCGTCCGGATCCGGATACACCCCCAGACCCAGCAGCACGTCCCGGAAGTTCACCCCCACCGCGCGAACCGCGACCCGCACCTCACCCGCACCCAGCTCCACGGCGGGAGCGGCGACGACATCGAGGCTCGACAACGCGCCGTCACCACCCGGAGCCACCCGCCACGACCCGGTGGCCGTCGGCAGGGTGAGCGTGGTCGCGGGGAGGGCGCGGGTCAGCCGGGGGGCGTACACGTCGGCGCCGCGCACCGCCAACTCCGGCTCGTCCCGGTGGAGCAGGTCGGCCAGCAGCGTCTCGGACGGCTCCGCGTGGTCCAGGTCGGCGAGCACGATCCGGCCCGGGTTCTCGGTCTGCGCCGAGCGCAGCAGACCCCGCACCGCCGCACCGGCCAGGTCGGTCACCGGGCCGGCGACAGGCACCGCGCCCCGGGTCACGACCACCAGCCGACCATCGGCGAAACGGTCGTCGGCCAGCCACTCCTGAACGCCGGTGAGGGCCTCGGCGACGGCCGTGCGCACGTCGTCGGCGCGGACCGGCAGCACGACGACGTCCGTGACGGGCGCCTCGGCGCGCGACGGCGGAAGCGCGGTCCACGTCACGGCGTACATCGCGTCCCGGGTCGCGCCGCCCGCGACGGAGTCGAGCTGGTCACGGCGGGCCGGACGCAGGACCAGGCGACCCACGGTGGCGACCGGCGCGCCGTCCACGTCGGCGACCTGGAGCGTGACGGCCTCGGGGCCGTCGGCGCGCAGGCGGACCCGCAGCGTCGGGGCGCCGGAGGCGTGCAGCCGCACCTCGGACCAGGCGAACGGCAGGCGGGCGGCGCCGTCGTCCGGCAGCAGGCCGCCGAGCGCGGCGGCGTGCAGCGCGCCGTCGAACAACGCCGGGTGCAGCGCGAACCGGGCGGCGTCGGCGTGCGCCTCGGTGGGCAGCGCGACCTCCGCGTAGACGTCGCCGTCGAGCAACCACGCCTCGCGCAGTCCGCGGAACACCGGGCCGTAGCGCAGGCCGGTACGCGCGGCGGCGTCGCCGTAGAAGTCGCCGAGATCGACCGGTGCGGCGCCGGCCGGCGGCCAGGCCGCGAGGTCGAACCGGTCGGCGGTGGCGGTGGTGGCGAGCGCGCCGGACGCGTGGCGGGTCCACTCCGACTCCACGCCGGCGTCCGGTTCGGGCCGCGCGTACACCTGGACCGAGCGTTCGCCGCCGTCGTCGGTGACCCGCACCTGGAGCTGGACACCGCCGGTGGCGGGCAGCACCAGCGGGGTCTCGATGGTGAGGTCCGCGATGTCGAGCCCGCCGGCCTGCTGGGCGGCGCGCAGCACCAGCTCGACGAAGGCGGTGCCGGGCACCACGACGCGGTCCAGCACGACGTGGTCGGCGAGCCACGGGTGGGTGTGCGCGGAGAGGCGGCCGGTGAGGAGGATCCCGTCGTCGTCGGCGAGCGTCACGGCGGCGGTGAGCAGGGGATGCTCGGCGGCGGAGAGACCGGCGGCGGCGATGTTGCCGTGGCCGGCGCGGGCCGGCGGCCAGTAGGACTGCCGCTGGAACGGGTAGGTGGGCAGGTCGACGTGCCCGGCCGGCGGCAGGATCGCGCTCCAGTCGACGGGCACGCCGAGGGTCCACAGCCGGCCGACGGCGGCCAGCACCGTGGCGACCTCGTCGCGTTCCTTGCGCAACGCCGCGACGCAGGTCAGCTCCGGCGCGGTGAGCGCGCTCAGCACGCCGGCCGGGCCGACCTCCAGGCAGCGGGTGACGCCATGGTCGGCGAGCCAGGCCATGCCTTCGGCGAACCGGACCGCCTCCCGGACGTGGCGCACCCAGTAGTCGGCGGTGAACTCCTCCACCGGGACACCGGTCAGGTTCGACACCACCGGGACACGCGGCGACGCATACGAGATGTGCGCGATCGCCGCCGCGAAGTCGGCCAGCATCGGCTCCATCAGCGACGAGTGGAACGCGTGCGACACCGTCAACCGGGTGGCCTTGGTGAACCTCGGCGCCACCTCGTCGACGGCGTCGGCCGGACCGGAGATCACGATCGACGTCGGGCCGTTCACGGCGGCGACGTCGACATCTGTGCCGGCGATGATCTCCCGCACCTCGGCCTCGGACGCCTGCACCGCCAGCATCGCGCCGCCGGCCGGCAACGCCTGCATCAACCGACCCCGAGCAGCGACGAGCGTGACCGCGTCGTCGAGCGACATCACCCCCGCGACGTGCGCGGCGGCGATCTCCCCGATCGAATGGCCCAACAGGTAGTCCGGAGTCACCCCCCAGGATTCGAGGAGCCGGAACAACGCCACCTCGACCGCGAACAACCCGGCCTGGGTGTGCACGGTCCGGTGGATCGCCTCCGAACCCAGGGCCTCCCGCAACCCGTCGAACCGGCCCACGATCCCCTCGAACGCCTCCGCGAACACCGGGAACCGCGCCACCAGACCCGCGCCCATCCCGACGCGCTGCGCACCCTGACCGGTGAACAGGAACGCCAGGGCACCCGGCTCGACGACCGCGCCGCCGACCGGCCCGGCGAGCGCCGCCGCCAGGTCGTCCAGACCGTCGGCGACGAGCACGGCTCGGCTGTCGAGGGCCGCCCGCGTGGTGGCGAGGGCCGATCCGAGGGCGGCCGGGGTCGGCGTCGCGCCCGACGACAGCAGGGCGGCGAGCCGCGTCGCCTGCTCCCGCAGGCCCGGCCCGGTCCGGGCGGACAACACGAACGGCGTCGGCCCGGGCCGCTCGGCGGCCGGCTCGTCCTCGACCGGCGCGGCCGATTCCAGCACCACGTGGGCGTTCGTCCCGCTGATCCCGAACGAGGAGACGCCGGCCCGTCGCGGCCGGCCGGTCTCCGGCCACGGGCGCGCCTCGCGCAGCAGCGCGACCGCGCCCGCCGACCAGTCCACGTGCGGCGTCGGCTCGTCGACGTGCAGCGTCGCCGGCAGCAGACCGGCGCGCATCGCCATGACCATCTTGATGATCCCGGCGACACCCGCCGCCGCCTGGGTGTGCCCGATGTTCGACTTGACCGAGCCCAGCCACAACGGCCGGTCCTCCGGCCGGTCCTGCCCGTACGTGGCCAGCAGCGCCTGCGCCTCGATCGGGTCGCCCAGCTTCGTGCCGGTGCCGTGCGCCTCGACCGCGTCCACCTCGGCCGGGGACAGGCCGGCGCCGGCCAGCGCCTCCCGGATCACCCGCTGCTGCGAGGGCCCGTTCGGGGCGGTCAGCCCGTTGGAGGCGCCGTCCTGGTTGACGGCCGTGCCACGCACCACCGCCAGCACCCGGCGCCCGTGACGCTGGGCGTCGGAGAGCCGCTCCAGCAGCAGCAGCCCGGCGCCCTCGCCCCACCCGGTGCCGTCGGCGGCGGCCGCGAACGGCTTGCAGCGCCCGTCGGCGGCGAGCCCGCGCTGGCGGCTGAACTCGACGAACGCGGTGGGCGTGCTCATCACCGTGACGCCGCCGGCCAGCGCGAGGGTGCACTCGCCGCGGCGCAGCGACTCCGCCGCCAGGTGCAGGGCCACCAGCGCGGACGAGCAGGCGGTGTCGACGGTGACGGCCGGGCCCTCCAGGCCGAACGCGTAGGCCAGGCGGCCGGAGATGACACTCGCCGCCGTGCCGGTCGCCAGGTAGCCCTCGGTGGTCTCGTCGTCGCCGGCGAGCAGCGAGCCGTAGTCCTGGCCGTTGGTGCCGGCGAACACGCCGATCCGCTGCTGCCGGAGCGAACGCGGGTCGAGGCCGGCCCGCTCGAACGCCTCCCACGCGGTCTCCAGCAGGATGCGCTGCTGGGGGTCCATGGCGGTGGCCTCGCGGGGGGCGATGCCGAACAGGCTCGCGTCGAAGCGGTCGACGCCGGCCAGGAAGCCGCCCTCCCGGACGTACGAGGTGCCGTGTCGCCCGGTGTCCGGGTCGTAGAGCGCGTCGACGTCCCAGCCCCGGTCGCCGGGGAACGGCGCGACCGCGTCGTGCCCGCCCGCGACCAACTGCCACAGCCCTTCCGGGCTCTCCACCCCGCCGGGGAACCGGCAGCTCATGGCAACGATGGCGATCGGCTCGCGGGCACCCTCCTCGACCTCGCGGAGGCGCCTGTTGGCCTGGCGCAGCTCGCCGGTCATCCACTTCAGATGGTCGAGAAGCTTCTGTTCATTCGCCATGGCTGTCCCCTAGTACGCGGTGTCGGTTCCGGTGGATGGTCATGTGGGGCTGCCGAACTCGCGCTGGATCAGCTCGAGCATCTCGTCGGCGGTCGCCAGGTCCAGCCCGGCGTCGAGGTCGTCGCCCGGTTCGGGTGCGGCGTTCGTACGACTCCACTTGTCGAGCAGGGCGCGCAGTCGCGCGGTGATGCCGGCCCGCTCGTCCTCGTCCGGGGCGACACCGAACAGGACGGCTTCCAGGCGGTCGATCTCGCCGGCGACGGTGGGACGCTCGGATTCACCGGCCACCCGCGGCGTCAGGTGCGCGGCGAGCGCGCCCGGGGTGGGGTGGTCGAAGACCAGGGTC
Source organism: Micromonospora sp. WMMD980 (assembly GCF_029626035.1). NCBI lineage: Bacteria > Bacillati > Actinomycetota > Actinomycetes > Micromonosporales > Micromonosporaceae > Micromonospora > Micromonospora sp. WMMD980. The sequence continues at coordinate 2,738,577 of NZ_JARUBE010000003.1, forward strand.
GCCGGAAGCGGGAGTCCGGCGGCGGCACCGAGTCGGTTACGCAGTTCGACCGCGAGCAGCGAGTCGAAGCCGAGGTCCCGGAAGGACGATGCCGGGTCGATCCGGTCTCGGTCGCGGTGCCGCAGGACCGCGGCCGTCTCGGCGCGGACCAGGTCGAGGACGACCCGGTCGCGGTCGGTGGCGGCGGCGAGGCGGGCGCGCAGCCGCTCGGCCGGGGAGTCCTGGCCGGCGTCGCCCGACGGCGGCAGGTCGGTGAGTTCGGCGAGCAGCCGGTTGGGCCGGGCCGGGCCGGTGGCCGCCGCGAACGTCGTCCAGTCGACGTCACCGACCACGATCGCCGGCCGGTCGTCGGTGACGGCGGCGGCGAAGGCCGCCATGGCCGGGCCGACGGCCAGTGGCCGCAGGCCGAGGCCGGCGTGCCGGCCGGTGAGCGCGGCGCCGGCGGCGAGCCCACCGGCCGCCCAGGGCCCCCAGGCGAGCGCCGTGGCGGGCAGGCCGCGGGCGTGCCGGTCGCCGGCCAGCGCGTCCAGGTAGCTGTTCGCCGCCGCGTAGTTCGCCTGGCCCGGGTTGCCGACCGCGCCGGCCATCGAGGAGTAGAGCACGAACATCCGCAGCGGGTGACCGGCGGTGAGGGCGTCGAGGTGGGCCGCCGGAAGCGTCTTGGCGTGCAGCACCGCGGCGAGCTGGTCGAGGGTGAGCGTCTCCAACGGGCCGTCGGCGGTCACCCCGGCGGTGTGCACGACACCGTCGAGGGGGTGCGCGGCGGGGATGGCGTCGATGGCGGCGGCCAGGTCGGTGCGGGAGGCCACGTCGCAGGCCCGCACGGTGACGGTGGCGCCGGCCGCGGTCAGCTCGCGGACCAGGTCGGCGGCCCCGGGCGCGTCCGGGCCGCGCCGGGAGAGCAGGAGCAGATGGGGTACGCCCCGGCCGGCGAGCCAGCGGGCGGCGTGGGCGCCGAGCGCGCCGGTGCCTCCGGTGATCAGCACGGTACCGGTCGGGAGTGCCGGCTCGGTCGTCCCGACCGGCGGTGCGACCCGGCGCAGCCGGCGGGCGAGCAGGCCGCCCGGCCGGAGCGCCACCTGGTCCTCGTCTCCACCGGCGAGCGCGGCGGCCAGCCGACGCCGGTCGGCGTCGTCGAGGTGCGGCGGCACGTCGACGAGGCCGCCCCAGTGCTGGGGCAGCTCCATCGCGGCGACCCGGCCCAGTCCCCAGAGGTGGGCCTGGACGGCGTTCACCGGGCCGTCGGCGGCGCAGGTGGCCACCGCGCCGCGGGTGAGGCACCAGAGTTTCGCCGCCCTCGGCAGGTCGGTGACGGCGTGGGCGAGCGCCACGGTCGAGGCGAGACCGGCCGGCACGTCCGGCTGTCCCGGGTGTGGCGTGGTGTCCAACCCCAGCAGCGACAGCACGCGCAGCGGCCCTTGACCGGCTTCGGCGGCCAGCAGCGCCGCGAAGTCGGCGCGGCCGGCGGTGTCGTCGACGGTGACGGTCCGCGCGGTGGGGAACGCGCCGACCACGTCGGCGCAGTCGACGCCGTCGGGCAGCACCAGTAGCCAGGCGCCGTCCGGCGCGGCGGTGGGCTCGGCCACCGGGACCCAGGTCTCGGCGTGGAGGCGCGGGGTGTCGTCGTCGTGCGGTGGTGTCTCCGGCCAGAACCGGGCGCGGTCGAACGCGTACGTGGGCAGGTCAAGCGTCCGCTCCGGGCGGCCGACGACGGCGGTCCAGTCGACGGCCACGCCGGTGGTCCAGAGCCGGCCGACGGCCTCCAGCAGCGTGGTGACCTCGTCGCGGTCCTTGCGCAACGCCGCCACACCGGTCAGCTCCGGCGCGGCCAGCGCGGACAGCACACCCGCCGGCCCGACCTCCAGACAACGGGTCACCCCGTTGCCGGCCAGCCAGGACATGCCGTCGTCGAAACGCACCGCCTCCCGCACGTGCCGCACCCAGTAGTCGACGGTGAACTCCTCCACCGGCTCACCGGTCAGATTCGACACCACCGGAATCCGCGGCGCCCCGAAATCGAGGTGCCCGATCGCGGCCGCGAACTCGGCGAGCATCGGCTCCATCAACGACGAGTGGAACGCGTGCGACACCGTCAACCGCGTCGCCTTGCCGAACCGTGGCGCCAACTCGTCGATCACGTCCGCCGGACCGGAGATCACGACCGACGTCGGACCGTTCACCGCCGCCACATCCACACCCGTGCCGGCGATGACCTCCCACACCGACTCCTCGGACGCCTGCACCGCCAGCATCGCGCCACCGGCCGGCAACGCCTGCATCAACCGACCCCGAGCCGCCACCAACGTCACCGCATCATCCAGCGACAACACCCCCGCCACATGCGCCGCCGCGATCTCACCGATCGAATGACCCAACAGGAAATCCGGAGCCACCCCCCACGACTCCAGCAACCGGAACAGGGCCACCTCGACCGCGAACAGACCAGCCTGCGTGTACACCGTCCGGTGCACCGCGTCGGAATCGATCGCCTCCCGCAACGGCACGTCCAACACCAGGTCGAAACGGGCACAGATCCCGTCGAACGCCTCCGCGAACACCGGGAACCGCGCCGCCAACCCCAGACCCATACCGACCCGCTGCGCACCCTGACCCGTGAACAGGAACGCCAGGGCGCCGGGTGACGCGACACCGGAGACCAGCGTCGACGGCGCGGCGAGGTCGGCGGCGAATCGCTCCGCCGTGTCCGCCACGACGACCGCGCGATGCTCCAGCGTCGCCCGGGCGCCGGCGAGTGCCCGCGCGACGTCCGCCGGGTCGGCCGACGTCGCGTACCCGGCCAGTCGCCGCGCCTGACCGCGCAGGCCACCGTCGGTCCGCGCGGAGAACGCCCAGGCGAACGGCCCCGTCGGCGCGGACGTCGCCGCGACCGGCGCCGGCGCCGCCTGCTCCAGGATCACGTGGGCGTTGGTGCCGCTGAGCCCGAACGAGGACACGCCGGCCCGCCGCGCCCCGGGGCTGTCCCACTCCCGGGCCTCGGTCAGCACCCGCACCGCGCCGGCCGACCAGTCGACCCGTCCCGACGGCGCGTCCACGTGCAGCGTGGCCGGCAGGACGCCGTGCCGCAGCGCCAGCACCATCTTGATCGCGCCGGCGACACCGGCCGCGGCCTGGGTGTGCCCGATGTTCGACTTCACCGACCCCAGCCACAGCGGGCGGTCTGCCGGGCGGTCCTGCCCGTAGGTCGCCAGCAACGCCTGCGCCTCGATCGGGTCGCCCAGCTTCGTGCCGGTGCCGTGCGCCTCGACCGCGTCCACGTCGGCGGGCGTCAGGCCGGCGTTCGCCAGGGCCTGCCGGATGACCCGCTGCTGCGAGGGGCCGTTCGGGGCGGTGAGCCCGTTCGACGCGCCGTCGGAGTTGACCGCGCTGCCCTTCAGCACGGCGAGTGGCTCCCGGCCGTGCTCCCGCGCCGCCGAGAGACGCTCCAGCAGCAGGACCCCGACGCCCTCGCCCCAGCCGGTGCCGTCCGCCGCGTCGGCGAACGCCTTGCACCGTCCGTCCGGGGCCAGGCCGCCCTGCCTGTCGAACTCGTCGAACGCGCCCGGGGTGGACATCACGGTGACCCCGGCGGCCAGGGCCGCGTGGCACTCCCCGGCCCGGATCGCCTGCGCCGCGAGGTGCATCGCCACCAGCGACGACGAGCACGCGGTGTCCACGGTGACCGCCGGGCCTTCCAGGCCGAACGCGTAGGAGACCCGGCCGGAGAGGATGGCGGCGGCGTTCCCGGTGGCGGTGTGCGACTCGACATCGGCACCACCCGCGGCGGCCAGTACGGCCGGATAGTCCTGGCCGTTGGTGCCGGCGAACATGCCGATCCGGGCGCCGTGCACCGAGCGCGGGTCGATGCCGGCCCGCTCGAAGGTCTCCCAGACCGATTCGAGCAGCAGCCGCTGCTGCGGGTCCATGGCGAGGGCCTCGCGCGGGGAGACGCCGAACAGGGCGGCGTCGAAGTCGGCGGCGTCGGCCAGGAATCCACCCACGAAGCCGGTCCCGGAGCGCCAGCCCCGGTCGGTGGGCGGCTCGGTGAGGCCGTCGACGCCGTCGGAGACCAGCGCCCACAGGTCCTCGGGCGTGCGCACGCCGCCGGGGAAGCGGCAGGCCATCGCCGTGACCACGACCGGGTCGTCGTCGGCCGCGACCGGCCGGGCGACCTCGGCCGGCTCGTCCGCGCCGCCGCCGAGCCGCGCCACCAGGTGGTCGGCCAGGGCGGCCGGGGTGGGGTGGTCGAAGACGAGGGTGAGCGGCAGCCGCAGGCCGGTGTCGGCGGCGAGCGTGTTGCGCAGCTCGATCGCGGTCAGCGAGTCGAATCCCATGTCGTGGAAGGCGCGGCCGCTGTCGATCGCGTCGGGCATCGGGTGCCGCAGCACGGCGGCCGTGCGGGCGCGGACCAGGTCGAGCAGGGCGCGTCGCCGGTCGGCGACCGTCAGACCGGTGAGGTCGGCCGGCGCGGCGGCCGCGGCGGGCGGCGCGGCCAGCAGGCTCGTCGACGCGCTCGGGCGGGTCGGGGCGAACCGGGTCCAGTCGACGTCCGCGACAACGATCGCGGTGTCCTCGCACCGAAGCGCCGTGTCGAGCGCGTCCAGGACGGCCGGCACCGGCACCGGTGACAGGCCGACGTGGCGCAGCCGCTCCCCGACCTCGCCGGCCGCCATGCCCGCGCCGCCGCCGGTCGGGTCGCCGGTGGCCCACGGGCCCCAGGCGACGGCCGTGGCGGGCCGCCCGCTGGCGCGCCGCCGGGCGGCGATCGCGTCGAGCCAGGCGTTCGCCGCCGCGTACCCGGCCTGGCCGGCGTTGCCGACGCTGCCGGCGAACGAGGAGAAGAGCACGAAATCGTCGAGCGACAGGTCACGGGTCAGCTCGTCGAGGTGCTCCGCCGCCCCGACCTTCGCCCGCAGGGTGGCGTCGAGCTGCGCCACGGTGAGCGACAGGAAGGTGGCATCGTCGACCACCCCGGCGGCGTGCACGACGCCGGTCAGGGGCCGCTCGGCCGGGATCGCGGCCAGCACGGCGGCCAGCGCGTCGCGGTCACCGGCGTCGCAGGCGACGACGCTCGCGTCGCTGCCCAGGTCCGCCAGCTCCGCGACCAGCTCGGCCGCGCCGGGCGCGTCCGGTCCGCGCCGGGAGAGCAACAGCAGGCGGGGTACGCCCCGACCGGCGAGCCGGCGGGCGACGTGCGCGCCGAGCGCCCCGGTGCCACCGGTGACCAGGACGGTGCCGGCCGGCGCGGGACGGGGCGGCGTGCCGGGCGGGGCGGGGGCGCGCACCAGCCGGCGGCCGAAGGCGCCCGAGCCGCGCACGGCGGCCTGGTCCTCGCGGCCCGCGGCGAGAAGCGCGGCGAGGCGTTGCCCGGCCCGCTCGTCCACCACGTCCGGCAGGTCGACGACACCGCCGAAGGTGACGGGTTGTTCGATGGCCGCGACCCGCGCCAGTCCCCACACCGCGGCCTGCACGTCGGCGCGCAGCGGGTCGGAGCGCCCGACCGAGACCGCGCCGCGGGTCAGGCACCACACCGGCGCGTCGATCCCGGCGGCCGCGAGGGCCTGGATGCTCGTCACGGTCAGCGCCAGCCCGGACGGTACAGCGGCGCGGTCCGGCATCCGGTCCTCGGCGAGCCCGGTGAGCAGGACGACGCCATCGAGGTCGCCCGGGTCGAGGGCGTCGAGGCGCGCGGTCAGGTCGTCCGGGGTGGAGACGAGGACGTCCAGGACGTCGGCGCCCTGGTCACGCAGCGCGTCGAGGATCTCTCCGACGGCCGTATGCGCGGCGACGACCGCGAGCCAGCGGCCGGTGAGCCGGGCCGGCGGCGGGTTGAGCGGCATCCAGCTCTCCCGGTAGCGCAGGCCGTCGACGACGGTGCTGGACCGCTGGTTCCGACGCCAGGCGGCGAGCGCGGGCAGGACCGCGTCGAGCGTGTCCGAGGTGACGTTCAGGTCACCGGCGAGCTGGGTGAGGTCGCCGCGGTCGACCGCGTCCCAGAACCGCGTCTCTCCGCCGGCGTCGCGCGTCGCCGGCGTGGCCGTCGCGGGCGTGGGCCAGTAGGACTGCCGCTGGAACGGGTAGGTGGGCAGGTCGACGTGCCCGGCCGGCGGCAGGATCGCGCTCCAGTCGACGGCCACGCCGGTGGTCCAGAGCCGGCCGACGGCCTCCAGCAGCGTGGTGACCTCGTCGCGGTCCTTGCGCAACGCCGCCACACCGGTCAGCTCCGGCGCGGCCAGCGCGGACAGCACACCCGCCGGGCCGACCTCCAGACAACGGGTCACCCCGTTGCCGGCGAGCCAGGACATGCCGTCGTCGAAACGCACCGCCTCCCGCACGTGCCGCACCCAGTAGTCGACGGTGAACTCCTCCACCGGCTCACCGGTCAGATTCGACACCACCGGAATCCGCGGCGCCCCGAAATCGAGGTGCCCGATCGCGGCCGCGAACTCGGCGAGCATCGGCTCCATCAACGACGAGTGGAACGCGTGCGACACCGTCAACCGCGTCGCCTTGCCGAACCGTGGCGCCAACTCGTCGATCACGTCCGCCGGACCGGAGATCACGACCGACGTCGGACCGTTCACCGCCGCGACGTCCACACCCGTGTCGGCGATGATCTCCCACACCGACTCCTCGGACGCCTGCACCGCCAGCATCGCGCCACCGGCCGGCAACGCCTGCATCAACCGACCCCGAGCCGCCACCAGCGTCACCGCGTCGTCGAGCGACAACACACCCGCCACGTGCGCCGCCGCGATCTCCCCGATCGAGTGACCCAGCAGGAAGTCCGGCGTGACACCCCACGACTCCAGCAGCCGGAACAACGCCACCTCGACCGCGAACAGACCAGCCTGCGCGTGCACCGTCCGATGGATCGCCTCGGTGCCGAGGGCCTCCCGCAACCCGTCGAACCGGGCCACGACCGCGTCGAACACCTCCCCGAACACCGGGAACCGCGCCACCAGACCCGCGCCCATCCCGACCCGCTGCGCCCCCTGACCGGTGAACAGGAACGCCAGCGCACCCGGCTCAACCACCCCGGTCTCGACCACGTCGTCGATCAGCACAGCCCGGTGATCGAAGACCATCCGGGATCCGACCAGCGCCGCGCCGACCCGGGCGAGGTCCGGCTCCGGCCGCTGGGCCAGGAAGCCCCGGAGCCGGTCGACCTGGGCCGGCAACGCGGCGGCGGCGGGCGCCGAGAGCACCAGCGGCACCGGCCCGGCCGCAACCACCGGTTCCGCCGCGACAGCGGTCGGCGGCGCCTCCAGCACGACGTGCGCGTTGGTCCCGCTGATCCCGAACGAGGACACCCCGGCCCGCCGCGCCCGGCCGGTCTCCGGCCACGCACACGCCTCCCGCAGCAGCTCGACCGCGCCGCCGGCCCAGTCGACGTGCGGGGTCGGCTCGTCGACGTGCAGCGTCCGGGGCAGGATCCCGTGCCGCATGGCCAGCACCATCTTGATGATCCCGCCGACGCCCGCGGCCGCCTGGCTGTGGCCGATGTTGGACTTCAGCGAGCCGAGCCGCAGCGGACGGCCGGCGGGACGGTTCCGCCCGTACGCCGCGATGATCGCCTCGGCCTCGATCGGGTCGCCCAGCGTCGTGCCGGTGCCGTGCGCCTCGACGGCGTCCACGTCGCCCGGCTCCAGCCCGGCCGCCTCCAGCGCGGCGGCGATGAGGCGTTGCTGGGAGAGGCCGTTCGGGGCGGTCAGCCCGTTCGAGGCGCCGTCCTGGTTGACCGCGCTGCCGCGGACCACCGCCAGCACCGGGTGCCCGTTGCGCCGGGCGTCGGAGAGCCGTTCGAGCACCAGCAGCCCGGCCCCCTCCGACCAGCCGGTGCCGTCGGCGGCGGCGGCGAACGACTTGCACCGGCCGTCCGGGGCCAGGCCACGCTGCCGGCTGAAGTCGACGAACGTGCCGGGCGTGGCCATCACCGTGACGCCGCCCGCCAGCGCCATCGTGCACTCGCCCCGGCGCAGCGCCTCCGCCGCCAGGTGCACGGCGACCAGCGACGACGAGCAGGCGGTGTCCACGGTGACCGCCGGGCCCTCCAGGCCGAACGTGTAGGCGACCCGCCCCGAGACCACCCCGCCGGCGACCCCGATCGCGGCGTACCCGTCGAGGTCCGGGGTGTCCGCACCGGCGAGCAACGTCTGGTAGTCGTGGTACATGACGCCGGTGAACACCCCGGCCCGGGTGCCCCGGACCGTGCGCGCGTCGATCCCGGCCGACTCGAACGCCTCCCAGGCGGTTTCGAGCAGGATCCGCTGCTGCGGGTCCATCGCCAGGGCCTCGCGCGGCGAGATGCCGAAGAACTCCGCGTCGAACGCGTCGGCGTCGTGCAGGAAGCCGCCCTCGGTGGCGTACGTGGTGCCCGGCCGGTCGGGGTCGGGGTCGTAGAGCGCGTCGGTGTCCCAGCCTCGATTGGCCGGGAACGGCGTGACCGCGTCCCCGCCCTCGGCGACCAGTCGCCACAGCTCGTCCGGGCCGGTCACACCGCCCGGGTAGCGGCAGCTCATTCCGATGATCGCGATCGGCTCGCCGGCGGCCGCCACGGGCGGGGCGACGGTCCGGGCCGGTGCGGCGGCCGGCGTGCCCAGACGCTCGGCCAGGTGGTCGGCGACGGCGTTCGGGGTGGGATAGGTGAAGACGAGCGTCGCGGGCAGGCTGAGGCCGGTCGCCCGGGCGAGCCGGTTGCGCAGCTCGACCGCGGTGAGCGACTCGAAGCCGAGGTCGACGTGCACCCGGTCCGGGTCGACGGCGGACGGCGACGCGTGTCCGAGGACCGCCGCCGCCTCGGCGCGTACCAGATCGAGCAGCCGGCGACGGCGCTCGGCGGGGTCGTCGGCGGCGAGCGCCGGGGACGTCCCGGTCGCGGCGGCCCGCCGGAACGGCTGCCGGACCAGGCCGCGCAGCAGGGCGGGGACGGAGTCGCCGCGCGTGGCGATCCGGGCCGCCACCGCGTGCGCCGGACCGGACCGCAGGACGGTGTCGAAGAGCGCCATGCCGTCCTCGGTGGACAACTGGCCGCCGAGCCGGGTCACGTCGCGTCCGGTGAGCTGGCCGGTCATCGCGGACGTCTCGGCCCACAACCCCCAGCCGACCGAGGTGCCGGGCAGCCCCTGGCCGCGGCGCAGCGAGGCCAGGCCGTCGAGGAAGCCGTTCGCGGCCGCGTAGTTCGCCTGGCCCGCGGTGCCCAGGGTCGCGGCGACGGACGAGAACATCACGAAGAAGTCCAGGTCCGCGCCGGCCGTCAGCTCGTGCAGGTGCAGCGCGGCGTCGGCCTTGGGGCCGAGCACCCGGTCCAGCCGGTCGGCGGTCATCGCGGTCAGCACGCCGTCGTCGAGCGTCCCGGCGCAGTGCACCACGCCGGTGAGGTCCGTGCCGGCGAGCACGGCGGCCAGCGCGGCCCGGTCGGCGGCGTCGCAGGCGACCACGGTGACCTCGGCCCCGAGGGCGGTCAGCCGGTCGACCAGCCCGGCCGCGTCCGGCGCGGCCGGGCCCCGGCGGCTGGTCAGCACCAGCCGGCGTACGCCGTGGGCGGTGACCAGCCGTTCGGCGACGAGCGCCCCCAGCACGCCGGTGCCGCCGGTGACGAGCACCGTGCCGCCGGTCACGGGCGGGTCCTCGACGGCGGTGACGGTCGTCCGGGTCAGCCGCGGCACATGGGCGACGCCGTCGCGCAGGGCGATCTGTGGCTCGTCCGCGGGCAGCGCGCGACCGTCGAGGTCGCCGTCGCTGTCGACGAGCAGCAGGCGCCCCGGGTGTTCGGTCTGCGCCGAACGGACCAGGCCCCAGACCGCCGCGCCGGCGGGATCGGTGACCGGGCCACCGACCGGCACCGCGCCGTGCGTGACGATCACCAGCGGGTCGTCGTGGTCGCCGTCGACGTGGTCCTGGATCGCCGTGAGGACCTCGGCGAGCCGGTCACGCAGCGGGCCGGCGGCGCGCAGCAGCGTCGCGGGCGCCACCGTGGCCGGCGCGTCCGTCGGTGTCCAACGGATCTCGAACAGCGCGTCCCGCACCGCGGCGGAGGCGGTGCTGAGCGCCGCCGACGACACCGGGCGGAACGTGAGCCCGTCGATCTCGGCCACCGGCGCGCCGCCGGCGTCGGCGAGCGACACCGTCACGGTGTCCGCGTCCACCGGGCTGATCCGGACCCGCAGCCGGGTGGCGCCGGTCGTGTGCAGCCGCACGCCGGAGAAGGCGAAGGGCAGGACGGCGCCGTCGAAGGCGAGCAGCGCGCCGTGCAGGGCGGCGTCGAGCAACGCCGGGTGCAGCCCGAACCGGTCCCGCCCCGCCGCGGCCTCGGCCGGCAGTTCGACCTCGGCGTACGTGTCGTCGCCCGCCCGCCAGGCCCGGCGCAGGCCGCGGAACGCGGGGCCGTAGCCGTAACCGGCGGCGGCCCGGTCGTCGTAGAAGTGACCGAGGTCCAGTTCGTCCGCGTCGGCCGGCGGCCATTCGGTCGGGCCGGTGTCGGCCGGGGCGGCCGGGGCGGCCACGGTCCCGGTGGCGTGCACGGTCCAGCTCGCGCCGTCCGGGGCCCGCGAGGCGATCCGGATCGCGCCGTCCTCGACGATCACCTGGATCGCGACGTCACCGCCGGCCGGCAGGACCAGCGGGGCCCGCAGGGTCAGCTCGCCGAGGCCGGGCACGGCCTGCAACGCGATCTCGGCGAAGGCCGCGCCGGGCAGCAGCGTCTGCCCGAGCACCGCGTGGTCGGCCAGCCAGGGCAGGGCCGCCGTCGACAGGGCGCCGTTCCACAGCGCGCCGGAGCCGGCCAGGCTGATCGGCTCGCCCAGCAGCGGGCCGTGTGGTTCGAGCCAGAAGCGCTGCCGCTGGAACGCGTACGTGGGCAGCTCGGCGACCGGGCCGTCACCGGTCGCCACCCGCCAGTCGACGTGCCCGCCCAGGGTCCACAGGTCGCCGGCGGAGCGCAGCATCCGGGCCCACCCGCCCTCGCCCCGGCGCAACGAGCCGACCGCCGCGCCGCCCCGCTCGCCGATGCCCGCGGTGAGCACCGGGTGCGGGCTGGCCTCGACGAAGGTACGGTGCCCGGCGGCGATCAGCGTGGTCACGACCTCGTCGAAGCGCACCGGCCGGCGCAGGTTCTCGAACCAGTACGCGGCGTCCAGCTCCACCGGGTCGACCAGCTCACCGGTCACCGTGGAGTACCACGGCAGCGCGCCGGCCAGCGGCGTCAACCCCTCGAACGCCGCCAGCAGCTCGGCCCGCAGGCTGTCCACGTGCGCGCTGTGCGAGGCGTAGTCGACGGGTACCCGCCGGCACCACACCTCCTGCTCCGCGCACCGGGCCTCGACCGCGTCCACGCCGGCCACGTCGCCGGAGAGCACCACCGAGGCCGGGCCGTTCGTCGCCGCGACCGACACCCCCGCGACGCCCTCGATCAGCGCCTGCGCCCCGGCCGGATCCGCGGCCACGGCGAGCATCCCGCCGGTGCCGGCGATCGCCCGCAACGCCGCCGAACGCACCGCCACCACCCGCGCGCCGTCGGCGAGCGACAGGATCCCGGCCACCACGGCCGCCGCGATCTCGCCCTGCGAGTGGCCGACCACGGCGGCGATCTCGACACCGAACGTCCGCCAGAGCTCGGCCAACGACACCATCACCGCCCACAGGGCCGGCTGCACCACGTCGACGCGCCGCAACCAGCTCTCGTCGGCCGACGCCAGGACGTCGAGCAGGGACCAGTCCACGTGGGGCGCGAGGGCCGCCGCGCACTCGGCCATCCGAGCGGCGAAGACCGGCGACTCGGCCAGCAGGTCGGCGGCCATGCCGAGCCACTGGGCGCCCTGCCCCGGGAAGACCAGGACGACACCGCCGTCGGCGGCGCCGGCCGCGCCGGCCGGCTCCACCCCGGCCAGGCCCGCCAGGAGTTCCTCCCGGTCGGCGCCGACGACCACGGCCCGGTGGTCCAGCGCCGCCCGCGTCGACACCAGCGCCCGGGCCACCTCGGCCGCGTCGAGTTCCGGCCGCCCGGCGACGAAACCGGCCAGCGCGCGAGCCTGTGCGGTCAGCGCCTCCGCCGACCGGCCCGACAGCACCCACGGCAGCGCCGCCCCGGTGGCCGGGGACGGCGCGGTCCCGGCGACGGCCGGCGCCTCCTCCACGATCACGTGCGCGTTCGTGCCGCTGATGCCGAACGAGGACACCCCGGCCCGGCGGACCCGGCCGTCCTCGGCGGCCCAGTCCCGGGTCTCGGTGAGCAGCCGCACCGCGCCGGACGACCAGTCGACGTGCGCGGACGGCGCGTCCACGTGCAGCGTCGCCGGCAGCACGCCGTTCCGCAGCGCCAGCACCATCTTGATGACGCCGGCGACGCCGGCGGCGGCCTGGGTGTGCCCGATGTTCGACTTCACCGAGCCGAGCAGCAGCGGCCGGTCCGCCGGCCGGTCCTGCCCGTACGTCGCCAGCAACGCCTGCGCCTCGATCGGGTCACCGAGCCGGGTGCCGGTGCCGTGCGCCTCCACCGCGTCCACGTCGATCGGTCGCAATCCCGCGTTGGCCAGCGCCTGGCGGATCACCCGCTGCTGCGACGGCCCGTTGGGGGCGGTCAGACCGTTGGAGGCGCCGTCGGAGTTGACCGCCGTGCCGCGCAGCACCGCGAGGACCTCGTGGCCGTTACGGCGAGCGTCGGCGAGGCGTTCCAGGACCAGCACGCCGGCGCCCTCGCCCCAGCCGGTGCCGTCCGCGGCGTCCGCGAACGCCTTGCACCGCCCGTCCGGGGCCAGTCCACCCTGGCGGGAGAACTCGGTGAAGATGCCCGGGGTCGACATCACCGTCACGCCGCCGGCCAGGGCCAGGTCGCACTCGCCGGAGCGCAGCGCCTGCCCGGCCAGGTGCAGCGCGACCAGCGACGACGAGCACGCCGTGTCGACGGTCATCGCCGGGCCCTCCAGCCCGAGCGTGTAGGCGATCCGGCCGGAGGCGACGCTGATCGTGGTGCCGGTCAGCACCTGCCCCTCGACCGCGCCGGAGGCCTCGTGCAGCCGCGGCCCGTACTCCTGGGCCATCGCGCCGACGAACACGCCGGTCGCGGTGCCGCGCAGCGACCCGGGGTCCAGCCGGGCGTGTTCCAGGGCCTCCCACGCGGTCTCCAGCAGCACCCGCTGCTGCGGGTCCATCGCCAGCGCCTCCCGCGGCGAGATACCGAAGAACGCCGCGTCGAAGTCGGCGGCGTCGGCCAGGAACCCGCCGGCCGCGCCGGACGCCAGGTCGACCGTCCAGCCGCGATCGGTGGGCAGGCCGGTGACCGCGTCGACGCCGCCGGCCACCAGTCGCCAGAACTCGGCCGGGCCGTGCACGTCGCCGGCGTACCGGCAGCCGATGCCGACGACGGCGACCGGCTCGCTTCCGGCGGCCACCGCGGCGCTGACCGGGCGGGTGGCGTCGCCCGCGCCGGCGGCCCGGCCGGCCAGGTGCGCGGCCAGCCGGCGCGGCGTCGGATGGTCGAACAGGGCCGTGGTGTCCAGCTCGACGCCGGTGGCGCCGACCAGTTGGTTGCGCAGCTCGACAGCGGTCAGCGAGTCGAAGCCGAGGCCGCGGAACGTCCGGTCGGCGTCGACCGCGTCCGGCCCGGGATGGCCGAGAACGGCCGCCGCGTGCGCGCGCACCAGCACCAGCGGGTCGGCCGACAGCGGCGTCACCGTGGCCGGGCGGGTCTGCCGGGCGGGCAGGGTGGCCGGGTCGTCGGTGATCCAGAACCGGCTGCGCTGGAACGCGTAGGTGGGCAGCACGACCCGTGGCCCGGCCGGCGCGCCCAGCACGCTGTCCCAGTCCGGCTCGGCGCCCGCCGCCGCGAGGGTGGCGACCGACGTGACGAAGCGGTCCAGGCCGCCGTCGTCGCGGCGCAGCGTCGGCACCGCGACCAGGTCGAGGCCGGCGTCGGCGGCGGTGTCCCGGACGCTGTGCACCAGCGTCGGGTGCGGGCTCACCTCGACGAAGAACCGGAAGCCGTCGGCGGCCAGGCCGCGCACCGCGGCCTCCAGCTCGACCGTACGGCGGACGTTGTCGTACCAGTAGTCCGCGCCGAGTTCCGCGGTGTCCACCCAGCGGTCGAGCGCGGTGGACCAGAACGGCACCGTGCCGGTCCGCGGGCGCAGCGCGGCCAGCGCGTCGAGCAACTCGTCGCGGCACTCGTCGACCTGCGCGGTGTGCGAGGCGAAGCCGGCCCGCACCCGGGTGGCTTGGACGTCGTGCGCGACGCAGTGCGCGACCAGCTCGTCCAGCGCGTCGTTCGGGCCGCCCACGACCACCGCCCGTGACCCGTTGACGGCGGCGATCTCGATCCGGCCGTCCCAGGCGGCGATCAGTTCGCGCACCTCGTCGCGGGTCAGCGTCAGCGCCACCATGGCGCCACGGCCGACGAGCCGGGTGTAGATCAGGCTGCGCAGCGCGATGACCCGGCAGGCGTCGTCCAGGCTGAGCCCGCCGGCCACGTACGCCGCGGTCACCTCGCCCTGGGAGCTGCCGACGGTCGCCGCGGGCTCGACGCCGTGCGCCCGCCACATCGCGGCCAGCGCGGCGCGGACCGCGAACAGGTACGGCTGGAGCACGTCCAGGCGGTCGGGCGGCGGCGCGCCCTCGACGCCGAGCGCCACGTCCCGCAGGGACCAGTCGACGTACCGGCGCAGCGCCCGGTCGCACGCCTCGAACTCCCGGGCGAACACCGGCGACTGGTCGAGCAGCGCGCGGGCCATCCCGACCCACTGCGAGCCCTCACCGGAGAACACGAACACGATCCGGCCGGGCCGGGCGGCGCCGGTGACCACGCCGGCGGCGGGCAGCCCGGAGGCCAGCGCGGTGAGCCCGTCGAGCAGTTCGGCGCGGTCCCGCCCGAGGACCGCCGCGCGGTGCTCGAAGCCGGTGCGGGTGCGCACCAGCGCGCGGGCGACCGCCACGTCGGAGTCGGCCGGGTCGACGCCGGCGGCCAGCCGGGCAGCCTGCTCGCGTAGCGCCTCGGGTGTGCGGGCCGACACCATCCAGGGCACCAGCGCGGGCGCCGCGCCGTCGGCGATCGGGGCCGGCGCGTCGGCCGCCGTGGCGTCGACGCCGACCCGCGCGGCAGCGGCGTCGCCGGTCGGGACGGCGGCGGCGGTCGGGACGGCGGCGGCGGTCGGGACGGCGGCGGCGGCGGCGTCGGCGGCGGCGGCGGCGGCGGTCGGGCCTTCGGCGAGGACGACGTGGCAGTTGGCGCCGCCCATGCCGAACGAGCTGACGCCGGCGACGAGCGGTCCGGCGCCGGGCCACTCCCCGTGCTCCGTCTGGACCCGCAGCCCGAGTCGCTCCAGCGGGATGCCCGCCGCAGGCGTGGTGAAGTGCAGGCTGGGCGGCAACTCGCGGTGGCTGATGGCGAGGACGGTCTTCAGCAGGCCGGCGATACCGGCGGCGGCCTCGAGGTGGCCGATGTTGGTCTTGACCGAGCCGACCCGCAGCGGTTCGCCGGCGCGACCGGCGCCGAGCACCGTGCCGAGCGCGGCCGCCTCGATCGGGTCGCCCAGGGCGGTGCCGGTGCCGTGCAGCTCGACGTAGCGCACCTGCTCGGGGGTGAGGCCGCTGCGCCGGTACGCCGCGCGCAGCACCCGCGCCTGCGCCTCCTCGACCGGCGTGACCAGGGTGTCCCCGCCGCCGTCGTGGTTCACCGCGCTGCCGCGGATCACGCAGTGCACGGTGTCGCCGTCGGCCAGCGCCGCGGCCAGCGGCTTGAGCACGAGGACCACGGCGCCCTCGCCCCGCACGATGCCGTTGGCGGACGCGTCGAACACCGCGCACCGCTCATCGGGCGAGAGCGCGCCGAACGCGGACAGCGCGAGCGTGCTCTCCGGGGCGAGGTTGAGCTGGACGCCCGCCGCCAGCGCGACGCGGGCCTCGCCGGAGCGCAGGCTCTGCGCGGCGAGGTGGACGGCGACCAGCGAGGACGCCTGCCCGGCGTCGACCGTCACGCTCGGGCCGGTAAGGCGCAACGCGTAGGACACCCGGTTGGCGATCAGGCCCCGGTTCAGGCCGGTCGCGGTGTGCTGGCCGATCGGGGTGCCGCCGCCGCGCTGGGCGATCGTCGCGTAGTCGCCGCTCGTCGCGCCGGCGAACACCGCGGTGGCGCTGCCGCGCAGCTCCGCCGCCGGGATCCCGGCGCGTTCCAGCGCCTCCCAGCTCAGTTCCAGCACCAGGCGCTGCTGCGGGTCCATGGCGGCGGCCTCGCGTGGGGCGATGTCGAAGAACCCGGCGTCGAACCGGTCGACCTCGTCGAGCCAGCCGCCCCGGGGGCGGTCCGGGCCGGCCGGCCAGCGGTCCGGCGGCGCCTCGCGGACGGCGTCGACGCCGTCGCGGAGCAGGCGCCAGAACGCGTCGGGGGAGGCGGCGCCGGGCAATCGGCACGCCAGCCCGACAACGGCGACGGGATCGTTGTCGGGGCTGCGGTTCTCGGACATCGGCGCCTCGAATTCGGTCCGGCGGACGGCAACCGTCACGGCGACGGGCGATATCCCGAACACTATGAATGCCCTGCTCACGGACCAACCCCTAGGCGGGGCGGCAGCCCCTCACCGCAACCGGGAAAGGGGCGGGGCAGGCATCGTGGTGATGCCTGCCCCGCCCCTCGCGCGGGTGGTCGTCGGTCAGACCGATTCGAGTTCCCGACCCTGGGCCGGGGACGGCGCGGCGGCGCGTCCGGCCCGGTTGTTGACCTTGGTCATGATGGCCCGGGCGTACAGGGCGACGCCGGCCAGGATGCTGACCACGGCGATCGGCACGCCGTAGAGGGGCCGCACGTACATCGCGAGGAACCAGGACTTGACGTCGATGTCGGACAGGATGAAGACCAGCGGGATGATCCCCTGCGGGATCAGCAGGATCGAGCCGAGGCCCCAGCTCAGCCCCTCCATCGTGCCGCCCTTCTTGACCGCCTCGGGGTCGCCGGCCCGGCGGACCACGGTGGACCGGCCGGTGCGCATGGTGTGCAGCAGGTCGGAGCCGTCCGCGCTGAGCTTGCGGACCGCCGCGCCGCCCAGCACCCAGGCGACGGCGACCCCGGTGAGCACCCCGACCGGCACCCCGGCCCAGGTCAGCAACGGCTGGTCGAACCGGGTGCCGAGGTAGACCAGGGCCAGCGCGGGCGCCGGCGGCAGCAGCCCGACCCAGAACAGCACGTTGGACTGGCCGGTGGTGTCGGCGCGCTCCAGCGGGTTGCTCGGCCGCTTGTGGGCGTCCGGTCCGGGAACCATGCCGAACACCGACGAATAGATGATCAGGCCGGCGCCGCCGCCGAGCAGGGCGGGCACGGCCGCTGCCACCCACGGCCAGGTCCAGGTCAGACCGCTCCACCAGACGAAGGCGACGCTCAGGACCACGGCCGGCGGTGTGAAGACGATCAGGTACGCCCACTGGCGGCCCCGCACGTCGGCGCGCTGGGTGCCGGTCGTCATCGTCTGCCAGAGGGCGGTGCCGTCCTGGCTGTAGAGGTTGCAGGCCGAGGTGATCGCGAAGAGCGCGAGCGCGGGGCCGGCCCAGGGCAGCAGGAGCCGGGCGTCGAAGGTCAGCGGCAGCAGCACGGTGCCCAGCGCCCAGACGATCGGCACCACCGCGGTGGTGGTCCGCAGCGGGTCACGCCACCAGGTGCGCAGCTCCTTGCGGACGACCGCGCCGGTCGTGCCGGCGAGCGGGCCGCCGCTGACCGGGGCGCGGCCGGCGCTGCCCCGGATGGTGACCCGAGCCCGGCGCGGGTTGCCCAGCTCGACCGACCAGACGAGCAGCAGCAGCACGCAGAGCACGGCCAGCCCGGCCGGCGCGGCGAGCGCGAGCGGCCAGTCCCCGCGACCCGCGGCGTCCACCGCCACCACGCCCCAGCTCGACGGGATCGCCCGCAGCGTGACGGTGGTGGTGTGCGAGAAGCCGGTCTCCAGGATGTCGGAGTACATCACCGCCACGACGATCATCCAGCCGGACTGGGTGAGCACGAGCATCGCCGCGAACAGCACGCCGGTGATCGCCGCGCCGACCCGGGACGCGGCGACGACGCCGAACAACGCGTAGACCACCCGGGACAACAGCACCACGAAGATCAGTTGCAGGGCCGCGACCGGCACCGCCAGCAACGCCGGCCCGAGCCCCTGTCGGGCGGCGTACGTGATCAGGGCGAGGAAGCCCAGCGCGGTGACCGCGGTGGTGATCCCGACGAACGCCGCACCCAGCAGCCCGACCGCGAGCCGGGGCCGGGGCACCGGCAGCAGTGTGAAGTGGTCGGCCCGCAGCACCGCCGAGCCGCCCCAGAGCGGGCCGATCAGCCAGCCGAGCGTCCACATCAGGAAGACGCCGGCGACCAGGTCGCCCAGCACGTCGGGGTTGGGCAGGTCGACCAGGGAGAGCCAGATGGTGGCGGCGGCGAACAGCAGGCCGAAGACCGCGCCGACGAGCATCCACGCGGCCCGGCCGCCGGTCATCGAGTTCTTGATGATCGACAGCTTCATCCGGATCAGGACGCCAGCCACGACAGCCCCTTCCGGGTGTGCTCGTCGCCGCCGACCAGCCGCACGAACGTCTGCTCCAGGGTGGTGTCGCCGCGCACCTCGGCGAGTGGGCCGGCCGCCACGACCTTGCCCCCGGCCATGATGGCCACGGTGTCGCAGAGCTGCTCGACGAGCGGCATCACGTGGCTGGAGAGCACCACCGAGCCACCGGCGGAGACGAACCCGACGAGGATCGCCTTGAGGGCGGCCGCGGACACCGGGTCGACCGCTTCGAACGGCTCGTCCAGCACCAGCAACCGGGGCCCGTGCAGCAGCGCGGTCGCCAGCCCGATCTTCTTCCGCATACCCGTGGAGTAGTCGACCACGAGGGTGCGCTCGGCACCGCCCAGTTCCATCACGTCGAGCAGTTCCTGGACCCGGCCGACCAGCACGTCGTTCTCGATGCCGCGCAGCTGCCCGACGTACGTGAGCAGCTCGCGGCCGGTCAGTCGCTCCGGCATGGACAGCCCGTCCGGCAGCACACCCATCAGCGTCTTCGCCCGGACCGGGTCGGACCAGACGTCCACTCCGAACACCTCGGACGCGCCCTCGTCCGGACGGAGCAGCCCGACCGCCATGGACAACGACGTCGTCTTGCCCGCTCCGTTCGGGCCGACCAGTCCGAAGAAGGAGCCCTGCGGCACCTCGAGGTCGACGTGGTCGACCGCGGTGTTCGAGCCGAACTCCTTGTGCAGGCCGGACAGACGCAACGCCGCCGGTCGGCCATCCACATCAGGACTTTCCGCTGCGGCGTACTGAGTGGTCGATGACTCCATGATTCCCCTCGAAGTCGCTAGGTGGCGGGCCCATTTTGCCCGACTTGCGCCATGTACGGAAGCGCTTACGAACAGGTTTGCTCCACTGCGCTCACCCGGCGGAGAGGGGGAAGTGCAGCATGCCGTGGATGATGAAGGAGTCGCGTCGCCGGGGCTCGCCCGCCACGCGCAGGTCGGGCAGGCGTGTCGCGATCGCCCGGAACGCCGCCTCGGCCTCGACCCGGGCCAGCGGCGCGCCGAGGCAGTAGTGGATACCGGCCGAGAAGGACAGCGTGTCGGCGGCGCTGCGGCGGGTAATGTCGTAGCGGTGCGGGTCGTCGAAGACGGCCGGGTCCCGATTCGCGGCGGCGGCCAGGATCGCCAGCTCGCCGTCGACCGGCAGGACCTCCCCGGCGAGTTCGATCTCCTGGTGCGCGACGCGCCGGTACTGCTGCACCGGCGGGTCGAACCGCAGCGTCTCCTCGACCACGCCCGCCGCCAGTCCCTTGGGGTCGGCGCGGAGCATGTCCCACTGGTCGGGGTTGGCCAGTAGCGCCCGTACCCCGTTGCCGATCAGGTTGACGGTGGTCTCCGAGCCGGCCAGCGGCAGGAACATGCACAGCGGCTCGAGTTCGGCCATGGTCAGCCTGCCGTCGTCGATCGCCGGCAGCATCTGGCTGATCAGGTCGTCGCCCGGATCCTCCTGCCGCAGCTCGATGATGCCGCGGAACATGTCGGTCAGCTCGCCGATCGCCAGGTCCACACCGCGTACCTTGTGGAACGAGACCACGCCGTCGAGCAGGGGTGCGATCCGCCGGCTCAGCCGCGTGAAACGCGGCCGCAGGTCGTCCGGAATGCCGACGAGATCGGCGATCACGGTGACCGGCAGCTTCTGCGCGAACTCGGTCATCAGGTCGAACGGGGTGCCATCGGTGGGCAGCTCGTCGATGAAGCGGGCACAGAGTTCGTCCGCCCGGTCCCGCCACTTGTCGGCCATCCGCGGATTCAGCGCCGGGATGGTCAGCTTGCGCAGGCGGGCGTGGTTCGGCGGGTCCAGCCCGAGCATCGAGTTGTCGAAGTTCATGAACTCCGGCACCTTCTGCCCGTCGGCCAGCCGCACGCCGAAGCGGCGGTCCCGCAGCACCTTGTTGGCGATCCGGTGATCGGTGGTCACCCACGTGCCGAGCGCGCTGCGCGGCAGCGGCCCGAGCGCCCGGATCTGCTCGTAGACCGGATAGGGATCGGCCGGCCCCCGCAGCAGCCGGGCATAGAGATCGCCCTCGCCCGCGGCCTTCTCCAGGATGTCGTAGTAACCCGCCATCCGCGCGCGCAGCCCGGCGTCCGGAAGTGTCGTCATCACCAACCTCCAGGGGGCGACTCGGTCCGAAAGCCACCATAAGGAACGGCTCCCCCCTACCAGGAACCCCAGAGATCCCGGCCGCCCCCCGACCCCGGCACGGGCGCCGGGATGAGCTGCGCCGCCCTAGAGTGGCACGGCGTGGAGCTGTCCCGTCTCGGCACGCCGACCGGAGCGATGACCCGCGTCCACGGCGGGTTCGCCAACCGGACCTACCGCCTCGACACCGACCAGGGGTCGTTCGCGGTGAAGGAGATGAACCTCGCCGACCGCCGCTCGACGTACCCCGCCGCGGACGTGTTCCGGTTCGAACGGGCCACCTTCGCCGCCGGCATCCCGATGCCGGAGCCGATCTCGGCCGACCACCGCACGCTCGTTCACCGCTGGGTCGACGGCGAGCGCGTGCCCGAGGCGCCGGTGTCCGAGGCGTACGCGTTCGAGATCGGTGAGATCCTCGCCCGCCTCCACACGCTCGACGTCGACTGGCCCCGGCCGCCGGGCGAGGAACCGACGCCACGGGACTGGCCCGACCTCGCGGCGCGGGCGGCGGCGACCGGACAACCGTGGGCCGAGGAGCTCGCCGCCCAGGTCGGGACGTTGCTCGCGATCGCCGACCTCGTCGACACCTGCGAACGACCGGGGCCGGTGGTGCTGACCCACCGGGACGTGCAGCCGTGGAACCTGCTCGCCCGCCACGGCCGTCCGGTGGTGCTCGACTGGGAGCTGTCCGGGCTGCTCGACCTGTCCGGCGAGCTCGGCTCGACGGCGCTGAGCCTCGCGAAGGGCCCCGGCTTCGACGACGTCAGGCCGGCCGTCTTCCGCTCGGTCCTCGACGGCTACGTCTCCGCCGGCGCGGCACTGCCACCGCCGGGCCCGAGCTGGTTCGTCTTCATGATCGGCGGTTGGCTCGGGCACACGAGGTGGAACGTCAGGCGCTGCCTCGCCGGCGTCGAGCCGGGCGGCGGCCCCGATCTCGCGCTGTCGCACCGCTCGGTACGCGACGGCCTGCGTGGCCTGCCCGACATGTTCGGCCGGCTCCCCGACCTCCAGGAGTTGCTCAGCCGCCGGGGGCGGCCGTGAAGACCCGACACACCGTCGGCACGCAGGTGATCACCGTCTCCGCCGGACCGGCCGGACGCCGCCGGCCGGGGACGATCCCGGAAGAACCGCGGATGCCCCGCCGGCGGCGCCTCACGCCCGCGCCGCCGTCAGCGGTGGCGGTCGTCGCCCGGCGGACGTAGGTGCCGGGCGAAGAATCCGGCCGCGTCCTCCCCGGCGAACGGCGGCACACCCGTGTGTCCACCCATGTTGGCGTGCAGCGTCTTCTCCCTGGAGCCGAAGGCGTCGAACAGCTCCAGGGCCGCCTGCCGGTCGTTCCCCTCGTCGTCCCACTGCAGCAGGACGTGCAGCGGAATGGTGACCTGCCGGGCCTCCTCGAACACGACGCGCGGCACGAAACTCCCGGCGAAGAGGCCGGCGGCCACGATGCGGGGCTCGGCCACCGCGAGCCGGACGCCGATGGAGATCACACCCCCCGCGTAGCCGACCGGGCCACCGATCTCGGGCAGTGACAGCAGGGCGTCCAGGGCGGCCCGCCATTCCCGGACCGCCCGGTCCGCCAGCGGGAGGATGAGCGCGTCGACGATCTCGGCGCCGACCGGCCCGCCCGCCGCCACGGCCCGGCGCATGTCGGCGCGAGCCTGATCGAGGGCGGCCCACCGGGGCCGGTCCCCGCTGCCGGGCAGCTCGATGGTGGCCGAGGCGAAGCCGTCCACGGCGGCCCGGTGGGCCCGGGCCACCAGCCGGGGGTACATCGCGCGCAGCCCCAGTGGAGGGTGACCGAGCAGGATCAGCGGGACCGGCGCGGACGCGGACGCCGGCGTCCACAGGACGCCCGGGACCTCGCCGAGGGTGATCTCGCGTTCGAGGACGTCGCCGTCGAGACGCCGCTCTGTGGTGAATCGCATGGTCGTGCCTTTCGGGAGTGCTCGTGGAACGGCGCTCCCGGACGACCTATCGCCCGACCGTGACCCCGCGGGGGAGCACCCATGTCGAAACGTTCACGGGTACCACCTCCTCGGTCTCTCGCACGGCCTCCGGCAACCTAGCAACCGCCGCCGCGGTCCGCCACCCGCTTTCCGGGATCCGCCGCCCCGCCGACGACGTCCCGGGTCAGCCGCCCGCGCCCCGCGGGTCGGTCCGTCGGCGGAATCAGGCGCGACGCCAGGCGAGGACGCCGGCCGCCGCGCCGAGCACGCCGGCGGCCACGCCCACCCGGTGCCGGGAGAGCCAGGCCTGCGGGCTGTGGCCGTACGCCCGGGAGGAGAAGTCGCCCCGCGCGCCGTAGTCGCGCCCGCCGGGTCCGTCGAGGGGATGCCAGAGGTTGTTCGGCCGGTCGTGGTCGGCGGGGCGGCCGGTCTGCTGGGACTTGTAGCCGGTACGGGCCAGGTAGCGGTCCAGCAGCCCGGGTACGACACGGTTGCCGAGGATGGTCAGCGCGGTGGAGGCGCCGACCCAGTACTCACGCCGGCCGGGCCGGTCCGCGGCGCCGACGATCGCGCGGGCGGCCACCTCCGGCGCGTAGATCGGCGGCACCGGCTCGGCGTGCCGGGGCAGCCGGGACAGCAGCCAGTCGAACTGCGGGGTGTTCACCGCCGGCAGGTGCACCATCGTCACCGTGACGTTGCTGCGCTCGTGCATCAACTCGCAGCGCAGCGACTCGGTGAACCCGACGATGGCGTGCTTCGCCCCGCAGTAGGCCGCCTGCAGGGGAATGCCCCGATAGGCCAGCGCGGAGCCGACCTGCACGATGGTGCCCCGGTCGCGGGGGGTCATGTGGGACAACGCGACCCGGGTGCCGTGCACGTAACCGAGGTAGGTGACCTCCATGGCCCGGCGGAACTCCTCGGGCCGGGTCTGCTGGAACGGCGCGAAGACGGAGCTGAACGCGTCGTTGATCCACAGGTCGATGGGGCCCAACTCCGCCTCGACGCGCCGGCCGGCGTCGACGACCTGGTCGTGGTCGGCCATGTCGACCTCGATCGGCAGGGCCCGGCTGCCGGCGGCCCGCACCTCCTCGGCGGCGGCGTCGAGTCCCACGCGCCCGCGGGCGAGCAGCGCGATCGCGATGCCGCGCCGGGCCAGCAGCCGTACCGTGGCGCGGCCGACGCCCGCGCTGGCTCCGGTCACCACCGCCACCTGGTTGTCCTGCCGCCGCCTGCCCATCTCGTCTCCCGTCGTCGAGTCCTGCTGCCCGCACTACCCGTCGGTGCCCGGCCCAGTCATCCCGGCGGGGTTGATTCCGGCCGCCCGCGCGTGTCAGGGCGGGCCGGCTGGGTACCGCACGCCACGGACACCGACGAGAGGAGCGACACCATGGCCGCAGCGGGCGCCGACCAGCCGGCCGCCGGCACCACGCCGGCGGTGCTGCGGGACTACGCGCTGCTCGGCGACGGGCACCGGGGCGCGCTCGTCGGCCCCGGCGGGGACGTCGCGTGGCTGTGCGCGCCCGGCTGGTCCGATCCGGCGGTGTTCAGCGCGCTGCTCGGCGGGGCGGGCCGATACCTGGTCGCGCCGGCGGCCGACCGGTTCGTCTGGGGTGGGCACTACGAGCCTGGTTCGCTGATCTGGCGCAGCCGGTGGGTCACCGGCGACGGGATCGTCGAGTCCCGGGAGGCGCTGGTCTTCCCGGGGGAGGCGGGTCGCCTGGTGCTGCTGCGCCAGGTCCACGCGCTCGACCGGCCGGCGCGGGTGCGGGTGGTGCTGGACCCGCGGGCCGGCTTCGGCCGGGAGCCGGTGCGGGACGTGACCCGCGACGGCGAGCGCTGGCTCGCCCGCACCGGCGGGCTGCACCTGCGGTTGCAGGGCGGCGGCGGGCTGCACCCGGACCGGCACGGCTTCCTGGCCGGTGAGCTGACGGTCCCGGCGGGCGGCCGGCACGACCTGGTGCTGGAGTTGGCCGCCGGCCCGCTCGACCGACCGTGCGAGCCCCCCGGGGAGTTGTGGCGCACCACCGAGCAGAACTGGGCGTCGGCGGTCCCGTCGCTGGACGGGCCGGCGGCCCGGGACGCCACGCTGGCCTACGCGGTGCTGCGCGGCATGACCCGCCCGGACGGCGGCATGGTCGCCGCCACCACCACCGCGCTGCCGGAGCGGGCGATGGCGGGCCGCAACTACGACTACCGGTACGCCTGGATCCGCGACCAGTCCTTCGCCGGCCAGGCCGCCGCGCTGGTCGGCCGCTACGACCTGCTCGACGACGCGGTCGCGTTCCTGACCGATCGGGTGCTGGCCGACGGCGACGACCTCGCGCCGGCGTACACGGTCGGCGGTGGGCCGGTGCCGCCGGAGCAGGAGCTGGACGGCCTGCCCGGCTATCCGGGGGCGGGGGCCCGCACCGGCAACTGGGTGCGCGGCCAGTTCCAGCTCGACGCGTTCGGCGAGGTGCTGATGGTGCTGGCCGCCGCCCAGCGCCACGACCGGCTCGACAGCGACGGCCGGCGGGCGATGCGGGTCACCGCCGAGGTGATCGAGCGGCGCTGGTCGCAGCCGGACTCCGGCATCTGGGAACTGCCGCCCCGGCAGTGGACGCACTCGAAGCTGACCTGCGTGGCGGGGCTGCGGGCGGCGGCGCGTACCGCGACGGCGGGCTCGGCCGGGCACTGGTCGGCGCTGGCCGACCGGATCCTGGCCGACGCCGCCGCGCACGGGTTGTCGGCGGACGGGCACTGGCGGCGCGCCTACGACGACGACCGGGTGGACGCCGCGTTGCTGCTGCCCGGGATCCGGGGGGCGCTTCCGCCGCAGGACCCGCGCACCGACCGGACCCGCCGCGCGGTCGTCGCCGACCTGGCCCGGGACGGGTATCTCTACCGGTTCCGGCCGGACCGGCGTCCGCTCGGTGACGCCGAGGGCGCGTTCCTGCTGTGCGGGTTCGCCGCCGCGCTGGCCGCCTGGCAGGCCGGCGACGCGGTGGGCGCCAACCGGTGGTTCGAACGCAACCGGGCCGCCTGCGGCCCGCCGGGTCTCTACACCGAGGAGTACGACGTGCGGCAGCGCCAGTTGCGCGGCAACCTGCCCCAGGCTTTCGTGCACGCGCTGATGGTGGAGACCGCGGTGACGCTCGGCCAGGTCGATCCCTGCCGCTGACCGGCCTACCGGCCCGGGCCGGAGATGAGCGCCAGCCCGGTCTCCGGGTCGACCCGTTTGGCCAGTTCGGGGGCGACCTCGGTGACGATCACCTCCAGCGTCGGCCACACCCGGGCCGAGAGCAAATGCCCGCCCACGGTGCTGCCGTCGGAGCGGCCCAGCACGGCGTGCACGTGCAGGGCGGGCTCGCCGTCGCGGGCGGCCACGTCACCGACCAGCGACAGCACCTCCACCTGCTCGCGGACCGGGATGTGCCGGTAGTCGCCCTTCTCCCGGTCGAACCAGCCGACCTCGGCCTCCTGGAAGCCGCCCACGGCGGTGACCCGGCCGGCGCGCAGGTCGTGGCGGCGCAGCGCGTCGGCGATGGCGGTGACCGGTTCGTCGCCCTTGTCGCAGACGACAACCAGCACCCGGCCGGTCGGCTGGTGCAGTTCCTCGGTCCTCATGGCTCCTCCTCGTGGCGTGCGGTGGCCGCGCCCAGCGCCGCCCAGGCGGCGGCGACGGCGGCGTCGGCTAGCGCGGCGTGTCGCTGCCGCCGGTCGGCGGCGGCGAGGGCGAGGGCGGTGAGCGCGTGGGCGCCGTCGAACGCCGCGCCGGCGGCGAGCACGCCCGGTGCCGGCCACCGGAGGGTGACCGTGGCCTGGGCGAGGTGACGGACGCCGAGCACCCGCAGCGTCGCCGTCGCGGCGGCGGTGGTCGGGCCGACCGGCCGCAGCAGCGCCCCGGGGGCGAGCAGCAGCAGCGTTCCCCAGGCCACACGGCCGGTCAACACCGCGCGTCGCAGCGCTCGTCGACGACCCATGTCACGCCACCCGGAACCGCTGGGCCTGCTCGGCCCGGAACTCCAACCCGTTGCCCGGCCGGTCGAGCTGCACCGGCACCGCGCCGCCGGTGGCCGGCTGCGCGCCGTCGAAGAGCATCGCCTCGATCCGGACGTGGTCGTGGAACCACTCCAGGTGCCGCAGGTTGGGGGTGGCGGCGGCGACCGCGAGGTGCTGGTGCGGCGCGCAGTGCCCGGACACCTGGAGCCCGGCGGCATCCGCCACCGCCGCCGCGCGGAGGAACTCGCTGATCCCGCCGCACCGGGTGACGTCGATCTGCAGGCAGTCCACATACGGGGCCATCCGGTGGAAGTAGATCAGGTCGTAGCCGTACTCCCCCGCCGTGACGTCGGGCGCGACCCGGTCGCGGACCAGGCCGAGGCCGGGCAGGTCGTCGGAGCTGACCGGCTCCTCGTACCAGCGCACGTCGAGGTCGGCGGCGGCGTGCGCGACCCGGATCGCCTGCTTGCGCTGGTACGCGCCGTTGGCGTCGACGAACAACTCGACGTCGTCGCCGATGGTGCGGCGCGCGGCGGCCATCCGCTCCAGGTCGCGCCGCACCTCGGTGCCGCACGACTCACCGATCTTGATCTTCACCCGGGGGATGCCCTGCTCGTGCGCCCAGCCGGCGAGCTGCCGGTGCTGCCGCTGGGCGTCGTAGGTGGTGAAGCCGCCGCTGCCGTAGACCGGCACCTCCCGGCGGGCGGCGCCGAGCAGCCGGGCCAGCGGCAGGTCGTGCCGGCGCGCCTTCAGGTCCCACAGCGCGCAGTCGGCGGCGGACAGGGCGAGCCCGGCGACGCCGGGCCGTCCGGCGTTGCGCAGCCGGCGCCGCATCCGGTCCCAGGCCGCCGGCACGTCGTCCGGGTCGAGGTCGGCGAGCACCGGCGCGAGCAGGTCCGCCACCACCGCGACGACGGCGGTCGGGCCGTAGGTCCAGCCGATCCCGGTGTGCCCGTCGGCGCGCGCCCGGACCAGCACCAGGGTGGTGGCGGTCCAGGCGAGGGTGCCGTCGCCCTCCGGGGCGTCGGTCGGAATCCGGTACGCCTCGGCGGTGAGGCCGACGCCGGTCACCGCGTCCACCGGCGGGCCAGCGCCGTCGCGGCGGTCAGCCCGGCCGCCACCACCAGCCCGGCCGCCGCCCAGCGCGCGGGCGCGCCGGGTGGCCGGGGCCGGTCACCCCAGCCCTGTTCCGGCCGCCGGGGGACGGTGTCGTTGTGCAGCGCGGCGCGCAGCAGCTCGGCCAGGTGGAGCGCGGAACGGCCGTCGGAGGCGCTCTGCTCGACCTGGGTACGGCAACTGAACCCGTCGGCGAGGATCACGTCGGTCTCGGCGGCGTCCCGGACGGCGGGCAGCAGCACCCGTTCCGCGCACGCCTCGGACACCTCGTGGTGGCCCTGCTCGAAGCCGAAGTTGCCGGCCAGGCCGCAGCAGCCGGAGTCCAGGAACTCGGCGTCGACGCCGGCCGCGTGCAGCACGGCCTGGTCGGCGGCGGTGCCGAGGATCGCGTGGTGGTGACAGTGGGTCTGGATCAGCGCGTGCGCGTCCAGCCGGGGCGGCCGCCAGCCGGGGCTGTGGTCGTGCAGCAGCTCGGCGAGCGTGACGGTCTGTTCCCGCAGCCGGGTGACGTCGTCGTCGGCCGGGAACAGCTCGTGGGCGTCGCTGCGGAACACCGCCGTGCAGCTCGGCTCCAGCCCCACCACCCGGGTGCCGGCACGCAGGTGGGGCCGCAGCGCGTCCACGCTGCGTCGCAGCACCCGTTTGGCGATGTCGAGCTGGCCGGTGGAGATCCAGGTCAGGCCACAGCACACCGGGCCGTCCGGTACGCGTACCCGCCAGCCGGCGGCCTCCAGCACCTCGACCGCCGCGCGGGCCACCGCCGGGTGGAAGTGGTTGGTGAAGGTGTCCGGCCAGAGCACGACCTCGCCCCGGGCACCGTCGCCGGTCGGGGTGCGGCGGGCGAACCAGCGCTGGAACGACTCGGCCGCGAACAGCGGGATGTCCCGGCGCCGGTCGATCCCACCGACGATCTTGGCGAGGCGGCCTAGCCCGGGGGCGTGCGCGAGGGCGTTGACCGTGCGGGGCAGCCGGGCAGCCACGGTGGCCACCAGCGGCAGCCAGCCCATCGAGTAGTGCGCACGGGGGCGCAGCCGGCCGGCGTAGTGGTGGGACAGGAACTCGGCCTTGTAGGTGGCCATGTCCACGTTGACCGGGCAGTCGGCCTTGCAGCCCTTGCAGGCCAGGCAGAGGTCGAGCGCGTCGCGGACCGCGTCGGAGCGCCAGCCGTCGCCGATGGTCCCGCTGCGGGCCGCGCCGTCGAGCATCTCGAACAGCAGCCGGGAGCGCCCCCGGGTCGAGTGCTCCTCCTCCCGGGTGACCATGTACGACGGACACATCACCCCGCCGGAGTGCCGCCGGCACTTGCCGACGCCCACACAGCGCAACACCGCGTCGCCGAAACTGCCGCCGTCGTCGGGGAAGGCGAACGTGGTCCGTACGCCGCCGTGGTCGTAGTCGACGCCGAGGCGCAGGTGGCTGTCGAGCGGATAGGGCGGCATCACCTTGCCCGGGTTCATCCGGTCGTCCGGGTCGAAGATCGCCTTGAACTGGCCGAACGCCCGGATCAGCCGCTCGCCGTACATCTTCGGCAGCAGCTCGCCGCGGGCCTGGCCGTCGCCGTGCTCGCCGGAGAACGACCCGCCGTAGGAGACCACGAGGTCGGCGGCGCGTTCGACGAAGGAGCGGAAGTCGCGGACGCCGTCGGCGGTGCGCAGCCGGAACGGGATCCGGGTGTGCACGCAGCCCTGCCCGAAGTGCCCGTACAGGGACGCCTGCTGGTAGCCGTACTCGCGGTAGAGCGCCTGGAGGTCGCGCAGGTAGTCGCCGAGCCGGTCCGGGGCGACCGCCGAGTCCTCCCAGCCGGGCCAGGTGTTCTCCGAGTCGGGCACGTGGGCGGTGGCGCCCAGCGCGGAGTCGCGGACCGCCCACATGCGCTTCTCGTCGGCCGGGTCGGCGAACTCGTGCACGCGCGGCCCGCCGTCGCGGCGGACGGCCGCGATCAGCCGGTCGGCGGCGGCCCGTGCCTGCTCCGGCGTGTCGCCGCCGAGTTGCACCATCAGCCACGCGCCGCCCTCGGGCAACTCGTGCAACGCGTGCGGGTGCAGGCTCTTGCGTCGCTCGAAGCTGATGAGCTTGTCGTCGATGCCCTCCAGCGCGATCGGCTGGTGTTCCAGCACCCGCGGCACGTCGTCGCCGGCCGACGCGACGTCCGGGTAGCTGAGGAACACCATCGCGTCGGCCTTGACCCGGGGGATCAGCTTCAGCCGCGCCCGCAGCACCGTGACCAAAGTGCCCTCGGAGCCCACCAGGGCCTGCGCGACGTGGAAGTTCTTCTCCGGCAGCAGGCTGTCCAGGTTGTAGCCGGAGACCCGGCGGGGGATGTGCGGGTAGCGGGTGCGGATGTCGGCCAGGTACTCGTCGCGCAACGCCCGCAGCCGGCGGTAGATCTCGGCCCGGCGTCCGCCGTCGCGTTGGATGCGCTCGTACTCCTCGTCGCTGGTCTCCCCCACCCACATCCGGGTGCCGTCGTGCAGCAGCACCTCCAGCTCGACGACGTTGTCGACCACCTTGCCGGCGCGCTGGGCGGTGGCGCCGCAGGAGTTGTTGCCGATCATGCCGCCGAGCGTGCAGTGGTTGTGGGTGGCCGGGCGGGGCCCGTACTCCAGGCCGGTCGGTTCGAGTTGGGCGTTCAGCTCGTCGAGCACGATGCCGGGTTCGACCAGGCAGGTGCCGGCCCGCTCGTCGACCTCCAGCAGCCGGTGGCAGTACTTCGACCAGTCGAGGATCACGGCGGTGTTGGTGCACTCGCCGGCCAGGCTGGTGCCGCCGCCGCGCGAGGTCAGCGGCGCGCCGTGGCGGCGGCAGACCGCCACCGCGGCCACCGCCGCCTCCACCGTGCGGGGCACCACCACCCCGAGCGGCACCTGGCGGTAGTTGGAGGCGTCGGTGGAGTACGCGGCGCGGGAGCCGGCGTCGAAACGGACCTCGCCGTCGACCTCCGCCCGCAGGTCGGCGGCGAGCGCGGTCAGGTCGACGTCGTCGGTCGGCTCGGGTGGCCGCCGAACCGGGTCGGGCAGCACCTCGGTCATGACCGCAGCTCGTTGATCTTGTCGCGGGCGACGGACGCCACGGTGGCGACCTTGTGCGGCTGGCCGCGCAGGAACGCCTCGGTGAAGTGCTTCGCCTGGTCATATTTGATCTTGCCGGGCATCGGCGGCTCGTTCGGGTTCACGTCGCAGTCGACGAGCGCCGGGCCGGGGTGCGCGAGCGCCTCCCGGATCGCGCCCGGCAGCGCCTTCGCGTCGGTCACCTTCACCCCGAACGCGTCGCAGCCACGCGCCCAGGTGGAGAAGTCCGCCTCCGGCTGCCGGTGCCGCACCGCGTACTCGGGGTAGCCGAGGATGATCTGCTCCCACAGGATCTGCCCGTACGAGTTGTTGTTGTTGATCACCACCTTGACCGGCAGGTCGTGCCGGACCGCGGTGAGGAACTCGGCCATCAGCATGGCGAACCCGCCGTCACCGACGAACGCGATCACCTGCCGGCCCGGGTAGGCGTGCTGCATGGCGATGGCGTACGGCAGGCCCGGCGCCATCGTGGCCAGGTTGCCCGACAGGTAGAACTCGCGATCCCCGCGGATCGTCCAGTGCCGCGCCGACCAGGTGGCGATGGTCCCCGAGTCGCAGGTCAGGATCGCGTCGTCGGCGGCGGCCTCGTCGACGCAGCCCATCAGATACTGCGGCGCGATCGGCGACCGCTCCGGATCCACCAGGCTGGTCATCTCCGACCGCCAGTCGTTCATCTTGCCCTGGTACTTCTTCAGGAACGACCGGTCCGGGCCGTGGTCGAGCATCGGCAGCAGGTCCCGCAGCGCCAGCCGGGCGTCCGCGCAGACCGGCGCCTCGACGGGCAGCCGCATCCCGATCAGGCTGGGGTCGACGTCGATCTGCACCACCTTCGCCTGCCCCGGGCCGGGCAGGTACTTCCCGTACGGGAACGAGGTGCCCACCATCAGCAGGGTGTCGCACTCCTCCATCAGCTCCTCGCTCGGCGCGGTGCCGAGCAGGCCGAGCCCGCCGGTGGTCAGCGGGTGGTCGTCCGGCACCACCAGTTTGCCGGGCAGCGTCTTGACGATCGGGCTGGCCAGGGCCTCGGCCACCGCCAGCACCTGCTCGCGGGCACCGCGCGCGCCCACGCCGACCAGCATGGCCACCTTCCGCCCGGCCCGGAGCACCTCGGCCGCCTTCGCCAGCTCCCGTGGGTCCGCCGGCAGTTGCGGGTACGACACCGTGGTCGCGCTCATCGGCGGCTTGCCCGGGCTCACGTGCCGGTACGGGTCGTCGGAGGCCGGCGCCACCTGCACGTCGTTGGGGAAGGTCAGGTGCGCCACGGTCCGCTTGCTCATCGCGTCACGGATCGCCAGGTCCACCACCGCCGGCATCTGCTGCGGGTTGGTGACCATCAGGTTGTAGGAGGCGACGTCCTGGTAGAGCTGGGTGGTGTGCACCTCCTGCTGGTAGTGCGCGCCCAGCACCGAGGTCTCCTGCATGCCGGTGATGGCCAGCACCGGCACGTGGTCGAGCTTGGCGTCGTAGAGCCCGTTGAGCAGGTGGATCGCCCCCGGGCCGGAGGTGGCGCAGCAGACCCCGAGCCGGCCGGTGGCCTTGGCGTAGCCGGTGGCCATGAACGCCGCCGCCTCCTCGTGGTGCACCAGCACGAAGCGCAGCTTCTCCCGCTGCCGGCGGAAGCCCTCCATCAGGCCGTTGATGCCGTCGCCGGGCAGGCCGAACACGGTGTCGACCCCCCACTCCACCAGGCGTCGGGCCAGGCTCTCGCCCACGATCTCCTGCACGTCGTCCTCCTCTTCCGGGGTTCACCCCGTCCTCGTGCACCACACCGGCCGTACCGGACACGGCGCACCAGGGCGGGACAGGGCGGCGGCTACCCGGCCTCCGCCACCGCAAACCAATCCGGAGCCGTGCTTCGTCACGGCAGTCAGCCGCCTGGTCCGGACCGGGGCAGTACCGACAGTCGTCCGCGCCCTTCCAGCACCGCCAGGTGCACGACGTCCACCTCGGCGATGCCGTGCTCGCGCAGCAGGGCCAGCAGGTCGGCCCGGGTCAACCCGGCGCGGTGCAGGTTGCCGGTGAGCACCCGACCCCGGGCGACCACCACCACCGGGCCCTTCTCGATCAGCCGTCGCCCACCCGGCCGCAGGCGAACCCAGGTGATCAACGCGTGGGCGGCGAGGATGGCCAGCAGGGTCGCCACCCCGGACAGGTAGCTGCCGTCCGGGGCGCTGGGCAACCGTCCGACGATCGCGCCCACCGCGACGGCGGCCACGAAGTCGTACGCCGACAACTCGGCCAGCGTCCGCCGACCACCGAGGCGCATCGCCAGCACGGCGGTCAGGTAGAGCAGGAACGCCTTCACCGCCACCCAGACCAGCCAGCCCGGGTGCCCGACGAGAGCGGAGACGGCGTCCATCACCGGCCGCCGGAACTCAGCGCTGGCGCACCGACCTGGCCGCGAGATAGCCGAGGAGCGCACCGACGGTCAGCGTCGTCACCCCGCGAGACGTGACCGCGGAACGGAGCCTGCCCAGGCCCGCCCTCGGGTCCACCACGCTGCCGGCCACGTCACCCGCGGCCCCCACCACCACGTCACCGAGCTTGCCGCGGTCCACGGCCCACCCCCTTCCCCGAGATCCGCCGGCTACCCGGCGCGACGACGACGAAACCCTCACTCGTCCCCAGCGGTGAAGACCCGCTCCGCGGCGGGTTGTTCGCCGCCGGCCACCAGCACCTCGTCGCCGGCCCGCAGCACCGTCGCCCGTCCGAGCCGGACCTGCGCGCCGTCGCGGCTGACCAGGCTCACCCACACCCCCTCGTCGCGACTCAGCTCGAACAGCGGCCGGCCGTCGGCCGGGGCGCCGGACGCGACCGTGTAGCGGCGCAGCCCGACCGGCTCACCCCGCACCCGGATGCCGACGGCCCACGGTTGCAGCGGGATGCTGCGCATCGGCACCCGGCACCAGCGGGCCACGAGCGGGACCAGCCCGCCCTGCACCACGATCGAGAACGCGACCACGGCGAAGACGATGTCGAACAGCCGCAGGTCCTGCGCCAGGTCGGCGGTGAGGATGAACGTGCCCAGCAGGATCGGCACCGCGCCCTTGAGCCCGGACCAGACCACGAAGATCCGCTCACCCCAGCGCAGCCGGACCGTGCTGAGCAAGCCACCGACCACGATCGGCCGGATCACGAAGGTGAGCAGCACGGCCAGCGCCAGGCCGGTGAGCCAGGCCCGCTCGCTCACCATGCTGCGCAACGACACGATCAGGCCGAGCAGGCCGAAGGCCAGAATCTCGCCGAGGCTGGCCAGCGCGCCATGGAAGCGCTGGATCTCCCGTTTGAACGGCGCGTGGGCGTCGCCGACGACGATGCCGGCGAGGAACACCGCGAGGAAGCCGGAGCCCCGGGCCAGCGTCGCCACGCCGTAGATCGACACCGCGGCGAACAGCACCTGGAGCGGGTAGAGACTCTCGTCCGGCAGCGACACCCGACGCATCAACTGCAGGATGAGCCACCCACCGGCCAACCCGATCACCGAACCGACCACCAGTTGCAGCGCGAACTCCCCCGCCCCGGAGGCGACGGCCGACCACCCGCCGGCGGTCCCGGCGGCGAGCAGGCTCACCATCAGCGCGATCCCGACGGGATCGTTGGCGCCCGACTCGCCCTCCAGGATGGTGCCGCTGCGCCCCACCACGGTCCGCCGTCCCAGCACCGAGAACACCGCGGCCGGGTCGGTCGGCGACAGCGCGGTGCCGACCAGCAGCGCGGCGAGCCAGTCGAAGCCGAACACCCAGTGCAGCACCAGGGCCAGCGCACCGGCGGTCAGCAGCGTGCCGGCCACGCCCACCAGCGCCACCGGGCCGAGCGACGGCCGCAGCCGCCGCCAGCCCATGCTCATCCCGCCGCTGAACAGCACCAGCACCAGCGCGATCTCGACCAGGTGCCGGACCGTGTACAGGGACAGCTCGTTCAGCTTCGGGAACAGGTCGGAGACGATCGCGGCGGCGAACAGGAACAGCGCCGGCGCGGGCAGCCGCAGCCGGTCGGCGAGCCGGTTGGACAGCACGGCGAGGACCGCCACCGCGCCCAGCGCGGCGACGTAGATCGCGAACTCCGTCACCGCCACCCCGTTCCGGTCCGATTCGCCCCGGCGAGCACCCGTCGGCTAGCGCTACCCGCTCCGGTCTCGGTTAACCGGGACCGGAGGTCCACCGACAAGGTGACGGATCCGTCGACGAAACGTCACCGTTGCAGCGTCTGCTCGACCAGACCGGCCAGCGGAAGGGCCCCGGCCGCGCCGAGAAGCGCCGCCACCCCGGTCGCCACCGCCACCACCCGCGGTCCGGCCGCCGACCGGGACGGCAGCGGAGCCGGACCGGACGGCAGGGACAGCGCCGGGGCCAGCCAGCGCAGGTAGTAGAAGAGACTCGCGACGGTGTTGACCGCGGCGACCACCACCAGCCAGGCCAGCCCGCCGTCCCAGGCGGCGGTGAACACCGTGAGCTTGCCGGCGAAGACCGCCGTCGGCGGCGTGCCGACGAGACCCAGCAGGCAGATCGCCAGCGCCCCGGCGAGCCAGGGCCGGCGGCGGGCCAGCCCGCGGTAGCCGTCGAGGGTGTCGTGCGGTTCGGCGGCCAGCACCGCGAACGCGCCCAGGTTCGTCACCGCGTACCCGGCGAGGTAGACCAGCAGGGCGGGCAGCGCGCGCTCGGCGCGGCCGGCGACCGCGACGGCCATCAGCAGGTAGCCCACCTGCGCCACGGTGGAGTAGGCGAGCAGCCGGCGCGGGTCCGCCTGGCCGAACGCGGCGAAGTTGCCCAGCGTCATGGTGACCGCGGCGAGCACCGCCACCAGCAGCGGCCAGTCCACCAGGTCGGCGGGCACCGCCACGGCGAACAGCCGGTACGCCGCGAGCAGGCCGCCGAGCTTCGGAACGGTGGTCAGCAGCGCGCCGGCCGGGACCGAGGCGCCCTGCACCGCGTCGGGCACCCAGAAGTGCCCCGGCACCGCGCCGATCTTGAACAGCAGACCGGCGAGCACCCCGACCACCCCGACCGCGACGGCGGCGGACGGCGCCCCGGCCAGGCCGGTCGCCAGCCCGTCGTAGTCGCTCGTCCCGCCGCCGAGCGCGGTCAGCAGCGCCGCGCCGGCCAGCAGGCCGACGCCGGCCAGCGCGCCCATCAGATAGACCTTGAGCGCCGCCTCGGCGCCCCGCCGGTCCCGGCCCCAACCGGCCAGCCCGGCCAGCGGCACCGACGACAGCAGGTACGCCACGGCGAGCAGCAGCAGGTCCGACGCGCCGGCGAGCAGCACCGCGCCGAGCACGGCGAGCAGCGTCAGCACGTAGAACTCGGTCTCCCGCCGGTTGCCGGCGACCCGGCCGGCGGCGATCCCGACCACCAGCAGCCCGGCCAGCGGGATCAGCAGCCGGGCGGCGGTGGTGCCCGCGTCGAGGGCGTAGCTGTGCGCGTACACGGTGGTGCGCTCGCCCACGGCGGGCAGGGTGGCGACCATGGCCGCGAGCATCGCCCCGGCGGCGACCAGCCGGGCCACCCACTGCCGGCGCCGGGGCAGGAACGCGCCGGTGAGCAGCGTGGTGACCGCACCGGCCAGCAGGAGCAGCTCCGGCAGCAGGGCGAGCGGACGCTCGTTCACCGGGCCACCAGCTCGGTGACCGCCCGCGCGGCGGGTTCCACCACGTCCAGCAGCAGCCGGGGGAACACGCCGATCAGCAGGGAGAGCGCCAGCAGCGGCAGCACCGCGGCGGTCTCGGCGGCGGTCACGTCGGCGGTCGCGGACAGGCGGTGCCGGGCCGGGCCGAGGAAGACCCGGTGCAGCGCCCACAGGAACAGCGCGGCGGTGACCAGGATGCCGGGCAGCGCGAACGCCACCGCCACCGGCGCGGAGCCCAGGCTGCCGGCGAAGATCTGGAACTCGGCGATGAACCCGGAGAAGCCGGGCAGGCCGAGGCTGGCGAACGCGGCCACCGCGGTCAGCGCGGCGAACCGGGGGGTGTCGCCGGCCAGCCCGCCGTAGGCGTCCATCCGGTAGGTGCCGCCCCGGTCATAGAGGACGCCGGCGAGCAGGAACAACGCCGACGTGATGAGCCCGTGGCTGACCATCTG
Source organism: Micromonospora sp. WMMD980 (assembly GCF_029626035.1). Taxonomy (NCBI): domain Bacteria; kingdom Bacillati; phylum Actinomycetota; class Actinomycetes; order Micromonosporales; family Micromonosporaceae; genus Micromonospora; species Micromonospora sp. WMMD980. The sequence continues at coordinate 2,775,437 of NZ_JARUBE010000003.1, forward strand.
GGTGACCGCGCCGGTCACCGCGACCGCGCGGGCCTGCGCGTCCGAGCCGGCGACGAGGCCGGCCGCGCCGACAGCCAGCACCACGTACCCCATGTGGTTGACCGAGGTGTACGCGATCATCCGCTTGAAGTTGGTCTGGGCGAGCGCCACCAGCGCCCCGTAGAGCACGCTCACCACGCCGACCACGACGATCACCCAGGCGTAGCGCCGCCAGGCGTCGGGCAGCATCGGCATGGCGATCCGGACGAACCCGTAGGTGCCCATCTTGAGCAGGATCCCGGCCAGCACCGCCGAACCGGCGGCCGGGGCGTCGGTGTGCGCCGGCGGCAACCAGGTGTGGAACGGGAACGTCGGCGTCTTGATCGCCAGCCCCAACAGCACCGCCAGCAGCACCAGCGCGCCGGCCACGCCCTGTGTCGGCGGATCACGGGTCAACGCCACCATGTCGAAGGTGTGCGGCGCGGCGGCGACGTAGAGGCCGATGAAGCCCAGCAGCAGCGCCAGCGAGCCGAGGAACGTGTAGAGGAAGAACGTCAGCGCCGAGCGGCGGGCCTGCGGGCCGTGCCCCCAGCCGGCGATCACCGCGTACATGCCCACGATGGACAGGTCGAAGAAGACGAAGAACAGGATCAGGTCGAGCGAGACGAACAGCCCGAGGCAGGTGGTCTGGAGGGCGAGGAAGAGCGCGGCGAACTGCCGCGGCCGGGGCTGGCGACGCAGCGAGTAGACCGCGCAGGCGGCGAAGACGACTGTGGTGAGCGCGAGCAGCGGCAGCGACAACCCGTCCACCCCGACGTGGTAGCCCGCCCCGGCGCCCGGAATCCACTGCCGGTCCACCTCGTACGCGAAACCCTGCCCCGGGTACGCCCACCACAGGGCCGACACCGCGGCCACCTCGACGCCGGTGACCGCGATCCAGAGCCACGACACCGCCCGCGCCGGCAGGCCACGCCAGCACAGCAGGAGCACGGCCACGGCCAGCGGCGTGAAGACGATCAGGGACAGCACGGGTCACCTCGCCAGCAGCAGGATCAGCACGGCGGCGCCCAGCACGAGCACCACCTGGACGTAGTACTGGTGGACCAGGCCGGTCTGCGGCCGGCGGGCCAGCACGCCGAGCCGGCGGGCCGCCCGGGCGAGCCGGCGCACCACCGCGTGCACCCCGTGGTCGTCCACCCGGGCCAGGGCCTCCGCCGCCCGCCGGGTCAGGACCGGCACCGTGGTGACCCCCCGGCCAAGGACGGCGTCGTCGAACCGGGCCAGCCCCCGGGCCGCACCGAGGGCCGCGTTCGGCACGGCGTGCACGGCCCGGTCGAGCACCCGGTCGTCGAACCGGGCCAGCCCGCGGGCCAGCGCGAGCGTCGGCCGGACCACCAGCAGCCGGGCCGCCGAATCGAGCCCCAGCCAGGCCCGGGCCCAGGCCGGGGCCGGCAGCCGGGTCGGCGCGGCGACCGCCAGCGTCACCCCGGCAACCGCGAGCAGGCCGGACAGGGCCAGGTCGGCGCCCCGGACCGGGGGCGCCGCACCGGCTCCGACGGCACCGGCCACCGCACCCGACAGCGGCGGGAGCGCCAGCGCGCCGAGCACGGCCGCGCCCACCGCCAGCGGCACCAGCGGCACCCGCTGCCCGGCGGTCACCTCGCGGGTGCCGGCGCGTTCGGTGTCGTACCCGGCCTCGGCGCCGGGCGGCACCGGGCGCAGCACCACCGCGAGCGCCCGGCCGGCGTAGAGGGCCGCGAGCAGCGCGCCGGCCAGGCCGACCAGGTAGAGCACCGGGGACCGCTCGCGGGCGCCGGCGAGCACCTCGTCCTTGGTGGCCCACAGCGCCAGCGGCGGCACCCCGGCCAGCGCCAGGGCGCCCACCGCGAAGACGGCCCCCACCAGCGGGCGGCGGCGGCCCGCGCCGCGCAGCGCGGAGAGCCGGCGGGTGCCGAGCGCGGTCAGCCACGCCCCGGCGGCGAGGAAGAGCAGCGCCTTGGTGGCCGCGTGGCCGATCAGGTGCGCGACCGCGCCGGCCGGGGCGACGGCGGCGCCCAGCACCACGTACCCGAGCTGGGCGCTGGTGGACGCGGCCAGCAGTTGCTTCAGGTCGGTCTGGGCGAGCGCGACCGCGCCGAGTGCCAGGGCGGTCAGCGCGCCGCCCCAGGCGGCCACGTCCACCGCCCAGCCGGTCGCCACGAGCAACGGGTGCACGCGGACGAGCAGGTAGCCGCCCATCGCCACCATGGCGGCCGAGTGCAGCAGCGCGCTGACCGGGCTCGGGCCGAGCATGGCCCGGGACAGCCAGAACGAGAACGGCAGTTGGGCCGCCTTGCCGAATCCGGCGGCCAGCACGCCGGCGGCGGCCAGGTCCCGCCAGCCGGTCGGCAGCGCGGCGAGCCCGGTCAGGTTGAGGGTGCCGCCGGCCAGTCCGGCCCCGGCGGCCAGGTAGAGCCCGAGGTCGCCGACGCGGGTGGTGAGGAACGCGGTGCCGCCCGCCGCGACCGCGTCGTCGCGTCGCCAGTGGAACGCGATCAGCGCGTACGACATCGCGCCCATGATCTCCCAGCCCAGCAGCAGCACGGGCAGCGTCGTCGCGGTGGCGGTGAGCAGCACCGCGGCGAGGAAGACCAGCATCAGCCCGTGGAACCGGGACCGGTCGGAGCGGATCTCGGCGGCGGCGTACGCCAGCACCAGCAGCGCCACGGCGGCCACCGCCGGGACGACGAGCGCGGCGAGCCCGTCGACGGACAGCCCCCACCGCGCGCCGGCCAGAAACGGCGCGTCGACGGACGGCCGGGTCAGCGCCACCGTCGCGGCCAGGGCGGTGACAAGCGCGGCCACAGCAAGCGCCAGCGCCGGCGCGACCCGGTCGGCCCGCCGCCCGCCGAGCAGCAGCGTCCCTCCGGCGGCGGCCGGGAGGACGACCAGGGCCCACAACGCGGCGCTCATCCCCGCAGCTCCCCCGCCATGTCGGTCATGTCGGCGTCGCCCGACCGGAACAGCAGGGTCACCACGGCGAAGCCCATCGCCATCTCCACGGTCATCGCGGCGATCACCACCAGCACCAGCACCTGCCCGTCGGGCTGCTGCGGGGCGAGGAACCACCAGAGGGCCGCGGCGGCCACGATCACCCCGTTGATCATGAGTTCGAGGCCCATCATCACCATCACGACCGCCTGCTGGCTCAACGCGCCGTACAGGCCGACGCTGAACAGCGCGGAGGCGAGCAGCAGGAACATCGGCAGCGTCACGGCCGCTCCGGGGATTCCGCGCGGTCGTAGCGGCCACGGGCGGTGGCGAGCACCAGCGCGGCGACCATGGTGGCGAACAGCACCGCCGAGACCGCCATCATGACCAGCATCTTCGAACCCATGACCGCCTCGCCCAGGGCCCGGGTCGGGTCGGCGGGCGGCTCGCCACGGCGGCTGGGCCACGGCACCAGCACCGATCCGGCGGCCAGCACGACGAAGACCCCGACCGAGACCGCCAGCGCGCCGCGCCGGTTGTGCAGCATCGACATCGGCATCAGACCGGCCGGGTTCATCATGAACATGACCATGAAGACCGCCATGATCGCCATCTCCATGACCATCATCAGGACCGTCACCACGCCCAGGTAGCCCAGGTCGAGCAGGAGCAGCTCGCCACCGACCGCGACGAACGACAGCGCCAGCGCGAACGTCGCCCGGGCCATCGAGTCCACCGTGAACACCGCGACACCGGACGCCACGGCGACGACGGCCAGCACGACGAAGACGACGACGGCCACCTCATCCCCTCCCCACCACGAGCACGGCCACCACGAGCACCTGCGCCAGCGTGGCGGGCAGCACCACCAGCCAGGCCACGCGCATCAGCCGGTCCGCCCGCAGCACCGGCACCCGACCGCGCAGCGCCACCAGGACGGCCAGCACGGCCAGCGTCTTCGCCACGCTCCACAGCCACGCCGGCAGCAGCGGCCCCGACCCGCCGCCGAGGAAGAGCGCCACCGCCGTGGCCGCGCCCGCCACCAGCACCGCGTAGCGGCCGGCGAGCAGGACCAGCCGGTCCACGCCGGACGGCTCGGCCAGCACGCCACCGGCCACGTCCCGCCCGTTCGGATAGGCGAACGGCCCGGACATGCTGAACGCGAGCGCCGCGCCGAGCAGGACCAGGAACGCCACCGGCATCCACCCCACGAACCACAGCTCCCGCTGCGCCGCCACCACGTCGGCGATCCGGAGGCTGCCGGCCGCCACCGCCGGGGCGGTCAGCGCGAACATCAGCGGCAGTTCGTAGCCGAGCGCCTGCGCCAGGAACCGGTAGCCGCCGACCAGGCCGTACCCACTGTTGCTCCCCCACCCGGCGAGCCACGCCGCCGCCCAGAGCAACACGTCCATCGCGTTGAACCAGACCACCCCGACCGGCAGGTCGGCCACCACCCGGTCGCCCAACGGCACCACCACGACCATCAGCAGCGCCACCACCAGCGGCCCGGCCAGCCCGAGCCGCCACAGCAGCAGGTCCGCCGCCGTCACCGTTCGCCGCCGCTGCCGCAGCAACCGGGCGGTCTCCCACAGCGGCCGTCCGGCCCGGTACGCGACCGTCGGGCCGCCGGCCGGGTCCAGCAGCCCCGCCAGCACCGCGGCGGCCAGCGCGAGGCCGAGCAGCACCCCGGCGGCCGGTAGCACACCCCACCACGGACCGGCGGTCACGACCGCACCCCCGCGGCCACCACCGCGTCCGGGTCGGGGTCGAACGAGGCCAGCACCACCCGGGCCGCGGCCAGGTCGAGCCCGATCGTCAGCCGGGCGGCCACCGCCAGCACCGCCGCCGCGTCCGGCTCCGGCGCGGCCGGGTCACCGCCGGCCAGCAGCCGGTCCGTCTCGGCCAGCCGGCGCCGCCACCGGTCGGTCGCATCGCCGCACACCGCCGCCGGACCGGCCAGCCCCGCACGCCCCGCCGCCACCTCGGGCAGCACGCCCAGGCCGTCCGTGGCGCGACGCAACGCCCGCGAGCGCCGGGCCCGCCGGGCCAGCGCCCGGAAACCGGCGTACGCCACCGTGAGCGGGACGTGGTCGACGAGCGCGTCGCGCAGCCGACGCGCGGCGACCGCGCCGGCCGGCCAGCCCGCCACCGCCCAGAGCCGGCCCAGGGCGTCGAGATGGGCCACCGCCTGCCGGCGTCGGCGCAGCTCGGGATGGTCCAGGTCCGGGTACGGTCGCACCGCCGCGGGATCGGCCGGGGGCAGCACCCGGGCGTCCGCCGACCGCACCACGTCGCCCTGCACGGCCAGCTCCACGACCAGGCCGGCCGGCCAGTCCGCGAGCACCGGGCCGAGCGCCAGGTGCAGCACGTCCAGTTTCAGCCCATCGCGGTCCTCGGCCCGCTCGGCCATCATCAGGCCGCCCGGCATGGACATCCCGTCGTGGTCACCGTGGCCGGACGATCCCGACCCGCCGTCGTGCTGCCCGCCGCCCGCCTCCGGCCCGGGGTCCGCCGGCTCGCTGTCGGTCCCGGTCAGCCGGGCGACGGCCGCGTGCAGCGCGGACGCCACGCCGGCCGGGTCGGTGACCCGAGCCCGCGCCCGGGGACCGGGGAACTGGGCCCACGCCCGCTCGACCGCCGCCACCAGTTCGGACCCCGGTTCGCCGACCACCACCAGCAGGTCGGCGTCCGCCGGGGACAGCGCGAGCGGCCATCCGGCCCGGTCGGCGTGCGCCTCCACGGCCAGGCGGGCGACGGTGGCGCCGGGCGCGGCCACGACCAGCGGATGCGGCCGGCGGGCCGCCCAGCGGGCCAGGAGGTCACCGGTCAGGCCCACCGCAGCGCGCCCTCCCGCCAGGCGTAGACGACGCCGGCCATCAGCAGGGCGAGGAAGACGAACATCTCCGCCACGGCGGGCGTGCCGACGTCGGCGACCACCACCGCCCACGGGTACATGAACAGCATCTCCACGTCGAAGGCGAGAAAGAGCAGGCTGACCGCGTACCAGCGGACGTGGAACCGGGAGACGGCGTGCTCCGCGGGCGGCAGCCCGGACCGGAACGCCGCGACGGTCGACGGCGTGGCGGCCACCGCCGTGCGCAGGTGCGCCAGGTACAGGGTGCCCACTCCGGCGACGGCCAGCCCGAGCATGGCCAGCACCGGCGCGTACCGTTCCATCCGTCCTGCTCCTTCCCGAATCGGTGCCTCCACCCTGCCAGCCCGCCGGCGTTCCCGCCCGGTATCGGTCAGTCCGCCGCGGGGCGCGGTCCGGGCAGCGCCCCCGCGGCCCGTTCCTGCCGCAGGTCGTACGCGGGTCGCTCGGAGCGGATGCGGGGCATCCGGTCGAAGTTGCGCAGCGGCGGCGGCGAGGACGTCACCCACTCCAGTGAGAGACCATGGCCCCACGGGTCCGGCTCGTGCACGACGGGACCGAACCGGTAGGAGCGCCAGACGTTCCACAGGAACGGCAGCGTGGAGACGCCGAGCACGAACGATCCGATCGTGGAGACCGTGTTCAGCGCGGTGAAGCCGTCCTGGGCCAGGTAGTCGGCGTACCGGCGGGGCATGCCTTCGGCGCCGAGCCAGTGCTGCACCAGGAACGTGGTGTGGAAGCCGATCATGGTCAGCCAGAAGTGGATCTTACCGAGCCGCTCGTCGAGCATCCGGCCGAACATCTTCGGGAACCAGAAGTAGATGCCGCCGAAGACGGCGAACACGATGGTGCCGAAGAGCACGTAGTGGAAGTGCGCCACCACGAAGTACGAGTCGTGCACGTGGAAGTCGACAGGCGGACTGGCCAGCAGCACCCCGGTCAGGCCCCCGAGCAGGAACGTGACCAGGAAGCCGAGCGCGAACAGCATCGGCGTCTCGAAGGTGAGCTGGCCCCGCCACATGGTGCCGATCCAGTTGAAGAACTTGATCCCGGTGGGCACCGCGATCAGGTAGCTCAGGAAGCTGAAGAACGGCAGCAGCACCTGGCCGGTGGCGAACATGTGGTGCGCCCACACGCTCATCGACAGCGCCGCGATGCCCAGGGTCGCGCCGACCAGGCCGCGGTAGCCGAAGACCGGCTTCCGGGAGAACACGGGAATGATCTCGGTGATGATGCCGAAGAACGGCAGCGCGACGATGTAGACCTCGGGATGCCCGAAGAACCAGAACAGGTGCTGCCACAGCATCGGCCCACCGGTGGCCGGGTCGTACACGTGCGCGCCGAGCTGCCGGTCGGCCAGCGCCGCGAGCAACGCGGCGGCCAGCAGCGGAAACACCAGGATCACCAGCACGGCGGTGACCAGGATGTTCCAGGTGAGGATCGGCATCCGGAACATGGTCATGCCGGGGGCGCGCAACGTGATCACGGTGGTGATCAGGTTGACCGCGCCGAGGATGGTGCCCAGTCCGGAGATCACCAGGCCGACCGCCCACAGGTTGGCGCCGACGCCCGGCGAGTGCGCCGGGCCGGCGAGCGGCTGGTAGGCGGTCCAACCGAAGTCGGCCGCGCCGCCGGGGGTGGCGAACCCGCCCAGCACCAGCAGCCCGCCGAACAGGTAGAGCCAGTAGGCGAATGCGTTGAGCCGGGGAAACGCCACGTCCGGCGCGCCGATCTGCAACGGCACCAGGTAGTTCGCGAAGGCGAACACGATCGGGGTGGCGAACAGCAGCAGCATGATCGTGCCGTGCATGGTGAACATCTGGTTGTACTGCTCCGGGGAGAGTAGCTGCATCCCGGGGCGGGCCAGCTCGGCCCGCATGACCAACGCCAGCAGCCCGCCCACCAGGAAGAAGCCGAACGCCGTGGTCAGATAGAGAATGCCGATCTGCTTGGCGTCGGTGGTACGCAGTAGCCGCGCCAGCGCCGAGCCGCGCACCGGCCGGCGGACCGGCCCCACCACCTCGACCGGCCCGGGCGCCGTCCACAGGTCCATCCGCTCCCCCTCCCCTGCGCGGAGGCGATGTCCGGCCGGGCCGGGCCGTAAACCTCGACCGGCGGCGTACCCGTCCTAGGTGGCGGGGTGAGTTCGGCGGCACGTCGCGCGAAGGTCAGCGGCGGGCCACCGCGCCGTGCACCTCGACCACCCGGCCGTCCGGGTCCACGACGGGCTCGGCGACGAGCCGCACCGGCCACGCCGCACCGCGCCGACGCACGGTGAACTCCAGTTCGGCCGGCTCGGCCCGCTCGACCAGGGCGCGCAGCGCCGCCCGCACCCGGGGTGCGTCCGGCGGCGTCGCCCAGCGGTGCAGCGCGCCCAGCGGCAGCGGGCCGTCGGCCGGATCGCGGCCGAGCACCCGGTACGCGCCCGACGACCAGGCGACCCCACCTCCGGCGAGGTCCCACTCGACCCAGCCGACGTCACCGGCCCGCTCCAGCCGGGCCGTGCGGTCCGCGGCCCGTCGCTGCTCGTCGTGGTAGTGCCAGCTGGCGAGCAGCCCGTCGCCGAACGGAACGGCGCGCAGGCTGAACAGCACCCGGTTCGGCCTGGCGCCGCCGGCCCGCCACACCTGACCCGGGCCCCAGTGGAAGGGACGCCCGTCGCGCAGGGCGCGGGCGCACCCGGCGACGATGCCGTCGTCGGCCGCCGACGGGTGGAGTTCGAGCAGCCGGAGGCCGGTGAGCGCCGCCCGGCCGCGCTCCGCGCCGTCGGTCGCGTCCGGGCCGCACCGGTCGAGGCGGAAGTCGACGACCGCCGCGTCGTCGTCGCGCACCGGGGACCACCACGCCACCGATCCGGGCAGCACGTCGAGCACCGCCTCCAGCCAGTGGGCGGCCGGCACGTCCCCGACTCCCCCGGACAGCGCCGACAACCGGCGGCCGGCGACCTCGGCGAGCGCGCTCAGGTACGCCCGTTGCCCGTCGTCGAGGTTCCGGTGGCTGTCCCAGCTGATCGCGGCCACCCCCATCGTGCGGCCCGCCCGGCGCAGCGGAAGGCAGACCCGCACCGCTGCGCCGCCGATGAAGTCGTAGCCCCGGCGGCGGGCCTCGTCCCGGGTCAGCCAGAGCGGGTTGCCGTCCACCGCGGCGCGCAGCAGCGCCATGTTGACCGTGCCGGGGGCGCGCTGCCACAGGCTCGCCACGGACGGCGGCAGGCCGTACGAGCCGACCAGCCGGACCGCGCCGTCCGGTTCGAGCAGACCGAGCAGGGTCGAGTCGGCGCCCAGGTGGCGTACCGCCCCCGCCAGCGTCTCGGCCAGCGCGTTCGCGTCGCTGGCGGTCGCCATGGCGGCCCGGGCCAGGTGATAGCGGGCGGCGGCCTCCCCGGTCAGCGGCGCCGAAGCGCCGGTGTCCGGCTCCGGCCAGGGCACAGGCGGGTGCAGGTAGCGCTCCGGCCGGAACGGCTCGGGCGGGGGCGGCGGGGCCGAGGGCGGCGGAGCGGCGGCGCCGAGCAACCCGGCGGCCACGTCCACCAGCCGGATGTTGCTGTGCTGGGAGATTCGCCGCAGCTGCGCGAACGCCTCCTCCGGCGAGCAGCCCTGCCGGGCGATCAGCAGACCGGTGGCCTGCTCCACCACCGCGTGGGCGCGCCGCTCCCGGCGCAGCGCGTCCAGCTCGCGTTGCAGGCGCTGCACGGTCGCCACCAGGGGTGGGGGCGGGACAGCCGCGGCCCGCCGTCGCGTCACCTGTTCTCCTCGCCGTCGGTGCGTCGTCGACGTGACCGGAGCCCTCGACGACAGGGTGGACCCCAGCCGACCTTATCGCCGCGGGTGCCGGCCGGCACGGTGGCGACGGCCGGTCCGCCTCGACGTCACCCGGCGCGACGCCCGGCCCGGCCGGGGAGACACCGGTGGCCCGGTCCCGGACCGGCAGGCAGGGAACCAGTCGGGTCAGGCCCGCCCGCCGCAGCAGGCGCAACCCCTTCGGCGGCAGGTTGACCAGCGTGAGCCGGGCCCGCACGTGCGCGCAGGCCCGGTGCAGGTCCAGGACGGCCCGGGCCAGCCGGGGCGACTCGACCGACGCCCTCCGCAGGTCCACCACCACGCCGCGGGGCCGTTCGGTCACCGCCATCCGGGTGAGCCGGTCCCGGAGCACGTCCACGCCGTCGTCGTCGAGGACCCCGCTCACGCCGGCCAGGGTGGTGCCGCCGGCACGGCGGAAAGTCACCCGGACCCGGGCGCCGCCGGGGTCGGCCGGCTCCTCGGCGGTCATCTCCCGCCGGAGCAACCCGATCGCCCGGCGCAGCAGGCGGGACACGTGCATCTGGGAGACGCCGAGCAGATCGCCGATCTGCTCCTGGGTCTGGTTGCCGTGGAAGTAGCGGATCACCACGCCGCGCTCCCGCTCCGGCAGCCGGCGCAGCGCCGCCAGCAGGTCCAGCCGGTCGCAGAGCCCGTCCATCCGGAGGTCCCGCTCGGCCAGCAGGTCCTCCCGCTCCGCCGGCTCGTCGTCCCCGCCGGCCGGCCGGTGCAGGGAAACGTTCCGGTACGCCCGTCCGGCGGCCAGCGCCTCCACCACCACGTCGACCGGCACGCCCAGGTGCCCGGCCACCTCGTCGGCCCGGGGCGCACGCTGCGAGCGGCGGGTCAGTTCGGCCTCGGCGGCGTGCACCAGCAGGTAGCGCTCCTGCAGGCTCCGGGGCACCCGGACGTCCCAACCGTGGTCCCGGAAGTGGCGCTTCAGCTCGCCGAGGATGGTCGGGGTGGCGTAGCCGACGAACGGCACCCCGCGCCGCGGGTCGTACCCGTCGACCGCCTTGACCAGGCCGTAGCAGGCCACCTGCACGAGGTCGTCGAGTGGTTCGCCGCGGTGGGTGAAGCGGCGGGCCAGGCCCACAGCCAACGGTCGATGGACCTCGACCAGACGGTCCCGGGCGCGCCGGGCGGTCGGGCCGTCGGCATCGCGCAGGGCGGCGAACATCTCGTCGATGTCTGCGTCGGACCGCGAGACGGACATGGTCATGGTCGTCCTCCACGAAGGCAGCGGGTCGGTCGGCGCGGTGGCGACCGCCGCGTCGCGTGGCTGGCACGCGAGCGGGCAGGGTCGGCCCCGGACCGGCGCGCCGAGCCGTCAGGTGGACGTGGTGGTCCTGGTGCCGTTGGTCGACACCGCGGCTGCCAGGCGCGAGCTACCGTGATCGCTTTCCGGGCGCGACGCCGGTAAACCCGGGCCCGCGTACCGTTACCGCTTCGAGATCTCGCGCTGCCCGGCGTACCAACGGCGGCCCGGCATCGCGGTGACGCCATGCACCACGACGCTGAGCGCGACGACGAGGCTGCCGGCGGTCCACAGCGTCTCGTCCCGCGCGCCCTCGTCGGCGCTGAAGGCCAGGTAGAACAGCGCGGACACGCCGATCGGGCCGAACCAGCCGAGGAAGACCAGCTCCCGCCAGGGCAGCCCGAGCGGCTTCTTCAGCGCCAGCACCACCGGCAGCCGCCGCAGGAGCAGCACCGCGACGGCGAACAGCGGCAACCGCCAGCCGGCGTCGAGCCAGTCGCGCCACGGCAGTTCGACGCCGAGCAGGAAGAACAGCGGCAGCAGCAGATAGCGGGTGAGCGAGTCGTCGAGCTTCTGCTCGGCGAGGCGCGGCTGGTTGCCGATGACCCGGTTGTAGGCCAGCCCGGTGACGAACGCGGCGAGGATGCCGTCGGTGTCGAGCACCCGCGCGACGCCGAGCGCGGCGATGCCGAGCAGCACCGCGAAGACCAGCAGCGAACCCTGGTCGAGAGTCTCCCGACGACTCGCCGCGCGCACCGCGTGCCCGGCCAACCAGCCGAGCAGGACGCCGACGCCCACCGCGCCGAGCACACCCCACACCGCCGCCGTCACCTGATCGGTCCAGGGCTGCGCGCCCACCGCGGCCAGGGCGAGGACGACGAGCGGGAACGCGAGCCCGTCGTTGCCACCGGATTCGCCGCTGACCACCCGCCGAAGCCGGGCCGGCAGTTGCCGCTCGGCCGGGCCGCCGGAGACGATGCTGGAGGCCAGCACCGGGTCGGTGGGGGTCAGGCAGCTCCCCAGCAGCGCGGCCAGCCCCAGCGGCACGCCGAGCACCAGCCAGGACAGGCCGGTGCTGAGCACGGCCATGCCGATCATGCCGGCGGAGAGCAGCACGAGCACCGGCCGCAGCACGGCCCGGTAGCCGGCGAGGGAGAAGCGCAGCGCCACGGCCATCAGGGACACCGCCAGCAGGGCGCGGCTCACCTCACGGATCAGGTCGGCGCCCAGCTGGTCGGCGAGGTCGACCAGGCCGAGCACCGGGCCCGCCAACACCCCCAGGCCCAGGGCGAGCAGCGGTTCGGACAGCACGGTTCGCCGGATGGCGCTGGACCAGAAGGCGAGCAGGACACCGAGCCCTCCCACGAGGGCGTACGCGAGCAGCAGCGGACTCATGGCCGCCCGCTACCCGCCGCGGCCTCGACCACACCCACCTCCCGAGGTCGGCGCCTCACCGGCGCCGGGCGCGGGCGGTGGCCCGGGCGTTGGCCTTCTCGATCGCCTCGACCAGCTCACCCTTGTTCATGTTCTCCGGGTCGTCGATGCCGACCCTGCGCGCCACGTCGTCCAGGTGGCCCTTGCTGGCGTTGGCGTCCACCCCCTGGGCGGTGGGCCGGTCACGCTCCCGCGACGCCGGGGTGCCCTGGGCCGCCTGCGGGTCCGAGGGGCCCTTGTGCTTCTTGGGTTCCCAATGGTCGCCGACCTTCTCGTGGGTGTGCTTCAACGACGCGTAGGCGGCCCGGTGCGCGCGCTCGCCGTCGCCGTAGCTCTCCTCGGCCGACTCCAGCGTCTTCTTGTAGGTGCGCCCGGCCTTTCGTCGGAGCGCGCGATGGTCGACGGGACGTCGTCGCGCATCTCCTCGGCCTGCTCGTGTTTGTCCGGCATGTCGTCCTCCCGTTCGTCACCTGTCCAGTTCGTCGCGGGCGGCCTCGGCGCCGGCGGGCAGCACCCGCCCGGCGGTCCCGGCGACCATATCCCGCACGTCGTCGGCGAGCCGGGCGGACGGGCCGCCGGCCGCGCGCAGCCGGGCCAGACCCACCCGTCCCAGCAGCACGGCCGTCACCAGATAGCCGGCGGTGAGGCCGGCGGCGGCCAGCCGGCGCGGGAGCATCGTCTCCAGCACCCGCAGCACCGTGGTCGACGCCGCTCCCGCGCCGAGCACCAGGCAGCCGCCGGCGGCGGCCAGCAGCGCGATCCCCACGCCCGCCGGGCGGGGCCGCCTCGCCCACCTGCGCGCGCACCGCCCGGACCTCCGCGCGGACCACCTCGGCCACGTCCTCGGCCAGCCGCTCGGTGGGGCTTCGCCGCCCGTCCCCGGCCACGGTCCCGTCGCTCATCACACCTCCCGCTGCGTCACCACGTGCTCCCGGCGTACCCGGGCGGGCCGGCCGCGCACCCCCGGCCTTCCGCCGGGGGTGCGCGGCGGCAAAGCCGGGGTCGGCTCCCGCCGGATGCAGAAGACTGGCCGGGTGAGCAGCCCACCGCACCTGCGCCGGTCCCGGTGGCTGATTCCGGTCGCGCCGGGCAGCCGGGTAACCCGGCTGGAGCTGTTCTACGACCTGATCTTCGTCTTCGCCTTCCTCAACGTCACCGGGCTGGTCGCCCGTGACCTGGCGGTGTCGCGGCTGGCGACCGGCCTGGTGGTGGTGGCGCTGCTCTGGTGGCTGCTGGACCGGTTTCGTCGCGCTCGGCAACGTGGTCCGCGCCGACCACGGCGTGCTCCCGGTGCTCGGCCTCGGCATCGTGGCCGTGGTGTTCGTGCTCGCGATCACGATCCCGCAGGCGTTCGTCGACCAGCCCGACGACCTGCCGGGCCCGCTGGTGTTCGCCGGCGCCTATCTGGTCGTGCGCGCGCTGACCTCGGTCGGGTTCCTGTTCGTGCTCACCCGCGCCGGACACACCCGCGTCCAGCTCGGCGCCGTCACCGTCCCGCCGCTGCTGGCCGCCGTGTTCATCGGGGTCTCGCTCACCGCACCGTGGTGGGTGCCGGCCGGCGCGGTCCTGGAAACCCGCCTGGTGCTGTGGACCGCGGCCCTGCTCGTCGAGTACGCGGTCGGGCTGGTCCTGCCCTACGCGCACTGGTCGCTGCCGTCGGCCGGGCACTGGGCCGAGCGACACGGCCTGATCGTGCTGGTCGCCCTCGGTGAGGTGGTGATCTCGCTGGGCGTCGGCCCGGGCCGGTTCGACCGGCTCGCCCTGACCACCCGGGTCATCACCGCGTCCGTGCTGGGCATCGCGCTGGTCGCCGCGCTGTGGTGGCTGCACTTCGACAGCCTGGCGGCCGGGGTGGAGCAGGTTCTGCACGGCACGCGCGGCCCGGTCCGAGTGCCGCTGGCCCGCGACGCCTACACCTACCTGCACCTGGTGACCATCACCGGCGTGGTGACCGTCGCGCTGGGCCTCAAGCTGCTGCTGGAAGCGGTCGCCGTGCGGCACTCCGCGCTGTCCGGTCCGGTCAGCGCGGTCCTGCACGGCGGCGTGGTGATCTACCTGGCGAGTCAGGCGGCGGTGGCCCGCCGCGCCTTCCGGCGGACGAGCCGCTCCACCCTCGTCGGGATGGTGCTGATCGCCGCGCTGGCGGTGCCCGGCGCCCACGTCGCGCCGCTGGTCGCCCTGGCGGTGCTCGTCGCGGTCTGCGGCGCGCTCGCGGTGTTGCAGCGGATGGCCGGCGAGCGCGGACGGATCAAGGCAGCGCTGCGGCGTGAGGAACACGCCGTCGAGGAGGCGGTCAGCGCGTGGCGGAAGCAGTATCTGTGAGCTGGTCGCGCGCCGGGTGCCGTGAGCGGCGGTTCCCGGTCCCGGCCGGCGGGTACGCTGCCGCAGGTGAGCGACGATCCGGGCCGACGACACCGCGAGGACGACGCCCGCCTCAACGGCCTGGCCCACCGGCTGGACAAGCCGATGGGCATCCTGGGGCTGTTCTTCCTGCTGCTCGTGCTCGCCCAGGCGATCGTCCACGACGAGCCGCTGAGCACCGTGCTCACCGTCACCAGCTGGATCCTGTGGGCGGTCTTCGTCGCCGAGTTCACGCTCCGCGCCTGGCTCGCCCGGCACCGCGCCGGCGAGTTCTGGAAGCACAACTGGTGGCAGTTGATCTTCCTGGCGGTGCCGTTCCTGCGCTTCCTGCGCGCGGCGAGCGCACTGCGGGCGGCCCGGGGCGGCGGCGTGGTCGCCGCCGCCATCCGCGGATCGCGGTCCGCCGGCCAGCTGCTCACCGACCGGCTGGCCTGGCTCGCCGTGGTGACCGTCGCCGTCATCCTCGCGGCCGGGCAACTGCTCGTCGTCACCGGTTCCTACCGCAGCCTCCCCCGCGCGCTGCACGACGCGGCCTTCACCACCATCACCGGTGAGCCGCTGCGCGTGACCGACACCTTCGCGCAGGTTCTGGAGCTGGTGCTGGCCGCGTACTCGGTGGCGGTGTTCGGCACGCTGGCCGGCGCGCTCGGCGCGTTCTTCCTCAGCCGGGAACGGGCCGAGGACGAACGCCGCCGACCGCAGGAGTGAGCGCCGCCGTCAGGCCACGGCCGGACCGGGAAGGCGACGGACGGCGCGCGGAAGGTCCGCGCCAGGGCAACCCGGGGAGGCTGACATAGGCGACCGCGAACGGCTGCACGACCTCCGCCAGCAGGCTCACGACGCCGGCATCGAGGGCAATTCCAAGATGACCGAGCAGCAGTTGCGCGACGCGCTGCGCCGGGTGGGCAAGGGCGAGCAGCCTGAGCTGGCCAAGCACGACGCCAGGCGGTGACACCGCCGGCAGACGGCACCGGCCGCTCGTGCCGGTGCCGTCAGTCCGGCCGGCTGCGTCCCAGCGCGTCGACGGTGCCCCAACGGCCGGGGAGGTCGAGGATCTCGACGCGACCGAGCCCCGGGGGGATGTCGGGATCGATGACCAGGTGGTCGTCGTGCGGTTGCAGGCCGAGCATGACCCGGAGCAGGAGCAGCGGCGTTCCGGCCGACCATGCCTGCGGGCTGCACGCCGTGGGGTACTGCACCGGGTAGTTGGTGAGGCCGCGCTGGTAGCCGGCGAAAACCTCCGGCAGGCGACCCTGGAAGTGCCGGGCCGCCTCGAGTATGCCGGCACAGATGCGTCCGGCCTCCTCCCGCATGCCGTACCGCCAGAGCCCCCAGGCGATGATGGAGTTGTCGAACGGCCACACCGTGCCCACGTGGTAGCCGAGGGGGTTGTAGCGGGCCTGGCCGGCCGCGAGGGTGCGGACCCCCCAGCCGGTGAACATGTCCGGGCCGAGCAGGTGGTCGGTGACGCTCCTGGCCCGGTCGACGTCGACGATGCCGCTCCACAGCAGGTGCCCCATGTTGGACGCCAGGGCGTCCACCTGGTTGCCGTCGGCGTCCAGCGCGAGGGCGTAGTACTCGCCGTCGGCGACCCAGAAGTCGCGGTTGAACCGCCGCTTGAGGTCGGCGGCCTCGCGCTCCAGCCGTCCGGCGTACTCGTGGTCGTGCCACACGTCGCGGGCCAGCCGGGCGGCGCGGATTTTCGCGTCGTAGGCGTAACCCTGTAGTTCACAGGTCGCGCGGGGAAAGCCGGGAAGCCGGCCGTCGCGGTAGCAGATGGCGTCCGGCGAATCCTTCCAGCACTGGTTGGGCAGGCCGGTGCGCGGGTTGCGGGTCTGGTAGTAGAGATAGCCGGTGCCGCGGCTGTTGCCGTAGGTGTCGATCCATTCCAGCGCGGCGCGCACTTCCGGTTCCAGGCGCCGGACGAGGTCCTGGTCGCCGGTCCAGCGTTCGTACTCGTCGAGCAGGATCACGAACAGCGGCGTGGAGTCGGCGGAGCCGTAGTACGACGAGTGGGGTTGCTCCTCGAAACCGGCCAGTTCCCCGTAGCGCAGCTCGTGCAGGATCTTCCCCGGCTCCTCGTCCCGGAAGTCGTCGAGCCGGCTGCCCTGCATACCGGCCAGGACCGCGATGGTCGGCGGCAGGAGGCGGGGCAGGAACGGCAACGCCTGCAGGCCGGTGATGATGCTGTCCCGGCCGAACAGCGTCATAAACCAGGGAAGACCGGCGGCGATCAACTGTTTACCGAAAGTGATGGACTGGTAGCGTAGAGCCCCCAAATCGCGGATCCCGGTCCGGTACGCGGCGGCCAGCGGCTCGTAGTCGCAGACCAACCGCGGCACGGACGCGACGAAGCTGGTGCGCTCGGCGCGGATCTGCTCGACGTTGCGATCGAGGCCGATCGGCAACGCCTCGCGGAAGTCCAGCCCGTCGGCCCCGATGATCAGAGCTTTCGCCAGCAATTTCGTCCGCCACTCGCCGTGCTGCTCCACCCGGACGTGGAACGTCATGCCCTGCTCGTCCACCTCACCCGGGGCGCTGCTGGTCACGTGCACCTCGCGGTGGAACCGCTCACGTCGGTAGCTCAGCACCAGCTCGTCGCCCGCGACCCGAACGGTGGCCCCGCCCGGTTTGCGCTGCGCATTCTTGATCTCGAACAGGTCGGCGAAGTCCGAGCCCACCTCGATGCGCAGGGTCAGGTCGACGGCCGAGGTGGTGTGGTTGAGCACCGTCAGCGTCTCCTCGAAGCTGCCGTTGATCGCCCGGTAGCGCAGCACGGAGAAATTCGCGTCGACGTAGTGGCTGGGTGCGCCGGGCACGAGGAAGTACGTCGTCTCGTACGAGGTTTCCTCGTCCACCGACAGCGGGTTCAGCCGCTCCCCGTCGAGGGTCAGCACCCAGGTGGACAGGAAGCGGGTGTCGAAGGAGAACAACCCGGTGGGGTAGTCCAGCGAGGGCTCGATGTCGCCCCGCCGGTCGGACACCACGAACGTGTTGCCGTCCAGGATGCTGATCAGCTCCTTCACGCCGGTGTCTCCGGTTCCACCGCGCCCACCGTCCGCGGGTCGCGCGCCCGCGGCGACGGTGGGAAGAACCGCCGGAACGCCAGGAACAGCTCAACGTCGCCACTGAGCGTCGCGTCGTTGCGCAGCAGCGCCGCCACCGGCTGGGACTCGCCCGTGACCAGCCTCTCGAACAGGTCGGCGTCGCTGCGCCACACCGTGTCCGCCTCGGCGTATCCGGGGGCGGCCACCGGCCGGCCCGATCGCAACGTCACCACCCAGTGATCGGTGTGCTCCCCGGTGTAGAGGTCGACCCGCAACACCCCGTCCACCGGGCTGCGCAACCCCCGCGGCGTTCTCGCCTGCAGCGTGCTGAAGAACTGCTCCACGAGCGCATCCATATAACAACAATAGGTGCAGACCGGGCAAGAAACGGGGTCGGGTCGAGGTCCGACCCGGGAGGAGGACGAGGCTCACCCGTCGCCCGTCCCCGGCAGATCACAGTGGTACGTGCACACGACGTCCCCGTCCGGCGTGGGCCGCGCCTCGCCGGCCATCCAGCCCAACCGTTCGTAGAAGCTCGTCGCGCCGAGCGAACCGGTCGAGGTCTGCGCCTCGGCCCGGCTGGCGCCCGCGCTCCGCGCCGCCGCGAGGAAATGCGACACCAGCGCCATGCCGATGCCGCTCCTGCGCCACGTCGGGTGCACGGCCAGGGCGGTCAGGACAGCCACCTGCGGGTCCGACCGCACCCGGTCCGGGTCCGGCGTGCTCGCCGACGCCCGCCGACCGCGCGCGCCGCGACCGGCCGGCCCGCGTCGGCGCCGCAGCAGACGGCAGGTCCACGGCCGCACCCGGGAGCGCAGCAGGCGCGCCGCCGCTCGGGGTCGGGCGCCCAGCGCCACGAGACCGGCGAGGGCCAGGAAGGCGAGCGCCCGCCGGTCGCCGGCCAACGCCGCGGCGTAGGCCGCCTGGTCGCTGGCGCCGAGGACGAACCCGACCACCGCGCCGTTCGAGACCGCGTCGACGGCGACCAGGCCCAGACCGTGCGGCGAGTCGAGATAGGTGCGATGCCACCGCCGGACGAACGCGGCGCCCAGCGACGGAAAGAGCCCGATCGGGAGAAACGCCACGTGCGCCCGGGACATCCCGATAAGATCCTCGTGTTCCGCCGCGCGCACGACGAGCCGACCCGCCGCCACCGCGTCGAGCGGCGGCGGCGCCACCAGGTCCGTCCGCAGGTCATCGACAATTCCGCCCGGAATCCTCACGGCTCCACACCCCCGTTCGACGCTGGCGCATACCCTCGCCGCCGGCCGGTACGCGGGGGTCCGCCGCACATCACCGCCGGTCCACCGTCGACGACCGGACCGCGGGGGCGAATCCGGCCGGCCGCGACGGACCTGCCCGCCGGGCGTCACGGGAGGCACCGGTCATGCCCACGGACAACAGCGGCGCGACGGCGTACCCCGGTCGTCGGCACCCGTTCGCGGCCCTGCGCCGGCGGGCGGCCGACCTGCTCGGCGGCCCGCACCGGGTGCGGGTCGTCGCCCTGCTGGCGGCCGTGCTCGCGTTGAACAGCGCCGACACCGGCACGGTCGGGGCGGCGGCCGCCCAGATCGAGGCGGACCTCGGCATCAACCACGCCCAGTTGGGCCTGCTGGCCACCGCGTCCTCGGGCGTGGGCGCGCTGGCGACCGTGCCGCTCGGGGTGCTGGCCGACCGGGTCGACCGGACCCGGCTGCTGGCGCTCACGATCACGCTCTGGGCGGCGGCCATGACCGCCGGTGGCCTCGCCCCCGGCTACGGGTGGCTGCTGGCCTCCCGGCTGCTGCTCGGCGCCGCCGTGGCGGCCTCCGGCCCGGTGGTGGTCTCCCTCACCGGCGACCTCTTCCCACCGGCGGACCGGGCCGCCGTGCTGGGCTGGATCCTGACCGGCGAGATCGTCGGCGCCGGCGTCGGGCTGCTGGTCGGCGGCGAGGTCGCCGCCCTGGTGTCCTGGCGGGCCGCGTTCCTCGTGCTCGCGGCGGCCAGCGTGGGGCTGGCCCTGGCGGTGTGGCGGTTACTGCCGGAACCACCGCGCGGACCGGCCCGGCCCGACGCCGCCGCGGCCGCCGGGTCGGGCGCGGCGGACCGCCTGCGGGAGGCGCTGGCCACCCGGGGGACCCCACCGGCCCGTGACCGGGTGGTCACCGACGACCCGAACGGCTGGTCGCTGCGCCGCGCGCTGGCGTACCTGCTGACCATCCCCACCAACCGGCTGCTCATCGTGGCGTCCGCGGTCGGCTACTTCTTCTTCGCCGGGCTGCGAACCTTCGTCGTCGTCTTCGCGGTCCGGCACTTCGGCGTCTCCCAGACCGCGCTGGGCGCGCTCGTGCCGGTGATCGGGGTGGCGGCGCTGGCCGGCGCGGTGCTCGCCGGGCGGTTGACCGACCGCGCCCTCGCTGGTGGCCGGCTCGACGTGCGCATCGTCGTGCCCGCGGCCGGCTACACCCTCGCCGCGGTGCTGTTCCTGCCCGGCGTGTGGGTCACCTCGGTCGCGACGGCCCTGCCGTTGATCGCGCTCGGCGCGGCCGGGCTCGCCGCGGCGAACCCGCCCCTGGACGCGGCCCGGCTGGACATCGTTCCCGGTCGGTTGTGGGGCCGGGCGGAGAGCCTGCGGACGATGCTGCGACTGGTCGCCGAGGCGGCCGCGCCGGCGACCTTCGGCTGGGTCGCCGACCAGCTCGGCGGCCCGGCCGGCCGGTCCAGCGGCACCGGGCTGCGCAACGCCTTCCTGGTCATGCTCGTTCCGCTGCTGGCCAACGGGATGCTGCTGCTGGCCGCCCGGCGCACCTATCCGACGGATGTCGCCACCGCCACCGCGTCCGACCGGGCCGGCGACGGCGGCCCGGGGTGAGCGCTCAGTACACCCAGACCCGGGTCTTCTTCGGCAGGACGTCCTGCGCCCACAGCCAGTCCATGGCCGGCAGCGTCACCCGCACGCACCCGTGCGACGCCGGGTACGGCGGCACGCTGGTGTAGCCGTGGATCGCGATCCCCTGCTCCTGGAAGTACTTCGGCCGGTACAGCCGACCGAGCGGGCCGTCGCGCCAGCCGTCGACCTGCCAGTCGATCGTCCACCTGCCGCGCGGGGTGTCCGCCAGGTATGTCTCGCCCTGGTAGGTGTAGTGCTCGAACGTGCCGGTCGAGGCGTTGAAGACCCGGCTCACCTCGCCGTCGTCGACGATCATGAGCAGCTGCCGGTCCAGGTCCACCTCGGCGAGGTGGCCGTCGGTGCTGCGGGCGTCCGGGCGCTTCCCGGCGGCGAGCGCGACCCGGGTCTTCGGGCCGACCACTCCGTCGCGGCGCAGACCGGCCGCCTTCTGCAGGGCGTAGACCGCCTGCTCGGTGAGCAGGCCGAACCTGCCGTCGGACTCGCCAACCCAGTAGCCGAGCCGGTCCAGTCGCTGCTGGAGCGCCCGGACCGCGTCGCCGGTGTCGCCCCGACGCAGGGCGTCCTCGGCGCCGGCGTCGGCCGGCCCCGACGGCGACGGGCTTGCCGGCGACGGGCTTGCCGGCGACGGGCTCGACGAGCGCGAGGCAGCGGGCGACTCCGTGGTGGGCGAGGGCGCGGCGCCGGTCGGGGTGGCCGTCGGCGGTCCCGGCGGTGGCGACGCCGTCACCGGGCGACTCGGGGCGGCCGTGGTCGGCCCGTCGTCCCGGGCGTCGCCGCAGCCGGCCCCGAGGATCAGCAGGACGGCGGACGTGACGCCGGCCGTGAGGTGTCGACTCTTCATGATCAGCGTGCCGGGGTCCCGGCCCACCCCCTTCGTCGTCGGAGTCTCCCTCTGCCCAGAAAAGCAGACCTTTCGGCAGGTATGCAAACGGCGCCCAGCGGGGACTAGTGCGGGATGGACCACGCCCCGCGTACTCTCCGTGCCCGCCTCACCGCGGCCTGGTCGGGCTTCTGGCTGGTGCCGGCGGCGTTCGCGGCCGGAGCCGTGCTGCTGGCGCTCGCGCTGTCCGTGGCCGAGCTGCGCCTGGGCCTGCCCACCGGCGGGTTCCTGCCCAGCAGCGTCGCCGGCGCCCGGTCGCTGCTGTCGTCGATCATCACCGCGATGATCTCGTTCACCGCGCTCGTCTTCTCCATCACCGTTGTCGCCGTGCAACTGGCCAGCAGCCAATATTCCCCCCGGGTGCTGCGGACCTTCCTGCAGGACCGGATCACGCAGGCCGCGCTGGGCACCTTCCTGGCGACCGCGCTGTTCGCCATGGTGGTGCTGGCTGCCCTGCCGGCCGGCGCCGACCCCCGGCTGCCGGAGCTGTCGCTGGGCGTGGCGATGACCTTCGTGCTCGCCAGCAGCGGGCTCTTCGTCTACTACCTGCACCACGTCACCACCGTGATGCGGGTCTCGCACATCATCTCGGCCGTCGGCGCCCAGACCCGTCGGGTGATCGAGGAGCAGTATCCGGTCGGCCTCAGGTCCGAGCCGGTCCCGCCACTGGCGCCGCCGGTGCAGGTGATCGTCGCGGTGCATCCCGGCATGATCCAGCACGTCGGCCTCGACCGGCTCGCCGCGCTGGCCCGCAAGCACGACTGCACGCTGTCGGTCCTGCCCGCGCCGGGCGACTTCGTGGTGGCCGGGCAACCGCTGATCGCGGTCCACCCCCTGCCCGGTGCCCCCTCCCCCACCACCGTGCCGGACGCACAGGCCTGCGTCGCGGTGAATCTCGGCGTGGAACGGACCCTCGGCCAGGACGTCGGGTTCGGGTTCCGACAACTGACCGACATCGCCGAACGGGCCCTCTCCCCGGGCATCAACGACACCACCACCGCGGTCCGCGGCGTGCAGGAGATGCACGACCTGCTGCGCCGCCTCGCCGGCCGGCCCCGGCACCGCCTGCTCGTCGACGACCCCGACGGCACGCCCCGGGTGCGGGCCCGGGGGCAGGACTTCGACGGCTTCCTCGCGGTCGCGGTCGACGACGTCCGACGGTCGGGACGCGACCAGCCGCGAATCACCCGGCTCCTGGACGACGTGCTCGCCGACCTGCGCTCCGTGGCCCTGCCGGACCATCTGCCCGACATCGTCCGCAGGATCGCCGAGCGGCAGGCATGACCTGGCGGTGACGGGGGAAGCGGCCGGCACAAGCCTGCGCCATCTCGGCGCAGCGGAGGGAGTGCCATGACCGCGTCCAGCGAGCCGGCCCGCGGAGCCGGTGCCCCGACCCGCGCCGGTGCGGGAGCCAAGACCAGCACCGCCGCCGCGCTCGCGCTCGTGTTCGGTGTGTCCGGCCTGTTCAGCGTGCTCACCGCCATCCTCGCCTGGATCGGCGTGGTGCTCGCCATCGTCGGCATCGTCCTGGGCATCGTGGGCCTGCGGATGGCCGCCCGACCGGGCGTGACCGGCCGGGGGGTGGCGATCGGCGGACTCGTGCTCAGTGTGGTCGCCCTGCTGCTCGGGCTGGCGCTCGGCGCGGGCATCACGACCTTCCTCAACAACGAGGGCGCGGTCGACCGGCTCCAGCAGCAGGTCGACGACCTGCGCGACCGGCTCGACAGCTGACGGTCAGTGCACGGTCACCCTCTCGGCGACGATCGCCCGGCCGCCCTCGAAGCTCCGGTAGGGACCGGAGGGCCCCAGATCGTAGCGGTCGGCCAACTCGCGGTACGAGAAGTCGACGACGGTGCCGCTGACCGTCACCAACTGCGGCGGCTCGGCCGTGATCGGCTCGGCCGACAGCACGAGCATCGTGCCGTCGGTGAAGTCCACGTCGCGTACGACGAACGCGCCGCCGGTGACCACGCGGTCGACGGTCGCGGTCACGGTCAGGCGGGCACCCACCTCAGCCCGGGCGACGGTGCCCAGGCGGACCGTGGGGGTCGGCTCCGGTGTCGGCTCCGGATCCGGCCGGCCGGCGCAGCCGGCGACGAGCAGGACGATCGCCGACAGTGCCACGGCCGCCCGGCGCGCCCCGGGTCGCCACCTGTCCATCCGCGGTTGCTCCCTCACTGGTCGCGGCCGGGTCCGGCCCAGGCGGCGGTGGGTTGCAGGACGGCCTCCCGCAGCGCCCGGGTCCGCCACCGGGTCACCTCCTGGTATTCCGGGTCGGCGACCATCCGGCTGAACGCCGTCCGACTCGGATAGCGCACCAGCAGCACCGCGTCCCACGCCTGGCCCTCCTCGGCCACCAGCGCCGGTCCACCGTCACCGGCGTAGAGCACCTCGCCGCCGTAGCGGGGCAGGAACGTCTCCCGCAACGCGGCGGCGTAACGCGCGTAGGACTCCCGCCCGCCCTCGACGAAGCGCAGGAGGTTGAGCATGACCACCGAGGCGTCGGGGTCGGTGGCGAGGAACCCCTTGAGGTCCCGGCCGGTGGGATCGACTGCCATGATGCGCGGCTCCTGTCGGATCGGGTGACGACATCAGACCACGTGCAGCCGGATATTGACGTCGTGCACCCCGGGCACCGCCCAGGCGAGCGCGCGGGCGTGGGCCAGCACGTCGGCGGAGCGGACCCGCCCCTCCAGGATGACCACCCGGTTCTGCGCCTCCACGCAGATGCGCTCGCGGCACAGCAGCGGGTCGCGGTACATCTGGTCGACCACCCGGCAGGCCAACCGGGTGTCGTTGGCGGCGGGCCCGTCGTCGAACAGCGACGGCAGCCCCTCGGGGAAGAACCACGGGTAGGTCACGACTGCCTCCTGACGTCTCACATCGGCGTTCCTCACGCCCTACCCCAAGGGTTCCGCCGGCAATACGACAGGTTCGTGACGATCCGCATTCGCCATCGTGACAACCGGCCGGGTCTGCGTCGGACGGCGTTTGCCGGCGAGGGCGCCGGGTAGCGGCTCGTCGGAGGGCCGGCAGGCCGCTCGGGTCACCGGCACTGCGGGAGGGTGGAGACGTGGGACGTGGATCGCGTCGGGCGGCGCTGATCGGCAGCGTGGCGCTGCTGGCCGTGACGGTCGGCTGCACGGCGGACGGCGGCGTCGACGAGAAGGCCGCCGCGGCGCCGACCGTCTCGGCCGCGCCGGCCGCCGGTCTGCCGCAGGTGGTGGCCCGGCTGCAACCGTCGGTGGTCACGGTCCGCACCGACGAGGGGCTCGGCTCCGGCGTGGTCTTCCGCGACGGCGGGCTGGTGCTGACCAACGAACACGTGGTGGGCGACCAGAAGGACGTGGAACTCGCCCTCGCCGACGGCACCCGGGTGCCCGCCCGGGTGGTCGCCGCCGACGCCGTCACCGACCTCGCGGTCCTGCGGGCGCAGCGCACCGACCTGCCGCCCGCCCCGCTGCGCACCGAACTCCCGCAACCCGGCGAGCCGGTCGTCGCGCTCGGCAGCCCGCTGGGCTTCCTCAACAGCGTGACCGCCGGCATCGTCTCCGGCGTCGGCCGGGAGATCCCCGGCTCGGCGACCCAGGGCAACGCCCTGGTCGACCTGATCCAGACCGACGCCGCCATCTCCCCCGGCAACTCCGGCGGCGCGCTGGCCGACTACTCCGGCCGGGTGGTCGGGATCAACGACGCCTACCTGCCGCCGCAGACCGGGGCGGTGTCCATCGGGTTCGCCATCCCCGCCGCCACCGCCGTCGACATCGCCGACGACCTGCTCGACGACGGCAAGGTCACCCAGCCGTACCTCGGGCTGGCGGTGGCCCGGCTGACCCCGCAGATCGCGCGGTCGCTCGGCGCCGCCACCGACCGGGGCGTGCTCGTGCGGGACGTCGCCGGGGACGGCCCGTCGGCGAAGGCCGGCCTGCGACCCGGGGACATCGTCACCGAGCTGGCCGGTGAGCGCACCGAGACGCTGGAGGCGTTCCTCGGCGCCCTGCGCGCGGTCGAACCCGGCCAGCGCGTGTCGGTCACCTACCTGCGCGGGGGCGACACCCGTCGCGCGACGGTCACGCCGACAGCCGCCACCCGCTGACCCGTGCTGCCGGGCCGGGTCACGCGGTCGGCGGCGCTACGGCGAAACCGGGGGCGACCCGGCCGGCGCCCGACGAGACTGGTGTGGTGAGTGCTCCCATCGCCGTGCGCCAGTCACCCTGGTTGACGCCGATCGTGCCGGGAACGAGGGTCACCCGCCTGGAGCTGTTCTTCGACCTCATCTTCGTCTTCGCGTTCCTCAACGTCACCGGCCTGGTCTCCACCCACCCGACCCCCAGGTCGGTGCTGGCCGGGTTGCTCGTGCTGGCGCTGCTCTGGTGGTGCTGGACGGTGCTGGCGACCCTGGGCAACCTGGCTCGCCTCGACAAGGGCATCCTGCCGGTGTTCGGCCTCGGCATCACCGTCGCCACGTTCGTGCTGGCGATCACCATCCCGCAGGCCTTCCGGAACCAGCTCGACGACCTGGCGGGCCCGATCGTGTTCGCGCTGGCCTATCTGGTCGTGCGCGGTCTCACGCTGGGCGCGTTCCTGTTCGTGCTGACCGGCGTCGGTCGAGCCCGCTGGCAACTGGCGCTCGTCTCCGCGCCGCCGGTGGTGGCCGCCGTCCTCGTCGTCCTCGCCGCCACGGCGGCGTGGTGGGCCCCGCCGGACGTGCGGTTCGACGCCCGTCTCGGCCTGTGGACGGCCGCGCTCCTGGCCGAGTATTCGGTCGGTCTGATCCTGCCCTACGCCAGGTGGACGGTCGCCTCGGCCGGGCACTGGGCCGAACGCCACTCCCTGATCATCCTGATCGCGCTCGGCGAGGCGGTCATCTCGCTGGGGCTCGGGCCGGGACGGTTCGAGCGTCTCGCGCTGTCCGCACCGGTGATCGCCGGGTCGGCCCTCGGCATCCTGCTGCTCGCGGCCCTGTGGTGGCTGCACTTCGACACCCTCGCGCCCAGCGTGGAGCAAGCCATGCACGGCACCCGGGACGTGCGGCGGATCTCGCTGGCCCGAGATGTCTTCACCTACCTCCACCTGCTGATGATCCTGAGTGTCATCGCCGTCGCGCTCGGGCTGAAGTTCGTCCTCGAAGCGGTCGCCCAGGTCCTCGTCGAGCCGCTGAGATGGGCCGGGGTGGTCGCCCTCTACGGCGGGGTCGCACTGTTTCTGCTGACCGAGGTCGCGGTGGTCGCGCGCACGTTCCGCCGCACGCGGCCCACCAGGATCGTCACCGCCACCGCCGTGTGCCTGCTGAGCTGGCCGGCGACGCTGGTCCCACCCCTCGCCGCGCTGGACTGGCTGGTGGCGGTCCTGATCGCCCTCATCGTGGTCGACCGGTTCACCGGCGCCGCCGCCCGCCGCCGGATCAAGGCTTCGCTGCGGCACGAGGAAGAGGCGGTCGAGCGGGCGGTCAGCCAGTGGCGGCGGGAGAACCTCTGACAGACGTGGTCCGCGAGGGCGCACGCCGCGACGACATCGAGATCGTCCACTACGAGCCGCAGGTGGCCGCCGGCTCCAAGGCCGAACGACGGGTCGGTCGTACAGTCGCCGCGCTGTTCCTGGCGGCGGGCCTGTCGGCCATGCTGTTCCTGGCCGTCTACATCTGGTGGCCGTGGCGCTACCGCCTCGTCGGCGGCATCGAGGAGCACTACACGCCCCTCCTGGGACTGACCCTCGGCGTCGCGCTGCTCGCGGTGGGCTTCGGGATCCTCGTGTGGGGCAAGAAGCTGCTGCCCAAGGAGGTGCCGGTTCAGGACCGCCACGACGCGCCCTCCTCCGCCGAGGATCGGCGCATCACGGGGCAGACCATGCTCTACCTGGCCGACGAACTCGGGATCAAGAGGCGCCCCCTGCTCGGGGCGTCCCTGCTCGCCGGGCTGCTCCCGGTCGGGGCGGTCGTCGCCGCTCCCCTGGTCGGCGGGCTCATCCGTAACCCCGACGACGACCGGGAACTGTTCCGCACCGGATTCGCCCCCGCCGACGACAACGGCGCCGTCACCAGGATCCGCCTCCTGCGGGAGGACGGACGCCCGATCCGGCCCTCGGACATCCTGCCCGGAGGGCAGGTCACCGCCTTCCCCGGCATCCCGCACAGCGTCGGCAACGAATACGCCGACTCGGTCACAGTGCTCATCCACCTGCCCGCCCAGGACGCCCTGGTCGGCCGGCAGAACAACCGGGAGGCCGGCAAGCAGGACTGGATGTGGGGCGACTTCATCGCCTACTCCAAGATCTGCACCCACGCCGGCTGTCCCGCCAGCCGCTACGAGCAACAGACGAACCGCCTGCTCGCCCGTGCCACCAGTCCCAGTTCCTCATCACCGACAACGCCCAACCCGTCTTCGGCCCCGCCGACCGGCCATCACCACAACTACCCATCGAGGTCGACGACGAGGGCTTCTTCGTCGCCTCCTCCGACTACCAGGCCCCCATCGGACCCGACTTCTGGGAGCGACCCTGATGAGCGCCCCACCCCCACCCACCGATGGCACGGCGGTCGTGCGCGCATGGCGCTGCTGGCCGCACTCGCCACGGCACACCTGCTCCTCGCCGCCTGCGGCGCCGGACAGATCGCGGAGACCGCCGAGAAGAACCCCTCCATCCAGGGGGCCAACCTCGCCAGCGACAACGGCGAGTACGCGGTACGCGTCCTGCTCCTGCCGTTCCCCGGCGTCGACGGCTACCCCGCCGGCGCCGACGCGCCGCTGCACGCGGTGATCTACAACGACTCGCAACGTCCCGTCACGGTCACCGTCACCACCGGGGACGCACGCGAGGTCGTCCTCGTCAGCGCGGAGCAGCCCCCACCACCCTCGCCGGAGACACCCCCGGCGACCCGGCCCGCCTCGCCCCCCTACTCCCCGGCCCCGTCACCGACGGCCAGCGGCCCGCCGTCGGGGTCGACGACCCAGCCCGCTCGCTTCGACCTGCCCCCGCCCAGTTTCGTGCGGTTCAACGACCAGGCCGGCCGCCACTTCCCGGCTTCTCCGTCTTAACGAGTCACTGCGCTCGGGCCAGAACGCGACGGTGACCTTCGACTTCGGCAACGGCCAGCGGGTCACCGGACCGGCGCCGGTCGCCGCGCCGTTGATTTCCGTCGCGCCGCCCCCGCTGATCGGGCCCGCGGAGGCCGGGACCCGCGCAGCCGGCTGACCCCCCGCGCCGGCCCGCCAGGGCCCGACTGTTTTCCCTGCTGGCGCCTCGGGTAGGAGGAAGATGCTCGCACAGCCGATCGAGCGGTCGGATCGACCGTGAAAGGGGGTGCGCGATGCGGGTGTTGGCGGGACGCTACCGCCTGGTGCGGCAGGTCGGCCGGGGTGGGTCGGCCGTCGTCTGGCAGGCGGTGGACGAACTTCTCGACCGCACCGTCGCGGTCAAGTTGCTCGCCCCCGGTCCGGCGGAGGACCCCCGGTGGCGTGGGGCCGTGCGCGGCGAGGCGCGGGCCGCGGCGCGGCTGGACCACCCGAACGTCGCGGCGGTCTACGACTACGGTGAGGCCCGGCTGTCGGGGCTGCGGCGGGTGCCCTTCCTGGTGCTGCAGTACGTCGAGGGCGAGACGCTCGCCGACCGGTTGCACCGGGTCGGCGCGCTGGGCTGGCCCGACGGTGGACGGATCTGCGCGCAGGTCGCGGCCGGGCTCGCCGCGGTCCACGAGGCGGGGCTGGTCCATCGCGACGTCAAGCCGGGCAACGTGCTGCTCGCGCCGGACGGGGCGAAACTGGTCGACCTCGGCGTGGCGCTCGCCGTCGGCGCCGCCACTGTCGACGGCCGGGGCGAGATCCGCGGCACGCCCTCGCACATGTCGCCCGAGCAGTTGCGCGGCGAACCCGCCGTGCCCGCGTGCGACGTCTACGCGCTCGGCCTCCTGCTCACCGAATGCCTCACCGGGCGGCCCCCCGCCCAACCCGGCCGGCACGGCCGCGACGACCACGAGGCGACGCTGCGGGTCGAGGGGGTGATCGAGGCCGTCGACGAGCTGCGTCGCCGCTGCCTCGCACCCGACCCCGCCGAGCGGCCGAGCGCGGGAACCGTGGCGCGGATCCTCGCCGGCGCCGGCGCTGCCGCATCGGCGCCGGCGCCGATGCGGCCGGCCGTCGGCGCGCGCCAGGACCTCCGGCCCACGACCCCCGCGTCACCGGGCAGCGGCCGGCGGACGACGCTGCGACGCGCCGCGCTGGCGGGTGGTCTGCCGGTCGTCCTGGCGGGCGCGCTGCTCGTCGCCCAACTGTCCGGGTCCGGTTCGACGCCGGACGCCTACGGCGCGTCCGAGGCGACACCGAGCCCGACCTTCGGTTGCACCGTCACCTACTCCGCCGAGCGTGCGCAGGGCACGTTCGGCGCGGAAGTCACCGTCGAGGTGACCGGCCGGCAGCCGACGGGGCGGCAGGTGCTGCACTTCCGACTCTCCCCCGGCCAGCACCTGGACGCGCCGATGGACCGGTGGCAGTCGGGGCGGCAGGTGCGGCTGCCCCTGCCGTCGGACACCTCGGCGCCGATCCGGGTGCCGCTGCGGGGGACCTACACCGAGCCGGCCCGGTCCGGTCCGGACGGCTTCGCGCTCGCCGGCGTGCCCTGCCGCAGATCCGCGGCGCTGGTCACCATCGCCGGCGGCGACGAGCCGGAGTCGAGCGCGCCGGCGACGCGCGCACCGCGCGCCCGGGTCGACGAACCGGCGCCGCCGCGCACCACCGGGCCGGCGACGACGCCACCGCAGCCCACCGCGGAGCAGACTCCGGCGAGCCCGCCGCCGGCGACCGGGAAGCCCACCGAGAGCGTCAAGCCGTCACCGTCACCGTCGACGTCCACCACCCCCGCGCCGTCGGCCAGCCCGACCGGCTCCGCCGAACCGACCACCAGCCCGTCCGCATCCGCGTCGGCGCCGCCCGGCACGGATGCGCCGGCCACCCCCGCCGATCCGACCTCGGCCGCGCCGACCGGCGACCCCGCGCCGACCGGGACCGACGTCCCGGTCTGACCGCCCGCCCCGGGGGAACGTCACCGCCCGCCGCGAGCGGCGTCGGTGACGGCGTCCGGCAGTCGTTCGATCAGCAGCAACGCGAGGTCGTCGCGGGGTTCACCGTCGACGTGCGCCCGCACCACGCGCCAGATGGCGTCGAGCGCCCGGGGCAGCGAGGGAGCGGACAGCGGACGGTCGAGCAGCCGGAGCGGTAAGAACCGGCCACCGTCGTCGCGCGCCTCGATCAGGCCGTCGGTGTAGAGCAGCAGGCGGTCCCCGATCGACCAGGGGTGGCGCGTCGGCGGGTCACGCCGGCCGCCCAGCCCCAGCGGCCGGCCCGGCTCGGTCTCGCCGAGCGGCACCGGCGAGCGCCCGGGACGGTGTCGCAGCGGCATGGGATGCCCGCAACTCGTCACCCACAGGTCCGGCCCGCGGACCTCCAGCAGGACGGCCGTGACGAAGGTTACCCCGTAGGTGGGCCTCGGTTCCCGAGCGACCAGGGCGTCGAGGTCGGTGGCCACCTGCTCCAACCGGTCGCGCACGATCGCGGACTGCCGGAACGCGCCGATCACCGCCGAGGCGAGCTGCACCGCCGGCAGTCCCTTGCCGCACACGTCGCCGATGATGACGCGCAGCCGGTCCGGCCCCGGCACCACCTCGTAGAGGTCCCCGCCCACCCCCGCGCCCCGCTGCGCGGAGACGTACCGGGCACCCAGCGCGACGGACCCGATCGTGGGTGGGATCTCCCGCAGGATGGCCTTCTGGGTGACCCGCACGATCTCGCTCATCCGGCGGATCCGCTCCTCGCGCACCGTGCGGGCCCGGGACACGTACAGTGCCGCGATGCTGACCGCGATGACCACGGCCACCCGCAGGACGTGGTCGAGGCTGCCCAGCGTCTGACTCGGCAGGCCGGCCAGGACCGCCGCGACCGTCGCCGCGGCGGACGCGACAGCGGTACGTCTCGGCGTGTCCACCGCGGCGGCCAGCAACGGGGCCAGGCCCAGGAATCCGATGAGCACCGCGTGCGCGGCCGCCGCCACGTCGACCAGCAACACGACGCCGATGAGAGCCAGCGCGGCGGGCAGCCCGAGCCACGATCGGTGGCCGGCCTCCGCGGAGCCCTCCGGGTCAGTCATCGACGGTGCCCCCGTCCGCCGCCATCGGATCGGACCGGCCGGCGAGGGACCGCGACTCCAGCCTCGCCCGCAGCGCGGCGATCTCCTCCCGGAGGGCCGCGACGTCGGCGGCGGTGGCCGGCTCGGGACGGTCCCGGTCGGCGACCCGCTCGACGATCCAGGTCGCGAGCGACCCGGTCACGAAACCGATCAGGCCGATCCCGCCGACCATCAGGCCGAGCGCGACCAGGCGACCCGCCGTGGTCACCGGGAAGAGGTCGCCGTACCCGACGGTCGTGATCGTCACCGCGGCCCACCAGAGAGCGTCGGTGAACGACGTGATCGAGGCGTCCGGCGCGTCCCGCTCCGCGTCGAGCACCGCCAGGGCCGACACGACCACCAGCAGCACGGTCGTGGCACTGACATACAGGGCGAGGCGGCCACGGGCCCAGCCGGTCGTGCGCCGGGTCAGGTTCAGCACGACCGTGACCAGCCGGAGAGCGCGCAGCGGACGCAGGAACGGCAGCACGAGCACCGTCAGGTCGAACAGGTGGGTGCGCAGGAACCGCAAGCGGTCACCGGCAAGAGCGAACCGCACCAACAGGTCGACCCAGAAGAGCAGCCAGATCGCCACGCTGGTGGCCTCGCAGGCGAGCACCCACCGGTCGGGAAGCCGCGGCACGAGGATGGGCCACGCGTAGGCGCCGAGGAAGACGACGGACAGCAGGGTC
Source organism: Micromonospora sp. WMMD980 (assembly GCF_029626035.1). Lineage (NCBI taxonomy): Bacteria > Bacillati > Actinomycetota > Actinomycetes > Micromonosporales > Micromonosporaceae > Micromonospora > Micromonospora sp. WMMD980. Next base: position 2,807,769 of record NZ_JARUBE010000003.1, read on the forward strand.
AACGGGGCGGCACTGAGCTGCTCCCAGCGCCCGACCGCCCGCTGTCGGAACCCGTCGCGCTCGCCGGACACCACCCCCACCGCCTTCCCTGCACCCGTGCAACCATTGTGTGGTGGAACTCTACGTCCCGCCCGACGAGCCGGTGCCGGACCCCGAGTCGGCGCTCGTCGACGGCCTGGCCGCGCTGAGCCGGGTGCTGGTGGGCTTCACCGCGCGAACGCTGGCCGGCCTCGACGCGGAGCTGACCCTTCCCCAGTACCGCACGCTGGTGCTGCTCGCCGCACGCGGACCGCTGCGGACGGTCGACCTCGCCACCGCCCTCGAGGTCCACCCGTCGACCGCGACCCGCACCTGCGACCGACTGGTCCGACGCGGCCTGGTGGCCCGCCGGCAGGGCACCACCGACCGACGGGTCGCCTGGCTGACCCCCACCGAGGCCGGACGTGACCTGGTCGCCCAGGTGGTCCATGGGCGGACCGACCGAATCCGCGATCTTGTCCGCCGCGCGGACGGGGTCCGTCGGGCGACCGCGGCCGATCTCGTCAACGCGCTGGTCGAAGCGGCCGGCGAGCCGACGGAGAGCCGGTGGTGGCGCGACTGGGCGGCCCAACGCGAGGACAGGACCGGACCCCCCGGGCAGCCGCGCGCTACTCCGCCCTCGACTGCGGGTCGGTAGTCGCGCCGTCGCGAAGGTCGGCGCCCCGACCGGCTCCGTCGCGGTCCGCCGCGCTCGGGCCGGCCGTCGCCCGCCGCCCGGTTCCGTCGCCGCGGGCCCGCCGGATCCGGCGCAGCACGCCGTGCCAGTTGGGGACCTCCGAGCTGTCGTCGAACGCCCGGGCGACCACCACATCGGTCGAGGAGTGCGCCAGAATCGAGATGACGATTGTCAACGCGACGAGGTGGAACACCTCGTCCGCGGCGCCGATGCCGGCCTCGAGGACGAGCAGCCCGTAGACCACCGAGGCGAAGCCCTTGGGGCCGAACCACATCGCCGCGGCCTGCTCGCGCAGGCTCAGCCCGGACCGCAGGAAGGACACCCACAGCGCGACCGGCCGGGCCACCACGATCGCCAGCAGGGCGAACACCCACCCGGTCCACGGAATCTCGCCGAGGAACTCCACCGAGATCAGCGCACCGAACACCAGCAACGCGGCCAGCTTCAGCAGTTCGGCGACGTTCTCCCCGAAGTGCTCGAACGCGGCGCGCTCCCGCGGTCCGAAGGTCGCCACCGTGATGCCGGCGGCGAACGCGGCCAGGAACAGGTTGCCGTGGGTGACCTTGCCCAGCGCCAGCACCAGCAGCCCGATCGCCACGCCGTTCAACGGCGCGTAGGCCGCGGACGCGGCGAACCACCGGGTGCGCTCCAGCGCGATGGCGGCCAGCGGCACCAGCACGCCGATCAGCAGTCCGACCGCCAGTTCGGTGCCCAGCTCTCCCAGGTGCAGGTCCTCCGAGCCGGCCGCGACCGCCAGCAGCACCACCACGAAGGGCAGGGCGAGACCGTCGTTCACGCCGGACTCGACGTTGAGCAGGTGCCGGAGCCGGGCGGGCACCTTGTCGTTGCCGACCAGCGCGGCCGCGAAGACCGGGTCGGTCGGGGCGAGGATCGCCCCGATCAGCAGCGCCTCGGGCCAATCGAGACCGGCGACGTAGTGGGCGAGCACCGCGGTGACGAGCAGGGTGAGCGGCAGGCCCCAGCCCAGCGCGCGGCCGGGCAGCCGCCACGCCGAGCGTAGGTCGGCCCAGCCGACGCGCATGCCGTCGGTGAACAGCACCGCGAACAGCGCCAGCTCGGCCAGTTGCGCCACGATCGGAGAGTCGGCGCGCAGGTGCAGCACGCCGGTGGTGTCCTCGCCGAGCAGGAAACCGGCCACCAGGAACAGCGCCGCGGTGGACAGGATGGTGCGGTGGGCCAATGCGGAGACGAGCACTGCGGCCAGCAGGACGGCAGCGAAGCACAACAACAGCACGGGAAACCTCCGGGGCGCGGACCAGCACGGTGCCGACCAGACTTCCCGGCGCTCCACGGATCCTGGCGATCATAACGGCCGCCGACGAGCGGCGCGACGGCGGTGAGCGGCAGACCCCCGTGCCGCGCTGTCCGAGGCGTGGCGCACCGGAGTACGGTGAGATCCGGTGCGCCGGGAAGCCTGGTCGGCAGTCGTGACACGTCGTCGACCGGAGGCACCCGTGGCCGCAACCGCCATCCGCACGCAGCACCTGACCAAACGCTACGGCGGACTGCTGGCCCTCGACGGGCTGGACCTCACGGTGCCGGCCGGCGAGGTGTTCGGGTTCCTCGGTCCCAACGGGGCCGGGAAGTCCACCACGATCCGGCTGCTGCTCGGCCTGGCCCGGCCCACCGCCGGCCGGGCCTGGATCTTCGACGCCGACGCCGAGGATGTCGCCGCGGCGCACCGGTTGTTGGCGTACGTGCCGGCCGACGTGGCGTTGTGGCCCCAGCTCACCGGGGCGGAGATCCTGGAGCTGCTCGCCGCCATCGGGCCGGGTGTCGATCGCGCCTACCGCGACGAGCTGGTGGAACGCTTCGCGCTCGACCTGTCCGTCCCGGCCCGCGCCTACTCCACGGGTAACCGGCAGAAGGTGGCCCTGGTCGCGGCGTTCGCCACCCGTGCGCCGCTGCTGGTCCTCGACGAGCCGACCAGTGGTCTGGATCCCCTGATGGAACTCCAGTTCCGCCGCGCCGTCGCGGTCGCCCGCGACAACGGGCGGACGGTCTTCCTCTGCTCGCACCAACTGGCGGAGGTCGAGGCGGTCTGCGACCGGGTGGGGATCGTGCGTGCCGGTCGGCTCGTCGACGTCGCCACCGTCGACGAACTGCGCCGCCTGCACCGTACCGAGGTGACCACCCGTTTCACCGGCCCCGCACCCGACCTGCGCGACGTGGCCGGCGTCGAGATCGTCGCGCAGGACGGCGGAATGCTCCGCTTCGCCATGACCGGGTCGCCCGCACCGGCGCTGCGCGCGCTCGCCGCCGCTGAGGTCAGCGCGCTCACGGTGCGGGAACCCAGTCTGGAGGAGATCTTCCTCGACTACTACGGCGAGTCGGCCCGATGACCGCCACCGCCCCGGCGGGGGCCGGCCACCGGGACCGTTCGACCGCCGGCCGGGCCGTCACCCGGCTCGCCGTCCGGCAGGTACGCCGGGGGGCGTTCGTCGTGCTGACCGTGACGGTCGGCATGTCGGTGCTGGTCGCCGCCACCTACACCAGCACGATCGCCGAGGGTGGCGGCGCGCGGGCCCTCGCCGCCCTGGCCGGGAACCCCGCGGTCCGCACGCTGTTCGGCGAACCGGTCGCCCTCGACACGGTCGGCGGTTTCACGGTCTGGCGCACCGGCGTCGTCCTCGCCGTGCTGCTCTCGGTCTGGGGGACGCTGGTCACCACCCGCGTGACCCGGGGCGAGGAGGAGGCCGGCCGGTGGGACCTGCTGCTCGCCGGCCGGCTGAGCCCGCCGGTGCTGCTCGGCCGGCATCTCACGGTGCTGACGGCCGCGATGATCCTGACCGGGACCGCGCTCGCCGTGGCGCTCACCGCGGCTGGCACCCCGGCCGGCGGGGCGCTCCTGCACGCCGCCGGCCTGGCGCTCGCCGGCACGGTGGCGGTCACGGCGGCGGCCCTCGCCGCGCAGGTCTTCCCGACGCGATCGGGGGCGACCGGGGCCGCGCTGGCGTTCCTCGGCGTGGGACTGTTGGCCCGGATGGTCGGTGACGGCGTCACCGTCCTCGGCTGGCTGCGCTGGCTGCCGCCCTACGGCCCGCCGGCGCTGATCCGACCCTATCGGGACGACCGGTGGACACCCCTGGTCGTCCTCGCGCTCACCGCCGTCGCGCTCGCCGCCGGCGCGCTCGCCCTGGCCGGGCGGCGGGACGCCCGGGACGGGCTGCTCGCCCCCGCCACCGGCCGGCCGCCACGGCTGCGGCTCCTCGGCTCGGTGAGCGCCTTCGCCATCCGGCGGCTGCTGCGGCCGTTGGCCGGTTGGTCGGCCGCCGTCGGCGCCTACTTCCTGCTGATCGGCATGCTCGCCGACTCACTGACCGGCTTCCTCGCCGACAACCCCCGCTTCGCCGACCTGGCGGCACAGGCGGGCTTCGCCGGCCTCGGCACGGTCCGTGGGTACGCCGCGACGCTGTTCGCGCTCCTCGCCGTCCCGGTCGGCGCGTTCACCGCCGTCCGCCTCGCCGCGCTCGCCGCCGCCGAGACCAGCGGACGCCTGACCCTGCTGCACGCCGGGCCGGTCAGCCGCGCCCGACTGCTCGGCGTCGAGATCCGCACCACCGCGGCCGGCGCGGCGGTCCTCGGCACCGTCGCCGGGGCGGCGGCGTGGCTCGGCGCGGCCCTGGTCGGCGCGAACCTGCCGCTGTCGGCGGCGCTCGCCGGCGCCTGGAACGCGCTGCCGGTCGCGTTGCTCAGCCTCGCCGCCGCGACCGTCGCCCTCGGCCGCGCACCGCAGGGCGTGGTGGCGTGGGGGATGGTGCCGACCGCCGGCGGGTTCCTGCTCACCGTCGTCGCCGACAGCGTCCACCTGCCGGGTTGGGTGAGCGCGCTGTCGCCGTACGGCAATCTCGCGGCCGTGCCGCAGACGGCGCCCGACTGGCCCGCCCTGGCCGTCGTGGGCGCCGTGACGATCGCGGTGGTCGTGGCCGGCCAGCACGCCTATAAGCGACGCGACCTGCGGCAGTAGACCGTGGTCGGCGTCGCGGTGGCGTCGACCGCCCGGTGCCGCCGCACAACGCCGGGGTCAGACCGCGAGGGCCGCGCGCACCTCCCGCTCCGCCGTGGCTCCCCCGTCGCCGTGCGAGGTGACCCGGCCGGATTCGAGGACGTGGTAGCGGTTCGCCACCCGCAGCGCGAACCCGAGGTGCTGCTCGACGAGCAGCACGCTGAAGCCGGACCGCCGGGTCAGCGCGACGATCCGCTCCTGGATCTCGGCGACCACCGACGGCTGGATGCCCTCGGTCGGCTCGTCGAGCATGAGCAGCCGCGGCCGGGTGATCAACGCGCGGGCGACGGCGAGTTGCTGACGCTGACCACCGGAGAGCAGCCCGGCCCGCCGCCGCAGCAGCGGACGCAGCGCCGGGAACAGGTCCAGCGCCTCCGCCGTCGCCACCGCGCCGTCGCGCCGGCCGTCGGCGACGAGACGCAGGTTCTCCGCCGCCGTCAGGTGCGGGAAGCACTGCTGGCCCTGCGGGACGTACGCCATGCCGCGCGCCACCCGCTCGTGCGGGGCGAGCCGGGTGACGTCCTCGCCGTCCAGCTCGACGGCGCCGGCGGTCGGGCGCAGCAGGCCCGCCGCGACCCGCAGCAGGGTGCTCTTGCCGGCGCCGTTGTGCCCGAGCACCGCGGCCACCCCGTCGGGCGGGACGGCGAGGTCCACGCCGTGCAGCACCCGGGAACGCCCGTATCCGGCGTGCACCCCACGCAGGGTCAGCATCATGCCTCCAGACCGCTGGGGACCGACCCGGCGTCGACCGGGTGGCCGAGGTAGACCTCCTGCACGCGCGGGTCCGCCTGGACCTGCGCCACCGTGCCCTCGCTGAGCACCCTCCCCGCGTGCAGCACGGTGACGCTGCGCGCGAAGCGACGCAGGAAGTCCTCTACTCGATCTACCAAAAGATGATCGTGCGGGGTCGCGACTTCAACGACATCTACGACTTGGTGGGCGTGCGGATCCTGGTCGACACGGTGCGCGACTGCTACGCGGCGTTGGGCGTCATCCACGCCAACTGGCAGCCGGTGCCGGGCCGGTTCAAGGACTACATCGCGATGCCCAAGTTCAACATGTACCAGTCGTTGCACACGACCGTCATCGGGCCCACCGGCAAGCCGGTGGAGATGCAGATCCGCACGTACGCGATGCACCGCACCGCCGAGTTCGGCATCGCCGCGCACTGGAAGTACAAGGAGCACAAGGGCACCCAGGTGGTGGGCCCGCCGGCGCACATCGACGAGATGACCTGGCTGCGGCAGTTGCTGGACTGGCAGCGCGAGGCGGCCGACCCGAGTGAGTTCCTGGACGCGCTGCGCTTCGACCTGTCCAGCCAGGAGGTGTACGTCTTCACCCCCAAGGGTGACGTCATCCCGCTGCCGACCGGGTCGACGCCCGTCGACTTCGCCTACGCGGTGCACACCGAGGTCGGGCACAAGTGCATCGGCGCACGGGTCAACGGCAAGCTGGTGCCGTTGGAGTCGACGCTGTCCAACGGCGACGTGATCGAGATCTTCACCTCGAAGTCCGACACGGCCGGTCCCACGCAGGACTGGTTGGGCTTCGTCAAGAGCCCACGCGCCCGCACCAAGATCCGCCAGTACTTCAACAAGGAGCGGCGCGAGGAGGCGATCGAGGCCGGCAAGGACGCGATCGTCAAGGCGATGCGCAAGCAGGGCATGCCGTTGCAGCGGATGCTCACCTCGGACGCGCTGATGGCGATCGCCCGGGACCTGCACCTCGCGGACGTGGCCTCGCTCTACGCGGCGGTCGGCGACAGCCAGGTCTCCGCGCAGTCGGTGGTGCAGAAGCTGATGGCGTCCTACGGCGGCGAGGAGGGCGCGGCGGAGGACATCGCCGAGACCGCCGTGGCCACCCGGCCGCCGCGTAGCCGGCAGAGCAGCGCCGACCCGGGCGTGGTGGTGCGCGGCGTCAGCGACGTCTGGATCAAGCTGGCCCGCTGCTGCACCCCGGTGCCGCCGGACTCGGTGTTCGGCTTCGTGACCCGCTCCGGCGGGGTCAGCGTGCACCGCGACGACTGCGCCAACGCCGAGAAGCTCAAGGCCCAGCCCGAGCGGCTTCGCAACGTCACCTGGAAACTCACCTCCTCGTCAAGCTTCCTGGTCGCCATCCAGGTGGAGGCCCTCGATCGGCGCGGGCTGCTTGTCGACACCGCGCGGGCCCTCTTCGACGAGCAGGTCAACGTCCTCTCCGCTACCGTCACCACCACCCCCGACCGAGTGGCGGTGAGCCGATTCAGCTTTGCGATCGCCGATCCGAAGCATCTGGGGCACCTGCTGGCTGCAGTCCGCAGGATCGACGGTGTCTTCGACGCCTACCGGACAACCGGATAGTTGAGCTGACTGGTGCCGGACTAAAGTGTCCGAGGGGCGACGACATCCGAGCATCCGTGTTCGCAATCAGAGATGATCTAACTGGCACCAGGCAGCGAGCGGCAACCAGGCTGATGATGTCGTTGGATTCGGTTCGGGTGTCAGGGGCGACGGCGCAGTGAGCGCAGTGCGGGAACCGCGTCGGTGGCGGCGAGCGCCCAGAGTACGAGCAGCGGTTGGAAGAGCAGGCGGACCGCCCGTGCCGCATCGGTGTCCAGGCCGAATCCGTCGCGCCCTTCCATGAACTGAGCGATGTTGCCTGGGAAGACCGCGACGAAGAAGGCGGCTACGACCGCTCCGGTGATGCCGCGGACGGGCTGTCGCCAGGCGGCGAGCAGGGCCAGCCCCAGAAGGATCTCGACCACTCCGGAGGCGACGACGACGAGGTCGGCTTCGAGCGGGACCCAGGAGGGCACCTGCGCCAGGAACTCCTGGCGCGCGACGGTGAGGTGGGCGGTGCCGGCGATGAGGAGCATGACGCCCAACGCGACCTGGCCGACCGCGCCCGTCATCCGTCGGGCGGACGTGGATGTCATGGTGTCTCTTTCGTAGCGTGAACGAGGGTCGGACGGCGGTCCCGCCGCGGGGGCGGCTCCTACCACCCTACGGACAGAGGAGACGGCCCAGCTCCAGGTCCCGTACTGCCTCGACCTGTCGACCGAGCTTCGGGGAGCCGCCGCCGAGGTAACCGACGCTGCCGCCGGCCACGGTCGACGAGACGATCGGCGCGATCATCGGTAGAGACATGCGTCGGCGCGGTAGCCAATCGCGTATCGGCGCGGGCCGACGTCGTCGACCTCATGCTCGCCACCGGCGCCCGTATCGGCGAGATCCTCGCCCTCCGCTGGGAGGACCTGGACCTCGCCGCCGAACGGCCTACCCTGACGATCTGCGGAACGCTGGTCTTCATCAAGAGCCAGGGCTTCTTCCGGCAGCCCTGGACCAAGAGCGACGCCGGCTACCGGAGGGTCGTCCTCCCCGGTTCGCGGTCGGCATGCTCATGGCCCGCAAACTCACCGCCGCGGACAACCCGCACGACGCGATCTTCGCCTCCCGACGAGGCACCTGGCTCTCACCCAACAACGTTCGCCGTCAGTGGCGCCAGGCCCGCGCAGAAGCCGACCTCGACTGGGTCACCCCGCACACCTTCCGAAAGACCGTCGCCACCCTGATCAAGGAGGAGATCGATACCAAGAGCGCGGCGGCGCAACTCGGGCACTCCAGCGAGGAGGTCACCGACACCTACTACATCGCCAAGCCGGTACAAGCCCCGGACGTGTCCGGCATCCTCGAACGGCTCGGCAGCCACCCGAGCAGCCAAGGATCATCATCAGGATAGAACGATGCACATCGATGACGAACTTGGTTGCCGCACCATGTAAACGGGGGGGTTCGGGGGGCGGTTCAAATCTCCATAGAAGAAAGTTAAAGCCCTGACCAGCATTTCCGCTGGCCAGGGCTCTGACTTTGGTCGGGACGGCCGGATTCGAACCGACGACCCCTTGACCCCCAGTTTGACAACAATTCTGTCACGGCATGTCAGAACAGACTGAAACATCCACGGAACCGGACAAGAACGACGCCCCGAAATGCCGTCTCGTGTCGAGCCTTGCCACCTCATCCGCCCGGTGCGATCCCCTCCGTTACCGGGCTCGTTACCGCGGATCGTCAAGTACTTCCTATGCCAGGCAGTCCGGCCGGGCTCCAGCACGTGCAACCGTCAGTGGGCCGACCACCGATGGGCAGGCTGGATAGCTCCGACACACTGCCGCGAACCCTTCCCTCAGCCCAACGTCGACTACCGTGGGTCAAGCGATGTCGTCAGAGAGCGGCCTGAGGAGGCTGGTCGATCATGAGTGATGCCCACACCGGCGGAGCCCCCGCCGGTTCCCGCTACGCCGACCAGCGGCCGTACGTGGTCGCCGACCGGCTCGACGATTTGCGGGGACCAACGAGCGGCGTCGTGAGCCTGGATCGCCGGCTCGACTGGTCCGGGCGGGCCCGCTACGACCTGAGCAGCCCTCGGCGCCTGGCCAGGATGTATGAGATCGTGCTGCGCGAGGCGACCGCGCCCGATGACCTCACCCAATGGCTGGACGGTGCGACGTTGCTACGTCTGTGGCCGAGCTTGGTGTTGCCTCCGCAGGTTCGCCATCTGTGGGAAGCGCGGTTTCCCGAGCTGGCCAACGCGCGCCGGCACGCCGCATAGTGACCGAGCAGACCCCGCCGATCCATCGCCGGCTGGCGCAGATCGCCCTGAAGGTCGGCGGCCAGTACGGGTTCGCGTTGGCCGGCGGGCATGCGATCGCCGCCCATGGCATCCTCGACCGCCCCAGTGAAGACGTCGATCTGTTCGCCGACTGGCAACGCCGCGCCGACTTCCCCACCGCCGTCGACGAGGTGATCGCCGCCTATCGTGCCGAGGGCTTCCGCGTCGACATCGACCTGCGACTCGACACGTTCGCTCGGCTACACGTCACCGAACCGGCCCACCCAGACCAGCAGCACCGCGTGGAACTGGTCGCGAACTGGCGCGCCCAGCCGCCAGTCCAGATGGACATCGGTCCGGTCCTGCACCCCGATGACGTGATGGCCGGCAAGATGGACGCCCTCTACAACCGAGCAGCCGCCCGCGACTTCCTCGACATCGATGCCGCCATCAGCAGCGGCCGGTACACCCTCGACCAGCTCTGCGACCTCGCGCACGCCGCCGACGACGGATTCGACCGGAGCATGTTCGCCGCGATGCTTCGCCACGTCGACCGCTTCGACGACGAAGACTTCACCGACTACGGTCTGGCACCGCATGAGGTCGCCGACATGCGGGCTCGCGTCTCTACATGGCGGACCGCCCTACTCCGAGAAGTCGGGTAGGTTCGATCACCCTGCTCTGCGGCCTCCGTCTCCTCGGCCTGCTCGACTCACGGCACGTCCGGGTCAGGGTGCTCAATCCGCCAGCGGCTCGCGGCAGCGTCATCGATCAGGCAGCTGTCGAGCAGCCAGTCAATGGCCCGGCGGATCGCCCGAGCCTGGTGGAATGCGTGCCAGACCGTCAGCAGGTGCGGATACTCGTCGTGCAGTTCGTCCCTGAACCGTCGGAAGGCACCCCTGCCTTGGACGGCCCGTAAGAGCCTGCGGCCCACCTGCTCGTCGCTGACCCGCTCGGCGAAGTCGACCATGTCGCGGTGCCAGACGGAGGGCGGTAACGCCTCAATCGGAACCAGGTCGAGTTCATCCAGGTCCACCGGCGTCTTCCCGTCGATGCCGCCGTCAGCCGTCCACATCATGATCTCCCCGCTGGCTGGATCGATGAGCCAGCGGTACTCGTACGCGCTCTGGTCCTGCAGCGCCGTGGCGATCTCTTCGAGATCGAGGTGGCGTACGTCGAGCATGATGTCCACTCCCGTTGCCGTGGTCGTCGGCAACCACGGTAGGTCCGCTTCCCCCCTCAGCCGCGAGACTGCCAACCCAGTCGATTATCAGCACGGGGACCGAGGCCATCAGGTGACCATTGCTCCAGCAACCCGCAATCGGGAGACCGGTCAGCTACAGCCCGGCGGCGTCGAGGGTCTTGAGGAACGTCGGCCGGCGCTTGTGCGCGATGCGCAGCTCCGCGAGGTACCGCCCGAACGCCGCGGTCTCTCCTGCCGCCTGGTACGCCGCCCGCAGGGCCGCAAGCAACGCGACGGCCCGTCGGTAGCGCCGTTTGTCAGCCGAATTGAGGATCGCCTGCTCGACGAGGTCCCGGTACGGCTGGATCACCTCCTCCGGATGCGTCACGGCCCGCCCCTGCAGCAGGGTCTGCCACTGCGGCCCGCCGAGCCACCGCCGGTGGTGCAGGGCCTCTCGCCAGGCCTGGTCGTCACGGCCCACCGCTAGGAGCACGTCGACCAGCTCGGAGGCGTACGCCGGCTGCTGGGTGGTCCGGTCGCGCAGCACCCCCAGAGCCCACGTCGTCGGATCGTCGCCACCAGCGGTTTCCACGGTGTCGATCAAGGATCGGTACCCGGCAGCGGTGGGGTGTCGGGCGAACTCCTCCCGCCGGACCCGCACGGCACCCGGCGTGTCGCCGGCGGCGACGAGCATGTCGACCAAGAGGTCACGGAGCCGGTCGGTGTAGGCCGAGCCGGAGTTGGCGGCCACGCCCCGCCCAGCCCAAGCGATCGCCTCGTCCCGGCGTCCGGCGGCATGTAGCGCCTCGGCGATCCCCTGGTACTGCACGGCGTTGGTCAGGTGCTCGGCCAACACCGCGACGTACCGGTCGACATCTCCCGACACCTCAGCGAGCTGCTCCCGCAGGTCACGCACCGCGAACGCGCCGGTCCACGACTCCGGGTAGGCGGCGCGTGCCCGCTCGGCGACCAGCCGCTCCACCTCCGCGATCCCCCGCTTCCCCAGCGCCGAAGCGAAGTCGGCCAGTCGGACGCGGGGCCAGCCGGGGCCGTCGCACTCCAGCTTCACCAGCCAGCCGGCCAGGCTGATCGGGTTCGGCAGTGCTGCAACGCATACCTTCGCGTACAGGTCCATGAGCTCCTGCAGGTCGTCTCCGATGATTCCGGAGGAGTCATCCAGGTACATCAGGGCCCGCGTGATGCGGTCGACGGCCTTGCGCAGCACTGGCACCGCGAGATCCGCCCGGCCCTCGGCAACCCACCGATCACACTCCTCGGCCACCCGGCGGGCGGTCGGCGAGTACTCGCGTCGACCCCGGTAAGGATCCCGCCGGCGGTCCCAGCGCAGCCGGTCCACCAACACCGTCAGATCGTCACCGGTCATCTGCCCATCTCAGCAGACCGCGACCCGGCGTCGGGAACGCGCCGCCCTATCGTGTGGGGCGTGCCGAATGACCAGGATCTGGACAACGCGATCGAGGCGATCGTCGTCGACGCCTACGGCGCCGACGAGCAACACAGCGCGTTCCTCGCCGTGATCGAGGACGAAACACCCCTGCCCACCGCGGCCACCCTGCTGGGCACCCCGGTCCCGTCACCTCGATCGACTACACGATTGAGGCACGCGGCATCGTCGCCACCTGCCAAGGCCCGGATGGCGCGGGCGAAGTCACCCTCGCCGACCTGACGTTCCCGCCGCACACGGTCACCGCCTGGATCCACGCCGCCTACCGGCGTTACCTCGGCCTCACGCCGTTCCCGGCCCGGCCGAGGCCCGAGTGGACCTGGCCCGGCACCTGACGGCGCGTCAGCGACGGCGTGCATACGCGGCCAGCCGCTCGCTGACCGGGCTGACCCGCGGTCGCGGCGCCCGTCGGAAGTGCTCTGGCTTGTATGCGCGGAGAAGCTCCTCGCCGTCGCGGGTCCAGTCGAAACGCGGCTTCTTCAACAGCCGCCGGAACACCACACTGGCCCGCTCGGGATCACGCGCGGCCAGCCGACGCAGCACCAGCGGGCCGACGCTGTCATCCTGCAGGTACGCCAGCGTGTGCTCCCGGTAGCGGCGGCGGCGCAGCAGGTCCGGATCCGCGAACGCCGCCTCCACCAGCCCGAACTCGGCGTAGAAACCCAACCCGTCGACCTCGTCGTAGATCATCGCCACCGTCTCCGCGTCCGCGACATCCGGCGGCAACTCGAACAGCGTCTCGTCAGCAGCCACGATGGAGGACGACGTGCCAGACACTTCCGCACGGCAGAACGCGTAGAAGTCGGTCATCCGATCGGCCACATGATCGCCGGCCACCACCACCAGGGCGCTGCCGAAGAACCGCACAAACCGGTCCCGATCCTGACGTTGCAGCTCCCACGCCTGAGCCAGCTTCTCCGGGTTCCGGTACACCGCCTCCGGCGCGCGCAGCGACATCTCCAACGCCATCTGGTACGCGACGTCCCGCTCCTTTGCCCGCCACACGTTCATCGGGCCGCTGATCATCCACTCCTCGCCCACTGCCACCAGCCGAGCGAGCAGAAACGACCGAGGCGGCGTACGCCGGAACACCGACGGACCCATGTTGGAACGCACCCGGTAGGTCAGGTCATCCACGAGGTTCACCACGACCAGCGCCGCCCCGTCGCGCCTCTGCACCTCGAAGGGCCCCTGCACCACGTCCCGCCACCCGAGCAGCATCTGACGCTCCGGATCGGACAACTGCGGGTGCGCGGCGACGAACTGCTCCACCACCGTCCGGCCATCACGCAGCCGATGCTCCAGGACGAAGTAGTCCCACAAAATCATCAAGGTGTGCTCGTCGAGCGGAACCCGACCGTCATCCTGATCCGCCAGCACATCGTCGAACGCCCGGTCATAACGCCGGTGCTGCGAGAACGCCACCAGCTGCTGCTTCAGCTCACCCGCACGGTCGAAAAGATCATCATCAACGGCGATCGGCACGGCCTGTTCCTACCACGACGCGGCATCCGCGGGATCTGGCCCCCTGTCCACCAGCTCACCAAGACCACGATGCGGCACCAGCCGACGGCCCTGCCGTGACAAGGAGGATTGCCGAGCCGCCCGACGAAGCGACATCTGGCAGCAGCTGCAGCACTTGACGCGGAGTCAAGGGACCACAATGCCGCTCCGTCCAGAACACAGACGAAGCGGCAGGTCAGAGCGTTCCGAGTTCAGCGGGCCGGCGGCCAGCAACTATCGCCGTTACGGCCAACAAAGATCATCCGTTACCGGATGTTACCGCCGTTACCGGAGAAGATCTTCATCTCCCCAGGTCAACCGGTCGGGACGGCCGGATTCGAACCGACGACCCCTTGACCCCCAGTCAAGTGCGCTACCAAACTGCGCCACGTCCCGATGCCCCCGCGCGGTTTCCCCCGCAGCAGCCGGTACAGCTTAGCGCAAGATCTTCGCAACGTACGCACAGGCCCCCGCCGCGCCGCGGGCGACCGACGCCACTCCCCCTAGAGCGTCCTAGGAAATAAGCCGCCGGGGCGGTGCCCCGGCGGCTTACAGGTGGAACGGTCAGCCGTGGGCCTTGCCGCGGCCGCCCGGGCCCAGCTTCTTGCGCGGCCGGACCGAGATGTCGATCGGGCTGCCCTCGAAGCCGAACTCCTCGCGCAGCTTGCGCTCCACGAACCGCTGGTAACCGGCGTCCAGCGGGCCGGTGGTGAACAGCACGAAGCGCGGCGGCGCCACCCCGGCCTGGGTCGCGAACAGGATGCGCGGCGCGCGCCCGCCGCGCACCGGGTGCGGGGTGGCCTGGACCAGCGCGGTGAGCCACTGGTTGAGCTGCGCGGTGGGGATGCGGGTCTCCCAGCTCGCCAACGCCCTGCGCAGCGCGGGAGCGAGCTTGTCGACGGCGCGGCCGGTCTGCGCGGACAGGTTCAGCCGGATCGCCCACGGGATCCGCCGCAGCTCCCGGTCGATCTCCTTGTCCAGGTAGTAGCGGCGGTCGGCGTCCACCAGGTCCCACTTGTTGAACGCGATGACCAGGGCCCGGCCGGCCTCCACCACCATGGTGAGGATTCGCTGGTCCTGCTCGCTGATCACCTCGCTGGAGTCGAGCAGCACCACCGCCACCTCGGCCGCCTCGATCGCCGCGGCGGTGCGCAGGCTGGCGTAGTATTCCGTGCCGCTGGCCTTGCCGACCCGCTTGCGCAGCCCGGCGGTGTCCACCAGCTGCCAGGTCTCGCCGCCGATCTCGACCAGGCTGTCCACCGGGTCGACGGTGGTGCCGGCGACCGAGTCAACCACCGCGCGCTCCTCGCCGGAGAACCGGTTGAGCAGGCTGGACTTGCCGACGTTGGGACGCCCGACCAGGGCCACCCGGCGCGGGCCACGCGGGCGGTTCTCCACGATCTTCGGCGCCTCGGGCAGCGCGGCCATGATGGCGTCGAGCAGGTCGCCGGAACCGCGACCGTGCAGCGCCGACACCGGGAACGGCTCACCGAGGCCGAGCGACCACAGCGAGGTAGCCTCCATCTCGATGGTGGTGTTGTCGGCCTTGTTGGCGACCAGGATCACCGGCTTGGCGCTGCGGCGCAGCATCTTCACCGCGGCCTCGTCCACGTCCGTCGAGCCGACCATGGCGTCCACCACGAACAGCACCACGTCGGCGGTGACCACGGCCGTCTCCGCCTGGGCGGCGATGGCCGCGGCCCGGTCCTTGGCGTCGGGCTCCCAGCCGCCGGTGTCCACCACGGTGAACTCCCGGCCGTTCCACTGCGCGTCGTAGGGCACCCGGTCCCGGGTCACGCCGGGGATGTCCTCGACGACCGCCTGGCGGCGGCCGATGATGCGGTTCACGAGCGTGGACTTGCCCACGTTCGGGCGGCCCACCACGGCCACCACGGGCTGCGGTCCGGTCGGCTCGTCGGCCTGGACCTCCGGCTCACGCAGCTCCACCCAGCCACCGACGTCGTCGCCGCTCACGCGACACCCCGCTCGGTGAGCAGCTCACGCAGCCGGGCGACGACCTCGTCGATGCCCAACTCGGTGGTGTCCAGCACCACGGCGTCGGGCGCCTGCTGCAACGGGTTGACCTTGCGGGTCGAGTCGAGCCGGTCCCGCCGGGCCAGGTCGGCGGCGGTCGCCGTGACGTCGGCCGCGTCCTCGGCACTGCGGCGCTGGGCGCGGGCGGTCTCGGAGGCGGTCAGGTAGACCTTCAGGTCGGCGTCGGGCGCCACCACGGAACCGATGTCGCGACCCTCGACCACGATCCGGCCCGCCTCGGCGATCAGCCGCCGCTGCCGGTCGACCAGCAGCTCACGGACCGCACCGACGGCGGCGACCGCGGAGACCGCGCCGGTCACCTCGGCGCCGCGGATGTCGGTGGACACGTCGGAGCCGTCGACGGTCACCGCGTACCCCTGGGGATCGGTGCCGATGCGCAGGTCGGCCTCGCCGGCGACCTTGGCCACCGACTCGGCGTCGGTCAGCTCGACGCCGGAGCGCAGCACGGCCCAGGTCAGCGCCCGGTACATGGCGCCGGTGTCGAGGTAGCGGGCGCCGAGGCTCACCGCCAGTCGCCGCGACACGGTGGACTTCCCCGAACCGGACGGCCCGTCCACAGCGACCACGCATCGCCCGGCCGGTACGTTTTCCTCCACCGTTGTCCTCCTCAGCCCGTACCTCGCGGGTCGCCGGTTCTCCGGCGCCGTTGAGCGGATGTGTCTCGTCGTCAATCATGCCCGCGCCGCGCGGGCGTCCCGCCGGGGGCGCGTGCGCGCCGGCCCGCGGACCGCGTCGAAGCCTACCGGGAGCCGTACCCGATCGAACGGGTCAGTCACCCACGGCCTTGAACAGGGCGGCGACCTCCGCGTTGGTCAGCCGCCGCAGTCGCCCGGTGCGCAGGTCGCCGAGCTTGATCGGGCCGATCGAGGTACGGATCAGCCGGGACACCGGGTGTCCCACCTCGGCCATCAGCCGCCGGACGATGTGTTTGCGCCCCTCGTGCAGGGTCAGTTCCACCTGGGCGGTCTTGCCCAGTGTGTCGACCACCTTGAACCCGTCGACCTTCACCGGCCCGTCCTCGAGCTCGACGCCGGCGGTCAACCGCTTGCCCAGGTTGCGCGGGATCGGCCCGGCCACCTCGGCGAGGTAGGTCTTGAGCACCTCGTACGACGGGTGCATGAGCTTGTGGGCGAGCGTGCCGTCGTTGGTGAGCAGGAGCAGGCCCTCGCTGTCGGCGTCCAGTCGCCCGACGTGGTAGACCCGCTGCTCCAGCCGCGCGCCGATGAAGTCGGCCAGCTCGGTGCGGCCCTTCTCGTCGGCCATGGTGGTGACCACCCCGCGCGGCTTGTTCATCGCCACGTAGACCAGGCGGACGTCGGCCTGGAGCCGTTCGCCGTCGACGTGGATCACGTCGCGCGCCGGGTCGGCCTTGTCGCCGAGCTGCGCGACCCGGCCGTTGACCGTGACCCGCCGCCGGAAGATGAGGTCCTCGCAGGCGCGCCGCGATCCCACCCCCGCGGCGGCGAGCACCTTCTGCAGGCGTTCGGCGCCCTCGTAGACGGGGGCGTCGGTCTTCGGGGCACGGTCATCGCGTGGCATCGGCAAGCTCTTCTACGTCGTCGGGCAGGAACGGGGCCAGGGGCGGCAGGTCGTCCACCGAGTTGAGCCCCAGCTTCTCCAGGAACATGGTGGTGGTCCGGTAGAGGAACGCACCGCTGTCCGCTTCGGTGCCGCACTCCTCGACCAGGCCGCGACCCACCAGGGTACGGAGCACCCCGTCGCAGTTGACACCCCGGATGGCCGAGATGCGGGACCGGGTCACCGGCTGGCGGTAGGCGACCACCGCCAGGGTCTCCAGCGCGGCCTGGGTCAGCCGGACCGACTGCCCGTCCAGCACGAACCGCTCGACGTAGGTGGCGTATTCCGGCCGGGTGTAGAGACGCCAGCCACCCGCGGCCCGGCGCAGCTCGAAACCGTGCCCGGCCGAGATGTAGCCGGCGGCGATCTCGTCGAGCATCGCACCCACCCGCTCCGGGGCCTGCTCCAGCACCTCGGCCAGGACCAGCTCGCTGACCGGCTGGTCCACCACCAGCAGGATCGCCTCCAGGGCGCCGCGCAGCTCCGCGTCGTCCAGCACCGGGGCGGGCGCCGGTTCCGGCGCCGCCCGCCGCCGCCCCCGCTTCCGGGGTACGCCGGAAGCGTCCGCCGAGCCGTCAGCTTCGGACTCCCCCACGATCTTGGTACGGTCCCGTCCCTCCGGGGGCACCCCTGTACCAAGATCGGCTGCGTCCCCGTCCATGGACGAGATCTTGGAAGGATTCGGCCCCTCCGGGGGCCGTTCGTTACCAGGATCTGCTCCCGTCTGAGGATCTTGCGCAGTTTCCGGTCGGTCCGAACGGTAGGTGTCCAAGATCTCGGTGCCCGGCTCCGCCGACGTGTCCGCCACCCCGGCATCGGTGGCGGAGGCGACATCGGCGTCGGCGCTGGACGACGCCCCGGCGTCGTGGGCGACATCGGCGTCAGCGCTGGAGAACGCCTCGGCATCGGAGGCCGCGTCGACGCCGGGGTCGGCGTCGGGAGCGGGGGCGGGCTTCGGCGGGGTGGGGCGCTGCCACGGGGGGATCCAGGCGGCGGCCTGGTCGGCCAGCGAGTCCGGGCGCTCCTCGTCGCTCATCAGATCACTCCTGCGTCGGTGTGGGTTCGCCCGCCGGCGCGGCGGGCACGTCGGCGTCCGCCCCGGCCCGCCCGGCGACATCGGCACCCGGCCCGCCGGCGTCTGTGTCGGCGTCGGTGTCGGCGGGCACGTCGGCGCCGGTGGCCGCCGCGCCGGCCGCATCGCCACGCGCCGCGGAGGCGGGGGCCGGGGCGGCTGCGGGGGCGGCGTCGGTGGGTTCCGGGGTGCCGGCGTATTCGTCGACGGTCAGCTCGGCCTCGCCGTCGGCGGGTCCGGTCCAGCGGACCGTCAGCTCCTCCAGGGCCTGCTCCTGCACGAACGCGACCAGGCCCTGCCGGTACAGCTCCAGCAGCGCCAGGAACCGGGCCACCACCTCCAGCGTCATCTCGCAGTCGGCGCAGAGCAGCGAGAACGTGGCGACCCCGGCGCGGCGCAGCCGGTCGGCGATGACGCCGGCGTGTTCCCGGACGCTGACCCGGACCATGTGCACGTGCGCGATGGACACCTCGGGCACCGGTTTCGGGCTCATCGCCCTCACCGCCAGCGTGAGCAGCCGCTGCGGGCCGATGCCGAGCACCAGGTCGGGCAGCGCCTCGGCGTACCGGGGTTCCAGGGTGACCGCGCGCGGGTAGCGCCGACCGCCGACCGCTTCCAGCTCGGCGATGTGCGCCGCCGCCTCCTTGTACGCCTTGTACTGCAACAGCCGGGCGAAGAGCAGGTCGCGCGCCTCCAGCAGCGCCAGGTCCTCCTCGTCCTCCACCTCGGCCGAGGGCAGCAGCCGGGCCGCCTTGAGGTCGAGCAGGGTGGCGGCGACCAGCAGGAACTCGCTGGTCTCGTCCAGGTCCCACTGGTCGCCCATGGCCCGCAGGTAGGCGATGAACTCGTCGGTGACCTTGTGCAGCGCGACCTCGGTGACGTCCAGCTTGTGCTTGCTGATGAGCTGGAGCAGCAGGTCGAACGGGCCGGTGAAGTTGTCCAGCCGGACGGTGAAGCCGCTGCTCTCCTCGACGACGGCGGCGTCGGCGGGTACGACGCCGTCGACCTCGGCGGCCAGTCCGGCGGCGTCCGCCGGGTCGGCGTGCGGGTCGAGGGGCGGTGCGGTCACCGGGAAACCGTAGTCGACGCGGCGGGCGGGCGGCGTGCGCCCTACCGGTCCGCCTCGGCGGCGATCACCTCTCGGGCGAGCTGGCGGTAGTTGCGCGCGCCGGAGGACGCCGGGTCGAGGGTGGTGATGGGCGCACCGGCCACCGTCGATTCGGGGAACTTCACGGTCTTGGTGATGACGGTCTGGTAGACCTTGTCGCCGAACGCCTCGACCACCCGTTGCAACACCTGCCGGCAGTGGGTGGTGCGGCTGTCGTACATGGTGGCGAGGATGCCCTCGAGCTCCAGGTCGAAGTTGAGCCGCTCGCGCACCTTGTCGATGGTGTCCAGCAGCAGCGCCACGCCGCGCAGGCTGAAGAACTCGCACTCCAGCGGGATGAGCACGCCGTGCGCGACGGTCAACGCGTTGATCGCCAGCAGGCCCAGCGAGGGCTGGCAGTCGATCAGGATGAAGTCGTACTCCTTGCGGATGGTGCGCAGCACCCGGGCCAGGGCCATCTCCCGGGCGACCTCGTTGACGAGCTGGATCTCGGCGGCGGAGAGGTCGATGTTGGCCGGCAGCAGGTGCAGCCCGGCCACGTCGGTCTTGATCAGGACGTCCTCGGCGGTGACGTCGTCCTGCATGAGCAGGTTGTAGACCGACAGGTCGAGGTTGTGCGGGTTGACGCCCAGGCCGACGGAGAGGGCGCCCTGCGGGTCGAAGTCGACCAGGAGCACCTTGCGGCCGTATTCCGCGAGCGCGGCGCCCAGGTTGATGGTGGTCGTGGTCTTGCCGACGCCACCCTTCTGGTTGGCCATCGCGATGATCCGCGCCGGGCCGTGCCGGTCGGTCGGCATCGGCTCGGGGATCGGCTTGCGCATGGTGTAGGCCGCCGGGTCGGCGGGGCCGAGGTCGGCGCCGAGCGTCGCCTGCTGCTCACGGAGCTCCGACGTCCAGGTCTCGGCACGGTCACCGTTTCCTGCCATGTCCTCGTTGCCCCCTCCCGACGACCACCCCGGCGTCGGAGCCGTCCGACGTCCCTCGCGGCGCCGCTGCGCACCCCCGGTCCGTCGCACCTGGAGGCCCGCGCCGATGCCGACTGTACGCCACGGGCCAGCAGCAGCTTCGGCACCGGGTCGGCGTGTCGGCGGCCGGTCAGGAGAGCGCGCGCGGGTGTGCCGTGGCGTACACCTCACGCAGCCGGTCCACGGTGACCAACGTGTACACCTGCGTGGTGGTCACCGACGCGTGGCCGAGCAGTTCCTGGACCACGCGCACGTCCGCGCCGCCGTCGAGCAGGTGGGTGGCGTACGAGTGGCGCAGCGTGTGCGGGGAGACCGCGTCCGGCCCGTCGACCGGCAGGCCGGCGCGGTCGGCGGCGGCGCGCAGCACGCCCCAGGCGCCCTGCCGGGTGAGCGGCCCGCCGCGGGCGTTGACGAACAGCGCCGGGGTGCCCCGCCCGGCGGCGAGCAGGGCCGGGCGGCCGCGCACCAGCCAGGCGCGCACCGCGTCGGCGGCGTACCCGCCGACCGGCACCAGGCGGGTCCGGCCGCCCTTGCCGCGCAGCAGCACGGTCCCGGTGTCCAGGTCGAGGTCGTCGACGGCCGCGCCGACCGTCTCGGAGATCCGCGCGCCGGTGCCGTACAGGAACTCCAGCAGCGCCCGGTCGCGCAGCGCGCGGGGCGCGGCGTCGCCGGTGGCCGCGGTCGCGCCGGCGGACGCCAGCAGCCGCAGGACGGCGTCGACAGGCAGGGCCCGGGGCAGCCGGCGTGACGGGGTGGGCGGGCGCACGTCGCGGCCCGGATCGGCGCCGGTGAGGCCCTCGCGCAGCGCGAAGCGGTGCAGGCCGCGGACCGCGCTGGCGGCCCGGGCGGTGGACGAGACCGCGAGCGGCGGGTGGTCGTCGTCGCCGGCGCGCAGTCGGGCCAGGTGGGCCTCGACCTCGCCCGGGCCGGCGGCGGCCAGGTCGGTCACCCCGGCGTCGGCCAGGGTGGTGAGGTAGCGGTCCAGGTCCCGGCGGTACGAGGCGAGCGTGTTGCCGGACAACCCGCGCTCGACGGTGAGGTGATCCAGGTAGCTCCGGACCGCCCGACGCAGGGCCGGCGCGGGTTGCGCGCCGGCCCGTGGCGCCGTCTCGGTCAGCTCAGCACCTCGGCCAGCGGCAGCACGTCCATGCCGTGCGCCTCGGCGACCGGGCCGTAGACCACCTTGCCGTCGTGGGTGTTCAGGCCCAGCGCCAGCGCCGGGTCGCTGCGCAGCGCCGCCCGCCAGCCCTGGTTGGCCAGTTCGAGGGCGTACGGCAGGGTGACGTTGGTCAGCGCGTAGGTGCTGGTGTTCGGCACCGCGCCGGGCATGTTCGCCACGCAGTAGAAGATCGAGTCGTGCACCTTGTAGACCGGGTCGGCGTGCGTGGTCGGGCGCGAGTCCTCGAAGCAGCCACCCTGGTCGATGGCGATGTCGACGAGCACGCTGCCCGGCTTCATCCGGGAGACCAGCTCGTTGGAGATCAGCTTCGGGGCCTTCGCGCCGGGCACCAGCACCGCGCCGATGACCAGGTCCGCGTCGAGCACGGCCCGCTCGATCTCGTACGCGTTGGAGGCGACGGTCTGCAGGTGGCCCCGGTAGATGGCGTCGGCGGAGCGCAGCCGGGCCACGTTCTTGTCCAGCAGCAGCACCTCGGACTGCAGGCCGAGCGCGATGGCGGCGGCGTTCAGGCCGGACACGCCGGCGCCGATGACCACGGTCTTGGCCGCGTAGACGCCGGAGACGCCGCCGGGCAGCACGCCCCGGCCACCGCCGGTGCGCATCATGTAGAACGCGCCGACCTGCGGGGCGAGCCGGCCGGCCACCTCGGACATCGGGGCGAGCAGCGGCAGCGACCGGTCGGGCAGCTCGACGGTCTCGTAGGCGATGCCGGTGACCTTCCGGTCGACGAGCGCGTCGGTGCACTCGCGGGAGGCGGCCAGGTGCAGGTAGGTGAAGAGCACCTGCCCCTCGCGCATCCGGTGGTACTCCTCGGCGATCGGCTCCTTGACCTTGAGTACCAGCTCGGCGGTCTCCCAGACCTCGTCGGCGGTGGCCAGGATCTTCGCGCCGGCGGCGGCGAACTCGTCGTCGGTGATGCTGGACCCGACACCGGCGCCCGCCTCGACGAAGACCTCGTGGCCGTGGCGGGTGAACTCGTTGACGCCCGCCGGCGTGATCGCCACCCGGTACTCGTGGTTCTTGACCTCGCGGGGGATTCCGACCTTCACGATGCAGACACCTTCCTCCGGGGCGGCTCACCCCCGACAGCACGGCGCCCCGCCGGCTCCGTTGCCGACGCGGTCCACCGGTCCCGCCGGCGGCAGTCTAGGCGCGCGCGCGGCCCGGGGACGCCAACACAGTGACATCCGGTGCCCGGTGGTGCTGACGGAGTGTCAGGCATGGGTCGTGCCGGCCGGTGGAGACGCCGTCAGCCGACAGGACAGACTTCGGTAAATATCCTCGCACCGCCGGGGTGCCGATGCGGACAGGACCGGAGTGGATCACTATGGTGTCCGCTCATGACCACTCCTTACCAGCAGTACCCGCAGGGCGTCTCGGACAAGAGCAAGGTCGTCGCGGGCATTCTCCAGATCCTCCTCGGTGGGTTCGGTGCCGGCCGGTTCTACATCGGCGACACCAAGACCGCCGTCATCCAACTCGTCGTCAGCCTCGTCACCTGTGGCTTCGGCGCGATCTGGGGTCTCGTCGACGGCATCCTGCTCCTGGTCAACGGCGGCGTCGACGGCCAGGGGCGCCCGCTGCGCGACTGAGCGGGCGCACCGAAAAGGGGCCGCGCGGCACACGCCGCACGGCCCCTTTCGTCGTCGGTTCCCGATCAGCGGGGCAGCGGCGCCTCCGGGCGGCGCAGCTCGGCGAAGCCGGTCTCCCGGGCCCGGGCGGTGGCGAGCAGCCCGGCCACGCAGGGCGCATTGGTGATCTCACCGGCCAGCACCATCCGGACCGCCTCGGCGAGGTCGACGCGGACCACCTGGAGGTCGGCCTCCTCCTCGCTGCGGTCGTGCCGCCGGTCGGCGGGCACGTCGGCGAGGTCACGGGCCAGGAAGACCCGGATCACCTCGTCCGAGAAACCGGGCGAGCTGTGCAGGTCGACGAGCACGTCGACACGGCCCGCGGTCAGATCGGCCTCCTCGGCCAACTCCCGCGCCGCCGCGGCGGCCAGGTCCTCACCGCTGACGTCCATCAGCCCGGCGGGCAGCTCCCACAGGTGCCGGCGGACCGGGTGCCGGTACTGCCGGATCAGCACCACCTGACCGGCGTCGTCGAGCGCCACCACGGCCACCGCACCCACGTGTCGGACGTAGTCGCGGGCCGCGGTGCCGCCGCCGGGCATCGTCACGTCGTCGCTGACCACCGAGAAGATCCGGCCGGACCAGATGTCGCGGCGCGCGGTCACCTCGTACCGGTGCTCCACACCGCTCACTGGGCGGTCGCCTTCGCGGCGCCGCCGCGGCCGGTCTTCTTCGTCGCGCCGTCCAGGTTTACCGGCAGCTGGTCGGCCTCGGAGTACGTCACCGCGGCGCCCACGAACGCCGCGAACAGCGGGTGCGGCCGGGTGGGACGGCTCTTCAGCTCCGGGTGCGCCTGGGTGGCCACGAAGAACGGGTGCAGGGTGCGGTCCAGCTCGACGAACTCGACGAGCCGGCCGTCCGGCGAGGTGCCGGAGATGGTCAGGCCGGCCTTGGTGAGCTGGTCCCGGTAGGCGTTGTTCACCTCGTAGCGGTGCCGGTGCCGCTCGCTGACCTCGGTGCTGCCGTACGCCTCGGCGACGATCGAGCCCTCGGCCAGCGTCGCCGGGTAGGCCCCGAGCCGCATGGTGCCGCCCAGGTCGCCCCGGCCGGCCACGATGTCCTCCTGGTCGGCCATGGTGGCGATGACCGGGTGCACCGCCTCCTCGTCGAACTCCAGCGAGTTCGCCCCGTCGAGGTTGGCCAGGTGCCGGGCCACCTCGATGGTCATGCACTGCAGGCCGAGGCAGAGGCCGAGCAGCGGGATGCCGTTCTCCCGGGCGTAGCGGGCGGTGCCGACCTTGCCCTCGATGCCGCGCACCCCGAAGCCGCCGGGGATCACGATGCCGTCGACGCCGGCCAGGGCGGCGGCCGCGCCGGCCGGGGTGACGCACTCGTCGCTGGGCACCCACGTGAGCTGCACCCGGGCCCGGTGGCCGAAGCCGGCCGCCCGGATCGCCTCGCTCACCGACAGGTACGCGTCGGGCAGGTCGACGTACTTGCCGACCAGCGCGACGGTGATGGTGTGGCGCGGCTGGTGCACCCGCTCCAGCAGATCGTCCCAGCTGGTCCAGTCGACGTCGCGGAAGGAGAGGCCGAGCCGGCGCACCACGTACGCGTCCAGGCCCTCGCGGTGCAGCACCTTCGGGATGTCGTAGATGCTCGGCGCGTCCGGGGCGGCGGTGACCGCCTCCCGGTCCACGTCGCAGTAGAGCGACAGCTTCTCCTTGACCTTGTCCGGGATCTCCCGGTCGCAGCGCAGCACCAGCGCGTCGGGCTGGATGCCGATGCTGCGCAGCTGCGCCACCGAGTGCTGCGTCGGCTTGGTCTTCAGCTCGCCCGACGGCGCCAGGTAGGGCACCAGCGACACGTGCAGGTAGAAGCAGTTGTCCCGGCCCAGGTCGTGCCGGATCTGGCGGATCGACTCCAGGAACGGCAACGACTCGATGTCGCCGACGGTGCCACCTACCTCGGTGATCACCACGTCGGGCACCTGGCCCTCGGCGTCCGGGTCGGCCATGCCGAGGATCCGGGCCTTGATCTCGTTGGTGATGTGCGGGATGACCTGGACCGTGTCGCCCAGGTATTCCCCGCGCCGCTCCTTGGCGATCACCGCCGAGTAGATCTGCCCGGTGGTGACGTTCGCCTTGCCGGAGAGGTCCCGGTCGAGGAACCGCTCGTAGTGGCCGACGTCGAGGTCGGTCTCGGCCCCGTCCTCGGTGATGAACACCTCGCCGTGCTGGAACGGGTTCATCGTGCCGGGATCGACGTTCAGGTACGGGTCGAGCTTCTGCATCACCACGCGCAGGCCGCGCGCGGTCAGCAGGTTGCCGAGGCTGGAGGCGGTGAGGCCCTTACCCAGCGAGGAGGCGACTCCCCCGGTGACGAAAATGTGCCTGGTCGTCCGTGCTGAAGGGGCCAAGGCCTGCTCCCGTGTCGTCCGTAGCGGTCGTGCGAACCGCCGTGCCGATCAGCCAAGTGATCACGCGATCCACGGGATTCCACGGTAACACCTTCCGGACCGTGAGCTGCCGTCGCACCCGCTGTCGGCGCACGTGAGGCCCGTCCGCGGCGCTCGTGGCCGCCCCCGGCGCCCGCGACCGTGCCGCCCGCGGCCCCCCGGCGAACGGTCCGCTCACCCGGCAGCCGGCGCCCCGGCCGACCCCGCGGTGACCTGGCCCGGTATCCGCGGGCGGGTGGCCACGCCACCGGCCGGCCCCGTCTGCCGGCCCGGAGCGGCGCCGTCGCCGGGCGCGGAGCCCTCGGTCGGCGCGCTGCGGGGGACGTCCGGGACCACGCCGCCCGCCGGCCCGCCCGACGTCTGCGCGCCACCGGGACCCGGCCCACCCGACGGGTGCGCGCCGCGCGGCCCCGGGCCGCCCGACGGATCGGCGTCACCCGGACCGGACCCACCCGGCGGCACCGTGCCGCCCTCTCCCCCGCCGCGCCCCCCGTCGGGCACGGTGCGGTCGGTGGAGTGGTCGAGCACCCGCAACGCGGCCAGCGCCGCCATCGGCACCACCAGGGCGGCCGCCGCGCCGGCCACGTCCAGCGCCGAGCCGCCGAGCACGCCGCCCAGCCCGGCGGCCACCCCGGTGCCGGCCATCGCCGCCCGCACCGCCGGGTAGATGCCGAACAGCCGCAGCAACCCGCCCCACGGCTGGAGGAGCGCGAACCAGACCAGCGCGGCCCCGGCCAGCGCCAACACGGTCAGCGGGCTGTTCACGAGCGTCTGGAAGTTCGAGGCGCTGGAGCGGTGCACGGTGAGCCCGCCGGTGCCGTCGCCCAGCGCGGCCAGGAACCGGCCCAGGCTGCCCCGCTCGGTCGCCGGCCGGCCCAGGTCGACGAGCGCGAAGCCGATGGTCACCGCCAGCCCGGCCATGGTGGCCCAGGCCAGCCTGCTGACCGTCAGCCAGCCGCCGGTGCAGATCGCCGCTGCCACGGAGACCCCGGCGGTCAACGCGATCGCGCCGATCGAGTCGGCGCCCAGGTAGGGGCTGCCCACGATCACCACCGCCGCGCCGCCCACCGTCACCAGGACGGCCGGCCGCCAGCCGCGGCGGACCCGCTGGGCGAGCCAACCGCCGCAGAGCAGCGACCCGGCGATGAACACGCCGAGCCCCACGGTGCCCAGCCCGGCGTAGCGGCCGCCCTCCAGCGCGGAGTACCCGACCACGCCGTTGAGTTGCAGCCGGGAGCCGGTGAGCACGTCCACGCCGACCACCAGGGTGGCCAGCCCGGCGACCGCGCCGAGCGGCCCGAGCGTGCGGTCGTGCCCGGGGGTGAACCGGACCGCGGCGGTGCCGCCGACGATCAACAGCGCGGTCACGGACGCGAACCACCAGCCGGCGTGGTGCCCGCGCCACCAGGGCACCGCGTCGGCCAGCAGCGCCGCCGGCACCGCCAGCGCGGCGGCGACCAGCAGGAGCTCCACCACCGACACCACCCGCCGGGACACCGGCGCCGGCGAGTGCGGGCCGGCGAGCCGGCGAGCCCGACGCAGCAGCGGCAGCACCGCCACCGCGAGCGCCATCTGGGCGGCGGCGAGCAGCGTGAAGAACCAGCCGGCGACCCGGCGTTGCGCGGCGGCCTCCCGATCGGCGTCGGCCGGCGCCGTGATCGCGGCCCGCAGGTCGTCCGGCCGGTCGTCGACGGTCACCGCCGGCCGGCCGAGGAAGAGCCGCTCCGGCATCGGCCGGCCCAGCGCGGCGAGCGCGGTCGGCGCCAGGTCGACCAGTTGCAGGTAGCCGGATCGTCCGGTGCTGGGCGAGGTCAGCCAGCCGCCGTCCCAGCCGGGGCCGTCGGCCACCGCGACGTGCAGCCGGGCCGGGGTCTCGGTGTCCGAGACACCGGCGACCAGCACCAGCGAGCGCGGCGGTCGGGCGGCGAGCACCCGGGCGAGCCGTTCGTCGGCCTGCCGGGCCTGCGCGGCCCGGACCACCGGGTCGTCGTCGTCGACCGTGCCCACGTCCACGATGCTGAGCACGCAGGACCCGAGGAGTTCCGCCGGGTCGGCGGGCAGCGCCGACTCGTACCTGTCGACCCGGCCGAACGGGCGGGCCGCGGCCACCGCGGCGCCCGGGCCGACGGCCACCGAGCAGCGCACCGACTCGGCCAGCGCGCCGGGCGTGGCACCCCAGGCCAGCTTGTCCTGGTTGTAGGCGACCACACCGGGCTGGTCGGGCAGGTTGGCGCCGATGCCGTCGGGTTCCTCGACGGTCACCCCGCTGGCCGGGCAGCCACCGGCCGGGCGGTTGCCGTTCCAGGCGGCGAAGTTGCCCGCGCCGAGCGTCAGCCAGCCGTCCACCGGGCAGGTGGGGCGGTGCGCGGAGCGCACCGACAGGGAGCCGATGGCACCATGTTCGGCCATCTTCCACAGCGTCGGGGTGTCCTGCGGGTCCACGTCGTCCCAGCGCAGACCGGCCGCGCCGACCAGCACCACGAAGTCGGCGCTGCGCCGGGGGGCGCCGTCGTCGGGGCGGGCGGCCAGCGCCGTGATGCCCAGCGCCACCACCATCAGGGTCAGCAGCACCGGGGTCAGTCTGCGCAGCATCAGCGGGTTCCTGGCGCGCGTTGCGGCGTCAGCTCGGCGTACAGGTCGGCGAGCGCGGCCACGGTGTCCGCCTCGGTGGGCCAGCTCGCGGCCCGGGCCGCACCCCGGCGGCCCAGCTCGGCGCGGCGCGGGCCGTCGTCGAGCAGCTCCCGCACCGCCGCGTCCACCGCGTCCACGTCACCGGGCGGGACCAGCACCGCGCCCTCGCCGACCAGCTCGGGCAGGCCGCCGACGGCGGTGGCCACGAGCGGGACGCCGGCGCGCAGCGCCTCCTGCGCGAAGAGCTGGCGGGCCTCCCAGTCGCTGGTGACCACCGCCAGGTCGGCGCCGGCCAGCAGATCCGCCACGTCGGTGCGGTGCCCGAGCAGGGTCACCGGGGCGCGGGCGGTGGAGATCCGTGCCGCCAGCGGCAGGTAGGCCGGACCGCTGCCGGCGATCACCACCACCGGCGCGGGGGTTCGGATCCGCCACCGCGCGGCGGCGTCGATCAGCACGTCGTACCGCTTCTGCGGGTGCAGCCGACCCACCGACAGGATCAACGGACGGTCGCCTGTCACGCCGAACTCGGCGCGTACCGCCGCCCGGCGACGACGCGGCGCCGGCAGCGTCGGCGCGGCCACCGGGGCCAGCCGGGCGTCGCCGGCGCCCAGCGCGGCGGCCCGCTCGACCAGGTCGGCGGAGGCGCCCAGCGCGACCCGGACGGACCGGGCGACGACCCGCTCGACCAGCCGGGACGCGGCACCCCGCAGCCCGCCGGCGAGGACGGCGTTGTGCCAGGTCACCACCAGCGGAACGGAGGGCCGGGCGAGCGTCGCGACCAAGCCGGCGCGCAGCCCGTGCGCGTGCACCACGTCGACGGGTGTCTCCGCCAGCGCCCGGCGCAGCGCGGTGACCGCGCGCGCGTCGGCGGGCGTGGGGTTGGCCGGGATCTCCACCGGCGTGAACCGGGCGCCGGCCCCGGTGAAGTCGAACTGCTCCTGGGCGGCGGCCGGGCCGCAGACCAGCACCGACGCGCCGGCCTCGGTCAACCCGTCGGCGACGGAGCGGATGTGCTGCCCCACGCCGCCGGTGCTGGAGGCGAGCACCAGGGCGACCGAGCCGGGCCAGCGTGGTGCCGGCGAGGCGTCCGTCATGAGGAAACGATCTCCTTTCCGTCGCCCCGATCGCCGGGGTGCTGGTCCGCCGGTGGGCCGTCGACCGCGCCCGCAGGTCGCCGGCGGCGCAGCCGGCGGGCCACGGCCGCGAGCAGCGGCCGCACGTCGCGGGCGTCGGTCAGCCAGGCGACGGCGAGGAACAGGACGCCGACCACGACCCCGGACAGCATGCCCTGCACGAGGGCTCCGGCCGTCGTCGGGGTGCCGCCCGCCCAGGCGGCGACGCCCCGGGCGGTGGCCGCGCCGCCCGCCGCGGCCGCCGCGGCCGCCAGCAGCCCGGCCGCGCCGGCCCGGCCGACCCCGGCGAGCGCCGCCGGCCCGGCGGCCCGGCGCACGGCGGCGATCAGCAGCGCGCCGAGCAGCAGCATGCCGGCGGACGTGGCGAGCGTCACCGCGAGCACCCGGTCGGCCAGCGGCATCAGCCGGGCGAGCAGCACCGCGAGCGCGGGCACGCTCAGCCAGCCGAGCGCGGTGGCGACACTCGCCGACCGGGTCTCGCCGCGGGCGTAGAGCGCCCGGGAGAGGATCGCGAACAGGCCGTAGCCGAGCAGGCCGGGCGCGAACCCGGCGATCCCGGCCGCGGCGGTGCGGGCGTCGAGCGGGTCGGGGAAGAAGAAGTGCCCGAGCGGGATCGCGGCGCCGCCCAGCGCGGCGGCCCCGAGCAGGCTGAACAGCACGACCCCACGCACCGCCGGGGCGAGGGTGTCGCGATAGGCGCGCTCGTCGCCGCTCGCCCGGGCCGCCACGAGCGTCGGGTACGCGGCCACCGCGAGCGGCACCGCCAGCACCGACCAGGGCAGGAAGTAGACGGTCTGGGCCAGGTTGAACACGCCCACGTCGGCGGTTCGGCCGTAGGTGACCTGGTTGAGCGTGACGGCCAGGGCGATCTGCTGGGCGGCCACGGTGACCGCGCCGACGGCCACCAGCCCGCCGACCCGCGCCCGGGCGTCGGCCGGGAGGCGGAAGCCCGGCCGGAGCGGCAGTCGCAGCCGGCGCATCGGGATCAGCAGCGACAGCGACAGCACCACCACGCCGAGCGTGGTGCCACCGGCGAGCAGCAGCTCGCCGCCGCGACCGGTCTCGCCGATGGTGGCCAACCGGCCCTCGACCGCGGTGAACCCGAGGTAGACCGCGATGACGGTGACGCTGGACAGCAGCGGCGCGATGACCGGCCAGGCGAAGCGCCGGTGCGCCTGCAGCACGCCGGTGAGCACGATCCCCACGCCGTAGAGCGGCAGTTGGGGCGCGAAGAGCCGCAGCATCCGCGCCCCGGACGCCTGCTGGGCCTCGCTGAGGCCGTGCCCGAGCAGGCCCGGCAGCGGGTCGGCGAACACCGCCACCAGCACCGCCAGCGGGACCAGCAGGCTCAGCGTCCAGGTCAGCAGCGCACCGGTGGTGGCGGCCACCGTCCGCCGGTCGCCCGCCTCCACGGCGCCGGCCAGCAGCGGTACGACCAGACTGGCCAGCGCCCCACCGGCGACGATCTCGAAGATGAAGTTCGGGACGTAGTTGGCCACCAGATAGGCGCCGCCGAGGTCGCTGGTGGACAGCGTCCAGGTGAACGTCGCGGTGCGGCCGAAGCCGGCGAGGCGGCTGACCACGGTCAGCACGGCGATGAGGGCGGCCGCCCCGGCGACGCGGCCGGCGGCGGCGAGAGGTGCCGGTTTCGTCACGTCAGTCGGCGAGCCGACCCAGCTCGTCGAGGTGCCGCAACCCCGGGGTCCGCGCGATGACCTGGGTGAAGCTGACCTTCTCGCTGGCCGCGGTGAGCGCGGCGAGCACGGCCAGCGCGCCGGCGCGACCCAGCGGCCCGGTACGCGCCGCCAGACTCACCCCGAGCAGCGCGCCGAGCGCGTTCGCGCCGCTGTCGCCCACCATCACCCGCTCGTGCAGGTCGTCGCCGACCAGCCCGGCCGCGGCGCCGACCGCGCCCGCCGCGATACCCCCGTACGGGCCGGCGGTCAGCGGCGCGCCGAGCAGCATGCCGGACTTCAACGCCCGGCCGGGACGCAGGTCGAGCAGGTTGACCAGGTTGGCGGTGCCGGCCACCACGCCGGCGCCGAGCAGCAGGTCGAGCGCGCGGCCGACCGGGCCGGCGCCCTGCCGGCGGGGGTGCGCGGCGACCCGGGCGTCGGCGGCGAGCAGCGCCGCCGCGCCCAGCCCGGCCGCGCCCACCCCGACGACCTTGACCAGCCCGGCGGTGACCCTCCCCTCGCGCAGCGCGGCGAGGTGCCCGGCGAAGCCCTTGGCGGCCTTCTGCTCCGGGCGCGCGCCGACCACGTCGTCGTAGAGCCCGACCGCGCCCGCGCCGATGCCGGCCAGCAACGCGGCGGCACCGGCCGGGGCGCTGCCGGCGGCCAGCGCGCCCGCGCCGGCCGCGCCCACGGCCAGGGCCGGACCGGCGGCCAGGGTCACCGTGCGACCCCGGAAGTTGGTGCGCTCCAGCGCCGGCGCGCCGGGCGACGTGCGCACCTCCCGCAACGCGTAGCGGGCGGCCAGCGCCCCCGCGCCCACGGCCAGCAGCCGACCCAGTCTCACGCGACCCCTCCCTAATCCGGACTCTCGACGCGACACGGCACGGACCCGACGGCCCGGCGCGGTCACTGGGGCAGTTTAGGCAGCCGCGACGCGGCGTTGTCGCCCACGCCGTACTGGCCGGCCTTCTTGCCGCTCAACTGCTCGGCGAGGGCGAGGCTGGTGACCAGTTGGCCCTGCACGGTGTTGGCGTTGTCGACGGTGGAGATGGTCTGCGACAGCGTCGGGTCGCCGCGGACCACTGCCACCACGTTGCCGCCGGCCGAGCCCATGCCGGCGATCACGAGCGCGCCCGCGCGGTCGAACATGTCGGCGATCTTCACCACCGACTCGTCCTTCTTCGCCGAGTCCTTGTCCACGTACGGCTGGCCGGTCACCAGCACCACCGCCTCGGCCGGGGCGGAGATCTTGTCCTCCGGGGTGAGATAGCCGGCGGTGGCGTACTGCTGCAGGACGGTGCGCCGGTCGGTCTCGCTGACCGCGGGGCTGCCCGCCGGTCGGTCCAGCAGGACGTTCGCCAGCAGCGCGCTGGAGGTCTCCACGCCGTGCCCGTTGCCGGGCAGGTTCGTCGTCGGCGCGCTGTTCGGGCGGGCCGCGGTGACCGCCAGCTCCAGCAGGTTGTTGTTGCTGTCCGGGTTGATGAACTTGTCCTGCACGTCGATGCGGCCGGTGACGTCGGCACCGGCGGTGCGCAGCATCTTCACCACGCCCTCGGTCTGGTCCCGACCGCTGGGCAGGCTGACCACCACCACCCGGCGGTCGGTCAGCTTGCCGGGCAGGACGACCTCCGCCATCTCGGCGGCGAAGTCCTCCTCGGTCTCCAACTGCTTCTGCATGCTGTTGACCGACTGGCGCATCAGCGAGTTGTCCTTGCGCAGCCCGTTGACGTTTTCCCGGAGCGAGTCGGCGACCGGGCCGTTGAGGGCGGCGGTGCCGACCACCAGGCCGATCGCCAGCGCCAGGAAGACCGCGGTCAGGGACACCACGTGGTAGCGGAAGTTGATCACGCTTACAGCCTCTTGATCGTCGGGGGGCTAGAAGAGCTGGCCGAGCTGGAACACGAAATTGTCCCACCATTCGGAGACCACGCCCAGGTACGCCTTCCCGACGGTGGAGACCGCCACCGCGGAGGCCATCGCGGCGACCGCCGAGAGGACCAGCAGCAGCAGCGAGGACCCGGAGATGCTCTGCCGGTAGAGGCGACTGACGCCCTTGGCGTCAACGAGCTTGCCGCCCACCTTGAGCCGGGTGAGGAACGTCGAGGCCATGCCGCCGCGGCCCTTGTCGAGGAACTCCACCAGGGTGGCGTGGGTGCCGACGGCCACCAGCAGCGAGGCGCCCTTCTCGTCGGCCAGCAGCATGGCCAGGTCCTCGCTGGTGGCCGCAGCCGGGAACGTGATCGCGGGCACACCCAGGCCGTTGACCCGGGCCAGGCCCGGCGCGCGCCCGTCCGGGTAGGCGTGCACGATCACCTCGGCGCCGCAGCGCAGCACGTCGTCGGTGACCGAGTCCATGTCGCCGATGATCATGTCGGGCGTGTAGCCGGCCTCGACCAACGCGTCGGCCCCGCCGTCGACGCCGATCAGCACCGGCTTGAACTCGCGGATGTAGGGACGCAGCACGTCCAGGTCGGCCTTGTAGTCGTAGCCCCGGACCACGATCAGGCAGTGCCGGCCCCGCACCTCGGTCTGGATCTCCGGCACGCCGACGCCGTCGAGCAGCAGGTCGCGTTCCTGCCGCAGGTAGTCCATCGTGTTGGCGGCGAACGCCTCCAACTGCACCGACAGGCCTTCCCGGGCGTCGGCCATCGACTTGGCCACCGTCTCGGCGTCCTGCAACGCGCCGTGCGCCACCGGGTCGGCGCCGAGGAAGACGGTGTTGCCCTCGATGCGGACCAGGTCTCCCTCACGCACCTGCTCGAAGATGCTCTCGCCGAGGTCGTCCAGGAGCGGGATGCCGGCCGCGACCAGCACCTCGGGGCCGAGGTTGGGATAACGGCCGGACACCGACGGCTTGGCGTTGAGCACCGCGGCGACACCCACCGCGACGAGCGAGTCGGCCGCCACCCGATCCAGGTCGACGTGGTCGATGACCGCGATGTCACCGGGGCGCAGGCGGCCCACCAGCCGTTTCGTCCGGCGGTCGAGGCGCGCGGTGCCGAGGATCGAGCCCGGTTCCGCGTTCCGGGTCCGGCGCAGTGTGGGTAGACGCATCGTGACCATCCTGGCATGTGGGGCAGGTTCTGCTGTCGCGACATGCCTGAGCAGGGCCGCCTACCCAGGGAAGCACACCGGAACGCGCCCCGGTGTGCTTGCGCTCACAATCGGGGCATCACGGACGCCTTTCCTTGGCCGCAACGGCCAGGAGTTCCTCGGCATGGGCGATACCCAGATCGGAGTCCGGCAAACCGGCGAGCATGCGGGCCAGCTCGCGGGCGCGCTCGGTGTCCTCCACCACCCGCACACCGCTGGTCGTCACCGCGCCACCGGTGTCCTTCGCCACCACCAGGTGCCGGTCGGCGAACGCGGCGACCTGCGGCAGGTGGGTGACCACGAGCACCTGGTGGCTGCGGGCCAACCGGGCCAGCCGCCGGCCGATCTCCACTGCGGCCTGGCCGCCGACACCGGCGTCGACCTCGTCGAAGACGAGCGTGGGCGGCCCGCCCGAACCGGCGAACACCACCTCGATGGCGAGCATCACCCGGGACAGCTCGCCACCCGAGGCGCCCCGCTGCAACGGCAGCGCCGGCGCGCCCGGGTGGGCCAGCAGCCGCAGCTCGACCTCGTCGGCGCCGTCCGGGCCGACGCCCGCCTCGACGCCGTTGACCGGCAAGCTCGGCTCGGCCCGCCCGGCCGTGCGGGGCAGCACCGCCACCTCGATCCGGGCGTGCGGCATGGCCAACCCGGCCAGCTCGACGGTGACCTGCTCGGCGAAGCGCACGGCCGCCTCCTGCCGGGAGGCGGAGACCCGGCCGGCGAGATCGGCCACCTCACCGGCGAGCCGCGACGCCTCCCGGTCCAGCTCGTCGAGCAGTTCGTCGGAGGTGTCCAGATCGGACAGCCGCAGCCGGGCGCGCTCGGCCCAGGCCACCACGCCATCGACGTCGTCGGCGTACTTGCGGGTGAGCGCGCGCAGCGCGGCTCGGCGTTCGTAGACCGTCTGCAGACGGGCCGGGTCGGCGTCCAGCGCGGTCAGGTAGGTGGACAGCTCGGCGGCCACGTCGGTGACCAGCGTGGCGGCCTCCTCCAACCGGGCCGCCAGTTCGCCGAGCGCCGGGTCGGTGCCGGCCTGCGCCTCCAGGGTGCGGCGGGCGGTGCCGAGCAGCACCGCCGCGTCGGGGGTGTCGTCGGTCGCCTCCACCCCGCCGGCCACGCACTGCTGCGCCACCTGCGCCGCGGTGCGCAACCCCTCGGCGTGCTCCAGCCGCTGCGCCTCCGCCTTCAGCTCGTCGTCCTCCCCCGGCTGCGGGTCGACCCGGGTGATCTCGTCGAGGCCCAGCCGCAGCAGGTCGGCCTCCTGGCTGCGCTCGCGGGCGTTGCGCCGGCGGTCGGCCAGGTCGTCGACCACCGCCCGCCATCGCCCGTACGTCTCACGCAGCGCGTCGAGCAGCTTCTCGTGCTCACCGCCGGCGAAGCGGTCGAGCGCGGCACGCTGCTCCGCCGGGCGCAGCAGGCGCAACTGGTCGGACTGGCCGTGCACCGCCAGCACCTGCTCACCGACCTCACCCAGCGTCGACACCGGCATGCTGCGCCCGCCCAGGTGGGCCCGGGAGCGGCCCTCGATGCTGACACTGCGGCTGAGCAGCAGCGAACCGTCCTCGTCGGGCTCACCGCCGGCGTCGACGATCCGGGCGTGCACCGCCTCGGCCACCCGGCCGCGCAGCCGCAACCGCCCCTCCACCAGCGCGCGACCCGGCTGGGCCCGCACCCGGCCGGCGTCGGCCCGGCCGCCGAAGAGCAGGCCGAGGCCGGTCACCACCATGGTCTTGCCGGCGCCGGTCTCGCCGGTGATGACGTTCATCCCCCCGGCCAGCGGCAGGGTGGTGTCCTCGATGACGCCCAGTCCGGTGATGCGCAGCTCTTCCAGCACAGCACCCGACAGTAGCCCCGCCGGGTGACAGTTGACCAGCCGGCACGGCGGCCCGCGGACGCCGTGCGGCTCCCCAGGCGCGGGAGGAGATCGGCGCGGAGGAGCGCTGCCTGGTGCGGGGAACCCGGTCCGGGTCGCGGAACCCACCGGGCACGGCCCGGCCGCGTCGTGGCGATCGCCCGCGGTCCGGTCCCGCGTGGACCGTGACGGCGACACGCCGCCAGGTGGGCGTCGCCGGACGGGTGGCCGGGGCGCCGCACGCCGCGTCGTCGCCCAGCTCGCGCGCCGCCGCTTCCTCCGACGGCGGCTCGTCGACCTGTCGGCCCGACCGGGGTCGACACCCGACCGGGCACGGCGCGCCGGTCCGCCTGCCGCGTCCGGCCGCGACGCTCCGGCGCCCCGACCCGTCGCGACCCGACCACCCCTGGTCGGCCCGCGACCCACGGGCCGCGCGTCACCCGGCCGTGGCGGGCCTCACCGCCACGCTCGGACTCACCTCGACGCGGTCCGCGCGCCCACCGTAACCCGTGCGGCGGCCGAAACGGGCCCGGCGCACGCGCCGATCAGCGCCGGTTGCCGCGCCACCCCTGCACGGGCAGGTCGAACTTGGCCACCAGCCGGTCGGTGAACGGGCGTGCCCGCAGCCGGACGATGCGCACCGGCAACGCGCCCCGACGCACCGTGACCCGGGCGCCGGGCGGCAGGTCGTAGACCCGCCGGCCGTCGCAGCAGAGCACCGCGAGCGTGGTGAACGGATCGACGGTGATGACGAACGTGGAGGTCGGCGCCGTCACCAGCGGGCGGCTGAACAACGCGTGCGCGCTGATCGGCACCAGCAGCAACGCCTCCACCTCGGGCCAGACCACCGGCCCGCCGCCGGAGAACGCGTACGCGGTGGAGCCGGTCGGGGTCGCGCAGACCACGCCGTCGCAGCCGTAGCGCGACAGCGGCCGACCGTCCACGTCGACGAGCAGCTCCAGCATCTGGGCGCGCTCGCCCTTCTCCACGCTGATCTCGTTGAGCGCCCACGACTCGATGGTCGGCCCGCCGTCGAACTCGGCGGTCACGTCGAGGGTGAGGCGTTCGTCCACGGTGTAGTTGCGCCCGACCACGTCCCGCACCGCGGTGTCCAGGTCGTTGATCTCCGCCTCGGCCAGGAAGCCGACCTTGCCCAGGTTGATGCCGAGCAACGGCGCCTTGGCCGGGCGGGCCAGCTCGGCGGCGCGCAGGAACGTGCCGTCCCCGCCGAGCGCGAAGACGATCTCGGCGCCCTCGGCCGCCTCCGGGCCGGTCACCGGCACCACACCGGGCAGGTCGAGGTCGTCGGCCTCCTCGGCGACCACCCGCACCTCGAAACCGTTCGAGATCAGGTCGGCGGCCACCGCGCGGGCATGCTCGGTGCTGCGTCGACGGCCGGTGTGTGTCACCAGCAGCGCGGTCCGACTCACCCGGACACCTCCTCGCTCGTGGCCGCCGTCGCGGCGGCACCCTGCGGACCAGCGGCGACCACCGCGCGGACCCGGTCGGGGTCGGCGGCCGGCGCGCCCCGGCGCAACCATACGAAGAACTCGACGTTGCCGCTCGGCCCGGGCAGCGGGCTGGCCGCCACGTCGGCCAGGCCGAGTCCGAGCTGCGCGGCGGCCGCGGCCACGTCGAGCACCGCCTCGGCACGCAGCGCCGGGTCGCGCACCACGCCACCGGCACCGACCCGCTCCTTGCCCACCTCGAACTGCGGCTTGACCATCAGGGCCAGGTCGCCCTCGGGGGCCGTGCAGGAGGTCAGCGCGGGCAGCACCAGCCGCAGGGAGATGAACGACAGGTCGGCCACCGTCAGGTCGACCGGGCCGCCGATCGCCTCCGGCGTGAGGGTACGCACATTGGTGCGCTCGAACACCCGGACCCGCTCGTCGGTGCGCAGCGGCCAGGCGAGCTGCCCGTAACCGACGTCGACGGCCACCACCTCGGCCGCGCCGGCACGCAGCAGCACGTCGGTGAACCCGCCGGTGGAGGCGCCCGCGTCGAGGCACCGCCGGCCGGCCAGGGCCAACCCGCCCGGGGTGAACGCGGCGAGCGCCCCGGCCAGCTTGTGACCGCCCCGCGAGACGTATTCCTCCGCCGGATCCTCGCGGGTGACCAGCAACGGGTCGGCCGGGTCGACCATCGCCGCGGCCTTGCGGGCGGGCACCCCACGCAACTGGACCCGACCGGCCTCCACCAGCGCGGCGGCCTGCTCGCGGGAGCGGGCCAGACCACGCCTGACGAGTTCGGCGTCCAGCCGGGTACGACGAGCCATCGGTGTCCGTTCTCCGCCTCTGTTCAGGCCTGGTCGATGCTGGCGAGGGTCTCGCGCAACGTCTCGTACGCCGCCTCGTACTGGGCGATCTGGTCCGCCGGGGGGAGCGCCTCGGCGTTGGTCATGCCCCGCACCGCGGCGTCCACGGCCGGATGCGACGCCTCGCCCACCTCGTCGGCCGGCGCCGGGCGGATGCCCGGCGGCGGTCCGGGACGCGCGCCCGGAAACGGTCCGGGGCGCGGCGGCGGTCCGGGGCGGTGGGGCGCGCTCACGGGGCGGCCGTTCGACGGCCGGTGGCCTTCTTGGCCGGCCCGGCCGGTGACTCGTCGGCAGGCGTACGCGCCACCGTCGCGGCGGGCTTGCGCGCGATCGCCTTCTTGGCCACCGCCTTCTTGGCCACCGCCGCGCCCGCCCCGACCGGCACGGACGACCCGGGGTCGGTGCGGGCCTCGCGCAGCTGCCGCTCCAGGTCGTGCACCCGGCGGGTCAACTCGGCGACCTCGTCGGCGGTGGCCAGCCCGACCGCGCCCAACGCCCGGTCCACCTCGAACCGGACCAGCTTGGTCAGCGCCTCCCGGTTGGCCAGGCCGGTGGCGACCAGTTCCTCGGCGAGCGCCTGGAGCTGACCGGCCGTGGCGCCGCCCTGACCGACGGCCCGCTTCACCGCGTCCTGCGCCTTCTTCCGGGGCGCCTCCGTCAGGCCCATGGCCAGCTCGAGGTAGGCGCGCCACGCGTCCTGCATGCCTGATTCCTTCCGCGGGGCGGGGGTGTGCAGGTGCCACGCTACCGGGCACCCGGGACACATCGTTGCGGTACGGTGCCCGCAACGGAGTGGCTCGTGGTGAGGAGACGATGTGGCCAGCGTGGACGACTGCCGGCAGGCGTTGCAGGACCTGGCCGATCGGCTCGACCGGCACGTCGAGGCGCAGGGGCGCATCGACCTCGACCGCACGCTGGCCTGCCGGATCACCGACCTGGACACGGCCTTCCACGGTCGCATCGAGGGCGGCCGGCTGGTCGGCCTGGCCGACGGCGACGACCCGAAGGCCAAGATCGCGCTGAGCACCGGCAGCGACGACCTGATCGCCCTGGTGCACGGCAAGCTCGACATCATGTCGGCGGTGGCATCCCGGCGGGTCTCCGTCAAGGCGAACCCGTTCGACCTGATGAAGCTCCGCAAGCTGCTCTGAGCGGGCCGCCGCTCAGCCGTCGAGGCCGAACGCGGCGAGTGCCTCCGCCGCCGCCGGCGAGGCGGCACGCACCCGCGCTCCGGCCGACGTCGTCCAGGCCACCGCGCAGAGCGCCGCGAGCGCGTCCAACGGCCGACCCCCGCCGTCGAGCGTGAGCTCCCCGCCGGTCCCGGTCACCGACCAGCCGCCGGCCCGCGGCCGGCCGGGCACCGCCACCACGGCCTCCGGGTCGAACAGTCCGGTCAGGTCGAAGGCGACGTACGCGGGCCGGCGCGACTCGGGCGCGGCCAGCAGCTCGGCCGCGTCGCTGACCCCGGTCAGCACCAGCAGGCTGTCCAGACCGGCCCGGCGGGCACCCTCGATGTCGGTGTCCAGCCGGTCGCCCACCACCAGGGTGCGGCCGCTCCCGGCCCGGCGCGCCGCGGTCGCGAACAGCGCCGGCTCCGGCTTGCCCACCACCACGTCGGGATCCCGGTCGAGCGCGGTGCGCAGCACCGCCACCAGCGAACCGTTGCCGGGCAGCGGCCCGCGCGGGCTGGGCAGCGTGCGGTCGGTGTTGGTGGCGTACCAGGGCGCGCCGGCCCGCACCGCGAGGGACGCCTCCGCCAGGTCGGACCAGCCCACCTGCGGCCCGTACCCCTGGGCCACGGCGGCGGGCTGCTCCTCGGCCGTCGACACCGGACGCAGGCCCACCGCACGCAACTCGGCGCGCAACGCCTCCGCGCCCACGACCAGCACCGGCGCGCCGGCCGGCAACCGGTCGGCGAGAAGCTCGGCGGTGGCGGCCGCGGAGGTGAGCACCTCCGCCGGCTCGGCCGGCACACCCATGCCGGTGAGCAGGTCGGCCACCTCGCTGGAGCGGCGGGAGGCGTTGTTCGTCGCGTACGCGACCGCCCGCCCCTCGGCACGCAGCCGGCCGACCGCCTCGACCGCGCCGGGGATCGGCCGATCGATCAGGTAGATGACCCCGTCGAGGTCGAAGGCGACGAGCGCGTACCCGTCGACCAGCCGTCCATGGGTTCCGGCGCGGTCCGCGCCGGAACCGGCCTCCCCGGCGTGCCCGGTCACCGGCGCTCCGCCGCCTCGTCCCCGCCGCCGTGGACGTCGCCGTCCCGGACGTCGCCGTCCCGGACGTCGCCGCCCTTGGGAGCGCGGCCCGGCGCGGCGTCGACCTGGCTGTCGTCGCCCGGGTTCCCGCTCGCGCGGGCGGTCCGGCTGTCGCCGGCCGGCGCGTCCTCGGCCGACCGCCGGTCCGGGTCGGTGACCGTGTCACCGCCGGCGAGCGAGTCGGCCTCGGCGTCGGTCAGCTCGTCGTCGGCCGGGTCGCCGGCGTCGCGGTCCCGGTATCCGGCGCCCGCCGTCCCGGCCCGGTCGAGGCGCTCGCCGTCGTGCTCGCCGAGGTCGTCCGCATCGTCACGGTCGTCGCCGAGGTCGCGGTCCTCGTCGAGGTCCTCGTCCTCGTCGAGGTCCCGGTCGTCATCGGCCGGGCCGTCGGTGTCGGTGGCGGCCGACGGCGCGTCCCCGTCACTCTCCGGCTCGTCGTCCTCGTCGTCGCCCTCGATGAGCACACCGTCGAGCTCCAGCAGCCGCTCGGCGGCGTCGGTCTCACCCTCGGAGTCGATGTCGGCGGCCCGGGAGAACCACTCCCGTGCCTCCTCGCGCCGACCTCCGGCGAGCAGCGCGTCGGCATACGCGTAGCGCAGCCGCGCCGCCCACGGCTCGGTCGACTCGGCGGTCAGCTCGCGGACCTGCAACATCGCCACGGCCGCGTCCTTCTGCCCCAGGTCGCCCCGCGCGCCAGCCGCCACGATCAGCAGCTCGATGGCGACGGCCTGGTCGAGCTTCTCGCGGTCCGCGCCACGGAACAGGTCGATCGCCCGCTCCGGGCGGCCCAGCGCCCGCTCACAGTCCGCCAGCACCGCCAGGTGACTCTGGAGGCCGGTCATGCGGTGGTACGTCCGCAGCTCGGCGATCGCGGTTTGCCACTCCCCCGCGTGGTAGGCGGCCAGCCCGACCGCCTCCCGCACGGCGGCGATGCGCGAGGCGAGCCGTCGGGCCGCCATCGCGTGCGCGAGCGCCAGCGTCGGGTCGTCGTCGATCACCAGGCCGGTCGCGACGAGGTGCCGGGCGACGGTCTCCGCCACCGGCTTGGCGAGCGAGAGCAGCTCCGCCCGAACGGTCGAGTCGAGGTCACCGGCGACCACCTCGTCCGGCAGCTCCGGCGCCTCACCGGTACGCCCCTCGCCACGCTCGTCCTGCCGCTCGCGCTGCGGGCCGTAGCTACCCTGCCGGCGGTCGTCCCGTTCCGGCCGGTCGCCGAAGCCACGGCGCTCCCCGTCCCGCTCGGTACGCCCACCCCGGTAACCACCCTCGCGACGCTCGCCACCGGCGTTGCCCTCGCGACGGTCACCGCCCCGGTAGCCGCTCTCACGGTCGTCACGACGGAACCCTCCCTCGCGACGGTCGCCACCGCGGAAGCCGCCGTCCCGGCGCTCACCACCGGCGTAGCCCTCACGACGGTCACCGCCCCGGAAGCCGCCCTCACGACGGTCGCCACCCGGGCGGCTGTCCCGGCTGAACCCGCCCTCGCGGCGCTCGCCACCGCGGAAGCCGCCCTCCCGGCGCTCACCACCCGCGTAGCCCTCACGACGGTCACCGCCCCGGAAACCACCCTCGCGGCGGTCACCGCCCCGGAAACCACCCTCGCGGTCGCCGCCACGGAAGCCACCGTCGCGGTCGCCGCCCCGGAATCCGCCCTCACGACGGTCACCACCCGGCGCGCCGCCCGAGCGGTTGTCCCGGCCGAAGCCACCCTCACGACGCTCGCCACCACGGAAACCACCCTCGCGGCGGTCACCGCCCCGGAAACCACCCTCGCGGTCGCCGCCCCGGAAACCACCCTCACGACGGTCACCACCCGGCGCGCCGCCCGAGCGGTTGTCCCGGCCGAAGCCACCCTCACGGCGGTCACCGCCCCGGAAACCACCCTCACGGCGGTCACCGCCCCGGAAACCACCCTCACGGTCACCTCCCCGGAAACCGCCCTCACGACGGTCGCCACCACGGAAGCCACCGTCGCGGCGCTCACCGCCACGGAAACCACCCTCACGGTCACCGCCCCGGAAACCGCCCTCACGACGGTCGCCACCACGGAAACCACCGTCGCGGCGCTCACCGCCACGGAAGCCACCGTCGCGGCGCTCACCGCCACGGAAACCACCGTCACGGTCACCACCACGGAAGCCGCCCTCGCGACGCTCGCCGCCCGAGCGCTCGCCACCACGGAAACCACCGTCGCGGCGCTCACCGCCACGGAAACCACCGTCACGGTCACCACCACGGAAGCCGCCCTCGCGACGCTCGCCGCCCGAGCGCTCGCCACCACGGAAACCACCGTCGCGGCGTTCACCGCCACGGAAGCCACCGTCACGGTCACCGCCACGGAAGCCGCCCTCGCGACGGTCACCACCACGGAAACCACCGTCACGGTCACCACCACGGAAGCCCTCGCGGTCACCACCACGGAAACCGCCCTCACGACGGTCGCCCCCGGTGCGGTGGTCGCGGCCGTAGCCGCCCTCGCGGCGGTCACCGCCACG
The DNA here is from genome assembly GCF_029626035.1 of Micromonospora sp. WMMD980. Lineage (NCBI taxonomy): Bacteria > Bacillati > Actinomycetota > Actinomycetes > Micromonosporales > Micromonosporaceae > Micromonospora > Micromonospora sp. WMMD980. Next base: position 2,850,688 of record NZ_JARUBE010000003.1, read on the forward strand.
GTTGCCGCCGGCGCGGTCGTCACGGCCGCCCCAGTACGAGGGGCGGTCATCGCGGCGGGCGTCGCCGCGCCCCTGGCCACGGTCGGCGCGATCCTCGTAGCGGCGGGGGCCGTCCCCGCCCTGCGGTCCAGAGCTCACAGGTGCATCCTTCCTGATGGCGTTTCCGCCAGAACGCTAACGCAGTCGAGGGCCGACCCTACTGGGGCGGCCCTCGACAGAAAGATTGTCCGGCGGTGTCCTACTCTCCCACACCCTCCCGAGTGCAGTACCATCGGCGCTGGAGGGCTTAGCTTCCGGGTTCGGAATGTTGCCGGGCGTTTCCCCTCCGCCATGACCGCCGTAACTCTATGAACATGTCAAACACACACGTGGGGTGTTCGAGTGTTCAGAGTTGCACAGTGGACGCGTAGCAGCTTGGTAGTCAAGTCCTCGGCCTATTAGTACCGGTCAACTGAACCCGTTACCGGGCTTACATTTCCGGCCTATCAACCCAGTCGTCTAGCTGGGGGCCTTACCCCACAAAGTGGGTGGGATACCTCATCTTGAAGCGAGCTTCCCGCTTAGATGCTTTCAGCGGTTATCCCTTCCGAACGTAGCTAACCAGCCGTGCCCCTGGCGGGACAACTGGCACACCAGAGGTTCGTCCGTCCCGGTCCTCTCGTACTAGGGACAGCCCTTCTCAAGTATCCTACGCGCACGGCGGATAGGGACCGAACTGTCTCACGACGTTCTAAACCCAGCTCGCGTACCGCTTTAATGGGCGAACAGCCCAACCCTTGGGACCTGCTACAGCCCCAGGATGCGACGAGCCGACATCGAGGTGCCAAACCATCCCGTCGATATGGACTCTTGGGGAAGATCAGCCTGTTATCCCCGGGGTACCTTTTATCCGTTGAGCGACACCGCTTCCACATGCCAGTGCCGGATCACTAGTCCCGACTTTCGTCCCTGCTCGACCTGTCAGTCTCACAGTCAAGCTCCCTTGTGCACTTGCACTCAACACCTGATTGCCAACCAGGCTGAGGGAACCTTTGGGCGCCTCCGTTACCCTTTAGGAGGCAACCGCCCCAGTTAAACTACCCACCAGACACTGTCCCTGAACCGGATAACGGTCCGAAGTTAGATACCCAAATCAACCAGAGTGGTATTTCAAGATTGCCTCCACCCATACTGGCGTATGGACTTCACCGGCTCCCACCTATCCTACACAAGCTAATTCAGATACCAATGTCAAGCTATAGTAAAGGTCCCGGGGTCTTTCCGTCCTGCCGCGCGTAACGAGCATCTTTACTCGTAATGCAATTTCGCCGGGCCTGTGGTTGAGACAGTGGGGAAGTCGTTACGCCATTCGTGCAGGTCGGAACTTACCCGACAAGGAATTTCGCTACCTTAGGATGGTTATAGTTACCACCGCCGTTTACTGGCGCTTAAGTTCTCCGCTTCGCCCCGAAGAGCTAACAGGTCCCCTTAACGTTCCAGCACCGGGCAGGCGTCAGTCCATATACATCGAATTACTTCTTCGCATGGACCTGTGTTTTTAGTAAACAGTCGCTTCCCCCTGCTCTCTGCGGCCATACAACGCTCCACCCGCGCGGGGCTTCACGTCTCCGGCCCCCCTTCTCCCTAAGTTACGGGGGCAATTTGCCGAGTTCCTTAACCACAGTTCGCCCGATCGCCTCGGTATTCTCTACCTGACCACCTGTGTCGGTTTGGGGTACGGGCCGCTCAGAACTCGCTAGAGGCTTTTCTCGGCAGCATAGGATCACTGACTTCACCTGAATCGGCTCGGCATCACGTCTCAGCCTACATGCGCCGCGGATTTGCCTACGGCACGGCCTACACGCTTACCCCGGCACAACCACCGGCCGGGATCAGCTACCTTCCTGCGTCACCCCATCGCTTGACTACTACCCGCCAGGTTCCCACGCTCCCCCCGTTCGGTCCGAAGACCTCCCGGAGCTCGGGTGGTTAGCACAACGAGGTTCGTCAGGGTCGCTCTTTCGCGGGTACGGGAATATCAACCCGTTGTCCATCGACTACGCCTCTCGGCCTCGCCTTAGGTCCCGACTCACCCAGGGCGGATTAGCCTGGCCCTGGAACCCTTGGTCATCCGGCGGAAGGGTTTCTCACCCTTCTTTCGCTACTCATGCCTGCATTCTCACTCGTGCCGTGTCCACAACTAGGTCACCCCGTCGCTTCACCCCCGGCACGACGCTCCCCTACCCATCCACACACCTGCACGGCACATCACGGCGCCGCGAAGTTGAAATGTGAATGCCACAGCTTCGGCGGTGTGCTTGAGCCCCGCTACATTGTCGGCGCGGAACCACTTGACCAGTGAGCTATTACGCACTCTTTAAAGGGTGGCTGCTTCTAAGCCAACCTCCTGGTTGTCTATGCGACCCCACATCCTTTTCCACTTAGCACACGCTTAGGGGCCTTAGCTGGTGATCTGGGCTGTTTCCCTCTCGACTACGAAGCTTATCCCCCGCAGTCTCACTGCCGCGCTCTCACTTACCGGCATTCGGAGTTTGGCTGATTTCGGTAAGCTTGTGGGCCCCCTAGACCATCCAGTGCTCTACCTCCGGCAAGAAACACGCGACGCTGCACCTAAATGCATTTCGGGGAGAACCAGCTATCACGGAGTTTGATTGGCCTTTCACCCCTAACCACAGGTCATCCCCCAACTTTTCAACGTTGGTGGGTTCGGCCCTCCACGCGGTCTTACCCGCGCTTCAGCCTGCCCATGGCTAGATCACTCCGCTTCGGGTCTAGAGCATGCGACTAAAAACGCCCTATTCAGACTCGCTTTCGCTACGGCTCCCCCACCCGGGTTAACCTCGCCACATGCCACTAACTCGCAGGCTCATTCTTCAAAAGGCACGCCGTCACCCCGTAAGGCTCCGACGGATTGTAGGCGAACGGTTTCAGGCACTATTTCACTCCCCTCCCGGGGTACTTTTCACCATTCCCTCACGGTACTCGTCCGCTATCGGTCACCAGGAAGTATTTAGGCTTACCAGGTGGTCCTGGCAGATTCACGGCAGATTTCAGGAGTCCGCCGCTACTCGGGAACACCCACAGAAGACCAGCAGCTTTCACCTACCGGACTATCACCGTCTACGGTCAGCCATTCCAGACTGTTCGACTAACCACTGGCTTTGTAACTCCTCGACCGTGTGTCAGCACAATCAGCAGGGTCCCACAACCCCGACCACGCAACCCCTGACAGGTATCACACGCCGCCGGTTTAGCCTCAATCCGCTTTCGCTCGCCACTACTCACGGAATCACTATTTGTTTTCTCTTCCTACGGGTACTGAGATGTTTCACTTCCCCGCGTTCCCCCCACACACCCTATGTGTTCAGGTGCGGGTGACATCACATGACTGATGCCGGGTTCCCCCATTCGGACACCCTGGGATCACAGCTTGGTTGACAGCTCCCCCAGGCCTATCGCGGCCTCCCACGTCCTTCATCGGCTCCTGGTGCCAAGGCATCCACCGTTCGCCCTTGACAACTTGACCACAAAGATGCTCGCGTCCACTGTGCAATTCTCAACAAACGACCAACCCACAACCCGAACAGTTCCCCACCAGACCCAGCTCACCGCCGGCGGTATGAAGAACCAGGCCATGCCTGGCGCCCCGACAGGCTCCCGCCCGTCTCCAAGGCTCCGAAGACAACAACCAGCGGTTGTTCCTTCAGGACCCAACAGGGTGCTTACGCTCCTCCCCAGCCGCACCAGGACTCCGCTCCACACCCACCCGAAAGTGAGCAGTACTAGAAGGATCCAGGCCGTTGCCGAGGACGAACTTGCCAGTGTCTCCGCCATCTGAGCACCCCGACCCGACATTCGCAGGTCGCGGGCTCCATACCAGCTTTCGCCGGATGGTGCTCCTTAGAAAGGAGGTGATCCAGCCGCACCTTCCGGTACGGCTACCTTGTTACGACTTCGTCCCAATCGCCAGCCCCACCTTCGACGGCTCCCTCCACAAGGGTTGGGCCACCGGCTTCGGGTGTTGCCGACTTTCGTGACGTGACGGGCGGTGTGTACAAGGCCCGGGAACGTATTCACCGCAGCGTTGCTGATCTGCGATTACTAGCGACTCCGACTTCACGGGGTCGAGTTGCAGACCCCGATCCGAACTGAGACCGGCTTTTTGGGATTCGCTCCACCTCACGGTATCGCAGCCCATTGTACCGGCCATTGTAGCATGCGTGAAGCCCTGGACATAAGGGGCATGATGACTTGACGTCATCCCCACCTTCCTCCGAGTTGACCCCGGCAGTCTTCGATGAGTCCCCGCCATAACGCGCTGGCAACATCGAACGAGGGTTGCGCTCGTTGCGGGACTTAACCCAACATCTCACGACACGAGCTGACGACAGCCATGCACCACCTGTGACCGCCCCCGAAGGACCCCCCATCTCTGGAGGTTTTGCGGCCATGTCAAACCCAGGTAAGGTTCTTCGCGTTGCATCGAATTAATCCGCATGCTCCGCCGCTTGTGCGGGCCCCCGTCAATTCCTTTGAGTTTTAGCCTTGCGGCCGTACTCCCCAGGCGGGGCGCTTAATGCGTTAGCTGCGGCACAGGGAACCGGAGAGGCCCCCCACACCTAGCGCCCAACGTTTACAGCGTGGACTACCAGGGTATCTAATCCTGTTCGCTCCCCACGCTTTCGCTCCTCAGCGTCAGTATCGGCCCAGAGACCCGCCTTCGCCACCGGTGTTCCTCCTGATATCTGCGCATTTCACCGCTACACCAGGAATTCCAGTCTCCCCTACCGAACTCTAGCCTGCCCGTATCGACCGCAGGCCTGGGGTTGAGCCCCAGGTTTTCACGGTCGACGCGACAAGCCGCCTACGAGCTCTTTACGCCCAATAAATCCGGACAACGCTCGCGCCCTACGTCTTACCGCGGCTGCTGGCACGTAGTTGGCCGGCGCTTCTTCTGCAGGTACCGTCACTTACGCTTCGTCCCTGCTGAAAGAGGTTTACAACCCGAAGGCCGTCATCCCTCACGCGGCGTCGCTGCATCAGGCTTCCGCCCATTGTGCAATATTCCCCACTGCTGCCTCCCGTAGGAGTCTGGGCCGTGTCTCAGTCCCAGTGTGGCCGGTCGCCCTCTCAGGCCGGCTACCCGTCGTCGCCTTGGTAGGCCATCACCCCACCAACAAGCTGATAGGCCGCGAGCCCATCCCAGGCCGAAAAACTTTCCACCACACACCATGCGATGCGAGGTCATATTCGGTATTAGCCCCGGTTTCCCGGGGTTATCCCAAAGCCTAGGGCAGGTTGCTCACGTGTTACTCACCCGTTCGCCGCTCGAGTACCCCGAAGGGCCTTTCCGCTCGACTTGCATGTGTTAAGCACGCCGCCAGCGTTCGTCCTGAGCCAGGATCAAACTCTCCAACAAAAACCTATTTGTCGGACACAATGTCCTGGCAACAAAAGTGTTGCCAAAGGAATCCCAACCAGCCAGACAACAGCCCGACCAGTCCGGGGTATAAAACAATTGGCACTGGCTTTACAAGCACCCTGTTGAGTTCTCAAAGAACAACCACACACCGCCCGGAAGCCCTCCAAGAGGACCCCCGACCCGGGGCATTTCGTCCACATCCCCGCCACTCTCGCGCCGGGCACTTTTACTACATTACCCGCTGGTTTCTGCCGTGTCAAACCGGTGTTTCCCGGTTTGTCGTGCATCACCCTTTTGCCGGGCACGCCGCGAGCCGTCCGACTCGCGCCGGTCGCTTCGAGGATTTCGGCAGGACGGCCGATCGCGGTCTCCCGCTGGCCCGTCCGTTTCCCTGCCGGCCGATAACCTTACCCGGTCGGTTCCGCCTCACCAAATCGGCCTCACGGCCGATCCGGGGCACCACCCGGGTTCCAGGTCCTGCGCTCCGGCCTCCCAGGTCTTTCGCCCTGTTCGTCCGTTCCGCGCTGGCAGAGAGAAAGTTACGCGCCCGGTGGATTGATCGTCAAATCCACCGGGCGCGTCCCGCGTCACATCGTCGGCCGTCGCCTATTCGCCCAGTTCAACGCCCGCGAAGGACCGCTTTCCCCGGCGCAGCACGAGGTAGCGCCCGTGCAACAGGTCGGCCGCGGTGACCGTCGCGTCCGTCTCGGTGATGCGGGTGTTGTTGACGTAGGCGCCGCCCTCGGCGATCACCCGCCGGGCCTCCTTCATGCTCGGCACCAGGCCCGACTCCTTGAGCAGGCCGGCGACGTCCGGCAGCTCGCCGACGCGGACCAGCCCGGCCTCGGTGAGCGCGGCCCGCAGCGTCTCCGGCGAGAGCTCGTCGAGCGCGCCCCGGCCGAACAGCGCCTGACTGGCCGTCACCGCCTGCGTCTTCTCGCGCTCGCCGTGCACCAGTGCGGTGAGCTCCTCGGCCAGGGCCCGCTGGGCCGTCCGCGCCTGCGGGCGTTCGGCGGTGGCCTTCTCCAGCTCCTCCAACTCCTCCCGGGAGCGGAAGCTGAAGTAGCGCAGGTAGCGGGTGACGTCGCGGTCGTCCGCGTTGAGCCAGAACTGGTAGAAGGCGTACGGGCTGGTCATCTCCGGGTCGAGCCAGACCGCGCCGGTCTCGCTCTTGCCGAACTTGGTGCCGTCCGACTTGGTGACCAGCGGGGTGGTGAACGCCTGGACCGGGCCGGCGCCGCGCCGGCGCACGTAGTCCACCCCGGCGGTGATGTTGCCCCACTGGTCGGAGCCGCCGTACTGGAGCTGGCAACCGTGCCGGCGGTGCAGCTCGTAGAAGTCGTTGGCCTGGAGCAGTTGGTAGCTGAACTCGGTGTAGCTGATGCCGCTCTCCAACCGCGCCTTGACCACCTCGCGGGCCAGCATCTTGTTCACCGGGAAGTGCTTGCCCACGTCCCGGAGGAATTCCACCACCGACATCCGGCCGGTCCAGTCCAGGTTGTTGACCATCTCGGCCGCGTTGTCGCCGGTGTAGGTGACGAACGGTGAGAGCTGGTCCCGGATGCGCTGAACCCAGCCGGCGATGACCTCCGGCGGGTTGAGCGTCCGTTCGGAGCTCTCCTTCGGGTCGCCGATCTGGCCGGTGGCGCCGCCGACGAGCAGCAGCGGCCGGTGTCCGGCGCGCTGGAGCCGGCGGGCCATGACGACCTGCATGAGGTTGCCGACGTGCAGGCTGGGGGCGGTCGGGTCGAAGCCCACATAGAACGTGGCGCTCGGGCCGTCGAGCAGCGCGCGCAGCTCGTCCGGGCCGGTGGAGTCCTGGATCAGGCCCCGCCACAGCAGGTCTTCGGTCAGGGAGTCCCGCCCCGGCGGGAGGTTGCTGTCGGTCACGGTCACCGATTCTCCCCCATCCCCGGCCCGGGGCCGTACCGGGTTTGCCGTCCCGGTCGCGGACTAGGCTGGCGGCGCCGCCGAGCGCGAGGAGGAACCACGGTGGAGATGCCGGACCTGACCGGGGGCTTCGCGGCCCTGCTGGGGCTGACGTTCGACGAGGTCAGCGGTGACCGGGTGGTGATCCGCTGGCAGGTCCGCCCGGAGCTGCACCAGCCGTACGGGATCCAGCACGGCGGGGTCTACTGCTCGGTGGTCGAGACGGCGGCCAGCATCGGCGGGGCGATCTGGCTGGGCGACAAGGGCACCGTGGTCGGGGTGTCGAACCAGACCGACTTCCTGCGCGCGGTGCGCGACGGCGAGCTGACCGCGGTCGGCACGCCCGTGCACCGGGGCCGCAGCCAGCAGCTCTGGCTGGTGGAGATCACCGACGGCGACGCCCGGCTGGTGGCCCGCGGGCAGGTGCGGTTGCAGAACCTCACCGCCGGCTGACGCATTCGCCCGAAACCGGGCGCTGACGCCGATATGGTCGCGTCGATGAGGCCACCCGCTCCCGACCCGACGTGAGGAAGCTCCTCGCCGCCACGCTGGGCGTGCTGTCGGCCATCGGCGGGTTCGTCGACATCGGTGACCTGGTGGCGGCCAGCCAGGCCGGCGCGCTCTTCGGCATGGCCCACGCCTGGGTGCTGCTGGTCGGTGTGGTGGGCATCTGCGCGTACGCCGACATGGCCGGGCGGATCGCGGCGGTGAGCGGCCGGGCGGTGTTCGACCTGGTCCGGGAGCGGCTCGGGCCCCGGGTGGCGTTGCTCAACCTGGTCGCGTCGTGGCTGGTCACGGTGGTCACGCTCGCCGCCGAGCTGGGCGGGGTGGCGCTGGCGCTGCACCTGGCCACCGGGGTGAGCCACCTGCTCTGGGTGCCGGTGGCCGCGCTGGCGGTCTGGCTGGTGCTGTGGCGGATGCGCTTCGAGCTGATGGAGCGGATCTTCGGCCTGGCCGGGCTGGCGCTGCTGGTGTTCGCTGTCGCGTTGGTGGCGTTGCCGACCGACTGGGCACAGCTCGGGCGGGGTGCCTGGCAGATCAGCTCCGCCGGGCACGGCTGGCCGCTGTACTGGTTCGTGGCGGTGGCGTTGTTCGCCTCCACGGTCAGCCCGTACGAGGTGTTCTTCTTCTCCTCCGGCGGGGTGGAGGAACGGTGGGGCGCGGCGGACCTGGCGCGGGCCCGGTCGAACGTGCTGATCGGCTTCCCGGTCGGCGGTTTCCTGGCGCTGTCGCTGATCGCCGTGGCGACGGTGGCCTACCACCCGTCGGACGCGTCCCTGACCTCGCTCGGCGAGGTGGCCCGGCCGGTGGCGACCGCACTGGGCGGCGCCGGGCTGGCCGCCGCGGTGCTGGCGTTCTTCGCGGTGACGTTCGGCGCGGCGCTGGAGACCGGGCTGTCGGCGGCGTACGCGGCGGCGCAGTACTTCGGCTGGCAGTGGGGCAAGCGGGTCAGCCCCGGCGAGGCGGCCCGGTTCCACAGCGTCCTGCTGGTCGGCCTGCTGCTCGGGGTGGTGATGCTGATGACGACCGTGGACCCGGTGCGGTTGACCGAGTACATGCTGGTGCTGAGCGCGGTGGTGCTGCCGCTGACCTACCTGCCGATCCTGGTGGTCGCCAACGACCGCACCTACCTCGGAGACCGGGTCAACGGGTGGTGGAACAACCTGCTCGGCGCGGTGTTCCTGCTGCTCATCGTCGCCGCCTCGGTGGCGGCGATCCCACTGGCGATCGTGACGGGGATGGGACGATGAGGGTCCAGCTCGCCGGGCAGTTGCTCGACCGGCAGATCGTCGACGTCGAGGGTCGACTCGTCGGACGGGTCGACGATGTCGCGTTCGCCGTGGACGACGAGGGCTACCCGTACGTGGACGGGCTGCTCACCGGTCAGGGCGCGCTCGGGCAGCGGATCGGTGGGCGGATCGGGCGGCTGCTGGTGGCGGTCGCCGACCGGTTCGGCGACGATCCCCCGCTGCGCGTGCCGCTGGCGGCCGTGGCCGGGGTGGACAGCGCGGTGCGGTTGCGGTGCCGGGCGGCGGACCTGCCGTCCTCGCCGATGGAGTCGTGGTTGCGACGGCACCTGATCGAGCGGATCCCGGGGTCCCACCGTGCGAGCGGGTGAGCTGCTCGGGCGCACCGCGTACGACCTGCACGGGCGGCGGTTGGGCCGGGTGGTGGACGTGGTGGTGCGCGGGGGGTGGCCGCCGGAGCGGCTGCGGATCACCGACGTGATCGTGGCCGGTCACTGGTGGACGAGGGTGACCAGCCGGCTGATCGGGCCGGAGCTGCATCCGGCCGGGCCCTGGCTGCTGCGGACGGCCGCCCGCCTGGTCGGGCGCAGCACCCACCAGTTTCCCGCCGACTCGGTGCAGCTCCGCCCGCCGGTGCCCGGCTTCCCGTTCGGGCCGCCGGCCGACCGACGTTGAGTCCCTTCGGCTCCGCTCTCACGGCGCGTCCGCGCCGGGCGTCGCCGAGCGGTCGGACGGCGACGCCCGGCGCCCGGCGCGCTGTCGTCAGCGACGCGCCTCGTCGAGCGCCGGGGTGTCCGCCGGGCCGGCGTCGTCGGCCCGGTCGTCGCCGACCGCGTCGTCGTCGCCGTCGGCCCGCTCGCGGCGGGGCCGCCGCCGGATGTGTACCTCGGTGATGGCCCGCTGGTCGACGCCGGCGACCGCCAGCTCCCAGCCGTCGACGGTGACCTGCTCCCCCGCCACGGTGGGGATGTGCCCGAGGCAGATCAGCACCAGCCCGGCGACCGTGGTGTAGTCGCCGGCCGGCCGGTTCGGCAGCTCCACGCCGAGGTCGGTGAGGTCGTGGGCCGGGAAGGTGCCGGGCAGCACCAGCGTGCCGTCCGCCTCGGTGCGCACCGCCTGCAGGTCCCGGTCGGTCTCGTCGTAGATCTCGCCGACGATCTCCTCGAGGATGTCCTCGAGCGTCACGATCCCGTCGACCGCGCCCCGCTCGTCCACCACCAGGGCGATGTGCTGCCGCTCCGCCTTGAACTGGCGCAACGCGTCGACCACCGGCAGCGAGTCGGGCAGCAGCATCGGCGGGCGGGCGATCTCGTCGACCGGCCGGTCGTCGGGGACGCCCACCAGGTCGCGCAGGTGGATCACCCCGACCGCGTCGTCGAGGCCGCCGTGGCGGACCACCGGCGCCCGCGAGTGGCCGGTCGCCGCGAGGACGAGCCGGGCGGCGTCCGCGGTGGTGCCGCTGTCAAGCGTGAAGACCTGCAACCGGGGTACGAGGACCGCGCGCAGCTGCCGGTCGGCGATCTCCACGGCGCCGGCGATGATCGTACGCTGCTCCTTGGTGAAGCCGTGGTTGCCGGCGACGATGTCGCGCAGCTCGTCCGGGCCGATCTCGTCCGGCTCGTGCTTCGGGTCGAGGCCGACGAGGCGGACCACCATGTCGCTGGTGGCGCCCAGCAGCCAGACGGCCGGACGGGTGATGCTGGCCAGCACGTCGAGCGGTCGGGCCACGAGCAGCGCCCACCGCTCGGCGGACTGCATGGCGATGCGCTTGGGCGCCAGTTCGCCGAAGACCAGGGTGACGAACGTGAGCACCAGGGTGACCGCGACGATGGCGACGGTCTCGGCGGCGTTGCCGAAGGCGCCGAGCAGGGGCACGAGCGGCCGGGCCAGCGACACGGCCGCCGCGGCGGAGGCCAGGAAGCCGGCGAGGGTGATGCCGATCTGGATGGTGGCCAGGAAGCGGTTCGGGTCCTTGGCCAGCCGGGCCAGCGTCCGGCCGCCGCGGCTGCTGCGCTCCAGCCGTTGCAGCTGGCTGTCCCGCAGCGAGACCAGGGCCATCTCGCTGCCGGCGAACGCCGCGTTGACGATCACCAGCACACCGACCAGGGCCAACTGGCTCCAGTAGCTCTGCACGAGCGGTTCTCTCCCTCGGCCCGATCCGGGTCGGCGACCGCCGACTCGCCGGCCGGCAGATCCGGTCGGCGTGGCCCCTCTGTGCCCCGCCGGCACGCGCCTGAATCCTGGGTAACCACTGACGTCGGACCAGAACTGCGCGCCACGCATCTTTGCGCGCCACGCATCTTTTGCTAGCGTGCAGACGTGAGCGGACTACGGGAGCGCAAGAAGGCCGCGACCCGGGCGGCGCTGAGCTGGGCGGCCATCCGGTTGACCGTGGCCCGCGGCTACGACGCCGTGCTGGTGGAGGACATCGCGCACGCCGCCGGGGTGTCCCCCCGCACGTTCAACAACTACTTCGCCAGCAAGGCCGAGGCGATCGCGGCCCGGCACCTGGACCGCAGTCGCCGGGTGGCCGATGCGCTGCGGGCCCGCCCGGCGGGCGAGCCGCTCTGGACCGCGGTCGAGGCGGCGGTCCTGTCGGCGTGGGCGCCGGGCCCGGAGGTCGCGCAGTCACCCCCGGACGCCCACGACGAGTGGGTCGCCGGGCTGCGGGTGATGCTCGCCGAGCCGGCCCTGCAGGGCGAGATGCTGCGGGCCGGCGCGCTCGCCGAGGCCGAGCTGGCCGAGGCGGTCGCGGCGCGCACCGGCACCGACACCGCCCACGACCTCTACCCGCACCTGGTGGCCGCGGCGGTCGGCGCGGCCACCGGCGCGGCCACCCGGCACTTCCTCCGCACCGAGCGCGCCGAGCCGGTCGACCGTCTGCTCTCCGACGCACTGACCCAGGTGGGCGCCGGCCTGCCGCCGCCGCGCTGATCCGTCCCGACCCGGCGTGAGAAGGGGCCCCTTCTCGACCGGAGGCGTTAACAGGGGGCCCCGCCTTCAACCTCGGAGGATCTTGTGGTTATCGATGTGCTTGTGGTCGGGGCCGGGCCGAACGGGCTGATGCTCGCCGCCGAGCTGGCGCTGGCCGGGATCCGGCCGGTGGTCTGCGACCGGCTGGCCGAGCCGACCACCGAGAACCGGGCCAACGGGCTGGTCGGCCAGGTGGTCCGGATGCTCGACCGGCGCGGCCTGCACCAGCGCCTCACCGGCGACGCCGCGCCGCCGCGGCCCGCCCCCGCATTCGTCTTCGGCGCGCTGCCGCTGGACCTGCGCGGCGTCGCGGACAACCCGCTGCACAGTCTGCCGGTTCCCCAGCGGCAGATCGAGCGGGTGCTCGCCGAACGCGCCGCCGAGCTGGGGGTGCCGATCCGCCGGGCACGCGAGGTGACCGGTCTGCGGCAGCGCGACGACGCGGTGGAGGTCGGGTTCGCCGACGGAACCACTGTCACCTGCCGGTACCTGGTCGGCGCGGACGGTGGGCGCAGCACGGTCCGCAAGCTCGCCGGAATCGGCTTCCCCGGCGTGACCACCGACCGGTCCGTCTCGCGTACGGCCCAGGTGGCGGTGCCGGTGGAGGCGATCGACCCGGTGTCCGGCGGCCTCGCCGTGCCCGGCCACGGTGTCGTCGATCCGTTCCGGCACACCCGCACCGAACGCGGGCTGATCGTCTGGGCGCCGTTCCCCGACCGGCCGCCTCTGGTCAGCACCACCGAGTGGCCGGACGCGCCGGAGGCGGACACCGCGATGACGTTCGCCGAGATGCGGGCCAGCGTCGCCCGGGTGCTCGGCGCCGAGGTGCCGCTCGACCCGCCGGGCGGCGCCGGGCCGCACGTGCTGCGCCGCCTGGTGGGCGGCAACACCCGGCTTGCCGAGCGCTACCGCGACGGCCGGGTGCTGCTGCTCGGCGACGCCGCCCACGTGCACTCCGCGATCGGCGGTCCGGGGCTGAACCTCGGCCTGCAGGACGCGGTGAACCTCGGCTGGAAGCTGGCCGCCGCGGTGCGCGGGTGGGCACCGGACGGGCTGCTCGACACCTACCAGACGGAGCGACGCCCGGCGGCCACGCGGGTCACCATGTCGACCCAGGCCCAGTCCGCCCTGATCGCCCCGGGAAGCGAGGTCACCGCGCTGCGGGAACTCGTCGGCGAGCTGCTCGCCGAACCGGCCAACGCGGCGCACGTGGCCGCGCTGATGGCCGGCGCGGACATCCGCTACGACCCGGGACCGGACGGCCCACCGGTCGGCGGCTGGGCGCCGGACCTGGTGGTGCACGGCGACGCCGGGCCGGTGCGGCTGGCCGAGCTGACCCGCGACGCGCGCCCGCTGCTGCTCGACGGAACCGGCACGCTCGGTGCGACGTGCGCGCCGTGGCGGGACCGGGTCGACGTGATCGACGGGCGGCTGACCGGAACCTCGTCGACGGCACTGCTGCTGCGGCCGGACTGCTATCTGGCCTGGGCCTCCGCCGAGAGCGCGCCGGACCGGGACGGGTTGCGCGCCGCGCTCACCCGCTGGTTCGGCAGGCCCCGGGACTGACCGGGCTCAGGCCGGCTCGGGCAGGTCCAACACGTACGCCCCGCCCTCCGGGCGGAAGCCGAGCCGGTGGTAGTAGGGGGCGACCATGCCCGGCGGGCTGACCACCCGGCGGAAGCCCCGGTCGGTGAAGAGCCGGCTGCGCCGGTAGACGAACTCGCCGGGGGTGAAGTCACGGAACGGCGGGGTGACGTAGTCCAGGTCGATCTGCGCCACCCCGCCGGCCTCGGCGTGCGACACCATCACACCGACCACCTCGTCGGAGCGCACCACCAGGAACGCCGACCGGTCGGCGGCGGCCGCGTCCCAGCGGAACGCCGGGTTGAACCGGGCGATGTCGGCCGCGTGCACCCGCAGGGTGTGCGCCAGGAACGCGTCGCCGGTGCCCACCTCCACCACCTGGTAGGTCTCCTCGTCGTGCCGGGTGGCCAGCAGCTTGCGCAGGTACCACACGTTGATCACGGCGAGCACCACGTTCAGCCCGACCATCGGCCAGACGTGCACGGCGGCGTTGTAGCCGATCAGGATCAGGCAGCCGACCAGGTTGAGCGCGCGCAGCCGCAGGATGCGCGTCTGCAGCAGGGACCAGACCAGCAGCGCGGAGCCGGCCCAGCCGACGAGTTCCAGCCAGTTCACCCCCGGGAGACTAGTGGGCGCGCTGGTCAGGCGCCTCGGCGGGCAGCTCCAGCACCCACTCCTCGACCTCGACACCGCGGCCCGGGGCATAGCCCGAGTCCTCGCCGACGACGACGAAGCCGCACTTGCGCAGCACCGCCAGCGAGGCGGCGTTGTCCTTCGCGGCGCGGGCGCGCACCGGCCGCTGCGGCAGCTCGCGCAGCAGCGCGGTGAGCCCGGCCGTCGCGTGGCCCCGCCCCCAGCGCTCCGGGTTGATCCAATAGCTGACCTCGGTCTCGTCGTCGACCGGGAACGCCGCCACGTGGCCCACCACCTCGCCGCCGGCGACGATCGTGCGGTTGACGATGCGCCCGTCGGCGCGGATGCGCGCCCAGTGCGCGTCGAACGCGGCCCGGTCCGCCGGGTCCTTCGGGCCGAACGCGGCCATCCAGTTGGCCTGGGCGTCCTGCTCGTGGGCGAAGAACGCGGGCAGGTCGTCGTCGCGCACCGGACGGATTTCCACCTCAGAGGTCACGGCCGCGACGGTACCCGCGCCCACCGACACCGGTCGGGACCTCGGCCCGCCACGCGTCCCGTCCGGCCCTGCCGGCGCGACCTGCCACGCCGGTACCAAGAAGGAGGAAAGACGCGGGCGAGGAGGCCGACCATGTCGACGTACGTCTACGACTTCATCGAGGGTGACCGGAGCCGGGCGGACCTGCTCGGCGGCAAGGGCGCCAACCTGGCCGAGATGACCCGGCTCGGGTTGCCGGTGCCGCCCGGGTTCACCGTGACCACCGACGCGTGCCGCGCCTACCTGGCCACCGGCACCCCACCGGACGGGCTGTTCGACGAGGTCAACGCGCACCTGCGCGAGGTCGAGGCGCGGCTGGGCCGGCGGCTCGGCGACCCCGGTGACCCGCTGCTGCTGGCGGTGCGCTCCGGCGGCCGGTACTCGATGCCGGGGATGATGGAGACGATCCTCGACATCGGGCTCAACGACGTCACGGTGGCCGGGCTGGCCGCCCACGCCGGCGACGAGCGGTTCGCCTGGGACTCGTACCGGCGGTTGATCCAGATGTTCGGGCGGACCGTGCACGGCATCCCGGCCGAGGAGTTCGAGCACGAGCTGGCCGCGGTGCGGGCCACCGCCGGGCCGGCCGGGCCGAGCGCCGAGCAGCTGCGCGACCTGGTCGACACGTACAAGAAGATCTTCGCCCGGCACGTCGGGCACGACTTCCCGCAGGCCCCGCACGAGCAGCTCTTCCTCGCCGTCCGGGCGGTCCTCTCCTCCTGGAACTCGGAGCGGGCGCGGATCTACCGGCGGCAGGAGCGGATCCCCGACGACCTGGGCACCGCGGTCACCGTGATGGCGATGGTGTTCGGCAACCTCGGCCCGCACTCCGGCACCGGAGTGGCCTTCACCCGCGACCCGGCCACCGGCGTGCCCGGCGTCTACGGCGACTACCTGACCGACGCGCAGGGTGAGGACGTGGTGGCCGGCGTCCGCAACACGGTGCCGCTCACCGAGCTGGAACGGCTGGACCCGGCGAGCTACCACCGGCTGCGGCAGATCATGGCGACGCTGGAGCGGCACTACCGCGACCTGTGCGACGTCGAGTTCACCATCGAACGCGGCCGGCTGTGGATGCTGCAGACCCGGGTCGGCAAGCGCACCGCCGCCGCCGCGTTCGTGATCGCCGCCCAACTCGCCGAGGAGGGGGTGATCACCGCCGCCGAGGCGTTGACCCGGGTCACCGGGGCGCAGCTCGCCCAGCTCATGTTCCCCGCGTTCGACGCCGCCGGCGCGCCCGCGGCGCTCGCCGTCGGGGTGGGCGCCTCGCCGGGCGCCGCGGTGGGCCGGGTGGTCTTCGACTCCGCCGCCGCGACGGCCGCCGACGGGCCGGTGATCCTGGTCCGCCCGGAGACCAACCCCGACGACCTGCCCGGCATGATCGCCGCGACGGCATCTCGCTGACCGGCACGGTCACCCCGGACGGCCTGGGCCACACCCGCGCGGAGCGGATCGCCAACCTGGCCGGGGTGCTCGACGGCTACACCGACGCCGGCGGGTTCCACCTCAACGTCAACGTGCTGGACCGGGCGACGCTGCTCGACGCCATGGCCCACCCGGAGCGCTACCCGCAGCTCACCGTCCGGGTCTCCGGGTACGCGGTGAACTTCGTCCGGCTCACGCCCGAGCAGCAGCGGGACGTGGTGTCCCGGACGTTCCACGGGTCGCTGTGACCGGCCGGCCCCCGCCGGCGCCGCCGCACCTGGACGGGTCGGTGCACTCCTGGGACACGTCGATCGGGGTGGACGGGCCGGGCACCCGCCTGGTGGTGTTCCTCGCCGGTTGCCCGCTGCGCTGCCGCTACTGCCACAGCCCGGACACCTGGTACGGCCGCAGCGGCCGGCGCCGCACGGTCGACGAGATGGTCGCCACCGTCGCGCGGTACCGCCGGTTCCTCGGGGTGGCCGGCGGCGGCGTCACGGTCAGCGGCGGGGAGCCGCTGCTCCAGCCGGCGTTCACCGGGGAGCTGCTGCGCCGCTGCCACGCGCTCGGCCTGCACACCGCGCTGGACACCTCCGGGTTCCTCGGCGACCGCGCGGACGACGCCCTGCTCGACGCCACCGACCTGGTGCTGCTCGACGTGAAGGCGGGCAGCCCCGCGACGTACCGGCGGGTCACCGGCACCGGCCGGCTCGGGCCGACGCTGCGCTTCGCCCGCCGGCTGGCCGCGCGGGGCACGCCGATGTGGATCCGGTACGTGCTGGTGCCGGGCCTGACCGACGACGCCGACGAGGTGGCCCGGGTGGCCGACCTGGCCGCCGGACTGGCCGGCGTGCGGCGCGTCGAGGTGCTGCCGTTCCACCGCCTCGGCGCGCACAAGTACGCCGAGCTGGGCCTGGCCTTCCCGCTGGCGGACACCGCGCCGCCGGACGCGGAGCTGCTGGCCCGGGTACGCGGGCAGTTCGCCGCCCGGGGTCTGACGGTCACCTGAGGCGGCGCGTGCCGCACTGGCAGGGGGTCATGTCGACACCACGGCTACGCCGCCGGCAGGCTTCGCCCGTCCGGGCCCGGCTCGCGAGCGCCACCGGGGCACCGGCCACCGGCGCCCGGGCGCTCGGCGCGACGGCCGTGGGGGCGCTGGCCCTGGGCGCGTTCGCGTTCGCGCTCGGCGCGGCACGGCGACCGGGGATGAGTCAGCTCGCCGCGCTCGTCGGATAGCCGTAGAGGTCGAGCAGGCGCACCCGGGACGCCTGGAGGCGGTCCACCACCACGCTCATGAACCGGGCGGTGAGCTGCCGGCCCAGCGTGTCGTCGGACTCCATCAGCCGCCGCACCCCGTCGGCGTCGAACTCGACCGCGGTGCTGCGCAGCGTGGCCACCGCGCCGAACTGCCAGCGGTAGGGCGGGAAGAGCCAGGACCAGCCGAGCACGCCGCCGGCGCCGATCGTCTCGATGCCCACGTCGCCACGGCCGGGGACCGGGAAGTCCAACGCCACCTGACCGCCCCGGACCAGCCAGAACCGCTCGGCCGGCTGGCCGGCGCGGAACAGCCGGTGCCCCGGGTGCCAGGCCACCGGGCGGGCGTAGCCGGTGAGTCGGGGCAGCCACCCGTCTGGCAGTCCGGCCAGGAACGGGTGCACACGCAGCATCTCCAGCGGGGTCATCACGCCTCCACGGATCGGCGGCAGGAAGCCGTGGTTCCATCCCACCCGGTTTCGCGCCCGCGCGGCAGGGCCGATGGTCCCGGCCCGGGGCTGATCGGCGGGGCCCCCTCCTATCGCGTGGGCGATAGGAGGGGCCCCGCCTAACCGCGTGGCGGCGGCGGGCGGGGGCCTCAGCGGCCACAATGGGGCGAGCCGACCGGAAGGGACAGCCGATGAACCGACCCGTCGTGGCGGGGGTGGACGGATCGCCGTCCAGCCTGACCGCCGCCGACCAGGCCGCCACGGCCGCCGTGGCCCGCTCCCGGCCACTGCTGCTGGTGCACGGCTACCTGCACCCGCTCGGCTACGGCGTGCCGCTCAACCCGTACGACCTCGGGGTGCCGGCGCCCACCGCGGAGGCGGAGAAGATGCTCGAACGGGTCGCCGCCGAGCTGGTCGAGCGGCATCCCGGGCTGCGGGTGGAGGTCCGGCAGGTCGCCGGCGGTCCGGGCGCGGCGCTGGTGGAGGAGTCGCGTCGGGCCGAGTTGGTGGTGGTGGGCAGCCGGGGCGTGGGCGGCTTCACCGGCCTGCTGCTCGGCTCGGTGGGCGGGCAACTCGCGCAGCACGGGCACTGCCCGGTGTTGGTCGTCCGCCCCGCCGAGCAGCCGATCCCGGTCGGCGGGCCGGTGGTGGTCGGGGTCGACGGCTCCGAAGCCGCGGCGTACGCCGTCGAACTCGCCGCCGACGAGGCCGCCCGACGCGACGTCGAGCTGGTGCTGACGCACGTGCGCGCGCCGGAGCGCGGCGCGCCGGAGGTCGCGGCCGAGGCGACCACCGCCGAGCGGGCCGAGGCGGCCGAGCTGCTGGGCGTCGCCGCCGAACGGGTCCGGGCGGAGCACCCCGGGCTGCGGGTGACCGAGCGGGCGGTGGTCGCCGCCTCCCCGGAGACCGCGCTGCGGGAGGCGAGCGGTGAGGCGTCGCTGGTCGTGGTCGGCTCCCGCGGCCGGGGTGGTTTCGCGGGATTGCTGCTCGGCTCGGTCAGTCAGGCGCTGGTGCAGCACGCCCACTGCCCGGTGCTGATCGCCCACCGGCCGGAGCCGGCCGACGACTGACGCCGATCCCCCGATCCCCCGCCGGGCGGGCGCGGGACGCACCGACCGGCCGGCGATCAGGCCGGGTCGCGGCCGGCGAGCAGGTCGGCGAAGTCGGTGGTGAGGGCGAACGGGTCGGCCGGGCCGGTCGGCGGCAGCCGGCGGTCCACCTGCTCCGCCAGCTCGGCGGCGGCCCGGCGGATCCGGGCCCGCAGCGGGCTGTCGCCGTCGTCGCCGGCCCAGTCCTCCGGCGCGGCGAAGACCGCCGTCGGCAGGGCTGGCCGAGACCGGCCGAGACGACCGCGAGGGTACGCCGGGTCACCGCTTCTCCTCCTCCATGGTCGTGGCGGCGTCGCGGGCGGCCAGCAGGCTGGCGTGGGTGGGCGCCTCGGGCACGTGCGCCGGACGCATCGAGTCGAACTCCTTGCGCAGTACCGGGACCACCTCCTCGCCGAGCAGGTCGAGCTGCTCCAGCACCGTCTTCAGCGGCAGGCCGGCGTGGTCCAGCAGGAAGAGCTGCCGCTGGTAGTCGCCGACGTAGTCGCGGAAGCCCAGCGTGCGGTCGATGACCTGCTGCGGGCTGCCGACGGTCAGCGGCGTCTCGCGGGTGAACTCCTCCAGTGACGGACCGTGCCCGTAGACCGGCGCGTTGTCGAAGTACGGCCGGAACTCGCGCACCGCGTCCTGCGAGTTGCGGCGCATGAAGACCTGCCCGCCCAGGCCGACGATCGCCTGCTCGGGCGTGCCGTGGCCGTAGTGCGCCCAGCGCTGGCGGTAGAGGCCGACCATCCGCTGGGTGTGCTCCCTGGGCCAGAAGATGTGGTTGGCGAAGAAGCCGTCGCCGTAGTAGGCGGCCTGCTCGGCGATCTCCGGGCTGCGGATCGAGCCGTGCCAGACGAACGGCGGCACGCCGTCGAGCGGGCGCGGCGTCGAGGTGAACGACTGCAGCGGCGTGCGGAACTTGCCCTTCCAGTCGACCACGTCCTCGCGCCACAGCCGGTGCAGCAGGTCGTAGTTCTCGATGGCGAGCGGGATGCCGTTGCGGATGTCCTGCCCGAACCACGGGTAGACCGGGCCGGTGTTGCCGCGACCCATCATCAGGTCCACCCGGCCGTCGGCCAGGTGCTGGAGCATCGCGTAGTCCTCGGCGATCTTCACCGGGTCGTTGGTGGTGATCAGCGTGGTCGAGGTGGAGAGCAGCAGGCGCTCGGTGCGCGCCGCGATCCAGCCGAGCATGGTGGTCGGCGACGACGGCACGAACGGCGGGTTGTGGTGCTCGCCGGTGGCGAAGACGTCCAGGCCGACCTCTTCGGCCTTGAGCGCGATGGTGGTCATGGCCTTGATCCGGTCACGCTCGGACGGCAGCCGCCCGGTGGTCGGGTCGACGGTGACGTCACCGACGGTGAAGATTCCGAACTGCATGACCAGCTCCTCGGGTGAGATGCGGACCGGTCGGCCCGGCATCGCACCGCACAACCTATTTGACGAGTCAACTATTCCGTCGCCCGGCGCCCCCGACGTGGCCCGGCTCACCCGGAAAGGCGGTCGCCGCACGTCGGATCGTCCTGCTGCCGGGACGCCCCTGGAGGAGATCGATGGCCCGCACCTTCACCGCCGCCGTGCACCAGGAGGACGACTGGCACGTCGCCCGGTGTCTGGAGATCGAGGTCGCCAGCCAGGGTGAGACCGTCGACGAGGCTCTGACCAATCTTCGCGAGGCCGTCGAGGCCTACCTGGAGGAGGCCGAGAACCCCGAGATCGAAACCACGCCGCTGGTGACGTCCTTCCCCGGGCGAGCGGCGTGAGCGCAGCCCTGGCCGACCTGCCGTTGCGCATGGTGCTCGCCGGGTTGAGCAAAGCCGGCTTCGAGCATGTCCGCACCAAGGGCAGCCATGCGGTCTGTCGCGATCCGAGCGGCCGGGTCGTGGTCGTGCCCCAGCACGCGACGATCAAGCGCGGCACCCTTGCCTCGATTCCTCGCCAGGCGGACCTGACCCCGTCGGAGTTTCTCGAACTTCTGCGCTGAGCCGGCGCAGCTCGACCAGGCCAAACCCCGTTCGGCGACTACCCTTGCCGGCCATGATGACGTACCCCTGGCTCGACGCGCCGGCCGCGAACGTCGCGGCGACCGCGCGGGCCCTGCTCGGCTGGACCGTCTCGGCTCACGGCGTGCGGATCCGGCTGACCGAGGTCGAGGCGTACGCGGGCACCGGGGAGGATCCGGCCTCGCACGCCCACCGGGGGCCGACCCCGCGCAACCGGGTGATGTTCGGGCCGGCCGGGCACGTCTACGTGTACTTCGTGTTCGGCATGCACTGGTGCGCGAACATCGTCTGCGGTCGGGACGGCGAGGCGGCGGCCGTACTGCTGCGCGCCGGCGAGGTGGTCGACGGGGTGGAGACCGCCCGGGAGCGTCGCCCCCACGCCTCGGACCGGGACCTGGCCCGGGGGCCGGCCCGGCTGGTCACCGCGCTCGGGCTCGGTCGCGACGCCAACGGCACCTCGGCGGTCGACGGCACCGGGCCGCTGCTGCTGACCCCGCCGGCGGACCCGGTCGACCCGGCGCGGCTCGCCGCCGGCCCCCGGGTCGGCGTCGCCGCGGCGCACGACCTGCCGTGGCGCTTCTGGCTGGCCGACGAGCCGAGCGTGAGCGTCTACCGCCGGCACAGCCCGCGTCGCCGGCCCGCGACGCGTTGATCGCGCGCAACCCGAGGACCTCGCGGCGCGTCTCAACCGGGAGAGCCCAAGCTTCAGCGTACGAATGGCTTTCAACGGGGTGTTGACAACATGCCATTCTTGGGTGTGGGATGGACGGCATGGTCACCGTGGACAACGACCCGTTCACCGCTCCGGATGCTGCCCAGGCCCGGGCCCACCGCAACTACGCGGCGCTGCTGCGGATCGCCGAGCGGCACGCCGGCACCAACTCCCGTCGCCGGCGCTACGCGCACCCCGACGTGCCCGACGCCTACGAGG
This sequence comes from Micromonospora sp. WMMD980, assembly GCF_029626035.1. Lineage (NCBI taxonomy): Bacteria > Bacillati > Actinomycetota > Actinomycetes > Micromonosporales > Micromonosporaceae > Micromonospora > Micromonospora sp. WMMD980. The sequence goes on from NZ_JARUBE010000003.1 coordinate 2,872,662, forward strand.
CGGCCACGCTGGTGATGGCGCTCGCCGGCGGTGCCGGGCTGGACGCGGGCGAGGAGCCGGTCGACCAGGCCGACCTGATGGCCGCGCTGACCCTGATCCCGCACGTGCGGGCCGAGGTGGACGTGCTGGAGGCCGGGCTGCTCCAGGTGGCCCGCGGCCGGGGCATGACCTGGCAGGCGATCGCCTTCGGGCTGGGCCTGGGCAGCGCCCAGGCCGCCCGGCAGCGCTTCGAGCGCCTCACCGTGCGCACCGGCACCGGCGACTGAGCGGTCGCAACCGTGTCCGCCAGCACCGGCGGCTGTCACAGCCGCGGGCGAGACTGTGCCCGACGACGACGGCACGGGAGGACGCGATGACGCGCGACGAGATGCTGGCCTACTGCCTCGCCAAGCCGGGCGCCTGGCTGGACCGGCCGTGGGAGGGCGACGAGGTGGTGAAGGTGGGCAGCCGGATCTTCGCGTTCCTCGGCTCCCCCGACGGCGAGGCCCGGCTCGGCGTCAAGTGCGGGCCGTCGCGCGAGGTGGCCGACGAGTGGCTGCACCGGTTCCCCGACGACGCCCGACCGTCGCCCTACATCGGCCGGTCGGGCTGGAACACGCTGCGCCTGACCGGCGGCATCCCCGACGAGGAGTTGGTCGACGCCGCCGACGGGTCGTACGACGCGGTGGTGGCCAAGCTGCCGAAGCGCGAGCGACCGGCGACCTGAACCCCGCGCGGCGGCCGGGCCACCGCGCGGGGTCGGCGGGTCAGCGGGGCACGACCTGCTCGGCGGCCCAGTCCCGCCAGCCGGCCAGCCGGTCCGCGGCGGCGGCGAGCTGGTCGGCGACCGGCCCGGGGCCGGTGGAGCCGGGAGTGGTGCGGGCGGCGAGCGCCGAGCGCACCGAGAGCACGTCGCGCACCGACGGGTCCAGGTGCTCGCTCACCGCGGCCAGGTCGGCGTCGGACACCTCGTCCAGCGCGCAGTCGCGGGCCGCGCAGAGCGCCACCAGTCGGCCGGTGATCTCGTGCGCGTCGCGGAACGGCACGTGCCGCCGGACCAGCCAGTCGGCGACCTCGGTGGCCAGCGAGAAGCCCGACGGCGCGGTGGCCGCGAGCCGGTCCACCCGGACCGTCATCGTGGAGATCATCCCGGCCAGCGCGGGCAGCAGCAGCTCCAGCGTGTCGACCGCGTCGAACGCCGGCTCCTTGTCCTCCTGCATGTCCCGGTCGTAGGTCATCGGCAGGCCCTTGAGCATGGTGAGCACGCTCATCAGGCCGCCGACCAGCCGGCCGGACTTGCCCCGGGCCAGCTCGGCGATGTCCGCGTTCTTCTTCTGCGGCATGATCGACGAGCCGGTGGCGAACGAGTCGTCCAGCTCGACCCAGCCGAACTCCTGCGACGTCCAGAGCACCACCTCCTCGCCGAGGCGGGACAGGTGCACGCCGGTCAGAGCGGTGACGAAGAGGAACTCGGCCACGAAGTCCCGGTCGGCCACCGCGTCCATCGAGTTGGCGAACGAGGTGCGGAAACCCAACTCCTTGGCGACCGCCACCGGGTCCAGCGGCAGCCCCGAGCCGGCCAGCGCGCCGGCGCCGAGCGGGCTGATCGCGGTCCGCTCGTCCCAGTCGCGCAGCCGCTCCAGGTCACGCAGCAGCGGCTGCACGTGCGCCAGCAGCCAGTGCCCGAACGTCACCGGCTGCGCGTGCTGCAGGTGCGTCATACCGGGCGCGGCGGTGTCCACGTGCCGTTCCGCCTGCTCGACCAGCGCCTCGGCCAGCTCGACCAGCCGGGCGGCCACGCCCCGGGCGTGGTCGCGCAGATAGAGCCGCAGGTCGGTGGCGACCTGGTCGTTGCGGGACCGGCCGGCGCGCAGCTTGCCGCCGAGGCTGCCCAGCCGCTCCAGCAGGCCGCGCTCCAGGGCGGTGTGCACGTCCTCGTCGTCGACGGTCGGACGGAACGCCCCGGAGGCGCAGGCGGCCTCCAGGTCGTCCAGCGCGGCCAGCATCCGCCCCAGCTCGTCCGGGTCGAGCAGGCCGGCGCCGGCGAGGACCCGGGCGTGCGCGCGGGACCCGGCGATGTCGTACGGGGCGAGGCGCCAGTCGAACTGGACGCTCACCGACAGCCGCGCGAGCGCCTCGGCGGGACCGCCGGCGAACCGGCCTCCCCAGAGACTCGTCCGGTTGGTGGCGGCGCTGTTCTCGGTCAGGCTCTTGTCGTCCACCCCACCCATTGTGCTGGTCACGACCGCACCCCTCCCCACCGGGCGTCCCGCGCCGCGGCCATCGTGCTGGGCAGCCCCCAGAGCTGCACGAAACCCTTCGCCAGCGTCTGGTCGAACGTGTCACCGGTGTCGTAGGTGGCCAGCCCGAAGTCGTAGAGGCTCGCCTCCGAGCGCCGGCCCGTCACCACCGCCCGACCGCCGTGCAGGGTCAGCCGCACCTCGCCGCTGACATGCCGCTGGGCATCGTCGATGAACGCGTCCAGCGAGCGCTTCAGCGGGCTGAACCAGAGCCCGTCGTAGACCAGTTCGCCCCAGCGCTGCTCGACGCCGCGCTTGAACCGGGCCAGGTCCCGCTCCACGGTCACCGCCTCCAACTCCCGGTGCGCGGTGATCAGGGCGAGCGCGCCGGGCGCCTCGTACACCTCGCGGCTCTTGATGCCGACCAGCCGGTCCTCGACCATGTCGAGCCGGCCCACGCCCTGCGCGCCGGCACGCCGGTTCAGCTCCCGGATCGCCTCGTAGGGGGTGACCGTCTCGCCGTCGATCGCGACCGGGACGCCGGCGTCGAACGTGAGGACCAACTCGTCGGCGTCGCGCGGCTCCGCCGGGTCCTCGGTGTACGCGTAGAGGGCCTCGACCGGGGCGGTCCAGATGTCCTCCAGGAAGCCGGTCTCCACGGCCCGGCCCCACAGGTTCTGGTCGATCGAGTACGGCGACCGGGCCGTCACGTCGATCGGCAGGCCCTTCTCCTCGGCGAACGCGATCGCCTTGTCCCGGGTCCAGGCGAAGTCGCGGGCCGGCGCGACGACCGTCAGGTCGGGCGCGAGCGCGTTCAGGCCGACCTCGAAGCGGACCTGGTCGTTGCCCTTGCCGGTGCAGCCGTGCGACACGATCGTGCCGCCGTGCCGGCGCGCGGCGGCCACCAGGTGGGTGACGATCAGCGGCCGGGACAACGCGGAGACCAACGGATAGCGGTCCATGTAGAGCGCGTTGGCCCGGACCGCCGGCAGGCAGTAGTCGGCGGCGAACTCGTCGCGCGCGTCGACCACCTCGGACTCGACGGCGCCGCAGTCCAACGCGCGCTGCCGGATCACGCCCATGTCCTCGCCGCCCTGGCCGACGTCGACCGCTACCGCGATCACCTCGGCGCCGGTCCGTTCGGCCAGGTAGGGAATGGCGACGGAGGTGTCCAGACCCCCGGAGTACGCCAGGACGACCCGTTCGCTCATGGTGCGGCGCTCCCTTCGACGTGCTCGCCCCGGCGGGCCCACCCGGCGAGCCGGTCCCCCAACGCGGCGCCGCCGTCGGCCTCGCGGGCGACGACGAGGATGGTGTCGTCGCCGGCGATGGTGCCGACGATCTCGGACAGGCCGGCCCGGTCCAACGCGCTGGCCAGGTAGTGCGCCGCGCCCGGCGGGGTGCGCAGCACGGCGATGTTGCCGCTGGAGTCGACGCCGTTGAGCAGCTCGTGCAGCAGCCGGACCAGCCGGGCGGGCGCTCCCTCGGCGTCGCGCAGCGGCCGATGGCCGTCCTCGGGGATCAGGTAGACGCCGCGGCCGTCGCCGCCGCGCGCGGTCACCGCCCCGAGTTCCTTCAGGTCCCGCGAGAGCGTGGCCTGGGTGACCTGGATGCCGTCGCCGGCGAGCAGGTCGGCCAGCTCGGTCTGCGAGTGGATGGCGGTGTCGCGGATCAGCTCGACGATGCGGGCGTGCCGCGCGGCGCGGGTCAGCGGGGCGGTCATGAGGAGGCCTCCAGGAGAAAGGTCAGCAGCGCCTTCTGGGCGTGCAGGCGATTCTCCGCCTGGTCGAACACCGCGCTGCGCGGGCCGTCCAGGACCTCGCCGGTGATCTCCTCGCCGCGGTGCGCGGGCAGGCAGTGCAGCACGATCGCGTCGGCCGCGGCGTGCGCCAGCAGGGCGTCGTCGACCCGGTAGGGCAGGAACGGGGTGATCCGGTCCAGCCCGTCCTTCTCCTGGCCCATCGACGTCCAGGTGTCGGTGGCGACCACGTGCGCCCCGCGTACCGCCTCGACCGGGTCGGTGAGCGCGTCGACCGAGCCGCCGGTGCCGGCGGCGATCTTCGCCGCCCGGGCCACGATCGCCAGGTCCGGACCGAACCCGGCCGGGCCGGCGACCCGCACGTGCATCCCGGCCGTCGCGCCGGCCAGCAGGTACGAGTGGGCCATGTTGTTCGCCGCGTCACCGACGTACGCGAGGATCCGCCCGGTGGTGGCGCCGCACCGTTCCCGCACGGTGAGCAGGTCGGCCAGCAACTGGCAGGGGTGGTAGGTGTCGGTGAGCGCGTTCACCACCGGCACCGTCGCGTGCTCGGCCACCTCGGCGATCCGGTCGTCGCCGTGGGTGCGCAGCACGATCGCGGCCACGTAGCGCGACAGCACCCGGCCGGCGTCGCCGAGGGACTCGCCCCGACCGAAGTGGGTCACCTGGGTGTCCACCACGAGCGGGTGGCCGCCCAACTCGGCGATGCCGGCGTCGAACGAGATCCGGGTGCGCAGGCTCTGCTTGTCGAACAGCACCGCCACCGACCGGGGCCCGGCGAGCGGCCGGTGCGCATACCGGTCGGCCTTCATCCGGGCCGCCAGGTCGAGCACCTCGGCCTGCTCGGCGGGGGTGAGGTCGTCGTCGCGCAGGAAGTGGCGGATCATGCGGGGGTCTCCGAGCGGGTCGCGGGGGTGGGCGCCGACGCGGCGGGCGTGGCGCTTTCGGTCGGTACGGGGGCCTCGGCGGGCGCGGTGGACTCGGCGGGCGCGGTGGACTCGGCGGGCGCGCGGTCGAGGGCGGCGGGCAGCGCGGCGAGGAACGCGTCGACCTGCGCCGGGGTCAGGATCAGCGGCGGGGCCAGCCGGACCACGTCCGGCTGCACCGGGTTGACCAGGAAGCCCGCCTCCCGCAGCGCGGTCGTCACGGCACCGGCGACCGGCCGGTCGAGCGCGATCCCGAGCAGCAGGCCGGCGCCGCGTACCTCGCGCACCAGCGGGTGCCCGAGCGCCTCCACGCCGCGCCGCAGCCGCTCGCCGACCCGCTTGACGTGGTCGAGCAGCCCCTCGTTGGCGATCGTGGCGATCACCGCGAGGGCGGCGGCGCAGCTGACCGGGTTGCCGCCGAACGTGGTGCCGTGCGAGCCGGGGCCGAGCAGGTCGGCGGCGCGGCCGAAGGCCAGGCAGGCGCCGAGCGGCAGGCCGCCGCCGAGGCCCTTGGCGAGGGTGACCACGTCCGGCTCGACGCCCTCGGCCTGGTGGGCGAACCAGTGCCCGGTGCGCCCGACGCCGGTCTGCACCTCGTCGAGCACCAGCAGCGCGCCGCGCGCGGCGGTGATCCGCCGGGCCGCCGTGAGGTAGCCGGGCGGCGGGACGACCACGCCGTTCTCGCCCTGGATCGGCTCGACGATCACCATGGCGGTGTCGTCGGTGACCGCCTCGGCCAGCGCGTCCGCGTCACCGAAGGGCACGTGGGTGACGTCGCCGGGCAGCGGGCGGAACGGGTCGGCCTTGGCCGGCTGGCCGGTGAGCGCCAGCGCGCCCATGGTCCGGCCGTGGAAGCCGCCCCGGGTGGCCACCACGTGACGCCGCCCGGTGAGCCGGGAGAGCTTGAACGCGGCCTCGTTGGCCTCCGCGCCGGAGTTGGCGAGGAAGACCCGGCCGGGCCGGCCGGCCAGGGCCAGCAGCAGCTCGGCGAGGGCGACCGGTGGCTCGGCGACGAACAGGTTGGACACGTGCCCGAGCGTGGCGACCTGCTTCGACACGGCCGCCACCACGGCCGGGTGGGCGTGCCCGAGCGCGTTGACGGCGATGCCGCCGAGCAGGTCGACGTACTCCCGGCCGGTCTCGTCGACCACGACGGCGCCGGCACCGGCGACGAGCGCCAGCGGCGGCGTGCCGTAGTTGTCCATCATGGCGGCGCTCCAGCGCCGCAGCAGCGTGCTCATGAACCGACCGTGCCTTCCCTGTTCGCGACTGCGGGGCTCGCAAGCTCGCTCCTCGCGCTCACGACCATCGTGCCGAACCCTTCCGACGTGAACACCTCGAGCAGCGTGGAGTGGGCCACCCGGCCGTCGACGACGTGCGCGGCCGGCACTCCGCCGCGCACCGCCCGCAGGCAGGCCTCCATCTTCGGGACCATGCCCGACTCCAGCGACGGCAGCAGCTTGGCCAGGTCGTCCGCGCTGATCTCGCTGACCAGGGTGGACGTGTCGGGCCAGTCGGCGTAGAGACCCGGCACGTCGGTGAGCACGACCAGCTTGCGGGCGCCCAGGGCGATCGCGAGCGCGGCGGCGGCGGTGTCCGCGTTGAGGTTGTGCAGCACCCCGTCGGCGTCCGGCGCGACGGTGGAGACGACCGGGATCCGGCCGGCCGCGATCAGGTCGGTGACCGCCGAGGCGTTCACCGACTCCACGTCGCCGACCTGCCCGACGTCGACCGCCTCCCCGTCCACGTACGCCGGGCGGCGCACCGCGGTGAACAGCCCGGCGTCCTCGCCGGAGAGGCCCACCGCGAACGGGCCGTACGCGTTGACCAGGCCGACCAGTTCCCGGCCGACCTGACCGACGAGGACCATCCGGACCACGTCCATGGCCTCCGGGGTGGTGACCCGCAGGCCGCCGCGGAACTCGCTGGCGATGCCGAGCCGGCCGAGCATGGCGGAGATCTGCGGGCCGCCGCCGTGCACCACGACCGGCTTGAGGCCGGCGTACCGGAGGAAGACCATGTCCGCGGCGAAGGCCCGTCGCAGTTCGGGGTCGACCATCGCGTTGCCGCCGTACTTGACGACCACTGTGGCGCCGGCGAACCGGGCGAGCCAGGGCAGCGCCTCGATCAGGGTGGCGGCCTTGGCCTGGGCCCGGGTGAGGTCAGCGTTCAAGGTCATGAGGAGTAGGCCGAGTTCTCGTGGACGTACGCGTGCGACAGGTCGTTGGTCCAGATCGTGGCGGCGTCGTCACCGGCGTGCAGGTCGATCCGGATGGCGACGGCCCGGTCGGTGAGGTCCACCGTGGCGCGGTCCGCGGCGGCGGCGCCGCGCCGGCAGACCCAGACGCCGTTGACCGCGACGTCGATGCCGTCCGGTTCGAACACGGCGGCGGTGGTGCCGACGGCGGCGAGGATCCGGCCCCAGTTGGGGTCGTTGCCGAACAGCGCGGTCTTGACCAGATTGTTGCGGGCCACCGCACGTCCCACCTCGACGGCGTCGTCCTCGCCCGCCGCGCCGACCACCTCGATCGCGATCTGCTTCGTCGCGCCCTCCGCGTCGGCGAGGAGCTGCTGGGCCAGGTCGTCGCAGGCGGCGGTGACCGCGGCGGTCAGCTCCGCGTCGGTCGGCTCGATGCCGGAGGCGCCGCTGGCCAGCAGCAGCACCGTGTCGTTGGTGGACATGCAGCCGTCCGAGTCGACCCGGTCGAAGGTGACCCGGGTGGCGGCCCGCAGCGCGCCGTCCAACGCGTCCGGGCCGGCGACCGCGTCGGTGGTCAACACGCAGAGCATGGTGGCCATGGCCGGCGCCAGCATGCCGGCGCCCTTGGCCATCCCGCCGACCGTCCAGCCGCTGCCCCGGGCGACGGTGGTCTTCGGCCGGGTGTCGGTGGTCATGATCGCCTCGGCGGCCGGCCGGCCGCCGTCGCGGGAGAGCCGGCGCACCGCGTCGCGGACGCCCGGCAACAGCTTCGGCATCGGCAGCCGCTCACCGATCAGCCCGGTCGAGCAGACCGCGACCTCGCCGGCGCCGACGATCAGCCGGGCGCTGCTGGCGGTGAGCGCGGCGGCGGTGTGCTCGGCGGTGGCGTGGGTGTCCTGGAAGCCGGCCGGACCGGTGCAGGCGTTGGCGCCGCCGGAGTTGAGCACCACGGCCCGGACCACGCCGCCGTGCACGACCTGCTGGGTCCAGAGCACCGGGGCGGCCTTCACCCGGTTGGCGGTGAAGACCCCGGCGACGCCGGCGTCCGGACCGTCGTTGACCACGAGCGCCACGTCGGCGGCGCCGGAGGTCTTCAGGCCGGCGGCGACACCGGCGGCCCGGAAGCCCCGGGGGGTGGTGACGCTCATGGTGCGACTCCATGCACGGACAGGCCGGTGCTCTCGGGGAGACCGACCATCAGGTTGGCGTTCTGCACGGCCTGCCCGGCCGCGCCCTTGCCCAGGTTGTCGATGGCGCCGACCACGATCACCCGACCGGAGTCGACGTCCACGGTCGCCTGGAGGTGGCAGGAGTTCGAGCCGGCGGTCGCGGCGGTGTGCGGCCACACCCCCGCGGGCAGCAGGTGCACGAAGGGCTCGTCGGCGTAGGCCGCGGCCAACACCGCCCGCGGGTCGGTGTCGCCGGCCGGCACCGCCGTGACGGTGGCGAGGATCCCGCGCGGCATCGGGGCGAGCACCGGCGTGAACGACAGGCCGGTCGCGCCGGTCGCCTGCTTGATCTCCGGTACGTGTTGGTGCGCGCCCACCTTGTAGGGGGTGAGGTCGCCCATCACCTCGCTGCCGAGCAGGTGGGCCTTGGCGGCCCGGCCCGCGCCGGAGGTGCCGGAGGCGGCGACCACCACCACGTCGTCGGGGCGTACCGCGCCGGCGGCGACCAGCGGGGCCAGCGCCAGCGTGGTGGCGACCGCGTAGCAGCCGGTGTTCGCGACCCGGCGGGCGGACGCGATCGCACCGCGCGCGCCGGGCAGCTCGGGCAGCCCGTAGGTCCAGGCGCCGGCGTGCGGGCCGCTGTAGTAGCGGGTCCAGGCGTCCGCGTCGCGCAGCCGGTGGTCGGCGCCGAGGTCGACCACGAGGGCACTGTCGGGCAGGGCGGCGGCGAGGGCGGCCGACTGGCCGTGCGGCAGGGCCAGGAAGATCAGGTCCGCGTCGGCCAGGGCCGCCGGTTCGGTCGACCCGAAAACCAGGTCCAGGCCGGTGAGCTGCGGGTGTACGGCGGCGACGGGCTGGCCGGCCTGGCTGTGCGCGGTGGCGGCCACGAGATCGAACTCGGGGTGGCCGGCGAGCAGGCGCAGCAGTTCGCCGCCCGCGTACCCACTCGCTCCGGCCACCGCTACTCGAATGCCCATACCTACCTCCGCATGACTATGCAGAGAAGGCTAGCAGTCGCACGGGGCCACTGCAAGGTCATGCAGTGCGGCGCATGAAACTGCAGCGACCTCCGACGCATTGACAGCCGACCATCCCGCGCCGATGCTGAGAGAGCGCTCTCACGCTTGCCTCACCACCCCCGGAGTCGCCCGTGCCCACCCGTCCGAAGCTCCTGCGCGCCCTGCTCGCGCTCCTGGTCACCACCGCCGCCTCGGTCGTGGCCGCGGCCTCGCTGGCCCACGCCACCGGCCCGAACCTCCTTCCCTTCACCATCACCAACCACACCGGCCGCGCCGACGCCACCTGGCTCTACGTGCTCGGCACCGACCTGACCTCCGGCCGGCTCGGCCACGTCGACGCCGCCGGCGCGTTCACCCCCTGGCCGGCCGGCGGCCTGCCACCCACGCCCGCCCCCGACGTGGCCATCCCCGGCCCGGTGAACGGCGACGCCGCCGTGCTGAAGGTGCCCCGCAACATCTCCGGCCGGGTCTACGTCGCCTTCGGTGAGAAACTGCGGTTCCTGCTCACCCCCGACGGCCTGGTCCAGCCCGCGCCCTGGGCGCCCGGCGACCCCAACCGCGACGTCCTGTTCGACTGGTCCGAGTTCACCTACAACGACGCGGGGCTCTGGCTGAACAGCTCACAGGTCGACATGTTCGCCGTCCCGCACGTGGTCAGCGTGACCGGCGCGGACGGGACCACCCGGCACACCGGCCGACTGGTCGACGACGGGCGGAACCGGGTCGTCGACGCGGTCCGCGCCCAGCCCGGCTGGGGCGCGACGGTGCAGACCCGCGCCGACGGCACCGTGCTGCGCGTCCTCTCCCCCGGCAAAGCCGCCGACGCCGGCCTGTTCAGCGCCACCTACCTCGACCCGTACATCGCCTCGGCCTGGCAGTCGTACGCGACCAGGCCGCTCACCGTGGCACCCTTCACCGCTCAGCCCGACGTGAGGTACCTCGGCCGGACCAGCGGCGACGTCATGACGTTCACCGACGGCTCCGGCCGACACGTGGCGTCGTTCGCCAGGCCGTCCAGCTCCGACGTGTGGGACTGCGACGGGGCGCTCGCCGCCCCCAACGACCTCGTGGTCGGGCCGATCGCCCGCACCCTCTGCGCCGCGCTGCACCGCTCCACCCTGACCGACCGCGACATCCAGCCGTCCGGCGGGCCGAGCGACTTCTACCGGGGCACGCTCACCAACCACTACTCCCGCATCGTGCACGCCAACATGGTCGACGGGAAGGCGTACGGGTTCGCCTTCGACGACGTGCTCAACCAGGAGTCGCTGGTGCACGACGGCGACCCGCGCGCCGCCGGGATCGAGCTGAGCCCGTTCGGGCCGGGCGGCGGTCCGACCGGCCCGCCGCCGAACCTCACCCCCACGCCGCCCTCGCCCGACCCCAGCCCATCGGTGTCCGACAGCCCGTCCCCGGACCCGACCATGAGCCCCTTCACGCCGCGGCTCTACCTCGGGGAACCCGACCAGCTCCGGCAACGCCCGGCCGGCGCCGCCCCGGCGACGATCGCGGCGGCCGACGGCGCCTGGGTCGACACCCCACACACGCCACGGGTCTACCGGGCGGATCACCTGACCGCGCGGTGGACCGGCGGCGCCACCTCGTTCCGCCTGCTCGTCGACGCCGGCACCGCGGTCGGCAACGGCACCCAGCTCCGGGTCTCCTACGACCTCACCGGGGACGGCACCTTCGACCGGGTGGAGACCTACCACTACTACGCCACGGACCCGCTCGCCGGCTGGGAGGACTACACCCGGGACCGGGGGTTGGCGTCGGCCACCGGCGACCTCGGCGACCTGCGCGACGGCAGCGTACGGGTGGAGGTGTGGAACGCCATCGGCACGGCCCCGAGCAGCCTCGCCGTCGGCGACGGGTCACAGCTCACCCTGCCCTACAGCGCCTGAGCGGGTGACGGCCCGGCGGAGTCCCCGCCGGGCCGTCACCGTCGGTTCGGGTGTCAAGAAGGGGCCCCGCCTCTACCGAAGGCGTTAAGCGGGGGCCCCTCCTTACACCTCAGGCGCCGCGGAGGGTGGCGCCGAAGCGCTGGGCGGCGAGCGCCACCGCGGCGTCCCGCGCGGCCACCGCCTCCTCGCCGGCCAGCGTCCGGTCCGGGGCGCGGAACGTCAGCTTGTAGGCCAGCGACTTCCGCCCGGCGCCGAGCTGCTCGGACGCGTAGACGTCGAAGAGCCGCACGTTCTCCAGCAGCGCGCCGGCACCCTCGACCAGGGCCCGCTGCACGTCCGCCGCCGGCACCGCCGCGTCGACCACCAGCGCCACGTCGATGAGCGCCGGCGGGAACGTGGAGATGGCCGGGCCGCTCACCAGCGGCGCGACGGGCAACGCGTCCAGGTCCAGTTCCATGACGCTGGTGCGGCGGGGCAGCTCCAGCGCCGCCACCACCGCCGGGTGCAGCTCGCCGGCGTGCCCGACGACGGCGTCGTCGACGAGCAGCTCGGCGCAGCGACCCGGATGCCAGGGCGCGCGCTCGCCGGCCCGCACGGTGACCCGGCCGGCGGGGATGCCGGCGGCGTCGAGCACCGCCCGGCCCGCCTCGACCGCGTCCGCCCAGCCGGCCGCGCGACCCGCGCCCCACCAGCCGGCCGGTTCGATCTCGCCGCACACCGCCACCGCGACGTGTCGTGGCTGCGCCGGCACCACCGCGTCGGCGGCGGCGAACTCCTCGTCGGTGGGACGCCGGTCCACGCCCATGGCCGGCGGGGCGCCCACGCCCGGACGCGGGTGGAAGACCGTGCCGATCTCGTAGATCGCCACGTCCCGCTGGCCCCGGCCGACATTGCGCCTGACGATGCCGAGCAGCGGGCCGAGCAGCGTGGTACGCAGCAGCGGCTCCTCCTCGGACAGCGGGTTGGCCACCCGGACCGCCGGACGGCGCGGGTCGTCGGCCGGCAGGCCGAGCTGGTCGGCCAGCTCGGGCGCGACGAACGGCTGCGCCAGCACCTCGATCCAGCCGCGCTCGGCCAGCGAGCGGGCCACCGCGCGGCGGCGCTGCTGCTGCGGGGTGAGGCCCCGGCCGGGGCGGGCGGTGGGCAGCACCGACGGCACCCGGTCGTACCCGTCGAGGCGGACCACCTCCTCCACCAGGTCGGCCGGGTCGGTCAGGTCGGGCCGCCAGCTCGGCGGCGTCACGGTCAGCACCTCGCCGGCCCCGCCGTCGGCCACCCCGACCGTGCCCGGGTCCTCACCGAGCCGGTCGCCGCCACGGGTGACCGCGCAGCCGACCTGCTCCAGCAGCTCCACCACCCGGTCGGCCGGATAGGACACACCGATCCGGCGCGACGGCAGGTCCACCGGCAGCGTGACCGGCGGGAGCGGGCGGACGTGGTCGAGGTCGAGCACCTCGGCGCCGGCCGTGCCGCCGGCCAGGTCGGTGAGCAACCGGACCGCCTTCTCCAGCGCGACCAGCGGCAGCGCCGGGTCGACGCCCCGCTCCCACCGCTTCGCGGCCTCGCTGAACAGCTTGTGCCGCCGCGCGGTGCGCCCGACCATCGCCGGGTCCCAGTGCGCGGCCTCGAACAGCACGTTCGTGGTGGAGGCGAGCACCTCACTGGTCTCGCCGCCCATCACCGCGGCCAGCGAGATCGGGACGCCGGCGTCCTCGCCCGCGAGGGCGTTGGGCAGCCCGGCATCGCAGATGACCATGTCCTCCGGCGCGAGAGCGCGGCTCACCCCGTCGAGCGTGGTCAGCTTCTCCCCCGGCTCGGCGCGGCGCACCACGAGCGGCCCGGCGATCCGGTCGGCGTCGAAGGCGTGCATCGGCTGGCCGAGTTCGAGCATCAGGTAGTTGGTGATGTCGACCGGCAGCGAGATGCTGCGCACGCCGGCCGCGGTCAGCCGCTGCCGCATCCAGCCGGGCGTGGAGACCGTCGGGTCGACGCCGCCCACCATCCGGGCGGCGAACCGGTCGCAGCCGACCGTGTCGCGCACCTCGACCGGGTACGCCGGCTCGGTCGTCCCGCCGGTGGCCGGCGCGTCGGCCGGGTCGCGGAACGGCACGCCGAGCGCGTGCGACAGCTCCCGGGCGATGCCCCGGACGCTGAGCGCGTAGCCCCGGTCGGGGGTGATCTCCATCTCGACCACCACGTCGTCCAGGCCGACGATCGGGCGGGCGTCGTCGCCGGGCTGGGCCTTGACGTCCTCGGGCAGCACGATGATGCCCGAGTGGTCGTCGCCCAGGCCCAGCTCCTGCGCCGAGCAGATCATCCCGTGGGAGTTGCGCCCGTACGTCTTGCGCGCGCCGATGGCGAAGTTGCCCGGCAGCACGCCGCCCGGCAGGATCACCACCACCTTGTCGCCGGGGGCGAAGTTGCGCGCGCCGCAGACGATCTCCTGCGGCTCGCCGGTGCCGTTCGCGGCGCCCACGTCCACCCGGCAGAAGCGGATCGGCTTCTTGAAGCCGGTCAGCTCCTCGATCTGGAGGACCTCGCCCACGACCAGCGGGCCGGTGACGGTCGCCCGCAGGTCCACGATCGACTCGACCTCGATGCCGAGGTCGACGAGCGCCTGCTCCAGATCGCCGACGGGCAGGTCGGCGGGGAGGTCCACGTACTCCCGCAGCCAACTGACAGAAACTCGCATGACTGTTAGACCACCGTTTCCCTTGCTCAGGCGCCGAACGCGCGGGTGAACCGCACGTCGCCCTCGGCCATGTCCCGCATGTCGCTGACCCCGTGCCGGACCATCACGGTCCGGTCGATGCCCATCCCGAACGCGAATCCGGAGTAGACCTCCGGGTCGATCCCGCAGGCGCGCAGCACCCTCGGGTTGACCATGCCGCAGCCGCCCCACTCGACCCACTGCGGCCCGTCCCGGTGCTCCGGGAACCAGACGTCGAACTCGGCCGACGGCTCGGTGAACGGGAAGTAGTGCGGCCGCCAGCGGGTCTTCGCGCCCTCGCCGAACATGGCCCGGGCGAAGTGGTCGAGCGTGCCGCGCAGGTGCGCCATGGTGATGCCCTTGTCCACCACCAGGCCCTCGACCTGGTGGAAGACCGGCGCGTGGGTGGCGTCCAGCTCGTCGGTGCGGTAGACCCGGCCGGGCACCACCACGTAGATCGGGGGCTTGCGGCTGAGCATGGTGCGCGCCTGCACCGGCGACGTGTGGGTACGCAGCACCAGGCCACTGCCCTCGGGTGCGATGTGGAAGGTGTCCATCAGCCCGCGCGCCGGGTGGTCGGCCGGGATGTTGAGCGCGTCGAAGTTGGTCCACTCCAGCTCGACCTCGGGCCCCTCGGCCACCTCGTAGCCCATGCCGACGAACAGGTCGCTGATCTGCTCCATCAGCACGGTCAGCGGGTGGCGGGCGCCGCGCGGCCGGCGGTCGTGGGGCAGGGTCACGTCGACCCGCTCCTCGATCAGCACCCGCTCGGCCTGCTCGCGGTCCAGGATCTCCTGCCGGGCGGCGTACGCGGACTCGACGGCGCGGCGGGCCTCGTTGACCCGCTTGCCGGCGTCGGACTTCGCGGCCGGCGGCAGCGCGCCGATCTCCCGGCGCGCGAGGGACACCGGGGACCGGTCCCCCAGGTGCGCCGGGCGCAGCGCGGTGAGCGCGTCGGGGTCGGCGGCGGCGGCGAACGCCTTCTCGGCGTCGGCCACGGCCCCGGCCAGGGCGTCCGGGTCGAGCAGGGCGACCTGCTTCGGGTCGTACGGATCGTTGCGGTAGCTCATGGTGAACGGGCACTCCCTCAGGGCGGCGCCGGCCCTTCCACAGGGCGGCCAGGCGAGTCTACGGACGCGCGGCTTCGCCGCAGCCCGCCGGTGGGAGTCGTGCAGGGAGGAAGGGTCAGGCCTGCCGCCCGCCGACACCGGCGGGCTGGCTAAACGAACGCCGTGGCGCGTTCATCACGAGGCGGACTCCCCTGCTGTGTGCTGCGTGACCGTCGGTCGACGCAGTGCTCTGGCGGAAGAATACAGGCAGACGGCCGCCGCCGCAGCCAGGTTCAGGCTCTCGGCGCGCCCGTGCAGCGGCACCCGGACCCGGGCGTCGGCGGCCGTGGTCAGCTCGTCCGGCAGGCCGTGCGCCTCCGAGCCGAACAGCCAGGCGGTGGGCGCGGCGAGCCGGCCGGCGTCGGCGAGGTCGTCCAGGTCGCTGTCGCCGTACCCGGTGGTGGCCAACACCGACAGCCCGGCGGCCCGCAGCGTCTCGACGACCCGGACCGGGTCGTCGGCGCGGACCACGTCGACGTGGAACAGGCTGCCGGCGGAGGCCCGCACGCACTTGCCGTTGTAGGGGTCGACGGCCTCACCGGCGAAGACCACCGCGCCGGCGCCGGCGGCGTCGGCGGTGCGCAGCACGGTCCCGGCGTTGCCCGGGTCACGGATCCCGGCGAGCACCGCGACCAGTCGCGGCCCGCGCGCCAGGGCGTCGGCCAGGGGCACGTCGAGGTGCCGGCAGACCGCCACCAGGCCCTGCGGGGCCACGGTCTCGGCGAGCGCCGCCAGGGCGTCGTCGGTGACCTCGGAGACCGGCACGTCGGCCCGGGCGGCGGTGGCGGCGAGGTCGGCGTACCGGTCCAGCGCGGCCGGGGTGCCGAACAACTCGACCACCGCGCGGTCGCGGGCGAGCGCCTCACGGACCGCCTGCGGCCCCTCGGCCAGGAACCGGCCGGCCTGCTCGCGGTCGCGCCGGCGGTGCAGCCGGCGGGCCGCCGCGACCCTCGGGGTACGCGGGGTGAACGGGCCGGGAACAGCGTCGAGGCGCCTCCCCTGCGACGGTGACTGCATGGGAGACGCCTCGATCTGTGCCGTACGGGTGGTCAGGCGGCCTGGGCCGCGGCGCCACCGGTGCCCTCGGCCGCCACGGCGGCGCGGGCCAGCTCGACGATCGCCGCGAACGCGGCGGCGTCGTTGACGGCCAGGTCGGCCAGGATCTTGCGGTCGACCTCGATGCCGGCCAGGCGCAGGCCCTGGATCAGCCGGTTGTAGGTCATGCCGTTGGCCCGGGCCCCGGCGTTGATCCGCTGGATCCAGAGCTGCCGGAAGTCGCCCTTGCGGTCGCGGCGGTCCCGGTAGGCGTACTGCATCGAGTGCAGCACCTGCTCCTTGGCCTTGCGGTAGAGCCGGGAGCGCTGACCGCGGTAGCCGCTCGCGGTCTCCAGCAGGGTACGACGCTTCTTCTGGGCGTTCACAGCCCGCTTGACGCGTGCCATCTCAACTCCTTCTTCGGTTCAGGTGGCTCGCGTCAGCGGCCGAGCAGCTTCTTGATGCGCTTGGTGTCGGCCTTGGCCAGCTCGACCGTGCCGGTCAGCCGCCGGGTCTGGGTGGAGGGCTTCTTCTCCAGGTTGTGGCGGAGGCCGGCCTGCTGGGCAACGATCTTGCCCTTGCCGGTCACCTTGACCCGCTTGCCCATACCCGTGTGGCTCTTCATCTTCGGCATGTGGAACGTCTCTCCCTGTTACTGGCCGCTGGTGTCAGCGGTCGGGCCGGTCTCGCCGGCTGCTGCGGTCTCGCCGGCTGCTGCGGTCTCGCCGGCCGCCGGGGCCTCGCCGCCTGCCGGGGCTGCCGGCTCCTCCGCGGCGCGGTCCCGAGGACCACCGCGGGACGCCGTGGCGGCGACCGCGGAGGCCTTGACGGCCCGGTGCGGAGCGAGAACCATGATCATGTTTCGGCCGTCCTGCTTCGGCGCGGCCTCGACGTATCCCAGGTCCGTGATCTCGGATTCGAGCCGGCGCAGGAGCCGGTAACCCAGCTCCGGGCGGCTCTGCTCGCGACCGCGGAACATGATCGTCACCTTGACCTTGTCGCCCGCCTTGAGGAACCGCACCACGTGACCCTTCTTGGTCTCGTAGTCGTGCGGGTCGATCTTCGGCCGGAGCTTCATCTCCTTGATGACGGTCTGCTGCTGGTTACGCCGCGCTTCGCGCGCCTTGAGTGCGCTCTCGTACTTGAACTTGCCGAAGTCCATGAGCTTGCACACCGGCGGGCGCGCCATCGGCGCAACCTCGACCAGGTCCAGGTCGACGTCCGCGGCCAGCTGCAGGGCGCGCTCCAGCGGGACGATGCCCACCTGCTCACCCTCAGGGCCGACCAGTCGGACCTCACGTGCCCGGATCTGCTCGTTCACGCGTGGTTCGACGCTGATGTGGCCTCCTCGAGTCGAGTGTCCTACGGTGCCGACTCCGTGGGCTCCCGGGCGGGAGCCGACCCGGAAAGCAGAAGGCCCCGGCGAATGCCAGGGCCCACTCGACCGGTCGGCACGATCACAGGATCGCGCATCCGGGATCGGGATGTGCCCGAAACCGGGGACCGGACCCGGACGCTTGGACGGCGACTCGGGTGGGAGCGGGCGCTCCGCTTCTCGACCGCCCGCTCGTCAGGGACGGGGGCAGTCTGGTCGACTCCGCAACACTACACCCTCGGCCCAGGCCGGCCCAAACCGGGCCCGCAGGTCAGCGGGACGTCGGCTGGCCGGCGGCGAGCGCGGCCAGGTGCGCCTGGTGCAGGCGACGCAGTGCGCGGACCGCCTCGACCGCGCTCTCCTTGTCGGCCGCCTGCAACGCCACCATCGGCAGCAGGTCGTCGTCGTGCAGCTCCAGGCTGGCCCACGGCGCGCCGCGGTCGAACCGGACGCCGCGGATCACCTCCCAGGGCAGTTCGTAGGAGCCGATCACGTTGCGCACCCGCACGCCCCGAGCGTCGGCGACCACCCGGGGGCGGGTGAACAGCAGGAACCCGAGCGCGCCGAACACGCCCAGCCCGACCATGGCGAACTGGTCGCCGCGCTGGAACGAGCCGTATCCGTCGCCGGTGGCACCGGTCAGCGACGTCGCGACGAGACTGAAGACCACCACCAGCGCGATCGCCGACGCCCAGCAGACCACCCGGATGCGGCGGGGCCGCACGGTCACCACGGAATCGCTCACCCGACCAGTCTGCCATCCGGCTCGCGCTCGCGTTCCACCGCCACACGGGCCGGCGCCCGCCGCCGCACCCCGGCCACCAGCACCGCCAGCAGCGTCAGCACGGCGCCGGCCAGCACCGGCAGCCGGACGCCGGGCCCGCCGGGCAGTGCCAGGTCCAGCAGCAGCGCGCCACCGAGTTGCCCGGCCACCAGCGCCAGGCCGGTCCGCAGCACCCCGGCCGCACGTACGCCGACCAGCAGCGCGAGCACGATGCCGACGCCGAACACGCCCCCGACATAGAGCCACCACTGCGTCGGCCAGCGCGGCTGGTCGGCCAGCGAGCCGGCCGCCACCGCCACCGCGCCGATCACCGTCGTGCTGACCACGAAGTTCACCGCGAGGCCGGCGGCCGGCCCGATCCCGGCCGCGACCCGGCCGTTGAGCGCGGACTGCAACGCCACCGCCAGCCCGCCCACGACCGAGAGCAGCACCAGCCCGACCGCCAGGTCGCCGACCGGCCGGCCGAGTTGCGCCAGGGCCACCGCGCCGACGCCGAGGCACGCCCCGGCGACCCGGGGCACGGTGAGTGGCAGCCGCCCCCCGGCGGCCAGCCCGACCCGGTCGACGGCCAGGCCGCCGAGGCCGCCGCCGGCCACCTGGGCGATCGTGAACACCGCCACCCCGAGCGCCGGCACCACCACCGGGGCGGTCAGCACGATCACCGCGCCGCCGAGCCCGCCCAGGTAGGACCACCAGGGCAGGCCGGCGCGGCGCAACCCGGCCAACCCGGCCCGCATCGCCGGGACCACGGCCAGCCCGGCCAGCACGATCAGGCAGCCGCCCAGGTTGTTGACCACCGCACCGAGCACCGGATCACCGGTCCGCTCCCCCAACTCGGCGTTGATCACGCCCTGGGCGGCCGAGGCCACGCCGCCCAGGACGACCACCGCCAGCGCGGCCGGGAGCGGCAGCGGCCTCACAGCCGGCAGGCGTGGATGTTGGTGACCAGGATCGCCCGCGCGCCCAGCTCGTAGAGTTCGTCCATGATCCGGTGCACGTCGTCGCGGAGCACCATGGCCTGCACCGCGACCCAGCCCTCGCGGTGCAGCGGCGAGACGGTCGGCGACTCGATGCCCGGGGTGAGCGAGCTGGCCCGGTCGAGCAGCCCGGCCGGCACGTCGTAGGCGAGCATCACGTAACGGCGGGCGACCAGCACCCCGTGCAGCCGGCGCTCCAGCTGCCCCTGCTGGGGGCAGCCGGGCGCGCCGGCCCGGCTGACCAGCACCGCCGAGGAGCGCAGCAGCGGTTCGCCGAAGACCACCAGGCCGGCCTGGCGCAGCGTGGCGCCGGTCTCCACCACGTCGGCGACCACGTCGGCCACGCCGAGCCGGATCGCGTTCTCCACCGCGCCGTCGAGCCGGATCACCTCGGCCTTGACGTCCAGCTCGGCCAGGTGCCGCTCCACCAGACCCGGGTACGAGGTGGCGATCCGGTGCCCGCCGAGCTGCTGGACCGAGGCGACGTCGTCCGGGCGGGCGGCGAACCGGAAGGTGGCCCGCGCGAAGTTGAGGTCCACCACCTCCTCGGCCGGCGCGCCGGAGTCGATCAGCAGGTCCCGCCCGGTGATGCCGACGTCCAGGTCACCGGAGCCGACGTAGGTGGCGATGTCCTTGGGGCGCAGGTAGAAGAACTCGATGTCGTTGGGCTCGTCCCGGCAGACCAGGTCCTTCGGGTCGGTGCGCTGGCGGTAGCCCGCCTCGCGCAGCATCTGGGCCGCCTTCTCGGCCAGGGCGCCCTTGTTGGGCACGGCGACACGCAGCATGGGAGTGCTCCTTCGGTCGATCGGATGATCAGCGGACGGGCACTCACAGATGTCGGTAGACGTCCTTCAACTCGAGACCGGTGGCCAGCATCAGCACCTGCGCCTGGTAGAGCAGTTGGGAGATCTCCTCCGCGGCCCGCTCCGGGCCCTCGTGCTCGGCCGCCATCCACGACTCGGCCGCCTCCTCGACGACCTTCTTGCCGATGAAGTGCACCCCCTTGGCGAGCGCGTCGACCGTGCCCGAGCCCGGGGTGCCGGCGGCGGCCTTGGCCTGCAGCTCGGCGAACAACTCCTCGAACGTCTTCACGGACGGCAATTCTTCCAGCCGCCCCGGGTGAGCCCGTCGACCGGGTCCACCCCCGTCGCCCACCTCACCACCCGCCCTCCCCGAACGCCCCCCACCGACGGCGTCACGCCCACCCCGCCTCCAACCACCTCGTCCCCGACCGCACCCTTGCCTCCCCCCGCCCGACCACCGACGCCGCCCCGGACCCCCACCTCCGGACGATCAGCCGCAGCCAGCGGCCCTGCCCGTGCCGCCTTTGGAGCTGACATCACCAACGACTCACCCGACCCACCCCGTCGACCATGAACTTGGCGGCACGCCGCGTCCGATCTGTCACCGCCAACTTCATGATCAACGCCGTCTCCCACCAAGTCCGTTGCGTGATCAAGGGGTTCGCGTCGCGGGGGAGATCGACTCCGACGCGAACTCCTTGATCACCCGCTTGGGCCCGCCGACGGCTGCTGGTCGGGGCGGACGGGTGGGCGGCGAGTCGTCAGGAGCTGACGAGGTGACCGGGGTGCGGGGCTGAGTCGTCTGTGCTGTCAGCTCCAAAGGCGGCGGGGACGGGAGGGCCGCCGGTGCTGGGGACAGGCGGTCGCCTACCGCTGACCTGTCCGGCGCGAGCAGGCACAGGCAAGGGCGCGAGCAGGCACGGGGCAGGCGCGGGCGGGCGGGGTCAGGCGAAGCCGACGCGGTGGGCGTTGGCCGCGTCCAGGCCGCGGATCGCCAGCGCGGCCTCCAGCGCCGCCACGGTGGCCGCCCAACCCTTGTCCTCGGCCGAGCCGGGCAGCCCGGCCCGGTCCCGGGCCTGCTCGATGGTGTCCACCGTGAGCACACCGTGCGCCACCGGCTTGCCCTCGTCCAGCGCCACCCGGGTCAGGCCCTCGGTCACCGACTGGCACACGTAGTCGAAGTGCGCGGTCGCGCCGCGCACCACCACGCCGAGCGCGACCACCACGTCGAAGCGCCGGGCCATCGCCTGGGCCACCACCGGCAGCTCCACCGAGCCGGCCACCCGGGCCACCACGGCCCGTGCCCCGCACGCCTCGGCCGCCGCCTGCGCGCGCTCGGCCATGTGGTCGGTCAGCTCGCCGTGCCAGCGCGCCGCCACCACGCCGACGGTCAGCCCGGCGGCGTCCACCGCGGGCGCGCCCGGCTCCCCGAAACCCGCCATCGCCCTACGCTCCGATCTCGTCGTCGGCGACCGGACGCCCCATCGGCGCCTCGGTCACCTCGCCTGCCCCGGCCGCCTCGTCCAGCCCGTCCAGGAGGTGACCCATCCGGTCCCGCTTGGTGCGCAGGTAGCGCATGTTCTCCGGGTTGGACCGCACGGGCAGCCCCTCCCGGCCGGTCACGGTGAGGCCGTACCCCTCCAGGCCGGCCCGCTTGGCCGGGTTGTTGGTCAGCAGCCGCATCGAGCGGACGCCGAGGTCGTACAGGATCTGCGCGCCGGTGCCGTAGTCGCGCGCGTCGGCCGGCAGCCCCAGGTCGAGGTTCGCGTCGACGGTGTCGCGCCCCTGGTCCTGCAACTGGTACGCCTGCAGCTTGTGCAGCAGGCCGATGCCGCGGCCCTCGTGCCCGCGCACGTAGAGAACCACCCCGCGCCCCTCCTCGGCGACCCGGGCCAGCGACGCCTGCAACTGCGGGCCGCAGTCGCAGCGCAGCGAGCCGAACACGTCCCCGGTGAGGCACTCGGAGTGCACCCGGACCAGCACGTCGCGCCCGTCGCCGAGGTCACCGAAGACCAGCGCGACGTGCTCGGCCGAGTCGTGCTCGGCCCGGTAGCCGTACGCCCGGAACACGCCGTACGGGGTGGGCATCCGCGCCTCGGCGGCCAGCCCGACCTGCTTCTCGGTGCGGCGGCGGTGCGCGATCAGGTCGGCGATGGTGATCAGCGTGAGGCCGTGCTCGGCGCAGAACTTCTCCAGGTCCGGCAGGCGCATCATGGTGCCGTCGTCGTTGACCAGCTCACAGAGCACGCCCGCCGGGCGCAGGCCGGCCAGCCGGGTCAGGTCCACCGCCGCCTCGGTGTGCCCGGGGCGGCGCAGCACCCCGCCCGCGCGGGCGCGCAGCGGCACCACGTGACCCGGGCGGGCCAGGTCGGTCGGGTCGGTGCCGGCGTCGGCCAGCAGCCGGATGGTGTGCGACCGGTCGGCGGCCGAGATGCCGGTGCTCACCCCCTCGCGGGCGTCCACGGTCACCGTGTACGCGGTGCCCCGCCGGTCCTGGTTGGTGTGGTGCATCGGCGGCAGGTCGAGCCGGTCGCACTCGGCCTCGGTCAGCGGCACGCAGATGTAGCCGGAGGTGTAGCGGACCATGAACGCCACCAGCTCCGGGGTGGCCAGCTCGGCCGCGAAGATCAGATCGCCCTCGTTCTCCCGGTCCTCGTCGTCGACCACGACCACGGGCCGCCCGGCGGCGATGTCCGCCACCGCCTGTTCGATCGAACCGAAGCTGCTCATGCCACGACCTCCGAGTACGTCGCCGGGATCGGCGTGCGCGCGGCGGTGGCCGCCCGCGAGGTGCGCCACCAGGTGAGGAAGCCGGCCGCGCAGAACGCGCCGTAGACCAGGTACATGGCGGCCGACGGGTAGAAGCCGCCGCGCAGCAGCAGCGGGACGCCCACCGCGTCGACGGCGATCCAGACCAGCCAGAACTCCACCCAGCCCCGGGCCATGCCGTAGGTGGCGAGCAGGCTGCCGACCAGGATCCAGGCGTCCGGCAGCGGACCCCACGAGCCCAGCGCGGCCAGCACCGGGTACGCGGCGGCCGTGCCGGCGACCGCGACGACGAGCAGGGTCAGCCGCTCCCGCCAGGTGGCCCAGCGCGGCACCACGGCGGGCTCCGCGCCGCCACCGGAACGGCGGTTACGCGACCAGCGCCACCAGCCGTAGACGCTCACCGCGAAGAAGAAGACCTGGCGGCCGGCCTGACCGTAGAGGTCGTGCGCCTGCGGGGTGACGAACACGCCGCCGAGGAACACGGTGAACAGCAGCCCGTTACCGATCATGCCGACCGGCCAGGCCCAGACCACCCGGCGCAACCCGAGCAGCGCCGACGCCAGCCCGAAGACGTTGCCGACGATCTCCCGGGCCAGCACCGGCGAGCCGGCGACGTGCACCTGGGCGTCGAGCAGCCAGCCCAGCGGCCCGGTCACCGGGCGCCGCCCAGCAGCCGTTCCACGTACTTGGCCAGCACGTCCACCTCCAGGTTCACCGGGTCGCCGACCCGTTTGCCCCCGAGCACGGTGAGCTTCTGGGTGGTCGGGATCAGCCCGACCGAGAACCAGTCGTCGCCCACCTCGGCCACGGTCAGCGACACGCCGTCCACGGTGATCGAGCCCTTCTCCACCACATAGCGGGACAACCCGGCCGGCAGCCGGAACCGGACCGTCTCCCACCGCGCGGCCGACTCCCGGCCGACAACCTCGCCCACGCCGTCGACGTGCCCCTGCACCAGGTGCCCACCGAGCCGACTGTTCAGCGCGGCGGCCCGCTCCAGGTTGACCGGATCACCGGGGCGCAGCGCGCCGAGCGCGGTGCGGCGCAGCGTCTCGCCCATCACGTCGGCGGTGAAGACGACCCCGTCGACGTCCACCACGGTCAGGCAGACCCCGTTGACCGCGATGGAGTCGCCGTGCCGGGCGTCCGAGGTCACGAGCGGGCCGCGGACGGCGATCAGCGCCGAGTCGTCAGCGGTCTCGGTGCTCCGGACGATCTCGCCCAGCTCCTCGACGATGCCGGTGAACATGGTCAGGCCTCCCTCTTCCGGGGCAGCGCGGTGATCCGCAGGTCGGGGCCGACGGGCGTAACGTCGGTGATCTCCAGGTCGATGGCGTCGGCGATGGTCGTCACGCCGGCGTCGAGCAGCGCGGTGGGGCCGGCGCCGAGCAGCTTCGGCGCCACGTAGCCGACGATCCGGTCGACCAGTCCGGCGGCGAGGAACGCGCCGGCCAGCGTGGGGCCGCCCTCCAGCAGCGCGGCCCGCACGCCGCGGTGGTGCAGCTCGGCCAGCAGGGCCGCCAGGTCGACCCGGCCGTCCGGGCCGGCGCCGACCTCCGCGGCGGTGGCCACCCAGGTGCGCGCGGCGCCGTCGCGGACCCGGGCGTCGAGGGGGGTACGCCCCGAGCTGTCCACCACCACCCGCAGCGGCTGCCGGATGGCGAGCGTGCCGTCGCGCAGGTTGCGGGCGGTGAGCCGGGGATCGTCGGCGAGCACGGTGCCCACCCCGGCGAGGACCGCGTCGACGGTGCCACGCAGCGCGTGCACGTCGGTGCGGGCCGCCTCCGAGGTGATCCACATGCTGGTGCCGTCGGCGGCGGCGGAGCGCCCGTCGAGCGTGGCCGCGTACTTCCAGATCAGGTAGGGCCAGCCCCGGCGCATCGAGGTGAGCCAGGCGACGTTACCGGCCTCGGCCTCCGCGCCGCGTACCCCGAGGGTCACCTGGACCCCGGCGGCGCGCAGGGTGGCCGCGCCGCCGGACGCCACCGGGTTCGGGTCGGGCACGGCGACCACGACGTGGGCCACCCCGGCGCCGATGAGCGCGTGGCTGCACGGGCCGGTGCGGCCGGTGTGGTCGCAGGGTTCCAGCGTGACCACGGCGGTGCCGCCCCGGGCCCGCGTGCCGGCCTGCGCCAGCGCGACGATCTCGGCGTGCGGCCCGCCGGCGTAGGCGTGGAAGCCCTCGCCGACGACCTCGCCGTCGGCGTCCAGCAGCAGGCAGCCGACGACCGGGTTGGGGCTGGTGGCGCCGAGGCCGCGGGCGGCCAGCTCGACGGCGCGACGCATCGCCTCGTCGACGGAGACGCTCGCCATGACCTGCCCTGCCCTCCCGCTCGCCGGTCACGCGCGGGCGGGTCGGGAAGCAGCGGCACGGCGGCCGCCGACACGCGGCGGCGGAGAACCCCGGGAACGGCACGGCCGCCCCGAGGAGCCCACGCGGCGGCTGAGGGTGCTCAGCGGCCGACAGGGGCCTCCCCCGTTCCGCGCGCTGTCTCCCATCCGGACTTTCTGGGGGCGGACGAGCCGCACCCCAACCGTCGGCCCCGGATTCTCACCAGGTCCACCGCACGGCCGAAGCCGTCCGGGTCGCGGGCTTACCACGGTCGGACCGTGGATCACCGCCGGTTCGGAATTTCACCGAGCCCCGCCAGCGCGTGGTGGGTACCCCGGAAGTCTTACACGTTCCGCCGCGACGCGCGCCACAGAGGCGAGCTACCTCACAGCCACGGGCGGTGGATCAGGTGACGCCGCGGCGGCGGTCGACCGCCACGTAGGACCCGGGTTGGCTCTTGGCCACCGTCTTCATCTCGGAGGCCACGGCGATCGCCTCCAGCGGGTCGGTGAACCGCTTGCCGCTGTCGGACAGCGACACGCCGATGGAGAGGGTGACCAGCGCGGCCCGGCGGATGTTACCGCGGCGGTCCTTCAGCTCCACGAAGCCGCGCTCCCGGTCGGTGGGGTCGTAGAGCGTGTCGGCGGCGTTCTCGAAGTCGACCACCGCGCGGCTGGTCAGCGGTCGGACCTGGGTCGGCGCGCAGACGATGACGAAGTCGTCGCCGCCGACGTGGCCGAGGAAGGCCGGCGGCAGCCCGATCGACACCACCGCCCGGTGCAGGCTGCGGGCCAGCGCGGAGATGAACTCGTCGCCGCGGACGAAGCCGTAGCGGTCGTTGACGCTCTTGAACCGGTCGATGTCGACGTAGCCGACGGCGTAGTCGACGCCGCTGCGCACCCGGTCGCTGATCTCCCGCCGGATGCGGCTGTTGCCGGGCAGGCCGGTCAGCGGGGAGACCTCCCGGAACTCCTTGTTGCGGCGCAGCGTGGAGCTGACCCGGGCGACCAGCTCGGCGGTGTCGAACGGCTTGACCAGGTAGTCGTCGGCGCCCGCGCTGAGGCCGTTGACCTTGTCGGAGGTCATCCCCTTGGCGGTCAACATGATCACCGGCAGCGCCGAGGTCATCGGGTCGGCGCGCAGCCGGCGGGTCAGCTCCAGGCCGTCGACCCGGGGCATCATCAGGTCGACCACGGCCAGGTCCGGCCGTTGCCGTTCGATCACCTCCAGCGCCTCCTGGCCGTCGGCGGCGTGCAGCACCTCGAAGCCGTGCAGGCGCAGGTTGAACTCGACGAAGCGGGCGATGTCCTCGTCGTCGTCGACGACCAGGATGACGTCGGGTCGGTCGCCGGCCGGGTCCATCTCAGGCCCCGGTCATCGCACGTTCCGCCAGGCCCCGCAGGCGGCGTACCGCCTCGGCCGGGTCGTCGGCGCCGTAGACCGCGGTGCCGGCGACGAACGCGTCGGCGCCGGCGGCGGCGGCCTGCTCGATGGTGTCGGCGGCGATGCCGCCGTCGACCTCGATGCGCAGCTCCAGGTGACCGCCGTCCACGTGCCGGCGGGCGGCGCGCACCTTGTCCAGCAGCGACGGCAGGAACCGCTGGCCCCCGAAGCCGGCCTTGATCGTCATGATCAGCAGCGTGTCGAAGCTGGGCAGCAGATCCAGGTAGGGCTCGATCGGGGTGTCCCGGTCGATCGCCAGCCCTGCCTTCGCCCCGGCGGAGCGCAGGTCCTTCGCCAGCGCCACCGGGTCGTCGCACGCCTCGGCGTGGAAGGTGACGTTGTACGCCCCCGCGTCGGCGTAGCCCGGGGCCCACCGGCGCGGGTCGGTGATCATCAGGTGCACGTCGAACGGCAGCTCGGTGGCCGCCAGCAGGCTCTGCACCACCGGCAGGCCGATGGTCAGGTTGGGGACGAAGTGGTTGTCCATCACGTCCACGTGCAGCCAGTCGGCGGCGGACTCCACGGCGCGGACCTCGTCGGCGAGGCGGGCGAAATCGGCGGCCAGGATGCTGGGCGCGACGACGAGCGGCGGTACGGTCACCGGGTCAGTGTACGAATGCGTCGCCCCCCCGCTGGCGGCGCGGCACCACGGGGCACGGAAGGTGATCCCGCGGTCACCTCGGGTGCACCGCAGGCTCGTCCGGGCGGGAAATCGACACGAATAGTCGTCCGCCACTGGCCGATCGACTGAAAGATGACGAAACTCCTACCGGGACGGTCACGTATGCTGCACGCCCGGGCGCGGGGGACGCCGCCGGGCCCGCGGCGACCGGCTGCCATCTCTCCGGGCGAAGGAGCGGACGATGCGACGGTGGCTCCACGCGTTCGCGCTGGCCGGCGCGGTGACGGCGGCGCTGACCGGCTGCGTCCAGGCGCACCGGGCCGACGGTGACCTCGTCGACGACTGGGCGGCGCTGCCGGCGCCCCGGCTCTTCGTCCCGGCCACCGACGCCTGCCTGCCCCGGCTGACCGCGGTGGTGCAGGCCGCCACGTACGAGACGGTCGACTGCGCGCGCAGCCACCTGGCCGAGGCGGTGCACGTCGGCGCCTTCACCGGGCCGGCGGCGCTCGGCGCCCGCCCCGAGCCGGGCTCACCGGAGTTGCGCACCGCCCGGGCCGAGTGCGACCAGCGGGCCCGGGAGATGATCGGCGGGGACTGGCACGCCGCTCGGCTCACCCTGAACATCGCGCTGCCCCCGGCCACCGCCTGGCTCTCCGGCGCCCGCTGGTTCCGCTGCGACCTGGCCGAGACCGACAGCATCGACAACACCCGGCCGGTCAACCGGGTGGGCAGCCTGCGCGGCGCGCTGGTCGGCGACAACCCGCTGGTGCACCGCTGCTTCGACCCGAAGCTGATCGGCGCGAACCTCAACTACATGGCTCCCGTGCTGTGCACCGAACCGCACCGCGCCGAGTTCGTCGGCGTCTACGTCGAACGGGACATGAGCTGGGCGGAGTTCACCCGGGCCGCGCCGGCGGCGCACCGGCGGTGCATGAGGCTGATCGCCGCGTTCGCCAACGTGCCGGACAATGCCGAGCTGCCCTACCGCGCCGGGTCCATCTTCTACCCGCCGTCGCAGCGGGAGTGGGAGGAGGGCGACCGGGGCGTGCGCTGTTTCCTGTGGAGCGACGACCGCAAACTGACCCGCTCGATGCGCGGCGCCGGCCCCGAGGGACTCCCCGTCATCTAGGTCGGGTGCCGTATGCTGCCTCGCCGAGGCGTACCGGTCGGCCGGGCGGCTCCGGACGGCGGGGAGGTCGGTCGCGATGCGGCGATGGTGGGCGGCGGTCGCCGCGGGCGCGGTGACGGTGCTGGCACTCGGCGCCTGCAACGCGCCGGCCGGGGTCGACCGCGACCTGACCGACGAGTGGCCGGTCTTCGCCGCCCCGGTGGGCTTCGTGCCGAAGGCCGACGTCTGCCATCCCACCGTCGCGGACGTGGGTTATCTCAGCGGCTACCAGCCGGTCGACTGCGCCACCGCGCACCGGGTCGAGACGCTGCACGTCGGCACGCTGACCGGCCCGGACGCCGGGCGCTCCGCGCCGCCGCGGGCCGGCTCGGCCGGCATCCGCACCGCACACGCCGAGTGTGCCCGGCAGGTGACCCGGGCGGTCGGCGCGGACTGGCGCTCCGGGCGGTTGCAGCTCTCGGTGGTCTTCCCCTCCGCCCTGGCCTGGTCCGGCGGCGCGCGCTGGTACCGCTGCGACGTCGCCGAGGTGAACGGCCTGGACGAGGGGAACGTGACCGCCCGCACCGGCACCCTGCGCGGTGCCCTCAAGCCGGGCTCGCCGCTGGCGCTGGCCTGCTTCAACCCGAAGCTGAGCAAGGACGAGGTGCGGGCCATGCGGCCGGTCGCCTGCACCGCGAAGCACCATGCCGAGTTCGTCGGGATCTACCAGGCGCCCGACATCAGCTACGCCGAGTTCCAGCGCACCTCACTGCGGGCGCACAAGGCGTGCCGGGGCCTGATCGCGACGTACGCCAAGGTGCCGAACGACGGAAACATGCAGTACCGGGCCGGCACCATCATCTACCATCCGTTCGAGCAGCAGTGGCGCGACGGCGACCGGGGCGTGCAGTGCTTCCTGTGGGTCTCCGAGCGGACGCTGAGCCGCTCGGTCCGCGGCGCGGGCGGCAAGGCACTGCCGATCAGCTGAGCCCGGGCGGGGCGGGCGTCGGCCCACCCCGCCGGGATGCGCTCAGCCGACCTGGAGCGTCACGTCGTCGACCACGAAGCTGGTCTGCAACGAGGCGTCCTCGACGCCGGTCCACTTGAACGTGACCGTCTGGCCCGCGTAGCCGGCCAGGTTGAAGGTGCGCTGGGTGTAGCCGGTGGCCTTGTTCAGGTTCGAGTACGTCGCCAGCGTGGTCGACCCGACCTGCACGGTCAGCTTGTCGTACGCGGTCGAGGTGGTGGTCTCGGCCGAGTCGATGTGCAGCCAGAACGCCAGCGTGTAGCTGGTGCAGCCGGCCGGCAGGGTCACCGACTGGGACAGCGTGTCGGTGTGCGACGAGCCGTAGCCGTCCAGCCAGGCCTTGTAGGAGCCGGTGCGGGCCGCCTGGCCGGAATCGTTGGTGATCACGCCCGAGCTGGCCGTCCACGGCGTGCTGCCCGACTCGAAGCCGCCGTTGCCGATGAGCTGCCCGCCGGTGCAGCCGCCGCTGCCGCCGGTCACGGTGAGCGTGTAGCTGGCGGTGCGGGTGGCCGAGCCGGTCCCGGTGACGGTGACGGTGAACGTGCCGGTGGTCGCGGTGGACGAGGCGCTGACCGTCATGGTGGCGGAGCCGCCCGAGGTGACCGACGACGGGCTGAAGCCAACAGTGACCCCGCTCGGCGCGCCGCTGGCCGACAGCGCGACGGTCTGGGCGCTGCCGGAGGTGGTGGCGGTGCTGACCGTGGCGGTGGTGGAGCCGCCCCGCGCGACGCTGCCGGCGGTGGGGCTCACCGCGACGGAGAAGTCGTTGGTCGGCGTGCCGCCGCCGACCGCGAGCGCCCAGATCGCGTACGCCACACCGTCGGCGCTGCGGTTGAGCACCGTCGTGTTGATGTTGCTGGCAGTGTCGCAGGAGCGGTGGTAGCAGCCGTCGTACGCCGCGCCGGAGGTGCCGCCCCACTTCGCGGCCTGCGCCGCGGTCTTGGTGTAGCTGGCGCCGGCGGCGTAGCCGGAGGTCTGGATGCCGGCGTTGGCGAACGAGTAGTCGTCGGAGCGGCCCTGGCCCTCGGTGTTCTCCTCCGGCTGGATGCCGAACGAGTCCCAGTACGCCTTCAGCGGCGCGGCGGTGGCGGAGGTGATCCGGTTGATGAAGTAGCCGCCGTTGGGCGAGCCGACCATGTCGAAGTTGTAGTAGCCCTTGATGTAGCCCCGCTGGGTGGTGCTGAGCTGGTTGACGTATTGCTTGGAGCCCTGCAGCCCCTGCTCCTCGCCGTTCCACCAGGCGAACCGCACCCGCTTGGTCATGGTCGGGTTCTGCGCGGCGAGCACCAGCGCGTTCTCCAGCAGCGTGGCCGAGCCGGAGCCGTTGTCGTTGATGCCGGGGCCGGCGGAGACGCTGTCCAGGTGGGCGCCGAACATCACCACCTGGTCGGCCGGGCCCTGCGGCCACTCGGCGATCAGGTTGCTGCCCGGGTAGGTGCAGGAGGTGCAGGTCTGCTCGGTGACCGTGTAGCCGGCGGCCTGGAGCTTGCCCTTGACGTAGCTGACCGACGCGGCGTAGCCGGCCGAGCCGGCCCGTCGGTTGCCGCCGTTGCTGGTGGCGATGGAGTTGAGCTGGCTGAGATGGGCCTGCACGTTGGTCAGGGAGACGTCCGGTGCGGCGAGCGCGGCGACGGCCGGGGCGGGAGCGGGGGCGGCTGCGGGCGCGGCGGCGGCGGTGCCGGCCAGGCTCGCCGTCGTCAGGGTGGCGACGAGGGCGAGCACGAGGCTCGTGGTCGGCGTGCTGCGTCTCATGGAGACTCCTCGGGGAACGCGGGGGTGACGTACCGTTGACCGGTGATCGGAACAGTTACATGTATCGATCGGACAGTCAACGGGGTGTCACATCCCGCGAACCCCCTCCCCCGCGCGCGGGATGCACCCGGGGGCGGAGTCACCCCTTGCGCAGCACCGCCAGGAACATCGCGTCGGTGCCGTGCCGGTGCGGCCAGAGCTGCACCGTCGGGCCGTCGCCCAGGCCCGGCATGCCGGCCGGCAGCAGCGGCCGGGCGTCGACGAAGTCGACCGGGAAGCCGCACCGCCGGGACGCCTCGGTCACCGTCACGTGCGTCTCCACCACGTGCGGCGAGCAGGTCACGTACGCGACCACGCCACCCGGACGCACCGCCCGCAACGCGGCGGTGAGCAGCTCCCGCTGCAACCGGGTCAGCGGCGGCAGGTCCGACGGCTGGCGCCGCCAGCGCGACTCCGGCCGGCGGCGCAGCGACCCCAGACCGGTGCACGGCGCGTCGACGAGCACCCGGTCGAAGTGCCCCTCCGGCAGCTTCGGCTCGTCGCCCACGCCGCGCCCGTCGGCGTGCACCACGGTGACCGGCAGGCCGCGGGTGGCCCGCTCGACCAGCCGGGCCCGGTGCTCGGCCACCTCGACCGCGGTCAGCCGCGCCCCACGGGTCGCGGCCAACGCGCCGAGCAGCCCGGCCTTGCCGCCCGGCCCGGCGCACAGGTCGAGCCACCGGCCGTCCGGACCGTCCAGCGGCGCGCTCGCCAGCGCGTCCGCCACCAACTGGGAGCCCTCGTCCTGCACGTGCGCCCGACCGTCGGCCACCGCCGCCAACTCACCCGGCGCGCCGCCGGGCAGGTAGACCGCGTACGGCGAGAACGCGCCGGGCGCGCCACCCACCTCGTCGGCCAGCGCCACCGCGTCGGCCCGGCCGGGGCGGGCGCACAGGTGCACCGGCGGACGCTCGTTGTCCTCGATCAGCAGCCGGGTGGTCTCCCCCAGGTCACCGCCGAGCGCCTCGGCGAACGCCCGGACGATCCACTGCGGATGGCTGAACGTCAACGCGAGACGGCCGATCGGGTCGGTCTCCTCGGCCGGGGCCAGCTTCGCCACCCAGGCGTCGGCGTCCCGGCCGGCGATCTCCCGCAGCACCGCGTTGGCGAACCCGGTGGCGCCCGGCCCGACGGTGCGGACCAGGTCCACCGTGGACGACACCGCGGCGTGCGCCGGCACCCGGGTGTGCAGCAGCTGGTAGGCGCCGAGCCGCAGCGCGTCGCGCACCGGCGGGTCGATCCGCTGCACGTCCCGACCCGCCGCGTCGGTGACGATCGCGTCCAGCGTGCCGGTGTGCCGCAGCGTGCCGTAGGTCAGCTCGGTGGCGAACGCGGCGTCCCGACCGCTCAGCCCCGCCTCGCGCAGCATCGCCGGCAGCACCAGATTGGCGTACGCGTCGTCGCGGTGCACCGCCGCGAGCGCCTCGTACGCGACGTGCCGGGGCAGGTCCACGGCCGGGCGCGCGGGACGCTGCCCGCCCCGCCGGTCGCCACCGAACCGGTCGCCACCGCGCCGGTCGGAGCGCTGGCGGGCGCCCTGCTCGCGCGCGTACCCCCGGGACCGCTCACCCTCGACGGGCCGCTCCGGGCCCGTCATGCGGAGCCACCTGTCGCTCGCGGCTGCGGGGCTCGCAACACCGGCTCACTCCTCGCGCTCACGCGAGAACCTCGCCGGCGACGACCCGGGCGCCGCGCGCCCAGTCGCCGGCCGACATGGCCCTCTTGCCGGCCGCGCGCACCTCGCCGAGCCGCACCGGCCCGGTGGCCGTGCCGACCAGCACCTGCGACTTCTCGACCAGCAGCTCGCCCGGCTTCAGCTCCGGGCCGTTCGCCAGCGGGACGACCGGGCCGAGCTTGACCCGGTCGTCGCGGAACGTGGTCCACGGGCCGGGCGCCGGCGTGCACGCCCGGATCCGCCGGTCCACCGCGAACGCCGGGTCGGTCCACCGCACCCGCGCGTCCTCCACCGTCAGCTTCGGCGCCAGGGAGACCCCGTCGGCCGGCTGCGGCTCGGCCCGGGCGGTGCCGGCGCCGATCGCGTCGAGCACCGCGACCAGCAGCCCGGCCCCGGAGTGCGCGAGCCGCTCCAGCAGGTCGCCGGAGGTGTCGGCGGGGCGGATCTCGTCGGTCACCGTGCCGAAGACCGGACCGGTGTCCAACCCCTCCTCCAGTTGGAAGACGCTGGCCCCGGCGAGCTCGTCGCCGTGCAGCACGGCGTGCTGCACCGGTGCCGCGCCCCGCCAGGCGGGCAGCAGCGAGAAGTGCAGGTTGATCCAGCCGTGCCGGGGGATCTCCAGCGCCACCGGCGGCACCAGCGCGCCGTAGGCGACCACGGGCACGCAGTCCGGCGCGAGCGCGCGCAGCCGGTCGAGGAATTCGGGCTCCCGCGGTCGGGCCGGGGTGAGCACCTCCACCCCGTGCGCGTCGGCCCACGCGCCGACGGGTGAGCGGACCAGCCCCCGGCCCCGGCCGGCCGGGGCGTCCGGACGGGTGACCACGGCGAGCAGCTCGTGGCCGGAGGCGGCGATCGCGTCCAGGGCCGGTACGGCGACCGCCGGGGTGCCGGCGAAGACCAGTCGCATCCGGGTCACCGCCCCAGGCCGAACGGGTTGCTGACCGGGTGCGGGCTGAGCTTGACCGTGGGCGGGGCGCCCTGGTCGTACCAGTCGGCCTGGCGGATCGCCTTCATGGCCTCCTTGCGGCCGGCCGCATCGAGGCGGTCGACGAAGAGAACCCCGTCGAGGTGGTCGGTCTCGTGCTGCACGCACCGGGCCATCAGGCCGGTGCCGACGATCTGCATCGGGTCGCCGTGGGCGGAGAAGCCCTTGGCGATCACGTTCTGCCGGCGCCTCGTGTCGAAGTAGAGCCCGGGGATGGACAGGCAGCCCTCCGGGCCGTCCTGCTCCTCGGCGTCGGGGAACTCCAGCACCGGGTTGACCAGGTGGCCGAGCATGTCGTCGACGTCGAAGGTGAACACCCGAAGGCCCACCCCGAGCTGCGGCGCGGCCAGGCCGGCGCCGTTCTGCTCACGCATCGTGTCGGTCAGGTCGGCGACCAGCTTGCGCAGCTCGGCGTCGAAGTCGACCACCGGGTCGGCCGGCGTGCGCAGCACCGGATCGCCGAACAGACGGATGGGCTGAACGGTCACGCGGCGTGGCTCCTTGTCTGGGACGGGCGGTGCGACCCCAGTCTACGGATTCGGCCCGACCGCCTCCGGCGGCGTACCGGCAACGGTGACCGGCGCCGGGGGTCGAGGCGGCCGGGTCCGGATAGCGGCGGGGATCCCGGTCGGCCGCGCCGAGCAGCGCGCAGATCACCCCGAACCGGATCGGGCGATCCCACCAGCGCGCGGCGCCCGCTCAGGCGCCGGCGCCCGGCTCACCGGCCAGCACCGGACCACCACCGAGCAGCGCGTGCTCGGGCAGCGGCAGCGCGATGCCGTGCGCGTCCTGCCAGTCGTGGATCAGGCCCGGCCGGGCCTGGGCGGCGAAGAAGTCCACCGCGCTCATCCCGCCGACCACCGGCTCGTCGACCTCGGCGACCAGCCGGGCGGCGACCATCGGCACGCCGCCGCGCACCGCGGCGCTGAGCCGGCGATGCCCGTCGACGACGAAGAAGTACTCACCGGTGTAGCCGATGCTCAGCGGCTCCACCGTCTCGTCGCGGGCGGGCTCCGCGGACCAGGAGCCGCGCAGCGTGGCGACGTCCTCGGTCGGGTAGACCCGGGTCGGGTCGAGCAGCAGCAGCGGCTGGCCGGCGCGCAGCACGTCGGCGCCGAGGCGGCCCTCGTAGACGTCGACCACGTGCTCGATCACCTGCTGCGGGGTGGCCCGGGTGGTGTCGCAGACCAGGTCGTAGTTGCGCAGCCGGGCCTTGTCGACGCCGTAGCGGACGATGAAGCGGTTGCGCTCGCTCTCGCTGCGCTCGCGCAGCTTGGCCCGCGCCTCGTCGAGCGTGGTGTAGCTCTCGGCCGGGCCGGACGGCCGGGCGAGCACCCGCCGGGCCGCCTCGGTCGGCTCGGTGATCATGTGCACCTTGAGCGCGTCGGTGAAGAAGTGCCAGGCCAGGCGGGAGTCCATCACCAGCGACTCGCCGGAGGCGGCGATGTCGCGCTGGAGCTGGTCGACGTAGCCGTCGACGGCCTGGTCCAGCTCGGCGTGCAGGTTGAGCTGGAGCGCGGTCATCTGCCGCTCCTGCGCCATCTGGCGGTAGAGGTCGCCGACGCTGACCCGGCGCAGCCCCAGCCGCTTGGCGATCTCGACGGAAACGGTGCTCTTGCCGCTGCCGAGGTCACCGTTGAAGACGATCGACTGACGAACGGTCACGACTGGTCCACCCCTGCTCACCGGCTGACTGACGACATCGAATCCGTGTGGCCCGACGTGCCCTGAGCACCCGTCGCGCCGCGTCCCGCGCGGAAATTCCGCACGCCTGGGCATGACGGGCGATGCTACCACCGCGCGCTACCCAATTGCCGGACCAGGTGTCCGCCAAACCCCAGGTCACGACCGCGCGCGAGGCGCCGGGTGCGCTGGGTCACGCCCCGGAGGCGGATCAGAACAGGCTGAGCGGGTCCACCTGGAGCCGGACCGGATCGGCGGCCTTGCGGGCGCTGCGCTGCCCGGCCGCCGCGTGCAGCGCGTCCGCGAGGGCGGCGGCCCGGGCCCGGGGCACCCGGACCAACATCCGTTCCCGGCCCTCGTCGGCCGGCACCGGGCCGAGGATCTCGGCGTCGTCGGGCAACCGGGCGCCGGCCAGCAGGTCCGCCACCGCGTCGGCCGGGCCGGTGACGCTCGCCATCCGCACCGCGGGCGGAAAGCCCAGCTCGCGGCGCTCGGCCAGCTCCCGGGCGGCGAACCAGGCCGCGTCCCAGCGCAGCAACGCCTGCACCGGGGCGAGCGCGCCGTCGGCGACGACCACCACCCGGCCGCCGGCCGCGCCCGGCCGGGCCAGCGCGGCGCCGGCCAGCCAGCGCCGCAGCGCCTCCTCGCCGGCCCGCAGGTCGGCGCGGGTGAGCAGCGCCCACGAGTCGAGCAGCAGCACCGCGCCGTAGCCGCCCTCCGCGACCGGCTCGGCGCCCGGGGTGGCGATCGCCAGACCGGCGCCGCCGGGCACGGTGGTCAGCACCTCCTCACGCCCGGAGGTCCGCACCGGCACCCCCGGGAAGGCCCGGCCCAACTCCTCGGCGGTGCGCCGGGCACCGGTGACCGAGGCGCGCAGCCGCCGCCCGCCGCACTCCGGGCAGGCGTACGCGGCGGCGACCCGACCGCACCAACGGCAGGCGGGCGTGCCCTGTGCCGACGGCAGGCCGAGCGGGCCGGCGCAGTGCGGGCAACGGGCCGGGGCACGGCAGTCGGCGCAGGCGATCGACGGCAGGTAGCCGCGACGGGGCACCTGCACCAGCACCGGCAGGTCGGCACGGAGCGCGTCGCGGGCGGTGGTCCAGGCCAGGCTGGGCAGCCGGGCGGAGGCCGCACCCGGGTCGCGGGCCAACTGCGGATCGTCGCCGGTGGGCGCCATCGCCGGCATCCGCGCCCGCACCGTGGCCCGGTCCGCGACCACCTCCCGGGCCCAGCCGGTCTCCACCAGCAACTGCGCCTCGGCGGTGCGGGCGTACCCGCCGACCAGGGCGGCGGCGCCGATGAGCTGCGCCCGGGTGAGCAGCACGTCGCGGGCGTGCGGGTAGGGCGCCCGGGGCTCGGCGTGCAGGTCGTCGCCGTCGTCCCAGACCGCCACCAGGCCGAGCCGCTCGACCGGGGCGAACATGGCCGCCCGGGTGCCGATCACCACCGGCACCTCGCCCCGCCGGGCGGCCAGGAAGGCCCGATAGCGCCGGGCCGGACCGGCGGCGGCGGCCAGGCAGGCGTGCCGGTCCGGTCCGAGCAGGGCGGTCAGGGCGGCGTCGAGGCGGTCCAGGTCCCGGCCGTCGGCCACCACCACCACGGCACCCCGGCCGCCGGCCACGGTCGCGGCCACCGCGTCGGCGTACCGGTCGGCCCAGTCCTCCCCCGGTAGCGCGGACCACACGGCGCGCGGCGCGCGGCCGTCGGTGAGCGCGCGCAGCAGCGCCGGCCCGGCCGGGTAGTCCCGCCAGCCGCGCGGGTCGAGCGGGACGCCGGTCGCGGACGGCGCCTCGGCACCGTCGGTCCGGGCCGCCTCGGCACCGTCGGTCCGGGCCGCGTCATCGGTCCGGGCCGGGGCGGTCGGGTCGGCGTCGGGGACCGGACCGGCGGCCCCGGCCGGCGCGCCGGCGGCGGTCACGGACTTCTCGGCGCGGGCGTGCCGCGGCGGCACGGCCAGCCGGAGCACGTCGGCCAGGCTGCCGGCGTACCGGTCGGCGACCGCCCGGGCCAGCCGGGCCACCTCCGGCGAGAGCACCGACACCGGGGAGACGACCTTCTCCAGGTACGCCAGCTTGGGGTGGTCGGACTCGGCGACGCGCTCCAGCAGCCAGCCGTCGACGAGCTGCCCGGCGAAGCGGACCTTCACCCGCACCCCGGGCCGGGCATCGACGTCGAGCGCCTCGGGGACCAGGTAGTCGAACGGGCGGTCGAGGTGCGGCAGCGGCACGTCGACGCAGACGCGCGCGACCGGCGACCCCTCGGCGGGTCGCCGGTCGCGGCGCGTGGCGGTGGTCAGGCTCCCGCGGCCGACTTGAGGTCGGCGGCCCGGTCGGTGCTCTCCCAGGTCAGGTCCGGCAGCTCCCGGCCGAAGTGGCCGTAGGCGGCGGTCTGCCGGTAGATCGGGCGCAGCAGGTGCAGGTCCCGGATGATGGCGGCCGGGCGCAGGTCGAACACCTCGGCCACGGCCTTCTCGATCGAGGCCACCGGCACCGTCTCGGTGCCGAACGTCTCGATGAACAGGCTCACCGGGTGCGCCTTGCCGATCGCGTACGCGACCTGCGCCTCGCACCGCTCGGCCAGCCCGGCCGCGACCACGTTCTTGGCCACCCAGCGCATCGCGTACGCCGCCGAGCGGTCGACCTTCGACGGGTCCTTGCCGGAGAACGCGCCGCCGCCGTGCCGGGCGTAGCCGCCGTAGGTGTCCACGATGATCTTCCGGCCGGTCAGCCCGGCGTCACCCATCGGGCCGCCGATCTCGAACCGGCCGGTCGGGTTGACCAGCAGCCGGTAGCCGTCGGTCTCCAGCCCGAGACCCTCCAGCTCCGGAGTGATCACGTGCTCCCGCACGTCCGGCGTGAGCAGCGACTCCAGCGAGATGTCCGCGGCGTGCTGGCTGGACACCACCACCGTGTTCAGGCGCACCGGGCGCAGCCCGTCGTACTCGATGGTCACCTGGGTCTTGCCGTCCGGCCGCAGGTAGGGGATGGTGCCGTCCTTGCGCACCTGCGACAGCCGGCGGGCCAGCCGGTGCGCCAGCGCGATCGGCAGCGGCATCAGCTCGGGCGTCTCGGAGCACGCGAAGCCGAACATCATGCCCTGGTCGCCCGCGCCCTGCGCGTCCAGCGCGCTCTCCGAGCCACCGGTGCGCAGCTCGAACGCGTTGTCCACGCCCTGCGCGATGTCCGGCGACTGGGCGCCGATGGACACGCTCACCCCGCAGGAGGCGCCGTCGAAGCCCTTCTTCGACGAGTCGTAGCCGATGCCGAGGATGGTCTCCCGCACGATGGTCGGGATGTCGGCGTACGCCTTCGTGGTGACCTCGCCGGCGACGTGCACCTGCCCGGTGGTGATCATCGTCTCCACCGCGACCCGGCTGTGCGGGTCCTGGTCGAGCAGCGCGTCGAGAATGCCGTCGCTGATCTGGTCGGCGATCTTGTCCGGGTGGCCCTCCGTGACCGATTCGGACGTGAAGAGACGTGTCACGGCACTCCTAAGCATGGGAAGACTCTTAAAGGTCGTTCGGCGGCAGTTTAGTCGTCCGCGCTGGCGCGTGGCTCAAGGAATGCTTGTCGACCAACCGTCAGGACGGCGGGTCCAGTCGGGCGACCACGAGGTCCCAGACGGCGTCGGCGAGGGCCTCCTTGGGTTGTTCGGGGAACCGGCGCACGGCGCCGTCGGCGCCGATCACGGTGGCCGCGTTGGTCTCCGCGCCGAACACCTTGTCGACGCCGACCTCGTTGACCACGATCAGGTCGGCGCGCTTGCGGGCCAGCTTGGCCCGGCCGTTGCGCTCCGCGTCGTCGGTCTCGGCGGCGAACACCACGAGCACCTGCCCCCGCCGACGGTGCCGGCCCAGCTCGGCGGCGATGTCCGGGTTGGTGACCAGCTCGATGGTCGGCGCGACGCCGTCGTCCGACTTCTTGATCTTACCGGTCGCGTAGTGGGCCGGGCGGAAGTCGGCGGGGGCGGCGGCCATCACCACCGCGTCCGCGTCGGCGGCCGCCGCCAGCGTGGCCGTACGCAACTCCTCCGTGGTGCCCACCCGCACCAGGTCCACCCCGGCCGGGTCGGCGAGCGCCACGTTCGCCGAGACGAGCGTCACCCGCGCGCCCCGCGCCACGGCGGCGCGGGCGAACGCGTATCCCTGCTTGCCGGAGGACCGGTTGCCCAGGAAGCGGACCGGGTCGAGCGGCTCGCGGGTGCCGCCGGCGGTGACCACCACGTGCCGGCCGGCCAGGTCGGCCGGGGCGGCGACGCCACGGGCCAGCGCCCGGCGGGCGACCGCGAAGATCTCCGCCGGGTCCGGCAGCCGGCCCTTGCCGGAGTCCTGCCCGGTGAGCCGGCCGACCGCCGGCTCGATCACCCGGACGCCCCGGGACCGCAGCGTGGCCACGTTGGCCACGGTGGCCGGGTGCTCCCACATCTCGGTGTGCATGGCGGGCGCCAGCACCACCGGGCAGCGTGCGGTCAGCAACGTGTTGGTGAGCAGGTCGTCGGCGAGGCCGTGGGCGGCCTTGGCGAGCAGGTCGGCGGTGGCCGGCGCGACCACGACCAGGTCGGCGTGCTGCCCGAGCCGCACGTGCGGCACCTCGTGCACGTCGGACCAGACGTCGTCGGCGACCGGCCGGCCGGAGAGCGCCGCCCAGGTCGGCGCGCCGACGAAGCGGAGCGCCGAGGCGGTCGGCACGACCCGGACCCGGTGACCCGACTCGGTGAGGAGCCGGAGCAGCTCACACGCCTTGTAGGCGGCGATGCCGCCGCCGACCCCGAGGACGATCTCGGCGGGCATCGGCGTGGGCGCGGTTACGGCTGGTCGGTCGGCTCGGCGGTGAGCAGGCCCGAGTTGATCTCGCGCATGGCGATGGAGAGCGGCTTCTCCTGCGGAGTGGTCTCCACCAGCGGGCCGACGTACTCCAGGAGGCCCTCACCGAGCTGGCTGTAGTAGGCGTTGACCTGACGGGCGCGCTTGGCGGCGAAGATCACCAGCGCGTACTTCGAGGTGGTCTTCTCGAGCAGCTCGTCGATCGGCGGGTTGGTGATGCCCTCGGGGTTGGTGGCGATGGATCCCACGAAATTTGACCTCTGCGTCTCGTGCGCCGCCGCGCGGGCGGTCGGTGGCCGCTCAACCGCTCGCGGGCGGTCGGGCCGGAGCCAGGACTGACGAACCGATCAATCCTACCAGTTCCGCCACGGCACGCTCGGTCCGGTCGTGCGTCACGGCGTGTGCGAACGCGCCCGCGACCGCCGCAGCCACCCGGTACGCGGGCGGCGCGAGCAGCACCAGCCGGGCCCGCGGCACGACGGCCCGGACGGCGAGCGCGCCGGCCAGGTCCAGCGGCAGCAGCACCGGTCGCCCCTCGGCGAGGCGGGACCAGACGTCCGCGCGGGGCACCCCCCGGCGGTAGGGCCCGATCCGGCACCACTCCAGCAGCCCGCCCGAGGCGACCAGCCGGTCGAAGCCGGCCGGGTCGAGGAAGAGCCGGTCCACGCCGTGGCGCTCACCGGGGCGCGGCGGCCGGGTGGTGGCGACGACCGGCACCCACACCGACGCGAGACGCGCCCGGACCAGCTCGACGACACTGCCCCGGCCGGCCCCGGAGGGGCCGGACAGGACAGTGAGCCGAGCCGCCGAGCGCGCCTCGTCATCCGTGCTCACCGCTTGTTTCTACACGGTGGGCCGTTCAGTTGGCGGCGAACTCACCGAGCAGCGCCTTGCGCTGCTGCTCGCCGAGGCCCCGCAGGCGACGGCTGTCGGCGATCTTGAGCTTCTCCATGATCTGGGTGGCCCGGATCTTGCCGATGCCCGGCATCGCCTGGAGCACCGCCGAAACCTTCAGCTTGCCGACGACGTCGTCGGACTCGGCCCGCTCAAGGACGGTGGCGAGGGTGGTCTTGCCCTGCTTGAGCTGCTCCTTCAGCTCAGCGCGGGCCTTGCGGATCTCCGCAGCCTTCTCCAGCGCGGCAGCGCGCTGCTCGGGGGTCAGTGACGGGAGCGGCACCAGTTCTCCTCAGGTCCCTAGTACGGCGGGCGGAGCCCCACCGCAGCTGTGAAACGTGGTGTCGCTGGCAACCAAAGGGGTCCGTGGTTCCCAGCGCGGGGAAAACTAGCGGTCAACGGAGCTTTCGGCAACGTGGACGCGCGATGATCAACGTAAAGTGACCGAGCCGTCAGTCAGTCAGGCGGCGGCCAGAGCGGCCCGGCACTCCGCCAGCACCCGCTCCGTGGCGGCCCGCAGGGCGGCCGGATCCGGCCCGGCGCCCAGCACCTCCCGGGAGTACGACGGCAGCACCGACGGCAGCGCCACGCCGAACACCGTACGGAGCCCGGCCGGCGTGCCGCCCTGCGCGCCCAGCCCCGGCGCGAGCAGCGGGCCGTTGACCGAGCCGAGGTCGTGACCCGTCTCCCCGATCGTCGCGCCGACCACCAGACCGAAGCTGCCGAGCGGCTCCGCACCCCTGTTGAGCTGGGAAATCTCGTCGATCACGGTCTGCGCGACGGTGCGCCCGTCGGCACCCACGGCACGCTGCACCGCGGC
Source organism: Micromonospora sp. WMMD980 (assembly GCF_029626035.1). Classification (NCBI taxonomy): domain Bacteria; kingdom Bacillati; phylum Actinomycetota; class Actinomycetes; order Micromonosporales; family Micromonosporaceae; genus Micromonospora; species Micromonospora sp. WMMD980. The sequence continues at coordinate 2,914,622 of NZ_JARUBE010000003.1, forward strand.
GCCCTCGGGGTTGGAGGTGAGCGCCAGGACGAAGACCCCGCCGCCGTACGCGGCGGCCGTTTCGATCATCGGTGCGAGCGAACCTACTCCCAGGTAGGGGCTCGCGGTGACCGCGTCGACATACAGCGGGCTGGATGGATCGAGGTACGCCGAGGCGTACGCGCGGACCGTCGATCCGATGTCGCCACGCTTGACGTCGAGGAGAACGAGCGCGCCCGCGTTTCGCAACTGTCGGATAGTTGACTCAAGCACACCGACCCCCCGCGCGCCGAAGCGCTCGAAGAACGCCGACTGCGGCTTCACCACGGCGACCCGGTCGCCGATCGCCTCCACCACGGTGCGGCAGAACCGCTCGAGCCCGCCGACGTCGTCCGGCAGCCCCCAGTCGGCCAGCAACCCCGGATGCGGGTCGATCCCCACACAGAGCGGCCCCCGCTCCGCCACCGCCCGGTGCAGGCGTACGCCGAACGTCTCCATCGGTCCCTTCCTCTCCCGGCGGCTCCGGCCGCCTTCCGTCTCCCGCGACGGGCCTTCCGTCGCCACGTCCCGCTCAGCCGGCCCGGACCGCCGCCGCCACGCCGGCCGCGATCCGGGCCACGTCCCCGGCGTCGCACACGTACGGCGGCATGGTGTAGACGAGATCCCGGAACGGGCGCAGCCACACCCCCTCGGCCACTGCGGCGGCGGTGGCGGCCGGCAGATCCACCTCGTGGTCCAGCTGCACCACGCCGATCGCGCCGAGCACCCGCACGTCGGCCACCCCGGGCGTGCCGCGCAGCGGCGCCAGGCCGGCCCGCAGCCCCTCGGCGATGCCCGCGACGCGCCCGGCCCAGTCCCCGGCGGCCAGCAGGCCCAGCGAGGCGTTCGCGACCGCGCACGCCAACGGATTGCCCATGAACGTCGGCCCGTGCGCCAGCACCCCGCCGGCCGAGATCGCGCCGGCCACCTGCGGGGTGCAGAGCGCCGCGGCCAGCGTGAGGTAGCCCCCGGTGAGCGCCTTGCCGACGCAGAGCACGTCCGGCGTGACGCCGGCGTGCTCGGCGGCGAACATCCGCCCGGTCCGGCCGAAACCGGTGGCGATCTCGTCGAAGACCAGCAGGATGCCGTGCCCCCGGGTCACCTCGCGCAGCACCCGCAGGTAGTGCGGGTGGTGGAACCGCATGCCGCCGGCGCCCTGCACCACCGGTTCGACGATCACCGCGGCCAGCTCACCGGCGTGCCGCTCGACCGCGTCCACGAGCGCCGCCTCGTACGCCGGGTCCGGCGGGGCGTCGAATCCGGCCGGCGGCAGCGGCGCGAACACCTGCCGGGGCAGCACGTCGCCCCAGAGGTGGTGCATGCCGCCCTCCGGGTCGCAGACGCTCATCGGGTGGAACGTGTCGCCGTGGTAGCCGCCCCGCCAGGTGCCCAGGCGGCGGCGCTCCGGGCGCCCCACGGCGCGCTGGTACTGCAGGCACATCTTCACCGCGACCTCGACGCTCACCGAGCCGGAGTCGGCCAGGAAGACGTGCTCCAGGCCGTCCGGGGCCAACTCGACCAGGGTGGCGGCCAGGCGCGCGGCCGGTTCGTGGGTGAGCCCGCCGAACATCACGTGGCTCATCCGGCCGAGCTGGTCGGTCACCGCGGCGTCCAGCACCGGGTGCCGGTAGCCGTGGATCGCCGCCCACCACGACGACATCCCGTCGACCAGTTCCCGCCCGTCCGCCAACCGCAGCCGCACCCCCGAGGCGCTCCGCACCACGAGCGGCGCGCTGCCCGACGGCATCGCCGCATAGGGATGCCAGACGTGCCGCCGATCCACGGCGAGAATCTCCTCGGGCGTCACAGGTCCTCCTTCCCCCTCCCCCGCGATCTTGCAGTTTCGGCCCGCCATCTGCCCGGTTCGGGCGGTATGCCGGGGCAGCAACTGCAAGATCGCGCGGCGGTGGGGTGGGGTGGGTTAGCGGGGTGGGTGGGGGTGGGTGGTGATGGCTCGGGTCAGGGTGGGGCCGCGGTAGATGAAGCCGGTGTAGAGCTGGACCAGGGCGGCGCCGGCGTCGAACATCCGGGTCGCGTCGTCGGGGTCGAGGATGCCGCCGACGCCGATCACCGGCAGCCGCCCCCCGGTCTCCCGGTGCACGAACGCGACCAGTTCCCGGGACCGGGCGGTCAGCGGGCGGCCGGAGAGGCCGCCGGCCTCGGCGCCGCGCGCCCGGTCGGCCGGGGCGAGCCCTTCCCGGCCGAGCGTGGTGTTGGTGGCGATGACACCCGCCGCGCCCCGGTCCAGGCAGACCGCCAGCAGCTCGGCCACGGCCGCGTCGGTGAGGTCCGGGGCGATCTTCACCAGCACCGGCTTCTCCCCCACCAGCGCGGCGAGCAGCGCGTCCAGGTGGGACCGGTCCTGAAGCGACCGCAGGCCCGGGGTGTTCGGTGAGGACACGTTGACCGCGAAGTAGTCCCCGTGGTCCTTGAGCGCCCGGTAGGAGGCGAGGTAGTCCTCGACGGCCTCGTCCAGCGGGGTCACCTTGGACTTGCCCAGCGAGATGCCCAGCGGCACGTCGAGCGGTCGGGGCAGCGCCGACAGCCGGGTCGCGAGCGCCTCGGCGCCGGCGTTGTTGAAGCCCATCCGGTTGACCACGGCCTCGCTGTCGCGCAGCCGGAACAGCCGGGGCCGGGGGTTGCCCGGCTGGGCCTGCGCGGTGACGGTGCCGACCTCGACGAAGCCGAAGCCCAGCGCCGGCCAGGCCGGCAACGCGACCCCGTTCTTGTCCATCCCGGCCGCCAACCCGACCGGGTTCGGGAACCGCACCCCGAACACCTCGCGCGGCGCGGCCCGGAAGTACGCGCGCCGCAGCGCCGCCAGCACCGCCGGCCGACGTGACAACGCGGCGAGCCGCGCCAGCGTCCACTCGTGCGCCGCCTCCGCGTCCCCGCCCCCCAGCGCGAACAGCCGGGGCCGCACCACCCTCTCGAAGATCACCGCTGGCCCCCCGACTCGGTGATCGGGAGGATGGCGGTGCGGTCCGCCACCCTCACGATCGACGGGGTGGTCACTCGCCGGCCCGCAGGGCGGCGTGCAGGTCCTGGAGGGGGCGGACGCGCAGGTCGCCGTTGATGCGTGCCTCGATGCCCATGACCGCCGCGGCGGCGCCGGGGACGGTGGTGACGCAGGGGATGTCGGCCGTGACGGCGGCGCTGCGGATCTCGTAGCCGTCCGAGCGGGCGCTCGCGCCGGAGCCCTGCGGCGTGTTCACCACCAGCGCCACGTCGCCGCCGAGGATCAGCGACACCGCGTCCGCGCCCTCGCCCGACTCGTAGTGCTTGCGGATCTGCTCGCAGGCGATGCCGTGCCGGCGCAGCACCTCGGCCGTGCCGGTGGTGGCGACGATCTGGAAGCCCAGGTCGGCCAGGCGCTTGATCGGGAAGATCATGCCGCGCTTGTCCCGGTTCGCCACCGAGACGAAGATCTTCCCGGAGGTGGGCAGCGACCCGTACGCGGCGGCCTGCGACTTCGCGAACGCCTGACCGAAGCCGGTGTCGATGCCCATCACCTCGCCGGTGGAGCGCATCTCCGGGCCGAGCAGCACGTCGATGCCCTTGCCCGACGGGGTGCGGAACCGCTTGAACGGCAGCACCGCCTCCTTGACCGCGATCGGCGCGTCCGGCGGCATGGTGCCGCCGTCGCCGGTCGGCGGCAGCATCCCCTCGGCGCGCAGCTCGGCGATGGTGGCGCCCAGCGCGATCCGGGCCGCCGCCTTGGCCAGCGGCACCGCGGTCGCCTTCGAGACGAACGGCACGGTCCGGGAGGCGCGCGGGTTGGCCTCCAGCACGTAGAGCGTGTCGCCCTGCAAGGCGTACTGGACGTTGAGCAGGCCGCGCACCCCGACGCCGCGGGCGATCTCCTCGGTGTAGCGGCGCACCTGGGTGAGGTGCGAGCCGGCCAGCGTGATCGGCGGCAGCGCGCAGGACGAGTCGCCGGAGTGGATGCCGGCCTCCTCGATGTGCTCCATCACGCCGCCCAGGTAGACGTCGCCGTCGGCGTCCACCAGCGCGTCCACGTCGATCTCGATGGCGTCGTCGAGGAACCGGTCCACCAGCACCGGGTGGTCGGGCGAGATCTCGGTGGCCCGGCCGATGTAGTCGCGCAGCGTGGCGTCGTCGTAGACGATCTCCATGCCCCGGCCGCCGAGCACGTACGAGGGCCGGACCAGCACCGGGTAGCCGATCTCGTCGGCGATCGCCTTCGCCTCGTCGTACGAGGTGGCCATGCCGTGCGCGGGCGCGCGCAGCCCGGCCCGGGCCAGCACCGCGCCGAACGCGCCCCGCTCCTCGGCCAGGTGGATCGACTCCGGTGAGGTGCCGACCACCGGCACGCCGGCGTTCTTGAGCCGCTGGGCCAGGCCGAGCGGGGTCTGACCGCCGAGCTGCACCACCACCCCGACCACGCCGGGGCCGCCGGCCGCCTTGCCGGACGAGTCCTCGGCGTGCCACGCCTCCAGCACGTCCTCGAAGGTCAGCGGCTCGAAGTAGAGTCGGTCGGCGGTGTCGTAGTCGGTGGAGACGGTCTCCGGGTTGCAGTTGACCATCACCGTCTCGTAGCCGACGTCCCGGAGCGCTTGGACGGCGTGCACGCACGAGTAGTCGAACTCGATGCCCTGACCGATCCGGTTCGGCCCGGAGCCGAGGATGATCACCTTCGGTCGGGCCGAGGGCGCCACCTCCGTCTCGGAGTCGTACGTCGAGTAGTGGTAGGGCGTGGTGGCCTCGAACTCGGCCGCGCAGGTGTCCACCGTCTTGTAGACCGGCCGGATCCCGAGCCGGTGGCGCAGCGTCCGGACGCCGTCCTCGGCGGCCAGTTCGGGGCGCAGCGCGGCGAGCTGCCGGTCGGACAGGCCGGCCCGCTTGGCCCGGCGCAGCAGGTCGGCGTCGAGCACCGGCGCGTCGACGATCTCGGTGCGCAGCTCGATCAGCCCGGCGATCTGGTCCAGGAACCACGGGTCCATGCCGCCGGACGCCTCGGCCACCTCGGCGATCGACGCGCCCAGGCGCAGCGCCCGCTCGACGGTGTAGAGCCGGCCGTCGTGCGGCACGCGCAGCGCGGCGAGGGTGTTCTCCCTGGTGGCGCCGGCCGGGTCGGGCACGGTCCAGAAGCCCGACGCTTTGGTTTCCATCGAGCGCATCGCCTTGTTCAGCGCCTCGGTGAAGTTGCGGCCCAGGCTCATCGCCTCGCCCACCGACTTCATCGTGGTGGTCAGCTCCGGATCGGCGCCGGGGAACTTCTCGAACGCGAACCGGGGGATCTTCACCACCACGTAGTCCAGCGAGGGCTCGAACGCGGCCGGCGTCTTGAGCGTGATGTCGTTGGGGATCTCGTCGAGCGTGTAGCCGACCGCGAGCTTCGCGGCGATCTTGGCGATCGGGAAGCCGGTGGCCTTCGAGGCCAGCGCCGAGGAGCGCGACACCCGCGGGTTCATCTCGATCACCACGATCCGGCCGTCGGCCGGGTTGACCGCGAACTGGATGTTGCAGCCGCCGGTGTCCACCCCGACCTCGCGCAGCACCGCGATGCCGAGGTCACGCAGCCGCTGGTACTCCCGGTCGGTGAGCGTCATGGCCGGCGCGACGGTCACGCTGTCGCCGGTGTGCACGCCCATCGGGTCGACGTTCTCGATCGAGCAGACCACCACGACGTTGTCGTTCCGGTCGCGCATCAGCTCGAGCTCGTACTCCTTCCAGCCGAGCACGCTCTCCTCGATCAGCACCTCGTGCACCGGGCTGGCGGCCAGGCCGGCGCCGGCGATGCGATCGAGGTCGGCGTCGGTGTGCGCCATCCCGGAGCCGAGGCCGCCCATGGTGAACGACGGCCGGATGACCACCGGCAGGCCCAGCTCGGCGACGGTGTCGCGGACCTCGTCCATGGAGTGGCAGACGCGCGATCGCGGGGTCAGCGTGGCCGGGTCCTCGACGCCCAGGCGGACGCCGGCCTTGGCCACGATGTCCTTGAACAGCTGCCGGTCCTCGCCCCGGTTGATCGCCTCGACGTTGGCGCCGATCAGCTCGACGCCGTACTTCTCCAGCACGCCCGCGGAGTGCAGGGCGACCGCGGTGTTCAGCGCGGTCTGCCCACCCAGGGTCGGCAGCAGCGCGTCCGGGCGCTCCTTGGCGATGACCAGCTCGACGAACTCGGGCGTGATCGGCTCGACGTAGGTGGCGTCGGCGAACTCCGGGTCCGTCATGATCGTGGCCGGGTTGGAGTTGACCAGGCTGACCCGGATCCCCTCGCTGCGCAGCACCCGGCAGGCCTGGGTGCCGGAGTAGTCGAACTCGCAGGCCTGTCCGATCACGATCGGACCGGAGCCGATCACCAGGACGTGCTTCAGGTCGGTGCGCTTAGGCATTCTTGCCGCCTTCGATGAGCTCCGCGAAGCGGTCGAACAGGTAGTCCGCGTCGTGCGGGCCGGCCGCCGCCTCCGGGTGGTACTGGACGGTGAAGGCGGGCACGTCCACGGCCCGCAGCCCCTCGACCACGTTGTCATTGAGGCACACATGGGAGACCCGGACCCCGCCGAAGTCGGTGTCGACCACCTGGTCGGGCACCACCGCGCCGGAGGTGACGCCCGGCACCTCGACGGCGAAGCCGTGGTTGTGGCTGGTCACCTCGACCTTGCCGGTGGCCCGGTCGAGCACCGGCTGGTTGATGCCGCGGTGGCCGTACCCCAGCTTGTAGGTGCCGAAGCCGAGCGCCCGGCCGAGGATCTGGCTGCCGAAGCAGATGCCGAACAGCGGGATCCGCCGGGTCAGCACCTCCCGCGCGAGAGCCACCGGGCCGTCGGCGGTCGCCGGATCGCCCGGGCCGGGCGAGAGGAACACCGCGTCCGCGCCGGTGGCGAGCAGGTCGCCGATCGTCGAGTCGGCGGGCAGCACGTGGGTGGTGACGCCGCGGGCGGCGAGCCGGCGCGGCACGTTGCGCTTGATGCCCAGGTCCAGCGCGGCCACCGTGAACCGGTGCGCGCCCTGCGCCTCGACGACGTACGGCTTCGCGGTGGTCACCTCGGTGGACAGGTCCGCGCCGACCATGGCCGGCGAGGTGCGGACCCGCTCCAGCAGCGCGGCCGGGTCGTCGTCGACGCTGGAGACGCCGACCCGCATCGCGCCACGCTCGCGCAGGTGCCGGGTCAGCGCCCGGGTGTCGATCCCGCTGATGCCGACCACGCCCTCGGCGGCGAGCCGGTCCTCCAGGCCGCCGGTGGCGCGCCAGTTCGAGCCGATCCGGGCCGGGTCGCGCACCACGTAGCCGGCGACCCAGATCCGGCCGGACTCGTCGTCCTCGCCGTTCACGCCGGTGTTGCCGATGTGCGGCGCGGTCTGCACCACCACCTGGCGGTGGTAGGAGGGGTCGGTGAGCGTCTCCTGGTAGCCGGTCATGCCGGTGTTGAAGACCGCCTCGCCGAAGGTCTCCCCGACGCTGCCGTACGCCTCGCCGTGGAACGTGCGCCCGTCCTCCAGGACGAGGATCGCGCTTCTGCGCCTCACTTGGTTGCCTTTCCGTCCAGGACCGTCGGCTCGCCGCGCAGGAAGGTCGCCACGATGCGACCCGGCAGCGTCATCCGGGCGTACGGGGTGTTGCGACTACGACTGGCCAGCTCGGCCGGCTCGATCACCCGGCGGGCGGCCGGGTCGACAAGGGTCAGGTTGGCCGGCACGCCGGGCGCCGGGTCGAGGCCGTGCCCGTCCAGCCCGGCGATCCGGGCCGGGACCCGCGACATCCGCTCGGCGATCAGGTCCCACCGCGGGCCGAGCACGTCCAGCGCGATGGAGAGCGCGGTCTCCAGGCCGAGCATGCCCGGCCGGGCGTACGCCCACTCGCACTCCTTGTCCTCCACCGCGTGCGGCGCGTGGTCGGTGGCGATGACGTCGATCACGCCCTCGGCCAGCGCGGCCCGCAGCGCGTCGACGTCGGCGGCGGTCCGCAGCGGCGGATTGACCTTGAAGACCGGGTCGTAGCTCTCGGCCTTCTCGTCGGTGAGGAGAAGATGGTGCGGCGTCACCTCGGCGGTCACCCGCACGCCGCGCGCCTTGGCCTGGCGCAGCACCTCGACGCTGCCGGCGGTGGAGACGTGGCAGACGTGCAGCCGGCTGCCCACGTGCTCGGCCAGCAGCACGTCCCGGGCGATGATCGCCTCCTCGGCGACCGCCGGCCAGCCGGTCAGGCCGAGCCTCGTGGAGACCTCGCCCTCGTGCATCTGCGCGCCCTCGGTGAGCCGGGGCTCCTCCGCGTGCTGGGCGACCACCCCGTCGAACGCCTTCACGTACTCCAGCGCCCGGCGCATCAGCCGCGGGTCGGCCACGCAGTGCCCGTCGTCGGAGAAGATCCGCACCCGGGCCGCGGAGTCGGCCATCGCGCCCAGCTCGGCCAGGCGCTCGCCGGCCAGCCCGACGGTGACCGCGCCGATCGGCTGCACGTCGACCAGGCCGGCCTCCCGGCCGAGCCGCCACACCTGCTCGACCACGCCCGCGGTGTCCGCGACCGGCGAGGTGTTGGCCATCGCGCAGACCGCCGTGTAGCCGCCGAGCGCCGCCGCCCGGGACCCGGACTCGACCGTCTCGGCGTCCTCCCGACCGGGCTCGCGCAGGTGGGTGTGCAGGTCGACCAGGCCGGGCAGCGCGACCAGGCCGGTCGCGTCGATCACCGTGGCGCCGTCCGCGGCCAGGCCGGCGCCGACCTCGGCCACCACGCCGTCGCGGATGAGCAGGTCGGTCGGCTCGCCGCCGACCGGGCTGACGTTCTTGATCAGGTACGCGGTCACCGGTTGCTCCCTCCGAGCAGCAGGTAGAGGACGGCCATCCGCACGGAGACCCCGTTGGCGACCTGTTCGACGATGGTGGAGCGGGACGAGTCGGCGACCTCGGGCGTGATCTCCATCCCCCGGTTCATCGGGCCCGGGTGCATGACGATCGCGTGCTCGGGCAACCGGCCCATGCGCGGCCCGTCGAGCCCGAAGCGGCGGGCGTACTCCCGGGCCGACGGGAAGTAGGAGTCGCTCATCCGCTCCCGCTGCACCCGCAGCATCATCACCACGTCCACGTCGGGAAGAACGGTGTCGAGGTCGTAGGAGACGTCGGTACCGGGGGCGAGCGCCGGCGAGATGTCGCGCGGGATGAGCGTCGGCGGGCCGACCAGGGTGACCTTGGCGCCCAGCGTGCTCAGCAGCAGCACGTTCGAGCGGGCCACCCGGGAGTGCAGCACGTCGCCGACGATCGCCACGTGCAGGCCGGCGAGCCGGCCCAGCCGGGACCGCATGGTGTACGCGTCGAGCAGCGCCTGGGTGGGGTGCTCGTGGGTGCCGTCGCCGGCGTTGACCACCGACCCGTCCACCCAGTCGGCCAGCCGGTGCGGGGCGCCGGAGGCGGGATGCCGCACGACCACCGCGTCGGCGCCCATCGCCTGGAGGGTGAGCGCGGTGTCCTTCAGGCTCTCACCCTTGGTCACGCTGGAGCCCTTGGCGGAAAAGTTGATCACGTCGGCGCTGAGCCGCTTGGCGGCCGCCTCGAACGAGATCCGGGTCCGGGTGGAGTCCTCGTAGAAGAGGTTGACCACCGTCCGCCCGCGCAACGCGGGCAGCTTCTTGACCTCCCGGCCGGCCACGGTGGCCATCTCGGCCGCGGTGTCCAGGACCAGGGTGGCGGTGTCGGCGTCCAGGTCGGCGCCGGAGAGCAGGTGCCGGATCATGAGAGGACGCCTCCGTGCAGCCGTACCTCGTCCTCGCCGTCGGTCTCGGCGAGGGTGACCTTGACGTTCTCGGCCAGCGCGGTGGGGATGTTCTTGCCGACGTAGTCGGCGCGGATCGGCAGTTGGCGGTGACCGCGGTCGACCAGCACCGCGAGTTGCACCGAGGCCGGGCGGCCGACGTCGCTGAGCGCGTCCAGCGCGGCCCGCACGGTGCGGCCGGAGAAGAGCACGTCGTCGACGAGCACGACCCGCCGGCCGTCGATGCCGCCCGGCGGCAGGTCGGTCGGGCCGACCGCGCGGGTCGCGTGCCGGCGCAGGTCGTCGCGGTAGAGCGTGATGTCGAGCACGCCGACCGGGACGGTCACGTCCTCGAACGTGCTGATCCGGGCCGCGAGGCGGCGGGCCAGGGGAACGCCCCGGGTGGGGATGCCGAGCAGCACCGTGTCGGCGGCGCCCTGGGTCTTCTCCAGGATCTGGTGGGCGATGCGGTCGACCACCCGCGAGACGTCGGCGGCGGCGAGGATCACCTTCACCGAGGGTTGTCGCGGCGGCGACGAATGGGCAGCCGGTGGGTAGGCCACGGCGGACCTCCTTCCCCGCCTCACGGGACGGGTCGTTAAAGGACGTCTATCGACTCCGGCGGGCCCTCGACGGGCCCGGACCGGGGCTTCACGCCACGTTACCAGCGGTCACCGGGCCCACCGCCGCCGGTCCTGACCTGCTGGTCAGCCCGGAGAAATGCGGACAAGCCACACCGGCCTCCCGGACCTCGTGGACCGCAACACTTGACCACGTGTCGCAATCCCCGTACCGTCACGCTCCGTAGCGATAGCTGGGAGAACCCCGAGCAGCACTGGGAGTGTCCGAATGCCCTCTGAATACGCCAAGTCGCTGGGCGCCCGCCTGCGCTCCATCCGCCAGCAGCAGGGCCTGTCCCTGCAGGGGGTGGAGGAGAAGTCGAACGGGCGGTGGAAGGCCGTGGTGGTCGGCTCGTACGAGCGCGGCGACCGCGCCGTCACCGTGTCCCGCCTGGCGGAGCTGGCCGACTTCTACCGCGTTCCCGTCTCGGAGCTGCTGCCCGACGGCAGTGGGGTGCGTCACGAGCCCACCAGCAAGATCGTGCTCGACCTGGAGCGGCTCTACGACGAGGCCTCCGAGGACCTCGCGTACGTCGCCCGGTACGCGCGCGCCATCCAGCAGCAGCGCGGCGACTACAACGGCCGGGTGCTCTCCATCCGCGCCGACGACCTGCGCGCCCTCGCGATCGTCTACGACGCCTCGCCGTCGGGCCTGATCGAGCGGCTCACCGAGCACGGTGTGCTGGTCGCCGACCCGCGCGCGTTCTTCGCCTCCTGACGCCCGCACGAAGGGCCCGCGCCGTCCGGCGCGGGCCCTTCGTCGTTCCTGCCTGCGGGTCTCAGCGGCTGGCGTACTCGGCGATCCGGCCGAGAATGCCGTTGAGGAAGCGGGGCGAGTCGTCGGTCGACATCTGCCGAGCCAGCTCGACGGCCTCGCTGATCGCCACCGCGTCGTCGATCTCGTCGACGTAGAGCAGCTCGTACACGGCGATCCGGGCCAGGTTGCGGTCGACCACCGGCATCCGGTCGAGCGTCCACCCCTCGGCGTAGCTGGCGATCGTCTCGTCGATCCGGTCCAGGTGCGCCGCGACGCCCTCGACCAGCCCGACGGCGTAGCCGAGGTGGTCGGGTCGGGGCTGCTCGATCCGCTCCAGGTAGCCGGCGAGCACCTCGACCGGCGGGCGGTCCCGCAGGTCGGCCTCGAAGAGCACGTCCAGCGCCCGCTTGCGCGCCTTGCGGCGCGCCGGCATCTGCTGCTTCGGACCCTCGGCCATCAGGCTCGGCCGAGGTAACGGCCGTCGCGGGTGTCGACCTTGATCTTCTCACCGGTGGTGATGAACAGCGGCACCTGCACGGTGGCGCCGGTCTCGACGGTGGCCGGCTTGTTGCCACCGGTCGACCGGTCGCCCTGCAGGCCCGGCTCGGTGTAGGTGACCTCCAGCACGACCGAGGTCGGCAGCTCGATGTAGAGCGGCACGCCCTCGTGGGTGGCGACGGTCGCCTCGGCCTCCGGCAGGAGGTAGTTGGCGGCCTCGCCGACGGTGCCGCCGAGCACGGTGATCTGGTCGAACGTCTCCAGATCCATGAAGACGTAGTCCTCGCCGTCGGCGTACAGGTATTGCATGGTGCGCTTGTCCACGGTCGCGGTCTCGACCTTGGTGCCCGCGTTGAAGGTCTTGTCGACCACCTTGCCGGACAGCACGTTCTTCAGCGTGGTACGCACGAACGCACCACCCTTACCGGGCTTGACGTGCTGGAACTCGACGACGGCCCACAGCTCGCCGTCCAGGTTGAGTACCAGGCCGTTCTTCAGGTCGTTGGTGGAGGCCATTTCCTGCCTTGATCATCAATTGGCGGACAGACCTGTCGAGTCTACTCGCCGTGTCGAATCGGACTCCCGGGCTGCGCCAGGTGGTGCAGCGCCAGCCGGTAGCCGTCCACGCCCAGCCCGCAGATCACCCCGGTGGCCACCGCGGAGACCACCGAACGGTGCCGGAACTCCTCCCGGGCGTGGATGTTGGAGATGTGCACCTCGATCAGCGGGGCGCGGAGCATGGCGCAGGCGTCCCGCACCGCGATCGAGTAGTGCGACCAGGCGGCCGGGTTGAGCACCACCGCCGCCGCCTCGTCCGCCGCCTGGTGCAGCCAGCCCAGCATCTCGTGCTCGGCGTCGGTCTGCCGGACCACCACGTCCAGCCCCAGCTCGCGCCCGGTCCGCTCGCAGTCCGTCACCAGCTCGGCGTAGCTGGTGACGCCGTAGACGTCGACCTGCCGGGTGCCGAGCCGGCCCAGGTTCGGCCCGTTGAGCACGTACACCCTCACGCGCCGACCTCCCGGTACGCCTCGGCCAGCAGCTCGTCCGGCGGCCCCTCCAGCATCGCCGGGCGGGCGAGGTCGTCCAGCACCACGAACCGCAGCCGGCTCCCCCGGACCTTCTTGTCCACCCGCATCGCGGCGAGCAGCTCCGGCCAGGCGTCCGCCCGGTAACCGGTGGGCAGGTCGAGCGCGGCCAGCACGTCGCGGTGCCGCCGCGCGGTGGCGTCGTCGAGCCGGCCGGCGAGCCGGGCCAGCGCGGCGGCGTAGACCAGCCCGACCGCCACCGCGTGGCCGTGCCGCCAGCGGTAGCCCTCCACCTTCTCGATCGCGTGCGCGAGCGTGTGGCCGTAGTTGAGCACCTCGCGCACCCCGGACTCGCGCAGGTCACCGCCGACCACGTCCGCCTTCACCCGGACCGCCCGCTCGACCAGCTCCCGGATCACCGGCCCGGTCGGGTCCAGCGCGGCCGCCGGATCCCGCTCGACCAGGTCGAGGATCACCGGGTCGGCGATGAAGCCGCACTTGACCACCTCGGCCAGGCCGGCAGCCAGATCGGCCGACGACAGGCCGTCCAGCGTCGCCAGGTCGCAGTAGACGCCCACCGGCGGGTGGAACGCGCCGACCAGGTTCTTGCCGGCGGCCGTGTTGATCCCGGTCTTGCCGCCGACGGCGGCGTCGACCATGCCGAGCAGCGAGGTCGCCACCGGCACCCAGCGCACCCCGCGCAGCCAGGTCGCGGCGACGAAACCGGCCAGGTCGGTGACCGCGCCACCACCCACGCCGACCACCACGTCGGTACGGGTGAAGCCGGCGTCGCCCAGCCGGTCCCAGCACGCGGCGGCCACGTCGACGTGCTTGCCCGCCTCCGCGTCCGGCACCTCCACCAGCAGCGGCGTCACGCCCCCGGCGCGCACCCGCTCGGCGAGCCGCTCGGCCAGGGCCTTCAGCGGCGCGGCGTACAGGTAGGCCACCCGCTCGGCCTCGGGCAGCAGCCCGGGCGGCGGGTCGAGCAGGTCACGTCCCACGAGCACGTCGTACGGCCGTTCGCCGCCGACCGGGATCCGGGTCACCTCGTCCATCGCCGGCAGCCTAGTCCACTGCGTGGGGTGTTTGTCCGGCCGCGCCCCGGGTAGGGCGGCGGGATGAGCATCCGCCTTCCCGCCACGATCCTCGGCGTCGGCCTCGGTGGCTTCGTCGACGGCATCTTCCTGCACCAGGTCTTCCAGTGGCACCACATGCTCAGCAGCACCGCCACCGACCACGTGGGGATCCGGGACTACCCGGTCGACACCGTGCCCGGCCTGCAGATGAACACGCTGTGGGACGGCCTCTTCCACGTGGTCACCTGGGTGGCGGTGCTGACCGGGCTGGCCCTGCTCTACTCCCGGGTGACCCGCTCCCGGGGCCGGCTCTGGCGCTCGCCGATGCTCTGGGGCTGGGTGCTGGTCGGCTGGGGCCTGTTCAACCTGGTGGAGGGCATCGTCGACCACCACCTGCTCGGCATCCACCACGTCCGCTCCGGTCCGCACCAGACCTGGTGGGACCTCGGCTTCCTCGCCCTCGGCGTGGCCCTGGTCGTCGCCGGCTGGGCGATCCAACGGCGGGCCGCCGAACTCGACCTCTGCGCGCCGGAGCCGCGGTGAGTCACGCCGGGCACGCGGGCGGCTTCCCGGCGACCGCGCTGCTGCCGGCGGTCGTGTTCTGGGCCTACCTGGCCGCCGCGCTGCGGCTGCGCGACCCCGGCGGGCCGGGCTGGACGCACCGCCGGACCGCGAGCTTCGGCCTCGGCGCGCTCCTGGTGACCGTGGGCCTGCTCCGGCCGGCCGGCGACTTCGTCGGGCACATGTGGCAGCACCTGCTGATCGGCATGCTGGCGCCGCTGGCGCTGGTCCTCGGTGCGCCGGTCACGCTGCTGTTGCGCACGCTGGATCGCCGTACCGGACGCCGGCTGGTCCACCTGTTACGGCACCCGGTCCCGCGGGTCCTCGGGCACCCGGCGACCGGTCTGCTGCTCACCGCGGGCGGCCTGTGGCTGCTGTACCTGACCCCGCTCTACCGGGCGACGCTCGACAGTCCGGCGCTGCACACCGTGGTGCAGGCCCACTTCCTGCTCGGCGGCTGCCTGTTCGCCTGGTCGATCGCCGGGCCCGACCCCGGCCCGCACCGCCCGCGGGTGCCGGTGCGGCTGGTGGTGCTCGGCGCCGGGGTGGCCGCGCACGCCACCATCGCCCAACTGCTCTACGCCGGCGCGCTGGTCGACGTGCCGGCCACCGGTGCCGAGCTGCGGGCCGGCGCCACTCTGATGTACTACCTCGGCGACGTGGCCGAGATCGCCCTCGCGCTCGCGCTGCTCGCCACCTGGCGACCGGAGCGCCCGGCCCGCCGCCCGGCCGCCGGACGCACGCCGGTCAGGGCTTGAGCAGGGCGGCGATCTCGGTGGCCAGTTCCTGCGGGTCGCGGCCGTCGGTCACCACGGTCGCGGTGGCCACCTCGGCGTAGAGCGGGCGGCGCTGGTCCAGCAGGTGTTTCAGGGTGGCCCGGGGGTTCAGCGCCAGCAGCGGCCGGCCGGCGCCCAGCCCGACCCGCCGGATCGCGTCCGGCAGCTCCACCGACAGGTGCACCACGGTGTGGCCGATCAACGCGGCCCGGTTCTCCTCGGCGAGCACCGCGCCGCCGCCGAGCGCGAGCACCCCGGCGTGCGAGGCCAGCGCCGCCGCCACCGCGGCCCGCTCCAGCGTACGGAAGTGGTCCTCGCCCTCGTCGACGAAGATCTCCGGGATCGGATTGCCGGCGAGACGCTCGATATCGGCGTCGGTGTCCCGGAAGTCGACGCCGAGCGCACCGGCGAGCGCGGTCCCCACCGTGGTCTTGCCGGAGCCGGGCGCCCCGACCAGCACGCAGACCGGCCGGGTGCTCACCGTGCCGACCTTCCGTTCGCGGCTGCGGGACTCCGCTGCGCTGCGTTCCTCGCGCTCACGAGATCACCAGGTTGTCGAGGTAGCCGGCGAGGTTGCGGCGCATCTCGGCGACCGAGTCGCCGCCGAGCTTCTCCACCGCCGCCTCGGCCAGCACCAGCGCCACCATGGCCTCGGCCACCACGGCCGCGGCCGGCACCGCGCAGACGTCGGAGCGCTGGTTGATCGCGGTGGCCGGCTCGCCGGTGGTGACGTCGATCGTCGCGAGCGCCCGGTTCAGCGACGAGATCGGCTTCATCGCCGCCCGCACCCGCAGCGGCTCGCCGGTGGTGATGCCGCCCTCCAGGCCACCGGCGCGGTCGGTCACCCGGCGCACGCCGGTGGCGGTGGGGATGATCTCGTCGTGCGCCTCGGAGCCACGCGAGCGCGCCTGCTGCCAGCCGGCGCCGATCTCCACGCCCTTGATCGCCTGGATCGACATCAGCGCGGTCGCGAGGCGGGCGTCGAGCTTGCGGTCCCACTGCACGTGGCTGCCCAGGCCCGGCGGCACCCCGTACGCCAGCACCTCGACCACGCCGCCGAGCGTGTCGGCGGCCTTCTTCGCGGCGTCGACCTCGGCGACCATCCGGGCGCTGGCCTCCGGGTCGAGGCAGCGCAGCGGGTCGGCGTCGATGCGCGGCGCGTCCTCGGGGGTGGGCCGCAGCCCCGGCTTGGCGGCGACCGGACCCAGCTCCACCACGTGCGAGACGATCTCGATGTCGAGCGCCTGTCGGACCAGGGCCTTGGCGACCGTGCCCACGGCCACCCGGGCGGCGGTCTCCCGGGCGCTGGCCCGCTCCAGGATCGGCCGGGCGTCGGTGTGCCCGTACTTCTGCATGCCGGCCAGGTCGGCGTGACCCGGCCGGGGGCGGGTGAGCGGCGCGTTGCGGGCCTGCCCGGCCAGTTCTTCGGCGTCGACCGGGTCGGCGGCCATCACGGTGCGCCACTTCGGCCACTCGGAGTTGCCGACCCGGATCGCCACCGGGCTACCCAGCGTCACGCCGTGCCGGAGCCCGCCGATGATCTCGATCTCGTCCTGCTCGAACGCCATCCGGGCGCCCCGGCCGTAGCCGAGCCGGCGGCGGGCCAGCTCGCCACCGATCTCGGCGGTGGTCACCTCGATCCCGGCGGGCACCCCCTCCAGCATCGCGACGAGGGCGGGTCCGTGCGATTCACCTGCAGTCAGCCAGCGCAACACAGCGGACAGTCTGTCACGCCCACCGACCAGCGCGACGCGGTGGCGACGGCGTCCCGCCCTGCGGACGGAAGCGTCCGCCCTCCGGCAGCCGTCCCGCCCCACTCGCCCGCGAGGTGTTAGGCGGGGCCCCCTCCTCTACCGGAGGCGTTAAGAAGGGGCCCTTCCTTACCGGTCCAGCGCGGCGCGCATCGCGGCGCGCGGGGCGCGGACGCCGGTGAACTGCTCGAACTGGCCGGCCGCCTGGGCCAGCAACAGGTCCAGGCCGGAGATCACCCGGCAGCCGGCGGCCAGCGCCCCGGCGGCGAGCGGCGTCGGCCACGGGTCGTAGAGCGCGTCGAAGAACACCGTCTCCGGCCGCCAGTCGAAGTTCTCCGCGAGCGGGTCGGCGACACCCTTCGGCACCGTCGAGATCACCAGGTCGGCGCGGGCGTGCGCGGGCGCGCCGTCCCACTCGGCGGCGGCCAGCGGCACGCCGACCGCGGCCGCCACCGGACGCAGCTCGTCGACCGCCTCGGGCCGGCGGGCCACCACCGTCACCTCGGCCGCACCGACCCGGGCCGCCGCCGCGACCGCCGCCCGGGCGGTGCCGCCGGCGCCGAGCACGGTCACCACCGCCCCGGATACGCAGCCGGCGCCGGCGAGCACCTCGACCATGCCGACGACGTCGGTGTTGTCCGCGTACCAGGTGCCGTCGGGTCGGCGTACCAGCGTGTTGGCGGCGCCGACCGCGGCGGCGACCGGCGAGACCTCGTCGGCCAGCGCGAGCGCCGCCTCCTTGCCGGGCATGGTCACCGACAGCCCGGCCCACTCCGGGCCGAGGCCGGCGACCACGCCGGGCAGCTCGTCCGCGCCGGCCTCGATCCGGGTGTACGACCAGCCGGCCAGCCCGGCCGCCGCGTAACCGGCGGAGTGGATCGCCGGGGAGAGCGAGTGGGCGATCGGCCGGCCGACCACGGCGGCCCGCATCAGGTGCAGTTCTCCCCGGTGAGCACCTTGTTGTCGCACATCTGCCGCTGCAGCTTGCGGAAGTCGGCGTCGTTGGAGCCGTAGCCCATGGTCCCCTTCTGGTCCACCGTCATGAAGAAGATCCAGTCACCGGGCGGCGGCTCCAGCGCGCCCTTGAGGGCGGCCTCGCCGGGGTTGCTGATCGGGGTGGGCGGCAGGCCCGCCACGTTGTGCGTGTTGTACGGGTTCTTCAGGTCGTTGATCTCGCTCTGCAGCAGATCGTCCGAGTCCTTCGGGTCCTTGCCCTGCAACCGCAGGTAGTAGTTGATGCCGCTGTCGATGCCGAGGCAGTTGCAGCCGATCTTGCCGCCGTAGACCCGGTTGTAGATCACCCGGGAGACCTTCGGCAGGTCGACCGCGTTGACCGACTCCGCCTCGGCGATCGAGGCGGTGATCAACGCCTCGTACGGGGAGATCTTGCGGTCGTTCTTCGCCCGGTCGACGAAGTCGAGCTGCTTGGTCACGGTCAGGAACTGATCCACCATCAGCGACAGGATCTGCTCGGCGGTGGCCTTCGGCGGGATCTCGTAGGTCGACGGGTAGAGGAAGCCCTCCAGACTCTTCGGGCCCTTCTTGCCGTCCCCACGCGTGAACCAGAATGCCGGCACACCCAGCTTGACCGGGTCCTTCGCCGCGGCCTGGAACTCCTTGACCGGGATCTTGGTCTGCTTCGAGAGGATCTGGTAGACGTTCAGCGTGATGGTCCCCTCGGGGATCGTCACGCCGTTGACCACCCGGCTCTTCGGGTCGAGCATCAGCGTGATCGCGTCCGCGGCCTTCATCTCCTTGCGGACCTTGTAGCGGCCCACCTGGATGTTCTTGCTGAGCGGGTTCGCGTCCGCCGCCTCGATGAAGGCCTTGGTGCTCTTCACCACGCCGGCGTCGTAGAGCGTGTTGCCGATGTCGGTGAGTGACTCGCCGGTCTTCACCTCGACCAGCGCCTCGCCGGTGCCCGGGCCGTCGTAGTCGGGCGTCACCAGGTAGTTACGAATCCGGTCGAAACCGACGTACGCGCCGCCGCCGATGCCGCCCAGCAGGACGAGCGCCATCAGGAGAGCGAAGACCGTCTTTCCTCGGCCGCCGCCGCCGGACCTGCCCTGCCGGCGCAGCACGGCGCCGCGCCGGTGTCGGCCCTTCTCCCCCCTCTCCTGCTCGTCGAACCCCAGGTCAAGATCGTCGATCATGCGTCCGCCTCCGCTGTGCGTCCAGCCAGCTCTGCAGAATCTCCACCGCGGCGGCCTGGTCGACCACCGCTCGTTGGCGTTTTCCCCGGACGCCCCGTTCGGCCAGCCTACGACTCGCGACGACGGTAGACATCCTCTCGTCCGTCAGCGTCACCGGAATCGGCCCCACTACATCGGCCAAACGGGTGGCATATGCCGATACGTTCGCCGCCGCCGGCCCATGCTTTCCGGCCAGGTTGACCGGCAGCCCGACGACGATCCCGACCGCCTCGTGCTCGGCCGCCAACCGGACCAGCGCGGCCATGTCGGCGGGCACCGCGTCCGGCTCGGCGGTCAGGTCCCGGGCCAGGGTGACCAGCGGAGTGGCCAGGATGCCGTGCGGATCGGAACGGGACACACCCACCCGAACCTGCCCGACGTCCACGCCCAGCCGCACGCCGACGGGCAGCTCAGCCATCTCCCGGACACTCCTTCAGCAGGTATGGGCCAGGGCGGACCGCGCGGTCCGCCCTGGCATCGATCGGTCAGGCCGCGTCCGCGACCGCCCTCTCCACGGTGACCAGCAGGTTCGACGCCTCCGCGGCGGGCAGGCCGCCACCCTGGGCCAGGTCGTCGCTGCCGCCGCCCCGACCGGAGAACGCCGCCTTCACCAGGTCCTTGGCGCTCAGGCCCCGCCCCCGGGCGGCCTGGTTGACGGCCACCACGAGCGACGCCTTGCCGTTGGCCCGGGCGGCCACCGCGACCACCGCCGGGCGGGCCGCGTCGATCCGGCCCCGGATCTCCTGGGCGAGCGTCCGCACGTCGTTGGCCGCCGCGCCCTCCGGCGCCTCGGTGCCGACGTACGCGACCCCGCGCACGTCCCTCGCCTGCGCCGCGAGCGCGCCGGCCCCGCCGAGCACGAGCTGGGCGCGGAGCTTCTCCAGCTCCTTCTCCGCGTCGCGCAACTGGGTGACGGTCTGCTCCACCCGGTCGGCGACCTGCTCGCCCGGCACCCGGAACATCTCGGCCAACCGGGACACCAGCAGGTGCTCACGGGCCAGGAAGCCGAACGCGTCCATGCCGACCAGCGCCTCGATCCGGCGTACCCCGGAACCCACCGACGCCTCGGAGAGGATCTTGACCAGGCCGAGCTGGGCCGAGCGGGCCACGTGCGTGCCGCCGCACAGCTCCCGGGCGTAGTCGCCGACCTCGACCACCCGCACCCGCTCGCCGTACTTCTCGCCGAACAGCGCCATCGCCCCGATCCGGCGGGCCTCCTCCTGGCTGGTGACGAACGCGTGCACCTCCAGGTCGGCCAGGAGCACCTCGTTGACCTGCTGCTCCACGTCGTGCAGCACGCTCGGCGCCACCCCGGTCGGGGTGTTGAAGTCGAACCGCAGCCGGCCCGGCGCGTTCAGCGAACCCGCCTGGGTCGCCGACTCGCCGAGGAAGTTGCGCATCGTCTGGTGCACCAGGTGCGTCGCGGTGTGCGACCGCGAGATCGCCCGGCGGCGGGAGACGTCGATCTCCGCGTACCCGGTCTCCCCGGCGCGGACCTCGCCGCGCACCACCCGGGCCCGGTGCACGATCAGGCCGGGCACCGGCTGCTGCACGTCGAAGACCTCGACCTGGCCGCCGCCGACCGTGATGAGCCCCTGGTCGGGCTGCTGGCCGCCGCCCTCGGCGTAGAACGGGGTGGTGTCGAGCACCAGCTCGATGGTGTCGCCCTCGGCCGCCGCGCCGACCTGCGCGCCGCCGGCCAGCAGCGCGCGCACCCGGGACTCCCGGTTCAGCTCGGTGTAGCCGGTGAACTCCACCGGCCCGCCGCCGTCGAGCACCGACCGGTACGCCGACACGTCGGTGTGCCCGGTCTTGCGGGCCTGCGCGTCGGCCTTGGCCCGGCCGCGCTGGTCGGCCATCAGCCGGCGGAAGCCCTCCGCGTCGACCTGCAGGCCCTGCTCGGCCGCGATCTCCAGGGTCAGGTCGATCGGGAAGCCGTACGTGTCGTGCAACTGGAACGCCTTGTCACCCGAGAGCGCCGGCTTCCCGACCGACTTCGTCTCCGCGATCGCGGTGTCCAGGATCGTGGTCCCGGCACGCAGCGTGGCGAGGAACGCGTCCTCCTCGGCGTACGCGTACTGCGAGATCCGGCCGAACTCCTCGGCCAGCTCCGGGTACGACGGCGCCATGCAGTCCCGCGCCACCGGCAGCAACTCCGGCAGCGCCCGATCCTGGTAGCCCAGCAGCCGCACCGCCCGGATCGCCCGGCGCATGATCCGCCGCAGCACGTAGCCCCGGCCCTCGTTCGACGGGGTCACCCCGTCACCGATCAGCATCAACGCGGTACGCACGTGGTCGGCGACCACCCGCAGCCGCACGTCGTCCGGGTGCGACTGGTTGGCCGCGTGACCCGAGTGCGCGCCGTACCGCTTCCCGGTCAGCTCGGCCGCCCGGTCCAGGATCGGCTTGACCTCGTCGATCTCGTAGAGGTTGTCCACGCCCTGCAGCAGCGAGGCCATCCGCTCCAGGCCCATGCCGGTGTCGATGTTCTTCGCCGGCAGGTCGCCGAGGATCGGGAAGTCCTCCTTGCCGACGCCCGGGCCGCGCTCGAACTGCATGAAGACGAGGTTCCAGAACTCCAGGTAGCGGTCCTCGTCGACCTCCGGACCGCCCTCGCGGCCGTACTCCGGGCCGCGGTCGTAGTAGAGCTCCGAGCACGGGCCGCACGGGCCGGGGATGCCCATCGACCAGAAGTTGTCGGCCTTGCCCCGGCGCACGATCCGCTCCGCCGGCACCCCGGTGGCGCGCCACATGTCGTACGCCTCGTCGTCGTCGAGGTAGACCGTCGCCCAGATCCGCTCCGGGTCCAGCCCGAAGCCGCCCGCCTCGACCGACTTGGTGGCCAGGTCCCAGGCGAGCGGGATCGCCCCGGACTTGAAGTAGTCACCGAAGGAGAAGTTGCCGTTCATCTGGAAGAACGTGCCGTGCCGGCTGGTCTTGCCGACCTCGTCGATGTCCGGCGTGCGGATGCACTTCTGCACGCTCGTCGCCCGCGCGAACGGCGGGGTCTGCTGGCCCAGGAAGTAGGGCACGAACTGCACCATGCCCGCGTTGATGAACAGCAGGTTCGGGTCGCTGATGGCGGGCAGCGGAGCGGACGGCACCACGACGTGGCCGTTCGCCTCGAAGTGGGCGAGGAACCGCCGCTTGATCTCCGCCGTCTTCATCGCTGGTGCTCCTCCGGGAAAATCTCTCGGTCGCCGATGCGCGGGTCCTCCCGCAGCTCGGCGAACTCGTCCTGGTACGCCTCGCCGCGGGCGAAGGCCTCGTGGATCTCCTGCTCGCGTTCGGCCATGCCGACCCGGACGTCGTCGACGAACGCGCGCACCGACTCGACCAGCCCACCGGCGGACTCGGACAGCCCGCTGGCGATGCCCGCCGGGGTGTACGCCTGCGCGGTCCGGGTGGCCTTGCGGACCACCAGGACGCCCACGGCCAAGCCGATGCCCAGCCAGAACAACCGCCTCATGCTCTCATCCTTCCCGCGTACGCCGGTCGGGTCAGCGGTTGCCGCGCTTGGCGGCCCGACGCTGCTGCTTGATGGTGTCGCGGACCTCGCGCTCGGTCTCGGCGTGCCGGCGGGCGGAGGCGGCCTTGCGCACGCCGTAGCCGAACGCGGCCACCTTCACCAGCGGGTTCGCGGCGGCGGCGGAGACCACGGTGGCCAGGTTCGCCACGTTCGCGGTGACGTTCTGCGCGTGGCTGGTCATGGTGTCCACCTTGGCGAGCTGGAGGTTCACCCCGTCCAGCGACGTCTGCGCCTGCTCCAGCGCGGTGTTGACGTTCTTCACCGTGGTGTTCACGTCACCGAGCAACGGCCCGGTGCGGTCGTTGAGGTCGTTGATCATGCGGGTTGCGGCGTCGACGGTGTGCCGGAGCCGCAGGATCGGCAGCGTCAGGATCAACACGAGCATCGCGAACGCGATCGCCGCGACGAGCGCCGCGACCTCTCCAAAACTCACGCATGTCCTCCTCAACAAGTGTTCCGGGACCGACGCCCCGGGACGCGCGACCGTACCTGCCCGCCGCGCCCCATCTCGACCCGGTCACCGGGTTCGGGCGGGCGCGCCAGCCCCAGACCCTACCGTCCGTGATGGAAGTCGGCTCACGACGGTGAGGTGGTCGGCTCACCGAGCGGGTCGTCGGTCAGGGTCGGGTAGGGATCCTCACCGGTGAGTGACGGATCGGTGGTCGGTGTGGGACCGGTGCGCTCGTCGTCGATCGCGTTGCGCACCTTCACCGACACCAACGAGCCGGCGCACTCCCCCGCTGCGGTCGCCGGCGGCGCGGACGGCGCCGGCTCCCCGTCCACCGGCGGCGGCGTGCAGGTGGGGTCGCGGACCCACAGGTCGAGCGTCAGCTCGTCCCGACGCCAGCAGGTGTAGCTGCCCTCGACCTTCTCCTCCGGGCAGCGGTCCACCTTCCAGCGGCGCCAGCCGTCCTTGGCCAGCGCCTGCTCGTAGACGGTGACGGTCTGCTTCCAGCCCTGCTCCGACTCGACCGCGCGCTCCCGCAGCCGGCAGTCCTGCAGGCACCAGCGGCTGCCGCTGACGTTGTCGACGGTCTTCGTCGCCGCCCAGGACGGCACGTCGAGCGCGTCGAGGGTGTCGAAGACCGGGTCACGGCTGAGCGTCCGCATCCCGAAGTAGAGCGGCACCGCCCCGAGCAGCACGAGGCTGACCAGGGCGAGCACGGCCATCCGCAGCCGGCGCCGCTCGCGCAGCTGCCGTCGCAGGTCGGAGCGGGCGCCACCCGGGCCGCCGCTCTCCGAGCCGGCGTCGCCGGAGTCGGGGCCGGCCGGTCGCGGTGCCGCTCCGTCGCCCGCACCGGGTCGCGCCCCCGCGGGCTCTCCCGCCGGCGGTACGACCGCGGCCGCCCGCGCGCCGGCACCCGTGGCAGCGGGTCGGGCCGGATCCGGAGTGGTCGTGACGCCCCGTCCGCTCGTCTGCTCCTTTGGGACTGCCGGACGCGCCACACCCGCCGCCCGGGCCGCCACCGGCCCGCTGGACGCGCCACGCGGCACCGGCCCGGCGCCGTCACCGTGCGGTACCGGCCCGGCGGACGCACCGCGCGGCACCGGCGCGCTCGCCGGACCAGGCGCGCCGCGCCCGACGCCGGGTGGACGGCCACCGGACGGCGTCGGATCGTCGGCGGGACGGCCGCCACCGACCGGGATGCCACCACTGCGCTCGGGGTCGCCGTGCGGGCCCGACGTGCCCGGACCCGCGGACGGCACACCGCCGCGGGCCGGACCGGCGCCGGTGCGGTCACCGTCCGGCGGTCCGCCGCGGCGGACCGGGCCACCACCGGCGCGGTCCACGCCGGCCGGCGCCCCGCCCGGGCGCACCGCGCCCCGGGGCGGACCCGACTGCGCGCTCCGGGCCGGTGGGACCGCTACTCCGGGCGGCTCGGCACGGTTGCCCGGTTCGGGCTGGTCGGGACGGACCGGGGGCACCGCCGCGCCGGCCCGGCCAGCCGGGCCGTGACCGGCGGGACGGGCGGCCGGCTCGTCCACCGGCGGACCGGCCGGCCGACGGGCGGCCGGCATGGCGGGGTCCGTGTGCGGCGTGCGACCGGCCTGCCGCAGCCAGTCCGCGGGGCGTTCCGGCCGTTGCGGGCGTGGTTCGCCGGCGTCGTCGGCGGCCCGGCGCCGGGTGCGGGCCGGGTCGGCGCCGGGGTCGCCGTCGCCGGACGCGGCGCGGCGGCCACGTCCGGACTCGCGGCGGGAGGGAGGCGGGCCCGCCGCGTCCACCGGGCCGCCGGAGACGGGCGCGGCCGCGCCGGGCAGGCCGGGGGCGTTCCCGCTGCGCGGCACGGCCGCCGGCCGGTCCGGCTCCGGGGCGGCTCGTCGGCCGGTGCCGGGGGCGGTTCGTCCGGCGGCGTCGACACCGCCGGGCGCGGAGCGGTGGCCACCGGCGGTCGGCACGTCGTCGGGGCGGGTCCGCCGCCCGCCGCCGGACACCGGCCGTACGCCGGACATGTCGTCGTCGGGCCGGGCCCGCCGGCCGACACCGGAGTCGTCGGACAGCGCGCGGCGTCCGGCGGTGGTGGGTCGACCCGCCGGACCGGCCCCCCCCGGGTGGACCTCGGGCGTCTCCGCGCCGTGCCGGCCGCGCGGGGTGGGCGGGGTCGCCACCGGGGCGTCGTCGCGGTCACCGGACGGCGCTCGGCCCCCGCCCGGTTCCACCGGCCCACGGTCGGGCCCGCGTCGTCCGGCTCCCGGACCGGCCGGCGACGTGCCCCGGAAACCGCCCGGGCGGCCCGGAAGCGGAGGTTGCTGGCCGGTCGGGCCGTCCGTGGGCGGCAGCCCAGCCGGCCGGGGCGGCTCGGCCAGGCCCGGCCAGGGCCCGTCGACGGGACGGCGCGGGCCGCCGTCCGGACCGGCCGGCCGGGCGAGTGGCACCGCGGACGCAGGCCCGTCCGGAGCCCGCCGGGCACCCGCCGCACGGTGGTCCGGTCGGCCACCGGGCGGCATCTCGGCGCCGGGTGGCCGACCGGGCACCGGCGGAATCTCGGCGCCGGGCCGACCGGGACCCGGGGGCGGCGCCACGCCGGGGCGGGCGCTCACCGGTGGCATCGCCGCGCCGGGGCGACCGGCGGTCCCGGGGTGCGGCCGGCCCGGAGCCTGCGGTGCGGCACCGGCCGGACCGGCGGCCGGCGGCGGACCGGAGCGGCCGGTCGCCGAGTGCGGCGTCCCCGGCCGGTCCGCTCCCGGGGACTGCGGTCCGGGACGCCCGGGGCCCGGGGCCTGCGCGCCCGGTCCCGCCGTCGTCGGAGAGTGTGGTCCGGGTCGCCCGGGGGCCGGCGGCGGGACGCCCGGCCCCGACGTCGTCGGGAGCTGCGGCCCCGGCCGGCCGCCGGCGGGCGGCTGCGCGCCCGGCCGGGCCGCACCCGGCACGGGCCCGCCAGGAGCCGCGGTGCGCGGCCCGGGACGGTCCGGCGGCAGGGTCGGCCCACCAGCGACCGGTGGCGCACCCGGGCCGGGCGGACCCGACGGAGCGGCGCCGGACCGGGCCGGGCCGGGCGGGAAGGCGCCCCCGGGTCGCGGTGCCGGAGCGCCCGGCGCGTCGGCGGCCGGCCCGGGCCCCTCCGGGCCGAGCCCGCCACGCTGTTGCTTGGCCGTACGCAGGTCGTCGATCCAGCCGAACTCCTCGCCGGCCGGCGCCTGCTCCGGCTCGGCCTCGGCCCGGCCGCGTCCCCACCGGCGGCCCCTGGCCTTCGGATCGCGCCGCTCGTCGGGGCCGTCCGCCGGCCGCTCCGGACCACGCGCCATCACTACTGACCCCCCTCGGTGGCGTCGCCGCCGCCCTCGCTCGCCCCGCCGACCTGCTCGGTGCCGCCCACCCGGACCCCGTTCGCGGCTGCCGGCGCGCCGGCCTCCCCCCGCGTCACCGGTGCCGGCAGCCCCCGCACGATCCGGCGCAGCACCGGCAACCGGGTGGCCACCGCCCGCTCCGCGCCGTGCCCGCTGGGCCGGTAGTAGTCCGTCCCGACGAGATCGTCCGGAGCGTACTGCTGGGTGACCACCCCCCGGTGGTCGTCGTGCGGGTAGCGGTAGCCCGCCCCGTGCCCGAGCCCACGTGCCCCGGCGTAGTGGGCGTCGCGCAGCCCGCGCGGCACCGGGCCGCCGCGACCGGCGCGTACGTCGGCGACGGCCGCGCCGATGGCGCTGGTGGCCGAGTTCGACTTCGGGGCGGTGGCGAGATGGATGGCCGCCTGGGCCAGGTTGAGCTGCGCCTCGGGCAGGCCCACGTATTCCACCGCGTGCGCCGCGGCGGTGGCCACGGTCAGCGCGGTCGGATCGGCCATGCCGACGTCCTCGCTGGCGAAGATCACCATCCGGCGGGCGATGAACCGGGCGTCCTCGCCGGCCACCAGCATCCGGGCCAGCCAGTGCAGCGCGGCGTCCACGTCCGAACCACGCATGCTCTTGATGAAGGCGCTGGTGACGTCGTAGTGCGCGTCGCCGTCGCGGTCGTAGCGCACGGCCGCCACGTCGACCGCCTGCTCGGCGACGGCCAGGTCGATGCGGTCGGCGCCCGTGGCGGTCGCGGTGGCCGCCGCCGCCTCCAGCGCGGTGAGCGCCTTACGGACGTCGCCGCCGGCGAGCCGGACCAGATGGTCCTCCGCCTCCTCGGCGAGGAGCAGCGTGCCGCCGAGCCCTCGCTCGTCGGCCACCGCGCGGCGGAGCAGCCCGCGTACGGCGTCGTCGCCGAGTGCCTGGAGGGTCAGCAGCACGCAGCGGGACAGCAGCGGCGAGATGACCGAGAAGTAGGGGTTCTCCGTGGTCGCCGCGAGCAGGGTCACCGTGCGGTCCTCGACGGCGGCGAGCAGGGAGTCCTGCTGGGTCTTGCTGAACCGGTGCACCTCGTCGATGAAGAGCACGGTCGGCGGGCCACCGGAGCGGCGCTGCCGCCGCGCGGTCTCGATGACGGCCCGGACGTCCTTCACCCCGGCGGTCAGCGCGGACATCGCCACGAAGCGCCGGTCGGTGGCGCGTGCCACCAGGTGGGCGATGGTGGTCTTGCCGCTGCCGGGTGGCCCCCAGAGGATGACCGACATCGGCGTCGCGCCCTCGACCAGCTGGCGCAGCGGCGCGCCGGGGGCGAGCAGATGGTCCTGCCCGACCAGCTCGTCGATGCCGGCCGGACGCATCCGGACCGGAAGCGGCGAATCCGCCCGAGCGGCGGTGAACCCGTCGACGCCGCCGGAGGCCGCGGGCGCGCCGGCGGGCTCGCCGAGGGTGAAGAGGGCGTCGGATTCCATCACGAGAACAGTACCGGGCCGGACCGGCGGCGCCGGAATCACGCCGCCGACCCGACCCGGGTGGTCGTTTCCGGTCAGCCGCGGCCCGGACGGCGGCCCCGGTACCAGCGGCCGCCACCGCCGCCGCGCGGGCCGGAGCCGACCCCGGCGAGGTAGAGCGAGAGCAGCAGGAAGCCGATCAGCATGAGGGTCGAGGTGCTGAACAGATCCGGGGCGCCGAGGTCGGTGTTCATGAAGTCGAGCAGCAGCGCGAAGCCGAACACGATGGCCGCGAGAATGGCGAGCATGTCGTTCCTCCGGTGGGGGTTCCCAGTAGGTCGGCGACGGATGTACCCGATCGGTCTGTTCGTCAATCTCCACCGTGGAACCGGTCGGCGGCGAGAATCGCGTACCGGGCCGAGTCCCGCCAGACGCCGCGGACCAGCAGGTGGTCCCGGCTCACCCCCTCCGGTCGCAACCCGGCCTTTTCCAACACCCGGCGGGAGGCGACGTTGTCGGGTCGCGTGGTGGCCTCCACCCGGTGCAGCCCCACCTGCGTGAACGCGAGATCTAGGAGCAGCCGGGTGATCTCCGTGCCGAGGCCGGCACCCCAGCTCGCGGTCCGCACGGCATAGCCGATCTCACCGCGCCGGTGCTCGACCGAGGTCACGGCGAGCCCGCCGAGGCCGACCAGCCGGTCGCCGTCGACCGCGGCCAGCCGGTACTCCGGACGCGGCTCTGCGGCGGCCGCCTCCCGCCACGCCGCCAACGCGGCGCGGACCGCCTCCGGGGTGGGCGTCTCGTCGTCCAGCAAGCCGTCGGCCACGGCGGGCTCGGTCAGGAACGCGTGCAGGACGGGCGCGTCCGCGGCGGTCCATTCGCGCAGTGCGCACCGGGGCCCGGGCAGGTGGACCGGGCGGACGGAGCGGATCGGTGTCATGACTGGTCCTCTCGTAGGCTGGCGGCATGATCACTGCCGACCCGGTGCTGACCGGGCGGGAGGCGTTGCTCGCGGCGGCCGGCCATCACCCGTACGCCCGGCACGCGCTCCGGCGCGACGACGAGGTCGCGCGGGGCTGGCGGCGCGACGGTGCGGTGGGTTGGCTGCTCCCTCCGGGTGAGTGGTCGGCCGGCGGCGCGGTCGGTCCGCCTGCGGCGCCGACCGCAGCCGGGGGGACATCGGCTTCCTGGCCGGGCTGGCCGTAGCGCCGGGGCATCGCGGCAGAGGGCTGGGCGCCGCGCTGACCGCCGGCATGACCCGTGCCCTGTTCGCCCGGTACGACCACGTGGCGCTGGGCGTCTACCCGGTCAACGTCGGCGCGATCCGGCTCTACCGCCGGCTCGGCTTCACCGGCACCGCGCCGCGAGTCACCGTCCGCCTCGGCTGAGCGCCGCCCGGCCACGCGCCGGAGGCCCGGCCGCTCCTGGCTCCGAGGTTGGGGACTCAGCGGCGTGCGACGGGCACTGGTTGGCGGCGTGGCGGGGGCCCGGCGGGTGGCGCAAGCCGGCCGCTCGACGGAGGTCGCCGGGTAGGCGTCCGGGTCACTACGAACTTGATGGCGTGGGTGGATCAGCGGCCCGTGCCCCGGTGTCCGGCGTGACTCGCCCACGTCATCACGTTTGTCGGCACCGGCGACCCTGTCGCCCGGGTGCCGGGTGACGTGCCATCCATCAGGTGGACGGGTCCGCCGCACCGGCACCGGCGGATCGCGCCGCCACCGGGACCGCCACCGGGCCGGGGCCGGTGAGGCTCCCGTCGGGACCGGTCGCGAGGACCGGGTCGGTTTCGGACCGCGCCGCATCGGACCGCGCCGCGGCCCGGTTGGCGCGCCAGGCCGGCAGGTAGAGCGGCGCGGCCACGGCCAGCATCCCGGCGCCGACCAGCATGGCGATGCCGACGCTGGTGGCGTCCGCCAGTGCGGTCAGCACCACCGCGCCGAGCGCCCCGGCCGGCTGGCCCATCATCGAGTTCAGTGACAGCACGCTGGTTCGGTACGGCCCGTCGACCTGCCGGTGCAGCAGCCCCATGTGCAGCGGGTTCGACGCGCCGTGCACGGCGTAGCAGGCCAGGTAGGCGATCAGCACGCCGATCGGGCCGGCGAGCAGGCCCATGCCGACCACTGTCACGCCCTGGAGCACCCGCATCAGCGCGGCGGCCGGCGCGGCGCCCAGCCGGCGCAGCAGGAACGGCGTCAGCGCGGCGCCGGCCGCGTTGGCCAGCCAGGCGGCGGTGCCGGCGGGGCCGAGCAGGGTCGCCGCCCGGTCGGCGTCACCGACGACCTCGGAGAGTCGCACCGGCAGCAGCGACTCGAAGGTGACCATGCCGAAGCCCCAGAACAGCTCGACCGAGACCAGCGCCAGCAGCACCCGGTTGCGGCGGAGCAGGCCGACGGCCTGGCCGACAATCCGGGGCGCCTCCACCACCGAGGCGCGCAGCGCGGCCGGGCCCGAGGCGGGCCGCTGCTCGGTCATGAGCAGCAGCAGCGCCACGATCGAGACTCCCTGGAGCACGGCGGCGACGAGCACCGGCAGGGTCAGCGCGCTGACCGGGCCGACCGGGCCGAGCGCGACCAGGCCGCCGCCGAGCAGCGCGCCGGTGCCGATGGCGACCCCGACGACGGTGCCGGCCCAGCCCAGGCCCCGCTCGTACTCGGCGTCCGGGTCGGCCGCCAGGGTGGCGTCGACGTACCAGGACTCCAGCGGGCCGCTGTCGAGCGCCCGGTAGACGCCCTGCAACGCCCAGACCAGGAAGAACATCCAGAACGAGTCGGCCACCGCCATCAGCGCCAGGGAGACGAGCGCGACCGCCCAGGCCACCAGCAGCACCGGCTTGCGGCCGAGCGCGTCGGCGAGCCCGCCGGTGGGCAGCTCCAGCGCCAGCACCACCAGGCCCTGCGCGGTGGCGACCAGGCCGATCTGCGACAGCGACAGCCCGCGCTCCTGCAGCAGCAGGATCATCACGGTCATCAGCAGGCCGCCGGGCAGCCAGCGCAGGCCGTAGAGCGTGAGGTAACGGAACCGGACCTGGCGTACGGACAGGGCGCTCACGGCTTCTCCTCGGCGGGTGGCAGGACCGGGCTCAGCGGGAAGGCGGCGAGGTAGAGCTGCACCAGCTCGCCGTCGGGGTCGTCGGGGTCGGTCTCGTCGCGGTGGCGTTCGAAGAGCGCGAACACCTCCGCCTTGATCGCCTCCAGGCGGGTGGCCGGGATGCGCATGAAGAAGTCGCCCATGCCGAACGCGTCGCGCCAGGCCGGAGACCACTCGTGCCGCCGGGCCGCCCACCGTTCGGCGTGGTGGCTGAAGAAGCGGATGTAGTCCGCCTCGATCCACTCGATGGCGGCACGGGCGTCCGGGTCGTCGTCGTAGTCGCTGGCCTCCCACTGGGTGACCTCGTGCGCGGCGCGCCAGTAGCGCTGCCGGCCGGTGCCCAGGTCGGGGTCCTCGACCACCATGCCGACCTCGGCGAGCTGGCGCAGGTGGTAGCTGGTCGCGCCGGTGTTGGTGTCGAGCAGCTCGGCCAGCCGGGTGGCGGTGGACGGCCCGTTCACCCGCAGCGCGCCGACCAGGCGCATCCGCAGCGGATGCGCCAGCACCCGCACCTGCTGGTGGTCGAGGCGGACGCGGCGCGGCTCGGGACGGGTCGGTTCACTCTCCATGCAATGCACAATATCTGTGCACAGTTGCTGTGCACAAGACCCGTGCAAAGAAACTGTGCAACCGGTGAGGCTCAGCCGAACAGTTCGGCGACGCCGCGCAGGCGGGTCCGGAGCAGGCTTGCCGCGCGGGCGGAGTCGAGGCGTACCTCGACGGGACGGTGCAGGCCCGCGGCGACCGTGGTGGTGGTGTGCAGCCCGGCCGGGTCGACGCCGAGCCGGCGGGCCAGCAGCCGCCCGACGTCGGCGCGGCTGGCCTCGTCCGGACCGGCCACGTTGAGCGGGCCGGCCAGGTCGGTCGGCAGCAGCTCCAGCACCGCCGCGGCCAGGTCGGTGACGTCGACCGGGCAGCGGATCTCGTCACTGAACAAGGTGGCCCGGCCGACGAGCGCGTCCCGGCAGCGCTGGATCTGCCTGCTGCCCTCCCCCAGGATCAGCGAGGTCCGCACCAGCAGGGCTGCCGGATCGACCGCCCGCACCGCCGTCTCGGCCGCCGCCTTCGCCGCCCCGTACGGATACACCGGCGTGGGCGCCTCGGCGTCGGCGTACGGCTCGGGACGCCCGGCGTGCACCGCGTCGCTGGACAGGTGCACCAGCCGCGCGCCCACCCCGGCGGCGGCGGACGCCACGTGGCCCGCCCCGTCGGCGGTGACCGCCCAGTCGTCGAAGCGGTACGGGGTGCTGACCACGGCGTCGGGGCGTACCCCGGTCAGCAGCGCGCGCACGGCGGCGCGGTCGGTCACGTCGAGCCGGCGCGACGCGACGCCCGGCACCGCGACGGCGACCGAGTGGTAGGTGCCGACCACCCGGTGCCCGGCGGCGACCGCCTGCCGGCACACCTCCGCGCCGAGAAAACCGCTGGCACCCACCACGAGCAGGTTCATTCCGTCCCCCCTGATGATCGAAAAGGCCCGCGTCATCATGACGCGGGCCCTTCGGCGACGCGAGGATCAGGTCGGGTCGGCCACCGGCGCGGCCGGACCGGCGGTGCCGGCGTGCGGCGCGGCCGGCGCCTTCGGCTTGGCGTCGATGCCCGCCTCCGCGCGCTGCTGCCCGGTGATCGGCGTCGGCGCGCCGGTCAGCGGGTCGAAGCCGCCGCGCGTCTTCGGGAACGCGATCACCTCGCGGATCGAGTCCGCGCCGGCCAGCAGCATGCACACCCGGTCCCAGCCGAACGCGATGCCGCCGTGCGGCGGGGCGCCGTACTTGAACGCCTCCAGCAGGAAGCCGAACTTGTCCTGCGCCTCGTCCGGGGTGATGCCGAGCAGGTCGAACACCCGCTGCTGCACGTCGCCCCGGTGGATACGGATCGAGCCGCCGCCGATCTCGTTGCCGTTGCAGACAATGTCGTACGCGTAGGCCAGCGCCCGGTCCGGCGCCTCCTCGAACCGGTCCACCCACTCCGCGTTCGGCGAGGTGAACGGGTGGTGCACGGCGGTCCAGCCGCCCTCGTCGGTCCGCTCGAACATCGGCGCGTCGACCACCCAGCAGAACGCCCAGGCGCTCTCGTCGACCAGCCCGGCCCGCTTGGCGATCTCGATCCGGGCCGCGCCGAGCAACTCCTGCGCCTCCCGGGTGTTCGTGCTCGCGGCGAAGAAGACCGCGTCGCCGGGCTTCGCGCCGACCGCGTCGGCCAGCCCGCCCAGGTGCTCCTCGGACAGGTTCTTCGCCACCGGCCCGCGCGCCTCGCCGGTCTCCGCGTCGAGCACCACGTACGCCAGGCCGCGCGCGCCGCGCGCCTTGGCCCAGTCCTGCCAGCCGTCCAACTCCTTGCGGGTCTGGCTCGCGCCGCCCGGAATGACCACCGCGCCGACGTAGCCGCCCGCGTCGATCGCGCCGGCGAACACCCGGAACGCGGTCCCGCGCAGGTAGTCGGTCAGCTCGGTCAGCTCCACGCCGTAGCGCAGGTCCGGCTTGTCGGAGCCGTAGCGGGCCATCGCGTCGTGCCAGGTGATCCGCGGGATCGGCCGGCTGATCTCGTGCCCGGCCAGGTCCTTCCAGAGCGACGCGACGATCGCCTCGCCGAGGTCGATCACGTCGTCCTCGGTGACGAACGACATCTCGATGTCGAGCTGGGTGAACTCCGGCTGCCGGTCGGCGCGGAAGTCCTCGTCCCGGTAGCAGCGGGCGATCTGGTAGTAGCGCTCCATCCCGCCGACCATGAGAAGCTGCTTGAACAGCTGCGGCGACTGCGGCAGCGCGTACCAACTGCCGGGCTGCAAACGCACCGGGACCAGGAAGTCGCGCGCGCCCTCCGGGGTGGAGCGGGTCAGCGTCGGCGTCTCGATCTCCAGGAAGTCCCGCTCGTGCAGCACGGCGCGGGCGAGCTGGTTGGCCTTCGAGCGCAGCCGCATCGCCTTCGCCGGGCCGCCCCGGCGCAGGTCCAGGTAGCGGTACTTGAGCCGGATGTCGTCGCCGGCCTCGACCTGGTCGTCCACCGGCAGCGGCAGCGGCGCGGCCTCGGAGAGCACCTCCAGCGCGGCGGCGGTCACCTCGACCTCGCCGGTCGGCAGCTCGGGGTTCTCGTTGCCGCCGGGGCGGCGGGTCACCTCGCCGGTGACCTTGACGCAGAACTCGTTGCGCAGCGCGTGCGCGTCCTCCTCGCGGAAGACCACCTGCACGACGCCGGAGGCGTCGCGCAGGTCGACGAAGATGACACCGCCGTGGTCGCGCCGGCGGGCCACCCACCCGGCGAGCGTCACCGTCGAGCCGGCGTCCGCGGCGCGCAGGCTTCCGGCATTGTGGGTACGGATCACGGCTGGCGACTCCTCATCTGGTCCACGACTGCTCCGGAGCATTCTGTCAGGGCGGGCCGGTCGGCTCCCCGGCACCCGTCGAGGCGTACCCGTCGGGCGGCCCGTACACGCGGAACGGGCCGCCGGTCGCCCGGCGGCCCGTTCGTGGGGTGCAGATCAGTAGACGCTCACGCCGTAGACGCTGAGCGGCTCGGTGACGGGCTGGAAGTAGGTGGTGCCCCCGGAGGAGCAGTTGCCGCTGCCGCCGGAGGTGAGGCCGAGCGCGGTGCTGCCGGCGAAGAGCGAGCCGCCGCTGTCGCCACCCTCGGCGCAGACGTTGGTGCGGATCAGGCCGGAGACGCTGCCCTCGGCGTAGTTGACCGTCGCGTTGGTGGCCGAGACGGTGCCGCTGCGCAGGCCGGTGGTGCTGCCGGAACGCCGGACCGACTGGCCGACGTAGGCGTTGCCGGCGGTGGTGATGTCCTGGTAGCTGCCGTTGTAGAGGTAGACGTTGCCGGGGTGGGACACGCTGCTGGTGTAGCGCACGATGCCGTAGTCGTTGCCCGGGAAGCTGGTGCCGGCCCGGCTGCCCAGCACGGAGGTCTGGCCGGAGTTCGAGTACCAGGTCGAGCCGAGGTTGGTGCAGTGCCCGGCGGTGAGGAAGTAGTAGGTCGAGCCGCTGCGCACGTTGAAGCCGAGCGAGCAGCGGTAGCCACCGGTGTAGATGGCCTGGCCACCGGAGATCCGGGTGGTCAGCGTGCCGGCCTCGGCCTCGATGCGGACCGCGCCACCGGTGCGGGCGGCCGCGGCCTTGACGCGCTCCAGCTTGGCGCCGGTGACGGTGCTGTCGACGGAGACGACGACCTGGTTGGTCGTCGCGTCGGTCCACCAGGCGGTGCCCGGAATCTTGGCGGAGCGCTCCAGCTCGCTGGTGGCGGCCCTGAGCTGGTTGGCGCCGCGGGTGACGAGCTTCGGAACGGCGCCGGCGGCGTGCACCTGGCGGGCGGCCGCGGCGTCGGTCACCGTGACGACCATCTTGCCGCTGGCGTCGGCGTACGTGCCGGCCGCGCGGTCGCCGAGCTTGGCGACGAG
The DNA here is from genome assembly GCF_029626035.1 of Micromonospora sp. WMMD980. Classification (NCBI taxonomy): domain Bacteria; kingdom Bacillati; phylum Actinomycetota; class Actinomycetes; order Micromonosporales; family Micromonosporaceae; genus Micromonospora; species Micromonospora sp. WMMD980. The sequence goes on from NZ_JARUBE010000003.1 coordinate 2,949,830, forward strand.
GCCGGCGGCGGCGTCGGGTGAGGCGGGCGACGGGGCCGCCTGGGCGGGTGCGCCGAGCAGGGAACCGGAGACCAGGGTGCCGGCGACGGCGATGGCGGCGGCGCGACGGAGCGTGGACCTCGTGGGTCGCATGTAACAACCTCCGAATGGGGGTGAACGGGCGCTGTCATGGGGGAACGCCCGAGGACAACCCGGTCGACCTGGGGAAACCGTCCGGGCTGACCAAAGTATTCACATATTTAAGATCGTAAGCAAGACATGTGTTTGCCCGGATTCACACCGCCACCGGATGTAACACCCGAGCAACAAGATCGTCACCGGGTGTCAGAGCCGTCGCGGCCCCGTTCAGGCGCGGCGGCGGGCCCCCGGGCCGGGGCGCGGCACCACGTGGCGCGGTTGTGTCACCTCGTGCCCCTCGGCGCAGCGCAGCACCACCCGTACCTCGCCACCGCAGTCGCGGTGCGCCACGGTCAACGGGGCGCCCTCCGGGTCGGCGAGATGGCGGTCGCCCCAGCCGAGCAGCGCGACGAGCACCGGCCACAGGTCCAGGCCCATCTCGGTCAGCCGGTATTCGTGCCGCTCCCGGCTGCCCGGCTCCCGGTACGGCTCCCGTCGCAACACCCCGCGCTCCACCAGCATCGACAGCCGGTTGGTCAGCACCTGGCGCGGGACGCCGGTGCGTACCCGCATGTCGTCGAAGCGGCGCACGCCGCTGAACACCTCGCGGAGCACGACCACGGTCCACCGCTCGCCGAGGATCTCCATGGCGCGCGCGATGGTGCAGTTCTCCACCGACCAGTCCAGTGCCGCGGGTCTCATGCCGACCAGGCTAGGTCTGATTGACAGACTCAGCAACGCGCTGCGAGGCTGAGTCCATGACAGAGACGCAGGAGCGCAGCCGCACGTTCACCTGGTCCGACCCGGTCGCCGGCGCCGCCCACGTGGGCCGGCGGGGCGGCCTGGAGCTGATGCGCGCGATGATCGCGGGCGAGCTGGCCGCCCCGCCGATCACCAGCCTCATCGACATCGCCCGGATGGAGGCCGACGAGGGCCGCGTCGTCGTCGAACTGCTGCCGCAGGAGTTCCACTACAACCCGCTCGGCACGGTGCACGGCGGCGTGCTCTCCACACTGCTGGACACCGCCGCCGGCTGCGCGGTGCACACCACGCTGCCCGCCGGCGTCGGCTACACCTCGCTCGACCTCAACGTGAAGTTCCTGCGCCCGGTCACCGTCGCCAGTGGCACCCTGCGCTGCGAGGGCACCGTGCTGCAACGCGGCCGCCGCACCGCCCTCGCCGAGGCCCGCCTGACCGACCCCATGAACCGCCTGGTCGCCCACGCCACCTCCTCGTGCCTCCTGTTCCCCCTCACTCCCCCCGCCTGACCCACGCCCAAGCCCACGTCCACGCGCACGATCTTGCACTTTCGGCCCACCGAATGTCTGGATCACGTCTTTTGCCGGGGCAGTAAGTGCAAGATCGCCGGGGCGGGACGGGGGTCAGGGGGTGGGGGTCAGGCGGGCGGCGCGGGCGGCGCGGCGGTCCTCGAAGCGGGACGCCTGGGTCTCCAGGGTGTCCAGGTGGGCGGCGATCTGGTCGCGGGCGGTCTCGCCGTCGGCGGTCAGGCCGGTCACCTCGAACAGGTTCCACTGGCGCAGCACCGGCATCACCACCTCGTCGCGGTGCTGGCGCAGGTCGTAGATGCCGGCCAGGGCGATCGCCACCGACTTGCGGGCGAAGCCGTCGATGCCGACCCCGGGCATCTGGAAGTCGGCCAGCACGTCGGCGACCGCCCGCATGGCCTGGCTCGGCGCCAGCTCGAACGCCGCGGCGAGCAGGTTGCGGTAGAAGACCATGTGCAGGTTCTCGTCCGCCGCCACCCGGGCCAGCAACGCCTCGCAGGCCGGGTCGCCGGTGGCCCGGCCGGTGTTGCGGTGCGAGATGCGGGTGGCCAACTCCTGGAACGACACGTACGCCAGCGAGTGCAGCACCTCGTCGTCGTGGACGTTGCGGTAGCCGGCGGCCATGTGCACCATCCGGGCCCGCTCCAGCGCCACCGGGTCGACCGCCCGGGTGACCGTGAGATAGTCCCGGATCGCGGTGCCGTGTCGGCCCTCCTCGGCGGTCCAGCGGTGCACCCAGGTGCCCCACGCGCCGTCGCGCCCGAACAGGGTGGCGATCTCGTGGTGGTAGGAGGGCAGGTTGTCCTCGGTGAGCAGGTTGACGATCAGCGCCGTGCGCGCCACGTCGGGGATGGTGGAGTCGGTCTCCGACCACGCCTCGCCGCCGAGCGGCCCGTCGAACGTGCGCCCGGCGCTCCACGGCACGTACTCGTGCGGGAACCACTCCTTCGCCAGCGACAGGTGCCGGTCGAGGTTCTTCTCGACCACGGGCTCGAGTTCGACGAGCAGGGCGGTCTGGCTGAGCACGGTCACGACGTTCTCCCTACGGTGGCGTAACTTACGCCACCGTAGGTCGAATCGTCGTCAGACGCCAGTGCCGGCGACCAGCGGCGACAGGTCCGCCCTCGGCGGCATCCACTCGCCCGCCGACGCGGCCACCTGCTCGCCGGAGCGGATGTCCTTCACCTCGTCGCCGTCCGCGCCGGGGAACCAGACGTACGGGATGCCGCGCCGCTCGGCGTAGCGGATCTGCTTGCCGAACTTCGCCGCGGACGGCGACACCTCGGTCGGCACCCCCCGCGAGCGCAGCGCCGCCGCGACCGCGTCGCTGGCCGCGCGCTCCTCCTCGGCGGTGACCGCGACCAGCACGCAGGTCGGCACCGACCGGGACACCGACAGCGCGTCGGCGCCGAAGAGCAGGCCGAGCAACCGGGTCACCCCGATCGAGATGCCCACACCCGGAAAGCGAACGTTGCCGGAGCTGGCCAGGTTGTCGTACCGGCCGCCGGAGCAGATCGAGCCGAACCGCTCGTAGCCGACCATCTGCGTCTCGTAGACGGTGCCGGTGTAGTAGTCCAGACCGCGGGCGATGCGCAGGTCGGCGACGCAGAGGCCGGGCGCGTGCGCGGCGGCGGTCTCCATCACCGCGGTCAGCTCCGCGATGCCCTCGTCGAGCAGCGGGTCGCTCACCCCGAGGGCGCGCACCGCGTCGGCGAACGAGGCGTCCGGCGCGGCGATCTCCGCGAGGGCCAGGCACGCCTTGGCCTGCGCCTCGCTCGCCCCGGCGGTCTCGGCCAGCAGGTCGGCCACGCCCGCCGGGCCGATCCGATCCAGCCGGTCGACGGCGCGCAACGCCGCCATCGGGTCGGTCAGCCCGACGCCCCGGTAGAAGCCCTCGCAGATCTTGCGGTTGTTGACCTGGATCCGCACCGGCGGGATCGGCAGCGACCGCAGCGCGTCGCCGACCACCAGCGGCATCTCCGCCTCGTAGTGGGGCGGCAGCGTGTCCCGGTCGACGATGTCGATGTCGGCCTGGAGGAACTCCCGGTAGCGGCCCTCCTGCGGGCGCTCGCCCCGCCACACCTTCTGGATCTGGTAGCGCCGGAACGGGAACTGGAGCTTGCCGGCGTTCTCCAGCACGTAGCGGGCGAACGGCACGGTCAGGTCGAAGTGCAGGCCGAGCGCGTCGTCGCCGGCCGGGCCGTCGGCGTCGGCCTGCAACCTGCGCAGCAGGTAGACCTCCTTCGAGGTCTCCCCCTTGCGCAGCAACTGGTCCAGCGGCTCGACCGAACGGGTCTCCAGCGGCGCGAAGCCGTACAGCTCGAACGTGGCGCGGATCCGGTCCAGCACGAACTGCTCGATCATCCGCTGCGCCGGCGTCCACTCGGGGAAGCCGGAGATGGGCGTGGGCTTGCTCATGGCGTACTCCTTGATCCCGCGCGGACCGCGCGGGGTGTCACGGGCGGCTACAGGCCGCGGGTGGGTGCGGCCGGGCGCGCGTCGCCGGTGCCCGCCACCTCGAGGAGGTAGGGGTTGGTCGCGCGCTCGCGGCCGACGGTGGTCTGCGGACCGTGGCCGGGCAGGACGACGGTGTCGTCGGCCAGCGGGAGAACCTTCTCCCGGAGGCTGGCCAGCATGCGGGGCATGCTGCCGCCCGGCAGGTCGGTGCGGCCGATCGAGCCGGCGAACAGCACGTCACCGGAGAGGCAGATCTCCTCGGCCTCCCAGGGCGAGCCGCCGCCGGGCATCCGGAACAGCACCGACCCGCCGGTATGGCCGGGGGCGTGGTCGACGGTGATCTCCAGCCCGGCCAGCGACAGCGTCGCGCCGTCGGTCAGCTCGGCCACGTCGTCCGGTTCGGCGTAGGGCAGCCGTCCGCCGAACAGCGCGGTGAGATCCATGGAGAGCGCCTTGGCCGGGTCGGCCAGCAGCTCCCGGTCCTCCGGGTGGACGTAGGCGGCGATGCCCCGCGCGCCGCAGACCGGCGCGACCGAGAAGGTGTGGTCGAGGTGGCCGTGGGTGAGCAGCACGGCGGCCGGGTGCAGGCGGTGCTCGGCGAGCACGGCGTCGAGCCGGTCGAGCACCCCGATGCCGGGGTCGACCACCACGCACTGCTCCCCCGGAGCGGTCGCCACCACATAGCAGTTGGTGCCGAAGGCGTCCGCGGGAAAGCCCGCCACGAGCACGTCCGTCCCCTCTCCGTCCGGTCGTCGTCCTCGCCCAGCAGCCTAGTCGTACCGGCGAGCCGCTTTCGCCCGCACCGACCCACCGGCCCCAGCCGGCCCAGTGACAACGTCCGATAAGCGCAGGCGGGACCTCGTACACCACATTCACAGTCCGTACCCGTACACTCTGGCGGGCGTGTGGCGTGGCGCACCCCGCCCCCGGCGGCGGGCAGCGCCCGGGACGCCGCGACGATCAGGCAGAGGAAGGGGAGCACCGGTGGCTTCCAGCAGGGACCGACAGCGCAAACTGGCGCGTGCCAAGCTCGACCGGCAACTCGCCCGGCGGGCCGCGGCCGCGAAGCGCCGCCGGCAGATCCAGGCCGGTGTGGGCGCGGCCGTGGTGCTGGCGCTGATCGTGGCCGGCTCGGCCTGGGCGCTCGGCGCGTTCGACTCGGAGCCGAAGAAGCAGGCCGCCGAGGACACCTGCCTCTGGACCCCGCAGGACGGCGCCGCGAACAGCAACCTCAAGGACGTCGGCACGCCGGCCACCAAGGACCTGCCCACCTCGGGCATCCGACCGATGACGATCACCACCAACCAGGGTGCGCCGATCACCGTCGACCTGGACCTGGCCGCCGCGCCGTGCGGCGGCGCGAGCCTCGCCCACCTGGCGAGCAGGTCCTTCTACGACGACACCAAGTGCCACGAGATCATCACCGAGGGCGCGCTGCGCTGCGGCGACCCGAGCGGCACCGGGATCGGCGGCCCGACCTACTCGTTCTACGACGAGAACGTCCCCACCGCGCCCGAGCCCAGCCCGTCGGCCTCGCCGGCCCCGGGGCAGCCGCCGGCGTACCCGAAGGGCACGGTCGCCATGATCGGCAACCCGCCCGGCAGCAACGGCAGCCAGTTCCTGATCTTCTTCAAGGACTTCAACCCGGCCAAGCCGGCCTACAGCGTGGTCGGCAAGGTCAGCGGCGGGCTGGACGTGGTGGAGAAGATCGGCGCGCTGCCGACCGTCGACAACGGCGACGGCGCCAAGGTCAAGCCGAAGACGGACGTGGTGATCCAGAGCCTGACCGTCGGCGACCCGACGGCCGCGCCGGCGAGCAGCCCCAGCGCCGGTTGATCCACCGTTGACTCGGCGGCGCGTGGCCGCCGCCTTCCGATACACAGCAGGTGAGGAGTGAGCGTGACGTCCACGAGAGACCGCCAGCGGGCGGCGGCGCGGGCCCGGCTCGAGCGGGAGATGGCCGAGCGGTCCGGCAGGGCCCGTAAGCGCCGGCAGACGCAGGCTATCGTCGGCGCCGCTGCCGTGCTGGTGCTCGTCGTGGCCGGCACGGTCTGGCTCGCCACGTCGCTCGGCGACGACGACGACGAGAAGCAGGCAGGCGCCGCCGCCGGCTTCGTCCAGTGCGTCTACACCGAGGTACCCAAGGAGGGCCGCCCGGCGCAGATCAAGGACGTCGGGCTGCCGCCGGCGCAGCAGGCGAACAAGGGCAGCCAGACGATGACGATCGACACCAACCTGGGTCCGATCACCGCCAAGCTCGACCGGGCCGCAGTGCCCTGCACCGCCGGCAGCTTCACCCACCTGGCGAGCAAGGGCTTCTTCGACAACACCAAGTGCCACCGGCTGGTGACCGAGGGCATCAAGGTGCTGCAGTGCGGCGACCCGAGCGCCACCGGCAAGGGCTGGCGGGACACCGACGGCACCGGCGGGCCGAGCTACAACCTGGCCGAGGAGAACCTGCCCACCAACAAGCGTCCGCCGTACCCGGAGGGCGTCATCGCGATGGCCAACTCCGGCCAGTCGGGCAGCACCGGCAGCCAGTTCTTCATCGTCTACGGCGACTCGCAGCTCGACCCGAACTACACGGTGCTGGGCACCATCACGGGCGGCATGGACGTGGTGAAGCAGGTCGCCGCGGCCGGTGACGACGGCGCCTTCGCCAAGCAGGCCGGTGGCGGTCACCCGAAGAAGGAGATCGTCATGACCAAGGTGACGATGAGCGACATCCAGGGCTGACGTCCCCGATCACACGGGAAAGCGCCCGCCGGATCGATCCGGCGGGCGCTTCCCGTGTGCGCTCAGGCCCCCGAGGTGACCCGGTAGGCGTCGAAGACGCCATCGACCTTGCGCACCGCTGCCAGCAGGTGCCCGAGGTGCTTCGGGTCGGCCATCTCGAAGCTGAACCGACTCACCGCCACCCGGTCGCGGGTGGTGGTGACCGTCGCGGAGAGGATGTTGACCCGCTCCTCGGAGAGCACCCGGGTGACGTCGGCGAGCAGCTTGTGCCGGTCGAGCGCCTCCACCTGGATGGCGACCAGGAACGTGGAGGCCGAGGTCAGCTTCCAGCTCACCTCGACCACCCGCTCGGGCTGCGCCCGCAGGTCCTCGGCGTTGGCGCAGTCGTCGCGGTGCACGCTGACCCCGCCGGAGCGGGTCACGAAGCCGAACACCGAGTCCGGCGGCACCGGGGTGCAGCAGCGGGCCAGCTTGATCCAGACGTCGCTGACGCCCCGGACCACCACGCCCGGGTCGGCGCTGCTCTGCCGGCTGCGCGGCGGCCGGGTGGCGACGGCGGTCTCGGCGATGTCCTCCGCCGCGCCCTCCTCGCCGCCGTAGGAGGCCATCAGCTTCTGCACCACCGACTGCGCGGAGACCTGGCTGTCGCCGACCGCCGCGTAGAGCGAGGCCACGTCCGCGAGATGCAGGTCCCGGGCGATCGCCATCAGCGCGTCCGAGGTGAGCATCCGCTGCAACGGCATGCCCTGCTTGCGCATGGCCTTGACGATCGCGTCCTTGCCTGCCTCGATCGCCTCCTCGCGCCGCTCCTTGTTGAAGTACTGCCGGATCTTCGTCCGCGCCCGGGGGCTCTTGACGAAGCCCAGCCAGTCCTGCGTCGGGCCGGCCGTGTCGGACTTCGACGTGAAGATCTCGATCACGTCGCCGTTGGACAGCGTCGACTCCAGCGGCACCAGCTTGCCGTTGACCCGCGCGCCGATGCACTTGTGCCCGACCTCGGTGTGCACCGCGTACGCGAAGTCGACGGGCGTCGAGCCGGTCGGCAGCGGGATGACGTCACCCTTCGGGGTGAAGACGTACACCTCCTGGCTGGACAGGTCGAAGCGCAGCGCGTCCAGGAACTCGCTCGGGTCGGCCGCCTCGCGCTGCCAGTCCAGCAGCTGCCGCAGCCAGGTCATCTCGTCGATGTGCGCCGGCGGGCCCACCACCTGGGTGCCCTTGTGCTCCTTGTACTTCCAGTGCGCGGCGATGCCGAACTCGGCGGTGCGGTGCATCGCGTAGGTGCGGATCTGCATCTCCACCGGCTTGCCGGTGGGCCCGATGACCGTCGTGTGCAACGACTGGTACATGTTGAACTTGGGCATGGCGATGTAGTCCTTGAACCGGCCCGGCACCGGCTGCCAGTTGGCGTGGATGACGCCCAACGCCGCATAGCAGTCACGCACCGTGTCGACCAGGATCCGCACGCCCACCAGGTCGTAGATGTCGTTGAAGTCGCGACCCCGCACGATCATCTTTTGGTAGATCGAGTAGAGGTGCTTCGGCCGCCCGGTGGTCTCCGCCTTGATCTTGGCGGCCTTCAGGTCCGTCTGCACCTTCTGGGTCACCTGGCGCAGCAGCGCCTCGCGCTGCGGCTGGTGCTCCCCGATCAGCCGGTTGATCTCCTCGAACCGCTTCGGGAACAGCGTGCCGAAGGCCAAATCCTCCAGCTCCCACTTGATCGTGTTCATACCGAGGCGGTGCGCCAGCGGAGCGAGGATCTCCAGCGTCTCCTTGGCCTTCTGCTCCTGCTTGGGGCGGGGCAGGAAGGTCAGCGTCCGCATGTTGTGCAGCCGGTCGGCCAGCTTGATCACCAGGACCCGAGGGTCCTTCGCCATGGCCACGACCATCTTGCGGATGGTTTCCGCCTTCGCCGCGTCGCCGAGCTTCACCTTGTCGAGCTTGGTCACGCCGTCGACGAGCAACGCGACCTCGCCACCGAAGTCGGCGCGCATCGCGTCGAGGGTGTATTCGGTGTCCTCGATCGTGTCGTGCAGCAGCGCCGCCACCAGCGTGGTGGTGTCCATGCCCAGGTTGCCCAGAATCGTCGCCACCGCCAGCGGGTGGGTGATGTAGGGGTCGCCGGACTTGCGATATTGCCCCGAGTGCCAGCGCGCGGCGGTGTCGAAGGCGCGCTGGAGCAGCCGGGCGTCGGCCTTGGGATGGGCGTCGCGGTGGGCGGAGATCAGCGGCTCCAGCACCTCGCTGACCTGCGAGGTCTGCCAGGGGGCGTTGAACCGCGCCAGCCGCGCGCGCACCCGCCGGCCGGTGGGCGCGTTGGAGAGGGCGAAGCCGCCGCTGGACGTGGGGTCACCGTCGGTGGGGAACGGCACCACGACCGCGCCGCCGTCGGCCGTCGCGTCCGGCGTGCCGTCGGTGGCGCCGGTCGACCGGGCCGGCGGGTTGCCGCTGCGCTCGGTCACCGAGCCGTCCGCGTCGCCTGTCGGGTGCACCGTGCCCTCCACCGGAGGGACGACATCGTGGGACACCGGCCTCCTCACCGTTCGCCGGGATGCGTCGGCCGTCCGGCCGACGTCTGGTCCAACCGACCCGGGGGCCGGTGTTGTTCCGCGCCGGTCACCGGGGGCTGCGCCCCGGCGGCCTCCGCCGCCGGCGGACGGGCGCCCGCCGGGTCAGGCAAAGGGCAATGCTACCCGCCAGCAGGGTACGCCACCGCTCCACCGGACGGTCCGTGCCGACCGACCGGACCGGCGGACGGGGTCAAAGGGTCAACAGGGCATGGACCGGGCGCGGGGCGAGACGTTCCCGCCCCCCGAGGAAGCCCAGCTCCAGCAGGACGGTGAACCCGGAGACCGTGCCACCGGCCCGTTCCACCAGGTCGAGCGTGGCCTCGGCGGTGCCGCCGGTGGCCAGCACGTCGTCGAGCACCAGCACCCGGTGGCCGGCGGTGAACGCGTCCTGGTGGACCTCAAGCGTCGCCTCGCCGTACTCCAGCGCGTAGGAGGCCGAGTGGGTCGCCCGGGGCAGCTTGCCGGCCTTGCGCACCGGCACCACGCCGACGCCGGTGGCGTAGGCCACCGCCGCCGCCAACACGAAGCCGCGCGCCTCGATGCCGGCGACCACGTCGAAGGACTCCGGCCCGTGGTAGGCGATGATCCCGTCGATCACCTCCCGGAACGCCACGCCGTCGGCGAAGAGCGGCATCAGATCCTTGAACATGACCCCCGGCTTGGGGAAGTCTGGCACGTCCAGCAGCCGGCTGGCGACCAGCTGGGCGACCTCCGGGCCGCTGTCTCCCCGTACGCCGGTGGTGTGGGTCTCCGTCACGGTGCGTCCTGTGTCCTCTCGAAACGACGACGGCGTCCGTCATGCCGTGACAACAGCATGACGGACGCCGTCCGGTCGGTCGGGTCCGGGTCAGCGGCGCTTCGCGCCGCCCGGCCGGTTGCCTCCGCCACCGCTCGGGCGGCCGCCCCGGGCGCCGCTGGGGCGCTTGCCGGCCGGCCGGGAGCCGACCTTCGGGGCGGCGCCGGCGAGCGCCGCGTCCGGGTCGACCGGCTGGTCGCCGGTCGGCGCCGGGCGCGGGGCGCCCTTCGGGGTGACCTCGCCCCGGGCGACGGCCGCCCGGCGGGCGAGCACCCGCTTGTTGTGCGCGGCGATCCGCGGGTCCTGGTTCTTCAGCAGCACCAGCAGCGGCGTGGCCAGCAGGATCGAGGTCAGGAACGCCACCGCCATGCCGACGAAGAGCACCAGGCCGAGGTCCTTCAGGGTGCCCGCGCCGAGCAGGCCGGCGCCGATGAAGAGCAGGCCACCGACCGGGAGCAGCGCCACCACCGAGGTGTTCAGCGAGCGCATGAGGCTCTGGTTGAGCGCCAGGTTGGCCGCCTCGCCGTAGGTCTGGTTGTTGTTGGCGGTGATGCCGCGCGTGTTCTCCTGCACCTTGTCGAAGACCACCACCACGTCGTAGAGCGCGAAGCCCAGGATGGTGAGGAAGCCGATGACCGTCGACGGGGTGACCTCGAAGCCGACCAGCGAGTAGATGCCGGCGGTGAGGACCAGGTTGGTCAGCAGCGAGGCGATCGCGGCGACCGCCATCCGCCACTCGAAGCGCAACACCAGGTAGACCGACACCACCGCGATGAAGATCACCAGACCGAGCAGCGCGCGGGAGGTGACCTGGCTGCCCCAGGCCTCGGAGACCTGGTTGCCGCTGATCTGGTCGGGCTGGATGCCGAACTCCTGCGCCATCGCGGTCTTGGCCGCGTTGGCCTGCTCCTGGCTGAGCTGCCCGGTGCGCATCTCGTAGGTCTCGCCGCCGGCCCCGCCGACCTTCTGCGCGGTGACCACCTCGACGCCCGGGGCCTCCTTGGCCAGCACGTCGTCGATGGTGCGTTCGGCCCCATCGAGCGTGCCGACGCTGGCCGGCACCTGGAACGAGTTGCCGCCGGCGAACTCGATGCCGAGCTTGAAGCCGCTGAACGCGAAGCTCAGGACCGCGATCAGCACCAGCACGCCGGCCACGCCGAACCAAAGCTTGCGCTTGCCGACGATGTTGAGATCGGCCTCGCCCCGGTAGAGCCGGGCGGCCAGACCATTCTTCGCCATCTCAGGCCTCCTTGACGCGCGGGTTGCGGGCGGTGCCCGACTCGGCCGACCGGGCCGGCAGCGCCCGGCCCAGACCGCTGACCCGCGGGGACAGGAACGCCCGGGTACGGGCGAACATCGTCATGATCGGGTGGCGGAAGAGGAACACGACGACCAGGTCCAGCACGGTCGCCAGGCCGAGCGCGAAGGCGAAGCCCTTCACCGCGCCGACCGAGACGATGTAGAGCACCACCGCCGACATCAGCGTGATGGCGTTCGCCGAGATGATCGTGCGGCGGGCCCGGATCCAGGCCCGCGGCACCGCGCTGCGCGGGCTGCGGCCTTCCCGGATCTCGTCCTTGAGCCGTTCGAAGTAGATGACGAACGAGTCCGCCGCCACACCGAGCGAGACGATCATGCCGGCGATGCCGGCGAGCGTGAGGGTGAAGCCGATCGACCGGCCCAGCACCACCAGCGCGCCGAAGACCAGCAGCGCGGAGAGCACCAGGCTGAGGAAGATGACGGAGCCGAGCAGGCGGTAGTAGAAGAACGAGTAGATGATGACCAGCAGCATGCCGATGCCGGCCGCCAGCAGACCCGCCTTCAGGTGGCTGTCGCCCAGCGTCGCGGTGACGTTCTGGCTCTCCTGCGGCTCGAACGTGACCGGCAGCGCACCGTAGCGGAGCTGGCTGGCCAGCTCGTTGGCACTCTTGTTGTCGAAGCTGCCGCTGATCTCGGAGTCACCGGTGAGGACGGCCTTGATCTCCGGCGAGGAGACGATCTCGTTGTCCAGCACCACGGCCACCCGGCACTTGCCGTCCTGGCCGAGCGCCGTCTGGTCGCACGCCTGGCCCTCGTTGTTGAACGCCTCGCGGGTCAGCGCGGTCCACTTCTCCTGGCCGTCGCCCTTGAAGGTGAGGCTGACCACCCAGGAGCTGGTCCGGTCGAGCTGGGCGGAGGCGTTCTTGACGTCGGTGCCCTCGACCTTGGCCACGTCGAGCAGGTATTTCGCCCCGGACTCGCAGGCGACCGCCTTCTGCTTCGGGTCGTTGATCGAGCCGGCCGGACGCTTGTCGAGCTGGGCGCAGGTGATGGTGGGGACGTTGAACTGCATCTCCACCGGCAGCACCGCGATCTCCTGCGGGGAGAGCGTGCCGAACGGCTTGAGCTTGTCGGCCAGCGACGGGTCGGCGGTGAGGTCGGCCGGGGCCTGCAGGCCGGAGGCGGCGGCCCAGGCGGCGGCGCCCACCTTCTGCTGCACGGCCTGACGCTGCTGCTCGATGCTCTGCGGCACCGGCGCGGCGCTGGCGCTCGGGCTCGGCGCGGCGGCGCTCGGCGAGGCCGACGGGGTCGGCGCGGCGCTGGCGCTCGGGGCCGGGGCCATGCCGCCCTGGCCGCCGGCGCTCGGCGACGCGGTGACCTTCGCGCTCGCGCTCGGCTTCGGCGAGGCGCTGCCGGACGGCTTCGGCGACGCGCTGCCCGACGGCTTCGGGCTGGCGCTGCCGGACGGCGTGGCGCTGGGGCTCGGCGCCGGGGCGGCGGCCGCGCCGCTGCCGTCGGTGGCCTTGAGCACCTTGCGGAAGCGCAGCTCGGCGGCGCTGCCCACGTCGGTCAGGTCACGGTTCTCGCCGGGCAGGGAGATGACGATGTTGCGGTTGCCCTCGGTGACCACCTCGGCCTCGGCCACGCCGTAGGCGTTGACCCGGCTCTCGATGATCTGGCGCGCCTCTTCGAGGTTCTCGGCGGTCGGCGGCTTGCCGTCGACCGTGTTGGTGGCCTCGAGCGTCAGCCGGGTGCCGCCGATGAGGTCCAGGCCGAGCCGGGGCTCCAGCCGGTCCTTCCAGCCACCGCTGGCGCCGCCCGAGAAGAACACCAAAAGATAGAGGACGACGAAGATGAACCCGAGCACGGCGAGCTGCCGTCCGGGGCGCATCTGTCCCTGAGGTGGTGCCACGGCTGTCCTGTCTCCCTGTACGGTCGCGCCGTTTCCACGGCGGCGACAACTGTCGGGCCGGGGGTGTCCGCCCGACTGCTCCGGCGAGCCGGCCCCGCTCGCCGGCACGCCGACCCGGGCACGACGCGGGGGCGTCGCGCGGGTCTGGCCGCGTGCCGGCGTCGGACGCCGACCCAACTATCCACTTGTGGGGGTTGCTCCGCTGCCCCGTCCGGGGCGGACGTTCACTCCTTGACCGACTCGGCTTCCTCGCTGATCGTTTCCGCCTCGGGCGCCTCGGCCCGCTTGACCACCCGGGCCACGGCGGGACGCGCGTACCGGGTCTGCACGCCCGGGGCCACCTCGAGCAGGACCGTCTCGTCCTCGACCACGGTGACCGTGCCGTGCAGGCCGCCGATGGTGACCACCTCGTCGCCGGGGGCGAGGGCGGACTGCATCTGCTCCGCCTCGCGGCGGCGCTTCTGCTGCGGACGGATCATCATGAAGTACATGACGACGAAGAGCAGAGCGATCATGAGGATCGGCGTCAGACCGCCGGCTCCCCCGCCACTCGCTGCTGCGTAAAGCACGGTGTCGACCTTCCGGTTGGCCTCCGTCGGCCCCGGGGGCGCCGCAGCGGAGGCGGATTCTCACGTCCTGTACAGACCGCGGCGAAGTCTAGTCCCTGCTCCTGGAAAGACCGAATGCGGCACAGATCACGAACGGATCACGGCCGATCGGTGGATGTCGAGAACAGATCGGGCTCCGGAGGGGTGTCCGCACCAAATGTACCATTCGGTGGCTTGCGGCCCAGATGGTGCCAGGCGGCCCCGGTGGCCACCCGCCCCCGGGGCGTACGCGCCAGCAGGCCGGCCCGGACCAGGAACGGCTCGCAGACCTCCTCGACCGTGTCCGGCTGCTCCCCCACCGCCACCGCGAGCGTCGAGACGCCGACCGGGCCACCCCGGAACGAGTCGACGAGCGCGGTGAGCACCGCCCGGTCCAGCCGGTCCAGGCCGAGCGCGTCGACGTCGTAGACGGTGAGCGCGGCCCGGGCGGTCTCCAGGTTGACCACCCCGTCGGCACGCACCTCGGCGTAGTCGCGCACCCGGCGCAGCAGCCGGTTGGCGATCCGGGGCGTCCCCCTCGACCGGCCGGCGATCTCCGCCGCGCCCTCCGGCGTGATCGGCACGCCGAGGATCCGGGCGGAACGGTGCAGCAGCGTCTCCAGGTCGGCCGGGGAGTAGAAGTCGAGGTGCGCGACGAAGCCGAAGCGGTCACGCATCGGCCCGGTCAGCAGACCGGAGCGGGTGGTGGCGCCGACCAGCGTGAACGGCTCCACGTCGAGCGGGATGGCGGTCGCGCCCGGGCCCTTGCCCACCACCACGTCGACCCGGAAGTCCTCCATGGCGCTGTAGAGCAGCTCCTCGGCCGGCTTGGCGATCCGGTGGATCTCGTCGATGAAGAGCACGTCGCCCTCGGCCAGGCTGGTCAGGATCGCGGCCAGGTCGCCGGAGCGCTCGATCGCCGGCCCGCTGGTCACCCGGATCCCGGTGCCCAGCTCCGCCGCGACGATGTTGGCCAACGTCGTCTTCCCGAGGCCGGGCGGGCCCGACAGCAGGATGTGGTCCGGCGGGGAGCCGCGCCGCATCGCGCCCTGCAACAGCAGGTCGAGCTGGTCGCGGACCCGGTGCTGGGCGATGAACTCGCCGAGCCGCTTCGGCCGGACGCTGGCCTCCGCGTCCAGCTCGGCGTCGCTGACGTACGCCGAGACCAGGTTCTCACCCGTCATCGGGTCCGGCCCAGGAGGCGGATCGCCTGCTTGAGCAGGACCGGCACCGGCGGCGTGGCGCCGTCGACGGTCTCGGCGACCGCGGCCACCGCCTGCTCCGCCTGGGCGGCCGACCAGCCGAGCCCGACCAGCGCCTGGCGCACCTGCTCCGGCCAGGCGCCGGCGGTCACCCCGGCCGCGCCGTCCGGGCCGATCGCCACCGGGCCGACCCGGTCACGCAGCTCCAGCACGAGCCGCTCGGCGCCCTTCTTGCCGATCCCGGGCACCCGGGTCAGCGCGGCGGTGTCCGCGTTGGCGATGGCCTTGCGGACCGCGTCGGGGGTGTGCACGGCGAGCACCGCCTGGGCCAGCCGGGGCCCCACCCCGCTTGCGGTCTGGAGCAGTTCGAAGAGCTGCTTGGCGTCGTCGTCGGCGAAGCCGTAGAGGGTGAGCGAGTCCTCCCGGACCACCAGGCTGGTAGCGAGCCGGGCCGGCTGGCCGACCCGCAGGTCGGCGATGGTGCCGGGAGCGCACTGCACGGCGAGGCCGATGCCGCCCACCTCCACCACGGCATGGTCCGGACCGGTCGCGGTCACCGTGCCGCGCACACTCGCGATCATCGTCGCACCCCTCCTCGTCGGGCCTGGTCGGCCGCCGCGGCCAGCTTGGACCGGGTGCCGCCGCGCCAGACATGGCAGATGGCCAGCGCCAGCGCGTCGGCGGCGTCGGCCGGCTTCGGCGGCTCGGCCAGGCGCAGCAGCCGGGTGACCATGGCGGTCATCTGCTTCTTGTCCGCCTGACCGGAACCGGTCACCGCCGCCTTCACCTCGCTCGGCGTGTAGGTCGTCACCGGCAGCCCGGCGCGCGCGCCGGCCAGCACCGCCACGCCGCTGGCCTGCGCGGTGCCCATCACGGTACGCACGTTGTGCTGGCTGAACACGCGCTCCACCGCCACCGCGTCCGGCCGGTGCTCGACGACCAGGTCGGTGAGCGAGCGGTCCAGGTGCAGCAGGCGCAGCGGCAGCTCGTCGGCCGGATCGGTGTAGACGACGTAGTAGGCGATCAGGGTGCACGGGCGGCCCGGCACGCCCTCGACCACGCCGACCCCGCACCGGGTCAGCCCCGGGTCGACGCCCAGCACGCGCACGCCGCCTCCTCCCCGAGCCGCCAGCAGTACGTGTGTTCGACACACCCTACTGGTGCCTCCGGGCGGCCGGACGGGCGGACACGCCGGGGACGATCGGCGCGGCACGCACCACACACCGGGGCGGTCGAGTATGTGTCGCCGCCCCATGTGCCCGGGACCACACGCCTCGTAACTTCTGCGCCATGACGGCAGAACCCGTGGCGGTCCCCCACGTCGTACACGTCGACCTCTCCGGTCGCCACGCCCTGGTGACCGGTGGTGGCAGCGGCATCGGCCGGGCCTGCGCCCTGCGCCTGGCGGCGGCCGGCGCCTCGGTCGTGGTGCTGGACCGCAACGTGGAGGCGGCCAAGGCGGTGGCCGCCGAGGCCGGCGGTCGGGCCGAGGGGATCGACCTGGCTGATCCGGCGGCGGTGGACCGGCTCGACGTGGACGCCGACATCGTGGTGAACAACGCCGGGTTGCAGCACGTCGCCCCGGTGCAGGACTTCCCGGTCGAGCGTTTCGAGTACATCCAGCGGGTGATGGTGGAGGCACCGTTCCTGCTCATCCGTCGGGCGCTGCCCCGGATGTACGCCAACGGCTGGGGCCGGATCGTCAACATCTCCTCGGTGCACGGGCTGCGCGCCTCGCCGTTCAAGGCGGCGTACGTCTCGGCGAAACACGCCCTGGAGGGCCTGTCCAAGGTGGTGGCGCTGGAGGGCGCCGCGCACGGGGTGACGGCCAACTGCATCAACCCGGCGTACGTGCGGACCGCGCTGGTGGAGAGCCAGATCGCCGACCAGGCGGCCAGCCACGGCATCGGCGAGGACGAGGTGATCGAGAAGATCATGCTGGCCCGGGCCGCGATCAAACGGCTGATCGAGCCGGAGGAGGTGGCCGAGCTGGTGGCGTACCTGTGCGCGCCGCCGGCCGCGTTCCTCACCGGCGCCTCGATCGCCCTCGACGGGGGCTGGACGGCGAACTAGTGGGGCCGCGCACAATGTCGGTCATGTCGTCGCCGGTGGAGTTCCTGGAACTGCTGGCGCGCGAGGCCGCCGCGGTCGAGTTCGAGGGCCCGCTGGTCGCCGCGCGCGCCGCCGGCCTGCCCGCCGACCGGCTGGCCGAGCTGGAGCAGGCGAAGGTGGTGGCGCTGCGGGTCCGGGCGCTGCTGGAGCGGCGGCGTCGCCGGGAGACCGAGCTGTCCGGTCTCTACGACACCGCCAGCGACCTGGCCGGGCTGCGCGACCTGGACGACGTGCTGCGGGCGATCGTGCACCGAGCGCGGATCCTGCTCGGCACCGACGTGGCCTACATGACGCTCAACGACGACGAGCGCGGCGACACCTACATGCGGGTCACCGACGGGTCGATCTCGGCCCGGTTCCAGCGGCTGCGACTGGAGATGGGTGACGGTCTGGGCGGGCTGGTGGCGCAGACCGGCACCCCGTACGTCACCTCGAACTACCAGGAGGACGACCGGTTCAAGCACACCGGGGAGATCGACGGCGGGGTGGGCGAGGAGGGCCTGGTGGCCATCCTCGGGGTGCCGCTGCGGCTCGGCTCCAGCGTCATCGGTGTGCTCTACGCGGCCAACCGCTCGGCCCGCCCGTTCGCCCGGGAGGAGGTGTCGTTGCTGGTCTCGCTGGGCGCGCACGCGGCGGTGGCGATCGACACCGCCCGGCTGCTGGCGGAGACCCGGGCGGCGCTGGCGGAGCTGTCGGCGGCGAACGGCACGATCCGGGCGCACAGCAGCTCGGTGGAGCGGGCCGCCGCCGCGCACGATCGGATGACCGCGCTGGTGGTGCGCGGCGGCGGGATGGAGGACGTGGCCGCGGCGGTGACCGAGGTGCTCGGCGGGGCGCTGCTGGCGCTGGACGCCGAGGGCCGCCGGCTGGCCCGGGTGGGTGAGATCGAGGAGCCGGACCGGGCGGACATCGTGGAGGCGGTCGCCGCGTCGCGCACCGAAGGGCGCAGCGTGCGACGCGGTCCGCTCTGGTACGCGGCGGTGGTGGCCGGCGCGGAGAACCTGGGCGCGCTGGTGCTGCGCCCGGACGACGAGCTGGTCGACGCCGACCAGCGGATCCTGGAGCGGGCCGCGCTGGTGACCGCGTTGCTGCTGCTGTTCCGCCGCACGGTGGCCGAGGCGGAGGGTCGGGTCCGGGGCGAGCTGCTGGACGACCTGATCGCCCGACCGTTGCGGGACACCGACGCGCTGCGCAGCCGGGCCCGCCGGATCGGGGTCAACCTGGACGCGCCGCACGTGCTGGTGGCGGTCGGCGACGACGCGTTCGCCGAGACCGGTTCGGCCCGGCAACGGGTCCTCTCCTGGGCCACCACGTACGCCTCGACGCGGGGTGGGTTGGCGGCGGCGCGCGACGGGCGGGTGGTGCTGATGTTGCCCGGGCAGGAGGCTGGCGGGGCGGCCCGCGCGGTGGCCCGGGACCTGTCCCGGGTGACCGGCCGGCCGGTGACCGCCGGCGCGAGCGGGCCGTCGACCGGCCCGGCGTCGCTGGCGGTGACGTTCGCCGAGGCCGAGCGGTGCCTGACCGCGATGGGCGCGCTGGGCCGGGCCGGGCAGGGGGCGAGCACCGCGGAGCTGGGCTTCGTCGGGCTGCTGCTGGGCGCGGTCGGCGACGCCGGCGACCGGGACGTGAGCGGGTTCCTCACCGCCACGGTCGGGCCGGTGGTCGACTACGACGCGCGGCGGGGCACCGCGCTGGTGAAGACGCTGGAGGCGTACTTCGGGGTGGGCGGCAGCCTGGCCCGGGCGGCCGAGCTGTTGCACGTGCACGTGAACACCGTGACGCAGCGGCTGGAGCGGGTCGGTCAGCTACTCGGCGCCGACTGGCAGAAGCCGGAGCGGGCGCTCGAGGTGCAGCTCGCGCTGCGTCTGCACCGGCTGCGCACGCCCGCGCCCTGATCCGGGTCAGCGGGCGCGCAGGCCGTCCAGGACCGCGTCCACGATGCGCTCCGGCAGGAGCCGCTCGTCCGGCCCGGGATGCCAGTGCACCATCCGCTGGGTCAGCATCGGCGCGGTGAGCAGCGCCATGGCCACCTCGACGTCGAGGTCGGCGCGTAGCTCGCCGCGCTCGACGGCGCGGCGCAGCACCTCGCGCATCGCCTCCCGCCGGGGCTCGATGATCGCCTCGTAGGCCTGGCGGTGGGCGGAGCTGCGGCTCACCTCGGGCACCAGGCACGGCATGATCATGCGGGCCCGCGGGTCGACGTGCTGGCCGACGGCGCCGACCAGCAGCACCAGGTCGTCGCGGACGGAGCGCCCGGCGGTGCGCGGCGGGTCGCCCTTGAGCCGGCGCAACGCGTCCAGCAGCAGCGCCTCCTTGCCGGACCAGCGCCGGTAGATGGTGGCCTTGCCGACCCCGGCGCGGGCGGCGATCGCCTCGATGGAGAGCGCCTCGATGGTGCTGCCCTCGGCCAGCAGGTCGAGGGTGGCCTCCACGATCGCCTCGTCCGCGCGGGTGCTCCGCGGTCGCCCGGGCGACCGCGGAGCATCCGCCGTGGAAGTCATGTCAGACATTGTCCACGAACCTAGGCGGTCCCGGCCAACTCCGGCTCGGTGGCCGGCGTCGAGTCGGGCGCGACCAGGGGCCGACCCGGCATCCAGCGGAACACGATCACCACGCCGAGCGTGGCCACCAGCGCGGAGATCCCGGCCGCCCAGTGCATCGCCGAGACGAACGAGTCGTTCGCCGCGTCGATCAGCCGGGGCGCGGCCGGGCCGAGCCGGTCGGCGACCGCGTACGCCCCGGAGACCGACTCCCGGGCCGCGTCGCGGACCGGTGCGGGCAGCGCGGACACCGCCGGGGCGACCTGGTCGCGGTAGACCGCGGAGAGCACCGAGCCGAGCACCGCCACGCCGAGCGCGCCGGCCACCTGGCGGATCGTGTTGCTGACCGCCGAGCCCACGCCGGCCTTCTCCCGGGGCAGCGCCGACATGATCGACTCGGTGGCCGGCGGCATGATGTTGGCCATCCCGGCGCCCTGGAGGAAGCCCAGCGCCGAGAAGATCCAGATCGGCGTGTCCGCGTCGATGAGGACGAACGCGGCGAGCGCCACGACGGTGAGCAGCAACCCGACCGCGGCGACGGCCCGGCCGCCGTAGCGGCGGACCATCGCGGCGCTGCGCGGCGCGAAGATCAGCTGCGCGGCCGCGAAGGGCAGGAACAGCAGGCCGCTCTCCAGCGGGCTGTAGCCGCGGACCAGTTGGAGGTAGAACGCGCCGAAGAACATCACGCCCATCGCGGCGAAGAAGACCAGCCCGACCAGGGCCACCGGGGCGGCGAACCGGGGCACCCGGAACAGCCGCACGTCCAGCGACGGGTGGTCGCTGCGCAGCTCGTGCGCGACGAACCAGCCGAGCACCGCGAGGCCGCCGACGATCGAGACCCAGACCTGGGGGCGACCGAAGCCGTGCTCGCCGCCGTCGATGATGCCGTAGGTGAGCGCGACCAGGCCGACCACGGAGAGCAGCACGCCGAGCACGTCCACCCGGCCCGGGGACGGGTCGCGGGACTCGGGGACCAGCAGCGCGACCAGCAGCACGCCCACCGCCACCACCGGCACGTTGATCAGGAAGACCGAGCCCCACCAGAAGTGCTCCAGCAGCGCGCCGCCGAGCACCGGGCCGATGGCCACGGCGAGGCCGACCGCGCCGGCCCAGACCCCGATGGCCCGGCCGCGCTCGCGCGGGTCGAAGACGTTGGAGATGATCGAGAGGGTCACCGGCATGATGGCCGCGCCGCCGACGCCCATCAGGGCCCGGGCGGCGATCAGCTGGCCGGGGTCCTGCGCGTACGCCGACAGCAGTGAGGCCAGCCCGAACAGCGCGAGCCCGAGGATCAGGAGCCGCCGGCGGCCGAGCCGGTCGCCGAGCACGCCGAACGTGAAGAGCAGCCCGGCGAAGACGAGGGTGTAGGAGTTGATCGCCCACTCCAGCTCGCCCTGGCTGGCGCCGAGGCCGCGCACCGGGTCGGCGAGGGTGCGCAACGCGACGTTGAGGATGGTGTTGTCGAGGACGACCACGAGGAGGCTGATCACCAGCACCCCGAGGATCGCCCACCTCCTCGGGTGTCCGGTGTTCTCGTGCGGTTCCATTCGGGTTCTCCCCCCGGTTCCCCCGTGTCCAAATACGATACGGGGCAGACTCGTAACTCCCGCCGAGCGTAGGTGAGGGAGTTTCGATACGGAACCGGTTCGTATCGAATGTGCGCCAGGTCACGTCGCACGCAGCGTCGCCCAGCCCGCCGGCCGGCCGGCCAGTTGGGTTAAAAGGGGCCCCCTCATCTACCGGAGGCGTTAAGAAGGGGCCCCGCCTTGCAGGCAGGCGGCGGTGGCCTCGGGCAGGGTGGTGACGTGCCGGGGCGCGGACGGGCCGGGCGGGAACGGCTCGATCCAGCCCGGCCCGGCGGCGAACACGCGGACGCCCGGGAAGTCCCGCCGGAGACGGACCAGCCGGTACGCCCGGCCGGTCAGCGGGGCCTGCGACCAGACCACCACCACCCGCGGCCGGGCCCGGGACACCGCGCCGGCCAGCGCCGACCACGGCAGCGCCGGACCGAGGTGCAGGCAACCCTGGCCCCGCTCGCGCAGCGCCGCGGCCAGGGCGTGCAGCCCGAGACAGTGCGTCTCGTGCTCGGCGCCGGCGAGCAGCACCCCGCGCGGGGGCAACGGCCGGCCCGGTTCCCGGCGGAAGACGTCCAGCCCGACCCGGACGCCCTCGGACAGGGCGTGCTCCACCGCGATGTCGGCGGGGCTGTCGCCCCGCAACCCGCCCAGCAGCGGCAGGCAGACCTGCTCCCAGACCGGCGCCACCCCGGCCTCGGCGGCCAGGTCCAGCACCAGCCCGGCGACCTGGTTGTCGTCCAGGTCCTCGGCGGCGGCGAGGAGCCGCTTACGGGCCGTCTCGGCGGCCCCGGTCGGCATCTTCTCGGTCAGCAACGGACGTACCCCCGGGTAGCTCTCCTACCTGGGGGTTCGTCCGGGCGGCCGGATCCGGATGCGCCGGGCGGAAAATCATTCGCGCCGGACGGCTCCCCGCCCCCGGAGCAGGTGGGCGACAGTGCCCCACAGGCCCCGCCGGAACAGCAGCACGACCAGCACGAAGATGCCGCCGGTGACCAGCCCGATGGCCTCGAACCCGGAGAACGACAGCCAGTCCTCCAGCCGGACCACGAGCGCCGCGCCGAGCACGCCGCCCCACAATGTGCCGATGCCGCCGAGCACCACCACGATCACCGCCTTGCCGGAGGTGGTCCAGTGCAGCACGTCGAGGGAGACGAACCGGTGGCCGACCGCGAAGAGCCCGCCGCCGAGCCCGGCCAGGAAGCCGGAGAGCACGAACGCGGTCAGCTTGTAGCGGTGCACCGGGTAGCCCAGCGCGCGGGCCCGGGCCGGGTTGTCCCGGATGCCGACCAGCACCCGACCGAACGGCGAGTGCACGATCCGCCAGGCCGCGAACAGGCCGAGCAGCACGATCGGCAGGATCGCGTAGTAGAAGTAGTAGTCGTCGGTGAGGTCGGCGCCGAAGAACGCGCGGGGCACGCCCTGCAGGCCGTTCTCGCCTTGGGTGACCGAGCGCCACTCGTTGGCCACGTAGTAGACCATCTGCGCGAACGCCAGGGTGACCATGGCGAAGTAGATCCCGGTGCGCTTCACCGCCAGGTAGCCGATCGGCAGCGCGAGCAGCGCCGCGCCCAGCGCCCCGGCCAGCACCGCGGCCGGGAAGGGCAGGCCGGCGTGGATCGCGACCAGCCCGGTCAGGTAGGCCGAGGTGCCCCAGAACGCGGCGTGCCCGAACGACATCAGCCCGGTGAAGCCGAGCAGCAGGTCCACCGAGACGGCGAACAGCGCCCAGCACAGGATGTCCACGGCGACCGCCGGGTAGAGGCCGTTGGGCAGCCAGAGCGCGACCAGCAGACCGGCGGCCAGCAGCGCGTACCGGACCCAGCCGGGCGCCCGGGCCACGGCGAGCAGCCCGGACCGGGCCGATGGGGCCTTGGTGTCCATCGTCGCGGTCATGCCGAGCCGACCGGGCATGCTCTCACGGCCCTCGCTCCGCTCGGTGCGTTCGGTCATGCGGGGGCCTCCTCACGGCCGAACAGGCCGGCCGGGCGCCAGAGCAGCACGGCGGCCATCACCACGAACACGACGGTCTGCGACACGAGCGGGTAGTCCGACAGGTACGCCTCGCCCCACGCCTGGACCAGGCCGATGCCGAAGCCTGCGGCGACCGACCCGAAGATCGAGCCGAGCCCGCCGATCACCACCACCGCGAAGACCACGATGATCAGGTCGGCGCCCATCAGCGGGTTCACCGCCCGCATCGGGGCGGCGAGCACCCCGGCCAGCCCCGCGAGGGCGATGCCGAAGCCGAACACCGGGGTGACCCACTTCCCCACGTCGATGCCGAAGGCCCGGGTCAGCTCCGGCCGCTCGGTGGCGGCCCGGACCACCGTGCCGATCCGGGTCCGCCCGAGCACCCACCACACCGCGACGCAGAGCAGCACGGTGAAGCCGAGGATGAAGACCCGGTAGGTCGGGAAGTCGAAGAGCCCGAAGTCGACGGTCCCGCTCAGTTCGGCGGGCGTGGCGTACGGGCTGGACTGCACGCCGTACCGGGACTTGACCAGGTCCTGCAGGATCAGCGTCAGGCCGAAGGTGAGCAGGAAGTTGTAGAGCGGGTCGAGCCGGGTGAGCCGGTGGATCACCGCCCGCTCCAGCACCATCCCGAGCAGGCCCAGCGCCAGCGGCATGATCACCAGCGCGGCCCAGAACGGCACGCCCGCCTCGGCGAGCAGCACGTACGCGCCGAACGCGCCGAGCATGTAGAACGCGCCGTGGGCGAAGTTCACCACCCGGAGCATGCCGAAGATGACCGCGAGCCCGAGGGCGAGCAGGGCGTAGAACGCCCCGCCCACCAACCCGTTGAACGTGTTCTGCAGGAACCCGGACATGTCAGAGCTTGCAGTCCGCCGACGGCGCGCGGAACGCCTCCGCCGCCGGGATGGTCTTGAGGACCTTCACGTAGTCCCACGGCTCCTTCACCTCGGCCTGCGGCTTCACCTGGGCCAGGTAGGCGTCGTGCACGACCCGGTGGTCCTCCGCGCGGATCTTGCCGTTGCGCAGGAAGAGGTCGTTGACGTCCTTGCCCTCCAGCTGCTTGACCACGGCGTCCGCGTCGTCGGTACCGGCGGCCTGCACCGCCTCCAGGTACTGCATGGCGGCGGAGTAGTTCGCCGCGTGCGCGAACGACGGCCGGGTGCCGGTCTCGGACTGGAACCGGTCCGCCCACTCCCGGTTCTGCTGGTCGAAGTTCCAGTACCAGGCGTCGGTGTAGGTGGTGCCGGCCAACGCGTCCGGGGTGAGCGAGTGGATGTCGGTGATGAACATCAGGCCGACCGCCAGCCCGACGCCCTTCTCCCGCAGCTTGAACTCGTTGTACTGCTTGACCACGTTGACCAGTTCGGCGCCGGCCTGCATGGTGCCCAGCACCTGCGGCTTCGGGTTCAGCGTCGGCGCCTTGAGCAGGAACGACGAGTAGTCGCCGCTGGTGTTCGGGAACGGCGCGCCGTCGGAGCCGACCACCTTGCCGCCGGCCGCGGTGATGGCGGTGGAGAAGCTCTTCTCCATGTCCTGCCCGAACGCGTAGTTCGGGTAGAGGATGTACCAGTTCTTGCCGACCTGCTCGGTGGTCACCGTGCCGGTGCCGTGGGCCAGCATGTAGGTGTCGTAGGCGTAGTGGAACGTGTACCTGTTGCAGCTCTTGCCGGTCAGGTCGGTGGTCGCCGCGCCGATGTTGAAGTAGAGCTTCTTCTTCTCCTTCGCCACGTCGGCGACCTTCAGCGCGGCCGATGAGGTCGGCACGTCCAGGATGGCGTCGACGCCCTTGCGGTCGTACATCTCCTGGGCCTTGCTGTTCGCCACGTCCGGCTTGTTCTGGTGGTCCGCGGTCTCCACGGTGATGTCCTTGGTCACCGCGTCGTCGCCGTGCTTGGCCTTGAAGTCGGCGATGGCCATCTCCACGGCCTTGACCGAGTTGCGCCCGGACAGCTCCGAGTAGGCGCCCGACTGGTCGTTGAGCACGCCCAGCACGATCTTGTCGCCGGTCAGCTTCTCCTCGCCGCCGGACTGCGGACCACCGCCGCCACAGCCGGCCACCAGCAGCGCCACCGCCGAGGCGGCGGCCACACCCACGCTCCTACGCATGTTCATCCCCTTCGTACCGCGCGGTCCGCGCGGGTCAGCCGTCGGAATTCAGATGCCGAGGTACGCCAGCAGCTCGCGTTCCCGCGAGCGCACCTCGGCGTTCTCCATCGCCTCCGCGATCCGTCCCTCGGCCAGCAGGTAGTGCCGGTCGGCGACGCCGGTGGCGAAGTGCAGGTTCTGCTCGACCAGCAGCACTGTCACACCGTGCTTCTTGGCCTCCCGCAGCAGGTCGCCGACCTGCTGCACGAGCAGCGGCGACAGCCCCTCGGTGGGCTCGTCGCAGAGCAGCAGCCGGGCGCCCATGCGCAGCACCCGGGCCAGCGCGAGCATCTGCTGCTCGCCGCCGGAGAGCATGGTCGCGGCCGAGTCGCGCCGCTCGTACAGGGCGGGGAACGCCTCGTACACCCGCTCCAGCGGCCACGGGTCGGGGCCGACCCGCGGCGGCAGCGTCAGGTTCTCGGTGACGGTGAGCGTGGCGTACGCGCCCCGGTCGTCGGGCACCCAACCGAGTCCGGCCCGCGCCCGCTTGTACGCCGGCAGTCGGCTGATGTCCCGGCCGTCGAGGCGCACCGCGCCACGCTGGTCGGGGTGCAGCCCCATCACGCACCGCAGCAGCGTGGACTTGCCGGCACCGTTGCGCCCGACCAGGGTGACCACCTCGCCGGCGGCCACCTCCAGGCTCACCTCCCGCAGCACCTGGGCCTCGCCGTAGGCGGCGGAGAGGTTGTCAATGCGCAGCATCCGCGGCTCCCAGGTAGGCGGTGATGACCCGCTCGTCGGCGCGGACCTGCTCGTACGGCCCCTCGACCAGCACCGTGCCGGCCTGCAGGACGGTGACCGTGTCGGCGAGGCGGCCCACCACGCTCATGTTGTGCTCCACCATGACCACGGTCCGGCCGGCGCGGACGGTCGAGATCAGCTCGACGGTGCGGTCGACGTCCTCCAGCCCCATCCCGGCGGTCGGCTCGTCGAGCAGCAGCACCTTCGGGTCCAGCGCCAGCGCGATGGCCAGCTCCAGGGCCCGCTTGCGCCCGTACGCGAGCGCCTCGGCCGGCGCCTCGGCGAGGTCGGCGAGGCCGACCATGGCCAGCAGCTCGTCGGCCCGTGCCCGGTAGCGGCGCATCAGCTTCGCCGACCGCCAGAACCGCCAGCCCAGCCCGCTCGACGACTGCAACGCCAGCTCCACGTGCTCGCGCGCGCCGAGCTGCGGGAAGAGGCTGGTGATCTGGAACGACCGGGCCACGCCGAGCCGGGCCACCCGCTCCGGCGGCAGCCCGGTGACGTCCCGGCCGTCCAGCTCGATCCGCCCGCCGCTGGGCGGCAGGAAGCCGGTGAGCAGGTTGAACAGTGTGGTCTTGCCGGCGCCGTTCGGGCCGACCAGGGCGTGCACGGTCTCCGGCGCCACGTCGAGGTCGACGCGATCGACGGCCCGGAAGCCCCGGAAGTCCCGGGTCAGCCCACGGGCCGACAGGATCGCTTGCCCGGCCATCGCCTCACCCTCCGCAGGTCCGCACGCCCCGGCCAGGTCGGTGACCGGGGTCACAGGGCCGTCGCGTGCAGGAAACCTACGGGGCGTCGAAGTGGTCGAGCCATGTCGATGTGCCACACATTCCCCCGGAACACCACGGGGCCGACCTCCACACGGGTCGGCCCCGTGCCGCCGGATCCGAACGGATCGGCACCTGTCGACATGTGGCCCGGCACCGTCACCGGTCTGCGGCGCACTCCGGCAGGTCGAGCCCGGTGCAAGGAGGGGCCCCCTGTTAACGCCTCCGGTAGAGAAGGGCACCCCTCTCACGCCTGACCGGCGCGCGGCGCCGGCGCAGGGGCCGGTCAGTCAGGGAAGGCGACCACCCAGCGGGCGCCCTCGCCGCGGGCCAGCCGCGCCAGCGCCGCGGGCGCCTCGGCCAGCGACACCGTGCCGCTGACCAGCGGCTTCAGGTCGAGGTCACCGGCGGCGAGCGCGGCGGCCAGCTCCGGCACCTCCCGATCCGGGTCGGTCGAGCCGTAGACCGAGGACCGCAGCGTGCGCGCCGAGTGGAAGATGTCCAGCGCGGAGAGGCTGAGCAGGTCGTCCTTGCCGCCCATGCCGACCACGGTGACCGCTCCCCCGCGCCGCGTCGCCCGCCAGGCGGCCCGGATGGTGGCGGCCCGGCCCACGCACTCGAAGGCGTGGTCGACCCCGCGCCCGCCGGTGCGGGCCCGGACCTCCTTGCCGAGCGTGTCGTCGGAGCGCAGGAAGTCGGTCGCGCCGGCGGCCAGCGCCAGCTCCCGCTTGGCCTCCACCACGTCCACGGCGAGGATCGGCGCCGCGCCGGCCCGCTTGGCCGCGGTGAGCACCGCCAGCCCGACGCCGCCCAACCCGATCACCGCCACCGACTCGCCCCGGGCGACCCGGGCGGTGTTGCGGACCGCGCCGACGCCGGTGAGCACCGCGCAACCCAGCAGCGCCGCTTCGGCCGGCGGCAGCCCGGACGGCACCGGCACGGCCGCCCGCTCCGGCACCACCACCTCCTCGGCGAGCGCGCCCAGCCCCAGCGTGACGTGCAGCGGTTCCCCGGCGGCGGTCTCGCCCCGGGCCGCCGAGGCGGCCGTGTTCGCGGCGCAGAGCCAGGGCTCACCGTGCCGGCAGTGCCAGCAGTCGCGGCAGGCCGGCGCCCAGTTGAGCACCACGGGCGTGCCCACGGCCACCCCGGTGCCCGGCCCGGCCTCGGCCACCACGCCGGTCGCCTCGTGCCCCAACACCAGCGGATACCCGGGTGCCAGCGTGCCGTCCACCATGGCCAGGTCGGAATGGCAGATGCCGGCGGCACGGATCCGGACCCGCAGCTCACCGGGGCCGGGCGCGGGCAGGCGCACCTCCTCGACGGCAGGCGTGCCGCCCTGACCGCGCACCACGAGCGCCCTCATCGCTGGATCGCCTTGACCTCGGTGAACTCCTCCAGCCCGTAGGTGCCCAGCTCACGGCCGAGGCCGGACTGCCGGTAGCCGCCGAACGGGGCGAGCGGGTTGAACGCGCCGCCGTTGACGTCGACCTGCCCGGTGCGCAGCCGGCGGGCCACGGCCAGCGCCGCGTCCTCGTCGGCGGACCAGACCGCGCCGGCCAGCCCGTACCGGGAGTTGTTGGCGATCGTGACCGCCTCGTCCGCGTCGGCGAACGGGATCACCGCGAGCACCGGCCCGAACACCTCCTCCTGCGCCAGCGCGCTGTCCGGATGCACGTCGGCGAGGACGGTGGGCGCGACGAAGTGGCCGCGCGGCGGCACCGGCGCGTCCGGTCCACCGGCGACGAGCCGGGCGCCGTCGGCGAGCGCCCGGTCCACGTGCCCGCGTACCCGATCGACCTGCGCGGCCGAGACCAGCGGGCCGAGCCGGGTGGCCGGGTCGAACGGGTCACCGAGCCGGTAGCCGGCGACCACCGACGCGGCCAGGTCCAGCGCCTCGTCGTAGCGGTCGCGGTGCACCAGCATCCGGGTCCAGGCGGTGCAGGTCTGGCCGGAGTTGACGAGCACGTTGCCGACGCCGACCTTGACCGCGGTGGGCAGGTCGGCGTCGGCCAGGATCACGTTCGCCGACTTGCCGCCCAGCTCCAGCGCGACCCGGGCGATCCGGTCGGCGGCCAGGTGCGCGATCCGCCGGCCGGTCGCGGTGGACCCGGTGAACGAGACCAGGTCGACGTCGGGGTGCGCGGCGAGCGCCTCGCCGACCACCGGGCCGGTGCCGGGCACCAGGTTGACCACCCCCGGCGGCAACCCGGCCTCGGCCACCGCGTCGAAGAGCAGGTAGGCGGTGAGTGGCGTCAGCTCGCTGGGCTTGAGCACCACCGTGCAGCCGGCGGCGAGCGCCGGGGCGACCTTGGCGACCACCTGGTGCAGCGGGTAGTTCCACGGGGTGATCGCACCGACGACGCCGACCGGTTCGCGGACCACCAGCGAGTTGCCGACGACCTGCTCCGCGACCGGCCGGGCGGCCAACTCGACCATGCTGCGCAGCACGATCAGCGGCAGGCCGGCCTGCACCCGGGTGGCCAGCTTGAGCGGGGCGCCCAACTCCGTCGCCACGGTGCGGGCGACCTCGCCGGCGCGGGCGGCGAGCGCGGCGTGCAGCCGGTCCAGGTGGCCGGCCCGCTCGGCGGGGTCGGTCGCCGCCCAGCCGGGGAACGCGGCCCGGGCGGCGGCCACCGCCCGGTCGACGTCGGCCGGGGCGCCGGCCGGCACCACGCCGATTGTCTCCCCGGTGGCCGGGTTCTCCACGTCGATCGTGTCGCCCGACGACGGGTCGACCCAGTCGCCGGCGACGTGCAGGTGGCGGCGCGTCAGCGGGGCGGGTGGCGCGGCGAC
The DNA here is from genome assembly GCF_029626035.1 of Micromonospora sp. WMMD980. Taxonomy (NCBI): domain Bacteria; kingdom Bacillati; phylum Actinomycetota; class Actinomycetes; order Micromonosporales; family Micromonosporaceae; genus Micromonospora; species Micromonospora sp. WMMD980. The sequence continues at coordinate 2,979,402 of NZ_JARUBE010000003.1, forward strand.
GAGATCCATGGCGTCCTTCGAAGCGGAAACTAGCGGTGGGAGTTTCGACGCTACCCCGGACCGTCCGCCCGTTCCAGCGGGCCGACGGTGGCCGCGTGCTCGGCGGCGAGGCCGTGCAGCAGCGCGTCCAGGCCGAGCGCGAACGCGCCCTCGTCGACGCTGCGCTGGTGGCCGGCGAGGCGGTGGGCCTGGGTGAGGTGCGGGTGCGCGGCGTAGAGCGACGGGTCCTCGACGAAGCCGCGGGCGAACGAGCCGAGCGCCGAGCCGGCCACGAAATAGCGCATCGCCGCGCCGATGTGGGTGGCTCGGGCGGGCGGCCAGCCGGCCCGGACCAGGGCGCCGTAGACCGCGTCGGCCATGGTGAGCGCCGCCGGCCGGCGGCCCGGCCCGCGGGCCAGGTACGGGACGACATGGGGGTGCGCGGCCAGCGCGGCCCGGTAGGAGCGGGCCCAGCGGCGCAGGGCCTCCTGCCAGTCGCACCTGTCGAACGCGCCCACGTCGACGGCCGCCGTGACGCTGTCGGCCACCGCGTCCAGGATCTCCTCCTTGGTCGCGAAGTGGTTGTAGAGCGACGGGCCGCGGACGCCGAGTGCGGCGGCGAGCCGCCGGGTGGAGAGCTTGTCCAGCCCGTCCGCGTCGATCAGCGCGAGCGCGGTCTCGACGATCCGGTCCCGGGTGAGCAGGGCCTGTCGGGGTCGTGGCACGTCGTCATCATCCCTCCTTCCGCCTCGGGTCTGGACGGCGGAAAACTTCCAGCGCTAGTTTAGAGCGGACACCGACCCGAGGGGGCACCGTGGACTTCGCACTGTCCGAAGAGGAACGCGCGGTCCGGGACACCGTCCGCGCGTTCGTCACCCGAGAGGTGATGCCGCTGGAGCCGGAGCTGCTGCGCCGCGAGCGCGCCCACCAGCCCGGCCTGGACCGCTCCGAGCTGCGCGAACTCCAGCTCAAGGCGAAGAAGTTCGGCTTCTGGGGGTTGGCCACGCCACCGGAGTACGGCGGGATGGCCCTGCCCGCCGTGATGCAGTCGCTGATCTGGACCGAGCTGGGCCGCAGTTTCGTGCCGTTCCGCTTCGGCGGCGAGGCGGACAACATCCTGTTCCACGCCACCGAGGAGCAGAAGCGGGAGTTCCTGCTCCCCACCATCGAGGGGGAACGGATCTCCTGCTTCGCCATCACCGAGCCCGGCGCGGGTTCCGACGCGGCGAACATCAAGCTGCGCGCCCGCCGCGACGGCGACGACTGGATCCTCGACGGCGAGAAGACGTTCATCACCAACGGCAACGACGCCGACTTCGCCATCGTGGTGGCGGTGACCGACCCGGAGAAGGGCGCCCGGCACGGCGGCGCCACCGCCTTCCTGGTCGACCGGGCGATGGGCTGGCGGTCGGAGTTCATCCAGACGATGGGCGAGGGCGGCCCCGCCTCGCTGGTCTTCGACGGCGTACGGGTGCCGCACCGCAACATCCTCGGCGAGATCGGGCAGGGCTTCACGCTGGGCATGGAGTGGATCGGCAAGGGCCGCTACACCATCCCCTCGCACGCGGTCGGGATCGCCGAGCGGGCCCTGCAGATGGCGATCGACCACGCCACCACGCGGGAGACGTTCGGCGCGCCGATCGCCACCAACCAGGCCATCCAGTGGATGATCGCCGACTCGGAGACCGAGCTGGAGGCCGCCCGCTGGCTGATCCTGCGCTCGGCCTGGACGGTCGACGCGGGGCTCGACCCCCGGCACGCCTCGTCGATGGGCAAGCTCTACGGCGCCGGCATGGTCAACCGGGTGGTCGACCGGGTGCTCCAGATCCACGGCGGCATGGGCTACACCCGCGAGCTGCCGATCGAACGCTGGTACCGGCAGGTGCGCCTGTACCGGATCTTCGAGGGCACCGACGAGATGCAGCGGCTGATCATCTCGCGCGACCTGCTGCGCGGCTACACGAAGATCGGCGGCCACCTGGCCTGATCAGCCGGTCAGCGCGTCCAGGGCCAGGTCGACGTCCGCCTCGGTGGTGTAGAGGTGGAACGAGGCACGCACCCGGCCGGCCCGGACCGCCGCCCGCACCCCGGCCGCGGCCAGCTTCTCCTGCGCGCCCGGCACCTCGACGCTGACGATCGCGCTGTCGCCGGGCGGGCGGCCCAGCCCGGCGAGGAACCGGTTGGCCAGCGCCACGTCGTGGTCGCGCACCGCGGCCAGGTCCAGGTCGGCGAGCAACTCCAGCACCGGGGCCGCCCCGGCGTAGCACAGCCACGACGGGGAGAGGTCGAAGCGCCGGGCGTCGTCGGCGAGCCGCAACGGGGTGCCGTAGTAGGAGGAGTGCGGGTCCTTGCCGGCGTACCAGCCCGCGGCGTCCGGGCGCAGCCGCTCGCGCAGCACCGGCGCCAGGTAGGCGAAGGCCGCGCCGCGCGGCGCCATCAACCACTTGTACGCCCCGACCAGCACCGCGTCCGCCCGGGCCGCGTCGAACGGAAGCCACCCGCAGGCCTGGGTGGCGTCGACCACCACCAGCGCGTCGTGCGACCGGGCCGCCGCGACGATCTCGTCGTACGCCGCGACCGTGCCGTCGGCGGACTGCACCAGGCTGAACGCCACCAGGTCGGTGCCGGCGTCGATGGCGTCGACCAGGCCGTCGAGCGGGACGGCGCGCACCCGCACGCCACGCTCCTCCTGCACCAGCCAGGGGAACAGGATCGAGGTGAACTCCCCCTCGGGCACCACCACCGTGGCACCCGGCGGCAGCGCCGCCGCGATCGGCGCCACCAACTGGGAGACGGCCGCGCCGATGCTCACGTCGGCCGGGTCCACGCCGACCAGCCGGGCGAACGCGGCCCGGGAGCGGTCGACCGCGGCGTCCCACACCTCGAACGACACCCCGCCGCTCCGCCACTCGGCGAGCACCTGCTGCACCGCCGTCCACACCGGATCGGGCGGCAACCCGTAGGTCGCCGTGTTCAACCATCCCGGCTCCACCTGCCACAACTTCCGCGCCTGCGCCAGCTCCATACCCTCGACGCTAGCCACCCCCACCCCCACCCGACACCGCCAATCCCACCCCCGCGGCCCTCCCCCGCCCCACCCTCTCGCCGATCTTGCGGTTTCTGCCCCGGCGGGGCAGAAACCGCAAGATCGCGCCAGGGGGTGGGGCGGGGACGGGCGGTCGCCATCGGTCAGATGGATCGCGGCGCCGTCGAGGTCGAACGAGTAGCCGGTGGTCAGTGCGCCTACCCGTGGCGCGGCTGCCCGCATGACTCGTCGAGCAGGTGACGTTCGTCGGCGATGCCCGGGAACCGGAGGGGACGGCCACTGATCCATTCCCAGTAGGCGGGTGACCGGCGCGCCTGACCACGATAGAAGTCGAGCCGGGCGCCCCGGAGACGGTCCACCAGGACCGACGCCGCCAGCTCCGGTTTCCAGGCGAGATAGAGGTGACGGTCACCGTTTGCCAGACCGGTCAACGGAATCACCCGGAACCCGTCATTCGCGCGAACGAGCGCGCTGCTGAAAGCCACCGCCCCTCTTTTGTCGATCATGTGTCGGCCGGTGACCTGGGACGCCGGCACCACCCGGGCGCGGGGCAGGCCGGCGAGCGTCCGCGTCTCCCAGCGGTGCGGGCTCTGGCTCGGCGGGCTCACCACCCAGCGCTCGTCGCCGAGATCTGCGATGTCGAGACTGGCGGCGTCGGCGAGCGGGTGGACGCGACTGATCTGCAGCCAGATCGGCTCGCGGACGACAGTGACCACGTGCGCACCCGGTGGCAGGGGCGCGACCTCTCCGGGAAAGTCGGCCACGAGCACGACGTCCAGCCGACCCTCGCCCAAGCGGGTGAGCAGCGCCGGAGAGTCGTCGACGGTCCAGTCCAGTTCGACGTCCGGCAGCGCCGCCTCGAAGTGCTCCACCATCAGCCGGCTGTACAGGTCGATCGTGCCCAGCCGCAGCCGTTTCCGCGCCGCCGGGGCCGCGACGACAGCGTTCACCGCCTGCTCCCACCGACCCAGCAGGTCCGGGAGGAGCAGGGCGAGCCGAACCCCCGCCGGGGTCATCGCGACCCGGACGGTCGAGCGGTCCAGGAGACGCACGCCGACGGCACGCTCCAGACGTTGGATCCGGCGTACCACGGCGGAGTTGGTGAGATGCAACCGCTCGGCGGCGCGACTGAACGACAGGGTCTCGGCGACGACGGCGAACGTGTGGAGATCAACCCACTGCACGCCTCAGTTCTACCGGAAGTCGCGTGGCCGGACCATCACCCGACGTTGACCTGACCTTCTGCGCGGCCGACAGCAGTCGGTCCCTGATGCTGCCGAATCGTCACTTCCCCGGTTTCGGCCGCTGCCGGAGGCTCTTCTCACGGCGGCCGACACCCGGCGGCCGGACAATCACCCTGAGGTGGCCCATGCGAACCACCCCGCGATCCGCCCGGCAGCGGCGGACCTCCCGACTGTTGACCCTGCTCCTGGCAGCCGTCCTCGGCGCCGTCGGCACGGCCACGCCGGCCGTCGCCGGCCCGAACACCCTCACCATGACCAGGACCACCAACCAGACGCTGCAGTTCGGTGGCGCGAACAACGCCTACTCCACCGGGTGCTACCGCGTCGACCTCACCGGGCAGGGCAACCAGAGCCTGATCGGCACCAACACCTTCTGGATCCCGGCGAACTACTTCATCGCCGGCAACCGCGGGCTGGGCCTGCGGTTCACCTACCAGAGCGCGTACGGCTGGGTCAGCCTGAACACGGACGGTGGCGCCGTGCTCCTGCCGAACGGCTCGACGCCGAGCGGCTCCCTGGCCCGGCTGGCGGTGGGCTCCATCGTCACCATCACCCCGGTCACCAGCCTGCCCTACACCGGGCAGGGCTTCACCTGCACCCTGCCGCCGCCAGCGGGCGAGTACTGCCGCCAGTTCACCATCACCGGGCGCTACGGCCAGGTGACCATGGGGCAGATTCTGGGCACTTCCGACAACAGGGTGGTGGTGGGGGCGCTGGCCTACGCGCAGCTCAAGGGAAAGTACTGCTGGAACGGCAACCGGGTCACCACCAAGCAGACCTCGGCGATCCAGTACAGCTTCACCAGTTCCCCGGTCCCGGCCGGGCTCGCGTTCGGGTTCAGCAACCCACGCAATGGCGTCAGCCAAACGTACCAGAGCCACTTCAGCGTGTAACAGTCCGGCGTGGACATCCGGCTGGACGTGCGACCCGGAACGGTCGTCAACGGAGTGCCCATCCCGGAATTCGCGAACCGCTACATTGACAAAATCAACTTTGACACCCTGCTCTACGCCGGCGGCAACGTGGAGGCCACCTCAGGCGCCGAGGTCTGGCAGGGCGCCATCGGCCCAGGGCCCATCGACCGCTGAGACGAGCGGCCCGTTCGGCCGGCCGTGCCCTGCGGCCGGCCGAGCGGCTCCGTCCGTTTCCGGCGCACCGACGGCGAACGGTCAGGCAGGCGGTGCAAGGTCCGCGAGGACGCCGCGCATCTCCGCGCCGACCCGGCGCAGCGACCAACCGGCCAGCTCGGGCAGGGGATGCCGCGCCCGCAACCGCCGCACCGCCGCCAGGCCGACCAGATAGCCACAGCGCCGGGGCAGGTCACCCCGCAACGGCGAGGCCCGCATCAGGAAATACGCCGCGTGGTGGTCCGGGTCGGTGGCGTCCAGGTCGGCCCGGACCCGGCCCACGATCTCCGACCACCGGCGGCGACACTCGTCCAGCCAGGCCCGGTGGTCGGGCCGGCCGAACCAGAGGTACGCCTCGACCGGCCGGCCGGGATCCAGCTCGGCGGTGACCTGGGTGGCCAGCCCCTCGGCGAAGAGCTGGTTCGCCACCCCGTGCGACGGCCAGTCGCGGATGCCGGCCCGCCGGTCGTGCACCACGTGCGCGGCCTCGTGCCGCACCAGCAGCGCGTCGTCGTCGGGCTCGCGCCCCTCCACGGCGAGGAAGAGCGCGTAGCGACCGCCGAGGTCGTCGGCCCAGCCGTTGGCCTGGCGCAGCCCGACGAGCACCACGCACTCGACCGGCCCGCCCTCGCCGGACCAGCCCAGCGCGCCGGCCGCATCCGCGACGCCGGTGGGCAGCAGCTCGCGTACCGCCTCGGCGCGGGCGGCCAGGTCGGCGACCCGGTCGCGGAGGCCGGCCACGGCGGCGGTCACCGCCTCCGGGTCGGACCAGTCGCCGCCGCGGTCCAGCACACCGAACACGCCCGGGTGCCGGGCCAGGTAGCGGGACCGCCAGGCGTGCGGCCAGCGTTCCGCGTCGACGGACCGGCACTCGCCGAGGGCGGCCAGCGCGTCCGGCACGAGGTCGCGCACGCGCAACAGGTCCGTCGGGGGCATGCCCCGATGCTGCCCGATCACCGACCGGCCCGCACGGTCAGCTCACGTTGGTCGGGCCCAGGACGCTCTTCAGGTCGCCCATGAGGGCGGTGGTCGCGGCGACCCGGAACGGGCCGAGGCGCAGCGTGGTGACCTTGCCGCCGTTGAGCAGCTTGACGTGCACCTCGGTGTCGCCGGGGTGCAGCACCAGCGTCTCCTTCAGCCGCTCGACCAGCGGCGGGGTGCAGCGGTGCACCGGGATGGTGAGCGTGACCGGCTTGTTCGCCGGATTGCTGGTGACGTCCGGCATGGACATGTCCATCGCCATGATCCGGGGGGTGTCGTCGCGGCGGTCCACCCGGCCCTTGACCACCACGATCGCGTCCTCGGCGATGTACTGCCCGATCACCTCGTAGGTGTTCGGGAAGAACAGCGTCTCGACGCCGCCGGCGAGGTCCTCCAGGGTGGCCGAGGCCCAGGCCCGGCCCTGCTTGGTGACCCGGCGCTGCACGCCGGAGAGGATGCCGGCGAGGGTGACCACCGCGCCGTCGGGCACGGTGCCCTCCTCGGACAGCGCGGCGATGGTGGTGTCGGCCGCCGCGCCGAGCACGTGTTCCAGGCCGAACAGCGGGTGGTCGGAGACGTAGAGGCCGAGCATCTCGCGCTCGAACGCCAGCTTGTCGCGCTTGTCCCACTCCCCGTCGCCGATGACCGGCATGACGGTGGTGCTGCCGCCGGCGTCGGCGTCGCCGAACCCGGCGCCGAAGAGGTCGTACTGGCCGACCGCCTCCTTGCGCTTGACGTCGGCGTACGCGTCGATGGCGTCGGCGTGCACGGCCAGCAGGCCCTTGCGCGAGTGCTTCAGCGAGTCGAACGCGCCGGCCTTGATCAGCGATTCGATGGTCTTCTTGTTGCAGGCCACCGCGTCCACCTTGGACAGGAAGTCGTAGAAGTCGGCGTACTCGCCCTTCTCCTCACGGCAGCGCATGATCGAGGCGACCACGTTCGCGCCGACGTTGCGCACCGCGCCGAGACCGAAACGGATCTCCTTACCGACCGGGGTGAACGGGCCGGCGGAGGTGTTCACGTCCGGCGGGAGGACCTGGATCCGCATCCGGCGGCACTCGGACAGGTAGAGCGCCATCTTGTCCTTGTCGTCGCCGACGGAGGTGAGCAGCGCCGCCATGTACTCGGCCGGGTAGTGCGCCTTCAGGTAGGCGGTCCAGTACGACACCAGGCCGTACGCGGCGGAGTGCGCCTTGTTGAACGCGTAGCCGGCGAACGGCACCAGCACGTCCCACACCGCCTGGATGGCGTCGTCGGGGTAGCCGTTCGCGCGGCAGCCGTCCCGGAACGGGACGAACTCCTTGTCCAGGATCTCCTTCTTCTTCTTGCCCATCGCCCGACGCAGCAGGTCGGCCTGGCCGAGCGTGTAGCCGGCGAGGATCTGCGCGGCGCGCTGCACCTGCTCCTGGTAGACGATCAGGCCGTGGGTGGGGGCGAGGATCTCGCGCAGCGGCTCCTCCAGCGCCGGGTGGATCGGGGTGATCTCCTGGAGGCCGTTCTTGCGCAGCGCGTAGTTGGTGTGCGAGTCGACGCCCATCGGGCCGGGCCGGTAGAGCGCCAGCACGGCCGAGATGTCCTCGAAGTTGTCCGGCTTCATCATCCGCAGCAGCGAGCGCATCGGCCCGCCGTCGAGCTGGAACACACCGAGCGTGTCGCCCCGGGCGAGCAGTTCGTACGCGGCCTTGTCGTCCAGCGGCAGGCCGAGCAGGTCCAGCTCCTTGCCGTGGTTGAGCCCGATGTTCTTCACCGCGTCGTCGATGATGGTCAGGTTGCGCAGGCCGAGGAAGTCCATCTTCAGCAGCCCGAGCGACTCGCACGTCGGGTAGTCGAACTGCGTGATGATCACGCCGTCGGCGTCGCGGCGCATCAGCGGGATGTGCTCGATGATCGGCTCGGCGGACATGATGACGCCGGCCGCGTGCACGCCGGTCTGCCGGATCAGCCCCTCGATGCCCTTCGCGGTCTCGATGACCTTCTTGACGTCCGGGTCGGAGTCGTAGAGGCCGCGGATCTCGCCGGCCTCGGCGTAGCGCGGGTGCTTCGGGTCGAAGATGCCGGACAGCGGGATGTCCTTGCCCATCACCGCCGGCGGCATGGCCTTGGTGATCCGGTCGCCGACCGCGTACGGGAAACCCAGCACCCGGGCCGAGTCCTTGATCGCGGCCTTCGCCTTGATCGTGCCGAACGTGGCGATCTGCGCGACCTTGTCCTCACCCCACTTGTCGGTCACGTACTTGATGACCTCGCCGCGCCGACGCTCGTCGAAGTCGATGTCGACATCCGGCATCGAGACCCGCTCGGGGTTGAGGAACCGCTCGAAGATCAGGCCGTGCGGGATCGGGTCCAGGTCGGTGATGCCCAACGCGTACGCGACGAGCGAGCCGGCGGCCGAGCCGCGACCGGGGCCGACCGCGATGCCCTGGCTCTTCGCCCACTGGATGAAGTCGGCGACCACGAGGAAGTAGGACGGGAAGCCCATCTGGATGATGACGCCCAGCTCGTACTCCGCCTGGACGACGTGGCCCTCCGGGATGCCGCCGGGGAAGCGGCGCTTGAGCCCGGCGAACGTCTCCTTGCGGAACCAGGACTCCTCGGTCTCGCCCTCGGGGATCGGGAACCGCGGCATCAGGTTGTGGAAGGTGAACATCCCGGTCGGGTCGACCTTCTCGGCCACCAGCAGGGTGTTGCGGCAACCCTGCTGCCACAGCTCGGAGGAGTCGACCGCGCGCATCTGGTCGGCGGACTTGACGAAGTAGCCGCCGCCCTCGAAGCGGAACCGGTTCGGGTCGGCGACGTTGCTGCCGGTCTGCACGCAGAGCAGCACGTCGTGCGCCTCGGCCTGCGCCTCGTGGGTGTAGTGCGAGTCGTTGGTGACCACCGGCGGGATGTCGAGCTTGCGGGCGATCTCGGTGAGCCCGTCGCGGACCCGGCGCTCGATGTCGAGGCCGTGGTCCATGATCTCCAGGAAGTAGTTGTCCTTGCCGAAGATGTCCTGGTAGGCGGCGGCGACCTTGAGCGCCTCGTCGAACTGCCCGAGCCGCAGCCGGGTCTGCACCGCGCCGGAGGGGCAGCCGGTGGTGGCCATGATGCCCTCGGCGTGCTCGGCGATCAGCTCCATGTCCATCCGGGGCCACTTGACGTAGTGGCCCTCCATCGAGGCGCGGGAGTTGAGCCGGAACATGTTGTGCAGGCCGGTGCGGTTCGCCGCCCACATGGTCATGTGGGTGATGGCGCCGTTGCCGGAGACGTCGTCGCTCTTCTGCTCGGGGCGCCCCCACTTGACCCGGGCCTTGTGGAAGCGCGACTCCGGCGCCACGTACGCCTCGACGCCGAGGAGGGGCTTGATCCCGGCGGCCATGGCCTGCTTGTAGAAGTCGTTCGCGCCGTGCATGTTGCCGTGGTCGGTGATCGCCACCGCCGGCATGCCGAGGCGCGCCGCCTCGGCGAAGAGGTCCTTGAGCCGGGCCGCACCGTCGAGCATCGAGTACTCGGTGTGTACGTGCAGATGCGCGAACGAATCGCCCATGCGTGGCGCCCCCCGGGTTGTGGATCGAGCTGCGTCGGAGTCGACCGACCCACCCTACCGAGGTGATCTCGCCGCCTCCACCGTCCGCGCCGGAGGTGGTCCGCGTCTCTCCCACGGCCTGGTGCGTGACGCACGATGCTGTATGGGCTTGCAATGGTGTGTGGCACACACTATCGTGTGACGCATGGTCAGCGACGAGGTTCTCCGGACCCACCTCCAGGAGCTGCGACGCGGCACGATCGTCGTCGCCGGCCTGGTGGCGCTCCGCCGTCCCGACTACGGCTACGCCCTGCTGCAACGGTTGGCCGCGCACGGCTTCGCGGTCGACGCCAACACGCTCTACCCGCTGCTGCGTCGCCTCGAGGACCAGGGGCTGCTGACCAGCGAGTGGAACACCGACGAGAGCCGGCCGCGCAAGTTCTACCGCACCAGCGACGACGGCGAGGCGGTCCTGACCCGCCTGCTGGACGACCTGTCCGCGGTGCAGGCGTCCATGACCCAGCTGATCGAAGGAGCGGGACGATGAGTTCCCTGACCGACCGTTACGTGGCGGCCACCCTGCGGACCGTGCCGGCACCCCGCCGGGCCGAGCTGTCCGAGGAACTGCGCGCCTCGATCGCCGACATGATCGACGACCGGACCGCCGGCGGGCAGGACCACGCCGCCGCCGAGCGCGAGGTGCTCACCGAGATGGGTCGCCCCGAGGCGCTCGCCGCCCGCTACAGCGACCGCACGCTCCAGCTCATCGGCCCGCGCTACTACCTGATCTGGTGGCGGGTGCTGCGGATGCTGCTGACCTGGATCCCGGCGCTCGCCGGCACGGCCACCGGTCTCGTCAAGGCCACCGTCGGGGGCGAGCCCGGCGGGGCCATCGGCGCGGCGATCTCGGTCGCCATCCAGACCGCCGTGCAGATCGCGTTCTGGGTCACGCTGAGCTTCGCCGTCCTGGAACGCGCCCAGGCCCCGCTGGGCCTGCCCGACTGGACCGTCGACCAACTCCCCGAGGAGACCGGCGACCGGCAGATCAGCCAGCCGGACTGCTTCGCCTCCATCGCCTTCCTCCTCGGCACGATCGCGGTCATCGTCGGGCAGCACTTCCAGCGCTGGAGCACCGACGACGGCTCCCGGCTGCCGGTGCTCGACCCGGCACTGTGGAGCTTCTGGCTCCCGGCCCTGATCGCGGTGCTGGTCGCCACCGTCGGCCTGGAGGTGGCGAAGTACCGGGCCCGGCGCTGGACCTGGCCGCTGGTCGCGGTCAACGCGCTGCTCAACCTGGCGTTCGCCGCGCCGGTGGTCTGGCTGCTGCTCACCGACCGGCTGCTCAACCCCGAACTGGTCGACCGGTTCGCCTGGCTGCGCGACGGCGGCGCGGACGACGTCACCCGCATCGCCGCGGTGGTGACCCTGGTGGTCGCGGTCTGGGACGTGGTCGACAGCGTGGTCAAGGCGCGGCGCGCGGCCCGATGAGACCCGGTCCCGGTCCGGCGCACACGGGGGTGCCGGACCGGGACCCGACGGGTACGGCGGGTGGCGGCGTTCAGGCCGCCGCCCGCCGCACCAGGCCCACCCGTACCGGCCTTCCCGGCCGGCCGGGGCGGCCCGGATGGCATGGTCGTACGGTGAGCACCACACCCACGACCGACTGGCGACGGCCCGGGCCCACGGCCGAGCAGCGCGGCACCGACCTCTGGATCGGCCTCGGCCTCACCGTGCTGGCCCTGTTCGAGCTGACGCTGGCCCGCAGCACCGGCGCCTTCCTGCTGGGGCCGCCGCCGAGCCTGGCCGAGCAGCTCTGGTGGACCGTCGCGGCCACCGCGCCGTTGGCGGTGCGACGGCGGTGGCCCGCCGCGGTCGCGGTGCTGATCTCGATCGCCTTCATCGCCGGGCAGGCCCGGGCGATCCCGGTGTCCGGGCTGCCGTCGGCGGCCCTGTTCGCCGCGCTCTACACCCTCGGCGCCTGGGGCACCGACCGGCGGCTGGCCGGACGCGTCCGGATCGGCATCATCGCCGCGATGTTCGGCTGGCTGGCGCTCGCGCTGGCGCTGCAGATGGAGCAGTTCTCCGCGGACGCCTTCACCGGGGCGGCCGGGCCGGTGCCGCCGGTGCTCGCCGCCGTGATCAACGGGGTGCTCTGGAACGTGCTGTTCTTCGCCTTCGCCTACTATTTCGGGCAGACCGCGTGGGTGGCCGCGCAGGGCCAGCACGAGCTGCGGGAACAGGCCGAGCAGCTGCGCCGGTCGCAGCACGAGGCGCGCGAGCGGGCGGTGATGGGCGAACGGGTCCGGATCGCCCGCGAACTGCACGACGTGGTCGCCCACCACGTCTCGGTGATGGGCGTGCAGGCCGCCGCCTGCCGGCGGGTGTTCGACCGCGACCCGGACAAGGCCCGGACCGCGCTGAGCGCCATCGAGGAAAACCGCCCGCACCTCGGTGGACGAGCTGCGCCGGATGCTCGGCGTGCTGCGCGACCCGAGCGTCGGCGCGGACCCCGCGCAGGTGGACGCCGCCGGCATCGACCAGCTCGGCACGCTCGTCGACCGGGCCCGCGAGACCGGGCTGCGGGTCGAGCTGGGGGTGTACGGCGACCCGGCGCCGCTGCCGCGCTCGGTGTCGCAGGCGGCGTACCGGATCGTGCAGGAGGCGGTGACCAACGTGGTGAAACACGCGTCCGCCACGTCGCTGGACGTGCGGATCCGCTACCTCGCCCGGGAACTGGAGGTGGACGTGAGCGACGACGGGCGCGGGGGCATCCCGGGCGGCGACGGCCTCGGCCTGATCGGCATGCGGGAGCGGGCCGCCGTGCACGGCGGCGAGCTGGAGGCCGGGCCGCGTGCCGGCGGCGGCTTCCGGGTCCGGGCCCGCCTCCCGTTGACCGTCGAGACCGCCGGGCGGGCGACGTGACCGCGCCGGAGCCGCCGGTGCGGGTGCTGCTCGTCGACGACCAGCACCTGGTTCGCGTCGGCTTCCGGGTCATCCTCGAGGTGGAGGACGACATCGAGGTGGTCGGCGAGGCCGCCGACGGGGAACGGGCCGTGGCGATGGCGTCCGCGCTGCGGCCGGACGTGGTGCTGATGGACGTGGAGATGCCGGTGCTCGACGGGTTGGCGGCCACCCGGCGGATCACCTCCGTCGGCGCCGGCGACGGGCCGGCGGTGCTCATCCTCACCACGTTCGACCGGGACGACTACCTGTTCGCGGCGTTGCGCGCCGGGGCGAGCGGTTTCCTGCTCAAGAACGGCACCCCGGAGGACCTGCTCGACGCGGTGCGGGTGGTGGCGCGCGGCGAGGGGCTGATCGCCCCGGCGCTCACCCGGCGGGTGATCTCCACGTTCGCCCGGCCCGGCGCGGCGCCGCCCGACCCCCGGCACGACGCCGCGACCGCGGAGCTGACCCCGCGCGAGCGGGAGGTGCTGGCGCTCGTCGCCCGAGGGTCCAGCAACGCGGAGATCGCGGCCGGGCTGCACGTCGGCGAGGCGACAGTGAAGACCCACGTCAGCCGGGTGCTGGCGAAACTCGGCCTGCGGGACCGGGTCCAGGCGGTGATCTTCGCGTACGAGCACGGGGTGGTCCGCCCCGGCGGGTGATCGGGTCCCCCGCGCGACGGACCCGGATGATCAACCCGTGGTCGGACGCCGCCGCACCCGGACGGCCGTAGCGTCGCGGGCATGACCAGCGTGCTCCGCCTGGACGGCGTCGACCGAAGCTTCGGCGGTCGCCAGGTGCTCAAGGATGTCTCCTTCGACGTGACCGCCGGGCGGCTGACCGGGTTCGTCGGCGGCAACGGCGCCGGCAAGACCACCACCATGCGGATCGTCCTCGGCGTGCTCGCCCCGGACGCCGGGCAGGTGACCTGGCGGGGGCACCGGCTCACCCGCGACGGCCGCCGGCGCTTCGGCTACATGCCCGAGGAACGCGGCCTCTACCCCAAGATGACGACCCGTGAGCAGGTGGTCCACCTCGGCCGCCTGCACGGGCTCGCCCCGGCGGCGGCCCGCCGCCGAACCGACGCGCTGCTGGAACGCATCGGCCTCGGCGAGCGCGGCGACGACCTGCTGGAGACGCTGTCGCTCGGCAACCAGCAGCGGGCACAGATCGCCGCCGCGCTGGTGCACGACCCGGAGGTGCTGATCCTGGACGAGCCCTTCTCCGGGCTCGACCCGATGGCCGTCGACACGGTCGTCGCGGTGCTGCGGAAACGGGCCGCCGCCGGGGCGCCGGTGCTCTTCTCCAGCCACCAGCTCGACGTGGTGGAACGGCTCTGCGACGACCTGGTGCTCATCGCCGGCGGCACGATCCGGGCGGCCGGATCCCGCGCGGAGCTGCGCGCCGCGTACACCCTGCCCCGCTTCGAGCTGGTGGTGGACGGCGACGCCGGCTGGCTGCGGGACCAGCCCGGGGTGGAGCTGGTCGACCTCGACGGTGCGCGCGCCGTGGTCGACCTCGCCCCCACGACGGACGACCAGTCGGTGTTGCGCGCCGCGCTGGCCCGAGGCCCGGTGCGGGCCTTCGGACCGGTCACCCCGTCCCTCGCCGAGATCTTCCGAGAGGTCAACCAGTGAACACCTACCAGGCCACCCGGCTGGTCGCCGCGCGCGAGATCAAGGTCAAGCTCCGGGACAAGACCTTCCGGTACGGCACGCTGATCTTCCTGCTCATCGCGGTCGCCTCCACGGTGCTCCCGGCGATGTTGCGCGGCGGACCGTCGACGGTGGCGGTCGCCGTGGCCGACGCCGCCCCGCTGCGCGCGGCCGGGCTGGACGTCCTCCTGGTCGCCGACGACGCGGACGCCGAACGTGCGGTACGTGACGGCGACGCGGACGCGGCGGTCGTCGCCGGGCCGACCGTGATCGGCGACGACCGGGCCCCGGACGACGTGGTGCGGGCGCTGAGCGAGGCGCCGGCGGTACGGCTGCTCGACCCGGATGCGGTGGACCCGTTCACCGCCTACCTGGTGCCGTTCGCGTTCGCGTTCGTCTTCTTCTTCATGTCCCAGACGTTCGGGGTGCAGGTGGCGCAGAGCGTCACCGAGGAGAAACAGACCCGGATCGTGGAGATCCTGGTGGCCGCCGTGCCGGCACGGGCGCTACTCGCCGGCAAGATCGTCGCCGCCGGCACGTTGGCGCTGGGCCAGGTGGCGCTGATCGCGGCCACCGCGCTCGTCGGGATGCGGCTGACCGGCGGCGGGGAACTGCTCGGCCTGGTCGCCCCCGCGCTCGGCTGGTTCGTGCCGTTCTTCCTGGCCGGCTTCCTGCTCCTGGCCGCGATGTGGGCGGCCGCCGGCGCGTTGGTCAACCGGCAGGAGGACATCGCGGCCGTGTCCACGCCGGTGCAGTTGGCGGTGATGGCGCCGTTCTTCGCGGTGGTGTTCCTCAACGACAACGCCACCGCCATGCGGATCCTGTCCTACCTGCCGCTCTCCGCGCCGACCGCGATGCCGGCCCGGCTGTTCACCGGTGACGCGGCGGCCTGGGAACCGCTGGTGTCGCTGGCGCTGCTGCTGCTCACCGCCGCCGCCTTCCTGGCCGCCGGGGCGCGCGTCTACGAGGGTTCGCTGTTGCGCACCAACGGGCGGACGTCGGTGCGCACGGCCTGGCGGCAGCGGGAGCCGATCGGCTGAGACCCGGACGGCAAGCGCCGGGCACCCGTGCTCACGGGTGCCCGGCGCCCGGCCCGGCCTGCGCGGTCAGCCGACCGCGGCCATCACCTCGTCGGAGACGTCGAAGTTGGCGTAGACGTTCTGCACGTCGTCGCAGTCCTCCAGGACGTCGATCAACTTGAAGATCTTGCGCGCGCCCTCCTCGTCCAGCGGCACGTTCACGCTGGGCACCAGGGAGGACTCGGCCGACTCGTACTCGATGCCGGCGTCCTGCAGCGCGGTGCGCACCGCGATCAGGTCGCCCGGCTCGGAGATCACCTCGAACGCCTCGTCGAGGTCGTTGACCTCCTCGGCGCCGGCGTCGAGGACGGCCATCATCACGTCGTCCTCGCTGGTGCCGGCCTTCGGCACGATCACCACGCCCTTGCGGGAGAACATGTACGACACCGAGCCGGCGTCGGCGAGCGAGCCGCCGTTGCGGGTCAGCGCCGTGCGCACCTCGGTGGCGGCGCGGTTGCGGTTGTCGGTCAGGCACTCGATCAGCATCGCCACGCCGCTGGGTCCGTAGCCCTCATACATGATCGTCTGCCAGTCGGCGCCGCCCGCCTCCAGGCCGGAGCCGCGCTTGACCGCGCGGTCGATGTTGTCGTTCGGGACCGAGTTCTTCTTCGCCTTCTGGATGGCGTCGAAGAGGGTGGGGTTGCCGGCCGGGTCGCCGCCGCCGGTGCGGGCCGCCACCTCGACGTTCTTGATCAGCTTGGCGAACATCTTGCCGCGCTTGGCGTCGATCACGGCCTTCTTGTGCTTGGTGGTCGCCCACTTTGAGTGGCCGGACATCTGAGTACCTCCGTTAGTGATCCACGCCTGCGTCGACAGCCCACGCCGGAGCCGAACCCGGCAATCCTACCGAGCGGACGTCACCGCGCGTCACTCCCGTCACCACGACCACGCGGCGGCCGGTCAGCCGGCGGCCCGGACCACGTCCACGAAGAGGCGGTGCAGGCGCAGGTCACCGGTCAGCTCCGGGTGGAAGGAGGTGGCCAGCAGACCACCCTGGCGGACCGCGACGATCCGGCCGGCGGCCGGCCCGTCGGTCACCCGACCCAGCACCTCGACGTCCGGGCCGACCCGCTCGACCCACGGCGCGCGGATGAACACCGCGTGGAACGGGTCGCCGTCGACCCCGGCGATCGACACCGGCGCCTCGAACGAGTTCACCTGGCGGCCGAAGGCGTTGCGCCGGACCGTCATGTCGATGCCGGCGAAGCCGCGCTGGTCGGGGCGGCCGTCCAGCACCTCGGCGGCCAGCATGATCAGGCCGGCGCAGGAGCCGTAGACCGGCATGCCGCCGGCGATCCGCTTGTCGATCGGCTCGCGCATCTCGAAGATGTCGACCAGCTTGCTGATCGTGGTGGACTCGCCGCCGGGCACCACCAGGCCGTCGACCGCGTCCAGCTCACCGGGGCGGCGCACCGGGCGGGCGTCGGCGCCCGCGCCGGTCAGCGCCGCGACGTGCTCGCGTACGTCGCCCTGCAGCGCCAGCACCCCGATCACGGGTACGGTCACCGGTCGCTCCTCTCGCAGGTGTGAGAAGGGGCCCCTTCTCTACCGGAGGCGTTAACAAGGGGCCCCTCCTTACCGCTCACCAGCCGCGGTCGGCCAGGCGGTGCGGGACCGGGATCTCGTCGACGTTGAGGCCCACCATCGCCTCGCCCAGGCCGCGCGAGACCTTCGCCAGCACGTCCGGGTCGTCGTGGAAGGTGGTCGCCTTGACGATCGCGGCGGCCCGCTGCGCCGGGTTGCCGGACTTGAAGATGCCCGAGCCGACGAAGACGCCCTCGGCGCCGAGCTGCATCATCATGGCCGCGTCCGCAGGGGTGGCGATGCCACCGGCGGTGAACAGCACGACCGGCAGCTTGCCCCGCTCGGCCACCTCCTTGACCAGCTCGTACGGGGCCTGCAGCTCCTTCGCCGCGACGTACAGCTCGTCGGCGGGCAGCGTCTGGAGCCGGCGGATCTCCTGGCGGATCCTCCGCATGTGGGTGGTGGCGTTGGAGACGTCACCGGTGCCCGCCTCGCCCTTCGAGCGGATCATGGCGGCGCCCTCGGTGATCCGGCGCAGCGCCTCGCCCAGGTTGGTCGCACCGCACACGAACGGCACGGTGAACGCCCACTTGTCGATGTGGTTGGCGTAGTCGGCCGGGGTCAGCACCTCGGACTCGTCGACGTAGTCGACGCCGAGCGCCTGCAGGACCCGCGCCTCGACGAAGTGGCCGATCCGGGCCTTGGCCATCACCGGGATCGAGACGGCGGAGATGATGCCGTCGATCATGTCGGGGTCGCTCATCCGGGACACGCCGCCCTGGGCGCGGATGTCGGCGGGCACCCGCTCCAGCGCCATCACGGCCACGGCGCCGGCGTCCTCGGCGATCTTCGCCTGCTCCGGGGTGACCACATCCATGATCACGCCGCCCTTGAGCATCTCGGCCATCCCCCGCTTGACGCGGGCGGTGCCGACGGCGGGATCGGTGGCGTCGGTGGTCGGGGCGGTGGATTCAGACACGGGTCATCGCTCCTCGGCGTGCGGTCACGGTGGCTGCGCAGAATGCTACGACCGGCGCCGGCCAGCTCCGACAGCCAATCGCACCCCCGGTGGCCTGCCGTGTGTCCGCCGTCACGCCCACCCAGGGCGGCCGCCGACCGCGGCGTCAGCCGGTGGCGACGTCCGCGCGCGGGGCCAACGTCGGGTCGTCGACGTCGAAGTAACGGGGCCACTCCCGCCCGCGCCCCATCCGGAACAGGCGTACCACCGGTCGCCCGCGCGCCGAACGGGCGTCCCGCACCAGGTCGGTGTGCACCTGCCGGGCCAGCGCCAACCGCCGGCTGGCCGCGATCACCGCCCCGCAGGCCGGATCGTCCGGATCCAGCCGCACCCCCCGCAACTGGCGGGTCAGGTCGTTCTCGGCCGCCTCACGCTCCTCCGGGACGGCGTCCAGCGCGATCCGGGCCGCGGCGTACAGCTCCACGCCGTACCGCTGCTCGGCCAGCACCGCGGCGGCGGCCGCGCGGCGCAGCAGGTGGGCGTCGAGCGCCCGGGCCGCCGACTCCGCACGGACCTGGAGCCGCTGCACCCGGCCGGCGGTCCAGATCAGGTACGCCGAGACCAGCCCGAGCACCAGCGCCGCGCCCACCACCCACCACATGCCCGGCATCGTAGTGCTGCTCCTCATCCCGGCCGGCCTGGTCAGCCCAGCCCCGCCCATTCCTGGTCCATGACCCGGCCGTCGGTGGCCTCGATCGCGGCTGCGTATACCTCCAGAACGCGCCGGGCAACCACGGGCCAGTCGAAATTCGCCACCACCTGGTCGCCGGCGGCGGTCAGTCCGGCCCGCTGGCCGGCGTCGTCGAGCAGCTCGGTCAGCACCTCGCGCAGCGCGACCGCGTCCCCGGTCGGGAAGAGCCGCCCGGCCCGCCCGCCGTCGAGCACCCGACGGAACGCGTCCAGGTCGCTGGCGACCACGGTGGTGCCGGCGGCGAGCGCCTCGGTGAGGATCATCCCGAACGACTCCCCGCCGGTGTTCGGCGCGACGTAGAGGTGCACACTGCGCAGCATGCGCGC
Organism: Micromonospora sp. WMMD980; assembly: GCF_029626035.1. Taxonomy (NCBI): domain Bacteria; kingdom Bacillati; phylum Actinomycetota; class Actinomycetes; order Micromonosporales; family Micromonosporaceae; genus Micromonospora; species Micromonospora sp. WMMD980. The sequence goes on from NZ_JARUBE010000003.1 coordinate 2,998,520, forward strand.
TTTGTCCGCCTCGGAGACCAGGCCGAGGAACGTGACCCGGTCGCGCAGGTCGGCCGGGAACCGGCCGAACAGCTCGTCGGCGTCGCCCGGGCCGGCCACCAGCAGGCGCAGCCCGGGGCGGTGCGGGGCGAGCGCGACGAACGCGTCGCGCAAGATCGGGAAGCCCTTGCGGGGTTCGGTGAACCGGCCCAGGAAGCCCAGCGTGCCGCCGCCGCCCGGCGCGCACTCCCCCGGCCAGCCGGGCAGCGGCGCCACCCCGGCGAACTTCGCCACCGCGACCCCGTTGGGGATCTCCACGGCGCCGCCGTCCATGTGCTCGACCTGCACCTTGCGGGCCAGCGCGCTGACCGCGATCCGGGCGGTGATCCGTTCGAGGAGGATCTGCAGCACCCCCTGCGCCGCGGAGAGCACCCGGGAGCGGGTCATCGCGGTGTGGAACGTGGCCACCACCGGGCCGCGGGCGCAGAGCACCGCCAGCATCGACAGGCTCGGGGTGAGCGGCTCGTGCACGTGCAGCACGTCGAAGTCGCCGCGGTTGATCCACCGGCGGACCCGGGCGGTGGACACCGGGCCGAACGCGATCCGGGCCACCGACCCGTTGTAGGGCAGCGGCACCGCCCGCCCCGCCGACACCACGTACGGCGGCAGCGCCGAGTCCTCGTCCGCCGGGGCCAGCACGCTCACCTCGTGACCGAGGCCGAGCAGCGCCTCGGCGAGGTCCATGACGTGGTTCTGCACCCCGCCCGGGACGTCGAAGGAGTACGGGCACACGATGCCGATCCGCATGGCGTCCCCCTAGACCGTCCCGGTGGTGGCCGGTGGCTGCGCCGACGTCGGCGCCCCGCCCGACCCCTGGTCCAGCCACATCCGCTGCAACATGTGCCAGTCTTGCGGATGCCGGGCGATGCCCGCCGCCAGGCCGTCGGCAATCCGCTGGGTCACCACCCGGACCCGGGCGTCCAGCGGGGCGCTGTCCTCCGCCGGCAGTTCCAGCGGGCCGTCGATCGAGGCGCAGGCGGCGTCCGGCTCGTACCACATCGAGGCCACGTAGAGCGGGGCGCCGGTGCGCAGCGCGAGCAGCGCGGGGCCGGCCGGCATCCGGGTGCGGCCACCGAAGAAGTCCACCTCCACGCCCCGGGCGGAGAGGTCCCGGTCGGCGAGCAGGGGCACCACGGCGCCGGCGCGCAGCCGGTCCACCAGCACGTCGAACGCGGGACGGGGGCCGCCGTGGGTGGGCAGGATCTCCATCCCCAGCCCCTCCCGGAACGCGACGAACCGCTCGTAGACGCCCTCCGGCTTGAGCCGCTCGGCGACCGTGGTCATCGGCCAGCCGGTGGCCGCCACCCAGGCGCCGGCGGCGTCCCAGTTGCCGGCGTGCGGCAGCGCCACCACGGCCCCGCGCCCGGCCGCCACGTCCGCGGCGAGCTTCTCCGCGCCGTCGAGCCGGAACCCGGCGAGGATCTCCCTCCGGCTCAGGCCGGGCAGCCGGAACGCCTCCAGCCAGTACCGGGCGTACGAACGCAGGCCGGCGCGGACCAGCGCGTCCAGCTCCGCCTCGGGCAGCTCCGGGCCGACCACCCGGCGCAGGTTGGCGCGCAGTCGACGGGTACCCCCGCCGTCCCGGCGGTGGGCGCGGTCGGCGCCCGCCCGGAAGGCCGCGGCCGCGACGGGCCGGGGCAGCGCCCGGACCAGCCGCCAACCCGCGACGAAGCCCGCCTCGGTGAGGTTCACTCGACGCCGACCCGCTGGGCCTGCCGGTAGACGTGCGCCATCCGCTGCCCCACCGTGAAGATCGAGACGGCGGCCAGCAGCCAGAGCGCGACCTCCAGGGCCCGTTCCAGGCCGAGGCCGGTGAGCACACCGCCGACACCGACGATGAGCAGCCGCTCGGTGCGCTCGGCGATGCCCACGTTGCAGGTCATGCCGAGCCCCTCGGCCCGGGCCTTGACGTAGGAGACCAGGCCGCCGGCGGCCAGGCAGAGCAGCGCGGCGGCCACGCCGGAGTATTGGTGCTCGGTGGCCAGCCAGAAGGCGACCGCGCCGAACACCGCGCTGTCGGCGACCCGGTCCATGCTCGAGTCGAGGAACGCCCCGAACCGGGTGGAGCCGCCGCTCATCCGCGCCATCGTGCCGTCGAGCAGGTCGGTGAGGGCGAAGACCGTGACGATCAGCGCGCCGGCGACCAGATGGCCACGCGCGCCGAAGCCGAGCGCGCCGACGAGCACGCCGACCGTGCCGGTCACGGTGACCGCGTTGGGGGACACACCCGCGCGGAGCAACCCGCGCGCGATCGGCTCCACGACGCGGGTCATGCCCGCCCGGGCCGTCACTTGGAAGATCTTCGCCATGGCGGTCCCACGATAACGGCCGGCAGCGGCCGGGGACACAGCCGGGCGGACGACCCGCCCGACAAGCCTTGTGCCGGCACCGGCTCGGGTGTGAGATCGAACCGTGGGAGGTGAGCCACTTCACCGGAACACCGGTCGGCGTGCCCGTCCCGCAGGAGTCCACCGGAAGATATCGCCGCGGCGCCCCACCGGGGCCCGCTCCCCCGTCGCCCGCGGCGGTCGCCACCACCACCGGTTGAGGGAGGTGCGCCGCGATGGCGCAGAAGAACGAGAAGGGTGTCACCGGCGCGCCGGTGGTGACCGAGCCCGGCGGGGTTCGCAACGTGGTGCTCGTCGGGCACTCCGGCGCCGGCAAGACCACACTCGTCGAGGCGCTGCTCGCGGCGAGCGGCACGATCGGCCGGGCCGGGTCGGTCACCGAGGGCACCACGGTCTGCGACCACGACCCGGCGGCCGTGCGCCAGCAGCGCTCGGTGAGCCTGGCCTGCGCCCCGCTGGTCCACCGCGACGTGAAGGTCAACCTCTTGGACACGCCCGGCTACGGCGACTTCGTCGGCGAGCTGCGCGCCGGGCTGCGCGCCGCCGACGCGGCGCTGTTCGTCGTCTCGGCGGTCGACGGGATGGACGCCGCCACCGCCGCCCTCTGGGAGGAGTGCGCCGCGGTCGACATGCCGCGCGCGGTGGCGGTCTCCCGGCTGGACCACCCGCGCGCCGACTTCGACGAGGCGGTGGCGCTCTGCCAACGCGTCTTCGGCGACAACGTGCTGCCGCTCTACCTGCCCATGCTCGGCGACGACGGCGAGTCGGTGGCCGGCCTGATGGGCCTGATCACCCGTCGCGTGTTCGACTACTCGGCCGGGCTGCCGGCGGCGGTGCGGGAGCCGGACCCGCAGCACCTGCCGGCCATCCGGGAGAGCCGCGACGAACTGATCGAGGGGATCATCGCGGAGAGCGAGGACGAGACCCTGATGGACCGCTACCTCGGCGGCGAGGAGATCGACCCCGAGGTGCTCGTCACCGACCTGGAGACGGCGGTGGCGCGCGGCCACTTCTATCCGGTGGTGCCGGTGTGCGCGGAGACCGGCGTCGGCCTGGACGCGCTGCTGGACGGCCTGGTCGCGGCGTTCCCGTCGCCGCTGGAGCACGAGCTGCCGGCGGTCACCGGCCTGGACGGCTCGCCCCGCCCACCGCTGACCTGCGACCCGGACGGCCCGCTGGTCGCCGAGGTGGTCAAGACGACGGTGGACCGGCACGTCGGGCGGGTCTCGCTGGTGCGGGTCTTCTCCGGCACGCTCCGCCCCGACCAGGTGATCCACGTGTCCGGTCACGGCCTGGCCGAGCGCGGCCACCCCGACCACGACGCCGACGAGCGGGTCGGGCACGTCTACACGCCGCTCGGCGCGACGCTGCGGGAGGTGTCGGCGTGCGTGGCCGGCGACCTCTGCGCGGTCACCAAGTCGGGCAGCGCGGAGACCGGGGACACCATCTCCGCCAAGGACGAGCCGCTGCTGATCGCGCCCTGGGGGATGCCGGAGCCGCTGCTGCCGGTGGCGATCGTGGCCCGCAGCCGGGCCGACGAGGACGCGCTGGCCCGCAACCTGTCCCGGCTGGTCGCCGGCGATCCGACGCTGCGGCTGGAGCGCAACGCGGAGACCCACCAGCTGGTGCTCTGGTGCATGGGCGAGGCGCACGCCGACGTGGTGCTCGACCGGCTGCGTGGCGGCGGGGTCGAGCTGGACACCGAACCGGTCCGGGTGTCGCTGCGCGAGACGTTCACCGCGGCCGCCCGGGGGCACGGCCGGCACGTCAAGCAGTCCGGCGGCCACGGCCAGTACGCGGTCTGCGACATCGAGGTGGAGCCGCTGCCCCGGGGGGCCGGCTTCGAGTTCGTCGACCGGGTGGTCGGCGGCGCGGTCCCGCACAACTACATCCCGTCGGTCGAGAAGGGCGTCCGGGCGCAGATGGAGCGCGGCCTGGTCGCCGGCCACCCGGTGGTGGACCTGCGGGTGACGCTCGTCGACGGCAAGGCACACAGCGTCGACTCGTCCGACGCCGCGTTCCAGACCGCCGGGGCGCTGGCCCTGCGCGACGCCGCCGAGAAGGGCCAGCCGACGCTGCTCGAACCGGTCGACGAGATCACCGTACGGGTGGCCGATTCCTCGGTCGGCGCGATCATGGGTGACCTGTCCGGCCGGCGCGGCCGGGTCCTCGGCACCGAGCCGGACCCGGAGGCCGAGGGCCGCACCCTGGTCCGCGCCGAGGTGCCCGCCACCGAACTGCTGCGGTACGCGGTCGAGCTGCGCGCGATGACCGCCGGCACCGGCACGTTCCGCCGCGAGTTCGCCCGCCACGACCCCATGCCCGCGCACCTGGCCGACCAGGTCCGCAAGGAGGCCACCACCCACCCCTGAACTGTCAGGGGCGGACTGCGGGGACCGGGGGCATCGGCCAGTGCGGGCGGTCGGCGTCCCGGCGGGCGGCCGAGCGTACGGCCGCGAGCTGCCGCTCCACCTCGGCGAAGTGGTCCGGTGCGAGCGGGCCCCGGGCCAGCGCGGCGGCGTTCTCCTCGACCTGGGCGACCGTGCGGGCGCCGGGGATCGGCACCGCCCGGTCGCTGCGCGTCCAGATCCAGCCGAGCGCGCCCTGCGCCGGCGTGCGCCCGTCGGCGGTGAGCGCGCCCCGCACCGCGGCCGCCCGGCGCAACCACTCCGGGGCCGGGCGGCCGCTGCGGAACCACTCCAGCCAGGTCGACCCGAGACCGCGCACGTCGTCGCGGGGCAGCGTCGACTCCGGCCGGTACTTGCCGGTGAGCAGCCCCATCCCGAGCGGCCCTCGGGCGAGGCTGGCCAGGTCGTGCTTGTCGCAGGCGGCCAGCATGGCCGGGGCGTCCCGGAGCACCGACAGCGTGTGCTGCACGGCGGCGGCGCCGCGGGCGACCTGGGCGAACGCGGCGGCCCGGTCGGCCCGGTCGGTGCTCCACCCGTAGGCCCGGATCAGGCCGTCGGCGACCAACTCGTCGAGCGTGCCGATCAACGCCTCGACCCGGGGCAGCGGCAGGTCGCCCAGGTGCAGCTGGTAGAGGTCGATCCGGTCGGTGTCCAGCCGGCGCAGCGAGTCGGCCACCGCCCGGCGCAGGTATTGCGGCGACGCGTTCTCCCCGGTGGCCTGCCGGCTGCGCTCGTCGAACGTGTAGCCCCACTTGGTGGCGACCACCGCCTCGTCGCGCCGGCCCGCGAGCGCCCGCCCCAGCACCCGCTCACCGTGCCCGGCCCCGTAGGTGTCGGCGGTGTCGAAGAGCGTCACCCCGAGGTCGAGCGCGCGGCGGACCGCCCGCACCGACTCCTCGTCGTCGACCGCCCCCCACCCGAGGGGACGGGCGCCCTCGGCCCACGGGCCGCCGATCGCCCAGCACCCCATGCCGAGGGCGCTCACCTCGATGCCGCTGCGGCCCAGCGACCGCGTGCTGACTGCCATCGCCGAATCCTGTCACCTCCGCGGCTGCGGTGGGCGAATTCGTCACCCCGCGCCCCCCTCTGTCATCACTCTCCGTGATAGAGGTGGGCGGCTGTCGAGGTAAGAGCGGTATGCGCAGAGTCATAATTATGACTCCTGGTCATGTCGCTCCGCAGCGATGTGCCGCCCGGCCGGCGACACGCCGACACGCCGACCCCTCGGCCGGCCCGCGCCGGCAGCACCCGGACCTCAGCGGGCGAAGGCCAGGAGCACCTCGACGTCCTGCCCCGGCCACGCGCCGGTGAGCCGGCCCACCTCCGGGAGATCCGCCGTCCCCGCGCGGCGACCGCCACCCACCGGCGGGGCGCCGGCCGACGCCGCCCCGACCTCGGACGGCATCGCCGCGACGGGGCGACGGACCAGGGCCAGCTCGACGCCGCCGGCCCGGATCAGCGTCGGGTCGCCGTCCACCACCTCGTCGGCCGGGCCGGCCGGCAGCGCCCGGTCGGTGCGGCTGCCCGCCACCGTCATGGTCGGCTCACGCACCTGCCGCTCGCCGTCGACCTCGAAGTACTCCTCCGCCTGGCCGGCGTCGGCCAGCACCGCGGCGGCCAGCGCCGGCGGGTAGACCGGATCACCGGCGGCGTCGTACACCCAGCGGCGCCCGAGCACCGAGTGCTCCACGACGCCGACCAGGAAACGGTCCGCGCCGGCCAGCGGCGCGCCCCGGTAGGTCAGCGGCACCTGCAGCACCGGACCGTTCCCGGCCCGCACGAGCAGCGTCTCGATGCCGACCTCACCGGCCGGATCGTCGAACCGGTAGGCCGCCACCCGGCTGACCGCCGCACCCACCTCCCCCGCGAACCAGGGCTGGCCGGGCAGCCAGGGCACGAGCAGTTCCAGCTTCGAGGGGCGCAGTTCCGCGCGATGCAGCAGGGCCATGCGCAAGATCGTACTGTCGGAGGGTGGCCGTCGGGTTTGCCGAACCCGGTGGCGGGGGCACCACCGGGGCCGGAGGCGCGGATGGAGACGTCGGTGGAACAGGTCGACCAGGCGGCCCGGGTACGCCCGGCGCCGCGCTGGGTGGCGCCCACGTTCGTGGCGCTGGCCGTGCTCACCCTGCCCTGGATCGGATACCTGGCGTTCACCCTGCCCCGGCACCAGGTGACCGTGCACTACCGGGCCGCCTGGGTCGGCTTCGACCTCGGTCTGGTGGCGTTGCTCGGGCTGACCGCCTGGCACGCGTACCGGGGAAACCGGCAGGTGGTGCTCGCGGCCGCCGCCACCGCGACCATGCTCGCGGTGGACGCCTGGTTCGACGTGACCACCACGCCGCCCGGCCCCGACCTGGTGGTGTCGATCGTGCTGGCGGCGCTGGTCGAGCTGCCGTTGGCCGGGGTGTGCCTGTGGATCGCCCGGCACGGCGACCGGATGGTGCAGCGGCGGCTGCGTCAGCTCGCGGTCCGCGCGGAACTCGCCGCCGACCGGGCCGCGGCCGCCCAGCGGACCGCCACCGGCGCCCGCCGCCGGCTCGCCCGGGTGCGGGGCCGGCTGCGCTGAGTCAGGCCGGCCACACCTTGGCGAACAGGTCACGGGTGTCGGTGAGCAACTGCGGCAGCACCTTGGTGCGCCCGATCACCGGCATGAAGTTGGCGTCGCCGCCCCAGCGCGGCACCACGTGCTGGTGCAGGTGCGCGGCGATGCCCGCGCCGGCCACGCCGCCCTGGTTCATGCCCAGGTTGAACCCGTGCGCGCTGGACACCTGCCGGACCACCCGCATGGCGGCCTTGGTGAACGTGGCCAGCTCGGCCGTCTCCGGCGCGTCCAGCTCGGTGTAGTCGGCCACGTGCCGGTAGGGGCAGACCAGCAGGTGCCCGGGGTTGTAGGGGTAGAGGTTGAGCACCGCGAACACGTGCTCGCCGCGGGCGACCACCAGGCTCTCCTCCGCCGGGCGGCCGGGGGCCAGGCAGAACGGGCAGCCGGTCGGCTTCTCGTAGCCGCCCTCGGGCCGGTCCGCGCCGGAGATGTAGGTCATCCGGTGCGGCGTCCAGAGCCGCTCCAGCCCGTCCGCCAGACCACTGTCCGCGTGCCGCTCCACCCCTGTCACACCGGCGATCCTACGATCCGCGCCCCCCGCCCGCCGAACCGCGCCGGCGCTCAGGCGGCGGAGGGGCCCCCGTTGGTGCGGGACTCGACCACCTCGCGGACGTGCGCCACCGCCTCGTCGACTGGCACGCCGTTGCGCTGCGACCCGTCCCGGTAGCGGAAGGAGACCGTGCCGGCGGCCACGTCGTCGTCCCCGGCGATCACCATGAACGGGATCTTCTGCTGCTGGGCGTTGCGGATCTTCTTCTGCATCCGGTCGTCGCCCATGTCGACGTCGGCCCGGACCCCGTTGCGGCGCAGGGTGGTGACGAAGTCCTGGAGGTAGTCGGCGTGGTCGTCGCGGATCGGGATGCCGACCACCTGCACCGGGGCGAGCCAGGCCGGGAACGCGCCCGCGTAGTGCTCGGTGAGCACGCCGATGAACCGCTCGATCGAGCCGAACTTCGCGCAGTGGATCATCACCGGCTGCTGCCGGGTGCCGTCGGCCGCCTGGTACTCCAGCCCGAAGCCCTTCGGCTGGTTGAAGTCGTACTGGATGGTCGAGAGCTGCCAGGTGCGGCCGATGGCGTCCTTGGCCTGCACGGAGATCTTCGGGCCGTAGAAGGCCGCGCCGCCCGGGTCCGGCACCAGGTCCAGGCCGGTCTCCCGGGCGCACTGCTCCAGCACCGCGGTCGCCGTCGCCCAGTCCTCGTCGGACCCCACGAACTTGTCCAGCCGGGCCTCGTCGCGCGTCGACAACTCCAGGTAGAAGTCGTCGATGCCGAAGTCCTTCAGCAGGCTCAACACGAAGCCGAGCAGGTGCTTGATCTCGGCCGGCGCCTGCTCCCGGGTGCAGTAGGAGTGCGAGTCGTCCTGGGTCAGGCCGCGCACCCGGGTCAGCCCGTGCACCACGCCCGACTTCTCATACCGGTAGACCGACCCGAATTCGAACAGCCGCATCGGCAGCTCGCGGTAGGACCGCCCGCGCGAGCGGTAGATCAGGTTGTGCATCGGGCAGTTCATCGCCTTGAGGTAGTAGTCCGCGCCCTCCAACTCCATGGGCGGATACATGCCGTCGGCGTAGTAGGGCAGGTGGCCCGACGTGTGGAAGAGACCCTCCTTGGAGATGTGCGGCGTCCCGACGTACTGGAAGCCCTCCTCGATGTGGCGGGTGCGGACGTAGTCCTCCATCACCCGCTTGAGCACGCCACCCTTGGGGTGGAAGACGGGCAGGCCGGAGCCGATCTCGTCGGGGAAGCTGAACAGGTCGAGGTCGGTGCCGAGCTTGCGGTGGTCGCGCCGGGCGGCCTCCTCCAACAACCGCAGGTACGCCTTCAGCTCGTCGCGGGTCGGCCAGGCGGTGCCGTAGACGCGCTGGAGCTGCGGGTTCTTCTCCGACCCGCGCCAGTAGGCGGCGGCGGAGCGCATCAGCTTGAACGCGCCGATCAGCCGGGTGTTCGGCAGGTGCGGGCCCCGGCACAGGTCCGACCAGCAGACCTTGTCCTCGTTCGCGGCGAGGTTGTCGTAGATGGTCAGCTCGCCGCCGCCCACCTCCATCACCTCGGAGGAGTCGAGCCCTTCGCCCTTGACCTCGATCAGCTCCAGCTTGAACGGCTCGGCGGCCAACTCTCCCCGGGCCTCGTCGAGGCTGGCGAAGCGGCGCCGGCGGAACCGCTGGCCGGACTTGACGATCTCCTGCATCCGCTTCTCGAGCTTCGCCAGGTCCTCCGGCTGGAACGGCTTGTCCACGCCGAAGTCGTAGTAGAAGCCGTTCTCGATCGGCGGGCCGATGCCGAGCTTCGCCTCCGGGAAGACGTCCTGCACGGCCTGGGCGAGCACGTGCGCGGTGGAGTGCCGCAGCACCTCCAGACCGGCCGGGCTGTCCAGCGGCACCGGCTCGACCGAGGTCTCCTCGGCCGGCTTCCAGTCGAGGTCGCGCAGCTTGCCCTGCGGGTCGCGGACCACCACGACGGCCTTCGGCCCGCTCGTGGGCAGGCCGGCCGCGGCCACCGCGTCGGCCGCCGTGGTCCCGGCGGCGACGACGACGGGGTCGGCCACGACGGGGATACGGGGTGCGGACACGGTGACTCCTGACGTCGACGGTACGGATCTGCCGGTGACCGGCCCTGCGATGGTATCGGTCGCCCGGATCCGAGCCGTCGGCGACGCGGCCCACCGGTCACGAGTTCCCCGCCCTGTTGAACCTTTCGACCGTCCGGTCCGAACTACCAGATGGGGCCGGAGCCGGTACCGACCCCGCTCGAGAAGGATGGGGACGACGATGAGGATGACCCGTCAGGGCAGGTGGGCGGCGGCGCTGCTGGCCGCCGCGCTCGCCGGAGCGGTGGCTTGGCCGGGCCCGGCCAGCGCCGCCGGCGTGACCGTCACGACCTCCCCCGGTGAGGTGCACCAGGGCGACGCGATCGAACTGTCCGTGGTGGTGCCCGCGGATCGACCCGGTACCCGGACCACGAAGATCGAGCTGACCATGCCGCCGGACGCCCCGATCGGGGAGGTCTACCCGCTGTCCGTGCCGGACTGGGGGCCGACCATCACCACCCGTGACCTGGATCAGCCGGTGGCGGGCATCCACACCTCCGAACTGAACCAGGTGACCGAAGCCGTGACCTGGCTACGGGCGCCCGGCGCCGGCACCGGCGCGGCCCGGCTGCCGCTGGGCATGGGTCCGATGCCCGCCACCGACCTGCTCACCTTCACCGTGGTGCAGACGTACGCCGACGGCACGGTGGTCCGCTGGACGGACCCGGCCGGTGGCGCGCACCCGGCGCCGGCGGTGCCGTTGCTGCCGCCGCTGCCGGGCACCGCCTCGCACGGCGGCGACGCCGGTGCGGGCGCCGGGGGTCACGGCGGCCACGGCGCGGTGGGCGGCGCCCCGGGTGGCACGGCGCCGGCCGGGAACTCCGCCGGAGCGCCGGCGGTCGACGACGGACCGAGCGCCGATCTGCTGCTCGGTGGCGGCCTGCTCGCCGGCCTGGCCGGCGGGGCGGCGATCGGTTGGCTGCTCAGCCGCCGCCGGCGCGGCACCATGACCCTCCCGCCGGACACCGCCGATTCCCCCACCACCACCGTCTCCGCGCCCACCGACTCCGTCCAGGTGCCCGCGACCGGCGCCCCGGCCTCCGGCGAACCCGTCACCGCCGGCACCGCCCCCGCACGCCCCTGACTGCCGGCCGGCCACCCCGAACGCCACATGCTCCCGGTAACTGGAACCGTCTTCCACTGAGTGAGAACGTCGAAGATCTTGGTAGGAATGCGCTCCCAGGGGGCCGTTTCGTACCAAGATCTCGTGCGGCTCGCGCCGCGAGGCGGACCGGTCAGGCGGAAGCGGTGAGCCAGCCGGGCAGCGGTTCGCGGGCGGTCAGCCAGCCCTCGGGCACGCCGCCCGGGGTGCCGACGCCGGTGAACGCGGCGACGATCCCGCCGACGATCGCCGCCGTGGTGTCCACGTCGCCGCCCGCCTCCACGCACGCGCGGATCGCGGCCGGGTAGTCGTGCAGCAGCGTGGCGGCGACCCAGAGCGTGAACGGGACGGTGTCCTGCGCGGTGACCCGCGAGCCGTTGCCCACCGCCTCGACCACCTCGTCGGCCGGGCGGCCGAGCAGCGCGGCGGCCCGGCGTACCCCGCGGTGCACCTCGCCGGCCGGGTCGAGCATGCCGGCCACCGCGCCGAGCAGGCGGGCCGGCTCGGCGCGGTGGCCGTCGAGCCGGGCGCGGGCGGCCAGCGAGGCGGCCACCGCGACCGCCACCGCGCCGGCGACGCCCTCCGGATGGGCGTGCGTCACCTCGGCCGAGGCGCGGGCCTGCTCGGCGGCGCGCCCGGTGGAGTCGGCGTGCCAGGCGCCGAGCGGGGCGACGCGCATGGCCGCGCCGTTGCCGCACGAGCCCTGCCCGTCGAAGGCCGACGCGGCCGCCACCGGCCAGGGCGTGCCGGTGCGGATCAGCCGCAGGATCGTCACCGCGCCCGGGCCGTAGCCCCGGTAGGGTTCGCACCGCCCGGCGAAGGCCAGCGCCAACCGGTCGGGGTCGATCCGACCGGCGGAGGCCAGCTCGGCCACCACCGAGCAGGCCATCTCGGTGTCGTCGGTCCACTCCCACGGCGGCGCGGGCAGTCGCCCCGCGGCCAGGTCGGCGGGGTGGCGGCCGGGGACGAAGAACTGGGAGCCGAGGGCGTCGCCCACCGAGAGGCCGGCCAGCGCGTCGCGGGCGAGCGTGAGGCGGGTGTCGGGAAAGAGGGTGAACGTCATCGCCGTTCCAGCTTGCCCGGTTCCCCGGACCGTCGCAACGCGATCGACTTGCCACGCCGAGTACGGTGCTGACGTGGCAACCGTCCTGCTGGTCGAAGACGACCACGTCGTGCGTGGCGCCATGCTGCGGTCGCTGACCGACCGGGGGCACGCGGTGCACGCCGTCGGCACCGCGCTGGACGCGCTGCGGCGGGTCGCCGCGGAGACGCCCGACCTGGTGGTGCTCGATCTGGGCCTGCCGGACCTGGACGGCTCGGACGCGCTGCGCATGCTGCGCGGCATCACCGACGTGCCGATCATCATCGCCACCGCCCGCGACGACGAGCAGTCGGTGGTCCGGCTGCTGCGGGCCGGCGCGGACGACTACATGGTCAAGCCGTTCACCGGCGCGCACCTGGACGCCCGGATCACCACCGTGCTGCGCCGGGCCGGTCGGGCCAGCCGTACCGTGCAACCGGCCGTGCACACGGTCGGCGGTCTGCGGGTGGACGTGGGCGAGCGCAGCGCGGTGCTGGACGGGGAGTCCCTGGCCCTGACCCGCAAGGAATTCGACCTGCTGGCGTATCTCGCCGCTCGTCCCGGCCGGGTAGTGTCCCGGCGGGAACTCTTGGAGGAGGTATGGCGGCAGCCATCGGTCGGCGAGGACCAGACCATCGACGTTCACCTGTACTGGCTCCGCCGCAAAATGGGCGAGTCCGCGGCGAAACCACGCTACCTGCGCACCGTGCGGGGGGTCGGCTTCCGGCTGGTGGCGCCGGACTGAGGCCGGCGCTGGCCTGGCTCACCGCCGGCATGTGCAGCCTGGTCGCGCTCGCCTTCCTCATCCCGCTCGGCATCACCCTGGCCGACCAGTCGCGCGAGGAGAAGCTGGCCGACGCCGCCCGGCGCGGCGCGCTGGTCACCGGTGCGCTGGCGGTCAGCACCGACGCCGAGGTGGTCAAGCGGGCGGTGGCGGCCAGCGGTGACGACCCCGCGCTGCGGCCGGTCGTGCACGGCATCGGCGCCGACGAGTCGGGCGGTCGCGCCGACTCCTCCGCGATTGACGACGCCGCAGCGCAGCGGCGCTCGGTGGTGACCGAGGTGGACGGCGGGGTGCTGCGGCTCGACCCGGTGGTGCTCGGCGACCGGGTGGCCGTGGTGGAGGTCTTCGTCCCCGACGAGGTGCTCGACGAAGGCAGCGGTGGGCGGTGGCTGCTGCTGCTCGCGGTGGCGCTGGCCCTGGTCGGCGCCGCGGTGGTCGTGGTCGACCGGGTGGCGGCCCGGGCCGTGGACGCCACCGGCGACCTGGTCAAGGCGGCGCTCGCGGTGGGCGACGGCGAGCTGGGGGTACGGGTCGAGCCGGCCGGCCCGCGGGAACTGGCCGAGGCCGGGCACGCGTTCAACCGGATGGCGGAACGGCTGGTGGCGCTGCGCGCCGACGAACACGAACTCGTCGCCGACCTGTCGCACCGGCTGCGTACCCCGCTGACCGCGCTACGGCTGGACGCGGAGGCCCTGGAGTCCGACGACACCAGCATCGGCACGTTCAGCGAGGCGGAGCTGGACCGCCGGCGCGGCATCCGGCGGATCCGGCAGGCCATCGTCACGTTGGAGGGCGAGGTCGACCAACTGATCAAGACCACCCGCAAGGCGGTCAGCCAGGAGACCGCGCCGGCGTCCTGCGACGTCAGCGAGGTGGTGCGGGACCGGATGGTCTTCTGGTCGGCGCTGGCCGGCGACCAGAACCGGCCGCACCGGGTGGTCGGGGCGCAGTTGCGCATCCCGGCGCCGGTGCCGCGCGCCGAGCTGGCGGCCGCGCTGGACGCGGTGATCGGCAACGTCTTCCGCTACACCCCGCAGGGCACCGCGTTCGAGGTGGCGGTGAGCCGCCGCGACGGCTGGGTGGCGATCCGGATCGACGACGCCGGGCCGGGCATCGCCAACCCGGACCGGGCGTTGCGCCGGGGCGAGAGCGACCAGGGCTCCACCGGGCTCGGGCTGGACATCGCCAAGCGGGTCGCGTTGCAGGCGAACGGTTCGGTGAGCCTCGACCGGGCGCGCCTCGGCGGGGCCAGCGTGGTGATGCTGCTGGCCGATCCGGACGCGGCGCCCCGGCCGGTCAACCGGTTCGGGCTGGTCGGCCGGATGACGCGGGAGGCCCGCGAGCCGCGCGCCGGGCGGCGCTGGCCGCGTCCGCGCTGACCCGTGACTGTGCGGCGGCGCAAGTTCTCCTTAGGAGTGTTTTAACGACCCCCGCCACGGGGTCGCGAAATGCCAGGATCTTCCCCAGAACCCATCAGTTCCGTCGGCCGGGACGCCCCGTAACACCTTCCGGCCGGCGGATCCGTGCGCGCGGCGGGAGTCCGGTCCCCCCACACCTCGCTCCCGTCGCGCGCCGCTCTCACCGTGGAGTCGGGCGGAGGTGACCGTGGTGACGCCGACCGTCAGCCGCCTGCTCCGGTGGGGCGTCGTGATCGGCCTCGGCATCGCCCTCACCCTCGCCGTCTGGCAGGACCCGGTGCTCGCGCACGGCCCGGGCCGCGCCGCCGGGAACATGTCTGGTTGCGCCGTCGCACTGCTCGCGCCGGCCGCGCTCGGGGTGCTCCTGGCCACCCGGCGCCGGCCGCCCCGGCTGTCCCGGCGGCCGGCGCCCGTGCGACCGCTCAGCGCCCCCGCCCGGCATGGGCGAACGCACCGAACGACGTGAGGGCCGTGAGCCCATGCCCAGCCAGCACGGCATGGGCGAACGCACCGAACGACGTGAGGGCCGTGAGCCCATGCCCGGCCAGCACCGCATGGGCGAACGCACCGAACGACGTGAGGGCCGTGAGCCCATGCCCGGCCAGCACGGCATGGGCGAACGCACCGAACGACGTGAGGGCCGTGAGCCCGTGCCCGTCAGGCGCTCGCCAGGTACGCGTCGATCTCGGCGCTGATCCGGGCCTGCTCGGCCGGTGCCAGGAACGCGGCGGCCACCGCGTCCCGGGCCAGCGCGGCCACCCCCTCCGCGCCGATGCCCAGCAGCCGGGCGGCGACCGCGTACTCGTCGTTGAGCGTGGTGCCGAACATCGGCGGGTCGTCGGAGTTGATGCTGACCGGCACGCCCGCCTCGATCAGCTGCGGCAGCGGGTGCTCGTCGAGGCTGGCCACGGCCCGGGTGCGCACGTTGGAGGTCGGGCACACCTCCAGCGGGATCCGGCGCTCGGCCAGGTGGGCCAGCAGGTCCGCGTCGAGCGCGGCGGAGATGCCGTGGCCGATCCGCTCGGCGCCCAGCTCGCGCAGCGCGTCCCAGATCGTCTCCGGGCCGGTGGTCTCGCCGGCGTGCGGCACCGAGCGCAGACCGGCGGCACGGGCCTGGTCGAAGTACGGCTTGAACTGCGGCCGGGGCACCCCGATCTCGGGGCCGCCCAGGCCGAAGCTGATCAACCCGTCCGGCCGCTCGTCGAGCGCGATCCGCAGGGTCTGCTCGGCGGCCGGCAGCCCGGCCTCGCCGGGGATGTCGAAGCACCAGCGCAGCGCGATGCCGAAGTCGGCCTCGGCCCGCTTGCGCGCGTCCTCGATCGCCTCGCAGAACGCCGGCGCCGGGATGCCCCGGTGCACGTGCGAGTAGGGCGTGACGGTCAGCTCGGCATAGCGGACCTGCTGGCGGGCCAGCTCGCGGGCCACCTCGTGGGTGAGCAGCCAGACGTCGTCGGCGTCGCGGATCAGGTCCACCACGCTCAGGTAGACCTCGATGAAGTGGGCGAAGTCGCGGAACGCGAAGTAGTCGGCGAGCGCCTCCGGGTCGGCGGGGACGGGGCTGCGGCCCTCGTGCCGGGCGGCCAGCTCGGCGACGATCCGGGGCGAGGCGGAGCCGACGTGGTGCACGTGCAGCTCCACCTTGGGCAGTCCGGCGATGAAGGTGGGCAGGTCGGTCACGAGTTCTCCTCTGCGCGGGCGCCGGTGCGGGCCACCACGAAGATCCGGCGGAACGGGAAGTACACCTGACCCTGCCGCACCGGATACGCCTCGGCGAGCCGCACCCCCAGTTCGGCGCGGAAGGCGGCCCAGCCGGCGGTGTCCAGCGCGGCGTGGACCGGGCGCAGGGCCGTGCCCTCCATCCAGGCCAGCACCGGGTGGTCCGGGCCGGCGGCCGGCAGCAGGTGCACGTAGGTAGTCTCCCAGGCGTCCACCGCGCAGCCCGCGCCGGTCAGCAGCGTGGCGTAGTCGGCCGGGTCGTCGACCGGGGCCTCGCGCAGCAGCCCGGCGAGGCGGTCGCGCCACCGGTCCCGCCCGGCCACCTCGCGCAGTGCCCGGTGCGAGGGCGCGGCGAAGTTGCCCGGCACCTGGCACGCCAGCCACGCCCCGCGCGGCAGCTCCGCGGCCCAGCGGGTGAGCAGTTCACGGTGTTCCGGCACCCACTGGAGCACCGCGTTGCCGATGAGCACGTCCACCTCCGGCGCCGGCCGCCAGTCGCGCAGGTCGGCGACCGCGAAGTCGACCGGGGAGTCGAGGGTGTCGGCCCGGGCGATCATCTCGGGCGAGGAGTCCAGGCCGGTGATCCGGCTGCCGGGCCAGCGCCGGGCGAGCGTGGCGGTGAGCGTGCCGGGGCCGCAGCCGAGGTCGACCACCGCGCGCGGGTGGCTCGCGCCGACGCGGGCCAGCAGGTCGACGAAGGGCCGGGAACGCTCGTCGTCGTAGCGCAGGTAGGTGCCGGGATCCCACATGACAGCCTCCAAACCGTACGTACGTCTTGTTGACGACCGTACGGCCCGACGGGCGCGACGGCAACCCGCTGACTAGGCTCGACCGGATGGAACAGCGCAACTTCGACCGGCTCGGCCGGCACGTCGGCATCATCGGACTCGGTGCGTGGCAGCTCGGCGCCGACTGGGGCGAGGTCAGCGAGGACGCGGCGCTCGGCGTGCTCGCCGCCGCGGTGGACGCCGGCGTCACCTTCCTGGACACCGCGGACGTGTACGGCGACGGCCGCAGCGAGCAGCTGATCGGCCGCTTCCTGCGGTCCCGCCCGGACCACGGGCTGACCGTGGCCACCAAGATGGGCCGCCGGGTGCCGCAGACGCCCGAGGCGTACACCCTGGAGAACTTCCGGGCCTGGACCGACAGGTCCCGGGCCAACCTCGGCGTCGACACGCTCGACCTGGTCCAGCTGCACTGCCCGCCCACCGCGGTCTTCGCCGACGACCGGGTCTTCGACGCCCTGGACACGCTCGTCGCCGAGAAGCGCGTCGCCGGTTACGGGGTCAGCGTGGAGACCTGCGAGCAGGCCCGCACCGCCATCGCCCGGCCCGGCGTGGCCAGCGTGCAGATCATCCTCAACGCGGTGCGGCACAAGCCGCTGGAGCGGGTGCTCCCGGCCGCCGCGGCGGCCGGGGTCGGCGTCATCGCCCGGGTGCCGCTGGCCAGCGGGTTGCTCTCCGGCCGCTACGACGAGCACACCACCTTCCCGGAGAACGACCACCGCACGTTCAACCGGCACGGCGAGTCGTTCGACGTCGGCGAGACGTTCTCCGGCGTCGACTACGACCTCGGTCTGGCCGCCGTACGCCGGCTCGCGCCGCTCGTCGGCGACGACCGCACCATGGCGCAGTTCGCGCTGCGCTGGATCCTCGACCAGCCGGGCGTGACCGTGGTGATCCCCGGCGCCCGCTCGGCCGAGCAGGCCCGGCGCAACGCCGAGGCGGCCGGCCAGCCGCCACTGACCGAGGTGGAGCTGACCTCGGTGCGGGCCACCTACGACGAGCTGATCCGGCCGCAGGTGCACGACCGGTGGTGACCGGCGCGGCGCCACCGGCGTCGGAGACGGGCGGGCATGCTGGACCGGGGTGGACGTCGGTGGAGGGGGCGCGATGAGGGGTTGGTTCCGGCTCACCGTGGGGCTGCTGGCCGTGGTGCTGGGTGTTCTCTGGACCGTGCTGGGGCTCGGCTACGTCGAGGGCAGCGCGCTGACCGACCAGCGGCTCTGGGCGGTGATCGGCCCGGTGGTCGTCCTGATCGGACTCGTCACGCTCTGGTACGGCATGCGGGCCCGCCGCTGAGCCCCGACGGGCATGGAGAAGCCCCGCCTCCCGTGCGGGATGCGGGGCTCCGTACGCCGACCCGCCCGGCCGGCGCCTTGTCAGCTCAGATGGGGCGGACCTGCTCGGCCTGCGGACCCTTCTGACCCTGGGCGATCTCGAACTCCACCCGCTGGTTCTCCTCCAGCGAGCGGTAGCCGCTGGTCTGGATGGCCGAGAAGTGGACGAACACGTCAGCACCCCCGCCGTCGACGGTGATGAAGCCGAAGCCCTTGTCAGCGTTGAACCACTTCACGGTTCCCTGCGCCATGTGCAACTCCTTCTAAAACTGGCGGCCGAGCACGCCGTGCGGCCGATTGGCCGTTTTCGAGCAGCGGCGCCTGAGGTGGCCCCCCATGCAGGGAACGTCTCTCAACCCACGCGTCTCGCAACAGCGTGAGAAAGCAAACCACGTACGCAAAAACTTCGCACAGCCTACCGGACGAAATTCTCCGACATGTGACCTGAAGGTTGTCCGATGATCGACGGGCGGGCCGGTTCCGCCGTGCGAAAGACCCCTTCCCCGGCTGGCGGGAAAGGGGTCCGTCGACGTGTCGGATCAGTCGGGCCAGTGCCCGGTCAGCCGGCGCACGCCGGCCGCGCCACCCCGGTCCACGGCCGCCCGGACCGCTGAGAAGATCGCCCCCTGCAGGGCCGCGGCGGCGAGCACCTCGCCCCAGCGGCGGTCCTCGTCGGTGGCGCTGGGCGCGTCGTCGTCGCCCGCCGCCAGCTTCCACACCTGTCGGAAAACCATCCCGGCGACCGCGCCGGCGGCCAGACCGAGCAGCACCCCCACCGGCTTGTACGCCGCCTTACCGATCCTGCCGCTCACCGACGCCTCCCTCGGACCACCAACAGCACCACCACGGTCGCCACCGCACCGGCCGCGACCACCGCCCACGGCAACGGGCCGCGCGCGAGGGCGCCCGGCTCGTACACCGCCTGCGCCCGGACCAGCCGGGCCCGCTCGGCCGCCCGGCTGCGCACCCGGGCCACGGTCGTCGCCGCCTGCTCCCGCATCCGCGCCTTCGCCTGCTCGGCGGAGTGCCGCATCAGCGCCTTCGGGTCGGCCCGGGCCGCCAGCAGCTCCATCGTCTCACCGAGTTCCACCCGGGTCCGGCGGATCTCCTCCCGGAGCGCCGCCACGTCCCCGGTCCCGTTGCCGGCTCCGTTGCCGGTCATGCCCGCCTCCCGTCCTTCACCGCGGCGGTGACCGTGTCGACGTCCGCCCGGACGCTGCGGACCGCCGCCTCCGGCACCGGCGGGACGGCACGGCTGACCTGCTTCTTGCCCACGAGCGCCAGGATCCCGGCGAGCAGGAACAGCGCCACCGCCACGATCAGCGCGGCCAACCACGCCGGCATGACCAGCGCCAGCAGCAGGATCACGGTGGCGACGAGCGCGCCGGCGCCGTAGAGCGCCATCACCCCGCCACCGCCGAACAGACCGATCCCGATCCCGGCGTGCTTGCCCTTCTGGGTCAGCTCCGCCCGGGCCAGGGCCAGTTCGTCCCGCACCAGGCGGGTGACCTGTTCGGTGGCCCGTTGCACCAGTTCCGCGGTGGACGGCTCGTTCCCGGTCCGGGACGTGCTGCGACTCGCGACGTCAGCCATGCTGTCCTCCTTTCATCATCACCGCGCTGTATGCCCGGAGTCGCCGCCCGTCAATCCTGCGCGGAGCGACCGGTCGGGCCGGCCGCGCACCGCCGGAATCCGGGGCATGCGCAGCAGGTCCCCCGGAACGCGCCGATCAAACCCACTCGGCCCGACACTCCGCGAACGGAACCGGCCGGACGCGTGCCGTCCCGGCCGGGACAACGCGCCGCCCGGGCGCCGGGTCACGCACGGAGCCCCCGGCGCCGCGGGCGGCGGCCGGGGGCTCCGATCGGGGTACGCGGGTCAGCGCCGGGCCTCGGCGTGGTCCTCCCGGCCCACGAACACCTCGCTGCGGGCGTCGCCGTCGTCGCTGCCGCCGAAGACCCGCGCGTCGTCGGGCGCCTCGGTGTCGGTCGCCCGGCGGACCGGGCGGCGCTGCTGGATCGACTGCCACGACATCGGGCCGGTGACGTCGCCCACCTCGGTGCGCAGCCGGGGCAGTGCGGTCGGGCGGTGGTCGCGCACCCAGGTCACCAGGTGCTCACGGACCAGACAGCGCAGGTCCCACAGGCTGCCGGCGTCGGCGGCGCTGACCAGCGCGCGCACCTTGACCATGCCGCCGGTGGCGTCGGTCACCTGGAGCACGCAGACCCGGCCGTCCCACAGCTCGGTGCCCTCGCACAGCCGGCGCAGCTCCCCGCGCATGGCCTGCGCCGGGATGGCCCAGTCCAGGTCGAACTCGGCGGTGCCGAGCACCTTCGCCTCGGTGCGGGTCCAGTTCTGGAACGGCGTGCTGGTGAAGTACGAGGTGGGCAGGATCAACCGGCGGTCGTCCCAGACCTGCACGACCACGTAGCTGAGCGTCAGCTCCTCGATCCGGCCCCACTCCCCCTCGACCACCACCACGTCGTCGAGGCGGACCGCGTCGCTGAAGGCGAGCTGGAGGCCGGCGAAGACGTTGCCGAGCAGGCTCTGCGCGGCCAGCGCGGCGACGACACCGACCACCCCGGCGGAGGTGAGCACGCCGGCGCCGATACCGCGTACGGCGGGGAACGTCATCAGCATCACGCCGACCGCGAGGATCACGATCACCGCGATGGTCAGCCGGCGCAGCAGCACCACCTGGGTGCGCACCCGGCGGGCGTGCCGGTTGTTCGGCACGTCCACCCGGAACCGGGCCAGCGCGGTGTCCTCCGCCACCACCAGCAGCGCGGCCACCAGCCAGGCGATCGCGGCGATCATGGCCAGCCCGAGCGTGTGCAGGACGAACTTGCGCCACGGGCTGCCCACCGCGTAGAGCGTGGTGAACCGGACCGCGAGCTGCACGGCGATCACGGTCACGGCGACCTGGAACGCGCGGTGCGCGTGCTCGGTCAGCTCGGTCATCAGCAGCGACCGGCGGCCGAGGCGCCGGGTCATCCGGTGCACCACCGCGACCAGCACCAACGCGACCGCCGCCGCGGCCAGCGCGGCGGCAACGGTCACCAGATAGCTCTGCACGTGCTCTCTCCCTCCGGCCCGGGCGGGAATCGGGCAAAGGCCCAATGGTGCCCGGCGGTCCGGATATCGACCAGGCTCAGACCTTGCGGAACCGGGACTGGAAGAAGCAGTAGACGCCGAAGGCGGCGATGCCGAGGGCCATCAGTGACAGCAGCCACGGACCGTACGCCTGGTCGCGCAGCGTGCGCAGGGCGGCGTCCAGGCCGCGCGCCTTCTCCGGGTCGTACTTCACGGCGGCGACCACGATGAGCAGGCCGGCCACGGCGAAGACGGCGCCCCGCGCGGCGTACCCGGCCATGCCGAGACGACGGATCAGCTTGTGCGTCTTCGGGTTCATCTCGCCGGTCTTGAGCTTGCGCTCGAACTTCTTCCTCAGGCCGTAGATCACCATGCCGACGCCGACCGCGGCGAGCACCAGACCGGCCAGCCCGACCAGCCACCGGCCGCCGTCGTTGGCCATCAGCTTCTCGGTGAGCTGTTGCTGCCGGTGGGAGGAGTTGGAGCTGGCGTCCTGAACCACCTTGATCGCGGTCCAGCCCAGCCAGACGAAGAGGATCACTCGCACGACGGAGGCGATCCGCTCGAACGTCCGCTCCTTGCCGGTCTTCGACTGGTGGCCGACCAGCGCCTCGGAGGCCTGCCAGATGGCCATGGCGAAGAACCCGATCGCGATCACGACCAGCATGAACTTGCCGAGCGGCTGCTCGCCGAGGGTGCGCAGGGCACCGTTCTGGTTGCCCTCCTCCCCGGACTTGCCGAAGGCGATCTGCAACGCCAGCCAGGCGAGGAGAAGATGCACGATTCCATAGCCGATGAAGCCGGCGCGGGTCAATAGTTCGAGCCACCGGCTGTTCTTGGCCTGGGCGGCGGTGGCTCCGGCGTTCCGGGTGAGAGACATGGGGTCCTCAATCTCCCGACGTGCGGTTTTCCAAACGTCCGGAGGCCGGAGACCGCCACGCCGCCCCGGCCGAGGGACATCAGCCGTTGGGGTTGCGGGCCACCCGGAGCACGACCTGTTGGTCGGTCACGCTGTCCAGGCTGACCTGGAGGCCACCGACCTCGGTGGCCTGCTGGCCGGTGGTGAGCGAGAGCTGCTCCCCGGCCACCTCGACGGTGACCTGGTCGTCCTGCGCCCCGATCAGCTTGGCCTCGATGCCGAGGATGGTGGCGCTGGCGTTCACGCCACGGTCGAACGCGACAGTGCAGGCGTCCAGGCCGCAGTCGGTGTCGGCGCCGTTCGAGCTGCAGCCGGCGAGCAGCGCGACACCGAGGGCGAGACCGGCGAGCAGCCCGGCGGCGCGGCGGGCGGGGGCGAAGGTGGCGCGTCGGTTCGTCACCTTCCCCACGGTACCGCCCGCCGGCCACGCCCCGGCTGGTCGCTCGCTCGCCACCGGGCGTTGAAAGGGGCCCCCGCCTCTACCGAATGCGTTAAGAGGGGGCCCCGCCTTGCGCGCTAGGGTGCGGGAATGGCTTTCGACGTGGCCCGGGTGCGGGGGCTCTATCCCGCGCTGGGCGAAGGTTTCGTCCACTTCGACGGCGCCGGCGGCACCCAGACCGCCGCCGGGGTGATCGGGGCGGTGGCCGACGCCATGCGCGTCGCGATGGGCAACCGCAGCACCGCCTTCGCCCCCGGCCGGCGCGCGCTTGAGCTGGTGGCCGGGGCCCGGACCGCGGTCGCCGACCTGCTCGGCGCGGACCCGGCGGGCGTGGTGCTCGGCCCGAGCGCCACCGCGCTGACCTACACGCTGGCCCGGACGCTGGGCGCGACGTGGCGGCCCGGCGACGAGGTGGTGGTGTCCCGGCTGGACCACGACGCCAACGTACGCCCCTGGGTGCAGGCCGCCGAGGCGGCCGGCGCGGCGGTGCGCTGGGCCGAGTTCGACCCGCTCACCGGCGAGCTGCCCGCCGGCCAGTACGCCGAGCTGGTCACCGATCGCACCCGGCTGGTCGCGGTGACCGCCGGCAGCAACGCGATCGGCACCGCGCCGGACGTGGCGGCGATCGCCAAGACCGCGCACGCCGCCGGCGCGCTGGTCTGCGTGGACGGGGTGCACTCGGTGCCGCACGGTCCCACCGACCTGGCCTCGCTCGGCGCGGACGTGCTGGTCACCAGCGCCTACAAGTGGTCCGGGCCGCACCTGGCGGCGATGGTCGCCGACCCGGCGTGGTGGGCGACGCTGCGCCCGGCCAAGCTGCTGCCCTCCGCCGACACGGTCCCCGACCGGTTCGAGTACGGCACCCCGAGCTTCCCGCTGCTGGCCGGCGTGACCGCCGCGGTGGACCACCTGGCCGCGCTCGACCCGGCCGCGACCGGCGACCGCCGGGAACGGGTACGCGCCGGGCTGGCCGCCGCGCAGGCGCACGAGGAGGTGGTCTTCGACCGGCTGCTCGCCGGGCTGGCGGCCCGCCCCTTCGTCACGGTCCTCGGCTCGCCGGCCCGGCGCTGCCCGACGGTGTCGTTCCGGGTCGCCGGGCGCACCCCGGCGCGGACCGCCACGGCGCTCGGCGAGGCGGGGTTCTGCCTCTCCTCGGGCGACTACTACGCCTACGAGTACTTCGAGGCGATGGGGCTGCGCGACTCCGGTGGGGCGGTGCGGGCGAGCGTCTACCACTACAACACCCTCGACGAGGTGGACCGGCTGCTCGCCGAAATCGACCGGCTGGCCGACGACCGGGGGACGATGGACCGATGAATGCCCTGGTCGAGGAGAACCCCGCCAAGCACCGCTTCGAGATCCTGGTCGACGACGCGCTGGCCGGCTTCACCGCCTACCTGCCGCGCGGTGAGGTGCTGGTTTTCACGCACACCGAGGTCGACGACCGCTACCAGGGGCAGGGCGTGGGCGGCGCGCTGATCCGGGGCACCCTGGACCAGGTCCGGGCCCGCGGCGGCCGGGTGGTGCCCCGGTGTCCGTTCATGGCCGCGTTCATCGAGCGCCACCCGGGCTACGCCGACCTGGTCGTCGACGCGCCCTGAGGCCCGGCCCGACCGGGGGACCTCCCCACCCGGCCGGGCCGGGAGTTCAGCGGACGCCGGCCAGCAGCTCGGCGGCGGCGCGGGCCGCCGCGGCGGTGGCGCCGTGGGTGGCCAGGTGCACCCGGCCGGTGGCCAGCTCGGGCACCCCCAGCTCGACCACCACCGCGTCGGGGCGGGCGACCAGGGCCCGGTCGACCGCGTCGCGCATCCAGCGGTGCCGGTGCAGGTCGCGCACGACCAGCACCAACGGCCGGTCGGCCGAGCCGGTCGCCGGATCGGCCGGAACGGCGTCGGCGGCGTACCGGGCGGTGGTGGTGCCGGGCGCCAGATGGGTCAGCGGTGCGGCGATCCCCCACGGCGTCTCCTCGCCGATGGCGATGTTGCGCGGTGGCGCGAACTCCACCACGTGTGCCGGTCCGGCCAGCGGCAGCAGCCCGGCGTCACCGGTGACGCGCAGCGCCCGGCGGGCGGCGGCCAGACCGATGGGTGACCCGTCCGGCGCGGCGGGGGCGGCGCCCCGGTTCGCGCGGGCGGCCACGCTCCACTCGGCGAGCTGACCGACCCGCTTGGCCGCCTCGGCCAGCCGTTCCTCGGGCAGTTCCCCGCCGACCACGGCGGCGACGATCGCGTCGCGCAGCTCGCGCGCGTCGGCCTCGGTGGCCCGCTCCCCGCCCACGCAGATGGCGTCGGCGCCGGCGGCGAGCGCGCGCACCGCCGCCCCGGCGAAGCCGTAGCGGTCGGAGACCGCCCGCATCTCCACCGCGTCGGTCACCACCACGCCGTTGAAGCCCAGCTCCTCGCGGAGCAGCCCGCCCAGGATCCGCGCGCTGAGCGTGGCGGGCAGCTCCGCGTCGAGCGCCGGAACCAGCAGGTGGCCGGTCATCACCGCCTGCGTCCCGGCCGCGATCGCGGCCCGGAACGGGGCCAGCTCGACCGCGTCGAGGCGGGCCCGGTCGGCGCCGATGCGCGGCAGGTCGTGGTGGGAGTCGACGCGGGTGTCGCCGTGCCCGGGGAAGTGCTTGGCGCAGGCGGCCACGCCGCCGGCCTGGAGACCGCGTACCCAGGCGGCGGTGTGGCGGGCGACCAGGTCCGGCTCGGCGCCGAACGAGCGCACCCCGATCACCGGGTTGGCGGGGTTGGAGTTGACGTCGGCGTCCGGCGCGTAGTCGAGGGTGACGCCGACGTCGGCCAGCTCGGCACCCAGGTCGCGGGCGACCTCCTCGGTCAACGCCGGGTCGTCCACCGCGCCGAGGGCGAAGTTGCCGGGCCGCGAGCTGCCCCGGGCGGACTCGATCCGGGTGACGTCGCCGGCCTCCTCGTCGATCGCCACGATCACGTCCGGCCGCTCCGCCCGCAGGTTGGCGGTGAGCGTCGCGACCTGCTCGTGGTCGACGACGTTGCGGGCGAAGAGAACGACCGAGCCGAGCCCTTCGCCGAGCCAGCGGCAGACCCACGGTGGCGGTGTGGTGCCGACGAACCCGGGTTGCAGGACGGCGGCGGCGAGCGCCGCCAGGTCTCCGGTCGCTCCGACGATCCGCTCGCTCCTCGCGCTCACCCTGTCGTACCCCCGTCTCCCCCACGGACCCGCCACGGCCGGCGGGTGCTGACATGGTCACACCGCGCAGCTAAATAGTCAACAATCCTTACTGTTAGGTGCTGGCCTCCGGCCGTCCACCGTGGGAGAGTTCAGGCATGCCCGTCCCGCCGCTCGCCGACGCCACCGGCGCCGCCGACATCCCCGGCGTACGCCTGCTCGGCCTGGTCGTCGGCGCCCTGTTCCTGCTGATCGCGATCCGGGCGATGTTTCGCCGCTGACACCGGCCCGCACCCCGGCTGCGGTGATCGCCGGCTCAGCCGGAACCGGCCGCCGCCACCCCGCGCAGCAGCGTGTCGACCAGGGCGTCCACCAGCTCCGGGTCGGTGCGCGGCGGCGCGCCGGCCGGGTCGAGCAGCCGGCCGAGCACCAGGTCGTGGCAGACGCCGACGAGCAGGGTCGCCGCCGCCCGCGGGTCGGCCGTCGGCGCCACCCGACCCAGGCGCTGCTCGGCCCGCAGGTAGTCGGCGAACTCGGCGCGCACGCCGGGGTCACCGCCGGGCAGGGCGGGCGACTCGGCGAGCCGGGCGAGCAGCTTCGGCTGGGTGGTCAGGCCGGCGAGGGCGGGCAGGATCGCCGCGTGCAGCGCCAGCGCCCGGTCCAGCCAGGCCCGGAGGTTGCCGGCCAGGCTGCCCTCGCCGGGCAGCGGGAGCATGCCCGGAAGCGCCGCCTCGACCGCGCGTACGTGCGCGTGCATCGGGCGGCCGACCCGAGCGGCGCGAGCGTACGTCAACCCGCGTCCCGGTTTCGGGCCGAAAGCGCGGGGGTAGCTGTGGCCGTTGATGAGACTGACCACGCACGCCACCAACCTGCGCCGCGCGGCGAAGAACCTGTTCGGCTGGACCGCGCTGCGGCCCAACCAACTGGCCGCCATGCGCGCCGTCATGAAGCGCCACGATGCCCTGGTGGTGCTGCCCACCGGTGCCGGCAAGTCGGCGATCTACCAGATCCCGGCCAGCCTCATCCCCGGGCCGACCGTGGTCATCTCGCCGCTGCTCGCGCTCCAGCAGGACCAGATCGCCGCCCTCAACGAGCGGCAGCGGCCGGAGCTGCGCGCCGTGCGGATCAGCTCGGACGAGAGCGCCACGCAGCAGGCCGAGGCGATCGAGGAGATCCGGGCCGGCCGGGCCGAGTTCCTCTTCATCACGCCGGAGGCGCTGAGCAATCCGGACCGGCTCGCCGAGGTCCGCTCGCTCTCCCCGGCGCTGGTCGCGATCGACGAGGCGCACTGCATCTCGTCCTGGGGCCACGACTTCCGGCCGGACTACCTCGCGCTCGGGCACCTCATCGACGGCCTCGGCCGGCCGCCGGTGGTGGCGCTGACGGCCACCGCCTCCCCGCCGGTGCGCGACGACATCATCGCCCGACTGCGGCTGCGCGAGCCCGAGGTGGTGGTCTCCGGGCTGGACCGGCCCAACCTCTTCCTCGAGGTGGCCTACTGCCCGACCGACGACTACCGGTGGCGACGGCTGATCGCGCTGCTGCGCGACGACGAGCGCCCCGGCATCATCTACGTGCCGACCCGGCGGGCGGCCGAGGAACTGGCCGAGCGACTGACCACCGCGGGCTTCCCGGCGAAGTTCTACCACGGCGGCATGCCCACCGCGGCGCGGCACGAGCTGCACGAGGCGTTCCTCGCCGACCAGGTGCCGATCATGGTGGCCACCTCGGCGTTCGGCATGGGCATCGACAAGCCGAACATCGCCTGGGTGGTGCACATGGCGCTGCCCGACTCGCCGGACAGCTACTTCCAGGAGATCGGCCGGGCCGGGCGGGACGGCTCACCGTCGCGGGTGCTGCTGCTCTGGCGCTCCGAGGACATCGGCCTCCAGCGCTACTTCAGCGGCGGCCTGCCGGACGAGAAGGAACTCGCCGACCTGGCCGCGGTGCTGCGGAGCAAGGCCCGCACCCGCAAGGAACTGCGCGAGCTGACCGGCCTGGGCCCGCGCAAGCTCGGCCAGTACCTGTCCCTGCTGGAGCAGATCGGCGCCGCCGAGCCGCGGGCGCGCCAGCGCGTCGGCGCCCCCCGCTACGCCCCGGACGCGGTCGAGTCCGGTCGGGCCGCGCGCGCCGAGGCCGAGCGACAGCAGACCGTGACCCGGTCGCGCACCGACATGATGCGCGCCTTCGCGGAGACCACCGGCTGCCGCGGGCAGGTTCTGCTGGCCTACTTCGGCGAGCAGATGACCGAGGTCTGCGGCCACTGCGACAACTGCCACGCCGGCACCAGCGTGGCGAACGACGGCGCGGTCGGGCCGTTCCCGGTGCACAGCCAGGTCCGCCACCCCGAGTGGGGGTCCGGTCTGGTGCTCAACTACGAGGAGGACCGGATGACGGTGCTCTTCGACGAGGTGGGCTACAA
The DNA here is from genome assembly GCF_029626035.1 of Micromonospora sp. WMMD980. Classification (NCBI taxonomy): domain Bacteria; kingdom Bacillati; phylum Actinomycetota; class Actinomycetes; order Micromonosporales; family Micromonosporaceae; genus Micromonospora; species Micromonospora sp. WMMD980. Next base: position 3,026,734 of record NZ_JARUBE010000003.1, read on the forward strand.
GACGCTGTCCGTGCGCGTGGTGTCCGAACAGGGCCTGCTGGAGCTGGACTAGCCTGACCCGGGCACCGTGACGGTGCCCGTCGACAAGACGTACCACGGCGAAAGGAACCTGATCGTGATCGAGCAGCCGGCGTACACCCGGTTCGGCGTCTCGGACGAGGAATGGGGGCTGCTGGTGGGTCTGCCGCAGGCGGTGCTGACCGCCGCGGCCGCGGCCGAGTCCGACGGCACCCGGCGGACCATGGCCGAGAACGCCGCCGGTCTGGAGACCATCGCCGCCGGCCGGGAGTCGGCCAGCCCACTGGTCGCGGCCGTGGCCGGCGAGATCGTCTCCCGGGTCGGCGACCCGGAGACCGGCGCGGAACTGCCGGTGATCACGCCGGCGGATCCGGAGGCGATGATCGAGGACGTGCTCGCCCGCGCCGGGCAGGCCTCCGCCCTGCTCACCGGCAGGGTGGACGAGGGACAGTCCGGGGCGTACCGGTACTGGCTGGTGGAGATCGCCGAGCAGGTGGTGAGCGCGGCCTCCACCGGCGGCATCCTCGGCATCGGCGGCGACGTGGTGAGCGACTCGGAGCGCCGGTTCCGGGACCGGCTGTCCCGGGTGCTCAACGACTGAATGGACGCCTAACAGAAGGTTTCACGTCCGTCAATGACGGAGGTCACGCCCCACGGGCTGCCGCTTTTCGGCCCCGTGGGGCGTCCTGTTTGTGGAGGGATGTCGAGTGACCACGGGGGTCGTTGATGGACACACCGATGCAACCGCAGATTTTCGACACGGCGCCGATACCCGCCGGCGACCGGTTCGGGTTGTGGTTGGAGATGCTCGCCCGGACGCCGACGCTCATGCGGATCCGCACCGAGCACGCCGACAACTTCCTGGCCCGGGCGGAGTTCCTCGACCTGGGTGCGATGCAGCTCATCCGGCACCGCTACCGGCCGCTGGACGGGGTCCGGACCCGAAAGCTGATCCAGCGCTCCGACGCGGACTGCTATCTGCTCGCCGTGACGCTCAACGGCGTCGGCGTCGCCGACCAGGACGGCCAGCGTGGCGTCTGCCCGCCCGGCGACATCACCTTCTACGACTGTGCCCGGCCGCAGGAACTCAGCCACTACGCCGACGAGAACGACCGGGCCGCCTCGATCGTGGCGCTCATCCCGTACGACGCGCTGCCGTTGCCGCACCGGCGGCTCACCCCGCTGTTCGCCAGCCGGATGTCCGGCCGCGAGGGCATCGGCGCGCTGCTCGCCGACTACCTCGTCCGGATCACCAGTCATCCGGAGCAGTACCACGCGGTCGACGCCGAGCGGCTGGGCGGCGTCGGCCTGGACCTGGTCACCACGCTGCTCGGGCGCCACCTGCTCTCCGAGGAGGCGGTCCCGACCGAGGTCCGGCGCCGCGCCCTGCTGGCCCAGGTGCAGTCGTACGTGCGGCAGCACCTCGGCGACGCGATGCTCGATCCCCGCACGATCGCCGACGCCCACCACATCTCGGTCCGCTCCCTGCACCGGCTCTTCGAGGTCGAGGAGACCACGATCGCGGCCTACATCCGCGACGAGCGGCTGGCCCGGTGCCGCCGCGACCTCGCCGACCCGGCGTTGGGCGACCGCCCCATCCAGCTCATCGCCGGCCGCTGGGGCTTCCGGGACAAGGCCCACTTCAGCCGCGCCTTCCGGGCCGCGCAGGCGGAGACACCGCATGCCTACCGGGCGCGTCATCTGGAACAGGCACGGAACGTCAACAGCGCGGCGTCCGAAGTCAACTCGCCGCGTACAGAATGAAACCCGGGCCGGCGCCGGCACGCCGACGGCGGCCCGCTGGTAACGGGGGGCCGTGGCGTGGCACCCGCGGCGGTCCCGCCGCGGGTGGCCCGCCCCGGTGGCCCCGGCGACGCACGACTCCGGTCTCCGGCCCCGCCGCTTCCCCCCAGGACCGACGGGGCCGGTCGGGTCAGCCGGTCTCCTCCTCCAGCAGCGTCAGCACGAACCTCTCCACCGCGTCGCGCGGCATCTCCGGGCGCACCGGCGCCAGCACCCCGTCGTGGTAGAGATCAACCACGCGCGGATCCACGTAGGACGTCCGCGCGACCGTCGGGGTGTTGCCGAGCAGCTCGGCGACCGAGCGCATCACCGCGGCCACGGCCCGCCTGCGGGCGGTGGCGGACCGCTGCGGGCCCACCGTGGCCAGTTCCGCGGCGGCCAGCACGGTGGCGTGCCAGGTGCGAAAGTCCTTCGCGGTCATCTCCCCGCCGCTGGCGTCGCGCAGGTAGTCGTTCACCTCGTCGCTGCGCACGTCGCGCCACGCCCGCCCGTCCCAGTAACCGAACAGCCGCTCCTGGGCGCGCCGCCGGCGCCGCAGGTTCAGCAGCACCTGACACAGCTCGGCGTCCTCGATCCGGCGGACCTGGTCGATGCCGCCCTTGGCCGGGAACTCGAAGACCACGCACCCGCCGCGCGACCGGGCGTGCTCCGGGCGCAGCGTGGCCACGCCGAAGGTGGGATCGTCGCCGGTCGCGTACTGGTCGCTGCCGACCCGGAACGCGCCCATGTCGAGCAGCCGGGCCACGGTGGCCAGCACCCGTTCCCGCCGCAGCCCGCGCAGCCCCAGGTCGTGGGCGACCCGGTCACGCAACGCCGGCAGCCGGTGCGCCACCTCCAGCACGTGGTCGAACTTGGCCTCGTCGCGCTTGCGACGCCACTGCGGGTGGTAGAGGTACTGCTTGCGCCCGGCCGCGTCGATGCCGGTGGCCTGGATGTGCCCGTTCGGATACGGCGAGATCCACACGTTCCGCCAGGCGGGCGGGATCACCAGCTCGCGCAGGCGCACCAGTTCGTCGGCGTCGCGTACCGGCTCGCCCGTCGCGTCCAGGAAGAGCCAGCCCTTGCCGCGTCGCCGGCGCCCGTACCCGGGCCGGCCCGGGTCGCTACGCCGCAACCGCACCGGGCACCCGTTCCACCTCGGCCACCGCCGCCACCACCTCGTCGACCCCGATGGCAGCCAGAGCCGGGTGCGTTCCTACACCCGCCGGGTCCGGGACCGGTCCGGGACGCTCGGTGACGCCGAGCGCCCGGTGCCGGGGCCGGTCCGCCGGCGGGCCCCAGTGCGCCGCCGGCACCGGGCCGAACAGCACCACCGAGGCGGTGCCGTAGCCGGTGGCGAGGTGGGCCACGCCGGTGTCGCCGCTGACCACCAGCCGCGCGTCGGCGACCAGCGCGGCCAACTCGGCCAGCCCGGTCCGGCCGGCCAGCACCGCCGACGGCGGCAACCCGGCGTCCGCGGCCACCCGGGCCGCCAGCGTCCGCTCGTCCGCCGAGCCGGTGAGCACCACCCGGTGCCCGCCTGCGGCCAGCGCCCGGGCCAGGGCGACGAAGCGGTCCGCCGGCCAGCGCTTCGCCGGCACCTTGCCGCCCGCGTGCAGCACCGTCGCCCCGGCGGGTACGCCTGCCGGCGCCGGACGCCGCAACGCCAGGTCCCCCGGGTCGGCCGCCACGCCGTACGCGTCGAGCAGCCGGCACCAGCGGCGGACCTCGTGCTCGTCGCCGTCCCACACCGGGCCGTCCAGGTGGCCGGCCGACGGGTTCCGGTAGGCCAGCAGCCGCCCCGGGCGGGTGGCGGCCAGCGCCCGGTGCGACTCGGGCCCCCGGCCGTGCAGGTTCACCGCCACCTCCGGCGCCGGACCGCGCCACCCGATCCGGTGCGGCCCCGTGGTGGGCAGCAGCCGGTCGACCGCGCCGGTCAGCTCGACCAGCGGCGCCAGCCACGCCGGGGCGGCGAGCACCAGCTCCCGCCCGGGCAGCCCGGCGCGCAGGCCGCGCAGCGCCGGGACCGCGGTGGCCAGGTCACCGACGCCCAGCGCGCGCAGCACGAGGATCACGGGTACGAGGACTCCCGCTCGGCGCAGACCACCATCTCGCGGACCGCGCAACCGGGCGGCTGGGAGAGCGCGAACATCACCGCCGCGGCGGTGTCGGCCGGCTCGTTGAGCGCCGCGTCGGGACCGGGACGGTACTGCGCGTCCCGCTCGTCGAAGAAGGCGGTGCGCATGCCGCCGGGGACGAGCAGGGTCACCCCGACCGCGCCGGCCAACTCGGCGGCGAGCGCCCGGGTGAAGCCGACCACCCCGAACTTGGCCGCGCAGTACGCGGTGGCGTCGCCCACCGCCTTGACGCCGAGCGTCGAGGCGACGGTGACGATGGTGCCCCGGGACTCCTCCAGGAAGGGCAGCGCGGCCCGGATCACCGCCGCGGTCGCCAGCAGGTCCACCGTGACGATCCGCTCCCAGGTCTCCGCCGGCACGTCGGCCAACTTTCCGGGCACGTCCATTCCGGCGGCGGCGACCACGCCGTCCAGTCCGCCCGCGCGTCGCGCGAGTTCCCGGGTGGCGGACTCGGCGGCTCGGGTGTCGGCCAGGTCGCACTCCACCCACGGCACCCCGTCGGCGGGGCGCTGCCGGTCCAGCACCAGGGGCCGGCCACCGGCGGCGGCGACCGCCGTGACCACCGCCGCGCCGAGACCGCTGGATCCGCCGGTGACCAGCACGGTGGGCCCGGCGCCGGGCACGCCGGCGCTCATGCCGTGCCCGCCCGGACACGTGGTGAGTTCATCGTGCTCCCTTCGCTGTGGACCGGACGACCGTCTCCCGGGCGGTCCCCGCACCGGTCACCGTGCCGGCCGGCCAGCCGGCCCGGGCCGCCGCGATCATGTCGGTGGTGGACCGCCCGTCCAGGTACGGCACCACCACCGTGTGCCCGCCCCAGCGGGCCAGGATCTCCGACTCGGGCAGCGTCTGGTCGCCGCCGCCGCTGGCGTAGTCGCCGCCCTTGACCCAGATGTCCGGGCGCAGCCACGACAGCGCCGCGTGCGGCGTCGGCTCGTCGAAGATCAGCACCGCGTCGACGCAGCCGAGCGCGGCGAGCAGCCGGCTCCGGTCACCCTGCGGCACGACCGGACGCTCCGGCCCCTTGAGCCCGGCCACCCCGGCGTCGGAGTTGAGGCAGACGATCAGACAGTCACCGAGCTGGCGGGCCGCCTGGAGGGTCGCCACGTGCCCGGCGTGCAGCAGGTCGAAGCAGCCGCCGGTGGCCACCACGGTGCCGCCGGCCGCGCGTACCCGGGCCACCACCTCACCGGCGGCCCCGGCGCCGATCCGCTCCCCGCCGGCGGCGACAACCGCCGGGGCGACCGTCGGCGGCGGCGCCGGCAGCGCGCTGGCCACGCCCCCGCCGGCCACGTACGCCGAGGCCTCGGTGACCGCCTCCTGCACCGCCTCCGACACCAGCGCGCCCCGGGCCAGCGCGAGTGTGGCCGCGGCGGCGAACCGGTCCCCCGCGCCGCAGGTGTCCCCCTCGGCGGCCGGTGCCGGCACCACCAGTGGGGTGGAGCCGGCGTGGCAGAGCAACGCGCCGTCCCCGCCCAGGGTCACCGCGACCGCGCCGGCCTGCCAGCGCCGCCGCAGCGCCTGCGCGCTACGGGAGGCGTTCGCCAGGCGGGAGCCGCCCGGCGGCGTCTTCGCCAGCTCGCGGGCCTCCGGCTCGTTCGGGGTCGCCAGGTGCACCCCGGGGATCGCCGCGGGGCCGCGCGGGTGCGGGTCCCAGACCACGGGCGCCCGGGTGGCGGCCAGCGCCGCGCGCAGCGCGGGATGGCCGGCCACACCCCGCCCGTAGTCGCTGACCAGAATCGCGGACGCGGTGGCGAGCAACCGCAGCACCGCCTCGCTCGGCTCACCCGGCACGCCGGTCGACCCGCCCCGGTCGTGGCGCAGCAGCACCCGCCCACGCACCCGCAGCCGGATCTTCTCGGGGGTGGCGCCGGCCAACGGCAGCGCGTACAACTGCACGCCGGCGGCGGCGAGCAGGGTGCCGAGGCGGGCCCCGCCGGCGTCGTCGGCGACGGCGGTGACCAGCGCGACCTCGGCGCCCTGCGCGGCCGCGAAGACGGCGGCCAGGCCGGCGCCGCCAGGCCGGTCGACGGACGTGGTCTCGTCGAGCACCGGCACCGGGGAGTCCGGGCAGAGCCGGTTCACCAGCCCTTCGACGTCGCGGTCCAGCAACGTGTCACCGAGCACCACCACGGGTCCCGCCATGCTCGACCTCCTCATCGGGCCTGCACCTCCGGATCCGGGTCGCCGAGCACCACCTCGACACCGGCCCGCACGCCGTCGGCCGGGGCGCGGCCGGCGAGCGCCGCCGGCAGCGCCTGCTCCACGTACTCGCAGAGCACGTGCACCGCGACCAGGTGCAGTTCCTGCACCACCTGGCTGTCCGGCGAATCGACGGCGAGGGTGCCGTGGCAGAGGTCGGCCAACGGGTTGGGGGCGGGGCCGGTGAAGGCCCAGGTGCGCAGGCCGGCGTGGTGGGCGGCGGCGGCAGCGGCGCGGAGGTTGGTGCTGGTGCCGCTGGTGGACATGAGCAGGAGGAGGTCGCCGGGTCGGCCGTGGGCGCGGACCTGGCGGGCGAAGACCTCGTCGTAGCCGTAGTCGTTGCCGATGGCGGTGAGCGCGCTGGTCTCGGCGTGCAGGGCGATGGCGGAGAGGGGTTGGCGGTCGTCGCGGAGCTTGCCGACGAGCTCGGCGGTGAGGTGTTGGGCCTCGGCGGCGCTGCCGCCGTTGCCGGCCACGAGCAGCCGCCCACCCGCGGCGAGCCGGCGCGCCAGCTCCCCGCCCCAGCCCGCCAGCAGATCCTCCGCGTCGCGCAGCGGGAGCAGGGCGGCGGCCAGCCGGGTCAGGTGGTCCGCCAGCACCGTCGGACCGGGTGCGGGGGTGGCCGCCATCAGGCGACCACCCGGGTGGGCCGGCGCACGGTGGCCACCTCGCCGTAGAGCTCGGCGAGCCGCTCGGCGGCGGTGGCCCAGGAGTAGTGGGTACGGGCCCGTTCCAGGGCCGCGGTGGCGTAGGCGAAGCGGCGGATCCGGTCGCCGAGCAGGGCGCGGATGGCCGCGCCGAGCGCCGCCGGCTCGCGGGCCGGCACCAGGTCGCCGGTGCGTCCGGGCACCACCGTGTCGGTCAGCCCGCCGACCGCGGTCCCGACCACGGGCACGCCGCAGGCCATCGCCTCCAGCGGGGTGAGGCCGAACGGCTCGTACCACGGCGCCGCGACCAGCACGTCCGCCGAGCGGTACCAGCGGGCCATCTCCTCGCGCGGCACCGCGCCGACGAGGCGGACCCGGTCGGCGATGCCGAGCGAGTCTGCCAGCGCGCGCAGCCGCAGCGCGTACGGATCGGACTCCAGCAGCCCGGCCGGTGGCCCGCCGACCACCACGCACTCGGCGTCCGGCACCCCGGCGACGGCGCGGATGACGTCCTGGAAGCCCTTGCGCTCCACCAGCCGCCCGACGGTGAGGACGCGGGCCCGGCCGCCGTCGGAGTCGACGACCGGGCCCAACGGACCGAACGTGGACAGGTTCACCCCCGACGGCACGACCGTCATCCGGGACCGGGGCACGCCCAGCCGGACCAGCTCGGCCACCTCGTCCTGGCACTGGGCGACCACCCGGTCCACCGAACGGCCCAGCTCCCGCTCGTGGTCGATGCGGCCCGGCGGGCTGGTGTCCTGGGCGCCCTGGTGGCGACGCTTGACCGTGCCGAGCGCGTGGTAGGTCTGCACCACGGGTACGCCGGTGCGGCGGGCCGCGGTGAGCCCGGCCAGGCCGCTCATCCAGAAGTGCGCGTGCACCACCTCGGGCTGCCAGTCACCGGCGCCCCAGCGGTCGGCCAGCCAGTCGCCGAACGCCGGCATGTAGGGCAGGAGGTCGTCCTTGGCGACCGGCTCGGCCGGTCCGGCCGGCACGTGCACCACCCGGTAGCCGTCCCGGGTGTGGACGGTGGCCGGCAGGTCCACCGCGTCCAGTCGGGTGTAGACCCGGACGTCGTGGCCGGCGGCCGCGAGCGCGGCGGAGAGCTCGGCGACATGCGTGTTCTGGCCACCGGCGTCCTCCCCGCCGAGGACGGCGAGCGGGCTGGCGTGTTCCGAGATCATCGCGATGCGCATACTTCCTCCTCCAGCAGCCGGTCCCAGTCGGCGAGGAAACGCTCCAGGCCGTAGCGGTCACGGGCGGCGGCCCGGGCCACGGCGCCCGCCCGGCGGGCGGCCGCCGGGTCGTCCAGCAGACCCCGGGCGGCGTCGACGAGCACGTCGACCCGGGTGGAGAGCGCGCCGGCGGCCGGTGGTACCGCCTCCACCGCCTCGGTGGAGGCGAGCGCGACGACCGGCATGCCGATGGTCATCGCCTCGACGAGGCTGAGCCCCAGCGACGTCCACCGGCACAGGTGCAGATAGGCGCGCCGTCTGCCCAGCTCGGCGTGCATGGCGTGCTGGGGCACGTCGTCGTGGCTGGTGAGCCGGTCCTCGGGGAGCCCCAGGTGGGCGGCCAGCCCGGCCACCTTCATGCCGTAGACGTCCAAGGGCGCTACCGCCGCGAACCGGGCGAGCAGGTCGGTGCCGGTGACCCGCCAGCGGCGCACCGGCTCGTTGACGACCACGGCCAGCCGGTCGAGTTCGCCGGTCCACTCCACCGCCGGGTCGACGACACCGTGCTCGACGACCGTGGTGCGGGTGGTCCCGTTGTCCCAGAACAGCTCGTTGAAGTGCGTGACGTGGGTGAGGAGCAGGTCGTCGCGGTCGGCCATCGGGTGGCGGGTGTTCGGCACGTCGCCCTTCGGGGTGTTGTGCTCGACGTAGATCGCCGGCACGTCCCGGCCCACCCGGCGGCCCAGCCACTCGCCGGCCAGGTCGAACTCCTCGGGCCGTTGCAGGATCACCAGGTCGACGTCGGCGCGGGCCAGCTCCTGCGGGGTCACCTCGACGGCGTCGTCCGGCCACGGATAGGTGCGCGCCCGCCCCAGGCCGTACGGGCCCCGGTCCGGGGTGACCGGCACCAGGTAGCGGTGCTTGCCGTGCACGAAGGACGTCGTCCAGGAGCCGTGCACGTGCCACAGCAGGATGTTCATCCGACCACCCCGAGCAGACGCAACGCCTCCAGCACCCGACCCGGCTCGACCGCCGAGAGGCAGGGGTGCCCGGGGACCGGGCAGGTGGCGGCGCGGGTGTCGCGGCAGGGCGCGGCGGCGTCGCCGAGCCGGACCGTGGGCACCCGGTAGGGCCCCCACTGGCCGAACGGGACGGTCGGGGCGAACAGGCTGACCACCGGCACGCCCAGCGCGGCGGCCAGGTGCGCGGGCCCGGTGTTGCCGACCACCAGCGCGCCGGCCCGGGCGATCACGGCCGCCAGCTCGTCCAACCCGGTCCGGCCGCCCAGGTCGACGCCGCCCGCCGCGGCGACCCGGGCGGTCAGCTCCCGCTCGTCCGGCCCGCCGGTGACCACGACCCGCAGGCCGGCGGCGCCGAGCACCCGGACCATCCGGGTGGCCAGCTCGACCGGGCAGGCCCGGGTCTCCACCGAGGACCCCGGGTGCAGCACCACGTAGCCGGGCGGCCCGGCGGCGGCCGGTACCGGTGGCATCCGGTCGGTGCGCAGTCGTAGTCCGGGTTCGTCGTCGGTGGGCAGGGTGTAGCCGGCGGCGGCGGCGAGGGAGAGGGCGCGTTCGGGTTCGGGTACGCCGACGGGAACGCGGTGACGCACGTCGAGCAGGGCGCCGGGGTAGTCGTCGCTGATGGCGCTGATGCGGGGTACGCCGGCGAGGCGGAGCAGCAGGGCCAGGGGCAGGGGTGACTGGTGGAAGCTGGTGAAGACGACCGCTTCGTCGGCGTGGACGGCGGCGAGGCGGTCGGTGAGCGCGCGCATCGTGTGCGGGTCGACCGGCGGGGCGGGGGCGTCGATCCAGGGCAGTGGGCATTCGACGATCTCGTCCACGCCGGGGAGCAGTTCGGCGGCGGCGCGGCCGCGGGGGCCGCAGAGCAGCACGACCCGGTCCGCGCCGGCCGCGACCGCCCGGATGCCGGGGCCGGTCACCAGCACGTCGCCCGCCGCGTCGCTGCGGACCACCAGCACCGTGCCCCGGCCCGGCCGGTGGTTGCCGGTCGGCGCGGCCACCAGCCGCATTCTTGCCAGCACCGTGTCCACCGCGTCCGGCAGGTCGACGGCGACGGTGGGCGCGGCGGCCACCTCGACGTCGCGGGTGGCCGGTGTGGGCACCATGACGGCGGCGGCGCCGGCGGCCGCCGCGGCGGCCATGTCGGCGCCGATGTCACCGACCAGCACGCAGCGGCTCGCGGTGGTGTCCAGCGCGCGGGCGGCCGCGTGCACCATCCCCGGCGCCGGCTTGCGGCAGGCACACCGGTCGGACTCCGCGTGCGGGCAGATCTGCCAGTTGTCGAACGGCCCGAGCAGTTCCTCCACCCGGGCGTTGACGCGGCGCAGGTCGTCCGCGGTGAAGTGGCCTCGGGCCAGACCGGACTGGTTGGTCACCACCGCCAGCCGCAGCCCGGCCGCGCGCAGCCGGTCCAGCGCCTCCCGGGCGCCGGGCACCGGGCGGACCTTCTCCGGGTCGCCGTTGTAGGGCACGTCCTCCACGAGCGTGCCGTCCCGGTCGAGCAACACCGCCTGATACAGGCCGGACGGGGGCGCGTCAACCGGCTCAACCCCGGCTGACCTGCACTGATCCCGCTCGTGGTCCCGTCGCACGGGCGGCGGGTTCCCGACCCCCCGAGGAGTAAACGTCAACTTCGGATACCCGCCGTCGAAGAGAAGCTAACCCGGCCGTTGTTAGCGGGGGCCTGGGCGGGGTACCGAACTTCCTGTGGCGGTTGTGGAGAAAGTGATCGACGCGTCTCCGGCGCAGGTCTTCGAGGTGCTGGCTGACGGGTGGACCTACAGCGACTGGGTGGTGGGTACCACGCACGTGCGCGACGTCGACGACTCCTGGCCACGGGTGGGGAGCCAACTGCACCACCGGGCCGGCCCCTGGCCGCTCTCGCTGCAGGACGCGTCCACCGTGCTGGAGTGCCGGCCGTCGGAGCGACTCGTGCTACGCGCCGGTCTCTGGCCGGCCGGCGAGGCGATCGTGGCGTTCGTCCTGGAGCCGCTGCCCGACGGCCGGACCCGGGTGACCATCGGTGAGGACTTCGCGGCCGGCCCGCTGCGCTGGGTCCGGACCAAGCTGAACGACGTGGTGCTGCATCTGCGCAACAAGGAGACGCTGGCCCGGCTGTCGGACATCGCGACGCGACAGAGGCCGGAGCGGTGAGGTGCCGCTCCCGGGGCGTCACTGCGAACCCTGGGAAGCGGAGTGGCTACCCTCTCAGGTGAACCTGTCGGCCGACCGAGGAAGTCCGTGATGATCCAACCCGTGCAGTTGCCCTCTCCGTGGGCGGACGCGCGCCTGACCGTCGTCGTTCCGACCTACAACGAGGCGGGCAACCTCCCGGTGCTGGTCGAGCACCTCCTCGCGCTGCCGTTGCCGGGTCTGAAGGTGCTCGTCGCGGACGACAACTCCCCCGACGGCACCGGCGAGGTCGCCGACAAGCTGGCCATCGAGCACCCGGAGCGGGTGCTCGTGGTGCACCGCCCCAGCAAGGAGGGCCTCGGCCGGGCGTATGTGGACGGCATCGGCCGCGCGATCGAGGACGGCGCGGAGTACGTCGCCCAGATGGACGCCGACCTGTCGCACCCGCCGGAGGCGCTGCCCGGCATGCTCGGCGCGCTGCTGTCGACCCAGGCGTCCGTGGTCATCGGCTCCCGTTACGTGCCCGGCGGGGAGTTGGACGAGAACTGGCCGCTCTACCGCCGTGCGCTCAGCGGCTGGGCCAACCTCTACGTGCACACGTTGCTGCGGGTGCGGGTTCGCGACCTGACCGCCGGCTTCAAGATCTGGCGGGCCGACGCGCTGCGGGACATCGGCCTGGACCGGGTGCAGTCCAACGGCTACAGCTTCCAGGTGGAGATGCACTACCTGGCCACCAAGCTGGGCCACACCATCCTGGAGGTGCCGATCCGCTTCGAGGAGCGCCGCGACGGCGACTCGAAGATGACCACCGCCACCAAGATCGAGAGCGCGCTGATGCCGTTCAAGCTCCGCACCCGGCACCGCAACATCGACTCCTGACTCCACGCCCGGCACCCCTCGACCTGATAGAAATCACGCTGTCACTGTGACGCAGCGTGATTTGTGTGTCCCGGCGTGACTCACCCACCACGCCGCCTTTGCTCTGCAGCCATCGACGCAGCACCACCCTGAGCTGCGCCGACGAGAATCGCCGCGTCGAGCGCACGACCGCCTGATGTCACGATGGGTTACTGCTGCGTATCTGGCTGCAGAGCAAAGGCGGCGACGGGCTCTGCCGTGCCCGGCACGGCGATCACCCTCAGCCACCATCGCGCGGCGGGAACCACAACCCCCGCGGACGGCGGGTCAACGGATCAGCGGTAGACGGTGCGGTGGGCGGCGGCGATGGCGCGGGCGTACATCCCGCCGGTGACCGCCCGGTCGCGGGCCAGGGCGGCGCGGGCGGCGTTCGCGCCCGGCGCGCCGTGCACCCCGCCGCCCGGGTGGGCCGAGGCGCTGGCCAGGTAGAGCCGGTCCACCGGCGTGTCGGCGCGTCCCAGGCCAGGGACCGGCCGCAGGAACAGTTGCTGGTAGGCCGACGCGGTGCCGCCGCCCAACGCGCCGCCCACCAGGCTCGGCTCCGCGGTCTCCAGGTCGGCCGGGCCGGCCACGTGCCGCCCGACGACCGAGGCGCGGAAGCCCGGCGCGGCGGCCTCCAGCACCTCCTCCATCCGCTCCACGTGCTCGGCGATCTCCTCGGCCCGCCAGTTCCGGCGGAACGGGAGGTGGGTGTAGGCCCAGAGCGACTCGGTGCCCGGCGGCGAGTGGCTCGGATCGGCCACCGTCATCTGACCGACAAGCAGGAACGGGTCGCGTGGCACCTCACCCCGGGCCAGCGCGGCGGCGTAGGTGGTGAGCCCGTCGAGGTCCGCGCCGAGGTGCACGGTGCCGGCGCCGGCCAGGTTCCGGTTCCGCCACGGCATCGGGGCCGACAGGGCCCAGTCGACCTTGACGGTGGAGCCGTCCCACCTGAAGTGCGCCAGGTCCTCGACCAGCCGGGGCGGCAGCGCCGCCGCGCCGACCAGGTCCAGGTAGAGCGCCGGGGCCGGCACGTCGGCGAGCACCGCGCGGCGAGCCCGCCAGTCGGCGCCGTCGGCGGTCCGCACGCCCATGGCGCGTCCCCGGGCGGTGAGCACCCGCGCGACCCGGGCGTCGTACTCGATCCGGCCGCCGCGCTCGACCAGCCGGGCCACCAGCGCGTCTGTGATCCGCTGCGCGCCGCCCACCGGCACCGGCCAGCCGACCTGCTGGCCGAGCATGGCGAGCAGCCAGCCGTACACCCCGGAGCCGGCCTCCTCCGGGGACAGGTCGGTGTGCAGGGCGCAGCCGGCGAGCAACGCGGGCCCGCCCTCGCCGTCGAAGAGTTCGGCACCCAGCTTGCGCACCGGCAGCACCAGCCGGCGGGCCAGCCGCAGCGCGCCGGCAACCCGCAGCCGACGCAGCAGCCCCAGCCCGCCGCGCACCGGCGGGAACGGACTGGTGATGACGTCCAGCATCGGCTCGGCCACCTGCTGCCAGTCCGCGTACGCGTGCCGCCAGCGCTCCCCGTCGCCGGGGGCGAACGTCTCCAGCGAGGCGGCGGTGGCGTCGAGGTCGCGGTTGACCACCGCGGCACGGCCGTCCGGCAGCAGATGGGCCAGCACGTCGGGGGCATTCGTCCAGTGCAGGCCGTGGTTCTCGAGGTGCAGCCCGCCCAGCACCGGGGAGGCGTAGCCGAGGGGGTAGAAGGAGCTGTACAGGTCGCTGAGATAGCCGGGGGCGGTCACGAACGCGGAGCGCACCGCGCCGCCCGGCGCCTCGGTCGCCTCCAGCACGAGGACGTCCCAGCCGGCGTCGGCCAGCAGGTTCGCCGCCACCAACCCGTTGTGCCCGGCCCCGATGACGACGGCGTCGGCGGTGGAAGTCATCCGATCCGCCTACCCGTCCGCTGACCGGGCAAAACGCGTTTGCCTCCCCCGAACCGGGGCAAGCAGGGCCGCATGTACACGGTTGCGCAGCTCATGGGTGGGGTGTGGGGCGCCGGGGGCGCGGGCGGCGAACTGGTCGTGCACGACCCGGCCGACGGGACGCCGGTGACCCGGGCGCCGGTCGCCACCGCCGACGAGGTGGCCAAGGCGGTGGAGGCGGCCCGGGAGGCGGCGGCCGAGTGGGCGGCTACCGCCCCGGCCGAGCGTGCCGCGGCGCTGCACCGGGCGGCGGACGCGGTCGCGGCCGCCGCCGAGGAGTTGGCGCGGGCGACCACCGCGGAGATGGGCAAGCCGCTCGACGACGCCCGGGGCGGCGTGGCGGCGGGCGTGGGCACGCTGCGGCAGTACGCCGAGTTGGCTCCGGTGCGGGGCGGCCGGACGCTGCACGGCGGCCGCGACGCGCTGGACTTCATGACCCCTGAGCCGCGTGGGGTGGTCGCCGCGATCACCCCGTGGAACGACCCGGTGGCGGTCTCCTGCGGTCTGCTCGGTGCGGCCCTGGTGACCGGCAACGTGGTGGTGCACAAGCCGAGCGAACGTGCCCCGGCCACCGGCTGGCTGCTGGCCCGGGCGCTGGACTCGGCGTTGCCGGCCGGCGTGCTGTCGCTGCTGACCGGCGGCGGCGAGGTGGGCGCGGCGCTCGCCGGCCAGGACGGGCTGGACGTGGTCGCGCACGTGGGCTCCACCGCCACCGGTCGGTCGATCGCCGCCGCCGGCGCCCGCAGCGGCGCGAAGGTGCTGCTGGAGAACGGTGGCAGCGACCCGCTGCTGGTGGACGCCGACGTCGACCCGGCCTGGGCGGCCGAACAGGCGGCGACCGGGTGCTTCGCCAACGCCGGGCAGATCTGCGTCGCGGTGGAACGCGTCTACGTGCACCGCGACGTCGCCGCGGACTTCGTGGACGCGCTGGTGGCCCGCGCCGAGGCGCTCACCGTCGGCCCCGGCGCCGACCCGGACACGCGGCTCGGCCCGCTCGTCGACAGGCGGCACCGGGACCACGTGCACGGGCAGGTCACCGCCGCGGTGGCGCAGGGTGCCCGGGTACGGACCGGCGGCGCGCTGCCGGACGGGCCGGGCGCGTTCTACCCGGCCACCGTCGTCGAGGGCTGCCGCCACGAGATGGCGTTGGTCCGCGAGGAGACGTTCGGTCCGGTGGCGGCGGCGGTGGTGGTGGACTCGTTCGACGAGGGCCTGCGCTGCGCCGCAGACTCGCCCTACGGCTTGGCCGCCACCGTGCTGACCGGCTCGATGAGCCACGCCCAGCGGGCCTGGCGGGAGCTGCCGGTCGGCACTGTGAGGGTCAACTCGGTGTTCGGCGGCGCGCCGGGCGGGGCCGCGCAGCCGCGCCGGGGCAGCGGCCAGGGCTTCGGGTACGGCCCCGAGCTGCTCGACGAGTTCAGCACCGTCAAGGCGGTGCACCTGGAGGCGCCGGGCGGCGGCCACTGGTGAGGCACGCCCGCGAGCCCGGGACCGGTGGGGTCCCGGGCTCGTCGTCGTGGCGGTGCCGGATCAGCGACCGCCGCGTGCCTTGCGGGTGGCGTTGTTGTTGGCCTTTTCGATCGCCTTGACCAGCTCCGGCTTGGTCATCCGGGAGCGGCCCCGCACGTCCAGCTTCTTCGCCACCTCCATGAGGTGGTCCTTGGTGGCGTTGGCGTCGACCCCGCCCGCGGTCGGCGCGCGTCGGGCCGGTCCGCCGCCGGCGGCCTGCTTGTCGCTGGGCCCCTTGCGACCCTTGGCCTCCCAGTGGTCGCCCACCTTCTCGTACTCGTGCTTGACGGCGGCGAAGGCGACGCGGTGCGCGCGCTCGCCCTCACCGTACGTCTCGACCGCCGAGTCGTGCGTCTTCTCCCAGGTCCGCTGAGCCTTGGCCGGGGAACGCTTCAACGTGCTGGGCAACACCTCGCGCCCGGGCATCTCGTCCACCTCCGTCTCGATCGGGTGTCCCTTGTCGTTCCCGCGCGCTCCCCGGAAAAACCGACCCGCAGTTTGTCGATTTCCGCGGTGGGGTACCGCCCGCCCACGCTCCGGTGGCGCATCCGGCGCGTGGAGGAGGCGGTCATGACGGCGACGACACCACCCGCGGTCGGTGGCCGGACGCGGCCGGGCCTGCCCCGGCGGATGCGGCAGCTCAACTGGCGCACCTGGCGGGGGGTGCTGGCGCGCAGCGGTCAGGGCTTCGTGAAGGACAACTGCGCCGACTGGGCCGCCGCGCTCACGTACTACGGGGTGCTGGCGCTCTTCCCGTCCACCATCGTGGTGGTGGCCCTGGTCGGCCTGGTCTCCGACGGCCCGCGCACGGTGGACACGGTGATCGACCTGGCCCGGGAGATCGGCGCCGGCTCGGTGGTCGGCAACGACGCGTTCGTCGGCGTGGTGCGCGGCGTGGTCGAGCAGCAGGGGCCGGCCAAGGCGCTGTTGAGCTTCGGCCTGCTCGGCGCGCTCTGGTCGGCCTCCGGGTTCATCGGCGCGTTCACCCGGGCCTCCAACGCGATCTACGGGGTCGAGGAGGGACGGCCGTTCTACCGCCTGCGCCCGCTGCAGATCGGCATGGCCGCGGTGACCCTGCTGCTGCTCGCGGTGGTCGCCACCGCGCTGATCGTCAGCGGCCCGGTCACCGACGCGGTGGGCGACCTGCTGCACGCCGGCGCCCTGGCCCGGACCAGCTGGTCGGTGGCGAAGTGGCCGGTGCTGGCGCTGGTCGCGATGACGCTGCTGTCGCTGCTGTTCTGGATCGCGCCGAACGTGCGGCAGCCGCGCTTCCGCTGGCTCACCCCCGGCGGCGCGCTGGCGCTGGTGGCCTGGGTGGCGGCGTCCTTCGGTTTCGGTCTCTACGTGGCCAACTTCGCCTCGTACGACGTCACCTACGGCAGCCTCGGCGCGGTCATCGCGTTCCTGGTCTGGCTCTACCTGTCCAACTGCGCGCTGATGCTCGGCGTGCAGGTCAACGCCGAACTGCAGCGGGGTCGGGCGATGCAGGCCGGCGTGGCGGACCCGGAGGAGCCGGTGCTGCCGCCGCGCTCCCCGGCGGACTCCTGACCCGGTTTACCGCCGGCCCCCCGGGGCATCTCCCAAGACATGGAACGTGGCAGCAGCAAGCACTCGCCCAGGGTCGACGACCAGATGAGCAGCGAGGTCAGCGGCCTGGTCCAGGGCCCGGGCGCCGGTGGCTCCCGGGTCGACGAGTTCCGCCAGCCGGAGCCGGCCGGCGAGGACCAGCCCGAGGCCACCACGGCTCCGGCCGGCGACCTGCGTACCGGTTCGCCGCAGGGGATGAGCTCGGAGGACGTGGAGGCGCGCAGCCGCCTCGGCCGGTTCATCACGATGACCGCACTGCCCGGTGACCGGGACGCGCTGGTGGCGAACGCGCGGGAGAACGAGGCGCCCGCGGACATCGTCGCCGCCCTGGAGGGCCTGCCCGACGACGCCCGGTACCAGACGGTTTCCGAGGTGTGGGCCGCGCTCGGGCACAGGAATGAGACGACGCGCTGGTGAGCGGCGCGGAGCGCGGTTCGCGACCCGATCCCGGCGGAACAGGAGGAGCCCCGACATGAGCGGCGTGATGGAACACGTGGACGTGGACGTCCCGATCCGTACCGCGTACGACCAGTGGACCCAGTTCGAGGAGTTCCCGCACTTCATGGAGGGCGTGCAGGAGGTCCGACAGCTCTCCGACCGGATGACGCACTGGACCGTCGAGATCGCGGGCGTGAAGCGCGAGTTCGACGCGGAGATCACCGAGCAGTTGCCGGACGAGCGGGTCGCCTGGCGGTCCACCGGCGGCACCCAGCAGGCCGGCGTGGTGACGTTCCACCGTCTCGACGAGGGGCACACCCGGGTCACCCTGCAGATGGAGTTCGAGCCGCACGGCGTGGTCGAGCAGGCCGGCGACAAGCTCGGTGTGGTCGACCGCCGGGCCAAGGGCGACCTGGAGCGGTTCAAGCAGTTCATCGAGCGGCGCGGTCAGGAGACCGGCGCCTGGCGCGGTTCCGTCGACCGGCCGACCCCCTGAGCCTGCCCCGGGGCCCGTTTGCGGTCATCCCGCCCGGGTACGGCAGGGGAATGACCGACAACGACAGCCACGTCTGGCGCGACGAGGACCGCACTCCCCTACACGAGTTGGACCAGGCGATCGCCCGCTCGACCCTGGACGGCCAGGCCGACGACGCCACCGGCAACGACGCGGGTGAGGAGGCCGCGTTCGGCCACGGCCCGGAGGCGGTGGATCGGGGCGCCGGCGGCGAGGCCGAGCGCCGGGAGATGACCGACGCGGACCGGGCGTACCGGCCGTCGACGACCGGTCGTACCGGGCCGGACAGCATGTGAGGGACCCGACTCCGGGCGCCTCCACCGGGCGCCCGGAGCCGCGACCCGCATCAGCCGAAACGACAAAAGCTGCGGTACGGGCGGCCGGGAAAGCGGGCAGCCCATCCAGAATCGGCCGAACGGCTGACGGCACACCAGCGGTCTCGCGTAAGACTTTCGGGATGGATCAGGGCTCCTCTTTCCTCTCCACTCGTCAGCGCCGCCTCGCCTGGCTGGGCTTCCTGCTCGCCGCCGTCCAGGCGCCCGTGGCCGCCAAGTTCAGCGACGACAGCTCCTGGTTGTTCAGCGTGGTGGTGGCGCTGATGGTGGCCACTGTGATCATCGCCGACGACGGCGCCCGGCGCCGCCCGGCACAGGCCCGCTCCTCCGACTGATCACCCCTCGGCGGGGCGCGCCTCGTGCCCCGGCCGGCCCCGGCTCCGGCGTCGCTCCTTCATCTCCGCCTCGTAGAGGTGCCGGCGGCCGCCGACCAACTCGTCGCGGGCACGCCGGTCCATCTCCCGGAAGAGCGCGTGGTAGCCGTCGTCGAACTCCTCGACGAGTTGGAACGTCCACCGCCCGGCGACGACGTTGCGGCCCAGCAGGTCGCGGTCGATCCGCTCGGCGATCCCCGGGTGGCCGGCGGCGCGGAACAGCTCCACCGCCTCGTCCAGCGTCAGGTCGGCGTGGCCGATCAGCTGGTGCAGCTCGTAGAGGTGGCCGCGGGCCCGCTCGACGCACTCCAGGGCCTCACCGAGCTTGCCGAGCGCCTCGACCGTGGCGTCACTCACCCCGTCCGGGCGGCGGTGCGCCCGGTCCGGCCCGTCGACCTGGTGGGTCATCGTGTGCCTCCACGGACTCGGCTGCGTCGTCTGCGTGGTTCCCTTCTGCCCCGCGACGGGCGGCTCAATCCCGGCGACCCACGCCGCCCGCACACCCGGACGATCCGGCCATCGTCCGGTCGGCCGAGGCCACCGGTGTCCGCGCGGGGCTAGCCTCGGTCCCCATGCGCGTGCCGAACAACCGGGTCGCGACCCCGTCCGCAACGGTGGTCACGCGGTCGACCCTCACCACGCTCACCACCGCCGTCGGCACCGCCGGCCTCGCCGCCGCCGCGGCGAACCCCGGGCTGCTCGCCGCGGTCGACCAGCACGCCGCCGGGATCCGCGACAGCCTGCACGGCGACCGCCGGCCGCTGACCGTGGCGGCCCTCGCGGGTTACGCCGAGGGCCTGCGCGACGCCGCGTCGGAGCACGGCTGGACGCCCCCCGCCGGCCCGGTCGACTGGGCGGCGGCGGACTGGCTGCTCACCCGGCTGCTCGCGGTGTGTCTGCTGGCCCGCGCGCTCGACCCGCGCCACCTGGCCTGAGACACGGCGCGGGGCGCCCGCGATCGCCCCGCGGACACCCCGTCACCCCGTTCACCGTCAGCCGTTGGGCCGACGGAACTGCTGTGTCTCGTCGCCCATCTCGCCCGAGCGGTAGGTGCCCGCACCGGACATCGACGACTGCGGCGTCGCCGGGGCCGGCTGTCCGCCCCGGTCGGCCATCCGCCGCTCGTAGTCGCCGCGGCCGGTCTGCTGCCCCTGCCGTTGCTGCCGGAACGCCCGGGACTCCTCCGAGACCCGGTCCAGCCAGCCGTCCCAGCGGTTCTGCATCGGCTTGATCAGACCACCGCCGACACCGACGATCAGGATCCCCGCCACGGTGGCGAGGAACGCGATCAGCACCGGCGTGGTCACCGTGGTGGCGATGCCCACCTGGTTGAGCGCGGCGATGACACCGAGCGCCAGGATGAAGAACGCCGCCACGTCGGCCAGGATCCGGCCGTACGAGAGCCCGCCGAGCGCGCCGGACACCAACTGCCGGACGGCGTTGGCGATGGCGGCCGCGATCACCACGATGACGATCGCCACGAAGGCCCGCGGCAGCCAGGACACCACCCCGCGGATCAGGTCGCTGATCGCGTTGGGCCCCCACACCCCGAAGGCGAACTGCAGGGTGAACAGCAGGACCGCGTAGTAGGCCAGTCTGGCCAGGATGTCGCTGGCGTCGTACTTGGTGCGTTCGAGGGCGCGTTTGATCCCGCCGCGTTCCACGGCGCGGTCGAACCCGACCCGTTCCAGTGCCGCGTCCACGATTTTGAGGACGGCTCGGGCGATGAGCCAACCCACCACGAGGATCGCGATGAACGCGATGGCCCTCGGTACGAAGAGCAGCACCGACCTCCAGAAGTCGGTCCAGGCCGCACTGATGTCGACCTGGCCGACCGCGAGGGTTTTCGGCATGATGTCCCTCCTGTCGCGTGAACTGCGCCGCCCGCATACCCGGTGCTCTCGGCAGCACGCGGGTCGGACCAGGGTAATTTCCCGACATGACCCGTCGAACCGGCCCTGACCTGCCCGGACGCCCCGACCGAGGAACCGCGGACCCGGTCGCGTACGCATGATCGGAACCCGCCGGCCGCACTCCGGTTAGGCTGCGGTCATGCCAGGCACCGTCGGTCGGATTCCCACGCCGTCCGCCCCCATCCCGGGAGCGACCACCCACCCGTGGGCCGGTACGCCGCTGGGTTCCCCACAGGGCTGGGACCCGGCGGTACGCGCCGTGGCGGACGTGGTGCTGTCCTCCCCCGTACCGATGGCCCTGCTCCTCGGCGACGACCTGGTCCTGCTCTACAACGACGGCTACGCCGAGTTGATCGGCGACCGGCACCCGGACGCGCTGGGCCGCCCGGCGGCGGAGGTGTTCGCCGAGGTGTGGCGGGAGGCCGGCGCGGGCGACGCGCTGGAACGGGTGTACCGGCGGGGTGAGCCCTTCCTGGAGCGGGAGGCGGTGTTGCCGGCCGACCGGCAGGCCGAGCCGGCGGTGTTCACCCGGGGCCACTCCCCGGTCCGCGACTCCACCGGCGGCATCGTCGGCGTGCTCACCGTCTCGGCGCAGACCACCCAGCTGACCCGGCAGTTGCAGAGCCTGAGCGACTTCGCCGCGGCGCTCTCCGGCACCCTCACGCTCGACGACGTCGCCCGGGTGGCGTTGCGCTACTGCCTGCACTCGTTCGACGCCGACCGGGTCTCCTTCGCGGTGGACGAGGGTTCCGCCTGGCGGCTGGTCCGCCGGATCCGGGGCGAGCTGCTCGACGAGGCCGACGAGCGGCTGCCCCCGCTGTGGCGTCGGATGCCCGCCGACTCGCCGCTGCCCGCCGCGGTGGCCGCCCGCAGCGGCGTGGCCTCGTTCACCGTCGACGGGCAGCCGCTGCGCGACGTCGCGGCGGACCGGCACGACGAGAAGATCAGGTCGCTGGCCGCGCTGCCGCTGCGCTCGACGGTGGTCCGTGGCGCGCTCACCGTGGGCTACCAGGCGCCGCGGCCCTGGTCACCGGCGGAACGGGCGTTGCTGGCCGCGTCCGCCGAGCTGGTCGGGCAGGCCGCCGAGCGGGCCCGCCGCTTCGAGACCCAGCACGGCACCGCCCAACTGCTGCAACGCAGCATGCTGCCGGAGCAACTGCCGGATCTGCCCCGGCTGCGCATCGCCGCCCGCTACGACCCGGGTGTCGACGGCAACGCCGCCGGCGGCGACTTCTACGACGCGTTCCTGCTGCCCACCGGCGCGCTCGGGGTGGTGCTCGGCGACGTGGCCGGCCACGACGTGCAGGCCGCGGCGCGGATGGGCCAGGTCCGTGCCGCGCTGCGCGCGCTGGCGTTGTCCGACCCTCGGCCGGACGCGGTGCTCGCCGGCCTGGACCGGCTGGTGGCCAGCCTCGGCACCGAGGGCGGCACCCACGAGCTGTTCGTCACCGTGGTGTTCGGTGTGGTCGACGTCGACCGGGCGCGGATCACGCTAGCCAGCGCCGGCCATCCGGCGCCGCTGATCCGGCGCGGCCGGTCCGGTGACGGCCCGGCCGCGGCGTTCGTCGACGTGCCGCCCGGCCCGCCGCTGGGCCTCGGCGGCCGGCAGCGCACCGTGACCGTGCCGTTCCGTCCCGGCGACACGCTACTGCTCTACAGCGACGGCGTGGTGGAGCGTCGCTGGCAGGACCTGACCGCCGGGCTGGCCGGGCTGGGCGCGGCGGTGAGCGCCGCGAACGGCAGCGACCCCCGGGCGCTGTGCGCGGTGGCGACCGCCGCCGTGCCGGGCGCCACCGAGGACGACGTGGCGGTGCTGGCGGTGGAGCACGCGGTGCGGCCCAGCCGGTCGGCCGGCATGGAGGTGCCGGCCGAGCCGACCGCGCCGAGCCGGGTCCGGCACTGGATGACGGCCCAGCTCACCGAGTGGCAGGTGCCCGAGGCGGTGGTCGGCGCCGCGGTGCTCTGCACCAGCGAACTGACCACCAACGCCCTGCTGCACGCCGGCACCGCGGCCCGGGTGGAGGTGGACCTGAGCGCGGAGCGGCTGCTCGTCTCGGTCGCCGACTCGGGCACCCGGGGGCAGGTCACCCGCGCCCAGACCGACACGCTGAGCAGTCGGGGCCGGGGGTTGGGCCTGATCGAGGAGCTCAGCGACGCCTGGGGCACCGATCCGACGGTACGCGGCTCGACGGTCTGGTTCGAGATCCTCATTCCCGCCGGGTGAGCCGGGAGTCGGCGACGGCCCGCCCGGGTAGGAGGCAGTCATGGCCGACGACACGCGACACGGCGTCCTCTTCGACGCGGACGGCACCCTTGTCGACTCCACCTACCTGCACACGGTCGCCTGGTGGGAGGCGCTGCGCCAGGGCGACCACCGGGTGCCGATGGCGCGGATCCACAGGTCCATCGGCATGGGGTCGGACAAGCTCCTGGACCACCTGCTCGGCGCCGAGCGGGACACCGACGCCGACGGGCGCCTGCGGGACGCCCACGACACGCTCTACGCCGAGTACTGGGAGCGCCTCGCCCCGCTGCCCCGGGCGCGGGAACTGCTGCGCGCCTGCGCGGAGCGCGGCCTGCGGGTGGTGCTGGCCACCTCGGCGGCCGAGCACGAGGTGGCCGCGCTGCGGGCCGTGCTGGACGCCGACGACGTGATCGACACGGTCACCTCCTCCGCCGACGCGCAGGAGAGCAAGCCCGCGCCGGACATCCTGGCCGCCGCGCTGGAGCAGTCCGGGCTGGCCGCCGGGCGGGTGGTCTTCGTCGGCGACTCGGTCTGGGACGTGGCCGCCGCCGGCAAGCTGGACATCCCCTGCATCGGGCTGACCTGCGGCGGCACCGGCCGGGCGGAACTGGCGGGCGCGGGCGCGGTGGCGGTGTACGAGGACCCGGCCGAACTGCTCGACGCCCTGCCGCGCAGCGCGATCGGATCCCTCGGCTGAGCCCCGCTCGACGCCGGCCGCGTCGAAAGGCTTAGCCGGCCCCGCTTCGGGGCACTGCTGAGCACCTCCGCCCGGCCGACGGGCGGCGGAAGGATGGGGTCGTGGAACCGGTCGATGTCGCGTTCGCTCTGCTGGGCGTCGGTGCGCTGCTGGCGGGGATCCTGCCCCGGGTGCTGGAGAAGCGGCCGCTGTCCATGCCGATCGCGTTCCTCGGTCTCGGCATGCTCGTGTTCGCGCTGCCGACCGGGCTGCCCACCCCGGACCCGCTGCGGTCCCCGGAGCTGACCACCCACCTCACCGAGGTCGGGGTGATCGTCGCGCTGATGGGCGCCGGCCTGAAGATCGACAGGCCGTTGAGCTGGGCCCGCTGGTCGTCCACCTGGCGGCTGCTGGCCATCGCCATGCCGCTGTGCATCGCCGCGGTGGCGCTGCTCGGCTGGTGGTGGGCCGGGCTGGTGCCGGCGGCGGCGCTGCTGCTGGGCGCCGCGCTCGCCCCGACCGACCCGGTGCTCGCGTCCGACGTGCAGGTGGGCGAGCCGACCGACGCGGAGGACTCGGAGGACGAGGTCCGCTTCGCCCTCACCTCGGAGGCCGGCCTGAACGACGGGCTGGCCTTCCCGTTCGTCTACGCCGCCATCGCGATCGCCAGCACCAGCCTCGCCCCGTCCGACTGGCTGGGCGAGTGGCTGGCCGTCGACGTGGTCTGGAAGCTCGCCGCCGGGGTGGGCGGCGGCCTGCTCGTCGGCTGGCTGCTGGGCAAGCTGTTCTTCCGGGCGCCGAGCACGCTGCGGCTGGCCAGGCACTCCGAGGGCTTCCTCGCGCTGGCCGCGACGTTCCTCGCGTACGGGCTGGTCGAGGTGATCGGCGGCTACGGCTTCCTGGCCGTCTTCGTGGCCGCCCGGGCGATCCGGGCCGCCGAGCGCACCCACGAGTTCCACTCCGTGCTGCACGACTTCGCCGAGCAGGTGGAACGGCTGCTCACCGTGCTGTTGCTGCTGCTGTTCGGCGGCGCGGTGATCAGCGGCCTGCTCGCGCCGCTGACCTGGGCCGCGGCGCTCGTCGGTCTGGCGCTGGTGCTGGTGATCCGGCCGTTGGCCGGGTGGCTGTCGCTGCGCGGCGCACCGGGCCGCCCGGCCGAGCACTGGGTCATCTCGCTGTTCGGCATCCGCGGCGTCGGTTCGTTCTACTACCTGGCCTACGCCACCAGCGAGACCGAGTTCCCGCAGGCGGAGCTGCTCTGGGCCACGGTCGGCCTGGTGGTGGTGGTGTCGGTGGTGGCGCACGGGATCGCGGCGACCCCGATCATGCAGTTGCTGGACCGGGCCGGCGAGCGCACCCGGGACAGCGCCGAGACGGGTCGGGCCGAGCAGCCCGTACCGGCCGGCACCGCATGAGCGAACGCACCGAGCGAAGCGAGGGCCGGGAGCGCATGCCAAGGCCAGCACCGCATGAGCGAACGCACCGAGCGAAGCGAGGGCCGGGAGCGCATGCCAAGGCCAGCACCGCATGAGCGAACGCACCGAGCGAAGCGAGGGCCGGGAGCGCATGCCAAGGCCAGCACCGCATGAGCGAACGCACCGAGCGAAGCGAGGGCCGGGAGCGCATGCCAAGGCCAGCACCGCATGAGCGAACGCACCGAGCGAAGCGAGGCCGGGAGCGCATGCCGGATCAACTGAGCGGGCCGGCTCAGGAGCCGGCCAACCGGGCGGCCAGGGCGCGGCCCAGGTCGTGGCCGGAACGCCAGGCGCTCTGCACCCGGGGTCGGCCGTAGGCGTCGCCGGCCAGCCCGATCCCGTCGCGGTCCAGGTGGTAGGTGCCGCCCTCGCCGACCGCCGCCGGTCGGGCGTACGTCCAGCGGTGCACGTGGGTCGACGCGGCCGGCTCGCCCAGGCCGAGCAGGTCCCGGACGGCCTGCTCGATCGCCGCCCGGGCGCCGGTGGGTTGCAGCAGGTGCCCGGCGGCGAACTGCGGGGTGGTGTGCGCGACGAGCACCGGGGCGCCGTCGCCGCGGCGGTCGCCGTCGTCGCAGACCAGGCTCAGCACCGGGTGGTCGTTGACGAACGCGCCCCGGAAGTCGGGCCAGCGGCGCGACGGGAAGCGCAGTACCGCGGACAGCGTGGAGGACCAGCGTTGGGCGGCCACCGCGCGGGTCGCCTCGGCCAGCGCCGGATCCAGCAGCAGGGCGGCCTGCGGGCCGGGCATGGCGAGCACCACCGCCTCGGCCGTCCGCCCGTCGGCCCGGGGCCCCGGCTCGACGGTCATGACCAACCGGTCGTGCGTCACCGGCACGCCCGCGGCCAGGTGCTCGACGAGTGAGCGCAGCCCGCGCGGGGCGGCCCAGCGCATCGGCCCGCTGACCTGTTCCCGCCCCCGCGGCCCGTACGCGACGAGTGTGTCGGTCCATTCCCGGGCCAGCCCGGCGGCCTGCCAGTCCGCCACGACGGCGGCGAAGTCCGGGTCGTCCACGGTGAAGTAGGCGGCGCCCAGGTCGGCGGGGCGACCGTCGAAGCGCTTGCTGGCCATCCGTCCGCCGGTCACCCGGGCGCGCTCGCGCACCTCGACCGGGATGCCGGCCCGGACCAGCTCGGTCGCGCACGCCACCCCGGCGATGCCCGCGCCGACCACCACCACACCCGCCCGGTCCGCCGTCATCGCTCGATCGTAGGTGCCGGTCGGCATGAACCCGGCGGCGCGGGGGTACTGGCACACCTGTTCGAGGAGAGGTGATCAGCATGGCCGACCGCGCCAACGACAACCGCAACGTGAACCCGGACGCCGCCGTCAAGGATCCGGACGACTGGGTGACCGGCGACGAGCCGCCGACCGCGGCGCAGGAGTCCTACCTGCACACGCTGGCCCAGGAGGCGGGTGAGCCGGTGCCGGACGGGTTGACCAAGGCGGAGGCGTCCCGGCGCATCGACGAGTTGCAGGCCGAAACCGGCCGGGGACGCTGAACGCCCCGTCAGCGCGGGGGCAGGCGGTGCAGCTCGACCCGGTCGAGCCGCCCCGCCGCCACCCGGGCGGTCAGGTAGGTCGCGTGCGGCTGGGCCCGCCGGTCGGTGGGCGAACCGGGGTTGAGCAGTCGCAGCCCGCCGGCCGCGACGCTGTCCCACGGGATGTGCGAGTGCCCGAAGACGAGCAGGTCACGGTCGCCGTACGCGGCGGCGCAGCGTTCCTCGCGGCGCGTCTTCGGACCGGTCTCGTGCACCACCGCCACCCGCAGCCCGGCCAGGTCGACCCGGGCCACCTCGGGCAGTCGGGCACGCAGGGCCGGCCCGTCGTTGTTGCCGTACACCCCGACCAGCCGGCGCGACCGCGCCTCCAGCGCGTCCAGCAGCGCCTCGTCGACCCAGTCGCCGGCGTGCAGCACCACGTCGGCGGCCTCCACCGCGGCCCACAGCGGCGGCGGCAGGTCCCGGGCCCGCTTCGGCACGTGGGTGTCCGCCATGATGACCAGCTCCACCGCGCCATCCTCCCGCACCCGGCACGGCGGCGCCGCTCAGGCGCCCTGACCCTGGTTCTGCATCAGGCCGCCGTCCATGAAGTAGGTCGACCCGGTCACGTAGTCGGCGTCCGCGCTGGCCAGGAAGACGGCGAGCTTGGCGATCTCGGCCGGCTCCGCGGCCCGCTTCCACGGGATGCTCTGCACCTGCTCGTGGAGGTAGTCAGGGTTGTCGATCGCCTCCTGGTTGAACGGGGTGAGCACCATGCCCGGGCCGATGTTGTTCACGTTCATCCGCATCGGGGCGACCTCCAGGGCGAGGCTCTTGGCCAGCTCCAGCATGCCGCCCTTGCTGGAGTCGTAGTCGGCGCCGCCGGCGCGGGCCACCTCCTGATGGATCGACGTGATGTTGATGATCTTGCCGCCGCCCCCGGCGTCGCGGCGGTGCCGGACGAACCGCCGGCAGCAGAAGAACATGCCGTAGAGGTTGGTCCGGATGCACCGGTCCCAGGTCTCGGTGTCCAGGTCGGCGACCGGGATGCCGGAGGCGTCCACCCCGGCGTCGTTCATCAGCACGTCCAGCCGGTCGAACTCGGCCAGCGCCTCGTCGAACATCGCCTCCACCTGGTGCTCGACGCTGATGTCGCCCTGCACCACCACGGCCCGCGAGCCGGCCGCCTCGATCTCGGCCCGGGTGTGGTTCGCCCCGGCGTGGTCGTGCAGGTAGTGCACCACCACGTCGGCGCCCTCCCGGCCGAACTCGATGGCGGTCGCCTGGCCGATACCCGAGTCCGAGCCGGTGATCAGGGCGGTCTTGCCCGCCAGTCGTCCGGTCATCCGGTTGCTCCCTCCGTGCGGGCCGCGCCGGTCGGCACGGCCGGTCGGTCGGTCGTGCGCGAACCGCGCGGCGGCGTCGGTGATCCGGCCGGCGGTGTTGATCAGCCCGATGTGCGAGAACGCCTGCGGGAAATTGCCCAACTGCTCGCCGGTGACCTGGTCGATCTGCTCGGCATAGAGGCCCAGGTCGTTGGTGCGGGCGGCGAGCTGCTCGAACAGCCGCCGGGCCCGGTCCAGCTCGCCCGCCTCGGCCAGACAGCCGGCCAGCCAGAACGAGCAGATCACGAAGCCGGCCGGGTCGTCGTCCCAGCGCCGCAGCAGCCCGTCGCGGGACAGCTCCCGCTCGACCACCTCCATGGTGGCGCGCATCCGCGGGTCGTCGGCCGGCAGGAAGCCGACCAGCGGCATGGCCAGCACCGAGGCGTCCAGGTCGTCGGAGTCGAACGCCCCGGTGTACGCGCCGACGCGCTCGTTCCAGCCCCGGCTGAGCACCGCCGCCCGGATCTCGTCGCGGGCGGCCGCCCAGCGGGCCACGTCGGCCGGTTCTCCGATCCGCGGCCCGAAGCGCACCGCCCGGTCCAGCGCGGTCCAGCACTGCACCTTCGACGACACGTAGTGCCGCTCGGCGTCGCGCGCCTCCCACATCCCGGAGTCCGGCTTGCGCCAGTCGCGCATCGCCTGGTCGGCGAGCGTGCCCAGCAGGTGGCGCACCTCCGGTGACATCGGGTCCAGGTAGTGCCGCATCAACCAGGCTGCGTCGAGCACCTCGCCCAGCACGTCGTTCTGCCGCTGCCGCCAGGCGTCGTTGCCGACGAGCACCGGCCGGCTGCCGGCGTACCCGGCGAGGTGGTCGAGGTCGTGCTCGGTCAGGTCCCGCTCCCCCTCCACGCCGTACATGATCGGGGCGGGCGCGTCGCCGAGCCGGCCCATCGCCCGGGCCACCCAGGTGAACTGCCGGTCCGCCTCGTCCGGGCAGGCGGCCCGCCAGAGCGCCTGCAGGGTCAGGCTGAAGTCGCGCAGCCAGACGAACCGGTAGTCGTAGTTGCGGTCCCCGCCGAGCTGTTCCGGCAGCGCGGTGGTGGCCGCCGCGACGACCGCGCCGCTCGGCCCGTAGGTCATCCCCTGCACCACCAGCGCGCTGCGCCGGACCAGGTCGCGGTACTCACCCCGGTATTCGTGCAGGTCCGCCCAGGAGCGCCAGCCGGCGACCGCGCCGGCCACCACGTCGGCGGCGTCGGGCAGCACCGGCGCGCCGCCGGCGTACGTCGGGGCGTACCCGAGGGTGAAGTGGTGGGCGCTGCCGGCGCGGGCGGTGAACCGCCCCGCGGCGGCGCCGTCGGCGAACGTCAGCGCGACGTCGCTGCGCAGCTCCAGCCGGCACGCGCCGGCGGTGGCGCCGACCACCCCGTCCTGTTCGGTGAGGTAGGCGCCGACCCGCCCGTACTCGAAGCGGGGGGCGTAGTGCACCCGCATCGGCACCTCGCCGTCGAGGCCCTCGACCACCCGGGCCAGCACCCGGGGCGAGCGCAGGCCGATGTCGTGGCCGCGCGCGCCGGGCTCCAACGCCAGCGCGTCGGTGACGGTCACCGTCCCGGTCGCGGTGGTGAAGACGGTCCGCAGCACCAGCGTCTCGTCCAGGTAGGACCGGGTGCTGGTGAACTCCCCCTCGGGGTGGATCGCCCAGTGCCCGGCGTCGTCGTCGAGCAGCCGCCCGAAGACCGACGGCCCGTCGAACCGGGCCGGGCACCACCAGTTCACCGCGCCGGCGGTGTCCACCAGGGCGGCGCTGCGCCCGTCGGCGAGGAAGCCGTGCTCGCTGATCCGTCCGGTCCGCACGGTGGTGGCTACCCGGCCAGGGCGTCGCCATGCCTGGCCGGATCGGCGTCGGCCGCCGCGTTACCGCTCGCCGGCGGCGGGAACGCGGCGGGTTGACGAAGGAGGATGCTCATGACCAGACCCTCGACTCCGACCGCGGCCTGGCGACCCGGGATGCCGGGCAGCGACAACCTCCCGTCCGGCCCAAGCGGTCGCCCGATGCCGCCGAGCGGGGACGGGCACGGGCCGCAGGCCGGCTCGCCGACCGTCACGATCGGCTCGTACCCGGACTATCCGTCCGCCCAGCGCGTGGTGGACTATCTGGCCGACAACCGGTTCCCGGTGGAACGGACGTCCATCATCGGCACCGACCTGACCCTGGTGGAGACCGTGATGGGGCGGCTCACCACCGGCCGGGCCGCGCTGCTGGGTGCCGGCACCGGCGCCTGGTTCGGCCTGTTCATCGGGTTGCTCTTCGGGATCTTCACCGCCGGCAACTGGCTCGCGGTGATCCTGGTCGGCCTGGTGATCGGTGCGATCTGGGGCGCCGTGTTCGGCGCGGTCGCACACGCCATGAGCGGCGGGCAACGCGACTTCACCTCGGCCAGCTCGTTGCGGGCCGGCCAGTACGCGGTCACCGTGGACGCGGAACTGGCGGAACAGGCCCGGCAGATGCTGGGCCGGATGCACCTGACGCCCACCGGTGCCACCGCCCGCTGAGGCGGCCGGCACCGACACGAGGGAGGGTTCCGCCCGGGGCCCTCCCTTCCGTGTCAGTCGTGCCAGGCCCGCTCGCCGGCGCGCAACGGCACGTCCACCCGGTTCTCCGGCGGGGCGAGCGGGCAGGCCCACCGGTCGTCGTAGGCGCAACTGGGGTTGTAGAGGTAGTTGGCGTCCAGCCGGACCCGGTTCCCGGGCAGCACGGTCAGGCCCCGCCCGAACGTGCCCTTCACCGTGTCGGTGAGGTAGCGACCCCCGCCGTACGACCCGTCCCCGCAGCTCGCGTCGCGCAGCGGCACGAACAGCCCGCCGCCGTACGCGTCGATCCACCAGAGGGTGAGCGGCCCCCAGGGCGTCTCGGCGACCGCCACCCGGCGGTAGTCGACCACCCCGTCCGGGCCGCCGGTGTCGATGCTCAGCCCACCCGAGGCGGGCCGCAGCGGCGCCTCGACCACGGCCGCCGGGTCGGGCGGATACCAGCGCAGCCCGGTGAACCCGGCCCGCTCGGCGGCCGGCACCGGACTGCTCGGGTGGCTGCCGAACAGCGCGTCCCGGGCCGTGCGGAACCCACCCAGGTCGAGGTCGGACAGGTAGAGCCCGGCCACCCGCTCCCGCCAGTCCACCACGTCGAGATCGTCCACCCCCCGACCCTACCCACTCGCTCTTCCCCACCGCCCCACCTCGTCGATCTTGCGGTTTCGGCCCCACCGACGTCGGCTTCGTCCTGTTGCGCCCAGGCCGAAACCGCAAGATCGATGCCGGGGGTGGGGGGTTACGGGTCGGTGGTCAGGCGGGCGTGTAGGTGTTCGTCGTGTCGGTGGCCGTCGCCGTAGACGTGCGACTCGCGCAGGGTGCCCTCCAAGGCATAGCCGGCGCGCTCGGCGACGCGGCACGAGGCAGGGTTGGCCACCGCGTGGCACAGCTCGATGCGGTGCAGCCCGTGCTCGCGGAAGCCCCAGGCGGTGAGCACGGTCACCGCCCGGAGCGCGACACCCCGGCCGCGCGCCTCGGCCGCCGTCCAGTAGCCGATCGACGCGTTGCCGCCGCGGATCTCGTTCAGCGACACCGCGCCCAACAGCGCTCCGGCGTCATCGGTCACCGCCAGCGACAGGCGGGTGCCTGAGCTCCGGTCGGCGCGCCACCGCACCCAGTCCAGGGCCCTCGCCAGATCGGTGACACCCTGGCCGTTCCACCTGTCGATCGCGGGATCGGCGAGCGCGGCCAGCACGGCGGGGGCGTCGTCGTCATGCCAGGCGCGCAGTCGGAGACCCGGCGCGGTGAGCTTCACCTCGTCCATCCGACGGATGATGGCACGCCGCTCCGACGCATCGCGACCAGCCTTTCGCTTCAGATTTCAACGAGGCGTCTTGGCGCTCGGTCTCAAGCTTGAGTCTCGGCAGGCAGGGAGACTTGTTTAAATTTTAATTAGTGCTACTCTTCGGGGCATGACGGAGAGCCTGGACGCGGAGCGGACGGCGTGCTGGCGCGCCTACATCGAGTCGAGCCAGCGGCTGTTCACCCAACTGGAGGACGACCTGCGCGCGGACAGCGAGCTGAGCTTCGCCGACTACCACGTGCTGGTGCTGCTCTCCGAGGCGCCCGGGCAGCGGCTGCGCATGGGCGAGCTGGCCGACCGGCTGGTGTTCTCCCCGAGCCGGCTGACCTACCAGATCACCACCATGCAGAAGCGCGGCCTGGTGGCCAAGGAGTCCTGCCCGGCGGACCGGCGCGGCAGCGAGGCCGTGCTCACCGCGGCCGGCCTGCTGGCCCTGCGCGAGGCCGCGCCGCATCACCTGCGCTCCGTGCGCGCCCACCTGATCGACGATCTCGACGACGCCGAGGTCGCCTGCCTCACCCGGGTCTTCGAGCGGCTCGGCCGGCGCCTGCGCGCCGACCGCGTCGCGTCGTCCACCCCGGCCGACAAGTAAGGAGCCCGCGATGCCCGCGATCACCGTCGACGACGTCCTCGTCCTGCTCCGGCTGCCGAAGCTCGACGAGTCCACCAGCTACCGCCCGGTCCGCCGGGTCACCACCGCGCCGAGCGGCTACGAGGGTGAGGGCTTCCCGGTCCGCCGGGCCTTCGCCGGGGTCTCGATGACCGATCTCGACCCGTTCATCCACCTCGACCAGATGGGCGAGGTCGACTACGCGCCGGGCGAGCCGAAGGGCACCTCGTGGCACCCGCACCGGGGCTTCGAGACGGTGACCTACATGATCGACGGGATCATGGACCACCAGGACTCGACCGGTGGCGGCGGCACCATCACCGACGGCGACACCCAGTGGATGACGGCGGGAGCCGTCATGCGACCAGGCGCACATTAAGAATTGTGCGCGAGCCGACTTACGGGAGTGCGTGAGTCGGCTCGTGCGTGTGGCGTCTCACCCATGCTGCCCACCAACCCGCAAGCGCCCGCCCTCGGCCGCGCCCGGCTCCGCGCGAGCCTGTACGTCCGACTCAGCAAGAGCGCCGACGACGCGAACACCTCGCTAGAGAACATGATCAAGGAATGCCGCGAGCTTGTCGCCCGGGAGGGCTTCGAGGAGGTCGCCCTTCACGTGGACGACGGTATCTCGGGCGGCGTCCGCGACCGCCCCGAGTTCATCGCCTGGCTGAACGACGCCCGCCACGGCCGCGCTGACGTGCTGGTCGCTCACCACGTCGACCGCATGACCCGCGAGGGCCTGAACGTCGCCGCGATGATCCTTGACGTGCAGGAAGGTAAGGACCACGCCACCGGCCGCCAGATTCACGCGCCTGTGCGGCTCATGGACACGAAGGGCATCGACAGTAACAACGGCGTTGCCTTCCGAATCCTGTTCCTGATCAAGGCCGAGACGGCGCGCGAAGAGCGCCAGCGAATCAAGGAGCGGCAGGCCGGGCGGGCGACCCGCCTGCGGCTGGCCGGACGCTGGCCGGGTGGTGAGGTGCCCTTCGGCTATCAGATCGTGGAGGCGGCCGACGGCAAGGGAAAGACGCTCGCTCTGCTGAACAAGGAAGTTGACGCCTTGGAGGGCTGCGCCTCTCGAATTCTCGACGGGCACACCCTGAGTCGCACGGTTCGATGGATGAACACTCACGGCGTCAGGCCGCGCCGCGCGCCCGAGTGGTCACGGGTGACGCTGCGGCAGGCGCTCACCGGCGATCACATCCTGGGCCGCGTCACCATCGGCGGCGTGGTCCAGAGGGACGCCAAGGGCCGCGCCCTGACACCGTTTCCGGCCGCGCTGGACCTGCCGACCGTGGTCGAGCTGCGGAAGGCGCTCGACCCCTCCCCCGACCCGCGCAAGCGCACCGGTCGCAAGCCGGCCCGGCTCGCCTCGCGACTCATCGAGTGCTCGGGCTGCGGGCACCTGCTGACCGTCGCCCGCACGAAGACGGCCTACCGGCCCGCTGGCCGCCCGGAGGAGGTGCGCCGGTACGAGATGGTCGCCTACCGGTGCCAGCGCAAGGCAGAGGGCAAGCTGTGCGACCGCCCGGTACTCGTCTCGGCGCTGCCCTTCGAGGCACACCTAGAAGCCCGCTTCAAGGCGGACTTCGGTCACTCCCCGATGGTCGAGCGGCGGGTGATCGTGGCCGACGACGGGGCCCTGACGGCCCTAGAAGACGATGTCGCCGCTGTTCTGGCGTCCCTGGCGCAGTCGGCCACCCCGGAGAACTTCGCCCGCCTGCAAGCCCTCCAAGCCGAGCGGGACACCCTCGCCGCCGCTCCCCGTGAGCCCGACGTGCGAAAGGTGCTGCTCGGGCACACGCTCAGCGAGGAGTGGGACCTTCGCGACACCGAAGGCCGACGCGAACTGCTGGCCGAGGCGTACGCCGCGCTGATCCTGAAGCCCGGCAAGCGGGGCGGTCGCGGTCACTTCGATCCGGCCCGGCTCGTCGCGATCCCGAACGAGGGCGAGCACGACCCCGACTACTAGCGTGTAAACGCGTGATACGACTCACCAGAGACGCCCTCGGTCATCCGCCGGGGGCGTCTCGCATGTGCGCGGGGTGACGCGGGGGTGACGGGACGCGTCCGAGTCCGGCCCGAGGATGACGGAAAGACGAAAGTTTCGTCATTCCCTATTAGTGCTTCTGGAGGAGGAGGAGCCCTAGAAGCGGAATAGAGAATGACGAAACTTGCGTCACTGCGCCATCCGCCCGCCAGGAACCGTCCCGAACGTCCCCCGAGGGCGTCACCGCCCGATGCTTACGCCCTGGTAGACCCGGGTACCGGCCTGACCAGCCAACCCACCCCCGGAGGTCGCCGTGAGCGCAACCGCACTCGCCCTCGCCCTTGCCCTTTCCCCCACGCCCGCCCCGACGGACGTCCCCGGGCCGCTCGGCCGCGTGGTCAACGGTGTCACGGGCACCGTCGGGGACCTGCTCGGCGCGGAGCCCTCCACCGCCGCCCCTGCACCGTCCACCGCCGCGCCCCGGGCAACGTCCGCACCCGCCCCCGCGAAGCCGGCAGCGACCCGCACAGCGGGCACAGCACCCGCGCCCGCGAACGTCGCCCCGGCTGTCCCTGCGCCAACGCCTGAGCAGCCCGGGGCCGTTCGGCCGGAGGCCGTGAGCGTGCCCGTGCCATCCGGCGCGGCGTCGGGCGGTGCCCCGCTGCCTGTTCGCGCTTCAGCCCCGGCCCCGGAGAAGGTCACCGCGGCCTCCGGCCCGCCGCTGACGGTGGAGTCGACGCGGACGGTCTACGTCGTCGGCCTGGCCGCGCTGGCGCTGCCTGCGGGGTGGTGGGTGCTGCGCCGCCGCCAGTCGCGCGAGACGCCGTCGGCCGCCGTCTACGAAGAGGCGTACGAGCTGGGCCGCGCCGACGAGCGGGCGACGGTCGAGCAGCCGGCCGCGAAGGTGCTTCGGCTCCCGCGTCACCGCGCGTAGCCCGGACATGCGAAAGCCCCCGACGTGTGCCGGGGGCTTTCGTTCGTGCTGGGTCAGCCGACGGGGCCGATGCGCTTCGCGTAGTCCACGAAGCCTTGCCAGGTCGCCGGCTCGAATGCCAGCGCCGGCCCGGTCGGGTCCTTGGAGTCCCGCACGCCAACGACGCCGGGCAGGTTGTCCGCTACTTCAACGCAGTTACCGCCGCCGGAGCCGCTGCGGGATGACTTGCGCCAGTGAGCGCCGATCAGGTCCACGAGTTCACAACTTCCTTCATCAGCTCGATTGACTGGCGGCGGGGTAGGGCCTCGTTGCGGACCGTCTCCCACCTTGACATCAGAGTATCCACATCGGCGGGTTTCTCGACGACCACCCCGCCAAGCTGGTTCTCCATCTCCCCTAGCCACGTGTGCTCGGGCGAGCGCGCGAGGCTGAAGGGCCCGGTCAAGCCGACGTGCATGCTGATGTCGTCTGGCAGCACGTGCACACTGATGTTCGGTCGTTCGGCGAGCGCAATCAAGTGCTTTATCTGGCCGGCCATGACGTGCCGGAAGTCTTCCCGCGCCCGGCGTAGCACCGCCTCGGCGATGACCGCGATGAACTGCGGCGCGTTGCCCCCGGTCAGGATCGCTTGCCGCTCCATCCGGTCGGCAAGCCTACGGTCGACCTCTTCTTCGCTGAGGGTGTCGTCGCACCGGATGACGGCTCGGGCGTAGTCCTCCGTCTGTAGCAGGCCGGGGACGAGCGACGGTTGCCAGCATCGGAGCTGCGTCGCGGCGCGCTCCGCATCCAACCAGGGCAGGAACCACGACGGCACGCCCAGCTTCTCCACCAGGCGCTCATACATGCCCCCGTTGTTGAGCGCTCTGTCGCCGCCCTTGATGAAGTCCATGGTGAGGGCGCGCGTGCCGCCCTCCACGGCGCTGACGTGCGACGCGCTGAAGCCTGCGGCCCGCCCGAACGCTTCTTGCGTCATCCCGGCGGCACCCCGGGCCCGGCGGATCTCGCTGACGATGAACAGCGCGAGCGGGTGCGGCAAGTCAGCCATCAGCGGTCCCCAAACCTTGAGATCAACTATTCACGCCTCTACAGGTCGGCGACTCGGCCGCCCGGTCCTGCCCACCTGCGCGAAGGGCCTTCCGAGGGTAGCGACATCCACACCAGAGTGTCACTAACGGAACCGCTTGCGGAGTACGCGCCGGGGGCGGAACCGAGCGGAGCCGTCTCGGGAAGGGGCGGGGCGGCTCCGCTTTCTCACCGACACGAAGGAGGCCAGCCGTGCGACTTCGGTTCTGGCGCTGTGACCCCGATTCGCCGAAGCCCGGCCCGCGCCCAGCACCGCAGCGCCCGGCGTGGGCGACCGAACCCACCGGATTCTTCCGGCCGCTGAACAACGGCCGCGCGGGCAACCTGACGCCGGCCCAGACGTTCCGGGCGAACGGGGGCCGGTGGTGATCTCGTCCATGCTTCCGTTTCCGTCCGCAGGCCCCACCCCGAACCGGCCCCGCTACCGCACTGAGACGGCCTTGCCGCACACACCGATGCGTCCGGGGTGGGCGTGCCGGTCATGCGGCAACCCGTGGCCGTGCGCAGACGCCCGCCTTCTGCTCCGCGTCGAGTACGAGGACAACCCGCCCGGCCTGTCGATCTACCTGGCTGGCCTCATGTTCGAGGCAATGCGGGACCTGTATCACCTGAACCCGCACGACGGGCTGAGCCCGCCCGAGATGTTCGAACGCTTCGTGGCGTGGGGCCCGTTCCGGCGTTCGATCGTGGGCCGGTCCTGATGGCGCGGCCGATCCCGCCGAGGGAGCGCGGGCCGCCCGTGGAGCCTGAACCGCGCACGCAGGCTCCCAGGCTTCTCCCGTCGCGTTTCAACAACCCCCAACCCGTCTCGGTTAGGAGACGCACATGACTCCCACGAACCTCCGTAAGAAGATCGTCGCCGCAGGCGCGACGCTCGCCCTGTCGGCCGCCGGGATCGCCGCGACCGCCCAGCCGGCGGCGGCGCAGCCCTCCGTCACGCCGGGAAGCACCGTCGCCGGCATGACCTACACCGCCGGAGTGCTCAGCGGCTCGGGCACCACGAACGGTTGGAGCAAGGGCCACATCTACATCCACGGCTACCGCTACCAGCCGAACGGCGCGCTCGACGGCCAGTACGACAACGACTGCACCAACAGCACGTACTGCACCCTGCCCACGTGGGCCTTCTGCCCGGTCGTTCCGGGCACCTGGCGGTGGGTCGTGCGCGGCAGCGGACCGGGCGGCAGCGCCTCGGACAGCAGCTACGCTGTCGTCGTCTTCTGAGGTCAGCCGGCAGGAGTAGAGCATGACGCAGGTACCCCGGGTCAGCTTCACAGTGTGGGACGTGGACGAGGCTTCACCACTGCCGCCGGAGGTCTCGACCATCCGAGTTCACGCGGTCACCGTCGCCGTCGGGCTGACTCGGGGTGCCGACCCCGGCGAGGGGGCCGGCGTCACCGTCTGGTCCTTCGCTCCGCGCACGTCCGACGAGTACCCCGGCTGGTTGAAGCATCACGCGGCGATGGCCTTCGTGGCTCCGTACGCTGCCGCACTGGGTGTCAGTCAGCATGAGGCGTCCGACAGGGTCAACGTCGCCATGCGTGAAGGCGAGCCCACCACTCTCACCGTCGACGGCGCACCCGTGACCGCCGCCGTCTACCGGCTTCATGGCGATTGGCGGGTGACAGCGTCGACGGAGCCGGGCGTGCCCCTGGCCGTCGCGTCCAGTGGGCGCGAGCATCCGGCGTCCTTCCGCGCTACCTGATCCACCCCTAACAGACCGCCCGCCCTGGGCCCGTCTCCTTCCCCCGTGGGAGACGACCCGGGGCGGGCTTCGTTTTGCCCTGAACACCTCGGGTGCCGCTGGCCGACTGGCTTGATGTCCAAGCCACATCGGCCCGAGGAGGCCCCCCATGC
The DNA here is from genome assembly GCF_029626035.1 of Micromonospora sp. WMMD980. Classification (NCBI taxonomy): domain Bacteria; kingdom Bacillati; phylum Actinomycetota; class Actinomycetes; order Micromonosporales; family Micromonosporaceae; genus Micromonospora; species Micromonospora sp. WMMD980. Next base: position 3,064,918 of record NZ_JARUBE010000003.1, read on the forward strand.
TGAAGCCCGCTACCGCCGCGCTGGTCGAGCGTATGCACGAGGCGAACGCCGCCGACCACCCCTTCGTGAACGAGCCGGGCCTGACGCTGGCGCAGCACGAGGCCACCGCGAAGGCTCTGCACGACCTGGCGGACGCCCTGGCCGTGCTGGGCACCGACCGCCGCAGCGCCGCCCGGTTCTGCGGCATGTTGGACGCCATCGCGAGCGCGGCCACGTACGCCGCCGTTCAGGACGCCATCGCCGGGGCCGGTGACAACTGATGCGCCTTGCTCAACTGGACATCGCCGACGAGTTCGACGGCGACGACGACCTGCGCATCACGCCGGACGGCCGCTACAACGTCTATCTACACCGCGACGAGGTCCGCGAGCTGCGCGACCACCTCTCCGGGCTACTCGGCGAGGCTCCCCCTGTCGCCCCGAAGGCGCTCGCGGATGCGGTCCGGCGGGTGGGCGACGAGATGCTGACCGAGGGCAACGCGCTTGCCGCCCGGCCGTTCGTCCGGCTGGCCGCGCTGCTCGACGAGGGTCGCCTGTGATCGCCCGCGTGATGCGCGCCGTCGTGGTCGCCCTGGTCGCGAGTTTCACTCTCGCGGCGGTGCTGCTCGCCATGGCCGCCGCCTGGATCGCCGTCTTCGAGCTGTCCGGGGGTGCCGCATGACGCCTGATGAAGCCCTGATCCGTGGTCGCGAGTACGTCGCAGAGGTCGCGAAGCTCACCGACGAGCCCGCGTCGCCCGACAAGCTCGCTGACGTGGCGCTGAGCGTGGCCGCGTTCCTGGTCGAGTACGGCGAGCCCGAGGCGGACGACGAGGCCCCGGCGCAGCTCGATATCAGCGAGGCCATGCCCGCCGGCCCTGCCCGCCGGGTGATGTGCAGCGCGACGCCCGGGGACTTCGCCTACGTCCGGTCGGGCCGCGTCGGTGCCCGCCCGTTCGTGCACGTCGAGGTGCACAGCGATGGCGAGTTGGCGGCCGTGGCCCTGGCGCTGGCCGAGGCTCGCGCGTACGCCGCCGGCATCCTGGACGCCTGCGACGAGGCCGAAGGCGGGTCGCCGCTGCTGGTTTTCCAGCCTCGCCAGGAGGCCGCGGAGTGACGGCCCCGGACCCGCGTGAGGCCCGCCTACCGAGGTGGGTTCAGGACAAGCTCGTGAGCCTGCGCCGACGAGTTGCAGATGCCGAGGCCGAGCGAGACGCGGCCCGTCTCGCGACCGACCCAGAGGCGTCGTCGGCGGTGCTCGACCAGTACGCCGACATCCCGATCGGCTTGGGCCGGCACGCCCGCGTCACGTTCAAGCTGGCCGACCTGAACGTGACCATCTACCGCGATGACTGGGGCGCCCTTCAGGTCATGGGCAATCAGCCGTTCGCCGTCCACCCTTCCGCCTCCAACACCGTCGAGATCGCCCCGAGGAGTTCTGAGTGAGCAAGGTCGCCGCCGTCATCGGTTCCGCTGTCGCCCTGGTCGTCGCCGCGCTGCTGCGAGTCGCCCTGGTCGCCTTCGTCTTCATGGTCGCCGTCGGGGTGGTCCACGCGCAGTGGCTCACCGACATGCCGACCATCGGCTACGTCGGCGCGCTGGGCGTCTCGCTGGCGCTCATGCTGGTCCGGGTGGTCTTCGCCACCGGGACGGACGACAAGTGACTACCTGCGCCTGCGGCGTGGCCTGGACGGGCCTGAGCATCGCGCACTGCGGCACGTGTCACTGCACCTTCAGCGCCGTCTCGACGTTCGACCGGCACCGCACCGGAAACGTCAACACCCGGCGCTGCGTCCCGCCCGAGTCGGTCGGGCTGGCCCGCAACCGGCACGGCGTCTACCGGACACCGTCGGACCTGGAGCCGGTTTCGTGACGGACCCGCTCGCCGAGCTGGCCGCCGAGGTCGCCGAGCGGTACGCCCTGGACCCGGCCGACTTCGCCGACCGCGTCCGCCGCCAGCTCGCCCGGCGTATCGCTCGGGGCCGGCTCCCGTACAAGGCGTGCGGGGTGTGCCGCCGCGACCTGCCGGCGCGGGCGTTCGCCGAGCGACCAGACCGGCCCGACGGCCTTCGCTCCGTGTGCCGTGCGTGTGCTGCGTCCCGCGACCAGGGCCGCGAGCGGTAGCGCGGTACCAAGCTGGCCGACTTGTTAGGTGTAGGGAGAGACGCGTTTACACGCGCTCTCACCCGCACCCGCTGCTAGCCCCGTTACCTACGACCGGTGTGCCCCTGGGGACCGGCTAGGTAGCGGGGCTGTATGCGTTGAACGCCTCGGGCGCTGCGCCACCGAGGCTCTGACCTGACGCCCCGGGCGTGCGCTCCCGATTCGGTCGAGTGCCCCCGGGGCGTTCTTCGTACCCGGGGGGTGGTTGCTGTGGCATGGGAGGGCTCAGACCGCAGTGCCCGCCTCCCCTCCGACTGGGCAGTACGACGCCTGCGCATCCTGCGCCGTGACGCGTACCGCTGTCAGGTACCGCTCGAATCTGGCCCGCGCTGCCTCGCGCCCGCTGGCGAGGTCGACCACATCGAGCGTGGCGACAACCACGAACCCGAGAACCTGCGCGCCATCTGTCGCTGGCACCACGGCAAGAAGACAGCGGCCGAGGGCAACGCCGCACGCCGGCCTGCCGCGTCGCGCCGTCGTCCGCCCGAGCAGCATCCCGGATCGCTCTGATCTCACGGACGGTGACTGCCGATCGAGCCGCGAGGGGTGGGGGAGGGCCCCCGGCCCGCCGGCCCCGACACCGGGAAGGCATAGCGCCTCCCTGTGCGTACGGGCAGTGAGGTCACAACGACCCGCATCGATATCGCGCACCGTAACCACCCCGGGAAGACCCCGCGCGCCTCGCTTCGACCACTGGGAAACCGCACGGCCGGCCGACCCGGCGCAGCGGGACGAATCACCGACCGGGGTGAGAGGTGCGTTCCCGCCGAGGTGGGAGAGGCGCGCGCCCCATCTCCGTTTACACGCCCTGAGAGGAGGTCCCGCCATGGCCCGAGGCACGATGCACGCCCCGAAGCCCGACGGTCAACGCCGCCGCCGCAACGCCCCCGCCCACGGCGAGACCGTCCTTCCCCGCGATGGCGAGCTGCGCGGCCCCGAGCTGGCCGAGCTGACCGGCGGTCGGGCCTTCAGTGACGGCGTGCTCGCTTGGTATGACGTGTGGCGGCGCTCGCCGCAGGCTGCCGTCTTCGAAATGACCGACTGGCTTCGCCTGGCGCTGCTGGCGCCCATCGTCGAGGGCTACCTGAAGCGTCCCTCGGCCGCCGCGCTCTCCGAGATCCGCATGAACGAAGAGCGGCTTGGGGCGACGGTGGTAGACCGGATGCGCGCCCGGATGCGCGTCGAGGATGACGACCTGGACGAGGGCGACGAGGGCCTGCCGGCCGGCGTGACGAGCCTGGACGAGCGGCGCGGCGACATCCGCCGCCGGCTCGCGTGAAGGCCGTAACCACGATCCCCACCTTCCCCATGGACGGGTCCGTGAAGACCCTCGGGTGGGGCGTCATCGACTGGATCGAGGGGTGGCTACTTCAGCCCGACGGCGAAGAGGCCGGCGACCCCTACCGCATGACGCGGGAGCAACTGAACTTCGTCCTCTGGTTCTACGCCGTGGACGACCGAGGCCGCTTCATCTACCGCCGCGCGGTGCTGAGGAGGGCGAAGGGCTGGGGAAAAGCCCGTTCCTCGGTGCCTTGTGTCTGGCTGAACTGTGCGGCCCGGTCAGATTCTCCCACTGGGACACCGAGGGTGAGCCCGTAGGCAAGCGCCATCCGGCCCCCTGGGTCGTGATTGCGGGCGTCTCCGAGCAGCAGACGGAAAACACCATGGCCGCCATCCGGTCCATGGTCGAGGAGTCCGACCTTCCCGCCGCGATGGGCTGGCCGAAGGACGCGATCGGTAAGACGCGGATCTTGCTGCCAGGCGGCGGCAAGCTGCACCCGATCACCGCGTCTTCGAGCAGCCAAGAGGGCGCTCGGCCGAGCTTCGCCGTGATGGACGAGACGCACCACTGGACAGCGTCCAACGGCGGGCACGCCCTCGCGAAGGTGATCCGGCGCAACCTCGCCAAGAGCCGCGACGGCATGGCCCGCGCGATCGAGACGACCAACGCGCACGCCCCCGGTCAGGACACCGTCGCCGAGATTTCCTATCTCGCGTTCCTGTCGATGACCGAGAAGCGGACGCGCGGCAAGGGCCTGCTCTACGACTCCCGCGAGGCCCCGGGGCATGTCGAGCTGGCCGACCGCGATCAGCTCATGGCCGGACTGGCTTGCGCCTACGGCGATTCGAGCTGGGTCGACTTGGAGCGCATCGCTGAGGAGGTCTACGACCCGGCGACGCCGCCGGAGGAGGCCCGGCGCTTCTATCTGAATCAGATCGTCGCGGCGGCCGATAGCTGGGTCGCCCCTCACGAGTACGACGCGAACCTGCGCGAAGACCTGGCCCCGCTCGCCGACGGCGACACGGTGACGCTCGGATTCGACGGAGGTCGTACGGACGACTCGTCCGCGCTGGTCGCGGTCCGCGTGTCCGACGGGGCCCCGTTCCTGCTCGGCCTCTGGGAGCGCCCGGAGGGCCCGGCGGGTCTGGGCTGGGAGGTCAATCAGGACGCCGTCCGGGACATGGTCGACAACGCGTTTACACGCTTTGACGTGGTCGCGTTCTTCAGCGATGTCGCGCTCTGGGAAACGGACGTGGACCGCTGGCGCGAGCTGTACGGCGAGCGGCTGCTGATCAAGGCGACCACCCGGCACGCCGTGGCCTGGGACATGCGCGGCCACCAGGCCGACACAGTCCGGGCCGTCGAGGCGCTACACCGCGCGTTCATCGACGGCGAGGTGCCGCACAACGGCGACCAGGCGCTACGCCGACACGTCCTGAACGGCCGCCGCCGGCCGAACCGCTGGGGCGTGAGCTTCGGCAAGGAGACGCGCGAGAGCACGAAGAAGGTCGACGCCTTGGCCGCCTTGGTGCTGGCCCGCATGGCGCGAGGTCGCGTGCTCGGCGAAGGCGTGCTCTCCAAGCGCCGCAAGCGCACCGGCCGTCTGTACGGCTTCTGACCACTACCCGCCTTCGAGGAGGCCCCGTGTCCGTCGTCGGCCTCGCCGAAGACCTGATCAGCCAACACGCCGCGCTCACCAGCGACCCGAACAAGGGAAACGGCTACGTCGCCCGCTACCTGCGCGGCGAGCACGATCCGCCGTACGCCCCTCGGGGCGCGAAGGCCGAATACAAGGCCCTGGCGCGGAAGAGCATCACCAACTGGCTACCGCTGATCAGCGAGACGTACGTCAAGGGTCTGTTCGTCGACGGCTACCGCCCGGCGAAGTCGACCACGAACGCCCGGCCGTGGGAGTTCTGGCAGGCGAACCGGCTCGACGCTCGGCAGACGATCGCGACGCGGGGCGCGCTGGAATTCGGCGCGTCCTACGTGCTGGTTCTGCCTGGCGAGCCGGCCCCGCTGATCCGGCCGCTGTCGCCGCTGAAGACGATCGCCTTCTACGAAGACGACGACGACGAATGGCCGGTGCACGGGCTCCGCATCAAGGGCCGCTCGGCGGACGGCGCGCAGCTCTTCGAGGTCTACGACGACCAGGCCGTGCACCTGCTCGCCCGGCCGAAGGACCGGAGCCGGCTCACGCTGATCCGCTCCGACGCGCACGGACTCGGCGTGTGCCCGCTGGTCCGCTTCCGCGACCGGCTCGACGGCGAGAACCGGGGCGTGATCGCCCCGCTGATCGTCCTTCAGGACCGGATCAACGAAGCGGTCTTCGCCCTGATGATCGCGCTTCAGTACGCGTCGTTCCGCCAGCGCTGGGCAACGGGCCTGTCGATTCCGATCGAGGAAGACGAAGACTCGCCCCTGTTCGGCCAGCCGATCGAGCCGTTCCAAGCGGCCATTGACCGGCTCTGGGTTTCGGACAGCCCTGACGCCAAGTTCGGATCGTTCGATCAGACCGACGTGACTGGGCATCTGGAAACGTACGGTTCCGGCGTCCGCACCCTGGCCGCCATCGCGCAGCTCTCCCCTCACGTGCTGCTCGGCGACCTGGTCAACCTGAGCGCGGACGCGCTCGCCGCCGCCGAGGCCGCGACGCAACGGAAGATCGGCGAGTACGAGACGATCTTCGGTGAGAGCTGGGAGCAGACGCTTCGGCTCGCCGCCCTCGCGGCGGGTGACCAGCGGTCCGCGCTGGATCTGTCCGCGCAGGTGCGTTGGCGCGACACCGAGGCCCGTTCGCTGGCCGTCGCCGTGGATGCCCTCGGAAAGATGGTGACCATGCTCGCCGTGCCGGCCGAGGCCGCATGGGAGCGCATCCCGGGTGTCACCGATCAGGACATCGAGCGCTGGCGCGGCATGGCGTCGTCTGCGGACGGCCTGGCGCAACTCGCCGACGCCCTCACCCGCCAGTCCGCAACCCCCGCCCTGCCGGCCGAGCCGGCGCAGCCCGCGATCGGAGCGTGATGATGCGTGGCGGCCCCGCTGACAACCGACGCCCTTGCCGAGAGCTACCGGGTAGGTCAGGCGAAGGTCGCGAGCGAGGCCGCCGCACAGCTCACCTTGGCGTTCCGCACGCTGCTGAACCCGGGCAACCTGGATAAGACCTTCCCGGTCTACGTCACCGCGGCGTCGAGAATTCTCGATGAGGCCCGCCGGAAAACGGCCGGACTAGGCGGAGCGTTCTACCTGGCCCACCGGCAAGCGTCGGGCGTGCTGGGCGCGCTGCCTGAGATCGCGTGGGCGGGCAGCCTTCCGCCGGCGCAAGTCGCTACGTCGCTGCTCGTCACGGGCCCCGTCGCCGTGAAGCGCGCTATCCGCATGGGCGCGACGGTGCCGCAGGCGCTCGCGTCGGCCGAGGTGAAGGCCGCCGGCATGGCTTACCGCCACGCGGCGGACGGTGGCCGGGCGACGATTCAGGGCAGCGTCTACCGCGACAAGAAGGCGCTCGGCTGGGCCCGCTTGAGCGACGGCCGGCCTTGCTACTTCTGCGCGATGCTCGCCAGCCGGGGCCCGGTCTACAAGTCGGCGACGACCGCCGGCCTACGTGACGGGGTCGCGAAGTATCACGACAAGTGCGGGTGCTTCGTCGTCCCGGTCTACGACATGGCCGACCCGTGGCCGGGCATCGGGCCGCAGCTCCAAGACCTCTGGACCGAGGCCACCGCCGGCAAGTCGGGGCCCGAGGCCGTGCAGGCGTTCCGCAAGGCGTACGACGCCAAGCATCCGATCGGCACGAACCCTTCCGAGGCCATCGCGCACGCGCAGGAAGAGGCCGTGAAGGCGTTCGCCGCGAAGGCCCGCGCTGCTGCCGCCGAGGCGGTCGCCCGCGCTGCCGCTGACGCCGCGAAGGCCGCTGAGCAGGCCGCCGCCGAGGCCGAGGCCATCGCCGCCGCCGAGGCCGCCAAGGTCGCTGAGGAGGCCGCCGCGAAGGCAGCCGCCAAGGAGGCCGCGAAGGTCAAGAAGTGGCAGGGCAAGCCGGCCCCGGCCGCCCCGAAGAAGCCCGAGCCGCCGCAGGTCGACGGCGCGCGGTTCTTTGATGGGTGGTTGGCGAAGGTCCACGCCCGCTATGACGCGCTGGGTACGGCCAAGAAGCTCGATGCGAGCTTCAACTACTCGTACGTCCGGCAGGTCATCGAGTCGCACGACTTGGCCGCGCTGGACTACCTGAAGGCGAACAAGTACGTCGATCAGGCGCTGTTCGACGAGGCGAAGGGCCTGTTCGGCAAGGTTGCCGACGCGAAGGCCGCCGCCGAGGTCGACCCGGCGTACCTGAAGGCGCTCCGCTCGTACCGGAACCTGAGCACGCGGCACAAGCGGTATCTCTCCGAGTGGCGCGAGGTCAACGGCGTCACGGCGCAGCTTCAGGGCATGGACGCGGACGCGATCCGGCACGCCTCACACGAGGCCGGCCGGGAGTGGGCCGACCGGGCGCTGCCGGTGCCGACGGCGAAGCAGGCCGCCGCGATCACGAAGTACAGCGGCAACGACTTCGGGCCCTGGAACGAAGCCCTTCGCGCGCACGCCGACGGGCACACGCTGCCGCCGGGTAGCTGGGGCAAGTGGACCGCGCAGGCCGACGAGGCGTTTACGCCCGTCCCCGAAGACCTGTTCGTTCACCGGGGCTCTACCTTCATGGAGTTCGAGCTACCGGGCGGGGGCCGCACGCACTCGATGCCGCCGCCGGACCCGCGCGAGCTGATCGGCACAGTGCAGGTGCAGCACGGCTACATGTCGACCTCGGTCGGGCATCGCTCGGCGTTCAGCTCCAAGCCGGTGCAGCTCGTCATCCGCGTTCCAAAAGGCCACAAGGCGGCGTGGGTCATGCCCATCTCGCAGTTCGAGACTGAGTACGAGGCGCTGCTTCAGCGCTCCACCTTCACCTTCGTGCACGACGTTTATCAGTCGGACGGGAAGTGGGTGGTGGAGTTGGAGGTTCTGCCGGACGGCGTCGACCCCGAGTCGTTCAAGGGCTTGACCCCGATGCCCCGCGAGGCGAAACCGACGGTGAGCTACAGCGCCTGGTAGGTGCGTGATACGCTTCGCGGATCTAAGGAGGTGCGATGCCCTGGCATGAGCAGCCGATGGAGCTGGCCTACGCCCCGAGGCGCTACCCGACGCACGACTACTCGGGCGAAGGCGAGATCGTGACGATACGCGTCGGTCCCGAGGTGGTCGGCCATCTGTCCCGCAAGGGCTGGGCGGAGGTTGGTTGGCTACCCCGGCCCGACCTGAGCCAGGCGGCCGACACGGTCCGCGTGATGGTGAACGACATCCTTCACGAGGGCGCGGCGGACGGCGTCGAGCTGGTCACGGCGTGGGCCGAGATCCTGAACCACACGCAGCACGACGCACCGAAGACGGCACCGCTGGACGGACTCCGCGGTGACTAGCTAGCCCCCCGAAACACCCCTGAGAGGCCCTGAGAGCGCTTGGCGCACTCGGGGCCTTTCTCGTACCCACACCCGATGCGTGAGACGGCCTACGGGCCTCTGACGGGGGGTGCAACACCCGTGCGGCAAGGCCCGCACACCTCTACCGACCTCAGGAGGTCACAGAGTGCCCGAGCACGAGAACGAGCCGCAGAACACCAACGCCGGCAACGGCGAGGGCGGCACTGGCACCACCCCGCCCGCCCCGGCGGACAAGGCTCCGAAGTGGGAGGGCGAGTACGACCCCGAGAAGGCCGCCCGGCTGGTCGCGAATCTCCGCGCCGAGCTGGACGGCGTCAAGGGCAAGCTGAAGACCCGCGAGGACGCCGAGAAGAGCGAGCTTCAGCGGGCGATCGAGCGCGCCGAGGCGGCCGAGGCCGAGGCCGGCAAGCTCCGCACCGCGAGTGCCATCACCGAGGCCGTCAAGGCGCACGGACTGCCGGCGCAGCTCGCGAAGTACGTCACCGGCGCGACCGAAGACGAGATCAACGCGAGCGCGAAGGCCCTTGCTGAGGACTTCGGCGTGAAGGCCGAGCAGACGACCGAGCCCATCCCGGGCCGCCCGAAGCCGCGCCTGGTCCCCGGCCACGCCACCAGCGGCGATGAGGGCTTCGACCCGAACGCCGTCATCAAGGCCGTTCGCGGCACCTACTGACCTTCTGAGAACGGAGTAACAACCACATGGCTACTGCCACTCCGCACGAGTTCCTGATCCCGGAGCAGGTCCTTCGGACCGCCCTGGGCCTGATCCGCGATGACCTGTTCATCGCCGCAACCTTCAACCGCGATTACGAGTCCGACTTCGGCGGCGGCAAGGGCGCCAGCGTGAACGTCCGCATCCCGGCCGTGCTGAAGGCCCGGCGGCGGACCCTCGCCGAGGCCGGCACGCCGATCGTCGTGGACAAGCTGAAGGAGTCCACCGTCGCGGTCAAGATGACCCACATGATCTACTCGGCGGTCGACCTGACCGACGAGCAGATGACTTTCAGCATCGAGGACTTCACCCGGCAGGTCACCGCGCCGCAGCTCGTCGCGATGGTCGAGGACATCGAGAACTTCTGCGTCGAGACAATGCAGGCGCTCCCCGAGTCCGTCGGCATCGCCTACGACCCGGCCGCCCCGGAGCTGACCTTCACTCGGGCCCGGAAGACCCTGCGCGACCTCGGCCTGCCGGCTGACGGCCTCTGGGCTGCGTGCGGCACTGGCGTCTACGCGAACCTGGTCGACGCGAAGGCAATCTCCGACGCCTCGCAGTCCGGCTCGACCGAGGCCCTGCGGAACGCGGGCGTCGGTAAGGTGCGCGGCTTCAACACCGTCGAGTCGAACCGCCTGGACGACGACGAGATCGTCTTCTACGGCCGCGACGCCTTCACCCTGGCGATCCGGGCCCCGAAGGTCCCGGCAGGGGCCGCCAAGGGCGAGAGCCGCAGCGAGAACGGCTTCGCCATGCGGTGGGTTCAGGACTACGACTCCAACATCCTCGCCGACCGGTCGATCTTCTCCACCTTCATCGGTGCGCAGGCGCTGAAGTACCCGCGCCTGGACAAGAACGACCCGGACGGCTTCACCGAGATCGTGCCGGCCCTGCGCGTGAAGACCGGTACCCCGGTCGCCTGAGCCAATGCGTGAGACGACACGCGGAAGGAATGACGCATGAGCTTGCCCCCGCTCGCGACGGTCGCGGAGATGGAGAAGCGCCTCGGCCTGGCCCCGGGCGCGATCACCGGTAACGACCTGGTCCGGGCGGGGGCGGCGCTCGATGACGCGTCCGCTCTCGTCCGCGCCGAGGCCGGCACGGATTGGGTCGCCGACGACGGCCTCACCGTGACGGCCCCGGCGGTCGTCCGCACGGTCACGGTCGCTGCGGCCCTGCGCGCCTACCGCAACCCTGACGGCTACCAGGGTGAGACGGTCGGCCCGTATTCCTACCAGTACGCGCAGGGCACGGCGACGCTCTACTTGCTGGCCGCCGAAGCGACGATCGTCAAACGGGCCGCCGGCATGGCGGGCGGGGGTAGGGGCGTTTACACGGTCCGTACCCCCTCGGCCTACGAACCCCCGGTGCCGCGTGGCCTGCTCTGGGAGCTGCTGTGAGATACCCCGATGCGGTCACGATCCTGCGCCGTTCAGGCGTGGACGAGTACGGCAACCGCGACGGCTCATGGCGCGATCCGCTCGCGCTGCCGGCCGTCGGCTTCCTGTCTGGCACGACCGTCTTCATGCCCGCTGGTGCCGACGTGCGCCGAGGTGACCGCCTGCGCATCGCCGCGACGACCTACGACATCGAGGGCGACCCGGAGCTACTTCGCTCGCCCTCCCGCGACGTGCTGACCCTCGTCACCGTCCGCGCGATAAGGAGCTGACTATGGCCGCGAAGATCCGGCTCGACCACCGAGGCATCCTCGCGGTGCTGAAGTCGAGCGAGGTAGCGGCCGAGGTCGGCAGCCTCGCCGAGACGATCCGGGGCGCGGCGGCGGCGCACCCGTCGGTCGTCGAGCACGAGATGCACGTCAAGGTCAGCACCTACACGACCGACCGGGCGGCGGCGGCCGTCGACATCGCCCACCCTGGCGGCGTCGGCGTGCAGGCGAAGCACGGCGTATTGACGCAGGCGGCGGGCGCGGCGGCCTTGGAGGTCCGCGAGACGTGATCACGTTCCCTGACGCCATGCTCGCGACACTCGCGGTGCTGCGGCCGGCGCACCCGGAGGTGACCTTCGGGACGAAGACGCCGGACAGCTTCGATGGCGGCGACGCGCCACCCACGCCGTACGCCATGGTCCGCACCGACAACACCGCCATGCGCTATCCCGTTGCAGCTACGTCCACGGTCCGCGTGACCGTCTGGGCCGAGTCCGAGGCCGCCGGGGTCGCGCTGGCCTTCCGCATTCTCGCGACCCTGCTCGACTACCCGGGCGGCCCGGCGGTTCGCAGCTTCGGCCACTACACCGGCCCGCTTCCGACGACGGACCCGGACAACGGGCGGCCCGTCGCGTCCATCACCGTAGGCGCTCGCCTGCGGCCTATCAGCATCTAAGGAGCACGCATGGCGGGCGACCCGACCAAGGCCGACCTCTGGGGCGGCGCAGACGTTTACATCGCCGACGTGGGCACCGTCGAGCCGAGCGACCTCATCACGCCGTGGAGCGTGGATTGGGAGCCGGTCGGCATTCTCGACGGCGAAGAGGGCTTCACCTGGGAGCGCGACGAGGATTCGTCGGAGTTCTACGGCTGGGGCGGCATCCTCATTCGGAAGACGCGGTCCAAGCACAAGCGGACCGTGAAGTTTACGGCGCTGGAAGACAACGAGGTTGTCTTCGAGCTGGCGAACCCGGGCAGCACCCGGAGCACTACCGCCGGCCTGGTCACGGCGAAGATCAAGGTTCCGCAGAATCGGGACTTCGCGATCGGCTTCGAGCTTCGCGACGGCGACAAGCGCATCCGCCGGACGGTCAAGCGGGCGACCGCTGACGTTGACGGCGAGGTGAAGGAGTCGGAGACCGAGCTGACCGCCTACAACTTCCTGGTCACCCTCTACCCCGAGGGCGACGGCACGCTCTACACGGAGCTTTCCGGCCTGGTCACGCCGTAGTGCGTGAGTCGACTTACTGATCTACCCGGGGCCCCGGGGCGCAGCGCGGACGCCTCCGGGGCCTCTCTTCCGCGCCCATCCGCGCCGCAGCTCTTGGAGGAGCACCCATGACTACCGCCCGCGACGCCGCGAAGGCCGAGGCCACCGGTTCCACCGTCACCTTCGAGTTCGACGGCGAGTCGTACGAGATCGAGCCGTCGCTGACCTGGGATCTCGACGCCATGGAGGCGTACGAGGAAGGCAACCTCGTCACCTGCGTCCGGCTGATCCTCGGCCCCGCGCAGTACACGAAGTTCAAGCCGAAGGGCGCGAAGCGCACCGTAGGCGACCTGGGCCGGCTCTTCAACGCCATTCAGGAGGCGGGCGGGGCGGGAAACTGACCGCGCTCGTCGCCCTGGTCCGCGACCACGCCGACGCCGTAGAGGCCGACCTTCAGCGGTACTACGGCGTCGAGCTGGCGGGCCTCTGGCGCGGCGAGCTGTCCTGGCGACGCCTGCGCGTCCTGGTCGACCACCTACCGCCCGGCTCCGCTGTCTGGGCGCTTCAGCACAGCGTGCCGTACGGCACCACCCCTACCGATGTCCTGCTCGCCGATGTGTACGGCGCGCTGACCGGTGAGCCGCACCCGCTGCGGCCCAAGCCCGAGAAGGCCGCCACGACGGCCGGTGACCCCGACATGTTCGCGCGCCTTCGCGCGGCCCGTGACCGCATCCGCCGCGAGAGGGAGGCCCATCAGTGAGTACGCGCGTCGGGTGGGCAACCCTTCAGGTCATCCCGTCCGCGAAGGACTTCGGGAAGAACCTCTCCAAGGATGTCGACCCGCAGATGGGCGCGGCCGGCCGGAAGACCGGCGGGGCGTTCGGCGGGGCGCTGCTGGCGGGGGCGGGCCGGTTCGCTGGCCCGCTCGCGGCGGTCTTCGCGGGCGCTCAGGTGGGGTCCTTCCTGAAGGACGCCATCACGCAGGCGTCCGACCTCGGCGAGGCCGCGAACAAGCTGAAGACCGTCTTCGGCTCCGCGACCGATCAGGTAATGGCCTTCGCCGGTAAGGGCGCTCAGCAGCTCGGCCAGTCGAACCTAGCCATTCAGAACGCCGCCGCGACCTTCGGCGTGTACGGCAAGGCCGCCGGCCTGGCCGGCAAGGAGAACGCCGCCTTCTCGACGCAGCTCGTGCAGCTTTCGACCGACCTCGCGTCGTTCTACAACACCGACCCGTCGCAGGCCATGGAAGCCATCGCGGCGGGACTCCGCGGTGAGTCCGAGCCGCTGCGGCAGTACGGCGTGCTGCTCGACGACGCGACCCTGCGGAACGAAGCCCTCCGCCTGGGCCTGATCAAGACGACCAAGCAGGCGCTCACCCCGCAACAGCGGGTGCTCGCCGCGCAGGCCGCGATCATGAAGCAGACGAAGGTAGCGCAAGGCGACTTCGCGAAGACCTCCGGCGGGCTGGCGAACCAGCAGCGCATCTTGACGGCGCAGTGGGAAGACGCCAAGGCCAAGCTCGGTCAAGCGTTCCTGCCCGCCGTGACCAGCGTCGTTCGGGCCCTTAACTCGGGCCTCGGCCCCGCCGTCAAGGCCGTCATGGGCGGGCTCGACAAGGCGGGCCCGACCTTCAGCAAGGCGGGCGACGCCGCGAAGTTGTTCTTCGGGTCCTTCACCGGTCAGGGCGCAGATGTCGACCTGGGCAAGTGGACGAACCCGATCATCGACGCGGGCGCAGCCTTCCGAACCGCGTTCGACGGCGCGAAGACCTACGCCGCCTCCCTCATGCCCACCCTGAAGGGCATCGGCGCGGTCTTCGCCGACCTCGGCCAGTTCGCCGCGAAGTTCTTCCGCGAACAGCTCTTGCCTATGTGGCAGTGGATGGCGACCACGGCGATGCCGCTCGTCGGCCAGCTCGGCGACTTGCTGAAGACCGGCTTCGAGGCGGCCCTGCCGGTGCTGCGCGTGCTGGGAACGGTCCTAAAGGCCGTCTTCGGCTTCCTCGGCCCGGTCCTGATCGCCACCGTGAAGCCGATCTTCAAGGGCATCGTCGGCATCATCTCCGGCGCTATCCAGACGATCAAGGGCGTCTTCCAGATCATCAAGGGCATCTTCACGCTCGACTGGCCGCTGATCTGGACGGGCGTAAAGAACGTCTTCGGCGGCGCTTGGAAGATCATCCTGTCGACCCTGAAGGGTGTCGCGGGCGGCATCTGGGCGCTGATCAAGGGCCTGTTCGGCGACATCGTTTCTTGGATTGGCTCCAAGCTGGCGCAGGCCGGTCGGGCGGTCGCCTCCTGGGCGGCGTCGGTGGGCCGCTGGTTCGCCAGCATGGGCAGCAAGATCCGCTCGACCGTTTCGGGCTTCGCCTCAGCCGTCGTGTCGTTCTTCGGCTCGATGATGTCCCGTGCCCGCTCGGCGGTGACTTCCGGCATCTCCCGCCTCATCTCGGCCTTCACCGGCATGAAGAACCGGGTGATCGACACCGTGAAGGGGCTCGCGTCCCGCTTCGTGTCGATCGGCTCTGACGTGATCTCGGGCTTCATCCGAGGCATTCAGAACAGCGCCGGCCGGATTATCGGCGCGGTCCGTTCGGCGATCACGGACAAGCTCCCCGCGTTCGTGAAGGACGCCCTCGGCATCCATTCGCCGTCGCGGGTCTTCATGGCCCTCGGCCGCTTCGTGTCGACCGGTATGGCCTACGGCATCCGTCAGAAGGCCGGCGAGGTCACGAAGGCCGTATCGGCGCTCACGAAGATCCCCGACGCGACGACGGTCAACGTCGGCGCTGTCTCGGCTCGCGCGCTGTCCCCTGCGATGGAGGCGGCGGGCCCGACCTCCTATCACCTCCACGACTCGCAGGCCACGATCGCGCAGCTCCGCGCCCTTCAGGAGCGGCAGGCGATCACGGCGCGCATCGGAAGGGCTCGCTAAATGCCGCTGATCATCGGCGGGCAGGTTGTCCAGACCCCCACGTCTGACGACCTGCCCGCCTACGTCCCCGCCCCGCGTGAGCGCATCGAGTCGGACCTTCGCCGGCCGCAGGCTGTCTACGTCGACCCGATCGGCCGCGAGTGGCCGCTGACTGAGCCGGCGCTCGGCTGGGCGACGATCGACCAGGTAGGCGGGCTCGGCGCGGTCGAGGTGGAAATGACCACCGACGCCCACCCGCGCGGCGGCGCTCGCGTGCGGCACATTCAGCCGCAGGCCCGCGTCATCAACTGGCCGCTACTGGTCTTCGGCCAAACGCACACCGAGTTCATCGAGCGGTGGCGGGCACTGGTCCGGGCATTCACGATGACCCGCCGTCTCGGCCCCGGCCGCCTCCGGGTGAGCCGGCCGGATGGCTCGTCCCGCGAAATCCTGGTGACCTACCAGGGCGGTTTAAACGGGGAGGCCGGGCAGGGCTTCACCCACGACACCGCCGTTGTCTCCCTCTACTGCGAAGACCCGTACTGGCGGGCGACCGAGCAGCTTGTCACCCGCTACTCCTTCGCCACGCTGCGGCCGTTCCTGCGGCCGTTCCCGTCGCTGTCGTCCGGCCGGGTGCTCGGCGAAGTCGAGATCGTCAACCCCGGCGAGGCCGAAGCCTGGCCCACCTGGACGATCATCGGCCCGGCAACGGGCCTGGTCGCGACGAACTACACCACCGGCCAGTCGTTCACGCTCTCCTACAGCCTGGCCGCCGGGCAGACGATCACCGTCACCACCGACCCGCCGACCGTGCGGGGCCCCTCGGGCGAAGTCCTGACGTGGGCGCTCAACTGGCCCGGCGCGGTGCTCTGGGGCCTGGAGCCGGGCTTGAACGACGTGAACTTCTCCGTCCCCGGCGCTGGCCCCGGCTCGGCCGTGGACCTGGCCTACGTGCCGCGCTACGAAACGGCTTAGGCGATGTCCTTCACGATCCTTGTCACCGGCCGAAACCTGAACGTGATCGGCGACCCGATCACCCGCTGGACGAATCTCGACATCACCCTGAAGTTCAACGAGCCCGACGTGGCGACCCTGACCGTCCCCACGGACGGCCTGTCCGTCGCGCAGCTCGCCCCCGGTAACCGCCTGGTCGTCATGCGCGACCCGGCCCCGGCACTGGGCTACCCGGGGGAAGTCGTCATCGCCGGTCCGATCGAGCAGCCCGGCGCGCAGAAGTGGTCCATCGACGGCGCGGACACGGGCAGCGGCACGACGACGATCGCGTGCGCTTCCGACCTCGCGTCGATCGTCGCGGAGGTCGCCTACCCGGACCCGGCACACGCCATCACAGCGCAGGCCACGGGACGGCGCACCTTCGCCGCGACGAAGGCCGAAACGATGATGCGCCAGCTCGTCAGCGAGAACGTCGGCCCGTCGGCCATCGCGGCGCGGCGTATCCCGGGGCTGACCCTGGCGGCCGACGGGGGCCGGGGCGCGAGCGTCACCGCCGGCTTCCGGCTGGACCCGCTCGGCGACGCGCTTCGGTCCGTCGCGCTGGCTGGTGGGGGCCTCGGCTTCCGCACCCGGCAAGCCACGGTCGGCGCGTCAGTCGTCTTCGAGGTCTACCAGCCGCGCGACCTTCGCGGGCAGGTGCGTTTCTCGCGGGGCCTGAGCAACCTGCTCAGCTACTCCTACACGCCGGCCGCCCCGACGGCCACGGTCGCGATCGTCGGCGCGCAAGGCGAAGGCGTAGACCGCAACTTCACGGAGGTCGTGTCGGCGGCGGCGTCGACCTGGGGCCGCATGGTGACCCTGGTCGACCGGCGCGACACCGACGACCCGACCGAGACGACGCAGGGCCGCCGCCGAAGCCCTCACGGAGGGCGCGGAGTCGGCGCAGCTCGAAACGGTCACCGTCGACACCCCGACGCAGCGCTTCGGCGTGCATTACGGCCTGGGCGATCTGGTGTCGATCGAGCTGAACACGGGCGTAGTCGTCGCGGACATCGTTCGCGCCGTGAACATCACCGCTACGCCGACCTCGGGCGAGCTTGTCACCGCCGTCATCGGCACCCAGAGCGCCAGCACCGACCCGGATTGGGTCCGGTCGCTGCGCCAGATTTCGCGCCGGCTCTGGCGCTTGGAGGCTGTCTAAGTTGGCACAGGAGTCCCCCATGAGCGCCACGGGCGCGCTCACCGAAGCGCAGTACGAGGCGCTTGCCGCGCCGCAGGGTGCGGACGGGCTGAGCGGCCACCCCGACGATCCGGCACCCGTGCGGGTCAGCGGTTCGCAAGCGATCATCCCCGCCGGCCTGAAGGGCAACCTCCGCGGCTTCCCGTGGGCGTCCGGCAGCGTCGACACCTCGCACACCATCGATCTGAGCGGGCCGGCCCGCGTCGACCTGATCGTGCTCCGGCTCGACCGGGCCGCCGGCTACGTCGTGGGGACGGCCGTGCGCAAGGGCACCGCCGACACCGCGCCTGCTCCGCTCACCGGCACCGGCCCGAACGACGTATACGAGATCCCGCTTGCCGAGGTCCGCGTCTCGGGCGGCGCGCTCACCCTGCTGCGCCTGCGCGCTTGGTACATCGGCGAAGACGGTCAGATCCTCTGCAAGTCGTCCACCCGTCCTCCGCACGCCCCCGGCCGGCGCATCCGCGAGACGGACACCGGACGCACCTACGAGTCGACCGGGACGGTCTGGGCCGCCGTGCTGGACGACTCGGGAACCGTCGGCGTGAGCGTCGCCAGTGGGTACACCTTCTTGGAGAACAACCTCCGTCGGGTCGGCCGCCAGTGCATCGCGTCGGTCAAGGTCATGCGCAAGGGCGCGGCGATGCCGGCTGGCTCGACGGTGAAGGTCGGCGTGATTCCGGACGGCTTCCGGCCGTCGTTCCCCGTGAACGGCACGGCCCTCTACTGGTCCGGGCAGGCCACGGTCGGGCTCCGCGCGACCCCTGACGGGTCCTTCTATGTCGTCACCCCCGCCGGCCTGGGCGTGAACCCTGACCGCTCCGTCGACGGCTCCCTGACCTGGTTCACCGACTAATGCGTGAGACGACTCACGCGCACCTTGGAGACTCCTAATGCGCTACTGGTTCTGCGGCGGCCCCGCCGACTACACGATCACGACCGGTGACGCGGTCACGATCAGCACGCCCGCCGGCAGCGTCACCGGCCGTCAGTCCGTCGTCGTCGGCGGACAGCCGATCACCTTCTGGTCCGCTGAGACGGGCGGCACCCTCCTTACCGACCTGCTCGACGACCAGGGCACGGCCGTTCAGTCGGTCAGCTCGGCCACCGGCACCGGGACGCGCGGCCTCGGCCAGATCCCGCCCGTGCAGGGGCCGGACGACGTAACGGAAATGTGGGCTTCGGCCGGCAACGGTCCCCGCGTCCGCATGGTCGCCGTCACCGGCTGGCGGCTGGTCGCACTGGCCTCGGCGCTCGACACCGTCTCGGCGAAGCTCGACGCCCACCTTGCCGCCCCCAACCCGCACGCGACCGACCTCGGCGACCTGGCCGACGTGCAGGCTGCGACGCCGCTGGACGGGCAGCTACTCGCCTACGACGCCGCCGCGAACGTCTGGCGGCCGGTGGCGGTCCCCGGCCTGTCCGGCGTGGCCGACCTGACCAGCGAGCAGACGATCTCCGGCGCGAAGACGTTCGAGTCGACCGACACCGGGACGCGCGTCACGCTGCGGTCGGCGGCCGGTCAGGTCGGCGACATGCTCGTCTTCTGGTCGTCGCCGTCTCAGGGCGAGGGCGGGCAGCGGCAGCGCACCGGCTACTTCAACGAGAAGGGCGAGCTGCGCGTCATCGCGGCGAAGGGCAACTCCGTTGCCGTCCGCATCAAGGGTCAGCCGACGCAGTCCGCGCACGTGTTGGAGCAGACGGACACCGCGAACAACGCCGTTTCGTGGTGGGAGCCGAACGGCTCTTGGCGCGCGCCGAACCTCGGCATCATGCCGGTCTGGACGCTGGACACGGCCGCCGTCGGCACCGGCACCTATCGGATCTACAACCCGACGCCGGTCCCGCTGACCATCCGGGGCGCAGTCGCGTCGTGCGGCGGCAGCACGCCGGCCGGCTCGGCGCTGATCGTGCAGCTTCGCGTAGACGGTGCTGCCGCGTACGCGGACGCCAACCGGCCGACCATCCCGGCGGGTGGCCGGTCCTCGGGTATCGCGTCGGCGCTTGCGGTCACCACCTGGCCCGCCGGCTCTTACCTGACTGTCGATGTCGTGCAGGTCGGCAGCACGACCGCCGGTAGCAAGCTGACGGTGCAGGTGCTCGCGTACTGATGGCTATCTCGCGTGTAAACGACAACGCGGCGATGCCTTCGGGGTCGGCGACGGCGCTTTCCGTCCCGGCCCCGTCGGGGGTCGCCTCCGGTGACCTGCTGCTGTCCCTCTTTGGTCTGCTGAACGCGTCGACCACCGTCACGGAGCCCGCCGGCTGGACTCAGCAGGGCGGCGTGAGCGTCGCCATGGGCACGAACCTGGCCGCCCGCCTGCGGTCCAAGGTGGCCGGCACCGAGCCCGCTTCCTACGACTGGTCGATCCCGAGCGCCGTGAAGCTCGGCGGCTGGGTCGGCGCGTATCGCGGCCTGGACGCTACGAGTCCGATCGCTGACGTAGCAGTGGTGGCCGGCGCAGCGAGCACGACGCAGGCGACCCCGTCCGTGTCCGTCCCCGAGGGCGGATGGCTGGTGTACGGCGTCGTTACGAGGCACGCGCCGGGCGCGGCCGGCCTCTCGACCTGGCGCAGTAGCGCGGCGAGCGAGGCTAAGCGCGCCGAGCTGGCGACCAACGCCGGCAGCGCGGATATCACCCTGGCCGTTTTCGACTCTGGCGACCCGCTGGCGGCGGGCGCGGCGACGCGAACCCTGACTTCTTCCCTCACGGAACAGAACGCGGTCGTCTTCGCCGTCGCGCTGAAGCCGGCCGCGACGACTCCGCCGCCGGTCGACCCGCCGCCCGTCGACCCGCCGCCGGCCGCGACCGAGCTGCGGCCCGGCCTGCCCATCTTCTAACCAGCACACGCGTAGGGCGCCCCATCGACGGGACGCCCTTCGTCGTGCGCGCGAAAGGAGCCTGAATGACTGCGGCCCCCGCCAACTTGAAGGCCGTCCGTACCCTCCTGCTCGACTCCCTGCCCCTGCACCCCCTGGCCGTCGGCATCGTCGGCGACAGCGCTCACCGGGGCGGCTATCACTGCGGCTCTGACCGCGTCGTCACCGGCGACTACTCCGTTACCGAGTCTGCCCGCGACCGGGCCGGCCTGAGCGCGTACGCCTCGGCACTCGATGTCGGGCAGTTCTACAAGGGCGCGCACAACCTGCGGACGTTCTCCGTCTGGCTGGTCGGCGAGTGCGCCCGAGGTGCGGCCGACACCCGCGACATCCGCGAGGTCATCTACTCGCCGGACGGGCGGACCGTTCGGCGTTGGGACCGCGAGGGCCGGCGCAGCTCCGGCGACTCGTCCCACCTGGCCCACACGCATATTTCCTTCTACCGAGACGCGACGAAGTCCGGTCGGGACCTGACGCCGCTCTTCCGCCGCTACCTCGCCCTGGTCGCAGGCAAGGCCACGCCCGCCCCGGCTCCGGCTCCCGCTCCGAAGCCCGCCCCGAAGCCCGCCCCGGTCGTTTTTGGCTCCCGAGTGCTGAAGCGTGGCTCAACCGGCGCGGACGTGCGCGAGCTTCAGACCCGCCTGAACCACTACGGCGCGCGGCTGTCCGCCGATGGTGACTTCGGCGTCGCCACGGAGGCCGCGGTGAAGGCGTTTCAGCGGCTCCGCTGGCTGGCCCCGGACGGCATAGCCGGCCCGGCCACCGTCGGCGCGCTGAAGTCGAACCTCGGCGGCCGGGTGCTGCGGCAGGGCAACCAGGGCGCAGACGTGGCCGAGCTTCAGCGGCTGCTCAACCGGCGCGGCTACAAGCTGACCGTCGATGGCGAGTACGGCCCGGCCACGAAGCGCGCGGTGCTCGCATTCCAGCGCGCCCGCCGGCTGGTGGCGGACGGCGTCGCCGGTCAGGCGACCGTCTCGGCGCTTCGGACGTGATCCCCGACCATGCCCCTACGAGTGATCAGAGCTGACGTGTGGGAGACCTGGCAACCCTCATCACCTCCGGCGGCGGCCTTGGCGCGCTGGTCGCCATCATCGGCTACTTGCTCGGCTCCAACCGGACCGACCGCAAGGAGTACCAAGAGGCGATCGACCGCGCGGAGAAGCGCGCAGACGACGCGGAGAAGCGCACCGACACCGCCGATGCACGGTGTGAGGCCCTACAGCAAGCGGTCGACGAGGCCCGGACCGCTCGGCGCACTGCCGAAGACCGGGCCGACTTGCTCGCCCGCGAGCTGGCCCGGTGCCGCTGCGAGCCTGAGCGGAGGATTCCGTGACCGATGAGACTCGCCGGCTTCGTCGCCGGATGCACAACCGCCAGCGCCGGAAGGTGCTGATCGTCGCTCTGTCCTCTGGCGCTCTCGCGGCGGCCCTCGGATGGGGCGTCGCATCGGTCGGCCAGCGAGCCGACCACGAACAGCGCCGGGCAGATTCCGCCGTGTCCGGCGCTGAGGCCCTGTGCGATCAGGTCCGCCAGCTCGGCGGCACCTGCGTTGTCGACCCCGCCGACTTGCGCGGCGCGGACGGCCCGCCCGGTCCCGAGGGGCCCGCTGGCCGCCCGGGGCCCGTCGGCTCGCCCGGTTTAAACGGGGCGGACGGGGCGGCCGGCAAGCCTGGCCCCTCCGGCTCGCCCGGCGCGAACGGCAAGGCCGGGGCGGACGGGGCGGCCGGAGACGCCGGCCCCACCGGTCCCGCCGGTCCGCCCGGTCCCGCCGGCCCGTCCGGGCCTCCCGGTGCCGCTGGCGAGGCCGGCCCCGCCGGACCGCAGTGCCCCACCGGCACCGCCCCGGACACCGTCACTGTCGTCACGGCCGACGGCGTGAAGACCATCCACACCTGCACCGAATCCTGAAAGGCCCGCCCGTGAACCGTCAGCCCATCGTCAACCGCGCCGCCATCGTGTCTGTCGTAACCGCCATCGTCGCCATCCTCGCCTCCTTCGGCGTGGCGGTGCCCGACGATGTCCGCCTGGCGGTGGTCGAGCTGGTCGCCATCGCCGCCCCGTTCGCCGTGGCGTACTGGGCCCGCCGCCACACCACGCCCGTAGACGACCCGCAGGACGCCAACGGGTCGCCCCTGGTCCCGGCCGAAGCCGCAGCTACCGAGCCCGATGGCGGGGCCGGGGCGGGCAGCTACTCGCCCGAGGCGGACGACTACGAGCCTGAGCACGCCGCCTGAGCGCCGCCATTCGCCCCGCCCCTGGGTCCGTCCGGGTGCGGGGCGTTTCGGCGTTTCTGGGGCGGCTCGCAGCTGTAGCCGTGGCGGGTGAGGCGGAGGGCGGGGCGGTGTGGCAGACGCCCGCCCCGGAAATTGGCCTGAACAGCCTTGGCACTACTGGCCGACTCGCCCTGTGTCCGATTCACCGACACAAGGGAGGGCGGCCCCGTGGCCGACTACTTCATCGTTGACGAGCCGTTCCGGTTCGGCCGGACGAGCCTCGCCGGCTCGACCCGCGCTGACGCGATCCGCCGCGCCGAGCAGATCCTTCGGGCCGCCGGAGTGAAGTTCGATCTCGTCCCGCGTCACCCGGAATGGAAGGCCGGAGACGTGGTCGTCGTCTTCTACGGCCCGAACCGTGCCCCGTACACCTACGTTCGCGGCAAGGAGACGTGGCCGGCCGACGGTGGCCGCGAGCCGAAGACTGACGCCTTCATCAACAAGCTGTACGACGAGGGCCGCGTGAAGCCGCTGCTTCAGGCCGGGGGCGTGCCGTTCGTGTCGGGCCGCCTGTGACGCGCACGATTGTCGGCATGGTCGGCAGGGCCCGCGCCGGGAAGGACTCGGTAGCGGGCCGGCTGGTCGACCGGTATGGCTTCGTCCGCTACGCCTTCGCCGATGAGCTGAAGCGCGCCGCCCTGGCCCTGGACCCGATCGTTACCCCGGTCGACACGGTCGCCGGCTCCGTGCGGCTCTCCGAGCTGGTCGCGCTCGTCGGCTGGGAAGCCGCAAAGGAGCACCGCGAGGTGCGCCGGCTGCTTCAGCATTACGGCGTCGCCATCCGCGACATCGAGCCGGACTTCTGGGTGCGTGCCGTCATGCGACACGTCGAGCGGGAGCCGCGTCCGGTCGTGATCACCGACGTGCGCTTCCCTAACGAAGCCGGCGCGATCGAGGCTGTCGGGGGCGTTCTCGTCCGGGTGATCCGTCCCGGTCAGGACGAATCCGACCAGCACGTCAGCGAAACGGCGCTACGTGACTGCTCGACCGATTTCGAGCTGACCAACGATGGGGACTTTCACTCTCTGCTGAAGAAGGTTGACAACCTGGCACCACATCTGTAACTCAGGTCACGGGTAGAAGATCACCACTAGGCCCCTGTCACGGTCCGGCATACGCTGGCCCGATGGCAGGGGCCTTTTGGCGTATTGCGCCTACCCGACCATGGGTAAGAGAGCGCCTGCGACACGCCAGCAGAACCGGACAGCGAAAGTCGACTCACGCGGCTACGCTGTCCGAGCACATCCGCCGACAGACGGGACGGTAGGGCAAATGCCAGCCGACACCACGCGTGACCAGCTTGCGAAATCGCTTGTCCGCGCGCTGAAAGCCCTCAGAAACGTCCGGCCGGAGGACAAGGCGAAGCGTACGGAGTTGTTCCGGCACGTCGCCGACTGCACCTTCTCACTCCGCGAGTTCTTCCTAGTCGACGGCGAGCCCGACTGGTCGGGCCGGAGCTGGGCGTACCGCGAGTTCCTGCGCGAGCGCTACACGGAGGCCGGCTACAGCCGCGAGGAATCGCAGGCCGTGCAGCCGACGATCCGCTATCACGTCTCGGTCCTGGTCCGGCAGCGGCTAGAGCCCGAGCAGGTGCGCAACCTGGGTCTACGCACGGAAGACGTGCTCGGCCGGCAGAAGGAGCAGCGCGAGGCCCGGAAGGCGCTGCTCGACGTGGCGCGCGGGGGCGGCGCGAACCCCGACCCGGGGCGGACGGTGGCCGCCGCGAACCTCATGCTTCAGCCCCTGGACGCCGGCACGATCCGCTCACTGAGCGAAGAGGAGCGCGGGCAGGTGCGGACGCTGCTGGCGCGACTGGCGCGGCAGGTGGCGGAGCTGAGCGCGGCGGCCGACGCCGGCTGACGCAATGACCGTAGTTTCGTCATTTCCCTATCCTTCTTCTAGTCGTCTACCTCTCTATAAGCACTAATAAGGAATGACGAAACTTTCGCCATAGCGTCACCCGCCGGCCCTACCGCCGGCCCCGATAGCCCGTCAGGCCCTCACCGGCCCGGCGGGCGTTTTCGTGCCCGCGAACCCTGAACAGCTCCCCGCGTACTGGCCGACTTGCCCTGTGTCCGAGACACGCGGCACGAAAGGCCAGCGAGTGACTACACCCAAGGTCAACACCATCAGCCGGGGCGGTTCCCGGTTCTACGTCAACCCCGAGACGGGCGCGAAGGCCCCGGGCGTCACCTCCGTGATCGGGATGCTCCCGAAGCCCTTCCTTCAGCACTGGGCCGCGAAGGTCGTTGCAACCTACGCCGTCGAAAACCTCGGGGACATCGTCGGCATCGCACTCCGCGGTGACCAGGCCGGCGCGATCGACTACCTGAAGGGCGCACCGCGCCGGGACACGGCGAAGGCCGCCGAGACGGGCACCGCCGCGCACGACCTCTTCGAGCGCATCGCCAAGGGCGAGACGGTCGGCCGGGTGCACCCGGAGTACAAGCCGTTCGTCGACCACTTCGAGGCGTTCCTGAAGGAGTTCAAGCCCGAGATCGTCTTCCAAGAGGAGACGGTGTGGAGCGAGGCGCACGACTACGCCGGCTCTTTCGACGCCTACGCGATCATCGACGGTGAGCGCGTGTGGCTCGACTGGAAGACCACCCGCAGCGGCGTGCATCCCGAAGTCGCTATCCAGCTCGCCGCCTACCGCCACGCCGACTACATCATCCGGCCCGACGGCTCCCGCGTGCCACTTCCTGGCGCGGACGGGGGCGCGGTGCTCCACGTGCGGCCCGAGGGCTGGTCGTTCGTCCCGGTGCGCTGCGATGCCGAGGTCTTCGAGGTCTTCAAGGTGCTCCGGCAAATCTTCGATTGGGACAAGGCCGGCAAAGAGCAGGTCATCGGCGACGCCCTGAACAAGGCCCCGTCGTCCGGCCTCACCAAGCGCCGCACCGCCGCCCCGCGCCGCCCGGCGGTGGCCCGATGATCGAGAACGCCGAGCGCGACGACATCGTTTGGCTTGCCGGCCTGCTGGAAGGCGAGGGCGCTTTCGACCTGCACCGGGACCGCTATCCGCGCGTCCGGGTGGCGATGACTGACCGGGACGTGGTCGGCCGCGCCGCGACGCTCTTCGGGGTGTCCGTGCGCCTGAAGCTGAACCCGCCGCCGAATCAGGCCACCTGGCACGCCGAGGCGTCCGGCCCGAAGGCCGAAGCCGTCATGCGGGCGATCCTGCCGCACATGGGCGCGCGGCGCTCGCAGCGCATCGCGTCGATCCTCGGCCACGCCCCGAAGACGGCGAAGGTCACCGTTTCGATCTACCGCCCGCCGGGCCTGCCGCTGGGTCGGTCGTGAGCATCCATGAGGACTGCGCGTACTGGGGCCTGACATGGCGGCAGTGCGGCAGGTACCACCTCCGCCTAGCCCGGTACTACGGCGATCAGGCTTCAGCGCGGGCCGCAGAAGCCGAGCGCTTCAGCCGGCTCGCGTCGCGGCTCTTGTGGGTCGCTGCCGCCGTTCAGGCGCTCGCGCTCGCGGCGCTGATTCTCCGCCTGGTTCTCAGGTGAACAGCGCGAACACCGCTGGCCGACTTGCTCACTGACACCACTTCGGCGCGGCTGATCCCCCCGCCACACAACGGAAGGAGGCCCGTACGTGGGCCTGCGTATCTGGGAGACCGACCCCGAGGCCGAGCCGAAGCCCCGGCAGTCCTTCGCGAACGACCTCGTCGGCCGCTTCCGCAGCGGCTACCAGGTCAACGGCCGCCCGGCCAGCCTGGAAAAGTGGCGGGTGACGACCGGTGACCCGGAGGTCGCCAACGAAGTCCGCCAGCTCTTCGGTGGCGACAAACCGCAGCAGTGGGAGACACAGGGTGAGGACAACTTGGAGGTCTTCACCGACTCCCCGAAGGTGAAGATCGTCCTTGACGGTCCGACGGCGATCCGGCAAGAGATGGTCCTCTGGGGCCGCTCAGGCGCGATCCGCCGCTGCGACGGCATGGAGCAGACCGGCGTCGACAAGGACGACGACGCCAAGGGCCGGCCGTGCGAGTGCCCGGCCTCCTACGCCGACCGCAAGGCGGCAGCGAAGAAGGGCACCGGGTGCACGCCTTCAACCACGCTCTACTTCACGCTCGCCGACGCCCCCGAGCTGGGCAAGTTCCGCTTCAACTCGGGTAGCTGGTCGCTGGTCCGCGACATCGTGACCGCCGAAGCGCGGCTCGCCGAGATCGACGGGCCGGCCGTGGCCTACCTCGGCTTGGAGGTGGTCGAGTTCGAGGCCGGCGGGCAGAAGCGGATCTTCACGAAGCCCGTCGTAGACGTGCTCGGCCCGCTGAAGGACACCGAGCCGCCCTTCTAATCCTGGTGCGTGATACGTAGCGCGCACCCCTGATACCGGCCCCGGGGGCGGCGAGACATCGAGTCCGCCGGCCTCGGGGCCTCTCACGTTTGGAGCCCTCTTGACCGTCACCGTCCACGTCCGCGACAACCTCGGCCGCGAGCTGCCCGGCCCCGCCGACCTCCACGCCATCGGCCCTGGCGAGTTCGTCGTGATCTCCGGGGAGCACAAGCCCGACGACCTCGGCCCGTGGGCCGGAGCTATCGGCATGGCCGTCCTTCGCGGCGTGCGAATCGAGCGCGTGTGAGCGCGAACAAGGCGAAGGGAACCGCCTTCGAGACGCTGTGCGTGCGAGCCCTGAACGCCGTCGGCATCGCCGCGTACCGGCCCGCGCAGGCCGGCGCGAAGGACACCGGCGACCTTCACGGGCTGTCCCCGTGGGTCGGCCAGAACAAGGCTTACAAATCCTGGGAAGAGGCGATCCGGCTCGGCCTCGACGGCGCGGAGAAACAGCGTGTAAACGCTCGCGAGTCGTACGGGGTGGCCTTCGTCAAGCGGGTCCGCCGCTCGGTCGGCGACGCCTACGCCGTCCAGACCTTCGCGACCTGGGCCCGCGTCTGCGTCCGCCTTCGGCGTGCTGAAGCGCTGCTCGCCTCTCACGCGCCCGAGGCGTACGCCCGGCACGTCGAGCTGACCGCCGACGAGCTGGCCCGGCCCTTCCCGCTCGGCACGGAGAAGCCGCAGTGAGGCCGCCGCTCGGGTGCTTCTACTGCGGCGTAGAGGAGCGCCAGCACTGCCAGCTCTGGCACCCCGTGGCTGGCTGGCACGGCTGGAAAGAGCCGACCCGGACGCAGATAGCAACCCGCCTGCGCGCCCGCCTGGACGTGCCGTACGCCGTCGGTGACCAGGTCCGCATCCTGCCCGATCCCGGCCCGAACCACGGAAGCCCGTTCGCCGCTGGCGGCGTCGGTGTCGTCGTGTCCGTGCACGTCTACCCGCCCGAGGCCGGCCCGACCCTCTTCGAGGTCAAGCCCCTGGGCCGGGCCTCGCATCCCTACAGCGCTGACCGTCTCGCGCCGACCTGAACACCTTCCCGACTACTGGCCGACTCGCCTCCCGACACCAACGGAAGGACACCCCTTGACCCTGGACGACTTTCTAGGCCGATTCCCCGAGGTCGTCGACGAGCGCGACGGCTGGCTTGTCCCGTGCCCGGCGCACGCCGACTCTCACCCGTCGCTTCGGGTGGCCGTCTCGACCGCCGGTAAGACCCTGCTGAAGTGCCGCGCCGGCTGCGGCACCGACAAGGTCCTGAAGGCCCTCGGCCTGTCGTTCGGCGACCTGGACGACATCGAGCCCGGCGAGGTGAAGGCCCGCGCCACGTCGACCGACACCCCGGCGAGCCCTGCTGCGGTGGCCGCGCTGGCGGCCGACCTGGACCGCTGGGCGGCGAACCTGCTCACGGGCGGGGACGAGGCCGCCGCGTACGCCCGGGACCGCTTCGGCCTGGACGAGAGCGACCTCTCCCGGCTCGGCCTCGGCTACGCCGTGGGCCTGGGCGGCGGGCCGCGCCTGGTTGTGCCGTTCCGCGACGAGCAGGGCGTACCGCGCGGCTACCAGGCCCGCGCCCTGGACCCGGCCGCCAAGGTGCGCTGGCTCGGGGCGAAGAGCCCGGAGGGCGAGAGCTGGACCAAGCTCGCCTGGTTCCCGTCCGCGACCGGATGGCCCGAGGTCGTCGTCACGGAGGGCCCCGGCGACGGACTGACCGCGTCCGCTGCGGGCTATGACACGATCGCTGTGCGTGGTGCCGGCTTGGCGGCGACCGTGGCCGAGGACATCGCGCGCATGGTCGGCAGTCGCCCCGTCGTCATCTGCGGCGACGCGGACCCCGCTGGGGACGGCTTCGCCCGCGTGCTGGCCGCCGGCCTGGCGAAGCTGGGCGTTCCGGTGCGCAAGGTCCGCCCGCCGCGCGACGGCGACGACCTGACCGACTGGCGGGGCCGCAACCCCGACGCGTTCGCGGCCGACTTCATCCGGTCCGTAGCGGCGGCCCCGTCGCTGTCCGGTGTGGCCGTGCGGGTGGACGCCTGGACGGATGCGGACCTGACCGAGGTCGCGTCGGCCCGCCGGCTGAAGGAGCATTTCGAGGCCGCCGGCTCCGGCGTCCGCTACTCCCCCGAGGCGGGTTTCTTCATCCTCGCGGGCGGCGTGTGGCGACCGGACAAGCTGGACGAGGTCCGCACGGCCGCGCAAGAGGTCGCCGGCTCGATCTGGGCCGAAGCCGCCGAGCTGGCCGCCGAGCTGGACGCTATCGAGGGGGCGGGCGACCCGGCGGGCGAGGCGAAGAAACTCCGGGCGCGAGTCGGCAAGCTGAAGGCGTTCGCGAAGAACGCGAACAGCTCCAAGGGCATCGACGCCATGGTGCGCGAGCTGAAGGCCCTCCGGGGCGTGGCCGCCGACCTGGAATCGTTCGACAAGCACCATCACCTGCTCGCCTGCCGAAACGGCGTGGTCAACCTGCGTACCGGCCAGCTCGGGCCGCACGACCCCGATCTGTTGCTGACCCGGCGCGTTGACCTGGACTACGACCCGGCCGCGACCGCGCCCCGGTGGGAAGCCTTCCTCCGCGAGGTCTTCCCGCACGCCCGGCACGCCGGCCTGCCCGACTACATGCGCCGGCTCGTCGGCTATGGAATCACCGGCCAGACCGACGAACAGGCGTTCGCGGTGCTCTGGGGCACGGGTGCCAATGGCAAGTCGGTCTTCACGGACACACTGACGGAGGTCTTCCGCGAGCTGACCGTGACGACGCCCTTCAGCACGTTCGAGGAGAAGTCGAGCGGCGGCATCCCGAACGACCTCGCGGCGCTGAAGGGTGCCCGCCTGGTCTTCGCTGCCGAGGGTGAGCAGGGCCGCCCGATGGCTGAGGCGGTGCTGAAGCGGGTCACGGGTCGCGACTCGATCTCGGCCCGGTTCATGCGCAAGGAGTTCTTCGAGTTCCGCCCGACGTTCCTCCTGATGCTGGCGACCAACTTCAAGCCGCAGTTTCGCGGGCAGGATGAGGGCCTGTGGCGGCGGGTGAAGCTGATCCCCTGGGAGCGTTATTTCGCGCCGTCCGAGCGGGATCACAAGCTCGGCGAGAAGCTGCTTGCCGAGGCGGCCGGCATCCTGGCGTGGGCCGTGCGCGGGGCGCAGGAATGGTATCGGGACGGCCTGGGCGACCCGCCCGCCATCGTCAACGCGACGAAGGAATACCGGCAGACCAGCGACGCCCTTACCGGCCTGCTGCCCGGCGTCTTCGTCATGGACTCCGACGGCAAGGTCACCGGCAAGCTCGTCTGGGACGCATACCAGCAGTGGGCCGACGACGAGAACCTGCCGGCTAAGGAGCGCTGGACGCGGCGGGCGTTCTTCGCGGCGCTGGAAGAGCGCGGGGCGGTCAAGAAGAAGGAGGCCGCCGGCATCGTCTTTCTCGGCCTGCGGCGGGCCCGGCAGACGGACGCGGTTGACGACCATGCCCCGGAATTTCCGGACGAAGAGCGAACAGCGGATAGCCCGCTGGCCGACTCGTCTAGTGACGTCCCGAGTTCCGGCCCCTCGCTGGACGACATCTTCTAGGAGCCCTGCCTTGGAACGAAAGCCCTACCTAGTCGCCGTGTCCGGCGAGGATGTCGCCGAGTCGACCTTCCTCCTAACCGCCGCCGAGGCCGACGCCTTCGCCTTCGTGGCCGCGACGCTAGCCGAGGTTCACAACCGGCCCGGTACGCCCCTCCTGAGCATCGAGGAGGCGGCGTGACCACACCGGCCGAGGACTGCGGCGTGACTGGTGGGTGCCAGGCGTGCCCGCTCTTCACCGCGAACGTCTGCGGTGACCCTGCGCCCGAGGCGGCGTGCCCGCCTCCGACAGAGCTGACGGGGATGTGGGAGCCGGCCGACTTCCTCGGCGGTGCGCCGGACGAGGTCCGTCCGCCGGCTGTCGACCCGGACGCCCCGGACGTCGACCCGAACGAGCCGCGCCCCGAGGGTGCCGGCTGCTGCGGCGGTGCCTGCGCCGGCTGACCTTCCCCGACCCGCCCGAAGGGCCGCTCTCCCGCGACGGAGGGCGGCCCTTCCCGCTACCCGAAAGGAGCCTTCGTGCTGACTCTGACTCACGAGGTGGCCGGGGAGACGTGCGCAATCCACTTCCCCGAGCGGGCCGCCGACCTGATGGGCTTCGAGGCGTTCATTGCCGGCCCTGACAAGGTGCTCGCGGTCGACACCGAAACGACCGGCCTTGACATCTACTCCCCCGGGCACCGCCTGCGCCTGGTGCAGATCGGCAACTCGCGTGAGGCGTGGGTACTGCAAGCCGACCTTTTCGCCGCGCACATCCGGCGAGCGCTGGCCCGGCCCCGGCACTACGTCTTTCACAACTTCACCTATGACGCCCTGGTGCTCGACCGGCACCTAGGCATTCCGCTGGAAGACCTCGGGGCCCGGTCGTTCGACACCCGCGTAGCCGCGCACCTGCTCGATCCGCGCGCCCCGCAGGAAGGCGGTATCGGCCTCTCGCTGAAGCCGCTCAGCGCGGTCTACGTCGACCCGAACGCGGTCGACACGGCCGACGGGCTCACCGCGGTCTTCCGGTCGCTCGGCTTCACGAAGGCTACCGGCTTCGCCCGCATCCCCATCGACCACGAAACGTATGTGCGCTACGCCGGCCTGGACGTCGTCTACACACACCGGCTCTTCCGGGAGCTGGGCCCGATGGTGCGCGATGTTGGCCTGGACCACCTGAGCCGCTTCGAGCTGCACCTTCAGGTGCTTCTCGCGATCCTTCAGCGGCGCGGGATGCGGTTGGACATCCCCTACGTCGAGAAGTTGCGCGCGGACCTGCTGGCCGAGGCCGACCAGTTTAAACAGGTCGCCCGCCGCTACGGGGTGGAGAACGTCAACAGCACCGCGCAGGTCGCGACGGCGCTTCAGGCCATGGGCGAAGAGCTGACCGAGACGACCGCCAGCGGTGCCGCGAAGGTCGATAAGGGCGTGCTCTTGCCGCTGGCGGATCTCAACCTTCAGTGGGAGCGCACCGAGTCACGCACGCCGAACCCGCTCGCCGACGCGGTCGTGCGAAGCAAGCGCTCGGAAAAGTGGGCGACCGCCTACGCGGATGCCTTCTTGGAGCTGCGCGACTCGGAAGACCGACTACACCCGTCGATTGGCGCCCTTCAGGCCCGGACGGCGCGCATGTCGGTGTCCCGGCCTCCGCTTCAGCAGCTCCCGTCGTCGGACTGGCGGGTACGGCGGGCGTTCATCCCGGACCCGGGACAGAGCATCATCGCGGCCGACTACCAGGCCGTAGAGATGCGCGTGCTCGCGGCGCTGTCCGGCGACGAGACGATGATCAAGGCGATTGCGGACGGCGTTGACCTGCACAGCTTCACGGCTGAGAAGGTCTTCGGCCCCGACTTCACCAAGCAACACCGGAAGATCGCGAAGGCCGTCGGCTTCGGCAAGGTCTACGGGGGTGGCGCGACAACGATCGCACGGCAGACCGGCGCGGACATGGAGTCCGTCCGGGGCGCGCTGGCGGCGTACGACGCGACCTTCCCGGGGATCAAGCGCTACTCGCGCCGGCTGGTCAACCGGGCGGAATACGGCCGCAAGGAGGTCGTGACCCCGGCGGGCCGGCATCTCCCGCTCGACCGTGACCGGCTCTACGCGGCGACGAACTACGTCGTCCAGTCGACGGCGCGGGACCTGCTGGCGCAGGCCATCGTCGACATCTTCGATGCCGGCCTGGGCGATCACCTGCTGCTGCCCGTGCATGACGAGCTGATCGCGCAGGCCCCGGAGGCGGACGCCGAAGAGGTTATCCGCGAGATCGGCCGCGTGATGGAGAGCGACTTCTACGGCGTCCGCATCGCAAGTGACCCTGAGGTGGTCGGGGCGTCGTGGGGCGCAGCGTACGGGGCTCCGTTCTGACCCTGCGTGACCACGCATGAGACAACTGACACCCGGAGGGATTCGGCATGAAGCCGGCTGATTTGGACATGGACCGTGACGCGGTTCGCATGGTCGACCTGGTCACCGCAGTGAGGGACGAGCTGGCGGCGCTGGAAGGCGTTCTACCTGCGGCGATGGATGCGCAGTGGACCTCAGCCCCGGTCGCTCGGCCGAGGGAGGACACGGCCGAACGGATGAAGAATCGGAGGAGTGAGCCTACGGCGGACATCACTCTTGATCCGCATCGCTTGCAACTCCGTGACCAGGTAGTACGCTCTGGCCACACCCTTAACAGGGCCTTAATTGCTCTGCGGCAAGTTCGCCAGGGCGTCGAGCAGGCGTTGACGCCATGGCACGGGGAGGACATCGAACATGGTTAGTGGGTCCTGGGGTGATCTCCGAGAAGTCCCGTTGACGGGACTCCGGCCGCTATGCGTGTACCTCGCTGGGCCGTCCACGGGCACGCCGGAGGAGCGTCGAGCGCGCTTCAGCGCGGCTTACGACTCGCTGACCGCCGACGGACACTCGGTCATTGCTCCGGGCTGGGTCCACCCGGACACGGCCGACGCCCGGGAGCTACTGTCTGTAGTGGAGGACGACATGGCGTCGCTTGCCGCGTCCGATCTACTGGTGACCCTGCCGGGCTCTGATCACCTCTGGGAAGTCGTCGCCGCATCCGCTCTAGGCGTCCCGCGCGTGCCCTTCACTGCCGCTCTGCCCGATTCTCTTACCGCATGACCTAGCTGGGAAAACGAAGGCCCCGGGATTTCCCCCCGGGGCCTTTGTCCTGTTCGTGCCTCCCTCGTATCGGACTCTCTCACTCCCTGCCCGCTGCACTTGCGTGAGTCGACTCGCGCGTCTTAAGTTCTCCTTAACGCGGGTTTTCCCGAACACCTGTTCGACTACTGCCAGTGACACCCGGCGGGCTTCTCACACCCTTTGGAGGGTAACTATGTCCGCTTTCAATGCGCTTTGGACTGTTCCGGCCGTCCGCCTGACCGTCGCCGAGGAGGTTGCCGCCATCGCTGCAGCGAAGAAGGGCGACAGTGAGGCTCAGCTTCGGCTCTTCACCGCGTACGTCCCGGCGCTGAACTCGGCCGCCGCGCAGTACGCCGCGCTGCTGTCCCTGGACGATGCCCGGCAGACCGCGCTTCTCGGGTTCCTGGAAGTCATCGCGGCGCACGACCCAGAGAAGTCGGACCGCCTGGCCGGCAAGATGCGCGTGCGTCTTCACGACGCGATGACCGAGGCCGCGTCGGACGCTTCTAACGGCTTCACGGTGCCGGCGCGCACGCTGCGGCGGTTCTTCAACGTCATGAAGGCCGCGAACGGGGACGTTGCCGAGGCCGCGCGCATCGCTCCGACTTTCGAGCTGGCGACGGATCGGTTCTATGACGTGCTCGCCGCCGTCCGGGCGGACGAGTCCCTTGATCTGGAAGTAGAGATCAACGGGGGCGACGCCGCGACGACGGTCGTCGGAGAGGTAACCGGGCCGCGCGAGATCGCCGATGCGGAAGACCGCGTGCTGGTGGACCTCGCCTTCCGGGCTGTGAACGACTTCGAGGCCGACGTGTGCCGACTGGCCTACGGCTTCGCGGAGTACGACACCGTCCCGGACGCGGAGATTGGGCACCGCCTCGGCGGCTTCGGCCGGCTGAAGATTCAGCGCACCCGCACGCGGGCCCTGGACAAGATGCGCGTCGCGCTTGGTGCGTGAGTCGTATCGCGCAAGTCGGGGTCGGGGTGCCTGAACACCTCGGCCCCGACTGGCCGACTTGCCCAACGTCCCACACATCACGGAAGGAAACGCCCAATGGACCTCTTCGACGCCGACATCGTCCGCACCCCCGAGGCACGCGAGGAGTACGACCTGATGACCTTCGAGGAGCGGGACGAGCTGGACGCCGCCCACGCCGACCGGATGCGCGAGGAGCTGACCGGTCTTCCCGCCCGGCCCGGGACGCGTCGGTGAGGCTCTGGGCCCGACTCCGGACGTACTGGCGCGAACGGCGCGAGGCTGCGGAGGTGCCTACCGGGTGGGAGTCACCCGAGGCCCGCGCCGAGCTGGCCGCCATCGTCCGGGAGATCACCGGGGAACACCGCACGGTGGGCGTTGCCCCTATCCCCTACCGCAGCCGGCACGCCGCCGAGGGCGAGGCAGAGCGCACCGAGGATTACGCCCCGCGCCGGGACGGCTCGCAGTCGATGGAGAACACCGGCTTTCTCCTGACGTACCCGGCGCTGTACCGCGAGCGCTATCGGCAACCGCTGCGGCAGTGGCGGGCCGAGCTGGAAGACGAGCCGTGGGGATTTACCCGTGACTACGACGCGCGCTGACTTCGCTCTGTATGTGGACGAGCTGACCGGGTGCGAGTGCGGGCCCTGCCGGGCGACCGGCCCGGGTGCGCTGGCGATCCGGCTCGGGATGCTCCGGGCCGGCGCGCACCGCCGGGTGACGCTCGCAGAGCACGCCGCAGAGGCCCGCGAGGTGAAGGCCGGCCGCCTGGCCTACCTTCGTGCCTCCGGTGCCTCTGCGGCTCACCTGGCGGCAGCGGAGCGCGGCTACGCGAAATATGCGGGCTACATGCGGGATGGCATCGGGGCCGGCCTGACGCCGGACACCCCGGGCCGTTGGTCGACCCCGCGCGTGTCGACTCGCGGACTTGCGTGATACGACTCGCGCAAGTACGGTCGTTTACACGCACCCCGGACAGCGAAGGAGCCCCCGATGACGACGACCTACGGCACCCGCGAGGAATGGCTGACCGCAGCCGTCGAGGCCATGCGCCCGCTCTTCGCGGAGGTGGGCGAGACGATCCCGACCGTGCGCGTGTCGGTCGGCTGGCCCGGCGGCAAGGGCAAGAAGAACGCCACGATCGGGCAGTGCTGGCCGACCGGCCTCGCCGGTGACAAGGTCGCGCAGATTTTCATCTCGCCCGTGCTGGACAAGCCGGCCGACATCCTCGCGACGCTCGCGCATGAGCTGGTGCACGCAGTGGACGACTGCGCGAACCAGCACAAGGGCCGCTTCGTGAAGATCGCGAAGGCCATCGGCCTCACGGGCAAGATGACCGCCACCGTCGCGGGTGACGAGCTGGCCGGGCGGCTGGCCGCGATCGCGAAGACCCTAGGCGACTTCCCGCATGGCCGGCTGAGCCTGGTCAGCGGCAGCGAGAAGAAGCAGTCAACCCGGATGATCAAGTGCGAGTGCGGTGACTGCGGCTACACCGCGCGGACAACCCGGAAATGGCTCGACGAGTACGGAGCCCCGATCTGCCCCTGCAACAAAGAGCCGATGGGCGTCGCGTGAGCGGCGCGGAAGGAGCACGAATGACGGAACAGACGACCGTGAGCGCCTTGGAGGTGGGCGCGCGAATCCTGGTCGACGCCTCCCCCGGGCCGGTCGCGCTGGCGAAGACGACGGACTTCGTACAGGTCGCCGCAGTGACCGCGCTCTACAAGGCCGGGCGCAAGCGGGGCGTCGTGACCGACCTCGGCGAGATCATCGCCGGGCCAACGACACGGGTTTTCCTCGCCGCCACGCCCACACCGGAGGAGGTCACCGCGGACTCCCCCGACCCGGACCCGCTCCCCGCGCCGGCTGGCATCGTCTGGGCCTCGGTAAGCCTGAACGCCGCCGGCCGCGTGACGCCCGGAAGCGAGATCACCGCAGGCGACCGCACCGGCCCCGTACCGCCGGCCGCCGCCGACGGCGCTACGGACGCCCCGTCCCGGCTGGCCGCCGCGCTGGCGGCGATCGGCTACGAGCCGGCCGGCCGGTGGGCGTTGAAGAACGGCGCGGCTACCTGCCCCGTGCGGCCGATCCACCCCTGACGCAAGGCCCCGTGACCTGGATTTCCTCCGGGCGCGGGGCCTTCGTGTTGCGCGAGCCGACTCACGCATGTACTCTCGTTTATACACCGCCGGAAACCACGCAAGGAGCACGCCGTGACGACCACCTACTACGCCGCCACCGCCCACCAGCGCCTGATGTTCCGGGCCGTGGACGCGATCTACGACGGCTTGGAGGCCGGCGAGGGTCTGCGCACCGTCACCGCCCGCGTCGCCGTGGACCTGGCGAACGAAGCGATTGCCGCTGGCGCGACCCGCGCAGAGGGCTTGGAGATCGGCCGCGAGGTCTGCGCCGTGGCGCTCGACATTCAGCGCGACCTGATGGCCCGCCGCCCGGCTTCGGCTGCCTGAAGCCCCTCCCATCCCGAAAGGACAGTCCGTGACCCTCGCCCCGACCGCGACCGCCGTCAACCGCTACGGCGTCGAAATCGTGCCCGGCCCCTACCTCGCCTCCGTCGGCGTATGCCAGTGGTGCGCGCAGCCCGTCGCGATGGACGCGGAGAACGACCTGTACCGCTCCGCGACGACCGGCCGCGCGATGTGCTCGCCTGAAGACCGGGGCGCGACGTGCGTCGTCAAGGGCTACGCGGCGCACGGCATCGACCCGCTCTCGCTGAAAGATCACGACTTCCGCTGCTCGTGTCAGCGCTCGATCGTCCACATTCCGGCCGCAGGGTCGCAAGCCCCGTACCCACACCCGGACCGCATCCCCGAGCACTGCGGCCAGCCCGCCCGGCTAACCCTGGACGCCTGGGTCTGCCGACACGTCGAGTTCACCTGGCCGAAGCCCGGCAAGCGCGGCACCGGCCGCCCGACCCGTCGCGCCTGCGGCTGGACCGTCCCGACCTCGGCCGCCTGAAGCCTCTCCCCTATCTCCCGAAAGGACACCTCGTGAAGCTCCGCATCATCCGTGACTTCCTTGGCGCGCTCGCCGACGCCGTCCGCCCCGAGACGCCGGCCGCCCGCGAGATCCGCGAGCGCGAAGAGCTAAAGGCCCGGCTTCGCACCGGCCAGAACGGAGGCGTGAAGTGAAGGCGACGGGGCGCGGCTGGGCCTACTTCGGCGCGATCCTCGGCGGCGCGCTGTCCGTCGCGGCGAACGTCGCACACTCCTACATCGCTGGCGATCCGTCTTGGCTGAAGGTCGTCTTCTCGGTCGCGTGGCCGGTCCTACTCTTCGTCGGTATCGAGGTCTTAGCGCGGGTCGCCTTCCCGAAGGGTGCCGGCTACGCGCTGCTGCGGTTCGTCGGCGTGGGCCTGGTCGCCCTGGTCGCCGCGATCGTGTCCTACCGGCACCTGTCCGGCCTGTTCGCGCACTACGGCGAAGACGCGGTGACGGTCGTCCTGGGCCCGGTGGCGATTGACGGCCTGCTGGCTGTCTGCTCGGCCGCGATGATCCTCACCGCCCGGAAGCGGGCACTCGCTGCGGCCGACCCCGCGCAGGCCCCGATGCGTGAGACGACCCCCGCAACCCCTGATGAGGGGCCCGAGGAGCGCCCGCAACCCCCGGCCCCTACCGAGGACACCCCCGAGCCCGTCCAGCCCGCCGTAGACCCTCTCCCGACCCCCGCGCCGGCCGTTGTCCCGGCGATGACTGAGGCCCCGGCCGAGCCAAACACGCCGGACATCCTGACGACCGCCGTCGCGATCCCGCCGGCCCCGTCGGGCGGCCGTCCGGCGACGCAAACTCGCGCGCTGGCCGAGCTGCTAAAGACGGAGAACCCCGACCGGACGCAGCAGCACATCGCGACGATGCTCGGCATGTCCCGATGGGCCTTGCGCG
This sequence comes from Micromonospora sp. WMMD980, assembly GCF_029626035.1. NCBI lineage: Bacteria > Bacillati > Actinomycetota > Actinomycetes > Micromonosporales > Micromonosporaceae > Micromonospora > Micromonospora sp. WMMD980. The sequence continues at coordinate 3,103,563 of NZ_JARUBE010000003.1, forward strand.
ACGCGTTGAAGGCCACCGCCCCGAGGCCGTCGAGCCCGCCGAAGTTGGAGCTTGTCAGCACTGACGCGTGACCAACGTCGAGAGCGCCCGCCCTGGACTCCCCCGGGGCGGGCGTTTTCGTTTCGATACTTGCGCGAGTCGACTCACGCATCTAGTCTGATCTCAACGCCGGAACGCCGGCCCTACCGAAGGAGCCACCCATGACCGCCACCGTCACCGCCGCCGACATCCGGGCCGCCAAGGCTTCCGCTGCCCGCGCCGCCGCGAACCTCTCGGATGGCGAGCTGGCGCACGCCGTGACCGTCGTCCGCCGCCTGGTAAGCGAGAACCTGGCTTACGACTGGGCCGCCGAGGTTCTGGCCGCCGAGGTCGCCCGTCGCAAGCCGGCCGTCCTCGGTGACCGGGTCGAGATCATCGACGGTGAGGGCCTGTCGGGCGAGGTGGTCGAGACGTTCGCCGAGTGGGTCGCCGTCGACCTGGGCGGGTACGAGCCGCGCTGCTTCCGTCAGAAGCAGGTGCGGCGGGTCGTCTGACCCGCTCGGCCGCAGGCCCCGCCCCGGACTCCCCGGGTGCGGGGCTTTTTGCTGTATGCCCGACTTTCCATGTGCGTCTGTAGGTATCTCCGTGGGCAGCGGCCTGCTGCACATCGAGGCGCCGCCGGAGCACCTGGTGATGAGCGGCGGCCTGTTCCACGGCCTGCAGCTCTGGGTCAACCTGCCCCGGGTGGCCAAGATGAGTGCCCCGCGCTACCAGGACATCCGCGGCCGGGAGTCGGCGCTGCTGACCACGCCGGACGGCGGCGGCCTGATCCGGGTGATCGCCGGTGCGGTCGCCGGGCACCGGGGTCCGGGCTCGACCCACACCCCGATCACCATCGCGCACGTGACGTTGCAGCCCGGCGCGGAGCTGAGCCTGCCCTGGCGGGCCGACTTCAACGCGCTGGTCTACGTGCTCGCCGGCCGGGGCACGGTGGGCACCGACCGGCAGCCGATCCGGCTCGGCCAGCTCGCCGTGCACGGGCCCGGCGACGCGCTGCGGATCACCGCCGACCGCACGCAGGACGGCAACACCCCGACGTTGGAGCTGTATCTCATGGGCGGGCAACCGATCCGTGAGCCGGTGGCGCACTACGGCCCGTTCGTGATGAACACCCGGGCCGAGCTGATCCAGGCGGTGGAGGACTTCCAGGCCGGCCGGCTCGGGGTGGTTCCGAGCGGGCGGGTGCCGCACAGCGACGGCCCGGGCGACCGCCCCTGACCCGGTGGAGAACGCCCGGGCGCTCCGGTTCGCCGGTGCGCCCGGGCGGCTCAGGAGACGGCGAAGATCCCGGCCACCCCGAGGATCACCATCAACAGGACCGCCACCAGCGCACCCCGCTCCCCCTCCACCGCCCGGTCGCGGCCGTCGGTCACGGTGTTCGTCGTCTCGGCGGGCATGTCGGTGCCTCCTTGAGTTTCGGGGTCCAGGGGTCCGGGGTACCCCAGGCGCATGCCACCGCCGCCGACCTGCTGCGTCGTGGTGCGGGGCCCGACCGGGGGTCCTACCGTGTGAGGACGTCATCGACCTCGGGAGGATGGAAACGTGACCTTGCGGGACTGGTTTCTCACCGCACAGGAACGCGCCAACCCGAGGTCCGAGTTACCCGTCTGGACCGATGGAAACCTCGTCGAGCCGCTCATTCACGGCGCCGCGTACTTCGACCGGCTGGTCAGCGAGGTGGAGGCACTGCGCGCCGGTGACCACCTGTTCTTCACCGACTGGCGCGGCGACCCGGACGAGCTGATGCGTCCGGACGGGCCGACCGTGGTCCAACTCTTCGCCCGGGCCGCCCAGCGCGGGGTGATCGTCAAGGGGCTGATCTGGCGCTCCCACCTCGACCCCCTCTCCTACAGCGAGGCGGAGAACCGCGACCTCAGCGAGACGCTCCGCGCGGCCGGCGGTGAGGTGCTGCTCGACCAGCGGGTCCGGCGCGGCGGCTCGCACCACCAGAAGCTGGTGGTGCTGCGCCGCCCCGACGACCCGAGCCGGGACGTCGCGTTCGCCGGCGGCATCGACCTGTGCCACAGCCGCCGGGACGACGCCACGCACGCCGGCGACCCGCAGGCGGTGGGCATGTCCCCCCGGTACGGCCCGACCCCACCCTGGCACGACGTGCAGCTCGCGCTGCGCGGCCCGGTGGTCGGCGCGCTCGACACCACGTTCCGCGAGCGGTGGACCGACCCGATGCCGCTGGACTCGGAGAACCCGTTCGCCTACCTGCGGGACCGGATGCGCGACTCGGACCTCACCCCGGACCCGCTGCCCGCGCAGCCGGCCGACCCGCCGCCGCTCGGCCCGCACCACGTGCAGGTGCTGCGCACCTACCCGGCGGTCCGCCCGCGCTACTCGTTCGCCCCGGACGGCGAGCGCACCGTGGCCCGCGGCTACACCAAGGCGGTCCGCCGGGCCCGGCGGCTGATCTACCTGGAGGACCAGTACCTCTGGTCCACCGAGGTGGCCGAGCTGTTCGCCCAGGCCCTGCGCGAGCATCCGGAACTGCACCTGGTGGCCGTGGTGCCCCGGCATCCCGACGTAGACGGCCGGCTGGCGCTGCCGCCGAACATGGTGGGCCGCGAGCAGGCGCTGTCACTGTGCCAACGGGCCGCTCCGGCACGGGTGCACGTCTTCGACGTGGAGAACCACGAGGGAAACCCGGTCTACGTGCATGCCAAGGTCTGCGTGGTGGACGACGTCTGGACCAGCGTGGGCAGCGACAACTTCAACCGCCGCTCCTGGACCCACGACAGCGAGCTGTCCTGCGCCGTGCTCGACGACACCCGCGACGAGCGGGCGCCCGTCGACCCGGCCGGGCTGGGCGACGGCGCCCGCGTCTTCGCCCGCGACCTGCGACTGCGGCTGTGGCGCGAGCACCTGGACCGCGATCCGGACGGCGCGCAGGACGACGACCTGCTGGACCCGGCGGACGCGGTGGCGGCGATCGACGCGGCGGCCGAGGCACTCGACCGCTGGCACGCCGGCGGTCGCGTCGGACCCCGTCCGCCCGGCCGGTTGCGGCCGCACCGCCCCGAACGACTGCCCTGGCGTACGCGGGTCTGGGCACTGCCGGCGTACCGGCTCGTCTACGACCCGGACGGCAGGCCGCTGCGGGCCCGGCGCGCCGGCACCTGGTGACCCGGCTTCGGCTCGACCGGTAATTCCGGTCGGGCCGGGTAGGCGAAGGACACCCGGGGTGAGTAGAACCCCCAGCAGACGTGCAGCGGGTTGGCCGGGCGCAGCGCGTAGACCGGGTGCTCGGGCACCAGGAACTCCACCGACTCCACCTCGAACGGCGAGACCGGCTCGGCCACGTACGGATAGTCGGTGACGACCAGTTCCCCGTCGCGGCGGGTGAGGTAGCGGTGGTGGCCGCTGTGGGCCGCGGTGCCGGTGTCACCGGCCCGGGCGGTGACCCGGATCAGCGGCCGGCCGTCGGCCCAGGTTTCCGCGGTGAGTCGGCCGCCCCGCAGCTCGAGCCGCGTCACGCCCTCCGTGGCGGGGGCGCCACGGGCGGCGGCGTACTGCCGGACCCGGGTGCTCGACGCCAGGTAGTGCGCCCACCAGCCGCCCGGGGTCTCCCCGTCCGGTGGCGCCATGCCCGCCAGTGAGACGCCCAGGTAGGTCAGCGAGTAGGCGCCGAAGCCCGAGGTCTGCGTCTCGTCGTCGACCACGTACTGGCAGGAGAAGACCTGCCGCTCCGGATGCGGGCAGAGCGCGGCGGGAACCAACGCCGCGGCCGCGTCGGGGTCCGCCGGAAGCCAGCTGAACAGCAGCGTCCGGGCGTTGATGACGAGTTGCGGCGCGGCGGGATCCAGCACGGTGCCTCCGTAGACGTGTCCACACGGACGCTACGGGCGGTCCCATCGGCGGGACAACGACAGAAAGTCGACAGTGCCCGCCACCTGTCGGGTTCTCCCTTGACCGTTCGGCGGACCATCTGCGCCGATTATGCTCTCGTTCAGGGTTTTTCTAACCTGATGCACCTTAAGTGCATCGTACTTTCGGCTGGCTTTTTTTCGACCGAACAGGTTACGGTTGCTCCCGAACGGACCACTTAAACATGAACCTAAGCGTCTCTTCTTTTTTCTCCGCGGACGAGGTGCAGGGAGGACCACCATGACCGCCCACACGATGAGCGCCCCGGCGACAACCAGACCGGCCGGCTCCGCGAAGCTCGACAGCCGCACCGGCAGCGCCGCCGCCCTGCTCGACGCGATGGCGGCGCTGCCGGCGCACCACCCCTCGCGGGCCGCCCTGCGCGACCGCGCCATCGAGGCGTGGCTGCCGCTGGCCAACCACCTCGCCCACCGCTACAGCGGTCGCGGCGAGCCCAACGACGACCTGACCCAGACCGCCGCGATCGGCCTGATCAAGGCGATCGACAAGTTCGACCCGTCCCGCGGCGTCGACTTCGCCGGCTACGCCATCCCCACCATCATCGGCGAGCTCAAGCGGCACTTCCGCGACCGCACCTGGGACATTCGGGTGCCGCGCCGGCTCCAGGAGCTGCGCCTGGCGATCTCCGACGCCAACAGCACGCTGCTCCAGACGCTCGGTCGCTCGCCCACGGTCGCCGACATCGCCGCCCACCTCAAGGTCACCGAGGAAGAGGTGCTGGAGGGCCTGGAGGGCGCCCGCGCCTACAACGCGGTGTCGCTGTCCACCCCGACCGGGGACGGCGAGCGCGCCACCGAGCTGGGCGACCTGCTCGGCGGCGAGGACGGCGAGTTCGAGCTGGCCGAGATGCGGGTCGCCCTCGGCCCGGCGCTGGCCACGCTCGACCGGCGCGAGCAGAAGATCCTCACGCTGCGCTTCTACGGCAACCTCACCCAGTCGCAGATCGCCGAGCAGATCGGTGTCTCGCAGATGCACGTGTCCCGCCTGCTGGCCCGGGCGCTGACCAAGCTGCGCGGTCAGCTCGACGGCACCTACTAGCGGTCGGCGTGTAAGGAGGGGCCCCCTGTTAACGCCTCCGGTAGAGAGGGGGCCCCTTCTCACTCGTCCTGGCGCGGGGCTTGACAACCGGGGCCGCTGACGATCGTCGCGGCAGGTGCGGCCGGCACCTCCACCTCGGGCGTCAACAGGGGGCCCTACCTCTACCGGAGGCGTTAACAGGGGGCCCCTCCTTGCGCAGGTGCGAGAGTGGGGGCGTGCTCGCTGACGTGTCCCTCGACCTGCCGGTCCGGCCGGTGCTGCCCACGCTGGTCGCCGCGCTGCGGCAGCGGGGCGTCGGCGTGCTGGTGGCGCCACCGGGGACCGGCAAGACCACCACCGCGCCGCTCGCGGTCGCGGACGCGGTCGCCGGGCGGGTGGTGATCGCCCAGCCCCGGCGGGTGGCCGCCCGCGCCGCCGCGCACCGGATGGCCGCCCTGCTCGGCGAGCGGGTCGGTGAACGGATCGGCTACGCGGTACGCGGCGAGCGCCGCGGCGGACCGCGTACCCGGGTCGAGGTGGTCACCACCGGTCTGCTGGTACGCCGACTGCACCACGACCCGGAGCTGCCCGGGGTGGGCGCGATCCTGCTCGACGAGTGCCACGAGCGTCAGCTCGACGCCGATCTGGCACTGGCGTTCAGTGTGGAGGCCCGGGCCACCCTGCGTCCCGACCTCTGGCTGCTCGCGATGTCCGCGACCCCGCAGGCGGACCGGTTCGCCGCGCTGCTCGGCGGTGACGAGCCCGCGCCGATCGTGCGGGCCGAGGCCGCCCTGCACCCGGTCGAGCGGGTGTGGACGCCGCCACCGCGTCCGGTCGTCCCGGCGGGTGCGGGCCGGGTGGACCCGGCGCTGCTGGACCACGTGGCCGCCACGGTCCGCCGGGCGCTGCGCGAACGCGCCGGCGACGTGCTGGTCTTCCTGCCCGGTGCCGGTGAGATCGCGGCCGTCGCCGGGCGGCTGGCGGACCTGCGCGACACCGTCGCGGTGCTGCCGCTGCACGGTCGACTCTCCGCGGCCGCCCAGGACGCGGCGCTGGCACCGACCGGAGCGCCTGCCGCCGAAGCCGCTGACGCGGGAGGCGGAAGCTCCCGAGCCGGCGGAACGCCAGCGACCAGCGCCGGAACCGGCGCCGCCGGGGTCTCGCGGCGGGTCGTGCTGGCCACCGCCGTGGCGGAGAGCAGCCTGACCGTGCCCGGGGTACGGGTGGTGGTGGACGCCGGACTCAGCCGGGTGCCGCGTACCGACCTGGCCCGCGGGCTGGGCGCGCTGGTCACCGTGCCGGTGTCCCGGGCCGCGGCGACCCAGCGGGCCGGCCGGGCCGGGCGGGAGGCGCCGGGCACGGTGTACCGCTGCTGGTCGGAGGCGTCACACGCCCGGCTCGCCGCGCAGCCCGAGCCGGAGATCGCCACCGCCGACCTGACCGGGTTCGCGCTGGAGTTGGCCGCCTGGGGCGTGCCCGACGGCACCGGCCTGGCCCTGCCCGACCCGCCGCCCACGGCCGCGCTGACCGTCGCCCGGGAGACGCTGACCACGCTCGGCGCGGTCGATGCCGACGGCCGGGTCACCGCGCGGGGCCGCGCGATCGCGGCGGTCGGTGCCCATCCCCGGCTGGCCCGGGCGCTTCTCGACGGCGCGTCGCGGGTGGGCGTCGACCGGGCCGCCGAGGTGGTGGCGGTGCTCGCCGAGGAGACGCTGGGCGGCGCCGGGGACGACCTGCCGGCCCGGTGGCGGCGGCTGCGCGCCGCCACCGACCCGGCCGCCACCGGGCGCTGGCGTGCCGAGGTACGCCGCCTGCGCGCGGCTCTGCCGGCCGACGGCCGACCGCGACGGACCGCCGACCAGCCGGAGCTGCCCGCCGGGTCAGCCGACGGCCGACCGCAGCCGGCCTCCGGGAGGACCGGCGGCCGACCCGGGCGAGATGCGAACGAGGCCGGCGGCCGGCCGGGGCCGCTGCCCGACGATCTGGCCGCGGGGCTGCTGGCCGGGTTGGCGTACCCGGAGCGGCTGGCCCGGGTGCGGCGGGCCGACGGGTCCGCGTACCTCATGGCGGGCGGGACCGAGGCGGAGCTGGCGGCCGGGTCGGGGCTGGCCGGGTCGACGTGGCTGGCCGTCGCGGTGGCCGACCGCTCCCCCGGCGCGCCCGCCGCCCGGGTGCGGCTGGCCGCGCCGATCGACGAGGCCACCGCCCGCGAGGCCGGCGCGGCGCTGCTGCGCGACGGGCGGGAGGTCGCCTGGTCCGGTGGGGACGTGGTGGCCCGGGAGGTGGTCCGGCTGGGCGCCGTCGTGCTGCTCGACCGGCCGCTCGCCGCGCCCGGCCCGGAGCTGGTCGCCGCGGCGGTGCTCGACGGGCTGCGGCAGGAGGGGCCGGGGCTGCTGCGGTGGACCCCGGAGGCGACCGCGCTGCGCCGCCGGCTGGCCTTCTGCCGGCAGGCGCTCGGCGGCGACTGGCCGGACGTGTCCGACGCGGCGCTGCTCGACGCCGCGCCGGTCTGGCTCGGGCCGGAGCTGGCCCGGGCCCGCCGCCGGGCCGACCTGGCCCGGGTGGACGTGGCCGCGGCGTTGCGCCGGCTGCTCGACTGGCGGCAGGTGGCCCGGCTCGACGAGCTGGCGCCGGAGCGGCTGCCGGTGCCGAGCGGCTCACGGGTCCGGGTGGACTACACCGACCCGGCGGCGCCGGTGCTCGCGGTGAAGCTCCAGGAGACGTTCGGCTGGCGGGACGTGCCCCGGATCGCCGACGGGCGGGTGCCGGTGCTGCTGCACCTGCTCTCCCCCGCCGGCCGGCCGGTGGCGGTCACCGCCGACCTGGTGTCGTTCTGGCGCGGCGGCTATCCCCAGGTGCGGGCGGAGCTGCGCGGGCGCTACCCGCGGCACCCGTGGCCGGAGGACCCGACCACGGCCGAGCCGACCCGCCGGGCCAGCCCGCGCCGGCGCTGAGCCGCGCGGCTCACTCCTCCACGACGTCGGCGACGACCACGGTGATGTTGTCCGGGCCGCCGGCCCGCAGCGCGAGGTCGATGAGCCGGGCCGCGCAGGCGTCCCGTTCCAGGCGCTCCCCGAGGACCTCGGTGAGGGTGTCGGCGCGGACCACGTTGGAGAGGCCGTCGCTGCACAGCAGCCAGCGGTCGCCGGCGCGGGGCACCATTGTCGCGTACGCCGGGGAGACCTGGTCGCCCTGCAACGCCTGGGTCACCACCGCGCGGCGGGGGTGGCTGCTCGCCTGGTCGGGGGTGATCAGGCCCTGGTCGACGAGCATCTGCACGAACGTGTCGTCGCGGGTGACCTGCTTGAGCACGCCCTCGCGGAACAGGTAGGCCCGGGAGTCGCCGACGTGCGCCAGCGCCAGGCAGCTGCCGGTGCGGGCGAACAGCAGCGCGGTCAGCGTGGTGCCCATGCCCTGGCGCTCCGGGTCCTCCTCGACCGCCTGGCGGATCCCCACGGTGGCCCGCTCGATGGCGCCCTGCAACGCGGCGACCAATGCGTCCTCCGGCGTCTCCACGTCCAGCGGGGCGATCGCGTCGATCGCGATGCGGCTGGCCAGGTCGCCCGCCGCCATGCCGCCCATGCCGTCGGCGACCGCGACCAGCCAGGGACCGGCGTGCTGGGCGTCCTGGTTGCCGCTGCGGATCAGCCCACGGTCGCTCGCTCCGGCGGAACGAAGCTTCAGGGTCATGGGACGCAGCCTGCCAGGTCGAGGACTCGGTTGTCTCTAGGAGATCACCATCATCGTACGTGGCGCGGTGAATCTCACTGCGCACGGGCGCAGGACCGCCATCGGATCGGATCGATTGACAGCGACGGAACGCGGTGGAAACATCGGCTTGATATTGGGAGCGCTCCCAGCTCCCGTGCTCTCTCTCCCCCGCCCCCGAGCACGGAAGGAACCTCCGTGACCCGATCCCGTCGTCGGCTGGTCGCGCTCACCGCGGCCGCCGCGTTGGCCCTCACCGGCGCCACCGCCGGTCCGGCCCTTGCCGAAGTACCCCCGGACGCCCCCGAGCAACTGCGCAACGGCGACTTCAGCGCCGGCGTCTCCCCCTGGTTCTCCTACGGCACCGGCGAGCTGGCGGTCGCCGACGGCCGGCTCTGCACCACGGTCGCCGCCGGCACCGCCAACCCGTGGGACGCCGGCATCGGCCAGGACGCGGTGCCGCTGATCTCCGGCGCCGAGTACGAGCTGTCCTTCGACGTCTCCGCCACCCCCGGCGCGGCGCTCAAGGCGGTGCTCCAGCTCGGCAGCGCCCCCTACACGACGTACGCGAGCGTCGACGCCACCGCGACCGCCACCGCCAAGCACGTCAGCGCCACGTTCACCGCGCCGGCCGACAACGCCGGTGCCCAGCTGATCTTCCAGGTCGGCGGCAGCGCCCAGGCGCAGACGTTCTGCCTCGACAACGTGTCGCTGCGCGGCGGCGAGGCGGCCCCGCCCTACGAGCCGGACACCGGCCCGCGGGTCCGGGTCAACCAGGTCGGCTACCTGCCCGGCGGGCCGAAGCACGCCACCGTGGTCACCGACGCCACCGAGGCGCTGCGCTGGCAACTGAAGTCCGCCGCCGGAGCCGTGGTCGCCAGCGGTGAGAGCACGCCGCGCGGGGTGGACGACGCCTCCGCGCAGAACGTGCAGACCGTCGACTTCTCCGCCTACCGCACGCCCGGCACCGGCTACACGCTGACCGTCGACGGCGAGACCAGCCACCCGTTCGACATCTCCGGCACGCTCTACGACCGGCTGCGCGCCGACTCGCTCCAGTTCTTCTACGCCCAGCGCAGCGGCATCGCCATCGACGGCGACCTGATCGGCGACGAGTACGCCCGCCCCGCCGGCCACCTCGACGTCGCCCCCAACAAGGGCGACACCGACGTGCCCTGCCAGCCCGGCGTCTGCGACTACAAGCTGGACGTGCGCGGCGGCTGGTACGACGCCGGCGACCACGGCAAGTACGTGGTCAACGGCGGCATCGCCACCTACCAGCTGCTCAACGCGTTCGAGCGGACCAAGACCGCGGAGACCGCCGACGGCGGCGCGGCCCTCGGCGACGCCACGCTGCGGGTGCCCGAGCGCGGCAACGCCGTCCCGGACGTCCTCGACGAGGCCCGCTGGGAACTGGACTTCCTGATGCGGATGCAGGTGCCGGCCGGCAAGCCGCTCGCCGGGATGGTCCACCACAAGATCCACGACCAGAACTGGACCGGCCTGCCACTCGCCCCGCAGGACGACCCGCAGCCGCGCGAGCTGCACCCGCCGTCCACCGCCGCCACGCTCAACCTGGCCGCCGTCGCCGCCCAGTGCGCGCGGCTGTTCGCCCCCTACGACGCCGCCTACGCGGCCCGCTGCGGCACGGCCGCGAAGACCGCGTACGCGGCGGCCAAGGCGCACCCGGCGATCTACGCCTCGGCCAGCGACGGCACCGGCGGCGGCGCCTACGACGACACCAACGTCACCGACGAGTTCTACTGGGCCGCGGTCGAGCTGTGGCTGACCACCGGTGACAAGGCGTACCTGGCCGACGTCACCGGCTCGCCGCTGCACACCGCCGACGTGTTCGCCGCGAACGGCGCGTTCGGCTGGCAGAGCGTGGCCGCGCTGGGCCGCCTCGACCTGGCCACCGTGCCGAACACGTTGCCGGCCGCGGAGAAGACCCGGATCCGCGCCTCGGTCACCGCCGCCGCGGACCGCTACCTGGCCACGGTCGCCGACCAGGCGTACGGGCTGGCGATGCCGGGCACCGCCGACGCGTACGTCTGGGGCAGCAACAGCAACCTGGTGAACAACGCGATCGTGCTGGCCACCGCGTTCGACCTGAGCCGGGACGCGAAGTACCGCGACGGCGCGGTGCAGAGCGCCGACTACCTGTTCGGTCGCAACGCGCTCAACATGTCGTACGTGACCGGCTGGGGCGAGCAGAACGCGCACAACCAGCACAGCCGGATCTTCGGCAACCAGTTGGACCCGGCCCTGCCGAACCCGCCGGCCGGCTCGCTCGCCGGCGGCCCGAACGCCGCCCTCCAGGACCCGTACGCCGCGAACCTGCTCGCCGGCTGCGCGCCGATGTTCTGCTACGTCGACAACATCAACTCGTACGCGACCAACGAGGTGGCGATCAACTGGAACTCGGCGCTGGCCTGGCTCGCCTCGTTCCTGGCCGACCAGGGTGACTCGGCGGCCGTGCCGGCGCCCACCTGCGCGGTCTCGTACGCCACCCACGGGAGTTGGCCGACCGGCTTCACCACCCAGGTGACGGTGCGCAACACCGGCACGAAGGCGGTTGACGGGTGGAGCCTGCGGTGGGCGTTCCTCGCCGACCAGAGGGTGAGCCACGCCTGGTCGGCGGAGGTCAGCCAGGTCGGCGCGACGGTGACCGCGAAGAACCTGCCGTGGAACGCGAAGCTCGCTCCCGGCGCGTCCACCACGTTCGGCCTGAACGGCACCGGCTCCACCGCCCCCAACCCCGACCCCACCCTGATCACCCTGAACGGCAGGGCCTGCACCGTCTCCTGAGCGATCCGTCCCTCCGATCGTGGAGTCGTGGCACCCCGCATCCGGTGCCACGGCTCCACGATCGTCGCAGCCGGGTACGGTCCCCGGATGGCGTACCTGCTCCTGGCCCTCGCGATCACGGCCGAGGTGATCGGCACCAGCCTGCTCAAGGCGAGCGACGGCTTCACCCGGCTCTGGCCGACGGTCGGCCTGGTGGCGTGTTACCTGGCCGCATTCGGGCTGCTCGCGCTCGTGGTTCGGGACGTCCCGGTCGGCGTGGCGTACGCGATCTGGTCCGGGCTGGGCACCGCCGCGATCATGGCGGTCGGCGCGGCGTTCCTGGGCGAGCCGCTGAGCGTGACCAAGGTGGTCGGCGCCGCCCTGGTCATCGCCGGCGTGGTGGTACTCAACCTGGGCGGCGCCCACTGAACCTGGCGTGGCGGGATCGCCGTAACCCGATGGACATGCGTCGAGGCGTACGCGAGGGTGAGCGCATGGACGCAGCCGCGGAATCCCGTGTGTGGTCGGCGATGCCGGCCGGCACCCGCGCGGCCCTGGCCGGTCTCCCCGCGGCGGATCTACGGACACTTCTGCTCGCCGTGGCCAGTGACCGTGCCACGGCCGTCCGTCCGGCGCAGGTGCTGCGGCGTTGGCAGGAGGATCGGTTCGTCCGGCCGTCAACCGCCGACCCGCGCGCACTGTCCCGACTGGAGGGACGAATCTGGGCGTTGCTGCCCAGCGACGTGCATTGTGTCGAGCTGTCGCCGGTTGCGCCGCTTGGCACCTGCGCCGCCGTCGCACCGGTCAGCCAGCACCGGATCGTCTCCACCATGCGGGGCACCGAGGTGGTCAGCGACCCGACGAACGCCCTGGCGGTCGAGGCGGCGAACCGCCGCCGGCACGCCGACGAGGTGCATCTCGCCTCGATGCACCGGGTGCTCCGCGCACAGGACTTCGGCCCCGGCCGGCCCGCGCACTTCCGGCTCTGCGCGCTGGTCTCCACCGCGCGGGACACCGGATCGGGTCGCACCGAGGCCCGGTTACTGACCCGACATCTCCGCTTCTGGCGTACGGTCCTGGCCGACCTGGCTCCGACCGCCGCGCCCCGGATGCACATCACGGCACTCGACCCCGTGGTCGGCGAACGGCTCGCCGACACGGTCCGCCCGGCGCTCGGCCACGGCCCGGTTCCGCTGCGTGACGAGCCGCAGCGGCAACGCGGACGCGGCTACTACCGGGCCGCCGCGCTGCGTCTCACCCTGTCCGACGGCGTTGACGAGGTCGGCGCCGGCGGCTTCACCGATTGGACCGCCCGGCTGCTCGGTGACGCCAAGGAACGCTGCCTCATCTCCTGCCTCGCCACCGAACGGCTGCCGCCCGGCTGACCGGGACACGGCGGGCATGGCGTCGGTCCGGGTGCCGCACCCACGGGAGCGCGCGGCCAGCCGCTGACCGTCCCCGGCGTCCGCGCGGCAGTCCGCGGGCGGGGGACGAACACGCAGCGTGTTGCTCCCGCCAGAAGTGTGCGCTTTCGAGCGTCATGACTGACAGTCATAATTATGACTCTGAGTCATGGCGCTCTCCACGGCACTGTCTGCCGTCGGCGACACGCCCGAGCGGACCCGACGCCGGAGGACGCCGATGCCGACCGGTGTGACAGGCGTCGCGCCGTCCCGGGCCACGACAAGGGACCGCCCACGCCTAGCGTCGGTGCCATGACCGCCGATGGGGACGTCATGACCGAGGGCTCCGCGACCGGGCCGGTCCGTCGCCGATGAGGGGTGTGCCGCCGCCCGGCCCGCTGCGCACCCTGGCGCTCGCCACCCTGGCCAACACCGTCGGCACCGGGCTCTGGCTGGCCGGCGGCGCGCTCTACCTGACCCGGGACGTCGGCCTCTCCGCCACTTCGGTGGGCACCGGGCTGACCGTCGCCGGCCTGGTCGGACTGACCGCCAGCGTGCCGCTGGGTGGGCTGGCCGACCGGTGGGACCCTCGTACGCTGCGCGCCGCCCTCCAGGTGGGCCAGGCGCTCGCCGCGGCGGCGTACCTGCTCGTCGACTCGCTCGCGGTGTTCCTGGTGGTGGCGGTGCCGGAGGCGCTGCTGGCCGCCGGCAACCTGGCGGTACGGGCGGCGCTGGTCGCCGCGGTCGGCGGCCCGACCGGCCGGGTGCACGCGTTCGCCACCCTGCGCGCGGTGGCCAACCTGGGCATCAGCGCCGGCACCGCGCTGGCCGGGTTCGCGCTGGCGGTGGACACCCATCGGGCGTACCAGGTGCTCGTGGTCGGCAACGCGGCCACCTATCTGCTCTCGGCGGCGCTGCTGCTGCGACTACCGGCGCAGGTGCCCGGCGGCGCGCCACGACACGCCGCCGAGCCCGCCTCGCGGCGCGCGGCCGGCGTGGCAAAACGCGGCGGGCCGCTGCGGGACGGCTGGTTCCTCGCGGCGAGCGGCGCGTCGGCGGTGCTCGGCACGCACGTGACCGTGCTCGTGCTGGTGGTGCCGCTGTGGACGGTCGGTCGCGCCGGGGCGCCGCCGCCGGTGGTGTCCGCGGTGCTGCTCACCAACACGGTGCTCACCGTGCTGCTGGCGGTGCGGCTGAGCCGGGGCGCGGACACCGCCGCGCCGGCCGCGGCGAAGCTGCGCCGCGCCGGGCTGGTGCTGGCTGCCGCGTGCCCGCTGTACGCGGTGACCGCCGGTCTGCCGGTGCTTCCGGCGGTGGCGCTGCTGCTGGTGGCGACGGCGGTGTGGACGGTGGGCGACCTGTGGCACGGCGCGGCCGGCGCGGGCCTCGCCTACGACCTGGCCCCGCCGGGGGCGATCGGGGCCTACCAGGGCGCGGACGGGCTGCTCGCCGGGCTGGCGCAGGCGCTCGGCCGAGGGCTGCTCACGCTGCTGGTGCTGGGCGGGGGCGGGACGGGCTGGCTGGTGCTCGGCGGGTTGTTCGCCGTCGTCGGGCTGGCCGCCCCGGCGCTGGCTCGTCGGGCGGTGGCGAGCCGGCCGGCGCCGGTCCCCGTCGCGCGTCCGGCCGGCGTCGCGGCCGGCACCCCGCCGGTCGGGGACGTGTAGCAGCATGGCGTGATGACCGAGCAGGAGAGCATCACCATCCGGCCCGGCGGGCCGGCGGACGCGCCGATCGTGCTGCGGCTGTTCGACAGCGCCATCGCGTGGCTGACCGAGCGCGGCCGGCCCGACCAGTGGGGCACCGGCCCGGCCTCGACCGACCCGCGCCGTATCGGCCAGGCCGACGGCTACGCCCACGGTGACGGCCTGTGGTTCGCCGAGGTCGACGGCGCCGCGGTGGGCGCGCTGGTGGTCGGCGCGGCGACGGAGTACGTGCCGCCGGCCACCGAGCCGGAGCTGTACGTCAATCTGCTGGTCACGGACCGGGCGTACGCGGGTCGCGGGATCGGCGCACGACTGCTGGCGCACGCGGCGGAGCTGGCCCGGGAACGCGGTCTGGGCCTGCTGCGGGTGGACTGCTTCCGCAGCCCGGACCGGGCGCTGGTCCGCTTCTACGAGGGCTGCGGCTACACCGCCACCGACCCGTTCACGGTGACCCGGCCGGGCCGGCCGCCGTGGCCGGGGCAGGTGCTGGCCCGCCGGCTCGACTGAGTCAGCCGATCTCCTCGTCCACGAAGCACCAGCGCCACGACTCGCCCGGCTCGATCGACCGCATCACCGGGTGCCCGGCGGACTCGAAGTGCTTCGTGGCGTGCTGGTACGGCGAGGAGTCGCAGCAACCCACGTGCCCGCAGTCCAGGCAGGCGCGCAGGTGGACCCAGTCGCGGTTGCCGACCGCCACGCAGTCGGGGCACTCGGTGGTGGTGACGGGCTCGGCGTCGCCCGTCTCGGTCAGGTGCTGGCAGCTCATTCAGTCGACCTCCTGTCGCAGCAGGGACTCTTCCAGGTCCAGATCACGGTAGGCGCGGGTGAGCACCTCCTCCGGGATCTGCCCGGAGTCGCGGGCGGCCCGGAACACCTCCCGCTCGGCGTCGATCATCTCCTGTCGCAGCCGGGCGTACGCCTGGGAGGGGGTTTCCCGGTCGGTGCCGCCGAGCCGCTCCCAGGCCACGTTGGCGCGGGACGTGGTGAGCCCGCGCAGCCGCTCCACCACCGCATCCGGCGCACCGCCGGCCAGCGCGTCCAGCCGTTCGCAGGCAGCCCGGCTGGCCCGCTGCTGCACCCCGGCGGCCGACAGCGCGTCCTGCACCGGATCGTCCGCGGGCAGCCGCAGCCGCCGGGCCACCCACGGCAGCGTCGCGCCCTGCCCGACCAGCGTCGCCACGATCACCGCGAACGCCAGCCAGATCAGCAGCGCGCGCGGGTACGGCCGGTCGTCGGCCAGGGTGAGCGGCAGGCCCAGCGCGGCGGCCAGCGTCACCACGCCACGCATGCCGGCCCAGCCGATGACGATGGGGAACTGCACCGGCGGCGCCGGGTCGCGCTGCCGGACCCGGGGGACCAGCCGGGCCAGGTAGGTGGCCGGGAACAGCCAGACGAAGCGGGCCAGGAAGACCGCGGCCAGCACCGCGGCGGTGATCGCGGCCAGCGAGCCGAATGGCTCGTCGAGGTCGCGCAGCACCTCGGGCAGTTGCAGGCCGACCAGCAGGAACACCAGCCCCTCCAGGAGGAACTGGATCAATCGCCAGAACGCGGTCACCTGCAACCGGGAGGCCGCCGACATGAGCATCGGCAGCTTGTGCCCGATGCCGAGGCCGGTCACCACCACCGCCACCACCCCGGAGGCGTGGATCTCCTCGGCGGCGTACACCACCGCGAACGGCACGATCAGCGACAGCGCGTTGTCCAGCACCGGGTCGCTGACCCGCTTGTGCAGGTAGCCGAAGACCACCACGCCGAGCAGCCCGACCAGGATGCCGCCGCCGGTGGCGACCAGCACCTCCCGGGCCACGTAGCCGACGCCGACGCCGCCGGTGGAGGCGGTGGCGGCGACGATCGCCACCCGCAGCAGCACCAGCGCGGTGGCGTCGTTGACCAGGCTCTCGCCCTCCAGGATGGTGACCACCCGCCGGGGCAGGCCGACCCGCCGGGCCACCGCGGTGGCGGCGACCGCGTCCGGCGGCGCCACCACCGCACCCAGCGCCACGCAGATCGCGTACGGCAGGTCGGGCAGGAACAGGTGCACGACGGTGCCCACCACGAACGCGGTGAAGATGACCAGGCCGACGGCGAGCAGCAGGATCGGCCGCAGGTTGAGCCGGAACGCCGGCACCGAGGTGTTCACCGCCGCCACGTAGAGCAGCGGCGGCAGGATGCCGACGAGCACCAGGTCCGGCTCCAGCCGCACGTGCGGGAAGAACGGCAGGAAGGACAACGCGAGGCCGAGCACGACCAGCAGGATCGGGGCGAGCAGGCCGAGACGGCGGGCCAGCGCCGCGCCGAAGGTGGCGATCGCCAGGAACACCACGACCTCGAACAGAGCTTCCATGGGGTACGAGCCTAGGCGTCGACGGGACCGCCTGTGATCACGCGGTCGGCCGCACCTTAGGCAGCACCTCGGCGCCGAACGCGTCGAGGAACGCCCGCTGCTCCTGCCCGACGTGGTGCAGCGCGATCTGGTCGAAGCCCAGCTCGACGTACTCCTGGAGCCAGCCGACGTGCCGGCCCAGGTCACTGGAGACGTTGACGGTGTCGGTGACCTTCGACATCGGCACGTCCGCGCTGGCCACGTCGAAGTGCTCGGCGGTCTCCAGGTCCCAGCAGATCGGCGGGGCGAAGACGTTGCTGCGCCACTGCTCGTACGCGATCGCCTCGGCCTCGGCCTGCTCGGGCGCCCAGCTCACGTGCACCTGGAGGTGCAGCGGCCCACGCCCGCCCGCGTCCCGGTAGGCGTCGATCATCTGCCGGAGGTGGTCGACCGGCGCCTTGACCGTGATCAGCCCGTCGGCCCACTCGGCGCACCAGCGGGCGGTGGCGACGCTGACCGCGGCGCCGACCAGCGCCGGCGGTTCCTCGGGGCGGGTCCACAGCTTCGCCCGGTCCACGGTGACCAGCCCGTCGTGGCTGACCTCCTCGCCGGCCAGCAGCGCGCGGATCACGTCGACGCACTCGCGCAGCCGGGCGCTGCGGACGTCCTTGCGGGGCCAGGGGTCGCCGGTGATGTGCTCGTTGCTCGCCTCGCCGGTGCCCAGCGCGGCCCAGAACCGCCCCGGGTACATGGCGCCGAGCGTGCCGATGGCCTGCGCGATGATCGCCGGGTGGTAGCGCTGGCCGGGCGCGTTGACCACGCCGAGGGACAGGTTGGTGGCCTGGAGCGCCGCGCCGAGCCAGGACCAGGCGAACGCGGACTGGCCCTGCCGCTCGCTCCACGGCGAGAAGTGGTCGGAGCACATCGCCGCGTCGAAGCCGACCCGCTCGGCGTGGACCACCGCCTCCAGCAGCGCGGCCGGGTGGATCTGCTCATGGGATGCGTGGAAGCCGAACGCCGTCATGGGCAGCACTCCTACCCATGCCGGCGTCCGGCCAACCTCACCTCACTCGGCGTGCGCGCCGGCGCCCGCGCCGGCCTCGCCCGCGCCGATCCACACCGTCTTGGTGTTGCAGAACTCCCGCATGCCCAGGGCGGACAGCTCGCGGCCGTACCCGGAGTTCTTCACCCCACCGAACGGCAGCTCCGGGTAGGACGTGGTCATGCCGTTGACGAACACGTTGCCGGCGTCCAGGTCGACCGCGAAGCGCTCCTGCTCGGCCGGGTCGGTGGTCCAGGCGTTGGAGCCGAGCCCGAAGCTGGTGCCGTTGGCCACCTCGATCGCCTCGTCGTACGAGCCGACCCGGTAGAGGCCGGCGACCGGGCCGAACACCTCCTCGCTCCACATCCGCATCTCCGGTCGCAGGTCGGTGACCACGGTCGGCGGATAGAACCAGCCGTCCCCGGTCGGCTTCTCGCCGCCGCACAGCACGGTGGCGCCCTGGTCGACCGCGTCGGCCACCTGGGCGTGCACCTCGTCCCGGCCGCGCTCGCTGGCCAGCGGGCCGACGTCGGTGTTCTCGTCCATCGGGTCGCCGACGCGCAGCGCCGACATCCGGGCGGCGAACTTCTCGGCGAACGCGTCGAAGACGTCGGTGTGCACGATGAACCGCTTGGCCGCGATGCAGGACTGGCCGTTGTTCTGGCAGCGGGCCGTGGTGGCCACCTCGGCGGCCCGGTCCAGGTCGGCCGAGGGCATCACCACGAACGGGTCGCTGCCGCCCAACTCCAGCACCGTCTTCTTGATCTCCCGGCCGGCGATCTCGGCGATGGAGCGGCCGGCCGGCTCGCTGCCGGTGAGCGTGGCGGCGCGGACCCGCGGGTCGGTGAGCACCCGCTCCACCGCGTCCGAGCCGACCAGCAGCGTGGTGAACGCGCCCTCCGGAAAACCGGCGCGGCGGAACACGTCTTCCAGGTAGAGCGCGGTCTGCGGCACGTTGGAGGCGTGCTTGAGCAGGCCGGTGTTGCCGGCCATCAGGGCCGGCGCGGCGAAGCGCATGACCTGCCACAGCGGGAAGTTCCACGGCATCACCGCGAGCACCGGGCCGATCGGCTGGTAGCGGACGTACGCCCGCTTCGCCTTGACCGCGGCGGCGTCGGCGGGCTCGTCGGCGAGCATCTCCGGCGCCTTCCCGGCATAGAAGCGGCAGGCGGTGGCGCACTTGGTGACCTCCGCCTTGGCGGCCGCGAACGTCTTGCCCATCTCGGTGGTCATCAGCCGGGCGGTGGAGTCCCGCTCGGCGTCGAGCAGGTCGGCGGCGGCGGTGAGCCAGCGCGCCCGCTGCGCGATCGTGGTGTCGCGCAACTGCTGGAAAGCGAGGTGGGCCCGCTCGATCGCGGCGTCGATCTGCTCGTCCGACATCGCGTCGTACGTCTTGAGCACCTGTCCGGTGGCGGGATTGGTGGTGGCGATGGGCATGTCTACTCCTGTCACTCGAACAGCGAGTGCCGCACGCCCGGCTCCTCCCGGCGGCGGGCGGCGCGACGGCGCTGGATGACGACCAGATCGACCACGGCCACCACGGCGAGGACCGCGCAGACGACGCCCAGCCAGGCCAGGTCGGCGGCGAACGCGAACACCGCGAGGACGGTCATCACGACCAGGCCGAACAGTGCCAGCGCGAGGCGCAGGTTCAGCGCGCTGTTCGCGTGGCCGACCGTGCCTCGGGCGCGGCGGGGCTGTGATCGGGTCATTCCTCCCGGCTACCCCGGCACCGCCGGGACTAACCGGTGCCCTCCGCGGCACCGGTGATCCCGGACACGGATCGGGTACGCGGCGGATGCGGCGGGCGGGTGGCCGCGTTGGATCGTGCTGCCGGCAGAGGCGGAGATCCCGCGGCGGTGGAGAGGATGGCATGACCACGATGCAGGCGGGGCCCGTGACCGTCGCCGTGTCCCGGCGCGCCGACCCGGCGCGTACCGGGGAGATGGTGGCGTGGATGCGGGCCGGCACGGCGCTCGCGGAGAGCTTCCCCGGGTTCCTGGGCGCCGGCTTCGTCCGCAGCGCACCCGGTTCCGGGGAGTGGCACGTGATGTACCGCTTCGCGGACGCGGACACGCTGCACGGCTGGGAGGACTCGCCGCAGCGGCGCTGGTGGCTGAGTTCGGCGCAGGGCATCGTGGAGCACACCCGGGTGGAGCGCCGCACCGGCATCGAGGGCTGGTTCGACGCCCCGGTGGACCACGTGGTGGAGACGTTCGGCGAGCCCGAGCCGACCGCCCCGGTCGCGCCGCCGCGCTGGAAGCAGGCGGTCACCATCTGGCTGGCGTTCTTCCCGCTGAGCCTCACCGCCACGCTACTGACCGCCCGGTTCGCCGCCGGCGTGCCGCTGGCCGGCCGGACGCTGCTGATGACGCTGGTCCTCACCCCGCTGATGACCTATCTGGTGCTGCCCCGGATCACCCGGGCGTTGCACTGGTGGCTGCACGGCCACCCGGCCCCCTGGCGGCGCTGACCGCCGTTCATCGCACACGAATGTGAACGACAGGTGTCGATGCCGGAAAGGCGACAGACCTCCCGTACCGACGGTCGAGGCGCATAGGGTCGATCCGCCCTTGCGTGCCGCCGGACGGAGGACCGCATGCCGCGACGCTGGATCGCCGCGCTCGCCTGCCTCGCCGCGCTCGTCGCGCTGGCCTGTGACGGCTCCGGCTCGGCCTCGCCCCGCCCCACCGAGTCGACCCGCCCCGGCGCGCCCCGGGTGCTGACCGCGCTCGGCGACTCGGTCAGCACCGGCTTCGGCTCCTGTCTCGTGCTGGTGAGCTGCGAACGCAACTCCTGGTCGACCGGGGACAGCCTGCGGGTGGAGAGCCTCTACCGGCGGCTGCGCGCGGACACGCCGGCGCTGCGCGCGGACAACCGGGCGGTGCCCGGCGCCCGCGCGGCAGGTCTCGCCGACCAGGCCCGGGCCGCGGTACGCGACAAGGCCGACCTGGTCACCGTGCTGACCGGGGCGAACGACGTGTGCCGGGGCGACGTCGACGCGATGACGCCCGTCGCCACGTTCCGCGACCAGGTCGACGCCGCGCTCGCCGTGCTGCGCAAGGGCCGGCCGAAGGCCCGGGTGCTGGTGGTCAGCATCCCGGACCTGCACCGGCTCTGGGAGATCGGGCACACCGAGTCGCGCGCCGTGCGGGCCTGGAAGCGGGGTGTCTGCCCGGCGCTGCTGGCCGACGCCACGTCGACAACGCCCGCCGTGACGGCCCGCCGGGCCCGCGTCAAGGATCGGATCGAGGCGTACGACGACCAGCTCCGCGCCGCCTGCCGGGGATACGGGTCGCGCTGCCGCTGGGACGGCGGCGCGGTGCACCGGCACCGGTTCAGCCTGGACCAGGTGAACGCGCTGGACTGGTTCCACCCCAACGCGGCCGGTCAGGGCCGGCTGGCCGAGGTGGCCTGGACCGCGTCCGGGTGGGCACGCGACTGAACCGGGCCGGTCCCGACGGGCCGGAGCCCGGTCAGGGCCGGCGCGGGCCGGGAAGCTGCCGGGGGCCGGCGGCGCGGTAGAGCGCGCGGGCCCGGTCGGCCAGCTCCTTCGTGGCCGAGGAGTTGGCCCAGGTGCCGAGGATGATCGCGGCGCCGGGGACGACCTTGGCGAACATCCGCTTGGCGGCGCGCACGCCGGCCATCCGGGCCAGCCGCACCCCGAGCTGGAGCATCACCCGGCCCAGCGCCCGATCACCTGCGGAGCCGAACAGCGCGCCGGCCCGTTCCCGGCCGGCGGCCACGCCCAGCGCCAGCCGGGCGGTCTCGGCGGCCTTGTGCACCCGCTGGAGCACCAGCAGGTCGGTGGCCCGGTCGGGGCTCGTCGGGTCGGCGCCGTAGGCGGCCGCCACGTGCAGCACCAGCCGGGCCTGGGTCCAGGCCAGCACGCCCACGTCGATCACCGCGCCGGGCAGCCCGGCGGCCCCGGAGACCGCGCCGGAGAGCCGGGCGTGGTTGACGAACTTGCGGACCGCCTGGTCGGCCAGTTGCTCGGGCGGCGCGTCCGGACGCTGCGCCCGTTCCCGGGACGCCCACTGCGCGGCCTCCGGGCCGAGCCGGCGCACCGCCTCCAGGGCAAGGTGCTCCGGCGCGTACTGCGGGTCCTCCCGCATCCGGTCCCAGAGGGTGGCCGGGGGCCCTTCGGGCGCCTCGACCGGCGGGACCGGGGTGGCGGGAACGGTGGGTTCCCCGTCGACGGGGGCGGGGTCGGTCACGGGACGCTCCGGGGGTCGTGCGGCGGGGGGTGGACGGGCCGTCAGCGGCGACGCGTCGAGGTCAGGCGGTTGGCGACCTGCCGCAGGCGTTCCTGGTTCTGCGGCTTGGCCATCTCGCGCCGACCCCGGTCGACCAACTGCTGGCCGCGCGGCGAGCGGAGGAAGGCGGTGATCCGTTGCATCAGCGACATGGTGTCCTCCAGTCCGCGGTTCCCATCATGTGTACCTGGAACCGGCAAGTCCCTGGTACCCGAACCGGCGTTCCGGCAACCGTCCACCTCCTCAGCCGAGGATCTCGGCCACCACCGCGCCCGCGTTCCACTCGTGCTGGGCGTACGCGTCGGGGAACGCCGAGATCTGCACCGCCTGGGCGGCGACGGAGAGCGGCAGGTCCTGCCAGCCGGGGATCTCCTCCAGCGCGGACAGGAACGCCCTGGTCGCGTACTCCGGGTCCATCAGCTCCTCGACGGTGCCCCAGCCGCTGCTCGGGCGCTGCTGGAAGAGCCCGACCGAGTCGTGGTCCCAGCCGATGGCCTGGTGCGGGTAGTTCTGCGACTCGGGCAGCACCCCGCTGGCGTAGTTGAGCAGCGTGCTCTCCTGCATCGCGGTGGCCACCGCGATGACCAGCCCGCGACGCGGCACGCCCATCTCCTTGCCGGCCCGGACGATCTTCACCGCGTTGTCCATCTGGACGCGGTCCAGGCCGGCGACCGGGACGATCCGGCGGGGCTTCGGCTTGGGCTCCGGCTTGGGCTTGACCTTCGCCTTCGGCGTGGCGGTCGGGGACGGGGCGGCGCTGGGGGTGGTCGGGGCGGTGCTCGGCCGGGCCAGGCTGCGCGAGGCGGCGTCGAGCGCCGCCCGCTCGGCGACCTCCGCCGCGGGGGCCGGCCGGGTGGCGCGGTCGGCCGCGCCGAAGCCGACCTGGCTGACGCCGACCAGCCCGAGGCAGCAGGCCGCGCCGGTGGCGACCACCAGCTTGGTGCGGCGGTTCACCGCACCCCGCAGGCGGGTACGCAGGGTTCCGGCGCCCTGCGGGGCGGCGGTGCGGTCGATGGAGGGGGTATCGTCTACCCGTTCGGTGGAGGGGGTTTCCTCCGAACGGCCAGTCGGGCGGGCGGGGCCGTTCGAGTCGTCGAGGGTGCCGTCGTCACGCATCCGACGAGGCTAGGCAGGGCAAACCGGGATCACCCAGGCCCAAAGGGTGGCCCTCGCCACACTTCATCCCCTCTCAGCCGGACATCGCGGGAAGCGCGGGCCCGGTCCGGCACCAACCTCGCGGACCGGGCGAACCTCCGGTACGCCACGGGGCGGGGGCGCTCGGGCAGGATCCTCGCAACCGCTCCCCCCGCCGCCGATGATCGACTAACTCGTCCTTTCGGCCGAGCCGGGATGGACCGCGCGACCGGGGCGTGGCCGAACTGTGATCATGTTCCGGGCACCGGACGGGTCCGTAACGGAATGGACCACGCCCCCCGGTACGTTTGCCGAGTCGGGGACGCGCCGTCGCGCGGCACTCCCCGTACGTGTCGACAGGGAGGACCCACCGGTGCTCGACCCACACGAGCTCTACGAACTCACCGACGAGCTGCCCGACCTCGGTCAGCCGGTGCTGATCCAGGCGCTCACCGGCTTCGTCGACGCGGGCAGCGCCACCCGGCTGGCCCGGGAGCAGCTGCTCACCTCGCTGGACGCGCGGACGATCGCCCGGTTCGACGTCGACCAGATGTTCGACTACCGCTCCCGGCGCCCGGTGATGACCTTCGTCGAGGACCACTGGGCCGAGTACGACGCCCCGGAACTCGAGCTGCACCTGCTGCACGACGACGACGAGACGCCGTTCCTCCTGCTCACCGGCCCCGAGCCGGACCTGCAGTGGGAACGCTTCGTGGCCGCCGTCGCCGGGTTGTCGACCCGCCTCGACGTCCGGCTCACCGTCGGGCTCAACTCCATCCCGATGGCCGTGCCGCACACCCGGCCCAGCGGCGTCACCGCGCACGCCACCCGGCCGGAGCTGATCGCCGGGCACGAGCCCTGGCTGCAGAAGGTGCAGGTGCCGGCCAGCGTCGGGCACCTGCTGGAATACCGGCTCGGCGAGCAGGGCCGCGACGCCCTGGGCTTCGCCGCGCACGTGCCGCACTACGTCGCCCAGACCGAATACCCGGCCGCCGCGGAGGCGCTGCTCGCCGCCGTGTCCAAGGGCACCGGCCTGCTGTTGCCGCGCGACGGCCTGCGCGCCGCCGCCGAGACGATCCGGGTGGAGATCGACCGTCAGGTGGCCCAGACCGAGGAGGCGGCCACGCTGGTCCGGGCGCTGGAGGAGCAGTACGACGCGTTCGCCCGCGGGCGCGGCGAGAAGAACCTGCTCGCCGCCGAGACCGGCCCGCTGCCCACCGCCGACGAGCTGGGCGCCGAGCTGGAACGCTTCCTCGCCGAGCAGACCCACCCGGGCGACACCCCGGAGCGCTGAGCGGGCGCGGCCGAACCGGATGCGGCAGGCTGGGACCATGCGCCTGGCGACCTGGAACGTCAACTCGGTGAAGGCCCGCCTCCCCCGGCTGCTCGACTGGCTGGCCGGCACGAAGCCCGACGTCGTCTGCCTCCAGGAGACGAAGTGCCCGGACGGGGCGTTCCCCGTCGCCGAGGTGGGCGAGCTGGGCTACGAGGTGGCCAGCCACAGCGACGGCAGGTGGAACGGCGTGGCCGTGCTGTCCCGGGTCGGGCTGGCCGACGTGACGGTCGGCTTCCCCGGCGAACCCGGGTTCCCCGAGCCCGAGGCCCGCGCCATCGCCGCCACCTGCGACGGGGTCCGGGTCTGGTCGGTGTACGTGCCGAACGGCCGCGCCCCCGACGACCCGCACTACGCCTACAAGCTGGCCTGGTTCGCCGCGCTGCGCGACGCGCTGGAGCCGGAGGTGGCCGCCGGCCCGCCGCTCGCCGTCTGCGGCGACTTCAACGTCGCGCCGACCGACGCCGACGTCTGGGACCCGGCGCTGTTCGCCACCTCCACCCACGTCACGCCGGCCGAACGGGCCGCCCTTGCCGCGCTGCGCGACCTCGGCCTGGCGGACGTGGTGCCCACCCCGATGAAGGGGCCGCACCCGTACACCTACTGGGACTACCGGGCCGGGATGTTCCACCAGAACAAGGGCATGCGGATCGACCTGGTCTACGCCACCGCGCCGTTCGCCGACGCGGTCCGCGCCGCCTACGTGGACCGGGAGGCCCGCAAGGGCAAGGGCCCCTCCGACCACGCCCCGATCGTGGTCGACGCCGACCGGGTGCCGGCCGTCGAGGCGCTCTGAGCCGCCGTAGGGTGGACGCATGGCAGTCGTGAAGATCAACGCGATCGACGTCCCGCCCGGCGCCGGCGAGGAGCTGGAGAGGCGGTTCGCGGCCCGGGCCGGCGCG
The DNA here is from genome assembly GCF_029626035.1 of Micromonospora sp. WMMD980. Classification (NCBI taxonomy): domain Bacteria; kingdom Bacillati; phylum Actinomycetota; class Actinomycetes; order Micromonosporales; family Micromonosporaceae; genus Micromonospora; species Micromonospora sp. WMMD980. Next base: position 3,129,104 of record NZ_JARUBE010000003.1, read on the forward strand.
GTGGAGAACTTCCCCGGCTTCCTCGGCTTCGAGCTGCTGCGCCCGGTCGCCGGCGAGACCCGCTACTTCGTCTACACCCGCTGGGAGACGGAGGAGGCCTACCAGGCCTGGGCGCAGGGCCCCTCCCGCGCCGCACACGCCACCGACGGCCCCGAGCCCCGCCAGCCGGTAGCCACCGGCGCCACGCTGCTGGAGTTCGAGGTGGCCCTCCAGGTCCCCACCCCCACCTCCTGACCCCCCGCCCCACGCCGCCCCACCCCGCCGACCCACGGCGTCGATCATGAAGTTAGCCGCACATATTGTCCGAATTGTCGCCGCCAACTTCATGATCGACCCCGCGAGCGACGCGGCGGTCAGGGCTTCCGCAGCATGATCGAGGCGTAGTGGGCGTAGCGCTCCAGGGCCCAGTCGAGCTGGGCGCAGGAGTGCAGGTCACGGCATTGCAGGCACCCGCCGGCCCGGCAGGGCCGATCAGCCGAGCGGGTCGAGTGGGCATTGACGATCCGGTGCGCCGGGCCTGTCCGACACCGCCCCGAACGTCCCCCGAGGGCGTCGCCGCCCGATGCTTACGCCCTGGTCACCCCGGGTACCGGCCTCACCAGCCAACCCACCCCCGGAGGTCGCCGTGAGCGCAACCGCACTCGCCCTCGCCCTCTCTCCCACGCCCGCCCCGAGCGACGATTCCGACCTGCTCGGCGGCGTCGTCGGGGGCGTCACCGGGACCGTTGACGGCGTGCTCGGCACCGTCCCGAGGCTCGCCCCCTCCCCTACCCCTGAGTCACCCACCGCGCCGGCCCCGGACCGCACCCGGGCCACATCCGCGCCTGCCCCCGCGAAGTCGGTAGCGGCCACTACAGCAGGCCGCACGGCCACCCCCGCGAAGCCCGCCGCGCCAGCGCCTAGCCCGTCGCGGGCGGTCGTCCGGCCGGAGGCCGTGAGCGTGCCCGTGCCGTCCGGCGCGGCGTCGACCGAGGCCCCGCTTCCGGCCGCCGCTGTCCCTGCGCAGCGCACCGCGGATTTCTCCATGCCGGAGCAGCGCACCGTTACGTCTTCGGCCTGGCCGCTCTGGCACTGCCCGCCGGCTGGCTCGCTGTGCGCCGTGCTCGCCGGGAGCGGGCGCCGGCTGAGGTCTTCGAGGAGGCATACGAGCTGGGCCGCGCCGACGAGCGGACCACCGCCGAGCAGCCTGCCGCGAAGGTGCTGCGGCTCCTGCGCCACCGGGCCTAGCCTTGGACGTGCGAAAGCCCCCGACGTGCGCCGGGGGCATTCGTCTGTGCTGGGTCAGCCGACGGGGCCGATGCGCTTCGCGAAGTCCACGAAGCCTTGCCAGGTCGCCGGCTCGAAAGCAAGCGCCGGCCCGTTCGGGTCCTTGGAGTCCCGCACGCCAACGACGCCGGGCAGGTTGTCCGCTACCTCCACGCAGTTACCGCCGCCGGAGCCGCTGCGGGATGACTTGCGCCAGTGAGCGCCGATCAGGTCCACGAGTTCACAACTTCCTTCATCAGCTCGATTGACTGGCGGCGGGGTAGGGCCTCGTTGCGGACCGTCCACCTCGTCATCAGAGTATCCACATCGGCTGGTTTCTCGATGACCACCCCGCCGAGCTGGTTTTCCATCTCCCCTAGCCAGGTGTGCTCGGGCGAGCGCGCAAGGCTGAAGGGCCCGGTCAGGCCGACGTGCATACTGATGTCGTCTGGCAGTACGTGCACGCTGATGTTTGGCCGTTCCGCGAGCGCAATCAAGTGCTTTATTTGACCGGCCATGACCTGCCGGAAGTCTTCCCGCGCCCGGCGTAGCACCGCCTCGGCGATGACAGCGATGAACTGCGGGGCGTTGCCGCCGGTCAGAATCGTTTGCCGCTCCATCCGATCGGCTAGCCGCCGGTCGACCTCTTCATCGCTGAGCGTGTCGTCGCACCGGATGACGGCACGGGCGTAGTCCTCCGTTTGAAGCAGTCCCGGGACGAGCGACGGTTGCCAGCATCGGAGCTGCGTCGCGGCGCGCTCCGCGTCGAGCCAGGGCAGGAACCATGACGGCACGTCTAGCTTCTCCACCAGGCGCTCAAACATGCCGCCGGTGCTGAGCGCCCTGTCGGACCCCTTAATGAAGTCCATGGTGAGCGCCCGTGTGCTGCCCTCTATCGCGCTGACGTGCGATGCGCTGAAGCCTGCAACCCGCCCGAACGCCTCTTGCGTCATCCCGGAGGCCCCTCGGGCACGGCGGATCTCGCTGACGATGAACAGCGCGAGCGGGTGCGGCAAGTCGGCCATCAACGGTCCCCACACCTTGAGATCAACTATTCACGCCTCTACAGGTCGGCGACTTGGCCGCCCGGCCCCGCCCACCTGCACGAAGGGCCTTCCGAGGGTAGCGGCCTCCACACCAGAGTGTCACTAACGGAACCGCTTGCGGAGCACGAGCCGGGGGCGGAACCGAGCGGAGCCGTCTCGGGAAGGGGCGGGGCGGCTCCGCTTTCTCACCGACCGAAGGAGGCCAGCCGTGCGACTCCGGTTCTGGCGCTGTGACCCCGATTCGCCGAAGCCCGGCCCGCGTCCGGCACCGCAGCGCCCGGCGTGGGCCACTGCCCCGACCGATGTTTTCCCGACCACCAACCCGGGCCGTGCGGGCAACCTCACGCCGGCTCAGACGTTTCGCGCGAACGGGGGCCATCGGTGATCACGTCGATTCTGCCGTTCCCGACGCCGGGCCCTGAAGCCAAGCACCCGGGCTACCACACCAGTACGGAGCCGCCGCACACACCGTTGCGCCCATCGTGGGCCTGCCGTGCCTGCGGCCAGCCGTGGCCGTGCCCGCACGCCCGGCTTCTGCTGCGGGTCGACTACGAGACCGACATGCCCGGTCTGACGATCTACCTCGCCGGCCTCATGTATGAGGCGATGCGGGACCTCTACTACCTGAACCCGCACGACGGTCAGAGCCCGAGCGAGATGTTCGAGCGCTTTGTGGGGTGGGGCCCGTTCAGGCGTTCGATCGTAGGCCGGCCCTGATGGCGCGGCCGATTTTGCCGAGGGAGCGCGGGCCGCCTGCCTCGGCCTCGCGCGCAGGCTCCCAGGCCCTACCAGCACGCAACGCGCACAAAGATTCCCCCACACGCAGCGAGAGCACAGAAGGGCTTTCCGTGCACCCCCAAAGCAAACCCCGCACGTTCGCGCGACTGATGCGCGCCGCCGTCACCGGGATGGCCGTCTGCATCGCGGCCCTGTCACTGATGGGCGGCTCCGCGTCGGCCGCCGTGAAGCCGTCGCCGTTCTCCACCTGGCCCGCGCCCCCCGCCGGGAACGTGGACGGCACGATCTACCAGGGCACACCCTCGTGCGCAGTCCAGAGCGGCGTGAAGATCTGCGACGCCAACGTCTACACCAAGGGCCTGATGAACGGTTGGGCCACGAGCAACCAGGCGTACCGGCAGCTCAACCTGGAGTGGAAGATCTGTAACAGCTCCGGGACGATCGTCAAGACCGGCAGCAACTCGTGCACGGGCGCGACGGGCGCGATCAGCAGTTGTGAGCGGACCGGTCCGACGTACGCCGCGCGCTGGCCCGCCACCAGCACCGTTCGGATCTGCGTCGACACGATCGGCTTCGCGTACTACTACGTCTCGTCCAACGGCAACACGGCGAAGGTGACCGCCTCGGACTACGACTGCCTCACCCTGTCCGCGACGGGCGGCGGCGGAGGACTCCGCCAGCGGTAAGCCGCACATCCGGCAAGGTTCGGTGCTCGGTCACGTCAGTGGCCGGGCATCGTCCGGTAGCACTGACTCCCCCATCGCCAGCCGCAAGCGGTGGTTGAGCCGTTCAAGGCCCTGAATCACACGAGCGGCTTCCGGCTCGACCGAGGCAAGCTCATCGAAGTCCCCGAAGGCGTCGGCCATCTTGCGCACCGCCTTGTCACCGAGCCGGCTCAGCATCACCTCAGCCTGAATCGGCATTACAACGCGCAGAAGGGCAAGCAGTTCGTCCCGGTTTAGCTCGCTCATACCGCCAGCATGGCATCCGGCCCCGCGCCACGTCGACACCAACTCGCACCACCTGAGCCGCCCGCCCTGGGCCCGTCTCCTTCCCCCGTGGGAGACGACCCGGGGCGGGCTTCTTTTGCCTTGAACACCTCGGGCGTCCGGCTGAAGGCCATGCAAGAGATGGTTGAGCAGGGCCTATCGCATCAAGCGATCGGGGACGAGATCGGGGCGACCCGCCAGCGCGTCGGGCAGCTTCTCGGCACGACCGCCTACTACCGCAGCAACCGGAAGCGATAGCTAATTTCGCAGTGGTTTCCGCAGCTCAGGGCCGTTGCCGTTGCACTACGGTGCTGGCGGGAGTTGGAGGATGCGTACCAGGCGTGGGCGCAGGGCTCCTCCCGCGCCGCACACGCCGCCGACGGCGCCCAACCCCGCCAGCCGGTGGCCACCGGCGCCACCCTCCTGGAGTTCGAGGTGGCCCTCCAGGCCAGTTCGCCCCTCTTGTCCACCGTCAACTTCGTGTGGTCGACCGGGCTCCAGGGGCAGGGTCGGCGCGTGGTAGGCGCCTCGGCCGGCCCCGCCTCCGGGGTCAGCGCGTGGTGAGCGAGGCGAAGACGATGACGTTGTCCTCGTAGCCGGTGCGGCCGCCCAGCCACGTGCCGCCGCAGGTGATCAGTCGCAGCTCCGCCGGGCCTGAGTCGCCGTAGACCCGGGCGGCGGGCAGGTTGGCCTTGTCGAAGTACTCGACGCTGTCGACCTTGAACGTCACCACGCTGCGGTCCGCCCGGGTCACCTGGATCCGCGCGCCCGGCTTGAGGTCGCGCAGCCGGTAGAACACGGCCGGCCCGCTCTTGGTGTCGACGTGACCGACGATGATCGCCCGGCCGGGCTCCCCCGGCACCGCGCCCCGGTTGTACCAGCCGGTCTGGTCGGTCTCGGTCAGCGGCGGCACGTCCACCGAACCGTCCCGCGCCTGACCGACCGGGGTGACCGGCGCGGCCACCTTGATGGCCGGCACCGAGAGGCGGACCGGCAGGCTGGCCGGCTTCCGGGCCGGGGCGGCGGACGAGGCCGGCGGGGGCGCCACCGCGCTCGACCCGGCCGACGCGTCGGCGACGTCGAACGGCCCGGCGGTGCGGCCGAGTCCGGCCCCGACGGCGAACACGCCGAGCAGCACCAGCACCACGGCCATCGGTTTCGACCAGGGGCCCCGCCGCCGGTCCCGTCCCGGCGGCCCAGCCGGAGGCGGCGCCGGGACGGGACCGGCGGGCGGCGGGCCGGCGGGCCGGGCCCGGACGGCCGGCGCACCCGCCGGCGGCAGTTGCCAGGGACGCGACGCGGCCGGCGGCGGCAACCAGGGCCGCGAGCCGGACGGCGGGGCGTGCGCCGACCGCGAGTCGGCGGGCGGACTCCACGGAGCCGAGCCGGCGGGCGGCGGCGCGTCGGCAGGCGGGGAGACGGCCGGTCGAGAGCGGGAGGGTGGGGAGGCGGCCGGGGGCAGCGCGAGGAAGGGCCAGCCGGAGCGCCGGGAGCCGGCCGGCGGCGGGGCGGAGTAGTCGGCCATGGCGTGTCTCAGGGCCGGGCGGCGCCGGAGTTGCGGCGGGACGCGGCCACGCCGAGCCCGGCGCCGACCACTGTCAACGCCAGCCCGACCGGCACCAACAGGCCGCCGAGGCCGGGCCCGGCGGTGCCGCCGAAGCCGGTGGCCGGACCCCGGCTGGGAAAGTGGCTCGGCGGCCGGGTGTGCTGCCCCTGCTTGACCACCTGGAGCATGGTGGACGCGGTCTCACCGCTCGGGCATTCCAGCTTGACCCGGTAGTTGCCGGGCCGGGTGCGCTCGTTGACCATCGGCGAGGCGGTGAGCAGACCCCGTTGCGGCTGCACCTGGATCCGGCCGAAGGCGTCGGAGACCACGATCGCCGGCACCGAGTTGTCGCGGCAGCTTGCCCGGATGCCGACCAGATAGCCCGGCTCCACCGTGCTCGGGGTGACCTCCACGAAGATCACGTCGGCGGGCGGCTGGCCGGGCACCGGCTCGGCGGCGCGCGGCGCGGCCTGCACGGCCGCCGCGCCGAGCAGCGGGGCGGCACACACGACCACCGCGGCCAGCAGCGCCGCACGTCCCCTGACTGACCCCATGACCCCTCCCGGCGTACGGGATGAATCCTCTCACCCCCGGCCGCACCTCACATCCGATCGGCGCGGCTGTCGCGTAGGCTCGGGTCGCTGTGACCACCACCGACGTCCCCACCGCCCGCATCCGCACCTTCCATCCGCGTCGCGGGCGGATGAGCGACCGGCAGCGCGACGCGCTGACCCGGCTCTGGCCCGCGTACGGCCTGGAGATCGCCGCCCTCGACGGGCCGTGCGATCCGGCGGCGCTGTTCGGACGGCGGGCGCCGCTGGTGCTGGAGATCGGCTCCGGCATGGGCGACGCCACCGCCGCCATGGCGGCGGCCGACCCGAGCCGACACTATCTGGCGGTCGAGGTCCACACGCCGGGAATCGCCAACCTGCTGGAGCTGGTGGAACGGCACCGACTGGAGAACGTGCGGGTCGCCGAGGGCGACGCCCTGGACCTGGTGCGGGCCATGCCGGAGGGCCGTCTGGACGCGGTGCACGTCTACTTCCCGGACCCGTGGCCGAAGACCCGGCACCACAAGCGGCGGATCATCCAGCCGGCGCACGTGGCGCTGCTGCGCTCCCGGCTGGCGCCCGGCGGCACGCTGCACTGCGCCACCGACTGGGCCGAGTACGCCGAGTCGATGCGGGTGACGCTGACCGCCGACCCCGAACTGGTCGACGTGCACGGCGGCTACGCGCCCCGGCCGGCGCACCGGCCGGTGACCAAGTTCGAGCGGCGCGCGGTCACCGCGGGCCGGGAGGTCTTCGACCTGATCCACCGGCGGCGCTGAACCCGGTTGGCGCGGCGTGGTGTGATCCAGGCACGATGGGAGCCGCCATGACTCTCACCGCCGCGCTGCCGAAGACCGCCGACCCCGACACCCTCTACGACGCGTTCGCCTCCTGGGCGTCCGAGCGCGGTCTCGACCTCTATCCGCACCAGGAGGAGGCGGTCATCGAGATCGTCTCCGGCGCGAACGTGATCATGAATACGCCGACCGGCTCGGGCAAGAGCCTGGTGGCGATCGCGGCCCACTTCGCGGCGCTGGCCGACGACCGGACCAGCTTCTACACCGCGCCGATCAAGGCGCTGGTGTCGGAGAAGTTCTTCGCGCTCTGCGAGGTCTTCGGCGCGGAGAACGTCGGCATGCTCACCGGTGACGCCAGCGTCAACGCCGACGCCCCGATCATCTGCTGCACCGCCGAGATCCTGGCCAACCTGGCGCTGCGCGAGGGCCGCCGGGCCGACGTCGGCCAGGTGATCATGGACGAGTTCCACTTCTACGCCGAGCCGGACCGCGGCTGGGCCTGGCAGGTGCCGATCATCGAGCTGCCGCAGGCCCAGTTCGTGCTGATGTCCGCCACGCTCGGCGACACCACCCGCTTCGTCGACGACCTGACCCGGCGCACCGGGCGGCCGACCGCCGTCGTCCGCTCGGCCGAGCGGCCGGTCCCGCTCCTCTTCTCGTACGCGACCACGCCGCTGCACGAGACGCTCGAGGAGCTGCTGGAGACCAAGCAGGCCCCGGTGTACGTGGTGCACTTCACCCAGGCCGCCGCGCTGGAACGGGCGCAGGCGCTGATGAGCGTGAACGTGTGCACCCGCGCGGAGAAGGACATGATCGCCCAGGCGATCGGCAACTTCCGGTTCACCTCCGGCTTCGGCAAGACGCTGTCCCGGCTGGTCCGGCACGGCATCGGCGTCCACCACGCCGGCATGCTCCCGAAGTACCGCCGGCTGGTGGAGACGCTCGCCCAGGCCGGCCTGCTCAAGGTCATCTGCGGCACCGACACGCTCGGCGTCGGCATCAACGTCCCGATCCGCACCGTGCTCTTCACCGGCCTCTCGAAGTACGACGGGGTGCGGACGCGCCTGCTGAAGGCCCGCGAGTTCCACCAGATCGCCGGCCGGGCCGGGCGGGCCGGGTTCGACACCATCGGCCGGGTCGTGGTGCAGGCCCCCGAGCACGTGATCGAGAACGAGAAGGCGCTGGCCAAGGCCGGCGACGACCCGAAGAAGCGCCGCAAGGTGGTGAAGAAGAAGCCGCCGGAGGGCTCCATCGGCTGGGGCGAGCCGACGTTCCAGCGTCTCGTCGAGGCGGAGCCGGAGCCGCTCACGTCCAGTTTCCAGGTCAGCCACTCGATGCTGCTCAACGTGATCGGCCGGCCCGGCGACGCGTTCGCCTCGATGCGGCACCTGCTCACCGACAACCACGAGGACCCGGCCGCCCAGCGCCGGCACATCCGCCGGGCCATCGCCATCTACCGGGCGCTGCGCGCCGGCGGCGTGGTCGAGGAGCTGCCCGAGCCGGACGAGGCCGGCCGGCGGGTCCGCCTCACCGTCGACCTCCAGCTCGACTTCGCGCTCAACCAGCCGCTGTCGCCGCTCGCGCTGGCCGCGATCGAGCTGCTCGACCGGGAGTCCCCGTCGTACGCGCTGGACGTGCTCAGCGTGATCGAGGCGATCCTGGACAACCCGCGGCAGATCCTGTCCGCGCAGCAGTTCAAGGCGCGCGGCGAGGCGGTCGCCGCGATGAAGGCCGAGGGCATCGAGTACGAGGCGCGGCTGGAGCTGCTCGACGAGGTGACCTGGCCGCAGCCGCTCGCCGAGCTGCTGGCCGGGGCGTACGAGATGTACCGGCAGGGCCACCCGTGGGTCGCCGACCACGAGTTGGCCCCGAAGTCCGTGGTCCGGGACATGTACGAGCGGGCCATGACCTTCCCGGAGTACGTCCAGTTCTACGGGCTGTCCCGGTCCGAGGGCCTGGTGCTGCGTTATCTCGCCGACGCGTACAAGACGCTGCGGCAGACCGTGCCGGAGGACGCCAAGACCGAGGAGTTGGTCGACCTCATCGAGTGGCTGGGTGAGCTGGTCCGCCAGGTCGACTCCAGCCTGATCGACGAGTGGGAGCGGCTACGCAACCCGTCCGACGTGGCCGAGGTCGCCGCCTCGCTGGACGACCGGCCGCCGGCGGTCACCCGCAACGCGCGGGCGTTCCGGGTGCTGGTGCGCAACGCGCTGTTCCGCCGGGTCGAGCTGGCCGCCCTGCGCCGCTGGGACCTGCTCGGCGAGCTGGACTCCGGGGACGGCTGGCACGCCGACGCGTGGGCCGACGCGCTGGAGCCGTACTTCGAGGCGTACGACTCGATCGGGGTGGGGCCGGACGCGCGCGGGCCGGCACTTCTGATGATCGAGCAGGGCCGGGAGCGATGGACCGTACGTCAGATCCTGGACGACCCGGAGGGCGACCACGACTGGGGCATCAGCGCCGAGGTGGACCTGGCCGCCTCCGACGAGGTGGGCGCGGCGGTCGTCCGGGTCACCGACGTCGGTCAGCTCTGATCTGATCCGACCACACCGCGGGGGCGAGACCTGGCCGGTCCCGCCCCCGCGGTGTCACGCGGACTCTCGGTCAGTCGCGCGGAGCCTGGAACGCCAGTCGCCGGCGACGGAACACGACGAACAGCACCGCGCCGATCGCGAGCACGGCGGCACCCGTACCGGCCAGGGCGGCGGCCGGCGCGCCGGTGACCGGCAGGCCACCGCCGGAACCGCCGTCGCCGCCGCCCGCGCCACCCTCACCGGTGGTGATGACGATGCGGGCGGTGTTGTTCGCCGGCTTCGTCTCGGTGGACGACGTCGCGCCGTTGACCACGATGGTGCCGTCGGACCCCGGCGTCGACTTGATCTTCACCCGGACGCTGGTCTTGATCCGGCCGTAGCCGGACGCGACGCTCGGGAACTCGCTCTCGAAGTTGCACCGCAGCTTCGCCGACTCGGGCAGCGTCTTGCCGGGCTCGCCGTCGGTGTAGCACCACTCGTTGGGCAGCAGCACCGTGCCGCTCGGCGCGGTGATGACCACGCCGGGGCCACCGCCGTCGGAGGGGCCGTTGTTGACGATCTCGTAGCCGAGCTCGACGGTCTGCCCGACCGCGCCCTTGACCGGCGGCGCGGTGACCGCGACGTCGAGCGTGTTCTTCTTGCTCCAGAAGTGGAAGTCGGCGTAGTTGTCGAACTCGTCGATCTCCCGCTCCACGGCCGACCGCTTGGCGAGTCCCGCGCGTACCGCCTGGGCGTGCAGCTTCTCGGCGGCGGCGGCGAACGACGGGCCGGCGCCCTTGGCGGCCGAGACCTTCTTCGCCGCCTCAGCCTCCCCGGCCAGGGCGGTGCTGAAGGACGCCCAGTTCTCGTCCGGACCGGGCAGATTGCGGCCGAAGGTGATGTTGAACAGCGACGCGCCGGTCTCCTCGTCGAACAGCAGCAGGCCCTCACCCGGATTGAGCGTCAGCGGCACGGTGCAGGTGACCTGGCTCGGGCCGTAGACGTAGGGCAGGCCGATGTCGTTCGGGTAGTAGTCGACGTAGGTGCAGTCGCTGTACCGCTCGACGAAGGTCGCGCCGGTGGGCAGGTCGACCCGCACCGTGAAGTCGGTCGCCGGGCTGTCGCCCTCGTTGAGGACACCGCTGCGCAGCGGGACGCGGTCACCCCCGCCGACCGGGTGGGACTTGTCGTTCAGGTCCTCGGCGGCGGCGACCAGGTCGGGACCGGACGCGACGATCGTGACCGGGAAGGTGGTGGTGTTGTCGCCGGGGTTGGCGTCCTCCTCGGCCCCGGCGATGGTCACGGTCACCGCACCGGCGTCGCCGGGGGTGGCACCCGTGCGGCTGGCCAGGTCCACCGAATAGAGGTGGTCGGTCTGGCCGGCGGCCAGCCGGCCGACGGTGCAGGTGACCTTCTTCGCGGCGAGCTTGCAGGCGTCGTTCCACTCCGACACCGAGGGGGTCACGTCGGACGAGAGCTTGCTCAGGTCGAGCGTGACGGTCACCGCCGTCGCGTCGGCCTGGCCCCAGTTGTAGAGGTAGATGCCGACCGTGGTGCCGCTGTTGTCGATCTCCGCGACGGGATCGCGGTCGAAGGAGACCGACAGGTCGGGCAGCTCGTCGGCGGCGTGCGCCGGGGCCGACGGGGCGAAGAGCGCGGTCGTCGCCAGCAGCGCCACACCAGCGGCGAGGCGGGGCCAGCGGGCCGTGAGGGATCTCATGGTTGCTCCGGAAGAGAGGGTTGGAAGACCGCACTCTATTTCAAGATCAGGAACCCCGTTGTCCCGTGTGGTCCGGCTGGCCGATGCCGCTCCGGTCGTCCCGGCAGGGCCGGTGACGCGGCCTCGACGGCCAGCAGGCGGGCCAGCGCCGACGTGTCCGGTCGATCGTCACCGACCCCGAAGACGTTCTGCGCCATCCGCACACGCGGGCCCCTCAAGACCCTGGGCGATGTCAGACCCGTCGATTAGAATGTATGTACTAAACGAGCCGTTGACCTGGGAGGATGCTCGTGACTGCGCCCACCTCCGCCGCCCCTGTCACCCCCTACGCCACCCTTCTCGGGTTCACCCGCTACGTGGACCGCACCGGCCCCACCAAGGCCACGTTCGTCGGCGGTCTGCGCCGGCAGCGGGCGAGCCGGCACGGCTTCAACCCGCACGGCCAGTTCGTCAAGGCGCTCAAGGCCGACGTGGCCTTCCACACCGGCGGCACCCACCTGGCCCAGGTGGCCGACGTGGTCAAGCCACGGTGGCGCCCGCTCTACGAGGCGCTCGTGCCGGGCGCGACCCGCTGGTTGCAGTCGTTGGGCGAGCCGGCCGGCGTCCACCTGGCCCAGGCACGCGACGCCCTCGCGATGCTCGGCGATCTGCCCGTGAAGATCAATCCACAGTTCGGCGTGCGCTACGCCGACGGCCGGGCCGAGGCGATCCGGCTGCACTTCGACGAGGCGCCGCCGAGCGAGGAGGCCACCCTGGCCACCCTGCACCTGATGGCCCGACACATGGACGCCGTGCTGCCGCACGCCGAGCCGGTCCTCGTCGACGTGCGGCGCGGCGAGGCGCACCGGATGCCGGCCGACGCCAAGCCCGAGCAGATCGAGCAGTGGCTGGCCGGCGAGGCAGCCGCGTTCCGCGCCATCTGGTCCACCGCCGCCTGACCGCCACCGACCCCGGACGGCCGTCCCCGATCACGGGGGCGGCCGTCCGGCCGTGTGGAGGAGAGCGCGGACGAGACTCAGGCGGCCAGATACTTCTCCAGGTCGTCGAGGATCTTGTTGGCTGCGCCGACGCCGATGCCGGTCATCCACACCTCGTCGGAGACCACGTGCGCCTTGCCGGCCCTCACCGCGGACAGGCCCTTCCAGAGGCTCCCGGTGGTGACCTTCGCCTGCTCGGCGGCGGCCTTCTCGCCGTACGCGGTCACGAACACCACGTCGCCGTCGACCTCGTTGACCCGCTCGGCGCTGACCAGGTCGAAGCGCCTGTCCTCCTTGCCCTCCAGGCGCTGCCGCTCCGGGCGGCCCAGGCCGGTGTCGCCGACCACGATGCCGGAGAACGAGTCCGGGCCGTACACCCGGATGTTGCCCGGGATGAAGCGCACGATGGAGATCTTGCGCGCGTCCGCGTCGCCGAGCTTCGCGCCGAAGTCCCTCGCCCGCTTCTCGTACGCGGCCAGCAGGTCCTTGGCCTGCTGCTCCTTGCCGAGCGCCGCGCCGTCGAGGAGGAAGTTCTCCTTCCAGGTGACGCCGACCTTCTCGGTGAACACGGTCGGCGCGATGGCGGACAACTCGTCGTAGAACTTCTCCTGGCGGAACTTGCTGCCGAGGATCAGGTCCGGCTTGAGCGCGTTGATCGCCTCCAGGTCGGGCTCGGTGAGCACGCCGACCTCGGTGATGCCGGTGAGCTTCTCCGCGCCGAAGTAGGTGGGCCAACTCTTCGCCTCGCCGGCGGTGGCCGCGCCGACCGGGGTGACACCCAGCGACAGCGCAGTGTCGATCTTGTCGGTGTCGAGCACCACCACGCGCTTGGGCTCGACGGGCACCTTGGTGGCGCCCATGGCGTGGGTGATGTCCCGGGTCTCCCCGGCGCCGGCGCCGGCGACCGGGTCGCTCTCCCCGCAGGCGGTGAGGCCGACGCCGAGGGCGAGGGCGGTGGTGAGTACGGCGGCGAGGCGACGCATCAGGTTCCTTTCCGTGGTGCGGCTGCGGGCCGGCGCGCTCAGGCGTCGCCGACGGGGGCGCCGACCGGGGCCGGCGTGCCGGCCGGAGCGGCCGGGGAGTGGGTGCGTGCGGGCGGGGCGGCCGAGGTCTGGGTGCGGGCGGGCACCACGAGCGGGGCGCCGGTGACCGGGCAGGGCACGACCACGCAGCCGAGCCCGAAGACGTCGCGGACCAGGTCGGCGGTGAGGATCTCGCGTGGCGGGCCGGCCGCGACCACCGCGCCGTCGCGCATGGCGACCGGGTGGTCGGCGTACCGGGCGGCCTGGTTGAGGTCGTGCAGCACGGCCACCACGGTCCGGCCCCGCTCGGCGCGCAGCCGGTGCAGCAGGTCCAGCACCTCCACCTGGTGGGCCAGGTCGAGGAAGGTGGTGGGCTCGTCGAGCAGCAGCGCATCGGTGTCCTGGGCGAGGGTCATGGCGATCCACACCCGCTGGCGCTGCCCGCCGGAGAGCGTGTCCACCGCGCGGTCGGCCAGCCCGGTCACGTCGGCCAGCCGCATGGCCTCGTCGACGGCCCGGCCGTCCTCGGCCGACCACTGCCGCCACCACCGCTGGTAGGGCTGCCGACCGCGCCCGACCAGGTCGGCCACGGTGATCCCCTCGGGCACCAGCGGGCTCTGCGGCAGCACGCCGAGCCGTCGGGCCACGTCCCGGGTGGGCAGGTCGCGGATCTGCGCGCCGTCGAGCAGCACCGCTCCCCGGCGCGGGGTGAGCAGCCGAGCCATGGTGCGCAGCAGGGTGGACTTGCCGCAGGCGTTCGGGCCGACGATCACGGTGAACGCGTCGGCCGGCAGGTCGAGTTCCAACCCGTCCAGCACGGTCCGGCCCTCGTAGCCGACGACCAGGTCGCGGGTGGACAGCAACGCGGTCACGACCGCCTCCCTCGGGTACGCAGCAGCACGAAGATCAGGTACGGCCCCCCGATGGCGGCGGTCAGCACGCCGGCCGGCAGCTGGGTGGGCGCGAACAGGCGGCGACCGGCCAGGTCGGCGAGCACCAGCAGCAGCGCACCGAGCAGCGCGGCGCAGACCATCGGCGGGCGTTCGGCGCGGACCAGCCGGCGGGCCACCTGCGGGGCGACGAGCGCCACGAAGTCGACGGCGCCGACCTGGGCGGTGACCGCGGCGGCAGCGAGCACGCCGGTGCCGGCGAGCCCGATCCGGCGGGCCACCGGCCGCAGCCCGATCCCCCGGGCGGTGTCGTCGTCCAGGGCGGAGGCGCGCAGCGCCCAGCCGGCCCAGAGCAGCACCGGCAGCAGCGCGGCGAGCGTGCCGGCGATCCAGGCCGCCTCGGTCTACCCCTTGCCGGCGAGCGTGCCGATCAGCCAGAGCTGGGCGCGCAGCCCGCCGCCGGCGCCACCAGCACCGCCGCGGCGCCGCTGGTCAGCGCGACGGTGGCGGCCAACCCGGCACCCTGGGTGACGCCGATGACGTCGGGGCTGGCCAGCGGGTTGCGGGCCACGCTCTGGATCAGCGTGCCGGCCACGCCGAACGCCGCGCCGGCCAGCGCCGCCAGCACCGCGCGGGGCAGCCGCAGGTCGCGCACCACCAGGTCGTACGGGGTGCCCGCCCCGGAGAGCGACCGCAGCACGTCGCCCGGCGCCACGTACGGCGTCCCCAGCGACAGGCTGACCACCAACGCGGCCAGCAGCAGCACCGTCAGCACCCCCGCCACCACCACCGCCCGCCACCGGAACGGCACCAGCACCGGCCCGACCCGTAGCACCGCCTTCCCGGCCAGCGCCCCGCCCCCGCTCTGGTCGATCTTGCAGTTGCGGCCCGTCCGACGGGGTACTCGTCCGGTTCGTCGGGGCAGGAACTGCAAGATCGCGGGAGTGGGGGTGGAGGGAGGAGGTCATGCGGTCACGACCCTGGCTCGGCGGACCAGGACGGCGAGGAGGGGGGCGCCGACCAGGGCGGTGACGATGCCGGCCGGGATCTCGCCGGGCGGGGCGACCAGGCGACCGGCGACGTCGGCGGCGAGCACCAGGGTGGGGCCGAGCAGCGCGGCGACCAGCAGGGTCCACCGGTGATCGGCGCCGACCAGGGCCCGCGCCAGGTGCGGCACGGCCAGCCCGACGAACGCGATCGGGCCGGCAGCGGCCACCGCGGCGCCGGTCAACAGCACTCCCCCGCCGCCGGCGGCCAGCCGGACCAGGGCGACCCGGTGGCCCAACCCGCGTGCCACGTCGTCGCCGAGGGCGAGCGCGTCCAGGCCCCGGGCGGCGAGCGCGGCCAGCAGCACCCCGGCCAGCACGAACGGCAGCACCTGACCGGCCACGCCGAGCCGACGTCCCGGCCGGTGAGCCCGCCGACCACCCAGAAGCGGTACTCCTCGAAGGTGCGGGCGTCGATGCTGAGCAGCGCGTACACGATGGCGCCGAGACCGGCGTCGAGGGCGGCGCCGACCAGCGTGAGGGTGACCGGGCTGGCGCCCTCGCGGGTGCGGTTGGCCACGGCGAACGCCAGCATTCCGGCGAACAGCGCGCCGGCGATGCCGAACCAGACGTACCCGGCGAGCGTGCTCACGCCGAACACGGCGATGGCCAGCACCACGCCGAAGGACGCGCCGGCGCTGACGCCGAGGATGCGCGGCTCGGCCAGCGGGTTGCGGGTGACCGCCTGGAACAGCACCCCGGCCAGCGCCACGCCTGCGCCGGCTCGCCGAGCTGCACGCGGCCGACCGGGCGGGCGTCGAGGGCGTACGCCGGGACGCGGTCGCCGTGGTCCGGGAGGAGGTGGCCCCGGCGCTGGCCGCCGGCGTGGACCCCGGCCTCGCCCCGCGCCGATCCGGTCCTGGCCCGGGCCGCGGCCCGCTACGCCACTCTGTGCGGCCGGGCGGACGACGCCGCCCTTCGTGGACGCCTGCTCGACCGGCTGACGGCCGCGCACGATCCCCGGCGGGAGCGGTACGAGAACCTGCTCGCCGTGGTGAACGGGTGGCCGCCGGCCGAGAGCCTCGCGCCGGTGCTGGACTGGGCGATCCGCGCGTTGCGCGCCCGACCGGCCGGCTGACGCGGCGGGTCACTCCGCGCCCGTCACCAGGCCCTCGATGGTGTGCTCCGGTCCTGTCGGCCGCGAGGCCTGGCGTCAGCCCTCCGCGGACTGGCGGCTCCCGGGCACCACGGGCAGCGGCCACACGCCGGTGCGCGGGCCGGCCGGCACCTCGACCTGGTGGTCCGACCAGACGTACGTCTCGGGCAGCAGGTCGGACACCGGCACCGCGCGCAACCCGTCCGGCGGCCCGACGATCACCCGGATCGACGGGAAGTAGTCCAGCAGCACCTGCCGGCAGCGCCCGCACGGTGGGATGACCCCCCGGCCCCGGTCCCCCACCGCGACGATCGCCTCCAACTCGCCCGCGCCCTGGGTGGCGGCCGCGCCGAGCGCCACCACCTCGGCGCACGGGCCGCCGGTGAAGTGGTAGACGTTCACCCCGCTGAACACCAGCCCGTCGGTGCTGCGCACGGCCGCGGCGACGGTGTGGTTGTCGCTACGGCAGCGGAGCTTGGCGACGGCGGTCGCGGCCTGCACGAGCGCCCGGTCGGTGTCCCGCATGATCATCCCCGTCCCTCGTCGACCTCGTCGGCGGCAACTCTAGCCGCGCCGGAGCCCCGGCCCCGGACGGCACGCCAGCGGGCGGTAACCCGGGGGCGGTCCGCCGCGCGGCTGCCTATCCTTGGCGACGACATGCAGAATCCAGCCGTACCCGACGCTCCCGCCACCGCCCGCGACCTGCACCGCCGCCTCGCCGCCCTGATGTTCCGCGACCAGCGCCGCCTCCAGCGGCGAATCGACGGCGTGCGGAAGCTGCGGGATCCGCAGCGGCGGGAGTCGGCGCTCGCCGAGATCGCGACCGAGGTCACCCGCGCCGAGGCGCGGCTGGCCGCCCGGCGGGCCGCGGTGCCGGCGGTCACCTACCCGGCGCAGCTTCCGGTCAGCGAGCGCAGGGACGACATCGCCGCCGCGATCCGCGACCACCAGGTGGTGATCGTGGCCGGCGAGACCGGCTCCGGCAAGACCACCCAGCTCCCCAAGATCTGCCTGGAGCTGGGCCGCGGCGTCACCGGCCTGATCGGGCACACCCAACCCCGACGGCTGGCCGCCCGGACGGTGGCCGACCGGATCGCCGAGGAGCTCGGCACCGAGCTGGGCGGCGTGGTCGGTTACAAGGTGCGCTTCGCCGACCAGGTCGGCGACACCAGCCTGGTCAAGTTGATGACCGACGGCATCCTGCTGGCCGAGCTGCAGACCGACCGGATGCTGCGGCAGTACGACACGTTGATCATCGACGAGGCGCACGAGCGCAGCCTCAACATCGACTTCATCCTCGGCTACCTGCGGCAGCTCCTGCCCCGGCGGCCCGACCTCAAGGTGGTCATCACCTCGGCGACCATCGAGACCGACCGGTTCGCCAAGCACTTCGCCGACGCCGAGGGCAACCCGGCGCCGGTGGTGGAGGTCTCCGGCCGCACCTACCCGGTCGAGGTCCGCTACCGGCCGCTGGTCGAGGTCACCGAGGCCGAGGCGGAGGACGAGGCCGACGAGGAGAACGTCCGCGACCAGATCCAGGCGATCGGCGACGCGGTCGAGGAGCTGGCCGCCGAGGGGCCCGGCGACATCCTGGTCTTCCTCAGCGGCGAACGGGAGATCCGGGACACCGCCGACGCGCTGGGCAAGCTGGTGCAGAACAAGCGGTCCCTGCTCGGCACCGAGATCCTGCCGCTGTTCGCCCGGCTCTCCAGCGCCGAGCAGCACCGGGTCTTCGCCGCGCACAGCAACCGCCGGGTGGTGCTCGCCACCAACGTCGCGGAGACCTCGCTCACGGTGCCCGGCATCAAGTACGTGGTGGACCCGGGCACCGCCCGCATCTCCCGCTACTCCAGCCGGCTCAAGGTGCAACGGCTGCCGATCGAGCCGGTCTCGCAGGCCAGCGCCAACCAGCGCAAGGGCCGCTGCGGGCGCACCTCGGACGGCATCTGCGTCCGCCTCTACGACGAGGCGGACTTCGACTCCCGGCCGGAGTTCACCGACCCGGAGATCCTGCGCACCAACCTGGCCTCGGTCATCCTCCAGATGACCTCGATCGGGCTGGGCGACGTCGCGGCTTTCCCGTTCATCGACCCGCCGGACCGGCGCAACGTCACCGACGGTGTCAACCTGCTGCACGAGCTGGGCGCGCTGGACCCGGCCGAGACCGACCCGGCGAAGCGACTCACCCCGCTGGGCCGGCGGCTGGCCCAACTCCCGGTCGACCCCCGGCTGGCCCGGATGGTGCTCGAGGGCGAACGCAACGGCTGCGCCACCGAGGTGGTGGTGATCGCCGCCGCGCTCTCCATCCAGGACCCGCGCGAGCGTCCCGCCGACAAGCAGGCCCAGGCCGACCAGGCGCACGCCCGGTTCGCCGACAAGGACTCCGACTTCGTCGCGTACCTCAATCTCTGGCGCTATCTGCGGGAGAAGCAGCGGGAGCTGTCCTCCAGCGCGTTCCGCCGGATGTGCAAGGCCGAACACCTCAACTACCTCCGGGTACGCGAGTGGCAGGACATCGTCAGCCAGCTCCGACAGGTGCTGCGGGGCGGCGAGCGGGGCGAGGGCCGGCGCGGCGCCGGCGCCGACCTGCCGGAGGAGATCGACACCCCGAAGGTGCACCAGTCCCTGCTGCCCGGCCTGCTCTCGCACCTGGGGCTCAAGGACGCGCAGAAGCACGAATACCTGGGCGCCCGCGGCGCGAAGTTCGTGATCTTCCCCGGCTCGGCGCTGTTCCGGAAGCCGCCGCGCTGGGTGATGGCCGCCGAGCTGGTGGAGACGTCGCGCCTGTTCGGCCGGGTCGCCGGGCGGGTCGAGCCGGAGTGGGTCGAGCCGCTGGCCCAGCACCTGGTCAAGCGCAGCTACAGCGAGCCGCACTGGGAGAAGAAGCAGGCCGCGGTGATGGCCTACGAGAAGGTGACGCTCTACGGCATCCCGCTGGTCACCTCCCGCAAGGTCAACTTCGGGCGGATCGACGCGGGCCTGAGTCGGGAGCTGTTCATCCGGCACGCCCTGGTCGAGGGCGACTGGCAGACCCACCACCAGTTCTGGCGCGACAACCAGAAGCTCCTGACCGAGGTCGAGGAGTGGGAGAACCGGGTCCGCCGGCGCGACATCCTGGTCGACGACGAGACCATCTTCGGCTTCTACGACCAGCGGATCCCCGTCGACGTGGTCTCCGGCCGGCACTTCGACACGTGGTGGAAGAAGACCCGCCGGGATCAGCCGGACCTGCTCACCTTCACCCGCGAGCTGCTGGTCAACGCCGGCCGCGGTGGCGTGGCCGAGGAGGACTACCCGGACGAGTGGCGGGCCGACGGCGTCACCCTGCCGCTGACCTACACGTTCGATCCGACCGCGCCCACCGACGGCGTCACCGTGGACATTCCGCTGCCGCTGCTCAACCAGGTGCCGGCGGAGAGCTTCGACTGGCAGGTGCCGGGGCTGCGCGAGGAGCTGGTGATCGCGCTGATCCGGTCGCTGCCCAAACCCCTCCGGCGCAACTTCGTCCCGGTGCCCGACTACGCGCGCGCGGCGCTGGCCGCGATCACGCCGGGCGAGGAACCGCTGCTGGCCGCGCTGGCCCGGCAGCTACGCCGGATGACCGGCGTGACCGTGCCGCCCGACGCGTGGGACCTGGCGAAGCTGCCGCCGCACCTGCGGGTCACCTTCCGCGTGCTCGGCGACGACGACAAGCCGGTCGCCGAGGGCAAGGACCTGCCGGCGCTGCAACGCGAGCTGCGCCAGGAGGTACGCCAGGTCGTCGCCGCCGCCGCGCCGGACGTGGCCCGCAGCGGGCTGACCGGCTGGTCGATCGGCACCTTGCCGCGCACCATCGAGCAGGTCCGGGCCGGGTTCGCGGTGACCGCCTACCCGGCGCTCGTGGACGAGGGCGCCACCGTCGGGGTGCGGGTGTTCGACTCCGCCGGTGAGCAGGAGGCCGCACACTGGGCGGGCACCCGCCGGCTGCTCCGGCTGACGCTGCCGTCGCCGGCCAAGTTCCTCCAGGGCCGGCTGAGCAACGAGGCGAAGCTGGCGCTGTCACGCAACCCGCACGGCGGGGTGCCGGCGCTGATCGAGGACGCCACCGGCGCCGCCATCGACAAGCTCATGGCGGACGCGGGCGGCCCGGCCTGGGACGCCGAGGGCTTCGCCGCGCTGCGCGAACGCGTCCGCGCCGACCTGGTCGACACCGTGGTCGAGGTGATGGGTCGGGTGCGGCAGGTGCTGGCCGCCGGGTACGCGGTGGAGCAGCGGCTCGGCGCGACCCGCAACCTGGCCGTGGTGGCCGCCCTGGCCGACGTGCGCGCCCAGCTCGGCGGGTTGGTGCGCGCCGGCTTCGTCACCGAGGCCGGCTACGCCCGCCTGCCGGACCTGCTGCGCTACCTGACCGCGATCGAGCGCCGGCTGGACCGGCTGCCCGGCAACCCGCAGCGCGACAAGCAGCAACAGGACCGGATCGCCGTGGTGCAGAAGGAATATCAGGACATGCTGGCCGCGCTGCCCCCGGCGAAGCGCGCGTCCCCGGCGGCCCGGCAGATCCGCTGGATGATCGAGGAGCTGCGGGTGAACGTCTTCGCCCAGGCCCTCGGCACCCCCTACCCCGTCTCCGAGCAGCGCATCTACCGCGCCATGGACGACGCCGAGGGCCGCTGAGAGCGTCCGGCGGGCCGCGGCTCAGTCGGTCCCGGCGAGGCGCAGTTCCCGCTCGTTCCAACCGTCGCTGGCGCACCAGCCGCGCAGCCTGCACCGGTGCCGCTGCGCCCGCGCGACGGCTTGCGCGTACGCCTGCTCGTCACCGACCGGGATCCCGGTCTGGGCGAGGGTGGTCAGCTTCGGCGCGGGCAGCGGGCTCTCCACCGGCGGGATGAAGGTGTCCTCCAGCGTGTGCACCAGCTCCTGGAGGGCCCGCGACAGCGGCCCCACCGCGCCCGGGTCCGGCCGGTCTTCCGCCCGCACGCCGTGACGCAGCAGCAGCACGGCCCCGTCGAGCACCGAGACAGCGACCGGCGCGGACTTGGCGGCGACGCCGACGTGGAAGTAGTGCAGCACGGGAAACGCCAGGTGCCGCTCCCCGGTCCGGACCACCTCCGGGGTCAGGCTCGTCAGGTGCTGCTCGAACATGGAGGAGAACCGCTGCCCGGTCCACGCGCGCCGCAGGATGTCGACCGGGTCGTCGCCGAGGGCGGCGATGTGGCCGGCGATCGTCCGCTTGTCCACCACCGCCGCCACCACCTGCATCAGGTACGTGATGCCGAGGGTGACCAGGAACAGCCCGCTGAGCACCGCCAGGCTGGTGCATATCTGCGCGGCGGTGGTGCCCGGCACGTAGTCGCCGACACCGAGCGTGAAGATCGAGAAGCCGGCGAAGTAGAGCCGCGACCACGCCCCGGCCGGCCGGTTCAGCGGGTCGAGCACCGCGTCGGGGTAGGCGGTGAAGACCAGGAACCAGCCCAGCCACAGCCCGGCGATCCAGGCCAGGAAGGTCGTCAGGAGCACCAGCGGGCCCGTCCACCGCAGTACCCGGTGCCGGCGCGGCCCCTTCCCGGCCAGCCGGCACAGCACCCGCCACACGCCCTGCCCGAGTCGACCGGTCAGCGGGCCCGCCCCACCGGTCAGCGACAGGGCGGTCAGCGTGGTGTCCACCACGACCGCCGCGACGGCAAGCGTCCCCACGACGACCAGCAGCACTCCCGCCACGTTCTTCCCTCTCCGTCTCCCGGCGTCACCCTCCGCGGACGCGCGGCGGCGTCCACCTGCCAACGTCGGGTACGGCGACCGCCGCCGCAACCCGAGGGCCACCGCCGGCCGCGTTTCAGGCCAGCGGCTCCACGCCGGCCGGGAGCTGGTCGGCGGCGGTCGCGTCGTGCACGTACTCCAGGAGGATCCGGCGCAGCTCGCGGCCGGCGTGGGTGGGCACCACGTCACGGCGGCGGGCCACCGCGATGGTCCGGCGGACCCCGGGCGGGACGAGCCGGGTGACCCGGATGGCCGGACGGCGGGCCACCACGATGCCGGGGACCAGCGCGACGCCGAGACCGGCCTCGACGAAGCTGAGCACGGCGTCCATCTCCCCGCCGTCCACCGACAGGCTCGGCTCGAAGCCGGCCGCCCGGCACGCCTGGAGCGTGGCGTCACGCAGGTCGTAGCCCTCCCGGAACATCACCAGTGGCTGGTCGCGCAGGTCGGTGATGCGCAGTTCGCCGGCGGCGGAGGCGCCGGGCAGCGGGTCCACCGAGGCCACCACCAGGCTCTCCCGCAGGATCGGGTCGACGCGCAGCCCGGGGTCGGCGCCGCCGGACGGCATGATCACCAGCGCCAGGTCGAGGTCGCCGCGGAGCAGGTCGCGGACCAGGTCCTGGGAGCCGCCCTCCTCGACCCGCAGGTCGACGGTGGGGTGCGCGTCGCGGAATCGGCGCAGCACCGGCGGCGCGAGCGAGGTGGCCAGGCTCGGCGTGGCGCCGAGGCGGACCCGGCCGCGGCGCAGCCCGACCAGCTCCTGCACCTCGCGGGTCGCGGTGTCCACGTCGGCGAGGATGCGCTTGGCCAGCGGCAGCAGCACCTCGCCGGCTGCGGTGAGCGCGATGTTGCCCCTTACCCGCTCGAAGAGCGGAGCCCCCAGGTCGGTCTCCAGGGCGTGAATTTGCTTACTCAACGAGGGCTGGGTTATGCCGACGACATCGGCCGCCTGGGTGAAATGTCGTACTTCGGCGACCGCGACGAAGTACCGGAGCTGATGGAGCTGCATCTCTATAGCCTACGGCTATCAAGACTGTGATTTCGATGCATTGGACGCCTGATTGAACTGCTCCTAGCGTCGGTCAGGTGGTAATCACGAAAACTCGGTCGCCCATCCGCTCGAACGTCGGCCTCAAGGCCGTCATGGCGGTGACGGGCATCATCCTGGTGCTGTTCCTGATCCTGCACATGCTCGGCAACCTGAAGATCTTCACGGGCGAGACCTCGTTCGACCACTACGCGCACTGGCTCCGGGACATCGGCACGCCCCTGCTGCCCACCACCTGGTTCCTGTGGATCCAGCGCGCCGTGCTCACCGTCGCGGTGCTGGCGCACATCGGCGCGGCCACCGTGCTGGCCCTGCGCGCCCGGGCCGCCCGCCCGGTGGCGTACGCGCACCGCCGGAAGATCCACGTGAACTACGCGGCCCGCACCATGCGCTGGGGTGGTGTGATCATCCTGCTGTTCGTGATCTACCACATCCTGGACCTGACCACCGGTCACCTGAACCCGCAGGGCGACCCGGCGAACCCCTACGGCAACGTGGTCGCCGACTTCGCCCCGGAGCGCTGGTACGTCACCCTCTTCTACGCGCTGGCCGTCGTGACCCTCGGCTTCCACCTGCGGCACGGCGCGGCCAGCGCGTTCCGCAGCCTCGGCCAGCAGACGCCGAAGGGTGAGCGCCGGGCCCGCGCCGCCGCGCTCGTCTTCGCCGTCGTGCTCTGCGCCGGCTACCTGCTGGTCCCGTTCGCCGTACTCACCGGATTGGTGGCCTGACATGGATCTGTACACCGAGGGCGACCCGATCGCCGACACCCGGGCCCCGGACGGCCCGGTCGAGACCCGATGGGACCGGCACCGCTTCGACATGAAGCTGGTCAACCCGGCCAACCGCCGGAAGTTGACCGTGATCGTGGTCGGCACCGGCCTGGCCGGCGGCTCCGCCGCGGCGACGCTCGGCGAACAGGGCTACCACGTAAAGTCCTACTGCTACCAGGACAGCCCGCGCCGGGCCCACTCGATCGCCGCGCAGGGCGGCATCAACGCCGCCAAGAACTACCGCAACGACGGCGACTCGGTGCACCGGCTCTTCTACGACACGGTCAAGGGCGGCGACTTCCGCTCCCGCGAGTCGAACGTGCACCGGCTGGCCGAGGTCTCGGTCAACATCATCGACCAGTGCGTCGCCCAGGGCGTCCCGTTCGCCCGCGAGTACGGCGGCCTGCTCGACACCCGCTCCTTCGGCGGCGCCCAGGTGCAGCGGACCTTCTACGCGCGGGGCCAGACGGGTCAGCAGCTCCTGCTCGGCGCCTACCAGGCGCTGGAGCGGCAGATCGGCCTGGGCAACGTGGAGATGAACGCCCGCCACGAGATGCTGGAACTGGTGGTCGTCGACGGCCGGGCCCGCGGCATCGTGGTGCGCGACATGGTCACCGGCGAGATCAGCACCGAGATGGCGGACGCGGTCGTGCTGGCCTCCGGCGGCTACGGCAACGTCTTCTACCTCTCCACCAACGCCAAGGGCTGCAACGTCACCGCGTCCTGGCGGGCGCACCGCAAGGGCGCGTACTTCGCCAACCCCTGCTACACCCAGATCCACCCGACCTGCATCCCGGTCTCCGGCGACCAC
This sequence comes from Micromonospora sp. WMMD980, assembly GCF_029626035.1. Classification (NCBI taxonomy): domain Bacteria; kingdom Bacillati; phylum Actinomycetota; class Actinomycetes; order Micromonosporales; family Micromonosporaceae; genus Micromonospora; species Micromonospora sp. WMMD980. The sequence continues at coordinate 3,153,645 of NZ_JARUBE010000003.1, forward strand.
CAGTCGAAGCTGACCCTGATGAGCGAGTCGCTGCGCAACGACGGCCGGGTGTGGGTGCCGAAGGCCAAGGGCGACGACCGCGGCCCGCGCGACATTCCCGAGGACGAGCGGGACTACTACCTGGAACGGATCTACCCCTCCTTCGGCAACCTGGTCCCGCGCGACATCGCCTCCCGCGCCGCGAAGAACGTCTGCGACGAGGGGCGCGGCGTCGGCCCGACCGGCCTCGGCGTCTACCTGGACTTCGCCGACGCCATCGGCCGGCTCGGCCGCAAGGCCATCGAGGCCAAGTACGGCAACCTCTTCGAGATGTACGAGCGGATCACCGGCGAGGACCCCTACCAGGTGCCGATGCGGATCTACCCCGCCGTGCACTACACGATGGGCGGCCTCTGGGTCGACTACGACCTCCAGTCGACCATCCCGGGCCTGTTCGTGATCGGTGAGGCCAACTTCTCCGACCACGGCGCGAACCGGCTGGGCGCCTCGGCGCTGATGCAGGGCCTGGCCGACGGCTACTTCGTGCTGCCCAGCACGCTGGCGAACTACCTGGCCGCCAACCCGATGGAGAAGGTCGAGGCCAGTCACCCGGAGGCGGTCGCGGCGCGCACCGAGGTCGAGGAGCGGCTGCGCCGGCTGCTCGCGATCGACGGCGACCGCACGGTGGACTCGTTCCACCGGGAGCTGGGCCAGATCATGTGGGAGCACTGCGGCATGGAGCGCTCCGAGGCCGGGCTGCGCAAGGCGATCGACGAGATCCGCGCCCTGCGCGAGCAGTTCTGGCAGCGGGCCCGCGTCCCCGGTGACGGCGAGGGGCTCAACCAGTCGCTGGAGAAGGCCGGCCGGGTGGCCGACTTCTTCGAGCTGGCGGAGCTGATGTGCATCGACGCGCTGCACCGCGAGGAGTCCTGCGGCGGCCACTTCCGGGCCGAGCACCAGACCCCGGACGGCGAGGCCGAGCGCGACGACGACCGGTTCGCGTACGTCGCCGCCTGGGAGTACGCCGAGGCAGACGCCCCGGTGCTGCACAAGGAAGACCTGGTTTTCGAATACGTCCACCCCTCGCAGCGGAGCTACAAGTGAACCTGACCCTGCGCATCTGGCGCCAGACCGGCCCCGAGGACAAGGGTCGGATGGTGACCTACCCGGTGCCGGACGTGTCCCCGGACATGTCCTTCCTGGAGATGCTCGACGTCCTCAACGAGCGGCTGATCCTCGACGGCGAGGAGCCGGTCGCGTTCGACCACGACTGTCGCGAGGGCATCTGCGGCGCGTGCAGCCTCATGATCAACGGCGAGGCGCACGGCCCGCAGCGCGGCACCACCGCCTGTCAACTGCACATGCGGCAGTTCTCCGACGGCGACACGATCGACATCGAGCCCTGGCGAGCCCGCGCCTTCCCGGTCGTCAAGGACCTGGTGGTGAACCGGAACGCCTTCGACCAGATCATCGCCGCCGGCGGCTACGTCACCGCGCCGACCGGCAGCGCCCCGGAGGCGCACTCCACCCCGGTGGCCAAGGAGGACGCGGACGCCGCCTTCTCCGCGGCCGCCTGCATCGGCTGCGGCGCCTGCGTGGCGGCCTGCCCGAACGGCTCCGGCATGCTCTTCACCGCCGCCAAGGTCACCCAGCTCTCGCTGCTCCCCCAGGGCCAGCCCGAGCGCTACACCCGGGTGATCGGCATGGTGGACGCGCACGACGAGGCCGGCTTCGGCGGCTGCACCAACATCGGCGAGTGCACGTCGGCCTGCCCGAAGGGCATCCCGCTGAACACCATCGGCCGGCTCAACCGCGACTACCTCAAGGCCACCACGAAGCGCGCCGGCACCCCCGGCTCCTGAGCCCGCGGCGGGCCACCCGCCGCCTTCCACCACCGCCGCGCCCCGCAACCGGGGGCGCGGCGGTCGCCGTTGCGGGGGTACGCGCCGCGCAGCGGTCCGTCGACCCGCCGACCACCGTCACAGGGTCCACGGAAGTCGCTCCTCGACTGCCTTTGGAGCTGAGTCGTTCCTGATATCGCCCGCGAGTCGTTCCTGATGTCAGCTCGAAAGGCGGTGCCGGGAGGTACCTCTGACGCGTGTGTCACGCCGGACACGGCCCGGTCCGACGTCTCCGGTTCAACCCGTTCCTCGCGGGTAGCAGTCCCATGGACGGCACCGAGGAGGGACATTCAGGCATGAAGGCACTGACCTGGCAAGGCAAGCGTGACGTTCGGGTCGAGGACGTCCCGGACCCCCGCATCGAGGAGCCGACGGACGCGATCGTCCGGATCACCTCGACCGCCATCTGCGGTTCCGACCTGCACCTGTACGAGGTGCTGGGGCCGTACCTCAAGCCCGGCGACGTGCTCGGACACGAGCCGATGGGCATCGTCGAGGAGGTCGGGTCGGGGGTGACCCGGCTCAAGAAGGGCGACCGCGTGGTCGTCCCGTTCAACATCTCCTGCGGGCACTGCTGGATGTGCGAGCGGCAGCTCTACGCGCAGTGCGAAACCACGCAGGTCACCGCCGAGGGCAAGGGCGCGTCGCTGTTCGGCTACACCTCGCTCTACGGCTCGGTTCCGGGCGGCCAGGCCGAGTACCTGCGCGTCCCGCAGGCCCAGTTCGGGCCGATCAAGATCCCGGACACCGGGGCGGACGAGCGCTGGCTCTACCTCTCCGACATCCTGCCCACCGCCTGGCAGGCGGTGAAGTACGCGGACACCCCGCCCGGCGGCACCCTCGCCGTGTTCGGGCTCGGCCCGGTCGGGCAGTTCTCCGCCCGGATCGGCCGGCACCTCGGCGCCGGCCGGGTGATCGGGCTGGACCTGGTGCCGGAGCGGCTGGAGATGGCCCGCCGGCACGGCATCGAGGTGCTCGACGTGAGCCAACTCGACGACGTGCCCGGCGCGCTCATCGACCTGGTCGACGGGCGCGGCCCGGACGCGGTGATCGACGCGGTCGGGATGGAGGCGCACGGCGCGCCGGTCGGCAAGATCGCCCAGGCCGCCGCCGGTCTGCTCCCGGACAAGCTGGCCCAGCCGATGATCGACGCGGCCGGCGTGGACCGGCTGGTGGTGCTGCACGCCGCGCTCAAGGCGGTCCGTCGCGGCGGCACCGTGTCGATCTCCGGGGTGTACGGCGGCGAGCAGGACCCGATGCCGCTGATGGAGATGTTCGACCGGGGCATCCAACTGCGGATGGGGCAGTGCCACGTACGGCGCTGGGTGGACGAGATCATCCCGTTGCTGGAGGGCGACGACGACCCGCTGGGCGTCGAGGACCTGCGGACCCACCGGCTGCCGCTGGCGCAGGCGCCGCAGGCGTACGAGATGTTCCAGAAGAAGTCCGACGGCTGCGTCAAGGTCGTGCTCGCACCGTGACCCGGACGGTGGTCGTCACCGGCGCGACCAGCGGGATCGGCCGGGCGGCGGCCCGGGAGTTCGCGGGCCGCGGGGACCGACTGGTCCTCGCGGCCCGCGCCCCCGAGACCCTGGCCCAGGTACGCCGGGAGTGCGTCGACGCGGGCGCCACCGACGTGCGCGTCGTGCCCACCGACGTCACCGAGCCAGGCGCGCTCGACGCACTGGCGGCCACCGCGCTCGCCGAGTTCGGGAAGATCGACGTCTGGGTGCACACCGCGGCGGTGATGGCGTACGGGCGCTTCGAGGAGATCCCGGCGCACGTCTTCGAGCAGGTGGTCCGCACCGACCTGCTGGGCTCCGCCGGGGTGGCACGGGTGGCGCTGCGGCACTTCAGGGAGGCCGACGCGGGCACCCTGATCCTCACCGGTTCCGTGCTCGGTCACATCACCGCGCCCTACATGAGTGGATACGTCACCAGCAAGTGGGGGCTGCACGGCCTGGCGCGGGCGTTGCAGCAGGAGTCCCAGGACCTGCCCGGGGTGCACGTCTGCCTGGTCACCCCCGGCAGCGTGGACACACCGGTCTACCAGCAGGCGGCGAACTACCTCGGGCGGATCGGCCGACCGCCGCTGCCGATCACCACCCCGGAGCGGGTGGCCCGGGCCATCGTCCACTGCGCCGACAAGCCCCGCCGGGAGATCTCGGTGGGGCGGGTCAACCTGCTCATGCGGGTCGGCTTCACCGCGCTGCCGGCCGTCTACGACGTCCTGGTCGGTCCGCTGATGCGGCTCGGTGGGCTGACGAATCGGCCGACGCAGCCGAACCCGGGCGTCGTGTTCACCCCGAACCCGGCCGGCGAGGCGGCGCGGGGCGGGTGGTTGCCCGACCTGGTCGGGCTGGCCCGGTCGATCGGCGGTTCGGCGGGCTCGACCGTCCGGCACGGACTGCGAATGGCGCTCCTGGCGGCCCGGCCCGGGTCGACCGGGGAGTGACCGCTCGCCCACGCGAATCGCGACGGCGGGATTCGCGTGGGCGGGTGGTGGGGTGCGTGACTACCGTGTAGAACGCGGAACACGGCGGAGGGCGGAAGCGATGCGGGAACCGGTGGAACGGGACGTCGAACGGGCCGGCGGCGGGCGGGGGTGGCGGATCGCCGGGCTGGCCGCGGTCGCCGGGCTGGCGTGGGCGGCGCGGGACGTGCCGGCGCAGCTCGGCGGGCGGCTGACCGGCGCGCGGGCGGAACGGGCAGCCCGGTCGCCGCGGTTCCGCGACGGCACGTTCCACAACCCGACCGGCAGGAACGCCACGATGGTCGCCGACCCGGGCCGCAACCTGGTCCGCGAGCTGATCTTCGGCAAGCAGAAGCGGCGACCGGGCAGCGCGGTGCCGCTGCTGTGCCCGGCCGACGCCGCGCCGGCCGACCCGGCCCGCGAGCTGAACGTGATCTGGTACGGCCACGCCTCCACGCTCGTGGAGATCGAGGGGCACCGGGTGCTGCTCGACCCGGTGTGGAGCGACAGGTGCTCGCCCTCGACGCTCGTCGGCCCGCGCCGCATCCACGAGCCGCCGGTCCGCCTGGACGAGCTGCCCCGGCTCGACGCCGTCCTCATCTCGCACGACCACTACGACCACCTGGACATGGCGACCGTCCGCGGGCTCCGCACGCACCAGTCCGCGCCGTTCGTGGTGCCGCTCGGCGTCGGCGCCCACCTCGAACGGTGGGGGGTGCCGGAGGACCGCATCGTCGAGCTGGACTGGTCGGAGAGCCACCGCGTCGGCGGGCTGACCCTCACCGCCACCGCCGCGCAGCACTTCTCCGGGCGCGGGCTGCGCCGCGACGGCACGCTCTGGAGCTCCTGGGTGGTCGCCGGGGCGACGCGGAAGGTCTTCTACACCGGCGACTCGGGCTACTTCGACGGCTACGCCGGCATCGGCGTCGAGCACGGCCCGTTCGACGTCACGCTCATGCAGATCGGCGCGTACGACCGGGCCTGGCCGAACATCCACATGTTCCCGGAGGAGGCGGTCGCCGCCCACCTCGACGTTCGTGGCGAACTGCTGGTCCCGGTGCACTGGGGCACGTTCAACCTGGCCCTGCACGACTGGTCGGAGCCGGTGGACCGGCTCTGGGCCGAGGCCAAGGCACGCGACGTCCGGCTCGCCGTGCCCCGCCCCGGCGAGCGGGTGGTGGTCGACGAGCCGCCGGCGGTGGACGGGTGGTGGCAGGCGATCGCCTGAGCCACACCGAAAAAACCGGACAAGGCTTTCTTCTGCGGATATTTGCGTACTCTGTTCTCCGACGAGTCACCGGCCGGAGGACAACATGCAGGTTCGCCTCTCCCCAGGCGTGGAAGATCCCTCGACAACGCGTTCGCGAAGCGACGGCCGCGCGGCGGTCAAACGGGGCGTCGACGTCGTCGTCGCACTGACGGCCCTGCTGGTGGCAGCACCGGTCCTGGCCGCGGTCGCGGTCGCGGTGCTCGTCGGCCTGGGACGACCGGTGCTCTTCCGGCAGCGGCGGATCGGCCGCTACGGCCGGGAGTTCACCATCCTCAAGTTCCGCTCGATGACGGGCGGCAGCGGCACCTTCTCCCCCGGCGACGACCAGGCGCGGCTGACCCCGTTGGGGCGGTGGCTGCGGGCCACCAGCCTGGACGAGCTGCCCAGCCTCTGGAACATCCTGCGTGGCGACATGAGCCTGGTGGGGCCCCGCCCGTTCCCCACCGGCTATCGCGACCTCTACACGCCCGAGCAGTTCCGCCGGCACGACGTCCGGCCGGGGCTCACCGGACTCGCGCAGGTCAACGGCCGCAACGAACTCGACTGGGCGGAGCGGTTCGCCTTCGACCTCCGCTACGTGGACACCTGGAGCCTCCGCCTCGACGCCCGCATCCTGGCGCGGACCGCGGTGGCCGTACTCCGCCGGCAGGGCATCAGCGCGCCGGGCGCCGCCACCGCGCACGAGTTCCGCGGTGCCGGCGACCGACCGGTCCCGGTCGCCGCGGGACGCGGGTCCCGGTGAGCCTCGACCTCGTGATCGTCGGCTGCGGCGGCCACGGACGGGAGATCGCCCAGATCGTCGCGGCGGTCAACGACGCCTCCGCCCGGCCTCCCTGGCGGCTGGTCGGCTTCGTGGACGACAACCCGTCGGAGCGGAACCGCAAACGCGCGGAGTCGACAGGCGTCGGATACCTCGGGACGGTGGCGGCGCTCGGGCAACTGCCGCCCGGGACCCACGTCGTCCTCGGCCTCGGTGACCCACGGGTACGGCGGACCGTCGGCGCGCGGGTCGACACGTACGGCAGGCCGGCGGCGAACCTGGTCCACCCCGACGCGACGGTCGGTCCGGACCTGGTGTCGGCCGAGGGTCTGGTGGTGTTCGCCGGGGGCCGGATCACCACCAACGTCACCGCGGGTCGGCACCTGCACGTCAACCAGAACGCCACCCTGGCCCACGACTGCGTGGTCGACGACTACGTCTCCCTGCACCCGCTCGCGGCCGTGTCGGGCGACTGCCGCCTCCACACCGCCGCGCTGATCGGCGCGGGCGCCGTGGTGCTGCCTGGCCTGCGGGTGGGAGCCGGCGCGACGGTCGGCGCCGGGGCCTGTGTGGTGCGCGATGTCCCGCCGGACGTCGTGGTCAAGGGCGTACCCGCCCGCTGAGCCGGCCTCAGAGCACGAAGGCGTCCGTCCACAGGGCCCCCGACCGGCCGGAGAGGGCGTCGAGCATCGCCACCGCCTGGCCGTCGGTGAGCTGGGCGACGAAGTCGACGATGGCCCGCCCGCGGGCCCGACCGATCCGGTCCGGGGTACGCGGGTGCAGCTCCGCCTCGGCCAGCTCGACCAGGTCGTGCAGCCGCCGGGGCAGCCGGGACTCCTCCTCCGGGTCCAGCAACCACTCCCAGAGCGCCTCGACGAGCGTGTCCAGCAGCCGGGCCTGGCCGCGCTGGTGCAGGGCCAGGTCGGGGCGAGCCAGCACGAACCGGTGGTGCACGAACTTGAGCACCTGCACCTCGTGCCACTGCGCCTTGCCGAGCAGCACGTAGCCGGAGCGCATGTCCGGCTCCGGGGTCACCGTGATGGCGTCCACGAAGCGGGTGGACCAGCGGGCGGAGAACCGGGCGACGTACTGCTCGGCCTCGATCGAGCCGTCGAAGGGCAGCGCCAGCAGCCCCTCCACCAACTCCTCGCGGACGTGCTCGACCGCCGCGGCGAACGCCTCGTCGTCGGCGATCCAGCCGTCCTTGCGATGCAACTGGCGGCGCAGCCGCTCGATCGCCGCGCCCGGTCGCCGGCCCGCCGTCTCCAGCGCCGAGGCGGTGATCGACCGCAGGTGGCCGCTCTCGCGTTGCCAGGCCATCAGCTCGGCCGCCACCGCGCCCTGCTGGAGCACCCCGACGCGATAGAAGTCCTCCACGTCGTGGATGGCGTACGCGATGTCGTCGGCGGTGTCCATCACGGACGCCTCCGGCGTCTGCTGCCAGTCAGGGACGCGCCCGGCGAACGGCTCCCGGGCCTGCCGCAGGTCGTCCACCTCGGTCCGGTACGCGCCGAACTTGACCGACCCGCTCTCCGGGTCGTCCAGCGGCGGCGCCGCGCCCCGCGGCGCCGGGTCGAGATGCCGCGGGTGCGGGTCGGGATGGTCCAGCCGGGTCCAGGGGTATTTCAGCATCGCCGCCCGGACCGCGGCGGTCAGGTCCAGCCCGGTGGTCGCCGCGCCACGGATCTCGGTGCTGGTGACGATCCGGTACGACTGGGCGTTGCCCTCGAAGCCGTCCGGCAGCCCGAGGCGTTGCCGGGCCAGCCGGTCGAGCACCCGCTCCCCCAGGTGCCCGAACGGCGGGTGCCCGAGATCGTGGGCGAGCGCGGCGGCCTCCACCACGTCCGGGTCGCAGCCGCCCAGCTTCTCCAGCACCTCCCGGTGGACCGGGTCGGCGGTCAGCCGCTCGGCGATCGCGCGGGCCACCTGGGCCACCTTCAGGCTGTGGGTGAGCCGGTTGTGCACCAGCAGCCCGGAGCCGCCCGGGCTGATCACCTGGGTGACGCCGTTCAGCCGGGCGAAGAACGGCGACGAGACGATCCGGTCCCGGTCGGCCCGGAACGGGCCGGCGGCCAGGTCGCCGAGCGCCCGGGCGCTGCCCCCGAACAGCCGCCGGGCCCGCGGATCCGCAGGTACCTCCATGATCGCCACGCTAGCGCAGCCGGCGGCGGCCGGGGCGAGGTGTGTCTAGAGCCGCTCCACCGCCGGGCCGGAGCAGCGGTTCCGGGCGTCGAAGACGTAGCGGGCCCGACGGGCGACCATCTCGTAGTCGAGGACGTCGTGGTCGGTCGCCACGATCACCGCGTCGGCGGCGTCCACCTCCTGCTCGGTCAGCGGCACCACCAGCACGCCGGCCGGAACGTGGTGCGGCTCGGCGTACGGCTCGGCGGCCCGGACGTCCGCGCCGAGGTCGCACAGCCTCCGGGCGACGTCCACCGCCGGCGAGTCCCGCATGTCCCCGGTGTTCTTCTTGTAGGCGAGGCCCAGCATCAGCAGCCGGGCGCCGTTGACGGCGCGGCCGGTCCGGTTCAGCCCGGCCATGACCCGTTGCGCCACGTGCTCGGGCATCTCGTGGTTGACGTCGTTGGCCAGCTCGATGAACCGGAACTGGCGGCCCAGCCGCCGCTTCACCTGCCAGGACAGGTAGCAGGGGTCGATCGGGAGGCAGTGCCCCCCGACGCCGGGACCCGGCCGGAACGGCATGAACCCGAAGGGCTTCGTCTCGGCGGCGTCGATCGCCTGCCAGACGTCGATGCCCATGTGGTGCGAGAGCATCGTGAGTTCGTTGATCAGGCCCAGGTTCACCTGGCGGAACGTGTTCTCGATCAGCTTGGTCAGCTCGGCGACCCGGGTGGAGGAGACCGGCACGGTCCGCTCCACGATCCGGCGGTAGAACCCGTCCACCCGCTCCAGCGAGGGCGCGTCCACGCCGGAGACCACCTTGGGGGTGTTCTCCAGCCGCCAGGTCGAATTGCCCGGGTCGATGCGCTCCGGGCTGTACCCGAGGTGGAAGTCAGCAGGCGCGTGCAGCCCGCTGGCCGACTCCAGGAGCGGACAGAGCAGCTCCTCGGTCGTGCCCGGGTAGGTGGTCGACTCGAGCACCACGGTGGCGCCGGGCCGCAGGTACGGCCCGATGCCCCGCCCGGCCTGCTCCACGTAGCTCAGGTCCGGCGTGCCGTCGCGCAGCGGGGTCGGCACCGTGATGACGCAGACGTCGAAGTCGCGGGCGTCGGCGTACTCGGTACTCGGCAGGTAGCGGCCGCTGCCGAGGGCCCGGCCCAACCGGTCGGCCGGGATGTCCTCCACGAACGACTCGCCGGAGGCCAGCCGCTTGATGCGATCGGCGTCGACGTCCAGGCCCACCACGTCGAAGCCGGCCTCGACGGCCCGCATCGCCAGCGGGAGGCCGACGTAACCCTGGCCGATGACGACTACCTTCTCCGCGCTCACCCGGGCTCCAGACACGTAGGAAATCACCTGATTGGAGGCTAGAGGGGTTTCTGACGCCGGAAGTCCGTTTTCGGGATATCGGTCCGTCCCGGCGTCGGCGCGGAAGCGGCGCGGTGCGGGGCTCCGGACCGGAGCGGGCACAATGCACCACGGAACCCACCGGAGAAGGCGGATCAGATCGTGACCCAGTCTGTGCACCAGCGGATCGCCGAGGAGCTCGGCGTCGCCGAACGTCAGGTGCGGGCGGCCGTCGAGCTGCTCGACGGCGGCGCCACCGTGCCGTTCATCGCCCGCTACCGCAAGGAGGCCACCGGCACCCTCGACGACGCGCAGCTGCGCACGCTGGAGGAGCGGCTGCGCTACCTGCGCGAGCTGGACGAGCGGCGCGCCGCGGTGCTGGAGTCGATCCGGGGCCAGGGCAAGCTCGACGAGGCGCTGGAGGCGCAGATCCTCGCCGCCGACTCGAAGTCCCGGCTGGAGGACATCTACCTGCCCTACAAGCCGAAGCGGCGGACCCGCGCGCAGATCGCCCGCGAGGCCGGGCTGGAGCCGCTCGCCGACACGCTGCTCGCCGACCCGACGCGGGACCCGCGCGCCACCGCGGCCGACTTCGTCGACGCGGGCAAGGGCGTCGCCGACGCGGCTGCCGCGCTGGACGGGGCGCGGGCCGTCCTGATCGAACGCTTCGCCGAGGACGCCGACCTGATCGGCACGCTGCGGGAGCAGATGTGGTCGCGGGGCCGGCTGGTCTCCCGGGTACGTGAGGGCCGGGAGTCCGCCGGCGCGAAGTTCGCCGACTACTTCGACTTCGCCGAGCCGTACCCGAAGCTGCCGTCGCACCGGATCCTCGCCATGTTGCGGGGCGAGAAGGAGGGCGTGCTGGAACTGACCATGTCCCCCGAGGCCGACGGCGACGCCGACCCGGCCACCGGGCCCAGCCGCTACGAGGCTGCCGTGGCCGGCCGGTTCGGCGTCAGCGACCAGGGCCGGCCGGCGGACCGGTGGCTGGCCGACACGGTGCGCTGGGCCTGGCGTACCCGGATCCTCATCCACCTCGGCGCGGACCTGCGGATGCGGCTCTGGCAGGCGGCCGAGGAGGAGGCCGTCCGGGTCTTCGCCACCAACCTGCGCGACCTGCTGCTCGCCGCGCCCGCCGGCGCGCGGCCCACCATGGGCCTCGACCCGGGCCTGCGCACCGGGGTCAAGGTGGCGGTGGTCGACGCCACCGGCAAGGTGGTCGCCACCGACACCATCTATCCGCACGAGCCGCGCCGGCAGTGGGACGCGTCGCTGCACACGCTCGCCACGCTGGCCTCGGCGCACGGCGTCGAGCTGGTCGCGATCGGCAACGGCACCGCCAGCCGGGAGACCGACAAGCTCGCCGGTGACCTGATGAAGCAGCACCCCGAGCTGAAGCTGACCAAGGTGGTGGTCTCCGAGGCCGGCGCGTCGGTCTACTCCGCGTCCGCGTACGCCTCGCAGGAGCTGCCCGGCCTCGACGTGTCGCTACGCGGCGCGGTCTCGATCGCCCGCCGCCTCCAGGACCCGCTCGCCGAGCTGGTGAAGATCGACCCGCGCTCGATCGGCGTCGGGCAGTACCAGCACGACCTGTCCGAGGTGAAGCTCTCCCGCTCCCTCGACGCGGTGGTCGAGGACTGCGTGAACGCGGTCGGCGTGGACGTCAACACCGCCTCCGCGCCGCTGCTCACCCGGGTCTCCGGCATCGGCGCCGGGCTGGCCGAGAACATCGTGCTGCACCGCGACGCCAACGGGCCGTTCCGCACCCGGGGCGAGCTGAAGAAGGTGGCGCGGCTCGGGCCGAAGGCGTTCGAGCAGTGTGCCGGCTTCCTGCGCATCCCCGGCGGGGACGACCCGCTCGACTCGTCAAGCGTGCACCCCGAGGCGTACCCGGTGGTGCGCCGCATCCTCGCCACCACCGGGCAGGACCTGCGGGCGCTGATCGGCCGGTCGGCCATCCTGCGCGGCCTGCGGGCCACCGACTTCGTCGACGACACGTTCGGCCTGCCCACGGTCACCGACATCCTGGCCGAGCTGGAGAAGCCCGGCCGGGACCCGCGGCCGGAGTTCAGGACGGCCACGTTCGTGGAGGGCGTCGAGAAGATCTCCGACCTGACGCCGGGAATGGTGCTGGAGGGCGTGGTCACCAACGTGGCCGCGTTCGGCGCGTTCGTCGACGTGGGCGTGCACCAGGACGGCCTGGTGCACGTCTCGGCCATGTCGCACACCTTCGTCAAGGACCCGCGCGACGTGGTGAAGTCCGGCGACGTGGTCAAGGTCCGGGTGCTCGACGTGGACGTGCCGCGCAAGCGGATCTCGTTGACCCTGCGACTCGACGAGGAGGCGCCGACCGGGGGCGGGCGTCCAGCCGGCGGTGACCGCCGGCGTGACCCGGCCAGCCAGGGCGGCGGGCCGCGTGGCGGCGGTCAGGTCCGGGGCGGTCAGGGCGGCAGCCCACGTGGCGGCGGTCAGCGCGATGACCGGGGTGGCGCACGCGGCGGTCCCCAGCAGCGGCAGAGCCGGGGCGGCGGGGCGCCCGCACCGGTCAACGACGCCATGGCGGAGGCGCTGCGCCGGGCCGGCCTGGCCTGACCTCGCCGCGGCCTGTCGAGCTGACGTCACGAACGGCTCAGCCCGACAGCGTCCGCCGGGGAGCCGACGGGAAGTCCGCGTCCCGGTGACGGGCGGCCCGGCACGGCGGTGCGCCGCGACCGCGCGGTGCACGGATACCGTCCCGCGCGGGGCCGGCCCGAGGCCGGCGGCGAAGCGTCGGCGTACCCTCCACGGTGTGGGCCGCGAGGACGACGCACGATGGCGGGAGCGGCACCGTCACGCGGTGCGGGCGCACGCGCAGGCCGACGCGCGGGAGCGCGCGGCGGAGCAGTCGCAGGCCGCGGAGTTGGTCGCCCGGTTCGCCGCCGAGGCGCTGCGGCGCGGGTTGCGGCCCGATCGGTTGACGGCCACCGGCCACGACGGGCGAGGCCGGTACCGCACCCGGCTCACCGGCTGGTACGTGGACCGGGCGGGTAGCCGGGCGGTGGACACCAAGGGGCGGTTCTATCTGCTCACGGTGCCGCCGAGCCTGCGGTCCCGGCTGCTCGGGGCGGATCCACCACCCAGCGCGCCGTCGCTGGTCGTCGGGCGGGGCGGCCGGGACGGCGAGTCGGTGCCGCTGGCGACGCTGCTCAGCCGCCGCCTCGAAGCCGGCGACGACTGGCGCTGACCGACGCCGGGCCGCTGTCGTCCCGCTGACGCGGCAGCGCACGCCCGGCCCGCCGCGCCACGTGCCGCCACCAGCACCGCTGGACGACCAATGTGAGCAGGCCGGCGAGCACGATGGCGACCAGGTTGATCGCCAGTTGCAGGGCCGAGCCGGCTGCCTCGTGCCACACCCCGTATGCCGCCGCGACGGCCACGTTCGCGGCCGCCGGCACGGTGGTCACCGAGATCAGCACGCCGACCAGCGAACCGGACTTCTTCGACGTCAGCGAGAGCATCCCGGCGACGCCGGCGAGCAGCCCGACCACCCAGGAGAGCGCGTCCGGGCGCCAGATGAAGTCGGTCAGCGGTCGCTCGGCCAGCAGCATGTCCCGGCCGACCAGGCCGGCCGCGGTGAGGGCCCAGGTGCTCAGCACGGTGGCGACCATGGCGGCGAGGAAGCCGACCGTCAGGGCATGCACCGACCGGCCGACGACCGGCGGCTGCCGCCGGAGCAGCGCCACGCTGAGCGCGGCGAGCGGCCCGAATTCGGGGCCGACGACCATCGCGCCGACGATCAGGATGGGCTGGTCCAGGAGCACGCCGATGCCGGCGATCATGGTGGCGACCACGATCAGGGCGAGGAACGTGCCGGTGAGCACCGTCTGCTCGCCGGTCTTCGCGGCGATCTCGTCCCAGACGACGGCGTCCTCGCCGTTGCCGGGTGCCTCATCGGCGGCCCGTTCGGCCGCCTTGGAGAGGGACAGCTCGACGTCCTCGGCGGCGATCGCGCCTCGCGCGTCCACGCCGAGGTCGTGCAGTCGTCGCAGGACGTGGTCCGCGCTCTCGCGGACCACGTCGCAGAGGATCAGATCGCCGGCAGGCTCACGCGCGACGCCGGGTACGACGGCCAGATGGGTGACGCCCGGCTCGTCGGCGAGGAGGTCCGCCACGGTGGATGAGCGGTCGTCGGGCGCAATGATCCGCAGGTGCAGCATCCGTCCCCCTCTCCGGCGTGTCGGGCACCAACCCTAGTGGGCGGACGCCCGCCGGTGCGGGTCCGGGCATCAAGGCGAGCGATCGGCGAACCCTCGGCGGTCTCCCCGTCGTTGTTCCGCAGCGAAGGCAGAAACCGGACCTTGCCCCCAGGGCTCCGCATAAGCGGAGCAAAGCTCCCATTCCGGGTAGGACAATGACGCAGACAGCAAGTCGGCCCACGGCCGCCCCGCCCCGGGGAACGCCCTTTCGAGGCGACATCGAAGGGCTCCGTGCCCTCGCCGTCATCATGGTGCTGGTCGGCCATGCCGGAAGCCAGTTCGTTCCTGGCGGTTTCGTCGGTGTGGATGTCTTCTTCGTCATCTCGGGCTTCCTCATCACCGGTCTGCTCGTCGAGGAACTCGACCGCACCGGGCAGATCTCGCTGGTCGGGTTCTACGCCCGACGCGCCAAGCGACTGTTGCCGGCCGCATGCCTGGTGCTACTGGTAACCCTGCTGCTCACCTACCTGTTCCTGCCACGGGTCCGCTTCGCCAACACCGCCTGGGACGTGGTGAGCAGCGCCCTCTACGTGATGAATTGGCGGCTCGCGGCCCAGTCCGTGGACTACATGTTCGTCGATCAGGCGCCGAGCATCCTCCAGCACTACTGGTCGCTCAGCGTCGAGGAGCAGTTCTACCTGTTCTGGCCCCTGCTGCTGCTCGGCTTGGCCGTGCTCGGCGGACGACGACGTCGCGGCGTGCTGATGATCGGCTTCGCCGTGGTGGCCCTCCCGTCGTTCGTCTGGTCGATCCACCTGACGTCGGCCGACCCCGCACCGGCGTACTTCGTCACCACCACCCGGCTCTGGGAACTCGCGCTCGGCGGAGCGGTAGCCATCGCCGGCGGCCTCCTGCACCGGACGCCGCGGCCGCTGGCCGCCCTGCTGGCCTGGTCCGGCCTCGCTGCCGTGATCGCCTCCGCGTTTTTGCTGAGCTCCGCGTCGGCCTTCCCCGGATACGTCGCGCTCCTGCCCACCGGTGGCACAGCGGCAGTCATCGCGTTCGCGGTCGCGGCTGGTCGCGCCGGCCCGGCGGCGCTGCTCGGCCTACACCCGATGCGTCTGGTGGGCGCGCTGTCCTACTCGCTCTACCTGTGGCATTGGCCGTTGCTGATCATCGCCGACTACCAATTCGGCGAGTTGGCTCCGACCGCCCGGCTAGCCGTGGTGGCGGCCTCGGCCGTACCGGCCGCGCTCACCTACCGCTTCGTGGAGAACCCGATACGCCGTTCGTCGCGCATGCAATGGGAGCCCGAGCAGGCTTTGAAACTCGGCGCGGTGTGTACCGGCGGCGCACTGATCGCGGGCCTCATCTTCCAGCTCACCGTCTGGCCGGCGGCGCAACCGCCCACTTCGGCCGTGGCTCGTCCGCCGAGCGTCCCGAGCGGCGCGTCGGCGAGCAGCACACCATCCGAACCCGCCGGGCCGCTCGGCGCCGCGGTCCTGCGCGCCGACCCCCGCGACGATCCGGCCGGCAGACCGGTGGACCGGGTTCCCGCCATCACCCCGGATCCACTGGTCGCCGCGAAGGATCAACCGGAATCCGCGCTCACCGGTTGCCACGTCCAACAAAGCAGCAGTGAGCCGCTGGACTGCGTGTACGGCATACCCGAGGCGAGCTACACGGTCGTGCTCGCCGGTGACTCGCACGCGGCGCAGTGGCTGCCCGCCCTGCAGGAGGTCGCGGCCAAGCGGAAGTGGCGCATCGTGTCACACACCAAGTCCTCCTGCCCCTTCCTCGCCATGGAGGTGGCACTGGCCGGCCGGCCATACCGCACGCGTACGGAGTGGAACCGGCGGGTGCGCGAGCAACTCCGGGCGGACCCGCCGGACCTCCTGGTGGTCAGCAATTCTCTCTACCTGGCGGTACGCGACGGCAAGCCGGTGACGGAGCGGGTCGACGAACTGCTGGCCGACGGTCTCCGTGCCACCTGGCGAGAGATGACCGATGTCAAGATCCCGGTTGTGGTACTTCGCGACACGCCGTACCACCGACGCGACCAGGTCGAGTGCGTCTCCGCCAATCCCGACCGGCTCACCCGCTGCGCCTCGTCCCGGGACGCCGTGCTGTCCGCCGGCGGCGGCGCCGCGCAGGAGCGGGCGGCGCAGGGACAGTCCGGGGTGCATCTGGTGAACCTCAATGACGCGATCTGCCCGACGGACCGATGCGCGGCGGTCATCGGCGGTGTGCTGGTCTATCGCGACAGCAACCACCTGACCGCCACCTATGCCCGCACCCTGGCCCCGCGGCTCGACCGCGCACTCATGGCGGTGAGTCCCCGGGGCACGTGACGGAAGTGAACGGCAACCTGAGTGGAAGGTAGGCAGGTATGACGGACATCGAAGATCCACGGCGCCAGCCGGCGGCGGCCACGTTGCCGGGCAGGCCCCGATGACGACCAACGTGCATCTTTCCCCGCCTGACATCGGTCCGTTGGAGGAGTCGTATCTCCTCGCCGCCCTGCGTTCCGGCTGGGTCGCGCCCGTCGGACCCGACCTCAGTGCCTTCGAGACCGAGATCGCGGCGCGCGTCGGCACCAGGGGCGCGGTGGCCGTCAGCTCGGGCACCGCGGCGCTGCACCTGTCGCTGCTCGGCGTCGGCGTCATGCCCGGTGACGTCGTCGTCGTCCCGACGCTCACGTTCGTCGCCACCGCGAACGCGGTCCGCTACACCGGTGCCCGGCCGGTCTTCGTCGACTGCGACGGGCGAACCGGCAACATCGACGTCCCGCTACTGAGCGAACTGTTGCGCCGGCTGCGCGCCCAGGGTGAGCGGGTCGGCGCGGTCGTGCCGGTCGACATGTTCGGCAGCTGCGCCGACTACACGGCACTGCTCCCGGTGTGCCAGGACGCCGGGGTGCCGGTGGTCGAGGACGCCGCCGAGGCGCTCGGCGCGGCTCACGGGGGGCGCGCGGCCGGAGCGTTCGGCCACGTCGGCGTACTGTCGTTCAACGGCAACAAGATTATGACGACCTCGGGCGGCGGAATGGTCGTCTCCGACGACCTGTCGCTGTTGGCTCGGGCCCGTCATCTCGCCACGCAGGCGCGGGAGCCAGCGGTGCACTACGAGCACCGGGAAACCGGCTACAACTACCGCCTGAGCAACTTGCTGGCCGCGCTGGGTCGCGCTCAACTCGTTCGGCTCGAGGAGATGATGGGCCGCCGGCGCCTGCTGCGGGAACGGTACGCGAAGCTCTTCGCCCCGGTTTCCGGAGTGGAACTGGTCGGCGCCGAGGACACGGAGTCCAACTGTTGGCTCACCGTGATCCGGGTGCGGGAGCGGAGCTGTGGGTGGCGGGCCGCCGACCTGGCCGCGCACCTTGCCGCGCGGGACATCGAGACACGACCGGTGTGGAAGCCGATGCACCGACAACCGGCGTACGCCGACGCGGACAACCTGCTCACCGGGGCGGCCGACGGCCTCTTCGCCGAGGGACTCGCGCTGCCCAGCGGCAGTGCCCTCACCGAGCCACAGGTCGGCGGCGTGCTCGGGGCCATCGACGAGTTTCTCACGGCCTGCTCCGCTCCGGCATCGCGCTGAGTGATGAGGCAGGCACGGAGGTGCCGGCTGCGTGCGGTCACGCAGCCGGCACCGTCCATCAGTGCCGAATGCCCGCCCAGTCGTGGTGCCTGCGGACGGTGGACAGGATGAAGTCGACCACCCGACGAGAGGTGTCCCGGACCTGGTAGTCGACCGGGCAGGGCACTCCGTCCACCCGGACCTGGTCGACGGTCAGTGCGACGGCCTCGACCACACCGTCCGGGTCGAGGCCGGTCATGATGATGCCGCCGACGTCCAGCGCCTCCGGCCGCTCGATCGACTCGCGCAGGGTCACCGCGGGGAAGTTGAGGATCGCCGCCTCCTCGCTGATCGTGCCGCTGTCCGACAGCGTGCAGTACGCCTTCGTCTGGAGTTGCACATAGTCGAGGAGCCCGAACGGCTCGTGGAAGGCGATGCCGTCGAGCGCTGTCGCGTCCAGGGCCAGCGATTCCAGCCGGCCACGGGTGCGTGGATGGGTCGACACCAGCACCGGGAACTGCCAGCGGTCACGGACCGCGCGCAGGCACTCGAGCAGGCGGGCCAGCCGGTCCGGCCGATCGACGTTCTCCTCCCGATGCGCGCTCACCATGAAGTACCGGCCGGGCATCAGCCCCAGGTCACGCAGGATCGTCGAGGCGCCGATCTCCGCCCGGTAGTGCTCCAGCACCTCCCGCATCGGTGAGCCGGTGTGCAGGACACGACGCGGATGCAGACCCTCGGCCAGCAGGTTCCGCCGGGCGTGCTCGGTGTAGACGAGATTGAAGTCGGCCACATGGTCCACCAGACGCCGGTTCGTCTCCTCCGGCACGTTGAGGTCGAAACACCGGTTGCCCGCCTCCATGTGGTAGACGGGCACCCGCATCCGCCGGGCCATCAGCGCGGCGATGCAACTGTTGGTGTCGCCGAGCACGAGCAGGGCGTCCGGGCGCAACTCGGTGATGGCGTCCTCCATGCCGGTCAGGACGCCGCCCAGCACCCGACCGAGCGAGGAGGTGTCCACCCGCAGGAACCGGTCGGGCTCCCGGACACGCAACTCCTTGAAGAACACGTCGGACAACGAGCTGTCCCAGTTCTGACCGGTGTGGATCAGGACGTGGTCCACCGCGTCGTCGAGCCTCGCGATCACCCGGGAGAGCCGGATGATCTCCGGTCGGGTGCCCACCACCGTCATCACACGGGTCATGGCCGTCCTCTCTGCGTTGCTGCCTTCGTCAGGATGTCCTCGAACTGGTCGACGCCGACCCGTAGGCCCATCCGCTCCTCGTAGGTCCGCCGGGCCCGACCCGCCATCGCGGCGCGCTCCGCGGCGGACGTCCGCGCCGCCCGCCGGAACAGGTCCGCGAGCGCGGCACCGTCCCCGGGCGGGCACACGAGGCCCGAGCCGGTCGAGGCGACAACCGCGGCGGCGTCCCCGGCCAGCGCGGCGATCACCGGAGCGCCGCAGGCGAGCGCCGCCTGGAGTTTCGACGGGACGGTGCCGCGCAGGGCGGGCAGGTCCCGCAGACAGACCAACTGCCAGTCCGCCGCCGCGTAGAGGTCGGCCATCTCCTCCGGCGGACGGCGGCCGAGGAACCGGACGTTGTCGGCGCCGATCTCGGCGGCGAGGCGGCGGGCCGCGTCCTCGTACGCTCCCGATCCGACCAGGACCAGGTCCATCCGGTCCCGGACGACGGCCGCGGCGCGGATCGCCGTGTCGACGCCCTGGAGCAGGCCGATGTTACCGGTGAACATGACGGTGCAGCGGTCCCGCCGGCCGAGTGCCGCCCGTGCCGCGTCGGTCGCCGGCACCGGCCGGAACAGGAGGTCGTCGGTCCAGTTCCACACCACCCGGACCCGATCGGGATCGGCGCCCCGTTCCACCACGAGGTCCGCCATCCCGGGTGAGATCACCACGACCGCGGACGCCAGCCGGTACGCCGTGCGCATCAGGGCGTCCAGCCCTCGGGCCAGTGTCCGGCCGGCGACTCCGGTCGGGGCCATCCCGGACTGGAGCACCGATTCCGGCCACATGTCCTGGACGTGCAGGACGATCGGGACCCGCCGGGCGACCCGGATCAGCGCGGCAGCAGCCACCGTGGTCGGCGGCGGATGGTAGACGTAGGTGACGTCCACCCCGCCGAGCCATCCGGGTGCGGCAAGCGCGCTGGTCACGCCGAACGAAAGGTGGCTGGCCGCGCGTCGCAGCGCCGAGGTGTCGTGGCTCGGGTAGGCGGGAACCCGTCGCACCGCGACAGACCCCTGTCGTTCGACCTGTCGCCAGCGTTGCCGCCAGCCGGGGTAGAGCCGACCGTAGGGATAGCTCGGATAGGTCGTCAGCACCCGGACGTCGTGGCCGCGCGCCGCCAGGCGCTGGGCCAGGTTCCCCGGGATGAAGACACCTTCGGGCGGGTACCACTGACTGACCAGGCCGACCCTCACGCGAGGGCCGCCGCGGGTCGCGGCACGGTCGCCTCGACCGGCTCCGCCCAGGTGTCCGGACGCGCCGGGTCGAACAGCTCGTTCGTCCAGAACAGGGTGAGAAGCTCTTCGTCGCCGGTGTTGACGATCTTGTGTACCCACATCGTCGGCATGTCCACGAGCACGGGCTCGGCGCCGGTGACGTCGAAGCGCACCACGTCGGTGTGGCCCACCTGGCGCAGGCAGATCTGCGCGCTGCCGCGCAGCACCACGAACCGCTCCACCTTCGCCAGGTGGAAGTGTTCCCCCCGGGTGACTCCGGACCGGGTCGTGGAGCAGAAGGTCTGGCCGGTCCCGCCGTACGCCTTGACCGTCTCGACCAGTTCGCCTCGGGCGTCGGCTCGCCGGGGAAGGGCCATCGGGTAGCGCGCCGGGAAGCAGTGCGACCGGTACGTGTTGAAGAGACGCACGATGTGCCGGTCCGGCAGGGCCGGGATGTCGCCGGTGCGGTAGATGGCGGCCAACTCGGACAGCTGATCGGCGAGTTCGCGCACTCCCACCCGAAGCGCCGGCATGCCGGCGTCCCAGCTACCGACCGACGGCACGCCCGCGAGGCGGGCCGCGGCGTCGGTGACGTGCACCAGCGCGATTTCCCGATCGCCGTGGACAGCGGGCCGCCCGCCCTCGGCGAGCACCCGGCAGAACGTCGCGACTACCGAATTGTAGTGCGGGCGGCCGTGCTCGCCGTAGAGATTGGGCAGCAGCACATCCTCCAGCGGCAGACCGGTGTCGGCGAGGATCCGCGCAGCGCCCGCCTTCGCGTCGCCGTACGGGCTGCCGTTGCCGGCCTGGGTGGAGTTCGCATACACCACGCTGGCCGGCGCGACCGGGGCGGCGCGCAGACCTGCGGCGAGCTGCGTGGCGGCGCGCAGGTTACCAGCCACAACCCGCGCGGGGTCGCCACGGTTGACGCCGGCCAGGTGCAGCACGCGGTCGACGCCAGCCACCTTGGCGCCGACGGTCTCCGGATCCTCAAGGTCGGTCCGGGTGAGGACGATCGGCTCCGGCCAGCCGAGGGCCCGCAGCAACACCCGCACGTGCCAGCCCAGGAAGCCCTCGGCGCCGGTCAGCGCCAGCCTCAGCACGCCAGCACCGGATCCCGCAACGCCAACTCCGCGCGGACCTCCGGCAACCGCGTCAGCAGCGCGACGATCTCCGGTACGCCCAGCCGCGGCGCATTGGACGAGTTGAAGTCCGGCATGGCTCCGTCGTCGAGTTCGCCCTCGGAGACGTAGAGCGAGTAGTTGAGGTCGCGGGCGTCCAGCGGCACCCGCAGGAAGTCGCCGAAGTCGTCGGCCTGGGTCAGTTCCTCGCGACTCGCGAGCGTCTCGGCGAGCTTCTCCCCGTGCCGGACCCCGATGACGTCCAGCTTCGGCGGCACATCGAAGAGCTGGCAGACCGCACGGGCCAGGTCCCCGACGGTGCAGGCGGCAGCCTTGCGGATGAAGATGTCGCCCGGACGGGCGTGTTGGAAGGCGTGTTCCACCAGCTCCACCGACTCGTCCAACGACATCAGGAAGCGGGTCATCGACGGATCGGTCACGGTCGGCGCTCGCCCGGCCTTGATCTGCTCGATGAAGAGCGGGATCACCGAGCCACGCGAATACATCACGTTTCCGTACCGCACACAGGAGACGGTGGTGGCGCTGCCCGGATTGCCGCGCGCGTGGGCCTGCGCGACCTTCTCCATCATCGCCTTGCTCATGCCCATCGCGTTGACCGGGTAGACGGCCTTGTCCGTGCTCAACACCACGACCGAGCCGACGCCGTTGCGCTCGGCCGCCTCGACGACGTTCGCACTGCCGAGAATGTTCGTCCGCACGGCTTCGAGGGGGAAGAACTCGCATGACGGCACCTGCTTGAGCGCGGCCGCGTGGAAGATGTAGTCGATTCCGCGGCTGGCGCGCAACACCGAGTCGTAGTCGCGCACGTCCCCGACGTAGTAGCGGACGCGCTCGTCGCCGAGCAGCCGGCGCAGGTCGTCCTGCTTGGCTTCGTCCCGGCTGAACACCCGGATCTCAGCAACGTCCCGGTCGAGAAGCCGACGGGTCATGGTTCGACCGAACGAGCCCGTCCCGCCCGTGATCAGCACACGTCGTCCAGTGGTCAAGAAAGTCACTGCCGCTCCGTTCGTTGCGGTGTCTCGCGACAGGCCGATCGCACTCGGCGATTCCGGTGGCCGCATTCGGCCCAACGAACAAGGGCGCGGTTTGAAACGTCACCAAAGGGACTAATGTCCAAATACCGGAGGATCCGGATCAGCGGCCGGCGCCCCGAACGTCGGCAAGCGCCGGTTCCGGCACGCCCGCCCCGGGCGCCCCGTCAGCGGCGCGCCGCTGACGCCGGACCAGGCGCAGCGCGTAGACGCCGAGCAGTGCCGTCAGCGCGAGCTGAGCCACCCCGTACGCCCACGCGGCCCCCCGGGCGCCGGCGGTCAGCCACACCCCGGCAAGTTGCAGCGCAACCGTGCCGACGGTGCACGTACCCACCACCTTCTCGTGCCCCCGGGACTGCAGGAACGTCGCGAGCGGCTGGTTCACCACGACCACCGCGGCGCCGATCGCGAGAACGGTCAACACGCCGGCGGACTGCCGGTAGGTGTCCCCGAGCACGAGGGAGACCGCAGCGGGTGCCAACGCGACCAGAGCGGCGCAGCTGACGACCGCCCCGCCGAGCAGCCAGAGTGACCGTCGTACCGCGTCCCACGCGGCCCGGGACGACGATGCCTGCGCGATGGCCGGTGCCGCGGCGGACGAGTAAGCCTGCGCGAAGAACTGTACGGGCTGGGTCCACCGGGACACGGCGCTGTAGATGCCCGCCTGGGTGCTTCCGCCGGTCGCCGCGAGCAGGGTGACGTCCAGCGAGGTGGCGCTGACCGCGAGCGAGAACCGGCCGTACCCCCCGGTCGCCCGCCACGGATCGGCCAGGCCCGTCCGCATCCACCGCGGCCGGGGAGGGTCGCCGACAAACACACCGGTCGTGACGGCCACCAGCCCGCCGGCAGCCAGCGCCCACCACAGCACCGTCACCGCGCTGACGGTGCTCGTCGCGAGGAGCGCCATCGCGAGAGTGAGGGCCGCCAGACGCTCCAGGAGGAAGACCACGGCGACCTTCACCACCCGGCGGGCGGCCCGCAGCGGAACCGCCACACCGTTGACCGCGGTCCTGCTGAGCAGTACCAACGCGGCCATCAGGCCGAGGTCCGAGCGCCCGATCGCCACGCCCGTGATCACGATGACCAGCGCGACGCCGATCGTCACGGCGAACAACACCCGCAGCCGGTTCCAATAGATCTGCCGAGAGATCCTTCCGGCCGCCAACTCGCGGACCGAGAACGCGTTGAACCCGTAGTCGACCACTCCGACCAGCGTGCCCCCCACCCCCATCGCACCGGCTGCCATGCCGAACGCAGCAGGTCCCGCCCGGCCCGCCACCAACGCGACGAGCACGACGTACAGCGCCTGGGAGCCGGCTCCCGCGACGATCAGAACGACGGTCTGCGCCGCCAAGCCGCGGCGGCGGGTCACGGTCGGAACGCTTCGACGAACGCGCCGCTGTCCAGGTCGGTGCGGGGTAGGGGCGACGGCGCGCCGGTCGCCTTCTCCAGCAGCCCGGTCAACGATTCCTCGGTCAGTGGCCCGCACAGGTTCACCCCGAGGTTCCGCGCCCACCCGATCAGCCGATCCGATCCGGCCACGACCACCCGACGTCCGGCCCGGACACCCTTGGCCATCATCGAGTTGATCTGATCACTGGAATAGGCCACGACCACGCAGTCGCTGGCCTGTACCGCCCGGTTGAGGCCGTGGTCGGTCTGCACCCGATCGTGCAGGACCACCGGTAGACCGGCGGCCCTGGCCCGACTCAGCAGCGGCTCCACCTCCGCCCGCACCACCGGGTCCACCTGGCCGCACACGAACAGGGCCACCGGCTGGTCCGCCAGCCGCAGCACACACCGCAGCACCAGAGGCAGATTCTTCCGAGCCGACACCTTTCCCGCGACGAGGAAGACGAATCGGTCCTCCGGTAGGCCGAACTCCCGCCGCAGGGCACGGGGCTCCAGCTCCGCGACGTCGAAGAACACCGGGTCGGGTGCCACCGCCGGACGAGCTCGTCGGCCCGCTTCGGAGTGATCCGACAGATACAGCAGCCGGACCCGACGCAGCCGTCCGGCGCGGAGCAGGAGGAGATCCTTCAACCACAGCCGCGCCCGCAGCGGAAGCCGGCGGTCGGTGTTCCATCGCGGGTCCTGGGTGACCAGTGCGACGACCGGCGGGCCCGCCGGCCAGCCACGCAGGCCGAGCCGGACGGCGAACCGATCGCCGTCCGGTACCAGGACCTGGGTGCAGCCGTGGCGCACAGCCCGCCGGTGCAGGTCGGTCACGGCCAACGGTGGGCCGCCGAGCGTCATCTGCCGACACCTGTCGGCTATCCCGTCGAGGTGTAGCCGGAACTCCTCCGAGCTGAATCCGGCCGGTGTGAGGGCGAGCACCACCTCGTCGCCACGGTCCAAGGCCGCGCCGGCGAGGAGCCGGACATACATCAGACGGTGTCCCTCGTGGTCCTGGGACACGATCAACACACGCTCGCCCATGTCCGGAGCCTCCTTCCGCGCGCGGAGCACTAGCGGACGTCGTCCGTCCCGGACGCCGTGGGCACCATCCACGAGTTGAAGTCACGGCTGAAGATGGTCGTGCACGCGTCGATGCCCAGTCCCGGCTTGAAGCCCCAGAAGTCGAGCCGGCCGAAGCCCTGGTCGGTGAGGCTCTGGTCCGCGGGTCGTGTGGTGGGCCGGTCGGTGTCGTCGAGCACCACCAGCCCGGCGGGCGTGAGATGGCGCGGGGCGAGCCGGGCGCAGGTGGTACGCGCCATGCCGTCGATGATGATCACGTCCCAGGGCCGGCCCGCCTCGACGGCGCGGACGTAGGGCGCATCCTCGTCCGCGTCCCACCACGTCCCGTCGCAAGGCACGTGCAACACCTGACCGTCGCCCCGCTGCCGCAGCCGGCGCGCCCAGTCGGCGTCATGCTCGACGGCCACGATCTCCCGTACGCGCAAGGCGTCAGCGAACCATCGCGTCGACGAGCCCGCGCCGTACTCGAACACCCGATGCCGGCTGCCGACGTAGGTGGCGAGCCAGTTCATGGCCGCATAGGTCAGCCACGGACGAGGAGCGCCGTCGGGGCCGCTCGGCGCCCCGCCCGACACCGAACGGTGCCATCCCTTGGCACGCAGCGTGGACAACACCTGCAGCGAGGTCAGTACCTCCCGTCCGCTGCGCGGCATGCCCGGCACCCGCGCGCGAACCCTGTCCAGGACCGATGGACGTCCCATCGCACTCAACACCTCTCGTTCTCCTATCCGATGACTTCGGCGCCCAGGTCCGGGCGGGCGACCCCCGCCGCCCGTCGCGCACCCCTGGCCAGCAGGTCGGCCGCCATCGCGGCCCCCACATTGAGCGCGGGCGCGGCCGGCACCCGGATCCGACCGGCTCTCCACAACGCCCGCGCCTCGGTGAACACCTCGGTGAGGCGACCGGCGTGACCCACCGGGAACACCCAGCCGTTCTCCGCCGTGACCCGGTCGGCATGACACCCCACGACGTCGCTGACCGCGACCCGCAACCCGTTGGCCTGAGCCTCGGCGACGACCAGTCCCCACGGCTCGTACCACGAGGGCAGGACGAAGAGGTCGGCCGCCGCATACGCGCAGCCGAGCTGGTCCTGCGGCAACGCGCCGAGGACGCGCACCCGCGGGTCCGCGACGGCGGCCCCGGTCGACGAGCGGCCGTTGCGGGCCTTGTCCCACGAGCACCACCCGGGCAGCCGGGTCGTCGAACGCGGCGAACGCGCGGAGGAGGGTATCCAGTCCTTTGGCGTGTGTGAGCCGTCCCACGAACAGGATGACGAAACCGCTGCCGAGGTCGTGCCGCGTCCGGAACGCCACCCCCCGCTCCGGGCCGGCGACCGGCGGCCGCGGCAGGCCGAAGGGGATCAGGTGCCGGTCGGTGAACCCGTACTCCGCCCAGTACCTGTCGTTCTGGACACCCACTGTCCACACCCGGGCCCGTCGGCCGAAGATCGCACGCAGCACCAGCCGCTTGAGCCCACGCCGGAGACGAGGGCGTCGTCGCTCGTCGAGCCAGTTGCTGTCGGACCGGATCACCACCCGGGCGCCCCGCATCCGCGCGACGACCACGGCGACGACGTTCGCCACCCGGGCGTAGCCGAAGCAGCAGACGACCCGCAGCTCGGGACGGAGCGCGGCACCTACCAGAGCGATGACCCTCGCCCAGTGGCCGGTGTCGAGGATCAGGTGGGGATGGGCGGGCGTCGCGGAGCCCCAGCCGCGTCCCGCGTCGTCGCGGTGGTAGATCGCGAACACGTCCAGGCCCGCCCGGTGCACGTCGTCCAGGACGGGATTCCGGTACGGCGTCGGAACCTCCACGATGAAGAGCACCTCTGCCACTGCGCTCGTCCCCTCTCCCGTTCCCCGGCCGCCGTGCTATCGGTACACACGCCCGGTCGCCCGACCGGGCGAGCCGACGAACGCTTCCGCGCGCACCAGGTCCAGCACTCCCGGCTTGTCGTCCGCGGCCCGCCAGGCCCGGTACGCCGCGCCGGCGCGCACCCGCTGGTTCCACCATTCGGCCGGGCCCCCGGCGACCATGTCACCGATCACCCGGATCAGCTCCGCCGCCGACGTCTCGGGCAGAACGACACCACCCCCGCCGGTCAGGACCTCGGTCCACGGAGTGTCCGCGGAGCAGATCACGGCACAAGAGGCCGAGAGACTTTCGGCGATGACGTGGCCGAAGTTCTCGCCCCGGGTCGGCAGGACCAGGGCGTCGTAGCGCGCCAAGGTCTCGCGCACCTGACCGGGACGCAACACCCCGCGGTAGCGGACGCGCGTGCCGGGGGCGAGGTCGTCACACAGCCGTTGACACTCCCGCCAGTACGGGGGGTCGTCGATCGGTCCGTAGATGTCGAGGGTCAGCGGACCGGTCACCGACCGGAGCGCGCGCAGCACCAGATCCAGGTTCTTCATCGGCGTGATCCGACTGAGGAATACGAGCCGGAGATGGTCGGCGCCGTGGTCCACCGGAGGTGTCGGATCCGCCGGGAGCAGCGTCTCGTTCTCCCGTACGACGATCCGCGTGGCCCCGACAAGTTCCTGGATCTGCGTCGCCTCTCGGTCGTTCGAGGCATGCCAGACGACGTCCAGCCGGTCGAGCACTCGACGCCACAGCGCGAGGAACATGCGCTTCTTGCGCGACCGGATGCCCAGCGCGCCCGGGGAGAATTCGCCGCGCGGGGCGATCAGGACACGCCGGACCGCGACCAGCCGCAGCGCGGCCGCCATCACCGGGAGCAGGGAGAAGACCGGCTGCCAGACACTGTTGACGTACAGCAGGTCGAACGGCCCCGCCTGCCGCTGATACCGCCAGATTCGGAGCCATTGGGCCGGGCTCCGACGGTCGAGGTAGAAGACGTTGGACCGGGACCGGGTGACCCACTGGCCGGACAGCCCGGGATAGGGCGTGCGACATCCGAGATCCCGGTCACTGGTCACCATCGTTAGGCTCACGTCCGCGGAGGCGCGCTTCACGAGCGCCGTCAGGGATCGGACCGGGCCGCCCGCCCGAAATCCCGGTTCGAAATAGGCCGACGCCACCAGCACCCGGTAGGGCTGGGACGCGCCGTCCGCCGGATCAGCAGCCATGTGACGTGAGGTCGATCGCACGGCCGGACACCCGGAGGATGGCCACCGGGCGCCTGGCGAGGAGCTCGGTGCCGCCCCGTTCGATCGTCCGCTGATCGGCGACCTCCTCCGGATGCCGCTCGGCGACTGACTCGAACGTGCACGGACGGCCTGGCATGGGTACTCCCGTAAGGGATCGGCGGACGGCTGAAGCGGCGTCGGCGGGCGCCCGGGACAGAGCCGGCGGGCTGACTGCGTGTCGCGAAGCAGGCCGTGACGGGCCACCCGCAATGACAGAACGATCTCGCGAACGATCGGTTACTTCCGCATCCGTTCCACCGCCACGCGTCGGTCGAACGCATCCGGGCCGAAGCGCCGATCGGCGGCCTCCAGCGGCATCGGGCGGCGGGTCAGCCACGCCGTCGTCACGACCAGCAGAGCCAGCACCAGCAACCGGGGCCCGGTCCTGGTCATGTAGGTGAAGCCGCCCACCCAGACGAGATCGAACAGGCCGACGGCGGCGAGGACGGCGGCGACGTAGCACCCGAGCGCCCTCGGCGTCGTCAGGGGCCGGGCCGAGGCGCGGGCGAGGAACCAGTCGATGCCCCGGACGGCGAGACCCGTGACCGGGATCATCACCACCATCCCCGCCACGCCGAAGTTGAACAACCACTCGCCCTGCCAGAGCGCCGCCACCGAGTGGCCGGTGCCGGCCAGTTGGGGCGCGAGGTACGACACCAGTTCGTACCCGAATCCGGCTGGTTTCTCCGGCCACAGACCGCGCGGGACCAGCGCGACCAGGCTGGCGAAGAAGGTGCCCCCCGAGCTGTGCGGCAGGGTGCCGCCGGCGTTCATCTGCCAGAGCTGCGCGAACGCCGACATGGGACTCACCGCAGACCCGAAACCATCGCTGTCCACTGTTGACTCCGCCCCGCCGGCCCGGAGCGCGGCGAGGAACAGCAGGACCGGCGCCGCACCGACGATCACGAGCGTCTTGCTGAGCGGTCTCCGATCCCCATGGGCGAGGATGACCAGCAGTGCCAGTGCCAGTGTTCCGATGACGATGCGCCCGAACCCGTCGAACAGGTAGAAGAAGTAGATGGTGAAGGTGACGGCGCAGACCGAGCCACACAACACCGTCCAGCGTCCCATCGGTCCGCGCAGCAGCCCGGTGGCCACCAGCACGACGCCGACGAAGCCCACCGGCCGGACAGTGAAGACGCTCTGCGGGGCGGCGAGCGAGGCCACGACGGCGATGGCGAGCAGCACCAGCCCGAAGGTGACCGCCCAACCCGCGGTGCCCGCGTCGGCTCGGGCCGCGTCCGAGCGAGGCGCAGCGGGCGCACCGGTTCCCCAGAAGAGCATCCAGGTGAGCACGTGACTGAAGAAGCAGACGGCGACGGTGGTGAGCAGGGGGATGCCGGGGTCCGTCGTGACGTTCTTGAGACCGTGGTACAGACCGCCGAACCCGATGAAGACCGCGAAGGCCAGATTGTAGACGGCCACCGCGGTGATCCGGGGCCCTCCGTGTCGCCAGAAGACCCAACCACCGAAGGCGATGGCGAGACCGCTCAACGCCACCAGCGCGTTGTTGTCCCACTCCCCGGGCAGCGCGTGGTCGAGGGTGAAGCAGGCACCACCGGCGATCAGCCAGGCCATGCCGACGACCAGGCTGTGCAGGTACCGAGGCAGGTCGTTCCGCCGTGCGCCGGCGTCCGGAGCCGGACGGGCGGATGGGGCATGCAGGATCGCCATAGCAGCGCAGCGTATCCGACCGAATACCCACAGGTCGGGGATTCACGTTCGCAAGTCGGAATGACCTCGGTGGATCCCCGTCCGCCGGTGCCGCACCCGTGCCGTCCGCACGCCGCCCGACCAGAAATGTGGTGAGCTGTACCGGTGGCGGGCTACGTGTTCGGGCTGGTGTTGCATCCGAGCCGGGACGTCTCCGAGGTGGTGGAGATGATCGCGAGCTGGGCCGCCCGGCACGGCAAGACCCTGGCCGTCCGCGCCGAGGACCGGCACCGGGTGCCGGCGTCGGTGGAGGCGGTGCCCGCCGACGAGTTGGCCGCCCACTCCGACGCGCTGATCAGCATCGGCGGGGACGGCACCATGCTCGGCGCGCTGCGGCTGGCCGTACGGGATCCGAAACCGGTGCTCGGGGTGCACCTGGGCCGGGTGGGCTTCCTGGTCGAGGTGCAGCCGCCGGACCTGCCGCGGGCGTTGGAGCGGCTGGTGTCGCACGACTTCACCGTCGAGTCGCACGCCTGCCTGGCGTGCGACGTGTGCGGCGACGACGTGGTGGCGTTCAACGACATCGCGCTCGTCCGCCAGCCGGGCGCCGGGTTCGTCACCGCCACCCTGGCGGTGGACGGCCAACGGTACGGCTACTACCGGTGCGACGCGCTGGTGGTGAGCACGCCGACCGGCTCGACCGCGTACAGCTACGCCGCCGGCGGCCCGCTGATCTCACCGGCGACGGAGGCGCTGGTGGTGACGCCGTCGGCCCCGATGGCCGGGATCTCCCGCTCGGTGCTGCTGTCCCCGCACGAGAGCGTGCACCTGGAGCTGCGTCCCGACTCGGCGCCGGTGGCGGTGGAGATGGACGGGCTGCTGATCCGCGAGGCGGCGGTCGGCGGCTCGGTGCACGTGCGCTACGTCCGCGACGCCGGTCAGGTGGTCCGCCTCGACCCGCGCCGCTATCAGGAACGCAACCAGCTCAAGCTGAGCCTGCTGGATCTGCCGCTGCTGCCCGACCAGCTCCGTGAGCTGCTGCCCGACGGGTTGCGGGAGCAGCTCAACCGCCGTGAGCTGCCCCCGCCCCGGTGACGCGTCAGGTGCCGAGCACGCCGTCGACGAGCGACTTGGCCTCATCCTGGATCCGGGCCAGGTGCTCCGGACCCTGGAACGACTCGGCGTAGATCTTGTAGACGTCCTCGGTGCCGGACGGCCGGGCGGCGAACCAGCCCGACTCGGTGGTCACCTTGAGCCCGCCGATCGCGGCGCCGTTGCCCGGCGCGCTGGTCAGCACCGCGGTGATCGGCTCGCCGGCCAGCTCGGTCGCGCTCACCTGCTCCGGCGACAACTTCGCCAGCACCGCCTTCTCCGCCCGCCCGGCCGGCGCGTCGATCCGCGCGTAGGCCGGCGCGCCGAACTTCCCGGCCAGCTCGGCCCAGTGCTCGCTGGGCGTGCGCCCGGTGGTGGCGATGATCTCGGCGGCGAGCAGGCAGAGCAGGATGCCGTCCTTGTCGGTGGTCCAGGTGCTGCCGTCGCGGCGCAGGAAGGACGCGCCGGCGCTCTCCTCGCCGCCGAAGCCGACCGAGCCGTCGAGCAGGCCGGGCACGAACCACTTGAACCCGACCGGCACCTCCAGCAGCGTCCGGCCCAGGTCGGCCGCGACGCGGTCGATCATCGAGGAGGAGACGAGCGTCTTGCCCACCGCCGCGGCCGGGCTCCACCGGTCCCGGGTACGGAACAGGTGGCCGATCGCCACCGCCAGGTAGTGGTTGGGGTTCATCAGCCCGCCGTCCGGCGTGACGATGCCGTGCCGGTCGGCGTCGGCGTCGTTGCCGGTGGAGACCTGGAACCTGTCGCGGGCGGCGATCAACGAGGCCATCGCGTTCGGCGAGGAGCAGTCCATCCGGATCTTGCCGTCACCGTCGAGCGTCATGAACCGCCAGGTCGGGTCCACCTCCGGGTTGATCACCGTGAGGTCGAGGCGGTGCCGCTCGGCGATCTCCCCCCAGTAGGCCACGCTCGCCCCGCCCATCGGGTCGGCGCCGATGCGCACCCCGGCGTTCCGGATCGCGTCGATGTCCAGCACGGCGGGCAGGTCGTCGACGTAGTGGGCGAGGAAGTCGTACTCCCCGGTGGTGTCCGCGGCGCGCGCCCGCGCGTACGGGATGCGCTTCACCTCCTTGAGCCCGGCGGCGAGGATGGCGTTCGCGCGGTCCTGGATCCACTTCGTGACGTCGGTGTCGGCGGGGCCGCCGTTGGTGGGGTTGTACTTGAACCCCCCGTCGGACGGCGGGTTGTGCGACGGGGTGATCACGATGCCGTCGGCGAGCCCGGAGGTGCGGCCCCGGTTGTGGGTGAGGATGGCGTGCGACGCGGCCGGGGTGGGGGTGTAGCCGTCGCGGCTGTCGCGCAGCACGGTGATCCCGTTGGCGGCGAGCACCTCCAGCGCGTCCGCCTCGGCCGGCGCGGAGAGCGCGTGGGTGTCCCGGGCCAGGAACAGCGGCCCGTCCAGGCCCTGCTCCCGCCGGTAGTCGCAGAGCGCCTGGGTCACCGCGAGGATGTGGTCGGAGTTGAAGGCGTTGCGCAGGCTCGACCCGCGGTGCCCGGAGGTGCCGAAGGAGACCTGCTGCGCCGGGTCGCTCGGGTCCGGGTGCTCGGCGTAGTAGGCGGTGACCAGCCGGGGCACGTCGACCAGGTCGGCGGGCTCGGCGGGCTGCCCGGCACGGGGGTGGGCCACTGCGGGATCCTCCTCGGAGATGGATGGGTGGGGCCGGTCAGGGCTCGACGCGCTGACCCTTGCCGATGACGACGATGCCGTTGTCGGAGACGGTGTAGCGCTGGCGGTCCTTCTCCAGGTCGACGCCGATCTCGGCGCCCTCCGGGACGTAGACGTTCTTGTCCAGGATCGCCCGCCGGACGACCGCGTGCCGGCCGATCTCGACACCCTCCATCAGCACCGCGCCGTCGACGTGCGCCCAGGAGTGCACCTTGACCTTTGGCGAGACGACCGAGTTCTCCACCAGCGAGCCGGAGATCACCGCCCCGGGCGAGACCATCGAGCCGACCGCCCGCCCCACCCGCTCGCCCCACTGGTGGACGAACTTGGCCGGCGGGTACGGCGGCTGTTCCGTGTAGATCGGCCAGTCGAAGTTGTAGAGGTTGAACACCGGGTGCACGTTGATCAGATCCATGTGCGCGTCGTAGAACGAGTCAAGCGTCCCCACGTCGCGCCAGTAGCCGCGGTCGCGGTCGGTGCTGCCCGGCACGTCGTTGTCCTTGAAGTCGTAGACGTTCGCCTCGCCGCGCTCGACCAGCATCGGGATGATGCTGCCGCCCATGTCGTGCTTGCTGGTCTTGTCCTCCGCGTCACGCTCGACCGCCTCGCAGAGCGCCCGGGTGCTGAACACGTAGTTGCCCATCGAGGCGTAGATCTCACCGGGCGAGTCGGACAGGCCCACCGCGTCGGTGGGCTTCTCCCGGAACGCCCGGATCCGCTTGCCGTCCTCGCCGACCTCGATCACGCCGAACTGGTCGGCCATCGACAGCGGCTGGCGGATGCCGGCCACGGTCACCCCGGCGCCGGAGGCGATGTGGTCCTCCACCATCTGCCGGGGGTCCATCCGGTAGATGTGGTCGGCGCCGAACACGATGACGTGGTCCGGCTGCTCGTCGTTGATCAGGTTGAAGCTCTGGTAGATCGCGTCGGCCGAGCCGGCGAACCACCACGGGCCGCGGCGCTGCTGCGCCGGCACCGGCGTGACGTAGTTGCCGAGCAGCGTCGACATCCGCCAGGTCTTGGTGATGTGACGGTCCAGCGAGTGGGACTTGTACTGGGTCAGCACGACGATCTTGAGAAAGCCGGCGTTCGCCAGGTTGGAGAGGACGAAGTCGACCATGCGGTACATCCCGCCGAAGGGGACGGCCGGCTTCGCCCGGTCGGTGGTCAGGGGCATGAGGCGCTTGCCCTCCCCGCCGGCCAGGACGATCGCGAGCACCTTGGCAGCCATGGTCAGACGCTATCCACCCCGCAGCGACTTCACCACTCGGACGGCACACTTGCGCACCCGGTGCGATCCGGCGCGCTGCACTAGGGTGCGGGGCATGGCACCGTTGCGCGTCGACCTGCTCACCCGTGAATACCCGCCGGAGGTCTACGGCGGCGCCGGGGTGCACGTGGAATACCTGGCCCGTGAGCTGCGCCGGCTCGCCGAGGTGCGGGTGCACTGCTTCGGCGCGCCGCGCGACGAGCCGGGCGTCACCGCGTACCCCGAACCGGCCGGGCTGGCCGGCACGAACGCCGCGCTGCGGGTGATGGGCGTCGACCTGGAGATGGCCGCCGGCACCGCCGGCACCGACGTGGTGCACAGCCACACCTGGTACGCGAACCTGGCCGGGCACACCGCGAAGCTGCTGCACGGGGTGCCGCACGTGGTGAGCGCGCACAGCCTGGAGCCGCTGCGCCCGTGGAAGGCCGAGCAGCTCGGCGGCGGCTACGCGCTCTCGTCCTGGTGCGAACGCACCGCGTTCGAGGCCGCCGACGCGATCATCGCGGTGAGCGCGGGCATGCGCCGCGACGTGCTCACCGCCTACCCGCAGGTGAACCCGGACCGGGTCCGGGTGGTCTACAACGGCATCGACACCGCGCAGTACGCCCCGGACCCGGGCACCGACGTGCTCGACCGGCTCGGCATCGACCCGGCCCGGCCCAGCGTGGTCTACGTCGGGCGGATCACCCGGCAGAAGGGCCTGCCCTACCTGCTGCGGGCGGCCCGCGAGCTGCCCGCCGACACCCAGCTCGTGCTGCTGGCCGGCGCGCCGGACACGCCGGAGATCGGCGCGGAGGTGGAGGAGCTGGCCGCCGAGCTGCGGGCGACGCGCTCGGGCGTGGTCTGGGTGGCGGCGATGCTGCCCAAGCACGAGGTGATCCAGGTGCTCACCCACGCCACGATCTTCGTCTGCCCCTCCGTCTACGAGCCGATGGGCATCGTCAACCTGGAGGCGATGGCCTGCGAGACCGCCGTGGTGGCCACCGCCACCGGCGGCATCCCCGAGGTGGTCGCGGACGGCGAGACCGGGCTGCTGGTGCCGATCGAGCAGGCCGGCGACGGCTCCGGCACGCCGCTGGACCCGGAGCGGTTCGTGGCCGACCTGGCCGCCCGGATGAACGAGCTGTTGGCCGACCCGGCGCGGATCGCCGCGTTCGGCGCTGCCGGCCGCCGCCGCGCGGTGGAGCACTTCTCGTGGTCGGCCATCGCCGACCAGACGCTCGCCGTCTACGAGTCGGTGAAAGGAGGGGCCCCCGCTTAACGCCTCTGGTAGAGGCGGGGCCCCCTTTTAACAGGTGTCGCCCGGCGGCGTGTTCGACCTGACGCCGCTGTCGGCATCCCGCAATACTGGATCGTGGAGCAGGACCCGGCGCAGACGGTCGCCACGCATCGCCTCGACGACGAGCGCTACGACGTACGGGCGACCATGCCGCTCGCCTGGGTCCTCAACACCAGCCCGGCCGAGTACGACCTCGGCTGATCCCGCCCGCGACGCTCGCCACAGCAGATCTTGGAAGCAGACGGCCCTCAGAAGGGCCGAAATCTTCCAAGATCTCGGCGCAGTCGACACCAACCGCGTCGAACTCGGTCGCTGGGATGCGTCGCACTGGATTGCTTCCCCGGATGCCTGACGCGATCTTCGCCCATCCGCGCCTCGCCGCCGTCTACGACGCGTTCGACGGCGACCGGGACGACCTCGCCGCCTACCTGGCGGTCGCGGACGAGCTGGGCGCGCGCACGGTGCTCGACGTCGGCTGCGGGGCCGGGTCGCTGGCGGTCCTGCTCGCCCGGCACGGCCGCACGGTCGTCGGCGTCGACCCGGCCGAGGCGTCCCTCGACGTCGCACGGGCCAAGGACCACGCCGGCCAGGTCCGCTGGCTTCACGGCGACGCCACGACGCTGCCGGCGCTCGACGCCGACCTGGCCACCATGACCGGGAACGTGGCGCAGGTCTTCCTGACCGACGCCGACTGGACGCGGATGCTCCGGGGCGTCCACGCCGCGCTCCGCCCGGGCGGGCACCTCGTCTTCGAGACCCGGCGACCCGAACGTCGCGCCTGGGAGGAGTGGGCGGCCGAGACCGGCCCGGAGACCCGGGACGTGCCCGGCGTCGGTCGGGTGGAACGGCGTTCCCAGGTTACCGTCATCGACCTGCCACTCGTTTCCGTCCGCCTCACGTACCGGTTCCTCGCCGACGGCGCGATGCTCAGCTCGGACTCGACGCTGCGGTTCCGCGACCGCGACGAGATCGAGTCGAGCCTCGTCGCCTCCGGCTACCGGGTGCGCGACGTGCGCCAGGCACCCGACCGCCCCGGGCGGGAGTTCGTGTTCGTCGCGCAGCGGGCGGGCTAGACGTTCCACCCACCGACGGCAACGGCAACCGACGGCAACGGCAACCGACGGCGCGATCCGGTGCTTCGGCGGTTGCCGCCGAGCGCGAGAGGATCTCGCGCAGTAGGTTGAGCGGGTGACTGGACGGTTCCCGATCGAAGACGTCTCCCCCGTCGTCGCCTGCGGTCGCTACCCGGCCAAGGCGGTGGTCGGCGAGGTCGTGCCGGTGTCGGCCCGGGCCTACCGCGAGGGCCACGACGCGCTCGGCTGCAACGTGGTCTGGCTCGGCCCGGACGGCGCGGCCCGCCCGTTCACCCGGATGCGCCCCGGCGAGCCCGGCCAGGACCGCTGGCACGCCACCATCACCCCGGACGCGGTCGGCGAGTGGCGGTTCGCCGTCGAGGCGTTCCAGGACCCCTATCTCACCTGGCAGAACGCGGTGACCAAGAAGCTCGCCGCGGGCCAGGGCCCGGCCGAGCTGGCCAACGACCTGGCCGAGGGCGCGCGGGTGCTGACCGCCGCGCTCGACCTGGTGCCGAAGGCCGACCGCGATCGGGTACGCGAGGCCGCGCGAGCGCTGACCGACGACGCCCAGAGCCTGCCGCGTCGGGTCAGCGCGGCGCTCGACCTGGCCCCGCTGCTCTGGGCGCACCCGGTGCGCGAGCTGGTCACCACCGGCGACGAGCGCACGCTCTGGGTGGACCGGCCGCGCGCGCTCTTCTCCGCCTGGTACGAGTTCTTCCCCCGATCCGAGGGCGCGGTCGCGGCCACCGCCGACGCGCCGGCCCGCTCCGGCACGTTCGTCACCGCGCTCGACCGCCTCCCCGGCGTCGCCGCGATGGGCTTCGACGTGCTCTACCTGCCGCCGATCCACCCGATCGGCCGGGTCAACCGCAAGGGCCGCAACAACGCGCTCACCGCCGGGCCCGACGACGTCGGCTCGCCGTGGGCGATCGGCGCCGACGAGGGCGGCCACGACGCCATCCACCCCGACCTGGGTACGCCGGAGGACTTCCGCGACTTCGTCGCCGCCGCCGCCGAGCAGGGCCTGGAGGTGGCGATGGACCTGGCGTTGCAGTGCGCGCCGGACCACCCGTGGGTGACCGAGCACCCGGAGTGGTTCACCACCCGGGCCGACGGCAGCATCGCCTACGCGGAGAATCCCCCGAAGAAATATCAGGACATCTATCCGCTGAACTTCGACAACGATCCGGAGGGCATCCGCGCCGAGGTGCTGCGGGTGGTGCTGCACTGGGTCGGCGAGGGCGTGAAGATCTTCCGGGTCGACAACCCGCACACCAAGCCGTTCGACTTCTGGCACTGGCTGATCGCCGAGGTGAAGAGCGTCGATCCGGACGTGCTGTTCCTCGCCGAGGCGTTCACCCGCCCGGCGATCATGCACGGGCTCGGCAAGATCGGCTTCACCCAGTCGTACACCTATTTCACCTGGCGCACGACGGCCGCCGAGATGCGGGAGTACTGCGAGGAGCTGGTCGCCTCCGCCGACTGGATGCGGCCGAACTTCTGGCCCAACACGCCCGACATCCTGCACTCGTCGTTGCAGCACGGCGGGCCGCCGATGTTCAAGATCCGGGCGGTGCTGGCGGCGCTGCTCTCCCCCTCCTGGGGCATGTACGCGGGCTTCGAGCTGTTCGAGCACGTCGCCCGTCCCGGCGCGGAGGAATACCTGGACAACGAGAAGTACGAGCTGCGCCCCCGCGACTGGGACGCCGCGCTGGCGCGCGGGCGGTCGCTGGCGCCGTTCGTCACCACTCTCAACCGGGTCCGCAACGAGAACCCGGCCCTGCACCGGCTGCGCAACCTGCGTTTCCACGACATCGACAACCCGGCGCTGCTGTGCTGGTCGAAGCACGACGTCCAGACCGGCAACACGGTGATCGTGGTCTGCTCGTTCGACTCCCGCGCCGTGCAGTGGGGCAACACCACCCTGGACATGCCGGCGCTCGGCTTCGACTGGCACGAGCGGTTCACCGTGCGCGACGAGCTGACCGACGCGGAGTACGACTGGGGGCAGCGCAACGCGGTGCGCCTCGACCCGTACCTGCAACCGGCGCACGTGCTCACCGTGCGCCGCCCGGCGCCGCCGGCCGCACCCGAGCCGGCGCACCCGGCCACGCCCGACCTGACCGTGGAAGACGTGCCCGCCGACCTCTCCGGCGGCACCGCACCCACCGCACCGGCCGAGAAGGACGACGCACGATGGACCAGCTGATCGCCGGCGAGGCGTACGACCCGCACGCCGTGCTCGGCGCGCACCCGGCCGACGGGAGCACCACGATCCGGACGCTGCGCCGGGGCGCGGGCGAGGTGACGCTGCTGGTCGACGGCGAGCGACACCCGATGAAGCGGGTGCACGACGCCGGCGTGTTCGAGGCGGTGCTCCCCGGCGAGGTGCTCGACTACCGGGTCGAGGTGGACGGCGCCACGCTCGACGACCCGTACCGTTATCCGCCCACGCTCGGCGAGCTGGACCTGCACCTGATCGGCGAGGGACGCCACGAGCGGCTCTGGGCCGCGCTCGGCGCCCGGGTCTTCGACGAGGGCGTGGCGTTCACCGTCTGGGCGCCCAACGCGCGCGGCGTGCGGGTGGTCGGCGACGCCACCGGCTGGGGGCCGGACGACGGCTGGCCGATGCGCTCACTCGGCTCCAGCGGCGTGTGGGAGATCTTCGTGCCCGACGTGCCGGCCGGCAGCCGCTACAAGTACCGCATCCTCGGCGCGGACGGGCGATGGCGGGACAAGGCCGACCCGATGGCGACGCGCACCGAGGTCCCGCCGGCCACCGCGTCGGTGGTGCACGACTCCCGGTACGAGTGGGACGACGCGGGCTGGCTGGAACGCCGGGCGGCGCGGCAGCCGCACGAGGAGCCGATGAGCGTCTACGAGGTGCACCTCGGCTCGTGGCGCCCCGGC
This sequence comes from Micromonospora sp. WMMD980, assembly GCF_029626035.1. Lineage (NCBI taxonomy): Bacteria > Bacillati > Actinomycetota > Actinomycetes > Micromonosporales > Micromonosporaceae > Micromonospora > Micromonospora sp. WMMD980. The sequence continues at coordinate 3,192,477 of NZ_JARUBE010000003.1, forward strand.
CTCGGCTACCGGGAGCTGGCCGAGCAGTTGACCGCCTACGTCACCGAGATGGGCTTCACCCACGTGGAGTTCCTGCCGGTGATGGAGCACCCGTTCGGCGGCTCCTGGGGCTACCAGGTCACCGGCTACTACGCCCCCACCGCCCGCTTCGGCGGCCCGGACGACTTCCGCCATCTGGTCGACCGGCTGCACGCCGCCGGCATCGGGGTGATCCTCGACTGGGTGCCGGCGCACTTCCCCAAGGACGAGTGGGCGCTCGCCCGCTTCGACGGCACCCCGCTCTACGAGCACCCCGACCCACGCCGCGGCGAGCACCCCGACTGGGGCACGTACGTCTTCGACTTCGGCCGCAACGAGGTGCGCAACTTCCTGGTCGCCAACGCGCTCTACTGGCTCGACGAGTTCCACGTCGACGGGCTTCGGGTCGACGCGGTCGCCTCGATGCTCTACCTCGACTACTCCCGCTCCGACGGGCAGTGGGCCCCGAACGTGCACGGCGGCCGGGAGAACCTGGAGGCCATCGCGCTGATCCAGGAGGTCAACGCCACCGTCTACCGGCACCACCCGGGCGTGCTGATGATCGCCGAGGAGTCCACCGCCTGGCCCGGGGTGACCCGGCCGACCTCCGACGGCGGGCTGGGCTTCGGGCTCAAGTGGAACATGGGCTGGATGCACGACACCCTGCTCTACACCTCGAAGGACCCGATCTACCGCCAGCACCACCACCACCAGCTCACGTTCTCCCTGGCGTACGCGTGGAGCGAGAACTACGTGCTGCCGATCAGCCACGACGAGGTGGTGCACGGCAAGGGATCCCTCGCGGGCAAGATGCCCGGCGACACCTGGCAGCGGCTGGCGACGGTGCGGGCGCTGCTGGCGTACATGTGGGCGCACCCCGGCAAGCAGCTGCTCTTCATGGGCTGCGAGCTGGCCGACGACCGCGAGTGGAGCGAGGAGCGCGGCCTCGACTGGTATCTCACCCACGACCCGGCCCGCGCCGGCGTGCAGCGTCTGGTCGCCGATCTGAACCGCGCCTACCGGGACACCCCGGCGCTGTGGGCGCAGGACACCGACCCGGCCGGCTTCCGCTGGATCGCCGGGGACGACGTCGCCAACAACACCGTGTCGTTCATCCGGATCGCCCCCGACGGCCGGACCCTCGTGTGCGTGGCGAACTTCTCCGCGGGGCCGCTGGAGGAGTACCGGATCGGCCTGCCGGCCGGCGGGACGTGGACCGAGGCGTTGAACACCGATGCTCACCACTACGGCGGGTCGGGGGTGGGCAACCTGGGCGCGGTGCACGCGGAGAACGTGCCGTGGCATGGGATGCCGGCGTCGGCGGCGCTGCGGGTGCCGCCGCTGGGCGTGCTCTGGCTCTGCCAGGACTGACACGTCCCGTCAGCGCGGTTCGACGACACATCACTTGTGGCCGGTATACCTCTGAGGCATATTTATGCCTCAGAGGTATAACCCCCCCGGGTTTCTTCTCCCTGGCGCATCACCCAACGTGACGTCGTTCGCGGTTCTCGCTCACCTCCGGCAAAGCCACCCGCTGACCCGAGCCCCACCCGGCCACCCGACCACCCCACCGGCCGGCGCGGGGCGGGAGGGGGGTCAGACGAGGTCGGCTTCGCGGAGGAGCTTCCAAAGGCCGGCGCCGTCGGGGGCGCTCAGCCACTTCTGGCCCACCGGGCCGGACGAGGAACGGCCCGCCGGCGCGGGCAGGCTGCCGGCGAGCACCGACTGGGTCGGCGACAACCGCCGGATCGCCACACCCGCCACGTTGTCCGGGTGGGCGGCGGCGAACTCCCGGTAGATCTCCTGGTCGTGCTGCCCGTCGTCGCCGATGAGCAGCCAGCGCACCTCGGGAAACTCCCGGGCCAGCCGGGCCAGCGTGGCCCGCTTGTGCTCGCGGCCGCTGCGGAACCAGCGGTCGGCGGTCGGCCCCCAGTCGGTGAGCAGCAGCGGCCCGGCCGGATAGAGGTGCCGGGACAGGAACCGGGTCAGCGTCGGCGCGACGTTCCAGGCGCCGGTGGAGAGGTAGAAGACCGGCGCGCCGGGGTGGGCGGTGGCCAGGCGCTCGTAGAGCACCGCCATGCCGGGCACGGCGGTGCGGGCGTGCTCGTCGAGGACGAACGTGTTCCACGCGGCGAGCATCGGCCGGGGCAGCGCGGTCACCATGACCGTGTCGTCGATGTCGGAGAGGATGCCGAAGCGCACGGTGGGGTCGAGGATGCGGACCAGCGCCTCGACCGGCTCGGCGTCGGCCACGGCGAGGCGCACGCAGCCCCAGCCGGGGGTGAAGTCGCCCTTGACGACGGTGTCCACGAAGCCGCTCCGGTCCGCCGTCACCTCTTGGCGGACGCCGTTGACCTCGATGCTGACCTGGGCGTGCTTGGCCGGGAGGGTGGCGAAGCTACGCCAGCCGCGCACCTTCTCCAGCCGGTCGCGGCGGTCCGGGCGGCCCAGCAGCACCCGGCAGAGCACCCGCGCCCAGCCGGGGGCGCCGTACCCGGCGTACGCGATGATGTTGGGCTGCCATCCGGTGCGCCGCAGCCGGCGCTCGACCAGGCCGTGCAGCGCGTCCTCGATGCGCGCGGCCCGGTGCAGCGGGGGCACGGCGAGCTGGTCCGGTGGTGTGGGTGGCACGTAGCAACACTGCCACAACCGGCGGAGCCCGGCCACGCGAGTGATCTGGACCGATCCACCCCGACACCGGGTCACCCGCGTGTCACACTGCGTTCGCAGGCGACGACGGGGGCGTGGGTCGTGTCGACAGCAGGGCGCAACCCGGACCGCCCGGCGCTGGTGGCGCTGCTGATGGGCGCGGCGGGGGTCGGCTACCGGCTGGTGCTGACCCTGCTCACGGTGCCCGCCTCGAACAGCGACGAGGCGACGTTCGGCCTGGCCGCCCTGCACATCGCCGGCGGCCACGAACGGCCGGTCTTCCTCTACGGGCAGCACTACATGGGCGTGCTGGAGTCGTATCTGGCCGCACCGCTGGTGGGCGTCGGCGGGGCGAGCTGGCCGCTGCTGCGGCTGCCGCTGCTCGCGCTGTACGCGGCCTTCCTGTGGCTGGCGTACCGGCTGACCCGGCGGCTCTTCTCCGGATGGCTGGCCGTGGTCGTGGTGGGCCTGCTGGCGCTGGGGTCGGAGCGGGTGGTCCGCGACCAGCTCACCGTGGTCGGCGGCCGGCCCGAGGTCAAGCCCGCGGTGCTGGCGCTGCTGCTGATCGCGGTCGCGCTCGGCGAGCGGCGGGTCCGGCACCGCTGGGTCGCCACCGGCGCGTTCGGGCTGCTCGCCGGCTTGGCGCTCTGGTCGGACTGGTTGATCGCGCCTTACCTGTTGGTGGCCGTGGTGGCGCTGGTGCTGGCCGCCCCGCGGGACCTGGTCGGCTGGCCGGGCGTGCTGCTGGTGGCCGGTTTCGCGGTCGGGATCGCGCCGATGGTAAAGGACAACGTCGTGGCGCCGCCCGGGCAGGACTCGCTGTCCGTGTTCCGGGAGATCAGCACGAAGGACGGGGTGACCCCGTCGGTGGCCGAGCGGCTGCACGGCGGGCTGCTGGAGGGGGTGCCGCTGGCCTCCGGGCTGTGCCCGATGGATGGCTGCGCGAGTTGGGCGCGGTGGTTCGGGGTGCTCTACCCGGTGCTGCTGGTGGCCGCCGCCGGGCTCGGCGTGGTCGCGTACCGCCGGGCCGTGGATCCGGCCGCGCGGGTCCGGGCCGTCGCGATCCTCGCCCTGGTCGCCGGCGCGGCGGTGACGCTGCTGGCGTACGTGCGCAGCCCGCTCGCCGCGACCGACCCGCTGGGGGACGCCCGCTACCTGTCGGTGTTGCAGATCTCGCTGCCGGCGGTGCTCTGGCCGCTCTGGCTGGCCGCCGCGCACGCGCTGCGGGCGACCGCGTCCCGGGCGGCCCGGCTGGGCGGCGCCGCGGCCGGCGCGGTGCTGGCCGGGCTCACCGTCGCCGCGCTGGCCGGCACGCTTCTGTTCCTGGCCGGCGTGCCGGGGGTACGGGCCGAGGAACGGTCCGCCCGCCGGCTCGCCGACGCGGTGCGGCAGGCCGGCCTGCACGAGGTGTACGGGGACTACTGGACCTGCAACCGGCTGACCTTCAACACCGGTGAGGCGGTGGCCTGCGGGGTGCTGGACGGCAACCTCACACCGGGGCAGAACCGGTACCCGGCGTACTGGCGGCGGGTGGGGCAGGCGGTGCGACCCGGCTACGTGGTGGCGGTCGGGTCGCCGGCGGAACGCGTGCTGCGCCGGCTGCTGGGCGACCGGGCGGACGCGGCGGTGGTGGCCGAGGTCGCCGGGAGTCGCGTGTACCACCCGGAACGTGCCGTGCGTCCGTGGCGCTGAACCCGGCCCGTACGCTGTGCCGGTGCTCATCCTGCTGCCCCCGTCCGAGGGCAAGGCCGAGGCCGGCGCCGGCCGACGGCTGGACCTGTCCCGGCTGTCGCTGTCGGAGCTGAACCCGGCCCGGGAGGCGGTGCTGGCCGCGCTCGTGGATTTCTGCGCCGGCCCGGACGAGGCGGCGGCCCGCGAGGCGCTGGGTCTGAGCGAGGGGCAGCGCGGCGAGCTGCGACGCAACGCGCGGCTGCGGGCGGCGGCCACCACGCCGGCCGGGCGGCTCTACACCGGGGTGCTCTACGAGGCGCTCGACCTGGGCAGCCTGCCGGCCGCGGCGGAGCGGGCCGCCCGGCGGTCGGTGCTGATCAGCTCCGGCCTGTGGGGCGCGGTGCGGCTCGCCGACCGGGTCCCGCCCTACCGCTGCCCGGTCGGTGCGCGGCTGCCGGGCGTCGGCGCGCTGTCGGCGTACTGGCGGGCGGCGCTCGGGGCGGCGATGACCACGGCGGCCGGCCGCGGGCCGGTGCTGGACCTGCGCTCCGGCGCGTACGCGGCCACCTGGACGCCGCGGGGGGCGCTCGCCGAGCGCACCGTGACCGTGCGGGTGCTGCACGAGCGGACGGTCGACGGGGCGCCGGTGCGGTCGGTGGTGAGTCACTTCAACAAGGCCACCAAGGGCCGGCTGGTGCGCGACCTGCTCCTCGCCGGCGCCCGGCCGCGCACCGCCGACGCGCTCGTCGGGGCGCTGCGCGAGTTGAAGTACACGGTCGAGGAGGCGCCCCGGGCGGCCGGCCGGCCCCGGCAGGTCGACGTGGTGGTCGCCGACCTCTGAGCGCAAGTTTTGCTCAAGGCTCGGGCGCAGCGGTTCCCCGGCCCGGCGTGGCAGGCCACGGTAGAGGCACCACCACGCCGACCAAGGAGCTGTGCCGATGCTCTCCGAGCCCACCACGCTGCTCGACCGGCCCCGCCCGTCGTCGCCGCCCCCGCCGCCACTGGACTGGTTGACCCTGGCCGACGCGTTCGAGGTCGCCTGCCTGGTGCGCTGCACGCCGCCACCGGCCGCCGATCTCCGCCGGATCGACGTGGGTCCCTACCGGGGCGGCATCGCCGAGTTCAACCGGGAGGACGCGGCGCGCCGGATGCGGCAGCTGCTGCGCCGGCTCGACGTGCCGGTGGAGCACGAGCTGACCACGGGTGGCCTGCGCCGCCGCTACGAGCTGCACCGGCTGTCGGTGCCCCGGGAACACCGCTCGGCGTACGCGAATCTGCTGGCGGCCGGCTGGCGGCAGGGCCGCCGGGAGCTGCTCGGCGGTCCGGTGCCGGGCGCCTCGACGGCCCGCCGGCTGTGGCGTCCCCGGCTGGCGGCCTCGGCCTGGCGGGCGGCGCTGCTCGCCGGCGGCCGGCACGTACGCCGGCACTGCCTCGGCATCCGGCTGGCCGACCGCGACCTGGCGGCGGTGCTGGTGCGCGGCGCGGCGCTGCTGGAGGTGCCGGCGGTGCTGCGGCCGGGGTCGGGCTGTTTCCTGGTGAGCGTCCCCAACGGTGAGCACCGGGCCCGGATCACCGAGAGCGCCACGCTGGGCTGACCGCCGCCGGGCGGGCGGGCTTGCGCGGTGGCGGGTGCACGGCGCAGAGTGCCTCCCGTGAGCCGACCCTGGTCTGCCCGCGGCCGGTGCCGGGCCGCGGCCCCGCTGGCATTGCTGCTGCTCGTCGCCGGCCTGGTCGGCTGCCGCGACGAACCCGCCGAGCCGGTGCGGATCCGGATCGCCACGGGCAGCCCGACCGCCGTCTACCACGCGTTCGGCCAGTCGCTGGCCGCCCTGCTCAACCGGGAGCTGCCCGGAGTCCGGGCCGAGGTGCTGGTCACCGCGGCCTCCGCGCAGAACGTCCGGCTGGTCGGCGCCGGCGACGCGGAGCTGGGGTTCACCCAGGCCGACGTGCTTCCGCCCCGCGAGCCGGAGCATCCGAGGGTGCTCGCCGTGGCCCGGGTCTACGACGACCTGCTGCACCTGGTGACCACCGCCGGTGGCCCGGTGCGGACGCTCGCCGACCTGCGCGGCCGGCGGGTCTCGGTGGGCGCCGACGGATCCGGCACCGAGGTCACCGCCACCCGGCTGCTCGCGGTGGCGCAGCTCGGCGGCGACCGGGTACGCCAGGAGCACCTGGGGTTGGACGACTCGGTGACCGCCCTGCGCGAGGGGCGGATCGACGCGTTCTTCTTCTCCGGCGGCCTGCCGGTACGCGGCGTCGCCGACCTGGCCCAGCGGACCTCGCTGCGGATGGTCGAGCTGGGCGACTGGACCGAGCCGTTGCGCCGCGCGTACGGGCAGGTCTACGTGACCCGCGACATTCCCCGTTCGGTCTACCGGGCGGAGCCGGTCAGCACGGTGGCGAACCCGAACTACCTGATCGTCAACGCGGGCCTGCCCACCGCGCTGGTGCGAGACCTGACGCGGCTGCTGATGGACCGGCGCGAGGAGCTGGCCGCGGCGCATCCGGCGGCCGGTCGGATGAGCCCCCGGTCGGCGATCGTGACCACCCCGCTGCCGCTGCACCCGGGCGCGGGACAGTGGTACCGCGACACCAAGCCGTGAGCGCGCTCAGCGGCCGACCGGCTCGCCGTGGCGCTCCGGCGTGTCCGTGCGGTCGTCCGGATCGGCCGGATCCTCGGGCGGCGCCGGGAAACACAGCTCGGCGACCAGCCCCCGCGACTCGCCCTGGCGCATGGTGAGCCGGCCGTCCGACGCGTCGACGAGCACCGCGGCGATGGTCAGCCCCAACCCCGCCCCGTCCACGTTCTGCGCGTCCGGGGCCCGCCAGAACCGCTCGGTGGCCTGGTCGAGTTGGCTGGCCGTCATGCCGGGGCCGGTGTCCCGCACGGTCAGCTCCGTCCCGCCGGCGGTGGGGCGGACGGTCACCGTCACCTCTCCCCCGGCGCCGCTGAACTTGACCGCGTTGTCGATGAGCGCGTCGAGGGCCTGGTCGATGGCGGTCGGCACGGTCCGCGCGTACGTCGGCGCGTCGCCCGGGTCGAGCCGCAGGGCGACCTCCCGGTGCCGGGCCAGCGGCAGCCAGGCCGCGACCCGGGACGCGGCCACCGCACCGGCGTCCACGGTGACCCGCTGGTTCTCCTCCCGTTCGGCCCGGGCCAGGGTGAGCAGCGCGTCGAGCACGGTGGCCAGCCGGTCGGTCTCCTCCAGCGCCAGCCGGTGCTCGGCCCGGCCGTCCGGGTCGGTGAGGCTGGGCCCCAGTTCCTCCACCCGCAGCCGCAACGCGGTCAACGGGTTGCGGAGCTGGTGGCTGGCGTGCGCGACGAAGGCCCGCTGCCGGTCCATCACGTCGGAGACCGCGTCGACCATGTCGTTGAAGCTGGTCGCCAACCGGCGCAGCTCGGGCGGGCCGAGCCGGGGCCGGACCCGGGCGGTGCGGCGCCCCTCGGCGATCTCGTGGGTCGCGGTGTCCAGCTCGGTGACCGGGCGCAGCACCCAACCGGCCAACCCGAACGCGGTGGAGACACAGGCCAGCACCGCGAGCAGGCCGATGCCGGCGAGCATCAGCCACCACATGGTGACGGTGCGCCGCACCGGACCGGCCGGGGTGGTGGTGACCACCGCGCCGAGCACCTCGCCGCCGTCGTTGATCGGCACGGCGGTCACCAGCGGCCCGGCCGCCCAGGGCCAGACCGACTCGGGGCCGCTGAACTGCTGCCCGGACAGCGCGGTGTCGACCGCCGGCCCGGTGCCCCCGCCCGGATCCCACCGGGCCGAGGCGGCCACGGTGCGACGGTCGCGGTCCACCACGGCCGCGCCGATGCGGTAGAGGTCGTCGTAGGCGGCCAACTCGCCGCCCAGCGGGCCGGGGCTGCCACCGCGCAGCGCCGGGCCGGCGAGCGAGGCGAAGCGGGTGGCGTCGGCGAGCCGGTCCGCGCGCACCCGGTCGGTCTCCCGGGAGGCGAGCGTGACCGCCAGTGGGGTCTCCAACGCGAACAGCACCAGCACCATCAGCAGCAGGTAGCTGATCACCAGCCGGCGGCGCACCCGGGCCCCCTCACGCGGCGCGGAGCCGGTAGCCGACCCCGCGGACGGTCTCCACCAGCGTCGAGTCGCCGAGCTTGCCGCGCAGCGAGCCGACGTGCACCTCGACGGTGTGCCGGTCGGCCCAGACGGTGCCCCAGACGTCGAGCAGGATCCGGTCCCGCGGCACGGCCACCCCGGGCTGGCGGGCCAGCGACAGCAGGATGTCGAACTCCTTACGGGTCAGCGTCACCGCCCGCCCGGCCACGCTCACCGTCCGGCCGCCCACGTCGATGCGGACCGGGCCCGCCTCGATCAGGTTGCGTTCCGGCACGGTGTGCGACGCCCGGCGCAGCACCGCCTCGATCCGGGCCTGCAACTCCACCATCGAGAACGGCTTCACCACGTAGTCGTCGGCGCCCAGCCGCAGGCCCAGGACGCGGTCGCGTTCCTCGCCCCGGGCGGTCACCGCGATGATGCCGAGTTGGCTGCTGCGCCGGCGCAGCTCCCGGCACAGGTCGGTGCCGTCGCCGTCGGGCAGGGTCAGATCGAGCAGCACCAGGTCGCAGGGGGCGGCGGAGAGCGCGGCGGCCACGGTGGCGGCGTGCTCCACCTGGTAGCCACGGCGGGTCAGCGCGGAGGACAGCGCGGCGGCGACCCGACGGTCGTCCTCGACCAGGAGGATCCGCACCCGTGCCTCCGTTCGCCGGCGGTGTTGCCCTGGGAATGGTGGCAGACGCGCCGCCGCCACGCGAGACCGCTCTACGCTGCGGTGGTGATCTACAAGATTCTGGCCGACGACGAGTGGCGGCAGGCACGGGCGGACGGACGGTTCGCCGGCTCCGCGCTGGACCGGCAGGACGGCTACCTGCACCTCTCCGCTGCCGACCAGGTGGTGGAGACCGCGCGTCGACACTTCGGCGGGGTCACCGGGCTCACCCTGCTCGCCGTGGACGAGGCGCGGCTCGGCGACGCGCTGCGCTGGGAGGCGTCCCGCGGCGGGGCGCTCTTCCCGCACCTGTACGGCGCGCTGCCGGTGGACGCGGTGGTCGCGGCGCATCCGCTGCCGGCGGACCGGCCGCCCGCCGACGCGGTGGCCGAACTGCTCGGCCGAGGTGCTCGTTATGCTGCGTCGAGCCCCGCCCGACGGCGCGACGCGCCCCGCCACGATGCGAGTTGAGATGACTGACAGCAACGACCGGTCCGCCTCCGTCTTCGTCCACCCGACGGCCGACGTGGAGTCCGGTGCCCGGGTCGGCGACGGCACCAAGGTCTGGCACCTGGCGCACATCCGGTCGAGCGCCCAGGTCGGTGCCGGCTGTGTGATCGGCCGCAACGTCTACGTCGACGCGAGCGTCACCGTCGGCGACCGCGTGAAGATCCAGAACAACGTCTCGGTCTACCAGGGCGTGACCATCGAGGACGAGGTCTTCGTCGGCCCGTGCGCGGTGTTCACCAACGACTTCCGACCGCGCGCCCAGAATCCGGACTGGACGATCACCCCGACGCTGGTCCGCCGGGGCGCCTCGATCGGCGCCAACGCCACGCTGGTCTGCGGCATCGAGGTCGGCGAGTACGCGATGATCGCCGCCGGCTCGGTGGTCACCCGGGACGTCCGGCCCTACCAGTTGGTGGCCGGCAACCCGGCCCGGCCGAAGGGCTGGGTCGACGAGAAGGGCGAGGTCGTCTCCCGCGACGTCGACAACCCGCCGCACCAGGGCTGAGCACACGCAAGGGGGCGACGACCGGTCCGGTCGTCGCCCCCTGGCGTCGGTGGGCCGGTCAGCCGCAGAGCCGGCCGATCTCGTCGCGGAACCGGTCCATCGGGTTGGACCCGACCGGGCCGAGCAGGTATTCCTTCAACTCCCGCCGCGCCTCGGCCATCGGGTCGTCCCCGCCCCGGGTCACCGCGAGGATCTTGGCCAGCTCGCCGCCGTCCGCCGAGAGCAGGTACGCCGCCCGCGCGGTCGGGAACTGCCGGCGGAACTCGTCCTCGGGCAGCCCGGCCGGATTGGCCACCACGTACGGGCGCTCGCTCTGCACGAAGTCGGAGACCACGCTCGAGACGTCGCTGACCAGCAGATCGGTGACGTTGAAGCAGTCGAACAACGACGGCGTGCGGCCGGTCACCACCAGGTGCGCGGTGCCGTCGAGCGACGCGGGGTCGGTCTCGCCGCCGGCCGCGCGGATCCGGGCCACGACGCGCTCGTGGGCCGCCCTGGCCTTCGGCGAGCGGGTGCCGGTCAGCGGGTGCGGCTTGTAGATCACCCGCAGGTTGCCGGCGGCCAGCAGCCCGGACACGATCCGCTCCCCCATCAGCACCAGCGAGGTGTGGTAGGGGTCGTCGTCCAGCCAGCCCTCCCAGGTGGGCGCGTAGAGCACGGTGAACAGGTGGTCGGCGGCGCCCGAGCCGAACGTGTGCACGCCGGCGAGCTGCGGGCGGCCCACCTCCACGATGTCGCGGTCCAACACGCCGACCCCGGCCCGGGCGTACCGCTCCCGGCCGGCCGGACCGGCGACCCACACCTCGTCGTACACCTTGCTGTAGGGGTTGACGCTCGCGGCCTTGTCGCTGTCGCCGTGGCCGACGAAGACGTGCTTCACGCCCGGCTCGCGCAGCAGGTGGATGTTGGCGCCGACGTTCGCCGCGTAGAGCGCGACCCGCAGCGAGCCGAGGTCGAGGTTCATGAAGTCGACGCCGGCCGGCACGCAGATCACCGGCAGCCGGGTGTCGGCCAACTGGTGGAACGCCTCCGCGGCCCGCACCAGCACCACCGCCCGCCGGCCGGTCGCCTCCATCGGCGCGAGCCACATGTTGGCCTGGTAGACGTCCTTGGCGGGGCCGGCGAAGTAGAGGGCCACCTCGGGCTTCTCCCGGGCCAGCCAGTCGTGCACGGCGGGCAGCACGCCCGGGGTCGCGCCTCGACCGCGCAGCGCGGCCAGCGCCAGCACGGCGGCGGTGACCAGGCCGGCGACGAGCGTCAGAGCGCCGGTGACCACCGCCGGGGCGACCCGGTCCACCGCCGCGGCGACCACGGCCGCCGGCACCAGCAGCACGTTGAGCAGCGGCAACCGCAGCCCGGCCAGCCGCCGCGTCCAGGCCGGCGGTGTCGGCACCCGGCGCAGCGCGCCGAGGTCGATGTTGCGGGTGTACGCCGGCGGGTCGACCCGTCCCTCGATCGACTTGGTGACGGCGGTGGTGCCGACCGCCACGGTCCAGAGCGCGGCGGGCAGCAGCAGCACCGCGACCGTGCCGAGCACGCCGGGCCGGACCGCGGCGATCACCAGCAGCGCCACCGACAGGTCCCGGACCAGCCGCCGGAAGGTCAGGCCGACACCTGCCTTGGCGATCAGCTCCGCGGTCGCCGCGAACCGGGTGGCCAGCACCAGCTCACCACCGAGGGCGACCACCGCCGCGATCGCGTACGGGATGACCAGGCCGAGGGCCCCGGCGAGGATCATGACGCCGTACCCGAGGAACATCGCGGCGACCGCGGCGAGGCCCTGCTGGCTGCGTACTCTGCTGAACAACGACACGCTCCCTGTCTGCCCGCCGGTGTCGGAGAGGCCCGATCCGGACGGCTGCGACCCTAAACGGGCCAAGTGACGCAAGTATTACCGGGGTGTCCGGTGGGTGAACAACGGACGACGGCTTCCGCGACCGCGCCCCACGCACGGTGGGCCCCGGCCGACACGGCCGGGGCCCACCGGGCACACCAGGGTCAGCCGCCGATGACCACGCGGCGCACGCCCGCCCACCGGGCCGGGTCGGTGACCCGCCGGCCGTCCACCAGCACCGTCACGCCCGGCAGGTCCGCCGGGGTGAGGTTGCGGTATTCCGCGTGGTCGGCTTGGATCACCGCGGCGCCGATCGGCTCGCCGGCGTACCCCGGCAGGCCGTGCGCGGCCAGCTCCTCGTCGGAGTACATCGGGTCGGAGACGTGGGGCGTGGCGCCCCGCCGACGCAGCGCCTCGACGGTCGGGAAGACACCCGAGAAGGCGGTCTCCTTCACCCCGCCCCGGTAGGCGGCGCCCAGCACCAGCACGCCCACCCCGGTCAGGTCGCCGTACGCGGCGGCGAGCAGGTCGACCGCGTAGTCCGGCATCGCGGCGTTGGCCTCACGGGCCGAGCGGACCACGGTGGCCGCCGGGTCGTTCCACAGGTACATCCGCGGGTAGATCGGGATGCAGTGCCCGCCGACCGCGATGCCCGGCGAGTGGATGTGGCTGTACGGCTGGGTGTTGCACGCCTCGATCACCTTGGTGACGTCGACGCCGACCGTGTCGGCGAAGCGGGCGAACTGGTTCGCCAGGCCGATGTTGACGTCCCGGTAGGTCGTCTCGGCGAGCTTGGCCAGCTCGGACGCCTCGGCCGAGCCGAGGTCCCACACGCCGTTGGGCCGGTCCAGGTCGGGCCGCTCGTCGAAGTCGAGCACCGCCTCGTAGAACCGCACGCCGTGCGCGGCGGACGCCTCGTCGATGCCGCCGACCAGCTTCGGGTAGCGACGCAGGTCGGCGAAGACCCGGCCGGTGAGCACCCGCTCGGGGCTGAACACCAGGTGGAAGTCGGTGCCCGCGGTGAGACCGGAGCCCTCGGCCAGCATCGACGCCCAGCGGCTGCGGGTGGTGCCGACCGGCAGCGTGGTCTCGTAGCTGACCAGGGTGCCCGGCTTGAGGCCACGGGCGATGGCCCGGGTGGCGTCGTCCATCCAGCCGAAGTCCGGCACGCCCTCGGCGTCCACGAACAGCGGCACGACCACGACGACGGCCTCCGACTCGGCCACCGCGGCGGCGGTGTCGGTGGTGGCCGACAGCAGCCCGGCGGCCACCGCCTCCTTCAGCTTGACGTCCAGGTCGGCCTCGCCCGGGAAGGGCACGGCACCGTCGTTGACCAGCTGGACGACCCGCTCGGAGACGTCGGCACCGAGCACCCGGTGCCCCTTCGAGGCGAACTGCACGGCGAGCGGCAGGCCGATCTTTCCGAGCGCGACGACGCAGATGTTCATGAACTACTTTCCTCCAGAGGGCCAGATTCGGCGCAGGCGGGCAAGGAACCGACCGGGGGTCACCGGCGTGATCGCGACGATCACCTGGCCCTTGTGGTTCGTGGTGGGCGTGACGAGGTGCAGCCGGACGCCGCGCCGGGCCAGCCGCCGGGGCGCGGCGACGGGACGGTCGGCGCGCAGCGGCGCCGCACCGATCCCGCCCAGGGTCGACACCTCGGCACGCACGGTACGCCGCTCCCCGTTCGGCGCCACGATCGCCAGCAGCCGGTCCACCGCGAAGTCCGTTCGTACGACGGTACCGGGACCGCCCGGCGTCGCCGACGTGACTCCCGTCAGGTCGCCCACGCTGACCCGCAGCGCGTCGGCGCTCAGCTCGGCCAGCTCGGCCCGGCGGCTCTGCGCGGTGAGCACCAGGGCGCGGGCGCCGGCGTCGTCCCGCCCCCAGGCCAGCCCGGTCGCGGTCAGCTTGGCCAGCAGCGTGGCGGCGCGGTCGGTCACGTCGTACCAGTCGTCGGGGTAGCCGAAGGCGGGATCGCGGAAGCCGACGTGCCGGGCGTACCAGCGCCCGTCGGCGATCGTGACCTCGGGCAGCGTCCTGTCCGCCTGCTGCGCGATCAGCTCGCGCAGCGCGTCGAGGTCGCCGTCGCGTGCCACCGCCAGCCGCAGCCGCTCCGCCGGCGCCATCCGGGTCAGCACGCCCTCGGTCAGGTATGCCTCCGCCAGCTTGCGGACCCGATCGTGGACGTGCTGCTGCACGTCCGGCGTGAGGTCGAGGAACTCCGCCCGGAGCAGCTTCGCCACCTCCCAGGTGAAGTGGCGGACCAGCACCGCGTCCCGGCGGGGTCCCGGCTCGATCAGGCCGGCGACGAACCCGACGAGCTCCTCGGCGCAGCGCAGCCGCTCCTCGAAGCGACTGGCGTAGGTGATGTTCTGGGCGTTCTCCCGCTTGACCGCGAAGTAGTAGTCGTAGTCCCCGAGAACCGAAATCTTCTTCGCCCGGAAGCAGGCCTCCAGCGTGAACGGCTGGTCGCTGCCCATCGGCATGTCGGTGCGGAAGCGCAGGCCGTGCCGCTCGATCAGGTCCCGCCGGAACAGCTTCGTGTTCGACAGCGACCACGGCAGCGCGCTGTCGAACAGGTCGAGCCGCTCCTGGGTGCTGGCGTAGACGGCCTGGTGCACGTAGCGCTTGTTGGTGCCGACCATCCGGCCCAGCACCACGTCGGAGTCCCACCGGTCGGCCGCGTCGACCAGCCGCTCCAGGGCCTCCGGCCCGAGGTGGTCGTCGGAGCCGACGAAGAAGACGTAGCGGCCGCGGGCGTGGTCCAGCGCCACGTTGCTCGGCGCGGCCGGGCCGCCGGAGTTGGCCTGGTGCAGCACCCGGACGGTGCCCGGGTGGCGCTCGGCATAGCGGTCCAGCTCCGCGCCGCTGCCGTCGGTGGAGCCGTCGTCGACGGCGACCACCTCCAGCCGGTCCCGGCCGATGGTCTGGCCGACCAGCGAGTCCAGACAGGCGGTGAGGTAGGGCATCGTGTTGTAGACGGCGACGATGACGCTGACGTCCGGCGTGCTCATCTGATCCTTCTCCATCGCCGTGTTCGCTGGGGGGCGGGGATCCGCCGCCGGCAACGGGCGCACGCGTCGACGATCCTCGACGCGCTGAGAGCGACCTCGCCTGCGCCGTCCGCGCCGCACGGCCGCGGCACCGGACGGAACCTCCGCGAGTGTACGGCACGGCGATGGCCGCCCGGTGGCATCCGGCGGGTGCCCCGGCGAGCCGGAAATGGCCGGTCGGCGCGGGCGCGTGGACGCGGGCGCGACCGGCCTGCTTGCTAGGGTCACCCGGGGCTGAAACAGCTGCGAGGGGCGCACGTTGGTGACGGAATCGGCAATCGGCAGGGACGGGGCCACCGACGGGGCCGGATCGGACGAACGCGACGAGCGGGCCACCGGCTCGCCGGGCGACCACACCCGGGCGCGGCGGCTCCGCCGGGCGCTGCGCGCGGCCTGGCCGGCGCTCGTGGGCTACGCCGCCGTCCGCGCCGTCGGGCTGGTCACGCTGGCGATCTGGGGACACGCCCGGGACGCGTCGTTCGCCAAGCAGATCGGCAACCGGGCCGACGCCAGCTGGTATCTCGCCATCGCCGAGCACGGGTACGACCGGGCCGAGACCCTCCAGAGCAACCTGGCGTTCTTCCCCTTCTATCCGCTGCTGATCCGGCTCGCCGACCCGTTGTCGCCGTTCCAGTTCCGCGGCACGGCGATCGCGCTGGCCTGGCTGGCCTCCCTGGCCGCCGCCTGGGGGCTGTTCGCGGTCGGCAACCACCTGCACGACCGGCGCACCGGGGTGCTGTTGGCGGTGGTCTGGGGCCTGCTGCCGCACGCGATCGTCGAGTCGATGGCGTACACCGAGGCGCTCTTCACGGCGCTGGCCGCCTGGTCGCTGTACGCCGCGCTGACCGGCCGGTGGCTCACCGCCGGGGTGCTCTGCCTCGTCGCCGGGGCCACCCGGCCCACCGCGACCGCGCTCATCCCGGTGGTGATGCTGGCCGGCCTGATCGCGCTGGCCCGCCGGCAGGGCACCTGGCGCCCGGCGGCGGCCCTGCTGCTGGCGCCGCTGGGCTGGCTCGGCTACGTCGGCTGGGTGGGCTGGCGCACGGGGCGGGTGGACGGCTGGTTCCAGATCCAGACCGAGGGCTGGCACTCGACCTTCGACGGCGGCGCGGGGACCCTGGAGTTCACCGGGACGACGCTGGACCAGCCGGCGAAGCTCCAGTTCTATCTGATCGTCGCGGTGCTGGCGACCAGCCTCGTCCTGCTGGCGCTGAGCGTCGTCGACCGGCAGCCCTGGCCGCTGCTGGCGTACAGCGCGCTGCTGCTGGCCACCACGATCGGCGCCTCCGGCTACTTCAACTCCAAGGCCCGCTTCCTGGTGCCGGCGTTCGCGCTGCTGCTTCCGGTGGCCCGAGGTCTCGCCACCGCCCGCACCGCACGGGCGGTGATCATCCTGGTGGGGATGACCGCCGCCTCCGCCTACCTCGGCGGCTACCTGCTGCTGGTCTGGCCGTCCTCGCCCTGACCGGCGCCGCCGGTCACCGGGTTACCGGCCGCACGTCCCACAGCCAGACGTCACGCACCCGCTGCCCCGGCCCGAAGCAGGCGTCCAGGAACGTCTTCAGCTCGGCCTCGTGCGCGTGCCGGGGCAGCACCACCGCGTCCGCCCGCCACCATCGCGCGTCCGCCAGCGCCTGGTCGCGCTCCGCCGCGCTGACCGTCGGCGGCCGGGTGCCGGCGCCGATCGCGGTGAGCAGCAGTGCGGTCGGGCGCGGCGGAGTGCCCCAGCGACCGGTGTCGTCGGCGGGCGAGGTCGGGCCGAGGAAGTAGCCCTGCGGCACGGCGAAGCCGGTCAGCGCCGCGGAACCCCAGTTGATCGAGGTCATGTTGTGCACCGGGACGGGCACCAGCGTCCGCCCGTCGGCGACGTGCTCACGCCACTCGCCGGACGTGACGAACTCGGGCACCGGCACCCGGCCCTTCGCCGGCAGCGGCGTCGGCAGCATCGGCAGCAGCGCGCCGACGAGCGCCGCCGCGGTCAGCAGCCGCAGCGGCGCGGCCACCCGCGGGGTCCGCGTCGCCAGGCCGTCGAGCCGGGCCACGGCGAGGGCCAGCAGCAGCCCGAACGCGACGGTGGTGATCAGCGCGAACCGGGCGATCACCATGGCGTCCACGATCGGCAGGTCGTGCAGGAGCGCGAACGGCGCGGGCACGTCGCTCTTCGCCGGCCCCCAGCTCAGCGTCGAGCCGAGCGAGAACACCCCGGCGACGAGCGCCACCACGGCCAGCACCCGGACGGCCAGCTCCCGGCGGAGCCCGAGGACCGCCGCCGCCACCAGCACGACCACCGGCCAGCCGAAGAAGCTGGCCTGCTCGGTGGTGTTCGGCGCCAGTCCCTGCGCGCTGTCCGGCCCGCCGCCGATCGACTCCGTCGCGTAGGCCACGAACGAGCGCACCCGCAGCGTGTAGACGTCCGGGTCACCGGGGTGCCCGATCCGGTGCTGCGGTCCGGCGAACTGCATCCACAGCGGGTAGGCGGTGACCAGCAGCACCAGCCCGCCGGCGACCGCCAGCGCGCCGAGCGCCCGGGGTGCCAGCCGGACGGTCTCCCGGGGCCGCAGCGCCAGGTGCGCCACCGTGGCCATCAGCGCGCCGATGGCGACCAGGAAGAGGACCTCGACGGAGATGAAGAACTGCGCCGCGACCAGCGCCCCCAGGACCAGGCCGTCCCGTACCGGGGCGACCGACCGGGTCATCCGGACGATCCGCCACACCAGGAACGGCACCAGCCACTGCGCGGTGATGTGCGGATGCCCGTTGGAGTGGGTCACCATCGCCGGGGCGAACCCGCAGAACAGGCCACCGACCACGGCGGCGGCCCGGTTGCCGGTCAGGTGCCGGTCGAGCACCCAGTACCAGGCGAAGGCGGTGCCGGCCAGGTTCAGCGTGATCAGCAGGAGGTAGGACAGCGGCGCGCCGCCGAGCAGGGTGACCGGCGTCAACAGGATGCCCGGCAGCTGCATCCCCACGTTCGACATGAGGTTCACGCCGTCCGGGGCGTTCTGCAGCGTGGTGAAGAACGGGTTCTCCAGGTTGGTCACCGCGTGCGCGGCGTACGCCAGCATCCACTCGTTGAACCCCTGGTCGTCCGGGCGGCTGCCGAGCAGCCGCCCGTCGATGTCGAGCCAGCCGCGCCCGGTTACCCAGAGCGCGCCCGCCACGAACGCCAGGCCGACGACCAGGTCCACCAGGCGACGCCCGGACCACCGGCGGCGGTGCGGGACGGTGGTGACCTCCGGGCCCGCCGTGACCTCCGGGTCCGCCGTGACCGTCGGGGTCTGCGGGGCCGCCGGGGCCGGCGGTACGCTCGGTGCGCGCGCACCCTCGGCCACAGCCTCCGGCGGGTCGGCGGGCGGGCTGCTCGTGGGCTTGCCGGTGGGATGTGCCGTCGTCACACCGGCGAATCCTACGGGTCGGCCCGTCCCGGGCGGCGCGACACCGGGCGGACGGCGCGAAGGTGACGGCCAGGCGACATGTGGTTGACGCTTGTCTCGCGCACGGTGCGGGAATTTGGCGGTCACGTCCGACTGAGGCAGAATTCGTCTCTGACTCAAGGGACAGCGCCTGCCGACGCGCAGCTGCCTTTCACGAGATCACACGAGGAGTTCTACAGGTGAAGGTCATCAGCGTCGTCGGGGCACGCCCTCAGCTGATCAAGCTCGCTCCCATCGCCGCCGCGTTCGCCGCCACCGAGCACGAACACCGGATCGTGCACACCGGCCAGCACTACGACGCGGACCTCTCCGACGTGTTCTTCTCCGGTCTCGGCATCCCCGACCCGGACATCCACCTCGGGATCGGCTCCGGCTCGCACGGCGTGCAGACGGGCAAGGCCCTCGCCGCACTGGACCCGGTCTTCGAGGCCGAGAAGCCCGACTGGGTGCTCGTCTACGGCGACACCAACTCGACCCTCGCCGGCGCCGTCTCCGCGGTCAAGATGCACCTGCCGGTCGCCCACCTCGAGGCGGGCCTGCGCTCCTTCAACCGGATGATGCCGGAGGAGCACAACCGCATCCTCACCGACCACGCGGCGGACCTGCTGCTCGCGCCCTCCGACGAGGCGATGCGACACCTGTCCGCGGAGGGGCTCGCCGCCCGGTCCGTCCTGGTCGGCGACGTGATGGTCGACGTGTGCCTCGGTGTCCGGGACGCCGTCCTGGCCGGCCGGCACCCCGCTCCGGCGCTGCCGGAGGGGATCCGCGCCGACGAGCCCTACCTGCTGGCCACGCTGCACCGGGCGGAGAACACCGACTCACGCACCCGGCTGGCCGCGCTGCTCGACGGCCTGGCCGACCTGCCGGTGCCGGTGGCGCTGCTGGCGCACCCGCGGCTGGTGGCCAAGGCCGAGGAGCACGGTCTGAAGCTGGGCCGGGGCGCCGTGCACGTCGGCCGGCCGCTGCCCTACGCCGGCATGGTGGCCGCGGTGCTCGGCTCGGCCGGTGTGGTGACCGACTCGGGTGGCCTGCAGAAGGAGGCCTACCTCCTCTCCCGGCCGTGCACCACGCTGCGACCGGAGACCGAATGGGTCGAGACCCTGGCCGACGACTGGAACCGCCTGGTCCCGGACCCGTCCGCCCGCTCCCGCGCCGAGTGGATCGACATCGCCACCCGACCGGCGCCCACCGCCGCCCAGGGCACGCCGTACGGCGACGGCCGGGCGGCCCAGCGGGTCGTCGAGACCCTCGCCGCGAAGTGACAGTGCCCGCCGACCGAGAGACTCGGGGTGTTCGCCCGACCATGACGCCATCCCTCGACACGTCGCACTCCACCGCGAACGGCCGCCCCACGGCCGGCCGTGGTCGTCGTCCGCATCTCATCTACCTGGCCATCGGGTTCCCGCCGGCGGCCAAGAGCTGCGCCTACCGGATGCGGGAGACGGCCAACCAGTTCCGCCGGATCGGCTGGGACGTCACCGTGGTGACGATCACCGCCGCCTCCTGGGAGCGGGACTCGGGCCTCGACTACAGCCTCCTCGACCAGGTCGATCCCGAGATCAAGGTCGTGGAGCTGCCGCTGGCCCGGGAAGACCTCGAGACGGACCTCCGCCAGTTCAGCGAGGAGCGCGCGCTGCGCCCGGCCAAGTGGCTGACCAACCTGCGCAAGCGGGAGAAGCGGATCTTCCCGGAGCCGGTGTTCGGCAGCTGGCGCGGCGCGCTGGAGCGGGCGGTCCTCGACGTCCACCGCCAGCACCCGGCCGACCTGCTGCTGGCCAGTTGCGTGCCCTACGTCAACCTGGCCGCGGCCTGGAAGCTGTGGGAGCTGCACGGCGTGCCCTACGCGGTGGACTTCCGCGACGGCTGGTCGATCGACGTGGTCAACGGCGGTCAGGCCTTCACCCCCGACTCCGAGGCGGGGCTCTGGGAGCGCCGGATCCTGGACCACTGCCAGTCGCTCTGGGTGGTCAACGACCCGATCGCCGACCACTACCGGGCGCGTTACCCGCACGTGGCGGACCGGGTGCACGTGGTGCGCAACGGCTACGACCGGGACAGCGTCCCGGCGATCCGCCCGCGCCAGCCCGACCCGGAGGCCGGTCTGACCTTCGGCTACCTGGGCACCGTCAACTACACCACCCACCAGCTCGGCGTGGTGCTCGACGCGTGGCGCGAGGCCCGCAAGCAGGAGCCGCTGCTGCGCAACGCCCGGTTCGAGATCCGCGGGCACATCGGCGCCGGCGCGAACCGGGAGGCGAACGGCCTGACCGAGCTGATCCGCGAGGCCGCGGCCGACGGCGTCTCCTTCGGCGGCCCGGTGCGCAAGGCGGAGGTCGCCGAGACGTACGGCGGCTGGGACGCCCTGGTGCTGATCCTGATCGGCGGCCGGTACGTCACCTCCGGCAAGGTCTACGAGTACATGGCGACCGGCCTGCCGATCGTCTCGGTGCACGAGGTCGACCACGACGCCTCCCGGGTCCTCGACGGACACCCGCTGTGGACGGGTGCCTGCGGCCTGGACGAGCTGCGCCTGGTGGAGAGCTTCCGCGCGGCCGCCCGGATGGTCGTGGAGGCCACCGACGAGCAGCGGGCCGGGGTCCGGCACCACGCCGACCCGTTCACCCGGGAGATCCTGATGCGCAACGCGGTCGCGCAACTGGCGGCGCACGCCCTGGCGGCACCGCACGACCTGCCGGTCAACGGCGCGGTGGTGCATCCGTCGGCGGCGGGCGTGACGATGGAGCAGGACGAGCGATCCGGTGGGGTGCGCGCATGAGCAACGTGTTGCTGGTGACGGGGGTCGCCCCGCAGGCCGGAATTCTCAGCACGGCGGTGCAGCGGCTGCGTGAGGCAGGCGCCCGCGTCCACCTGGTCGGCGCGCTCAACCAGGACGAGATGGCGGAGGATCTGCACCTCGACGGGGTGTGTGCGCTTCCGGCGGACATCGCGAAGGACTCGCCGACGCGCACCCTGGCCCGGCAGGTCCCCGGGGAGCGGGTGTGGAGCCGGATCCGGCGGGAGCCCTGGGCCCGGGAGCAGGCCCGCACCGCCGACGTCCTGGTCGCCCTCGACGCGCACGCGGTCTACACGGTGTGGCGGTTCGCCCAGCGCAACCGGTCCGCCGACGCCCGCTACGGCATCCAGGCCGCGGTGCAGGCGCTCGCCGACCGCAAGGACCGCAACGGCACCGGGCCGCTCCAGCGTCTGGCCAACGGCATCCCGTCCACCGCGCTGGTGCGGCAGAGCGTGAACCGGTTGATCAGTGGCGCGCCACGGGCCGCGGTGAACGCGGTGACCGCCCGCCCGATCATGCGCAGCAAGGCCGGCACCCAGCTCTGGCTGACCGCGCTGAAGGCGCCGAAGATGCCCGACTCGATGCGTACCAAGGTCGCCCGGCAGGTTGCCAAGGGCATGGCCTGGGCGGACCGGCCCGAGGGTGAGGCGATGGTCCTCACCGCCACGGCGAGCAAGCTCCGCACGCCGGCCGCGCGGGCCCGGATGCTCGGTGAGGCGGCGAGTCGCGAGCTCAAGGCGGGCATGCCGCCGCGTGACCTGGACGGCGCGGTGGAGGCCCTGCTGAAGGTGGCCGACCAGCGGCACCGGGCGGACGAGAACGTGGCCGCGGCGGACCTGCTGAACCGGGCCATGACGCTGGCCTTCGACCGGGTGTTGCACATCGACCAGCTCACCTCGCCCCTGGCCGAGGACCCGGAGGGCTTCGTCGCGCCGTTCCGCCGCTCGCTGGCGGCGACCACGGTGGCGAGCCCACGGGGCCGGCTCCAGCCGGCGGCGCCGCCGCCGACCGACCGGCCGCTGCGTCTGTTGATCGCCACCAGCGCCAACGACAACTTCCTGAAGCTGATCCGGTCCTACTACGACGCGCACCCGCAGGTCGAGGTCCGCTTCGTCGACCTGGCGGCGAACGCCGCGCTGAAGAGCGTCACCTGGGCGTCGAAGCCGATGCTGGAGCACCGCCTGTCGGCCGACTCCACGGCCTACGGCGACAAGGCCGAGGAGCGGCTGCGCCCCTACCTCGACTGGGCGGACACGGTCTTCGTGGACTGGTGCGTGGCGCCGGCGGCGCTGTTCACCATGGTGGACCCGGGCACCACCCGGATCATCGTCCGCCTGCACAGCTATGAGGCGCTGTCGCGCTGGCCCTACATGGTGGACTTCTCCCGGATCGACGACCTGGTCTTCGTGGCCGATCACATCCGGGATCTCACCACCACCCTGGTGCCCTACCTGAAGGGCCCCGACGGGCCGCGCATGCACGTGCTGGACAACGCGATGGACCTGCGCGGGTTCCAGATCGACAAGCCGTCGGAGGCCCGCTTCCAGCTCGGCATGGTGGGCATCAGCCAGGTCGCCAAGGACCCGCGCTGGGCGATCGAGGTGCTGCGGCTGCTGCGCAAGCGCGACGAGCGGTACCGACTGCTGCTGGTGGGCGGCGACATGAACCCCAACGTGAGCGTGGCCAGCCGGGACTACCTGGAGGCGTTCAACCGCGACGTGCGGGAGTTCGAGGCGGACGGCGCGGTGCGCCGGCTCGGGCCCACCAGCGAGGTGCCGAAGATGCTCAGCGACATCGGCGTCATCATCAGCTCGTCGGTGCGTGAGGGCTGCCACTGCGGTCTGATGGAGGGCGCGGCCAGCGGCGCCGTCCCGGTGGTGCGCGACTGGCCGTTCTTCGCCGGGCGGCCGAACAGCGCCCGCACGCTCTATCCGAACGGCTGGGTGATCGGCAGTCCGGAGGAGGCGGTGGAGCGGATCCTGGCGACCACCGCCACCGAGGAGACCTGGCGCGCCGCCGGTCGCGACGCGTCGGCGTACGCGCTGCGGGAGTGGGACTGGTCGGTGGTGCAGCACCACTTCGACCGGCTGCTGCTCGAGTCCTGACCGCTCGACGACGAGAGGGCCCCACCGGCTGACCGGTGGGGCCCTCTCTCGTGCGGGTGGCTCAGCGCGGAGCGGGCACGCGCGCCGCCCCGACCGCGTCGTCCGCCGGGCCGAGCAGTTCGTCCCGCAGCTCGGCCCACTGGAGCGAGTGCTGGATGCCCTCGGCGAGGGTGAGCGTCGGCGCCCAGCCGAGATGGTGGCGGGCCCGGTCGCTGCGGGTGTAGGTGCCGGCCGAGTCACCGGGCCGGCGCGGCGCCACCACCGTCGGGATGGGCCGGCCGAGCACTGTGGTGAAGGCGTCCAGCAACTCCCGCACCGTCGTGCCGTCACCGGTGCCGAGGTTGAACACCTCGTACCGGCGGTCGCCGGCGAGCACGGTGTCGAACCGGCGCAGCGCCTCGACGTGGGCCTGCGCGAGGTCCCACACGTGCACGTAGTCGCGGATGCCCGAGCCGTCCCGGGTCGGCCAGTCGACGCCGGTGACCTGGAACGTGGTGCCGGTGCGGGCCGACTCGATCATCTTGCCGAGCACGTGCGACGGGCGCGGCAGTTGCAGGCCGGTGCGCATCTTCGGGTCGGCGCCGACCGGGTTGAAGTAGCGCAGCGAGATCACCCGCAGGGGGTACGCGCGGGCGCTGTCCGCCAGCACCCGCTCGACCATCGCCTTGCTCTCCCCGTACGGGCTGGTGGCCGCGACCGGGGAGGTCTCGTCGACCGCGAAGTCGTCCCCCGGCTGGTAGATCGCCGCCGAGGAGCTGAACAGGAACCGCCCGCACCCGTTGGCCACCAGCGCGTCGAGGAAGTCGACGGTCTTGCCGACGTTCTCCCGGTAGTAGCGCAGCGGGTGCTGGACCGAGTCCGGCACCACGATGAGCGCGGCGCAGTGCACCGCGGCCTCGATGTCCGGGTGCTCGGCGAAGATCCGGTCGACCAGCGCCGAGTCGGCGATGTCGCCGCGGTAGAAGATGCGGTTCTCGACGAACTCCGCCCGCCCGGTGCTGAGATTGTCCAGGATCACCGGGGTGATGCCGGCATCCAGGCAGGCCGAGGCGATGGTGCTGCCGATGAAGCCGGCGCCGCCAGCGATCAGAACCTTCACGGTCAGCTCCGCGCCGCCGGCGGGATGGCCACCGTGACGCGCTCGGTCGCGGACCGCAGCACCGCGCCGGCCACGTCGACGGTCCGCAGGCCCTGCCGCAGGGTGACGATGTCGCTCTCCTTGCCCTCGACCGCGTCGCGGAACCGCTCGTGCTCCACCAGCAGCGGCTCCCGCTTGGGAATGGCGAAGCGGACCATGTCGCCCTCGGCCACGCCCCGGAACGCGCGCAGCGCCTCCCACTCGGTGTCGATGGCGGCGTTGGCGTAGAAGGTGAGGTCCGCGGTGAGCGTGTCGGCGACGAAGCAGCCCTTGTCGCCGGTGACCACGGTGGACCGCTCCTTGAGCGGGCTCAGCCAGTTGACCAGGTGGTTGACCATCGTGCCGTCGCTGAGCTGGCCGACCACGGCCACCATGTCCTCGTGCAGCCGGCCGCTGCGCGAGACGGTGTGCGCGGACACGGAGGTGTATTCCCGGCCGGTGACCCAGGCGGTCAGGTCGATGTCGTGGGTGGCCAGGTCCATCACCACGCCGACGTCGGCGATCCGGTGCGGGAACGGGCCCTGGCGCCGGGTGACGACCTGGAACACCTCGCCCAGCTCGCCGGCCTCCAGCCGGGTCCGCAGGCTCTGCAGGGCGGGGTTGTAGCGCTCGATGTGCCCCACCCCGGCCACCAGGCCGGCGGCCTCGAACGCCTCGACCAGCTTCGTGGCGGCCTCGACGGACTGGGCCAGCGGCTTCTCGATCAGCGCGCAGACGCCGTTGGCGGCCAACTCCAGGCCGACCTTCTCGTGCAGCGCGGTCGGGCAGGCGACCACCGCGTAGTCGACGCCCAGGGCGATGAGGTCGCTCACCTCGGGTACGACCGGCGCGCGCAGCGTGCCGGTCACGTCGCCGGCCGGGTCGACCACGCCGACCAGCTCGACACCGTCCAGGTTCGACAGCACCCGGGCGTGGTTGCGCCCCATGGCGCCGAGGCCGATCAGGCCGGCCCGCAGCTTGCGTCCCTCGCTCATCGGGCGCCCCCGGCCAGGTTCGCGCCCTCGGCGATCCGCTCCAGCTCGGACTGGGTCAGCGACGGGTGCACCGGCAGCGAGACCACCTCGGCGGCGGCCCGCTCGGTCTCCGGCAGGTCCCACGGGCCCGGCGTGCCGGCCTCGGTCAGGTAGGGCTTGAGCCGGTGGATCGGGGTCGGGTAGTAGACCGCGTTGCCGATGCCCAGCTCGGTGAGGCGGGCCTGAGCGGCGTCGCGGTCGCCGGTCACCCGCACCGTGTACTGGTGGTAGACGTGCTTCGCGCCGTCGGCGACCGGCGGGGTGACCATGCCGGTGATGGCGGAGTCGAGGAACTTGGCGTTGGCGCGGCGCTGCTCGGTCCAGTCGGCGAGCTGGGTGAGCTGCACCCGGCCGATCGCGGCGGCGACGTCGGTCATCCGCATGTTGGCGCCGACGATCTCGTTGGCGTACCGCTGCTCCATGCCCTGGTTGCGCAGCAGCCGCAGGGTGCGGGCCAGCTCGGCGTCGGCGGTGGTGATCATGCCGCCTTCGAGCGAGTGCATGTTCTTGGTCGGGTAGAAGCTGAAGCAGCCGGCGGTGCCGAACGCGCCGACCGGGGTGCCGTTCAGCTCGGCGCCGTGGGCCTGGGCGGCGTCCTCGACGACGGCCAGGCCGTGCCGCTGCGCGATCTCCATGATCCGGTCCATCGCGGCGGGGTGGCCGTAGAGGTGCACCGGCATGATGCCCACGGTCTTCGGCGTGATCGCGGCGGCGACCGCCTCCGGGTCGACGCAGAAGCTGCCCGGCTCGATGTCCACGAAGACGGGCTCGGCGCCGACCAGCCGGACCGCGTTGCCGCTGGCCGCGAACGAGAACGACGGGACGATGACCTCGTCGCCGGGGCCGAACCCGAGCGCCATCAGGGTGAGCTGGAGAGCCGAGGTGCCGGAGTTGACGGCGACGCAGTGCCGCCCGGCGACCAGGTCACCGAACTCCTCCTCGAACGCCGCGACCTCGGGGCCCTGCACGACCCGGCCGCTCCGCAGCACCCGGACAGCCGCCTCGATCTCGGCCTCGCCGATGATCGGTCGTGCTGGGGGAATGAACTCTGGATGCGGCCCGACCATGGGGCTTCCTCCTGTCGACGTGACTGTGGGGGGATGTTTCGGGGGGATGGTAACGGTCTGGGGGACAGGCGCTGACTTCGCGCTCAGTGTCCGACCCGATGTCGCGCACTGTTCATGATCGGCGACCGGGCGTCGGTGGCCTCGTCGTGCCTCACACTTCCACCTCGTCGCGGACGGGCTCCACGCATGCTACCCGCAGCGCCGCGACGATCGCGGCGGCCATCCGAGGCACCTCCGCGGTCTTGAGCGAAGCCCGGGAGATGGCCATCCGCCAGTAGATCGGCCCGACGATCAGGTCGACCGCCGCACGCCGGTCGGTGTCCGGCGACAGCTCGCCGCGCTCGACCGCGCGGCCGATCAGGATCCGGCCGACGGCCTGCTGGTAGTCGTCCAGCGCGGCCTGGAGCTTCTCCCCGATCTGCGGGTTGCGGGCCGCCTCGGCGAGCAGGTCCGGGATGATCTGCGCGGCCAGCCGGTGACGCAGCGCACGCGCCATCACGTGCAGCAGGATCTCCAGGTCCCCGAGCAGGCTTCCGGTGTCCAGCAGGGGCAGGTTGCGCCCGGCCACCGCGGAGACCATGTCCAGGACCAGGTCGAGCTTGGAACGCCAGCGGCGGTAGATGGCGGTCTTGCTCACCCCGGCCCGCCGGGCCACCGCCTCGATCGACAGGCGTCCGTAGCCCACCTCGGCCAGCTCCTGCATCACGGCGGCGCGGATGGCACTGGTGATCTCCCCGCGCAGCACCGCCGCGCCGGCCGGGGCACGCCTCTT
The DNA here is from genome assembly GCF_029626035.1 of Micromonospora sp. WMMD980. NCBI lineage: Bacteria > Bacillati > Actinomycetota > Actinomycetes > Micromonosporales > Micromonosporaceae > Micromonospora > Micromonospora sp. WMMD980. Next base: position 3,219,777 of record NZ_JARUBE010000003.1, read on the forward strand.
CTCGGTCGTCACGTGGAACAATGTAGCGCAACGACGGTACGGTTGCGTCCCGACGTTCGGTGGACTACCTTCCATGCAGCAGCGAGGCGGCTCCTCCCCGCCCGGCCACGCTGGATGTCTTCACCGCACTGCTCCCCATCAGCACGAAAGATCGGAGCGCCTGATCATGGCCAACACCGCGGTGGCCGATCCCGAATCCGGACTGACCCGGGCCCAACTGGCCCAGCGGTACGGGCTTCGGGTCGCCGGCGAGCGCCCGCCACTGGCCGAGTACGCCCGCCGGTTGTGGGCGTACCGGCACTTCATGACCGCGTACTCGCGGGCGAAGGTCGCCTCCTCGCTGAGCAACACCCAACTCGGCCAGCTCTGGCAGGTGCTGACGCCGCTGACCAACGCGGCGGTCTACTACCTGATCTTCGGCGTGATCCTGTCCCAGCACCGGAACGTGTCGAACTTCATCGCGTACCTCTGCACCGGTGTGTTCATCTTCATGTTCACCCAGACCGCGGTGTCGAACGGGACCAGCGCGATCACCAGCAACCTGGGCCTGATCCGGGCGCTCCAGTTCCCCCGGGCCGCGCTGCCGATCACGGTCACCCTGGTCCAGCTCCAGCAGTTGCTCATGTCCATGGTGGTGCTGGCCGCCATCGTGCTGCTCACCGGCGAGCCGCTCACCTTCCGGTGGCTGTTCATCGCGCCGACGCTGGTGCTCCAGACGATCTTCAACATCGGGTTGTCCATGGTGATGGCCCGGATCGGCTCGAAGGTCACCGACCTGCGGCAGATCATGCCGTTCGTGATGCGGACCTGGCTGTACGCCTCCGGCGTCCTCTACCCGGTCAGGTTGTTCCGGCAGCACCTGCCCGAGTGGGCGGCGAACCTGCTGGAGTGCAACCCGCCGCTGGTCTTCATCGAGCTGGCCCGGCACGCGCTGCTCGACTCCCACCAGCAGAACCTGGTCTCCTCCCCCACCAAGCTCTGGCTGCTCGCGGCGGGCTGGGCCGTGGTGGTGGGCATCGGCGGTTTCGTCTACTTCTGGCGCGGAGAGAAGGAGTACGGCCGTGGCTGAGCAGACCCTGCCGGTGAACGCCGGCCCGGTGACCGACTCGGGCCGCGTCCCCACCGTGGTGGTGGACGACGTGCACGTGATCTACCGGATCCACAAGGGCGCGACCGGCGGCACCAGCCCGGTCTCCGCGCTCAAGCGGATCACCTCCCGGACCAAGGCGCCGAACATCCGCGAGGTGCACGCGGTCAAGGGCGTGAGCTTCACCGCCTACCAGGGCGAGGCGATCGGCCTGATCGGCAGCAACGGCTCCGGCAAGTCGACCCTGCTGCGGGCCATCGCCGGGCTGCTCCCGCCGGCCCGCGGCGCGGTCTACACCCAGGGCCAGCCGTCCCTGCTCGGCGTGAACGCCGCGCTGCTCAACGACCTCTCCGGCGAGCGCAACGTGGTGCTCGGCTGCCTGGCCATGGGCATGGCCCCGGAGGAGGTCAAGCGGCTCGCCCCGGAGATCATCGAGTTCTCCGGCATCAACGAGCGCGGCGACTTCGCCTCGCTGCCGATGCGCACCTACTCGTCCGGTATGGGCGCCCGGCTGCGGTTCGCCATCGCCGCCGCGAAGAAGCACGACGTGCTGCTCATCGACGAGGCGCTGGCCACCGGTGACCGGAAGTTCCGGGCCCGCAGCGAGGAGCGGGTGCGCGAGCTGCGCGCCAGCGCCGGCACGGTCTTCCTGGTCAGCCACGGCATCGGCACGATCCGGGACACCTGCGAGCGGACCATCTGGCTGGAGAGCGGCGTGCTGAAGATGGACGGCCCGACCGACGAGGTCTGCGACGCGTACGAGAACCAGAAGTAGCCCGGCGGAGCGCACCGCCCGGGCTTGCGCCCGAAGCGGTGCGCTCCGCCGTACGCGTTAAGGTTCACTGGCCCGTCGGTCAAAGTTCACCAACCGGTCACCCTTCCCCCACAGTGAGGTACGGCAATGACGCAGGAGCACCCCACCGCACCGGACGCCGTGCCGGCGAGCCCGGCACCCTGGCGACCCGCACGCACGGTGGCCGTGATCCTCGCCGGAGGCACCGGGACCCGACTGGGCCTGGGCATCCCGAAGCAACTGCTGAAGATCGCCGGCAAGCCGATCATCGAGCACACGCTTGCCGTCTTCGAGGCCGCGCCGGAGATCGACGAGATCATCGTGCTGATGGCCACCGGCCACGTGCCCGACGCCGAGCGGATCGTCGCCGGCGCCGGCTTCCGCAAGGTCACCAAGGTGATCGAGGGCGGCGACACCCGCAACGACACCACCCGCATCGCGCTCGACGCGGTCGGCGAGGGTGACGTCAACATCCTCTTCCACGACGCGGTCCGCCCGCTGGTCAGCGCGCGGATCGTGCGCGAGTGCGTGAACGCGCTCTGGAGCTACTCGGCGGTCGACGTCGCCATCGGATCGGCCGACACGATCATCCAGGTCGACGCGGACGAGTGCATCACCGACATCCCGGTCCGGGCCCGCCTGCGCCGCGGCCAGACCCCGCAGGCGTTCCGCTCCGGCACCATCCGGGAGGCCTATCGGCGGGCCGAGGGCGACAGCGACTTCGCCGCCACCGACGACTGCGGCGTGGTGCTGCGCTACCTGCCCGGCACGCCGATCAAGGTGATCGACGGCTCGGACGAGAACATCAAGGTCACCCACCCGGTCGACGTGCACCTGGCCGACAAGCTCTTCCAGCTCGCCGCCGCCCAGGCGCCCCGGCTCACCCACCGCGGCTACGCCGAGGAGCTGACCGGCCGGACCATCGTGGTGTTCGGCGGCAGCTACGGCATCGGCCACGACCTCACCGAGCTGGCCCGCCGCTACGGCGCCCAGGTCTTCCCGTTCAGCCGCTCCACCACCGGCACCCACGTCGAGCGCGCCGAGGACGTGGCCGCCGCGCTGAAGACCGCCTTCGAGGCGACCGGCCGGATCGACCACGTGGTGGTCACCGCCGGGATCCTGGAGAAGGGCGCGCTCGCCGAGATGGACGACGAGACGATGGACCGGCTCCTGCACGTCAACTTCGTCGGGCCGGTCACCATCGCCCGGCAGTCGCTGCCCTACCTCCAGCAGACCAAGGGCCAGCTGCTGCTCTACACGTCCAGCTCCTACACCCGGGGCCGGGCACGCTACGCGCTCTACTCGGCCACCAAGGCCGCGCTGGTCAACCTGACCCAGGCGCTCGCGGACGAGTGGGCGGAGTTCGGCGTACGGGTCAACTGCGTCAACCCGGAGCGCACCGCCACCCCGATGCGCACCAAGGCGTTCGGCGAGGAGCCGGAGCACACGCTGCTCGCCTCCGAGGCGGTCGCCCAGGCCTCCCTGGACGTGCTCATCTCCGAGCTGACCGGCCAGGTGGTCGACGTCCGCCGGGCGCCCGGGGAGCCGGTCGCCGCGGTGCCCGCCCAGCCCGGCGCGCACCGCTCCGATGTCGGCGTCGGCGCCTGACGGACGGGACGACCGAGATGCGTGGTGACCTGGTCCGGAAGCTGATCGCCCGGGTGCTGACCAGCGGGTCGGCCGTGCTGGCGTTCCTCGTCGTGGCGCTCACCGGCGCCACCGGCACCGGGCTCGCCCTGGCGGTCGCCGCGCTGGCCGCCACCGCGTGGGAGCGTCGGGTCCGACCCTCCGCCGACGGGCTCGTCGAGACGGTGCTGGTGGCCGCCGGCATCCTGGTCGGCTACGCCCGCCGGGCCGACGACGGCTTCGACCCGGCGCTGGCCGCCACCGCGCTGGTCCTGCTCGGCCTGGTCCTGCTGGTCGGCCCGCTGCGCCAGGCCGGCGCGCTGGAGATCCGGGCGGCCAACCTGCCGGTCCGGTCCTGGGCACCGCCGGTCGCCGCCCGGCTCGGCGACGCCGTGCTGGTGCTGCTCGCCCTGGTGGCGCTCGCCGCCGCGCTGGCCCTGCCGGCCTGGTTGCCGCTGGCCGCCACGCTGCTGCTCGGCGCCGGCTGCGCCGCGGTCGCGTTCGACCTGGCCCGACGCCGGTTCCGCCCGCCGGCCGGCGGCGGTCCGATCGGCCGCGCGCTGCGCCGGCACCAGCCGGAGTTCGTGCTGCACTTCTCCGCCCCGCCCGGCTCGGAATACCAGCTCACCATGTGGCTGCCCTACCTGGAGCGGATCGGCCGGCCTTTCCTGGTGGTGCTGCGCGAGCCGGAGTTCCTCGCCACCGTGGCCGCCGCGACCCGCGCGCCGGTGGTCCTCTGCCCGACGCTGAAAGCCCTGGACGAGGCCCTGGTGCCCAGCCTCCGGGCCGCCTTCTACGTCAACCACGGCGCGAAGAACGCCCACTGCATCCGGTTCCACCAGCTCACCCACGTGCAGTTGCACCACGGCGACAGCGACAAGGCGCCCAGCGCCAACCCGGTGTCCGCCATCTTCGACAAGATCTTCGTGGCCGGGCCGGCGGCGATCGACCGCTACGCCCGCGCTGGCGTGGAGATCCCCGCCGAGAAGTTCGTCGTGGTCGGCCGCCCCCAGGTCGAGGCCATCGAGGTACGCCGGGAGCCGGCGCCCGCGTCGGCGCACCCGACCGTCCTCTACACCCCGACCTGGACCGGGCACCACGCCGACGCCAACTACTGCTCGCTGCCGGTGGCGGAGACGCTGATCCGCCGGCTGATCGACCGCGGCGCGGCGGTGATCCTGCGCGCCCACCCCTACACCGACCGGAACCCCGCCTCGGCCCGGCAGCTCGCCCGGCTCACCGAACTGCTCGCGGCCGACCGGGCGAAGACCGGCCGGCCGCACCTGTGGGGCGCGGCGGCGGCGGGGGAGCTGACGCTCACCGAGTGCGTCAACCGCGCCGACGCGCTGGTCTCCGACGTCTCCGGCGTCATCTCCGACTGGCTCTACTCCGGCAAGCCGTACGCGGTCACCGACACCGGCGTGGACGGCGAGCACTTCGTCGCCCGGTTCCCGCTGGCGTCCTGCGGCTACGTGCTGCGCCGGGACATGTCCAACGTGGACGAGGTGCTCACCGCGCTGCTCGACAGCGACCCGAAGGCCGCCGAGCGCTGGGCGGCCCGCAGCCGCTACCTCGGCGACTTCCCCGCCGACCGCTACGCCGAGGCGTTCCTCGACGCCGCCCGCCGGGAGCTGGAGCCGGACTTCGCCGTCCCGTCGCCGCGCGCCGCCGTCTGACCCCTCACAGGTACGCGTCGAGCAGCGCGAGCACCGCCGCCGGGTCCTCGACGTGCGCGTTGTGGCCCAGCCCCGGCAGCGTGGCCGCCGGAACGCCCAGCTCCTTGAGCTGCGCGTCGGTCACCATCGGATCCAGCTCGCCCCGCGCCAGCAGCACCGGCACGTCGACGGCGGCCAGCAGGGCGGGCAGGCGCGGCGCCCCCACCGCGAAGGCGGCCGGATCCATCGCCAGCCGCCAGCGACCGTCACCGCGCTGGGCGTGGCCGTCCTCGCGGCGCAGACCCGCGTCGACCACCGGATGGTCGGGGGCGAACAGCCCGGCCAGCCCGGAGACCCGCAGATAGCGTCGGGCCGCCTCGTCGCGGGTGGCGAACCAGGTCACCGGCCGGGCGGCCAACTCCTCCGCCTTCGCCAGCTCCGCCGGTGACCAGGCCACCTTGATGCCGAGCCCCACCACGGCGTCGACCGGCAGCCCGCGCTGCCGGGCGGCCAACGCCAGCGCCACCACGCCACCGAGCGAGTGCCCGAGCAGCACGAGCCGGTCGTTCGGACCGAGCCGAACCGACCCGAGGCCGTCCGCCGCACGCTGCGCCAGGGCCGCGAACGAATACTCCGGCAGCGGCGGTGACCAGCCGTGGCCGGCCAGGTCGGGGGCGAGTCAGCGGCCGGGCCAGCGACGCTCCAGCAGTGGCGCCCACGGCAACCACACCTCGCCGGTGGCGCCCATGCCGTGCAGGAGCACCAGGTGACGGGTCGCCGTCGCCGCCGTATCGCCCATACGGCGCAGTCTGCCACCGGACGGACACGCAAGGCGAGACCGAACCCGCCCCGGTCGAGCTTGCACTGCGGCCCGCGCCACGCCGGCGGTGGACGGGGCGTGGCGAGGTTCCCGGCCGGTGGGCGTTCCGGACCGGGTCGGCGGCGTCCGCGCACCCGCAGGGTTCGCGGGGCTAGTGAGGGGCGGGTGGAACGCTACGGATGTCTGCGCGGCCCCGAGACGCCCATAACGTTCCACTCACGGGGCGCGCGGGGCTTGGGTGGAACGCTATGGGCGTCTGCGGGGCGTTGCGGCGCCCATGGCGTTAGTCGTGTGGCGAATTGTGGTGGGGTGGCACGGGGGTGCCGCCGGGTGGGGTCGGTGTCCGGTTCGGGGGTGGTGGGCGGCACCCTGGCGGTGGAATCGGGGCGGGGTGCGGGGCGTTGTAGACGGGTGAACGACCGAGGAAGGCGCCCGCGCCGCGAGCCCCGAGGCCGGCCGGCAGGAGTCCGCCGGCTGCGTGCGCCGGCCCGACGTGCTGGTGCTCGACGAGCCGGCCAACGGCCTCGGCCCGGCTGAGCCCCGAGCCGGTCGACTCGCATCCCGTGCGGTGACGGCCCCGGGAATGGCGGTGGCCGCCCGGTCGTTGCACACACTCCCGGCGCCGCACCGCGAGCAGCCGAACCCCCCTGATCTTTTGAGCGCCTGACGGTGCCCGCACCCCGCCCCCGCGGGTGTGTTGACCCCCGAATGGAGCCCCCACCATGAACACGATCCTGCGTAAGAGCATCCTGGGTGTCGCTGGTCTGGCTTTCACCGGTGGTGTGTTCGCCGGTCCGATCGCCGCGCACGCCGACACCCCCGCCCACGCCGCCACGCCGGTCACGGCCGCCGCGAGCGTGCAGGGTGAGCAGTCGAGCATCAGCCTGAACGACGAGCAGACCGCGAACGTGAAGGCGATCGTCGCGGCGACGAAGAAGGCCGGCCTGCCCGAGCGCGCCGCGGTCGTCTCGATCGCCACCGCCCTGCAGGAGTCGAAGCTGGAGAACCTCGGCCACCTCGGCGACCGCAACGACCACGACTCGCTGGGCCTGTTCCAGCAGCGCCCCTCCAGTGGTTGGGGCACGCCCGAGGAGATCACCGACCCCGAGCACGCCACCCTGGCGTTCCTGAAGGGCCTGAAGCAGGTCGACGGCTGGCAGGACATGCCGCTGACCGAGGCCGCCCAGACCGTGCAGGTCAGCGCCTACCCGGACGCCTACGCCCAGTGGGAGAAGCAGGCCACCGACCTGGTCGCCCAGCACTGGACCAAGTAAGACATGCGAAGGCCGGCACCCGAGAACGGGTGCCGGCCTTCACGCGTGCCGGAAGGAGGTCAGGCGGAGTAACCGCGCGTGGCCATCCAGTTCGCCAGGTCGATGGTGGTGACCCAGTAGGAGGGCAGCGACGGGTCGGCCGAGTCGGCGATCCGCACGGTGCGACCGTCGTTCTGGTAGCCGACCACGGCGATGTAGTGGCCGCCCGGGAACGAGTGCCAGCGGCCGTCGGTGTCGGTGGCGTCGCCGGCGATGTTCGAGACGACGGCCCGACCGTTGCCGACCGCCCGGACGACGTCGGCCTGGAGCTGGTCGATCTGCGCCCGGGTGGCCGCCCCGGGGATCATGCGGGTCCGGTACGGGTCGCCCTTGACCTGCTGGTTGAGCACCCGGGTGGTGTCCTCGGCGGAGTTGGTGCCCATCTCGGTGGTGCCGAGCGCGACGGCCAGGGTGTCCTGGCTGCGCTCGATGCCGGTGGCGCTGAGCGCGTTGCGCACCGCGGCCGGCCCACAGTAGTAGTAGGTGGTCTGCGCCTGGTAGTCGTAGTCGAGCACCTTGCGCGACGGCGGCTTCGGCGCGGCCTTGCGGGTGGTGGTGTCCGGGTCGGCGGCCTTCGTCGAGGGTGAGGCGCTGGCGCTGGGCCGGGGTGACGCGCTCGGTGACGCGCTCGGCGACGGGACGGCGATCCGGGCCTCGCTGCGGCTGGCGGTGTCGCCGAGCCGGGAACCGAGGTCGGCCACCGAGGCGGTGTTCTCCGTCCGGGCCGGGGCGCCGTCGGTGGTGAGTGCGGTGCCGGCGCCGGCGGCCAGCACGAGGGCGGCGGCCGAGCCGGCCATGATCTGGTATGGGCGCTCGGTCGCGAGCCGCCGCAGCTGACGCTTCAGGTGGTGCTTCACGGTGTTCCTCCACGGGGGTGAGCGGCACGCGCCGGCCCGGCGCGCGGAGGAACTCACACGCGCTGGCGGGCGGCAGGGCCGCGGGAAGCGACGCCCGGACGACCGGGCGGGCAAGGGGTCGGGTGCGGGTCGCCGGTCAGGCGAGCGTCGGCACCCGGTGGCCGTGGAGGCGGGGGGACGATCGGGGGGTGGTGGGCACGGGCGCGATCTCCTTCCGTGGCCGCCGACCGGGTTAGCTGACGGATTCGGGCGGGAAGTACGCCCTACCGCGGCCGTGGCTCGCGGATTCACCCCGGTGTTGCTGTGGGTCCCCGGTTCGTGTGTGCACGATTAGGCGGGTCGGCGCGGCGTCGCCATCGGCGATCGAGAACCGCACCGGACGCGCCGACACTACCGGTGGGTACACGCCGTGCCAAGCGGCCTCACCTGCGGAAACGCCAGTGTCGACTACAGATTCGGAACAGCCGGTCACCCACTTCCCTCAATGGGACAAGGGGCGACGACGGCACCGGCAGGCGGAAAGCGGGACATCCGGACGGCGGGAAAACGGGCATCGGGCGCGGCACCGGCCATCGGCCCCGGCGACCGGCGGCCGAGGCACGCTGGTGACCGGCCTCACCACACTCGGTAACGATTCGGCCGACGCCGGCCGCTCAGCCCACCCGGGCCGGCCGCCAGCGGGCGCCCGGCACGGCCGCCGGGACCGCGACGCGGGTCGCGGCCGGCGCCCGGGACGTCGGGACGGGCCGCAGCGCCACGGCCGCCGCGTACGCCTCGGCGGCGAGCGCCCGGGCCGACTCGGCGGCCAACTCGGCGTCCCGCCAGGCCAGGCGCTCCCGCTCGGCGGTCGCCTCCCAGCCGGCCCGCCGCCCGTCGCGGATCGTGCGGGCCAGCACGATCTCCTGCTCCGCCGGGTGGCGGCGCGGATCCCACCCGTTGCGGTGGGCCAGCACGTCGGCGAGCTGGCGGGCCGTCAGGTCACCCCGCCAGTGCGCCGTCATGGCGGCGTGGTGCAACCAGCGTTCCCGCGCCGCGTACTCGTGCGGGGTGTGCGGGGTGTGCGGGGCGGGCAGCGCGCCGGCGCCGGCCAGGCGGCGGGCGGCGGCGTCCGCCTCGTCGTAGGCGGTCCAGGCCCCGGCCGCCTCGCTCTGCGCGGCCAACCACTGCTCGCGGCGGCGGCGGGCGGTCTGCGCGGCGCCGGCGGCGGCCACCGTCACCTCGTCGGCGTAGCGGGCGAGATCGGCGCGGTGGGCGGCTTCGACGTCGACCGGATCGGGATCGACCTCGGCGGCGCCGTCGCGTTCGGGACGGGCGACCAGCACGGCGAGCAGGACGAGGGCGAGCACGGTCAGGGCCGACCAGATGGCGGCGGCCTCGGGGACGTCGGTGAGGAAGTTGAGCAGAACGGTCTGCGACATGGTGGGCACCTGACGGAAGACGAGGGCGGGAGGATTCGCACGGGCCGGTCGGGGCGGGGCGCGGCCGGGATACGGACGCCGCCCACCGCCGACGGGCGGGCGCGGGTGAGGTTCGGCGAACGGCGGCACCGGCGGGCCCGTGGCGGGTCAGCGGGCGGGCGGCGCTCGTGGCGGGTCAGCGGGCGGGCGGGGCCCGTGGTCCGGCGAGGGCCGGCGGCTGGCGGCCCGGGAGCGAGAGCCGGCCCACCGGTGCCGGGGCGGCGCCCGCCAGCGGCGGCTCCGGAGCGCCGGCGGGTGCCGCCTGCCGTGCGGCGGCGGAATCACGCCGCCGCTCGGCGGCGAGATCGCCGCGCTCCGCCCGGGGGTCGGCGGCACCGCGCACCGTCAGGCCGGTGATGGGACCGGACGGGACCGGCGCGGTCGCGGGGGCGCCGGCCGGCAAGGTGGCCGCGCCGAGTGAGAAGGCGACCACCACGGCCAGGCTGGCCAGCATCCGTGCGGCCCAGCGCGCCACCCACCACACGGGGCAGGTGAGCGCGATCGGAAGCACGGGTACAAATTACCCCCGATCCCACCACCGCGCACCGCCGCTCGGCGTGTCGCGACGCACGACCGTCGACGCCGTCACCCCGCCCGGGACGCCCGCCACGCCCGGACGGCTCAGTCCGGCCGGCGCCGCCCGGCGTACTCGATCGAGCGGGCGTCGTCGTCGGCGGCCGGCCTCGGCGCGGGCACGCCCGGCGCGGCGGCGGCCGACTCCGGGTGGGCGCGCCGCGGCGGGCCGAGGCGGCGCATCATCGGCACCTCCACCCAGCGGTGCAGGGCGGCGGCGAGCGCCAGGGTGAGCGCCAGGAAGCCGAGCACCGCGAGCGGGCCCCGCCACCCGGGCAGGCCGGTTCCCCAGTCGCCGGTGAGCCGCAGGACGGTCACCATGACCAGCACGTGGACCAGGTAGAACGCGAACGAGACCTCGCCGAGCCAGAGCATCGGACGCGACCGCCACGGGGTCCGCCGGCCCCGCACGTCGGCGTCCGCCGCGGCGGCGATGACCAGCAGGTACGCCACGGCGAGCAGCGCCGCCCAGAACTCCGCCGGGATCCACAGCGCGGCGACCACCCAGGTGGCGACGAAGATCAGGCTGGCCACGGTGAGGTCGGGGCCGCGCCAGCGTCGGCGGCGCATCAGCTCGGCGGCGGCCGCGCCCATCCAGAACTCGAAGGACCGGGTGACCGGGAAGATCTGGGTGAACCACCAGCGCTGGTCCTCCGGCACCAACTGCTGCGCGGGCCAGAGCGCCAGGATCAGCAGCGGCGCGGCGGCCAGCACCACCCGCAGCCAGCCGGTGCCGGACCGGCGCAGCCACGGCACCACCAGCGGCAGGCACAGGTAGAAGGCCAGCTCGCAGGAGAGCGACCAGCTCACGTTGTTGACGCTGTAGAAGTAGCCGTTGAGCGGGATCCACGCCTGGACCAGGAACAGGTTGCCGATCGCGGCCCACGGCAGGACCGGGTCGGCGAACCAGGCCGCCACGGCCAGGGCCGCCACGAACGTCACCAGGTGGTTCGGGTAGATCTTGGCGAACCGGCGGCGCAGAAACGTCCTCGCGCGCTCGCCGTCGCGGTACGACCAGACCAGCACGAATCCACTGAGGATGAAGAAGAACTCGACGCCGGAGAGCCCGAGACTGAAGGTCTTGTCCATCACCGCCTTCCACTGCGGCTCGGCGATGATCCGCATGGTGCCCGCGTGGAAGCCGAAGACCAGCAGGGCGGCGATCCACCGCAGCCCGGTCAGCGACGGCAGCCGCGGCGCACGGGTGGTGGTCGGGGCACTGGTCATCCCGGGCACCCTACCGGGTGGTGAACCGTGGGCTCCCGCGCGGCGACGTCCGGACGGTCACCGGCGGGCGGCGGATAGGATTTCCGTTCCCGCACCTGTGGGCACCCGCCGGCGTCCGCCGGCCCGTATCGGAAGGTGAGCAGCCGGATGCACCAGAGGATCCTCCTCCGCGCCCGCAAGGGCCCGTTCGACGTCCTGACGCCGGAGGAGACCTTCAGCCGCAACTGGATCAGCGACAACACCGGCAACCTGGTGTTCAGCCACGCCGCGCACAAGCTGCTCGCCACCTCCACGGCGGAGATCACCGCGACCCGCAAGCCCGCCGACCCGCGCGACGCCGACGAGATCAACGAGCGACACGACGTCTTCGTCGTCCCGCTCGCCAACGCCTTCCGCCGCAGCTTCGCGCACCGCCTCGAACCGCTCACCCGGCTGATCGAACGGCTCAAGATCCCGGTGGTGGTCCTCGGCGTCGGCGTGCAGACGAACGTCGACGGCGACCGGGAGTACCTGCGCCCGATCGACGACGCGGTCAGCGCGTTCTGCCGGGCGGTGCTCGACCGCTCGCACAGCATCGGGGTACGCGGCGAGATCACCGAGAGCTACCTGCGCACCCTCGGCTTCTCCGCGGTGGAGCAGATCGGCTGTCCGTCGATGTTCCTGCACGGCGACAACTTCCGGCTGGAGAAGGGCCGGCCCGAGTTGACCACCGACGCCCGGATCGCGCTGACCATCTCCCCCTACGTCGCCTCGATGACCGAGGTGGTCCGCCACCACCGGGAGCGCTACCCGAACCTGTGCTACATCCCGCAGGACCTGCGGACCCTCGGCACGCTGCTCTACGGTGACGCGCCCGAGCACCGGGGCAAGAGCAGCGAGATGCCGTTGCACACCTCGCACCCGCTGTTCGTCGAGGACAAGGTGCGGATGTTCGTCGACCCGTGGACCTGGATGACGCACCTGTCCGGCTTCGACTTCAACTTCGGCACCCGGATCCACGGCACCATCACGGCGCTGATCGCCGGCACCCCCGGCTACCTCTTCGCGCACGACTCGCGCACCCTGGAACTGGCCCGCTACTTCGACATCCCGCACCGGATCATGCGGGATGTGCCGGCCGACGTCGACGCCGCCGACCTCTACGCGGAGGCCGACTACACCGCGCTCAACGCCGGCCACAAGGACCGCTTCGACACGATCACCAGGTTCCTGGCCAAGCACGACCTCGGCACCTCGTTCGCCGACGGCGACAGCGCGGCGGCGTTCGACAGGCGGGTCCGCGAGACGGAGTTCCCGCCCGCCGTCCGGCCCGCCGCCGCCACCCCACCCGCCGAGCTGGTGACCCGCATCCAGCGGCTCCGCGACGAGAATCTCAAACTCACCGACACCCTCCGCACGCTGCGCACGCAGGGGCTGCGCGAGCGGATCAAGCAGGCCGTCCCGGACCCGGTCCGCCGGCTACTGCGGCGCTGACGGGTAGTACGCCTGTACGATCACGGACGTGTCCGAGATCGCGTACCAGCCCTCGATGCTCGACCTGGCCGAGCACGGCCCGACCCTGGGCCCGCTCGTCGGTCGGCTGCGCCGGCACCACCTGAGCCGGGGCGCCTGGGTCGACCATCTGAGCGGCTGGGTGCGGGGCTCCGACGCGGTGCTCGACACGCTGCGCCGCGACGTGCCGTGGCGGGCCGAGCGCCGCACCATGTACGACACCGAGGTCGACGTGCCGCGCCTGCTCTGCTGGTATGCCGGCGGCCGTCCGTTGCCGCACCCGGCGCTGACCGCCGCCCGAGACGCGCTCACCGCGCACTACGCGCCGGAGCTGGGCGAGCCGTTCGTCACCGCGGGTCTGTGCCTCTACCGCGACGGGCGGGACAGCGTGGCCTGGCACGGCGACACCCAGGGCCGGTCCGCGCACACCGACACCATGGTCGCGATCGTCTCGTTCGGCTCGCCGCGCGCGTTGCTGCTGCGCCCGCGCGGCGGTGGCGGCGCCAGCCTGCGCTTCCCGCTCGGCCACGGCGACCTGGTGGTGATGGGCGGTTCCTGCCAGCGCACCTGGGAACACGCCGTGCCGAAGACCACCCGGCCGGTCGGCCCCCGGGTCAGCGTGCAGTTCCGCCCCGCCGGGGTGGCCTGACCTCCCGTTCTCCGCCCGTGCTAGAAACAACTCCCAGGGTCGATCACACCCCTCACACGGATGTGCAGGGCAAGGCGATGACGTTCCGCTGATCACCGGCTTCCCGCCGGCCACCACGCTCTTCTTCTCCGGGTTGGGCACCCTGCTGTTCCTGCTGGTCACCGGCAATCGGCTGCCGTCGTACCTCGGGTCGTCGTTCGCGTTCATCGCCCCGGTGATCGCCGCCAAGACCGACGGCGGCATCGGCGCGGCGCTCGGCGGCATCGTGGTCGCCGGCGCCGTGTTGGCGCTGGTCGGCGTGGTGGTGCACCTGGCCGGGGCGCGGTGGATCGACGCCCTGATGCCCCCGGTGGTGACCGGCGCGATCGTCGCGCTGATCGGGCTCAACCTGGCGCCGGTGGCCTGGGACGGCGGCGGCGCCGGCACCGGCGTCAGGGCCCAGCCGCTGATCGCCGTGCTCACCCTGCTCGCGATCCTGGTCACCACCGTGGTGTTCCGCGGCTTCCTGGCCCGGCTGTCGATCCTGCTCGGCGTGGTGGTCGGCTGGCTGGTCGCCGCGGTGACCGGTCAGCTCGACCAGGAGGCGCTCACCGGGTTGCGGCAGGCGGCCTGGCTCGGGCTGCCGGAGTTCCACACGCCCAGCTTCAGCCTCCGCGCCGTGGTCCTGGTCATCCCGGTGATCCTGGTGCTGTCGGCGGGGGGCGGCGGGGCAGGGGCGGCGTGAGCCGCGCCCGACCCGGGGTCAGTCGCGGTCGATGTGGTGGCCGACGACGGTGGGGCCGAGCATGACGGCGAAGCCGGATCCGTCGCGGCGCGGGTCGGCCGGGGGCAGGTCCACCGGGTCGCCGGTCGCCGTCGCGCCCACCGGCCGCGGGCCGATCCACGCCACGGACAGGTCCGTCTCACCCTTGAGGAGCCGCTGGGCGCGCACGCCGCCGGTCGCCCGGCCCTTCGCCGGGTACGCCTTGAACGGCGTCACCTTGACCGTGGCGCCCGTCGACGTGACCACCATCGGCTCACCGTGCTGCGCGTCGTCGGCGCGCACCGCGCCGAAGAACACCACCCGCGCCCCGGCGGGCAGGCTGATGCCGGCCATCCCGCCGCCCTTGACGCCCTGCGGCCGAACCAGCGACGCGGCGAAGCGCAGCAGCGACGCCTCCGAGGAGACGAACGACAGTGTCTCGGCGCCGTCGGTCAGCCAGGACGCGCCGACCACCTCGTCGCCGTCGCGCAACGAGATCACCTCGAACTCGTCCGAGCGGACCGGCCAGTCCGGCGCGCACACCTTCACCACGCCCTGCCGCGTGCCCAGCGCCAGCCCGGGCGACCCGGCGGCGGACGGGCCCAGCGGCGCCAGCCCCACGACCGTCTCCCCCGGCGCCAACGGCGCCAACTCGGCGGCCGACATGCCACCGCGCAACGACACCGTGCCGGACTGCTCCGGCAGCACCGGCAACGGCAACACGTCGATCTTGATCGCGCGGCCGGCGCTGGTCACCAGCAGCACCCGTCCCCGCGCGGTGGAGTGCACCACGGCGCGTACCGCGTCGTGCTTGACCCGGCCGCTGCGCCGCCGCGCCTCGGCCGCCTCCTCCGACTCGGCCGCGGTGCGCGCCACCAGGCCGGTCGCGGAGAGGATCACCTGGCACGGGTCGTCCGCCACCTCCAACGGGCCGGCCGGCACCGACGCCGCGAGGACCTCCTTGAGGTCACCGTCGACGAGCGTGGTGCGCCGCTCGGTGGGGAACTGCTTCACCACCGCGGCCAGCTCGTCGGAGACCAGTTTCCGCAGCACCTTCGGGTCGTCGAGGATCGTCGACAGCTCGGCGATCTCGCCGCGCAGCTTCTCCTGCTCGGCCTCCAGCTCCAGCCGGTCGTACCTGGTCAGCCGGCGCAGCGGCGTGTCCAGGATGTAGGTCGCCTGGATCTCGGAGAGCCGGAACTTCTGCATCAGGCCGTCCTTGGCCGCCTGGGCGTCCTCGCTGGCCCGGATCAGCCTGACCACCCGGTCGATGTCGAGCAGGGCGACCAGCAGGCCGTCGACCAGGTGCAGCCGTTCCTCCCGCTTGCGCTTACGGTAGGCGCTGCGTCGGGTCACCACCTCGTAGCGGTGCGACAGGAACACCTCGAGCAGTTCCTTGAGCCCGAGCGTGCGCGGCTGGCCGTCCACCAGCACCAGGTTGTTCACGCCGAACGACTGCTCCAGCGGGGTGAGCCGGTAGAGGTCGGCAAGCAGCGCCTGCGGGTTGACGCCGACCTTGCACTCGACGACCAGGCGGGTGCCGTTCTCCCGGTCGGTGAGGTCCTTCACGTCGGCGATGCCGGTCAACCGCTTGGTCTTGTTGACCTCGTTGGTGATGGCGGCGATGACCTTCTCGGCGCCGACGCCGTAGGGCAGCTCGGTGACCGTGATGGCCTGCCGGCCCCGGCTGCCCTCCAGCGGGCCGATCTGCACCCGGCCGCGCATCCGCACCACACCACGCCCGGTCTCGTAGGCCCGGCGCACCTCGTCCAGACCGAGCAGCAGCCCGCCGGTGGGCAGGTCGGGGCCGGGCACGAACTCCATCAGCCGGTCCAGCGTGGCGTCCGGGTGGTTGATCAGCCACCGGGCGGCCTGCACGACCTCACCGAGGTTGTGCGGGATCATGTTGGTCGCCATCCCGACCGCGATGCCCGACGCGCCGTTGACCAGCAGGTTCGGGAAGGCCGCCGGCAGCACGGTGGGCTGGGTCAGCGAGCCGTCGTAGTTGGGCTCGACGTCGACGGTGTCCTCACCCAGCTCACCGACGAGCAGCATCGCCTCCCGCGACATCCGGGCCTCGGTGTAGCGCGCGGCGGCCGGGCCGTCGTCGGGTGACCCGAAGTTGCCGTGCCCGTCGATGAGTGGGGCGTTGAGCGAGAAGTCCTGTGCCAGCCGCACCATGGCGTCGTAGATCGCCGTATCGCCGTGCGGGTGGTACTTACCCATCACGTCACCGACGATCCGGGCGCTCTTCACGTGCCCCCGGTCCGGGCGGTGGCCCTGCTCGTACATCGACCAGAGGATGCGCCGGTGCACCGGCTTGAGCCCGTCCCGGGCGTCCGGCAGGGCGCGGGAGTGGATGACCGAGAACGCGTACTCCAGGTAGGAGTCGGAGACCTCGGTGACCAGCGGGTTGTCGAAGACCCGGGCGCCGGCCCGGTCGAAGGCGGAGAGATCCGCCTTGGCGCGGTCGTCCTTGCGGCGTGCCATGGTGCAGCTTCCTTCCGAAACGAACGCGGTGGTCAGGCGTCGATGGCGTCGCGGTCGACGCGGTCGGCGGAGTCGATCAGCCAGTTGCGGCGGGGCTCGACCTTCTCGCCCATGAGCAGCTCCAGGACGCGCTCGGCGGCCTCGATGTCGTCGAGCGTGATCCGCCGGACCGCCCGGGTGGCCGGGTTCATGGTGGTCTCCCACAGCTCGTCGGCGTCCATCTCACCGAGGCCCTTGAAGCGCGGGATCGGGGTGACGATCTGCTTGCCGGCCTTCTCCAGCTTGCGGACCGCCGCCTCCATCTCGGCCTGGGTGTAGGTGTAGGTGGTCTGCGGGTTGCGCCCCTTCGTGGTGATCTTGTGCAGGGGTGGCATCGCGGCGTAGAGCCGGCCGGCCTCGATCAGCGGCCGCATGTAGCGGGCGAAGAGCGTGATCAGCAGCGTCCGGATGTGCGCGCCGTCGACGTCCGCGTCGGCCATGATGAGCACCCGGCCGTAGCGCAGCGTGGACAGGTCGAACGTGCGCCCGGAGCCGGCGCCGAGCACCTGCACGATCGCGGCGCACTCGGCATTGTCCAGCACCTGCTGGAGGTTGGCCTTCTGCACGTTGAGGATCTTGCCGCGGATCGGCAGCAGCGCCTGGTATTCCGACGAACGGGCCATGCGACTCGTGCCCAACGCGCTGTCGCCCTCCACGATGAACAGCTCGCTGCGCTCGACGCCGGTGGCCCGGCAGTCGACGAGTTTCGCCGGCATGGCCGCGCCCTCCAACGCGGTCTTGCGGCGGGCGGCGTCCTTCTGCTGCTTCTGGGTGAGCCGGACCCGGGCCGCGTCGACGATCTTCTGGAGCACCGTCCGGGCCTCGGCCTTGGTGCGGCGGTCGTCCAGCCAGCTCTTGAGGTGTGCCTCGACCAGCCCCTGGAGCACCTTGGTGATGCCGGCGGTGGACAACTCGTCCTTGGTCTGCGAGGTGAACTGCGGCTCCGGGATGCGCACGTGCACCACCGCGGTCATGCCCTCCAGGACGTCGTCCAGGGTGGGCGCGTCCTCCTTGGGCTTGAGCAGGCCGCGGGCGGTGCGGGCGGCCTCGGCGAGGGTGCGGGCCAGGGCGCGTTCGAAGCCCTTACGGTGGGTGCCGCCGTGGGCGTTGCGGATGGTGTTGGTGAAGCACTCCACGGTGCGGTCGTAGCCGGTGCCCCAGCGGAACGCGATCTCGACCTCGGCGCGCCGCTGCACGTTCGACTGCATGACGCCGTTGGCGTCGGCGGCGTTCTCGCGGTAGGTGCCCTCGCCGGTGACCAGCAGCGTGCCGGACACCGGCCGGTCGCCGGCCGGGGCGAGGAACTCCACCATGTCGGTCAGCCCGTCGGGGAAGTGGAATCGCTCCTCGGCGACCTGCTCGCCGGTCTCGTCGCGCAGCCGGTAGGCCACGCCGGGCACGAGGAAGGCGGTGTTGCGCAGCTTGAGCCGGACCGCCTCGACGTCGAGCGCGGCGCCGGTCTCGAAGTAACGGGGGTCGTGCCACCAGCGGATCGAGGTGCCGGTGCGCTGGCCTCGCTTCATGGCGCCGACGATCTGGAGACCGGGCCCGGGGGTGAACGGCGCGTCGGGGCCGTCGCCGTCGAAGATCCCGGGCACGCCGTGCCGGAACGACATGGCGTGGACCTTGCCGCCGCGTCGGACGGTGACGTCGAAGCGGCGGGACAGCGCGTTGACCGCGGAGGCGCCCACGCCGTGCAGACCGCCGGAGGTCTTGTAGCCCGAGCCGCCGAACTTGCCGCCCGCGTGCAGGCGGGTGAGCACCAGCTCGACACCGGAGATGCCGGACTTGGCGTGCACGTCGGTGGGGATGCCCCGGCCGTCGTCGTCGACCTGCACCGAGCCGTCGGCGCGCAGGATGACGTCGACGGTGGTGGCGTGACCCGCGACACCCTCGTCGGTGGAGTTGTCGAGGATCTCGTTGACGAGGTGACCCACGCCACGGCTGTCGGTCGAGCCGATGTACATGCCGGGGCGCTTGCGGACGGCGTCGAGGCCCTCCAGATGGGTCAGGTCGTCGGCCCCGTAGAGCGTCTCAGGCTGTGCGGTCAACTGGTCGTACTCCCAGGTCTCGGCGGCGTGGTGCCGTTCACCGTGTGATGCCCCACGGCGATCGCCGGGCGCGGCGCGCCGCAGCGAGCCTAGCCCGGCGCTCCGACAGCTCCGTGTCACCGGGTGCGGTGCGTTGTCCGGTTACCCTGCGGGCCGGGTTCGTGCCGCCGCCGTCGTGGCAGCGCCCGCAGCAGGAGGTGTCCGTGGGTGACAACGACGTGACCGGCCTGTCATCTTCCCGGCCGGCGGCCGGGGACGACCCGGTCGGCCGGTTCGAGCGGCTCTACGCGGAGGCCGAGCGCGGCGCGGCGGAGGCGCCCTGGGACCTGGCGGCGCCGCACTCGCTGGTCGCGGAGTGGACCGCGCGGGTCCGGCCGGACGGCTCCGGCCGCCGCGCCGTGGTGGTCGGGTGCGGCTTCGGCCGGGACGCGGAGCACCTGGCCGGGCTGGGCTTCGACACCGTCGCCTTCGACGTGGCACCGAGCGCGGTGCGGGAGGCGCGGCGCCGACACGCGGGCTCGACGGTCCGGTACGAGGTGGCGGACCTGTTCGCGCCGCCGGCCGCCTGGTCGGACGGGTTCGACCTGGTGCTGGAGAGCATGAACGTGCAGGCGTTGCCGGTCGACAGGCGCGCGGCCGCCACGGCTGCGGTGGGACGGCTGGTCGCGCCGGGCGGGCTGCTGCTGGTGATCGCGGCGGGCCGGCGGCCGGACGAGACGGTGGCGGGCCCGCCGTGGCCGCTGACCCGGGCCGAGGTCGAGTCGTTCGGCGTGGGCGGGCTGGCGGCGACGCGGATCGAGGAGATCACCGCCCCGGACGGCGGACTGCGCTGGCGCGCGGAGTTCCGCCGGGGCTGAGCCCGATGTCCGGCCATTGACGCCCGTCACACGCCCGTGATCTGATCGCCCACCAAAGAATCTTTCACGTTTCGATGGATGAGGGTGAGGTGGGGCATGTCCGTGTTCCGTCGTTCCGTGCTCGCGGCGGCGCTGGCGCTCGCCACGGTGGCGCTGCCCGCCGCCGCGGCGCCGGCGCGGCCCGCCGCCGCGGCGCTGCCCACCGCCGCGGTGGCGTTGGGTGACAGCTTCATCAGCGGCGAGGGCGCCGGCGCGTACGCCCCGGTGGTCGACGTCAACGGCGTCGCGCAGGGCTTCCCCGGCTGGTCGGCCGCGAACGCCAACGCCTACTTCTGCCACCGCTCGCCGAACGCCTCGCTGTTCCGGGCCGACCTGCCCGGCATCTCCGCGCGGTTCAACCTGGCCTGCTCGGGCGGGCAGCCGTACGACATCGCCAACGCGTCGGCCACCCGCGCCAAGGGGCGACAGGTGGCCGCCCAGCTCGACCAGCTCCGGTCGGTCGCCCGCACCCACGACATCGACCTGGTGCTGGTCGGGCTCGGCTCGAACAACAGCTCGTTCACCTTCGGCAGCGTGGCGGAGAAGTGCGCCAACCGGTTCATCGCCGACGCGTGGACCGGGTGGTGGGAATTCTGGGCCTACCTGGGCGGGCCGGTGGAGCAGAAGCCGTGCACCGACGCCGACCTGGGGACCTCCGCGCAGTTCGCCTCGGCCACCGCGGAGACCACGGCGGCGCTGCGGCAGCTGCTCACCACGCTCGACGAGGTGGACGCGGACGGCCAGCACCGGGTGGTGTTCCAGGACTACACCAACCCGCTGCCGTACGAGTTGGAGCAGAGCTACTGGAGTGAGGACAGCCGCGACGACACCCGGGACAAGTTCCGCGCCCTGGGCGCCGAGCGGTACGCGGCCGGCTGCCCGATCCACCGGGCCAGCCTGGCGCCCGGGCAGCGCTTCTCCCAGGGGCTCGGCTCCCTGGTCGGCTCGGTGCGCACCACGCTCGCGGCCGAGTTCCCGAACGACGACCTGGTCTATCTGAACGTGCAGCGGGCGTTCGACGGCGCGCGGCTCTGCGAGTCGGCGGGCAGCCCGGCCAACGCCCTCGCCACCCCGATCCGGCTGATGGACGGCCCGAGCGGCGTCTTCGTCACCAGCCTCTCCGGCTACGACAAACTCGACATCCAGCGGATCGCGAACGCCTGCGGCACCTACTTCCAGACCTGCCAGGAGTCGTGGCACCCGAGCGCGGCCGGCCACCAGGTGCTCGGCCGGTGCCTGAGCGGCGCGGCGGTGACCGCCGCCCGCACGGTCTCCTGCGTGCGCGCCCCGGACGGCACGATCGCGGTCGGCTGAGCGGCGGGGCCGGCGTTCCCCGCCCGGGGGACGCCGGCCCCGCCGTAGTCGGTCAGGGTCGGATCGCGACGCCGAGCACGTGCGGCGAGGCGGGGACCGGGATGCCGGTCCGGGGGAAGCGGAACCGGTCGACCTCGGTCACCGTGAAACCGGCGGCCCGGATCGCGGCCAGGGTGTCGCGCGCGGTGTGACAGCCGGCGCAGAACAGCGGCCAGAGCGTCGCGTCGGCGACCCGCTGGGCCCGGCGCAGGCCCGGTGTCTGCGCCACCACGTGCTCATAGAAGCGCAGCTCACCGCCGGGGCGGAGGATCCGCCGCGCCTCGGCCAACGCCGCCGCCTGATCCGGCACCGAGCAGAGCACGAGCGAGAACACCACCGCGTCGGCGGCGCCGTCGGCGACCGGCAGCGCCTCGCCGGTGCCGGCGGCCACGGTCACCGGCACCGGTGCCGCGGGCGCGGCGGCACGGGCGAGGGCGCGCAGCCGCGGCTCGGGCTCGACGGCGAGCACCCCGGTCACGGCCGGCGGGTAGTGCGGCAGGTTGCGCCCGTTGCCGGCGCCGACCTCGACCACCCGGCCGCGCAGCCCGGCGACCAGGCGACGCCGGTGCGCGGCCATCCCGGCCGCGTCCAGGGCGACGCTGGCGCGGGCGAACTGCCGGGCGAAGATCGGGTGGGAGACGCCCATCAGCGGGCCGCCGGGGCCGCGCCGAGGCCGAGCAGGAGCGGGCCGGCCGCGCCGTCGACCAGGTCGCCGAGGCGTACGCCGTCGAGCACGGCGAGGAAGGCGGCCCGGGCGCGGCGCAGTTCGCCGCGCAGCCGGCAGCCGGCCACGAGCGGGCAGGCCGGCTCGGCGCAGTTGACCACCTCGCCGTCGCCCTCGAACGCGCGGACCACCTGCCCGACGGTCAGCTCGCCGGCGTGCTCGGCGAAGGCCACGCCGCCGGAGCGGCCCCGGATGGTCACCAGGACGCCGAGCCGCTGGAGCCGCTGGACCACCTTGGCGACGTGACTGCGGGGCAGCGCGAGCCGGGCGGCCAGCTCGTCCACCGTGGCGCGGCGCGGGGCAGCGGCGGTCGACATGGCGATCCGCAGGGCCATGTCGGTCGACCGGTTGAGCCTCACGACCCGACCCTAACGAGTCGACGCCGATCGCGACACGGGTGGCTTCCGGTGCCCGAGTCACCTGCGCCGCGCGCCCGTCGGCGGCGAGGACCGTCCGACCACCGCTTGCTACTCGCCGGTAGCTAAGCTGGGCCGGTGAGTGACGAGTACACGCAGGAGTACGTGGACGTCGACGGCGCGCGGATCGGCGTGCAGGTCCACCCGGAACCGGACGGGCCGCCCGGCGCGCCGGTGGTGGTGATCTGGCCGGCGATGGGGGTCCGCGCCCGCTACTACCGGCCGTTCGCCGCCGCGCTGCGCGACGCCGGGCTCGCGGTGGTCGTGGCGGACCTGCGCGGCACCGGAGAGAGCACCCCCGCCCCGGCCCGCACCTGCCGGTACGGCTACGGCGAGTTGGCCACCGACGTCGGCGCGGTGCTCGACGCGCTCAAGCCCCGCCTGGACGGGCGGGTGCGGGTGCTGCTCGGGCACTCCCTCGGCGGCCAGGTCGCCGTGCTGCACCAGGCGCTGCACGACGCCGGCCGGGTCGACGGGCTGGCCCTGGTGGCCGTGGGCCTGCCCTGGTGGCGGCGGTATCCGGGGCGGCGCGGCTGGGGTGTGCTGCCGTACACGCAGGGCATCGCGGCCCTGACCCGGCTGGTCGGTGTCTGGCCCGGGTGGGGCTTCGGGGGCCGGCAGGCCCGGGGCGTGATCCTGGACTGGGCGCACACCGCCCGCACCGGGCGGTTCCCGACGCTCGACGGGGTGGACACCGAGGCCGCCGTGCGGCGGATCCGGACACCCGTGCTCGCGGTCAGCGTCGACGACGACCAGTACACGCCGCACGAGACACTCGACCACCTCTGCGACAAGCTGACCGCCGCGCCGCTGACCCGGCACCGCTACACCGCCGCCGAGGCGGGCGCCGCGCTGGACCACTTCACCTGGGTCCGCGCCGCCGCGCCGCTGGCCGCCCGGGTGGCCGCGTTCGCGGGCTCGCTGCCGTCCCGCGTTCCGGGGGCGTGAGCGCGCCGAGGACGGGTATGCCGCACCGCCCGAACACGGCGGAGGGGGATCCAGATGTCCGAACGGCACACCGCGTTGCGCTCGATGCACGACCTGGGCCTGGCGGCCTGGTTCGGCGGCTCACTGATGGGGGCGCTCGGCGTCAACGGCGCGGCGGCACGAATCGACGACACGACTCAGCGGCTGCCGGTCGCCTCGGCCGGGTGGGCCCGGTGGACCCCGGTGAACGCCGCGGCGATCGGGGCGCACCTGGCCGGCGCGGTCGGCGAACTGGTCACCGAGAGCCCGCGGGTGGCCCGGCAGTCCGGCGTGGGCACGGCGAGCGCGGTGAAGACCGCGCTGACCGTCGGTGCGCTGGCGGTGACCGGCTACAGCCGGCTGGTCGGCATGCGGTTGGAGAAGGCGGGCGGGCCGCCCGTCGAGGGCACCACGGAACCCCACCACCACACGCCGGCGAACGTCGCCGCCAGCCAGCGGCAGATGAAGCTGCTCCAGTGGGCGGTGCCGGCGTTGACCGGGGCGCTCGTCGTGATGACCGCGTACATGAGCGAGCAGCAGAAGCCGACCCAGGTGTTGCGCGGGATGCTGGACCGCGCCGGCGGGCTGGTGTCCACGCCGAGGAACCTCGGCAAGATGGCCGCCGTGGGCGCGGTGGGCCGGCATCTGGTCACCTCCGGCCGCTGAGACCACCGCGCGGCGGGTGACCCACATCGGGGTGGGCCACCCGCCGCGCGGTGCCCGCTCAGGAGCCGGTGCCGTCCTCACCCGGGCGGCCCGGCGCGGCCTGCTCGTTCGCCGGCGCCGGCGACCCGGCCACCGGGTGCCCGGTGTCGTCCACCACGCCCGGCGCCATGCTGCCGCCGTGCGCCTCCTCGGCGTCCCGGGTCGCCCGGGGATCCCGGTCGTCCGGGGCCGTCTCGTCCCACCGCTCGTCCACGTGTCCCCCCTCGCTCTCGTCCCCGGCCGGTACCCGCGAGGTCGGCCGGAAAACCTTCAGGCCCGCGCGCCGGCGGGCACCACGCCGAGCAGGTCGGCGAGGTGGGCGGCGTCGCGCTGCGCCTGGTCCCCGCAGCAGTTGTTCATCAGCACGTGCAGCTCGGCGCACTGGTCGGCCAGGTCGCGCAGCAGCCCGGACCAGTGCCGCAGCTCCCGGTCGCCGTAGGCGTAGCGGAACCGCTCCTGCTTGTCGCCGCTCTCCCAGGCCGCGCTGTGGCCGTGGAACCGCACCACGGCAAGGTCGGTGGTGGCGACCAGGATCGGCGGCACCGAGGAGGCGTGCCCCTGCGGCATGTCCACGCAGCCGTAGCCGAGCCCGTGCTCGCGCAGGAACGTCACGGTGTCGGCCATCGCGTCCTCGGCGAACCAGGAGGAGTGGCGCAGCTCGACGGTGACCGGATGGGGCCGGCACCGCTGCGCGGCGGCCACGATCCGCCGCCGGGCCGCGTCGCCGCGGGCCAGCCAGGGCGGGAACTGCAACAGCACGGCGCCGAGCCGGTCGGCCGCCGCGAGCGGCGCCAGCGCCGCGTGGAACCGGTCCCACAACTCGTCGTACGCCCCGGCGGTCAGGTCGCGCCAGCGGATCCGGCTCGGCCCGCCGGCCGGTCGCAGGTCCTTCGGCAGCGCGTCGACCGGGGTGTGGTGGCCGGTGAACAGCCGGAACACCTTGACGTCGAAGGTGAAGCCGGGCGGGGTGGCGTCCGCCCAGGCGGTGGTGGTCTCCACCGCCGGCACCGCGTAGTACGAGGTGTCCACCTCGACCAGTCCGAAGTGCTCGGCGTACCAGCCGAGCCGGCCGGCCGGGGTGTTGGTCCCGCGCGGATACCAGCCGGAGCGGACCAGCATCGCATCGGCCCACGAGGACGTACCGACCTTGATGACACCCATGTCGTCCAGTTCACCGCGAGCCGGACCGGCCGGCAACCGGAGGCTGCGGTGTGGAGCGCGGGCGATGTCGGTGCGGGGTCGTACCGTGACGTCGGGTCGTCGATCGGAAGGAACGGGTGGATGGACGTCAGCGATCAGGTTCTCACCGGCGAGCGGGCCGATCTGCTCGACTCGTTGCGCCGGCACCGCGACTTCCTGCGGCAGACCGTGGCGGGGCTCGACGACGAGCAGGCGGCACGCCGCAGCACGGTCAGCGAGCTGTGTCTCGGCGGGCTGGTCAAGCACGTCGCGAGCACGGAGCGGAGTTGGGCGCGGTTCGCGACCGGCGGCGCCGAGGCGATGCGCGGCGAGGCGGTCGACTGGGCCGGCCAGTTCCGGATGGTCGAGGGCGAGACGCTGGCCGGGCTGCTCACCGAGTTCGACCGGGTGGCCGCCGAGACGGACGCGCTCGTCGCCACGCTCGACCTGGACGCCGCGCACCCGTTGCCCGACGAGCCGTGGTTCGCCCCGGGCGCCGCCTGGACGGTCCGCCGGGTGCTGCTGCACCTGATCGCCGAGATCGCCCAGCACGCCGGCCACGCCGACATCATCCGGGAGTCGATCGACGGGGCGAAGACGATGGGCTGACCGGCCGGAGGTGACCGGTCTCACCCGGTGCGCCGGCTCCGGCGTGTGACACCGGGGCAGGGGGCGGCGCTGAGGGTCACGAGATGGACGCACCCCGCCTGGACCAGGAAACCGTCGAGCGCCTGCTCGACGGTTCCTCGGGCGACGCCCCCGCCGCCCC
The DNA here is from genome assembly GCF_029626035.1 of Micromonospora sp. WMMD980. NCBI lineage: Bacteria > Bacillati > Actinomycetota > Actinomycetes > Micromonosporales > Micromonosporaceae > Micromonospora > Micromonospora sp. WMMD980. The sequence goes on from NZ_JARUBE010000003.1 coordinate 3,245,655, forward strand.
GGGAGGGCTCGTCCGGTGTCTCGACGCCGTGCGTGCCGGGCCCCGGCCCGGGGAACTCGACGGCGAGGCGGCCGCCGTCGCGGAGTTCCGCGCGGCCCGGGCGACGGCCGCCCTCGGCGGCCGGCAAACGTTTGCCGACTCCGCCCGCCGACCGCCCGTGGGCGCCGGCGATCACGCGGACGACCGACCCGCCCGACGGTTCGCCACCCTGCTCGGCGCCAAGGTCGCCCTCGCCACCGCGGCCGCGACGTTGACCGGGGGCGTAGCGCTGGCCACGGTGACCGGAAACCTCCCCGGGGCCGGTCGGGGCGAGGCCCCGCCGCCCCACCGCGACGCCTCGGCCGCCCCGTCCACGACCGGCTCGACGCCCACCATCCGCCCGACCCGCCCGGCCACCGGCCCGACCGCCGGGCTCCCCGACCCCACGTCGCCGGCCGGGCTCTGCGCCGCCTACCGGGCCGTCGGCGAGGTCGAACGGGGCCGCGCCCTCCAGGCCCCGCCCTTCGCCGGCCTGGTCGCCGCCGCGGGCGGTCCGGAGCGGGTGCCCGGCTACTGCGCCGGGCTGCTCGACGCCGCCGGCTCGCCGGGCCCGACCGGACCGCCGTCGGGAACGGGGCCGACCGGCCCGCCCGGCGCGACACCGACCCGGGACGTGCCGGACCCGGACACCGGCCGACCCCCGGCCGGCACCGCCGCCCCCACGTCCGGCGCAGCCGCCCCCACGCCCGGCGCCGCCCGGACGCCGGGAGACCCCGCGTCCGGCGTCCGGCGGACCCCGGCCGGCCGGGGATCCGGCACGGTCCGGCCCCCGTCCGGCGACGAGCCCGACCCGGACCGGTCGGCGACCGGACGGCACGACGACTGACAACCGGCTGGTAACTTGCGCCGATGACCCCCCGGCGTCGCCGACCGGCGATCCTCCTCCGCGTGGCCGTGGTGCTCGGTGTGGTGGCCGGCATCGTGCTCACCGCGCTCGGCCCGGCCACGGTGACCGGCCTGCTGCCCTACTTCACCATCCAGAGCAACCTGGCCGTCGGCGTGCTCGCCGGCTACGCCGCCTGGTGCGCGGCGCGGGACCGGCCGGAGCCACCGAGCGTGCTCAAGGGCGCGGTGACCCTCTACATCACCATCACCGGCACGGTCTACCACCTGGTGCTGGCGAACCCCGCCAGCCCGTTCGCGATGGCCCAGCCGGACCGGCAGCCGGGCGAGTGGTGGGGCAACCAGCTCCTGCACACCGTGGTGCCGCTGCTGGCGGTCGCCGACTGGGCGCTGTTCGACAGGCGCGGCCGGCTCCGCCCCCGATACGCCGCCTGGTGGTTGGCGTTCCCGCTGGCCTACCTCGGCTTCGCGCTGGTACGCGGGCTCGTCGTGCACAGCTACCCGTACCCGTTCCTCGACGCCGGGCAGCTCGGCTACGACGGCGTCGGCCTCAGCGCGGTCGCCTTCGCCGTCGTGTTCTGGCTGCTTGGCCTGCTCTTCGTGGGCGTAGACCGGCTGCTCGCCCGCGCCGCCCCCGCTCCCGCTCCGGTCGCCCGTGAGGAGGGGCACCCGGTCAACGCCTCCGGCGGAGAAGCGGTCCCCTCCTGACCGGGTGAGCGGACCGGTCAGGCGGCGCGGCGGACATCGCCCGCCTGGCCGACGCGCATCCGCCGGCCGCCGTCCCGGTCCCGGCCGTACGCGTCGGTGCGCCCCCACCGGCCCGGCACGTCGAGCAGCTCGATCCGGCCGTAACCGGCGGGGATCGCGGGGTCGACCAGCAGGTTGTCGGCGCACGGGCGCAGCCCCAGCATGGTCGCGAGCAGCATCAGCAGGCCGCCGGAGGCCCACGACTGCGGCCGGCCCGCCGCCGGCAGCTGCACCGGGTACTTCGTGAGCCGGCGCGGGTAGCCGGCGATCACCTCCGGCACCGACCCGCCGAGCGTCTCCGCCACGGCGAGCACGCCGGCGGCGACCCGGGCCGCCTCGTCGTCGTAACCGTAGCGACGCAGGCCGGCGGCGACGAGCGCGTTGTCCGACGGCCAGACCGCGCCGAGGTGCGCGCCGACCGGGTTGTACGGCCGTTGCCCGTCGGCGTACGTGCGGACCCCCAGCCGGTGAACAGGGCCGGCCCACAGAGGTGCGCGGCCAGCGAGTCGGCCCGCTCCGGTTCGACGATGCCGCTCCAGAGCAGATGCCCGAGGCCCGAGGTGAGCGCGTCGACCGGTGTGCCGTCGGGGGTGATGGCCAGCGCGTAGTAGCCCCGCTGCGGCAGCCAGAAGTCCTGGTTGAACCGTTCCCGCAGGCGCGCCGCGTCGGCCTCCAGCCGCGCGGCGTACTCCGGGTCGCCCCAGAACTCGCGGGCCAGCCGGGCGCCCCGGATCCGCGCGTCGTACGCGTACCCCTGGAGTTCGCAGGTGGCCCGCGGGTAGGGCGGCACCACGCCGTGCCGGTCGACGATCGCCTCCGGCGAGTTGCGCCAGGTCTGGTTGGCCACCCCGTTGGTGGTGTTGCGGGGCTGGTAGCGCAGGTAGCCGTCGCCGTACGGGTCGCCGTACCCGGTCAGCCAGTCCAACGCCATCCGGGCCGGGTGACGCAACTCCCGGACCAGGTCGGCGTCGCCGGTCCAGCGTTCGTACTCGTCGAGCAGGACCACGAACAGCGGGGTGGTGTCGGCCGCACCGTAGTAGAGCGCGGTGGGCTCGTCGTCGAACGCCGCCGCCTCGCCGTACCGCAGCTCGCTGAGGATCTTGCCGGGTTCCTCGTCGTGGTAGTCGTCGAGCTGGCCGCCCTGTGCCAGCGCGAGCATCCGCAGCGTCGCCGGGGCAGCGACTGCAACCGCTCGCCGTCGACCGTGAGCACCCAGTGGGACAGGAACCGGGTGTCGAAGGAGAACAGGCCGATCGGGGCGCACGGGTGCGCCTCCAGGTCACCCTGCGCGTCGCCCATCGCGAACGCGTTGCCGGCGAGGACGGAGACCAGTTCCTGTCTCATCGGGCCACCGGCCGGTAGGGGAAGCCGGCCACGTCCCGGGGGTGCCGGGCGCCGGGCGGGCCGGGGAAGAGCCGGCGCAGCGTCATCAGCAGCCGCAGGTTGCCCTGCCCGGAGAGGTCGTTGCGCAGCAGCGCCGCGGCCAGGTGCAGGCGTCCGGCGGCGATCCGGTCGAACACCTCCCGGTCGGCGCGCACCACCAGGTCCGCCTCCTCGGCCGAGCGCTCGACCCGGACGTCCTGGCGGTCGATGGTCAGGTACCAGTGCTCGGTCCGGCCTCCTTCCCGCATGTCCAGGCGGACCGTGCCGGACGTGGTCTCCGGCAGCTCGGGGTGCCGGCCGGCCGCCGCCCGGGCCAGGTGCTCCGCGGCCGAGGTGCTCATCGTGCCTCCCGTGTCCGGTGGTGGCGGCCCGGCGTGCGCGGCGTCGCCCGTGCCGCAGCGTTCCCGCCGCCCGGGTGAGACCAACTCACCCGCTCCGGGTGAGACGGGCCGGGGCGCCGGGTACTGCGACGGGCATGTCGACGGACGGGGACGCCACCGCGGAACGGGTGCTGCTGGCGCTGCTGACCATGCAGCGGGAGTCCTGGGAGCAGGGCCTCACCGGGCAGGCGTTGCTGGATCTCGGCCGGCCGGACGCGGCGCTGCTGGTCGCCGACGCCGCGGTGACCCGGCAACGGCCCGACGGCCGCCTCGGCGAGCTGGCCGGCTCGATCGGCGCGGTCAACGGCGCCGCCTGCGGCGAGGTGGTCCGGCACGCGGCGACCACCACCGGCGAGCCGAGGTACGCCGCCGCGCTCGCCGCGCAGCTCGACTGGCTGACCCGCCGGGCGCCCCGGGCCACCGACGGCACCCTGTTCCACCTGCTCGACAGCCGTCAGGTGTGGGCCGACACGGTCTACATGGTGGTGCCGCTGCTCGCGTTGACCGGCCGGACGGAGCTGGCCGCCGCCCAGGTGGCCGGGCACCGCCGCCGGCTGCACGACCGGGCCACCGGCCTGTACGCGGCGCGTTGGGACGAGGACCGGGGCGAGCTGGACCGGCCGGAGCCCTGGGGCACCGGCAACGGCTGGGTGGTCGCCGGGATCGCCCGGGCGCTGCGCCTGGCGCCCGAGTGGCCGGCGGGGTGGCGCGCCGAGCTGGCCGGGCACGCCGAGGAAGTGCTGACCGCCTGCCTGCGGCACCGCACCGAGGACGGGCTCTTCCCCGACGTGCTCGACGACCCCGGATCGTTCCGCGAGGCCAACACCGCCCAACTGCTCGGCTACGCGGCGTCGACCGGGGTGGCGGACGGCTGGCTGCCACCGTCGTGGCTCGACACCGCGGCGGAGCTGCTGGCCGCCGCCGGCCGGCGGATCGACGGGTACGGGCGGGTCACCGGCGTCAGCGGCGCGCCGGACTTCGCCGGCCCGGGCACCTCCCCCGAGGCGCAGGCCGGCCACCTGCTGGGGCGGGCCGCGCTGCGTCGCGCCCGGACGACGGTCAGTCCCGGGTGACCAGCCCGCGCACGTAGGCGGCCTGCCCGACGTGCTGGAGGTCGTCGTCGAGCACGCTGACCAGTCGCACGCCGAGCGTGACCGGCGGGTCCCAGCTGTCGTCCACCACCCGGTCCAGGTCGGCCGGGCCCAGCCCGCGCAGGTACGCCAGGCTGCGCTCGACGACCGCCCGGTGGTAGCCGAGCAGCACGCCGCCGTCCTCCGGTCGCACGGCGGCGATCTGCTCCGGCCCGTGCCCGTAGCCGGTGTCGTCGGGGTCGGGGCGCAGGCCGCACCGCCCCGCCCAGTCGCCGGTCACCCAGAGCTGTTCGACGCCGAGCAGGTCGGCGACGTGGTGGTCCTGGATCCGGGTCAGATGCCAGATCAGCCAGCCCACCGGGTTGGCTCCCTCGGCCGGGGCCTGCCGCAACCGCTCCGGGTCGAGCCCGTCGAGCGCCCCGGCGACGAGGTCCGGCAACCGTCCGTACGCCTCGGTCAACAGGTCGTGCACGTCCATGTGCGCCTCGCTTCCCACCGTGTCGTGCCGTCGGACGGGCAGTACCGCCCATCGTGCCCGGCAAACCTGCACCCCTCCGCTGACCACCGGCCGCCGCCGGCCGTGGTCGGCCACCCGGCCGAGCGTAGATTGGCCTGATGAGGCGGAGCCGGTGACCGGCGGGAACGCGGCGGACCGGGGCTACGGCCACGCCTGTCTCGTCTACGACGACCCGGCGGCGCTGCACGCCCGGACGGTCGAGCAGGTCGGCCTCGGGCTCGCGGCGGGTGAGCAGGTCTGGCTGTTCGGCCCGGAGCAGCCGGACGCGGTGGCCCGCCGGCTGGCGTCGGTGCCCGGGTTCGCCGACGCGTGGCGGCGGGGCACGGTGCGGCTGTTCCGCGTCGGCGAGGCCTACCGGCACGACGAGGCCGTCGACCCTCGGTCGCAGGTCCGGGCCTACGCGCGGGCCACCACCGAGGCGCTGGCCGCCGGGCACACCGGCCTGCGGGTGCTGGCCGAGGCGACCGACCTGGTCCGCACCGCCGCGCAGCGCGAGGCGTTCGCCCGCTACGAGCACCGCGTCGACCACTGGATCCGGCACCGGCCGATGTCAGCGGTCTGCGCCTACGACCGCCGGGTGCTCGGTGACGCGGCGATCGCCGAGCTGGCCTGCCTGCACCCGGAGACCAACGCCGAGGTGCCGTTCCGGTTGCACTCCGGCGGCGACGGCGCGGCGGCCGCGCTCGCCGGCGAGCTGGACGCCGCCGGCGAGCACCTCTTCGCCGTCGCGCTGGAGCGGGCCGACCCGCAGCCGGTGGCGGGGCGGCTCGTCCTCGACGCGACGAACCTGCGGTTCGTTGACCACCGCGCGTTGCTGCTCCTGCGCGACCACGCCCGCCGCCGGGGCGCGGTCGCGGTGTTGCGCACCCGCCGTCCGGCGCCGGCCCGGCTGATCGAGCTGCTGGGGCTGACCGACGTCCGGGTGGAGGTGGTCCGGTGAGGACGGGCCCGGCGGCCGGTCACCGCGGCTACCACCACGAGGCGTTGCTCTACGACTCCGACGACGAGTTGCTGGCCGTGGTGCTGCCGTTCCTCCTCGGCGCAATCGAGGCCGGCGAGCGCGTCGCGGTGAGTTTCGGCGAGCACAACGGCGCGCTCCTCCGCCGGGCGCTGCCCGCCGGCGCCGACGTCACCTTCCTGCCCGGCGGCGACGTCTACGCCGGCCCGCCGCCGCGATCCGCTCCTACCGCGAGTGCCTCGGGTCGTTCCTGGCCGACGGTCCGTCGCAGATCCGGATGGCCGGTGAGCTGCCGCCGCTCCTGCTCGGCGCGACCTGGGACGCCTGGGCCCGCTACGAGTCGGCGATCAACCACGTCTACGACGACTTCCCGCTCTGGGGCATCTGCGCCTACGACAGGCGGGTGGCGTCGCCGCACGTGCTGGCCGACGTGGCGCGCACCCATCCCCGGCTGATCCGGCCGGACGGCGTGCGCGAGTCGACGGGCGTCTACACCGACCCGGCGAGCTATCTGGCCGAGTGCCGGCCGACGGCGTCGACGACCTGGTGATGGCCGTCAGTGAGGTGGTGGGCAACGCGCTGCGGCACGGGACGCCACCGGTGCGCCTGCGCCTGTGGTCCGCGCCGGACCGGATCGTGGTGGCCGTGCACGACCGGGGCCCCGGCCCCAAGGACCCGTACGCCGGCTTGCTGCCGGCGGGCGACGGGACCGAGGGCGGCCTGGGGTTGTGGATCACCCACCAGAGCTGCGACCACGTGACCCACCACCGGGACGCCGACGGTTTCACCATCCGACTGACGGCGGGTGATGCGCACTTCCCGGTCTGACCGGCCGTCCGACCGGCGGGCCGGGGGCGGGGCGGGCTCGACGGCGCGCGCGGACACGGTACCGTTGCGCCTCATCGTGCCCCGCGGCCCGGCGCTGGCGAACCCACGGAGGATGGCGCAATGTCCAACGGTGAGGAACCGTTCGCACCCCACGACGACGTGTCCGCGCGACCGCGGTTCGACCCGGCGTTGCGCGGCTACGACAAACGCCAGGTGGACCGCTACGTCGAGCAGATGGACGGCGAGGTCGGCGCGCTGACCGTCGCGCGCGACCGGGCGTACGCCCAGGTCCGTGAGCTGACCGCGCAGGTGCAGCGGGCGCAGGCGGAGGCGGGCGAGCTGCGCGACCGCCCGACGGCGGTGGACCGGGCGTCCTTCCGGGACCTCGGGCCGATGGTCGACCAGATCCTCGACCTGGCCGAGAAGCAGGCCGGCCAGATCACCGAGATGGCCACCAAGCGCGCCGACGACTTCCAGGCGCAGGCGGAGAAGGTGCTGGTCGCGGCGCAGGAGCAGGCCGCCCGGGAACGGCGCGAGCTGGAGGAGGAGCTGTCCACCCGCCGGGCTGAGCAGGAGCGGGCGGACGAGGAGCGGCGGGCCGTCGCACAGGCGGAGCTGACCGCCGCGCGGGAGCTGGCGGAGAAGCTGCGCGCCGAGGGCCAGGCGGTGCACGACCGCGCCCAGCAGGAGGCGAAGCGGATCACCGAGCAGAGCACCCAGCAGGTCGAGCAGGCCCGGTCCGCGTCCGAGGCGCTGGTGAAGGCCGCGCGCACCCAGATCCAGCAGGAGGTGCAGGCCAACCGCAGCAAGGCCCAGCAGGAGCTGGCCCAGTGGCAGGCCACCATGGCCCGGGAGCTGGACGAGCGGCGGGCCGCGGCCGAGCAGGAGCTGGCCGACCGGGCGGTGGCCGCCGAGCGGGACATCGCCGCGCTGGTCGCCGAGGCCCAGCAGTACGCCACCGAGGTACGCGAGCGGGCCGACGAGGAGAACGCCGCGCACCAGGAGCAGCTCGCCGGCGTGCAGCGCGACGTCCAGCAGCGGCAGGAGGCGCTGGCCCAGCTCAAGACCGAGCTGGAGACCGTCGGGCGGGAGCTGGCGGAGACCCGCGGTGAGATCGCCACGATCGAGCAGGCGGGCGCCGAACTGGAGGAACGGCTGGTCGGCGTACGCCGGGACCTGGCCACCGAGACCAAGCGGCTGGACGAGGCCCGGCGCGCGGCGGAGTTGGCCGAGCAGCACGCCAAGGAGACCCGGGCCCGGGTGCAGCGGGAGGCCAAGCGGGTGGCGGATCTCGCCGCGGCGGCGGTGATGGCGGCGGCCGCGGGTGGCGGCGCGACCGCCGAGTATCCGCAGGTGGCGGCGCGCCTGCTCGGGCCGGCGGCGGCCGCCGAGGCGGTGCCCGCCGGGCCGCCCGAGAACGGGCGCGCCGAGGTCGAGCGCCCGGAGAACGGGTGGCCCGAGAACGGCCGGGCCGAGCGGGCCGACAGCGAACGGCCCGAGGCGGAGCGGTCCGACGCCGAGCGGGGTGAGACGGAGCGGCCGAGCGCCGAGCCGTTCATCGAACGGCTGGACGGGCCGAGCTTCGACGCGTTCGCGGTGCGTACGCCGGCTCCTCGCCCGGCGCCCGAGGCGGAGAGCACCGGGCCGGACTCCGACGTCCGCACTCCCGCCTGAGCACCTGCGGCCGCCCACCGCCCTTGCCAAGCTTCTTTGCCATATGCAAATATGTGGATCAATTTGCACGCACGGATCCGGGAGTTGATGGGCATGCGCAGAGCTTCCTCGATCGGCGCGGCGATCGTCCTGACCGTCGCCGCGGCCGGTGTCGCGGTGGTGACCGGGGCCGCGCCGGCCAGCGCGAGCTGCAGCCACTCGCACTCCAACGTGGACAACAAGTTCGGCCAGCTCTTCAACGCCACGAACGTCAACATCCGCACCGGTCCGCACACCACCTGCGGGTCGCTGGGCTACGGCCAACTGTCCCACAACGTCGACTTCCACTGCTTCGCCAGCGGCGACCGGGTCAGCGCGAACGGGCACACCACCTACACCTGGACCTACCTCCGGGACACCACCACGGGCGTCTCCGGCTGGGTAGCCGACGCCCTGCTCGACAACCTGGGCGGCAACGTCGCCTGCTGACCGGGCCACGCCGGGCCCGCCGGGCCGGCACAATCGGCGGGCATGACCGGAACCGACCTCCACCCACCCGTCGAGCCCTACGCCACCCATCGCGTCCCGGTCGGTGACGGCCACGTCCTGCACGTGGAGGAGGTGGGGCGGCCGGACGGCGTACCCGTGGTCTTCCTGCACGGCGGGCCCGGCGGTGGCCTGGTGCCGGCGGCGCGGCGGTTCTTCGACCCCCGGCGCTACCGCGCGGTGCTGTTCGACCAGCGCGGCGCCGGGCGCAGCACGCCGTTCGGCGAGGTGCGCGCCAACACCACGTGGCACCTGGTGACCGACCTGGAGACGATCCGGCGGCGCCTGGGCATCGACTCGTGGCTGGTCTTCGGCGGGTCGTGGGGGGTCACGCTCGGCCTGGCCTACGCACAGGCCCACCCGCAGCGGGTCACCGGCCTGGTGCTGCGCGGCGTGCTGCTGCTGCGCCGCGGTGAGCGGGACTGGTTCTACCAGGGCGGCCTGCGCCACCTCCAACCCGAGGAGTGGGACCGGTTCGTCGCCCCGATCCCGCCGGCCGGACGTGACGACGTGCTGGCCGCCTACCACCGGCGGCTGCACGGCCCGGACGCCGACGAGGCGCGCGCCTGCGCGCGGGCCTGGGGCCGCTGGGAGGCGGTGAACTCGTCGCTGCGACCCGACCCGGCGGCGCTCGCCCACTTCACCGCCGACGATCAGGCGCTGCCGATCGCCCGGATCCTGTCGCACTACGCGGTGCACGGCGGCTTCCTCACGGAGGGCCAACTCCTCGACGGCGTGGACCGGATCCGCCACCTGCCCGCCGTGATCGTCAACGGCCGCTACGACCTGTGCTGCCCGCCGGCGTCCGCCTACGACCTGGCCCGCCGGTGGCCGGAGGCGGAGCTGCGGATCGTGCCGGAGGCCGGACACTCGGCGGCCGAGCCGGGCGTCACCCGGGAGTTGCTGCGCGCCGTCGACCGGATCGCCGACCGGATCGGCTGAGCCGTCGGGTGCCCTGGCCTTCCGGGAGCGCCGCTGGCAAGATCGGCCGGGTGACGGGTGCGCTGTACGCGGTCAGTGACCTCCACGTGTCGTACGCGGAGAACCGTGCGGTGGTGGACGGCCTGCGGCCGGAGAGTGCGGACGACTGGCTGATCGTGGCCGGCGACGTCGGCGAGGCGTTCGCCGACATCGAGCGCACGCTGCGGCTGCTGCGCGACAGGTTCGCCCGGGTGGTCTGGGCGCCGGGCAACCACGAGCTGTGGACCCACCCCACCGATCCGGTGACGCTGCGTGGGGTGGCGCGCTACGACGCGCTCGTCGCGATGTGCCGCGAGCTGGGTGTGCTCACCCCGGAGGACGACTACCCGGTGTGGCACGGCGACGGCGGCCCGGTCACCGTGGCACCGCTGTTCCTGCTCTACGACTACACCTTCCGTGCCCCGGGCACGACGACGAAGGAGGAGTCGTTGCGCGCCGCCTACGCGTCCGGCGTGGTGTGCACCGACGAGATGCTGCTGCACCCCGACCCGTACCCGGATCGGGAGTCGTGGTGCCGGGCGCGGCTGGCCGCGACCGCGAGGCGCCTGGACGCGACCGACCCGGCGTTGCCGACGGTGCTGGTCAACCACTGGCCGCTGGTCCGTCAGCCCACCGAGGTGCTCTGGTATCCGGAGTTCGCCCAGTGGTGCGGCACCGAGCACACCGCCGACTGGCACGTCCGGCACCGGGCGGCCGTCGCGGTCTACGGCCACCTGCACATCCCCCGCACCACCCACTACGACGGGGTGCGATTCGAGGAGGTCTCGCTGGGCTACCCGCGCGAATGGGGCCGCCGGGGCGGCGCCCCCCGGCCGATGCGCCGGGTCCTCGGCGGCGCCGCGTGATCGAGACCCTGTTGCCGACGGCGGCGGTGGCCGTCGAGGCGTTCGCCGACGAGCCGGACGAGCCGCCGTACCCCGGTGAGGAGGACCTGCTCACGCGCGCGGCCCCGAGCCGCCGCCGCGAGTTCGTCACCGCCCGGCGCTGCGCGCGCGAGGCGCTGGCCCGGCTCGGGTACGCGCCGGCGCCGATCCGCCCCGGCCCCCGGCGGGAGCCGCTCTGGCCGGCCGGGGTGGTGGGCAGCATCACCCACTGCGACGGTTACCGGGCGGCGGCGGTGGCCCCGGCCACCGCGCTGGCGTCGCTGGGCGTCGACGCCGAGCCGCACGAGCCACTGCCCGACGAGGTGCTCGGCGTCGTCACCACGGCCGGCGAGCCGGCACGGCTGGCCGGGCTGCGTGCCGTCGACGCGGGGGTGCACTGGGAGCGGTTGCTGTTCAGCGCGAAGGAGTCCGTCTACAAGGCGTGGTACCCGTTGACCGGTCGGTGGCTCGGGTTCGAGGAGGCGGAGGTGACGTTCGATCCAGCGGGCCGGTTCACCGCCCGGCTGCTCGTCGACGGGGCACGCAGCGACGGCGGGCCGCCGTTGCGCGCGCTCGACGGTCGCTGGCGGGTGGCCGGTGGGCTGGTGGTGACCGCCGTCGCGGTGCCCAGCGATTCGTCCTTGTTTGCCCGGCCCGACCCAGGGTAGGGGGCTGAGGGCCTGGTCATTTCACCGCAACGGAGGACAGGTCCTGATGGATTCCAGCAAGTCCGCCCAGGTCGTCAAGGGCGCCGTCGAGGCCGCCGTCGAGAAGGTCGGCGAGGCACTGACCCCGGACGTGCCGGGCGCGCCGGGCAGCGCGCCACCATCGCTCGAGGAGCCCACCGCGCCACACGGCCCGCTGCCGCCCAAGGACGAGCAGGGCGCGCCGGACACCCGTACCCCGACCGGCGCCGAGACCGGCGTGCCGCAGATCGCCGAGGGTCAGCAGGGCGCGTACCTCACCACCGCCAACGGTGCGCGGCTGCGCGACACCGACCACTCGCTGAAGGCCGGCCCCCGCGGCCCGGTGCTGCTCCAGGACCACCACCTGCGCGAGAAGATCATGCACTTCGACCACGAGCGCATCCCGGAGCGGGTGGTGCACGCCCGGGGCGCCGGGGCGCACGGCGTCTTCGTCGCGAACGGCGCCGCCGAGAAGGTCACCCGCGCCGGCTTCCTGAAGAGGGGCCGCGAGACGCCGGTCTTCGTCCGGTTCTCCACGGTGCTGGGCTCGCGCGGCTCGGCGGACACGGTCCGCGACACCCGCGGCTTCGCCACCAAGTTCTACACCGACGAGGGCACGTTCGACCTGGTCGGCAACAACATGCCGGTCTTCTTCATCCAGGACGCGATCAAGTTCCCGGACATCATCCACGCCGGCAAGCCACACCCGGACCGGGAGATCCCGCAGGCGCAGAGCGCGCACGACACGTTCTGGGACTTCGTCTCCCTGCACACCGAGGCGCAGCACCACACCATCTGGAACATGTCCGACCGGGGCATCCCGCGGTCCTACCGGACCATGGAGGGCTTCGGCGTGCACACCTTCCGCCTGGTCGACGACGCCGGGGCGACGGTGCTGGTGAAGTTCCACTGGAAGCCGAAGCTCGGGGTGCACTCGCTGGAGTGGGAGGAGGCGCAGCTGATCAACGGCATGGACCCGGACTTCCACCGCCGCGACCTCTACGACGCCATCGAGGCCGGCGCGTACCCGGAGTGGGAGCTGGGTATCCAGGTCTTCCCGGACACGCCGGAGGAGACGTTCGCCGGGATCGACCTGCTCGACCCGACGAAGATCGTGCCGGAGGAGCTGGCGCCGGTGCAGCCGATCGGCACGCTGACGCTCAACCGGACGCCGACCAACTACTTCGCCGAGGTCGAGCAGGTGGCGTTCCACGTCGGGCACCTGCCGCCGGGCATCGACGTCACCAACGACCCGCTGATGCAGGGCCGGCTCTTCTCGTACCTGGACACGCAGCTCACCCGGCTGGGCGGGCCGAACTTCCCGCAGATCCCGATCAACCGGCCGCACGCCGACGTCAACGACATGCTGCGCGACGGTTTCCACCAGCACGCGGTGCACGCCGGGGTGGCGCCGTACCGACCGAACTCGCTCGACGGCGGCAACCCGTTCCCGGCCGGCGACCGGGAGCACGCGTTCGTCGACGTCCCGGTGACGGTGGCCGAGGCGCCGAAGGTGCGGGCCGCGCCGGCCAGCTTCGACGACCACTACAGCCAGGTCCGGCTCTTCTGGGCGAGCATGTCGCCGGTGGAGCGGGAGCACATCGTCCGGGCGTACACGTTCGAGCTGGCCAAGTGCTACCACCAGGAGATCAAGGAGCGGCAGCTCCGGTGCCTGGCCAACATCGACCCGGTGCTCTGCGAGCAGGTCGCCACCGGCCTGGGCCTGCCCGCGCCGCAACCCACCGTGCCGCCGGCCGAGGTGCAGCCCAGCCCGGCGCTGTCCCAGGTCGGCCGGGAGTGGCCGGCCGACGGCCGGGTGGTCGGCGTCGTGGTCGACGCGGACGGCGACCTGGACGACGTGGCGCAGGTCCAGCGGGCGGTGTTCGACGCCGGCATGGTGCCGCTGCTGATCGCCGCGCACGGCGGCACGGTCGGCGGGCTGCCGGTGCAGCGCACGTTCGCCACCGCCCGTTCGGTCGAGTTCGACGCGGTCCTGCTGGCCGGCGCTCCGGCGCCGGCGCCGGACGCGTTGCCGGCGCGGGACGCCAAGGCCGGCGCGCCGGGCTCCCCGACCGTCGACCCGCGGGTGCTGCTGCTGGTCGAGGAGGCGTGGCGGCACGCCAAGGCGATCGGCGCGTGGGGCGGCGGGGCCGAGGTGCTCCAGCGGGCCGGGGTGACCGGCTCGCCGGGCGTGGTCGCCGGCGGCTCCGGCGCCGAGGCGCTCGACGCGGTGCGGCGGCTGATGGCGGCGCACCGGGTCTGGGAGCGGTTCCCGGCCTCGGTCGCCTGAGTTCGTCCGTGTGGGGCGGTCCCGTCCGGGACCGCCCCACTGCTTTTTTCATCGACCTGTCTAACTATTACGATGTCCCGTCGCAGACTGCCATGATGACCGTCAATTTCTTCCTCCTCCCCGAAGGAGCGGTCCCCCATGGCGCCCACCCGCCGAACCTTGATCCGGTCCCTGGTGGCCGGGTCCGCGCTCGCCGCGCTGCCCGACCTCGCGCTCACCCCCGCCCCCGCGACCGCCGCCAGCCCTGCCGGCGACGTGGTCGGCAAGGTCACCGTCGGCTACCAGGGCTGGTTCAGCTGCCCGGGTGACGGCGCCCCGATCGGCGGCTGGTGGCACTGGAGCCGGGACCGGTTCCAGTCCCCCGCACCGGCCAACACCACGATCGTGTCCTGGCCGGACATGCGGGAGTACACCCGCGGCTACCCCACCGCCTACCCGAACCTCGGCGACGGCCGGCCGGCGACGCTCTTCTCCTCCTACGACCAGCAGACCGTGGACACCCACTTCCGCTGGATGCGCGAGTACGGCTGCGACACCGCGGCGTTGCAACGGTTCAACCCGTTCGGCGACGAGGGACCGACCCGCGACGCCATGGCGGCAAAGGTCCGCTCGGCGGCCGAGCGCTTCGACCGCAAGTTCTACGTCATGTACGACGTGACCGGCTGGACGGCGATGCGGACGCAGCTCAAGGAGGACTGGACGACGAGGATGTCGGCGCACACCGCCTCACCGGCGTACGCCCGGCAGAACGGGCGGCCGGTGGTCTGCGTGTGGGGTTTCGGCTTCGCCGACGACGGCCGCCCGTTCGCGCCCGACGCCTGCCTGGACGTGGTGCGCTGGCTCAAGGCCCAGGGCTGCTACGTGATCGGCGGGGTACCGACCTACTGGCGGCAGGGGATCAACGACTCCCGCCCCGGCTTCGGCGAGGTCTACCGGGCGTTCGACATGCTCTCGCCGTGGATGGTGGGGCGCACCGGGACGCTCGACGGGCTGGACTGGTTCCACGCCAACGTCAACGTCCCCGACCTGGCCGACTGCGCGGCCCACGGCATCGACTACCAGCCCTGCGTGATGCCCGGCGACCTCTCCGCCGGCCACCGCCGGCACGGCGACTTCTACTGGCGGCACCTCTACAACATGGTGCGGCTCGGCGCGCAGGGGCTCTACGTGTCGATGTTCGACGAGTTCAACGAGGGCAACCAGATCGCGAAGACCAGCGAGACCGGGGCGTCCACCCCGGCCGGGACCGGGATCCGGGCGCTCGACGAGGACGGCACGGCCTGCTCGGCGGACTACTACCTGCGGCTCACCGCCGACGGTGGCCGGATGCTCAAGGGGCAGTTGGCGCTGACACCGGTGCGGCCCACCCCGCCGGTGGTCGGGGGCGGCCAGCCGCCGACCGGCGACCTGGCGGCCGGGCGGCCGGCGTCGGCGAGCAGCCAGCAGGGCGGACCGTACGGTCCCGGCAACGCGGTCGACGGCGACCGGGGCAGCTACTGGGAGTCGGCCAACGGCGCGTTCCCGCAGTGGTGGCAGGCCGACCTGGGGGCCACCTGGCCGGTGGCGCGCCTGGTGCTCGCGCTGCCGGCCGGGTGGGCGGCCCGGACGCAGACGCTCTCGGCGCAGGGCAGCACCGACGGGGCGACGTTCGGCACGCTCACCGGCCCGGCCGACGTCCGGTTCGACCCGGCCACCGGCAACCAGGCCACGCTCACGTTCCCGGCCACCGGAGTCCGGTACCTGCGCGTGCGGTTCACCGCCAACACCGGCTGGCCCGCCGGACAGCTCGCGACGTTGTCCGCGTACGCCTCGTGACTCATCGAAGTCCATCGTTGACGACTTAGTTAATACTCTTTAATATTTGGTCCACCTCGAGGAAGACCCCCTGTCCGCCCCCGTCCTCCGGGAAGGCCCTCGATGCACAGACCCCACCTCCGGCGACGCCTCGCCGCCGGTGCGCTCGCGCTGTCCACCGCCGTCGCGACGCTCGCCCTCACCCCCTCCGCCGCCGAAGCGGTGGTGCTGCCCAACGGCTTCAAGAGCGTCGGCTACCTGCCGTCCTGGAGCGGCAGCGTCAACAGCATCCAGTACGGCAGGCTCACCCACGTCAACTACGCCTTCGTGCTGCCCAACGGCGACGGCAGCCTGCGGGCCGTGGAGAACCCCGGCAAGCTCTCCTCGCTGGTGTCCCTCGGGCACGCCGCAAACGTCAAGGTCTCCATCGCCATCGGCGGCTGGAACGACGGCGACGACTCGGCGTTCGAGGCGCTCGCCGCCAACTCCGGCGCCCGCGGCGCGTTCGTCAACAACGTGGTCGCCTTCGTCAACCAGTACAACCTGGACGGCGTCGACATCGACTGGGAGTATCCCGACCCGGGCGCGTCGGCCAGCAACTACACGCTGCTGATGCAACAGCTCGGCAGCGCCCTGCACAGCCGGGGCAAACTGCTCACCGCCGCCGTCGTCGCCGAGGGCTACTACGTCAACGGGGTGCCACGGCCGTCTTCGGCGCGGTCGACTGGCTGAACATCATGGCGTACGACGGCGGCAGCCCGCACGCCAACTACGACTGGTCGATCGCCGCCGTCAACGGGTGGAAGGCGCGCGGCCTGCCCGCCGCCAAGGCGGTGCTCGGCGTGCCCTTCTACAGCCGGCCCGGCTACTACACCTACGCCGCGCTGGTCGGCATGGACCCGGCCAACGCCAACCGGGACTGCACCACGGCCGGCGGCGCCCAGCAGTGCTACAACGGCGTCCCGACGGTCAAGCGCAAGACGCAGTGGGCGATGGCCAACGCGGGCGGGATGATGAACTGGGAACTGTCCCAGGACACCACCGGCGCGACCTCGCTGGTCACCGCGATCTACGACACCGTCACCGGTGGCAGCACCCCGCCGCCGTCCGGACGCACCGGCCCGATCACCGGCATCGCCGGCAAGTGCGTCGACGTCGCCGCCGCCGGCACCGCGAACGGCACGGCGGTGCAACTCTACGGCTGCAACGGCACCGCCGCGCAGAGCTGGACCGTGGCCGGCGACGGCACGCTGCGGGCGCTGGGCAAGTGCCTCGACGTGACGAGCGCGGGCACCGCGAACGGCACGAAGATCCAGCTCTGGGACTGCAACGGCACCGGCGCCCAGGTCTGGCAGGCCCAGGGCAACGGGACGCTGCGCAACCCGGTGTCGAACCGGTGCCTGGACGCCACCGACAACAGCTCCGCCGACGGCACCCGACTCCAGATCTGGGACTGCTTCGGCGGCGCCAACCAGGTCTGGCGACTGCCGGCCTGACACCGGCTCGACGGGACGGCCGGGTGCGTCGTCCCGCCGAGCGGTCGGGTCAGCGGCCCCGCTTGGCCCGGCAGATCTGCACCGGGTGGGCCGGCGCGCCGTCGACCGGCGCCGGATCCTCCGGCGTGGCGGCGATCCCGCCGGCCGCGATCCGGTCCAGCGTGGCCAGCCCGGCCGCGTCCACCCGGCCGAAGACGGTGTAGTTGGGACGCAGCGCCGAGTCGCGCTGGACCAGGAAGAACTGGCTGCCGTTGGTGTCCGGCCCGGCGTTCGCCATGGCCAGCGTGCCCCGGGCGTAGAGGCGGCGGACACCGGTCGGGTCGGTCGGCGCGGGCGGCAGGTCGGTGGGCAGCTCGTCGCGGTACCGGTAACCCGGGCCACCCTCGCCGGTGCCCGACGGGTCACCGCACTGCAGCACCGTCAGCGTCGGATACGCGGTGAGCCGGTGACAGGGCGTCCGGTCGTAGAACCGGTGCCGGGTCAGGTGCAGGAAGCTCTGCACCGTGCACGGCGCCTGCTCGCGGTCCAGGATCAGCCCGATCGGCCCCTGGTTGGTGCGCAGCGTGACCCGTACCGTCCCCCGGTCCGGCGTGCGGCGCGGGTCCGGCGGCAGCGGCACCGGCCGGGCCGCCGGCTCGTCCGGCGTCGGCGTGTACGCGCACGGCCCCTTGGTCGGCGCGGGGTCGGCGGCCGGTGCCGCGGTCGCGGCGACGGCGGAGCCGGCGACCAGCGCGGCGGCGACCACCGTCACCCCGGCGAGACGGGCCAGCAGCGGCAAGGCGGCGTGCGGTCGGGTTTCGCTCGACACGTGGGTCCTCCCTGGACTCGTGGTACCAGAACGACCGGAGTCTATGGAGCCGATGAGTCGGTGTCGACGGAAAGTCGGTTGCCGGGCGTGGCGGGGTCCGGGAGGGTGTCGGTCATGACGTTCTGACGGACCGCACCCCGCCGCTTCCCGCACCCCTGCAAAGAAACGAGCGTCCGTGCCCGCCTCCGTCTCCGTCTTCTCCTCCCCCGGCAGCTGGATCGAGTCCGCCGCGCTCGACCAGTGCCACCAGATCGCCGCCCTCGACGGCATGACGCACGTCGCCGCCATGCCGGACCTGCACCCCGGCAAGGGCGCGCCGATCGGCGCCGCCATGGCGTCGACAGTTCTCTATCCATTCCTGGTCGGCTCCGACATCGGCTGCGGCATCGCGGTGTTCCCGATCGCGCTGCGCCGGGCCGTGCCGGAGCGGCTCGCCGCCCGGTTCCCCGACCTGGACCGGGCCCTGCACCCCGACCGGGACGCCGACGACCCGGCCTGGTCGGTGCTGACCGGCGACGTGCCGGCCGGGCACCTCGACGGCCTCGGCACGGTCGGGCGCGGCAACCACTTCGTCGAGCTGGCCCGGGTCGGCGCGATCGAGGCACCGGAACACGCCGGCCGGCTCGGGCTGGCCGCCGGCGACCTGGTGCTGGTGGTGCACTCCGGGTCGCGCGGGCTCGGCGAGCGGATCCTGCGCGAGCACACCGAGGCGCACGGCGCCGGCCCCGCGCCCGACCCGGCCGCCTACCTGGCCCGGCACGACGACGCGGTGCGCTGGGGCTCGCTCAACCGGCGGCTGCTGGCCGCCCGGGTGGCCCACGCGCTCGGCGCCGAGCCCACCGAGCCGGTCGTCGACCAGTGCCACAACCTGGTCGAGGTCCGCGACGGGCACTACCTGCATCGCAAGGGCACCGCCCCGGGCGACGGCCGGGACGTGCTGGTCGCCGGCACCCGGGGCACACCGTCCCACCTGGTGGCCGCGCACGCCGGCGCGGCGGCGAACCACTCGGTCGCGCACGGCGCCGGCCGGAAGATGTCCCGCGCCGACGCGCTGCGCCGGGGCAAGGCCAAGCACACCGTCGAGGAGCTGCGCCGCACCCCGCTCGGGTCGCTGGTGGTGTGCGGCGACCGCCAACTGCTGTTCGAGGAGGCGCCCACCGCCTACAAGCGCATCGAGCAGGTGGTCGGGGACCTGGTCGCGCACGACCTGGCCACCCCGGTCACCACCACGGTGCCGCTGGTCACCTACAAGACGCCGGACGTCGCGGCGGGCCGCCGGCGGGGGCGACGATGACGGACCTGTTCCTGACCGCCGGGTGCGGGCCGCAGGAGTGCGCCTGGGCGCTGGGCCGGCTGCTGCCGCGCCTGGAGGCCGACGCCGCCCGTCGCGGCCTGCGCGCCGTTCGGGTCGAGACGGTGCCCGGCGAACGTCCGGGCACCTACCGGTCGGCGCTCGTCCGGATCACCGGTACGGGCGCGGAGGAGTTCGCCGGCGGCTGGACCGGCACGCTCTGCTGGCAGGCGGCCAGCCCCTACCGGCCGGGCCACGGGCGGAAGAACTGGTACGTCACCGCCCGGCCGCACCGGACCGACGTGGTGGACACCCCGTTCCACGAGGCCGACGTCGAGATGGTGCCGTGCCGCACCGGCGGGCCGGGCGGTCAGCACCGGAACAAGGCCAGCACCGCCGTCCGAGCCACCCACCGTCCGCCCGGCCTGACCGTGGTGGTGGACACCGAACGGCACCTGCACCTCAACCGCCGGATCGCCGTCGACCTGCTGCGCCGGCGGGTCGCCGAGGGCGACGAGGCGGCCCGACGCGCCGGCACGACGGCGCGCTGGCGGATTCACGACGAGCTGGTCCGCGGCGACCCGGTCCGGGTGGAACGGCCGTGACGCGTACGTTCCTGCGGCCGGACGACGTCCGCGACCTGGTGCGCGACCGGCTCGGCACGGACCGGCGGGTCACCACGCTGGACCGACTGACCGGCGGCACCAGCAAGGGCGTCTACCGGATCACGCTCGACGACGGCACGACGGTGATCCTCTACGTCTGGTCGGCGGAGGAGAACTACTGGCCGGCGTCGGCGACGGTCCCGGACGATCCGTTCACCGAGGCGTCGGGCGCGGATGTGTTCGCCACCAACCACGCCGCGCTCACCGCCGCCGGGGTACGCGTGCCGCACCTGATCGCCCGCGAGCCCGCCGGCCGCCACCTGGACGCCGACGTCGCGCTGGTGGAGGACGCCGGCGGGGTGACGCTGGAGGCGTTGCTGACCCGCGACCCCGAGCGGGCGGCCGAGCCGCTGGCCCGGCTCGGGGACGCGCTACGGCGGATGCACACCACGGTCGGCGGGCGTTACGGCCGGCTCGCCGACGTCGCCCGGGGCACCACACCGGCCCGGCCCGCCGAGGACGTGGTCCTGGACCGCGCGCTCGGGCACCTCGCCGCCGCGGCGGCCCGGGACCCCCGACCGGCCGCCGCGCGGGACCGGATCGCCGTCCACCTGCGCGGGCTGCGCGATCGGGTGTCGCCGCGCCGGGCGTACGCGCTGGTGCACGGCGAACTGGGCCCGGACCACGTCCTCGTCACCCCGGCCGGTGAGCCGGTGATGATCGACTTCGAGGGCCTGACCTGGTTCGACGTCGAGTGGGAGCACGTCTGGCTCCGGCTGCGCTTCGGCGACGACTACCCGGCGCTGCGTCCGGTCCCGCTCGACGCCGACCGGCTGGAGTTCTACCGGTACGCCCAGGTGCTGTCGTTGATCGAGGGTCCACTGCGGATCGCCGGGACCGACTTCCCGGACCGGCGGTGGATGCTCGACCTGGCCGAGCGGAACATCGCCGAGGCGCTCGCCGTGCTCTGAGTCGCTCCGACGCTCACGCCCGGCGACTTGGATGTCACGGTGCCGTCTCATTTCGCAACAATGAACGCCCGATGAACGGTTCGCCAATTGACGGCCGGGCGGCCCGGTCATCGAATGTCGACGTGGCGCGCCGTGCCGACGCTGACCGGTTGCTCGCCGACGGCGGCGGACGCGGCTGACCGCGGACGGAGGGCGCGCCGAGCCTCCTCCCGGCCCGGCCCGATCCGGCTCGTCGACGGAAGGCGGATACGGTGGGCGCGGCGCGGGCGGTCCGGTCCCGACGCGACGAGGGAGGGAGCCGGATGCGCCTGCACGTGGGGTGCGCGATGTGGACCCACCGGTCCTGGCCGGGGCGTTTCCTGCCGCACCCGTTGCCGGCCCACGAACGGTTGCGCGCGTACGCCGGCTGGTGCGACGCGGTGGAGGGCAACACCACGTTCTACGCGACGCCGGCCCGGGAGACCGTGGCGTCCTGGGCGGAGCAGACCGACCCCGACTTCCGCTTCCTGGCGAAGCTGCCGAAGGTAATCACGCACGAGCGCCGGCTCACCGGCGGCGAGGCGGAGCTGCGGGCGTTCCTGCACGCGATGGAACCGCTCGGGCCCCGGGCGGACACCCTCTGGGTGCAGTTGCCCGGCTCGTTCGGCCCGGGTGACGTGCCCGACCTCGACCGGTTCCTCCGCGCCCTGCCCACCGACCACAGGTACGCCGTCGAGGTCCGCCACCCGGCGTTCCTCACCGACGCCGGCGCGGCCCGCACGTTGGCGCGGACCCTCGACCGGGCCGGCGCGGAGTGGGTGCCGTTCGACACCACCGTGTTCTTCCGCACGCCGCCGACCAGCGACGCGGAACGAGAGGCGTGGACGCGCAAGCCGCGCCTGCCGTCGCGTACCGAGGCGCTGACCGACCGGCCGGTGGTGCGCTACCTCGGCCGTGACGACCCGGCCGCCACGGTCGAGGGCTGGCAACCGTGGCTGGACGTGGTCACCGGCTGGCTGCGCGAGGGCCGCTCACCGACCGTGTTCGTGCACACCCCGGACAACGCGGACGCCCCCGACCTGGCCCGACGCTTCCACGACCAGGTCCGTGCCCGCCTGCCCGAGTTGGCGCCGCTGCCCGAGCCGACGCCGGTCGGCCCGGCCACGCTCTTCTGAACCGGCCACGCCGCGTCCGCCGACCTTTGGGTGCGGTTGTCGTCGCCCCAGCGACCACAACCGCACCCAAAGCCCGGCCGGGTCAGGCCGGGGTGAGCGGCAGCAGCACCACGAACCGGGTGTCGCCGGGCTCGGACCGCACCCGGATGTCGCCGTGGTGCTTGTTGACCACGATCCGGTACGAGATGTCCAGCCCGAGGCCGGTGCCCTCGCCCACCGCCTTGGTGGTGAAGAACGGCTCGAAGATGCGCGGCCGCACCTCGGGCGGGATGCCCGGACCGGTGTCGCGGATCTCGACGGTCAGGCGGTCGTCGGTGCGCCCGGTGCGGACCGTCAGCGTGCCGTCGCCGGCCATCGCGGCGAGCGCGTTGTCGATCAGGTTGGTCCAGACCTGGTTGAGTTCGGCCGCGTACGCCGGGACGGCGGGCAGGCTCCGGTCGTACTCCTTCACCACCCGGACGCCGGCCGGGATCTTCGCCTGGAGCATGACCAGCGTGGCGTCGAGCAGGTCGTGCACGTCCACCGTCTGGTAGGGCGCCCGGTCCAGTTGGGAGTACTGCTTCGCGGCGCCGACCAGCCCGGAGACCCGGGTGACCGCGTCGTCGATCTCACCCATCAGCAGCTCGGTGTCGATGGTGTAGGTGATCCAGTGCACCGCCGACTCCAGGTCGTCGCCGCCGACCGCCGCGTCGACCTGGGCGAGCCAGCCGCTGTCGAGGCCGCCGGCCACGAGCGTCGGCGCCAGCTCCCAGGCTCCCCGTACCCCGTGCTCCTCCAGCCAGTCGCCCAGCTCGTCCTCGGCGTCGCTGGCCGCCAGCGGCGAGAGCGCGGTGGCCGCGGCGGCCCGCTTCACCGCTTCCTCCTGCAACGCGACGAGGTCGTGCAGCCGCCGCCCGTCGAGCCGGCCGTCGGCGATCATGGCGAGCTTGTGCCGCATCTTCGCGACCCGCCCACGCAACGCCGAGGTGGCCCGGACGGCGGCCGCCGCCGGGTTGTTCAGCTCGTGGGTGAGCCCGGCCGAGAGCGCGCCCAGCGCCAGCAGCCGTTCCCGCTCGCCGACGATGGTCTGCGTGTTGCGCATCCCGATGAACAGGCCCTCCAGCAGGTGGGTGGCCATCGGGAACCAGCCGCGCATGGCCGCCGCGATGATCTCCGCGGGCAGGGCGAACACCGCGGCGTCGGTGACCGCGCGCAGGCTGTTGCGGTAACGCTGCTCGGCCGGGTCACCGAGGTACGCCTGCATGGCGCCGCCGTAGACGCCACGCTGAGCCGTCCGGCTCACCTCCACCTCGTCGCCCTGGACCCGCTGGTGCATCGCCACCGTGCCGTCGAGCAGCACGAAGAAGCAGCTCGCCGGCTCGCCCTCGACGTAGACCGCCTCGCCGGCGCGACGTCGCTCCACCCGGCCGTGCTCGGCCAGGTGGGCGAGCTGCTCCGGGGTGAGCGACTCGAAGAGGAAGAGCTGCCGCAGCTCGTCCGGGGTGAGCCGGTCGCCGGTCATTGGGCCTCCAGGTATCGGTGCACGAGCGAGACCGCCATCGCGCCCTCCCCCACCGCCGAGGCCACCCGCTTCACCGAGTCGGCCCGCACGTCGCCGGCCGCGAACACGCCCGGTATGCTGGACTCCAGGTGGTAGGGATCGCGGGGCAGGGACCAACCGGCCGGCCGGCGCCCGCCGCGGGTCAGGTCCGGCCCGGTCAGCACGAAACCCCGACGGTCCCGGACGACCGCGCCGTCGAGCCAGTCGGTGTGCGGCTCCGCGCCGATGAACACGAACAGCCACGAGGTGTCGACGTCGCGCGTCTCGCCGGTGCGCATGTCCCGCAGCGTCACCCGCTCCAGGTGCTCCTGCCCGGCGCCGCCGACCACCTCGGTTCGTGGTGCCGGACCCGCCCCACGCCCACCCCGCCGAGCACCAGCAGGCTGGCGTTGATCCGGCCCATCCGGGTGGCGAGATTGTCCAGCGCGTAGAGCTGGTGCAGCCGGTCCGGGTCGGTCTCGTCCCGCTCGACCTTGTCGACCTGGGCCAGCACGGCATCGACCAGGCGCTGCTCGCGCCGACTGAGGTGGATGAAGATCTCCGCGGTGTTGGCCCGCATCACCGCCTGCTCCGCGGCGGTGCGCACGGCGGTCCGGTGCACCGCGCTGAACGCCTGCCCGACCTCGCCGATCTCGTCGTCGCCGGAGACCTCCACGGCGTCGACGGCCTGCCGGCGGGCCAGCTCGTCCGGATCGACCGAGGCGCTGTCCGGCTCCTGCAACCGGGCCACCACCTGGGGCAGCCGTTCGAAGGCGACAGTGTTCGCCGCGTCCCGCAGCCGGCGCAGCCGCCTGGTGATCTGCCGGGCCACCGCCCACGTGACGAGCGCGGTCAGCAGCAGCGCCAGCAGGGCGGCCGCCGCCTCGACGACGGTGCGCCGCCGTTGCTCGGCGTGCGCGGTGCGGATGTCGTCGAGCACCGCGCCGTCGACCCGCAGCCGCAGCTCGGCCAGGCGTACCGACCATTGCTGGGTGGCGGCGAGCCAGGTGCCCAGGTCCAGTTGGAGGCGGTCCCCCGCCGCCGTGCGGGCCACCTGGTCGAGCAGGCGTTGCAGCCGCAGCGCGTTCTCGCCGCTGCCGGCCTGTTCCCACCAGCCCTGCCAGGCCGGCCGGGCGAGCGCCAGAAAGGCGAGCGTCGCCTCGGTGAAGCCGGTGCGGGCGGCGGTGATGTCCTGCTGCAACGCGGGCGTCACCTGGCCGGCGGTGACGGCGCGCAGCACCGCGACCTGTTGCTGGCCGACCGCCTCGGACACCTTGGACAGTGCGGCGGAGGCCCGGATGCCGTCGGCGATCCGCGGCTCGACCACGCCGAGGGTGACGCTCTCGCGCAGGCCGAGCAGGTCGGCGATGACGATGCGGTAGCTGAACGTCATCGCCGACACCGAGGCGCGCTCGGCGGTGCGTACCTGGGCGCGCAGCGGGGCGAGGCCGGCCAGCGCGGCGTCGATCCGGGGCAGGACGGCCCGTTCGGCGGCGGCGCCGGCGGGCACCCGGGCGCGCTGCCGGCGGAACCCGGTCACCGCGGCGTCGGTGGCGGTGGTGGCGTCGGCGAAGGCGTCCTGCTGGGCGGCGGCACCCCGGGTCAACAGGTCGGCGGCCACGATCCGTTCTTGCTGGAGGCGGTGCGCCAGTCCGCCTGCCTCGGCACCGAGCTGAGCGAGCTGGCCGAGGTCGCTGGCGCGGGAGGTCTGCCGGGCGCTCTCGGTCAGCGCCAGCCCGGCGAAGCCCATCACGGCGACGAGCGGGGCGGCCACGATGAGGCGCATCCGCCCGCCGATGCGCCAGCGACGGCGGCGGGTCGGGTAGGGTCGGGCCGCGTGGGAACTCGTGCTCGACGCCACTGCTGACTCCCCGCACTGATCGGCAAAGTTCTATCTGCATTTGCGGATTGCACGTCCCATTGCGCCGGAAGCCATGCGTCGAGGCCAGACCAGGCCGTGGTACAAACAGGCCGTACCAGCATCTGTACCCAGAGTTGGCGGCGCGGGTGACCGCCCCGACCCGCGACCGCCGGGCCCGGTCAGCGCCGGTCGGCCGCCGGCGGCGGGCCGTCGGGCTCGGGCTGCGCGAGCACCTGGCCGATCAGTTCCCGCAGCTCGTCGATCGCCGCCACCACGGCCTGCGGGTCGCGCGGGTCGCGCCGCGCGGCGGGCGCGCCGGCGGGATCCGGCCGGGCCGGCTCGCCGAATCGGGGCCCCCGGCGCCCGTCCGCCGCCAACTGCTCCGCGGCGACCCGCGGCCACAGCTCGCACAGCCGGCCGCCGGTGGCGAGCACCTCGTCGCAGCGCACGGCGAACTCCTGGCTGCCGAACCGCCGCCCGGACTCGACGGCGGCGACCGTCTCCCGGCTGAACCGCACCCGCTCGGCCAGCGCCCGCTGGGTCAGGCCACGCCGGGTCCGCCAGCGGCGCAGCTCGACACGGAACTGGTGGCTGGCGGCGGAGGGGGCGGCGTTCGACGCGGGCGTGCGATCCATGTGCTCACCTTCGCGACGCCGGACCGGCATCGGCAGGAGATCGAGGGTGGGTGACTACCGGGCGTTCGCAGGGGGTCATTCTTAACCCACCGGCGCGCGGGTGTGAAGACGCGACTGCGTAGCGTGTCCGCCCGCCCCGACCGCCCGGCACCCCCGTCGGCACGCGTCACGCCGCCGGTCCGTGGCCGGACGGCACCGCCGCGGCGACGGTGACCGGCAGCGTCCGGTGGGCGCGGAACGCCAGGTTGGGCCGGAAGGCGCGGTGCTGTCCGGGCGCCGGGCGCAGGTCCGGCAGGGCCGCGGCGAGGCGGGTCAGCGCGGTGCCGGCCTCCAGCCGAGCCAGCGCCGCCCCGATGCAGAAGTGTGGGTCCGTGGCCGAACGAGAGATGGTCGTGCGCGTCCGACCGGTCCGGGTCGAAGCGGTCCGGGTGACGGAAGGCCGCCGGGTCGCGGTTGGCGGCGCCGATCAGCAGCAGGCACCGCGCCCCGGCGGGGATGGTGACCCCGCCGAGCGTGACCGGCCGGTTGGTCACCCGCAGCCAGCCGTCGATCGCGGGCGCGAAGCGCAGCGTCTCGGTGAGGAACGCCGGCACCCGCTCCGGGCGTTCGGCGAACGACCGCCACCTCTCCGGTTCGGACAGTGCCCGCTCCAGCGCGTGGGCGAGCAGCCCGGCGGTCGTCTCGTGCCCGGCGACCAGCAGGTTGAACACGATGCTCGACACCTCGGCGACGGTCAGGACCTCGTCGTCGCCGTGCCGGTACGCGAGCAGCTCGGTGACGTAGTCGTCGCCGCCACCGTCGAGCCGGCGCCGGACGAGATGCTGGCAGTAGCGCCAGAACTCCAGCAGCCCGCCGGCCAGCCGCACCTGCTCGGCCGGGTCCGGCCGCCCCCAGATCAGCGCGATCTGCCCGTCCGCCCAGGCCCGGATCCGCGGCACGTCGCGCGCCGGCACCCCGAGGATGTCCAGCAGCACCAGCAACGGCAGCTCGGCGGTGAACTCGGTGACGAGGTCGATCTCGGCGCCGGCCCGGGCGGCCAGCCGCGCCACCAGCTCGTCCACCCGGCGGCGGACGAGCCGGCCGTAGCGCTGCTCGACGCGTTCCGGGGTGTTGGCGAAGGTGACCCGCAACGCCCGGCGGGTCCGCGGATGTGTCGGCGGATCGGCCGCGGCGGTGGTGGGCGGCGCGTCGATCTGCACGACCAGGGCCAGCGCCTCCGGGCAGACGTCGTAGACCGGGGCCAGGGTGAGGGCGTTGCCGAAGGACCGCGCGTCGGCGAGCGCGCGCCGGACGTCGGCGTGTCGAGTGATCAGCCACAGCCCGAGTTCCTCGTCGTGGTGAACCCCGCCGCCGCTCTCCAGCAGCCGGGCCCAGACGCCCGCCGGGTCGGTGAGATACGCTCCCGCGAACGGATTCAACCGCATGACCACCTCCTGCGCTACCGACCACCTTCCTTACCGTGCGCTACCGGGCAAACACGCGCCAAGATTTGTCGGCATCAATCTATTTCGGCCGCTTTCCCGCAACTTGCGCCCTGGTCCTTGCCCTTCTCACCACCGCCGGACGGCGGGTGCGGATACGGGGATGCGCGCCGCGACGGTGCGGCTGACCCGCAGGCCGCCGGGACGCGGCTGGTCCGCCCCTGACGGCCGCGGGCCGGCCCGGCGCCGGAGGAACCGACGCGGACCGGCCCGCGGGCCGACCGGCTCAGCCGGTGACGGTCACCGAAACGGTACGGGGCGGCTGCTGGTACTGCCCGTGGTTGTCCATCCCGCGGATCGTCACCGAGTAGGTGCCGGCCGGGACGGCCGGTGACGTGTACGCGAAGTTCGACCCCGGTGAGCCCGGGCTGGTGAGGAACGTCGCGATCCAGGTGCCGGCCCGGCCGAACGTGCCGGCCGCGTTCATCCCCTGTCCGG
This sequence comes from Micromonospora sp. WMMD980, assembly GCF_029626035.1. Taxonomy (NCBI): domain Bacteria; kingdom Bacillati; phylum Actinomycetota; class Actinomycetes; order Micromonosporales; family Micromonosporaceae; genus Micromonospora; species Micromonospora sp. WMMD980. Next base: position 3,273,513 of record NZ_JARUBE010000003.1, read on the forward strand.
CGCTGTTGGTGATCTGCAGCTCCACCCGCTGCATCCCGACGTCGTCCACGGCACGGCCGGAGACCACGATCCGACCGCCCGTGTACGCCTCGCCCTCGGCCGGCGTGATGCCCGGCTCCAGCGTCGGGTCGAGGTCACCGGGGTAGACGAGGTACTTCGCGGTGGCGCCGGCGGTCGACCCGTCCTGCTGGCCGGCGGTGTCCACGGCCCACGCCTCGACGCTGTACGTGCCCTTCGTGGGCAGGTCGATCGCGAGCGTGAACGCCGTGGAGGTGGCGTCCGGGTCGGCGAGCGTCGCGTCGACGGTGGCGAACGCGGCGGCCATCGTGCCGCCCGGCTGCACGTACCGGCCGGTGTCCAGGTCGCGCAGCGCCACCCGGACGGCCCGGACGCCCTTGTCGTCGGTCGCGGTGCCGGCCAGGTCCAGGTGCAGCCGGTCGACGTTCTGGTCGGTGCCGGTGAAGGTGAGCAGACCGTTCGGGAAGGCGTCGCCGGGCACCTGGGCGGTGACGGTGAGCCGGCCCAGGTCGCCGGTGGCGGTGGTCAGGTCGAGCCGGTCGGTGGCGCGTACCCGGAAGTCGTAGACGCCGGGGGTGAGCGGCACTGTGGTGAACGACCAGTCGAACGTCGCGGCGTCCAGGTTGAGCGGCGAGATCCGGTGGTACGCGGCCACCGAGTCGCTCCCCCAGGTGCCGTCCGCCGCCAGCGCCTCGCGGGTGGTGTTGTTGCGCAGGTAGATCTCGACCGACTTCAGGGCGTCCTCGTCGCGGGCCGTGCCGGCGAACGTGACCCGGGTGCCCGGCGCGACCGTCAGCGGCGCGGCGGCGGTCGGCGGGGTCATCGCCACCGGGGCGGTGATGGCCACGGTCGGCGGGACGCCGTTCGCCGAGACGGTCCAGTCCCGGTCGTCGCTGCGCAGATCGCTCTGCCCGGTCGTGTCGACCGCGGTGGCGCTCATCTTCCACTGCCCCTCGGTCGGCAGCGTCACCTCGTACTGCCAGGTGGTGGACGTCGCGCCGATCACGTCCGGCTCGCCCCGGAAGGTGTGGTAGACCGCCGCGACGCTGCCGTCGTCCTGGAGGTAGCGGTTGTCCGGGGTGCGGAACGAGTAGATCATCGCGCTGACGCCGTTGTCGTCGGTGGCGGTGCCGGTGGCCACGAAACTCTTCGTGGCCAGCAGCCCGGCGGCCGGCGCGGTGATCCGGGTCGACGGCGGCAGGTCGTCGAAGCGGAACGCCTCGATCTTCTTGACCGCCTTGGTGGTGTCGCCGGCGCCGTCCCGGCCGAACGTCTTGGCCTGGATCTGGTAGACGCCGGCCGGCAGGGACACCGGCAGGGTCCAGGCGGTGGAGGTGGCGTTCGGCGCGGCGAGCGTGGCGTTGATGCCCTTGAAGTCGCCCCAGGTCTTCAGGTCGGCCTGGAGATAGCGACCGGTGTTGCGGTTCATGACCTCCACCTGCACGCGGGCCACGCCGGCCGGCGCGAGCCCTTGCCCGGCGAGGTCGAACGTCTCGCCGGCCGGCTTCACCGCGCCCTCGATCGGGGTGGTGACCGTGGTGTCCAGCGACGACGGCGCGGGCAGGGTGGACAGGTCGAAGAAGGCCACCCGGCCGGTGTTCTTCCCGCCCTTGACGTTGCCGTCGCCGCCGACGAGCAGGCCGCGCGAGGTGGCCAGCATCGCCTTCTCCCCCTCGTACGAGTCGGAGCCGGGGTTCCACTCCAGCGCGGTGCCGGTGACCGGGTCCAGCGCGCCGAGGTGGTCGCGGCGGACCACCTGGTCGCCGAGGCCGTAGCCGCTGAGCCCCTGGCCGGTGCCGTAGCCGACGTTGTCCAGGCCGGGCCAGGGCACGTTCGAGGTGGGCGACTCCTGCCAGCTGAAGTGACCGCCGACGTAGACGGCGGTGGCGGTGATGGCGACCGAGTAGATGCTGTCGAAGTGTCGGGAGATCCAGAGCGGCTCGACGTGGTCGTTCCCGGTAAGCGGGTAGGCGATCGCGGTGTCGTTGATCGGCGGGCGGTCGCCGCCCGAGCCGCTGGTGACCACGAAGTATGAGTCGTCCGGCGCGATGTCGCCGGCGAAGACGCGCTGGATGCCGCCGACGAAGGAGAGGTTGTCCTCCCACAGCCGGGTCCGCCACGGCAGCAGCGCCTTGCTGGCGGTGCCGATCAGCGCCACCCCGTAGCGGTCCTGCCCGGCGATCTGACGGCCGGTGTGCACCACCAGCAGCTTGCTGCGGTCGTGGGTGAGCTTGAGCTGCTGCACGGTGAGCAGGCCGCCGACCCCGATGCCGCCGGTGAGCGGCAGGTTGAACGCGGTGTCGACCGCGCCGGTGGTCGGGTTGAGCGCGGCCAGGCCGCTGCGGGCGACGCCGTTGACGGTGCTGAACTGACCGCCGACGTAGACCGCGGTGGGGCTCACCGCCAGCGCGGTCCCCCGCGCGCTCGCGTTCGCGGTGAACGCGGCGACCGGCGCGCCGGTGGTCGGGTTGAGCCGGGCGATCTTGCGCTTGGTGACCCCGTTGATCGTGTTGAACGAGCCCGTGATGTAGAGCGACGACCCGTCGGGCGACGCCTCGACGGCGGCCACCGCGCCGTCGATGTTGGGCCGGAAGCCGGTGTCCACCTTCCCGGTGTCCAGGTTGTACGCCGCGAGCGAACGCTGCGCGACGGCGGTGCCACCGACGTTCGTGATCGACGTGAAGGTGCCGGCGACGAAGACGCGGTTGCCGATCACCTCGATGTCGGTGATCCCGCCGTCGGTGATCCGTGGCGTGTCGGTGCGGGGCGTGGCGGGCACCAGCCGGGTGTCCCCCGGCGTGGCCAGCGCCCTGGTGGCGACCGTCCGCGCCGCGCCGAGCGCGGCGCTGCTTCCGGTGGCCCGTACGCCGGTGCGTCCGGTGGCGCCGGCATCCGCGACGGTGACGGTCGCGGCGAGCGCCGGCACCCCCGCGACGACGACCGCGCCGGCGGCGAGCACCGCGACCGCGCGACTCCAAACTCGCATCGAGACAACTCTCCCTGATCCGCCCGGACGGCCCCCTCGGGTGGCTCCCGACTCCTCCCGTCCGCGTGCCGGACGTCACCGTAGGAGGCAAGGACTTCTCGCGATACGTCGCCGCACGGGTTATCGACCGCTCGTCATCAATTTCGGCCACACGGCGGTCCCGGTCCGCCGATCGGGTGGCCCTCCTGACCGTTCATTCGCCCACCACGCCCGGATGCTGGCCGGTGGCGGCGGACGAAAGGGACATCGGCGGGCCGGAGACGCCGACCGCGGCGCGCCGAGTGGGCTTAGGAGACGTTCAGGTGACCGGTCGGGCGGAGAATGTCGACAGAAACCGGGAAACGGGGACCGGGGCGCGGCGGAGCGGATTTCCGACGCGGGGCCGACCCACCGGCGCAATTGTCGAATCAATGACGGGTCGGCATGGTCCACCCCGGACGACGGGTGCCCGCTCTCGGCCCGGTGGGCCCGCGTCAGGATTGATCGTGACGCTAATCGATCGAAGATCGCCCTGTCAACGAAACCCCTTCTGAGCACTGCGAACAGGCAGGGAAGGCGGACGCCCCGGACCGGCGGCAACACTGCGCGCACCCGTCATATCCCGCCACAGTGGGTCGACGACCGATACGAGCGACATCACCCCGGCGGTTGCCGGAACTGCGGCGCGGCACGCCGCAATCGCATTTCTTACCGGCACCCGGGAATTGGCCGAACGTGTTGCCTCAGGCACCGAACGCGTCGACCGCCGGAACGATCCGGGGATCGGCGGGCGAAGATTCCCGGTGCCATGATGGGCGAGGTTCCCCATCGAGGAATCCTGATCTTTTCCCTCACCCGGCCGATTCGGGCGCGTCCGTGCGCGCCCGGACGGAGCCCACCCGGCGGTCGGGCAGTGACGAAGGCGGAGGCGATGACCGACGTCCTGCGGACCCGGCCACCGGCACCACCGGCGCGGCCCGACCCCGGCCGTTCCGCGCCGGCGACCGCGGCCCAGCGCCAGATGTGGCAACTGGACCGGCTCGACCCGGGCTCGGCCGGTTACCTGGTGCCGTCGGCCTACCGGCTGCACGGCCCGCTCGACGTGCCGGCGCTGTCCGCGACGCTCGACGACCTGGTGACCCGGCACGCCGCGCTGCGTACCACGCTCGCGCCCGCGCCCGGCGGCGACGACACCCGCCTGGTCCAGGTGGTCCACCCGCCGCGCCCGGGTCTGCTGCGGGTGCACGATCTCAGCGGCCTGCCGAGCTGGCAGCGAGACCGGGAGGTGGTCGCCCGGCTGCGGGCCGCCGCGCGCGAGCCGCTCGACCTGGCGCGCGGGCCGGTGCTCCGGGCCGAGCTGGTGCGCTGCGCGCCGGAGGAGCACGTGCTCCTGCTGACGTTCCACCACGTCGCGATCGACGAGTGGTCGCTGGACATCCTGCACCGGGAGTGGGAACGGCTCTACCCGGCCCACCGCGCGGGGCGGCCCGCCGCGCTCGACCCGGTCGCCGGTGACTGCCGCGACCACGCGGCCCGGCAGCGGGCCTGGCTCGCCGGGGCGGAGGCGAAGGCCCAGCTCGACTACTGGCGGGAGCAGCTCGCCGGCGCGCCCGCGGCGCTCGACCTGCCCACCCGGGGGCCGCGCCCGGCGGTGCCGTCCGGCGCGGGGGCCGTTGTCGCGGTGCCGCTGGAGGTCCCCGCCGAGGAGCTGGCCGCGTTCTGCCGGCGGGCGCGGGTGTCGCCGTACATGGTGCTGCTGGCGGCGCTGCAGGTGCTGCTGGCCCGGTGGACCGGCGAGCGGGACGTGGTGGTGGGCACGCCGGTGGCCGGCCGGCGCGACCCGGAGGCACGGCAGCTCGTCGGCCTGCTGCTCAACACCGTCGCGATCCGCGCCCGCCTGGACGACGATCCGTCCTTCGACACGCTGCTGGGCCGGGTGCGCGGCGCCGTGCTCGACGCCCTGAGCCGCGCGGAGCTGCCCTTCTCGACGGTGCTGGAGACGCTGCGCCCGACCCGCCGGGCCGGCTTCGACCCGCTGTTCCAGGTGATGTTCGTGTACGGCCGCGAGGCGGAGCCGCCCCGCCTGGACGGCCTCCAGGTGAGCGCCGTCGAGGTGCCCGTCGAGACCGCCAAGTTCGACCTCACGGTCGCCGTCCGGGAGGGCGCCGGCGGGCTGCGGACCGTGCTGGAGTACCGCACCGACCTGTTCGAGGCCGAGACGATGACCCGTCTCGCCGGGCACTACCAGACGCTGCTGGCGTCGCTGCTGACCGACCCGGGCGCGCCGGTGGGCTCGGCCGCGATGCTCACCCCCGCCGAGCAGCGGCACCTGGCCGGCGAGAACCGCACCGCCACCCCGGCCGAGCCGGACGAGCTGGTCCACGCGCTGATCGAGGAGCAGGCCCGGCGTACCCCCGACGGGGTGGCGGTGACCGACGACGAGGCCGCGCTGAGTTACCGGGAGCTGCACGCGCGGGCCGACGCCCTGGCCGAGACGCTGCGCGCGCGGGGTGTCGGGGTCGGCGCGCTGGTCGGGGTGCTGCTACCCCGCGCGGTCGGCTTCACCGTGGCGGTGCTGGCGGTGCTGCGGGCCGGCGCGGCCTACGTCCCGTTGGATCCGGCGAACCCGCCGGCCCGGCTACGGCACCTGATCGACGACGCCGACGCCCGGACCGTGCTCACCTGCCCCGAGCTGGCCCACCTGGTGCCCGGGGATGCCGCGCTGCTGGTCCCGGGGCCGGACGCGCCGACGGCGGCGGCCGAACCGGCACGCGGCGGCGGCCCGCGGCGACGACCGCGCCGCCGGCCCTCGCCCACCGCGCACGACCTGGCGTACGTCATCCACACCTCCGGGTCGACCGGCCGGCCGAAGGGCGTGGCGGTCACCCACCGGGGGGTCGCGAACTACGTGCGCTGGGCCACCCAGGCCTACCGGCTGCGCGCCGGTGACGTGGTCCCGCTGCACTCGTCGGTCGGGTTCGACCTGACCGTGACGAGCCTGCTCGTGCCGCTGGCCGCCGGCGCCACGGTGCGGATGATCGGCGAGCACCTCGGCCCGGCCGCGCTGGGCGAGGCGCTACGCGACACCGCCACCCCGTTCGGCCTGGTCAAGATCACCCCGGCCCAGTTGGAGCTGGTCACCCATCAGCTCCGCACCGAGGAACTGGCCGGACGCACCCGCTGCTTCGTCATCGGCGGCGAGAACCTACGCGCCGACCAGATCGCCCCATGGCGGACGCACGCGCCGGAGACCGCGCTGGTCAACGAGTACGGCCCGACGGAGACGGTGGTCGGCTGCGCCGCCTACGAGGTGGAGCCGGACGCCCCGGCCGACGGTTCGGTGCCGATCGGCCGGCCGATCGCCAACACCGCGCTCCACCTGCTCGACGGATGGGGCAACCCGGTGCCGGTGGGTGTCGTCGGTGAGCTGTACGTCGGCGGCGCCGGGGTGGCCCGCGGCTACCTGGGGCAGCCGGACCGCACCGCCGAGCGGTTCCTGCCCGACCCGTTCGCCGGCGTGCCCGGCGCGCGCCTCTACCGCACCGGCGACCTGGCCCGCCGCCGCCCGGACGGGGTGCTCGACTACCTGGGCCGCACCGACCGGCAGGTCAAGGTGCGCGGCTACCGGATCGAGTGCGGCGAGGTCGAGACGGCGATCCGGCGGCACCGGCCGCGCGCCGACGTGACCGTCCAGGTGCGCCGCGACGACCCGACCGACCCGCGCCTGGTGGCCTACCTGGCCGGCGACGGCGCCGACCCGGCGGGGCTGTCCGCCACGCTCGCCGCCGAGCTGCCGTCCTGGCTGGTGCCGGCCGCGTTCGTCCGGCTCGACGCGCTGCCGCTGACCGGCAACGGCAAGGTCGACCCGGACGCGCTGCCCGCGCCGGGCCCGCGCGGCGTCCACCAGCCCGCAACGACCGTCCGGACCGGGTCCGAGGTCGCCGGTCGGGAGCCGGCCGGTCCCGGCGCCACCACGCCGGACAGCCGCCGGACCGTCGCCCCGGCCCGGTGGGACGCCGACCGGGTACGCCTGCAACGGCTGGTCGTCCAGGTGTGGCGCGAGGTGCTGGGTGTCGAGGAGATCGGCCCCCGGGACAGCTTCTTCGACCTGGGCGGGCACTCGATGCGGCTGCTGGCCGTGCTCGACCGGCTGCGCGCCCGGCTCGGCGACGTGCTGACCGCCACCGACCTGTTCCGCCACCCCACGCCCGAGTCGCTCGCCGCGTACCTCATCGGTGTCACGGCCACCGACGCGGACCCGCAGCCGGCCGCGCAGGCCCCACCCGCCGCGGCGACGACCGCCACCGCCGGTCCGGCCGACGGCCTGGTCGCGGTGGTCGGCATGGCCTGCCGGTTCCCCGGCGCCCGCACGGTGGACGAGTTCTGGGCGAACGTCCGCGACGGGGTGGAGTCGGTCCGGGAGTTCACCGTCGAGGAGATGCTCGCCGACGGCGCGGACCCGGCCCGGATCGACGACCCGGCCTACGTGCGGGCCGGCACCGTCCTGCCCGGCATCGACGAGTTCGACGCCGCCTTCTTCGGCGTCACCCCGCGTGAGGCCCAGACGCTGGACCCGCAGCACCGGCTGCTGCTGGAGTGCGCCTGGCACGCGCTGGAGCACGCCGGTCACGACCCGTCCCGGCACGGCGGCCGGGTCGGCCTGTTCGCCGGCTCGGGACGCAGCTCCTACCTCCTCGACCACCTCGCCGGTCACCCGGAGCTGACCGGCGGGCTCAGCGAGCACCAGATCTCGCTCGGCAACGACAAGGACTTCCTGCTCAGCCGCGTCGCCTACCAGCTCGACCTGACCGGGCCCGCGGTGACCGTGGCGACCGCCTGCTCCACCTCGCTGGTGGCCGTGCACCTCGGCCGGCAGAGCCTGCTGCGCGGCGAGTCCGACGTGGTGCTGGCCGGCGGTGTCAGCGTCTTCCCCGCCCAGCGGCGCGGCTACCTCTGGCACGACGGCGGCATCTACTCCCCCGACGGGCACTGCCGGCCGTTCAGCGCCGACGCGCGCGGCAGCATCGAGTCCAGCGGGGTGGGGGTGGTCGTGCTCAAGCGGCTGGCCGACGCGCTCGCCGACGGCGACACGGTCTACGCGGTGATCCGCGGCTCGGCGATCAACAACGACGGGGCACGCCGCACCGGCTACACCGCGCCCGGCGTCGCCGGCCAGGTCGAGGTGATCAGCCGGGCGCTCGCCGACGCCGGGGTGCGCCCCCGCTCGGTGGGCTACGTGGAGGCGCACGGCACCGGCACCAGCCTCGGCGATCCGATCGAGGTGGCCGCGCTGACCGAGGCGTTCCGGCGCGACACCGACGCACCGGGCTTCTGCGCGCTGGGCTCGGTGAAGGCGAACATCGGGCACACCGACGCGGCAGCCGGCGTGGCCGGGCTGATCAAGACCGTGATGGCGCTGTGGACGCGTACCCTGCCGCCGACCATCAACGTGGCCGAGCCGCACCCGGCGATCGACGTCACGACCGGCCCGTTCCGGCTCGACCGGGCCGCCGGGGTGTGGGCGGCGGACGGCCCGCGCCGGGCCGGGGTCAGCTCGTTCGGCATGGGCGGCACCAACGCGCACGTGGTGCTGGAGGAGCCGCCGCCGGCGCCGGCCCCACCCCCCGCCCCGGCCGGGCCACGGCTGCTGGTGGTGTCGGCGCGTACCCCGGCCGCGCTGGAGCGCGCCACCGGGCAGCTCCGCGACCACCTCGACGCCCACCCCCGGGTGGCGCTCGCGGACGTGGCGGCGGCGCTCGGCCGCCGGCAGCCGATGGCCCACCGCCGATACGTGGTGGCGGCGGACGTCGCCGACGCGGCGTCCGCGCTGGACACGCCGCAGCGCCGGTTCACCGGCACGCACCCGGGCGGCCGCCGGACGCTGGTGTTCGCCTTCCCCGGGCACGGCGCCCAGCACGTCGCGATGGGCGCCGGGCTGCACCGGTCCGAGCCGACCTACCGGGCGGTGGTGGACGAGTGCGCCGAACTGCTCGGCGCGGATCTCGGCCGGGACCTGCGCGCCGTGCTCGACCCGGCCCCGGGCGGGCACGGCGCGGCGCAGCGGCTGCTCGACCGCCCCGCCCTGGTGCAGCCCGCGCTCTTCGTCACCGAGTACGCGTTGGCCCGGACGCTGCTGGCCCGGGACGTGCGCCCGGACCTGATGGTCGGGCACAGCCTCGGCGAGTACGTGGCCGCCTGCCTGGCCGGCGTCTTCCCCCTCGCCGACGCGCTGCGCCTGGTGCGGGTGCGCGGCGAGCTGGTGGAACGGACGCCGGCCGGGGCGATGCTCGCGGTGGGCCTGAGCGAGGCGGCGGTGACCACGCGGCTCGACGACGGGCTGTCGCTGGCCGCGGTCAACGCCCCGGAGCTGTGCGTGGTGTCCGGCGACCCGACCGCGGTCGACCGGCTGCGGAACCGGCTGGCCGCCGACGGCGTCGACTGCCGGCCGCTGCGGGTGGCCCGGGGCTACCACTCCGCGCTGCTCGACGGGATCCTGGACGAGTTCGCCGCGCACGCCGCCGCCGTCGACTACGCCGAACCCGACCGCCCCTACCTGAGCAACCTGACCGGCGGCCCGGTCACGCCGGGCCTGGTCACCGACCCGGCGTACTGGGTGCGGCACCTGCGCGAGCCGATCCGGTTCGCCGAGTCGGCAGCGCTCTGCGCCGAGCAGGAGGCCGCCGTGGTGGAGGTGGGCCCCGGGCACGCGCTCGGCGGCCTGGCCCGGCTCGCCGGGGTGCGCCCGGCCCACGCGGTGGCGGCGATGCGGCACCCCCGTGCCGACGCCGACGACCGGGCGACGCTGCTCGACGCGGTGGGGCGGCTCTGGCTGGCCGGCGTCCCGGTCGACGTGGACCGGTTCCACGGCGACGGCGACCGGTGGGTCCCGCTGCCCGGCTACCCGTTCGAGCGCGGGCGCCACTGGATCGCGCCCGCGCGCCGACCGGACCCGGTCGCGCCGCCCGCCGGCCCGGATCCGGTCGCTGTCGCGGCAGCCGGGCCGGGCGACGCGTCGGCGGTGACGTCGTCCGGGGGTACCGGCACTGTCGACGCCGGCAACCGGCCGGAGCTGAGCACCGCCTACCTGGCGCCGGCCGGCGCGGCGCAGGAGTCGGTGGCCGAGGTCTGGGCCGATCTGCTCGGCATCCGGCCGATCGGCGCGCACGACGACTTCTTCGAGCTGGGCGGGCACTCGCTGCTCGCCACCCAGGTGGTGGTTCGGCTGCGCGCCCGCCTGGGCGTCGCGGTGCCGCTGGAGACCGTCTTCGCCCGGCCCACCGTCGCGGCGCTGGCGGCGGCGCTGCCCGCCACCGGCGGCCGAGCAGCGCCGCCGACGACGGACCCGCCCCTGGCCGAGGTCGGGACCGGCAGCGCCGGGACGACGCTGGTCGCGGCCGCCGCGACCGGGCGGGACCGGCGGTCCACGGCGGACCGGACCGGCGACGCGGCCGGAACCGGGGTGGGCACGTCGCGCGGGAACCCGGCCGGCGCCGGCGCCCCGGTGGTCGACCTCGACGGGCCGGCGGTCGCCGACCGCATCCCCCGCGCCGCGCCGGACGCCGGCCCGGCGCCGCTCTCCTCCGGCCAGCACCGCCTGTGGTTCCTCGACCGGGCGTACGCGCAGAACGCCTACACCGTCGGCACGACGCTGCTGCTCGACGGCACGCTCGACCTGGACGCGCTGCGCGCCGCGCTGGCCGGGCTGGTGCGCCGGCACGAGGCGCTGCGCACCGTGTTCCCGCTCGGCCCGGACGGCGACCCGGTGCAGCGGGTGCTGCCGGCCGCGCCGGTGGAGCTGCCGGTGGTGACCGCCCCGGCGGACCCGGACCCCGCCGGGCCGCGGAGCATCGTCGAGCCGGCGGTGGCCGAGGCGGTGCCCGGGTGGGTGCACGCCGCGCTCGCCGCCGACGTGCGGCACCCGTTCGACCTGGCCACCGGGCCGCTGTTCCGGGCCGTGCTGCTGCGCGTCGCCGACGACCGGCACGTCCTGTCGCTGACCATGCACCACGCCGTCTCCGACGGCTGGTCGCTGGGCGTGGTGGCCCGCGAGGTGGCCACGCTCTACGCCGCCGCGCGGCGGGGAGACGCCGACCCGCTGCCCGAGCTGGCCGTCCAGTACGCCGACTTCGCGCGCTGGCAGCGCGGTCGGCTCGCCGACCGCGACAGTCCGGACGTGGCGTACTGGCGGGCACAGCTCGCCGGGGTGCCGGCCGCGCTGGAGCTGCCCACCGACCGGCCGCGCCCGCCGGTGCAGACGTTCGACGGCGCGGTCCGCACGCTGCTCCTGCCCCGGCCGGCCGCCGACGCGGTGCGCCGGTTCGGCGCCGCGCACGGGGCGACGCTGGCGATGACGTTGCTGGCCGCGTGGCAGACGCTGCTGTTCCGGTGGACCGGCCAGCACGACGTCTGCGTCGGCACCCCGGTCGCCGGCCGGGTCCGGGCCGAACTGGAGCCCATGGTCGGCTTCTTCGTCAACATGCTGCCGATGCGGACCGTGCTCGACGGCGACTGGACCTTCGCCGAGCTGCTCGGGCGGGTCCGGCGCACCGCGCTGGACGCGTACGCGCACCAGGAGGTGCCGTTCGAGCGGCTGGTGGATCTGGTCGACGCGCCCCGCGACCTGAGCCGCAACCCGCTGTTCCAGGTGATGTTCAACCTGCTCAACGTGCCCGAGCAGCGGGACACCGACGCGGCCGGGGTGCGGATGACCCCGTTCGCGGTGGAGCCCGGCATCGCCCAGCAGGACCTGGCGCTGTACGCGTACGAGGTGGCCGAGGGACTGCGATTCCGGCTGGAATACAACACCGCGCTGTTCGACGCGTCGACCGCCGAGCGGATGGTCGGCCACCTGGAGACGCTGCTCGCCGCCGCGGTCGCCGCCCCGGACACCCGGCTGGCGGCGCTGCCGCTGCTCACCGAGGCCGAACACGCCCGGTTCGCCGGGTGGAACGACACCGACACGCCGGCCGGCTGGGACACCCCGCCCGGCCGGGTGCCGACGCTCGTCGACCTCGTCGCCCACCAGGTGGCGGCGGGTCCCGACCGGCCGGCCGTGACGTTCGGCGGCACCACGCTCGACTACGCCACGCTCGACGCGCGCGCCAACCGGCTGGCGCACCGGCTGCGCCGCGCCGGCGTCGGCCCGGACGTGCCGGTCGCGGTCTGCCTGCCCCGCTCGCCCGACCTGCCGATCGCGCTGCTCGGGGTGCTCAAGGCCGGCGGGGCGTACGTGCCGGTGGACCCGGAGTACCCGGTGGAACGACAACGGTACGTGTTGGCGCACAGCGGGGCCCCGGTGCTGGTCACCGAGGCGGGCCTGATCGACCGGTTCGGGTTCGACGGCACGGTGCTGACACCGGACGCGGCCGGGGAGCCGGACACCGTGCCCCCGCCGTCGGTCGGGCCGGACCACCTGGCGTACCTGATCTACACCTCCGGCTCGACGGGCCGGCCCAAGGGCGTCCGGGTCACCCACGGCGCGGTGGTCAACACGCTCGCCGCGATGCGCGAGCGGCCCGGCCTGACCCGCGACGGCACCATGCTGGCGATGGCCAGCTTCGCCTTCGACATGTCCGTGCCGGAGCTGTTCCTGCCGCTGGTGGTCGGCGCCCGCATGCTGCTGGTGGACCGGGACGTCGCCTACGACGCGTCCCGGCTGGCCGCGCTGCTCGCCGCCGAGCGGGTCACGCTGGCCCAGGGCACGCCGACGACCTGGCGGCTGCTGATCGAGTCCGGGTGGGCCGGAACCCCCGGGCTCACCGCGGTCTGCGGCGGCGAGGCGGTGCCCGCGCCGCTGGCCCGGCAACTGGCCGGCCGGGTCGACGCGCTGTGGAACCTGTACGGCCCGACCGAGGCCGCGGTCTGGGCCACCATGGACCGGGTCACCCCCGACGAGACCCGGCCCACGATCGGCCGGCCGATCGGCAACATGCGGGCGCACCTGCTCGACGCGGCGTCGCGTCCGGTCCCGGTCGGCGTGCCCGGCGAGATCCACCTGGGCGGGCCGGGACTGGCCCGCGACTACCACGGCGACCCGGCGCTGACCGCCGCGCGTTTCGTGCCCGACCCGGACGGCGTCGGCCGGCTCTACCGCACCGGTGACCTCGGCCGCCGGCTCGCCGACGGCCGGATCGAGTTCCTCGGGCGGGGCGACTCGCAGGTGAAGGTGCGCGGGTTCCGGATCGAGCTGGGCGAGATCGAGGCGGTGCTGCGCCGCCACGACGTGGTCCGCGACGCCGCCGTGGTGGTCCGCGAGGACGCGGGCGAGAAGGCCGTGGTGGCCTACCTGACCCTGGCCGACGGGCCCGAGCCCGACACCGGGAGCGAGCTGACCGCCGACTTCGCCGCCGACCCGGCGCCGTGGCGGGCGTTCGTGCGGGCCTGGCTGCCGGACTACATGGTGCCGTCGGCGTTCGTGCCGCTGAACCGGATGCCGCTCAACGCCAACGGCAAGGTCGACCGGGCGGCGCTGCCCGCGCCCCGCCGCGACCGCGCGGCGGCCGGCGCCGGTGAGCCGGACACCCCGCTGCGGGCGGCGCTGGCCCGCCGCTGGGCGGAGGTGCTCGGCTACGACCGGGTCGGCATCGACGACGACTTCTTCGACCTGGGCGGCGACTCGTTCCGGGCGATCAAGGCGCTGGCCGGCAGCGACCCGGCGATCAGCGTGCTCGACCTGTTCCGCCATCCGACCATCCGGGCGCTGACCGAGCACCTGGACGCCACCGGCGGCTCGGCCGGGAAGCTGCTGCACGAGCTGACGCCGGCCCGGCCGGGCACGACGACCACGTTGACGCTGCTCTGCGTACCGTTCGGCGGCGGCTCCGCGATCACCTTCCAGCCGCTCGCGGACGCCCTGCCGGCCGGGGTGTCGCTCTACGCGCTGGAACGCCCCGGGCACGACCTGAACCGCCCGGACGAGCCGATGCTCGACCTGGACGAGCTGGTGGACCGCTGCGTGGCCGAGGTGGTCGGGCAGCTCACCGGGCCGGTCGCGGTGTACGGGCACTGCGTGGGCGGCGCCGAGGCGGTCGAACTGGCCCGCCGCCTGGAGGCGGCGGGCGTCGAGGTGACCGGCGTGGTGATCGGCGCGCACTTCCCCGCCCCCCGGCTGCCCGGTCGGGTGTTCGGCTGGCTGCGCCGGTGGTTTCCGGTGGAGCGCTGGGCGTCGAAGCGGCGCACGCTGGAGTCGCTGCGCGCGATGGGCTTCTTCACCGAGGTCTTCGACGCGGCCGAGAAGGACTTCGTGATGCGGGTCGTCCTGGCCGACGCGGCCCGGGGCGAGGACTACTACACCGACGTCTACGCCGCCGGCCTGCCGGCGAAGCTGTCCGCGCCGCTGGTCTGCGTGGTCGGCGGCGGTGACCGGGCCACCGAGCTCTACCAGGAGCGCTACCTGGAGTGGGAGTTCTTCGCCGACCGGGTGTCGCTGGAGGTGATCGACGGCGCCGGGCACTACTTCGCCAAGCACCAGCCGGCCGAGCTGGCCGGAATCATCCTGGCGCACTGCGCCGCCGCGCCTGCGGAGCCGGACGGTTCCACCGCCGCACCGGAGCCGGCGGAGGCGGACCGGCGCGCCGCCGTACCCGCGTCGGCGCAGCCGGACGGGACGGCCCGGACCGCTCCGGCGGCGGCGTCTCCGGCGGACGTCGCGCCCCGGCGGACGGCGGCGCCCAGCCTGGCGGTGTTCTATCTGGTCGCGATCGGCCAACTCGTGTCGCTGATCGGCAGCGGGCTGACCGCGTTCGGCATGGGGTTGTGGGTCTACCAGCGCACCGGCTCGGTGTCGCTGTTCGCCACCGCCACCGTGCTGGCGCTGCTGCCGGCCGTGGTGCTGTCACCGATCGCCGGCGCGCTCGCCGACCGGTGGGACCGCCGCCGGATCATGGTGCTGGCCGACTGCCTGGCCGCCACCGGCACGGTGAGCCTGGCGCTGCTGCTCTGGCTCGGTCAGCTCCACCTGTGGCACATCCTCACCGCGATCACCGTCACGGCCGTGGCCACCGCGTTCCAGCAACCCGCCTACCAGGCGGCGGTCACCCAACTCGTGCCGAAGCGCTACTACGGGCGGGCCAACGGCATCGTCTCGCTCGGCACCGCCACCAGCACCGTGCTGGCCCCGCTGGTCGGCGGCGCGCTGGTGCTCGCGGTCGGGCTGCGCGGCATCGTGGTGATCGACCTGGTCACCTTCGCGGTCGCGGTCACCGTGACGCTGTCGGTCCGCTTCCCGGACACGCTCTTCGTGCGCCGGGAGGAGCCGTTCCGGCGTGAGGTGCTGGGCGGCTGGCGGTTCATCGTCCGGCGGCACGGGCTGGTCGCCCTGGTCGTCCTGGTCGCGTCGCTGAACTACTTCTTCGCCATGGTCGAGGTGCTGGTCACCCCGCTGGCGCTCTCCTTCGGCGATCCGGCGGTGCTCGGCCGGGTGCTCGCCGCCAGCGGCGTCGGCATGGTCGTCGGGTCGGTGCTGATGGGCGTCTGGGGCGGCACCGCCCGGCGGACCACGGGCATCCTGGCCAGCGTCGTGCTGCTCGGCGTCTCGCTGCTCACCGTCGGGCTCCGGCCGGACCCGCTGTTCCCGGCGCTCGGCCTGTTCGGCATGGGCCTGGCCACCGCGCTGGTGAACACGCACTGGCTGGCGATCGTGCAGGCCAAGGTGGGCCTCGAACTCCAGGGCCGGGTGCTCGCCATGGCCCAGATGCTGTCCTGGCTGATGGTGCCCGCCGGGTTCCTCAGCGCCGGGCCGCTCGCCGAGCACGTGCTCGCCCCGCTGGCCCGGCCCGGCGGCCCGCTCGCCGGGCTGGTCGGCACCGGGCCCGGCCGGGGCATGGCGCTGGCCGCGATCCTGGCCGGGCTCTGCGCGCTCGCGCTGGCCGCCGGCGGCATCGCGTACCGGCGGATCCGGCGGCTGGAGGACGAACTGCCGGACAACGACCCGGGCCGGGTCGTGCTCGCCGACAAGGACCGCATCCAGGAGGAGGCGGACCGCCGCCTCGCGGCCGTGACCGGCGGTGGTTCCCGGTGAGCGCGCCCGCCCGGCCCGCCGGCCCGACCCGCCGCGCCGCCGCCCGCCGGGCCGGCCCCGCCCCGGCGCCGGTGGACTGCCTGCACCGGATGGTCGCCGCGCAGGCCGCCCGCACCCCGGCCGCGGACGCGGTCCGGCACGGCGACACCACGCTGTCCTACCGGGACCTCGACGAGGCGGCGAACCGGCTGGCCCGGGCGCTGCTGGCGCGGGGGGTCGGGCGCGGCGACCGGGTCGGCGTCTGCCTGCCCCGTACGCCGGAGCTGGTGGTCGCGCTGCTCGCGGTGCTCAAGGCCGGAGCCGCGTACGTGCCGCTGGACCCGGCGTACCCGGCGGCCCGGGTGGCGTTCATGACCGCCGACTCGGGGGCGCGGCTGGTGCTGACCACCACCGGCCTCGCCGACCGGTTCCCCGGCCCGACCGTGCTCGTGGACCGGCTCGACCCGACCGGTGACGCCACCGACCCGGCGACGCCGGCCACCCCGGACGACCTGGCGTACGTCATCTACACCTCCGGCTCCACCGGACGCCCCAAGGGCGTGGCCATCGAGCACCGCTCGGCGTCGACGCTGCTGCACTGGGTCCGGCAGACCTTCGACGACACCGAGCTGGGTGGGATGCTCGCCGCCACCTCGGTCTGCTTCGACCTCTCCGTCTTCGAGATCTTCGGCCCGCTCGCCTGGGGCGGCCGGGTGCTGCTCGTCGACGACGTGCTGGCGCTCGCCGCGCCGGGCGCGGACCGGCTGCCGGTCACGCTCGTCAACACCGTGCCGGCCGCGATGGGCGAACTGCTCACCGCCGGGGCGCTGCCGCCCGGCGTCCGCACGGTCTGCCTGGCCGGTGAGCCACTGACCGCCGCGCTGGCCGCCCGGGTGTGGGCGCGTCCGCACGTGCGCCGGCTGTGCAACCTCTACGGCCCGTCCGAGGACACCACGTACTCCACCTGGGCCGAGGTGCCGCGCGACGGCGGTGACCCGCCGATCGGCCGTCCGCTGCCGGGCACCCGGGCGTACGTGCTCGACCCGGACGGGCGGCCGGTGCCGCCCGGCGAGGCGGGTGAGTTGTACCTGGCCGGCGCCGGGCTGGCCCGCGGCTACCTGGACCGGCCGGCGGAGACCGGGGCCCGGTTCCGGCCGGACCCGTTCCGGCCGGGCGAGCGGATGTACCGCACCGGGGACCGGGTCCGGTTGCGCCCGGACGGGCAGCTCGCCTACCTGGGCCGGCTGGACGACCAGGTGAAGCTGCGCGGCTACCGGATCGAGCTGGGCGAGGTGGCCGCCCGGCTCGCCGCCCTGCCCGGCGTGCGCGAGGCGACCGCCGCCGTCCGGCCCGGCCCGAGCGGGGACCCGCTGCTGGTCGGCTACCTGGTCGGGGACCGGCGCGACGACGTCCGGGCCCGGCTGGCCGAGGTGCTGCCGGCGCCGCTGGTGCCGGCGGCCGTGGTCTGGCTGGACCGGCTGCCGACGCTCCCCAACGGCAAGGTGGACCGGGCGGCCCTGCCCGCGCCGGACCTCGGCTCCGCCGCCGACCACGATTCGCTCGACGGCACCGCCGCCGTGGTGGCGGAGGTCTGGTGGGACCTGCTCGGGGTGCCGGTCACCGGCCCGGACGACGACTTCCTCGCGCTCGGCGGCGACTCGCTGCTGGCCGTCCGGTGCGCCACCCGGCTGACCGACGTGACCGGCCACCGGGTCGACCCCGGCGACCTGTTCGCCCACCCGACCGTCGCCGCGCTCGCCGCCCGCCTCGACGCGCTCGCCCCGCCCCGGGGTGAACCGGCGCACCGGCCCGACGGTCCGGGCGCTGCCGGCCACCCGGCGGCCCGGCTCGACCCCGGGCCGGCAGCGGCCGGATCCCCGACCGGGGACGGGCCGGCGCCGCTGTCCGCGGCGCAGCGGCGGTTCTGGTTCCTGCACCGGCTCGACCCGGCCGACACGTCCTACCTGCTGGCGTTCGCGGTCCGCTTCGCCGCGCCACTGAAGGCGGACCGGCTGACCCGGGCGCTGCACCGGGTGGTCGACAGGCATCCCGCGCTGCGCACCGTCCTCGCCGCCGGGCCGGACGGGCCGGTGCAGGTGGTCCGCCCGGACGCCCGACCGGACCTCGTCGTCGCGCCGCCCGAGCCGGGCACCGCGCTCGACGACCGGCTCGCCCGGCTGACCGCCGGGGCCACCGCCGACCCGATGGACCTGGCGACCGGGCCGCTGCTGCGCGCCTGCCTGGTGCCCGACGCCGCCGGCCGGGCGGAGGCGCTGCTGCTGGTGGCGCACCACGCGATCGCCGACGACTGGTCGTTCGGGGTGCTGGTGCGCGACCTCGCGGAGTCCTACGACGACCCGGACGCGCCCGCCGAGCCGGCGCCCGGGCCGGCCGTCCTCGCCGCCGCGCAGCACGCCTGGCTCGCCGGCCCCGCCGGCCGCCGCGCGCTCGACGAGCTGCTCCGCGAGCTGCGCGGCGCCCCCACCCTCCTGGAGATAAGGAGGGGCCCCCGCTTAACGCCTGCGGTAGAGCAGGGGCCCCCTGCTAACCACCCGGCCCGGCGCGGCGCCGCGCTGCGGACCACGGTGGACCTGACGACCGCGGCGGCGGTGCGGGAGCTGGCCCGGACGCGCCGGGTCAGTTTGCACATGGTGGGGCTGGCCGCGTTCGCCGCGCTGCTCGGCGCGGAAACCGGCCGGGACGACCTGCTGGTCGGTGTCGCCTTCGCCGGGCGCACCAGCGTGGCCGCCGAACGCGGCGTCGGGTGCCACGTCAACACGCTGCCGCTGCGCCTGCGCCCGGCCCCGGACCGGAGCTTCGCCGACCTGCTCGCCGAGGCGCGTCGGGCCACGCTGTTCGCCGCCGCCCGCCAGGACGTCCCGTTCGACAGGCTTGTCGAGCGGCTGCGCCCGGTCCGCCGGGCGGACCGCAACCCGCTGGTGCAGGTCGCGTTCGGGGTGCAGAACGCCCCACCGGCCCGGCACCGCAGCGTCGCCGGCGGCGCGTTCACCGGCGTCGAGCTGACCCCGGACACCGCCCGCCTCGACCTGACGCTCTGGCTGGACGACAGGCGCGGCGGGCTGGCGGCGCTCTGGACCTACCGCACCGACCTGTGCGACCACGACACGGTGGCGGCCTGGCACCGCCGCCTCACCGCGCTGCTGCGCACCGCCGCCGCCGACCCCCGGCGCAGTCTGGCCGACTGCGTCGACACCGCTGGGAGTGAGAGATGACCGATCAGATCCGGGTCGCGCGGCCCGTCCCCCGCCGCGGCCGGGAACGGAACCTGGTGGACGTACGACCGGACTGGCCCGGCGGCCCGCTGCCGGCGCTGGTGCGGGCCAATGTGCCCGACGTGGACCTGGCCGGCTGGCTGGCCGGGCACCGCGACGAGGTGGACGAGCTGGCCCGCCGCGCCGGCGCGGTGCTGTTCCGCGGCTTCGCGGTGGCCGGCGCGGACGACTTCCGCACCGTGATGGGCGCGCTCTCCGGCGACGTGCTGGCCTACGGCGAACGGTCCTCGCCGCGCAGCCGGGTCGCCGACGGCGTCTACACCTCCACCGAACACCCGGCCGACCAGCCGATCGTGCTGCACAACGAGCAGTCGTACACGGTCACCTGGCCGCTGCGCATCGTGTTCCACTGCGAGGTCGCGCCGGCCGCCGGTGGGCGTACGCCGCTGGCGGACAGCCGCCGGGTGTTGGCCCGGCTGCGCCCGGAGACGGTCGACGGGTTCGCGCGACGGGGCGTGCTCTACCGGCGCAACTACCTGCCCGGCATCAGCCTGTCCTGGCAGACCGCGTTCCAGACCGACTCCCGTGCCGAGGTCGAGGCGTACTGCGCGCGGGCGCTGATCGACGTGGAATGGGTGGGCGAGACGCAGTTGCGCACCCGGCAGGTGCGCCCGGCGGTGCGACGGCACCCGGTCACCGGGGAACGCACCTGGTTCAACCACGCGTTGTTCTTCCACGTCACCTCGCTGCCGGCGGACGTGAGCGCCGGGCTGCGGGCGGCGCTGGCCGATGAGGACCTGCCCTACCAGACCGCGTACGGCGACGGCACGCCCATCGGAGACGACGTGCTGGCCGAGCTGCGCGCCGCGTACGCCGCGGAGACCCGCTCGTTCGACTGGCACGAGGGGGACGTGCTGCTGGTGGAGAACATGCTCGCCGCGCACGCCCGGGAGCCGTTCACCCCGCCCCGGCGGATCCTCACCGCGATGTCCGACCCGGTCGCGGCGCCGGAGCTGCACACCGAGGACGGTGCGTCATGAGCGCCCCCGGACCCCGCCGCCGTGCCGCTGGTGGCACGGTCACCGCGCCGGTGACCCGCCGCACGCTCGGCCCGGACGACTTCGTGCTGCTTGTCGAGGCCGCCGTGCCCGACCTCGACCTGGCCGGCTGGCTCGCCGGGCGGCGGGCCGAGCTGCTGGCCGACCTGGACCGGCACGCCGCGGTCTTCTTCCGCGGCTTCGACGTGCGCAGCGCCGACGACTTCGGCCGGGCGGCCCGGGCGGTCGGCCCGGACCTGCTCGGCTACCTGGAGCGGGCCGCGCCCCGGCACGAGGTGGCCGACAAGGTGTTCACCTCCACCGAGTTCAACGCCGCCCAGTGGATCCCGCTGCACCACGAGATGTCGTACTCGCACAACTGGCCGACGCACCTCTACTTCCACTGCGCGCAGCCGGCCACCGGCAGCGGCGGCGCGACCCCGCTGGCCGCCGAGCGGGTGATCACCCCGTTGATCCCGGCGGAGGTGCGGGAACGGTTCGCCCGCGACGGCGTCCGCTACGTGCGCAACTACGGCCCGCACCTGGACCTGCCCTGGCAGGAGGCGTTCCAGACCACCGACCGGGCGGCGGTGGAGGCATACTGCGCCGCCTCGGCGACGGAGTTCACCTGGCTGGGCGCCGACGGGCTGCGGACCGTGGCGCGGCGGCAGGCGACGGCCGTCCACCCGCGTACCGGCGAGACGGTGTGGTTCAACCACGCCCACCTGTTCCACGTGTCGAACATGCCGCCCGAGGTGGCCGCCGCGCTGAGACGCGAGTACGGCCCGGAGGGGCTGCCCCGCAACGCCCACTACGGCGACGGCGAGCCGATCGAGGACGAGGTGGTCGGCGGCATCCGCGAGCTGTACCGGCAGCACGCGATCTCCGTGCCCTGGCGGCGCGGCGACGTGCTGGTGGTGGACAACTTCCTGGCCACCCACGGCCGGGAACCCTTCACCGGCGACCGGCAGATCCTGGTCGCCATGTCCGACCTCTACGTCAACCGGAGTGTGTGGTGAACGGATACCGGCTGTCCCCGGTCCAGCGGCTGGCCTGGGCCGGCAAACAGGATCTGGTCCGGGCCCGGGTGCGGCTGGACCGGCCGCTCGATGCGGCCCGGTTGCAGGCCGCCGTGGACGCGGTGGTGGCCCGGCACGAGGCGCTGCGGCTGACCCTGGTGCACCACCCGGGCCTGCGGGTGCCGTTGCAGGACGTGGACGACGACCGGACCGTCACCGTCGGCGCGCAGGGCGAGCTGTCGGTGACGCTCACCGACGACGCGCTGGAGCTGGCCGCCACCCCGCTGGTCGCCGACCCGGCCAGCCTGCGCCTGGTCCTGGCCGACCTGGCCGGGGCGTACGCGGGTGACCTGCCGCCGGCCGACGAGGAGGCGTTGCAGTTCCTCGACGTCACCGAGTGGCAGGTGGAGGAGCGGGACGCCGCGCCGGCGCCCGCGCCGGTCGCCCCGGCCGCCCGGCTGGTCGAGCCGCACGGTGACGACCCGGGCGCGGTGGTCACCGGCACGCTGCCCGCCGCCGACCTGGCCGGCATCGCCGAGGCCGCCGGTTGCCCCGCCGAGACGGTGCTGCTGGCCGCCTGGGCGGTCGCGGTCGCCCGCCGGGCCGAGGCGCCGGACGGGGCCGAGGAGTCGGACCTGGTGCTGGCCCGCTGGCACGACGGCCGCCGGGCCGAGGGCACCGCCGCCGTGGTCGGTCCGCTGGGCGGCTACGGCCCGCTGCGGCTGGCCCTGCCGCTGCCGGCCGCGCCGGCCGAGCTGCTGGCCGCCGTACGCGCCGCCGAGGCCGCCGCCGACGAGACGTTCCACCTGGTCGACCCGGTCGACGACAGCACCGGCGCGGTCGCCGGGTTCGCGGTGCAGCCGACGGTCGCACCGGACACCCTCGCCGCCCTGGGCGCGGTGACCGCCGAGGTGCCCGTCCCGCCGCCGCCGACCGGCCCCCGGCTCACCGTGCTCACCGGCGACGGCACCGGCGACGGCGAGGGCGACGGCGACGGCGAGGGCGACGGCGACGGCGAGGGCGACGGCGACGGCGAGGGCGACGGCATCGGCACCGGCGAGGGCGAGGTCACGCTCCGGGTCACCGGCGGGCAGTGGCTGCTCGACTCGCTGGTGGCGGTGCTGCGCAGCCTGCCGGCCGCGCTGGCCGGGGACGCGCCGCTGGCGGTGCTCGGCGCCGGCGAGGCGAGCTGGCTGTCCGGGGCCGGCGGAACGGCGGCCACGGCGCCGGCGCGTACCCTCGCCGACCTGCTCGACGCCGGCCTGGCCACGATGGCGGCGCAGGCCCCGGCCGTGGTGGCGGCGGACGGCGCGTACCCGGTCGAGGAGCTGGACCGGCGGGCCGCGCGGGTGGCCGCGGCGCTCGCCGCGCGCGGCCTGACCGGCGCGCCGGTGGGCGTGCTCGCGACCCGGTCCCGGGAGACCGTGGTGGCGTTCGTCGGCGTGCTGCGGGCCGGCGCGGTGTTCGTGCCGCTCGACCCGGACGCCCCGGCGCCACGCCTGGCCGCGCAGGTGCGCGCGGTCGGCGCGGAGTGCGTGATCGGCCTCGGCGGCCCGGCGACCGTGTCCGTGGACGAGCTGGTCGCGGCCGGCGGCCCGCCGCCGGCGGCGCCGGCCCCGACCGACCCGGCGTACGTCATCTTCACCTCCGGCTCGACCGGCACGCCGCGGCCGGTGCGGGTGTCGCACGCCGCCGCCGCGCACCTGACCGGCGCGCTGGAGGAGACGGTGTACGCGAGCAGCCCGCCCGGCCTGCGGGTGGCGGTGAACGCGCCGCTGACGTTCGACGCCTCGGTGAAGCAGCTCGTGCAACTCGCGCACGGGCGCGGCCTGTTCCTGGTGCCGGAGGGCGTGCGGCGCGACGGCGCGGCGCTCGCCGGCGCGCTGGCCGCGCACCGGGTGGACGTGCTCGACCTGACCCCGTCGCAACTGCGGATCCTGCTCGCCGGCGCGGGGGACGCCCGGCTGCCCGGGCTGCTGCTGCTCGGCGGCGAGGCCGTGCCCGAGGACCTGTGGGCCGAGGTGGCGGCGCTGCCGGGCGTGCGCGCGGTCAACCTCTACGGCCCGACCGAGTGCACGGTGGACAGCACCGCGGCGGAGATCCGGGCCGGCGACCCACCGACGATCGGCCGGCCGCTGCCGGGCGTCGCGGTGCGGGTGCTCGACGAGCGGCTGCGCCCGGTGCCGCCCGGCGTGGCCGGGGAGCTGTGTGTGGCCGGCCCGCAGCTCGCCGACGGCTATCTCGGCGACGAGGAGGCGACCGCCCGCCGGTTCGTGGCGCTGCCGCTGCCCGACGGCGGCGTCGAGCGGGTCTACCGCACCGGTGACCGGGTCCGCTTCGACGCCGAGCGGCGGTTGCGCTACCTGGGTCGGCTCGACGACCAGGTGAAGATCCACGGTTTCCGGGTGGAGCCGGGCGAGGTCGCCGCCGTGCTGCGCGGCCACCCGGAGGTCGCCGACGCCGCGGTGGTCGCCCGCGACGACGACGGGTACGGCGACCGGCTGGTGGCCTACGTCCGGCCCCGTGCCGGCGCCGCGCTGGACCTGACCCGGGTCACCGGGATCAACCCGCACGAGACCCGCTACCTGTACGACGAGATCTTCACCCAGCGGGTCTACCTCCGGGACGGGATCGTGCTGCGCCCCGGCGCGACGGTGCTGGACGTGGGCGCGAACATCGGCATGTTCTCGCTCTTCGTGCACCAGGTCTGTCCGGACGCGACGATCCACGCGTTCGAGCCGGTGCCGACCGTGGTGGAGGCGTTGCGCCGCAACGTCGCCGAGTTCGGCGTGCCGGCCACGGTGCACGCGCACGGGCTGTCCCGGAAGCCCGGCGAGGTCTCGTTCACCTACTACCCGGGCTATTCGATGATGTCCGGCCACGCCGCGTACGCCGACCCGGACGCCGAGATCGGCGTGATCAAGCGGTACCTGGCCAACGAACGCGACGCCGGCGCGGGTGAGCGGGACGTGCTGCTCGACCGGGCCGACGAGCTGCTCGCCGAGCGCTTCGCCGGCCGGGAGCTGACCGTGCCGGTCCGACCGCTGTCGGCCGTGCTCGACGAGCTGGCACCGGCCCGGATCGACCTGTTGAAGATCGACGTGCAGCGCGCCGAGGCGGACGTCCTGGCCGGACTGGACGACCGGCACTGGCCGCTGGTCGCGCAGGTCGCCATGGAGGTGCACGACGCGCCGGGCACCGCCACCGCCGGCCGGTTGGCCGAGCTGGTGGCGGTGCTGGAGGAGCGGGGCTTCACCGTGGTCACCCGCCAGGACGACCTACTGGCCGGCACCGACCGGCACACCCTGCACGCGGTCCGCCCGGAGTACGCCGCCACCTCGGACGCGGTGGCGGACACCGCCCCGGCGACCGGATCCGTCGCGCCGCCCCGGGAGTGGCTCGCCGAACGGCTGCCGGCGCACCTGGTGCCGGCCGCGGTGGTGGTGCTGGACGAGCTGCCGCTGACCCGCAACGGCAAGCTCGACCGGGCGGCGCTGCCCGCGCCCGCACCGGAGCGACCGGCCGGCGACCCGGCGGCGACACCCGCGAACCGGGCCGAGGAGATCCTGGTCGAGGCGTGGCGCGAGGTGCTCGGCGTGGCCACGTTCGGCGTGACGGACAGCTTCTTCGCGCTCGGCGGCGACTCCATCCGCAGCATCCAGATGCAGGTGGCGGCGCAGAAGCGCGGGCTGTCGTTCCAGCTCAACGACATCTTCACCCACCAGACCATCCGGGAGCTGGTGGCGCACGGCCGGATCACGCTGGACGGCGTCGTGCCCGAGCCGGCCGCGGACCAGGGGCGGTTCGCCCTGGTCGGCGCCGCCGACCGGGAGCGGCTGCCGGACGGGCTGGCCGACGCGTACCCGATGACCGCGCTCCAGCTCGGCATGGTCTACCACGGCGAGCTGACCGGCGACCCGGCCGTCTACCACAACGTCACCGCGCACGAGGTGGCCGCGCCGCTGGACTCCCCGGCGCTGCGCCGGGCGCTCGCCGCGCTGGTGGACGCGCACCCGGTGCTGCGCACCGGCTTCGCGCTCGGCGCGTACGCCGAGCCGTTGCAGCTCGTGCACGCGCGGGTGCCGGTCGACCTGCCGGTGACGGACCTGACCGGCCTCGACGCGCCGGCCCGCCGGGCCCGGATCGACGCGCTGGTCGCCGAGGAGCGCCGCCGCCCGTTCGACCTCACCCGGCCGCCGCTGTTGCGGCTGCACGCGGTCCGCACCGGCGGCGACGGGTTCACGCTGCTGGTCGCCGAGCACCACGCCGTCCTCGACGGCTGGAGCCTGCACCTGTTCCTGGCCGACCTGCTCGCCGGGTACGACCGGGAGCGGGCCGGCACGCCCGCGCCCATCGACGCCGGGCTGCCGTTCCGGGAGTACGTGGCGGCCGAGCGGGCGGCGCTGGCCGACCCGGCGACCCGCCGGTTCTGGCTGGACGGCGCCGGTGCCGCGGCGCCGCTGCTGGTCGGTGGCGCACGGCCGCGGACCACCACCACCCAGCGGGTGCCGCTGCGGGCCGGCACCACCGAGCGGGTCGCCGCTGGCGCCCGGGACGCCGGGGTGCCGGTCAAGTCCTGGCTCTTCGCCGTGCACCTGCGGCTGCTCGGCGAGCTGGCCGGCCGGGACGACGTGGTCAGCGGCCTGGTCGTCGGCGGCCGGCCGGAGGGCGAGGGCAGCGCCGACACGCTCGGGCTGTTCCTCAACACGCTGCCGGTGCGCATCGCGCTGGGCAGCCGGTCGGTGGCCGAGCTGGCCGCCGAGGCGTGGCGGGCCGAGCGGGAGCTGATGGGACGCCACCGCTTCCCGCTCGCCGAGATCGTCCGGGCCGGCGGCGCGGGTCCGCGCTTCGACCACTTCTTCAACTGGACGCACTTCCCGCCGCCGCGTCCGGCCGGTGACGGCAGCCGCATCGTGGACAGCCGGGGCGTCACCGTGGACGTCGCGTTCAGCCTCGCCGTCGACGCCGAGCTGGACGCCGGGCGGCTCGGGCTGATGGTCCAGTACGACCACCGGCACGTCCCGGCCGACCGGGTGGACGCGTTGGCCGACGGCTTCCGCCGGTTGCTGGCGGCCGACCCGGACGCGCCGCTGCCGTCGGTGGCCGCACCGTCGCCGGTGGCCGCCGAGGACGCGCGGCAGCGGTGGGCGGGCCGGGTGGCGGCGGCCTGGCAGGAGGTGCTGGGCACCGCGCCACGCGACCCGGAGGCCGGCTTCCTCGCCGCCGGCGGCGACTCGCTGCGCGCGCTGCGGCTGGTCACCGTGCTGCGCCAGCGCCACGGCAGCGACCTGACGCTGCCGGAGTTCACCACGCTGGGCAGCTACCGCGCGCTGGTGGACCGGGTGGCGCGCGGATGACCGGGTTCGGCACCACAGCGGTGCACGGCGACGACGGCCTGGTCCCCGGCGGGGCGGTCGCGCCGCCGATCGTGCAGAGCGCCACCTTCAGCGCCGAGTCCGACGAGCGGTTCGCCGAGATCGCCACCGAGGCGCGCGGCAGCACGTTCTACACCCGCTACGGCAACCCGAACCACGCGCAGGTG
Source organism: Micromonospora sp. WMMD980 (assembly GCF_029626035.1). Taxonomy (NCBI): domain Bacteria; kingdom Bacillati; phylum Actinomycetota; class Actinomycetes; order Micromonosporales; family Micromonosporaceae; genus Micromonospora; species Micromonospora sp. WMMD980. Next base: position 3,300,324 of record NZ_JARUBE010000003.1, read on the forward strand.
GCCGCCGTGGTCGCCGGACTGGAGGGCGCGGAGACCGGGCTGGTCACCGCGTCCGGGATGGGCGCGATCAGCACTGTCGCGCTGGCGCTGCTCGCCGCCGGCGACCACGTGGTGGTGCAGCGCAGCACGTACGGCGGCACCACCTCGCTGGCCACCGGGCTGCTGCCACGCTTCGGCGTGGACTGCACCCAGGTCGACCAGACCGACTCCGACGCGTTCGCGCGGGCGCTGCGGCCGGAGACCCGGCTGGTGCTGGTGGAGACGCCGAGCAACCCGCTGCTGGAACTGACCGACCTGGCCGCCGTCGTCGAGGTGGCGCACGCGGCCGGCGCGCTGGTGGTGGTGGACAACACGTTCGCCACCCCGGTGAACCAGCGTCCGCTGGCGGCCGGCGCGGACCTGGTCTGGCACAGCGGCACGAAGTTCCTCGGCGGGCACTCCGACGTGTCCGCCGGGGTGGTGGTCGGCGGCGCGGAGCTGGTCGAGCGGGTGTGGCGCACGTCGATCGTCACCGGCGCCACGCTCGGCCCGGTGGACGCCTGGCTGCTGCTGCGCGGCCTGCGCACCCTGTCGCTGCGGGTGGAGCGGCACAACGCCAACGCGCTCGCCCTGGCCGAGGCGTTGGCGGACCACCCGGCGGTGGCCCGGGTCCGCTACCCGGGGCTGCCCTCGCACCCCCAGCACGAGCTGGCCCGGCGGCAGATGACCGGGTTCGGCGGGGTGCTCGGCGTCGAGCTGGCCGCCGGCCGGGACGGCGCGGCGGCGCTGCTGGCCGGGTTGCGCCTGGCCAAGCGGGCGGCCAGCCTCGGCAGCGTCAGCACGCTGGTGGTGCACCCGCGCTCGATGTGGGCCGGGATCGTGGACGCCGAGCAGCTCGCCGCGGCCGGGATCGGCGCGGGCCTGGTGCGCGTCTCCACCGGCATCGAGGACACCGACGACCTGGTGGCGGACTTCCTGGCGGCGTTGGCGGACGCGCCGGCCTGACCGCTCAGGGCGCCTCGTCGCCGCGCTTCTCCTCCTGCGCCAGCACCGCGTCGCGGCGCTGCGGGTCGGCGCGCTCGGCCAGCTCGGCGGCGAGGCGCGGGTCGGCCGCGAGACGCTCCCGGTTGCGGTGCAGGAACGCCTCGAAACCACCGGTGTACGGGCACGCGTCGTCGCCGAGCGTCTCCTTCGGCACGTACCGGCAGCCGCCGCAGGGTGCGCCGATCCGGTCCAGGTGCGCGCCGTCGAACGCCCACGGGTGGGTGTCGATGCGGGCCAGGTCGGCGTACTGGCTCATGCCGATGACGGTGGCGTTCATGACCCAGTCGGCGCCGTCGACGAAGCTGCGCCGGAACCAGTCGGCCAGCTCGGTGGGGCGCCAGCCGCGTTGCAGGCCGTAGTTGCCGAGCACGGTCAGCCGCGCGGTCTGGTGCGCCCACCCGGTGTCGCGTACGCCGGCGAGCACGTCGGCGAGGCAACGCGCCTCCACCGCGTCGGCGTCGAGCCGGTCGAACCACCCGGGCAGCGGCCGGTTCGCGCCGAGCCAGCCGGCGCCCCGGTAGCGCGGCTCGAAGTACCAGTAGAGCTGCCACAGGAACTCGCGCCAGCCGAACAGTCCGCGTACGAACCGGTGCACCGCCGCCGGCGGCGCGGCGCCGGTGCGGCCGGCGCGCTCGGCGGCCCGGATCGCGGGTTCCGGGTCGAGCAGGCCGAGGTTGAAGGAGGACGACAGCACGCTCCGCGCGAGCAGGCCGTCGCCGAGCACGCCGTCGGTGTCGGCGTACGCCGGCAGCCGGTGGTCGAGGAAGTGGGTGAGCCGGGCCCGCGCCTCGGCGTGCGTGGCCGGGTAGCGGCGCGGGGCGTCCCGGCCGACGAACCGGATCCCCTCGGCCTGCCAGCGGTCGAGGTCCCGGCGCACCTGCGCGTCGATGTGGTCCTCGACGATCGGCGGCGGCGCCGGCACCTCGGCCGGGGTGCGGTGGCGCGGGCGGCGCGCCGGGACGGGCAGGTCCCGCAGCACGCCGTGCCGGCCCCGCGCGTACCGGTAGAAGTCGGCCATCCGGAGCTGGCCGCGCCGCCGGTCGGCCCAGGCCGCGAAGTCGGCCCGGTCGGTGACGAAGCCGCGCGGCGGCAGCACGGTCAGCCCGTCGACGGTACGGGCGAACGCGAGCGCCGCCCGCGACGACGGGTGCACCACCTCGACCGGCTCGCCCAGGGCGGTGAGCGCCTCGCGGAAGGTGTCGGCGCGGACCAGGCGCGCCCGGTCGCCGAGCTCCGCCGCCCGGTGTCGCAGCGCGGACAGGATCAGGTGTGCCTTCTGCCGGTGCAGCGGCCGGTGGGCGAACAGCGCCCGGGTCTCCACCAGCAGGACGCGTTGCGCGTCGTCGTCGAGGAAGTGGGGACCCACCTGGTCCGCCAGGAGCCAACGCCAGGGTGACATGTCCATCATCTTCCCCTCTCGGCCGTCAGCCGCCGCGCACGCTCGGTCGACGGTGGTCGGTCAGCCGTAGGCCGACGCCGCGCACCGCGACGACGGTGACCCCGGTGCCCAGCTCGCCGAGCTTCCGGCGCAGCCGTTTGACCAGGGACTGCACGTCGGCGCGGTGCCGGGTCGGTGCGTCGTGCCAGACCGCGCGGTGCAGCTCGGCGTAGCCCCACACCCGCACCGGCTCGGTGGTCAGGCAGGTGAGCAGGTCGCGTTCCAGCCGGGTGAGAGCGACCTCCCGGTCGCCCCAGCGGGCGGTGGACCGGGCCGCGTCGATCACCAACGCGCAGTCCGGCGGGGGCCCGGGGGTGTCAGGCGGGGGCCCTCGCCTGACATCCTCCCCCGGGGCGATCAACTCGCGCAGCTCGTCCAGGTCGGCGACCAGTAGCAGCGGGGCCACGCCGTCCAGCAGCTCGGTGAGCCGTAGCCGCTCGGCCGGGGACGGCGTCACGCCGATGACGAGCGAGAAGGGGCGCTCCGCCGGGTCGGTGCCGGCGGAGGCCGCGTTCGTGTCGTCTGCTGCCACCGCGCCCCCACCGTGACAATGACTGTCAACCAGGTCCTCGATCAGTAAACCTGTTGGTGACAAGTTGCTCACGTGCGGTCATTGATCGCCCATTGGTGTCGATCATAGTGTCCACACAGGTGACCGGCGTAGACCCGCACGGCGCCTAGGGGGCCTGGGGGTTCGTCTCAAACCGGTGTGACCAGTCGGGAGCGCATGCTCCTGGCCCTTCTGTCATGGCTCGATCATCCGCGGGTCGTCCTCAAGGAGGCAGCACCGATGCTGAGACGTCCACACAGAAGGGGTCCGGCCGGGCGGCTGGTGAGCGCGGGAGCGGCACTGCTCCTCGCCGCGACCACGCTGGCCGCGACCGGCGCTCCCGCGCAGGCCGGCACCGGCACCGGCGCGTCCGCCGGTGACAAGATCCGCCCGGAGGTCACCCACCAGCTCCAGGGCAAGAGCGAGGGCGACTTCTGGATCCACTTCGCCGACCGGGCCGACCTGGGCAAGGCCACCGCGGTCAAGGACTGGGGCCAGCGGGGCGCCGCGGTCGCCGCGATGCTGAAGAAGACCGCCGCCGACAGCCAGGCGAAGATCCGCGCCGAGCTGGACCGCTCGGGCACGAAATACCAGACGTTCTGGGCCACCAACGCCATCAAGGTCAGCGGCGGCTCGCTGACCATGGCGCAGAACTTCGCCGCGCACGCCGAGGTCGACGGCATCTACCCGCCGGTCGCCTACGAGCTGCCGAAGACCGTCCCCGGCACCAACGAGAAGTCGACGAACGCCCTGGAGTGGGGCATCGCCAACATCAACGCCGACGACGTCTGGTCGCAGTACGGCGTCAAGGGCGCCGGCATCACCGTGGCCAGCATCGACAGCGGCGTCCAGTACGACCACCCGGCGCTGGTGAACTCCTACCGGGGCAACAACGGCGACGGCACCTTCGACCACAACTACAACTGGTACGACGCGGCCGGCGAGTGCGCCAGCGCCCCCTGCGACTCCGACGGGCACGGCACCCACACCATGGGCACCATGGCCGGCTCGGACGGCGCCAACCAGATCGGCGTCGCCCCCGAGGTCAAGTGGATCGCCGCCAACGGGTGCTGCCCGACCGACGCCGCGCTGATCTCCTCCGGGCAGTGGATGCTGGAGCCCACCGACCTGAACGGGCAGAACCCGGACGCCAGCAAGCGGCCGAACATCATCAACAACTCGTGGGGCACCACGCAGCCGTCCAACGAGCCGTTCATGGAGGACGTCACCGACGCCTGGACCGCCTCCGGCATCTTCGGCGTCTGGTCCAACGGCAACAACGGCCCGTCCTGCCAGACCAGTGGCTCACCGGGCAGCCTGGCCAGCAACTACTCGGCCGGCGCGTACGACATCAACAACAACATCGCCAGCTTCTCCTCCCGGGGCACCGGGCAGAACGGCGAGATCAAGCCGAACATCTCGGCGCCCGGTGTGAACGTGCGCTCCAGCGTGCCGAACAACTCGTACGCCAGCATCAGCGGCACCTCGATGGCGGCGCCGCACCTGGCCGGCGCGATCGCGCTGCTCTGGTCGGCGGCGCCTACCCTGGTCGGTGACGTCACGGCGACCCGCGCGCTGCTCAACGACACGGCGGTGGACAAGGCCGACACGCAGTGCGGTGGCACCGCCGACGACAACAACGTCTACGGTGAGGGCCGCCTCGACGCGCTTGCGCTGGTCGCCGCCGCCCCGATCGGCGACAACGGCACCCTGGCCGGCAAGGTCACCGACGCGGCCGGCGCGCCGATCGCCGGCGCGACGGTCACCCTGACCGGCGCGGCGGACCGCACGCTCACCACCGGCGCCGACGGCACCTACTCCTCGCTGCTGCCCGCCGGCGACTACCAGGTCGTCGTCTCCGCCTTCGGGTACGCGAGCCGGACGCTGACCGCGACCGTCACCAAGAACACGACCACCACGCTCGACGTCACGCTCACCGCGGTCGCGAGCGTCACGGTCGGCGGGCAGGTCACCGACGGCTCCGGGCACGGCTGGCCGCTCTACGCGAAGGTGAGCGTCGAGGGCACGCCGATCTCCGACTACACGACGCCCGCCACCGGTCGCTACAGCCTGAGGCTGCCGGCCGGGGCGACGTACCGGCTCAAGGTCGAGCCGCAGTACCCCGGCTACCTGACCGTCACCAAGGAGGTCACGGTCGGCACCGGCAACCTGACCGCGAACGTCGCGGTGCCGGCCGACCCGGAGGCGTGCACCACCGCGCCCGGCTACACCACCAGCTCCGACGGCGTCTACGAGACGTTCGACGGCACCGGCGTGCCGGACGGCTGGTCCGTGGTGGACAACGCCGGCACCGGCCAGGTCTGGGAGTTCGACGACAAGGGCGAGCGCGGCAACCTGACCGGCGGCAGCGGCAACTTCGCCATCATCGACAGCGACAACTACGGCAGCGGGGGGCGACAGGACACCTCACTGGTCAGCCCGGTGGTCGACCTGACCGGGGTGAGCGCCCCGGTGATCCGGTTCAACCAGGACTACAACTGGCTCAACAGCGACCGGGCGGACGTCGATCTGAGCCTCGACGGCGGCACCACCTGGAGCAACGTGCTCCGACAGGCCGCCGACGTGCGCGCCAAGGTGACCGAGGTGCCGATCCCGCAGGCGGCGGACCAGTCGCAGGTGCGGGTGCGCTTCCACTACCACGACGCGAGCTGGGAGTGGTGGTGGGAGGTCGACAACGTGCTGATCGGCAGCAAGCTGGTCTGCAAGCCGGTCGACGGCGGCCTGGTCCTCGGCCACGTGCGCGACAAGAACGACAACGGCTACGTCAACGGCGCCACGGTGACCAGCAAGGACCGCCCGGCGGAGAAGGCCACCACGGTCGCCACCCCGGACGACACCGAACTGCCCGACGGCTTCTACTGGATGTTCTCGTCGCTGACCGGAAGGCACCCGTTCACCGCCAGCGCCGGCAACTACGTCAGCCAGACCAAGCAGGTGGACGTCCAGACCGACTGGGCCACCGCGGCCAACTTCCAACTGGCCGCCGGGAAGCTGTCGGTGCAGCCGACGTCGCTGACCGGCACGGCCCGGATGCCCAGCGGCAAGGTCAGCAAGTCGTTCACGGTGACCAACACCGGCGGGGCCCCGGTCGACGTCGAGTTCTCCGAGCGTGACGGCGGGTTCGTGCTGCAACGCGCGGACGGCTCGCAGCTCTCCGAGCAGGCGCTGCTCGGCTCGACCGGCGCGCCGGCGCAGCGACTGACCGCGGCGACGTCGCTCGCGGCCCGCTCGTCCGGCAAGTCGTCCACCTCGGTGGCGGCCCCCGCGCCGGCCGCGGACCCGTGGACCGCGATTCCGGGCTACCCGGCGAACGTGATGGACAACCGGGTCGTCACCGTCGACGGCAAGGTCTACTCGATCGCCGGCGGCGACGGCACCACGTCCAGCGCGAAGAACTACCGGTACGACCCGGTCGCGCAGTCCTGGTCCGGCATCGCCGACCTGCCCGGCGCCCGCAACGCCGTGACGGCCGGCGTGATCGACGGCAAGATCGTCGTCACCGGCGGCTGGGGCGCCTCCGGTCCGGACGCCGGCACCTGGTCGTACGACGCGGCGGCGAACACCTGGACGCCGAAGGCGGCCAACCCGGCGCCCCGGGCGGCGGCCGGTCAGGCGGTCGCGGGCGGCAAGCTGTACGCGATCGGCGGCTGCACCACCGCCAACTGCCTGCCGATGTCCAACACGGTGGTCCGGTACGACCCGGGCGCCGACTCCTGGGAGACGCTGCCGGCCTACCCGAAGTCGGTGGCGTTCCTGTCCTGCGGCGGGATCGACGGCGTCGTCTACTGCACCGGCGGCAACGACGGCACCAACTCGCAGAAGGCCGGCTACGCCTTCGACCCGGGCGCCAACGCCTGGACCGCCATCCCGGACGCGCCGGCCGACAACTGGGCCTCCTCGTACGCGGTGGCGAACGGCAAGCTCCTGGTCGTCGGCGGGTCGCAGGGCGGCGCCATCACCAACGCCGGGTTCGCGTTCGACCCGGCGACCAACTCCTGGGCCAACCTGCCCAACGCCAACGCCCCCCGCTACCGGGGCGGCGCGGCCTGCGGGTTCTACAAGGTCGGCGGCTCGTCGGGCGGCTTCACGGCCACCAAGGACAGTGAGGTCCTGCCCGGCTTCGGTGAGTGCGCCGAGGGCTCGGCCGACGTGAGCTGGCTGACCGTCGACAAGTCGAAGGTCACGCTGGCACCGGGTGAGAAGGTCACGGTCACGGTCGGCATGACCGCGAACGTGGACCAGCCGGGCACCTACTCGGCGTCGGTCGTCATCAAGGAGAACACCCCGTACACGGTGGCGCCGGTGGCGGTCACCATGATCGCGCTGCCGCCGACCACCTGGGGCAAGCTGTCCGGGACGGTCACCGGCCGGAGTTGCCAGGGCGGCACCGCGCCGCTGCCGGGCGCGACCGTCCAGGTCGACTCGTGGGCGAACTCCTACACGTTCACCACGAACGCCGACGGCACGTACGCCTACTGGATGGACCGGCGCAACAACCCGCTCACGTTGATCGTCGCCAAGGACGGCTGGAAGCCCCAGACCCGCCAAACGAAGATCAACTCCACCACGCCCACCGTGGAGGACTTCACCCTCTCCCCCACCCGCTGCTGACCCAGAACTCCAGCAGCGACCCAACGGCCCGCCCGGTGCCCCGCACCGGGCGGGCCGCCCCCACCCCACCCCGCCCCGCCCGATCTTGCACTTTCGGCCCCCGCAAAGAGGACATAAGCCATCTTTGGGGGCACAATCTGCAAGATCGGCGCACTTGCCCGGGGCGAGATGGGGGGGTCGGTCAGGAGGGGGCCAGGCGGAAGCCGACGCCTCGGACGGCGTGGATCGTGGCGGTGGCGTCCAGGCGGCCCAACTTGTGCCGAAGGCGGCGGACCACCGAGTGCATGTCGGAGCGCCGGCCGAGGTGGTCGTTCCCCCAGACCGCACGGTGCAGCCGGGCGTACGTCCACACCTGACCCGGAGTGCCGGTGAGACAGACCAGCAGGTCGTGCTCCAGCGGCGTCAACCCGACCTCCCGATCACGCCAGCGCAACACTCGCCGGTCGGAGTCGACGGCCAGCTCCGGTGCGGACGGACCGGCCGACCCGGCGGCGTCGTCGACCAACCGCCCGCCCCCGGCACGCGGCCGGGCGGCGTCGGCCTCCGCCGGGACCACGCCGGCAGGCGACCCCTCGGGCTCGGCGCCCGTGAGGACGGGTCCGTCGATCGTGGTCGCCGGCGCCGCGATCGGGGCCACGGGCGCCCGGGGGCCCGGCCGGCGGACCAGGTCGAGGAACCGGCGGGCCTGGTGGGCGCTGGAGACGATCAGGAACGTCTCGGTGCCGCCGAGCAACTGGGCGAGCTGCCGGCGCTCGGTGGCCGTGGTCGCGATGCCGATGACCAAGGACGGGATCGCTGTCATCCGTTCCCACCTTTCCGGCAGGCTGGCGCAGCTCACGGCAATTGCCCGCACAAGTTCCAGCGTGGAGAGATCGAACGCAGTCGTTGCGGGACGCGGCCTGAGGCGTGCTGGAGCTGCTGTTTCGTGAGGCTTCGGGATGAGCTACCGCGGATCATATAGCCGCGCACCGATGATTGGTATAGCAGTTAACGTCGATGTAACTGCGTCCGGCAAGATGACCGGAGGAAATTGCGTCGACAGGCCGGGAGGCAATCGATGACGGCAGCCACGACCGGCGTCCACCCCGAGCCGCAGACCGCGGCGGGCAAGGTGCTCTGGCACTTCACCATGTCGTTGGACGGCTTCGTGGCCGGCCCGGGACACGAGATGGACTGGATGACCGGCTTCACGATGCGCCCGGGTCTGATCGGCGAGTACGTCGCCACCACCGGCGCGGTGCTCGCCGGCCGCAGCGCCTTCGACGCCGCCCCGAACTACCACCGCCCGTACGGCGGGGCCTGGCAGGGGCGGGTCTTCGTGCTCACCCATCACCCGCAGGATGCGCCGCCCACCGACGGCGTGACGTTCCTCGACTGCGACCCGGCCGAGGCGGTGCGGATCGCGCTCGACGCCGCCGATGGCAGGAACGTCGAGGTGTTCTCGTCGAGCATCGGCCGGCAACTGCTCCAGCGCGGCCTGATCGACGAGATCGACCTGCACATCGCGCCGATCCTGCTCGGCGAGGGCATCCGCCTCTACGACAACCCCGGCGGTGTCCCGATCCGCCTGGACCGGGTCGGCGGTGACGGCCCCACGTCCGCTGTCGACGTGCGCTACCGGCCCCGGCCGGCCTGAACCCGCACCGTCCCGTCGATCCGGGCGCCGGTTGTTAACAGGGGCCCCCTCCTATGCAGAATGCGTTAAGCGGGGGCCCCTCCTTGCACCGCTGCCCAGGCGCACACGGTTCCGGCGGTGAGGTGCCGGTCGAGCAGCGTGGCCGCGTACCGGCCCCGGGTGGGTGTGGCGCGGCCCGACCTGCGGCTCCCATCGCGGCAACCCCACCCGGGCGTACGTGGTCATGGTCCTCGCCTTCGAGAGCGATGAGTACGGCGTGGCACGCCGGTCTGACCGGCGTGACCACCTTCGTGCTCCGGCTGGCCGGTCCGGCACCGAACCGCGCGGACGTCGCGGCCCTGTGCGCGGAGCTGTCCGGGGCGTTGCGGGGCCGGGACCGGGGGGTGGTGGTCTGCGACGTGTCCGCCGTGACCCGGCCGGACCTGGTCACGGTCGAGGCCCTGGCCCGACTCCGGCTGACCGCCCGGCGGTTCGGGTGGCGGCTGGAGATCCGGGGCGCGAGCGTCGACCTACGCGATCTGGCCGGCCTGTTCGGGCTGGCCGGCGCCCTCCTCGATCCGGTCCGGCAGGCCGAAGAGCGGGAACAGGCGCTCGGCGTCGAGGAAGTGGTTGAGCGACGTGATCCGGCCGCCGGCGAGCCCGACCACGATCAGCGACCAGGGCACGTGCCCTGAGTCGGGGTCGCGCCGGTACTGCCCGAACGCCGGCATGCCGTTGGCCGCCACCGGCACCAGGCGGGAGCCGCGGCAGCCGCTGCCCGTGCCGGTCATCCAGGCCACGATGTCGTCGGGGCCGCGCATCCACAGCGGCACCGGCGGCATGGACAGCGTCGCGTCCTCGTGCAGCAGCGCGGTGAGCGCCGTCAGGTCGTATTCCGCGAAGGCGCGCACGTAGCGGGCCAGCAGCGCCTGCTGCTCCTCGTCGAGCGGACGGCGCACCTCGGCGTCGGTGTCGGCGGACGCGATCGTGACGCGGGCCCGTTGCAGCGCGCTGTTCACGCTCGCCACCGACGTGTCGAGCAGGTCCGCGACCTCCTGGGCGGACCAGGCCAGCACCTCGCGCAGGATGAGCACGGCCCGCTGCTTCGGCGGAAGGTGCTGCAACGCCGCGACGAACGCCAACCGGACCGACTCCCGCCCGGCGACCACCTCGGCCGGGTCGCCGGCGGTGGGCAGCACCCGGTCGTCCGGCACCGGGCCGAGCCAGATCTGCTCCGGACGCGGCTCGCCGGGGTGGCTCGCGGTGCCGCTGCCGGCCGGCCCGAGGTCCATCGGCCGGACCCGGCGCTGCGCGCTGGCGGTCATGTTCAGGCAGACGTTCGTGGCGATCCGGTAGAGCCAGGTCCGCAGCGCGGACCGCCCCTCGAAACGGTCGAAGTTGCGCCAGGCCCGGACGAACGTGTCCTGCACCGCGTCCTCCGCCTCGAAGGCCGAGCCCAGCATCCGGTAGCAGTAGCCGGTCAGTTCCGGCCGGTACGCCTCGAGTCGCGTCTCGACGGGGACGCTCGCCACCTCGCTCACCTGGTCGAAACTAGACCACATGCTGCGCGAACGCGAGCACCCGGATGAACCCGACACCCCGCACGCCACACCCCCACTATCGCGGCTACGGCCCGTCGCGGCGGGACGGGATGCGCGGTTGGGTGGCTCCGTTCCGGGTACGGCGGCAGGGTCACCGCAACCGAGGAGGCCCCGCCGTGAGCACCGTTCGTGCCCTGGTCCTGAACTGCACGTTGAAGCCGTCACCCGCCGAGTCCAGCGCCGACCTGCTCGGTCGGGAGCTGCTGGCCGCGCTCGCCGACCACGACGTGGACGGCGAGGTGGTCCGGGTGGTGGACCACCACGTCAGGTTCGGCGTGTCGCTGGACGAGGGCGACGGCGACGAGTGGCCGGCGATCCGGGAGAAGCTCATCGCCGCGCAGATCCTGGTGATCGCCACCCCGATCTGGCTGGGTCAGCCGTCGAGCGTCTGCAAGATGGTGCTGGAGCGCCTCGACGCCGAGCTTGCCGAGACCGACGGGCAGGGACGACTGCTCACCTTCGGCAAGGTCGCGGCGGTGGCGGTGGTCGGCAACGAGGACGGCGCGCACCACGTCAGCGCCGAGGTGCTCCAGGCGCTCAACGACGTCGGCTTCTCGGCCGCCGCCACCGCCTCGACCTACTGGGTGGGAGAGGCGATGGGCAGCGTCGACTACCGGGACGCCGGGCCGAAACCGGACACCACCGGCAGCACCACGAGGACGGTCGCCGCGAACGCCGCCCACCTGGCCCACCTGCTCGCCGACAAGCCCTATCCGCCGAGCTGACCGACCGCGTCGTCGACCTGCTCGGACTGCCAGGTGCGCAGCGCGGTCTTGATCTGGTGGTTCTCGGCGGCGACCACGCTCAGTTGGCGGGATCGTTCGGCCAGTTCGTGGGCGAGGCGGCGCAGGACGGCGTCCACGTCGTCGATGCGGTAGCCGCGCCGCAGCCGCGACGTCAGCGGCAGCCTGATGGCCTCGATCCGGGCGGGGGTGAGCGGCCCGGTCAGGGCGTGGCGGCTGCGGTAGACGCCCATCACCGGTTCCCGATCACCGGCAGGTGCAGCCGGTCGGCGGGCACCCCGGCGATCGTGAGCCAGCGGCGGGCGGCGGCGAGCATGGCGGGTGGGCCGCACACGTGCACGTGCTGCCCGGGCCGGTGGTGGTAGGTGGCCAGGGCGACAGCGGTCCCCTGCTCGGCCGGTTCGGCCTCCGGGTCGTCGGAGAACGCCGGCACGATGCGCAGCCAGGCGTGCGCCTGTTGGAGCTTGTCCAGGGTGATCGCGTCGTGCAGGTCGGCGAACGTGCGCGCGCCGACGATCAGCGTGACCGGCCGCCCGGCCGGCGCGGCGGCGACCTGCTCCACCAGGGCGCGCAGCGGCGCCAGCCCGGTTCCGCCGGCCACCAGCAGCAGCTCGTCGGAACCATCGGTCAACTCCAGGCCGGTGTCGGCGGGCGCGCCGAGGTGCAGCAACTCGCCGGGGCGTACCTCGTGCACGAGGCTGCCGGAGACGGACCCGGCGGGCACGGCCCGGACGTGGAACTCCAGCGTGCCGTCCGGGCGCGGCACGCCGGCCGGGGACAGCCACCGCCAGCGCCCCGGCCGGCGCGACGTGTGCACCGGGATCGCCTGACCGGGCCGGTGGGGCAGCCGCCGCCAGGGGCGTACCGTCAGGACGGCGACGGTGTCGACGGGCCGGTCGTGGTCGACGACCTCGACCGGCCACCACGGCGGCGTGTCGGCGAGGCGGGCGGCGGTGCGCTCGACCAGCCGCCAGGCCCGCCACCAGCGCAGGCCGGGCGCGGGCAGCAGGGCGTGGCCGACCGCCGCCGCGTGCCACGGCCGCAGGCCGAAGCTTCGGTACGCGGACCCGAGCACCCGCAGCAACGCCAACCGCCCGGCGCGGTCGTCGCCGCCGTCGAGCAGCCGCAGCAGGCCGGCGTGCAACAGCGGCGCGTCGCGTTCCGGCAGCAGCCCCGGGCAGCGGTCCTGCACCGCCGCCCAGAACCGGTGCGCCTCGCCGGTCACGGAAGCTGGCCCGCGCCGAAACCGGCCGCGCGCAGCGTCGCGTGCCCCCACCGGGCCAACCGGCAGGGGCACGGGACGCGCTCGCTGCGGCACAGCGGGCTCTGCGGCCACCGCTTCGGCACGTGCACCCGCACGGCCAACTGGGCCAGGAGCAGATCCTCGTCGGGGACGGGGACGACGACGGGAAAGTCGGCGAGCAGGACGGACATCGGCGGGTGCCTCCGGGATCGGGTGTCGGGGATGCGGGGCGCGGTCATCGGTGCTCCGGGGCGTCCGGGTCACGGCAGCGGCGGTGCCGGGACTGCCACCGCCGGAGCACCTGACGCGCCCGTTCGGTCTCGGATCTCGCGGTGGTCAGCTCGCGGCTCAGGCGGTCGAGTTCGTCCGCCACCCGGTCGAGGTGGTCGCGCACCTGACCGGGGTCCAGGCCGCGCCAGCGCCGATCGAAGACCGCAGACCTGACGTGGTACGGAAGCAGCCGTCTCGCGGTCACGCGGATCATCACGCCTCCGGCTGTCGAAAGGGGACCGACACCGGGGCGGGCACCGGGATGAGGTTCGGGGAATGGTGCCCGCTCCGGGCGAACGCTGCCGGATCGCGGCAGGCACCACGAATGGTCATTTCGGTGCTGGCCTGTGGCAATGTTTTGGAGAAGAATGCGGACCAAGGGATGAGGTGCCTTACGCGACAACAGCAGAGGAGATGACGTGGACGACTCGGGCAGCACCGTCCCGCGTAGGCAGCTCGGCAGATATCTGAAGGAGATTCGCGAGGACGCGCACATCACGGTGAGCGCGGCGGCGAAGGAACTCGAATGGTCGACGCCCCGGATCTGGCGTTACGAAACGGGCCAGGTCTCCATGCATCCAAACGACGTGGAGGCGATGTGCCGGGTGTACGGCGCGTCCCGCGAAACGATCGAGACGATGCGGGCGCTGGCCCGGGAAACCAAGGCCCACGGCTGGTGGCACAGCTACGGCGAGGCGGTGAAGGACTGGTTCAAGCTCTACGTCGGACTGGAGTCCGCCGCCACCAAGATCCGCCACTACGAGGCGAATTTGGTGCCGGGACTGCTGCAAACCGTCGAGTACATGCACGAGGTTATTGCCGCCGACAATCCCCAGATGAGCGCAGCCGAACGGCAGGCAAAGGTAGACGTGCGGCTACACCGACAGCGACTGCTGGCACGCGCGGTGCCCAGAGCACCCTATCTGGACGTGGTGCTCAACGGAGCCTGTCAAGTCAACTGAGACATTTTCTTGATTTTGTTTAGCTTTGTGCTGCTGGTTGGTTGGGCACGGGCGAGGCGGTGGTCTGTTCGGGGTCGCTGTTGTCGGGTTTGTTGATCCATGCCCGGTCCGGGAGGCGGGGCGGGCGTGGACGGCGGCGGCCGAACCGTTGCGGGTGCGCTGCCCAGGCCGCGTCGAGGGTCTGTTGCCGCTGTTCACGGATCTGCCCGGCGGTGCCGTGATGCACCGATGCCGGGGTGTGCAGGCCGACCCCGGAGTGCCGGTGCTCGTGGTTGTAGTAGGTGTAGAACGCCTCGCAGTGCTGCCGGGCGTGCTGGATCGACCCGAACCGCTCGGGAAACGTCGGGTCGTACTTCAACGTCTTGAAGCTCGCCTCGATGTACGGATTGTCGTTCGATGTCTTCGGACGGCTGTGGCTACGGCCGATCTTCAGATCGGTCAGCAGCTGGGTGACGGTCTTGCTGGTCATCGCGGCGCCACGGTCGGCGTGCACGGTCAACTGATCGGCATCGACGCGTTCGCGGGCGGCCGCGTCAGCGATCAGCGCCTCGGCGAGCTGGCCGTCCTCGTGCGCGGCGACCAGGTGCCCGACGACGTAACGGGACCAGATGTCGATCACGGTGTAGAGGTGGAACCAGACGCCCTTCTGCGGGCCGCGCAGCTTGGTGATGTCCCAGGACCAGACCTGGTTCGCCGCGTCGGCCACGAGTTCGGGTTTGGTGCGGGCCGGATGGCTGGCCTGGCTGCGGCGTTCGCCGCTCTGCCCGGCAGCCCGCAAGATCCGGTACATCGTGGACTCCGAGCACCACCAGCGGCCCTCGTCGAGCTCGCGGGCCCACACCTGCGCCGGCGCCAGATCTTGGTACTCGGGCCGGTTTAGCAGTTGCAGCACCTGCTCACGTTCCGCCTCGGACAACGCCGACGGCGGTGGCCTGCGCGCGGTCCGCGGCCGTGAGATTAGCGGTGGTACGCGGTGCCGGTAGAGCGTCGCGCGGGAAACACCGGTCAGCCGGCAGGCCCCGGCGATGCCCCACGCCGGGGTCAGCGCCTGCTGTGCCTCGGCGAGGACGGGTTCGGCATCGGCGCGGAATCCGCGCTCTCGGAGAGCAGTTCCAAGAGCGCGTGCGCTTTTCCCATGATCTGCAAAGCGGTCTCAGTCTTGGCCAGCTTGGCCTGCAAGCGGGCGTTCTCCCGCTGAAGACGGGCAAGTTCGGCGCTCTCGGCCTTCTTCGCTGCCCGCGCGGCCGATTGCCGCCGGTCCGTCAAGCCGGCCGACGCTCCGGCGTCTCGGGCCTTGCGCCAGTCGAGAATGTGTGACCCGTACAACCGTTCCCGGCGCAGAATCGCCCCGCGAGCCGCCGCGTCCGGCGCCGCGTCGTACTCGTCCAGGATCCGCGCCTTGAACTCTGCGGTGAATGTCCGCCGCTGGGGCCGGGCGTCCGGATCCAGGCTCTCGTGGGGCTTCGACGTTATGCTAATGATCTCTCCTCAGGACCGTCCAGGAAGAGTATCCCCTGGTAGACGGGCTGTCTCACATCAGCGTGACAGGGAGGGCAACGAGGCCGTGCTGCGCCGACCGTTGCGCGGCTCGGGTGCGATGGCCCGGCAACTCGATGCCTTGGTGGTGTCCAGCCAGCGGCACAACATCGGCATCCGGGTGCTGCCGTTCAGCGTCGGGCTCCATCGCTGGGCGGTAGCCGGCACGTTCACCATGCTCGACTTCCCCACCGACGTGCGAGAACAGGAGCCGACCACGATCTACATGGACGGGCCGTGCGGTGCGGTCTACCTTGACAAGCCACACGAAATTCAGACCTACGAGGAAGCGTGGCGCTCGCTCGCTGAGCGGGCGCTCGATGAGGACGAGTCCCGTGAGCTGATCACGGAGATCGCGAAGGAGATGACCCATGGGACGTGACGGGATGTGGCGCAAGTCGTCCCGATCCGGCGGCGAGGGCAACTGCGTCGAGGTGGCGGGCTTCGCCGACTCGGTGGGAGTGCGGGACACCAAGGATCGGCAGGGACCGGCGCTGAGCTTCGCACCGGCGAGCTGGACCCGGTTCGTCGCGGCCACCCGCACCGGCCGCTTCGACCACCCGGCCTGAACCGGCCGACCGGTCAGCCGAGCGCGCTCGCTCGGCGAGCGGGCGCTCGACGCGGACGAGTCCCGTGAGCTGATCACGGAAATCGCGAAGGAGATGACCCATGGGACGTGACGGGATGTGGCGCAAGTCGTCCCGATCCGGCGGCAACGGCGACTGCGTGGAGGTGGCGGGCTTCGCCGACTCGGTGGCAGTGCGCGACACCAAGGACCGGCAGGGACCGGCGCTGAGCTTCGCACCGGCGAACTGGACCCGGTTCGTCGCGGCCACCCGCACCGGCCGCTTCGACAACCGGCCGTGATGCGGTGACAGTGGGTCGGGTGCCGGTGTCGCTGGCACCCGACTCGTCCGGCTGCCCTCAGACGACCGGTAGGCCGAGTTGCTGAGCGACCGCTTTCCCATCACGCCCGGCGAACGGGTCGTAGGAGCGTTGGCCGGCGGTGACCTCGGCGTTGAGCGCCATCAGCCGAGCGCTCCGTGCCGGAATAGTCCTGCCATCGCCCGACGAACGTGACCAGTGCCGACCGGATCTGCTCACCACTGCGCATGGTCAGAAGAGCTTAGGCGAATCCGCCGAGAAGTAGGCGCCCTGAAACGGGTCCTTGCGAGCGATTTCCAGGTTGCGGGCTGCCGTGTCCAGCATCCGCGCGAGGTCGTCACAGCCGACGGTCATCGAGACCGTGCGCTTTGCCCGCTGAGTTCTCTTGATCGCCTGTTCGATGTTGAGCAGCGCTTCGGAGACCTCGCGAAGCCCGGCCCCCGGCTGACGTTTCGGCGGCGGAGTCGGGCGGCCGAAGAACTGGAGGGATGGCATGAGCAGCCGGTTCGTGGTGGTCACCGGTGGCCCCGGCGCAGGTAAGACCACGCTCGTCGACGCACTGCGCCGTGCCGGTCACGCCTGCGTGGCGGAAGCGGGCCGGCAGATCATCCAGGACCAGACGGCGATCGGTGGTCGGGCGACGCACACCCGGGACTCGCGGCTGTTCGCCGAGGTCATGCTGAGTTGGGAGATCCGCTCCTACCGCCAGGCCGGCCGGCACCCCGGGGTCGTCTTCTTCGACCGGGGAATCCCGGACCTGGTCGGCTATCACCTCCTGCTCGGCCTGCCCGTGCCGGAGCATGTGACGGCCGCGGCGCGATTGTTCCGCTATCACCGGCGGGTGTTCATCGCCCCGCCCTGGCCGCAGATCTACACCGCCGACGGCGAGCGGCAGCAGGACTTCGCGGAGGCCGTGCGCACCCACGACGCGATGGTCGCCGCCTACACCGGACTCGGCTACGAACTCTGCACGCTGCCGCGCGCCGACGTCGCCGCTCGCCTCGACTTCGTCCGACGGTGGTGCCCAGCACCTGCTTGACGGGTTCGCCGTCCACCTAGCCGGATTGATGTTCCACATCATGGAGCCCGTAGAGATCTTGGAAGGGAACGGCCCCCATCGGGGCCCTGCCGTTCCAAGATCTCCCGTCCGGGCCCCGATCGGTCGGGCTGCCGCCACTACGATGCGAGCGTGGCTCGGATTCGGCGCCCGTACCAACTGGTCGCCGCCCTCGTGGTGGTGCTGCTGCTCGGTGCGGGCGTGGCCTGGGGTGTCGACGACACGTTGGGGCTCAGCCACACCCCGGCCGACGTGCCGCCCGAGCGGGCCGTCGCCGCGCCGTCCCGGGCACCCGCGCCGGTCCCGCCGCTGACCTCGATCGTGGTGCCGGACCAGCTCCGCACCGTCAAGGCCGCCGCGGCCGTGGCCGACGCGCTCGCCGCCCGGGGCCGCCCCCGTCCCACGGTCACGATGACCGCCTCCCCGAACACGAACACCGGGCCGGCAACCGCGAGCATGTCGGCGGTGACCACCCTGCGGGCGGAGCTGCGCGCCGGCGGGGCCCCGGAGGCGTACCGGATCGGCGTCCGCCGCGAGGAGCTGACCGTCACCGGCGACCTCGCGGGCGTCGCGGCCGGGCTCTACCGGCTGGCCGACCGGATCCGCTCGGGCGCCGAGGTGCTGCCGGCGGCGGAGGCCGGGCGGCCGGTCGCGCCCCGGCTGGGGTTGCGGCTGACCGACGCGGGTTCGGTGGGCCGTGAGCCGGATGCGGCGGCGTTCGCCGCCGGCGACGACTATCGCCTGAACACCGACGTGGTCACCTCGGCGCTGCTGCCCGAGGCGCCGTGGGTGGACGCCGCGGCGGTGGCCCGCGTCGACGCGCAGTTCCGACAGTTCGTCGACCACGCGGCGGCGCAGGGCTACACCGGCGTCGTGGTGCCCGGCTTCCTGGAGTACGTCACGTTCGACAAGGTCGGTGACGGGCACGCGGTCTACCCGGCCGGCGATCCGCACGTGGCACGGGCGCGGGCCATGGTGGCGGCGTTCGGGCCGGTCTTCCGGTACGCCGACGAGATGGGCCTGAAGGTCTTCCTGCTCACCGACATGCTGGCGGTGTCGCCGCCGCTGGAGGCGTACCTGCACCGCACCGTGGGCGGGCTCGACACCGGCGACCCCCGGCTCTGGGCCGTCTACCGGGCCGGGCTGGCCGAGGTGTTCGCGCGGATGCCGTTCGTCGCCGGGCTGATGGTCCGCGTCGGCGAGGGCGGCGAGGTGTACGCGGGCAGCGGCTGGGACTACACGTCCAAGCTCGCGGTCACCACCGCCGACGGGGTGCGCGCGATGCTGCGGGCGCTGCTCGACACCGCCGGACCGGCCGGCAAGGAGATCATCTTCCGCACCTGGACCGTCGGCGTGGGAGAGGTCGGCGACCTGCACACCAACCCGCAGGAGTACGCGCGGGTCCTCGGCGGGTTCGACGATCCGCACCTGATCGTGTCTACCAAGTACACGCTCGGCGACTTCTACAGCCACCTGCCGTTCAACACCACCCTGTTCGGCGGCACGCAGCGGCGGATCGTGGAGTTCCAGGCCCGGCGCGAGTTCGAGGGGTTCGGCGCGCTGCCCAACGACCTCGGCCCGCTGCACGCGGCGGCGCTGCGCGCGTTCCTCGCCGCGAACCCGCACGTCGAGGGCGTGTGGAACTGGACCCAGGACGGCGGGCCGCTGCGCGCCGGCCCGATGTCGCTCTACCTGCGCGCCGGCTTCTGGCAGCTCTACGACCTGAACACCTACGCGGTGGCGCGGCTTGCCTGGGACCCGGACACCGACCCGGCGCGGGTGACGGCGGACTGGGCCTACCGCACGTTCTCCGCCGACCCGGCCACCGTGGCGGCGATCGGGGCGGCCATGGCGCTGTCCCGCACGGCGGTCACCACCGGCCTCTACGTCGGCCCGTACGCGGACACGTCGGTGCGGGCGCTCGGGCTGGAACCACCACCGATGATGTGGATCTTCGAGTGGGACATCCCGACCGGCGACTCGGCGGCGCTGGACAGCATCTACGCGGTCACCGGCGACCGGGTCGACGAGGCGGTCGCCGAGGGCGGCGCGGCGGTCGCCACGGCCCGGCGGATGCGGGCACTGGTCGCCGGCACCGACCCGGCGACGTGGCGGGACGCCGCGCTGCGGCAACGCTTCGTCGACACGCTCGACTACCAGGTGGACCTGTTCGCGACGCTGGCCGCCTACCGCGCCATGGTGCTGCGGCACGCGCAGTGGCTGGACACCGGTTCCGCCGACGCCTACGCCGACTGGCGGTCCGCCGCCGGGGCGTACCGGGAGGCGCGCGACCGGCACCGGCAGCGCTACGGCGGCGACCTCGACCTGCCGGCGTACCGCTTCACCGCGGCCGACCTCGGCGCGCAGCGGGCCGACCGCGACCCGGCGATGGCCTGGGCGGCGCGGGCGCTGCTGGCCCTGGTCGGCGTCGTGGTGGTGCTCGGCCTTCGCGGGCGCCGACGCGACAGCGGGCGCCGGCCGGGCGGCGCTGCGGCGCGGGCGCTGCTGCTGGGCGCGCTGCGGCCGTGGCGGCTGGCCGGGCTGCCGGCCCCGGCGTACCGGGCGGACCGGGTGCTGGTGTGGCTGGTGCCGGCGGCGGTACTGGTGGCGAGCCGGCTGGTGTTCACCTGGTTCGCCGCGCCCGCGCACCTGCTTGTCACGCTCGGCGGTTGGGCGCTGTTCGCGCTCGTCGCACGCCTGGCCGTGGGCCGGCGGGACCCGTTCGCGCTGTGGGCGGTCGTCGGCGGGGTGGCGTTGCTGCGCAGCGTGCTGCTGCTGGCGGTGCTGGCCGGGCGTGGGCCGGGCGGCTACTGGATGGTGTTCTGGACCGCGCCGGCCCGCCGGGCGGTCTACCTGACGATCGCGGTGGCGGCGTTCTGCTGGCTGTTCGTGGCGACCGCTGTGGTGCTGCGCGACCGCTACGGGGTGACCCGCCGCCGCGCCGCCGGGCTGGTGCTCGCCGCCGCCGGAGTGCCGCTGGCGGTGCTCGCCGGGCTGGTCGCCTGGATCGGCGCGGAACACGCGCTGACGGTGTGGAACGACCAGATGGCGTTGCTGCCGTGGGGGCTGTCGCGCATCCTCGGCATCACCGTCTACCTGGGCATCCCGACCGGGCTGCCCGGGCACGCGGCCGGGGTCGGGGTGGCGCTGGTCGCCGCCGGGGCGCTGCTGTCGACAGGGCGTCAGGTCAACGGCGACGGCGACTCCGCGCCGGGCAGCAGCAGCCGGGGTGCGCCGGAGCCGTCCGCCGGCACCGACCAGACGTCCGGACGGCCGTCGTCGGCGCGCAGCGTGTAGGCGAGGGTGCCGCCGTCGAGCCACGCGGCCTGGTCGTCGACGCTGGCGCGCTCGGCGGTGGCGGTCACCCGCATGGTGCGCAGGTCCAGCACGGACAGTCGCCAGCCCTTCGAAGGGTCGGCGTCGACCGCCTCCTTGAACGCGATCCGGGTGCCGTCCGGCGACAGCGACGGACACTCGACGTTCTCGCGTACCGTCGCCACCGTCCGGGCGGCGGCGTCGCCGCGCACCAGCCACCGTTTCCCGGCGCTGGACATGGTGGCATAGAAGGTGTTGTCGTCGCCCGCGAACGTGACGCCCCAGAAGTTGACGTCGGCGTTGCGGTAGGGCCGGCCGTCGCGCCGGACCGCGAACGCCTCCAGCGAGGCGACGGTGACGCCGGTGCGGGCGTCGAGGAAACCGGTGCGGGTAGAGAAGCCGCCGCCACTGTAGGAGTCGCCGCCGACGAACGTGGTCCACGACACCATCCGGCCGGACGCCGAGACCCGGGCCCGGTTGGGCAGCCCCGGCACGTCCAGCCGCCGGACCGGGCGCAGCTCCGCGTCGAGCACCACCACCTGGTATGACCACGCGCTGCTCGGGGCCAGGCAGACGCCGGTGCCGGCGGCGGCGTACACCCGCAGGCACTCCAGGGCGGCGACGGCGCGCGGCCCGGCGGGGTCGGCGAGCGCGGCGGTGGAGACGTGCCGGTCGGTGACGGCGAGCAGCCGGGGGCCGGGACGGAGGGTGACCGCCCGGTCGGCGGCGGCGGCCGGCACCGGTGCGGGCCGGGCCGACACCACCGCGTAGCCGGTGGCCAGCGCGCCGAGCGCGACGGCCGAGGCGGCCAGCGTGGCGAGCTTCGCGCCTGTCGACATCATCGGGCCGTCCTTTGCCGGGGAGCGAGCAGGAACACGCTGGCCAGCAGCGTGACGGTCACGGCCACGGCGGCGGCGACGCTCGCCGGGCGCGGGCCCCACACCTGCCAGGCCAGGCCGAACAGGACCGAGGAGAGCAGGTACGCCAGCGCCTGGCCGGTCTGCACGAGCGCGATGCCGGTGGTGCGTACCCGCGCCGGCAGCACCGGACCGGCGAGCGCGATCAGCACCCCGTCGGTGGCCGCGTAGAACGCGCCGTACAGCGTCAACGTCAGCACGAGCAGCGCCCAACCGTGCACCGGCCCGGCCAGCAGCAGGTAGGTCAGGCCGAGCGCGACGTAGCCGCCGGCCACCACGGGCAGCCGGCCGACCCGGTCGGCCAGCGCGCCGAGCGGGCCGGCCAGCAGCAGGTACGCCAGGCTGGTGCCGACCGCGAGCAGCGGGAACCAGCGCAGGCCGATGTCCTCGCGTCGTTGCAGCAGCA
The DNA here is from genome assembly GCF_029626035.1 of Micromonospora sp. WMMD980. Taxonomy (NCBI): domain Bacteria; kingdom Bacillati; phylum Actinomycetota; class Actinomycetes; order Micromonosporales; family Micromonosporaceae; genus Micromonospora; species Micromonospora sp. WMMD980. The sequence goes on from NZ_JARUBE010000003.1 coordinate 3,322,517, forward strand.
GGTAGACGAAGCCGTCGCCGATGGTGGCGAGCCCGAGCAGCGCGGCGGCGACCACCAGGCGGCGCGTCGACGTGTCCCGGAGCAGGGCGGCGGCCTCCCGGACGGTGACCCGGCGGTCGTCCGCACCGCCGGCCGCAGCGACCGGCGCGGGCCGTTCCCGCACGAAGAGCACCAGCACGACGACGGCGAGCGCGGCCACGCAGAAGCTGGTGACGAAGACCGCGTCGTAGTTCGGCCCGACGGCGAGCAGCACCGCGAGCGCGACAAGCGGCCCGAGGAACGCCCCGACGCTGTCCATGGTCCGGTGCACCCCGAACGCCCGGCCGAGCGCCTCGGGCGGCGTGGCGAGTGTGATCAGCGCGTCGCGAGGCGCGGTGCGCACGCCCTTGCCGAGCCGGTCCACGGCGATCACCGCGCCGATCGCCGGCACCGACCGGCCGGCGAGCAGCAGCCCGAGCTTGGCCACCGCGGAGAGCGCGTAGCCGGCGCCGGCGACCAGCTTGCGCCGGCGGAACCGGTCGGCCACGAACCCGCCGACGACCCGCAGCACTGCGGTAGCCCCGGTGTGGACGCCGTCGAGGACGCCGAACGCGAGCGGGCCGAGGTTCAGCCCGAGCACCAGATAGAGCGGCAGCACCGCGGTGACCATCTCGGCGGACACGTCGGTGATCAGGCTGACCGTGCCGAGCGCCAGCACGGTGCCGCCGACCCCGGTGAGGCGGCGGCGCGGCCGGGCGGCGGCCGGCGGGTCGGCCGTCGGCCGGGACACGGTCGACAGGTACACGGGCGGTCCCCTCGCAGTCGGCGGCCTGACGGACAGCCATCGTCCGGGCGGGCGCCGCTAACCACAACGGACGCTCGGCACCGCTCGGGTGTGCGCTCGGCGAACAGCGCGCGAACATCGAGAAGTTTGCCTACCCGGACGCGGCGTTCACCTTTCCGCCGCCCGCCGGTCCATCGGCGTCCCTACATTCCGTGGGCTGTCATCACCCCCACGGAAGGGGCCCTTGGATGGGCATTCGACTCCCCCGGCCGCCGGTCACCCTGAGCGCGGCTGCCGTGCTGGTCGCCGCCAGCGCCGCCGCCGTCCTCACCGGCTCGGGCGCCGCCTCGGCGGCGAGCGCCACGTTCACCCCGGTCGCCGACACGTACGTGCAGAGCGACACGGCCGGCACCAACTACGGCACCGCCACGCAGATCGTGGTGGACACCTCCCCCACCCGCCGGATGTTCCTGCGGTTCACGGTCAGCGGCGTCAGCGGCACGGTCACCAGCGCCAAGCTGCGGCTGCGCACGATCAGCGGCAACAACGGCAGCGACGTCGGCGGCACCGTGCGGGCGATGTCCAGCACGAGCTGGTCGGAGACCGGCACCACCTGGAACAACCAGCCGGCCGTCGACGGCGCCACCCTCGGCTCGATCGGGTCGGTCGGAGCGAGCACCTGGTACGAGGTGGACGTCACCGCGGCGGTCACCGGCAACGGCACGGTCAGCTTCGGCGCGACGTCCACCAGCAGCGACGGCGCCTACTACTCCGCCCGGGAGAGCGGCGGCAACGCCCCGCAACTGGTGGTCACCACCGGCAGCACCGCGCCGTCCGGCGACCCGGTGCTGGTGGGCGCCGGTGACATCAGCGACTCCGGCTCCGGCGACAGCGCCACCGCCGCGCTGCTCGACGGCATCTCCGGCACGGTGTTCACCATCGGCGACAACGTCTACGACAGCGGCACCGCGTCGCAGTTCAGCAGCTACTACGCGCCCACCTGGGGTCGGCACAAGGCCCGCACCCGCCCGTCGCCGGGCAACCACGACTACAACACCTCCGGCGCGAGCGGCTACTACAACTACTTCGGCAGCCAGGCCGGGCCGAGCGGGCGCGGCTACTACTCCTACGACCTGGGCAACTGGCACATCGTGTCGTTGAACTCCAACGTCAGCATGTCCGCCGGGTCGACGCAGGAGCAGTGGCTGCGCTCGGACCTGGCGGCCAGCACCAAGCCGTGCACGCTTGCCTACTGGCACCACCCGCTCTACACGTCCAGCTCCAACCACGCGCCGTCGACCGGCACCCGACCGCTCTACCAGGCGCTCTACGACCACAACGCGGACGTCGTGGTCTGGGGGCACAACCACGTGTACGAGCGGTTCGCGCCGATGAACGCCAACGGCAGCCTGGACACCAGTCGGGGGCTGCGCAGCTTCGTCGCCGGGATGGGCGGGGCCGGCCACTACAGCTTCGGCACCATCCAGCCCCACAGCGAGGCGCGCAACAGCAGCGCGTACGGGGTCTTGAAGTTCACCCTGCACGCCAACACCTACGACTGGCAGTTCGTGCCGGTGGCGGGGCAGACCTACGGCGACACCGGCACCGGCACCTGCCACTGACCGCGGCACCGCCCGGCCGGGAAACCCCGGCCGGGCGGTGTGCACCGGTCCGCGGACGGGTACCGGTGGGGGCAGGAACCGGTGAGGAGGACGAGATGACCGACCCCAGGTACGCACCGATCGGGCTGGCCGCCGGGCAGTTGGTGGACAACGACAGCGAGACCGACGGTGGCGAGGTGGTCGGCGCGGACGACGCGGCGGCCGACGCCGCCCGGGCCGGCGCCGACGTGGACCTGTCCGCGGCCACCCGGGACAGCGACGGCACCCCGGTCGGCGCCGCCGACGCCGAGGCCGACCGCGAGCGCGCCGCCGACGGGTGACGTGACCAGCCGCCCCGCCGCCGGAGCACCCGGTGGCGGGGCGGTGTCACACGTCGACCGGCACCGTCACCGCACCGGCCGGCAGGTCGGGCACGTTGCGGTTCGGGGGCGGGAAACAGCCACCGGGTTCCACTCAGCGGCTGCCATGCCGACGGGTGGAACACGGTGGAGGTCTGCGAGGGGCTGAGAGGCGCGTGGTGTTCCACTCGCCGGCGTACTCGCCGGTGGGTGGAACGTGGTGGTTGTCCGGCCGGGGCAGGCAGCCCCCGAGGGGGGTACGCGAATACGAGCTGGTCGCGCACGCCGACGCCGAGCGGCTGGCGGCCCCCGCGACGTCGCCTGACCGCTATCCTCCTGCCGTGATCCGCACTCGCACCGCCGTCTCCCTGGCTCCCTACCACTCGTCTCGGTTGCTCACCCGACGATGCCCCCGCCTCCGCCCCGATGAGCACGCGGCCCGCTCCCATCGGTCCTACCTGGAGGCGTCCACGTGATCGGGGCGGTCTTCTTCGACATCGGCGGGACGATCCTCGACGAGACCCGCGAGTTCGCCGACTGGGCGGACTGGTTGGGCGTGCCCCGGCACACCTTCTCGGCGGTCTTCGGCGCGGTCATCGCCCGAGGGCAGGACTGGCAGGAGTCGTTCCGCACGTTCCGGCCCGACTTCGACCTCGCGACCGAACTGGAGCGCCGGGCCGCCGCCGGCCGGCCGGAGGCGTTCGGCGAGGAGGACCTCCATCCCGACGCCCGGGCGTGCCTGGCCGCCCTGAAGGCACAGGGCCTGCGCGTCGGCCTGGCCGGGAACCAACCGGCGCACGCCGAGGCGAGCCTGCGCGCGCTCGACCTGCCGGTCGACGTGATCGGCACCTCGCACGGGTGGGGGGTGGCGAAGCCGGCGCCGGAGTTCTTCGACCGGGTCGTCCGGCAAGGCGGCGGCGACCCGTCCACGATCCTGTACGTGGGCGACCGGCCCGACAACGACGCCCGCCCGGCCATGGCGGCGGGGATGCCGGCGTGCCTGATCCGCCGCGGCCCGTGGGGCCACATCCTCGACCTGCCCGAGGTGGCCGCGCGTTGCCTGTTCCGGATCGGGTCGCTGGACGAACTTCCGACCCTGGTCGCCGCGCACAACGCGGCCGAACGCTAGGCCGGCGGTCGCCGCCCACCCGCGCGCCCGCACCACCGGCGACGAACGCGGCCGGACGCCGACGCGGCCGTCATCCACCGGCCGCCCGCGCCACCGTCGACGACACGCCGGCCAGTTCGGACCGGGCAGGCAGGAAGACCGTGGCGACACCCAGCGACTGGTTCATCGCGGCGAGCCGGTGCTCGGCCTGGAGATCCGTGGTGTTCCGCACGCCCCGGACGATCACCGCGACGTCGTGGCGACGGCAGTAGTCGGCGGTGAGCCCCCGCCAGGCCGCGACCGTGACGGTGGTCCAGTCGGCCGGCACGACGGCGCGGACGGCGGTCGCCCGCTCCTCCTCGTCGGCAACCGGCTGCTTGTCGCCGTTCACCGCGACGAGCACGACCACCTCGTCGAACAGGCCGCGGGCCCGGTCCACCACGTCCAGGTGCCCGGGCGTGAACGGGTCGAAGCTGCCGGGATAGACCGCGCGCACCCGATCGTCGCTGCCCATGACCCGATCCTAGTGTCCTGAGTTGTCACTCAGCCGGCAGATATTGGGCTGTCGGGGTAGCTGGTCGTCCGCGTGGTGGGTGGAACTGACTGACGATGAGCGTGCGTGTCTGACCCGGTGGGCGCACCTCGTTGACGAGCTGCGGCCCGGGGCACCCCGTCGGATCACCGACGACCGGGTCGAGGAGCTGATCGTCAAGACCCTCGAACGGCAGCCGGCCAATCACGACAGTCACTGCTCGACTCGGTCGATGGCCAAAGCGATTGGACTGTCGCAGACCGCGGTGTCGCGGATCTGGCGGGCGTTCGGTCTCAAGCCCCATCTGGTGGACACCTGGAAGCTGTCGCGGCTGCCATCATCCCTCCTGGGGACGGGCCGTGTCCTCCTTGAGAGTTGGCTGGTCGATCACGGTCCCGTCCTGCCGGTACAGCGTGCAGACGGCGCGCTTGCCGTCGGGGACGTCCTTGCTCATCGGCACGCCGCGGCGCGACACCCAGAACAGGGTCACCTCCTGATCGCCGGGGTATGGCCGCAGCGCCGTACTGACCCGGGGCGCGCCGTCCTGAACGATCGTGGCGACGCCGACGCGGGTGAGAGCGTAGCCGTAGGTGAGTAGCCGACCGTCCGGAGTGACGACCTCTCTGACCTGGAAGCGCCCGGCGGTGCCGCCACCCTTCTCCGCCCGCCGGGTCTGCTCGTCCAACTCGAGCCGGCGGTCGTAGTCCTGGGTCCGGGTGTTCCACCAGCTCGTCCAGAGGTTCCGGTCCCGGTCGAGCGCCAACACGAGTTCATCCGCATCGACCCGCAGGCCGGTCCGCACCGGCTCCCCTACCACCGCGATGCTGGGGTTCGGCCATGGAGCGGGCGCACCGGTGGCGCTGGCCCCGCTCTCCCGCCCAGCGCCGCTACCAGGGCCGCCAGGCTGACCGGAGGAGCCGCTGTCACATCCCGACGCCGCCAACATCAACACGCTAACCACCAGGGCAGCCCTCCGGCCAAACACACTCACGCCATGCTCCAAATGCCCGGTGTGGCCGGCTCCGGTTGCGGAGCCGGCCACGATCCCGAATTGGTTGATCAGGAAACAGTCTTCAGCTTGAAACCGTAGTCGATACCTTCGAGGCTGATGGTCTGGTTGCGGACGTGGGACAGGATCTTGTCGATCGGCGTGTAGCGGTTCCATTCAGAGCCGGGACTGCCACAGGCGCCGCTCGCGTCCTTGCCGTACGACAGGATGCCGTACGGCTTGTTGTCGACCTCGCTGAACAGCGGACCGCCGCTGTCACCGGAGCGGGCGCAGATGTTCGCCTCGAGGCCGCCGCCGTAGTGCTGTGTGATGCTCCCGCATCGGGTGCCAGGAACGTAGCCGAGATTGGTGTGGTAACCGGAGTCCGAGCCGGCATCTCCGCTGCCTGTCTCGCATACCACCCAACCGTCGACAACCTGTGGATAGGAATAGTAGCCGGTGATCGAGTAGCTGCCGTCCTGGCAGCCCTGCCAGGTCGACTCAGTCCAGTAGCACCAGGACACTACCCGATTCTTTGGCACGCCACCCGGCCAGTAGTCGTACCAGTTGGTCCCGCCTTCGGAACGGTATGGCATGAGCGCGTAATCGTACGGATAGACCCGCGAGCCGTTGACGTTGGCGTTCTCGAAGTTGTAGACCTCGTAGCTGATGGGCGTGCCGGACTTGGACTTGGTGAAGCCGATCCCGCTCTTGTACGGGCCGACCGTGCAGTGCCCCGCCGTCATGACGTAGTGCCAGTTGCGCGAGTCGGTGACGTTGAAGCCGTTGCTGCACTGGCCCCACCAGGCGTTCATGTTCTCGCCGTTGGGGTAGACCGGGGCGGCCTGGTTCCGGCTGGTGTTAAGCCGCATGCCCCCGCGCATCGGCCAGGCACAGTCGCGCGGGTCACACCCGTCGTTCGCGGCGGGCCCGCCCTTCTCGACGCCCGGCTCCAGGAGCTGCTTGACCACGGCACGGCCCTGCTGGGCGGCGGCTGCTGCACTCACCGCCGCGTTCGGCCTAAGCACGGTCTCGCGCTGCGCGACACCCTGCGTCCGGGCGACGTTCTGCCCGCCCGAGCGCCGGGTGGTTTCTGCGGCGCCGTCTCGCTGGTAGACCATGACGGCGTTCGATCGGACATCGACGTTAATCTCCGCCGTGTGCCGGTCGAAGCTCGGGTTGAGCTTCTTGTCGATTCGCTCCTCGGTGGCACGCAGGTCCTTCATCGACCACCGGACCTTGTCGGTGCGCACGTTGGTCTTGTCACGAAGCGAGGCGATCACGGCGTTGGCGGATTCCGGCCGGGTGGTCGCGATGTGCAGCACACCCCCATTGTCCTGATCGAGCCACATGCCGGCGTACTCGTTCGGCTGATTCCTGCCCATCCATTCACCGAGCACCGCCGACGTCCGCTGCAGTTCGAGCCGGCGTAGCGCTTCCTCTTGACTGATGCCGTAGGCGCTAGTGAGATACAGATCTTGAATGGTCAGGTTGTGTCGGGTTCGAGGGTCAGGCCGGTGTGAGCGAGGAACCCGTCGAGTAGGTCGGGTCGGTACTGGATGCTCTTGAGCCGATTCTTGATGATCGCAAGGAGGTGGTCGACGCCGGTGACGGCGAGGTTGCCGATGCTGCGTTTCAGGTGAGACCAGACGCCCTCGGTCGGGTTCAGGTCGGGGGCGTAGGCGGAGAGCCGAATGACGTGGAGCCAGTCCCGGGCGTTGATCATCTGCCGCATGGCGGCGGAGACGTGGGTGTTCAGGTTGTCCCAGACGCACACGATCGGGCCGCCGAGCTGCTGGTGGGCGGCGTCGAGCAGGGCGATGTAGTCGCGTTCGCTGAAGCTGCGTCGTTCGTTCTTGCGGCCGCGGTGCACGATCGTGCGGTAGATCAACCGGGACCGTTCGCCGGGCCGGTAACAGGTCAACCCGGCGATCGACACGCGACCGGACCCCTTGCCGGACACCGGGACGACCGGGGTGCGGCCGCGTCGGCCCCAGGTGCGGGCCTTCGGGGGGCGCAGCGTCTGACCGGCCTCGTCCTCGAAGACCAGCCACGCCTGTCGCTGCGCCGCTACCGTTTTCCCGCCGGCCACGTCTCCCGCCGCCAGGTGGTAATCGCGGCCTCGTCGCGCTCGACCGCGCGGTGCTTGGGCACCTGCACCGACCAGCCCAGCCGGTACATCACATTCGCGGTGCCACGCAGCGTGTACCGGACGCGGAACATCCGGGCGATCAGGTCCGACACCCGCGCCAGGGTCCACCGCTGATCGACACCGAACCCGTGCGCCGCCGGACCCTCGTCCAGGGCGTCGGCCAGGCGCCGCAGCCGGGCCTCATCCAGGCGGCACCGAGACCCGCCAGGTCCCTTCGAGGCAAGGGCATCCTCGCCGCCGGCCTTCCACCGCTTGCGCCATCCGTACACCGCGGTCTGCGACACCCGCAGCCGGCGCGCGATTTCCGGCACCGACACGTCCTGGGCGAACCACCCGGCCGCCTGCCGCCGCACCGCCTCACGCTTTGCCCGCCCCCGCGCGGACAATCCACCTCCATCGGGATACCTCATCATCCCGGCCTACGCCTCCGCGCCACGAAGATCACGCCGACACGCCGAACCACAGTGGACAAACCTGGCCGTTCAAGATCTGTAGCTGATGGAGCCGGCCACATCAGCGGGCTCCAGCGCCGGAAGATTCGGCACCGGTACGTCGGCCGAGCCCGACGGCGCCGGATTCGGGGCCGTCGTCTCGGCCGATGGCGAGGGTGCCGGAAGGCTCGGACCCGAGGCGCCAGCCGAGGCTGTCGACATGGAGGCTGTACCCAGCCCCAGAACAGCGGCCGCCACAGCGGCGACGCGGACACTGGCCCGCGATTTGGACATAGACAATTGCCCTCCCCCGTGCACGTTCATCGATGCGATATCGACGACTGTATGAGTCTTGGCATCGGGCCCCGCGCCGAGGCAAGACACCACGGACAAGTAGAAGGGAGCGGGTTCAGGACGCGCCTCAACCTCACCCAAGTGGGCGTGCGCGACTTCGCCTGACCCGCGCTGCGCCGCGTCGCAGGTCCGCGGCCGGCTCGATCGCCGCTACGTCCCGACGGAGGAATGCCGTGATCGGGGCGGTCTTCTTCGACGTCGGCGGGACGATCCTCGACGAGACCCGCGAGTTCGCCGACTGGGCGGACTGGCTCGGCGTGCCCCGACACACCTTCTCGGCGGTCTTCGGCGCGGTGATCGCGCGCCGGGGTAGACGGCCCGTACGCGATGGTCGCTGCCCACGACCCGACCCTATGCGGCGCTGTCGTGGCCGAAGGTCGCCGCCGAGGCGCTAGCCGGCCAGGATCAGGTCCGCGACCTCGGCAGCGCAACCCCAGGACAGCGTCACCCCCGCCCCGCCGTGCCCGTAGGCGTGCACCAGCCGCCCGCCCCCGGGGTCCACCTCGACCCGGGGCCCGCCGAGCCGGGCCGGCCGCAGCCCGATCCGCTCCCCCAGCACCGGCGCGCCGGCCAACCGGGGCACCAGGGCGACGCACCGCCGCCGGATCGCCGCCGCCGTGTCCGGGTCGGGCCGGGTGTGCGCCACGCCGGGCTGGTAGGTGCCGCCGAGCACCACGTCGTGGCGGCGCGGGTGCACGTAGGTGATGCCGGCCGGGTCGTCCTCGTCGCGCACCGACACGGTCAGGCCGGGGTTCGCCACCAGCAGGACGTGCCCGCGCGCCGGGTACACGGCCGGGTCGGCGGCGAGCTGACCGGCGGCGAGGCCGGTGGCGTTGACCACGGCCGGCGCGATCTCGTACGCCTCGGAGAGCTTGCGCAGCGGACGGCGGACGACCTGCCCGCCGCCGGCCTCGACCTGGCGGTGCAGCCAGGTCAGGTAGCGGGTCATCTCCACGGTCGGGGCGGTGAACCGCAGCAGCGCCGTCCAGGGCGCGGTGGCCGGCTCGGCCACCAACCCGCCGCACGCGTCGGCCCACCACGGCGGCCCGGTGTAGGGGCGGCGCAGCCACATCCGGGTGGGCCGGTCGACCACCCCGGGCACCCCGTCGGCGGCCTGTCGGCGCAGCTCGGCGTGCGTGTCCCGGGCCCAGCGCAGCACCCGCGGGTCCGCCTCGGTGTGGCTCGGGTACCAGACCGCGGCGGCCACCGTGGACACGAGGTCCGCCGGTTCGTCGGCGGTCAGCACGGTGACCCGCGCGCCGCGCCGCTGGAGCGTGACCGCCGCCGTCAGGCCGATCACTCCCGCACCGACCACCACCACGTCCGCTGCCGCCATGGTCCGCTCCCGTCGCCCGTACCGTCGATGTGGTGCCGATGGTGACCGCCCGGTGACCGTGCCGTCCAAGACGGATCGGACAGTCGGCGATAAGCGGCGCTTATGATGGCGGGATGGTGGAGGCCACGGGCGCCTGGTCGGACCTGCGCCGGCTGCGCTCCTTCGCGGTGCTCGCCGAGGAGTTGCACTTCACCCGCGCGGCCACCCGGCTGCACATCGCCCAGCCCGCGCTGAGTCAGCAGATCCGGGCGCTGGAGCGCCAGCTCGGCGCGCCGCTCGTGCACCGCACCAGCCGGGGCTGCACGCTGACCGAGGTCGGGGCACGCGTGGCGGAGGAGGCGGCGCGGCTGCTCGCCGAGGTGGACGCGTCGACCGCCCGCATCCGGGACCTGGTGCGCGGCCGGGGCGGCCGGCTGCGGCTGGCGTACACCAGGTCGGCGCGCGGCGGCCGGGTCGACGCGCTGATCGGCCGGTTCCGGGCCGCCCACCCCGGCGTCGAGGTGGTCTCCGAGACGGCGTGGACCGCCCCGAACGTCGCCGGCCTGCTCGCCGGCCGGCTGGACGCGGCGTTCGTCCGCCCGCCGGTGGACGAACCGGCGCTCGCCTGCCGCACGGTCGACACCGAGGAGTTGCTGCTGGCGCTGCCGGCGGGCCATCCGCTCGCCGCCGGCCGCCGCCGGATCGGCCGGGCCGAGGTGGTCGACCTGCCGGCGGTGATGTGGCCCCGGGAGAACGGGCCGGGCATGTTCGACCGCACCATCGCCCAGGTGTGGCCGCACGGCGGGTTCCGGCTGGTCCGGCAGGAGCCGGACGACGAGCAGTTGCTGCGCGCGGTGGCGCAGGGCGACGTGGTCGCGGCCGTGCCCGCCGGCCGGGCCCGGGCGCTACGGCTGCCCGGCGTGCGGCTGCGCCGGTTCACCGCCCCGACGCCCACCGTGGACGTCGGACTGGCCTGGCCGGTCGACAGCACCAACCCGGCGCTGCACGCGCTGCTCGCCCTGCTCGGCTGAGCGCTATCCGGCCACCGGGACGGACACCGCCGGCGCGTCGCGGTCCACCCCTGCCAGCCCCGCGACGAGCAGCAGGTACGCGGTCAGCTCCACCGCCACGGTGAGCGCCCCCACCGGCTGCGGCATCGCCGCCGTGGGCGTGATGGCGTGCCAGGCGAACAGCGCCGTCCCGTCGCCGGCGAAGTGCGACACCGGCACCGCTTCGATGCTCGCGTCGATCAGCCGCAACGCGACGAGGGCGAGCACCGCCGCGCCGGCCGCGGCGAGTCGCCGGCCGCGCCCGGCCAGCAACGCGGCGAGCACCAGCGCGGCCACCGCGAGAGCGAGCGCCGGCAGCACCGCGAGCACCATCGCGCTCGTCACGTCCGTCACGTCGGGGCCGCTCGGGTACGGTGCGTCGTCGGCGACCAGGTGGTGCCGGATGTCGGCGACCCGGACCGCGGCGTAACCGAGGATCGGCAGCGCCGCCACCCCGGCGAACGCCGCCGGTCGACGCCGGAGCCGACCACGCCATCCGACCAGCAGGAGCACGGTCGCGGTCAGCGCCGCCCAGCCGGCGGTGAGGCCCGCCTCGACGCCGGCCGTGACGTCGACGGGGTCGCTCCCGTCGATGACCCGCCAGCCGAAGTCCCCGCCGCCCGGGGCCGCCGGCATGGTGCGGATCGCGTCGGCCAGCAGCACCGCCAGCGCCGCCGGCACCACCCAGCGTGGCGCCGGCAGCCCGCCGGCCACCGCGTACGCGAGAAGCAGGGCCAGGCACAGCACCTCGGCGCCCCGCCACACCGGGTGAGCCACCAGGACACCGGCGACGTGCAGCGCGGCGCACGCCGCGGCGGCGGCGATCAGGAGCAGGGGGCGACGAAACACGCCGGAGATCCTGTCACGACGGCGACGCCCGTCGCTGCCCCGCTCAGTTACCGGCCGGCACCTGCTCCTTGACGTCCTCGTAGCCGACCTTGCCCGGCGCCTCGGCCGGCGTGTAGATCACCCGGATGACGCCGGTGGGGAACGCCTCCGTCGCGCTGACCCGCAGATGGTACGGCGAGTCACCCTCGTCGAACAGCTTGCGGCCCTTGCGGGCGGCGACCGGGTGCACCAGCAGGCGCAGCTCGTCGACCAGCCCGGCGCCGAGCGACTGCTGCACCACCGAGATCGATCCGGGGATGAGGATGCCCTTGACACCCGGGTCGGCCTTGAGGGCCGCGACCGCGTCGACGAGGTCGCCCTGGACCAGCTCCGAGTTGCGCCAGGAGAACTCCAGCGGCTGCCGCGAGACGACCACCTTGCGCATGTCGCCGAGCTGCTTGGCGAACGGCGCGTCCTCGCCGCCGGCCGCCTCCCGGTCGGGCCACGCGCCGGCGAAGCTGTCGTAGGTCTCCCGGCCGATGAGCAGGACGTCGGCGGTGTCGTAGTCCTCGGTGACCGCGCGACCCATGTTGTCGTCGAAGTAGGGGAAGTGCCAGTCGGGGTCGATCTCGGCGACGCCGTCGGCCGAGATGAACAGCGTGGAGATGACCTTCGCCATCGCGGTGCTCCTTCAGGTCAGGTGATGTCGACGGGAAGACCGCCGCAGCATGCCAAACTCATCGGCCCGCGAACGGGTTGTCCGCCGCCTCAGAACGTGAAGTCCGACGGCGCGCCCTCGCCGACCCGCCCGTCCACCGCCTCGCGCAGCAGGTCGGCGTGCCCGGTGTGGCGCGCGTACTCCTCGATCATGTCGAGGAGCATCGCGCGGACCGTGGGTGTGCGACCGTCCGGCCAGGTGAAGGACGCCGGGCCGGACAGGCCGCGCTCCTCGATCACGGCCGCCACCAGCGTGCGGGAGCGCTCGACAGCGGCCCGCCACAACGCGTCCGCCTCGCCCGGGGCGTCCGTCGCGCCGGTCCGCCACTCCCAGTCCGGCTCGGCGTCGAAGTCGACGCCGTCCCACGGGGCGCCGTAGTCCTCGCCGGCCAGCTTCACGGCCAGCCAGTCCGTCTCGACCAGGGCCATGTGCTTGACCAGACCGCCGAGCGTCATCGAGGAGGCGGCGACGGTCGCGCCGAGGCCCTTCTCGTCGAGCCCGGACGTCTTCCAGGCGAAGGTGCGCCGGTTGCGCTCCAGGACCGCGAGCAGGGACTCCGCCTCGGTGGGAGCGAGGTTCGCTTCTTGACCCATCGCCGGAGCATGGGTCACCCCGACCTGCCCGGCTGTCCCGACGCGACGCGACCTGGTCAGGATTCGAGAAGCGGTCGGCCCAGGTGGGGACATAGCGTTCCTCCTGAGCGGGCGGCACCGGCCGACCGCCGACGACGAGGGGGAACCGGGATGAGCGAGGGCTTCAGCGCCGAGGAACGCGCCGCGATGAAGGAGCGCGCCGCCGAGCTGCGCAACGAGGGGAAGAAGGGGGCGAAGAAGGCCGACGACCTGCAGGCGGTCCTCGACCGGATCGCGCAGATGGCGCCGGACGACCGGGAGCTGGCCGAGCGCGTGCACGTCACGATCACCGCCAACGCGCCCGAGCTGTCGCCGAAGACGTGGTACGGCATGCCCGCCTACGCGAACGCCGCCGGCAAGATCGTCGTCTTCTTCCAGGACTCGGGGAAGTTCAACTACCGCTACTCGACGGTGGGTTTCCAGGACGCGGCCAATCTCGACGACGGCGACATGTGGGCGGCTTCGTTCGCCCTGCTGAGGTGGAGCCCCGAGGTGGAGAAGAAGCTCGCGGAGCTGGTCCGGGCGGCGGTCTCCTGAGGACCGGGGCGTCGCCTCACCGCTGCCAGGAGTCGAGGCCCCGGACGGCGGCCCGGGCGAAGTCGTCGGCGAAGTCGGGGTTGTTGCTGGTGCCCTCCCAGCCCTGGTCGTGCACGACGGTGACCGCGTCGGCGACCTTGACCACCGTGATCTGGCTGGTGGCCGTGCCCCCGACGGGGGTGCCGTCGAGCCCGGTCGCCGGCCGGGTCAGGGTTACCAGCAGGGCGTCGTCGCCCGTGCCGGCCAGCGGCTGCGACCGGACGGTGACGGTGTTGCCCGACTCGTCGAAGGAGCGGCAGGGCTGGAGCGCCGCGCGGACGCGACGCAGGTAGTCGGCGGCGCCGGTGCCGGCGAAGGCGAAGACGGTCTGGTGCAGGGTGCCGTAGGGGACGTTCTCCGGCGGGTCCTTCGGCGTCTTGTAGATGCTCATCATGGCGGCGGCCGCGGTGGACCGCCCGCCGGTGGCGAACTCCTCGGCGCACAGTTTCGGCAGGGCGTCGGCGACCTGCATCGGCTGCGGGGCGCTCTTGCGCAGCTCGGCGGGCAGGTCGACGAAGGCGGACTTCGGGATGGTCACGGGCCCGCCGGTCGACGGTGCGGCCGACGGTGTGCCGGCGCTCGTCGACGTCGACGCCGGTGCCGTGGTGGCGCCCTGCCCCTGGTCGGTGCCGCCGCCGTCGGTGCACGCGGCGGCCAGCAGCGCGGTGACGAGCAACGGCAGGGCGAGCACCCGCCGGTGGCGTCGATGCGGTCCGTTCACGTCGATCTCCGTCCGATGGTCCGAACCTGCAAACCAGTGCTTGTGCAAACCAATACTTTCATAAAGCTGACGCCATGCCTGATCTCGACCTCGCCTTCGCGGCGCTCGGCGACCCGGTCCGCCGGGCACTGGTGACCCGCCTCGCCCACGGTGACGCCACCGTCGGCGAGCTGGCCGAGCCCTTCGACCTCACCCCACAGGCGATCTCCCATCACGTCGGCGTCCTGCGGCGCTGCGGGCTGGTGGAGCAGCGGCGTGCGGGCACCCGGCGACCCTGCCGGCTCCGGGCCGACCAGCTCGCACTGATCGGCGCCTGGATCGACGAGCAGCGGCGGGCCTGGCACGACCGGCTCGACGCGCTCGAGGAGCACCTTACCGACGAGGAGGGCGTGCGGTGAGCGCCCGCGCCGAGCTGCACGGCGACGAACTGGTCGCCCGACGCCATCTGGACGCCGCGCCCGCGCGGGTCTGGACCGCCTTCACCACCCCGGCGCGCATCGCCGCGTTCTGGGGCGGCTCGCACGCCACGGTGCCGCCCGGGTCGGTCACCGTCGACCTGCGCGCCGGCGGCGAGTTCGCGCTCGACACCCGCGCGCCGGACGGCGCGACCCGTCGGCTGCGCTTCGTCTACGTCCGCGTCGACCCACCACGCGAACTCGTGTTCGACGAACCGGTCACCGGCCTGCGCACCATCGTGACCCTGCGCCCTGCCGACGGCGGCACCGACCTCACCGTGCACCAGTGCCGGCTGCCGCCGGAACTGCGCAGCACCCGGGCGACCGACGGGCTCGCCTCGATCCTCGACGCCCTGGCCGACCATCTCGACCACGAAGGAGACAGCCATGCCCCGAACGACCCAGCGTGACCTGGTCGGCGAATACTTCGCCGGCTTCCGGGCCGGCGACCACCCGCGCATCCTGGCGACCCTGACCGACGACGTCGAGTGGGTCATCCACGGCCACCGGACCACCCGGGGCCGCGCCGAGTTCGACGGCGAGATCGAGAACCCGGCCTTCGCCGGCAGCCCGCAGCTCGACGTGCAGCGGGTGCACGAGGACGGCCCGGTGGTGGTGGTCACCGGCGAGGGCCGTGGGGTCAGCGTCGCGCACGGGCCGTTCCGCTTCGCCTTCAACGACCTGTTCACGTTCCGCGACGGGCTCATCGCCCGCGTCGACTCCTACGTCGTGCCGTTGCCGTGACCCGGCCGGCGATCAGTGGCAGGCGACGAGCACCTCGACCGCGAGGCAGCAGGACGCGGTGAGCGCCAGCAGCACGGCGGCCGCCGCCCGCAGCGTGATCTCCACCGGTTGCCGGTGACGCCAGGCCACCGGCAGGGCCTGCTCCACCACGACCGCGGCCGGCCAGCCGAGAAGCAGCAGCACGAACACGAGGTCCAGGCGTTCGTCGCCGAAGGAACTCGCGTTTCCGTTCCCTCCGTGGTTGGGACAGTCCCGACTGTCGACGATCGGGCGCAGGATCAGCAGCGCCACCGCGATGACGACCGCCCCGCCACCCAGCGCCCGGAATCCGCCGAACCGGGCCGGCCTCCCGGCGGGTGGAACGTCACCGGCCTCTCCGCGGCCCGGTGGCACCCGTGGTGTGCCACTCACCGCGCGAAATCGTCGCGGACGAGGAGCGGACGCAGCGTGACCCCCTCCACGGCCAACGCCTCGGCCCCGCCCTCCTGGCGATCGATCACGCATACCGCGTCGTCGATCCGGGCACCGAGGTTCCGCAGCTCCCGCGTCGACAGCACCACCTGCCCGCCGGAGGTCACCACGTCCTCGACCACGAGCACCTGCCGTCCGGCCACGTCCGCGCCCTCCGCCAGACGCGCCGTACCGTACCGCTTCGCGGCCTTGCGAACGAACGCGCAGGGCAGGCCGGTGTGGCGGCCAAGTGCCGTCACGATCGCGATGCCACCCATCTCCAGGCCGGCCAACACCTCGGTTCCGGCGGGAACCAGGCCGGCCATCTGCGCCGCGACGGCATCCAACAGCAGCGGATCGGCCTCGAACTGATACTTGTCGAAGTACTCGTCGGCGGTGCGGCCGGACCGGAGGAGGAACGTCCCGGTGAGCCGGGATCTTTCCTCGATCTGACGTACGAGATCGTCACGCGTCACGTCGGGATCCTGGCACGCGAGGTGTCGTCTCCGTGTAAGCCCCATGTGTGATCTTGTGTACGCGGGCGCCCTACCGCGTGGCGGGTTCCTGGCCGTCGCGCGTCCCGACGGCCTCGTCGCGGGCCGGATAGCCCAGCACCTCGGCCAGGTCGCCGGCCGCCCGGGTGTAGGCGGCGTAGATGTCGTCGTCGAAGTGGTTGCGCCAGTCGCCGGCCGCGCCCTTGCGGTAGTGCGAGACCCGGCCCGGCACCTCCTTGCCCTTCTTCATGTTGGTGAAGCTGTACCGGGCGAGCAGGGCCGCCAGCTCGGCCGGCGGCAACGTGATCCCGCAGTGCCGCAGCAGCCGGTCGACCTCCTCGGCCTGCCGCTCGCCGGTCAGATCCTCGTAGCGGAACAACCGGAACGTCTCCGCTGGCGGGGCCGTCGCCCACGACCGCATCTGCCCGAACTGCTTCTTGTCGCGGAGGCGCTCGATGACGTGGAGCATGCCCTCCTTCTTCGGCTTCTCCTGGAGCACCTTGCGCGCCTGCGGGATGTCCCCCATCGGGGCGTGCGAGTTCCGCAACGAGAAGTAGCTCGACACCACCACGTCCCGCGGGTCGCGGATCACGAAGAACGCGCGGTACGTACCGGCCTTCGGGACGGACTCGAAGCGCCTGTGGGACAGGAAGATCGCCAGGCCGGTGCGGCCCGCCGGGACGGGCGCGGTCACCCCGCCGGAGTAGAAGCGCGGGTCGTAGGGCAGTAGGCCGGAGTGCCGGTAGACGGCCGGGTCGCTGAACAGCGCCTTGATCCACTGGCTGCCCGTCTTGCGGACGGTGCAGTGGAAGACGTTGTCGAATTCGCTGCGGGTGACCACCGGGACGGTGAGCCGCATCCGGGCGTTGCGTGCTTCCATCTGCGCCCGCCGGCCCGCGACCCGGAACGAATTCGGCGAGTGGTGCTTGGCGAATTCGACTGCGCGATCAATCATCGTGGAAGCCCTAACCGCACCCTGTCGAACAGGGGCAACGCCGACAGTTTCGCGCACGTCGCGCAGCAGAGATCCGCAGACTCCGCCTGCTCCGCCCACGCCCCGTCGCGCGCTAGGAATATCCCCGACCATCCAGTTGATGTCAACGCCGCAGACCTGAGAATTCGCTGAAAATTCGCTATTTCTATAGGAATTTCGAGTAATGCGCGACCAGGTCGTCCTCGGCTCCGCTCTCGCGGCCCACTTCCCGAAGGACGCGAGACTGGCCAGGACGTGCGACTGGCCTCTTCCGCTCGGTCGGGAGTGCGGGTCAGCGCGCCGACGTCCAGCCCTGCCGGTGCAGCCGTTCGATGCCGTCCAGCAACAGGTCCAGGGCGAACTCGAACTCGAACTGGTCGTCACAGCCCGGACCCACCACCGACCCGTCGTCGTGCGACGCCGCCCTGGCGATTTCGGCGAGGTGCGGGAAGCGGGCGGCGGCCTCCGGCGGGAAACTCGCCGCCGGCGCGGGCTCGGTCGCGCCGGAGCAGCCCGCCCGGCGGGCGTCAGGGACGTCTCGTAACTGGGTGAAGGCGTTGCCGGGGGCCGGCCCCCTGGTCAGCCGGTGAGGATGATGTTGTGGAGGTTGGCGATGCCGGAAGCGGCGTCGGCCAATGTGTGGGCGGCACGGCGGTAGTCGCGCAGGATCTTGAAGCACTTCATCCTGGCCAGGGCGTGTTCGACCCCTGCTCGGACGGTCCGGTGTTCGACGTTGAGGGCTTCCTTCCAGTCCGGCAGCGTGCTGCCGTCGGACGGCTTGCGGTACGGCATGATCACCTCCGGGTTGCCCCGGTAGCCGCCGTCGGCCATCACCGGCCGCCCGTCCAGCTTCTCGGCTATGCCCGAGGTGCGGTAGACGATGGTGTCGTTGCGGTTGCCTGGCTGCGGTTCACCCACGGCGATGACCAGGCGGGTGCTGGCGTCGATAGCGACCTGCAGGTTCGTCGAGTACCGGTAGTTCTTGCTCCGGGCCGCCAGCCGGTGATCACGGGTCGGGACCAGCGTGCCGTCGACGATCGCGATCTGCTCCACCGGCCGCTTGCGGACCGGCGCCAGCGCCAGCAGCGGGGCGAGGGTGTCGATGACCCGGTGCGCCGCGGAGTGCGACACCCCGAACAACGGGCCGATCTGCCGCATCGTCAAATTCGTGCGCCAGTACGCGGCCACCAGCAGCACCCGATCAGCGAGGTCAAGAGCCCACTGCCGGCCCGGCCGGCCGTCAGCGATGCCGTCACCGCCACGTTCGGCGACCAGCCGGACCAGCTTGCGAAACTGGTCGGGCTGCAGCCCGGTGAACGGAAAGATCCACTCCGGGCGGGCTGCCGAGATCACCTGCACCCCGGCATCCTGCCCTACCGTCCTCAACAGACAGACGCCAGGGTTACGAGACATCCCTTCGTCGAACAACTCCTGGCTGAAGCCGAGGATCCGGCTGCCCATCGCGTGCATGACGTGGTGCGCCAGGTCGGTGGAGAACCCGCCGGACCGGAGCACCCCGACCATCGAGTCGAGGTAGGCGAGGACCCCCGGCGTGGCGGTGTTCCGCGACTCGATCGCCAGCGCGGCCCACGGGTGGCGGCCCAGCATCCGCCGCGCGGCGAGGATGCGCAGCCGGACCGTCCGCTTCCAGTCGACTCCGGGCACCGGCGGGTCGATCTCGCCGACGACCACGTCGATCATGCCGTCGAGCAGTTCGTCCTTGTTGGCCACGTGCTTGTAGAGGGCCATCGGCACGACGCCCAGGTCCTGGGCGAGGTTGCGCATGCTGAGCGACTCGATCCCCGAGCCGTCGGCGAGCGCGACGGCGGCGCGCAGGACCCGGTCCCTGCTCAGGGGCGTCCGACGCAGCACCTCTGCTCGTCGCGCCCCCGGGCGCGCATCCGCGGCCGCGACGTCGCCGGCCGGGTCGAGGCGGTCGGCGCGGACGTCCGACAGGTGCGACCGGGCGACGCCGTCTTCGCCGACCTCGGCGACGCCAACGGCGCGTTCGCCGAGTACGCGTGCGTACCCGAGACGCTTGTCGCGCCCCGGCCGGCGAACCTGACCCGCGTCCGGGGCCCTTCGGGATCGATCCTCCGGCGGCCCTCGGGACTTCGCGATTCGCCGGATCGGCGGCCGGCCCGCGTGCGAGCGTGGAACCGCGGGACCGAGGAGGGACGCGTGAACTACCACCTGTTCCAGATGATCAACGCGGGTGCGGGGAGGGTCGACGCCGTCGACGACGTCCTCGAGTGGGCGGCGATCTGGCTGATCTACGTGCTGGCGGCGCTGGCGGTGGTGCCGGTGCTGCGCCGGGGCCGGTCCGCCGCCGGCCCCGCCCTGCGGGTGGTCGCCTCGCTCGGGACCGCGTTCCTGCTGGGGCGGGTCGCCGCCGCGCTCAGCACGGAGGTACGCCCGTTCCAGACCCACCACGTGCACCAGTTGATCCCGCACACGGCCGGCCCGTCGCTGCCCAGCGACCACGCCACCGCGGCATTCACCCTGGCCTTCGCCGTCGGCGCCTTCCTGTCCCGACGCTGGGGGGTGGCGCTCACGGTCCTGGCGGCGATCATCGGATTCGCCCGGGTCTGGACCGGCGTGCACTATCCCGGCGACATCGCGGCCGGCGTTCTCGTCGCCGGCGTCGCCGTCACCGCCGTCGCGGTCACCGCGCGCCTGCTCGGGCCCCGGCGTCAGGCGCCGGTGGGCCGGGACGGCCGGGGCGACACCTTCGTGCCCTGGGGTTAACTGTGAGCCGTGGATCGCCAACGGCTCAGCAGCATCGCGCACTCGCACCATCCGATCGCCGCGCCGGTCTCCGGCGTGAACGTCAACCGGCTCCTGCGCCGCGCGGACCGGCGACCGGCGGCCCGCATCCTCGACCTCGGCTGCGGGCAGGCAGCCTGGGCGATGCAGGCCCTCGCCCACTACCCGGACGGGCACGCGGACGGCGTGGACACCAGCGGACCCGCCCTCGAACGCGCCGCCGCGGCGGCCGAGGCACGTGGGCTCGCCGACCGGCTCACCCTGCACGAGCGCGACGCCCGGGGGTACGTGCCGGACGGCGACTACGACCTGGTGCTGTGCGTCGGGTCGACCCACGTCTTCGACGGTGTCGCAGGCACGCTGAAGGCGGCCGGTCGACACGTGCACCCGGACGGCATCCTGATGCTCGGCGAGGGCTTCTGGCAGGCTCCGCCGACACCGGAGGCCCTGGCCGCGCTCGACGCCGATCCGGCGGATCACACCGACCTCGCCGGTCTGGTGGACGTCGTCGAACAGGCCGGCTGGACCCCGATCTACGCGCACGTCAGCGACACCGCCGAGTGGGACAACTACGAGTGGTCGTGGATCGGCTCGCTCACCGAGTGGGCGCTCGACAATCCCGGCCATCCGAATGCCGCCGAGGCGCTCGCGGTCGCCCGGGAGCATCGTGACCAGTGGCTCCGCGGTTACCGCAACCTGCTGGGCTTCGCGACCATGGTGCTGCGCCGCGCCTGACGTGCGCACCGGCGGCGCTACCGGGTGCCGCGGCCGGCCCGGTCCTCGAGTCGGAGGCGACCGGCGCAGCGGACGTCCGGGTCGGCGACCGGACGCCTGAGCATCATCCAGTCCAGGACGGTCTCCTCCACCGGCCACCCGTGCACCGCCACGACGCTGTAGGGCACCGGGCGCGCCTGTGGGCAGAGGACCTGCGACCGCACCCACTCGTTCGGCAGGAACCGCACGGCGGCGGACCGGTCCAGCATGACCGTGGCGGTGTCGGTGACCGTGATCAGCGCGCCGAGCACCACCTCCGGCGGGACCTCGTCGGCGCGCCCCGCGGTGTCCGAGTCCGGTGGGGCGACCACGACCGCGGTGGTGGGCAGCACCGGCGCGGCCAGGAAGACCGCGCCGGTCACCAACGGCAGCACCGCGGCAACCGCGTACGTCAGGCCGTGGGTCACCGCCCGGGCGCTCTCCGCCGGGATCGGGCCGGTGAGCAGGACGGTGGCGACCGGCGGCACCGCCAGGAGCACGGCGGTGGCCGGCTCACCCGACCGCAACGCCGTCCACGCCGCCGGCGCCAGCGCGGCGTACGCGAGGATCGCCGCGGCCACCGGCAGCGCCACGCCGACCAGCAGGATCCTGGTCGGCTGATCCGGGTACAGGTAGCGGGTGCGCAGCGCGAGCAGGCAGAGTGCCAGCATCAGCAGCGTGGGCAGGAAGCGGAGCTGCCAGGTGAGCGCGCCGAGCGCGACCGCCCCGGTGGCCACCCAGCCCGGGGTGCGCGCCGTCCAGGAGGCGAGCAGCGAACGCTCCGGGTCGAAGCGCTCGGGCGCGCTCAACCTCAGCAGCCGACCGAGCACCCCGAACGTCAGCACGACCAGGGGGAACGCCCAGACCAGCGCGATCAGCAGGGCGCTGAGCAGACCGAGCGGGCTGACGTACTGCACCAGCAGCAGCATGGTGGACATGTCCTGCCGGCTGAGCTGCCACAGCCGCAGCACCAGGAGCAGGACGGGAAACGCGGGGAGGAGGGTCAGCAGCCACTGCTGCGCCTGCCGCGCCGCGGGCGTCCGGCGGGGCCGAACGCTCCGACCGGGGCCGCCGGCGAGCCCGGGTACGCCGGGGCCGGTAACGCGATCCTCTCCCACGGCCACTGCCGCACCTCCACCTTCCGGGGATCGGGTTGCTGCTGGACCGCGACCGACTGCGGGAGGTTGTAGCGCTGCTGCCACCGGAAGTTGGCGGTGTACGCCTCCTCCCAGGCCGAGTTCCGCGGATCCCGCGCCGACGCGTAGAGCGCCATGTCGACCAGGTCCCGCAGGGCCTCCTTCGGGCCGGTGTTGACGCCCCAGCGCTCGGCTGCGGACTCGCCGATGTCCCAGTGCCGGAGCGGCTTCACGTTGCGCAGGGTGACCGGGAAGCGTCGACCGTCGTCGCTCGGCCGGTCGCCGGTGACGAAGCCGGCGAGGATCGCCGCGTCGCTGGTGACCGCGCTCACCTTCCCGTCGAACATCTCCTGGACGCAGTCGCTGATCCGGTTCCGGCCGATCGGCCGCGCGCCGGCCTGGCGCAGGCGTGGGATGGCGGTCGAGGTGGTCAGCGTGCACACGGTGCGGTCCGCCAGGTCCTCCAGGCTGCTCACCGGGCCGGGGTCGCCGCGCAGGGTGATCACCGACTGCTCCGTCTGGAGGTAGGCGGCGGAGAAGACCGCGCCCTCGTCCTCCTGCCGCTGCCGGGTGATGCTGTAGGAGGCGATCACCAGGTCGACGGTGACGAACCCGTCGCCGTCGCGGGCCTGGCGGCGAGCCCGGTCCTCGCTCTCCACCGGCAGGAACCGCACCTGGGACCGGTCGAAACCGAGGTAGCCGGCGATCATGTACGCGATGTCGACGTCGAAGCCCTTCCAGACGTCGTTCGGCAGCCGCTGGGAGACGCCCGGCTGGTCGTCCTTGACCCCGACGAGAAGCTGCGGCTTGCCCTTCAGGCCGGCCTGCTCCATCAGCTCGTCCCGGGTCGGCGGGCCGAGCCGCAGCACGATCGGGACCATCGCCGCCGCGAGGACGGCGAGCACGACCGCCAGCGCCACCAGCCGGAGCCGGCGGGCCCGGCCGCGCCGCGGTGGTGCGCTCGCCGCCGGTTCGGGGGTGCGCGGTTCGCCTGCCTCGTTCACCCTGGCCTCCCCTCACCCGACCGGTGCCGGCGGCTCCATTGTGGGGTCCCCGGCAAGGCCGGGACGACCTCCGCCGCGCGGTCGGACCGACCGCGGCTCCGCCGGCTCGCCGAGCAGGTCGGGGACCTCGCCCAGGCTGGTGATCATCCGTCCGCCCCAGCTCGGGTCGGTGTCGGCGTGCTCCGTGGTCCGGAGCACCGTCATCCCGACCGCTGCCGCGCCGGCCAGTTCCCCGTCCGCGCCGTCGCCCACGTAGACGCATGCGTCCGGCGCGACGCCCAGCCGCTGCGCGGCGGTGCGGTAGATCGCCGGGTCCGGCTTGGCCAGTCCGACCGTGCAGGAGAAGACCGTGACGTCGAAGCGGGGGGCGAGCGGGCCGTCCGGCCACGCCTCGGCGGTCTCCGAGGTGGCGTTGCTGATCAGGGCCAGCGGGTGGCCGTCCGCGCGCAACGCGTCGAGGACCGCCAGGGTGGAGGCCGCGACCCGGCCCAGCACCCGACGTGCCAGGGCGATTCGTCGGTCGGCGGCCCGGGCCACCTGCTCGGCGGTCGGCCTGCCGCCGAGGCGACCGGCGAGCACCCGGACGGTTTCCTCGGCGTCCCACCGGACCAGTCGGTCGCGCCAGGACGCGTGGTAGGCGGCGACGAGCGCAGCCGGTTCCACCCCGACGTCGAGTGCCATCTCGCCGACCACCCGGTCACGCTCGTCGTCGGCGCCGGGCACCAGAGTGTGGAAGAGGTCGAAGATCACCGGTCGGGACACGCGTCGCATCCTACCGAGATTCACCGCCGGTGATGGTTGGCGGTTTTGCCGTCCCATCGATGACGTCGGTGCGACTATGGAGGGCGTGGGAACT
The DNA here is from genome assembly GCF_029626035.1 of Micromonospora sp. WMMD980. Lineage (NCBI taxonomy): Bacteria > Bacillati > Actinomycetota > Actinomycetes > Micromonosporales > Micromonosporaceae > Micromonospora > Micromonospora sp. WMMD980. The sequence goes on from NZ_JARUBE010000003.1 coordinate 3,346,275, forward strand.
GCGAAGACTGCCGCCATGCCGTCCATCTCGCCGCTGACCGGCGAGCCGATCAAGCGTGCCGACGCCGAGCGCCTCGCCGGGGTGCTGAAGGCGTTCGCCGATCCGGCTCGGCTGCGGCTGATCAGCCTGATCCAGTCCGCCCCGCAGGGCGAGGCGTCGGTGAGTGACCTCACCGCTCCGCTCGGGCTGTCCCAGCCGACGGTGAGTCACCACCTGCGCATCCTCACCGAGGCCGGGCTGCTGGAGCGGGAGAAGCGCGGTGTCTGGGCCTACTACCGGGTGGTGCCGTCCGCGATCGCCGCGATCGCCGACCTGTTGACGCCGCCCCGCAAGCGGGCGACGAAGCGCGCCCGCTGAGCGCCCTCACTTCGGCCGGCGTGACCGCTGCCGGAGCAGGCGCGCGGCGACGCGCACACAGAGGACCAGCATCACCGCGACCGCCGGCAGGGACCAGCAGCGTCCCCCGGCCGTCGAGCAGGTTGCCGGCGCCGATCAGGACGAGCGCGCCGCCCTCCCAGAGCAGCTCGCGGGCGGTGAACGGCCCCCGGCCACGCTCCTGACGGCCCCGCCGCTCCGCCCGGATCAGCCGCGTCGACCGCAGCGCCAACAGCACGCCGAAGGCGATGCAGAACCAGGCGGACACCACGCTCACGGCGTCGGGCGCCGCACCTCCTCCGGGATTGCTCGGACCGGCCCGGGCCGAGGTTCACGCAAGTCCGCCCGATCCTCGACCGGCGCGTCGCCCCGCCAGATGTGTTCTATTTATTTACGTCGCTGTTTGCGCTAACATCAATGGCCGGTCGCCACCACCTCGGCACCCCGGCATCGTGACGCGTGCGGGCCTCGCGCCGGAACCGGGCGCCGGCGGTGGTTCCCCTGCGCGCGCCAGCGTCCCATCGACGGCCATCACCCGGAAGGCTCCGCGCCGGCACGGAAGGGCCCGGAGCCCTGCGCATCCGAGGAGCCGTCATGCCCATCCCCCGTCCCCGATCCGTCCGGTCCAGACCCGCGCGCCTGGCGTTCGCGGCCCTGGCCCTCGTCCTGACCGTCGGCGGCGCCGCCCTGGTCACCCAGGCCCGCACGGCCGTCGCCGCGCCCGGGCCGGGCTCCGTCGTGGGGGTGCAGTCCGGCCGCTGCGTCGACGTGCCCAACGGCAGCACCACCAACGGCACCCAGGTCCAGCTCTACGACTGCACCGCCGCCGCCGGGCAGACCTGGACCTGGACGTCGGCGCGACAGTTCACCGTGTACGGCGCCAAGTGCCTGGACGCCAACGGCCAGGGCACCAGCCCCGGCACCACGGTGATCATCTGGGACTGCAACGGCCAGAGCAACCAGCAGTGGACCGTCAACGCCAACGGCACCATCACCGGCCAGCAGTCCGGGCTCTGCCTCGACGCCAACGCCGCCGGCACCGCCAACGGCACCAAACTCATCCTCTGGACCTGCAACGGCCAGGCCAACCAGCGGTGGAGCCTGCGTGGATGAGCGGGCGACCCGCGACGGGGCAGGCGCGTCGGGACCGCCGGGAGCCCGCCACGCCGGCCGCTCCGGTCGGGCCGCACGTCCGGCCCGACCGGAGCCGGCCCGCGTCTCGTGCCCGAGCGCTAGCCCGGCGGCGCCTCGAGCCGGCGCCGTCGCCAGGAGGTGACGAGGTGGTCGCGCATGGCGCGTTCGGCGCCCGCCGCGTCCTGGCGGGCGATGGCGTCGACCACGAGCGCGTGCTCGTCGAGCGTCTACTCGACGGCGCTCTCGTACGTCAGCCCGTGGAACCGGCTGCTCTCCCTGGCCCGCCGGTAGAGGCGCTTGCAGATGTTCTCCGCCAGGCGGTTACGGGACAACTCCATGATCGTGAAGTGGAAGACCACGTCCGCCTGGCGGAAGGAGTCCGTCTCGCGCCGGATCTCGCGCATCGCCGCGAGCGCGTGCTCGACCCGGGTCAGCTCCTCCGGCGTGCGCCGGGTCGCCAGGGCGCCCGCCATGGCGGCCTCCAGGCTGCCCCGGACGACGGTCAGCTCGTCCAGCACACCCAGCGACGCGTCGTTGTCGATCAGCGCGGAGAGGACGACCGGGTCCAGCATGTTCCACGAGCCGACCCGGGCCACCTGGGTCCCGCACCCCTGCGAGACCACTACCAGCCCCTTCTCCTCGAGCCGCTTGACCGACTCGCGGACGACCGTGCGGCTCACCCCGAAGTGCTCGCTGAGCGGCCCCTCCGGGGGCAGCATCTGCCCCTCGCCGAGCTGACCGGTGACGATGAGTTCGACCAGCTCGCTCACCACCGCCACGCCCAGGCGCTCGGCCGGGCGGCGGGGCGGGAAGGCGAACCCGTCCACGCGCGCCGTCATGGCGACACCCTAGTAGTGCAGCGCCGCGCCGGCCGACCGCGACCGGATCACCCGCCGATCGCGCCCAGCTCGGCGAGCGCGTCGGCGGGCAGGTCCAGGGCCGCGCCGGCGACGTTCTCGCGCAGGTGCGCGACCGAGGACGTGCCGGGGATGAGCAGGATGTTCGGCGAGCGGCGCAGCAACCAGGCCAGCGCGACGGCCATCGGCGTGGTGTCCAGTCGCTTCGCGACCCCGTCCAGGATGCCGGACTGCAACGGCGAGAAGCCGCCCAGCGGGAAGTAGGGCACGAACGCGACGCCCTGCCGGGCGGTGGTGTCGACCAACGCGTCGTCGGCGCGGTTGGCCAGGTTGTAGAGGTTCTGCACGCACACCACCGGGGCGATCGACTGAGCCTCGGCGAGTTGGTCCGCGGTGACCGTGCTCAGCCCCAGGTGCCGGATCAGCCCCTGCTCGCGCAGCTCGGCGAGCGCGCCGAACGGCTCGGCGACCGAGCCCGGCTCGGGGGTGTCGAAGCCGCCGACGCGCAGGTTCACCACGTCGAGCGCCTCGACACCGAGGCGGCGCAGGTTGTCGTGCACCTGCTGGGTCAGCTCGGCCGGCGTGCGGGCGGGCGGCCACCCGCCCCGCTCGTCGCGGCGGTTGCCGACCTTGGTCACGATGTGCAGGTCGTCCGGGTAGGGCGCGAGCGCCGCACGGATGATCTCGTTGGTGACGTGCGGGCCGTAGAAATCCGCCGTGTCGATGTGCCGGATGCCCAGCTCGACCGCCGTCCGCAGCACCGCCACGGCGGCGTCGCGGTCCCGGGGCGGGCCGAACACACCCGGACCGGCCAGTTGCATGGCGCCGTAACCCATCCGGGTCAGGGTGAGGTCGCCGACCTGGTAGGCGCCTCCGGGAAGCTGCTCGCCGGTCATGGTTCCCTTCCGCACGCCGGAGTCTCCGGCGGGCACCCCTCACGGTGCCCGCCGGCGGCCGGCGCAACCAGGCCCCGTCGATCCCAGGATCGGCGGGGCCGGGTCACCGGGGCCGGAGCAGCCCGCGCCCGGCCATGAAGGCGCGCAACGTCTCGGCGTCCGCGTCGGACATCAGCCGGCGCGGGATCACGGTCGCCGGCATCCGGCCGACGTGGACGATCCAGAACTCCGGATCGTCAGTCACCCGGGTGACGCCGTCCCAGGCGATGCCGCCGGACTCCGAGCCGCTGCGCATCATGATGTTGTCGTCGGTGATGTCGTAGCCGCCCTCGACGGCGTAGTTACCGGAGCGTCGCCGGGCACGCCACCGCACCCACGGCGCGTAGAGCATGGACAGCAGGCCGCCCAGGAGCAGCGCGGTCCACAGCGACGCGAACCGGTCGCCGGACCCGAGCGCCCACGAGACGGCGAGACCGACGGCCCCGACGGCCGCCAGCGCGGCGCCGACGTATCCGAAGCGGCGCAGCCGGACCCGGCTGAGCGCGGCGGCCACGCGGCCGGGGTAGGTGGGATCGGCCGGGACGTCGAAACGGATGTGCACGCCCGAACGATAGCGCCGAGCGCGGGCGCGGCCGAGGTGCCTCAGCCGGCTCGCCGGCGCGCCGCGACGATGGCGGGGTGGTGGTCGAGCGCCCAGCCGGCCAGCACGGCGAGCGGCTCCAGCAGGCTGACGCCCAGGGGCGTCAGCCGGTACTCGACGCTCGGCGGCGACGTCGGGAGCACCTCCCGGTCGACCAGTCCGTCGCTCTCCAGCGTACGCAACGTCCGGGTGAGCATCCGCTGGCTGATGCCGTCGACCGCCCGGTGCAACTCGTTGAACCGGTACGGCCGCTGCCCGAGCAGGGTGACCAGCAGCAGCGTCCACTTGTCGCTGAGCCGTCGGAGCACATCGGTGACCGGGCAGCACTCGTACTCGCCGGCCGGCACCGGGTCCGGCAGCCGGTGGTCATCGAGTCGGGCACGCACACCGGTGTTCCCTGTGTCCATCAAAGTGCCTTCTTTCGCCGCCGCCGACGCCTGCCCAGGATGAGCACGGTCGGCAGAAACGGTAGTGGAGGCGGAATGGGACTCGTGGTGGTCAGCGGCGGCACCGGCGGCATAGGACGGGCGTTCGCCCTCGGACGCGCCGAACGTGGTGACCGGGTCCTGGTGCTCGGCCGGAACCACGCGCGCGGTGCGGCGCTGGCGAGCGATTCCATCGACTTCCTCCCCGTCGACCTGTCCAGCGTGGGCGAGACCCGGCAGGTCGTCGAGCGCATCCTCGCGGAGCACCCGGTCGTGGACGCGCTGACGCTGTTCGCCAACGCGGTGGCGCCGCGCCGGATCGTCACCGCCGAGGGTCTGGAGCAGACCTTCGCGCTCTACTACCTCAGCCGATACGTGCTCGGTCTCGGCCTGCGGCCGGCGCTCGACCGGGCGGCCGCGCCGGTGGTCGTGAACGTCGCGGGCGTCGGCGTCACCAGAGGCGGGGTGCGCTGGGCGGACCCGCAACTGGAGTCGGGGTATTCGGCGGTCACCGCGCAACTGCAGGCCGGGCGCGCCAACGACCTGCTCGGCGTGGGCTTCGCCAGGCGGTCGGGAAGCCGCGCGCGGTACGTCCTCTACCACCCCGGCTTCACCAGGAGCGGCGACCGTAGCCCGCTGCCGTTCGCCGTTCGCGGGCTGTTGGCGGCGGCGTCCCTCGTGGCCCGCCCCGTCACGGCGGCGGTGTCCCCGATCCACGGGTTCGTGGACGCGCCACCCGACGCGCCGCTGACCGCCGTGGACCGCGGCAGGCGACTTCCGCTCAGCTTCCCGACGCTCGACCCACGCGACGCGGATCGCCTGGCGGACCTCACGGAGCGGCTGCTCGCGCGCCACCACTGTTAACGCTCACCACCGGCAGCCCGGCCCGGCGTCGGATTTTTCCGGATGTCGAGCCGAGAGTTTCGGTGGCCCAACCTCCCTCCCTGCGCAGCTCAGGAGCGAGCAGTCCGCACCGGCTCACGGCCGGAGCGACCGACCGGGAGCACTTGTTCCGCAACACGGACGGTTGAACCTCTTCGACGACATCTCCCGGCAGGTCGAGAACGACCTCTGCGTCGACACCACCCAGCGCTTCGCGCTCGGCTGGAGCTACGGCGGGGCGATGAGCTACGCGGTGGCCTGCGCCCGGGCCAGCGTCATCCGCGCGGTCGCCGTGCTCTCCGGCGCCAACCTCAGCGGCTGCAACGGCGGCACCCAGCCCGTGCCCTACTTCGGGATCCACGGCACCCACGACAGCGTGCTGAACATCTCCATGGGCCGGTCGCTGCGCGACACGTTCGTCCGGAACAACGGCTGCACCGCGCAGACCCCGCGCGAACCGGCGCTGAACAGCTTCAGCCACATCACCACCACCTACTCCGGCTGCCGCGCCGGCTACCCGGTGCAGTGGGCCGCGTTCGACGGCGACCACACCCCCAGTCCGGTCGACGGCTCGGGCAGCCCGAACGACTCCCGGACCTGGACCTCGGGCGAGATCTGGCGGTTCTTCAGCCAGTTCGAGTCGACCACGCCGCCGACCACCACCCCGCCGACGAGCACGCCGCCCACCAGCACGCCGCCCACCTCGACCCCGCCCACCACCACGCCGCCGACCACTCCCCCGGCGACCGGCTGCGCGGCCGCCTACCGCACCGTCAACACCTGGCCGGGCGGCTTCCAGGGTGAGGTCACCGTCGCCAACAACACCACCGCCACCGTCAACGGCTGGACGGTCCGCCTGACGCTCGCCTCCGGGCAGGCCATCAGCAGCCTCTGGAGCGGCGTCAACACCGGCACCACCGGCACCGTCGCGGTGCAGAACGCCCCGTACAACGGCACGCTGGCCCCGAACGCGTCGACCACGTTCGGGTTCACCGCCACCGGCAACGGCGCCACCGCCCCCGGCAACGTCACCTGCACCGCCTCCTGAGCGCCCCGGGCCCGGAGCTGAACGGCTCCGGGCCCGCAGTTCCCCGGCGAGCGGCGGCACCGGTCCGTACAGTGCTCAGACAATGCCGTCGCGAGGAGGAGAGCTATGTCGAAGCCGCCGCTGCCCGAGCCGGCCGTCGCCATGCTGCGCAAGCCGAACCCCGCCGTCATCGCCACGCTGCGGCCCGACGGACAGCCGGTCTCCGCCGCCACCTGGTACCTGTGGGAGGACGGCCGGATCCTGGTCAACATGGACGAGGGTCGCCGCCGCCTCGACCACCTGCGCAACGACCCCCGGGTCACCCTCACCGCCCTGGACGAGCAGGGGTGGTACACGCACCTGAGCATCGTCGGACGCGTCGTCGAGCTGCGTGACGACACCGACCTCGCCGACATCGACCGGCTGTCCCGGCACTACACCGGACGGGCGTACCCGCGACGGGAACGCGCCCGGGTCAGCGCGCTGATCGAGATCGACCGCTGGCACGGCTGGGGCGCGCTCAAGGACAACAGCCAGGTCGGCTGACCCCCACCTTCGTCCAGCGAGATCAGGGCGCGCCGGTTCCGTCGGCCACCCGACCATCCCGTCTTGCGCGGACGTTCGATCCATACCTCGGGCAACTGATCGACAAGCCGATCCGTATCGGACACCATCTATCTCATGAATGTCCGGTCCGCCGGTGCCCGACCCCCCGCCGAGAGCGTGCGCCCCGATCAGATCGCCGACGAGCGCCCGCCCGTCGGACGGGGGCGACGGATCCCGCGCGAGTGGGTCCTCGCGATCCTCGGCAGCCTGCTGCTGGCGGTGGCGCTGACCTGGCCCACGCTGCGGCACCCGGCGACCACGATCCCCGGCGACCTCGGCGACCCGACGTTGCAGGCGTGGCAGGTCGCCTGGTCGGGGCACGCCCTGCTGAGCAACCCGTTGGGCCTCTGGGACTCGAACACGTTTTATCCCGAGAAGTACACCTACGCCTACAGCGACACCCTGCTCGGGTACGCGCCGATCGGGATGCTCGGCGCCGGCTTCGAGGCGGCCGTGGTCCGCTACAACGTGCTCTACGTGCTGCTGCACGCGCTGGCGTTCCTCGGGGCGTACGCGCTGGCCCGGCAGCTCGGGGCGAACCGGTGGGGTGGGGCGGTGGCCGGGGTCGCCTGGGCGTACGCGCCGTGGCGGCTGGCCCACGCCGGCCACCTGAACATCCTCTCCAGCGGCGGCATCGCGCTGTCGTTGGCGATGCTGGCCCGCGGGCACGGCTGGTCGCTGCGGCACGGCTACCGGCCGCAGCGGCGACGACCCGGCTGGGCGCTGGCCGGGTGGTTGACCGCCGCCTGGCAGGTGAGCCTCGGGTTCGGCATCGGGCTGCCGCTCGTCTACTTCCTGCTGGCCGCGGTGCTGGTGGCGGCCGGCTGCTACGGCTGGTCCTGGTGGCGCCGGCGGGAGCGACCGCCGTTCGGCCGGCGGTTGCTGCTCGCCGATCTGGCCGGCGGGGCCGCGTTCGGCGCGGTGACGGTGCTGCTCGGCCTGGTCTACCTGCGCGTGGTCGATCTCAACCCGCAGGCGCAGCGGACGCTCGACTGGACGAAGATGTTCTCCCCGCCGCTGATGGGCTTCCTCACCGCGCCGGCGGACTCGTGGCTGTGGGGCGAGCGGCACGCCGCGGCGCGCGAGCAGTTGAGCTGGCCGCCGGAGATGGCGCTGCTGCCGGGGATGACGCTGATCGGGTTGGCCGCGGCCGGGCTGTTCGTCTCGGCGTACCCGCTGCGGCGCCGGGTCGCGCTGGGGGTCGGCGTGCTCGGCACGGTGCTGCTGGGCCTGGGCGCCACGCTCGGCGGCGACGGCGATCCCGGCTACCTGACGCTGTCCAGGCTCCTGCCCGGCTGGGACGCGTTGCGCACGCCGGGTCGGCTGATGCACTGGACCAGCCTGCTGCTCGCGCTGCTGGCCGCCGGGCTGGTGACGGCGCTGGCCGAGTCGTCGGGTCGGGCCGCGGGCCGTCGCCGGGCCCGGGTCCTGATGTCCGCCGCCCTGCTGGTGCCGCTCGCCCTGGTCACCGTGGAGGGCGTCAACCGGACCCCGCACCCGACCGTGGCGCGACCGCCGGCCGCGCTGCGCGAGGCCCCGGATCCGATCCTGGTGCTGCCGGCCGGCGGCGTGGGCGACCTGACCTACATGCTGTGGACGACCGACGGGTTCCCCCGGGTGACCAACGGGCTGGGGCGGCTTCGAGCCGGCCAGCCAGGCGCGGACCCGGGCCGCGATCGGGTCCTTCCCCGATCCGGGCAGCGTGGCATACCTGCGCGGGATCGGCGTCCGGTCGGTGGTGGCCGTCCCGAGCCGTGCCGCGGGAACCCCCTGGGAGGGCATCGAGGCGCGGCCCGTCGACGGGCTGGGCATCACCCGGGAGGATCGCGATGGCACGCTGGTCTACCGCCTCTGACCTCGGTCGGGCGAGGTGACGGGGGTGCGGCTGTCCGTCGTGGTGCCCTGCTACAACGAGGAGGCGTCGGTGGAGCGGCTGCACGGCGACGTGCGCACCGCGCTCGCCGCGCTGCCCGACGTGGACGTCGAGGTGGTGTACGTCGACGACGGCAGCGACGACGGCACGCTGGCGGCGCTGCGTCGGCTCGCCGCCGCCGACGCCGACGTGTGCTACCTGTCGCTGAGCCGCAACTTCGGCAAGGAGGCGGCGATGCTCGCCGGCCTGCGCCGGGCGACCGGCGACGCGGTCGTCATCATGGACGCCGACCTGCAACACCCGCCCCGGCTGCTGCCGGAGATGGTGGCGCTCTACCGCCAGGGCTTCGACCAGGTGATCGCCCGGCGCGACCGGCGGGGCGACCGCTTCGTCCGGACGCTCGCCTCGCGGTCGTTCTACCGGGCCATCAACTGGTGGATCGACGTGCGCCTGCTGGACGGGGAGGGTGACTTCCGGCTGCTGTCGCGGCCCGCGGTGGACGCGATCCTGGCGATGCCGGAATACAACCGGTTCTCCAAGGGCCTGTTCTCCTGGATCGGCTTCCGCACCGCGGTGGTGGCGCACCGCAACGAGCTGCGCCAGTCGGGACGGAGCCGCTGGTCGATGGGGAAGCTGTTCAACTACGCGTTCGACGGCCTGCTGTCGTTCAACAACCGGCCGCTGCGGCTGGCGATCTACGGCGGCCTGTTCCTCACCCTCATCGCGGTGGCCTACATGGCCTGGGTGGTCGCCGACGCGGTCGAGAAGGGCATCGACGTCCCCGGGTACACCACGATCATCGTCAGCGTGATCGGGCTCGGCGGCATCCAGATGATGCTCCTGGGCGTGATCGGCGAATACATCGGCCGGATCTACTACGAGACCAAGCGCCGGCCGCACTATCTGGTGCGGGAGACCGAGCGCCTGGTCACCGACGTCGGCGACGAGGGCTGACCCCGGCGCGTCAGGGCTCGCGCCGGTGAGCGCGTGACCGGCGCGGGCCGGGCGTCCCGCGCGGGACGCCCGGCACCGTCGCCGCCGGGCCGGTTCAGCCGGCCGCGCAGGACAACGACGGCACGCGGTTGGCGCCGCCGGACGATCCCAGGAAGCCGAAGGTCGCGCTGCCGCCGGCACCGATCGCGCCGTTGTAGCTGACGTTGCGGGCGGTCACCGCCGATCCGCTGGCGGTCACCGTCGCGTTCCACGCCTGCGTCACCTGCTGCCCGTCGGCGAACGTCCAGGTCACCGTCCACCCGTTGATCGCCGAAGCGCCCGCGGTCACCTTCACCTCGGCCTGGAAGCCGCCCTGCCACTGGCCGGTCAGCGTGTAGGACGCCGAGCAGGCGCCTCCGCCCGACGGCGGCGGGGTGGTCGGCGGGGTGGTCGTGGGCGGGGTGGTCGTGGGCGGGGTGGTCGTGGGCGGCGGGGTGGTGGTCGGTGGCGTCGTCGGGGCGCCGCCGACGCCGCTCATGATGGCGTCGATGACGCCCTGCTGGGTGACCGTCGTGGAGCCGCGGTTGAACAGCCCGAACCCGTACGCCCCGTTGTAACCGTTGTCCCAGTAGGCGGTGGCCGCCCCGTACTTCCTGGCGGTGGACACCAGGGTGCGGGCGTAGTCCGCGCGGTACCTGTTGTTCGTCGGGTCCGCCGACGTCTTGTCGACGGATCCGTACTCACCGACGAACACCGGGTAGCCGCGCGCGACGAACGTGTCGCGCATCTTCTTGAGCTGCGCGTCCATGAAGTCCTGCTGGCCCCAGGTCGACTTCCGCGACGGCGTGGTGGCGGCCGGTCCCCACTGGGTGATGGTGCCGTTCTCCTCACCGGCGAAGTCCCAGGGGTCGTAGTAGTGCACGGAGATCATGAGCCGCTGCTCGTTCGCGGGGACGGTCGACGCCCGGTACTGGTCAGTCGGCAGCGCGAAACCGTAGTTGCCCACCGTGTAGTCGATGTTGGTGTTCCAGCCGGGGATGAGCAGCCAGCGCGAGGTGTTGTTCCCGCCGGACCTGCGTACCGTGTCCACGAAGATCTGGTTGTAGGCGTTGATGTTCGAATAGCACGGCTGGGTCGGGTTGCCCCACTGCCCGTCGAATTCCTCGTTCATGGACTCGAGGATCAGGCGCTCGCTGTAGCTCTGGAACCTGGTGGCGATCTGCTGCCACACCTTCTGATACTTGTCCCTGATGGCCGTCTGGTTCGACGAGTCGCAGATCAACCAGGAGCCGGTGATGGTCTTGTAGCCGTCGCCGTGCATATTGACCAGCACGTACAAGCCCCGGCTGTAGGCGTAGTCGACGATTTCCTGGATCCGGTTCAACCAGGCGGAGTTGATCGTGTAGTTGGGGGCCGCCCCGATGTTTCCCAGGTAGGAGACCGGGATGCGGATCGTTCTGAATCCCGCCGCCTTCACCCGGTCGATGAGCGCCGGCGTCACGACCGGGTTTCCCCAGGCCGTCTCGCTGGGGATGCCGTTGGCGTTGGCCTCCAACGCGTTCCCCAGGTTCCAGCCCGCGCCCATGTCCGCGACGAGCTGCGTGGCGTTCAACTGCCTGATGCCGTCGGCCGACGCGGAATTCGCCACCAGTGTCGCCGATCCGGCCAGCGCCAATATGCCGGCAAGGAAGGCGAACTGCACCTTCCGCAGGGTTGCTCTCACAGGATTCTCCCGTCCGGATCGACCATCACGCTCGGTTGTCGAATTTATTCGACGATGGTCGATTATGCTTTCGATAAGGATCAGAACAACGAAAGCATAGACGTCGATCCATAACGCAACAAGTACGGGATCCGGCATGCGGGATTCGACACCGATTCGACAGGCGTGGCCGAGGGGTCGTGGGCGGCCGAGCCGGCCCGTCCACGACCCCCAGCGGTCAGGACGCGGCGTCCGGGCGGTCGACGTCGCCGCGCCACGCTCCGGTCGCACTCCCCCGGTCCTCGACGAACGCCTTGAACCGCTTCGCGTCGGCCTTCACCTGCCGGCTGTCCACCCCCACGGCGCTGCCGGCCTTCTCCACCAGCCCCTCCGGCTCCCAGTCGAGCTGGATGGTCACCCGGGTCTCGTCGTCGGAGAGCCGGTGGAACGTGACCACGCCGGCGTGCTTCGCCTCACCACCCGTGCTCTTCCACGCCACCCGCTCGTCCGGGTGCTGCTCGGTGATCTCCGCGTCGAACTCCCGGGTGACCCCGGCCACCTTGGTCACCCAGCGGGTGTGCGTCGCGTCGATCTGCGTGATCGACTCGACACCGTCCATGAACTGCGGGAACGACTCGAACTGCGTCCACTGGTCGTAGGCGGTGCGGATCGGTACCTGAACGTCGACGGACTCCGTCACGGTGCTCACTGGGCCTCCTCAAGCGACTTGTCGTGAGGTCGTGGTGCCCCGGTGCGGTCGGTTCAACCCTCCGATCGCGTCACACGCGCGCACGGCGATCGGCCGGTCACGCCCGCCGTCGTCGCGCCAGGACGACGAGCACCACGGCCAGCACGGCGGCCGCGCCGATCGCGGCGAGCGGCAGCGGGCGGCGCGCCCTCGCCGGCAGGTCGTGCTCGCGCAGGGACGACTCGATCGACTCCGACGTCGACGCGAGCCGGCCGGTGACCGAGCCGGCGACCTCCCCGGCGCGCGCCACTGCGGCGTTCACCGTCGCCCTGGCCTGCGCGCCGGCTTCCTCGGCGGCGACCTTCGCGCGCGCCTTGACGTCCGTCTTGGCCGCGAGCGCCTCGACGGTGTCGCCGAGTGCGGCGCGGGTCTGCGCGATCTCCGCCCGCAACCGCTGCGGGTCCGACGGCGTGCTCTCACTCATGGCTTCTCCCCTCCCGGAACGCGGTCTTCACCGCGTCCACGTCCGCGGTCACGCCGGACACCGCCTCCTGCGGCGCCAGCGGTGTCGTCGCGCGCAACTGCCGTCGGCCGAGCAGGGCCAGCACCCCGGCGGAGACGAGCACGACGACCATGACGGTCAGCACGGCCAACCACAGCGGCCAGGCCAGGTCCAGCACCACCACCGCCAGGACCACGAGCAGGGCGAGCCCGTACAGGCCGAGGACGGCAGCCCCGCCGAACAGACCCCCGCCGAGGCCGGCGTGCCGGCCCTTGGCGATCAGCTCCGCCCTGGCCAGCGCCAGTTCGTCGCGTACGAGCGTCGACAACTGCTCGGTGGCGCGGCTGATCAGGTCCGACGTCGACAGGTTCGCGGCCGGGACGGCGCGATCCTCGTCGACCCGGGCCGACGGATCCGGTGCCATCGCATCCCCTCTCGTCGTGTGCACGCCTGATGCCCGGGTTGGCGGGCACACAAACGAATCCCTCCGCGCGGAGCCGGGATCGGCTCCAGCGCGACGCCTGCCCGCGGCCGGGTGGCAGGTGTGGGTCAACTCGGCGGGTGGCCGGCCGGCCCGGCGGGCTGATGCCGCGCCACCCGTCGCCCGGCGGGACGCGGCAGGCGTCGGGCGGGCGGGACGGGGTGGCGGAACCGGCGCGGGATGTGGGATACAAGTATCCATGACGGTCAGTGCGGAGCAGGCCGAGAGCTGGCGCAGGCAGGCGGTCGAGGACCGGGACGCGCGGGCGGCGTTCGCGCTCGGCGCGCTGCACCTGGGCCAGACCGGCGCCGGCGGCGAGGCACGGCACTGGTTCGAGTACGCGACGACGCTCGATCCGAGCGCCGACCTGTTGTGGCGGATCACCCAGGAGCACGTCGACACGCTCGCGCTGGAGCCGATCCGCGGATGGATGCGCAGGGCGATCACCACCGAGTGGGTGGGGTGCGAGTTCACGGTCGACCCCGGTGTCTTCGGCGTCTACGACTACCACGGCACCGGCGACGTCACCGGTCAGTCCTTCGAGGTGCAGGTGTCCGTGGAGCCCCCCGGGGCCGCCCGCGCCGCGTTGGAGGCGGCCGCGCTCCGGTTTCCGCTGGTCAACGAGAACGGCGACGAGACCGGGGAGTACGACGACGGGCTCTACACCCCGAACTACGTCTCCGATGTCCGCGACGACGAGGCCGGGCCCCGGCTGGGGATGGACTGCAAGGACGGCGTCATACCGCTGATGGCCCGGACGGACATCCGGATCGTCGTCGAGGAGCTCCGCCGGGCCGGCGCCACGAGCGGCCGCGTCTTCTCCTCCTCGAACGAACTGCTGAACTGGTATCCCGCCGACAGGTGACGCCGCGATCGGGACGGGACCGAACACGGAGCACCCGAGCGCGACGGCCGGTCGGGGCCGGATTCCCCGACCCAGACCGTCGCCTCACCTCACCCGCTCAGGCGTGGTTGCCAGCCGTCGCGGTAGCGCACGCCCCGCGGTCGCAGCCGGACCCGGTCGTGCGCGGTCCCGGTGACCGGTTCGACGTGGATCTCCCGGGGCCGCTCCACCACGACGCAGACATCCTCGCCGGGCCACCACCAGCCGCAGGAACGGGCCAGGTCGACCCAGATGCCCAGGTGGTCGGCGTCGTCCGGCCGGTAACCGGCGAGGCCGAGCCGGCGTAGCACGTCGTAGTAGGCGATCCAGGACGCGTCCTGCTGGCCGTACCAGCAGACCGGGAGCGGGCCGTCGCCGGCCAGCGCCGCCCGCACCGGCAGGTAGAAGCCGTTCGCGAGGCTCCGGTGCAGCGCCGTGCGTACCCCCTGGCGCAGCACGACGGCGAGCGGCACGCCGGCGTCGAGGGCGTGCGACGGCGCCAGTTCGGGCCACGGCTGCCGGGTTCTGCCCGCGCGTACGGGTGACAGCTCGGGATCGGGGTGGGCGACGCCCGCGCTTAGCGCGCCGCGCAGCCGGGAGACGACCATGGCGAGGTCACTCGCCGGCGGCGGTGTCCCGGCCGGCCGGGACACCGGAGGCGCGCGGCCTCAGGCGCGGCCGCCGACGACCGGAGGACTGTCGTCGAGGGCGTCGAGATAGCCGGCGAAGCCGTGCGGGGCCCGCGCACGTCGGCGGGCGCTGGTCCGCACCGGGCAGGCGGCGTCGGCGACCACCCGCAGGGCCCGCCGGCGGGCCCGCTCGACGAGGTCGTGGTCCTCACCGTGGCGCAGGTCGGCGAAGCCGCCCAGCCGTTCGTAGGCGGTGGCGGCGCAGCCCAGGTTCGCGCCGTGCACGTGCCGGTGGCCGGCGTCGGTCACGTCCTGTCGATAGCGGATCTCGAACCGGGTGCGGACCTGCTCGGAGCGGTGCGCCCAGTCGTGGACGCGCACGGTGCCGAGCAGCAGGTCGGCGCCGGCGCGGGCGTGGCGCAGGTGCCATCCGGCCCAGCGGCGGGGCACGCGGGTGTCCGCGTCGGTGGTGGCGAGCCACAGGTCCCGCGGGCCGTGGCGCAGCGCGTACGCCATGCCGGCGGCGCGCGCCCGGCCGACGTTGCGGGCCCGTACCGTCACCACCGTGGCGCCGAGTCGGCGGGCGACGGTGGCCGTCTCGTCGGCGCAGTCGTCGGCCACGACGATCACCTCCGATCGCACCGCCAGGTGACGGAGCGCGCCGCGGACCGAGGCAAGGCAGCCGGGCAGCGACGCCTGCTCGTCGTGGGCGGGCACCACGACCGCCACCCGGTTCACCGCAGGCCCTCGGCCTGCGCCACGGAGGTGGCCGCGGGCGGCACCCGGAGGAAGACGTCGAGGAGGAAGTCCGACTCCTCGTGCCGGGCCGTGCGCGCCAGCCCGTCGGTGGCGCCGAGCCGCCGGTGCACGTCGTCGCCGCCCCGGGCGTGCTCGGCCACCACCGGCCGCCAGTGCACCGCGACGAGCGTGCCGCCCGGTTCGAGCGAGTCCACCGTCCGGGCGATCAGCAGGTCCAGGCCGGCGTCGTCGAGGTAGTAACCGAGTTCCGAGAGCACGACCAGGTCGAAGCGCCGGTCCGCCGCCGGCCACTCGTGGGGGACGCGCATCCGTTCCACCCGCACGTGCGCCTGGTCGGTGAGCCGCCGCCGGGCGCTCGTCACCGCCGCGGCGGCGATGTCGACCGCCAGCAGCCGGTCGCACCGCCGCGCGAGCCGGGAGGTGAGCATGCCCGTCGAGCAGCCCGGCTCGAACGCCGACCGGTAACGCCGACGCGGCAGGCATGCCACGGTGAGGTCGTGCTTGCGTTGCTCGTACCAGCGGGTCTCGAAGCTCCACGGGTCCTCGGCCCGCGCGTACATGTCGTCGAAGTAGCCGGCCGGGGTGCCGCGTGAGGTCATGGCACGAACACCGTTTCGTAGGGACGCGCGAAGCGTGCGAGGACGTGCGGGGGAAGGATCGCGGCGTCGGCCGGCGCCGGGCCGAGCGGCAGGATCTGGCTGCGGAAGGCGTCGATCGCGTCCCGCTTGGCCGACCTGGCGGCCTCGGTCAGGTCGATCCGACGCGCGCGGTGCCACGGCACCCCGGGATCGTCCGGTTCGGCCCAGTGCCACGTCCAGACGGGAAACTCCAGGAGTGTCGCGCCGGTGCGCCGGCAGGCGACCGCCGCGGCCCGTCCGACCGCCTCGTGGTCCGGGTGGCCGTCGCCGTGCCAGGTCGTGACGCACCACCGGCCGGGCGCCAGCCGGGCGGTCAGGGTGTCGGTGAGCGCCGTCTCGTCGATCCCGCCGTCGGGATGCCCGAGGTGCGTGATGCCCGAGGGGGCGACGCCGAGCCGCCCGCACGCCGTGACGGTCTCGGCCCGCCGGATCCCGGCCAGCTCCGCGGGGGTGTGCACGGTCGATCCGGGGTGCGAGGCCTCGCCGTCGGTGACCACCGCGATCTCCGCGCCGGCGAGCATGGCGACCAGGCCGCCGACGCCGAGAACCTCGTCGTCGGGATGCGGGGCGACGACCAGCGGCGGCACCGCCCGCGCCGCGTCCCGCGGATCGAGTACGCGCCAGCCGGCCGGCGCCGGCCACGCGCGCCACGTCTCCTCGGCGGTGCCCGCGCCGACGATGGGTCTCACCATCCGGGGTCCCCGGCCGCGGTCACCAGCTCGCCCAGATGAGCCAGGTCCGCCTCCGCGTGGCTCTGCCGCAGATAGACGGTCAGGTCGGCGACCCGCCTGGCGTGGTCGGCGTCCTGGCACAGCGGGCCCGCCCCCAGCGCCCGGCCGACCCGGTCGACGACCGTGGAGGCGGTGGCCTCGACGGTGGCCCGTACCTGGTGGGCCAGCCGGTCGGCGTCCCGGGTGGGATGCGCGTCGATCTCGGCGGCGGCGGCGGACAGCACGGCGCGGGCGGCGACCAGGGCCGCGTCGACCGCCCCGAGGTGCGCCAGGGCGTGCGGGCCGAGGGGACGGCGGCGCGCCGCGGCGCACAGCGTGTCGGCGACGCCGACGGCTCCGCCGTACCAGCACGCGGCCACGCCCACCCCGCCGTGCCAGAAGCCCGGCCGCGCGGTGTAGCGACCGGGTCCACCCACCGGGGTGGCGGGCACGTCGTCGAAGCGGACCGTCCGGCTGTCGCTGGCGGCCATGCCGACGGCGGGCCAGGTGCCGGCCAGCGGGGTGACCCCGGGGCCGCCGACCTCGACCGCGAACAGGCGTACCCCGTCGTCGGCCGTGGCGGTCACCAGCGCCCGGGAGAGCAGGCCCGCCCCGGAGCACCAGGGCCGGTCCCCGGTCAGCCGCCACCGGCCGCCGTCCCGGGTCGCGGTGAGGGTGGCCGGGGCGGCGGCCCACACGCCCCACGGTTCGCGGCGCCACGCCGGGTCGATCGGCACGCCCAGCTCGGCGAGGATCGCCAGCGCGTCGGCGTGCCCCTCCCCCAGGCGGGCCAGGGCCGGGTCGGCGCGGCCGAGTTCGACGAAGCGCCGGAACCGCTCCGCGGTCCGTCCGGCGCCGGGCGACGGCAGGTCGAGGCGGCCGGTGAGCACGGCGGCGCGGAACGCCTCCGCCGTCCGCTCGTCTCCCGTGGCCATCCTCAGACCCCCGTCACGGACCGGACCGTCTGCCGTCCGCCGAGTCGCGCCCGGCCGGCGGCCGGGAGAGACGATCCTGGACGGCCGACGGGCATCGCGGGCTCCGATCTGAGCGGTACGGGAGCGACCGGTGGGCCGCGGCCCGAAGATGCCCTTCCCGGGAGGGGTGAAACCTCGGACGACCCACGTCACGTCCGGATGTCGCCGCGATGCGCGCCCACCGCGCCCGGAACCGGCACGGCACCGAGTTCTTACCTGTCGATGACGTGCCGGCGGATCACCGATCGGCGCGGCACCGGGTCGCCGTATCCGGATGCGACAGCGGCCGAACGACTGGCCGGCTCGGCGACCGAGGAGAAGACGACATGAGCAGGCGCTACCGGAACCGACGGTCACGTGGTGCGACACCTACCCGGCTGGCCCTGGTGGCGGTGGTGCTCGCCGCGACCGGCGCGCTCACCGCCACCTTCGTCTCCAGCGGCGGCAAGGGCACGACGGACGCGGCCACCAGCCTGTCGGACTACGTGGCGATCGAGCGGATCCGGCCGAACGTGGTCGCGCCCCGGACCGGGCCGATGGCGTCGACCGGCCGGTTCACCGTCGACTGCGGGACCAATCGCATCGGCAAGTTCAGCCCGGACAATCCGGTGGCGCAACCCGGCGTACGCAACGGCGCCGAGCACGTGCACGACTTCGTCGGCAATCTCGCCATCACCGCGGACTCCTCCGACGCGGTCCTCGCCGCCTCGGGAACCACCTGCGTCAACGGTGACAGGTCCTCGTACTTCTGGCCGGTGGTCCGGATCGACCGTTCCGTGCGCGCCGGCGCCCGCGACGTCCGACGGGCATTGGCCGCCACCCCGGGCGCCGTGGTCTGCCCCACGGTGGGCGACCGCCTGCCCGCCGTACCCGTGTCGGCGAGAGCGGCGGTCGACCGCCGGCTCGCCGAGTTCGACCGGCTCGAAGCCGCCGCGGACCGACGGGTCCGCGGCACCCGCGGCGCGGACATCCGCGTCAACAACGACGTGCTGAACTGGCTTCGCGTCCGTCGCGCGGCCACGCTCACCGCCATCGGGGACACGATCCGCGCCGCCGGCGGGCGCGCCCCGACCGGCCTGGTCGCACTGGCCGACTGCGACGTCAGCTACGACGGCATCCACACCAGGCTGCACACCGCGCACACCACCGCCGCGAGCGCGGCGACCCCGCAGGTGACCTGCCCGTCGGTGCGGGACCGGCTGCCGGGTGTGCCGCGGCCGGCCCTGGCGGAGGTCGACCGCGGGCTCGCCGACCTGGACCGGCAGATCGCCGAGGCCAACCAACGCCTGGTCACCAGCCGCGGTGCGGGCGACGCCGGATTCGTGGAGAACGCCGTCCTCGGCCCGCTGAGGGCGAAGCGAACCGCGTTGCTCAAGCGGATCGCCGACGCGGTCGGCCGGAGCGGCGCCCGAACGGAGGGCCTCGACGCGCTCGCCCCGTGCACCGTCGACCGGCGCAGTGGCCAGCCGGCCACCCCGCCGACCACCGGCGCGAGCCCGCTGCCCGAACCGCAGGGACCGAACCTGGAACTGCCGAACAACACCGGGCGGATCCTCCGACCGGAGGCGGTCGTCATCGAGTACCGCGGCAACGCGGTCGGCAAGGTCGTCCCCATGCCCCGGTTCCTGCGCGAACTGACCGGCGACGCCAAGCCCACCAGCCGCGGCCCGGCCAACGCCCGCGCCACCTGGACCTGTTCCGGGTTCGGTGACCGGCTCTCCGACAAGTATCCGATCTGCCCCGCCGGCAGCCGGGTCCAACGCGTCCAGGACTTCCCCGGCTGCTGGGACGGCCGGAACACCGACAGCGCCAACCATCGCGACCACGTCGCCTTCGCCGACCGGAGCACCGGGGCCTGCCCGCAGGGGTTCACCGCGATCCCGCAGGTGCGCATCACCATCTCCTACGACATCCCGCGTGGCGTGCAGCGCAGCGGACGGTACGCCCTCGACTCCTTTCCCGAGGAGAACCACAACCCGTTCTCCGACCACAACGACTTCGTCAACGTCAACTCCACCAGGACCATGGAGCGCATCGCGGCCTGCCTCAACGGCGGAAGGAACTGTCGCTGAGCGTCGGGCGGGGTGCCGATCACGTGATCCCGGATCGGGGCGGAGCACACCGGCACTCCCCGGTCCGTCCCGGTCCGGGGACGGCTCAGCACCGGCGCGGGCCGCCGGCGGCGCCGAGCGCGGCCACCCGCGCGGCGCGAAGCCGGCGGCCGCCCGTCGTCGTCCGGCCCGGATCGCCGGCCGGCGCGCGGAGCTACGCCGAGTTGCGCCACCTGCGCCCGTGCCGGCCGATGAGCCGGTCCGCGTCGGTCGGGCCCCAGGAGGCGGCCTCGTAGGTGGGGATCGGCGAGTTGTCCTTCTCCCAGTACTCGATGATCGGGTCGACGATCCGCCAGCACTGCTGCACCTCGTCGCTGCGGATGAAGAGCGACGCGTCACCGATCAACGCGTCCAGCAGCAGCCGCTCGTACGCCTCCGGCGACTCCTCGACGAACGTCTGGTCGTACGAGAACTCCATGGTCGCCGTGCGGACCCGGAAGGAGTGACCAGGCACCTTGGCGCCGAAGCGCAGCGAGATGCCCTCGTTGGGTTGGATCCGCAGGATCAGCGCGTCGGCCTCGAGGCCGGTGAGCTGGTCGGTCGGGATCGGCAGGTGCGGCGGCCGCTGGAACTGCAACGCCACCTCGGTGAGCCGGGCCGGCAGACGCTTGCCGGTGCGCACGTAGAACGGCACCCCGGCCCACCGCCAGTTGTCCACGTTGAGCCGCATCGCCGCGTAGGTCTCGGTCCGCGACAGCGGGTCGACGCCGGCTTCCTCCCGGTAGCCGGCCATCAGCTCCTCGCGGGTGCCGCCCCGGGTGTACTGACCACGGACCGCCGCCTCGGCGATGTCCCGGTCGGTCGGCAGCCGGATCGCCTGCAACAGCTTCACCTTCTCGTTGCGCAGACCCTCCGCCTCGAACGAGGCCGGCGGCTCCATCAGGGCCAGCGCGAGGACCTGGAGCACGTGGTTCTGCACGATGTCCCGCATCGCGCCGGCATCCTCGTAGAAGCCGCCGCGGGAACCGACACCGAGCGTCTCCGCGACGGTGATCTGCACGTGGTCGACCCAGGAGCGGTCCCAGATCGGCTGGAAGATCGAGTTCGCGAACCGCAGCGCCAGCACGTTCTGGACGGTGTCCTTACCCAGATAGTGGTCGATCCGGAAGACCTGGTGCTCGTCGAACGCGCTGTGCACCACACCGTCCAGCTCGCGGGCGGTGACCAGGTCGCGCCCGTACGGCTTCTCGATGACCAGCCGCGCGAAGGAGCCCTCGCGCGGCTGGTTGAGCCCGACACCGGCCAGCCCGTTGATCGCCGGCTCGAAGGCTCCGGCCGGGGTCGACAGGTAGAAGAGCCGGTTGCCGGACGTGCCCCGCTGCGCGTCCAACTCGTCGAGCGTCTCCACGAGCCGCTTGTAGGTCTCCGGGTCGTCGTAGCCGCCGGCCACGTACCGGACACCGCCCCGGAGCTGGCGCTTGCCGGCGAGGGCACGCCCGCCCAGGGCGCTCTCCGCGAACTGCTCGTCGGTCATCGGCGTACGCGCGACGCCGACCAGCGCGAACTGGTCCGGAAGACGCTCGTGCCGGGCCAGGCTCTCGACGGCGGGCAGCAGCTTACGCCGGGTCAGGTCACCGGACGCGCCGAAGATCACCAGCGTGGCCGGCGGGGCACTCCGCTCCTGGATGAGCTGAGCTGCGTGGTCCATGGTCTGCGTTCCTCCGGGCATCAGGGGTGTCTGGTCGGGGTAGCGCCGCGGTCGTGGGCTTCGAGCGTCGCACGCCCGACCGGACCGGCAGGCGGCCCGGCTACAGTTCGGGACGGTCGTCGGGGTACCCCTGCTCGGACGTCCGCCTGGGCCCGAGGCCGCGAGACCAGCGTAGCCACGCGGCGTTCTCCGGTGCCGCCCACGCGTCCGCTGTCCACAGCGACCCTCGATCGGGCGTCCGGCCGGGGCTACGATGCCCCGGTGACGCCGGACAAGTGGGCGCGGTGGCTCCTGACCCGCCGCGACGGCGACAGCGCGGGCCGGCGCGCCCGCAACGCCCAGGATCTGGCCGTGTTCCGGGACGGCGTCCTCGACCGAGCCGGCCTGACGGCCGACGACGTGGTGCTCGACGTGGGTTGCGGGACGGGACTGATCGGGTTCGGCGCGCTGGACCGCCTCGGCCCGGACGGTCGGGTCATCTTCAGCGACGTCTCACCCGACGTGCTCGACGAGTGCCGGCGCACCGCCGGTGGCGACGGGCGGACGGATCTCCCTGTTCGAGCCCGTCAACGGCTTCGCGGCGCGACTCCGGCCCGACGACCTGTTCGGCATCGGCGACTCGCCCGTGCGGGACCTGATCGCCAAGGTGGACGACGTCTACCGGAGCACCACCGGAGAAGACACCCGACCGATGATGGACTTCGACGAGCGTGACCTGCTCGACTGGGCGGTGACCGCCGGCTTCGAGGCGGTGGAACTGGACTACCGCGCCCAGGTCGACGCGCCCGCCGACCCGATCGGGAGCTGGCACACACTCCAGCGCGTGGCGCCCAACCCCCTGGTCCCCACGTACGGCGAGGCGATCGCCGCCGCCCTGACCGACGACGAACGCGAGCGTCTCGACGCGTACATGGTGGCCCTGGCCACGGCCGGCACACCGACGCGGCGCACGATGGCCACGGCGTTCCTGCGCGCCCGGCGGCCGGGCCAGGGAACCATCGGGCAGGTCCAGGTCCATTAATGAGGTATGGGCTTGCTTCGCAGAGCGGAACCCGCGGGCTACGAGGACTTCGTCGCCAGCCGGTACCGCGAGATCGTCCGCTTCGGCGCGCTGCTGACCGGTGACGGCCGGCTGGGCGAAGACCTGGCCCAGGAGGGTCTGATCGCGGCCTACCGGTCGTGGCACCGGTTGGGCGTGCCGGACGGGCGGCCGGAGGCGTACGTCCGGCGGGTGATGGTCCGTACCGCGATGCGGGCCCGGCGTCGGCGCTGGCGCGGCGAGGTGCCGACCGAGGAACTGCCGGACGCGTCCCGTGGTGGCTTCACGGACCAGTCGGATCTCACCGTGCAGGTGCTCGCCAGCCTGCGCCGGTTACCCGCCGACCAGCGGGTGGTGCTCGTGTTGCGGTTCTGGGCCGACGCCTCCGAGGCCGAGCTGGTCAGCCGGCCGGCGAACACCATCCGTCGACCATGGCGACGATGCGGGCGGCCACCGCGTCCGGGTCCACGAGTTGATGCAGGTGGAGCCCGGGCACCTGGTCGACGGCCCAGCCGCGGTCCCGCGCGTCCTGCGCGGCGTGCTCGTAGGGCGGCCCGAACAGCAGATACCCGCAGGCCGCGTCGTCCCAGCCGTCCGGCACGGGAATGCTCTCCTCGTAGTAGCTGAGCGGCAGGCGCGGCTGCTCGGCCGAGACGTCGCTCCGGGTCTGCGGATCCGGGAACATCGGCGCCACGTCGGACTCGTCCCACCACGCCGTCCACTGCGGCAGCCGGCCATCGGTCGCCTTGGGTCGCAGAAAAGCCAGCAGCTCGGGCGGCGCCACCGCCGTCGACCCGCTGCCCTGCGTTCCGCAGCTCGGCGTCGATATAGGCGGCGGATCTGGGCTGTGAGCTGGGCAAACACCGGTAGGCCCGGTGACATGGCGTGTCACTAGGCGGCTGTGTTGTTGCAGGTCAGGCGGTTGCGGGTGTGGCGTGGAAGATCCGGGGCGGTTCGGTGATCTTCAGCTTGGTGAGCAGGGCCTTCTGGGGTTGGGACAGTTCGGTGCGCTGGGCGAAGGTGCCGGCGGGGCCGGTGAACACGCCCAGGTGTAGCCGGTCGATCTCGGTGTGGATCGCGGTCCAGGTGCGGCCGGTCTCGGTTTCGGCGACCCGGATGAGCAGCAGGGCCAGCCAGCAGAGCAGGATGTGGGCGCGGATGCGGTCCTCGCGGCGGTGGAACACCGGGCGCAGGTCGAGGGTGGTCTTCATGTCGCGCCAGCCGCGTTCGACTTCGAGGAGCTGCTTGTAGCCCAGGGCGATGTCCTCGGCTGACAGTGTCGGGTCGGAGCAGCGCAGCAGGTACTTGCCGTCGAGGCGCTGTTCGGCCTTGACCTTGCCTTGGTCGAGGCGTAGCAGGCCCTTGGGGGTGACGCGCAGGAACCGGTTCAGGCCGGGTTTGGTGGAGATCACGCCGCGTAGCTCGGCGCGTTTGGTGGCCGGCAGCCGGTCGGTGTCGTCGATCAGGTCGGTGAGCTGGGCGATCAGCCGTTGGCGCACGGCGGCGTCGCGGTCGGCGGCTTCTGGGTTGTAGCAGATGACGAACCGGTCGTCGGTGTCGATGTTGACTTCCTTGACCTGCAGGTTGCCCGCGACGGTCGCGTAGCGGCCCTGTCTGGCGAGGGCGGCGTCGGCTTCGCTGGTGCCGGCGCGTAGCTTCTCGCCGAGGATGTAGTGCCCGCCGCCCTGTTGCAGGAAGCGGCGGTTCTCGGCGGAGGCGAACCCGCGGTCGGCGACCCAGACCACCCGGGCCAGGCTCCACTCGCGCATGTCGGTCTTGACCTGCCGGATCAGGGCGGAGTCGCTGGTGTTGCCGGGCCAGCACCACACCCGCACGGGAATGCCGGTGCGAGTGACGGCCATCCCGACCACGACCTGAGGCAGGTCGTCGCGGGAGTCCTTGCTCTTGCCATGGGTGCGGAACCCGGCCTGCTTGACCGCCGCCGGATCGTCCTCGGACACGACCCGGCCCTGCTGGTCACGCCACAGCGGTTCGTCGGCCTCGTCGAGTTCGAAGTAGGTGCTGGTGGTGTCGAAGAACAGCAGGTCGACCTCAAGGTTGAGCAGGTCGGCGATCTGGTCGTAGACCCCGCGGGTCAACGCGGGCTCGACCTCGATCAACTGGTCCATCGCCCGGTAGCAGGCGTCGTCGGTGACATGCGGCAGGCCGGGCAGGTGCACGTCCTGGCAGACCCAGTCGGCGGCGGCCAGCTTGCTCGACGGGGCCAGGGCCCGGTTGGCGACCAGCGCGAACAGCACCCGCTCGACGTCGACCTCCCGGCGGGACGAGCCGACCAGCGGCCGCAGGACCGTGTCGACGCGCAGCCGGCGCCACAACCCGTCGAGCAACCACGCCCCACCCAGCGGACGGGACTCCAGGAACGACAAGCCTGCCGGCGCCGCCGCGGCCAGGGCGTCAGCCGGGCCGAGCAACCGCGACAACGCGTCGACCAGGCGGCGGATACCGGCCACGTCGAGCTGATCCTCGCGGCCGAACGAGTACAACACCCGCGTCTTGGACGCCTTCGCGGCCGGGTCCCACTCGTTGTGGGCCAACTGCAGGTAGCGGATCCTCTGCCCGTCACGGGTCTTGCGGGTCGACGCTTTCACGTACACGAGGCACGACCGTACACCGACTATGGATCAACGCATAGATCGGCAGCTCAGCAAAGTCATCCACAGGCAGGCGTGTCACTAGGAGTTTTCGCCGTTCCCGCCAGACCGCAACACCCTGACCTGCACCTCCACACCACGACGCCGACTATATCGACACCGAGCTGCGGAACGCAGGGCTGCGGGCGGGCATCGCCGCGTCGACGAACAGGCAGCCGGCCACCGGACGCCGGGCCGCCTCGACGACGACCGGGACGAAGAGGCCGGCGTTGCTGTGCGCGACCAGGACCACCGGCATGTCCGACGGCAGCTCGCCGATGGATCCGGCGACGGTCTCCGCGACGGACGGCCAGAACGGCGGCCCGGCATCCGCCACACCGAGCAGCGAGGGAACCACCGTGACCGCACCCGAGGCGTTCAGCCTCGTCGCCACCGGCGCCCACGTCAGCGGACCCACCGATGGGCTGTGCACGAGAACAATCGCGGCATCCATCGGTTCGCCGTGCCTGACGTCGCCCGCCGGCCGCCACCCCGTTCGTCACGCCGACGGCGAACACGGCACCCGTGGATCCACCCGCCCACCGGGATGATGTGCTCCGCGACGCAGACTCCGCGATCCCGTGCCCGATCGGTCACCCGCCCCCGGTGTTCACCCCGTTCGACGACCTAGGCGCACGCCATGCAGAAGCGGGCGAACGGCCGAGCGGCGAGCCGTTCCGCGCCGATCGGCTGCCCGCACCGCTCGCAGAGGCCATAGGTCGCCGTGTCCACCCGACGCAGCGCGTCGTCGAGGTCGGCGACCCGCTGTCGCGCCCCGGCCAGCAGCGCGGTCAACTGGGCACGGACGCGCCGCGGAGAGGACGCCCGGGTGGCGGCGGCGCGGAGCCGGATGCCGTCCACGGGCGGCCCCGGCAGGCAATACCCTTAACCATGAGCACGGCGCTCGCTGCTCGACTCGGGAGGCACACCCATGCTCGGTACGACCGAATCCGTCACGTACCTCATCGTGGACGGGGAGAACATCGACGCCACGCTCGGCAACAGTGTCCTGGAGCGCCGGCCGGCCCCGGCGGAGCGCCCCCGGTGGGAGCGTCTGCGGGACTTCGCACGGGACACGTGGCAGCAGCCGGTGAAGGCGCTGTTCTTCCTCAACGCCTCGGGCGGCGGCCTGCCGATGCCCTTCGTCCGGGCGCTCCTGAGCATGGAATACCGACCCATCCCGCTCGCGGGATCGTCGGATCAGAAGGTGGTGGACATCGGCATCCAGCGGACGTTGGAGGCGATCGCCCGGCGCCCGGGCAACGTGATGCTCGCCAGCCACGACGGCGACTTCCTGCCGCAGGTCGACGCGCTCCTGCGGAATGATCATCGGGTCGCGGTCGTCGGGTTCAAGGAGTTCCTCAACGCCGGCTTCGCCGACCTGCCGGGCCTGCAGGTGTTCGACATCGAGGAGGATGCGGGCTGCTTCACCAACGTTCTTCCCCGGGTGCGCATCATCGACCTGGACAGCTTCGACCCCGAGCGCTTCCTGTAGGCCGGGCACCATCCGGGCGACCGCGCGGACGGCGGGAAACGCACTTCTCCGAACGGCTTTCGCTCCGTAGGATCCCCGGCGATCAAGGGGGATGAAGCGGTGGGCGATTTCCAGCAGTTCGTGGCGGATGTGACGTCGCGTCTGTCCGCGATGGGCACGGGCGAGTTGTACGTCGTCGGCGACGGCCTCGACCGGGACTCCCTCTCCTGCGTTCCGCAGCTCGGCGTCGATATAGGCGGCGGATCTGGGCTGTGAGCTGGGCAAACACCGGTAGGCCCGGTGACATGGCGTGTCACTAGGCGGCTGTGTTGTTGCAGGTCAGGCGGTTGCGGGTGTGGCGTGGAAGATCCGGGGCGGTTCGGTGATCTTCAGCTTGGTGAGCAGGGCCTTCTGGGGTTGGGACAGTTCGGTGCGCTGGGCGAAGGTGCCGGCGGGGCCGGTGAACACGCCCAGGTGTAGCCGGTCGATCTCGGTGTGGATCGCGGTCCAGGTGCGGCCGGTCTCGGTTTCGGCGACCCGGATGAGCAGCAGGGCCAGCCAGCAGAGCAGGATGTGGGCGCGGATGCGGTCCTCGCGGCGGTGGAACACCGGGCGCAGGTCGAGGGTGGTCTTCATGTCGCGCCAGCCGCGTTCGACTTCGAGGAGCTGCTTGTAGCCCAGGGCGATGTCCTCGGCTGACAGTGTCGGGTCGGAGCAGCGCAGCAGGTACTTGCCGTCGAGGCGCTGTTCGGCCTTGACCTTGCCTTGGTCGAGGCGTAGCAGGCCCTTGGGGGTGACGCGCAGGAACCGGTTCAGGCCGGGTTTGGTGGAGATCACGCCGCGTAGCTCGGCGCGTTTGGTGGCCGGCAGCCGGTCGGTGTCGTCGATCAGGTCGGTGAGCTGGGCGATCAGCCGTTGGCGCACGGCGGCGTCGCGGTCGGCGGCTTCTGGGTTGTAGCAGATGACGAACCGGTCGTCGGTGTCGATGTTGACTTCCTTGACCTGCAGGTTGCCCGCGACGGTCGCGTAGCGGCCCTGTCTGGCGAGGGCGGCGTCGGCTTCGCTGGTGCCGGCGCGTAGCTTCTCGCCGAGGATGTAGTGCCCGCCGCCCTGTTGCAGGAAGCGGCGGTTCTCGGCGGAGGCGAACCCGCGGTCGGCGACCCAGACCACCCGGGCCAGGCTCCACTCGCGCATGTCGGTCTTGACCTGCCGGATCAGGGCGGAGTCGCTGGTGTTGCCGGGCCAGCACCACACCCGCACGGGAATGCCGGTGCGAGTGACGGCCATCCCGACCACGACCTGAGGCAGGTCGTCGCGGGAGTCCTTGCTCTTGCCATGGGTGCGGAACCCGGCCTGCTTGACCGCCGCCGGATCGTCCTCGGACACGACCCGGCCCTGCTGGTCACGCCACAGCGGTTCGTCGGCCTCGTCGAGTTCGAAGTAGGTGCTGGTGGTGTCGAAGAACAGCAGGTCGACCTCAAGGTTGAGCAGGTCGGCGATCTGGTCGTAGACCCCGCGGGTCAACGCGGGCTCGACCTCGATCAACTGGTCCATCGCCCGGTAGCAGGCGTCGTCGGTGACATGCGGCAGGCCGGGCAGGTGCACGTCCTGGCAGACCCAGTCGGCGGCGGCCAGCTTGCTCGACGGGGCCAGGGCCCGGTTGGCGACCAGCGCGAACAGCACCCGCTCGACGTCGACCTCCCGGCGGGACGAGCCGACCAGCGGCCGCAGGACCGTGTCGACGCGCAGCCGGCGCCACAACCCGTCGAGCAACCACGCCCCACCCAGCGGACGGGACTCCAGGAACGACAAGCCTGCCGGCGCCGCCGCGGCCAGGGCGTCAGCCGGGCCGAGCAACCGCGACAACGCGTCGACCAGGCGGCGGATACCGGCCACGTCGAGCTGATCCTCGCGGCCGAACGAGTACAACACCCGCGTCTTGGACGCCTTCGCGGCCGGGTCCCACTCGTTGTGGGCCAACTGCAGGTAGCGGATCCTCTGCCCGTCACGGGTCTTGCGGGTCGACGCTTTCACGTACACGAGGCACGACCGTACACCGACTATGGATCAACGCATAGATCGGCAGCTCAGCAAAGTCATCCACAGGCAGGCGTGTCACTAGGAGTTTTCGCCGTTCCCGCCAGACCGCAACACCCTGACCTGCACCTCCACACCACGACGCCGACTATATCGACACCGAGCTGCGGAACGCAGGTCGCAGTCGAGGGGCAATAGCGCGGAAGACCGTTACTGGCCGATCCGGGTGACGAGGCTTCCCCACTGCACGCATTCATGATGGGCGATACTGGCATCGAACCAGCGACCTCTTCGGTGTGAACTCTCGGCGAGCAGGTTGGATCGGGCTCGATGCGAGGTCAACCGGCCTGATGAGGCGCTTCTCGGGTCGGTTCGGCTGGCACGGTTGCTGTACTTCACTGCTGTACTTCTCGCCCTCGTGTAGCGCCGCTCAGCCGACCCCGAGCGTGGCGGCGAGCTTGGCGATCGTGGTCGGGGCGCGCGGGTCGCGGGCAACCTCGGCGAGGATGTCGCGGGCGGCTGGCCGGTGCGTGATCTCGCTCGGCGCGGTGCGTTCGGCCTCGGTCAGCATGCGAGCCGCGCTGCCCACGTCCCCGGCGTGCAGGCAGGCGCGGGCCATGTCGAGCAGGTGCGCGGCGCGGTGTTCGGCGGGTAGCCACCGCCAGCCGGCCCTCGCGGTGGCCTTCTCGTGCCAGGCGATCGCCTCGTCGGTGTCGCCGTTCTCCACGGCCACGGCGGCGCGAGCCACGTCGACGGCGGTCGGCCCCAAAGCGGTGCGGTGATGGTCGCACCCGTCGCCGACCTGCTCCGCCATGCCGGCGGCCTCGTTGAGCAGTTCGCCGGCGGCGGATTCGTTGCCGTCCTGCGCCGCCGCCAGGCTGGCTTGGATGAGCAGGGTCCCGCACAGGGACAGCTCCGCCGGTGCGCCGTACTCAATCACGGGTGGAGCGATCCGGTACGCGGCAGTGAGCATCACCGACTTCGCCTCCCGAGTCCGCCCGAGCGCGCGCAACACCTGACCGAGCTGCACGGCTGCCCCGGCCACCAACTCCCGGTCACCGGTGGCGGTGAGCATCGCCCGATCCACGGCCAGCCACGCCAGCTCGGCGTCACCGAGCTTGACCAACAGCGCGGCGGTGATCCGATACGCCTCCACCAACGACGCCCGGCCCGATTCCGGGGACTCGGCGTGGGTGCGCTGCGCGTTGACAAGCAATGTGAGCGCCAGGTCGATCACCTGCGGGTACCGGGCGTACTGGAACGTCGTCCACGCGTACCCCACATCCCGCAGCATCCGATCCACGGGCACCACCGGGCCGCCCGCTGGCTTGCCCAACGGGATCTCGTAGCGCGACAGCGCCGCCCTGATCCGCTCGGCGCCATCACCGCGACCCGCCGCCTCGACCGGTGCGGCGTCCCGGCCGACCAGAGCCGCAGTGTCGATACGAAGCACGCGGGCGATCTCCTGAAGCGTCGACAGCTTGTCCAGCGACCGGACGCCGCGCTCGACCTTGTCGACCCAACTCTTCGACTTGCCGAGCCGGTCGGCGAACATCTGCTGCGATAGCTTTCGCCGACCCCGCCAGTACGCCACCCGCCGCCCGACCGGCAACAGCTCAACGCTGCCCACGACGCCACCGCCGATCCGGTACGGCCCGGGTGGTTTCCTCCACAGGAATGCGATCCGCCTCCGCTTGGGCGAGAAGCCGCCGCTTCGCCGCCTCCCGCTCGGCCGCCTGAATCCGCTCACCCCGGCTCACCGCCGACTCGTCGCCCTTACGCGGCATCCCCGCACCTCCGCCAGTAGAAGCGGCGGCACGTCGGCCGTCGCGGCTCCACAGTGACGTTGGAATGTCATCTGCTGCGACGGCACAAGAGCCGACAATCAGGTCACTTAGCCGGCGACATTAAGGCGACACGGCGCTATGGTGACAGCCATGGCTGCCCCCAACACCGCCCTACGGGCCGTCCGCACCGGAATGCGCATGAGCCAGGACGACTTCGCCCGCGCGCTCCAGGCCGCCGGCCACCGCGTCGGCGAACCCAACGACGCCAACAAACGACTCGTTCAGCGATGGGAGTCCGGCGCAATCGCCGCGCCCCGACCCGTCTACGCCCGCGCCCTGGAGGTCGTCACCGGGCTACCCATCTCACTGCTCGGCTTCGACGCGGTGCCCGGCGGGCATGTTGCCGACGACGAACACGGCGGCCACGACCTGACCTCGCCCGTGTCCAGCCTGGCCACACCGACACCGACGTCCAAGCCAACCACGACCCACCAGTCCTACGAAGGCGTGTGGCTCAGCCGCTACCAGTTCTACTCCAGCGGGCGGGGAGACTCCTTCGCCGGACAACACTTCGTGGTGCTGCTCCAGCACGGCGATCGGCTCACCGCGCGCAGCCTGCCCGGCTCGGCGTCATCCTCTCTCTCGCTGGACCTGACCGTGGACGGTGCCGTCGTCACCGGCACCTGGGTCGAGCAGACCGACCCCACCGGCTACTACCGGGGTGCCCGGTACCACGGGGCGATCCAACTCATCGCCGAGCCAACCGGCCGACGGATGGCCGGAAAGTGGATCGGCTTCGGCAAGGACATGGACGTGAACACCGGCCCGTGGGAACTCGTCTTCCGCGATGCCTCAACGTCTAAGGCGACGCTTGATCGCTACAACACGTCGGCGACGTAGGTCGCTGCTGGCTAGGGACCCCTTGACCCCTCGCTTGTAAGTTCTGGGCGCTTCGTCCGGGCGCGTCCGCGTACGACTCTGACGTCGGGCGTTGATCCCTAGCCCTCCCGGCCCGGCCCTCCGTGTCCGGCCCTGTTGCTGTCACCGTTGCTGTCGGCAGCAGCAGGGCCGCAGTTACCGTCAGCCACCGCGATGGCCGGCTGCTCGATCGGAGACCGCGGGCCGTAAGCTCTGCGACGCAGACGAGACCAGATCGACGACGGACGTGACCGCGATGATGGCAAGCACCAGGAAACATATCCCGTCAGCGGCCGCTGCCGCGCTACTGGCGTTCTTGCTGCCCACCACCGCGTGTACCTCGCAAGCCGCCACCCCGCCGTCGGCGACGTCCACGGCCTCCACACCACCCTCGCCAGTCATCCGTAAACTGCGCATGCCGGACACGCTGCTCGGCCTCCCGAGAAGCATGGACCGTATCGCCACTGTGGTTCCCCTCGTAACGTGGAGGCCAGAGCTTGGGGGATAGAGGTTCATGGCTGAGACGAGACGCCGGTTCGATCCGGAGTTCCGCGCGGGCGCGGTCCGGATTGTGCGGGAGACCGGGAAGTCGATCGCGCAGGTAGCGCGTGATCTGGGGATCAACAGCGGCACCCTGGCCAACTGGGTTCAGCAGGATCGTGCCGCTCGTGGCGAAGCCGCTGCCGGGCAGCTGGCCGAGGACGAGCGGGCGGAGCTGGCGCGGTTGCGGCGGGAGAACGCCGAGCTGGCGATGGAGCGTGATGTCCTCAAGCGATCCGTGGTCCTGTGGGGCAAGGAAGCGACGGGCCGGTGAGCGTGGCCGCCTTCATCGTTTCCCAGAGGACCGAGCACGATGTGCCGCACGCGGTGGCCTGCCGGGCGTTGGGGGTGTCCGAGTCGTGGTTCTACAAGTGGCGCGACCGTCGGCCGACGCCTCGCCAGGATCGTCGGACCAGGCTGACGGACGCGGTCCGGCGCGTCTTCGACGCCTCGGGCGGCACCTATGGCAGTCCACGCGTCGGCGACGAGTTACGTGAGCAGGGCTGGCGGGTGTCGGACAACACGATCGCCGCGGTCATGGCTGATCTGGGCCTGGTCGCCAGAGCGAAACGGCGCCGGCGTGGGCTGACTCGGCAGGGCAAGCGGCCAGC
The DNA here is from genome assembly GCF_029626035.1 of Micromonospora sp. WMMD980. Taxonomy (NCBI): domain Bacteria; kingdom Bacillati; phylum Actinomycetota; class Actinomycetes; order Micromonosporales; family Micromonosporaceae; genus Micromonospora; species Micromonospora sp. WMMD980. Next base: position 3,378,705 of record NZ_JARUBE010000003.1, read on the forward strand.
CGCCCCGGACCTGGTCAAGCGTCAGTTCACCGCGTCCGCGCCGGACGTGGCCTGGTGCGGCGACATGACCGAGATCGCTACGCAGGAGGGCAAGCTCTACCTCGCCACCGTCATCGACCTGTACTCCCGGCGCATCCTCGGCTACGCCATGGGCGACCGGCACGACGCCGGTCTGGTCGTCGCCGCGTTGAACATGACCGCGGTCACCCGTGGCGGCGACGTCGCCGCAGTGATCTTCCACAGCGACAGGGGCAGCGAATACTGCTCGGCCGACTTCGCCCGGGCGTGCGCCCGCTGAAAGGTACGCCAGTCGATGGGCCGGGTCGGCTCGTGCTTCGACAACGCCGTGGCCGAGGCCACCTTCCCCACCATCAAGGTCGAGTACGTCCACCGCCACCAGTTCCGCACCCGTACCGAGGCCCGGCTGAAGATCGCCACCTGGATCACCGACTTCTACAACCGGCGCCGCCGCCACTCCGTCTGCGACGGACGCTCACCGATCGACTACGAACGATCAACCATCCGCGTCCTGGAAAACCAGGCCGCATAACCGAGTCCTCCACGATTCCAGGGGATTGACACGACGGGCCGATACCAACTCCTCGTCCGCCACCGGCCAAGTGTGGACCACCAGTCGATCGAACAAGATCCCCGCCCTCAAGCACACAACGCGGCATGAGCGGATATTCTCGCCGCTTCAGGCGCCAGTAACGTAGACCAGCGAACGGTACGGTCTCACGTCGTGGGAGATTCACCGTTCGGTGTGCGGTTGTGGCGCCTGTTGTCGCAGCGGCGGCCTACGTTTGACACGTCGATCGAGCAGATGCAGGCCGTCCTGACCCGGGAGGCAGGTGTCCCAAATGATGAGCTCGTAGCGGTCATCGACAACAACGCTGCGCCGAGCCCAGACCTCGTCCGGAAACTGGCGCCGGCACTCCGTATCCATACCGCCGACCTTTTCGTCATCGCTGGGATGCCGGTGCCGGACGACCTGGCCTCGGCCTGGCCAACGTCGCCGTGGAATGTGGGTTCGGTCATCCGACACGCCGCCCGGATGGACGCAGACCAGCGGGACCGGTTGAAGGCGCTGGTCAGGTCCCTGCCGGTGCAACCGCCGGATGAGTCCCAGTCGGCCGACGACTACCCGGACACCCCTGGAGCGCTGCTGCTGCGCCTGCTGCGCAACCGCAACATTCACCCACAGAACGCACAGATCCTCCAGGTTGTGGGAAACGGTCCGTACGTTTCCGACTCCACGGTCGCGATGCTGGGCCCAGGCAAGGCGACCATCACCCCGCAGTACGTGACGGCGTTCGCGCACCTGCTCGGCTATCCGCCCGGCGACATGGTCGCGCTGACCGGGATCGGGCCGGTCGTCGAGGACGCGAGGCCACACCCGGCGAGCGCGGAGATCGCCGCGCTGGCCTGGCACGCCCGGCTGCTCAACAGTAAGCAGTTGAGCCAAGTGATCAAGGCAGCCGATGCCATGCGGCACGCCTGAAAATCCGCCGTGGACGCCCTCAACCTAACGGAACTCGACATCGACACCCGCTGTCTGCGGCATGCGCGGATGGTGCGCCCCCCGCCTCGACGCGGCCGCTAGGTGATGGCTCGGCGTTGACCTGGTTCCATGGGGCCGGGTTACGCCCCTTCGGCGCCCCAGCGTCCGAGCGCGACGATTGCCTCTCGTAGTGCGAGCCCGCGCTCCGTCAGCGCGTATGCACGTGTGTTGTGCCGAAGTGGAAGACGGGACAGCACGCCGGCCGCCTCGAGCTCGCGCAGGCGGGTCGCGAGCATGTTCGTCGGCGCTCCGAGGTCGCGTTGCAGGTCGCCGTAGCGCTGCGGTCCGTCGAGCAGCCGCTCCACGATGAGCAGTGCCCAGCGGCTGCCAACGATGTCGAGTGCCGCGGCAAGGTTGCTCACCCGGCCGGATCGATGCTCGGCTTCATCCAGAACGGTGAGTAGTGGTAGCCGTCGAGGTCATCGAACTGGCGCTGGTACATGAAGGGGTAGTCGTCGGTGTCGCCGATCCGTCCGCCGGCGGCGCCGGCCCGCTCGACGAGCGCGTCGACCGCCTCGCGGCTGCTGAGATCGAACGAGACGGTCACTTTGGAGGGAGTGTCCGCTCCGCCCACCAGGTCCTCGACGCCGCCGACGCTCGCGTACATCTCCCGGCTGCCGAGCATGACGTACTGCTCGGGCGCGATCGCGAAGCACGACACGTTGTGATCCGACATCTCGGCGTTGAGCGTCCAGCCGAGAGAGGTGTAGAAGGCGGTCGCGCGCTGCACGCTCTCGACCGGGCAGGTGATGAACAGGCTCATGGCGGCATACTTGCAAATTGCAAGTGATCCGTCAAGGACCGCCCACCACCAGTTGACGCCGGCAACCGGCGACCTGCCATGGCAGTGGGTACTGCTCGGCGGCGCTCTCTCATCAAGCTACGAGTGCCCGCAGGTGTGCTGGCTCTGGCGATCCAACGCGTAGGGCGCGCCGGGCAGCGGCGCACACGCTCGACGGCGGATCCGGACGATCCACTGCGGCTAGTGCCGCATCAGGCAATGTTCGCCCTGTTGATGACCTCGCGTAGGCGTTCGTCGGCGGCGTTCTTGTTCCGCCAGATGATGTAGCGGCGGATCATGCTGCCCTGCTGCTTGTGGCTGGCGTGGTCGGTGCCGTCGAGGATGAAGTAGCGCAGGGCGGTGAACTGGGCCTCGATGCGGTTGAGCCAGGAACTGTTGGTCGGGGTGTAGGCGAACTCGACGTTGTTGGCCACGGCCCAGTCACCGACCCGGGTGTCCTTCTTCGTGCTCAGGTGCGGGGAGTAGTTGTCGAGCACGATCGCGATCCGGGTCTGCGGTGGGTGCAGGCTGCGCAGGTAGCGGCAGAACTCCAGGAACCGTGTCCGGGTCTTCGTCGGCTTGATGTGACCGTAGAGCTGGTCCTTGCGCAGGTCGTAGGCGGCGAACAGGTGCCTGATCCCGTGCGGGCGGGTGTAGGTCGCCCGCCGGCGGGGCCTGGGCTCGCGGTCAGGGTCCGTGTGTCGTCCACCGCGCTCGGCCCACTGCCGTCCAGGGTGGGGCTGGAGATTCAGGGGGCCGAACTCGTCCAGGCAGAACACGACCTGCGGCTCGTCGTCTTCCGGTATGACTTCGCCGTCGGCGATCGCGTAGAGGTGCTCGACCCGGGCCTTCTTGGCGGCGTAGTCCGGGTCGCGGGAGGTCTTCCAGGACTTCATCCGTTGAAATGACACGCCCTCCTCGCGGAGCAGGACCCGTAGGCCCTCGTGGCTGATGTCGTCGACCACCCCCTCAGCGACCAGGAAGTCCGCCAGCTTGGCCAGGCTCCAGGTCGAGAACGGTAAGCCATGCTCGGGCGGCTTGGACTTGGCGATCTTCTTGATCTCCCGGCGTTCGGGCAGGGTGAACGTTCTCGGCCAGCCGCCCTTGTACTTCGGGTAGAGCGAGTCGAAGCCGTCGGCGTTGAAATTGTGGATCACATCCCGGACCCGATCCGCGCTGGTGAACGTCACCTCAGCGATCTTCCCCACCGACATGCCCTGCGCGGACAACAGCACCATCTGCGCTCGCCGCCAGGTCACCACCGAACCGGCGCCTCTACGGATGATCCGCCGCAGCCGCTGCCCCTCGTCGTCATCGATCTCGCGAACACGGACCCGTTCTGCCACCCGGACAGCCTGGCGACGCCGTACCGCCCGGGCCAGCACCCGCACGGCGTGTCCTCACGAGGCAAACGTTCCCTGACGCGGCACTAAGGGATGTCTCGTAACCCTGGCGTATGTCTGTTGAGGACGGTAGGGCAGGATGCCGGGGTGCAGGTGATCTCGGCAGCCCGCCCGGAGTGGATCTTTCCGTTCACCGGGCTGCAGCCCGACCAGTTTCGCAAGCTGGTCCGGCTGGTCGCCGAACGTGGCGGTGACGGCATCGCTGACGGCCGGCCGGGCCGGCAGTGGGCTCTTGACCTCGCTGATCGGGTGCTGCTGGTGGCCGCGTACTGGCGCACGAATTTGACGATGCGGCAGATCGGCCCGTTGTTCGGGGTGTCGCACTCCGCGGCGCACCGGGTCATCGACACCCTCGCCCCGCTGCTGGCGCTGGCGCCGGTCCGCAAGCGGCCGGTGGAGCAGATCGCGATCGTCGACGGCACGCTGGTCCCGACCCGTGATCACCGGCTGGCGGCCCGGAGCAAGAACTACCGGTACTCGACGAACCTGCAGGTCGCCATCGACGCCAGCACCCGCCTGGTCATCGCCGTGGGTGAACCGCAGCCAGGCAACCGCAACGACACCATCGTCTACCGCACCTCGGGCATAGCCGAGAAGCTGGACGGGCGGCCGGTGATGGCCGACGGCGGCTACCGGGGCAACCCGGAGGTGATCATGCCGTACCGCAAGCCGTCCGACGGCAGCACGCTGCCGGACTGGAAGGAAGCCCTCAACGTCGAACACCGGACCGTCCGAGCAGGGGTCGAACACGCCCTGGCCAGGATGAAGTGCTTCAAGATCCTGCGCGACTACCGCCGTGCCGCCCACACATTGGCCGACGCCGCTTCCGGCATCGCCAACCTCCACAACATCATCCTCACCGGCTGACCAGGGGGCCGGCCCCCGGCAACGCCTTCACCCAGTTACGAGACGTCCCTTAGTTCATCGACGAACCGAGCTTGACGGTTCGGCGTTTGAAGGGCACCGGACCGCCTTCCAGGTGGTAGAGCGTCAGGACGTTGAGGTCGTGGCGTTCGAGGGAGCCGGTAGCTTCGACGACGCCGTTGTTCGCGTCCGAGGTGAGAGTAATGATCATTTCGGCATCGGCGGAGACGACTAGGCCAGGGCTGCGGGTGGCGAAGATGTACTGCCGGCCACCGCGCAAGTCGCGCAGTTTCGCGACAAGGTATTCCTCGATCCACGGGGCGTGGAGCGCGTCCTCGGGCTGGTCGATGATCAGAGGGTCGTTGCCGTCGGCGAGGGCGATGATGAGGATGGCGGTGCACTTCTGGCCGTGCGCGAGCCGCTCGATCGGCACATAGCCGTCGTTGGCCTGCTTGCGGAACTCGACGGACAGGCCGTCGTGCAGGTCAAGGGTCTGCATCCGCAGGAAGTCCTCGATGGCGCCCTTCTCCCGCACATGCTCGAAGAGGGTCTCGACGTGCTTGCGTTCGGCACCGGTGGCGGTACACACGCCGTCGACGTCGTCGACGAGGAACGAGCGGACCAGTTTTACCGGCAGGGTCTTCTCGCAGATCAGCTTAAGGACCGGGGCGCGCAGCCGGGATCCCTTGGCGATGGCGGTCAGGTCGGTCAGATAGTCCGAGTCGTCGTTCTCGGAGAGCATCTTGATCCGGACGATGCCGCCCATGAGCTTGTTGAGCGCCTTGATCCGTTCTTCGCGCCGCCGACGGCGTGCTTTGCGCGCTTCGAGCAGCTCGGTGATCAGCTCTTCCCGATAGGTCGTGGCGGCGACCAAGTTCGGCAGGAACTCGTCGTTGAGCTGGGTCCGCTGGGCGTCGAGCTTCGCCTTCTCCGTCTGAAGTTCCACCAGCCGGGTGCGGAGCGCGGCGAGGCCCCTGTTGTCGATGTCGATGCGACTGACCGCCTCGGCGAGTTCCTGGTCGAACTTCCGGTACCGCTCGACCCACTCCTGCCGGACGGCGACAAGCTCCTTGTTCACCACCAACAGGACATGGGCTACCTGCGCGTTGGCCGCCTCGATCGCCTCCCGCAGCTGCTTGTACGCCGCCTGCACTCGTTGGTAAAGATCTTGATTGTCGGCGACCGCGGCCGAGCCCCGGAACTTGTTCCCGCCTTCGGTACGGGCGGTGATCTTCAGTTCGGGAATGCCGACGACCGGCTCAAAGAGGGCTTTCTCGGCACTCCACCTTGCCTGCATCTTGATGGTCTCGCCGTCGAACAGGCCGGACAGTTCCTCCAGCCGCTTCTCGACGTCTGGGAGGGTCTCCAACCTGGCGCGAACCTGTCCGATCTTGGACTCGAGCGAGCCGACAAGTCGGCCGTTGTCGATGAGTCGGCCGACCGCGTCCGATTCGCGGATCTCGAACTCGTTCAGGTCGAGCGCGGCGTCGATGAGCGCCATCCGGCCGACCGGCGTTCGGGCGTACTCGATCACCTCGCTCTGCGAGAACCCGGTGATCGCGATCCGGCCGGCCAGGCCGGTCAGCTGCTCGGTGTCGCCGATGAACTCCGGCTGGGTGGAGCCGTCCTCGAAGTACGCCCGGCGCACGCGGCACCGCGCGTGGCCACGGGTGAGGACGACCTCGACAGTTGAGCCGGAGGTGAGGGCGTACTTGAGCCGGGAGTCGACCTCCTTGCGGACCTGGGGGAAGTCGCCGGCGTCGGTCTGTTGGTCGAGGGCGAACCGGACCAGCTCGATCAGCAGCGACTTGCCGGCGCCGGTCCCGCCGAGCAGGCAGTTGAGGTCGCACGAGAACTGGAACTGCTGCCCGTCGAGGAACCCGCCGGTCACGGTCACCGACTCGATCACCGTGTGCTCTGGCGCTCCGGGCTCGTCCAGGCGGACACGCAACTCCGGATCCGCCAGTGCGTGCCGGAGGCCGCGCAGGTCGGGCCGCGACGCCTTGATCCAGGTCCGGCGATGACCGATGCCGCGCAGGACGTGCCAGCTCACGCCGGGTGCGGTGGTGTCGGAGCTGCGGACGAGCGCGAGCTCGCGCCGGCCGGCGAGCCGGGCCTTGATCCGCTCAGCCTCGGTGACGTCGACGATCTCCACCGCGCTGATGGCGTCGTCGAGCAGCGTCTGGTTGATCCGGTCGGCGACGGCGAGGCGGAGCAGGCCCTTCTCTCGGTCGGCGTGCGCCGGGAGCGCCAGGCCGTCTCGGGCGGCAATGATCTTTGCGGTGTCGGCGAAGCCCTTGTCCAGGGCCTTGTGCAGGTCACCGTGGTCGGCGCGGACAACGCCGAGTTCGACGAGTACGTCCTCGAGATGCTGTGCCGGGGTGCCCTCCTCCCAGATAGCGAGAAGATGCCCTTCGGCCGTGCTGAGTTCCAGACCGGGCAGCACCACGAGCGTCGTGTCGCGGGCGGCCTCGGCCATCCGGTCGCACCAGCCGGCCGTGTTGTGGTCGGTGACGGCGATCGCGTGGAGTCCGGCGGCGATCGCCGCGTTGACGATCTGCCGGGGCTCGGTGGCGCCGTAGGTGTGTACGTCGACGTCGCGCGAGGCTGGGGTGTGGACGTGGAGGTCGACAGCCCAGAACCGTGCGGGTCCGTGCTTCGCGCTCACTGGCGATGCTGCCTGGCTGCTTTCCGTTGGTGCCGTTGCTGACGTCAAAGCACTCGCTCCGTGATCGTTTGCCGCCGTCTGAGCGTCCGGCTCGACACCCTAACGCTCAGTGAGCCGAAGAAGCGGGGTGACACTCGCCCATACGTACGAACAGGCGCCAACCAGATGAAGGCTCACCGGACCATTAGCTCGACCATCCGTCCGATCCGCCGAGGCGTTCCGGCTTAGCGGGGTGGTCGGCGTCAAGGCCGAAGCCAACCACCCCGACGTACCGTTACCGAGGCGTGCTGAAGCCCGCAGCCCTTCTGGCCCTGATGGTCGGCAGCCGCATCGTGTCCAACGGCTGCAGCACCGCGCCGACGCGTCCTTCGACTCGACGCACGAGAGTCACCTCGGTGTCCGGGATCAGCGGCACCACCATCAGGCGGGTCCAGCGTGTGGCCCGACCGGCTCGTACATGCTCCTGGATACGGTCGTCCACGCTGGCCAGCCCCGACCGGACCGCGCTCCCCACATAGCGAACGGCGTTGTTCGAGTCGGCGGCGATGTACACGGCCGTCACGAACTCCGACCACAGCTTCTCCTCGACGATCTGTAGCAGCGTCGCAGCCGCCGGTATTCGTCGCAAGAGGCTCGCGCCGGCAAGGTCGCAGGCGGTGTCATACGCCTCCGGGCTCAGCGCCCGCCCTCGGCGGGTCACTCTTCGTCCCCGCTGTCGTCGAGATCGGCACGCATCCGGTCGGCTCGGCGACGTGCGGCCCGCCATTCCGAGACGAGATCGGAGACCGCGGCGAACATGCGCTTCATCTCGGGATCGTCGTAGCCCTTGGTGTCGACCAGCGCGACGCCCTCGCCGTCAACAACCTCGTTCAGGTCGATCGCCGCGGAGTGCAGCTCGTCGAGGCGGTCGCGGAACTCCCTGATCGCGGCGGCGAACAGGTCCTCGGGACTCTCGTGCGTGACACTCTGCTCGTCGGAGATCTGCGCGAGCTCTCGCAGTCGGCTGGCCGTCAGCTTCTCGGCCCGCAGATAGCGCCTGTTCTTAGGCATCGTCCCGTCGGGCAACTCCTGCGGATCGCGACCCGCCCGGCCGTCGAGCACGACCTGGCACAGCTGGCGGAGACCGCCCTCAGACCTCGTCATCTGCCGGAGGATCTGCTGGGGCTCGGTGTTGCTCCCGCGCCCGCCGAACTCGGAGCGGGTCAGCAGCTGGGCCTTCGCCGCGACCAGGTGGTAGCTGGCGAGCGTGGCGAGCTCCGCGGTGGCCCGGCCGACGCCGTCCACATCGTCGAGTTCGTCCTCTGCTTCGGCCAGGAGGTCGAGCGGCTCCGAACGGGACAGCGCGACGCTACGAAGGGCCGACCAGCGCCACGCCCGTTCCAGCGCCGAGCGCAGCGCCGTGAGCCGCTTGTCCGCCGGGAAGCCGCGCAAGGCGACCTCGGCCGCGAGCTGCGTGCGGTCGTCGACCTTCGGCCGCGCGCCCGTGAGGTCGATGATCGCCTCGTTGACCGCCCGGGCCTGCCGCGTGTTCGCCTGGGGGTTGAGCGCACCACAGGCCAGGACCGCGAGTTCGTCGTCGAGGAGGTCGTGGTCGCGGTCGGTTCCGTCGAGGATGTCGCGGATCTCCTCGGCGGTCATCTCCCCGACGGCCGGCAGCTGGTCGCGGTGGTAGAGCTTGTCGACCGCGGCGTTGGCCTTGGCGTTGAGCGTGGTCGCGGTGGTGAAGTTCATCGGCGGCGCCATGTGCAGGTGCGCGACGAACCGCCGACGGGCCCGGTCGTACTCGTGTGAGGCGTTGAAGTCGATGATGACCCGGGCGTTGGGCATGATCGAGCAGCGGACCTTGCGGGCCTGGTCCTCGGTGACGTCGTCGCTCTCGGCCCACTCGGCCAGGTTGCGGTGCAGGGTGAGCGCACGACGGCTTCCGGGCCGCAGGTTCCAGACCGCGTCCTTGAACGTGATCCCAAGCCCTTGCTGAGCAGCGACGGTGCGGCCGAAGCCGTCGGTGGACTCCAAGACGGTCATCGACCCGAGGTCGGTGGTCAGCCGCAAGAAGCTCAGCCACCCCGGCGTCTCGATGCCACGGTCCTGGATGGAGGCGACGTGCGGGTTGTGCTCGGCCATGTCGGCGATCCTCGGCGACATCTGGTCGATCACGTCCTCGGCCGAGTCCATCTCGAAGGTCAGCAAGGGCTGCCCCTCGAGCGCCCCGAATCTAGGCATGTTGATCGCGCCGCGGGCGTGCTCGCCCTCGAACCGGATGTTGTCCGGCGACAGCACGATCCGCCACGCGAGGACGTCCAACTCGACGTACGTGAACTCATCCGTGCCGAACCGCTGGACCTTCGGCGCCCGCAGTGCCCGCCGGAGTTCCTGCTGGTCGGCGGCGGCATAAGCCAGCGTCTCGGCGAGCTCCTCGCTCAGCCCGGCGGCTACACCGGCCGCGACGCTCTTGGCGATCACCGCCGTCGACGCGGGCGGGCGCAGCCGCGCACCGATCAACCGGTGATCAACGATGTCCGATGCGTCTGCGGGGTCCGGCTCGACGGTGGACGCGAACACGGGCGCCATGGAAGTCCTCCTCGGCTCTGACCTGTTCACCACGATGGTCAACAGAAGGGCGAGGACCCAGCCCGACGCGGCACCGTCTCCCCACCTGTCCCTCTCGGCCAGGTGGCCGTCCAGGGTGTGTGGCGCGCCGCCGACTCACCGCTCCTTCAGGGCACCCGCCGAGCAGTGACGGGTGGAGCCTTGGCTCGGTCGGGACCTCGAAGGAGATCAGGCGACCGAACTGGAGACAACGATCCAGCGACGAAACAACTAGCGACGGCAGGCTAGCAGAACCGCTCGTGCGCCGCCATCGATAAAGTTCTCGGTGGCGAATCACTCCGCCTGCTCCTGTCCACCGACGATCCGGCGGCAACATCATCGCCGCCATGTCGGGCCTCCCGCTCAACCAGCGGCGGCGACCCGCCACCCGGATTTGGCCGCTGCGCCCGGATCTACGTACGAGCTTCCTCGACGGCTACGGCAAGCTCACAGCCACAGCCCAGGCTGCAATACGCCATCGTGTCCACATCGACGTCTTGGCGACGCTGCCGCTCCAGCACGACTTGCGCACCGGCCTGGTCCCGGGGCCCCGGCACGTCGGTCCTGCAATGGGTGACATGAGCCGGGCGGTCGCCATGCCGGCTTGGCGTCGGTACGCCAGGGAGCTGCCTGCTCCCAATCTGCTCCCAATTTAAGGGGCAACAGCGGAGAAGCCCGTTACCGGTGTTTCCGGTTACGGGCTTCCTACCTGCCTATATTCATGGTGGGCGATACTGGGATCGAACCAGTGACCTCTTCGGTGTGAACGAAGCGCTCTCCCGCTGAGCTAATCGCCCTCAGCGCGCATGACTCTACCCGATCGCCGGCCCGGACCAAAAACCGGGTCTCAGTGCGTCGCGAGGTAGTGCAGCACCCGCGCCACCACGTCGATACCGAGGCTGTACTTGAGCGACAGCCACACCACGACGGACACGAAGACCAGGCCGACCAGGCCGAGCACGAAGCGCACCGGCAGCGATCTGCTGGTCACCCAGCGCGTCCAGGCGTTGACGTGGCGGCGGGTGAAGGCGAGCAGCCGGCGGGCCCAGTGGAATTCGACGGCCCAGACGCCGAGGCCGGCGATGACGAGCAGCCAGCCGGGGCCGGGCAGCGGGATGAGCGCGATGCCGACGGTGACCACCAGGGCGCCGAGGATGCCGATGAAGATCTTCAGGGCGACCCGGCCGGTGGGGTTGGCGCGGATCAGGTCGAGCGTGGTGTGCAGGCGCCCTCGCCAGCCTCGCCGCCGGCGCTCGGTGAGAGCGCGTGGCGAACGCCCGTCGACCGGCACCTCGTACCCCCGATTTCTGGCTGTTCGGGCCGCATCCTCCGGCGGATCGGCCGCGGCCCTGGTCGCCGTGGAGGTGCCTCTCGTGACCATTTCCACCCCCAGTGTCGCCCGCGACCGTCACCCCTGCTGACGACTGGACGTTACCGGAGTAAGTCGACGACTGAACCACCCGTTGCCGGGCGGAACGACGGAGTGGGCGGAACCGGAAACTCTACGCGGGATCCCGTGATCCCGAGGGCTTTCCGACCCCCTTCCCACCACTGGGTGAAGTCAGCGTATGGCGGAGCGTAGCCAGGAGCAGCACCTGAGTATGGGAAAAGCGGGACACGCGCGTTCCGCAGCGGTGCCGGGGGGAGAACGTCCATGAGTGTCATCCGACCGACGACCGTAGAGGTCGAGACGTCGCTAAGGCTCGTCGCGCCTGACGCCACCGCCTTGCCGGTGCGTGCCAGCCTGCGTTACGACCCTGCTGACCCGTATGCGGTCCATGTCCTGTTCCATGCCGAGTCGGCCGGTGGCGAGGCGGTGAGTTGGTCGTTCGCCCGCGAACTGCTGGTCACCGGTCTCGACGAGCCGGCCGGCATCGGCGACGTCCGGGTCTGGCCGTGGGCCACCCCGCGCGGCGACTTCGTCGCGCTCGCGCTGTCGTCCCCGGACGGCAACGCCCTGTTCGAGGTCCCGCGCAGCGTGCTGGTGCGCTTCCTGCGCCGGACCTACGTCGTCGTCCCGCGCGGCCGCGAGGCCGAGCACCTGGACGTCGACACCGCGGTGAACCGGCTGCTCGCCGGTCGCTGAGCACGACCACACCCGGGGCCGCGCGGATCTGCCGAGTCCGCGCGGCCCCGGGCTGTCTCATCCCCGGAGGTACGGGTTCAGCCGCGCGTGGTGATCCCGCCGTCGACCGGGATGACCGCCCCGGTGAGGTACGCGCCGGCGCGTGACGCGAGGTAGATCGCGGTGCCCGCCATGTCCTCGGGGCGACCGATGCGGCCCAGCGGCACCTGCTGCTCGATGGCCGCGCGGGACTCCGGGTCGTCCAGCGCGAACGCCATCATCTTGCTCTCGAACGGGCCGGGCGCGATCGCGTTGACCGTGATCGCCTCGCCGGCGAGCTGGTGGGCGAGACCGCGGGTGAGCATGTGCACGGCCGCCTTGGTGGCGGAGTAGGCGTACACCTCCATCCACGGCACCCGGAGTCCGTCGATCGACCCGATGTTGATGACGCGGGCCGGGTCGTCGGCGTCGGCGGCGGCGCGCAGCGCCGGCAGCAGCGCTGTGGTGAGCCGGAAGACGGCCTTGACGTTTACCGCCCAGAGCTTGTCGAACGCGCCCTCCGGGTATTCCTCCAGCGGCGCGCCCCAGGTGGCGCCGGCGTTGTTGACCAGCACGTGCAGCCGGTCGTGGCGCTGCCGCACGGCCTCGGCCAGCGCGAGCGCGCCGGCGTCGCTGCTCAGGTCGGCGGGGATCGCCTCGCAGTGCCCCTCGGCGGAGAGTTCCTTCGCGACCGACTCGCAGACGTCGGCCTTGCGCGAGGAGATGATCACCCGGGCGCCGGCCCGGACGAATCCGCGCGCGATCATCAGCCCGATGCCCCGGGAGCCGCCGGTGACCAGGACCGTCTTGCCGTCGACCGAGAACAGATCCGTCATGCCCCATCCCATCGCCGTTTTGCCGGGTCACGGGCGTCCGCCGGCCCGCGCCTTACCGACCGGTAACGTAACCGTCCGTCGTGTGCGCCGACAAGAGCGTCCGAGCGGGGCGAAAGCGCCGAGATGCAACGTGCTGTCCGGCCGGTTACCGTCGGGGAGATGGTCACTACCGGTCAGCCCCCGCCGGCCACCCGCACCGGCCTGTCGGAATCCCGCCTCCACCCCGACGAGATCGTCACCGGCGCGCTCGACGACCTCACCCCCACACCCGGCTGGCCCCGGCCGGTGCTGCTCGACCGCGATCTGCTGGTCCTGGTCACCCACGGCCACGGCACCGCCGAACTCGACTTCCGGGCGGTGCCGTGCCGACCCGGCACGCTGCTGCGCGCCCGTCCCGGCCAGGTGCTGCGCTGCCTCGGCACGCAGCTCGACGCCACGGTGGTGACGTGGGGGCCGGACGCGCTGCGCGGCCTCGACGTCGACCCGGACACGGTGCCCACCCACCGCCAGCTCGCCGGCGAGGACGAGGACGCCATGATCAGCGAGGTGACCCAGTTGGCCGTGGACGCGGACCGGCACGCGCTGGTGCCGGCCGCCGCGGCGCTGTTGCGTCACCAGCTCGCCGTGCTGCTGCTGCGGCTGAGCCTGCTGCCGAACCCCGGGGAGGCGTCGACGCCGCGCGCCGAGACGGAGACGTTCCGGCGGCTGTGCCGGGAGGTGGAGCGCGGCTACCGGCAGACCCGCCGGGTGGAGGACTACGCGGCGCAGATCGGCTGTTCGGTGCGTACCCTCACCCGGGCCTGCCTGGCGGTGACCGGCCGCAGCGCGAAGCAGGTCATCGACGAGCGGGTGGCGTTGCAGGCCCGCCGGCTGCTGGCCGCGACCGACGACCCGATCGCCCGGATCGGGCGGCGGCTCGGTTTTCCCGAGCCGACCAACTTCGGCCGCTTCTTCACCCGGGAGGTCGGGGTGAGCCCGGGGGCGTTCCGCGCGGCCCGCGAGCAGCCGTTGCCCGTCCGTCCGGTGCGTCCGCGCCCGCCCGCCGACTCCCCCGTGCCGGCCGGCCGGGCATGATGGCACCGTGCAGATCTCCGCGCGCGGCGACTACGCGGTCCGGGCGGCCCTGAGCCTGGCCACCGCGTACCCCACCCTGCTGTCCACCCAGGCCATCGCGGCGGAGCAGGACATGCCCCGCAAGTTCCTCGAGGCGGTCCTGGCCGACCTGCGCCGGTCCGGGATCGTCCGGGCCCAGCGCGGCGCCGAAGGTGGCTACACGCTGTCCCGGCCGCCGCGCGAGATCAGCATCGGGCAGGTGTTGCGCGCCGTCGACGGTCCGCTGGCCGGGGTACGCGGGCTGCGCCCCGAGGAGACGACGTACGAGGGCGCGGCGGAGAACCTGCCCCGGCTCTGGGTGGCGGTGCGCGCCTCGGTGCGGCGGGTCGTCGACGAGGTGAGCCTGGACGAGCTGGTCAGTGGCCGGTTGCCGGCGCACGTGCGCAAGCTGACCGCCCAGCCGGACGCGTGGGAGCCGCGCTGAGCCGGCCACCGCGTGCTGACCACCTCCTCGCGGGTCAACCGGGGCAGGCGTTGCGGGCCGCTCGGAAGAGCAGGTCGTGAGCGGTCCGCTCCGACGCGAGCAGTGCGTCGCCCGGGGCGCTCACCACGACTCGGGCCAGTCCTCCAGCGTGGTGGCGTAGCGACCCCGGTGGTGCGGCAGCGGGTCGCCGTCCTCGCCGGCGCCGAGTGCCAGCGGCTCGCCGAACACGACGGTGTGGTCCCCGGCATCGATCCGCCGGACCACCCGGCACAGCAGCACGGCCAGCGCGTCGCCGATCAGCGGCACCCGGAACGGCCCGGTGGTCCATCCCGGGTGGGCGGTGAACCGGTCGACGCCGCTGGTGGCGAAGATCTGCGCGATCTCCTGCTGGCCGGAGGCGAGCAGGTGCACGGCGACGTGCTCGGCGTGCGCGACCGTCGGCCAGCTCGACGACGCGCGCCCGAGACAGACCGACACCAGCGGCGGGTCCAGCGAGACCGCGGTGAACGAGGTGGCGGTGAAGCCGGCCGGCGGCAGCGTCGGCCGGAGCCGGTCGCCGCGCAGGCCGGGCGTGGTGACCACGGTGACCGTGGACGCCTGGCGGCGCAGCAGGCCGCGGAACGAGTCGACGTCGACCGGGCGCAGCTCGACCGGTCCGGTGGCCGGCCGGTCCACGGTGGTCACGACGTCACCAGGCCGTAGTGCTCGCGCGGCGCGCGGCCGGGGTGTTCGAACCGGAGCGGCCCGCCCCGGCGCTGCAGGGACACGAAATGATCCACGACGGCCTCCAGTCCGTGGGGTGGCAGCGGTGGCATGACGCGGAGGGCGGGACCGGACGAGCTGAGGAGGGGGCACGACGAGCGTTCGGCTTAACAGAGCGCGCTCGCGTGCCGGACCAGGTCGACGTGCACGCGAGCGGTGCGGAGAAGCTCGTCCCGCTGCGACATGTCCTCATGCTGCCGACCGTTCTCCGCGCCGGTCAACGCCCTTCCACTCAGTGAGACTTTCATCGCTGGCCTTGCTACGAGCCACCCCCACCAGCATTCAACACCCCTAAAGACCTACCCATTGAGTAGAGATTGTGCCGGGTGCTGCACCCACCGTCCAGAGCAGAGCCGACCGGGTTTCGCGAATCGTCGATCCGGGCATGTTCGATCCCGCAGAGGCAGGGAGACGAAGGAGGCACCCCCGATGGGCGTCCAGTTCCGCAAGCGCAAGAAGTACGGGCCGCTGATCCTCCACTTCACCCAGAACGGGTTCTCCTCGTGGAGCATCAAGATCGGCCGCTGGTCCTGGAACTCCAACACCCGCGCCCACCGCGTGGACCTTCCGGGGCCGCTCTCCTGGAAGCAGGACAAGGCCTGACGGTCCGAGACCGTTACGACGAGCGGGGCGCCGGCGGTTCGCCGGTGCCCCGCTCGTCGTCCGGACCGGGTTCGCCGTTCCGCCGCCGACCCGGCACACCCGGCGGAACAATCGCGACATGGCGGATGCGACCGTGCGGCGGATGCGGCGGCGGGCCGTGGCGGGCTGCGTCCTCATGCTCGTCGGCTACTTCCTGGTGCCGGTCGAGGCCGACCCGAACGGCATGCGGCTGGCGCTGCGGTCGGCCGGCACGCTGCTGCTGGTGGCCGTGGTGGCGTTCCTGGTCACCGGCCAGGTGCGCCGCCAGCTCACCCGCGACCAGCCGACCGGCCGGGAGGAGGACCGCGCGCTGACCCGGCTCGCGGTCGCGCTGATCGCCGGGCTGCTGGTCTTCGCGCTCGCCGACTACGTGGTGGCGAACACCCGCCCCGGTGAGTTCGTCGGGCTGCGCACCCGCGTCGACGCGCTCTACTTCGCGCTGGCCACGCTCACCACGATCGGCTACGGCGACGTGCACGCCCAGGGCCAGATCGCCCGGGTGGCGGTGTGCGCGCAGATGGTCTTCAGCATCGGCGTGGTAGCCACCGGCGCGTCGGTGGTGGTCAGGCAGATGACCCAGCGGCCGGGGCGGCGCTGATCAGCACATCCCCGCCGAGCCGGCCGGGCTCCGGGTCGCGGGTCACCGCGCCGCCGTCGAGCAGCGAGGCGAGCGCCCGGTTGGCGTCGGCGGCCCGGTAGACCGTGGCGGTGGCCGCGAACCGGCGCAGCTCGGTGACCGTCAGCGGCCCGGAGCGGGCCAGCTCGGCCAGCAACTCCCGGCGCAGCGGCCCGGGTTCCGGGGCGAGGCTGATGTCGAGCAGCCGGCCCACCGGGTCGGCCGGGTCGCGGTAGCGCACCCCGGCGAACTCGTCGACCGCCCAGAGCGCCTCCTTCAGCGCCTCCAGGCCCCGGTCCGAGCCGGTGCCGTAGCCGAGCAGCCGGACCGGCCCGTCGTCGGGCACCAGCTCGACCTCGGTGACCAGCGGGAAACCGGCGGCGGTCAGCGCCGGGCGCAGCGACCGTACGGCGTCGGTGACCAGCAGCAGCTCGGCCGGGCGACCGGACGCCACGGCGGCCAGCAGCGCCGGGTCGGGCTCGCCGCCGTCGACCACGGCGAGCAGCGGCGCGCCGGCCGCGCCGGCCGCCTTGAGCGCCACCGGCAGCCGGTCGGGCCGGCCGGGCACCACGTGCACGGCGACGTCGGCCGGCAGGGCGGCCTCGGCGGCGCCGAGCCGGGTCGGCAGCTCCGGGTCGCCGTCGGCGAGCACCAGCACGGTCAGCCGCCGCCCGCGCAGCCGGTCGGCGAACTCGCCCACCACGCCCAGCGCGGCCTCCGCGCCGACGGCGGCGTCCCCGGCGTACGCGAGGGCGAGCGTGGCCCGCCGGGCGCGGTGCAGCGCGACGGGGAGCCAGTGGTCGAGTTGGCGGACGAGCAGGTCGCGCAGGACGGCGTCGGACGGCATGGTGCCGTTTCTACCGCACGGCGCGAGCGGCGCGCCCGCGAACCCCGCTCAGGCCGGGACGGAGACGCCCACGCCGCCGCGGGTCTGGCCGCCGTAGCGCTGCCGCTCCCGGTCGAGGTTGAGCCGGCCGATCCGCTTGCGGGCGGCGAGCGCGGCGTCGTCCAGCAGGTTCGCCGGGACGATCCAGACGATCTCGAACTCCAGCCCGTCCGGGTCGCGGCCGTAGAGGCTCTTGGTGGTGCCGTGGTCCGACGCGCCGCCCAGGGCGCCGGCGGCGGCCAGCCGCTCGGCGGTGGCGGCCAGTTCGTCGAGTGTGTCCAGCTCCCAGGCGAGGTGGTAGAGGCCGACGGTGCCGCGACCGGCGGTGGACGCCCCGGCCGCCGCGCCGATCTCGAACAGCCCGAGGTCGTGGTCGTTGGTGGAGTCGGGCGCCTGGAGGAAGGCGGCGCCGCGGAAGCCGTCGGGCGTCATCTCCACCCGGCGGAAGCCCAGCACGTCGCGGTAGAAGGCGACGCTGCGCTCCAGGTCACTGACGTAGAGGACGGCGTGGTTGAGCCGGTGGATTCCCATGCCACCGACGGTAGCGCGACTTGGTTGAGCATTCAACTATTTCCGGTATGATGGGCCTCATGACCCGCTGGCTGGACCCCGACGAGCAGCGGACCTGGCGTGCCTTCCTGGCCGCCTCCCGCGCGCTGACGGACACGCTCGACCGCGAGCTGCAACGCGATGCCGGGATGCCGCACGCCTACTACGAGATCCTGGTCCGGCTCTCCGAGGCCCCCGGCCGGCGGCTGCGGATGAGCGACCTGGCCGACGCCACCGGCTCCTCGCGCAGCCGCCTGTCGCACGCCGCCGCCCGGCTGGAGGCCGCCGGCTGGATCCGCCGGGAGGACTGCCCCACCGACCGGCGCGGCCAGCTCGCCGTGCTCACCGACGACGGCTTCGCCACCCTCGCCGCCGCCGCGCCCGGCCACGTCGAGGGGGTACGCCGGCACCTGTTCGACGCGCTCAGCCCGGCCCAGGTCGACCAGCTCCGCCGGATCAGCGAGACGCTCGCCGGCCACCTGACCGGATCGGAACCAAACTGATCCACTCCGGGGGTTGTACTTACCGTCGCCGGATGAGCACGATGGGGCGTGTCCTCCGGTTTCGCTGACCTGACCGTCCAGGCGCACCAGTTGGTGTCCGAAGGCGACCTCACCGGCGCCCAGCAACTGCTCGCCGACGCGCTCAGCGACGCCGACCCCCGCCCGGGCAACGCCTCCCCCGAGCTGGCCGAGGCGGCCGGCCTCCAGGCGCGCCTGCTCGTCGCGCTCGGCGAGCCGCACTCCGCGCGCGGTTGGGCCGCGTTCGCGTACGCGGCGGCCACCCGGCTGTTCGGCCGCTCCGACGAGCGCACCGTCACCGCCGCCGCGACGCTCGCCGCGGTGCTGCACCGGGTCGGCAGCGACGCCCGCGCCGCCCGGCTCTACTCCGACGTCATCATCGAGCTGACCGCCCGCGACGGGCCGGAGTCGCAGCGGGTGCTGGCCGCGCACGCCGACCTGGCCACGGTGGAATACGCGCGCGGCCAGTGCGAGGTGGCCCGCGACCGCCTCACCGACGCCTGGGAGCTGCACCGCGAGGTCTACGGCGACGGCCACCCGAGCGGCATCAAGATGCTGGCCAAGCTCGGCGCGATGGAACGCGACTGCGGCCGGTACGCCGACGCCCACGAACACCTGGCGCTCGCCGAGGACCTGTGCCGCGAGCACCTGGCCGTGGACGACCCGCTCGCCGTCCAGGTCGCCGGCCTGGCCCGGGCCGCCGCCGACCCGGACCACGTCTGCGCCCCGCCCGAGCCGCCCGCGCGCCCGGCGCCGGTGGTGCCCGCCGCCCGGGTTCCCGAGCCCACCGAGGGCCCGCCGGACCTGCCGCCCTACTCCCCACCCGCGCTCGACGACCCGGTCGAGACGCCGCTCTACCATCCACCCGGCCGCGCCGCCGACCCCGCCCACGTGCCCACGCCGCGTACCCCGCCGGAGGCCGACGGCGACGCGTTCGGCGACTACCCGTGGCCGCCGGACGAGCCGGACGACCAGCCCTGGCGGCCGGACGAGCCGGCGGAACAGCCCTGGCGGCCGAACGAGCCGGCGGAACAGCCCTGGCGGCCGAACGAGCCGGCGGAGCAACCCTGGCGGCCGGGCGACGACGCGTTGCCGCCGACGGTGGTC
The DNA here is from genome assembly GCF_029626035.1 of Micromonospora sp. WMMD980. Taxonomy (NCBI): domain Bacteria; kingdom Bacillati; phylum Actinomycetota; class Actinomycetes; order Micromonosporales; family Micromonosporaceae; genus Micromonospora; species Micromonospora sp. WMMD980. The sequence continues at coordinate 3,398,131 of NZ_JARUBE010000003.1, forward strand.
GGGCTCGCCGACGACGACCCCGCCGGCGTCCGCCGGGTCCCGCCGGCCCCACCGGCGGAGGCGCCGTCGCGCTACCTGCCGGTGCACGTTCCCCGCCCGCCCGCCGCGCCCCGGCGGGAGCGGCAGTGGCTGCCGCTGGCGGTGCTCGGCGTGGTGGTGGCGCTGCTGCTCGGCACCATCGCGGTGATCGCGGGCGTGTCCCGGGTGGACGGCGACCGCGACACCCCGGCCGCGCCGTCCGGCGCGGCGTCGAGCAAGCCGCCGCCCGCGTCGGCCCGACCCACCACGAGTGCGCCGCCGGCCGCCTCCCCGGGCACCCCGCCGGGGCGGTTCACGCTCACCGACCGGCGCGACAGCATCGTGCTGAGCTGGACCTACCCGCCGGGAGCGGAGGGCCCGGTGGTGGTCGCCGGTGGCCGCGCCGGCCAGCCGCAACGCACGTTCGAGACGCTGCCCGCCGGCTCGGCCGACTACATCGCCTACGGGCTCGACCGCACCACCGACTACTGCTTCACCGTGGCGCTCGTCTGGTCCACCGACACGGTCGCCCGCACCGGCCCGGCCTGCACCACACGGCGGCGCTGACTCCTCACTCCCGGTCCGGCTCGGCGAGCGCGGGCAACCGTACCGTCGCCCGCAGGCCGGGCGCGACGGCGCCAGGCGTCGCGTCGGCCAGCTCCACCGTGCCGCCGGCCCGGCGCACCAGCTCCCGCACGATGGCCAGGCCGAGGCCGGCGCCGCCGGCGTCGCGGGCCCGCGCGTCGTCCAGCCGGGTGAACCGGGCGAACACCCGCTCCCGGTCCGCCGCCGGGATGCCCGGCCCGTCGTCGGTCACCGTCACCAGGTGGGACGCCCCGTCCGGCCCGGTCACGGCCAGCTCCACCCTCGCGTCGGCGTGCCGCAGCGCGTTCTCCACCAGGTTGACCAGCACCCGGCGCAGCTCCCCCGGATCCCCCTCGACCCACCACGCGCCGGCCGGCGCCACCAGCCGCACCGGCGGCGACGGATACCGCCCGGCCACCTCGCGCAGCAGCTCACCCAGCTCCACCGGGCCCACCGGCGTCGGGCGCGCCCGGTGCCCCTCGTCGACGGCGGGCCGGCGCCCGTCGTCGGTGCCGTGCCTGCGTTCCGCCGGCGCCTGCTCGTCCAGGCGGGCCAGCAACAGCAGGTCGTCGACCAGGCGGCTCAGCCGCTCGGTGTCGGCGAGCAGGTCGTCGGCGACCGCCGGCCATTCGGTGTCGTCGCCGAGCCGGCGGGCCACCTCCAGCTCGGTACGCATGTTGGTCAGCGGGCTGCGCAGCTCGTGCGCGGCGTCGGCGACGAACGCCCGCTGCCGGTCCCGGGACGCCGCCAACCGGTCCAGCATGTCGTTGAGCGTCACCGCGAGCCGGTGGATCTCGTCCTGCCCGGCCGGCACCGGCAGCCGTTCCGCCCCGGCCCGACCGGTGATCTCGGCCGCGCCGCTGCGCAGCTCCTCCACCGGGCGCAGCGTCGCGCCCACCACCCGCCAGGCCACCACCGCCAGCCCGGCCACCAACAGCGGAAAGCCGACCAGCAGCAGGTTACGCACCACGTGCAGGCTGTGCCGCACGTCCGACAGCGACTTGGCCACCAGCACCGTGCGCGGCTCCTCGGCGGTGCCGGCCGGCACGGCCACCACCCGTACCGGCCCGGACATGCCGACCCGCCGCCCGTCCACCACCAGCCGCTGCGCCTGGCCGGGTCGCAGCTCACCCGGGCCGAGCATCGGCACCAGACGGTCCGCGTCGATGGAGGCGGCGCGGATCCGCCCCTGCGCGTCCACCACCTGCACCCGGAGCTGCCCGCCGGCCACCGGCAGCGGGTCCGGCAACGCGTCCTCGGCGGCGAGCAGCGCGACCGCGTCCGCGGTGCGCAACGCCTCCGCGTCGACCGAGCGCTGCAACGTCCAGCCGAGCGCGCCGACCAGCAGCGCGCCACCGAGACCGAAGCCGAGCACCAGGCCGAGCACGCCCAGCGCCAACAGCCGGGCCCGCAGGCCGAGGCGCGGGCGGCTCACGTGGCCAGCCGGTAGCCGGCGCCCCGGACCGTCTCCAACCGTTCCCGGCCGATCTTGCGGCGCAGGTAGCCGACGTAGACCTCGACCGCGTTCGGGGCGGTGTCCACCGACGCGTCCCAGACGTGGTCCAGCAGCTCGGTCTTCGACACCACCTCGCCGGGGCGGCGCATCAGGTAGTCGAGCAGCGCGTACTCGCGGCTGGTCAACACCACCTCGGCGTCGGCCCGGGTGACCCGCCGGCGGGCCGGGTCCAGGCGCAGGTCGCCGACCGTGAGCACGGCCGGGCGGCGGGGCGCGCCCCGGCGCAGCAACGCGCGCAGCCGGGCCAGCAGCACCACGTACGAGAAGGGCTTCGTCAGGTAGTCGTCGGCGCCGCAGTCCAGGCCGTCGGCCTGGTCGTACTCGCCGTCCTTGGCCGAGAGCATCAGCACCGGCAGCCACCGTTGCTCGGCGCGCAACCGGCGCACCACCTCGTAGCCGGAGAGGCCGGGCAGCATCACGTCGAGGATCATCGCGTCGTAGTCACCGTGCCGCGCGGCGTCCAACCCGGCCGGGCCGGTGGCCGCCACGTCCACCACGAACCCCTCCGCCGACAGACCCCGGCGCAGCGCCCCGGCCAGCCGCGTCTCGTCCTCCACCACCAGCAACCGCACCGGTCCAGGGTGCCACCACCGGGTCACCCGTAGGGGATCTCCTCAGCGTCGTCACAGCGACGGTCCCGCAGCATGGAGCGCAGGAGGTGCACACTATGTCCGTGATGAAGAACCGCGCCGTGCTGCGCTGGCTGGTCCCGGTGACCGCGGGGGTCGCCGTGATCGGAGGCGGCGCCGCCGTCGGCACGTTCGCCGCCGGCGCCGACCCGGCCCTGCCACCGCGCAGCGCCGCCCAACTGTTGGACGACCTGCGGACGTCCCGCCTGGACGGGCTCTCCGGCACCGTGGTGCAGCGCGCCGACCTGGGCCTGCCGCCGATCGCCGCGCTGGCCGGCAAGGCCACCGGCAACGAGCTGGCCGGCCTGGTCACCGGCACGCACACGCTGCGGGTCTGGTACGGCGGCGAGGACCGGCAGCGGATCGCCCTGGTCGACACGCTCGGCGAGCAGGACGTGCTGCGCAACGGGCGCGACGTCTGGACCTGGCGCAGCCGGGAGAACACCGCCGTCCACCGGAGGCTGCCGGCCGACGGCAAGGACCTGCCGTCCGCGCCGGCCACCCCGGCCGACGCCGCGCAGCAGGCGCTGGCCGCGATCGACCCGACCACCGCGGTGACCGTCGGCCGGTCGGCCACCGTGGCCGGGCGGGACGCCTACGAGCTGGTGCTCACGCCGCGCGACCAGGCGTCGCTGGTGCACCAGGTGCGGATCGCGCTGGACGCGAAGGAGCACGTGCCGCTGCGCTTCGAGGTGCTCGCCGACGGGCAGGACGAGCCGGCGTTCGAGGTGGCGTTCACCCAGGTCGACTTCCGCACCCCGGACGCCGACCAGTTCCGGTTCAACCCGCCGCCCGGCGCGAAGATCACCGAGGAGACGACCGAGGCGGCGCGTCCCGGCCCGGCCGGCAAGGCGCTCGGCAAGGACGGCAGGGTGCCCGGCCCGGCCGGCGGGCAGCGCCCGGACGTGCGTACCGTCGGCACCGGCTGGACCACCGTGGTGGTCGCCAAGCTCGGCGACATGGCCGGGGTCGGCGGCGCGAAGGCGGACGGCGCGAAGGTCGGCGCGGGCGCGCCGGACGCCGACATGCTGGCGAAGGTGCTCGGCGACCTGCCGAAGGTCAGCGGCGACTGGGGCAGCGGCCGGCTGCTCAGCGGCAAGTTGTTCAGCGTGCTGCTGACCGACGACGGCCGGGTGGTGGCCGGTCTGGTCACGCCGGAGCGGCTCTACCAGGCCGCGAAGGGCTGAATCTCGCCGGGCTCGGGGCCCGGCCGGCGTCCGCCGGCCGGGCCCCGAGCCGTGTCCGGGCTTGGTCGAATGGCAGGCGACGCGCTATCTTTCTCAGTTCAGACACAAAAAGGAATGGCATTTAAATGCCATTCCTGTCGCAATCTTAGTCGATGAGGAGACGGCTTGTCAACGCACTCCGACCTGTCGGGTGACCTGCGCCAGGACGACGAGATCGGTCGCGAGCAGGAGTACGTCTCGATGCTCTACGACCGGCTGGACGGCATGCGGGAGCAGGCCGCCCGCCGGCTCGACGAGGAGTTGCGCCTCACCGGCGGCACCCAGCAGGCGCGCTCGCAGCGCGACGCCACCGTCGCCATGTACGCGGACCAGGTCGAGCAGTACTCCGCGGTCGAGTCCGGCCTCTGCTTCGGCCGCCTCGACGGCGACGACGACGCCACCCGCTACATCGGCCGGATCGGCATCTTCGATACCACCGGCGACTACGACCCGCTGCTGATGGACTGGCGCGCACCCGCCGCCCGCCCCTTCTATCTCGCCACCGCCGCCAACCCGCAGGGGGTCCGCCGGCGCCGGCACCTGCGCACCCACGACCGCAAGGTGACCGGGCTCGACGACGAGGTGCTCGACATCACCGCCGCCTCGCCCACCGCGCACGAGGAGGTCACCGGCGAGGCGTCGCTGCTCGCCGCGCTCAACGCCGGCCGCACCGGCCGGATGCGCGACATCGTCGAGACGATCCAGGTCGAGCAGGACCGGATCATCCGCGCCGACCTGCCCGGCGTGATGGTGGTGCAGGGCGGGCCGGGCACCGGCAAGACCGCGGTGGCGCTGCACCGGGCCGCGTACCTGCTCTACACCCACCGCCAGCAGCTCTCCACCCGGGGCGTGCTGCTGGTCGGCCCGAACGCCACGTTCCTGCGCTACATCTCCCAGGTGCTGCCGGCGCTGGCGGAGACCGGCGTGCTGCTGCGCACCCAGGCCGACCTGTTCCCCGGCGTGCACGCCCGCCGCGCCGAGCCGGCCACCACCGCGGCGCTCAAGGGACGCGCGGTGCTGACCGAGGTGCTCGCCGCGGCGGTACGCGACAGGCAGTGGGTGCCGGCCGAGCCGATCGAGATCGAGTTGCCGCAGCGGGAGGTGCTCACGCTCGACCCGGGGACGGTGCGCGCGGCCCGCGACCGGGTCCGCCGCACCGGCCGACCGCACAACCTGGCCCGGGCGCTGTTCGACGTCGAGGTGGTGCACGCGCTCGCCGACCAGGTGGCCGAGCGGATCGGCGCCGACCCGCTCGGCGGCGAGAACCTGCTCTCCGAGGCCGACCGGGCGGAGATCCGCCGCGAGCTGCGCGAGGAGCCGGAGATCGTGGCCGCGCTGGACGAGCTGTGGCCGGTGCTCACCCCGCAGCGCCTGCTCGCCGACCTGTTCGCCGCGCCGGAGCGGATCGAAACCGCCGCGCCGATGCTCACCGACGACGAGCGGGCCGCCCTGCACCGGGAGCCCGGCGGCTGGACGCCCGCCGACGTGCCGCTGCTGGACGAGGCCGCCGAGCTGCTGGGCGAGGACGAACGTGCCGCCGCCGCCCGCCGCGAGCGGATCCGCGCGATGGAACGCGAGTACGCCGAGGGCGTGCTGGAGATCTGGCGCGGCTCCCGCTCGATCGACGTGGAGGACGAGGCGGACGGCGGCGAGATCCTCGGCGTCACCGACCTGATCGACGCCGCCCGGCTCTCCGAGCGGCAGGAGGAGTCGGACCGGCTCACCACCGCCCAACGCGCCGCCGCGGACCGCACCTGGGCGTTCGGGCACGTGATCGTCGACGAGGCACAGGAGCTGTCGCCGATGGCGTGGCGGCTGCTGATGCGCCGCTGCCCGAGCCGGTCGATGACGATCGTGGGGGACGTGGCGCAGACCGGCGCGCTGGCCGGCACGCCGTCCTGGGGCGAGGCGCTCGCGCCGTACGTGGCGGGCCGGTGGCGGTTGGAGGAGCTGACCGTCAGCTACCGCACCCCGGCCGAGATCATGGCGGTCGCCGCCGACGTGCTCGCCGAGATCGACCCGGCGCTGCGCCCGCCCCGCTCGGTACGCGCCACCGGCGTACCGCCGTGGGACCGCACCGTGCCGGCGGACCGGCTGGTCGCCGAGCTGGTCGAGGCGGCGACCCGGGAGGCGGCCGGGCTGGGCGACGGCCGGCTCGGGGTGATCGTCCCGACCGGGCGGGTGGCGGAGCTGGGCGCGGCGGTCGTCGCCGCGCTGCCGGAGGCCGCGGTGGGCGAGCAGCCGGAGCTGGCGAACCGGGTGGTGGTGCTCACCACCGAGCAGGCCAAGGGGCTGGAGTTCGACTCGGTGCTGGTGGTGGAGCCGGACCGGATCGTCGCCGAGTCGCCACGCGGGCACAGCGACCTCTACGTGGCGCTCACCCGCGCCACCCAGCGCCTCGGCATCCTCCGGAGGTAAGGAGGGGCCCCCTCTTAACGCCTCCGGTAGAGAAGGGGCTCCTTCTCACCACCAGCGGTCAGCCCTCGTCGGTGAAGTTGCCGACCTGGGCGCCGCTGGCCGAGGCGTCACTTGTCGATCCGCCGGCGGGGGTGCTCAGGCCGCCGGTGGTGGCGTCGCCGGTGGTCGTCGGGGCCACCTTGTCCGGGTGCCGCTCCGGCTGCCGGGCCACCCGGCGCACGCTGGCCGGGCCGGCCGTCCCGCCGGTGGTGGTCACCGCGCCCTGCCCTCGGGTCGGGCCGCCGTCGCGCAGCACGCTCGGGTCCACCGGCACGTGCGCCGGGTCGTCCGGATCCGACTCCTGGATCACCCGCTGCTCGTCGGTGGGCGGCACCGTGACCTCGTCGAGCGCGCCCTCGCCGTAGACCCCGCCGGCGATCCGCTGCTCGGCCTGCCGGGCGGCGTCCTGCCGCATGTCGTCCTCACGCACGTCAACCACCTCGCCGCTCTCGTGATGTGGGTGTCGGTACGGCGTGCCCGAGGGCCGAGGGCTGAAACCGGCGACGTTTCGGGCTGAATGCGTCGAATGTCTGGTCGACCGTGCGAGCCCGAATACCGGCGGCGTCCTGCGGTTACCTTGTCTCGGGGGCCGGGTAGACGGAGGGTGCCCACGCCACGCCACAGAGCGCGAACCGTGCCGTGGCCGACCTGCGGTAGTGGGGCGAGGGTGTGCAGGTAACGACTCATCAAATCCTGAGGAGGACCAGATGAGCACGCAGGCTGCATCCACCAGGCCGATGAACCGGCCGATGTCCGACGTCCAGAACCGGTCGAGCATGCAGGACATGTCGACCCGGCAGATGCCGTCGATGCACGACGGCCACCGGGAGCAGATGCCCAGCCCGGGCACCGAGACGAAGCAGGCGTTCCTGACCACGGAGTTCTGGGTGTACGCCGCGGCCGCCGCGGTCGTCGTGATCGCCGCGTTCTGGAAGGGCACCACCGCGAACGGCCTGAACATCAACAACCCGAACCAGGCCTGGTGGTACCTGACCGCGCTGACCGGCGCGTACCTGGTCAGCCGGGGTCTGTCCAAGGCGGGCAGCGCGCGCCGCTCCGGCAAGGAGCGTCGAGGCCGGCACTGACCCCGCGCCGCCACACGCCAACGGCGACGCCCCCGGGACCCGTCCCGGGGGCGTCGTCGCGCGTCGTCACTCCTCGCCGAAGTCCCCGCCGTCGTCGTCGCCGCCGAAGGCGTCGTCCATCAGCTCGCCGGCGACCAGGCCACCGGCCACGCCCAGCGCGGCGCCCGCGACCACGCCGCCCATGCCCGGGCCGCGACGCCCGTGGTGCGCCGGCGCGCCGTAGTGGCCCGGCGCGCCGAAGCCCTGCGCCCGCAGACCGCCGTAGCGGGACGTGGTCTCCTGTAGCCAGCCGTCCACCACCGGCGTCCAGTCGGTGCGGGCGGCGTCGCTGTGCGGGACGGAGAATCGGCCGAAGACGTCGTGCCCGGCGCTGAGGAAGCCGCCGCGCTTGTCGCACTCCAGGATCACCTCGACGCCCTGCTGGCTCGTCACGAACGTCAGCTCGACCTCGCTGACGGTCTGCGCGTACTGCGGGGCCGCGAAGAACTCGATCTCCTGGTAGAACGGCAGCGTCTGCGGCACGCCGTAGATGTGGCCGCGCTCCAGGTCGGCGTGCTTGAACCGGAAGCCCAGCGCCTGGAACGCGTCGAGGATCCGCTCGTGGATCGGCAGCGGGTGCACCGACACCTGGTCCAGGTCGGACTTGTCGACCGCGCGGGCCACCGCGACCTCGGTGCGCAGCCCCATCGTCATGCCGTGCAGCCGCTGGCCGTAGACGTCGGTGACCGGGGTCTCCCACGGCACCGGAAGCTGGATCGGGATGGCGAGCTGCTGCTTCGGGGCCAGCTCGAACGCGCCGCTGACCGGCATCCGGTGGAACTCCATGACGCCGGCGTACTCGGTGTCGCCGCCCTCGATCTCGACCCGGGTGACCAGGCCGACGCTGATCTGCTCGATGCGCGCCGGCGCGTCGCCGCCGACCAGGTTGACGTGCCCGTCCAGGGCCAGCCCGGGACGGGTGTTCGGGTTGGCGAGCACCGTGTCGACGCTGGGGCCGCCCACGCCGAACGCGCTCAACATCTTCTTGAAGACCATCGGTCACTCCCGCGGGGGACGGCGCTCCGACATGGACCGTCGGACGCTTGGTGAGGGGACGCTAACCGCTGTCGCTGAGAAGTGTCTGAGAGGCGCGCCCGGTCATCGCTCCGCCGGCCGGCCCGGCACCTCGCAGAGCCGGTGACCGTCGTAGATCTCCGTCACCCGACGGAGGTCGATGTCGCCGGCGGCCAGCTCGACGGCGACCTGCTCGACGGCGTACAGGAATCCGCAGATGTCGGCGGGGGCGAGCAGCGCGGTGTCCGCCATCAGCGACAGGTGGACACGGTCCGCGGGGCCGCTCGCGTCCACGTACAGCGGCATGCCCTCCGCCTCGGCCGTCTGCGGCCAGTCGAAGGTGGTCCCCGCGATCAGCCCGGGCAGGTCGGCTGCGGCGGGCGAGGCACCCGCGGGGCGGGGTTGCAGCGACCAGCGGTCGTTGAACTGGCCACCGGCCGCGAGCGGGGCCTCGGCCGCGACGCGCGCGGCGGCGCGGCCGTCGTGGCGGGCGTGCCGCATCGCGGCCGCCATCGCGGTACGGGCGTGGCCGAGCAGGTCGTCGAAGGTGTCGCCGGAGACGTCCATGGCGAGGCGGACGGCCTGGTTCAGGCTGGTCACCGTGTGGCGCAGCGACGGTGCGGCGCGGTTGCTCTGCATGATGTCGAGCGGATAGACCGGCCCGGCGCAGACCGTGCGGACCAGCGCGTTGGTGATGGCCAGCAGCGTGACCGAGGTGCTGGCGCGCAGCCGGCGGGCGGCCAGCCGCAGCGCCGCCGCGGCGGCGGCGGAGGCCAGTTCCCCACGCCAGTACCGGGGGCTGGCCGGGGCGAGCCGGGGCGGCAGGGACGCGGCCGGTAGCCGGGCGAGTTGTCGGCGCAGATGGGCGAGCGCGTCGACGTTGAGCCGCTGTCCGTCGAGGGAACGCTCGAACGCGGCCAGGTCGACAGGTTGCGTCGCCGGCCGGGCCGGCGGCGCGGCAGCCCCGTCGGCCCGCGCCCGCAGCAGGTCGGTCAGCTCATCGACGAGCAGGTCGGCGCTGAGGTGGTCGGCGGCCAGGTGGGAAACGGCGAACACCAGCAGGACCGGTACGCCCTCGTGGGTGGCGACGGTGAACCGGATCGGCAGCTCGGTCTCGTGGTCGAACGGCGTTGTGCCGGCCTGCCGGACGGCGTCGGTGACCAGGTCGGCGAAGCTCACCGGGTCGCCGTCCGGCCGGTCGAGGACCTCGACCCGGACCGATCCCCGGCCGAGCACGCGCTGGCTGCCCTCGCCGGCCGGGCCGGCCGGGAACACCGTCCGCAGCGACTCGTGCCGCTCCAGCAGGTGGGCGAGTTGCGCCAGCACGTCGTCCAGTTCCAGCAGCAGGGGTACGGGCAGCCACCGGGTCAGCACGAAGAACGGCTTCATCTCCGGCAGCCACTGCCGGAAGACGTCCCAGGTGCCCTGCTGTCCCCAGGTCAGGTGGGCGGACCGGTCGACACCGGCGTGGAAGGTGACCTCGGCGCTGCGACGTGTGATCAACGGGTGTCCTCACGAGAAGGGTGGACTGGGTCAGGGCACGGTGGCGGGCACCGGCTCGGGCGCCGGACGGGTGAACAGGACCCGGCGCAGGCACAGCACGCTGTAGGTGAGTCCGGCGGTCCAGCTCGCCACCACCGCCCACATCACGGCGTCGATGCCGAACGGGCCGTTCAGCAGCCAGGCGAACGGGATCTGCACCCCGACGAAGGCGATCAGCGTGCAGATCAGCGGCGCGGTGGTCCGGCCCGAGCCGTTGAGATAGCCGTGGACGACCACCATGACGGTGTAGAGGATCAGGAACGGATAGATGATCGTCAGGTAGCGTCCGGTCAGGTCGCGGGTCGCCGGATCGTCGGTGAAGACGGCGGCGAGCGGGGCCCGGGCCACCAGCACCGCGCCGGCGACGACCACCGACAGCACGGCGGTGAGCCGGATGGTGCGCAGCAGCCCGTCGCGGGCCCGCGCCAGGTCGCCCGCGCCGAGGTTCTGCGCGGCGAACGCGGTCACCGCGCCGGAGAAGTCGAGGAACAGCATGCCGGTGAACAGTTCGATCCGGGAGACGATGGTGAAGGCGGCGAGCACCACCTCGCCGTACGACTGGATGATCGCGACCAGCACCATGATCCCCACGGCGAGCACGATGTGCTGGCTGGCCAGGGGCAGGCCCAGCCGGGCGGCGTCGACGAGTTCGCGGCGCACCGCCGGGCGCGGGCCGCGTCGGCGGACGGGATGGGCGCGGGCGGCCCAGACCAGACCGACCACCAGGGCGGCGGTGCTGGCCACACCGGTGGCGAGCGCCGCGCCGGCCACTCCCCCGCCCAGCACGGCGACGAAGACCCACACCAGCACGACGTTGGTGATGCTGCCGATGCCCTGCACCCACATGGCGGACCGGGAGTCGCCCAGCCCCCGGAAGTAGGCGCTGACCGCGGCGGTGCCGAAGATCCCCGGGAAGCCGATCGCCAGGGTGGAGAAGAAACGGGCCGAGTCGGCGGCGAGTTGCCCGTCGATGCCCATCACCGCCAGCGCCGGGTCGACCAGCAGCGTGGCCAGGACCACGCAGCCGGCCGACCAGACGACGGTGAGCAGCGCCAGGGCGGCCACCACGTCGCGCCGGCGGTCGACCTGCTGCCCGCCGGTCAGGTGGGCCAGCCGGATGGTGAACGCCGTGCCCAGCCCGATGAACATGGCGTTGAGCAGATAGAACAGGGGCCCGCAGGCGCCCACCACGGCCAGCCCCTCGACGCCCACGTAGCGACCGACGACGATGCTGTCGACCAGCAGGTAGCCCTGTTGCAGCAGGTTGGCTGCGGTCAGCGGCAGGGCGAAGCCGACGATGCGCCGCAGCGCCGGCCCGGCGGTCATGTCCGACATGCCGTCCTCCGATCGGTGTGGATTCAGGCGGTGTCGGCCGCGAACGCGACCAGGTCCTCGACGTGGTAGGCGATCTCGGCGACGGTGCGGTCGGCGAGCAGGTCCGCCACGTCGTAGGTCACGCCGTGGCGGACCGCGATCGTGTTGGCCACCGAGGCGGCCATGATGGAGTCGCCGCCCAGGTCGAAGAAGTCCGCCTCGACGTCGAGCGTGGGATAGCCGAACGCGAGGGCCAGGCACTGCGCCACCGAGCGCTCGACGTCGGTGTGGTCGCCGTCCGGCCGCCCCGTCAGCTCCACCGCCACCGCGTCCACGCTGGCCCGGATCTTCTCGGCGGCTTGGCTGAGTCGCTGCTCCAGCGCCTGCATCTCGTGTTCGACCTTCGCGTCGATCTCCGGGGCCAGCCGTACGTCGTAGGAGCGCAGCAGGTGGATCAGCTCGCCCCGGTAGTGCAGTTCCCCGGCGAACAGCCGGGACCGCCCGGAACGCAGGCCGGCGTCGAGGATCTCCAGCGCGGTCGCGGTCGGTAGGGCCCGGAACATGGTGTCGCCGCTGGTGCCGTGGTCGACGGCCATGCCGATCTCCTTCCACGCGACCCAGTCCAGGGCGAGCACGTGGGTCGGCCCGCCGGCCCGCGCCCGGGCGACGTTGTCCAGGTAGTAGTTGGCCGCCGCGTAGTCGGCCTGGCCGGGGGCGGGGAACACCGAGGCCACCGACGAGAAGTGCACGACGAAGTCCGGCGGGTCGTCGCGGGTCGACTCCTCCAGGTGGAACGCGGCGTGCAGCTTCGCCCGGACCACGGCGTCGAAGTCGGCCGGCTCGCGGAACATGACGGTGCTGCCGCCGGGCAGCCCGGCGGCGTGCACGACGCCGTCGACGCGGCCGAACTCGGCGCGCACACCGGCCAGCGCGCCGGCCAGGGCGGCCGGGTCGCCGGCGTCGGCGGCCACCACCCGCACCTGGGCGCCGAGGTCCGCCAGCTCCCGGACCGCCCGGATCCGGGCCGCCCGGGCGTCGCCACCGGGCGCGGCGAGCAGGTCCGGCCACTGCGCGCGCGGCGGCAGCCCGGAGCGGCTGAGCAGCACCAGGTTCACCCCGGGTTGCCGGGCGGCGAAGGACCGGGCGACGGCCAGGCCGAGCGCGCCGGTGCCGCCGGTGACCAGGTAGGTGCCGCCCGGCTTCAGGTAGACCTGCGGCCCGTCGGTGTCGACCTGCGGCACCTCCACGAAGACCTCGTGCAGGCGCCGGTCGGCGCGGAGCAGGAACACCCCGCGTTCCGGGGAGAGGATCTCCGCCCGGACCGCGTCGGCCGGCGCCGCCGCGTCGACGTCCAGGTGGGTGACCCCGAGGTACGGGTATTCGCGACCGACGACCTTGCCGAAGCCGACGAGCGCCCCGTTCTCCACCACCACGTCGGGTTCGCCGTCGTTTGCGCACACCGCGCGGCGGGTGAGCACGGTCAGCTCCAGCTTCGCGCCGGCGGCCATCAGCGCCCGGGTGAGGTGGAAGAGGCTGCCCAGGTTCTTGGCGGTGCGCCGGTCCAGTTCGCCGCCGTCGCGGGCGGGCGTGGCGTCGAAGCCGAGCGCGTGCACCAGGTGCGTGATCCCGGCCGCGCCGACCAGGTCGGCGATCTCGGCGTGGGAGTCGGCCGAGCGGGCGTCGAAGGGCGCGCCGTCGGGGCGTACCGGCTCGCCCAGGCGCAGCACGCGCAGGTCGGCCAGGCCGGTCGCGGCGAGCAGCGCCCCGGCGTCGGTGTCCGGGTCGACCAGGGCCAGCACACGGGCCCCGGCCACCGGGTCCGCCGGGGCGGGCGCGGGCGCGAAGACCGTGTCGTGGGTGACCGGTTGCTCCTCGTCGGCGGTGCCGAGGGACAGTTGGTCGCGCCAGGTGTCCGGGAACTGCACCCACGCGGGGACGGTGTCGAAGACGTACCCGGGAAGGCGGACGATCCGGCGGGGGCCGGGCGACAGCCGGCGCCAGTCCACCGGCGCGCCGGCCAGATAGCGGCGGGCCTCGTCGCCGAGCGGCCCGGCCGGCGGTGGCGTCGCGCCGTCGGCCAGCGAGGCGACCAGTTGCCGGCGCAGGTCGGCGACGTCACGCACGACGAACGCGGCCCGGTGCCGGTGGCTGCTGCGCGAGACCTGGCTGGTGTGACAGATGTCGGCGATGTCGACGCCGTCGAACCCGGCGGCGTCGATGAACCGCACGTAGCTCTCGCCGAGGCGCACCAGCGACTTCAGCGTGGCCGCGCTGAGCGTGAACAGTTGGGGGCCCGCGCCGTCGGGGGCTGGTGCCGGCGGCGCGACGTACTCCTCCAGGACGACGTGGGCGTTGGTGCCGCCGAGGCCGAAGGCGCTGACCCCGCACCGGCGCGGGCCGTCGGGCGACTCCCACGGTCGCAGGCTGGTGGAGACGTAGAGCGGCCCGGCGGCGAAGTCGAGCTTCGGGTTGGGGTTCTTGAAGTTGGCCTGCGGCGGGATCATCCGGTTGCGCAGCACCGCGATGGCCTTGATCATGCCGAGCACGCCGGAGCCCTCGAAAAGGTGCCCCACGTTGGCCTTGACCGTGCCGACCGCGCAGAAGCCCCGATCGGTGGTGTGCCGGGCGAACGCCCGCTTCATCCCCTCGTGCTCGATCGGGTCCCCCACCCGGGTGGCGGTGCCGTGGGCCTCCAGGTAGCCCAGCGTGCGGGGGTCGACGCGGGCGTTGCGCCAGGCGGCGTCGAGCAGGTCGGCCTGCGAGTCGGAGTCGGGGTTGGTGATCCCCTCGGTGTTGCCGTCGTGGTTGACCGCGCTGCCCTTGAGCACGGCGTAGATCCGGTCGCCGTCCGCGAGCGCCTCCGCCATCCGCTTGAGGACGACGGATCCGGACCCCTCGCCGAAGCCGGTGCCGTCGGCGGCCTCGTCGAAGGTGCGGGTGACCCCGTCGGACGACTCGATGCCGATGTTCGAGTGCGGGTGCTTGACCGGGGAGAAGACGATCCGCGCGCCGCCGACCACGGCCATGTCGCAGTCGCCGGCGAGCAGCGCGTTCTTGGCCTGGTGCACCGCGACCAGGGTGGCCGAGCAGGCGGTGTCCACCACCAGGCTCGGGCCGCGCAGGTCGAGCAGGTGGGACAGCCGGTTCGCCAGCATCGCCGGAATGTTGCCGGTGATGGCCTGCTGGCCGTTGTTCGGGTCGACGCGGCAGATGTAGTCCAGGTAGGTGGATCCGGGGTTGACCGCGAACCCGACGAACACCCCGGTCCGGCTGCCGCGCAGCCGGTCGAAACCGTAGCCGGCGTCCTCCAGCGCGAGGAACATCGCGCGCATCACCATGCGGTGGTGCGGATCGGTGAGCGTGGCCTGGCGCGGGTTCATCCCGAAGACGGTGTGGTCGAAGGTGTCGACCTCGTCGAGGAAGCAGCCGTGGTGATAGTCGATGTCGGGGTCGGGCACCGGTTCGATGCTGGTGGCCCGCAGATAGCTGATGTACTCACGTAGCTTCTCGCGGCGGTCGGCGGGGAACGGCCGGGTGAGGCTCGCGCCCGAGCTGACGATCTGCCAGAAGCCGTCCAGGTCGGTGGCGCCGGGAACCTCGACCGAGAGGCCGACGACGGCGATGTCCGTGTCCATGCGGTGACTCACCTCTCCGCGATGCGGGTCAGGAATGCGCTCAGGGTCTTGCCGTTGACCTCGTCGAACTCGGTTACACCGGCCGCGCGGAGCGTGGTGACCGCCCGCACCCACTCCACGGGCGTCCAGAGTTGCCGGGCCAGCAGGTCGGCGGCCTGCGCCGGGTCG
Source organism: Micromonospora sp. WMMD980 (assembly GCF_029626035.1). Lineage (NCBI taxonomy): Bacteria > Bacillati > Actinomycetota > Actinomycetes > Micromonosporales > Micromonosporaceae > Micromonospora > Micromonospora sp. WMMD980. The sequence continues at coordinate 3,413,359 of NZ_JARUBE010000003.1, forward strand.
AGGACGTCACCGGTGACGCTGGAGACCACCGGGGTGTGCGGGGTGGCGAACGCGCAGTCGGCCAACGCGGCCCGGAACCGCTCGGCGGCCGGGGCCATCAGCGGCGTGTGGAACGGCCCGCTGACGTTGAGCGGCACGACCCGCGCGCCGGGCAGCGCGCCGATCGCCTTGGCCGCCACCGCCAGCTCGGCGCGGTCCCCGGCGATGGTGTTCTGGGTGTCGGCGTTGAGGTTGGCCAGGAATACCCGGGGCAGGCCGGTCTCGGTCAACGCGCGCCGGACGAAGGACACCGGCAGGCCCTGGACCGCGGACATGCCTCCGCCGGTCACCTCGGCCATCAGCTCGGCCCGCCGGTCGACCAGCCGCAGCGCGGCGGCGAGATCGAGCACCCCGGCAGCGACCAGCGCGTTGTACTCGCCGAGGCTGTGCCCCGCGAAGTAGTGGTAGTGCCGCTCGCCGGTCAGCTGCCGCGCCAGCAGCGCGTTGACGAAGAAGACGGCGGGCTGGGCGTAGCGGGTGTCGCGCAGTCGCCGGTGCGGGTCGCGGGTGCACAGTTCCTCGATCGACCAGCCGAGGATCTCGTCGGCCGTCGCGGTCTCCTGCGGGTACCTGCCGAACAGGTCGGCGCCCATCCCTCTGCGCTGCACGCCCTGACCTGGGAAGAGTAGACAGTGCACGGGGTGTCCTTTCAGCGTCGGATCGAGGTGAAGCGCAGCTCGCGGGCGCGGGCGCCGAGGCACTCGCGGGTGAAGCGCCGGGCTCCGGGGCCCGGGCCGCAGTCCAGCACCGTGGTGATGCCGGCGTCGGTGACGGCGTGGAGGCTGGCGGTCGCCCAGTCGACCGGGCGGACCAGCACCTGGTCGAGGAACTCGTCGACCAGGTCGGCGCCGGGGGGCAGCGTGCGGGGGGCGTCGGCCGCGTACACCGGGATCCGCAGCGCCGCGGCGGGTGGCAGCGCGCCGACGAAGTCCCGCTCGCGGCGCACCTGCTCGGCGGCCGGCGCGAGATGCGGGCTGTGGAACGGCACGGTGTTGGCGAGGAACGTCCAGCGGACCGCGCCGTCGCGGAACACCGGCTCGTGGTGGGCCCGGAAGTGCAGCAGGTCGTCGGTGCGCCCGCTGAGCACGCCCGTCGTCGGCGTGTTGACCAGGCTCACCGAGACGGGCCGCCGGCTCTCCCGCCGGTAGCGCTCGACCAGGGTCGCGAGGTCGTCCCGGGACAGCCCGCTGACCACCGCCATCGGCGCCGGCCGCGAGCCGGACTCGCCCCCGCCCCGCGCCGGAGCGGCCACGCCGGGCGGGCCCGCCGGGTGTGGCGGCCCCGGCACGTCGGCCAGGTCGGGCGGCCCGGCGGTCACCTGGTGGGCGCGGACGAGACTGAGCGCGACCAGCCGGAGCGAGGTCTCGGCCAGCTTGAGGAAGTCGTCAGTCCGTTTCGGTCGCAGACCGGCGACGATCGCCGCCTGGAGGCCGATGCTGTGCCCGAGAACGGCGGCGACGCCGTCCAGCGCCGTCCGCCGCGGTTGCAGGTCGCACAGTTGCATCAGGTGGACGCAGACCCCGGCGGCGACCGAGTCGTCGGTCGCCCCGGGGGGCGCGGCGCCGGGCGCGGCCAGCCAGCGCCGGAGCCGGGCCCCGGTGGGCGGCGTCGGACCGGGCGTCGGGCCGAGGTGCTCCACCAGCGCGTCGAGGGTACGGAACATGCGGTCGAGGAACGGCGCGTTCTCCGGTTCCGCGAATCGCGCACCGAGCATGGCGAGCAGATTTCCCTGGTGTCCACCTATTCCGTCGAAAAGGGCCAGTACACGCCGGGGCGAGGCGAGCGTTTCCAAGGATCTCCTTGCGGATCGGGGTGTTGTCACGCAATTCGAACGTGCCCGTGACCTCAATGTTGCGGCATGAGGACCCACCTAACGTCCGATGTGGACGCTGCTTCTTCGCAGGTGGCGGGCGGGACACCGCGAACAGTATGCGAACCATCGCGCAGCGTCAATAGCGCTCCGCGCAATTCCCGAGTTTGCGCAGCTCAGTCCACTCGCGCTCGACTGCCCGCAAAAGAATTGCCAGGCAGGTACCATTTGTCCCGCTGATTGAGGTACGCGCAGCCACCCCACACGGAATTAACGCAGCTGACACCGTTCATCAACGCGGGCATGGTGAGATGTGATCATGAGACAGGTAGATCTTGGTACGAAAGCGCCCTTGAGTGGGCCATCTCGTACCAAGGTCTCCTCAAGCCGCGGGGAGGTCGAACTCGCCGGTCTTGACGGCGTCGACGAAGGCGGTCCAGCCGGCGGCCGGGTAGACGATCGTCGCGGCCGCCCGCGCCTTGCTGTCGCGCACCGCCACCCGGCCGGACCCGTCGAGGACGGGGCCCGCCTCGACGCAGTTCCCGCCGTTGTCAGGGCTCCTGGTGCTGACATGCCACGCGACGTCCGGCAGGGTCTCGCTCATGACAGCTCCTCTGCGACCGCTGCGATCAGTCTCGCCGACTCACTCACGCTGAGTGCGGCCTCCCGGAGGCGATTGTACGCGCGGACGTATCTCTGGGCCTTGTCCGATTCCATGAACAGCCGACCGCCCAGCGTCTCCGTGTGTGCCACGTCCGGGTACGGATACGGCATCTTGAAGAGCCAGAATGTGCCATCCAACCCGGCGTGCAGCCCGAGCGAGGGCGGGAGGACCCGAATCTCGCCTGCCGGCCGGCGGGTCGCATCGACAAGGTGCGTGAGCTGGCCCGCCATAACTGACCGGCTCATCACCGGTCGTCTGAGTGCCGCCTCCTCGATGATCACGGCCAACCTGGTCAACGACGGTCCGTCGAGCAACCGTTGCCGATCCATTCGGAGCTGGACCCACTTGCGGATCTGGACCTCGCTCGTGGAACTCGGTTCGGCGTTCCGGATGACCGCCTCGGCGTAATCCCTGGTCTGCAGAAGCCCGGGAATCAGCAGTGCGGCATAGGTGCAGATCTGCTCGGCCTTCGACTCCAACCACGGGAAGTCGATGAAGGACGTGTCGTAGACCGTCTGGCCGAATTCGTTCTCCCAGCGATCGACGCGCCAGGCGTCTTGGGCGAGTTGGACGAGACGGTCACGCTCCCGCTCGTCATAGACGCCGTATAGGTCCAGCAGTTCCACCACGAGATCCCGGCGGAACGGCCACTCGGCTCGCTCGTACCGAGCCAGCGACGAGAAATCCCGCTCCAGGAATCGCGCGACGTACTTCAGGGTCAGACCTCGCCGCTCCCGCAGCTCGCGCATCTGCTGGCCGAGCCACTGCGCTCGCAACGTGCGGACGAACGCTTCTCGTCTTGCCGCCATGCTCACCTCTCCGGGCACCCGTTGAGAAAGGAATCCGTTGGTGTCGTTGCACCAATCCCGAAGCCACTGGAAATGTGGTCTTCGGGTGAAGGTGATCACCGGCCCCCGGGGACGCCCGGTGCAAGCGCAGTAACCGCGGCTGTGCCACCAGCCGAGAAGGTGACGAGGGACGGCCTCGCGGGCGGCAACCGCATACCGGCTCTCGTCGGGCCTCTACCTGGAGCCGCGCCACACGCGCATTCCGGCTCCGACCGACTTGCCTGAATACCTACCACGCAGACCCGGGCGCGCGCGACCCCGACCTGCTCGACATCACCGATTCACCGGCAGCCCGGTGCGCCGTACCCGCCGATCGAGGCTGCGGTCGCCGGGCGGGCGGCGCTGCGCGAGTGGCAGAGCGCGCACCGGCGGCAGCCGTGAGCCCCGATCGCGACGTGGTGTTCGCGCCGCTCCCCCGCGCCGTGGTCGAGGCGTTCGCCGAACCCGACGACGCGCCGCGCCGGCACGTCGTGCACCTGCCGATCACCGTCGTCGGGACGGACCAGGCGATGCGCTTCGCGTACACGTTGGCCCGTTCACTGGCGGCGGTCCCCGGGCTGGAGGTCGCCGGCACCACCGTCTCCGCCGAGGACGCCCAGCACGTACGACGCTGGGTCTTCTGTGACCTGGTCATGCCGGATCGCCGCCGGTGCCTGCGGGCGGCCGACCACGACGGGCCGTGCGAGCCCGACACCGGGTGAGTCAGCCGACGTCGACGACGACCAGCTCACCCACCTGCTCACCGAGTTCCCGGCGCGCCTCGGCGGGTAGGCCGGCGTCGGTGACCAGCACGTCGGCCTCGCCCAGCGGGGCGATGGTGGCGATGCCGATGGTCTCCCACTTGGTGTGGTCGGCGAGCACCACCAGGCGGCGGGCCGCGCCGATCAGCCGGCGGTTCACCGCCGCCTCCAGCAGGTTCGGGGTGGTGAAACCGGTGCGCCGGCTCATCCCGTGCACGCCGAGGAAGAGCAGGTCCACGTTGAGCGCGGCGATGGCCGCCTCGGCGACCGGACCGGTCAGCGCGTCGGACGGGGTGCGGATCCCGCCGGTCAGCACCACGGTCTGGTCGGGTCGCGGGTTCTGGTAGAGCGCGTCGGCGACCGGGATCGAGTTGGTGACCACGGTCAGCCCGCGTACCTCGGCGAGCCGGGCGGCCAACGCCGCGGTGGTGGTGCCGGCGGAGAGCGCGACGGCCATGCCCGGCTCGACGAGGCCGGCGGCCCGCTCCACGATGGCCTGTTTCTCCGCCCGCTGCCGCACCGACTTGGCGGCGAAGCCGGGTTCCTCGGTCGAGCCGGGGCCGGCAAGCGTCGCGCCGCCGTGCACCTTGTCGATCAGCCCGCGGTCGGCGAGCACCTCCAGGTCCCGCCGGATGGTCATGTCCGACACGCCGAAGCGGCTCACCAGGTGGCTGACCCGGACGCCGCCGCGCTGGCGGATCAGCTCCAGGATGGCGCTCTGCCGTTGCTGGGCGAGCATGGGGACCTCCTCGGCACGCGAGCGGCAGGGTACCGGTCAGGGGGTCGCGGGCCCGGGTGCGGGTTCCTCGCGGACCACCGCCACCTCGCCGGGCGGCACCGTCAACTCGCCGTCGCACCGCGCGCCGGTGAGCAGTTCGACGCCGGTGACCGGCAGGCGGGCCGGCTCGCCGGTGTGGTTGACCACGAACAGCCAGCTCCGCTCCGCCGAGCGGCGGCGGACCACCTCCACCCCGGCCGGCGCGGGCACCGCCGGGCGCACGCCGGCCTCGGCGAGCAGCCGGGCCACCAGCGCGTCGGTCGCCGCGTCGTCGAGCCGGGCGCCGACATACCAGGCGGCGCCCGCGCCCACGACGTTGCGGGTCAGCGCGGGCACACCGGGCAGCGGCCCGTCGGCGTACGCGGCCAGCACGTCGGCCCCCTCGGCGTGCAGCCATTCCGTCCACACGTCGGCGTGGGAGCCGTCGTCGAGGCGTACCGTCTCGCCGGCGCGCAGCGGGAAGAACTCCTCGGTGCGGACGCCGAGCAGGTCGCGGAACGCGCCGGGGTAGCCGCCGAGCCGGATGTGGTCGTGCTCGTCGACGATGCCGCTGAAGTAGGTCACCAGCGCGGTGCCGCCGGCGTCGACGAACTCGCGCAGCGCGGCGGCGTCGGCGTCGCGGGTCAGGTAGAGCGTGGGCACGAGGACGAGCCGGTAGCCGGACAGGTCGGTCGTCGGGTGCACCACGTCGGCGGTGACGCCGGCTCGCCAGAGCGCGCCGTGCAACGCGGTCGTCCGGTCGGGGTACGTGACGTCGACGCTGGGGTGGGAGTCGAGTTCCGTGCCCCACCACGCCTCGTAGTCGAAGAGCAGGGCGACGTGGGCGGCCACGCGGCTGCCGCGTACCTCGGCCAGCGCCCGCAGGTCGGCGCCGAGCCGGCAGACCTCGCGGAACACCTTGGTCTCCGGCCCGGCGTGCGGCACCAGCGCGGAGTGGAACTTCTCCGCGCCGGCGCGGGAGGCACGCCACTGGAAGAAGAGCACCCCGTCGGCGCCGCGCGCCACGTGCGCGAAACTGTTGCGGCGCATCTGCCCGGGTGTCTTGGCCACGTTGCGCGGCTGCCAGTTGACCGCGCTTGTGGAGTGCTCCATCAGCAGCCAGGGCGCGCCGCGGGCGACGCCGCGGGTGTGGTCGGCGGCGAACGCGAGGTCGACCTCGGGATGCGGGTGGGCGGCGTTCAGGTAGTGGTCGTTGGCGACCACGTCCACGTCGGCGGCCCAGGAGTGGTAGTCCATGTGCTTGATGCCGGTGCCGACCATGAAGTTGGTGGTGATCGGCTGGGTGACGAGGCGGGTGAGCACCTCCCGCTCGGCGCGGAGCTGGGCACGCTGCTCGTCGGAGGAGAAGCGCAGGAAGTCGAGCTGCTGCGTCGGGTTGGCGAAGGTCGGCGCGGCGCGCGGTGGGTTCACCTCGGCCCAGTCGTGGTAGCGCTGGCTCCAGAACGCGGTGCCCCAGGCGGTGTTGAGCGTGTCCAGGTCGCGGTAGCGCTCGCGCAGCCAACGCCGGAACGCCTCGGCGCTGACGTCGCAGTAGCAGTGCACGTTGTGGCAGCCCAGCTCGTTGGAGACGTGCCAGAGCACCACCGCCGGGTGGGTGGCGTACCGCCGCGCAACCGCCTCGACCAGGGCGAGTGAGCGGTCCCGGAAGACCGGCGAGCTGGGGCAGTACGCCTGCCGGCCGCCGGGCCACAGCACGGTGCCGTCGGCGCGGCGGGGCAGCGTCTCCGGGTGCCGGCGGGCCAGCCACGGGGGCGGGCTGGCGGTGGCGGTGGCCAGGTCGACGCCGATCCCGCCGTGGTGCAGCAGGTCGAGCGCCCGGTCCAGCCAGCCGAACTCGTAGTCGCCGGGGGTCGGCTCCAGCAGGGCCCAGGAGAAGATGCCGACGGAGACCAGGTTGACCCCGGCGCGACGCATCAGCTCGACGTCCTCGGCCCAGACCTGCTCGGGCCACTGCTCGGGGTTGTAGTCGGCGCCGTAGAAGATTCCCTCGCCGTGCCAGTTCCGCATGAGAGCAGAGGGTGCCCCCGTCGGGCAACCAAGTCAACACTTTCCAACATCGACAATCGTTACAACGCTTACCGACTCTTTTCCCTGCCTCAACCCGACCATCGCCGCCCATTCACCCTCTTGACAGCGCCGAACCAAGGGGTAGCTTCAACCGCCACCGGCTATTTCTGTTCGGACGTGTGGATTCTCGGTGGATCTCGTAGCACACCTCTCCACGCAGGAGGCGCAATGTCCCGTCCCCGCTCCCAGGCCGAGTACCTCGCCCGACTCGTACCCCCGTCCGTCGCCGGCCTGAACCGGCGCTCGCTACTCGCCGGCGCGGCCGGCGCGGGCGCGCTGCTCGGCACCGGCGCGCTCGCCGGCTGCGGCGACTCCGACTCCGACTCCGGCGGCGACGCGAAGAGCGTCTCGCTCGGCTCGAACCAGTCGGACCCGAAGCCCAAGGACGTCGTCGCCAAGGTGATGGACGGCTTCAAGACATCGTCCGGGGTGACCGTCGACATCAACACCGTCGACCACAACACGTTCCAGGAAAACATCAACAACTATCTCCAAGGCAAACCGGACGACGTGTTCACCTGGTTCGCCGGCTACCGGATGCGGTTCTTCGCGGCCAAGGGCCTGGCCGGCGACCTCAGCGACGTCTGGGGCAAGCTCGACGGCTACTCCGACGCGTTCAAGAAGGCGTCCACCGGGGACGACGGCAAGCAGTACTTCGTGCCGGCGTCGTACTACCCGTGGGCGGTCTTCTACCGCAAGTCCGTCTGGCAGCAGCGCGGCTACCAGGTGCCCACCACGCTGGACCAGCTCAACACGCTCGGCGCGCAGATGAAGAAGGACGGGCTGACCCCGATCGCGTTCGCCGACAAGGACGGCTGGCCGGCGATGGGCACGTTCGACATCCTCAACCTGCGGATCAACGGCTACCAGTTCCACGTCGACCTGATGGCCGGCAAGGAGGCGTGGACCTCCGACAAGGTGAAGAAGGTCTTCGACACCTGGGCCGGCCTGCTCCCCCTACACCAGCCGGACTCGCTGGGCCGCACCTGGCAGGAGGCCGCCCAGTCGTTGCAGCAGAAGAAGAGCGGCATGTACCTGCTCGGCCTCTTTGTCGGCCAGCAGTTCAGCGGCGCCGACCTGGAGGACCTCGACTTCTTCACGTTCCCGGAGGTCGACTCCACGATCGGGGCGAAGGCCCTGGACGCGCCGATCGACGGCTACATGATGGCCCGCAAGCCCAAGTCCAAGGACGCGGCGGAGAAGCTGCTGACCTACCTGGGCTCGAAGGACGCCGCGAACGTCACGGTCAAGAACGACCCGAGCACGCTGGTCGCCAACAGCGGGGCGGACACCGCCGGCTATACCGCGCTGCAGAAGAAGGCCGCCGAACTGGTCGGCTCGGCCACCGAGATCGCGCAGTTCCTCGACCGGGACACCCGGCCGGACTTCGCCTCGACCGTGATGATCCCGGCGCTCCAGCAGTTCATCAAGAACCCCAAGGACATCAGCGGGATGCTCACCAGCGTCGAGAACCAGAAGAAGTCGATCTTCACCAGCTGACGGCGGAAGGGGGAAGGACACCATGTCCGACCTGCCCCTGATCCAAGCGGATCGCGCCGTGCCGTCACCGGCCGCGGCCACCACCACCGGTGGTGGCCGCGGCCGCCGGCTACGGCTTCTCTCCCGTACCGACCGCGTGGTGATCACGCTGATGGTGCTGGTGCCCCTGCTGCTCGTCCTCGCCCTGGTCTGGCTGCCGGCGGCGGCGACCGTGCTGCTCTCCGGCACGAACTGGGACGGCGTCGGCCCGATCGGCGAGATCGACTGGGTCGGGCTGCGGAACTACGACGACGTGGTGAACAACTACCCGCCGTTCGTGCCCGCGGTGCAGAACAACCTGCTCTGGCTGGCCGCGCTCTTCGTGGTGGCCAGCCCGTTCGGGATGTTCCTCGCCGTGCTGCTGGACAAGGAACTGCGCGGCAGCCGGTTCTACCAGACCGCGCTCTACCTGCCGGTGGTGCTCTCGCTGGCGCTCGTCGGCTTCATCTGGCAGCTCATCTACAGCCGCGACCAGGGACTGCTCAACGGCGTGTTCGGCGGCGACACCGACTGGTACGGCGACCCGAACGTCAACATCTGGGCGGTGCTGGTGGCCGCCGGGTGGCGTCACGTCGGCTACATCATGCTGCTCTACCTGGCCGGGCTGAAGGGGGTCGACCCGTCGCTGCGGGAGGCCGCCGCGGTGGACGGCTCCTCGGAGACCAGCACCTTCTTCCGGGTCGTCTTCCCGGTGATGCGCCCGATCAACATCATCGTCCTGGTGGTGACCGTGATCGAGTCGCTGCGCGCGTTCGACCTCGTCTGGGTCATCAACAAGGGCCGCAACGGGCTGGAGCTGATCTCCGCCCTGGTCACCCAGAACGTGGTCGGCGAGGCGAGCCGGATCGGCTTCGGCTCCGCGCTGGCCACCATCATGCTGGCCGTCTCCCTGGTCTTCATCACCATCTACCTCTGGACCGTCATGCGGGAGGACAAGCGATGAGCACCGCCGTCTCCCCCGGGCGCCGCCGGCCGGTGCGGCCCGCCCGGGTCGTCCTGCACGTCTTTCTGGGTACGGTCGCCGTCGGCTGGCTGTTCCCGCTGCTCTGGGCGGTGCTCACCTCGTTCCGCTCCTACCAGTACACCGCCGTGCACGGCTACGTCTCGTTCGGCGGGTGGACCATCGACAACTACGTCACCGCGTGGCGGACCGCCGAGTTCGGCAAGCACTTCCTCAACTCGGTCTACATCACCGTCCCGGCGGTGCTGCTCACCCTCTTCCTCGCCTCGTGCGTGGCGTTCGTGATCGCCCGGTTCAGCTGGAAGCTCAACATCGCGCTGCTCGGCCTCTTCACCGCGGCGAACCTGCTGCCGCAGCAGTCCCTGCTGATCCCGCTGTTCCGGATGTTCACCGAGATCCCGCTGCCGGTCTGGATGAGCGACTCGGAGTTGCTCTACGACAGCTACTGGGGGCTGATCCTGGTCAACGTCGCGTTCCAGTGCGGCTTCTGCGTCTTCGTGCTGAGCAACTACATGAAGGCGCTGCCGCACGAGCTGTACGAGGCCGCGATGGTCGACGGGGCGAGCGTGTGGCGGCAGTACTGGCAGGTGACCATGCCGCTGTGCCGCCCGGCCCTGGCCGCGCTGGCCACGCTGGAGGTGACCTGGATCTACAACGAGTTCTTCTGGGCCACCGTGCTGATGCGCAGCGGCGACAAGTTCCCGGTGACCAGCTCGCTCAACAACCTGCGCGGCCAGTTCTTCACCGACAACAACCTCGTCTCGGCCGGCTCGGTGCTGGTCGCGATCCCCACCCTGGTGATCTTCTTCCTGTTGCAGAAGCAGTTCGTCCGGGGCCTGACGCTGGGAGCCTCCAAGGGATGACGATCGTCCACCTGCGCCGCGCGCGGACCAGCCTGGTGCTCGACGCGCGCGGCCCGGGGCTGCCCCGGATCGTGCACTGGGGCGCCGACCTCGGACCGCTGCCCACCGAGGACCTGCCCGCGCTGGTCGACGCCACCGTCGCGCCGGTGGTGCCGAGCAGCTTCGACGCGCCCACCGTGCTGTCGCTGCTGCCCGAGGCGAGCGCGGGCTGGGGCGGCCGCCCCGGGTTGGCCGGCCACCGCGACGGCCGGGACTGGTCCACCGCGTTCCGCCTGGTCGACCTCGACGTGCACGACGTTCCCCCACCGCCTCCACAGCCGGACGGCACCGCAGGCGGGCACGAGGTGTTAAAAGGGGCCCCTTCACCCGCACCAGGCGTTAACCGGGGGCCCCTCCTTGCGACTGTGCGGGCGGTGGACGAGGGCGCGGGGTTGAGCCTGACCGTCGAGATCACGCTGGACGCGGCGGGGTTGCTGACGCTGCGGCACCGGCTACGCAACGACGGCGACGGCCGCTACGAGCTGCGCGAGCTGACCCCGGTGCTGCCGGTGCCGGCGGTCGCCGGCGAGCTGCTCGACCTGACCGGGCGCTGGTGCCGGGAACGCGCGCCGCAGCGGCACCCGTGGCCGATGGGCGCCTGGGTGCGCGAGGGGCGGCACGGCCGCACCGGGCACGACGCCACGCTGCTGCTGGTCGCCGGCACGCCCGGCTTCGGCTTCGGGCACGGCGAGGTGTGGGCGGTGCACACCGCGTGGAGCGGCGACCACGTCACGGTCGCCGAGCGACGCCCGACCGGCGAGGCCACGCTCGGCGGCGGCGAGCTGCTCGCCCCCGGCGAGATCGTGCTCGGGCCGGGCGAGGAGTACGCCACCCCGCTGCTCTACGCGGCGCACTCCGCCGATGGGCTGGACGGGCTCAGCGACGTGCTGCACACCAGCCTGCGCGCCCGGCCGGGCCATCCACGCACACCCCGGCCGGTGACGCTCAACGTGTGGGAGGCGGTCTACTTCGACCACGACCTGGACCGGCTGCGGACGCTCGCCGACCGGGCCGCCGAGGTGGGTGTGGAACGCTTCGTGCTCGACGACGGCTGGTTCCGGGGCCGGCGGCACGACCTGGCCGGGCTCGGTGACTGGTGGGTCGACGAGGAGGTCTGGCCGGGTGGGCTGCAACCGCTGATCGACCACGTACGCGGGCACGGCATGCGGTTCGGGCTCTGGGTGGAGCCAGAGATGGTGAACCCCGACTCCGACCTGTTCCGCGCCCACCCCGACTGGGTGCTCCGGACGCCCGGCCGGCTGCCCCCGGCGTGGCGGCACCAGCAGGTGCTCGACCTGGCCCACCCGGACGCCTACGCGTACCTGCTCGGCCGGCTCGACGCGGTGCTGACCGAGCACGACGGGATCGCCTACCTGAAGTGGGACCACAACCGGGACCTCACCGAGGCCGGACACGGCGGCCGGCCCGGCGTGCACGCGCAGACCCTGGCGGTCTACCGGCTGCTCGACGAGCTGCGGGGCCGCCACCCGGGCCTGGAGATCGAGAGCTGCTCCTCCGGCGGCGCCCGGGTCGACCTGGAGATCCTGCGCCGCACCGACCGGGTCTGGGCCAGCGACTGCAACGACGCGCTGGAACGGCTCGCCATCCAGCGCTGGACCGGGCTGCTGCTCCCGCCGGAGCTGATCGGCACGCACATCGGCCCGGACCGCTCGCACACCACGCACCGCGTGCACGACCTGGGCTTCCGGGCGGTCACCGCGCTCTTCGGCCACCACGGCATCGAGTGGGACATCAGCGCGATCGACGCGTCCGCGCGGGCCGAACTCGCCGCCTGGGTGGCGCTGCACAAGCGGCTTCGCCCGCTGCTGCACGCCGGGCGGGTGGTCCGGGTCGACCACCCGGACGAGGCCGTGCAGGCCCACGGCGTGGTCGCCCACGACCGCTCCGCGGCGGTCTACGCGGTCAGCCGGGTCGCCACCTCCGCCGCCCAGGTGCCGGGCGTGGTACGGCTGCCGGGGCTGGCCGCCGAGCGGCGCTACCGGGTGCGCCCGCCGGCCGGGGTGCCGGAGCCGGCCCTGTTGGAGCTGACGCCGCCGGCCTGGCTGGCGACCGGCGCCGGGGTGACGTTGAGCGGCTCGGTGCTCGGCACGGTCGGGGTGCAACTGCCCGCGCTGCACCCGGAGCAGGCGTTGCTGCTGGAGGTCACCGAACTTTCCGGAGATTCTTCGGCGACGGATGTCGAGGAGCGGGGTGGTGGCTTCTACCCGAGGGTGGAAGCACCGACAATCGGTGCTCGAGCGTGAGGAGCCGATCGTGAAGTACATGCTGCTGATGCAGTTCAGCGCCGCCGGGGCCGACTTCCCGTCGATCGACACCTGGACTCCGGAGGAGTTCCGGGCGCACATCGATTTCATGGGCGAGGTCAACGCCAAGCTCATGGCGGACGGCGAGTTCGTGCAGGGCGAAGGGCTCGGCGGCCCGGAACAGGCCCGGATCGTGCGGGCCGGCGAGAACGGCGCGCCGGTGGTCACCGAGGGGCCGTTCGCGGAGACCAAGGAGTTCCTGGCCGGCTTCTGGATCGTCGACTGCGAGACCCCGCAGCGGGCGGTCGAGATCGCCGCGCTCATCTCCACCGCGCCCGGCCCCGGCGGTCGGCCGCTGAACATGCCGATCCAGGTGCGCCCGGTGATGTCCGGCCCGCCGCAGGAGATGTGACCCTGATCGACCACGCCGTCGAGGACCTGCTGCGCGAACTGGCGCCGCAGGTCCTCGGCGTGCTCGCCCGCCGGTTCGGCGACTTCGCCATCGCCGAGGACGCCGTCCAGGAGGCGCTGCTGGCGGCGACCCGGCAGTGGCCGGTCGACGGGCTGCCGGAGCATCCGCGCGGCTGGCTCACCCAGGTCGCGTACCGGCGGATGATCGAGCTGGTGCGGGCCGAGACGGCCCGGCGGGACCGGGAGGAACGCGCGGCCCGGCGCTCCGGCGACGACAGGCGGACCGCGCCGGCGGCCGACGAGCCGCTGACCGGCGACCGGGACGACACACTGGTGCTGCTCTTCCTCTCCTGCCACCCCACGCTGACCACGCCGTCGGCGATCGCCCTGACGCTGCGCGCGGTGGGCGGGCTGAGCACCGCCGAGATCGCCCGCGCGTTCCTGGTGCCCGAGGCCACCATGGCGCAGCGGATCAGCCGGGCCAAGCAGCGCATCAAGGACTCCGGCCTGCCGTTCCGGCTGCCCGAGCCGGCCGACCGGCAGGCCCGCCTCGCCGCCGTGCTGCACGTGCTCTACCTGATCTTCACCGAGGGGCACACCGCGAGCCTCGGGGACGACCTGCGACGCATCGACCTCTGCGAGGAAGCGATCCGGCTGGCCCGGCAGATGCACCGGCTGCTGCCCGACGACAGCGAGGTGGAAGGGCTGCTCGCGCTGATGCTGCTCACCGACGCCCGCTCCGCCGCCCGCACCGGCCCGGCCGGCGAGTTGATCCCGCTGGCCGGGCAGGACCGGTCCCGCTGGGACGCCGCCGCGATCGCCGAGGGCACGGCGCTCGTCACCGACGCGATGCGCCGGGGGCCGGTCGGGCCGTACCAGCTCCAGGCCGCGGTGGCCGCGCTGCACGACGAGGCACCGAGCGCGGCGACCACCGACTGGCCGCAGATCCTCGCGCTCTACGAGGTGCTGGAACGCCTCACCGGCAGCCCGGTGGTGGCGTTGAACCGGGCGGTCGCCACCGCCATGGTGCACGGCCCGGCCGCCGGGCTGGACGCGCTCGCCGGCCCGACCGCCGACCCCCGGCTGGCCGGCTCGCACCGGCTCGACGCGGCCCGCGCCCACCTGCACGAGATGGCCGGCGACCGGGACGCCGCGGTGACCCACTACCGCGCCGCCGCCGCGCGAACGACCAGCCGGCCCGAACAGGAGTACCTGCTGGCCCGCGCCGCCCACCTCCGCGCTGGTTGATCAGGCGGTGCGGCGGGTGGTGTCGCGCAGGGCCAGGGCGACGGTGGCGAAGAGGGCGGCGCCGCAGCCGACGCCGGAGACCAGGCCGACCGCCGCCGCGTCGCCGCCCAGCGCGTGGACGAGGAAGCCGGCCAGGCCGAGCGCGGTCATCACCGCGCCGAGCCAGTGGTAGCGCGGCATCCGCCAGACGGCGGCGAGGCCGAAGAAGTGCACGCCGACCACCACCGCGACCCAGGCCACCGACACGGCGGGCCGGTCGAGCACATTGTTGATGACGGCGAGGCCGCCGAAGAGCGCGACCGCCTCCAGCGCCACCACGATCCAGTAGCGGCGGTCCATGAACCCCGCCGCCTCCGACCCCTGCGCGGCGAACGGGGCCTGGCGGGCCACCCGGAACAGGCTTACCAGGAGCAGCGCGGCCACCACCAGACCGGCGATCCGCACCACGAGCGGCCACGGCGACGGCAGGCCGCCACTGTTGACCATGACGAAGACGGTCCCGAACGAGATGGCCACAAGCGAGCCGATCACCAGCCCCGACGGTCGTCCCCTGGTCCCGGGCGTGCTCATGGTGTCCCCTCCCCACGGTCGCGCCGGACCGGTCGGCCCGACGCGCGCCAGATCGTACGGCAGGGCGCCCTGCCCCCGGGCCACCGGCCGACGGGGTGCTCGGCCGGGGCGACCTTCGGGCCGCCTACGAACGTGATGACGAGAATGGATCGGGGACGTCACTCACCTACGCCATCAAGTTTGTAGGCACCGACCGGCGTACCAAGGAGGGGTGGCCGGGTCCGGGCGGACCCGGCCACCGGCGGTCAGCTCGCGGTGCAGGTCACCGCGGGCGTCGCGTTCGTGCCGTTCCAGCTCGCGATGAAGCCGAAGGTGGTGCTGGCGCCGGCGCCGAGCCGGCCGTTGTAGTCCACGTTGCGGGCGGTGTACGCCGACCCGCTGTTGCTGACCGTGGCGTTCCAGGACTGGCTGACGGTCTGACCGTTGGCGAACGTCCACTTCGCGGTCCAGCCGTTGATCGCGGCGGAACCGGCGGTCACCTTGATGTCGCCCTGGAAGCCACCCTGCCACGAGTTGACGACCGTGTAGCTGGCGGTGCAGCCGCCGGCCGGCGGGGGCGTGGTGGTCGGCGGCGTGGTCGGGCTGGGGCTGGTCGTCGGGCTGGGGCTGGTCGTCGGGCTGGGGCTGGTCGTCGGGCTGGGCGAGCTGCCGGAATAGACCGACGCCTCGCGGGAGGTGGCGGTGATGCCGTTGGCCCCGGCGAAGATGCGCTGGCCCCAACTGGTGAGCTGGGCCGGGTTGAAGCCGGTGGTCATGTCGAGGTATTCGACGCCGCCGCCGTTGCCGCTCCACGACCAGCCCAGGTAGCCGATCCGGTTGGCCTGGGCGTAGGACATGATGGTGTCCTCGTCGGGGTTGCCGTCGGAGTGGTTGAAGCCGAACTCGCCGACCACGATCGGCAGCCCGGCGCTGCGGAACCGGCCCAGGTAGTCGGTGATCTCCCCGGCGGTGTCGAAGACGCCGTACATGTGGATGGAGAAGACGGTGTTGCGCTGCGGGTCGGCGTTGAACACGGTGCCGGCGTTGTCGCGCATGGTGAACGACCAGTCCTGGCCCCAGTTCGGGCCGTCCACCATGATCGTGTGGGTGAGGCCGCCGGCCCGCAGCCGCTTGATCGCGTTCGAGGTGTCCGTGGTCCAGGCGCCGTAGCCCTGGTTGCCGAACGGCTCGTTGCCGATGTTGACGATGACGTACTTCTCCTGGCCCTTGAGCACGTCGGCGATGCTCAGCCAGTAGTCGGTGGCCTTGGCCAGCGTGGTGGCGGCGCCGTCCTCGCCGTAGCCGGTGGTGTCGTGCGCCTCCAGCACGCAGATGAGGCGGTTGGCCTTGCACAGCGAGATCACGTTGGCCACGTCGGCGGCGCTGTTCTTCGTCCAGCGGTCGCCGGTGGCCAGCACCACCCGCACGGTGTTGGCGCCGAGCGCCTTGATGTTGGCGAACGAGCTGGTCTGCTGCGGATACCAGGTGTGCGCGTGGTTGACGCCGCGCATCACGAACTCGGTGCCGTTGGCGTCGTAGAGCCGGCCGTTCGAGACGGAGAAACCGGTGGCGGCCTGCGCCGGCTGCCCGAAGGCGAACACGGCGGTGAGTGCCGTCAGCAGGGCGGCGCCCGCGACGGAAAGCATCTTCTTCATGACTGTCCTCAGAAGGTGGCGACATCCCGGACGCCGGCATCAGCCTAAGCCAATGAACCGCCGAAGGCAACCGGTTAAGTCCTGCGGCGACCCGTGTCGTCACGGGCCGCCGCAGGGGCGGTCATCCCCACCACAGGATGGTGCGCCTCCCCGGCCTGAACCGGTTAAGGCGGACTGTAGGCAGCATCAAACCACCCGTCAAGGTTGACCCGCGCCCGGCGGGGTATCCCGGGACGATCCCACCCGGAAGGAGCGGCGCCATGGTGAACGTCGGCTACACCCTGATGTGCGAGCAGGCCGGCCCGAAGGACCTGATCGACCACGCCGTGCGCGCCGAGGCGGCCGGCTTCGACCACCTGGTCATGTCCGACCACTACTACCCGTGGCTGGAGTCGCAGGGCCACTCCCCGTACGCCTGGTCGGTCCTCGGCGCGGTCGCGCACGCCACCACCCGGCCCGAGCTGCTCTCGTTCGTCACCTGCCCGATCCGCCGCTACCACCCGGCCGTGGTGGCGCAGAAGGCGAGCACCATCGGGGTGCTCTCGGACGGGCGGTTCACACTCGGCCTCGGCGCCGGGGAGAACCTGAACGAGCACGTGGTCGGCGGGTGGCCGCACGTGCAGCAGCGGCACGAGATGTTCGAGGAGGCGCTACAGATCATCCGGCCGCTGCTCAACGGCGAGACGCTGACGTTCTCCGGCAACCACTTCGACGTGCCCGACGCGTACGTCTGGGACCGGCCGGAGCGCCCGGTGCCGATGGCGGTGGCCGCGTCCGGCCGGCAGTCGGCCACCCTCGCCGCCGAGTACGCCGACGCCATGATCGCCACCGACCCGCTGTCGCACCTGGTCGACATGTACGAGGAGGCCGGCGGCGCGGGCCGCCCCCGCTACGGCCAGGTGGCCATCTGCTACGGCCCGGACGAGGACGAGTGCCGCAAGATCGTGCACGACCAGTTCCGCTGGTTCGGGATGGGCTGGAAGGTCAACGCCGACCTGCCGAACCCGGACGCGTTCGCCGCGGCCACCCAGTTCGTCCGGGAGGAGGACGTGGCCGAGGGCATCTCCTGCGGCCCGGACACCGACCGGCACGTCGAGGCGTTCAAGAAGTTCGTCGACGCCGGCTTCACCCACGTGGCGCTGGTGCAGGTCGGCGGCGACAGCCAGCCGATGTTCCTCGACTGGGCCCAGGAGGAACTGCTGCCCCGACTTCGCGAGCTGTGACGGGAGGGCCCGCGACATGCGTATCGGGAACACCGAGATCCGGCCCGCCGGCGGCGGGGTCGGCTGCCTCCTGATGATCCTCTTCTCGATCGTGGCGTCGGTGGTGCTGACCGTGCTGCTCAACCTGATCCTCTAGAACCGGCCGCCCCGCCGCCCGCACGGCAACAGCATGGGGCCATGAACCTGCTGACCGTGCTGCCGCTGGCGATCGTGATGGTCGCCGGTCCGCAGCTGATCAGCGCGGTCTTCCTGGCCGCCAGCCGCGACCCGCGGCGCGGCTCGGTGGCCTACCTGGCCGGCGCCGCGCTGGGCACGCTGGTCCCGCTGACCGTCTGGTACGGCGTGTTCCGGCTGGTCCGGCACGGCGCCGGCAACGGCACGAAGGACAGTGGCAGCCGGCACCTGATCGACTGGATCGTGCTGGCGCTGCTGCTGGTGCTCATGGTGATCACGTTCCTCAGGCGCGGACGGAACCAGCCCCCCGGTTGGATGCGCAAGCTGGAGGACCCGAAGCCGGCGTTCGCCTTCGGCCTCGGCCTGCTGCTCTTCCTGGCCATGCCCAGCGACGAGGTCACCATGGCGTCGGTGGCCGGCAGCCTGGCCGGGCACGACAAGCCGTGGTGGCACCTGCTGCCGTTCCTGGTGCTGACCGTGCTGCTGCTGGCGTTGCCGCTGCTGGCGCTGGTGGTGCTCGGGGGGCGGGCCGAGCGGCTGCTGCCGAGGATCCGCGACTGGTCCAACGCGCACTCCTGGATCGTCAGCGAGGCGGTCATCCTGATCTTCGTGGCGACCGTGGTGTCCGACCTGGCCTAGCCGGGCGCGACGTCCAGCTCGGCCAGGACCGGGTAGTGGTCGGAGGCGGTGTCGGCGTCGCCGTCGCGGACCACCCGGACCGCGCGCACCCGGTCGGCCAGCGCCGGCGTGGCGAGCAGGTAGTCCAGCCGCATCCCGGCGAACTCCGCGCCGCCGTGACCGGTCGGCACGGTCAGCCCGCCCGGCCCGTCGCCGCCGGCCCGCGCCCAGAGATCGACCAGACCGCCGTCGAGCAGCCGGGCCACCGCGCGGGTGTCGACGGTACGTCCGTCGCGGCGCAGGTGCCGACGCCGGTAGCCGGCGGCGAGCCCGGCCAGCCGCTCGGCGTGGTCGACGGCCGGCTCCAGGGTGTTCAGGTCCCCGGCGAGCACGGCCAGCTCGCCCCCGGTGCGCCGGACCGCCGCCGCCAGCCAGCCGGCCTCGATCCGCCGCCGCCCGCCCGAGTACGGGTTCAGGTGGGCGCTGAACACGGTCAGCGCCCCGGCCGGCGTGGCGACCCCAACCCGGGCTGCCGCGTGGTGGAACGGCCGGCGGACCGGCCCGGCGCGCAGCACCCGCAGCGGCGGGCGGACCAGTACCGCCACCGACTGGCCGAACCAGGACCGGGCCAGGCAGGGCACCATCCCCGCCCGCTGCGCCAGGCCGCCCAGCGTGCGGTCCAGCCCGCGCAGCTCCTGGAGCGCCAGCACGTCCGGGCGCTGCGCGGTGACGACCGAGACGATCCGGTCCCGGCGGTCGGTGCCGTTCCGGTCCCGACCGCCGGTGCGGATGTTCCAGGTCATCAGCCGCAGCATCGGGTCATTCCGGCCGGCCGGCCTTGGCCAGCTCGTCGTCCAGCTCGTCGACCTGCTCGGACTCGACCGCCGGCTGGTTGCCCTGGGCCACGTCGGCGTTCGGCCGGATCACCCACCAGAGCAGCGACAGCCAGAGCGTGCCGAGGATGATCGCGCCCATGAAGTCGGTCGGGTGGTGCATGCCCCGGTACATCCGGGAGGTGGCCACGCCCACCGGCATGATCACCGCCATCGCCACGAACAGCCACCGCCACCACCGGTCGGTGCGCGGGAACACGATGAGCGCCATGGCGGCCCAGAGGCAGATGGTCGCCGCGATGTGCCCGGACGGGAACGACGAGGTGGGCATCTGCCCGTCCAGGTTCTCCACCGGCGGCCGGGGCCGCTCCACCACGCGGGCGCTGGCCAGGAAGAGGCTCAGCTCGCCGAACATGGCCAGCACCACGAACAGCACCGGCCGCCACCGGCGCCACACGGCCAGCACGATCGGGCAGAACACCAGCGAGACCAGCAGGATGGCGTGGGTGTCGCCGAACTTGCTCCACCACCAGCTCAGGTCCGTCAGCCCGTCGGTGTGCCGGGCGGCGAACCACCGCGGCACCTCGGTGTCGAGCCAGTCGAAGACCGTGCCCTTGGCGTGGTAGCTGACGTACATGCCGAACGCGTAGAGCGCGCCGAACACGATCACCCAGCCGACGAGCAGCTCGGCCACCGACGAGCGGGGGTGCTCCAGCACCTTCTCCTCGTCCGGGGCCGGGGTGATCTCCTCGCCCGCCTCGGGCTCCAGGCCCTCGGTCAGCGGCGGGACCGGCCGGCCGCGCTCGCGTCGCCACAGCCGGAAGGCGTACGCGGTGACGCCCAGCCAGGCCGCGCCGAGCAGCCAGCCGCCGAGCACGTCGGAGACGAAGTGCACGCCCAGCGCGATCCGGGTCAGCCCGACCAGGAAGATCAGCACGGCGGCGATGGCGATGGCCGGCTTGCGCCAGCGCGGCGCCATGGCGGGCAGGAACACCAGCAGCAGCGCGCCGTACGCGACGAACGAGCCGAGCGCGTGGCCGCTGGGGAAGCTGTTGCCGGGCGCACTGGCCACCGGCACGTCCACCACCGGGCGCAGCCGTCCCACCAGCGCCTTGAGCGACGGGTCGAGGATCAGCCCGCCGACTCCGGTGACGATCAGGTAGACCGCCAGCCGGGACTGACGGCGGATCAGCAGGCCCACCACCGCGATGGTGATCAGCCAGATCAGCACCGGCCGCCCGCCCAGGTCGGTGATCGCCTGGAGCACGGTGACCAGCGGGTGGTGCGGGGCCACGAGGTTGTTGAACCACTCGGCCGCCTCGTGGTCGGCGTTCTGCAGCGGGCTCCAGCGGAACCGGACGAGCATCAGCAGCACGCCGAACGCGACGCCCGCGCCGGCCACCGCGAGCAGGCCGACCAGGCTCCGCTCGGCGAAGTGGCCGAGCGGTCGGCGCCCGGATTCCTTGACCGCGGTCACACCGCACCTCCCTTGTTCTTCTGCGAGGCGCGCTGTACCCGATCGGCGTGTCTCGTACACGCCGATCGGCGCGGCGTCAGAGGGCGGTCATCTCGCCGGTGTCGAGCAGCTCCTCGCGCTGCGCGTCGGGCTCCCACAGGTCCGGCTGGGCCGGCTCCTCCACGCCGATCCGCATCGCCTCCAGCTGGGCGGCGAACGCCAGCCCACCGAAGAGCGCCATCCCGGTGAGGTTGGCCCAGAGCAGCAGCGCCATCATGCCGGTCAGCGCGCCGTAGGTCTGGCCGAACCCGCCGCCGTATTTCACGTACGCGGCGAGCAGCAGGCTGGCCACCCACCAGATGGCGATGGCGATGCCGGCGCCGAAGAAGAGCCAGGACAGGCCGGGCTGCTTGCGCCGGGGCGCGTGCCGGAACAGCGCCGCGACGGCGAGCACGGTCAGGCCCAGGCTGAGCGGCCAGCGGACCACGTCCCACACCACGGTGGCGGCCTCGCCCCACTCGTAGTGCCGGCGTACCGAGTCACCGACCGCGCCGCCGCCGACCAGGATCAGGAACCCGATCAGCGCGGGCACGCCGGCGACCACGGCGAGCACCGCGGCCCGCACGTACTTGGGGAAGGCCGGGCGGTCCCGCTCGACGCCGTAGATCCGGTTGGCGCCCCGCTCGATCTGGGCCATCGTGGTGGTCAACGCGACCAGCCCGGTGATCAGACCGAGGGTCAGCGCCAGCTCGCCGACATCCTCGGTGCGGTCGGAGTCGGTCAGCAGCTCCTGCACCATGGACTCGCTCTGGCCCGGCGTGATCGCCAGCACCGTGTCGGCCACGACCTTGCCGCCCTCGTCCGCGCCGAGGTCGGTGATCAGGCCGGTGAGCGCGATCAGGAACGGCACCACGGCGAGGCAGAGCTGGAACGCCAACGCCCGGGAGTGGCTGAAGCCGTCGCCGTAGCGGAACCGGATGAAGGCGTCCCGCAGCAGGCACCAGCCGCCGTGCCGGCGCAGGGTGTGCCAGGCGTCGTCGGCCGACAGCTCGTTCTGGGTCATCAGCCGGGTCTCGGGGACGAGCTTGGTGCTACTCACGGCGGGCGTCCTCGACCAGACGCTCGCCGCGCTCCGCGGCGGCCTTGGCGTCCTCGGCCAGGTCGGGGTGGTCCTCCGGCCGCGGGACGCAGAGCCAGAGCGACTCGGGCCGGATGGTGGCGGTCAGCGAGCGCCCGGGCTCGATCAGGTCGCCGTCGAGCTGGCGGGGCTGGGGGCGGTTGCTGGCGATCTCGACGGTACGGGCCCGGAACACCTCCATCCGCGGCACGCTGCCGGTGCGGCGGACCAGCGCCCAGCCCATGGCGAGCCAGTGACCGACAGTGCGCGGGGTCAGCACCGCGACGTCGAGCCAGCCGTCGTCGGGCTCGGCCTCGGTGAGCAGGCGCACCCCGCCCTGGAGGCGGCCGACGTTGGCGACCAGCACCGAGCGGGCGCGGCGGCGCAGCGGCGGCCGGCCGTCGATGCGCACCGAGACGCGCATCGGCCGGTCCCGCAGGTGGCGGGCCGCGCCGACCAGGTAGGCCGGCCAGCCGATCCGCTTCTTGGTGGTCTCGGAGGTGGAGTCGAGCATCTGGGCGTCGAAGCCCATCCCGGCCATCACCGCGAAGCACTGGTCGTCGACCACGCCCACGTCGAGCCGGCGCATCCCGCGCTCGACGGCGACCTCCAGCCCGGCGCCGAGATCGTTGGAGAGACCGAGGTTGGCGGCGAGCAGGTTGCCGGTGCCCTGCGGCAGCACGGCGAGTGCCACCTCGGTGCCGGCGAGCGCGGTGACGCAGGCCATCACGGTGCCGTCGCCGCCGCAGGCGAAGACCACCTCGGCCCCGGCCTTGACGGCCTCCTCCGCCTGGCCGCGACCCGGGTCCTCGACCGTGGTCTCGTACCAGGTCGGCGCCGGCCAGCCGGCCGCGTCGAGCGCGCCGTCCACGATCCGCCGGAACTCGTCCAGGTCGGCCACCTTCACCGGGTTGACCACCACGGCGGAGCGCGGGGTCCGGTTCTCCGCGGTCACCGGAAGCTTCTCTTCTGCACCGTCCACGGCGTCAGTGTGCAGGACGCGGCGCGCGGCGGCGACCCGGCGGGCGGGGTCGTTGCGAGGACCGCAAAGAGGTTTGGAATCCGGCCCCGGCGTCAGGCCGCCTCGCGCAGCGCCACCTCGACCCGCTGCCGCAGCTCGTCGACGTCGGCGCCGGCCTCGACGAGCACCTGCGCGCCCAGGCCGTTGCCCTCCCGGAGCAGGCCGAGCAGGATGTGCTCGGTGCCGATGTGCCGGTGGCGCAGCCGCAGGGCCTCACGCAGCGACAGCTCCAGCACCTTCTTCGCCCGGGGCGAGAACCGGCCGTTGTCGTGCCGGCGGCGCCACCACCGGCGCGGGCGCGGCGTCGCCTCGCGCAGCGCGTCGGGGCCGAAGGACTCCTCGATGCGGGCCACGATCGCGGCGAGGTCGACACCGATCTCGCGCAGCGCGGCCGCGTCCGCCGCACCGAGGCCGTCGACGCCCTGCGCGGTGTGGCGGGTCACCGCGGCGCGCAGCCCGGCGGCGTCGATGCCGTCGGCCGCCAGCAGGCGGACCGCCAGGTTGTCGTGGTCGGCGAGCACGCCGAGCAGCAGGTGTTCCGTGCCGACCGGACGCCGGCCCTCGGTCTGGGCCTCGACGAGCGCGTGGTGCACCACGGCCCGGGCCCGGTCGGTGAATCGTTCGAACATCACGCCTCCCAGCTTTCGCGCACCGCCGGTCGCCCGGCGTGCTTCTTGTGGACCGCCTGCCGGCTGACCTCGAGGGCGTCGGCGATCTCCTGCCAGGACCAGCCCTGTCGCCGGGCGTTGTCCACCTGGACCACCTCGAGCCGTTCGAGCAGCCGGCGCAGGGCGAGCACCGCGCGCAGGCCGACCTTGGGGTCGGTGCTGCCGGCCGCCGCCGCGAGTTCCGTCGCCTGACTCATGCTGTCAATCTAGGTTGACAATGCCCGCACGTCAACCCCGGTTGACAGAAGACACGCCGTCACCTGCCCGTCCATCGCTCGCGCCGGTGTTACGTTCCGTAGGTGTTCCGTCGCCGTCCGCTGGACCGGCCGGTCGAGGCCGCCCGCCGGCTGACCGCCGGTCGGCTCACCCTGGAGGTGGCCGGGGGCAGCGTGGTCGGGTACCGCTATCCGGAGAACTACGACGTGCTGCACGTCGATGACGAGCTGCCACTGGCCGTGGTCTGCGACGGCATGGGTGAGGGCGAGGGCAGCCGGGTGGCCGGCACGACCGCCACCCGCACCTTCGTCGAGCAGCTCCGCGCCCGCTGGCCGGCCGTCGACGCCGCCGGCCTACGCGCCGCCACGACCGAGACACACCGACGGGTACGTCGGGCCGGCGCCGCCCACGCCGGGCTGACCGGGTGCACACTCACCGCGCTCGTGGTCGAGCCGACCGGCGGCCAGGGGTGGCTGGTGCAGCTCGGCGACTCCCGGGCCTACCGGCTGCGCGAGGGGCTGCTGGAGCTGGTCACGGTCGACCACACGATGGCCTGGCTCGGCCTGCTGCACGGTTGGTGGCCGGCCGGCTCACCGGAGGCGGCCCGGGCCCGCTACCAACTGCTGCGCCACGTCGGGCACCCCGACGCGCCGGACCCCGACCTGCTCTGCCTGCCGCTGCGTCGCGGTGACACCTGGCTGCTCTGCACCGACGGGGTGAGTGACCAGCTCGGCTACCACCGGCTGCGCGACCTGATCGCCGCCCGGCGGGACCCGGCGCGCACCGTCCGGACCCTGCTCGACGCCAGCCTGGACGCCGGCGGCGAGGACAACGCGACCGCCGTGGTGCTCCGGGTGCACCCCACGCTGCCCGCGCCGCGCTGACCGCCGCGACGGCGGCGTGACCGGAAGCACTCCCAACACTCTGACAATCTGTGCAAGTATTGTCAGCATGTCAGAGGAACGGTTGGCGACGATCCTGGCCGCCGCGTACGCGTGCTTCACCCGGCACGGCATGCGGCGCACCACCATGGACGACATCGCCGCCGCCGCCGGGATGTCCCGGCCCGCGGTCTACCAGTACGTGCGCAACAAGGACGACGCCTACCGGCGGTTGGCCGAACGGCTCTTCACCGACTCGCTCGACCGGGCCCGCCACGCCGCCGCCACCGGCGGAGGCGACCTCGCCGGCCGGCTGCACGACGTGCTCGCCGCCAAGCTGGAACTCACCCTCACGCTGCACCGGGACAGCCCGCACGCCACCGAACTGCTCGACGCCAGCGGCAAGCTCACCGGCGACCTCGTCGAGGCGTACACCGCCGAGCTGACCGACCTGGTGGCCGACGCGCTGGCGGACGCCGCCGGGCCGCGGGCCCGCGCGGTGGCCGACGTGCTCGTCGCGCTCACCCGCGGTCTGGAGGCCGACCTCACCGACCCCGACCTGCCCCGGCAGCGGCTGCGCGACGGCGTCGCGCTGCTCGTCGCCGGCCTACCCCACCAGGGCGACCCCGCATGACCGCCGTCCTGATCACCGGCACCTCCTCCGGCATCGGCCGGGCCACCGTCGCGCGCCTCGCCCGCCGGCCCGACCTCACCGTCTACGCGACCGCGCGCCGGGTCGACGCGCTCGCCGACCTGGCCGACACCGGCGCCCGACTGCTCCCCCTCGACGTCACCGACGAGGCGTCCATGCGCGCCGCCGTGGAAGCGGTGGAGGCCGCCCACGGCCAGGTCGACGTGCTGGTCAACAACGCCGGTTACGGCGAGTACGGCCCGATCGAAGAGACCCCGATGCAGCGGGTGCGCGCCCAGTTCGAGACGAACGTCTTCGGGCTGGCCCGGCTCACCCAGCTCGTGCTGCCCGGCATGCGCCGGGCCGGCCGGGGCCGGATCGTCAACGTCAGCTCGATGGGCGGGCGGCTGGTCTTCCCCGGCGGCGGCTACTACCACGCCAGCAAGTACGCGGTGGAGGCCGTCTCCGACGCGCTGCGCCAGGAGACCCGCCCGTTCGGCATCGACGTGGCGGTGATCGAGCCGGGCCTGATCCGCACCGGCTTCGGCGCGGTCGCCGCCTCCTCGCTCGGCGCGGGCGCCGACCCGGCCGGGCCGTACCACCGGATGGTCGCCGCGGTCGACGCGGCGATGGCGAAGTCCTACCGCAGCCGGCTGCTGGCCGCCCCGCCGGAGGCGGTGGCCCGCACCATCGAGCGGGCCGTGGTGGCCCGCCGGCCCCGCACCCGCTACCTGGTCACCGCCGCCGCGTGGGCGATGGTGCACACCCGCCGACTGTTCGGCGCCCGGCTCTTCGACGCGGTCAACCGCCTCCAGTTCCGCTGACCCGCTCCGGCCGACCCGGCCGCCCGACTACCGTGGGTGAAAAGCGCGGTCGGGAGGTGAGCCGACATGGCCGCACCCAGCCACGGCGCGGTGGTGGTCGGCGTCGGCCGGTCGGCGGAGGCCCTGTCGGTGGTCCGCACAGCCGCCGGCGAGGCCGCGGCCCACCACCGGCCGCTGCACCTGCTGCACGCGTTCAACTGGGCGGCCACCGGCGGCCCGGCACCGGCCGGCGGCAGCCGGCTCGACGCCGAGAACGCGCTGGAGCGGGCCGGCAGGATCGTCGCCGACACCGCGCCGGAGGTCCCGCTCAGCGGCGAGATCGTGGAGGGCTCACCGGTCGAGGCGCTGCTACGGGCCGCCGACGCCGCATTCCTGGTCGCGCTCGGTGACGGCGGTATGGCCACCTGCCGGGCCTGCGTACCGGCCGACGCGCCGGCCGTCGAGCTGGCCGCCCGGGCCGGCTGCCCGGTCCTCGTCGGCCGCTCCGAGCCCGCACCGCCCGGCCCGCTGCTGGTCGGCTGGGACGACTCACCCGGCTCCCACGCCACCCTCGGGTACGCCTTCGACTGCGCCGAGCGCCGGGGCGCCCGACTGCTCGCCGTCCGGGTGGTCGAACCGGAGCGCCGCGACGGCGACGACGGTGTGCTGGAGGAGGCGGTCAACCGGCACGCCGCCCGGCACCCCCGGGTCGCCGCGGAGTGCCAGACCGTACGTGGCGACCCCCGCGACGTCCTGCTCGACCGGTCCCGCTCGGCGCAACTCGCCGTGGTGGGGGCGCGCGGCGACGGTCCGGTGCAGTCCAGCCTGGGCGAGGTCAGCCAGGCGCTGCTCTACCACTCGCCGGCCCCGCTGATCGTCGTACGCGGGCTCGACCCGGGCGCCGGGGAGGGGTCGTGACGCCCACGCGACCCGGGACCTACGGCCCTGACCGTCGCCCCCGGGCGGCGGCGAGAGTGGACGCGTCGGGGACGACAGATTCCTCCCCGAGTGGCAGACGACCCCGAGCCACGAGAGGCTAACGCAGCATGGACACCGCGCTGGACCTGCACAGCCCCCTGACCGACGACGAGCTGCGCCGGCTGGACGCCTACTGGCGGGCGGCGAACTACCTGACCGTCGGGCAGATCTACCTGCTCGACAACCCGCTGCTCCGCGAGCCGCTCAAGCCTGAGCATGTGAAGCCGCGCCTGCTGGGGCACTGGGGCACCAGCCCGGGCCTCAACCTGCTCTACGCGCACCTCAACCGGGTCATCGTCGACCGGGACCTGTCCGCCATCTTCGTCACCGGCCCCGGCCACGGCGGCCCCGCGCTGGTCGCCAACACGTGGCTGGAGGGCACCTACAGCGAGCTGTACCACCACATCCCGCGCGACGAGGCCGGCATGCAGCGGCTGTTCCGCCAGTTCTCCTTCCCCGGCGGCATCCCCAGCCACGTGGCGCCGGAGGTGCCGGGCTCGATCCACGAGGGCGGGGAGCTGGGATACGCGCTGAGCCACGCGTACGGTGCCGCGTTCGACAACCCGGACCTGCTGGTCGCCTGCGTGATCGGCGACGGCGAGGCGGAGACCGGCCCACTGGCCGGGAGCTGGCTGTCGAACGTGTTCCTCAACCCGGCGCGCGACGGTGCGGTGCTGCCGATCCTGCACCTCAACGGCTACAAGATCGCCAACCCGACCGTGCTGGACCGGATCCCCGCCGAGGACCTGCTCGACCTGATGCGCGGCTACGGCTACCAGCCGTACGTGGTCGAGGGCGACGACCCGACGGCCGTGCACCAGATGCTCGCCGCGACGCTGGACCGGGCGGTCGACGAGATCGCCGAGATCCAGCGCCGGGCCCGCTCCGGTGGTGACGTCGAGCGTCCCCGCTGGCCGATGATCGTGCTCCGCACGCCGAAGGGCTGGACCGGGCCGGCGGACGTGGACGGCAAGCCTGTCGAGGGCACGTTCCGCGCCCACCAGGTGCCGATCGCCGAGGTGCGCGACAACCCGGCGCACCTGGCCGAGCTGGAGCGCTGGCTGCGCAGCTACCACCCGGAGGAGCTGTTCGACGCCACCGGCGGCCCGGTCGCCGAGCTGGCCGCGCTGCCGCCGGCCGGCGACCGGCGGATGAGCGCCAATCCGGTGGCCAACGGCGGCCGGCTGCTGCGCAACCTGGAGCTGCCCGACTTCCGCGAGTACGGCGTCGCCGTCGAGGAGCCCGGCGGAACGGTCGCCGGCGCGGCCGGCACGCTCGGCCCCTGGGTCCGCGACGTGATCACCCGCAACCCGCAGACGTTCCGCCTGTTCGGCCCGGACGAGGTCGCCTCCAACCGGCTCGGCGCCGCGTTCGAGGTCACCGACCGCGCGTTCGTCGGCCGCCGGGAGCCGGGCGACGACCACCTCTCCCCCGACGGCCGGGTGATGGAGGTGCTCTCCGAGCACCTCTGCGAGGGCTGGCTGGAGGGCTACCTGCTGACCGGCCGGCACGGCATCTTCACCAGCTACGAGGCGTTCATCCACATCGTCGACTCGATGGTCAACCAGCACGCCAAGTGGCTCAAGGTGACCCGGCACATTCCCTGGCGGGAGCCGATCGCCTCGCTGAACTACCTGCTCTCCAGCCACGTCTGGCGGCAGGACCACAACGGCTTCTCGCACCAGGACCCGGGCTTCATCGACCACGTGGTCAACAAGAAGGCCGAGGTGGTCCGGGTCTATCTGCCGCCGGACGCCAACACGCTGCTCTCCACCACGGACCACTGCCTGCGCAGCCGGAACTACATCAACGTGGTGGTGGCCGGCAAGCAGCCGGCGCCGAACTGGCTGACCATGGACGAGGCGGTCCAGCACTGCCGCCGGGGCCTGGGCATCTGGGACTGGGCCAGCACCGACGACGACGCCGAGCCGGACGTGGTGCTCGCCTGCGCCGGCGACGTGCCGACGCTGGAAACCCTCGCGGCGGCCGACCTGCTGCGCCGGCACCTGCCCGAGCTGAAGGTGCGGGTGGTCAACGTGGTCGACCTGATGCGCCTGCAACCGCCGTCGGAGCACCCGCACGGCCTGCCGGACAACGAGTTCGACACCATCTTCACCCGCGACAAGCCGGTCATCTTCGCCTACCACGGCTATCCGTGGCTGATCCACCGGCTCACCTACCGCCGGGCCAACCACGAGAACCTGCACGTGCGCGGCTACAAGGAGGAGGGCACCACCACCACGCCGTTCGACATGGTGATGCTCAACGACCTGGACCGCTTCCACCTGGTCATCGACGTGATCGACCGGGTGCCGGGGCTGCGCTCGCGCGCCGCGCACCTGCGCCAGGAGATGGTGGACGTCCGGCAGGCATGCCGTGACTACACCCGCGAGCACGGCGAGGACGACCCCCGGGTCGCCGAGTGGCGCTGGATCCGCGAGACCGACCCTGCGGTCAGGACCGGTGAGCGCGAGGCGTGAGCCGGCACACCCCCGCGGACGCGAACGGAAGGCAGGCACAGCGAATGAACAACGACGAGATCCTGGTCGGCTACGACGGCTCCACCGACGCGTCGGTGGCCCTGGACTGGGCGCTCGACGAGGCGGGCCGCTCCGGCCGGCCGGTACGGCTGGCGTACGTCTTCGAGTGGCTCACCGTGGCCGGTTGGATCGGCCCCGGGGTGGCACCCGGGATCTGGCCGGACGAGAACGCCCGGCGGGAGGTCGAGGAACTGGTCCGCAAGGCGGCGGCGGACGCCGCCGCCGAGCGGCCCGGCGTCACCGTGCACGGCGAGGTGTTCGACGGCCCACCCGCGCTGGTGCTCCAGGAACGCTCCGCCGAGGCGGGCGTGCTGGTGCTCGGCAGCCGGGGGCACGGCGGGTTCGGCGGGCTGCTCGCCGGCTCCACCGCGGTCTCCGTCACCGCGCACGCGCACTGCCCGGTCGTGGTGGTCCGCGACGGCCGGGCCGTCACGTCCGGCCCGGTGGTGGTCGGCTCGGACGGCTCCGACTCGGCCCTGCGGGCGCTCGGCTTCGCCATGGAGCGCGCCGCCCAGCGGGACGTGCCGCTGCGGGTGCTGCGGGTCTGGTCGCCGCCGGGCGGGTCGCCCGTGGACTTCGACCCGGAGGACGTCGCGGCGAACGAGCGGACCGCCGTCGAGGCGGAGCTGACCCCGTGGCGGGAAACCTTCCCCGACGTGCCGGTCGAGATCTCGGCGGTCCCGGGCAGCGCGGCGTCGCTGTTGGTGGAGGCGAGCGGCTCGGCGCAACTCGTGGTGGTCGGCAGCCGGGGCCGGGGCGGGCTGGGCGGGATGCTGCTCGGCTCGGTCAGCCAGCAGCTCATCCAGCACGCCCACTGCCCCGTCGCGGTGGTCCGGGAGTGAAAGGCGGGGCCCCTTCTTAACGCATTCTGCATAGGAGGGGCCCCCGCTTAACGCTCCGAGGACCCGTCGGCGGGATTGAGGGTGAAGTAGTCCTCCTCCTCCTGGGCCAGGTGCAGGCGCAGCACCGCGTCCAGGCCGTAGAGCGCGGCCAGCAGGTCGGGCGCCTCGTCGGTGGGCACACGGCCGTCCAGAGTCGCCAGGTGCCCGCCGATCCGCTCCACCAGCCGGACGATCTCCACGTGCGCCCGGCTCATCGTCGAGGTCGCCTCGTCGCTGCCCAACGGACCGGCCAGCGCCGGGTATAGCTGCCGTTCCTCCGCCTCCTCGTGCGGCAGCACCTCCTCGGTCAGCCGCCGGTGCACGTCGCGCAGCGCCGGCCCGCACGCCGGGTCATCGGGACGGGTCGCCACCAGGTCCGCGGTGTCCCGCAGCCGGGCCAGCACGTCGCGCACGCCGCCGTGCTCCCGCTCGTAGCGGTCGAGCAGCTCCCGGGTGTGCGGGGGCACGTCCCGCCGCCGCAGGCCGCCACCGAGGGCGCGCAGCGCGTTGAGGATCACCAGCACGTCGATGCCCTCCTGGAGGAACGCGCCGGCGACCGGGGGCAGCCGGCCGGCGGCGGCCACCAACATGGCCAGCACCGCCAGCCCCATCCCCGCGGTGGCGCTCTGCACCGCGATGCGGCGGGCGTACCGGGCGATCTCGACGGCGTCGGCGAGCCGGTCCAGCCGGTCCACGGTGAGCACCGCGTCGGCGACGTCGGCGGAGGCGGTCGCCCCGGTCGCGCCCATCGCCACCCCGACGTGCGCCTCGGCCAGCGCCGGGGCGTCGTTGACCCCGTCGCCGACCATCACGGTCACCGCCCGCGCCGACTCCGCGCGTACCCGATCGGCCTTCTCCCCCGGCGAGCAGCGCGCGATCACGTCGTCCACGCCCACCACCTGCGCCACCTGGCGGGCCGTGCGCGGCCGGTCGCCGGTCACCATGACCAGCCGGGTCAGCCCGGCCTCGCGCAGCCGCCGCACGGTCCGCCGCGCGTCCGGGCGGACCGGGTCCTCCAGCAGAATCGCGCCAAGCGGCCCGCGCTCGTCGCTGACCCAGACCGTGGAGCGGCCGGACAGCTCGGCCCGCTCACGCGCCCGGTCCGCCCAGGGCGGCGGCTCGCCGTCGAGCTGGCCGACCCGGACCAAGCGACCGTCCACCCGCCCGGTCACCCCGCGCCCCGGCTCCTCGGTCACCCCGGTCGGCTCGGCCAGCGGCAACCCCTGCTCGCGGGCCTGCCGGACCAGCGCGGCGGCCAGCACGTGCGGCGAGAGCTGTTCGACGGAGGCGGCCAGCCGCAGCACCTCGTCCCGGTCGCCGCCGGGCCCCACCACGGTCTCCGCGGCCCGGGGCCGGCCGGCGGTCAGCGTGCCGGTCTTGTCCAACAGCAGGGTACGGGCCCGACCGAGCTGCTCCAGCGAACCCCCGTCGCGCACCAGCACGCCCCGCCGGGCGACCCGGGACAGCCCGGACACCACCGCGATCGGGGTGGCCAGCAGCAGCGGGCACGGGGTGGCCACCACCAGCACCGCCACCGCCCGCACGAACTCGCCGGACAGCAGCCACGCCAGGCCGGCGAGCAGCAGGGTGAACGGCACGAAAGCGGCCGCGTACCGGTCGGCGAGCCGCACCATCGGTGCCTTGCGCGCGGTCGCCTCCCCGGCCATCCGGACGATACCGGCGTAGGTGCTCTGCGCCGCGTTGCGGCTGGCCCGCAGCCCGAACCCGGCGCCGGCGTTGACCACGCCGCTCGCCACCTGTTCCCCGGCGGCGCGGCCGACCAGCCGGGACTCGCCGGTCACCACCGACTCGTCGAGCGTGGCCGCCTCCTCGACCGTGCCGTCCACCGGCACCACGTCACCGGGGCCGACCAGCAGCCGGTCACCGGCCGCCACCCGGTCCAGCTCGACCACCTCGATCCCGCCGTCCGGGGTCCGCCGCCGGGCCTGCCGGGGTGCGCGTTCCAGCAGCGCCCGCAGGTCGCGGGTGGCCCGCCGGCGGGCATACTCCTCCAACGCCCGCCCGGTGGCGACCATCACCGCGATCACGGCGCCGGCCAGGTACTCCCGCACCAGCAACGCGCCGAGCAGGGCCAGCACGGCGATCACGTCCACGCCGAACTGCCGGCGCCACAGCTCGCGCA
Source organism: Micromonospora sp. WMMD980 (assembly GCF_029626035.1). Taxonomy (NCBI): domain Bacteria; kingdom Bacillati; phylum Actinomycetota; class Actinomycetes; order Micromonosporales; family Micromonosporaceae; genus Micromonospora; species Micromonospora sp. WMMD980. The sequence goes on from NZ_JARUBE010000003.1 coordinate 3,446,017, forward strand.
GCACCGCCCAGGCGGCCGGCGCCAGCGCGAGCACGGTGACGGCGGCCCAGACCAGGTCGGCCGCGCCCCGCGCCCCCGCGAACCACAGCGCGGCGCCGCCCAGCACGGCCAGCGTGAGCAGCGCCAGCGGCGCCCACTCGGCCGTCCCGGCCCGCCGGGCGCGGGCCGGCCGTTCGGGTACGCACTCGCGCGATTCGGTTCCCACGTGCGGATCGTCTCAGTGCCGAAGTGGCGCAGGTAGGGCGAACGTGGGTAATCCGGTGGGCCCAAGGACCCGTGCGAGGCGCCCGGGCATGGCCGAGGATGGAGCGGCAACCCCACCCGAGCGCCCCGGACGTGGGGCACGATGGGAGAAACAGGAAAGGTCGTGACGATGAGCCACGAGACGCCGGCGACCGATCGCCCGCTGACCACCGCGCTCGCGGAGGCCGCCGGAACGGCCGGCCACGCCCCGTCGGTGCACAATACCCAGCCGTGGCACTGGACGGTCCTGCCGGACGCGCTGGAACTGCGGGTGGTCAAGGAACGGCACCTCAGCGCCATGGACCCGGAGGGCCGCCTGCTGGTGGTGAGCTGCGGCGCCGCGCTGCACCACGCCCGGGTGGCGCTGGCCGCCGAGGGCTGGACCCCGGTGGTGGAACGCCTGCCCGACCCGCACCGGCCCGACCTGGTGGCCCGCCTCACCGGCCTGCGCCACACCGGCGCCGACGCGGACGCCATGCGCCTGGTGCAGTGCATGCGGGTGCGGCACACCGACCGGCGGCCGGTGAGCGACGAACCGATCCCCGCCGCCGTGCTCGGCGACATCGACCGGGCCGCCACCCGCGAAGGGGTGAACCTGCAACTCCTCGACGACATGCAGAAGATCGAGCTGGCCGGCGCCGCGCAGCAGGCCGCCGCCGTCGAGGCGGACAGCCCGGATCTGCGCGAGGAGCTGGCCTACTGGATCAACCGGGCCGGCACCGGCACCGGCCTGCCACCGGAGGTGCTGCCCGACCAGCCGGCGCAGACCACCGTGCCGGGCCGCGACTTCGGCCACCCCGGTTCGCTGCCGATCGGCCCCGGCCACGACAAGGCCGCCGTCTACGCCATCCTCTGGGGCTCCGAGGACGAGTCGGAGAGCTGGCTGCGCGCCGGCGAGGCGCTCTCCGCCGCCTGGCTCGAAGCCACCCGGCACGGGGTGTCAGTGGTGCCGCTGTCGGGCGTGGTGGAGGTCGACGGCACCCGCGAGGTGCTCCGGCAGATGCTGGCCGGCCTCGGCCACCCCTACCTGAGCATGCGCCTCGGCGTGGCCGACCCGGAGCACGCCGGCCCGCCGCACACCCCGAGGCTGGACGCCGCGCAGACCGTGGACACCTCGGCGGTCCGCGACCACCCGGCCTGACGGTCTCGTCGCGCTGCCCCACCGGGCGATACCATCGCCCGGTGGCCGCCGCACCGAACCCCCGGCACGAACACGTCACGCCGTCGCTGGGGTTGACCCCGCTGTCCCGGGTCCGCCTCGACGAGCTGCTCCAGGAGATGCTCGACCGGGTCGGCGAGGTGGTCACCAGCCGGGAGCGGCTGCGCGCGCTGCTCGACGCGGTGGTCGGCATCGGCTCCGACCTCGACCTGCGCAGCACGTTGCAGCGGATCGTGCAGTCGGCGGGCGAGCTGGCCGGCGCCCGCTACGGCGCGCTCGGCGTGCTCGGCCCCGACCGGATGCTGCACGACTTCATCGTCCACGGCATCGACGCCGAGCTGCACGCCCGCATCGGCGAGCTGCCGCACGGGCGGGGCGTGCTCGGCATGCTCATCGACGAGCCCAAGCCGCTGCGCATGCCGGACATCACCCGCCACCCCCGGTCCTACGGCTTCCCGCCGCACCACCCGCCGATGCACAGCTTCCTCGGCGTGCCGGTGCGCATCCGCGGCCACGTCTGGGGCAACCTCTACCTGGCCGAGAAGCAGGGCGCCGCCGAGTTCACCGAGGACGACGAGGAGATCGTGACCGCGCTCGCCGCCGCGGCCGGCGTGGCGATCGAGAACGCCCGCCTCTACGCGCTGGCGCACCGGCGCGAACGCTGGCTCGCCGCCGCCGCCGAGATCACCTCGGTGCTGCTGGGCGAGGTGCGCCGGACCGACGCGCTGTCGCTGGTGGCCCGCCGCGCCCGCGAGGTCGCCGAGGCGGAGCTGGCGCTGGTCCTGCTCTACGACGAGGACGAGGCGCAGTTCACCGTCGAGGTGGTCGACGGCGCCGACCCGATCGCGCGGGAGTTGGTCGGCGCGATTCTGCCGGCCGCCGAGACCAGCTTCGCGCGCTCGGCCACCGAACGCCGCCACGAGCAGGTCGACGACCTCGCCGGGGCGGCGCCCTGGCCCCGCCCGGTGGTCGCCGGCCCGGCCGTGGTGTCCCCGCTCGCCGCCCACGACACGCTGCACGGCGTGCTGGTGATCGCGCACCGGCCCGACCACGGCCCGGCCGCCGACGACGACCTCGCGCTGCTCGCCAGCTTCGCCGGCCAGGCCGCGCTGGCCATGGAACGCGCCCGCGGGCAGGAGGAGCGGGAGCTGCTGGTGGTCCTGGAGGACCGCGAGCGGATCGCCCGCGACCTGCACGACGTGGTGATCCAGCGGCTCTTCGCCACCGGCCTGCAACTGCAGAGCGGGGCGATGAACGCCCGACCCGAGACGGCCAAGCGGATCAACCAGGCGGTCGACGACCTGGACGCCACCATCCGCGACATCCGCCGCACCATCTTCGAGCTGCGCACGCCGATGAGCGCGGCGCTGCGCACCGAGATCCGCGAGGCGGTCGAGGTGGCCGCCGAGTCGCTGGGTCACCGACCCGATCTGGAGCTGGTCGGCCCGATCGACAGCGCCGTGCCGGACGACCTGCGCCCCGAACTCGTCGCCGTGCTGCGCGAGGCGCTGTCCAACGCGGTCCGCCACGCGCACGCCGACCGGGTGGCGGTCCGGGTGGCGGTGGACGCCGGCCGGGTCGACGTCACGGTCACCGACGACGGGGTCGGCTGCGACCCGGAGGCGGCCCGCAGCGGACTGGTCAACCTGCGCGAGCGGGCCGAACGGCTCGACGGCGAGTTCACCCTGGGTCGGGTCGAGCCGCACGGCACCGAGCTGCGCTGGAGCGTTCCGCTGGGCTGACCCGCCCGGGGTCAGTGGGTCTTGCCGAGCAACCGGGTGGCCAGCACCGCCGCCTGGGTGCGCCGTTCCAGGCCGAGCTTGGCCAGCACGCTGGAGACGTAGTTCTTCACGGTCTTCTCGGCCAGGAACATCTTGCCGGCGATCTCGCGGTTGGTGAGCCCCTCGGCGACGTACTCCAGGATCCGCCGCTCCTGCTCGGTGAGGGACTTCAGCTCCCGCGGCTGCTCCACCCCGCTGCGGATGCGCTCCAGCACCCGCGTGGTGATGGCCGGGTCGAGCAGCGACTGCCCGGCCGCCACCCGGCGGACCGCGTCCACCAGGTCGGTGCCGCGGATCTGCTTGAGCACGTAGCCGGCCGCGCCGGCCATGATGGCCGCGAAGAGCGCCTCGTCGTCCTCGTACGAGGTGAGGATCAGGCCCTTGACGGACGAGTCGACGGCGCGCACGTCGCGGCAGACGTCGATGCCGTTGCCGTCGGGCAGCCGGGCGTCGAGGATCGCCACGTCGGGGCGGAGCGCGGGGATCCGCCGCGTCGCCTCCTGAGCCAGGCCGGACTCGCCGACCACCTCGATGTCGCCGCTGCTCTGGAGCAGATCGGCCAGGCCACGGCGGACGACCTCGTGGTCGTCGAGCAGGAACACCCGGATCATCCGTCCTTTCTACCCGCTGGGCCGGCACCCCCGCACGGGTCGAAGGTCCCGTCCGTCGCGCGCCGGGCCGGGACGGTCGGACCCGCCCAGGTGGGGACCTCCGGCCCTGATCGGAGCCGACCCCGGTGACGCACCGTTGGGGGGACCGACCGGGGGGATGCCCGCACGGAGGGAGCACGACCATGACGACCGGATACAGCGTCTCGCAGCTGCGGGCCGCGGTCGACGACGCGGTACGCGCGCCGTCGCTGCACAACACCCAACCGTGGCGGTTCCGGCTGCGCGACGGCGGCATCGAGGTCGCCGTCGACCCGCTGCGCGGGCTGCCGGCCACCGACCCGACCGGTTGGGGCGCGCGGATCGCGTGCGGGGCGGCGGTGTTCAACCTGCGGCTGGCGCTCGCCGTGGCGGGCACCCCGGCGACGGTACGGCTGCGCCCGTACCCGGCCGACCCGGACGTGGTGGCCCGGCTGACACCCGACGTGCCGCGCCGGCCCACCCCGACCGAGCAGAGCCTGTACGGGGCGATCGCCCACCGGTTCAGCAACCGCGCGCCGTTCTGGCCGGACCCGGTGCCGGCCGAGGCCCGCTGGCGGCTCGGCGAGGCGGCCCGGGCCGAGCAGTGCTGGCTGGAGCTGGTCATCGGCGCCAGCGCCGTGAACGCGCTGGCCGAGGTCGCCCGCAGCGCCCACCGGGTGCTGGAACGCGACCCCGCGTACGTGGCCGAGCGGGCGGAGTGGATCCGCTCCGAGCCGGCCCCGGACGGGGTGCCCGCCGCCGCGGGCGGGCCGCAGAGCGAGCCGCAGGACCTGCTGCCGCAGCGCGGTTTCGGCGGGCGCAACCGCGCCCCCGGCCAGGACTTCGAACCGGAGCCACTCGTCGCCGTGCTCGGCACGCCCGGCAACACGGGCACCGACCAGGTCGTCGCCGGGCAGGCGCTGCAACGGGTGCTGCTCACCGCCACCGACGCCGGGCTCGGCGTGTCGATGCTCTCCCAGCCGATCGAGGTGCCGGCGGCGCGGGAGGCGCTGCGGCTGTCCCTGGGCCGGTTCGGCACCCCGCAGATGGTGATGCGGATCGGGTACGGCCAGCCGGGCCGCGCCACCCCGCGCCGCCCGGTCGACGAGGTGCTCGACCTGCCGGTCGTGCCGGCCTGACCCGCGCTCAGCCCGGCAGCGAGGCCAGCAGCGCCGCCTCCCGCTCCGGCGCCAGGCCCACCGCGGCCCGCGCCGGCCTTCCGGCCCGCGCCGGCACCCGCCCCACCTCGCGCAGCCACCGCCACGTGTCGGCCACCGTCTCGGCCGCCGGCCGGCAGACCAGGCCCGCCGCGTACGCCCGCTCGACGTCCCGCTCCTGCAACCAGCGGTACTCGTGCCCGCGCGGGATCCAGATCGGCAGGTCGTTCCACGGCTCCACCCCGGCGGCGAGGATCGGCGCCGGTTCCGTCCAGCGCAGCGTCGCCGTCGACCCGGTCGCCGCCACCACCGCGTCGAGCAGTTCACCCATCGTCGTGTGCCCGCTGCGACTGACCACGTTGTACGCCCCGCCGACGCCCTCGACGCCCCGGTCCAGCAGCCAGTTCGCCAGGTCGCGGACGTCGACGTACTGCACCGGCAGGTCACGTGGGCCGGGGGCCACCATGTCACCGCCCCGCTCCGCCCGCCGTAGCCACCACGGCAACCGTCCGATGTCCTCCCCCGGCCCGAGGATCAGACCGGCCCGCACCAGGAGCGCCCGGTCGCCGTACACCTCCACCGCCGCCCGCTCCCCGCCGGCCTTGTTGCTCGCGTAGTCGCCGAAGTCCGCGTCCGGCTCCGCCGCGACGGTCGGCGCCTCCTCCCCGGTGCCCAGGCCGACCGGCGGCGCGTACACCGAACCGCTGGAGACGTAGACGTGGTGCGGCGCCGCGCCGACCACCGCCCGCGCCGCGTCCCGGACCGCCCGGGGCGCACCGTCCCAGGTGTCCACCACCAGATCCCACTCGCCACCGGCGAGCGCGGCCAACCCGCCGGCCGCGTCCCGGTCCCCCCGCAACAGGTGTACGCCGGCCGGCGCGTCCCCGCTCACCCCCCGGTTGAAGACGGTCACCGCCCAGCCACGGCGGACCGCCTCCGCCACCACCGCACCGCCGACGAACCCCGTGCCACCCAGCATCAACAGTCGCATGCGCCCCACCCTCCCCCACCGAGCCCGCCCCCAGCCCCCGTGTTCACGGTGAGCGGATCTGCCCACGGCAGAACCCCCCTCCCCTCCCTCCCACCTCGTCGATCTTGCAGTTTCGGCCCCCGAGATGCCGCTTCTGCCCTGATGTGAACGGACCACAACTGCAAGGTCGACGAGAGCCGGCCGCGGCGGCGGAAGGTGAGTCGGGTCGGCGCGGTGCAGGCCGGTGACATCCACCCGGGTGGGTGTGTTGTCTGGTTCCGGCGTGGTGGGCGGCACTCGGGCGGTGGAATCGGGGCGGGGTGCGGGGCGTTGTAACCCCGGTGAACGACCGAGGAAGGCAAGCCCCACGGCCCCGCCCCCGCGGGAATGACCGTGGCCGGCCGGTCGTTGCACACACTCCCGGCGCCGCACCGCGAGCAGCCGGAACCCCCCTGATCTTTTGAGCGCCTGACGGTGCCCACACCCCGCCCCCGCGGGTGTGTCGACCCCCGAATGGAGCCCCCACCATGAACACGATCCTGCGTAAGAGCATCCTGGGTGTCGCTGGTCTGGCTTTCACCGGTGGTGTGTTCGCCGGTCCGATCGCCGCGCACGCCGACACCCCCGCCCACGCCGCCACGCCGGTCACGGCCGCCGCGAGCGTGCAGGGTGAGCAGTCGAGCATCAGCCTCAACGACGAGCAGACCGCGAACGTGAAGGCGATCGTCGCGGCGACGAAGAAGGCCGGCCTGCCCGAGCGCGCCGCGGTCGTCTCGATCGCCACCGCCCTGCAGGAGTCGAAGCTGGAGAACCTCGGCCACCTCGGCGACAAGAATGATCACGACTCGCTGGGCCTGTTCCAGCAGCGCCCCTCCAGTGGTTGGGGCACGCCCGAGGAGATCACCGACCCCGAGCACGCCACCCTGGCGTTCCTGAAGGGCCTGAAGCAGGTCGACGGCTGGCAGGACATGCCGCTGACCGAGGCCGCCCAGACCGTGCAGGTCAGCGCGTACCCGGACGCCTACGCCCAGTGGGAGAAGCAGGCCACCGACCTGGTCGCCCAGCACTGGACCAGGTAGGCAGCATCGCGAAAGGCCGGCACCCCGACGGGTGCCGGCCTTCGTGCGTCACGGGGCCAGGACGAATGTCCACGTGGTGGTGGTCGTGCTGGCCGCCGCGCCCACCGCGGCGAGCCCGCCGTAGCTGCCCTGCGGCACACTGCTCGCCGAGTCGGCGAGCAACGCGGTCACCCGGCCGCCACCGGTCTGCGAGCTGTTGCTGCGGACCGTGACCCCGGCCGGCGGTGTGAGCGCGGTGGAGGCGGCGTCACCGTGCAGCCAGTACGACACGGCCCAGCTCTGCGCGGTGGTCACCGGCGCGTACGGGGTGGTCCGGACGGCGGTGCTGGCCGGGTCGGTGGCCCGGGCGAACACTGGCGCGCCCGGCGCGACCCCCCGGTAGGCGGCCACCACCAGGTTGCCCTTCGCCTGGCTGTCCAGTGCCACCCGCACGGCCGTGCCCGCGTCGCCGGCGGACGCGGTCTTCCACCAGGCGGTGGTGGTGGCGTAGCCGCCGTCGAGCCGGTCGAGGCGGCTCCACCCGGTCACCCCGGTCGGTTCGCCGGCGCCGGTGTGGGTGTTCTGGCTGAGCAGGAGCAGCAGGGTGTCACCCGGCTGCACCGCGCCCGGGACGGTCACCGTGTGGCTGGTCCAGTTGGCGTTCGCGGTGTCCTGCCCGACGAACGAGATCCGCTCCGGCACCGGCGCGACGGTGACGTCCACGGTCGCGACGCCGGTCGCGCCCCGGTCGTCGGTCACCGTGAGCGTGACCGGGTAGGTGCCGGGCGACGCGTACGTGTGGGAGGTGGTCGGCACCGAGACGGTGCCGGCGGTGGAGCCGTCGCCGAAGTCCCAACGGTGGTCCTGGATCGCGCCGTCGGCGTCGGTGGAACCGGCGGCGGAGAACGTGCACACCAACCCGGCGCAGGTCGGTGCCAGGTCGGCCACCGGCGCCTGGTTGGCCGGGCCGCCCGAACCCTTCAGGATCTTCACGTAGTCGATGTCACCGGCGAAGTAGTCGCAGCTCACCTTCTTGCCGTCGCACTGGCTCTTGCCGCCGGCGGAGAGCTGCCAGGAGTTGGCGATGGTGCCGGTCGGCCCGTTCAGCCGGCTGGTCCGCACCCCGTCGACGTACATCTCCACGTAGGCCGAGGTGCGGTTGCAGGTGACGGTGTGCCACTGGCCGTCGGCGATCGCCACGTCGGTGTAGCCGGTGCGCGAGGCGCCGTCGCCGCCGCGGAAGAGGCACCGGGGCTTGCCGCCCGGCGCCTCGAACTTCCAGTAGCCGCCGGTGGTGTTGCCCTGTCCCTTCTGGAGGATGTTCCCGAAGGAGTACGTGGTGCGGTAGCGGATGGTCACCGAGAAGTCGCCGGCGTCCGGGTTGAGGTCGGTGCTGTGCGGCACCAGGTCCACGTGGCCCGGCACGGCCTGCTCCTCGGTGGGCAGGTGGGTGGCGAAGCGGTGCCCGGTGGCGCCGGTGTAGATCGCCCCGGTGACGACCTCGCCGCCGACCGTGCCGTGCCGGCCGCTGCCGCTGCTGTCCCTGAGCACTGTCGACGAGGCCGGCTCGTCCATGCTCCAGAACGCCACGGTCCGGGTCGCGGTGGCCTGTGCGGGCGCGGCGCCCGCCGTCACCCCGGCCGCCGCGACGACCGCCGCCACGCCCAACCGGGCTGCCGTCCGGCGCCATCGCCCCTGCTCGATCGTCCGCATCTGACCGCCTCCCTGCGCATCGGGCCTCACCCTGACATGCGCCGGTCCACGGCTCCATAATCCGCACGGTGGAGTGGTGGCAGGCTGTCGGTGCCCCGGGGTGACCGATGTGGCCGGTGCCGGCACCGGCCGGCGGGAGACGCGCGCCGATCGATCGGCGGCGGCGGCGGCGGCGGAAAAGGATCTTCCGTGGGCGATACTGGGTTTGAACCAGTGACCTCTTCCGTGTCAAGGAAGCGCGCTCCCACTGCGCCAATCGCCCGGGGCTGTTCGCGAGCGGACGACGGGATTCGAACCCGCGACCCTCACCTTGGCAAGGTGATGCGCTACCAGCTGCGCTACGTCCGCGTCGTCGCCGGCTCGCGTCGGCGACAGGACCAACTCTACCCGATGCCAAGATCGCTCAGCGGCGACCCCCCGCGCGGCGGGATTGCGCTGTTCGCCGCCGGGGTACTGACGGACGCGACAGCACAACCATCCCCCTGAAGGAGGCTGTCGTGGGTATCGGTACGAGCATCTTCCTGATCGCGGTCGGCGCGATCCTCACGTTCGCGCTCAACGCCAGCGTCGGCGGCGTCGACCTCGACGTCGTCGGCTGGATCCTGATGGCGGCCGGCGTGCTCGGTCTGATCATGACGACGCTGGTCCGGAACCGGCGCCGCAACGTGGTCACCACCACCGCCGAGCAGCCGGTGGAGTACCGCCGGGTCGAGGAGCCGGTGGAATACCGCCGGGTCGAGGAGCGGCGGGACGCGCCGCCCATGTGATCCCCGCCGGGGGCCGACGGAGCTGATCGGTCCCCGGGCACCGGGCCCGCGGCACCTCGCCACGCTGCGGGTCGCCGGACTGGTGTCGACCCGCTGGCGGGGCCGGTCCATGCTGAGGCAGCCGGACCGCGGTGGCGGGCCGCGTGGTGACGGAACGACGACGAAGGCCGTACCGAATGATCGGTACGGCCTTCGTCGCTGGTGGGCGATACTGGGTTTGAACCAGTGACCTCTTCCGTGTCAAGGAAGCGCGCTCCCACTGCGCCAATCGCCCTCGTCATGCGAGGTGGAGACGGGATTTGAACCCGTGTACACGGCTTTGCAGGCCGTTGCCTCGCCTCTCGGCCACTCCACCGAGGTTGCCCCCGACAATGCGTGGCGGCATCTCCGAGCGGACGACGGGATTCGAACCCGCGACCCTCACCTTGGCAAGGTGATGCGCTACCAGCTGCGCTACGTCCGCACGCCCCCGGCGTTTCCCGGTGACGGATGAGAACTTTAGCCGAGCGGAGGAACGGTTGCCAAATCGGATCCCCTTCGGGCGAGTCCGACCGGAGCGGTGGACAATAACCCGCAAGCTTCCTAGGAGCCTGGGTAAGGGCACCGTGCGAGTCCCCACAGGCGCGTCCACCTGCGGATCCTGGCCGGCGGGTCGAGTGTCCGGCATCCGACTGTGCCACCACCGACCGGCCGGTCCGGTAACTCCTCGTGGTCATTCGGATGGGTTACCGTAACGGGCGTGACGAGACGAGCCGCCGAGATCCGCCTGGATGCGCTGCTGCGCACCGCCTGCGAGGTGATCGCGGAACGTGGGCTCGCCAACACCCGTACCGCCGACGTGGCGGAGGCCGCCGGGGTCAGCCAGGCGCTCGTCTTCTACCACTTCGCCACCAAGGACCGGCTGCTCGCGCAGGCCTTCGCGTACGCCGTCGAGCAGGACCTGGCCCGGCTCGACGCGGTGCTCCGCTCCTCCGCCCCGCCGCTGGCCAAGCTGCGCCGGATGCTGCGCCTCTACGCGCCGACCGGCCGGCCCACCTCCTGGTCGATGTGGATCGACGGCTGGGCCGAGTCGCTGCGCACCCCGGAGCTGGAGAAGCTCTCCCGCCGCCTCGACCTGCGCTGGCGGCAGGACCTGGCGGCGGTGATCGCCGACGGTGTCGCCGACGGCACGTTCACCTGCCCGGACCCGGCCGGCGCCGCCTGGCGGATCAGCGCCGTGATGGACGGCCTGGCGGTGCAGCTCGCGGTGCACGAGCGAGTGATCACCCGGCGGCAGATCGCCGAGTGGGTCCGCCTGGTCGCGGCCCGGGAGCTGAGCCTGGAGCCGAGCCAGCTGGACTGAGCCGGCGGGTGACGCGGGCCCGGGCCGGCGGGTGGACGTTCGCCGCGGACAGGTCACCCCGGTAGTGGGCCAGCACCCGACGGTCCATCAGCCGACGCCACAGCGGGGGCAGCAGCGCGGCGACCACCATCGTCGCGTAGCCGGCCGGCAGCTGCGGGGAGGCGTCGAAGCTGCGCAGCGCCTGGTAGCGGCGCAGCGGGTTGGCATGGTGGTCGCTGTGCCGCTGGAGCTGGAAGAGGAAGACGTTGGTGACGGTCCGGTCGCTGTTCCAGCTGTGCCGCGGGTCGACCTTCTCGTAGCGACCGGCCGCGGTGCGCTGCCGCGCCAGCCCGTAGTGCTCCAGATAGTTGACCGCCTCCAGCAGCGAGAAGCCGACCACGGCCTGGAGCACCAGGAAGACCAGCACGCCGGGGCCGAACGTCACCGCCAGCACGGCGTAGAGCGCCACGGTCATCGCCCACGCGTTGAGCACCTCGTTGCGCCAGGTCCACGGGCTGCGCCCGCGCAGCCGGAAGCGGGCGGTCTCCAGCCGCCAGGCCGACCGCAGGCTCCCGACGACGGTACGCGGCCAGAACGCCCAGAACGTCTCGCCGAGCCGCGAGCTGGCCGGGTCCTCCTGGGTGGCGACGCGGGTGTGGTGACCCCGGTTGTGCTCGACGAAGAAGTGCCCGTACCCGGTCGGCGCCAGCGCGATCTTGGACAGCCAGCGTTCCGCACGCTCCCGCTTGTGCCCCAGCTCATGGGCGGTGTTGATGGCGATCCCGTCGACCACCCCGACGGTGGCGACCAGACCGGCGGCGGCCACCCAGGAGAGCCGGCCACCGGCCCAGACGGCGCAGCACAGCACCAGCGCGGCGTACTGGGCGGGCAGGTAGAGGTAGGTGAGCCAGCGGTAGTAGCCGTCGGCCTGCAACGCCGGCACCGCGTCCTCGGGTGGGTTCTCCCGGTCGTCGCCGATCCAGAGGTCGATCAGCGGGATCAGGCCGAAGACCACCGCCGGGGTGAGCCACCAGGCCCCGCCGGAGCCGGTGGCGTGCCACACCGACCAGGCCACGAACGGCAGGGCCGGCACGAGCAGCGCGAGGGGCCAGAGCGGCTTGCGGGTGTCCCGCCACGGAACGGTGTCGCCAGGCATCGTCGGACTCCGATCGGTTGTTCCTGGACCGACTGTCCCAGCCGCGGCGCACTTTTACAAGACCGGAGATTTTGTAAAGCGGGTCAGCGCCACCGCCGCCGGACGGTCCGCCGCCGCTCGAACGACGGCGCCGCCTCCCCCACCGGGTCACCGGCGGGACGCAGCAGGCGCCGCATCCGGAACAGCAACCCGGCGCCGAGGAAGAGCAGCAGACCACCGAGCAGGAAGGCGGCCTGCACCACACCGAAGCCGCCGGACTCCGCGACCGGCCGACCGGCCGCGCCCGCCGGGGGCAGCTCGGCCGCCGCCGGTTCCGTCGGCTCGTCCGTCGCCGGCTCCTCGCTGGGCGGGTCGGTCGGCTCGGCGCTGGTCGGCGTCGGCTCCGGCGTCGGCTCCGCCGCCTCCCCCACCACCTGACGCGAGGCGGTCCGCCGGGCCAGCAGCCGCAACTGCGGGTCGTACGCCTCGGCGGCGATGCTCACCCGGCCGCGCCCCACGTCCTCGGCGAACGCCACCCGGTAGCGGGCGGTGACCGTGCGGCCCGGGCAGAGCACGCCGGGATCCAGCTCCCGATCGGTCAGCCGCGCGGTGTCGCCCTCGGTGCGGATCTCCAGCGGGAACGAGCCGGCCTCCTCCACCCGGTCCACCTTGACCTGGTCCAGCCGCAGGCCCTGCACGCGCAGCAGCACCGACCAGCGCACCTTGACGCAGTCGTCCGCGCGGGCGCCTCCGTCGGACCGGGACACCACCGCGGAGAGCGTCTCCACCCGGTTGCCGCCGACGAACTCGTCCGGCAGGCCGCTCAGCTCGGTGGAGAAGGCCGCCGCCGCCCGCGCCGGCGCGGCCCCGCCGTATCCGGCGCCCGCCAGACAGCTCAGCACCAGCCCGATCCGCAGCGCGTGCCGCCACCCGCTCACCAGAGCCCCTTCCCGCCTCGGTCGTGTCCACCGGCAACGCTAGGAGCGCACCGCGCGTGCCGGTAGACGGGCGTGTTCGCATCCAACGTCAACATCGGGTAGTGCTTTCACCGACCGTGGTGAACCGGTCACCGCCGCCCGCCGACACGCCCGGGATCGGCGGTGGGACACAATCAGCGGGTGTCCGAGCTGTCCGCCGCGTTCGTCCGGCTGCACGCCCGCCTCGCCCCGGTCGCGTTCGTCCCCGAGGTGCGGCTGCACCAGGCCGACGAGCCGATCGGCCTCTGGGAGCTGACCGAGGGCGAGTTCCGCAGCTCCCAGCCGCCGCCGTTCTGGGCCTTCGCCTGGGCCGGCGGGCAGGCGCTCGCCCGATATGTGACCGACCACCCGGAGCTGGTCGCCGGCCGCCGGGTGCTCGACCTGGCATCCGGCTCCGGCCTGGTCGCCATCGCCGCCGCCCGGGCCGGCGCGGCCGCCGTTCGGGCCGTCGAGGTGGACGAGCGGGCCGTCGCGGCGGTCGCGCTGAATGCCGAGGCCAACGGGGTACGCGTCGACGCCGAACTCGGCGACGTCCTCGACGCCGACGCCGGGGACGCCCAGGTGGTGCTCGCCGGCGACGTGTTCTACAGCGAGGCGATGGCCCGGCGGATGCTGCGCTTCCTGCTCCGGGCCGCCCGCTCCGGCGCGCGGGTGCTGGTGGGCGACCCGGACCGGGCGTTCCTGCCCCGCGACCGCTTCCACGCGCTGGCGACCTACGACGTGCCGGTCTCCGAGGCGCTGGAGAGCGTCCGGGTCAAGCACACCACCGTGTGGGAGTTGGACCCGAACCCGCCCGGCGCCCACCGCCGCTCGTGAGAAGGGGCCCCTTCTCTACCTGAGGCGTTAAGAAGGGGCCCCGCCTTACTGCTCAGCCGCTCTCCTCGGCCCAGGTCCGCCAGTCGTCGAGCACGCCGTAGAGGGCGGGCGTGAGCCAGCCGGGCGCGGAGCGACGGAACACGCCCGGGTCCATCCCGCCCGCGCCGGCCGGCAGCGCGCCGAGCAGGTTCGGCACCAGCTCGGACAGGTTGAGCCAGTGCACCAGCTCCGCCTCGGCCGGCCAGGCACCGATCACCACGCCCGCCGGCACGGCCCGCCGGTCCAACGCCTCCAGCGTCAGCGCGGTGTGGTTGAGCGTGCCCAGCCCGGCCCGCGCCACCACCACGGCCGGCGCGCCGAGCGACACCGCCAGGTCGGCCACCGTCCAGGGCTCGCCGGACGGGCGCAGCCCCATCGGCACGAGCAGCCCGCCGGCCCCCTCGACGAGCACCAGGTCGTGCTTGTCGGCCTCCTCGCGGATCGCGTCAACGGCGCTGTAGAGCTCCAGCGGCGGCAGCTCGGCGACCCGGGCCGCGGCCAGGGGGGCGAGCGGGTCCGGATAGCTGGCCAGCGTCCGGCCGGTGAGCGGGGCGGCCAGCCGGGTCACCGAGTCGACGTCGCCCGGCTCGCCGGTGGCCGTACCGGTCTGGCCCGGCTTGACCACCGCGACCCGCAGGCCGGCCGCCTGCGCGGCGGCGGCGATCGCGGCGGTCACCACGGTCTTGCCGACCTCGGTGTCGGTGCCGGTCACCAGCACCGCCCCGGTCCAGCCGTCACTCACGGCGCACACTCCACGATCGGCGCACGAGGCACGGCCGGCGCGCACTCCACGATCACGTCGAGCGCCCGGGCGAAGTCCGCCCGGTCCACCCCGGCGCCGACGGTCAGCCGTAGCCGCGAGCGGCCGTCGGGCGTGGACGGCGGCCGGAAGCAGCCGACGGCCACGCCCCGCTCCCGGCAGGCGGCCGCCCAGGCGGTCGTCGCCTCCGGCCCGGGCGCGGTCACCGAGACCACCGCCGCGTCGGGGGCGGAGACGGACAACCCGGCCGCGCCGAGGCGGCGCACCGCGAACGCGACCCGGTCGGCCAGCTCGGCGCGCAGCGTGTCGCCGGCCCGGGCCAGCCGCACGGCGGCGTACACCCCGGCCACCACGGCCGGCGGCGGGGCGGTGTCGAAGATGAACGTGCGGCCGGTCTCCACCAGGTGCCGGACGAACTCCGCCGGCCCCGCGACCACGCCGCCGGCCCCGCCGAGCGCCTTGGACAGGGTCGCGGTGACCACCACGTCGGGTTCGCCGGCCAGCCCGGCGGCGGCCACCCCGCCGGCCCCGGCCGGGCCGGTGACGCCGAGCGCGTGCGCGTCGTCGACGAGCAGCAGCGCGCCGTGCCGGCGGGCGACCGCGTGCAGCTCCGCGAGCGGGGCCAGGTCGCCGTCGACGGAGAAGACCGACTCGGTCACCACCACAGCCGGGCGGCCCGGCGCGGCGGCCAGCGCGGCGGCCACCGCGGCCACGTCCCCGTGCGGCGTCACGAGCGTCTCGGCGCGCGAGATCCGGCAGCCGTCGATCAGCGAGGCGTGGTTGTGCGCGTCGGAGACGAGCAGCGTACGCGGCTGGGTCAGGCCCCGGACGGCCGCGAGGTTGGCCAGGTAGCCGGAGGAGAAGACGAGCGCCCGGTCGACGCCGAGCCAGTCGGCCAGCTCGTCCTCGAGCGCGTGGTGCAGGTCGGTGGAGCCGCGCACCAGGCGCGACCCGGTGGCGCCCAGCCCGTACCGGGACAGGGCCTCGGTGGCGGCGGCGGTGACCGCCGGGTGGGCGGCCAGGCCCAGGTAGTCGTTGCCGGCCAGGTCGACCACCGCGTCGTCGGCGGCGCGTGGGCGCAGCGTACGGGTCAGGCCCGCCTCGGCCCGCAGTTCGGCGCCGCGGTCCAGGGCCGCCAGCCAGTCCGCCACCGCGCCGTCCCCTCCCGCCGAACCTGTCGCCCGCCCGGGCGCTTCCGCGGGGCGAAGTTACCACCCGGCCACGCCGCCCCGGCGTGGCGCGGTGCCGGCTCGCCGGGTTAGGTTACGGCCATGCCAGAGATCCTCGACCAGGCCCGGACCCGGGTGCTGGAGAACGGCGTCGGCCTCGACCAGGCCGGCATCCTCGCCGTGCTGAACCTGCCGGACGAGCACCTGCCCGCCGCCCTCCAGCTCGCCCACGAGGTCCGGATGCGCTGGTGCGGCCCGGAGGTCGAGGTGGAGGGCATCGTCTCGCTCAAGACCGGCGGCTGCCCGGAGGACTGCCACTTCTGCTCCCAGTCCGGCCTGTTCACCTCCCCGGTCCGCTCGGTCTGGCTGGACATCCCGGCGCTGGTCGAGGCCGCGAAGCAGACCGCGGCGACCGGGGCCAGCGAGTTCTGCATCGTGGCCGCCGTGCGCGGCCCGGACGCCCGGCTGATGAAGCAGATGCGTGACGGCGTGGCGGCCATCAAGGAGGCGGTCGACATCCAGGTCGCCGCGTCGCTCGGCATGCTCACCCAGGAGCAGGTCGACGAGCTGGTCGAGATGGGTGTGCACCGCTACAACCACAACCTGGAGACCTGCCGCTCCTACTTCCCGAACGTGGTCACCACGCACTCGTGGGAGGAGCGCTGGGAGACGCTGCGGATGGTCCGCGAGTCCGGCATGGAGGTCTGCTGCGGCGGCATCCTCGGGCTCGGCGAGACGGTCGAGCAGCGCGCCGAGTTCGCCGCCCAGCTCGCCGAGCTGGACCCGCACGAGGTGCCGTTGAACTTCCTCAACCCGCGCCCCGGCACGCCGCTCGGTGACCGCCCGGTGGTCGAGGGCAAGGACGCGCTGCGCGCCATCGCCGCGTTCCGGCTGGCCATGCCGCGCACCATCCTGCGGTACGCGGGCGGCCGCGAGCTCACCCTCGGTGACCTCGGCACCCGGGACGGCCTGCTGGGCGGCATCAACGCGGTCATCGTCGGCAACTACCTGACCACGCTGGGCCGGCCGGCGACCGACGACCTGAAGTTGCTGACCGAGCTGAAGATGCCGGTGAAGGCGCTCTCCGCGACCCTGTGAGGCGATGGTGACCGAGCTGACCCGACCCGCCGCGCCGGTCGACGACCCGGGCGCGACCGGCCGCGCCGAGACCGACGGCGGCGTCGGAGCGCGCTGGTGCGACAGGTGCGGTGAGTCGGTGGCCGACGGTCCGCACGCGGCGTGTGCGGCGGCCCGGGCGCTGGAGCCGCCACGCTGGTGCGCGACCTGCCGGCGGCGGATGAAGGTGCAGGTCGTGCCGGCCGGCTGGTCGGCGGTCTGCGTCGAGCACGGCGAGCGGCGGGGCTGAGCGGTGCTGCGGGGACGGGCGGTGACGCTGCGACCGGCGACGGACGCGGACGTGGCGGCGCTGGCCGCGATCCGGGCCACCCCGGAGGTGCGCCGCTGGTGGCGCGGCGACGACGACCTGGCCGGGGCGGTCCGCGCCGACCTGTCCGACGACTCGCTGGCCGTCTACGTGATCGAGCACGACGACCGGCTGGTCGGCGCGATCCAGTGGTACGCCGAGACCGACCCGGACTACCGCCACGCCAGCCTGGACATCTTCCTCGACCCGGCGGCGCGCGGTTCGGGCCTGGGCGGGGACGCCATCCGCACGCTGGTCCGGCACCTGGCCGACGAGTACGGCCACCACCGGTTCACCATCGACCCGGCGGCGGCGAACACCGCGGCGATCCGGGCGTACGCGAAGGTGGGGTTCCGCCCGGTGGGCATCATGCGCCGCTACGAGCGCGGCGCCGACGGGCGCTGGCACGACGGCCTGCTGATGGACCTGCTCGTCGAGGACCTGCCCGACTGAGTCGGGCGTGCCCGGCACCGCAGGGTGCCGGGCACGTCCGGTCGGCTAGCGCTGGAGGGTCAGCACACCCGGCCGCCAGGGCAGCAGGTTGTAGTCGCCGCCCGCGCTGGGGTTCTTGCCCTGGTAGAGCATCTGGAGGTTGCAGGCGTCGACGGTCTTGGTCTGGTCGGGGTTGGTGCGGACCAGGTCACCGTGGCTGATGTCGTTGGTCCACGTCGCGCCGCTGTTGGCCTTGCCCGCGAACGGGTTGCTCTCGGTGGCCGCGTTCGGGCTCCAGGTGCCGCCCAGGCTGGTGGCGGTGAAGGAGCGGAAGTACCGCCCCTGGCTCCCGATCGCCTCGACGAGCATGAGGTACTGGTTCTGGCCCTGCACCTTGTAGACCTCGACGCCCTCGAACAGGTTGTTTGTCGAGTCGGTCATGATCGTCGTGTAGTTCGAGCCGAAGCTGCCCGGGAAGTTCCCGAGCGGCATGCTCGACCGGTAGATCTTGCCGTTGTCCCCGGCGAAGAAGAGGTACATGTTCTGGTCGTCACCGATGAGCGTCTGGTCGATCACGCCGTACGGGGCGTCGGGAAGGGTGGCGGTGGAGAGCGTCTGCGGCGCGGACCAGCCGTTGGCGTTGGTCGGGTCGCTCGACGTCTTATAGCTGAACGACGTCGGTCCCCACTGGTAGGCCAGCACCCAGATGTTCTTCGGGGCGAAGTAGAGCAGGGTGGGCGCCACGGTGCCCTGGCTCATCCCGGTCTGGCTGGCCGAGGCCATGTCGGACCAGTTGGTGAACAGGCCGAAGTTCATCGAGCCGTACGAGCCGCCGCTGTTGACGTTCGACGCGTAGACCAGGTGCTTGCCGTTGTAGACCACGTTGGTGAAGTCCTTGACCGAGACCCAGCCGTTCGCCGGGTTCGCCAGCGCGCCGGTCGACGACCACCGGTAGGTCGACGGGAGCGCACAGCCGCCCGACGGCGGCGTGGTGGTCGGCGTCGGGGTCGGCGTGGTGCCGCCGCCGAAGTCGGTCCGCCACTGCTGGTTGGGCTGCCCGTGGCAGTCGTAGAGCTGGATCTGCTGGCCGTTGCCGGTGCCCCAGACGTCGAGGCAGCGACCGGACTGCACGCCGCTGATGGTGCCGTTGGAGTTGACGTTCCACTGCTGGTTCGACTGGCCGTTGCAGTCCCAGATGATGATTCCGGTGCCGTTGGCGGTGGCCGCGCCGTTCGCGTCGAGGCACTTGGTGCCGTAGACCATCAGCTGCTTGCTGGCGGTGTAGGTCCACTGCTGGTTCGACTGGCCGTTGCAGTCCCAGAGCTGGACCCGGGTGCCGTTGGTCTGGATGGCGTTGGGCACGTCGACGCACCGGCCCGACTGCACGCCGACGATCCGCCCGGCGCCGCCGGACGGCGGTGGGCCGGTGGTCGGGCCGGAGGTCGGCCCGGAGGTCGGTGCGGCGGCGTTGAGGGCGTTGAGGACCGAGGTGTACGCGGCCTTCTTGTTGCCGCCGCCGTCGAAGAGCAGCGGGCTCTCGTTGGAGCGCCAGGAGTCGCTGTCCCGCACACCCCACACGGTGATGCCGATGCAGCGCGGCACGTTCAGGCACGCCTGCGTCAGGCCGGCGTACTGCGAGGTGGACGAGTTGGTGACGTCGACCTCGGTGAGGGCGACGTCGACGCCGAGGGCGGCGAAGCTGGACAGCGTGGTCTGGAAGTTGCCCGGCAGCGAGCTGCCGCCGGTGAAGTGGGTCTGCAACCCGACGCAGTCGATCGGCACGCCCCGGGACTTGAAGTCCTGGATCATCCGGTAGACGCCCTGCGTCTTGCCGTAGGACCAGTTCTCGATGTTGTAGTCGTTGTAGCAGAGCTTGACCGACGGGTCGGCCGCCCGCGCGGTGCGGAACGCCACCTCGATCCAGTCGTTGCCGGTGCCCTGCAGGTTGGAGTTGCGGCGGCTGCCGTCCTCGTTGAACGCCTCGTTGACCACGTCCCACGCGGCGAGCTTGCCCCGGTAGTGGGCCATCACGCCGTTGATGTGGTTGATCATCGCGTTACGCAGCGTGCTGCCCTGCATGTTCTGCATCCAGCCGGGCTGCTGGGCGTGCCAGGCGAGCGTGTGACCCCGCACCTTCAGGCCCCGCTGGGTCGCCCAGTTGTAGATCTGGTCGCCGGCGGAGAAGTTGAACTGGTTCTGGTTCGGCTCCGTGGCGTCCGGCTTCATCTCGTTCTCGGCCGTGATCATGTTGAACTCACGCGCCGCGATGGTGCTGTAGGTCGAGTCGCCGAGCCGGCCGGCCGCGATCGCGGTGCCGAAGTAGCGGCCCGACTGTGCCGCCGCCGCGCCCAGCGTGCTCGCGGCGGCGTTCGCCGCCGGCATCATCACCGCCACCGCGGCCACGGTCACGGCGCTGACCGCGCCGGCGAGCAGCGCGCGGACGGCGGGCGACCGCCGACGCCAACTCCCGCCGCGCTGGACGGATGGGCTCCTTGCCATCTTGGCCTCCTTGCTGGCCAACACCCGAGCCGTCTGGGCGAGGACGACTGGACGTCGTGGCTGGAATATCTAGCTGCATCGATGCTTACACCGAGCCCTGGCCCGGACAAAGAGTTTCGGAAAAGTTTCGGAAATGTTTTTGGGGAGCCTGCGGGCGTGGCGTGGCCGGCCGCCGCACTCGGGCGACCGGCCACGCCACGGAGGATCCGTGGTCAGGAGACGGTGCAGGCGGAGCCGTTCAGGGTGAAACCGGTCGGCCTCGGGTTCGCGCCGGTGTGGGTGCCGTTGAAGCCGAAGCTGGTCGACGCCCCCGCCGCCAGCGACCCGTTGTAGGACAGGTTCGAGGCGGTCACGGCCGTGCCGGTCTGGGTGACGTTCGCCGACCAGGCCTGCCCGACCTTCTGCCCGGCGTTGCCGAACGTGAAGGCCAGCGTCCAGCCGTTGATCGCCGTGGTGCCGGTGTTGGTGACCGTGACGTTCGCGGTGAACCCGGTGTCCCAACTGTTCGTCGTCCAGGTCACCGCGCAGCCGCCACCGGCCGGGGCGGTCGTGGTGGTGACCGTGACGCCGGGCGAGGCCGGCGAGACGTTGCCGGCTGCGTCCACCGCGACCACGGTGAACGTGTACGTGGTGGCCGCGGTCAGCCCGGTCACCGCGAGGGTGGTGCCGGTGGTGGAGCCGACCAGCACCGTTCCGCCCCGGTAGACCCGGTAGCCGACGACGCCGACGTCGTCGGTGGCCGGCCCCCAGGCGAGGGTGAGTCCGGTCGGGCCGACCGCGGAGGCGGTGGGCGTGCCGGGCGCGGTCGGCGCGGTGGTGTCCGGGGTCGAGGCGGCCGCCGTGGTGACCGTGAGCGCCGGCGAGGCGGTCGACCGGTTGCCGGCGCCGTCGCGGGCGACCACCGTGAACTGGTACGCCTGCTGGGGCGCCAGCCCGGTGACGGCGAGGGTGTTCGTGGTGGACTTCAGCAGCACCAGGACGTCGCCGCCGGGCTGCGTCTGGACGATGTCGTAGCCGGCCAGGCCGCTGCCCCCGGTGTCGGTGGAGGCGGGCCAGGTCAGCGTGAGACCGGTCGACGTGACCGCGGAGGCGACCGGGGTGCCGGGGGTGCTCGGCGCGGTGGTGTCCGGAGTGGCCGGACCGGGCTCGTCGCCCCAGACCCGCACGCCGCCGGAGTAGAGCGGCACCTTCCGGTTCGGCCCGGCGGTCGCCTGGTAGGAGGGGTCGTTCGTCGGGTCCCAGGTGCCGCCCTCCGGTACGCCGATCTTGAACTGCACCTCCATCCGGTGCTGCGACTGCCCGGCCGGCGCGATGGTGTAGCCGGTGCAGTCGACCTCGACGTACCAGATGTCGCCGCTGAACTGCTTGGCGGTGGACGGCGACGGGCAGCCCTGGGTGTAGCCGGGCGTGACGGTCACCGGGCCGGTGCCGTCCGGCCGGAAGTAGTACCGGAACTTACCGGTGGTGAGCGCCCGGGCCGGGAACGCCGACTTGTTGTAGATGATCGCCTTGAGCCCGGTGGCCCGCGGCTCGGCCTGCATCACCGTGGTCTCCACGGTCAGCTCGTCCAGGTCCGGCGTCTCGGCGGCCGGGAAGCCGGCGCGCGGGCTGCCGCCGTACTCGCCTGTCAGCCGGGCCAGCGCGGAGGTGAGGCCGGCGTTGTAGTCGGTGGCCACCTCGTTCATCACGTAGTCGGAGCGGCTGTCGGTGTAGGCGTCGTTGGCCGCCGACGGGCCGCCGACCAGCGCGCCGTAGAGCACGTGCCGGGTCTCGGTGGGCACGGTCTGGCTGTCCCACCAGGAGCCGTGCGCGGTGCGGTGGTGCGGGTTCTTCGGCGGGTTGGCGCCGAACCCGATCATGTAGCTGGAGTTGCGCGGGTTGTCGCCGAGCGCGTAGTTGACCTGCCGGACGGCGAAGTCGTGGTAGCGGGCCTTCCGGGTCGCGTCGGTGGTCTTGTCGCTGTAGACCAGCGCGGCGAACGACGTGTTCGCGGCGTAGCGCAGCGCGCCCCAGGAGTCGAGCACCGCCATCCCGCCGGGCGAGTACGGCACCCGCTGCCCGTTGACGCCCACGGTCCAGTAGTCGAGCCAGCGGTTGGCGTCGTCGACGTACTTCTGCTTGCCGGTCAGGTTGGCCAGCAGCACGTACGCGCCGAACTGCTTGTTGTCCCAGGCGAGCGTCCACTTGTAGGAGCGGGTGGTGGACTGCGGCTCGGTGCCGAGCTTGTCGTACTCGCTCTCCGCCTTGGCCAGGTAGGAGGCATCGCCGGTGGCCCGGTAGAGCCAGATGGCGCCCCAGACCAGCTCGTCCTGGTAGCCGCTCCACGACTTGTAGAACGAGGCCGCGTCGGTGATGCACTCGCTGTAGGACTTCCGCACCGTGTCGGCGAACGTGTAGAGCTGCTTGGCGTGGCCGAGCAGCTTGTCCGCGTAGGCGGCGTCGGTGGGGTGGAACACCATCGACGACGCGGCCATCGCGGCCGCCGTCTCGCCGGCCAGGTCCGCGCCGCCACAGCTCGCATCGATCTTGTACGCGGGCCGCGCCATCGGCAGCACCTCGGCCGGCCCCCACCACTTGTGGTCGTCGTCGCCCTTGCCGACCTGGCCGTAGAGGACGTTCGGGGCGGGGTGCGCCTTGACGAAGTAGTCGTTGACGAAGCGCAGGTTGTTGAGCAGGTGGCTGAGTTGACCGGAGGCGACGTAGCCGTCCCGGTACTCGACCGCGCCCCAGGCCAGCATGGTGGTGCTGAACGCCATCGGGAAGCCGAACTTCACGTGGTCGCCGGCGTCGTACCAGCCGCCGGTGAGGTCGACGCCGACGTCGGCGCCGTCGGTGAGCGCCGAGTCGCCGCGCCAGGAGACCCGGTTCCAGGCGGGCTTCTTACCGGACTGCTGCGCCTCGTAGAAGAACAGCGACTTCTGCAACGCCTCGGCGTAGTTGAACGCGGGCGCGGCCTGCGCCCCGGCCGGGGCGGCGGACGGCGCGGCGGCGGCCGGGAGCGGCACGGCGGTGGCGAGCGCGGCCACCAGCGCGGCGCCGGCGGCGAGCAGCCGGCGGGACGGGCCACCGCGCGGCGGCGGGGTCGGTCGGGGCATGGCGAGCTCCTGTGGAGGATGGGCTGCCGCACGGCGGCGCGATCGGCGTCGGACGGTGCCGGTCGGGCCGCCGTGCGGCGGTGGTGGTGGGGTGGACCGCAGGAGCGCGGGAGCGCTCCCATGGATGGTTGACAATGTAATCTCGCGCCCGCCCGTTGGGAAGACGACCACCACCCCGACCTCCGCGATACTCGCCGGTAACTTAGATCACATCGATGTGCTGTTGCCCGCCGCGCGACCCGCACGGGACAGTCGCCACATCCAGCGGCGTCATCGACGCCGCCGCTCCCCGGACAACCCTGAGGAGATCGCGATGGCTCTCAGACTCGCCGACGGCACCTCCTGGTCCGACACCCTGACCCGCGCGGTGGCCACCACCCCGGAGGCCTTCACCACCGCCGACGACGGCACCGCCACGCTGCGCAACCTCGTCGAGGGGCAGTGGCGCCCGACCGGCACGCCCACCGCGGTCCGCACCCCGGTCGACAACACGGTCCTGGTGAACCTGGCCCGGCTCGACGCCGACGCGGCACGCGCCGCGGTCGCCCACGCCACCGCCGCGCACCGCGAGTGGGCGCGCACCGACCTCGCCGAGCGATCCGCCCGGGTCGTCGACGCGCTCGACGCGCTCACCGCCCACCGCGACCTGCTCGCCCTCCTGCTGGTTTGGGAGATCGGCAAGCCGTGGCGGCTCGCCTGCGCCGACGTGGACCGCGCGCTCGACGGCGTGCGCTGGTATGTCGGGGAGATCGAGCGGATGCTCGCCGGTGGCCGCGAGCCGCTGCCCGGCCCGGTCAGCAACATCGCCTCCTGGAACTACCCGATGAGCGTGCTGGTGCACGCCGAGCTGGTGCAGTTGCTGGCCGGCAACGCGGTCATCGCCAAGACCCCGTCGCAGGGCGGCGCGGCCTGCCTCACCGTCGCGCACGCGCTGATGCGCCGCGCCGGGCTGCCCGCCACGCTGCTCTCCGGCAGCGGCGAGGAGCTGTCCGAGGTGCTGGTCCGCGCGCCCGAGATCGGCGCGGTGGCGTTCGTCGGCGGGCGCTCCAACGGCGGCAAGGTCGCCGCCGCGCTGCTCGACTCCGACAAGCGGCACTTCATCGAGCAGGAAGGGCTCAACGCCTGGGGCGTCTGGGACTTCTCCCAGTGGGACACGCTCGCCGCGCACCTGCGCAAGGGCTTCGAGTACGGCAAGCAGCGCTGCACCGCGTACCCCCGGTTCGTGGTCCAGCGGGACCTGGTCGACGAGTTCCTCGACATGTACCTGCCGGTCGTCCGCTCGATCCGGTTCGGCCACCCGCTCGCGGTCGGCACCGGCTGGGCCGCCGGCGACCCGCTGCCCAAGCTGGACTTCGGCCCGCTGATCAGCGCCGCCAAGGCCGACGAGCTGCGGCGCAAGGTGGACGAGGCGGTCCGCGGCGGCGCCGTGCCGCTGCACCGCGGCAAACTCGACGGAGCGCCGTTCCTGGACGGGCAGGATACCTCGGCGTACGTCGCCCCGGCCGTGCTGCTCGCCCCGCCCGGCCGGTCCCGCCTGATGCACGCCGAACCGTTCGGCCCGGTGGACACCATCGTCGTGGTGGACACCACCGACGAGCTGCTGGCCGCCATGAACGCCTCCAACGGCGCGCTCGTCGCGTCGCTCGCCTGCGACGACGAGGAGCTGGCCGGCAAGCTGGCGATGGACCTCCAGGCGTTCAAGGTCGGCATCAACAAGCCCCGCTCCCGGGGCGACCGGGACGAGCCGTTCGGCGGCCGGGGCGCCTCCTGGAAGGGCGCCTTCGTCGGCGGCGACCTGCTGGTGCACGCCGTCACCGTCGGCGGCGACGACCGGCTCCACGGCAACTTCCCCGACCACAGCAGCTACCCGGCCACCTGATCGGTGTAAGGAGGGGCCACCTGTTAACGCCTCGCGTAGAGCAGGGGCCCCTTCTTAACACGCGGCCTGGTTGAGCAGCCGGGGTTGGCGGCGACGCACATCCGCTCGGCCGCCGGGGCGGGTCGGTCGGGGCGGGTCAGCCGCGAGGCTCGGCCCAGGCGGTGAAGCGGTCTTCGAGGTCCGCCGGGCGCCGGCCGCTGTCCAGCTCGGCCAGTTCCTCGGCTGCGCTCTCGTGCAGGGTCAGGAGGTACGCCCGCAACTCGGCCCTCCGCTCGCGGTAGCGCGCGAGGAGGTTCAGTTTCGCCGTCGAGCACGGCCAGGCCACCCCGCAGGCGCGGCAGCGCCAGGTGGGCCGCGAGGGGACGTGGTCGGCGGGGCCGGGGCGGCGGGCCATCACCCGAGAGCGCCGACGCGCGGGCGGCGCTGCGACACCGGCGGCGGTGGGGTCAGCACGCGCACCCCGCTCCGCCGCAGGAACAGCGACCGGCGGGCGGTCGCGTTGCCGTCCGGGCCGAGCTGGTAGACGTCGACCCACCACCAACCGTCGTACGTCGTCCAGTCCAGCACCCGGATCAGCCGGACCCATATCGGCCGGGCGAACTGCGGCGACGCCTCCCGAGTCAGGTGCAGGACGTCGCCGGCACGCAGCGCGGACGCCTCCGGCCGGCGACGGCGCAGCCCGGTCACCGGCGGCCACCCGGTCGCGGCAAGAGGGTCGTCGTTGCCGGCGACGACAGCCAGCGCGACGACGGAACGCGGTTCGGTCGGACCGGCGGCACGGCCGGCGTCGGCTCGGGTGTCGGCTTCTTCTCGGGCACGGACAGCCCTCCTCTCATCGGCGGAACCTGGAAGAGGGACCGCCCCGCGCTGGTGCCTGCCGGACGAGGCGGTCCCCCGACTGACACGGTCGCCGGGTCTCGGGTGGTCCCTGCCGGCCGCGCCGTCTGTTCCAGGTTGGACGGCAAGCCGCTAGCGTCGGAAGGCAAAAGCGCACGTTGAACCGGGTGTGATGGTGGTTGCGGGGACGCGAAGGAAACGCCAGGAGTCTGAAGGGGTGGTGAGGGCGCGGTGAAGTCTGGCGCTGACTTCCTATTGGCGGAGCTTCGCGCAGCGCGGACGGCGCGCGGGATGAGTCAAGAAGACTTTGGGAAGCTCATCAACTATTCGGGCACGCACGTGGGCAACGTCGAGAGCGGCGCTCGCCCGCTGAAGGCGGACTACGTTGCCGCCGTGGACCAGGCGCTCAGCACGAACGGGCTGTACTCACGTTTGCTGGAGCGGCTCGGCGCGCCGATCTGGCTTCGTGAGTGGATCGATGAAGAGCAACGTGCTACAGCCATTCGTTGGTATGAGCCAGCATGGATGCCCGGTCTGTTTCAGACGCCCGAGTTCGCGCGGGCGACGCTTGCCGACGAGCTGTTGAGCGCGGATGTGGTCGACCGGCTCGTCACGGCCAGGCTCGCGCGACAGGCGCTGCTGCGGAGGGACCCGCCGCCGTTGGTGACGGTGGTCCTTGACGGGACGGTTATTCGGCGCGTGGGTGACGGGCAGGAAAGTATGATCGCGGCGCAGCTCGCGCACTTCGCCGAGTGTGCCGAGTTGCCGCATGTGCAGGTGCACATCGTTCCGGAGAGCGTGGGAATCTACACGGGCCTGACGGGGCCGTTCGTGCTCGCCCGCCAGCCGGGCGGAGGTTGTGCCGCGTGCGCGGACGGGCAGCTCACCGCGCAGGTAACCGACCGGCCCGAGGACATTGCTATGCTCGAAAAGCGGTGGGACCGCATCTGCGGCGTGGCGCTCCCACGCCGCGACTCCCTCGAACTCATCAGGAAAGCGGCAGGATCATGGACATGACCGGCGCGTCGTGGCGCAAGAGCACCCGCAGCGGCAGCAACGGCGGCAACTGCGTGGAGGTCGCCGACAACCTTCCCGGCGTCGTCGGCGTGCGGGACTCGAAGGATCCGACCGGCCCTGCGCTCACTTTCGAGCCGGTGTCCTGGCGGGCGTTCGTCGCCCAGGTCGGCGAGCGCGGCTGACCGAACCGGCTCCGAGAGCGCCCCGGATCCACGCGGCCCGGGACGCTCTGCTGTCTCAGGCGGCAGCGAGCTCGCCCAGCTCGGCGCCGGCGGCTACTGCCATACGCCTGTCCGATCCCGCTGACATCGCCTGAGCTGGCCCAACACGAGCGTCAGCGGTGGGCGCTGCCGGGTAGACACCGCCTGCGACTGGCCTGAACTCCGTGCCGCCGCTGCGGCCATCAGCACGACCAAGCCGGCGAGGTCACCACGTAAGCCGCCGACCGCGACCAGCGCCCGAGCTGGTGGCCGCCCGCCCGACACGACCCTGCTGGCGTTGACCTTGCGTGCTGGTGCCATTTGCCCCGGGTGTAGTTCAACAGTTAGAGGAGGCAGTGTTGATCCAGATTCGACTGAGTCACTACGAGCCGTGCGACCCGACTTAAGACTGCCTCGGCCGCACCCACATCGGCTACCGCGAGGGCATGACCGAGGCCGAGGCATTCGAGGCCGGCCGCGGCGCATGGAAACTCAAGGCCGACCGAGTGCTCGACCAGGACGGGGTGCAGATCATCAACCTCGACGGTACGGTCCTCGCGGTCGCGACGATCACCGGCATCACCAAGTGCGACGACCGGCAGGCCATCGAGGGCAGCCTGCTCACCGGCGACCCTCGGGTCGGCCACCCGACCACGAAGCCGCACCTGTCGCGGAACCCGGTCGGCTACTTCGAATCCAGCCGCGCCCGCCGCTGACCCCACCCAACATCCACCGTCCGGGCGGTCGGTGCAGCAGACCTGGCGAGAACAGCTGGCCCGTGGGATCAATGTAGCTGGTGGGGTTGCAGCTGGGTCGAACACGGAAATCTACGCAGTCCCGCCCCGTCAGCGGACATCACCGCTGATGGCGTTGGTGAGGTGCCTCCGAAGTTGAGGTCATACCAGCAGGACGCGGTGGATCACATCGTCGCGGCACTGGGCGATGGTGGTCGTGCCCGGATGCGGGCGGCCTGCGGTAGCGGGAAGTCGCTCGTCGGGTTGGGCGCCGGGGTGCGGTTGTGCCCGTCGGGGGCTGGTGGTGGTCGCGGTGCCCTCGCTTACGCTGCTGGCGCATATGCTGAGCGTGTGGGTCAGGACGCACGCCGCGGAGCGGGTGTTGGCAGTCTACGGCGAGGGCGGTGTCGCCGACGACGCGGTGCGGGTGGGTGGATCTGTCGTGTCCGGTGACCACGGACCCGGGAGAATCGCCGACTGGGTACGGCCCCGGCAGCCGCGCCCCGGCCGGCCAGGGGATCGGTTGCAGTCCCAGAACCACAATGGACGAAAGCTGACGAGCCGCCCGCTCAACGCTGCCGCAGGTAGATGAGGGCTGCGACGCCGCCGCCGCAGATCGCGTAGCCCAGCGTTGCCGTGATCTTGACCCACTGCGACAGATTCGTCTGCCCGAGCAGCCAGCCCAGCGTCAGACCACCCACGCCGAACAACACGATGAACAGGAACAACATCTGTCCTACCCGCCTACGACTTACCGCCATGAGAGAACTCCTTCCCCGGGTTGCGGGACCAGCGAAGCTGGTCCCGCAACCTCACCTTAAGCGAAGAACAACGGCCCTGATCGAGAGGAAGAACCAACCGAGCTCGGCCAGTACGAACAGCCTTAGGCCGCCAGTATCTGACTAGTCGCAGCAACAGCGAGTGAGCCCGCGATCCGCAGCGACAGAAGCACCAGGTGCCTGACCTTGGCGATTTCAGTCTCCCGCAAGGCAGAAGCCGAGTCCGGCCAGGGCGAGAACGCCGGCAACCGCACCTGTGCCCACGAGAACCGCGCCCCCGACAAAGGGAACGAAGACGACTCCCGCCATGGCCCAGGTGCCATACGCTGCCCCAAATCCTGCAACCGCTCCTGAGGCGAATCCCAGAATCGAACTCGTAGAGCAGCGGCCCGTCGGATCAGTGTAGTTCGCGGGGTTGCATGCCGCGTAGGCGTAGCGATTGCCATGAAGCGGGTTGCCGACGAAGCTGAGGTTGTCCTGTTGGGTGAAGCGGCCTTGTTGGGGGTTGAACCAGCGCTGGCCGAACTTGGTGAATCCGGTGGCCTGGTCGTAGGTGCCGCCAGCGTACCGGACGATGTTGTTGGTGCCGAGGTTGGTTTCGTCGGTGGTGGTGGCGTTGCCGTAGGGGTCGTACTTGTAGGTGGCGGCGAGGGTGCCGTTGGCTTTGACGGCGGCGACGGGGGTGCCGAGGCCGTCGAGGACGAAGGCGGTGTCGGTGCCGTTGATGCGCAGGCCGAGTGGGGTGCCGAGGCCGTCGCGTTCGACGTAGACGGTGGTGCCGCCGGCGGTCCAGGACTGCAGCCACGGCATGCCGTGCTGGTCTTCGTAGCCGTATTGCATGGTGGTGGTGCCGGCGCGGGTCAGCTCGACCTGGTCGGTGCCGGCGTAGGCGTAGGTGCTGGAGTTCGCGCCGGTCATCTGGTTGGCGTTGTTGTAGGTGATCGGGTTGACCGACGGTGCGCTGGCGCGGGTCTGGTTGCCGCGGTTGTCGTAGGTGTTGTTGGTGGTGGTGATCTGGTTGGCGGTGTTGAAGGTCAGGGTCTGGGTGGTGGTGCCGTCGACCTTGACGGTGTCGCGGTTGCCGTTCTTGGTGTAGGTGTAGTCGTAGGTTTTGCCGTTGTAGTTGGTGGCCTTGGTCAGCCGGTTGGCCTTGTCGTAGGTGAACTGGCTGACCGTCCCGGAGGTTTCGTCTTTCTGCCACTGCCGCAGGCCGGTGTCATCGGTGGTGGCGGTGGAGCAGGGTTGTCCGGAGGTGTACTTGGCGTAGCAGTAGGTCACGTCGAACACCGTCGCGGGGGCGGCGGAGTTGCGGGTGGCCGTGATGCGGGTGGGCCGGTCGGACTTGTCGTAGGTGGTCTTGACGCGCAGGGCGTAGACGCTGTTGTTGACGTTGGCGGCGAAGAAGGTGTTGAGGCGGTTGCCGTCTTTGTCGTAGGAGTAGTTGTAGCGGGTGCCGCTGGCGGTCTCGGTGCCGACGAGCCAGTTGCGGGTGTTGTAGATGTGCTTGGTGGTTCCACGGCCGTCGGTGATGCCGGTGAGGTTCCCGGCGAGGTCGTGGTCGTAGAGCAGCGTCACGCCGCCGGGGTTGGTGCGCTTGCGCAGCTGGTTGAGGTTGTCCCACTCCCAGGTGGTGGTGCCGGTGGCGTCGGTGCGGCTCTGCAGGTTCCCGGCGCGCCCGTACTCGTAGGTGACGGGGGTGAGGTTGGCGCCGCAGCCGGAGTAGCTGGTCTTCTCCAGCCGGTCGTCCTTGGTCCAGTCGTAGGTGGTGGTGCAGCCGCCCTGGGCGACGGTCCGGGTGCGGCCGAGGACGTCGTAGGTGAACGTCTTGACCGCCAGCCCGTTGCCGGTGGGCGGGGTCAGCGTGGTGATCTGCTTGTCGCTGTCATAGGTGTAGGTGGTGGGGTTGCCGGTGTTCGCCGGGTCGGTGGAGGTCTTGACGGTGCCGTCGGTGTTGTAGTCGACGTCGGCCTTCGCGGCCAAGGCGTCGGCGGTGGAGGTGCGGTTGCCGGCGCCGTTGTACGTGTAGGTCGAGCTGTTGCTCTGGGTGTCGATCGACGAGGACGGCTGGAAGTTCGCCGTCGGGTTCGTCGAGGTCGCCGCATTGGCGTAGGCGGCGGAGGCGCTGGCGCCGGATGGTGAGGCCGACTTGGTCAGCGACTGGCCGGCGTTGGCGCCGTAGGTGTTGGTGGTCGTGCTGCCCTCGGGGCTGACGTCGGTGGCCACGTCCTGGAACGTCGTGTAGGTCTTGGACCGTTCGTTGCCGGCCGGGTCGGTGGCCTTGGTGACCCGCTTGTCGCTGTTCAGGTCGTAGGTGGTGTGCGGCACCGACGCGACCGGCTGCGCCAGGTCCTGGCGCGGGTCGGCCATCATCGTCTGCGACGACGTGGGGTATGAGAGCCGGGTGGTCGCACCCTGGCCGGTGGTGGTGTCGGTGACCTGGGTGAACGAGGTGACCCGGTGCTGCCCGTCGTAGGTGACGACGCTGTAGAGGTCGTCCTTGGACCAGATCTTGACCAGGTCACCGGCGGCGCTGTACTCGAACGCCCACTGCCGCGTCGCTCCCAGCAGGTCGATCGCCTGCAGCCGGTTGTTGGCGTCGTACTTGTAGGACACCGTCCGGATGACGTTGTAGGCGTCGCTCTGCTCGTACGTCTTCAACCGGCCGTTGACGAACGTGGCCGTGGCCTTGCGGGCGTACTGACTTCCCCGGTCGGAGACGACCTGGGTGAGCTGCCCGCCGCTGTAGGTGTAGTCGGTGACGTTGTCGTTACGGTCCTCGGTCTTGTCCAGCAGACCGTCGGAGGTGAAGAACAACTCCTTGCCGCTGTCGTTCTCGGTCAGCTTCCACCCGGTGCCGTTCTTGACCAGCTTGGCCTTGAACTCACCCGGCGTCGTGTAGGCCGACCCGGTCCAGGTGAACTTCCCGACCACGCCGTCGGCCGCGGCGTAGGTGACCGAGCTGTCATCGGCCGGATACAGCTTCACGTCCTGCCCGGCCCGGGTTCGCCAACCCGGCCCGTGCGCGCCCGTCGACAGGTCGCTGCCCAGCATGAGGCTGTTGAACGACGCGCCCAGCGTCACGTTCCCGGCGATCCCGGGCAGGGTCAGGTCGGTGGTGTTCACCATCAGGTTCCCGGACCCGACGTTGACCTTCACCTCCATCCGGTCAGCCAGCGAGAACGACACCAGGGTGCCGTTGCGCACCGGCCCGGTGCCCTTGGGCACCGACGGCGCCGCCCCCGCAGCGGCCCGCGTCACCGCGCGCTGCGGCGAGTCGAACAACCACACCTTCGAAGACGACCGCGGCGACACCTGCGGCGCCTCCGACACCTCCTTCTGCGGCGCCGCGGGCGCAGCGGATGACGCAGCCGGCGGAACCGCCAGCACCGACGTGGCCAGCAGCGCGGACGCCACTCCCACAGCCACTCGACGTTGACCCATCAACACTCCCTCTTCAACACCCCACCCGACGGCCGATCCGCCAGGAAAAGGACATAACTCGCCACACCCTTCAACGGCTAACCGTGAACGGCATGGTTGACAAAGAGCCGACCCGCTCAAGCGCGCGAGGTCAGCAGGAAAGAAACTCAGGATGCAAGAAAGCTGGCAGGCGATTTATCGCTAGCGCTGAATGCTCGAATGATGCGCATAAATCTTCGCAGATTATCGCAGCAGCGATAACTCGCGGTCGATGCGAAATTCGCCTTCGCGAGCGGCGGAAACGGCCCAGCCTGGGGCCGTGATCGGCAGCAGTCGACCGCGCCTAGATAGACGCCACCTGCGCCGGGGCTCAGAAATTTTCAGTCAGCCATCGTGACTCACGCATCCCCCGTTGAAATTGCTGATTGTCATCGATCAACTGTTGTCCCTGAACAAGCTATCCAGTTAGCAAGTCTCGGGTCAACAACTATCACAAACAGCTAGGATCAAAGGTTTTTATCACTGCAAAAGGTGCAGTGCGGATGGCGCTACGTGACCACGATCGAATACCTGAATTCGACCGACGCCGATCATGCGGCTCCTACACACGTTCCACACCCGGCATCCTCGGCCCGTGGCCTGTCGAGTCGCGACGGATGCACGAAGCCCGGCGGTGGCCATCCTGGGCCGTGTCCGCCGGGCTTGCGAGCAGGGTCGAGACTCCTTGGTCAGTCCGGTCGTCGGGCCACCACCGCCAGGGCCATGCCGAAGAACTTCAGCGGCGACCGTTCGATCGCGTCGGTCACCGGCCGGATCCGCTGACCGAAGCCGGACCGGTCGAACGGCGGCATGATGTAGTCCACCGCCCCCGTCTCCAACCCCGCCCGGCGGAGCTGCCCCGACAAGCCCCGAGCGGTGAAGGAACGCGCATCGGCCAGCCGCCGGTGCAGCGGGACGATCCACGGCAGGAACGGACCCCGTGCCGGCCGGTACCGCTTGCCTCGGATCAGGAAACCGTGCGTCTCGATCGGGAACCACCGGTTGGAAGTGGTCAACGCGAACCGGCCACCCGGCACCAGCACCCGGTGCACCTGCCGCAACGCCGCATCGAGATCATCGATGTGCTCCACCACCTCGATGGCGGTGACCAGGTCGAAACTCTCATCCGGGTAGTCCAGCTCGGTGGCGGACAACTCCCGCACGTTGATCTTCTGCGCCGCCACCGGATCCCCCGCCAGCCGCTCCCGGAACAACTCCAACCGGTCCTGCTGGATGTCGACCGCCTCGATCTGCTCGAACGCGTTCACCAACCGCATCGTGTACGTGCCATCCCCACAACCGATCTCCAGCAACCGCCGACCGCTCAGTGCCGTGTACCGGCTGAGCGTTCCCAGTCTCTTCGCTACCCCCCGCTCGCCGAAAGCACTGCCATGTCCCAGTCCCAGTTGCCCCGAGGCTTCAGTCACGGTCGCCGACTCTATGCATACTGGTCGCTTTGGTGGGGGCGGTCACATGACCCGGTCGTTCTGCCTGCCGCCCGGTGACACGAACGGGGCCCCCGCACCGGGGGCCCCGCCGTGTCACCGTCCCCCGCATCGGAGGTCGGTCAGGGTGGCGCCGGAAGGCGCCGGTTGCGGCCCCCTCCGCCCGGCCCCGCGACGTGCCGCGCCGTTGCGGCTCGCCCGAGGGCCCGGCCTGGGCGGCCGTCAGATCAGATCGGACCGGACCGCTGGCTCGGCAAGCCGTGGCCGGCCTGCGCCGGCAGGGCCGGCGCCGCGCCACAGCCGGCCGGCGCCGGCCCCGCGCCATGGCCGTCCGGGGACGCCGGAACGGGAGCCAGCGGCACGGTCGCGGTCAGCAACCCGCCGTCGCGCTCCAGAGCCGTCGGCCGGTCCAGCCGGCGCAGCGTACGCAGCATCGGCGTGTTCTCGGCCTGCACGTGCAGCAGCACGGCTGCGTAACCGGCCCGGTCGGCGTGGCCGAGCAGCCGGCGCAGCAGCGCCGACCCGAGGCCCCGACGCTGCCAGTCGTCGCGGACCAGCAGCGCCGCCTCGGCCTCGTCCCCCTCGCCGAGCAGGTTGGCCATCGCCACCACCGGCTCCGCCGCCCCGCCGGAGCCGGTCGTGACGAGCAGGGTCGTCCCCCGGGCCGGCTCCAGCAGCCGGCGCAGCCGGGCCGGCGACGGGTCCGCCGCCCCGCTCAGGTAGCGCCGCTGCCGGCTCCGCGCCGAACAACCGGCGTGCAGCTCGCGTACGGCCGGCACGTCGTCGGCGGTGGCCGGCCGCACCGACACCTCGGCGCCGTCCGGCAGCACCACTGTGACCCGGTCGGTGTCCCGCCGGCCCAGCGTCGCCGCCAGCTCGACCAGGGCCTGCGCCCGGGCGTACTCGGCCGGGGTGAAGCTCGGCTCCCGGCGGCGCAGCTCGTAGGCGCCGCCCGCCGGATCGGCGAGCACCATCGTGGTGCCGCCCACCCCACCCGGCGCGGCGACGGGCGCGGGACGCCAGGTCACCACGTCGGCGCCGAGCAGCGTACGCAGCGTCGCGCCGGCCGCCTCCGGGTCGCGGACCAGCCGACCGGCCAACCCGAGCACCCGGGTCGGCTCGTCGGCCAGCCCACGCGCCTCGCTGCGCGCGACCCAGC
This sequence comes from Micromonospora sp. WMMD980, assembly GCF_029626035.1. Classification (NCBI taxonomy): domain Bacteria; kingdom Bacillati; phylum Actinomycetota; class Actinomycetes; order Micromonosporales; family Micromonosporaceae; genus Micromonospora; species Micromonospora sp. WMMD980. The sequence continues at coordinate 3,480,669 of NZ_JARUBE010000003.1, forward strand.
AGTCCCGGCCCCGCCCCCGCTCCACCGCGGCCCGCAGCTCGGCCTCGGTGACCTGCTCCGGCGCGTCGACCAGGAAGTCGTCGACCGCACCGACCTCGGTGGTGTGCACCTGCACGGTGAGGATGTTGACCCCGCGCAACGCGAGGCTCGCCGTGAGCACCGACAGGTAGCCCGGTCGGTCGTCCACGGTGGCCCGGATCCGCCACAGCGCCATGGTTGTCTCCCTTCCTCACCACCGACCATGCCGGTCGCCTGTTGCGCCCCCGTTGCCCCCCGGTGACGGGCCGCCGCCGGCTCAGGTGATCGTGGTCACCGGCGGCGCGCCCACCAGGTCGAGCCGGTCGCCGAGGATCACCGCGCTGGCGCGGACGAGCTGGGCGAGCCGGTCCACCTCGGTGGAGTGGAACGCGGCGGCCGAGAGTGGCTCGCTGTGGTCGCGGGAGACCACCAGCACCAGGCCGGCGCGGCCGAACGGCGCGACCGCGTAGTGGTGCCCGTCCGGGCTGGTCATCGCGCGGGCCCGCAGCGGCGTCACCTCGGGCAACCGGGGCGGCGCCGGCGCCCGCCAGCTCGCGTGCCCCACCGTGGCCGAGGCGCCCTCGCCGCTGCGCGAGGCCCAGTCGAGCGGCACCACGGCGGCCACCGCCCAGTCCGCGGCGAGCAGACCCGGGACCGCGTCGACGAGCGTGGCCACCCCGTCGGTCGGGTTCGCCGCCACCTGGGCGAGCAGTTCCGCGTCCTGCCCGGTGGTGGTCGGCGCGCCGATCGCCCGCCACACCCCGTCCACCCGGACGCCGGGGATCGCGGCCAGCCCGGCGAGCAGCCGTTCCACCCGCGCCGCGCCCGGCCAGACTACGGTGAAGTCGTCCACCGCCCGCCCGCCGAGCCGTTCCAGCACCACCACCTGGACGATGTCGGCGCCGGAGACGCCGAGTGTCCGGGCCACCTGGCCGAGCGTGCCCGGTCGGTCCGGCAGGGTCACCCGAACTCTCAGCAGCATGTCTGATCCCCTACGCTCGGCGGGCCGGCGACGGCCGGCAGGCTGGGGCCCAGCCTGCCGGCTGACCATTTCGCCCCCGTTGCAGCGGCATGTCCCGCGGGGAAAATCCGACCTTGACAACAAAGCTGAGCTGCCATCAACTATCCGGATGACCGATCCGGCCGTCGACGCCGCCCGGCCCCCGACCGGTCCGGCCCCCCGCGGGCTCGACCTCGACCGGCTCGCCGCCCACCTGGCCGCGCACCGGCCGGAGCTGGCCGGGCCGCTGTCCGCGCGGCTCATCGCCGGGGGCAAGTCCAACCTGACCTACCTGCTGCGGGCCGGCGACCGCGAGGTGGTGCTGCGCCGGCCCCCGCTCGGGCACGTGCTGGCCACCGCGCACGACATGGCCCGGGAACACCGGGTGATCTCGGCGCTGGCCCCGACCGGCGTGCCGGTCCCGGAGGCGCTGCTGCTCTGCGCCGACGACAGCGTCATCGGCGCGCCGTTCTACCTGATGGCCAAGGTCGACGGCGAGGTCTACCGGCGGCGGGAGCAGACCGACGCGCTCACCGCCGAGCAGCGGCGCGACCTCGCCCTGGCGATGATGGACACGCTCGCCACGCTGCACCGGGTGGAGCCCGCCGAGGTCGGGCTCGCCGACTTCGGTCGCCCGGACGGCTACCTGGCCCGGCAGGTCCGCCGCTGGGCCGGCCAGCTCGACCGCTCCCGCAGCCGCCCGCTGCCCGGCGTCGACGAGCTGCGCGACGCGCTGGCCGGCAGCGTGCCGGAGGGGGCGAACGCGGGCCGGATCGTGCACGGCGACTACCGGCTCGACAACCTGCTCGCCTCCGTCGACCCGGTGGCGGTGCGGGCCGTGCTCGACTGGGAGATGGCCACGCTCGGCGACCCGCTCGCCGATCTCGGCCTGCTGCTCACCTACTGGGACGTGCTGGGCGACAGCGAGCACGCCGAGGGCAACCCGGTGGCCGACGGCATCGGCCCCCGCGCCGGCTTCCCCACCGGGGCCGAGCTGATCGACCGCTACGCCGGGCGCAGCGACGTCGACGTCGGCCCGCTGCACTGGCACGTGGCGCTCGGCTGCTTCAAGCTGGCGGTGATCTGCGAGGGCATCCACTACCGCCACACCCTCGGGCAGACGCTGGGCGAAGGCTTCGACCGGATCGGCGAGATGGTGGCGCCGCTGGTCGCGCACGGTCTGCACGCGGTGAGGGAGAAATGATGGAGTTCGCGTACGACGACCGGACGGTCGAGCTGCGGCAGCGGCTGGAGGCGTTCCTCACCGAGTGCGTCCTGCCGGCCGAGGCGGTGCACCACGAGCAGGTGCTGGCCGCCGGCGACCCGTGGGCCCGCCCGCCGGTGATGGACGAGTTGAAGGCCGAGGCCCGGGCCCGCGGCCTGTGGAACCTGTTCCTGCCGGACGCGCGCTACGGCGCCGGCCTGACCAACCTCCAGTACGCGCCGCTGGCCGAGCTGACCGGGCGCAGCCCGCACCTCGCCCCGGAGGCGCTCAACTGCGCCGCGCCGGACACCGGCAACATGGAGCTGCTCGCCGAGTTCGGCTCCGACGCGCAGCGGGACCGCTGGCTCACGCCGCTGCTCGCCGGCGACATCCGCTCCGCGTTCTGCATGACCGAGCCGGAGGTCGCCTCCTCGGACGCGACGAACATCGCCACCCGGATCACCCGGGACGGCGACCACTACGTCGTCGAAGGCCGCAAGTGGTGGTCGTCCGGCGCGATGGACCCGCGCTGCGAGATCTTCATCGTGATGGGCAAGACCGACCCGGACGCCGACCGGCACCGCCAGCAGAGCATGATCCTGGTCCCCCGGGACACCCCGGGCGTCACGGTACGGCGCGGGATGACCGTCTTCGGCTACAGCGACGCCCCGCACGGCGGGCACGCCGAGATCGACTTCTCCGACGTCCGGGTGCCGGCGGCGAACCTGGTCGGCGCCGAGGGCACCGGCTTCGCCATCGCCCAGGCCCGGCTCGGCCCGGGCCGGATCCACCACTGCATGCGGCTGGTCGGCATGGCCGAGCGGGCGCTGGAGCTGCTCTGCCGGCGCGCCCTCGACCGGGTCGCGTTCGGCCGCCCGCTCGCCGAGCAGGGCGTGGTGCGGGAGTGGATCGCCGAGTCCCGGGTCCGGATCGAGCAGGCCCGGCTGCTGGTGCTCAAGACCGCGTGGCTGATGGACACGGTGGGCAACAAGGGCGCGCACACCGAGATCCAGGCCATCAAGATCGCCACACCGGCGATGGCCGAGTGGGTGATCGACAAGGCGATCCAGGCGTACGGCGGGGCCGGCGTCAGCCAGGACACGCCGCTCGCGGCGCTCTGGGCCCAGGCCCGCACGCTGCGCCTCGCCGACGGGCCGGACGAGGTGCACCGGGCGTCGCTGGCCCGGCGGGAGCTGCGCCGCTGGTCCTGACCTGCCCCACCGACGCGGCCGGGTCAGGCGGAGGCGCGGTGGATCAGCTCGGTGTCCAGCAGCACGTGTGGTGAGGGCACCTCGTCGCCGCGGATGCGCGAGACGAGCATGCGGGCCATCTGCCGGCCCATCTCCTCCACCGGTTGGAACACCGTGGTCAGCGGCGGCTCCGCCTGGCGGGCGATCGGGGCGTCGTCGAAGCCGATCACCGCCACGTCCTCGGGCACCCGGCGACCGGCCTCGCGCAGCGCGCGCAACGCGCCGAAGGCCATCAGGTCGGAGGCGACGAAGACGGCGTCCAGATCCGGGCAGGCGTCCAGCAGCCGGCGCATGGCGGCGGTGCCGCTGCCCTCGCTGAAGTCCCCGTATGCGATCAGGCCCGACTCGACCGCGCCCCCGGCGGCCCGCACCGCCTCCCGGTAGCCGGAGAGGCGGGCCAGGCCGGCGCCCATGTCCTGCGGGCCGGCGATGGTGGCGACCCGTCGCCGTCCCTGGACGAACAGGTGCTCCACCGCCCGCCGGGCGCCGCCGACGTTGTCCACGTCGACGAACCACGCCGGCTGGGCGTTCGGGTGCAGCATCCGGGCCGGCCGGCCGCCGAGCACCGCGGGCAGGCCGCGCTCCTCCAGCAGCGTGGGCAGCGGGTCGGAGTCGTGCAGGGAGAGCAGCAGCACGCCGTCCACGTGCTGGTTGGTCAGGTGGTGCTCGACCCGCTCCCGCTCGATCGGCGACTGCACCATGGCCAGCCAGAGCTGCATCGGCGTCTCCAGCAGCCCGGAGCTGACGCCCCGGACGATGGCCGCGAAGAACGGCTCGGTGAAGACCCGCTCCCCCGACTCGGAGACCACCAGGGCCACCGAGTCGGTGCGCTGGGTGACCAGCGCCCGGGCGGCCCGGTTGGGCACGTACCCCAGCTCGGCGATGGCCTGCTGGACGGCGGCCCGGGCTTCCGGACTGACCTGCGGCGAGCCGTTGACCACGCGGGAGACCGTGCCGCGCCCGACGCCGGCGCGGGCCGCGACCGCGTCGAGGGTCGGGCGCCCGAGCGAGCGGGTGCGCTGCGTTGTCATCGTCTGTGCTCCTCCGACGGGCGGGCGGGCCCGGCACCGGTTGAGGCTCCGGCGCCGGGGCCGCCCGTTACTGGCTGGCCCAGCTTATTGTGCGGCCAGGCCGTTGCGTCGGATCACGTCGGCGTACCACCTGGCGCTGGACTTCGCGATCCGGGCCTGAGTGTCGTAGTCGACATAGACCATGCCGAACCGCTTCGTGTAGCCCCAGGCCCACTCGAAGTTGTCCATCAGTGACCAGGCGAAGTAGCCCTTCAGCGGCACCCCGGCCTCGATCGCGGCGTGTGCCGCGCGCAGGTGCGCGGCGAAGTAGCCCAGCCGCTCCGGGTCGTCGACCCGGCCGTCGACCAGCTCGTCGACGAAAGCCGAGCCGTTCTCGGTGACGTAGAGCGGCAGGTCGGTGTATTCCCGGTGGACCCGCTCCAGCGTCTCGGTCAGGCCCGGGGCGTCGATCTCCCAGTCCATGTCGGTCACCGGCACGCCGCGGGTGACGAACCGGACGTCCTCGCTGCCCGGCCAGCAGGACGGCGCCCGCCAGTAGGGCTCCGGCTCGCCGCCCTCGACCGGCGCGGCGACGACGTGCCGGCTGTAGTAGTTGACCCCGACCATGTCCAGCGGGGTGGAGATGGTCTTCAGGTCGCCGTCGCGGACGTGCCCGAGGTCGGTCACGCCGCGCAGGTCCGCGACCAGGTCGGCCGGGTACGCGCCGCGCAGCACCGGGTCGAGGAAGAAGCGGTTGGCCAGCGCGTCGATCCGGCGGGCCGCGTCGGCGTCGGCCGCCGAGTCGGTGGCCGGGGTGACCGGGTAGAGGTTCACCGTGATGCCCAGCTCCGCCTGCGGGCGCGACGCCCGCACCGCCTGCACCGCCAGCCCGTGCCCGAGCATCAGGTGGTGCCCGGCGCGGACCGCGTCCGCCCCGTCGGAGCGGCCCGGCGCGTGCACGCCGGAGCCGTAGCCGAGGAACGCCGAGCACCACGGCTCGTTCAGCGTGGTGAAGTATTTCACCCGATCGCCCAGCTCGTCGGCGACCAGCTGCGAGTATTCGGCGAACCGGCCGGCGGTGTCCCGGGCCGGCCAGCCGCCGGCGTCCTCCAGCGGCTGGGGCAGGTCCCAGTGGTAGAGCGTCACCCACGGCTCGATGCCGTGGCCGAGCAGCTCGTCGACCAGGCGGCGGTAGAAGTCCATCCCCTCCTGGTTGGCCGTGCCGGTGCCGCCCGGCTGCACCCGCGGCCAGGAGACGGAGAAACGGTAGGACCGCAGCCCCAGGTCGGCCATCAGCCGCACGTCGTCCGACATCCGGTGGTAGTGGTCGCAGGCCACGTCGCCGGTGTGCCCGGCGACCGTCCGACCCTCGGTGTGGCTGAAGGTGTCCCAGATCGACGGCGTACGGCCACCCTCCGCAGCGGCGCCCTCGATCTGGTAGGCGGCGGTGGCCGCGCCCCAGAGGAAGCCGGGCGGGAAGGTCAGGGCCGGGCCCTCGTCGAGGACGCCGACGGCGGGCGGGCTGGCTGGGTTGCTCACGACTTGACGGCGCCTTCCATGATGCCGCCGATGATCTGGCGGCCGAACAGAACGAACACGACGAACAGGGGCAGGGTCGCGATCAACGTACCGGCGAAGATCTGCGAGTTGTCGGCGAAGTAGGCGGTGTTCAGGCTGCGCAGCGAGATCTGGACCGTCGGGTTGGACGGGTCGGCCAGCACCACGAACGGCCAGAAGAACTGGTTCCACTGTTCCATGAAGGTGAGCAGGCCCAGCACCGCGGCGGCGGGACGCAGCGCGGGCATCACCACGTGCCAGTAGACCCTCCAGGTGGAGCAGCCGTCCACCCGGGCGGCCTCGATCAGCTCGTTCGGGACCGCCTGCTCGGCGTACTGGCGCATCATGAAGATCCCGAAGCCGCCGATGAGGAACGGCACGGTGACCGACGGCATGGTGTTCAGCCAGTCGAGCTTCGCCATCAGGATGTAGAGCGGGAGCACGCCGAGCTGGATCGGCACCATCATCGAGGCGAGGATGATCAGCAGCAGCGCGTTCTTGCCCCGGAACCGGAGCTTGGCGAACGCGAAGCCGGCCAGCGAGCCGAAGAAGACCGTGGCGATGGTGATCGTCCCGGAGACCAGGAACGAGTTCATCAGGCCCTTGACGACGTTGGCGTCGCCGTTGGCCAGCACCCGTTCGATGTTCTCGCCGAGCTTGCCGCCGGGCAGGAACGGCGGTGGCCAGGAGTTGGCCGCGTCGTTCGTGCGCGAGGCGATCACGATCATCCAGTAGAACGGGAACAGCGACAGGAGCACCCCGAGGACCAGCCCGAACCAGGTCAGCGGGCTGGCCTTCCAGAGCCGCTCGGCCTGGTGGGTGCCCTTGGCCGGCGCGGGCGGCCGGGCGGGGGGACGAAGCGTGGTGGTCGTCATCTCGTCACCTTCACTTGTCGGAGCTGATGCGTCGGGCCAGCAGGTAGTTGACCGTCGACATCAGCGCGATGAGCACGAAGAGCACGAGCGCGACCGCCCCGGCGTAACCCCACCGGAAGCGCTGGTTCATCACGTCGAGCAGGTACATCGTGATGGTCTGGAACTGCCCCTCCGAGCCCCCGGAGAGACCGCCGGAACCGCTGGTGAACAACAGCGGCTCGGTGAAGAGCTGGAGCCCGCCGATGGTCGAGATGATCAGCGTGAAGATGATCGTGGGACGCAGCTGCGGGACGGTGATCGACCAGAACTGGCGTCGCCGGGAGGCGCCGTCCAGCGCCGCGGCCTCGTACATGTCCTTGCTGATCGACTGCATCGCGGCCAGGTAGATCAGCGCGTTGTAGCCGACCCAGCGCCAGTCGACCATGGTGGAGATGGCGAACCAGGAGGCGAAGCGGTTCGCCCGCCAGTCGATCGGGTCCAGGCCGACGCTGTCCAGCAGCCAGTTGACCAGGCCGAAGTCCTTGGCGTAGATCATCGAGAAGATCAGCGCGACCACCGCGGTCGAGGTGATGATCGGCATCGCGATGGCCATCCGGAAGAAGGTCTGCGCGCGCAGCCTCCGGTTCAACGCGTTGGCCAGCATGAGCGCCAGCATCAGCTGGGGCACGGTGGAGAGCACGAACATGCCGAACGTGTTCACCACCGCGTTCCAGAACTGCGGGTCGTCGGTGATCAGTTCGACGAAGTTGTCCATCCCGACGAACGAGATCGTCGCGTTCAGCGGGGACCGGTCGGTCAACGCGATCCAGACCGTGTAGGCGATCGGGTACGCGCTGAACACGGCGAAGATCAGGAAGAACGGCAGGACGTACAGGTAGGGCGAGTACTTCAGGTCCAGCTTGGTGGCCGAGCTGGCGCGGCGGTGCGAGGTGCGGGCGCGCGGCGGGCGGGGCTCGGGCGGCGCCGTGGCGTGCAGGTCGAGGCTCATCGGGAGTCCTTCTCCTCAGCCGGCGTCACCCGCCACACGGATGACGCCGGGCTCTGCGGGCACCGCGGGTGGCGCCGGCAGCACGGGGCTGCCGGCGCCACCCGCGGGCGGCTCAGCCGGGTCACTTACCGGCGGCCGCACCGTTCTTCAAGGCCGCCTGCCACTGCTCGTCGGCCGACTTGCCCTGCTCCACGGCGCGCAGCGTGTTCTCCACGGCGGTGCGGACCGCGTTGTTCTTCGGGCCGAGGTAGACCGGCTTCAGGTCGGTGGCGCCGGCGGCGAAGATCTTGCCGACCGGGGCCTTGCTGAAGTAGTCGTTGGTCGAGTCGGCCACGGCCGGGTCGGTGAGCGCCTGCGGGTTCGACGGCAGGTTGCCGACCGCCTTGTACGCGCCGATCTGGCCCTGCGCGCTGGTCAGGAACTTGGCCAGCTCGGCCGCCTCCTTCTGGTGCTTGCTCGACTTCGGCACGCCGAGGAACGAGCCACCCCAGTTGCCGCCCGCGCCGGGGGCCTTGGCGATGTCCCACTTGCCGGCCGCCGCGTCACCGGCCTGGCCCTTGATCACACCGGTCATCCACGCCGGGCAGGCGATGGTGGCGAAGGTGCCGTTCTTGAACCCGGCGTTCCACTCGTTGGAGAAGGACTGCAGGTTGTTCGACAGTCCGGCGCCGATCATCTTGGTGGTGAGCTGGTACGCGGCCTGCACGTCCGGGTTTTGGTCGATGACCAGCTTGTTGCTCTTGTCGTAGTAGGTGTAACCGGTGCCCTGACCGGCGACCTGCATCAGCACCACGTTGTAGAAGTTGGTCGCCGAGTCGACGAACTTGTGCTTCTTGTCGGCGGCGGCGAACTTCTGGCCGGTGGTGATGAACTGGTCCCAGGTGGGCCAGAGCGCGCCGACCTGCTCGCGGTCGGTGGGCAGGCCGGCGGCCTTGAACAGGTCGCTGCGGTAGCACAGCGCCATCGAGCCGACGTCGGTGCCGAGGCCCAGCACCTTGCCGTCGGGGGTGGTGCCCTGCTCCCACTTCCACGGCAGGAAGTTGCCCTTGAGGTCGTTCGCGCCGTGGTCGGCGAGGTTCACGAACTTGTCGGCCTGCGCGTAGAACTGGACGATGGTGCCCTCCTCGAGGGCCACCACGTCGCCGGCGCCCGACCCGGCGGTAATCTGCTGGGTGAGGCGGGTGTTGTAGTCGCCGAGGCCGAGGCCCTTGCCGCGCTCCTGGATCTTGACGTTCTTGTGCTCGGCTTCGTACTGCTTGTACAGGTCTTCGTAGCCGAAGCCCTGGTCGCCGAAGACGTCGACGACCAGGGTGACCGGACCATCGCTCTCGCTGCTGCCGCCGGACGAGTCGTCGCTGCAGGCGGTGGCGGTGGCCAGCACCGTGACAGACGCGAGCGCGATGGCCGCGAGCTGCCGACGGCGGATGGGGAGGCTCATCTTTCAGACCCCTCTTTCGGTGGTGAGGCGAGTTATTCGTGTGGTGGGGGATGCGTTTCGCGCCGGGCCGGAGCGGGCAAGGAAGAGATTCACGCCACTCCCGGGAGCGCTCCCATGAGATTGCCGGGAGGTAACAGGGGTGTCAATAGGCCGGTGGGAGCGTTCCCATTTCGTTACCGCGTGCTTCCCGCCCCGCCCGCGGGGCCGGTCAGCAGCAGCGACGCAGCAACGTGGTGGCGCGGTCGGGGGCGAAGACGGCCGGATCGAACGCCGGGCCGGCCCACTCACGCATCACCGTGTGCTCGGGATGCTCCGGATCGGCGAGCGCGGCCAGCAGCACGGCGTAACCCTCCGGGCCACCCACGCCCTCCGGCGGGGCGGCCCGCTCCCCGTCCAGGCAGACCGGGTAGCGCTCGTCCGGGTCGGCGGCGCAGACGTCCTCCACGATCAGGTCGTGCTCCCACCAGTCACCGAAGTCGTAGGTGTAGCGGAACCGGTCGCCCTTGCCCACCACCGCGTCGAGCCGGGCGTCCAGCTCGTCGCCGAGCGCCAGCTCGCCGCCCGGGTCGGGCTCGCCGTACTGCCGCCCGTCGATCTCGAACGAGTGCAGGTGGCAGTCGCGCCACCCGATCGCGTGCTGGAGCACCCGGTGCAGCCGGTCCAGCGTGTAACCACCCGGCACCAGCACCCGCCGCCAGACCGGCGGCCGGACCCCGGCCACGGACACCATCAGCTGGAAGATCTGACGCGGCACGTGGTCCCGTCCTTCCTCGGCATAGGCTGCCCGCATGATCTGCCGAGCCTGCCGGGAGCGGCGGCACGACGACTGTCCTGGCCGGAAGTGGTGCGACTGCCAGCACCGTACCGCCGAACCCACCCCACCGGTCACCGGTCCGGCCGGCGAATGAGCGTCGGAACCCCGATCGAACGGATCTGGCCGGCGCCCGTCACCGGCCCGCTGGCCGACCCGCAGCTCACCGCGCTCTACGGGCGGCCGGCGCGCCCGCACCTGCGGGTCAACTTCGTGGCCAGCGCGGACGGCGCGGTCACCCTGGACGGTTACTCCGCCGGTCTCTCCGGCGAACCGGACAAGCGGGTCTTCGGGATGCTGCGGATGCTCTGCGACGGCCTGCTGGTGGCCGCCGGCACGCTGCGCCACGAGGGCTACCGCGCGGTGCGGCTGGACGCCGGACGCCGCGCCTGGCGCCGGGAGCGGGGCCTGGCCGAATTTCCGACGCTCGTGGTGGTCTCCGGCTCGCTCGACCTCGACCCGGCCCAGGCGTGCTTCGCCGACGCCCCGGTCCGGCCGCTGGTGCTCACCCGCGACGATGCCGAACCGCCGGCCGGGCTCGCCGACGTGGTCGACCTGGTCCGCTGCGGCGCCGACCGCGTCGACCTCACGACCGGCCTGGCCGAGCTGCGCCGCCGCGGGCTGGACCAGGTTCTCTGCGAGGGCGGACCACACCTGTTCGGCGCGCTCACCGCCGCCGACCTGGTCGACGAGCTGTGCCTGACGGTGGCGCCCCTGCTGGCCGGGGCCGGCCCCGGCCGGATCACCGCCGGCGCCGCGAGCGCCCCCCGCCACCTGCCGCTGCGACACGTGCTGGCCGCCGACGCCGTGCTGATGCTGCGCTACGCCCGCGATGGGGACGAACCGGCCGGCCCACGACCCGCCGGCGCCGCGCCCGCCGCCTGAGCCCGCCCTCATCCGCCGCGCGGCGCCCGTTCCGGACCGACCGGGCAGCATGCCGACCCGAGCTACCCGGCTGCGCCGCCTCCCGACCACGCCACCCACCCGGCCACGCCGCACCCCGGCCGCGTCGTCCCCGGCCACGCCGCAACCCGGCCGCGTCGTCCCCGACCACGCCGCAACCCGGCCGCGTCGTCCCCGACCACGCCGCACCCCGGCCGCGTCGTCCCCGACCACGCCGCACCCCGGCCGCGTCGTCCCCGACCACGCCGCACCCCGGCCGCGTCGTCACCCCGGCGCGTCGTCACGAGGGCGGCAGGCCGGTTTCAGCGATATACCGGAGAGTCATTTTTATGCCTCTCCGGTATATCGCTCTCGATCGGACCGTTCCCCTCCCCCGACACGCCGACGATCGACTCGCCAACGCCCCGTTCGCGCCGACGGCCACCGCACCGACACCTCGGCCACGCCGGATGCCGACCACGCCGACACCCCGGTTACGCCAGAAGCCGGCCGCCCGACCGACTCGCCGCGGGCCTGCGAAAGGGCCCGTCCCTGCGCGGCGTGGAAGCGGGTCGCGACGAGGGTCGCCTCCTCGACCGCCGGCAGGGCCGTGGCCAGGGCGAACAGCCCGACCAGCCGGCCCCGCGTCGACGCCACGTCCCGCTCCCCCGCTCTTCCGGCCGCCCTGCGGGATCCCGCGCCGAGCGGCACGCCGAGGCGGGATCGCACGCACCGTGGCCGGTCGGATCCGCGCGGCGACCGGTCGCGACGCGCCGACGTGGCGTCCGACGCGTCGCGTGGCAACCTGTCGCATCCCTCGGGCAGGATGCAGGACGTGCGCCGTGACCGGAACGACCAGCCGACCGGAGACCGCCGATGACCGACGACCAGCTCGACGGGCCCGGCGAGGGTGTCGGCCGGGTGCTCGGCACCGCCGACGCCACCCCACTCACCTTCTGGACCGCCGTCGCACCGGGGAGCTACCTGCAACTCGACGACGTGGTGGTGACCCGGCGCGAGCTGCCCGACCGCGAGCCGGTGACCATCGCCGGCGTGGTGACCCAGGTGCGCGCCCGGCACGAGGGGGCGCAGTTCGACTCCGACGTGTTCGCCATCGCCGACGGCACGCTGCCGGCGCAGGTGCAGGAGGCGGCCGAGGTCACCACCACCCGGGTCGACCCGGAGTTCTACGTCCCGCCCACCCCCGGCGCGGTGGTGCACCGGGCCGAGGGTGACGCCCGGGCCCGGGCGCTGCACTTCGACCGGATGGAGCGGCGGATCCCGATGGGGATGGGCCGCGACGGCGTGCCGGTCTACCTCAACGCCGACTTCCTCGACGGCACCCGGGGCGCGCACGTCTCCATCTCCGGCATCTCCGGCGTCGCCACCAAGACCAGCTTCGCCACCTTCCTGCTCTACTCGGTGTTCCGCTCCGGGGTGCTCGGCGGCGACGCGGTCAACGCCAAGGCGCTGATCTTCAACGTCAAGGGCGAGGACCTGCTCTTCCTCGACCACCCCAACAGCCGCCTCGACGACCCGACCCGCGCGGCGTACGCGAAGCTCGGCCTCGACGCCGGTGCGTTCCCCGACGTGCGGGTCTACGCCCCGCCCCGGGTCGGCGACTCCTCCGGCACGCCCGACGTGAGCAGCCGGCTCACCGGCGTCGACAGCTTCTACTGGACGCTCAGCGAGTTCTGCGCCGACCGCCTGCTCCCCTACGTGTTCGCCGACGCCGACGACGAGCGCCAGCAATACACCATGGTGGTCCACTCGGTCGCCGCCCACCTGGCCCGCCATGCCCAGCCCGCCGACGGCGGCGTGAGCATCGACGGGGTCCGCCTGGGCTCCTACGCCGACCTCGTCGACCACGTCGTCGAGCAGCTCAACGACGACGAGACCCGGGGCGAGTGGGCCGGCAGCGCGGTCGGGCTGGGCACGGTCAACGCCTTCGCCCGCCGGCTCATCGGCAGCAAGAAGGACCTGGGCCGGCTGATCCGCGGCGACCTGGCCGCCCGCCGGCCGCACTCCATCAACACGGCGGAGAGCGCCCAGGTCACCGTGGTCGACCTGCACAACCTGCCGGACCGCGCGCAGCGCTTCGTGGTCGGCGTGACGCTGAAGAGCGAGTTCGAGCGCAAGGAGAAGGCCGGCACCGCCAAGCCGTTGCTCTTCGTCGTGCTCGACGAGCTGAACAAGTACGCCCCCCGCGAGGGTTCCTCCCCGATCAAGGAGGTGCTGCTCGACATCGCCGAGCGGGGCCGCTCGCTGGGGGTGATCCTGGTCGGCGCGCAGCAGACCGCGAGCGAGGTCGAGCGGCGGATTGTCACCAACTCGGCGATCCGGGTGGTGGGTCGGCTCGACCCGGCCGAGGCGTCCCGCCCGGAATACGGCTTCCTCCCGCCCGCCCAACGGCAGCGGGCGCTGCTGGCCAAGCCGGGCACCATGTTCGTCAACCAGCCCGACATCCCGGTGCCGCTCTGCCTGGAGTTCCCGTTCCCGGCGTGGGCCACCCGGGTCTCTGAGGCAGGCCGCCCGCCGTCGGAGACGCTACGGTCGATCACGCAGTCCGCCGATCCGTTCGCGGTGGTCGGCTCCGGCTCCTCCGACGACGACATCCCGTTCTAGGCGGCACTCACCATGAAGATCCTGCACACCTCCGACTGGCACGTCGGCAAGGTCCTCAAGGGGCAGTCCCGGGCCGAGGAGCACACGCAGGTCCTCGCCCAGGTGATCGACATCGCCCGCGACGAGCGGCCCGACCTGGTGATCGTCGCCGGCGACCTCTACGACACCGCCGCGCCGACGCCGGAGGCCACCCGGCTGGTCACCCGGGCGTTGACCGCGCTGCGCCGCACCGGCGCGGACGTGGTGGCGATCGGCGGCAACCACGACAACGGCGCGGCGCTCGACGCGCTGCGGCCCTGGGCCGACGCCGCCGGCATCACGCTGCGCGGCAGCGTCCGGGAGAGCCCGGCCGAGCACGTGGTCGACGGGGTGACCCGCGACGGCGAGCGCTGGCAGGTGGCCGCGCTGCCGTTCCTGTCCCAGCGCTACGCCGTCCGCGCGGTGGAGATGTACGCGCTGACGCCGGCCGAGGCCAACCAGACCTACGCCGACCACCTGGGCCGGGTGCTCGACAAGCTGGCCGAGGGGTTCACCGAGCCGGATCGGGTACACCTGGTCACCGCCCACCTGACCGTGGTCGGTGCGAGCACCGGCGGCGGCGAGCGGGATGCGCACACCGTGCTCGGCTACGCGGTGCCGGCCACCGTCTTTCCGGGCAACGCGCACTACGTGGCGCTGGGCCACCTGCACCGCTCGCAGCGGGTCATCGGCCCCTGCCCGATCCGCTACAGCGGCAGCCCGCTCGCGGTCGACTTCGGCGAGCAGGAGAACGTCGGCTCGGTGACGGTCGTGGAGGTCACCGCCACCACGGCCGCGCGGGTCCGGGAGGTGCCGGTGCCCGGCGCGGTGCCGCTGCGCACCGTGCGCGGCACGCTCGCCCAGCTCGCCGAGGTCGAGCCGCCCGACGGGTGGCTGCGGGTCTTCGTCCGGGAGCAGCCCCGGGCCGGGCTGCGCGAGGAGGTGCAGGAGCTGCTCCCCCGCGCGTTGGAGATCCGGATCGACCCGGAGCTGATGCCGGCGCCGGGCAGCGGCACCCGCACCGCCCAGCGGGCCGGTCGTTCTCCACGCGAGTTGTTCGCCGACTATCTGGGCAGCCGCGGCCACGCCGACGAGGGCGTCCGGGAACTCTTCGACGAGTTGCTCGAGGAGGTCGAGCACTGATGCGGCCGATGCGGTTGGACATGGCCGGCTTCACCGTCTTCCGCGAGGAGACCACCGTCGACTTCACCGACGCCGACTTCTTCGCGCTCGTCGGCCCGACCGGCTCGGGCAAGTCCACGGTGCTCGACGCGATCTGCTTCGCGCTCTACGGCACGGTGCCCCGCTGGGGCGGCGCGCGGGGGCTGGCCAACGCGCTCGCGCCGTCGGCCACCGAGGCCCGGGTCCGGCTGGTCTTCGAGTCCGCCGGCGACCGCTACGTCGCCACCCGGGTGGTGCGCCGCGACGGCCGGGGCACGGTGAAGACGGCGAACGCCGGGCTCCAGCTCATGCCGCAGGGGTTCGACGTCACCAAGCTCGACACCGGGCTCAGCCCGGACGACCTGGGCGACGTGGTGGCCGGCACGCCGGCCGAGATGGAACAGGCGGTGCTCGACGCGGTCGGGCTGCCCTACGAACAGTTCACCTCCTGCGTGGTGCTGCCGCAGGGGCAGTTCGCCGACTTCCTGCACGCCAAGCCGGCGACCCGCCAGCAGATCCTGGTCAACCTGCTCGGGCTGGGCGTCTACGAGGGCGTGCAGAAGAAGGCGGTGGAGCGCGCCGGACGGGCCGAGGCGAAGCTGGAGACGGTCGACAAGGTGCTCGGCGGCCTCGCCGACGTCGACGACGCGAGCCTGACCGACGCCCAGGGCCGGGTCGACGCGGTGCGGGAGCTGGCCGGGGCGGTCGAGGCGGCCGTACCAGAGCTGGAGCGCGCCCGGGCGACGGCGGGTGAGCGGGCGGCGGCGCTGGCCGACCTCGACGCCGAGCTGGGTGTGCTGGACGGGGTGCGGGCGCCGGAGGGCGTCGCCGAGCTGGCCCGGGCGGTGACCGCGGCCCGGGTGGCCGCCGACGAGGCGACCGCGGCGGTGGGGCTGGCCGAGGAACGGGAGGAGAAGCTCCGCGGCGAGCTGGCCGCGGCCGGCGACGAGAGCGCGTCACGGGTGCAACTGCGGGCGTACGCCGACCGGGAGCGGTTGACCGGCGAGGCGGCCACGGTCCGCGCGGCGGTCGACGCGGCGGCCGCCGAGCACGAGGCGGCGCTCGCGGCGCTCGCGGGCGCGCGGGCCGACGCCGAGCGGGCCGAGGTCGAGCTGGAGGCGGCGTTCCGGGCGCACGAGGAGGCCAAGGCGGCCGACCAGGCGGTGGCGCTGCGGGCGCACCTGGTCGACGGCGCGCCGTGCCCGGTGTGCGAGCAGGTGGTCGCCACCGTGCCCGCGATGCCGAAGGGCTCGGCGGTGAGCCGGGCGGTCGCGGCCGGCAAGGCGGCACGCGCGGCGAGCGAGGTCGCCAAGCGGGTGGTGACCGAGCGCGACGCCGCCGCCCGCGACCTGGACCGGGTGCTGTTGCGGGCGCGGGCCGAGCACGACGGGCTCGCCGCCCGGCTGGCCGAGCTGGACGGGCAGCTCGCCGACGCGCCCGCGCCGGACGCGCTGCGCGCGTCGCTGGCCGAGCACGCCCGGCTCCGGGCGGCGCTGGACGAGGCGGCCGGCGCGGTCCGGGCCGGCCGGGAGGCGGCCCGCCGGGCCCGCGGCACGCTCGACGGCGCGCAGGACCGGTTGCGCCGCGCCTGGCGCGAGTTCGACGCGGTCCGCGACGGGCTGGTCCGGTTCGGCCCGCCCGCCGCCGACCGCGACGACGTGGCCGGGGCCTGGGCGGCGCTGGCCGGCTGGGCGGGCGAGCAGGCCGACCGGCGACGGGCCGACCGGGCCGGGCTGGCCGACTCGGTCGAGGCGGCCGAGCGGGCGGCGGGCGAGGTCGCCGACCGGATCGGCGCGCTGTTCACCGCCGCCGGGCTGGACGCGCCGGCCGACCCGCTGCGCGACGTGGCGGTGGCGGTCGAACGGGCCGAGGCGGAGCTGCGCCGGCTCACCGAGCGCCGCGACCAGGCGACCGAGCTGCGCGAGCAGCGGTCCGGCCACGAGCGCGAGGCGCGGGTGGCACGGGCGCTCGCCGGGCACCTGCGGGCCAACAACTTCGAGCGGTGGCTGCTCACCGAGGCGCTGGACCTGCTCGTCGACGGCGCGTCGCGGATCCTGCGGGAGCTGTCCGGCGGGCAGTACGACCTGGTCCACGACAAGGGAGAGTTCTTCGTCGTCGACCACCACGACGCGGGGCTGCGGCGCGGGGTGCGGACGCTGTCCGGCGGCGAGACGTTCCAGGCGTCGCTGGCGCTGGCGCTGGCGTTGTCGGAGCAGCTCGCGGGCATGTCGACGAGCGCGGCCAGCCTGGAGTCGATCGTGCTGGACGAGGGCTTCGGCACACTGGACGCGGCGACGCTGGACACGGTCGCGGCCACGCTGGAGAACCTGGCCGCCCGGGGCGACCGGATGGTCGGCGTGGTCACCCACGTCCCGGCGCTCGCCGAGCGGATCCCGGTGCGCTTCGAGGTCCGCAAGGACGCCCGCACCGCGCGCATCGAGCGGACCGGCCTGTGACGCGGCCGGGACAGGCCCGGTTCTTCGTCGACTCGTGGGATCCGGCCTACGGTGCGTCGTTCGAGGCCGCCGGCGGGACCGGGCCGGCGGCGCCGAGCAGCGCGCAGGTGGAGGCCGACGTCGAGCTGCCGGTCACCGACTGGCGGGCGATCGACGTCCGCCCGGGCGTGCGGGCGCCGGACGTGGTGCTGCTCGTCGACGGGGTACGCCGGATCGACGCCAGCGTCTGGACGGCCGAGGAGGACGGCGGCTCGTTCCCCGGCATCGCCGCCTCGTACGCCGCCGGGGTGGTCCGCTGCGACCTGGACCGGGGCGCCGCCGAGCTGGCCGGGGCCCGGGTGGGGCGGGGGTTGTTCACCGCCAGCCCGTCGGCGCAGGACGTGGTGGCCGGCGCGATCCGTTACCCGGTGCACCGGGTCGGCGGCACCGGCGAGCTGAGCAAGCTGCCGGCCGCGGTGCAGGGCCCGCTCACCGCGCTGGAGGTGGCCGTCTCCGACGCGGTGCGCGCCGACGGCGACCTGCTGGTGGTGGACGGTCCGCTGCGCAGCCGGCGTAACCTGCCGCGCACCCTCGGCTACATCAAGACCCAGCACAGCCAGTATCTGGACGCCCGGCTCACCGCGGTGGTGACCGGGTTGGCGCCGGGTCAGCGCTGCCCGGTGTTCCGGCTGGGCACGGCGTGGGGCGGCTGGTCCTGGTATCTGCGACTGCCGGTGGCCGCCGGGGCGCCCTGGGCGGGCATCGTGCGGATGGAGTGCTCGGCCGACCTGACCGTGCCGGAGGCGATCGCGCTGGCCGACCTGTCGCTGGTCACGCTGCCCCGGTTCGCGTCCACGCCGTACAAGGACCCGCGCGCCCCGCAGAACCTGGTGCCGATCGCCGGGCTGGAACGCCGGCTGCGCGGGATGCTCGGCGACGCGCGGCTGCTGCACCGGGTGCTCACCTCGGCGGCGCGCGGGATCCGGCGCTGATGGGCCGGCGGCGCGACGCCGACCGGATGGCGGCGGACGTGGACACCGGCCGGGCCGAGCTGGTGCCGGACCGGGACCGACCCCGCTCGTGGACGCTGCTGCTGGACGGCGCGCCGCAGTCGCACGTGGACCTGGCCGATCCGACGCATCTGGAGTTCGAGTACGTCCGCCGGCTGGCCGCCGCGCTCGACCTGGTGGCGCCCGCCGGCACACCGCTGCGGGTGCTGCACCTGGGCGGCGGCGCGCTCACCCTGCCCCGCTACGTCCAGGCCACCCGGCCCGGCTCGACGCAGCGGGTGTCCGAGGTGGACGGCGCGCTGGTGGAGCTGGTTCGGCGGGAGTTGCCCTGGCCGTCCGACCCCCGGCTGCGGGTGCGGGTGGCCGACGCCCGGGCCACGCTGTCGTCCAGCCGCGACGGCGGGTACGACGTGATCGTCGCGGACGTGTTCGCCGGCGCCCGCACGCCCGCCCACCTGACCTCGGTGGAGTACGCCGCCGAGGTGGCCCGGGTGCTGGCGCCCGACGGCTGTTACCTGGCGAACGTGGCCGACGGCCCGCCGCTGCGGCACGCCCGCGGGCAGGTCGCCACCGTGCGTACCGTGCTGCCCCGGGCGTGCCTGGTGGGCGACGCGGCGGTGCTGCGCGGCCGGCGCTACGGCAACCTGGTGCTGGTGGCGTCCCGGGTGGAGCCGCCGGTGCCGGAGCTGGCCCGACGCGCGGCCGGCGACTGGTTCCCCGGTCGGGTGGTGGCCGGTGACGAGCTGGACCGGTTCGCCGGCGGGTTGCCGGTGGTGCGCGACGCGGACGCCGTCGACTCCACGCCACCGCCGCCAGGAATTTTTTCCGTCAAACGTTGATCCGATCGGCGGACCGGTGCGTATCCCCGGGCGGCCATGCCCGTGGGGGGCCGGCTGATGTCATTGGACACCGGAGGTCTGCATGCATGCGGTGGCGGCCGGCTGGCACGGCGAGGTGGCGAGGCCCGAGTGGATGTTCGCCCGGGCACAGCCGCACTCGCGCGCGTCGCGCTCGACCCGGGGGGTCGACGCGCGTCCCGCCGATCGCCAGAATGACCCGGTGCCGCCCCCGCGACCCGCACCCGGCCGCCACCAGGCGACCTCCGCCGAGGCCAGTCACTCGGACCAGCTGATCCGCCTGCTCTACGCCGAACACGCCGGCCCGCTGCTGATGTTCGTGATGCGGCTGACCGGTGGGGACCGGCAGCGCGCCGAGGACATCGTGCAGGAGACGCTGCTGCGGGCCTGGCGCAACGCGCACCGTCTCGGCGGGCCGGGCCAGGGTTCGCTGCGGCCGTGGCTGGTCACGGTGGCCCGGCGGATCGCCATCGACGAGCACCGCAGTGAGCAGGCCCGCCCGGCGGAGACGTACGACCGGGACCTGACCGCGTTCGCCGAGTCGGACAGCACCGACCGGGTGCTGCGCACGATGACCGTGGCGGACGCGCTGCGTACCCTGAGCCAGTCGCACCGGGAGATCCTGGTGGCGACGTACTTCCGCGGTCGGACCGTGCCCGAGGCGGCGGAGGAGCTGGGCCTTCCGCTCGGCACCGCCAAGTCCCGGGTCTACTACGCGCTGCGCGCGCTGCGCACCGCTCTGCAGGAGAGGGGGGTGACGGAATGAGCCGGGCCGACCACATGGACGTCGCCGCGTATGCGCTCGGCGTGCTGGACGCACAGGACGCCGAGCGGTTCGAGGAGCACCTGGCCACCTGCTGGGCGTGTGCGGCGGAACTGGAGACGATGGTGCCGGTGGTGGGGATGCTCGCCGACATCGACGGCGAGTCGATGGCCGCGCTGGAGCAGACGCACACCGATCCGGCGCTGCTGGACCGGACGCTGGTGTCGGTGCGGCGGGACCGCCGGCGTACCCGGGTGCGGCAGTTGCTCGCCACCGCGGCGGCGGTCGTCGTGTTCGGTGGCCTGAGCGCTGTCGCGGCCGGGTTCCTCGGCGGCGAGGCGCCGTCGACGCCGCAGGCCGGGCCGACGCGGAGTGTGCCCACCGCGGCGCCGAGCAGCACCACCCCGACCGACCCGAACCGGCCGGGCCTGGGCGGTGACCGGGAGATCGAGGGTGACGAGCACAATGCCACCGACCCGGGCACCGGTGTGAAGACCACGATGTGGCTGGCGAAGAAGGAGTACGGCACCCAGATCAGCCTGCAACTGAACCGGCTACCGGGTCCGCGCACCTGCCGGCTGCTGGTGGTGCGCAAGAACGCCACCAGCGAGGTGGTCGGCACGTGGTCGGTGCCGGGCAGCGGCTACGGCACCAACCAGAACCCGCTCGGGTTGGAGCTGACCGCGTCCACCTCGGCCCCGCTGGGTGACATCGCGAAGGTCCAGGTGCAGTCGGTGGACGTCAACGGGGTGGCGAGCCCGCTGGTGACGGTCGCCGACCTCTGATCCACCGTGCCGACGGCGCCGGGCGGCTTGGCCGCCCGGCGCCGTCGCGTCGTTTCGCGGACTCTCCCCTCGTGGTGCCGCACGCGCGCCGGGCGGGAACGGTTCAACCGATCCACTGTGAAATGGACCACCCTTCCCGGTTCAACCTTGACAGCACCGTCGCCCGTACTACTCGGCGAACTGCCAAGAACGAGGAGGGCACGTGGCACACCACATGCGGACGACCGTCATCGTCGCGAGCGCGATGGTCGCACTTACGGCCTGCGCCCCCGCGGGCTACAACGGGGCGAACTCGGGCGCGGCGGAGCCGGTCGCCGTCGCCGCGGCCGAGCCCACCGCGGCTGCCGAACCGGAGGCGTCGGCCTCACCCGAGGAGCCGGCCGCCGACAAGGCGCCCCCGTCGGACGTGAAGCTCACCGACCAGTTGGTCGGCAAGAAGCTGCCCCGGATGGGCAAGGTCGTCACCGACCAGGACGGCTGGGTGTTGTACCGGTTCGACAAGGACTCGTCGAACCCGGCGCAGTCCAACTGCGTGGACAAGTGCGCCGAGGTCTGGCCGCCGGCGCTGACCGACGGCAACCCGCAGCTCCAGGGCGTCTCCGACGACAAGGTCGGCACGGTCACCCGGCAGGACGGCACCCGCCAGATCACCATCGGCGACTGGCCGGTCTACCGCTACGTCGGCGACAAGAAGCCGGGCCAGTGGAAGGGCCAGGGCGTCGGCGGCACCTGGTTCGTCGTCGACCCGAACGGCAAGAAGAACCTGACCTGCCTGCCGACGGGCACCCCGAAGGCGGTCGCCCCGCCGGCGTCCGGTGACTCGGGCAGCTCGGGCGGCGGCTCGGACTACTCGTACTGACCGCACCGGACACGGTGACCGGCCGCCGCCGGGGAGGGCGCGGCCGGTCACCGTCGTGGACCCGGGAGGTGGGGCGCACCGGCATCGCCCCGCCTCCCGGCACGGACACCACCGCGCGCCCGCAGCGTGCGGCGGTGTCCGCCGTCACGACGAGCACGCGTGGCAGAGTGGCGGGGTGACCTCGCCCGCCGCCCGCCGGACGCTGCGCCCGCCGGCCGGCTACCGACTCGCCGCCTCGGTGCGGGCGCTGACGTTCAGCCCCTACGACCCGTGCGCGCGGATCGCCGCCGGCAGTTTCTGGTGGGCCGCCCGCACCCCGGACGGTCCGGCCACGCTGACGCTGCGACCGGAGGCCGGCGAGTTGGTCGCCGAGGGGTACGGGCCGGGCGCGGCGTGGGTGATCGACCGCGCCGACGGGGTGGCCGGGCTGCGCGACGACCTGACCGGGTTCCCCGCGCTGGCCGCCCGGCACCCGCTGGTGGCCCGGCTGGCCCGTCAGCACCACGGGCTGCGGATGCCGGCCACCGGCCAGGTCTTCGCGCGGCTGCTGCGGGCCGTCTTCGAGCAGAAGGTCACCGGCAAGGAGGCGTACCGGGCGTACGCCGCGACCGTGCGGCACTTCCGCGAGCCGGCGCCGGGTCCGCTGCAGCCGCTGCTGCTGCCGCCGGAGCCGGCCGCGGTGGCGGCCACGCCGTACTGGGTGTTCCACCCGTTCGGGGTGGAGCAGCGCCGGGCGGACACGCTGCGCCGCGCGGCGGCCGTCGCGGACCGGCTGGAACGCTGCCCGGACGCGGCCGAGGCCACCCGCCGGCTCACCGCGATCGCCGGCATCGGGCCGTGGACCGCCGCCGAGGTGGTCCGGATCGCGTACGGGGACCCGGACGCGGTGAGCGTCGGCGACTACCACGTGCCGAACACCGTGGCCTGGGCGCTGGCCGGGGAGCCGCGCGGGGACGACGCGCGGATGCTGGCGCTGCTGGAGCCGTTCGCCGGTCACCGGGGGCGGGTGTGCGTGCTGCTGGAGGCGGCCGGCGTCCAGGCGCCGAGGTACGGGCCGCGCGCCCCGATCCGCTCCTTCGCCCGCTACTGACCGGTCAGCGGCCGGCGCAGAGCCGGCGCAGCGTGCGCCCCAGCCACCAGGCGTACACCAACTGGAAGCCCCGGGTGACCGGCCCGGCGGCCCGCACGTACCAGTGTGCCGGCCGACTGAACGCGGTCACCTCGAAGAAGGTCCCGCCGGGACCACGGGTGACCAGGAACGCCTCCTCGCCGATCTCCGGGTGCCCGGGCAGCGTGCCGTAGCCGAAGCCGGCCCGGTCCGGTTCGTCGACCGCCCAGACCACCTCGGTCGGGCCCCAGAGGCGCGCCGGACCGACGCCGAGGCCCGGCGTGACCCGCACCCCGGGCGCGGCGCGCGGCGCGTCGGCGCGCATCACCACGCCGGCGGCGCGGTGCAGCCGCCAGCCGAGCACCGCGTCCGCCGCGACCGGGAAGCCGCCGTCCGGCAGCCGGACCCGGTGGCGCAGGTGGTGGTAGCCGGCCGGCAGGCCGCCGTCGCGGGTCGCTCCCACCTCGGGGTACGTCAGCTCGGCCACGTCGGCCACCTCCTCGCGCGGGGACACCCGCCAGGGTACGACCGCCCGCGGCGGATGTGCTGAGCTGAGCCGGTGACCGACGACGTGACCATCGCCCCCGCCGTCGCCTCGGACGCCGGTGAGATCCTCACCGTGCAGCGCGCGGCATACCTGGTGGAGGCGCAACGCTACCGGGACCTGTTCCTGCCCCCGCTGACCGAGACGCTGGACGAGGTCCGGGCGGCGCTGGCCGGCCCGGCCGTGGTGCTCGCCGCCCGGCGCGGCGCCCGCCTGGTCGGCTCGGTGCGGGCCCGCCTCGACGGTGACACCGCCCACGTGGGCCGGCTCTCGGTCGCCCCGGACCAGCAGGGGCACGGCATCGGTGGGCGGCTGCTGAGTGCGGTGGAGCGGGCCTGCGCCGGCCGGGTGGCGCGGTTCGCGCTGTTCACCGGCGCGCAGAGCACCGACAACCTGGTCCGGTACGCCCGGCGCGGCTACCGGGTGGTGGCGCACCGGGACGACGAGAACGGCAACCGGTTGGCGGTGCTGGAGAAGGTCAGCCCCGCTCGCAGCGACGCCTGAGCCCGTCCGCCTCCTGCCGGAGGTAGCGGCGCATGGTGGCGCCGCCGAACAGCCCGACCAGCCCGGCCAGCGGGCCGGTCTGGGTCAGCGCCAGCTCGGCGCGGGTGCGCCCGTCGTCCAGCGGGACCAGCCGGTGCTCGCCCCGGCTGCGCACGCCGGGGGCGGCGGACTCCCAGACGAAGGCGTGCGGCGGCTCGATCTCGGTGACCCGCCACACGGCGGGACGCAGGCGGGGCTGGGTGAGCCGGGCGGTCGAGCCGAGGACCAGCGGCCCGGGCTCCAGCCGGCGGGCGGCGGTGACCGAGGGCGTCCACTCCGGCCAGCGCTCCACGTCGGTCTGCACCGCCCAGACCCGCTCGACGTCGGCGGCGATCTCGACGACCTCCACGAACCGCATGGCGTCCCTCCCCCGAAGCAGCCCCGCCTCAGCCTAGGCCCGCCCCGCATCCCCCGCCGCCCCGAGCCATGGGTGGGGTGGGGAGTCAGGCGGCCTCGTGGAGATCGGCCAGGCCGACCGGGGCGTACCGCCGGAGCAGGCGCTCCAGCTCGGCGACCGAGCCCGCCTCGCCGACCACGTTCGCGCCGCCGCCGTGCTCCGGCGGATAGCGGTGCGCCAGCCGGTAGCGGTACCGCCCGCGCACCAGCTCCACGCTGACCCGCCAGCGTCCGCAGCATCCGCAGCTCCACTCCGGCACGCCGCGACGGTAGCTCTGACCTGCGGTTCCGCCATCCGGTCGGCGGTGACGAAGGAAGCCGGGACGGGACACGCCACCCGGGCCGGGCGGTGATCTGGCTCACCACCGTCGGTGGGGTCTGGTTGACTGGTCGCCGTGGACCTGCCGATCAACCCGCCGGTCGAGCCGATGCTGGCCAAGAGCGTGGCCCAACTCCCCACCGATCCCGGCCTGACCTACGAGCCCAAGTGGGACGGCTTCCGGTGCATCGTCTTCCGTGACGGCGACGAGGTCGAGCTGGCCAGCCGGGGCGGCAAGCCGATGACCCGCTACTTCCCCGAGGTGGTGGAGCAGGCGCGCCGCCAGCTCCCGCCCCGCTGCGCGGTCGACGGCGAGCTGATCGTGATCCGCCGGGACGGCCCGGGCGGGCAGCCCAGGCTCGACTTCGAGCTGCTGGCGCAGCGCATCCATCCGGCCGCCTCCCGGGTGAAGCTGCTGGCCGAGACCACGCCCGCCGACTTCGTCGCGTTCGACCTGCTCGCCGTCGACGACGAGCTGTTGACCGCCCAGCCCTACCCGCAGCGCCGGGAGCGGCTGGAGCGGGCCCTGGCCGGGGTCCGGCCTCCCGTGCACGTGACCCAGGTGACCACCGACCCGGAGACGGCCCGGCGCTGGTTCGAGGTGTTCGAGGGCGCCGGCCTGGACGGGCTCATCGTCAAGCCGGCCGATCTGCCCTACGAGCCGGGCAAGCGGCTGATGTCCAAGGTCAAGCACGCCCGCACGGCGGACGCGGTGGTGGCCGGCTTCCGCTGGCACAAGTCCGGCCCGGTGGTCGGTTCACTGCTGCTCGGCCTCTACGGCGACGACGGGTTGCTGCACCACATCGGCGTCAGCTCCTCGTTCACCATGGCCCGCCGCAAGGAGCTGCTCGACGAGCTGGAGCCCTACCGCGACGTCGGCGCCGACCACCCGTGGGTGCACGGCGACCACGAGCGGGGCCAGCGCATCCCGGGCGGGGTGAGCCGGTGGACCGGCGGCAAGAACCTGGAGTGGGAGCCGCTGCGCCCGGAGCTGGTGGTCGAGGTGGCCTACGACGCGATGGAGGGCGACCGGCTGCGGCACACCGCCCGGTTCCTGCGCTGGCGCCCCGACCGCGACCCCCGCTCGTGCGACTACGGCCAGCTCGACCGCCCGGTCCGCTTCGACGTCGACGAGGTGCTGCGCGGCGATCCGGCGGCGACGGTGAGCGACGCCGGCGGCCGGGCGTAGCCTGGCGGTCGACCCGATCATGGAAGGCGCCAACGTGACAGGCTTCCCCGACCGGCCCCGCCGGGTCCGGCCCGCGCTGGCCGCGTTCGTCGCGGCGGTGGTGCTCACCGCCGGCTGCACGCTGCCGGCGTTCGCCCCGCGTGCCGAGAGCGAGGGCGAGGCGGCCCCGCCGGGGAGCGCGCCCACCTGGCGGGCCTGCCCGGAGGTGCCCGACGAGCTGGTCGGCCGGGGCGCGGCCGACATGCGCTACGAGTGCACCCGGGTCGCCGTGCCGCGCAACTGGGGCACCGGGGCGGCCACCGGGGCGACCGCCGGGCCGGGCACCGGCGAGACGTTCGAGATCGCGCTGATCCGGGCCCGCTCCACCAAGCAACGCGACCGGATCGGGTCGCTCGTGGTCAACCCGGGGGGTCCCGGCGCGTCCGGGGTGGACACCGCGGTCTACCTGTCCTTCGGTCCGGCGTTCGGCGGCCTGCCGACGGCGATCACCGACCGGTTCGACATCGTCGGCTTCGACCCGCGCGGGGTGGCCCGCTCCAGCCCGGTCAAGTGCATCCCCGACGCCGACCTCGACGCCAGCTTCGGCTACGACCCCGACCCCGAGAGCCAGGCGTCCTTCGACGGCTTCGTCGACCTCAACCGGCGCATCGGCGCGCGGTGTGGCGGCAAGTACGGCGACCAGCTCCCGCTCTACGGCACCGAGCAGGCCGCCCGGGACATGGACGCGGTGCGCGCTGCGGTCGGCGACGAGAAGCTGACCTACCTCGGCTACTCCTACGGCACGCTGCTCGGCGCCACCTACGCCCAGCTCTATCCGCAGCGGGTGCGGGCGCTGGTGCTCGACGGCGCGGTCGACCCGAGGCAGCAGCTGATCGCCGGTTCGGAGAGCCAGGCCAAGGGCTTCGAGCGGGCGTTCGACAACTTCTCCCGGTGGTGCGCGGCGAACGCCGGGCGCTGCCCGATCGCGCCGGATGCGCGCGCGGCGGTCACCGCCGCGATCGACAAGGCCACCGTCTCGCCGGTGCGCGGCGCGGACGGCCGGAAGGCCACCGCCGGCTGGGTCTTCTACGCGGTGATCTCCTCGCTCTACACCGAGCAGGGTTGGCAGGAGCTGGCCCGGGCGATCGACGAGTTGCAGGGCGGGGACCCGGCGGGCGTGTTCAAGCTCGCCGACGCGTACGCCGGCCGCGAGGACGACGGGCACTACTCGAACCTGTTCGACGCCAACATGGCGATCAACTGCGCCGACGAGACCGAGAAGCCGACCCGGGAGCAGGTCCGGTCGTTGCAGTCGCAGTGGCGGCAGAAATATCCGCTGTTCGGCCCGGCGCTGGCGGTGGGGATGCTCGGCTGCGTGGAGTGGCCGGGCGAGCGTGACCCCTATCCGACCGGCCGGGCGGCGGGCGCGCCACCGATCCTGGTGGTCGGCACCACCGGCGACCCGGCCACGCCCTACGAGCAGACCGCCGCGCTCGCCTCGATGCTGGGCGTCGGCCGGGTGCTCACCTGGGAGGGCGAGGGGCACACGGCCTACCCGCAGACCGCGTGCGTGACCAAGGCCGTCGACGCGTACCTGATCTCGCTCACCGTCCCCCGGGAGGGGCTGCGCTGCCCCGCCCGGTGACGGTCCGGCGGCCGTGCCAGACTTCCCGGGTGGCTGAGGTGATCTTCCGGGAGGCGGTCCGGGCCGACCTGCCCGCCGTACTCGCCCTGCTCGCCGACGACGTGCTGGGCCGGACCCGCGACCTGCCCGAGGTCGACGAGGCGTACGAGCGGGCGTTCGCCGACCTCGACGCCGACCCGCGCAACTTGATGATCGTCGCGGACGACGGCGGTGAGCTGGTCGGCTGCTTCCAGATCACCTACATTCCCGGCCTGGGCCGGCACGGCGCGGAGCGGTCGCTGATCGAGTCGGTGCGGGTCCGCTCGGACCGGCGCGGACGCGGGCTGGGCCGGGCGATGATGCGCTGGGCGATCGACCAGGCCCGCGCGCGGGGTTGCGCGCTGGTGCAGCTCACCACCGACAAGCAGCGCGCCGACGCGCACCGGTTCTATCGCGACCTGGGCTTCGTGGCCAGCCACGAGGGGATGAAGCTGGCGCTGTAGCGGCACCCGGATCCGACCGGCGGGCACGGGTCAGTCGGTCACCAACTGGCCGTCGCGCAGGACCAGCGTCCGGTCGGCCAGCTCGATCAACGCCGGATCGTGCGTCGCGACCAGGGCGGTCATCCCCCGGGCGTGCACCACGGCGCGCAGCAGGCCCATGATCGAACGGCCGGTCTCGGAGTCGAGCTGCCCGGTCGGCTCGTCCGCGATGAGCAGGTCCGGCTCGTTCGCGAGCGCCCGGGCCACCGCCACCCGCTGCTGCTGGCCGCCGGACAACTCGTACGGACGCTGCGCGGCGTGTGCGCCCAAGCCGACCAGCTCCAGCAGCACCGCCACCCGCTGCTCCCGCTCCGCCGCCGGCACCTTGGCCAGCCGCAGCGGCACCCCGACGTTCTCCGCCGCGGACAGGATCGGCACCAGGCCGAACGTCTGGAAGACGAAGCCGACGGTGCCGCGGCGCAACGCCAGCAACTCCCGCTCCCCCGCCGAGGTCACGTCGTGCCCGGCCACCCGGATCCGCCCGGCGTCCGGCCGGTCCAGGCCGCCGACCAGGTTCAGCAGCGTGGTCTTGCCGGCGCCGGACCGGCCGCGGACCGCGACCAGCTCGCCGCGACCGGCGGTGAAGGAGACATCCCGCACGGCGTGCACGGCGTGCTCCCCCCGGCCGAAGGTGCGGCTCACCCCCTCGACCCGCACCACGTCCTCGACTGTCGTCCCCGGCAGCACCGCGGCCCGCTCGGTCATCACTCACTCTCCTCGGCGTGCGCCCGGTCGCCGGGGCGCACCTCGACGCGGTCGGGTTCCAGGTCGAGCCGGACCCGGTCGCGCAGCGACAGGGCCTCCACGAACGGCGCCGGCAACTGCATCCGGCCGGTGCGGTCGAGCACCGCGTACTCCTCGCTGACCAGCTCGGTGCCGCCGTCGGCGGTGGTTCGCGCGGTCCGGCGTACCTCGGAGGCGGTCCGGCCGTCGCGGATCGCGACGGTCCGGCGGACCTGACCCGCCACGGCGTGGTCGTGGGTGACCACCACGATGGTCACGCCCAGCTCGG
Organism: Micromonospora sp. WMMD980; assembly: GCF_029626035.1. NCBI lineage: Bacteria > Bacillati > Actinomycetota > Actinomycetes > Micromonosporales > Micromonosporaceae > Micromonospora > Micromonospora sp. WMMD980. Next base: position 3,509,471 of record NZ_JARUBE010000003.1, read on the forward strand.
CGTTGATGGTGCGCAACGCGGCGAAGACCTCCGCGCCGGTCGCCTCGTCCAGCTCGCCGGTCGGCTCGTCGGCGAAGAGGATCTCCGGGTCGTTGGCCACCGCCACCGCCACCGCGCACCGCTGCTGCTCCCCGCCGCTCATCTGACCGGGCCGCCGGTCCGCGCAGTAGCCGACCCCGACCAGGTCGAGCAGGCGACGGGCCCGCTCCCGCCGGTCCCGCCGGCCACCGTGCCGACCGGCCAGCCTCATCGGCAGCTCCACGTTCTCCGTCGCGGTCAGGTACGGCAGCAGGTTGCGGCCGGTCTGCTGCCAGACGAACCCGACCATCTCCCGCCGGTAGGCGAGCCGCTTCCTGTTCGACAGGGCGAGCAGGTCGTACTCGGCGACCCGGGCGATGCCGGCGGTCGGGGTGTCCAGCCCGGACAGGATGTTGAGCAGGGTCGACTTGCCGGAGCCGGAAGCGCCCACGATCGCGACCAGCTCACCGCGGTCGATCACCAGGTCGAGACTCTGGAGGGCGACCACCTCGACGCCCTCGGTCTTGAAGATGCGCACCAGGCCGTCGCAGACGATGTGCCCACGCAGCCGGTCCCGCCCGCCGGCCCGTTCGGCGGCTCGCTCGGCCGCGCGCTGTTGCAGGGCGGCCAGGTCCGGCATCGGCTGTCCGGGGTCGTGGCGCGGCGTCAGACGCGCCGAGCCCGGATGGCCGGAAGCGGTCGCGGTCATCAGCTCTCCTCTCCGAGCCGCAGCACCTCACCGAGGCGCATCCGGCGGTTGTTCACGGCCTCCACGGTGATCGCGAAGCCGAGGGCCAGCAGGGCCAGGACCGACACCCCGGCCACCAGGCCGGGTTCGAACGTCGGGCGCACGGTCACCCCGCCGGTGAACGCGGGCAGGCCGAGCACCGGGGTGAGCAGCAGCGGCAGCACCGCCCCGACCACCGCGCCGGTGAGCACCGACACCAGCACCAGCGGGGTCAGCTCGACCAGCAACAACCCGCGCCACTGCCGGCGGGACAGGCCCATGGTGCGCAGCCGGGACAGCACCTGCCCACGGGAGCGGGCGCCGGCCAGCACGGCGAAGGCGAGCCCGAGCAGCCCCAGCACCGCGCCGCCGCCGGCGCCGAGCGCGAACCCGAACACCAGCAGCCCGTTCACGCCGCTGCCGCCCAGCTCGGCCCGGACCCCCGCGCGGCTGGTCACCTCCGGCGCGCGGGCCTTGTCGGCCGCGTCGACCGTGCCGATCCGCAGGTAGCGGCGTTGCCCCTCGACCGCCACCCGGTTCACCTCGGCCACGTCCACCTCCGGCCCGGCCAGCACGAAACCGGTGGGGGCGAGCGGATGCGGCGCGTCGGCCGGAAGCGCCGGCCAGGGCAGCACCACGAACCGGCCGACCGAGCGGTCGACGAGCGCGAACCCGTCGACCGTGCCCGCGGCCCGCAACGGCAGCCGGTTGCCCTGCACGTCCAGCCAGGCCGGGCGGCGCCCCTGCGCGTCGGCGAGCCCGGCCTCGGCCAGCTCTGCGGCGACCGCCGGGGACACCAGCGCCGGTAACGGGGTGCTGCCGTCGCCGCCGGCCAGCAGCGGGTCGGGCACGCTGACCGGTACGCCGGCGCGGCGGGCCACCTCGGCGAACCCGGCGGCGTCGACGAGCAGCACCCGCAGCTCCCGGATCGGGCTCGGCCGGCCGGCCCGGTCGGCCGACGGGCGCTCCGCCGGCACGGTCAGCAGCGGGGCCACCGCGCGGACGCCCGGCAGCGCGGCCAACCGGTCGGCGGTGTCCGGCGCGAAGCGTTCCCCGGTGACCAGGACGTCCCCGGGCACCACGCGGGCCGCGGCGGTGTCCCGGCCGCTCTCGATGCCGGTGGCCACCACCCCGCAGAACGCGGCGGTGGCGACGGCCAGCACCACCACGACCAGCGGCCCGGTGCTGGCGGCCCGGCCGGCGCGGGCGGTGCCGAGGAACGCGACGCTTCCGCGCGCCCGGGCGGTGACGCGGCTGAGCAGCCGCAACGGCCATGGGTACGCCCGCAGCGCCAGCAACGCCGCGGCCACCGCCAGCAGCACCGGCACCGACACCAGAAGCGGGTCGACCGAACCGGCGGTGAGCCCGCGCCGGCGCAGCAGGAACGCCCCGAGCACGGCCACCCCGAGCACCACCGCTTCGACGGTGAGCCGGACGGCGGGCGACCGACCACCGAGGTCGGCGCGGCCGGCGACGCCCCGGCCGACGGCGAGCGCCGCCACCGGCGGGAGGACGGTGACCAGCAGCGCGGCCAGCAGCACCCAACCTGCCGACGTCCCGGTGCCGGGCAGCAGGCCGCCGAGCAGCCAGCCGACCCCGGCCGCGGCCGGCAGCACCAGCGCCGACTCGGCCAGGCCCCGGCGCAGCACGTCGGCCGTCGAGCCGCCACGCGCCCGGATCAGGTGGAACTCGGCGCGTCGGCGGCGCGCGGCCAGCCGGGCGGCCAGCAGGGACAGCCCCGCCAGCGTGGCGAGCAGCCCCGCGCCGATGACCGCGAGCAGGGTGCGGGCGGCGGCGAGCGCGGACGAGAAGCGACGCAACGCGATGTCGACGCCCTGGGACAGCCGCACCGAGGCGGGACGGACCCGTTCCAGCCCGTCGAGCCCGCCGATCAACGCGTCCAGCCGACCCGGGTCGATCCGTTGCGGCGCGATCCGGTAGCGCCACCCGAAGCTCACCGGCCAACCAGTCGCGGCGATGGCGTCCACGCCCGCGTCGGCGGCGTAGGCGACCGCCACGAACGGCTTGCCGTCCCCCTCCGGCGGGGTGAGCCGCAGCATCGACGGCAACCCGTCCCAGACCCCGTCGCGCCCGTCGTTCGGTCGCCACACCCCGACCAGCTCGACCGGCCGGGACTTCAGCGGTCGGCCCGTCGGGTTCGTCGGGTCCAGCACCGACAGGCTGAACCGGTCGCCGGGGGCGACGCCCAGGCTCGTCGCGACGGTGTCGGCGAGCGTCACCTCCACCGCGCCGGCGGCGGTGACGCCGCTCTCCGGCCACCGTCCGGCGGTCAGGGTGGTCGCCTCCCGCAGGCCGTTGCCGGTGCGCAGCACCAGGTCGATCAACCCTTTGCCGCTGTCGAGCGTCGGGCCGCGCAACCGGCCGGGCACGGTGTCCGCGGCGTACCACCGCTGCCCGATCACGCCGCGCACCGCGGCGGGCATCCGGTTCTCGATCGTGTCGAGCTGGCCCGTTTGGGCGGCGACGACCGGCTGCACGCTCGACGCGAGCGTGGTCGGCGCCTGGGTGTACCCGAGGTCACGCAGGGCCGCCGGCTGGTTCGCGACGTACTCCCGCAGACCTTGCCCGGTGAGCCGGTCGGCGACCCGCGGCACACCGGTGATCAGCAGGGCGGTCACCACGGTCAGGACGGCGAGCAGCAGGAACTGCCCCCCGTACGCGCGAACCCGCCCCACTGCGCCTGGCAGCCTCATCTGTGCTGGCCTTCCGTTCGCGACTGCGGGGCTCCGCTTCGCCGCACTCCTCGCGCTCACCGGACCCGCCTTCCGTTCGCGACTGCGGGGCTCCGCTTCGCCGCACTCCTCGCGCTCACCGGACCCGCCTTCCGTTCGCGACTGCGGGGCTCCGCTTCGCTGCACTCCTCGCGCTCACAGGGCTCCCCCGATTCGGAGCTGCACGGCGGCGACCCGCTGACGGATGCCCGTGGTGATGACGGCCGCGAAGGCGAGCGCGGCGAGCAGCAGGCCGACGGCGGTCAGCCCGACCGGAGCCCAGGGCACCACGAAGACCGCCTCGGGCACCGGCCGGCCGGCGGCCGGCGTGAGGATCACCAACGGCACCATGGTCGCCGCGACCAGGGCACCGACGAGCAGCCCGACGCCGACGCCGATCGCGGCCAGGAACGTCTGCTCGGCGAGGTAGGCGCGGCCCAGCAACCGGCTGCCGGCGCCGAGCGTGTGGAACACGGCGAACTCGGTGAGCCGCCGCCGGGTGGTGGCCCAGACGTCCACCGCCAGGCCGACCAGCGCGAGCAGCACGGAGCCGAGCGCGGCGGCGAGCAGCCCGGTGCGGGCCCCCCGCCAGTACGGGTTCCGGGCGGCCTCCTCGGCCACCCGCTGCCGGTCGTGCAGGACGGTGCCGGCCAGCGTGGACAGCGTCCGCGCCGCGACGTTGTGCCCGCCGGGGGTGGTCCGCAGCCACCACTCGGCCAGCGGCCGGACGCCGCCGCGTCGCTGGAGCACCTGGTTCGCGGCGGCGGGCAGGTCGACGAGCACGCCGTCGCCCTCGGTGCCGGGGACCGCGGCGACCCGCCCGACCATCTTCACCTCCAGCGTCACCTCGGCCAGCGTCAGCGTGAAGGTGTCGCCGGTGCCGACGCTCAGCGCGGCCGCCACCCCCGGCGTGACGAGCACCGGCACCGGCGGGGCGTCGCCGCGCGGCACCACGGCGAACCGGGACGGTGGCGTGCTCACGTACTGGAGGAGACCCTCCGGCACGTCGAACGTCCGCACCACGTCCACCCCGGACGGGGTGACCCGCGCGGCGCCGCGCGGGCCGTCCGCCGGGTCGACCACCCGCCAGGCGCCGTCGACCGGCAGCGGCAACGCGGCACCATCGGCGTCGCTGAGTCGCAGGCCGTCCAGGACCAGCCGGTAGGCGGAGCCGACGACGTCGCCGCCGTCGGCCTCGAAGCCGGCCAGCCGCAGCGGCGCCCCGCCGCTGTCGGGCAGCGCGACGGAGAAGCGCACCGGGCGGCCGTCGCCGCCGGCCTCGGCCAGCCGGAGCCGCCAGACGGCGCCGGCGTCGGTGGTGAACAACGCGCTCACGGTCACCCTCGGCGGCGTGTAATCGGTGTCGACCGGGGTGCGCACGGTGCCGGCCAGTGTCCGCGCCCCGCTCGGCAGGATTCCCCCGGCGGGTGTGCCCCGCGCGCCGACCATCCGGTCCAGCAGGCCGGCGGTGGACGTCCCGCCGTCGGCGTCGTCGAGTCTGATCATGCCGCGCGCGCCCGCGGCGTCCAGCGCGACCGCGGTGGCCGGGCGCGACTCCCGACCCAGGCGCAGCTCGTCGCGCCAGGCCGGCAGCACCCGCTCCAGCCCGGGGGCGGCGGCCAGCGCGCTCGCCCGGCCGTCGGGGGCGGCGCCGTCGCGCTCGGTCAACCGCAGGTCGGTGCCGACCGTGTGCCGGGCCTGGTCGCGTTGAGAGTGCTCCCAGGAGGCCACCAGCGACCAGGCCAGCGTGCTGCCGCCGACGGCGAGCGCGAGCAGCAGCACCGGGCCGGCGTGCGGGCGACGGCCGGCCTGCCACATGCCGAACATGGTGGCGTTCCACGGCCGCCGGTCGACGAAGCGTTCCGCGAGCCGGGTGGCCGGCGGTAGCAGCCGCAACGCGATCACGGCGCCGGCCAGCACGCCGATGGTGGGCGCGGCGGCCAGCAGCGGGTCGATGCCGAGGCTGCCGTTCGCGCCGGACAGCGGTGAGGAATATTGCCGCAGCTGGGTCCAGGCGAGCACGGCCAGCGCCACCAGGGCCAGGTCGACGCTGGCGCGTTGCACCGTCGCGCCGCGGGTCGGGCGGGAGCGGGCCGCCATGTCCGCGACGTAGGTGCCGGACCGGCGCAGGGCCGGCAACACCATGGCGAGCAGGCAGCCGACCGCCGCGCCGGCCGCGACCAGCCAGACCCGGGCCATGCCGCCGTCGGTCAGCCCGAGGTCCGCGCCGAGATGGCGGACCGCCGGCCCGGTCAGCGCCGGGGCCAGCAGCACGGCCGGTGCCACCACGAGCGTCGCCTCGCGTACGGCGAGCCCGGCGAGCTGCACACGGGCGGCGCCCCGGGCGCGCAGTAGCGCGGTCTGCGCCCGCCGGTCCTCGTTGAGCAACGCGGCGACCAGCACCAGCGCGTACCCGCCGAGCACGACGATCAGCAGCAGCGGGGTCAGCAGGGCCGAGCGGCCCACCAGGTCGGCGCGGCCGAGCCGGTCGGCGAGCCGGTCCAGGTGGCTGACCTGCTGCGCCGAGGAGTCCAGGCCGGTCGCCTCGGGCAGCCGGCCGGTGACGTCGGCCAGCGCGGCGGTGACGCCGGGCAGCCGGGCCGGCTCGACGCCGACCAGGTCCGGAGCGGCCAGCCAGGCCGCCGAGACGGACCCCGGGAAGGTACGCGCGAAGTCCGCCGGGTCCAGCGCGAACGGCCCGTACGACGTGCTCGCCGCGTCGCCCTGGCCGCCGCCAACGCCCGGCGCGAGCCGCCAGTACGCGTCGGAGGCGTCCCGGGGCCGCCAGGTGCCGGCGATCGTCACCTCGCTGCCGCGCTCCGCGGCCCGGTCGAACAGCGGCACCCGCTCGCCGACCTTGAGGCCGAGCCGCGCGGCGACCTTCTCCGGCACGGTGACCTGCAACGGGTCGGCGCCGGCCGCCGGCCACGTCCCGGCGGTCAGCTCGGCGCGCGCCGGCAGGTCGTCCAGGGTGCCCAGGTTGGCGAAGATCGGGTCGTCGTCGGTGCGGACGGCGCCCACGTCGCCGGTCAGCTCCCGCCCGGTGCCGTAGCGGGCGGCGGTCACGGTCACCGGCGCGCCACCCAGCCCGCCGGCGAACTGCGCCCGGACCGCCCGGTCCCGCTCGGCGAACGCCGTCGCGTCGGCGCCTCCGGAACCGCTGACCAGCAGGCTGCGCTCCTCCGGAGGGGCGGCGTCGAGCACCGCGCGGGCGCCCGCCTCGACCGCCCGCCGGTTGTAGTCGGAGAGCCCGGTGACCAGCCCGACCGCGACGAGCGCGGCGACCGCGGCGGCGAGCAGCAGCCCACGGGCCTCGACCGCCCGCCTCCAGACCAGCGTCATCCGACATCCTCTCCTGGCCCGGGTGAGCCGACGACCAGGAAGACCCACCAGGCCCGAGAAAAGGTTCGCGCCCGTTACATGATCGTTATCCGTCGGACAGGCGACCGCCCCGGCCGGGGCCGGGGCGGTCGGTGGGCGGGCGGGCGGGCTCAGTGGTTGTTGTTCAGCCAGATGCAGGAGTTGTCGCTGCCGGTCCACCGCCAGCAGAGGTGGTCGCGGGCCTGCGGGCCGTACTCGCCGTCGGCGGAGATGCCCAGGTCGGACTGGACGCTGCGCAGCGCGCTCTGGGTGTAACCGCCGAAGTCGTTGTCGACCCCGTTCGGGCCGAGGTATCGGCCGTAGATGCCCTGCAACGTCCGCTGCAGCTCACCGACGCCGGAGCTGTGGTCGCCACGGATCAGCAGGCAGTTGAAGTTGATGGTGCTGCTGACGTACGCCGGGATCCAGGCCGTGGCGCCCCGGGCGCCGGACCAGGTCGAGGTGTAGACGCCCGCGCCGTTGCAGTGCGGCAGGGCGGCCTGGGCGGGAGCGGAGACGGCGACCGCGCCGCCCGCGGTCGTGACGGTGAGCGCGGCGGCGAGGCCGAGGCGGACGAGACGTCGGAGCATGGGAAACCCCCTGGTCGAGGTGAGGGTCGCGCGTGCGACGCTGCGGCGCGCGGCTTGTCACCCAATGGTTTCGTCCGCCGGTGGGAGCGGACAGGAGCCGGACCGGAGATTGACCGGCACTTCCCGCCGTTCAGCGCAGCGTGGCGAGCTTCGCGTCGATCCCGTCGGTGTCGGCCGCCTCGAGCGAGGCGTGGATGTCCCGCGCCTGCCGCCACACCCGGCGGGCCGACGCGACGTCGCCGGCGGCCAGGTGCGCCTCGCCGAGGCTCACCAGGGCGTCCGCCTCCAACCGCCGGTGACCGATCTCGCGGCGCAGCCGGACCGCGTGCTCGTAGCAGCCGACCGCCGCGTCGAACGCGTCGAGCTGGAGGTGGGTGTGCCCGAGACTGGTCCAGGTGATGGCCTGGCCCAGCACGTTGTCGACGGACGTGAACAGCGCCAGGGCCTGCTCGCAGCTCTCGATCGCGGCGTGGTGGTCACCCAGTTGGGCGTGGGACCAGCCGACCGCGTTGAGCGCGAACGCCTGACCGGTGACGTGCCCGGCCAGGCGGTGCAGGCGCAGCGCCTCCCGGGCGTGGGCGAGCGCCGGCCCGGGCTGGCCGGCGCGGTCGCTGATCCAACCCAGGTTCAGCTCGACCCGGGCCTGCCCGGCGAGGTCACCCGTCCGCCGGTATCTCTCGTAGGCCAGTTCCAGGTGGCGTCGCGCGTCGTCGGGGCGGTCCAGCGAGATGCCGGCGAAGCCGAGCACCCCGTGGGCGTACGCCTCGAGCCGGTCGTCGGCCAGCCGGACGGCCGCCGACAACGCCGCCCGCAGGCTGCTGGTCCAGTCCTCCCAGTAGCCGCGCTGGTTGAGGAACGTGGTGACGGCCCAGGCGAGGTGGGCTGCGTGCCGGTCGAAGCCGTGGCCGCCGGCCAGTTCCAGGGCCGAGAGCAGCACCTGACGCTCCTCGGTGAACCACCGCACCGCCTGGTCCCGGTCGCCCAGGGGCACCGGCACGGCCCCGGCCCCCGGCGGGTCGATCGGCAGCCGGTCCCGCTGCGGATAGACCAGTTCGTCGGCCGCGTACGCGACCGACAGGTAGTGGTCGAGCAGGCGGGCCCGGGCGGCGTGCCGGTCCGCCTCGCCGTCCTCGGCCGCCGTCAGCTCCGCGGCGTACGCCCGGAGCAGGTCGTGACAGGTGAAGCGCCCGGGGCGATCCTCGCTGAGCAGGTGGGCCCGGGTCAGCTCGGCCAGCGGTCGGCGGGCCTGCGCGGGGGTGATCCCGGCGAGGCTGGCCGCGGCCGGAAGCGCCAGGTCGGGGCCCGGATGAACGCTCAGCAGCCGGAACAGCCGGGCGGTCCCCCGCGTCCAGGGTCCGGTACGACCAGGACATCACCCGCCGCAGGTCGGTGACGGGTTCGCCACCGTCGAAGGCGTCCAGCCGGCCGGCGGCCGGTCGTAGTTCCGCCGCCAGCTCCGCCAGGCCGAAACCGGTGTTGATGGCGGCCCGGGCGGCCACCACGGACAGCGCCAGGGGCAGCCCGGCGGACGCCCGGACGATCGCGTCGACGGCCGCGGGCTCGGCGCTCACCCGGCGGGTACCGAGGCGACGACTGAGCAGCTCGCGGGACTCGGCCGCCGACATGACGTCCAGGGTCACCGGTCGCGCGCCGTTCACGCTGACCAGACCCAGGAACTGGGCCCGCCCGGTGACGAGGACGAAGCAGCCCGGCGCCCCCGGCAGCAGCGGGCGTACCTGGTCGGCGTCGCGGGCGTTGTCCAACACGACCAGCACCCGCCGGCCGCCGAGCCGGCTGCGGTAACGGGCGACCTGTTCCTCGATGCCTGCGGGCGGACGATCGCCGGGCCCCGCGAGGGCGTTGAGGAACCCGGCGAGCGCGGTGCTCGGGCCGACCGGGGCGCCCACCGGGTCGAAGCCGCGCAGGTCGACGTAGAGCTGGCCGTCGGGGAAGTGCGGGGCGACGCGGTGCGCCCAGTGCACGGCGAGCGTGGTCTTGCCCACCCCGGCGGTGCCGGAGACGACCGCCAGGCCCATCGCGGTCGGTTGGTCCGCCGCCCGGGTCAGGATCTCGTCGAGGCGGGCCAGCGCGCCGTCCCGGCCGACGAAGCCGAAGCCGTCCGCGGGCAGTTGCGCGGGGACGCCGTGCGCGTCGGACGACGGCGACGCCCCCGCGAGGAACCGCTCCCGTGCCGGCCCGTGCAGCGCGAAGGCGTCGGCCAGCAGCAGCATCGTCGCGGGTCGCGGTCGCGCGATCCGGCCCGCTTCCAGGTCCCGGACGTGCCGGACGGACAGCCCCGCCCGCTCGGCCGGGGCTTCCTGCGTCAGCGCGCCGCGCCGGCGAAGCTCCCGTACGGCTTCTCCGAACACGCGGAAGACGCTATCGACGGCGGTCGGTGCGGGCAGTCGGGCATGCGACGCACGGGCCGGCCCGACCGGTCAGGCGTCGCGCGGACGGTCGCGGTCCTTGGAGGGCTGGACGCGTTTCGGCTCGCCCGGCATCTTCGGGTATTCCGGCGGGTAGGGCAGGTCGCCGAGCCCGTCGGCCGCGTCGCGCTCGGCCCACTCCAGCAGCGGGGTGATGTCCCACGGCGCGTCGTCGATGCCGGCGTGCGGGTCGCCGCGCTCGGCGAGCCGGGCCGGCACCGTGCCCAGGTGGAAGTCGTCCGGGTCGACGTCGGTCAGCTCGGCCCAGTCGACCGGGGTGGAGACGGTGGCGCGGGCGTTGGCCCGCAGCGAGTAGGCGCAGGCGATGGTGCGGTCCCGCGCGGTCTGGTTGAAGTCGACGAAGACCCGGCGGCCCCGTTCCTCCTTCCACCAGGCGGTGGTGACCAGCTCGGGGCGGCGTCGTTCCAGCTCCCGGGCCAACGCGATGGTGGCGCGGCGCACCTCGACGAACGTCCAGCGCGGCTGGATGCGCAGGTAGACGTGCACGCCCCGGCCGCCGGAGGTCTTCGGCCAGCCCGGCACACCCAGCTCGTCGAGCAGCGCGCGCAGCTCGCCGGCGGCGGTCACCGCGTCGGCGAAGCCGGTGCCGGGCTGCGGGTCGAGGTCGACGCGCAGCTCGTCCGGGCGGTCGGTGTCGGCGGCGCGCACCGGCCACGGGTGGAGGACCACGGTGCCCATCTGCGCCGCCCAGGCCACGTGCGCCAGGTCGGCCGGGCAGAGCTCGTCGGCCTTGCGGCCGCTGGGAAAGCTGATCTCCGCGGTGCGGATCCACGGGGGTACGCCGCGGGTCGGCACCCGTTTGGAGAAGAACATCTCCCCCTCGATGCCCTCGGGGAAGCGTTGCAGGGTGGTGGGCCGGTCGCGGAGTGCGCGCATGATGCCCTCGCCCACGGCGAGGTAGTAGTGGAAGACGTCTGCCTTGGTGAAGCCGCGCTGCGGGAAGATCACCCGGTCGGGGCTGCTGAGCCGCACGGCCCGCCCGCCGACCTCGATCTCCTCGACGGCGCTTCTGCTGCCCGCCATCAGGCGACCATATGCGATGGCACCGACAGCCGACGTACCGTTGGGGGGTGAGTCTTTCCGACAGCGAACTGCCCCGCACCGAGGACGAGTGGCGGGTCCGGCTGAGCCCGGAGGAGTTCCGGGTGCTGCGTCAGGCCGGCACCGAGGCGCCCTGGACCGGCGAGTACGTCGACACCAAGACCCCCGGCGTCTACCACTGCCGGGCCTGCGGGTTGGAGCTGTTCCGCAGCGACGACAAGTTCGACTCGCACTGCGGCTGGCCGAGCTTCGACGACGCCATTCCCGGCGCGGTCAAGGAGATCCCCGACAACACGCTCGGCATGCGGCGGGTGGAGATCCGCTGCGCCCGCTGCGACAGCCACCTCGGGCACGTCTTCGAGGGTGAGGGGTTCACCCCGAAGGACACCCGGCACTGCGTCAACTCGATCTCGGTGCGGCTGGAGCCGAGCGGCGGCTGACCCGTCGGGCTCGTCACCGGCCCGCTGGTCTGCGTCGCCCTGGAGTGCTGGGCGGTCGCGACACGCCGGGGCGACTCGCCGTCTGACCGGGGTCAGGTTCACCGGTTCCGGTTGCCTCCGCAGGTCCACTGCCCGACCCTGGAGACAGGTCCGTTTTCGGGGGGTTTGACATGGCCAGCTGTGAGGTCTGCGGCAACGACTACTGGATGGCGTTCGAGGTGCGCACGGTCGACGGGGCCCGGCACACGTTCGACTGCTTCGAGTGCGCGGTGCACAAGATGGCGCCGATCTGCGAACACTGCCAGATCAAGATCGTCGGGCACGGTGTGGAGGTCTCCGGCCGCTTCTTCTGCTGCGCCCACTGCGCTCGGGCGGTCGAGGGCGACCAGGGCGCCGAGATCCGCGACGCGGTCGGCGCCCGCCCCGCCTGAGCCGCGCCGCTCCGCGGACATGGCGGTTTCCGCCGACTTGATCCACGCCACTCCGCCGAGGTGGTGGCATCCCACCACCTTCGATGCAGCCATCTCGGCGAGCCGGTGTGGAGCAAGAGCGGCCGGGGCCGCCTCCGAAGTCGATCTACGGCTACCATCCCCCGGTGACCCGACGGCCGATCGTTGCGGCGACCCTGCTCCTCGCGCTCGGCGGCTGCGCGCCGACGCCCGACCCGGACGGGCCGCCGGTGACCGCCGCGCCGGCCCTGGTCGCGCCCGCGCCCACCGACGGCGGGGCCGCCGTCGCGCTGCGGGACCGGCATGCCGCCACCGGCAGCCTCGCCGGCCTGGCCGAGAAGCCCGAGCACGCCAGCGAGCGGCTCGACTCGGACGGGGTCGCCTGCGGCCGACCACTACCCCTCCTCGACCGGCGGGAGGTCGCCTCCACCCGCGTCTTCGGGACGCCGAAGGGCACTCCGGCGGAGGGGTTCGTGGAGTTGGCCCAGGAGACCGTGGTCTACCCGGACGACGCCACCGCGGCCGACGCCGTACGCCGGATCTTCGATCTGCTGGAAGCCTGCGGGCGCGACGAGGAGGACGGGCAGGTGACCGCCGACCACGTCGCGGCCGCCCTGCCGGCCGGGGTGGGTGTGCCGGGCCGCGTCGTCGCCGCCACCATGACGCTGCCCGACGGCACCCGGTTCCCGCACCGCTACGCCTGCCTGCACCGGGGTCGGGTGACCCAGTGCGTGGGGGTCTGGACCCGGTCGGCGGCCGCCACCACGACCTGGTTCGACCGGGCCGCCCTCGCCACCGGAGCCGGCCTGCGCTGACGGCCCGGCCCAGGCCCGGGTCGCGGCCCCCCGGCGACCGCCACCTAACCTGACGGGATGTCCGTCGAGTCCCACCTGGCAGGCTTCGCCGAGCTGGACACCCGCACGTTCCACGACCTGCTCCGGCTGCGCGTCGACGTGTTCGTGGTGGAACAGTCCTGCCCGTACCCGGAACTCGACGGCCGGGACGTCGAGCCCGGCACCCGGCACCTCTGGCTCACCCGGGACGGCGCCGTGGTGGCGTACCTGCGGATCCTGGCCGACCCCGACGGCGTGGCGCGGATCGGCCGGGTGGTGGTGGCGCCGGCGGCCCGCGGCGCGGGCCTGGCCGGCGCGCTGATGACCGAGGCGCTCGCCGTGGTGGGTGACCGGGCGTGCGTGTTGGAGGCGCAGACACACCTGGTGGGCTTCTACGCCGGGCACGGCTTCGCGGTCGACGGCCCCGGCTACGTCGAGGACGGCATCCCGCACACGCCGATGCGCCGGAATCCCAACTAATTGACGTTTATCACTTTCTGTGGCAGCGTGCGGACCGAGCCGCCACGCGGGAGAGGGCAACTCCCGACAGTCCGGGCTTCGTGCACCGACACCTCACCCGGAGGCATCACATGTCCACTCCCCACCGCCGACGCGTACCGCTCGCGGCGGCGATCCTGGGCGTCTGCGCGGTCGTCGCGGCGCTGCTCACCACCGCCTTCTCCGGCCCGGCCTCGGCGCACGGGTCGGTGGTCGACCCGGCCTCCCGCAACTACGGCTGCTGGCAGCGCTGGGGCAGTGACTTCCAGAACCCGGCGATGGCCACCCAGGACCCGATGTGCTGGCAGGCCTGGCAGGCCGACCCGAGCGCCATGTGGAACTGGAACGGGCTGTTCCGCGAGGGTGTGGCCGGCAACCACCAGGGCGCCATCCCGGACGGCCAGCTGTGCAGCGGCGGACGCACCTCCGCCGGCCGCTACAACGCCCTCGACACGGTTGGCGCCTGGAAGACCACGTCGATCTCCAACAACTTCCGGATCAAGCTGTTCGACCAGGCCAGCCACGGCGCCGACTACATCCGGGTGTACGTGACCAAGCAGGGCTTCAACGCGCTCACCACGCCGCTGCGCTGGAGCGACCTGGAGCAGGTCGGCTCGATCGGCAACACCCCGGCCAGCCAGTGGACGCCGGAGACGTCGGGCGTGTCGATCCAGGTGCCGGCGAACGCGCCGGGCCGGACCGGACGGCACATCGTCTACACCATCTGGCAGGCCAGCCACCTGGACCAGTCCTACTACCTGTGCAGCGACGTGGACTTCGGCGGCGCCGGCCCGTCCCCGACGACCTCGCCGACCGCGTCGCCCACCGCGTCCCCCACCACCTCGCCGACCGCGAACCCGACCCCGACGTCCACCCCGCCCTCCACGCCGAACCCGGCCGGTGGCTGCACCGCCACCTACCAGGTCACCGGTCAGTGGGGCGGCGGCTTCCAGGCCGAGGTGAAGGTGACCAACGGCAGCGGCTCGCCGATCCGCGGCTGGTCGGTGAGCTGGAACTACCAGAACGGCCAGCAGGTCAGCTCGGCGTGGAACGCCACGGTGACCACGAGCGGCACGCTGGTCACCGCCCGGAACGTCGCCTACAACGGGGCGTTGTCGCCGGGCGCGAGCACGTCGTTCGGCTTCACCGGCACGTCGACCGGCACCAACCCGGTGCCCGGGATCCTCTCCTGCACCACCACCGCGTGACCCTCACCCCGCCCGCCCTCGGGTAAGGAGGGGCCCCCTGTTAACACCTCGGTGTGAGAGGGGGCCCCTTCTCTACCGGAGGCGTTAACCGGGGGCCCCGCCTTTCACACCAGGCAGGTGACGATGTCGGCGATCGGGCGGCGGCGGCCGGTGTAGAACGGGACCTCCTCGCGCACGTGCCGGCGCGCCCGGGAGGCCCGCAGGTCGCGCATCAGGTCGACGATCCGGTGCAGCTCGTCGGCCTCGAACGCCAGCATCCACTCGTAGTCGCCGAGCGCGAACGAGGCGACCGTGTTGGCCCGCACATCCGGGTAGCCGCGCGCCATCTTCCCGTGCTCGGCCAGCAGCTCCCGCCGCTCGGCGTCGGGCAGCAGATACCACTCGTAGGAGCGCACGAACGGGTAGACGCAGAGGTAGGCGCGCGGCTCCTCGTCGGCCAGGAACGCCGGGATGTGGCTGCGGTTGAACTCCGCCGGGCGGTGCAGCGCCATCTGCGACCAGACCGGAGTCAGCGCCCGCCCCAGCGTGGTGCGGCGGAACCGCAGGTACGCGTCCTGGAGCGCGTCACTGGTCGGGGCGTGCCACCAGATCATCAGGTCCGCGTCGGCGCGCAGCCCGGCCACGTCGTACGTGCCCCGGATGGTCACGTCCTTGCCGGCCAGCTCCGCGAAGAGCGACTCGACCTCGTCGACGACGTTCTCCCGCAGCGACGGCAACGGGCTGCTGGCCCGGTACACCGACCACATGGTGTAGCGGACGGTGTCGTTCAGCTCCCGCAGCCGCGCCGCGTTGGTCTGCTCGGTCATGCTGCCGATCCTCCCAGTGCCGTGATGATCTCTTCGGCCGCCGTCTCGCCGGAGCGGACGCAGACCGGAATGCCGACCCCGTCGTAGCCGGCCCCGGCCAGGGCCAGCGTCGGGTGGGCGCCGCGCAGCGCCGTCCGCACCGTCGCCACCCGGGCGGCGTGCCCGGGCGTGTACTGCGGCAGCGCGCCACCCCACCGCTGCACGTGCCGGGCCACCGGCTCGGGCAGCGCCGTGCCCAGCACCGCCGACAACTCCCGGCGTACGGTGGCGGCCAGGTCGTCGTCGGTGAGCTGGAGCGAGGTCTCGTCGCCGTACCGGCCCACCGAGGCCCGCACCAGCGCCGACCCGTCGGGCCGGCGCAGGTGCCCCCACTTGGTGGTGAAAAACGTGGCCGCCTTGATCAGCAGGCCCTCGGCGGCCGGCACCAGGAAGCCGGACAGCTCCGGCAGGTCCGGCCCGGGCAGCGCGAGCGTGACCAGCGCGACGCTGGCGTAGTCGAGCGCGCCGACGGTGTCGGCCACCTCGGCGGCCTCGGCGGCGAGCAGCCGGGCCGCCGGCCGGGCCGGCACCGCCAGCACCACCGCGTCGGCGTCCACCAGCTCGGCGTCCCGGGTCGGCCCGACGGTGAGCCGCCAACCGGTCGGGGTGCGGCGTAGCTCCCGCACCGCGGCGTCCCGGCGGATCGTCGCCCCGCTCGCCGTCGCCGCCGCCTCGACGAGCGTGCTCAGGCCGCCGGTCAGGGTGCCGAAGACCGGCGCGCCGGGCGCGCGCGGGGCGGCGGCCTGCGCGGCGCGTACCGCGCCGACGAGCGTGTGCTCGGCGCGCGCCGCGCGGGCCAGCGCCGGCATGGTGGTGACCAGCGACAGGTCGTCGGCCCGGCCGGCGTAGACGCCGCCGAGCATCGGGTCGACCAGCCGGTCCACCACGGCGTCGCCGAGCCGCTCCCGGACCAGCCGGCCGACCGCCAGGTCCTCCCCCGGGGCCAGCAGCGAGCGGCCCGCGTCCCGGTCGGCGTCCGCCGCCGGCCGGGCCACCGTCGCCACCTTTTCCAGATCCCCGGGTACGCCGACGAGCGTGCCGCCCGGCACCGGGCGCAGCCCGCCGTCGACGAGCAGGGCGGCCTGCCCGACGGTCGGGTGCACGATCCGCGCGCCGAGGTCGAGCCGGCGGGCCAGCGTCACCGCCGCCGACTCCCCGCCGGCCGGGTCGCGCATCAGGAACGACTCGGCCCCGAACTCGACCGGCCCGCCGGCCAGCTCACCGGTGCGCAGCTTGCCGCCGAGGCGGCCGGACTGCTCGTACACGGTGATCTCGGTGCCGGCGGGGGCGCGGTCGCGCAACCGGACGGCGGCGGCCAGCCCGGTGATCCCGCCGCCGACGATCGCCACCCGCCACGGTCGCGCCACGACGACGCCCCCTAGCGGGCCGGTCGCGCGGACAGCTCGTGCACCAGCGCGACCACCCGGGTCAGCACGTCGGGGTCGGTCTCCGGCAGGACGCCGTGGCCGAGGTTGAACACGTGGCCGGGCGCCGGCCGACCCTGCTCGACGATCCGCCGCACCTCCGCCTCCACCACCGGCCAGGGCGCGAGCAGCACGGTCGGGTCGAGGTTGCCCTGCACCGCCTTGCCCGGCCCGATCCGGCCGGTGGCGACGTCCAGCGGCGTACGCCAGTCGACGCCGACCACGTCGGCGCCGGCCTCGCCCATCGCGGCGAGCAGCTCGCCGGTGCCCACCCCGAAGTGGATCCGCGGCACGCCGGCGTCGGCGAGGCCACCCAGCACGTACGACGAGTGGGGCAGCACGAAGCGGCGGTAGTCGGCCTCGGAGAGCGCGCCGGCCCACGAGTCGAAGAGCTGCACGGCGGAGACGCCCGCGTGGATCTGCACCCGCAGGAACGACAGCGTCACCTCGGCCAGCCGGGCGCAGAGCGCGTGCCACAGGTCGGGGTCGCCGTACATCATCGCCTTGGTCTTCGCGTGGGTCCGCGACGGCCCGCCCTCGACCAGGTAGCTCGCGAGGGTGAACGGCGCGCCGGCGAACCCGATCAGCGGGGTGTCACCCAGCTCGGCGACGAGCAGCCGGACCGCCTCGTCCACGTAGGACACCTCGTCGCGGCCGATCGGGGCGATCCGCTGCACGTCGGCGGCGACGCGCACCGGCTCGGCCACCACCGGCCCGGTGCCGGGCACGATGTCCAGGTCGATCCCGGCCGCCGCCACCGGCACCACGATGTCGCTGAACAGGATCGCCGCGTCCACGCCGTGCCGGCGGACCGGCTGGAGGGTGATCTCGGTGACCAGTTCGGGCCGGCGGCAGGACTCCAGCATCGGCACGCTGGCCCGGATCTCCCGGTACTCCGGCAGCGACCGGCCGGCCTGGCGCATGAACCAGACCGGGGTGTGCGGCACCGGCTCGCGCCGGCAGGCGCGCACGAACGGCGAGTCGGCCGGCCCGCCCCGGCGGGGTTCTCCATCTCGGGCGGCAGTGCCCGTGGTGTCGGTGCTCATCGCGGCAATCGTGCCACGCCCCGCACCACCCCCCGCGCTCACCGCCCGCATTTGTGACGTAGAAGGAGGGGCCCCCTGTTAACGCCTCCGGTAGAGAGGGGGCCCCTTCTCACACACGCGACGCGCCCGGCGCGCCGTCACCCGCCGCGCGCCGGAGGCGGCATAGGCTGCCGGCATGGCCCCCCCGATCGCGCTCCCGGAAACGTTCGCTCGCGCGGTCGCGGGGCTGCGGTCGGCCACACCCCGCCCGGAGATCGTGCTGGAGGAGGTGGGCGCTCCGCAGCGCCTCGCCCCGTACGCCTTCGCCCTCTCCGCCGTCGTCCTGCGCGACGACGACGAGGTGGCCACCGGGCGGCTGATCCTGCTGCACGACCCGGCCGGGCACGAGGCATGGCAGGGCACGCTGCGGCTGGTCACCTACGTCACCGCCGAGCTGGAGGTCGACCTGGCCAGCGACCCGCTGCTGCCCGGCGTCGGCTGGACCTGGCTGACCGACGCGCTGGACGCGCAGGGCGCCGGGCATCGGGCGATCGGCGGCACGGTCACCCAGACGCTCTCCACCCGGTTCGGGGAGCTGGCGGGTCCGCCCGCCGCTGGCGACATCGAGATCCGCGCCTCCTGGACGCCGCTACGGGCGGACCTGGGCCCGCACCTGCTGGGCTGGTGCACGCTGCTGGCCTTCACGGCCGGCCTGCCGCCCCCCGGCGTCACCGCCCTACCGATCCGCCGCTCCGCCGGCGCCGCCTGACCCTGCCGCCGCCCACCTCCCGCCGATCATGACGTTGACGGCCGCTCCGCAGGGCCGGAACGCCGCCAACGTCATGATCGACCGGGCTGTCGGGGTCGCGGTGCGAGGTCAGAGGTAGTTCTCGGCCTCGTCGCAGACCTTGTCCAGGCCCTTGTTGGCGGCCTCGAACGCCGCCTTGTCACCGCGTGACGCCGCCGCGATGGCGGTGGTCAGCTTGTCCAGGCAACTCGCGATGACCTTCTTCTGCCGGGCCTGCTCGTCCCGGTCGTTCTTGGTGCCGGTCAGGTCCTGCTCGGTGTCGGCCAGCCGGTCCTGGACCGTCTTCATCTCGCCCCGGAGCTTCTCGATCTCCCGCTGGTTCGCCGAGATGGTGCCGTCGCGCTGGCTGACCTGCCGCTCGGCCTTGTCCAGCTTGCCGTTGGTGGTGACGTAGAGGCCGGTCATCACCCCGCCGAGCACGAGGAGCAGCCCGGCGACGAGCGCGAGGACCAACGTGGTCCTCCCCCGGCCGCCGGCGGCCGGCGCGCCGTACCCGGCCGGCCCGTACGGCGTGCCGCCGGGCGGCGCCGACATCGGCTGCGGGCCGTAACCAGGACCCGAAACGGGCGGCGCCGACATCGGCTGCGGGCCGTAACCAGGACCCGAAACGGGCGGCGCCGACATCGGCGGGTGACCGGGGCCGGAGACCGGGGCCGCGCCCGGCGCGTACTGGCCGGGCACCGGTGGCTGGGGCCGGGTGGGGTCGGGCTGGGCCGGACCGTACGGCGAGGGCGCCGGCCGGCTCCCGTAGACCGTGCCGCCCGGCGGCTGGGGCGGGTGGTCACCCGCTCCGCTCGGTGGCTGGGACATGTCGTTCCTCCAGATGTGCTGGTCCCCGCGGGGTGGCCCGACGGGCCGGGGTCGAGGCGGCGCGGTCGGGGCCACGCCCGGCGCGGCTCAGCAGAGCTTGAACCGGTCGCAGGCGGTCTTGATCGGCACCGCCAGCCCGATGCCCTCGGCGTCGCGGGCCTTGGCCGTGGCGATGCCGACGACCTCCTTCGACCCGTTGATCACCGGACCGCCGGAGTTGCCGGGGTTGATCGGCGCGTCGAACTGGATGACCGGGCCGGAACCGCCCTCGTCCTGGCGGAACGCGCTCACCACGCCGGTGGTGACGCTGTCCTGCAACCCGAGGGGCGCGCCGACCACCACGATCTGCTGGCCGGACTTGACCGGCGTACGCGCCGCGACCAGCCCCCCGAACTTCGCGGTGGTGCGCAGCTGCGCCAGGTCCTTGTCCTTGTCGGTGGCGACGATGGTCGCCTCGAACCGCTGGTCGGTGCGCTCCAGGAACACCGTGCGCTCGCCGGCGGCGAAGACCGACTCCACCACGTGGAAGTTGGTGAGCAGCGTGGTGCCTCCACCGGACGGCGCCTTGCCGACCGCGAACGCCGTGCCGGTGAACTGGCCGGCCCGCACCCGGAACACGCTCGGCAGCACCGCGCTGGCCACCGCCTCGGGATTGAAGGCGGCGCCGGCCTGCTTCTCCAGGCTCCCGGCGCGCTGCTCCAGCCCGTCGAGCCGGCGGGCGTCCGCGCCCTGCGCCTCGGCCGTCCGCCGGTCGGCGGCGGCGAGTCGGTCGTCCACCCGGTGGATCTGGTACGCCTGCACGCCGGTCACCACGGCCAGCACGCCGGCCAGCGTCAACGCCACCAGCGACAGTCGGCTGCGGCGGCCGGGCGCGGCGGTGCGGCCGCCCGGCGGCGCGCCGAAGCCCGGCTGACCCGGTCCGGCGACCGGCTGGCCCGGATAGGCCGGGCCGGAGTTCGGCTGGCCGGGGAACCCCGGCCCGGACACCGGGTGGCCCGGGTACGGGACGGGGGCCGGGCCGGCCTCGTGGGACGTGGGCTGGTTCGGGTACGACACCCCGACACCGGCCGACCCCGGGTAGGCCGCCGGCCCGCCGGCCGGCGGCCCCGGATAGGACGAACCCGACGCAGGCGGCCCCGGATACGACGAGCCCGGCGCGGACCGGCCGGGGACGGACGAGCCGGCCGAACCGGGGTACGCCGGGCCAGGGTTCGGCTGGGCCGGCACGACGGGTGACGCCCCGCGGGCGGCGGGGCCGGCGGCGTCGGCGCGGGCCGGGTACGTCGCGCCGGGGGCCGCCGGGGACGGCGAGGCGCCCGGGTGGCCGACGCCGAACGTCGGGTACGTGGGGCGGGCCGCCGACGCCTGATGGGCCACGCCCGGCGGAGCGATGCGCGGCGGCAGCGGCCCCGGCCGGTCGGCCGTCCCGTCGCCGTCCTGCCCGGACACACCGTCGCCGGATCCGTAGCCGCCTGCCATGATCGTCCGTCCTCCCCGCCGGCTCCGCCGGCGCACCGACCGCTGCCCGGTCGCCCCCGCGCCGCTCACGGCTCGATGGACCGTACCGGCGCGATCGGGGTTTGTCTCCCCCGTTGTCCGACCCTGCCACCCCGGCGCAACTCGACCCGTTCCGGACACCCGACGGACATCTCGTCGACACGCGCCGGACCGGCTGCGCGCACCGGATCGTCCGGCCCACTAGGGTTGGCAGGTGACCGACGAACCACCCCTGCGCCGTCGGGCCGCCGAAAGCCGTACGGGAGAGGTGTCCCCCCGGGCCGTGCCGGAGCCGGCGGACGCGGGGACCGAGACCGACGCGGGCACAGCCGTCCCGCTGACCGCTCCGCGCGAGGGCACCCCCGCGCCGGTGGCCACCTCGACCGAGCTGGACGAGGTGGTGGCCCGTTTCGCGGCCGGCACCGGCCCGGTGGCCCTGGACGCCGAACGTGCCTCCGGATACCGCTACAGCCAACGGGCCTACCTCGTCCAGCTGCGCCGGGCCGGCGCCGGCACCGCGCTGGTCGACCCGCTGCCGCTGCCCGACCTCTCCGCCCTCGACGCGGCGATCGCCGAGGCCGAGTGGGTGCTGCACGCGGCCAGCCAGGATCTCGCCTGCCTGGCGGAGCTGGGGCTGCGCCCGCGCCGGCTGTTCGACACCGAACTGGCCGCCCGGCTGGCCGGGTTCGAGCGGGTCGGCCTGGCCGCGCTGACCGAACAGGTGCTCGGCTTCAGCCTGGAGAAGCACCACTCGGCCGCGGACTGGTCCAGCCGGCCGCTGCCGGAGTCCTGGCTGACGTACGCGGCGCTGGACGTGGAGCTGCTGGTGGACCTGCGGGACGCGCTCGACGATGAGCTCGGCCGGCAGGGCAAGTCCGGTTGGGCGGCGGAGGAGTTCGCCGCGCTGGTCCGCAACGGCGCCCGCCCGCCCCGGGTGCGCGCCGAGCCGTGGCGACGGACCTCCGGGATCCACCGGGTCCGCGGGGCCCGCGCCCAGGCGCGGGTCCGGTCCCTCTGGTACGCCCGGGACCAGATCGCCGCACGGCGGGACGCCGCGCCGGGCCGGGTGCTGCCCGACTCGGCCATCGTGGCGGCCGCCGAGCTGGACCCGAAGGACGAGAAGACGCTGCTGACCCTCCCGGGTTTCGGTGGCCGATCGGTACGCCGGCTGGCGCGTACCTGGTTGGCGGCGTTGGACGACGCACGCCAACTGCCGGACGACGCGTTGCCGGTCAGCCCGGCCGTGGAGGGCCCGCCCCCGCCGCACCGGTGGGCCGAGCGCGACCCGATCGCGGCGGGCCGGCTGGCCCGCTGCCGGGAGGTGGTGGTCGGCACCGCCGGGGCGCACCGGCTGCCGGCGGAGAACCTGATCACGCCGGACTCGATCCGCCGGTTGGCCTGGCAGCCGCCGGAGGAGATCACCGACGACACGGTCGCGGAGGCGTTGCGCGTGTTGGGTGCCCGCGAGTGGCAACTCGGGCTGCTCCTGCCCGCGCTGACCGAGGCGCTGCGCACGCCCGTCGCCTGAGCGGGCGGCGGGGCGGGGTGTGGGCTCTGCCACACGGGGGGTGGTGACGCAGTTGGTTACTGACGAGTAGCATCCGGAGAAATGGCCAGTGCCGAGGGAGGCTCCAAGTGCCCCGTGAAGTCCGAGATGTCGTCTTCGTCGACGGCGTCCGTACCCCGTTCGGCAAGGCGGGTGGGATGTACGGCAACACCCGCGCCGACGACCTGGTGATCCGCTGCATCCGTGAGCTGATGCGCCGCAACCCGCAGCTGCCGCCGGAGAAGGTGGAGGAGGTGGCGATCGCCGCCACCACCCAGATCGGTGACCAGGGCCTGACCATCGGCCGCACCGCCGCCCTGCTGTCCGGTCTGCCCAAGACCGTGCCCGGCTTCGCGATCGACCGGATGTGCGCCGGCGCGATGACCGCCGTCACCACGGTGGCCTCGGGCATCGCCATGGGCGCCTACGACGTGGCCATCGCCGGCGGCGTCGAGCACATGGGCCGCCACCCGATGGGCGAGGGCGTCGACCCCAACCCGCGGATCGTCGCGGAGAAGCTCGTCGACCCGTCCGCCCTGGTGATGGGCGCCACCGCGGAGAACCTGCACGATCGCGTCCCGCACGTCACCAAGGAGCGCACCGACGCGTTCGCGCTCGCCTCCCAGCAGAAGACCGCCAAGGCGTACGCCGACGGCAAGCTCCAGGGCGACCTGGTGCCGGTGGCGGTGCGTGACGAGGAAGGCGGCTGGGGCCTGGCGACCGTGGACGAGGCGCCGCGGGACACCTCGATGGAGAAGCTGGCCGGGCTGAAGACCCCGTTCCGCCCGCACGGCAAGGTCACCGCGGGCAACGCGGCCGGCCTGAACGACGGCGCCACCGCCGCGCTGCTGGTCGCCGAGGACACCGCCCGCGAGCTGGGCCTGCCGGTCGGCATGCGGCTGGTGTCGTTCGGGTTCGTCGGCGTCGAGCCCGAGGTGATGGGCGTCGGCCCGATCCCGTCGACCGAGAAGGCGCTGCGCATCGCCGGCCTGAGCATCGACGACATCGGCCTGTTCGAGCTGAACGAGGCGTTCGCCGTGCAGGTGCTCGCGTTCCTCGACCACTTCGGCATCGCCGACGACGACCCCCGGGTCAACGCCTGGGGTGGCGCGATCGCCATCGGGCACCCGCTCGCGTCCTCCGGCGTCCGGCTGATGACCCAGCTCGCCCGGCAGTTCGCCGAGCACCCCGAGGTCCGCTACGGCCTCACCGCCATGTGCATCGGCATCGGCATGGGCGGCACGGTCATCTGGGAGAACCCGAACTGGGAGGGTGGAGACAAGTGAGCGCGCTCGCCGCACCGAACGAGGTCGTCACCAGGGCGCTGCTGCGTCAGGTGAGCGTACCGGGGCTGGACCGGCCCGCCGCGCTGATCACCCTGGACAACGGCTTCGACCACACCAAGCCGAACAGCTTCGGACCGGGCGGGCTGACCAGCCTGGACGAGGCGATCACCGCGGCCCTCGCGGCGAACCCGGCGTTCGTCGCGGTCACCGGTAAGCCGTACATCTTCTGTGTGGGCGCGGACATCACCAGCCTGCCGCAGCTCGAGAACCGCGAGCAGGCCCTGGCGATCGGCCGGCTCGGCCACCGGGTCTTCGCCCGGCTCAAGGACAGCGACGTGCCGACGTTCGCGTTCGTCAACGGTGCGGCCATGGGCGGCGGCCTGGAGCTGGCCCTGCACTGCCACTACCGGACGCTGTCGGCGGGCGCGGCGGCCCTGGCGCTGCCCGAGGTCTCGCTCGGCCTGGTGCCCGGCTGGGGCGGCACCCAACTGCTGCCGAACCTCATCGGCATCCCGGCCGCCACCCAGGTGATCCTGCAGAACCCGCTGATGCAGAACCGGATGCTCAAGCCGAAGCAGGCGGCCGAGATGGGCGTCGCGGACGTGCTGCTGGAGCCGGCCGACTTCCTGGAGCGGTCGCTGGAGTGGGCCGCCGGCGTCGTGCGGGGCGAGGTCACGGTGACCCGTCCCGAGGTCGACAAGGACATGTGGGCGGGCGTGCTCTACTTCGCCCGCCAGACGCTGGACCAGCGGCTGCACGGCGCGGTCCCGGCCGCGTACAAGGCGTTGGACCTGCTGGAGACCGCCAAGGACGCGGACTTCGCCACCGGCACCGCCGCCGAGGACGAGGCGCTCGCCGACCTGGTCTTCTCCGAGGAGCTGCGCAGCGGCCTGTACGCGTTCGACCTGGTGCAGCGGCGGGCCAAGCGACCGGCCGGCGCGCCGGACAAGGGCCTGGCCCGGCCGGTGACCAAGGTGGGCATCGTCGGCGCCGGCCTGATGGCCAGCCAGCTCGCGCTGCTGTTCGCCCGGCGGTTGCAGGTGCCGGTCGTCATGACCGATCTCGACCAGTCCCGGGTGGACAAGGGCGTGGGCTACGTGCACACCCAGATCGAGAAGGCCGTCAGCAAGGGCCGAATGGACAAGGGCACCGCGGCCAAGCTGTACGGCCTGGTCTCCGGCTCCGTCGACAAGTCCGTCTTCGCGGATGCCGACTTCGTCATCGAGGCCGTCTTCGAGGACCTGGGCGTCAAGAAGCAGGTCTGGGCCGAGCTGGAGAAGATCGTCAAGCCGGAGGCGGTGCTCGCCACCAACACCAGCTCGCTGTCGATCACCGAGATGGCGGCCGACCTTGAGCACCCGGAGCGGGTCGTCGGCTTCCACTTCTTCAACCCGGTCGCGGTGCTGCCGCTGCTGGAGATCGTCCGCGGCGAGCGGACCGACGACGCCACCCTGGCGACCGCGTTCGCGGTGAGCAAGCAGCTCAAGAAGTCGTCGGTGCTGGTGAAGGACGCCCCGGCGTTCGTGGTCAACCGCCTGCTGACCCGCTTCCTGGGCACCGTCTTCGCCGCCGTCGACGCCGGCACCCCGCTGGACGTGGCGAACAGCGCGCTCGACCCGCTGGGCCTGCCGATGCGCCCGCTCGCGCTGCTCCAGCTCGTCGGGCCGGCCGTGGCCTACCACGTGGGCGGCACGCTGCACGCGGCGTACCCGGACCGGTTCGGCGTCAGCGAGAACCTGAAGCGGATCGCCGACTCGGGCCAGCCGATCGTGGTCGACGACCAGATCAACGACGAGGTGGCGAAGCTGCTGGTGGTCGGCGACCAGCCGCTCACCGCCGAGCAGGTGCGGCAGAACGCGCTGGACGCGCTGGCGCAGGAGATCCGGCTCATGCTGGACGAGGGCGTCGTCGCCGAGGCGCAGGACATCGACCTGTGCATGATCCTCGGCGCCGGCTGGCCGTTCCACCTGGGCGGCGTCACGCCGTACCTGGATCGGACCGGCACCTCCGAGCGGGTGACCGGCCGACGGTTCCTGCCGCGCGGCGTGGCCAGCCTGCGCTGACCGACCCGCCATCGAGCGCGGTGGCTGCGCTGTCCGTTCCGGACGGCGCGGCCGCCGCGTTCGGCGTTCCGGGCCCGGTCACGGAAGGGTCCCGGTTTCGCCACTCCGACACCGGGCGGTCAGCGCGGCGTCGGTGGCCCTGGCTACGATCACGCGTCCAGCATTCTCACAGGAGCCGCCTTCATGTCCCAGCCGCCGTCCAACCCCTACCCCGGCACCAACCCCCCTCCCCCGCAGCAGCAGCCCGGTGGCTACCCGCCGCCGCACCAGCAGCCGTACGACGGCGGTTACCCGCCGGCGCCGCAGCAGCAGCCGCAGTACGGCAGCGACTACCCGCAGCAGCCGCCGTACGGCGGCGAGCAGTTGGGCGCGCCGGTCCCGCCGAAGAAGAAGTTCGGGGTCGGCAAGGTCCTGCTGATCGTCCTGGCCGTCGTCCTGGTGCTGTGCGTGGGTGGCGGCATCGCCTTCTGGGCCGCCGCCGGCGACGAGGTCAAGGACGCCGTCAACGCCAGCAAGACCCGGGTGGTCGAGCCGGCGACGCTGGGCGGCCGGCCGAAGGTGACCGAGCCGACGCTGCAGAACGCGGCCGTGCAGATGAAGTCAGAGCTCGGCAAGGACGTGCCGAACGCGACAAGCACGGCGGGCGCCTTCTACGGCGACCCGGCGAAGAAGGACCTGGTCATGATCGTCGGTGTCTCCGGCATCATCGCCGACCCGAAGAAGGAGATGGCGGACGCCATCACGGCGGTCACCCCGGACCTCGGCACCAAGGACTTCAAGGCGGTCGACGCCGGTCCGCTCGGCGGCGACGCCAAGTGCAGCGACGGCAAGGCGCAGGACGTCCCGGTGGGCGTCTGCGTCTGGGCCGACAAGGGCAGCCTCGGCATGATGGTGGTCTACTTCAAGAGCGCCGCCGAGTTCCAGTCGGAGTTCGTCACGCTGCGCGGCGAGGTCGAGAAGCAGGACTGATCCGCTCGTCGCGCCGGGCCCCCGCCGTCGGCGGGGGCCCGGCGCCGTTTCCGGGTCAGGCCGACGCGGCGCGTTCCGCCGGGCTGCGACAGACGCAGAACTCGTTGCCCTCCGGGTCGGCGAGCACCACCCAGCCGGTATCGTCCGGCCGACGCCGGTCGGCGACCACTGTGGCCCCCAGGTCCCGTAGCCGCGCGACCTCGGTGTCCCGGGTGCCCTCGGCCGGATGCAGGTCGAGGTGGAACGCGCCCTTGCCGTGCCGCTCGCCCACCTCGACGAAGAGCAGGTCGGGACCGTGCCCGCCGGGCGCGACGAGGACCGCTTCCGGGTCACCCGGGAAGTCGTCGTCGTTCAGCTTGCGGTCGAGCACCCGGGCCCACCAGGTGGCCAGGGCGTACGGGTCGTCGGATTCGACGGTCACGCAGTGGATCTCTGCACTCACGGTGCTTCCTCCGGTGGGGATGCGCCCCGACGGAGTGCGAAAGTCAGCGGGGAACGCGGGGCGCGGGATCGTTGTGGACGGACATCACCACACCCCCTTCCGCCTCTCGGCTGACGTCATGATCGTGCCACCGCCGCCGTCCCCCTGACAAGGGTGTTAAAAGGGGGCCCCTCCTCTACCGAAAACGTTAAGAAGGGGCCCCTCCTTACATCACGGGCCGACGAAGACGGCCTTCGCGCGCCAGTCGACCCCGTCGAGGGACGGGCCGCTGCGCACCGTGAACGTGGTGCCCGGCGCGCCGTTCGCCCAGTCGGTGGCGGACAGGTCACCGGTGGTCCGGTTGACCTTGTAGAGCGTGTCGCCGGCGACGAAGACCGCGCCCGCGTCGGCGAGCCCGCCGGAGCCGGCCACCGGGAACCGGTCCGCGCCGACCGTGCCGCTGTCCGGGGTGAACCAGCGCCAGAACAGGCCGTTCTGCCCGGAGAGCGTGTAGTAGAGCCGACCACCGGCGAGGAACATGCCGGTCACGTTCGGGATCTCGGCGTAGAAGCCGGTGGTCACCCCGACGTACGTCTGCCCGGCCGGGCCGGAGTCGGTCTCCACCGTGTCCCAGTAGGCGTCGTGGTAGGGGTCGACCAGCGCCGGGGCGCCGAACGTGGTCCCGTCGAAGCTCCGCCGCCACAGCGCGCCGTCCATCCCGTAGAACAGCGTGCCGCCGACCCAGAACGCGCCGCGCGCGGTGGACCAGGCGGTGTCGTCCGGGTTCGCCACCGGGCTCGCCGCGCCGGCCACGTTCGCCCCGTCGTACGGGCGGGCCTGCACCTCGTCGCCGGTGCCGGTGGGCGGGGCGCCGGTCTTGACGATCTCGATGGCGTCGACCAGCGGGTTCTCCACCACGTGCCGGAACTCGATGTCGACGCTGCCGTCACTGACCACGGTGAACTCCCGCATGGTGCCCACGTTGTGCCCGACGCTGGCGGACAGGTCGAGGTCGTCGAGAACGGTGCTGCCCTCCAGCGCCACGTCGAAGACGCGCTTGCCGGCGGTGCCGGTGCCGTCGTACCGGTTGGCCAGGTAGAGCCGCACCTGCACCTCGGTCCCGGCGGGCACCGGGAACTGCCAGGTCATCTCCGGCGCGCCGGCCGGATCGTACCGTTCGTCGCGGTAGAGCGCGGCGGGCGCGCCGGCCGGCACTGTCGCGTCGAGCGCGCCGACCGCGGCGAAGCCCGCGGCGGAGCTGCCGCCGTTGTGGTACGGGCTGGGGTTGCCGCCGTCGTCGACCGCCCAGTCCGGCCCGCCGTCGGTGGCGGCCACCGCCGGACCGCCGGCGTTCACCCGGTACAGCACGTTCGTCGGCTTCGGCACCCCGGCCTGGTAGACGTTGCCCGGCAGGGTGGCCGAGGTGGTCGGGTGCGGCGCGGTGCCGCCGGCCAGCGGGAAGAAGGCGATCCGCTCGCGCCGGTACTGGAAGTTGCCGATCCACGAGGTGTCCCCGCCGACCCAGAGCCCGGACGGGGTGACGAGCATCTCGGAGGCCCCGATGCCGCGCGGGTGCCGGCCCGGGTTCCAGGACAGCGGCAGGCCGGTCCGCGGGTCGAGCGCCGCGATGCTGGCCCGGCCGACCGCGCCGGCCCGGGCGTTGTCGGCGCCGGCGGTGTTGTTCAGCCAGCGGAAGTGGCCGCCGACGTAGACCGCCTGCTCACTCACCCCGACCGACAGGAAGGTGTCGCCGCCGGTGTAGTCGATCCAGGTCGGCTGCGCGTCGACGGCGGTCGTGCCGGCCTCGAAGCGGGCCGCGGCGTCGCAGAGCGTGCCGGCGTACGGCGACCCGGTGGTGACCACCACGAAGTAGCTGCCGTCCGGCGCGTACGCGATGTCCCGCATGTACGAGTCGAATGCCTGCCACTTGCAGCGCGGCGTGTAGCGGCTGGTGTTCCAGTCGGCCACGGTGGCCTCGGTGGCGCCCAGGTCCAGTTGGACGATCTGGTCGTGCAGCACGCCGTCGGCCAGCTTGAAGTTGCCGATCACCACGAGCCTCGTGCCGTCCGGCGAGAGGGCCATCTTCTCCACCCCGACGCCGGCGTTGGAGCCGCTGACCCCGTCGTAGTTGTGGTGCTCGGTCAGCGCGGTGGTGACATAGGTGTCCACCGCGCCGGTGGTGGCGTTGAGCGAGGCCAGCCCGCCGCGCGGGGTGGTGTTGCCGGCCGTGGTGAAGATGCCGCCGACCAGCAGCCGGTTGCCGACCACGGCGATGTCGTTGACCAGGCCGTTGAACGCCGGCGGGGCGAAGCCGGTGACCAGCGCCCCGGTGGCGACGTCGAGCAGCGCCACCTTGCGCCGGGTCACCCCGTTGACGGTGTTGAACTTGCCGGCGACGAAGACGGTGCCGGGGGTCGGGCCGGCGACCACCGCGTACACCTCGTTGTCGACCGTCGGCACGAACGCGGTGTCCACGGCGCCGGTGGCCTTGTCGAAGGCGAGCAGGTAGTTACGCGGGATGTCGGTGTCGGAGTTGCGGTTCTGCACGGTATGGAACGAACCGGCCACGATGATCTTCGTGCCGGCGTCGTGGATCGCGTCGACGGCGCCGTCCACGATGTCCGGCGAGGCGGTGGTGGGGACGGGCTTGACCACTGTCGTGTGGTTGGGCGCGGCGCCGGCGGGGGCGGCCGGGGCGAGGCCGGCCGCGGTGAGCGCGACGGCGGCCAGGGCCGCGAGGACGCGGCGGCGCGGGGCCGAGGGGTGGGTCACGGGCAGCTCCGTAGGATCGACGGGGAGGCGTGTCGCTCCGCTCACCCTGGGCCACGCCCGCACCGCCGTCCAGCGCCCGGCAAGCTTTCTGACCGACCACCGCACCGCCGGGCCCGACCACCCGCCGCGGCGGCCGGGACAGCCGGGCCGCGCCGCACGAACAGGTGGCCCCGGGGGTACGCCCGGACGGGCGCGGATCGACGGTCAGGTGGCCGCGGGCGGGTCGGCCGACGGGAGCGTCACCGTCACCTCCAGGCCGCCGCCGGGCTGGGCGACCGCCTTCACCGTGCCGCCGTGCGCGTCGCAGACCGCCCGCACGATGGACAGGCCGAGGCCGGAGCCGCGGGCCCCGGTGCGTTCCTGCCCGCCCCGACGGAACGGCTCGAACAGGCCGGGCACCTCGGTCGGGGCGACCTCGAAGCCGGTGTTCCCCACCACCAGCCAGGAGCGCTGCCCGTCGGTGCCGGTGCGCACCCACATCCGGCCGTGCAGGTGGTTGTAGCGGACCGCGTTCTCCACCAGGTTGCCGGCCAGCCGGTCGAGCAGCCCCGGGTCGCCGACCACCGGCGCCGGGCGCAGCGAGGTGTGCACCTTCAGGCCGATCCGTTCCACCTCTCGGGCCACCGCGGAGAGCGCGTTCGCGGTGCCCACGGCGAGGTCGCTCTCGGCCCGGCGGGCCAGCCGCCGGCCGGTCTGCGCCTCGCTGCGGGCCAGCACCAGCAGCGCGTCGACCAGTCCGTTGGCCCGCTCGGATGCCTCCCGCACCACGCCCGCCATCCGGCGGTACTCGCCGAGGTCCGCGTCGTCGTCGCTGAGCGTCACGTCGATCTCGGTACGCATCACCGCGAGCGGCGTGCGCAGCTCGTGCGAGGCGTTGGCGACGAACCGTTTCTGCGCCTCGAACGCGGCGCTGATCCGGTCCAGCATCGCGTCGAACGTCTCGGCCAGCTCGGCCACCTCGTCGTCGGCGCCGGACCAGCCGATCCGCTCGTCGAGCGTGGTCTCACCGAGCCGGCGGGCGGTGGCGGTGACCTGGTGCAGCGGGCGCAGCGCCCGACCGGCCACCAGGTAGGCCCCGGCCACCCCGACGACGCTGATCGCCAGCAACGCCAGCAGCCCCTTGACCAGCAGTTCCCGCGACGCGGCGTCGACGAGTTGCCGCTGCCACTGCCCGGCGTCGAGGGTACGGCCGTCGGTGAGCACCACTGTGGTGCCGGGCAGCAGCTCGTCGGTGGGGCGCAGCGCGTCGCGGACCAGCAGCCAGGCCAGCAGCACCAGGATCGCCCCGGCGCCGACCAGGAGCACGCCGTTGAGCAGGGTCAGTCGCAGCCGCAGCGTCGGCCGTACCCGCCGGGCGGCCGTCACGCGGGCTCACCGACGCGGTAGCCCGCGCCGACCACGGTGTCGATCAGCGGCGGGTCGCCGAGCTTCTTGCGCAGGGTCATCACGGTGACCCGGACGATCGTGGTGAACGGGTCGGTGTTCGCGTCCCAGACCCGCTCCAGCAGTTCCTCGCTGGAGACCACCGCGCCGCGCGCCTTGAGCAGCTCGGCGAGCACGCCGAACTCCTTGTTGGTCAGGTCGAGCGGGACACCGGCCCGGGTCACCACGCGCCGGGCCGGGTCGAGTTCCAGGTCGCCCACCGCCAGCACCGGCGGCGCGGCCGGGGTGGCCCGCCGGCCCAACGCCTGCACCCGGGCCACCAGCTCGTCGAAGGCGAACGGCTTGGCCAGGTAGTCGTCGGCGCCGAGTTGCAGCCCCTCGACCCGGTCCGCGACGGTCCCGCTCGCGGTCAGCATGAGGACCCGGGTCAGCGCGCCGGAGGCGGCCAGGTCGGCGCAGATCCGGTCGCCGTGCACGCCCGGCAGGTCCCGGTCCAGGATCACCACGTCGTAGCGGGTGACGAACGCCGCCTCGTGCCCGGCGTCGCCGTCGTAGGCGACGTCCACCGCCATTCCGCGCTTGCGCAGCCCGCGCGCGATCGCGTCGGCGAGGTTGCGCTCGTCCTCGACCACCAGTACCCGCATCCCGGCCTCCCGCCTCGTGACCTCCCACAACCTAGTGCCGGCGACCAAACGACAGGCACGCGCCGCCGTTGCAGAAATTCTTCGGGTACGCGATGCTCGCCGGCAACGATCGACAACGCCCGCGGCCGACCCGCCCGGCCCGAGCCGAACGGAGCCCCGATGACCACCGTCGACCCCGGCCGGGACGTCGCATACCACCGCTTCCGCTTCCCCGCCGACCGCGAGCGGGGCCACGCCGACGGGCTCCGGAACGGTCCGGACGGGCTCACGCCCGACGCCGCGACCGGCCGGCCCACGCACGCCGACCCGCGCCCCGGAACCTGGACCTCGCCGGTGGTGCCGGTCGGCTTCACCACCACCGAACTGGTGCCGTCGTGGACCGCCGACACACCCCCCGGCTGCTGGCTACGGGTGGAGCTGCGCGGCTGGGACGGCGACGCCGCCACCACCGGCTGGTACACGCTCGGCGACTGGGCGGCCGACGACAGCGCGGTGCGGCGCTCCTCGGTGCCCGGGCAGTCCGACGGGCGGGCCCGGGTGGCCGCGGACACGCTCCAGGTCACGGCGCGACGGTGACCGGTTGGCAGGCCCGCGTGACGCTGTTCCGCCGCGTCGGCGCCCCGGGCGACCCGGTGCTGCGCTCGCTCGGCGTGGTCGCCTCCGCCGATCCCGCCCCGGCCGGCGATGTCGCTGCCGGCACCGGAGACGTCGACGCGCTCGGCGGGCCGTCCGCCGGTGGCGCGCGGGGGCGGGTGCTGGACGTGCCGCGCTACGCGCAGCGGCTGCACGCCGGCGGCGAGACCCGCTGGGGTGGCGGCGGTGACTCCTGGTGCAGCCCCACCTGTGTGTCGATGGTGCTCGACTTCTGGCACGCCGGCCCCACCCCGGACCGGTACGCCTGGGTCGACCCGCCCGGCCCCCGGCCGGTCGTGGTGCACGCCGCCCGGCACTGCTACGACCACGCCTACGGCGGGGCGGGCAACTGGCCGTTCAACACCGCGTACGCGGCGACGCACGGGGTGGACGCGTTCGTCACCCGACTGCGCTCGCTGGCCGAGGCGGAACGGTTCGTGGCCGCCGGCATCCCGCTCGTCGTCTCGGCCGCCTTCACCCGGGGCCAGGTGCCCGGGCTGGACTACGACACCCGGGGGCACCTGATCGTGCTGGTCGGCTTCAACGCCGACGGCGACCCGGTGCTCAACGACCCGTACGCGCCGGACGACGAGCGGGTCCGCCGGACCGTGCCCCGGGCGCCGTTCGAGGCGGCCTGGCAGGCGGGCAGCGGCGGGATCGCGTATGTGCTGCGACCCGACTCGGTGCCGCTGCCCCCGGCCCCCGAGCAGGCCAACTGGTGATCACCGGACGACCGGCCAGACCGCCAGGCCGCCGGCCGGACGCAGGCACACCAGCGCCTCGCCCGCGTCCGCGCACTCGTCCCAGGAGCCCGGCAGGACCGCCCGGACCCGCGCCTCGCCGGCCGGCACGTCCAGCGCGCCGACGAGCGTGCGGTCCCCGGTGAGGCGACGCAGCCCGAGCAGCCCGGCCAGCGTGCCGGACCCGTCGTCGCGGCCGGTGACGCGCCAGCGGCCGAGCCGGGCGAGCACCCGGCCGGTGGCCGGTTCGAGCGTCCACAGGTCCAGCTCCGGGCCGTCCCCCGCCGTCGCGGCGATCAACCGGTCGCCGACCGGCGCGAACCCGAGCCACCCCTCGTCCGTCCAGGCCGAGCGGCCGGTGGCGGGATCGAGGGCCACCGCCCCGCCCACCTGGTCACGTCGGCAGATCACGCCGGCGCAGTCGGTGAACCAGATGCCGGCACGCGGATCCACCGGCACCGTCCAGAGCCGGTCCAACCGGTCCAGCCCGTACGCGGTGACCGCGCCGGCGCCGTCGTCGACCAGCAGCAGGCCGCCGACGACCTGCGCGAACCGGTGGGAGACGCCGTCCGGCACGGACGACACCCGGCCGGCGCGCAGGCGCGCGCCCGAGTCGGCGTCGTGCACCGCGACCCGGCCGTCCGGCTCGACCAGCACGAGCTGCGTCACGCCCCGGGCCTCCCGCCGGTACGACACCCCCTGCGCGGGCACCGGCAACGACCAGCGCACCACGCCGGACGCCGGGTCGACGGACCGCACGCTGCCGGTGCCGCCCGGACGGGGGTTCTCGACCAGCAGCCCGCCGGTCGCGGTCGCGATCGGGTAACCGGACTGCCGCCAGCGGACCGCCCCGGTCGTCGGATCGAGCAGCGTGACGACCGTGTCACCGACCCCGGTCGGACTGCTCGTCACCAGCAGTCCGCCGGCCCCGACGGTCAGGCCGAGCACATGGGCGCCGGCGGGCAGCGTGAACCGCCACGCCGGCTCGCCACCGGGCAGCCGGAAGGCGGTGACCTCCCGGCCGCCCCGCTGGACCGCGCCGGGGCCGTCGGCCACCACCAGCCGACCGGCCAGCGCCACGAAGACGGCACCCTGCGGCGCGGGCACCCGCGCCGGCGCCGGCTGCCGCGCCGGCCCCGCCGCGCCGGCGAGGGTGAGCAGCACCAGGCAGCCGAGCGCCACCGCGCGGGCGGTCCGGCCGGGCGGCCGCCGGGGCGGCGCGGGGAGCGGCTCGTCGCCGTCCTCGGCGTGCCGCATCTCCCCCAGGTCGATGACCGGGCTCACGGCAACCGCCGCAGCGTGAAGTCGCCGCTGCGCGCCCGGCAGACCAGCAGCGTCGTACCGGCGGTGCAGTCGGTGCCGGTGAGCACGTCACGCACCACCGGTGGGCCGCCCGGCAGGTCCGGCTCGGCGAGGAGCAGCCGGCCGCCGCCCAACGGCCGGGTCAGGAAGATCCGCCCCGTCATCTCGCTCTGCGGCAGCACCGCCCAGTCGCCGAGGTCGGCGACCAGCCGCCCGTCCGCCTCCTCGAGCACCGCCAGGTGGTCGCCGGTGGTGCCGCCGGCACCCACCAGCAGGCGGCCGGCGTCGGCCCGGAGCACGCTCTGCCACCGCTCGGCGGTCCAGCGCAGCGCGCCGGCGCCGGGATCGAGCGCGCGTATTCCGCCGTCCTGCCGGGCGGCGCAGAGCAGCCCCCCGCACTGCTCCAGGTGATCGACCAGCGGCATCTCGACGGTCCACCGCAACCGGAGCGTGTCCAACTCGTACGCGTTCACGGTCGCGCCGGCGTCCGAGGTCTGGACGGTTTCCAGGAAGAGCCCGCCGGTGGCCTGCGTCGTGCGCGGGCCGGGCAGTTCCTCCGGGTGCAGGTTCCGAACGGCCAGCCGGGCGCCGGTCACCGCGTCCAGCACCACCGTCCTGCCGGCGTTCGGCACCAGCAGGATCCTCTCGACCCCGGACGATCCATAGCTGAACTGCACGTCCTGTCCGTCGGGCGCGGGCGCGGTCCAGAGCGTCCGCCCGTCGGCCACCGCCAACCGGCGGACCGGCTGCGAGCCCGGCCCACCCACCGGGCGCAGCAGCAGCGCGTCGCCGGCCGGGAACGCCAAGCCGGACTGCCGCCGGCGGAGCGCGCCGGTGCCGGCGTCGAACGCCACCGTCTCCCATCCCTCGCCCTCGCCGGTGCCCACGGCAAGCACCCGCCCGCCCTGTTGCCACAACCCGACGACGTCGCCCGTGCCGGGCATCCCGGCCCGCCACCGCTCACGACCCTCGTGGTACGCCACGACGTCCCGGCCCGGCCGCTGCGTGGACCGCAGCGCCACGTACACCCGGTCGCCGGAGAGGAACGCGGCGGCCCCGGTGCCGCCGGGGATGCGGCGCGGCGCGGGTCGGGCCGGCGGCACCGCGGCGGCGAGCGTGACGAGCGCCACCGACAGCACCACCGCGCAGCGGAACGGCCGCCCCGCGGCACGCGGCGGCCGGCCCGGCGCCCCGGATGCCGGGGCATCGTCGCGCAGCTCACCCAGATCGATGACGGTCACGAACTCCCCCTTCCGCGCCGCCGCACCGCCGCCCGGCCGTGACCGGACCGACGCCGGGCCGCCTGTACGATGGCCCGTCGTGGCCGTGCCGGTGGTTGACCCTCCTCTGAACTCCTCGTCCGTCGAGGTGGACGCCGGCGCGGCGGATCCGCCGCGCCGGCCCCGTCGCCGACCGGCCCGCGCCGACGTGCTGGCCATCGGAGCCTATGCGCTGCTCGGCGTTCTCGTCTGCCTCAACTACTGGGGCGACGTGCAGCACCGGGTGTCCTCGCACCTGCCCACCGACCACAGTTGGTTCGAGTGGCTGTTCGCGCACGGCGCGTACTCGGTGCGGCACCTGGAGAACCCGCTGTTCACCGCCCGGCAGAACGCGCCGGACGGGGTGAACATGATGGCGAACACCTCGCTGCTCGGGGTGACGCTGCCGTTGGCGCCGCTGACCATGCTGCTCGGCCCGCAGGTGATGTACGCGCTCTACCTCGGCGCGGCGTTGTCGGCGACCGCCGCCACGTCCTACTGGATGCTCGCGAAGCACCTGGTCCGCTCCCGGGCGGCGGCGTTCGTCGGTGGCGCGTTCCTGGGCTTCGCGCCGGGCATCGTGCACCACGCCAACGGGCAGCCGAACTTCGTGTCGAACTTCCTGCTCCCGCTGATCGTGGCCCGGGTGCTGCGGCTCGGCGAGCCGGGCCGCTGGCGGCGCAACGGGCTGGCGCTCGGGCTGCTGGTGGCGTACCAGATCTTCATCAACGAGGAGATGCTGCTGCTCACCGCGTTGGCCTGTCTGGTCGTGGTGGTGGCCTGGGTGGTGCAGCGACCACGCGCGGCGCGCGAGCGGGCCGGCACGTTCCTGGCCGCGATCGGGCTCGGCGGCGGGGTGGCGCTGCTGCTCACCGCGTACCCGATCTGGTTCCAGTTCAACGGCCCGCAGTCCTACCGGGGGTTGCAGGGCGGGGTCTTCCACAACTGGGGTGAAGACCTGATGGCCTTCGTCACCTTCGCCCGGGACACCGTGGCCGGGGACGAGGCGGTCGAGAAGACCATCGGGCTCACCGAGCAGAACACCTGGTTCGGCTGGCCGCTGGTGCTGGTCGCGCTGGCCGCGCTGGTGCTGCTCGTCCGCCGCTCGGTGCCGGCCCGGATCCTGGCCGTGCTGGTGGTCCTGTTCACCATCGCCTCGATCGGGCCGGTGGTGCGCTTCGACGGCGCGGAGACCGACGTGGCCGGGCCGTGGGCCTACGTGCCGGACGACCTGCCGCTGGTCGAGATGATGATGCCCACCCGGTTGAGCCTGGTGGTGGTCGGCGCGGTCGGCGTGCTGCTGGCGCTGGCCTGGGACACGCTGGCCCGCACCGGCCGGCCGCCGGTGCCCGCGCCCCGCGCCGGCGACCACGACGCCGACGCCGACGCGGTCTCCGGCGGTGACAGGTCGGACCGGCGGCGGGCGGTGCGCCTGGTCGGGTACGCCGCGATCGTGGCCGCCCTGCTGCCGTTGATCCCGCGTCCGCTGCCGGCGCAGCGGATCGACCCGCCGCCGCACTTCGTCACCGCCGGTGGCTGGCGGCCCTACGTGCCGGCCGGCCGGACGCTGGTGCCGGTGCCGATCCCGAGCAACGTGCACGGCCTGCCGACGCTGCGCTGGAGCGCGCTGACCGGGCAGGAGTTCCCGATCCCGGCCGGCTACTTCATCGGCCCCAACGCGGCCGGCGAGGGGGTCTTCGGCGCGCCGAACCGGCCGACCAGCACGCTGATCTACGCCACGATGGACGCCGACGAGGTCCCCGAGATCACCGCGGAGAACCGCCGGCACGCGCTCGACGACCTGCGCTTCTGGCGGGCGTCGGTGGTGGTGCTCGGCGCCGGCCCGCGCGAGGCGGTGCTGCGCGACCTGATGACCGCACTGCTCGGCCCCCCGCGGCGGATCGACGACGTCTGGCTCTGGGACGTCCGCGACCGCGGGTAAGGCGGGGCCCCCTGTTAACGCCTCCGGTAGAGAAGGCGCCCCCGCTCACCACCACGCGTTAAGAAGGGGCCCCTCCTTACCCGAGGGGTCAACGGAGCAGGGGGCGGACGTCCCACAGGTAGCCGCCGGCGACGTCCCGACCGGGGCCGACCAGGGCGTCCACCGTGGCCCGCACCGGGTCGGCCGGTGACGAGTCGGCCTGCACCAGCGCCGCCGCCCGCCAGTGCCGCAGGTCCGCCACCGCCTGCCGGCGTTCCGCGTCACCGACCGGCGGCACCTGACCGGTCTCGGCGGCCCGGCGCAGCAGCAGCGACGTCGGCCGGTCCGGCGCGCCCCACCGGGCGGTCGGGTCGCCGGCCGAACGCGGCCCGATGAAGTAGCCGCCCGGCGCGTCGAAGGCCAGCCCGGTGCGCGCCGACCAGAACATCGCCGGGCTCTTCGCCGCTCCGGTGACCGGCGGGACCGGCACCAGTGTCCGGCCCGGCGGGACGTACGCCCGCCAGCCGCCGCCGGCCACCACGGCGGGCACCGGCGGGACCGGCACGGTGCGGATCGGGGTGGGTACGAGCGGCAGCAGCGCGCCGGCGACCGC
Source organism: Micromonospora sp. WMMD980 (assembly GCF_029626035.1). Classification (NCBI taxonomy): domain Bacteria; kingdom Bacillati; phylum Actinomycetota; class Actinomycetes; order Micromonosporales; family Micromonosporaceae; genus Micromonospora; species Micromonospora sp. WMMD980. The sequence goes on from NZ_JARUBE010000003.1 coordinate 3,547,775, forward strand.
GCCGGCCCACGGCGCCCAGGCTCGTACGGCGCCGCGCCGGACCCGGTCCACGGCCAACGCTAGCAGCACCCCGGCCACCGGCACGCAGACCAGCGCGAAGCGGGCCGGCACCACCAGGTCGAGCAGCGGCACGCCGGCGAGCAGCCGGTACGGGCCGGGCAGCCCGGTGTCGTGCCGGTCCACCACCACCGTGGCGCCCAGCGAGAGCGCCGCGAACAGCAGCCCGCACGCGGCCACCGCGCGCACCAACGGCCGCCGCCACAGCCGCACCACCACGAGCAGCGCCACCAGCGGCAGGAACGGCCCGAAGAACGAGTTCTGCTCGGTGGGGTTCGGCGAGAGCAGCCCGGCGCGGTGGCCGTCCCCGGCCACGGTCTGCCGGGCCGCGGCGGTGAACGAGGCCAGGTCCAGCCGGTAGCCGTGGGTGTGGAACGGCATCCCGGTGTAGTGGCCCGGCCCGAAGAACTGGAACCACAGCGGGTACGCCAGCAGCACGCCGGCCACCACCGCGCCGACGCCGAGCCGGCGCGCCAGCACGGGCGCCAGCCGGCGCGCGGCGGCCCGGTCGGCCAGCGCGTACGCCCCGGCCAGCACGCCGGCGGCCAGCGCCAGGAAGACCAACACCTCCTCGCCGAGGAAGACCTGGTAGGCGACCGCCAGCCCGAGCAGCACGCCGTCCCGGCGGATCCGGTCGGTGGCCGGCCGGAACACCAGCGCGAGGATCACCGGCACCAGGAACTGGGCGGCCATGTGCAGGTGCGCGCCGGCCTGCGCCACCATGCCGGGGGCGAAGCCGCAGCAGAGCCCGCCCACCGCGGCGGCGGCCCGGGAGCGGACCAGCCGGCGGGCGAGCAGCGCGTACCAGGCGGTGGCGGTGCCGGCGAGGCTGAGCACCACCGCCACCAGGAAGGCCACCTGGGAGCCGAACGCCACGGTCACCGGGGTGAGCGGCACGCCCAGCCCCAGCACCGAGGTGTTGGCCATCAGGTTCACCCCGTGCGGCACGTTCAGCGCGGCGCTGTGCAGCGGGTTCTCGCCACCGGTGACCGCGCGGGCGGCCCGGGCCAGCATCCACTCGAACAGCATCTGGTCACCGGCCTGGTGGAACAGCCGATCCGGGCGGCGCCACTGGTCGGCGGTGAGCAGCACGGCCGGCGCGAGGTAGCCGGCCACCACGAAGGCGTCGACCGACCGGGGCCACCACCGGCGCCGGGGCGCGGGGGCGGGGCGGTCCGGGCGGGCGGGCGCGCTCAGGCGGACCGGTCGGTCAGTGTCCGTACGTCCCACACCCACACGTCCAACTCCTGCCGGGCGGGCCCGACCAACTGCTCCACGGTGCGGCGCAGCGGCTCGGCGTTCTGCTCGTCCAGCGGCAGCACCACCACCGCCGCGTTCCAGTGCCGCAGCTCGTCGAGGAAGCGGCGGCGCTGCCGGTCGTCGAGCTTCGGCGTACGCCCGGTCGACGCCACGTCGGCGAGCACCTCGCCGATGCCGCTGCGCCGGCCGCCGAAGCGGCCCGGGTCACCGGTGACGCCGTTGCGCGGGGCGAGGAAGTAGCCGCCGGGAATCTTGAAGTCGAGGTCGGTGCTGGCCGCCCAGCGCATCGGGTCGGTGTTGCCCATCGCCGGCACCGGCACGGAGACCAGCGTCTGGTCCGGGCCGACGTACTGTCGCCACCGGTCCGCGGTGATGAACTCCGGCACCGGCGGGCGGCTGGTGACCCGCAACGGCATCGGCGCGATCGGCAGCAGCGCGAAGACCAACCCGGCGGCGGTCAGCGTCCGCGCGGTGCGCCGCTCCACGCCGCGCAGCACCCAGGCGCTGCGCACCGCGAACGCCAGCAGCACCGCGACGGTCACGCTGGTGATCAGGCCGAACCGGGTGGGCACCACGGCGTCCAGCAGCGGCAGCCGCACCAGCAGCTCCCACGGGCCGGTGGCCAGGTCCCGGTCCCACCAGGAGATCCGCTCGCCGAGGGAGAGCACCGCGAAGAGCAGGCCGGTCGCGGCGAGCGCCCGGACCATCACGTCCCGGCGCAGCCAGACGACGATGCCCACGGCCAGCAGCGACAGGCTCCAGCCGAAGAAGGCGTTCTCCTCCGAGTAGTTCGGGGCCAGGTTGACGTTGGCGCGCTCGTTGCCGCCGAACGTGGGCGAGCCGGGGGCGACGAACGCGGCGATGTCGTTGCCGTAGTCGCGCACCGCGTCGCTGAGCCCGTGGTAGGCCATCGGCCCGGCGAACTGCACCCAGAGCGGGTACGCCAGCAGCGCGCCGGCCAGCACCGCGCAGACCGCCAGCCCGGCGCCGAGCGGCCGCCACGCGGCGGCCCACCGCTCGCGCTGCTGCACCAACACGGCGAGCAGGAACACGCCCAGGGCCAGCGCGGTGAAGAGCAGGATCTCCTCGTTGATGAACGCCTGCACGACGACCAGCAGGGCGAGCAGCGCGCCGTCGCGCACCGGCCGGGCCGAGCGGGTCAACACCAGCACCCGCCAGACGATGAACGGCAGCAGGAACTGGCTGATGATGTTCGGGTGCCAGTTGGCGTGCGACAGCATGGCCGGCGAGAACCCGCAGAACCAGGCGCCGACCGCGGCGGCCGGCCGGTGCTTGACCAGATGCCGGGAGAGCACCCGGTACCAGGCCGCGGCGGTGCCGGCCAGGCCCAGCGTGACCAGCGCGACGAAGGAGACCGCCGGTCCGAACAGGAGGGTCACCGGCACCATCGGGATGCCGAGGGCCAGGATGGCGGTGTTCGCCATCAGGTTGACCCCGTCGGGGTAGTTGAACTGCTCGGTGAAGAACGGGAACTCGCCGTGCAGCACCACCCGCACCGAGTGGGCCAGGAAGAACTGCACCTGGGCCGGGTCGCTGCTGTAGAGCGCGGCCACCCGGCCGGCCGGGTCGGCCCAGATGCCGCTGGTCACCCAGACGGCGGCGAGCAGGAAGGCCGCGTACACGACGAGGTCGATGCGCCGGCGGGTCCACCGCCAGCGCCACCGGGGGCGCGCGGCCGGCGCGACGGGTTCGGTGGTGGCGACCATCGGCTCGCGCGGCTCGACCGGAGGTTCACGGCGGGTGACCGGCGGCGGATCGAGGGTGACGGATCGGGAGCCCGTCGGGGCGTCGGCGGCCGGCGTCGAGGCGCCGCGGGTCTCGGCAGGCGTCACAGTCGGCGGAGTCTACCGGAGCCGGATATCGACCCCCGAATCGCGCGTCACGTTCCGCGACGAGGGGGAGAACCGGGCGCGTCCGGGCACCGGGTCGTCTCGTACCATGTGGGCTTCCGACCGACGACCGGCGAGGGGATCAGGGTGGTTTCAGCCCGCCGAGGCGCTGTGACGGGCACCGCGCTGGCCGCGTTGCTCCTGGCCACGGCCGGTTGTGGACCGGTCACCGAACGACGGCCGGCGGATCTGCGGGTCGGTTACGACAGCCTGGACGGCACGCTCGCGGTCTGGCCGCCGCGCGGCAGCTTGGCCCGCGACGGCGCGGCGACCGCCGGGATCACCGCCGCGGTGCGGGACTGGCGCTCGCCGGTGGACGACCGCGCCCACCTGCCGTCCTCCGGCATCCTCTTCTCCGGTGAGGTGGGCGGCACCCCGCTGGCGCTGGTCGCCGCCGACGTGCCCGGGGATTCCGCCTCCTGGCTGCTGCAGCTCGACCGGGACGGGCAGCAGTGGCGGGTGACCCACGCCACCGAGTACACCGAGTCCGGCTACCTGGTCTACTCCGACGTGCTGCCGGTGCGGGAGCCCACCGGCCGCCGCTACCTGACCTCCGCCCGGGTGGCGCGCCTGCTCGGCCCGGACGGGCGGGCGGTGGCCGGCGCCGACGGCGTCACCGAGCCGGTCGCCGTGCCGGCCTGCCGGGCCGTCGAGCTGACCGCGACGCTGCGACCCACGCCGTCGCTGCCGCGCGGCCGGGCCGCCGACCGCGTCCTCGACCTGGGTACGGCCACCGAGGCGCCCCGCTACCCGCTGGTACGCGACGAGACCGGTGCCGGCAAGCGGGCCCTGACCGGCCTGGACACCTGCGTCCTGGCCGGCGAGCGGGGCCCGTTCGGCAGCGCGCCGCGCCGCATCGGCGACCGGGAGGCGCCCCGCTCCGCCCCGGAGTCCTGGCCGATGGCGAAGATCGCGACCCGGTCGCTGGGCTCGGTGGCGCTCGGCGGCGGGGAGCCGGGCGACCTGGAGCAGCTCACCTGGGAGACCCCGAGCGGGACGATGACCGCGGTGCTCCACCGCCCGGCCGACGGCGGCACCCCGGTGGTCTCCCCCGCCGACCGCTCCACCACCCTCCAGGCCTACCACCTGCCGCTGCCCGGCCAGCCGCTCGCGGTGTTGACCTGGCGGACCCGGGACGCCTCCTTCGCCGCGCCGCCCGGCACCACCCGCCTGGTCGACCGTCCGGGCCTCGTGATGGTCGAGCAGACCGACGCCAAGCAGACGTTCAGCCTGGCCGGCACCGAGAAGACCTGGTACCGCTCCCTCTCCGCCCCCCGGTGACCCCCGTCCTCGGCGCCACCGCCTGAGATCTTGGAAAAATTGATCCCTGGAGCAGCGCTCGGGCGGCCCCGCGACAGCGGGACCGCCCGAGCACCGTAACCGGGATCAGTTCTGCGCGGCGGCCCCGTCGGTGGCCGGGTCGACCGGGGCGGCGTCCAGGCCGGAGATCCAGCCGGTGACGTCGCGGGCCACGTCCTGCGCGGTCAGTCCCAGGTCGGACAGGATCTGCGCGCGGGTGCCGTGCGGGTGCCAGTCGGCCGGTACGCCCAGGTCGCGCACCGGCACGCGGACGTCGGCGTCCCGCATGGCCTGGGCCAGCGCGGAGCCGACGCCACCGATGCGGACGCCGTCCTCGACGGTGACCACGAGCCGGTGCCCGGCGGCCAGCTCGACCAGCTCGGCGGGGACCGGGCGGACCCAGCGCGGGTCGACCACGGTGACGCCGTAGCCCTGCTCGGCGACCCGGGCGGCGACCTCCATGCCGAGGCCGGCGAACGAGCCGACCGCGACCAGCAGCACGTCGGTACGCGCCGACTCGGCCAGCACGTCGACCGGGCCGACCCGGCGCACGGCCGGCAGGTCGGCGGCGACGGTGCCGGTCGGGAAGCGCAGGATGGTCGGGCCGTCGTCGACGGCGATCGCCTCGCGCAGCTCCTCGCGCAGCGTGGCCGAGTCGCGGGGCGCGGCGATCCGCAGGCCCGGCACCACCCCGAAGACCGACATGTCCCAGATGCCGTAGTGGCTGGGCCCGTCCGGGCCGGTGATACCGGCCCGGTCCAGCACGAACGTGACCGGCAGCTTGTGCATCGCCACGTCCAGCAGGACCTGGTCGAAGGCGCGGTTGAGGAACGTGGCGTAGACCGCGACCACCGGGTGCAGGCCGCCCATCGCCAGGCCGGCGGCGGAGGTGGCCGCGTGCTGCTCGGCGATGCCCACGTCGTAGACCCGCTTCGGGTACTTGCGGGCCAGCGTGGCGATGCCGGTGGGCTCGGCCATGGCGGCGGTGATGCCGACCACGTCGGGGCGCTCGTCGGCGATCGCCACCAGCTCGTCGGCGAAGACGTTGGTCCACTTCACCGACGGCACGGCGAGCAGCTTGCCGGTCTCGGCGTCGAACGCGCCGGGGCCGTGCAGGCAGTCCGCCTCGTCGTCCTCGGCGGGACGGTAGCCGTAGCCCTTGCGGGTCACCGCGTGCACGATCACCGGGCCGCCGAAGTTCTTCGCCGCGCGCAGCGCCGCCTCGACCGCCGGCACGTCGTGGCCGTCGACCGGGCCCACATATTTGATGCCGAGGTCCTCGAACATGGCCTGCGGGGCGACCGCGTCCTTGATGCCCTTCTTGACCGCGTGCAGCACCTCGTACATCGGCTTGCCGACGAACGGGGTGTTGCCGAGGGCGTCCTTGACGGTGTCGAGCACCTTCTCGTAGCCGGGGTTGAGCCGCAGCGACGACAGGTGGTCGGCGAGGCCGCCGATGGTCGGCGAGTAGGACCGGCCGTTGTCATTGACCACGATGACCAGCGGGTTCCCGGCGGTGGCGATGTTGTTCAGCGCCTCCCAGCACATGCCGCCGGTGAGCGCGCCGTCGCCGACCACGGCCACCACGGACCGCTTCTCGCCGCGCAGCGCGTACGCCTTGGCCAGGCCGTCGGCGTAGGACAGGGCGGTGGAGGCGTGCGAGTTCTCGATCAGGTCGTGCTCGCTCTCCGCCTGGCTGGGGTAGCCGGAGAGGCCACCGCGCTGGCGGAGCTTGTCGAAGCCCTCCTGCCGGCCGGTGAGGATCTTGTGCACGTACGCCTGGTGGCCGGTGTCGAAGAGGAGCCGGTCGCGCGGGGAGTCGAAGACCCGGTGCATGGCCAGGGTCAGCTCGACGACGCCCAGGTTGGGGCCGACGTGCCCGCCGGTGCGGGAGACCTTCGCGATCAGGAAGTCCCGGATCTCGGCGGCGAGGATGTCCAGTTGCTCAGCGGTCATCCGCTTCACGTCCTGCGGGCCGCGGACGGCGCCCAGCAGCCGACCGTGGTTGGCCGTGCCCTCTTCAACACTCATGACCGGAGAGTCTATCGGCCGCGCCCCAGTCCGCAGCCGAGCCGTGGCTCAGGAGGCGACCACCAGCCGGCGCGGCGGCGCCGGTCGGGACGCGGCGAACGGCGGCCCGGACGGCGTCCAGGAGCCGAGCACGGCGGCCCGGGACGCGCCGGTCACCGAGGGCACCGCGCCGGGCAGCCCGTGCCAGCTCAACCAGCCCAGCAGCGCGAACGCGTACGCCTCCTTGGCCTGCGCCGGCACGCCCAGCTCGTCGGTGACACGCAGCCGCCAACGGCCCGCCCCGAGCGCGGCAAGTCGTGCCCGAAGTGTGGGATTACGCACTCCCCCGCCGGCGGCCACCACCTCGGTCACCCGGTGCCGGTCGCAGGCGTCGGCGACCGTGCGGGCGGTCAGCTCGGTGAGTGTGGCGAGCAGGTCGTCGGCGGCCACCGGCTCGCCCACCGCGTCCAGCGCGGCGTCCAGGTAGCCGCCGTGGAACAGCTCCTTCCCCGTCGACTTGGGCGGCGGCGCGGCATAGTAGGGCTCGGCGAGCAACCGGGCCAGCAGCGCCTCGTGCACCCGGCCGGCCAGGGCCCGCGCCCCGTCGACGTCGCACGGCCGGCCCAGGAACCGCCGGGCGGCGGCGTCCAGCAGCGCGTTGGCCGGGCCCACGTCGTACCCGAGGACCGGCGCCCCGGGCGCGACCACGGTGAGGTTCGCGATCCCCCCGAGGTTCAGCGCCGCCCGGGGCCCGGCCGCGGCGTCGAGCAGCAGCGCGTCGAACGCCGGGACCAGCGGCGCGCCCTGCCCGCCGGCCGCCACGTCCGCCGAGCGCAGGTCGTGCAGCACCGGTACGCCCACCCGCGCGGCCACCCGGGCCGGCGCGCCGAGCTGGAGCGTGCCGCGCACCCGCCCGCCGTCGACCCAGTGGAAGACGGTCTGCCCGTGCGACACGACCGCGTCGGCCGCGCCGCCGGCCAGCTCGACCCCGGCGGCCGCGGCCTCGGCGAACACCTCGCCGAGCCGGTTGTCCAGCCGGCAGACCGCTTCGATCGTGGTGGCCGCGGGCGGCAGCAGCGCGCCGATCCGCTCCCGCAGGTCGTCCGGGTAGGCCAGCTCGCGATGCCCGAGCGGCCGCAGCCGCAGCGTCTCCCCGTCGAGCGTGAACTCGCCCGCGGCCACGTCCACCCCGTCGTACGACGTCCCCGACATCAACCCGACAATGCGCAAGGAGGGGCCCCCTTTTAACGGATCCGGTAGAGGAAGGGCCCCCGCTTAACGCGCCGGGGGCAGGAACAGGCCGACCAGCTCGACGTGCTGGGTCATCGGGAACAGGTCGAACCCGCGCAGGTCGGTCAGCCGCCAACCCGCCTCGGCGAACGTCCGCACGTCCCGGGCGAACGCGGCCGGATCGCAGGCCACGTACGCCACCGCGCGCGGGCTCGCGGCCACCACGCCGCGCACCACCGCCGCGCCGGCCCCCGAACGCGGCGGGTCGAGCACCACCAGGTCGACCGGGCCGGTGATCCGGCGCCGGGCCAGCGCGGTCTCCACCCGGGCCGCGACCACCTCGACGGCGGACAGGTCGGCCAGGTTCGTCCGGGCCGCGGCCACCCCGTCGGGCGCCGACTCGACCACCGTCACCCGAGCCCCGTCGACCCGGCCGGCGAGCGCGGCGGCGAACAACCCGGCGCCGCCGTACAGGTCCCAGGCGGTCTCGCCCGGCTGCGGGTCGAGCAGGTCGAGCACGGCCCCGACCAGGGCGTCCGCGGCGGCCGGATGCACCTGCCAGAAGCCGGACGCGGGCAGCGTGAAGGACCGCCCGGCCGCCGTCTCCCGGACCCGCTCCGGCCCGCGCACGCCGGTGGCGACCCCCTCGGCGTACGCGACCACGGCGACGTCCCCGCCGGTACTGGCGACCGTCTCGACCGCGTCGGCGTCCGGCCAGCGTGCCCCGGTGCCCGCAAGCACCGGCAGCTCCTGGATCGCCGGGTGGGCGATCAGGCAGCGATCGATCGGCACCACCTCGTGCGAGCGGTGCTTGAGCAGCCCGGCCCGGCCGGCGGCGTCGACCGCGTAGCGGACCCGGGAACGCCAGCCCAGCGGCCCGCCGGGCAGCGCAGCGACGTGGACGCCGAGCGCGTCCACCCGGTCGTCGGTGAGCCCACCGAGGCGGGTGAGCTGCTCGCGCACCACCGTTGCCTTCCAGTCGAGCTGGGCGGCCGGCGCCACGTGCTGGAGGTCGCAGCCGCCGCACGCGCCCGGCCGGGCGTACGGGCAGGGCGGGGCGACCCGGTCCGCCGAGGCGTCGAGGATCTCCACCGCGTCGGCGCGGGCGAAGCCCCGGTGCAGCTCGGTCACCTCGGCCACCACCCGCTCGCCAGGTAGCGCGTGCCGGACGAAGACCACCTGGCCGCCGACCCGGGCCACGCAGTGCCCACCCGGGGCGACCGCGTCGACGGTCAACTCGACCCGCTCGGCCTCCTCCAGCCCGGGACGCGGATCCGCGGTCACAGCATCACCCTTCGTTCCCGACTGCGGGGCTCGCAGAACCGGCTCACTCCTCGCGCTCACGGCAACACCTTCGCTCGCGACTGCGGGGCTCGCAGAACCGGCTCACTCCTCGCGCTCACGGCCGACCCTCCGACTCGCCCGACGACCTGGTGCCGACCGGCGGCGGCAGGGTGCTCTGCGGCGCGACCCGGGGGCCACGGGCCGGACCCCGGGTGAGCGTGGCGTCGAGGCGGTCCAGGTTCTTGCTGGCGGTGGACGCGAGCTGCCAGGGCACGCTGGTCACCATCACGCCCGGCTCGAACAGCAGCCGGCCCTTGAGCCGCAACGCGCTCTGGTTGTGCAGCAGGTTCTCCCACCAGCGGCCCACCACGTACTCGGGGATGAAGACGGTGACCACGTCGCGGGGTGACTCGCGGCGGACCGAGGCGACGAAGTTGATGATCGGTCGGGTGATCTCCCGGTACGGGGAGTCGATCACGGTCAGCGGCACCGGCAGCTCGCGCCGCTCCCAGTCCGCCTGGAGGTCCCGGGTGTCCTTGTCGTCGACGTTGACGGTGACCGCGGTGAGCGTGTCCGGCCGGGTGGCCCGGGCGTACGCGACGGCCCGCAGGGTGGGCTGGTGCAGCTTGCTGACCAGCACGATGGCGTGGTTGCGGGCGGGCAGCACGGCCCGCTGCTCGGTCGGCTCCAGCTCGGCGGCGACCCGGTCGTAGTGCCGGCGGATGGCCAGCATGACCACGTACATCACGGCCATCGCGACGATCGCGATCCACGCGCCGAGCAGGAACTTGGTGACCAGCACGATGATCAACACGATGCCGGTCATGGCCATGCCGAACGTGTTGATCGCCCGGGAGCGGACCATCCGCCGCCGCGCCTCGGGGTCCCGCTCGGTGCGCAGGTGCCGGTTCCAGTGCCGGATCATGCCGGCCTGGGAGAGCGTGAACGAGACGAACACCCCGACGATGTAGAGCTGGATGAGCCGGGTCACCTCGGCCTGGAAGCCGACGATCAGCACCACCGCGGAGACGGCGAGGAAGACGATGCCGTTGGAGAACGCCAGCCGGTCGCCCCGGGTGTGCAGCTGTCGGGGCAGGTAGCGGTCCTGCGCCAGGATCGAGCCGAGCACCGGGAAGCCGTTGAACGCGGTGTTCGCGGCCAGGAACAGGATCAGCGCGGTCATCCCGGCGACCACGTAGAGCAGCACCGAGCCGCTGCCGAACACGGTCTCGCCGAGCTGCGCGGTGACCGTCTTCTGCACGTAGTCGGCCGGGCCGCCGACGATCTGCGTGGCCGGGTCCTCGACGAACTGCAGGCCGGTCCGGCGGGCCAGCAGGATGATGCCGACCAGCATGGCGACCGCGATGGTGCCGAGCAGCAGCAGCGTGGTCGCCGCGTTCTTCGACTTCGGCGACTTGAACGCCGGCACGCCGTTGGAGATCGCCTCCACGCCGGTGAGCGCGGCGCAGCCGGAGGAGAACGTGCGCAGCAGCAGGAAGATCAGCGCGAAGCCGGTCACGCTGTGCTCGGCGTGGATCTCCAGGCCGGCGCTGGGCGCGCGCAGGTCGTCGCCGAGCACGAAGATCCGCACGACCCCGGTGAGCAGCATGCCGCCGATGACGATGACGAAGCCGTAGGTGGGGATGGCGAAAGCGGTGCCCGACTCGCGCAGGCCGCGCAGGTTCATCGCGGTGAGCAGCACCACCGCGCTGACCGCGATGAGCACCTTGTGGGTGGCCACGAACGGCACCACCGAGCCGAGGTTGGCCACCCCGGAGGAGACCGACACCGCGACCGTGAGCACGTAGTCGACGAGCAGCGCGCTGGCCACCGCGAGCCCGGCCCGCGGCCCGAGGTTGACGGTGGCCACCTCGTAGTCGCCGCCGCCGGAGGGGTAGGCGTGCACGTTCTGCCGGTAGCTCGCCACCACGGTGAGCATCACCACGACGACGGCGAGCGCGATCCACGGCGAGAAGAAGAACGCCGAGGCGCCCGCGATGGAGAGCGTCAGCAGGATCTCGTCCGGGGCGTAGGCCACGGACGAGAGCGCGTCGGACGCGAAGACCGGCAGCGCGATGCGCTTCGGCAGCAGGGTGTGCTGGAGGCGGTCGGACCGGAACGGTCGACCGAGGAGGAGTCGCTTCAGCAGCGAGGTGGGGCTGGCCACAACCGACAAGCGTACGGCCACCCGGCGCGGGACGGTGGGGTGGCTGATCACTGTCGCGCGCGCCCGCACGGTACGGTCGGTGCCCCGCCGCGGGCGGGGACGTGGCAGGCTTCGCAGGGAACGGGTCGGCGGGCGGCCACCGTGGGAGGAGCGGACACCGTGCATGTCGTGATCATGGGCTGCGGCCGGGTCGGGTCGACCCTGGCCCACAGCCTGGAGTCCCGGGGGCATTCGGTGGCGGTGATCGACCAGGACGCGGACGCGTTCCGCCGTCTCGGCCCCGACTTCGCGGGCATCACGGTCACCGGCGCGGGCTTCGACGGCGAGGTGCTGCGCGAGGCGGGCATCGAGCGGGCCGACGCGTTCGCCGCGGTCTCCAGCGGTGACAACTCCAACATCATCTCGGCCCGGCTGGCCCGGGAGACGTTCGGTGTGTCCCGGGTCGCGGCCCGGATCTACGACCAGCGCCGGGCCCAGGTCTACGAGCGTCTCGGCATCCCGACCGTGGCCACCGTCCGGTGGACCGCCGACCGGATGCTGCGCCACCTGGTCCCCGAGGGGAACGTGGAGATCTTCCGCGATCTGACCAGCACCGTGTCGATCGTCGAGGTGCCGGTGCACAAGGACTGGATCGGCCGGCCGCTGCGGCAGCTCGAGGAGTCGGCCGGCGCCCGGGTGGCCTACCTGACCCGGTTCGGCATCGGCACCCTGCCCACCGCCTCCACCGTGGTGCAGGAGGGCGACCAGGTCTTCATGCTGGTGACCGACGACATCGCCGCCTCGGTCACGTCGGCGGCGGCGGCGCCGCCGGAAGGGGGGCACTGAGCCATGCGGATCGCCATCGCCGGCGCCGGCAACGTGGGCCGCTCGATCGCCCAGGAGCTGATCGACAACGGCCACCAGGTGATGCTGATCGAGCGGCAGCCCAAGATGCTGCGGCCCGACCGGGTGCCGACCGCCGACTGGGTGTTGGCCGACGCGTGCGAGCTGGCCAGCCTCGAGGAGGCCGACGTCGCCGGCTGCGACGTGGTGGTGGCGGCCACCGGCGACGACAAGGTCAACCTGGTGGTCTCGCTGCTCGCCAAGACCGAGTTCGCGGTGCCCCGGGTGGTGGCCCGGGTCAACCGGGCGGAGAACGAGTGGCTCTTCACCGAGCAGTGGGGCGTCGACGTCGCGGTCAGCAAGCCGCGCGTGATGGCGGCGCTGGTCGAGGAGGCGGTCACCGTCGGCGACCTGGTCCGGCTGATGACGTTCCGGCAGGGTGAGGCCAACCTGGTCGAGATCACCCTGCCGCCGACCGCGCCCTACGTCGGGCAGCCGATCCACGCGGTGCCGATTCCCCGGGACGCGGCGCTGGTGGCGATCCTGCGCGGCAAGCGGGTGCTGGTGCCCACCCCCGACGACCCGATCGAGGCCGGCGACGAGCTGGTCTTCGTCTGCACCGCCGAGGTGGAGGACGAGGTGCGCGCGGTGATCCTCGGGCCGGAGAGCACCGACCGGCAGCGCGAGCGCGCCTGACCGCCGCCGGGCTCAGGCTCCCGGCAGCGGCGTGGCGGTGGCGCCCTCGCGGGTGACCCGACGCACCACCCAGACCGTGATCAGCAACAGCAGCGCGTACGGCGGATAGCCGAGCGCCAGCCGGGCCACGCCGAGCGCGGTGTCCTGGTGGGCCAGGTAGAGCCCGGCCTGCACGCCGACCTTGGCCAGCCACACCACGCCCCAGAGCACGGTGAGCTGGGTGAAGGTGCGCACCAGCTTCGGGTCGTCGCGCCACTCGGAGCGGCCCTTGGCGACCAGCACCGACCAGAGCCAGCCGACCAGCGGCTGCCGGATCGCGGCCGAGAGCAGCAGCGCCAGCCCCAAGCCGATGCCCTGGACGATGCCCGGCAGGTAGAAGTCGCGGGCGTTACCGGTCTTCAGGGCGATGCCCGCGCCGATGGCGATGCCGATCAACCCGTTGACCGCGTGCCGCACCGGCCGGCGCTGGATCAGCCGCACCGCGGCGATCAGCAGCGTCACCGCGATGGCGGCGATCAGTGCGGGGCGCAGCTCGCCCGCCATGTTGGCGATCACGAAGACCACCACCGGGATGCTCGACTCGACCAGGCCCCGCCACCCGCCGAGCTGGTCGGCCATCTGCTCGGCGATGCTGGGCAGCCGCTCCTCCTCCTGCGGGTCGAGGCCCGACGGGGTGTGCTGCTGTCCGGTCGTCACTTCGGCGGCTCCAGCTCGTAGGACGGGTTGTAGATCACCTTGCGGTCGTCGCGTACGGCCACCCGGCCGTGCGCGGTGAGGTGCCGGCCCGGCTCGATCCCGGCGATGTGCCGCCGGCCCAGCCAGACCAGCGTGACCACGTCGTTGCCGTCGTAGAGGTCGGCCTCCAGCGTGGGCAGGTTGGTGCGCGGCGTGTAGACCACCGTGCGCAGCCGCCCGGCCACCGAGACCACCTGACCCCGGTTGCACTGGTGGGTCGGGGTGCCGCCGGACTCGGCGCTCTCCCGCCGCAGCTCCTGCGCCTCGATCTCGGCCTCGCTCGCGGTGAGCCGTCGCAGGAGCCGCCGCAGCGACACCCGGCCCTGGTCGGTCGTCATGACCTCCGCGTCTCCCTCTCCGCCGGCGGGGCTCCGCGGGTGGCGGAACCGTCAGGCCAGCGTACGCCGATCCGGCCCGTCGGCGGCACCGCCGGGCAGCGGCGTGCACGCGTCGCGGGCCCGACCTGCCGGTCCACCGGGGGGCCGGGGGCGGCTCCGCGGTCCGGACCGGCGGGCCGGGCGGCGGACACGCCGCGGGCCCGGCCCGGCCGGCTCGTGCGCCGACGGAACCGGGCCCGACACGCGGTGACTCAGACCTCCTGCGGACCGGCGGCCTGCTGCTCCGCGGCCTGCTGCTCGGCGACCTCGCGGGGCAGGCGCAGCGGCAGTGGCTCCCGGACGGGCTTGGCCTCCTGACCACGGTCCACCACCAGGCCGTCCAGGCAGGCGGCGAGCGGGCCGGCGGCGGCCGGGTCGGCGGCCGCCCGGCCCTGGAAGACGCCACGCACCATCCACCGCGGCCCGTCGATGCCGACGAAGCGCAGGTCGGTCACACCGTCCGGGGTGCGCACCCGGGCGCGCAGCTCGGGGCCGCGCTCGCCCTCGACCTCCTCGGCGGCGGCGCCGTCGTTCGCCAGCGACGTGCGGATCTCCTCGCGCACCTCGTCCCAGATGCCGTCGGAGCGGGGCGCGGCGAAGACACCGAGCTGCAGCGCGTTCTGCCCGTGCACCAGCACCACCTGCTGGATCACGCCCTGCGGGTCGGCCTGCACCCGCACCTCCACGTCGGGCACCGCCGGGATCTGAAGGCTGCCCAGGTCGAGCCGGGGCTCGTCGGGCGCCTCGCTGACGTCGTACGGGCCGCGGGCCGGCGTCGTCGAGGTCTCCTCGGCGGCCAGGACGCCGTTGTCACGCGCCTGCCGCGCCTCGTCGGCCCGCTTCCGGGAGAAGATCACTGAGTCCACCCTCCGCTGTTCGCACTCACCCTGCCACCTCTTCGTTCTGCCCGCCGGCCGCAGCCGGAACCAGCCCGGCGTGCCCGCCGGTGGAGCCGTGCCCGCCGGCGCCGCGCCGGGACGCGGGCAGCTCGGCCACCGGCCGGAACTCGGCCCGGGCGACCCGCTGCACGACGAGCTGCGCGATCCGGTCGCCCCGGCTGATCGTCGCCGGCGTGTCCCGATCATGGTTGATCAGGTTGACCAGGATCTCACCCCGGTAGCCGGCGTCGACCGTACCGGGCGCGTTCAGCACCGTCACGCCGAGCCTGGCGGCCAACCCCGATCGGGGATGGACCAGTCCCACGTACCCCTCCGGGAGGGCCACCGCGACGCCGGTGGGCACCAGGGCCCGCCCACCGGGCGGCAGCTCCACGTCCGCGGCGGCCACCAGGTCCGCGCCGGCGTCGCCGGGATGGGCGTACGCCGGCAGCGGCAGCTCGGGGTCGAGCTGCCGTACGGGCACGGGCACGACATCTGTCACGGTCATCCTCTTCCGTCCGGTCCTCGCGGGGTGCCCCTGCCATCCTGCCGGTTGGCCGGTCCGCCGCGCGCCGTACCCTCGCAGTGTGCGTCAGTCGTCATCTCCGGCCGCCCCGACGGCCACCCCCGCGCTCTACGCGGAGCGTCTGGGGGTGCCCTGGTGGGCCTGGCCCGCCGGGCTGGCCGTGGCCGGGCTGCTCGCCGCCGAGCTGTGGCTGGGCGCGACCGGGTTCCGGGCCTGGCTGCCGTTCGTGCTGCTGATTCCCGCCACGGTGGCCACCCTGGCGTGGCTGGGCCGGATCCGGGTGACCGTCCGCGACGGCGAGTTGGTCGTCGACGACGCCCGCCTGCCGGTGCGTCACGTCGCGGACGCGCTGCCGTTGGACGCGGCCGGCCGGCGTGAGGTGCTCGGCGTGGGCGCCGACCCGCTGGCCTTCGTGGTGCAGCGCCCGTGGATCGGCGGCGCCGTCCAGGTGGTGCTGGACGACCCGGCCGACCCCACCCCGTTCTGGGTGGTCAGCTCCCGGCGCCCGGTGGAGCTGGCGGCCGCGCTGCTGGCCGCCCGCGACGCCGCCTGACCGGCCCCGGACCGGGACGGCCGGCGGTCAGGCCCGCTTGCCGGGCAGGCCCCGGGCGGTGTGCCGGAGGTCCTTGCGAAGCTGCTCGCCCAGCGCCCGGGTGGCCCGCCGGTTGAGGTAGCCGGCCACGGCCGCGCCGGTCAGGAACGGCCCGAGCGTGGTGAGGTTGCGGCCGAAGCGGCGCAGCAGGCTGTCCCGCAACTCCCGGCGGGCGGCGGTGCCGAGCACGGCGCTCACCCCGACGCCGGGCATCATCGGGTTGATCCCCCGCTGGCCGGCCCAGGACTGCACCAGCGCCACCGTGCGCGCGGTGCCACCGGTGGGCAGCGGCATCCGGTGCAGCTCGTGCAGCTCGCCGATCAGCTTCAGCTCGATCGCCACCACGGCCACCGTCTCGGCGGCCAGCAGGACGGGGGCGGAGAGCAGCGTCGGCGTGACCGCCCACTCGACCGCGGCGACGCCGCCACCGGCCGCGCCGATCCCCGCGGTGGCGCGGGACGCGTTGCGGACCAGCCGGTCGGCGAGCGCGTCGTCGTCCAGCCCGGGGAAGTGTCGCCGCAGCGTGGCGGCGTCCCGGATCGGCACGTGCGGCGCGATCTCGGCGACCGTCTCGGTCATCCACCGCAGCGCGGCCTTGGGCTTGAACAGGTCGGTGAGCCCGCGGGCCCGGGCCTGGCCGACCAGCCGGACCAGCAGTTGCCGGCGACGGGCCGGCGCGATGTCGTCGGCGGTGAGCGCGGCGACCGTGGCGCCCAGCTCGTCGCCGGACGGGGCATGCGCCTGGTCCCCCGCACCGGTCGGGTCGCCGGCCGGGTCCGGGACGGACGGTGTCGGTCCCGTTCCCGGGACCGGCGACCGGTCGGTGTCGCCGGTCCGCTCGCTGCGCTCGCTCACAGGTCCGCCCCTCCTGCTCCGTGCGGCGTGGAGGCCGCCCGTACGAGTCAAGCAGCTTCCCGCCACCGGCGCACGGCGGCTCGAACAGCGGCGGCCCCGTCGAGGAGGCCGCCGCCGGTGTCCCGGCTCGGGATCAGACGCACTCGCGGCAGATCAGGTCGCCGTTGCGCTCGACCGCCAACTGGCTGCGGTGGTGGACCAGGAAGCAGCGGGCGCAGCGGAACTCGTCCTGCTGCATCGGGAGCACCTTGACCGTGAGCTCCTCGTCGGCCAGGTCGGCGCCGGGCAGCTCGAAGCTCTCGGCCACTTCGGCCTCGTCCACGTCCACGGCGCCCGACTGTGAGTCGACCCGCCGGGCCTTGAGCTCCTCGAGGCTGTCCTCGCCGAGGTCGACCTCGTCGCGACGCGGGGCGTCGTAGTCGGTGGCCATCGGTTTCACTCTCCAATATCGATATGGTCGCTGCCGGTTGTAACGCCGGACGACGCCGTTTCGGTTCCCCTGGCCGGCCACCATCTGTGTCGGGCACCCGACCCGACGACCGTGGGGTCGGGTTCGCCGGAGCGGAACCCCCCGGCGAGCGCGGAACCTTACCCCCCCTTTGGGCGAGGCATGTATACCGCCCTCGCGGGAGAGATGTACGCCCCTGCGCCCGAAGTTGTTCCCAATGTGACTCAGGCGACACGAAGATAGGGGTAGTCCTACCCGTTCCCTTCGTGGCGCGCCGGCATGTCGGACTGTTTCCACGCGGGAGCCGGACAAGGGTTAACCTCAGCGGCGTACTCCGACGGTCGACAGACGCGGCCCGACCGCGGCGGCCGCCGCCACCCAATCACTGTCCGGGGAGCGCCCAGGATGAGTTTTGCGCGAGTGCGGGCACTCGTTGTCGTCGGACTGCTGGCGGTCATCGCCCTGGTCTTCGTGGTCATCGCCGTGGTTCGCGACAGCCAGAGCGAGGCCGGCACCGCCGCCGGCTGTCCGGACGGCTGGCCGCTTGTCGACCTACGACTACGCGAGCAGAAGGACGTGAAGATCAACGTCTTCAACGCCACCGACGAGGCCGGCCGGGCCGGCACCGTCGCGGACGACTTCCGCAACCGGAAGTTCCAGGTCGTGAAGGTCGGCAACGAGAAGAAGGCGGTCGACGGCGTGGCGGTGCTGCGCTTCGGCCCCAAGGGCGTCGGCTCGGCCCACCTGCTGCGGGCCTACTTCCTCAACAACGCCGAGCAGGTGTTCCAGGCCACCCGCAAGGACGACACGGTCGACGTGGTCCTCGGCAACGGCTTCCAGCAGTTGGCCACCACCACCGAGGTGAACCAGTCGCTCGGCGACCTGGGCGCGCCCGAGGCGCCGGCCCAGACGTGCCCGATGCCGATCGACAAGTGACCGGCGGGCCGGACCACCGGCCCGATGACGACACAGGGCGGTCCCCCGGGCTCCGGGCGGCCGCCCTGTCACGTGTCCCGGCTCGACACGGCTTCCCGGCGCCGCGGCGCGGGCACGGCCTCTCCGGCGCGGCCGCGACGCCGGCACGGCTTCCCCGCCGCCGCAGTGCGGGCTCGGCCGCCCGGCGCGCCGGAGTGCGGGTCAGGGCCCGCCGGAGGCGTCCAGGTCGGTGAGGCGGGTGTGCAGCGGCCCGTGCAGCGCCGGCGGCGCGGCGAGCACCAGGTCCGGGCCGGCGGGCCGGTCGGACACCCCGGTCACCAGCAGGCCGGCCTCCCGGGCCACCAGCCCGCCGGCGGCGAGATCCCAGGCGGCCAGCCCCTTCTCGAAGTAGGCGTCCACCCGCCCCTCGGCGGCCAGGCAGAGGTCGAGCGCCGCCGCGCCCATCCGGCGGATGTCCCGCACGTGCGGGATCAACTCGGCGACCACCCGGGCCTGGTGGGAGCGGCGGCCGGCGTCGTAGCCGAAGCCGGTGGCGACCAGCGCCTGCCCGAGGTCGGTCTCGGCCGAGCCGCGCAGCCGCCGGCCGTCGCGCCAGGCGCCGCCGCCCAGGGTCGCGGTCCACTCCTCGCCGGTGAACACGTTGCGCACCACCCCGGCGACGACCTCGCCGGCCACCTCGGCGGCGAGCGACACCGCGCAGTAGGGCAGCCCGTAGAGGTAGTTGACGGTGCCGTCGATCGGGTCGACGACCCAGCGCACGCCGTCCGGCGTCACCGGGGCGGCCTCCCCGGCCCCGTACTCCTCCCCCAGCACCGCGTCGCCGGGCCGCCGGTTCCGCAGCGCGGCCAGCACCTGCCGCTCCACCGCCCGGTCGGCGGCGGTGACCACGTCGGTGGCGGTGCTCTTGGTCGCGGCCACCGACACGCCCTCGGAGCGCATCCGGTGGGCCGTGGCGGCGGCGTCCCGGGCCACCTCGACGGCGATCGTGAGCAGTTCCCGCGGCGAGGGCGCGGAGGTGATCATGTCGGTCCCCTTCCCGCGCGATCGGGACCGCCCGGTTCGCGCGTGGGTATCATCCTTACAAAGTCCACATCTGCGCCGAATCGGCGGTCCCGGCCGCGGTTACGCCGTGCGGCGCAGGATGATCGCGCCAGACGGCGTTACAATTCACCCTGCCCACGCGCCACGGACCGCCAGCGACCGGACGGACCGGGACACGGGGGTCCCTCAAAGACTCGCCCGGCACGGCCGTTCGTGCTGCGCCGGACGACCCGGCCGTGCTCGCTCTTCGCCTCCGGAAGGTCATTCGTGACAGAACCCCGCCAGACCGGCGCCGACGTTCGCTCGCTCACCGACACCCTGATCGCCCACGCCCAGAGCGCCGGCGGCCAGCTCACGTCGGCCCAGCTCGCGCGCACCGTCGAGTCCGCTGAGGTGACCCCGGCCCAGGCCAAGAAGATCCTCCGCGCGCTCTCCGAGGCGGGCGTGACGGTGGTGGTGGACGGCTCCGCGAGCACCCGACGCCGGGTCGCCGCCGCCCGTTCCGCCACGCCGGCTTCCCGGGCCACCACCGCCAAGACCACCAAGAAGGCCGCCGCGCCCGCCCCGAAGCAGGCGCCCGCCGCCGACGAGGCCCCCGCCCCGGCCCCGCGCAAGGCCACGGCCCGCAAGGCCGCCGGCGCCACCGCCGAGGTGGCCGCCAAGACCGTCGCCCCGGCGAAGGCCACCAAGGCGACCCGGGCCACCAAGGCGACGGTGGCCGCGAAGACGGCCGCGGCCAAGCCGGCGAAGCCCGGCGCCGAGGGCGAGGTCGACCCGGAGGAGCTGGCCGCCGAGATCGAGGACGTGGTGGTCGAGGAGCCGGCCGAGCTGGCCCAGGCCGCCGCGGCCGACGCGGCGAGCTCCGCCACCGACGGCGACTTCGAGTGGGACGACGAGGAGTCCGAGGCGCTCAAGCAGGCGCGTCGCGACGCCGAGCTGACCGCCTCCGCCGACTCGGTCCGGGCCTACCTGAAGCAGATCGGCAAGGTCCCGCTGCTCAACGCGGAGCAGGAGGTCGAGCTGGCCAAGCGGATCGAGGCCGGCCTCTACGCCGCCGAGCGACTGCGCGCCGCCGACGAGGGCGAGGAGAAGCTGGTCCGCGACATGCAGCGCGACCTGCTGTGGATCTCCCGCGACGGCGAGCGGGCCAAGAACCACCTGCTGGAGGCGAACCTCCGACTGGTGGTCTCGCTGGCCAAGCGCTACACCGGGCGGGGCATGGCCTTCCTCGACCTGATCCAGGAGGGCAACCTCGGCCTGATCCGCGCCGTCGAGAAGTTCGACTACACCAAGGGCTACAAGTTCTCCACCTACGCCACCTGGTGGATCCGCCAGGCCATCACCCGCGCCATGGCCGACCAGGCCCGCACCATCCGCATCCCGGTGCACATGGTCGAGGTGATCAACAAGCTCGGCCGGATCCAGCGCGAGCTGCTCCAGGACCTGGGCCGCGAGCCCACCCCGGAGGAGCTCGCCAAGGAGATGGACATCACACCGGAGAAGGTGCTGGAGATCCAGCAGTACGCCCGGGAACCCATCTCGCTCGACCAGACCATCGGCGACGAGGGCGACAGCCAGCTCGGCGACTTCATCGAGGATTCCGAGGCCGTCGTGGCGGTCGACGCGGTGTCGTTCTCGCTGCTCCAGGACCAGCTCCAGCAGGTCCTCCAGACGTTGTCCGAGCGTGAGGCGGGTGTGGTGCGCCTGCGCTTCGGCCTCACCGACGGCCAGCCGCGCACCCTGGACGAGATCGGCCAGGTGTACGGCGTGACCCGGGAGCGCATCCGGCAGATCGAGTCCAAGACCATGTCCAAGTTGCGGCACCCCTCGCGTTCCCAGGTGCTCCGCGACTACCTGGACTGACCGCACGCGTCAACCAGACGTGTCGCTTTGATCACCAGCCGTAGAACACTGATCGGTGATCGGTCGGTTGCACGTTTGTGATCGTTGACGTGGCACCCTTGGTGCACGGCACACTGTCTTCCACGCCAGGTGTGACCTCGGTCCCCCGCGGGCACACAGGGAAGGCAGGGCCCGAGATGGGTGTTGCACGATAGGTGAGCAACGACCGACGAGTGTGTTCATCGGTGACGACCAGAGGAGGAAGGCGATGACCCCGACCCTCACGCCGCCGCCCGAGACGGTGAGCCCCCCGGCCGCCGATGAACGGTGCGACCGCTGTAATGCTGCCGGCAAGCTCCGGATCACCCTGTCGGGTGGGAGCGAGCTGGTGTTCTGTGGGCACCACGCGAACAAGTACGCGGAGGATCTGGTGAAGATCACCGTGCGCTACGCGACGGACCCGGAGTTCAGCTGGCGGGGCACCGATCTGATGGCGAACTGAGCCGACAAACAATCCGCAACGCGACATAACCGACCGGAGACGCCCAGACGGGCGCCTCCGGTCGGTTCTTTCGTGCCTGTCGCGCCTGCGGTGTTAAGCGGGGCCCCCGCCTCTACCGGAGGCGTTAAGAAGGGGCCCCTCCTTACAGCGTCTGCACGGTGGCGATGCGCTCCTCGAGCTGCTCGATCGTCGCCTGCGCGCTGGGCGGGCCGCCGCAGAGCCGGCGCAGCTCGGCGTGGATCTTGCCGTGCGGCTGGCCGGTGCGGTGGTGCCGGGCGGCCACCAGCGCGTTCAGTTGCCGCCGGAGCGCCACCCGGCGCTGGGCCGCACTCAGCGGAGGGGGCGCCGCCACCGACGCGGCAGCGGCCGGCTCAGCGGTCCGCTGGGCCACCCGGCGCTTCTGCGCGGCGAGCTGGTCGGCCTGCCGCTTGGTCAGCAGCAGGGAGACCTGGTCGGCGGTGAGCAGGCCGGGCAGCCCGAGGTATTCCTCCTCCTCCGGCGTGCCGGCCTGGGCGGCGGTGCCGAACGACGCGCCGTCGAAGATCACCTGGTCCAGCTCGGCGGTGGCGGAGAGCGCGGCGAACCGCTTCTCCAGCTCGCCGCTGGCGCCGTCGTCGCGCTGGGCACGCTCCAGCAGGTCGTCGTCGAAGCCCTCGCGGTCCTTGGGCTTGCCGAGCACGTGGTCCCGCTCGATCTCCATCTCGCTGGCCAGCCCGAGCAGGTGCGGCACGCTGGGCAGGAACACCGAGGCGGTCTCGCCGGGGCGGCGGGCCCGGACGAACCGGCCGATCGCCTGCGCGAAGTAGAGCGCGGTGCTGGCGCTGGTCGCGTAGACCCCGACGGCCAGCCGGGGGATGTCCACGCCCTCGGACACCATCCGCACCGCGACCAGCCAGCGCTGCTCGGACGCCGCGAACGTCGCGATCCGCGCGGACGCGCCCTGGTCGTCGGAGAGCACCACGGCGGCCTTCTCGCCGGTCACCTGCTCCAGCAGCTTCGCGTACGCACGGGCCACCTGCTGGTCGCTGGCGATGACCAGGCCACCCGCGTCGGGCATGCCGTTGGCCCGCAGCACACTCAACCGGGCGTCGGCGGCGCGCAGCACCTGCGGCATCCAGTCGCCGGCCGGGTCCAGCGCGGTGCGCCACGCCTGCGCGATCAGGTCCTGCGTCATCGGCTCGCCCAACCGGGCGGCCAGCTCGTCGCCGGCGTTGGTGCGCCAGCGGGTCTCCCCGGAGTAGGCCAGGAACAGCACCGGCCGGACCACGCCGTCGCGCAGCGCGTCGGCGTAGCCGTAGACCGAGTCGGCGCGGGAGCGCAGCAGCCCGTCGCCGCCGCGTTCGTAGCTGATGAACGGGATCGGGTTGTCGTCGGAGCGGAACGGCGTGCCGGTCAGCATCAGCCGGCGGACGGCGGGCTCGAACGCCGCCTTGACGCCGTCGCCCCAGGTGCGGGCGTCGCCGGCGTGGTGGATCTCGTCGAGGACGACGAGCGTGCGCCGGGTCATCGTGCGCCGCCGGTGCACCTGCGGCGCCATGCCGACCTGGGCGTAGGTGACCACCGCGCCGTGGAAGTCGGCGGCGGAGTGCAGGTCGGCGTTGCGGAACGCGGCGTCGAGCTGGATGCCGACCCGGGCCGCCGCCTGCGCCCACTGGGTCTTCAGGTGCTCCGTGGGCGCGACCACGGTGACCGCCTCGACGGTGCCGTCGGCGAGCAGCTCGGCGGCGATCCGCAGGGCGAACGTGGTCTTCCCGGCGCCGGGCGTGGCGACCGCGGTGAAGTCCTCGGCGCGGCGGCGCAGGTATTCCACCATCGCCTTGCGCTGCCAGGAACGCAGGGGCGGGAACGTGTCGAGCGCCGGCAACCGCGGTGGCACGCGTGCTCCTCTCCCCATGAAAAGACCCTCGCGCATCCGGTGCCGCGAAGGCCGACCCAGCATAACCAGCGGGGGCGTGCCGCCCCACCCGACGCCACGCCTGTCACATCCGCCCACCCCGCTGCGGGACGGGTCAGGACCACTCTCCCCGAGCGCCGGTGCGCGGCGGGCGCAGCGTCGCCACCGGGGCGGACCAGCGCCGGCGCAGCGAGATCAGGCGCAGCCCGAAGACGAAGACCGCGGCGCCGGTCAGCGGCACGGTGGTGGCCCGCCAGTAGGTCGACAGCAGCGTCACCGCGATCGAGCCGGCGAGCGCCGCCACGGCGTAGATCTCCCGGCGCAGCACCACCGGGATCTCGCCGGTCAGCAGGTCCCGCCCGAGTCCGCCGCCGATCGCGGTGAGCATGCCGATCATGCAGGCGCCGACCGCCGGCACGTGCGCGTCGAGCGCCTTGAGCGTGCCGGTGACGGTGAACAGCGCCAGCCCGGCCGCGTCGAGCACCAGCACCGTGGTGCGCAGCCGGGCGAGTTGGGGGTGCAACCGGAACACCGCGGCGGCGGTGACGGCGGCGGTGACCGCGTACCGCCAGTCGGCGAACGCCAGTGGGGGAACCTCGTCGATGACCAGGTCGCGGAAGATGCCGCCGCCGAGGGCGGCGACCACGCCGACGAAGACCACCCCGAACAGGTCGAGCCGTTTGGCGACCGCCGCGGAGGCGCCGGAGGCGGCGAAGACCGCCACGCCGGTCAGGTCGGCGAGGAGCAGGGCGGTGGAGGTGGTCACCGCCGCAGGTTACGTGGGCGGGCGGCGGAGCCGCCCGCGATCACTCGCCCCAGGACTCGTAGATCTCCTTGCACTTGGGGCAGACCGGGGAGCCGGGCTTCGCGGCCTTGGTCACCGGGAAGGTCTCCCCGCACAGCGCGATGACGTAGGTGCCCATGACCGCGCTCTCGGCGATCTTGTCCTTGCGCACGTAGTGGAACATCTCGGGGCCGGTGTCGGCCTCCTTCTGCTCCGGGCGTTCGAGAATCTCAGTGCTCATGTTCCACCTCCGGCTTTCCAGTTTCGCAGGCCGGCCGGGTCGGGTCCACCACAGCCCTCCCGGCGGGCGGCCCGTAACGTAACGGAAGTGACCAACTTTCGCATCAGCCTCGGTGGTGAGGTGGCCGACGCCCTGCGGGACGGCCGCCCGGTCGTGGCGCTGGAGAGCACGATCGTCTCGCACGGGCTCCCCCGACCGGACAACCTGCGCGTGGCGCGGCAGATCGAGCAGGCGGTCCGGGACGCGGGCGCGGTGCCGGCCACCATCGGCATGGTCGCCGGCGAGCTGCGGGTGGGGCTGGACGACGCCCAGCTGACCCGGCTCGCCACGGTGGACGACGTGAGCAAGCTCTCGGTCCGCGACCTGGCCCCGGCGGCGGCCTGCGGCGCGGACGGGGCCACCACGGTCGCGGCCACCAGCGCGGTCGCGGCGGCGGCCGGCATTCCGGTGTTCGCCACCGGCGGGCTCGGCGGGGTGCACCGGGAGGCGGCGCAGACGTTCGACGAGTCGGCCGACCTGGTCACGCTGGCCCGTACCCCGATCGCGGTGGTCTGCGCCGGGGTGAAGTCGATCCTCGACGTGGGCGCCACGCTGGAGCGGTTGGAGACGCTGGGGGTGAGCGTGGTCGGCTACCGCACCCGCCGGTTCCCCGGGTTCTATCTCACCGACGCCGGTTTCGACCTGGACTGGTCGGTGGACTCGCCGGAGCGGGTGGCCGACGTGCTGGCCGCCCGGGCCGCGCAGGGCGTGCACCGGGGCGGGTTGATCGTGGCCAACCCGCTGCCCGTCGACGAGCAGCTCGACCCGGCGCTGCACGACCGCACCCTCGCCGACGGGTTGGCCGCGCTGGCCCGCGAGGGCGTCACCGGCAAGGCGGTGACCCCGTTCCTGCTGGCCCACTTCCACGCCGCCACCGAGGGCGCCAGCCTGGCGGTGAACGTCCGGATCATCCTGCGCAACGCCGACCTGGCGGCACGGATCGCGGTCGCCGCCGCGGCCCGGCCCACCACGGCATGAGCGAACGCACCGAGCGGAGCGAGGGCCGTGAGGGCATGCCCAGCCAGCACCGCATGAGCGAACGCACCGAGCGGAGCGAGGGCCGTGAGGGCATGCCCAGCCAGCACCGCATGAGCGAACGCACCGAGCGGAGCGAGGGCCGTGAGGGCATGCCCAGCCAGCACCGCATGAGCGGGGCTCCGCGCATCGTCGTCGTCGGTGACGTGATCACCGACGTGGTGGCCATGCTGTCCGGGCCGCTCGCGACCGGCTCGGACACCGCGGCCGGCATCCGGTTCAGCGGCGGCGGGCAGGCGGCCAACACCGCGGCCTGGCTGGCCGGGCAGGGCGCGGGCGTGACTCTGGTGGCCGCCGTGGGCGACGACGAGACGGGCCGGGAGCGGGTCGCCGAGCTGACCCGGCTCGGCGTGGACTGTGCCGTGGAGCGGCACGAGGGCTACCCGACCGGCACGGTGATCGTGCTCACCCACGACGGGGAACGCACCATGGTCAGCCAGCGCGGTGCGAACCTGCGGCTGACCGCCCGCCACGTGGACGCCGCGCTGGCCGCCGCGCCCGACGCCGGGCACCTGCACCTGTCCGCGTACACCCTGTTGGACGTCGGGTCGCGCGGCGCGGGCCTGCGCGCGCTGGCCGTCGCCCGCGAGCGCGGGCTGACCGTCAGCGTCGACGCGGCCTCCGCGGCGCCGTTGCGGCGCGTCGGCGGGGCGTTCCTGACCTGGGTACGCGACGTCGACCTGCTGCTCGTCAACACCGACGAGGCGACGGTGCTGGCCGGCGGCCTGGACCCGGCGGCGCAGGCCCGGGCGCTGACCTCGGTGGCGCACCGGGTGGTGGTCAAGCGCGGCGCGGCCGGGGCGGTCTGGGCGGAGCGCGGCGGCCGGGTGGAGGCCGCGCCGGCACCCGGGGTGGCCGTGGTCGACGTCACCGGCGCGGGGGACGCGTTCGCCGCCGGCCTGCTCACCGCGTGGCTGGCCGGCGCCTCGCCGGGCGCGGCGCTGGCCCGGGCCGGCGACCTGGGCGCGCTGGCGGTGACCACGGTGGGTGCCCGCCCGGGCGCTTGACCCGACCCCCGACGACGGCGCGCGGCCGACCGACGCGCCGACGACGATGCGCGGCCGGTGACGGCGGGTCACTGCCGCAGCGGGGGGCGGGCGTGTCGCGCCGAACACGGGGCTTCGCTGTTGAGCGGTATACCTCTCGGTCATATTTATGACTCAGAGGTATACCGCTGCGTTCCGGTATCTCCTTCGGCGGGCGTCACCGAGCGTGGCCCGGCTCAGGGTTCGGCGTCGATCACCTTGTGCGGGCGCTCCTCGGCGGAGAGCGCCATCGGCGGGGTCTCGTCGCGGCCGCGGGCCTGGAACCGGTTGGCCAGGCGGTGCTCCTCCTTGGGCGGGCGGTCGTTCGCCAGCAGCACCGCGAGCCACGGGATGAGCACCATGCCGAGCGCGCACAGCGACAGCCAGAGCCACAGCAGCGGGGCCTGGACGCCGACCAGGACCGCGCCCACGACCAGGCAGGCGACCCGGATGCCCATCATCAGCACGTAGCGCTTCTGCCGGCTGTTGAGCTGGTCGTCCTGGCTGCGTGGGGCATCGGTGATCAGGATCGGCTTGTAGGCCTGATGCTTCACCACGGACCTCCTACGAGGGGATACGGCCCATCCTGTCACTCCGTGCCGACGATCGGCGACAATCGGGCGACGTGTTACGGGCGTGGTACGCTGCGCTGGTGGCCAACCGGTTCAGCTTCACCGACGAGGCGCTGGCGAACCTGCGGGTCTACGACGTCACACCCGGGGAAGTCTGGGAGGCCCTGCACAGCAACCGCCGGGTCATCCGGCACCTCGGCGACGACGTGATAATGGTCTACGCCACCGACCACCGCGGCCGGCGCCTGGCCGTGCTGCTGGCCGAGGCCGACGGCACCGACAACGACTGGGACATCCTCTCCGCCCGTGAGCTGAGCGACGTCGAGGCCAAGCGCTACGACGAGGCGGTGCGGAGGTCACGCCGACGAGGAGGCGGTCACGATGCACCGTGACGAGGCGACCAAGCGGTTCCACGGCGGCGGCGACGCGTTCGCCGACCTGATCGACGAGACGTCGCCGGCGCAACTGCCCACCCCCGACACCGACGTGCCGATGGTCAGCCGGTCGGTCCGGCTCCCGCTGGAAACCTACGAACGGGTCCGGGCCGCCGCCGACGCGCGGGGCATCGGAGTGACCACGCTGATGCGGCAGTGGATCGAGGCCGGCCTGGCCGACCTGGACGACTCGGCCACGGTCTCGCTGGCCGACGTGCGCCGCGCGCTGGCCTCGCTGTCCCGCCCGACCGCCGCCTGAGCGCTCAGGCTTCGGGGCCGGCCTCGCCGAGCGCCTCCCGCCCGACCGGCGACGCGGAGGGCTCCGGTGGCGCGCCCTGGGCCCGCCGCGCGTCGGCGAGCGCGACGAGCGCCAGCACGCCGGCCACCACACCGAGCGCCAGCACCGCCGGCCCGGTCGTCAGCACCGGCGCGACCAGCACCAGCAACCCCAGGCCGACCAGCCGGGAGCGGGACACCCGGCCGAAGATCTCGTACTCGAAGCGGGACCGGGCGGCCAGGAACAGCGCCGGGCCGCCCACCACGAAGATCAGCCAGCGCGGGTCGGCGTTCTCGTACGGGTGGGCGATGACCAGCTCGTAGCCGACCGCGGCGGTGAGCACGCCGAGCACCATGAACAGGTGGGTCTGCGCGGCCGACTCGGCCAGCCGCCCCGGCGTGCCGGCCCGCCGCAGCGCCTCCGCGAGCAGGTGTCCGGCCCGGTGGAAGTAGAGCCGCCAGAGCAGCGCGGTGACACCGAACGCGAGTGCGAACGCGGCGGCCGACCGGCCGGAGAACCGCTCCCCGCTGTAGGACACGCCGATCACCAGGATCGACTCGCCCAGCGCGATGAGGAAGATCTGCTGGTAGCGCTCGGCCAGGTGCTCCCCGGCGAGCAGCCAGCTCCGGATGCGGGACGCCCCGATCCGGGGCAGCGGCCAGCCCAGGAAGGCGCCCAGATAGTCGGCCGCCAGCGCCGCCACCCAGAGCGGCAGGCGCAGGCCGGGCACCAGCGCGCCGACCAGCCAGAGCGGGGCGGTCGCCATGGCCCAGCCGGTCAGCCGCACCGGCACCATCCGCCGCGGATGCCCGCGCAACGCCACCACCAGGACCAGCGGACGGCCGACCATGATCACCACATACGCGAGCGCGAACGCCAGCGACCGCTCCTCCAGCGCGCGGGGCAACGTCACCCCGAGCACCAGGCTGCCGAACATGACGCCGACCACGACCGCCTGGATGACCACCCGCTCCGGCTCGTACCGGCTGGTCACCCAGGTGGTGATCGTCCAGACGTGCCAGAGCACCAGGAAGAGCAGCAGCGTCCGGAGGACGCCGGCCGTCATGCGCCCGCCGTCGACGTCGGCCACCAGGCGCTGGGACACCCGGGTCAGCGCGAAGACGAAGACCAGGTCGAAGAAGAGCTCCAGGAACGTGGCGCGCTCGGCGCTGGACGTGGTGCGCAGCAGCGCCCCGCCCCGCTGCCCGCTCACCCCTTCGCGGCCTTCGCTTCCGCCTTCATCCGCTGCTTGAACTCGCGCACCCGGCGCAGGGACTCGGGGTCGGTCACGTCGGCCACCGACCGGTACGCGTCCGCGTCGCCGTAGGCGCCGGCCGCCTCGCGCCAACCCGGTGGGGTGACCCCGAACCGTTTGCCGAGCAGCGCGACGAAGATCTGTGCCTTCTGCCGGCCGAAGCCGGGCAGCTCACCGACCCGGCGCAGCAGCTCACCGCCGTCGGCCGCGTCGGACCAGAGCCGGGCCGGGTCGCCGTCGTAGCGGTCCACCAGCGCCCGGCAGACCTCCTGCGTCCGGGCCGCCATCGCCTTCGGGAAGCGGTGCAGCGCCGGCGGCCGGGCGAACAGCTCCACCAACGCCTCCGGGTCGTAGCCGGCCAGCTCACGGGCGTCCGGCTCGTGGCCGAGCCGCTGCGCCAGCACGTGCGGTGAGGAGAACGCCTTCTCCATCGGCACCTGCTGGTCCAGCACCATGCCGAGCAGCAGCGCCAGCGGGCTGCGCGCCAACAGCTCGTTGGCCTGCGGGTCGATGGGCAGGGAGAGCGTCATGCCCCCATCCTGCCGTCCCGGGCGCCGGTCGGGCCGCCGACTCCCCGACGCGCACGACGCGGCCCGGTGGACCCCGCGCGGGTCCACCGGGCCGCGTGACCCGCGACGCGGGTCAGTTCACCACGAAGAGCAGCCGGTTCGGCGAGCCCGAACCCGGGTTGGTCACCTTGCCGGTGGTGGCGTTGCTGGTCAGGTAGCTGGCCACCTGCGCCGGGCTGTAGGACGGGTTGGCCGACAGCACCAGCGCCGCCGCGCCGGCCACGTGCGGCGAGGCCATCGAGGTGCCGCTGATCGTGTTGGTCGCGGTGTCGCTGGTACGCCACGCCGACGTGATCGACGAGCCGGGCGCGAAGATGTCCACGCAGGAGCCGTAGTTCGAGTACGAGGCACGCGCGTCGGTGCTGGTGGTGGCGCCCACCGTGATCGCCGAGGCGACCCGGGCCGGCGAGGAGTTGCAGGCGTTGGCGCTGGAGTTGCCGGCGGCCAGCGCGTACGTGATGCCCGAGCTGATCGAGTTGGCCACCGCGTTGTCCAGCGTGGTGCTGGCGCCGCCGCCGAGGCTCATGTTCGCCACGGCCGGCTTGACCGCGTTCGAGGTGACCCAGTTGACGCCGTTGACCACGCCGGCGGTGGAACCGCTGCCGGAGCAGTTGAGCACCTTCACCGCGATCAACCGCACACCCTTGGCCACGCCGTAGGTGCTGCCGCCGACCGTGCCGGCGACGTGCGTGCCGTGGCCGTTGCAGTCGGTGTTGTTGGTGTCCACCGTGTTGGTGCCCCAGGTGGCCCGGCCGCCGAACTGGCTGTGGGTGGTCCGGATGCCGGTGTCGATGATGTAGGCGCGCACGTTGGTGGCGGTGTTCGGGTAGGTGAACGTGCTGTTGAGCGGCAGGTTGCGCTGGTCGATCCGGTCCAGGCCCCAGGTGGCGCCGGTCTGGGTGCCCTGCACGGTCACCCGACGGTCCTGCTCGACGTACGCGACGGCCGGGTCGGCGGCCAGCCGGCGCGCCTGTCCGGCGCTCATCTTCGCGTTGTAGCCGGTGAGCGCGGCGCTCCACACCGCGCCGACGCTGCCGCCGTAGCGCTTGGCCAGGCCGGCGGCCCGGTCCGGCACCGCGGTGCGGGCGGTACGGCTGTTCGCGGCGCCGACCGCGTCACCCTTGAGCACGACCAGGTAGCTGCCGCTGACGGCGTCGGCGGCGCCGGCGTACCGGATCTGGCCGGTGGGCACGGCGAGGGCCGGGGTGGCGGCGGCGGCGGTGAGGGCCGCGGCGGCGGCCGTGACGGCGAGCGCGCGCAGCGCGCGGCGCCGGGGGACGGACACGTCGGGCATCGTCTGGCTCCCTACCGGGCGGGCCGGTTCGTGGCCGGCGGGCCGCCCATCGACGGATGTTGGCAGGAATGCTAACCACACATCGACACTCATCGAAAGAGATAGTTGCCGGGTAATACCGTCCGCGCGCCGGATCCGGCGGGTGCGCACCGCGTCGGACGGCGGTCGAGGCAGGATGGCCCCGTGGACCGTGACGACATGCTGCTCTCCCCCGCCGGGGTCGAGGCGCTGCGCACCGCGCTGACGCTCGCCGACTTCACCGCCAACGGCATCGCCGGGCGGCTCGGCTCGCAGGCCACCGGCGGGGTCGCCCGCAACGACTACCGGGCCGCGCTACGCGCCACCGAGGACCGCGACCGGCTGGGCACCCTGATCCGGGTGTTCATCTGCGACCGGACCGAGCCGGAGCCGGTGGTGGCCGTCGCGCTGGCCCCGCTGGGCGTGGACGAGGCGCTCGCCGGGGGCATCGTCGAGCGGCACGGCGACGGCCTACGCGCCGGCGTCGACCTGGAACCCTACGGAGACGACTGGTGGGTGCTCGCCGACGTGCCGGCCAGCGCCCGGCCCGGCCGGCCGTTGCACGCCGAACACGTGCTCGGCATCGGCGGGGCCACCCAGACGCTGATCGGCGCCGCCGTGCGCCGCCCGGTGGAGACCGCGCTGGACCTCGGAACCGGCTCCGGGGTGCAGGCTCTGCACCTGGGCACCCACGCCCGCCGGGTCACCGCCACCGACGTCTCCGAACGTGCGCTGCGCTTCGCCGCCACCACCGCCGCGCTCAACGGACAGGACTGGGAGCTGCTCCGCGGCGACCTGGTCGCCCCGGTCGCCGGGCGCCGCTTCGACCTGGTGGTCAGCAACCCGCCGTTCGTGGTCGGCCCCGGCACCACCACGCACGTCTACCGCGACTCCGGGCGGGTCGGCGACGCGATCGGCGCCGAACTGGCCGCCGCCGCGCCGCACCTGCTCACCGACGGCGGCACCATGCAGTACCTGGCGAACTGGGTGCACGTCACCGGCGAGGACTGGGCCGAGCGGGTCACCGGCTGGTTCGCCGGCACCGGGCTGGACGCCTGGGTGATCCAGCGCGAGGTGGCCGACCCGATGGCGTACGTGAATCTCTGGCTCACCGACGTCGGGGAGAGCGCCGACCCGCACCGGATGGAGGCGTGGCTGGACTGGTTCGACGGGCACAAGGTCGAGGCGGTCGGGTTCGGCATCGTGTCGCTGCGCCGCGCCGGGCACGACGACCCGATCGTCCGGGTCGAGGACCTGCGCCAGCGGGTGGAGCCGCCGCTCGGCGACCGGATCGGCGAGTGGTTCGACCGGCAGGACTGGCTGCGCGCCCGGGACACCGACGCGCTGCTCGCCGCCCGCTACCGGGCCGCCGACGGGCTGCAACTGCGCCAGGAGGCCACCATGGGCGACGACGGCTGGGCGGTGGACCGGCAGGTCCTGGCCATGCCCCGCGGGCTGCGCTGGTCCGAGGAGATCGACCCGCTGGTGCTCGCCCTGATCGGCGGCGCGGACGGCCGGCTGCCGCTGCGCGACCAGCTCGCCCTGCTCGCCGCCGCGCACGACGTGCCGCCCGGCGAGCTGGCCGAGGCGGCCGGCCCGATCGTGGCGCACCTGGTCGAACGCGGCCTCGTCGAGCCGGTGGTCGACTGATGCGGGCGGTGGTGCAGACCGTCGGCCGGGCCTCGGTGACCGTCGACGGCGCGGTGGTGGGCGAGATCGCCGACGGGCTGCTGGTGCTGCTCGGCGTCACCCACACCGACACTCCGCGGGTGGCCGCCACCATGGCCCGCAAGCTGCACGAGCTGCGCATCCTGGACGGCGAGCGCAGCGCCGCCGACGCCGGGGCGCCACTGCTCGTGGTCAGCCAGTTCACGCTCTACGGCGACGCCCGCAAGGGCCGGCGGCCGAGCTGGACCGCCGCCGCCCCGGCGGAGGTGGCGGAACCTCTGGTGGAGGCCGTGGTCGAGGAGCTGCGAGCCCGGGGTGCGAAGGTGGAAACCGGCCGCTTCCGCACCCACATGCTGGTGGAGAGCGTCAACGTCGGCCCCCGCACCCTCCTGCTGGACCTCTGACCGACCGGTCGGTCAGAAGAACAGGCCGCGACGGGACAGCGACTGGCGCAGCCAGCCGTCGAGCTGGGGGGCGAAGTCGGTGCGATCGGCGGTGGCATGGTCCACGGTGAACCGGCCGAACGCGTCCCGGCCCTCGGTGAACAGGCCGCCCCGCTTGTCCATCTCCAGCACCACCTGCACCTGGTGCGGGTCGGTGACGAAGGTGACCTCGAGCTGGTTCATGGCCCGGGCGTACTGCGGCGCCGGGTAGAACTCGATCTCCTGGTAGAACGGCAACTGCTGGCGTACGCCATAGATGTGCCCCCGCTCGACGTCGGCGCGGGCGAACCGGAAGCCCAGCCGCAGCAGCGCCTCCAGCAGCCGCTCCTGGGCCGGCAGCGGGTGCACCGCGACCGCGTCCAGGTCGGTGGAGTCGACCGCCCGGGCCACCTCCAGCTCGGTGCGCAGCCCCATGGTCATGCCGTGCAGGTGCTGGCCGTAGAGGTCGGTGAGCGGCGTCTCCCAGGGGACCTGGAAGCGGAACGGCACGTCGTGGCGCTGCCCCGGGTCCAGCCGGAACGCGCCGGTCACCCGGACCTGGCCGAACTCCTGGTTGGTGTCGTACTCCGAGTCGCCGCTCTCCACCTCGACCCGGGTGACCAGGCCGAGCGAGACGTAGCTCACATCCGTCGGGTGGTCGCCGCCGGCCACCTGGATCCGGCCCTCCAGCAGGCCACCGGGGCGACAGTTCGGGTTGGTCAGAACCGTCTCCACCGACGGCCCGCCCACACCCATCGCCTGCATGAGCCGCTTGAAGACCACGTGTGCTCCGATCGCCTGTACGGCCGGCCCGGCCGGCCGGTCCGCTGGCACGGTAACCAACTCCGGCAAGCGACGACCGGAGTTCGACCCGGATTCGTGTCGGGTCCCCGATCGCCTCACCCCCGTCTCACGCCCCGACCGCCAAGCTGGTTGTCACCGGCCCACCACGCCGGTCGGCGCGGGGGCCGGTACGGCTCGTAGGACACGGGGAGAGACAGAGATGACCCAGCAGATGATCGAGCACCAGGACATGGACGTCACCCTCACGGACCTGGACGCCACCGACGAGCGCGGCGTCTCCACCGATCTGGTCCGGGCGTACCTGAACGGCATCGGCCGCACCAAGCTGCTCACCGCGGCGCAGGAGGTCGAGCTGAGCCGGCGGATCGAGGCCGGCCTCTTCGCCGACGAGAAGTTGGCCACCTGCACCCCGGTCTCCGCCGAGCTGCGCGGGGACCTGGCGCTGGTCGCGGCCGAGGGCCGCGCCGCCAAGGACCACCTGCTGGAGGCGAACCTGCGGCTCGTGGTGAGCATCGCCAAGCGCTACACCGGGCGGGGCATGGCCTTCCTCGACCTGATCCAGGAGGGCAACCTCGGCCTGATCCGCGCCGTCGAGAAGTTCGACTACACCAAGGGCTACAAGTTCTCCACCTACGCCACCTGGTGGATCCGCCAGGCCATCACCCGCGCCATGGCCGACCAGGCCCGCACCATCCGCATCCCGGTGCACATGGTCGAGCAGGTCAACCGGATGGTCCGGGTGCGCCGCGAGCTGTCGGTGACGCTCGGCCGCGAGCCCACCGTCAGCGAGGTGGCCACCGCGCTGGAGGTCCCGGAGTACCAGGTGATCGAGCTGATCTCCTACGACCGGGAGCCGGTGAGCCTGGACCAGGCGGTCGGCGAGGACGGCGAGAGCGCGCTCGGCGACTTCGTCGCCGCCGTCGACCCGCGCACCGAGCCCGGCGACGCCGCCGCCAACGGCGAGCTGCGCAACGAGGTACGCATCGTGCTGGCCACGCTCTCGCAGCGGGAGCAGGCGGTGATCCGGCTGCGCTTCGGCCTGGACGACGGCCGGCAGCGCACCCTCGACGAGGTGGGCCGCGAGTTCGGGCTGTCCCGGGAGCGGATCCGGCAGATCGAGAAGGTCACGCTGCTCAAGCTGCGCGACCCGGAGCGGGCGAACCGGCTGGAGGCGTACGCCTGCTGACCCCACGCGCCACGCGACAGGCCCCGGCGGTTCGCCGGGGCCTGTCGCGCTTGAACCGGCGCCCCGGCCCGGCCAGGCTGAGGCGGTGAACTGGACCCTGGAAGTGGTGATCGTGCCCGTCTCCGACGTGGACCGGGCGAAGGAGTTCTATGCCGAGCGGGTCGGCTTCGCCGTCGACCACGACACCGACCTGGGCGGGGTGGGACGGATCGTGCAACTCACGCCCCCGGGCTCGGGATGCTCGATCGTGCTGGGCCGGGGCGTGGTGCCGGAGATGCCGCCGGGCTCGCTCAAGGGCCTGCAACTGGTCGTGGCCGACCTGGCGCAGGCGCGCGCGGAGCTGATCCAGCGGGGCGTGCAGGTCAGCGAGATCCAGGTGGTCGGGCGGAACCCGCGCCCGGTGTCGCACCCGCTGGACAACGTCGGCTTCGTGTTCTTCGCCGACCCCGACGGCAACGAGTGGAGCGTGCAGCAGATCTCCGCCCGCGCGTGAGCCCCGGCGTTAACAGGGGCCCCCTCCTATACCGCAGGCGTTAACAGGGGGCCCGGCCTTACAACCTCCGGGGGCCCGTGTCGGGGCGCGGCGCCTCGGCGCCGGTGCGGACGGTGGCGTGCAGCACCGAGATGCCGTCCGGGCGGGCCAGCACCGGGTTGAGCGTGAGCGACCGCACCCGGGGCTGCTCGTCGGCCAGCCGGCCCACCCGCAGCAGCAGGTCGACCAGCGCCGCCCGGTCCACCGGGGCGGCGCCCCGGTGCCCGCGCAGCAGCGGCGCGGCGCGCGGCTCGTCGACCAACTCGGCGGCGTCCCGGTCGGTCAACGGCAGCGCCCGCCACGCCCGGTCACCGAGCAGCTCGGTCGCCACGCCACCCAGCCCGAACCCGACCACCGGCCCGAACGCCGGATCCTCCACCAGCTCCACCACGCACGCCACGCCGGGCGCGACCATCGGCTGCACCAGCACCTGGGCGCCGAACACCGGAGCCGTCTCGGCGTACGCGCGGCGCAGCGCGTCGGCGTCGCCCAGGTCGAGCCGGACCGCGCCCAGGTCGAGGCGGTGCCGCAACCCCGGGTCGGCCGCCTTCAGCGCCACCGGCCAACCGAGCCGCTCCCCCGCCGCCAGCACCTCGTCGACCGAGCCGGCCGGCGCCGACTCCACCACGTCGATCCCGTACGCGCCGAGCAGCGCCGCCGGCTCCGCCCCGTCGGGGCCCAGCGCGGCCTGCCCCGCCGACCGGTCGACCCGGGTCAGCTCGGGCGGCACGCCGGGCGGCCGGCGCAGCCAGTCCGCGTACCGGGTGACCCGGGCCAGCGCCCGCACCGCCTCCTCCACGCTCGGATAGGCCGGCACCCCGGCGGGCACCCGGCCGGCGAGGAACGTCGCCACCACCGGCTTGCCGGTGGCCCGCGCGTCGGGCAGCGCCGCCGCGAAGTCGGCCTCCGGGTCGGTGAGCTGGCCGGGCAGCGGCGGGGCGAACACCGCCACCACGGCGTCCACCCGGTCGTCGGCGGCCGCGGCGGCGAGCGCGGCGGCGTACGCGGCGGCGCCGCCGGTCGGCCCGACGTCGTGCGGGTAGCCGACGGCGACGACCAGGCCCTGCCCGGCGCCCGCGGTCGCGGCCAACCCGGTCAGCGCCGACGAGTTGCCGACCACGGCGACCCGCCACCCGGCCGGCAGCGGCTGGTGGGCCAGCAGCACGCCCACGTCGAGCAGTTCGGACACGGTGTCCACCCGGATCACGCCGGACTGGGCGAACAACGCGCTGACCGCGGCGGCGTCCAGCGCCGGCGCCTCGCCCACGCCCGGCGGCCGGGCCAGCGACGCCAATGCCACCACCGGCTTGCTCCGGCCGATCCGCCGCGCCAGCCGGGCGAACTTGCGCGGGTTGCCGAACGTCTCCAGGTAGAGCGTGATCACCTCGGTGGCCGGATCGTCCTGCCAGTATTGCAGCAGGTCGTTGCCGGAAACGTCGGCCCGGTTGCCGGCCGACACGAAGCTGGAGAGGCCGAGCCCGCGCCGGGACGCCTCGGCCAGCAGCGCCACCCCGAACGCGCCGGACTGGCTGAACACGCCGACCCGGCCCGGCGCCGGCAGCGCGGGGGCGAGCGTGGCGTTGAGGCGTACCGCCGGGTCGGTGTTGGCGACGCCGAGACAGTTCGGGCCGACCACCCGCATGCCGGCCAGGTGCGCGGCACGGACCAGCGCGCGCTGCGCCGCCGCGCCGGCCGGGCCGGACTCGGCGAACCCGGCCGAGACCACCACCAGCCCGTGCGCGCCGGCCCGGGCCGCGTCGTCGACCACAGCGGTCACCGTCTCCGGCGCGACCGCCACCACCGCCAGGTCGACGTCGCGGCCGGCGTCGACCGCCGACGGGTACGCCGGTAGCCCGGCCACCGTCGCCGCGCTCGGATGCACCGGCACGATCGCGCCGGTGAACCCGCCGTCGCGCAGGTGCCCGAGCAGCGCCGCGCCGACGCCCTGGCCGGTGGTGCTGGCACCGTAGACGGCGATGCCGCGCGGGGCGAGCAACCGGGCGATCGACCGCGCCTCGGTGCGGTGCTCCCGGCCGCGCTGCACCGCAAGCGTCGCCTCGGTGGCCGCGATCGGGAAGCTCAGGTGCACCACGCCGTCGGCGTACTGGCGCTGGACCTGGTAGCCGAAGTCGGCGAAGACCCGCAGCATCGTCCCGTTGGCCGGGAGCACCTCGGCGACGAAGTGCGCGATCCCGTGCCGGCCGGCCGCGTCCGCCAGGTGTTCCAGCAGCACCGAGCCGATCCCCCGGCCCTGGTAGGCGTCCTCCACCACGAACGCCACCTCGGCCTCCGGCGAGGCGGGACCGAGCCGCTCGTACCTGCCGACCGCGACGATCCGCTCGCCGGCCAGCACCACGAACGCCTCCCGGTCGCGGTGGTCGACGGTGACGAAGCGCTTCAGGTCGCGCTCCGGGATGCGCGGGTAGGGCGAGAAGTAGCGCAGATATCGGGTGCGCTCGGAGAAGCGGGCGTGCATCGCCACGATCGCCGCCGCGTCGTCCGGGCGGATCTGTCGCAACTGGACCGTGGTGCCGTCGCTGAGCAGCACGTCCACCGGTTGCTCGACGGTGGTCACGGGATCAGTCGCGGGGATCGTGCGGGTCGAGGCCGAGCAACGGGAAGACCGCCTTGCGGGTGGCCGCCACCGCCCGGTCCACCGCGTTCGGCTCGCCGCTGGGCTGCCACGGCTGGTAGGACGGGTCGACGTCGTCGGTCATCCGCAGCGGGACGTCGTGGCCCGGCCGCCGGCGCGCGGCCAGCTCCCGCCAGCCCGGCGGGGTGAGCGTGGCCGGGTCGATCGGGCCGCCGGTGGCCACCGCGAGCAGGTGCGTCCAGGCCCGGGGCACCACCTCGACCAGCGCGTACCCGCCGCCGCCGGTGGCCACCCAGCGGCCGTCGCACAGCTCGTCGGCGAGCGCCCGCAGCGCCCGGTAGGTGGCCCGCTGCCCGTCCACGGACAGGTGCAGGTCGGCCAGCGGGTCGGCGCGGTGCCCGTCCGCCCCGCACTGGGTGACGAGGATCTGCGGGCGGAACGCGCGCAACACCGACGGCACCACCGCGTGGAACGCCCGCTGCCAGCCCGCGTCGCCGACCCCCGGCGGCAGCGGCAGGTTGACCGCGCTGCCCTCCGCGCCCGGCCCACCGGTCTCGTCCGGGAAACCGGTGCCGGGGAAGAGCGCGAGCGGGGTCTCGTGCAGGCTGACCGTGAGCACCCGCGGGTCGCGGTAGAAGACCTCCTGCACCCCGTCGCCGTGGTGCACGTCCACGTCCACGTACGCGATCCGCTCCGCGCCCAGGTCGAGCAGGCGGGCGATGGCCACCGCCGGGTCGTTGTAGACGCAGAAGCCGGCGGCCCGGGCCGGCATGGCGTGGTGCAGGCCACCGGCCACGTTGACCGCGCGCCGGGCCTCGCCCCGCCACACCGCCTCGGCGGCGGCCACGGTGGCGCCGGCGATCAGCGCGCTGGACTCGTGCATCCCGTCGAAGACCGGATTGTCCGAGGTGCCCAGCCCGAAGCCGGCGAAGAGCGGATCGCGCGGGGCGGCGCGGACCGCGTCCAGGTAGGCCGGATCGTGCACCCGGGTCAGCAGCGCGTCGTCCGCCGGCTCCGGCTTGACCAGGCGCACCCCGGGCCGGTCGAGCACCCCCAACTCGCGGGCGAGCGCCATGGTCAGCTCCACCCGCACCGGATCGAGGGGATGGTCCCCCATGTCGTAGGCGAGGAGGGCGGGATCCCACACCACCACCGTGTCGTCGGCCATGCGGCCATCGTCGCACGCGGGTCGGGGCACGCCCACCAGCCGCGCGCTCAACGGTCGGCGGCGTCGCCGGTCGCCACCGGACGGTCCGGGTCGGCCACCCACTCGCTCCACGAGCCGACGTAGAGGGCGGCGTCGGGTCGGCCGGCCAGGTGCAACGCCAGCACCGCCTGCGCGGCGGTCACCCCGGAGCCGCAGTATGCCCCGACCGGCGCGTCCGGACGCACTCCGGCCTCGGCGAAGCGCGCGCGCAACGCCTCGGCGGCGGGGAACCGGCCCTGCGTCACGTACCCCGGGGCGGGCAGGTTGACCGCGCCGGGGACGTGCCCGGCGACCGGGTCGACCGGCTCGGTCTCGCCCCGGTAGCGCGGCGCGGCCCGCACGTCGAGCAGCACCCCGGCGTCGGCGGCGGCGAGCCGGGCGGCCCGCGCGGCGTCGAGCACCGGAAGCGCACCCGGGGCGACCGTCACGTCGCCGGGCGCCGGCGCGGGCGCGGCGGTGTCCACCGGCAGCCCGGCGGCGGTCCACGCCGGGTAGCCGCCGTGCAGCACCCGCACCGCCCGGTGCCCCGCCCAGCGCAAGGTCCACCAGGCCCGGGCGGCGGACATGCCGTCACCGCCGTCGTACACCACCACCGGGTGACCGGCGCGGACCCCGGCGGCCCGCAGCGCGGCCTGCAACGTGGCCGGGTCGGGCAGCGGGTGCCGCCCGGCGCCGCCGGGCGGCCCGCACAGCTCGGTGTCCAGGTCGACGAAGACGGCGCCGGGCAGGTGACCGGCGGTGTAGTCGTCGCGGCCGGGCGGGCCGGCGAGCCGCCAGCGGACATCGAGCAGCACGGGCGGATCGGCGCGGTCGAGCTCGGCGGCGAGCCGATCCGGCTCGACCAGCAGCTCTGCGGTTCCGGACATGCGGTCCAGTCAACACCATCCGGGCAGCGACCTCCGGGTTCGCCTACGGCGGCCGGTCGGTCGTTACGGGTAGCATCGGACGCCGGGAGGCCGCTGACGTGAAGCATGACCTGGTCGACACGACCGAGATGTACCTGCGCACCATCCTCGAGCTGGAGGAGGAAGGTGTGCCGCCGCTGCGCGCCCGCATCGCCGAGCGGCTGCGGCAGAGCGGTCCGACCGTCAGCCAGACCGTCGCCCGGATGGAGCGGGACGGCCTGCTCACCGTCGAGGGCGACCGGCACCTGACCCTCACCGCGCTGGGCCGCAACACCGCCGTCTCGGTGATGCGTAAGCACCGGCTGGCCGAGCTGCTGCTGGTCAACGTGATCGGGATGCCCTACGAGGAGGCCCACGAGGAGGCCTGCCGCTGGGAGCACGTGATGAGCGACGCGGTCGAGAAGCGGGTCTACGACCTGCTCAACCGCCCGTCGCGGTCGCCCTACGGCAACCCGATCCCGGGCCTGGAGGAGCTGGGCGACCCGGGCCAGCACCCGGCCGAGACCGTCGAGGGCGAGCGCAACCTGGCCTTCCCGGGCCTCTCCGGCCCGGTGGTGGTGCGGCGGATCTGCGAGAGCGTGCAGACCGACGCCGACGTGCTCCGGCAACTGCACGCGGCGGGCGTCGACCCGGGTGCGACCGTCACGGTGGCGCAGGAGCGCGACGGCGTCTCCATCGACCGCTCCGGCGACCGGGTGCGGCTGCCCCGCGAGGTCGCCTCACGCGTCTTCGTCGCGGCCCGCTGACCTCCCGGTCCGGGGCTCACAACCTGCGGGTGTCGATCACCTTGGCCAGGGCGACCAGCTTGGCGGTCGCCTTCTCCGCCTCCGCCGAGGCGGTGCCGGGCGGGGTGGCCCAGCGGAGACTCGCCAGCCGGTCCTCCCCGGCCAGCCAGCCCACCTCGGCGACCGGGCCGGCCTTCCCGGTCTTCGACACCGTGCGCCGGTAGGCGATCTTCCCGAGCTTGGTGACCTTGGCCGCGCCGCGCGGCTGCACGTCGGCGGTGAAGGTGGCCGCGTCGATCGACGTGTCGGTCACCGAGAGCGTCAGCTCCGGCAGCGCCGCCGCCTGGGCGCGGACCACGCAGGTGTGCGTGTCGCCCCGGTCCGTGGCGGCGGCCACGTCGAACGTGCCGCCGGTGTGCGCGGCGATCACCGCGAAGTCGAGCAGCCGGCAGGCCCCGCCGGAGGAGGCGGCGGCGACCTCGGCCGGCGGCGGCGCGGCCGGCACCTCGACCTCCGAGGCGTCCTCGGCGCAGCCGGTGGCGAGCAGGACGGCCGAAAGTGCCAGCCAGGTACGGGCGCGCACGGGGAGACCTCCGCGATCGGCGGCGGGCGGGTGGCCCGCCGGAGTTCCGTCGGACACCGTACGGCGCGCGCGACGGGGACGGAAGGCCCTAATCGGCCACGTACGGACAGTGCCGGCATCCTCGCCCGCAGCAGGTGCCGCGTCGGGCCAGGAACCCGGCGCTGAGCACGAACAGTCCGGTCTCCGGGTCGAGGTAGCCGGCCTCCCCGGCGGCCAGCGCGGCGGCGTGCGCGGCCAGGATCCGCTCCCGCGCCGGGTGACCCGGCGGCAGGCGCGACGGGTGCGGCTCGGTCAGCGGCCGGTCCGCCAGCTCGTCACTCACCGCTGGAGTGTAAGGAGGGGCCCCTTCTTAACGTTTTCCGCATCGGCGGGGGCCCCTGTTAACACCTCTCAACCGTGGCACGCGTACGCCTCGCCGATCGCCGCGCGGTCGACCCCGGCGGCGAGCAGCACCCGCAGCAGCACCTTCGCCTTGTACGGGTCGAGCAGCCCGCCGTCGACCAGCCCACGCCGCCGCAGGTCCCGCTCCGAGCCGACCGCGCCGTAGGTGTCCCGCAGCACCGACCCGGCCCCGGTCCGCGACGTGAGCACCACCGGCATCCGTCCGGCCAGCTCACCCAGCGCCGGGGCGAACGCCGGCGGCACGTGCCCCACCCCGAACCCGGCCACCACCAGCCCGTCGAGGCCGGCGGCCAGCGCGTCGAGCAGGGAGACGTCGTCGTCGAGGGTGACCGTGTGCAGCGCCACCCGGGTGGCGGCCAGCCGGTCGCGGTCCACCGCCGGCAGCGGCGCGCGTCGGGGCGGCCGGGCCAGCACCCGTACCCGCCCCTCGATCACCTGCCCCAGCGGCCCGGCGTTCGGCGAGGTGAACGTGGCCGTACTCGTGCTGTGCGTCTTGCGGACGAACCGCGCGGCGTGGATCTCGTCGTTGAGCACGGCGAGCACGCCGAGGTCGCGAGCGGCCGGCGCGGCCGCGACCCGGGCCGCCGCGAGCAGGTTGGCCGGCCCGTCCGGGCCGGCCAACGTCGGGTTGCGCATCGCGCCGGTGAAGACCAGCGGCGTCGCGTGCGGCCAGACCAGGTCGGCCAGCCACGCGGTCTCCTCCAGCGTGTCGGTGCCCTGGGTGACCACCACGCCGGTCGCCCCGCCGGCGACCGCCTCGGCCGCCGCGTCCACCAGGTCGAGGACCTGCCGGTACGCGAGCGCGGCGCTGGGCACCGCCGCCACGTCGCGCACGTCGAGCGGGATCTCGGCGAGCCCGGGTACGGCGGCGGTGAGGTCGGCGCCGGTGAGCCGGGTGACCACTCCCCCGGCACCGGCGCCAGCCATCGCGATGGTCCCGCCGAGGGTGAACAGGGCGATGGTCACGCTGGTTGCCTCCCGTGGCGCCGGCTCTCCGGGAGGGAGACTACGACCGGACGGGGGGGGTGCCGTGAACCGGTCCGCGCCGACCGGGCATGAACGGATGTGACCAAGATGCACCGGGCCGATGCCCGCGAGCGGGGGCAGCCCGTGGTCGTGCCGCCCGACGAGCCGCCGGACGACGACCTGATCGGCCTGTCCATTGCCGAACCGGAGCGCTTCGCGCCGTTGTTCGACCGGCACGCCGCCGCCGTGCACCGCTATCTCGCCCGCCGGATCGGCCAGCCGGCCGACGATCTGCTGGCCGAGACGTTCCTGGTCGCGTTCCGCCAGCGGGCCGGCTACCGGCCCGACGTCGGGGTGCGGCCGTGGCTGTTCGGGATCGCGACCAACCTGCTGCGCCGGCACCTGCGCTCGGAGGAACGCCGCTATCGGGCGTTGGCCCGGCTCGCCGCCGCCGAGCCGACGCCGCCGGTGGAGGAGGAGGCGATCGACCGGCTGGACGCCCGCGCCCTGCGCCGGGACCTGGCCTCGGCGCTCGCCGCGTTGCATCGCCGTGACCGGGACGTCCTGCTGCTCACCGCCTGGGCGGG
The DNA here is from genome assembly GCF_029626035.1 of Micromonospora sp. WMMD980. NCBI lineage: Bacteria > Bacillati > Actinomycetota > Actinomycetes > Micromonosporales > Micromonosporaceae > Micromonospora > Micromonospora sp. WMMD980. The sequence goes on from NZ_JARUBE010000003.1 coordinate 3,591,259, forward strand.
CCTGTCGTACGAGCAGATCGCGGCGGTGCTCGACGTTCCGGTCGGCACCGTCCGGTCCCGCCTGCACCGGGCTCGCCGGCTGACCCGTCTAGCGCTCACCATGGAGGAGCCGACATGAACGAGATCACGCTGCTGCGGACGCACGGGCCGGGCGGCCCGGAAGCATCCGTGGAGGTGCTGACCCGCGCGCGGCAGCGCCTCCTCGACGAGTTCGGCGCTGCGCCGGCGCGCCACACTCCACGGCGACGGACCCTCCTGGTGGCGGCGGCGACGGTGGCGGTCGCGGCGGGCGTCGGGCTCGCGGCGCGCCCGACCGACCGCCCGGCGGCGCCGATCACGCTGGTGGCCGTGGCCGTGCCCGAATTCCCGCTGACGCTGCGGTCCCGGCCAGCGGCCCTGCAACCGCCCCGGTACAGCTACGAGCCGGGCCGCTTTCTCGCCGTGTTCCTGTCCGACGGTGGCGCCGACGACGTCTGGCTCTGCGTTCGGGACGACCGCCCGGATCGCCACACGCGGACGTCCCGGCAGGTGACCGTGGCCGGCCACCCCGCCGAGCTGGCCGAGGACGACAACCCCGGCGGGCCACGGCAATTCACCGTGACGTGGGAGCAGACGTCGGGTCGGTGGGTGTCGCTGACCGGCCACGGCCGGTTCGCCCAGGACGGCGCGCTGCTCCGGCTGGCCGGGGACGTCGTCGACGACCCGCAGCCGGTGCCCCTGCGGGTGCGGCTCGCGCCCCGCGGCTGGCGGGTCGCCGCTTTCAAGGACGACACCATCCTCACCCTGCAAGGCGACTCCCCCGGCGACACGCTCGCCGTGCAGGTGGTGGCCGGCCGCGACCCGGACCTGCGGCATCACGTGATGGGAGCGGTCGAGGAACGGCCGGTCACGGTCGGCGGGCGGGACGCCCGGTTGGTCCGCGCGGACGAGATGTGGTTCCTGCAGACCGAGGTGTCGGGCGGAGCGGTGGTCAACCTGCAGGCGCCGTTGCGGCTCACCGTGGAGCAGGTGATCGCGATCGCCGAGCAGGTGTCGGTGACACCGCGCCGACGCTGACGGACCGGGTCAGGCCGCCGGGCGCTGGGCGAGCAGGAACGCCTGCGGCTGGCGTTCGGCGCCGACCGGTTCGCGGACCAGCGTGGCCGACACCGCGAACCCGGCGTCGGCGAGTTGGCCGGCCAGCCGCTCCGGCGGCAGCCAGTACACGTCGAGGCCGACGCGGTGCCCGTACGCCTGCTCCCGCCGGTCGAGCCGGTCGCCGGCCTTCACGGCGAGCAGCAGGTGACCGCCGGGAGCGAGCACCCGATGGAAGCCGGCGAACACCCCGGGCAGCAGCTCCGGCGGCAGGTGGATGATCGAGTACCAGGCGACCAGCCCGGCCAGCGACACGGCCGGCGCGGTCAGCTCCGTCATCGAGCCGACGTGGAAACTCAACTCCGGGTGGTCCCGCCGGGCCACCGTCACCATGCCGGGCGACAGGTCGACGCCGGCCACGTCGAGGCCGAGACGTCGCAGGTGGGCGGTTACCCGCCCGGTGGCGCAGCCGACCTCCAGCACCGGCCGGCCCGGCCCGACCGTCTCGGCGAACGCGCTCAGCACGGCCCGGTCCAGCGGCGGCTCCACCACGTCCGGCAGCACCCGTGCGTAGTCCTCGGCGACGGTGTCGTAGACCGCGCGGATCTGCGTCAGCCATCCCCTTTCGGGCACGCCCACGACCCTACTCACTGCCCGGCCCTCCTCGTCGATCATGACGTTGACCGGTGCGGTTGACCGGTGCGTCGCGCCGCCAAACTTTGGTGATCGATCTGGCGGCGCGCGGGATGTGGACGGTGGTCACCGCGAAATGTGCGGGTAGCACGGCGCTGCTACGGTCCCCGTCGACCGTCCAAGGAGGACAGATGACGAGATCGGCCGCAATGCTCGTGGTCACCGGTGCGCTCCTGGCCGTCGCCGGCTGTGCCGCCGACGACACAGCTCCGCCGGACGAGCTTCGCGACCCCTGCGCGCTGCTCCCGGCGGACCTGCTGACCCGACTCGCGCCCGGCGCGCAACCCACCGCCTCGGCGAACCTCGGTGACCGCAGCGGCACCCGGGAGTGCGCGGTCGACCTGACCAGCGGCACCTCGATGCGCGGCGACCTGGTCGTCACCGTGGGCGTGGACGCGGAGGGCATGTACGACGAGAAGTGGCGGCGGGACCGCTGCGCCCGGATCGCCACCGATCCGAGCGACGCCGGCCCGGGTGACAACTCCTGCGTGACGGTGACCCCGTGGGACGGCGGGGAGACCCGGTTCGACGGCTATGCCTGGCGGGGCGACCACTACGAGGTGCGCGTCGCGTACCAGGTGGTCAAGCCGCAGACGCTGCCGGCCGGCGCGGAGGCCGACCTGCGCCGGGTGCTCGCCTCGGCGGTCGACTCGCTGCCCGAGTAGACCGTCAGCCGAACCAGGTGACCGCCTGCCCGTGGCCCCGGGTCCAGGCCAACGGCCGCCCGTCGAGCGCGAGCACGTTGTGGAACCCGCCGTCCGGCGGCGCGGGCGTCTGCGCGTGCGGCAGCACGGCCGGGTCCTCGTTGGCGAGCCAGTGGCCGGGCAGCGTGCCGACCAACTCGGTGAACGCCGCCCGACGCGCGGACGGCACCTGGTAGAGCACCGAGCTGTGGAACACCACGAGCGTCGCGCCGGCCGGCGCCCGCGCCGCGAGCGCCGGCAGGTCGTCGACCAGGTCGCCGCGGACCAGCAGCGGCGGGTCGGCCGCCGCGACCGCCGCGGCGGCCCGCAGCCGGTCCCGGCGGTGCCGGTGCTCCGGCCAGATCAGCGCGTCCAGCCAGGCCAGGTCGGCCGGTTCGGTGACGTCGAGCGGGTTCACGTCCAGCCCGGCCCGCCAGACCACCTCCGGCCGCCGGTCCGGCGGGGCGGTGCCGGCGAGCGCGCAGTCGAGCACCGGCTGGCCGTCGCCGACCCGCCGGTCGCCGTAGCGGTAGCCGTACCGGTCGGGGTAGAGGCACAGGCCGGCGGACGCGCCGACCTCCAGCAACGCCAGTGGCTGGGGCAGCGCGGCGAGCACCGGCAGCAGCACCGCGCAGCGGCCGGCCTCGTTGGTCTGCGTCGCCCGGGCCCGCATCTGCGCCGCGATGTCCGGCCAGTGGGCCAGCACGTGCTCGCGGAACGCCGCCGGGTCGTCCACCGGGCCGCCGCGCAGCCGGACCACGCCGAACAGCAGGTTCGGCTGGCGCTTCGCGGGTGGAAGCGTGTCGAGCGACGCGAGCAGGTCCGGGTCGCGCGCCACGGACCGCGACAACCGGTGGTACGTCGGGGAGATGCCGCGCGCCTCGCGGTCGGCGAACGCCTGATAGATGTCGGCCGTGCTCATCGCCCGAGCATCCCAGCTTCCGGCATGCCCGGTCTGTGACCGTGCCCACCTACGACGGGTTCGGTCGGCGTCGGCGGAGACCGCGAGAGATCTCCTCCAGATGGCATTGCTGGTGCTCGCAGACCATGGCCTCCCAGACCTCCTGGTCGAAGTCCGGGTCGGGCGGGACCCAGCGATGCGAGCCGTCGCAGTAGTGGAAGCGTTCGTCGCCCGGCCGGATGGCGCTCATCGCACCCATCCCAGGAACCGGCGATGCAGCAACCCGGCCGGCACCCAGGTCAGATCCTTGGTCGCCCACACGAGATGCGACCCCATGTAGAGGGCCAGCGAAATGGGTGCTGCGTCGAACTCCGCCCGCAGCTCATGGCGTCGGGCCGTGCAGGGCCAGGGAGCGCCGCAGCCGCCACAGCTCCATATCGGCAATACCGGCCCCTGGGCGGTCACCGCTGGCCGTCCAGAAACCTCCGGGCAGCCGCCCGCGCCTGCCGGCTTGCGGCCCACTCCCTCTTGGGGCCCGGGTACGGAACCAGCCCCGCCCATCACCGGCGGCATCCCGTACAGAAGCCATCGCCGTCAGGCAGGTGCACCGACCGGATCTGCCGGATCTGAATATCGGTCACGTCTCTTCCTCCCCAGGCCAGTGGCCGCGACGGATCGGGATGCGGTGACGAGTACGGCAAGGCAGGTCAGCGCCGCACCGACAGATACGCCGCCAGCGCTGCCATGACCACACCGGACGGTGCCGGCGGGCGAGGGTCATCGCGACCGCCAGCAGGTACTCCTGGTACGACACGCGTGATCGCATGCCGCCCCCCTAAATTGGACTCCTATTTTAGAAGCCCACCCAGGGTAGGAGTTGGACTCCTGTTTTGGGAACCTGTCGAGGCGTGTCGCGGCAGACTCGTGCTGGAAGGTGATAATCAGCCGATGGTCAACCCGACGATCCAGCGACGACGACTCGGACTCGCGCTGAAGCGCGCCCGGGAAAGCGCCGGTAGGACGCAGGACGAGGCTGCCGCCGTCATGGATGCCGCCGCCAGCAAGATCAGCCGACTTGAGCTGGGACAGTCGGGCCTGAAGTTGACCGACCTGAACCTACTGCTCGACCTGTACGACATCACCGGCGACGAGGCGGAGTCGCTGCGGGAACTCGCGCGAGCCGGACGGCAACGAGGACGCTGGAGCACCTACCGGAACGCCGTGCCGGACTGGTTCCGCCAGTACCTCGACCTGGAGGGCGACGCCGCGGAGATCCGCTGGTACCAGCCGGAGGTCATCCCCGGCATCCTTCAAGTCGAGCCCTATATCCGTGGGATGAACGCTACCGCCGACCCGCGGCCGACCGGCCAAGACCTGGACCGAATGGTCGCCATCCGGCTCGAACGGCAAGCGATCCTGCGCCAAGGCGGTGGGCCCGAGCTGAGTTTCATTCTGAGTGAGTCCGCGCTTCGCCGAAGCATCGGGGACGCCACAACCATGAGCACACAGCTCCGCCATCTGGTGGAGGTGGGCAATCAGGCCAACGTCTCGCTTCAGGTCTTCCCCTTCGACGCGCAGACCTACGAGACGGCGTCCTTCAGCTTTATCATTCTCCGCTTTGGTGACGACGCCTCCTCAGACGTGATCTACGCGGAGACGTTCACGGACGCGGATTACCTCGATCGGCCCGACGCGGTTCGCGCCTACACTCGTCTCTGGGACCGACTCAGGGCCGCAGCGCTCGGGCCGGTAGAGTCGCGCAAGCTCATCCTCCGACTGCTGGATGACATGGCGCGCTGATGGCACCTGGGGGTGGCGGTGGAAGAGCCGGATCGCCTCTTATGGCGCAAATCAAGTCGCAGTGACAACAACGGTGGCGCGTGCGTCGAGGTGGCTGCCCCCCAGGAGTGGGTCCTGATACGGGACAGCAAGGACCCTGACGGTCCCATCCTTCGCTTCGATCGGCCACGATGGCGGGCGTTTCTCCGCAAGCTGGGTTGACCGGTGCGGTCAGATCGTCGATCGAGACTATCTCCGCGACTCGTTCACGCCATCAAGTTTGTAGGCAGTGCAACGCCTGCTGATCAGAAGGCCAGGAGGTAGATCGAGGAAGGAAATCGGGGCGCACGCCTTCGCCGTGGAGGTAGAACTCCGTCTCGCCCGCCCGGGCCGCTGGCCGCCCTACCTTCTCGGCTCCCGCCTGGGTCGAGTGCACGGACGATGCGCGCCGGTTTCCCTCTCGAACCACAGCCCAGTCGCCGTCCCGAGGGACGACGTGCACTGGCTTCGCTTTACCAGGCATAACTCCTCCGTTCCTACTCGATCAACTTGCCTGACCGAGCCGGGAGGAGCGAAGATCTGTCTCGGCAAGAAACATGTCGGGCTCCGTCCCGGCTCACGAGCCCCGGGCGCGCTAACGCCCGGGGCTCGTTGCTTTCTTAGCTGCAGCCGCTGGTGGAGCCGCAACCCTCGCAGACGTAGCAGCTACCGGCCGGGCGCATCTTGGTGCCGCAGGTGAAGCAGAGCGGCGCGTCCGCGGCCTTGCCGATCACGGCCTCCAGCAACTCGGTGCTGGAGCCCACCGACGGCGCGGGCTTGGCGGCGGCGACGTCGGCCATCTCCTGCGCCGGCTGGGCGACCGGGCCGGTCTTCGACTCGGGCGCCTCGACCGGGGCGGAGGCGGCCATCGCGGTGAGGTCCGCACCGCTCGCCTCCGCCTCCGCCTCGGCCCGGAGCTGGGCGGCCCGCTCCTTGGCGGTGAAGATGCCCAGCTCCGCGCGGCGCTCGTACGGCAGGAAGTCCAGCGCCAGGCGACGGAAGATGTAGTCCATCACCGAGGCGGCCATCCGCACGTCCGGGTCGTCGGTCATGCCGGCCGGCTCGAAGCGCATGTTGGTGAACTTGCTGACGTACGTCTCCAGCGGGACGCCGTACTGGAGACCGATGGAGATGGCCACCGAGAAGGCGTCCATCACGCCGGCCAGGGTCGAGCCCTGCTTCGACATCTTCAGGAAGACCTCGCCGAGACCGTCGTCCGGGTAGGACGAGGCGGTGAGGTAACCCTCGGCGCCGCCGACCGAGAAGGAGACCGTCTGCGACGGGCGCTTCTTCGGCAGCCGCTTGCGCACCGGACGGTACTCGACGACCTTCTCCACGACCTTCTCGACCTCGGCGGCCGGGGCCGGCGCGGTCTCGGTGGCCTTGTTCGGCTTGGCGGCCGAGAGCGGCTGGCCGACCTTGCAGTTGTCCCGGTAGATCGCCAGCGCCTTCAGGCCGAGCTTCCAGCCCTCGAAGTAGATCTTCTCGACGTCTTCGACGGTGGCCTGCTCCGGCATGTTGACCGTCTTGGAGATGGCGCCGGAGATGAACGGCTGGACCGCCGCCATCATCCGCACGTGACCCATCGGCGCGATGGACCGCTCGCCCATGGCGCAGTCGAAGACCGGGTAGTGCTCCGGCTTCAGGCCGGGGGCGTCCACCACGTGCCCGTGGTCGGCGATGTGCTCGACGATCGCCTCGACCTGCTCCTCGGGGTAGCCGAGGCTGCGCAGGGCACGCGGAACGGTCTGGTTGACGATCTGCATCGAGCCGCCGCCGACCAGCTTCTTGAACTTGACCAGCGCCAGGTCGGGCTCGACGCCGGTGGTGTCGCAGTCCATCATCAGGCCGATGGTGCCGGTCGGGGCGAGCACGCTGGCCTGCGAGTTGCGCCAGCCGTTCTTGTCGCCCAGCTTGTTGCCGAGCGTCCACTGCTTCGTCGCCTCGCGCTGCACCGCGGTCGCCACGGTGCCGGTCGGCCGGATGCTGTCGTTGGCGGCGGCGTGCTTGCGCATGACCCGCTTGTGCGGCTCGGCGTTGCGGGCGTAGCCGTCGTACGCGCCGACGATGCCGGCCAGCTCGGCGGAACGGCGGTAGGCGGTGCCGGTCATCAGCGAGGTGATCGCCGCGGACACCTCCCGCCCCTGCTCCGAGTCGTAGGGCAGTCCGGTGGCCATCAGCAGGGCACCCAGGTTGGCGTACCCGATGCCGAGCTGCCGGTAGGCGCGGGTGGTCTCGCCGATCTTCTCGGTCGGGAAGTCGGCGAAGCAGATCGAGATGTCCATCGCGGTGATGACGAACTCGACCGACCGGACGAACTTCTCCACCTCGAAGCCGCCGTCGGCGCGGAGGAACTTCATCAGGTTCAGCGAGGCCAGGTTGCACGAGGAGTTGTCCAGGTGCAGGTATTCCGAGCACGGGTTCGACGCGGTGATCCGCCCGGTCTCCGGGCAGGTGTGCCAGTCGTTGATCGTGTCGTCGTACTGCAGGCCGGGGTCGGCGCACTCCCAGGCGGCCTGGGAGATGGTGCGGAACAGGTTCTTCGCGTCGATCGTCTCGATGGTCTGCCCGTCGAGCCGGCCGCGCAGGTCGAAGCCGCCGCCGTTCTCCACCGCGGTCATGAACTCGTCGGAGACCCGCACCGAGTTGTTGGCGTTCTGGTACTGCACGCTGACGATGTCGGCGCCGCCCAGGTCCATGTCGAACCCGGCGTCCCGCAGCGCGCGGATCTTGTCCTCCTCGCGCGCCTTGGTCGCCACGAACTCCTCGATGTCCGGGTGGTCCACGTCGAGGATGACCATCTTGGCGGCACGTCGGGTGGCGCCGCCGGACTTGATGGTGCCGGCGGAGGCGTCCGCGCCGCGCATGAAGCTGACCGGACCGGAGGCGGTGCCGCCGGAGGAGAGCAGCTCCTTCGAGGACCGGATCCGGGAGAGGTTGACCCCGGCGCCCGAACCGCCCTGGAAGATCCGCCCCTCCTCCTTGTACCAGTCGAGGATGGAGTCCATCGAGTCGTCGACGGCCAGGATGAAGCACGCGCTGACCTGCTGCGGAGACGGCGTGCCGACGTTGAACCAGACCGGCGAGTTGAAGCTGAACACCTGGTGCAGCAGCATCCAGGTCAGCTCGTGCGCGAACACCTCGGCGTCGGCCGGGGCGGCGAAGTAGCCGTACTCCTCGCCGGCGGTGCGGTAGGTGTCGACCACCCGGTCGATGAGCTGCTTGAGCGACCACTCCCGCTCCGGGGTCCCCACCGCGCCCCGGAAGTATTTCGTGGTCACGATGTTGGCCGCGTTGACCGACCAGGACTCGGGGAACTCCACCCCGCGCTGCTCGAAGTTGATCGAGCCGTCCCGCCAGTTCGTCATGACGACGTCGCGGCGCTCCCAGGCGACCTCGTCGTAGGGATGCACCCCCTCGGTCGTCCAGACGCGCTCGATCTTCAGCCCCGCCCCGGCCTTGTTCCGTGACTTGCTGGTCGTCACGCCCTCGCCCCCCTCGTCGGCACGGTCACCCACCGCGCCTGGTCACACTGTCAGAAATCAGAAATGTCAGCTGATCGCGCCGGCGGCGTCTGCCACGCCGGCACCGGCGCCCTCCCGGGCGCGCGCGGCGGCCCGCAGCGTCTCGATCTCCTGCTCGAAGTCGGCGAGCGAGTCGAACGACCGGTAGACGCTGGCGAACCGCAGGTAGGCCACCTCGTCGAGGTCACGCAGCGGGCCGAGGATGGCCAGCCCCACGTCGTGGCTGGGGATCTCGGCCGCCCCCTTGGCGCGTACGGTCTCCTCGACCTTCTGTGCCAGCAGCGCGATCGAGTCGTCGTCGACCGGCCGGCCCTGGCACGCCTTTCGCACCCCGCCGATGATCTTCGTGCGGCTGAACGGCTCGGTCACCCCGCTGCGCTTGACCACCGCGAGCACCGCCTCCTCGACGGTGGTGAACCGCTTGCCGCACTCCGGGCAGGACCGCCGCCGCCGGATGAGCTGGCCGTCGTCGGCCTCCCGCGAGTCGACCACCCGGGAGTCGGCGTGCCGGCAGTACGGACACCGCATCGCCCGACCTCCTTCATCGACCACGGGCACCACGACCGACCCCCGGGCACGCTTCGACACGGCGGAGCCATCCTTCGATGACCGTCGCCGGGTGCGAGGTGCGGGAGTGCGTTCGGTAGTTGAACCCAACCTGTAGGCAACTTACGCCCATGTGACTACTACATCTAGGGGTTGACCGTATGCCGTCCCCCTAGCGAGGTCAAGTTGGTCGGCGTGTCCGGCGCGTCATCAGAATCACGTCCGCGACAACCTCGCCGGAGAGCCCAACGCCCGGCCACCACCCCCGGTCACGGGGCGACGGGATGGAACATCCGTTCGAGCGGGACGTACCATTTATCAGAACACCCGTTCGGAAATCCAGGATTTCGACGCGACACGCCGACATGACGTCGTACAGATGTTTGAAAATGGCCGATCTCACCTATACGGTCAGACCACACGCACCACGAGCCGACGAGGCACCCAGCGCCGACCAGGGAGGACGGACGTGACCGAGGACCGGGCCAGCCGGCAGAAGAACCCGCAGCCGATCGACAGGGCGGGTCCGCCGGCGTCCCGCCGCCCCCGCGCCGCGCGCAGCCGGGCCACCCAGCCCGCGGTGCGCCCGGTCACCCCGGTGGTCAGCAGCTTCCCCGATCCGACCACGGTCGACCTCACCGCCCGGCAGCGCCGGATCCTGGAGTTCATCCGCACCTGGGTGGAGCGCCACGGCTACCCGCCGAGCGTGCGCGAGATCGGCGAGGCCGTCGGGCTGGTCTCCCCGTCCAGCGTCGCCTACCAGCTCAAGGAGCTGGAGAAGAAGGGCTTCCTGCGCCGCGACCCGAACCGGCCGCGCGCGGTCGACGTCCGCGCCCCCGGCGACGTCGACGACGAGGCCGCCCGCGCGCAGCGCCCCGCGCCGGCCTACGTGCCGATGCTGGGCCGGATCGCCGCCGGTGGCCCCATCCTCGCCGAGCAGGCCGTGGAGGACATCTTCCCCCTCCCCCGCGAGCTGGTCGGTGAGGGCGAGGTCTTCATGCTCCAGGTCAAGGGCGACTCGATGCTCGACGCGGCGATCTGCGACGGCGACTGGGTGGTGGTCCGCCAGCAGCCCAACGCCGAGGTCGGCGACATCGTGGCCGCCATGCTCGACGGTGAGGCGACCGTGAAGACCTACCGGCGCCGCGACGGGCACGTCTGGCTGATGCCGCAGAACCCCGCCTTCGACCCGATCCCCGGCGACGACGCCACCATCATGGGTCGCGTGGTCGCGGTGCTGCGCCGGATCTGACCGACATGCCGGAAGGGGTGACCGACTTCGGTCACCCCTTCCGTCGTGTCGACACTCAGTAGCGGTCGCCGCGGGGCTCCCGGCCGCCGGGAACCGGCCCGTACCGGCCGGCGTCGCCGTAGCCGTCGTCGGGACGGGCGCCGCGCGGATCCCGACGCGGCGGCTCGGCCCGACTACCGTCCCCCCGCCGGCCGCCGCCCGGCTGCCCGCGATGTCCGGCGCCACCCGGCCCGCCACCGCGGCCGCCGCCGTAGACACCACCCTGACCGCCGCCACCGCCGTAGACGCCACCGCCCTGGGGACCGCCCCCACCGACGCCGGCCGGACGACCACCGTGGGGACGCCCACCACCCTGCGGACGACCACCCTGGGCACCACCGGGCGGGCGACCGCCGCCGCCCTGCGCCGCACCGCCGTACACCGCGCCGCCCTGGGGACGGCCAGCGCCGTAGACCCCGCCGGCCGCCGGCCGGTCGCCGCCCGCCGACCCGCCGTAGACCCCGCCGGCCTGACCGCCGCCGTAGACCCCGCCGCGCGCCGCGGCGTCCGACCGGTCGTCCGCCGGGAAGCCGCCGTTCACCGGGAACTCGCCGCTGCGCTCCGACCCGCCGGCCGGCGCGGCGGGCGCCGGCTTGCGCCGGGCCCGCAGAATGCCGAACACCCCGGCGCCGACCAGGAGCGCGCCGAGCACCCCGACCGCGGCGATCAGGTACGTGATCTCGTCGAGCGAGAGCCCTTCGAGCCAGGACTTCTGGGCGGCCGGCTTGGTCTCGACCTTGCCGCCGTTGGGCAGCGCCTCGACCCCGGTGGTGGCCGGCGTGTAACCGAGGATGTCGATCGGGTCGGCCGGGTCCAGGGAGCCGCCGTCGGAGACGGTGACGAACGCCTTGCCGTCCGGCGTGTAGGAGATGGCCTCGCCGAACGGGTCCGCCAATGGGGTCACCCGGGGCTTGCTGGAGGTGAGCGCCTTGACCAGGTCACCGCCGGCCACGTCGAACTCGAACGCGTCCGAATAGGTGCGCAGCACGACCTTCGTGCCGTCGGGCGACCGGGTCGCGCCGGTGACCAGCAGCCGGCCGGGCGTGCCGAGCTTGTTCTCGGTGTTGGTCTTCGGCAGGGTGACCTCGCCGACCTTCTTCATCGGGATCGGCTCGGTGTCGCCGCTCGCCTTCAGCTTCACGGTCGGCGTGAAGATCTCCGACTTGCCGGAGAGCTCTTTTGTGATCACCAGTGGCAGGTTGTCGTCGCCGACCACCAGCGCCTCGGCGTCGTGCGGCTCCTTGCCCGGATAGCTGAGCCGGTGCAGCACCGGCTCCTTCGACCCGCTCAGCGGCATCGTCCAGACCGCGACGCGCTCGCGTCGGGTCTTCTTCTCGATGTTGTCGCCGGTGTCGGCGATCCAGAGCGTCTTGCCGTCCGGACCGAGCGCCAGGTCCTCGGTGTCGAGGGGCCCGTCACCGGAGTATCGGACCTCCTTGTCGACCTTGCACTTGGCGTCCAGGTAGAAGACCCGCTTGCGACCGGGGTCGTCGGAGCCGTCGTTGATGACGACGTAGCCACCGCTGGTGGCGACCAGCCCGGACAGCTCACGCAGACGATCGTCGGTGACGGTGCACTTCTTCTTGGGAGCCGCGGCCAGCATCGGGGCCGCGGCGGGAGCCGCCGAAACCGGCCCGGCCGGCGCCACGACCGCGCCGACCAGGCCGAGCGCGAGCGTGACCGAGGAGACAACGTGCCGCATGGCGCTCAGTGTCGCACGACCCGGGTTTCCGGCGGGTGACGCGCCGGACGGCTCACCGTCCGGCGCCCACCCGCTCCTCGCTGGTGAGCCGGTCACCCGCGCGGTACGGGGCCAGCTCGGCGGCGAGCGCCTGACCCACCCGCACGTGCAGCAGCGTGCCCTCGGGCAGGTGCGCGGTGCTCAGCACCTCACCCTGCCGGTGCACCCGGGCCACCAGGTCGCCCCGGTCGTAGGGGAGCACCGCGCGCACCTCGACGGCCGGCCGCGGCAGCCGCCGCTCGACCGCCTCGCGCAGCTCGTCGACCCCGCGCCCGGTGTGCGCGGAGACGAACACCGCGTCCGGCCAGAGCCGCTTGAGCCGCAGCATCGTCTCCTCGTCGGTGGCGTCGGTCTTGTTCACCACCAGCAGCTCCGGCAGCCGGTCGGCACCCACCTCGGCGAGCACCTCGCGGACCGCCCGGACCTGCTCCTCCGGATCCGGATGGGTGCCGTCGACCACGTGCACCACCAGGTCGGCGTCGCCGACCTCCTCGAGCGTCGAGCGGAACGCCTCGACGATCTGGTGCGGCAGGTGCCGGACGAACCCGACCGTGTCGGAGAGTGTGTAGAGCCGACCGTCGGAGGTCGTCGCCCGGCGGGTGGTCGGGTCCAGCGTGGCGAACAGCGCGTTCTCCACCAGCACGCCCGCGCCGGTGAGGCGGTTGAGCAGGCTGGACTTGCCGGCGTTGGTGTAGCCGGCGATGGCCACCGCGGGCACCGCGTTGCGGGACCGCCGGGCGCGCTTGGTCTGGCGTACCGTGGTCATGCCCTTGATCTCGCGGCGCAGCCGGGCGATCCGGTGCCGGATCCGGCGCCGGTCGGTCTCCAGCTTGGTCTCACCGGGACCACGCAGGCCCACGCCGCCACCGGCGCCACCGCCGCGACCGCTACCACCGGTCTGCCGCGACAGGCTCTCACCCCAACCACGAAGGCGCGGCAGCAGGTATTCGAGCTGGGCCAGCTCGACCTGCGCCTTGCCTTCCTTGCTCTTGGCGTGCTGGGCGAAGATGTCGAGGATCAGGGCGGTGCGGTCGACCACCTTGACCTTGGTGCGCTGCTCCAGGTTGCGAAGCTGCGACGGGGACAGCTCACCGTCGCAGATGACCGTGTCGGCGCCGGTGGAGAGCACCACCCCGCTCAGGTCGTCGACCTTGCCCCGACCGATGTAGGTGGCCGGGTCCGGCCGGTTGCGGCGCTGGATCAGCCCTTCGAGCACCTGCGAGCCGGCCGTCTCGGCGAGCGCCGCCAGCTCGGTGAGGCTGTTCTCCGCGTCGGACTGGTTCCCCTCGGTCCAGACGCCCACCAGGACGACCCGCTCCAGCCGGAGCTGGCGGTATTCGACCTCGGTGATGTCGGTCAGCTCGGTGGAGAGGCCGGGGACCCGCCGCAGCGCCTGCCGCTCCGACAGCTCGTAGTCACCCGTGGTGGCGTCGAGCTCGTCGTCCTCGTAGGGATGGAAGGTCTCCTGCTCGCGCAAACTGCGTCTCCTGTCCGTTATGTGCATCGCCGAGAATTTTCGGCGCGTGACAGCAATCCTGACATGTGACAACGCCGCGCGCACCCGCGTTATGCCCGTGGCGCTACCCACCGGTAGCGGGGCCGGCTGCCGGCGGGTGCGGACCTGCGGGTAGAAATGCCAGTCGAGCCGCTCAGCGCCGACGGAGGAGTGTTTTCGCGTGGCCATCACCCGACTGCCGAGTGCCGGATTCTCGATCACGATCCGGATCGCGGTACCCGCGGACGCCTCCTCCATCGGCCGGTTGACCACCGCGGCGGGCGAGGCCGGCGCCATCGTCACCGCGCTGGACGTGGTCGACTCCGACCCGACCAACGTGATCGTCGACCTGACCTGCGACACCGCCGACGCCGGCCACGCCGACCAGGTCGTCGACGCGCTCACCGGTCTCGACGGGGTGGACGTGCGCAAGGTCTCCGACCGGACGTTCCTGCTGCACCTCGGCGGCAAGATCGAGGTCACCCCGAAGGTCGCGCTGCGCACCCGCGACGAGCTGTCCCGCGCGTACACCCCGGGGGTGGCCCGGGTCTGCCAGGCGATCGCCGACAACCCGGCCGACGCCCGCCGGCTCACCATCAAGCGCAACACGGTGGCCGTGGTCAGCGACGGCTCGGCGGTGCTCGGCCTGGGCAACCTCGGGCCGGCCGCCTCGCTCCCGGTGATGGAGGGCAAGGCCGCGCTGTTCAAGCGCTTCGGCGGGGTGGACGCCTGGCCGGTGGTGCTGGACACCCAGGACACCGACGAGATCGTGTCGATCGTCAAGGCCATCGCCCCGGCGTACGGCGGGATCAACCTGGAGGACATCGCCGCGCCGCGCTGCTTCGAGATCGAGGCCCGGCTGCGCGAGGCGCTGGACATCCCGGTCTTCCACGACGACCAGCACGGCACCGCGATCTGCGTGCTGGCCGCGCTCACCAACGCGCTGCGCGTCGTGGGCAAGCAGCTCACGGACGTCCGGGTCGTGGTCTCCGGCGCCGGCGCGGCCGGCACCGCGATCATGAAGCTGCTGCTGCGCCAGGGCGTGGGCGACATCATCGCGTACGACCGGCAGGGCGCCCTGCACCGCGGGCTGCCCGACCTCAACCCGGCCTGGCAGTGGCTGGCCGAGAACACCAACAGGGAGAACTACGCCGGCGACCTGGCCGGCGCGGTGCGCGGCGCGGACGTGTTCATCGGGGTGAGCGCGCCCAACCTGCTCACCGGCGAGGACGTCGCCGCGATGGCGAAGGACGCGATCGTCTTCGCGCTGGCCAACCCGGACCCGGAGGTGGACCCGCGGGAGGCGCGCAAGCACGCCGCCGTCGTGGCCACCGGCCGCTCGGACCAGCCGAACCAGATCAACAACGTGCTCGCCTTCCCGGGCGTGTTCCGCGGCATGCTCGACGCGCACGCCGAGGAGTTCACCGAGGAGATGGCGATCGCGGCGGCCCGGGCCATCGCCGACGTGGTCGGCGAGGAGAAGATCAACCCGACGGTGATCGTGCCGAGCGTCTTCGACTCGCGGGTCGCGCCCGCGGTGGCCGCCGCAGTGCGCGCCGCCGCGCAGAACCCGGCCGTCACGCCGCCGCCGGCCGCCGACCCGGGCCCCGCCGACCTCCCCGAGATCGCCGCCAACGCCAGCGCCACCCCCTGAGGCCCGCTTCCCTCGGCGGCCGGGCCTCCCGCCGCGCGGACCGACCGCGCGGCCCGGCGTCCCGACCCACGCGGTCCAGCTCCCCGACCCACGCGGGTCCAGCGTCCCCGACCCACGCGGTCGACCTCCGACCCGCGACGGGCACCCGCCCGAACCCGCCGCCCGGATCTGCCGGCGGAACCTGCCGGCGGAACCTGCCGGCCAGGTCCGCCGGCCGAGTCTGTCGCCCCGAACCCGGCCCCGCGGATCGGCTGATCTGGACACCGCCGGGCCAGCCGCACCGCGGAGGGCGGGGTCGACCTCGACGCCGCCCGCGGCAACGGGGCTCACGACACGCCAGGCCGGGCAGAAGTCCGAGGCACCCTCGGCGTGTGCACCCTCGGCATGTCGGTTCGGGAAAGAAGAATCAACCTGAAAGCGGTATGCCTCTCCGTCATAAATATGACCGAGAGGCATACCACCCAAAAGTGAACATCAATCGGGGCGGTGTCACGCTGCGTCGTCATCCGCAGCGCCGCAGTGTCGCGCCCCGCCGCTGCCGCGCGTCAGCGGCGCAGGGCGCCGCGGGTGAGGGTTCCGGTGGCCACCAGCACGGCGGGGCCGGACAGCCAGCACGAGTCGGCCGTGACCGTGACCGTGAGGCGACCGCCGGGGACATCCACCGCCACGACGCCGGTCTCCCGGCCGGCATCCCGCAGGGCCACCGCCGCCACCGCGCAGGCCCCGGTGCCGCAGGACAGCGTCTCGGCCGAGCCCCGCTCGTAGACCCGCATCAGCACGTGCGCGTCGGTGCCGTCGACCGGCTCGCCCGGCGTGGTGAACTCGACGTTCACCCCGGTCGGGAAGACCGAGGCGTCCACCTCGGGCGCGCGGGTGAGGTCCAGGCCGGCCAACTCCAGCGCGGCGGGCAGCGCGCACACCAGGTGCGGGTTGCCGACGTCCACCCCCGCGCCGGTAAGGGTCAGCCCGCCCAGGGAGGCGGTGGCGGCCTCGTGGAAGCGGGGGCGGCGCATCTCGACCGCCACGTCCGGGCCCTCGACACGGGCCCGCACCACACCGGCTCGGGTGGCCACCGGCAGCGTCCCGCCCGACGGGGTGGCCAGCCCGGACTCCAGCAGGTAGCGCACGAACACCCGGACGCCGTTGCCGCACATCTCGGCGAACGAGCCGTCGGAGTTCCAGTAGTCCATGAACCACCCGGCCTCGCCGGCCAGCGCGACGCCGTCGGGATGCTTCGCGGCGCGCACCACCCGCAGCACGCCGTCGCCGCCGAGCCCGCGCCGCCGGTCGCAGAGCGCGGCGACCAGGCCGGGTGTCAGATCGAGCGTGCCGTCCGGGTCGGGCAGGACGACGAAGTCGTTGCCGGTGCCGTGCCCCTTGGTGAACTCCACGCTCCCCATCATCCCCGATCCCCGGCGACCGCTCGCAGGGCCGTGTCGACGAGGCCCGAGGCGGCGGAGTCGAGCCAACGCACCCGTCGGTCGCGCCGGAACCACGAACGCTGCCGGCGGACGAAGCGCCGGGTCGCCCGGATCGTCTCCTCGTACGCCTCGGTTTCGGTCAGCTCGCCGGCCAGGAAGCGCAGCACCTGGTGGTAACCGAGCGCCCGGCTGGCGGTCCGCCCGGCGGGCAGCCCCGCACCGACCAGCGTCCGCACCTCGTCGACCAGGCCGTCGGCCCACATCCGGTCGACCCGCAGCGCGATCCACTCGTCCAGCCGGGCGGTTTCCAGGTCGACCCCGAGCTGCACGGACGGGTAGTAGGGCGTGGGCGCCGGCAGCGACGCGGTGAACGGCGCGCCGGTCAGCTCGATCACCTCCAGCGCCCGGACGATCCGCCGGCCGTTGCTGGGCAGGATGCCGGCCGCCGCCTCCGGGTCCGCCTCGGCCAGGCGGGCGTGCAGCGGGGCCGGACCCACCTCGGCCAGCTCCGCCTCCAGCCGTTCCCGCAGCGCCGGGTCGGTGCCGGGGAACTCGAACTGCTCCAGCACCGCCCGCACGTAGAGCCCGGAACCGCCGACCAGCAGCGGCACCCGCCCCCGGGCCAGGATGTCGTCGACCGCCGCGCGGGCCAGCTTCTGGTATTCCGCCACGCTGGCCGGCTCGGTCACCGGCCAGATGTCCAGCAGGTGGTGCGGAACGCCGGCGCGCTCGGCCGGGGTCAGCTTGGCGGTGCCGACGTCCATGCCCCGGTAGAGCTGCATCGAGTCGGCGTTGACCACCTCGCCGTCGAGCGCGTGCGCGAGCGCGATGCTCAACGCCGACTTCCCAGCCGCGGTCGGCCCGACCACCGCGACGACCGCGCCACCCGTCCCGCTCACACCCGCTCCCAGTTGGCCACGAAGTAGGCGACGCCGTAGGGCGCCCGGTGGTAGCCCAGCTCGCCGCGCCAGTCGCCGCCCGCCGCGTCGACCGCGCCGGCCAGCACCTGCCAGGCGGCCCGCCCGGCGACGCGCAGCTCGGCCGAGAGCACCGGGTCCAGGCCGCGCAGGGCGTCGGCGTCCGCGCCGGCCAGGGCCGTGGCGACCCCCTCGTCGTACGCCTCGGCGCGCGGGTCGTGGTAGCCGGGCGCGGTGACGCCCCGGCAGGCCGAGCCGTCGCCGAGCACCAGCAGCGCGCACCGGGGGTCGCCGTCCGGGACCAGCGTCGCGCCCAGCGCGACCGCCTCGGCCACGGTGGCGTCGGCGGCGACCGACCAGGCCAGCCGGGGCAGCTCGGTGCCGGACCGGTTCACCAGCCAGGCCCCGATGGTGAGGCTCAGCGGAAGCCCGTCGACGCCCGAGCAGTTGACCCTCCAGAGCCGGACGAACCGGTCCAGCCCGAACGGGCGCAACGACCCGTGGTCGGCCGTGCCGTGACGTTCCGTTCCGGGACCCGCGCCGAGCAGCACGATCACCTCGGGCCCGGCGGCGAGCAGCCGGGCGACCGCGGCGTCGGCGGCGGCGCGCAGGTCGTCCAGCTCGGGCGCGGCGGCACCGGCCAGCTCGGGCACGAGCAGGGGCGGGTGGGGGCAGACGGCGGCGGCGACCAGGGGCACGGCTCCAACCTATCGTCGCCGCCCGGTGCGTCCCCGCGCCGATCCGGTCATCGAGGGCGTACGACACCGTATGGTCACGGTCGACGACAGGCGCTCGACACGGACGGGGGCGGACCTGTGACAATGCCGGGAGAAAGTTTGCTGCGCCGTGGCGGCGACCGGGGGCCGGTCCCTCGACGCCGGGAGAACGAGGATGGGCACATGAGCGACTGGACTGCCTTCGGACGGGTGGACGAGGACGGCACCGTCTACGTCAAGACCGCCGAGGGCGAGCGGGTGGTCGGATCCTGGCAGGCGGGCGCCCCGGAGGAAGGGCTCGCCCACTTCGCCCGGCGCTTCTCCGACCTGGTGACGGAGGTCGACCTGACCGAGGCCCGGCTCAACTCGGGCGCGGCGGACGCCGCCGGCTCGCTGACCACCATCCGCCGGATCCGGGCGTCGCTGCCCGAGGCGCACGTGGTCGGCGACATCGACGCTCTGGCCGCCCGGCTGGACAAGCTGGCCACGGTCGCCGAGGAGAAGGCCGGCGAGGCCAAGGCGGCCCGCGAGGCCGCCCGGGGCGAGGCGCTGGCCCGCAAGACCGCCCTGGTCGAGGAGGCCGAGAAGCTGGCCGCCGAGTCGACCGGCTGGAAGACCGCCGGCGACCGGCTCAAGGAGATCCTCGACGAGTGGAAGACCATCCGCGGCGTCGACAAGAAGTCCGACGGTGAGCTGTGGAAGCGGTTCGCCGCCGCGCGCGACGGCTTCACCCGCCGCCGGGGCGCCCACTTCGCCTCCCTCGACCAGCAGCGCAAGCAGGCGCAGACGGTCAAGGAGGAGCTGGTCGCCGAGGCCGAGAAGCTCAAGGAGTCGACCGACTGGGGCGTCACCGCCGGCCAGCTCAAGGACCTGATGGCCCAGTGGAAGGCCGCGCCGCGTGCCGCCAAGGAGGCCGAGCAGAAGCTCTGGGAACGGTTCCGGGCCGCCCAGGACGAGTTCTTCACCAGGCGCAGCGAGGTCTTCTCGGCGCGGGACAACGAGCAGCGGGGCAACCTGGAGCGCAAGCAGGCGCTGCTGGCCGAGGCCGAGGCGCTCGACGTCGACGGCGACCCGAAGGGCGCCCAGGCCAAGCTGCGGGAGATCCAGGCCCAGTGGCACGAGGCCGGCCGGGTGCCGCGCGAGGCGGCCGCCGGTCTGGAGCGGCGGCTGCGGGCCGTGGACGAGAAGGTCCGTGAGGTGATGGACTCGGCGTGGCGGCGCACCTCCAAGGAGGACAACCCGCTGCTGGCGCAGATGCGCGCCCAGGTCGCCGAGGCCGAGGACCGGCTGGCCCGGGCCCAGGCCGCCGGCGACGCCCGCCGGATCAAGGAGGCCGAGTCGGCGCTCGCCTCGAAGCGGCAGTTCCTCCAGCTCGCCGAGCAGGCTGGCTGACGCACGCACGACGGAGCCCCCGGGTCGCCCGACCCGGGGGCTCCCGCGCGTCCCGGCGCCGGCCAGCCCGGACACGCCCGCCGGCCGCGCGAGCCCGTGCCGACCCGACCGCGCAGGCCGGCGGCCGGAGCCGGGCGACCGGCACGGGGCGACCGGAGCCGGGCGACCGGCACGGGTTGACGCATCGAGGTGGGCTGATCAGAATGAGCGGCGGAGCCAGGTTCCGACACCGGCGCGAGGGCGTCGACGGCTGATCACCGCCGTCGAGGGTCGCCGGTGCCTCCCCGCTGGGTGGCCGTCCACGTCACGGCCCGGTGGACGCTGTCCGCGTACTCGATGACGAGCGTGCCGTGCCTCCTGGTCCTGCCGCCCGCGGCGCTCGCGCGGCGCGGGCATCCGAAGTGGAGCTTCCATGCACCGACGCACCGCCCTCGGCGGCGCCCTGACGGCGCTCGCCACCGCCGCCGCCGGCATCCTGGTCGCCGCGGCCGTCAGCACCACCCCGGCCGCCGCGGCGGCCGGCGGCACCGGAACCGGCTACCTGCACACCAGCGGCAACAAGATCGTCGACAGCACGGGCGCGACCGTCCGGCTCACCGGCATCAACTGGTTCGGCATGGAGACCGACAACAAGACGTTCCACGGCCTGTGGTCGAGCAACCCGTGGCGCGGGCAACTCGACACCATGGCGCGGCTGGGCTACAACACGCTGCGCATCCCCTACTCGAACGACGCGATCAAGCCCGGCGCCACGGCGACCGGGATCAACGACTTCGTCAACCCGGACCTGATCGGGCTCTCCCCGCTGCAGATCCTGGACAAGGTCATCGACTACGCGGGCAGCAAGGGGATGCGGGTCATCCTGGACCGGCACCGGCCGACCTCGGCCGGGCAGTCGCCGCTCTGGTACACCTCGGGGGTTTCCGAGGCGACCTGGATCAACGACTGGAAGACGATGGCCCAGCGGTACGCCAACAACCCCACCGTGATCGGCGCGGACCTGCACAACGAGCCGCACGCCGAGGGCACCAACCCGGCCGCCACCGGCGCCTGCTGGGGCTGTGGCGACACCGCCCGCGACTGGCGGCTCGCCGCCGAGCGGGCCGGCAACGCCATCCTCGGCGTGCAGCCCAACTGGCTGATCTTCGTGGAGGGGGTGAGCTGCCCGAGCGGCGGCCTGTCGAACGTCTGGGACAACGACCCCAGCAACGACGAGGACTGCGGCTGGTGGGGCGGCAACCTCTCCAAGGCCGGGCAGTTCCCGGTCCGGCTGAACGTGGCCAACCGGCTGGTCTACTCGCCGCACGAGTACGCCACCTCGGTCTACCGGCAGGCCTGGTTCGACGACCCGAGCTACCCGGCGAACATGCCGGCGATCTGGGACAAATACTGGGGTTACCTCTACAAGCAGAACATCGCGCCGATCATGATGGGCGAGTTCGGCACCACGCTCCAGGACCCGAAGGACAAGGTCTGGCTGGAGAACCTGATGGCCTACACCGGCACCGGGGTCAACGGCATGTCGTTCACCTACTGGTCGTGGAACCCCAACTCGGGTGACACCGGCGGCATCGCCAACGACGACTGGACCACCGTCAACCAGGCCAAGCAGGCCATCCTCCAGCCCTACCTGATCCCGCCGACCGGTGGCGGCAACCCGAACCCGACGCCGACCGGCACCGGCTCCCCCACGCCGAACCCGACCACGCCCGGCCCGACGCCGACCACGCCGGCACCGAGCGGCGGGTGCACCGCCAGCTACAAGCAGGTCAACGCCTGGGCCGGTGGCTTCCAGGGCGAACTGACCGTGAAGAACACCGGCTCGGGCGCGGTGAATCCGTGGTCGGTCACCTGGACCTGGCCGTCCGGGGTGACGCTGGCCAGCGGCTGGAACGCCACCGTCACGCAGTCCGGCACCACGGTCACGGCGGCGGCGCCGGGCTGGTCGCCGTCGCTGGCGGCGGGAGCGTCGGTCACCGTCGGCTTCACCGCCAACGGCACCGCCGCGAACCCCGCCGGCGTCAAGCTCAACAGCGCCGCCTGCGGGTAAGGAGGGGCCCCCTCTTAACGCATTCGGTAGAGGAGGGGCCCCCTGTTAACACCGGGTGTTAACAGGGGGCCCCTCCTTCTGTCGAGGCGGTGCGGGTCAGCGGACGGCGCAACCGCCGGTGGTGGGGGCGGGCGGCACGGCCGGCGCGCCGATCGTCGGCAACCCGAGCAGCACCCCGGGGGTACGGGGGGCGCGCCCCGCCTCGGCGGAGTCGCCGGCCCGGGTGCGCCGGTGCGCCAGCGGCGCCCCGTCGGCGTTGAGGTGGTGCGGGGCCGCGTAGGTGACGGCGGTGTGCACGATGTCGCCGGGACGGATCCGCCCGGCCAACTCGCCGGTGGCGAAGTGCACGAGCCGGCCGTCGCGGGCCCGCCCGGACATCCGGCCGGTGCGCTCGTCCTTGCGTCCCTCGCCGACGGCGACCAGCACCTCGACCGTCTCGCCCACCAGCTTGCGGTTCTCCGCCCAGGTGATCTCCTCGACGCAGGCGACCAGCCGTTCGTAGCGCTCCTGCACGACAGCCTTGGGCAGTTGACCGTCCATGGTGGCGGCCGGGGTGCCGGGGCGCTTCGAGTATTGGAAGGTGAACGCCGAGGAGAACCGGGCCTCCCGGACCACGTCGAGGGTGCGGGCGAAGTCGGCTTCGGTCTCGCCGGGGAAGCCGACGATGATGTCGGTGGTGATCGCCGCGTCCGGCATCGCCGCCCGGACCTTGGAGATGATGCCGAGGTACTTCTCCGACCGGTACGAGCGACGCATCGCGCGCAGCACGTCGTCGGAGCCGGACTGCAACGGCATGTGCAGCGAGTGGCAGACGTTCGGCGTCTCGGCCATCGCCTCGATCACGTCGTCGGTGAAGTCCTTCGGGTGCGGGCTGGTGAACCGGACGCGCTCCAGCCCGTCGATGTCGCCGCAGGCCCGCAGCAGCTTGCCGAACGCGTAACGGTCGCCGAACTCCACGCCGTAGGAGTTGACGTTCTGCCCGAGCAGCGTCACCTCCAGCACGCCCTCGTCGACCAGCGCGCGCACCTCGGAGAGCACGTCGCCGGGACGGCGGTCCTTCTCCTTGCCGCGCAGCGACGGCACGATGCAGAACGTGCAGGTGTTGTTGCAGCCGACCGAGATGGAGACCCAACCGGCGTACGTCGACTCGCGCCGGGTCGGCAGCGTGGACGGAAAGACCTCGAGCGATTCGAGGATCTCCACCTCGGCGGCGGCGTTGTGCCGCGCCCGGTCCAGCAACGCCGGCAGCGAGCCGATGTTGTGCGTGCCGAAGACCACGTCCACCCAGGGCGCCTTGCGGACGATCTCGCCGCGGTCCTTCTGGGCGAGGCAGCCACCGACGGCGATCTGCATGCCGGGGTGCTTCGCCTTCACCGGGCGCAGGTGACCCAGGTTGCCGTAGAGCCGGTTGTCGGCGTTCTCCCGGACCGCGCAGGTGTTGAACACCACCACGTCGGGCTGTTCGCCGGCTTCGGGGGCGCGCACGTATCCGGCGTCCTCGAGGAGGCCGGAGATGCGCTCGGAGTCGTGCACGTTCATCTGGCAGCCGTACGTGCGCACCTGGTAGGTGCGCGGGCTGCCCGCGGCTGCGGTAGTCATGACCCGGACAGCGTATCCGGGTGGGGCGGCGGGTGGTGAGGGGCGGACCCGGTCAGGCGGCGGCGAGCGCCGGCCCGACCGAGTCCGGCGCCCACCGCGAGCGGTGGCAGCGCGACCAGCCCCGGCAGCCGGGGTCGGCCTCGGTGCAGAGTCGTTGGCCGCTGAGCACCTCACCGTCGTCGGTCTCGACCACGTCGAAGTGCACCGGGCGGATCGTGCCGTCCGGGGCGACCAGCAGGTGCCGCCCGGCGTCGAGCGTGTCGTCGCGCATCAGGCAGTTGCGGCCCAGCACCCGGGCCAGCGCCGCGATCGCGGGCAGCTCGGCCAGGCGTTCGGGCACGCCGTAACAGTCGACCACGGTGCCGTACGCCCCGGGCGCCTCCCACACGTCGCAGACCACCGCGTACGCGGGGAGCCGGACCGGGTCGGCGACGGCGAGCGGCATCACCACCCGGCCGAGCGCCTCGGCCATCGCCGGGTAGACCTCCACCGGCGCGCCGCCGTCGATTCTCCAGTTCCACAGCTCGGTCATGCCGCCTCCTCGCTGCGCTCGTCCCACCGGCCTCCGGATCGGGCCTTACTGACGATGGTGGGGGGCATTTGACCTCGACCGGGGGCAAGTTACCGGTCTGTGACCATTCCGGGCAAAATTTCCCTGGGCGACGTTGCCCTGAGTAGCGGGAAGATGACAGTTTATCGGGTATCGTGCGCCGCCCGGCGACGTCACGCGGCGCGTCAGCGCAGCCGGATCAGGTGGTCGCTCGCCGGGAGCAGCTCGCCGATCACCGTGCCGCCGGGCACCTCGCCGGCGACCAGCAGCCCGCCCGACGTCTGCGCGTCGGCCAACAGCAGACGCTCGGACTCGTCGGCGCCGCCGGCGTCGGTCCACGGCGTCACCCACTCCAGGTTGCGCCGGGTGCCACCACTGACGTACCCGTCGCGCACCGCCTCCCGCGCGCCCGGCAGGTACGGCACCGCGGCGGTGTCGATCGCGACCGTGAGCCGGCTGGCCCGGGCCAGCTTCGAGGCGTGCCCGAGCAGCCCGAAACCGGTCACGTCGGTGCCGCACCGGATGCCGGCCTCGACCGCCGCGCGGGCCGCGTCCCGGTTGAGCCGGGCCATCGACTCGACCGCCGCAGCGAAGCGCTCACCGGTCTGCTTGTGCCGGGTGTTGAGCACGCCGACGCCGAGCGGCTTGGTCAGCGACAGCGGCAGCCCGGCCCGCCCGGCGTCCAGGGTGATCAGCTCCTCCGGGCGGACCACCCCGGTGACCGCCAGGCCGTACTTCGGGCCGTCATCGTCGACGCTGTGCCCGCCGGCCAGATGACAGCCGGCCGCCCGGGCCACGTCCTGCCCGCCACGCAGCACCTCGCGGGCCAGTTCCAGCGGCAGCACCTCGCGCGGCCAGCAGAGCAGGTTCAGCGCGACCAGCGGGGTGCCGCCCATCGCGTACACGTCGGAGAGCGCGTTGGCGGCGGCGATGCGACCCCAGTCGTAGGCGTCGTCGACCACCGGGGTGAAGAAGTCGGCCGTGGTCACCAGTCCGGTGCGCTCGTCCAACCGCACCACCGCGGCGTCGTCGCCGTTCTCCAGGCCGACCAGCAGGTCGGCGGTGCCGCCGCCGGGGCCGAGACCGGCGACCATCGCCTCCAGCTCGCCCGGCGGGATCTTGCAGGCGCATCCGCCGCCGCGGGCGTGGTCGGTCAGCCGGAACGTGTCGGACATCGCCTCATGATCTCCGCGACCGGACCTCACCGCCACTCGGACGCACCGGTCGGTGACGGAATTCGGACGCGCCGGCACGCCGGTGACCGGTGTTACCGCTCCGTGACCATCTGGGTTGCGTTCCGCCACATCGGGCCGCCTACAGTTGCCCAACCGGAGGTCGACCGACCCCGGTTCCGGCACGGACGACAGGGACGGTGGACGACGTGACGACGGGCGACCCGCTGATCGTGCTCGACGGGGTCAACAAGTGGTTCGGGCCGCTGCACGTGCTCGACGACGTGTCCCTCTCCGTCGGCCGGGGCGAGGTGGTCGTGGTGATCGGCCCGTCCGGCTCCGGCAAGTCGACGCTGTGCCGCGCCATCAACCGCCTGGAGCCGATCAACTCCGGCACCATCACGTTCGACGGGCAGCCGCTGCCGGCCGAGGGCAAGCCCCTGGCCAAGCTGCGCAGCGAGGTCGGCATGGTGTTCCAGTCGTTCAACCTCTTCGCGCACAAGACCATCCTGGAGAACGTCACCCTCGGTCCGGTCAAGGTCCGCAAGGAGAAGCCCGCCGCCGCCCGTGAGCGCGGCCTGGCCCTGCTCGACCGCGTCGGCATCGCCAACCAGGCGGACAAGTACCCGGCGCAGCTCTCCGGCGGCCAGCAGCAGCGGGTGGCGATCGCCCGCGCGCTCGCCATGCAGCCCAAGGCGATGCTCTTCGACGAGCCGACGAGCGCGCTCGACCCGGAGATGGTCGGCGAGGTGCTCGACGTGATGACCTCGCTGGCGCGCGACGGCATGACCATGGTCGTGGTCACGCACGAGATGGGCTTCGCCCGGCACGCCGCCAACCGGGTCGTCTTCATGGCCGACGGGCAACTGGTCGAGGACGCCCCGCCGGCCGAGTTCTTCGCGAACCCGCGCAGCGAGCGGGCCAAGGACTTCCTCTCCAAGATCCTCACGCACTGAGCGTCCGTAGTGGAGTCGTCCCCGGGCGGCTCCGTCGAAGAAGGAGATGTGTATGCGATACAAGCGCGTGGCCGCGGTCGCCGCGGCGGCGACTCTGGCGCTCGGCCTGGCCGCCTGCGGCGGCGACGGTGACGACGAGGGCACCGGCGCCGGCAGCAAGGACTTCGCCGCCGGCAGCACGATGGAGCGGCTGAACAAGGCCCAGAAGATCAAGGTCGGCACGAAGTTCGACCAGCCGGGCTTCGGCCAGAAGGGCCTGTCGGGCAAGCCGGAGGGCTTCGACGTCGAGGTCGCGAAGCTCATCGTGAAGGAACTCGGCATCCCCGAGGACAAGATCGAGTACGTCGAGACGCCGTCGAAGGTCCGCGAGGACGTGATCGTGAACGGCACCGTCGACCTGGTCGCGGCCACCTACACGATCAACGACAAGCGCAAGGAGCGCATCGCCTTCGCCGGCCCGTACTACGAGGCCGGCCAGAACATCATGGTGCGCAAGGACGAGACCGCCATCACCGGCCCGGACTCGTTCAAGGACGGCACCAAGAAGGTCTGCTCGGTCACCGGCTCCACCCCGGCCGAGGAGATCAAGAAGTACGTCAAGGACGTCGCCACCCAGCTGGTGCTCTTCGACACCTACGACAAGTGCCGCGACGCCCTGAAGGGCAAGCAGGTCGACGCCGTCACCACCGACAACGTCATCCTGCTCGGCTACATCGCCAAGGACGAGGAGTCCTTCAAGATGGCCGGCGACAACTTCACCAAGGAGCCCTACGGCATCGGTGTCAAGAAGGAGGACACCGACTTCCGTGACTTCATCAACGACACCCTGGAGAAGGCCTTCTCCGACGGTAGCTGGAAGAAGGCGTGGGACGAGACCGCCGGCAAGTTCGGCGCCACGCTGGGCGACGCGCCGACCGTCAACCGTTACTGATCCGTCCGATCCGGAGGGTGGGGAGGAAACCGACCCGTGAATGTGCTCATCGACAAGTTCGACGTCTTCGCGGGCGGGTTCTGGCTCACCCTCCAGATCTGCGTGCTCGCCGCGATCGGCGCCCTGATCCTGGGCGCCGTCGTGGCGGTGCTGCGCATCTCGCCGGTGCCGCCGCTGCGCGCCGTCGGCACCACCTACGTGAACATCTTCCGCAACATGCCGCTGACCGTGGTGCTCTTCTTCGCCGCGTTCGGCCTGCCGGCGCTCGGCTCGAACGCGAACTTCCTGCGGATCCCGGGGCTGGAGGCGATCTTCAGCCGCCTCGGCACGGACCTGCCCTACTTCCGCTTCGGGCTGATCGCCCTGGTCCTCTACACGGCGGCGTTCGTCTGCGAGGCGTTGCGCTCCGGCGTGAACGCGGTTCCGGCCGGCCAGGCCGAGGCGGCCCGGTCGCTGGGTCTCACGTTCGGCCAGAACCTGCGCCACGTGGTGCTGCCGCAGTCGTGGAAGGCGTCCGTGGTGCCGCTCGGCTCGGTCATCATCGCAATGATCAAGAACTCGGCCCTGGTCGGCTTCTTCGGCGTCGTGGGTGACCTCTCCCAGACCGCCGACCAGCTCACCTCCGCCGGTGGCTACGCCTTCATCCCGGTGGCGATCGGCATCTCCGTCGGCTATCTGATCATGACGGTGCCGCTCGGCGCCCTGCTGGACCGGATCGAGAAGCGACAGGCGGTGGCCCGATGAGCCGGCAGACCAGCGTCCTCTACGACGTACCCGGCCCGCGCCAGCGCCGGATCACGCTGATCAGCAGCCTGGTCGCTGTCGTGGTGGTGCTGGTGGGCGCGTACCTCCTGATCTACCGGCCGCTCGCGGACAAGGGCCAGCTCTCGATGGAGCTGTGGGGTCCGCTGATCGACCCGTCCAACGAGAACTTCTCCCAGGTCTGGGAGCGGCTCTGGGTCGGCCTGAAGAACACCCTGACCGCCGCCGCGCTGGCCATCGTCGCGTCGCTCGTCGTCGGCACTCTGATCGCCGTGCTGCGGATCCAGCTCAAGAGCCTGACCCGGCGGCGCTTCACCGGCCTGGCCACGCCGCTGTCCTACCTCCTGCGCGGGCTGAGCTGGACGCTGTCCGTGATCACCCGGATCTGCGTCGAGGTGTTCCGCGGCCTGCCGGTCGTCATCACCATCTTCTTCGTGGCACGCGGCTTCCCCGAGTTCGGCATCTCGTTCGACAACCTCTGGTATCTCGTCATCGGCCTGACCGTCTACAACGCGGTGGTCATCGCCGAGATCCTGCGCTCCGGCATGGAGGGGCTGCCCGGCGGCCAGGGCGAGGCCGCCGCCGCGATCGGGCTCTCCCCGTTCCAGAGCACCCGGCTGATCCTGCTGCCGCAGGCTTTCCGGATCATGCTGCCGGCGCTGATCAGCCAGCTCGTGGTGGTGCTCAAGGACACCTCGCTGGGCTTCATCATCAGCTACGAGGAGACGCTCAACATCGGCAAGCAGATCATCGGCGTGCTGGGCAACCCGATCCAGGTCTACACCGTGATCGCCGTGCTCTTCATCGCCATCAACTACACGCTGTCGAAGCTCGCGCAGTATGCCGAGCGCCGCCTCTCCCGGGGCCGCCGGACCACCGGCCCGGCGCCCACCCCGCCGCCCGCCGCGCTGGCCTCCCAGGCCGAGGGCGCTGGCGGCGCCGGCTGACCGACGAAGCGGGAAGGGCCGGCCGGAACGCATCCGGCCGGCCCTTTCGCGTACGTCCGTCAGCGGGCGATCTCGGTGACCCGGGACTCGCGCACCACAGTCACCCGGATCTGCCCCGGATAGGTCAGCTCCTCCTCGATCTGCTTCGCCACGTCCCGGGCCAACACCGCCGCACCGATGTCGTCCACGTCGTCCGGCTTCACCATCACCCGGATCTCCCGGCCGGCCTGCATGGCGAAGACCTTCTCCACGCCGAGCTTGCCGGCCGCGATCTCCTCGATCCGCTCCAGCCGCTTGACGTACGCCTCCAGGCTCTCCCGCCGGGCCCCGGGCCGCCCGCCCGAGCAGGCGTCCGACGCCTGGGTGAGGACCGCCTCGATGGTCTGCGGCGGCACCTCGTTGTGGTGCGCCTCGATGGCGTGCACCACGTCCTCGCTCTCGCCGTACTTGCGGGCCAGGTCGGCGCCGATGATGGCGTGGCTGCCCTCCACCTCGTGGGTGAGCGCCTTGCCGATGTCGTGCAGGAACGCGCAGCGCTTGATGGTCGGCACGTCCAGCCGCAGCTCGGCGGCCATGGTGCCGGCGATGTGCGCGGTCTCGACCAGGTGCTTGAGCACGTTCTGCCCGTACGACGTGCGGTAGCGCAACCGGCCCAGCAGGCTCACCAGCTCCGGGTGGATCTCGGTGATGCCCACCTCGACCAGGGCGTCCTCGGCGGCCCGGTGGCACAGCTCCTCCACCTCGTGGCGGGCCAGGTCGTAGACCTCCTCGATCCGGTGCGGGTGGATCCGGCCGTCCAGCACCAGCTTCTCCAGGGTGAGCCGGCCGACCTCCCGGCGGACCGGGTCGAAGCAGGAGAGCAGCACCGCCTCGGGGGTGTCGTCGATGATCAGGTTGACGCCGGTGACCGACTCGAAGGCGCGGATGTTGCGCCCCTCCCGGCCGATGATCCGGCCCTTCATCTCGTCGCCGGGCAGGTGCAGGACGCTGACCACGCTCTCCGCCGTCTGCTCGCTGGCCACCCGCTGGATGGCGTCCACCACGATGTGCCGGGCCCGCTGCTCGGCGGTGCCCCGCGCGTCGGACTCGATCTCCCGGACCAGCAGCGCGGCCTCCCGCTTCGCCTGTCCCTCGATCGACTCGACCAGCTCGGCACGGGCGGCGTCGGCGGTCAGCCCGGCCACCCGCTCCAGCTCGCGGCGGCGCTGCTCCTCCACCTGGGTCAGCTCCCGCTCGCGCTCGGCCAGCGCGGCCTCCCGGGCGGCGAGCGCGGCGGTGGCGGCGGTGAGCTGCCGCTCCCGCTCGGCCAGCCGCTCCACCTCCTCGGTGTGCAGCCGCTCCCGCTCGTCCATCCGGACGGCCCGCCGCTCGACCTCGGCGGCCTGTTCGCGGGTGGTGGCGGCGAGCACCGCCACCTCGCGCTCGCCGCTGCGCCGCGCGGTCGCCCGAAGCTGCTCGGCGTCCGCCTCGGCCTGCTTGTGCGCCCGTTCCAGCACGGTGTCCGCCTCGGCGCGGGCGTCGTCGAGCACCCGCCGTGCCTCGGCCCGGGCGGCCTTCGCCTCGGCCTTCGCGCCGGCCGCCTCCGCACGGGCCGCGGAGGCCGCCGACTTCGCCACGTCGATGGTGCTGTTCACCTCGTCGGCGGCGGTGCGCAGCGCGGCCAGGGACTGCTCCTGGCGGTCCTTCTCCGCGATGAAGGCCGGGTCCTCCGGCGCGGGGGCCAGGCTGAAGCGCTTGAGCGCCCGGACACCGAAGAGCACGGCGCCGATCACCACGGCGACGAGCAGCAGCACCACCACGAGGAGGACGACGTCGAAGGCGCTCATGCCGCCGCTCCGACCGGCGTCTCCCGACCGGACGGCACCGTGCCGACGCCCGGCGAGGAGCGACCGGGACCGTGTGGCAGACCGCCGGTGAACCTGTGCCGCCCCGCCATGGCCGCCTCCCCTGAACGTCGGCGCCGCAGGACACGCGCGAAGGGCACGCGCCTGCGGCTCTGGACGCCCGACCGGAGCGGCTGGCTGTGGACAGCTTTCCGTCGGCGGTGCCCCTCGTTGGGCACCGCCGGCGGCCGGTTGCAGTTGTCGGACGCGCCGGACCAGGTCCGGAACGACCGTCAAGGGCCGGTGAAGCTGGCCAAAGTGATGCTGTTCTGTTACGAGATCTATGTTGTGCGCTTAGCCTGCGCTGGTCGGGCAAAGTGAGCCTGTATGGCGAGGCTAGGTCGCGAGGGGCCGTTCGGTCAAGGAGTCATGATCAAACCACCCGGACGGAGAGAAGTTGACCGGTCACCCAGAGGTGAGAATATGCCGGACAGGCTTGGACAAACCTCGCCGGCCGTCATCGCAGCGTGACCTTTCCGGCCTGCTCAGGCACCCTGCCGTCGCACCGGCCCGGCACCGCGCCGGGCCGCCCGCCGTCCGCACCTCGATGATCCACTCCGTTTCGCCGACATGGTGGGATCCGACGGCCCGCGACCCCACCACTCCCCCGAGCTGGTGTCGATCACGCCGAAGGCGCGGCCGCCACTCGCCCCGAGGGTCGCCCGGGACGCCCCGGTCAACGTGCGCCCAGGGCTCGGGCCGCCGTGACCAGTGCCGCGTTGTCCGGCGCGGTGGTGCCGGCCGACAGCAGCAGCGTGTCCTCCAGGCCGATCCGGGTGTGCAGGCCACGGCGGACCGCCTCGGCGAGCACCGGCCAGGTCGCCGGGCCCTCGCCGTGCAGCAGCACCGGCGGACACCGGTCGGGCAGCGCGGCGAGGATCGCGGCCGCGTCGGCGAGCGCCACCTCGACCGACTCCGCCATGCACTCGACCAGGACCCGCCCGGTCGGCGTCGACCAGCGGCGCCACGCGTCGACCGCCGCCACCGTCCAGAGGCCGGCCTCGACCATCACGCCACGCTCGTGCAGGGCCGCGGCGACCGCCGCCGCGCCGGGTTCGTGGGCGTTGACGGAGGCGAAGTCGGGCAACACCGTCCAGGCGCGGACCGCGGCCACCCGCTCGGTTGGGTCGGCGACGATCCACGCGCCGGTGCTCACGCCGACCGGCAGGCCGGGACGCGCCGCGCGGACGGCGTCGACAACCGTCGCGACCACCGTCGGGGCGAGCGACTCGGCACCGCCGTCGTCACGCGGGTGCACGTGCACCGCCGCCACCCCGGCCCGCGCGCAGCGGACGGCGTCGGCCGCCAACTCGGCCGCGGTGAGCGGCACGGCCGGGTGCTCGTCCCGTCGCCGCCCACCGTTCAGGCACCCCTTCAGCATCGGGACGCACCCCTCCTCGACCAGGGTCGGTGGGCCGACACGGGTCAGTCGTGCCGGCGGGCGTCGAGGTCGTTCTCGGCGTCGGCCAGCGCGTCGGCGTCGATGTGCTCGGCGAACTCGGCCGCCTCGGCGCTCTGCGCGGCGAGCGCGTCCTTGACCGCGCTGATCGCCACGCCGGCCGGGTAGCCCTTGCGCGCCAGCATGCCGACCAGGCGCCGGAACACCGCGTCGGGCTCGCCGCGGGTGGTGCGCAGCTTGCGGTCCACCAGGGCGCGGGCCGTCTCGGCCTCGGTCTCCTCGTCGAGCCCGTCCAGGGCGGCGCCGGCCACCTCGCCGTCGACGCCCTTCTGGCGCAGCTCGTTGGCGAGCGCCCGGCGGGCCAGCCCGCGGCCGTTGTGCCGGCTGCTCACCCAGGCGCGGGCGAACGCGGCGTCGTCGACGATGCCCACCTCGTCGTAGCGGTCGAGCACCCGCTCGGCGGTCTCCTCGGAGATGCCCCGCCGGGCCAGCGCGCCGGCCAGCTCGGCCCGGGTGCGCGGCCGGGTGGCGAGCTGGCGCAGGCAGATCTCCCGGGCCAGCTCGGCCTCGTCGCGCGGCGGAGCCGGAGCCTCCCCTGGTTCGGGCTCCGCCGCGCGACCGCGACGCCCACGGCGGGGCTGGGGCGCGCCGGTGGTGTCACCCGCACGGGGTGGGCCGGCATCCCAGCCCCGCCCCGTGCGGGCACGTCGTCCTGCCACGGATCAGCGGATCAGAAGTCGACCGGCGGCAGCTCCGGGCCGCCGGCGGCGTCGCCCGTGCCGCCGGTGCCGACGCCGAGCTTCTCCAGGATCTTCTTCTCGATCTCGGCCGCGACGTCCGGGTTCTCCCGGAGGAACTCGCGGGCCTTCTCCTTGCCCTGGCCGAGCTGGTCGCCGTCGTAGGTGTACCAGGCGCCGGACTTACGGATGATCGCCTGCTCCACGCCCACGTCGATCAGGGAGCCCTCGCGGGAGATGCCCTTGCCGTACATGATGTCGAACTCGGCCTGCTTGAACGGCGCGGCGACCTTGTTCTTCACGACCTTGACCCGGGTGCGGTTGCCGACCACGTCGGTGCCGTCCTTCAGGCTCTCGATGCGGCGCACGTCGAGCCGGACCGAGGCGTAGAACTTGAGCGCCCGGCCACCGGTCGTGGTCTCCGGGCTGCCGAACATCACGCCGATCTTCTCGCGGAGCTGGTTGATGAAGATCGCCGTGGTGCCGGTGTTGTTGAGCACGCCGGTGATCTTCCGCAGCGCCTGGCTCATCAGCCGGGCCTGGAGGCCGACGTGGCTGTCGCCCATCTCGCCCTCGATCTCGGCGCGCGGCACGAGCGCGGCGACCGAGTCGATCACGATGATGTCGATCGCGCCGGAGCGCACCAGCATGTCGGTGATCTCCAGCGCCTGCTCGCCGGTGTCCGGCTGGGAGACCAGCAGGGCGTCGGTGTCGACGCCGAGCGCCTTGGCGTATTCCGGGTCGAGCGCGTGCTCCGCGTCGATGAACGCGGCGATGCCACCCGCCCGCTGGGCGTTGGCCACCGCGTGCAGGGCGACAGTGGTCTTACCGCTGGACTCCGGACCGTAGATCTCGACGACCCGGCCGCGGGGCAGACCGCCCACGCCGAGCGCCACGTCGAGCGCGATGGACCCGGTCGGCGTGACCGCCGTCTGGATGACGGGCCGCTCCCCCAGCCGCATCACCGAGCCCTTGCCGAACTGCTTGTCGATCTGAGCGAGAGCAAGGTCGAGCGCCTTCTCCCGGTCAGGACCTGCCGCCATCGTTGCCACCCCTGCCTTCGCCGGCGTCTTTCCTGAGCTTCGCGTCACGCGGGACACGCTAGGCGCTGGGTCCGACAGAAAACCAGCCGACGGGCCGCGAACTGTGGACGAGCACCCCGCTGTGGACAATAGCCGAACAGGTGTACGACTGGGCAAGCGACACGCGGAACCGAGGAAAAGGCTGCTCAGCGTAGTCGGGCGGGCACGCGGTCGGGATACGCGGCGACCACCGCGCGCCACACCACGTGCGTTTCCTCACCGGCCGCGAGCGCCTGCTCGACGGTCCGCCCGCCCAGTTGGGAGAGCACCTGGTCGCTGGCGATGCTGGCCGCGTAACCCGGCCCGAACGCCTCCTCCAGCCGCGTCCAGAAGTCGGTCAGCCGCACGTGTTCAGTCCTCCTCGTCGAGTGGTCCCGCGCCGGGGCGCCGCAGCGCGAGCGCCACCAGCGGCACCACCGCGATCGCCGCCAGCAGGGTGAGCGTCGGGTACCCCACGGCCCGCATGACGAACCCGCTCACCGCCGCCGCGCCCGCCCCGGCCAACCCCATGAGCAGGTCGGACAGGCCCTGCACGCCGGGCCGGTCGGCGGTGGGCACCGACTCCGACAGCAACGTCGAGCCCGCCACCATGGTGCCCGACCAGCCCAGCCCGAGCAGCGCCAGCCCCACCGAGAGCGCCGGGGTGCGGTGCCCGGCGGCGCCGGCGACCGCGCACGCGGCAAGCAGGAACGCCACCCCGCCGAGGATCACCGGCCGCCGGCCCAGCCGGTCGGTGAGCCAGCCCACCACCGGCGAGAACGCGTACATGCCGGCGATGTGCAGGCTGAGCACGGCGCCGACCACGCGCAGCAGGTCCGCGTCGGAGTGCCACTCGTCGAGGTGCACCGGGGTCATCGACATCACCGCGACCATCACCAGGTGCCCCACCGCGACCGCGGCGATGCCGAGCCGGGCGGCCGGCCGGCGGCGTACCGTGCGCCACGCGGCGACCATGCCACCGCGGCGGGTGACCGACGGCGCGGGGCCGGCGGCCGGTGCCGGCTCGGCCGCCGCCAGCCGGCGCGCGGTGAGCAGCGGGTCCGGCCGGAGCATGGCCAGGAGTACGCCGGCGGCCACCGTGAACGCGACGGCGCTGACCAGGAACGGGCCGGCCAGCAGCGGCAGGCCCCAGCCGTGGGTGACGTCGTCGGCGAGCGCGGCGAAGTTCGGCGCCGCCACCGAGCCGATGGTGGTGGCCCAGACCACCAGCGACAGTTGCCGGCCCCGGCGCGCCGGCTCGGCCAGGTCGACGGCCGTGTAGCGGGCCTGGAGGTTGGCCGCCGTGCCGCCGCCGAACAGCAACATGCCGACGAAGAGCAGCGGCACCCGTTCGGTCACCACGGCGACCACCACCAGCGCGCCGCCGACCGCGCCGACCAGGTAGGCCAGGACCAGACCGGGTCGCCGCCCGCGCGCCGACATCAGCCGGGTCACCGGTACGGCGAGCAGCGCGGCACCGACCACCGCGGCGCTCTGCGCCAGCCCGGCCAGGGCGGTGCCGGCGACCCGGGCGGCGAGCAGCGCGCCGACCGAGATGCCGATGGCGACGCCGACGCCGCCGACGATCTGGGTGAGGAAGAGCAGCCGGAGGGTACGCCGCTGGATGCCGGCGACGTCGGGCTGCCGGGGCGGGGCCGGCGTGGTCAGGTCGGTGGCCATGACGCTCCTGGTGAGGACGGGTGCCTCATCGTCGCGCACCGGACCGGCCGGTCGGCAACCGGTTTCGCTACAGGCCGAGGCCGCGCCCGATGATCTCCTTCATGATCTCGGTGGTGCCGCCGTAGATGGTCTGCACCCGGCTGTCCAGCCACGCCTTCGCCACCGGCTGCTCCAGCATGAAGCCGTAACCGCCGTGCAGCTGCACGCACCGGTCGGCGACCTTGTTCTGCAGCTCGGTGGTCCACCACTTCGCCTTCGCCGCGTCGGTCACCGACAGGCGGCCCGCGTCGTACTCGGCGACGCAGTGGTTCACGAACGTCCGGGCGATGGTGATCTCGGTGTCCAGCTCGGCCAGGAGGAACCGGTTGTGCTGGAACCTGCCGATCGGCCGGCCGAACGCCTCCCGGGACCGGGCGTGCTCCAGGGTGAGCGCGAGCAGCTTCTCGCAGGCCGCCACCGCGCCGACCGCGATGCTCAGCCGCTCCCGGGGCAGGTTGGCCATCAGGTGGTAGAAGCCCTGGTTCTCGGCGCCGATCAGGTTCTCCGCCGGTACCCGGCAGTCGTCGAAGAACAGCTCGGCGGTGTCGTTGGCCTTCAGGCCGACCTTGGCCAGCCGCCGCCCACGGTCGAAGCCCGGCGTGCCGCGCTCCACCACCACCAGGCTCACCCCGTGCGCGCCCTGCTCCGGCGCGGTCTTGACCACCACCACCACGAGGTCGGCCAGCTCGCCGTTGGTGATGAACGTCTTCTGGCCGTTGAGCACCCACGAGTCGCCGTCGCGGACCGCGCCGGTGCGGATGCCGGCCAGGTCGCTGCCCGCGCCCGGCTCGCTCATCGCGATCGCGGTGACCAGGTCGCCGGAGCAGAAGCCCGGCAGCCAGCGCTTGCGCTGCTCCTCGGTGGTCAGCTCGGTCAGGTACGGCGCCACCACGTCGTTGTGCAGCCCGAACCCGAGACCGGTGCAGCCGCTCGCGACGATCTCCTCGTCGAGGACCGCGTTGAACCGGAAGTCGCGCTGCCCGCCGCCGCCGTACGCCGGGTCGACGTCGGGACCGAGCAGCCCGGCCGCGCCGGCGGCCCGCCACACCGCGCGGTCGACGATGCCCTCGGCCTCCCACCGCTCGTGGTGCGGCACCGCCTCCCGGGCGAGGAACCGGCGGCACAGGTCCCGGAACTCTTCGTGGACGGGCTGGTAGAGATGCTGCTCCATGGCGGCCAGTCTGGCACCGCTCACCCGGTCAGCACAGGGGCCGCGAGCCCGATCAGCGCAGCCGCGCGCGCAACCTGCGCTCCCGGCGGGCGGTCACCGCGGCGACGGCGAGCACCGCGACCAGGACGGCCGCGAACCCGACCGCGCTGGCCACGCGCCCGACGTGTACGGCAACCCCGATCAGCGCGGCGAAGAGCGGCGTGCCGACGAGGGGACCGATCAGCGCTCCCCGACGCACCGCGGGCAGGTTGTCGGCGACCGTCGCGCGACCGGCCTCGTCGGCGGGCGGCTCGCCCCGGCGCGGCGCGACAGCGGTCCGCCGCCAACCCTCGGTCCACTCGACCTCGGCCGGCTTGCGCGGCTTCGTCCAGCGGCTCCCCACGAACGGGAAGGCGGTCCCCCAGACCACGCCCACCGAGCCGGCCCGGACGATGGCGACAAGCATGCTCACCACGTACGACCCGGGCGGACCGAATCGGGCGAGGAACACGAAGGGTCGGGCGGCGGCCATGTCGGAGGCGATACCCCCGCGTGCCGGGCGGCAATCCGGTGTGGACGGTGGCCGGTCGGGCCGAGACACGACAGGATGGCCGGATGGGCACCCTGACCGGAGCACAGATCGCCGACGCCGGGCTGGACGGGTGGACCTTCCTGCTCGGCACGTTGCACACCCGTATCCGTACCCCGAATTTCGCGGCCGGCCTGGCGCTGGTGGCCGCGGTCGGCGCGGAGGCCGAGCGGGTCGACCACCATCCCGACCTGGACCTGCGCTACACCCACGTCGACGTGCGGCTCTGGTCGCACGACGCCGGCGGCGTCACCGGGCGCGACCTGCGGCTGGCCCGGACGATCACGGCGCTCGCCGCCGAGGCCGGCCTCGCCCTGTCGTACGCCGGGTTGTCCCGCCTGGAGCTGGCCCTGGACAGCCCGGAGCACGCCGCCGTGGCGCCGTTCTGGCGCGCGGTCCTGGCCTGGGACCAGGCACGTCCCGACGACGACGAGGTGCGCGACCCGGCCGGGGCGCTGCCGACGATCTGGTTCCAGGGCTCCGGGCGGGACGAGCCCCGGCAGCGCTGGCACCCGGACGTCTGGGTCGACCCGGCCGAGGTCACGCCACGGATGGAGGCGGCGCTGGCGGCTGGCGGCTCGCTGGTCAGCGACGCCGAGGCCCCGAACTTCTGGGTGCTCGCCGACCCGGACGGCAACCGGGTCTGCCTCTGCACCTGGCAGGGGCGCGGCTGACTCAGCGCAGCGCGCCGGCGGCCACCATGAGATCGGCGACCAGGCCCTCGAACGCGACGTCCTGGTTGTCGGCGCGCAGCACGGCGGACGGGTGGATGGTGGCGAGCAGCCGGGTGTCCGGCGCGTCGGCGACCTTGCCGGCGCGGTCCACCGGCACCCGGGCGAAGTCCTCCGGGTGCTGCGCGGCGGCCGGCCAGGGCAGCAGCTCGCCGCGCTGGCGGGTCACCCGGAACGTCGGACCGAGCAGCGCCTTGGCGGCGGTGGCGCCGAGCACCACCACGACCTCCGGACGCAGGCGGGCGAACTCGGCGACCAGCCAGGGCCGGCAGGCGGTGACGTGCACCCGGTCGGGGGTCTGGTGGATGCGCCGCGTGCCGCGCAGCTCGAAGCGGAAGTGCTTGACCGCGTTGGTCAGGTAGATCTGGCGCGGGTCGAGGCCGGCGTCGTCCACCGCCTTGCGCAGCAACCGGCCGGCCGGGCCGACGAACGGCAGCCCCTGCTGGTCCTCCACATCGCCCGGCTGCTCGCCGACGAAGACCACCCGGGCGCGTTCGTCACCACGGCCGAAGACGGTCTGCGACGCGTCCCGGTAGAGCTCACAGCCCCGGCAGCCGGCCGCCGCGGCACGCAGCGCGTCGATGGTGTCCGCCGTGGGCGGGATGAACTCCTGCGCTCCGGGTGCGCTCTCGGTCTCGGCCATGCGGACCGTTCTACCCCCTGCGCCGTCCGCCACGCCGCATCTGCCGGCGTGTCAGCGGGCCGCCGCCATCGGAGGGAGGTGTTAAAAGGGGGCCCCGCCTCTACCGGAGGCGTTAATAGGGGCCCCTTCCTTGCACCGGGTGCAGCGCGCGGGCGAGCGCGTCGGCGAGGGTGGGGAGGTCGGGCTCGTCGAGAGGGCTGACGGTGATCCGGACGGCCGGGGCGGCGGCGATCCGGTAGAGGCCGCCGGGCGCCACCGACCAGCCGGCGTCGCGCAGCGCGGTGACCGCGACCGTCTCGTCGGGCACCGGCACCCAGACGTTGATCCCGGTGCGCCCGTGCGCGGCCAGTCCGTGCGCGGCCAGCGCCGCGACCAGCCCGTCGCGCCGCCGGTCGTAGCCGTCCGCCGCGTGCCGCACCAGCTCGGCGGTGGCCGGGTCGCGCCAGAGCGACAGCACCAGCCGTTGCAGCACGGTGGAGACCCAGCCGGCGCCGACCCGGGCCCGGCCGGCCACCCGGGCCACGGTGGCCTCGTCGCCGGCCAGCACGGCGAGCCGCAGGTCGGGCCCGTAGGGCTTGCTCACCGACCGGACGAAGGCCCACGCCGGGGTCGCCCCGGCGAGCGGGTGCAGGGGTACGCGGGCCAGTTCGGCGGCGTGGTCGTCCTCGATCAGCAGCAGGTCGGCCCGGCCGGTGAGCAGCGTCCGCAGCGCGGCGGCCCGCTCGGCGGAGAGAGCCGCGCCGGTCGGGTTCTGGGCCCGGCTGGTGACCACCAGCGCGCGGACCCCGGCGGCCAGCGCGGCCCGCACCCCGGCCACGCTCGGGCCCTCGTCGTCCACCGGCACCCCGACGGTACGCAGCCCGAGCGCGGCGACCAGGTCCAGCAGGTTGGCCCAGCCCGGGTCCTCCACCGCGACCGCGTCACCGGGGCGCAGGTGCGCGGCGAGCAGCCGCTCGATGCCGTCGAGCGCGCCGCCGGTGACGGTCAGGTCGGCGGCCGGCACCCCGTCGGCGGCGAGGCGGTCCCGGGCGGCGGCGGCCAGCTCGGGCAGGACGGCGGCGTCCGCGTACCCGGTCGGGGCGTCGAACTCGGCGGCGAGCGCGGCCAGGTGCGGGCCGAGCGGGGGCAGCAGCCGCCGGTCGGGGTGCCCGGCGGAGAGGTCCCGGCTGCCCGGGCGCGGCGGGGGCGCCAGCGCGGCGCGGCGGCTGGCGACAGGCGGGCGGGGCCGGACCCGGGTGCCGTGCCGGCCGGCGGTGACGACCAGCCCGCGCTGCCGCAGCTCCTGGTAGGCCCGCGCGACGGTGGCCGGGCTGACGCCGAGCCGGCCGGCGAGCGCGCGGACCGCCGGCAGGGGGTCGCCCGGGGCGAGGCCGCCGGTGCGGATGCCGGATTCCACGCTCGCCGAAATGGCCGCCGACGTGGACCCACTGAGCTGATAACGTGCTGCCACAGTTCGCTGATTGTACTAGAACAAAGGTGGGATGTCGCATGTACCCTCCGACCGGCCGCACCACCGCCACCCGCACCCGGGACCGGGTGCGCTACGACCGCGCCACCGCCCACGCGCTGCTCGACGAGGCGTTCCACTGCGCGCTGGCGTTCGTGGTGGACGGTGAGCCGCGGGTGCTGCCGACCCTGCACGTCCGCGTCGGTGACACGCTCTACCTGCACGGCTCCACCGGCAGCCGGCCGCTGCTCGCCGCCCGGGGCGAGGACGGGCTGCCGGTCTGCGTCGCGGTCACCCACCTCGACGGGCTGGTCTACGCCCGCTCCCAGTTCCACCACAGCGCCAACTACCGCTCGGTGGTCGCGCACGGCACCGCCCGGCTGGTCGACGACGCCGACGAGAAGGCCCGGGTGCTGACCGCGCTGGTGGAGAAGGTGGGGACCGGCCGGTCCGCCGACAGCCGGCCGCCGAACCGGCGCGAACTGGCCGAGACCGCGGTGCTGGCGCTGCCGCTGCGCGAGGTCTCGGTCCGCACGCGTACGGGCGGGGTCAACGACGAGCCGGCCGACGAGAGCCTGCCCCACTGGGCCGGGGTGCTGCCGCTGCGGCTCACGCCGGGGCGACCCGAACCGGCCGACGGGGTGACCGCGCCGGTGCCCGCGTACCTGTGGCCGGCCCGGTCGCCGTGGCTGGAGCCGGTGGTCCTGCGCGGCGCGCACGTGGTGCTGGAGCCGCTGGACCTCGCCCACGCCGAGGACCTGCACGCCGCGCTCGACGACGAGGAGGTCTGGCGGCACGTGGGCAGCCCCCGCCCCGCCGACGTGGCCGGCACCGCCGCGCTGATCCGCGCCGCGCTGGACGCCGGGTCGCGGGGCGTCCGCACGCCGTGGGTGCAGCGCTGCGCGGTCACCGGTGTGGTGGTCGGCACCACCTCCTTCCACGAGCCCGACGCCGACCTGCGGGCGGTGGAGATCGGCTACACCCAGCTCGGCCGGGCCTGGTGGCGCACCGGGATCAACACCGAGGCGAAGCTGATGCTGCTCTCCCGCGCCTTCGAAGACCTCGACGCGGTGCGGGTCACCTGGCAGACCAGCACGCTCAACGAGCGGTCCCAGCGGGCCATCGAGCGACTCGGCGCGGTGCGGGAGGGGACGTTGCGGTCCAACCGGCGGCGCGCCGACGGCACCTGGCGGCAGTCCGCGCTCTACTCGATGCTCGCCGAGGAGTGGCCGAACGCACAGCTCAGGCTGCGGGAACGGCTTCGCCCGGCGGCCCCGGTCGGGTCATGATGTCCGGCGTGCTGGGGATCACCGACATCGGAACGTACGTGCTGGGCACGGTGGCGATCGTGCTGCTGCCCGGCCCGAACTCGCTCTTCGTGCTCGCCACCGCCGCCCGGCGCGGGGTGGCGACCGGTTACCGGGCCGCCGCCGGGGTGTTCGTCGGCGACGCGGCGCTGATGGTGCTCTCCGCGGCCGGGGTCGCGTCGCTGCTGCGGGCGTACCCGCCGCTGTTCCTCGTGATCAAGTACGCCGGCGCGGCGTACCTCGGGTGGTTGGGGCTGGCCATGTTGCGCGGCGCGTGGCGACGCTGGCGTGACCGCGACGACCCTTCCATGCCGCGCCTGATCGACGAGGTCGAGCCGGCCGCCCGCGACCCGTTCCGGCGGGCGCTGACGATCAGCCTGCTCAACCCGAAGGCGATCCTCTTCTTCGTCTCGTTCTTCATCCAGTTCGTCGATCCCGGGTACGCCTGGCCGGCGCTGTCGTTCCTGCTGCTCGGGCTGATCGCGCAGGTGGCCAGCGCGCTCTACCTGACCGTGCTGATCTTCACCGGCACGTTCCTGGCCACCCAGTTCCAGCGCCGCCGGCGACTAGCCGCGACCGGCACCACCGCGATCGCGATGCTGTTCCTCGGCTTCGGCCTCAAGCTCGCCGCCGGCTGAGGTGTAAGGAGGGGCCCCTTGTTAACGCCTGCGGCATAGCAGGGGCCCCCTCCTAACATCCGCGCACCCGCTCGGCGCGCGGCGCTCGGCGCTCAGGTGCCGTCGCCGCCACCGCCGCCGACGCCCCCGCTGCCGGCCGTGCCGCCGAGGCCGTACCCGGGCGCGACGGGCTGGTCCGGGTGGCGGCTGACGTGTGCCGACTCC
Source organism: Micromonospora sp. WMMD980 (assembly GCF_029626035.1). NCBI lineage: Bacteria > Bacillati > Actinomycetota > Actinomycetes > Micromonosporales > Micromonosporaceae > Micromonospora > Micromonospora sp. WMMD980. The sequence continues at coordinate 3,633,600 of NZ_JARUBE010000003.1, forward strand.
CGGATCGTGGCCGACCAGTCGCCGTGCGCGGCGGCCGCCGCGTGCCGGTCGATGGCGTGCCGCAGCCAGCCGTCCACCGTCGACACCCAGTCCCGCCGGTCCGCCCCGGCGTGCCAGACCCGGAATCGGCTGATGCTCTGGTGGGTCACCCCGGCCAGGGAGAGCCGGCGGTCCAGCCAGAACAGCACCTCCATACCCGCCGGGTCGGTCAGCATGATCACTTCCAGTTCGGTCATCGGCCCGGCGTAGAGCGGGGCGGCCCAGAAGCCGAGCCGCTGCTGGAACGGCAGCGTCTGCGCCACCTGAGGCAGCCGGCCCTGCTGGAGCCCCGCCTGGCGCATCACGAAGCCGAGCGTGTCCAGCGCGGCGAGCAGGTGCTGCTGGGTGGGCAGCGGGTGGATCAGGACCGGCACCATCTCGCCCTGGTCCAGGTCCGGTTCGACGGACACCTCGGTCCGCAGCCCGGTGCGCAGCGTCATCAACGGCACGCCGCCGAACACCGTCACCGGCGACTCCCACGGCAGCGGCACCGCGAAGTCGACGGCCCGCCGCCGCCCGCCCGGCACCACGAAGCGGCCCGCGATCGGCCACTGGTGATACTGCACCAGCCGGCGCGGCGCCCCCGGGTCCTCCGGCTCGACCTGGGTGACCAGCCCGAGGCGGATGTGCCGGACCAGGACGTCCTCGCCGTCGGCGGCCAGCGTCACCCGACCCGGCAGGCGCAGGCCCGGCCGGGTGCTCGGGTTGGGCAGCGTGGTGGTCACCGAGAGCCCGGTCCAGGCCGATCCCCTCGACACCCCGGTCAGCCGCATGCCGGCGGCATTCCCGCTGCCCAGCCGGCCATGCCGGGGCGGCCGGGCAATGCCGACGGCTCCGGGCGTCCCGGCCCGGCGAACCTGCCGGCCCGGCGAACCTGCCGGCCCGGCGAACCTGCCGGCCCGGCGAACCTGCCGGCCCGGCGAACCTGCCGGCCCGGCGGACGTGCCGGCCCACCGCCGGTACGGCGAGGTGGCGGTGTCCCGGTCGCCCGGACACCGCCACCTCGGCCTACTGGTGTCGATCGGAGGGTGGTCAGCGCAGGCGGCGACCGCGCGGCACCGGGTCGGTCTCGTCGTCGAACTCGCCGATGACCTCCTCCAGCAGGTCCTCCAGTGCGACGAAGCCGATCGGCCGGGTCGGCCCACCGCCGTTGCGCACCAGCGCGAGCTGGGCCTGCCGGCCGCGCATGGCGGCCACCGCCTCGGTCACCGACGCCTCGGCGGGCAGCGTGAACGCGTTCGTCATCAGCTCACCGGCGGTCGCCGGCCGGCCGGTGGTGACCGCGCGGACCGCCTCGCGTACGTGCACCAGGCCGCACACCTCGCCGCCGGTGTCGACCACGGCGAGCCGGGACCGGCCGCTGTCGCGGGACACGTGCTCGATCCGCTCGGCGGTGTCGTCCCGGCGCACCGTGACGATCTTGTCGAACGGCTCCATCACCTGCGCCACCGTGGTGCCCTGCAACTCCAGCATGCTGGTCAGCAACTGGTGCTGCTCGGCGCCGAGCAGCCCGTGCTCCCGGGACTGCTCCAGCAGGATGCGCAGCTCGTCCGGGCCGTGCACCTGGGCGAGCTGGTCCTGCTGCTGCACCCCGACCAGCCGCAGCATCGCGTTGGCCAGCCCGTTGAGCAGCGACAGCACCGGCCGGGCGATCCGGGCGAACGCCCGGAACGGCAGCGCCAGCAGCATCGCGGAACGCTCCGCGTCGGTGATCGCCCAGGATTTCGGCGCCATCTCGCCGACCACCAGGTGCAGGAACGTCACCAGGCCCAGCGCGAACACCAGCGCGACCACGTGGCTGGCCGCGTCGGGCAGACCGACCGCGTGCAGCAGCGGGCTGAGCAGGTGCTCGATGGCCGGCTCGGCCAGCGCGCCCAGCCCCAGCGTGCAGAGCGTGATGCCGAGCTGCGCGCCGGCCAGCATCAGGCTCAGCTCGCGGACGCCGTCCAGCGCCGCGCGGGCCGCCCGGCCGCCGCCGGCCGCCGACTGTTCCAGCCGGTAACGCTTCGCGGCGACCAGCGCGAACTCGGCCGCCACGAAGAACCCGTTGAGCGCCAGCAGCACCACGGAGAAGGCGAGCGCGAACCCGGGGCTCATGCGGCGCCCTCCCCGGACACGCCGGCGGTCGACCGCAGCCGCACCGAGTCGGCCACGTGCCGGTCCACCGCCAGCACCTCGACCAGCACCCGGGGGCCGGTCGACGGCTCGTCGCCGTCACCGGCCGGCGCGATCTCCAGCCGGTCGCCGACCTCGGGCACCCGGCCCAGCTCCCGCATCACCAGGCCGGAGAGCGTGTCGTACTCGGGCGCCTCGGGCAGCTCGATGCCGGTGCTGTCGGCGACCTCGTCGATCCGCCAGCGGGCCGGCACCACCCAGGAGCCGTCCTCCTGCCGGGCCGGCGCCCGCTCCGGCGGGTCGTCCTCGTCCCGGATCGGCCCGACCAGCTCCTCGGCGAGGTCCTCCAGCGTGATCACGCCGGCGAACCCGCCGTACTCGTCGACCACGCAGGCCAACTGCCGGTGCCCGGACCGGAGCCGGTCCAGCACCGTCGGCAGCGGCAGCGTCTCCGGCACCAGCAACGGGGGTACGGCGACCGCGTCGATCCGGGTGCGCGCCCGCTCGGCCGGCGGCACCCCCAGCACGTCGGCGATGCCGACCACGCCGATCAGGTCGTCCACGCCCTCGGCGCCGCGCACCGGGAACCGGGAGTGGCCGGTGTCGAGCATCTCGACGACCCGGCTGACCGGCTCGTCGGCGCGCACGGTGTGCACGTCCACCCGGGGCACCATGGCCTCGCCCGCGGTCAGCCCCCGGAAGTCGAGCCCTCGGTCGAGCAGGTCGGACATCTCGGCGTCGAGATGCCCCTCCTCACGCGACTCGGCGATGATCTGTTCCAGGTCGGCCGGGGTGGCGCCGCTGGGCAGCTCCTCGATCGGTTCGATGCCGACCCGGCGGAGCAGCCGCACGGCGGCCCGGTCGAAGAGCGTGATCAGCGGACCGGCGATCCGCAGGTAGATCAGGGTGGACCGGGACAGCGCCCGGGCGAGCGGCTCGGCCCGGGCGATGGCCAGGTTCTTCGGGGCAAGCTCGCCCAGGACCATCTGCACCACGGTGGCGATGACCAGGGCCAACGCTACCGACAGCGGCAGCGCCACCGCGCCGGACACGCCGGCGAGGCCGAGCAGGTCGGCCAGCCCGGCGCCCAGGTAGGGCTCGGCGACGTAACCGACCAGCAGGGCGGTCACGGTGATGCCGAGCTGGGCGCCGGACAGCATGAACGAGAGCCGCCCGGTCACCTCCAGGGCCCGGGCGGCGGCGCGGTCGCCGCCGTCGGCGAGTTGTTTGAGCTTGCCGCGGTCGACGGCGACGTAACCGAACTCCTGCGCCACGAAGTAACCGGTGGCGGCGGTGAGGACGGTGATGAGAAGGAGACCGACGATGATCAACACGGGAGGTTCAGGGCTCCCGGGGTCGTCGGAGAGGAAAGATGCCGGGTACGACCCGGCCGGCTACTGCTGCCCTCCGGGGCAGGAGAGTCGATCATGCGGCCCATTTTATCGGTGCCCGCTGGACGCTCGCTGAAGGTGCCGGGAACCCTCCCCCACGTCCCGTTCTCACCGCTCGGCCAGCTCGTCGACGTCGAGCAGCGACCGGTCGATCCGCCCGGACCGGTAGGCGGCCCGCCCGATCATCTGCGCGGCGACCGGCGCGGTGGAGAGCTGGAAGATCGCCACCAGCGCCAGCATGCCCAGATCCGATCCGGTCCGCAGCCGCAGCGCCAGCCCGGCCAGGAGCAGCAGCACGCCGAGCACCTGCGGCTTGGTGACGGCGTGCATCCGGTCCAGCGTGTCCGGGAAGCGCACCAGCCCGATGCCGGCGACCAGACTCAGCAGCGCGCCCGCCAGCAGCAGGATTCCCCCGGCCCAGTCCGCCACGGCACCCACGACCGTCATGATTCGGCCCGGACGGCGAAGCGGACCAGCGACACCGAGCCGACGAAGCCGAGCAGCGAGAGCACCACCAGCACCGGCAACGTGGTGGCGTGCCGGTTCAGCGCGGCCTCCGCGCCCACCGCGCCGAGCATGGCCGACAGCAGCAGGTCGGCGCCGACGACCCGGTCGAGCAGGGACGGGCCGCGGTAGATCCGGAGCAGGGCGAGCAGCGCGGTGGCCGAGAGCAGCACGGTCAGCACGACGGCGAGCAGGACGGTCACGGGTGATTCCTCCGTTCGACGGGTTCGAGGTCGAGCTGGCGTACCTCGGTGGGCGAGCCGACGGCGCGGACGATGCGCCGTTCGACGGCGAGCACGCGGGCGCGGCCGCCGGCCAGGTCCTCCGGGCCCCGCACGTCGAGCACGTGCACGTAGAGCACGCCGCGGGCCCGGTCGATGTCGAGGATCAGCGTGCCCGGCACCAGCGAGATCACCTCGGCGGTGAGCGCCAGGTTCAGATCGGTGCCGACCCGCAGCGGCACCGCGATGATCCCGCCGTGCGGCCGGTAGCCGGGACGCAGCGCCACGGCCGCGACGTGCACGCTGGCGCTGATCAACTCCCCGACGAACGTGGCGGCCAGCACCAGCAGCGGGCCGGGGCGCAGCCGGCCGCCGAAGGTGACCGGTGGCAGCGGGAAGAAGAACAGCACCGCCGCGCCGACCACCAGGCCGGTGAGCAGGTTGCCCCAGGACACGTCGCCCCAGAGCAACAGCCAGGCGACGGCCAACCAGCCGAGCGCCACCGCCTGGTCGCGCCGCCGCCCGCCCCGGCCCACGGCCGGCGGGTCGGCGGCCGGCGGCTCCCCGCCGGCGCGGCCGGGGGACGGACCGCCGCTCACGGCACGTCCCGGGGCAGGACCGCCCGGATGTACGGGGTGCGCTGGCGCAGGTCGGCGGCGGCGTCCGCGGTGACCTGGAACAGTGGACCCGCGACCAGGGTGAGCAGCACACCGAGCGCCACCAGCGCGGCGGTGGCGCCGACCATCAGGCCGGGCAGCCGGGCGTCCGGGCTGGAGGTGGCGAGTTTCGGGGCCCGCCAGAACGCGATGTTCCACACCCGGGACGCGACGTAGAGGGTGAGCAGGCTGGTCAGCGTCCCGGCCCCGACCAGCACGGCGGGCAGCGCCCCGCCGGCCGCGACCCCGGCCTGGAGCAGGCCGAGCTTGCCGAGGAAGCCGGAGAACGGCGGGATGCCCGCCAGGTTCATCGCCGGGACGAAGAACAGCACGGCGACCACCGGGGTGACCCGGGCCAGCCCGCCGAGCCGGCGCAGGTCGGTGCTGCCGGCCCGCTCCTCGACCAGGCCGGCGACCAGGAAGAGCGTGGTCTGGACGGTGATGTGGTGCACCACGTAGAAGATCGACCCGGACAGGCCGGCGACGCTGCTCAGCGCCACCCCGAAGATCATGTAGCCGATGTGGCTGACCAGGGTGAAGGAGAACAACCGCTTCATGTCCGACTGGGCGACCGCGCCGAGGATGCCCACCACCATGGTCAGCCCGGCCACCACCATCAGCAGGCCGGACACCTCGCCGCCGGGGAAGAGCAGCGTCTCGGTGCGGATGATCGCGTACACGCCGACCTTGGTGAGCAGGCCGGCGAAGACCGCGGTGACCGGCGCGGGGGCGGTCGGATAGCTGTCCGGCAACCAGGCCGACACCGGGAAGACCGCCGCCTTGATGCCGAACGCCAGCAGCAACATGAGTTGCAGGGTCAGGCGTACGCCGGACGGCACCGCGTCCAGCCGGCCGGCGAGTTGCGCCATGTTCAGCGTCCCGGTGGCCGCGTAGACGAGTCCCACGGCGGACAGGAAGAGCAGCGACGACAGGATGCTGACCACCACGTACGTCGAGCCGGTGCGCAGCCGGGCCTCGGTGCCGCCCAGCGTGATCAGCACGAAGCTGGCGGCCAGCAGGATCTCGAAGCCGACGAAGAGGTTGAACAGGTCACCGGCCAGGAACGCGTTCGTCACGCCGGCGGTGAGCACCAGGTAGGTGGGGTGGTAGATGCTCACCGGCGCGGTCTCGCCGGTCTCCGCCCGACCCTGGCCGATCGAGTAGAGCAGCACGCAGAGGGTGACCGCCGAGGAGACCACCACCATCAGCGCCGCCAACTGGTCGGCCACCAGCACGATGCCGACCGGCGCCGGCCAGCCGCCCACCCGCACCACCACCGGCCCGTGCCGGTACGCCCCGACCAGCAGCACCACCGCGACCAGCAGGACGCTGCCCAGGCAGAGCACGCTTATCGAACGCTGCAACCGGGGCCGGCCGGTCAGGATCAGGGTCAGCGCCGCGCCGAGCAGCGGCACCACCACCGGCAGCGGCACCAGCCCGCTCATGTCTTCCCGTCCCGGCGCAGCCGGCGGCGGGCCGGCTCCGGGTCGACCTGTTCCCGGTCGTCGTCGGCGCCCTCTCCGCCGAGGTCCGCGGCGGCCACCTCGTCGCGCCCGGCCAGCCGGACGATCTGCCGGTCCTCCAGGTCGTCCTGCACCTCGTCGTCGCCGCTGGTGTACCAGCTCCGGTAGGCGACCGCGAGCAGGAACGCGGTCAGCCCGAACGTGATCACCACGGCGGTGAGCACCATCGCCTGCGGCAACGCGTCGCTCATCGCGTCGACCGGCGCGGTGCCGGCCAGCGGGGCCGCGCCGGACCGGCCGCCCAGCAGGATCAGCAGGTTGACCCCGTTGCCGAGCAGGATGACGCCGAGCAGGATCCGGGTCAGGCTGCGCTCCAGCAGCAGCGTGACGCCGGTGGCGACGAGCACCCCGACCGCCAGCACCAGCACCAGCGTCGGCCCGGCCGCCCCCCGCGTCATGACGGCGGACCCTCGCGCTGGACGGTCAGGCCGCGGCCCGGCTCGCCGGCGGCCTCGACGTGCCGGTCCACCTCGGCGCCGAGGCTGCGCAGGATGTCCAGCACCAGCCCGACCACCACCAGGTAGACGCCGACGTCGAAGAAGATCGAGGTGACCAGGTAGAAGTGGCCGATCAGGGGCAGCCACAGATCCACCTTGACGCTCTGCAGCACCTCGCCGGTGAGCAGCAGGCCGACCACCCCGCTGCCGACCGAGACGGCCAGACCCGCGCCGAGCACCGTGCCGGCACCGACCGGGGCCGCCTCGGCCAGCTCGTACCGCCCCCCGGCCAGGTAGCGCAGGGTCAACGCGAGGCCGGCGACCAGCCCGCCGGAGAAGCCGCCGCCCGGGGCGTTGTGCCCGGAGAAGAGCAGGAACAGCGAGAAGAGCAGCACGGTGTGGAAGATCAGCCGGGTGACCACCTCGAACACGATCGAGCGCCGGCGCTCGCCGAGCGTCTGCCCGCCGAGCAGCCAGACCGTGCGCCCGGAGCGCGGCATCGCCGGGCGGGGGCGACGGGGGCGCGGCCCGGTGCGGGAGCGCTCGAAGATCAGGCTGGCCACCCCGGTCGCGGTGACCACCAGCACCGAGATCTCCCCCATGGTGTCCCAGGCGCGGATGTCGACGAGGGTCACGTTGACCACGTTGCGGCCGTACCCCTGGGTGACGGCCAGGTCGGGGAAGGCCGCGGAGATCGACGGCGCCCGCCGGGCGCCGGCCGCCGCGAGCGCCAGGCCGGCCATGACCAGCCCGGCGACGCCCCCGATGCCCCGGCGCACCCACCGGCTGCGGCGCAGCGGCCGGGCCGAGAAGCGTTCCGGCAGCCGCCGCAGCACCAGCACGAAGATGGCGATGGTGGCGGTCTCCACCAGGAACTGGGTGAGTGCCAGGTCCGGCGCGCCGTAGAGGACGAACATCATCGCCGTGCCGTAGCCGGTGACGCCGACCAGCAGCATGGCGGTGAGCCGGCGGCGGGCGCCGACCGCGAGCACCGCCGCTACCGCGATCACCACGCAGACCACCAGCTGGGCCGGGTTGTCCCAGGGCGCCAGCTCCACCCGCCACGGCGCGGTGGCCAGCAGCGCCCCGCCCGGCACCAGCACCAGGGCCAGCAGGACGGTGCCCAGATACTGCGGCAGCGAGCCGCGCTGGGTGACGCTGGTGACCTCGATGGCGAGCCGGTCGAAGCCGTGGGTCACCCGCTCGTACCCCTGCTTGCCGGAGACCGGCGAGCGCAGCCGGGCCAGCACCGGGGCGAGCGGACCCCGGACCAGGTGCAGCGCCACGCCGCCGGCCAGCACCAGGGCGGAGAGGCCGAGCGCCGTGGTGGGCCCGTGCCAGAGCGCCAGGTGCTCGTCGACCGGGCCGAACAACTCCGCGTACGGTTCGAGCAGGCCGCTCAGCCAGCCGGCGGCCGGCCCGGCGGCGAAGCCGGCCACGGCGAGCACCGCCGGGGGGCCGAGCATCGCGGCGGGCGGCCGGGCCACCTCGGTGTCCGCGAGGCCGGGCCGGGTGCCGAACGCGCCCCACAGGAAGCGGATGCTGTAGGCCACGGTGAGCGCGCTGCCGGCGACCAGCGCCGCCAGCACCCACGGCTGGTCGGCGAACGCGGCGAGCACCGCCTCCTTGGCCACGAAGCCGAGCAGCGGGGGCACCCCGGCCATCGACGCCGCCGCGAGCGTGGCGACGCCGGCGAGCACCGGCGCGGCCCGGCCCACCCCGGACAGGTCCCGCAGGTCCCGGCTGCCCGCCTCGTGGTCGAGGATGCCGACGACCAGGAAGAGCGCCGACTTGAACAGCGCGTGCGCGGCCAGCATGGCCACGCCGGCCAGGGCCGCGTGCGGGGTGCCCGCGCCGAGGACCACGGCGAGCAGGCCGAGCTGGCTGACCGTGCCGTACGCCAGCAGCAGCTTCAGGTCGCACTGCCGCAGCGCCGCCCAGCCGCCGGCGACGAGCGTGACCAACCCGGCGACCACGGTGACCGGCCGCCACGGCCCGACCGGGGCGAGCGCCGGCCCGAGCAGCCCGATCAGGAAGACGCCCGCCTTCACCATCGCGGCGGCGTGCAGGTAGGCGCTGACCGGCGTCGGCGCCGCCATCGCCACCGGCAGCCAGGCGTTGAACGGGAACACCGCGGATTTCGCCAGCGCGCCGGCCAGGATCAGCAGCACCGCGGTGGTCAGCCAACCGCCGCCGGGCAACGGCGCGGCGGCCACCGCCGACCAGCGGTAACCGCCGGCGTGCTGGCCGAGCAGCAGGAACCCGACGAGCATCGCGAGCCCGCCCAGCGTGGTGACGGTGAGCGCCTGGGCGGCGGCCCACCGGCTGGCCCGGCGCTCGGTGCTGTGCCCGATCAGCAGGTAGGAGAAGACGGTGGTCAACTCCCAGAAGACGTAGAGCAGCAGCAGGTCGTCGGAGACGACGAGGCCGAGCATGGCGCCGGCGAAGGCGACCAGCACGGCGGCGAACCGGCCCAGGCCGATCGAGCCGGGCGGGAAGTAGCGGGCGGAGTAGACCAGCACGAGCGCGCCGACGCCGCCGACGAGCAGCAGCATCAGCCAGGACAGCGTGGTGACCCGCAGCGCGACGTCGAACCGGAGTTGGGGGATCCAGCGGTACGTCTCGACGATCGCTCCGCCGTCGCGCACCGCGCCGGTGTGCGCCACCGCCCAGCCGACCGCGGTGGCCGGGACGAGCGCGAGCAGCAGGCAGGCGCGCGGCCCCCACCTGCTGACCAGCAGTGGGGCGACCAGGGCCGCCACCAGGTGCAGGATCAGCAGGACGAGCACACGCACTCCCGGTCGAGGTGACAGCGCGGCGGCGCACGCTGGGGGCACGACCGATCACACGCCACTTCCCACCCGCCCGCGCCGTTTTCCCCGAATCCCACCCACCCCGCCCGACCCCACCCGGCCCCCGCCAGGTCGATCAAGGAGTTTGCGTCAAGACATGCGTCGACCGCCGGCGCGAACTCCTCGATCGACACCGAGGACGGGGGAGGGAGGGTTGGTGAGTGCGGCGGGCCGGCTGGAGGGTGGGAGCCGGAGGGGGTGCCAGGCCGGGAGCCGCGGGGTCGTCAGTGGAGGGGGGCGGGCTCGCGGCGCGCGGCCACGGGCGGGTGGGGGACGGCGAGATGGCGGGCCGTGCGGTCGACCACGCGCTGCGCGTCGGCGAGGGAGCGGACCGGCAGCCGGGCGTCGCGGCTCTCCCGGCGGAGGACGAAGTAGTGCACCGCGGCGCGGACCAGCGCCCGGTCGGCGGCGCTGGAGCGGGCGGTGGCGACGACAAGCTCGCGCAGCTGGCGGGCCAGTTCCTCGGCCAGCTCCAGCTCGGTGCCGCGCAGACCGCCGCGGAGCGTGGCGAGCCGGCTGTCGACCTTGCGGATGAGCACGTCGGTGCCGGGCCTGAAGCCTCGCTCGTCAACGGTCATCCACGCCTCCAGCCGCGCCGCGTTGCGAGTGAAGTTACTTTATGTTGCAGGTCGCAAGCAAGCAGTTAAGTAAGACTTAACGGATTAAAGCCCCTATTCATCACGTCAATTGCTCGGGTGGGACGGAACCGCCCCGGCGCCGGACCGGATGTCGCACCGGCGCGGCAGGATGGTGGCGTGGCGGACGAGGTGACCCCGACGGGCGGGCAGCGGGCGGAGTTCGGCGCGGCGACCCGGGAGTGGTTCACCGCGGCGTTCGCCGCGCCCACACCCGCCCAGGAGGGCGCGTGGCGCTCCGTGGCCGCCGGCCGCAACGCCCTCGTGGTCGCGCCGACCGGCTCCGGCAAGACGCTCGCGGCGTTTCTCTGGTCGCTCGACCGGCTGGGCAAGGAACCGCCGCCGGCCGATCCCCGGCGGCGCTGCCGGGTGCTCTACGTCAGCCCGCTCAAGGCGCTCGCCGTCGACGTCGAGCGCAACCTGCGCACCCCGCTCATCGGCATCCGCCAGGCCGCCACCCGGCTCGGCGTCGAGCCGCCCGACATCACCGTCGGCATGCGCACCGGCGACACCCCGGCCGACGAGCGGCGGGCCTTCGCCCGCACCCCGCCGGACGTGCTCATCACCACGCCCGAGTCGCTGTTCCTGCTGCTCACCTCCGCCGCCCGCGACTCGCTGCGCGGGGTGGACACGGTGATCGTCGACGAGGTGCACGCGGTCGCCGGCACCAAGCGCGGCGCGCACCTGGCGCTCTCCCTGGAACGACTCGACGCGCTGCTCGACCGCCCCGCGCAGCGGATCGGGCTCTCCGCCACGGTGCGGCCGATCGACGTCTGCGCCCGGTTCCTCGGCGGGGCCCGTCCGGTCGACGTGGTGCAACCGCCGGCCGACAAGACCATCGAGGTCAGCGTCCAGGTCCCGGTGGAGGACATGACCCGCCTCGACGAGCAGGAGCAACCGGAGGACGAGTTGGGCGGGCTCGGTCCGCGCCGCCCGTCGATCTGGCCGGCGGTCGAGGAGCGGGTGCTGGCGCTGATCCGCGCGCACCGGTCCACCATCGTCTTCACCAACTCGCGGCGCGGCGCCGAACGGCTCTGCGCCCGCCTCAACGAGCTGGCCGCCGAGGAGGCGGAGGCGTCCGCCGCTCCGGAGGGCGGCCGCGTGGCCGCCGGCGGCGAGCCGGTGCGCGTATCCGATCTCCTGCCCGGCGGCGACGGCCCGGCGACCGGCGACGGCGCGACTGACGGCGCGGGCCCGGCGACCGGCCGCGGCGCGGGCCCGGCGGACCTGGGCGGGCGGCGCGGCGCGGACGCCTTCGCCGGGCCGGTCGGGCCGGTGCGCGCGCCCCGGCAGCCGGCCGAGGTGATGGCGCAGTCCGGCGCGGCGGCCGGCGCGCCGACGGTGATCGCCCGCGCGCACCACGGCAGCGTCTCCCGGGAGGAGCGCAAGCACATCGAGGAGGCGCTCAAGTCCGGCCAGTTGCCCGCCGTGGTCGCCACCTCCAGCCTGGAGCTGGGCATCGACATGGGCGCGGTCGACCTGGTGGTGCAGATCGAGGCGCCGCCCAGCGTCGCGGCCGGCCTGCAACGGGTGGGCCGGGCCGGGCACCAGGTGGGCGCGGTCTCCCGCGGGGTGGTCTTCCCCAAGCACCGCGGCGACCTGCTCTCCTGCACAGTGGTCGCCGAGCGGATGGGGGTGGGCGCGATCGAGGAGCTGCACTACCCGCGCAACCCGCTCGACGTGCTGGCCCAGCAGATCGTCGCCATGGTGGCGCTGGAGCCGTGGCCGCTCGGCGACCTGGCCGTGCTGGTCCGCCGGGCGGCGCCCTTCGCCGAACTGCCCGACTCGGCGCTGCACGCGGTGCTCGACATGCTCTCCGGCCGCTACCCGTCGACCGCCTTCGCCGAGCTGCGCCCCCGACTGGTCTGGGACCGCGCGACCGACGTGCTGACCGGCCGGCCCGGCGCCCAGCGGCTCGCCGTGACCAGTGGTGGCACCATTCCCGACCGGGGCCTGTTCGGCGTCTTCCTGGCCGGGGCCGAGCGGGCCGCCCGGGTCGGCGAGCTGGACGAGGAGATGGTCTACGAGTCCCGGGTCGGCGACGTGTTCCTGCTCGGCTCGTCGTCCTGGCGGATCGAGGAGATCACCCCCGACCGGGTCCTGGTCTCCCCCGCGCCCGGCCAGGCCGCCCGGATGCCGTTCTGGAAGGGTGACCAGCTCGGCCGCCCGGTCGAGTTGGGCCGGGCGATCGGCGCCCGGGTCCGGGCGCTGCTGCGGCAGTCCGACGCCGACGCGGTGGCGGCGCTGCGCGCCGGCGGGCTCGACGACTGGGCGGCCGGCAACCTGATGAACTACCTGCGCGAGCAGAAGGCGGCCACCCGTTCGCTGCCCGACGACCGGACGGTGGTGGTCGAACGGTTCCGCGACGAGCTGGGCGACTGGCGACTCGCCGTGCACTCGGTGCTCGGCGCCCGGGTCAACGGGCCGTGGGCGCTCGCCATCGGCCGCCGGCTGGCCGAACGCTACGGCGTGGACGCCCAGGTCATGCCCTCCGACGACGGCATCGTGGTGCGGCTGCCGGACACCGCCGAGGAGCCGCCCGGCGCCGACGTGGTGGTCTTCGAGCCGGACGAGATCGCCCAGCTGGTCGAGGAGTCGGTCGGCACGTCGGCGTTGTTCGCCTCCCGGTTCCGCGAGTGCGCGGCCCGGTCGCTGCTGCTGCCCCGCCGCGACCCACGCCGCCGCCAGCCACTCTGGGCGCAGCGCCAGCGCGCCGCGCAACTGCTCGACGTGGCCCGTGAATACGCCGACTTCCCGGTCACCCTGGAGGCCGCCCGCGAGTGCCTGCAGGACGTCTTCGACCAGCCGGCCCTGGCCGAGCTGATGCGCGACCTGGCCGCCCGCAAGGTGCGCCTGGTCGAGGTCGAGTCCGAGCGCCCGTCGCCGTTCGCCCGGTCGCTGCTCTTCGGCTACGTCGGCGCCTTCCTCTACGAGGGCGACGCGCCCCTGGCCGAGCGGCGGGCCGCCGCGTTGGCGCTCGACTCCGGGCTGCTCGGTGAGTTGCTCGGCCGGGTCGACCTGCGGGAGCTGCTCGACCCGGCGGTGCTCGCCGAGAGCGAGCGCCAACTGCGCTGGCGCACCGAGCAGCGGCGCCCCCGTGACGCCGAGGACGTGGTCGAGCTGCTCCGGGTGGTCGGCGACCTGAGCGCCGCCGAGCTGGCCGAGCGGGGGGTGCCGGACGCCTGGCCCGAGGAGCTGGCGGCGGCCCGCCGGGTGCTGCGGCTCCGGGTCGCCGGCGAGGAGCGCTGGGTGATCGTCGAGGACGCGGCCCGGCTGCGCGACGCGCTCGGGGTGGCGCTGCCGGTCGGGGTGGCCGAGGCCCACCTGGCGCCCGTGGCCGACCCGCTCGGCGACCTGGTCGCCCGCTACGCCCGCACCCACGGCCCGTTCGCGGCGGCCACCTGCGCGGCCCGGTTCGGGCTGGGGGTGTTCGTGGTCGAGCAGGCGCTGCGCCGGCTCGCGGCGAACGGCCGGGTGGTTTCCGGCGAGTTCGCCCCGGACAGCGTGGGCACGCAGTGGTGCGACGCCGAGGTGCTGCGCCTGCTGCGCCGCCGCTCCCTGGCGGCGCTGCGCCGCGAGATCGAACCGGTGCCGCCCCGGGCGCTCGCCGCGTTCCTGCCCCGTTGGCAACAGGTCGGCTCGTCGGCGCGGGGCGTCGAGGCGGTCGCCGCCGCCGTCGAGCAGGTGCAGGGCGTGACCGTGCCGGCGTCCGCGCTGGAGCGGCTGGTGCTGCCGGCGCGGGTCGCCGACTACGTGCCCGCCCAGCTCGACGAGCTGTGCGCGAGCGGCGAGGTGGTCTGGGCCGGCGCCGGTGCGATCTCCGGCGGCGACGGGTGGGTGAGGCTGGCCTACGCCGACGTCGCGCCGCTGCTGCTGCCGCCGCCGGACGAGGCGCTGACGCTCACCCCGTCGCACGAGGCCGTGCTCGACGCGCTCGCCGACGGGCAGGCACTCTTCTTCCGTTCGCTCTCCGACCGGGTCGGGGCCACCGACGACGCCGCCCTGTCGGCCGTGGTGTGGGACCTGGTCTGGGCCGGTCACCTGACCAACGACACGCTGGCGCCGCTGCGCGCCGCGGTGGGCGCCGGCGGGGCGCACCGGTCCCGGCCGTCGGCGCCGCGCACCCGCTACCGCCGCCCGGGCCGGGTCGCGCTGCCCAGCCGTGGCGGACCACCGACGATGGCCGGCCGCTGGTCCCGGCTGCCCGAGCGTGACCTCGACCCGACCCGTCGAGCCGCCGCCCTGGCCGACCTGCTGCTCGAACGGCACGGCGTGGTGACCCGAGGCGCGGTGGTGGCCGAGCAGGTGACGGGCGGTTTCGCCGCGGTCTATCCGGTGCTGTCCGCGCTGGAGGAGCGGGGGGCGGCCCGGCGCGGCTACTTCGTCGAGGGTCTCGGCGCGGCCCAGTTCGCGGTGCCCGGCGCGGTCGACCGGATCCGCGCCCTGGCCGATCCGGGCGACGGCGGCCGGGGTGGCGGCGGGCCGGCGGTGGTGCTGGCCGCCACCGACCCGGCGAACCCGTATGGCGCGGCGCTGCCCTGGCCGGAGCGGGTGGTCGACTCGGGTGACGGCGCCGCCCCGGCCACCGGTCACCGGGCCGGGCGCAAGGCCGGCGCGCTGGTGGTGCTGGTCGGCGGCGACCTGGTGCTCTACGTCGAGCGGGGTGGACGGACGATCCTGTCGTTCACCGACGACGTCGACGCGCTGGGCGCGGCGGGCAAGGCGCTCGCCGACGCGGTGCACTCGGGCGCCTTGGGCGCGATCTCGGTGGAGCGCGCCGACGGTGAGGCGGTGCGCTCCTCGCCGCTGCGCGACGCGCTCACCGCGGCCGGCTTCCGGGCCACCCCCCGGGGCCTGCGCCTGCGCGGCTGACCCACCACGACGAGGAGGAGCCGATGACCGGGGCGTGTGTCTCGCTGACCACCGACTACGGGCTGGCGGACGGCTTCGTGGCGGCCTGCCACGGGGTGCTCGCCCGGCTCGCGCCCGCCGCCCGGGTGATCGACGTGACCCACCTGGTGCCGCCGGCCGACGTGCGTCGGGGCGCCGCGGTGCTCGCGCAGGCAGTGCCGTACCTGCCGGTCGGGGTGCACGTCGCGGTGGTCGACCCGGGGGTCGGCACCGAGCGGCGCGGGGTCGCGCTGGCCACGCCCGGCGGGCTGCTGGTCGGGCCGGACAACGGGCTGCTCCTGCCGGCGGCGGACGCGCTCGGCGGGGTGACCGACGCGGTGGAGCTGACCGACCGGGGGTGGTGGCTGGCGCCGACGATCGCCCGCACCTTCCACGGGCGGGACGTGTTCGCGCCGGTGGCGGCCCGGCTGGCGACCGGCGCGCGGCTGGTCGACGCCGGGCCGGCGGTCGACGCCGGTGACCTGGTTCGGCTGCCCGAGCCGGTGGTCCGCGCCGACGCCGACGGGTTCGCCGCCGAGGTGCTGACCGTCGACCACTTCGGCAACGTCCAGCTCGCCGCGCCGGGCGCGCTGCTCGACGGGCTGCCGCCCCGGGTGCGGGTCGCCGGCCGTGCGGCCGTGCACGGCCGCACGTTCGGCGACGCGGCCTCGGGTGAGCTGGTGGTATACGTCGACTCCGCCGGCCTGGTGGCCGTTGCGGTACGCACCGGCCGCGCCGTCGACGTGCTCGCCGTCACCCCCGGCGACCTGGTCACCGTCACCACTTCCTGAGCCCGGCGCTGGTGCGGGCGAGGGCACGACAGGCGCGCCGGACGGGCCGAGGGCGCGAGATCGCCGGGACGGGCCGGCGCGGGCGGCCTCAGCAGCGGGGGGCGGTGCCGCCGGAGACCGAGGACAGATACGCGTGGCTGACGTAGGTGCCGTCGACGAGGCGGTACCACCTCGTCGTGGTGCGGTAGGTTCCGGCGATCCGCTGCCCGGTCACGTAGCACCGGACCGGCACCTGTGCCGCCGTGGCGGCGAGGCCCCGGCTCGGGTGGGACGTGCTCGCGCCGGTGCGCAGGTTCAGCGGCCCGGAGCCGACCACGGCCCGCGGTCCGTCGGCCGTCCAGAGCAGCGTCACGGTGACCCAGGCGTTGTCGGTGAGCCGCAGCCCGTCCCAGAACGTGCCGTCGGCCAGGTCGAGGCCGGCCGGGTTGCGCACGGTACGCCCGAACTGGTCCCGCCCGCCGTTGTAGCCGCTCTGGTGGGCGGCCTGCGCCTCGGGCAGCCCCTGCGGCAGGTCCTTCCAGTTCTCCCGGACCGCCGGAGGGTTCCACCAGTCGTCCCGGGTGTTCCACGGGCCGACGTCCCAGACCGGCGCGTACTCGCAGCGGCTGCCGCTGGTGGTGCAGACCTTGACCGTGTAGTCGCCGGTCCCGCGTGGGGAGAGGCCGCGCCGGGTGGGCAGCGCCGCGAAGTGGTCGCGGGGGCCGACCGTGTGCCCGTTGGCGGTGATGCCGCCGACGAGGCCGATCCTGGTCGCGTACACCCGGTAGGTGCGCGCGACGGCCGGCGGGGCCGCGGTGGGGGCGGGGCGGTCGGCGGCGAGCGTCAGCCCGGTCACGGTGGCCTCCGCCGTGGCGTCCGGGGTGGTCAGCACCACGCGGGACTGCACCCGGGTGACCGGCTGGTCGAACACCGCCTCGGCGGCGTCGCGCCACTCGGTCCAGCGGCCGGACCGCCAGCCACGTACCTGGGCCGTCGCCGTGCCACCGTCGCGGGTGCGGGCGGCGAGCCGGGCACGGACCCGGGTGGCGGGCCGGTCCAGCGCGCGCGGCGCGGAGAGCAGGATGCCCTCGGCGACCGGGCCGGCCGCGGCGGCGGGCCGGGTGTGGGCGGTGGGGCGGGGGTCGGCCAGCCGCAGGCGGCCGGACCGCCAGGTGATGTTGACGTCGTCGCCGCCGGCGACGGCGAGGTCGGCGGACCACCGTTCGGCGCCCGGCGCGGCGGCGGCGGACGGTGCGGCGGCGGCCGGTGGCGCGGCCGACGCGGGCGTGCCGGGCACACCGGCGGTCAGGGTGAGCAGGGCGGTCAGGGCGACCAGGGTACGTCGGGCACGGGCCATCGGATTCTCCTCAGAACTCCCTGATCCTTGCCGTCGGCGGGAGGAATGGGAACATAGGTGCAGATAGCGAAACATGCGAATTTCGTTCGGTCGGGGAGAATGGTGGCGTGCCCGAAGGTGACACCGTCTGGAACACCGCCCGCGTCCTGCATCGCGCGCTGGCCGGGGCCCGCCTCACCGGGTCGGACCTCCGCGTGCCGCAACTCGCCGCCACCGACCTGACCGGCTGGACCGTCCACGAGTCGGCCAGCCGCGGCAAGCACCTGCTGCTGCGCCTCAGCGCCCCGGCCGACGCGGCCTGGACGCTGCACTCGCACCTGCGGATGGACGGCGCCTGGCGGGCGTACGCGCCGGGCGAACGGTGGACCGCCCGGCCGGCCCACCTGATCCGGGTGGTGCTCCGCTCCCCCGGCGCGGTCGCGGTCGGCTACCACCTGCACGAGCTGGCGCTGGTCCCGACCGCCGAGGAGGATTCGCTCGTCGGTCACCTCGGCCCGGACCTGCTCGGCCCGGACTGGGACGCGGACGAGGCGGTGCGCCGGCTGGCCGGGCACCCGGAGCTGAGCATCGGCGAGGCGCTGCTCGACCAGCGCAACCTGGCCGGGGTGGGCAACCTCTACAAGTGCGAGGTGCTCTTCCTGCGCGGGGTGTCGCCGTGGACGCCGGTGCGGGCGGTGCCCGACCTGCCCGGCACGGTCACGCTGGCCCAGCGGCTGCTCGCGGCCAACCGGGGCCGCTGGACGCAGAGCACGACCGGGGTGCTGCGCCGGGGCGGGACCAGCTACGTCTACGGCCGCCGGGCGCAGCCGTGCCGGCGCTGCGGGACGGCCATCCGCAAGGAGGAGCTGGGCGAGCGGGTCACCTACTGGTGCCCGGTGTGCCAGCCGGAGCGGACCGACGTGGAACTTCCACGAACCACCTAAGATCACCTGAGATACGGACGATTGGGTAATTCCCTCCCACGCCCTCGGTGTCGCATGCTGCGGTGGACCGCTCACCGATCGTCAGCAGCGCGTACGCCCGCCACGCCGGGGTGACGGCCGGCGCGCCCCGATCCCGGGGAGAGCCATGGTGCTGTTCCGCAGACTCCGGCCCGGCCGGCCGGACCGGGCCGCCACGGTCGCCGAGGAGACCGCGCCCACCGTCCCCACCGCCCGCGTCGCCGACCCGGAGCCGGCCGAAGCCACGACGCCGGCCGCGCCGGCCAGCCTGGACCCGGGTGCCGTGCCGCGCCTGTTCGGGCCGGCGCCGAACACCGCCGGCAGCCCGCTGCCCACGCTCGACGCGGACGGCCGACCGACGCCCGGCACCGGCATCCGCAAGTTCGTCGACCCGCTGCCGCTGCCCGGTGGGCCACCCACCGCCGGGCTCGGCACCCGACTGCCGGTCGCCGTGCCGGACACCACCACCTGGCCGGGCTGCGACTACTACGAGATCGGCCTCCAGGAGTACGCGCAGCGCCTGCACCGGGACCTGCCGGCCACCCGGCTGCGCGGCTATCGCCAGCTCAACCTGGGCACCGACGCGTCCGGCCACAACACGGTGAGCCCGCCCGACCGGCCCTGGCACCTCGGCCCGATGATCCTCGCCCGGCGGGGCCGACCCGTGCGGATCAAGTTCATCAACCAGCTCCCCACCGGCCGGGCGGGCGAGCTGTTCCTCCCGGTCGACGGCACGGTCGACGGAGCCGGCGCCGGACCGCTGGACGGCCCCGCGCCCTACCCGCAGAACCGGGCGGTGCCGCACCTGTCCGGCGCGCGGACCGGCTGGACCAGCGCCGGCAACCCGTGGCAGTGGGTGACCCCGGCCGGCGAGATCACGCCGTACCCGGTCGGGGTGGGCGTGACGCCGGTGCCGGACATGCCGGCCCCCGGCGCGGGCGCCACCACGCTCTACTTCCCGAACGACCAGAGCGGCCGGCTGATGTGGCTGCACGACAACACCCTCGGCCTGTCTCGACTCACCGTCTACTCCGGGCAGCTCGCCCTCTACCTGCTCACCGACCCGGCCGAGGAGCGGCTGGTGGACGACGGCGTGCTCCCCGCCGACCAACTCCCGCTGGTGATCGAGGACAAGACGTTCGTACCCGACGACGCCCAGCTCGCCGCCCAGGACCCGACCTGGGACCGGGACCGCTGGGGCGC
Source organism: Micromonospora sp. WMMD980 (assembly GCF_029626035.1). NCBI lineage: Bacteria > Bacillati > Actinomycetota > Actinomycetes > Micromonosporales > Micromonosporaceae > Micromonospora > Micromonospora sp. WMMD980. Next base: position 3,653,134 of record NZ_JARUBE010000003.1, read on the forward strand.
CAAGGGCAGCCTCTGGCACCCGCACGTCTACCAGCCCCGGCAGAACCCCTACCGGCTCAGCGGCGCCAACCCGACCGGCCGCTGGGACTACGGACCGTGGGCCCACGACCCGGACGGCGGCGCGAGCCCCTGGGTCGCCCCGGTGCCGAACCCGCACCACGACCCGGTGAGCGAACCGGACGAACCGCCGCTGGTCCCGGGGGTGCCGCACCCGTCGGCGGTGCCCGAGGCGTACGGGGACACCCCGCTGGTCAACGGCGTGGCGTATCCCTACCTGGAGGTCGCCCCGCGGGCGTACCGGTTCCGGATCCTGAACGCCTGCGCGGACCGGGCGCTCAACCTCCAGCTCTACCGGGCCGCCTCGGACGCGCCGATGTGGACGCCGGACGGCGAACCGGGCGACCCGCACGCCGGCGAGGTGCCGATGGTCGAGGCGGTCCGGGCACCCGGGCGCCCCGCATACTGGCCGGTCGACGGGCGGGACGGCGGCGTGCCCGACCCGGCCGCCGCCGGGCCGGAGCTGGTCCAGATCGGCAACGAGGGCGGCCTGCTGCCGGCCCCGGTGGTGCTGACCAACCGGCCGGTCGACTACCGGTACGACCGGCAGGACCCGACCGTGCTCAACGTGGACGGCCACACGCTGCTGCTCGCCCCCGGTGAGCGCGCCGACGTGCTGGTGGACTTCTCCACCGTGCCGCCGGGCAGCACGCTGATCCTCTACAACGACTGCCCGGCGCCGCTGCCCCGGTTCGACGACCGCTACGACCACCACACGGTCGCGTCCGACCGCACCGCCTCGGGCGGCCTGCCGCCGGCGCACCCCGGCTACGGCCCGAACACCCGAACCCTGCTCCAGATCCGGGTCACCGGCACCCCGGCTCCCCGGTATGATCTCGGGCGCCTCGCCGACCGTCTGCCCGGCGCGTACGCGCGGAGCCAGCCGCCGCCGATCGTGCCGCAGCCGGCGTACGACCCGGCGTTCGGCACCCGCACCGCCGGCCCGACCCTCGTCCCGGCGCGGGCCGCCTCGGTGACGTTCACCCCGGCCGGCGCGTCCGGCCCGGTGACGCTGCCGCTGTCGGTGAAGTCGGTCGGGCAGGTGTTCGAGCCCCGGCACGGCCGGGCGGTGGGCCGGCTCGGCGGCGCCCACCCGGTCGGCGGTCCGCTCTTCCCGGCCGTCCTGCCGCTCGGGCCGACGGAGCCGGCCACCGAGGTGCTGTTCGTGACCGACCCGAGCCTGCCGGTGGGCGCGCCGACGGACGGCACCCAACTCTGGCGGATCGTCGGCGACGCCGACCGCACCCATCCCGTGCACGTCGAGGGCTGCGACGTGCAATTGGTCAACCGGGTCGGCTGGGACGGCACGCTCCGGCCACCGGAGGCGGGCGAGTTGGGGTGGAAGGACACCGTCCGGGTCAACCCCCGGGAGGACGTGGTCGTGGCGCTGCGCCCCGTCCCGCCCAGCCTGCCGTTCACGATCGGCGACAGCGTACGGCTGCTCGACCCGACCCGGCCGGCGGGCGCGCGCCTGGACGCCGGCGGGGTCAGCCCGGTCGACGGCCGACCCACCGTGGTGGTCAACCAGGTGGTCAACCTGGGCTGGGAGTACCGCTGGCAGACCCGCTCGGCGGGGCTGCGCGACCTGGGCATGAGCCGGCCACTGGTGCTGCGGGTGACACCCCGGGCGCCGACCGGGCTGACCGCGACGCCGGTGCCGGGCTCGGCCACCGCGCTGCCCGCCATCGCGCTGGCCTGGACCGGCAACGGCAGCCGCCCGCAGGCCACCAGCCACCGGCTGCAACGCGCCACCGACAGCGCCTTCACCACCGGCCGCACCGAGCTCACCGTGGCCGCCACCGCCACCCGCTACACGGACGCGACGGTCACCCCCGGCGTCACCTATCACTACCGGATCCGGGCCGAGAACGCGGTGAGCTGCTCGGCCTGGTCCAACAGCGCGCCGGCCTCGGTGCACCTGACCGCGCCGGCCCGGCTGACCGCATCCGTGCCGCCGGCCGCGCCGGCCCGGGTGGCGTTGCGCTGGGTCAACCACTCCTTCGCCACCGGCGTGGACGTGCAGCGGGCCACCAACCCGACGTTCACCAGCGGGCCGGGCACCACGGCGATCGCGGTCGGCGAGAACCATCTGGACCAGGCCGTCGCTCCGGACACCACCTACTACTACCGGGTCCGCACGACCTACCTGGGCACGGCGTCACCCTGGTCGACCGTTGCCACGGTGCGCATCCCGCCCCGGCCGGCCGCGCCCACCGCGGTGTCCGCCACCGCGGGCACCCCGTCGGAGGACACGGCCACGGTGACGGTGAGCTGGTCGGCGGAGACGCCCGCCGGACCGGGCGCCGGGTTCGTGGTGCAGCGCGCCGCCGACGCGGCGTTCACCCGGGAGCCGGCCACGTTCCGGGTGACCGGCCGGGGCTTCACCAACACCGGGCTGGCCCGTGGCGTCACCTACCACTACCGGGTCCGCGCGACGAACGTCGTCGGCACCTCCCCCTGGACGCCGCCGATCCCCGTCACCACCCCCGACTGACCCGGCCGCGTGCCTCCCGGGGGCCGGCCGGGAGCGCACCCGCGTCGCGCCGGGACGCGGCGCCGAAGAAGACGTCACTTCGGCGCGGTATACCTCAGAGGCATAATCATGACTCCGAGAGGTACGAGTCTTGACCGCATTGCCTCAGGGAAGGCGTCACAGAACGTAACGGCCGAGCAGAGTCCGCTCGACAAACCAGGACAAGCGCGCAATCGCGCGGAGCCAGGACGAGACCACCGCGCCGCCAGCCAGGAGTCAGGACGGGCCAGGCAGAACGGGATTCGGGCCAGGACGGGACGCGGGCGGTCAGGGGGCGCGGAGCGGGGTACGGAGCTCGGCCAAGGCGGCGGCGACGCCGTGCAGCAGATCGGTGGCCTCGGTGAGGCGGGCGGCGGCCGGGTGCGCGGTGTTCGGGCGGGCGTCCTCGGCCACGTAGCCGGCGGCGGCGACCACCAGCCGCTCGTAGGCGGCCACGCCGTCCTCCAACTGGGCGACGAGCGTCGCGTGCACCTCGGCGAGCGGCCCCTGCGGCGCCAACTTCACCGCGCCCTCCACGCCGGCCACCCGGGTGGCCAGCTCGCGCAGGGAACGGTCCGCCTCGGCCGCCTCCCGGACCGCCGGCTCGGCCAGCCCGGTCAGCCGCCCGGCCAGCCCGCCCAGGGTGAGCGCGGCCCGGTCGAGGCGGGCCCACGGCTCGGCCGCGGCGGTGCCGCGCAGCGCGAGGCGGGACCGGACCCGGCGGACCTCGGCGAGGACGCCGGGGCCGACCGGCAACCGCTCGACGGCGGCGACCAGCCGGGCGCGGGAACGGGCGGCGGCCACCGCCGGGTCGAGCGCCGGCGGGGCCGGCACGGCGGCGAGGGCACGGTGGTCGGCCCAACGCCAGACGGCCACCGCGATCGCGCTGCCCGCGGCGCCGGCCCAGGCCGCGTCCGGCAGACCCAGCCCGGCGTACGGAGTGAGCACCGCGGCGGCACCGCCGAGCCCACCGGCCAGGACGCTCCACCGCCGCGCCGAGCGCCGCAGCTTGCCGAGCCGCCGGAAGTGCCGCGCCCGCTCGTCCACCATGGGTCTCCCCCGTCCGTCAGCCGGTGGTGCTCTCCCCGGTGCCATGCTCGCGGCTCATGCTGGCCCGGATCTCGTCCAGCCGGGCCGAGGCCGCCGGGTCGGACGCCTGCTGCCCCACCGCCGGGCGCTCCTGCCGGCCGCCGAGCTGATCGCCGGCCATGCTCGACCGGATCTGATCAAGTCGGGCCGATCCGGCCGAGTCGAGCGACGCCTTCTGGATCTCCAGCATCCGGCCCTCGACCGAGTTGCCGGCCAGCTCGGCACGACCCATCGCGGTGGCGTAGCGGCTCTCGATCCGGTCGCGCACCTCGTTCAGCGACGGGGTGCTGGCCGGCGCGGTGAGCGACGACATCGACTCCAGCGAGCGGGCCACGCTCTCCTGCATCTTGGCCTGCTCCAGCTGGCTGAGCAGCTTGGTGCGCTCGGCGAGCTTCTGTTGCAGGATCATCGAGTTGTTCTCGACCGCCTTGCGGGCCTGGGCGGCCGCGTTGAGCGCCTGGTCGTGCAGCGTCTTCAGGTCCTCCAGCGCCTGCTCACCGGAGACCAGCTGGGTGGCGAGCATCTGCGCGGACTGCTCGTAGCGCCCCGCCTCGGTCTCGTCGCCCTTCGCCCGGGCCTGGTCGGCCAGCGTGAGCGCCTGCCGCGCGTTGCCCTGGAGCTGTTCCACCTCGGTGATCTGCCGGGACAGCTTCATCTCCAGCTGGCGCTGGTTGCCGATCACCGCAGCCGCCTGCTGGACCAGGGCCTGGTGCTGCCGCTGCGCCTCCTCGACCGCCTGCTGGATCTGCACCTTCGGATCGGCGTGTTCGTCGATCTTTGCGCCGAAGGCCGCCATCAGGTATTTCCAACCCTTGACGAACGGGTTAGCCATCTCCGCCTCGCCTCGTCCCCTCAGTAGCGTCGCGCCTACATCGTCCCAGTCGGACGCCGTTCCGGCACCCGTACGACCCTGATCAACATTACGATGCGAGCGCCAGTGGCGACCATGCGCGATCCGGCGAGGTCAGGCGGCGCAGACCACGTCGCGCTCCGCGGGGCGCACCCGGGCGCTGCGCAGCGTCGCCTTGAGCGGCGAGTCCTGCCGGACCTGGACGGCCACCGCGCCGTCGGAGGTGACCTGACGGACCTCCCGGTTGGTCGCCTTGCGCACGGCGGCCGGCGCCACCGGGGTCGACTCGACCGGCTCGTCGACCACCGGGACCAGCACGCCCGGCATCTGCTCGGCCAGGGCGACCGTGTCGCTCACCTCGCGCAGCAGCTCGGACAGGCGCGCGCCGAGCGCGTCGCAGATGGCGGCCAGCAGCTCGCTGGAGGGCTCCTTCTGACCGCGTTCGATCTCGGAGAGATAACCGAGGCTGACGTTGGCGGCGGACGAGACCTCGCGGAGGGTGCGGTGCTGCCCCTGCCGGCGCGCCCGCAGTGCGTCACCGATCACCCGGCGTAGCAGGACCATCGCACCTCCCCCTGAGACGGGTCACCATGCCCGTGCCGACACCCGCCGCGCCGGGCGCGGCGGGCCGCCCTGGCGCCGGCGTCACCCGCCGGAGCCTTCCCGCAACCGTACCCGTTGACCGCCACGACGACATCCCACCCCGCCCGTCCAATCCGGGCCGGCCGGCCGGGGCCGCGGGCCCGCGGTCGGGCGTGTCGGCACCGGGGCGGGCTCATCGCCGGCCGGCGCCCGCCGGGTCGGCGGCCTCGGCGGCATGGGCCAGCGGGATCCGCTCGGCGAACATCCGCAGCGCCTCGACCACCGCGGCGGTGCGGATGTGGTCGCGCCCGCCGTCGAGGTCGAGCCGGCGCACCTCGGCGCCGGCCGGCCCGGCCACCGCCACGTAGACCAGGCCCACCGGCTTGCCGTCCTGCGGTTCCGGGCCGGCCACCCCGGTGGTGGCCAGTCCCCAGTCCGCGCCGCAGCGCCGCCGCCCGCCCTCGGCGAGCGCGACGGCCACGTCCGGGTCCACCGGCCCACGTGCCGCCAGCAGGTCCTCCGGCACGCCGGCCAGCGTCGCCTTCAACTCCGTGGCGTAGACCACCAGCCCGCCCCGATAGATCGAACTGACCCCGGGGATCTCCACGATCGCGGCGGCGAGCAGCCCACCGGTGAGCGACTCGACAGTGGCCAGCGTCTCGCCGCGGTCGCGCAGGCGGTGCACCACGGAGGCCGCCGGGCTGCCGGCGGGCCGCTGGTGTCGCGCGTCGGTGTCGTCCATGACCGCCCCTTCTTCCCGAGTCGCGCCGGCTTACTCGCCGGCTGCCCGGATCAACGCGCGGGACGGCGCAGCCGCAGCGCCTGGGCCACGTAGTCGAAGCCGGTGGCCACGGTGACCAGCACGGCCGCGCCCATGATCCAGGGGCCGACCGGGGCCAGCGCGGCCGGCATCGGCCAGAGGTACCAGGTGATCGCCAGGATCTGGAGCGCCGTCTTGATCTTGCCGCCGCGGCTGGCCGCGATCACCCCGTGCCGGATCACCCAGAAACGCATCGCGGTGATGCCCAGCTCGCGGACCAGGATCACCACGGTCACCCACCAGGGCAGCCGGTCGTACCAGGAGAGCAGCACCAGCGCGGCGCCGGTCAGCGCCTTGTCGGCGATCGGGTCGGCGACCTTGCCCAGCGAGGTGACCAGCGCGAACCGGCGGGCGATCCAGCCGTCGACCAGGTCCGTCGCGGAGGCCACCACGAAGATCAGGCAGGCCGCCATCCGCCAGCCGGCGTGGCTCATCCCCGACGCCACCACGGTCACCGCGAACACCGGCACCAACACCAGCCGCGCCGCGGTCAGCAGGTTCGCGGCGTTGAGCAGCGGCACGGGGGCGGCCACCGTCGACTCCGCCCCGGTCATGTCCGGCATCGCCCCACGTGGCTTCCCCGCTCCGTCCGGGCCCGCCGTCACCGTGCCGCGCCGGGCGCCGCCGAGATCATCTCATCCGGCACGGCCACCAGGTCGACACCCTCGGTCGCGGTGACCCGAGCCCGAACCAGGTCACCCGGGCGCAGCGCGGTCAGGTCGACCCCGCCGCCGTCCGGCGCCACGAGCGTGGTCGACCCGTCGACCTCGGGCGCCTGGTGGGCGGCCCGGCCCTCGACGACCCCGTCGGCGACGGTGTCCACCAGCACCTCCACGGTCGCGCCGAGCCGCTCCTCGGCCCGCTGCGAGCACAGCTCGTCGGCGAGCGCGCTGAGCCGGTCGTAGCGCCGCTTGACCGTCCCGGCGGAAACCTTGCCGGGCAGGCCGGCGGCCTCGGTGCCGTCCTCGTCGCTGTAGTCGAACATGCCGATCGCGTCGAGCCGCGCCTCGGTCAGGAACCGGACCAGCTCGGCCACGTCCTGCTTCGTCTCGCCCGGGAAGCCGACGATGAAGTTGCTGCGGGCGCCCGCCTCCGGCGCCAGCGCGCGGGCCGAGGCCAGCAGCTCCAGGAACCGGTCGGTGGAGCCGAACCGGCGCATCCGGCGCAGCACCGGCTCGCTGGAGTGCTGGAACGACAGGTCGAAGTAGGCGGCCACGCCGGGCGTGGTGGCGATCACCTCGACCAGGCCGGGCCGGGTCTCGGCGGGCTGGAGATAGCTGGCCCGCACCCGGACGATCCCGTCGATCGAGGCGAGCTGCGGCAGCAGCTTCTCCAGCGCGCGCGGGTCGCCCAGGTCCTTGCCGTAGGAGGTGGAGTTCTCGCTGACCAGCACCAGCTCGCGGACGCCGGTCTTGGCCAGCCACTCGGCCTCGGCGAGCAGCTCGTCCGGGGTACGCGAGACGAACGCGCCGCGGAACGCCGGGATGGCGCAGAACGCACACCGCCGGTCGCAGCCGCTGGCCAGCTTCAGCGACGCCACCGGGCCGGTGTCGAGCCGGTGCCGCAGCACCTGCCGCAGGTGCGCGGGGGTGTGCTCGTCGGTCTGCGGCGCGACCCGGGTCGGGGTGCCGTGGCCGGGCAGCGACACCGCCGCCCCACGTCGCTGCACCGGGGTCAGCGGGAGCAGCTCGCGCCGGTCGCGCGGGGTGTGCGCGTCGATCGCCTCGCCGGCCACCACCGCGTCCAGCCGGGCCGCGATGTCCGGGTAGTCGTCGAAGCTCAGCACCGCCTGCGCCTCGGGGAGGCTGTCGGCCAGCTCACGCCCGTACCGCTCGGCCATGCACCCGGCGGCGACCACCTTGGCGCCGGTGTCGGCGGCGGCCAGCAGCGTCTGGATCGAGTCCTGCTTGGCCTTCTCCACGAAGCCGCAGGTGTTCACCACCACCACGTCGGCGCCCTCGCCGTCGGTGGTCACCTGCCAGCCGTCGGCGTGCAGCCGGGCGGCCAACTCCTCCGAGTCGACCTCGTTGCGGGCGCAGCCCAGGGTCAGCAGGGCGACCCGGCGCCCGTCGGATGCGGAGGAGGAGGAGGTATCAGACACCATCCGAGGGTACAGGTGCAAGGAAGGGCCCCCTGTTAACGCCTGCGGTAGAGAAGGGTTCCCCTCTCACCGTGCGGCGGTGAGGGCCCGGGCGAGGCGGTCGAGGAGGAAGACCTCGGTGCCGGCCAGGCCGGTCGAGCAGAAGACCGAGATCTCGTCCGCGGCGGTCCGGCCGGGGACCGCGCCGGCCAGTACCGCGCCCAGGTCGCGCAGCCGCCCCGCGTACGGCTCGACGGCGGCGAGCATCGGCGGCGCGTAGGCGGCGGCCTGCCTGGGCGAGTCGGTGACCAGCAGGTCGGCGACGTCCAGCAGGTCGGTGCCGAACTCGTGCCGGTCGACCTGCTTGAAGCCGACGGTGTTGACGTGCGTGCCCGGGGCCAGGTCGGCGGCGGCCAGCACCGGCGTGGTGCTGGTGGTGGCGATCACCACGAGATCGCGGTCACGCACCGCAGCGGCGGCCGAGCCGACGGCCCGGGCCGGCACGCCCAGCTCGGCGCGGACCCGGGCGGCGAACGCCTCGCGTCGGGCGGCGGACCGGCTGTGCACCGTCACCTCGCGCAACGGCCGGACCGCGGCGGCGGCCCAGACCTGGGTCCACGCCTGCCGGCCGGAGCCCACCACGCCGAGCGTGGCGGCGTCCGGGCGGGCCAACGCGTCCACCGCCACGCCGCCCAGCCCTCCGGTGCGCCGCGAGCCCAGCTCCTCGCCGATGGCGATGGCGCGCACCGCGCCCGTGGTCGCGTCGTGCAGCACGACGAGTTGCCCGCTCTCCGGGTGCCCGAACGTGTCGTAGGAGCGGAAGCCGTACCACTCGCCGGTGAGGTGGCCGGCGGTGAGCACCATCCGGCCGGCGCCGAGCGGCGCGGACGCCCGGGGCGGGGCGATCAGCCGCCCCTCGTGCGCGGCGAGCAGCGCGTCCCGCATGGCGGCGACGGTGAGCGGGGCGTCCACGGCCGCCGCGACGTCCTCGTCGGAGAAGAGCACGGTCATGCCCCCATCGTGCAACCTGAAGTCCGTGTCAACTCCAGCGATGGTGGGCTTTCTCACCCCGCCCCCGGTTCCGCCCGGCCGGTGCTAGCGTCGGCCACGACGGCCCTCGGGCCGTCCCGGACGAGTGGTGGGCGTACCCGGTCAGGCACGACGCCCCGCGGAACACGACCACCGCCCGGTGCGACAGGCCGGGCCCGCCCGTCAGAGGTGACACTCATGGCCTGGATCGTGCTGGTGCTCTCCGGACTGCTGAGGACCGCGTGGGCGATCGCCCTGGACCGCAGTTCCGGCTTCACCCGCCCCTCCCCTCCGCCGTCTTCGCGGTCACCCTGATCGGCAGCATGGCCGGCCTGGCGTACGCGCTGCGCGACATCCCGGTCGGCACCGGCTACGCGGTCTGGGTGGGGATCGGCGCGGCGGGCACCGCACTGGTCGGCATGTTCGCGCTCGGCGAGCCGGCGAACCTGCCCCGGATCGCCAGTCTGCTGCTGGTGGTCGCCGGCGTGGTCGGCCTGAAACTCTTCCACTGATCGATGCGCGATCCGGTTTGGACGGCCGCACGGTCGGGGTAGGTGATCCGCAGCTCACCGAGAGAGATCACCCCACGGAGGAACCCATGGCCGATGTCCACGCCACCGCCCGTCCGCGCAGCGGCGCCGCGCGGATCTGCACCATCATCGCGTTCGTCTTCGCGGCCATCGCGATCTTCATCCTGCCGCCGCTGTTCGGCCTGGTCGGCCTCGTGCTGGGCATCGTCGGCGCGGTGCTGGGCGACAAGCCGCTCGGCTGGTACGCCGCCGCCGCCAGCGTGGCCGGCGCGGTGCTCGGCATGATCATCAGCTACGCCGTCCTCGCCAACTGAGGCCGCCACGTCACGCGGGCCCGCCGGTGTTCCGGCGGGCCCGCGTCGTGTCCGACGTCAGTCGCCGCCGCGCAGGCCGGCCAGGACCTCTTCCAACTCGTCCGGCTTGACCAGCACGTCACGCGCCTTGGAACCCTCGGACGGGCCGACCACGCCCCGCGTCTCCATCAGGTCCATCAGCCGGCCCGCCTTGGCGAAGCCGACCCGCAGCTTGCGCTGCAGCATCGAGGTCGAGCCGAACTGCGAGGTGACCACCAGCTCGACCGCCTGCACCAGCAGGTCGAGATCGTCGCCGATGTCCTCGTCGATCTTCTTCTTGCTGTCCTGTACCGGGGCGAGCACGTCCGGGCGGAACTCCGGCTCGCGCTGGTCCTTGCAGAACTTGACCACGTCGGTGATCTCGCGCTCGGTCACCCACGCGCCCTGGATCCGCACCGGTTTCGACGCGCCCATCGGCAGGAACAGGCCGTCACCGCGGCCGAGCAGCTTCTCCGCGCCGGGCTGGTCGAGGATGACCCGGGAGTCGGCCAGCGACGAGGTGGCGAACGCCAGCCGGGACGGCACGTTCGCCTTGATCAGGCCGGTGACCACGTCCACCGAGGGACGCTGGGTGGCCAGCACCAGGTGGATACCGGCGGCACGGGCCAACTGGGTGATCCGGACGACCGAGTCCTCCACGTCGCGCGGCGCGACCATCATCAGGTCGGCCAACTCGTCCACGATCACCAGCAGGTAGGGGTAGGGCCGCATCTCCCGCTCACTGCCCGGCGGGGCCTTGATCTCGCCGTTGCGCACCTTGCGGTTGAAGTCGTCGATGTGGCGGACCCCGTTGGCGGCGAGGTCGTCGTAGCGCATGTCCATCTCGCGCACGACCCACTCCAGCGAGTCGGCCGCCTTCTTCGGGTTGGTCACGATCGGTGTGACCAGGTGCGGGATGCCCTCGTAGCCGGTCATCTCGACCCGCTTCGGGTCGATCAGCAGCAGCCGCACCTCGTCCGGCGTGGCCCGGGTCAGGATGGAAACCAGCAGCGAGTTCAGGCAGGACGACTTGCCGGCGCCGGTGGCGCCGGCGATGAGGATGTGCGGCATCTTCGCGAGGTTGGCCACCACGTAGCCGCCCTCGATGTCCTTGCCGAGCGCCACCACCATCGGGTGGTGGTCGCTGGTGGCGGCGCGCGAGCGCAGCACGTCGCCGAGCGACACGTTCTCCGGGTCGGTGTTCGGGATCTCCACGCCGACCGCGCTCTTGCCCGGGATCGGGCTGAGGATCCGCACGTCCGGGGACTTCACCGCGTACGCGATGTTGCGGGAGAGCTGGGTGATCCGCTCGACCTTGACACCCGGCCCCAGCTCGACCTCGTAGCGGGTGACGGTCGGGCCCCGGGTGAAGCCGGTGACCGCGGCGTCCACGTCGAACTGCTCGAAGACGCCGGTCAGCGCCGCGATCACCTCGTCGTTGGCCTTGCTGCGGGTCTTCGGCGCGGCCCCGGCGCCGAGCAGGTTGGCCGGCGGCAGCGTGTAGTCGCCGGCCAGCCCGGTGAGCGCGAGCTGCTCGGCGCGGGTGGGCAGCGGCGAGTGCTCCGGCGGCTCGGCCGGCTTGCGGTTCGCCGGCACCTTGGGCATCTTGCGCGGCAGCACGATGGTGTCCTGGAGGTCGACGCCGGCCAGCTCGTCGTCCGGGTCCAGCTCCGCCGGGTCGAGCGGCGGCGGGAGCCGCTTCGCCGGCCGCCTGCGCGCCGGCTTCGGCGGCGCCTCGACCTCGTCGGACTCGTCGACGGCCTCCGGGGCGCCCGGGTCGGCGCGCAGGCCGAGCCGCTCGGGGATCCGGTTGATCGGGGTCGCGGTGACCACCAGCAGGCCGAACACCAGCAGCAGGATCAGCAGCGGCATCGCCACCCAGGCGGTCACCGCGGACTTCAGCAGCTCGCCCACCCCGGCGCCGACCAGGCCGCCGGCGTAGTCGCGCTGGACCTCGTCGACCGGGTTCTGCCCGATGTGCAGCATCGCGGCGGTGGCCAACAGCATCGAACCCCAACCGACCAGGCCGCGCCCGCGGTGCTCCGGGTCGACCGGGGTACGCATCAGTCGCCACGCGCCGACCATCAACAGCACCGGCAGCACGATGGAGATCGCCCCGACGAAGAGGCGCACGGTGTCGGCCAGGTGCCGGCCCACCGGGCCGGCGCCACCGCCCCAGATGCCGACCGCGGCGAGGATGGCCAGCCCGAACAGCAACAGACCGGCGCCGTCGCGGCGGTGCTCCGGGTCGAGGTCCCGGGTGGACGCGGCCTGCCGGCCGGCGGCCCGGAACGCCCACCCGACCGAGTGCGCCAGCCCCATCCACAGGGCGTTGACCGCGCCGCCGACGAACGCCGCCGGGCTCGGCCCGCGGGCCGGTCGCCGCCGGGCGGGCTTGCGCGCCGCCTTCTTCGCCGGTTGCCGGGCACGGTTGTTCGTGGAGCCACGTGGCGACGCGCCGCGCCGCCGGCTCGCCTGAGAGGTACGGCCCGCCATAGAGTCACGGTAACGGCGGCACCCGGCGGAACGCCGCTTTTCCGGGTCGTGTCCGCGTGTCACAGCACGGATCGGACCGTCGTTTGTGTTATTCGCCTCAGAAGGGATGCCCGATGGCGTCGCCGGAGATCGAGGACGGTCCGGACGGCCCGCTGGCCGGGCCTCCGCAGGCGCTGCGTCCGCTGACCGGTGAGCTGATCGCCGCCGTGCTCACCCACCGGGGGTACGCGGTGGTCGAGGAGCCCGACGGCGCCCTGGTCGGCCGCTGGGAGCGGAGCCTCGTCTGGTTCCACCGTCGCGGCGCGGCCGGCGAACAGTTCCAGGTACGCACCGTCACCGCACCCCGGTTCGGCATCGAACGCGTGCCCGAGCTGCACGCGTTCTGCAACACCTGGAACCACGACCGGCTCTGGCCCAAGGCGTACGTGCACGTCGCCGACGACGGGACGGCCCAGGTCTGCGGCGAGGTCACCACCGACCTGGAGCGCGGGGTGACTCCGCACCAGCTCGACCGGCTGGTCGACTGCGGCGTCACCACCGGCTGCCAGCTCGCCGACGCCGTCGCCGAGCTGACCGGCGGGCCGGCCCGGTGACCACCGCCCGCGACCGGGGGCTGACCGCCGCGCTCGCCGACGCCCGGGACCGGCCCGACGGTGCCGAACGCTGCGCCGAGCTGGCGCGCATCGCCGCCCGCGCCGACGCCACCGGCGACCCGCGCACCGCCGCCGCGGCGCGCTTCGCGCTGGTCGAGGCGTACCTGCACCTGGGTGAGCGGTGGCGGACCGTGGAGCCGGTCGGCCACCTGCGGGCCACGCTGGCCCGGCACCCCGGGCTGCTCGACGCCGACGACCTGACCCGGCTGCGTCGACACCAGCGGCAGGCGGTCGAGGCGCTCTTCGGCACCCCCCGGGTGGGGCTGGACCAGGCCCGGTCCCTGCTGGACACGCTCACCGACGACCTCGGCCCGGACGCCACGCCGGTCGGCGAGCTGCGCTGCCGCCTCGCCGACCACCTCGGCGACGAGCCGGCGGCCCGACACGCGTACGCGCACTGGAGCGCGGGCGACACGGCGGACCCGGTGGGCGGCTGCCCGGGCTGCGCGCCGGCGCGGCGGGCCGACCTGCTGGCCGGCTGGGGCGAGCCGGCGGCGGCCCTGGCGACGCTCGCCTCGGCCGACCCGGGGGGCTGCACCGACCAGCCGGAACGGTCCCTCGCCGCGGGGCTGCTTCCGTGGCTGCGCACCGGCGCGGTGGTGGAGGCGGCGCGGGCGCACGTGCGCGCCTACCGCCGGCACCGCCGGGAACGCACCGCCTTCCCGCTGCTCGCCACGCACCTGCGGTTCTGCGCGCTGGGCGGCTACCCGCACCGAGGTCTGGAGCTGCTGACCGAGCAGTTGCCCCGGCTGGACCACCCGGCCGACGACCTGTCCGCGATGGAGTTCGCCGCGGCGGGCGCGCTGCTCTGCGGGCTGGCCACCGAGGCCGGTCTCGGCGGGCGGCGGATCCACCGCCCCGGGCATGGTTCCCGGCCGGCCGCCGAGGTGGACGTGGCCACGCTCGGCGCGCAGTTGCAGGCCCTGGCCACCGCACTGGCGGGCAGCTTCGACGCCCGCAACGGCACCGGTCACCAGTCCGGGCGGATCGCCTCCTGGCTGGCCGAACGCCCGCTCGCCGGGCCGGTGTCGCTGGCCGCCGAGAGCGAGTTCGACGACGAACCGGCGGTCGAGGAGGCCGGACCCGACCCGGCCCACCCGGACGAGCCGGCCCCGCTCGACCTGGCGGCGCTCGCCGCCGTGCTCGACGGTCGCGGCGAGGCGTACACCGTGGAGCCCGACGGCACGCTGGCCGGGCGGTGGGGCGAGGCGACGATCCAGTTCCGCCGGCTCGGCCGGCACGGCGACGTGCTGCACTCCCGGGTGGTGGCGGCCCGCCGGCTGCCGGCCGCCCGCCGCGCCGAGGCGTACGCGTTCTGCAACGTCTGGAACCACGACCGGCTGCTGCCCGCCGCCTACGTGCACCAGCCCGACGACGAGACGCTGGTGCTGGCCGCCGGCATCACCACCGACCTGTCCTGCGGCGTCGCGCCGGTCCAGCTCGCCGTGCTGGTGGCCGCCGCGATCCGCACCGGCACGGCCTACGCCGACGCGGTCGCCGCGCTGCCCTGACCGCACGCGGCGCGGCCCCCGACCACCGGGCGGTGGGGGTGCCGGAGGATCTGCGCCGCCGACGCGGCGCGGCCCCCGACCACCGGGCGGTGGGGGTGCCGGAGGATCTGCGCCGCCGACGCGGCGCGGCCCCCGACCACCGGGCGGTGGGGGTCGGGGGCCGCGGTCTCGGTACCGCCGGGCGGCGGTCAGCGGGCGGAGAACGCCAGCGTGTACTCGCCCGAGCCGGCCAGTCCGACGACCCGGTAGCGGTAGGCGCCGGCCGGGGTGTCGGCGGTCAACTTCGCCATGCCGTCGGCGTTGTCGGCGCGGGCCACCGTGCGGAACGTGCCGCCGGTGAAGCGTTGCAGCTCCAACACCACCCGGGCGCCGTCCGGTGCGGTGAGGCAGGCGTCCTGCGCGCCGCCGGCCACCCGGAAGAAGCGGCCGTCCGGCTGCACCTGGGCCCGCCCGGCGACGATCCGGCCGCTCCGGCTGACCTGGCCGGAGCACCCGGTGTCGGCGGCCGGCGGGGCGGGCGGCACGCTGGCCGGCGGGGCGGTTTCGCCACCACCGGCCGGCGGCTCCGCGGGCGCCTGCTGGCCGCCGGCGGTGACCAGCGTCAGGTTGTTGCGCTGGAGGATCTCGTTGACCGGCTGGAAGAACGTGACGCCGCCCCGGGTGCAGTCGCCGGAGCCGCCGGAGGTGACGCCCTGCGCCTGGTCGCCGGAGAGCCACGCGCCACCCGAGTCGCCCGGCTCGGCGCAGACCTCGGTGCGGGTCAGCCTGGGGACCGTGCCGGCCGCCCAGCGTTCGGTCTTCAGCCGGCGTACCGCCTGGTCGCGGGTGAGCGACAGGTCGCGACCGAGCGCGTCCAGGACCTCCGGGGCGACGCCGTCGGCCGTCGGCGCGGCCCGCCGGGGTTCCTCACCGGCGAACGACGGCAGCGTCACCGCCGCCGTCAACCCGGCCGCCGCCACCACGACACCGATGGCTGTCATCCGTCTGCGGTCCATCCGCCACGCTCCTCCCGACCGGCGCGGGGGCACGCCGGTCGGCAGGGAGTACGGAGACGTACGCCGATCGGTTGAACGACGGCACGGGGTTTCGACGCGGCGTGTCGGGGCGTACCCGGAACGCGACGGCGCCGGCCCACCGGGGACGGTGGACCGGCGCGCGGAGCTGTCGGGTCAGACCTCGACGACGGTCGGGACGATCATCGGGCGACGGCGGTACGCGTCGTTGACCCAGCGACCGACCGTCCGGCGGACGATCTGCTGGAGCTGGTGCGGGTCGGTGATGCCGTCCGCGGCGGCCCGGTTGAGCGCGTCGGTGACCAGCGGCACCACGGGGTTGAACGCGTCCGGGTCCTCGGAGAAGCCCTTCGCCGAGACGGTCGGGCCGGCGACCACCTTGCCGGTGACCGAGTCGACCACCACGGTGGCGGCGATGAACCCGCCGTCGCCGAGGATCCGCCGTTCGGTGAGCAGCGACTCGCTGACGTCGCCGACGGCGAGGCCGTCGACGTAGACGTAGCGGCTCCGCACGTGCCCCACCAGGCTCGCCCGGCCCTCCACCAGGTCGACCACGTCGCCGTCCTCGCACAGCACCACCCGGTCCGCCGCGACGCCGGACTCGATGCCGAGCCGGGCGTGCGCGCGCAGGTGCCGCCACTCGCCGTGCACCGGCATCAGGTTGCTCGGTCGCACCACGTTGAGCAGGTAGAGCAGCTCGCCGGCCGGGGCGTGCCCGGAGACGTGCACCTTGGCGACGTCCTTGTGCACCACCACGGCGCCGGCCCGGGCCAGCCGGTTGATCACCCGGTAGACCGAGGTTTCGTTGCCGGGCACCAGCGACGAGGCCAGCACCACGGTGTCACCCGGCGCGATGGTGATGTGCCGGTGGTCGCCGCTGGCCATCCGGCCGAGCGCGCTCATCGGCTCGCCCTGCGAACCGGTGGACATCAGCACGATCTGCTCGGGCGGCAGGTTGGTGGCCTCCTCGATGTTGACCACCAGGCCGGCCGGGATGTTGAGCAGGCCGAGGTCGCGGGCGATGCCCATGTTGCGGACCATGGACCGGCCGATCAACGCCACCTTGCGGCCGTGCTCGATCGCCGAGTCGAAGACCTGCTGCACCCGGTGCACGTGCGAGGCGAACGAGGCGACGATGATCCGCCCCTTGGCCTTCGCGAAGATCGAGTCGAGCACCGGGCCGATCTCCCGCTCCGGCGTGACGAAGCCGGGGATCTCCGCGTTGGTGGAGTCGGACAGCAGCAGGTCGACGCCCTCGGCGCCGAGCCGGGCGAAGCCGGCCAGATCGGTGATCCGGCCGTCCAGCGGGAGCTGGTCCATCTTGAAGTCGCCGGTGTGCAGCACCAGGCCGGCCGGGGTGCGGATGGCCACCGCGAGCGCGTCCGGGATCGAGTGGTTCACCGCGAAGAACTCGCACTCGAACGGGCCGAGCCGCTCCCGGCCGCCCTCCCGCACGGTCAGCGTGTAGGGCTGGATCCGCCGTTCGGCCAGCTTCGCCTCGACCAGCGCGAGGGTGAACTGGGACCCGACGAGCGGGATGTCCGGCTTGTGGGCGAGCAGGTACGGCACCGCGCCGATGTGGTCCTCGTGGCCGTGGGTGAGCA
Source organism: Micromonospora sp. WMMD980 (assembly GCF_029626035.1). Classification (NCBI taxonomy): domain Bacteria; kingdom Bacillati; phylum Actinomycetota; class Actinomycetes; order Micromonosporales; family Micromonosporaceae; genus Micromonospora; species Micromonospora sp. WMMD980. Next base: position 3,670,292 of record NZ_JARUBE010000003.1, read on the forward strand.
CGATCGCCTGCACGTCGGCCAGCCGGTCCAGGATCGGGCCGAAGTCGGGCAGGATCAGATCCACACCCGGCTGCTCGACGTCGGGGAAGAGCACCCCGCAGTCGACGACGAGCAGCTTGCCGTCGTACTCGAAGACGGTCATGTTCCGGCCGATGGCGCCGAGTCCGCCGAGCGGCATGATCCGCAGGCCGCCCTCCGGCAGCGGCGGGGGCAGCTCACCCTCGATGTGCGCCTCGGTCACGCGTCACCTCATTCTGCGACGCCGCCGCGCGGCGTCCGTCGTGTCGTCGGGTCATTCGGGCAGGGGCAGGCCCGCCGCGGCGCAGTCCGCGCGCAGCTGGGCCAGTTCGTCGCCGGTGGCGTCCACCAGCGGCGGTCGCACCGGGCCGGCCGGCAGGCCCTGGGCGGCGAGCCCGGCCTTGACCAGGATCGTGCCCTGGGTGCGGAAGATTCCGGTGTAGAGCGGCAGCAGGCGACGGTGCAGCGCGAGCGCGCCGGCGGTGTCGCCCGCCTCGAACGCCTCGATCATCTGCTTGGTCTGCCCGCCGGTGAAGTGCGTGGACGTGCCGACCACGCCGACCGCGCCGATCGACAGGAACGGCAGGGTCAGCGCGTCCTCGCCGCTGTAGAACGCCAGGTCGCTGCGGGCCAGCACCTCGGAGGTGGCGATCAGGTCGCCCTTGGCGTCCTTCACCGCCACGATCCGCCCGTGCTCGGCGAGCTTCACCAGCGTCTCGGTGGCGATCGCCACACCGGAGCGGTGCGGGATGTCGTAGAGCATGACCGGCAGCCCGGTGGCGTCCGCGACGGTGGTGAAGTGGCGCAGCAGCCCGGCCTGCGGCGGCTTGTTGTAGTAGGGCGTGACCACCAGCAGGCCGTGCGCGCCGGCCTTCTCGGCCTGCGCGGCCAGCTCGACGGTGTGCCGGGTGTCGTTCGTGCCCACCCCGGCCACGATCCGGGCCCGGTCACCGACCGCCTCGACCACGGCGCGGATCAGCGTCTCCTTCTCCGCGTCGGTGGTGGTGGGCGACTCGCCGGTGGTGCCGTTGAGCACCAGCGCGTCGTTGCCCTGCTCGTCGACGAGGTGGCGGGCCAGCCGGGCCGCGCCGTCGGGATCGAGCGCGCCGTCGGGGGTGAACGGCGTCACCATGGCCGTGATCACCCGCCCGAACGGGCGCGACGGGCCACGGCCCGAGGTGGCGGAGTGGTCGTGCGTCATGCTCACAACCTAGCGGACGGCCACCGGTGCCCCGGCGGCGAAGGGCGACGAGTCACTCGGCATGCGGCGACGCCGCCACCTCGGTGCCGTCCGGCAGCGTGGAGATCACGAAGTCGGCGAAGACGTTCGGCGCCACGCCCTGGAGCTGGCGCAGGCACTCCACCGCCAGCTCGCGGATCTCCACGTCGGCGTGCTCGGTGGCGCGCATCTTCACGAAGTGCCGCCAGGCGCGGTAGTTGCCGGTCACCACGATCCGCGTCTCGGTCGCGTTCGGCAGCACGGCCCGGGCCGCCTGCCGGGCCTGCTTGCGGCGCAGCGTCGGGTTGGGCTCGTCGGTGAAGCGGGCCTCCAACCCCGCCAGCAGATCGGTGTACGCCCGCACCGCCGCCTCGGACGCCTCGACGAACCGCTTGTGCAGCTCCGGGTCCTCGGCGATCACCGCCGGCTCGACCATCGCCGCGTCCCGCTCGGGCACGTAACGCTGGGAGAGCTGCGAGTAGGAGAAGTGCCGGTGCCGGATCAGCTCGTGGGTGAACGACCGCGAGACGCCGCTGAAGTAGAAGCTCACCGAACCGTGCTCCAGCACGCTCAGGTGGCCGACGTCGAGGATGTGCGCCAGGTAGCCGGCGTTGGTCGCGGTGGCCGGGTTCGGCTTCTTCCAGCTCTGGTAGCAGGCCCGCCCGGCGAACTCGGCGAGCGCCTGCCCGCCGTCGGCGTCGGTCGACCACGGCACCTCGTCCGGCGCCTGGAACTGCGTCCACGCGATCAGCTTGACCTGGGGCTGCACCATCTCCGGCATGCCGAGGACTGTAGTTGCCGCCCGCCCCCCGAGGAAATCGGGCACGCGGCCGACCAGCACCTGGGGCCGGCCCCCGTGGCCGACGTCTCGCCGAGCCGGAAGGCCCGGGAGTCTCGGCGTGTCGGCTCCCGCAGGACACAAGCCCAGAAAGCGATATACCTATCAGTCATAACTATGACTGATAGGTATATCGCGCAAAGCAGCGGGCGGTGGAGCGGCCGTCACACGGTGTGGTCACCCACGCTCGGTCGCGGAGCAGCGCTGAACCCGAGCAGCGCCGACCCGCAGCGGTCAGACGTAGAGCGAGGGGAACGGCGCCCAGGGCAGGTTGCGGACCACTGAGAAGACCGCCCAGGCGGCCAGGAACACGCCGATCACCTTCGGGCTGAGCTGCAACTCGGGCAGCCGCCAGCCGAACGCCCGGTTGCCGGCCCAGGCGACGAAGAGCCAGGCCAGGAACGGCAGCGCGAAGACGAACAGGAAATGGTGCCGGGCGGCCGCCGGCAGGTCGCCGTGCAGCACGTACCAGAGGGCGCGGGTGCCGCCGCAGCCCGGGCAGTCCAGCCCGGTGGTGAGCTTGAGCAGGCAGGTCGGCCGGGCGTCCGGGTCGCTCTGGGTGGGATCGCTGATCAGCGCGTAGGTCATGCCGAGGCCGACGCAGCCGAGCGCGGCCAACGGCACCGCCCAGCGCGGGGCGCGGGCGTGCAGGCGCAACACCATCCGGGTGAACCGGTCCGGCTCGACCGGCTGGTAGGCCACCCCGGCCGGCCACGCCGCCACCTCGGCATGCGCGTGCGGGTCGGGCGCGGTGGCAGGCCGGTCAACGCTCGTCACGCGCTCACCGTACACCCGCCACGCCCACCAACGCGGCGGCCAGCGGAGCAGCCAGGTCGCCGGCGGCGGGCGGGGCGACCGCGTCCAGGCCGAGCCAGCCGGCCAGCCGGTAGAGCTCGGCGGCGAGCGCCACGGCGGTCTCCCCCCGGTCGACGCCCGGCTCGGCCCAGGCGGCCGGCACCAGCAGCACGCCGGCCTTCCGGTCGGCCTTCAGGTCGACCCGGGCGGTGAAGCGCTCACCCTGCCGGAACGGCAGCACGTAGTAGCCGTGGACCCGCTGGGGCGCCGGCACGTAGATCTCGATCCGGTAGGTGAAGCCGAACAGCCGCTCGGCGCGGGCCCGCTCCCAGACCAGCGGGTCGAACGGGCTGACCAGCGTGTTGCCCCGCACCCAGCGCGGCAGCCGGGCCTCGGCGTGCAGGTAGGCCGGCTGCCGCCAGCCCTGCACCGTGACCGGGGTCAGCTCGCCCGCCTCGACCAGCTCGGCGAGCGCCCGCCGGGCGCCGGCCACCGGCAACCGGAAGTAGTCGCGCAGCTCCGGCTCGGCGGCGACGCCGAGCGCGCGGGCCGCGATCGCGACCAGGGTGCGGTGCGCCTGCGCGTCGGTCGGGGTGGGCGCGTCCAGCACCGCCGCCGGCAGCACCCGCTCGGGCAGGTCGTAGCGGCGGGCGAACGAGCTGGTGCGGTCGGCGGCGGTGACCTCGCCGGACCAGAAGAGGAACTCCAGCGCCCGCTTCACGGTCGACCAGTTCCAGCCCCAGTTGCCGGTCTCCCGGGGCGCGTCGTGCTCGATCTCGGCCGCGGTGAGCGGGCCGCGGGCGGCCACCTCGTCGCGCACCCACGCCACCAGCTCGGGTTGCTCCTGGGCGATCCGGCGCATCCCGCCCCAGGCGTCGTCGCGCGCCTTGGCCATCCGCCAGCGCAGCGCCGGGTGCAGCCCCACCGGGACCAGCGAGGCCTCGTGCGCCCAGTATTCGAACAGCTCGCGGGGGCGGCGGTAGGCGGCGGTGTCGAGCAGGGCGGTCGGGTAGGGCCCGAGCCGGCTGTAGAGCGGCAGGTAGTGGGCGCGCTGGAGCACGTTGACCGAGTCCATCTGGATCAACCCGACCCGGTCGAGCACCCGGCGCAGGTGCCGGCGGGTGGGCACGCCGTTGGGCGCCGGGTCGGCGAAGCCCTGGGCGGCCAGGGCGACCCGGCGGGCCTGGGCGAGCGAGAGCGATTCCGGTGCGGCCATCGTCGGGACCCTAATCCACGCCTACGACGTCGCCGGTGCGGCGGCTGGACCCCTCGCCCGTCGGGGCATACAACGGACAGGTGCTCACCATCCGCCGGGAGGAGCCGGACGACGCCGAGGCGATCGCCCGGGTGCACATCCACGGCTGGCAGGCCGGCTACGCCGGGATCATGCCGGACGAGGTGCTGCGCCGGCTGAACCCGCGCGCCTGGGCGCAGCGCCGCCGCGACCTCGGCACCGCCGACCCGGAACACCCGTTCACCACGCTGGTCGCCGAGGCCGACGGAGTGGTCGCCGGCTTCGCCACGTTCGGGCCCTACCGCAACAACCAGGACCGCAGCGACCTCGACCCGGCGCACGGCGAACTGCTGGCCATCTACCTGGAACCGGCGCACTGGGGTTCCGGCGCCGGCCGGGCGCTGCTGGCGGCCGCCCGGGCCGGCCTGGCGGAGCGGGGATGGACGGACTATCGACTCTGGGTGCTCGCCGACAACGCCCGGGCGCGCCGCTTCTACGAACGGGCCGGGCACTCACCGGACGGCGAGGAGTCCACCTATCCGGTGCCGCTGCACGGTGGGCGCGACCCGGTCGTCCTCCGCGAGCTGCGGTACACCGGTCGGCTCGACGGCTGACCCGGCCGGGCCGACCGCCCGAGCGGGCCCGTCCGGGCGCGCCGGCGTCGCCCGGCGGCGGATCGGCAGGCCGACCAGCAGCGCCAGGCTGATCCAGACGTAGGTGTTGCTGCCCAGGAAGCCGTCCGCACCGGTGAAGTCCTTCTCCCAGGCCCAGACGATCCGGCTGCACAGCAGCGCGTACCCGATCAGCGCGGCGGCCAGCAGCACGCGGCGCCGGCGCCCCCGGGCGGGCGCCGCCATGCCGTTGTCGACGAGCAGGATCAGGCCGGGCAGCAGCCAGACCAGGTGGTGCACCCAGGTCACCGGGCTGACCAGGCACATCACCGCGCCGGTCAGGGCCAGGCCGGTGGCCTCGTCGCCGGCGGCCACCGCCGCCCGGCAGCGCCATCCCCAGAGGACCAGCGTGACCAGTACGAGCACCAGCCAGGCCAGCGTGCTCGGGTGCTCCGGGTCGAGCCGGGCGACCACCCCGCGCAGCGACTGGTTGGAGACGAACGCCAGCTCACCGACCCGGTCGGTGTTCCACAGCGCCTCGGTCCAGAACTCCCTCGACGCGTCTGGGAAGAGGCCGGCGGCCACCAGCGTAGCGACGGCGGCCGAGCCGATCGCCGTCGCGGCGGCCCGCCAGCGGCCGGTGACCAGCAGGTAGACGACGAAGATGCCCGGGGTCAGCTTGATCGCGGTGGCCAGCCCGATGCCCACCCCGGCCCAGCGGTTGCCCCCCGGCAGCAACCGGAGCAGGTCCACCGCCACCAGGAACAGCAGCAGCATGTTGACCTGCCCGAAGTTCACCGTCTCGCGCATCGGCTCGTACGCGGCGGCGAGGCAGAGCGCGACCGCGAGGGTGAACCATCGGGTCCAGCCGCAGCGGCGGGCCACCGGGTCCAGCAGCCACCAGATCACCACCGCGCTGACCACCACCGTCGCCGCGACGCTCACCACGATCGCGGCGTTCCACGGCAGGTACGCCATGGGCAGCATGACCAGCGCCGCGAACGGCGGGTAGGTGAAGCCGTACTGGGTGCCGGCCTTGAGGAAGTCGTAGATCTCCCCGCCGTCGCGCGCCCAGTAGGTCAGCGCGCCGTGGTAGACCCGCAGGTCGAAGAAGCCGTGCCGGACCGCCGCCACGGAGAGGAACCCGGTGACCGCCGCGGCGAGCGCCGCCACGGCGACGACCTGCGCGGTCGTCCGCCCGGCACCCTGCGCCACCGTCACCCTCCTCGCCCTGCGTAGGCTCACGTGCCATGGCTGAAGGCTACGTCCGCCCCGCGCGTCCCGAGGACGTCGCCGAGATCGCCCGCATCCAGCTCGCGACCTGGCGGGTCGCGTACCGCCGGATCCTGCCCCGGCACGTGCTCGACAACCTGGACGAGGCGTACCTCGCCCGGCGGTGGGGCGCGGCGGTGCAGGAGCCGCCCTCGGGCGCGCACCGGGTGCTGGTCGCCGTCGAACAGGCCGCGCAATCCTATCTGGTGGGGTTCGCCGCCTCCGGTCCGGCCGACGCCGAGGCGCTCGCCCCGGGCGAGCCGGTCGACGCGCTCGCCTCGGGGGTGGTGGCGGTGACCGACCTGCTGGTCGAGCCGCGCTGGGGCCGGCGCGGGCACGGCAGCCGGCTGCTCGCCGCCGCTGTCGACCAGTGGCGCGCGGACGGCTTCGCCCGGGCCGTGGCGTGGGCGTTCGACGCGGACGCGGCGACCCGCGCGTTCCTCGGCTCGACCGGCTGGGAGCCGGACGGCGCGACCCGGGCGCTGGACGTGGACGACATGCTGGTCCCCCAGCTCAGGCTGCACGTGAGCGTTCCGGAGGAAAATACGCCCGCGCGGGGATGAGTTCGCGCCCGGCCGCCGGTCTGACACCTGACGGGCGACACCGGCGGTCCCGGCACGGGGCGGGACCGCCGGCCACCGCTCACCCCTTGTCCGCGCCCTCGTTGGCGCCCCGGACGAAGTAACGCTGGAAGATCACGAACAGCACCGCCACCGGGATGGTGGCCAGCAGCGCCGCGCCGAGCTTCAGCGGATACTGGGTGCCCGAGCCGAGTGAGCCGCTGACCAGGTCGGCCAAGCCGCGGGGCAGCGTGAACAGGTCCGGGTCCTGCACCGAGACGAGGCTGTGCGGGAACTCGTTCCAGGAGCCCTGGAACGACAGGATGGTCAGCGTGATCAGGGCCGGCCGGGCCATCGGCAGCACCACCGACCAGAACGTGCGGAACACGGAGGCGCCGTCGATCCGGGCCGCCTCCTCCACGCTCACCGGGATCGACTCGAAGAACTGCTTCATGATGAAGACGCCGGCCGCGTCGGCGAGCAGCGGCACGATCAGGCCGGCGTAGCTGTCGTAGAGGCCGATCTGCTTGAGCACCAGGAACTTCGGGATCAGCAGCACCACGCCGGGCACCGCCATCACCGCGATGACCGCGGCGAACAGCCCGGCCCGGCCCCGGAACCGCAGCCGGGCCAACGCGTAGCCGGCGAGCGAGTCGAAGAACACCCGGCCGAGCGTGACCAGCACGGTGACCAGCAGCGAGTTGCCGAGCCAGAGCGGGAAGTTGGTGCCGGCGAAGATCCGCTCGAAGCCGGCCAGCGAGAGCGGGTCGGGGAACGGCGAGAGCGGGTTGGCCGCCGCGTCCGGCTCGGTCTTGAGCGAGTTCGCGAGCTGGATGACGAACGGGTAGAGGTAGACCAGCCCGAAGAAGATCAGGACGGCGTACCCGAGGAAGCGGTTGACCCAGGCGCGCGGCGCGCGGTCGGCGCGACGCGCGACGGGCGCCGGCCGGTCGGTCAGCACGGCCATGTCAGGACCCCTCCGGTACGCGTCGCCGCCACCACCGGCCACGCCGGGTGCCGTCCCGGTCGGCCATCAGCCGGCGCTGGAACAGGGTGAGCAGGATGATGATCAGGAACAGCACGAACGAGATGGCCGCGCCGGAGCCGTAGTCGAAGTCCCGGAACGCGGTCCGGTACGACAGGTACGCCGGGGTGAGCGTGGTCTTGGCCGGGTCGCCCTGGCTCATCACGTACACCTGGTCGAAGACCTGCCAGGAGCCGATCAGTCCCAGCGTGACCACCAGGAACGTGGTGGGCTTGATCAGCGGCAGGGTGACGTGGCGGAAGCGCTGCCAGCGCGTCGCCCCGTCGAGCGTGCTGGCCTCGTCGAGCGCCACCGGAACGTTCTGCAACGCGGCCAGGTACATCAGCATGAACGTGCCGGAGGTGGTCCAGATGACCAGGGTGATGATCGACGTCATCGCGACGCTCGGCCCGGAGAGCCACTCCCACCAGCTCAGCCCGAACGGGCCGCCGGAGGTGAGCGCGGCCGGCGGGTTGTCCACCCCGAACGCGCCGAGCAGCAGGTGCAGCACGCCCCGGCCGTCGGCGAACCACTCCGGCCCGTCGAGGCCGAGCAGGGCGAGCAGCCGGTTGACCGCGCCGGAGTTGGCGAACAGGAACAGGAACACCACGCTGATCGCCACCGAACTGGTGACCGAGGGGAAGTAGAACGCGCTGCGGAAGAAGCCCTTCCCCCTGAGCAGCCGGTTGTTGACGAGCCGATCAGGATCTGGAGGTTGGCCGGTCCGCTGGACTGCTTGGCGTCGTCGGCCGAGTCGTCGAAGCCGCTTCCGCAGGCGGCGGAGCCGAGCAGGGCGACGGCGGCGACGCCGGCCACCGCGGCCCGGGTGAGAATCCGAGGTGTCATCTGTCTCTCCTGGTGGGGGATGGGGTCACGCCGTGTGCCGGAGCACCAGCGAGGGATGGAGCAGGAGTTGGGGGTCTCGTGGCTGGCCGTCGAGCACGCCGGTGAGCAGCTCGACGCAGCGGGCGGCGGCCTCGCCGAGCGGTTGGCTGACGCTGCTCAGGCCGACCGCGGCGGCCACCGGGGTGTCGTCGAAGCCGACGACGGCGAGGTCGGTCCCGGTGTCGCGGGCGGCCTGCCAGGCGCCGAGGGCCAGCGAGTCGCTGGCGCAGACCACCGCGGTCGGCGGCGCGTCGAGGGCGAGCAGCGCGCGTGACTCGCGCTCCCCTTCGGCGATGCCGTCCTCGGTGGCGCGGTCCGGTGCGGCGCCGTCCAGGCCGACCTCCGCCATCGTGGTACGCCAGCCGGCGCGCCGGTCGTCGCCGACGCCCGAGCCGGCGGGCCAGCCGAGGAAGGCGATCCGGCGGTGCCCGGCGGCGAGCAGGTGCCGGGTGGCCTGGGCGGTGCCGGCGGCGCCGTCGACGTCGACCCAGGGGTGCGCTTCGGGGGTGTCCCAGGGCCGGCCGAACGTCACGAACGGCACCTCCCGCTCGGCCAGCCACGCGGTGCGCGGGTCGCCGTGTTTGGTGCCGGTGAGTACGAACGCGTCCAGGTCGTACGCGCCGAGCAGGTCGTCGTAGGTGGCGATCTCCTGGTCGTCGCCGACGGCGGTGTAGAGCAGGACCCGGTAGCCGGCGGCGTCGGCGGTCTCGGTGAGGCCGTGCAGGAAGCGGTCGAGGACCGAGCCGTTGATGCCGTCGCGGGTGGGTTCGATGCGGACGGCGATGAGCCGGGACCGTCCGGTCCGCATCTGCCGCGCGGCCTGGTTGGCCCGGTAGCCGAGCGCGGCGATCGCCTCGTGCACCCGACGCCTGGTGTCTTCGCGGACGATGTGCGGCGTGTTGAGCACATTGGAGACGGTCTGCCGGCTGACCTGGGCGCGCTGGGCCACCGTTGCGATGGTTACCTTTTCTCCCACGAAATCCCTCTCGGCTACTTTGAACGATCCAATGCCGATGGGGCAGGATTAGATCGTTCAAAGTTTCTGGAATGTTTCGCACTGTGCGCCCGGCCGCGGCCATCTGTCAAGACGTCCGCCGCCACCGATCAGCACCAGGAGTTCCCCCGATGACCGAACGCCACCTCCAGCCGCTGCTGCACGACCTGGTCGGCGTGGTGCACGCCCCCACCCAGCGCGCTCGGCGACGCGGCCGGTCAGCTCCGCCCGCACGGCGTTCAGGGTGTCTTCCACGCCGACGCCCGGGTGCTCTCCCGCGCCGAGCTGCGCCTCAACGAGCGGGAGCCGGAACCGATCGCCGGCGGCGCCACCGGTCCGCACGACGTCCGCTTCGTCAGCCTGGCCCGCTGGCTCGGCGACCCCACCCCCGACCCGACCGTCCGGGTGGAGCGCACCCGGCAGGCCGGCCCGCGTGGGCTCACCGAGGAGATCGTCGTCTCCTCCACCGCCACCGAGCTGGTCCGCACCACCGTCACCGTCGACCTGGCCTGCGACCTCGCCCCGATCGAGCAGGTCAAGATCGGGCAGGCGGTCGTCCCGCTCGCGGCCGGGACCGACGAGCCGGGCCGGGTCCGGTGGGCCGCCGACGGGCTGACCGTCACCGTCACCGGCGAGGGCGCCACCGTGGACGCCGCCGGTGCGCGCGCGGTCAACCCGCGCCTGAGCTGGCCGGTCACCGTCGACCCGGGCACCTCGGTCACGCTGCGGTGGCGGCTCGCCGTCACCGACCCCCGGGCCGTGGTGACCGCCGCCCCGCCCGACGCGAGCTGGGCCGAGCCGCGCGTCGACGCCGACGACCGCCGTCTACTGCGACTGCTCGACCGCTCCCTGGCCGACCTGCGCGGGCTGCGGCTGGCCGAACCCGCCCACCCCGGGGACGTCTTCCTCGGCGCCGGCGTGCCCTGGTTCCTCACCCTGTTCGGCCGGGACAGCCTCTGGGCCGCCCGGATGATGCTGCCGCTCGGCACCGGCCTGGCCGCCGGCACGCTGCGCGTGCTCGCCCGCCGGCAGGGCACCCGCGTCGACCCGGCCACCGGCGAGCAACCCGGCAAGATCCTGCACGAGCTACGACGGCACGAGTTCGCCCCGAACGAGGGGCTCCGGCTGCCGCCGGCCTACTACGGCACCGTCGACGCCACCATGCTCTGGGTCAACCTGCTGCACGACGCCTGGCGCTGGGGCCTGCCCGCCGACGAGATCGAGCCGCTGCTGCCGCACCTGGAGGCGGCGCTGCGCTGGCTCGACGAGCACGCCGACGCCGACGGCGACGGCTTCGTCGAGTACGTCGACTCCACCGGCCACGGCCTGGCCAACCAGGGCTGGAAGGACTCCGGCGACGCGGTGCGCTTCCGCGACGGCCGGCTGGCCGCGCCGCCGATCGTGCTGGCCGAGGTGCAGGGATACGCCTACCAGGCCGCGGTGAACGGTGCGGACCTGCTGGAGGCCTTCGGCCGACCCGGCGCCGACCGCTGGCGCGGATACGCCGACCGGCTCGCCGAGCGGTTCCGGGCCACGTTCTGGGTCGACGGCCGGCACGGCCCGCAGCCCGCGCTGGCCCTGGACCGGGACAAGCGCCCGGTGGACTCGCTGACCAGCAACATCGGCCACCTGCTCGGCACCGGGCTGCTGTCGGGCCCCGAGTCGGCCCAGGTCGCGGCGCTGCTCTCCACCGAGGCGATGGCCGGCGGCTTCGGGCTGCGCACCATGTCCACCGACGACGCCGGCTTCAGCGCGCTGTCGTACCACTGCGGTTCGATCTGGGCGCACGACACCGCGATCGTGCTCGCCGGGCTGGCCCGCGACGGGCACCGGGCGGCGGCGCTCCGCCTCGCCGACGGCCTGCTCGCCGCCGCCGAGGCGTTCGACTACCGCCTGCCCGAGCTGTACGGCGGCGACGACCGGGCCACGCTCGGCCGGCCGGTGCCCTACCCGGCCGCCTGCCGCCCACAGGCCTGGTCCGCGGCGGCCTCCGTGCTGCTGCTCCAGGCCGGTCTGGGCGTCTATCCCGACGTGCCGAACGGTCGGGTCGACCTGCGCCCGCTGGCCGGTCCCGAGCTGGGCGCGCTGAGCGCGTCGAACCTGCGCATCGCCGGCGCCCCGGTCACCGCGGAGGTCGACCACACCGGCCACCCCACCCTGACCGGCTACCCGACCCACATCCCGACCCCCCGCACGCCCCTCTCCCTCGCCCCCACGCGTCGATCATGAAGTTGGCGGCCTTGTGGATCTCCCCCACTCCCGCCAACTTCGTGATCGACGCTGTCGCAGCGCGGGCTCGGCCCCGACCCGACGGCCCAGGGTTGACGCGAACTCCTTGATCACCGTGAGGGTGAGTGGGGCGGGTCAGGACGGGAGGAGTTCAGCCACCAGCTCGTCGTCCTCCATGGCGCCCGTGGGTGGAAGCCGAGAGAGGTGTAGAGGGCTGCCGCCGCGGTGTTGTCGGGGTGGTAGCTCAGGCGAATCGGGTGGCCCGCCTCGGCCAGCCGGCCGGCGAGCGTGCGCACCGTGGCGCGGCCCAGGCCCCGGCCCTGCTCGGCGGCGTCGATCACCATGCCGCCGATCCAGCGCGAACCGTCGTCGTCCACGCCCCACATGACGTGCCCCACCACGGTGTCGTCGGCGTAGACGGCGAGCGAGTTCCAGACGTCCGAGTGCGCGGTCAGCAGCAGGTAACGGGCGGCCAGGGCCGGCACGAAGTCGCGCTGGTCGTCGCGCGGCGCCACGTCGGCCACCGGCCGCCAGTTGTCGTCGTCCACCGGCCGCAGGGTCACCCGGCGGCCGAGGCGGTCACGCTCCCCAGAGTCGATCATGATCGCCAGCCTAGGACCGCCCCCACCCGCCGACCATCCATTTCGCCGAGCCGCGCCCGCAGGCGAGTTAGGAGGGGCCCCCTGTTATGCAGAATGCGTTAACAGGGGGCCCCTCCTTACCCGCGGGCGGCGCGGTCGAGGTACGGGCGGGGGTCGCCGGCGCCCAGGTCGGTGACCCCGGCACTGCGCAGGGCGCCGATCGCCAGCGTCCGACGCACGGCGGCGAAGGTGATCACGTGACCGATGGTGCCGCCCAGCGTGTGGGTGGCCGGCGGCGTACAGGTGGTGTCGACGAAGGTGTCCGCGAGGGTGCCGTCGGCGAGCGTCCGGGCGACGAACGCCCGCCAGTCCCGCCCGGCGACCGCGTGCCGGGCGGCCAGGCCGCGCACCGACCGGTCGCTCTCGTCGGGCCAGTCGCCGCCGCGCAGCGCCGACAGCCAGTGTTCCTCCTGGGTGACCATCGCGTTGATCAGCGAGCGCAACGTCGGCTGCTCGTCGATCGTCTCCACCGACACGGTGACGGGCCGGTCGAGAACCTGCTCGTCGAGGCCGCCGGCGCGGTCGATGATCGCGGTGAGCGTCTCGACGTGGTGGTCGACGAGGTGTTGGAGCACGTTCATCGGGGTCTCCTGACGTGCGGCCGGCAGCCGCAGGCCACCGGGCGGTTGGAAGTGGACGCCGCTCGGGCAGGGCAGCTCCAGCTCGCGGAAGACCAGCGGCGGGCGCCGCCGCACCGCGGTCGGGACGAGTCCGTACGACCGGTGGAAGGCGCGGCTGAACGCCTCGTGCGAGCCGTACCCGGCCTCGACCGCGATGTCGAGGACGGTCCGGTCGCTGGTGACGAGCCGGTACGCCGCCCGTTCCAGGAGCAGTCGCCGGCGCAGCGCGCCCGGCGGTTCGCCGGTGGCCGCGGCGACCAGCCGGTCGAAGTGGAACCGGGACAGGTGGGCCCGGGCGGCGAGACCCGCCGGGCTCGTCGCCGGATCGTCGAGAGCCGCCTGGAGGACGTCGAGGAGGCCGGTGAGTCCGTCGTTCCGGTTCATGCGCTCAGCCTGCCCCCGCCACGGGCGATACCGCCTGATCGCCGTTGCGCACCCGCGGAACGCCGGGGCGCTCAGTCGAGCAGGGCGTCCAGGCCGACGGTGAGACCCGGCCGGCGGGCGACCTCGCGCACCGCCAGCAGCACGCCGGGCATGAACGAGGCCCGGTCGTACGAGTCGTGCCGGATGGTCAGCGTCTCGCCGGTGGTGCCGAACAGCACCTCCTGGTGGGCGACCAGGCCGGTGGCGCGGACCGCGTGCACGCGTACCCCGTCGATGTCGGCGCCGCGGGCGCCGGGCACCTCGTCGCGGGTGGCGTCCGGCGCGGGGCCGAGCCCGGCCTCGGCGCGGGCCGCCGCGATCAGGCGGGCGGTGTGGGTGGCGGTGCCGCTGGGCGCGTCCAGCTTGCGCGGGTGGTGCTGCTCGACGATCTCGACCGACTCGAAGTGCCGCGCCGCGCGGGCCGCGAACTGCATCATCAGCACCGCGCCGATGCCGAAGTTGGGCGCGATCACCACGCCGACCCCGGGCCGGTCGGCCAGCCAGCCGCGCACCTGGTCCAGCCGCTGCCCGGTGAAGCCGGTGGTGCCCACCACGGCGTGGATGCCCCGCTCGACGCACCAGCGCAGGTTGTCCATCACGGCGTCGGGGGTGGTGAAGTCGACGATCACGCCGGCGCCGGCGTCGGCCACCTCGGCGAGGTCGTCGCCCTGGTCCACGGCCGCGACCAACTCCAGGTCGGGGGCGGCGTCGACGGCCTTGCAGACCTCCATGCCCATCCGGCCCCGGGCACCCAGCACGCCGACCCGGGCCGCCTCGGCCGGGCCCTTCCCCCACACGTCAGTCACGGGCACAACCTATCCCAATCGGGACGCGCCCCACCCGCCGGTCCGCCACCGCGCATGATCGACGCCAGCTCGGGGAGGTGGAGGGTCGACCGGGGCGGGACACCGCCACCTCGGCGAGCCCGCGACGAAGGTGGCTCGGTCAGCCCGTGACGGTGAACGCGGACTCGTCGAACGGGCCGACCACGGCCAGCGACATCGGTCGGGAGAGCAGCTCGGCCGCGAGCCCGTTCACATCGGCCAGGGTCACCGCGTCCACCCGGGCCAGCAGTTCGTCCACCGGCATCAGGTTGCCGTAGAGCAGCTCGCCCTTGGCCAACCGGCTCATCCGCGACCCGGTGTCCTCCAGCCCCAGCACGAAGGAGCCCTTGCTCATCCCCTTGCCCCGGGCCAGCTCGGCCTCGGTGACCCCCTCGGCCGCCACCCGGGCCAACTCGGCACGGGTCAGGTCCAGCACCTCGTCGACCTTGCCGGGCGCGCAGCCGGCGTAGACGGCGAACACGCCGCTGTCGGCGTACTGGCTGGCGTAGGAGTAGACCGAGTAGGCGAGCCCGCGCTGCTCCCGGATCTCCTGGAACAACCGGCTGGACATGCCGCCACCGAGCACGTTGTTGAGCACGCCCAACGCGAAGCGCCGGTCGTCGGTGCGGTCGATCGCCGGGCAGCCCAACAGGACGTGCGCCTGCTCGGTCTCCTTCGGCTCGACGAGCGTGGTGGCCGGCTTCGTGCGTACCGCCGGGGTGGTCGCCCGGTGCGGCGCCGGCGCGGCCGTTTCGGTGTCCAGCGGGGTCCCGCGCAGCGCCTGCCGGACCAGCTTGACCACGGCGGCGTGGTCGAGGTTGCCGGCGGCGGCGATGACGATCTGCGGCGCGGTGTACCGGCTGCGGTAGAAGCCCTGGATCTGCCGCCGGGTCATCGGCGTGACCGTCTCCTCGGTGCCGGAGATGAGCCGGCCCAGCGGGTGGTCGCCGTAGATCGCGCGGGCGAAGAGGTCGTGCACCTCGTCGCCGGGCTCGTCGTCGTGCATGGCGATCTCTTCGAGGATGACTCCGCGCTCGGTCTCCACGTCGGCGGCGGCCAGCACCGAGTCGGCGACCGCGTCGCACATCACGTCGATGGCCAGTGGCAGGTCCTCGTCCAGCACCCGCGCGTAGTAGCAGGTGTATTCCTTCGTGGTGAACGCGTTGGTCTCGCCGCCGACCGCCTCGATCTCGGCCGAGATCTCCAGCGCGCTGCGCTTCTTGGTGCCCTTGAAGAGCAGGTGCTCCAGGAAGTGCGCGGCGCCGGCCTGTGGCCCGGTCTCGTCGCGGGAGCCGACCGCCACCCAGATGCCGAACGAGACGCTGCGCATCGCCGGGATCGCCTCGGTGAGCACCCGTAGCCCGCTGGGCAGCACGGTGCGGCGGACGGTGCCGCCGAGCGGGTCGTCGCTGAGGGTGCGGGTGACCGCCCGTGCCGGGGAGGACGAACTCACGACAGACCTGCTCTCCGTGCCACGAAGGGTGGGTGTGACGAACGACGGCTCCAGCCCGCCGCGCGACCTGGAGCCGTGGGCCGGCCCGGGCGACGCGTACGTCGCCCGGGCCGGTCGGTGATCAGCTGTGTCGGGTGCGGCGACGCGGCCGGTCGCCGCCCTCGCCACCCTCCGAGCGGCGCTCGCCGCCACGGTCGCCACCGCGGTCACCGCGCGGGCCGCGGTCGCCGCCGCGGTCCCGGCCGGCCGGACGCTCGCCGCCGGCGGCCTCACCGGCGGCCGGCGCCTCGGCGCCCTCCGGACGGATCTTGTCCAGGTAGATCTTGCCGCGGGCGTCGATGTCCGCGATCTCCACCTCGACCTTGTCGCCGACGTTGAGGAAGTCCTCGACCTTCTCGACCCGCTTGCCGTCGCCCACCTTGGAGATGTGCAGCAGGCCGTCGCGGCCGGGCAGGAGCGAGATGAAGGCGCCGAACGCGGCGGTCTTCACCACGGTGCCGAGGAACCGCTCGCCCACCTTCGGCAGGGTCGGGTTGGCGATGCCGTTGATCCGGTCCACCGCGGCCTGGGCCGACGGGCCGTTGGTCGCGCCGACGTAGATGGTGCCGTCGTCCTCGATGGAGATCTCGGCGCCGGTCTCGTCCTGGATGGCGTTGATGGTCTGCCCCTTCGGGCCGATCACCATGCCGATCTTGTCGACCGGGATCTTGACGGTGGTGACCCGCGGCGCGTAGTCCGACATCTCGGCCGGCGCCTCGATGGCCCGCTGCATCACGTCGAGGATCGTCTGCCGGGCCTCGTGCGCCTGCTGGAGCGCGGCGGCCAGCACGTCCGACGGGATGCCGTCGAGCTTGGTGTCGAGCTGGAGCGCGGTGACGAAGTCACGGGTGCCGGCGACCTTGAAGTCCATGTCGCCGAACGCGTCCTCGGCGCCGAGGATGTCGGTGAGCGTCACGTACTGGGTCTTGCCGTCGACCTCGTCGGAGATGAGGCCCATGGCGATGCCGGCGACCGGCGCCTTCAGCGGCACACCGGCCGAGAGCAGGCCCAGCGTCGAGGCGCAGACCGAGCCCATCGAGGTGGAGCCGTTGGAGCCGAGCGCCTCGGAGACCTGCCGGATGGCGTAGGGGAACTCCTCGCGCGACGGCAGCACCGGGATCAGCGCCCGCTCGGCCAGCGCGCCGTGACCGATCTCGCGACGCTTCGGCGAGCCGACCCGGCCGGTCTCACCGGTCGAGTAGGGCGGGAAGTTGTAGTTGTGCATGTAGCGCTTGCGGTTCTCCGGGGACAGCGTGTCCACCATCTGCTCCATGCGCAGCATGTTCAGCGTGGTGACGCCCAGGATCTGGGTCTCGCCGCGCTCGAACAGCGCCGAGCCGTGCACCCGCGGCAGCACGCCGACCTCGGCGCTCAGCGGACGGATGTCACGCGGGCCGCGGCCGTCGATGCGGACCTGCTCGCGCAGCACCCGGTTGCGGACCTCGGACTTGGTCAGCGAGCGGAACGCGGCGGACAGCTCCTTCTCGCGGCCCTCGAAGCGGCCGCCCAGCTCCTCGGCGACCTTGGCCTTGATCCGGTCCAGGGCCTCCTCGCGGTCGGCCTTGCCGGCGATCTTCAGCGCCTCGGTGACGTCGGCGCGGGCCACGTCGGCCACCGCGTCGTACGCGTCGTCGGAGTAGTCCAGGAAGACCGGGAACTCGCTGACCGGCTTGGCGGCCACCTCGGCCAGCTCGCTCTGCGCCCGGCACAGCTCACGGATGGCCGGCTTGGCGGCCTCCAGGCCGCTGGCCACGATCTCCTCGGTCGGCGCGGTGGCGCCGTCGGAGATCAGGGCCACCGCGTTCGGGGTGGCCTCGGCCTCGACCATCATGATCGCGACCTCGCCGTCGGCGAGGGTGCGACCGGCCACGACCATGTCGAAGGTGGCCCGGGCCAGCTCCTCCAGGGTCGGGAAGGCGACCCACTGGCCGTCCACGTGCGCGACCCGGGTCGCGCCGATCGGGCCGGAGAACGGCAGGCCGGAGAGCTTGGTCGACATCGAGGCGGCGTTGATGGCCACCACGTCGTAGGGGTGCTGCGGGTCGAGCGCCAGCACGGTCTCGACGACCTGGACCTCGTTGCGCAGGCCCTTGACGAACGACGGGCGCAGCGGCCGGTCGATCAGCCGGCAGGTGAGGATGGCGTCCTCGCTGGGCCGGCCCTCGCGGCGGAAGAACGAGCCGGGGATCCGGCCCGCGGCGTACATCCGCTCCTCGACGTCGACGGTCAGCGGGAAGAAGTCGAACGACTCGCGCGGCTGCTTGCCGGCGGTGGTGGCGGAGAGGACGACCGTCTCGCCGAGCTGGGCGACGACGGAGCCGGCGGCCTGCCGGGCCAGCCGGCCGGTGGAGAAGGTGATCTCACGGGTGCCGAAGGACCCGTTGTCGATCACGGCGGTGCGGGATTCGGTGCCGAGGTTGGTCTCGGTCATGTGCTGTGGTGCTCCTTCGCGTCGTCGGCCGACGACACGGGAACTGCTCAGGCGGCCGGTCTTCGATCGAAGCGCCCGGGTGGGCCGGCATCTGCCGGGATTCCCGGGGGCCACTACCGGAGACCGGTGCTGACCGGCTCCCTCTCGGGTCGTCGCGCGGCCGGGGTTGGTTCTGGTGGTACCGGAACGGGGGAGCGGCCGAGCGGCCACTCCCCCGTCAGGTCATCGGCGCAGGCCGAGCCGCTCGATGAGCGACCGGTAGCGGTTGATGTCCTTCTTCTGGACGTAGTTGAGCAGCCGACGGCGCCGGCCGACCAGCAGCAGCAGCCCGCGGCGGCTGTGGTGGTCGTGCTTGTGCACCTTCAGGTGCTCGGTCAGCTCCGCGATCCGCTTGGTCAGGACCGCGACCTGCACCTCCGGCGAACCGGTGTCGCCCTCGGCGGTCGCGTACTCCTGGCGGATCTTGGCCTTGGCTTCCTGGTCGAGCGCCATGTTCTCCCTGTTTCGTGGGTGGTTCGATGAGGTTCGTCGGAGCGGTCGTGTGACCGGTGCGACGGACCGGTTCCTCGCACCCGCGGCGTCGTGCAGGCACGCGAGGCCCCCGTCGGTCAGCCGACGTCTCCGTCAGCCTACCAGCCCCGGCCCGGGCCGGCCGGTCAAGGTCGCCACGCGCGGTCAGGACACCGCGCGTCGGGTGCGTTCCACGTCCTCGGCGATCTGGGCCACCAACGGCTCGATCGCGTCGTACGTCCGTTGCTCCCGCAGGTGCGCCACGAAGTCCAAAGCCAGCCGCTCGCCGTACAGGTCGCCGGTGAAGTCCAGCGCGTACGCCTCCACCCGGCGCTCCCGGCCGGAGAACGTCGGGTTCGTGCCGATGGAGACCGCCGCCGCGAGCGGGTCGCCGCCCCGGCGCACCAGCCGGGCGGCGTACACCCCGTCGGCCGGCACCGCCGCGTACCGGTGGGTCAGCAGGTTGGCGGTGGGGTAACCCAGCTCACGCCCGCGCTGGTCACCGCGGACCACCACGCCCTCGACCCGGTGCGGCCGACCCAGCGCGGCCGCCGCCGCTCGCACGTCGCCCGCGTCGACGCAGGACCGGATGTACGTGGAGGAGAAGACCGTGCCCGCCGCGGCGACCAGCGGCGCGTCCTCCACCCCGAAGCCGAACGTGCGGCCGAGCCGTTCCAGCAACGCCACGTCGCCGGCCGCCCGGTGCCCGAACCGGAAGTTGTCGCCGACCACCACCAGCGCGGCGTGCAGGTGCTCGACCAGGATGTCGTGCACGAACGCCTCGGCCGGCAGCCGGGAGAACTCGGCGGTGAACGGCACCACGCAGAGCACGTCCACGCCGAGCGCCTCGATCAGCTCCGCCTTGCGGGCCGGCTCGGTGAGCACCGCCGGGTGCGAGCCCGGGCGCACCACCTCGGCCGGGTGCGGGTCGAACGTCACCACCACCGACTTGACGCCCAGCTCGCGGGCGCGCGCCACAGCGTGGCCGATGGTCGCCTGGTGCCCCTGGTGCACGCCGTCGAAGACGCCGATGGTGACCACCGAGCGCCCCCAGCCGCCGGGCGCCGCCTCGTACCCCCGCCACCGCTGCATGCCGATCCTCTCCCCTGTCCGCCCGCGCGCCGTCAGGCCGGGGCCAGGACGATCTCCGCGCGGGCCCGCCCGTCCCGCTCGCTGACGATAGCGATCAGCCCGCCCGCCGGGCCGAAGACCGCGTACGGTCCGGCGATCCCGGCCGGGTCGAGCGGCCCGCCGTGCGACAGCGTCCGCGCCTCCTCCTCAGTGGCGACCCGGCGCGGGAAGAACCGCTCGGCGGCGGCGTCCAGCGGCAGGTTCACCACCTCCGGCGCGCGCTGTTCGAGCTGCGCCAGGGTGGCCGCCTCGGCCAGGTCGAAGCCGCCGACCGCGGTGCGCCGCAGCGCGGTGAGATGGCCGCCGACGCCGAGCGCCAGGCCCGCGTCCCGGGCGATGGCCCGGATGTACGTCCCGGACGAGCAGGTCACGTCCACGTCCACGTCCACCACGTCCGGGGTGTCCCGCCGGATCTCCCGCACGTCGAGTCGGGACACGGTGACCCGCCGGGCCGGCAGTTCGACCGCCTCCCCGTCGCGGACCCGCTTGTACGCCCGCTCTCCGTTGATCTTGATGGCGCTGACCGCGCTGGGCACCTGGTCGATCTCGCCGGTCAACGTCGCCAGCACGGCCCGCACCGCGTCGTCGGTGACCGCGCCGGCCGGGGTGCTCGCGATCACGTCGCCCTCGGCGTCGTCGGTGACCGTGGCCTGGCCCAGCCGGATCGTCGCGGCGTAGCTCTTGCCGGCGCCGATCACGTAGGTGAGCAGCCGGGTCGCCCGCCCGACCCCGATCACCAGGACGCCGGTGGCCATCGGGTCCAGCGTGCCGCCGTGCCCCACCCGGCGGGTCCGGGCCAGCCGCCGGATCCGGGCCACCACGTCGTGCGACGTCATGCCGCCGGGCTTGTCGACCACGATCAGACCGTCTGCGCTCACGACCGCCAAGCCTGCCAGACGCCGGTGATCGGCCCTGCGGGGGATACCGCCCCGGTCAGCGGGGTGTCAAGATCATGCGCCCTCGCCCCGCCGCCCAGGGAAGCCTGATGACCGATCGCCGCCCCGCCCCCGAACCGCGTCCCGCCGGCGACCCGCCCGACGAGTCGCTCGGTCCGGTCCCCGGGTGGCTCCGGCAGCCCGCCCCGGGCGTCGAGCCCGGCCGCGCCGACCGCTGGCGGATCGCGCTGGGGCGGCACTCGGGCAAGCTGCTCGGCGGCGGCGTCGCGGTGCTGCTGCTGGCCTGCTTCGGGACGGTCGCCGCAGTCGGCTACCAGGGCTACCAGCGGTGGGGCGCGGCCCCGGCGGCGTACCCGACGATCAGCCCGCCGAGCGGAGAGCAGGCCGTCACCTCGGCGTCGCCGCCACCGGCCGGCGGGCCGTTCGACGGCACCCCGGCCGCCGGCTTCCCGCAGGGCACGGCCGGAATCGCGCTGCCACCGGCGAAGCGGACCGGCCCGTTCACCGCCCGCCAGGTCACCGACGCGCTCGCCAGGACGCGCAAGGCCATGGTGACCGCCCGGCTGGACCGCGCGTTCTTCACCGCGAAGGATCCGGAACGGCTGGTCCGCCGGTTCGCGCCGGACGCCCGCGCCGACGTCCGGGACGACTTCCACTCCGGCGAGGCGGGCAGCTACGCCACCCGGCTGGCCCCCGGCGCCCGACTCACCGCCGACCAGCCCCGGGTCAAGGGCCGGCTCAGCTACCGGGCCACCGGGGACCGCGACGGCATCCAGATCCTGGCGATCACCGTCAACTTCGTCTGGGCGTACGCCTTTCCGACCGCGAGCACGGTGCCGGGCGACGGTGTCGTGGTGGTGCACGACACCGTCGTGTGGAGCGTGCCGCAACCCGGCGACGTGCGTCCCGGCTCCGTCGGGCTCTGGATCGAAAAGTCCGACTCGTACGCCTCCAACATCGACTGCGCGGCCTGGGACAAGGGCCTGCTCGCGCTCGGTGAGCCCTCGTTCGGCGGTCCCGCCGACCCGGACCCGGACGCGGTCTTCGACCCGGACAAGACCCTCGACCTGCCGGACACGTGCTGACCCCACGCCCACCCATCCTCCCGTATCGACAGGAACCCACGATGAGCACCGATCCGCCGACCGGCCCGCACCACGTCCGGGTCGACCTGCCCGGCTGGGGCACGCTCCATCTCCTCCACCGGATCGTCCGCCATGACGCCTGAGCGCCCCGCCGCCGACCACGCCGGGCCGGACGGATACCCCGACTGGCTGCACCGGCTGGAGCGGGAGATCCGGCCCGGCCCCGTCGTACGGCTGCGCATCTGGTGCCGGCGCCGGGCCCGCCGGCTGATGGCCACCGCCGGGGTCCTGCTCCTGCTGGGCGCGGGCGGGTACGGGTACCGGCAGTTCCGCCGCCCGGCCGCCGCGACGCCCCCGGCCGGCGGGGCGGCGTCCCCGGCGGCCCGGACGTCGACCGCGCCGGCGCCGGGCGTCTTCGCCGGGACGCTGGCGGCGGACTGGCCGGCGGGGCCGGCCGGGATCACCTGGCCCGCGGCCCGGCCGACGGACGGCTTCACCGCGGCCGAGGTGTCGGCTGGGTTGGCCCGGGTCCGTGCCGCCCTGCTGACCGCCCGCCTGGACCGCGCGTTCATGACCGGTGACAGCCCGACCCCGCTGCTGCGCCACTTCGCCCCGGCCGCCCGGGACACGGTGCGCAAGGACTGGTCCACCGCGACGATCGGCACCTACGCCACCCGCGTGTCCCCGGACGTCCGGCTCACCCCGGACCAGCCCCGGGCCAAGGGCGCGATCACCTACCGGGGCATCCGGGACGCCGGTGGCGCACGGACGCTGGAGGTCACCAGCAACGTCGTCTGGGTCTACGGCTTCCGGGACCCCGACTCGCGCACCGGTCGTTCGGTCGTCCTGCTGCACGACGAGGTGGTCTGGCGCCTGCCCCGCGCCGGTGACGTGGTGCGCTCGGATCGGGGCCTCTGGCTGCACCGGATGTCGAGCTACGGGTGGGGGGTGGACTGCGACGCGATAATGCACGGGTTGGTCCGCCCCGGCCGGGCGGACCCGGACGCCCCGCCGTTCCCGGAGGATCCGGACAAGCTCTACGACCCGGCCCATCCGATCGAGCTTCCCGTCTCGTGCTGAATCCGGCCACCGAGGCGCGAGCGGTCAGCGGACCGCGCCGACCACCACCCACGCGCCCGAGCGCAGCCGCAGCAGTAGCGCGACCAGCCGCAGCACCACGAACAGCGTCAACCCGGCCCAGATCCCGCCGAGCCCGAGGTCGAGGCCGTAGGCCAGCCAGATCGCCGGCAGGAACCCGCCGAAGGCGGCCACGATGGTGAGGTTGCGCAGGTAGCGCACGTCGCCCGCGCCGATCAGCACCCCGTCGAGGGCGAACACCACGCCGCCGATCGGCTGGAGCGCCACCAGCCAGGGCCAGGCCACCATGGCCTGGTCGCGTACCTGCGGATCGGAGCTGAACAGCGACGGCACCAGGCCGGCGCCGGCGGCGATCAGCACCGCGAACGCCACACCGCACAGGCCGCCGAGCAGGGCGACGCGGCGGGCGAGGAATCGCGCGCCGGCCCCGTCGCCGCCGCCGAGCGCGGCGCCGACCAGCGCCTGCGCGGCGATCGCGAGGGCGTCCAGCACCAGTGCGGTAAAGAACCAGAGTTGGACGGCGATCTGGTGCGCCCCGACCGCCGCGGCGCCGAAGCGGGCCGCGACCGCGGTCGCGGACAGGAAGCTCGCCTGGAACGCGACGCCGCGGACCAGCAGGTCCCGGCCGAGCACCAACTGCTGCCCGATCACCCGCGGCCGGGGTCGCAGCGCGACCCGCTCGCGCACCAGCGCGGCCGCGAACAGGCCACCGGAGAGCGTCTGCGCGACCGCGTTGGCCACGGCGGAACCGACCAGGCCGAGGCCCGCCGGATAGACCAGCAGCGGGCAGAGCAGCGCGGAGAGCAGGTTGGGGGCGAGCACGAACAGCAGCGGCCGGCGAGTGTCCTGGATGCCCCGCAGCCAACCGTTGCCGGCGGCCGCGAGCAGCAGGCCGGGTGCGCCGAGCGCCGCGATCCGCAGCCATCCGGCGGCGGCGTCGGCCACCTCGCCGGGGCCGCCGGCGAGGGTACGCGCCAGCGCGCCCCCGCCGAACGCGATGGCGACCGCCACCAGCAGGCCGGCGGTCAGCGCGAGCCAGGACGCCTGGACGCCCTCGGCCACCGCGGCGGTCCGGTCTCCGGCGCCGAAGCGGCGGGCCGACCGCCCGGTGGTGCCGTACGCCACGACGGTGCCGATCCACGCGGTGAGCGTCATGACCGTGCCGCCGACGGCGAGCGCGGCGAGCGGCACCCGACCCAGGTGACCCACCACCGCGGTGTCGACGAGAACGTAGAGCGGCTCCGCGGCCAGCACCACCAGGGCGGGGAGCGCCAGCGCGGCGATCCGCCGGGGCGACACGGCGGTGGCGGGTGCGACGGTGCTGCTCATCGCCGCCGATCCTGGCACGCGCCGAGTAAGGCCCGCAACCCCTAGGGCTGCTTACCCGACCCCTCCAGGAAGCGTGCCACGTCCCGCCGGCCGCGCAGCCGGCGCACCGGCAGGCCCGGGGCGTAGGCGGCGACGGCTCTCAGCACCCGGGGACGGGAGTGACGCGGGTAGCGCCAGACGTAGCGCAGGAGATCGAGGTCGACCCGCTCCGGGCAGCCCTCGGGAAGGTCGGGGCGAGGCTCGACGCGGCGGGCCCAACGGCGACGCAGCACCCGGGCCAGGCACCGCAGCCGGTGCGGGTCGCAGAGCACCAGCAGGTCGGCGCGGGGCAGCCGGAGGTCGAGGGTGCCGGCATAGTTGCCGTCCATCACCCAGGCCGGGCGGGCGGCCAGCGCGGCCACCTCGGCGCGGAACTCGGCGCCGGTCGGGGCGACCCAGCCGGGCCGCCAGTAGTGACGGTCGAGGTGGACCAGCGGAAGGTCGAGTCGCCGGGCCAACTCCCCGGCGAGGGTGCTCTTGCCGGCGCCGGAGCTGCCGACGACGAGAATGCGGCGCACCGCGTGAGGGTAGCGCCCCCACAGCGGGGCGCGGGTGGCCCTGCGCGGCGTGGACCGGGCTCAGGTCGGCGGGGAGCCGACTCGGGGCCGACGGCCGCCGGTTCCGGCGACCGGCACGGCGGTGACGCCTGCGGCCGGGGCGCTCACCCTGCGGCGACACCCCGTCCGGTCGGCGTCACCGCCGGACGGCCTGGGTCACTGACGGGTGTCCATCGAGGTCTGCAGCGCGCGGCGCATCTGCTCGCGCGCCTCGTCGGTGGTGGTCTCGGTCTGCGGCTTGCGCTTGCTCGGCATGGCGTGTCCTTCCAGGGTGCGGACCACCGAGGCACGGCGGCCCTGCGGGCGTCCGGCGCCCCGGCGTGGACGACGCGACGGCAGTCGCGCCGCGACCGGAGTCGTCGGTCTGCTGCGCGCCCGGCTGCGGTCCGGGATCACCGGAGCGGCTCGCCTGGCAGCGTGAGCCCGGGTCGGTCTGACCCTGGAGGGAGGCGGCGCCGGGTGCGGCACCGCCGCCCGTGACCAGCGCCGCGAAGCGCCGGTCCCGCACCCAAATTAACGTTCACTTTCCAGATGGTGCCCACTGTTCCCGCGATGCGGACAGGACCACCCTCTTCCGGCCGCGTCTCAGCGGGCGAGAAAGTGCCAGCCCAGCCACCACCAGAAGCCGAGCAGACCGATTCGGCCCACGGGGACCGGCCCCACCTCGTAGCGCATGACGAAGGCGCAGACGTCGGCCAGCGAGGGGATCCGGGAGCCCTCCCGGCGTGCGGCCCATTCGACGGCCGCGAACAGCAGCAGCGCGGTGAGGAACCCGCCGATGGCCAGTGCGCGCATCATCGGCGGACCAGCCCCCAGAATGCCGCCAGCCAGGCGAACCAGGCCGCCGAGCGGGCCAGGTGGTCCTCGATCAGCGGGTCGGCCAGCCGGGAGAACGTGGGAAAGTCGTCGCCCACGGACAGCACGAAGGTGGCCCCTTCGAAGACCCCGAAGACGGTGACCGGCAGCAGCCACCACAGCGCGGCCGACGGCAGCCGGCGCGGCGCCGGACGCCGGGGAACCCGATTGCTCAGGCCGACCCAGATCAGCCCGCCGCCGGTGCCGAGGATGTAGAGATTCGCCGCGGTCGAGAACGACGGCAGTTGACCACCGACCAGGGACAGGCAGATCAGCACCGGTACGGAGACGACCGGCCGGTCCCAGACCCGGGGCGCATCGACGGTGAGCTCGGGGGGATGATCCATCACCCGATTGTCCCCAGCGTGACGTAAGGCGGGAAGACCGGCACGCCTCGTGATTGCCGCGAAACACCGAAGGCCGGCATCCCGTGGTTCGGGGTGCCGGCCTTCAGGCGATGCCGCTCACGTGGTCCAGTGCTGGTTGACGAGGTCGGTGGCCGGCTTCTCCCACTGGGCGTAGGCGTCCGGGTAGGCCGACACCTGCACCGTCTGCGCGGGTTGCGCGGAACGGCAGTCAAAAGGCCGTACCCACTGCCACGCCCTGAGAGCCGAAACCCCGGCCTGCCACGTGGGCGGACCGGGGGCTCGTGTGTGCTGTCGGGGGTGGGTCAGGCAACCGGCCCGATGGCCTTGGCCAGGTCCACGAACCCCTGCCAGGTGGCCGGGGCGAACTGGAGGGTGCCGCCCTCGCGGTCCTTCGTGTCGCGGACGAGGACGACGCCGGGCAGGTTGGAAGCAACCTCCACGCAGTTGCCGCCGTTGTCCCCACTCTTGGTGCTCTTGTGCCAGATCGCACCGGTCATGTCCATGCTGCTGCCGCTTTCCTGATGAGGTCGAGAGACTGCGCCCGAGGTAGAGCCTCACCGACTATGCGAGACCACCTGCGCTCCAGGCTAGCAATTTCTGTCGAGTCGTCGGTGATGTGTGCCCTGGCCGGGCCGTCTTGGTGTGCCACGCGCGTACCGTCCGGCAGCTCGGCCACGCGGAACGGCCCGCCCATGCCGAGGTAAATCGGCGTGTCGAGCGGCACGATGTGCACCTGAACGGTCGGCAGCTCGGCGCAGGCGGCGAGGTGTTCGCACTGCTCGCGCATCAGCTTCCCGACTCGGCCGGCTCGGCGGCGTAGGGCGGCCTCATCGATCACAGCAACGACGAGCGGCGGCTGTGGCCGGTGGAGGATCGATTGTCGTTGAACGCGCGCCGTGACCAGCTCGTCAACCTCGTCGGGGTCGGGTGTCGCCAGGGCCAGCGTTGCCCGCGCGTACGCCTCGGTCTGGAGCAGGCCGGGTATCCAGGCGAGTTCAAACGTGCGCAGTGCAACCGCTTCCTGCTCAACGTCGACCCATCTACGGAACCATGCGGGCTCCCTGCGTTTGAGGACGTCGGGCCATAGGTACTCAACGTCCTTGCCGAGGATGGCGGCCAGCGTGGCACGTCGGCGGGGCTGCGGCACACGTCCGGGCGAGATCCAGCGGGCGGCGGTCTTGGGGTCTACCCCGGTCTGGGCTGCGAGACTTTCGGCCGTCTCCCCTGCTTCGGCCATTGCCGCGCGAAGTACCTCGTTCATCCTGCTTCCACGGTGGACGTCCCGAACGTTCCGGAGCATACGTCAACGTCGTGTACTGATCCCATAGCTGAGGGCAACGTGTTGACGGAGAGGCGGACTTGCTCCCAGCCGAGGGGGCGCGGGGCGGGTCTTGCCACCTTGGGGCCGTCCCGTTCCCCCGTGCCCCGGCAGAGAGGGCGGCAACCATGGCGCGGCATAGACCACCGGAGATCCGTACCGACCCGGTGCATCGGCGCGAATGGACGTGGGAGTCATGGGGGCGGCACTGCGTCTGCGGACTCCGGTGGCCATGCCCGGACGCCGGCAGCGTGCCGCCCGTGGCCGAGCCGGCACCTGTCCGGGAGGTGGGGCGGGCCTCGGTCGACCGGGCGGGGCGGACGGTGGGCGAGCCGGACGCGGGCGGCGGGCAGGGCCGGCGGGCGGTGGGCGAGCCAGACCCGGACGCCGGGCGGGCCTGCTCACGGTGGCGGGCGAATGGCGCGGGCGCGGTGGGCGGTGGCCGGACGGATGCACGGTGCCGCCCACCGGGCCGGGCGGGCGAGCGTGATGGTGGGCGAGGAAGACGCGCCCGCCCGCGTGCCGGTGGCGGTGGCGGTGGGCGCGATGCGGTGGCCGATCAGGGTGCAGCGGATGGAGTGCGGCGAGGCGCTGTCGCTCGGTTGGCTCACGGCGCTGTCCGAGTTGGCCGATGCGATCGGGGACCACGCCCCCGCGTGCCGCGTGCGGTTGCCCTGAAACGACAAAACCCCCGATACCCATCTCGGGTTTCGGGGATTTCGTGTGTGCGGAGGTCAGGCGGTGGGGAACTCCGCCCGGATCACGGCTTGCAGGGCGGGGCGGTCGGCCAGGTCGGACACGGCGTAGCCGTCCGGGCGGTGGCCGGCGTCAACGGCGGCGCGCATCGCGGCCACGGCGGCGGCCGAGCTGTCGGTGGCGACCGTGCGGAGGCGGCGGCCTTCGTACCAAGAGACCGAGATCGGGCCGGCGGCGGCGGTCGGGGCGGTGACGGCGGCGGGGTGGGCAGTAGGGTTCACGGCAGATCTCCTGACGGTAGAGCGTCGGGTGGTCAAGTGCCGGGTGGGAAGTTGGCGCTTCCCGTCCGGTGCGGCGCACCCTGCACGCTTGCGGTCGCCGTGACCGGCTTGCTCGCGGCGTGGGCGGGAGTGTCGGCGTGCCCGGCGATCGGACCGGCGAACACACCACCGGTGAAAGCCAGACCAGCAACACCCAGGACGCTCTTACGCAGGATCGTGTTCATGATGGGGGCTCCATTCGGGGGTCAACACACCCGCGGGGGCGGGGGTGTGGGCACCGTCAGGCGCTCAAAAGATTCGGGGGGATTCCGGCTGCTCGCGGGGCGGCGCCGGGAGTGTGTGCAACGACCTGGTCGGCCCACGCGGGGGTGCGCTCGCCTTCCTCGGTCGTTCACCGGGTTACGACGCCCCGCCCCCGCCGACGATTCCACCGCCAGCGTGCCACCCACCACCCCGAACCGGACAACACACCCATCCGGGCGGATGCCATCGGGCTGCACCGCGCCGGAGGAGGCCGTCGTGAACACACCTCTGCCACGGGACGCGACACGCCCGAAAGGCAGCGCCCGGCCGGCGGGGCCTCAGGGGCGGGCGGTCAGCACGGCGGCGGGGAGGGCGGCGCGGATACCGGCGACCACCCCGTCGATCGGGCCGTGACCGGTGAAGCCGGCCGCGAACCGGTGCCCACCTCCGCCGAGCCCCACGGCCACCCGGCTCACGTCCACCGCGCCCTTGCTGCGCAGCGAAACCGCCCACTCGGCCTCTCCGGACTGCTTGACCACGCAGCTCACGTCCGCCTCGGCGGTGCAGCGGACGGAGTCGATGAGTGCCTCCAGCACGTATGCCGGCTGGTCGTGGCGGGACAGGTCGTCGCGGGTCGCGTACGTCCAGACCAGGCCGTGCCCGGCGGCGGCCGCCGGTTCCAACGTGGCCCGGCCGAGCACCTCGCCGAACAGCCGGACGGCGCCGAACGGGCGGGTGTCGAACACCCTTCGGGAGATGTCTCCCGGCCGGATGCCGGTGGCCAGCAGGCGCGCGGCCATCTCGTGCACGGCGGGGGTGGTCGCCTCGAAACGGAACGAGCCGGTGTCGGTGGTCAACGCCACGTAGAGCCCGGTCGCCATCGGCGCGTCGAGCGTGACCCCGAGGCGGTCCAACAGCCCCAGCGCCACCACGGAGGTGGCCGCCGCGCGCGGGTCCACCAGGTTGACGGTGCCGAAGCCGGTGTTCGAGGCGTGGTGGTCGAGCACCAGCGCCGCGCCCGCCGTGGCAAGTCGGTCGGCCAGGTCGCCCAGCCGGGACTCGCTCGCCGCGTCGAAGCAGATCAGCAGGTCCGGCGCCGGGTCGGCGTCGTCCTGCGCCACCAGCAGCTCCACGCCGGGCAGCCAGCGGAACGGCTCGGGGACGCCCGCCGGTCCGGGGAAGCTCGCCTGGAGCCGGCGTACGCCGAGCCGGCGCAGGCCCAGCGCGAAGCCGAGCATGCTGCCGAGCGCGTCCCCGTCCGGGTTCACGTGGCAGACGAGCAGCA
Organism: Micromonospora sp. WMMD980; assembly: GCF_029626035.1. Classification (NCBI taxonomy): domain Bacteria; kingdom Bacillati; phylum Actinomycetota; class Actinomycetes; order Micromonosporales; family Micromonosporaceae; genus Micromonospora; species Micromonospora sp. WMMD980. The sequence goes on from NZ_JARUBE010000003.1 coordinate 3,700,093, forward strand.
CCCGCGCGTCGGCAGGCAGCTCGCGCACCGCCGCGACGGCGGCGGCCCAGTCGGCGTCGGTGGGGCCGGCCGCCGCCACGTCGTCAGGCCCGGCGACGGCGGGCACACCGGCCCCGGCGTCCTCGACGGCCTCGGTCACCGACGGTCGCCGCCACGCGGCCCGTCGTCGGTCGACGACGCGTCCTCGGCCGAGTCCTCCTCGTCGGTCTCCTCGTCCACCCGGTAGGGCTGGGCGTCGCCCGCGTACGCGGCCTTGGCGGCCAGCCGCTGCACCTCGGCGTCGGCCGACCGGGCTGCGGTGAGCAGGTCGTCGATGTGCTTGACCTGGTTCTGCACGTCGTCGAGGACGAAGGTGAGCGTCGGCGAGTGCCGCAGCCCGAGGGCCTTGCCGACCGTGCTGCGCAGCATGCCCTTGGCGCTCTCCAGCGCGGCGGCGGTGCTCGCCTGGGCCGCCGCGTCACCGAGCACCGTGTAGAAGACGGTGGCGTCGCGCAGGTCGGCGGTGATCCGAGCGTCGGTGATCGTGATCATGCCGAGCCGGGGGTCCTTGATCTGGCTCCGCACCACCGACGCGACGAGTTCACGGACGCGCTCCGCGTGCCGGCGTACCTTGGCCGGATCCGACATGTCCCCCACCTCCACGATCACTGTTCCGACGATCCCGGCGCGCCTGACGCCGCGATCGGGAAACCGCGGGCCGGGTACGGGCTGCGCCCGGGCCCGACCGCCCAACGTCCGAGAACATTACCCGCGCCCCGACGGGAGTCGCGCGGCACGGCCGGGCTGCCCCGCGACGCGCCGACCGGGTCAGTCGTCCGCGCCGTGCAGGCGGCGGCGCACCGACAGCAGTTCGGTCTCCGGGCGGGCGGCGACCATCCGCTCGCAGGAGTCGAGCACCTCACGGACGTGGGCCGGTTCGGCGGCCACCACGGCCACCCCGATCTCGGCCCGGCCGTGCAGGTCGAGCGCGCCGACCTCGGCGGCCGACACCTCGAACTTGCGCAGCGCGGCGACGATCGGCCGGACGAAGGACCGCTTGGCCTTCAGAGAGCGGGAGTCGCCCGGGAGCAACAGGTCGAACAACGCGGTTCCGGTATACACGGCGAGCAACGGTACGCGGCGCGCGGAACCCGTGGCACCCGATTATGGCGCGACCGCGACCAGCACGTCCCGCTCGACGGCCTGGTCGACCCGGTGGGCGAGATCCCGCCAGCCGGGTCCGTCGACCACCCGCAGGCCGGCGGCGGCCAGCACCGCCTCGGCCGCCGCGCGCGGCGCCCCGTGCGTGTTCCAGGACAGCCCCAGGGCGCCGCCGGGGCGCAGCAGCTCCCGCCACACCGGTACGGCGGCGGCGAGCAGCTCCAACGGGCTGCGGGACAACCCCGCTCCGGTACGGCTGCCGTGTGCCACCCCGTACGGGGCGTCGGTCACGATGACGTCGGCGCAGCGGGGTCGGAGCACCTCACGGGCTCGCGTCGTGTCGGCGTTCAGCACGACGACCCGCTGGGTGGCGCCGGCCCGGTGTGCCTCCTTGGACGGCGAGAGCACCGCCTCGAAACGTCGGGCGACCAGCTTGCGGTCCCGGCGTACCGAGGTGGTCTCCGCGGTGTGCTTGAGCCGCTTGCGCCGCAGCCAGGTGCGCAGGAACGCCGCGTACGCCTCCACGTCCTGGCTGTCCCGTTCGACGCCGATGCCGTCGTGGCCGTACATGAGCGCCTGGTTGAGCGTGGTGCCCCGGCCGCAGAGCGGGTCCAGCACCACGAGCCCGCCGTCGAGCATCCGGGGCGCGGCGGCCGAGGCGAGCAGCGTGACGTTGAGCAGCAGCCGGGTGAACTGCTCGTTGGTCTTCCCGGCGTACTTGGGGATGGTGATCAGGTCCGAGTCGTAGTGGGCCAGCGGGTGCAGCGGCACCGGCCGGAGCAGATCGTCGCCGACCCGCTCGAAGAGCGCGTACGCCGCCGACAGGTTCGCCAGGTGGGCCAGGTCCCGGGTGCCGAGGCCGGGCTGGGGCGCGGTGAACGTCAGGTAGTCCACCCCGCCGATCCGGGTGACCTCGGCGTCGGCCGGCGTCACGCCGAGCACGCCCGAGCCGGCGAACACGGTCAGTTCGGCGCGGGCCAGCCGGACGGCCGCGTCGGCGTAGACACGGTTGGCGGAGGGGGCGAGGAGCAGTGCGTACCCGATCACGCCGGAGATTGTCGCAGCCTGCGGAAACGGCGACGGCCGGGACCCGCGGGCCCCGGCCGTCGACCGTCGTGCACACCGCTCGCTCAGGCGCGCGGCTTCTCCCGCATCTCGAAGGTCTCGATGATGTCGCCGACCTGGACGTTGTTGTAACCGCCCAGCGTCAGACCACACTCGAAGCCCTCGCGAACCTCGGTCGCGTCGTCCTTGAACCGCTTCAGGGAGCTGATCGTGAGGTTGTCCGCCACGACCGCGCCGTCCCGCAGCAGCCGCGCCTTGGCGTTGCGGCGGATGAGGCCGGACCGGACGATACAGCCGGAGATGTTGCCGATCTTGGACGAGCGGAAGACGTCGCGGATCTCCGCGGTGCCCAGCTCGACCTCCTCGTACTCCGGCTTGAGCAGACCCTTGAGCGCGGCGTCGATCTCCTCGATGGCCTGGTAGATGACCGTGTAGTACCGGATCTCCACGCCCTCGCGGTCGGCGATCTCGCGGACCTTGTTGGCGGCCCGCACGTTGAAGCCGATGATCGTGACCGCCTCGTTCGAGGCGCTCGCGAGCATGACGTCGCTCTCGGTGATCGCACCCACGCCCCGGTGGATGATCCGGAGCTGGACCTCCTCGGGGATGTCGAGGTTGAACAGCGCGTCCTCGAGCGCCTCCACGGAACCGGAGCCGTCGCCCTTGAGCACCAGGTTGAGCGAGGTCTTCTCGCCCTCCTTGAGCTGCTCCATGAGCGTCTCGAGGGTGGCCCGGCCACGGGAGTTGGCGAACGACGCCGCCCGCCGCCGTGCCTGCCGCTGCTCGGCGATCTGCCGCACGGTGCGGTCGTCCTCGGCGGCCAGGAACGTGTCACCCGCACCCGGCACCGTGGTGAGACCCAGCACCATGACCGGACGCGCCGGCCCGGCCTCGTCGACCGGCTTGCCGTTCTCGTCCAGCATGGCCCGGACCCGGCCGTGCGCCCCACCGGCGACGATGGAGTCACCCGCCCGGAGCGTGCCCTTCTGCACCAGCACGGTCGCCACCGCACCACGGCCCTTGTCCAGGTGCGCCTCGATGGCCACACCCTGCGCCGGCCCGTCGACCGGAGCGGTCAGCTCCAGCGACGCGTCGGCGGTCAGCAGGACCGCCTCCAGCAGCTCGTCGATGCCGATGCCCGGCTTCGCGGCCACGTTGACGAACATGGTGTCGCCGCCGTACTCCTCGGCGACCAGGCCGTACTCGGTCAGCTGCTGACGGACCTTGTCGGGGTTCGCGTCCGGCTTGTCGACCTTGTTGACCGCGACCACGATCGGCACGTCCGCCGCCTTGGCGTGGTTGAGCGCCTCGATGGTCTGCGGCATCACGCCGTCGTCGGCCGCCACCACCAGGATCACGATGTCCGTCACCTGGGCACCACGGGCACGCATGGCGGTGAACGCCTCGTGACCCGGGGTGTCGATGAAGGTCACCGCGCGGTCCTCGCCCTCGTGCGGGACGTGGACCTGGTAGGCGCCGATGTGCTGGGTGATGCCACCCGCCTCGCCGGCCACGACGTTCGCCTTGCGGATCGCGTCGAGCAGCTTGGTCTTACCGTGGTCGACGTGACCCATGACGGTCACCACCGGCGCACGGCTGACCAGGCGGTCCGCCGCGACCTCGGCGTCGAGGTCGATGTTGAACTGCGCGAGCAGCTCGCGGTCCTCGTCCTCCGGGCTGACGATCTGCACGTCGAAGCCGAGGTGCTCACCGAGCAGCAGCAGGGTCTCGTCGGAGCAGGACTGGGTCGCCGTCACCATCTCGCCCAGGTTGAACATCTCCTGGACCAGCGAACCCGGGTTGGCGTTGATCTTGTCGGCGAAGTCCGACAGCGAGGCGCCACGGGACAGCCGGACGACCTGACCCTGACCGCGGGGAGCACCCGAGGACATGGTCGGGGCCGACAGGTTGTCGAACTCCTGTCTGCGCTGCTTCTTGGACTTGCGACCGCGGGTCGGCCGACCACCCGGACGCCCGAAGGCACCCGCGGCGCCGCCGCCACGGCCACGACCGCCGCCGCCGGGACGTCCACCGCCGCCACCCGGACGGAAACCACCGCCGGGAGCGCCACCGCCACCGCCGGCGCCGCCACCGGGACCACCCCGGTAACCGCCGCCACCGCCACCGGGACCGCCGCGGTAACCGCCGCCACCGCCACCACCGGGACCGCCGCGGTAACCGCCGCCGCCACCACCGGGACGACCCGCGCCGCCACCGGGACCGCCACGACCGCCACCGGGACCGCCGGGGCGACCCGTGGTCGGACGCTGACTCGGCATCGACGCCGGGCTCGGCCGCGGCGGCATGGACGCCGGGCTGGGCCGCGGCGGCATGCCGGCCGGGCTGGGACGGGAACCGCCCCCACCGGCGGCCGGGGGCCGCTGCTGCTGGCCGCCCTGGATGCCGAACGGGTTGTTGCCGGCACCGCGCGCCGGCGGACGACCGCCGGGACGGGCGCCAGGGCCCTGACCCGGGCCACCCGGACGGGCGGCCGGGGAGCCCGGACGCGCCGGCATGGTGTTCGGGCCGGGACGCGGGCCGGGGCGGGGACCGCCCTCGGCCGGAGGCTCCCGGCGCGGGGTCTCGCGCTGCTGTTGGCGGGCGGCCTGGGCGGCCTTGACCGCGGCCTCCTGCTCAGCCTTGAGCGCGGCGGCACGCGCTTCCGCGGCCGCCACTTCGATGTCGTGCGCGCTCGCCGGCTTGGCGACCGGGGTCGCCGCCTGCGGCGGGCCGGGGACCGGGCCCTTGGGCTTCGGTCCAGGGGTCGGCGCGGCCGGACGCCGGGGCGGCATCGGTCGGGCCGAGACCCGGGGGGCGCCCGGGGTCGGGGTGGGCGTCGGGGTCGGTGCCGGGCCGCTGGGCGCGGCTGCCGGCGGGGCGGCGGGCGCCGGCGAACCGGCGGACGCCACGAACGCGTTCCGCAAGCGTCGGGCGACGGGCGCCTCGACGGTGCTGGAGGCGGACTTCACGAACTCGCCCATCTCCTTGAGCTTGGCGAGAACGGTCTTGCTTTCGACCCCGAGCTCCTTGGCAAGCTCGTGTACGCGGGCCTTTCCTGCCACTGCACTCCTCACTCCGAGGTCGTGCGGGCAGCACCCGCAGCAACCTCACTCGTGCACTTGAAGCCTGGTCATTTCTGCGACTTCATCGTGTGCTCATGTCGGTCGTCCTACCTTGCTAGCGACCCTCGACCGGTCGGGTTGACCGGTCGTCGGGGGTTGCGCGTCGACGTGCTCGGCAAGCGTGCCGTGGTCGGGGACCCCGGCGACGCGCAGTGCCCGCCCGAAGGCGCGGCGCCGCACCGCCTGCGCGAAGCAGGCCGGATTGGGGTGCATGTTCGCTCCCCGACCCGGCAGTCTGCGGGCCGGATCGGGCCGGAGACTGGTCTGACCAGCCCCGTCACCGATCGCGACGACCCGCAACAACTCGCTGGCCGGCGCTCGTTTCCGGCAGCCCACACAGGTGCGCTCCGGCAGCGCGCGTCGTGCCACTGAAGAAGTCTACCCCTAGCTGCTCGAGATCGCGCCGCCCGGCTCCGGCACCTGATCAGCTCCGCCCCGCCCACCGGCCGTGGACTGCTCCGCGTCGGAGCGGATGTCGATCCGCCAACCGGTCAGCCGGGCCGCGAGGCGGGCGTTCTGCCCCTCCCGGCCGATCGCGAGCGAGAGCTGGAAATCCGGGACGGTGACCCGGGCGGCACGGCTGGCCAGGTCGACCACCTCGACCCGCAGCGCCTTGGCCGGCGACAGCGCGTTGCCGACGAAGGTGGCCGGGTCGTCGGACCAGTCGATGATGTCGATCTTCTCGCCGTGCAGCTCGCTCATCACCGCGCGCACCCGCTGGCCCATCGGTCCGATGCAGGCGCCCTTGGCGTTGACGCCCGAGGCGGTGGATCGTACGGCGATCTTGGTGCGGTGACCCGCCTCACGCGCGATGGCGCCGATCTCGACCGTGCCGTCGGCGATCTCCGGCACCTCCAGCGCGAAGAGCTTCTTCACCAGCGCGGGGTGCGACCGGGACAGCGTGATCTGCGGGCCGCGCATGCCCTTGGCCACGTGCACGACCACGCAGCGGATCCGCTCGCCGTGCTCGTAGCGCTCGCCGGGGACCTGCTCGGACTGCGGCAGGACGCCTTCCAGCTTGCCCAGGTCGACGCTGACGATGCCCTTCTCGCGCCGCGTCTCGTGGGCCTGCACCACGCCGGTGACCAGATCGCCGTCCCGGCCGACGTACTCGCCGAAGTGCACCTCGTCGGTGGCCTCCCGCAGTCGCTGGAGGATCACCTGCTTGGCGGTCATCGCGGCGATCCGGCCGAAGTCGTGCGGGGTGTCGTCCCACTCCCGGGTCACCGTGCCGTCGTCGGCCAACTCCTGGGCGTAGACCGAGGCGGCGCCGCTCTTGCGGTCGATCTCCACCCGGGCGTGCGGCTCGGCGCCGTCGGTGTGCCGGTAGGCGGTCAGCAGCGCGGTCTCGATCGCCGCGAGGATCGTGTCGAACGGGATCTCCCGCTCGCGCTCCAGGGCGCGCAGCGCCGCGAGGTCGATGTTCACCTCTCCTCGTCCTCCAGATCTTCGTCGTCGTCGATGTCGGTGTCGTCACCGAGATCCTCGTCGGCCAGTTCGTCCAGGCGGTTGAACTCCACCTGGACCCGGCCGGGCCCGAGTTCGGGGTAGGGGTGCGCGGCCGGGCCGGCGTCGGTCTCCAGCGTCACGCGTTCGTCGTCGGCGGCCGTGATCCGGCCGGTGAGCTGCCGGTCCCCGGCGTCGCCACGCACGGTGACCTTGACCAGCCGGCCGACGTTGCGCCGCCAGTGCCGGGGCAGGGTGAGCGGCCGGTCCACGCCGGGCGAGCTGACCTCGAGCTGGTATTCCCCGGCGACGATGTCACCGCCGGCCTCCTCCGCGGCGTCCAGCGCCGCGGAGACCGCCCGGGAGACGTCCGCGACCGCGTCCAGGCTGATCCCGCCGTCGGCGCCGACGATCACCCGGACCACGTGCCGGCGGCCGGCGCGGGAGACGGAGAGGTCCTCCAGGTCGTAGCCGGCGGCGCTGACCACCGGCTCGATCACCTCGCGCAGTCGGGTCCGGCGGGCGGCGAGATCGCCGCGGGGTGCGCCGCGGGGGCCGTCGGACCGGCGGGGCCGCCCGGCGGGCCCCGACGGCCGGGTGGCACGGCCACGCTGCGTCATTCCGCGCACCTCTCTGCTGTTGCCACGGTCCAGGGGGGCCGTGTTGTCCCGGGCCGGCGCCGGCGGGTCGACCCGCCAAGCCGGCACGCCACCGGGGCGTCCGCGCCCGGTGGCTGCGCAGAGCGTAACGCCTGGGCCGGGCGACGGACCCGGCGGCGCACCGACGACCCTGCCCCACGGGGCGGCGACGATGGTGTTGACTTGTCCGGTGGGGACCGGCAGAACACCATCCGACCAGGGCGGAGCGGGGCATTCCCGGCGTCGTCTGCTGCGCGCCGGGGCGCTCGTCGCGCTCGGCGGCACGCTCGCGCCGCTGACTGGTTGTGATCTTCTCGACCGTGACGACGAGCCACCGCCGCCGGACGCGCTGGAGCCGCTGGTGGCCGAGGCGCTCGCGCTGGAGGCGCAGCACCGGGCCGCCGCCGGCGCCGTTCCGGCGCTGGCCGGGCGGCTCACCCCGATCGCCGACGCGCACCGGGCGCACGCCGACGAGGTGCGCCGCGTGATCGGCCGCGCGGCGCCGTCCGGCCCGGCCACGGCCGCGCCGTCCGGCCCGCCGGCCACCGAGCCCGACGCCGTGCTCGCCCAGTTGCGCAAGGCCGAGCAGCAGGGCCGGACGAACGCCGCCAAAGCCTGCGCGGAAGCGCCGGCCGAGCGGGCGGCGCTGCTCGGCTCGATCGCCGCGGCCCGGGCCACCCACGTGGAGGCGCTGGCATGAGCGAACGCACCGGGCGAAGCGAGGGCCGTGCGGCCATGCCCGGCCGGCACAGCGTGAGCCCGACGGTCGACCCCACCCGGGCCCTCGCCGACGCGCTCGCCGCCGAGTACGCGGCGGTCTGGGCGTACGGGGTGATCGGCGTCCACCTGGCCGACGCGGCCCGCTCGGCGGCCCGGTCCGCGGAGTCGGCCCACCGGTCCCGCCGCGACGCCCTGGTCCTCCAGCTCGCCGAGGGCGCCGGGCAGGTCCCGGCGGACCGGGCCGGTTACGCGCTGCCCTATCCGGTGACCGACCGGGCGACCGCGTTGCGGCTGGCCGTCGAGATCGAGGAGCGCACCGCCGGCCACTGGCGGGCCGCGCTGCCGCACACCACCGGGGCGGGCCGGAACACCGCACTCGCCGCGCTCACCGACTGCGCGCTGCGGGCCACCCGCTGGCGGCGCGTGGCCCGGGTGACCCCGGTCACGGTTCCGTTCCCCGGTCGACCGGGCTGAGCGCGGTGCCGGTCACCCACGGGAACCCCGCGGTTGCGGACCGCATACCAGGTATGCATACTCCAGGCCATGTCCATCCGCCACGGCCTGCTCGCCCTGCTCGAACGCGGCCAGATGTACGGCTACCAGCTGCGCGCCGCGTTCGAGGAGTCGACCGGGTCGACCTGGCCGCTCAACATCGGGCAGGTGTACACCACGCTGGCCCGGCTGGAACGGGACGGCCTGGTCCGCCCGCTGCCGGAGAACGAGAGCGGGCAGCGGCCGTACGAGATCACCGACGCCGGGCGGGCGGACCTGGCGCTCTGGTTCGCCACCCCGATCAGCCGCGCCGACCGGCCCCGCGACGAGCTGTCGATCAAGCTGGCGCTGGCGTTGACCACGCCCGGCGTGGACGTCCGGTCGGTGGTGCAGACCCAGCGCGGCGCCACCATGCGCGCGTTGCAGGAGTTCACCCGCCTGAAGTACGCCAGCGACAAGCCGGAGGATCTGCCCTGGCGGCTGGTGCTGGACGCGATGATCTTCCAGGCCGAGGCCGAGGTGCGCTGGCTCGACCACTGCGAGACCAGCCTGGTCCGCCACCGGGCGACCCCGGGCCGGCCCCCCACCGCCCATCCGGAGGCGGTGGAACGGGCCGGTGACGAGGCCCGTCGGTGACACGACACGGAGGTCGGCGGAGATGAGCGGAGTGCTGGAACTTCGCGAGGTGCACCGGACCCACGGCGCCGGCGAGGCCGCCGTGCACGCGCTGCGCGGCGTGAGCCTCAGCGTCGCCGCCGGCGAACTGGTGGCGGTGATGGGCCCCTCCGGCTCCGGCAAGTCGACGTTGCTGGCCCTGGCGGGCGGACTGGACCGGCCGACCGGCGGCGAGGTGCTGGTCGAGGGCGAGGCGCTCTCCGGGCTGCCGGCCCGCGAGCTGGCCCGGCTGCGCCGCCGCCGGGTCGGGTACGTGTTCCAGGATCTGAACCTGCTCGGCAGCCTGACCGCGGTGGAGAACGTGGCGCTGCCGCTGGAGTTGGACGGCACCGGGGTGCGGGCGGCCCGCCGGCTCGCCCTGGCCGCGCTGCGCGAGGTGGAGGTCGCCGGCCTGGCCGACCGCTTCCCCGACCAGATGTCCGGCGGCCAGCAGCAGCGGGTGGCGATCGCCCGGGCGCTGGTCGGCGAACGCCGGCTGGTCCTCGCCGACGAGCCGACCGGCGCGCTCGACTCCCAGGCCGGCGAGGCGGTGCTGCACCTGCTGCGTCGCCGGGTCGACGACGGCGCCGCCGGGGTGCTGGTCACCCACGAGGCCCGGCACGCCGGCTGGGCGGACCGGGTGGTCTTCCTGCGCGACGGCGTGCTCGTCGACTCGACCGCCCCGCTCATCGGCGTCGAGCACCTGCTCAGCGGCAGCGGCCGGTGACCGCGGGCCGGCTCGCCGGTGCGTGGGGCTCGTGGCGTACCGCCCTGCGGATCGCCCGTCGGGAGGCCCGCCGATCCCGCCGGCGCACGCTGCTCGTGCTGGTCATGATCGCGCTGCCGGTGCTCGGGCTCAGCTTCGCGGCGGTCAGCTACGACATGTCCGACCTGACCCGGGCGGAGCGCCAGGAGCGCCGGCTCGGCGCGGCCGACGCGGAGCTGAGCTGGACGAACCTGGGGCCGGTGACGCAGGACGCCTGGGGTGACTCGTCCTGGCCGGTCGAGGGCGGGCCGACGGTCCGGACCCGGCCGGTCACCGCGGACGAGCTGCGGGCGCTGCTGCCCGCCGGCAGCCGGGTCACCCGGATCAGGTGGTGGATGCCGTTCGAGGCCCGGATCGGGCGGCACATCGAGGCGCTGGAGGCGCGCGCCGTCGACCTGACCGACCCGCTCGCCCGGCCGCTGGCCCGGATCCGGGAGGGCCGGGCGCCGGTCCGCCCGGACGAGATCGCGGTCAGCCCGGCCGCGCTGCGCCTGCTGCACACCCGGCTGGGCGAGCCGGTACGCACCACCGACGGCGCCACCCACCGGGTGGTCGGGGTGGTCGAGTTCCCGGACAACCTGGGCCCGACGGTGACGCTGGCCGGGGTGGCCCCGGAGGGGCCGCCGACCGAGGCGAGCTGGCTCGTCGACGTCCCCGGCGGGATGGACGGGGCGCTGGCCGACCGGCTCAACGCGCAGGGCGTCCAGGTGGCCGCCCGGCGCCCGCTGCCGGGCCGGGACGCGTACACCGACGGCGTGCCGATGCCGGGCGCCGAGGAGACCAGCGTGTCCGTGCTGGTCGGCGGGCTGGGTCTGCTGGAGGTGGTGCTGCTGGTCGGTCCGGCCTTCGCGGTCGGCGTCCGCCGTCGGCGGCGGGACCTCGCGCTGGTGGCGGTGGCCGGTGGGGACGCGGTCCACCTGCGCCGGATCGTGCTCGCCGACGGGGTGGTGCTCGGGGCGGGCGGGGCCGCCCTGGGACTGCTGCTGGGCGTCGGCGCCGCGTTCGCCGGCCGCCCGCTGGTCGAGCAGTACCTGATCCAGCAACGCTTCGGCGCGTACCGCGTCTTTCCCACCGCGCTGGCCGCGATCGCCGTGGTCGCGGTCCTGGCCGGGGTGCTGGCGGCGCTCGCGCCGGCCTGGGCCGCGGCCCGGCAGGACGTGGTGGCCGGGCTGGCCGGCCGGCGCGACGCGCCCCGGCCGCGACGCCGCTGGTTGCTGCTCGGGGCGTTGTTCACCGTCGCCGGCACGGCGCTGGCCGCGTTCGCCGCCGGCCGGACGTCACCGACCGGGGTGCTGGCCGGCGTCGTGCTGGGCGAGCTGGGGCTGGTGTTCTGCACGCCGACGCTCGTCGGGGCGCTCGCCCGCGCCGGCCGGCTGCTGCCGCTGACCCCCCGGCTGGCGTTGCGGGACGCCAGCCGCAACCGGTCGTCGGCCGCGCCGGCCATCTCGGCGGTGATGGCGGCGGTGGCCGGCAGCGTGGCGCTCGGCGTCTACGTGGCCAGCGACGACGCCCGGTCGGAGAGCATGTGGCAGCCGGGCCTGCCGCCGGGGCACCTGCTGGTCCAGCTCGTCAACCGTGAGGCCACGCCGCCGCCGACCGCCGGCGCGATCGCCGACCGGATCCGCGCGGTGCTGCCGGGCGCCACCGTGTCGGGGGTCGCCACGCCGGACTGCGCGCGACCGAGCGGGCCCGAGGAGTACTGCTCCGCGCAGGCGGTGCGCCCGCCCGAGGAGCGCTGCCGGTACCAGCCGGTGGAGACCGCGCCCGCCGCCGCCCGCGACGACCGCCGCTGCGTCGAGACGTTCCGCGAACCGAACGACATCTCGCTGCCCGTGCTGGTGGACGACGGCGATGCGCTGGTCGCGCTCACCGACGCCCCGGCCGACGAGGTGAGCGCCGCGCGCCGGATGCTCGCCGCGGGCGGCGTGGTTGTCACCGACCCCCGCAAGCTGGTGGACGGGCAGGTGCGGGTGGAGGTGGAGCGTGGGTCGGGCGAGGTGGGCACGGGACGGCTGCTGCCCGGGTACGTGTTGCGCGGCGGCCTTCCGGTGGACCGGCTGGTGCTCTCCCCCGCCGCCGCGAGCCGGCTAGGCCTGGTCGGCACGCCGACGGGCTATCTGGTGGACACCACCGCCGCGCCGACCGACAGCCAGCGCGAGCGGCTGGCCGACGAACTCTCCGACCTGGTGCGCGTCTCGGTGGACATGTCGACCGCGCGCCCGCCGTCGGACCAGCGCTCGGTGCTGCTCCTGCTCTCCGTCGCGTCCGGGGTCATCACGCTCGGCGCGGCCGCGGTCGCCACCGGCCTGGCCGCCGCCGAGGGCCGCCGGGACCTGTCCACGCTCGCGGCGGTCGGCGCCGATCCCCGGGTACGCCGGATGCTGTCGCTCTGCCAGGCCGGCGTGATCGCGGTGCTCGGCTCGGCGCTCGGCACCCTGGCCGGGCTCGGCTCGGCGGTCGTCATCCTGGCCTCGCTCAACCAGCGGTACGCGGACTCGTGGCCGGTGCAGCCGCCCTACCCGGTGGTCGTGCCCGGGGTCACCATGGCCGTGCTGGTGGTGGTGCCACTGGTGGCGATGGCCGGCGCGGCCACGCTCACCCGGTCCCGCCTGCCGGTGGAACGCCGCCTCGACTGAGCGGCCCGGGAGCGGCACACTGGGCGGGTGTCCGCTCTGGGATCCCTCACCCGCCGCCTCGGTCACCAGCAGTGGTTCGCCACCACCATGCGCCTGCTCGTCCCCGCCGACCGGCTGGTCGGCCGGCTGACGAAGGGGCGGGTCGTCGCGTTCGGGCTGGTGCCCACACTGGTGCTCACCTCCACCGGCCGCCGCTCCGGCAAGCCCCGCAGCAACCCCCTGCTCTACGTCCCCGACGGCGACGCCTACGTGGTGATCGGCTCCAACTGGGGGCAGCAGCACCAACCGTCGTGGACGTTCAACCTGCTGGCCCAGCCGGCCGCCGAGGTGGACGTCCGGGGACGCCGGATCCCGGTTCGCGCCGAGCAGGTCGTCGGCGCCGACCGGGAGCGGCTGTTCGACCGGCTGGTGCGGGAGTGGCCGGCCTACCGCACCTACGTGGAGCGGGCCGGCGGCCGCGAGATCAAGGTCTTCCGCCTCGTCCCGGAGAGTTAAGATCATCGCCGCCGGAGGCACGACGAGCAGTCGCCCTCGTGGTCGGGTCGGAGCACGCAGCGTCGCCCCTCGGACAGGCGGCGCTCACAGAAGGCCCAATGTCGTACGTTCTGCTCGTCCTCGGGCGAGACAGTGGTCCCGCCGGGTTCTACCTGCGGTAGAACCGAACTCCAATGAGCCACGACGCGGGCCAGGCGCTGAGCCGAGACGAGGTCGTTGACAACCATCGGTAGGTGGACCACCCAGCGCTCGGTCATCGCTCTTCTCCTATCGGCGACAGCACGGGTTGGGGGCGGGCCGACGACCCGCCCCCACGCGCCTGCCACCGCAGCGTGATCGCGGTACGGAAGCAGGGCCTACGTCGGCGTCGTTGATCGACCGACATGGGTAGCATTCCGAGTACGCTGCGCAGGGGGCAGCCGTGAGCAGTGGGCCCACATGCCAGCCCACGGCCCGAGGGGCGACGTGAACGACTTCGGAGACATACTCAGACAGCACCGGACAGCCGCAGGCTGGTCACTGCGAAAGCTCGCCGAGTTCGTCAGGTACGACTTCGGCTATCTCGGCCAGATCGAACGTGGTAGTCGCCGGGCGAACGCTGACATCGTGGCCGCATACGACCGCGCCCTGGCGGTCGGCGGCGCACTGACCAAGGCGTTCGAGAACAGGCAGGCCAAGGAGACCAACATGCGTAGAAGAGTGGTTCTCCAGGCAGCGGGCTCACTCGTCGCTCTACCCACGGCTGATCGGCTGTTCGGGTTGGAGGTATTGCGGCACGGCCTCAATGCCGCGATGGGCGTCGACGTCGACGAATGGAGCGACATCGTCTCCGACTATGGCCGCGCCTATTACCAGCAGTCGCAGGACCGCCTCATGACGCAGCTCAGTCGGGATCTGACGGTTTTGCAGCATCAACTGACCGCCGCCGACGATCGGAAACGACCCGTCTTGCTCCGCGCGGCCGGGCAGCTGTCAGTGATCGTCGCGCTCAGTCTCGTCGCATCCGGTCATGCCCTGTTGGCACGGCGATGGTGGATCAGTGCTCAGCGCGCCGCAGACGAGTCGGGTGATCCCGACACCCGCGTGCTCACTCGTGCGTGGGACGTCGTCAATGGTTGTTACGACGGTCGTACCCCGCCTGCCGTCTTGGCACTCTCGGAAACGGCGCTTCCCCTTGCTCAGGCTTCGTCTGCCGCGAGCTGCGGCCTCTTGGCCGGGCGAGCGCAGGCGCTCTCGCTCGCCGGCCGCCACGGCGAGGCCGTCGCCACCGTGCGGCGCCTTGCCGAGCACGTCGAGCGACTTCCTGCCCAGGTCGCTGAAGACGTGGAGTCGCTGTGGGGCTGGCCGGAACACCGCCTCCGACACACCGAGTCCTGGGTATACACACACTCCGGCGACAGGCAGGCCGCCCTTGCCGCGCAGGATCGCGCGCTGGAGCTGTACCCCGCCTCGCAGGCACGCTTACGTACGCAGGTGCAGTTGCATCGGGCGACGGCGCTGATCAGGGACGGCGATGTCCCTGACGGGCTGCGCGTTGCCGTCGACATGGTGGATCGCCTGCCGCAGGAGCAACGGAACGAACTCGTATACGCGGTCGCACGGCAGGCTGCTGCTGCCGTGCCTGACAGGGAACGGCATAGTCCGGCCTACCGGGATCTCGTGGACCGGATCCGATAGCCAACCGCTCGCGCCGGCACGAACGGTCATAGCATCCGCTGCATGGTTGCCTTCGCCACTCGACAAGCCAACCGCCTGGCGTCCATCCTCGGCGCTCTCACTGATCTCTACGCGCTCGTCTACGCGGAGCCGCCCTACCTCGAAGGACCGGCACAGGTGGCCCGATTCCGCGCGGGACTGCCCGACGAGGCCGCACGACCGGGATTCCGTCTCGTCATCGCCAGCGAGGACGACCAATTGGTGGGAGCGGCATACGGGTGGACCATGACCGCCGGCACCTGGTGGTCGCAAGCCGATGGCCATCCGCCGGAAAGTGTCCGAAACAGCGATAAATTTGCAGTTATGGAATGGATCGTGCACCCCCGACACCGAGCCCGAGGCATCGGGGCTGAACTGATGCGACGCCTGCTCACCGGCCGGCCCGAGTCCTGGGCAACCCTGGCATCCGACCCACGCACGCAGGCCCGCGACATCTACCGCCGCAATGGCTGGCGGGAGGCTGGGCGCTCACGGCTTCCGTGGGGTCCACCAATGGACCTGTTGATCCTCGACCTCCAAGCCTCCGACTAGCCGGTGTGTCAGGCGGTCGCGCCGGCGCTGTCAGCTCCGGGAGCGGTGGACGACGTCAGCCAGGTCTCGTCGATCAACGGCAACGGGACCTCCCCGGCCGCGATACGGGCGAGAGCCTCTCTGCCGGGTCGTCCGCGTCCGGGCGCGCACAAACCGACATCGCTCGGGCCGGGGTCGGGACGTTCAAGCTGGCTAGGGTTGCCGGCCGAGCACGCCGGGCCCGGGTGCTCGCCAAAGGCGGAGGTGGACGTGGTCGTCGAGCGGGAGATCGACCGGCTGGACGACAGGCGCTGGCGAGTGGCCGAGCGGGTCGGCGACGCCGTGCTCCGCCGGTTCCCGGCCGACGTGCTCGCGGTCGCGGTGCACGGCCCGCTGGCGCACGGCGACGACGACGGCGGCGGGGACGACGAGGTGGGGCTGCTGGTCGCCACCTACCGGCCCGGAGCCGGGCCGCCACCGGCCACCCGCCGGGTGGACGGGGTGCTCGTCGACCTGACCGTGACCGGGGCGGACGACCACCTGCGGCGGGCCACCACCATCACGGCGGGCTGGCCGCTGGCCGCCGACCGCTACGTCACCACCTGCGCCCTGCACGACCCGACCGGTTGGCTGCGGCGGCTCCGCGACGAGCACCTGGCCCGGCTGGCCCGGGCCCGGCCGACCGAGTTCACCGCCGCCGCCCGGCAGGCGTGGTACCGGGGCAGCGCCGCGCACGCCCGCGCGCTGCGGCTGGCCGAGTGGTACGAGACCGACCAGGCGCTGCTGATGCTCGGCGAGGCCCGGCTGGCGGCGGCCACCGTGCAGGGGTTGTTCAGCCGCACCTACTTCCGCGACCCCGGCGACGCGGTGCGGCGCACCGGGCTGGCCGGGGCGGACATGACCGAGGTGGGCGCGACGCTGGGCCGCCAGGCCGAGGAGCTGGCCGCCCGGGGCCGGCCGGTCGACGGCACCGTGGACGACCTGCTCGACGGCTGAGGCGGGTCAGCCCAGGCCGCCGCCGACGCCGATCAGCGCGCCGATCAGATAGGTCGCGCCGGCGGCGAGCGCGCCGAGCAGCAACTGCCGCAGGCCGCTGGTCCACCAGGACCGGTAGGTGAACCGGGCCACGATCGCACCGGCGAGGAAGAGTCCCACCCCGCCGACGCCCAGCGCCAGCCAGAGGCTGGTGAAGCCGAGCAGGTACGGCAGCAGCGGCACCAGCGCGCCGACCGAGAAGCAGACGAACGACGAGATCGCCGCCGCCCACGGGCTGGGCTGGTCGTCCGGGTCGACGCCCAACTCCTCCCGGACGTGCACGCGCAGCGCCTCCTCCGGGTTGCGCCGGACCGCCTCGGCGACCTGGGTGGCCAGATCTAGGGGCAGGCCGCGGGCGACCCACGCGTCGGCCAGCTCGCGGGCCTCCGCCTCCGGGTGCCGCTCCAGCTCGCGCCGCTCCTTGGCCACCTCGGCGGCCACCTGCTCGTTGGCGGACCGGACGCTCGTGTATTCGCCCAGGCCCATCGAGATGGCGCCGGCCACCAGGCCGGCCGTGCCGGTCAGCACCACGCTGCGCGGGGACACCCCGCCGCCGCCGACACCGGCGATCAGCGCGATGTTGGTGACCAGACCGTCCATCGCGCCGAACACCGCCGGCCGCAGCCAGCCGCCGGACACGTCCGCGTGGTGCGCCTCGCGCAGCGCCGCCGGGGTCTCGGTCACGGCAGCGTCAGGATCTCGTAGCCGTCGTCGGTCACGACGATGGTGTGCTCGAACTGCGCCGTCCACTTCCGGTCCTTGGTGACCACCGTCCAGCCGTCGTCCCACATGTCGTACTGATAGGTGCCGATGGTGATCATCGGCTCGACGGTGAACGTCATGCCGGGCTCCATCACGTCGGTGGGACGCGGGCTGTCGTAGTGCGGCACGTAGAGCCCGCTGTGGAACGCCTCGCCGATGCCGTGGCCGGTGAAGTCGCGGACCACGCCGTAGCCGAACCGCTTGGCGTACGACTCGATGACCCGGCCGACGACGTTGATCTGCCGGCCCGGCGCGACCGCCTTGATGCCGCGCATCATCGCGTTGTGGGTCCGCTCGACCAGCAGCCGGGCCTCCTCGCTCACCTCGCCCACGCAGAAGGTGGCGTCGGTGTCGCCGTGCACCCCGTCGAGGTAGGCGGTCACGTCGACGTTGATGATGTCGCCGTCGTGCAGCACCGTCGAGTCGGGGATACCGTGGCAGATCACCTCGTTGAGGCTGGTGCAGCACGACTTGGGGAAGCCCCGGTAGCCGAGCGTCGACGGGTAGGCGCCGTGGTCGCAGAGGAACTCGTGCACCACCCGGTCGATCTCGTCGGTGGTCACCCCGGGCTTGCAGTGCTCGCCGGCGAGCTGGGTGGCCCGGGCCGCGAGCCGGCCGGCCACTCGCATCTTCTCGATGGTCTCCGGCGTCTGCACGTGCGAGCCGCGCCACTCCTGGGGGCGCTTCTTGCCCACGTACTCCGGACGCGGGATGTGGGCGGGAACCGCTCGCCACGGGGAGAGCGTGCCGGGGGTCAGCGGCGCACGGACGGTCATGTCCTCAGCCTATCGCCGGCCCCCGTCGTGACCCCCGCCGCGGCCCCGCCGAGCAGGTTGTTGCCGCGGCGCAAACGCTGTGCCATTGTTGCTGCGTGGATCAAGGGGGCGCACCGCCCGTCTTCTCCGTGAGTGCGGAGGGTGACGGCGTCCGGTTGCACGTCCAGGTCACCGGTGAGGTCGACATGGCGACCGCCGACACCATGTTCCAGACCGCGCTGGGCGAGCCCGCCAAACAGCTCACGCTCGACCTGCGGGCGGTCACCTTCTTCGACTCGGCCGCCATCCACGCGGTGGTCCGGCTCGCCCAGAAGTTCCCGGCCGCGCTCACCGTGCTGCCGTCCCGTCAGGTCCGCCGGGTGCTGGAGATCTCCGGCCTGGGCGAACAGGACTGGCTGGCCGACTAGTCGGCCAGCCGGCGCCGCAGCGTCAACTCGGTGCCGTCCTCGGTGCGGGTCACGCTCATCTCCCCGAGCGCCTGGATCAGCGCCAGCCCGCGCCCGCGGAAACTCGACCCGCTCGACTCACGCCACCGGCCGCTGTCCCGGATCGTGGCGGTGACCGTGCGGTCGGCGATGGTCACCTCGACCGCGATGGTCGGGGCGACCGGGTCGACCGGGTGCTCGATCGCGTTCGCCGCCGCCTCCGAGATCGCCACCGTGAGGTCGAACAGGTCGGTCTCGCCCACCTGGTGGGCGACGAGGAAGTCCTCCAGCCGCTTGCGCAGCACGCTGAGCCGGGTCGGATCGGCCGGCAGGTTCAGCGCGAACCGGTTCAGCTCCGCGGCCTCCAGCGCCAGCACCGCCACGTCGTCGTGCCGGTCCCGCCCGGCGACCCGCGCCACCACGGCGTCCACCAGGTCGGCCACGTGCTCGCCACGCGCTCCCGCGTCGGCCCGCAACTGGCGCAGGCCGGCGTCGACGCCCGACTCCCGGTCCTCGATCAGGCCGTCGGTGTAGAGCAGCAGTCGGCCGCCGGGGGCGAGTTCGCCCTCGACGGTCCGGTAGGCGATGCCCGGGATCGCCCCGACCGGCGGCCCGAGGGCCCGATCGTGCAGGAATGCCACGTCGTCTCCTCGAATCAGCAGGGGCGAGGGGTGACCCGCGCTGGCGTACCGGAGGCGACCGGTGCGCGGGGAGAAGTCGAGGCAGACCACGGTGGCGAAGGAGCCGCTGTCGGTGGAGTGCACCAGCCGGTTGAGCCGGGTCAGCGCCTCGCCCGGGTCGTAGCCCTCCAGCACGTACGCCCGCAGCGCGTTGCGGAGCTGGCCCATCGCGGCGGCCGCCCGCACACCCTTGCCGACCACGTCGCCGATGACCAGCACCAGTTCGTCGTCGGGCGTGCCGATCACGTCGTACCAGTCGCCGCCCACCTCGACGTCGGCGCTGCCGGGCAGGTAGCGGCTGGCCACCACCGCGCCGGGAAGCTGCGGCAGCGTACGCGGCAGCAGACTGTGCTGGAGCGTGGTGGCGATCCGGTGCTCGGCCTCGTAGAGCTGGGCGTTCTCCAGCCGCACGCCGATCAGCCGGGCCAGCTCGGTCAGCGCCGCCTGCTCGGTGCCGCCGCCCTCGCGCCGCCACACCCGCAGCTCGCCGAGTTGCTCGCCGGTGGTCCCGGTCAGCGGCAGCACCGCGGACGGCTCGGCGGGCAGGTCCCCACCGGCGTCCTCCTCGTGGCGGGCGCCGGTGGCGACGACCGTCACCCGGCCCGCCTCGGCCAGGTTGAGCGCGTGCCACGCGGCCACCCGCACCACCTCGGCGGTGGAGCGGGCGGTGTTGATCGCGACGGCGGCGTCGGCCAGCGCCCGCAGCCGGCGGACGATCTGCCCGCGGAGCTGACCCAGCTCGACGTTGGCCCGGACCCGGGCGACCAGCTCCTGGCTGGAGAAGGGCTTGGTGAGGTAGTCGTCCGCGCCGGCCGACAGACCGGCGACCTCCTCCGCGGCGCCGGCCCGGGCGGAGAGCATCACGATCGGCACTCCCCGGGTGACCGGGTTGCCGCGCAACGCGGTGACCAGCCCGAAGCCGTTCAGCCGAGGCATCATCACGTCGGTCAGCACCAGGTCGAACGGGGAGTCGACGGCCAGCCGCAGCGCCTCCACGCCGTCGCGCACGGCCACCACCTCGTACGCCGGGGAGAGCAGCCGACTGACGTGCTCGCGCAGGTCGGGGTTGTCGTCGGCGAGCAGGACGCGGCCGGAGCCGCCCGGCGTGCCGGACGGCTCGGGCAGCCCGGTGGGGCGGGCCACCTCGTCGGTCCAGAGCGCCGTCTCGGCGACATAGAGCCGGGCCTGCTCCGGCCCGGTCAGCGGGACCGGGGAGAGCGCGGACACCCGGTCGGCGGGCAGGTGGGCGTAGCCGAACGGCACCGTCACGGTGAACGTGGTGCCCCGCTCGACGACGCTGCGCGCGGTCACCGTGCCGCCGTGCATCTCGACCAGTTCGTGGACCAGCGCGAGCCCGATGCCGGTGCCCTCGTGGGTGCGGGAGCGGGCCCCGGCCACCCGGTGGAACCGTTCGAAGACCTGCGGCAGCTCCTCCGACGCGATGCCGACCCCGGTGTCGGTCACCTCCAGCACGGCCGACCCGTCGCCGGCGCGCACCCGGACCCGGATCTCGCCGTCGAAGGTGAACTTCACCGCGTTCGACACCAGGTTGAGGACGATCTTCTCCCACATGTCCCGGTCGACGTAGACGGGTGCGGGCAGCGGCGGGCAGTCGACCACCAGGCGCAGCCCGGCCCGCTCGGTGGCCGAGCGGAACGTGCTGGCCAGCCGGGAGGTGTAGTCGGACAGGTCGGTGGGCTGGAAGCGGGCGGCCAGCCGGCCGGACTCCAGCCGGGAGAAGTCGAGCACGGTGTTGACCAGCTTGAGCAGGCGCAACCCGTTGCGGTGCATGACGGTCAGCCGGTCGAGGTAGCGGTCGGGCAGCTCGCGGTCGGCGAGCATGTCCTCCAGCGGCCCGAGGACCAGCGTGAGCGGGGTGCGGAACTCGTGGCTGACGTTGGCGAAGAAGTTGGTCTTGGCCCGGTCCAGCGCGGCCAGCTCGGCGGCCCGGGCGCGCTCCTGCTCGTACGCCCGCTGCTTGCCCACGGCGCGGGAGACCTGCGCGGCGACCAGGTCGACGAAGTCCCGGTAGTCGTCGCCGAACGGCAGCCGGCGGGCCACCCCGAGCAGCAGCGCGCCGGCCGGCTCGTGGGTGGCGGTGAGCGGCAGCAGCAGCGCCTGGGCGGCGGCGTCCGCCGGCACCGCGCCGGGCAGGTCGGCGGTGGCCACCCAGCGCGGCGCGGTCAGCGGCTCGCCGGCGGGCAGGCCGGGCCAGCCGGCGAGCCGGGCCGGGTCGACGCCGGAGCAGCCGGCCAGCGTCGGGGTGCCGTCGCCGTCGTAGAGCCACATCGCGCTGAACGGCACGTCGGCGCGGTGCGCGTCGAGCACCCGGGCCACGGCCCGGCCCAGCTCCAGCGTGCTCGGCACGTCGCCCAGCTCGTCGCCCAGCTCGGCCAGGGTCCGCAGCCGGCGCTCGCCGAGCACCCGGCCGGTGGTCTCGTTGACGAAGCAGAAGATCCCGCTGACGGTGCCGTCGGCGTCGCGGATCGGGTCGTAGGAGACGTCGAAGTAGACGTCCTCCAGGAAGCCGTGCCGGTTTATCACGAAGGGGTGGTTCTCGCCCCGGTAGGGCACACCGGTGCCGCGCACCCCGTCGAGCAGCGGGCCGAGGACGTCCCAGGTCTCCGCCCAGTGCAGCCGGGCGGACTGCCCGATCACGGCCGGGTGCTTGTCACCGATGGTCGGCCGGTAGGCGTCGTTGTAGAAGGCCAGGTGTTCCTCGCCCCAGAAGACCACCATCTGGGCGCGGGACGCCAGCATGGTGCTCATCGCGTGGCAGAGCGCGGCGGGCCAGCCGTCCGGGGTGCCGATTCGGGTCGTCGACCAGTCGAAGCCGCGCAGTCGCTCGCCCATCTCGCCGCCGGCGGCGAACGCGGCGGTCAGCAACGGTGGGAATGACGACCCGCCGGCCGCCGGGGACGAACGACCGACGTCCCCGCCCCCCTGGGCCGAGCCCATGCAGCCTCCCGCTCCGGCCATGTCCACGACGGCCGGCGCGACCACGCCGACCGTCCCCGCCTACTACCCCGACGGAGGAGCAACGTAACGCACACGACCCGGTGGGCGCTGGTTACCTCCGCCTCATCCTGTCGTAACCGGCGGCCGGGGGGCGAGCCGGGCCGGGTCGCGGGTGGGCCTGCTGTGATGTGCGGGACATCGCGGCCTCACAGCGGGGTCACGTACGCCCCGGTGATGCCGCCGTCGACGACGAACTGCGCGGCGGTCATGAACGAGGCGTCGTCGCTGGCCAGGAAGGCCACCGCGGCGGCGATCTCGGCCGGGTCGCCGAACCGGCCCATCGGCACGTGCACCAGCCGCCGGGCGGCCCGCTCCGGGTCCTTGGCGAACAGCTCCAGCAGCAGCGGGGTGGCGACCGGGCCGGGGCACAGCGCGTTGACCCGGATGCCCTCGCGGGCGAACTGCACACCCAGTTCCCGGGTCATCGCCAGCACCCCGCCCTTGCTCGCCGTGTAGGCGATCTGCGACGTCGCCGCGCCCATCAGCGCCACGAACGACGCGGTGTTGATGATCGAGCCCTTGCCCTGCCGGCGCATGTGCGGGATGACGTGCTTGCAGCACAGGTAGACGCTCGTGGTGTTGACCCGCAGCACCCGCTCCCAGGCGTCCAGCCCGGTGTCCAGGATCGAGTCGTCGTCGGGCGGCGAGATGCCGGCGTTGTGGAAGGAGACGTCCACCCGACCGTGGCGGGCCACCACGCCGTCGAAGAGGTCGCGGACCGCCGCCTCGTCGGCCACGTCGGTGGCGACGAACTCGCCGCCCACCTCGTCGGCCGCCCGGGTGCCGGCGTCGGCGTCGATGTCCACGCAGACCACCCGGGCCCCCTCGGCGGCGAAGCGCCGCACGGTGGCCAGCCCGATGCCGCTGCTCGCGCCGGTCACCACCGCCACCCGGTCGGAAAGTCGTCCCTGCACGATGATCACTCCTCGGTGCCGATGAACACGTTCTTGACGTCGGTGAAGGCGTGCAGCGCGTCCGGACCCAGCTCCCGGCCGAGGCCGGAGCGCTTCATCCCGCCGAACGGGGTCCAGTAGCGCACCGAGGAGTGCGAGTTGACGCTCAGGTTGCCCGCCTCGACCGCCCCGGCCACCCGGACGGCCCGGCCCACGTCGCGGGTCCAGATCGAGCCGGAGAGGCCGTACTCGGTGTCGTTGGCGAGCCGGATAGCGTCGGCCTCGTCGTCGAACGGGAGCACCGAGACGACCGGGCCGAAGATCTCCTCCCGCCAGTGCCAATCGGCCGGTGAGCCGGCGAGCAGCACCGTGGGGGGATACCAGAAGCCGGGGCCGTCGGGGCGGGAGCCGGTGAACGCCACGTCGGCGCCGGCGACGTAACCGGCGACCCGGTCCCGGTGCGCGGCGGAGATCAGCGGGCCCATCTCGGCGCTCTCCAGGGCCGGGTCCGCCACCCGGAACGCCCGCACGGCCGGTTCGAGCAACTCCAGGAAGCGGTCGTGGACCGAACGCTGGACGAGGAGGCGGGAGCGGGCGCAGCAGTCCTGGCCGGCGTTGTCGAAGACCGACGACGGCGCGGTGGCCGCCGCCCTCGCCAGGTCGGCGTCGGCGAAGACGATGTTCGCCGACTTGCCGCCCAGCTCCAGCGTCACCCGTTTCACCTGCGCGGCGCAGCCGGCCATGATCCGGGTGCCGACCTCGGTGGAGCCCGTGAAGCAGACCTTGCGGACCGCCGGATGGGTGACGAACCGTTCGCCCACCACGCCGCCCTGCCCGGGCAGCACGGTGAACACGCCCTCCGGCAGGCCGGCGTCGAGGGCCAGCTCGGCCAGGCGCAGCGCGGTCAGTGGGGTCAGCTCGGCCGGCTTGAGCACCACCGTGTTGCCGGCGGCGAGCGCCGGGGCGAGGCCCCAACCGGCGATCGGCATCGGGAAGTTCCACGGCACGATCACCCCCACCACGCCGAGCGGCTCGTGGAAGGTGACGTCGAGCCCGCCGGGCACCGGGATCTGCCGCCCGGTCAGCCGTTCCGGCGCGCCCGCGTAGTAGTCGAGCACGTCGCGGACGTTGCCGGCTTCCCAGCGCGCGTTGCCGATGGTGTGCCCGGCGTTGCGCACCTCCAGCCGCGCCAGCTCCTCCAGGTGCGCGTCGACCTCGGCGGCGAACCGCCGCAGCAGCCGCGCCCGGTCCCCCGGCGCCACGTTCCGCCACTCCTCGAACGCCACCGCGGCCCGCCCCACCGCCGCGTCCACGTCCGCCACGGACGAGGTCGAAACCTCCCCGATGCCAGCCCCGTCGACTGGCGAGATCACCTCACCCACGCCACCCCCACGTTCCACTCGACGTCTTCGCACAGGTTCTGCCTCGCGCCTTGCCGGTCGGCGTGTCACGGTCGCCGAGCGGGGTTCCTTTCAAGCGATATACCTGAGGGTCATAATTATGACTCTGCGGCATATCGCTCCGGACGGGTCGTTCCTTCGCCGCAGTTACCCACAGCAACCGGCGGCGCGAGCCTGACCGGCCAGCGGTTGTCAGAGGCGCTCGAAGCCACGTACCAGCTCCCAGTCCGTGACCGCGGCGTCGAAGGCGGCCTGCTCGACCTTCGCGTTGTTGGCGTAGTGGGCCACCACCTCGTCGCCGAACGCCTCCCGGGCCACCGCCGAACCCTGCCAGAGGTCGAACGCGTCGCGCAGCGTGCCGGGAACCCGCTCGGCGGCCGGGTCGTCGTACGCGTTGCCGGTGCACTCGTCCGGCAGCTCCAACTCGTGCTCGATGCCGTGCACCGCGCCGGCCACCAGCGCGGCGATCGCCAGGTAGGGATTCACGTCGGCGCCCGGGACGCGGTTCTCCACCCGCATGCCCTGCCCGTGCCCGACCAGCCGCAGCGCGCAGGTGCGGTTGTCGGTGCCCCAACGCAGCGCGGTCGGTGCGAACGAGCCGGGCTGGTAACGCTTGTAGGAGTTGATGTTCGGCGCGAAGAGGAGGCTGAACTCGCGCATCGTGGCGAGCAGCCCGGCCAGCACCCGCTGCCCGGTCACGCTCAGGTGCGCCGGCCCGTCGCCGAGCATGGCCGACGAGCCGGAGGCGTCGCGCAGCGAGAAGTGGATGTGGCAGGAGTTGCCCTCGCGCGCGTTCGGCTTGGCCATGAACGTGATCGACATGCCCTCCTGGGCGGCTATCTCCTTCGCCCCGTTCTTGTAGACGACGTGGTGGTCGGCGCAGGCCACCGCCTCGTCGTAGCGGAAGGCGATCTCGTGCTGGCCGAGGTTGCACTCGCCCTTCGCGCTCTCCGGGGTGAGCCCGGCGCCGGCCATCTCGGTGCGGATGCGGCGCAGCAGCGGCTCCACCCGGGCGGTGCCGAGCAGCGAGTAGTCGACGTTGTACTGGTTGGCCGGGGTCAGCTCGCGGTAGCCGCGCCGCCACGCCTCCTCGTAGGAGTCGCGGTAGAGCACGAACTCCAGCTCGGTGCCCGCGTACGCGGTGAGCCCGTGCGCGGCCAGCCGGTCGAGCTGCCGGCGCAGGATCTGCCGGGGCGAGGCGACCACCGGCCCGGAGCCGTCCAACCACTCCAGGTCGGCGAGCACCATCGCGGAGCCGGGCTGCCACGGCGTACGGCGCAACGTGTCCAGGTCGGGCCGCATGGCGAAGTCGCCGTAGCCGCGTTCCCAGCTCGACATCGCGTACCCGTCGACGGTGTTCATGTCCACGTCCACGGCGAGCAGGTAATTGCAGCCCTCGCTGCCGTTCTCCACCACCTGGTCGAGGAAGAACGGCGCGTGGATCCGCTTGCCCTGAAGGCGGCCCTGCATGTCGGTGAGGGCGAGCACCACCGTGTCGATCTCGCCCTCGGCGACGGCGGCCCGCAACTGCTCCAGGGAGAACGGCGTTCTACTCATCAGGGGGCCTCCATCACCAAGGTCTACTGGCAAACCGGATCACCGTCAATGCCCCGGCGGGACCGGGGGCGAAACTCCAGGAGCGCAGATGCGTCGTCGGATCGTCGCGGCCGTCGCCGCCGTCCTCGTGATCGGGCTGGGTGCCACCGACGCCCGCGCCGACCGGCAGCCCACCGGCGAACCCGCGGCGCCACTCGTCGCCACCGCCCCACAGCCGGACCTGGTCGACCTGCGCCCGGCCGGCTTCGAGCGACACGTCGACAGGCGCGCGGCGGCCGGCTACGACCTGGCGAACCCGCGGGTGGTCGCGACCGGGCTGGCGGCGCCCTGGGGGCTGACCTTCCTGCCCGACGGCAGCGCCCTGGTCGCCCAGCGGGACCTCGGCACGATCCTGCGGATCCGCCCCGGTCGGCCGGCGCGGCAGGTGGCCCGCATCGCCGACGTGGTCGCCGGCGGCGAGGCCGGGCTGCTCGGGCTCGCCGTCTCCCCCGCCTACCGGTGGGACCGGTGGGTCTACGCCGCCTACACCACCGCCACCGACATCCGCCTGGTCCGGTTCCGGCTGGCCGCGACGCCCGTCCCACAGGTGCTCGTCAGCGGCATTCCCCGGGCCACCTTCCACGACGGCGGGCGGATCGCGTTCGGCCCCGACGGCATGCTCTACGCGGGCGTCGGCGACGCCGGGGTGCCCTCCCGCGCCCAGGACCTGACCAGCCGCAACGGCAAGATCCTGCGGATCCGCCCGGACGGCGGGGTGCCGGCGGACAATCCGTTCCCCGGCTCGCCGGTCTACAGCTACGGCCACCGCAACGTGCAGGGGCTCGCCTGGGACCGGCACGGCCGGCTGTTCGCCACCGAGTTCGGGCAGAGCACCTGGGACGAGGTGAACCGGATCCTGCCCGGCGGCAACTACGGCTGGCCCGTCGTGGAGGGCGTCGCCGGCGACAGTCGGTTCCGCGACCCGGTGGTCGTCTGGCCGCCCGCCCAGGCGTCACCGAGCGGCGCGGCGTTCGCCCGGGGCACCCTCTACGTGGCGGCGCTGCGCGGGGCCCGGCTCTGGGCGGTGCCGGTGGACCGCGCCGGCGAGGTCGGCGTACCGGTGGCGGAGCTGGTCGGGACGTACGGCCGCCTGCGTACCGTCGCGGTCGCCCCGGACGGCGCGCTCTGGGTGACCACCAGCAACCGCGACGGGCGCGGCACCCCGGCGGCCGACGACGACCGCGTCCTCCGCTTCCCCCGCGCCCACCCCCAACCCACACCCTGACCCCAGGGCTACGCGGACAGCCGCCGGCGGCGTCAGTCACGCGCCCGCGCCCAGGCCAGGAAACGGCGGTGCAGGTCCGGCACGTGATCCGGGTTCAGCCGGGCGAGATGGTCGGTCGCCTCGGCCATCAGCCCGCCGAGATGGAACAGCAGCCCCAGTCGGTGGAACGCCATGGGTGTCTCAAGGCCGTTTTGACACCCATGGCGTTCCACTCTGTGCCGCGCAGCACGGTGAGTGGAACGCTATGGCTGTCTCACGCGCATCTTGACAGCCATGGCGTTCCACTCACGCGCCCACGTGCCCCCGAGGTGGGGATCAGGAGGGGGGTGGGGTGGGGGTTTCGGCGGCCTGCTCCTCGACGGTGCGGCGGGGGCCGGTGAACCACCTGCGGGCCGAGGCGTACCACCAGATGGCGACGCCGAGCAGCACACCGCCGACCGCCAGCGGGGCGTAGTTCACCGCCGTCCAGCTGAAGTCGGGGTTGCCGGGCACGCCGGCCGGGACGATCGGCAGCACGAAGTAGACCGAGATGATCGCGATCTCGACCACCGCGATCCAGCCGAGCAGCTTGTACCGCCGGCCGAGCGTCCACGGCCCCGGGGTGAACCGGTCGCCCATCCGCAGCCGCAGGAAGATCGGGATGATGAAGGACAGGTAGAGCCCGATCACCGCCACCGACACCACCGCGTAGAACGCGACCGGGATGCCGCCGCGCTGGTAGAGCGCGGGCAGCGTGAGCACCAGCCCGGCCAGCGTGGCGCCGATGATGGCAGCCGGGCACCGCCCGGTCCCGGCTGAACGCGTACGCCATCCGCGACATCGAGGTCACGCAGCTCATCCCGCAGAAGAACTGCCCGATGGTGGAGATGATGATGACCGCCTTGAAGAAGAACGGGGTCAGCGCCGTCTCGAAGATCGCCCCGGAGAAGCCGCCCGCGTCGTTGATCGCGTCCACGTCGGTGGCGGCGAACAGGAACGCGAGCAGCAGGATCCAGCCGCCCACCGCGGAATAGAAGATCGACCGCCACAGCCCCTGCGCGGCGGCCTTGGACGCGCCCCGGGTCTCCTCGGAGACGTGCGCGCAGGCGTCGAAGCCGGTGATCGTGTATTGGGTGAGCAGGAAGCCCAGCGGCAGCACGGAGAACCAGAACGTCAGCCCGCCGGTGTCACCGTCGCCGAAGCCGGAGTTGTTGAACCGCTCGGTGAACACGAACCGGAAGCTCTGGTGGTCGTTCGGGACCAGGACCAGGACCAGCACCACCGCGGCCGCGCCGGCCACGTGCCACCAGACCGAGACGTTCTGGAGTACGTCGATGACGTGGTGCCCGTAGATGTTGATCAGGCCGTGCAGCGCGAGGATCACCACGAACAACCCGAACGTCTGCTGCCCGGTGCCGGCCCAGCCGTCGAAGAGCGCCGACAGCGTCAGGTTGAGGAACGTGGCGCAGCCGTAGTCGACCGAGGCGGTCACCGCGACCAGGCCGATCAGGTTGAGCCAGCCGGTGAACCAGCCGTGCACCGGCCGCCCCATCGTGGCCGCCCACCAGTAGATGCCACCCGCCGTCGGTTACGCCGACACCAGCTCGGCCAGGCAGAACCCGATGATCAGGATGAACATCGAGATCAGCGGCCAGCCCCAGGAGATCGCGACCGGGCCGCCGTTGTTCCATGCCTGGCCGAACGTGGTGAAGCAGCCGGCCAGGATCGAGATGATCGAGAACGAGATGGCGAAGTTGGAGAAGCCGCTCCACTTGCGGCGCAACTCCTGTTTGTAGCCGAGTTCGGCGAGTCGTCGGGCGTCGTCGTCCATCGGCTGCTCGGCGGTCGGCGCGGGCGTCGTGGCCACTGCACACCTCCTCGGGCGAGTGCTCGCAGTCTGCTCTTCGCCGATCGAGGTGGTCAATACCCGGGCCGGGTAAATGCGTTGTCCCGTCGCTCCGCCAGAGGCATGCTTGAAGCCGTGACCAGGCCCGACCCGACGGGCCGGCACCGGGCGCTCGGCAACGCCCGGTCCGCGGCGGCGTGCGGCGTCCACCTCTCTCTCACTGAAGTACGGCGTCTCGCCGTACCCCGGACGCCCGCGCCGCCGCTCTCTACCGGCTGACGGTCACGGTCAGCCCGGGACCGGCCACGTCCACCGGGCCGGCGTAGCCGCGCCGCACGGAGACCAACGCGTCCCGAGGTGCGGACGTTCTCGTTGCCGCACTGGGTACCGAACGCGTCCGTGAGCACCCGGGCCCGCACCAGCGGTTGCAGGTCCGCGCAGTGATCGGGGTGCCCGTGACTGACGTAGACGCCGTCGACGTGCTCCGCCGGCACGTGTGCCAGTAACGGTTGCAGCGTCGCGTAGCCGGGGTCGATCAACAACCGGAAACCATCGTGTTCGACCAGAAAGCCCGAACACGCCTGGCGGGCGGTGGGGAAGGCGCCCAGGCCGCCCAGGACCGTTATCCGCACCGGTCGACCGTACGCGCTCCGTCGGCGTCCCGCCGTACCCGGACACATCGCCGCACTCTCACGGGCCAGCGGTGATCCAGGCCGTCAGGAAGTCGGCCGCCGGCACCGCGAAGAGCAGGCAGAGCACGGCCAGCCGGGCGATGGTCGGCCGACGGACCGCGACGGCGTACCCGACGACCAGCACCGGCGCCCAGAGGTCCTGCACGGTCCACGACTCCCGCCGCATCAGCACGCCCAGGTGACAGCAGGCCAGCCAGACCACTGTCGCGGCCGTCCAGAGGACCAGACCGGCGTGCCGGCACCTCCGTGGTCCCCAGCGCACCGCGGCCGTGGTGTCCCCGGCGGCGGTGTCCGCGTCGGCGTCCAGCACTGTCGTCGGCAGGTAGAGCGCCGCCACCAGGAGCAGACCCAGCGCCGCGATCAACGCCGGATACTCGGTGACCGGCCGGTGCAACGACCAACCGGCCAGCGGCGCCAGCACCCCGACGTCCAGCGCGTTGGCGGCGACGTCCAGGCCTGGGCGGCTCTTGAGGCGTACCGGTGGGGCGCTGTAGGCCCACCCGAGCAGCAGCACGACGGCAGTGCCGAGCGCGAACACCGGCCCGACCGCGGTCATCGCCAGCGCCGCCGCGGCTACCGTCGCCCCGACGTGCCAGCGGGCCAGGTCGGCCCGCGTCAGCACGCCGGTGACCAGCGGCGTGCCGGCCTTGCGCGGATGGCGCCGGTCGCTGGACAGGTCGTGCCGGTCGTTGACGGTGAGCACGGCGGTCCACACCAACGGCCCCAGCACGACCAGCGCGGCGAGTGACCGCGGCACGGTCCCGACCGGCGGCAGCCAGGTGCGCGTCGCGAGCACCGAGCCGGCGTACGCGGCGGCCCAGCCGAGCGGCCAGAACCAGGGCCGGGTGAGACGGACCAGCGCCCACGCCCGGTCCGCTCGCCGGTGGGTGGCGGGGCGGAGGAGAACCATGCAACCGACGCTAGGCAGCGGCTCGGCCGGGCACCTCCCGCGCGGGAGTCGGTGGCCTCCCCCGCGACGGGGACCTCAGGCGAACAACAGGCCGGCCACCCAGAGCGCGCCGATCACCATGCCCGCCATGAACTCGACCAGCATGGACAGCCCGGCCGCCTTGAGCGCCTGCACGGTGGCCGGCCAGGCCAGCTTGTTGCTGCCCAGCCGCAGCAGCTCCGCCCCCCAGATCCCGGCGACGAAGCCGATCGGCAGCCCGATCACCGGAATGACGAAGAACCCGATCACGCCGAGCAGCGCGCCGGCCAGCAGCGACCGGGTCGACACGCCGGTCCGCTTCAGGTTCCGCCCCGGCCAGAGGTACTTGACCACGGTGCCGCCCGCGGCGACCACCGTGGCGGCGGCGAGCACCGCCCAGCGGCCCGGGCCGGCGTCGCCGAACAACGCCCACACCAGCACGCCGCCCCAACACAGCGGCAGCGCGGGCAGGCCGGGCACCACCACGCCGGCCAGCCCGGCCAGGATGGCGAGCGCGGCGACCAGCGACACCACGGCCTGCGAATCGCTCAGACTCACGTTTTCTCTCTCTTCTACCCGAGGTGTTAAGCGGGGGCCCCGCCTATACCGGAAGCGTTAACAGGGGGCCCCTCCTTACCCCGCGAGGCGGGCGCGGATGGCGTCGGCGGGCATCGGGGGGCCGAACCAGCGGCCCTGGCCGGTGTCGCACCGCAGCGCGCGCAGCCGTTCCGCCTGCACCTCGGTCTCCACCGCCTCGGCCGTCACCGACAGCTCCAGCGCGTGCGCCAGCCGGACCAGCGCGTCCACGATCCGCTCGTCGCGGTGGTCGGCGACCGCGTCCCCGCCGTCACCCCGGATCCCCTCCACGAACGGGCCGGCCAGCTTCACGCAGTGGATCGGCAGTCGGCGCAGGTAGGCCAGGTTCGAGTAGCCGGTGCCGAAGTCGTCGATGGCCAGCCGCAGCCCGAGGCCGGCGAGCTGGTGCAGGGCGCGCAGCGGCTCGCCCGCGCTGCCCATCACCGCGCTCTCGGTCAGCTCCAACTGCAGCAGCTCGGCGGGGAGGCCGGTGTGCTGCAACGCCTCGGCCACCGTCTCCACGATCGCCGGGTCGTCGGCCTGCCGGGCGGCCAGGTTCACGCTGACCACCGGCGCGGTGTCCGGATGGGCCCGCCGCCACGACTCGGTGTCCCGGCACGCCTGGCGCAGCACCCAGGCGCCGAGCCGGACGATCAGGCCGGTCTCCTCGGCCAGGCCGATGAACCGGTCCGGCCCGAGCAGGCCCAGCTCCGGGTGCTGCCAGCGGACCAGCGCCTCGACCGTGACCATGGCGCCGTCCAGCAGCGAGACGATCGGCTGGTAGTGCAGCACGAACTCGCCCCGGTCCAGCGCGGCGGGCAGGTTGGCGGCGAGCGCGGAGCGGGCGATGTCGGCGGCGCTGCGCTCCGGGTCGTACACCGCCCAGCGACCCCGCCCCTCCGCCTTGGCCCAGTAGAGCGTGGTGTCGGCCGCCTTCATCAGCTCGCCGACGTTGGTCTCCGCCGCCGGGCAGTCCACGATGCCGATGCTCGCCGAGACGGCGAGCTGCTGGTCGGCTACCTGCACCGGGGCGGAGACCGCGGCCAGGGCCAGCTCGGCCACCTCCACCGCGTCGTCGAGGCCGCCACCGGAGTCGACCAGGATGACGAACTCGTCGCCGCCCATCCGGGCCACCACGTGCCCCCGGCCGGACACGCAGTCGCTGAGCCGGCGGGCGACCACCTGGAGCAGCCGGTCGCCCAGGTCGTGCCCGAGGCTGTCGTTGACCGCCTTGAAGCCGTCCAGATCGATGAAGCAGAGCCCGACGCGCTGCTCCGGATCGGCCGCGTCGAAGACGGCGCCCAGCTTCTCGAAGAACAGCGTCCGGTTGGGCAGGCCGGTCAGCGGGTCGTGCAGCGCCTGGAAGCGCAGCCGCTGCTGCAGCTCGTACCGCTCGGTGATGTCCTCGATCATCGCGACGGTGAACCGGGGCCGGCCGTCGTCGTACCGGATCAGCGAGACGGCCAGGTCGGTCCAGACGACGCTGCCGTCCTTGCGGTAGTAGCGCTTCTCCACCCGGGCGCTGTCCCGCTTGCCCTCGATCAGCTCCTGGTAGACCTCCCACATGCCGGCCGCGTCGTCGGCGTGGGCCAGCGCCGACACGTTCATCCGGCGCATCTCCGCGACGGTGTAGCCGAGCATGTCGGCGAAGGACTGGTTGACCTCGATTATCTGCCCGTCCACGCCGGCGATGCCGATGCCGATGGCGGCGCCGGTGAAGACCGCCCGGAAACGCGCCTCGCTGTCCCGCAACGCCTGCTCCACGGTGTCCCGGGCCTGCCAGGCGGAGCGGGCGATCCGTTCCTGCTGGCTGAACACCCGGTCGCGCAGCGCGCGGGCGAACCCGGCGGCGAACGAGCCCTGCAACGCCGCGACCCGTTCCCGCAGCTCCGGCCCCTCCGGCCGGGCCGGCAGCACCCAGGGCAGGAACCGGTCGCCGAGCGCCTGCACCGACCAGTCGAGCACGCCCGGCTCGGTGAGGTGCGCCTGCACCAGGGCGCGCCCCACCTCCTCCGCCGGTCGGGCGGAGAAGGTGGGCGCCAGCAGGGCCCGGGCCAGCCGCTCGGTGAGCGGCACCAGCAGGCGCTCGGTCTCGGCCGCGCTCATCGGCACGAACCCGATCCGCCGCACCGCCCGGGCCCACTCGGCGGCGTACGCCACCGCACCGGGCCGGCTGAGGTCACCCCCGTCGTGCTCCGGGGCGCGCACGTCGGCTCACCCGGCGGCGCGGTCGTGCCGGGCGACGCCGCCGAACGCCCCGAACCGTTCCGGGTGCTCGTCCACATCGGACGGCGAGTCGGGCCGCCACAACGGCATGTGCACCACGCCCGGTTCGAGGATCGTCCAGTCGCCGAAGAAGCCGGTGATCTCGGCCCGCGAGCGGAGCGTGATCTCGGTGGCGGTACGCGCCGACAGCCGCTGCGCGTCCAGCATCTCCTGCGGCTGGTCCTCGAACGTGGAGTGCGAGATCACCAGGTAGCTGCCCGGCGCGGCGGCGGACCGCAGGGTGGCCAGGATGTCGCCCGGCCGGTCGGCGTCCGGGATGAAGTGCACCACGCCGGCGAGCAGGATGCCCAGCGGCCGCTCGAAGTCGATCAGGCCGCTGGCCCGGGCCCGGTCCAGGATCAGCTTGGGCTCCCGCAGGTCGGCCAGGATCGCGGTGGCGTGCTCGTTGCCGGCCAGCAGCTCGTGGCTGTGCGCCACCGCGACCGGGTCGATGTCCACGTAGACGATCCGCGCCCGCGCGTTCGCCGCCTGGGCCACCTCGTGCACGTTGCCGACGGTGGGAATGCCGGAGCCGATGTCGAGGAACTGGTCGATGCCGGCGTCGAGCAGCACCCGGACGGCCCGGCGCAGGAACTCCCGCCCGGAGCGCATGGTGGCCGCCAGGTTCGGTGTCATGGCGGCGATCTGCTCGGCGAGCTGCCGGTCGATCTCGAAGTTGTGCGCCCCGCCGAGGAAGTAGTCGTAGACCCGGGCGGCGCTCGGCCGGGTCAGGTCGATCTCGGCGGGAAGTCCGTCCGGCGTCTGCATCGCTCGGTCTCCCAGGTCGTCACCCGCCACGCGGGGCGGATCATGTGGTCCAGCCCACTCTATGCGCGGACGGCCAGGTGCGGGAGATCCACTTCTCGCGATGCCGCCGACCGGGCTCAGGCCGCCGACTCCAGCAGCAGCGAGATGCCCTGCCCGACGCCGACGCACATGGTGGCGAGCGCCCGCCGACCACCCCGGCGACGCAGCTCCAGCGCGGCGGTCAGCGCCAGCCGGGCACCGCTGGCGCCGAGCGGGTGGCCCAGCGCGATCGCCCCGCCGTTCGGGTTGACGTGCTCGGCGTCCTCGGGCAGGCCCAGTTCGCGCAGCACCGCCACGGACTGCGCGGCGAACGCCTCGTTCAGCTCGACCACGTCGACGTCGGCAAGCGCCAGGTCGTGACGGTCGAGCAGCTTCCGGGTGGCCGGCACCGGCCCGATCCCCATGATCCGGGGCGGGACGCCCGCCGCCGCCGCGCCGCGTACCCGGGCCAGCGGGGTGAGGCCGTAGCGGTCGACGGCCGCCTCGGACGCGACGAGCAGCGCCACCGCGCCGTCGTTGACGCCCGAGGAGTTACCGGCGGTGACCGTGCCGCCGTCGCGGAACGGGGTGGGCAGCGTGGCGAGCTTCTCCAGCGTCGTCTCGCGCGGATGCTCGTCCACCTCGACCAGCCTCGTCTCCCGCTTGCCCGCCGGCACGGTGACGCCGACGATCTCCTCGGCCAGCCGGCCGTCGGCCTGCGCCTTGGCCGACCGCTGCTGCGAGCGGTAGGCGTACTCGTCCTGCGCGGCGCGGCCGACGCCGAACTCGGCGGCCACGTTCTCCGCCGTCTCCGGCATCGAGTCGATGCCCCAGTCGCGCTTCATCAGCGGGTTCACCAGCCGCCAGCCGATCGTGGTGTCGTAGACCTCGGCGGTGCGGGCGAACGGCGTGGTCGCCTTCGGCATGACGAACGGCGCGCGGCTCATGCTCTCCACCCCGCCGGCCATCACCAGGTCGGCGTCCCCGGCCACGATCGCCCGGGCGGCGGTCGCGAGCGCGTCCAGGCCGGAGCCGCAGAGCCGGTTGACGGTGCTGCCCGGCACCTCCGCCGGCAGGCCGCCGAGCAGGGCGGCCATCCGGGCCACGTTGCGGTTGTCCTCGCCGGCCTGGTTGGCGCAGCCCAGGATCACGTCGTCGGTGCGGGCCCAGTCGACCGACGGATGGCGCGCCACCAGTTCCCGGACGACGTGCGCGGCCAGGTCGTCGGGGCGGACCCCGGCGAGGGCGCCGGCGTACCGGCCGATCGGGGTGCGGACTCCGGCAACGAGGTAGGCAACGGTCATCGCGCGCACGTCCTTCGAGGGGTGGGAAGGGCTCGGTCGGCGGGCCGCCCGCCGGGTCACGGGGGCGCCCGGCGTCAGGATATCCGCGCCCGGAGCGGATAGGTTGGCGGCATGGCCGGGGCCCAGTTCAGCGCAGAGACCAGTGGCGGCGGCGCGTTCGTCCGCCAGCCCAACCGGTTCACCGGGCGGGTCACCCCGCACTCCACCTCGCCGGCGGGCGGCGGGCCGGACGAGCAGGGGCGGTGGCCGCTGGAGGCGGGCCGCTACCGGCTGATCTGGTGCCGGGCCTGCCCGTGGGCGCACCGGGCCCGGATCGTCCGGAGCCTGCTCGGCCTGGACGAGGTGATCTCGCTGGGCACCGTCGACCCGATCCGCGACGAGCGGGGCTGGCGGTTCGCGCTCGACCCGGACGGCTTCGACCCGGTGCTGGGCATCGGCTTCCTCTCCGAGGCCTACCTGTCCACCGACACCGACTACACCGGCCGGGTCACCGTGCCGGCGCTCGTCGACACGCTGACCGGGCGGGTGGTCACCAACGACTACCCGCAGCTCACGCTCGACCTCTCCACCGAGTGGCGGCGGTTCCACGCCCCGGACGCGCCGGACCTCTACCCGGTCGCGCTGCGCCCCGAGATGGACGCGCTGATGGCGGAGATCCACGCCGACGTCAACAACGGCGTCTACCGGTGCGGCTTCGCCACCTCCCAGGAGGCCTACGACGAGGCGTACACCGCGTTGTTCGCGCGGCTGGACGCGGTGAGCGAGCGGCTCGCCGGCCGGCGCTACCTGATGGGCGACGCGATCACCGAGGCGGACGTGCGGCTCTTCACCACGCTGGTCCGCTTCGACGTCGCCTACCACGGGCACTTCAAGTGCAACCGGCAGAAGCTGACCGAGATGCCGGTGCTGTGGGCGTACGCCCGGGACCTGTTCCAGACGCCCGGCTTCGGGGAGACGGTGGACTTCGACCACATCAAGCGGCACTACTACGCCACCCACGACATGATCAACCCGACCCGGATCGTGCCGCTCGGTCCGGACCTCGCCGGCTGGACCACGCCGCACGGGCGTGGCTGAGCGCCTCGCGCGCCGGGTCGCCGCCGCCGGCGCGGCCGGCTGCGTGGTGGCCGGCGCGCTCGCGGTGACGATCGCCGTCGTCGCCGGCCCGGGCCCCGGCCCGACCGGGTACGTCAGCGAGGCCGGCGTCACCGACAGCGGGTACGCCGGGGCGTACCGGATGGGGATCCTCACGCTGGCGGCGGCGCTGCTGCTGCTCGCCGGGGCGCTGCCGGCGGTGGCGCGCGCCGCGTCCGTGCTGCTCGGCGTCGGCGCGGTCGCCACCGTGCTCTCCGGCACGGTGACGTGCAGCGCCGGCTGCCCGCTGCCGCCGTTCGAGGCGGCCACGGTGGCCGACCTGGTGCACGGCGGGGCCAGCATCGCGGCCACCGCCGCGGTGGTCTTCGCGATGCTGGCGCTGGTCTTCTCCCCCGCGGTCGGTGTCGCGCTGCGGCGGGTGGCCGCGGTCGGCGCGGCGTTGGCGTTGCCGCTGGCCGGCGCGGTCGGCCTGGCCATGCTGCTGGTCGGCCGGGGCACGCTCGTCGGCGTGCTGGAGCGGGTGTTGCTCACGGTGACCGCCGGATGGGGCCTGACCACCGCCGTGCTGCTTATAAGGAAGGGCCCCCTGTTAACGCCTGGGCCATAGAAGGGCACCCTTCTCACGGATCGGTGTTAAAAGGGGGCCCCTCCTTCGCCACGTCCGGCCGTAAGGGGCGTCACGGGGAGCGGTCCTTCCGGCGGGACGGGCGCGGGAGTAGCGTGGGCCGGCGATGACCAATGTCTGGTGCCTCACCGAGCGCCTGTACGTCGACCTCCGACGGCAGGCCAGCGGCGTCTGTCCGGCCTAGTTCCGCCGCCGACGTCCCCTGCTCCCCTCTCCAGACCTCGGACCCGCCCTCATGGCTTCCGCCCTGCGCAAGATCCCCTTTTCCGTGCAGATCCTGCTCGGCCTCGTGCTCGGTGTGGCGCTCGGCTTCCTCGCCCGCGCCAACGACCTCGCCTGGCTCACCAGCACCCTCGACACCGTCGGCGGCCTCTTCGTCCAGTTGCTGAAGCTGGCCGTGCCGCCGCTGGTCTTCACCGCCATCGTGGTCAGCGTGGTCAGCCTGCGCGGCGTGGCCAGCGCGGCCCGGCTGGCGCTCAAGACGCTGCTCTGGTTCGGCATCACCGCGCTGATCGCGGTGTCCATCGGCATCGGCCTCGGCCTGCTCACCGACCCCGGCCGCGGCGTCAACCTGAACCCGGCCGGCGCCGAGGCCCCGAAGACCACCGGCTCCTGGATCGACTTCCTCACCGGCATCGTGCCCACCAACCCGGTCGGCGCTTTCGTCGAGGGCAACGTTCTGCAGATCGTCTTCCTCGCCCTGGTGGTGGGTGCCGCCGCGCTGCTGGTCGGCGAGCCCGCCGAGCCGTTCGTGCAGTTCAACCGCTCGGTCCTGGTGATCGTGCAGAAGGCGCTGTGGTGGGTCATCCGGCTCGCCCCGATCGGCACCCTGGGCCTGATCGGCAACGCCGTCGCCTCGTACGGCTGGGACCTGCTGGCCCCGCTCGCCAAGTTCACCACCGCCGTCTACGTCGGCTGCGCCCTGGTGATGTTCGTGGTCTACCCGGTGCTGCTGGTCGCCGCCGGCCGGCTCAACCCGCTGCGCTTCTTCGCCGGCGCCTGGCCCGCCATCCAACTCGCCTTCGTGTCCCGCTCCTCGGTGGGCACCATGCCGGTGACCCAGCAGTCGGTGGAGCGCCTCGGCGTCCCCCGCGAGTACGCCTCCTTCGCGGTGCCGTTCGGCGCCACCACGAAGATGGACGGGTGCGCCGCGATCTACCCGGCGCTCGCCGCGATCTTCGTGGCGCAGGTGTTCGGCGTGGACCTGGGCGTCACCGACTACCTGCTGATCGCGTTCGTCTCGGTGGTCGGCTCGGCCGCCACCGCCGGCCTGACCGGCGCGATCGTGATGCTCACGCTGACCCTGAGCACGCTGGGCCTGCCGCTGGCCGGCGCCGGCCTGCTGCTGGCGATCGACCCGATCCTGGACATGATGCGCACCGCCACCAACGTGACCGGGCAGGCCGTCGTGCCGACCATCGTGGCCGCCCGGGAAGGCACACTCGACCGGGCCGCCTACGACTCGGCCGGCAAGCGCGACCTGATCGAGCCGGCCGAGCACGAGCGCCTCACCCCCGTCCCCGCCTGACCACCTGAACTCCGGGCGCGGTTCTTGTCGCCGCAGCGACGAGAACCGCACCCGAATCGATGACCGAAGGAACACCGCATGAGCGCCCTGTTCACCCCGCTCGCCCTGCGCGGCGTCACAGTGCCCAACCGGATCGCGCTGGCCCCGATGTGCCAGTACAGCGCCGGGCCCGACGGCCTGCCCACCGACTGGCACCGGGTGCACCTCGGCTCCCGCGCGGTCGGCGGCGCCGGGCTGGTGCTCAGCGAGGCCACCGCCGTGGTGCCGGAGGGGCGGATCACCCCGCAGGACGTCGGCCTCTGGTCCGGCGCGCACGTCGACGCGTGGCGACCGGTCACCGCGTTCGTCGCCGGCCAGGGCGCGGTCCCGGCCGTGCAGCTCGCACACGCCGGGTTCAAGGCCTCGACGTACCGGCCGTGGGCGGCGGAGCGCGGCGGCGTGCCGGACGCCGAGGGCGGCTGGACGCCGGTCGGCCCCGGCGGTGACCCGTTCGTGCCCGACTACCGCACCCCGGCCGCGCTCGACGAAGCCGGCCTCGCGCGGGTGGTGGCCGCGTTCGCCACCGCCGCCGGGCGGGCCCTGGATGCCGGCTTCGCCGCGGTGGAGATCCACGCGGCGCACGGCTACCTGCTGCACGAGTTCCTCTCCCCGCTGACCAACCGGCGCACCGACGGCTACGGCGGCGACCGGGCCGGCCGGATGCGGCTCACCCTGGAGGTGGCCCGCGCGGTCCGCGCCACGGTCGGCGAGGCGGTGCCGGTGCTGACCCGGATCTCCGCCACCGACTGGACCGACGGCGGATGGACGATCGAGGACAGCGTGGTGCTCGCCGGTGAGTTGGCCGCGGCCGGAGTCGACCTGGTCGACGCCTCCTCCGGCGGCGCGTCCGCCCAGGTGTCGGTGCCGGTCGGCCCGGGCTACCAGGTGCCGCTGGCGGCTCGGATCCGCCGCGACGCCGGCGTGCCGACCGGCGCGGTGGGCCTGATCGTCGAGCCGGAGCAGGCCGAGCGGATCGTCGCCGACGGCGAGGCGGACCTGGTGCTGCTGGGCCGGGAACTGCTCCGCGACCCGTACTGGCCGCGCCGCGCCGCGGCGAAGCTGGGCGCCACCCCGGCCTGGCCGGACCAGTACGCCCGCGCCTTCTGACGGTCTCCCGCCCCGCCCGGGGAGGGCGGGGCGGGAGGTCAGCCGGCCAGATGGTTCCAGCGCGGCTCCAGGTCGGACCAGGCGCCCTGGTCGGCGACCACGCCGTCGACCAGCACCACCACGTGGTCCGCGCGGATCAGCGCGGCCCGCTTGGCGGTCGAGCCGACCACCGTCACCCCGTGCTCGCGCAGCGCCGCCCAGAGCGCCAGCTCGGTGGTCACGTCCAGCGCCGACGACACGTCGTCGGCGACCAGCAGTTCGGTACGCGGCGCGAGCGCCCGGGCCAGCGCCAGCCGCTGGAGCTGGCCACCGGAGAGCCGGGTGCCCTTGTGCCCGATCAGCAGGCCGAGCCCGCCGCCCGCCGCGGCCAGGTCGTGTTCGAGCTGGGCGGTGGACACCGCGCCCGCCGCGTCCACCGGGTGCCCCAGCGCGATGTTCTCGGCCACCGTGCCGGAGAGCACCCGGGGCACCTGCCCCACGTAGCCGACCTGGTTGGGCCGCAGGAACAGCTCCGGCTCGGTGACCGGTTCGCCGTTCCAGCGCAGCGCGCCGACGTGGTGCACGATCCCGGCCAACGCGCGCAGCAGCGACGACTTGCCGGCGCCGACCGGGCCGACCACGAGCACCAGTTGCCCGCGTTCGACCACCAGGTCGACGTCGCGGACGGCGAGCGTGCCGTCGGAGTGCAGCGCGCCGAAGCCGGCCAGCTCCAGCCGGCGCAGCGGGTGCCTCGGCGGCGGCTCGGGCGCCGGCGCGGTGCCGGCGGCCAGGTCGAGCCCGGGCACCGCCGCCGAGTAGGTGTCCATCCCGGTCATCTCCACGGTGCGCCGGGTCCACACCCGGGCCGACGGATACTGCGACACCAGCGCCGCGGTGGTCCACGCGAACCACCGGGCCGCGCCGAGCGTGGAGACCGCCACCAGCGTCGCGCCCGCGGAGAGCCCACCGGCCAGGTAGAGCGCCCACGCGCCGATCGGCAGCAGCCCGCTGGCGATCGACGGCGTGGACCGCGCCCACACCTGCATGGCGATCTCCCGGCGCTGCCGCTCGCTGCGGACCACGTCCAGCCCGGCGAGGTGGTCGAGCACCGGGCGGGTGGCGCCGGCCAGCTTCACCGTGCGGGCGGCCGACAGCGAGGAGACCAGCGCGGTGGCGAACGCGGCACGCGCCTTCACCGTGCCGGCCGCGGTGCGTTCCAGCCGGGGCCCGAACAGCGTCGCCGCCAACCCGGAGATCACCATCGTGCCGACGAAGAACGCCGCCGGGATGAAGCTGCCGGTCACCAGCGTCATGGCGAGCACGATGGCCAGCGAGATGAACTGGTCCATCAGGTTGTCGGCGAGCTGCACCACCCGGTCGGTGTCACCGCCCTGCGCCACCACCTCGGCCGGGGTGTGCCCGCTGACCCGGCGCGCGCCGGTCTGCCCGTGCACCAGCCGGGCGCTGATCCGCAGCATCTGCCGGATCCACCAGTGCGGGAACCACACGTTCGTCAGGTAGGGCAGCGGCAGCACCACCAGCAGCGCGGCGGCGATGCCCAACGCGGGCAGCCACGGGTCGCCGCCGCCGACCACGTCGGCCCAGAGCCACGGCAGCACCGCGCCGTCCAGCCCGAGCAGCGTCATCACGATGAACAGGAAGACCGCGGCCAGGCCGTACCGGGGGTCGTTGACGCCCAAGCGGAGGATCTCCCGCATGGTCCGCGCACGCGGCGCGGGCGGCGCCGGCGGCGGTTCGACGCGGGGCACGCCGCCGCGCCGCGACGGGGTGGACCCGTCCGGCGCGTCGGCCCAGTCGGCGGCGAAGGGTTCGTCGGCCCAGCCGGGCCCGTCGAGCAGTTCCACGCCGCCGCGGGCGCCGGTGCCGGCGTACGCCCCGGCGTGGCTGGTGGCGAGCAGCTCGGCGAAGCGCGCGGACTCGCGCAGCGGGCCGGCCTCCAGCACCGCCCCGTCGGCCATCACCACCACCTCGTCGCAGCGGCGCACCGAGGAGAGCCGGTGCGCGACCACGATGCCGATCCGGTCGGTGAGCAGCCGTTCGGTGGCCTGGCGGACCCGGTTCTCGGTGACCGGGTCGAGCCGCGCGGTGGCCTCGTCGAGGATCACCACGTGCGGGTCCCGCACCAGGATCCGGGCGAACGCCACCAG
This sequence comes from Micromonospora sp. WMMD980, assembly GCF_029626035.1. Lineage (NCBI taxonomy): Bacteria > Bacillati > Actinomycetota > Actinomycetes > Micromonosporales > Micromonosporaceae > Micromonospora > Micromonospora sp. WMMD980. Next base: position 3,742,220 of record NZ_JARUBE010000003.1, read on the forward strand.
TTGCTCCTGCCCGGCGGAGAGCACGTGCCCACCCTCGCCGAGCCGGGTGTGCACGCCGTCGGGCAGCTCGGCGATCCACCCGGCCAGGCCCAGCTCGGCCAGCGCCCGCTCGGCGGCGCCGAGCAGCTCCGGGTCGAACAGCGCCACGTTCTCGGCGAGCGTGCCGGCCAGGATCTCGGTGCGCTGCGGCACCACGGCGATCCACCGGCGCAGCTCCTCGACGTCGAGGTCGACCAGGTCCACCCCGCCGAGGAAGACCGTGCCGCGGGGCACCTCCACCGCCCGGGTGAGCACCTTGGCCAGCGTCGACTTGCCCGAGCCGGTGCGCCCGACGAGCGCGTAGGAGCGGCCGCGGGTGAAGTCGAGCCGCACGTCGCGCAGCGCCGGACCGCGCGCGTCCCCGACCGCCGGGTAGCGGAAGGTGAGCCCGCGCACGGTCAGGTCGCCGTCGGTCGGGGCGAGCCCACCGACCGGTTCCTGCCGCGAGTTGGCCAGCAGTTGCACCCGGGCCCAGGCACCGAACGCCTGTTGCAGGTGCGGCACCCAGCGGGCGATGTGCTCGACGGTCGCGCCGAACGCGATCGCGAGGAGCCAGACGGCGGTGAGCCGGGCGGCGTCGACCCGGCCGGTGGCGAGCGCCCACGCGCCGCCCAGCACCACGCCGACGATGCCGGCCCGGACGCCGCCGGCGGCGAGCGCGGTGACCCGGCCGGAGAGCCGGAACACCCGGTCACCCCGGGCGATCACCGCGGCCGCCCGGCGGGCGTAGAGACGCAGCACGTAGGGCCGGGCCAGGCTGGTGCGCACGTCGTCTTGGCCGTGCACCGCCTCCTCCATCACGGCGGCGAGGTCGGACCAGGCTTCCTCCTCGGCCATCCGGGCCGGGGCGATGCGGGCGGTGGGGCGGCGCAGCACGACCGCGAGCAGCGCGGTGAGCAGCACCATCCCGAGGCCGGCCGGCCACCAGACGACGAGCGCGCTGACCGTGGCGAGCACGCAGACCGCGATGCCCTGGGCCAGCCGTACGCCGGTGTTCCGCATCTCGGCGGCGACCTGGTAGACGTCGTTGTCGATCCGGTCGAGCAGCTCACCCACCGGGGTGGTCTCCAGCGCCGGCAGTTCCTGCCCGAGCGCGACCCGGCAGAGCCGGCGGCGCACGTCGGCGGACCAGTCGGCGGTGAGCCGGGCCATGATCAGACCGATCAGCAGGTCGGTGACGACCGCGGCGACGAGGGCCACGGCCAGCGCGACGAACCAGCCGGACGAGCGGTGCACGAGCACCGGCCCGGCGAGCGCGGACGCGGCGGCCTGACCACCGGCGCCCAGCACGATCAGCAGCAGGACGATCGCCATCCGCCGGGGTGCGGTGGTCCAGAGATCTCGGAGCAGGCGCATAGGACGGTCCTCCGGACTCGGACGGGTGGGGGCGGTGACCCCAGCCTTCCCGTCCGGCCGGTCCGGCTCAAACGATTTACCGTGGTCCGGTCAGGTCTGGGCGACCCGACGGACGATGCCGAGCAGGGACTCCTGCACGTCGGCGATCGGCCGGTCGGGCTGGAACACCAGCCAGTCCACCGCCACCACCAGTCCGACGCCGAACAGCGCCGAGCTGGCGGTGCGGACGTCCAGGTCGGCCGGCAGGTCGCCGCTGGTCACGCCGGCCCGGACGGTTTCCGCGATCACCTCGATCGCCTCGCCGCGCAGCAGCCGCAGCGTCTGCTGCCACTCCCGGTTGGTGCGCCACATCTCCGAGAGCAGGAGCTGGGCGAACGCCCGGTAGCGGCGGATGTAGTCGAGTTCGGCGCGGACCAGCGCGGCGAGCGCCTCGCGGGGCGGCAGTCCGTCGACGGCGGCCCGGAACTCGGCGGTGAGCAGGCCGATGCCGTGCCGCAGCAGCTCCTCGAAGAGAACGGTCTTGGACTCGAAGTTGTAGTAGACGGTTCCCTTCGCCACGCCGGCCCGGGCCGCGATGTCGTCCACCGTGGTCGCCGAGAAGCCCTGCTCGGCGATGAGGTCTACCGCCGCCACGAAGAGGCGTTGGCGGGTGTCCGCCCGCCGGCGCGTCCGTCCGTCCGTCACCGGACCATCCTCACATGGTCAGTTCGGGGTGCAGCTTGGCCGGGGTGAGCCGGCGGGACCGGCGCGCCGAGCCGACGGTGAGCGCCAGCGCGCCCAGGCCGAACGCGAGCAGCACCAGCGCCCCGGTGACCACCGGTCCGGCCGGGCCGCCGTTGATGGTGTGCCGCAGCCCGCCCACCACGTACGTCATCGGCAGCCAGGGGTGGATCGCCTGGAAGAAGCCGGGCGAGGTCTGCACCGGGTAGGTGCCGCCGGACGAGGTGAGCTGGAGCATCAGCAACGCCAGCGCGGCGAGCCGGCCGGCCGGGCCGAGTGCCACGCCGAGCAGTTGCATGATCGCGGTGAACGCCAGCGAGGCGAGCGCGAGCAGCCCGAACGTGGCCGCGCCGTGCCGCGGGTCGAGCCCGAGGGCCAGCGTCACCACCGTGTAGAGCACGGCGACCTGGGCCAGGCCGATCGCCGCGGCGGGCAGCCAGCCGGCGAGCACCACCCGCCAGCCGGCCGCGCCGGACATCACGTGCCGCCGGTTGACCGGCCGCAACAGCATGTACGTGATCATCGCGCCGACCCAGAGCGCCAGCGCCAGGAAGTAGGGGGCGAAGCCCACCCCGTAGGAGCCGGCCGGGTGCTGCGAGTCGCGGGTCAGGCCGACCGGGTCGCCGAGCACGTCGGCGCGGCTGGCCGCGTCGTCGTACCCGGGCAGTTTCTTCTCCCCGGCGGCGAGCCCGTCGGCGAGGTCACCGGCGCCGCCCTCCAGCGTGGTCAGTCCGTCGACCAGCTTGGTGCTGCCGGTGCCGAGCTGGGCCAGGCCGCCGTCGAGTTGCCGGGCCCCGGTGGCGAGCCGGTAGAGGCCGCCGCGGAGCTGGTCGGCGCCGGTCGACGCGTCGCCGAGTCCGTCGCGGAGCTTGGCGCTGCCCTGGGCCAGCGTGTTGAGCCCGCCGGCCAGCTCGTCGACCTTGGCCCGGGCCGAGGCGACGTCGTCGGCCAGGTGCGGCGCGGCGGCGGCCACCTCCCGGGCGGTCTTCGCGACCTCGGTCATCTGCTTCTTCAACGCGGCCAGATCGGACTTGTCCAGCGCGGACCGCAGCGCCTTGGCCTGGGTGACGGCCTGACCGGCGGCCTTGCGGGCGGCGGCGAAATTCGGGTCGTCGGCGAGTTCGGGGTGGTCCTTCGCGACCGCGTCGAGCCGGTCGGAGATCTCCTCGGCGAGGCCGACCACCTCGTCGGCCTTGGCGGGCAGCGCGTCCAGCCCGTCGGCGAGCTGCTGCGCGCCGGTGGCGACCGCGGTGGCCGCCTGCTGGATCCGGTCGGCGTTGCGGCGCAGCACCGGCTCGTACTTGTTCGCTGCGGCGTCGACCTTCGCGGCGGCGGCCTTCGTCTCGGTGGCGGCCCGGCCGGCGCCGTCGGCGAGTTGTGCCGCGCCGGTCTGCAGTTGGTCGAGGCCCTTGGCGAGCTTGTCGGCGCCCTGGACCGACTGGTTCAGGCCGCCGGCGAGCTGCCCGGCGCCGTTCTCGGCGTCGCCGAGCCCGTCGGCGAGCTGCCCGGCGCCCCGCTGCGAGGTGCCGAGCCCGTCGGAGATCTTCCCGGCCCCGTCGGCCGCGCGACCGGTCTCGGCCTTGGCGTCGGTGAAGCCGATCAGCATCTTGTCGAAGTACGAGGCGGCGGTGCTCTCCGCGGCGGCGGCCCGGATCTCGCTGAACGCCGAGCGGGCGAGCAGCCCGGACAGGTAGTTGGTGGCGTCGTCGTTGACCACCTTCAGCTCGCCCTGCCGGGCCGTCCGGTCCGGTTCCGGGCCGGCGGCCAGGGTGGCCGAGAAGTCGGCCGGGATGGAGAAGACCAGGTGGTAGCGGCCGTCGCGCAGGCCCGCGGTGGCATCGGTCTGGTCGGTGACGGTCCAGCCGAAGACCCTGCGGGCGACAAGTTCGTCGGTGAGGTCCCGGCCGGCGTGCACCTCGCTGCCGTCGCTCGCCGTGGCCGGCCGATCCGCGTCGACCAGCGCTACCGGGATCCGGTCGAGCTTCCCGTACGGGTCCCAGAAGGCGTAGAGGTAGAGCGCGCCGTAGAGCAGCGGGACCACGGTGAGCACGGCGAGCGCGGCGCGCGGCAGTCGGCCCCGGGTCATCCGGCGCAGCTCGAACAGGGCGAGTCGCAGCACGCTCACGCGGGCACCTCCACGGCGGGCAGGGCGGGTACGGGCAGGGCGGGGTCGCCGACGCGGTGCACGGTGGCGGTCACCCCCTCCTCGACGGCGCGGGCGCTGGCGATCACCGCGTAGCCCTGGCCGGCGAGGCGTTCCAGGGCGGCCCAGATCCATTCCCGTTCCGGGCGGTCGGCGCCGGCGTCCACGTCGTCGGCGACGATCAGGCTGGGGCCGGCGAGGCTGGCCAGCACCAGCCCGAGCACCTGGCGGTCGATCGGGGTGAGGTCGCGGCCGTACCGGTCGGGGTCGAGCGGGACGTCGGTGAAGCCGGCGCCGGCGACGGCGGCGGCGTAGGCGTCGCGGCGGTAGGCCCGGCGGGCCCGCAGCGCGGCCACCGGGACGAGCTGGCGGCGGCGTGGCACCGGCCCGAGCAGCAGCAGGCGTTCGGTGATGTGCTCGGCGACGGTGAGCGTGGGGTCGGGCTCGTGCACGCCGGCCACCTGGCCGAGCGCGGCCGGGCCGCGCCGGCGCAGCTCACCGTGGCTGTGCGGGAAGCGGCCGGCCAGGGCGAGCAGGAGCGAGGTCCGCCCACTGCCGGGGGGCCCGGTCACCGCGAGCAGCTCACCGCGCTCGGCGGTGAGGTCCACGTCCCGGTAGACCCAGCCGCGCCGGGTCCGCAGCCCCAGCCCGTCGGCCTCGACGATCGTCATCCCACCCGCTCCGACTTCTAAACTGACTGGTCAGTACAAAAACATGACCAGCATAGCGCCGGGTGTCCGGTTCGACGCAACGCGAGGGAGGGTGATCCTCAGAACAGCACAGTGGCGAGCGTGCCGACCGGGCGGAAACCGCAGCGCTCGTAGACCCGGCGGGCCGGCAGGTTGAAGTCGTTGACGTAGAGGCTGACCGTGGGTGCGACCCGGGCCAGCGCGTCACGGACCACCGCGGCCATCGCGGCGGCCGCGATGCCCCGGCCCCGCCACTCGGGAGCCACCCAGACGCCCTGGATCTGCGCGGTGCGGCGGGTCACCACCGCCAGCTCGGCCTTGAAGACCACCCGACCGTCGACGATGCGGGCGTAGGCCCGGCCGGCGCGCACCAGCTCGGTCACCCGCCGCCGGTAGCCGCGACCGCCGTCCTCGGCCATCGGCGACACGCCGACCTCCTCGGTGTACATCGCCACCGCCGCCGGGAAGAGCCGGTCGACCTCGTCGGCGCGCACCCGGCGCACCTGCGGGTCCGGCGCCACCGGCGGCGCCGCGTCCGTGGCCAGCAACGGCTGGTTCGGGCGTACGTCCCGGGCCGGCCCCCAGTGCGGACCGAGGCGGTCCCAGAGGCCGAGCACCGCGTCGGCGCGGCCCACGATCGAGGAGCAGAGTCGTTCCTCCTCGCCCAACTGCTCGGCGAACGCGGCCACCGCCGACTCCGAGGCGAGCACCGGGGTCAGGTTGCCGCCCAGCCAGCAGATCGACTCCAGGTTGCGCCGGGAGCCGTAGCCGAGGATCCGCGCCTCGGCCCGCCACCAGGCCAGGCCGCGCGCCGCCACCCGCTCGGCGACCTGCGCGCCGGCGTAGGGGTCGGCGTCGAGCAACCGCTCGACCGCGCGGCGCTCCGACTCCCCCAGTTGGCGTACCGGCATCGTGAGCACGGTTACCAGCCTGCCAGATGCACCCCGGCGCGCGCGGGCCGACCGCGCACCTGGACAACCCGGCCATGCGTCTTGTCGCCGATGCGTTGGCGATATATCGTTGATGCATCAGCGATACTCAAATCGAAGGAGAGCCCGATGGGATTCCACCGACACGTGCACGCCCTGCGTGACGAGATGCACCGCCACGGCGGCTTCGGCTTCCCGCCCGTACCCCCGCCCCCGCCGTTTCCGCCCGGACCGCACGGTCACGGACGGGGCCGGGGCGGTCGAGGTGGCCGGGGCCGGCGGCCGAACGTGCGCGGGGCCGTGCTGGCCCTGCTCACCGAGCGGCCGATGCACGGCTACGAGATGATCCAGGAGATCGACTCCCGCACCGGCGGGGCCTGGCGGCCCAGCCCCGGCTCGATCTACCCCACCCTGCAACTGCTGGAGGACGAGGGCGTCATCGCGACCGCACCGGACTCCGACGGTGGGCGCAAGCGGTTCGCCCTCACCGACCAGGGGCGCGCCGAGGCGACCGAGGCGGCACAGACCCCACCCTGGGCGGCGTTCGCCGAGCAGACCGTCAACAGCTGGCACGACATCCGCGACGCCGGCACGCAGGCGATGAACGCGCTGCGGCAGGTGATGACCACCGGCACGGACGACCAGCGCGCCCGCGCCGCCCAGGTGCTCGACGAGACCCGGCGCAAGCTCTACGCCATCCTCGCCGAGTCCGAGTGAACAGCCGCCGGGACGGCACACCGACGGGCGACCCGCCGGTGTGCCGTCAGGCCCGGCGCGCGGTCACCAACAGGTACTCCCACCGCATCACGCCGCCGTCCAGGTGCCGTTCGGCCAGGTCCAGCAGCGCCCGGTCCAGCGCCGCGGTCCGCTCCGGGTCGCCGGCGTTCGCCCGGTAGACCGCCACCGTCGGTCCGTAGTGTGCGGCGAAGAAGTCGCGGAACTCCGCGGGCGTGGCGAAGCGGTTCACCACCACCGCGTCGCGTCCCAGCGTGAGCGCGTTCACCCGATCGCCGAACAGCTCCCGGACGTGCTCCTCGTCTCCCCAGAGCGGAGGCGGCTGCGCGCCCGGCGGCGGTGGCGGCGCGTACGGCCGCATCGCCGCGAACAGTTGCCCCACGAACCCCTGCGGGGTCCAGTTCACCAGGCCGACCGTGCCGCCCGGCCGACAGACCCGGAGCAGCTCGTCGGCCGCCACCCGGTGTCGGGGCGCGAACATCACCCCCACGCAGGAGAGCACCCGGTCGAACGCGGCGTCGGCGTAGGGCAACGCCTCGGCGTCGACCTCCTCCCAGGTGAGCGTCAACCCCTCGCGCGCGGCCAACTCCCGTCCGATCTCCAGCAGCTCCGGAGTGAGGTCGCCGGCGACCACCTCCGCCCCGGTCCGCGCCGCCGGCAGCGCCGCGTTGCCGGTGCCGGCGGCCACGTCCAGCACCCGGTCACCCGGGCCCACCCGGGCGGCCCGGACCAGCGTCGCGCCCAACTGCGGGATCACCTGCGCGGCCACCGCGGCGTAGTCGCCGAGCGCCCACATCCGGCGGTGCCCGGCCTTCACCGCCGCGTCTCGTTCCCGTTCCTCGATCATCGTCTGCTCCTCACCGTCGCGCCTGGTAGTGACGCTAGGCAGTGAGCGACCCGACCCCCAGTACGAGATCTGTACCGCTCCCGACAGGTCGCTGGCCGGGGCACCGGGCCGGGCGTAGCGTGCCCGCCATGGGCGCCTCCTACCACCAGTTCTGCCCGGTGGCGAAAGCCATGGAACTGCTCGACGAGCGGTGGACGCTGCTCGTGGTGCGGGAGCTGGTCAGCGGCTCGGAACGCTTCAACGAGCTGCGCCGGGGCCTGCCCCGGATGTCGCCCACGCTGCTGTCCCGACGGCTGCACCAGCTCGTGCGCGCCGGTGTGGTGGAACGGCGGGTCGACGGCGCGGACGTGCGCTACGTCCCGACCGCCGCGGGCCGGGAGCTGCGGCCCGTGGTGGAGGCGCTCGGCGCCTGGGGGGTGCGCTGGATCGGCGAGCTGGGCGACGCCGACCTGGACCCGAAGCTGCTGCTCTGGGACATGCACCGGCACGTCGACCACGCGGCGGTCCCGCCGGGGCGTACCGTCCTGCGGTTCCGCTTCCGCGACGTGCCGGCGGCGCTGCGCGACTGGTGGCTGGTCATCGCCGCCGGCGAGGCGGACGTCTGCGACAGCGACCCCGGGCACGACGTGGCGGTGACCGTCACCGCCGACCTGCGCGCCATGGTCCAGGTCTGGCTGGGCGACCTGGGCTGGGCGGCGGCGCTGCGCAGCGGCGCGGTCGAGGTGGCCGGGCCGGAGACGCTGCGGCGCGCGGTGCCCGGCTGGTTCACGCTCTCCCCGTTCGCCGCGGTGTCCCGGCCCTGAGACGGCGCGTGCGGCCGCCCCCGGCGAGGGGACGGCCGCACGGCGACGCGGGACGCGGTCAGTGCACGGTGACGGTGGCACCGCCCGGCAGCAGCTCGCGCAGCTCCTCGGGGATCTCGGCGCCCATCTCGTCGGCGATGCGCAGCGCCTCCTCGATCAGCGTCTCCACGATCTGGGCCTCGGGCACGGTTTTGACCACCTTGCCCTTGACGAAGATCTGGCCCTTGCCGTTGCCGGACGCGACGCCCAGATCGGCCTCACGGGCCTCACCCGGACCGTTGACCACGCAGCCCATGACCGCGACGCGCAGCGGCACCGGCAGCCCTTCCAGGCCGGCGGTGACCTCCTCGGCCAGCTTGTAGACGTCGACCTGGGCCCGGCCGCAGGACGGGCAGGAGACGATCTCCAGGCCACGCTCGCGCAGCCCCAGCGACTCCAGGATCTGGTTGCCGACCTTGATCTCCTCCACCGGCGGGGCGGAGAGCGAGACCCGGATCGTGTCGCCGATCCCCTCGGCCAGCAGCGCGCCGAACGCCACCGCCGACTTGATCGTGCCCTGGAACGCCGGGCCGGCCTCGGTGACGCCCAGGTGCAGCGGGTAGTCGCACTGCTCGGCGAGCTGCCGGTAGGCGCGGATCATCACCACCGGGTCGTTGTGCTTGACCGAGATCTTGATGTCCCGGAAGCCGTGCTCCTCGAACAGCGAGCACTCCCACAGCGCCGACTCGACGAGCGCCTCGGCGGTGGCCCGGCCGTACTTGGCGAGCAGGCGCTTGTCCAGCGAGCCGGCGTTCACGCCGATCCGGATCGGCACGCCCGCGTCGCCGGCGGCCCGGGCGATCTCCTTGACCTTGTCGTCGAACTGCCGGATGTTGCCCGGGTTCACCCGCACCGCCGCGCAGCCGGCGTCGATCGCGGCGAACACGTACTTCGGCTGGAAGTGGATGTCGGCGATCACCGGGATCTGCGACTTCCTGGCGATCGCGGGGAGCGCCTCGACGTCGTCCTGCGACGGCACGGCGACCCGGACGATCTGGCAGCCGGACGCGGTCAGCTCGGCGATCTGCTGGAGCGTGGCGTTCACGTCGGCGGTCAGGGTGGTGGTCATGGACTGCACCGACACCGGTGCGCCGCCGCCGACCGGCACCGAGCCGACCATGATCTGGCGGCTGGCCCGACGCGGGGCCAACGGCGGCGGCGGTACGGGGGGCATACCGAGACTGACAGCTGTCACTTCAGGCACTCACCTTGAGAAGAGCGTGATCGGGTTGACCACGTCCGCCGTGACGGTCAGCAGCGTGAACACGCCACCGACCAGGATCACCGCGTACGTGAGGGGCATGAGCTTCAGATAGTCGACGCGACCCGGGTCGGTGCGGCCGATCCGGGCGTAGAGCCAGGAGCGGGCGCGCTCGAACCAGGCGATGGCGATGTGCCCGCCGTCCAGCGGCAGCAGCGGCAGCAGGTTGAACACGCCGATGAAGAAGTTCAGCGACACGAAGAGCATGAAGAACACCAGCCAGGCGTTGTTCTCCACGGCCTCGCCGCCGAGCCGGCTGGCGCCGACCACGCTGATCGGGGTGTCCACGTCGCGCTCGGCGCCGGTGATCGCGTTCCACAGCGCCGGCACCTTCTGCGGGATGCGCTGCATGGCGTGCGCGGTCTGCACCGCCATGTTGCCGGTGAAGTCGGCGGTCGCGCCGAAGGCGGCGGCCGGGCCGTACTCCACCCGGGTGGGGGTGCTGGGCTGGAGCGCCACGCCGAGCGCGGAGACCGCCGAGGTGGCGCCCTTCGGATCGTCGAGCGGCGGGCGTTGCACCGACGCCAGGTCGACGGTGGCGGTGCCCGGGGTGCCGTCGCGCAGGTAGGAGACGGTCGCCGCGCCGGGCTTGGTGCCGCGGACCACGTCGAGCATGTCGCCCCAGGTGGAGACCGGCCGGCCGTTCACCGCGGTGATCCGGTCGCTGTCCTTGAGCTGGGCCTTGCCGGCCGGGCTGGCCGGGTCGGAGGCGGTGCAGGCGCGGGCGGCGTTCTCCACGACCACGCACGGGGTGAGCGCGATCACCGCCGGTTCGGCCCGGAAGCCGGCCTCGGTGGTGGGGAACTTCGGGTTCGGCAGGCCGGCGGAGACCGCGATGATCCAGAGCGCCACCAGCGCGATGGCGAAGTGCATCGCGGAACCGGCGGACATCACGATCGTCCGCTTCCACACCGGGTAGCGCCACATGGCGCGCTTCTCGTCCCCCGGCTCGACGTCGTCGTCCTGCGGGGTCATTCCGACGATCTTGCAGAAGCCGCCGAGCGGGATGCCCTTGACGCCGTATTCCGTCTCGCCGCGTCGGAACGACCAGAGCGTCGGCCCGAAGCCGACGAAGTAGCGGGTGACCTTCATCCCGAACGCCTTGGCGGTCAGCATGTGCCCCGCCTCGTGCAGGCTCACCGAGATGAGGATCGCCAGGGCGAACAGCACCACCCCGAGCAGATAGCTCATCGAGCTCCTTCCACCGACCCGACGATGATCTCCTGGGCGTGCGCCCGTGCCCACGACTCGGCGGCGAGCACGTCCTCGACGGTACCCGGTTCGTCGAAGTCGGGAGCGTCCTCCAGCACCCGCTGGAGGGTGTCGACGATGCCGAGGAACGGCAGCCGGCCCGCCACGAAGGCGGCCACGCACTCCTCGTTCGCCGCGTTGTAGATCGCCGGGCGGCAGCGCCCGGCCGCACCAGCCGCCTTGGCCAGCGCCACGGCCGGGAACGCGGCGTCGTCGAGCGGGGCGAACTCCCAGGTGTGCGCCGTGGTCCAGTCGACCGCGGTGGCCGCCTCGGGCACCCGGTCCGGCCAGCCGATGCCGAGCGCGATGGGCAGCCGCATGTCCGGCGGGCTGGCCTGGGCGAGGGTGGAGCCGTCGGCGAACTCGACCATCGAGTGGATCACCGACTGCGGGTGGACCATCACCTCGATGTCGGCGTAGGGCACGTCGAACAGCTCGTGCGCCTCGATCACCTCCAGCGCCTTGTTGACCATGGTGGCCGAGTTGATCGTGACGACCGGGCCCATGTTCCAGGTCGGGTGCGCCAGCGCCTGCTCCGGGGTGACGGCGGTCAGCTCGTCGCGCCGCCGGCCCCGGAACGGGCCGCCGCTGGCGGTGACCACCAGCCGGCGCACCTCACCCCGGGCGCCGCCGCGCAGGCACTGCGCCAACGCCGAGTGCTCACTGTCGACAGGAACGATCTGGCTGCGACCCGGGTGCCGCGCCACCTCGGCCCTGACCAGCGGGCCGCCGGCCACCAGCGACTCCTTGTTGGCGAGCGCGAGGGTACGCCCGGCGCGCAGCGCGGCGAGCGTCGGCGGCAGGCCCAGCGAGCCGACCACGCCGTTGAGCACCACGTCGCACGGCCACTGCGCCAGCTCGGTCATCGCGTCCGGACCGGCCACGATCTTGGGAAGCTTGAAGTCGCCGGTGGCCCAGCCGCGCCGGCTCGCCTCGGCGTAGAACGCGAGCTGGAGGTCCTGCGCGACGGACGCCCGGGCCACGCCGACCGCGTCCACGCCCAGCTCCAGGGCCTGCGCGGCGAGCAGATCCACGTTGCCGCCGCCGGCGCCGAGGGCGACCACCCGGAACCGGTCCGGGTTGCGCTTCACGATGTCGACGGCCTGGGTGCCGATGGAACCGGTCGAGCCGAGCAGCACGACGTCTCGGGGAGTGGTCACCCGCCCATTGTTCCCCAGCGCGTCACGCGCTCTGTGCCGGCGTCCCCCGTCGCCTTGATCGACTCCACTTCCCCGAGGTGGTGCCGTCCGAGCACTTTCCATAGCGCCACCTCGGTGAGCTGGTGTGGATCATGCGCGCTCAAGCCGGCGGTTCCGGCGCCTCCTCGTCGAGCAGGTCGGCCGGGTCGACGCTGAACTCGAATGGCTGCCGCATCACAAAGTTGGGTCCCGGCCGCCGCGGCGGCCAGAGGACGGTAATCGTCGTCCAGGGCTCACCCCCTCAGCGGGTAATCGTGCTAGCACCCACCCTAGCGGCGCTGCCCCGCTCCGCCCGGATCGCACACGTTGTCCGTCGCGGCCTGCTCAGGAGATGACGCCATCGCGTCGCGCGCCGTAGACCCCGGAGCGGCCACCGGTAGCGGCGAGGCGTTCCAGGTGCCCCAGCGGCAGGTGCGGCGGCTGCCACTCCAGGAACAGGGCGGTGGCGTCGTCGTCGAGCTGGTCCTGCTGGTAGGCGAGGACCGCCCGCACCAGCCGACGCATCGTCTCCGGGCTGGGCAGCCGGTCGTTGAGCGCGCGCTCGACGAAGTCGACGAGCCGGTCCCGCCCGAACCGTTCCCCGTCGTCGCCGCGCGCGTCGGTGATGCCGTCGGTGTAGGCGAGGACCCGGTCGCCCGGATGCAGCGCCTCCTCGTGCACCCGGGGACGCCGCCCGGAGAGGTTGCCCAGGCCGAGCGGCAGCGCGGTCGGCCCCGGCAGCGCCCGGACCGCCTTGCCGTCGCGCAGCAGCAGGGCGCCGGGGTGGCCCGCGTTGATGGTCCGCAGCCGGCCGGTCCGCCGGTCCAACTCGGCGAGCAGCGCGGTGGCGAACAGGCCGTGGTGCTCGGAGCGCACCCACCTGTCGATGCTGATCGCCGTGTCGACCAGGTCGAGGCCGGTACGCCGGGCGTTGCGGTAGGCGCTGACCACGAGCGAGGCCAGGGCGCTCGCCTTGATGCCGTGCCCACAGGTGTCGAAGAGCCCCACGCTGAGCACGTCGCCGTTGAGCGCGTAGTCGAAGACGTCCCCGCCGACGTCGTAACACGGTTCGAGGATGGCGGTGATCACCAGATCGTCGGTCGCGAAGGTCAGCGGCGGCAGCAGCCCCCAGACGATCTCTGCGGCGACCTGCATCGGCAGGCGGCGACGCATCCGTTCGACCACGTCGCCGTAGAGCCGGCGGTTCGTCAGGAGTTGCGCCACGTTGACCGCCACCTCCCAGGCGGATCGGTCCAGCGCGGGGTCGCCGGCGGTCGGTGACACGACCTCCAGCACCCCCAGCCGTTCGCAGCCGAGCAGCAGGGGCACCCAGAGCCGGTCCGGGTTGTCGGGCGCGCGCTGCACGTCGAGGGTGGTGAACGCCCGCCCGGCCAGGGTCGTCTCGATCGTCTGCTCGTCGCGGGTCGGGCCGGCGCCGAGCAGAGGTACGAGGACGGACTGCGTGTAGTCGGCCAGGTAGATCACGATCTCGGTGGCGCCGACCGCCGGCGCGGCCCGGTTCACCAGGAGCGACAACTCGTCCGGCCCGCCCCGGGGTGCGTTGAGTTGCAGCCAACGCGCCGCGTCGCCGCCGTCCAGCACCACCGCACCTCCCCCGGGTCCCCACCACCGTAGGGAGGCCGGCGGCAAACCGCCAACGTGCTACGCGGGGAGGTCCAGGACGAACGTCTCCAACTCGGCGCCGCCGTACCAGTCGGTGCGCACCCCGAGATGGGTCATCCCGAGCCGCCGGGCCACCGCCATCGACGGCTCGTTGCCCGCCATCACCACCGCGAACACCCGCTCGGTGCCGGCGGCGAACTCCCGCTTTAGCACCGCCCGGGCCGCCTCGGTGGCGTAGCCGTGGCCCTGGGCGTCCGGGTGCAGGTGCCAGCCGACCTCGATGTCGTCGGTCGGGGTGACGCCGTCGCGGCCGGGCAACGGCTTCAGCAGCACGCTGCCGGCCGCGCAGCCCGCGGCACGGGGTTCGATGGCCCACAGACCCCACCGGCCGTCGTAGGGGGCGTTGCGCTCACGCCAGGCGCGCACCCGCTCCAGCGCCTCGCCCGGCTGGGTCATCCGCCCCTTGCCGCCGCCCAGCCAGCGCATCACCTCCGCGCGGGAGTAGATGTCGTAGACCCGGGCGAGGTCGTCGGGTGACTCGGTCCAGTCCCGGACCACGAGCCGCTCGGTCGAGGCGATCATCATGACGCCGGATCGTAATGCGTGACGCACCGGCCCAGGGGGAACGAGGGGGCGATGGGCGACGGCTGGCAGCGCACGAAGCGAATCACCTCGGCGGCGTTCCGGCCGGTCCGGGGCCGGGACCTCTCGCTGCACGCCGCCGCGATCACGTTCTACGGCGCGATCGCCGTGGTCCCGGTGGCGCTGCTGGCCATCTGGCTCACCGGGCTGCTCGCCGGCGCCGACCGGGTGCGCCGGCTGACCGGGTACGCGATCGACACGCTGCCCACCGAGATCGGCGCGCACCGGGCGGTGGCCGCGCTGGTCGAGGCCGGGTTGGGGTTGACCCCGCTGCTGGCGCTGGCCTCGCTGCTGCCGGCCTCGCTCTACGGCGAGGGGCTGCGCCGGGCGTTCGTCTCGGTGGCCGAGCCGCGCGCCGAGTCCGGCGCGCTCGTCGGCTGGCGCGGCCGGCTGCTGCTGCTCCCGCTGCTCGCCCCGGCCCCGGCGCTGCTGCTGTCGATCCTGCTGGCACTGCCGCTGACCACCCGGCTGGTCCGCCAGGGCGGGTGGATCGGCGCGCTCGGCGTGGTGCTGTCGTTCCTGGCCGTGTGGCTGGTGCTCACGCCGGTGCTGGTGTGGGTGTTCCGGGTGGTCGGGCCGGCCTCCCCGGACTGGCTCGCCACGCTCGGCATGGGCTCGTTCACCGCCGCGAACCTCTCCGGCTTCCTGCACGGGTTCGTGCTGTTCTGCTCGCTGCCGCTCAACCTCGGCGTGCCGTTCGGCGGGTTCGACGAGATCGGCGGCGGGGTGGCCGTGCTGCTCTGGCTCTACCTGTTCCACGTGATCGTGCTGGCCGGCTACTCGGCCACGCTGGCGCTCAGCCGGTGGCGGGCCGCCCGGGAGGCGGCCCGCGCCTGAGCGGCGCGCGTCAGCGCCGGAACGGGCCGCGCACCTCATAGGTGATGCCGCCGCTGCCGGCCTTGGCGCCGCTGATGCCGCGCTGCGACGAGAAGTAGAGCCGACTGCCGTCCGGCGAGAACGCCGGGCCGGTGATCTCCGAGGTCGGCTGCCCGAGCAGCCGCGCGAACGGCGTCACCACCCCGGCCGGCGTGATCATGTTGATCTCCATGTCGCCGCCGTCCTCGGCCACGTAGAGGTCGCCACCGGCGGTGCCGGTGATGTTGTCCACCCCGGTCAGCGGCGCCGCGCCGGCCTCCACCAGCGAGTCGTCGTACGCCAGGTCGAGCCGCTGCCCCACCGCGTCGTACGCCCACACCCGGTTGTCGCCCTTCGTGGTGAACCAGCAGGTGTCGTCGGCGTACCAGCAACCCTCCCCGCCGTCGAACACCTGGGCGGCGCCCACCTGGTAGCGGGTGGGCACCGGAAAACCGTCCCGGTCCGGCACGTCCTGCCAGGTCACCGGGCCGGTCACCTGGCCCGACCGGGCGCACAGCACCTGCAACCGGCCGGTGCGCAGGTCGCCCCAGGCGTCCGGAGCGAAGCGGTAGAAGCGGCCGTCCGGCTCGTCCTCGGTCAGGTAGACCACCTGCCGGACCGGGTCACAGGCCGCCGCCTCGTGCTTGAAGCGACCCATCCGGGTGCGCTCCTCGCCGGAGCGGCCACCGGCCGGCCAGGTCTCGAAGACCCGACCCAACGGCACCTCCTCGCAGGAGAGCCACGTCCCCCACGGGGTGGGTCCGCCCGCGCAGTTGGTGTTGGTGCCGCTCAGGATCCGGTAGGCGGCGGCGACCGAGCCGTCGGCCGCGAAGCGCACCGCCGAGGCCCCACCGACGAGCGGGACCTCCGAGTTGGAGACGTAGATCCAGCCGTCGCCGGCCGGGAAGCAGGCGCCACCGTCCGGCGCCCAGTGCCAGACGTACGAGGTGCCGGGCACCCGCTGACCGGAGCGGGCCACCACCCGGCCGGTGAAGCCGGCGGGCAACTGGAGGCCGTTGGCGTCGGCGGCGAGCAGGTCGCCGTAGGGGCCGGGGCCGGGCTGGGCGGGCGCGGCCGGGGCGGCGGCGGCCCAGAGACTGCCCGCGAAGGCGGTGCCGCCGGCGACGGTCACGGCGCGCAGGACGGTACGACGGTCCATCGGTTGACCTCCCCGAGACGGTGGCTCTCCCCCGACGGTAGACCCGCCATGGCATCGACCGCTGCCGCTCCCCGGTGAACGCGGGGTGACCTCAGAGCCGGTCCACGTACCGTTTCGCCTCCGCCAGCGACCAGCCGGTGTGCTCCCGGACCAGCTTGACCGCGTGGATCTTCTTCCCGCGGTGGGTGAGCCGGGTCGCCTCGGCGCGCACCGCGTCGTCGAGGTCGGCCGGGCCGGCGGGTCGGGCCGGCGGCACACCGCCCGCCCGCAACGCGTCGACCGCCTGCTTCGCCTCCAGCAGCGGCAGCCCGGTCTGCTCGCGGAGCAGCTTCACCGCCTCGACGGTCCGCCCCTCGCGGGCCAGCCGGAGCACCTCCCCCTGCCCGCCGCCGGTGGCCGGGTCCGGGGCGAGCAGGTCGCGGGGACGGCCGGCGGGGCGCCGGAACACGAACAGGAGCAGGAGCAGCATGGCGATCACGGCCAGGAGCACGAACTGGGGACCCTCGGGCATGCGCGCCACGGTAACGCCCGACCGCGAACCCTCCCGCCGCCGTCCACCCGCCAGTAGGCTCCGGTCCCATGAATGACGGGAGTGAGCTGCCGGCCCGCGCCGACGTCGTCGTGGTCGGCTCCGGGCACAACGGCCTGGTCTCGGCGATCCTGCTGGCCCGCGCCGGCCTCGACGTGCTGGTGCTGGAGGCGGCCGAGGTACTCGGCGGGGCGACCCGCACCGAGAACCCGTTCCCGAAGGTGCCCGGCCTGCGGCACTCCACCGGGTCGTACCTGCTCGGGCTGATGCCACCGGAGCTGCTCGCCACGCTCGACGTGACGATCCCGGTGGTGCGCCGCGACCCGCACTACTTCCTGCCCACGCCGGGCGGGCCCGGCTCACCGTACCTGCTCTTCGGCCGCGACGGCGCGGCCACCCGGCGGCAGCTCACCGAGATGTTCTCGGCGGCCGACGTGGCCGCCGACGACGCGCTCCAGGCCGAGCTGGCCCAGCTCCGCGACGACCTGGCGCCGGCCTGGCTGGCCGAGCCGCTGCCGGTGGAGGAGACCGCCGAGCGCTACGTCCGGCCGGCGCTGCGGCAGGTCTTCGTCGACCTGGTGCGCGGCTCGGTCGCCGACCACCTGGCCCGCTTCGACTTCCGCTCCGAGCTGCTGGTCAGCATGTACGCGGTGACCGACGGCCTGTCCGGGCTCAACGCCGGCCCGGACGACCCGGGCACCGGCCACAACTTCCTGGTGCACAACATGTGCCGGCTGCCCGGCTCGGACGGCACCTGGATGATCGCCGAGGGCGGGATGGGCACGGTGTCGCGTACCTTCGCCGACGCCGCCCGGGCCGCCGGTGCCCGCATCGTCACCGGCGCCCCGGTCACCGCGATCACGCTGGACGGCGGCGCGGCGTCGGGCGTGGTGCTGGCCGACGGTCGCGAGGTCGGCGCCCGGGTGGTGCTCGGCGCGTGCGACCCGTACCGGCTGATGGAGCTGCTGCCCGACGGCGCGCTCCCGGCGGAGCTGGGCGCGCGGATGACGGCGGCCCGCCGGCCCGGCACCACGCTCAAGCTCAACCTGGCGCTCACCGGGCTGCCCCGCTTCTCCTGCCTGCCGGCCGACGCGCCGAGCCCGTTCGGCTCCACCATCCACCTGCTCCCCGGCTCCGACTCGCTGGTCGGCGCCGGCGGCGCGTCGCCGATGGCCGCGCTGCGCGGCATGTGGGCCGACGTGCGGGCCGGACGGCTGCCGGACGAGCCGACGATCGAGTGGTACCTGCACACCACCGTCGACCCGTCGTTGCAGGACCCCGCCGGGCACCACTCGTCGGCGATGTTCGTCCAGTCGGTCCCCTACGAGCTGGCCGGCACCACCTGGGACGCGGCGCTGCCCGGCTACGTGGAGAAGCTGATCGCGATCTGCGAGCGGTACGCGCCGGGCGCCGGTGACCTGGTCGCGGACGCGGTGCCGCTGCCGCCGCCCGGCATCGAGGCCCACTTCGGCATCACCGGCGGGCACATCCACCACGTCGACAACACGGTCTCGTTCACCGACCGGATGCCGTACGCCACCGGCGTTCCCGGCGTCTACGCCGGCAGCGCCGGCTGCCACCCGGCGGGCAGCGTGATCGGCGCCGCCGGCCACAACGCCGCCCGTCGCATCCTCGCCGACATGTAAGGAGGGGCCCCCTGTTAACGCCTCCGGTAGAGCAGGGGCCCCTTCTAACACCTCACGACGAGGCGGCCTCCTGGCCGGCGCGCGGGAGATCGCCCGGGCCGCGGATGACGTAGAGGCCGACCAGCAGCAGGTACGCCAGCAGGCTGAGGATCGGGTCGACGAACACCACCGCGAACGCGACCAGGTAGAGCAGCGGACCGAGCCGGAAGCGGCGCGCCACCGCCCGGGCCAGGCGCGGGTCGAGATCCGGGTGCAGCAGGCCACGGCGGCGCGCCCACCACCAGCTCAGGTTGAAGAAGAGCGCCTCGCCGAGCACCGTGCCGACATAGAGCGCGGCGGTCAACCGCTGGTCGCCCGGCGTGCCACGCAGGTTGTCCGCGAGCAGGTTCGCGGTGAACGGGATGGCCGCCACGAACATCAGCAGCAGCAGGTTCAGCACCAGCAGCATCTGGTCCACCCGGCAGACGTACCGCCACATGTTGTGGTGGGTCAGCCAGACCTGGCCCACCACCGCGAACGTGATCACGTACGCCAGGTAGGCCCGCCACTCGTGCGCCAGCGCGGCCGGCAGCCCGTGGTCGTTCGGGGCGTCCGGGCCGAACTGGAGCAGCTCGACGGCCATCAGCGTGAGCACGATGGCGATCACCGCGTCGCTGAACGCCTCCACCCGGGAGGCGTCCCGCGCCATCTCGCTGCTGCGACCGAACCGGTACCCCGGCTCCCGGTCCGCCCCCGTCACGCCGCCCCCTCCACGACCAGATGGTCGCGCGCCGGGGGCGGCGGCGGGGCGAAAACGTCAGACGATCGCTTCCCCGGCCGGCGCCGGGGTCTCCTCGTCGGCGCGGTGGGCCCGGATCTTGTGCCCGACGCTGGTCAGGCAGCGGCCGCTGGCCAGGTCGAACTTCCAGCCGTGCAGTTGGCAGGTGAGCTGGTCGCCGTCGACGATGCCGAACCGGCTCAGGTCCGCCTTCAGGTGCGGACAGCGCCGCTGCACCACCCAGCCGTCGAGCGTGATGTCCTCGGCGTCGACCGCCCGCTCGTGCTCGTCGTACCAGCCCTCGGCGTACTGGAGGCGCTCCTCGGAGAGGCACTTGAAGAACGCGTAGACGAACTCGTTGTACTGGCCGATGCGGGCCGCGGAGAACCGGCAGGAGAGGAAGAGCGAATTGACCCAGTCGACCTCGCCGATGTGCAGCAGGTGCTCGACCAGCGCCCGCTCGGTGCGGAACCGGTAGCGGACCTTCTCGTCCGCGTACGGCCGGACCTCCTTGCCCGGGAAGTCCACCACGATGGATTCGACGTCGTTGCCGTCGTAGCCGACCAAATCGAACCGGACCGGACCGCCGACGCCCTTGGCCAGGTAGATCGACTCGTCGAGCAGCGGCTCGATCCGGCGCTTCATCTCGCCCAGCACGTCGACCTCGGGGTGCCGCCAGGACGCCTTCTCGGCCTCGATCACGCCGCGCTTGCGTTCGCGCATCTCCTCCAGGTGGGCGACCTTGTTCGCGAAGAACTCCTCGACCGGCACCGGGTGGGTGGTGGTCGTGCCCTCGGTGGTGACCTCGGCGACGCTGCCCGGCAGCAGCACGATGCCGTTGGTGCCGCCGACCTTCGCATATTCCGACAGGAACACGGACTGGTCGGGGAAGATGTTGCCCTCGTCGCCGAAGATGTCGTTGAACTGCCACAGCTCGTCGTCGAGGAAGCACGGCGGCCCGGCGATCGGGAAGACGTTGTCGGCCTTCAGGTCGTCGATGTAGCGCCAGGTGCGGTCGAACTGGCGGTCCCGCTTCTGCTTGCCGAACGCGGTCTTCGCCGACTGCGGCAGCTCGTAGACCATCGGGTACCAGATCGCGCCGGAGAACTGGAGCATGTGCGCGTGCACGTGGCCCAGCTCGGCGAAGACGGTCAGGTCGGTGGGCCGGGCGTCGTTCTGGTTGAGCAGGCGGACGCCGTCGTACTCGACCCAGAGCGACGAGTCGCCGATCGGGCCGTCGGTCGGGCTGGTCAACGCCTGGATCATGATCTTCAGCCCGCCGGGCAGCTCCACGACCTGCTCGTTCGGGGCCTTCAGGAACTTGGTGAAGCCCAACTCCCGCAGCTCGTCCTCCATCTCGGAGGTGGGGAACTCGGGCAGCAGGACGGTGGCGTCCTTCGAGATCACGTCGCGCAGGTGCTTCGCGTCGAAGTGGTCCCGGTGCAGGTGCGACACGTACAGGTAGTCGACCTGACCCAACGTCGCCCAGTCGAGTTGGGAGTTGTCCGGGAAGGGGAACCACGAGGCGAAGTAGGCGGGGTTGACCCACGGGTCGCACAGGATGCTGCCCGCGGGCGTGTCGATCCGCATGCTGGCGTGGCCCGTACCGGTCACTCGCACCGTAGTCCCCCTCGAAAAAGGCATCAGGCGTACGCCCCGACGCTACCGGAGACAGTGTCGCCGCCGTCCCGCGACGCCCGTAGTGCCCGTCGGCCCGGCCGGGACAGGCCCAACGGCCCGGGCCGGGCTGCCCGCCTCCGCGCGCCGGCCGGCGTCGCCCGCGCGGGTCATCCGCGTCCCGTCCGGCCGGACCCTGCGCCGGGCCCGCCAGGGGGCGTGCCAGACTAGCCGGAGATCCGATCGCGAGGGAAGGACCGACAGTGGCAGGAGACGAGCCGGTAACCGCGCCAGATCAGCACAAGCCGGGGCACCGCAAGTCCGGGCGGATCGGTGCGGTGGTGTCGGCGGTGGCCCTGGTGTTGATGGCGCTCTGCGGCACCGAGCAGGGCCGGGTGGAGCGCATCTGGCTGTTCGGGATCGCCGCGCTGCTGCTCGCCATCGTCATCGGCGACGCCGTGCTGCGCCGCAACGGCCTACGGTCCTGACGCACGGCGCCAGCGGTACGCCGAAAGGGCCCGCCCCCGCGGAGGGGGCGGGCCCTTTCGCTGTGTCCCGGGTGGGTCAGCGGCCGAGCAGGATGTCCTGCACGTCCTTGAGCGCGGCGTCGACCTCCGCCTCGAAGTAGCCGCCGGGCACCAGCCCGAAGCGCAGCGTGTCGAGGTCCTTCGGGTTCACCGGCATCGCGTTGCGCCCCTGCATGCCGCCGAGCAGCGTCTCGAAGAACCGGTCGACCTGGTCCGGGTCGTAGCCGCTGCCGAAGCGGCGGACCTGGAAGCTGCGTCGGATCTGGTCGACCCGGTGCAGGTCGCTGCCGGGCGGGCCGGCCATCGGCGGCCCCACCATCGGCGGGCCGGCGGCCGGCGGACCGACGAGCGGCGGGCCGGTCATCGACGGGCCACCGCCGTAACCGGAGTCGGGCGGGCCGTAACCCGCATCCGGCGCGCCATATCCCTGCTGCGGCAGGGCCGGCGGGCCGGCCGGACCGCGTCCGCGCAGCTCACGCAGCTCACGCTCGGGCATCCGGATCTCCGCGGTCATGTCGGCGCGACCGTGCCGGCCGGCCTCGAAGCCGTCGAAGCGGTCACCAGGGCCGCCGTACCCACCCTGGCCGGGCTCCGGGCCGTAGCTCCCGCCCGGGCCCGGGTCCGGCGGGCCGTAGCCACCGGGGCCGGCGTCCGGCGGACCGTAACCGCCCGGGCCGGCCGGCAGGCCACGCGGCGGCGGACCGCCGTGCCCGATCGGGGCGCCCGGCCCGGGGCCCATCGGGGGCGGACCGGCGGGGCCACGAGGCGCGTCGTAGCCGCCGCGCGGGGCGTCGTACCCGCCGGCGAAGGCGCCGGTCGGCTCGTCGTAGCGGTTGCCGTAGCGGTCGCCGGGCGGACCGGCCTGGGCCGGCATCTGCCGGGGCGGCATGGGCGGCTGGGGCACCGGGGACAAGCCACGGTCGTCGCGCATCGGCGGGCCGAGCCGGTCGGCCATCCGGGGATCGCCGCCCCGCCCGGCGGGGGCACCGGAGCGCTCCTCCAGCTCGGCGAGCTGCCGCTCGACCCGGTCGAGGTGCAGGTCGACCTGCCACTCGTCGTAGCCGTTGAACCGGACCCGGAAGACGACGTCGTGGACCTCCTGGGAGGCGACGGGCGCGCCGACCGGCTGGCCGTCGAGGGTCGCCTCGACCCGGTCCAGGAAGGCGTCCACCTCGTCGACCTTGTATCCCCGACGGAGCGCCTTCCGCCGGAAACGCTGACCCTGACTCGCCACTATGTCTCCTGGTCTCGTACCGCTACGCCGTTGCCGCGCGTGGGTCGCTGTCCGTGTCCTCGGCCGCGGCGAGCTGCCCACACGCCCCGTCGATCTCGCGCCCCCGGGTGTCCCGCACCGTGGTGGACACCCCGGCGTCGCGCAACCGCCGGACGAACTCCCGCTCGACCGGCTTCGGGCTGGCGTCCCAACGGCTGCCCGGGGTCGGGTTGAGCGGGATCAGGTTCACGTGGGCCAACTTGCCGGCCAGCAGCCGCCCGAGCAGATCGGCTCTCCACGGCTGGTCGTTCACGTCCTTGATCATCGCGTACTCGATGGACACGCGACGCCCCGTCGTGGCCGCGTAGTCCCACGCCGCGTCCAGCACCTCGGACACCTTCCAGCGCTGGTTGACCGGGACGAGTTCGTCGCGCAGCTCATCATCGGGGGCGTGCAGCGACAACGCAAGGGTCACCGAGAGGTCTTCGCTGGCCAGTCGGCGGATGGCCGGGACCAGCCCGACCGTGGAAACGGTGATGTGCCGCTGGGACAGGCCGAGCCCCTCGGGCGCCGGCGCCACCAGTCGGCGGATCGCCCCGACCACCCGGGCGTAGTTGGCGAGCGGCTCCCCCATCCCCATGAACACCACGTGCGACAGGCGCGGCGGTGAGCCGGCCACCGCTCCGGAGGCCGCCACCCCGGCCAGGTAGACCGCCTGGTCGACGATCTCCGCGGTGGAGAGGTTGCGGGTCAGCCCGGCCTGACCGGTCGCGCAGAACGGGCAGGCCATGCCGCAGCCGGCCTGGCTGGAGATGCAGACGGTGACCCGGTCCGGGTAACCCATCAACACGCTCTCCACCAGCGAGCCGTCGTGCAGCCGCCAGAGCGCCTTGCGGGTCGCGCCGTCGTCGCAGGCCAGCTCGCGCACCGGGGTGAGCAGGGTGGGCAGCAGCGTGCCGGCCAGCCGCTCGCGGGTCGCCGCCGGCAGGTCGGTCATCCGCTCCGGGTCGCGCACCAGGCGACCGAAGTAGTGGTTCGAGACCTGTTTGGCGCGGAACGCCGGTTCGCCCAGCTCGGTGACGAGCGCCTGGCGACCGGACAGGTCCAGGTCGGCGAGGTGACGGGGAGGCATCGCGGGCCGGCGGCCGCGGGCGTCGGGGTCTACGGAGATCAGCGGGAGGCTCGTCATGGCGCGTCCAGTCTGACACGGGTGCGGCCGGGCGCACCCGTCCGTGGGCGCCGAATCGCCCCCGACCGGCCGGTTGGCCCCGCTTCGCGGAGGTGATCCATCCCTCAGCCCACCACCGGCACGAAGACCGCGAGCAGCAGGTACGCCGTCGGCACCGCGAACAGGATGGAGTCGAGCCGGTCCATCAGGCCGCCGTGCCCGGGCAGCAGGTTGCTCATGTCCTTGACGCCCAGGTCCCGCTTGATCATCGACTCGGCGAGGTCACCGAGCACCGCCGCGCAGGAGATCGCCACCCCGAACGACGCACCCCACCAGGGGGCCACGTCGAACAGCAGCCACAGCAGCAGCGCGCTGCCCGCCGCGGCGGCGGCGACCGAGCCGGCGAAGCCCTCCCAGGACTTCTTCGGACTGATCTTCGGGGCCATCGGCCGCTTCCCGAAGGCCACCCCGGCGGCGTATCCGCCGGTGTCGGAGAGCACCACGGCCACCAGCGTGACCAGCACCCGCAGGTGACCGTCGTCGGGCGCGGCCGCCAGCAGGGCCGCGAATCCGGCGAGGAAGGGCACGTAGACCACGATCAGCGTGGCCGCGGTGAGGTCGCGCTGGTAGTTGCCGGGGCCGTCGCCCAGCCGCCAGATCATCGTGCCTAGCACGGTCACCAGCAGCCCGAGGCAGAGCGCGTCCGGGCCGGCGAACCAGGCCAGCCCGACCATGATCACCCCGCCGGCGACCAGCGGCACCAGCGGCGGGTGAGCGCCGCTGCGGCGGACCGCCCGGGCCATCTCCCAGCTGCCGATCGCCACGGCGGCGGCGAGCACGGCGAGGAACGCCGGCAGGAAGAAGAACAGCGGCACCACGATCGCCGCGCCGAGACCCGCGCCGACGCCGATCGCCGCCGGCAGGTTGCGCCCCGCCTTCGACGCCCGGGGCGCGGTGGTCGGCGGGCGTTCGGCGCTCGCCCGGCGGCGCCCCTTCGACCGGCGACCGGACGGCGGTTCGGGCGCCGGCTCGTCGCGTACCGCCGGGAGGTGGCCGGTCGGCTCGTCCCGCACCGGCGCGATCTGCGCGGTGGGGAACTCGTCCTCGGGCCGGTCGCAGCCGTCGGGGTGGTCGTCGTCGCGACCGCCCGGCGGCGGTCCGTCGTAGGACCGCGGTCCGCCGGGGTGCGGGTCCGCTACCGGGCGGGCGTACGCCCGCCGGTCGGCGGGCCGGGCGTACGCTCCGGCGTCGGCGGGCCAGGCGTCCGGGCCGGGGGCGGGCCGCTGCCACGCGCCGGGCTCCAGGTCGGTCTCCGGCCAGGGCAGGGCCGGGGCCGGACGGTCCCAGCCGCGCGGCTCGGTGCTGCCGTAGGGGTCGGGGTGGGACATCACGCACCGGCAGACGGTACGAAAGCCACCACATGACGCAAGACCAAGACCATCCCCTACCGGCTGAGACTTCCTGTTGACCGACCGACGGCCGGGCGACTCCCGCCGTTAACCCGGTGGTGGTCGCCGAATCGTGCCGAGCCTACTGCACCCGCCGGGCAGGCGAGGGTGGACGCCGGCCGGGCACGACGACGGCACCGGGCCGCCGCCCGGAGGCCGGGCGGCGGCGGCGCGGTGCCGTGCGGAGCACGCGGGCTGCTCAGACCTCGAGCAGCTCGGACTCCTTGTGCTTGATCATCTCGTCCACCGTGGTGACGAAGCGCTGGGTCAGGTCGTCCAGGTCCTTCTCCGCGCGCCGGCCCTCGTCCTCGCCGACCTCGCCGTCCTTGACCAGGCGGTCCAGCTCTTCCTTGGCCTTGCGCCGGATGTTGCGGACGGCGACCTTGGACTCCTCGCCCTTCTGCCGGGCGACCTTGATCATCTCCCGCCGCCGCTCCTCGGTCATCTGCGGCAGCACGATGCGCAACTGGTTGCCCTCGTTGTTCGGGTTGACCCCGAGGTCCGAGTCGCGGATCGCCTTCTCCATCGCATTGGTCTGCGAGTTGTCGTACGGCTTGATGATCACCATGCGCGGCTCGGGCACCGCGATGGACGCCATCTGCGGCAGCGGGGTCGGGCTGCCGTAGTAGTCGATGAGGATCCGGGAGAACATCGCGGCGTTGGCGCGACCGGTGCGGATCCCGCCGAATTCCTCCCTGGCGTGCTCGATGGCACGCTCCATCTTCTCCTCCGCCTCGAGGAGGGTGTCGTCGATCACCGGTCTCCTCGCCTCCTTCTGTCGCTCGTCGTGGGCTGTGCTCTCAGGCTGTGGCAGAGGACCGCTGCCGGTCCGGCGGAACCGGTCAGGCGGTGATCAGCGTGCCGATCTTCTCACCGCCGACGGCCCGGACGATGGTGTCGTCGCCCTGGGCGCCGAAGACCAGCATCGGCAGGCCGTTCTCCATGCAGAGGCTGAACGCGGCGGCGTCGGCCACCCGCAGGTTGCGGCGCAGCACCTCGGAGAAGGTGATCGAGTCGAGCTTGCTCGCCGTCGGGTCGATGCGGGGGTCGGCGGTGTAGACCGCGTCCACGCCGTTCTTGCTCATCAGCACCACGTCCGCGCGGATCTCCAGCGCCCGCTGGGCGGCCACCGTGTCGGTGGAGAAGTAGGGCATCCCGGCGCCCGCGCCGAAGATCACCACACGGCCCTTCTCCAGGTGCCGGATCGCGCGCAGCGGGATGTAGGGCTCGGCGACCTGGGCCATGGTGATGGCGCTCTGTACCCGGGTCTCGATGCCCTCCTTCTCCAGGAAGTCCTGCAACGCCAGGCAGTTCATCACCGTGCCCAGCATGCCCATGTAGTCGGCGCGGGCCCGGTCCATGCCCCGCTTCTGCAGCTCGGCGCCGCGGAAGAAGTTGCCGCCGCCGACCACCACCGAGACCTGCACGCCACGGCGGACCACGGTGGCGATCTGCCGGGCGATGCCCTGCACGACGTCCGGGTCGACGCCGATCGCGCCGCCGCCGAAGACCTCACCGGAGAGCTTCAGCACCACCCGGCGGGACCGACCGGGCGGCGGGGCGGTCGGGTCGTCCTCCGCCAGGCTCCGGTCACTCACAACCTGCGTCATCCGCCCCGCCCCTTCTCCCCGCGCAGCGCGCGGGCATCGCGTAACTGCCCCTGCCGACCCTATGTGACGAGGAGGCCGCGGTGCCTGTCGCGTACACCGGCGGCCTCCTCGTCGACGTTCCCCTGCGCCCGGGCCGGCGGCCCGGACGGCGGCTCAGGCCTGACCGACCTCGAACCGCACGAAGCGGGTCACCTCGATGCCGGCCTCGGCCAGCACCTGCTTGACGGTCTTCTTGTTGTCGGCGACCGCGGCCTGCTCCAGCAGGACGAAGTCCTTGAAGAAGGCGTTGACCCGACCCTCGACGATCTTCGGCAGCGCCGCCTCGGGCTTGTTCTCCTCGCGGGCGGTCTGCTCGGCGATGCGCCGCTCGGACTCGACCGTCTCGGCGGGCACCTCGTCACGGGTGAGGTACTTCGGCCGCATGGCGGCGATCTGCATCGCCACCCCACGCGCGTCCGCGTCGCCGGCCTCGTCGGTCTTGCCGGAGAACTGCACCAGCACGCCGACCGCCGGAGGCAGGTCCTGGCTCTTGCGGTGCAGGTAGACCGCGGTGGTGCCGTCGAGCTTGGCGAAGCGGTTGAGCACCAGCTTCTCGCCGATCTTGGCGGACTGCTCCTGGATCAGGTCGGCCACGCTCTTGCCGTCGATGCTGCTGGCGAGCAGCTCCTCGGCGTTGGTGGCGCCGCTGGTCACGCCGTGCTCGACGAGCTGCTGGGCGAGCGCGATGAAGGCGTCGTTCTTGGCGACGAAGTCGGTCTCGCAGTTGAGCTCGAGCAGCGCCTGGCCGGAGTGGGCGACGAGGCCGTTGGCCGCGGTGCGGCCGGCCCGCTTGCCGACATCCTTGGCACCCTTGACGCGCAGGATCTCCACGGCCTTGTCGAAGTCGCCCTCGGCCTCGGTCAGCGCCTTCTTGGAGTCCATCATGCCGGCGCCGGTGAGGTCCCGGAGCTTCTTGACGTCCGCGGCGGTGAAGTTGGACATGACTCTCTCTTCGGTGTCAGTGAGGTGGTCTGGGGTGCTGGTTACCCGGTTCCGGGCCGGTGCTGCCCGGCGTACCCGTCGCGCCCCACCGCCGGGAACCCGGACGGTGGGGACGCGACGGCGAGATCACTCGGCGGCGGCGGTCGCCGGCTGCTCGGCGGCGGCCGGGGCCGGCTGCTCGGCGGCGGCGGGCTGCTCGTCGGCCTTCTTCGGCTCCTCGAGCAGCTCGCGCTCCCACTCGGCCAGCGGCTCGTCGGCGCCGACCTGACCCGCCTCGGGCTTCTCGTCGCCGCCCCGGTTACGGCCGGAGCGGGCGATCAGACCGTCGGCGACGGCGGCGGCGACGACCTTGGTCAGCAGCTCGGCCGACCGGATGGCGTCGTCGTTGCCCGGGATCGGGAAGTCGACCTCGTCCGGGTCGCAGTTGGTGTCGAGCACGGCGATCACCGGGATGCCCAGCTTGCGGGCCTCGTCGACGGCGATGTGCTCCTTCTTGGTGTCGACGATCCAGACCGCGGCGGGCAGCTTCTGCATGTCCCGCAGGCCGCCCAGGGTGCGGGTCAGCTTGATCTTCTCGCGGGAGAGCTGGAGGGTCTCCTTCTTGGTGTAACCGGCGGCGGTGCCGCTCAGGTCACCCAGGGCCTCGAGCTCCTTCATCCGCTGGAGCCGCTTGTACACGGTCTGGAAGTTGGTCAGCATGCCGCCGAGCCAGCGGTGGTTGACGTACGGCTGGCCGACCCGGGTCGCCTGCTCGGCGATGGCCTCCTGGGCCTGCTTCTTGGTGCCGACGAACAGGATGCTGCCGCCGCCCGCGACGGTGGTGCGGATGAACTCGTACGCCTTCTCGATGTAGTCGAGGGTCTGGCGCAGGTCGATGATGTAGATACCGTTGCGCTCGGTGAAGATGAAGCGCTTCATCTTCGGGTTCCAGCGCCGGGTCTGGTGCCCGAAGTGCACACCGCTCTCCAGCAGCTGACGCATGGTCACGACGGCCATGGTGGGTACTCCTACTTTGTCCCTGGTTGTCCGTCCGGCCGGCGGCCGGACGCCTGGCGCCCGGTCGCCGGCCAGGGTGGGCCCGGGTGAGAGAACCGGGACCAGGGAGGCCGTCGCTCCACGGGAAGACCGTGAAGAGGACACGCGAGGTCGACCGCGCAAGGCGGTCGCCAGTTGACAAGTGTACGCGCCGTCTCCGCACCCCGGCCCTGGGGTGCGCGGTCCCCCTTGATCCACTCCAGGCCCGCCTGGGGGGCGGCTTGATCCACACCAGCTCGGGGAGGTGGCGGCATCACGGCGGCGGGGATGCCGCCACCTCGGCGTACCGGTGTGGATCAAGCGGGCCCGGGCGACCGCCCCGCGCGGTCAGCGGGCCGCGAGCGCGGCGGCGACGAAGAGCACCAGACCGACGGTCAGGTAGGCGGTCGGCGGGCGCAGCCAGCCGCGACTGCCGTCCGCGAGCGCCAACCCGCCGGTGCGCAGCCCGTACAGCCCGGCACCGAAGATCGGCAGCCCGACCACCAGGAACGTGCCCACCACGACGTGCGACGCCGACACCGGATCCCCGACCAGCCCGTGCAGCAACACCCGTAACGCCGGCACCTCCAGCACCACCACCAACGCCGCCAGCAGCACCGCGAGCGCCGGACGCCGGGTGCGGTACACGCCGTCACCGGGCGGCGTCCCCTCCGAGCGGGGCACCACCGCCGGCATCGGGCCGGTCGGCATCTCCAGCGGGTTCACCGGCGCCACCGGGTCCGCCCCGGCGGTCGGCCGCTCCCCCACCGTCAACGGGGTGGCCGCGCCCGGGCCCGTCCGACCGCCGAGGGAGATCTGCGTCCCCCCGGTCGTGGCGGGCTCGGCCGACCGGCCGGTGTCCACGATCGGGTAACCGCCAAGCGGGCCGGGACGAGCCGGATCGGGACTCCCGGCGAGAGCGTCGGCACCCCGCGCCCCCAGCCCGTACGGGTCGGTGCCACCACGGGCGCCCGCGAGCGGATCGGCCACGCCGGCCGACGGGTTCGCCGCCCCGCGCGACGCCGTGCCGAGCGCGTCGACGCCACTGCGGGAAGCCACGTCCTCACCACCGGCCGCCTCGCGGGCCGCCCGGCGGCCGGCGCGGCCCGGCAACTCCCCCGAGACCTCCGGGTCGTCCGGGCGCTGCGACCGCCAACCGCTGGTGTCGTCGACGAGCGGGTCGGCGGCGGAGTACGCGCCGTAGCGGCTCTCACCGGCGCGCTGCTCCGGGGCGCGGTAGTCGTCGTCGCGGTAGCGCGGCTCGCTGGTGGCGCGCCAGTCCGACTCGTAGCCGCGGTCGCCCCACCGCGGTTCCCGCTGATCCTCGGGGTAGCTGCGTCGTCCGTCCACGACCGGCACGTTATGCGACCGCCACCAGCGACGCCATTCGGGCCGGCCGAGCTGTCAACCCAGCTCACGGCAGACCTCGCACATCGCATCTGGTGATGGGTCGAGTGCAGGACGACAAGATGGATCGACACCCGTGTCCGCGCCGCATCAGGAGCCGGCGACGAATCCGGGCTCGGCTCTGACGCAGCTGCCCCGTTCGCAGGGTGAGAAGCGACCGCCCCGGCTGACAATCCAGCCGGGGCGGTCGCCGCAGGCGTGCAAAAGTTGCCGCTCACGCCGAGAGCATTCACGCGAGGGTTGGAGGTCTCACCGCCACCCCTCGGGCGCGGTCATATCAGCCTTGGCCATCGAGGCTGGCCCTCCCGGGAACCGATACAGACAAGGTCGGACGGTGCACGCACAGCCATATCAAGGCCCCGCTCCAGCGTGTCGCCCAGCAACCAGATCAAACCGGAGGAGAAGGCGACCATCCGCCCCGATCCCGATGCAAACACGTAGGAATAGCTTAGCCACCACGCCACAGGAAACACCTCCTCACCTATGACCGACTCGACTTCAGCCGCCTCGGATCGATGGTTTCGCCCCACCCCACCTGGATCGATAGTTAGCGGCTCCGCATTGGTGAAGTTTGGCCCCTCGCTATTAATTGGAGGTATGCGGAGACCGTGCAATGCTTCCAAGAATCCGATGGCCGGTGGATTGATCCGATAGCCCTCCCCGGCCAAGCCCGTGACAACCTCGATTATATCGACCTTTCGACCCCAGAACCAGCCGGATGCCTCAAGGGCGGCGATAACTGCGGACGGAAGTGAGGCGAAGTCAAGCGCCTTACCTTCAATTGACACTGATCACAAGCCCTCTCATCACTCGGGCACAGGCTCCGCATGGACGAGCAAGGTCGCCATGAGCCCCCTTCGCAGTGTCGCTGACGTGCACCACTGTCATTTGGCCTCCACGTACAGCCCCCGGCCCCTCTGCCGCATACGCTTTGGCCAGACATTGCATTTCGGCGCAGCCGAGGTGAGGGTGGTCAAAGCCTGAAAGCTCATCGCGCATTCCATCCGGAACACTGGTTTGAGACTTATTATGCGCACGATACGTAGCTCCACTCGGCGACACATATTCTGCAGCGAAGTCCGCTCCCTTGATCTCTGCTTTATCTGCCTCTTCCAGGAGCCCCTGTGACGGGGTGCAGTTGTGGACGAGCACCGGCGTGCCGCCGGAAACCACATAGTACGTGTGGGATTTTCACCCGGTCACGCAGTGTGACTTACGCGTTCATGGCGTTTCAACTGGCCTTTCGCGTGTGGCGCCTACTCGCCGCATCGACATCTATCAGGCCGACCGCGGCAACTTCGCCCAAGAGCCCGAACTCCTCCGCAGGCCCAGCAACGACGACCGGGCCCCGCAGCCCGCCAAGCGCCCACGCGGCAGCCGCAACCGCGCAGCCAAGCAGTGAGCCAGCCGGATCAAGGCCCTCGACCAAGATCCGACTGGCTCAAAACTGCTCTACAGGATCAAGGCGGCCCGGCGTCCGCCGGGCCGCGCGCACGCGCTACGGCCTACGGCCCCGCACGCCCGAACGAACGCCAAGATCCCCATCCGCGAGCTCAACGTCCAGCCAGAGCCGCGACGATCGCTTCACTGGTCGGCCATCAAGCCGGTTCCGGCGATCGACGCCACGCCGCTACGCGGGCGCAGCACCGAAGCGAGCAACAGCCATCGTCGAGGGGCCGCCGGGCAGCCCGACGCAAAACCCTGCATCCATACCGAAGATATCGATGTGAGCGGATACAACACCCGCACCCGACGGCAACCTTGACGGCAACACAGAGGGTCCACAGCGCCCTGCGATGCACATCGAGGTTCGATCACTACGTTCCGTGACGAGTTCGACTGAAAGCCTTCCGTCACAACTGCCCCTCAATCCCGAGCCAAGCGCGGACTTCCCGACGAATTTTTGGATCCGTCAAGTGATCGGCAATCCATGGCAGCGCGGACAAAATCTTCTCAACCCCCCTTAGCGCCGACGCTTGAGCATCAGGCTCCTGGCTTCCGGACTCGTAAGAAGCCCCGATAGGAGCGAAGAAAGATTCATCGGCGGCTAAGTACTGCCTTCTCCTAGCCTGAGCCGCTACCACTGCCTCGTCTCGCGGCAAGGGAACATGCTCCAGCGCCCAGGCCGCAGACCCGTCAGGCGTTAGCACGACCGGCAACTCACTAACCGGCACGTTGAGACGGACCGCTGCCGCCGCAAGCCTGAGCAACCAGTACGCCCCCAACGATGCATCAATATCGTGGCGTTCGACAGCCAGAATTGCAGCCATAGCACCGAGCTTCAGGTCGGATAAACGTTGAGAGTGATCAACGTTCCTTAGCGGACTCACGGCCGATTCGACCGACTCGAACAGCGCCTGCCACCACTGGGGCGATACCCGTCGGGGGAACCGAGCACGCAGCCACTCACCGAGTGAGTCGAGCGGGATCACCCGAAGTTCCTGCAACTCTGATTGCGTTTCCACTACGGAGCCCTTCCGCCGTAATCTCTAATAGCTCTTAGTGGAATTCGCACACCTGCCGCACCAAAGGCGTCCACGCCCCGCTGAATGAACGCGCCGGCACAGCTAGGACACGGGGTATAGTGCCCCGTCATGTTGTCGAACGATGTCACTGCACCATTCCGGAACGAGATTTGCCCTGCCGCCATAACAGGAGCACCACCCGAGGCCACCGTGTGATGGATGCCGCGCCCCGCAGCAACCATATTCAGATTTCCTCCCTCCCCCACTGTCCAGAGAAAGTCCCCACTTCCCGAGGCCGCGCGCGAGAAGCCAGAAGTACCCGCTGCAACAGGTGAAATACCCGCAAGATCTGCTTCCATCAGCTCCAGCGACAGATCCCCGGGTCGATTGTTTGAAACTGGCCCGCAGTTGTGTACGAGCACTGGCGTGGTGCCGGCCACCACATAGTACGTGTGGATGACGGAGACCGTGAGGTCCCGCATGACCTCGCTGCCGCTGAAGTTGCGAACCTCGACGACGCTCACCGTCGACGCGCTCGCCGACAGCAGCCGCTCGTCGGTCTCCAGCTCACCCGCGCCGACCCACTGCTTCCGGGTGACGCTCCAGAACGGGTGGTGCTGCGTCGTGTCGATCGTGGACTCGACACCCGAGCTGTCCCGCACCACCAGGTCGGTCAGGGCTTCATCCTGGTTGACGTGCAGCTTCTCGACCGTCTGGGCGCTGGTGCCGCCGTGCTCCGGATCGTGGGCGAGAACCTGGTCGCCCTCCCGAACGTCGGCGATCGGCTCGGTCGAGCCGTCGGCCATGAGCACCGGGGTGTCCGGCGCGAAACTGTGTGTCGGGCAGCCACCCTTGGCGGTGGGCGCATCGCTGTTCCCGCCTCCGGTCTTGCCCTTGGCCGGCGGATCGGGCTTCTTCACAGGTGGTGGCGGGGTCTTCGGCGCCGGGGGCTTCGCGCTTTCCCGGATCTCCTTCTTCAGCGCCGCCATCTCCGCGGCCTCGGCCGCCGGGTTGATCGATGGCGCCTTGCCCCACCGAATCCGGGCGACGAGAGCCGTGACCTTGCCCGCCCCCCAGTCGATGGCCCTCTTGCAGAAGCTCCTGATCTTGCAGGCCCAGTCGACTCCGGGAACGCTCGACACACCGGAGAGCGCAGCCTGCCGCCAGTTGCCTTCGGTGGCGTACACGACGGCGTTGACACCGTCGCACCCCGCGCCCAGACCGACGAGGAAGAGGCCGCAGCCTTCGAGGAACTCGTGCGTCTTCTCCCGGCCCGACTTCTTCTTGGGTCCGCCGCTGCCGTCGTACCGGGTGTCACCCTGGCCCTGACCGCTCGTGCCCTCGATGTAGTTCTGGCAGGCGTAGCCGCCGAGGCCCCTGGTGGAACATGACTCCAGCGCCGGATCGGTCTTCGGGTGGAGATACTCGGGGATGATCTCGCCGCTCGGGTCACTGAAGGTGACCGGGTTGTTCGCGCCGTAGGTGTAGGCGGGAAGCTGCTGCGGGTTCCCCGGGTCGTTGATCGGGTCGGGCGAGATGAACCGACCGATGGTCGGGTCGTACTCGCGGGCGCCGAGATGCGTCAGGTCGGTGGGGTCCTGATAGCCGCCGACGAATCCTTGTTTGTTGGGCCAGGTGACCGCAGCGCCGCGGGGGGTGCCGTAGGGAGTCTGGCGGCGTTGGGTGATGGTCTGGTTGGTGTCGTTGGCGATGCTGACCTGCGACGTGCCCTGGTGGTCGCTCGCCAGCCAGGTGATGCCGGTGACGGTGCGCTGGGCCACCGTCTCGCCGTTGAACGAGTAGTAGCGGGTGGCGTTGACCTGCCCGTTGCTCGCGTTCTTGCGGATCTCCTGGTCACCAAGGAACAGGGTGCTCCCGGTGGGGTCGGTCGCGATCAGCCGGTTGCCGCTCGCGTCGTAGATGTAGGAGTTGGTGCCGGTGCTGTCGGTCACCGACGCCAGGTGTCCCTCGACGTCCCAGGTGAGCGACTGTTGTCCCGACTTGCCAGGACGGGTCTTCATGTTGCCGGCCTCGTCGTACGTGTACGAGCCGGTGGTCGTGCCGGTGTTGTCGATCCGGCTCCAGCCGTCCAGCCGGTGCGGCTGTGCCGCGCGGGCCGCCGGGTAGGAGTAGGAGGTGGTGACCGTGCCGGTCGGGGTGCCCCGCTCGGTCTGGGTCAGGCGGTTGCCGACGCGCCCCTGCGGGTGGTCCGGCGCGCCAAACGACCACTGCTGCCAGTAGGGTGCCGGGCCACCCAGCTCCGACTCCGCCTGGGGCTTGGCGGCGCAGTCGAACGAGGCCGGTGTCCACGCGTCGGTGAGCCGGCGCTGGTGGTCGTAGGCGAAGCACTGGGTGTCCCGTGGGCGGGCGCCCGTGTTGTCGTCGATCTTGATGATGTTGCCGCTGGCGTCGTAGTCGTAGAACGTGTTGGCCACGTAGGCCGGCGCGGTCGACCGGGTGACGGAACTGCTGGCGACCCGGCCGGTGCTGTCGTCGTAGGAGTTCTTGCTCTGGACGGACTTCGCGCCCGTCAACGCGGTCGAGCGCGTGATCGTGCTCAGCTCGTGCAGGTTCGTGTAGCCCGAGTCGACGACGTAGTAGGTGGCGTCCAGGTAGTCCGTGGCGAGCCGGTCCAACATCGCGTACGTCGTGTCGTACTTGTAGTTCAGCACCTCCTGGTCGAGGCCGCCCGCGGCCGGGATGGTGAGCGTGTTGGGCGAGCCGTCGGTCAGGAAGCTCGCCTTGGACGTGAAGCTGCAGGTGACCGCGCCGATCCCGCAGAACCCCGCCTGCGACGACGGCAGCGTCAGCTTGCTCTGCGTCGTGTTGTACATCTTGTCGACGGAGACGACCTCCGACCGGTACTCCTCCGAGCCGATCCAGCGCGACGCCGACTTGGTGATGCCCTTGACCGGCGAGTCGTACGTGAGCTCGGTCCGCATCGGCCCGGTCAGGCTCGTCTCGCGGGTGGTGAGCGGTCGCCCGATCTTGTCGTAGGTGAACCAGATGTCGGGGGTGTCCGGCCGGGAGTCGGTGGTCTTCTCCAACTGACCCAGGGTGTTGTACTGCTTGGTCGACGTCCCGGTGTCAGGGTCGCTCGTCGACGTCAGTCGGCCCTGGATGTCGTAGGTGTAGGACCAGGCGTTGCCGGCCGGATCCTGCACCGTGGCCAACTGGCCGGCCGGGTGGTAGGTGTACTTCGTCTCGTCGTAGCCGCCGGTGGCCGTCCGGCCGTGATACTGCCAGAGCTTCTCGGTCCGGCCCTCCGAGTCGGTCCACACCGTGGTGGCCGCCTGCCCCAACGGGGGCTCCACGGTGACATGGTCGCCGTGGTAGGTGGTCGACGTCCTGGTCTTCTCGACCTGAACGCTCGACACCGTGCCGAGGAGCAACGAGTGGATCTGACGGCCTGCGGTGTCGTAGAGCGTCTTCGTCTGACTCGGCACATCCTGGTCCAGCCGGGACTTGATGACCGAGGTGTCGATCGCACCGGAGTCGTAGTAGGCCGAGTTGGCCTTGTAGATCCGGCCGGCCGCGTCGTAGAACGTCTCGGTCATGATCCGGCCGGTGCCGTTGGCCGGCTCCTGCGTCTGCCGCTGCCGACCGAGGGCGTCATAGATCACGTACGACGTGTCGTTGCCGCCGTTGGCGTTGACCGCAGTGGTGGTGACGTACGACGGCGCCGTCTTCGACAACGAGTAGCCGTAGGTGGTCGACGGCGCGGTGGGGTAGGTCACCCGCGCCCGGTTGGGCAGCCACACCTGCGTGGCGCGACCCATCGCGTCGTAGGCGTACTCGGTGACGTAGTTGTTGGTGTCCGTGCTCTTGACCACCAGTCCGGTGGTCGGGTCGAGGTCGACGGTGCTGGTCCACAGCAGCGGGTTCGTGGTCGTCTGCTGGGTCACCGGGCCGCCGGTGGCCGGGACGTAGGCCGTCGTCGACTTCTCCCCGGCGACGTCGGTGGATTCGGTCATCCGACCCCTGGCGTCGTACTTCGCGGTGCCGACCTGCTGGTAGGTGCGGTTACCACCGGTGAAGGACGTGATCCGCTCGGTCCTGGTGAGCAGGCCCTTGCCCGGTGCGGCCCCGTACGCCAGCGAGTCGTAGCTGAACCGGACGTCACCGAGGACCTGCTTGTCGTCGGCGGGACCGGACGAACACTTCCCGACCCACCCGTTGATCCGCTTGACCGGGGTCAGCAGCCAGTCCGCGGTGTTGCGGACGTACTCCGTCTTGGTGCACCGCTCGTTGCCGGCGGTGGAGGTGTCCCTGCTGTCCTCCTGGGTGGTCGGCATGCCGTACTCGTCGAAGTCGGTGGTCGTCGTGCTGCGCCGCCAGCCCGTGTCCGTGGCGATACGCGTCTTCGACGTGCGCACCCGCACGTAGCGGGACTCGGCGACCGGGCTTCCCGCCCGGGTGGCGGTCGGCGGGTCCGATCGCCACATGTCGTGCACGGTGGCGGACAGCACGGTCCCGCCCAACCAGGTGACCGTCTCACGCGCGGAACCGCTGAACTGCTCGTAGTCGTTGACGGCACCGCCCTCCAGGCCCTGGACCTGGGTGGTGCGCGTGCCACCGGCGGCGAGCTTGTCCCCGTACATGCCTCGGTAGTAGAGGGTCTCGGTCTTGGTTCGGGCCGCGCCCTCACCGACGTAGGTCACCACCTTGGGGTAACCACGCCACTGGGACCAGCTACGACGATCGTCCGGGGTGAGCCCGGTGTCGTCGTCGTAGTGCCACAGCGCCTCGTTGTCGTCGTTGAGATAGTCGTAGGCGGTGCGCAGCGGACGTGCCCCACCGGTGGGATCGATCTGCTGGACCTCCTTGACCACGTACTTGTGGAAGAAGTCGGTCACCTTGTCGGTCTCGCCGGGTGGTGTCCACTTGACCGGATAGCAGAGCAGCTTGTTGCTGTCCAACGCACTCGTCGAGGGCATCACGCTGCCCTTGACGCACTGCGCGTCGCTGTACGTAACGAAGATCTGGCCGCCGGTCTCCTGCGTGATCAGGTTGACCCGGTGCCAGTTCAAGGCGAGGGCCCAGTCACTTCCGGCGGCGTCCACCCGGTTCGGCTTCTGGATGCCGGAGAACGTCACCTCCGGCGCGGTGACGGTGCCGCCGTTGAGGCCCCTGTGGGTGATCCCGTCGAGCCACAGGCCGGCGCGGGTGCCGTCACCGGGGTCGAGGAACGCCTGCCGGAACGTCCACGAGTCGGCGTTCTGGTAGGCCGAGGCGGCCGCCTTCCACGCCTTGGTGGTGATCAGCGTGGTGCGCTTGGCGGACCAGAACGTCGGGGAACCGTTGTTGCAGGGCTTCGTGGTCGCGGTGCAGTTCTGGTCCCACGGCGTGTCCGGCCAGGTCGTGGCGTTCTTCGTGGTGCAGTTCGTCAGGCAGCGGTCGACGTTCGTGAACTCGACGCGTCCCGGGGTGTTCTCGACGTACGGCGACGCGGCGGCGTACTCGTTGTTGTCCCGGTTGTCGCTGCCGTAGTCGATGCGGGTCAGGTAGCCGGCCCGGTCGTAGACGACAGGTGTCGAGGCCACCAGGTTCTTGGCGTAGTAGTTGGTCTCCTTGGCCCACCAGTAGGACATGGTGTTGCCGTGGATGTCCTGGACGTAGTCCAGGTTCCACCGCCAGGCCTGCGACTTGCCGTTGCAGTCGGAGGCGGCGAAGGTCGCTGCGTTGCACGGCTCACCGGGGTTGTTGCCGAAGACGGGCACGGTGAGGACCGAGTTGGTCGTCGGCCGACCGGTCGACCAGCCCGGGAGCCGATGACGACCGAACCAGTACTGGGTGCCGTCGGTGGTGGTGACCTTCCAGTACTCGTTGTCGTCGTCGCCGTTCGCGTACGCCGAGGACGTGAGCAGCTCGATCTTGGCGCCATTCTCACTGCGCGGGTGCCACGTGCCGTCGCTGCCCTTCAACAGCTCGACGGTGCTGCCGTTGAGCGACATCACGGCGTTCTCCGGGCCCCAGCACAGGTCCCCGGTCTTGACCGAGTTGTTGGCGTTGCCGCCCATGTCCTCGGCGCACGCCTTGTACCGGCGCTCGATGAAGCCTGGGGAATAGTCGAAGCCCTCCCCGAACAGACCGGGCTGGTTGTTGGTCGCCGCGTGCCGGCCGTCAACGGACTGCGAGGAGTAGCCGAGACCGATGCCCGGCTCCGGTCCCCCGGGACCGGGCGGGGTCCGCATCGGGTAGGACCACTGGAAGCCACCCGTGGCACCGCCGTGGCTCCACGACGACGTGGAAGCGAGGCTGGAAGCGGCGAAGTTGCCGGCCCCGCCGGAGGGACCACTGGTCAGCGCGAAGAGCGTCCCTCCCGCCGCCGCTCCGGCAGCCGTCCGCGCGCCCGGAGCCGCCGGGTCGGCTGCGGACACCGCAACCGCCGCTGACACGGTACGGGTGCGGACGTTGTTGCGAGACGCCAACGACTCCGGCCGGCAGGCCGCGGCCGCCGGGGTGCTCAGGGCGCAGTCGGGCAGCCGCACCAACCGCAGTCGCGAGGCCCAGTCGGCGCCGTACGCGGTCGCGAAGGCGGCGTAGTCGACGCCCACCTCGACCGTACCGGCAGACCGGACCCCGTCGGTCCGGCCGACCCGCACCAGCAGGCCATTGACGCCGGCCGCCTCGGCCGTGGCCTTGGCCAGCACCTCGACGAGGACCTTGCCCGGGCCGGACGCCGCCGTGCGGCCGGACCGCGAAGCGGGAACCGGTCGTACCGTCACGGGCAACGGGCCGGCGCGGCCGGAGGTCACCGCCGTGGTCGCCGCGCCCAGCGTCACCTCGGCGGAGCCCGCCGCCGGCCAGACCGGTGCCGGCCGCCGCACCTTGGCCGCCGCCGCATCGGTGTCGGGGATCCGCTTGCTGGAGGCGGCCTTGTGCAACGGGGTGGACGAGTAGCGCTGCGGGTCGAGGTGTGGAGCCGGCGTCGACCGTTCCGCCCGGGCGGGCAGTTGGCCGCCGATCGTGGCCGCGAGCACCGCGGCCAGCCCGATGGTGAGGCCGCGGCGGGTGATGCGGTTCAGCTTTTCAAATCGCCACCCTCGTCGATAGCGTCTGCTCGATTTGAGGATTCGGACGTTTTCCATCGATCTCCCTCACAGGTAAAGAGCCGAGTTTGACGTTTAGTAGAAAGTGGCAGCTGATGACACTTCGGGCGCGGGCGGTGACGACGCCGAGTCCGACACGGATGGATTGCGGTTCATGCGGAGCACAGGCCAGCCATCAGTCCGTGATCGCAGACACAGCTTGGACCTCGGCGGCGTTCAAAGCCCCCTGCCATACCTGAACTCGATCAATGTCCCCGCTGAAGTAATCGGCCGGTCCTCCCCACTTTCCTCGTCCGACCGCCAGCACGCCGACCCCATGCCACGGCACGAAGGAGAAGGCGCTCTGCTTCACCAGGACTCCATTCACGTACAAACTCATCGCCTTCGTGGTGACGTCCTGCACGGCCACGAGATGTGTCCACTGATTTACCAGACAGTCAGTGCCGATGACATAGAACGCAGAGGAGGAGGTCGCATCTGCGGACCGAGTCATGACCGACCACTTCGACCCCGACGCGTCGGTACGACAGCTGAGGAATGAACTTGAGACGTTCAGCCCGTCCTGCGCGATGACCGTTCGCGCACCGTTACCTCCCGCGAAGCGCACCCATGCCGACACCGTGTATGACTGGTCTGTGCGCAGCACCGGAACGCTCGTCTGCGCGTTGCCCGAGATACCGTCGAAACGCAGGGCCGTTGACCCGTTGAAACTGTCCGGAACCCAGTCCGAAGCCGGCGCGGGCTTAAGGTTCAGCGCATTTCGGTAGTCGGAGGAGTCTCCCGCCTCGCGGGGTTCGTCCTGGTCATCGCCGTCCATCTCCCATTGGCCGACGCGCACTGGCGCGACGATCTCGGCGAGGTCTGTCTCCGGGTCGATGACCCGGTCCCACACTCGAACCTCACTGATCGCCCCGTTGACCCATCCGACGGGCGTGCCGTTGCGCCCCACCCCGATCGACAAGGGCCCCGTCGACGCCCACGCAGGAGCGCTGGTCGAACCGGAGCCTTTACGCACCCCGTTCACGTACAGCGCGAGCTGGCTAGTGGACCCGGCGTCGTAGACACCCGTCAGGTGAACCCACACTCCCACCTGCACAGGATCTGTAGCGCACGCGGGAGACGGCGTGGAAGCCGCGTTGGCCGAATCTGAGACGTAGCTGACGAAGCACCAACGCTGCTTGGTTGGGTAGTACTGGAGCTCGAACGGGCTCTTGTTGGCACCGACCTGCGCCATGACCACGCCACCGACGGCGTCGGCGCGAACCCATGCCGCGAAGGAGAAGCTACGGCTGGTGTTAATGACGGGGCCGGCCGTCACGGCCTGGTCGTTGCCGTCGAACTTGACCGCCCAGTCCTTACCGCTCCTGCGGCTCGTACCCAGGACTCGGGAGTCCGTCCAGGCCGGGGACGGACTCATGGTGGCCACCGCACCACCGGCCACCTTGTTGGTCAGAGTGAGGCCCGAGCCGTCGTCGACCGCCCAGTGCGCGACCGGCGCGGACGGGTCGCTGGCCAAGAACGTGTAGTCGTAGGGAGCGGACGAGTTGCCGGCCTGGTCCCGGCTGCGCACGGTCAGCACGTTCTCCAACCGCGTCGTCGGAGTCACCCAGGCGGTGGCGGGACCTCCGAGCCCGGTGGCACGCACGACCACCTCCGGGCCGCCGTTCACCTGGTAGACGTAGTCGTACACGTCAGAGGCGCCGTTGGCGGCGAAGGTGAAGCTGCCGGAGTAGCCGACCGCACCGTGCGGATCCTGGTTGGCGCCCAGCGGCGGGGACTCCAGATAGAGCCCGTCCGCGGCCGTGACGGTCGGGGTAGAGGCCGGCGCGGAGTAGTCGATGGAGAACTCGCACCACGGTGACGCGGTCACCGACGCCCCACCGAGGGTGTCCTTGGTCTGCACCTGCCACCGGTAGAGCTCGCCGTTGACCGTCTTCGTGGTCAACTGCAACTCCGCCTTGGCCCCGGGCGCGACCCCGGAGTCGGTCCTCGGCCACCCGGACACGTTCGTCCAGGTGCTGCCGGCCAGCTTCTGGAGCGTGAAGACGCCGGAGAGGCTGCCGCCGCCGCTGCCGTCCGGGTCGCTCACCGTCGCCTTCAGCCACGGGAAGTCCGAACGCACCGCGGGTCGGGACGCACCTGTCACGCAGGGCTGAGCCGGCGCGGTGTAGCCGGCGTGGGTCGACAGCTGCGCCGCGGTCGGGGTGTTCGGGTTGGTGTTGTACTCGATCGTCAGCTTGGTCTGCACCGGGTCGAACTTCTTCCACCAGTTGCTCGTCGACTCCGAGGATCCGTCGGACTGCCGGGTCGACAGCGCCAGCGTGTAGATGTCCTGGCCGCGGTTGGCGCTGATGTCGGTGATGACGTTCTGGCTGGAGAACTCCATCGGCTTGTCCGGCTGCGGGTCGTCGGAGCAGCCCGCGCCCCCCGACGGCTTGTGCGCGTGCGCCGACCGTTCCTCCAGCCACTTCGAGAAGCTCGGCCCGGACCAGGTCTGCTTGCCGGTGGTCGCCATGTCGGCCGTACGCCAAAGGTTCACCGGCGTGTTGCCGCAGTCCCACGAGTGCGTCATCTCGGTCAGGAACTTGGCGTCGCGGATCGTCTTGCCGGACAACGAGGTCAGCTTGAACGAGAAGTAGGACCGGTAGGTACCGGATCCCTCAGGGTCCTTCCCGACCCGGGCCACACCGTCGTTGCGGGTCGCGTCGTTGGTGCTCGAGTAGCCCCACCGGGTCTTCTCGATCGTGCTCCACGGGTCGATGACCACCGGGTACACGGTGCTCTTGCCACGCAGCAGCGATCGGTCCGGGCGGATCACCAGATCCTCATCCTGGACCCCGGTCGGGATCTCCGCCTTGCGCGCCCGGTCCGGCACCACCCGCAGTGCCGCACGCCGGTCCTGCACCGCGAAGGCGTTCGCCGCCCGGCCCGTGGCGCCCTTGGCGGGCGCGGCCACCCCGGCCGAGTCCCACATCAGCGCACCCCCGGCGGACAGCACGGACCGTCCGCTGCGGTCGGCGACCTCGAACCCGCCGCCGACACGGGACCGCTTGGTGAGGGAGCCGGTGGTACGCAGCGCGAACCGCAGCTCGTCCAACGCCGGGTTCGCCGCCGCCTGCGCAGACTTCACCACCAGCGCCCAGGTGAACCCGTCACGCAGCGCCCGCAGTCGCAGGTCCACCTCCGGCAGCAACGAGGCGTACACGGCGGTGTCGCCGTCGAGCGTCGGAGCCGGCAGCTCTCCCGGCCAGGACAGCGACACCTGCCCCTCAGCCAGCGGCATCCGGATCGTCGGGCCGCTCCCACCGGAGGTGAACGTCACGTCCGTCAGCGTCGCTACCGGCGCCACCGACCCATCGGCGCGTCGTTCGAGCCGGGTGTCGATCTTCCGCCAGGGGCCGCCGTCGCGACCCCTGGTCCACTGCGGCTCCGCGTACGACTCCAGCACCAGGGTGCCCCGCGGGGTCGCCAACACGCGTGAGTCCTCGGTCTTGAGGCTGGTCACCTCCACCGGTGCCTTGAGCTTTCCGGCCTGCGCCAAGGCATCGACCTCGTTGAGCGCCGGCGCCTCCGGGGCGGCCGTCGGCGGGGCGGCCGCCGGTTCCGCCTCGGCCGGCGACGGCATCGCAGTCGGACCGGCGACGGCCACCAGAGCCAGCGCGACGGCCGACGCGGCGAGGCCGCGACGGCGCCGCTCGGGGACGATTCCAGGTCTTGTCACCAGAGCACTCCTCATTGCGCGTGTGTGTGCACACCGAAAAACCCCGCGGTGCGCGGAGAAAAGTGAGTGAGGATCAATCAGGTACG
Organism: Micromonospora sp. WMMD980; assembly: GCF_029626035.1. Taxonomy (NCBI): domain Bacteria; kingdom Bacillati; phylum Actinomycetota; class Actinomycetes; order Micromonosporales; family Micromonosporaceae; genus Micromonospora; species Micromonospora sp. WMMD980. Next base: position 3,785,730 of record NZ_JARUBE010000003.1, read on the forward strand.
GCAGGGGCGGAGACGCCCGACACCGAGCCGACGGTCAGGTCTTGTCGACATGCGTGGATCACCACGGCGGAGAGGTGATCAGCAGTCGCACCGCGGGTTCGTCGATGAGGGTGCGGCCGTCGTCGTTCCGGCACCGCACCAATGCGTCGCTAACGCCCTGCGCAGGTTCACCCGAGCCCCCGTTCAGTACCTGTCGGCGACGTGACAGTAAAGAACGTCAACTTCCGGTGTAAAGAGGCGTCACAACTGGTAGCCACAAACCGCCCATGTGGTCCCGAGAGCGGCGGTGCCGTCACCGTCCGCCATCGCACTGGGCGTAGCACATCGGCAGCATGATCGTGTTTCCGTCCACAATCGGCCCTCATCCACAGGCCGATCCCACAGGCCACCCACGATCGCCCCGTGGCTCGCATCCTGACCGGCATGACGAACCGGAACCAGGCCGTCGGCGCGTACGGCGAGCGGTGCGCGCTGCGGCACCTGATCGAGACCGGGCTACGCCCCGTCGCCCGCAACTGGCGCTGTCCCGACGGGGAGATCGACATCATCGCCTGGGAGGGGCCGGTGCTCGCCTTCTGTGAGGTGAAGACCCGGCGCACCGACCGGTACGGCTCCCCCGCCGAGGCCGTGGTCCGGTCGAAGGCCCGCCGGCTGCGCGGCCTGGCCGCCCGGTGGCTCGCCGAGACCGGCACCACCGCCGACGAGGTCCGCTTCGACGTGCTCTCGGTCCGGCTGCCGGCCACCGGCCACGCCCGCGTCGAGCACCTCCGGGGCGCGTTCTGACATGGGATACGCCAAGGTCCTGAGCGTCGGCCTGGCCGGGGTGGCCGGGCACGTGGTCGAGGTCGAGGCCGACCTCGCCCCCGGCCTGCCCGCCGTGGTCATCTCCGGCCTGCCCGACACCGCGCTGCACGAGGCCCGCGACCGGGTCCGCGCGGCCATCGTCAACTCCGGGCAGAAGTGGCCCAACCGGCGGATCACCCTCAACCTGCTTCCGGCCACCCTGCCCAAGTACGGCTCCGCGTTCGACCTCGCCATCGCCGTGGCCGTGCTCGCCGGCTCGGGCGAACTGCCACCGGTGGCCCTCGACGCCACGGTCATCCTGGGCGAACTCGGCCTCGACGGCACCGTCCGGCCGGTCCGCGGCACCCTGCCCATGGTGGCCGCCGCCGCCCGGGCCGGATACCCGCGGGTGGTGGTGCCCGCCGGCAACGCCGCCGAGGCCGCGGTCATCCCCGGCGTACGGGTCCGCGCCGTCGACACCCTGCACCGGCTCGTCGCCCACGTCCGCGACGGCGTACCCCTGCTCGTCCCGCCCGCGCCGTCCCCGGCCGGCGCCCCTACCGGCCCCGACCTCAGCGACGTCGCCGGGCAGCCACTCGGCCGCCGAGCCCTGGAGATCGCCGCCGCCGGTGGCCACCACCTCGCGCTGCTCGGCCCGCCCGGCGCCGGCAAGACGATGCTCGCCGAGCGCCTGCCGTCGATCCTGCCCGAGCTGGACGACGAGGCGGCCCTGGAGGTGACCGCGCTGCACTCGATCGCCGGCCTGCTGCCGCCCGACGGCGGCCTGTTGCGCCGGCCGCCGTTCCAGGCGCCGCACCACACCGCGACGGTGCCGGCGCTGGTCGGTGGCGGTTCCGGGCTGGCCCGCCCCGGCGCGGTGTCGCTGGCCCACCGGGGCGTGCTCTTCCTCGACGAGACGCCCGAGTTCGGCAAGGGCGCGCTGGAGGCGTTGCGCCAGCCGCTGGAGAGCGGCCGGGTCCGGGTCGCCCGGACCCGGGGCGCCACCGAATACCCGGCGCGCAGCCAACTGGTGCTGGCCGCCAACCCGTGCCCCTGCGCGAAGCCGTCCGGCGACGTCGACTGCGAGTGCACCCCGCAGGCCCGGCGGCGCTACCTGGGGCGGCTGTCGGGTCCCCTGCTCGACCGGGTCGACGTGCAGGTGGGTCTGATGCCGGTGCGCGCGGCCGAACTGTTGCAGACGGGCACGCCGCACGAGTCCTCGGCCGCCGTGGCCGCCCGGGTCGTCGAGGCGCGCCGCGCCGCGGCCGACCGCTGGGCCGCCGTCGGGCACCGGGTGAACGCCGACGTCCCCGGCCCGCACCTGCGGCGGCCGCCGTGGCACCTGCCGGCGGGGGTCACCCAGCAGCTACGCCGCCGCCTGGACACCGGGTCGCTGTCGGCGCGGGGATACGACCGGGTCCTCCGGCTCTCCTGGACCATCGCGGACCTGGACGGGCGGGATCGGCCCGACCACGACGACATCGACGAGGCGATCCAGCTCAGGACGGGAGTGGGCACGTGAGCGCCGACGAGAGACTGGCCCGGGTCGCGCTGACCTGGCTCGCCGAGCCGGGCACCCGGTCGGTTCACGAGCTGGTCCGCCGGCTCGGCCCGGTGGCCGCCCTCGACCTGCTCCTGGCCGGGGGCGCACCGGAGCGAACGCTCCGGGCGGCGGTCACCGCCCGCACGGCCGTCGGCGACGCCCGCGCGGTGGCGGCGGAGGCGTTGGCACGGGGGGATAGACTCGGCGCGCGGCTGGTCGTGCCGGGGGACGACGAGTGGCCGCCGCAGGTCGCCCAGCTCCGCAATCTGATGCTGCCCGACGCCGCCCGGCGGGTCGACGTGGAGACCGACCCGCCGCTCTGCTTCTGGGTACGCGGCCCCTGGCCGCTGGGCGAGACACTGGACCGCTCGGTGGCCGTGGTCGGCTCACGGGCGGCCACCCCCTACGGCTCGCACGTCGCCACCGAGCTGGGCTACGGCCTGGCCGACCGGGAGTGGACGGTGGTCTCCGGCGGGGCGTTCGGCATCGACTCGGCGGCGCACCGCGGGGCGTTGACCGCGGGCGGGCGCACCGTCGCGGTGCTGGCGTGTGGCCTGGACCGCCCCTACCCGATGGGCAACGCCGCGCTGTTCGACCGGATCGCGGAGACCGGCCTGCTGGTGAGCGAGTGGATGCCCGGCGCCGAGCCGCTGCGGCCACGGTTCCTGATCCGCAACCGGGTCATCGCCGCGGCGACCAGGGGCACGGTGCTGGTCGAGGCGGCCGCCCGCAGCGGCGCCACCCAGACCCTCAACCGGGCGCTCGGCCTGGCCCGGCCGGCGATGGTGGTGCCCGGCCCGGTGACCTCGGCCATGTCGGTGGGCGGGCACGAGGTGCTCCGGGAGAGGCCGCGCTCCCGGTTGGTCGCCGGCGTCGCGCACGTGCTGGAGGAGGTCGGCCGGATCGGCGCCGACCTGGCGCCGCTCGCGCGGGCGCCGGAGCACCCGCGGGACGGGCTCGACGACGACGCCACCCAGGTGTTGGAGGCGTTGCCCCGCCGCCGACCGATCGACCTGGAGAGCGTCGCGGCACGGGCCGGGCTGGACCTGCGCACCGCGATGCGGAAATTGTCTCTGCTGGAGGAGTTGGCCATGGTGGTGCGCCGGGACGGCGGCTACGCGCTCGCGCCGCCCGCGGGGGGCGACGGATGAGCGCCTCCGGCCGGCAGGTCGGGGCCGACCGGGCCGCGTCAGTCGCCCTCGAACCGCAGCTCCACGTCCCGCCCCTCCCGGCAGCGGTGGGCGAGCCGGGCCAGGCGGCGAATGTGGTCGACCTCCTGCGGCGCCCGGGCCACGTCCAGCAGGCACCGCAGCTCGGTGAGCAGGTGCGGCACCTGTTCGGTGTGCACGGTCAGCTCGCCGAGGGGTGCGACGCGGTCCAGCATCGGCGTGCGTCCGCCGCCCCGCACCCGCGCGAGCAGGTCGAGCAGCACGTCGTGCCGGTCGGCCACGACCTCGATCGACACGTATGACAGCCGGCGACGGTCCGCACCGGCGCGCACCCGCCGGTAGAGGACGGCATCCACTCCCACGCCCGGTCCCTCCTCGCACCGGCGTCACCGTCTCGGCGACTCCGCACCGGGCGAGGCGTCGCCGAGGCCGACGCTCACCTCTTTGCGACACGAGTTTCCCCTGTCCAGGGTGCTTCCTGCCACCCCGCCCGGCGTGCCGGGCGTCGCGGGGACGGCTGCCGGCTCGGGGGCGCCCGTCGGCGTCCGGACGGCGACAGACGCCCTCCGACGCCGGGAAGCCGCCAACGCGTTCCCGAGTCGGCCGCCCACGGTCCGGACGCGGACGGCGGGCGCGGCCGGACGCGGCCACGGTCCGGCAGTGCCCGTCCGACTCGCTCCGCCCGTAGTCTGGATCGGTGTCCGACACCAGTTCCCGCCTCCGTCGACGGCGCCACACGCACCTGACTCGGGCGGAGAAGTCCGGTGGCTGAACGGCGACGTGGCACCCGGGCCGTCCACGAGGAACTGCCGGCGGCGATGCGCGAGGCGGTGGACGACTTCGCCGACCACCTGTCCCGGGTGCGCAACCGCTCCGCGCACACCGTCCGGGCCTACGTCACGGATCTCGTCTCCCTGCTGGACCACGCGGTGCGGATGGGCTGCGCCGATTTGGCCGGGCTGGATCTCGCGGTGTTGCGCAGCTGGTTGGCGAAGCAGCGGACGACGGGGACCGCCCGGACGACCATGGCCCGCCGGGCCGCCGCCGCCCGCACGTTCAGCGCCTGGGCGCACCGGGCCGGGCGGCTCCCCGCCGACGTCGCCGCGCCGCTGGTCAGCCCGCGGGCCCGCCGGGAACTGCCCACGGTCCTGCGCGCCGACCAGGCCGCCACGCTGATGGACGCCCCGGCCCGGCCCACGCCCGACACCGACCGGGCCACGGACGACGACCCGACGACGACACTTCCGGTCGGTGACGAACCGCCCGACGCGGTGCTGCTGCGGGACCGGCTGCTGCTCGAACTGCTCTACGGCACCGGGGTGCGGATCAGCGAGGCGTGTGGGCTGGACGTCGCGGACGTCGACCAGGCCCGTCGGGTGGTACGCGTGCTGGGCAAGGGTGGTCGGGAGCGCGCGGTGCCCTACGGCGTGCCGGCGCAACGGGCGCTCGACGCGTGGCTCGACACCGGCCGGCCGGCCCTGACGGCGCCGGGCTCGGGCCGCGCGCTGCTGCTCGGGGCCCGTGGCGGGCGGCTCAACCCGACCACCGCCCGACGGATCGTGGCCGCCTGGACCGGTGCGGCCGGGGTTCCTCGGGTGACCCCGCACGGGTTGCGCCACTCGGCCGCCACCCACCTGCTCGAAGGTGGGGCGGATTTGCGCGCCGTCCAGGAGCTGCTCGGGCACTCGTCGCTGGCCAGCACCCAGATCTACACGCACGTCTCGGTCGAGCGGCTGCGGGCGGCCTACCGGCAGGCGCATCCACGGGCCTGACCGATGCGTCCAGGTGATGATCCACGACGGGCTAGGATCGATGGATGACGGTCCCGCAGCCGCCCGAGCCGATCCCCGGGGCTCGGCTGCTCTTCTCCCTCGACCCGTCCGTCAGCCACCTCAACCACGGCTCGTTCGGCGCCGCGCCGATCGCCGTGCAGCGCGCCCAGCAGCGCCTGCGCGAGGAGATGGAGTCGAACCCGCTGCGCTTCTTCACCCGGGGCCTGGTCGACCGGATCACCCATGCCCGGCGGCACCTGGCCACCTTCCTCGGCGCCGACCCGGCCGGCACCGCCCTCGTCGGCAACGTCACCGCCGGCGCGGCCGTGGTGCTGCGGTCGCTCGCGCTCCAGCCCGGCGACGAGGTGCTCACCACCGACCACGGTTACGGCGCGGTCGCGCTGTCGGTGGCCCGGGAGTGCGCGCGCACCGGGGCGGTCGCCCGCACCGTGGCCGTGCCGTTGACGGCCACCGACGAGGAGGTGGTCGAGATCGTGCGGGCGGGGCTGCGCCCCGGCAAGACCCGGCTGCTGATCGTCGACCAGCTCACCTCGCCGACCGCTCGGCTGTTTCCGGTGGCGGCGCTGGTGGCGGTGGCCCGGGAGCGGGGGGTGCCGGCTCTGGTGGACGCTGCGCACGCACCGGGCATGCTGCCGGCCTCGGTGGCCTCGGTGGGCGCCGACTTCTGGGTCGGCAACCTGCACAAGTGGGCGTACGCGCCGCGCGGCACGGCCGCGCTGGTGGTGGCGGAGCCGTGGCGGGAGCGGATCCAGCCGCTCGTCGTCTCGTGGGAGCAGGACAGCGGCTTCCCCACCCGGGTCGAGTGGCAGGCCACCCTCGACTACACCGGCTGGCTGGCCGCCCCGGTCGGCCCGTTCACCCTGCGCAGCCTCGGCGTCGACCGGGTCCGCGCGCACAACGCGGCGCTTGCCGCGTACGGCCAACGGGTCGTCGGGGACGCGTTGGGGGTGGCGCCGGAGCGGCTGCCGGAGCCCGGCGGGCCGGCGGTCGCCATGCGGCTCGTGCCGCTGCCGCCCGGGGTCGCGACGACGCTGGAGGCCGCCCGGGCGTTGCGGGCCGAGATCGCGGACCGGCTCGCCGCGGAGGTGTCGGTCGCCGCCTGGAACGGGCGCGGTTACCTGCGGTTGTGCGGCCAGGTCTACAACACCTCCGAGGAGTACGACCGGTTGGCCGTGCGGCTGCCCGCGCTGCTCGGCCGGCGCTGAGCGGCGGCCCGCCGCGCGCCGGTGCACGGACCGGCGAGGACGCGTCGAGGCGCCGGCTCACGGACCGGGCGACGGCGCCGGAGGGACATGACGGCTCACGGACCGGCCGGCGGGGGCGGATCGAGCGGGAGCAGGCGGACCCGGCCCAGCCCGAGCAGGGCGAGAGGGTCCAGGTAGACGTCGCCGCGGCGGAGTCCCCAGTGCAGGCAGGCCGGAGCGGCGCAGCCGGGGTGCCCGGCGAGCAGGTCGCCGACCGGAGTGCCGGCGTCGACGGGGTCACCGACCGCGAGCCGGGGCCGGACCGGTTCGTAGGTGGTGCGCAGTCCGTCGCCGTGGCCGACGGTGACCACCGGCCGGCCGGCCACCGGACCGGCGAAGAGGACGGTTCCGGCGCCCGCGGCACGGATCTCGGCACCCGGCTCCGCCACCAGGTCGACGCCCCGGTGCCCGGCCAGCCAGGGCTCGGGCGGCGGGGCGAACCGCCGGGCGAGCCGGGGCGGGCCCGGCAGCGGCCACCGGAAGCGCGGCGCCGCTGATGTCGGGGACGGCGACGTCGCACCGGCGATCGGACCCACGGACGACGGCGGCACCGCCGACGGCGACGGGGGCGCCGGCCGGACCGCGACGCGCGGCGTGCCGACGGGCGGCGCGACCGGGCCGACGGGCGCGCCTGGCACGAGGAGCAGGGTGAGCAACATGGTCGGGCCGGTCGGGAACCTCATGCGCGCACTCTGCCGGCCCGGTCCGCCCTGGCGCACACCCGGAAGCGCGGCACTGTGGACAGCGGCCGGTTGTGGACGGCCCTCGGAATCGGGACGGCTCTGCTAGGGCCGCGCCGCCTATGCTGGCCGCGTGACGAAAGACTGGCTCGACTGGCACCGCGACTACGACCAGCCCGACTCCGCGCTGTCCCGGCGGCTCGTCGAGGTGCGGCGGCGGATCGCCGAGGCGCTGGACGCGGCGCCGCCCGGCCCGCTGCGCGCGATCAGCCTCTGCGCGGGTCAGGGTCGCGACCTGATCCCCGTGCTCGCCGCTCATCCGCGCGGCGGCGAGGTGACCGCCCGCCTGGTCGAGCTGGATCCGCGCAACACCGAGCTGGCCCGCCGCGCGGTCGCGGAGGCGGGGCTGACCGGCGTGGAGGTGGTGACCGGCGACGCGGCGGTGACCGACCGGTACGCCGACCTGGCGCCGGCGGACCTGGTGCTGGTGTGCGGCGTCTTCGGCAACATCGGCGACGACGACATCCGGTCGACGGTGCGGCACTGCGCGTCGCTCTGCGCCACCGGCGGCACGGTGCTGTGGACCCGGCACCGTCGCCAGCCGGACCTGGTGCCCACCATCTGCGACTGGTTCGCCGAGGAGGGCTTCGTGCCGGTCGCGGTGAGCAGCCCGGCCGACGGGGTGGGAGTCGGCGCGCACCGGTTCACCGGCCCGCCCCGACCGTTGGAGCCGGGCGCGTGGATGTTCGCGTTCATCGGCTACGACGTGCTGGAGCAGCGATGACCACGGTGGACGACGTCAGCCGGCCCTCCCGGGTGGCCGGGCCGGACGAGGCGATCAGCGCCGAGGAGCTCCAACTCGCCGCGCGCAACCACGGCATCCCGTTGGAGGCGTTGCGCTACGACGTGACCCCGGCGGGCCTGCACTACCTGCTCATCCACTACGACATCCCGGACGTCGACCCGGGCGCGCACACGCTCACCGTGTCCGGGGCCGTCACCCGACCGCTCCGGCTGGACCTGCCGGCGTTGCGGGCACGGCCCCGGGTCACCCGTCAGGTCACGTTGGAGTGTGCCGGCAACGGCCGGGCGCTTCTGCACCCGCGCCCGGTCAGCCAGCCCTGGCTGGTGGAGGCGGTGGGCAACGCCGAGTGGACGGGCACTCCGCTGGCCCCGCTGCTGCGCGAGGCCGGGCTGGCCGACGACGCGGTGGACGTCGTCTTCACCGGCGCGGACCACGGGGTGGAGCGCGGTGTCGAGCAGGACTACCAGCGGGCGCTGCCGGTGGCCGACGCGCTGCGCGAGGAGGTGCTGCTGGCGTACGAGATGAACGGCGCTCCGCTGCTGCCGCAGCACGGCGCCCCGCTGCGGCTGATCGTGCCGGGCTGGTACGGCATGGCGCACGTCAAGTGGTTGCGGGACGTGCACGTGACGGCCGAGCCGTTCGACGGCTACCAGAACGCGGTGGCCTACCGGCTGCGGCGCGACGCCGACGATCCGGGTGTGCCGGTGACCCGGATCGAGCCGCGCGCCCTGGTGCGGCCGCCGGGTTTCCCGGACTTCATGTCCCGCTCCCGGGTGCTGCGGCCCGGGCCGGGCACGGTGGACGGTCGGGCCTGGTCCGGCTATGGGCCGGTGACGTCGGTCGAGGTGACCTTCGACGGCGGCGACTCGTGGGTGCCGGCGAGACTGGACGAACCCACCGGGGACGGGTGGGGCTGGCGCCGCTGGTCGGTGACGTGGACGGCGGAGCCGGGGCGGTGGGTGCTGGGGGCCCGGGCGACTGACGCCTCGGGGCGGACCCAGCCGGTCGAGCAGCCGTGGAACCGGGGCGGGTTCGCGAACAACCTGGTGCAGCGCGTCGCGGTGGTGGTGCCGGCGGAGTGATCCGCCGTCGGCGGGCCCGCGGCCCGTCGCGCTCAGCCGCCGAAGCCGGAATCTGCGGGAAGCGAGATGTCGGGCTTTTCGAGCTCTTCCACATTGACGTCCTTGAACGTCATTACTCGGACGTTCTTGACGAAACGGGCGGGACGGTACATGTCCCACACCCAGGCGTCATGCATCTCGACCTCGAAGTAGACTTCGCCGTCCGAGTTGCGAACGTGCAGGTCCACCTGGTTGGCCAGGTAGAACCGGCGCTCGGTCTCCACCACGTAGGAGAACTGGCGGACAATGTCGCGGTACTCCCGGTAGAGCTGCAGCTCCATCTCGGTCTCGTACTTCTCGAGATCTTCCGCGCTCATCGCACTCCGCCTTCCATGACCACATCTTCCCCCACCGACGCCGGAGGTCGCGGCTGCTCGCCCAACGCCACGCCGACGGTACCCCCTGGCGCGGCGGAGTGCTCCATCGGCTCGTCCGGACGCCCGAAGAGCACCGCCTGCGCCTCCCCCGCGGCCGGACGGCGGGCGCGCGGCGGCCGCCCGTCGCGCCCGGAGACGGCGGCCACGTTCACGTACGAGAAGCGGTGTTCCCGGCAGGGCCCCAGCTCGCGCAGCGCGGCGCTGTGCTCGGCGGTGACGTAACCCTTGTGCTCGGCGAAGCCGTAGCCAGGGAACCGCTGGTCCAGGTCCACCATGATGCGGTCCCGGGTGACCTTGGCGAGCACGCTCGCGGCCGCGACGCAGGCGGCCACCCGGTCGCCCTTCCAGACCGCCAGCCCCGGCACGTCGAGCCCGTCCACGCCGAAGCCGTCGGTCAGCACGTAGTCGGGACGGGTGGCGAGCGAGGCGAGCGCCCGGCGCATCGCGGCGAGGTTGCACACGTGCAGCCCGCGCGCGTCGACCTCTTCGGCCGGAATGATCACCACGGCGTACGCCAAGGCGCGGGCCACCACCTCGTCGTGGACCCGCTCCCGGGCCGCCGGGGTGAGCAGCTTGGAGTCGGCCAACTCGGCGATCTCGCCGCGCCGCCCCTCGGGGAGCACCGCGGCGGCGGCCACCAGCGGCCCCGCACACGCCCCCCGGCCGGCCTCGTCGGCGCCCGCCACCTGGCGGAAGCCCCGCCGTTGCAGGGCCCGCTCCAGGGCGTAGAGGCCGCCGTCGCGGCGCACCACGGTGCGCGGCGGGGTCAGCACCCGTCGCTCCCGACCAGCACCCGACCGAGCCGGGCGGGCAGGTCCGGCGGGTAGTACCGCTCGGTGGTCGCCGCCAGGTCACCCACCGTCCACCAGCGGTGCCCGTGCACGCTGGCCCGCTCGACCTGGTCGAAGCCCGCGGTGTCGACCTCCCACGCGGGCACCCGGACCAGGAAGAACTCCTGCTCCTGGCGGTACCAGACGCCGTCGAACGGGAACTCGACGGTCTCGGACCAGATCGGCTCGCCCAGCTCCGCCGGGGTCAGTCGCAGGCCGGTCTCCTCGGTCAGCTCCCGCGCGGCGCCCTCGGCCGGGGTCTCGCCCGGATCGAGCCCGCCGCCCGGGGTGAACCAGTAACGGTGCCCCGGCCGGGCCGGATCACTGCCGTGGAACAGCAGCACCCGGTCGGTCGCGTCGACCAGCAGCACCCGGGCCGCGCGTCGAGGGGTGTAGACGGTCACCGCACCAGCCTGCCAGACGTCACCGACGGACGGCCACGGCGTCCCCGACCCGCTCAGGGATTCGGGATGCCGTCGAACTGCTTGGGCACGGTGAGCCAGGTGGCCCGGTTGAACGGCCAGAAGATGGTGAAGGCCCGGCCGACGACCTCGCCCTCCGGGATGGTCGCCTCGTTGATGTCCTCGCCGGACTGCTGCCAGTGCTCGAGCGAGTCGCCGGACGCCTCCCGGTGGTCGCCCATCACCCACAGCCGACCCTCCGGCACGGTGACGTCGAAGTCCTGGTCGGCCGGCTTGTTGCCGGGGAAGACGAACGGCTCGTCGATCGGCTTGCCGTTGATGATCAGCCGTTCCTGGCCGCCCGCCCGGTCGCAACAGACCACGTGGTCGCCGCCGACGCCGATCACCCGCTTGATGAAGTCCTCGCCGTTGGGGTTCCCGCTCCACTCGGTCGGCGCCTTGAAGACGATCACCTCGCCCCGGTGCGGCGAGCGGAAGTCGTAGACCAGCTTGTTGACCAGCACCCGATCGTCGATCTTGAGGGTGTTCTCCATGGACGGCGACGGGATGAAGAAGGTCTGCAGCACGAAGGCACGAACCAGTACTGCGACCAGGATCGCCACACCCAGGAGGATGGGCAGTTCCTTCCAGAAGGAGCTGCGCGGCTTTTCGGTCTGCTCGTCAATCACGGGAGGAGCCTACGTCCCCGGGTGCGGCGCGGTCGCCCCGAACCCGCGAGAACGGTCAGCGTCGCCGCGACCGGGAGAATCAGGACGACTCCGCCCACCGGGTCGGGGTCGACCGGGGCCGGTCCGGCCGGTGCGGCGTCCGGACGGGGCAGGTCGGTGAAGGTCTTCGGTACCGGGAGGCTGGTCCACCGCTGCGACGGCCAGACGATCATGAAGGCGCGGCCGATGACGTTGTCGATCGGCACCGGCCCCTGGCACCGGGCGTCCTGCGACACCAACCGGTGGTCGCCCATCACGAAGATCTGCCCCGGTGGCACCACCACCTCGGTGAACTGCCGGGACCGGCACTCCTTGGGGTTGGGTGGCAGCTCGACCGGCGAGTCCTCGGAGACGTACGCCTGCTCCTCCAGCGGCGTGCCGTTGACCACGACCCGGCCCTTGTCGCAGCACCAGACCTTGTCGCCGGGCACCCCGATGACCCGCTTGATGAAGTCCTTCTCGCCGGGGCGGCTGACCCCGACCAGGTCACCGAGGGTGCGGCCGACCTTGCCGGCGAGGTTGGTCGGCGGGGCCGGCGCCTCCTGGGCGACCCAGCGATCGGTGCCCCGGAACACCACGACCTCGCCACGGACCGGGTCGCGCATGTCGTAGACGACCTTGTTGACCAGCACCCGGTCGCCGACGAGCAGCGTGTTCTCCATCGACCCGGAGGGGATGAAGAACGCCTGGAGCAGGAACGTGCGGATCAGCACGGCCAGGCAGAACGCCACCACGAGCAGCAGCGGCAACTCCTGCCAGAGCGGCATCTGCCGCCGGGTGCGCCGGGTGCGCCGGCGCCAGGGATCGGCGGTGCCGTCCTCGTCAAGCATCTGCACCATGCCACTCTCCGGTTCGCGGAAACGACACTACCGCCCGGGAGTCTCCTCGCGGAGGCCCCACGGGCGGCAGTGGACCGCTTCGCGCCGTCCGGCTGCGCCCGTACCGGCCAGGGTAATGCGATCCGGTCGATACGACATCCGCGCAGCCCGGGCGGCGTGGCGAACGAAGGTCAGTTGGCCGGCTGCTTCTCCCGCAGCTCCTTGATCTTGGCCTTCTTGCCGCGCAGCTCGCGCAGGTAGTAGAGCTTGGCGCGCCGCACGTCACCGCGGGTCACGATCTCGATCCGGTCGATCGCCGGGCTGTTCAGCGGGTAGGTCCGCTCGACACCGACACCGAAGCTGATCTTGCGGACGGAGAAGGTCTCGCGCAGACCGTCACCCTGGCGACGGATCACGACGCCCTGGAAGATCTGGACCCGGGACCGGTTGCCCTCGACGACCCGCGCGTGCACCTTGACGGTGTCACCGGCGCGGAAGTCGGGCAGGTCGGAGCGCTTCGACTGGGCGTCAAGGGCGTCCAGGATGTTCATCGCGGTGTCCTCGTGAGGCTCACGGCGCACCGTCAGTCGATGCGCGAACGGGTGATTCTGACCCCCGGGTGGAGGCCGGCGACGCCGGCCCCGGTCGAGGGTCCTCGCGGCCACCCACGGCGTGGACGGACGCGGCAACCCCTCTACTTTGCCACACGCTCCGGCGGCGAGGAAAATCCGCCCCGGTCCAGGGCCGCCCGGTCCCGCGCGTCCAGGCTCTCCGGGGGCAGCACGCCGACCAGGTCGGGGCGGCGGGAGGCGGTCCGCAGCAGCGCCTCGTCACGCCGCCAGCGGGCGATCCGGCCGTGGTCGCCGGAGCGCAGCACCTCGGGCACGTCGAACCCGCGCCAGGTCGCCGGCTTGGTGTAGAGCGGAGCCTCCAGCAGCCCGTGCGCGTGCGACTCCTCGTCCAGCGAGCCCGCGTTGCCGAGCACGCCGGGCAGTAGCCGGGTGACCGCCTCCAGGATGACCAGCACGGCCACCTCGCCGCCGAAGAGCACGTAGTCGCCGAGAGAGACCTCGGTCACCGGCATCCGCGTCGCCGCGTGCTCCAGCACCCGCTGGTCGATGCCCTCGTACCGGCCGCAGGCGAAGAGCAGGTGCGACTCGGCGGCCAGCTCGTGCGCCAACGCCTGGGTGAACGGGACACCGGCCGGCGACGGCACGAGCAACCGGGGCAGCGTGTGCCCGTCCGGGCTCAGCTCGTCGGGAGCCAGCGCGTCCAGCGCCTCGCCCCACGGCTCCGGCCGCATGACCATGCCCGGACCGCCCCCGTAGGGCGTGTCGTCGACAGTGCGGTGCACGTCGTGGGTCCAGGTCCGCAGATCGTGTACGGCCAGCCGCAGCAGCCCGTTCGCGTGGGCCTTGCCGATCAGCGACAGGTCCAGCGGGGCGAAGTATTCCGGAAAGATCGACACGATGTCGACGCGCATGCGGTGGCTCCTAGAGGTCGAGCAAACCGCTGGGCGGGTCGACGACGACGCGACCGCCGGCGAGATCCACCTCGGGCACGATCGCCTTGACGAACGGGATGAGCGCGGTGCGCCCCTCGGGACGCCGTACCACCAGCAGGTCGGAGGCGGGAGCGTGCTCGATGCGATCCACCTCGCCCAGCCGCTCCCCGCCGGGGGTGACCACGGCGAGCCCGACCAACTGGTGGTCGTGGAACTCCTCCGGGTCCTCGGGCGCGTCGACGTCGGCGCTGTCCACGCCGACGAGCGTGTTGCGCAGCGCCTCGGCGACGTCGCGACCCGGCACGCCGGCGAACGCGACCAGCAGCCGGCCCTGGTGCCAACGCGCCGACTCCACGGTCAGCGCCGGCGGCACCCGCCAGGCGCCGGGCTCGGTCGGGACCACCCCCGGTTCGGTGACCAGCACCGAACCGGGGGCGAACCGTGCTTCGGGCTCATCGGTGCGCACCTCCACGGTGACCTCACCGCGGATGCCGTGCGGCTTGCCGATCCGGCCGACGACGAGAAGCATCAGTACGAGTCGACGATGTCGACGCGTACCCCACGTCCGCCGATGGAGCCGATCACCTGGCGCAGCGCCTTGGCGGTCCGGCCGGACCGCCCGATCACCGTGCCGAGGTCCTCCGGGTGCACGCGGACCTCGAGCCGCTTGCCCCGGCGGGAATCGACCATCCGCACCCGGACGTCGTCCGGGTGGTCGACGATTCCCTTGACCAGGTGCTCCAGGGCGGGACGCAGCGCCATGTCAGGCCTGCTCACCGGACTCGGCGCCGGTCTGCGCCTCGGCCTTGGGCTCCTCCGCCTTCGGCGCCTCGGCCTCGGCCTTCGGGGCCTCCGCCTTGGCGGCCTTCTTGGCCGGCTTGGCGGGAGTGTCCGCCACGCCCGCGGCGGCCTTCGCCTCGGCCTCGTAGGCCGCCTTGCGGTCGGCCCGCTCCGGGGCGACCTTCAGCGGCGGCGGGGCGGGGAGGCCCTTGAACTTCTGCCAGTCACCGGTCAACTCGAGCAGACGCTGCACGGCCTCGCTCGGCTGCGCGCCGACGGACAGCCAGTACTGGACCCGCTCCGACTTGACCTCGATCACCGAAGGGTCTTCCTTCGGCTGGTACACACCGACGAACTCGATCGCGCGACCGTCACGCTTGGTGCGCGAGTCGGCGATGACGATGCGGTACTGCGGGTTGCGGATCTTGCCCATCCGCAGGAGCCGGATCTTTACGGCCACAGTTGTTTCGCTCCTGTTGCGATCTCACCGGCCCGTCCGGGCGGTGTGGCGGGTGAGCGCCGACCGGCACAGTGGGGTTGGGCCGGAGACTGCTCGGTGAACTGGCGACGCGCCCGGGTTAGAGGGCGCCGGGCGCGTGCCGGATACCAGCGGTCCATTCTGCCAGATCGGGACCGGAACTCCGACACCGGACCCGCACCGCACCCCGCGGTCCGCCCGGAAGGTGACGGACGACACCGGTCACCGGACCGGTGGCCGGTCCCACCCCTGCGGCAATTCGTCCGGTACATCCCATTCCGGCGGCGGGGTGAAGTCCCGCCACGTCCCGTCGAACGGGAACGCGCCCGCCTCGGCGAGCCGGATCACCCGCTCCCCCTCGGCGCGTACCGCCCTGGAGTCGGTCACCCAGTAGTGCTCCGGGAAGGCGAGCCGCTCGGCGAACTCGTCCTCGTCCTTCCACTCCCAGGTCAGGTCCGGGTGGACCACCACGTCGAGATCCTGGTCGACGATGTCGACCCCGGCCACCGCGCCGTCGTCCCACCGGACGCCGGGCTCCTCCAGGTTCACGTACCAGTTCTGGAACCGGCCCTCCTCGTCGGAGAACCACCACACGGAGTGGGCGGCGCCGGTGGGGAGGAACTTCAGCACCGGCGGCCCGTTCCAGGTGCCGCGCCTCACCGCGTACGACGAGGTGATCCACTCGGCGAACGGCACCGCCCGCATGCCGAGCCCGGCGGCGTTCACCTCGTGTCCCACCGGCGCGTTCCGGGCCACCCAGAGCAGCAGCCCGCGCTCGTCGTCGCAGACCACACGGGCCGACCGGACCCACCCGATGCGCCCGTGCCGCACGTTGCGATGCAGGACCAGCCGGCCCGGCTCGAAGGTCATGACCGTCGACCCTAACCGGCCGCCCGCGCGGCCCGGCACCGGCCGCCCCCGGGCACCGGTAGCGCCGTTGTTCCGACACCCGGCGTTTCCGGGCTGTCGATTCCCATCACTGAATCGCTACCGTGTGATGGACGCCCGGCGTCGAGGGAGAGGACGAGAGCGTGCCGCAGGATGTGAGGGTCGAGCTACCGACCGGAGAGCGGATCTGGGTCCGGCTCTCCGAGACCACCGGTCCCGCCGACGTCGGCTGGCAGGACGACCAGGTCCACCGACTGGAGGGCCTGCTGGAGACGGTACGCGGAGTGGCCCGCAGCGTCCGGGCCGGGCTGCACGAGGCCCGACCCGACACGGTGACCGTGGAGTTCGGCGTCACCATGTCGGCGAAGACCGGTCGGGTGCTGAGCGTGCTGGCCGAGGCCGGCGCGGAGGCCAACCTCAAGGTCACGCTGAGCTGGCAGGGGAGCTCGGCCGGCGACGGGCTGTCCGCACCTCCCGCCGCGGCCGGATGAGGAGCGGTTCGCCATGGTGGCGACGCTGATCGCCGACGGGTTCGAAGGACTCGGCGCGGCGCTGCGGGCCACTCTCCTGGAGGTGCCCCGGGGTCCTGGCATCAGGGGTGGGACCGCGTTCTTCGTCGCCCCCGGATACGCGTTGACCTGCGCCCACGTGGTCAACGGACGGGAGGGCGCCGAGCTGCCGGTGCGCTGGGACGGCCGGGAGTTGACCGCCCGGGTCGTGCTCGCCAGGCCGCGGGCGCCCGACGGGCAGTCGATCTGGCCGCTGCCGGACCTCGCGGTGCTGCACGTGCCCGACGCGGCGGCCGACCACCCGTGCGTCTGGCTCGGCGAGCGCCTGCCGGCCGCCGACGCGCCGCTGCAGACGTTCGGCTTCGCCGGCGCGTACGGCACCCCGGCGCTGACCTCGGCCCGGCTGAGCTGCGCCGGACCGCAGGGCCTGGGGAGCGAGACCGCGCTGCGGGTCGTCGGGGACGAGCTGCCCGAGGGCCTCTCCGGCAGCCCCATCCTGGACCTCGCCGTCGGGGAGGTGTGCGCGGTGGTGAAGACCGCGCGCAGCCCCGGGCAACCGCACGGCGGGCTGGCGGTGCCGTTGCGGGAGCTGCGTCGGCTCTCCGTCCCGCTGCTCCGTGAGCTGTGGCGCGGGCACGACCGCTATCACGGGGTGGACCGCGCCTGGGCGCACGCGGCCGACCGGCTGCGGGACCGGAGCGCGGTGGCGGTCGCGGCGGAGGCGGCCGCGCTGCTCGATCCCACCGCCACCCTGCCGGTGCTGCGCGCCGTCGAGGAGGCGAAGCTGCGCGCCGTCCTGGCCGTGCTGCCCGCGGCCGACGACGCACACGTGCTGTACGAGCAGGCGTGCGGAGGGCCGATGTCGGCGCCCCAGCCGGCCGAACCGCTGCTGGACCGCCGAGACGTCATCCGGGCCCTCGACGACGTCACCCGGGCCCGGCGCGGCGAGTTGCACCCGTTGCTGGTCTTCGCCCGCGCGCTGGTCCCCCACTGTCCCCCCGACGAGCAGAGCCGGCTCCAGGACTGGATCACCGATCTGGCGCTGCGGCTGGGTCAGCGCGCCCAACTCGCCCAGGTGCCCGTCCAACGCGCTGTTCGACCCGACTCGTCGGTCCTGGTGGAGGTCACCCCCGCGGGCCACGACCACCAGCGCTTCCTGCTCGCGGTCTGGCTGTTCCGCAGCCGGAACGACGTGCGCTGCATCGCCCGGCACGACACCCCGATGGCGCTGCCCGAGCTGGAGTCGACGCTTCGGACCGAACTACGGGCCGGGCTGCACGAGCTGGGCTGGGGCCGGTCGATTCTGGTCGAGTTGGCGCTGCCGCCGGAGCTGCTCGACCTGCCGGTGGACGAGTGGGTCCTCGCTCCGTACGATGTCGCACCGCTCGGGCTGGTCCGGCCGGTGCTGGTCCGCCTCGCCGACGACAGCGGCTTCGAGGCCGGGGAGCCGGAGGCCGAGGAGCGGTGGCGGGAGCTGCACGCGTCGCCGTCGGGGGTGTCGTTCGCGACGGTCGACTGTGGGGCGCAGATCGGGCCGGCATGGTTCTTCGCCCGTATCACCAGACTCAACCCGGGCGGTGTGCTGCTGCCGGGCCCCCTGACCGACCCGGCCCGGCGCGGGCTGCTGGAGGCCGGGGCGCGGGCCGGCGCACCGGTGGCGCTGTGGAGCCGGGTCCACTGCCCGCGGCACGACGACGACCGCGCCGACGCGGACTGTCGTGGCCGGGCGTTCCTGACCGACCTGGAGGCCCAGTTGCGCCACCGGCCCCTCGGATCGCTGCCGACTGATGTCCGGCGGCTCCGCGCGGCGGCGCTGGAGGCCGACGACGAGCGCCACTGCGGGCACCGGCTGGTCCTGCTCTGGGACAACCCGTTCCGGCGCTTCAGGGACTTCGCGGCACTCGACGCGCAGTGGTGAGAGCAGCCGGCCGACAGGAGGAGAGGACCGTGCAGGACTGGTGGATCTATCGGGGCACCGGGCATCCCCACTCCGGGATACTCCGCCTTCCCGCTCCCCCGCCCTGGCGGGCGTTCGACGGCGCTCCGCTGGTGCCACCCCCGTCGAGCCCGGACTCCGCCGCCGGCCGGCGCCTGGGTGAACTGCACCGGGCGGTGACCTACCAGCCGCGCCAGGACGAGGTGGATCTCGTCAACGCGGCGCTCTATCTGCGTCGGCCACTGCTGATCACCGGCAAGCCCGGGGTGGGCAAGTCCACCCTCGCCTACGCGGTGGCACACGAACTGGCCCTCGGCCCGGTGCTGCGCTGGTCGATCACCAGCCGGGCCGCGCTCGCCACCGGCCTCTACAGCTACGACGCGATCGGCCGGTTGCAGGAGGCCAGCCTGCATCACCAACTGGGCACCTCACCGGATTCGCGCATCGGCCGCTACCTGCGGCTGGGGCCGTTGGGCACCGCTCTCCTGCCCTACGAGCACCCGCGTGTGTTGTTGATCGATGAGATCGACAAGAGCGACGTGGACCTGCCGGACGACCTGCTCAACGTGTTCGAGGAGGGTGAGTACGCCATCCCCGAGCTGCAACGGATCGCGGCCGGGCAGCCGTCGGTCGACGTGCCGATCGAGGGCAGCGACGAGCTGGTCACGGTGCACCGGGGCGTCGTGCGCTGCCACGCGTTCCCGTTGGTGGTCATGACGAGCAACGGCGAACGCGAGTTCTCCCCGGCGTTCCACCGTCGCTGCCTCCGACTGGATCTGGGCCAGCCGAGCGCCGAGCAGCTCAGCGCCATCGTCGCCGCGCACTTCGGCACCGAGCCCACGACGGAGACGGCCGACCTGATCGAGTTGTTCCTCGGCCGGCGGGAGCGGGGCACCCTCGCCACCGACCAGCTTCTCAACGCCGTCTATCTCACGGTCCAGACGGCCGACGGGGAGCGGCCGGAGCGGGACCGCCTCGCGGACCTGGTGCTGCGGCAGCTCGACGCGGGTCCGGACTCCTGATGACCACGGCTCGGCTGGTGACGGCCCTCCGCGACCTCGGCCTCGACCCGACGCCGCGGCAGATCGCCGAGGCGCTGTGGCTCGCCCGGTTCCTGCCGGGCACGCCCCGGACGGCCCCGGACCGCAGGCCGCCAGCGGCCGAGCCGATCGAGCCCCCGCCGGCGGCCGAGTCGTCGACGACCGCGCCGGCCGACCCGGAGCCGGCCGTGCGACCCGGGCCGGAGGTGGCGCTCCACGTGCCGCAGGCACGACGGACCGGCACCGCCGGCGCCCTCCGGATCCGGGTCCCGGCGCCACCGGCACTGGACTTCCGCGCGTTGGTCCGGAGTCTGCGACCGCTGCGCCGACGGGTGCCCGACCCCCGGACGCTCATCGTGGACGAGGAGGCGACCGCTCGCCGGGTGGTCGAGCAGGATCTCTGGGTGCCGGTCCTGCGGCCGGTGCCGCAGCCCTGGTTCGACCTGACCCTCGCCGTGGACTCCGGCGCGTCGATGGCGCTCTGGGCCCCTCAGATCAGCGAGCTGGAACGGGTGTTGACCCGACTGCGGGCGTTCCGCCGGATCGAGCGGGTGCGATTGCCCGCCACCGGTGTGGAGCCGCCCGGGGCGGTTTGGCCCGGCGTCGCGGGCCGCTCGACCCGCGAACTGCTCGACCCGCGTGGACGCCGGCTCATCCTCGTGGTCAGCGACTGCGCCGGGCCGGGCTGGCACGACGGTTCGCTGTTCCGCACGCTCCAGACGTGGGCCCGGCACGAGACGGTGGCGATCCTGCAACCACTGCCGCAGCGGATGTGGCGGCGCAGCGGGTTGGTGCCGGTGCGCGGCCGGTTGTCGGCGGCCGCCGGCGTCAGCACCAACAGCCGGTTGCGATTCACCCCCCGGCAGTGGCGGCCCGACCTGCTCCGGGTGGTGCCGGTGCCGGTGCTGCAACTGCAGCCCGACTGGATGGCCGGCTGGGCACGCCTGACCGGCACCGGCACCGGCACGATCGACGCGGTGATCACTCTTCCGCCGCGACCGGCTCCACCGCCCGCCGAACGCGCCGGCGCCGCCCGGCCCGACGACGCGGTCCGGCGGCTGAGCCGGTTCCGGGCGACCGCGAGTCCGGAGGCGCTCCGGTTGGCCACCCAGTTGGCCGACCTGCCGATCACACTGCCGATCATGCGCCTGGTGCAGCGCGCCTCGGCCCTGCCGCCCCACCCGGCCTACCTGGCCGAGGTGCTGCTCGGTGGCCTGCTCGTGGCCGACCCGGACCGGACGGGCGAGCTGCGGTTCGACTTCCAGCCGGGCGTCCGGCCGCTGCTCCGGGACCTGCTGCTGCGCACCGATCTGCTCCGGCTCCGGCACGAGATCGCCCGCTTCCTGGCCGGGCAGATGGGCATCGGCATGCGGGAGTTCGTGGCGGCCCTGAGCGCCCCGGCGGGGATGGCCGGGGACGCCGCTCTCGGCGCCTCCTTCGGCCGTCTCCCGACCACCGTGCTGGCCCGGCTCGGTGGACGCCACCGCGAGTTGGTCGGCTTCGTCGAGCGGCGCGAGCCCCCGGTCGAGCAGGCGGACCGGGTCAACGGCAACCGCCTGGATTCCGCGGCCACGACGGGCGACCTGTTGCCGGAGGTGGAGCAGGACCAGCGGCTCCTGGCCGGGGCGATCCGTTCGCTGCGCCACGCGACGGCCACCGGTCGTGACCGGCGCGCCCTGGTCGCGCTCGCCCGTGCGCTGCGTACCCGGTTCGCACTCGGCGGGGACGTGACCGACCTGGTCGAGTCGGCGTCCATCCTGGACGACCTGCGCCGGGCAGGCGGCAAGGCCGACGCGGAGCTGACCGCCGACCTCGCCGAGGTGCGGCTGGCCCTGTTCACCGCCCGCGGCACCACGGGTGATCTCAACGATGCGGTCCTGCTGTTCCGGGCGGTCGCGGCCACCGAACCCGCGACGGGACGTGGCCGGGTGGGGCTCGCCCGGGCGCTGGTGGTCCGCGCGGAGCGGCTCGGGGTGGCGGCCGACCTCGACGAGGCGATCACCCTCTACCTGGCGGCGGCCGCCGTCGTCGCCGACGACGACGAGGAGCGCACCGGTCTGCGGCTGCGGGCCGTCGACGCGCTGCTGCAACGGTACGCGCTCACCGGCGACCCGGTCGCGCTGCGCCGAGCGGACGTGGAGAGCGACGAGGTGGCGGACACGCCGGGACGGCGCAGCCGGCGGATCCGGCTGGCCGGCCTGTTGCGCGAGGCGGCCCGGCGCGGCGGCGGCGACCTGGCCCTGCTCCGCCGCGCGGCCGACCTGTACGCCGAGGCGGCCGGCCCGCCCGGTGAACCGGGCGTGCCGCAGGGTTCGCCGCCGGACGCGGACGAGGAGCCGGACGGGCCGCACCGCGTCCGGGTGTTGCGCGGCCTGGCCGAGGTGCGCGCCGACCTGTTCCAGGTCACCGGTGATCCGCGGGAGTTGGACGCAGCCGTCGCGACGGCACGCGACGCGGTGACGGCCAGCGTCCGGGACGACGTGACACACGCGCAGTGCCTGGTCATCCTCGTCCGGGTGCTGCGGCTGCGCCTGCGGCGGGCACCGGACGCCGGCACCCTCGACGAACTGGTCGACACCACCCGCCGGCTGCTCGACGCGGTCCCGGGTTCCCATCCGGACCGGCACCAGCACCTCGCCCTCCTCGGTGACGCCCTGCGAGCCCGGTACGCCGCCGAGGGCGAGGCGGGCGACATCCAGGAGGCATGCGCCCGCTACGAGGAGGCGGTGCGGGTCTGCCCGGCCACCGCACCCCAGCTCGGCGACCACCTCGCCGAGCTCGGCGAGGCGCTGCGCGCGCGGGCCGAGCGCTTCGAGTCGCGCAGCGACCTCGACGCCGCCCGGGAGGCGCTGGAGCGATCGGTGGCCGCCACCGCCGGCGACGATCCCCGACACGCCGATCGGCTGATCCTGCTGGCCGGCGTCCTCGGCGCCCTCGGGGAGCCCGCGCGGGCGGTGCCGCGGTACCGGCAGGCGGTGGAGCTGCGGGGCCGCCGGTACGGCCCGGACGGCGACCCGACGATCGAGGCACGGGTCGCACTGGGCCGGGCGCTGGTCGGGTTGGGCCGTTTCGCCGAGGCCCGACAGGAGCTTCGGGCAGTGGTCGACGTGCTGGCCCAACGGCTCGGTCCCGACCATCGACGCACCCGGACCGCCCGGTATCTGGCCGCCGTCGCGCTGGTCGGCCTGGGCGATCCCGGGCGGGCCGCCGGGGAGCTGCGCGCGATGCTGGCCGGCCCGGGCGACCCGGGCGGGGCCGGCGCGGAGCTGCGCGAGGTGCTGGCCGCCCAGGCCCGCGCCGGAGACCCGGGCGCGGCGGCGACCCGTGAGTTGCTCAGGGAGTTGGCGGCGGAGGAGTGACCGCCGGGGCGGAGCCCGACGCGGCGGCGGGCGAGGCCCCCGCCGACGTGCGCCCGCACGCTATTCTCGGCTGGGGATCGACGCATGTAGCTGGGTCGCTCGTCGCAGCGCGGCCTGCCTCACGTGGCGGGAAGGATGGCCGAGCGGATGAGGGATGCCCAGGTCGGTTGCGCGCCAACGCCCCTGCCGGACGACGTGCTCGACGAGTTGGCCCGCAACGGCACGGACGTGCTCCGACACGCGATCCGCCGGGTACGGAACGAGCAGGCCGCCGCCGCGCCCCGTCTCGCCCGGTTCAACAACCAGGCCGGCGGTGTGCCCACCCTCCGGCAGGTCACCGGTCGGGGAGGGCGGGCCGGATCGGCGCCCCCCGTCGACGGGGCCCGCACGGCGCCGCCCGCCGGGGTGGTGCCGTTCCGGGAGTTCGTGCTCAAGGTGCACAGCCGGTGCAACCTGGCCTGCGACTACTGCTACGTCTACCGGATGGCCGACCAGAGCTGGCGTCGGCGACCACGGGTGATGAGCGCCGACGTGGTGCGGCGCACCGGCGAACGGATCGTCGAGCACCTGCGGTCCCACGGGATCACCGAGGCCGACGTGGTCCTGCACGGTGGCGAGCCGTTGCTCGCCGGAGGTGACCGGTTGGCGAGCCTGGTGACGGAGCTGACCCGGCTGGCCGGCCCGGGGATCACGCTGTCCTTCGCGGTGCAGACCAACGGGACGCTGCTCGACCGGGACATGCTCGAGATGTTCCGACGGCACGACATCCGGGTCGGGGTGAGCGTCGACGGGGACCGGGCGGCCACCGACCGGCACCGTCGCCGGCCGGACGGCGGCAGCAGCCACCCGGCCGCCGTGCGCGCGCTGGACCTGCTCTCCGGGCCGCGCTACCGACCGCTCTTCGCCGGCCTGCTGGCCACGGTGGACCTCGCCACCGACCCGGTGCGCGCCTACGAGACCCTGCTGACGTTCGCCCCACCGATGGTGGACTTCCTGCTACCGCACGGGACCTGGACCGACCCGCCGCCGGGCCGCACCCCGGACACCGCGACCCCGTACGCGGACTGGCTGATCGCGGTCTTCGAGCGCTGGTATGCCGCGCCGCGCCGGGAGACCCGGGTACGGATGCTGGAGGAGATCCTGGTGCTGCTGCTCGGTGGGGAGAGCGGGGCGGAGTCCGTGGGGCTCTCCCCGACGGCCTTCGTGGTCGTGGAGACCGACGGCGAGATCGAGTTGGCGGACACGCTCAAGGCGACCTATGCCGGGGCGGGGGCGACCGGGCTGAGCGTGTGCTCCGACCCGTTCGACGCGGCCCTGGCGCACCCGGTCGCGCGGGCCGCTCAACGGGGCGCCGACCGGCTGTCCGCGCTCTGCCGCCGATGTCCGGTGGGGCGGGTCTGCGGCGGCGGCCTTCATCCGCACCGGTTCCGCGCCGGGCACGGCTTCGACAACCCGTCGGTCTACTGCCCGGACCTCTTCCGGTTGATCGATCACGTGGCCGGGCGGACGGCCGGCTCGGCGGCGACCACGGCGTGACGGCCGGCGTAGCCCGTGAGAGCCCACCCTGTCAGGTTCCCGATAGGACGGACGGCGGGTGACATGATGACCACCGTAACTATGCTCGAAGCGCGGCCGAACCGCGCCACCCGGGCCTGCGCACCCCCGGCCGCGAGCACTTGGGAGGCTCGATGAGCGCTCAGCGCGGCACCGCCGGCGGCCGGCCGCATGTGGTCCTGGCTCACGTGGGCGCCGACCGCCTGTGGGTGGAGTGGCTCGCCGAGCAGCTCGACGACGGCGGCGCCCGTCCCGAGCCGCTGCTGCTGGCCCCGGAGTCCACCGACGACCTCGCCACGCGGCTGCGCGACGCCGCCGGGCCGGCCGGCAACCTGCTGCTGGTGTTCTCCGAGGCGCTGCTGCGCGCCGGGGGACGGTCGGCACCCGCGTGGGCGGAGCCGGTCGTCGCGCTCCGGGCGGAGCTGCCGGGCCGGCTGCGGATGGTCTCCGTCGGCGCCCGCCGCCCGGCGTTTCTCGGCGCCGACGAGTGTCCGGTCCTCGGCGACCTCGACGAGAGCGACGCCCGCGCCGAGGTGCTCGCGCTGTACGGGTTGACCGCGCCCGCCGCCCGGGGGACGGCCCGCACCCCCTGGCCGTTGCGCGAGCCCCGCTACTGGCGGCAGCCCTTTCCGTCCCGCAACCGGCACTTCACCGGTCGGGAGGACGCGCTGGGCGAGCTTCGGGAGCGGCTGTCCGCGGACGTGGCACCGCTGGTGCCCACCGCCGTGCTGGGCACCGCCGGGGTGGGCAAGACCCAACTCGTGATCGAGTATGCCTACCGCTTCGCCGCCTGCTACGACCTGGTGTGGTATGTGCGTAGCCAGCAGCTCGCCACCGCCCGGGCCGACCTGGCCGGGTTGGCCGCCGCGATCGGCCTGCGGATCAGCGATGACCTCGGGGTGACCGCGGACGCGGTGCTCGACGCGTTGCGCCGCGGTGAGCCGGCCCGCAACTGGCTGTTGATCTTCGACAACGCACCCTCGCCTGGGGACCTGGCCCGTCTGCTCCCCAGTGGCCGGGCCCCGCGCGGGCTGTGCCACGTGTTGGTCACCTCGCGCGACGAGGGCTGGCGGGCCAGCGCGGAGGTGCTGGAGCTGGACGTCTACCGGCGGGCGGAGAGCGTCGACTTCCTGCGCCGACGGGCGCCCCGGCTGACCGAACACGATGCCGTCGAGGTGGCCGATCGCTTCGGCGACCTGCCACTCGCCCTCGACGCCACCGCCGGCTACCTGTCGATGTCGCATCTGCCGGTGCGGGACTATCTGGCCGAGAGCGAGCAGCGGATGACCGGGCTGCTCAGCCAGGCCGAGGTGTCCGCCTACGGGCAGCAGGTCGTGATGGCCTGGGTCCTGCCGATGAACCAACTGCGGGAGCGCCGTCGCTCGGCGGCCCAGTTGCTGCGGTTGTGCGCGTTCCTCGGCCCGGAGCCGATCCCGATGTCCCTGCTGCTCGGCCCGCCCGGGGGCGCCCGACCGGCAGTGCCGCTGCCCGAGCCGCTGAGCACCGAGATCACCGACACCGTGTCCCGGGCCCGCATCTTCTCCGAGATCGGCGCGTACGGGCTGGCCAAGGTGGGCGAGCGCGACGGTCGGGAGTCGGTGCAACTGCACCGGGTCTTCCAGCAGTTCCTGCGCGAGCAGCTCACCGACGCCGAGCGGACGACCTGGGTGGAGACGGCCCGTCGTCTGCTCGCCGCCGCCGACCCCGGTCAGCCGGATCAGATCGCCCATCGCGACCGGTACGCGGATCTGCTGGTGCACGCCGAGGCAGCCGACGCGGCGAGCGCCGCCGACGACGCGGCGGTCCGCTCCCTGGTGATCAACCTGTGTCGCTATCTCTTCTCCCGGGGCGAGTACACCGCCGGCCGGCGCCTCGGTCAGCGGGCCCGGACGGCGTGGCACGGGCTGCTGGGCCCGAGCCATCCGGACGTGGTGGCGTTGAGCGTCACCCTGGCCAACACGCTGCGCAGCTCCGGCGACTACCACCAGGCCCGCGTGTTGGACGAGGAGAACCTGGCCCGCGCCCGCGCGGACCTGGGGCCGGCGCACCCCGAGACGCTCGGGGCGGCGAACGGCCTGGCCGCGGACCTGCGCCGGCTCGGCGACTGGCGGGCGGCCTACGAGCTGGACAGGGAGGCCCACGGGCTCGCGCTGGAGGCGCTCGGGCCGGACCACCCGCGCACCCTGCTCACCGGGCACAACCTGGCGGTGTCCCACCGGATGCTCGGTGAGTTCCCGGCCGCGCTCGACCTCGACGAGGAGATCCTGCGTCGCTACCGCGTCCGGTTCGGCGGCCAGGAGAACCGGTCGACCCTGTTCTCCGCCAACAACGTGACCCGGGATCTGCGCGAGTGTGGCGAGTACGCCCGCGCCTGCGAGATGCAGGAGGAGGTCTACCAGCGTTACGTGGTGTTCCTCGGCGCCGATCATCCGGACTCGCTGCGGGCGATGAAGAACCTGGCGGTGAGCCGCCGCAAGGCCGGTCGCTACCTGGATGCCTACCAGCTCGCCAGGGACTGCCTGGCCCGGCACCGGCGCCGGTTCGGCCCGGACTATCCCGAGACCCTCGCCGCGGCCACCAACCTGGCCAACGACCTGCGCTGTCTGGAAGAGACGCCGGGTGCCCGGGCGCGCGCCGAGGAAGCCGTCGCCCGGCTGCGGGCCACCGTCGGCGAGCAGCACCCGTACACCCTGTGCGCGTCGGTCAACCTGGCGGTCTGCCTGCGGCTGACCGGTGAGCCGGAGGAGGCCCGCCGGCTCGGCGAGCGGACCAGGGCGGGCCTGTCGACGACGCTCGGCCCGGAGCATCCGTACACCCTGGCCGGCGCCACCAACCTGGCGAGTGACCTGCGGGCGCTGGGCGAGGTGCGGGCGGCCCGCGAGCTCGGTGAGGAGGTGTGGCGGGCCTCCCGGGCGACACGCGGGGCGACGCATCCCTACACGCTCGCCGGTGCGGTCAACCTCGCTGACGATCGGCGGGCCGACGGCGACCACGAGGGTGCCCGCGAGCTGCTCCTAGAGAGCATCGACGGCTATCGGCAGCGGCTCGGGCCGGACCACCCGGAAACCGAGGCCGCGGCGGCCGGCACCCGGATGGACTGCGACGTCGAGCCCCCGCCGACCTGAGCCGAGCCCGGGCCGGTCACTGCTGCCGGCCGGCGAGCTCCCCGACGTCACCGGTGGGTTTCTTCTGCCGGTCCGGGGGGTCGCCGACCCGGCCACGGGATCCCTCCGTGCCGGCGGCGGGCTCGCCCGCCCGGCCGGCCGGCGCCCCGGCCCCGCCGGTGATCTTCCCCGTCCGGCCGGCGGGTGGGTACAACTGGGCGGTCCAGCGGCGGGGCACCGGGGCCGCCGCGCGCTGGCCGGGACGGATCGAACGGCCCGTCCGACGGCTCCGCTCGCGGGACCGTCCCGGGCGGCCGGGCCGGTCGGCGGGCGGTCCGGAGGCGGGCAGCCGCGGGCCGACCACCGACGGCCCGCTGAGCCCCTCGCCCCGCGCCGGTGACGCCCCGGGCCGCGGCTCGTCCGGATCCGCCGCACGGTCCCGTAGTTGGCTGCGGTAGAGGGTGCGGTCGCCGACCACGAGACAGGCGATGCCGGTGGCCAGCATGGTCGGAAAGAGCAGGCTCAGATTGCCGGTGGTCTCGGCGGACATGACGATCAGCGCGAGGGGTGCGTGGGCGATCGAGCCGAGGCAGGCAGCCATGCCGATGATCACGTAGGGGGCCGGGGAGTCCGGGGCGATGCCGAGCGGCTCCAGCAGCCGCCACACGGCCGCTCCGGCGGTCGCGCCGATCACCAGGCCCGGACCGAAGATCCCGCCGGAGCCGCCGGAGCCCACCGAGAGCGACGTCGATGCGATCTTGACCAGCGGGATCGCCAGCAGTAGCCACACGGAGGTCGACAGCACGGCCTGCGGGTCCAGGGCGCGCTGCGCCGTGCCGTACCCGGTGCCCAGCACGCCGGGCACGACCAGGCCGATCGAACCGACCACCAACCCGGCGAGGGTGGGCCGCAGCACCCGGGGCAGCCGGCGCATCCGGGCCGAGGAGAAGAAGCCGGCCGACGCGTAGAAGACCGACGCGTACAACCGGCCCAACAGGCCGGCGAGCAGGCCGAGAAGGGGAACGACGAGCCACTGCGCCGGATGCTCCCAGCCGGTGCCGGCGACCGTCCCGAACAGCGGGTCGAAACCGTGGATCAGCCCGAAGACCAGGAAGGAGACCGCGGAGGCGAGCAGCGCGGGCACGACCACGCCGGGCGCGACGTCCGCCCGGTAGAGCAGCTCCGCGCCGAGCAGCGCGCCGCCCAACGGGGACCGGAAGATCGCACCCACCCCGGCCGCCAGGCCCATCGCCACCGTGGTCCGGGCCTGCTGGTAGGTGAGCCGGAACCGGCGGGCGACCACGGAGGCCAGTGCGGCGGTGATCTGCGCGGTGGGTCCCTCGCTGCCGCCGGAGCCGCCCGACCCGATCAGCACGGCGGAGGCGACCATCTTCACCGCGGGCACTCGGGCCCGCATCCCGGTCGGATCGAAGTGCGCGGCGTGGATCGCCGCGTCGGTGCCGTGCCCGCTGGTCTCGGGGGCGACCCGGAGCACCAGCGCGGTGGCGACGAACGCGCCGGCCGCGACCAGCAGCGGGACGACGAGCGGGTAGGGGAAACCGCTCGCCTCGCGCGGGCCGCCCTCGCCGACCACACCGGGCACGGCATGCCCGGCGACGCCGCGCAGCAGCAGCTCGTTGGCCAGATGGAGCAGTTCGGCGAACGCGGCGGCCGCTGCCCCGGCCAGGGCCCCGGTAAGCGTCGCCAGCGGAACCCAGAGCCGCAGGCCGCCCGGCCCGCCACTACCGCTCATCGGCAGCTCCATCATCAGGGATGCCCCGGGAGCGCAGCGGCACGCCCCGCCTGAGTTCGGCGACCGGACCCGCACCGAGGGTGACATCTGCCATCGACCGCCACGTGCCAGAAGATGATAGCGGCCGATGCGCTTCGGCGGGTGCCACCCGCCGCGTCGCTCGCACTGTCCAACGGCCGGACGGCGGGCGGGTGACGCGGCGGGCGACGCGTCAGTAGGCGCGGGCCAGGATGGCGACCAGGTCGGGCTCGTCCTCGGTGTCCGGCACGGAGCCGTCGGCGCGCAGCAGGCAGCGCACGGTCACGCCCTGCGCGTTCGCCTCGGCCTCGCCCGGCACGCCGACCGCCGACCACGGCACCATGGCCCAGCCGGTGGCGGACGCCTCGATCGCCTCGGCCAGCGTCGACACCTCGACGGTGCGGGACCGGCGGAACTCCAGCGCCTGGTCGTGCAGCGCCCGCTGGTCGGCGTCCAGCGCGGCCAGCACCGCGCCGACCACGTCGGTCACCGGCGTCGGGGCCTTCGAGCCGTCCGTACGCCGGACCACCACCGCGTTGCCGGCGGCCAGGTCGCGCGGGCCGACCTCGACGCGGACCGGGTAGCCGCGCAGCTCCGCGTCGACGGCGCGGCGGCCGAACGCGGTGTCGGTCCGGTCGTCGAGCGCCACCCGCACCCCGGCGTCGCGCAGCGCGTCGCGCAGCTTGGCCGCCGCCTCGCCGACACCGTCGCCGTCCTTGACGATCATCACGTACGCCTGGACCGGCGCCAGCTTCGGCGGCACCCGCAGCCCGTTGTCGTCGCCGTGGCACATGATCAGACCGCCGAGCATCCGGGTCGAGGTGCCCCAGGAGGTGGTCCAGGCGTGCTCTCGGCCGCCCTCGGCCGAGGAGTAGCTGATGTCGAACGCCTTGGCGAAGTTCTGGCCCAGCTCGTGGCTGGTGCCCATCTGCAGCGCCTTGCCGTCACCCATCATGCCCTCGCACGTGTAGGTGGCGGTGGCGCCGGCGAAGCGCTCCCGGGCGGTCTTCAGGCCGACCACCACCGGGATGCCCAGCACGTTGACCATCAGGTCCTCGTACGCCTCGTGCAGGATCCGTCGGGCGTAGGCGCGGGCGTCGTCCCGGGTGGCGTGCGCGGTGTGCCCCTCCTGCCAGAGGAACTCGCTGGTGCGCAGGAAGATCCGCGGGCGCAGCTCCCAGCGGACCACGTTCGCCCACTGGTTGAGCAGCAGCGGCAGATCCCGGTAGGAGTCGATCCACTTGGCCATGAACTCGCCGATCACCGTCTCGCTGGTGGGGCGGACCACCACCGGCTCGGCGAGCTGCTTGCCACCGCCGTGGGTGACCACGGCCAGCTCCGGCGAGAAGCCCTCCACGTGCTCGGCCTCGCGCTTGAGGTAGCTCTCCGGGATGAACAGCGGGAAGTACGCGTTCTCCGCGCCGGCCGCCTTGATCCGGGCGTCCATCTCGGCCTGCATCCGCTCCCAGATGGCGTAGCCGGCCGGTCGGATGACCATGGTGCCGCGAACCGGGCCGTTGTCGGCCAGCTTCGCCTTGGCGATCAGGTCCTGGTACCAGCGGGGAAAGTCCTCCGCACGGGGAGTGAGCACGCGTGCCATGACCGCACATCCTATGCGCCGCGTGGGCCGCCGCTGCGCCGGGGAGCCGGCCCGCGCCGTGTCGCCCCGGTCGGCCGTAGACTTCGACGGCGATGGGTGAGGCACGGGACGCGATAGTCGAGGCCGCCCGGGCGCAGACGGTGGCCGGTGGTTGGGACGGCGTCCGGATGGGCGCGGTGGCCGAGGCCGCCGGGGTCAGCCGGCAGACGCTCTACAACGAGTTCGGCACCAAGGCGGGCCTGGCCGAGGCGCTCGCCCGGCACGAGGTGGACCGGTTCGTGGGCGAGGTCCGGGCCGCGCTGGCCGAGCACGGCGCCGACGTGCGCGCGGCCGCGTACGCGGCGATCCGCCGAACGCTCGCGTCGGCCGCCGACAATCCGCTGGTCAAAGCGATCCTGACCAGCGCCCGGGGTGGCTCGGACGAACTGCTGCCCTACCTGACCACCCGCGCCGACCTGGTGCTCACCGAGTCGACGGCGGCACTGCTGGCGTGGGCGGGGCGGCACCTGCCCGGCGCCGACCCGGCGGCGCTGGCGTTCGCGGCGGACAGCATCGTCCGCCTGGTGGTGAGCCACATCGTGCTGCCCCAGGCGCCGGTGGACGAGACCGCCGACAAGCTGGCCGACCTGGCCGTGCACCTCTTCCTCGCCGCCGCCACGCCACGCTGAGTCACCGCGCGGCGCGCTCGGCCGCCCCGGGTCAGCGGACCACCCGGCCGCGCAGCACGATCCGGCTGGGCGACCGCACCACCCGCAGGTCGCGGCGCGGGTCCTCGGGATAGACCACCAGGTCGGCGAGGCCGCCCTCGACCAGGCCGGGGAAGCCGAGCCAGTCGCGGGCCCGCCAGGAGGCGGCGGCGAGCACGTCCTCGGCGGACATCCCGGCCTGCTCGTGCAGCAGCAGCATCTCCTCGGCGGCGAGCCCGTGGTCGATGCCGCCGCCGGCGTCGGTGCCGACGTAGATCGGCACGCCCGCCTCGTGGGCGGCCCGGACCACCTCGGGGAAGCGGTCGCGCAGGGCGAGCATGTGGTCGGCGTACCCAGGGAACTTCGCCCGGGCCTGCTCGGCGATGTGGCCGAAGGTCCGAATGTTGATCATGGTGGGAACCAGCGCGGTGCCCTGTCGGGCCATCAGGTCGATCAGGTCGAGGCTCAGCCCGGTGCCGTGCTCGACCGAGTCCACCCCGGCCCGCACCATGATCTCCACGGCCGACTCGGAGAACGTGTGCACCGCGGCACGCACCCCGGCGGCGTGCGCGGCGGCGACCGCCGCGGTCATGGTGTCCGCGTCCCAGGCCGGCGCCAGGTCGCCCACCCCGCGGTCGATCCAGTCGCCGACCAGCTTGACCCAGCCGTTGCCGGCGGCGGCCTGCGCGGCCACCGTCGCGGCCACCTCCGCCGCGCCGACCTCCACGCCGATGTCGCGCAGGTAGCGCTTGGGCGGCGCGACGTGCCGGCCCGCGCGGGCCAGTCGCGGCAGGTCCGGCTCGTCCTCCAGCTCCGGGTACGGGTACGGCGAGCCGGCGTCGCGGATCGCCAGCACGCCGGCGTCCCGGTCGATCCGGGCCAGCTCCCGGGCCTGGTCGAGCGAGGTGATCGGGGCGCCGCCCCGGGCGATGCCGAGGTGGCAGTGCGCGTCGGTCAGGCCGGGCAGCACGAAACCGCCGTCGGCCACCGTCTCGGCGCCCGGCACCGGGGAGAAGGTGACCCGGTCACCGACCAGCCAGACGTCCCGGACCTCGTCGTCGGGGAGGAACACGCCGCGCACATGCAGAGCCATGTGCACAGTCCTACCCGATCACCCGTCCTCGCCGGCCAGCAGGTCGTTGCGACGCGCGGTCAGCGCCGGCAGGTCGACCGAGACCTTCCACGGCCGCTCCGTGACGAACAGGTCCTCGGTGTGGGTCACCTGCTCGTACTCGCGGGTGCCGCCGCCCAGCGTGTACTCGGTGAGCGCGATCCGCTCGTGCTGCGGGTCCACCACCCAGTAGGACTGGACCCCGGCGCGGGCGTAGACCCTCGCCTTGTCGTAGAGGTCGCGGAAGTGCGACGTCGGGGAGACGACCTCCACCGCCAGCAGCGCGTCCTCGACCGGGACCGGCGAGCGGCCGGCGTGCTTGCGCCGGATCACCACCACGTCCGGGCGCGGCTCGTTGCGTCGGTCGACCCGCATGGACAGGTCGATGCTCACCAGGAACTCCGGCGGGCAGTTGGTGCGCAGGGCGAGCAGCAGCTCGACACAGATTTCCTGGTGCAGGGCAGTGGGGGACGGCACGATCAACCTTCCGTTGATCAGTTCGTACGGAAGGTCCTTGGGCAGGTCGCCCAGGTCGTCGACCGTCCACTCGTGCCGCTCCGGCAGGATCGGGGCCGCGGTCATTGACATCTCCTTCCAGGGGGCGACGTCACCCTACGAGAGAACGACGTCGCCCACCGTCACCGACACGCGTCAGCGCGGGCCCTTGTCGCCGCCCTTGCCGAGCTTGTTGAAGTCGATCTTCGGCAGCTTGAAGCCGGGCGGCAGACCCTGGCCGCCGGCCAGGTCGCCCGGGTCCAGGCCCGGCGGGAGCTGCGGCATGCCACCGGGGAAGCCGCCCGCCGCGCCGGCCCCGGTGCGCGGCCGGTTGCCACCCTTGGTGCCCTTGCGCTTGTTCTTCGGCGACTTGGTCGCCTTGCGCCGGCCGCCGCCGGGCAGGCCCATCATGCCGCCCATCTGCTTCATCATCTTCTGCGCGTCGGCGAAGCGGTTGAGCAGTTGGTTGACGTCCATCACGGTGACGCCGGAGCCGCTGGCGATGCGGGCCCGCCGAGAGCCGTTGATGATCTTCGGGGTGGTGCGCTCGGCCGGGGTCATCGACCGGATGATCGCGGTGACCCGGTCGAAGTGCTTGTCGTCCAGCTCGGCGATCTGGTCCTTCATCTGCCCCATGCCGGGCATCATCGCCAGCACGTTGGCGATCGGCCCCATCCGCCGGACCGCGATGAGCTGATCGAGGAAGTCCTCCAGCGTGAAGGTCTCCCCACCCATCAGCTTGGCGGTCATCTTCTCCTTCTGATCCGAGTCGAAGGCCGCCTCGGCCTGCTCGATCAGGGTGAGGACGTCGCCCATGCCGAGGATCCGGCTGGCCATCCGGTCGGGGTGGAAGACGTCGAAGTCCTCCAGCTTCTCGCCGGTGGAGGCGAACAGGATCGGCTGGCCGGTGACCTCCCGGACCGACAGCGCGGCGCCACCGCGCGCGTCGCCGTCGAGCTTGGAGAGGACCACGCCGGTGATGCCGACGCCGTCGCGGAACGCCTCGGCGGTGCGGACCGCGTCCTGACCGACCATCGCGTCGATGACGAAGACGACCTCGTCGGGCTGGACCGCGTCGCGGATGTCCGCGGCCTGCTGCATCATCTCGGCGTCGATGCCGAGGCGGCCGGCGGTGTCCACGATGACGATGTCGCGGGCGGCCCGCTTGGCGTGCTCGATCGAGTCGCGGGCCACCTGCACCGGGTCGCCGACGCCGTTGCCGGGCGCCGGGGCGTACACCTCGACGCCGGCGCGGCCACCGAGCACCTGGAGCTGCCCGACGGCGTTGGGGCGCTGGAGGTCGGCGGCGACCAGCAGCGGCTGGTGCCCCTGGCCCTTGAGCCAGCGGGCCAGCTTGCCGGCGAGGGTGGTCTTGCCGGAACCCTGGAGACCGGCCAGCATGATCACGGTCGGCGGGTTCTTGGCGAACTGGAGCCGCCGCCCCTCGCCGCCGAGGATGTTGATCAGCTCCTCGTTGACGATCTTGACGATCTGCTGGGCCGGGTTGAGCGCCTGGGAGACCTCGGCCCCACGGGCCCGCTCCTTGACGTTCGCGATGAAGCCCTTGACCACCGGCAGGGCGACGTCGGCCTCCAGCAGCGCCATCCGGATCTCGCGCGCGGTGGCGTCGATGTCGGCTTCGGTGAGCCGACCCTTGCCGCGGAGCTTGGTGAAGATCCCGGACAGGCGGTCACTCAAGGTGTCAAACACGCGAACATCCCGTTTGTCGTTTTCGGCGGGCACAGCGGCCGGGCCGGCTGTCCAGCCCACCGTTAGGGTAGCCCGCCGCCCGTAGCCCCGCTCCGACCCGGCCGGAGCCTCAGGAGACGACCAGGCCCGACTGGTACGCGAAGACCACCAGTTGGGCCCGGTCCCGGGCGCCCAGCTTCACCATGGCCCGGCTGACGTGGGTACGCGCGGTCGCCGGACTGACCACCAGCCGCTCGGCGATCTCGGCGTTGCTCAACCCCTCGCCGACCAGCCCCACCACCTCCCGTTCCCGGTCGGTGAGCGCGTCCAGCCGGGGGTGCGGGCGCGGCACCCGGGCCGGCCGGGTGGCGAACTCCCGGACCACCCGGCGGGTCACCGACGGGGACAGCAACGCCTCCCCCTCGGCGACCAGCCGGATCGCCCGCAGCAGCTCGACCGGTCGGGTGTCCTTGGTGAGGAAGCCGCTGGCGCCGTGCCGCAGCGCGTCGAAGACGTACTCGTCCAGCTCGAACGTGGTCAGCACCACCACCCGGGTGTCGGCCAGCGCCGGGTCGCCGACGATGCGACGGGTCGCCTCGATGCCGTCCACACCGGGCATCCGGACGTCCATCAGCACCACGTCCGGGCGTTCCCGGCGGGCCACCGCCACGGCGGCGAGCCCGTCCGCGGCCTCCCCGACGACGGTCAGATCGTCCTCGCTCTCCACCAGCGCCCGCAGCCCGATCCGGACCAGCTCCTGGTCGTCGGCGAGCAGCACCCGGATCATGCGGCCTCCCCGGTGGGCAGCGTGGCGAGCACCCGGAAACCGCCGGACGCGGCCGGGCCGGCGTCGAACGTACCGCCGAGCGCGGTCACCCGCTCGCGCATGCCGGCCAGGCCGGAGCCGGTGGACCGGTCCGCCGGGGCGGGCCGGCCCCGCCCGGTGTCGGTGACCTCCACGGTGACCTCGGCCGGCCGGTAGCCGACGCGGACCTCGGCGGTGGCCGGGCCGGCATGGCGCAGCACGTTGGTCAGCGCCTCCTGCGCCACCCGGTAGGCGGCCAGGTCCACCGCCACCGGCAGCGGGCGCGGCTCGCCGTCGGTGGCGACGGTGACCGGCACCCCGGCGCCGGCCAGCCGTTCCCGCAGGTGCCCGAGCTGCGCCAACCCCGGCACCGGCGCGCGCTCGTCGGTCATCTCCTCGCGACGCACCACGGTGAGCGTGACCCGCAGCTCGTCCAGCGCCTCCTTGCTGGTCCGGCTGATCGCGGTGAGCGCCGCCTCGGCCTGCTCGGGCCGGCGGGTCAACAGGTGCAGCGCCACCTCGGCCTGGAGGTGGATCGCGGCGAGCCCGTGGCCCACCACGTCGTGCACCTCCCGGGCCACCCGGAGCCGCTCCGCGTCGGCCAGCCGGCGTGCCTCGTCGGTCCGGCTCCGGGCGGCGGCCTCCCGGCTCAGCCGCACGGGGACCCCGACCGCGAACGGCACCACCACCCAGGCGGCGACCGGCATCAGACCGGCCACGCCGGGCGGCCGCACGCCGACGAGGACGTACCCGACCAGCGCCGCCGTCGCGACCGCGCCGGCCACCGCCGCGGTCCGCACCGGCCGGTGCGCGGCCACCGTGTAGACCGCGACGAAGAACGACAACAGGATCGGACCGTACGGCTGGCCGAGCATCAGGTACGCGGTGGTCGCCGCGACCACCACCGCCAGGGTGGGCAGCGGCCAGCGCCGGCGTACCGCCAGCGCGAGCGCCGCCACCACCACCGGCGGGTAGGCGACTCCACCGGCGTGCACGCCCTGGTTCTCCCCGGCCGGCGCGGTGCCGGCCAACCCGATCGCCAGCAGCGCGAGCGCGAGCAGGCCGTCGAGCAGCCACCGCCGCCGGTCGTCGCGCCCGCGATCCACGTCCACTCCCCCGCCCCGACTCAGCCGATGTCCCGTCGGCGCAGCAGCGCCGCGCCGACCACCGCGAAACCGACCAGGTACGCGCCCACCACCACCGCCGCCTGCCCGCCGCCGACGGTGGCCGCCACACCCGGGGTGTCCCCGGGCGCGCCCAGCGCCGCCGCCAGCGCCCCGGCGTTCGGGCCGGGCAACCCCTGCTGAGCGGTCGCCACCCAGTCGACGAGTGGGGCGGCGATCGCGGCGAGCAGGTTCTGCACCGCGAGCATCCACACCAGACCCAGACCGACCGGCAACGCCACCGCGCGCAACGCGACCGCGAGCACGGCACCGAGCATCGCCCACATCGTCGCGATGAGCCACCCCGCGCCGACGCCGACCACCAGGTCACCGACGGACGGCCAGCGCACCGACTGGGCCTCGGCGGACGCGATGAGCGTGGCCGCCACCGCGCCGACCGCGAACACGGCGAGCACCACGGCCAGCGCGGCGAGGGCGAGGGCGAGCAGCTTGCCGGCGTACACCTCGATCCGGGTCGGCCCCTGGGTGAGCACGGTCTTCCAGGTGCCCCAGCCGTACTCGCCGCCGACCGTGAGCACGCCGAGGATCAGCAGGATCGCGCCGAGGAAGACCGGCAGGCCGCCGAGCGAGTTGCCGACCAGGTGGTCGGGGAGCATGGCGGGCAGCGCCCGGTCCGTGTTCGGGCCGTCGGTGCCCCCGGCCACCCCGGCGTACGGGAAGAGGTAGGTGAAGATCAGCGACAGCGCCAGCGTGATGGCCAGCAGCAGCCAGGCGGCCGGCCGCCGGACCAGCTTGACCAGTTCGGCGCGGAAACTACGCGACATCGGCCGTACCCCTTTCCACCAGGTCGAAGAAGATCTGCTCCAGGTCCCGCTCCCGGGGCCGCAGCTCGCGCACGGCGAGCCCGGCGCCGACCAGTTCGGCGTTCAGCCAGGCCGCCCGCTCCGGCTCGACCGCCAGTTCCAGCCCGCCGTCGACGACGCGTACCCGGTCCGCGCCGACGAGTTCCCGGGCGCGGCTCGCCGCCTCGTCCAGCGGGTCGGCGAGCAGCCGCAGCCCGGCCGTGCCGCGCAGCTCGTCGACGCTGCCCTCGGCCACCAGCGCGCCGTGGGCGATCACGCCGACCCGGTCGCAGACCTGCTCGACCTCGCCGAGCAGGTGACTGGAGACCAGCACCGTCGATCCGGCCGAGCCGAGCCGCCGGATCAGGGTCCGCATGTCCGCCATGCCGGCCGGGTCGAGGCCGTTCGTGGGCTCGTCCAGGATCAGCAGGCGCGGGTCCTTCAGCAGCGCGGCGGCCACCCCGAGCCGCTGCTTCAT
This sequence comes from Micromonospora sp. WMMD980, assembly GCF_029626035.1. Classification (NCBI taxonomy): domain Bacteria; kingdom Bacillati; phylum Actinomycetota; class Actinomycetes; order Micromonosporales; family Micromonosporaceae; genus Micromonospora; species Micromonospora sp. WMMD980. The sequence goes on from NZ_JARUBE010000003.1 coordinate 3,823,775, forward strand.
GCCCAACGAGTAGCCGGCGTACCGGTCGCCCGCCCGGCCGGCGAGGTCGACCAGGTCCAGCACGGTGTCGACCCGGTCCGCGCCGACCCCGGCGTAGCGGGCCAGCACCCGCAGGTTGTCCCGGCCGGACAGGTAGGGGTAGAACGCCGGTCCTTCGATCAGCGCGCCGACGCCCGTGAGCCGCCCGGCGCCGGGCGTGCGGCCGAGCAGCCGTACCGTCCCGGCGCTGGGCCGGATCAGGCCGAGCAGCATGCGCAGCGTGGTGGTCTTGCCGGCGCCGTTGGGGCCGAGGAAGCCGTACACCTCGCCGGCCCGCACGGTCAGGTCGAGATTCCGTACGGCGGTCAGGCCGCCGTACCGTTTGGTGAGCCCTTCGGTCCGCACTGGCAGGTTCATGCCGTAGAGCGTCCCGCCGCCGGCCACGCCCCGCGTCGACCCGATGACGGCTCCCCGCGTACGTCAGCGGGCGTAGCCCGGGGGTGTTAAGCGGGGGCCCCGCCTATACCGGAAACGTTAAGAGGGGGCCCCGCCTTACACCGCGGCGAGCACGGCGGCCTCGACGCGGGCGCGTTGCTCCGCAGGGGGCCAGCCGCCGACGAGGTAGAACGCGTCGACCACGTCGCCGCCGAGGGTGGAGATCCGGGCAGCCCGCACCTGGGCGCCGGCCTCGTCCAGCGCGCAGGTGACCCGGTAGAGCAGGCCGGCCGCGTCGGCCGCCCGCAACTCCAGCAGCACCGCGTCGGTGGCCGCCTCCCGGTGCCAGACCACCCGGGGGGCCGCGCCCTGGCCCCGGGCCGCCAGGGCCCGGCCGCGCAGGCGCTGGATGACCGAGACGTCGCCGGCGACCGCGCGCCGCAGGTCGGCGCTGAGCGCGATCGGGTCGGGGGCCAGCCCGTAGCGCGGTTGCACCCGGCACTCGACCAGGGCCCGCCCGTCGACCGTGGCGGCGTCCGCGGAGATCACCTCCAGCCGGTGCAGGGCCAGGCAGCCGGCCACCGTGGCGAGCAGCCCCCGCCGGTCGGCGGCGGCCACCGCCACCCGGTCCGCCCCCAGGTGTACGACCGGGAGCGGCCCGGCGACGAGCGCCGGGTCGGGGGCCGGCGGGGCGGGCACCACGCCGGTGTCCAGGGTGGTGCGCACCCGGGCCACCAGTTCGGCGACCAGCCGGCCCTTCCAGCCGGACCAGGCGGCCGGGCCGGTCGCGGCGGCGTCGGCCTGGACGAGGGCGTGCAGCAGCTCCAGGGTGCCGGTGTCGCCGACCCGTTCGGCGACCCCGGCGACGGTCTTCGGGTCGGACAGGTCGCGTCGGGTGGCCACGTCGGGCAGCAGCAGGTGCAGGCGGACCAGCGTGCCGATCAGCGCCGCCTCGGCCGGGGGCAGCCCGATCCGGGCGGCCACCGCCTCGGCCAGCGGGGCCCCGACGGTCGAGTGGTCCCCGGGCAGGCCCTTGCCGATGTCGTGCAGGAACGCGCCGAGCAGCAGCAGGTCCGGTCGTTCCACGTCGCGGGTGTGCCGGCTCGCCTCGTACGCGGTCTGCACCAGGTGCCGGTCGAGGGTGAACCGGTGCACCGGGTTGTGCTGCGGCAGGCTGCGCAGCCGGGTCCACTCGGGCAGCCAGCCGTCGATCAGCCCGTACCGGTCGCAGGTCTCCCACGCCGGCACCAGGCCCGCACCGGCGCCGAGCAGGGTGGTCAGCGCGGCCCGGGCGGCCGGCGGCCAGGGCGCGGGCAGCGGCGGGCAGTAGGCGGCCAGCCACTCGCAGGTGGCCCGGGCGATGGGCAGCCGGGTGGTGGCCGCCGCGGCCGCGATCCGCAGCGACAGGCTCGGGTCGGGGCGGGCCCCGATCGCGGTGCGGGCGAGCACCAGCTCGCCGTCCTGCTCGACGACGTCGCGGGCGACCGGTCGGCGCAGCGGCCGGCCGGGCGCGGCCCGGTGCCGGCCGGAGCGGAGCCGGTCGGCGGCCCGCCAGGCGTCGTCCAGGGCGTGGCTGACGGTACGCGCGTCGCCGGCGACGAGCCGCAGCAGCGCGTCCCCCTCGTCGAGCATGAGCTGCTTGGCCACGCCGTCGCGCTCCTGGGCGAGCAGGCGGTCGACCCGGCGCCGCACCTGTTGGTGCAGGGCGTCGCGGGTGTCCAGCAGTCGTCGGTGCGCGGCGTGCACGGCCGGGCGGAGCGCGTCGGTGACGCCCGCGGTGGCGATGGCGCGCAGGATGCCGACGTCGCGCAGGCCGCCGGCGGCCTCCTTGAGGTCGCCCTCCAGCAGGAACGCCAGCTCGCCGTGGGCCTCCCAGCGAGCGGCGGTGATCTCCCGCAGGCCGGGGAGCTGGCGGATGGCGGTGCGCCGCCAGTGGTCGGTGGCGGTGCGGGCGAGCTGGCCGGTCAGGGCCGGGTCGCCGGCCACGTGCCGGGCGTCGAGCAGGCCGAGCGCGACCTTGACGTCGTCCTGGGCCACCGACAGCGCCTCGGCGACGGTGCGCACCGAGTGGTCGAGCCGCAGCCCGGCGTCCCAGATCGGATACCAGAGCGAGGCGGCCAGTTCGTCGATGCCGGCCACGCCGGCGTGCAGCAGCACCAGGTCGAGGTCGCCGTAGGGGGCGCACTGGCGGCGGCCGAGCCCGCCCACCGCGACGAGCGCGACGCCGGACCGCGCCGGGAAGATCCGACGCAGCCAGGCGTCGAACGCGTCGGCCCGGGCGGACCGGGCCGCGTCACCGACGCCACCCGGTACGCCGACGACCTCGTTGACCACGGGCGCGCCGGACCCGGTGGGGCCGGTGGCCGTGGTCAACGAGGTCACGTCGGCGGGTTCCGTCGTCAGAGGGCGTCGAGCCCGCGCTCGCCGGTACGTACCCGGACGACCTCCTCGACGCCGGTCACCCAGACCTTGCCGTCGCCGATCTTGCCGGTCCGGGCAGCGCTCACGATCGCGTCCACGATCTTGTCGACGTCGATCTCGTCGGTGAGCACCTCGACCCGGATCTTGGGCAGGAACTCGACCGTGTACTCGGCACCCCGGTAGACCTCGGTGTGCCCCTTCTGCCGGCCGTAGCCCTGCACCTCACTGACGGTCAGCCCGGCCACGCCGAGCGCGTGCAGGGCCTCCTTCACCGCGTCCAACTGGTACGGCTTGATGACCGCGGTCACCAGCTTCATGTCCAACCCCTCCATCCCTGGAACGTTAACCGGCGACCTTCTCGCTGACCGGCGCGGACTCGTCCGCCTCGTCGGCGGGCTCGGGGCTCGGCCTGGTGCCGCCGATCCCGGCCATGGCGAACGCGCTCGTGCTGCTGCCCGTGGTGGGCGACAGGTCGTACGCGCTCTCCGCGTGCTCGGCGACGTCGATGCCGTCGACCTCGGCCTCGGCCGACACCCGGAAGCCGATCGTCTTCTGGATCGCGAAGGCGAGCAGCCAGGCCACGCCACCCGACCAGACGGTGACGATCAGACCGGCCAGCGCCTGCCGGCCGAGCTGCGTCAGGCCGCCGCCGTAGAACAGGCCGTCGGAGGCGCCGACCACGTCGCCGATCGCGCTGTTGACGGAGTTGGTGGCGAACAGGCCGAGCCACAGCGAGCCGATCCAGCCGCCGACGAAGTGCACGCCGACCACGTCGAGCGAGTCGTCGTAGCCGAGCTTGTACTTCAGGCTGATGGCGAGCGCGCAGACCGCGCCGGCCACACCGCCGAGCAGGACCGCCGCCCAGGGGGTGATGAAACCGCAGGCCGGGGTGATGGCGACCAGACCGGCCACCGCGCCGGAGGAGGCGCCGACCATGGTCGGGCGACCGTCCTTGATCCGCTCGACCAGCAGCCAGCCGAGCACCGCCGCGGCGGTGGCGAGCTGGGTGTTGAGGAACGCCAGGCCGGCCACCGAGTCGACGGTCAGCTCGGAGCCGGCGTTGAAGCCGAACCAGCCGAACCAGAGCAGACCGGCGCCGAGCGCGACGAGTGGGATGTTGTGCGGCTTCATGCCCTCCCGGGGCCAGCCGACCCGCTTGCCGAGCACCAGCGCCACGCCGAGCGCCGCCGCACCGGCGTTGATGTGCACCGCGGTGCCGCCGGCGAAGTCGAGCGCGTGGAGCTTGGCGCCGATGACGCCACCGCCCCACACCCAGTGCGCGACCGGGAAGTAGACCAGGGTGGCCCAGCCGAACGCGAAGAGCAGCCAGCCGGAGAACTTGGCCCGGTCGGAGATGGCGCCGCTGATCAGCGCGACGGTGATCACCGCGAAGACCATCTGGAACGCCATGAACACGTAGAGCGGGATGCCGATGCCGCTGGGGTTGTCCGCCGTGGCGCCCCAGAGGTCGGTCTCGGCGAGGAACGTCTTGGTGCCGAGGTAGGCGCCCGGGTCGCCCCAGAGCCCGTTGACGTCGCTGCCGAACGCGACGCTGAAACCGTAGAACCACCACAGAACAGAGATGAGCCCGATGGCCGAGAAGCTCATCATCATCATGTTGAGCACGCCCTTGGACCTGTTGAGGCCGCCGTAGAACAGCGCCAGGCCGGGGGTCATGAGCAGCACGAGAGCGGTCGAAACCAGCAGCCAAACGGTGTTGCCGCCGTCGATCGTCGGTGCTTCAGGCACGCTGGCCTCCTAAAGGTGAAGTTCCCTCCTTCGCGGCTTCCGGGGCAGCGTCGCCCGTACGCCGGTTGCGCGGAAGCTTGGTCGGCCGCTGTTTCCTGCACCGACACCGCTCGATTTCCGACACGTGACGGGTTGTTTCCGGCGTGTGAAGAACGCCGATCTTGCTCAGCGCAGCGCGTACTCCAGGTGGTGCCGCTCGTAGTCGAGCAGGCGCAGGTCCCGCATCGGCCGGCGGAGGTGGCCCTTGTGCACGATCCGGACGAACGCCGGCTCGCCGGCGGCGGCCATCCGCCGGATGCCCTCGACGTGGTCGACGATGCGCTTGCGGATGGTGCGGATGAGCCGGTGCCGGTCCCGCGGGATCAGCCCGTACGCGTCGGCGAAGAGCCGCAGCCGGCGCGGCCGGTCGGGGCGCTTCCAGCCGAGCGTGACGGAGTCCCGGTCGGAGAAGATCGGCACCCAGGTCCAGGCCGCGTACGCCACGTCGTAGATCCGGGCGCCGGGCGAGGCGAGGTCGAAGTCGATCAGCCCGAGCGTGCCGTCCGGGCGCCAGATCACGTTGTGCGGCGCCGCGTCGTGGTGGCAGATGACCTCGGTGTCCGGCGGGGGCGGCCCGAACGAGCGCCAGACCGCGCCGGGCGGCGGGGTGAAGCCGTACTGGGCGTCGTGGAACATCCGCAGCATGGTGGCCACGGTGACCAGGGCCTCGTCGGTGACCCAGTGCGGGGCCAGCGGGTATTCCCCGCACTCCCCCTCCAGGTATGACAAGACCTCCCGGTTGCGCTCGTCCATGCCGAGCGCTCGGGGCGCGCCGGTGAAGCCGACGTATTCCAGGTGGCGCAGCAGCGCGTGCACCGAGGGGGTCCACGGGCCGGCGTTGCGCCGGACCGTGTCGCCCACCCGGACCACGGTGCTCACGTTCCCGCCGTGCAGCGGGATCTCCTGCGAAGTCACGTACGGTCTCCCGAGGCGTGGCGCCGGATTGCTGGGGTCGCGCCACCCCGCGTAGGCGCGATCGTCGGTCGTCACGGGAGAGGCTACGCGTCCCGGGCGAGCGGCTCGGTGCCGAGCAACGCGTCGACGAACTGCGCCGGGTCGAACGGGGCCAGGTCGTCCTTGCCCTCGCCGAGGCCGACCAGCTTGACCGGAATGCCCAGCTTGCGCTGCACGGCGATCACGATGCCGCCCTTGGCCGTGCCGTCGAGCTTGGTCAGCACCACGCCGGTCACGTTCACCGCCTCGGTGAACACCCGCGCTTGCTCCAGGCCGTTCTGGCCGGTGGTGGCGTCCAGCACGAGCAGCGTCTCGTCGATCGGGCCGTGCTTCTCCACCACCCGCTTGACCTTGCCCAGCTCGTCCATCAGGCCGACCTTGTTCTGGAGCCGGCCGGCGGTGTCGATGAGCACGGTGTCGACGCCGACGTCGATGCCGCGCTTGACCGCGTCGAACGCGACGCTGGCCGGGTCGGCGGCCTCCGGCCCACGGACCGTCTCCGCGCCCACCCGGCCGCCCCAGGTCTCCAACTGGTCGGCGGCGGCGGCCCGGAACGTGTCGGCCGCGCCGAGCAGCACGGTCCGGCCGTCCGCCACCAGCACCCGGGCGATCTTGCCGCAGGTGGTGGTCTTGCCGGCGCCGTTGACGCCGACCACCAGCACCACCGCCGGCACGCCGTCGGTGGGCGCGGTCCGCAGCGACCGGTCCAGGCCCGGGTCGAGCGCGTTGACCAGCTCGGTGGCGAGCAGCGCGCGCAGCTCGTCACCGGTGCGGGTGCCGAGCACCCGGGTCCGCTCGCGCAGCCGGTCGACGATCTCCCGGGTGGAGTCGATGCCGACGTCGGCGGTGATCAGGCTGTCCTCGATCTCCTCCCAGGTGTCCTCGTCGAGGCGGTCCCGGCTGAGCAGGCCGAGCAGGCCCTTGCCGAACGCGTTCTGGGAGCGGGACAGCCGGGAGCGCAGCCGCACCAGCCGGCCGGCGGTGGGTTCGGGCACCTCGATCGGCGGCGCGCCGACCGGCGGTGCCTCGACCACCACGCCGGTGCTCAGTTCCGCCTCGGGGGCCTCCACCGGTGGGCCGGCCAGGTCCTCCTCGGTGCGGGTGTCGACCTCGGTGGTCGGCAACGGCGGCTCCGGGCGCCGGCGCAGCCGGGGCACCACGAGGCTCAGGCCGCCGATGATCAGCACGCCGAGCAGGGCGAGGGCGACGAGGAGGTATTCCTTCATGCCCGAAATCCTGTCAGATGCCGGCGACGGCGTCCCACTCACGGCCTCGGCACGCGAACAACCTGCGGGTACGCTCGCTGCTGGAAGGCGTACCGCAACCGCCGGCCGGGTAGGGAAGCGCCAATCGATCTTGTCGGAGGTAGTCGTCGTGCCCGGTTCCCGCCTGCTCATCGGCCCACTGCTGCGCCGGGTGGTCGACACGCGGGCCACCGTCTGGGTGGAGACGAGCGCGCCCGCCGTGGTCACCGTCCGCACGGCCGACGGCGCCACCGGCAGCTCGCCGACCTTCTCCGCGTACGACCACCACTACGCGATAGTGGTCGTGACCGGGCTCACCCCGGACAGCTCCGCCGAGTACGAGGTGCTGGTCGACGACGAGGTGGCCTGGCCACTGCCGGACAGCGGGTTCCCACCCAGCGTGATCCGGACCCGGGCGGCCGACGACGGCGACCAGCCGGTACGCCTGGTCTTCGGCTCCTGCCGGGAGACCACCCAGCACTCCACCGCGCGCAAGCTGCCGCCGGACGCGCTCGACGCGTACGCCCGGCGGGTGATGGCCACGCCCGACGAGGTGACGCTCCCCGACCTGCTGGTGCTGCTCGGCGACCAGGTCTACGCCGACGAGACCTCGCCGACCGTGCGCAAGCTGCTCAAGCGCCGCCGGCGGCGGCCGAAGGACGCCCCGGCGACGCAGGTGGTCAGCTTCGACGAGTACACGAAGCTCTACCTGGAGTCCTGGCGCGACCCGGAGATCCGTTGGCTGCTCTCCACCGTGCCGAGCGTGATGATCTTCGACGACCACGAGGTCATCGACGACTGGAACACCTCGCAGTCGTGGCGGGCGGACATGCGCGAGGAGCCGTGGTGGGCCGAGCGGATCCGCAGCGGCCTCGCCTCCTACTGGGTCTACCAGCATCTGGGCAACCTCAGCCCGGACGAGATCGCCGTCGACCCGGTCTACGCCAAGGTGGTGGCCGCCGAGGACGCCACCGGCGTGCTGCACGAGTTCGGCGAGCGGGTGGACACCGAGGCCGACCTGGCGCACGACACCGAGCGTTGGCGGGCCGTGCAATATCAGTGGAGCTACTCGCTGGACCTGGGGCGGACCCGCCTGGTCATGCTGGACAACCGGTCCAGCCGGGTGCTCCTGCCGGGCCACCGGGCGATGCTGCCGCCGGGCGAGTGGTCGTGGTTCCTCGACCAGGCGCACGGCGCCTACGACCACCTGGTGGTGGGCGCCTCGCTGCCCTGGCTGCTGCCGCCGGGGATCCACCACCTGGAGGCGTGGAACGAGCGCCTCGCCGACTCCGGCCGGCCCTGGGTGGCGCGGCTGGCCGAGCAGATGCGCCGGGCCTGGGACCTGGAGCACTGGGCGGCGTTCCGGCGTTCCTTCGACGCGCTCGGCGAACTGTTCGCCCGGTTGGGCAGCGGCGCCGCGGCGCCCCCCGGCGCGCGGGTGGGGGCCGGTCCGGCGTATCCGCGCCCGGCCTCGATCAGCGTGCTCTCCGGCGACGTGCACCACTCGTACGTGGCCCGGGCCCGGTTCGCCGACCGCGGGGTGGAGACCCCGGTGCACCAGCTCACCTGCTCGCCGATCCACAACCAGGTGCCGGCCGGGATGCGGCCGCTGATGAAGCTCGGCTGGAACCCCGGGGCGACCCGGGCGCTGGCCCGCTCGGCCGGGGTGCGCCGGCCGCTGGTGCGGTGGCGGAAGCTGGCCGGTCCCTACTTCGGCAACGCGGTGGCCACGCTGACCCACCAGGGCCGGTCGGCCGCCGTGGTGATCGAGGGCACCACCAGCGACGGCGCGCTGCGGCCGGTGGCGCGCCAGCAGCTCAGCGACGAGTCGTGACTATCCTCTGACCGTGGACGAGACGCTGCGCGCCGTGGAGCACGAGTTGACCGCGTTGCTGCGCCGCGGCCGGGCGCTGTCCTGGGAGATCGCCCGCGAGGTCCATCCGAACCTGGAGCCGAACGCCTACGGGCTGCTGCTCTGGCTGCGGCGCTCGGGCCAGATCCGGCTCACCGACCTGGCTGTCAAGCTGGGCATCGGCAAGGGCACGCTGAGCCGGCAGATCGGCGGCCTGGAGGCGCTGGGCCTGGTGCGCCGCGACCCGGATCCGACCGACCGGCGGGCCGCCCAGCTCAGCCTCACCGAGGAGGGCACCCGGCGGTTCGACGCAGCCCGCGCCGCCCGACTCGGACAGATCCGACGATCGCTGGAAGGCTGGCCGAAAGAGGACGTGGCGGCCTTCGCCCGGCTGATGCACCGGTTCAACGAGACGTTCTGACCCCGCCCCCAAGGGAATAGGAGCCGCACCGCGCGAAGTTGTTGCTCAAGGCAACCAAGACGCTCTCTTCCCCCGCTTCGGAGGCACTCCACGATGACGCAGGCGACAGCGCCCACCCGGACGGCGACCGCCGTCGACATGTCCCACCGGCAGATCCTGGAGGCGCTCTCCGGCCTGCTGCTGGGCATGTTCGTCGCGATCCTCTCGTCCACTGTCGTCTCCAACGCGCTGCCGCGGATCATCACCGACCTGCACGGCACCCAGTCCGCGTACACCTGGGTGGTCACCTCGACCCTGCTCGCGACCACCGCCACCACCCCGATCTGGGGCAAGCTCGCGGACCTGACCAGCAAGAAGATCCTGGTCCAGCTCGCCCTCGCGGTCTTCGTGCTGGGCTCGGTGCTGGCCGGGCAGGCCCAGTCCACCGGCGAGCTGATCGCCTGCCGCGTGGTGCAGGGCGTCGGCGCGGGCGGTCTCACCGCCCTGGCCCAGGTGATCATGGCGACGATGATCGCCCCGCGTGAGCGCGGTCGCTACAGCGGCTACCTCGGCGCGGTGATGGCGGTCGGCACCATCGGCGGCCCGTTGATCGGCGGCGTGATCGTGGACACCGACTGGCTCGGCTGGCGCTGGTGCTTCTACGTCGGCGTGCCGTTCGCCGTGCTCGCCCTGGTCGTGCTCCAGAAGACGCTGCACCTGCCCGTGGTCAAGCGCAAGGTGACCATCGACTGGTGGGGCGCCACCCTGATCACCGCCGCCGTCTCGCTGCTGCTCGTCTGGATCACCCTGGCCGGCGACCGGTACGAGTGGATCTCCTGGACCAGCGCGGTCATGGTGGCCGGCGCGGCGCTGCTCGGAGTGCTCGCCGTCCGGGTCGAGCAGCGCGCCGCCGAGCCGATGATCCCGCCGCGGCTGTTCCGCAACCGCACCATCACGCTCGCCGTGCTCGCCAGCGTCGCGGTCGGCGTCGGCATGTTCGGCGCCTCGGTCTTCCTGGGCCAGTACTTCCAGATCAGCCGCGGCGAGAGCCCGACCATGGCCGGCCTGATGACGCTGCCGATGATCGGCGGCCTGCTGGTCGCCTCCACCGTGGTCGGCCGGATCATCACCAGCACCGGCCGGTGGAAGCGCTGGCTGGTCGCCGGCTCGACGCTGCTCACCGCCGGCTTCGCGCTGATGGGCAGCATGCGGGCGGACACCCCGTACTGGCGGCTCGCGGTCTTCATGGCGCTGATCGGCCTGGGCCTCGGCATGACCATGCAGAACCTCGTGCTGGCCGTGCAGAACACGGTCGGCACGCACGAGCTGGGCGCGGCCAGCTCGGTGGTGGCCTTCTTCCGCAGCCTCGGCGGCGCGGTCGGCGTGAGCGCGCTCGGCGCGCTGCTCGGCCACCGGGTGACCGGCTACCTCGCCGACGGGCTGAGCCGGATCGGCGTCGCGGCCCCCGCCTCCGGTGGCGGCGGCGCGCTGCCCGACGTGCACGCGCTGCCCGCCCCGATCCGCGCCGTGGTGGAGTCCGCGTACGGGCACGGCGCCGGCGACATCTTCCTGGCCGCCGCACCGTTCGGGCTGCTCGCCCTGATCGCCGTGGTGCTGATCCGGGAGGTGCCGCTGCGCCGCACCAACGGCGACCCGATCTCCGGTGAGGTCGAGCGGGAGTCGACGGTCGCGGCCGGCAACGACGCGGTGGTGATCGGGACCGGAGGGCGGGACTGACGATGAGCGCACCGGAGCGTGAGCGGTACGGCCCGCGGCCCCGGTCACTGCCGTTCGAGCGGAGGGTGTAAGGAGGGGCCCCCGCTTAACGCCTCGCGTTGTAAAGGGGCCCCCGCTTAACATCTGCGATCATGACCTGGAGAGCACCCGACGTCGACCGCCGCGACGAGCCGTTCATCGCTGACGAGCGCGCCATGCTGCGAGGCTGGCTCGACAACCACCGTGACACCCTGCGCCTCAAGTGCGCCGGCCTCACCGCCGAGCAACTGCGCACCCGCAGCGTCGAGCCCTCCGGCCTGACCCTGCTCGGCCTGGTGCGGCACATGGCCGACGTGGAGCGCTGGTGGTTCCGCCGTCACGCGGCCGGCCTGGACCTGCCCCACATGTACGACTACAGCGTCGACCCGGACGCCGACCTCAACGACATCGCCGACGCCGACCCGGCCGAGGCGTTCGCCGCCCTGAGCGCCGAGATCGAGGCGGCCGACCTGGCGGTGGCCGACCTGCCGCTGGAGCACACGTTCCCGCACACCCGGCGCGACGGCGGCACCCGCGAGATCAGCCTCCGCTGGGTGTACGTGCACATGATCGAGGAGTATGCCCGGCACAACGGCCACGCCGACCTGATCCGCGAACGCATCGACGGCGTCACCGGCTCCTGACCGGCCACCCACCCGCTCGGCCGAACGGCCGACGCCCGACCCCTGATCGTCCACAAGTGACCGTTCGCGGCAACGCCCCGCCGGCCCGGGACGTCTAGCGGCTGAACGGCCGTGGCCGGTTCCGATCACCCCGGCCCCGCCGGGCCCGCAGCCGAGGCACCGGAACCGCCGGACGCAGGCGACCAGGTGGACGGGGACGGGGATGGGGCACACTCGACGACGGGCACTGGGCATTCTCGGCGCGCTCGGGGCGACGGCGCTGGGCACCGGCCCGGGCGATCCGGGCGCGCCGGTCCGGGCGACCACGCGCCGCCCGTCCGGTGCCGGCCCGGTCGCGGTCGAGAACACCAGGCCCGGCGCGGCCGACTTCCGGCTGACCGGGCTCCGGTTCGCCCAGGACGGGCCCGGCGAGATCGCCGGCTACGTGCACGCCACGAGCGTCGCCCCCGGCGCGGAACTGCGGTTCCAGGTCTCGGTCGCCCAGCCGCAGAAGTACCGGATCACGATCTTCCGCCTCGGCCACTACCGGGGTGCGGGCGCGCGGCGGGTGGCGGTCAGCCCGTGGCTGGACGGCGTTCCCCAGGGCCCGCCGCGCGCGGATCCGGCCACCGGCGCGGTCCGCTGCGACTGGCGTCCGGGGTGGCGACCGACGGTGCCGCCGGGCCGGGGGAGCGGGCTCCACCTCGCGTTGCTCGCCAGCGCCTCCGGTCACCACCAGTGGATCCCCTTCGTGGTGCGCCCGCCGGCGCCCGGCGGCGGAGCGCTGGTGGTGCTGCCGACCAGCACCTGGCAGGCCTACAACCGGTGGCCGGAGGACGGGCGCACCGGCGCCAGCCTCTACTACGGCTTCGACACCGCCGGGCACCGCAGCGGGGAGCGCCGGGCCCGGGCGGTCAGCCACGACCGGCCGTACGCCGGCACCGGCCTGCCGGCCCTGGCCGACCACGACATCTGCTTCGTCCGCTGGGTGGAGGGCCTGGGCCTGGATCTGGGGTACGCCACGAGCGAGGACCTGCACACCGGGCGGGTGGACCCGGCCCGGTTCCGGGCGGTCGTCTTCCCCGGCCACGACGAGTACTGGTCGGCGCCGACGCGCCGGGCGGTGGTCGGCGCCCGCGACGCCGGCACCAGCCTGGTCTTCCTGGGCGCGAACAACTGCTACTGGCGGATCCGCTACGGCGCGGACGACCGGGACGACCGCCTGGTCCGGTGCGCCAAGGAGAGCCGGCCGGCGTCCGGCCCGATGCCACCCACCACGAGGTGGCGGACGGCCGGCCAGCCCGAGCAGCAGTTCGTCGGCGCCCAGTACGTCAGCACCGTCGACGGGTACGCCCCGCTCGTGGTGCGCGACGCCGGGCACTGGTTCTGGGCCGGCACCGGGGTCCGGGACGGCGACCTGATCCCCGAGGTGGTGTGGGGCGAGGCCGACCGGCGCATGGCCCGCTTCGCCGGCCCCGAGGCCACGGAGCAGGCGCTGCTGGCCGAGTCACCCTACCGGCACCAGGGCACGCCGCAGGTGCAGCAGAGCCGGCTCTACCGGGCCGCCTCCGGGGCATGGGTGTTCGCCGCCGGCTCGCTGGGCTGGACCCGGGTGCTCGCCGACCCGGCGGTGGCCGACGCCCGCCTGGCCCGGGCCACCGTCAACCTGCTGGACCGGGTGACCGCCGGCCGGGCGCGACGCTGACGGGCGCAACCACCTTTGTGTACGGAATGTTACCGACCGGTTGGCGGAGAGCTGATAGCCTTCGATCAATGGACACCGTGGTGGTTCGGATCGTCACCATCGATGACGACGACGACGCGACCGAGGAAGCCACCCACCGCCTGCACCGGGAGCTGCGCCGGCTCGACGGCGTCCGTTCGGTCCGCCCGGCGGAGTCGGCCACGGTCGCGCCGGACGGCGCCCGGGCCGGTGAACTCGCCGAACTGGGCACCCTGCTCGCCGCCCTGACCGCCCAGGCGGACCTCGTCGTCGGGGTGCTCGGGGGCGTCGGGGAGTGGCAGCGGCGGCGCGGTCGCGGTCGGGTCGAGGTGCGCATCGGCGAGCACGAGCTGGTCGTCGACCGGGCCACGGCCGACGAGCAGCGCCGGCTGATCGAGGCGTTCGTCGACCGGTTGTTCCCACCGGAACGATGAGACGAGCGCTGATCATCGCGAACGAGGCCTATGCGGATCCTCAGTTCGCCCCCTTCCCGGCACCGTGGCGGACGCGGACTCCCTCCGCGAGGTGCTGAAGAACCCGGCGATCGGCGCCTTCGACGACGTCCGCGTGCTGCGCAACCGCACGGTCCACGCCGTGGGGCGCGCCGTCGCGGTCTTCTTCCACAACACCGAGCCCGACGACCTGCTGCTGTTGCACATCTCGGCGCACGGGCTGAAGGACGCGGCCGGTGACCTGTTCTTCGCCGCCCGCGACTCCGAGCACGACAGCCACCTGATCCGGGCGACCGCGCTGTCCGCCGCCGACATCCGGCACGAGATGGCCGACAGCCGGGCGAAGCAGATCGTGGTGCTGCTCGACTGCTGCTACAGCGACGCCTTCGCGCGCGACGAGCGGGCCCGGGGCGCGCACGACGCCGACCTGACCGGCCCGTTCCGCAGTCGCGGACACGTCGTGATCACGTCCTGTGCCGGCACCGAACTCAGCTTCGAGCGCGACGGTCAGGGTGTCTTCACCCGCGCGGTGGTGGACGGTCTGCGCACCGGTGCGGCCGACCGGAACGGCGACGGCGTCGTCGACACCGACGAGCTCTACCAGTACGTCGACGAGCGGGTCCACGAGGTCAGCCCGCGGCAGCGCCCCACCCTCTCGGTCTACCGGAAGCAGGGCGTGATCCGGGTGGCCCGGGCGGGCCGGGAGGCGCCGACGCCCCCGCCCGGCCACGGCCCGGTGCACCGGTTGCGGCGCCTGGCGGTCGCGGCGACGCCGCGTCCCGTCACCTGCGGCGCGCTGCCCCGGCGCGTCGTCGTGCCGATCCTCGCGGTCTGGACGCTCCTGTGCGCCGCCGCCGGGTACGCCGGCCCGGTCGCCGCCGTCGGGGCCGGCTGCTTCCAGCCGCCGCAGGTGCGGGTGGCCACCTCGGCCACCGGGTTGGAGCCCTACCGCGAGGTGGCGGACGCGTTCGAGCGGTGGTCCGCGCGGCAGCACCGGGGCTGCGCGCTGGCCCGGCTCTACCTCTACCCCGCCGGCGCCGACGACGTCCGGGCCGGCATCGGTGCCCACTGGGACTCGTCGGGCGCGCCGGGTCACCGCTAGCTCCAGGATGTCGGGCCGCACCCGGACCTGTGGCTGCCGGAGTCGGCGGTCGACGTGAAGCGCCTGGGCACGGCCGGGGCGGGCGTGGTCGACGGGGTGACCGAGATCGCCGCGTCTCCGCTGGTGCTCGGCGTCCCGCAGGCGCAGGTCGCCGCCGGCGACGCCGTCGACGCGGCACGCCGGATGGGGCGGACGTGGCGGGAGCTGTTCCCCGACGCCTCCGGTGCGACCACCGCGCCGACGATCTCCGGCGGTGAGGGCGTGGTACGCGCGGATCCCACCGTCTCCGCCCCCGCCCGCCTGGCCACCTACGCGCTCTACGGCGACGAGCGGCGGCTGGCCTCCCCGTCGACGGCCCGGCACGACGTCGAGCGGTGGGTGGACAAGGCGCTGGACGCCGGCGCGTACCCGATCGGCGACGACCTCGCGGTGCTCTGCCGGCAGCGGACGCGTGCCATCGCCGCCCCCGGGGGCCACACGCCGGCCGTGGTGCTCACCGAGCAGGCGCTGGTGCGCTTCAACCAGGGCCGACCGCTCGGCACCGGTTGCCCGGCCCAGCACGCGCCGCCGGCGGCCGAGCGGTTGCAGGCGTTCTACCCGTCCGACTCGCCGCTGTTGTTCCGCACGGTCGCCCGACTCCGCTGGCCGGCGGCGGCGCAGAGCCCCGCGGTACGGGCCGCGGCGTCCGCCTTCGCCCGCTGGCTGGTCGACGCGGAGGAGGGCAGGCGGGCCCTGCTCGACGTCGGCCTGCGGCCGCCGGGCGTGACCGCCGCCACCCCGGTGGACCGCGCCAACGGCGCGTTGTTCGACTGGCCGTTCGGCCGCGTCCGGCCCCTGCACGAGCTGGTCGCCGGCGAGCAGGACCGGGCGCTCGGGGTCTACCTCCGCGCACACCGGCCGGGCCGCGTCCTGGTCGCGTTGGACGCGTCCGGCTCGATGCGCGAGCCGAGCGAGGATCGACGCCGGAGCCGCTTCGACGTCGCGGTGGACGGCGTCGGGCGGGCCCTGGAGCGGGTGGGCGGGCGGGACGAGTTCGGCCTCCGCACGTTTTCGACTCTGGCCGCCAACTCCCGGTCGATCGTGCCGCTCGGTCCACCGGGGGCGGCCGTCGCCGGCGGCCTGCGCGCCGCGGTCGCGCGGATCCGGCCGTCCGGCGACACCCCGCTGCACCAGGCCATCCGGCAGGGCGCGGCCCAGCTCCGGGGCGGTAGCGGCGATCCGCTGCGCGCGCTCGTGGTGGTCACCGACGGCCAGGACACCTCCGGGCGGCCGCCACCCGCCGCCGCGGAGCTGTCCGGCGTACGCCTCTACGTCCTCGCCGTGGGCGACGCGGACTGCGCGGGCTCGCCGCTCGACCGCCTCGCGCAGGACACCGGGGGCGACTGCTACGACACCCGGACCGACCGCCTCGACGCGACGCTGGACCGGCTGTTCACCGCGCTGTGGAAGGGGGCGGACCGATGACACCGACTCGCAGTACCGGGTCGCGGCCGGTGAACGGCCGGCGGGGCTGGTGGCGGGCGTTCGGGCTCGGCCTGACGAGCGGTGTGCTGGTGGCCGCGCTGGCCGCGCTCCTGCTGTGGAAGGTCGCCGGACCGGAGGGCCTGGAGCCGGGCGACCTGGTCGTCCTCACCGGTCGCGACGACAGCAAGGGGGAGCAGCGGCAGGTGCTCATCAAGCTCTGGAACGCGGCGAACCCCCGCAACCAGGCCACAATGATCAGCCTGCCCGAGACGGCGGACGGTCAGTACGCCGAGATGATCAACCGTGGGGAGCACGAACGGGACCAGGACATCGACGTGTTCAATCTCGACGTCACCTGGACGGCGGCGTTCGCGGAGAAGAACCTGCTGCGCCCGATCGACGAGCGCCGGCTCGCCGACCGACCGGACGAGTCGTTCCTGGAGAAGCCGCTGCGCACCTGCCGCTACCAGGACCGGCTCTGGGCGCTCCCGTTCAACACCGACGCCGGGCTCCTCTACTACCGCAAGGATCTCGGGCTGGCGCCTCCGTTCGACTGGCCGAAGATCGAGGCCGAGTCGAGCCGGCTGCTGACCGCGCGGACGCCCGGGCTCGCGGCCGGCTTCACCAGCCAGCTCGCCAACTACGAGGGGTTGACCGTCAACGCGTTGGAAGCGCTCTGGGCGCACGGCGGCGACCTCCGCGTCGACGACCAGGGAAACGTGTCGATCGACCCGAAGCGGCTGGCCGACGCGCTCCGGTCGCTGACCCCGCGGAGCAGCGGGCCGGCCGTGGTGTCCGGCAAGGCGCTCAACCAGAACGAGGACCAGAGCCGGGAGGCGTTCGCGGCGGGCGAGGTCGCGTTCATGCGCAACTGGCCGGTCGCCTACCGCAAGTTGACCGGCGGCGACCCGACCGCGACACCGTCGGCGGCGATGACGGCGGCGGCTGCCCGGGTCGGCGTCACCGACCTGCCCGGGCCGAGCGTGCTGGGCGGCCAGAACCTGGCGGTCGCCCGGCAGAGCCGGCAGCCCCGGGCCGCCCAGGCGTTGATCGAATATCTCACCGGTGAGGAGAGCCAGCGGACGCTCTTCGAGGAGGGCGGGTTCGCCGCGACCCGGGCCGTCGTCTACGAGGACGTCGGCATCAAGGAGAACTACCCCTACCTCCCGCTGTTGCGCACGGCGATCGACCGGGCCCGGCTCCGGCCGGTCTTCCCGCACTACGTCACGTTCAGTCGGGTGCTGCGCGGCTACGTGCGGGAGGTGATCGAGGGCCGTGCGCTACCGGACGACCTGGACGCACGGCTCACCGACGCCCTGCGCGGGAAGACACCGACCGGTCCCGCCCCGGACTGAGGCGGGGCCGCCGGCTCAGTAGGCCAGCGCGGCGCGCAGGTAGCGCAGGTCGGTGGGCCCGCTCCAGCGGTGCGCGGACAGCCCCGCCACCCGGGCGCCGGCCACCGCGCGGTCCTGGTCGTCGACGAAGAGCACCCGGGCCGGCGGGGTGTCCAGCGCCGCGCAGGCGGCCTGGAAGTATTCCTTCGCCGGCTTGTGCACCCCCACCACGGAGGAGTTCACCACCACGTCCAGCTCGTCGGTGAGCCCGAGCGCGGCCAGGTCGGCGTCGAGCAGGTCGGTGGCGTTGGTGCCCAGCCCGACCCGGATGCCGGCGGCCCGCGCCTCGCGGACGAAGGCCAGCACGTCCGGGTCGACCTCGCCCCGGTAGCGCTGCCACTCGTCGACCGCCGCCCGGGCCCGCGCCGGGTCGCCGAGCGAGGGAGTCAGCGCGTCGGCCACGCTCGCCATCCACGCGGCGTGGCTCATCTGTCCGACGAGCACCGGCTGGAGCAGCCCCCAGGACATCGCGATCTCGCCGAGCACCCCCTCGGTCAGCCCGTAGTCCCGCTCGACGCCGGCGGCCACCGCCGGGTCCCAGCGGCGCAGCACGCCGTCGAAGTCCACCAGGAGCGCCGTGGCGCGTTCCCGACTCACTCGCTTGTCTCCCGCCCGTCGTCCTCGGCCCGGTTGAGCCGCTGGCTGATCACCTGGGTCACACCGCTGCGCATGGTCACGCCGTAGAGCGCGTCGGCGATCTCCATGGTCCGCTTCTGGTGCGTGATCACGATCAGCTGGCTCTTCTCCCGCAACTGTGCCAGCAACGTGATCAGTCGGCCCAGGTTGACGTCGTCGAGCGCCGCCTCCACCTCGTCCATGATGTAGAACGGGCTGGGCCGGGCCCGGAAGATCGCCACCAGCATGGCCACCGCGGTCAGCGACCGCTCGCCGCCGGAGAGCAGCGACAGCCGCTTGATCTTCTTGCCCGGCGGCCGGGCCTCCACCTCGACGCCGGTGGTGAGCAGGTCCTCCGGGTCGGTGAGGATGAGCCGACCCTCGCCGCCGGGAAAGAGCACGGTGAAGACCTGCTCGAACTCCCGCGCCGTGTCCTCGAACGCGCTGGCGAAGACCTCCAGGATCCGCTCGTCCACGTCCTTGACCACGGTCAGCAGGTCACGCCGGGTCGCCTTCAGGTCCTCCAACTGCTCGGAGAGGAACTTGAAGCGTTCCTCCAGCGCGGCGAACTCCTCCAGCGCGAGCGGGTTCACCTTGCCGAGCAGGGCCAGTTCCCGCTCCGCCTTGGCGGCTCGCTTCTCCTGCACCGGCCGCTCGTAGCGGACCGGCTCGGGCACCGGCCGGCCGTCGGACTCGGCGAGCGCGACGTCGGCGTCGGTGGGCGGGACCGGCTGGTCCGGCCCGTACTCGGCGACGAGCGTGGACACGTCGAGCCCGAAGTCCTCGGCGGCCTTCGCCTCCAACTGCTCGATGCGCAGCCGCTGCTCGGCCCGGGCCACCTCGTCCCGGTGCACCTGGCTGGTGAGCCGCTCCAGCTCGGCGGCGAGACGCTTGGCCGCGCCGCGTACCTCGGACAGCTCGGCCTCGCGGGCGGCGCGCTCGCGGGCGACGGCGTCGCGGTGCTCCTCGGCCCGGGCGATGGAGACGGTGAGCCGGGTGAGCGCCTCGCGGGCGCCGCCGACCACGGCGCGGGCGATCTCCGCGCCCCGGGTGCGGGCCGCGCGGCGGGCGGCGGCGCGCTCCCGCGCCGCCCGCTCGGCGGTGGCCTGCCGGGCCAGCGAGTCGGCCCGGCCGGCGATCGACGCGACCCGCTCCTCGGCGGTACGCACCGCGAGCCGGACCTCCATCTCGTTCTGCCGGGCCTGCGGCACCATCGCGGCGAGCTGGTCGCGTTCCTCGGTGGACGGTTCGGCGTCGAGCGGAGTCGTCTCGGCCAGCCGCAGCCGCTCCTCCAGCTCGGCGAGCGTCGCCAGGTCGCGTTCCCGGGCCGCCTCGGCGCGGGCCCGGGACTCGCCGAGCCGGTCGGTCTCGGCCTTTGCGGAGCGGGGCCGCCGCGCCCAGCTCGGCGAGCCGGCGGGCGGCGGCGTTGCGGTGGCTCTCCGCCTCCCGCTTGGCGGCGGCGGCGTGCTGCACCGCCTCCTTGGCTGCGGCCACCTCGGCGCGCGCCTCGGTCAACCGCTCGCGCAGCTCGGCGGCGGCACGTTCGGCGGTGCCCCGGTTGGCCCGGGCCTCCTCGACGGCGGCCTGCACCTCGATGAAGCTGGGAGCCTTGGCCGACCCGCCGGCCGCCGCGTACGCCCCGACCACGTCGCCGTCCGGGGTGACCGCGCGCAGCTCCGGGTTCGCGGCGACCAGCTCGGACGCGGCGGCGAGGTCCTCGACGAGCGCCACGTCCCGCAGCGCCCGGTGCACGGCCGGGCGGATGCCGGCGGCGCACTCCACCAGGTCGGGGGCCCAGCGGGCCCCGTCCGGCAGCTTCGGGCGCAGCGCGTCGACGGGGCCGTCCATGCCGGGACCGGCGGGGCTGCCGACCAGCAGTCCGGCCCGGCCGGCGTCGGAGATCTTGAGCAGACGCATGGCCTCGACCGCCTCGTCCACGCCGCTGACCGCCACCGCGTCGGCGAGCCCGCCCAGCGCGGCGGCGAGCGCCGCCTCGTCGCCGGGGGCGACGGTGAGCAGCCCGGCGAGGCCGCCGAGCAGGCCGGGCACCT
Source organism: Micromonospora sp. WMMD980 (assembly GCF_029626035.1). NCBI lineage: Bacteria > Bacillati > Actinomycetota > Actinomycetes > Micromonosporales > Micromonosporaceae > Micromonospora > Micromonospora sp. WMMD980. Next base: position 3,844,027 of record NZ_JARUBE010000003.1, read on the forward strand.
GGTCGGCGCGGGCGAGCAGCGCCCCGGCGCCGTCCTTGCGACGCAGGCCGAGCGCGAGCGCCTCCTCGCGGGCCTTCCAGGTGGCGGCGTCCTTCTCGGCGGCGCGTTCGCCGTCGGTGAGGCTGCGCACCGTGGCCTGGGCCTGCTCCTGCACGGCCACCGCCTCGGCGTGCCGGGCGTCCAGGTCGGCGTTGTCCCGGTCCGCCTCGGTGGACTGCTCGGCGACCGCGTCCAGGTCGGCCTGCGCCCTCTCGGCCCGCCCCAGCGCGTCGGTGTGCGCGACGGCGAGCCGTTCGATCTCCTCGCCGGCGCTCGTGGTGCGGGCCCGGGCGGAGTTGACCTGGCCGGTCAGCCGGGCCAGCCCCTCCCGCCGGTCGGCGATGGCCTTGGCGGCGGCCACCAGTTCCCGTTCGGCGGCGGCGAGCTGCCGTTCCAGCTCCTGCCGGTGCTCGACCGCCTCGGCCAGCCGGATCTGGTCGTCGGTGAGCGCGGCGCGCAGCTCCTCCTCCTGCTCGCGGACCCGCCGCGACTCGGCCTCCAGTTGCTCCGGGTCGCGGCCGGGGCGCTCGTCGTCGCCGCTGGCGCTCAGGTGGCGCAGCCGTTCCCGGGCGAGCTGCTCGATGGAGCGGAACCGCTCCTGGAGCGCGGAGAGCCGGTACCAGGTGTCCTGGGCCGCCGCCAGCAGCGGGGCGTCCTCGGCCAGGGCCGCCTCCAGTTCGCCGAGTCGGCCCTGCACCTCGCCGTGCTCACCCTCGATCTGCTCGCGCCGCTCGCGCAGCGCGGTCTCGTCGGCGATCTCCCGGTCCAGCGTGGTGCGCAGCGTGTGCAGGTCGTCGGCGAGCAATCGGAGCCGGGCGTCGCGCAGGTTGGCCTGGATGGCTGCGGCGCGCCGGGCCACCGCGGCCTGCCGGCCCAACGGCTTGAGCTGGCGGCGCAGCTCGGCGGTGAGGTCGGTCAGCCGGTTGAGGTTCACCTGCATCGCGTCCAGCTTCCGCAGCGCCTTCTCCTTGCGCTTGCGGTGCTTGAGGACGCCGGCCGCCTCCTCGATGAAGGACCGGCGGTCCTCCGGCTTGGCGTGCAGCATGCCGTCGAGCCGGCCCTGCCCGACGATGATGTGCATCTCGCGGCCGATGCCGGAGTCGGAGAGCAGCTCCTGGATGTCGAGCAGGCGGCAGGAGTCGCCGTTGATCTCGTACTCGCTCTCGCCGGAGCGGAACATCCGGCGGGTGATGGAGACCTCGGTGTACTCGATCGGCAGCGCGCCGTCGGTGTTGTCGATGGTGAGGGTGACCTCGGCCCGGCCCAGCGGCGCCCGGCCGGCGGTGCCGGCGAAGATGACGTCCTCCATCTTGCCGCCGCGCAGCGCCTTGGCGCCCTGCTCGCCGAGCACCCAGGCGATGGCGTCGACGACGTTGGACTTGCCGGAGCCGTTCGGGCCCACCACGCAGGTGATCCCGGGCTCCAGCTTCAACGTCGTGGCGGAGGCGAAGGACTTGAAGCCCTTCACCGTCAGGCTCTTGAGATGCACCTTCTCGATCCTCGTCCGGTGGTCGCCGTACCGTCGCCGGCTGCGCGGACCTGGTGAACCCGCAGACTAACCCGCGCCCGGGGCCGCACCGGCACGCGACCCACCCGGGTGGGGGGCGTCCGCGCGGCGCACCCGTCGTCGCGGTCGGGCGAACCCCACAAGATCACAATTTTCGGACGCAATTAGCTGAAGCCGCCGCAAGATCGAGAATTGCGAACAACGGCGAAAGGGTACGCACATGGCTGCGCGCCGGCACAAAGTGTCGGCGCGCTTTTCGGTGTGGTGCGATTCAGTTTTCCGACAACCGGAACTCAGGTCAGCGCGGGCTCGGCGAGACGGAGGAGGTCGTCGGCCTCCGCCGCTGCCGCCGCGAGCCGATCGTTGTCGGCACGCAGACGCGTGATCTCGAACTCCAGTGCCTGAACCCTGGCACGCAGTCGGGTGACCTCGTCGAGCAGCCGTCGGTCGGACGCTGCACCTACGTGGCCGTAGAGGGCCTTCGCCATGCTGAACTCCTCGATATGCGCTGCCGGAAAGGCCGGCCAACGCGCGCCCATGATGTTCGCGGCTGCCATTACCCCGGGTGTATCGGGCATGGCTGGGCGCGACTGGCGACACCTATATATTGAACCGAACCCCCTCCTTCGTCAAGTTGACGCAGGCCGTAGATCATCTCCACGTCGGCCGGGCCACTCGCCGGGGGCTGCCACAAGGGCGCGGACACGCTCTGTCCGGACGCCTTTACTGTACGCCCTGAAGAATGTGTGAACGCCTCATCCTTCCCGCCCGCTTCGCCTTAACTCTTTCTTAGCCACGTTGCCGCTGCTCGGGCCGCGCCCGTAGCGTCACCCCGGCCCGCAACCGACCCGTGGAGGGGACAGGCGTGTACCGCTGGACCGACCCGATCGACCCGGACGACGCCTCCCGGCGCCCGGAGCCGCCGACCGACCAGGGTCCGGCGTGGCTCACCGACCGGCCCCAGCCGCAGTCGTCGTACCTCTTCGGGGACCAGCCGGCACAGCCGCCCACCGGTAACCTGCCGCCCACCCTCGACGCCGGCCGCTACGGCGACGTCGACGGGCCCGGACACGGCCCGACCGGTTACGACACCGACCCCACCACGACGCACCCGGGCTACGGCCACCCCGCGCAGGCCGGCTACGGCCACGAGGGCACGTCGGCCGGCTACCCCGATGCCGGGCCGGGCTACCCCGATGCCGGGCCGGGCTACGCCGATGCCGGGCCGGGCTACGGCCACGGCGTCGCCGCGCCTGGATACGGCCACGACGCGCCGTTCGAGCCGGCCGGCGCCTACCCGGCGGACCGGGACCGGTGGAACGGCGAGGAGCTGCCGGACCGGGCCCGCTGGAACGGCGAGGAGCAGCCGGCCGGCGCCTGGGCGCAGCCCACGGCCGCCTGGCAGCCGGTGACCGACACCCCGCCCGACGACAGCCGGCACCGCCCGAAGCGGAGGTTCTCCCGCCCGCTGGTGATCGGTGGCGCGGCCGCCGCCGCGACGCTCGTGGTGAGCCTGGGCGTCGGCGCCCTGCTGCTGCCGGGTGGCGACCGCCCGGCCGAGCGGACCGCCGCCGACGCGCCGGCGGTCGTCGACCCGGACGGAACGGAGCAGACCGAGAGCGGCCCGCCAGCCGACGCGCTAGTCCCCGGCTCCGCCAGCCCGTCGGCCTCGCCGACCACCGTGAAGCCCAGCCCGACGAAGAAGGTCACGCCCCGGCCCAGCCGGACCAAGGCCCCGTCGCGCCAACTGGAGCGCAGCAGCGCGCCGAGCAACACCGGCGCCCGGACCACCTCCTCCGGAAACCTCAGCGCCGAGCTCCAGCAGGTCGTCGACCTGGTGAACCAGGAACGGGCCAAGGCCGGCTGCAAGGCGCTGACCGTCAACTCCAAGCTGACGCTCGCCGCCCAGCGGCACAGCCAGGACCAGGCCGACCACAAGAAGATGTCGCACGACGGCAGCGACGGCAGCAACGTCGGCCAGCGGCTCGACCGCGCCGGCTACGCCTGGCGGGCGTACGGCGAAAACGTCGCCTGGAACCAGCAGAGCCCGGCCGCCGTGATGGACGCCTGGATGAACTCCGAGGGACACCGGGCGAACATCCTGAACTGCTCGTTCACCCAGATCGGAGTGGGCGTGGCGCGCAGCAACGGGCCGTACTGGACGCAGGACTTCGGCACCCCGCGCTGAACCGCGCGTCGTGACCGGGTCGGCGCTCGTTGACCGGTCGGGGGCGGCGTCGGGCCGCCCGCGTCCGGGGAGCTGTCGATGCGGATCCGGCCGGCCTGTGCCGTGCCGCGCTCCCGGCCGGCCCGCGTCCGCCGACGAGGGCCGTGCCGGGGCGTGGCACTGGCGCTGACCGCGCTACTACTCACGCCGCTCCCGGCGTGCCGGGAGCAGGTCACCGTCCCGCCCGGCGCGCCGACCTCCTGGCCGGCCGCGTCGGCCCGCCGCTGGACCTGGCAGTGGCAACTCTCCGGCCCGGTGGACGTCTCCGTGGACGCGGACGTCTTCCTCCTCGACCCGGTCCGGACCACCTCCGCCGAGACCTCCGCGTTGCGCGCCCGCAACCGCCGGCTGGTCTGCCAGGTCCGGGTCGGCACGTACGCGGCCGGCGACCCGGACGCCACCCGCTTTCCCGTCGCGGTGCGCGGCGCGGCGGTGCCGGGCCGGCCGGGGAGCCGGTTCCTGGACGTTCGGAGCTGGAACGCGCTGGCGCCGGTGCTGGCCGACCGGTTCCGGCTCTGCCGGGGCAAGGGCTTCGGCGCGGTCGCGCTGGCCGACGCGGACGGCTACCGGCACCGCTCGGGCTTCCCGCTGGGCTTCGACGAGCAGTTGCTGTTCAACCGCCGGCTGGCCGGGCTGGCCCGGCGGCTCGACCTCTCCCCCGGCCTGGTGGACGACGTGGCGCAGGTGGCGGCGCTGGCTCCCGACTTCGACTTCGCGGTCAACCAGGAGTGCGTACGCCGGCGCGAGTGCGCGAAGCTGCTGCCCTTCGCCGACGCCCACAAGCCGGTCTTCCACGTGGAGTACGCGGGCGACCCGGCCGCGTCCTGCGTCACCGCGACCGGCTACGGCTTCGCCTCGATCCGCAAGGACCGGAAGCTGGACGCCTGGCGGGAGCCCTGCCCGCTGCCGTGACCCGACGCCGCCCCACCGGTGAGCGGCGGGGCGGCGTCGTCGTGCGGTCAGCCGGTGGTCGCGCCGGTGGTCGGGGTCGAGGTGCCGTCGCGCTGCGCCGGCACCTCCGCCTGCTCGGCGCTGAGCGGGGTGGCCAGGTCCTCCAGGGACTTCCCCTCGGCCTTGACGCCGAGCGCCAGCTCCACCAGACCGCCAATGATCATGATCGAGGCACCGATCGCGAACGCCAGCACGGTGTCGCCGACCTGGCCGCTGCCGACCAGCTTGGCGAAGATCAGCGGCCCGGTGATGCCACCCGCCGCGGTGCCGATCGCGTAGAAGAACGCGATGGCCATGGCCCGGGTCTCCATCGGGAAGATCTCACTGACCGTCAGGTACGCCGCGCTGGCGCCGGCCGAGGCGAAGAAGAGGACCACGCACCAGCACGCGGTCATGGTCACCGCGCTGAGCACGCCGGCGTGGAACAGCCAGGCGGTGCCGAGCAGCAGCACCCCCGAGCCGATGTACGAGCCGGCGATCATCGGCACCCGGCCGACCGTGTCGAAGAGCCGGCCCAGCAGCAACGGGCCGAACAGGTTGCCGACCGCGATGACCGCGAAGAAGTAGCCGCTGTTGCCGGGCGGGACGTCGAAGAAGGTCTGCAGGATCTGGGCGAAGCCGAAGGTGATCGCGTTGTAGAGGAACGCCTGGCCGATGAAGAGCGAGAAGCCCAGCGTCGCGCGCTTCGGATAGCGGCGGAACAGCGTCTTGGCGATCTCCAGGAAGTTCGTGCTCCTGCGCTGCCGGATCTCGATGTAGCTGTCGGCGTCGGTGAGCTCGCTGCCGGTCTCCCGTTCGACCTCGGTCTCCACCGAGTCGACGAGGTGGTTCGCCTCGTCCGCCCGCCCGCCCGTGGATGAACAGCCAGCGTGGGCTCTCCGGCACGTGCCGCCGGACCAGCAGGATCACCACGCCGAGCACCGCGCCCAGACCGAACGCCACCCGCCAGCCGAGGTTTGTCGGCAGGCCGTTGAGCAGCGGTACGGTCAGCAGCGCGCCGATCGCCGCGCCGAGCCAGAACGTGCCGTTGATGATGATGTCGATCCGGCCCCGGTGGCGGGCCGGGATCAGCTCGTCGATGGCCGAGTTGATGGCCGCGTACTCACCGCCGATGCCCATGCCGGCGAGGAACCGGAACAGGAAGAACCACCAGGTGTCGAACGAGAGCGCGGTCAGCGCGGTGGCGACCAGGTAGAGGCCGAGGGTCAGCAGGAACAGCTTCTTGCGGCCGAATCTGTCGGTGAGCCACCCGAAGAAGAGCGCCCCGGTGCAGGCACCGGCCACGTAGAGCGCGGCGGCCAGGCCGGTGACCTGGCTCTGGGTGATGTCCAGGCCGCTGCCCGGCTCGGCCAGCTTGCCGGACAGGTTACCGACGATGGTCACCTCGCGGCCGTCGAGGATCCACACCGTGCCCAGACCGATCACGATCATCCAGTGCCAACGGGACCACGGCAGCCGGTCCAGGCGGGCCGGGACGTTGGTCCGTACGGTGCCGGTCTGCACGTCGGCGCTCATGACGCGCTCCGGGAGGTCGGGAGAACCGGCGCACGACGGCGTGTCACCGACGAGAACTGTTCGTCCATGGCGGCCCCAGATGCCCCGCCGCCAGGCGCGTTAATCCTGGCCTCTGCCCGCGCTCGGCCACCCCTCGGCCACCCCTCGGCCACCCCTCGGCCACCCCTCGGCCACCCCTCGGCCACCCCTCGGCCACCCCTCGGACGGCCGGCGGCCCGGCCGTTCCCGGTCCCGGTCCCGGCGAGCACACCGCCAGCAACTACTGCGCGTAACCCGAGCCTCGAGTAGATGCCTTTAGCTCGGTATGCCTGAGAGGCATAATCATGCCTCTCAGGCATACCGCTTGGGAGCGGATGTTTCCGCGGCGGCCACGACGGACCGGCCGAAAAGTCAAGACCGGGCCGGGCCGGGCCGGGCCGGGCCGAGGCCGAGCCGGGTCAGCGGGTGCCGACCAACTCCGGCGACGGCGCGGGCGGCGGCTCGACCGGCGGGGTTGCCGGCGCGGTGGCCGGCCGGCGGCGCAGGAAGCGCGGCGCCCACCAGTTCGCGTCGCCCAGCAGGGTCATCACCGACGGCAGCACCACCGCCCGGATGATCGTGGCGTCCAGCAGGATCGCCGCCGCCAGTCCGATGCCGAGCTGCTTGAAGTCGATCATGCTGAGCGTGGCGAAGATCGAGAAAACCCCGACCATCACGATCGCCGCGCTGGTCACCACGCCGGCCGAGGACGTGATGCCGTAGGCGACCGCGTCCCGGTTCGGCATCCCCCGGTCGACCGCCTCGCGGATCCGGCTGACCACGAAGACGTGGTAGTCCATGGAGAGCCCGAACAGCACCACGAACAGGAACAGCGGCAGCCAGGTGACGATCGCGTCCATCGAGGTGAAGCCGAGCAACCCCTCCGCCCAGTGACTCTGGAAGACCAACACCAGCAGGCCGTACGCGGCGCCGGCGGAGAGCAGGTTGAGCAGGATGGCGGTGAGCGCCACCACCACCGACCGGAACGTCCAGGCCATCACCAGGAACGTCAACGCCAGCACGAACGCCGCGACCACCGGCAGCTTCGCCCAGATGTGGTCGGCGTAGTCCTCGCTGGCGGCCACCCCGCCGCCGACCGCGTACTCCACGCCGGGAATGCCGTCCAGCGCCGCCGGCACCAGGTCCCCGCGCAGCTCGTGCAGGGACCGGGACGCCCCGTCGGAGCGGCTGGCGTACGGGGTGGCCACCTCCAGCACCGACACCCGCTGGTCGGCCGACACCCTGATCTCCGGGCCGTCCCCCTCGGCCGGCGCGAAGAGCGGGTCGGTGGCGGTCCGGCCGGCCAGGCTGGTGAGCGCGGCCCGCACCCGGTCGGCCTGGTCCGCCGGCGCCCGCACGGCCACCGTGTGGCTGGTGCCGTTGCTCGGGAAGGCCGCGGTGAGCCGGTCGTACGCCTGCATGGCCGGCGTGCTGCGCGGCACGTCCTCGGCGCCGGGGAACTTGAGCTTCATGCCGAGCGCGGGCGCGGCCAGGGCGAGCAGCAGCCCGACCGAGACCAGCAGCGTGGCCACCGGCGCGCGCAGCGCGGGCCGGAGCACGGCCGGCCAGAACCGGGGTCGCGCCGGCTGCCCGCCGCGCGGGGCGGTGAGCCGCCAGAGCAGCGGCACCCGGGGCCGGTCGACCCAGCGACCCAGCTTGGCCAGCAGCGCCGGCAGCACGGTGAGCGAGCCGATCACCGCCACCGCGACCACCAGGATCGAGCCGACGGCCAGCGACGAGAAGATCGCGTCCTGGGCGAGCAGCAGGCCGGCCATCGAGATGATCACGGCGGTGCCGGAGACCACCACGGCGTGCCCGGAGGTCTCCGCCGCGATCTCCACCGCGTCGAGCCCGGACCGGCCCTTGGCCCGCTCCTCGCGTTCCCGCCGCACGTAGAACAGCGAATAGTCCACGCCCACCGCCATGCCGATCAGCAGGATGACGCTGGCCGTGGTGTCGGTCGCCGGCACCAGGTGCGAGGCGAGCGTGGAGAGACCCATCGCGGCGGCCACCGAGGAGAGCGCGAGCAGCACCGGCACACCGGCCGCGATCAGCGCCCCGAACGCGATGATCAGGATCGCCAGCGTCACCGGGAGGCTGAGCAGCTCGGCCCGCTTGAAGTCCTTGCCGAGCGTGTCGTCGAGCGCATTGTCGATCGACGGGCCGCCGACCTGCTCCACCCGCAGGTCCGGGTGCGCCTCCTGCACCCGGGCGGTGGTGTCGCGCAGCGGCTGCACCCGGTCCGCGGCGGTCTCCGGGTCGCCGGACATGGTGATCGGCAGCAGCAGCGCGGTCCCGTCCCGGGACGACACCGGCGTACCCACCGAGGCCACGCCCTCGACCTGCCGCAACCGACCCGCCGCGTCCTGCGCGACGGCGTTCGCGGCGGCCGGGTCCAGCGCCCCGGACCGTGCGGTGATCAGCACGTTCTCGGTGGCCGGATCGTGGAAGCCACCACCGTCGACGATCAGCTCGGCCCGTCCGAACTCGCCGATCGCCTGATCCGCGTCGGTGGCCTCGTTCAGTCCGGCGGCGTTGCCGCCGACGAAGCACACCGCGACGAACACCACCCACAGCGCGATGGCCCGCCAGGGATGCTCCGCACTCCACCGCGCCAGCCGCACGGTCACCGGTCGCCTGCCCATATCCGGGTTCCCCCTCCAGACGTCGGCCCCGTGCCGACGTCTCGAGACGTTAGGCAGCCGGCGCGGGCCGGGCATCGGGGAACGGCCCCGGCTCCTCCCCGATGAGGCAGGCCCTACCAGGCGGCCGGAACCGGACGCGCCGGTCGGGGGGAAAAGGGGCATTTCAGGGTACGTTGCGGCGGGCCCCGGGCCCGCTCCGGCGCAGCACACCGGCGCAACCCCGAACGAACTCCGGGTCATCCCCGAAGGCTGCCCCGAGGGCGCGGCTGGCAGCGCGGGCAACTGTAGGAGGACCGGTTCATGAACGCCTCACGCCGGATCGGCGCGCCGCAGCGCGGGCAGGGCTCGCCCTCCCGGCCGTACGCGTTGAGCGACCGGTCGAAGTAGCCGCTCTCGCCGTTGACGTTGACGTACAGCTCGTCGAAGCTGGTGCCGCCCTGCTTGATCGCCTCGCCGAGCACGTCCCGCACGTGCCCGAGCAGCCGCAGCGCCGCCGGACGGGTGAGCGCGTCGGTCGGCCGGGTGCCGTGCAGCCGCGCCCGCCACAGCGCCTCGTCGGCGTAGATGTTGCCCACTCCGGAGATCAACGTCTGGTCGAGCAACGCCCGCTTGATCTCCGTACGCTTGCGGCGCAGCGCCGCCACGAACCCGTCGTCGGAGAACTCCGGGTCCATCGGGTCCCGGGCGATGTGCGCGATCTCGGCCGGCAGCTCCGCCCCGCCCTCCGACACCGACAGCCCACCGAACGTGCGCTGGTCGACGAAGCGCAGTTCCGGCCCGTCGTCGGCGAACCGGAACCGGACCCGCAGGTGCAGCTCGTCGGCCGCGCCGGCTGGTTGCAGCAGCAACTGGCCGGACATGCCGAGGTGGCCGATCACCGCGTCCCCGCTGTCCAGCGGCAGCCACAGGTACTTGCCCCGGCGCCGGACGTCGGTGATCGTCCGGCCGGCCAGCACGTCGGCGAAGTGCGCCCCGCCCGGGACGTGCCGGCGCACCGCCCGGGGATGGCGCACCTCGACGGTGGTGATCCGCCGGCCGACCACCCACTGGGCCAGCCCCTGCCGGACCGTCTCCACCTCGGGCAGCTCAGGCACGGCCGGCGCCCGCCTCGGCGTCCTCCTGGTCGGCCGCTGCGGCGGCCCGCGCCTCGGCCTCGGCCCGCGCGGTCGCCTCCGCCTGCTCGGTGAGCATCCGCCAGGCCGACTCGGCGGCCCGCTGCTCGGCCTCCTTCTTGCTGCGCCCCTCCGCGCCGCCGTACCGGTTGCCGGCCACCACCACCCAGGCGGTGAACGTCTTCAGGTGGTCCGGCCCGGTGCCCTCGATCCGGTACTCCGGGACGCCCAGCCCCAGCGCGGCGGTCAACTCCTGGAGGCTGGTCTTCCAGTCCAGCGCCGCGCCCCGGCCAGCCGACTCCGCCATCAGCGGGTCGAACAGCCGGTGGATCACGATGGCCGCGGTGTCCAGGCCGTACTGGAGGTAGATGGCGCCGAGCAGCGCCTCCAGCGTGTCGGCGAGGATGCTCGCCTTGTCCCGGCCGCCGGTCGCCTCCTCGCCCTTGCCCAGCAGCAGGTAGGCGCCGAGCCCGTCCGGGCCGAGCCCGCGGGCCACGTCCGCCAGCGCGCGCATGTTGACCACGCTGGCCCGCAGCTTCGCGAGCTGCCCCTCCGGCAGGTCCGGGTGGTTGTGGAAGAGCGCGGTGGTGATCACCACGCCGAGCACCGAGTCGCCCAGGAACTCCAGCCGCTCGTTGGTGGGCAGGCCGCCGTTCTCGTACGCGTACGAGCGGTGGGTCAGCGCGCGCTCCAGCAGCTCCGGGTCGAGCGACACGCCGAAGGCCGCCTCCAGGTGGCTGACGGGAGCACGCCGCCGCTTCTCGTTGGTCATGGTGCTACCTCGGTGTCGTTGCGGTCAGGTGCGGGATCGTGCGGGATCTCGGCGAGCAGCGCGCGGACCGTGCCGGCGGCGTCGCGACGCCAGAGGTGGGCGGCCAGGGCGATGCCCGAGGCGACGTCGTCCGGGCCGGCGGCGCCGTGGCACACCACCACGGTGCCGCCCACCCCGAGCAGGGCCGCCGCGCGGGGTACGCCGCCGTTCGCGGGCGGCCCGCCGGCCATGGCGTACGCGCCCTCGATGGCCTTGAGCAGGACGTTGCCGGTGAACCCGTCGGTCACCACCACGTCGGCGCGGCGGCCGAGCGAGATGTCGTACCCCTCGACCAGGCCGACGTAGCGGGCGTTGCAGGGCAGCGGCACGGCGGCGACGACCGGGTCGGCGGACCGGCGCAGGCGATCGCCCTTGCCGGCCTCGTGGCCGACGGAGAGCAGCCCCACCCGGGGCGCGGCGACCCCGTGGGCGACGGCCGCGTAGGCGGCGCCGAGGACGGCGTGCCGGGCCAGCGTGGCCGGGCCGGGCTCCAGGGTGCCGCCCACGTCCAGCAGCACCACCGGCCCGTCGACCGCGGGCAGCGTGGCGACCAGCGCGGGTCGGCGTACCCCGGGCCAGCGGCCCAGGCCGAGCGCGGCGGCGGTGACGGTGGCGCCGGTCGAGCCGGCGGAGACCACGGCGTCGGCGAGGCCGTCCTGGACGGCCTGGACGGCCGTGCGGACCGTGCTCTCGCCGCGGGCGGCGGTCGGATGGTCGGCCATGCCGACGGCGGCCCGCACCGGGCGGACCGCGACCCGGGCACGGTGGGCCGGGTCGAGCGCACCGAGCAGCCCGTCGGCGACCTCGGTCGGACCGACGAGCAGCAGGCGCAGGTCAGGGTCGGTGCGCACCGCCCGCAGAGCGCCGTCAACCACGACGGCGGGAGCATCGTCCCCGCCGAGGAGGTCGACGGCGATCCGCGCGGTGCCCGGCTCCGACGGCCCGCCGGCCGGGGAACGGCCGGCGGCGGAGGGAGCCGGGGCACCGGGCTTCAGCCGTGGTGCGCGCGCCACCCGAGAAGCGGTCGGGGGCGTCACTCGGCGTCCAGGTCAGACCTCGAGGACCTGGCGGCCGTTGTACGTGCCGCAGACGGAGCAGGCGGCGTGCGGCAGCTTCGGCGACTTGCACTGCGGGCAGGCAACGGTCGCCACCACCGAGGCCTTCCAGTTCGCCCGGCGGGCGCGGGTGTTGCTGCGCGACATCTTGCGCTTGGGGACGGCCACGGTTCCTACTCCTCTGTACGGTTCAGTTGCGACAGGCCCGCCCAACGCGGGTCGATCTGCTGGTGACTGTGGTCGGCCGGCAGATCGTCCCAGTGCACCCCACACTCGGGGCACAGGCCTGGGCAGTCCTCCCGGCAGAGCGGGTTGGTCGGCAGCGCGAGCACCACCGCGTCCCGCAACGCCGGTTCCAGGTCGATCAGATCGCCCTGCATCCGGCCCACCTCGTCCTCGTCGGTCGTCTCGTCCGTGGTGCTGTCCTCGTACGCGTACAGCTCCTGGACGGTGACGACCACCGAGTCGTCGATCTCGCGCAGGCAACGGCCACACTCGCCCTTGACGGGACCGGCGACGGTCCCGGAGACGAGCACGCCCTCGGACACCGACTGCAACCTCAGGTCGAGGTCGAGGTCCGCGCCCTCCGGCACGCTGATCAACTCCACACCGAGGTCCGCCGGTGCCGTCACGACCCGCCGGAGTTCACGCAACGCGCCAGGGCGACGCGGCAGGTCCCTCGTGTCGAGGACCAGCGGCGCCCTGGGGTCGAGTTGGCGAGGCGAATGTTTGGGCATAGTCAGACTCCGGCCGTGAGAGGCCGACAAAAAAGGTTACCTGGCAGGGGGGCGGACCGTCGAACCGGGGGCGTGCCCGCCCCGGGCCCGGCGGCAGCCGGCTGTCGGCGACCGGCCCGTGCGCCGCTCAGAAGGGTAGCGGGCGCTCGGCCTCGTCCCCAGCGAAGGTGCCGATCTCGCGCAGCGCGTGCATCTTGTCCCGGCCGCGCTCTATCGAGGCCAGCGCCCGGGTCAGGAACTGCTCGAAGTTGGCCAGCGCGGTGTCGACGTAGTCGTCCACCTCCTCGCGGAGGCGCTGCGCCTCGGCGCGCGCCTCGGCGATGATCCGGGCGCCCTCGTGCTCGGCCGAGACGGTGATCTCGTTCACCGAGACCAGCCGGGCGTGTTCCGCCTCACCCTCGCTGATGATCCGGTCTGCCTCGCGCTTGCCGGCCTCCATGATCTTGTCCCGCTCCTCCAGCAGCGCGGCGGCGCGGCGCAGGTCGGCGGGGAGCTCGGCGCGCATCTCGTCGAGCGCCGCGATCATCTCGCCGCGGTCGACCATGCAGTTGTTGCGCGACATCGGGACGGAGCGGGCCTGCTCCACCATGGCGATCAGTTCGTCGATGCGATCGAGCGGGTCCACCGGCGCCTCACCCCTGTCTTCGTCGGCCGCCCTCCATGATGCGGCCTGCGCCCGGTTTCGGCGCTGCCCCCATCATGTCGCGCCCCGCCCACTCCCGCCCTACCCGCCCCCGTCCGGCGCGTCGCCCCACCTCGCCGATCCTGCACTTTCTGCCCCGACATTCCGCCCGGAACGGGCGAGCGGCGGGCCGCAACTGCAAGATCCGCGCCGTCAGGGGCGGAGGCGGGCGGTGAGCTGCTCGCGCACCAGGTCCGGGACGTGGGCGGAGATGTCGCCGCCCCACTTGGCCACGTCCTTGACCAGGCTGGAGGAGAGGAACGAGTAGAGCGGGTTGGTCGGCATGAAGAGCGTCTCCACGCCGGCCAGACCGACGTTCATCTGGGCCATCTGAAGCTCGTAGTCGAAGTCGCTGACCGCGCGCAGACCCTTGATCAACACGCTCGCCTGCTGATCCCGGCAGAAGTCGACGAGCAGGCCGCGGAACGACTCCACCCGGACGTTGTCGTACGAGGCGGTCACCTCGCGGAGCATCTTGATCCGCTCCTCGACCGTGAACAATCCCTGCTTCGACTGGTTGACCAGCACGCCGACGATCACCTCGTCGAAGAGCCGGCTCGCCCGGCCGACGATGTCGAGGTGACCGTTGGTGACCGGGTCGAACGAGCCCGGGCAGACCGCACGTCTCATGATCGGCGACCGTACCAAAGCGTGGTCTCGCCGTAGCGGCGACTGCGCTCCCCGGTGACGCCCTCCACCCAGCCGACCGGCCCGGTGCGACTGGCCCGCTCCACGATCACCAGGGCGTCCGGGGCGAGCCAGCCACCGCCGACGAGCGCACCGAGCAGCGCGGTGATCTCCGCGTCCGGCGCCGCGTAGGGCGGATCGGCGAAGACCACGTCGTACGGCCCGCCCTCCGGCCCGCCCGCCAGCACGGCGCCCACCTTCCCGGTGACCAGGCGGGCGGCCGGCGCGGCCCGCAGCGCGGCGACATTCTCCCGGATCACCCGGGCGGCCCGGGCGTCCGACTCGACCAGCAGCACGTGGGACGCGCCCCGGGACAGCGCCTCCAGACCGACCGCGCCGGAGCCCGCGTAGAGGTCGGCGAACCGCGCCCCGGTCAGGTCGAGGTCGGCCTGCACGGCGCTGAACAGCGCCTCCCGCACCCGGTCGGAGGTCGGCCGGGTGCCGGCGCCGGGCGGCGCGGCGATCCGCCGCCCGCCGAGCGTGCCGGCCACGATCCGGGTCACCGTCGTCCCCTGCGCATGCCCCGACGCTACGCGACCGGAGGAAACCCGCGGCACACCACCCGCAGCGACGGCCGGTGACCCCACGTGCATCAATGATCTCGAATTCATAACGGACCCTTTACGACCTGTAGATCGCGGTAACGCCCACACCGCGATCGTGCGAAAAGATCGACATCGCCGGAGCCTAACCGAGCGTGACTCAGCCCTTCTCCAGGTATTCCGCGCGCTCCGCGTCGACGAGCGCGGCGACCGAAGCCGCCAGCGCCGGATGGCGGGCCAGCTCCGGATCCTCCTCGACCAGGGCGATCGCCTCGGCCCGGGCGTCCCGGATCAGATCGGTGTCGCGTCTCAGCGACAACAGCCGCAGGTGCGAACGCCGGCCGGACTGGGTCGCGCCCAGCACGTCGCCCTCCCGGCGCTGCTCCAGGTCGAGCTCCGCGAGCTTGAACCCGTCGGTGGTGGAGGCCACCGCGTCCAGCCGCTCGCGGGCGGAGGACCCCTCGGCCGCCTCGGTGACCAGCAGGCAGAGGCCGGCTGCCGAACCCCGGCCCACCCGGCCGCGCAACTGGTGCAGTTGGGAGACGCCGAACCGGTCGGCGTCCAGCACGATCATCACGGTGGCGTTGGGCACGTTGACGCCCACCTCGACCACCGTGGTCGCCACCAGCACGTCCAGGTCGCCGGCGGCGTAGGCGCGCATCACCGCGTCCTTCTCGTCGGCCGGCAGCCGCCCGTGCAGCACCCCGATCCGCAGCCCGTGCAGCGGCCCCTCGGCGAGCAGCGGGGCCACCTCGGTCACCGCCAACGGCGGCCGGCGACCGTTGTCGTCCTCGCGGGGCGGTTCCTCGTCCGAGACCGGCCCCTCGCCGATCCGCGGGCAGACCACGTACGCCTGGTGGCCGTTGCCGACCTCCTCGCGCAGCCGGCGCCAGGCCCGGTCGAGGAAGGCCGGCTTCTCGGCGGCCGGGACCACGTGCGAGGCGATCGGCGACCGGCCCTGCGGCAACTGGGAGAGCGTGGACGTCTCCAGGTCGCCGTAGACGGTCATGGCGACCGTGCGCGGGATCGGGGTGGCGGTCATCACCAGCACGTGCGGCGGCTGCTCGGCCTTGGCGCGCAACGCGTCACGCTGCTCCACGCCGAACCGGTGCTGCTCGTCGACCACCACCAGGCCCAGGTCGGCGAAGTCGACGCCCTCGTAGAGCAGGGCGTGCGTGCCGAGCACGATGCCGGCACGCCCCTCGGCCACCTCGGCCAGCGCGCGCCGCCGGGCCGCCGCGCCCAGCGAGCCGGTGACCAGCGCCACCCCTGTCGCGTCGTCGGCGGCGCCCAGCTCACCGGCCCGGCCGAGCGGGCCGAGCAGGTCGAGGATGCCGCGGTGGTGCTGGGCGGCGAGCACCTCGGTCGGGGCGAGCAGCGCGGCCTGACCGCCGGCGTCCACCACCTGGAGCATGGCGCGCAGCGCCACGACCGTCTTGCCCGAACCCACCTCGCCCTGCAACAACCGGTGCATCGGATGGGCGGTGGCCAGGTCGGCGGCGATCTCCCGCCCGACCGCGTGCTGGCCGGACGTCAACTCGTAGGGCAGCCGGGAGTCGAACGCCTCCAGCAGGCCACCCGCCGTCGCCGGCCGCGCCCGTGCCGGCCACGCCGCCGCCCGGTGCTTGCGCTGCACCAGGGTGAGCTGCACCGCGAACGCCTCGTCCCACTTGAGCCGGCGACGCGCCCGGTAGAGCGCCTCCTTGCTGGTCGGCCGGTGGATCTCGCGCAGCGCGGCACCGATGTCGGCCAGGTTGCGGGTGGCCCGCACGGCGGCCGGCAACGGATCGTCGGGCGGGGTGAACGTGTCCAGCACCACCCGGACGCAGCGGGCGATCACCCAGGTCGGCACCGCGGCGGCCGCCGGGTAGACCGGAATCAGCGCGCCGGCGAACTCCTCGACCTCCTCGTTGGCCGCCGCCTCGCCGTCGCCACCCTCGCCGAGCAGGACGTATTCCGGGCCGTTGAGCTGCCGCTTGCCCCGGAACTCGGTCACCTTGCCGGCGAACAACCCCCACCGGCCCGGGCGCAGCTCCCGCTCCCGCCACGCCTGGTTGCCGAAGAAGGTGCAGGTGAGCACACCGCCCGAGCCGTCGCCGACGGTGACCTCCAGCAGGTTGCCGCGCCGCTGCCGCATCGGCCGGACCGCGGTGCGCTGCACCTGGGCCAGCACGGTGACCTGCTCCCCCACGTCCAGCGAGCGGATGTCGGTGTGCTCGCCGCGCTCGTCGTAGCGGCGCGGGAAGTGGTAGATCAGGTCGCCCGCGGTGTGCAGGTCGAGGTGGCCGGCCAACGCCTTCGCCGTCTTCTCCCCCACCAGCTTCTTGAGCGGAGTGTCCACCGTCGACGGCTCGCTCGTCATTCGACCCCCACCAGGAGCGGATAGTGCGGCTGGCCGCCCTCGTACGCCTGCACCTCGACGAACGGCCAGGACCGCTCGACGTGGGCGCGGACCCGGTCGGCCAGCCCGGTCGGGGCGTCCGCCCCGCAGAGCAGCGTGACCAGCTCGCCGCCACCGCCGAGCATCCGGTCGACGACGGCGGTGCAGGTGTCGGTGAGATCCTGCCCGATCAGGTGCACCTCGCCCTCCACCAGGGCCAGCACGTCACCCGGGCGGCACGGGCCGGCGACGGTGAGCGCCTCGCGGCCGGCGTGGCAGACCTCGGCGTAGCGACAGGCGCCGGCCGCCTCGGCCATCGCGATCACGTCGTCCTCGAAGCGTCGTTGCGGGTCGCGCACGGCCAACGCGGCGAGCGCCTGCACCGGGGAGCGGGTCGGCACCACGCTCACCTTCACCCCGAGACCGTGCGCCTCCTTCGCCGCCGCGCTCGCCACCGACTGCGTGTTCGGGTCGTTGGGCAGCACCACCACCCGGGCCGCGCCGGTGGACCGGATCGCGTCGAGCAGCTCGCCGGTGGACGGCTTGGCCGGGACCACCACCGCGCCCTCGGCGGCGAACAGCTCGGCGATGCCGGCGCCGGTCGCCACCACCACGGCCGCCCGGCCGTCGGGGCGCGCCACCCGGCCGGGCGCCGGGGCGGCCTGGTCGGCGAAGCGGGTCACCGTGATCCGCCGGGGCCGGCCGGCGGCCACGCCCGCCTCGACGGCGGCACCGACGTCGTTGACGTGCACGTGCACGTTCCAGGTGCCGGAGCCGTCACCGACGACCGCGAGCGAGTCGCCGAGCGCGGCCAGCTCGTCGCGCAGCCGCGCCACCGCCTCGTCGGTGGCGTCGAGGAGGTATTGCACCTCGTAGGCGTACGCCTCGGAGCCGGTCTCGCGGGCGGCGGTGGCCGGCCGGCGCAACGCGGGCGGCGCGGGCGCCGGCTGCGCCGGGCTCTCCCCGGTGACCACCTCGACGAGCGCGTCGAGCAGGAGGCACAGCCCGCGCCCGCCGGCGTCGACCACACCGGCGCGGGCCAACTCGGGCAGTTGCTCGGGAGTGCGGGCCAGCGCGCGGGTGGCCGCCTCGGCGGCGGCGCGGGCCACCGCGCGCAGGTCGTCGCTGTCCGCCCGCCGGGCCGCGCCGGCGGCGGCCGCGACCACGCTGAGCACCGTGCCCTCGACCGGTCGGGCGACCGCGGCGTAGGCGGCGTCGGCGGCGTCGGCCAGCGCGCCGGCGAGCTGCCGGCCCCGCACCGCGGGCGCGGCGCCGAGCGTGTCGGCGAGGCCGCGCAGGATCTGCGAGAGGATCACGCCGGAGTTGCCCCGCGCGCCGAGCAGCGCGCCCTGCGCCATCAACCGCAGCGCGTGCCCGTGCGGGGTGCGCCCGTCGTCGGGCAGGGTGCCCAGGTCCATCGCCAGGGCCTGCTGCGCCGAGGTGAGCGTGAGCACCAGGTTGGTGCCGGTGTCGCCGTCGGGCACCGGGTAGACGTTCAGGCCGTCGATCTCGCCCTGGTGCCGCTGGAGGGCGGCCAACCCGCTCGTGCACCAGCGGCGCACCGCGGCCGCGTCGAGGGTGTCCAGCACGTCGGGAAGCCTACTGGCGCGCACCGACACGCGCCGAGGTCGTCCGGGCCGCCCGGCGTGTCCGACCGACGCGGCGGTCCGGCCCGGCCGGCCGGTACGCTGGTCGGGCTCGGCGAAGGGCCGGTTGGGCGTACGGACCGGCATCGGGTAACCTGACCAGGTTGCCCGGGCTGCGCCTGGCGGCGACCTCATGAACGTTTCAATCCCAGGAGTATCCCGTGGCTAGCGTGTGCGACGTCTGTGGCAAGGGGCCGGGCTTCGGCCACAACGTGCCCTGGTCCAAGAAGAAGACCAACCGCCGCTGGAACCCGAACATCCAGTCGGTGCGTACCCCGGCCGGCGGCGGCACCACCAAGAAGCTGCAGGTCTGCACCTCGTGCATCAAGGCCGGCAAGGTCGCCCGCGCCTGACGCGGCAGCACCACCGGACATCGTCGGCAGCCGGCGGCCCCGAAGGGGTCGCCGGCTTCTGTCGTCTCCACCGACCAGCGGTGACCGCTGACCGACCGTACGGCGACCCGTCGGCGCCCGCCGGTTAGGGTGCTGCTGCGCCGCCCGTCCGGTTCCGGCGCGAGCCGTGGGGAGGAACGACCGGTGCACCTCGATCTGGGTCGCGAGCAACTGGTGGTGGTCGGCGGGTCGTTCGGCTCGCTGCGCTGGTTCGACCAGGAGCTGCCCGCCGGCAGCGTGGTGCTGGTCGAGGAGCCGGACGTGATCCACCGCCGCGGCCTGGTCCGGTTCGCCGAGGAGCTGCCGCTGATCGGCCGGCTGGTCGCGGCGGAATACCAGACCGGCCTGGACGTCGACGACCTGCTCGCCCGCGAGCCCGGCCTGGCCGGCGCGCGGCTGGTCCTGCCCGGCCTGGAGTACGCGGTGGCCGCCACCGCCCGGCTGGCCGAGCGGTTGGGCCGGCCCGGCGCCGGGGCGATGGCCGCGGACGTCTTCTCCGACAAGCACCGGATGCGCCTGCTCGCCGACGAGATCGGGCTGGCGAACCCCGCCTACGAACTGGTCGACGACCCGGACCGGGCGGTCGCGTTCGCCCGCGCGCACGACGGCCGGTGCGTGCTCAAGCCGACCCACCGCTCGGGCAGCCTCGGGGTGCAGTTGATCACCGACCCGGACGAGCTGCCGGCCCGTTGGGCGGCCAGCGCCACCCCGCCCGAGCCGGCCGAGGCCACCGAGCGCGGCCTGCCCACCGGCGTGCTGGTCGAGGAGCTGCTGGTCGGCTCCGAGCACAGCGTGGAGCTGCTGGTCGCCGACGGCGAGGTGCTCTTCGCGAACGTCACCGACAAGCGGGTCGCCGGCGGCCGCTACCCGGTCGAGACCGGGCACACCGTGCCGTCCGCGCTGCCGGCGGCCGAGCACGACGCGCTGCGGTCCGCGGCGGTCCGCCTCGCCGAGGCGGCCGGCTTCCGCAGCGGCATGCTGCACAGCGAGTGGATCCTGGTCGGCGGCGTGCCGACGCTCGTCGAGTGCGCCGCCCGGATGCCCGGCGACATGATCACCGCGCTCATCTCGATCGCCTACGAGCGGGACGTCATCGAGGCGTACCTGCGGGTGCTGTGCGGCGAACGGCCGGCGCTGCCGCAACGGCCGACCGGCGCGGCGGCGATCGAGTTCCTGGTCGCCCCGCCCGGCCGGGTCACCGCCGTGGACGGCCGGCGGGCCGCGCTGCGGGTGCCGGGGGTGCTCGACGTGCAGGTCGAGACGAAGGTCGGGCAGACCGTGCCCGAGCTGCTCTCCTCGGCGCATCGCAGCGGGCACCTGATGACCTGGGGCGCCACGCCGGACGAGGCGGCGGTCGCGGCCCGCCGCGCCGCCGGGGAGATCCGCATCACGGTCGGCTGACGGTCAGAGGGTACGGCCGAACGACAGGCAGCCCGGCTCGTCCCGGTAGTAGCCGAAGTTCGGGATCCGCTCGTAGCCGGACGACGTGTACATGGCGATCGCCTCCGGCTGCCTGTCGCCGCACTCCAGCACGATCCGCTTGCGGCCGGCGTCGCGGGCGGAGCGCTCGATCGCGGCGAGCACGGACCGGGCCACGCCGCGGCCCCGGGCTTCCGGCGCGGTGTACATCCGCTTCAACTCGGCCGCGTCGCCGTCCTCGCCGTGGCTGCGCCAGCCGCCGCAGCCCACCGGCCGCCCGTCCAGGTAGGCGACCAGGAACACGCCGGCCGGCGGGACGAACTCGGCGGCGTCGACGGGCGTCTCGTCGCCGCTGCCGCCGTACCGCGCGCCCAGGTCGGCGAGCGCCGCCCGGATCAGCGCCTGCGACTCCGGCGCGTCGAAGCGCCGCGGGAGGATCTCGATCTCGCTCACCGTGCCAGATTACGACCGCCCCCGGCGCCGGCTCCGCCCGCGCCGCCGAGGACGGACGCAGATCACGGCGGCCCGGCTAGCGGAAGTGGTCCCAGCCGCGCGGGCCGTCGTAGTCGGCGCCGTCGACGGTGACGCCGGCGCCGTCGGTCACCCGACCGACCGGCCGCCAGCCGTCCGGCAACGCCGCACCCGCCGGGAACGTCGCCGCCAGGGCGTGGTCGTCGCCGCCGGCCAGGATCCAGGAGTACGGGTCGACGCCGAGCGCCTGCGCCGCGTCGCGCATCTGCCGGGGCACCTCGAACGCGTCCCGGCCCAGGTCGATCGCCACCCCGCTGGCCGTCGCCACGTGCCCGAGGTCGGCCAGCAGCCCGTCCGACACGTCGATCATGGCGGTGGCGCCGGCCGCCGCGGCCGCCGGCCCGGCGGCGTAGGGCACCTCGGGCCGGCGGAACGCCTCGACCAGCAGGCGGGGCGTCCGGAAGCCCCGGGACAGCACGGTGAACCCGGCCGCCGCCCAGCCGGTGCGCCCGGCCAGCGCCACCACGTCGCCCGGCCGGGCCCCGGAACGGACCACCGGCGCCCGGCCGGCCAGGTCGCCGAGCGCGGTCACCGCGACGGTGAGCGTCGGGCTGGCCGACATGTCCCCACCGACCACGCTCGCGCCCACTCCGGCCGCCTCCGCGCCGAGCCCGTCGGCAAGTTCCTCCGCCCAGGCCGGGTCCAGCTCGGTCGGCATGCAGAGCGCGACCAGCAGCGCGGTCGGGGTGGCCCCCATGGCCGCGACGTCGGCCAGGTTGGCCGCCGCCGCCCGGTGACCCACGTCCCGCGCCGACGACCAGTCCCGCCGGAAGTGCCGCCCCTCGACCAGCACGTCGGTGGAGGCCACCACCCGTCGGTCCGGCGCCGCCACCAGCGCGGCGTCGTCACCGGGGCCGAGCAGGCAGCTCTCCCCGTACGACAGCCGGGCGGTCACCCGGTCGATCAGCCCGAACTCCCCGACACCCGCGACCGTCATGCCGTCCCCTCGTCCCGTTCCGTCGTCCCGCACGTCCACCCCTTCCCCGCACCGACGTGTGCTCGCTCACCGCGCCCACCTGGCGACCGATAGGGATCACCCCCGCCCGGTGCGGTAGTTTCACCCTTCGGGCCGCCCCAGGCGGCGACGGACGGAGGTCGAGTCGTGGTACAGGCGTACATCCTCATCCAGACCGAGGTCGGTCGGGCGCGTGACGTGGCCGGTCTGATCGCGGACCTTGCCGGCGTGGTTCGGGTCGACGCCGTCACCGGGCCCTACGACGTGGTCGTGCTCACCGAGGCGAACACGGTCGACGAGCTGGGCAAACTCATCGTCAGCAAGGTGCAGATGGTGCCCGGCATCACCCGCACCCTCACGTGTTCGGTGGTGCGGCTGTAAGTGGAAGAGACGGAGACCACCCCGCGTCGGGACCACGGCACCCGCCGTGCCGCGCTCTGGGCGACCCTGGTGGCCGTGCCGGTGACCGTGGCGGTGGCGGGCTTCACGTTCGCCAAGTTGGCTCCCGAGTCGCGGGAGGCCACGCCGAGCGCGTCGGCCAGCCCCCGGGCGCAGTCGAGCGCGCCGGTCGAGCTGCCCGCCCCGGCACTCGCCGAGCGCCCGGCCGTGCTCTGCCGCGCGCTGGTGTCGCAACTGCCCGACAGCGTCCGTGACCTGCGGCAGCGTCCGGTCACCGCGGGCCCGGAGCAGAACGCCGCCTACGGTGACCCGGCGCTCACCGTGGCCTGCGGCGGCACCGCGCCGCAGGTGCCGCCCACCGACGAGGTGTGGACGGTGAACAAGGTCTGCTGGCACGCCGTGCAGGAGGCCGACGCCACGGTGCTGACCACCGTCGACCGGGAGACCCGGGTCCGGGTCCGGGTGCCGAAGACGTACGAGCAACCGTTGCAGTGGGTGACCCCGATCTCGGACGCCGTCGTCAGCGCGGTGCCCTCGGCGAAGCAGGTCCCCTCGGGCTGCTCCGGCTGACGCCCGTCCCGGCCGGTCAGCGGCCGGAGCGGCGGTGCAGGGCGGTGCGGATCAGGCGGTTGACCAGCTTCGGGTATTCCAGCCCGCTGGCCGCCCACATGCGCGGGAACATCGACGTCGGGGTGAAGCCCGGCATCGTGTTGATCTCGTTGAGGTAGACGTCCAGCTCCGGGGTGACGAAGAAGTCGACCCGGGCCAGGCCGGAGCAGTCCAGCGCGGTGAAGGCGCGGGTGGCGTAGTCGCGCACCTGCCGGGTCACCGCGTCGGGCAGGCCGGCCGGGACGTCGTACTCGGTCACCTGGTCGGCGAAGATGTACTTGGCCTCGAAGTCGTACCAGTCGCGGTCGCCGATCATGCGCACCTCGGCCAGCACCGACGCCTCGGGCGCGCCGCCGGCCTCGCCCTCCAGCACGCCGCACTCGATCTCGCGCCCCACCACGGCGCCCTCGACCAGCACCTTGCTGTCGATCTCCCGCGCGGTGGCCAGGGCGGCGTCGAGCCGCGCCCAGTCGTCGACCTTGGTGATGCCGAACGAGGAGCCGGCCCGGGACGGCTTGACGAAGACGGGCAGCCCGAGGCGCTCCTTGTCCTCCTCGCTCAGCGACATGCCGGCGCGCAGCACCGCGTACGGGCCGACCGGGATGCCCTCGGCGGCGCAGAGCTTCTTGGTGAACTCCTTGTCCATGGCGGCGGCGGAGGCGAAGACGTTCGCCCCGACGTAGGGGATGTCCGCCATCTCCAGCATGCCCTGGATGGTGCCGTCCTCGCCGTAGGCGCCGTGCAGCACCGGGAAGACCACGTCGACGTCGGCGAGCGCGACCGGGCCCTGGGTCGGGTCGAGCACCATCAGGCCGCCGGCGGCCGGGTCGGCGCGCAGCACCAGTTCGGCGCCGGAGCCGGCGGTGATCTCGGGCAGCTTGCGGTCGGCGATGGCGAGCTGCGCCGGGTCGCCGCTGGCGAGCACCCACTGGCCCTGCCGGGTGATGCCGACCGGGACGACCTCGAACTCGTCGGGGTCGAGGGCGGCCAGCACGCTGCCGGCGCTGACGCAGGAGATGCCATGTTCGGGACTGCGGCCGCCGAAGACGATCGCCACACGGGTCTTGCCTGGGGTGGTCATGGTCACCTCATCGTTCGCGGCTGCGGCTGGCCGTGCTCGCCGGTGGCGCTCACCCGGTTGACCTTACTGTGCGTCGTCGGCAGCGGTGGCCGATACCCGGGGGAACGCGGAGTCGCATGGCAAACGGTCAAGGTGACTTATACGGGGAGTAATGGCGCGGGCGGCCGGCGGCGGGACCTGCCACCGGCCGCCCGACTCCCCGACCCCGGTCGCCGCGTCCACGGGGTCGGGCTCGGTGTGGCTCAGGAAACCGGGTGCCGGGGTCGGCGGCCGACCGCGATGACCTTGACCCGCTGGCGACCGGCGCGCACCATGCCCAGCGCCATGAACGCGCCGGCGATCCGGTCGGCCGCCTCCCGGCTGCTCGCGCCGACGACCTGCCGGCGGCGTTCGGGGGTGGTGCGTTCGTCGCGCTCGTGACCGTTGGCCGGTCGCACGTCGGTGAGGACCACGAGGAACCGGGTCATCTCCGGCCACCTCCGTCGCCGGGCCGGCGGGCCGTCACCGTCATCGCGTAACCCCTCCCCGTCTGGCGGACCGGCAGGGGCACGCGACGATCGGGTCGTGGGGGAGTAAAACCCGATCACCGCGCGCCCCATCCCCTCCGGTCACTCACCACCACCGTCGCCACGACAACCGGCGGTGAGGACGCTGTCACAGATTGACAGGTGGACAGGCGTGAATGCAACTCTCATCGGCGTTCTCTCATGCCCACTTTCCCGCGGGATGTGCGACCATCGATGCATGGCGCCGAAGACCGCCCGGGCCCGACGGCTCGGCATCGCCCTGCGGACCCACCGGGAGGCCGCCGGCCTCACCCTGGAGACCGCGGCCGACGAGATCAACAGCACCCGCAGCACGCTGTCCCGCTACGAGAACGCCCAGACGCTGGTCAGCCCGGCCACCGTGCACGCGTTGCTCACCCGCTACGGCGTGGGACCGGACGAGATCGCCGCGGCGGTGCAACTGGCCCGGGACGCCCGCAAGCCAGGCTGGTGGGTTTCCTACTCCTACCTGCTCGACCGCCGCACCATCGACTTCATCGCGCTGGAGGCCGAGGCCACCGGCATCGCCAACTTCGAGCCGTCGGTGGTGCCGGGCCTGCTCCAGACCGCCGACTACATCCGCGGGGTGATGCGCGGCGGCCCGCACACGCTCAGCGACGAGCAGGTCGAGCAACGCGTCCAGCTCCGGCTGGACCGTCAGCAACGCGTCTCCGGCGAGGACCCGCCGATCCTCGACGCCATCATCGACGAGGGCGCGTTGCTGCGGCCCGTCGGCGGCCACTCGGTGATGGCCGACCAGCTCCACCACCTGCTCAAGATGTCCGAACTGCCGAACATCACCGTGCAGGTGATCCCGCTGGCCGCCGGCTACCACCGGGGCACCCGGGGATCGCTGCACATCCTGGAGTTCGCCGACCCCGAGGACCCGATCATCGCCTCGGTGGAGACCGTCGCCGGTCAGATGGTCCTGGACCGGCCCGGCGACCTGCGTACCTGCACCAAGATCATGGAGCACCTGCGGACCGTGGCGCTGAGCCCGGCGTCCAGTCGGGACCAGCTCCTCCGTCTGCTGAACGAGAGGTGACCGCATGAACAGCACGAACCGGCCCCACCCCACGCCGACCGGCTGGCGCAAGAGCAGCCACAGCGGCGACGAGGGCGCGTGCGTGGAGATGGCGCCGCTGCCGGAGTCGGTCGCGGTACGCGACTCGAAGGACCCGGCCGGCCCGGTGCTGGTGTTCCCGCCGGCCGCCTGGGCCGCCTTCACCGCCGCTCCCCCGCGCGCCTGACGCGGGCGCGTGTCAAGCGGGGGCCCCTGCTCTACCGGAGGCGTTAAGCGGGGGCCCCTCCTTTCACCGCCTCCAGGGCGGCGATGGCGACGCCCCGGGCCCCGGCCATGTCGCGGTCGGGCACCAGCGCGAACGTCGCCACGGCACGCTGCTCGTCGCGGAGCACCGTGTGCGCGGCGACCGTGGCGAGGAACCAGTCGCGGAACTCCGGCGCGGCCTCCACCACGCCGCCGCCGACGAAGTACGCGTGCGGGTCGGTGAAGTTGGCCGCGATGGTGAACAGCCGCCCCAGCGCCCGGGCCTGCTGGCCGAACACCTGGCGGGCCAGCGGGTCGCCCCGTTCTCCGTGGTCGCGGAGCAGCTTCGCGGCCCGGGCCGGCTCCTCCGCCGCCAGCGGATGCTCCGGGTGCCGGGACAGCCAGTACGGCAGCAGGTTGCGCCGGATCGCGGTGAGCGAGGCGACGCTCTCCGCGTCACCGGTGAAACCGCAGGCACAGACCGGCGCCGGCTGGCCCGGCTCCAGCAACCCGTCGAGCGGGATGTGCACGTGCCCGAACTCACCGGCCATGCCGGCCGCGCCGCCCACCACCCGGCCGCTCTCCACCACGCCCCCGCCCAGGCCGGTGCCGACGATCGCGGACACCGAGGACCGGGCCGCCGCGTCCGCGCCGAAGTGCACGTGGTGGGCGTAGAGGGCGGCGGCGTTGCCGTCGTTGGCGTAGACCACCGGCAGGCCGAGCCGCTGCTCCAGCGCGCCGCGCACGTCGAAGCCGCGCCACGCCGGCTGGGCGAAGTTGGTCGAGCCGCGCGAGGAGATCACCCCGGTGGCGCTGGCCGGGCCCGGCGTGTCCAACCCGACCGCGCGCACCAGCTCGCGGGGCACCCCGGTGTGCGCCAGCACGCCGTCCAGGGCGCGCGCGAGCGCCTCGATCGCCGCCTCCGGCCCGGCCCCGACCTCGCTCGGGATCTCCAGCAGCCCGTCCACCAGGAACCGGCCGTCGACGGCCAGCACGGTGGCGTTGTTGCTCGTGCCGCCGTTGTCCAGCCCCACCACCACCGGCACCCCTGCGCTGCCCACCGCCACCGCCTCCCCGTCGAGCCTGACCTGAGGTTAGTTCGCGGCGGGCCCACCCGCCACGGGCGACGTCAACCGGGGCGGCGGGCGGTCACGGCGGTGGCCTCCCACTCCTCGTCGCGTACCACGCTCGGGTCGAGCCCGGCGGCGGTCAAGGCCGCGCAGAGCGCCGGGGCCTGCTCGGCGCTCACCTCGACCGCCAGGTGCCCGCCCGGGGCCAGCCACTCGGCCGCGCCGGCGGCGACCCGGCGCAGCACCGCCAGCCCGTCCGCGCCACCGTCCAGCGCCACCGCGGCCTCGTGCACCCGCGCCTCGACCGGCAGCGTCGCCACCGCGTCGCTCGGCACGTACGGGGCGTTCGCCACCGCCAGGTCCAGCCGGCCACGCCAGCGGGCCGGCACCGGCTCGAACAGGTCGCCCTGGTAGACCGGCACGCCCAGCGGGTCGAGGTTGCGCCGGGCGCAGGCCACCGCGACCGGGTCGACGTCGGCGGCGCCCAGCCACCGAGGCGCCAGCCGGTCGTGCAGCACCAGCGCGGCGGCGCCGGAGCCGCAGCACAGGTCGAGCACCGCCGGGGCCGGCCCGGCGACCGCCACGGCGGCGGCGACCAGCAGCGCGGTCCGCCCGCGCGGCACGAACACGCCCGGGTGGACGGCGACCCGCCGCCCGCAGAACTCGGCCCAGCCGAGCAGGTGCTCCAGCGGGAGGCCGGCGACGCGGCGGTCGGCCAGCCGGGTCAGCGCCCGCGCCGAGTCGGCGGCGGCGATGAGCAGGTCCGCCTCGTCCTCGGCGAAGACGCAGCCGGCGGCGCGCAACCGGCGGACGAGGGCGGAACGGTCGGGAGTGAACGCGGGGGAAGCCATGGCAAGCCTTTCGGGAACGCTCGTCGGCGCCCCCGGCGTCGCCTCAACTCCGGGGCGACACGGACTCGGAGGGAGCGCCGGTCCTCTGCTGGTGGATCGGACTCACCTCCTCGGTGTCGGGGCCGCACGGGCCGTGGCTGCCGACACGATAGCCCAGCGCCGCTGGACGCCGTCAGCCCGTGGCGGCGTCCAGCGCCGCGGCCACGTCGGCGACCAGGTCGGCCGGATCCTCGATGCCGCAGGAGAGCCGGACGAAGCCGGGGGCCGTGTCGTCGCCCCACTGGGCCCGCCGGTCGGCAGTGGTGTGCAGGCCGCCGAACGAGGTGGCGGCGGCCACCAGGCGGGACGCGTCGAGGAACCGGGCCACCCGGTCGGCGTCACCCAGGTCGAAGGAGAGCACGCCGGGCATCCGGCGCATCTGCGCCGACGCGACCGGGTACGCCGGATCCGCCGGCCGCCCGGGCCAGCGCAGGCCCGTGACGTCCGGCCGGTCGGCGAGCAGCCCGGCCAGCGCCTCGGCGTTCGCGGACTGCCGGGCCAGCCGCAGGTCGACGGTGGCCAGCGAGCGGTGCGCCAGCCAGCAGTCGAACGCGCCGGGCACCCCGCCGGTGGTGGTCCGCCAGCCGGCCACCGCGTCGCGCAGGGCCTCGTCGCCCGTCGCCACGTAGCCGAGCAGCAGGTCCGAGTGGCCGGTGAGCGCCTTCGTGCCGGAGGCGACCACCACGTCCGCGCCGAGGTCCAGCGGGCGCTGGCCGAGCGGCGTCGCGGTGGTGTTGTCCACCGCCAGCAGCGCGCCGGCCGCACGCGCCGAACCGGCCAGCGCCGCCACGTCGGCCACGTCGAGGCCCGGGTTCGCCGGCGTCTCCAGCAGCACCAGCCGCACGCCCTCGAACGACGGGTACGGGCCGGCGGTCGGCACGAAGCCGACGCGCACCCCGATCCGCTCCAGCGTGTCGGTGGCGAACGCGCGCACCGGGAAGTAGCCGTCGGCGGGGAGCAGCACGGTGTCGCCGGGTCGCAGCACGGTCAGCAGCAGCCCGGTGATGGCCGCCTGCCCGCTGGCGAAGACCCGGCAGTCGCCGCCCTCCAACTCGCCGATCGCCGCCTCCAGCAACCGGCGGGTGGGGTTGTCCGGCCGCCCGTACCCGTCGGGCGCCGCCGCCGGGCCGCGCCACGGGTCGAGGTGGTAGGGCGCGGCGAAGACCGGGCCGGGCAGGAACGGCCGACCGGGCACGGCGTCCGGCAGCCCGGCGTGGACGCTGCGGGTGCCGTCCCCCCAGCCCGCGCTCACTCGTAGGACTCCGGCTTGGCGGTGCGGCTCATCAGCGCGTCGACGGCCAGGCGCGGGTCCATCCCCTCGTGGCAGATCCGCTCGATCTGCTCGGTGATCGGCATCTCCACGCCGTGCGCGCGGGCCAGGTCTCGGATGGCCAGGCAGCTCTTCACGCCCTCGGCGGTCTGTCGGGTGGCCGCCTGGGCCTGCTCCAGCGTCTCCCCCCGGCCCAGGTGCTCGCCGAACGTGCGGTTGCGGGCCAGCGGTGAGGAGCAGGAGGCGACCAGGTCGCCCATGCCGGCCAGCCCGGCGAAGGTGATCGGGTCGGCGCCGAGCGCCACGCCGAGGCGGGCGGTCTCGGCGAGACCCCGGGTCATCAGCATTGCCCGGGTGTTGTCGCCGAAGCCCATCGCGGTGGCGATGCCGTACGACAACGCGATCACGTTCTTCACCGCGCCGCCCAGCTCGCAGCCGATCACGTCGTCGTTGGTGTAGGGGCGGAAGTAGGGCGTCCGGATCGACGCCTGCACCAGCGCCGTACGCCGGCTGTCGGTGCCGGCGACCACGGTGGCGGCCGGTTGCTCGGCGGCGATCTCCGGGGCCAGGTTGGGGCCGGAGACGACGACCACCCGGTCGGCCGGCACCCCGGCCGTCTCCATGATCACCTGGCTCATCCGCTTGGTGGTGCCCAGCTCGATGCCCTTCATCAGGGACACCAGCGTGGCGTCGGGGGCGAGGTGCGGGGTCCACTCGGCGAGGTTGCCGCGCAGCGTCTGCGACGGTACCGAGAGCACCACCACCTCGGCGCCCTCGATCGCCTCGGCGGCGTCGCCGGTCGCGGTGACCCGCTCGGACAGGCGCACGTCGGGCAGGTACTCCGGATTGCGCCGCAGGTCGCGGATCGCCTCGGCCACCGCGGGCCGGCGGGCCAGGACCGTCACGTCCCGGCCGGCGTCGGCGAGGATCTTGGCGAACGCGGTCCCCCACGAGCCCGCGCCCAGCACCGCGACGTGCCCGCTCACTCGGACACCTCCGGCGTGCCGGTACGGGCCGGCCGCTGCCAGAGCGGTGGTGGCGTGCCGCCGCGGATCTCCGCGACCAGGTCCCGGATCCGCAACATGATGGTGTCCGTCATCTCCTCCAGGATCGCCCGGGTCGGCGTGGCACCGGCCCACCGACCCAGGTCGACCGGCGGCCCGGCGACGACGGTCACCGGGGTGCGCGGGCGCAGCCCGATCCGGGCGGTCCGCGGGTCGAACATCCGCTCCGGGCCGATCATCGCCACCGGGATCACCGGAGCGCCGGTGGCCAGCGCCAGCCGGGCCGCGCCGGTCTTGCCCCTCATCGGCCACAGCTCCGGCTCCCGGGTGGTGGTCCCCTCCGGATAGATCACCACCGCGCCCCCCTCGGCCAGCGCGGCGATCAGCTTGTCCAGCGACTTGACCGCCTCGACGCTGCCCCGCTCGACCGGGATCTGCTTGCACCGGTGCAGGATCCAGCCGATCACCGGCACCCGGAAGACACTGGCCTTGCCGAGGAACTGCGGCCACCGGCCGGCGTCGTAGATGAAATGCGCGGAGACCAGTGGGTCGGCGTGCGAGATGTGGTTGGGCACGATGATGACGCCGCCGTCGCGCCGCAGGTGCTCCATGCCCCGCCAGGTGCGCCGGGTCCAGACGGTCAACACCGGCTTCACCAGCACCACGGCGAACCGTTGCCAGAATCCCAGCCTCCGCGGTGCCACAGTGCCTCCTCGTTCCGCCCCACGCGCCCCGGGGAAGAATCATGCCTGCTCGCCCCCGGTCCGGCCAGTGCGGGTACCGCCGGGCGCTGGCAGGATGGTCGGCGTGCCTGAGCCCAGCTGGACCGTGGTGATGCCGGTGAAGCGACTCGGGGCGGCGAAGAGCCGCCTGCGGGGCGCGCTGCCCGGCGTACCCCACGAGGAGCTGGCGCTGGCGCTGTCGGCCGACACGGTACGCGCGGTGCTGGCCTGCCCGGCGGTCGGCCGGGTGCTGGTGGTCACCGACGACCCCCGGGTCACCGCGACGGTGACCGCGGCGGGCGCCGGCGTCACCGCCGACCCGGGCGCCGGCCTCAACGCGGCCTTCCGGCACGGCGCGGCGGCGGCCGGGCCGTGCGCCGCGGTGGCCGGCGTCACCGCGGACCTGCCCGCGCTGCGCCCGGGCGAGCTGGCCGCGGCGCTGCGGGCGACCGAGGGGGTACGCGGGTTCGTGGCCGACGCCCCGGGCGGTGGCACGGTGCTGCTGGCCGCGCCGGCCGGGGTGCCGCTGGCGCCCCGCTTCGGCCCGGGCTCGGCCGGCGCGCACGCGGGCAGCGGGGCGCTGCCGCTGGCCGGCGACTGGCCCAGCCTGCGCCGGGACGTGGACACCGCGGCCGACCTGACCGCCGCCGCCCGGCTCGGGGTGGGCCCGCGCACCGGCGCGCTGCTGGCCTCAGCCGGCGACCCGGTCCGGTACGGTGCTGGCATGCAGGGCACGGTGGCCACCTACGACGCGTCGGCCCGCAGCGGGGTGCTGCTCCTCGACGACGGGACCGAGCTGGCCTTCCCGGCGCGCGCGTTCGACGCCTCCGGGCTGCGGCTGCTGCGGCTCGGGCAGCGGGTGCGCGTCGAGCGGGACGCCGCCGGCGAGGTCATTCGGGTGACGTTGCCGACGATGGCCTGACCAACCTGGCCGGAGTTCATTTTCCGTTCACCCTCGTCAGGGAATCATGAAGTGGTGAGCACCCCTCGCGAGCACTCCGACGGCCCGCCGCCCCTGACCGACCCCGGCACGCCCCGCAACGGCCGCCCGACGCGCGGCCCGGACGGGCGGTTCCGGCAGACCCGCCCGCCCGAGGAGCGCCTCGGCGCCGACCCGAATGCGGCCGGCGCCAGCGGGCTGGACGAGCCGCTCGACCCGGTCGAGGGGCCGGGCCCGGTGACCGGACCCGACCCGGACGACGAGCGGCCCGCCGCCGAGCCGCTGCCGGAGGACCGCTTCCTCAACCGGGAGCTGTCCTGGCTCGACTTCAACGCCCGGGTGCTGGCGCTCGCCGAGGACCCCCGCACGCCGCTGCTGGAGCGGGCCAAGTTCCTGGCCATCTTCGCCGGCAACCTGGACGAGTTCTACATGGTGCGGGTGGCCGGGTTGAAGCGCCGCCTCTCCGCCGGCCTGCCGGTGCGCGGCGGCGACCGGCTGCCGCTGCGCACCCAGCTCGAACTCGTCACCGAGAAGGCCGCCGACCTGGTCGCCCGGCACGCCGCCTGCTTCGTCGACGACGTGCTCCCCCGGCTCGCCGAGGAAGACGTCCGCATCCTGCG
Source organism: Micromonospora sp. WMMD980 (assembly GCF_029626035.1). Lineage (NCBI taxonomy): Bacteria > Bacillati > Actinomycetota > Actinomycetes > Micromonosporales > Micromonosporaceae > Micromonospora > Micromonospora sp. WMMD980. Next base: position 3,876,295 of record NZ_JARUBE010000003.1, read on the forward strand.
CTGGAGCGAGCTGGACGACGCCGAGCGGGAGCGGCTGCGCACCTGGTTCCGGGAGCACATCTTCCCGGTGCTCACCCCGCTCGCGGTCGACCCGGCGCACCCCTTCCCCTACATCTCCGGCCGGTCGTTGAACCTGGCCGTCTCGGTGCGCGACCCGGACGGCGGCTCGGAGCTGTTCGCCCGGGTCAAGGTGCCGAACAACGTGCCCCGGTTCGTCCGGGTCGCCCGGGACCGGCCCGGCGTCCGGTTCCTGCCGGTGGAGGACCTCATCTCGGTCCACCTCGGGCAGCTCTTCTCCGGCATGCAGGTGGTCGAGTGCCACCTGTTCCGGGTCACCCGCAACGCCGAGGTGGAGGTCGACGAGGACCGCGACGAGGACCTGCTCCAGGCGCTGGAGCGGGAGCTGGCCCGACGCCGGTTCGGCCCCCCGGTGCGACTGGAGGTGGCCGCCTCCATCTCCGACCACATGCTGGAGCTGCTGGTCCGCGAGCTGGACGTGGACGACCACGACGTGCTGCGGGTCCGGGGCCTGGTCGACCTCTCCGCACTCTGGCAGGTCTACGGCGAGGCCGACCGTCCCGACCTGAAGGACCGCCCGTTCGTGCCGGCCACCCACCCGCGCCTGGCCGAGGGCGAGGTGCCGCGCAGCGTCTTCGCCACCCTGCGCGACGGCGACGTGCTGGTGCACCACCCCTACCACTCGTTCGCGACGAGCGTGCAGCGCTTCGTCGAGCAGGCCGCCGCCGACCCGAACGTGCTCGCCATCAAGCAGACGCTCTACCGCACCAGCGGCGACTCCCCGATCGTCGACGCGCTCGTCGACGCGGCCGCCGCCGGCAAGCAGGTGGTGGTGCTCGTCGAGCTGAAGGCCCGCTTCGACGAGGTGGCCAACATCGGGTGGGCACGCACCCTGGAACGGGCCGGCTGCCACGTGGTCTACGGCCTGGTGGGCCTCAAGACGCACTGCAAGACCGCGCTGGTGGTGCGGCAGGAGGGCAACCAGATCCGGCGCTACTGCCACATCGGCACCGGCAACTACCACCCGAAGACGGCCCGGCTCTACGAGGACTTCGGCATGCTCACCGCCGACCCGGAGATCGGCGCCGATCTGACCGACCTGTTCAACGTGCTCACCGGCTACAGCCGGCAGACCGCCTTCCGGCGCCTGCTGGTCGCGCCGCAGGGCATCCGCAGCGGCCTGATCGAGCGGATCGACCGGGAGATCGAACACGTCCGGCTGGGCATGCCGGGGCTGGTGCAGTTCAAGGTGAACGCGCTCGTCGACGAGGAGATCACCGACGCGCTCTACCGCGCCTCGCGGGCCGGCGTGCACGTCGACCTGCTGATCCGAGGCATGTGCATGCTGCGCCCGGGGGTGCCCGGGCTGTCGGAGAACATCCGGGTCCGGTCGATTCTCGGCCGGTTCCTGGAACACTCCCGGATCTTCCGGTTCGGCAACAACGGCGACGCCGAGTTCTGGATGGGCTCGGCCGACCTGATGCACCGCAACCTGGACCGCCGGGTCGAGGCGCTGGTGCAGGTGAGCGACCCGGTCGCCCGGGCCGAGCTGGACCACGTGCTCAGCTCCGCGTTCGACCCCGAGGTGGACGCGTTCGAGCTGGCCGCCGACGGCACCTGGCACCGGCGCGCCGGCGACGGCGACGCGCCGCTCACCCACCTCCAGGACCTGCTGTTGCGCCGGGTCGGCGGGCGGGCGGACTGAGCGGCCGGTGCCGGGCGGCGGGCGGGCATACGGTGATCCGATGAGCGACGACGAGCCGGTGCGGATCCGGGCGGCGGGCGGGGTCGTCTGGCGCCCGGGCGAAACCGGCGTCGAGGTCTGCCTGGTGCACCGTCCCCGTTACGGCGACTGGTCGCTGCCCAAGGGCAAGCTGGACGCCGGCGAGCACCCACTGGTCGCCGCCGTCCGGGAGGTCGCCGAGGAGACCGACGTGCGGGCGGTGCCGCAGGTGCGCCTGCCCACGGTCCGCTACCGCAGCGAGGGCCGCGCCAAGGCGGTCGACTGGTGGTCGATGCGGGCCGTCGGCAGCGGCGGCTTCCAGCCCGGCACCGAGGTGGACGACGTGGCCTGGCTCCCGGTCGACGCGGCGGCCCGCCGGGTCAGCTATCCGCACGACGCCGAGGTGATCGGCGCGTTCGCGGCGCTGCCGCCGGTCACCGCGACGGTGCTGCTGGTCCGCCACGCGCACGCCGGCAAGCGGGGCACCTGGACCGGGCCGGACACCGGCCGTCCACTGGACGCCGAGGGCTGGGCCCAGGCGCGGGCGCTGATCCCGCTGGTGGCGCTGGTCCGGCCGGTGCGCCTGCTCTCCGCCTCGGCCCGGCGGTGCGTGCAGACGCTGGACCCGGCGGCGGCCCGGCTGGACCTGCCGATCGAGGTCTGCGGCGACCTGGACGAGCCGAGGCCGGGCCAGCAGGCCGACGAGTGCGTGCTCGCCGCCGCCGCGCGCCTGGCCGCACTGGCCGCCGCCGGCGATCCGGTCGCGGTGTGCAGCCAGGGCAAGGTGATCCCGGGCGCGCTGGAACGGCTCACCGGCGGCCCGGGCGACTTCACCACCGCCAAGGGCGGCGGCTGGCTGCTCGCCTTCGCCGGCGACCACCTCCTCCCCCCCGACCGGCTGTAAGGCGGGGCCCCCTGTTAACGCCTCCGGTATAGCTGGGGCCCCTTCTAACCGGCGGCCGGTCCGGGCAGCGCCACGGTGAGCGTCACCGGGAGGTGGTCGCTGGCCTCGGTGCGCGGGGCGCGTACCTCGGCGCTCACCAGCCCCGGCGAGACGAAGACGTGGTCGATCTGGGTGCGCGGGTCGTCGGCCGGGCTGGTGCGCAGCGGCCGGGCCGCGGCCAGCGCGTCCACCAGGCCGGCGCTGGTGAACTCGGCGAACGCCTGATCGTCCGGTTCGGTGTTCAGGTCGCCGCCGAGCACCAGCGGCCGGCCCGCCGCGTAACCGGCGGCGAACGTGGCCACGTCGCGGGCCTGCTCCACCGGGTCCCGTCCGGGCGGCGGTTGCAGGTGGGTCGCGACCACGGCCAGCTCCCGGCCGCCGACGTCGAGCGTGACGCCGAGGGCCTGCGCGCCGGTCGGCGCGCCGTGCGCGGCCAGCGGCCGGGTCCGCCCGGACCGCATCGGGAACCGGCTGAGCACCGCGTCGCCCCAGACCGGGTCCGCGGCCGGCGCGAAGACGTACGGCATCCGCAACCGCCCGGCCAGCAGCGCCAGCGTGTCGTGGCCGCCGTTGAGCCACCAGCCCCGGTCGACCTCGCTGAGCAGCACCACGTCCGCCCCGCGCAGGTGCCGGGCCACCGCGTCCAGGTCCAGCCGACCGTCCAGCCCGAAGCCCATCCGGATGTTGTACGCGGCCACCCGCACCGACCCCGGTGGGCTGCCCGGTCGGAGATCCGATGGCGGGACATCCAGCTGGGTCCCGAAGCCGACCAGCGCGGTCAGGCCGACCAGGATCCAGGTCCGTGCCGGATCGGGCAGTGCCGGGGCAGACCACGGAGGCCCGCTGAACGCCACGAGAGCGGCCAGGAGGGCCACGGCGACCGGTACCCAACCGTTGGGGTACCCGACGTCGTAGGCGGCGTAGTAGGCCACGGTGGCCACGGCGAAGACGAGCATCCCGACGACTGCGGCGCGACCGCGCCGCGCCGCGCCCCGGCCGTCCGGGTCGTCGTCGGCCGCGTCGTCGGCGACCGAGTCGGTGAGCGCCAGGCAACCGCCGAGGCCGGCGGCGGTGAGCAGGTACGCCGGGACCAGCCGGCCGGCCACGAACAGCGCCGCGCCGGCGACCAGCGTGATCGGCCAGAGCGCCCGGGCGAGCCGCGTCGGTATCCGGAGCAGCACGGCCGCCAGGAACAGCAGGACCGCGTAACCGCCCAGCACCGAGCCGCTGCCGGTAGGACGGACGAGACCGGGGAAGCCGGGCGAACCGGCGCCGGCGGCGGCGCTCCAGACCGCCGGGGCGAGCGCGATCTGGTTGGCCAGCAGCAGCGCCGGGCCGCAGAGCAACCACGCCCGACGCCCGGAGGACGCTGCCGGCCGTAGCACCGGTGTGGCCACGGCGGCGGCCAGGAACGCCGCCACCAGCACCGCGCTCAGGGCCCAGCCGAGCGTTCCGCCGCGCCAGACCAGGTCCTCGGTGCCCAGCAGCGCGTGCCCGACCGCGTTACCGGCGAGGCCGAGCGCCAGCCCGGGGACCGGCCGGTCGACCGACGCCGCGGTGGCCGCGAGCCAGACCAGGCCGGCGAGCAGCCCGGCGCAGGCGAGCCAGAGTTGGGTGGCACCGCCGGGCGCGGCGGTCAGCGCCAGCCGGACGGCGGCGAGCACGCCGGCCGCGGCCAGGCCGACCGGGCGGGCGCCGAGCCGGCGCACCAGCGTGGGTGCGGCGAGTGCGAGCACGAACCAGCCGAGCGCGAACGCGCCGAGCAGCTCGGCGGGCGTTTCGGCGGCCCGGCCGAAGAGGGTGATGACCGACGGCAGCCAGACGCGGAGCACGTCCAGCAGAACCGCGACGCCCAGGGCGAGCGTGAGGGTGGAGAGGTGACGGTGCCGCACGGGCGCCTCTTCTCGTGACCGACGGGGGTTTCGGCACGGCGATTCTGCGGGGCGGTGCGGCGGGCGGTCAACGCGTACCCACGGACGAGGGCGCCCACCGCGAACGGTGGGCGCCCTCGGTCGGGCTGTCCGGTCAGCGCCGGCTGGCGGCCTTCTTGGCCGGAGCCTTCTTCGCGGGCGCCTTCTTCGCCGCCGTGGTCTTCTTGGCCGTGGCGGACTTCGCCGCGGTCGTCTTCTTCGCCGCGGTGGTCTTCTTCGCCGCGGTGGTCTTCTTCGCCGCGGTGGACTTCGCCGCGGTCGTCTTCTTCGCCGCCGCGGTCGTCTTGGTCGCGGCGGCCTTCTTGGCCGGCGCGGCCTTCTTGCTCGCCGCGGCGGTCTTGGTGGCCTTCGCCGCCGTGGTCTTCTTGGCGGCTCCGGTGGTCTTCGCCGCCGTGGTCTTCTTCGCCGCCGTGGTCTTGGCGGCGCCGGCGGTCTTCTTCGCGGCGGTGGTGTCCTTCGGCACCTTGCCGCTGGCCACCATCTCCTTGAAGCCCGCACCCGCCCGGAAGGTCGGGACGGAGGTCTTCTTGACCTTCACCGCCTCGCCGGTCCGCGGGTTGCGGGCTGTTCGGGCACCACGGATGCGCTTCTCGAACGCTCCGAAACCGGTGATCGCCACCTTCTCGCCCTTGGTGACCGCCGCCTGGACCTCAGCGAGTACCGCGTCGAGCGCGGCCGTCGCCGTCTTCCGGTCCCCCAGGCGAACGGCGAGCGCCTCGATGAGCTCGGCCTTGTTCACGACTTCCTCCCGATTGTGCAACTGACTCGACGCGAGCCATTCTGCGCGCACCGTATGCCCTGTGCTGCCTGGACACAAACATTCGGTGGAAAAAAGCCCTTGTGTCGCAACGGATTCGCCCCCACCGGTCGGGCCGGTGGGGGCGAAAAGGGGTCCGCGGTCAGGCGATCGAGGGCAGGAACGCCGGCCGGGTGGCCTCGTACGCGCCGATCTCGGCCGCGTGGCGGAGGGTGAGTCCAATGTCGTCCAAGCCCTCCATCAGCCGCCACCGGCTGTGGTCGTCCAGCGGGAAGGCCCAGGCGGCGTCGCCGGCGCGGACCTCCCGGGCGGCCAGGTCGACGGTGACCGGGGTGGTCGGGTCGGATTCGGAGAGGGCCCAGAGTCGCTCCACGGCACCCAATTCCAGCTCGACCGGAAGGAGACCTTCCTTCAACGCGTTGCCGCGGAAGATGTCACCGAAGCGGGGCGAGACGACGGCCCGGAAGCCCCAGTCCCGCAGTGCCCAGACGGCGTGCTCCCGGGAGGAGCCGGTGCCGAACTCGGGACCCGCCACAAGAATCGACGCTCCCGAATAGACGGGATCGTTGAGAATGAATGACGGATCCTCCCGCCAGGCGTTGAACAGGCCGTCGGCGAAGCCGGTCCGGGTCACCCGCTTGAGGTACACGGCGGGGATGATCTGGTCGGTGTCCACGTTGGAGCGACGCAGCGGCACGGCGGTGCCGGTGTGTGCGAGGAACTTGTCCATCTCGGCTGCCCTTCTTACAGGTCGGCGGGGGTGGCGAGCCGGCCGACCACGGCGGTGGCGGCGGCGACCGGCGGGGACACCAGATGGGTACGCCCGCCCTTGCCCTGGCGGCCCTCGAAGTTGCGGTTGGAGGTCGAGGCGGAACGCTCCCCCGGCCGGAGCGTGTCGGGGTTCATCCCGAGACACATCGAGCAGCCGGCGAACCGCCACTCCGCGCCCGCGTCGGTGAAGACCTGGTCCAGCCCCTCGATCTCGGCCGCCTCCCGGACCGCGGCGGAGCCGGGCACCACGAGCATGCGGACGCCGTCGGCGACCCGCCGCCCGCGCAGCACGTCGGCGGCGGCCCGCAGGTCCTCCAGCCGGCCGTTGGTGCAGGAGCCGACGAACACCACGTCCACGGCGAGGTCGCGCAACGGCGTGCCCGGGGTGAGGTCCATGTACTCCAGCGCCCGGCGGGCCGCGACCCGTTCCGGCTCGGTGTCGAACGCCTCGGGGTCCGGCACGGCCGCCCCGAGCGGCGCGCCCTGGCCGGGGTTGGTGCCCCAGGTGACGAACGGGGTGATCCGGCTCGCATCCAGCGTCACCTCGGTGTCGAACGTCGCGCCCTCGTCGGTGGGCAGCGTCCGCCAGTATTCGAGCGCCGCGTCCCAGTCGGCCCCCTGGGGCGCGTTGGGCCGCCCCTTCAGGTACGCGAACGTGGTCTCGTCCGGCGCGATCATGCCGGCCTTGGCGCCCCACTCGATGGACATGTTCGCGATCGTCATCCGCCCCTCCATGGAGAGCTCGCGGATCGCCTCGCCCCGGTACTCCACGATGTGGCCGCGCCCACCGCCGGTGCCCACCTGGGCGATCAGCGCGAGCACCAGGTCCTTGGCGGTGACGCCGGGGGCCAGCTCGCCGACCACGTTCACCGCCATGGTCCGCGGCCGGGCCTGCGGCAGCGTCTGGGTGGCCAGCACGTGCTCGACCTCGCTGGTGCCGATGCCGAACGCGAGCGCGCCGAAGGCGCCGTGGGTCGCGGTGTGCGAGTCGCCGCAGACGATCGTCATGCCCGGCTGGGTGAGCCCGAGCTGCGGGCCGATCACGTGCACGATGCCCTGGTTCTCGTCGCCCAGCGGGTGCAGCCGTACGCCGAACTCGGCGCAGTTGCGGCGCAGCGTCTCGATCTGGGTGCGGGAGGTGGGGTCCGCGATGGTGAGCAGGTCGCCGCGTCGGGCCCGGAACGCCGGGTCGTCGTACCCGGTCGGGGTGTTGTGGTCCTCGGTCGCGATCGTCAAATCGGTCCGGCGGACCCCGCGCCCGGCCAGCCGCAGCCCGTCGAACGCCTGCGGGCTGGTCACCTCGTGCAGCAGGTGCAGGTCGATGAAGAGCAGGTCGGGCTCGCCGGCGGCGGAGCGGACCACGTGCGCGTCCCAGACCTTCTCGGCCAGGGTCCTCGGTTGAGTGACTCCCACCATCTGGACATCCTAAATTCTGGGAGGTAAATTTCGGCTTGTGGGACACAGTATGAGCGGTGTCGGCGTTCTCGACAAGGCGGTGGTCATCCTGGCCGCCTGTGTCGACGGCGCCAGCCTGGCCGAACTCGTTGAACGCACCAAGCTGCCCCGGGCCACCGCGCACCGGCTGGCACAGGCGCTGGAGATCCACCGGATGCTGGTCCGGGATTCGCAGGGCCGGTGGCGCCCGGGCCCACGCCTGGGCGAGTTGGCCAACGCGGCCCCCGATGTGCTGCTGACCGCGGCCGAGCCGCTGTTGGCCGCGCTGCGCGACGCCACCGGGGAGAGCGCCCAGCTCTACCTGCGCCGCGCCGACGAGCGGATCTGCGTGGCCGCCGCCGAGCGCGCCAGCGGACTGCGGGACACCGTCCCGGTCGGCTCGGTGCTGCCGATGACCGCCGGCTCGGCGGCGCAGATCCTGCTCGCCTGGGAGCCGCCGGAGGCGGTCATGCCGCTGCTGCCGCGCGCCAAGTTCACCGGCCGCACGCTGGCCGAGGTGCGTCGGCGCGGCTGGGCCCAGAGCGTGGCCGAGCGGGAGGCGGGGGTGGCGAGCGTCTCGGCCCCGATCCGGGACCGTACCGGCCGGGTGATCGCCGCGGTCAGCATCTCCGGCCCGATCGAGCGTCTCGGCCGCCGCCCCGGCGAGCGCCACGCCATGGCCGTCGTCCGCGCCGGCCAACGCCTCTCCGGCCTCTGACCCCGCAACGGCGAACGGCCCGTCTCGGGTGAGCGAGACGGGCCGTTCGGTGAACGTAGCCCCGACCGGATTCGAACCGGCGCTACCGCCTTGAGAGGGCGGCGTCCTGGGCCACTAGACGACGGGGCCAGGCACTCTTCCTGCTTCACCACCCGCGCGGGCGGTGCGGCAGTAGTCTAGCGGCACCACGTCCGGCGCCGCCGAGGGGGGTCACCCCGCGAGCGCGGCGCGCGCGCCGCGACAGCAGAACAGCCCGCCCCGAGAAACGGGACGGGCTGACGGTGCTGTAGCCCCGACCGGATTCGAACCGGCGCTACCGCCTTGAGAGGGCGGCGTCCTGGGCCGCTAGACGACGGGGCCAGAACCTTCCATGCACTCCGGCAGCGGCAACTGCCGGAATCCAGCGACCGGGATTCTCACGAACCCGCGGCTGCGCTGGGGTACCAGGACTCGAACCTAGACTAACTGAACCAGAATCAGTCGGGCTGCCAATTACCCCATACCCCATTGGCCCCTTGCGGCGCCGGGAATGAACTTTACCCTCCCGCCGGCAACAGGCCAAATCCAACCCCCCGAACCGCATGTGAGCTGCGGAAACAAGGCATCGGAGCCGGATCAGGCGACCGGGACCACCGGGTTGCTCAGCTCCCCGATCCCCTCGATCCGCACGGTCACCGTATCCCCGTCGGTGAGCGGGCTAACCCCCGCCGGGGTGCCGGTGAGGACCACGTCGCCGGGCAGCAGCGTCATCACGTGCGAGATGTACGACACCAGGCCGGGCACGTCGAACACCATGTCCTTGGTCCGGCCGAGCTGGCGCACCTCCATCTCCTCCGGGTCGCGGCCCACCTCGCAGCGGATCTCCAGGTCGCGGACGTCGAGCCCGGTGGTGATCCACGGCCCGATCGGGCAGAACGAGTCGAAGCCCTTGGCCCGGGTCCACTGCCCGTCGGAACGCTGGAGGTCCCGCGCGGTGACGTCGTTGGCGCAGGTGTAGCCGAAGATGGCCCGCTCGGCGGCGGCTCGGTCGGCGCGCCGGGCGCCGGGGGCGCCGATCACCACGGCGAGTTCCGCCTCGTGCTCGACCTGCCGCGAGAAGATCGGCAGGCGGATGGCGTCGCGCGGGCCGATCACCGAGGTGGACGGCTTGAGGAAGAGCAGCGGCTCCTTGGGCACCTCGCTGCCGTGCTCGGCGGCGTGCTCGGCGTAGTTGCGGCCGACACACACCACCTTGCTGGGCAGGATCGGCGAGAGCAGCCGGACGTCGGAGAGCGCCCAGCGGGCGCCGGAGAACTGGATCTGCCCGAACGGGTGGCCCTCGATCTCGGCGATGGTCAGGCCCTGCGGCCCGGCCTCCATCTCGCCCTCGACGACCCCGAACGACATTCCCTTGGCATGAGCGAAACGAGCGATACGCACCCGGCCAATCTATCCCGGTCCGCCGGACCCGCCGCCGCACACCGGCAGGTGGCGCCCGTGGCGACCGGCCGCCGAAGGGTACGCCGGACGCCGCCGGCCGGGGCGGGAATGCGGGCTTCGTACCCGCCCGGCGGCCCGCGGCCCATAGCTTCGGTTGCGGAGGTTCGTTGGTATGCCTGCATCGAGACGACACCACAGGACCCTGGCAGTGCTCGTGAACTGCCTCGGCGTCATCGCCGCCGTGCCGGCGCTGCCCCCGGCGGCGCCCCGGGCGGCGGCGGCACCCGCCCGGCCCGCACCACCGCCGGTGGTGGTCGCCGCACCCGCGCGGCCGGCCACGGCGGCCACCCCGATCCCGACCGGCGTGCCGGCGGTGCCCCCGGCGGTGCCGACCACCGGCCCGGCGCCGGTCCCGCCGTCGATGCCACCGGTCAGCGTGGCCGTCGGCGCGGCGGGCACCCCGGCCCCCGGTTACCGGATCGAGGTCCGCAACGCCGGCACGACGCCGGTCGAGACGATGGTCCGGCAGGAACTGCCGAGCGGTTCCCGGGCCACCACGGTGACCGGCGGCGGGCGGGCCACCGGTCCGGTCGGAGCGACCGCCGGCGAGATCACCTGGCGGCTACGGCTGCCGGCGCGGAGCACCACCGCGCTGCACACCGCGCTCGCGGTGACCGGCGCCGGCCGGTCCGTGACGGCGCCCACCTGCGTCTACGGCACCGACGGCACCCGGCCTTACGACTGCGCCACGGCGACCTGGGTGAGCGCGGCCACCGCCCCGGCGGCGTCACGGACCGCCACCCCGGCCTGGCGCCGCCCGCCGGTGCTGCTGGCCGCGTTCGCCGCGTTGCTGGTGGTCACCGGCGCGGGGCTCTGGTGGGCGGCGCGTCGCCGCCGGCGCGCGGCACCGGCCCACGTCGGCGCGCCGGGCGCGGACCCGGCCACCGCCCGCAGCGGCGGCATCGGGCCCGGCGGCGCGCCGGTGGGCGGCCCGACCGAACGGGGCACCGTCTATCCGCGCCCGGCGCTGCCCACACCCGCCTCACGGCGTCGCCGGCCACCGGTGTGGCTGGCGGTGGGTGTGGCGGCGGCGGTGCTGGCCGGGGTGGTGGGCGCGGCGGCGTGGACCGCCACGCAGCGGGTCGCCGCGATGGACACCACCAAGCAGCCGACCAGCGGCGCCTGGGTGGGCAGCACGGTCAACGGCGGGCTGGGGGTGCCGCTGCGGGAGACCGCGTTCGAGTTCACCGTCTACCGGATGAGCTGCGGCGCGGGCGTGGTGCCGGCGGCTCCCGGCGGTGGGCGGCCCTGCCTGGCCACGGTGGGCGTGCGCAACGTCACCTCGGAGCAGCAGACCTGGCACGGGCAGTTGCAGCGCGCCTACCTGCCGAGCGGCAACTGGGTCGCCGCCGACGAGAACGCCACCCGGGTGGCGAACCTCGGCCGGGACGTGTTCGCCCAACCGGTGGCCGCCGGGCGGCGGGTCCTGCTGCCGCTGGTGTTCACCGTGCACGGGACGCAGCCGCCGAAGCAGTTGGAGCTGCGCAGCGGCGTGTTCTCGGCCGGCGTGCGGGTGGACGTGGACTGAGGGCGGGCCGGGCGGCGGTCGTACCCTGGGGTTCGTGACCGCCGCCCTCGCTCCCGCCGCCGTGCTCGACGCGGCCGACTGGCAGGCCCGCCGGCGCGACCACGAGGAACGGGTCGACGCCTGGCTGACGCCGCACCTGGCCCGCCGCCGCGCCGGGGTGAAGCATCCGGTGGAGGACTTCCTCTTCACCTACTACTCGCACCGCCCGGCCCAGCTGCGCCGCTGGCATCCGGGCGCGGGCGTGGCGCTGCGCGGCGCCGACCCGGCCGGTTTCGGCCCGGACTACACCGTCGGCGCCGCCGGGCTCACCCTGGACACCGAGCGGGTACGCGCACGCCGCGCCGACTCGATCGCCTGGATCCGGGCGCTGCTGGCGGCGACCGCCGGCCGGCCGGCCCAGTTCGGCTGCTTCGGCATGCACGAGTGGGCGATGGTCTACCGGCAGACCCAGGAACAGGTGCGGCACAACGCCTGGCCGCTGCGGCTCACGCCGGCGGCGACTGCGGCGGTGGTCGAGGAGCGCGGCGTCCGGTGCAGCCACTTCGACGCGTTCCGGTTCTTCACCGCGCCGGCCCGGCCGCTCAACGTGCTCCAGCCGACCCGGGAGAGCCAGCACGCGCTGGAGCAGCCCGGCTGCCTGCACGCCAACATGGATCTCTACAAGTGGTCCTACAAGCTCTCCCCGCTGGTGCCGTCGGAGCTGGTGGCGGACGCGTTCGCGCTGGCCCGGGAGATCCGCGAGCTGGACATGCGGGCCAGCCCGTACGACCTGGCCGACCTGGGCCACCCGCCGGTGCGGGTGGAGACCCCGGAGGGCCGGGCCGAGTACGCCACCGCCCAGCGCGGATTCGCCGAGCGGGCCGCCGGCCTGCGGGCGGGGTTGCTGGCCGCGCTGGACCGCGCCGTGCCTGCCTGAGCGCCGCGCGACCACCCGCGTCGGGCCGGCGTCGACAGGTGTCGGGCGTGTCGCGAGCAGGGAACAGACCCGCCGCACCGCGTATGCCTCCTGGTCACAAATATGACCAGGAGGCATACGGGCGTGAAGCGACGTCCTTTCTTCTCGCCGTCACACCGCGTGACACTGCCCCTGGTCAGCCGAGGGCACAGGCCGGCAGCGGCACCGGGTTCGGGACCGCGCCGTCGGCCAGGAAGCCGAACGTGGCCTCGGCACCCGGAGCCAGCGCGCCGTTCCAGGTCGCGCTCCGGGCGGTCACCGCGGTCCCGCCCTGCGCCACCTGGGCGCTCCACGCCTGGGTGATCCGCTGCCCGCCGGTGAGCGCGAACCGGACCACCCAGAACGGGATCGGCACGGCGCCGTTGTTGCGGACCGTCACCTCGGCCTGGAAGCCGCCCGGCCACTGCCCGGCGGTGCGCCAGCTGGCGGCGCAGCCGCCGACCGTCGGCGTCGGCGACGGGCTGTCGGTCGGGTGCGGCGGTCCGGTCGTCGACCCGGTGGGCGTCGGCGTCGGCGACGGGGTGGTCCGGCGCAACGCGGCGGTCAGCGCCGGGTACCACCGGTCGGCCATCTTCTGGTCGCCGGCGGCGTTCGGGTGCACCCCGTCGTAGGTGTCGGTGGCGGTGTCGAAGCCGGTCCACTGGTCGACCACCACGATCGGCGAGGCGGCGGTGCTCTTCGCCGCCGCCCAGCCGTCGACGGCGGAGTTGAGCGCCACGGTCCGCTGCCCGCACTCCGGGCAGCTCGCCGGGTTCATCGGGATGATCTTCGCGACCAGCACGGTGGTGACCGGGTTGGCGACCCGCATCTGGTCCACCAGCTTCGAGTACGCGGCCAGGATGGTGGCCGGCGCGATGTTGCTCCACACGTCGTTGGTGCCGAGGTGCATCAGCACCACGTCGGGGCGGGTGGCGGCGAGCCAACCGGGGAGCAGGTTCTGGTCGGCGATGGTGGTCGCCAGGTAGCCGCCGTGCCCCTCGTTGTCGCCGTCGTGGGGCACGCCGCAGCCCTGCGGTCCGAGCGTGCCGACGAAGTCGACGTCGGGATAGCCGGTGGACTGGAGGCGGTTCCAGAGCACGGCGCGCCAGCAGCCGGGCGACCCGGTGATGGAGTCGCCGAGCGGCATGACGCGGACCGGGGCGGCGGCCGCGGCGGCGGGTGGGGTGGTGGAGGCGAGGCCGAGGACGAGGGCGGGCAGCAGCGCGGCGAGCGCGGTCAGCGCGGCCAGCAGGCGGTTGCGGGACATGCGAGAGGGACTCCTGTCACGTGACGATCGGTCGGTGACGGCCCTGACGCTCCCGTACGCATTGAAGCGCTTCGAAGCCTTGGACTCAACCCTCCGGACGGCCCCGGTGCCGGGCCCACTCCGGCGCGAGGATGGACATGACTGTCGCGTCCGCCCAGTCGTCGCCGTTGCGCAGCACCTGCCGCAGCGTGCCCTCGGCCACGAAACCAACCTTCTCGTAGGCCCGGCGGGCCCGCGGGTTGAACGCGAACACCTCCAACCCGACGCGGTGCAGGCCGAGCCGCTCGAAGCCGTACCCGACGACCAGCCGGACCGCCTCGGTGCCGAGGCCGCGGTCGCGCCCGCCGGGACCGATCAGGGTGCGGAAGTTGCAGCTCGCGTTGGCCCGGTCCCACTCGTTGAGGACCACCTCGCCGACGCAGGCGCCGGAGACGCGGTCCACCACGGCCAGGTCGAGCCGGTCGGTCATGCTGTTGCGGGTGCCGTACCAGGCGCGCAGCCGGGCCGGCTCGAAGCCCTCGCCGGGCGGGCTGCCGGTGAGCCGGCCGACCTCCGGGTCGGCCAGGATCGCGGCGAGCGCCGGCAGGTCGTCGTCGGCGAACGGGCGCAGCAGCACCCGCTCGCCGGTGAGCGTGGGCTTGACGGAGAAATCGGTCGGCACGGGGCGGATTCTCCGGGCCGCGCGACCGGCCGCTCAACCAAATTCCGGGTCAGTCGCCGTCCACCCGGCGGTCACGTTTGCGCTGCGACTGCCGTTTCTTGTCGGCCAGCCGGCGTTCCTTGGCGCCCCGGGACGGGCGGGTCGGCCGGCGCGCCTTCGGCGGCGGGGCGACCGCCTCGCGCAGCAGCGCCGCCATCCGCTCCCGGGCCGCCTCCCGGTTGGCCAGTTGCGCGCGGTGCTCGCTGGCCGCCACGGTCAGCACCCCGTCGACGAGCCGGCCGGCGAGCCGGACCACGGCCCGTTCCCGCAGCGCCGCCGGCACGCTCGGCGAGCCGGCCAGGTCGAAGCTCAGCTCCACCCGGGAGTCGGTGGTGTTGACGCCCTGACCACCCGGTCCGGACGACCGGGAGAACCGCTCCCGCAGCTCGGCGGCCGGCACCACGAGCCGGTCGGTCACCCGCAGTCCGTCGTCCACGCCCCGAGGCTAGCGCCCCGGGCGGTGGCTCGGGCTCGGGGTCACGCTCGGGGCCGGTCCGGCCCGCTCCTCGTTCGAGCCGGACGCCGCGTACGCGGCGGCGCCGACCAGCAGCAGGGCGAGCACGGCGGCCTTCACAGCCACGGCCCGGATCGCCGCCCACGCGTTTCGCCGCGCGCCGGGCACGCTGGTCCGGACCGTCCGATAGTCCTTCCAACCGCGCTTGGCACGAGCGTACGACGCGCCGACTCCGGCGCCGATGACCAGGCCCACCAGGAGGAGGGCCGCGATGACAGCTTGCTCCACCTCCGCCAGTATCCATACTCAGCGTAATATTTCCATGATCCGATGGTCTCACGCCGGATATCCGACAGTTGCCGGCCGTCTGCGCAGGTCAGCCACCCTTGCCGATGATCGTGTCGGCGGTCTGCTGCACCTGGTCGATCGGGATCGCGAAGCCGATGCCGATCGAGCCGTTCCCGTCGATGGTGGCGATGGCGGTGTTCACCCCTACCACCTCACCGCGCGCGTTCACCAGCGGCCCACCGGAGTTGCCCGGGTTGATGGAGGCGTCGGTCTGCACCGCGGTGTGCCGGCCGTTGCCGATCCGGACCTGCCGGTTGAGCGCGCTGACGATGCCCGCGGTGACCGTGCCGGAGAGCCCGAGCGGGGAGCCGACCGCGAGCACCGGCTCGCCCACCCGGGTCGCGTTCGGCTTGGCCAGCGGCAGCGGTGGCAGTCCGGCCGACGCGGGCACCTTGAGCACCGCCAGGTCGCTGTCCGGGGCCCGACCGACCACCTCGGCGGCGAGACGGCGCCCGTCCGAGGTCTCCACCGTCACCGGGCCGGAGCCGCCCCGGGCCAGGATGTGGTCGTTGGTGACGATGTGCTGCTCGTTGTCGATGGCGAAGCCGGAGCCGGACGCCCCCGCGCCGGACATACCCCCGACCATCACCGAGACCACCCCCGGCACCGTCTTGCCGGCGGCGGTGACCAGCTCCGCCGGCACCGGGGCGGCGGAGGCCGCCGACGGGCCCGGCGCGTCCCGGTCGGCCGCCCAGGTGCCGGCCGCCGCGCCGGAGACGGTGGAGAGCGCCACCACCGCCGCCACGCTCAGCAGCCGGCCCCGCCAGCCGTGCCGTCCCGCCGACCCGGCTGGTCCGGGCGCGTCGAACGGACCGCCGCGCCCGTCCGGGTCCAGCTCGGGCGAGACGAACCACGGGCCGCGCGGCTCGCCGAGTCCGGTCTGCACTGCCATGCCTGGCTCCTCACGTGTCGTGCGTCGTCCGCCTCGGAAAGCGCGGTCAGGGCAGTCGGGAGAACCACCGCAGCGATCCGGCGGCGGCGCCCATGGCCAGGACCAGCCCGAAGCCGATGAAGCGGGCCGAGATGTCCTGCCGTTGCGTGCGGTAGCCGACCGAGGTGCCGATGTCCTCGTAGACGTCCTTCAGTTCGCGGCTGGTCGACGCCTCGTGGAAACCCCCGCCGGTCTCCTCGGCGACCGCCTTGAGCGTCTGCCCGTCCACCGGCACCTGGATCGCCCGGCCACCCCGGTCGACCGAGCCGCCGGGCGTGCCGAAGGAGATGGTGTGCACCGGGACCTTGGCCGCCACCGCCTGGTCGGCCGCCTCCATCGGGTCCATCCCGGAGGTGTTCGCACCGTCGGAGAGGATGATGATCCGGGCCGGTGGCGGGTCCTTCGCCGCCCTGGCGTCCAGGCTCTTCACCGCGCCCAGCGAGGTGCTGATCGCCTCGCCGATCGCGGTGCCCTGCACGCCGGTGATCCCCTCGGCGAGCCGCTCGATCCCCTCGTGCAGCGCCTCGCGGTCGGTGCTCGGCGGCACCAGCACCGCCGCGCTGCCGGCGAACGCCACCAGGCCCACGTTGAACTCGTCCGGCAGCCCGTCGACGAACTTCCGGCCGGCCTCCTTCGCCGCGGTCAGCCGGTCCGGGTCCACGTCACCGGCGAGCATCGAGGTGGACACGTCCACCGCGACCATCACGGTGGCCCGTTCCCGGGGCACCCGCACCTCGGCCTCGGGCCGGGCGAACCCGACCACGAGCAACGCCAGCATGCCGAGGAAGAGCCCGGCCGGGACGTGCCGCCGCCACGCCGGCCGGCGCGGGGCCACCCGGTCCAGCAGGCGCAGGTTGGTGAAGCGCACCGCGTACCGGCTCTGCCGGCGCTGAAGCACCAGGTATCCGGCGACCAGCGCGGCGACCGCGAGCAGCAGCCAGAGCCGGGCGGGCGACTGCCAGCTCACGCGGCACCTCCCCGGGTGGCGGCCGGCGCGGTGGCCAGCCGGCGCTGCTCGTGCACGTGCCGGACGACGTCCGCGCACCAGTCCCGGTCGGTGCGCAGCGCCAGGTGGGCGGCGCCGGCCCGGTGCAGGGCGCGGCGCACCTGGTCGCGCTGGTCGGCGGCGGCCCGCGCGTACCGCTCGCGCAGCACCGGGTCGCCGGTCCACACCTCGCGGTGCCGCCCGCTCTCCGGGTCGACCAGGGTGACCAGTCCGACGTCGGGCAGCTCCAGCTCGCGCGGGTCGGTCACCTCCACGGCGAGCACCTGGTGCCGGACCGCCAGCCGGCGCAGCGCGGCCGCCCAGGGCGGCGCCGCGTGCGGGTCGTCGGGCAGTTCGTCGAGGAAGTCGGAGACCACCACCACCAGCCCCCGCCGGGTGGCCACCCGCTGGAGCCCGGCCAGGCCGTCGGCGAGGCCCGACGCCGAGGTCGGGCCCGGTCCGTCGGCCCGACCCGCCGCGCGGGGGTCCGGCGGATCGTCGGTACGCGGGGCGCCGAGCAACGCGCGGAGCAGCCCGAGCAGATGGGTGCGCCCGCTGCGGGCCGGGAACCGGCGCAGCCCGTCCCGGCTCAGCACCTGGGCGCCGAGGCGGTTGCCCACCCCGGCGGTGAGGAAGCCGACGCAGGCCACCGCCGCCACCGCCAACTCCCGTTTGTCCAGTGTGGATGTCCCGTACTCCATGCTGGCGCTGGCGTCGACGAGCAGCCAGGTGGTCAGCTCCCGGTCGGCGTCGACCTCGCGCACGTGCGGCACGGTGGTCCGCGCGGTCACCGCCCAGTCCATCCGGCGCACCTCGTCCTCGCCCGGTCGGTACTCCCGGCTGCCGGCCGCCTCGCTGCCCGGCCCGGGCAACAGGCCCCGGTAGCGGCCGTGCAGCAGCCCGTCGAGCCGCCGGGTCACGGTCAGCTCCAACCGCCGCAGCCGCTGGTCCGGGGCGAGGTCGGCGATCCCGGGCTCGCCCGCGCCGAGGCCGGCCCGGGCGGCGACGCCTGCCGGGTCGGCGTCGGGTCCGGCGGGCGCGAGGACGGGCCGGCGGGTCACGCCGCCGCCAGGTCCGGCGCCGCCGGGGCGGGCCCGGTCACCAGCCGGGGCGGCGGCACCGCCTCGACCAGGCGACGCACCACGTCCTCGCCGGAGACCCCGTCGGCCACCGCGTCGAAGGAGAGCACCAGCCGGTGTGCCAGCACGTCCACCGCCAACTCGCGTACGTCCTCGGGAAGCACGTAGTCCCGGCCGTGGATCAGCGCGTGGGCGCGGGCGGCGGCCACCAGGCCGAGCGTCGCACGCGGGCTCGCCCCGTAGGCGAGCAGCGGCGCGATCTCGGGCAGCCCGAAGCGGCCCGGGTCGCGGGTGGCCAGGATGAGCCGGACCACGTACTCGGCCAACGCGTGGTGGACGAAGACGTCGGCCGCGCGGCGTTGCAGCTCGCGCAGCCGGACCGGGTCGAGCACCGGGCGGGCGGTGGGGCGTTCGGCGCTCATCCGGTAGAGGATGGCCAGCTCGTCGGCGTCGCTCGGGTAGTCGACCACGACCTTCATGAGGAACCGGTCGCGCTGCGCCTCGGGCAGCTGGTAGACCCCCTCCGACTCGATCGGGTTCTGGGTGGCCAGCACCAGGAACGGGTCGGGCACCGGCCAGCTCCGCCCGGCGATCGAGACCTGCCGCTCGGCCATCGCCTCGAGCAACGCCGACTGCACCTTGGCCGGAGCCCGGTTGATCTCGTCGGCGAGCACCAGGTTCGCCATGATGGGTCCCAGCTCCACGTCGAACGCCTCGGTGGACGCCCGGTAGATCCGGGTGCCGACGATGTCCGACGGGACCAGGTCGGGGGTGAACTGGATCCGGGAGAAGGTGCCGCCGACCACGGTGGCGAGCGTCTGGGCGGCGAGCGTCTTCGCCACCCCCGGCACGCCCTCCAGCAGGCAGTGGCCGTCGGCGACGAGCGCGGTGAGCAGGCGGTCGACGAGTCGGTCCTGCCCGACGATCACGCGTTTGACCTCGAAGAGGGTCTGGTCCAGCTCGACGCCGCTCGCGTCCGCATCGACCGGGGTGGGCACGCTGGCCAGGGTGTCCGAGATGTCCGTCACGGTGCTTGCTTCCCGGGCCGAAGCCGCGACAAACGTCGGATTATCAGCCCCAGGACGGGCCGGTCCGGGGCGGACCGGGAGGACCTCCCCGATCCGGCGGCAACCGCGCGAACCGGCGCGCGGCGCACCGGATCGGGACGGAACACGACACCGGCCCCCGCCGAGGCGGGGGCCGGTGCGCGGCGGGGGTCAGTTGGCGATGATGACGTGGAATGGCCGGTCCGCGTAACCGCCGGAGGAGTTGCGGGTCTGCACGAAGACCCCGTTCGACGTCAACAGCCTCGGCGCGACCGAGATCTCACCCGCGGGCGGAACATTTGCCGAGTCGACGGTGCCGACGCCGGCCAGGAACGCCTTGAGGTGCACGTCGTAGTCGAGCAGCACCTGGTACTGCCCGGCAAAGGAGCCCGGACCGGAGAACTTGGACGCCGACACCACGTTGCCGGAGTGCTGCAGCAGCGTGCCGTTCTGCGCGACGACCGCCCAGGCGATCTGGCCTGGCGCAGGAGGCGCCAGGGTGGCGCGCATGGCGGCCTTGGCGGCCCGCTGCCCGGCGGCGGTCACCGGCGGCTGATGACCGGCCTGCCGCGCGGCGGGCTGACCGACCTTGGACTCTGGCTGGGCGGCGACCGCGATCCCGCCACCGGCCACGGTGAGGGACAGCGCGGCGAGCGCCACCACCGTCGCCTTTCGCTTGAAGAATGTAGCCATGACAGATCTCCCTCTTTCGACCGTGGTGATGCGACGGGGCGCGAGAAAATTGCGGAACATCGGGGATCCGCTCGGGAGCGCACCGCTGCTGAGCTGGTCTAACTTGGAGAGTTGAGCGCCTCAACCAAGTGGAACCTAACACCGTGAAATGGGGCGGTCAATAGCGGTTATCGCGTGTCAACGACCATTTCCCGACGAGTCGTGAATTGTGAGAAGGACGCGCTCGACCATTCACGAAACTGCTTCGCGGGGCACCGGTAGGGTGACCGACGTGATCACGGTGGACGCTCCCCCACGCGGCGGCGCGCGTGGCGGCCGGTGGGTGACGGCGGCCTGCTGGCTGGCGGCCGCGCCGGTGGCCGCCTGGGCGCTGCTGCGCCTGACCGGGCTGGAACGAGGCCCGCTGGTGCTGGCCACGGCGTTCACGCCGTACGTCGCCGCGGTGGCACCGGCCGTCGCGGTGCTGGCGCTCGCGCTGCGGCGCCGCGGGTGCGCGGTGGTCGCGGCGCTGGCCGCGGTGGCGCTGGCCGGCGCGGTGGCGCCACGCGCGGTCGCCGACGACCCGCCGCCCGCCCACGGGCCGGTGCTGCGGCTGCTCACCGCCAACCTGCGGCTGGGCTCGGCCGACGCGGCGGCGCTCGTCGCCCTGCTCCGGGCGCACCGGGTGGACGTGCTCACCGTGCAGGAACTCACCCCGCGGCTCGCCGCCGACCTGGACCGGCTCGGCCTGGCCACGCTGCTGCCGCACCGGTCGCTGAGCCCCGAGGTGGGCTCCACCGGCTCCGGGGTCTACGCCCGCCATCCGCTGCGCGACCCCGGCCACCGCCGCAACCAGGGATTCTTCTTCACCCAGGCGTACGGGACCCTGGCCGTGCCGGGAGCGCCGCCGCTGCGGGTGGAGTCGGCGCACCCGGCCGCGCCGTACGACCTCGACGTGGTGCCGGACTGGTGGACCGACCAGCGCGCCCAGCCGCCGGCCACGCCGCGCGCCGGGCTGAGCGTGCTGGCCGGCGACTTCAACGCCACCCTGGACCACGCCGCGCTGCGCGCGCTGATCGCGACCGGCTACACCGACGCCGCCGACGCGGCCGGCGCCGGGCTCGCCGGCACCTGGGGGCCGTACGACGGCGACCCGATCCCGCCGGTCACCATCGACCACGTGCTGGTGGACCGCCGCATCGCGGTCCGCTCCGCCGCCACCTGGCCGGTCCCCGGCAGCGACCACCGGGCCCTGCTGACCGAACTGCGGCTGCCGGCGGCGTGAGCGGCCGGGGTGGCAAGCGGGGCCCGTTCATCTACCGGAGGCGTTAACCGGGGCCCCCGCCTTGTCCAGGCCGTAGGTGAGCGCGTCGACGAGCGCGTGCCAGCTCGCCTCCACCACGTTGGGGTGCACGCCCACCGTGGTCCAGTCCCGGCCGGCGCCGGCGGTCTCCACCAGCACCCGGGTCACCGCGCCGGTGCCGTGACTGCCCTCCAGGATGCGGACCTTGTAGTCGGCCAACTCGAACTCGCGCAGCTCCGGGTAGTGCCGGGCCAGCCCCACCCGCAGCGCCTCGTCGAGCGCGTTGACCGGACCGTTGCCCTCGGCGGTGGCGATCACCCGCTCCCCGCGTACCCGGATCTTGACGGTCGCCTCGGAGACCACCGCGCCGTCCTCGCGGTGCTCGACCAGCACCCGGTACGACTCCAGCGCGAACGGCCGGGCCGGCGCCGCCGCCGGCAGCTCGGAGCGGACCAGCAGCTCGAACGACGCGTCGGCGGCCTCGAACGACCAGCCACCCGCCTCCAGCTCCTTGACCCGGCCGGTGACCCGGGACAGCGCGTCCGGATGGCCGGCCAGGTCCAGACCCAGCTCGCGGCTCTTCAGCTCGATGCTGGCCCGGCCGGCCATCTCGGTCACCAGGATCCGCATGTCGTTGCCCACCACGGCGGGGTCCACGTGGTTGTAGAGCAACGGGTCCACCTTGATCGCGCTCGCGTGCAACCCCGCCTTGTGGGCGAAGGAGGCGGCCCCGACATATGCCTGGTGGGTGTCGGGGGCGATGTTGGCGATCTCGGCGATGGCGTGCGAGACCCGCACCATCTGTTCCAGGCAGCCCTCCGGTAGGACGGGCATGCCGAGCTTGAGTTGAAGGTTCGCGACGACCGCGAACAGGTCCGCGTTGCCGGGGCGCTCGCCGTACCCGTTGGCGGTGCCCTGCACGTGCCGGACGCCGGCCTCGACTGCGGCGAGGGTGTTGGCCACCGCGCAGGCGGTGTCGTTCTGGGCGTGCATGCCGAGCCGCTCCGGCGCGATCCCGGTCCGCGCGACCAGGTCCTCGATCGCGGCGGTGACCTGGGAGGGCAGCATGCCGCCGTTGGTGTCGCAGAGCACGAACCGCTCGGCGCCGGCGGCCAGCGCGGCCTGCGCCACCGCGGCGGTGTAGCCGGGGTCGTGGCGGAAGCCGTCGAAGGTGTGCTCCCCGTCGACGAAGACCCGCCGCCCCTGCGCCACCAGGTACGCCACGGTGTCGCGGACCATCGCCAGGTTCTCCTCGGCGGTGGTGCGCAGCGCCCGCTCGACGTGCCGCAGGTCCGCCTTGGCGACCAACGCCACGGCCGGGGTCCGCGCGTCGAGCAGCCCGCGCACCTGCGGGTCGTCCTCGACCGCCCGGCCGGCCTTACGGGTGGCGCCGAACGCGACCAGGACCGCGTGCCGCAGCTCCAGCTCGTCGTGGGCGCGGCGGAAGAACTCGGTGTCCTTGGGTACCGCGCCCGGCCAGCCACCCTCGATGAAGCCGACCCCGAGGTCGTCGAGCAGGCGGGCCACCGCCAGCTTGTCGACCACCGAGTAGCTGAGCCCTTCGCGCTGGGCGCCGTCGCGCAGCGTCGTGTCGTACACCTGGAAGGTCATCGGAGTCCTCTTCTCGTGCCTGGGGAGAGCAACAAAAAGACCCCCCGCGGATGCGGGAGGTCTGCGCGCTCGGCGAGGGGGAAGGCCGGCGCGCTAGCTGCTAATGATCAGGACGGAGCTGGTCACGACCAGCACTCTGCCACCTCCGCCGGTCCGTGGGAGCGGTAATCCACATTCCGGGAAACCGGCCGAGGTTGAAAAGTCGGCCAACGGGTATCAACCGACGCAGCAACGACACATTCACTCCCCACGACGGCCTACCGGCCGGGACAGGAGTCACCCCTATGGACAGGCTCGACCCGCACACCACGCACGGCACCACCGACCCGGTCGCCGACGGCGGCCAGGGCGCCTACGCCGGCGGCGCGCCCGCCGGCGCCTTCGACCCGTGGCGTTACCGCGACGAGGCCGGCGTGGCCAGCGCGGACCTCACCGGCTACAAGGTCGAGGCCACCGACGGCAGCATCGGCAAGATCGACAAGGCGAGCCACGAGGTCGACGACAGCTACCTGGTCGTCGACACCGGCCCGTGGATCTTCGGCAAGAAGGTCATGCTGCCGGCCGGCACCGTCAACCAGGTCGACCACGACGAGCGGAAGGTCTTCGTCGACCGGGACAAGGACCAGATCAAGGCCGCCCCGGAGTACGACGAGACCAACCACGCCGACCCGGCCTACCGGGACAAGCTCGGCGGTTACTACGGTGAGAACCACTCCGCGCTGCCGCCGGACGGCCCGGCCCGGATCTGACACACGCACCGGCCACGGCCGGCGGGGGCACACCGATGCCGCCGCCGGCCGTTACCGTGTCAGGGGTGGACGCCCCGGAGACACCCTTTCCCGCGTTGTTCAACTTCCGCGACGTCGGCGGCTACCGCACCCGCGACGGGCGCACCGTCCGGCGCCGCCGGCTCTACCGCTCCGACTCGCTGCACCGCATCGACGAGACCGACCGGGCGGCGTTCACCGCGCTCGGCATCCGCACGGTGGTCGACCTGCGCCGCCCCACCGAGGTGGACCGCGACGGCCGGGTGCCCGACTACGACGGGTTGACCTACCGGCACATCCACCCGGAGCACGAGGACTGGGCCGCCCGGCAATATGCGTCGTCCGGCGTCAGCCTGGCCCGCTACCTCGCCGACCGCTACGCCGACCTGGCCCGCACCGGCACCGCCGGGCTGGCCGAGGCGGTCGGCCTGATCGCCGACAGCGCCAACGCCCCGGTGGTCGTGCACTGCGTCGCCGGCAAGGACCGCACCGGCATCGTCTGTGCGCTCACGCTCGCCGTGCTCGGCGTGCCGGACGACGACATCGTCGCCGACTACGCGTTGAGCACCGCCGCGTCCGAGCGGTTCAGCGCCTGGGTGCGGGCCACCCTGCCGGACGCCGAGGAGCCGCCCCCGCCGTTCCTGGCCTCCCCCGCCGAGGCGATGGAGCTGTTCCTCGCGGAGTTGCGCGCCGGCCACGGCTCGGTCGAGGGCTACCTGACGCACGCCGGCGTCACCGCCGAGCAGCTCGACGCGCTCCGCGCCCACCTGCTGGAGTGACAGCGCGGCCGGCCCGTCGAGGACGGGCCGGCCGCACTGTCGAACGCTCAGAGGACCCGCGTGACCCAGCCGTGGCGGTCCTCGGCGCGGCCGCGCTGGATGTCGACCAGCTTCTGCCGCAGCGCCATCGTGACGGTGCCCGGCTCGCCGCCGCCGATCAGGAACTCGCCGTCCGGGAATTTCACGCCGCCGATCGGGGTGATCACGGCGGCGGTGCCGCAGGCGAAGACCTCCCGCAGCCGCCCGCTGGCCGCGTCCGCCTGCCAGTCGGCGAAGCCGACCGGCTGCTCCCGCACCTCGTGCCCGGCCTCGGCGGCCAGCGTCAGCACCGCGTCGCGGGTGATGCCCGGCAGGATCGTGCCGCCCAGCGGCGGCGTGACGAGCGTGCCGTCGTCGTAGACGAAGAAGACGTTCATGCCGCCCAGCTCGTCGACGTAGCGCCGCTCGACCGCGTCCAGGAAGACCACCTGGTCGCAGCCGGCCTCGATCGCCTCGGCCTGGGCGGCCAGCGAGGCGGCGTAGTTGCCGCCGCACTTCGCCGCGCCGGTGCCGCCGGGCGCCGCCCGGGTGTAGTCCGGCGAGACCCAGACCGTCACCGGCTTCACCCCGCCGGCGAAGTAGGCGCCGGCCGGCGACGCGATGACGCAGTAGAGGTATTCGTTGGCCGGGCGCACCCCGAGGAAGACCTCGCTGGCGAACATGAACGGACGCAGGTAGAGGCTGGCGTCCTCGTGCTCCGGGATCCACTCCCGGTCGATCTCGACCAGCTTGCGCAGCGACTCCACGAACGCCTCCGCCGGCAGCTCCGGCATGGCCAGCCGGCGGGCGGACGCCACGAACCGGGCCGCGTTGGCCTCCGGCCGGAACATGGTGACCGACCCGTCACCGGTGCGGTAGGCCTTGAGGCCCTCGAAGATCTCCTGCGCGTAGTGCAGCACCGCCGCGGCCGGGTCCATCGGGATCGGCGCGCGCGCCTCGACCCGGGCGTCGTACCAGCCCTTGCCCTCGGCGTAGCGGACCGTGACCATGTGGTCGGTGAACACCCGGCCGAAGCCCGGGTTCGCCAGCAGGGCGGCCCGGTCGGCGGCGGATACCGGCGCGGGATTCGGACGGATCTCGAAATCGAGCTTGTCACCACCGCTCATCGCGCTGACCTCCCTGCGGTCCCACGGCGTGCCGGATCGCACGCCGACGTCACTGGTGCCAGAAACTTACCCCGAACGGTCGTTCAGCGGATAGCTCCGCCCCCGCGCCGACCGTGAAGCGGCCCGGGAACGGGTCTGGCGGCCCGTGACCGGGCCAGGGAAGCCGGCCCGGGTCAGGCTACGGCGTGCGCGGCGAGCCGGTCGCCGACCTCCGCGGTGCGCACCGGCGCACCCGGCGTACGCCCGGCCAGCTCGGCGGCGACGGCGGTGGTGACCCGCGCGGCGGCCTCGGCGTGGCCGAGCTGGTCGAGCAGCAGCGCCGCGGAGAGCACCGCGGCCACCGGGTCGGCGACGCCCCTGCCGGCGATGTCCGGCGCGGAGCCGTGCACCGGCTCGAACATCGACGGGTAGCGCCCCTCCGGGTTGATGCACCCGCTGGCGGCCAGCCCGATGCCACCGGTCACCGCGGCGGCGATGTCGGTGAGGATGTCGCCGAAGAGGTTGTCGGTGACCACGACATCGTAGCGGGAGGGGTTGGTCACCAGGAACATCGCCGCGGCGTCGACGTGCTGGTATTCGGTCGTCACGTCGGGGTGCTCGGCGGCCACCTCGGCGAAGGTCCGGGACCAGAGCGAGCCGGCGTGGGTGAGCACGTTGGTCTTGTGCACCAGCGTCACCTTGCGCCGCTCCCGGCGGCCGGCCCGGGCGAACGCGTCGCGGATCACCCGCTCCACGCCGTGCCGGGTGTTCAGGCTCTCCTCGGTGGCCACCTCGGCGGGGGTGCCCCGGTGCAGGCTGCCGCCGGCGCCCGCGTACAGCCCCTCGGTGCCCTCCCGGACCACCACGAGGTCCACCTCGCCGGGCTTCACGGCGGCCAGCGGACCGGTCACGCCGGGCCAGAGCCGGGACGGGCGGAGGTTGACGTACTGGTCGAAGGCGAACCGGAGCTTGAGCAGGAGGCCCCGCTCCAGCACGCCCGGCGGCACGGTCGGGTCGCCGACCGCGCCGAGCAGGATGGCGTCGTGGCCGGCCAGCTCGTCGAGGACGGAGTCGGGCAGCACCTCGCCGGTGCGGTGCCAGCGCGCGGCGCCCAGGTCGTAGTCGGTGGCCTCGATCCCGGGCAGCACTGCGTCGAGGACCTTGCGGGCCTGCCCGACCACCTCGGGACCGATGCCGTCGCCGGCCACCACCGCGATGCGTGCCACCTGGCGCTCCTCACCTCGTCGTTCCTGCGCAACGGTACGTCGCCGTCCCGCCTCCCGGTACGAGTCTTCCACCATCCGGGAAACGCGATGTACAGGAGGCTCCCAGCCGGCATTCATGGTCCGGTCATCTCCACTGCCTAGGGTCGGGATGACCGGGTCGACGGGGGTCCGGGACCGGCATCGCCGCGACGCGGCGGCGGCCAGCGAGGGGGCGGGTGTCATGCGGATCGACCAGCGGCGGACGCACTGGGCGGACGAGCAGCCCCGGACCCGCTGGGTCGACCAGTCCGCGTTCCGCCAGCCCCGCCCCGACCTGCGCCTCGGCGCCCGCAGCCACCGGGTGGAACGGGACTCCACCGCCGCCTACGACCGGATCAGCGTCGGGCACACGGTGAGCACCTCCACCGCGGAATACACGCTGCTGCTCAACGCGCCCCACTGGTTCGGCCACCGGAGCGTCGGCGAGGCGCTCCGCGACGCCGCCGCCGAACTGCGCGCGGTCGACCTCACCTTCGGGCCCAACCAGCCGGGCAGCCTGGTGTCGCGACTGCGCCGCGACGAGATCAGCCCCGACTCGTACCCGCCGCTGGCCGACCTGGTCGACCGCTGCGCCGCGATGCGGGCGGCGACCGACGGGTGGTTCGACGCGTGGGCGGTGCCGGGCGGCTTCGACCCGGGCGGCCTGCTCGGCGGCTGGGCGGTGGAGCGGGCTGGGCCCGGACCTGGCCGTCGCCGACGCCTACGCGACCGCGCTGTACGCCGCCGGCCCGGCCGGCCTGGCCTGGTTCCGCGACGGTTCGGACTATCGCGCGCTCTTCGCGCACCAGCGTCGCTGACGCGCGGCCGCGCCCCGCTCTCGCATCCGGGGCGTAGGCCGCGATCGGCCCCCGCGGTCTCGGCAACGACCGTGGGGGCCGGTCAGCGACGAGTGCGCGTGGCTCGCGCAATCGAGGGGTGCGGGCCGCCGGGTCGAACGCCCGAGGCCGCCACCCGAAGACGGGCCGGGACATCGACTCGGCCGTGCACCGCACCGGTACGCTAGCGAATCGACGCAACTCGACGCAAGAGTCTCCACAGCGGACCCATCGTCACCGTGTCAACAATCAGCAGGTGAATCCCCGAGGTGGGGCGGAAGTGACGGGAGCCGCCTCAGATGGCACGCTGTCCGCCGTGAGTTTCGATCTGAGCGTGTGGGCCCTGCCGAACGGGGCCACACCGGAGCAGGTGCGGGCGGCGGTGCGGCAGTGCCGCGAGGGGTGGCACGGCGAGCAGCACCCCGACCCCCGGGTGGTCGGCTTCTACCGGGCGATCACAGCGAGCTACCCCGACCGGCCGGCCCGGCCGGACACCCCGTGGGAGGTGGCCCCGCTGCACGCGGCCGCCGACCACGTCGAGATGAACCTGCATCCCACGTGCCCGGACCAGGTCCTGCTCGACATCGAGCGGCTGGCCGGCGAGCACGACCTGATGCTCTTCGACGCGCAGGACGGCTCGGTCTACCCGCCCCCGGTCCGCGTCCGTTCCTGACGCGACACGACGAAGGGCCCGGCCGCGCCGGCCGGGCCCCGATCGTCCTGTTCGGACTACTCGTCGCGCAGGTCGGCCGCGCTGGCCGCGACCGCGCCGATCGAGTCGGCCGCCGAGGTGAGCAGGTCGGCGCCGAGCGCCTGGTCGACGGTGAGCGTCATCAGCGTCTCACCGCCGGCCTCCCGCCGGGCCACCTGCATCGCGGCGATGTTGACGCCGGCCTCGCCGAGCAGCGTGCCGACCGTGCCGACCACGCCGGGCCGGTCGGCGTAGCGCAGGAAGACCAGGATGCCCTCCGCGCCGATCTCCACGTCGAAGCCGTCCACCTCGGTCAGCTTGAACACGTCCCGGGCGCCGGCGTGGGCCACCGTGCCGGAGACCCGGACGGTCCGCCCGTCCGGCAGCGCGCCGCGCACCGTCACCAGGTTCGGGTGGTCGACCGTCTCGGCCGGCGTGGCCAGCGTGACCTCGACGCCCCGCTCGGCGGCCAGGTGCGGCGCGTTGACGTAGGTGACCTGCTCCTCCACCACGGAGCTGAACAGGCCCTTGGTGGCGGCGAGCTTCAGCACCGACACGTCGTGGGTGGCGATCTCGCCGCGCACCTCGACGGTGACGCTGGCGGCCACCCCGCCGGCCAGCGCGGTGAAGGCCCGGCCCAGCTTCTCGGCCAGCGGCAGCAGCGGCCGGACGTCCTCGGCGACCACGCCGCCGGCCTGCACGTTCACCGCGTCCGGCACGAACTCGCCCTGGAGCGCGAGCTTGACGCTCTTCGCCACCGCGAGGCCGGCCTTGTCCTGCGCCTCGTTCGTGGAGGCGCCCAGGTGCGGGGTGGCCACCACGTTGTCGAACGCGAACAGCGGCGACGAGGTGCACGGCTCCTTCGCGTAGACGTCGATGCCGGCGCCGGCGACCCGGCCCTCCGCGATCGCGTCCGCGAGCGCCTGCTCGTCGACCAGGCCACCCCGGGCGGCGTTGACGATCCGGACGCCCGGCTTGACGACCGCCAGCTCCTTCTCGCCGATCAGGCCCACGGTCTCCGGCGTCTTCGGCAGGTGGATCGAGATGAAGTCGCTCTCCCGCAGCAGCTCCTCCAGCCCCACCAGGCGCACCCCGAGCTGCGCGGCCCGGGCCGGCTGGATGTACGGGTCGTACGCGATCAGCCGGGTGCCGAACGCGGCGATGCGCTGGGCGAACAGCACGCCGATGCGGCCCAGGCCCACCACGCCGACGGTCTTGCCCTGCAACTCCACGCCGGTGTACTTGGACCGCTTCCACTCGCCGGCCTTGAGCGCGGCGCTGGCGCTGGCGGTGTTGCGCGCCACCGCGAGCAGCAACGCGACGGCCTGCTCGGCGGCCGAGACGATGTTGGAGGTGGGGGCGTTGACCACCATCACGCCCCGGGCGGTGGCGGCCGGCACCTCGACGTTGTCCAGGCCGACGCCGGCACGGGCGACCACCTTCAGCCGGGGCGCCGCGGCGACCGCCTCGGCGTCGATCTGGGTGGCGCTGCGTACGATCACCGCGTCGGCCTCGGAGAGGGCGGAGAGCAGAGCCGGGCGGTCGGTGCCGTCCACGTGGCGCACGTCGAAGTCGTGCGCGAGCACCTCGATGGCGGCGGGGGCGAGTTCTTCGGCGATCAGTACGACAGGATTCATCGGTCCTCGTAGACGCTCGGTGTCGGTTGGCCTGGGGCGTCGGGGCGCCGCACTGCGCCCTGCGCCGATCCGTGCCATGGCCGTCGGGTGCGCCGGGGCACCACACCAAGGATGGTAGGGCTCGGTCCGCTCCCGAGGTCCCGGAGTGCGGGGTGAGGGCCCTCACACAGGCCCGTCGCACGCCGGTCATCTCCCGTTCACGTGCGCACGACGGCCCGCGGCCCGACGCCGGGGAGAGCGTCGGGTCGCGGGCCGCGCGGCACCTCGGGTCAGGCGGTCTCGGTGATCGGCCGGTCCACCCAGCTCATCATCGCGCGCAGCTTCTGCCCGGTCTCCTCGATCGGGTGCGCCGCGCCCTCGGCCCGCCACTTGGCGAAGTTGGGCCGGCCGGCCTCGTCCTCGGCCACCCACTCGCGGGCGAACTCGCCGGACTGGATCTCGCCGAGGATCTTGCGCATCTCGTCCTTGACCCGCGAGTCGACGACGCGGGGGCCGCGGGACAGGTCGCCGTACTCGGCGGTGTCGGAGATGCTGTAGCGCATCCGGGCGATGCCGCCCTCGTACATCAGGTCGACGATCAGCTTCAGCTCGTGCAGGCACTCGAAGTAGGCCACCTCGGGGGCATAGCCGGCCTCGGTGAGCACCTCGAAGCCGGTCTGCACCAGTGCCGCCGCGCCGCCGCAGAGCACCGCCTGCTCGCCGAAGAGGTCGGTCTCGGTCTCCTCGGTGAACGTCGTCCTGATCGCGCCGGCCCGGGTGCCGCCGATCGCCTTGGCGTACGCCAGCGCGAGGCCGAACGCGTTGCCGCTGGCGTCCTGCTCGACGGCGACCAGGCAGGGCACGCCCTTGCCGTCGACGTACTGCCGCCGGACCAGGTGACCGGGGCCCTTCGGGGCCACCATCGCCACGTCCACGTCGGCCGGCGGCTTGATCAGGCCGTACCGGATGTTGAAGCCGTGACCGAAGAAGAGCGCCTTGCCGGGCGCCAGGTTCGGCGCGATGGCGTCGGTGTAGAGGGCGCGCTGGGCGGTGTCCGGCGCCAGGATCATGATCACGTCGGCCTCGGCCGCCGCCTCCGCCGGGCTGAGCACCCGCAGGCCCTGCTCCTCGGCCTTGGGTCGGCTCTTCGAGCCGGCCGGCAGGCCGATCACCACGTCGACGCCGGAGTCGCGCAGCGACAGCGCGTGCGCGTGCCCCTGGCTGCCGTAGCCGATCACGGCGACCCTGCGCCCCTGGATCAGGCCCAGGTCGGCGTCGTCGTCGTAGAAAACCTCAACGCTCATTGACTTCCCTTTCCTACGGCGGTGCCCGTCGGCCCGTCGAAAAACTGGTGGGTACGGATCAGGCGGCGCGCAGCGCCGGGCCGGCGGTGATGGCGCGCGAGCCGCGCCCGATGGCCACCGTGCCGGACTGGACCATCTCCTTGATGCCGAACGGCTCCAGGTCACGCAGCAGCGCGTCGAGCTTGTCCGGCGTGCCGGTGGCCTCGACGGTCAGCGTGTCCGGCGCGACGTCGACCACCCGGGCCCGGAACAGGCCGACCGTCTCCAGCACCTGCGCGCGGGCGCTGCGGTCCGCGCGGACCTTGACCAGCAGCAGTTCCCGGGCCACCGAAACCTGCGCGTCCAGCTCGACGATCTTGAGCACGTTGACCAGCTTGTTGAGCTGCTTGGTCACCTGCTCCAGCGGCGAGGACTCGGCGTTGACCACGATGGTGATGCGGGAGACGTCGGGGTTCTCGGTCTCGCCCACGGCGAGGCTGTCGATGTTGAAGCCGCGCCGGGAGAACAGCCCGGAGACCCGGGCCAGCACGCCCGGCTTGTTCTCCACCAGCACGGACAGCGTGTGCATCGTCATTTAGAGTTCGTCCTCATCGAACGCGGGGCGGACGCCCCGAGCGAACATGATCTCGTCGTTGCTGGTGCCGGCGGCCACCATCGGCCAGACCATCGCGTCCTTGCCGACCACGAAGTCGATGACCACCGGGGCGTCGTTGATCGCCATCGCCGCCTCGATGGTCTTCTCCACGTCCTCGGCGTTCTCGCAGCGCAACCCGACGCAGCCGAGCGCCTCGGCCAGCTTCACGAAGTCCGGGATGCGGTGCTTGTGCGTGCCCAGCTCGGTGTTCGAGTAGCGCTCCCCGTAGAACAGGGTCTGCCACTGCCGGACCATGCCCAAGTTGCCGTTGTTGATCACGGCGACCTTGATCGGGATGCCCTCCAGCGCGCAGGTGGCCAACTCCTGGTTGGTCATCTGGAAGCAGCCGTCACCGTCCACCGCCCACACCGTGGTGTCGGGTCGGCCCACCTTCGCGCCCATCGCGGCCGGCACGGCGTAACCCATGGTGCCCAGGCCGCCGGAGTTGAGCCAGGTGTTCGGCTTCTCGTACGAGATGAACTGGCTGGCCCACATCTGGTGCTGGCCGACGCCGGCCACGTAGACCGCGTCCGGCCCGGCGATCTCACCCAGCCGCTTGATGACGTGCTGCGGGGAGAGCGTGCCGTCGGCCGGCTCCTCGAAGCCGAGCGGGTAGCGCTCGCGCAGGTCGTCGAGCTGGGTCCACCACTCGGCCAGGTCGGCCGCCGGGTGGGTGGCCTGCTCGGCGGTCACCGCCGCGATCAGCTCGTCGATCACGTGCCGCGCGTCGCCCACGATCGGGACGTCGGCGTGCCGGTTCTTGCCGATCTCGGCCGGGTCGATGTCGGCGTGCACCACCGCGGCGTCCGGGGCGAACGAGTCCAGCTTGCCGGTCACCCGGTCGTCGAAGCGGGCGCCGAGCGCCACGATCAGGTCGGCCTTCTGCAGGCCGTAGACCGCGGCGACGGTGCCGTGCATGCCCGGCATGCCCAGGTGCTGGCGGTGCGAGTCGGGGAACGCGCCGAGCGCCATCAGCGTGGTGACCACCGGGATCCCGGTCTGCTCGGCCAGCCGGCGTAGCCCTTCGGTGGCGCCCGCCTTGAGCACGCCGCCGCCGACGTAGAGCACCGGCCGGCGGGCCGCGGTCATCAGCCGGGCCGCCTCGCGGATCTGCTTGCCGTGCGGGTGCAGGGTGGGCCGATAGCCGGGCAGGTCCAGGGTGGGCGGCCAGGCGAAGGTGGCCGGCGCCTGGAGGACGTCCTTGGGGATGTCGACGAGCACCGGGCCGGGCCGGCCGGTCGACGCCAGGTGGAACGCCTCGGCCAGCACCCGGGGGATCTCGTCGGCGGTCTGCACCAGGAAGTTGTGCTTGGTGATCGGCAGCGTGATGCCCTGGATGTCGGCCTCCTGGAAGGCGTCCGTGCCGATCGAGGGCCGGGCCACCTGGCCGGTGATCGCCACCATCGGCACCGAGTCCATGTAGGCGTCGGCGATCGGGGTGACCAGGTTGGTCGCGCCCGGACCGGAGGTGGCGATGCAGACGCCGACCCGGCCGGTGGCCTGCGCGTAGCCGGTGGCCGCGTGCCCGGCGCCCTGCTCGTGGCGGACCAGGATGTGCCGGACCGTGGAGTCGTAGAGCGGGTCGTACGCCGGCAGGATCGCGCCGCCGGGGATGCCGAAGACCACGTCGACGCCGAGCGCCTCGAGCGACCGCACCAGCGAGCCGGCGCCGGAGACCTGCGCGGTGGCGGGCTGTCGCACGGGGGCGGCGGCGTCCGCGCCGGCCGGAACGGCCCGGCTGCCGGCCGGGGCGGCGCCCGGGCGGGGGGCGGAAGCGTGGTCGGGGTCGCCGGCCGCGCCGGCGCCCGGGCGGGCCCGCCGGGCGGAGTGGGCGAGGGTCTCTGGCGTGGGTCTCGTCATGGCGGTTCAGGCCTTCGGCTGTGAGTGGGTGACGCGGGCGACGGCAACAAAAAAGCCCACGTGCAGGATGCACGGGGCCAGCGCACTCTCAGGAGGAGAGTGCGCTCAGGTAAGTACTCGCAGCGACCGGTTCGACGACATGCGGCTAAGCCTGACGCATCTCACGCGATGAGTCAACTGATCCCACATTCTGGTTCACGGACGTGGGCGTGTCGCCCGCCGGCACCGCCCCCGCACCCGGTGCGAGCTGCGACGACGCGTCACCTGGGGGGCGCGGGGCGGGTGGGTTGTTGCGCAGCCGGGGCAGCAGCGGCGACGGGCCGGGCATCGGCGGGGGCGGCGGCGCGGGCGGGAGCGGCGCGGGCCGGTTGCCCGGCGCGGTGGCCGCCTCCAGCATCGCCTCCAGGTGCTCGGCCGGCACCCCCCAGCCGAAGAGCGCGCCCTGGCCGAAGCGGCAACCGGCGGCCACCACGGCGGCCAGCTCGGTGGGGTTGGTGACGCCCTCGGCGATCACCTCCAGCCCGAACTGGTGGCCGAGTCGCATGACGATGTCGACCATCGGCGCGAACGCCGGACCCTCCCGGCCGACCGGCCGCACCGGCTCGTGCTCGGCGACCAGGCCGTGATCGATCTTCAGGATGTCGATCGGCAGCCGGCGCAGCTGCCCCAGCGAGGAGTAGCCCGCGCCGAAGTCGTCGAGCGCGATGCGCACCCCGGTCAGCCGCAATGCGGTCAACCGCCGGATCAGCTCGTCCAGGTCGGTGGCGACGGCGTGCTCGGTCACCTCCAGCACCAGCCGCTGCGGCGGCACGTGGTGCGCGCGCAGCGCGTCGGCGACCTGGACCACGTATTCCGGGGCGTGCAGCTCGCGCGGCGACACGTTCACCGACACCCAGACGTCGTGCCCGTCGGCCAACCACCGGGAGAGCTGGTAGCAGGCCTGGTGCAGCACCCACACGCCGAGCTTGGCGATCATCCCGCACTCCTCGGCGAGCGGGATGAACTCGTCCGGCCGGACGTTGCCCAGCTCCGGGTGGTGCCAGCGCAGCAGCGCCTCGGCGCCGACCGGCCGGACCGAGGGCAGCGAGGCCACCGGCTGGAAGACCAGCCGCAGCTCGTCCCGCTCGATCGCGCCGCGCAACTCGTGCTCCAGCCGGGTCCGCCGACTGAGCAACTGGTCGTAGGTGGCGTCGTAGCGCTCGATCCGGTTCTTGCCGCGCTGCTTGGCGTAGCGCAGCGCCAGGTCGGCGTTGCGCAGCAGCAGCTCGACGTCGTGGTCGCCGTGGCTGCCGGCCACCCCGATGCTGACCGAGAGGAAGACCGACCCGTCCGCCTCCTCGTAGGGGCGGCCGAGCACCCCGAGCAGCCGGTCGGCCACCGGGCCCGGCTCGGCCGAGCCGTGCATCAGCACCGCGAACTCGTCACCGCCCAGCCGGGCGGCGAGATCACCCGGGCGCAGGTTGCCGCGCAGCCGCCGGCCCACCTCGGCCAGCACCGCGTCGCCCACGTCGTGCCCGCGCATGTCGTTGACGTTCTTGAAGCCGTCCAGGTCGAGCCCGAGCAGCACGCAGGGAACGCCGGTCTCGGCGCACCGGTGCAGCGCGCGCAGCAGGCCGCGCCGGTTGGCCAGGCCGGTGAGCGGGTCGGTGTGCGCCAACTCGCGGAAGTGCGCCTCCCGCTCGGCCAGCCGGACGGCATAGCCCCGGACGTCGTTGAGGGCCAGGTATTGCCGGGCCACCAGCGCGAACCCCTCGACGCTGCCGGCCCCGATGCCGTAACCGTCGAACCGGCCGCCCTGGACGAGGTGGTACATCGCGGAGGCGGCGATGGCGAACATCGGCACGAACGCGTACTCGCCGTCGCGGCGGATCAGGTCGACGTCGAAGCGGGTCGCGTCGGCCCGGCGGGCGGTGACCGCGACCGCGAGCAGCCCGACGGCGGTCACCGCGGCGCCGGCCGCGAGCATGCCCGGGCCGCCCTGGCAGAGCCCGGCCGACACCCCCAGCCCGCCGGCGGTCACCGCGATCGCGCCGGCGCCCAGCAGGGTCAGCCAGCCGCGCGGTGGCGCGGCCCGCAGCACCAGGATCAGCGTCAGCCCGGCGGTGAGCGCGGCGCTGACGGTGGCCAGCAGTATCGGCAGGCAGCCCCTCGGGGTGGCCGCGCCGAGCAGGCGGGTCGGCTCGCTGAACGCCACCCAGCCGACGAACCAGAGCGCGGTGGCCATGATGACGCCGTCGAGGAGCAACCGGGCGGTGGCGGCCCGGGTCGCGGCCGCGCCGGGCAGCCGGAGCAGCGCCGCGCCGAGGCCCACCGCCGCCACCGTGGTGGCCGCCGTGACGAGCGTGGCCCAGCCGGTGCGCTGGCCCTGCCGGTGCGCCCAGTGGTCGCCGGCGAGCAGCAGGCCGACGAGACCGAGGAGCAGGGCGGCCAGGGCGACCGCGCCGGACACGGCCAACAGCACGTGGGCCTGCCGCCGCGGACAGACGCGGCGGCGGGCCGACCTGACGAGCAGCACGGCGGCGCCGGCCGCGACGACAGCGCTCAGCGCCGCGACGGCGACCATCCCCGGGGACGACTGCACGCGTCAACTCTGCCGGATCCGCGCCCTCCGTGGGGCACCGGGTGTGCAACTGTTGGGACACAGGGTGCACGGCCGGGATCCGCCGGGCCGGCGGTGTCAGACTGGTACGCATGCCTGAGCTGCGGTCGAGGACATCCACCCATGGTCGGACGATGGCCGGCGCCCGGGCCCTCTGGCGGGCCACCGGGATGACCGACAACGACTTCGGTAAGCCGATCGTCGCCATCGCGAACAGTTTCACCCAGTTCGTACCCGGTCACGTGCACCTGAAGGACCTCGGCGGCCTGGTCGCCGAGGCGGTGGCCGAGGCCGGCGGCGTGGGTCGGGAGTTCAACACGATCGCCGTGGACGACGGCATCGCCATGGGCCACGGCGGCATGCTCTACTCGCTGCCCAGCCGGGAGCTGATCGCCGACGCGGTGGAATACATGGTCAACGCGCACTGCGCGGACGCCCTGGTCTGCATCTCCAACTGCGACAAGATCACCCCGGGCATGCTGCTCGCCGCGCTGCGGCTGAACATCCCGACCGTCTTCGTCTCCGGCGGCCCGATGGAGGCCGGCAAGACGGTGGCGATCGAGGGCGTGGTCCACTCCAAGATCGACCTGATCGACGCCATGATCGCCTCCTCGAACGAGGCGGTCACCGACGACCAGCTCGGCGAGATCGAACGCTCCGCGTGCCCGACCTGCGGGTCCTGCTCCGGCATGTTCACCGCCAACTCGATGAACTGCCTGACCGAGGCGATCGGCCTGGCGCTGCCCGGCAACGGGTCGACGCTGGCCACCCACGCCGCCCGCCGGTCACTCTTCGTCGAGGCCGGCCGGACCGCCGTGGAGATCGCCAAGCGCTGGTACGACGAGGACGACGCCTCGGTGCTGCCCCGCGCGATCGCCGGCCGGGCCGCGTTCGAGAACGCGGTCGCCCTCGACGTCGCCATGGGCGGCTCGACGAACACGATCCTGCACCTGCTCGCCGCCGCCCGCGAGGCGGAACTGGACTTCGACGTGACGGACATCGACGCCGTCTCCCGGCGGGTGCCGTGCCTGGCCAAGGTCGCCCCGAACTCGCCGAACTACCACATGGAGGACGTGCACCGCGCCGGCGGCATCCCGGCCATCCTCGGCGAACTGGACCGCGCCGGCCTGCTCCACCGGGACGTGCGCGCGGTGCACTCCCCCTCGCTGGACCGGTGGCTCGCCGACTGGGACGTCCGGGGCGGCAAGGCCACCCGAGAGGCGGTCGAACTGTTCCACGCCGCGCCCGGCGGCGTGCGCACCACCGAGCCGTTCTCCACCACCAACCGCTGGTCGTCGCTGGACACCGACGCGGCCGGCGGCTGCATCCGCGACCTGGAACACGCCTACAGCGCCGACGGCGGGCTGGCCATCCTGCACGGCAACCTCGCCCCGGACGGCTGCGTGGTGAAGACCGCCGGGGTGCCCGAGGAGTGCCTGACGTTCCGCGGCCCGGCGAAGGTCTACGAGTCGCAGGACGACGCGGTGACCGCGATCCTCGCCAAGCAGGTGGTCGCCGGCGACGTGGTGGTGATCCGCTACGAGGGCCCCAAGGGCGGCCCCGGCATGCAGGAGATGCTCTACCCCACCTCGTTCCTCAAGGGCCGCGGCCTGGGCCGGGCCTGTGCGCTGCTCACCGACGGCCGGTTCTCCGGCGGCACCTCCGGCCTGTCCATCGGGCACGCCTCCCCGGAGGCCGCATCCGGCGGGCTGATCGCGCTGGTGCGCGACGGCGACGAGATCGTCATCGACATCCCCGGCCGCTCCATCGAGCTGAACGTGCCGGCCGACGAGCTGACCGCCCGCCGGGTGGCCGAGGAGAAGCGCGACCGCCCCTACACCCCGCTCGACCGCCAACGCCCGGTCTCGGCCGCGCTGCGCGCGTACGCCTCGATGGCCACCTCCGCCAGCGACGGCGCCTACCGCCGCGTCCCGGAGTAAGGCGGGGCCCCCGCTTAACGCCTCCGGTACAGGCGGGGCCCCTTTTTAACACCGCCGCCGGTAGGGTCCGGCGGCGTGGATACGACGGTGAGCTACGCGCGACTGGTCCGACCGGCGATCGACCGGGTCTACGTGGGCGCCCGCTGGGCCGCCCGGCCCCGGATGGAGGCGTTCTACGCCGAACGCGGCTGCGACCTCGGCGCGGAGAACAGCTTCTTCTCCGGCGTGCTGGCCCGGCCGATGCCGGCCGAAGCCCTCGCCGACGGCCTGGTCTACACCGACGGCGACATGAGCCGGGAGCTGGAGCAGGGCATCTTCGTCCGGGACGACGAGGGCGCCTGGCACCTGACCGAGCTGGGCCGGGAGCTGGCGCTGTTCGCCCAGCGGGCCACCGGCGAGGCCGCCGAGGAGAAGTGGGCGACGCTGCCCGGCGTGCTGCCCGGCCTGACCATCGTGCCCCGGCTGGCCGAACTGGTCGGCCGGGTGCTGGAACACGGGCAGGCCACCGGCGGACCGGCATTCCAGGCCATGTCCCCGCCGTACGAGCCGGACGACGCCTCGCCCGCGCTGCTGCTGGTCACCCGGCTGGGCTCGCTGCGGCACCACCGCGCGGACGCGCACCGGGCCGCGTGGCGGGTCGCCGGGCTGACCGCCGACGGGATCAGGACGCTGCCGGACGGGCCGGAGCGCGCCGCGATCGAGGCCGACACCGACCGCCGCGACGAGCCGGCGTACGCGGCGCTCAGTGCGGCCGAGCGCTGGGAGTTGCTGTCCGGGCTGGCCGCCCTGCCCAACTAGCCGTCGTCGCCCGGCCCGCCGGCCGGGTCCGTGCCATCGGCGGGCAGGCCGGCCTCCGCCGGCCACGCCTGCGGGGCGTCCCGTTCCTCGGGCGTCGCGTGCTCGGGGTCGGCACCCCCGGCATGGTCCTCGGATAGCTCCACCGGATCAGTCATGGCGTCCGGATACCCGCCCCGCTCCACCCGAACCGGAGTGTTAACAGGGGCCCCCGCCTATGCAGAATGTGTTAAGCGGGGGCCCCTCCTTACATGTTCACGCAGCGCAGGACCGGGCGGCGCGTCAGCGCCGTCGCGTCCAGCGGGCGCGCCGCGTGCACCGTGAACACCGCCCTCTCGCCCGGCAGCAGCGTCACCAGCGCCGCGTCGGCCTGCGCGGACGGATCCAGCCGGTCGGGGAACAGCGTCAGGTCGCGCAGCACCGTCCGGGCGGTCACCCGCACCCGCTGGCCGCCGTCCGCCGGCTCGACCGTCGCGTCCCACTCCGCCGCCGGCCACTCGACGTCGCGGTCCTCGGCGAAGAACCACAGCGCGCGCTCCGCGGTGTCGCCGGCCGCCGCGACCAGCAGCTCCCGGCGGGCCTCGTCCGGCCGCGCCAGCTCCGCCGGCAGCGCCAGCACCACCGAGGAGTACGCCGGGACGTCGAGGTCGACCGAGGTCTTCGCCCTCGGCTCCCCGGTGAGGGTGAGCCGGGTGACAGTGGCCGGCGCGGTCCACGCCTCGGCGGTCTCGTTCACCGCGACCAACGCCAGCCCGCCGTCGCGGGGCTGCACGGTGAGCAGCCGGTCGGCATAGGCGCGGCGCAGCGCGTACCACAGGGGTTTGCGCCGGCCGTCGCCGTCGACGGCGGCCCAGGAGGTGACCGGCCAACAGTCGTTGAGCTGCCAGACGATGGTGCCCATGCAGACCGGCCGGTGCGAGCGGAAGTGCTCGACACCGAGCTGGATGGCGCGGGCCTGGTTGAGCTGGGTGTAGTAGTGCCAGTCTTCGAAGTCGGCGGGCGGCGGCAGGTGGGCGTCGAGGCCGCGCTGAAGCTTGCGGTCCCCGTCGGCCGCCTTCTGGTGATGGGCCATGCCGGGCGAATCGTGGGCGAGCGGCTCGTCCGAGATGGACCGACGCAGTGTCGCGTACGCGGGTGGCGCCTGGTAGCCGAACTCGGCGACGAAGCGTGGCACGTACTCGCGGTACTTGGTGTAGTCGTCGTCGTTCCACACGTCCCAGATGTGCATGGTGCCGTGCGCCGGGTCGTTGGGGTGCAGGTCCTCACGACCGGACCAGGGGCTGCCCGGCCAGTAGGGCACGGTCGGGTCGAGTTCGCCGACGATCGCGGGCAGCAGCTCCAGGTAGTAGCCGCGCCCCCAGGTGCGGCCGGCGAGCGGCTCCTGCCAGTCCCAGTCGTGCCAGCCCCAGATGTTCTCGTTGTTGCCGGTCCAGAGCACCAGCGACGGGTGGCCGGCGAGGCGGGCGACCTGTTCCCGCGCCTCCGCCTCGACCTCGGTGCGGAACGGCTCCTCCTCCGGGTAGGCCGCGCAGGCGAACAGGAAGTCCTGCTGCACCAGCAGCCCCAGTTCGTCGGCCAGCTCGTAGAAGTCGTCCGACTCGTAGCGGCCGCCGCCCCAGATCCGCAGCAGGTTGATGTTCGCCTCGACCGCCTGGCCGAACCGCTCGGCGAGGCGCGCCCGGGTGACCCGGTTGGGGAACGCGTCGTCGGGGATCCAGTTGACGCCCTTGACGAAGACCGGCACGTCGTTGACGTGCAGTGTGAACGGGGTGCCGTGGGCGTCGGGCGTGGTGTCCAGCCGGACCGAGCGGAAGCCGATCCGGCGGGCGGTGGCGTCCAGGTCCCGGCCGTCGGCGGCGTGCAGCGTCACGTGGAGGTCGTGCAACGGCTGGTCGCCGTAGCCGACCGGCCACCACAGCTCCGGGTCGGGCACGGTGAGCGTGAGCACGGCGGCCCGCTCCCCCGCCGGCACGGTGACGTCGGCGGCCACGCCGGCGACGGTGGCGCGTACGGTCAGCGGCTCGTCGCCGGCCCGCTCCAGGTCGACGTGCAGCTCCACCCGGCCGGCGCCGTCGGCCACGGTGACCAGCGGCCGCACCGACGCGAGCCGGCCGGTGGACCAGGCGTGCAGCCCGATCTCCTGCCAGATGCCGGCGGTGACCACCGTCGGTCCCCAGTCCCAGCCGAAGTTGCAGGCGGTCTTGCGGATGAAGTGGAACGGCTCCGGGTACGCGTTGGGGCGGTCACCGAGCCGGTCCCGGTGCGCCTCCGCGTAGCGGTAGGGCGAGTCGAACCGTACGGCCAGGGTGTTCTCGCCGGGGAGCAGCAGCGACCGGACGTCGAACCGGTACCCGCGATGCTGGTTCTCGGTGCGCCCGACCTCGACGCCGTTGAGGATGACCGTGGCGACCGTGTCCAGTCCGGCGCAGACCAGGTCCACCCGGTCGGCGTCGTCGCCCGGCCGCCACTCGAACGTGGTCGCGTAGCGCCAGTCGGTGCGCCCGATCCACAGCAGGCGGTTCTCGTTGTCGTCGAGGTACGGGTCGGGGATGAGGCCGGCGGCGAGCAGGTCGGTGTGCACGCATCCGGGCACTGTCGCCGGCACCTCGATCCCGGCGATCTCCGGCGGCACCTGCGGGCCGGGCTCGGCCCGCAGCGTCCAACCCTCGTGCCGCAGCGTGGAACGGCTCACGACTTCACCGCGCCTTCCATGATTCCGCGGACGATCTGACGTCCACCGATGAACAGCATGAGCAGCAGGGGGATGGTGGCGATGAACGCGCCGGCCAGCACCCGCCGGTAGATCACATAGTTGCCGCTGGCCAGGTCGGAGACCGCGACCATCGAGGTGGGGAAGTCGGTGCCGCTCAGCGTGATCAGCGGCCACTGGAAGTCGTTCCAGGTGGCCACGAACGTGAGCAGGCCGAGCACCGCGAGGGCCGGGCGGATCGCGGGCAGCACGATGGTGCCGTACACCCGCATGGTCGCGGCGCCGTCGACCCGGGCCGACTCGACCAGCTCGTCCGGGACGGTGTTGACGATGAACTGCCGCATGTAGAACACGCCGAACGCGGTGACCAGGCCGGGCGCGATGACCGCGAGCAGGGTGCCGTTCCAGCCGAGCTTGCCCATCACGATGTAGAGCGCGACGATGCCGAGCTGGTTGGGCACGGTAAGCGTGAGCACCACGAAGACCATCAGCGCGTTGCTGCCCTTGAAGCGCAGCTTGGCGAACGCGAACCCGGCCAGCGAGCAGAAGAACAGCACCGAGGCGGTCACCACTGTCGAGACGATGACGCTGTTGACGAGCGAGGCGGCGAAGTAGACGTCCTGGAGGGAGAAGACCTCGTCGACGTTGGTCAGGAACCGGTCACCGGGGATGATCGCCGGTGGCAGTTTCGCCAGCGCCTCGTCGTTGCTGGTGGCGATCACGAACATCCAGTAGAGCGGGAACGCGGCGAACAGCATGCTGACCGCGAGCAGCAGGTAGGTCCAGAGGCCGGCCGGGGTGTCCTGCGGCGCCCGGGCCATGTCGCGCCGCTTGCGCCGCGCCGGCGGCGATGCCAGGGCGGTCATTTGCGTCCTCCGGAGAGTCGGTTCGTCAGCACGTAGTTGACCCCGGCGACGAGCAGGATGATCAGGAACAGCGCCCAGGACATGGCGGCGGCGTAGCCGAGGTTGAGGTCCTTCCAGCCGACCTTGTAGATGAGCTGGGCGATGGTCTGCCACTCGCCGTTCGGCCCACCGGTGGCGGCCTGGGCGTTCGGGTCGAAGAGCATCGGCTCGGTGAAGAGCTGCAACCCGCCGATGGTAGAGAGGATGACGGTGAACACGACCACCGGTTGGATCATCGGCACGGTGATCCGCCAGAGCTGCTTCCACTGGCCGGCGCCGTCGATCGCGGCGGCCTCGTAGACGTCGCGCGGGATGGACTGCATGGCGGCCAGGTAGAGCAGCGCGTTGTAGCCGATCCACTTCCAGTTGACCATGGTGGCGATGGCGATCCAGGCGTGCGTCTTGTCGGCCCGCCAGTCGATCGGGTCGTCCGCGCCGCCGATGCCGAACAGGCCGAGCACCCAGTTGGCCATGCCGAAGTCACGGGAGAAGAAGACGCTGAACACCATGGTCGAGGCGACGATCGGCGTCACGTACGGCAGCAGAACACCGACCCGCCACCAGGTCTGCGCCCGCAGTTGACGGTTGAGCAGCGAGGCGACCAGCAGGGCGAGCAGCAGTTGCGGCACGGTGGAGAGCAGGAAGATGCCGAACGTGTTGTAGAGCGCGTTCCAGAAGTCCTCGTCGGCGACCAGCCGGCTGAAGTTCGCGAGCCCGGCCCAGTAGGGCAGCGTCGGGTCGTCGAGCCGGTAGTTGCGCAGCGAGACCACCGCGTTGAACAGCAGCGGGAAAAGCCCGAAGACGAGGAATAGCAGGAAGAACGGCGCGATCATGAGGTACGGCATGTAGCGCATGTCGAAGCGGTACAGCCGGTTGCGCCAGGTCAGCCGCCGCTCGTCGGCCTCGGAACGGCCGCGCTCCGGCGCGGGTCGGCGGCTCGGCGGCGCGGGCGCGGCACGGGTGCTGGACATCGGTTCACTCCAGAGCCGAGGAGGGTGGGCGGGTACGGCGGCGCCGGAGCGGGTCGGGTCCCGCTCCGGCACCGGTGGTGCGTCAGGACTTGGCGGCCTTGTCGGCCTCCTTGACCGCCTCGGTCCAGGCGGCGTCCGGCTTCAGCGACTTGTTCTCGACTCGCCGGATGACGTTCTCCACCGCGACCCGGGTGGGGCCGTTCTTCTTGCCCAGGTACTGCGGGGTGAGGCCCTGCGCCATCTTCGGGAAGATCTGGCCGACCGGGGCGTTGTTGAAGAACGGGTT
This sequence comes from Micromonospora sp. WMMD980, assembly GCF_029626035.1. NCBI lineage: Bacteria > Bacillati > Actinomycetota > Actinomycetes > Micromonosporales > Micromonosporaceae > Micromonospora > Micromonospora sp. WMMD980. The sequence continues at coordinate 3,919,988 of NZ_JARUBE010000003.1, forward strand.
CTTGAAGTCGGCGATGGCCGGGTCGGCGTAGAGCGCCGGCTGCGACGGCAGGTTGCCGACCTTCTTGAAGATCTCGATCTGCTGCTCCGGCGCGACCAGCCACTCCAGCAGCTCGTACGCCTCGCCGACGTGCTTGCCCTGCTTGGGGATGGTCAGGAACGAGCCGCCCCAGTTGCCGCCGCCGCCGGGCACCGCGGCGATGTCCCACTTGCCCTGGGTGCCGGGCGCGGTGTCCTTGATGTGGCCGAGCATCCACGCCGGGCAGGCGAGCACCGCGAACGCGCCGCTGGTGAAGCCCTTGTCCCAGTCGGCCTGGAAGCTGACCAGGTTGGCGGAGAGCCCCTGGTCCACGGCCTTGACCGTGTAGTCGAACGCGACCTTCGGGCCCTGCTCCATCTGGAGCTGTTCCTGGTCGTTGTAGAAGCCGACCTGCTGCTGCCCGAGGATGGGGTTGAACAGGTTGGTGCCGGCGTCGATGAACTTCTTCTTGGTCTTGCCGGTGTACTGCTGGCCGACCTCGAGGAACTTGTCCCAGGTGGGCCAGAGCGCGGAGACCTGGTCGCGCTCGGTGGGCAGGCCGGCGGCCTTGAACAGGTCGGTGCGGTAGCACATGGCCAGGCCGCCGACGTCGGTGCCGAGGCCGATCTGCGTCTTGCCGTCGGCCGACAGCGACTGCTTCCACTTCCAGGGCAGGTACTTGCTCTCGTAGTCCCCGGCGCCTTTGTCGAGCAGGTTGACGAACTTGTCGGACTGGCTGCGGAACTGGACCATGAAGCCCTCGTCGATCGCCGCGATGTCCGGCGCGCCGTTGCCGGCGACGAGCTTCTTCTGCAGGTCCTCGTGCTGGGCGTTGTACTCGCCGGAGTTGAGCTGGATCTTGACGTTGGGGTGGTCGGCCTCGTACTTGGTCTTGAGGTCCTGGAGACCGAAGTCGCCCCAGAAGTTGATCTTCAACGTGACCTGACCGTCGGCCGCGTCCGAGCCGCCGGTGGTGCTCCTGCCGCTACAGGCGGCGATCATGACCAGGCTGACGGCACCGACGGCGGCCGTGCGGGCCCAGTGCGTCCAGGACCGTTTCATGTCATCCTCCGCGCCGAATGGGAACGCTCCCGAGATCGAGAGACGTTGACTGAACCGGATAAGTGAGGCCACCGTACGGTCCGCCCCATGCACTGTCAACGGCCGGTTAACAGCGAGGCCGTCCCGTAACCTCGGGATGCGCCTGGGAGCGCGACCATGCGTGGTGGAGCGCTTTCTGAAGCAGAATTGGAAGCGGTCGGGCGCTGGACAGGAGCGGCACGGGCCGTACGCTGAACCGCACAGGTGATGGACTGTGCGGTTCAGTTCCCCCGCTCCCGGCGCGCGCGCCGGGAGCGGGGGCGGGTGCAGTAGCGTCACTCCCGCCCGTCGAGAAGCGCCCGCGAGCGCCGGACACAGTGGAGGAACCCTTCGGTGAAGCGGCCGACCATCGCCGACGTCGCCCGGCGCGCCGGAGTCTCCAAGGGCGCGGTCTCCTACGCGCTGAACGGACAACCCGGCGTCTCCGAGGCGACCCGCCAGCGCATCCTGGCGATCGCCGCCGAGATCGGCTTCAGCCCGAGCAGCGCCGCCCGGGCGCTCTCCGGCGCCACCGCCAAGGCGGTCGGACTGGCACTGTGCCGGCCCGCCCGGATACTCGGCATCGAGCCGTTCTTCATGGAGCTGATCAGCGGCGTCGAGTCCGAGCTGTCGGCCCGCTCCTACGCGCTGACCCTCCAGGTGGTCACCGACCAGGAGGCGGAGATCGCGGTCTACCGGCGATGGTGGGCCGAACGTCGGGTGGACGGCGTCTTCGTCTGCGACCTGCGCACCGACGACCGGCGGGTGCCCGCGCTGGAGGAACTCCAACTGCCGGCGGTGGTCATCGGCGGCCCCGGGCACACCGGCGGCCTGGCCAGCGTCTGGTCCGACGACGCGGCGGCGCTCGTCGAGACGGTGGAATACCTGGTCGCGCTCGGGCACCGGCGGATCGCCCGGGTCGGCGGGCTGCCCTCGCTGCTGCACACCGAGATCCGCACCGACGCGTTCACCGACGTGTGCCGGCGGCTCGGGCTGGACGAGGCGAGCACGGTCTGGTCCGACTACACCGGCGAGGAGGGGGCGCGGGCCACCCGCCGGCTGCTCAGCTCCGCGAAGCGCCCGACCGCGGTGATCTACGACAACGACGTGATGGCGATCGCCGGGCTCTCCGTCGCCCAGGAGATGGGGCTCGCCGTCCCCGGCGACCTCTCCATCGTGGCCTGGGACGACTCGCCGCTCTGCCAGCTCGTGCACCCGCCGCTGACCGCGCTGGGCCGGGACATCCCGGCGTACGGCGCGCACGCCGCCCGCCAACTCCTCGCCGTGATCGCCGGCGAGGAGGTGACCGGCGTGCAGGACGAGACCGCGCACCTCACCCCGCGCGGCAGCACCGCACCCCCGCGGGTCAACCGAACCGGTTAAGCAGCTCGTTCAGCGCGCGGCCGAGGGAAACTCCTCGAACCATGCCTCGACCCGCTCCGCGGTCGCCGGCCGGGCCAACGCGAAGCCCTGCCCGTACCGGCAGCCGGCCCGCCGCGCGCCGGCCACCTGGCCGTCCGACTCCAGCCCCTCGACCACCACCTCCACGCCCAGCCGGTCACCCAGGTTCGCCACCACGTCGATCAGCGGACGCTGCCCGTCCACACCCGGCGCGACCAGGTGGGGGCCGACCTTGAGCAGGTCGATCGGCAGCCGGCGGAGCTGGGCCAGCGAGGCGTGCTCGGCCCGGAAGTCGTCGAGCGCGGTGCGGACGCCGAGCGACCGCAGGCCGGCGAGCCGGGCCACCACCGTGGACAGCTCCGCCCCCACCGCCGGCTCGGCCACCTCCACGACCAGCCGCTCCGGCGGCACGTCGTAGGCCGCCAGCGCGGTCGCGGTGCGCGCCACGAAGTCCTTCGCGGCCAGCTCCCGCGGGGTCACGTTGACCGCCATCCACAGCTCGCGGCCCCCCTCCGACCAGGCGGCGAGCTGTCGGCAGGCCCGGTCCACCACCCACCACCCGACCTCGCCCAGCAGGTCGAGGTCGGTCGCCACCGGCAGCAGCTCCGCCGGCAGCACCGTGCCCAGCACCGGACTGCGCCACCGCAACAACGCCTCGGTGCCCACCGGCATCCGGTCGGCAAGCGCCACCACCGGCTGGTAGACCAGGTCCAACTCACCCCGCGCCACCGCACCGGGCAGCTCCCGTTCGAGGTCGAGCCGGCGGACGAGCTGCTCCTCCAGATAGGCGTCGTACCACTCGACCCGGTCCCGGCCGAGCTGCACCGCCCGCCGCCGGGCCAGGTCGGCCTGGCGCAGCACGTCCTCGGGGTCGCCACCGGTGGTCTCCGCCAACCCGACGCTGACCCGCAACCGGGTCACCCCGCCCGGCCGCGGGTACGGCTCGGCGAGCGCGGCCAGCAGCCGGATGCCCAACGCGTACGCGGGCACCGGCCCGACGTCGGTGAGCACGGCGTACTCGGTGTCACCGATCCGGGCGACCAGGTCGTGCGGACCGCAGCCGCCGCGCAGCCGGCGCCGCGCCTCGGCCAGCACCGGCGCGTCCGGCGTCGCCGCGTCGTCGCCGTGCAGGTCCACCACGAGCAGCGCGCCGCCGCTGCGCAGGGGCAGCGCCCGGACCAGCTCGGCCCGGGTCAGCGGCGGCGGCTGACCGGTCTCGCCGTCCGCGCCGACGAGACGCCGCAGCCACGCCTCGCTGGCCACCAGCCGCTCGACCCGGCGGCGCTGGTCGGCGGCGGCGAGCAGCTCCCCCACCATGATCGGCGGGATGACCGACAGGCCGAGGGCCATCGCCACCGGGCTGAACTCCCGCGCCGTGCCCAGATGCACCCCGGCGGCCACGGCGGCGATCCCGGCGGGCGCGGTGAGCCGCGGCCAGGCGGCCGGCGCGGTGCCGTGCCGCGGGCGTTCCCCCGCCGAGGTACGCCGCGCGCCGGCCGCGGTGAGCAGCGCGCCGGCCAGCACCGGCGGCGCGACGGCCGACAGCGCCCGGTCCGGCGCGGCGTATGCCAGCAGCACCACGAGCAACGCCAGGCCGCCCAGCGTCAGGCCGGCACCGGCGTGACAACGCGCGGCGCCCGGCCGGCGGTGGCGTTCGGCGAGCGCCGCCATGGTGAGCACGGCCAGCGCCACCGCCCCGCCCACGCTGGCGACGAGCGCGGCCGGGGGCACCGGGCCGGTGGGCAGCAGCATCCAGCCGGCGAAGACCAGGCTGACGCCGAGGGCGAGCACGTCGACGGACCGGCGCAGCCGCTCCCGGCCGGGCAGGCGGGACCGGCCGGGTAGGCGGAGCAGGGCCGTGACGTGCAGCGCGCCGGCCAGGCCGAGCCCGGCCAGCGCGACCGGCAACCGGTGCGCCGGATCGCTGAGCGGCAGCACCGCGATGGTCAGCCCGGCGACCAGGACCGCGGCGTCGAGGATCGCGGCGACCCGACGGGACAGCGCCACCCGGCGGGCCTGCCGCCCGGTGGTCGGGTCGCCGACCGGCCGCCCGGGCGGCTCGTCCACCGCCCGACGCCCGGGCCCGGTTCCGACCCGCGGCGTCGGGGAGGGCGCCGGCCGCACCGGGGCCGCACCGGCGTGCGGCGTCGGCGCGGGCGCGACGGGTTCCGGGCCGGAGAGCGCCCGGGGCGTCGGTGGCGTCCGGCGTTGCGGGGCCGCGCCGGCGGACGGCGCCTGCGGGACGCCGGCCAGCCAGGCGAGCCGGACGCAGGCGAGGGCGCAGCCTCCGGCGACGGCAAGCGCCGCGGCGGCGGGACCGGGTACGGGGCCGGCGATCCCGGCCAGCACGAACAGCGCGCCGGCGAGCGAGACGGCGAGGTCGGATGGTGCGGGCCACCGGCGGGGACCGGCGGGAGGGGTGACGGGCACGGCGGTCGCCTTCGTGAGGGGGCACGGGGCGGTGCGGTTGCGGCGCAGGGTCGTCGGGGCGTCACGGCCGCATCGGCGGGGATCGCTGCGGCCATGCCCAAGAACGATCCCGGAAGCAACCGGTTACGCAACACGTCTAGTGGCATGCGTCACACACTTTCGTCGCGGGCGTGCGGGGTGGCGACCGCCGCCCGGAGGGGAGGGTGACCTGGTCGGGTGCGATCATCGGAGGGTGAGCCGCGCCGACACCGTCCGTTTCCGCCACAACCAGGCCATCCTCGCCGCCGCGATCGTCGCCTTCATCGGCGCGCTGCCGCTGGCCACCGCCCGCTGGTGGCTCCTGTGGGTGCTGCTCGTCCCGCTCGCGGTCGGCGTCTGGACGTGGCGGGCCGGCACCGACGCCGATCCCCGGGAGCTGCGGCTGCGCGCTCTCGTCGGGCAGCGGCGGGTGCCCTGGACCCGGGTCGCCGAGCTGGGCGGCGACAGCCGCGGCCGGGCGGTCGCCCGGCTCGACGACGGCCAACTGCTGACCCTTCCGGCGGTACGCGCCACCGACCTGCCCCGGTTGGTCGCCGCCACCGGGCAGGACCTGCCCGCCGACGGCGCCGGGCCGGCGCTGCCCGCCGACGGTCAGTAGCCGTCGGTCACCCGGTTCACCAGCTCCGCACCGGCCGCGAACCGCCGCAACTGCTCCCCCACGAGCCGGTACGCACGCGGCAGCAGGCCGCGTACCGAGCCGGCGACGTGCGGCGTGAGCAGCACGTTCGGCAGCTCCCACAGGGGATGGTCGGCGGGCAGCGGCTCCGGGTCGGTGACGTCCAGCGCGGCCCGCAGCCGCCCCGACTCCAGCTCGGCGACGAGCGCCGGCGTGCGGGCCACCGGCCCCCGCGCGGCGTTCACCAGCAGCGCGCCGTCCGACATCGCGGCGAGAAAACGCTCGTCGACCAGGCCCCGGGTCTGCTCGGTCAACGGCACCAGCAGCACCACCACGTCGGCCGCGGGCAGCAGCACGGGCAGCTCCGCCACCCCGTGCACCCCCTCGTCCGGGCGCGGCGTGCGAGCGACCAGGGTGAAGGTCACCTCGAACGGGGCGAGCCGGGCCCGCACCGCCGCGCCGATCGAACCGGCCCCGACGATCAGCACCCGCTTCCCGGCCAGCTCGTCGGTCGGTGCCACCTCGTCGTACGCCCACTCCCGGCGGGCCTGGGCGCGGGCCAGCGGCGCGAACCCGCGCAGGGCCGACAGGATCGCGGTGACCACCCACTCGGCGGTGGCCGAGTCGTGCACGCCCCGGGCGTCGCAGAGCGTCACGCCCGCCGGGACGCGGCCCACCCACGCGTCCGCGCCGGCGGAGAGGAGCTGCACCACCTCGACGTCCGGCAGCTCGGCCAGGAGCGCGCCGGCGTCCGGGCCGGACAGGAACGGCGGCACCCAGAACCGCACCCCGGCCGGGGCGGACGGGAGACGGGCCGGATCCTCCAACAGCTCCACGGTGACGTCGGGGGGCAGCTCGCCGAGGAGCCGGCGGCCGGCGGGGTGCGGGATCCATACCTTCACGACCGCCGACGATATCCGTATCCGCAGGTCCGCGCCGCGTCGGTCGTGACGAACGCCCCGCCGCCGGTCGGACACACGTGCGACAGGGTTTAATCGGGGGGCGGGACGCCGGCCGGCGTCGCGACGCGCGGGACAGGGGGCCGATGAGCGAGGACGACCCGGAGCGGAAGGCGGCGCCGATCCCGGCGCTGACCGACCCCGACCGGCTGCGCTCCCTCGACGAGACCCGCCTCGACGCGGTGCCGGACGAGGCGTTCGACAGGTTCGCGCGCCTGGTCAGCGACCTGCTCGACGTGCCTGTCGCACTGGTCTCCCTGGTCGACGCGGACCGCCAGTTCTTCCCCGGCGAGACCGGGCTGCCGCAGCCCTGGGCGGACCGCCGGCAGACCCCGCTCAGCCACTCGTTCTGCCAGCACGTCGTCGACATCGCGGCGCCGATGGTGCTGCCCGACGCCCGGCTCTACCCCCGGGTGCGGCTGAACCTCGCCATCGAGGATCTGGGCGTGGTGGCGTACGCCGGGATGCCGCTCACCGACCTGGACGGGCGGGTGCTCGGCTCGCTCTGCGCGATCGACAGCAAGCCCCGGGCCTGGAGCAAGGAACAGCTGCGGACGCTCGCCGACCTGGCTGCCGCCTGCTCCTCCGAGCTGCGCCTGCGGATCGCGGTGCGCAGCGCCGAGCAGGCCCGCCGCCGCGCCGAGGAGGCGCACGACCGGCTCGCCATGTTGGCCGGGATGAGCGAGATGCTCGGCGGCACCCTCGACGTGACCACCGCCGTCGACCGGCTCGCCCACGCCATGGTGCCGTTGCTCGCCGACTGGTGCCTGATCACGCTCGTCGACCCGACCGGCCGGCCACGCGGCGTCTCCGGCGCGCACCGCGACCCGGAGCGCGACGCCGACCTGACGCGCTTCGCCCACCTGCTGGTCACCGGGCTCGGCCCGGACTCGCTGATCCGGTCGGTGCTGCGCACCGGACGGCCGGTGATGCGCGGCGCCGCCGGGATCGAGGACGTGGCGCGCGGCACCACCCGCCCGGAGCTGGTGCCGCTCGCCGACCGTCTCGGCATCGGCTCCCACCTGACCGTGCCGATCACCGCCGCCGTCGGCGACCGGGTGATCGGCGCGGTCACGCTCGTCAACCGGCCCGGCCGGCGCGGCTTCGACGCGAGCGACCTGCGGACCGCGCAGGACATCGGGGTACGGGCCGGCCAGGCGGTCGGCAACAGCCGGCTCTACGGCGAGCAGCGGCACGTCGCGGAGGTGCTCCAGCACAGCATGCTGCCGGAGCTGCCGGAGGTGCCGGGAATCGAGCTGGCCGCCCGTTACCTGCCGGCCGCCGACCGGGTCGAGGTCGGCGGCGACTGGTACGACGCCTTCGTGCAGCCCGACGGCGAGCTGGTCGCCGCGATCGGCGACGTCGCCGGCCACGACATCGAGGCGGCGGCCACCATGGGCCAGCTGCGCAACCTGGTCCGCGGCAACGCCTACGGGCGGGACGACCCGGTGGAGGAGCTGGTGGCCAACCTCGACCGGGCCATCGGCGGGCTGCGGGTGCCCACGGTGGCGACCGCGGTCCTGGCCCGGGTCCGCCCGGACGACGGCGGGCTGCGGGTCCGCTGGTGCAACGCCGGCCACCCGCCGCCACTGCTGCTGCGCGCGGACGGCACGGCGACGGTGGCGGAGGGGCGGGGCCCGCTGCTCGGCCTGACCCGCCCGCCCCGGCGCACCGGCCGGACGCTGACCCTCGCCCCCGGCGACACGCTGCTCTTGCACACCGACGGGCTGATCGAGCGTCGGGACCAGCCGATCGACGAGGGTCAGGCGGCGCTGCTGGAGCGGCTCGCCGCGGCCGGGCCCACCGTCGGGCTGGCCGTCCTCTGCGACCGGCTGCTGACCGCCGCGGACCGCCGGGAGGACGACGTCGCCGTGCTCGCCCTGCGCGCCGGCTGACCGCCGCACCCGCCGGCCCCGCGCGACAGACCTCAGGCGGCCCGCACCGGCGAGCGGCCCGGTTCGCCGTGTCGTCCGGCTAGGCTGGGCCGGGTGAGCCCACGTCTGTCGTACCCTCGCGTCCGCCGCCTCCGGACGGCGCTGGCGGCGTCCTGCGTGGCGCTGCTGCTGGGCACCGCCGGCTGCGCCCTCGGCGAGCCCGAGCCGGACCCGGCCGGCGAACCGCCCAACCTGCCGACACCGTCCGGCCCGGCCAGCCCCGGCGGGGCCGGCCAGCAGGTGGTGGCCACGGTGCTGGCGAAGGGGCTGGCGGTGCCGTGGGCCATGGCGTTCCTGCCCGACGGCGCGGCGCTGGTCACCGAGCGCGACAACGGGCGGATCCTCCAGGTCGGCCCGGAGTCCGGGCCGGACGGGCTCACGGTGCGACCGGTGCAGACCGTGCCCGGCGTGGTGCCCGGCGGCGAGGGCGGCCTGCTCGGCATCGCCGTCTCCCCCGGCTACGCGCGGGACCGAACGATCTTCGTCTACTACACCGCGCAGGACGACAACCGGGTCGCGAAACTGCGGCTCGGCCAGCCACCCACGCCGATCCTCACCGGCATTCCGAAGGCCGGCAACCACGACGGCGGCGGGCTGGGCTTCGGTCCGGACGGCTTCCTCTACGTGAGCACCGGCGACGCCGGGCGGACCGCGAACGCGCAGGACCCGAAGAGTCTCGGCGGCAAGATCCTACGGATCACGGCGGACGGCAAGCCGGCCCCGGGCAACCCGACCGCCGGTTCGCCGGTGTGGTCGTCGGGGCACCGCAACGTGCAGGGCTTCGCCTGGATGCCGGACAAGCGGATGTACGCCGTGGAGTTCGGCCAGAACACCTGGGACGAGATCAACCAGATCAACCAGGGCGGGAACTACGGCTGGCCGCAGGTCGAGGGGCGCGGCGACGACAGGCGCTACGTGAACCCGATCGTGCAGTGGCGCACGTCCGACGCGTCCTGCTCCGGGCTGGCCGCGGTGGACCGACTGCTGGTCACCGCCTGTCTGCGCGGGCAGCGGCTGTGGCTGGTCGAGCTGGCCGGCAACGGCACCGTCCTCGGCCAGCCGCGTGAGCTGCTCACCGGCCGCTACGGCCGGCTGCGGGCCGCCGCCGTGGCGCCGGACGGTTCGATCTGGGTGAGCACCTCGAACCGGGACGGCCGGGGCAAACCGGCCGCCGAGGACGACCGGATCCTGCGGTTGGTCTTCGCCGACGGCGGCACCGGCCGAAGCTGATCCACTCCTCCGGGTTTGCCAAGATCACACACTGGGCAGGTCAGAATCTCAGCATGGACGGCCAAGAGAACGAAGAGCAGCGCGCCGGGGACGGGACGCCCCCGGGGACCGGGCGTGTCCGCCGCCTCGCCGCCTGGCGGCCCGGGCACCGGCTGCGCCGGATCGGTGTGGCGCTGGCGGTGCTCGCGGTCACGCTCGGCGGCGTCGTGGTCGGCACGTACGCCGGCGGGCACGTCGGCACCGACATCGGGCCGTTCCGGGCGGAACTCAGGCTCAGCCCGTCGCTCACCGGTGGCACCACCGTCGACATCCCGCCGCTGGGCGCGTTGCTGCTGAACAGCCACGACGGGCCGGCCTACCTGACCGTCAAGGTGGGCTCGCTGGACCAGGGGCGCACCGAGGCGCTCATCGACGACCCGGCGAGCATCAGCCGGGCCAGCCAGTCGGCGGTGGCCGACGTCCGCAGCGGCGTGGTGCGCCTCGGCCTGAAGACGCTCGGCTCGTCGGTGCTGGCCACCCTGCTCCTGGCCGGGCTGGTCTTCCGCGACGTCCGGCGCACGGCCTGGGCGGGCGGGCTGGCGCTGGCCGTCACCGCCGGCAGTCTCGGCCTGGCCGCCGCCACCGTACGGCCGCAGGCGATCGAGGAGCCGAGGTACGAGGGCCTGTTGGTCAACGCGCCCGCGATCGTCGGTGACGCCCGGCGGATCGCCAACGACTACACCAAGTACGCGGAGCAGTTGCAGCGGCTGGTCGGCAACGTCAGCAAGCTCTACACCACGGTTTCCGCGCTACCGGTGGTGCAGCCGTCCCCCGGCACCACCCGGGTGCTGCACGTCTCCGACATGCACCTCAACCCGACCGGGTGGCAGTTGATCCGCACGGTGGTCGAGCAGTTCGGCATCGACGTCGTGATCGACACCGGCGATCTCACCGACTGGGGCAGCGAGCCGGAGGCGTCCTACGTCGGCTCGATCGGCCTGCTCAAGAAGCCCTACGTCTACATCCGGGGCAACCACGACTCGCCGCGCACCGCGTCGGTGGTGGCTCAGCAGCCGAACGCGGTGGTGCTGAACAACTCGACCACGACCGTGGCCGGATTGACCATCGCCGGCATCGGCGACCCCCGGTTCACCCCGGACAAGGAGACCTCGCCGGCCGGCAGCGGTCTCACCTCGGCCGTCGCCGACCAGGTGATCGGGGCCGGCGAGCAGCTCGCCACCACCGTCGAGAAGTCGCCGCGGAAGGTGGACATCGCGCTGGTGCACGACCCGGCGTCGGCCGGGCCGCTCTCCGGCGCCTGCCCGCTGGTGCTCGCCGGGCACACCCACGCCCGTCAGGTGTCCAAGCTTCCGCAGGCGCCGGGCGAGCAGCCGACGACGTTGATGGTGGAGGGCTCGACCGGCGGCGCCGGGCTGCGCGGGCTGGAGGGTGAGAAGCCCACCCCGCTGACCATGACGGTGCTCTACTTCGACCAGCAGAAGCTGCTCCAGGCCTACGACGAGATCACCGTCGGCGGCACCGGCCAGTCGCAGGTCAACCTGGAGCGGCATGTGATCCGGGACCCGGCCAAGGGCGACGAGGTGCCGGTCACCCCGACGCCTACCCGTGGCCCGTCGGAGTCCCCCGCGCCGTCCTCGAGCGCTACCTCGCCGAGCCCGACCACCACCGGCTGAGCGGTCCTCCCGCCGTCGACCCACCGGCATCACCGGCCGGTCACGGAGCGCGATGCCCAGGGTCGGCGACCTGGTGGCCCATCACCGCCTTTGCTCTGCAGCCATCGCCGCAGCAGGCACCGAGAGTCACCGTCCAGCCGGGCAGCCCGCGCGGCTACCTTCTCCCCAAGACCAGTTCGGGACGCTGGTGCGGATATGGCTGCAGAGCAAAGGCGGCGGGAGGGCATCCCGCCACCCTCGGCTCTCCGTCACTCAGAGCGATCGCCGGCATGTCACGTTCCGTGACGCCGCCGATCGGTCACGTCGGGCTGCCCGGTCAGCGCAGGGCGAGCGCGGCCAGCGCGGCGTTGACGATGCTGCCGGGCAGCAGGTCGTGCAGCTCGTACAGCTCCCGGACGGTGCCGGACTGGCCGAACTCGTCCACCCCGAGCGGCACCGCCGGCGCGCCCACCGCCGAGCCCAACCAAGCCATCGCGTGCGAGGCCGCGTCGTGCACGGTGACCACCGGCACCCGGTCGGCGAACGCCGACCGCAGCGCGCCCGGCACACTCGGCACGGTCGCGGTGCGCACGCCCTGGCGCAGCGTCCGCTGCCACGCCCGGTAGAGCCGGTCCAGGCTGGTCACGTCGACCACGTGCGCCGCGACGCCCTCCTCCGCCAGCTCCGCGGCGGCGGCCAGCACCTCCGGCAGCACCGCGCCGGACGCGGCGAGCTGCACCACCGGCGCGTCCGCCAGTTCCGGATACGCCTGGTGCGCGTCGACCAACCGGTAGGCGCCGGCCACCACCTGCCGGCGCAGCACCGCGTCACCCAGCCGGGCCCGGGCCGCCTCGAACGGCGCCTGGTCGACCGGCCGGGTGCTGAGCCGGAAGTAGTACGCCCCGTCCTCGGCCGGCGCGGCGGTCGCGGCCGGCGCCCCGCCGCCGGCGATCTGCCCGAGCGCGTCGCAGAGCAGCCAGTCCAGGCTGCCGGCGTACGCGGGCTCCAGGAACGTCACGCCGGGCAGCTCCAAGCCGACCGACGCGGTGATGGTGGACTGGTGCGCGCCGCCCTCGGGCGCCAGCGTGATGCCGGACGGGGTGCCGGCCACCACGAACCGGGAGCCCGAGTAGGTGCCGTAGAGGAACGCGTCCAGCCCGCGCAGCACGAACGGGTCGTAGACCGTGCCGACCGGCAGCAGCGGCTGGCCGGACAGGTCCCACGACAGGCCGAGCTGACCCAGCAGCAGGAACAGGTTCATCTCGGAGATGCCCAGCTCGATGTGCTGCCCGGCGGGGCTCTCCGTCCAGCGCAGCATCCGGTCGGAGGTCCAGGACCGCTGCTCGGTCGGGGCGAACACGCCGGTTTTGTTGATGAACCCGGCCAGGTTGGTCGAGGTGGCCACGTCCGGCGCGGTGGTCACCAGGTAGGGCGCCACCTGCGGATCGCGGGCCAGGTCGACCAGCACCCGGCCGAAGACCTCCTGGGTGGAGACCGGCTTGTTGGCGCGTACCCGGGTGGTCTCCGGCACGGTGACGCCCAGCGCCCGCTCGCGTGGCGCGCGGGACAGCGCCTCCCGGCGCTCGCCGGCCCGGATGCCGGCCGGGGTCGCCGGGTCGAGGCGGTCCCACTCGGTCTCCGCGGTCAGCCCGTTCGCGGCCCGCAGCGCGTCCACCTGCTCGGTGCTGAGCAGCGCCGAGTGGTTACGCGGGTTGCCGGCGATAGGCAGGCCCCAGCCCTTGACCGTGTAGGCGAAGACCACGCTGGGCCGGTCGGTGACCGCGTCGCACTGGGCGTACGCGTCGAGCATCGCCTGCGCGTCGTGCCCGCCCAGGTCGGTGACGAGCGGGCCCAGCTCGTCGTCGGCGATGTCGGCGACGAACGCGGCTACCTCGGCCGGCGCGCCGTCCAGGAACTGCTTGCGCAGGGCCGGCCCGGCCAGCCCGAACAGCGACTGGTACTGCTCGTTGGGCATCAGGTCGATCCAGTCGCGCAACGCCGCCCCGCCCGGCCGGGCGTACGCCTCGGCCAGCTTGCGGCCGTACTTGACCTCCACGACGTGCCAGCCGGCGGCCTCGAACTGGCCGCGCCACTGGTTGATCCGGATGCCGGGGACGACCCGGTCCAGCGACTGGCGGTTGAAGTCGACGAGCCACATCACGTTGCCCAGGCCGGTGGTGGCCGGGTCGGCGACCGCCTCCCAGATGTTGCCCTCGTCCAGCTCGGCGTCGCCGATCAGCGCGACGAACCGGGAGTGCGGGCGCGCGCCGAAGTGCGCGTCGACGTAGCGGCGGGTGACGGCGGCGAACAGCGGCGCGGCGGCGCCCAGGCCGACCGAGCCGGTGGAGAAGTCCACCTCGTCCGGGTCCTTGGTGCGCGACGGGTACGACTGGAGGCCGCCCCGGGCCCGCAGCTTCGGCAGGTAGGAGCGGTCCAGGTTGCCGAGCAGGTACTGGATGGCGTGGAACACCGGGGAGGCGTGCGGCTTGACCGCGACCCGGTCCTCGGCGTCCAGGTGCTGGAACCAGAGCGCGGTCATCGCGGTGACCAGCGACGCGCTGGACGCCTGGTGGCCGCCGACCTTCACCCCGTCACCGGTGTCCCGGTCGTGGTTGGCCGCGTCGACGATGCGGGTGGCGAGCCAGAGCACCCGGCGCTGGATCTCGTCGAGGACGTGCTCGTTCACGGTGACTCCATCCGGGCGTCGCCGTTGACGCCCTCGGTGTGGGGTGAGGCGTTAAGAAGGGGCCCCTCCTATGCCCGAGGCGTTAAGAAGGGGCCCTTCCTTTCTCGTCAGGCAGCGCCGAGGCGCTCCAGGATCAGCTCGCGGACGGTCTTCGCGTCCGCCTGGCCGCGGGTGGTCTTCATGACCGCGCCGACCAGCGCGCCCGCCGCCGCGACCTTGCCGCTGCGGATCTTGTCGGCGATGTCGGGGTTGGCGGCGATCGCCTCGTCTACGGCGGCGGTGAGCGCGCCGGTGTCGGAGACGACCTCCAGGTTGCGGTTGGTCATGATCTCGGTCGGCGAGCCCTCGCCGGCCACCACGCCCTCCAGCACGGCGCGGGCCAGCTTGTCGTTGAGCTTGCCCGCGTCGACCAGGCCCTGGAGCTCGGCGACCTGCGCCGGGGTGGCGCCCACGTCGGCCAGCTCCACGCCGGTCTCGTTGGCCCGGCGGGACAGCTCGCCCAGCCACCACTTGCGGGCCGCGGCCGGGGTGGCCCCGGCGGCGACGGTCGCCTCGATCAGCTCGACCGCGCCGGCGTTGACCACCGACTCCATGTCCAGGTCGGACAGGCCCCAGTCCTGCTGGATCCGCTTGCGGCGCAGCCGCGGCAGCTCCGGCAGGGCGGCCTTCAGCTCGGCCACCCAGGCGGTGTCCGGCGCGAGCGGCACCAGGTCCGGCTCCGGGAAGTAGCGGTAGTCGGTGGCGGTCTCCTTGGACCGACCCGAGGTCGTGTCGCCGGTGTCCTCGTGGAAGTGCCGGGTCTCCTGCACGATCCGGCCGCCCGCGTCCAGCACGGACGCCTGGCGCAGCATCTCCGAGCGGACCGCCCGCTCGACCGAACGCAGCGAGTTGACGTTCTTGGTCTCGGTGCGCGTGCCCCACTCCTCGCCCGGCAGGTTCAGCGAGGTGTTGACGTCGCAGCGCAGCGAGCCCTCCTCCATCCGCACGTCCGAGACGCCCAGCGAGCGGACCACGTCACGCAGCTCGGCGACGTACGCCCGGGCGATCTCGGGCGCCAGCGCGCCGGTCCCGGGGATCGGCTTGGTGACGATCTCCACCAGCGGGATGCCGGCCCGGTTGTAGTCGACCAGCGACTCGGTGGCGCCGTGGATCCGGCCGGTGGCGCCGCCGACGTGCAGCGTCTTGCCGGTGTCCTCCTCCAGGTGCACCCGCTCGATGCCGATCCGCACCAGCTCGCCGTTGACCTCGACGTCCAGGTAGCCGTCGAAGCAGAGCGGCTCGTCGTACTGGCTGATCTGGAAGTTCTTCGGCATGTCCGGGTAGAAGTAGTTCTTCCGGGCGAACCGGCACCACGGCGCGATCGAGCAGTTCAGCGCCAAGCCGATCCGGATCGTCGCCTCGATCGCCGCCTTGTTGGCCACCGGCAGCGAACCGGGCAGGCCCAGGCAGACCGGGCAGACCCGGGTGTTCGGCTCGCCGCCGAAGTCGGTCGGGCAGCCACACCACATCTTGGTGTTCGTGCCCAGCTCGACGTGGGTCTCCAGGCCGATCACCGGTTCGTAGCGCGCGACGACCTCGTCGTACGCGGGCAGTGTCGTCGTCATCTGAGCTCCAGGCGCGATCCGGACAGAACCGTTCCAGCCTAGTGGGGCGGCCGGGCCGACCCACGTCCGGGTTTCGAGATCGTCCGCCGGCCCCGCATGAAGAAAACGACACCGGGGTACGGGTCGACCATGACGAATACGGGGAACCACTCGACGGTGAGGCGGACCGGGGTGGTGCTGCTGGCCGTCGCCCTGGTGGTGACGCGCCGGTCGTCCCACCGGCGGTGAGCCCGATGCACCGCGGCGGGAACGACGCCGGACGTGAGCGGAACGAGCGGTGAGCAACCGGCCGGTGACGACCGGCGTGGTGCTGGTGGCCGGGGCGGTCGCCCTCGCCTTCCCGGCGCTGGCCGTCGCCCTGTGGACCATGGATCGCGACTACGACTTCCAGGACGTGGTGGGCCTCTTCGTCATCACGGCGGTGCCCGCCGTCGTCGGCGCCGGGGCGGCGCTGCTGCTCGGCCGGCGGCTGGTGCCGCGGATGCGTACCCCCGCACCGGGCCCGACCGCGGCGGCGCGGGCCGCGTTGCGCGCGGGCCGGGCCACCGACCCGGCCGTCGACGCCGCCGCCCGCCGGGAGGCCGACCGCCGCATCGACCAGCGCTGGTACGTGTGGTTGTGCGCGCTGGGCATCGTGGCCCAGGGGATCGTGCTGCTCGGCAGCGCCGGGCCCTCGACCCGGGTGACCGCCGGGGTGCTCATCCTGGCCTGGGCGGGCACCGGCTGGTGGCGCTGGCGCGGCATCCGGGAGGCCCGCCGCTACCTCGACGCGGCGCCCGTCCCCTCGGAAAAGCCGACCGGCGCCGACGGAGGACCGTCGACGCCGATCGGTGGTGGATTCAGAGAGCCGGCGGGGTGAACGTGCCGACGCTGGACTCCAGCGCGGCGGCCACCCGGTACATCCGGTCGTCGGCCATGGTCGGGGCCATGATCTGGAGGCCGACCGGCAGCCCCTCGGACAGCCCGCACGGCACCGAGATGGCCGGGCCGCCGTAGAGGTTCGTCGGGATGGTGAACAGGTCCGCCAGATACATCTGGTAGGGATCCGAGGTGCGCGCGCCGATCGGGAACGCCACGAACGGCGTGGTCGGCGAGATCAGCGCGTCCACCTGCTCGAACGCGGTGGTGAAGTCGCGGGTGATGAGCGTGCGGACCTTCTGCGCCTGGCCGTAGTAGGCGTCGTAGTAGCCCGACGACAGCGCGTACGTGCCGACCATGATGCGGCGCTTCACCTCGGGCCCGAAGCCGGCCTCGCGGGTCAGCGACATCACCTCCTCCAGCGACCGGTTGCCGTCGTCGCCGACCCGCAGGCCGAAGCGGACGCCGTCGAACCGGGCCAGGTTGGAGGAGCACTCGCTCGGCGCGATCAGGTAATAGGCCGGCAGCGCGTACTTGAAGTGCGGGCAGGACACCTCGACGATCTCGGCGCCCAGCTTGGCCAGCGCCTCCACCGACTCGCGGAACGCGGCCATCACGCCCGGCTCGGCGCCCTCGCCGGTGAACTCGGTGACCACACCGAGCTTCACGCCGGTCAGGTCGCCGCTCGCGCCGAGCTTCGCGGCGCCCACCACGTCCGGCACCGGGGCCGGGATCGAGGTGGAGTCGCGCGGGTCGTGGCCGCCGATCACCCGGTGCAGCAGCGCGGCGTCCAGCACGTTGCGCGCGCACGGGCCGGGCGTGTCCAGCGACGACGAGAACGCCACCAGGCCGTACCGGGAGGTGCCGCCGTAGGTGGGCTTCGCGCCGACCGTGCCGGTGACCGCGCCGGGCTGGCGGATCGAGCCGCCGGTGTCCGAGCCGATCGACAGCGGCGCCTCGTACGCGGCGAGCGCCGCGGCGCTGCCGCCGCCGGAGCCGCCCGGGATGCGCTCGGTGTCCCACGGGTTGCGGGTCGGCCCGTACGCCGAGTATTCGGTGGAGGAGCCCATCGCGAACTCGTCCATGTTCGTCTTGCCGAGCATCACCGTGCCGGCGGCGCGCAGCCGATCGACGATCGTCGAGTCGTACGGCGGACGCCAGCCCTCCAGGATCTTCGACCCGACGGTGGTCGGCACACCCTTGGTGGTGAGCACGTCCTTCACCGCGACCGGCACGCCGGCCAGCGGGCCCAGCTCCTCACCGGCGGCCCGCCGCTCGTCCACCGCCTTCGCGGCGGCCAGGGCGCCGTCGGTGTCGACGTGCAGGAACGCGTGCACCCGGTCGTCGACGGCACCGATCCGGTCCAGGTGGGCGCGGGTGACCTCGACCGCGGAGGCGTCACCGTTGGCGACGAGCCCGGCGATCTCGACGGCGCTGAGCTTGGTCAGGTCGGTCACGATGCCACATCCTCGTCCAGGATCCGCGGGACGCGGAACCGCTGCTCCTCGGCGTCGGGCGCACCCGACAGCGCCTCCTGCGGGGTCAGGCCCGGCGTCACCACGTCCTCGCGGAGCACGTTGGTCAACGGCACTGAGTGGGACGTGGGCGGGATGTCCGCCGCGGCGACCTCGCCGACCTGCGCGACCGACTGGAGGATCACGTCCAACTGGCCGGCGAAGGTGTCCAACTCCTCCTCGGTGACGGCGAGCCGCGACAGTCGCGCGAGGTGCGCGACCTCCTCGCGGGAGATGGCGGCCATCGGGTGCCCCCTTCGTGACTGTCTGAGAGACGTCTTCGGTGTGCTGGCCGCGCGACGGTGAACGATGACGCGCGGTGACCGGAGCGAGTCTATTGTCCCGCCGTCACGCCGACGCCTCCGACTCCCCCTCCGTTGCCGGGCCGCCCCGGCCCTCGGCCTCCACCACCACCGGACGGACCGGGCGGTAACGCGACAGCCAGGTGATCAGCTCCTCCGCCGGCATCGGCCGGGCGTGGAACCAACCCTGCGCCACGTCGCAGCCGGCGGCGTGCAGCAGCCGCCAGGTGCGCTCGTCCTCCACGCCCTCGGCGACCACCCGCAGCCCGAGCGCCCCGGCCAGCTCGATCATCGACCGGACGATCGCCGCGTCGTCCGGGTCGTCCGCCATCCCCAGCACGAACGACCGGTCCACCTTCACCTCGGACAGCGGCAGCCGACGCAGGTGCTGCAACGAGGAGTAGCCGGTGCCGAAGTCGTCGAGCGCGATGCCCACCCCGATCCGGTGCAGCTGGGTGATGCTGGCCAGCACCCGCCTCGGGTCGGCCATCAGGGCGCCCTCGGTGATCTCCACCTGGAGCCGCTGCGGCGGCACCCCGTACCGGGTCAACCGGTCGGCGATCTGGTCGGCGATCTCGCCGGTGTGCAGGTCCCGCACGCTGACGTTGAGCGCCGCGCGCAGCGTCAGCCCGGCCGCCGACCACTTGGCCACCTGCTCCACCACGTCGTCCACCACCCGGCGGGTGAGCAGGCGCATCACCGCGCTCTGCTCGGCGACCTGGATCAGCTCCCCCGGGTCGACCATGCCCCGGCGCGGGTGCCGCCAGCGCAGCAACGCCTCCACGCCGACCACCTCGCCGGTCGCGATGGCGATCTGCGGCTGGTAGTACATGGTGATCTCGCCCGGGTCGCCGGCCGGGTCGTCCGGGGCGTGCGCGCCGGGCCGGTCACCGGTCACCGCGGGCACGACGCCGGGTGCGGTCGGCTCGCCGCCCGTCCACCCGCCGGCCGCCGGCGCCGCCGTGACCGGCACGGTTTCCACGGGTACGGCCGGCGCAGCACTCCCCGCAGCCACGTCCGGCGCGGCCGGTGCCGACCGTGTCGGGTGGGCGGCGGGCGCGGCCGGTGCCGTCGGTGCGGACCGGGCCGGGTGGGTGGCCGGCGCGCCGATCGCGCTCGGCGCGGTGTCGACGGTTCCCGAGCCGGCCGGGCCGGTGGACGTGCCGCCACGGGCGGCCCGGCGACGGATCGGGTCGGCACCGGTGAGGATCCGCTCGATCAGATCGTCGTCGGGTCGCGCGTCGACACGCTCCCGGCGACGTCGCAGCCGCCACCGGGCCGGCCCACCACCGGGCCGCACCCCGCCGGGGCCGTCGTCGCGTGCCGGCCGCTCCTCGTGGGCCGGCCGCTCCTCGTGGGCCGGCCGGGCGGCGGGCAGGCTCGGCGCCAGCACGGCCCCGTCACCGCCGCGCACGCCCGCCGGCTCCCCGGCCGGCACCGGGTGCGGGGACTCCAGCACCCGGCGCAGGTCGGCCAGGAGGCTCAACCGCTCGGCCGAGTTGTGGTCGGACTCCGGCGCGTAGACCGCCACGGTGTCGTTGCGGTGCTTGGCGTCGTACATGGCCACGTCGGCGTGCCGCATCAGGGTGGCGAAGTCCGCGCCGTGCTCGGGGAAGAGCGCCACCCCTATCGAGCCGCCGACGTCCAGCGGCAACCCGTCCAGCGGCACCGGCTCGGCGAGCGCGGCGACCACCCGGTCGGCCCGCCCACGGGCCGCCTCGACATCGGACAGCCGGGGCACGACGATGGCGAACTCGTCGCCGCCGAGCCGCGCCACCAGCTCGCCGTCGTCGGCCACGTCGACCAGCCGGGCGCTCACCTCGACCAGCAGCCGGTCGCCCACCGCGTGCCCGAGCGCGTCGTTGACGTGCTTGAACCGGTCGAGGTCGAGCAGCAGCAGGGCCAGGTGGGCGTCCGGTTCGCCCCGGGCGGCCCGCTCGGCGTGCAGGTGCACCTGCTCGGCTACCTCGGTGAGCAGCGCCTTGCGGTTGGGCAGCCCGGTGAGCGGGTCGACGTCGGCGAGCTGTTCCCGTTCGGCGGAGAGCCGCGCCATCCGGTAGACCGCGAAGAGCGGCACCAGCACCAGTGGGATCAGCGCCGCGCTGACCCGGGCGGCGGCCACCAGCACCGGCGCGAGCAGCAGCAGCGAACCGGTGGAGAGCAGCTCGTAGGCCAGCCCGAGCCGGACGCTGGGCCACCACCGGTCACCGAACCGCAGCCGGATGGCGGAGTTGACCAGGCCGTAGTTGACCATGAACCAGGCCACCGTGGCGCCGCCGAGCGCCGCCACGTCGGTCCAGCGCAGCCGGCCCTCGCCGAACAGCTCGCCCGCGCCGAGCCGGCCGACCGCGTACGCGGCGGCGAGCGCGCACGCGTACTGGGCGGCGTTGAAGCCGGTGCGCCAGGCGGCGTATCCGAGCCGCCAGCCGGACACCGCCACCGCCACCGCCTGCACCGCCACGGCCGGGCCGAGACCCCAGCCGAGCAGGATGGCGAAGGTGAAGCAGGTCGACGGGAAGAGCGCCGACGTCTGTCGCCGCCCCGGCGGGACGAACGGACGGGCGTCGCAGGCGACGGCGAGCGCCGCCATGGTCCAGAACGCGACCGGCAGCTCGGTCAGCCGGCCCGGTAGCGCGGCCAGCGGCCCGGCCGAGACGAGCACCGCGGTCGCGCCGACCGCGGCGACGAAGCCGAAGAACGGCCGGGCCCGCCCGGGCGGGACCGAGTTGCGCGGGTCGCCGGTCGCCATCGCACCTCCCGGGAGCGGTCGTGGCGCGCGCCGTCACACGCCGTACGCCAATGAAACGCCCTACCGGCCACTTTCCCCGACACGACAGCCACGAATCGGTCGTAGTCGTAATTAAGTTGGTATACGCCGCGGGCCGCGCTCAGCCCTCGATCCGGGCCACCGCGCGGGCGGCCTCCGGGCCGGAATCCAGCAGCACCCGGAAACCGTCCTCGTCGAGGATCGGCAGCTTCAGCGTCGCCGCCTTGTCGGCCTTCGAGCCGGGATTGTCGCCGACCACCACGAACCCGGTCTTCTTGGAAACCGACCCGGTGACCTTTCCGCCCCGGTTCTGGATCTCCTCGGCGGCCTGGTCGCGACTGAACCCGGACAGCGTGCCGGTGACCACGACGGTGACCCCGTCGAGCGGCCGGGGCCCCTCGTCACCGGCCTCCTCGACCATCCGGACGCCCGCCTCGGCCCACTTGCGCACCACGTCGCGGTGCCAGTCGACGGCGAACCACTCCGTCAGGCTCGCGGCGATGGTCGGGCCGACGCCGTCCACCGAGGACAGCTCCTCCTCGGCGGCCGCCTCGATCGCGGTGATCGAGCGGAAGTGCCGGGCGAGCGCCTGGGCCGCGGTCGGGCCGACGTGCCGGATGGAGAGCGCCACCAGGACCCGCCACAGGTCGCGCTCCTTGGCCACGGCCAGGTTGTCGAGCAGCTTGGTGGCGTTGCTGCCGAGCGTGCCGTCCTTGTTGACGAAGAACGGCGAGCGGCTGAGCTGCTCGGCGTCGAGGGCGAACAGGTCACCCTCGTCGGTGATGATGCCGGCGTCGAGCAGCGCGGCGGCGCCCTTGTAGCCGAGCACCTCGATGTCGAAGGCGCCGCGACCGGCCAGGTGGAAGACCCGCTCCCGCAACTGCGCCGGGCAACTGCGCGAGTTGGGGCAGCGGATGTCGATGTCGCTCTCCTTGGCCGGCGCGAGCGGTGTGCCGCAGGCCGGGCAGGTGGTCGGCATGACGAACGCCCGGGCGTCGGCCGGACGCAGCTCGACCACCGGGCCGAGCACCTCGGGAATGACGTCGCCGGCCTTGCGCAGCACCACCGTGTCGCCGATGAGGACGCCCTTGCGCTCCACCTCACGGGCGTTGTGCAGGGTGGCGAGCGCGACAGTGGAACCGGCCACCCGGACCGGCTCCAGGACCGCGAACGGGGTGACCCGGCCGGTGCGCCCGACGTTGACGTCGATGTCGAGCAGCTTGGTGTTGACCTCCTCCGGCGGATATTTGAAGGCGATCGCCCAGCGGGGCGCGCGGCTGGTCGAGCCGAGACGACCCTGGATGGAGACCGGGTCGACCTTGACCACCACGCCGTCGATCTCGTGCTCGACGTCGTGGCGGTGCGTGCCGTACCAGGCGATGTATTCCGCCACCCCGGCCAGGTCGTCCACCACCTTCCAGCGGTCGCTGGTGGGCAGCCCCCACGCCCGGAGCGCGGCGTAGGCCGCCGACTGCGCGGCCGGCCGGTAGCCCTTGCGGGCGCCGATGCCGTGCACGACCAGGCGCAGCGGCCGGGACGCGGTGATCCGCGGGTCCTTCTGCCGGAGGCTGCCGGCGGCGGCGTTGCGCGGGTTGGCGAACGGCGCCTTGCCCTGCTCGACCAGGCTCGCGTTGAGGTCGGCGAATCCGGCCACCGGAAAGTAGATCTCGCCGCGAACCTCGAGCAGCTCCGGCACGTCGGGGAAGTCGTCGGCCGGGGTGAGTCGCGCCGGCACGCCCCGGATGCTGCGCACGTTGGCGGTGACGTCCTCCCCGGTGCGGCCGTCGCCGCGGGTGGCCGCCCGCACCAGCCGGCCCTTCTCATAGGTCAGGTTGATGGCCAGCCCGTCGACCTTCAGCTCGCACAGGTAGGGCACCGGGCCGCCGGCGTCCCGCTCGACCCGCTCGGCCCAGGCGGCCAACTCCTCGTCGGCGAACGCGTTGTCGAGCGAGAGCATGCGCTCGGCGTGGGTGACCGGGGTGAAGTCGGTGGAGAACGTGCCGCCGACCCGTTGGGTGGGCGAGTCGGGGGTGCGCAGCGCCGGGAATTCCGCCTCCAGCGCCTCCAGCTCACGCAGTTGCCTGTCGAACTCGGCGTCGGTGATCGTCGGCGCGTCCAGCACGTAGTAGCGGTATTGGTGCTCGGTGAGCTCCTGGCTCAACGTGGCGTGCCGCTCCCGGGCCTCCGGGGTCGGCTCGGCGCCGGCCGCCGCCTCCTGGGCGGCGTCGACCGTCTGGGGAACCGCTTCTTCGGACACGCCGCCTTCGGACACCGCTGTCGACCTCCCGTGCTCGCGCTACCCCCGAACCGTAGCGGTCGGCTGTGACACCCGTCCGGCCACCTGCACTGAGCAGCAGCCCGGCGGCGGAGCGGCGCGTCCCGCGCCGGCCGAGCGCGCAAGCCCCGGCCGTGCGACGATCGCGGCGGCGGCGGTGGGCCGAAACGGACGGAAGGCGGGGTACGGATGCGCGACGGGCTGATCTGGGCGCTGGTGATCGTGGCCTGCGTGGCGGCGGGCTGGCTGTGGAGCGAGTGGCGCCGTCGGTCCGTCGACCGACCGGCCGGGACGCCGCGACGTGACCGCTCCGGGGGCCGCCGGCGCCCGGGTGGCGGCGGCCGGCCCGGAGGTCCGCCCCGTGGTGGCCGCTCCGGAGGCGGGGGCGGCCGGACCGGTGCGCCACCGCGGCCGCGCGACGCCGGGCGGCCGGACCGGAACGGCCCGCGCCCCGGGGAGATCTGGTGGGCCGACGTGCCCTACGCCGACGGCACCGGCTCGAAGGTGCGTCCCTGCCTGGTGTTGCGGGTCGACGGGGCCGACGCCGAGGTCCTGAAGATCACCAGCCAGGACAAGTCGGACCGGGACGACCACGTGTCCATCCCCACCCGGAGCTGGGACGCCGACGCCGAGCACGACAGCTGGCTCGACGTCAGCGAGCCGATTCCGGTGGCGTTGTCGGCGTTCGCGGACAAGGCCGGCGACTGCGACGCCGGGGTGTGGCGCGGCGTCCGCCGCCTGCCCCACCTCACCGCCTAGCGGCGCGGGCGCTCAGTCGAGCGCGGCGGCCAGGGCGGTGAGCTGGTCGGCGTACTCGATCCGGCCGGACCAGGCCGCCGGCCAGGCGGCCATGCCGTGCGCGGCCCCGACGAACGCCCCGGCCAGTGCCGCGATGGAGTCGGAGTCGCCGGCGGTGGTGGCCCCCCGGGCCAGCGCGCCGACCGGGTCGTCCGGGTGCCGCAGCGCGCAGAGCAGCGCGGTCGCGAGCGCCTCCTCGGCGATCCACCCCTCGCCGGTGAGCCGGCACGGGTCGCCGCCGTCGTCCGGGCGGGCCAGCGCCGCGTCGAGCCGGCCGAGCACCCGCAGGCAGTCGTCCCAGCCCCGGGCGGCGAACTCCGCCGCGGTGGTGGCGCCGGGTCGCTGCCACAGGTCGCCGAGCCAGTCGCCCCGGTAGACCGTGCGCTGCTCGTGGGCTCGCGCGATGAGCAGGCCGGGCAACTCCGGCAGTGCGGCGCCGTCGCGCAGCAGCCGGACGGCGTACGCCGTCAGCTCGCTCGCCGCCAGCCCGGTCGGGTGGCCGTGGGTGAGGCCGGCCTGGAGCTGGGCCAGCCCGGCCATCGTGTCGAGGTCGACGTCGAGCAGCCCGACCGGGGTGACCCGCATGTTGGCGCCGCAGCCCTTCGAGCCGGCGACCGTGGCCTCCTGCCACCGGGTTCCCCGGCTCAGTTCGGCGCAGGCCCGCAGGCAGGTCATGCCCGGCGCGCGGTTGTTGTCGGGGCTGGCCGCCCAGTCGAGGAAGCGCTGCCGCAGCAGCGGCTCCACCGCCTCCGCCGTGAGCGCGGGCGCGTCGTGCAGCGCCCACGCCACCGCCAGCGCCATCTGGGTGTCGTCGGTGACCTGCGCCGGGTCGCCGTCCAGCTCGCGCGGCCCGCTCGGGCCCCAGCGCCGGACGATCTCGGTGACGGTGAGAAACTCGGTCGGCTTGCCCAGGGCGTCGCCGTAGGCCAGGCCGAAGAGCGAACCGGCGGCGCGGCGGTCGGGGGAGACGGTCACGGTGGTGATCATGCACCCGCCGCGCAAGCCCCGCGCGGTCAGTCCCAGCAGAGGCAGAACGGGTGGCCGGCCGGGTCGGCGTAGACCCGCCAGCCGTCGCCCTCACCGGGCAGCCGTCGGGCGCCGAGGGCCAGCGCCGCCTTCTCGGCGGCCTCGATGTCGTCCACCGTGACGTCCAGGTGGAACTGCTGTGGCCGCTCGGGGTCGGGCCAGGCCGGCGCGCGCAGGTTCAGCGCCTTCTGGAAGGCCAGCCGGGGCAGGTGGCCGGGCGGGCCGCCGAGCACCACCCACTCGTCGCCCTCGGAGTTCTCCTCGATCAGCGGCATGCCGAGCAGCTCCGCGTAGAAGCCGGCCAGGGCGCGCGGATCAGGGCAGTCGATCACGGTGGAGCGCAGTCGTCCGATCATGTGAGCGATCCTGCCCCCGGGGTACGACAGGAAACCGTCACTCCTCGGCGAGCCGCCGGCCGGCGTCCCGGCAGGCGGCCAGCACCGCCCGGGCGTACGCCGGGGTCGCGCCGGCCAGGCCGCACGCGGGTGTGACCACCACCTGCTCGGCCATCCGGCGGCGGGGGAAGCCGAGCTGGTCCCAGACCCGGCGGACCCGGTCGGCGATCCCGGCCGACGTCGGCGCCCGGCCGGACGCCGGTGGCAGCGTGGGGGCGACACCGGCCAGTAGGCCGAACCCGGCGTCGATCGCCTCGCCGAGCGGATCCAGGTCGGTGACCAGGGACAGGTCGAGGGCGACACCGGCGGCGCCGGCGGAACGGATCAGCTCCAGCGGCACGCCCGGCGCGCAGCAGTGCACGAGCGCGGGGACCCCGGCCGCGTCGAGCACGTCACGCACCAACGCGCGGGCGACCTCCGGCTCCACCGCGCGGTGGGTGCCGAAGCCGCTCTCGGTGGGCACCCGGCCGGCCAGCACCGCCGGCAGCGAGGGCTCGTCGAGCTGGAGCAGCACCGAGGCGCGGGGCAGCCGTCGGGCCACCGCCGCCACGTGCCCCCGCAACCCTTCGCCGAGCGAACCGGCGAGGTCGCGCACCGCGCCCGGATCGCGCAGCACCCGGCCACCGAGCGGCAGTTCCAGCGTGGCGGCCAGGGTGAACGGGCCGGCGGCCTGGACCTTGACCGGACCGGCGTACTCCTCGGCCTGCTCGGCGAGCTGGTCGAGGTCGCGCTCCATGAGGTCGCGCGCGCGGCGCAGGTCCCGCCCGGGGCGTGGGGCGATCCGCCAACGAGCCGCGTACAACTCGACCGGCAACTCGACGAGCAGGCCGGCCGTGCGACCGACCAGGTCCGCGCCCGGCCCCCGGGCGGGCAGCTCCGGCAGGTGCGGCAGGGCAGGCAGCTCGCCGAGCACGATCCGCTGCGCCTCGGCGATGTCGGTGCCGGGCAACGAACCGATCCCGGTCGCCGCGCCGGCCGGCCAGGGCCACTGCTGATCAGTCACCGCCGCAGCCTATCCGCCGTGCCGACCCGCACAGCCGGCACGCCAGCGCGGACCTCCCGGGGTGGCTCAGCCGGCTTGAGCGACGCCTTCGGCACCGGCGACGCGGACGGATAGCCGAGGAGGCCACGGCATCGACACCGGGTGCCGACAAACTTGATGGCGTGAATGACTCGGCGGGAAACCGTTCCGGCGCGGGCGGGGTCCGCCGGCACGAAGCGGCGCGGGCGTGCGTGCCCGTGGCGGAGCGTCAGGCGGCGATGGTGGCGGAGCCGAGGACCACGTCGCCGGCCGGGTCCGGCCGGTAGGCCACGATCGCCTGGCCGGCGGCCACGCCGCGCAGCGGGCGGCGCAGCGCGGCGTGCAGCGCGTCGGCGTCCACCGAGACGGTGGCCGGCACCACGTCGCCGTGGGCTCGCAGTTGGACCTCGCACTCGATCGGCCCGTCCGGGCGCGGCCCGCCGGTCCAGACCGGTCGAGTGGCCCGCACCGAGGAGACCTCGAGCGCCTCGGCCGGGCCGACCGTCACGGTGTTGGTCTTCGGCGTGATGGAGAGCACGTAGCGGGGCCGACCGTCTGCCGCGGGACGGTCCAGGTGCAGCCCGCGCCGCTGCCCGACCGTGTACTGGTAGGCGCCGCTGTGGTTGCCCACGACCGCGCCGGTGAGCGCGTCCACCACCTGGCCCGGCGCCTCGCCCAGCCGCTGGGCGAGGAAACCCCGGGTGTCGCCGTCCGCGATGAAGCAGATGTCGTGCGAGTCCGGCTTGTCAGCCACGGCCAGGCCGCGCCGGGCCGCCTCGGCCCGCACCTCGGCCTTGGTGGAGTCGCCGAGTGGGAAGATCGACCGGTCGAGCTGCGCGCGGGTCAGCACCGCCAGCACGTACGACTGGTCCTTGGCCGCGTCGACGCTGCGCCGCAGCAGGCCGTCGGCACCGAGCCGGGCGTGGTGGCCGGTCACCACCGCGTCGAAGCCCAGGGCCACGGCGCGGTCCAGCACCGCGGCGAACTTGATCTTCTCGTTGCAGCGCAGGCACGGGTTCGGGGTACGCCCGGCGGCGTACTCGGCGACGAAGTCGTCGACCACGTCGTCGTGGAAGCGGTCCGCCATGTCCCACACGTAGAACGGGATGCCCAGCACGTCGGCGGCGCGCCGGGCGTCCCGGGAGTCCTCGAGCGTGCAGCAGCCCCGGGCGCCGGTGCGGTAGGTCTGCGGGTTGCGGGCCAGCGCCAGGTGCACCCCGGTCACATCGTGCCCGGCCTCCACCGCCCGCGCCGCCGCGACGGCGGAGTCCACCCCGCCCGACATCGCCGCCAGAACCCTCACCGGCCGACCCCCTTCGTCCTCGTCACCGAGGGTATCCGGCTCAGCGGGGGGTGCGTAGGGCGGCCGCGCGCCGGGCCCGCTCGACGGCGGCCGGCAGCGCGGCGATGAGCGCGTCGACGTCCGCGCCGGTGCTGGTGTGCCCGAGCGTGAAGCGCAGCGAGGAGCGGGCCCGGTCGTCGTCGGCGCCCATCGCCATCAGCACGTGCGAGGGTTGGGCCACCCCCGCCGAACAGGCCGACCCGGTCGAGCAGGCGATGCCCTGAGCGTCGAGCAGCAGCAGCAGCGCGTCCCCCTCGCAGCCGGGGAAGGAGAAGTGCGCGTTGCCGGGGAGCCGGTCCGCCGGGTCGCCGTTGAAGACCACCTCGGGCACCGCCCGCCGGACGCGCTCGACCAGTTCGTCGCGGAGCGCGGCGACGCGGGCCGCGTACTCCTGCTGGCCCTTCACCGCGGCCTCGACGGCGACCGCGAACGCGACGATGCCGGCGGTGTCCAGCGTGCCGGACCGGACGTCGCGCTCCTGGCCGCCACCGTGCAGCAGCGGCGTCGCGGCGACGTCGCGGGCCAGCAGCAGCGCGCCCACGCCGGTCGGCCCGCCGAGCTTGTGCCCGGTCACGGTGAGCGCGGCCACCCCGCTCGCGGCGAAGTCGACGGGCACCTGACCGACCGCCTGGATCGCGTCGGTGTGGAACGGCACCCCGTGCTCGGCGGCGACCGCGGCCAGCTCGGCCACCGGCTGGACGGTGCCGACCTCGTTGTTGGCCCACATCGCGGTGACCACCGCCACCCGGTCGCCGTCTCCGGCCAGTTCGGCGCGGAGCCGCTCCGGGTCGAGCCGGCCGGTCGCGTCGACCGGCAGCCAGCCGACCTCCGCGCCCTCGTGCTCGACCAGCCAGTCGACCGAGTCGAGCACCGCGTGGTGCTCGACCGCGCTGGAGACCACCCGGAACCGCTCGGCGCGGGCGTCGCGGCGGGCCCAGAAGATGCCCTTCACGGCGAGGTTGTCACTCTCCGTGCCACCGCCGGTGAAGATCACCTCGGACGGTCGGGCGCCGAGCGCGGCGGCCACCCGCTCGCGGGACTCCTCCACCCGCCGTCGGGCACGGCGGCCCGCCGCGTGCAGCGACGACGCGTTGCCCACCTCACGGGCGGTGGCGACGTACGCCTCGAGTGCCTCGTCCAGCATCGGGGTCGTCGCCGCGTGATCCAGGTATGCCATCACCGTTCAGCCTAACGGCCGGTGGACGGGCCACCGCTGGCCGGACCGCCCGTCCCGCACCCGGGCCGGACGGGCGGTCACGTGCCTCATGCCGTGCTGGCCGGGAGCATGCCCTCACGGCCCTCGCTTCGCTCGGTGCGTTCGCTCATGCGGGAACCGCGGTGACCACGATGTTGTCGCGGTAGTGCCGGGTCTTCGGGTCGAACGGCCCGCCGCAGGTGATCAACGTCAGGCGCGGCTTGCCGTCACGGGCGAAGTACCGCTCCAGCGGGATCTTGGTCTTGGTGTACTCCTCCCGGGCCACCACCCGGTAGCGGCGTTCCGTCCCGTCCGAGCCGGTGGCGGTCAGCGTGTCCCCCCGACCCAACTCACGGAGCCGGAAGAACGCCCCCTTGCCCTGCTCGGCGCTGTCCACGTGCCCGGCGATCACCACCGAACCGGCCTCGGCCCCCAGGCCCGGGCCGTAGCGGTACCAGCCGACCTGGTCCACGCTGGGCGGCACCTCGAACTCGTTGGTGCGGTCGTTGATGCCGGCCGGGTTGACCGAGGCGGTGACCTTGATCGGCGGGATGCTCAGCCGTACCGGTGGCACGATCTCGCCGTCCGCCGGCAGCGTGCCGGCGTTCACCGGCACCGACGGGTCCCCGGTCGACGCCGCGCTCGGCGTCGCCGCGGGGGTGGTGCTGGCCAGCGCCGCCGCCTCGTCGCCGCCGACGTCCTCGGCGGGCTGGGATCCGCACGCCACCAGCGCCGCCACGGTGAGCGCGGCGGCGCCGGCGGCCATCGCCGCCAGCGCCCCGCGGTTGCGCACCGTCATCGGCGACCGGCGCGGGCGGTGGCCGCCCGCGCCCCGCCGCCGACCAGCAGCAGCACGCCGGCGCCGGCCAGCACCTACCACCAGGTGTCCACGCCGGTGCCGGCCTGGCCGCCGGTGCCGCTGGGCACGCCGCCCGGCGCCGAGTGCAGACCGCTGATGGTCTGCGCGACCAGGTCCAGGTTCTTGGCGTCGGCGGAGCCGATCGCGTAGACGATGGTGGCGGTGCCCTCCTTCAGGTTCAGGTCGGCCGGGCCGATCGCGACGGTGTCGGTGCCGGCGAGCACCACGTCCGCCTTCACGGTGCCGGCGGCCACGTCCGCCTTGGCCTCCTTCGGGTTGGTCAGGCCCTCGAAGACCGGCTTGCCGCCAGCCCGCACGTCGACGGCCGGCGCGGCGGCGGTGTGCCGCACGATCAGCCGGGCCTTGCCGGCGCCCACCTTGGACACGTCGTTGACGAACGGGGTGATCTGCGGCTTGCCGTCGGCGCTCAGGTGGGCGGCGAGGCTGATGTTCGCCCCGCCCGGCACCTCGGCGTCGTCGACCTTGAGGATCGCCTTGTCGATCGCCTCGCCGGGCTTGGTCAGCGCGATGTCGTACTCGCCCTCGGGGAGGGTGAGCGGACCGGCCACGTCGCCGGGCTTGAAGTTGTCCAACGTCTTCTTGCCGTTGACGTAGACGTCGACCGGGGTGTCCGGGATGCCGTGGACCACGGAGACCTTCGACGAGGCGGCGTAGGCCGGGCTCATGGTGGCGGCGCCGACGCCGGCGAAGGTGAGGGCGGCCACCGCGCCGCCTGCGGCGACCCGACGGAACATGGCGAACTGCATTGTCTGCCTCCTGGTGATTCCTACTGATTCGTCAGGCATGGCGTGCAGAACGGGTTACGCCCGCCCGGACGCCGCCGGATGCGCCCCGGATCCGATTTCTTTTTCCGGCCGCGGACGCATCCGGCGGGGCTTTCGGCGACGAAGAGGAGGTGACGGGCTCGCGTGGAACACACCGGGAGAGTGGGGCGGGGGCGGTGGGAGTTACAGTTCGGCATGCCCCACGGATGGCGAGCCGCCCGGTGACGGCGGCGAGGCAGGGACCCGAGCCGCCGAAGGACGACGATCTGGCGATGCGGTTCCGCGACGGCGATGAGGTCGCCCTGCGCGAGGCGTACGACCGGTTCGGCCGCGCGGTGCTGCACCTGGCCGCCTCGACGCTGGCGAACCGGAGCGACGCCGAGGACGTGACCCAGGCGACGTTCGTCGCCGCCTGGCTCGGCCGGGAGACGTTCGACCCGACGAAGGGCTCACTGATCGGCTGGCTGCTCGGGATCGGGCGACGCAAGGTGGTCGACCGGATCCGGGCCTCGGCCCGGGAGACCCGGGTGGTCGAGACGGTCAAGCAACTGCCCGAGCCGGTGGACACCGGCCCCGCCCCCGACACGGTGGTCGACCGGCTGGTGGTCGCCGACGAGCTCGCCCGGCTGCCCGACGAGCAACGGCGGATGCTGGAGCTGGCGTTCTACGACGACCTGACACACCAGCAGATCTCGGCCGTGACCGGAGTGCCGCTCGGCACGGTCAAGAGCCACATCCGACGCGGTATGCAGAGCCTGAAACGCAGATGGGAGGTGGACGGTGCAGCACCTGGACCACGACCGGCTGGTCTTTCTGGCGCTCGGTGAGAGCGAGGCGGCCGACGGAGAATCCACCCACCTCGACACCTGCGCACACTGCCGGGGCGAGCTGGAGACGCTCCAACACGTCGCCGGGCTCGGCGCCGGCACCCAGGGCCTGACCGACCTGCCCGATCCGCCGGAGCACCTCTGGCAGGGCATCGTCGCCGAGATCCGGGCCGCCGAGGAACTGCCCACGTTGAACGGTCGGCGTCCGGCGGCGGGCGTCGACGCGGCAGGTGACCCGGCCGGTCGGCCGGCCACCGCGACCCGGACCCGCCGTGGCCGTCGGTGGCCCCGCTGGGCGAGCACCGCGGTCACCGCCACCGCCGCCGCGCTCATCGGGGTGGTGGGCACCGCCGTGGTGCTCGGCGCCGGCGGGGACGAGCCCGCACCGCGGCCGACGGTGCTGGCCAGCGCGCCGCTTGCCGCGTTCGGCTCGACCCCGAAGGACGCCTCGGGCGACGCCCGGGTGCTCGGTGACAACCAACTGCATCTGCACGTCGCGAATCTCCCGAGCGTTCCGGGGTACTACGAGGTCTGGCTGATCGATCCGAAGACGATGGAGATGTTCTCGGTGGGCACGTTGAGCAAGGGATCGGGGGACGCGTTGCTGCCGATTCCCCGCAACGTGGACCTGAGCACCTTCTCCGTCGTCGACGTCAGCGCCGAGCAGTACGACAACAAGCCCGCTCACTCCGGCGACAGCCTGCTGAGGGGCACCCTGACGGGCTGATCGGCGGGCCGGCTCAGCTCCCCGGCCCGCCGATCAGCTCCCTGCGAGAAAAAGGCCGCCGCCCGGATCACCGGGCGGCGGCCTCTCGTCGTGGACCCGGAGGTCACTTGCGCTTGCGGATCTCCTCGGCGGCCTGCGGGACGATCTTGAACAGGTCGCCGACCACGCCGTAGTCGGCCAGCTCGAAGATCGGCGCCTCGCCGTCCTTGTTCACCGCGACGATGGTCTTCGAGGTCTGCATGCCGGCCCGGTGCTGGATCGCGCCGGAGATGCCGAGCGCGACGTAGAGCTGCGGGGAGACCGTCTTGCCGGTCTGGCCGACCTGGAACTGGTGCGGGTAGAAGCCGGAGTCGACCGCCGCGCGGGATGCGCCGACCGCGCCGCCGAGCAGGTCGGCCAGTTCCTCGACCAGCTTGAAGTTGTCGGCGTTGCCGACACCGCGACCGCCGGAGACGACGATCGACGCCTCGGTCAGCTCGGGACGGGAGCCCTTCTGCTCGGCGACCCGCTCGACGACCTTGGCCAGCCTGTCCGCGTCGGTGACCGACACGGTGAGCTGCTCGACGGCCGGGGTGGCCGCGGCCGGGGTCGGGTTGAGCGAGTTCGGCCGGACGGTGACCAGCGGCAGGCCCTTGGTGACCTTGGACTTGACGATGGTGGAGCCGGCGAACGCGACCTGGGTGGCGGTGCCGTCGGCGTCCAAGCCGACCACGTCGGTCAGGATGCCGTTGTCCAGCTTGACGGCCAGGCGGGCGGCGATCTCCTTGCCCTCCTGCGAGGAGGCGAGCAGCACGGCGGCCGGCTGCACCCGCTTGACCAGCTCGGCGACCACGGTGGCCTTCGGGGCCACCAGGAAGCCGTCGATCTCCTCACCCTCGGCGGCGTAGATCTTCTCCGCGCCGTACTCGCCCAGCTTGGCGCTCAGCGCCTCGGCGGCGCCGGCGCCACCGAGCACGACCGCGCTCGGGGTGCCCAGCTCGCGGGCGAGGGTGAGCATCTCACACGTGACCTTCTTGACGCCGAATTCCCGGGTGGCTTCGACGACGACGAGAACCTCAGCCATGTTCAGACCTCTCACACGAACTTCTCGGTGGCGAGGAACTCGACCAGCTTGACGCCGCCCTCGCCCTCGTCGGTGATCTTCTCGCCGCCGGAGCGCGGCGGACGCTTGGTGTGCTCGACCACGGCGCTGGTGGCGCCGTCGACGCCCACCTCGGTCGGAGCCACGCCCAGGTCGCCCAGGGAGAGCGTCTGCACCGGCTTCTTCTTGGCGGCCATGATGCCCTTGAAGGACGGGTAACGCGGCTCGTTGATGGTGTCCCAGACGGAGACCACGGCCGGGGTCGAGGCGGTGACCACCTCGTAGCCCTCCTCGGTCTGCCGCTCGGCGGTGAGGGTGGCGCCGTCCACGGTGAGCTTGCGCGCCCCGGTCAGCGCGGCCACGCCCAGCCGCTCGGCGATCATGTGCGGCATGACCTGCACCCGGCCGTCGGTGGACTCGGCGCCGCAGATGACCAGGTCGGCGTTGAGCTGCCCGAGGGCGGTCGCGAGCACCTTCGAGGTGGCCACGGCGCAGGAGCCGTGCAGCGCGTCGTCGACGACGTGGACGGCCTTGTCCGGCCCCATGGAGAGCGCCTTGCGGATCGACTCGGTCGCCCGGTCCGGACCCATGGTCAGGATGGTGACCTCGCCGCCGTGCGCCTCCTTGATCTTCAACGCCTCTTCGATGGCGTACTCGTCCATCTCGTTGATGACGTTGTTCGCCGAGCCGCGGTCGACGGTGTTGTCGTCAGGACGCAGGTTGCGGTCCGCGCCCGAATCGGGCACCTGCTTGACGAGTACGACGATGTTCATCGCGCTTCGACGACCCTCCTGTTTGGTGTAGCGATCACTCGCCCGGTCACGGGCGCAGCCTCCCGCGTGACTTAACGCTCGGTCAACCGCGGGGTGCTGTGCACTTGCCCACGAAGCAATGTTACCCGCAAGTAGCATCCACTCCCCGGGGGCCTGGAGTGATGCAACTCACGGTAGCCCGGAGACGCTCAGGCCGCCTCGGCCAACGCCACCCGGATCTTGTCGATCGCCGCCGCCTCGGCCGGCTCCACTCCCCGGTGCGCCTGCGCCACCCGGTCCGCCGCCGCCAGCACCACCGACCGGTACGCCTCGACGTCCCCGGGGGACTTGGCCCGCAGAATCTCCACCGCCCGGCCCAGCGCGGGCAGCACCACCGACTCGATCTCCAGCGCGGAGTCGCGCGGCAACTGCGGCAACGGGCCGGTGGTGAGCGCCTCCTTGACCACGCCTCCGACGTCGGCGAGCGCCCCGGACGCGGCGATGCTCTCCCGCACCATGCCCAGCACCCCCGGGACCGCGTTGGAGACCAGGAACACCGCCCCGAAGGCGCCGGTCTTCAGGGTGAGCTGCTCGTCCGCCGTCAACCGGTCCATGATCACGGAGTGTAGACGTAGGGCGTGGTGGTGGTGACCGCAACGAGACCGAGCCGCTCCAGGATGGGCCGACTGTCCGGCGAGCAGTCCACCTGCACGAGCGTCCGGCCCCGCTGCTGCGCCAGCCGCGCCCGGTAGGCCACCAACGCCCGGTAGATTCCCTTCCTGCGCCACCGCGGCAGTGTCGATCCGCCCCAGAGGCTGACGAACCCGGTGTCGCCCTCGTAGCGGACCCAGCCCGCGCTGACCACCGTCTCCCCCGCCTCGGCCACCACGATCGTGATCGACTGCGGGTCCGCCTCGATCTCCCGGGCCAGCCCGTGCACCAGGTGACCGCGGTCGTCGTGCCAGACCTCCTCCTCCATGGCGGCGATCCGCTCCAGGTCGGCCCGGCTGGTGACCTCGCGTAGGCGTACCCCCTCGGGGAGCACCGGGACGGCGGCGGCCAGCGGCGCCACCGGGCCGACCACGACGGTCTCCTGGTCCTCCGGGACGAAGCCGGCGGCGCGCAACCGGTCGCCCAGGTCGGCCGGCTCGTCGTGGCCGGCGAGCTTCCACTCGACCGCCTCGCCCCGGGCCCGGAAGAACTCGACCTGCCGGGCGATCAGCGCGTCCAGCTCGGCGCCGGCCAGGCCGCCCAGCGCGCGGTAGGTGAGGAAGCCGCGCTTGTCCAGGCCGAGCACCCGGAACAGCGGGCCGTCCCGCTCGATGGTCACCCCGGCCGGCACCGGGTTCGGCAGCTCCGGGCGGATCCGGGTGTCGTAGGTCTCGCGCAGGGCGCGCGCGTCAAGATCGGTCATCCCCTCAGGCTAGGCCGGCAGCCAAGCGGATAATGGGTGCCGTGTGGGAGTCGATCAGGCGTTGGTTCGACCCGCGGGAGCTGCGCTCGGTCGGCACCCCGCCGGACTACCGTTTCTCGCTGGCCAACGAACGGACGTTCCTGGCCTGGTTGCGGACCGGGCTGGCGCTGGTCGCGGGCGGGCTGGCCGCCGCGCAGTTCCTGCCTCCGCTCCCGCTGGCCCACCTGCGCGAGGCGCTCGCCGTCGGGCTGCTGCTGCTCGGCGCCGCCGTGGCGGTGCGGGCGGTGGACCACTGGGCCCGCACCGAACGCGCGATCCGGCTGGGTGAGGAACTGCCGGTGTCCCGCTTCCCGGCCGTGCTGGCGCTGATCGTCGCGGCCGGCGCGCTGCTCCTGGTCGCCGCCGTGCTGCTGCGAGGTGCCCGGTGACCGACTCCGGGCTGCCCGCCGAACGGACCCGGCTGGCCTGGCGGCGCACCCTGCTCACCGTGACCGCGGTGCTGCTGCTCCAGCTCCGCCCGGCGTTCGCCGGCCGGGTCCTGGACGCGGCGCTGGCCGGGACCGCGGTCGCGATCTGGCTGGTCGTGCTCGCCGCCGCCTGGCGACGGGCCACCGGGGCCGGCCCCCGCCGGCTCGGGCAGGTCGCGATGCCGCTGACCGCGCTCGGCGCGACCGCGCTGGCCCTGCTCGGCGTGGCGCACGTGCTCAGCCGGGTGCACTGACCGGGCCCGGTGCGCCATCATGGGGCATGGCCCGCCTCTACGTGCTGCTGTTCTTGGTCCAGGTCGTGCTCGCCGTCTGCGCGCTGATCAGCTGCCTCTCCGCCGAGGACGAGCAGGTCAAGGTGCTGCCCCGGCTGGTCTGGGTGCTGGTCATCCTGTTCTTCCCGCTGGTCGGCTCGATCGCCTGGTTCGTGGCCGGCCGGGAGCGCCCGAACGGCCCGCTCGGCGCCGCCGGCTCCACCACCCCGGCCCGCCGCCCGGTCGCCCCGGACGACGACCCGGACTTCCTCTCCTCGCTCGACAAGCGCTCCCGCGACGAGGACCGGGAGCGCCTCCAGCGCTGGGAGGACGACCTGCGCCGCCGCGAGGAGGAGCTGCGCGACCGCCCGGACGACCGGGACCGCCCGGAGGTCTGAGCGCCATGGGGGCATGCCCGGCCGGCAGGCCGTGCCGGCGTCGCGGTCAGGCCAGGTTCGACGACCGGGGGTACGCGTCCGCCGGGTCGGTCAGCACGTTGACCAGGTACGGCACCCCGGCGTCGAACGCGCGGCCGAGCGCCGGGCCGAGGTCGGCGGCCTTCTCCACCGTCTCGCCCGCGCCGCCGAGCGCCTCGACCACCCGGTCGTAGCGCAGCCCGGGCTGGAGGTCGGCGGCGACGTCGTAGCCGTACATGGCGCGCATCGGGTGCTTCTCCAGCCCCCAGATGCCGTTGTTGCCGACCACGATCACCACCGGCAGGTTCTGCCGGGCCAGCGATTCCACGTCCATCAGCGAGAAGCCGGCCGCGCCGTCGCCCATCAGCACGCAGATCTGCCGGTCCGGGTGGCTGACCCGGGCGCCCATCGCGTAGCCCATGCCGGTGCCGAGGCAGCCGTACGGGCCGGGGTCGAGCCAGGTGCCGGGCTGGGCGGGCTCCAGGTACTTCCCGGCGTACGAGACGAAGTCGCCGCCGTCGCCGATGGTGATGGCGTCCGGGGCGAGCACCTTGCGCAGCTCGCCGTAGACCCGGGCCGGCCGGATCGGGTCGGTCTCGGCGGCCATCTCCTCGGCGTCGCGGGCCTTCGCCGCGTCCTCGGCGGTGCGCAGCTCGGCGATCCAGTCGGCGTGGTCGGCCCGGTCGCCGGCGCGCTCGGCGAACCCGCCGAGGATCAGCCGCAGGTCGCCGGCGGGCGCGGCGGCGGGCTGCACGTGCCCGGCGCGCTGGCTCGGCGCGTCCACCACGTGCACGACGGTCGCGTCGCCGAAGTCGCCGAAGGAGAGCCGGAAGTCGAGCGGCGTGCCGACCACCACCACCACGTCGGCGCCCTTGAGCGCGACCCGGCGGGCCTTGGCGAAGGCGAGCGGGTGCGTCGGCGGCAGCGCGCCCCGGCCCATCCCGTTGGTGAACACCGGCACCTGGAGGGCCTCGGCTGCGGCGCGCAGGGCGTCGACGGCGTCGCCGGCGTACACGTCGGAGCCGGCGATGATGACCGGCCGGGACGCGCCGGCGATCAGGCCGGCCGCCTTGGCCACCTCGTCCGGGTCCGGCTCGATCGGCGCGGGCGCGGCGACCGCCGGCAGGTCGGCGTCGCCGACGGAGAAGACCGCCTCCAGCGGGAAGTCCAGGAAGACCGGGCCCCGGTGCGGGGTGAGCGCGGTGGTCAGCGCCGCCGACACCGCGCGCGGGATGTCGTCGGCGCTGAACACCGTCTCGGCGTGCTTGGTCACCGGCGCGACCAGCGGCAGGTGGTCCATCTCCTGGAGGCTGCCGGAGCCCCAG
The DNA here is from genome assembly GCF_029626035.1 of Micromonospora sp. WMMD980. Taxonomy (NCBI): domain Bacteria; kingdom Bacillati; phylum Actinomycetota; class Actinomycetes; order Micromonosporales; family Micromonosporaceae; genus Micromonospora; species Micromonospora sp. WMMD980. The sequence continues at coordinate 3,958,055 of NZ_JARUBE010000003.1, forward strand.
CGGAACTGCGGAGCCCGGCCGCCCATCACCAGCACCGGCGAGGCGTTGAAGAACGCGCTGGTCAGCCCGGAGACGCCGTTGGTGACGCCGGGGCCGGCGGTGAGCACGGCCAGGCCGGGGCGGCGCTGGAGCTTGGCCACCGCCTCGGCGGCGAACACGGCGGACTGCTCGTGCCGGACGTCGTAGAGCGGGAAGCCGGCCTGGTGCGCCGCGTCGTAGAGCGGGAACACGTGCCCGCCGGAGAGCGTGAACATCTCCCGTACGCCGTGCGCGCGCAGCGCCGCCAGCGCCAGCTCGCCGCCGTGCCCCTCGACGTGTTCCGTCATGCCACTCCCCTTCGTCGCGCGACCGGAGTCACACGCTACTGGCCGGTAGACGAGATGTGAACAGTCCTCGCGTCAGCGCCCGGTGAAGCCGGGCTTGCGCTTCTCCACGAACGCGGCCATGCCCTCGCGCCGGTCGTCGGTGGCGAACAGCGCCGCGAAGAGCTGGCTCTCCCACGCCAGGCCGGAGGTGAGGTCCATGTCCAGGCCGGCGTCGACGGCCGCCTTCGCCGCCCGCAGCGCCTGCACCGGCCCGGTCAGGAACGACCTCACGTACGCCAGCGCGGCGTCGTAGACCTCGGCGGCCGGAACCACCCGGTCGGCCAGGCCGATGCGCAGCGCCTCCTCGGCGTCGACCATCCGGCCCGTCATGATCAGATCCTTGGCGCGGGCCGGGCCGACCAGCCGGGCCAGCCGCTGGGTGCCGCCCGCGCCCGGGATGACGCCGAGCTTGATCTCTGGCTGGCCGAGCTTGGCGTCGTCGGCCACGATCCGCCAGTCGCAGGCCAGCGCCAGCTCGCAGCCACCGCCGAGCGCGTAGCCGGTGATCGCGGCGACGACCGGCTTGGGGATCCGGGCGATCGCGCCCAGCGCGCTGGACAGGTCGGCGGCCCGCTCCGCCATGTCCACGTAGGACATGTCGGCCATCTCCTTGATGTCCGCGCCGGCCGCGAAGACCTTCTCGCCCCCGTACACGACGACCGCGCGGACCCCGGCGTCGGCGGTGGCCGCCGTCGCGGCGGCGCGCAACTCCTCCTGCACCTGCGTGTTCAGCGCGTTCATCGGCGGCCGCTCCAGCCGGATGGTGCCGACGCCGTCCTTCACTTCCAGCCTGACGAACTCGCCCACGCTGCCCTCACTTCCTCGTCGAAGTCGCGTGCCAACCTTACGACCCGCCTCGTTGGGGTAGACAGTGCGGTAGACGCCGGACACCGGGAGTGAGGCGATGACCACCTACTACGACGACCGGTCGGTCCGGGTCACCTCCACCGCCCTGCGGGTCGACGACCGCAGCTATCCGCTGGCCGAGCTGACCATGGTGTGGCACCGGCGGGGCAGCCGCTCCTGGCGGGTGCTCGCCGGCCGCGGCGCGATCGGCGCCGCGCTCGCCGGGCCGCTGGTGGCCGCGCTGCTGGGCGTCGCGCTCGCGGTCTGGCTGCACCGCTCGCTCACCGTCACCATCGCCATCGTCGGCGCGTCCGTGCTGGTCGGCCTCGCCGTCGGGCCGCTCGCCGACGTGCTCTTCGAGCACCTGGACCGCTCCTACGTGCAGGGCAGCCGGGAACTGGAGATGTGGGCGACCTGGCGGGGCCGGCCGGTGCGGCTGCTCAGCACCGGCGACGCGCTGCGCTTCGGTCAGATCTACCGCGCGGTGCAGCGGGCCATCGAGCGGGCGCCCGCCGCCGGGCCGGCTCAGAACGTGATCGGCTCGTCGGGCAGCAGGCCCAGCCCGCGCAGCAGGCCGTAGGTGTCCTGCTCGCCCCAGAACTGCACGATCCGGCCACCGGCCAGCCGGTACATCTTGCACGCGCTCTGCACCGTGGTCGCCCCGGTCGCGTCCCGCCGGTAGGTCTGCGCCATCGACACCACCACCCGGTCACCGGCCGCGAAGATCTCCACGATCTGCTGGTCGAGCACGGTCAACCCGGGCGAGGAGACGGCCGCCTCCGGATAGCGCCGGCCGCGTACCGCCGTGCCGGAGCCGTAGATCTCGACGTCCTCGTCCACCACCTCGGCCAACTCGGCCAGGTCCTTGGTGACGAAGGTCCGCAGGTACCGCCGGACCACCTCGATGTTGCGCGCCTGTTCGGTCCGGTCGGCCATGCCGGACACGCTACCGACAGATTCCGTCCGCGCACTCGGAGTGGGTACGCTGATTTATGACCCTCTATTACCGGGACGACGCGGTACAGGTCACCTCGCAGGCCATCCACGCCGGTGGGCAGGTCGTGCCGCTCGCCGACGTCACCTTCGTCTGGCACGCCCGGGGACGGACCACCGCGGCGGTACGGGGCCGGGTGCTCGGTCGGGGCGTGCTGGTCCTGCTGCTGTCGCTGCCGCCGCTGGTGGCGCTGGTCTGCGTGCTCTCGCTGGCCTGGGCGGCCCAGGACCGGGGCGACTGGAAGCTGGCCCTGATCATCGTGGCCGCGTCCGTGGTGGTCGGGCTGGCGCTCACCCCGTTCCTGGAGGTGCCGCTCGGCTGGCTGGACCGCTCCTACGAGCGCGGCAACCGGGTGCACGAGCTGTGGGTCCAGGTGCACGGGCGGGAGACGATGCTCGTCCGCACGCCCGACGCGCTACGGTTCGGGCAGATCTACCGGGCCGTGCAACGCGCCGTGGAACAGCAGGGAGACCGACGATGACCCACCGTCGCGGCGAGGCCGTCGCGCTCGCCGGGCTGCTCGCCGCCGCGGGCGTCACCCACTTCGTCCGGCCCGGCTTCTACGACCCGATCGTGCCGCGCGTGCTGCCCGGACCGGCCCGCTTCTGGACGTACGCCTCCGGGGTCGCCGAGCTGGCCGTGGCCGCGGCGGTGGCGCGTCCGGCCACCCGCCGGCGCGGCGGCCTGGCCGCGGCGGCGCTGTTCGCCGCGGTGCTGCCGGCGAACGCGCAGATGGCCTGGGACTGGCGGCGCCGCCGGCCGGCATCGCGGGCGATCGCCTACGGCCGGGTGCCGATGCAGGCACCGCTCATCTGGTGGGCGTTGCGGGTCGCCCGGCCGGACCGCTGACTCCCGGCTCAGGCCAGCGGCAACGTGGTGGCGACCGGCCAGGCGAGCAGCACCGCGCCGACCGCCGCCGGCAGCCACCACGGCGCGCCCCGCCGGCGCAACACCCCCGCCCAGGCCGCCTGCCAGGCCATCAGCGCCGCGAAGAGCGGCACCACCAGCAGCACGAACCCGGGCGCCAGGCCGGACACCGCCGCCCCGGCCAGGACCGCCACGGCGATCCCGCCGATCGCCGCGTACCGCCCACCCCGGCCCGCGGCGACCAGTTCGGCACCGAGCAGGAAGACCAGGCAGCAGAGCGCCACCAGGGGCAGCAGCCACCAACGGGCCCCGACCGGCGCGGCGGAGGTGAACCCGAGGTGCAGCGGCAGCGCGACGGCGAGCGCCGCGTACCCGAGGAGCGCCACCGCCACCACGGCGGCCCGCGCCGGACGGACGGTCTCCCCGGCCGGTGGTCGACCCAGCCGGAACAACAGCTGGGCGCCGGCCAGCAGCACGCCGGCGAGCAGCAGGAACACGGCCACGTACCCGCCGACCGCGAGCGGCAGCCGGGCGGTCGGCAGCGGGGCGGTCAACGCCGCGCCGAGCCCGACCGCCGGCAGCGCCACCGCGAGCCACGACCCCGGCCGGGAAGGCGGCCCGTCGGCCGCGTCCGCGGGCTTGCCGGCCGACGACCGGGGCCCGGCGGCGATCACCGGCCGGCGACGCGGCAGCAGATCGGCCAGCGGCACGAAGCCGAACCCCAACCCGAGCAGCAGCAGTGCCGCGGCGGCCGGGCGGGTCAGCGGGGCGGGCGCCGGACCGCCGGGCCGCCCCGGGAGGGCGGCGACCACCGCGTCGTGGGTACGCGGTGCGAACAGCACCGAAATGTGCTCGGTGCCCGGCGCCACCACCCGCTCCCGCGCCCCCGGTGGCCCGCCGCGCGCCGCCTCCTCGGCGGCCCGCCGGAAGTCGGGGAACTCCAACCCGCCCACCACGAGCGTCAGGTCCCCCGCCCAGCCGGCCGGCACGTCGCCCGCGTCGGGCAGCGACACGGCCACGGTCCGGGCGATCTCCGGGTGGGCCACCGCGTAGCGGGTGACCGCCCCGGCGCCCATCGAGTGCCCGACCAGGACGATCCGGTCCCCGTCGACGCCGGGCCGGCTCCGCAGCCAGGCCAGCGCCACGTCCAGGTCGTGCGAGAGGACCGCGCGGGCCAGCTCGTCGTCCCGGCCCGCCCCGGGCAGCCGGGACGGGTTCGCGCCGTGCCCGGCGAAGTCGAGCAGCACCGCGACCGCGCCGTGCCGGGCCACCGAGTCGGCCAGCGGACGCATCAGCCGGGCGGAGCCGGCGAAACCGTGCGCGATCACCACCCCCGGTCGCCGCTCGCCGCCCGGTCCGGCCTGGCGTACCTCGGTGAGCGGCACCCCGGCGACGGTCGCCCGCCGGGTGCTCAGTCCGGCGTCCGCGCGGACCAGCAGCAGGGTGCCGAGCACGGCGGCGAGCAGGGCGATCGCGCCGAACACCAGGATTCGCCGGGGGGCCGGGCCGGGGGCGGGCATGCCGGCACCCTACGCGGCGTGGGCCGCCCGACGGGAGGGCCGGAGTGACGTGCGCCGCCCGGCGTCGCCGGGCACCCCTGGCCGGCACGACGCACACTTGTGGGCATGGCGATCCCACTCCCCCGGCCCGGCGACGTCGTCGGCCTCACCCGTTCCGCCCTCGACCAGGCGTTCGGTTCGGCCACCGCGCTCGCCGCCGTGCCCGCCCGCGCCTTCGCCGTGCTCGACGAGGTGGAGGCGCTGGTCCGGCGGATCAACGGGGTGGTCGACCGGATCGAGGGCACGCTCGACCGCACCGACCGGGTGCTCACCGACGCGGAGACCGCGGTACGCGAGGTGGGCGTGATCAGCGCCGCCGCCACCACCGCGATCGACACCGCGACCGAGGTGGCCGCCGCGGCGGCGGTGGTGGTCGGCGAGGCGGAGCGGGTCTCCGCGGCGGCCGGCACCGTGGTCGGCGAGGCCGACCGGGTGGCGCGGGCCGCGGCCGGGGTGGTCGCCGAGGCGGACACGGTGGCGACGCGGGCCGCCGGCACGGTGGCCACCGCCGAGGCGGCGGCCGGCACCGCGACCGAGCTGCTGACCGCGTACGAGGCGACGCTGCGCCGGGCCGCGCCGATGGCGGCCCGTTTCGTCGAGCAGCTCAGCCCGGAGGAGGTCACCGCCGCGATCCGGCTGGTCGACGAGCTGCCGAAGTTGAAGGAGCACCTGACCTCGGACGTGCTGCCGATCCTGGCCACGCTGGACCGGGTCGGCCCGGACCTGCACGACCTGCTGGACGTCACCCGCGACCTCAAGCTCGCGGTGGCCGGCATCCCCGGCCTCGCCATGCTGCGCCGCCGCGGCGAGCGCGCCGAGGGTTAAGGAGGGGCCCCTTCTTAACGTCTCCGGTAGAGAAGGGGCCCCCTCTCACACCTCGCGAAGGGCCACGCTCAACCGCGGGCGAACAGCGCGTCGATCTCGGTGCGGTGCGGCAGCGCCACCGAGGCGCCCAGCTTGCGGACGCAGGCCGCCCCGGCCGCCGAGGCCCAGCGCACCGCCTCGGTCAGGTCGCGGCCCTCCCCCCAGGCCACCGCGAGCGCGGCGGTGAAAGCGTCCCCGGCGGCGGTGGAGTCGACCACGTCCACCGGAACCGCCGGCACGTGCACCGCCGGCCGGTCCCGGTCGACGTACCAGGCGCCGTCGCCGCCGAGCGTGAGCACCGCCCGGGGCACCAGGTCGAGCAGCGCCGCCGGCTCGCCCCGGCCGCGGCCGGTCAGCGCCTGCGCCTCCGGCTCGTTGACCACCAGCAGGTCGGTCGCGGCGAGCAGTTCGGCCGGCAGCGACCGGGCCGGCGCCGCGTTGAGCACCACCCGGGTGCCCGCCGACCGGGCCGCCAGCGCCGCCTCGGTCACCGTCTCGACCGGCACCTCCAGCTGCGCGACGAGCACGTCCGCCTCGCGTACGGCGGCCAGCTCGGCCTCGGTCGGCGCGACGAACGCCTCGTTCGCGCCGGGGGTGACCAGGATGGCGTTCTCCCCCGCGCCGCCGACCATCACCAGGGCGACGCCGGACGGACCGTAGGCGACCCGGAGGTGGCCGGTGTCCACGTCGGCGGCGGTGATCCGGGCCCGGAGGGTGACACCGAACGCGTCCGAGCCGATCGCGCCGAGGAAGACGCAGGACGCGCCGGCGCGTACCGCGGCGACCGCCTGGTTGGCGCCCTTGCCGCCGGGGAGCATGACGAAGTCGGTGCCGAGCACCGTCTCACCCGGCCGGGGCAGCGCGGCGGCGGTCCCGACCAGATCCATGTTGGCGCTGCCGACGACGGCGATCCGGGTCTGCGACATGACAGGCTCAGGCGGCCCGGGCGGTCCAGCGGTCGCCGGCGCGCGAGACGAGCAGCGGCAGGCCGAAGGTCTTGGACAGGTTGTCGGCGGTGAGCACGTCGGCGAGCAGACCCTGCGCCACCACGCCGCCCTCGCGCAGCAGCAGCGCGTGGGTGAAGCCCGGTGGGATCTCCTCCACGTGGTGGGTGACCAGCACCATGGCCGGGGCGTCCGGGTCGTACGCCAGCTCGGCGAGCCGGGCGACCAGGTCCTCCCGACCGCCCAGGTCGAGCCCGGCGGCGGGCTCGTCGAGCAGCAGCAGCTCCGGGTCGGTCATCAGGGCCCGCGCGATCTGCACCCGCTTGCGCTCGCCCTCGGAGAGCGTGCCGTAGGCGCGGTCGGCGAGGTGGCCGACGCCGAGCTGGCCGAGCAGCGCGGCGGCGCGCGCCTCGTCGGTGCGGTCGTAGCTCTCCCGCCAGCGGCCGACCACCGACCAGGCGGCGGTCACCACCACGTCGGTGACGCGCTCCTCGGCGGGGATCCGCTCGGCGAGGGTGGCGGTGGAGAGGCCGATCCGGGTACGCAGCTCGTTGACGTCGGTGCGGCCGATGCGCTCGCCGAGCACGTGGGCGATGCCGTGGCTCGGGTGCAGCCGGCCGGCGGCCAGGTTGAGCAGGGTGGTCTTGCCGGCGCCGTTCGGGCCGAGCAGCACCCACCGTTCGTCCAGCTCGACCCGCCAGTCGACGTCGTGCACCAGCGAGGTGCCGGAGCGCTTGACGCCGACCCCGTCGAGGCTGACCACCAGATCCGCGTCCACGGTCGAGGGGGCGGGGGCGCCGGCGGCGCCGGGGATCAGGTCACCAGTCACCGCCCCATCCAACCACGCACCGGCCCGTCGCCCCCCACGGGCGGCGTCGCGGCCATAGGGTGGGGCGCCGTGTCGTTGGTCACCGCTTCGGAAGGACGACAGATGCCCGACCGCTGCCGGGAGGCGGGCGGATGAGCGCGGTCATCGAGATCGCCGGTCTCCGCAAGACGTTCCACACCTTGCGTCGGGGGCGCCGCGTCGCCGTCGACGACTTCCACATGTTGGTCGAGGCGGGTCAGGTGCACGGCTTCCTCGGGCCGAACGGCTCGGGAAAGACGACCACGCTCCGGGCGCTGCTCGGGCTGGTCCGGCCGGATTCCGGCTGGATGCACGTGCTGGGCGCCCGGTCACCGGAGCGGCTGCCCGACGTGGCCGGGCGGGTCGGCGCGATCGTGGAGAGCCCGCAGTTCTTCGGCAACTTCACCGCGCACCGGACGCTGCGGCTGCTGGCCGTGGCCGGCGGCGTGCCCACCAGCCGGGTGGACGAGGTGCTGGAGCAGGTCGGCCTGCGGGACCGGGGCGACGAGCGGGTGAAGGGTTACTCGCTGGGCATGAAGCAGCGTTTGGCGGTCGCCTCAGCCCTGCTCAAACGCCCGGAGCTGCTGATCCTCGACGAGCCGGCGAACGGGCTCGACCCGGCCGGCATCCGGGAGATGCGCGACCTCACCAGGTCGCTCGCCGCCGCCGGGGTGACGGTGTTGCTCTCCAGCCACATCCTCGCCGAGATCCAGCTGATCTGCGACCACGTGACGATCGTCAGCCGCGGCCGGCGGGTCGCGTACGGGCCGGTGGACGAGGTGCTGGCCGGCTTCGACCAGCACCAGTGGCAGGTGCGGGTGGCCGAGCCGGAGCGGGCCGCGCAGTTGCTGGGCCGCGCCGGCCTGTCGGTGACCGGGCACGCCGAGCACCTGGTGGTGACCGGTGTGGAGGACCCCGAGACGATCAGCCGCACGCTCGGCGAGCAGGGCCTGTGGGTGCGTGAGCTGATCCCGCTCCGGCCCGACCTGGAGAGCGTCTTCCTGGAGTTGACCGGCGGCCACGAGCCGGTGGCGGTGCCGCGCCAGGTGGACGGCGCACCGCCGCACGACGGCGTGATCGATCTGGACGTCTCCGACGGCCGGGCGGTGGACGCGTGAACCTGGTCCGTGCCGAGCTGGAGCGGTTGGCCGCCCGGCGCTTCGTGCAGCTCATGGTGGTGTTGTTGGCGGTGGCCTTCGCGGTGACCGTGGTGACCACGCTCGGCGGTTCGCACCGGCCGACCGCGATCGAGCTGAGCCGGGCCCAGACCCAGGCCGCGCAGGAGGTCCAGCGGCTGGAGCTGGCGCACGACCGCTGCGTGCAGATCAAGGCGGGAACGGTCACCCCGGACGAGAACGACTACGTGCCGCGCGACTGCGCCCAGATCGACCCGGCCCGGTCGGAGCAGCTGCCGACCGCGTCCGACTATCTGAGCGGCGTCTTCGTCTTCGCCAAGGAGGCCGGGCCGCTGCTCTACTTCCTGATCGCGTTCCTGGCGCTGTTCGGGTTCCTGGTCGGCGCCTCCTACATCGGGGCGGACCTGAACTCGGGCGGGGTGGTCAACCTGCTGCTGTGGCGGCCGCGCCGGCCGACCGTGTTCGTCGCGAAGCTCGGCACGCTGTTGGGCGGCGTGCTGGCGCTCTCCGTGCTGGCGTCGGTGGCCTATCTGAGCGCGTTCTGGTTGATCGGTCAGGCCTCCGGGCTGACCGGCCGGATGGGTGGCGAGTTCTGGGCGTCGCTCGGCGCGACCTGGGTGCGCGGTCTGCTGCTCGTGCTGTTCGCCGCGGCGCTCGGGTTCGCCGTGGCCACGCTGGGCCGGCACACCTCGGCGGCGCTGGGCACGGTGGCCGCCTACCTGGTGGTGTGGGAGCTGGGCGCGCGGCTGGTGTTCCAGATCCTCCGGGTCGTCCGGCCGGACCGGTTCATGCTCTCCAGCTATCTGGGGGCGTGGCTCGCCGGTGAGGTGCGGTTCTGGGACGACAGCGCCTGCGGGGCCGGGATCTCCGGGTTCTGCGACGGTTCCTACGCGCTCGGCTGGCCGTCGGGGCTGGTGGTCCTGGTGGCGCTGACCGGCGCGCTGGTGGCGGCCGCGTTCGTGGTGTTCCGCCGCCGTGACCTGATCTGAGCGTGCCGGCGCGGCCCGCGCCCACGGGCCGCGCCGGCAACTCCTTGCAGACTCGCCCAACAGGGTGAAGAATTCCTTCAGATGGCGACCGGGTGGATGAGCCGGCGCTCAGCCGACCGTCGAGCCGAACACCTCGTCACGGACCGCGTCGAGCGCGGTACGCAGCGCGCCGCGCAGGATCGGTTCCTCGGTCAGCCCGGTGCTCACCACCCGGGGCCGGACCAGCGTGATCGCGGCCACCTCGCGCTGCACCCGCTCGGCCAGCGCGGCCCCGCCCGCCCGACCGACCGCGCCGGCGAGCACCACGAGCGGAGGGTCGAGCACCACGCAGGTGCTCGCCACACCGAGCGCCAACCGGCGGGCCAGCTCGTCCAGCACCGGGCCACCGGCATCCCCCGCCGCGATTGCCGCGTCGACCGCCTCGGCGGCCCGGGCCGCCGCGACGCCCTGTTCGGCCGCGTCCGCCGTGGCGAAGCCGTGCTCGGCCGCCACCGCACGGACCGCGTCGGCACCGGCGAGCTGCTGGAACGCCGGCTTGGCGCGCCGGGACACGTCGCGCGGGATGGGCACACCGGGCACCGGCAGGTAACCGATCTCGCCGGCCGCGCCGCTGCTGCCGTGGTGCAACCGGCCGCCCAGCATTATCGCCAGGCCGACCCCGGCGTCCACCCAGACCAGCACGAAGTCGGCGGTGTCGCGGGCCGCGCCCGACTGCGCCTCGGCGACCGCCGCCAGGTTCACGTCGTTCTCGAAGACGACCGGGGTGTCCAGGTCCTCGCGGAGCGCGGCGAGCAGGCCGCTGTGCCAGCGCGGCAGGTTGAACGCGAACGTGATGTCGCCGGTCTGCGGATCGACCAGGCCGGGCGTGCCGAGCACCACCCGCCGGACCGCGGACAGCTCCGCCCCGGCACTGCTGGCGGCCTGCACCACGGCGTTGTGCACCACCCCCACCGGGTCGTCGGTGTCCCGGGTGGACTGCTCGACCCGGCCGGCGACCGTGCCGGTGATGTCGGCGCAGGCGGCCACCACGCGCTCCGCGCCGACGTCCACACCGACCACGTACGCGCTGCTCGGGCGCACCGCGTAGAGCTGGGCGTTCGGGCCCCGCCCGCCGGCCTGCTCGCCGACCCGGGCGACCAGGCCGCGCTCCTCCAGCCGCTCGACGAGCTGCGACGCGGTCACCTTGGACAGCCCGGTCAGCTCGCCGATCCGGGCCCGGGTCAACGGCCCGCGCTCGAGCAGCAGCTCCAGCGCCGCGCGGTCGTTGAGCGCCCGCAGGAGTCGGGGGGTGCCGGGCAACCGGGTCGCACTCATGCCAAGGTCCTCGATTTTTCAGTAAGGTTTCTAACCAAAACGCCTGCCTAAGGGTGCCCGTTAGCGTATCGGCCACCCCGATCCGAGTGAGGTCGGACGATCCGGCAGGGAAAGGGGCACAAGTGGGGCTGGATCCAGGACTCCGCCGACTCGCGCTGGGCACGTTGCTGGCCGCGTACGCCGGCCCGGTTCCGCCGGACTGGGCGGTCGACCTGCTCGCCGACGGGCTGGCCGGGCACACCCTGTTCGGCACCAACGTGCACGACCCGGCCCAACTGGCGGCGTCCACCGCCGCGCTGCGCGCCGGTCGCCCGGACGTGATCCTGGCGATCGACGAGGAGGGCGGTGACGTCACCCGGCTGGCCCACGCCACCGGCAGCCCGTACCCGGGCAACGCCGCGCTCGGCGCGGTCGACGACCCGGACCTCACCCGTGCGGTCTACGCGGCGATCGGCGGCGAGCTGGCCGCGGTCGGTCTCACCCTCGACCTGGCGCCCACCGTCGACGTGAACACCGCCGACGAGAATCCGGTGATCGGCACCCGCTCCTTCGGCGCGGACCCGAAGCGGGTCGCGGCGCACTCGGCCGCCGCGGTCGCCGGCCTCCAGGCGGCCGGCGTGGCCGCCTGCGCGAAGCACTTCCCCGGCCACGGCGCGACCGTCGCCGACTCGCACCACGAGCTGCCCACCGTCGACGTGCCGCCGGCCGTGCTGCGGGAGCGCGACCTGCCGCCGTTCGCCGCGGTGATCGACGCCGGGGTGCGCGCGGTGATGACCGCGCACATCCGGGTGCCGGCGCTGACCGGCGACGGTCCGGCGACGTTCAGCCGGGCGGTCCTGCACGACCTGCTGCGCGTCGAGTACGGCTTCACCGGCACGGTGATCACCGACGCGCTGGAGATGAAGGGCGCCGCGCTGGCCGCCGGCGGGGTGGGCCCGGCCGCGGTACGCGCGCTCGCCGCCGGCGCCGACCTGCTCTGCATCGGCGCCCGGGTCGACGCCGACCTGGTGGAGCTGGTCGCCGCGGAGATCGTCACCGCGTTGGGTGACGGCCGGCTGGCGCGCGCCCGGGTGGAGGAGGCCGCCGGCCGGACCGCCGCGCTGGCCGGCTGGACCGGGCCGGTCGACGCCCCGCCGCCGGCCGCCGACGACCTCGGCTACGCCGCCGCGCTGCGGGCCGTGCACGTGGAGGGCGACCTGCCCGGCCCGGCCGCCGCGCTCGTGGTGCAGGTGCACGCCCCGTCCACCGTCGCCGAGGGCCGGGTGCCGTGGGGATTGGGCCCGCACCTGGCCGGCGGGGTCGAGCAGGCCCGCGCGGTGGCCGGCGAGACCGACCCGGCCGAGCTGCGCCGGCTCGCCGGGCAACGACCGGTGGTGCTGGTGGGGCGGCACCTGCACCGGCTGCCCGGGGCCCGGGAACTGGTCGAGGCGCTGGCCGCCACGCATCCGGTGACGGTGGTCGAGATGGGGTGGCCGGGTGATTGGCGGCCGGCCGGGGCCCGGGCGTTCGTCGCCACCTACGGGGCCAGCCACGCCAACGGTCGTGCGGCGGCACGGGCACTCGGCCTGACCGGCTGACCGGCCCGCATCCACCGGCCCGCCGTCGCCCGGCGGCGGGCCGGCGCGGTCCGCGATCGCGTCCGGGAGCCGGGATACGGTGACCCCGATGACCGAGCAGAGCACGCCGACCGCCCGGGGTGAGCAGACCCGCCGGCTGATCCTGGACACCGCGATGCGGCTGTTCCGCGAGCGGGGATACGCCCGCACCACCATGCGGGCCGTCGCCGAGGAGGCCGGCGTCTCGGTGGGCAACGCCTACTACTACTTCGGCTCGAAGGAACACCTGATCCAGGAGTTCTACGCGGACACCCAGCGCGAGCACCGGGCGGCCGCCGCGCCGGTGCTCGCCCGGGAGCGGGACTTCGCGGCCCGGCTGGCCGGCGTGCTGCACGCGGGCGTGGACGTGCTGAGCCCCTACCACTCGTTCGCCGGGACGTTCTTCAAGACGGCGGCCGAGCCGACGTCTCCGTTGAGCCCGTTCTCCACCGACTCGTCGCCGGCCCGGGACGCGTCGGTGTCGCTGTTCCGCGAGGTGCTCACCGGCTCGACCGCCAGACTGGACGACGAACTGCGGGAGACGCTGCCGGAGCTGCTCTGGCTCGGCTACCTGGGAGTGGTGCTCTACTGGGTGCACGACCGCTCGCCCGGGCAGGCCAGGACCCGGCAGCTCGTCGACGGGGTGGTGCCGCTCGTCGACCGGCTCGTCGGGCTGTCCCGGCTCCGGGTGCTGCGCCCGGTCACCCGCCAGGCGCTCACCCTGATCCACACGTTGCGTCACTGAGCCATCGCTCGAACGTGATGGCGATTTAGCAGGTCAAGTCCGTTACCGGACAAGGCCGGCATCTTGCCCGGGCGGCCAACCTTCACCTAGCGTTACCTCACTGGGACCTGGGGAGAGGCCGCGGACCGTGGATCCGGCCCGGGATCCACGGTCCGCGCCCACGCCGCCGTCAGTGCGGGAAGACGCCGAACGAGGTCCAGCCCCGGTCCGGGAACCCGGCCGCCTCGGCCACCCGTGCGGAGGCGTGGTTGCCCGGGTCGTGCGCATAGGTGGGGATCGCCCCTTCGGCCAGCACCCGCCGGGCCGCCTGCGCCACCAGCCGCCGGGCCAGGCCGCCTCCCCGGGCCGCCGGGGACGTGCCCACCGCCAGCTCGTGCCCGTACGCGTCGTGCCGTTTGACCCCGACCCCGGCCAGGTAGGCGCCGTCGGCGTCCCGGACCACGAGCACCTCGGGAAAGAGGCCCAGCCAGGCCGGGGCGCCGGGCATCTCGGGCGGCAGCCACTCCCCCACGTCGGGCAGCGGCGCCGGGTCGGTGCACCAGCGGAAGACGCCGCGGCTCGTGGTCAGCTCCGGCGCGCCGACCGTCGCCGGCAGCGCGGGCAACCACTGTTCGATCGGTCGTTCCGCGACCAGGGCCCGCACCGCCTCGACCCGCAGTGGCGGCACCGAGAGCACCGTGCTGCCGCCCACCGAGACCGCGACGGCCGGGCGTGGCCGCCCGTCCCAGGCCGGGCGGGCGCGGCGCCAGGACCGGACCACGTGCAGCCCGGGACCGGCCGGCCACTGCCCCAACCAGGTCGCCAGGTGCAGGAAGAGCCGCCGGTCGAGCACATGATCATGGTACGCCCCGAGGGACCGCTCCCGCCGTAAGAACCTCGCAATGGCTCACCCGGTCCGCCCGTGGCTACGCTGACCTCTCGCTACGCGGGAGGTGCGGGGTGGCGCAGCGGGTGCTGGTGGTCGACGACGACCGGACGGTCGCCGACGTGGTCTGCCGCTACCTGGCGCACGCCGGCTACGAGGTCGAGCACGTCGGCGACGGCGCGGCGGCGCTGGACACCGTGTCCCGCCGGCCGCCGCACCTGGTGGTGCTGGATCTGATGCTGCCCGTGCTCGACGGGTTGGAGGTGTGCCGGCGGCTGCGGGAGCGGCCGGACGGCGTACCCATCGTCATGCTCACCGCCCGCGGCGACGAGGCCGACCGGATCCTCGGCCTGCAACTGGGCGCGGACGACTACCTGAGCAAGCCCTTCTCCCCGCGCGAGCTGGTGCTGCGGGTCCGCTCGGTGCTGCGCCGGGCCGGCGGCGAGCCGGCCGCCGCGCCGCCGGTGCGGCTGGCCGACGCCGGCCTGGAGGTGGAGACCGGGCCCCGGGTGGCCCGCCTGCGTGGCCGCGAGCTGACCCTGACGCTGCGCGAGTTCGACCTGCTGGCGCACCTCATGCGGCACCCGGCGCGCGCGTTCCGCCGGGCCGAGCTGCTGGAGCGGGTGTGGGGCTGGAGCTTCGGCGACCAGTCGACGGTGACCGTGCACGTGCGTCGGCTGCGGGAGAAGATCGAGGACGATCCGGCCCGGCCCCGACGCATCGTCACCGTGTGGGGCGTCGGCTACCGCTACGAGCCGGCCGATGCGTGACCTCGCGCTGATCTTCGGGGTGGCGCTGGCCGCCGCGCTCGCGGTCGGGCTGGCCGGCGCGGTCGCGCTGCGGGTGCTGCGTGGCCGGTCGATCACCGTGCACATCTCGGTGCTGCTGGCGATGACGGTGGCCGCGGTGGCCGCCGGGGTGGCGGGGGTCGCCCGGGCGATGTTCCTCTCCCCGCACGACCTCCAGGTGGTGCTGATCACGGTCTCCGCCGCCGCCGTGGTGAGCCTGGCGGTGGGGTGGCTGTTCGGCCGCCGGCTGGCCGCCGCCGCGGTCTGGGCGGACCAGGCGCGGGCCCGGGAGCGGCGGATCGAGAAGGGCCGCCGGGACCTGGTCGCGTGGGTCTCGCACGACCTCCGTACGCCGCTGGCCGGGCTGCGGGCGATGGCCGAGGCGCTGGAGGACGGGGTGGTCGACGACCCGGCGACGGTGGCCGAGTACCACCGCCGGATCCGGGTGGAGACCGACCGGATGACCCGGCTCGTCGACGACCTGTTCGAGCTGTCCCGGATCAACGCGGGCGCGTTGCGACTGTCGCTGTCCACGGTGGCGCTCGGCGACGTGGTCTCCGACGCGCTGGCCGGCGCCGCGCCGCTGGCCGCCGCCCGCCGGATCCGGCTGGTCGCCGCCGAGGCGGGCTGGCCGACGGTGACCGCCAGCGAGCGGGAACTGGCCCGGGTGGTGGGCAACCTGCTGCTGAACGCGATCCGCTACACCCCGGCCGACGGCACGGTCTCGGTGCACGCCGGGCAGGACGTCGACACCGCCTGGCTGGCGGTGGCGGACACCTGCGGCGGCATCCCGGAGGACGACCTGCCCCGGGTGTTCGACGTGGCGTTCCGCGGCGAGCCGGCCCGCACCCCGGCGGCGGCCGAACCGGGCGGTTCCGGCGGGCTCGGGCTGGCGATCGTGCGCGGGTTGGTTGAGGCGCACGGCGGGCGGGTAGAGGTGCAGAACGTCAGCGACGGATGCCGATTCGTGGTCCGCCTGCCGGCTGCCGGAATCTGACGCGTCCAGGGAACCGAACACATCGCTCCCGCGTCATATTCATTTCCATACATGGACAAGTTTCTCTGGGACGGTAGTGGTCATGCCTCAGAAGCCGAATGACCGATTCCAGCAGGACGCCGAGCGGAGCTGGCGGGCCGCCGACTCCGCCCGGCGCTTCCCTGCCCAACCGGAGTACCGCGAGGCCCGCCACCGGGGGACCTCCTGGGCCGAGCTGAACGCGCAGCCCGCCGGCGCCTCCGCCTGGCGCGGCCTCACCACCGGCTAGGGCGGGCGGCGACACACCGGGCCGGCCGGCGAACCGACCCTTCGTACGCCTGTGCGGTAGCGTCTTGTGGTCCGATTTCGGCCTACGACAGGAGAAGCTCCGCGCATGGGCAAGAAGACGATCCACGTCTCCGACTTCACCGGCCAGGTGCTGTCCCCCGACGACGAGGTGGTCAGGGTCGTCGTGCTGGAGCACCCGGATCTGGTCGCCGGGCCCGTGCAACTGGACGCCACCCCGGTCGACGTGGAGAGCATCGACGACGCGGCGCTGGACGTGGCGGTGGTGGAGATCCACGACCGGCACGGCGGCGGCGAGCCGCGCCGGGTGGTGCTGACCGCCAGCGAGTTCGACGCGATGGCCACCGACGTGCCGATGGCGCAGTTGTTGCGCACCGCCGAGCGGGTGAAGCCGCCGAAGGCGCGCCGGACCGCCGAGAAGATCGACTACGGCACGATCGAGCACGCCGGCCGGCCGCACCGCGGCCGGATGACCGAGGAGGAGGCCCGGCTGGTCCGGGACCGCCTCGACGAGGTGAACAAGCGCCTCGCCGACGCCGGCATCCGGCAGGTCGACCCGGCCGATCCGGAGCACGCCGCCCGCTACGGCTTCCCCGCCGCCGACTGACCAGCCCGACGTCGGGCACGCGCCCCCGTGACGCGTGCCCGACGCGGGTCAGGCCCGCTTGCGATTGAGTTCGGCGAGCGCGCCCTCCACCACGGCCTCCAGCGACTCCTTGGTCAGGCCGAGCCCGCCGAGCACGCCGGCGCCGCCCTCCTCCTCCAGCAGGGCGAGCAGGATGTGCTCCGTGCCGATGTAGTTGTGGCCCATCCGCAGCGCCTCCCGGAATGTCAACTCCAGGACTTTCTTGGCCCGCGCGTCGTAGGGAATGAGGTCCGGGACCTGCTCGGCCTTCGCCGGCAGGGTCGCGGTGACGGCCTCCCGCAGCGCCTCCAGGGGTACGCCGCGAGCCACGATCAGCGCGGCGGCCAGCCCGTCCGGCTCGGCGAGCAGCCCCAGCGCGACGTGGCCCGGGGTGATCTCGGCGTTGCCGGCCGCCCGCGCCTCCTCCTGCGAGGCCAGCACGACGTTGCGGGCGCGCGGGGTGAACCGGCCGAAGCCGGCGTTGGGGTCGAGGGCGGCGGCGGTCTCCGCCTTGGCGGCGGAGCGCTTCTGGGCGGCCTGCTTGCTGACCCCCATGCTGCGGCCGATCTCCGTCCACGAGGCGCCGGAGCGGCGGGCCTGGTCGACGAAGTGGCCGATCAGGTGGTCGGCGACGTCGCCGAGGTGGTCGGCGAGGAGGACCGCGTCGGCGAGTTGGTCGAGTGCGTCGGGGCGCGCCTTCTTGATGCCCGCGATCAGGTCGTCGAGGCGCACCGGCTGGCTCATCTTGAGCGGCTCTGGCTCGGTCATTCGTCAACCATAGGTTGACGCTCCCGCTCCGTCAACCCCAGGTTGACGGCGCTCGACGTCGATCACGAGGTTGACGGCAGGGGTGGAGATCCCCTGCGCCGCCAACCTCATGATCGACGAGGTTCGAGGGGGTGGGTGTGGGTCAGGCGCGGACCCAGCGCTGGTTCGCGCCGCCGTTGCAGGTCCAGATCTGGACGGCGGTGCCGTTGGCGGTTGCCCTGGCCGTTGACGTCCAGGCAGAGTCCGGAGCCGACGCCGACGATCGTGCCGTCGGCGTTGAGCCGCCACTGCTGGTTGGCGCCGCCGTTGCAGGTCATGATGCGCGCGCGGCTGCCGGACGCGGCGCCGGGCACGTCGAGGCACTTGTTGCCGTAGACGGTGAGCTGGTTGTTCGCGCCAACCGTCCACTGCTGGTTCGGGCCGCCGTTGCAGTCCCAGATCTGCACGACCGCGCCGTCGGCCTGGCCGGCGCCGTTGACGTCCAGGCACCGGTTGGCGCTCGCGCTGCGATCTCCCCGGTGGGGCTGCCGGACCCGTCGCCGGGCGTGATCGAGAGGTTGTCGAACTGGGCGGTGACGCCCTGGCCGGTGCCGTACCCGATCTGACCGGTGACCCAGGTGGAGTCCGACACCGTGCCGACGGTGGTGCCGTCGATCGCGGCGGTGAGCGTGCCGCCGTTGAGCTTCAGCGACAGGTTGTGCCAGCGTCCGGTGCCCAGCGCCGCCAGGTCAGGTCGCCCAGCAGGGTGTACGGCTCGGCCTGGCCGGACGTCCAGTAGATCGGCGCCTGCTCGGACATCTGGCGGACGCACTGCCCGGTCCGGCCGGCGGCGCACCCGGCGATCTCGAACGAGCCCTGCTGGTCCATCAGGTACTTGGCCTCGCGGCCGGTGGCGTGGCTGTCGAAGGTGTCGCTGTACGGCAGCTTCAGGTTGCCCTGCGCCGGGCTGACCGCCGTGCCCTTACCCTGCCCGCTCGTGGTGGTGATGCTGTAGACGTAGCCGGGCTGGACGGTGAGCGAGAACCGCCCGCCGTTCGGCGTGACGTCGGCGTTCCGGACGAAGTGGTCGGCGGTGTTGTTCGACCGCAGGTTGGTCGCCCAGACCCGTACCGTGCCGGTGGACAGCCCGCCGGTGACGGTGAAGTCGAGCTGCTGGGCCGAGCCGGCGTCCTGCGTCTCGATGACGGTGCTCCAGTCGGTGTTGTTGGTGGACTTGAGCGACACGTAGCTGCCGTTGTTGCGGTTGCCGCCGAGGTAGCCGCTCGACGCGTCGAGGTAGCGCCAGCCCGGGGCGGTGAACTGGGTGGTGTGCGCCATCACCCAGGTGCTCTTGCCGATCGAGTACGCGCCGGACCACGGCTGCTGGGCCACCGCCACGCCGGTGGTCGCCCAGGGGATGTTGGGGGTGATGGCGGCGATCGCCGGCCAGTTGATGTAGCCGGTCATCTTGCCGTCGATGTACCCGCGGTTGATGCTCCGGGCGAGCGCCGGCGCGCCGGCGTTGTAGTCGTCGGACCCGTTCTCGCTGGCCCAGAGCTGTTTGCCGGTGGACAGTGCGTTTGCGGAGCTGGGGCAACTGGTCTGGGCGCTGCGGTAGCCGCACACGTAGTGGCTGCCGCAGACCTGCACGGCGTTGGCGAACGCCGGGTCGCGCAGCGAGTCGTCGGCGGCGCCCCACCCGAAGTCGTCCGAGGCGACGATCTTGACGTTGCCGTAGCCACGGGAGTTCAGGGTGGACCGAAGGTTCTTGTACCAGGTGGTGTTGTAGCCCTTCTCGTTCCACCCGCCGAGGTAGCTGATGGTCAGCCCGTGCGTGGCGGCGCAGTCCAGCCAGCCCACCAGATAGTTGATCGAGTCGGTGGACCAGAAGGTGCCGTTGCCGATCCAGCCGGGCGCGCCCCAGGCCAGGCCGACCAGCGCGATGTTGGGGTTGCGCAGCCGGGCCTGCTCCATCAGCCACCACTCGTAGCCCCGGTTGCAGTTCACGCTGCCCCGGGTGTGCTCGTGGCTGGGCTCCGCGCCGGAGGTGGAGTTGGTGTCGCCGCCGATCTCCGCCTTGAGCAGTTGCATCGCCGCGCCGTAGCCCGGCTTGAACAGGTAGTCGAGCAGGTCGCTGCGCTGCGGCTCCGGGTAGTCGATCAGCAGTCTGCTGTTTCCGCCGCCACCGCTGACCGCCCCGACGCCGTCGAGCGTGCGCCCGCCGGACGAGCCGTTGACGGTGATGGCGGTGGCGGCCTGCGCCGGGGAGGCGGACGCGGTCAGGACGGCCGCCGCCGCCAGGACCGACGCCGCCGCCGCGGACATCACGGCCCGCCACGACCGTCGTGGACGATTCACTGCGCTGAACATCCGATCCGCCTCCCGAACAGGTTTAATTTACCAGCATCGATCTTTAGACATCGAATGTTAACGTTCACACAACACGACCGTCAACGACTCCACCGCTGGCTTGCCACACCGGTGCAGTCCTGGATCTGGGTACGGGTGCCGTTGCCGGTGCCGCCGCCGGCCGCGTCCAGGCACCGACCCGAGCCGACACCGGTGACGGTGCCGTCGGCGTTGAGCCGCCACCGCTGGTTGGCCTGGCCGTTGCAGTCCCAGATGATCACCGGGCTGCCGTTCGCGGTCGCCGCGCCGCTGACGTCGAGGCACTTGCCGCCGAAGACCCGCAGTTCCTGCGCGGCGGTCGCGGTCCAGGACTGGTTGCTCTGCCCGTGGCAGTCCCAGATGATCGCCGCGGCGCCGTTGGTCTGCGCGGCGCCGTTGACGTCCAGGCAGCGACCGGCGGCGACGTTGCGCAGGGCCGAGGTGCCGCCCGGCGACGGAGTGGTCGGACCGCCCGTCGGCGTGGGCGTCGGCCCGGCACCGTCGAACTGGGTGAAGAACCGCCACACCTCGGTCTTCGTCCAGGTCCGCACGCCGCTGTCCCCGCCGCCTTCCACCGGACCGGGGGTGTGGCCGCCGTCGAACGCGGCCCAGACGACCGGATAGCCGGACCGGCAGCCGGCGTAGGCGGTGGTGACGTGCGTCAGGCTGCCCGCCCGTGGTTCGGGCGGGCTCTGCGGGGAGCACCCGTTGGCGCGCACGAACGTGTCCCGCAGCGACCGCCCGGCAGAGATGTTCAGCACCGGGTCGCCGATGCCGTGGATGCCCAGGTAGGCGATGGGCTGGGTGCCGCCCGCGCAGCCGCTGAGCTGGCCGCCGGAATAGACCGCGACGGCCCGGAAGACGTTGGCCCGAGCGCAGGCCAGGGCGTAGCTCATGCCGCCGCCGTAACTGAAGCCGAGCGCGAACCGCTGCGTCGTGTCGACGCACAGGTCCGCCTCGATCAGCCTGATCATGTCGTCGACGAAGGTGACGTCCTGGCCGCCCGGGTTGGCCCAGCCGTTGCCGTTGCCCTGGGGCGCGACGAAGATGGCGCTGTTGTTCGCCTGCTGCCGCAGCCCGTAGTAGGACCAGGCGTCCCGGTCGGCCCCGCCGGAGTCGACGTCGCCCGCGGTGCCGCCGTTCCGGTGGAACCCGAAGATCAGCCGGTAGCCGTGGTTGCGGTCGTAGCTGTCGGGATCCGCAGGATGAAGCTGCGGTTCTGGCCGCCGCTCTGGATGGCCCGGGAGCCGCTGGTCAACGTGGGCGCCTTGCCGCACCCCGCCGTCACCGCGGCCGTGCCGGCCGCCGCGCCCGCCGCCCCGCCGGCCACGGTGGTACCGACCGCAGCCACGACCAGGATCGTCGCGGCCACCAGGGGCCCGAGGACAGCTCTGCGCAACGCCATGATGCGGCTCCTTCGTCACTGGGTGTGAACCGATTCGGAGGTGCGGGGGCACTGCGCCATCCCACCGGCCCGCGGCGGAAGAAGGGCACGACGGGCGGGCGGCATGGTCGACTCGGATGCCCGGACTCGAACCGTCCGAGGACACCGCTGGAACGCCACAGCGGACGTCGAATCGATTCGGGCCGACCCTAGGCCGGACAGTGACGCATGTCAATGCCATGTCCGGTGGGTGCGGCGTCGGTGACAGGCGCCGGCCACTCCCGCCCGGCGTGACGAGCGCGGGCGTGGGTCACCGGAGTACGAGACGGCGTTGCGGGTCCGCCGGGCGGCCATCGACGCGCAGCGTGAGGAGTTGCAGCACTGGCGCGACGCCGGCCGGCTGCCCGACGAGGAGCTGTGCGTCCTGCAACGCGAACTCGACCACGAGGAGCTGCTGCTCCCGAAGCGGCCCGGCTGGCGGACCTCGATCTAGGGTGGAGCCATGTCCGAACGCTGGTCGTTGACCGTCGACTGCGCCCGCCCGCGTGAGCTGGCGGCGTTCTGGTGCCTCGCGCTGGGATACGTCCCGGGCGCTCCGCCGGAGGGGTTCCCCACCCGGGAGGCGTGGCTGGTCCACTTTCAGGTGCCCGAGGACGAGTGGGACGACGGGGCGTACATCGAGGACCCGGACGGCCTAAGGCCCGGCATCTCGTTCCTCAGGGTGCCGGAGCCGAAGGTGGTCAAGAACCGCATGCACATCGACGTCCACGTCGGCGGCGGCCGGCAGGAACCGTCCGAGGTGCGCTGGCCACGGGTCCGGGCGACGGTCGACATGCTGGTGGCAGCCGGCGGAGCGGTGCTGCGGCTGGACGATGTGGACGGTACGCCGGACCACGTGACGATGGCCGATCCGGAGGGCAACGAGTTCGACGTCCTCTAGCGCCCCGCCGGCATCTGTCAGGATCGGCGGATGGCGAACGTCTGGTCCGGTGTCACCATCGACTGCGTCGACCCGGAACGGGTCGCCCGGTTCTGGAGTGCCCTGCTCGGCCGCGAGCCCGGCGCCTCCCAGGAGGGCTGGGTCTACCTCGGCGAACGCGGTGATCCCCAGCCCCGGCTGGTGTTCCAGCCGGTGACCGAGCCCCGGACCGGGAAGGTCCGGATCCACCTCGACATCTCGGTCGACGACCTCGACGAGGCCGTGGCGACCGTCGCGCGGCTCGGCGGCGCGTCCACCGGCGAGCGGCACGACTACGACGAGGGGGTCGTCGTCGTGATGACCGACCCGGAGGGCCACGAGTTCTGCCTGGTCCACTATCGCGGCTGACGGTGCCCGGTCACGCGGCGAGCGCCCGGGCCAACTGGTCCAGCCCGTGCGAGCCGACCTCCAGCGCCCGACGGTGGAAGGCCCGCCGGTCACCGCGGAAGGACGCCCGGCCCGCCCGCCACACCCGCTCCCCCACCTTGTAGGTGAGCGCCTGCCCCGGCCGGCCCAGATAGCGCGCGAGCTCGCCCGCCGCGTACGGCCCCTGGTGGCAGCGGTCCCGTAGCAGTCGCAGTGCGGCATCCGGCGTCCACCGCTCGCCGCCGCCGGACGGGATCGGCAGTCGCAGGTGCAGGCCGACGTCGAGCACTACCCGGGCCGCCCGCAGCAACTGCATGAACAGGTGCCCCAGGCGTGCGCCCGGCTGCTGGTAGCAGCCGATCTCGTCCATGAACCGCTCGGCGTACAGCGCCCACCCCTCCTGGCAGCCGGAGAGCCCGCCGAGCAGGTTCAACCGCTGCCCGAGAGCGCCCTGGCATGCCTCGTGTCCGAGCTGGAGGTGGTGGCCGGGAACGCCCTCGTGGTAAGCCGTGCTGTAGGCGATCCAGGTGGGAAAACTCTCTTGGCCCTCGGGGAGGAACCACCAGGCCCGGCCCGGCCGCGTCAGGTCCCGCGACGGCCGGGTGTAGGAGGTGCCGGCCGAGCCGGTCACCCGCGACTCGATCCGCCGCAGCGGCGCGGGAATGTCGAAGTGCGCTCCGTCCAGGTCCGCGACGCTGGTTTCCAGCAGCTCCTGCAACCATGCGCCGAACTCGGCCCGGCCGAGCCGGACGCCCGGCCCGTCGGGGCGGTCGAGCCGCTCGATCACCTCGGGCACGCTCCCGCCCAGCGCCTTCGTCTCGGCGGCCAACTCCGCCTCGATCGCGGCGAACTCGTCCCAACCCCAGTCGTGGAGCTCACGCGGGTCCGGCTCGTCGGCGAGGAAGGTCCGCATCCAGAGCCTGTACCGCTCCGGCCCGAACGCCTCGTCGTCGCGCGCCCGGGGCGCCAGGTCCGCGGTGAGCGTCGCGGCCAACTTCCGGTACGCGTCCCGCGCGCCCTGCGCCGCCGCCCGCAACGACGCCTGGTGACGTCCGTCGCCGTAGCGCTCCACCAGGGCGATGTCCTCGTCGGCCCAGGTGCGGCAGCGCTGCGCCACCAGCTCCACCTGCCGCCGCGTGGGCCGGTGACCGCGCTCGGCGGCGAGCAGGAGGCTGCGGGCGTACCCCTCCAGGGTCGTGGGGATCGCGGCCTGGCGCGCACCCACCCGCGCCCAGCCCTCCTCGTAGGCCGCGCCCGCGACGTCCCGGGCGGGCACTCCGGCCTCGACGGCCTGGCGGATGAGCGGGAGTGGGCCGGTGGCCGCCGCGTGCAGCTCGCCGGGTCCTCCCCGGCGTCGTGGAAGGCGAGTCGGGTCCGCAGCCGTTCGGTGAGATGGGCGTGCAACGGGCCCTGCGCGGGCAGGGCCGTCAGCTCGCGCAGGGCGGAGGCGGCGAGGTCGGCGCGTGCCTGGTGACCCTCGGGGCTGTAGTCGGTGAGCCCGTCGACGTCCTGCTCGCCGACCTCGACCACGGCCGCGCACGGGTCGAGGCGGGCCAGGTCGCGCAGCAGCCCACCGGCGAAGTCCTCGACGATCACGAAGGCGATGCTACGCCCGGACCGTCGACCCTGGAGCGTTCCGAACCTGGCGGGTACCCATCGAGACGGCGCCTCAAAGCATGGCGAGCCGGTCCGCCAACAGCTCCGTCCTCCGCTCGGCGTCCTCCGGCGGCAGCCGTCCCGCCCGCGTGAGCGTCGCCAGTCCATGCAGGGCCGCCCAGAACACCTCGGTGAACATCCCCGGGTCGACCCCGTCGCCGGCGACCTCGCCGAGGCTGTCCAGCAGGGCGGCGAAGGCGTCCTTGAGCGGCTCGGGCGTCTCCGCCGCCGCGAACGCCAAACCGCCGTCGAGCTGGAACATGGCGTCGTAGACCGCCGGGCTGCGTGCGGCGAAGTCCAGGTAGACGCGGGCGAGCGCGGTGACCCTGGCGCGCGGGCCGTCCACCTTGGAGGCGGCTGCCCGCAGCGCGGCGGCCATCTCGGTGGCGCCGTCGAGGGCGACGGCACCGATGATCTCGCGCTTGCCTCGGAAGTGGCTGTAGAGGACGGGTTGGCTGTACTCGATGCGCTCGGCGAGCCGGCGGGTGGTGACCGCGTCCCAGCCCTGCTGCTCGGCGAGTTGTCGAGCCGTCGCCACGATGAGACGCTCGCGCTCCGCCCGCTCCCGCTCCTTGCGCTCCTGCACCGACATGCCCCGACTCTAGCATCGCTAGGCATTGGAGCAACGAAATGCTAGCGTTGCAGCATTCGCTAGCGGCGCTAGATTCTGGGGTTCCTCATGTTCAACGCACTCATGGTGTTCACCGTCGTGGTCGTCGGCGTCATGGTGGGGGTGGAGTTCTCCGTCGCCTTCGTCATCAACCCGATCCTCAACGCGCTCCCCGACGACGCAAGCCAACTGGGCCGCGCCCACGGGGGCCGGATGCTCGGCGCGCTGATGCCGTTCTGGTACCTCGGCTCGCTCGCGCTCGTGGCGGTCTGGGCCGTCGGAAGATGGGACCACCCTGGCAACGGCCGCGTCATCGCCGCCGGCGCGCTGCTGATCGTCAGCGTGATCATATCGATCCTGCTGCTCGTCCCGATCAACAACCGAAGCAAGACGTGGACTCCGGAGAACCGACCCGCCGACTGGAAGCAGCAGATGAACCGCTGGGACCGCCTCCACTACGTCCGCGTCGCGGTCATCGTCGCCGCTTTCGCCCTGCTGGCCGCCGCCCTCGTCTGACAGTGCAGGAGACCTGAAGAGGCCCCGGCCCGGGAGCTAACCACCGGGTCGGGGCCTCGATCATTGGTGCGCCGGAACGGCACCACGTGGTGGCCGTGGTCGAGGGCGAATCGGACGGTCTGCGCGATCAACGCCGGCGCCGCGCCGCCGGGCTTGTCCCGCTCGCGCAGCAGGATGCGAGGCAGGTAGTCCTGCTCGACCAGTACGCAGCCCCGGCCGTGCCGGCGTCGTAGTTCCCGGGCGATGCTGCTCTTGCCCGAGCCGGAGTTGCCCCGGATACAGACGAGGATCGTGTCCGGACTGCCAGTGGGTTCAGCGACCACGATGCCTCTTCGGCTTCACTCGTTGCGCACGGTGAGGTCGAGCGCGGCAACGGTCAACTGTGTGAGGTCAGGCAGTTGGTCCTCGCCGAGGATGACGCCGTGCAGGTTATCCAGCTTCGTCTTGAGGCCGTGAAGGCGGCTGCCCCGCAGGTCAGCACCGTCGAGGTGACAGGAGTCCAATTCCAGACTGGTCAGGTCGCAGGACCGAAGTGCGATGCGCGGTAGTCGGCAGGAAGACCACGCGCCGTTGGTGAGAGTGCAGTCGGTGAACGCGACCGAGCCGGCGGCGGTGACGCGGTGGAAGGTGGCGTAGTCGAAGCGGCAGCTGTCGAACAGGACGTCCTTGAGGCGTACGTCGGTGAGTCTGGTGCCAGTGAACCGGGAGCCGGTGATCGCGCATCGTTCGATGGTGGTGCCGGTCAGGGTCGCGCCTGAGAAGTCGGTCCGGGTGAACTCGCAGCTGAAGAGGCTGCCGGCTTCCCAGGTGCTCTCGCTCAGGTCCACGCCGGTGATCACGCTGCTGCGGATGCTGACGTCCTCAAGCTGGGAGCCGTGCCACCCTGCGCCCTCGACGAGGGCCTCGGTGAGGTCGCCGGCCAGGTCCGTCGTGGTGTCGAGGTCGTCTGGTTCAAGGTCCGGCAGTAGGACCTTCACGTCGCCGATCGTGGTGGTGCGCATGTGTCCTCAACCTGTGCGGGCGCGGGGCGGGCACGCCACCCCGCGCGCCCGGTGGCGGGGGCTACTTCTTCTTGTTCCAGTTGTCCCAGCCGGGTCGGCTGTCGAACTTACCCTTGTTGGCCCAGGTGGGGCGGTTGTCGAACATCGCCGCGTCGATCGGCTCTACCGACCGCTGGGGGTCGACGCCGAGGCGGGTGAGTTGCTCGGGTGCGGCGTTGACGAGGACCGCGAGGGCGTTGGTCATGGTGCTTCTCCTGGAGGGGCGAGGTGGTCCGCGGCGGCGCGGACGAGGGCCTGTCGGGTGGTCCGGCAGTAGGTCGTTTCCCGGGCGGTGAATGTCGCGTGCTCGAAGTAGCGGTTGCCGGCCTGGGCGCCACGGCAGAAGTCGTAGAAGGCACAGTGCTCGGCGCAGTCGTTGAGGGCCGTGATGAACTCGGCGACGTAGTCCAGGTCGCCGGCGCGGGCGAGCATGGCGGTGATCGGCTGGTGGAGGACGTTGCCGGCGATGAAGTCGCCGTATCGCGGCTCGGTGGTGCCGAGCAGTTCCGGTGACAGCAGCACCACCTTCCCGTCCCAGGAGACGGTCGGGATCGGCTCGTACGGGGCGTGGTGGACGCGCCCAGCGCGGGTGGCGGCGAGATAGTCGGCCAGCCGGTCCACGTCGCGGATCCGCAGCGGGCTGCCGCCGACGCGACGTGCGATGAGGTGCTGCCAGAACCGGTACGCGGCATCCTCCGACACCGGTGCCCGGTCGGTGCCCTCCTGCTCCTCGATGTTGAAGCCGACCGACTCGCAGCCGGGCAGGCCGGTGAAGAAGTCGACGAGGGCATCCGCGTGGTCGATGGTTTCCGGGGTGACCACACAGATCACCGAGTACCCAAGCCCCGCTTCGGCCAGGATCCGCATGCCGCGCAGGGCTCGCGCGTCCGTCGGATTGCTCGCCCGGTCCAGGCGGTTGCGGTTCAACGCGCCTGGTCCGTCCATGCTGACCCCGACCTCGAAGCCGTAAGCGGTGAACAGCTCGCACCACTGTCGGTTGATCAGCGTCGCGTTCGTCTGGATCTCGTGACGCACCATGTCTGCGCGCCGCAGTTGCTCGAACGGGGCCAAGAGGTCCCGGAACAGCTCGATGGGTGTGGCGATGGGTTCGCCCCCGTGCCACACGACGCTCACCGGATGACCGCTGTTCTGCTGGGCGACCGATTCGGCGCAGGCCTGCGCGACCGCCGCGTTCATCAGGCGGCGGGATCTCCGATCGGGCAGGTAGCAGTAGGTGCAGTCGAGGTTGCAGAAGCTCGTCGGCTGCACGACCAGGGTGTGGAAGCTGCCGGCGATCGCTGGCTGGCCGGTGGCGTTAATGAGGCCGATGCCGTTCACGAGGGAGCCTCCTCGATGCTGAAGTCCGTGGGGGTGCTGACGCGGTAGGCGTGGGTATGGCGGGCGGGCCAGCCGAGGAACCGGTCGAACATGTCGGCGGCGCTGCCCGTGACGCTCGGGTTGAGCCGGTGAAGGTCGTCGATCGCGTCGTACAGGCAGCTGGCCAGGTAGAGGAACAGGCTCACCGGCACTTCTCGGTACTCGGCCAGGAGCGCGAGCTTCGCTGCGCCGCAGGGCCACGGCTGCCCGCATCGGCGGCACCGCCACAGCGGGCGCATCGGCAGATGTTCCACCTCGGCCGGCGCGAGCCGGTTCGCCGCGGGACGGCGCTGCTGGCCAGTCACCGGCGACCGCCTTCGCGGGCTTGCTGCTCGAACAGCCGACGCCACACGAAGGTGAGCAGCGGCGGGTCAGCGGGCCACACCTGCCCCGGCGGGGCCGTCCACCTGAGCTCGGGGTGCCGGGACTGGCTGGCCATGGCGTTACGCGAGACGTACACCGTCATGCCGCCATCCCCACCAGGGACGATGAGCGGCGGGCTCGCCGGGGGAATGGCGAGCCCGCCGCCGCGCCACGGCGGCTGGGAGCAGACCGCCGATCACCCACCCACGCAGCCCTCACGGCGGTACGCAAGCGGGGAAAGCGTCGAGACAGTTCGCTCCCGGACGGGCCGAGCCAGCGGCCCAAACCGTGGTGTGGAGCGCCGCTCATCGATCCCTCCATCTGCAGCTCCCTATCAGCCATCCCGATACCGGCATCGACACACGCCGGTGATCCGGGGTGAACTGAACGTAGGGGCGGCCCCTTCGGAGGACCGGGAAAATCCGTACCGGGTCCGGCGCGCTTCAGCGGGCAGGGTGATGGTGTGCGAGGGATGACGGACGACATGACGATCGGCCAGCGCGTCGCCTTCTACCGGCGTCGGCGAGGACTCTCCCAGGAGGTGCTGGCCGGTCTGGTCGGCAAGACACAGGAATGGCTACGCAAAGTCGAGACGAACCGGGCCGACCTGGACCGGCTGTCGGTCATACGCGCCATCGCCAAGGCCCTCGACGTGTCCCTCGGCGACCTGATCGGCGCGCCGAGCCTGTTCGAGTGGTCGGACGACTCAGGTCGCGAGACCATCCCGGCTTTGCGGGCCGCGCTTCACGACTATCGTCACCTCGCGCCGACGCTGGCCAGCACGGGAGCCAGCGAGGCACCTACCTTGTGCGAAATCGAGAACGACGTCGCCGAAATCTGGACCGCCTACCAGCACTCCCGATACGGCACCCTCGCCCGCCGGCTGCCCTACCTCATCCACGACTGCCTCACCGCCACCGAGGCGTACGACGGAGACGACGGCCAGCGCGCACACGCGATGACCGCCTACGCCCACCAGCTCGCCGCATTGTTCCTCACCAAGCTCGGCGAAGGTGACCTCGCGTGGACCGCCGCCAGCCGAGGACTGGCCGCCGCCAACGCCAGCCATGACCACGTCGTCATCGGCTCACTCAGCCGCTCCGCCGCACACTCGCTGGCGTCCATCGGTGAGTACGCCCAAGCCCGCGGCCTCGCCGCCACGGCAGCGCAGTTCCTGGAACCACGGCTCGCCAAGCCGACTCCGCAGCTGCTGTCGGTCTACGGCAGCCTGCACCTCGTCTGCGCGCTGGCCGCCGCGAGGGACGACGACCGCGCCTCCGCCGACACCCACATCGCCGAGGCCGATGCCGCCGCGCAGCGGCTCGGCGCCGATGGCAACCACGTGTGGACCGCGTTCGGGCCGACCAACGTGTCGATCCACAAGACGACCGTGGCGATGGAACTCGGCGATGTGCAACGCGCCATCGCCATCGGCGCCCCACTCGACACCAGTACCGTGCCCGTCGAGCGGCAGGTTCGGCACGCCATCGAAACCGCCCGAGCCCTTGCCCGGTGGAACCGCATCGACGACGCGCTCGCTGCGCTTCTGGACGCCGAGACCCTCGGGCCCGACCAGGTGCGCTACCACCAGCTCTCCCGCGACCTCGTCCGGGACATCCTCACCCGCCCCCGGCCACCACGACTGGCCGTCGAACTCAGCGACCGAATGGGCGTCCGCTCGGGTGGACCCCGCTGGTAACTGGACTCAGATCAGCCGGCTCGTGTAGCCGGCCGCCACCAGACGCTCGAACGCCGTCCGCACCTCGTCCGGCATCTCCTGTGGGATCGCGAACCCGCGCTCGGCGTACACCTCGATCCGCTGCGTGTCGCCGACCAGCATGTCCACCACCCGCCGCGGGTCGCCGATGCTGCGCACGTAGTCGTCCAGTTCGAGCGGGTTCGACGCGCACACCACATCGACCTCCGGCCACACCAGCCTGCAGGTGGCGTAGGCCCGACGCTGCTGGTAGGGCCGCGACATGATCAGCACCGACCGCACCGGAATCTGGTGTTCAGTCAGGAGCTGACGCGAGTACTCCAGATTCTGAGCGGTGTTCGTGGCACGCGGCTCCACGAGAATCGCCTCCCCGGGTACGCCCTGCTCAATGGCGTACTCGCGGTAGTGCACTGCTTCTCCCCGTGGGAACCGCTCGACGGTCGTCGGGGCGTTCGCGCCGGTGAACACGATCCTGGGGAACAGGCCCTCGTGAAACAAGCGCGCCGCGATGACAGCCACCCCGAGGTCATGACTGCCCAATCCGATCCCCACGTCGCACGGGCGCAATTCGTGACGCATGTCGTGGTAGCGCCACAGCGTCTCCATATCAGCCCGGATCGCGTCAGGGATCGCCTGGGCAGGTGCCTCTGCATGCCGGTTCATCAGCACCTACCAGGTCCGGTCCGCGCTGGTTCCCTCATGCCGCCAGAGTAGGGCTAGCAGGGCAGCAGGACGCCGCTGACTCCAGCACCACGCCGCTGACCTCGTCAGGACCAGAGGGCTGGAAGCGGCCAAGGCATCGTGAAGGGGTGCGGTGCATCGACGCCCGGACTGGCGGATGCCCAATGACCCCGAAGGCCCGATGCAGGCTGGCCACCTCAGAGATGACCATGAGGGCAGTCGTCCACGGAACAACCACATGTCCCAGCAACCCCGGCCCGGTCCAACGG
Organism: Micromonospora sp. WMMD980; assembly: GCF_029626035.1. NCBI lineage: Bacteria > Bacillati > Actinomycetota > Actinomycetes > Micromonosporales > Micromonosporaceae > Micromonospora > Micromonospora sp. WMMD980. The sequence goes on from NZ_JARUBE010000003.1 coordinate 3,988,773, forward strand.
CCCTCGAGCACCCACCGAGCGACCACCCACCGCCCGCGTACGAGAAGAAGACCCCGACCCGGTGTGAACCACCGGGCCAGGGCCCTTCTCGTTGGTGCGCCGCCAGGGACTCGAACCCCGAACCCGCGGATTAAGAGTCCGCTGCTCTGCCAGTTGAGCTAGCGGCGCTCACCGACAACGGGACGGAACGTTAGCAGCCGCCGCACCGACCCCCGCACGCAGGGGGCCGTCTCACCGCAGAGCCACCGTGACCTGCCCGGTCGCGGGCCCCGAGGGGTCGACCTGGAGCACGTAGACACCGGCCGCCGGCAGCGTCGTCGACGTGATCCCGCCGGCCCCGTTGATCACGCAGCCGGTGGCGAGCGTGCCGCCGTCCGGCGCGCGCAGCACCAGCACGCCGCACTGGTCGGGCAGCGTCGCGGCGGTCGCGGTCACCGTCACGGACGTCCCGGCGGCCGCGGTGAACCGGTAGCCGGTGACCGCGCCGGGGCGGTCGACGTCGGCGACGACCGGCGGCCCGCCGACGGTGATCGCGGCGTCGCGGTCCCGGCCGGCGACCAGGCGCAGCGTGGCGGCGCCGGTGCCGCGTTCGGTCGGGTCGACCACCACGGTGTACGTCCCGTCGGCGGGCAGGAGCGTGCCGTCGATCTCGCCGACGCCGTTGATGACGCACCCGCTGCTCACCAACTGCCCCTCCGGGTCCCGCAGTTCCAGCGGGGAGCACTGGTCGGGCAGCGTGCTCTCGGGCACCTCGACGAAGACGCGCTCGCCCTTACGGCCGGCGAACCGGTAGCGCGCCCGGGCGCCGGGCTGCTCGATCGACGCGGTCACGGCCGGGCCGTTCGGTTGCAGCGTGCCGCCGCTGTCCCTGGCCACGTAGACCCGGACGGCGGCGCGGCCGGTGTCGCCGGGCGCCGCGGCGACCCGCAGCGCGTACGTGCCGGTGGCGGTGAGGTCGACGCGGTCGACGTAGCCGGCGCCGTTGATGTTGCAGCCGCCGGCGATCTCCCGCCCGCCCGGGTCGGCGAGCAGATACGGCGAGCAGCGGTCCCCCATGCCGGGCGCGGTGACGTCGACGAAGACGGCGTCCCCGGCGCGCCCGGGGAAGGTCAGCGGATCGCCGCCGGGGGTCAGGCTGGCGGTGGCGACCGGCACGGCGGTGATCGGCGCGACGACCGGCGGGCTGATCCGTTCGGTGGTGGCGCTGGCGACGGCGAACTCGGGCCGCCCGCTCACCGCGACGTCGAAGACGCACTCGGCGAGCGGGCCGGCGGCGGTGACGCCGGCCCACCGGCACATCTGCTCCGCGGCGGCGCGCCGGGCCGGGTCGAGGTCGCCGGTGGTCACCTGCCGCTCGGGGAAGCTCCGGTCGGTGAACGTGCCGGTGTCCTCCCCCTCGTCGTAGTGCAGCAGCGAACGGTCCGCGGTGATCCGCCAGCTGTCCGCGTACGCCGGGTAGAGCTTGGCGAACGGCACGGGCTGGGCGAGGGCGGCGCCGGTGGCGGGGGCGATGTCGTCGCCCGCGTCGCCGTCGAAGTCGCCGAGCAGGCCGCGTACCTTCCCGGCCCGGGCCTCGGCGAGCCGGACCAGCACCCGGTAGCCGTAGCGGCCGATCTGGTCCACAGCGGCGGCGGAGCCGTCCGGCCACGTCAGGTCGTACCCGTCGTCGGGCCCGGTGTCGGAGGCACGGCGGGTGAGGGTGCCGCCGCCGGCCAGGTCGGTCCGTTCCGGCGGCGCGGCGAGCGGCGCGCCGTCGACGTGCACCCTCGTGGCGCCGCCGGTGAGGGTGAGCGCGACGCGGTGGGCGCCGACCCGGAACGCGACCGCCGAGTTGACCGAGGCGGTGCGGGTGCCGGCCATCGGCGCCTGCCGGACCTGCACCTCCAGCGGGTCACCGCCCACCGCGGCGACCAGCGTGAACTCGCCGACGGCCTGGAAGTCGTAGTAGGCCCGGTCGAAGGTGACCAGATGCGGGTCACCGTTGGTGCCGCCGCAGTCGGCGCCGTTCTCGCAGAGCTTCACCGGCCCCTTCGGCGGGGGCGTCTTCTTCGCCGGTTTCTTGCACTCGTCGAGGCTCTTCGGCAGCGGGTTTCCCTTGTACTGGGTGCGCGGCGGCAGGCCCTTGGCCACCCGGTAGCGGTTCTCCGCGAGCGTCGCCTTCACCTCGGCGGTGGGGATCCCGGTGCTCCCGCACTGGCCCGGCGGGACCACGTCGCGGGAGATGTCGTCGGCGTGGTTCAGCTCGTGGTAGAGCGCGGCGCACGGGTCCCGGGCCACCCCGTCGTCGTACGCGTCGGTGGAGGTCGGGTTCCAGGTGACAGTGGACGAGCCCTTGCCGTCGGTGCTCTCCGGCGTCTCGAACGCGCCCGAGCCGCCCGTGGTGGGGATGATCCGCACCTTGGGGCTCTTCTTGTCCTTCAGGCGGGGCAGCAGGCCGGACGGGTCCCCACCTGGCTCGGCGAACCCCTTGAGGCAGCCGTCCACGGCGGCCTGGAAGTCGACGCCGGTGACTGGCACGCCCGAGGTCGGGTCCACGGTGTAGTCCGCCCGGGCCGGCCGGGAACCGCCGCCGACCAGCGCGCCCACCGCCACCAACAGCAGCGCCACGGCGGCGGCGGTCGGCCGACGGCGGCGGGCCCGCAGCAGGATCACGAGCGCGCCCAGGAGCAACACCAGCAAGAGCGCGCCGGCCGCCGGCCAGAGCCAGCGGCGGCCGGGCGCGCCGCCGTCGCCGACCGTGAACGCGGCGGTCCGCAGCGCCGTCGCGCCCGGACAGAGATTCGCCGCGCCGGTGACCGGGAGCGTCACGTAGCTGGCGGTGACCTCGTACCGGCCGGGAGCGCCGACCGACCAGAGCGAGTCCAGGCCGCCGCCGTCTCCGGTGGCGGCCACCGAGCGGAGTACGACGTCCCCGGGCGCGTCGCCGTCGTGCAGCCGGACCCCGGTCAGCGCCACGGTGGCCGTCGCGCCGGGCTCGACGGTGGTCAGGCCGGCGGTGGCCGAGGCCGCGATCCCGTCGTCGTGGAAGCTGCGGGCCAGCGTCGGTGTGAGATCGCGTCCGTCCCGGCGTACCCCGGTGATCTGGACGGTGCCGACGGCGCTGGTGGGCAGCGCGCACGCCGACCCGGTGGCGTTCGTGACGGTGAGGTCCAGGCGGACCTGGTCGCCGGCGCGGTAGTCCGCCTGCCCCGGGCGCAGCGCCAGGCCGAGGCCGCCGTCGGCGGGCGCCGCGGCGGCGCTCACCGACCCGGCCAGCAGGGCCGCCACCAGTACGGCGAGCCCGGTCGTGGATCGCACCGTCCATCTCATGGTGGGGACTGTAGGGGCGTGGGCCCGGGATTCCCGTGCACTGTCGGGGACCGGTCGTTCCCGGGCCGGCGCCCTCCGGTCGTCAGCGACGTAGCGCCTCCACCGGTTCGGTCCGGGCGGCACGGATCGCCGGGTAGAGGCCGGCCGCCACGCCGACGAGCATGCCGGCCGGCGGCGCCGACAGGACGGTCCACGGTTGGAGGACGGCCGTCCATTCCTGCGCCACCGCCACCGCCAGCACGACGACGACGCCGAGACTCGTGCCCACCAGCCCGCCGAGCGTGCCGAGCGCGGCCGACTCGGCCAGGAAGTGGGCCGCGACGTGCCGTGGCCGGGCACCCAACGAACGCCGCAGCCCGATCTCGTTGGTCCGTTCCAGGACCGCGACGAATGTGGTGTTAGCGATGCTCACGCCGCCGATCACCAGGGTGATGGCGGCGAGCACGACGAACAGGATGTTCAGGTCGCCGGTCACGTTGCCGCGCAGGGTCTGCGGGTCCGGTGGCGCGAGGGCCCGGAGCCGGGTCGGCGCGTCCGGCCGGAGCGCGAGCGGCGCCTGCTCGGCGACGACCCGGGCCGCTCCGAGCCGCGTCTCCACCACCATGCGCGCCGGCTGGTCGATCGGTGGCCCGTACGCCCGAAGCGCCGTCGACGCCGGCAGGATGACGCCGAGCAGCAGCTCGGGCTGCCGTTGCAGGTCGTCGATGATGCCGATGACCAGGTATGGCGTGCCGTTGATGAACACGGCGGGGTAGGCGTCGAGCCGGGTGATGCCGAGTCGACTCGCCGCGCCGGCGCCGAGCACCGCCACCCGTTCTCTCCGGCCGGTGTGGAACGCGTCGAAGATCCGGCCGGCCCGCATCACCGGGTGCAGCGTCGCGATCGCGTCGGGCTCGGCGGCGTAGAGGGCCAGCCCGTCACCGTTGCCGCCGAGCCCGGGCACGCCGCTGACGGTCGCGCCGCGTAACGGCAACGGCCACAGGACACCACCGCGGACGACGCCGTTGATCTGGCGGATCCGGCTGCTCGAGTCCGCGGGGAAGCTCATCTCGTTGCTGATCTCGTCCGCGCCGACGTCCTCCACCGTCACCTCGGTCGCGGCGAGGGCGGTGAACCGCCTGTCGATCTGGCCGCTCGCCGTCGTGGTGAGGCCGAGGATCGCCACCATCGCGCCGATGCCGAGCACGGTGCCGAGCATGGTCAGGGTCGCCCGGCCGGGGCGTTGCAGAATGCCGGAGACGGCCTCTCCGACCAGGTCTCGGATGGTGAGCCGGGGGCGCCTATCCATTCAGGACTCCGTCGCGGATGGTGATCCGGCGCGGGCCTCGCGTGGCCACCTCCGGGTCGTGGGTGATCACGATCACCGTGTAGCCGGCGGTGTGCACCTCGTCGAGGAGCGCGAGCACCGCCGACGCGGTCTCGCTGTCGAGGTTGCCGGTCGGCTCGTCGCAGAGCAGCAGGCTCGGCTGGTTGGCCAGGGCACGCGCGATCGCCACCCGTTGACGTTCCCCGCCGGAGAGCATCGTCGGGAGGGCGTCGGCACGGTGGGCGAGCCCGACCCGTTCCAGGACCTCCAGCGCGGTCCGCCGCCGTTCCCGGCCGGTGGGTCCGGTGTACAACTGGGCCAGCGCCACGTTCTCGGCCGCGCTGCGGTACGGCAGCAGGTGGAACGACTGGAAGACGAAGCCGACCCGCCGGCCGCGCAGTGCCGAGCGGTCGCCCTCACGAAGGTCGTCGACGTCGATGCCGTCCAGCTCGTACCGCCCCGTGGTCGGTCGATCGAGCAGCCCGACGATGTTCAGGAAGGTGGACTTGCCGGAGCCGGAAGGCCCCATCACCGTCACGTACTCACCCCGCTCGATGACGAGATCCGCCGGTCGGAGGGCCTCGACCGGCGGGGGCCCGGGATGCGGATGGGCAGGACCTTCGAGGCCTCGCCGAGCCCGGTTGCGGATTTCGATCACGGGGAACCGGCGGCGGATCAGATCATTCGCCACTTCGGGCCAATCGGGCCGCCACACCGTCGCACCGAGGCCCCCTGCCGTTCGATCGAGAAATGCTCAGTTGACCCGTCCGCCGCCCGAGGAGCCGCCGGCCCGGGTCGACTCCCCGGTCGGCGCCGTGCGCCACCGTTGGCTCGTCGCGATCCGTCGGAGCTGGTCGCCGTCGAGCGCGGGCGACTGACGGGTGGCCGGACCGTGACGCGGCTCGGCCGCGTTCCAGGCGGTCACCACGACCCGCAGGCCGTCGGCGCCGAGCGCATCGACCTGACGCCGAAGCACACCGGGGTCCGACTCGCCGGCCGGGCCGTCGATGCCGACGATCCTGGTCTGGTCGGGCAGGATCGACGCCACGCATCGGGTGCCGGCGGGATCGGCCCGCTTCGCGCAGTCGTAACGGTCGAGCAGCCGGGCGCCGCCGGCCTTGCCCGCACCCGCCGGGAAGCCCGGCTGGACGTTCACCTCCACCGCGGTCCGACCGGCGCCGTCGATCAGTACGAGGCCGGCGAAGCCCCCGTCGGACCGCTCGTCGCTGGTCTTCATCTGCCCCGGCAGCAGCCCGCGCAACGTTTCCAGCGGGTCGACCGCCGACGGCGAGGGCGCGGCGGCCACCCGCGTCGTCCCGGGACCGGCCGGCGCGGCGCCGGTGTCCCGGCCGCCGGGGTGGCCCGACGTGGCGACGAGGACGCCGACCGTCAAGGCCACGCCGAGTACGCCCGCCCCGGCCAGGCCGCTGACCAGACGACGGCGCTGGATGGTGCGCGCGCCCCGGAAGACGTCCGTCGGCCCGGCTGTCGGCGGCGGCTCGTCCCCCGTCGCGATCGTCAGCAGCCCCTTGATGTCCTGATCGCTGGTCATGATTCCCCACTTCCCGTGACGGACGGTTGCGGCCGGTGGTCGGTCAGGAGTTCCCGCAGTGTCGCCAACGCCTTGGCGCACTGGCTCTTGACGGTGCCGGTGGTGACGCCGAGCAACTCCGCGGTCTCCTCGGTGCTCCGGTCCTCCCAGTAGCGGAGCACCACGGCCGCGCGCTGACGAGGCGGCAAGGCGCGGAGTACGCCGAGCACCGTCAACGCCAGCGCCTGGTCGCCGGGAGGTGTCGGATGCTCGACGACTTCCGCCAGCGACCGCTCCCGCCAGCGCGGATAGCGCCGGCGGTCATCGAGATAGACCCGGGTCAGAATGATGCGGGCGTACGCGTCGAGCGAGTCGATCGAACGACGACGGGCCGCGACGACCAGCCGGGCGAGCACGTTCTGCACCAGGTCCTCCGCGCGTTTCCAGTCGCCGCAGAGCAGGTAGGCGGTGCGACGCAGATGCAGATAGCGCGCCTCGACGAATGAGTGAAGCTCGGCCTCAATGCCCGCGTCCACGGATGCTCCCCCTACCGACCTCGGCTTCCACCGCTACTAGACCCGCACGGCCACCGATCGGTTGCCCGGCCACGCTGACATCTTCCGAGCGTCGGCGCCCGCCCGGGTAGCGTCGGGGCCATGTCACTGGAGGCCATCGCCGCGTTGCGGGAGCCGGTGCGCCGGACGGTCTACGAGTACGTCGCCGCACAGGCCGAGCCGGTGGGCCGCAACGAGGTGGCCGAGGCGGTCGGCATCGGCCGCACCCTGGCGGCGTTCCACCTGGACAAGCTGACCGACGCCGGGCTGCTGGAGTCGGCCAACGCACCCCGCGCCGGCGGGCCGGGGGCGGGACGGCCGGCGAAGCTGTACCGCCGGTCTGCGGCCGAGCACACGGTGACCGTGCCGCCGCGTGACTACCGGCTGCTGGCCGGGGTGTTGGCGAGCGCGATCGAGCGGGTCGGGGCCGAGCCGGCGGCGTACGCGGCCGCCGCCGAGCAGGGGGCGAAGCTCGCCGGCGGGGATGCCATCCCGCGGCTGGCGGCGCTGGGCTACGAGCCGTACGAGGACGCCGACCGGACGATCCGGCTGCGCAACTGCCCGTTCGACGCGCTGGCGCACTCGCACCCCGGGCTGGTCTGCGGGTTGAACCTGGCGATGCTCGAAGCGGTGGTGGGCGACGGCGGCCACGTGGCGCGGCTCGATCCGGGTCCGACCGGCTGCTGCGTGGCGATCCACTCTAAAAACAATGAGCATTGACATAGAAGGTAATCTGGCTCCATGGCCGACCATCACCTCGCGCAGTTGAACATCGCCCGACTGCGCGCACCGATCGACAGCCCCGAACTCGCCGATTTCGTCGCCCGGCTGCCCGAGATCCACGACCTGGCCGAACGCTCCCCCGGCTACGTCTGGCGGTTGCAGGACGACTCCGGCGACGCGACCGCTTTCCGGCCCTTCGAGCCGGACGTCATCGTGAACCTGACCGTGTGGGAGTCGGTCGAGTCGTTGCGCGCCTTCGTCTACCGGACCGCACACCTGGAGCCGATGCGCCGGCGGCGGGACTGGTTCGTCCCGCTCGACGCGGAGCACCTGGCGCTCTGGTGGATCCCGGCCGGCACGCTGCCGTCCATCGAGGAGGCGGCCGACCGGCTGGAGGCGTTGCGGCGCGACGGGCCGTCGGCGGAGGCGTTCACACTGCGCGAGCCGTTCCCCGCATCGATTGACGGTCGTCAAATTCGAACGGCATAATCGCAGCGGAGCCGGGCTGGCCACGGATCGCACCGTGGCCACCGACAGGACATCGCTGCCAGCGCCGCGCCGAGGCGATGCGGACCGACTCCGGGCGACGTGATCCGCAGGGCGCCGAGCAGCACCTCGAACCCCAGCGGGAGAACCTCGATGACACCCTTCCCGGTCGCACCGACGGCTGCCCCGACCCGACCCTCGCGCCGCCCGGCGGTGGTGGTGGCCGCAGCCGCCGCCCTCCTGACCGCCGTCACGTCCGGCCTCGCCGTCACCGCCGGGCCCTCGATGGCCGCCGCCTGCACCGGCTACGTGGCGCTGACCTTCGACGACGGCCCCACCCCCGGCAACACCACGACGCTGATCAACACCCTCAAGGCGGCCGGCGTACGGGCGACGTTCTTCAACGTCGGCCAGAACGTGCAGGCCAACCCGGCGCTGGCCCGGTCCCAGCGGGACGCCGGCATGTGGGTCGGCAACCACAGTTGGACGCACCCCCACATGACCCAGCTCAGCCAGGCGCAGATGACCTCGGAGATCTCCCAGACCCAGCAGGCGATCCAGCAGGCCACCGGCGAGGCCCCCAAGCTGTTCCGACCGCCCTACCTGGAGTCCAACGCGACGCTGCGGGCGGTCGAGGCCCAGTTCGGGCTGACCGAGATCAACGCCGACGTGGACTCCCAGGACTGGAACAACGCCAGCACCGACCAGATCGTCCAGAACGCGAGCCGCCTCCAGGCCGGGCAGTCCATCCTGATGCACGACTGGCCGGCGAACACGATCGCGGCCATCCCACGGATCGTCAGCAACCTGTCGAGCCGGGGACTCTGCGCCGGCATGATCTCGCCGGCCACCGGCCGGGCCGTGGCCCCGGACGGCACCCCTCCCCCGCCCACCACGCCCCCGCCCACCACGCCCCCGCCCAGCACCCCGCCGCCGTCGGACCCCTCGGGGGTCTGCACCGCGAGCTACCGGCTGGTCAGCAGTTGGACCGGCGGCTTCCAGGGCGAGGTGACCGTGAGCAGCACCCGGGCCGTCACCGGCTGGACGGTCCGGATGACCCTCGCCGGCGGGCAGAGCATCGCCAACGTGTGGAACGGGGTGGCCACCGGCAGCACCGGCGCGGTCAGCATCCGCAACGCCGCCTACAACGGCAGCCTCAACGCCGGCGGGTCGACGACCTTCGGCTTCCTCGCCAACGGCAGCAGCTCACCGGCGCCGAGCGGGCTCACCTGCTCCGGCTCGTAGCGCATCCGGACAAGGAGCACAGATGCGACTCACGCATGTCCGGCTCCGGTCGGCGGCGGCGGTGCTCACCGCCGCCGCCGTCGCCGTGGCCGCCGCGCTCACCTCCGCCGTCGCCGCGCAGGCCGCCGCCGGCTGCCGGGTCACCTACACGGTGATTAGTCAGTGGCCCGGCGGCTTCGGCGCGAACGTCGACGTCACCAACCTCGGCGACCCGCTGACCGGCTGGCGGTTGACCTGGTCGTTCACCGCCGGGCAGGTGGTCGCGCAGGCGTGGAACGGCACGGCGACCCAGTCCGCCGGCCGGGTCACCGTCACCAACGCCGCCTGGAACGGCGGCCTCGGCACCGGGGCCACCACCCAGTTCGGTTTCGGCGGCTCGTGGAACAACACGTCCAACCCGGCGCCCACCGACTTCGCGCTCAACGGTGTGCCGTGCGCCGGCCGTCCGACCCCCACCACGACCGCGCCACCGCCCACCAGCGCACCGCCGACCAGCCCGCCACCCACCAGCCCGCCACCGACCAGCGGGCCGCCGCCGAACACCCCGCCGCCGGCCTCCGGGGTGCTGGAGCAGACGCACACCGTGGGGCGGGTGCGGCCGGCCGGCACCAGCGTCCAGTACACCTGGCCCGGCACCTACTTCGAGGGCCGGTTCCGCGGCACCGGCGTGGGGATCGTCCTTAACGACAGCCAGAACGACTACGCCGTGCAGGTCGACGGCACGACGGTCGCCACCCTGGTCACTCCGGGCCGGACCACCTACTGGGTCCGCGACCTCCCCGACGCCGACCACACCGTACGGCTGGTCAAGCGCACCGAAAGCCCGTGGGCGGCGGGCGAGTTCGGCGGTCTCGTGGCCGCCCCCGGTGGCGCGATCCTGGCCAAGCCGGCCGCCCGCAGCCGCCAGATCGAGTTCATCGGCGACTCCTGGACGGCCGGCTATGGCAACATGTCGACGACCCGCGACTGCTCCGGCAACGGGGGCGTCACCCGCAACTCCAACGCCGACGTCACGTTCGGCGCCCTGACCGCGCAGAACCTGAACGCCGACTACCAGCTCCTCGCCTGGTCCGGCCTGGGCATGGTACACAACTACAACGGCGGGGGCACGGACAATTTCCGCACCTACTGCGAGACCGACCTCCAGGCGCTGTGGAACAGCGCGGTGTGGCAGAACGCGCTCGCCGAGTCAGCCACGCTCCTGGGCCAACTCGTCTGGGACGCCACCCAGCGACACGACCACGCGTGCGAGTCGGCAAGGGAGCCGGCTACTCCGACCTGGAGATCGCCCTCCTCATCGAGGCCGGGCTCGTGACCGCGAACACCACGGTCGCCACGACCATCCACCGCAGCCAGCTCCTCGATGAGGCGCTGCCCTACGCCGATCACGACTTCAACGTCGATTTCGCGATCACGCCGGACGAGGTCGTCACGTGCTCGCCCGACCGGGAACGGCCGCCGGGCATCATGCGGGAGAGACTTCGCCCCGATCAGCTCCACGACATCCCGGCCCTGCGCTGACCAGTGCGCGACCCGCGCGTACTGCGTTCAACCCACTCGATCGGTCCGGGCGGCGTCGAGGATCACGCGGTAGGCGCTGATGCGCACGGGCGACAGCGTCAGCCGCTCGTCGGCGATCAGCTCACCCGTCTTCGGGTCGAAGATCAGGAGAGATTGCGCGTCGTTCTCGCGGTCGTCGAAGGTGACGGCGACCCCGCTCCGACCGGCCCGGTCCGTCACCTGCCCCCGCCAGCGGAAGCCTGGTACATCGGCGAGGATCCGCAGGATCTCCGCTCGGGTCGCACGCGGAATGACAAACTGCGCGTAGAGGCCGCTGACCTCCTTGCTCACGGCGCCCGGCCCGAACTCGACCTTGAGTAGTCCGCGCAGCGCCGACGGATCCGCCGACGGTGGCGTTAGGCCCATGGGCGGCAGCGGAATCATGGCCGGTGCCCCCGAGGCGTCGACTGCCGGACGCGAGTCCAGCTTGCGTTGCCAGTAGTCGCGGGACTCCTGGTCGGGGTACTCCGGCTCCAACTGCGTGTTGAGCTGGCTGCCGGTCCCGTCGGCGGCCTGCCAGACTTTCGTCTCGCCGGCGAAGGCGACGTGGTGACGGCCGTCGGCAGAGGTCATCACCGGGTCGCCCCACACCTTCGTGTGGTGGTACACGTAGCGCCCGCCGAGGTGATCGTACTTCGCGTCCTTGATCGTGCCGGCCAGCGCGCGCAGGTGCGGCCCGGCCTCCGGCGCGTCCGCCTCGAACTGGTACGAGACTGGCGCGAGCACCGTTCCCGCCGTGCTTCCGGGCCCACCCGTACCGTCCGGTGCGGACCTGTCGAACGGCTGGAGGACGGCCACGGCACCGACCGCGACCGCCAGCGTCCCAGCCGTCAGCACCAGCCGGCGGGTCGGGCGTGCGCGGCGACGCGGGACGACCGCCTCGATGGCCCCGGCGCGGTCGATCAGTTCGTCCGCGGAGACCAGCGGCGGCGTCACGGTGACGGCCCGGGCCGGGTCGACCGGGCCGAGGATGGCACGGGTGCGTTCTGCTTCGAACATCACAGCTCCTCTCGCGTGGTCGACAACACGGGGCGCCGGGGCCGGGCGGGCCGGTCCGACATCGCCTCGGCGAGGCGGCGGCGGGCGCGATGCAGGCGCACCGCAGCGGTCGCCCGAGTACAGTCGAGAACCTGGGCCGCCTCGGAAACCGTCAACTCCTCCCAGCCGATCAGCCGGAGGATCTCCTGATCGAATTCGCCGAGGACGGACAGCGCGGTCCGCACGTCGGCGATCCCGACGGTGGTGTCGGCACCCGACGAACTGGCGACCCGCGCCAGGTCGGCGCCGGTGATGGGCAGGAGGTCGGGGCGCTGCGCCGGGACCGCCAGTGGTTCGCCAGGATCCGCCGGGCCACCCCGTACAGCCAGGGCAGGCTGCGGTCCGGCACCTCGTCGCGACGACGCCAGGCCACGACGAACACCTCCTGGGCCAACTCGGCCGACGCGTCTGAGTCCGCGAGCCGGCGCAGGCCGTACCGCACGACGTTCGCGTACTCCGCGGCGTAGAGGCCGGTGAACCAGCCCTCGTCCCTGTTCTTCGGTGGACCCACCCGAACCCCCATTGCCTCGGCGACCCTCACAGGGGCTTGTGTCGCCAAGGGCCCGAGGATTACCGGCGGGATTCTGCGGACACGAAAAAGGCCCCGATCGGCATGCGGTGCCGGATCAGGGCCTTGCTCGTTGGTGCGCCGCCAGGGACTCGAACCCCGAACCCGCGGATTAAGAGTCCGCTGCTCTGCCAGTTGAGCTAGCGGCGCTCGTCTGACAACGGGAAGAACCTTAGCATGCCCGTCGAGGCGCGTTCCAATCCGATATCAGGGCTCCACTCTTCGGTCGAGCTTAAGCGACAAAAGCCCCTAAAACCCCCGATCGCACCGCTCCGGGGCACGGGTGCGTGGCGTCGATGGGGCACGATGTCCGCCAGGCACGCTACGACAGGGGTGGGCATGGGCAGGTTCGCGCGGGCCGGGGCGATGGTGGGCGTCCTGGTCCTCACGGCGTCACTGGCACTGACCGGGTGCGGCGGCGACGAGGAGAAGCCGGCCTTCATGCCCGGCCAGCAGGAGGTCGGTGGCGTCTCGTCCACCGCGCCGGAGCCGAGCGTCTCGCCGAGCGGCGATCCGGCTCCCGCCGCGTCGCCGCTGGCGGTGAGCCCGGCCGACGGCGCGACCGGCCGGCCGGCGAGCACCGAGATCAGCGCGCGGATCCCCGGCGGCGGCACGGTGTCGAAGGTGGTGCTCACCACCGCCGCCGGCGCCGCCGTCAACGGGCGGATGCGGCGTGACGGCACCGGCTGGGTGCCGTCGTCCCCGCTCAAGTACGGCACGAAGTACACCGTCACGGTGACCGGGACCGACAAGGACGGCGCCACCCATCTGGGCACCAGCACCTTCACCACGATGGCCAAGCCGAAGTCGATGATCGGCTCGGGGCTATACCTGTTCAGCGGCAAGACGTACGGCGTGGCGATGCCCGTGGTCGCCGAGTTCTCGCCGGGCATCCCGAAGAAGGACCGGGCCGCGGTGCAGAAGCGGATGTTCGTGCAGACCGATCCGCCGCAGCCCGGCGCGTGGCACTGGCTCGACAACGGCACGCAGGCCTACTACCGCGCCCCGGAGTACTGGAGGACCGGCACCACGCTCACGGTGCGGCTGGCGCTGGCCGGTATCCCGCTGAGCAACGGCCGCTACGGCAACGTCGACCGGAGCGCCACCGCGAAGATCGGCCGGGCGTTCGAGATGACGGTGGACAACGCGACCAAGCGGATGACCGTCTCGGAGAACGGCGCGGTGATCCGCACGCTGCCGGTGAGCCTGGGCAAGAAGAGCACCCCCTCCTCCAGCGGCACCATGGTGGTGATGGAGAAGAAGGAGTCCACGGTCTTCGACACCCGCGACGAGCCGGACCCGGACAACCAGTACGTGACGAAGATCGACTTCGCCCAGCGGATCACCTGGGGTGGCGAGTACATCCACGCCGCCCCCTGGTCCGAGGGCGTGCAGGGACGGCGCAACGTCTCGCACGGCTGCGTCAACGTGTCGATGGCCGAGGGTCGGTGGCTGTTCGGCAAGACCCTGGTCGGCGACCCGATCACGGTGAAGGGCACGGAGCGACGCCTGGTCCCGGGCAACGGCTGGACGGCGTGGAGCATGAGCTGGTCGCAGTTCGTCGCCGGCAGCGCCCTGCCGGTGCCGAAGGGCGGGCAGGACGCGCCGTTCTGAGCGGCGTAACGTGGTCGGACACGCTCGCGAAGGTGGGCGGCCGGCGAGTCGCCCCCACGACCAAGCGCCGGGCGACAACAGAATCGTTACATCGTCACCGGGGTGTTCCGCTTCACTCCCGGCAACGGGTTGCCGGTCCCACGCGTCTCACCAGAGACGATGGGGACCGGGCATCACACTTGTGAGGGAATCATGCGAGCTGGCCAGGACCGACTGATCCGGGGCGGGAGCGCCCGTCGCGGTGGTCGCCGCGCACTCGCCGCGGCGGTGCTCGCCGCGGCGGTGGCTCTGACGTCCGCCTGCACCGGCGGTGGCGGCGACGACAAGCCGTCGAGCTGGCAGGGCGGTGACGACGGCGGCGAGAAGGCGCCGAAGGCGGCGGCCACCATCAGCGAGCCGGCCGCCGACGCCAAGGACGTGCCGGCGACCACCGCCATCACCTTCACCACGACCGAGGCGCAGCAGACCGCCGTCGAGCTGAAGGACTCGACCGGCAAGGCCGTCGAGGGCACGCTCGCCGCCGACGGGAAGAGCTGGCAGCCGGCCGGCGCCCTGTCCTACGCCGAGACCTACACCGCGACCGTGACCGCCACCGGCGACGACGGCAAGCCGGCCACCGCCACCAGCACGTTCACCGTCATGGCGAAGCCGGCCAAGCAGGTGCGGGTGACCAGCTTCCTCGGCGACAACCAGGTCGTCGGCGTGGGCATGCCGCTGATCGTGAAGTTCGGCCGGGCCATCCCGCCGGACTACCGCGACGACATGCAGCGCCGGATGACGGTGACCGCCACGCCGGCCCAGGAGGGCATCTGGCGCTGGATCAGCCCGACCGAGGTGCACTACCGGCCGAAGACGTTCTGGAAGGCCAACAGCACCGTCTCCTACCAGGTGCAGGCGGCCGGGCTGCCGCTCGGCGACGGCTGGTACGGCCGCTCCGACCTGACCGTCGACGTCAAGATCGGTCCGTCGTTCGTGATGACCGTGGACAACCGCACCAAGCGGATGACCGTCACCAAGGACGGCAAGAAGGTCAAGACGATCCTGGTGAGCCTTGGCAAGAAGAGCACCCCGTCCTCCAGCGGCACCATGGTGGTGATCGAGAAGCTCCGGCACACCGTCTTCGACACCATGGAGGAGCTGGGCCCGGAGGAGGGTTACCGCACCGAGATCGACTATGCCCAGCGGCTCACCTGGGGCGGTGAGTTCATCCACGCGGCGCCCTGGTCCGAGGGCGTGCAGGGTAAGACGAACGTGTCGCACGGCTGTGTCAACGTCTCGATGAAGGACGGCAACTGGCTGTTCGCCAACACCCGCTTGGGCGACCCGATCACGGTCAAGGGCACCGAGCGCAAGCTGCAGAACGGCAACGGCTGGACCGACTGGAACATGAGCTGGGACGAGTACGTCAAGGGCAGCGCCCTGCCGTACGAGCCGACCGCCTGACCGACCCCGCACACGACGAAGCCCCCTCCCGGAGGAGGGGGCTTCGTCGTTGGGGTGACTGATGGGAATTGAACCCACGACAACCGGGACCACAACCCGGTGCTCTGCCAACTGAGCTACAGCCACCATGCTCGCCGCTCCGGTCGCCCGGGCGGTGCGCGGACCAATAATAGCCCCACCCCGGTCGACCGCGTCCACCGGGTTCCGGCCCGGCGTCAGAGCTGCGCGGCGATGCCCTTCGCGGTCTCCACGTCCGGGCCGGGCAGCGGCACGAACAGGGTCCGCCGGTAGTACTCCAACTCGCGGATGCTCTCCCGGATGTCGGCCAGCGCCCGGTGGGCCAGACCCTTCTGCGGCTGGCCGAAGTACACCCGCGGGTACCAGCGCCGGCACAGCTCCTTGATCGAGGAGACGTCGATCATCCGGTAGTGCAGGTGGGCGTCGAGCCGGGTCATGTCGCGGGCCAGGAAGCCCCGGTCGGTGGCGATCGAGTTGCCGCACAGCGGGGCGGTGCGCGGATCCTTCACGTGGCTGGTGACGTAGTCGAGCACCATGTCCTCGGCCTCGGCCAGGGTGACCGTGGAACGGCGCACCTCCTCGGTCAAGCCGGACTTCGCGTGCATGGTCCGCACGATCTCCGGCATGCCGTCCAGCGCCGCGTCGTCGGCGTGGATCACCACGTCGACGCCCTCCCCGAGCACGTTCAGGTCGGGGTCGGTGACGAGCGCGGCGACCTCGATCAGGGCGTCCCGACGCAGGTCCAGCCCGGTCATCTCACAATCGATCCAGACGAGAAGATCAGCCACCGGAACAGACTACGCGCCGCCGACGCGCCCGCGCCTCGGCACGGTCGGGCAGGTGGACCGCTAGGGTTTCCCCGTGCCAGCCGAACCCGACGTCCCACCCGCCGTCGCCCCGGACGACGCGGGCGGGCGCACGGCCCGACGGGTGGTCATGGTGCTGGCGCTGGCCGCCCTGCTGCCCGCGCTCTACCTGCCCGCGCTGCGGCACGACTACTACGACCTGAAGATCTACATGCGGGCGATGGACTGGTGGGCGGCCGGTCACCCGCTCTACGACTACGTCCAGCCGGACCGGGTGCAGGGCGCGCTCTACTTCACCTACCCCCCGTTCGCGGCGCTGCTGCTGCGGCCGTTCGCGCTACTGCCGCTCGGGGTCGCCATCGCGGTCTTCGTGGTGCTGACGCTGGCCGGAACGGCGGCGACCACCCGCTGGCTGGTGTTGCCGGTGCTGCGGCGGCACCACCTGCCGAGCGGGTTCGGCCTGACCGTCGCGGTGCTGCTGGTGCTGGCGGTGGAGAGCACCCGCGAGACGATCACGCTGGGTCAGATCAACATGCTGCTGGTGGTGCTGATCCTGGCCGACCTGCTGTTCGCCGTACCCCAGGGTCGGCGGTGGGCCGGCGTAGGCGTGGGTTTGGCGGCGGCGCTCAAGCTCTTCCCCGGCATCTTCCTGCTCTATCTGCTGGCCGCCCGGCGCTGGCGGGCGGCGGCCGTGGCGGCGGCGACCGCGGCGGCGGCCACGCTGCTCGCGGCGGCGGTGGCCCCGGAGGACTCGTGGCGGTTCTGGACCCACGAACTCTGGGCCACCGACCGGGTGGGCCGCACCGACTACACCGGTAACCAGTCGCTGTTCGGCCTGCTGAGCCGGATGACCGCGCCGGAGGAGCCGGGCCGGCTGCCGTGGCTGTTGCTGGCGGTGCCGATCGCCGGCTTCGGGCTGTGGCGGGCGGCCCGGGCGGCCCGGGCCGGCGACGCGCTCGTCGGCCTCACCCTGACCGGCCTGGTGGGTGGCCTGATCTCGCCGATCACCTGGACGCACCACCTCTACTGGTTCATCCCGGCGGTGGTGGTGCTGGTCGACGCGGCGCTGGACGCCGACCGCACGACCGTGACCGGCGTCCGGCGACGCCGCGGCCTGCTCGCGCTGGCCGCGTGCACGGGCGTGGTGATCGTGTACGGGGTGGTGACGTTCCAGGACTGGGGCACCGGCATGGTGCACACCGACGATCCGGTCGACTTCGTCGTGCGGAACGCGTACGTGCTGCTCAGCCTGCTGATGCTGGCCGTGCTGCCGATCCGCCGCCGGCCCATAGGTGGGCAGCAGGTCCCCCCGCGCTCTTGGGCCGGCCTCGCCCTCGATCGGTTGAACCAAATGACGTTGCGTTCGACGAGACCTTGATTAGCAGCAGAGCAGGCTAGACACAAGGGGAGACATAGTTCTACAGCGATGGTAGCGTCGACGATGCGCCGCCGCGAATGACTGCGACGGAGGTATTTTCCGTGACTATAAACGGGGGTTGCAGTGCGTCTACGTTCAAAGGTGTGCTCGGCGGCAACGTTGGGCATTCTGGCCTCCGGATTTTTCGTAGCGCCTGCCCAGGCAGGCACCGCGAACTGCCGAAGCCCGTACACACAAGGTGGCTGGGACGCGAAGGTGTGCGTGCTGGGAGAAGACAATCCGGCTTCGGTTTCGGGCCAGGCATTCGTCGATGACTACCCCTCCAGTTGTGCCGGCTATCGGGTTTTCATCATCGACCTGAATGGTGTGGAACGGAAGTCGACGAGTCTGCGTCCATGCTCCGAGCAGAAGTCCCCTTTCGTAGTGGACAACCCGAATAATTACTCCAACTGGAATGCGCGAGCACGGTTCAAGGCTTACAGCAGTTCCGGGAGCGTAATTCTCACTATCGAGAGTCCGCTCGCCACTTATAGCTGACTCCACGGGCTGTCTGACTGAGGCCCTCCCTCTGCCCTGCACCTGAGGGGACGGACAGGGGCCGTGCTGCCGATCCGCCGCCGGTCGGCGGTGTTCGTTAAACGGACAGATCTCGCGAACAGTGCCGTTCGGGGGTAATATCGTCTCAACTACCTCAGTTTTCTCCCAGGTAGCACCGAATAACCCCCGGTGATGACGGCCCTCCGCGTCGGCAGCGCGGAGGGCCGTCAGCCGTCAGCGGTCACTCGTCGACCGGCGGGGCCGGCGGCGGCTCGGCGCCGGCGAGATGGCCGCCCGGGCCCGCCCGCCGGGCGGCGAGCCGACGGCGACCAGCTGCCGGTCCGGCCGGGACGTCGGGCCGGGCTGCCGCCCCAACTCTCTCAGCGAGCTGATCCCGAGCCGCCCGGCCAGCACCGGAACCTGGTCCGGCTCGACCACGATGACCACCTCACGCGGCCGGTGCGGGCGCAGCAGCAGCACCACGGCGAGAGTCACCAGCAGCGCCCCGGCGGCCAGCAACGCCCACGCGGCACCGGGGAACCAACCGGCCCGCAGCTCGCCCCGCAGTGCCAGGTCGAGCCCGGCGAAGCGGGCGGCGAAACCGCCGGCCGGATCGGCGTGCCGGGCGGTGAACCAGAGACCGGCGCCCACCAGCAGCGCCGGAACTCCCACGGACAGCAGCAGCATGCCGGCGATCGTGCGTACGAAACGCATTCTGGTCGTCCCTCTCGGTAGCCAACTACCCGGCCGACCTTACCGACGCCGGTCGTCCGATCGCCGGATATCCACGGCACCCGCCCGCTGACGAGAACCGACCCGGCGGAAGATCCGCCGGGCCGGTGACGGAGGCGCGCTCAGGACTTCGCGGTGGGCTCCCGCCGGGTACGCGCGAACGCCAGCCCGCCGAGCACCAGACCGGCCAGGCCGGCGACCAGGCCGGCCACCCCGAACACGGTGGCCGCGCCGGAGTCGGCGTCGTCGTCATCGTCGTCCTCGGCCGCGGTGGCGGCCGGCGCGCTGGCACCCGACGACGCGCCCTTGGCGGCCAGCTTGAGCACCGGGGCCGGGTTCTCCGGCTCCTCCGCGCCCGGCGCGGGCTCCTCGATCCACCGGGAGACGTTGCCGTCGGAGTAGGTCTGCAACACCTTGAACACCATGGTGTCCGCCTGCGGCAGTGGGCCCATCGAGACCGGGAACTCCTGGAACTCGCCCGGCTTCACGCCGCCGTTCTGCGCCGCGGTGAAGGTGAGCTTGGAGACCGCCTCGGTGAGCTGGCTGCCGTGCACCTCGACCGGCGGGTCGACCTTGCGCTTCTCCACCGCCACCGTCCAGCCCGGCACCGGCATGGTGGAGACCGACCCGACCGGGGCGTTCGCCGGCAGGTTCACCTCGACCTTGACGGTCGACGCCGAATCGCTCTCGTTCGGCACCCGGAACGCGAACCGGCCGTAGCCGCCCTGCGTGCCCTCCTGCGGGTTGATCGTGACGTGCGCCGAGGCCGGCCCGGCCAGGCCGAGCACGGTCGCGGCGGCGGCGGCGAGAGTCAGCGCGGCGGCGGTCGCGGGACGCCGGAGACGGATCATCAGATGGGACCTTCCGTTTACTTGATCGGCACGGTGGCGGTCACCGTGGCCTGGTCGATGTCGGACGTGCGGACGGTGAAGCGGAGTTGCCAGTCCCCCCGGGCCGGCAGGTTGACCTCGCCGGTGGCGTGGTTGTCGCTCAGCGGCAGCAGCGGCACCGTGATCGGTTCGATCCCGGCCGACGGCAGCGCCGCGGTGACCTTCCATTCCTGCACCGGCTGCGGCCGGTTGTCCGTCGTGTAGGCGTAGAGGTGCAGCGAGTTGTTGCCCGTCTCGGCCGGGTCCAGCTCCACCTGGAGCGAATAGATCGGACTGCTCAGCGTGGTGGAGAAGTAGCCGGCCGGCGCGCCCGCCACGTCGGCGCCGGCGGTGCGCGCCGGGGTGGTCTGCACCAGCGTCGCCGACAGGCCCAGCACCACCGCGGTGATCGCCAACTCGGCCACCACCGCCCGCCGCATCGCGCCCGGCCGCCCGGCGGCGACCCGCCGCCGCACCAGCGCCCGGGAGTACGCGGCGACGCCGATCACCAGCGCGAACAGCACGATCTTGGCGAGCAGCAGCCGCCCGTACGTGGTGTCCACGAGCGCCGCCGGGCTAGCCACCTCGATCAGGCCCTGCACGGTGCCGGCGAGCAGCAGCGCGGCCACCGCGAGCGCCGCCCAGCGGGACCAGATCGGCAGGATCGCGTCCAGCTCCCGCTCGTCCGCCCGGGGCAGCAGGAACGCCGCCAGCATCACCAGGCCGCCCAGCCAGACCGCCATGCCGCCCAGGTGGATGGCGTCCACCACCACGGAGACCGCCGGCGCCGGGGACGCGGCCGGGTGGCCGGCGAGCGGCCAGGTGAACAGCGTCGCCCCGGCCAGCACCGCCAGGATGATCGCGTCGGTGCGGCCGATCGGCCCGGCGAGCAGCGGGCGGAGCAGGAACGCCGCCGCCGCGAGCAGACCCAGCCGGACCAGGTGGGTGGTGCCGTAGGGGCTGGCCAGCACGTCGCCCAGCCCGGCGGAGGTGACGTCGAACAGGCCGCCGCCGATGGTGTAGGGCACCTGGAGCCACAGCTCGGCGAGCGTGGCCGCCACCAGCACGCCCAGCCCGGCCCAGACCACCCGCCCGGGCCCCCGCCGGGACAGCCGGCGTGGCCAGAGCGCGGCCAGCACCAGCGCCGGGCCGACGAGCAGCAGCAACCCGACGTAGCCGGCGTACTTCGTCACCTTCACCGCGTTCTCGGTGACCGGGTTGGCCCGGTTGTCCGAGCCGCTGTCGGTGGGCGGCTCGGACGGCGCGCCCACCGAGTAGGTGAAGGCGCCGGAGACGGGGTGGCTGTCGGCCGAGATGACCCGGTAGCTCACCAGGTAGGTGCCGCGCCCGGCGGACGGGTCCACCGGAATGGTCACCTCCGCGCCCTGGAACGTCGGTTCGCCCCGGTCGGCCCGGGAGCCGTCAGGGGCGATCACCCGCACCTTGTCGGGCACCTTCCGGACGCTCTCGCTGAAGGTGATCACCACCTGGGCGGGCGCCTCGGGCACCACCGCGGACGCCGCGGGGCTGCTGCTCACCAGCACCGCGTGGGCGCTGGCCGGAGTGGCCGGGGCGAGCAGCAGCGAGACCAGGAGGAGCAGCAGCCCGGCGACGGTCCCGGAGCGGGCGGCGAGGGGCCCGGGCGGGCGGCGTACGGCAGCAGTCATGCCCGCCATGGTTCCCGAAGTGCGGCCCGGGCGGCGAGCCGACCTCCAGCGGGCGCGCCGGGGCGGCCGATCGGCGCGGCGGCGCGCGCCACCGCAACCTGGTCGGAGGTCATGCGGGGGCAGTCGGTCAGCGGGCGGGAAAAGTTCCCGACGTGTGCGGCACCACGGAATGGGCCGAAGGACCCTGTCCCGCACAGGTACGCCGCGTAACCTCGTCTGACGTGATCCCCGCCCCGCGCGACACCGCCGCCGACCGCCCGCCGGCGGGTCCCGAGGCTGCCCGGGAGACGGCCACCGGCTGGGCGCTGGCCGCCCGGCACGGCGACCCGGCGGCCCAGGCCGCCTTCGTGCGGGCCACCCAGGCCGAGGTCTGGCGGTTCACCGCCGCGCTGGTCGGCCCGGACAGCGCGGACGACCTGACCCAGGAGACCTACCTGCGGGCCCTGCGGGCGCTACCCGGCTTCGAGGGCCGATCCTCGGCCCGCACCTGGCTGCTCGGCATCGCCAGGCGGGCCTGCGCCGACCACCTGCGCACTGTGGTCCGCCGCCGGCGGCTCGACGAACGGCTCGCCGCCCAGGCGGCCACCGACCGGCCCGGACCGGACCCGGCCGGCCAGCTCGGCGCCGCCGACCTGGTCCGGCGACTGCCTCCCGAGCGGCGCTCCGCGTTCGTGCTCACCCAACTTCTCGGCCTGTCCTACGCCGAGGCCGCCGACGTGGAGGGGGTGCCGGTGGGCACCATCCGCTCCCGGGTGGCCCGCGCCCGCGACGAACTCGTCGACGCCGTCGGCGACGCGCTGGCCGGATAGCGGGAACCAACCGTGGCCCCCGGACGACGAATGACTGTGACCCCCTCCACCACCCGGGCCGGGCGCTGGCCGACATTGCGGCCCTGGCTCGGCGTCGCGACCCGCCTCGGGCTCGCCGCCGTCTGGCTGATCGCCGGCGGCGCCAAGGTCGGTGACCTGGCCGGCTCCGGCCGGGCCGTGAACGCCTACCAGGTGATGCCGTACGACCTGGCCACGGTGATCGGCGCGGCGCTGCCGTTCGTGGAGCTGGCCCTGGGTCTGCTCCTGCTCGCCGGGCTGGCCACCCGGGTCAGCGCCGGCGTCTCCGCCGCGCTGCTGGTGGTCTTCGTCACCGGCATCGCCTCGGCCTGGGCCCGCGGCCTGGCCATCGACTGCGGGTGCTTCGGCAGCGGCGGCCAGCTCGGCGCCGGCGAAACCCCGAGCTATCTCCCGGAGATCCTCCGGGACCTGGGATTCCTGGCACTGGCCGGGTTCCTGCTGATCTGGCCCCGCACTCCGTTCTCGGTGGACGGCTGGTTGGCGGGCGACACCGTGGAGGACGACGATGAGCAGTCGTAAGGGACGCCGGGACGCGGCCCGGGTGGTGCGCGAGCAGATCGCCCGGGAGAAGCGGCGCAAGCGCACCCTCTGGACCACGATCGCCGCGGTGCTCGTGCTGGTCATCGCCGGCGGTATCGGCTGGGCCGTCT
The DNA here is from genome assembly GCF_029626035.1 of Micromonospora sp. WMMD980. Lineage (NCBI taxonomy): Bacteria > Bacillati > Actinomycetota > Actinomycetes > Micromonosporales > Micromonosporaceae > Micromonospora > Micromonospora sp. WMMD980. The sequence goes on from NZ_JARUBE010000003.1 coordinate 4,011,655, forward strand.
ACTCGTCGCAGAAGTCGGACGACTTCACCGCGCCGCCCGGCGCCAACGACGCCGGCACCGGCATCGTCGAAGGCAGCGGGCCGGTCACCATCGACCTCTACGAGGACTACCTCTGCCCGATCTGCAAGCAGTTCCAGCAGACCAACGGCGAGACGCTCAACCAGCTCGTCAGCGAGGGCAAGGCGAAGCTGGTCTTCCACCCGGTCGCGTTCCTGAACCGCTACTCGACCACGGAATACTCCACCCGCTCCTCGGCCGCCTCCGGGTGCGCCGCCAAGGGCGGCAAGTTCCGCGAGTTCACCGACCAGCTCTTCGCCCGGCAGCCGGCCGAGGGCAGCGCCGGCCTGAGCAACGACGAGCTGATCGACATCGGCGCGGGCGTCGGGCTGAACCGGGACGACTTCGCCTCCTGCGTGAACGACGGCACCTACAGGTCGTGGACCGCGCACGTGACCGACGAGGCGAGCAGGTCGGGCGTCACCGGCACCCCGACCGTCAAGGTCAACGGCACCGAACTCGCGGACAAGAGCCCGGACGGGATCGAGGCAGCCGTGGCGGCTGCCGGAAAGTGATCCCCGCACCGCTGCGCCGGGCCGCACTGGTGGTCGCCGGCGCGACCACCGCCCTGCTGGCGCTCGCCGCGCCGGCTGCGGCGCACGGCGCGGACGCGCCCGACGGCACCGACTACCGGGGCACGGTCACCGGCGTCGGCCCGGAGCGGCCCGGGCTGACCGCCCGGATGGTGGAGGCCGGCGGGCGGCTGGAGCTGACCAACCGCACCGCCGTCGACGTCACGGTGCTCGGCTACTCCGGCGAGCCGTACCTGCGGATCGGCCCCGGCGGGGTGTACGAGAACAGCCGCTCCCCCGCCACCTGGCTGAACCGCACGATCGCCGGCGAGACCCGGCTCCCGGCCGAGGCCGACCCCGCCGCCGCGCCCGCCTGGCGGCGGATCGCCGACGGACCGACCTACCGCTGGCACGACCAGCGCACGCTCTGGCGGGAGGACGGACCACCCGCCGTCGTCGTCGCCGACCCGGAGCGCGAGCAGCGGGTCCGGGACTGGGTGGTGCCGCTGCGCGCCGGTGACTCAGCGATCGAGGTACGCGGCACGCTGGACTGGGTGCCGCCGCCCGACCCGTACCCGTGGTGGGTGGCCGCCACGCTCGGTTTCCTGGTGGTCGGCGCGGCCGGGCTGGTGCCCGGCGGGACCGCCGCCGGGGTGCGCGCGCTGCGCGCCGTGGGCGCCCTGCTCGCCGCGGGCGGCGTGGCCGCCGTGGCGCTCACCGTCGGGCGGGCGCTCGACACCGGCGCGCCCGGCGTCGGCGGGCTGCTGGCCGAGCTGGTCACCGGCCAGGTGTGGACGCTGCTGACCGGCCTCGGCGCGCTCGCCGCCGGCGGGTACGCGCTGGCCCGCAGGCCGGGCGCCGACTTCACGCTGGCGCTCGCCGGCGCCTGCCTCACCCTGTTCGCCGGCGTGTCCAACCTCGCCGTGCTGTCCCGCTCGGTCCCGCCCACGGCCGGCCCACCCACGCTGACCCGCGTCCTGGTCACCGTGGCGCTGGCCACCGGCACGGGCGCGGTGGCCGCCGGCCTGCTCCGCCTCCGCACCGCCGCCCGCACGGCCCCAAACCCCACCCCCCACCCCCACGCGACCCGCACCCCCTGACCACCCACCCCACCCCTCACCTCGCGCCCTTCGCGCCAACGATCTTGCAGTTGGGGCCCCTGGAGGGCGGCATTCGTCCGTTATGTCGGGGGCGGAAGTGCGAGATCGCCGCGGTGAGGGGGCGGCTGTCAGGGGCGAGGGAGGGGTGGGGCGAAGCCGTGGGGGAGTTCGAGGCGGTGGTTCGCCAGGATCTCCGGGTCGGCCAGCAGGGCGGGGGTGGGGGCGTCAGCGACGATGCGGCCGCCGTCCAGGATCACCGCGCGGGGGCACAACTCGGCCGCGTACGGCAGGTCGTGAGTGACCATCAGCAGGGTCACCGGCAGGGCGCGCAGGATCTCCGCCAGCTCCCGGCGGGCCGCCGGGTCCAGGTTCGACGACGGCTCGTCCAGCACCAGGATCTCCGGACGCATGGCCAGCACGGTGGCCACCGCCACCCGTCGTCGCTGCCCGAACGACAGGTGGTGCGGCGCGCGGTCCCGGTGCTCGGCCATCCCCACGGCGGCGAGCGCCTCGTCGACCCGGGCGGCCAGCTCCGCCCCGCGCAACCCCAGGTTGGCCGGGCCGAACGCGACGTCCTCCGCGACCGTGGGCAGGAAGAGCTGGTCGTCCGGGTCCTGGAAGACGATGCCCACCCGGCGGCGCACCTCGGCGAGCGTGTCCCGGTCGCGGGTGACGGCCAGGCCGCCCACCTCGACCGTCCCGGCCGTCGGGGTGAGGATGCCGTTGAGGTGCAGCACGAGCGTGGTCTTGCCGGCGCCGTTCGGCCCGAGCAGCGCCACCCGGTCACCGCGCGGCACGGTCAGGTCCACCCCGTGCAGGGCGATGTGACCGTCCGGGTAGGCGTACCGGACGCCACGGACGTCCAGGGAGGGCGGCTGCTGCACGTACCCGATCATTGCAGGACGAGAGCGGCGGCGGCGATGGAGGCCGCGATCACCGGGACCGGCGCGGCGACCGCCCACTGCCCGGCGGTGGCCGCGCCGGCGCCCTGCCACACCGCCGGCATCCGGCCGGTGTAGCCCCGGGAGACCATCGCCAGATAGACCCGCTCGCCGCGCTCGAACGCGCGCAGGAACAACGCGCCGACGCCGGCCGCGAAGCCGCGCAGCTGCCACAGGAAGCGCGGGTCGTCGCCCCGGGACACCCGGGCCACCCGCATCCGCCGGGCCTCGCCGACCAGCACCTCCAGGTAGCGCAGCATGAACGTGGCGATCTGGGTGAGGATCTGTGGGCAGCGCAGCCGGTCCAGGCCGAGGATCAGGTCACGCGTCGTCGTGGTCGCCGCCAGCAGGAGCGACGCGAGTACGCCGAGCGTGCCCTTGGCCAGGATGTTGAACGCCCCGTGCAAGCCGTCGACGGAGAGGCTCAGCCCGGCCACGTCGACCCGCTCCCCCGCGCCGAGGAACGGCAGCGCGAACGCGAACAGCACGAACGGCAGCTCGATCAGCGCCCGGCCGAGCAGCCAGCGCGGACCCACCCGGGCCAACGCCGCCACCGCGGCGACCAGCAGCGCGTAGCCGCCGAACGCCCAGTACGCCTCCCGTGGGGTGGCGACCACCGCCACGGTGAACAGCACCATGGCGGTGATCTTCACCTCCGGCGGGAGGCGGTGCACCGGCGAGCCAGAATCGCGGTAGAGCACGTGCCCGTGCCCGGCGCCCATCGTCGGCCTCCCCCGGCTCAGCGGTCGCCGCTGGGCCGGGACGCCGTCGTCCCGCCCGTGGCGCCGGTGGTGGCAGTGCGCGCCGGGCCGGCCTCGTCGACGCCCGCCGGGCCGGTCGAGCTGACCCCCGCCGGGCCGGTCGAGGTGGTGTCGCCGGTTCCGGTCGAGGTGGCGCCGGCCGGGTTGCGGCGGCGGGCCAGCCAGAACAGGCCGCCGCCGACCGCGAACGTGAGCAGCACGCCCAGCACCCCGGACAGGCCGGTGGAGAGGAAGTCGTTGCCGATGCCCCGGACGCCGTAGTCGGCCAGCGGGCTGTCCGCCAGCTCGTGGTCCTTGGCCCGCTGGGCCGGGCAACTGCCGCCGGTGATCTCGTCGTCGGCGTTCACCGTGCAGCCCTTGAGCAGCGACGAGTCCAACCCGTCCGGGTGCGACGAGGCGTAGTTGCTGACCACGCCGGCCAGCAGCAGGGCGACCAGCAGGCCGCCGAGGAGGAACGGCCAGGAACGCCTGCTCATCGGGCACCTCCGGCGACCGGGACGGCGGGGGCCGGCGCGGCCGGTTTCTTCAGGGCGCGCAGCGCGTAGACCAGGTCGGGGCGGACCTTGGCGACGGTGACCACCGTGGTCGCGGTGATCAGGCCCTCGCCGATGCCGATCAGCAGGTGGGCGAAGGCCATCGTGCCGGCCAGCCCACCGAGGTTGCTGCCCAGGTCGGTGGTGCCGCCCAGCCAGTACTCGAGCACGAAGCCCTGGGACGCGACCACGACGCTGACCAGCGCGGAGACGAAGGCGGTGACCGCCAGCCCGGCCGGCGTGCGGGGCAGCACCCGCAGCAGCAGCGCGATCAGCAGGTAGGCGGCGGCGGTGCCGAGGAGCGCCATGTTGGTGATGTTCAGGCCGAGCATGGCCACCCCGCCGTCACCGAAGACCAGGGCCTGCACGACCAGCACCACGGCCACGCAGAGCGCGCCCACCCACGGGCCCACCAGCAGCGCGGCGAGCGCGCCGCCGAGCAGGTGGCCGCTCACCCCGGCGGTGAAGATCGGGAAGTTGAGCATCTGCACGGCGAAGATGAACGCGGCCACCAGGCCGGCCATCGGCGCCAGCCGGTCGTCGAGGTCGGCCCGGCCGCGCAGCACGCAGAACGTCAGCGCGGCGAGCGCGAGGGCCGCGAAGATCGCGGCAACGGGACCGTCGATGATCCCGTTGGAGATGTGCATCGCCAGGGTTTCCACACCCGGAGCCTATTTCCCGCCATGCCTTGTTGCCAATCCCTTGCAACAAGGCATGGTGTTGATCACCACCGGCCCGCGCGTCGCCGCCGGCCGGCAGCCCGGGCACGGCGGTATCGTTCCCGCCATGACCGACCGCCTGAACCCCGGTGACGCCGCCCCCGAGTTCACCCTCCCCACCGACGACGGCGGCACGCTGTCCCTGGCCGACCTGCGCGGCCGCACGGTCATCCTGTACGCGTACCCGGCCGCCATGACACCCGGCTGCACGAAGCAGGCGTGCGACTTCCGCGACTCGCTCGCCTCGTTGCGGGCCGCCGGCTACGAGGTGGTCGGCATCTCCCCGGACAAGCCCACCAAGCTGGCCACGTTCCGCGACCGGGACGCGATCACGTTCCCGCTCGTCGCCGACGAGGACAAGGCGGTGCTGACCGCGTACGGCGCGTACGGCGAGAAGCAGTCGTACGGCCGTACCGTCACCGGCGTGATCCGCTCGACGTTCGTCATCGACCCGGACGGCAGGATCGAGCGGGCGCTCTACAACGTCAAGGCCACCGGGCACGTCGCCAAGCTGCGTCGCGACCTCGGGCTGGACTGAACCTGTCGTAGGGCCTCGTTACCGTCGGCGCGTGGTTCGTTACCGATACCCACCCGAGCTGTTGGCCGCGACCGCCGCGCGGGCGCGCAGCGTGACCGAGGTCATGCGGCTGCTCGGGGTGCGGGTCAGCGGCGGGTCGCACGCGCACATCAGCCGGCAGCTCAAGCGCTTCGGCATCGACACGTCTCACTTCACCGGGCAGGCGCACAACAGGGGGCAGCCGAGCCCGCGACGCACCGTGTCGTCACAACTACTCCTGCGACTTCCCGCTGGCTCGCGGCGCACTCCCGGCACCCGGTTGAAGTGGGCGCTGGGTGACATCGGAGTGCCGGAGGAGTGCGAGGAGTGCCGCTGTGGTCCGATCTGGTTCGGCCGCCCGCTGACCCTGCACGTCGATCACGTCAACGGAGACTACCTCGACAACCGACCGCCCAACCTGCGGATCCTCTGCCCGAACTGCCACAGCCAGACCGACACCTTCGCGGGCCGGAACAAGGGCGGCGGTCAGGCCGAACCCACGGCGGCCCGGCTCGCACACGGCTCTGGCCCGACACCTTAGACTCAGCGGGCCGGCGGGAGTGGCGGAACGGCAGACGCGCAGGCCTTAGGAGCCTGTGTCCGAGAGGACGTGGGGGTTCGAAACCCCCCTCCCGCACCACCAGCGGTGTCGACCGCATCACGAACGTGCGTCGTCGGCCGGTCGCCGGTCGCAGGATGGCGGGCGTGGACCTGCGCTTCGTACTCGACCCCGACCTCACCCCCGAGCTGCGCGAACAGCTCGTCGACCTCTGGGTGGACGTGACAAACGCCGGCGGCGCGGTGGGCTTCGTCGCCCCGGTGAGCGCGGCCGAGGTGCGGCCGGTCGCCGAGTCGACGCTCGCCGGGGTCGCCGGCGGGCCGGACCGGCTGCTCGCCGGCTACGAGGGTGACCGGCTCGTCGCCGTCCTGGTCGTGGCGGACAACCGGTTCCACCTGAAGACGCACTGGCGGGTGCTCAAGCGCGTCATGGTGCACCCCGACACCCAGGGGCGCGGGTACGGCGTGGCGCTGATGCGCGAGGCCGAGCGGGTCGCCCGGTCGTCGGGCGTGGAGGCGCTGCACGTGACCGTCCGCGACGGCCTCGGGCTGGACCGCTTCTACCGGCGTCCCGGCTACCGCGAGATCGGGCGCCTCCCCGCCGCCCTGCGCCTCTCCCCCACCGACTCCCGCGACGAGGTCCTCATGTGGCTCGACCTGCCCGCGACCGCCGGCCCGGCAGTGGTGACACCTCGCGGACGCCACTGACCGGCCGGCCGAGGCGCGGCGCGGGTTGGCGGGCGCGTCACCCGCACCCGGTGCGGACCGTGGGCGAGGTGGCGGGGAGGGCCGCGTCGAGCAGGAGCGGGGTCCGGGTCGGAGCGGGTCGGGTCGGGGACGGGGAGGCGGACACCCTGGGCGTCGGGCGCGCCGACAGGGAGCGGGTCGGCTTCGCCGCGCGGGTGGCGCCGGCCGCGCCGGCGCCGTACATCCGGGTCGTGCTCCGCTGCACCTGGCCGGGGAGCATCCGGATGCCGGCGGCGGTCACGCGGTGGCCGTACACGTCGGTGACCCGGATGGCGTACGGGCCAGGACCGGCCCCGGAGGGGATCAGCCAGTAGTTGTAGTCCTCGCGGTCCGCCGAGCGCCACGCGCCGTTCTGCCGGACCTCCACCGCGCGCAGCGGGTTGCCGTGGTCGCCGACCAGGACGGCGAACCACCACTGCGACGCGCCCTCCTTGAGGCGGAACGTGAGCGGGCCGGGCAGCGACGGGTCCACCACGGCCCGGTAGCTGACCTCGACCACGCCCCGCACCGGGTCGGCGATCCGCGCGAACGCCTCGGCGGAGAGGTCGAGGTGGCCGGGCGCGCACTCCGGGCACTGGTCCATGACGAGCACCCGGACGGTGCCGCGCGGGCCGGTGACGTCGAGGAAGCCGCCGCAGGCCGCGCCGGCCGCGTACTCGCTCGGGCCGAGCGCCACGTAGAGCCGGTTCGCGGGGGCGGCGGGCCGGGAGCAGTTGCCGCCCGCGCCCTTCGAGTCGTAGAAGGTGGCCTTTCCGGTGTGGGTGGCGCCGCCGACCGGCGGGGCGGCGCAGGCGGGGGCGGCGCCGCCGCGTACCGCGAGGGTCACGGCGACCACGACGGCGATGCCGGCCAGGCCAGCGGCGGCGAGCCGGCGGCGCGCCCGGGTCGGGGCCCGGCGGCGGTCGGCCGGGGTCGGTCCCGGGCCGGGGGCGGTCGGTGGGTGGGGCGCGCTGCCGTCGGTCACGCCGCTCGATGCTGCCGGAGCGGCGTGTCGCCGGGCAAGCCGGCTAAGCGAAAGCTAAGGACGGCGGGCGCGGGCGACCGGGGCGAGGCCGGCGAGGTCGGCGCCCAGCTCCGGGCGCTGCCGCAGCGCGTCCTCGAGACGGACCCGCCAGAGGCCGGTCTCGACCGGCAGCCGGGCCTCGCCGGCCTGGCGGACCCGGTCACGGCTCTCGCTGAGGGCGGCCCCGGCGGCGGGCCCGAGGAGAGCGACCAGCTCGCCGCGGAGCCAGCCGAACAACTCGTCGTCGCCGAACGCGCCACCGATCGTCCGGGCCGTGTCCCATGCCACTCGGGGCTGGTGCGTCACCTTCATCTCGACTCCTCGGTCGACGCTCTCGTCCCGTCCATCATCGATCCGTCGGGGCGGGGCGGCAAGGCCCGTCCGAGGGCGGTTCGGGCCGACCGGCCGGCCCGTGCCGACCGTCCGGACGAGGGTCCCCGCGCCGGAACGTGAATCAGTAGCATCCTCGGCATGTCCGATCGCCACCCGCTCGCCGACTCCGACACCGCACCGCGGGCCTCCGATGTGGAGCCCGCCGGTCCGGCGGAGCGGCCGGCGCCACGGCGCCGCCGTGGCCGGCGGATCGCCCTGGTCGTGCTGCTCGCACTGGTGCTGCTGGCCGGCGGCGGGGCGCTGGCCGGCAGCCTCTACTACCGGTAGGTGGACAGCTCGATCGACCGGGTGGACGCGTTCACCGACGTGCCCGCCGAGGACCGGCCACCGGTCGAGGCCAAGGACGCGATGAACATCATGATCCTGGGCAGCGACTCCCGGGATCCGGAGAACACCGGCGGCTCGCGCAGCGACACGATCATCCTGGCCCACCTGCCGAAGGATCGGTCGAGCGCCCAGCTCATCTCGATCCCGCGGGACACCTGGACGGCGGTGCCCCGGTCGAAGGAGGGCCGCGGCGGCCGGGACGCGAAGATCAACGCCGCCTACGCCTGGGGCGGCGTGCCGCTGATGGTGCGGACGGTGGAGAAGTTCAGCGGCGTCCGGGTGGACAACGTGGCGATGGTCGACTTCGCCGGCTTCAAGGAGATCGTCGACGCGCTCGGCGGCGTCGACATCGACGTGGAGAAGGGCTTCACCACGCGCTACTCGCTGGTCGGCACCCGGACGTTCGCCCAGGGCCGGCAGACCATGGACGGGGCCGCCGCGCTGGACTACGCGCGGGAGCGGCACGCCTTCCCGGACGGCGACTTCGCCCGGATCCGGCACCAACAGCAGGTGATCAAGGCGATCCTGGACAAGGCGGCCTCCGGCGGCGTGCTGGCCAACCCGGCCAAGCTGAACTCGTTCGTGCGGGCCACGTCCAGCTCGGTCGCGGTCGACAAGTCGCTGTCGCTGGTGGACTTCGCGATGGAGTTGCGGGGCCTGCGGGGCGGCAACCTGACGTTCTTCACCTGCCCGACCAAGGGCACCGGCCGGGTCGGCAGCGAGAGCGTGGTGTTCGCCGACCCGGCGCGCGCCCGGACGTTGTTCCAGGCGGTCCGCCGCGACTCGGTCCCCGACATCCTCGCGGCCGGCCCGAAGTAGGGGGCCTCACGGGGGGAGGAGCGCCATGGCACGCCTACCGGCGTTCGAGCATCCGGCCGTGCCGCCGACCGGCGCCACGTCGATGACCGGCAGCATGGACACGACCACGGTGCTGCCGTACGCCGGCTCCCGCGCGTCGACGCGTACCCGCCGGCTGCGGGCCTGGATGGTGACCGCGCCGATCGACGTGGCGGCGCTGCTGGCGCCGCTGCTGCTGACCCAGACCTACTGGCGCGGGACGCTCTTCAACGCGGTGCTCGCGGTGAGCTTCTTCGCGGCGGGCGGGCTCTACCGCCCCCGGCGGCACATCAGCATCCTGGACGAGCTGCCCGGCCTCGGCGGCCGGCTGCTGGCCTCCGGCGCGGTGGTGGCGATCATCGCGGCGCTGCGACACGACTCGGTGCTCTACGTCAGCGGCTTCATGCGCGGGGTCGCGTTCTCCGCCGGCCTGGTGGTGGTGGGCCGGGCGGTCAACACCCGGATCGTGCTGCTGGCCCGCCGGCGTCGCTGGGTGGAGCACAACGCGATAGTGGTGGGTGGCGGGCCGATCGGCGGCGAGTTGGCCCGGCTGCTGCGCCGGTACCCGCAGTACGGGCTGCGGTTCGTGGGCGCGGTGGACGTGCCGTCGCGGCAGCGGCCCGGGTCGCTGCCGCTCATCGGCACGCTCGACGACGTGGAGCAGCTCGTCACGATGCTGGAGTGCGAGGTCCTGGTGATCGCGGACCCGGACTGCGCCGAGGCCGAGCTGATGGAGGCGCTGCTGCGGCCGGCCAGCTCGCGGTGCGACCTGTGGGCGGTGCCGCGCCTGTGGGGCTCCCGGTCGCTGGGCGGCCACCCCGACCACATCGGAGCGTTCCCGATCGTGAAGATCGGTGACACCACGCTGACCGGTCCACGATGGCGGGTCAAGCGCGCGTCCGACGTGCTCTTCGCCGTGGTCGCGCTGGTGGTGCTGAGCCCGGTGCTGCTGCTGTGCGCGGTCGCCACCTACCTCGACGGCGGTCGCGGGGTCTTCTTCCGGCAGGAGCGGATCGGCCGCTACGGGCAGCCGTTCCAGGTGGTCAAGTTCCGGTCGATGCGGCCGGCCGACGAGCACGAGTCGCAGACCACGTGGTCGATCGCGCACGACCGGCGGATCGGGCCGATCGGGCGGTTCATGCGGCGCACCTCGCTGGACGAGCTGCCGCAGTTGTGGAACATCCTGCGCGGTGAGATGAGCGTGGTGGGGCCGCGACCGGAGCGACCCCACTTCGTGGAGAAGTTCTCGGTGGCATACCCCACCTACGCGATGCGCCACCGGGTGCCGGTCGGGTTGACCGGTCTGGCGCAGGTCAGTGGCCTGCGCGGGGACACGCCGATCTCGGACCGGGCCCGGTTCGACAACTACTACGTGGAGAACTGGTCGCTCTGGCTCGACATCAAGATCGTGCTGCGGACGGTGACGGAGGTGTTCCGGGGAGCCGGTCGATGAAGGCGGTCAGGTCGGCGTGCCAGTGCGCCGGCGGCGGCAGCTTCGCCGCGGCCCACCGGCCGTGGGCCAGGACGCCGTAGCGGGGGCGGGGCGCCGGGCGGGGGAACCGGGCGGTGGTGGTCGGCCGGACCCGGTCCGGGTCGAGGCCGCGCAGCGCGAAGACCGCGCGGGCGAGGCCGTACCAGGTCGTCTCGCCGGACGCGGTGCCGTGGTAGACGCCCGGGGCGGCGTCGCCGGCCAGCGCCGCGTCGGCGAGCGCGACGAGCCGCCCGGCGAGCCGGTGCGACCAGGTCGGCTGGCCGCGCTGGTCGGCCACCACGTCGAGCGTGTCGCGTTCGCCGGCCAGCCGCAGCACGGTGCCGACGAAGTCGCGTCCGTGGGCGCCGTAGAGCCAGGCCGTCCGCACCACGTAGCCGCCCTCCGGCAGCAGCCGCGCCACGGACCGCTCCCCCGCGAGCTTGCCGCGCCCGTACGCGTTGACCGGCCCGGTCGGCGCGTCCTCCGGGTAGGGCTCGGTGGCGTCGCCGGGAAACACGTAGTCGGTGGAGACGTGCACCAGCCGGGCGCCGGTGGCCGCGCACGCGCGGGCCAGGTGCGCGACCGCGTCGCCGTTGACCGCGGTGGCGTCGGGCTCCCGGCTCTCCGCCGCGTCCACGTCGGTCCACGCCGCGGCGTTGAGCACCACGTCGTGCCCGGCGACCGCGTCGCGTACCGCCTGCGCGTCGGTGACGTCGAGGTCGGCGCGGGCGGCGGCGGTGACGGCGGTGCCCGGCCGGTCGCGCAGCACCGCCAGCAGGTCCCGCCCGAGCATGCCGCCGGCGCCGGTGACGAGCACCCGGTTCATCGGTGCGCCGCCTTCAGCGGCTCCCACCAGGGCCGGTTCTCCCGATACCAGCGCACGGTCTCGGCCAGGCCGTGGTCGAGGTCGATGCTCGGGGCGTACCCCAGCTCGGTCCGGATCTTGGTGATGTCCAGCGAGTAGCGGCGGTCGTGGCCCTTGCGGTCGGTGACCGGCACGACCCGGTCCCAGTCGGCGCCGCAGGCCGCCAGCAGTTTCCCGGTCAGCTCCCGGTTGGTCAGCTCGGTGCCGCCGCCGATGTGGTAGACCTCGCCGGCGCGGCCCTTCTCCTGCACCAGCGCGACGCCCCGACAGTGGTCGCGCACGTGCAGCCAGTCCCGGACGTTGCCGCCGTCGCCGTAGAGCGGCACGGTGCCGCCGTCGAGCAGGTTGGTGACGAAGAGCGGGACGACCTTCTCCGGGAACTGGTACGGCCCGTAGTTGTTGGAGCAGCGGGTCACCACCACGTCCAGGCCGTGGGTGCGGTGGTAGGCCAGCGCCAGCAGGTCGGAGGCGGCCTTCGAGGCCGAGTACGGGGAGTTCGGCGCCAGCGGCCAGCTCTCCGTCCAGGAGCCGGAGTCGATCGAGCCGTAGACCTCGTCGGTGGAGACGTGCACGAACCGGCCGGTCCGGTGGCGCAGCGCGGCGTCGAGGAGCGTCTGGGTGCCCAGCACGTTCGTGGTGACGAACGGCGCCGCCCCGGTGATGGAGCGGTCCACGTGCGACTCGGCGGCGAAGTGGACGATCACGTCGTGGCCGGGCACCACGGCGTCGACCAGCGCCGGGTCGCAGACGTCGCCGTGGACGAAGCGCAGCCGCGTGTCGTGGCGCACCGGGTCGAGGTTGGCCGGGTTGCCGGAGTAGGTGAGCTTGTCCAGCACGGTGACCGCGGCGGGCGCGCTCGTCGGCGCCCGGGCCGGGTCCGCACCGGGCCGGCCGAGCAGCATCCGCACGTACTCCGAACCGATGAAGCCGGCGCCGCCGGTGACGAGGATCCTCACGGGTGGTGGAGTTTACGCGACGGTAGTCTCCGCGGGTGCGTGGAATCCTTCTCGCCGGCGGAACCGGGAGCCGGCTCTGGCCGATCACCCGGGCGGTCTCCAAGCAGCTCATGCCGGTGTTCGACAAGCCGATGGTCTACTACCCGCTGTCCACGCTGGTGCTGGCCGGGGTGCACGAGATCCTGGTGGTCACCACGCCGGAGGACCGCCCGCAGTTCGAGCGGCTGCTCGGCGACGGCAGCCAGTGGGGGCTGCGCCTGGAGTACGCCGAGCAGGCCCGCCCGGAGGGCATCGCGCAGGCGTTCGTGCTCGGCGCGGACTTCGTCGGCGACGACTCGGTGGCGCTGGTCCTCGGCGACAACATCTTCCACGGCGTCGGTCTCGGCCGGCAGCTCGTGCAGCACGGCGACCCCACCGGCGGCCGGGTGTTCGCCTATCCGGTCGCCAACCCGGGCGACTACGGCGTGGTCGAGTTCGACGCGGCCGGTCAGGTGCTGTCGATCGAGGAGAAGCCGGCCCGGCCCCGGTCCCGCTACGCGGTGCCCGGCCTCTACTTCTACGACAACCGGGTGGTCGACATCGCCCGCAAGCTCACACCCAGCGCGCGCGGCGAGTTGGAGATCACGGCGGTCAACGAGACGTACCGCGAGTGGGGTGAGCTGTCGGTCACCGTGCTCGACCGGGGCACCGCGTGGCTGGACACCGGCACGTTCACCTCGATGGTGCAGGCCGCCGAGTTCGTCCGGGTGATCGAGGAGCGGCAGGGCATGAAGATCGGCTGTGTCGAGGAGGTGGTCTGGCAGTCCGGGCTGATCGACGACGACCGGTTGCGCGCCCTGGCGGAACCGCTGGTCCGCAGCGGCTACGGTCGCTACCTGCTCGGCCTGCTGGCGGACCGGCCGGCCGTCGAGGGCGGGTCGTGAAGGTCCGGCCGCTGGGCATCGCGGGCGCGTGGGAGGTCACGCCCGTGCCGCACGCCGACCCGCGCGGGCTGTTCCTGGAGTGGTACCGGTTCGACCGGCTCGCCGAGGCGGTCGGGCACCCGCTGCGGCTGGCCCAGGCCAACCTGTCGGTCTCCGCACGTGGCGTGGTCCGCGGCATCCACTTCGCCGACGTCCCACCCGGCCAGGCGAAGTACGTGACCTGCGTGCGGGGGGCGGTGCTCGACGTGGTGGTGGACGTGCGGACCGGCTCACCGACGTTCGGCCGGTGGGAGGCGGTCCGCCTGGACGACGTCGACCGGCGCGCCGTCTACCTGGCGGAGGGGCTGGGGCACGGCTTCTGCGCGCTGACCGACGACGCGACGTTGAGTTACCTCTGCTCCACCACGTACCGGCCGGCGGCCGAGCACACCGTGCACCCGCTCGATGCGGACCTCGCGATCGACTGGCCGACCGCGACGCCGCTGCTCTCCGCCCGGGACGAGGCGGCGCCGAGCCTGGCCGAGGCGCGGGCCGCGGGGCTGCTGCCCGACCACGAAACCTGCCGGTCCTACCTGGACGGCCGACGGCTCGCTCCCTGACCGCCTGCGGCATTTGTCCGGCGGGTTGGCGGCCACCGCGACCGACCTCATATCCTGCCTTCGCTCCCGGCCCGCCCGGCCGGAAGCTGCCACGGGGAGGAAAGCACGATGTCCGGTCCGCCGCCCGCCGCGTCCACCCCGGCGACGGCGGCCCCGGTGCCCGCCCTCGGCGACGCGTCCGTCGCGCTGGTGCACGAGTGGTTCGGCGTCACCGGCGGCTCCGAGCAGGTGTTCCGCGGCATCTCCGAACTGTTCCCCCGGGCCCAGCGGTTCGCCCTGTGGCAGGACGACGGGGTGGACGAGCCGGGCCTGCGCGAGTCGTGGCTGGCCCGCACGCCGATGCGGCGCCGCAAGGCGATGGCGCTGCCGCTGATGCCGGTGGTGTGGCGGACGCTGACCCGGGACCGCTTCGACGTGGTCATCTCGTCCAGCCACGCCTTCGCCCACACGGTCCGGCTGGGCCCGCCCGAGACCACCCGGCACCTGAGCTACGTGCACGCCCCGGCGCGCTACCTGTGGAACCCGGCGACCGACGGCCGTGGCGCGAGCCCGCTGCTCGCCCTGCCCCGGCGCGCGCTGCGCGGCGTCGACGTGCGGTTGAGCCGGCACGTGCACGCGTACGCGGCGAACTCCCGCGAGGTGCGCGACCGGATCCGGCGCCACTGGGGGCGCGACGCCGTGGTGATCAACCCGCCGGTGCGGGTGGCCTGGTTCGCCGACGCGCCGGCCGCCGACCGGGCGCAGTCACGCGACTACCTGCTCGGGGTCGGGCGTTGGATCCCGTACAAGCGGTTCGACCTGATCGTGGCGACCGCCGAGGCCGCCGGGCTGCCGCTCGTCGTCGCCGGCTCCGGGCCCGAGGAGCCCCGCCTCCGCCGGCTCGCCGAGCGGGCCGACGTGCCCGTCACGTTCGAGGTCGCGCCGAGCCAGGAGCGGCTGCGGCGGCTCTACTGGGGCGCGCGGGCGCTGCTCTTCCCGGTGCACGAGGACTTCGGCATCGTGCCGGTGGAGGCGCAGGCGTGCGGCACGCCGGTGATCGGGCTGCGCCGGGGCGGGCTGCGGGAGACCGTCGTCGACGGCGAGACCGGGTTCCTGGTCGACTCCACCGACGCCCGCGACCACGCGGCGCTCACCCGACGCCTCGACGAGCTGCGGCCGGAGCGCGTCCGGGCCCACGCGGCCACCTTCTCCGAGGCGTCCTTCGCCGCCGCCTTCGCCGCCTGGGTGACGGAAGCCGTTGCCTAGCCCGCACCGGAGGGTGAGCCGATGACCACTCTCGGCATCGCCGTCGTCGACTACCGCAGCGCGGCCGACACCGCCGGCCTGGTCCGCTCGATCGTGGCCCACCACCACGACCCCGACCTGCGGGTGGCCGTCGCGCTCGTCGACAACGGTGACCGGCGCGCCCCGTTGGAGGAGGTCGCCGACCTCGCCCGCCGGCACGGCCTGCTGGCGCGGGTGCTGCACGGGCACGGCAACGTCGGGTACGCCGCCGGCAACAACCTCGCCGCGCGGTGGCTGCGCGACGCCGGGGCCGACGTGATCTGGGTGCTCAACCCGGACGCCCGGATCACCGGCGGTTCGCTCGCCTCGGCGGCACGTCTCGGCGCGGGCGACGACGGGTGCGCGATCGGCGCGACCGCGTACCGGGACGGCGGCGGGACGGTCCGGCCCGACCTGGGCGCGGTCGACCTGTGGACCGGCCGCAGCGGACGGTCAGCGGGCCCGCGCGCGCTGACCTACGTGGCCGGGCACTCCGTGCTGCTCACCCGGGCGGCGTTCGACGGGCTGGGCGGGTTCGGCGAGGAGTTCTTCCTGTTCTACGAGGAAGCCGACCTGGCGGTCCGGTCGGCCCGGCTCGGCGTACCCGTGCGGGTCGTCGCGGACCTGCTGGTGACGCACGCCGGCGGGGGCGCGACGGGCGCGAGCGCCGACCTGCGGGCCAAGTCGCTGCTGACCTGGTTCCACGCCAGCCGGAGCTGCATGATCTTCTTCCGGCGGCACTACCCCCGCCGTCTCCCGGTGGCGGTGGCGGCCCGGCTGCTCTACGCCGGCCGGGCCCTGCTGGCGGCCGGCCCGGCCGCGGCGGGCGCGGTGCTGCGCGGCACGGCGGCGGGGTTGCGGTCGTGATCGCGGCAATCCGGCGGGCGGTCGCCAGCGCCACCCTGATGTACGTCGTCGCGCTGGCCATGTCGGGCGTGGCCATCCTGCTCAGCATCGCGCTCCCGCCCGCCGAGCGGGGTCTGCTGGTGGCCACGACGGCGAGCGCCACGATCGCCGTGGCGGTCGGCGGGCTGTCGCTGGAGACGTTCCTGCTGGCGCAGGGGCGGCGCTGGCTCGACGAGCTGGCCGGGCGCCGCAGCCTGCTGGTCTACCTCGCCACCGTGCCGATGACCGCCGCGCTGGCCGGGATGTTCGCGCACTACTCCGAGGAGGCGCGGCCGGGTCTTGCGGTCCTCGGCGCGGCGTGCCTCGCGGCGAGCAACGTGCCGGCCGCCGCCGGGCTCACCCTCGGCGGCTTCCTCAGCGTCTACCGCTACCGGGCCGCGTTCGCCGCCGTCGCGCCGGCGCTGTACGCCGGGCTCATCCTCACCGGGGTGGACGACGCGGACCGCTGGCTGGTGGCGTGGCTGGGCTGCCAGGCGGTGATGGCGGTGGCGTTCTGGGCGCGGCACGGCCGGCCGCTGGCCCGGCTGCTGCGGCGGGCCGCCCCGCCCCGGGAGCGGATCACCCGGTTGGGGCTCACCCACACCGGCGCGGTGGCCCAGGTCTTCACCTACCGCTTCGACCAGTTGGCGCTGGCCCGCCACCAGGGGCCGGACGTGCTGGCGGTCTATTCCCTGGCGGTCGCGGCGATCGAGTTCACCCAGGCCGGCGCCGTGGTCGCCGCGCAACGCACGCTCGGCGACCACGAGGACGGCTCCGACCGGCGGCTGGCCGGCGTGCTGCGCCGGGCGGTCTGGCTGTCCGCCGGGATGGGGGTGCTGGTCCTGGCCGGGCTCGCCGCGATCGGGGTGCTCGCCGACGGCTACACGGCCGCGCTGCTGATCGGCCTGATCCTGGTGCCGCGCAGCATCGCGGTGACCGTCGGCAAGGTGCTCAGCGCCCGGCTGGTCAACCTGGGCGGCGAGCGCGCGACGGCGGTGATCGCGGTGGGTACCGCCCTCGCCGCGATCGTCGGCTACTCTCTCACCGCTCCCGCGTTCGGCGCGGTGGGCGTCGCCGCCGCGTCGGTGGCGCTCTTCGCGGCGCACAGCACCGCCACCGCCGTCACGCTGCGGAGCTGGCCCGCGCGGCAGGACGCGCCGGATCCCGCGCCCCCGGCCCGGAACAGTGAGGTTGGCAGCAGTGCCTGACACGGTCGTCGCGGTGATCCTCAACTGGAACTGCGCGGACGACACGCTGCGCTGCCTGCGGGCCGTGCTCGCCGGCAGCGTCGTGCCCGAGGTGGTCGTCGTCGACAACGGGTCGACCGACGACTCGGTCGCGCGGCTGGCCCACCTCGACGGGCCGGCCACCCTGCTGCGGCTGGACGACAACCTCGGCTACGCGGGCGGGATGAACGCCGGCATCCGGGCCGCCCGGGAACGCGGCGCCGACTGGGTCTGGCTGCTGAACGCCGACGCGGTCCCCCGCCCGGGCGCGCTCGCCGCGCTGCTGGCGCACCGGGAGCGGTTCACCGTGGCCACGTCGGTGCAGACGACCTCGGCGCACCCGGACGACCCGGACCCGGAGCCGTACGTGGTCGCCGCTCTGCTCCCCGGCGGCAAAGTCCGGCCGTTCGGCTGCGCCGGGTGCGCCGAGGGGCTGCACGAGGTCGACGTGGTCACCGGGGCCGCGCTGCTGCTGCGGGTGCCCGACGTCGTCCGGGTCGGGTTCTTCGACGAGCGCTTCTTCCACTACAAGGAGGAGTTCGACCTGGTCCGCCGGATCGCCGACGCGGGCGGGCGGATCGCGCTGGTGTGCGGTTCGGAGGTCTGGCACCGGCGCGGCGGCAGCCTCAGCGGGTCCAGCCCGCGGGCGATCTACTACCACCACCGCAACGAGATCCTGTACGTGCGCAAGCACTACCGCCGCCCGCTGCGGCGGCTGCTGCTCGGCGAGCCGATCCACTACCGGCGGCTGGCGACCGCGCTGCTGCGGCTGGCGGCGGGCGACCGGGCGCGCCGGCTCGGCTCGCGCGCGGTCCTCGCCGGTTACCGGGACGGCCTGCGCGGCGTCCACGGCCCCACCGAGAGGTTCTGAACGGTGCATCTGCTGTTCGTGAGCCATTCGGCGGAGCTGATGGGTGCGGAACGGTCGCTTGTCGCGTTGGTCCGCGAGGCGGCCCGGGTGCGTGGCCACCGGGTCACCGTCACGCTGCCGGCGGCCGGTCCGCTGGAGTCCGAGCTGACCGGGGCGGGCGCGGCCGTGGCGGTCCTGCCGACCCGGCTCTGGATGGGTCGGCGGCACCGCGGCCCGGTCGGTGTGGTGCGGTCGGTGCAGGCGCTGGCCTCGGTGCCCCGCTACCGTCGGTTCCTGCGGCGGGCACGACCCGACCTGGTGGTGACGAACTCGGTCGTGGTTCCGGCCGGCGCGCTCGCCGCCCGGTCGGCGGGCGTCCGGCACGTGTGGACGGTCCGGGAGAGCCTGCTGACCAACCCGAGCCTCCGCTGTGCGCTGCCCCGCCGGACGATCGCCCGGATCGTCGCCGCCCGCTCGGACGGTGTCGTCGCCATCTCGCGCTACGTCGCCGAGCAACTGCTGGCGGCGGCGCCCGACGCCGCACCGAAGCTGCGGGTGGTCCCACCCGCGGTGGAGCCCCGCGCGGCACCTCCCCCGGCCGGCGCCCGGGAGCCGGTCACACCCGGGCTGGCGAAGCTCGTGCTGCTCGGGCGGTTCACGCCGGAGAAGGGGCAGGCGGACGCCGTCGAGGCGCTCGGGCGGTGCCTGCGGGCCGGGCGACCGCTGCGGCTGACGCTGGCCGGGGTCGGCGACCCGGCTGCCCGGCGGGCCGTGCGGGAACTCGCCGAGCGGCACGGCGTCGGCCACCTCGTCGACGTGCACGCGTGGGTGGACGACCCGTACCCGCTGTACGCGGCGGCGGACGCGACCCTGATGCTCTCCCGCAACGAGGCGTTCGGGCGGGTGACGGTGGAGTCACTGCTGGCCGGCACTCCGGTGATCGGCTATCGGGCCGGCGCCACCACCGAGATCCTCGCCGACGGTGGCGGGGTGCTCGTCGCGCCGGATCCCGGGGAGCTGGCGCGGACCCTGCTGGGCCTGGCCGCCGACGCGGACGCCGTGGGCCGGCTCCGGTCCGCCGCCGCCCGGCGGGCCGGCGCGCTGGCCGCCGTTCCCTCGTCCGCGTCGCGCTTCGTGTCCTACCTGGAGGAACTGCGGGCGGACCACCGGTGACCCGGTCGTCGTGGTCGATCTGGCCGCCGGCCGCGCTGGCGCTGTCGGTCGGCCTGCTCGCCGGGTGGCGGCCCCTGCTGGCCGGCGTCGCGGCCCTGGTGGCGCTGGCCGGTTGGGCGCTGTGGGACCCGGCCCGGCTGAACCACGCGCTCTTCGCGGTGCTGTTCCTGGTGCCTGTCACGGTCCGGCTCGGCGGGTGGGACAAGCCGGTGTGGATGGTGCTGCTGACCGCGACCGCCATCGCCCTCTACGGCCGGCTCCAGCGCCTGCGCCCGGACGAGCCGCTCGGGTCCGCCGGGGCGGCCGCGTTCGCGCTGCCCGTCGCGGGCGTCCTCGCCGCGCCGGCGCACTGGAGCGGCCCGAAGGACCTGGTGTTCGCGCTCGCCCCGTTCGGCTGCTACGCGGTCGTCACCTGGCACGTGGTGGCGGAGGCCCGGCGGGACCCGGCGGCGTTCGTCCGGCTGGCCCGCTTCTTCGCCTGGCTGGGCGTGCCACTGGCGCTCCTCGCCGTGCACCAGCGGGTCACCGGGACCTGGCCGGTGCTGGACGAGTTGGCCACCAGCAACGCCTTCACCTCGTCGGCCGGCGCCGGCCGGTCGGTCGCCACGACCGGCCACCCGATCGTCTACGGCGCCTACTGCCTGATGTCGATGGGCGTCGCGCTCGCCCTGCGCGGCCGGGCCTGGCCGGTGCCGTTCGCCGCCGGCGTGGTCGGGCTGCTGCTCTCCGGCTCGCGCAGCGCCTGGATCGGGGTGGGGTGCGCCGGCGTGGTCTGGTATCTCACCCGCCGCCCCCGGCTGACCCGCCAAGGTGTCGCCGCGATCGCGGCGACCGCCGCCGGCGCGGTGGCGCTGGCGCTGGCCGGCCCGGCACCGGTGCGCGGCGCGGTCGACATGGTTCGCGCCCGGATGTCCGACGTCGGCGGGTCCAGCTCCGCGACGGCCCGCTACCGCCGGTACGAGGTGGCGTGGGACGCGCTCACCGACGGTGTCGACCGGGTGCTGTTCGGTCTCGGGCCGGAGGCTCACGTCCGCTTCTTCCAGGAGGTGGGGATCGACGACCACCTGGCGCAGACGTTCGACAACAGCTTCCTCACCCTCTGGTACGACCTGGGCCTGGTGACGCTGCTGCCGTTCCTCGCGCTGCTGGTCATCCTCGTCGTCCGGACCCGGTCGCTGGCCGCCCGGCTGCTGGTGGTGGGCATGACGGCGCAGATCTTCTTCTTCGACTTCTATCTGTGGCCGTGTGCCGCGGCCGTGTTGATCCTGGCCGCCGGCCTGGCCGCGGCCGACCGGGACGTCGACGCCGGCCACCGTCCGGCGACGCCGCTGGCAGTGGGGGCCGGGTCGCCGGCCGAGGCAGGGAAGGACCACACGTGAGGCTCATCGCCGCATCCCGACCGGCGGCCGGTCCCGGCTCGCCGGGGCCCGCGACGCGCGCCCGTGACGGCGTGCGGGCGGCCGTCGACCGTTCCCGCCTGACGGTCCGCCGGTGGGTCGAGCTGACGCCCCGGCAGCAGGTGCGGGCGCTGCGCCGCTACCGGTGGACGGCGCTGGTCCTGGTGCTGCTCGGCGGGGCCGGCGGCGGGCTGGCGGCCGCGGCGCAGGCCCCGGTCTACCGGGCGGAGGCACGGCTGCTGTGTTCGCCGAACTTCCCCACCAACGACGTCCGGCAGCTCGACACCGGCGGCAACTACATCCTCCAGCGGGTCCGGTCGTACACCGAGGTGGCCGACAGCGCCGAGGTGGCGGCGGCGGTCACGGCGCGGCTGGGCCTGCCGTGGTCCCCGCCGGAGCTGCCGAACCGGGTCAGCGTGACCAGCCGGGCCAGCACCGCCGTGCTGACCGTCGTGGTGGAGGACGGCGACCCGGAGCGGGCCCGGGACATCGCCAACGCCGTCGCCGACGAGATTCCCGGCTACATCGCCCGGATCGAACGGCCGACCGGGGTGGACCGCTCGCCGGTCAAGGTCACCGTCGTCCGACCGGCGGTCGCCCCCGAGTCGCCGGACTCGCCCCGACCGCTGACCGACGTCGGCCTGGGTCTGGTGGGTGGGCTGGTGGTGGCGACGGCGACCGCGCTCGGCCGGTACGCGCGCGACCCCGCCGTGCGGGACTCCCGGCATGCCGCCGAGGTGGCGGATCTCGTCCTGCTGGCCGACACCGGGCCGGTGAGCCCTGTCCCGCTCTCGCCCGAGCGGATGGCCGACCGGGCGGACGAACTGCGGCAGGTGCGGACGAACGTCCGCCTCCAGGCGGCCGGCGGCCCGCTGACCAGCCTCGCCGTGGTGGCACCCACCGCCGGCGCCACGGCGGCCGTCACCGCGGCCCACCTGGCGGTCGCGTTCGCCCAGGCCGGCGACCCGGTGGTGCTCGTCGACGTGGACCCCGGCCGCCGCTGGGCGCACGAGCTGTTCGGCGTCGGCGACGACGCCGGTCCCGCCACCGGCCTGGTCGACGGCTCGCCGGTGCGCGACGCGCTGGTGCGGTGGCGGCCGGAGCTGCCGCTGCACGTGCTGCCGGCCGGGCCGGCGCCGCTGGGCCCCGACCGGCTGGCCACGCTGGTGGCCGAGCTGCGCGCCGAGGAGACCCTGGTGGTCGTCGTGGGCCCGCCGCTGCTGTCGGACGCGGACACGCTGCTGCTGGTCGGGGCCACCGACGCCACGGTGGTCGCGGCCCGGGTCGGTTCGACGGACGCGGACTCGCTCGCGACCGCCGTCCAGGTGTTGCGGCGGGTACCGGCGAACCTGCTCGGCCTGGTCACGGTGGGCCGCCCCGGATAGCCGGGAGCGGGTTCCCGCGCCGGCGGGACGCCACCTAGGCTGGTCGGAATGAGGGATGACGTCGCGATGCTGTTGCGGCGGGCGACCTTCGGCCCCACGGCGTCCGAAGTGGAGGCGGCCCGCCGGGCCGGATATCCGGCCACCGTGGCACGGCTCACCTCGCCGGCCGGGCCGGATCGGGGCGCCGCCGCCGCGCCGGTGCCGGATCTCGGCCGGGACCCGTTCGACGACCTGCCCGACCCGACCGTCGAGCAGCGCACCGCCGCCGAGACGACCCGCCGGCAGCACACCGACGCCATCATCCGGTGGTGGCTCGACCGGCTCACCGTCGCCGACCACCAGGCCGCCGAGAAGCTGCTGTTCTTCTGGCACGGACACTGGGCCACCTCGATCCGCAAGGTGGGCAGCCCGCAGTTCATGCTGGCGCAGCACCAGAAGATGCGCGCCGCGCCGGACATCCGGGCGATGGCCCGCGCTCTCGTCTGCGACCCGGCGCTGGTCTACTGGCTCGACGGGCAGCTCAACACCAAGGACGCGCCGAACGAGAACCTGGCGCGCGAGCTGATGGAACTGTTCCTGCTGGGCATCGGCACCTACACCGAACGCGACGTCAAGGAGGCGGGGCGGGCGCTGACCGGCTGGCGGACCGACCTCGGCGTACCGGCCACCGCGATCTTCTTCCCGGAGGACCACGACGCCCGGCCCAAGACGATCCTCGGCACCACCGCCGCGTTCGACGCGTTCACCCTGGTCGACCATCTGATCGACCGGCCGGAGTGCGCCCGGTTCGTCGCCACCCGCATGTGGTTCCGCTACGGCTCGTCGACCGAGCCGATCGGCCGCTCCACCGAGCGGCGGATGGTGGCGGCGTTTCCGGTGGGCGTCCGGATGCTGCGGGCCCTGTTCTCCGACGACGAGTTCCGGTCGGGCCGGCACCGGATGGTCAAGCAACCGGTGGAGTGGTTGGTGGGCGTCCTGCGGCAGCTCGGCCTGCGGCCGGCGCAGCTCTCCGGGGAGACGCTGCACCAGCTCACCACCGGCCTGGGCGGGCTCGGGCAGGTGCCGTTCGCGCCGCCGAGCGTGGGCGGTTGGCCGGCCGGCACGGCCTGGCTCAGCTCGGCGGCGGCGCAGATCCGGCTGGGCCTGGCGGACCTGCTCGCCGGGCTCGCGTACGTCGAGCGCGGCGAGGACGTCGACCGGATGAACCCGGAGAAGCTGGCCGAGGTGCTCGCCGTGGACACCTGGACCAACCGCACCTACCAGGCCCTGAAGCGGGCGGGCGGCCCTCGGCAGCTCCTCACCCTCGGCCTGGTGAGTCCGGAATACCTGGTGGACTGAGATGGACGCGCTGACCCGTCGCCGGTTCCTGCTCGCCTCCACCGCGGCCGGTGGCGCCGCCGCGGTCGCCGCCGGCGGCATCGGGCTGGCCGACCTCCTCGCCACCGCGCGGGGCCGGGGGTCCGAACCGGAGGACCGGACCGACCGTCTGGTGGTGGTCACGCTCTACGGCGGCAACGACGGGCTCAACACGGTCGTGCCGTACGCCGACCCGGCGTACCACTCGGCCCGGCCGGAGCTGGCCTACGACCCGGAGCGGGTGCTGCGGCTCGACGACGCGCTCGGCCTCAACCCGGTCCTCACCGGGCTGAAGCGCCTCTGGGACCGCGGGCAGTTGGGCATCGTGCTGGGCGTCGGCTATCCCCGGCCGGACCGCAGCCACTTCCGGTCGATGGACATCTGGCAGACCGCGTCGCCCGCGCAACCGGTCGCGACGGGCTGGGTGGGCCGCTGGCTCGACGGCACCCGCGCCTCCGCCGAGGCGGCCGTCAGCTTCGAGCCGGTGCTGCCGCCGCTGCTGGTCGGCGAGCGGCGGTCCGGCGCCTGTGTGGCCCTCGGTGGCCTGCGGTTGCCGCCCGGCGTCGACACCGGCATGGTGGCCGCGTTGGGTGAGGTCCAGGACGGCGAGTCCGAGTTGCAGATGCGCGCGGCGCAGGCGTACCGGGACCTGCTGGACGTGGACGCGCTGGTCCGGCAGGCCGACCACCGCGAGGCGGCCACGGATCCGGCGGACCGTCCGATCGCCACCGCGACCGGCGGCGCGGTCTCCCTGGCCGCGCAGCTCGCGCTGGTGGCCCGCTGCGTGGAGGCGGGGGTGCCCACCCGGGTCTACTCGGTGAGCCTGGGCGGGTTCGACACCCACGCCCAGGAGCGGGTCGGGCAGGAGGCGCTGCTCGGCCGGCTCGACGAGGCGTTGTCGTCGTTCACCGACCGGCTCGGCCGGACGGCGGCGGGCCGGCGGGTGACGGTGGTGGTCTACAGCGAGTTCGGCCGTCGGGTCCGGGCCAACGCGTCCGACGGCACCGACCACGGCACCGCCGGTCCGGTGTTCGTGCTGGGCCCCCGGGTGGCGGGCGGGCTGCACGGCGAGCAGCCGAGCCTGACCGACCTCGACGCCGGCGATCTCAAGGCGACAACGGATTTCCGCGACGTCTTCGGCACGCTGCTGGCGACCGTGCTGCACGCCGAGCCGGCCCGCTACCTGGGCGGCTACCGGCCGAAGCCGCTGTCGCTCCTGCGCGCCGACGGCTGAGACCGGGCTCAGCCCCGGGCGCGGGAGCGGGCCGCCACCGCCAGGGCGACGAGCGTCACCAGCAGCGCCACGCCGAGCCCGACGAGCACGAACACGGCCCAGTTCGGGAACGTCTGCGCGCGGTCCGCGATGGCCTGCCGGTCGTCGGCGTTGCCGCGGTACGTCTGGGCCACGTGGTTGGTGGGCGAGTCGGTCACCGTGGCGCGAAGCTGCCGGATCGCGGCCGGGTACTGGCCGGCGAAGTAGGCGTCCAGGCCGCTGCGGTAGCGCCTGTCGACGCTGCCCAACTCGGCGGTGACCCCGGCCTCGGCGAGCAGCAAGCCGAGCGTGGTCGCCGGCACCACCACGCGGTTCGCCTTGGTGGCGGACGACTCGTCGTTGTCGAGCATGCCGACGACCCGGCCGCTCGTGTCGACGACCGGTCCGCCCCGGGAGTGGCTGCCGACGTCGTCGTTGAGCCGGAACACCGACACCGGTCCCTGGCTGCCCCAGGCGGTCACGGTCACCTGCTTCGAGGCGACGGTGTAGGTGGCGGTGCGGGGGTCCTTCTCGCTCGTGGCGTAGCCGATCGACAGCAGCGACGCACCCGGCTGGATCTCGGCGGTGGTGTTCAGCTCCGCGACGGGCAGGTGGTCGTCGGCGAGCTTGACCAGCGCGACGTTGCCGGCGGCGGCGTCCCACGTCCGGACGATCTCACCGGGGATCGCCGGGGCCTCGGTGCGGTTGCCCCGGCTCACGTTGAGCTGCCCGAAGAGCCGGACCTGCGGCTCCGGCTGGGAGTCGACGCCGGTGAGCACCGTGGTACGCAGCTTCGCCGCCACGTACGAGTCGAGGGCGGCGGATTCGAGCTTCTTCTCCGCGATCAGCGTCTGGCCCAGCGCGTAGAGGGCGTTCTGCCGGGCCGTGTCGGTGGCCGGCCGGACGCAGAGGTTGTTGGTCAGCACGTGGCCGGCGGGGCTGACCACGAAGCCGCTGCACCGGCGGTTGAAGGTGACCGGCCCGGCCCGCAGGGGCGCCTTGGTCACCTTGTCGCGCAGGTATCCGGTGAACACGACCTCCACGTAGACCACCGCCGGTGAGGCGATGGCGGTGGCGCGTTCCTCCAGTGTGTACGGGGGCGGCGGCGGGTCGTTGTCGCTCGTGCCGGCGAGCGCGACCACGCCGCCGGCGGCGACGAGGAGCAGCACGGCCAGCGCCACCAGGGCTCGCAGCCCGCCGGTGCGGCGCGGGCGGGGCGTACTGGGCACGATGCGGCGCTGCGGCGCGGTGAACGGGTCGACCGGGGGTCCGCTGACCGGCGGGGACGACACCTGGTGCGGCACCGCCGACGTCGGCGTGGGCGCGGGCGAGACGGGCTGCGGCGGCGCGGAGACCGGCTGCGGCCCGACCGGGGCGTGCATCGCCCACGGCAGCGGCGCGCCGGAGGTCGGGGTGGCGCCGGAGACCGGCATCGCCGAGACCGACTCGGGCAGGTCGGCCACCGGGCCGGCCTCGGGGATCAGGATCTCCGCCTCCGCCTCGGCCGGGTGCAGGTCCATGCCGAGGTTCTGGAACAGGCGCTGCCCGCCCATCCCCTCCTCGGCGGGGTACGCCGCCCACGGCGTCGCGGCGGCGAAGTCGGCGTTGACGTAGCGCTGGCCGCCGGGGGTCAGCGCCATGGCGTTGGCGGCGTTGGCGAAGGCCTCCCGCCACGGCGGGTCGGTCGCGGCGGCGCCCGCCAGCACGGCCACCGTGACCAACCGGTCCTGCCCGTCGATGGCCCACCACACCTTGCCCACCTGGCAGACGCCGATCGCCTCGGTGAACCTGTACGGACCAACCGGTTGCATGCGTCCCACTCCTCTGCTCACCCGCCGTGCGGATAGTACAGAGCGCTTGCGCGATGAAATTTTCTATGCATAGAGTCTCGCCATGAATGAAGGCAGCGCGGCCGGCGCCGATCGCCTGCTCGACCTGCTGCACGGCGCCCGGCTCACCCCCACCCAACGCCGCATCGCGCACTGCCTGGTCCGGCACAGCGGCGCGGTCGCCTATCTGTCCGCGGCCGAGGTGGCCGAGCTGGCCGGCGTCAGCCAGCCGTCGGTGACCCGGTTCGCCATGGCGCTCGGGCACGACGGCTACCCCGCGCTCCGCCGCAAGCTGCGGGAACTCACCATCACCACGGCCGGCGACCGGGCCGACGCCGGAAACGCGCTGCAACGGGCCGTGCGTGCCGAGACGGACAACCTGGACCGGCTCGCCGGGCAGCTCGCCGACGCGGACCGGATCGCCGAGGTGGGCAGGTTGCTCGCCGCCAGCCGTCCACTGCCGGTGCTCGGGTTGCGCGCGGCCGCGCCGCTGGCCGCCTACTTCGCGTACTTCGCCGCGAAGGTGCACCCCGACGTGCGCGTCCTCGACCACGGCGGCAGCATGCTCGCCGACCGCCTCGACCAGGCGGTCGCGGCCGGCGCCACCGCGCTGCTCGCGTTCGTGCTGCCGCGCTATCCGCGGGAGACGCTCGACGCGCTGCGCGAGGCCCGGGACGCCGGGCTGACCGTCGTGGCGATCACCGACTCGCCGGTGAGCCCGGCCACCGAGCACGCCGAGGTGGTGCTCCCCGCCGCCGTCGGCACCGACCTGGTCTTCGACCTGCACACCGCACCGATGACGCTGGCCATGGTGGTGTTGCAGGCGATCTGCGACGCCGCCCCGGCCGAGACCCAGACCCGGCTCGAGGCGTTCGAGTCGTCCGCCGCCCGCCGCCAGTTGTTCCTCGGCTGAGAGGAGTACGAGATGCACCAGCCCGTCCGCGCCGCCCGCGGCACGACACGCACCGCGAAGGGGTGGCCGCAGGAGGCCGCCCTGCGGATGCTGATGAACAACCTCGACCCGGAGGTGGCCGAGCGCCCCGAGGACCTGGTGGTCTACGGCGGCACCGGGAAGGCGGCCCGGGACTGGCCCTCCTACCACGCCCTGGTGCGGACGCTCACCGAACTGCGCGACGACGAGACGATGCTGGTGCAGTCCGGCCGGCCGGTCGGCGTGATGCGGACCCACGAGTGGGCCCCCCGCGTGCTGCTGGCCAACTCCAACCTGGTCGGCGACTGGGCCACCTGGCCGGAGTTCCGCCGGCTGGAGTCGCTGGGCCTGACCATGTACGGGCAGATGACCGCCGGCTCCTGGATCTACATCGGCACCCAGGGCATCCTCCAGGGCACCTACGAGACGTTCGCGGCGGTGGCGGCCAAGCGATTCGGCGGCAGCCTCGCCGGCACGCTGACGCTCACCGCGGGCTGCGGCGGGATGGGCGGGGCGCAGCCGCTCGCGGTCACCATGAACGGCGGCGCCTGTCTGATCGTGGACGTGGACCGGACCCGGCTGGAGCGGCGGGCACACGACCGCTACCTGGACGAGATCGCCGACTCGCTGGACGACGCGGTGGAGCGCGCGCTGGCCGCGAAGCGGGACCGCCGGGCGCTCAGCGTCGGCGTGGTCGGCAACGCCGCCACCGTCTTCCCCGAGCTGCTGGCGCGCGGCGTCGAGATCGACATCGTGACCGACCAGACAAGCGCGCACGACCCGCTGTCCTACCTGCCCGAGGGGGTGGAGCCGGCCGACGCCCGGGACTACGCCGCCGCGAAGCCGGCCGAGTTCACCGACCGGGCGCGGGCCTCCATGGCGAAGCACGTCGAGGCGATGGTCGGCTTCCTCGACGCGGGCGCGGAGGTCTTCGACTACGGCAACTCGATCCGGGGCGAGGCGAAGCTCGGCGGGTACGAGCGGGCGTTCGACTTTCCCGGCTTCGTGCCGGCGTACATCCGGCCGCTGTTCTGCGCGGGCAGGGGCCCGTTCCGGTGGGCGGCGCTCTCCGGCGACCCGAGGGACATCGCCGCCACCGACCGGGCGATCCTCGACCTGTTCCCGGAGAACGAGTCCCTCGCGCGGTGGATGCGGATGGCCGGCGAGCGGGTCGCGTTCCAGGGCCTGCCGGCGCGGATCTGCTGGCTCGGCTACGGCGAGCGGGACCGCGCCGGGGTGCGGTTCAACGAGATGGTCGCCTCCGGCGAGCTGAGCGCGCCGGTGGTGATCGGCCGCGACCACCTGGACTGCGGCAGCGTGGCCAGCCCCTACCGGGAGACCGAGGCGATGGCCGACGGCTCCGACGCGATCGCCGACTGGCCGTTGCTCAACGCGCTCGTCAACACCGCCAGCGGGGCGTCCTGGGTGTCCGTCCACCACGGCGGCGGGGTCGGCATCGGCCGGTCCATCCACGCCGGCCAGGTCTGCGTCGCCGACGGCACCGCGCTGGCCGGGCAGAAGATCGAGCGGGTGCTCACCAACGACCCGGCGATGGGCGTGATCCGGCACGTCGACGCCGGCTACGACGACGCCCGCGACGTCGCGGAGCGCACCGGCGTGCGCGTCCCGATGGCAGAGTAAGGAGGGGCCCCTTGTTAACGCATTCGGTAGAGGAAGGGCCCCTTGTTAACAGGTTCCGGGAGCTGTGGGCGGAGCTCGCCGACATCGGGCGGGATGCCGGCAGCGGCGGCTACCTCCGGTATGCGCTGACCGAGCCCGAGCTGCGGCTGCGGGAGTGGTTCCGCGGCCAGGCCGACGCCCGCGGAATGCCGGTCCAGCAGGACGGCAACGGCAACCTGTACGCCTGGTGGGGAGACCCCGCGACCGGGCAAGCGGTGCTCACCGGCAGCCACTTCGACTCGGTGCCGCACGGCGGCGCCTACGACGGGCCGCTCGGCATCGTCAGCGCCCTGCTCGCCGTGGACGAGCTGCGGGCCGCCGGCGTCACCCCGGCCCGGCCGATCGTGGTGGCCGCGTTCGTCGAGGAGGAGGGCGCCCGGTTCGGCGTACCCTGCCTGGGGTCGCGGCTGCTCACCGGCGAGATCGACGTCGACCGCGCGGCCGGGCTGCGCGACCGGGCCGGGGTGAGCTTCGCCGACGCGTTGGGTGAGCGGCCGGCGGGCCCCGACCCGGCGCTGCTCGGCCGCCTCGCGGCCTTCGTGGAGCTGCACGTCGAGCAGGGCCGGGCGCTCGCCGACGGCGACGCGCCGGTCGCGGTGGCGTCCGCCATTTGGCCGCACGGCAGGTGGCGGTTCGACTTCACCGGCGAGGGCAACCACGCCGGTACGACAGGGATGGCCGACCGCCGCGACCCGATGCTCACCTACGCGTTCACCGTGCTCGCGGCGAACAAGGAGGCCCGGCTGCGCGGCGCGCACGCCACCGTGGGCCGGGTGTCGGTCGAGCCGAACGCCACGAACGCGATCCCGTCCCGGGTCACCGGCTGGCTGGACGCGCGGGCGGCCGAGGCGGACACGCTGCACGGCCTGGTCGAGGCGGTACGCGCCAAGGCCACCGAACGCGCCGGTCGGGACGGCACCGGGCTGACCTGCACGCAGGAGTCGGCGACCCCGCTCGTCGCGTTCGACGGCGGGCTGGCCGGTCGGCTGGCCACGCTGCTCGACGCGCCGGTGCTGCCGACCGGCGCCGGGCACGACGCCGGGGTGCTGGCGGCGCACCTGCCCACCGCGATGCTGTTCGTGCGCAACCCGACCGGGGTGTCGCACTCCCCGGCCGAGTCCGCCACCGACGCCGACTGCGCGGCCGGGGTGCTCGCCCTGGCCCGGGTGCTGGAGGAGCTGGCATGCAGGTGACCCGCTGGCTGGCCGAGTACGCCTGGCTGCCCGAGCAGGCCGAACCGACCCCGGACGTGCTGATCGAGGCGACGGACGGGCGGTTCACCGCCGTGACGCCGCTGACCGGCGGCGGGCCGCCGGCCGCCGGGGTGGCGGTGGACGCCGTCCGGTTGCCGGGGCTGACGCTGCCCGGCCTCGCCAACGCCCACTCGCACGCGTTCCACCGGGCGCTGCGCGGGCGCACCCACGCCGGGCGGGGCGACTTCTGGTCGTGGCGGGACCCGATGTACGCGGTGGCCGCCCGCCTCGACCCCGACTCCTACCTGGCGCTGGCCCGGGCCGCGTACGCGGAGATGGCGCTCGCCGGGATCACCGTCGTGGGCGAGTTCCACTACCTGCACCACGGTCCCGGCGGCACCGGCTACGACGACCCGAACGCGATGTCCGCAGCGCTGGTGGAGGCCGCCGCGCACGCCGGGATCCGGCTCACCCTGCTGGACGCCGCCTACCTGACCGCCGGCGTGGACGGCGCGGAGCTGACCGGGCCGCAACGCCGGTTCGGCGACGGCGACGCGCTGCGCTGGGCGCAGCGGGTGGACGCGTTCCGCCCGGCCGACCCGCACGTGCGGCTCGGCGCGGCGATCCACTCGGTGCGCGCGGTGCCGGCCGGGCAGCTCGCCACCGTGGCCGGCTGGGCCGACCGGCACGGGCTGCCGCTGCACGTGCACCTGTCCGAGCAGCCGGCCGAGAACGACGCCTGCCGGGCCGTGCACGGCCGCTCCCCGACCCGGCTGCTCGCCGACCACGGCGTGCTCGGCCGGCACACCACCGCCGTGCACGCCACCCATCCGACCGCCGCCGACGTGGCGCTGCTCGGCGACAGCCGTACCGGCGTCTGCCTCTGCCCGACCACGGAACGGGACCTGGCCGACGGGATCGGCCCGGCCCGGCGGCTCGCCGAGGCGGGCAGCCCGCTCAGCCTGGGCAGCGACAGCCACGCCGTGGTGGACCTGTTCGAGGAGGCCCGCGCGGTGGAGCTGGACGAGCGGCTGCGGACCCGCCGGAGGGGCCACTTCGACGCCGCCGAGCTGTTCACCGCCGCGACCGTCACCGGCCACGCCGCGCTCGGCTGGGGCGACGCCGGCCGGCTCGCCGTCGGGGACCGGGCCGACCTGGTGACGGTACGGCTGGACAGCGCCCGCACCGCGGGGGTGCCGCCGGTCGGGGTGTTCTTCGCGGCCACCACGGCCGACGTCACCCAGGTGGTGGTGGACGGCCGGACCGTGGTGGCCGACGGCCGGCACCTGACCGTCGACGTCCCCACCGAGCTGCGGGACTCGATCGCGGCGGTGCTCTCATGATCGGCAGCCTGCTCGTCGACGGCATCGGGGAGCTGGTCACCAACGACGGCCGGGGCGGCGACCCGCTGGGCGTCCGCCGCGACGCCGCCGTGCTGATCGAGGACGGCGTGGTGGCCTGGGTCGGACCGGCCCGCTACGCGCCCGCCGCCGACCGGCGGATCGACGCCGCCGGCGCGGCGGTGCTGCCCGGCTTCGTGGACAGCCACGCCCACCTGGTCTTCGCCGGTGACCGGGCCGCCGAGTTCGCCGCCCGGATGGCCGGCGAGCCCTACACCGGCGGCGGCATCCGGACCACCGTCGGCGCCACCCGCGCCGCCTCCGACGACGACCTGCGCGCCACCGTGGGCCGGCTGCGCGCGGAGATGCTGCGGCAGGGCACCACCACTGTCGAGATCAAGAGCGGGTACGGGCTGACCGTCGCCGAGGAGGCCCGGTCGCTGCGGATCGCCGCCGAGTTCACCGACGACACCACGTTCCTCGGCGCGCACGTGGTTCCCGCCGAGTACGCCGGCCGTCCCGACGACTACGTGGGCCTGGTCTGCGGGCCGATGCTCGCCGCCGCCGCGCCGTACGCCCGCTGGATCGACGTGTTCTGCGAGCGCGGCGCGTTCGACGCCGACCACGCGCGGGCGATCCTCGCCTGTGGACAGGCCGCCGGGCTGGGTGTGCGGTTGCACGCCAACCAGCTCGGCCCCGGGCCGGGCGTCCGGCTCGGCGTGGAGCTGGGCGCGGCCAGCGTCGACCACTGCACCCACCTGACCGACGCCGACGTGGACGCGCTGGCCGGCTCGGAGACGGTCGCCACGCTGCTGCCCGGTGCCGAGTTCTCCACCCGGTCGCCCTACCCGGACGCCCGCCGGCTGCTCGACGCCGGCGTCACCGTGGCGCTGGCCACCGACTGCAACCCCGGCTCGTCGTACACCACGTCGATGCCGTTCGGCGTCGCGCTCGCCGTACGCGAGATGCGGATGACCCCGGCGGAGGCGGTGTGGGCCGCGACCGCCGGCGGGGCGGCGGCGCTGCGCCGCGCCGACGTCGGCCGGCTGACCCCCGGGTCCCGCGCCGACCTGGTCGTCCTCGACGCACCGACCCACCTGCACCTGGCCTACCGGCCGGGGGTGCCACTGATCCGCCAGGTTCTGCACAACGGAGTGCCGCGATGACCACCGTCACCATCCTGTCCACCGGGGTCACCCCCGCCGACGTGCTCGCGGTCGCCCGCGGCACCGCCAAGGTCGTGCTCGACCCGACCGCCACCGGGG
Source organism: Micromonospora sp. WMMD980 (assembly GCF_029626035.1). NCBI lineage: Bacteria > Bacillati > Actinomycetota > Actinomycetes > Micromonosporales > Micromonosporaceae > Micromonospora > Micromonospora sp. WMMD980. The sequence continues at coordinate 4,044,538 of NZ_JARUBE010000003.1, forward strand.
CCATGGCGACCAGCCGGTCCATCGTGGACGGCATCGAGGCCGCCGGCCGCCCGGTCTACGGCGTCTCCACCGGCTTCGGGGCGCTGGCCAACACGTTCGTCGCACCCGAACGGCGGGCCGAGTTGCAGCACGCGCTGATCCGCTCACACGCGGCCGGGGTGGGCGCGCCGATGCCCCGCGAGGTGGTGCGGGCCATGATGCTGCTGCGGGTCCGCTCGCTCGCGCTCGGCCGCTCCGGCGTCCGCCCGCTCGTCGCCGAGGCGCTGGTCGACCTGCTCAACCACGAGATCACCCCGTGGGTGCCGGAGCACGGCTCACTCGGCGCCTCCGGTGACCTGGCGCCGCTGGCGCACTGCGCGCTCGCGCTGCTCGGCGAGGGCTGGGTGCTCGGCCCGGCCGGCGACCGGATCCCCGCCGCCGACGCGCTGCGCCGGGTCGGGCTGAGCCCGATCGAGCTGGCCGCCAAGGAGGGGCTGGCGCTGATCAACGGCACCGACGGCATGCTCGGCATGCTGCTGCTCGCGGTGGCGGACGCCCGGCACCTGTTCGCCATGGCCGACGTCACCGCCGCGCTGGCCATCGAGGCGATGCTCGGCTCGGAGCGGCCGTTCCTGCCCGAACTGCACGCCATCCGCCCACACCCCGGCCAGGCCGCCTCGGCCGCCAACATCCACCGGCTGCTCCAGCGCTCGGCGGTGATGGACTCGCACCGCGACGACCTGGCGCACGCGGTGCAGGACGCGTACTCGATGCGCTGCGCCCCGCAGGTGGCCGGCGCGGCCCGGGACACGCTCGACTTCGTCGAGGTGGTGGCCGGCCGGGAGCTGCTGTCCGTGGTGGACAACCCGGTGGTGCTGCCGGACGGCCGGGTCGAGTCGACCGGCAACTTCCACGGCGCGCCGCTCGGCTTCGCCGCCGACTACCTGGCCATCGCCGCCGCCGAGGTGGGCGCGATCGCGGAACGCCGGGTGGACCGGCTGCTCGACGTCACCCGCAACCGGGACCTGCCGGCGTTCCTCTCCCCCGACGCCGGGGTCAACTCCGGGCTGATGATCGCCCAGTACACCGCCGCCGGCATCGTCGCGGAGAACCGCCGGCTGGCCGCGCCCGCCTCGGTCGACTCGCTGCCCACCAGCGGCATGCAGGAGGACCACGTCTCGATGGGCTGGTCGGCCACCAAGAAGCTGCGCACCGTGCTGGACAACCTGACCAGCCTGCTCGCGGTGGAGCTGCTGGCCGCGGTACGCGGGCTCCAGCTCCGCGCGCCGCTGGAGCCGTCCCCGGCGGGCCGGGCGGCGCTCGACGCGCTCGGCGCGACGATCGGCGAGCCGGGGCCGGACGTGTTCCTCGCCCCGCTGATGGACGCGGCGCGCGCCGTCGTCGGCGGCCCCGAGCTGCGGGCCGCGATCGAGCGGGAGATCGGGCCGCTGGGCTGACCTCAGGCGGCGGGCGGGAGCACCTTCGCGACCAGCTTGGCCAGCTCCCGCAGCGCCTTGCCGCGGTGGCTGACCGCGTCCTTCTCCGCCGGCGTCAGCTCGGCGTTGGTGCGCTCCTGCCCGTCGCCCAGGAAGATCGGGTCGTAGCCGAAGCCGCCCTCGCCGCGCGGCGCGCGCAGCAGCCGGCCCGGCTGCCGGCCGTCGACCAGGTGCTCCTTGCCGCCGGGCAGCACCAACGCCACGGTGCAGACGAAGGCCGCGCCACGGTGCTCGTCCGGCACGTCGCCGACCTGGTCCAGCAGGAGCTGGAGGTTGGCCCGGTCGTCGCCGTGCCGGCCGGACCAGCGGGCGCTGAACACGCCGGGCATGCCGTTGAGCGCGTCCACCGCGATGCCGGAGTCGTCGGCGACGGTCGGCAGGCCGGTGCGCCGGCAGCCCTCCCGCGCCTTGATCAGCGCGTTCTCGCCGAACGTCAGGCCGGTCTCCGGCAGCTCCGGATATTCCTCGACGTCGTTCAGGCCGAGCAGGGCGACCCGGTGGGCGCCGAGCGCGCCGTCCAGGATCCGCTGCAACTCGACGAGCTTCTTGCGGTTACGGGTGGCCAGGAGCACCTTGTTGTCGGTCACAGGTCAAGCGCCTTCCGCTGCGCGTCGGCCAGGTCCAGGCAGCCCGCCACGCCCAGGTCGAGCAGGGCGTCGAGCTGGTCGCGGGCGAAGACGCCGGCCTCGCCGGTGCCCTGCACCTCGACGAAGTCGCCGGTGCCGGTGCAGACCACGTTCATGTCCACCTCGGCGGTCACGTCCTCGGTGTAGCACAGGTCGAGCATCGGCTCGCCGCCGATCACGCCGACGCTGACCGCGGCCACCGACCGGTGCATCACCTTCTCCACCCTGCCGGTGAGCGACTTGCGCCCGGCCAGCCAGGTGACCGCGTCGTAGAGGGCGACGTACGCGCCGGTGATGGCCGCGGTGCGGGTGCCGCCGTCGGCCTGGAGCACGTCACAGTCGAGCACGATCGAGTTCTCGCCGAGCGCCTTCAGGTCGACGCAGGCGCGCAGGCTACGCCCGATCAGCCGGGAGATCTCGTGCGTCCGGCCACCGACCTTGCCGCGCACGCTCTCCCGGTCGGAACGGGTGTTGGTGGCCCGGGGCAGCATCGCGTATTCCGCGGTCACCCAGCCCAGGCCGGAGCCCTTGCGCCAGCGGGGCACCCCCTCGGTCACGCTGGCCGTGCAGAGCACCCGGGTCGCGCCGAACTCGACGAGCACCGAGCCCTCCGGGTGGGTGCTCCAGCCCCGGGTCAGGGTCACCGGTCGGAGTTGGTCGGGCCGCCGCCCGTCAGGTCGCGCCATGCCTGCACCCTATGCGGTGCGCCGATCGCGCCGCCTGCCGGTGCCCGCCGGCCGCTCCCGGGACGCCACCGGTCAGTGGAAGGACGGCGCCCCGCGGTCGACGCCGTGCACGCGCAGGAAGCCGGCGACGGCGGCCGGCCAGCCGAACTCCTCGGCCCGGGCCCGGGCCGCCGCCCGGCGATCCGGCTCCGCCCGGTCCAGCAGCCGGCGCACCGCGTCCGCGAACGCGGCCGGAGTGCCGTAGGCGGCGAGGCCGCCCGCGCCCACCACCTCCGGAAGCGCGCTCGACGCGTTCGCCACCACCGGCGTGCCGCAGGCCAGCGCCTCCAGGCCGGCCAGGCCGAACGTCTCCACCGGCCCGGGCGCCACCACCACGTCCGCGGTGGCGAGCAACGCGGCCACCGCCGACCGGTCCGGCAGGAAACCGGTGAAGTGCACCGGCAGGCCCGCCGCCCGCCGGGCCAGCGCCGGCCGCAGCGGCCCGTCGCCGGCCAGCACCAGGACCGCCGGTACGCCCGCGCGACGCAGCCGGGCCAGCGCGGCCACCGCCAACTCGGGACGCTTCTCCACCGACAGGCGGGCGCAGTGCACCAGCAGCACCTCGGTGTGGTCGGCGTAGCGCTCGCGGAGCATCGGGTCGGCCCGGCGGGGATGGAAGGTGTCCAGGTCGACGCCGAGCGGCACCAGTTCCACCGGCGGCCCGTCCAGCCTGCCGAACTCCTCGGCCGCCCAGCGGGTGGTGCAGACGATCCGGTCGTGCCACCGCGCCGTCTCCCGGTTGAGCCGGTCGGCGGAGCGACGGGCCAGCGCCGCCGGCATCCCCCACTGGCCGAGCAGGCCGGTCAGGCTCTCGTGCGAGACCATCGCCGAGCGCACGCCGCGCTCCCGCGCCCACCGGCCGGTCCAGCGCAACGTGCTCCGGTCGGAAACCTCGATCCGGTCGGGCGCCAACTCCGCCAGGAAACTTGCCAACCGGCGCCGGTCGGTCAGCACCCGGTAGCCTCCGGTCCCGGGCAGTTCCGGGCCGGGCAGGGTGATCTCCCGGCCCCACGGGCGCTCGGTGTCCCGGTGACGCTCGCCGGGGATCACCAGCACCGGCTCGTGGCCGGCGGCCCGGTAACCGGCGCCCAACTGGCGCAACGCGGTCCGCAGCCCGCCGGAGCGCCCGGTGACGAAGTTGGCCAGCCGGACGATGCGCACCGGCCGGGCGCCGGCCGCCGTCATGCCGACGCGAGCCGGCCGGCGGCCGGGCTGCCCGACCGTGCGGCCCGGTAGTGCCCGACCAACTCGTCGCCGACGGCGTCCCAGCTACGCCGCGCCACCGCGGCCCGGGCGGCCGTGCCGTAGCGGGCCCGCCGCGACGGGTCGGCGGCCAGGTCGGCCACCGCGGCGGCGAGCGCCTCCGAATCCCCCGGCGGCACCAGCAGCCCGGTCACCCCGGGGTCGACCAGGTCCACCGGGCCACCGCTGGCCGGCGCCACCACCGGCACGCCGCTCGCCGCCGCCTCCTGAAGCGTCTGCCCGAACGTCTCGTGCGGTCCGGTGTGGACGAACACGTCCAGGCTGGCGTAGAGCGCGGCCAGGTCGTCGCCGCCCCGCACGCCGAGGAACCGCGCCGCCGGCAGGGCCCGTTCGAGCTGCCGGCGGGCCGGCCCGTCACCGACCACCACCACCCGCACGCCCGGCCGCCTCCCCCCACCCCACCCGGTACGCCCGGGCGTACGCGGCCACGTCGGTCTGATAGACCGCGACGGCGGGCAGGTCGTGCCGGGCGGCCACCGACGCCCCCGCCGCGCCCAGCACGAACGGGCTGGCCAGGTGGACCACGTCCGGCCGGTGCCCGAGCAACGCCGAGGTGAGCCCGGCACTCGGCACCCCGAGCCGGAATCCCTGGTAGCGGGGCAACGGCAGGCTCGGCACCCGCACCACCGGGTAGGGCTGATGGTCGACGTGACCGCGCCGCCCGCCGGCCGGGGCCGGCGCGACGACCAGGGGCTCGTGTCCCCGGGCGACCAGGTGCTCGGCGGCCCGGACGACGGAGTGCGCCACGCCGTTCACGTCCGGCGGGAACGACTCGGTGACGATGGCGATCCGCATGGCCCGAGGGTGCGGGCCGCACGGATGCGGCAGGCGACCGTGCGCTGACCGGCCGGCGAACTCTGCGGCAACGCGCCGCGCCGCCGGGTCGTTCAGACGTCGTAGCCGGCGCCGGCGCGGACCACCTCGATCGGCCCGGCGTACGCGGCGGCCGCCGACTCCACGGTGTGCGACTCGCTGCCCCACGCGGGGACGAGGTGGGTGAGCAGCAGCCGGCCCACGCCCGCCTTGGTGGCCGCCTCGCCGGCTTCCCGGCCGGTGAGGTGCAGATCCGGCGGATTGTCCACGCCGTCCAGGTAGCTGGCCTCGCAGAGGAACACGTCGGCGTCCTGGGCCAGGCGCAGCAGCGCCTCGCAGGGTGCCGTGTCGGCGGAGTAGCAGAGCACCCGGCCACCGTGCTCCAGCCGCACGCCGTACGTCTCCACCGGGTGGTTCATCCGATCGACGGTGATGGTGAACGGGCCGATCGGGAACGTGCCCGGCTGGAGTCCGTAGAACTGGTAGACGTCCTCGACCGTGGCGCCCTCCTGCCCGTACGCGGCGGCGAGCCGGTCCGGCGCCCCGGAGGGCGCATACATCGGCAGGGGCGGATAGGGGCCGTCCGGGGCGTACCGGCGCACCACCACGTAGTTGACCGCGTCGAACATGTGGTCGCAGTGCAGGTGGGTGAGGAGGATGGCGTCGGGGGCGTGCAGCCCGGCGTAGCGCTGGAGCGTGGAGAGCGAACCCGCCCCGAAGTCGATCAGGAGGCGAAACCCGTCGGCTTCCACCAGATAGGCGGAGCACGGGGACTCGGGGCCCGGGAAGCTGCCCGCGCAGCCGAGGACGGTCAATCGCATCCGGTTGCCTCGATCTCACACTGGGTAGTCGACGCATCGGCAGCCGCCCCGCCGTTGATCTCCACCGACGCGCTCGCCACGCTGCGCAGCCTACGCGGCGGCCCGGTCGGGCAAGAATCATCTACCGGAAGTTGTCACCAACGTGACACCCATACACGTCCGGATCCGCGACAACACGGCGATCCGGCCGGCGGGTGTCCCCACCGACCGGACCACCGCGGGCCGTCAGGCCCAGAGTTGACCGTCCAGCGCGTCCTCGGCGTCCGCCAGCGTGCCGCCGTACGCGCCGGTGGACAGGTATTTCCAGCCCCCGTCACAGACCACGAACGCCACGTCGGCACGGCGGCCGTCGCGGACCGCCTCGTGCGCCACGGCCAGCGCGGCGTGCAGGATCGCGCCGGTGGAGAAGCCGGCGAAGATCCCCTCCACCTCGACGAGCTGCCGGGTGCGCAGCACCGCGTCCCGGGTGCCCACCGAGAAGCGCCGGGACAGCACCCCGGCGTCGTACAGCTCGGGCACGTAGCCCTCGTCGATGTTGCGCAGGCCGTAGACCAGCTCGCCGTAGCGCGGCTCGGCCGCCACGATCTGGATGCCGTCGACCTTCTCGCGCAGGTAGCGACCGGTGCCCATCAGCGTGCCCGTGGTGCCCAGCCCGGCCACGAAGTGGGTGACGCCGGGCAGGTCGTGCAACAGTTCCGGCCCGGTCGTCTCGTAGTGCGCCCGGGCGTTCGCCTCGTTGCCGTACTGGTAGAGCATCACCCAGTCCGGATGCTCGGCGGCGATCTGCTTCGCGGTGGCCACGGCCTGGTTCGAGCCGCCGGCGGCCGGCGAGAAGATGATCTCGGCACCGTACATCCGGAGCAGTTGCACCCGCTCGGTGGAGACGTTCTCCGGCATCACGCAGACCAGCCGGTAGCCACGCAGCTTCGCCACCATGGCCAGCGAGATGCCGGTGTTGCCGCTGGTCGGCTCCAGGATGGTGTCGCCCGCCCGCAGCCGGCCGGCCTCCTCGGCCGCCCGCACCATGAACAGGGCCGCGCGGTCCTTGATGCTGCCGGTCGGGTTCCGATCCTCCAGCTTCGCCCAGAGCCGCACCGGCGGCGCGCCGTCGGGCACCGTCGGGGAGAGCCGGGGCAGGCCGACGAGCGGCGTGCCGCCGCAGGCGTCGAGCAGGCTGTCGTACCGCGCCATGCCGGCCCGCCTAGCGGGCGGCGGTGGCGCGCGCCGCTACCGCGTGCGAGGCGATCGCGGCGGCGGCGGCGAAGCCGAACGCGCCACCGGCCACCGCCGGCAGGATCGTCACGCTGTCGCCGTCGTTGAGCTTCGCGTCGAGCGCGCCCAGGAAGCGGACGTCCTCGTCGTTGACGTAGACGTTGACGAACCGGTGCAGCGCGCCGGCGTCGGTGACCAGCCGGCCGCGCAGGCCGGCGTGCCGGGCATCCAGGTCCGTGAGCAGGTCGGTGAGCGTGTCGCCGCTGCCCTCGACGACCTTCGCGCCGCCGGTGTAGCTGCGCAGGATGGTGGGGATGCGAACCTCGATGGCCATGGTGTCTCGTGCTCCTCGTTCAGGATCGTGCCGGGTGACGGGAAGGAAAGGTGCGCCGGTGCGCTGGGGTCAGCGGCCGGAACACTCGTAGTCGACCGTCGCCGGGCTCTGCCCGAACATGTAGGACTGGACGGCGTTCGGATCCACGGCGGCGTCCACGATCTCGACCGGCTCCTCGGCCACGACGCCGTCGACGATCCGGAAGGACCGGATCTCCTCGGTGTCCGGCTCGCGGGTCGAGACGAGCAGGTAGTGCGCACCCGGCTCGCCGGCGAAGGAGACGTCCGTGCGGGACGGGTAGGCCTCCGTCGCGGTGTGCGAGTGGTAGATGACGACCGGTTCCTCGTCGCGGTCGTCCATCTCGCGCCACACCCGCAACTGCTCCATCGAGTCGAACTCGTAGAACGTCATCGAACGGGCGGCGTTGTCCATCGGGATGTGCCGGGTGGGGGAGTCGCTGCCGGCGGGGCCGGCGACCACGCCGCACGCCTCGTCCGGGTGGTCCCGACGCGCGTGGGCGACGATCGCGTCGATGATCGACCGGTCGATGCTCAGCACGCCGACCAGCCTAGCGCCTGGCCGTCCCGGGCGGCGAGGTGGCGACCGTCACCACTCAGTCGATGAGCGCGTTGAGCAGGGACTCCTGGAGATATCCGAGATAGGCGTAGACCGACAGTTGGAACACCCGGGACGACGCCGGGTCGGTGGCGACCGCGTCGTCGAGCTCCTCACCCAGGTCGGTGCCGTCCTTGATCTCCAGCCGGACGCCCATCGCCAGCCGGGCGTCGTTGAGCGCCCGCAGCCACGCCTCGGCCGCCTCGGCGTCCAGCCGCACCTCGCCGCCGGCGTCGCCGTCGGGCAGCGCGGCGAGGATCGCGCCGGCCTGGTCGATCTTGGCGGTCTTCAGGTCGCCCTCGGTGTAGCGGCGGAACTCGGCGGTGCCGGCGTCGTCGTCCGGATAGACCTCGGGGAAGAGCCGGCCGACCACCGGGTCACCGTGGTCGAAGCCGTCGGTCAGCAGACCGACCACCTCGGAGGCCACCTTGCGCAGCACCCGCACCTCGTCGACGGCGAAACCGGCCACGTAGCGGTCGCCCCGGCGGCGGAACATGCTCATGACCTCTCCACGGTCGCCCACAGCCCGTACGCGTGCAACTGCGCCGCGTCGTGCTCCATCCGCTCCCGGGCCCCGCTGGAGACCACCGCCTTGCCCTTGTGGTGCACGTCCAGCATGAGCTGCTCCGCCTTCTCCCGGCTGTATCCGAACAGCTTCTGGAAAACCCAGGTCACGTACGTCATCAGGTTGACCGGATCGTCCCAGACGATGGTCACCCACGGCCGGTCGGAGACCGGCACCTCTTCGGTGTCCGGCGTCTCGACCGGCGCAACCTGTGGAGCCGCCATGCCCCCCATCGTGCCACCGGATCCGCCGAACCGATGAACCGGAACGCCGCGCCGGTCGGGTTCGCCCGCCCGGACCGCGTACGCGGGGCCGGAGCCCCGCGCGGCGGCCCCGGTCTCAGGCCAGCAGGATGCCGTGGTCGACAGCATCGGCGAGCACCACGCCCAGCGAGAGACGGATCACCTCGAAGCGGCGGGACACCTCGCGGGACAGTTCGAGTTCGACCTCGCGCAGCGCGCGCTGGGCCCAGGACCGGGCCGCGTTCGGGTCGTCGTTGCCGGGTGCCCGCCAGTGCTGCCAGCAACCGCCGTTGAGCGCCACCCCGATCGGCGGGAGCACCTCGTCCCGCGCCGCGCCGGGCAGCCCGGCCAGCGCGTCCAGCGCGCCGGTGCCGGTCAGCCCGGCCACTCCGGCGGTGCTGGTGACCAGGAGCACGCGGTCCAGCTCCCGGCCGTCCGGGTGGTCGGCCAGGCCCCAGCGCACCGCGTGGGTGATCCGCACGCGCACACCCTCGGCGAGCGGCGCGCCGAAGACCCGGGCGGCGGCGTCGTCGACGATGCCGCGGACCGCCTCGTCGCACTGGGCGGTGGCGAGCATCGACATCGCCTCCAGCTCGCGGTCGAGCAGCTGCGGCAGGCCGGCGCAGCCCACCCCGAAGACGATCTCCTGCACCACCCGGAGGTGGATGTTGGCCAGCTCCAGCGCGAGATGCTGGCGGATCCGCTGGGCGCAGGAGCGGGCTTGGCGGTCGATCCGGTCGGCGAGGTCGGTCGGGTCGACGCCGGCCAGCACCGGCACCCGACCGTGCGCCCCGGGCGGCTCGGGCGGCCGGGCGCTGGCCCGACGCAGCCCCTCGTCGGCGGCCCACCCGACCAGCGCGCGGCGCAGGTTCGGCAGCTCGGCCCGCCGGGCCGGGAACCACCGGGCCGAGGCGAGCGCGGGCACCGCGGCCAGCAGCGCCGCGCGGTGGGCCGCGATGGAGACCGCCACCGGGTCGAGCCGGCCGGCGGGGCCGGGCGGGCCGGATCGGGCGGGCGACGGCACGGACGCCCCCGTGCCCTCCGCCGTCGCGCCGTCCGCCGGCGCCGCCCGGCCGGTCACACCGGGGGTGACGGCGAAGAACACCGTGACGCGGGCCCGCGCCACCTCGGCCAGCAGGTGCAACTCGGCCGCGCTGAAGGCCTGGTCGGCGGAGATCACGAAGAGCAGCGCGCCGGCACGGCCGACGGCGTCGCGCAGCGTCAGCCCGCCGGCCACGCCGAGGGTGGCGGTGTCCGGTGGGTCGAGCACCGCGAAGTGCCGCAGCAGCGGGTCGGGCAGGCTGAGCTCGACCCGGCGCGGCGGTCGGGCCAGCGCCGGGCCGGCGGCGAGCGGGTCGGCGCCGTAGGCGTGCGGCGAGCGGTAGCCGGGGACGTACGCGGCGCGGGTGGCGACCTTGGCGTGGTTGACCAGCAGGTAGCTCCCGGCGGGCACGACCAGGGTGCCGGCGTCCACCCCGAGCAGGCCGGCGATCAGCTCACGCCGGCCGGCGCCGCCCGGGCCCGCCACGACGACGGCGAGCGGCTCGCCGGGCCCGGGCTCGGTCAGGCCGAGCCGGGCCGGCAGCAGGGCGCACCGTGGTGGCTCGGCACGGCCGCCCCGATCGGGCACGTCGACCGAGGGGAGTGGACCTGGTCTCATCAGGTGGCCTCCCGGTCAGGCGGCCGGCGCGTCAGCCCGGTCGCGGATTCTCCCTGGCCAAAGGGGATGGCTGAAGCCTACGGCTGTCGTGCATCCGACACCGAACACATTCGGTACTCATGAGTAAGCGGCAGATTACTCAACTTCACTGCGTGACGGCGCGCACGCGGACGGCACTCCGTCGATATGCTGCGTCGATGACCAGGTGGGAGTTCGTCGGCCGCACGGATGAACTCAACCGTCTGTTGTCGGCGGTCGGCGATCCGGACGGGCGCGGGCTGTTCTTCAGCGGCGACGCCGGCGTCGGCAAGAGCCGGCTGCTGCGCGAGGGCGTGGCCGCGCTCTCCCCCGAACGCCACGCGATCTGGTCGGTCGCGGCCAGCGCCACCACCGCCGCCCTGCCGTTCGGCGGGCTGGTCCAGATGCTGCCCGCCCCGCAGCCGCAGGGCCTCTCCCCCGCCGGGATCCTGCGCTGGGCGGTGGACCTGCTCCAGGAGCAGGCCGCCGGCCGGCCCATCGTGCTCGCCCTCGACGACGCGCACCTGCTCGACCCGCCGTCGGCCGCGCTGGTGCACCTGATCGCCCGCTCGGAGAACGCCACCGTGATCGGGACGCTGCGCAACGGCGAGCAGATCCCGCTGCCGATCCGCGCCCTCTGGACCGACGACCTGGTCGACCTGGTCGAGCTGGGCCCGCTCGGCCGCAGCGAGACCACCGGCCTGCTCGCCGCGATCCTCGGCGGACCGGTCGACGCCGGCTCCTCCGACCGGCTGTTCCGGCTCTCCGCCGGCAACCCGCTGCTGCTGCGCGAGCTGGTGCTGGCCGCCGACGGCGAGCTCCGGCGCACCTACGGGATCTGGAAGTGGACCGGCCGGCTGGAGCTGGCGCCCAACCTGACGGAGCTGATCGACACCCGGATCGGCCAGCTCACCCCCGGCGTCCGGGCGGTGGTGGAGCTGGTCGCCTTCGGCGAGCCGCTCGGCCTGCACCTGCTGGAGCAGGCGGTCGAGCCGACCGACGTGGAGGTGGCCGAGGAGCGCGGTCTCATCACGATGGTCCGCGACGACCGGCGGCTCAACGTCCGTCTGGCCCACCCGCTCTACGGGGAGGTGATGCGCCGCCAGTGCCCGGTCAGCCGCACCCGACGGCTCCAGGCCACCCTCGCCGGCCTGCTGGAGCAGGTCGGCAAGCGGCGCCGGGACGACCTGCTGCGGGTCGCGGTCTGGCGGCTCGACTCGGGTACGGCGCAGAACGTGGCGCTGCTGCTCGACGCGGCCGTGCAGGCGTTCGGCCGTTACGACGTGCCGCTGGCCACCCGGCTGGCCCGGGCCGCCCTGGAGGCCGGCGGCGGCACGGACGCGGCGGAACTGCTCGCCACCATCCTGATGTTCGGCGACCGGCCGGAGGAGGCGGTCCGGGTGCTCGACCAGGTCACCGACGAGATCCACGACGACCGGCGGCGCAGCCGCTGGCTGACCGTCCGGGGCATGGTCAGCTACTGGGGGCTCAACCAGGACTCCACGGTGGAGGACATCGCCGCCCGTGCCGAGGAGCTGACCGACCCCGCCGACCGCGCCCGGGTCCGCGCCTTCGAGGCCATCATGCGGCTGCACCGGCTCGACGTCGACGTCGCGGTGCGGCTGGCCCAGGAGGTGCTGGACCGCCCGGCCGCGCCGATGGCCGCCCGGGAGCTGGCCCGGTGCACCCTCGCCCACCTCCAGGCCGCCCAGGGCCAATACCGGCGCAGCGCCACCGCCATCGCCCGGGTGCAGGCCGAGGCGGCGTGCTGGCGGTCCGACATGCCCTACCTCCAACTGGCCATGGAGCTGGCCCGGGGCACCCGGCTCGCGCTCTCCGGCGACCTGGCCGGCATCGACGCGATCGTCGCCGACGAGTTCGCCGACCTGGCCGGCGCCGGCGACTTCCGGCTCGGCACCGGCTACCTGGCCATCCTCCAGGCGTACGCGGCGCGGCTGCGCGGGCGCGGCGACGACGCCCTCAAGACCAGCCTGGGCGCCTGCGCGGTGCTCGCCACCAGCCGGGTCTACGCCGGCCTGGCCCACGCCGAGCGCGCCCAGGCCGCCGCGCTGCGGGGGGACGCGGACCACGCGACCGAGGCGATGGCCGAGGCGGACCGGACGCACGCTCCCGGGATGGCCGTCCTCTATCCCTGGCTGGAGCAGGCCCGGGGCGCGGCGCAGGCGGCGGCGGGCGATCTGCCGGGCGCCACCAAGCACCTCTGCGCGCTCGCCGACCGACTGCGGGAGGACGGCCTCGCCGGCCACGAGCTGCTGGTCCTGCTCGACCTGGTCCGGCTCGACCAGGCCGCCGCGCCGGTCGGGCCGACCTGCACCGACGGTGGCCGGCGCAGCGTGGCGCAGCGCCTGGCGGAACTCTCCGAGCAGGTCGACGGCGTACTGCCGCCGCTCGTCGCCCGCTACGGCCGGGCCGCGCTCGACGGCTCCCCGGACGACCTGCTCGCGGTGGCCGACGGCTTCGCCGACCGGGAACTGGTCGTCTACGCCGCCGAGGCCACCGCGATGGCGCTGTGCCGGCTGCGCGACACCCGGGCCGCCGCGACCGGGCCGGTCCGGGAACGCCTCGCCGGCCTGATGCACCGCTGCGACGACATCTCCACCCCGGCGCTGCGGCTGTTACGCCCGGCGCTCAGCGACCGCGAGTGGGAGATCGCCCGCCTCGCCGCCGACGGGCTGACCAGTCGCGCCATCGCCGAGCGCCTCTACCTGTCGACCCGCACGGTGGAGAACCACCTCCAGCGGGTCTACAGCAAGCTTGGCGTCACCCGGCGTAACGAGCTGGGGGCCGCGCTGCGCTCGATGCCGGGGCACGACGGCACGGATGCCGCCTGAACTCTAGGCTGGGGCGGTGAGCACCCTTCGCCCCGCGCTGCTGACCGACCAATACGAGCTGACCATGGTCAGTGCCGCGCTCCGGGACGGCACGGCCGACCGCCGCTGCGTCTTCGAGGTGTTCAGCCGGCGGCTGCCGGCCGGCCGGCGGTACGGCGTGGTCGCCGGCACCGGCCGGCTGGTCGAGATGATCCACGAGTTCCGGTTCGACCCGGCCGAGATCGACTTCCTGCGCCGCACCGGGGTGGCCGACGACCGGGCCGCGCAGTGGCTCGCCGACTACCGCTTCACCGGTGACGTCGACGGCTACGCCGAGGGCGAGCTGTTCTTCCCCGGCTCGCCGATCCTCACCTTCTCCGGCACGTTCGCCGAGTGCGTGGTGCTGGAGACGCTGGTGCTGTCGGTGCTCAACCACGACTGCGCGGTCGCCGCCGCGGCGGCCCGGATGGTCACCGCCGCCCGGGGCCGCGCGTTGATCGAGATGGGCTCCCGTCGGGCGCACGAGGAGGCCGCGGTGGCCGCCGCCCGGTCGGCCTACCTGGCCGGGTTCCGGTTCACCTCCAACCTGGCCGCCGGGCAGCGCTACGGCATCCCCACCGCCGGCACCGCCGCGCACGCGTTCACCCTGCTGCACGACGACGAGCGGGCGGCGTTCGCGTCCCAGGTGGCCACGCTCGGCAAGGACACCACGCTGCTGGTCGACACGTACGACATCGCCCAGGGCATTCGCAACGCCATCGCGGTGGCCGGGCCGGAGCTGCGGGCGGTCCGGATCGACTCGGGCGACCTCGCGGTGATCGCCCAACAGTCCCGTGAGCTGCTCGACTCGCTCGGCGCCACCGAGACGAAGATCATCGTCTCCGGTGACCTCGACGAGTACGCGATCGCGTCGCTCGCCGCCGAGCCGGTCGACATGTACGGCGCCGGCACCGCCGTGGTCACCGGCTCGGGCGCGCCCACCGCTGGCCTGGTCTACAAGCTGGTCGAGGTGGAGGGGCGGCCGGTGGTCAAGCGCTCCGAGCACAAGGCCACCATCGGCGGCCGGAAGGTGGCCGTCCGCCGGCACAAGCCCACCGGCACCGCCACCGAGGAGGTCATCGTGCCGCAGGGTGTGCCGGACCGGCAGCCCAACGACCGGCTGCTCCAGCACTCGTACGTGGTGTCGGGGGAGCCGGTGGCGCTGCCGACGCTGGACGAGTCCCGGGAGCACCTGCGAGAGTGCCTGATCTCCATCCCGTGGGAGGGGCTCAAGCTCTCCGGCGGCGACCCGGCGGTGCCGGTGACCGTCGTACCCGCGACCTGAGAAGGGACCGACCAGATGGCGAACGCCTTGATCATCGTGGACGTGCAGAACGACTTCTGCGAGGGCGGCTCCCTCGCGGTCGGCGGCGGGGCCGGGGTGGCCGGCGGCATCTCCCGGCTGCTGGCCGCCGAGCCGGAACGCTGGGACCACGTGGTGGCGACCAAGGACTACCACGTCGACCCGGGGGCGCACTTCGGCGATCCGCCGGACTACGTCGACTCCTGGCCCCGGCACTGCGTGGTCGGCACCCCCGGCTCCGAGTTCCACAGCGAGCTGGACACCGGCCGGGTCGAGGCGATCTTCCACAAGGGCGAGCACGCGGCCGCGTACTCCGGTTTCGAGGGCCACGCGCCCGACGGCGAGTGCCTGGCCGACTGGCTGCGCCGCCACGACGTGGACCGGGTCGACGTGGTCGGCATCGCCACCGACCACTGCGTGCGGGCGACCGCGCTGGACGCCGCGCGGGAGGGCTTCCGCACCACGGTGCTGCTGGAGCTGACCGCCGCCGTCGCGCCGGACACGCTGGACGTGGCGCTGCGGGCGCTGGACGGTGCCGGGGTGGCGATGGTGGGCGAGCCTGTGATCAGGACCGCTTGACCAGGTAATCGCTTGCCGTTGTCGGACCCGACGCCCAGGATGGCGCGGGAGGTACGGCCCGTCGTGAACCTGAAGCCTTACCGGGAGGCGCTCGCCCTGCCCGGCCTGCGGTCGTTGCTGCTGGTGTCGGTGCTGGCCCGCGTCCCGCTGACCGCGGTCGGGGTGACGCTCACCTTCTACGTGGTGCTCGACCTCGGTCGCGGCTACGGCGCGGCCGGCCTGGTCGGTGCCGCCTCGACCATCGGCGCCGCGCTCGGCGCGCCGCTGCTCGGCCGGTTGGTCGACCGCCGGGGGCTGCGGCCGGTGCTGCTGCTCTGCACCGTCGCCGAGGGCGTGTTCTGGGCCGCCGCGCCCGCCCTGTCCTACCCGGTGCTGCTGCCCACCGCGTTCCTCGCCGGGCTGCTCGCGCTGCCGGTCTTCTCGGTGGTCCGCCAGTCGATCGCCGCGCTGGTGCCGGCGGAGCGCCGCCGCCCGGCGTACGCGCTGGACTCGATGTCGGTGGAGCTGTCGTTCATGGTCGGCCCCGCTCTCGCGGTGGCCCTGGCCACCGCTGTCACGCCGCGCCTGACGCTCTGGGCGGTCGGCGCCGGCATCGTCGCCTCCGGTATCTGCTTCTGGCTGCTGAACCCGCCCACCCGGGCCGCCGACGAGCCGGCCGGACCGCAGCGCCCGGTGCCGCGCCGGGAGTGGCTCACCCCCCGACTGCTCGCCGTGCTGGCGGTCAGCCTGGCCGCCACGCTGGTGCTGGGCGGCACCGACGTGGCGGTGGTGGCGGTGCTCCGGGCCGGTGACGAGGTGGGCTGGACCGGTGCGGTACTGGCCGCCTGGGCGGTCGCCTCGCTGGTGGGTGGCTTCGCCTACGGCGCGGTACGCCGCTCGTTCCCGCCGCTGGCGCTGATGGCGGTGCTCAGCCTCACCACCATCCCGGTCGGGCTGGGCGGCTCGCACTGGTGGCTGCTGTCCCTCGCGCTGATCCCGACCGGCGCGCTCTGCGCGCCCACCATCGCGGCCACCTCGGACGCGGTCAGCCGGCTCGCCCCGGCCGGCGTCCGCGGCGTCGCGATGGGCCTGCACGGCTCCGCCGTCACCGTCGGCATCGCCCTGGGCGCGCCGTTGGCCGGCGCGGTGATCGACGCGTCCGCGCCGGCCTGGGGGTTCGCGGTCACCGGCGCGATCGGGTTCCTGGTGGCGCTGGCCGTGCTCCCGGTCGAACTGCGCCACCGCCGCACCCCACCACCCGCCGTTCCCGCCGTCCTCGACCAGGACCTGGCCCCCGCCGCCCCCTGACGCCTCCCCCGCCGCCCGCCCACCCCGGCGCGGGCGGAACACCATCGCGCGAGCGCGCGGCCGAGTACCCGCCGAGCCCGCCCGGCGGACGCGGCCCGACATGCGCGGGCCCGGCGGACACGGCCCGACGTGCGCGGGCCCGGCCGGCGGACGCGGGCCCGCCGGACATGGACCGACGTGCGCGGGCCCGGCGCTGGAGAAGGGTCCAGTTTTCAGCGGTATACCTCTCAGGCATATTTATGCCTCCGAGGTATACCGCTGAAAAGTGATGTCTTCTCCGGTCACCTCACGCTCCGTGCGCGAGCGCCGAGCGGATGCGATCGTCGCGCGCCGCGAGCTGATCCGGGGGCTGCGGCACCCCACCGTGCTCGGCCGTCACCGGATGGACCCGTCGGCCGGACCAGGGCCGGCGGCACGGAACGGGCGCCGCGCCCCGGGTGGGGTGCGGCGCCCGTTCGGTGGTTCGGCGCGGGATGGGTCAGCGCTGGTCGAGGTTGCCGGCGGTGTCCTCCCGGTAGCTGGCACCACCGTTGACCTCGCTGGTCAGCGGCTTGGCACCACCCTCGGGCGGCCCGGCCACGCTCTGCCCGGCGGCCAGCTCGGGGAACTTCGCGTCGAAGGCGGGCCGCTCGGAGCGGATCCGCGGCATCCGGTCGAAGTTGCGCAGCGGCGGCGGGCAGGAGGTGGCCCACTCGAGCGAGTTGCCGTGGCCCCACGGGTCGTCGACCTCGACCACCGGGCCGGTCTTGTACGACTTCCAGCAGTTCCAGATGAACGGCAGGGTCGAGATGCCGGTGATGAACGCCCCGATGGTGGAGACCATGTTCAGCCCGGTGAAGCCGTCGTCGGCCTGGTAGTCGGCGTACCGGCGGGGCATGCCCTCGGCGCCGAGCCAGTGCTGCACCAGGAACGTGGTGTGGAAACCGATCATGGTCAGCCAGAAGTGGATCTTGCCGAGGCGCTCGTCGAGCATCCGGCCGAACATCTTCGGGAACCAGAAGTAGATGCCGGCGAAGACGGCGAACACGATGGTGCCGAAGAGCACGTAGTGGAAGTGCGCCACCACGAAGTAGGAGTCGTGCAGGTGGAAGTCGAGCGGCGGGCTGGCCAGCAGCACGCCGGTGAGACCACCGAAGAGGAACGTCACCAGGAAGCCGATCGCCCACAGCATCGGCGTCTCGAAGGTGATCTGCCCCCGCCACATGGTGCCGATCCAGTTGAAGAACTTCATCCCGGTGGGCACGGCGATCAGGTAGCTGAGGAAGCTGAAGAACGGCAGCAGCACCTGGCCGGTGGCGAACATGTGGTGCGCCCAGACGCTCATCGACAGCGCGGCGATGGCGACCGTGGCGGCGACCAGCCCCTTGTAACCGAAGATCGGCTTGCGGGAGAACACCGGGATGATCTCGGTGATGATGCCGAAGAACGGCAGCGCCACGATGTAGACCTCGGGGTGTCCGAAGAACCAGAACAGGTGCTGCCACAGCATCGGCCCGCCGGTCGCCGGGTCGTACACGTGGGCGCCGATGATGCGGTCCGCGGCGAGCGCGAACAGCGCGGCCGCCAGCAGCGGGAAGACCAGGATCGCCAGCAGGCTGGTGACCAGCATGTTCCAGGTGAAGATCGGCATCCGGAACATGGTCATGCCGGGGGCGCGCAGGGTCAGGATCGTGGTGATCAGGTTGACCGCGCCGAGGATGGTGCCCAGACCGGAGATGGCCAGGCCGACCACCCACATGTTGGCGCCGACGCCGGGCGAGTGCTCGACGGTGCTCAGCGGCGTGTAGGCCGTCCAGCCGAAGTCGGCCGCGCCACCGGGGCTGATGAAGCCGGCCACGGCCAGCGTGCCGCCGAAGAGGTAGAGCCAGTAGGCGAACGCGTTGAGTCGGGGGAACGACACGTCCGGCGCGCCGATCTGCAGCGGCACCACGTAGTTCGCGAAGGCGAACACGATCGGCGTCGCGAAGAACAGCAGCATGATCGTGCCGTGCATGGTGAAGAGCTGGTTGTACTGCTCGGGCGACAGGAACTGCAGCCCCGGTCGCGCCAGCTCGGCGCGCATGATCAGGGCCATCAGGCCACCGATCATGAAGAACGCGAACGCGGTGACCATGTACATGATCCCGATCTGCTTCGCGTCCGTGGTGCGCAGCAGCCGCGCGATGGCCGACCCCTTGACCGGCTCGCGGACCGGCCAGGGCCGGGTCACGACCGGCTTGGGTGCGACGGTGGTCACGAGTGGCCTCCGGTTCTGGGTTGTCCCGCTCGGCGCGCTGGTCATCGGCGCAGCCGTCATCCGCAAGGAGGATAGTCCCCGGTAGGTGGCCCCGCCGCGTGGGGTGGGCGGCTACGATCTTCGGCCCGCTACGGCGGTCCGGTGAGGAGTCGGTAGTGCTCCCCGAAGATCCGCCCGCCACGCCCGCGCAGCACCGGGTCGCGCAGCGCCGGCGGCACGTCGCGGGTGCGGTTGCGGTCCCGGGTCCGGTCCCGCACCCAGCGGGTACGCGGCCGGCGGCGGCTCTCGTACGCGAGCAGCGCGGCCTCGACGCTGCCCGCCGCCCGGAGCGACTCGGCGAGCACGACGGCGTCCTCCAGCGCCATGGCGGCGCCCTGGGAGAGGGTCGGCGCGACGGCGTGAGCGGCGTCACCGACCAGCAGCACCCCGCCGTGGAACCAGCGGCCCAGCTCGACCTCCTCGGTGCGTTCCACGTGCACCGTCTCCAGCGCGGCGAGCACCTCGGGCACCGGTCCGCCGTAGTCGCCGAACAGTTCGCGGAGCCGGGCGAGCGGGTCGGCCGGCAGGACGCTCCCGGCCTCGTCGGCATAGCAGTAGAGCCGGCCGGCGCCCAGCGGCACGACGAGGAAGCCGGCGCGCTGCCCGAGCAGGCCGGTCCAGTCGGCGATCCGCGGGCCGCCCTGCACGACGGCCCGGTAGACCACCTGCCCGGCCGGGCGGGGTGGACCACCGAGCGCGGCCAGGGCGCGTACCGCCGAGCGTGGCCCGTCCGCGCCGACCACCAGGTCGTACTCCCCGCCGGTGCCGTCGGTGAAGCCGACCGCGACGCCGCCCGGCAACGGCTCGACGGTGCTCACCTCGGCGCCGTGCCGGACCGCGCCGCCGGCGCCGGTGAGCAGGACCCGGTGCAGTTCGGCCCGGGGCAGGGCCCGGCACTCCCCCACCCCGGCCCAGAGCGCGTCGAGGTCCACCTCGCAGAGCGGCGCGCCGGCGGCGTCGAGGAAGCGCTGCCGGTGGATCACCTCGCCGAGCGGCCGCAGCGGGCCGTCCAGGTCGAGCCGGCGCATCGCCCGGGCCGCGTTGCCGGGCAGGTAGAGGCCGGTGTCGGTGTGCTCGGTGGGTGGCAACCGCTCGGTGACGTCGGGCCGGAACCCCGCCAGGCGCAGCGCCCGGGCCACGGCGAGGCCGGCGATGCCCGCGCCGACGACGAGGATGCGCAGGGGAGAACCACCCATCGTGGGGTACGCCTCCGGAGGGGGGTCGGAACGCGTTGGAGGCAAGACACTACTCGCCGCAATCAGGCGGCGGAAGGGCCCGCGGACCCGTCGGCGACTCTCTTAACCGGTTCAGTTGCACATCGGTTTCAAACATGTAAATGTGTTCTGGCGAACTTGGGAGCGCTCCCGCACGTACCCCCCGACAGTCCCGGCGCCCCCGCGCCGAACCAAGGAGCATCATGAAGCGTTCACTCAGAGCCCTCGCCGCGGCCGGCCTGCTGGCCGCCGGCAGCATCGTCGCCGTCGCGCTCGGCGGCACCGCTTCGGCCGACACCCAGATCTGCGAGCAGTACGGCTCCACCACCATCGGCGGCAAGTACGTGGTGCAGAACAACCGCTGGGGCACGAGCGCCCAGCAGTGCATCAACGTCACCTCGACCGGCTTCTCCATCACCCGGGCGGACGGCTCCGCGCCGACCAACGGGGCGCCGGTCTCCTACCCGTCGATCTTCGTGGGCTGCCACTACACCAACTGCTCCCCCGGCACGAACCTGCCGGTCCAGGTGAAGAACATCAGCAGCGCGCCGGCCAGCATCAGCTACAACTACGTCGGCGGCGCGATCTACGACGCCGCGTACGACATCTGGCTCGACCCGTCACCCAAGCGCGACGGCGTCAACCAGATGGAAATCATGATCTGGCTCAACCGGCAGGGCTCCATCCAGCCCATCGGCTCACCGGTCGGCAACGCCAGCGTCGCCGGCCGGACCTGGGAGGTCTGGCGGGGCAGCAACGGCTCCAACAACGTCATCTCGTACGTGGCGCCGTCCGCCGTCCCCAGCTTCAGCTTCGACGCGATGG
Organism: Micromonospora sp. WMMD980; assembly: GCF_029626035.1. Lineage (NCBI taxonomy): Bacteria > Bacillati > Actinomycetota > Actinomycetes > Micromonosporales > Micromonosporaceae > Micromonospora > Micromonospora sp. WMMD980. The sequence continues at coordinate 4,065,260 of NZ_JARUBE010000003.1, forward strand.
CGTTCATCAACGACACCCGCAACCGGGGCGCGATCACCAACGACTGGTACCTGACCAGCATCCAGGCCGGCTTCGAGCCGTGGCAGGGTGGGGTCGGGCTGGCGGTGAACTCGTTCTCGCAGAGCGTCAACACCGGCAGCAACCCGCCGCCCACCAGCACGCCGCCGACCACCACGCCGCCGCCCTCGGGCAACACGGCCTGCACGGTTACCTACCGGTCGACGAACGTGTGGAACAACGGCTTCACCGCCGAGGTGACGATCAAGAACACCGGCGCCAGCACGATCAACGGCTGGACGCTCACCTACAACCTGCCCTCCGGGCAGAACGTGACCAGCGCGTGGAACGCCACCGTGACGCAGAGCGGCTCGGCGGTGACCGCGCGGAACGTCGCCTACAACGGCACCCTGTCCCCGGGCGCCTCGACCAACTTCGGCTACCAGGCCACGCTGAACGGCAGCTTCTCCGCGCCGAGCAGCTTCGCCCTCAACGGCGCCACCTGCGCCCGAGGCTGACACCACGACACGAAGGGGCGCGGTCCGCACCGGACCGCGCCCTTTCGTCGCGTACGCGGCGTCAGCCGCCGAGCGCGTCGATGTCGCGCATCTCCTCGGCGGTCAGCGAGAACCCGAACACGTCGGCGTTGGCCCGGATCCGCTCCGGCGTGACCGACTTCGGAATGACCACGGTCTCGTGGTCGATGTGCCAGCGCAGCACCACCTGCGCGGGCGAGACGTCGTGCGCCTGGGCGATGCGGGCCAGCACCGGGTCGGACAGGTCGCTGGTCTTGAACGGGCTGTAGCCCTCCAGCGCCACCCCCCGGTCCCGGTGGGCGACGTGCGTCTGCCGGTCGTACAGCGACGGGCTCCAGCGGATCTGGTTGAGCGCCGGCGTCTCCTCGGTGGCCTGGATCAGTTCGTCGAGCTGCGAGATCGAGTAGTTGCTCACGCCCACCGCGCGGGCCAGGTTCTCGTCCCGGGCGGCGAGCATCTCCCGCCACACCGGGATGCTGTCGCCGGGCGCGGGCGGCGGCCAGTGCACCAGCCACAGGTCGACGTACTCGGTGCCCAGCGCGTCGAGGCTGGCCTCGATGGTCTCCCGCTCCCGGCCCACCCGGTCCGGCGGCAGCTTGGTGGTGATGAAGAGGTCCTCCCGGCGCAGTCCGCTCTCGGCGACCGCGCGCCCGACCTCCTTCTCGTTGCCGTACATGGTGGCGGTGTCGAGGTGCCGGTAGCCGGCGTCCAACGCGGCGAGCACTGCCTGGTAGCCGTCCTCACCCGTCGCCTGCCAGGTGCCGAAGCCGAGCATCGGGATCCGGACGTCGCCGGTGAGGGGAAGGGTGGGCTGGTCGAGGTCCATGCCGACGGTTCTACCCCTGATCGTCGCCGCCATGCCGGCGCGCCGGCCGGACGTGCCGGAGAATACGGGCGTGGCGGACCGGCTGGAGGACTACCGGCGCAAGCGGGACGCGGCGCGTACCCCGGAACCGGTGCCGGCGGGGGCGACGCGCCGGAAGCGGCCGACGGGGCGCGCGCCCCGCTTCGTCATCCAGCAGCACCACGCCCGGAGCCTGCACTGGGACCTGCGGCTGGAGCAAGACGGCGTGCTGGCCTCCTGGGCGGTGCCGCGCGGCCTGCCCCGCGACCCGGGCCGCAACCACCTCGCCGTGCACACCGAGGACCATCCGATGGAATACCTGACGTTCGCCGGGGAGATCCCGGCCGGGGAGTACGGCGGCGGGCGGATGACCGTGCACGACAGCGGCACCTACCGCGCGGAGAAGTGGCGCGACGACGAGGTGGTCGTGGTGCTGGACGGCGAGCGGACGAAGGGCCGCTACGTCCTGTTCGCCACCGGCGGCCGGGACTGGATGGTCCGCCGTACCGACCCGGCGCCGCCGGGCTGGACGCCGATGCCCGGGCTGCTCCGCCCGATGCGGCCCGCCGAGGGGAAGCGGCTGCCGCGCGACGCCGCCTGGGGGTACGAGCCGCGCTGGGCGGGCGTGCGGGCGATGGCGTACGTCTCCGGTGGCCGGCTGCGGCTGCTCGACGGCGACGACGCGGACGTCACCGGGGCGTACCCCTGGTTGCGGGCGATGGCCGAGGGGCTGGCGCCCACCGAGGCGGTGCTGGACGGGGTGCTGGTGCGGATCGATCCGGCCGGGCGGCTGCGCCCGCCGACCCGGCGCGACGGCCAGTTCCTCGCCGTCGACCTGCTCTGGCTGGAGGGCGTGTCGAGCCTGGACGTGCCGTACGCGCAACGCCGTGGGCTGCTCGACTCGCTGGCGCTGGCCGGCCCGCACTGGCAGACTCCGCCGTGGTTCCCGGGCGTCGGCGCGGACGCCCTGCGGGCCGCCCGTGAGCAGGGGCTCCCGGGAGTGGTGGCGAAGCGCCTCGACTCGGAGTACGAACCGGGTCGGCGCAGCCGGCACTGGCTGAGCATCGACGCGAGCTGAGGACCACCGTGCACCTGACGCACCTGGAGTGCCCGCGCTGCGGCCTCGACCACCCGGCCGACAGACCGCAGAACCTGTGCGGCTGCGGTTCCCCGCTGCTGGCCCGCTACGACCTGGCGGCGGTGGCCGCCACCACGTCCCCGGAACGGTTCGGGCTGCGCCCGGCCGACCTGTGGCGCTACCGGGAACTGCTGCCGGTGGCCGACCCCCGGTTCGTGACCACGCTGGGCGAGGGCTGGACGCCACTGTGGCACGCCCCCGCCTACGGCCACGAGATCGGGGTGGACGAGCTGATCGTCAAGGACGAGGGGCTCACGCCGACCGGGTCGTTCAAGGCCCGGGGCGCGGCGGTCGGCGTGAGCCGGGCCCGGGAGCTGGGGGTCGAACGGATCGCCATGCCGACGAACGGCAACGCCGGCGCGGCCTGGGCGACGTACGCGGCCCGGGCCGGAATGGGCGCGACGATCGCCATGCCGCTGGCCGCGCCGACCATCTGCCGGCAGGAGTGCCTCGCCGCCGGGGCGGACCTGCGGCTGATCGACGGCCTGATCAACGACGCCGGCCGGGAGATCGCCGCGCTGGTCGCCGCGTCCGGCGGACGGATCTTCGACGCCGGCACGCTGCGCGAGCCCTACCGGCTGGAGGGCAAGAAGACGATGGGCTACGAGATCGTCGAGCAGCTCGGCTGGCAGGTGCCCGACGTGATCATCTATCCGACCGGCGGCGGCGTCGGGCTGATCGGCATCCACAAGGCGCTGCACGAGCTGCGCGAGCTGGGCTGGGTGGAGGACCGGCTGCCCCGGTTGGTGGCCGTCCAGTCGACCGGCTGCGCGCCGGTCGTGCGAGCGTTCGCGGCCGGCGAGGCCCGGGTCACCCCGTGGCCGGACGCGCACACCGTCGCGTTCGGCATCACCGTGCCCGCCCCGCTCGGCGACGAGCTGATCCTCGACGCGCTACGGGAGACCGGCGGCACCGCGATCGCGGTGGACGACGCGGAGATCCTCGGCGACCTGCGCAACTTCGCCGCCCGGGAGGGGCTGCTGCTGTGCCCGGAGGGCGCGACCTGCCTGACCGCGGCCCGGCACCTGCGTGCCGGCGGCTGGATCCGGCCCGGGGAGCGGGTCGTCGTCCTCAACACCGGCGCCGGCATCAAATACCCCGGCCTGGTGTAAGGAGGGGCCCCTTCTTAACGCTTCCGGTAGAGGAGGGGCCCCCTGTTAACACGCGCGCCCGCGCTCAGGACGTCGGCGGCTCGTCCTCGCCGGCCTCCTCGGCGGCGTCCGCCTCCTCCTTCGTCGTGTGCACCGCGCCGTCGGCGTGCTCCGGCGGGCCGTAGACGGTGTAGAGCACCAGCGGGTTCGGCCCGGTGTTGACGAAGTTGTGCTTCGTGCCGGACGGCACGACGACCAGGTCCCCGGCGACGACCTCCTTCTTCTCCCCGGCCACGCGCGCCTCGCCGGTGCCACTGACGAAGGTGAGGATCTGGTCGATGCCCTCGTGGACCTCCTCGCCGATCTCGCCGCCCGGCGGGATGGTCATGATGACCAGTTGGGTGTGCTCCCCGGTCCAGAGCACACGGCGGAAGTCGGGACTCTTCTCGGCGACGGTCGCGATCGTGAAATGCTCCATGGCCGGCACATACCCCGATCCCGCGCCCGCCACGCCGGGAGTGGCAGATGGTGGAATTCCCCACGACGCTCGGGTTTGAGCGCGCCGAGAAAGGGCATCTGCTGGCGACAAGACCGGTGCGGGACGGGCCGGTCGAGCCAGGTCCCCGCTGACGTACCGCCGTACGGCTGCGCCGGTGGGAGACGGCCAGAGCGCGGCGACGCTTCGACCTCGGGGTCGTGCGGCGCCGCGCGCTCGTGTACCGGTCAGGCGAGCACGGCCAGGTGGAACGGGCGGTCCGCGTGCCCGCCGGCGGCGTGGGTCTCGACGAAGACCGCGTTCGCGATGCCGGCCCGGGGAGCCACGGTGATGACGCCCTGCTGGGCGAGCCCACCGCCGGTGGCCGGGCCCACGGTCCCGACGTACGCCGCCCGGGCGACGTCCTGGTCGAAGGCGACCTGGTACATCCCGGCCGCGAGCCGGGTGGACGAGGTGGCCCCGAGGCCACGGATCAGGGTGCCGTTCGCGTCGACCACGGCGAACAGCACGCGGGCGGTGGCCGGCAGCCCGACCGCCGCACACGAATTGATCTCGGTGTCGACCCGCGCGGCCTCTTGCGCGTTCGGGGCGGGCTGACCGGGCGATCCCCTCCTCGGTCTGGGGCTGGGCATGGTGATCCTCTCTCCCACCGGTGCGCCGGCGGGAGGCGTTCGTGGTGCGTCCCGGCGATCAGCGGCGATCACTCTGCTGCTGTCGACGCTATGCCGCGCGGCCACCCGTCAACCAGCGACAGCCCTGTCCGATCACGGACAGTAGACGCCTCTGAGCTGCTGAAACGTCAGTCGTGGACGTCGCTGACCGGCACCGCGTCGCGGCAGGTCACCACGCGCACCCCGGCGGTTCCGCACTCGGCGAGCACACTGCCGCAGGCCGTCCCGAACCCGCGCCGCTCGGCCCCGCCTCGGGTACGGCGAACGCGCGCGCCACGTCCTGCTCGGTGCGCACCCCGCCGGCCGTGCCGGTGATGTCGCACCCACCAGGTCGACGGCGGCGAGCCCGACGAGCGTCGCCGCGGGCTCGTGGCGAGCCAGCCGGTGACGGCGAGGCGGGTGCGGCGGTCCAAGTCACCGGGTCTGCCCCGCAACCGGGTCGGGTGTCCTACCCGACGACCAGTCCGCGCCCGGCGGCCGGCGGCCGACGACCGACGACCGACGACCGACGACCGACGACCGACGACCGACGGGACAACTGGACGGCACCACGACCGACACGGAACGACTGGACGGCGGCGCCCGGGCGCCGCGCCGGTCGAGCGGTCGACCCGGAGGCCGGGTGCGGAACCTTCCGCACCCGGCCCGCGCGGTTCACCGCAGGGTGCAGCGCAGCTCCGCGGGCGGCTGGTTGTCACCGGAGACGACCAGCCCCCAACTGGTGACACCGCCGGCCGCCAGGGCGCCGTTCCAGGCCGCGTTCGTGGCGGTCACCCGCGCGCCGGACTGGGTGGCCGTGGCGTTCCACGCGTTCACCAGCCGCTGCCCGCCGGCGAAGGCGACCTCGCTGCTCCAGCCGGCCGCGGCGGACGTGCCGGTGTTGCGGACGCTCACCTCGGCCTGGAAGCCGCCGGCCCACGCGCCGGTGACCGTCCAGGTCGCCGCGCAGCTCGACCCGGACGGCGGCGTGGTGGTGGCGGTCGGCGTCGCGGTCGGGCTCGGTGGGACGGTCGGGCTCGGTGGGACCGTGGGGCTGGGCGAGCCCGTCGAGCCGTCCGACGTGGTGTAGGCGACCGGCGTGTACGCGGCCGAGCAGGTGCCGCCGCACGCGGCGGGCAGGGCGAACCGGTAGACCCGGCCGCCGTTGACGAGCGCGCCGGTGACATCCCGTACCCGGATCTGGAAGTCCGTGCCGCCCGCGGTGGTGGCGCCCAGGATGTACGACTGGCCCATGTCGCTGTTCATGGCGGCGGCCCGCCACACCCCGTCCGCCAGGTACTCGACGCCGTGGATGCCGTTGGCCAGGTGGGAGACCGCGATGGCCGGCCAGTAGCGTTGCGCGCCCCGCAGGAACGCGATCCGGATGTCACCGGAGTAGCCGGGCGCCGGCACGAACGACCAGGACACCCGCCGGTTGTTCCAGTGGTTCGGGTAGAGGTCGCCGACCGGCACGCCGGCCCTTGCGAAGCGGTTCAGCGAGCCGGTGGACAGGTCCAGGTGGTTGCGGTCGTCCCGGCACCAGGCGTTGCCGTCGCCGCAGGAGTCGGCGACCACCATGGTCAGGGTGGCGCCGTCGTAGCCGTCGGCGACCCAGGAACCGTTGCGGCAGAACGGTTGCCCCGGCGCGCCGTCGTTCGTGCCGGTGCAGCGGTCGCCGATGGTCACCTGGACGAACCGGCCGCAGTTGAGACCGTTGTTCCACAGTCCCACCCGGTCCGCCTGGTCCGGCGGCAGCGGCCGGACCGGGTAGGACGTGTAGTCGCCGGGCAGGTCGTAGACGTTGAGCGCGACGAAGTCCGGAGAGTCCAGTTCGGACTGCGGCAGGCCGCAGCCACCGTACGGGGAGCCGAGACCGTCGAAGTGGGTGGCGTTGCCGGTCACCGGGGCGGGCGGGTCGTCGACCGCGAGCGCCGGCAGTTGACCGGCGACGAGCAGCGCGGCGGCGCCGGCGGCCAGCGCCGCGACGAGCCGGAGGCGGGACTGCGGGATCATGGGTTGGCCTTCCGGGCGGGCCGACCCGGGCACGGGGCGGCTCAGGAGTGGTCATGGGTGCCCGTCCATGCCCGGCCGTGCCCGCGGAGACCATGCCACCACCGCCTCCTGCGGGCTGTCAATGGCCGTCCCCGCGCCCGGACCAACGCCCTGGTGACGCAGAGCAATCGAGTCGCTACATTGAAGTATGGTGCCCGTACCCGGCGGCCGGCCGCCGGACCCGGTCTACCGTCCCGTGCTGGCCGCTCGCCGGGGCGAACTCGAGGCCCTGACCCACCTCGACGACACCGCCGTCGGCCTTCTCGCGCCGATCGTCGACGTCACCTCGACCGACCCGGGCACGCCGGACGCGCTCGGGCGGCTCCCCACCGGGATCCTGCCCGCCGTCGACGCGTCCGCGTTGCCCGACGCCCCGGAACACGATCCGGTCCGCTGGGGCGTACCGCTGGTGCCGGTGATCGGTCTCGCGGAGAGTGACAGGCGGTTGGCGGCCCACGGCGCGGCGGCGCGGGCCTGGGCGGGTCGTGCGGTGGTCCGGCTGCGGACCGGCCCGGACCGCGCCGGGCCGGACGCCACCACGGCGGCGGCGGAGCGGGTGTGGCGGTCGACCGGGCTGGCGCCGGAACAGTGCGACCTGTTGCTCGACGCGGGAGACGTGTGCTGCCTGGCCGATGTCCGGCTGGCCGAGCCGCGCGTGCGGCGCGCGGCCCAGTGGGCCCGGCGGCACGCCTGGCGGTCGGTGACCCTCGCGGCGGGTGGGATGCCACCGACGCTGTCCCGGTTGCCCACCGACGAACCGGTCCGCCTGGACCGATTCGACTGGATGCTCTGGCAGCGCCTGGCCGACCTGCGGCTCGGCTACGGCGACTACGGGGTGGGTTGCGCGGTACGCGACGCGGACGGCCCGGGCGACCGGTTGCCGACGCTGCGCTGGGCGGCGGGTGGCGCGTGGTGGATCTACCGCTGGTCCCGGCGGGGCGGGCGGGGCGACGAGCGCTTCGCCGACCTGTGCCGCACGCTGGTGGCCGCCCCGCACTGGCCGGCGGCCGGGGCGGGGTTCTCGTGGGGCGACCACGAGGTGCTGCGCCGGGCGCGGCGCGGCGCCGGCGCCGGCTCCGAGGTCTACTGGATCGCCTGGAGCACCTCGCACCACCTGGCGTACGTGCTGGCCACGCTGGTCGGGCCGGACCGGGAGCGGCGCGGCGACTCCTGGCGGGCCGACCAGGACGCCCCGGAGTGGGGGCGCGCCGGCCGGCCGCAGCGCCGCGGGGAGTCCCGCAGCGCCGGCTGAGTCACTCCTTCTCGGTGAACCCGAACTGGACGACGCCCTCGTCGTCCACGACCGCGTCGACAGCGGTGTCGTTGAGCAGCTCGGCGGCGTCGGAGTCCAGGAAGATCCGCGCCCCCTCGGTGTCCACCACCTGGTCACCCCGCACGGGCTCGGGCACCAGCTCGATGGAGAGCGACCCGGCCTCGGTGTCCGCGGCGATCCGCAGCCCGCCCGCCTCGGCGAGGTCCTGCTGGGCGGCGAGGTCGCGGATCACCAGGACGGCGTTGTCGGTCATGGTCAGCATGGCGGAACTCCTCATGGCTGGGGTGCGAAGGCTCGCGGGCGACTCGGCCCGCGCGGTCGGCTCGCGACCGGAGGAAGCGGACGAAGCGGTGTTCGCCGCACGGAAGGGGGGCGGTCGGACGGCCCCTCCCCACCCACCGTGCCCGCTGCCGGTGGATCCGTCAAATAGAGCAGGATGATCGGCTGCGGCCGGCGTGAACAGGCGTTTCCCCCTCCGGATGGCCGGCGGCTCCCTAAGCTCGGGGTATGGGCGACCCGCGCAGGTACGCCGCCGAGTTCCTCGGCTCGCTGCTGCTGACCTTCTTCGGCGTGGGCAGCGCCGTCTTCGCCCGGGTCGAGGGCGGCGTGGTGGTGGTCGCCCTGGCCTTCGGCGTCACCATGCTGGCGCTGGTTACACGATGGGGCCGCTCTCCGGCGGCCACATCAACCCGGCCGTCACGTTGGGTGTGCTGCTCTCCGGGAAGATCTCCCCACTGGGGGCGGTGGCGTACTGGATCGCGCAGTTCGCCGGCGCGACCGTCGCCGCGTTCGTGATCTGGGCGCTCACCCGGTGGGGTGACGTGGTCGACCAGACCGGCGCGCTCGGCACCAACGGGTACGGCGTGCACATCAACCTGGGTGGCGCCGCCGTGCTGGAGACGGTGCTGACGTTCCTCTTCGTCCTGGTGGTGCTGGTGGTGACCGGTCGCGGCGAGCACGCCGCGTTCGCCGGAGTGCCGATCGGCCTGGCCCTGGCCGGGGCCCACCTGGTCGGTCTCACCCTGGACGGCACGTCGGTCAACCCGGCCCGATCGTTCGGCCCGGCCCTGTTCGAGGGTGGTTCGGCGCTGCGCCAACTCTGGGTGTTCATCGTCTTCCCGCTGCTGGGCGGCGCGCTCGCCGCCCTGGTCGCACCGCTGATCCTGCGTCCGGGCACGGGTGGGCGAGGGCCGGCGGCACGGGTGGCCACGCCGCGACCCTGAGCCTGAGCCTGAGCCTGACGGAAACTTTCGCTCTGGGATCTATCCCGCAGGAAAGCTCCATGACAGCATCTCCACATGCATCGTCGTCTCTTTCCCCGGGCCCTCGCGGCGCTGGTGCTGGTCGCCACCGCGGCCACCGCCGGCGCCCCGAACGCCACGGCCGAAGCGCCCACCCCGGCGCAGACCCGGCTGCACGCGACCATCGACGCGGTCCTCGCGGACAGCCGGCTCGACGGTGCGCAGGCCGGCGTGGTCGTGGTCGACACCGCCACCGGCCGCACGCTCTACGACCGCAACGGAAACCGGCGACTCGTCCCGGCCTCCAACACCAAACTGCTCACCTCGACCGCGGCGATGGAACTGCTCGGCCCGGGGCACCGCTTCACCACCGATGTCAGCGCCGGCGGGCCGCGCCGTGCCGGGCTGCTCTCCGGCGACCTCTACCTGCGCGGCGGGGGTGACCCGACCATCCTCGCGGCGGACTACGACCGGCTCGCCGCGCAGGTCGCCGCGGCGGGCGTCCGGGTGGTGACCGGCGATCTGGTCGCCGACGACACCCGCTACGACCGCAGCCGGCTGGGTCCGGACTGGACCTGGGACGACGAGCCCTACTACTACGCGGCGCAGGTGTCCGCGCTCACCGTCGCGCCGGACACCGACTACGACGCCGGCACCGTGATCGTCAACGCCACGCCCGGCGCCCGGGCCGGCGCGCGGCCGAAGATCACGATGACCCCGGACAACGACTGGCTGCGCGTCGACAACCGGGCCGCGACCGTGGCCGGCGGCGAGACCACCCTCTCGATCGAGCGGGAGCACGGGAGCAACACCGTGGTGGTGACCGGCCAGATCGCGGTCGGGCAGGCCGCCGAGAGCGACTGGGTGACGGTCTGGGAGCCGACCGGGTACGCCGCCGACGTCTTCCGCTCCGCGCTGCGCCGGCACGGCGTCCGCGTGCTGGGCCGTACGGTGCTCGGCGCCGCCACCCCGGACGACGCCCGGCCGCTGGCCCGGCACGACTCGATGCCGCTGGCCGACCTGATGGTGCCGTTCCTCAAGCTCTCCAACAACGGGCACGCCGAGGTGCTCACCAAGGAGCTGGGTCGGGTGCTCTCCGGCTCGGGCACCTGGTCCGCCGGCCTGACCGCGATCGGCGAGTACGTCGGCGACGCCGGGATGGACACCGGCACGCTGCGCCAGCGCGACGGCTCCGGCCTCTCCCGCCGCAACCTGATCCCGCCGGCGCAGTTCGTCACGCTGCTCTCGGCGGTCCGCGCCGAGCCCTGGTTCGACACCTGGTATGCCGCGCTGCCGGTGGCCGGCAACGCCGACCGCTTCGTGGGCGGGACGCTGCGCAGCCGGATGGCCGGCACCGCCGCCGCGAACAACGTGCACGCCAAGACCGGCAGCCTGACCGGTGTCTCCGGCCTCTCCGGTTACGTCACCGACGCCGACGGCCGGCTGCTGGCCTTCTCGATCGTCCTCAACAACTACCTGACCTCGTCGGTCAAGGGGCTGGAGGACCAGATCGCGATCGCCCTGGCCACGTACTCGGAGAAGGAGACCGCGACGGCCCGGCGGACGGTGCCGAGCGCGCCGGAGGCGCCGCGCGTGCCGGAGGGGCGGGAGTGCTCCTGGGTGAAGCCGGTCCGCTGCTGACCGGGCCGGACCGACCGGTCGGGCGCTCAGGCGCCGGGCCGGTACGGGCGCGGGTCGGCGGTGGGGTCGCCCCGCTCGACGAGCGCGTCGATCTCGGCCGGCGGCAGCCCGCGCAGGCCGAGCACCCGCCGCCCCCAACGGTGCAGCCGGCACGGGTGCGGGCTGGCGTCGTTGCGGCAGATCGTCCCGCCCGACCAGGTCCGGGGCGCGTGGACCACCACCGCCCGCACCGCGAACTGGACGTCCTCGACCGTCACGTACGGCGGCAGCGGGATCTCCCGCAGCGCGCCGCCGTCGGCGGGCTGGCGGGCGAGGGTTACGGGCGCGGGGCGGCTCATCGGTTTAGCCTCCACAGTGGATGGCCGGGCGGGACATCGAGAACGTACGACGCCCGACCCGGCCCGCGACGGACAAACTGTCCCGATGGCTCAGCCGAGCGACGCCCGCATCCGGGCGGCGGTCCGCGCGGCGTCGTAGTCCGGGCCGACCCCGTCCACGATGATCGTCTCGCCCTCGATGTTCCGCGTCCGCAACGGCAGGATCTCCTGGTACGCGGGCGACGCGTACCAGGCCCGGGCCCGCTCGACGTCCGGGAACTCGACGATCACCACGGTGCCCGGCCAGTGTCCTTCCAGGACCTCCGGGTCGGCTCCGTGCACCCGGAACCGCCCGCCGAACGGCGCGAACGTCGACTGCACCTTCTCGATGTACTCCAGGATCTCCTCGTTGAGCTGCGTCGGACGCAGGTTGGCGAGCGCGAAAGCGGGCACGGCCCCTCCCCGGGTGACGGCGCCGGCGGACCGGCGCGGCAGGTGTCACCGATTCTGCGCGGACGAGCCACGCCGGGTCGATTACCCGGGAGGTAACGGCGGTCAGCGCAACGCGACGGCCTGGAGGCTGACGTTGCCGCACTGCCCGAGGGACTCTTCGACGGTCCAGCTCAGCAGCAGCTTCACGCCGCGCGGCGCCCGGAACCGGACGGTGAAGTCGGCGGTCATCGCGGTGTGCGGGTCCTCCATCCGGAGGGTGCTGGCCGGACCGCCGGCCACCCGCACGTCGAGTCGGCCGCGGGCCATCCAGAGCCCGGCGTAGAGGTGCACCGTGCGCGGTTCATCGTTGCCGGTCACCGCCAGCCGGAAGCCGTTGCCGCGGTCGCAGGTGTAGACCCCGGACATGGTGCCGCTGGCCGACGCCACCGGGACGCCGTCCCGCCAGGCGTACTCCTCCGGGTTGTTGCTGAAGCTCTCCCGCTTGCCGCGGCCGCCCTCGTCCCGGATCTCGCCGGACCCGCCGCGCTTGCGGACCGGCCGGTCGGCGCCGAGCAGCCCCCACTGGACCCAGTCGACGGTGCCCACGGCGGTGAGGTCGACCCGGGCGGGCACCTCGGCGCGGCTGACCGCGACGGTCGGCGGCGCCGCGGTGGTGGGAGCCACGGTGGACGGTGTGGGGCTCGGCGACGGCGGACGCTGGCGGGGACGCAGACCCGGGGTGGCGACCGCGCCGTCGCCCTCGCTGGGCAGACCGACCCGGCCGGTCGGCGCCACCGGCAGCACCGCGCTCTCCTCGCGGGGCGTGTCGTGCCGCTCGGCGCCCAGATAGGCGACCAGCGCCGCGAGGCAGAGGAACGCGACCAGGCCCTCCAGCATCAGCCGCCGCCGGCGCCGCCACCGGCGCAGCGCCGACCGGGTGCGCGGGCGGGCGTCGCGGTGCGAGCCGGGGCCGGGTCGCAGACGGTCCTCGTCGCCCACCACACCTCCGCTTCGTGTAGCGCTGCGCCGTTCGGGAGCGGCCGGAGCGCGACGGGCTTCACGGTGTCACCGGCCGGCCCTTTGCGCCATATGTGAGCCGACGGGCGTTTCCAGTTCGTTACCAAGCGGTAGTCGGGCGCACCGCTCGCGCGGGCGGTCAGCCTACCGTGACCGCCTCCAGCGACACCCCGTCGTTCTCCCCACCGGTCACGGTCAGGGCCCGCCACGTGATGAGCAACCGTGCCCCGCGCGGGGCCCGGAAGTGGATGACGTACTGGTGGAAGCGGTCGCCCCGGGCCAGCGCCACCTCCCGGACGGCCGGGTCGCCCCCGCCGGAGAGGGATACGTCGAGCCGGGCGCCGGCCGAGAACACGCCGACGAACAGCCGGACCGTCCGCAGGTCCCCGCTGCCCGCCACGGCGAGCGAGAAGGACTTCCCGGCGCCCCGCTGGAAGACCCCCGCCCGGGTGCCCTCCTCCCGGGCCTGCGGGGTGCCGTCGGTCCAGGTCAGCGTCGACACCCCGGCGTTGTGCTCCAGCCGCGGGCCGCCCGGGTCCTGGATCTCCCCGGTGCCCCGCTGCTTGCGCTGCACGCTGTCCGCGCCCGCGCCGCCCCAGTGCCGCCAGTCCCGGGTGCCGAGCAGGCTGAGTGACACCGCCGCGGGCACCGCCTGCTGGTCCACCGTGAGCAGCGGACCGCCGGGCAGCGCCGGCTCACCCGTCTCGGGCACCACGGTGGCCGGCGCCGCGGTCGGCTCCGTCGGCGCCGCCGCCGGCACGCCCGCCCGGCGCGGGGGCGCGGCCGGCGGCCGGGCGGAGTAGGCAAGCGCCGCCACCGACGCGGTCAGCGCCGCGGCGACCAGCACCGCCCGCCGACGCCGACGCCGGGCCCGGGCCGCGCCGACGCGGGTGGCCGGGCTCTCCGGGGCGGTCCCGGCCGCCGGCCCGAGAACTCGCCACCGGGTGTACGCCGCGCGCAGCCGGACCGCGAGCGGCCCGCCCAGCCCGGCGAGCCGTGCGCGCAGGCTCTCCGGGGCGGTGTGCCGGCCCGGCGCCGCTCCCCCACCCGACGGGTACCCACCCGTGGACCCGGACCCGCCCGGGGGCCGCCAGGTGTCCCGCTCGGCCCGCGCCGACGGTCGGCCGGAGGCCGGGGCGGCCGCTCCGAGTCCGGTCGGCGCGGGCCCCACCAGCGGCACCCGCTCGGACGTCGCCCCGAGCGGCGCGGGCCCGGCCACACCTGGTCCGGCGAGGTCCGGATCCTCGGGCAGACGACGCGGCCCGGCGGGCGGGGGCGGCGTGGCGGCCGGCCCGGCCGGAACGGCGGGCAGCCAGCCACCGACCCGGATTCCGGACTGCGTGCTGTCGTCCTCAGCCAACGCCCCTCCCTCGGCCGCAGGCGCGGGCGGCCCGTCACCATGGCTCGCCGCAGGGCAGGATGACACATGCTTCGATCTTCGAAAAGCCGTCGGAGCGGGACAGATTTTCCACCGGTCGCTCCGGGCGCGTCACGTCGAGAAGAAACGGAGCGTCGAAACCGATATATCTCAGCGTCATCGCCGTGACTCCCGGGTATGCCGCTCGCGAGTGACTCAGCCCAGGATCTCGTTACCGAGCGTGACGGGAGGTTCCGTGGCGCACCGGGCCCCGCGCGTCAGCCGACCTGAAATCCGAGCGCCTGGGCGAGCGAGACGGCCTGCTCGACGTCGACCCGCGCCCCGGCGCGCTCGACGGCGGTCGGGTCGAGCGTGGACAGGTCGCTGCCGCGCAGGTCGGCACGGGTCAGCTTGGCGCCGCGCAGGTGGGCGCCGGACAGGTCGACCCCGGTGAGCACCGCACCGGTGAGGTCGGCGCCGGCCAGGTCGACCTCGCGCATCCGCACGCCGGTGATGCGCGCCCCGCGCAGGTCGGCGCCGGGCAGGGCGACGAAGGACCAGTCGCCCCGGTCGATCCGCAGCGGTCGCGTGTCGCACCTGTCGAAGCTGCTGCCGACCAGCTTGCAGCCGGTGAACTCGGCCTCGAAGAGGTTGCAGCGGGTGAACGTGCAGCGGGTGAACGCCGAGTCGGTGTGCCGGGAGGCGTTGAACGCCACGTTGCCGAAGACGCACTCGGTGAAGATCGCGCCCCGGCTGACCGCCTCGGTCAGGTCGACCTGGAGGAACTCGCAGCGCACGAAGTGCCTGTCGACCAGTTCTTCGGCGTACCAGTCCTGGTCGCGGTAGGTGACGTCCTCGGCGAGCTCCGGCATGCCGCCGACACTAGTGTGTCCGGCGGACACTTCCGGCTCGCCGTACCGGCGGGTAGGTTCGCGGGCGTGAGCGTCGCAGTGAGCACCGACCCCGGCCGTCTCGGCTTCGATCCCGCCCGGTTGGCGCGGATCGACGAGCACTTCGCCCGCTACGTCGACGACGGTCGGCTCGCCGGGTGGCAGGTCGTGGTGACCCGCCGGGGCGAGGTCGCCCACTCCTCGACGTACGGGCAGCGCGACCGGGAGGCCGGTACGCCGGTCGAGGCGGACACGCTCTGGCGCATCTACTCGATGACCAAGCCGATCACCTCGGTCGCCGCGATGATGCTCTGGGAGGAGGGCCGGTTCGAGCTGAACGACCCGGTCGGTCGCTGGCTGCCGGAGTTCGCCGACGTCCGGGTCTACGACCGGGGCTCGGTGCTCAAGCCGTACACCGTGCCGGCGACCGAGCCGATCCGCGTCTGGCACCTGCTCACCCACACCGCCGGCCTGACGTACGGCTTCGCCCAGGTCTCGGTGGTCGACGGCCTCTACCGGGCGGCCGGCTTCGACCTGGGCGTGCCGCCGGGCACGGACCTCGCCGCGGCCTCGACCGGCCTGGCCCGGCTGCCGCTGCTGTTCCAGCCCGGGACGAGCTGGAACTACGGCGTCTCCACCGACGTGCTGGGCCGGCTGGTCGAGGTGATCTCCGGGCAGTCGCTCGCCGTGTTCTTCACCGAGCGGATCCTGCGCCCGCTCGGGATGACCGACACCCGCTGGTGGGTGGACCCGGCGGACGCCAAGCGACTGGCCGCGCTCTACGCCCCGCACCCGGCGACCGGCCAGGCGGTCCGCGCCGACAAGATCGGCCGGAGCGCGCTGGCGGAGCCGAGCTGGCACTCCGGCGGCGGCGGGCTGGTCTCCACCGCCGCCGACTACCACCGCTTCACCCAGTTCCTGCTGCGCGGCGGCGAGCTGGACGGGGTGCGCCTGCTCGGCCCCCGCACGCTGCGCTTCATGACCCGCAACCACCTGCCCGACGGCCGGGACCTCGCCTCCTTCTCCCCCGAGGGGTTCAGCGAGACCGTGCTCGACGGGATCGGCTTCGGGCTGGGCTTCGCGGTGGTGCTGGACCCGGTTCCGTCGCGGGTGCCCAGCAGCGTGGGCGAGTACTACTGGGGCGGCATGGCCAGCACCGCGTTCTGGGTGGACCCGGTGGAGGATGTCACCGCGCTGCTCTTCACCCAGCTCATGCCGTCGAGCACCTACCCGCTGCGCAGCCAGTTGCGTCAGCTCGTCTACTCGGCGCTGGTCGACTGAGCCGTGCCGGTTCCGGCGGAACCGCAGCCGCCCGGCCGCCCCGCTGCCTAGCCTGTGAGGCATGAGCGACATCGTCGTGTTCGGCGCCGGCGGGACGGCCGGCTCCCGGATCGCCGCCGAGGCGGTCGAGCGGGGGCACCGGGTCACCGCGGCGGTCCGCCGCCCGGAGGCGGTCGGCTACCTGCCGCCCGGCGTGCGCACGGTGACCGGCGACGCGACCTCGGCGCGAAGCGTACGCGAGCTGGCCGAGGACGCGGACGTGCTGGTGGTCGCGATCGGCGGCGGCGAGCGCGACCTGTGGCGCGACGCCGCGCGGACGATCGTCGACACGCTCCGGGAGCTGCCCGACCCGCCCCGGGTGATCCACGTCGGCGGCGGCTCGACGCTGCTCACCCCGAACGGCACCCGGTTCCTGGACGAGCCGGACTTCCCGGCCGAATACCGGGACTCGGCGCGGGGGCAGGCCGACGCCCTGGAGTTCTACCGCTCCTCGGCCGACGGCGTGACCTGGACGTACGTCTCACCACCGCCGCTGGAGTTCCACCCCGGCGAGCGGACCGGGCACTACCGCACCGGCACCGACCACCCGGTCACCGACGCGCAGGGCCGGTCGGTGCTCACCTACGAGGACCTGGCGGTGGCGATCGTGGACGAGATCGAGAACCCGAGGTTCGGCAACGCGCGGTTCACCGCCGCGTACTGATCAGTCGGCCAGCCGGGCCGGGAACCCGCCGGTGGCGATCGGACCCCACGACTCGATCGTGACCCGGATCAGCGACTTGCCCTGCGCGACCATGGCGGCCCGGTACTCGTCCCAGTCCGGGTGCTCGCCGGAGATGCTGCGGAAGTAGTCGACGAGCGGCTCCAGCGCCTCGGGCAGGTCGAGCACCTCGGCCACGCCGTCGACCTGCACCCACGGACCGTTCCAGTCGTCGGAGAGCACGCACGCCGACACGCGGGGGTCACGGCGGATGTTCGTCACCTTGGCCCGCTCGGGATAGCTGGAGACGACCAGCCGGCCCTCGGCGTCGACCCCGCAGGAGACCGGGGAGGACTGCGGGCGGCCGTCGGCGCGGGTCGTCATCAGCACGACGCGGTGCCGGGGGCGGAGGAACTCGGTCAGGGCGTCCCGGTCGACCCGGGTGTTGCGCGCGATGCTGCGTGGCATCCCTCGGTTCTACCAGGCCCGGGGGCGGATCTCAGCGCGGGCGGGCGGCGGCCCGGCGCGGGGAGACCTGCTCGGGCACGCGGGGGCGCGCGGTGGGCCGCCAGGCCCGGCCGTTGGCGTAGATGACCCGGAAACCCAGGTACGCCGCCAGCGGCGCCCAGTGTGCCGAGCCCATCCGCAGCTCGGCCGCGTTGTGCCGCTGCCCGTTGGCCAGCACGTCGAGCAGCACGGTCTCGAAGGCGGCCGACTCGACCCAGTCGACGTCGCGGGTGAAGCCGCAGATCAGCGCCGCTCCGGTCACGTCGAGGAACTCGCGGAGCGTGGCGTCGGAGGCGCGCAGCACGGAGCAGCTGCCGAAGTAGAGGCGACGGCCCTCGCCGCGACCGGCCATCCGCTCGGCCACGTCGGACAGCTCGACCGAATCCCAGTCGGTGAGGCAGAGCCGGCTCGGCTCGCCGTGCATGGCGAAGAAGCCGACCCGGTGGTCGGCGTACTGCTTGAGCAGCCAGCGGTCGAGGAAGTAGAACAGCTCGTCGCGGGTGGCGGCGTCCTTGTGGATGTAGCGGATCCGGCCCAGCCGTTCGAGCAGGTCGAGCGTGGGCAGGACGGACCCGCGCTCGTTGAGGTCGCGGTGCCACTGCCCCTCGACGCAGAACACGCCGCCACGTGCCAACGCCCACCTCCCCCGCGCGAACCGGGCCCGGGAGCAGACGTTACCGCGCCCTCCGACCAGGACCGAATGTGAGAACAATTTCCGCTAATCGCCACGAAGCCCCCGGTGGGCTGTCACGGTGGGAAGGACGGGACGTACCGGTCTTTCCGCCCGTCCCGGCCTCAGATCCGCTCTCTCATCGGGAGGACTCCTGTGCGCGTCAACACCCTGAAGCGGGCGGCCGTCGCGTTCGCGCTGGCCCTGCCCGGGGCCGCCGTCGCGACCGCCGTCGCCGCGCCACCGGCCCACGCCGACGGCTGCTACACCTGGACCCGGACGCTCGCCTCGGGCAGTTCGGGCACCGACGTCCGGCAGCTCCAGATCCGGGTGGCCGGCTGGGCCGGATACGGCGGCATCGTGCGGGTCGACGGGCGGTACGGACCGGAGACGGCTGCCGCCGTACGGCGCTTCCAGGCCGCGTACGGACTGCGCGCCGACGGCGTCGCCGGCCCGCAGACGTTCGCCAAGATCTACGCCCTGCAGGACGACGACTGCACGCCGAAGCACTTCAGCTACGCCGAACTGGACAACGGCTGCGGCAAGGGCGGGTGGAGCGGGGGGCCGCTCTCGGCGTCGGCCACCCGGGAGAACGCGCTGCGCGCCATGTGGAAGCTGGAGGCGCTGCGGCGCAGCCTCGGCGACAAACCGCTCTACGTCACCAGCGGCTTCCGCAGCATCGCCTGCAACCGGCAGGTCGGCGGCGCCTCGGACAGCCAGCACCTGTACGGCGGCGCGGCCGACCTGACCTCGCGCAGCCGGACCCTCTGCGAGATCGCCCGCTCGGCCCGGGACCGGGGCTTCAGCGGCATCTACGGCCCCGGCTACCCGGACCACGGCGACCACGTGCACGTGGACTCCCGCCGGGAGAACACCAAGGACAAGTCACCGAACGCCACCGACTGGTCCGCCCCGAAGTGCGGGGTCAACTGACGGCACACGCCGGACGGCCCGACGCGGGAGTGGGGGCTCCCCGCGTCGGGCCGCCGTCCCGGCCCGGCCCGGCCGGCGCGGCCATCGCCGCGCCGGCCCGCACGCCGGGGGTCAGCTCGCCCTGGGCCAGCGCGGTCGGGCCACCGGAGCCGGTGGCGTGCTCGACCCGGTGGCGCGCGTCGGCCGGCCGACGCCGGGGCGTACCGGCGGGGCGGTGACCCGCGGGACCGGCCCGCGCGGCACCTGGCCGGGTGCGAGCCGGGCGGTCGAGCCGGGACGGACGGGCTGCGCCGAACCCGGGCGGGGAGCCGCACCCGGGCGGGCCGTCGACGGCCCGCTCAGCACGAACGGGAACGGCACGTGCACGAACGGGTTGCCGTGCCGGACCAGCGCGTCGATCTGGCGCTCGTTCAGCCCGTGTGTCTCCAGCACCCGCCGGCCCCAGCGGTGCAGCCGGCAGGGGAACGCCGCCCCGTCGTTGCGGCACTTCGGCCCCGCGGGCCACTCCTCGGCGGCATGCACCACCACCGCCCGGACAGCCAGGCGGACGTCCTCGGGGGTCAACGTCGCCGGCACCGGCACGTCGCCCAGGATCTGGTCGATGGGATCCCTCGACTGCTCACCAACTCGCACGGCAGGCCTCCCGCAGCTCGGCAGCGGTGCGGCGGACCGGCCGCACCACATCCTCGTCCACTGGTACGGCCGGACACCGGCAGGAGTTCAATCCCGCCACGCGGTGAGCAGTTCCTCCGGCCCGAGCACGGTCACACCGTCGACCGCACGCCCGCTGCGCACCACGGCGACGACCGGAGTGTGCTCGTCGGCTCCCGGCAGTTGTGCGCGGTGGTGGAGGAGCCGGCTCAGGTCGTGTGCGTCGAACGGCCCGTGCTCCAGCCACTTGACGGAGCCCACGAAGGTGATCCGCTTGGCCACCGGCCCTCGGTCGCCGCCGACGAGGTCGATCTCGGGATCGTTGGTACGGGTCCAGAAGCCGCTCACCACCGCCGTGTCGGCCGGCAGGTGCCCGGACGGCAGCCGGCGCAACGACTCTCGGACAACCGGTTCGACCGCACGCCCTCGCCAGGAGGTCCACGAGGAGTCGATCCGGGCCAGCGTCAGGTCTCCTCGACCACGCTCGATCTCCGAGAGGTAGGGCCCGAGGAAGGCGAGCCAGAAGCGCAGGTGCGGATCGGCGACGACGTAGCGGGTCTCGCGGGAGGCCCGGGTGGACAACGGAAGGGCTGCCTCGACGATCCGCTTGTCGGTGAGCAGTCGGAGCGCACGATGCAGCGACGCCTGCGGGATGCCGCCCGCGGCTCGGGCGATCGACGAGAAGGTGCGTTCCCCGGCCCCGATGGCGCGTAGCACCAGGTCCGGCTGGGACTGCGGGGGAAATTCGGCGGCGAGGGCCCGCTCGCCGCTCACGAGCAGGGCGGAAGTGGAGTCCCTGACCGCACCGGCGAGGTAATCGCGCAAACCCTCGCCAGGCGCCCAGTCGTCGACCACGAGCGGCAGACCGCCGGTGACGAGATAGGCGTCGATCGCGTCCGCAGGCGCGAGTTCGAGCATCTCACCCACGTCGGCCGGGCTGAGCGGTGGTACCACCATTTCCGTGGCGCGCTGGTGGAAGGGACGCCCGTAGTCGTTCAGCGCCTCCATCATCGCCAGATCGGACCCGACGCAGATCAACAGGACCGGCCGGCGGGACAACTCACGGTCGAAGACCTTCTGCAAGGTTCCCTCGAAGCCAGGATCAGTGGCGATCAGATAGGGCATCTCGTCGAGCACGACGACGCTCGGCCGGTCGTTGGGTAACGCGGCGGCAAGCAGGGTGAGTGCGGCGTCCCAGGTGGCCGGTGCCTGCCCCGCGAACAGTCCCGCGCCCGGGAGCGTCGAGCCCGCCACAGCCGACACGAACAGCGCCAGATCGGCGGCGGCGGTCGGCTGCGCCGAGGCGGTGAAGAACAGATGGGGCACATCCACGCGTTCGACGAACTCCTCCACGAGTCGCGACTTGCCCACCCGGCGACGCCCACGCATGAGCAGCGCCCGCCCCGGCCGCCCGGCTCGACCGCCGCGCGCCACCCGGCCGAGCATCCCGTCGAGCTGCGCCAGCTCACGAGTCCTGCCGACGAACCCATCCATGCGATCACCACGAAGCTCTCGTTAACGATAGTCTCATCCTTGATACTATCAATAATGAGAGACTTCCCGGTCAGGCCGGGTCGGCGTCCTGCACCAGCAGCGCCACCTGCACCCGGTTGTTCAGCTCCAGCTTGGTGAGCAGCCGCGACACGTACGCCTTCACGGTCGCCACGCTCATGAACAGCTCGGCGGAGATCTCCGCGTTGGTCCGCCCCCGGCCCAGCAGCAGCGCCACCTCCCGCTCCCGCTCGGACAGCCCACCCAGCAGCCGCACCGCCCGCTCCCGCCTCGGATCCGGGCCGGGCGTCGGCGCGGCGGCCGTCACGTGAGCGATCAGCTTCCGGGTCACCGCCGGGGACAGCGTCGCCTCCCCCGCCACGACCCGGCGCACCGCCGCCACGATCTCCGCCGGCGGGGTGTCCTTGAGCAGGAAGCCGCTCGCCCCGGCGCGCAACGCCCGCAGCACCTGCTCGTCGGCGTCGAAGGTGGTCAGCACCAGCACCTCGGGCGGGTCCGCCGAGGCCCGCAGCGCCTCGGTGGCGGCCAGCCCGTCCACCCGGGGCATCCGGATGTCCATCAGCACCACGTCCGGGGCGTGCGCGGCGACCGCCGCGGGCACCTCGGCGCCGTCGGTGGCCTCGCCCACCACGGTCAGGTCCGGCACCCCGCCGAGGATCATCGACAGCGCGCCCCGGACCAGCGGGTCGTCGTCGACGATCAGCACCCGCACCGGCCCACTCAGCCCGCTCACGCGGGGACCGCCCAGGGCAGCCAGGCGGTCAGCCGGAAGTCGCCGTCGGCGTTCCGCCCGTGGTCGAGGCGGCCGCCGGCGAGCGAGACGCGCTCGGCGACGCCGACCAGCCCGGTGCCGGTGCCGGGAATCGCGGTCGCCGGCCCGCTCACCGGCCACGGGTTGCTGATCTCGACCACCAGGCCGCCGCCGGGGCCGCCGGCCAGCCGGACCGTCACCACCGCGCCGGGCGCGTGCTTGCGGGCGTTGGTGAGCCCCTCCTGCACGATCCGGTAGGCGCTGCGCCCGATCGCCACCGGCACCTCGGCCGGCTCGGTCACCTCGTCGACCACGCTGACGCGTACCCCGGCCTGCCGGCTCTCGGCGACCAGCGCCGGCACGTCGCCGAGCGTCGGCTGCGGCCGTTCCGGGGTGGCCTCGGAGCCCCCCTCGGCCCGCAGCACGCCGATCACCTCGCGCAGGTCCTGCAACGCGGCGTGCGCGCTGGCCCGGATCACCCCGGCCGCCCGGGCGACCTCGTCGGCCGGCGCGTCCGGGCGGAACTCCAGCGCCCCGGCGTGCAGGCTGAGCAGCGAGATCCGGTGGGCGAGCACGTCGTGCATCTCGCGCGCGATCCGGCCGCGTTCGAGGTGCCGGGCCTGGTCCAGCCGGAGCTGCTGCTCGGCCTCGGCCCGCTCGGCGCGGTCGCGCAGCGACAGCACGAGCTGGCGGCGGGCCCGGACGAACAGCGCCCACGCCACCACGATGCCGAGGAAGAGCACGGTCCAGGCCGTGGCGGCCCAGAGCGGCATGGCCGGGTCGGGGCGAAGCGCGATGAAGGGCAGCGAGGTGACCACGTTCCAGGCGACAAGCGTCAGCCCCACCCGCAGCGGCCGGTGCACCAGCACGGTGAACAGCACGATCAGCAGCGCCGCCCCGGCGGTGACCGAGAAGAACGTCAGCGGCGCGGTGGCCACGGCCAGCCCGACCGGCCAGCGGCGGCGCAGCCAGAGCGCCCCGGTCGCCAGCAGTCCGACGATCAGGTCGACACCGATCAGCCAGTCCGGCCCGATGTTGAGCGCGAACTCCGGGTCCCGGCTGACCGCGTCGTCGTGCGCGACCGCCACCCAGAGCAACGCGATCAGGAACAGCAGGCCGTCGACGAGCCAGTCCCGCGGGGTACGGCGGGGCGCCCGGGCGGGCACCAGGGAGCCCGGCAGGAGCCAGGGGTGGTCGGGTGGGACAACGCTGCTCACCTGCCCAATGCTAGGGAGCCGTCCGGACCGGCTACCAGCTACCAAAGTCGACGTCTGCGGTGAACCGAGGTCGGTGCCGGCGGCGACCGCCGGCCGCAGCGGATCACCGGATGGCCCCGGCAGGCTTCTCGGCATGATCGAAGTCGACCATCTGACGAAGCGGTACGGCCCGCACTCCGCCGTCGAAGATGTCACCTTCCGCTGCGAACCGGGCACGGTGACCGGATTCCTCGGCCCGAACGGCGCCGGCAAGTCCACCACGATGCGCATGATCTGCGGGATGACGCCGCCCAGCTCCGGCGGGGCCACGGTGGCCGGCCGGCCCTACCGGCAGCTACCCAACCCGGGGCGGGAGATCGGCGTCCTGCTCGACGCCTCGGCCCAGCACGCCGGCCGCACCGGCCGGGAGACGCTCACCCTGGCCGCCCGCACCATGGGCGTGGACCGGGCACAGGTGGCCGCGAAGCTGGACCTGGTCGGGTTGAACGACACCGCCGCGCGGCGACGGGTCGGCGCGTACTCGCTCGGCATGCGGCAGCGGCTCGGCCTGGCGCTGGCGCTGCTGGGCGACCCCCGGGTGCTGATCCTGGACGAGCCGGCCAACGGCCTCGACCCGGAGGGCATCTACTGGATGCGCGGCCTGCTGCGCGACTACGCCGACCGGGGCGGCACGGTGCTGCTCTCCTCGCACCTGCTGCGCGAGGTGGAGGCGGTGGCCGACCGGCTGGTGGTGATCGGCGGCGGCCGGGTGGTCGCCCAGGGCGGCAAGGACGAGCTGCTGGCCGGCGCCGGCACCCTGGTCCGCGCCCGGGACCAGCACGCCCTGCGCCGCACCCTGGACCGCGCCGCGCTCCCGGCCACCGCCGGCACCGACGGCGGCTTCGTCGTCCGGGCCGAGCCGGTGGCCGTCGGCCAGGCCGCGGCCGACGCCGGGCTGGTCCTCACCGAGCTGCGGCCGGCCGGCACCGGCGGCCTGGAGCAGCTCTTCCTCACCCTCACCGCCGGCGCGTCGACCAAGGAGGCCGTCCGATGACCACCGCCACCGCTGGAGTTCCCACCGCCACGCCGACGCGGCACCAGCCGGTCGCCGGCCCGTCGCTGGGCCGACTGACCGGCGTGGAGCTGCGCAAACTCGTCGACACCCGGGCCGGACGCTGGCTGTTGATCAGCATCGGGCTGATCGCGGTCGCCATCGTGGTGGTCCAGCTCTTCGTCACCGACGGTCCGGAGCAGACGTTCACCGCGTTCTTCACGCCGTCGCTGCTGCCGGTGGGGCTGCTGCTGCCGGTGCTGGGCATCCTCTCCATCACCGGCGAGTGGTCCCAGCGGACGGCGTTGACCACGTTCGCGCTGGTGCCCCGCCGGGAGCGGGTGATCGTCGCCAAGCTCGCCGCGGTGGTGCTGGCCGCGCTCGCCTCGGTGCTGGTGACCCTGCTCGTCGCCGCCGCCGGCACGCTCGCCGCCAAGGCCACCGGCGGGGCCGGCGCCTGGACGTTCGACTGGCGGCTGCTGCCGTACGCGGCGGTGTTCCAGGTGGCGAACGTGCTGATGGGCGCCGGGTTCGGCCTGCTGCTGCTGAACACGCCGCTGGCGATCGTCACGTACCTGCTGCTGCCGACCGTGTGGAGCGTGCTGTCGGCGATGATCAAGGCGCTGCGCGAGCCGGCCGGCTGGCTGGACACCTCGCGCACCATGGAGCCGCTGCTCAGCCCGGACGTGACGGCCGGGCAGTGGGGTCGGCTCGGCGTCTCGCTCGCCGTCTGGATGGTCCTGCCGCTGGTCGCCGGCCTGGTCCGCACGATGCGGCGGGAGGTGTCCTGACCGTGTCGGTGCGGGAACCCGGCGACGTCGTGGTCGACGGCGGGGTCGGCGAGCTGGTGGTGATGTGGGCCGGGTTCCCGCTGCTCGGGGCGGGACTGGGCGCCGGGGTGACCGCCCTGTCGGGGTGGATCGCCGGGCTGTCCCGGTTCCCGTTCCAGGACGTGTTCGGGCTGCTCGACAGGTGGCCGGCCGAGCGGTCCTACCCGCTCGGCGCGGGGGTGGTGGCGCTGGCCGGCGTGGCGCTGGCCGTGGTGGGCACGCGGGAGCGGCTACGGGTCACGGTCGGGCGCCGGTCGGTGCGGCTGCACCGGGACGGGCACGGCCGGGACCTCGCGCGGGCCGAGGTGACAGGCGTGTTCACCGACGGCAAGGCGCTGGTGCTGTTGGACGGAGCCGGCGGCGAGCTGGCCCGGGAGCGGTCCGACCTGGGCGCCGAGCGACTGCGGGAGGCGTTCACCGGGCAGGGCTGGCCGTGGGTCGACCGGGATCCGCACCGGGACGCGTACCGGCGGTGGGTGCCCGGGCTCCCCGGGCTGCCGGCCGGCGCGGACGCGCTGCTGCGGGCCCGGGAGCGGGCGCTGCGGGACCGCCACGACGCCGAGGTCAGGGAGCTGCACGGGGAGCTGGCCCGGCTCGGCGTCGTGGTGCGCGACGAGCGGAAGCGGCAGTACTGGCGGCTGGTGGACCGGGACGGCGCGCCCGGCTAGTCGCGGGCCGGCACGATCGGCGGGGGCCGTCCTACACTCGGGGCCCCCGCCCGATGGGAGTTCCCGTTGCGTCCTCGGCTCGCGCCCCCGGCCCTGGTCCTGGCCCTGCTGCTCGCCGGCTGCGGCGGCGGCGAGACCGAACAGGTAGCCCTCCCGCCGCCGGCGAGTCCCACGCCGAGCACTGTGGTGCCGCTGACGGCCAAGGAGGCGAAGGGGCGCTACCTGGCGGTGGTGGCGGCGTACGACATCGCCCGCGACGAGTTGGCGGAGGCCGAGAAGGCGGGCCGACCTTGGCGGTCGGTGCGGGAGCGGGCCGCGGCGGTCGCCACCGCCAACGAGGCGTGCGCCGGTGAGCTGCGCGCGCTGCGCTGGCCGACGGCCGTGCAGGCGCCGATGGCGGCGCTGCTCGCCGAGCACGAGGTGGCGCTGCGGCACTGGAAGCTCGCGACCACCGCCGGCGACGCCGCCGACCTGCGCCGGGAGATCCGGGCCGCCGCCGCGCACGACGGCGTCCGGCAGGCGGCCAGGGTACGCGCCGCGCTGGGCCTGCCTCGTCGCGCCGCCTGACCGGACAACGGCCCGGCCCGTGCCCGGGCCGACGCCGTCGGGCCGCTCGCCGGTCAGCCGGGCCACCTCTCGCCAGGGCCGTCAGTCGCTCCTCCACGCTCGCCCCGGGACGAGCGGCGCATCCGACGCGGGGCTCCGACGCGAAGGACAGTCGTGATCGTGAGTTTTCGGCATCAGAGCGAACCGTTCGGGCATGTTCTGCGTACAGACCGGTGGGTCGTGGCGCGCAATTCGGAGGCACAGTGACAGCGGTTCGGACTGATCCATTCGCGGGGGCGATCCTCCAGGTGGGGGTGTTGGCAGGTCTCGCCGGCACGGTCGGCCTGGGTCCGGCCGGCTGGCTGGCCGGCCTCGTCCACGGGGTGGTGACGCTCGCCGTGCTCGGTCACGGGCTGCGCCGCTCGGGCGCGGACCGGCTCGGTCCGGCCGACTGGGTGACGCTGGGCCGGGCGACGCTGGCCGGTGGCGTGACCGCGCTGGTGGCGGACTCGTTCACCCGCCCGGTCGCGGTGCCGGTGCTGGTCGTGCTCACCGCGGTCGCGCTCTCCCTCGACTGGATCGACGGGCAGGTGGCGCGGCGCACCGGCACGGTCAGCGCGCTCGGGGCCCGGTTCGACATGGAGGTCGACTCCTTCCTCGTCCTGGTGCTCTGCGTCCACGTCAGCGGCCAGCTCGGCCCGTGGGTGCTGGTCATCGGCGCGATGCGGTACGCCTTCGTGGTGGCCGGCTGGGTGCTGCCCTGGCTGAACGGCTCGTTGCCGCCGCGCTACTGGCGCAAGACGGTCGCCGCGATCCAGGGCATCGCGCTGGCCGTGGTGGCGGCGGACGTGCTGCCCCTCGTGCCGGCCGGCGCGCTGCTGGCCGGCGCGCTCGCGCTGCTGCTCGAGTCGTTCGGCCGCGACGTGCTCTGGCTGTGGCGGCACCGCGCCGACGTCACCCGCCCGCAGGCCGTCCGTCCGCCGGTCACCCGCCCGCGGGCGGTCCGTACGCCGGTCGCCGCCCCGGAGGTGGCCGCGCGGCCCGGGACGCCCCGCCCGGTGGCGACGCGCCGGGGCGGCTGGGAGCCCGCCGCCCCGGTGCTGGTCGGCCGGGCCGAGGTCGGCGGTCGGCGCCCGTGACCGACGACGACCGGACTCCGCCCCCGACCGACCCGCGGGCGCGCACGACCGGCGGCACCGCCTCCGAGCCGGGCGTGCCGCGGGACGTCGGCTCCGGGAACGCGGCCACCGCGGCCCCGGGCGTCGGTGCCGGCGGGCGTCGCCGGGTCCTGCCGGTGCTCGCCACCGTGCTGGCCGGAGTGCTCGTGCTGGGTGCCCTGGTCGCGCCGACCGACGTCGCCGACCTCACTCCCGCCGCGTTCCTGCGGATCCCGGTGGAGGGGCTGGTCGCGGTCGCCCTGCTGCTCGTGCTGCCGCCGAGGCCGCGCCGGATCGTGGCCGTGGCGCTCGGCGCGTTGCTCGGTCTGGTCCTCGTCCTCAAGCTCGCCGACCTGGGCTTCTCGACCGTCCTGGACCGACCGTTCGACCTCGTCGCCGACTGGGCGTTCCTCGGCGCCGGCGCGGAGTTCCTGGCCGAGTCGTACGGGCGGCCCGCCCAGGTGGGAGCCGTGGCGGTGGCCGTGGTCGCGGTCGTCGCCGTACCCGTGCTGGTGACGTTGTCGATGCGTCGGCTGGCCCGGTTGCTGGGCGAGCACCGGCTCGTCGGCGCGCGTACCGCCGCGGCGTTCGCCGCCGCCTGGGTGGTCTGCGCCGTGCTCGGCGCGCACATCGTGCCCGGGCTGCCGGTCGCCGCCGACACCGTCGCGGCCGGCGTCTGGGATCGCACCCGGCAGGTCAACGCCGGCCTGCACGACCAGGAGCGGCTGACCGACCAGCTCGCCGGCGACCCGTTCCACGACGCCCCCGGCGACCAGTTGTTGACCGGGCTGCGCGGCAAGGATGTCCTGGTCGCCTTCGTGGAGAGCTACGGCCGGGTGGCGGTGGAGGACCCGGAGCTGGCCCCGGAGGTGGACGCCGCGCTCGACGAGGGGACCCGCCAGCTCGCCGCGGCCGGCTACGGCAGCCGCAGCGCGTTCCTCACCTCGTCCACCACCGGCGGGGGCAGTTGGTTGGCGCACGCCACGCTGATGAGCGGCATCCGGGCGGACAACCAGTTGCGCTACACCAACCTGGTGCGCAGTGACCGGCTGACCCTCAACGGCGCGTTCAAGCGCGCCGGGTGGCGCACCTCGCTGGTCATGCCGGCACTCACCCGGGCCTGGCCGGAGGCCGACTTCTTCGCCCCCGACCGGGTCTACGGCGCCGAGGACCTCGGCTACCGGGGGCCGACGTTCAGCTTCTCCTCCCCGCCGGACCAGTTCACCCTGGAGGCGTTCCAGCGCGCGGAGCGCGGGCCCGGGCACGCGCCGGTGATGGCCGAGATCCCGCTGCTGTCCAGCCACATCCCGTGGTCCCCGGTGCCGAAGCTGGTCGACTGGGACGACCTCGGCGACGGGTCGGTCTTCACCGGCACCAACCACGCGGACCGCGCCGACGAGGGCACTCGCGGGGCCTACCGCAACTCCGTCGTCTACTCGCTGCGCACCCTGGTCTCCTACGTCCAGCGGTACGGCGACGAGAACCTCGTGCTGGTCTTCCTCGGCGACCACCAGCCGGCCCGGGCGATCACCGGTGCGGGGGCCGGCCGGGACGTGCCGATCACCGTCGTGGCCAAGGACCCGGCCGTGCTCGGCCAGATCGCCGGCTGGGGCTGGCAGGACGGCCTCAACCCCGCCCCGGACGCCCCCGTCTGGCCGATGGAGTCGTTCCGCGACCGGTTCCTGCGGGCCTTCGGTCCGCAGTCCAGGACTCACAGTTAGGAACGTCGTGACGATGCTCGCACGGGCCTGGGGGATCACCCGGTCCCTGGCCATCTACCACGGTCAGCCGGCCAAGCACCGACGCGCCCGGGAGCTGTACGGCCGGTTCCTCTCCCCCGGCGACCTCGGCTTCGACATCGGCGCGCACGTCGGCGGCCGGGTCCGCACCTGGCGGCGGTTGGGCGCGCGGGTGGTGGCGGTCGAGCCGCAGCCGGACTGCCTGCGGGTGCTGCGCCTGGCCTTCGGCCGC
Source organism: Micromonospora sp. WMMD980 (assembly GCF_029626035.1). Taxonomy (NCBI): domain Bacteria; kingdom Bacillati; phylum Actinomycetota; class Actinomycetes; order Micromonosporales; family Micromonosporaceae; genus Micromonospora; species Micromonospora sp. WMMD980. Next base: position 4,094,656 of record NZ_JARUBE010000003.1, read on the forward strand.
GACGACGGCGTGACGATCGAGCCCACCGCGGTCGGCGCCCGGGCCGGTCGGGCCCGGCTGGAGCTGTCGTCGGCGACGCCCACGGTGTCCACCATGTCGTCGACCTGGATCGACTCGGTCACCGCCGACCCGAGCTTCGCCGGGGTGCGGTGGGACCGGTCGGTCGAGGTGCCGGTGGTGACGCTCGACGACCTGGTCGCCCGGCACGGCGAGCCGGCGTTCTGCAAGGTCGACGTCGAGGGCTTCGAGGTCGACGTGCTCGCCGGGCTGAGCCGGCCGGTGCGCGGGCTCTCCTTCGAATACCTCCCACCCGCGCACGACGCGGCGCTCGCCGCGCTCAACCTGGTGGAGCGGCTGGGGGCGGAAGCGGGCGGATACCGCTACAACTACTCGCCGGTGGAGACGATGCGGTTCGCCTCGGCCGAGTGGCTCGACGCGGCGGGGCTGGTGCGGCTGCTGGAGACGTACCGACCGGCCGGCCGCTCCGGCGACGTCTACGCCCGGCTGGCGTCCGCCTGACCTAGGCTGGCGACCATGACCCGCTACGCCGCCCTGCTGCGGGGCGTCAACGTCGGCACCACCCGACTGGCGATGGCGGACCTGCGCCGCGTCGTCACCGGCCTCGGGCACGACGACGTCAAGACCTACCTGCAGAGCGGCAACGTGGTCTTCAGCAGCCCGCCCACCCGCGACGAGGTGCTGGCCGAGGGCATCGCGAAGCGGCTCGCCGACGAGCTGGGCCTGCGCGTGCCGGTCCTGGTCCGGGACGCGGGCGAGCTGGCCGCGGTGGCCGACGCCAGCCCGTACGCCGGGCGCCAGGACGACCCGACGCGGGTGCTGGTGGCGTTCCTGTCCGCCGCGCCCACGGCGGCGCGGGTCCGCGCGCTGGCCGTGCCGTCCGGCGAGGAGATGGAGTACGCGGTGGCCGGCCGGGAGCTGCACCTGCACTACCCGGCCGGCAACTACGGGCGGACGAAGTTCACCACCGCGTACCTGGAGAAGACGTTGGGCGTGGTGGTGACGGTGCGCAACTGGAAGTCGGTGCTGGCGTTGCGCGACCTGACCGCCGGTTGACAGGTCAGAACCGGTACGCGGTGTGGTAGTCGGGCACCAGCACCCGGCTGCGCGGTGACACCCGGCGCACCTCGGCGATCAGGGCGTCCAGGCGGGCGCGGTCCGTGGCGGCGACCGTCGGCGGGTTGACCAGCGGGGTTTCGAAGTTGTCCCAGTGCACCGGCACCACGACCTTCGGGTGCCCCAGCGCGGCCATCAGCCGGGGCACGTAGTCGGCGACGGCTGTGGTGGCGGCGGAGGCGATCATCGCCACGTCCGGCGCGAGCCCGGTCAGCTTGCGCTCGTCGAGGTCGCTGGCGCCCATGAAGAACACCGACGGCCCGCCGTCCACCCGGACCTGGTAGGCGAGCGTGTCCCCCTCGGGCAGGTCGGAGATCCGCTCCGGGCGCGGCGGCGGGCTGACCCGGACGCCGGGGAAGGCCATCGACCAGCCGGCGTTGCGGCTGTGCAGTGAGCCGACCACCTCGACCGTGTAGCCGTCGAAGTCGAGCACCTCCCCGCCCTTGACCGGGGCGAGCTGACCGGCCGGCAGCCCGTACGCCAGACCCAGGTGGTAGGCGGTGAGCGTGCCGAGAACCCGGGCGCCGGTCCGGGCGGCGATGTGCGGCACGTCGTTGTAGTGGTCCCAGTGGGTGTGGGTGACCAGGATGTTCTCGGCCCGGTCGGCGAGCCGGTCGACCACGTCGGTGGCCACGGTCAGCGGGGTGTCCGGGCGGAACCCGCCGGTGAACAGGCCGGTGTCGTAGCGGCTCAGGTACGGGTCGACGAGCACGGTCCGGTCGCCGATGTCGATCCGCCAGCCGGCCGTACCCCACCAGCGGAAGCTCACCGCGCCGGGTTTCCGGCCGGCCGGGGCGGCAGTGGTGGTGGCGGCCCGGGCCGGGGCGCCGGCGACGAGCCCGGCGGTGGTGACGGCGGCGGCGCCGACGGCGGTGTCGCGCAGGAGGCGGCGGCGGGTGTGGCCGGTCGGTCGGTTCTCGGACATGGGTCGTCCTCCCCGTTCGGGTTCGTGGGATCGGTCGACCCACTCCACCACCGGACCGTCGGCCGTGTCCAAGATCGAAAGCCGGCAGGTTCGATATCCGAACCGATATCACCGCAGGTCAGCGCAGGGATTCGACGGCCGTCCGGGCGGCCTCCCCGATCGCCAGGTCCACGTCGATCCGACGGGTGTCGAGGCGGTCGGTGCGCGCCAGGACCGCGACGGCGTACCGGTCGCCGCCGGGATACTCCGCGACCCCGGCCTCCAGGTGCAGGCCGGGCAGGGTGCCGGTCTTGCCGGCGACCCGGACGCCGGGCGGGAAGCCGGCCGCGAGCCGGGTCCAGAAGAGCTGCCGGGCCATCAGCTCCCGGACCGTCGCGCAGGCCGCCGCCGGACCGGCCTCGTCCCGCCAGATCAGGCACAGCAGCCGGGTCAGCTCCCGGGCGGTGCTGGCGGACGTGTGCTCCGGGTCGAAGACCCGCATGGCCCGGACCCGCTCCGGCGGCAGGGTGGGGAAGATCCGCGCGAAGTCCGCCTCGGTCCGCGCGCCGACGTCGGCGAGCATCGTCTCGACCAGGTGCCGGGGGCCGCCGACGATCCGGGTACGCGGTAGCCCCAGCTCCGCGGCGAGCATCGACGGCACGTCCGGGCCGACCCGGCGCAGCAGCAGGTCGGCAACCGTGTTGTCGCTGACCGACATGGCGAGGTAGGCGAGGTCGCGCAGCGACATCTCGACGTCGTCGGCGCAGCCGGCCACCCCCCAGCCGCCGAGCCGGTCGGCGCTGCCGACCAGCACCCGCTCGGTCGGGTCGAGCTGACCGGCGGCGACCTGCCGGGCGAACTCCAGCACCAGCAGGATCTTGAAGACGGACGCGATGACGATCCGCTCGTCGGCCCCCAGCGCCACCTGGCGCGCCGGATCGTCCACGTCGGCCACGTGCAGGCAACCGGTCAGCCCGGCCCGCCCGAAGATCTCCGCCACCCGCTGCGCCGCGTCCACGCCGACACGGTAGTCAGCGCGCGGGTTAGGGTGCGCGGGTGGACCTGCTGCGACACCTGCGGCACTTCGTGGTGGTCGCCCGGGAGCTGCACTTCGGTCGCGCCGCCGAGACGCTGGGCATGGCGCAACCCCCGCTGAGCCAGTCGATCCGGCGGCTGGAACAGGAGTTGGGCACGACCCTGTTCGACCGGTCGCAGCGGCGGGTCCGCCTCACCACGGCCGGTCAACTGCTGCTGGGCGAGGCCGACGACCTGCTCACCGGGGAACGCCGGCTGCGCCTCCTCGCCGACCGGATGGGCCGGGGCGCGCTCGGCGCGCTGCGCGCCGGCGTACCCCCGGAGACGCCGGCCGTGACGCTGCGTGCGTTGCTCGACGGCCTGGCCGCGCGTGCGCCCGGGCTCGACCTGGATCTGCACGAGCTGACCAGCGCCGAGCAGCGGCGAATGTTGGCGGAGGGTCGGCTGGACGTCGGCCTGCTGCACCACCCGGTCGAGGAGGCCGGGCTGCGGTTCGGCGAGCCGGTGGACGTGACGGTCGGCGCGTTGCTGCCCCGGTTCTCGCCGCTGGCCCGGGGCCGCGAGGTCGCGCTGGCCGACCTGGCCGGCCTGGATCTGGTCACCGCGCCGCCGGCCACCGCGCCCGGCTGGCACGCGCACCTGCTGACCGTGTGCCGGCGGCACGGCTTCATCCCGCGCCGGGTCCGTCCGGCGGGTAACCCGGAGTTCCTGCTCGGCCTGCTCCTCGCCGGCGGCGCGGTGGCCGTCGAGCCGGCGACGCTGGCCCGTCGGGAGCCACGCCTCGCCTGGCGGCCGCTCGCCGGCGCGCCGCTGGTCCGGCGGATCTCCGCGGCCTGGCCGAGCCGGACGGCGCACCCGGCGGCGCCGATGTTCGGCCGGCTCGCCGCCGAGGTGCTGGCCGCGCCGGAGGTGCCGACCGGACCGGCGCCCCGCACGCCGCCGGAGCGCCCCTGGCCGGTGCTGTTCGAGGCCGGCCGGGGCGAAACGTTGCCGCGATGATCTCCCGGAGTTCACCGGACACCGGCTAGCATCGTCGTTCATGAATATCAGGAGCATCACCCGCTCGCGACCCGGGCGGCTGATCGCGGCGGTCGTGCTGACCGTCACCGTCGCCACCCCGCCGGCGGTGACGAACGCGGCGTCGGCGGCGGCCACCCTGACCGTGTCGCAGGCGCTCGCCGCGCAGGACGGCCGCACCGCCACGGTCAGCGGCTGGGTCGTCGGCCAGCCCACCGCCACGAACACGGTGATCACGTCCGGCTACACCGCGGACACCGCTATCGCGATCGCCGACCAGGCCGGCGAGACCAGCACCGGCCGGATGCTGTACGTGCAGGTCACCGCCGCCTGGCGGAGCACCTTCGGGCTGCTGACCAATCCGTCCCTGCGCGGGCGGCAGGTCACCGCCACCGGCACCCTGACCGCCTACTTCAGCCACGGCGGCCTGAAGAACCCGAGCGCGATGAGCCTGGGCGGCGGCGCCACGCCGAGCCCGACCCCGACCGGCACCGCCTCGCCCGGCGCCTACTACGCGGCCGCCGCCGGCAAGACCGGGCCCGCGCTGCGCACCGCCCTGCACACCATCATTAAGGTGCAGACCACGCTCACCTACGACCAGGTGTGGGAGGCGCTCAAGGACACCGACCAGGACCCGGCGAACCCGGTCAACGTGATCCTGCTCTACAGCGGCCGCTCGCAGCACAAGACCGCCAACGGCGGCGGCGCCGACGACTGGAACCGGGAACACGTCTGGGCCAAGTCGCACGGCGACTTCGGCACCGCCACCGGCCCCGGCACCGACGTGCACCACCTGCGACCGGAGGACGTGTCGGTCAACTCGGCCCGTGGCAACAAGGACTTCGACACCGGCGGCAGCGCGGTCGCCCAGGCGCCCGGCTGCTACACCGACGCCGACTCGTTCGAGCCGCGCGACGCGGTGAAGGGCGACGTCGCCCGGATGATCCTCTACATGGCGATCCGGTACGAGGGCGACGACGGCTGGCCGGACCTGGAGCCGAACGACTCGGTGGCCAACGGCGGCGCGCCCCGCCTCGGGCGGCTCACGAAGCTGCTGGCCTGGCACGAGCAGGACCCGCCGGACGCCTTCGAGCAGCGCCGCAACCAGCGCATCTACGAGCGCTGGCAGGGCAACCGCAATCCGTTCGTCGACCACCCGGAGTGGGCGCGGGCGATCTGGGGCTGACGCTTGTCCCAGATCACCCACCGGCGGCGTGAGGACGCCCGCGCAGCGGGTAGGAACACCGGGTGGCACGGCCCGGACGCCGGCTCGTGGAAGCGCTTCCGGGCACCCCCGAACGATCGGAGACGAGGCACGACATGGCCGACAACAGCGTTCCGGACATCTCGCTCAACGACGGCAACTCCATCCCACAGCTCGGCTTCGGGGTGTTCCAGATCGAGCCGAAGGACACCGCGAAGGCGGTCGGCACGGCGCTGGAGATCGGCTACCGGCACATCGACACCGCCCAGATGTACGGCAACGAGGCCGAGGTGGGTCAGGCCGTCCGCGCCTCCGGGCTGGACCGGGGCGACATCTTCGTCACCAGCAAGCTGAACAACGGTTTCCACCGCCCGGACGACGCCCGTAAGGCGTTCGAGCAGTCGTTGCGGGAGATGAAGTTCGACTACCTCGACCTGTTCCTGATCCACTGGCCGCTGCCCACGCTCTACGACGGCGACTTCGTCTCCACCTGGAAGGTGCTGGAGGAGCTTCGACGCGACGGGAGGGTGAAGTCGGTCGGCGTGTCCAACTTCCAGGTCGCCCACCTGGAGCGACTGGCCGCCGAGGCGGACGTGGTGCCGGCGGTCAACCAGATCGAGGCGCACCCCTACTTCGGCAACGAGGAGGTGCGGTCGTACGACCTGTCGCACAACATCCTCACCGAGGCGTGGTCCCCGATCGCCCAGGGCAAGGTGCTCGACGACCCGACCGTGGTGGACGTCGCCGAGCAGGTCGGGCGCACCCCGGCCCAGGTGGTGCTGCGCTGGCACGTGCAGCGCGGCGACATCGTCTTCCCGAAGTCGACCACCCCGAAGCGGATCGAGGAGAACTTCGGCATCTTCGACTTCACGCTCGACGACGCCGCGATGGACCGGCTCACCGCGCTGGACAAGGGCGAGGATGGCCGGCAGGGCCCCAACCCGGACACGTTCGACTACGTGCCGAACTGACCCACTACGCGCCGCAGGGGCCCCGGACGACCGGGGCCCCTTCCGTCGGTTGACTTCGCGCGCGCTCGAAGGGGCAGGGTGACCGGAACGCTCCGACGGGAGGAATTCCATGCGCTACCGCACCATCGGCACCGACCCGGCCACCCGCCGCGAGGTCAGCGTGCTCAGCCTCGGCGCGATGCTCTTCGGCACCGCCACCGACGAAGCCACCTCGTACGCGATCCTCGACCGCTACGTCTCCGCCGGCGGCACGTTCGTCGACACCTCCGACAACTACGCCTTCTGGCAGAACGGCGGGCAGGGCGGAGAGAGCGAGGAACTGCTCGGCCGCTGGCGGCGCAGTCGCGGCATCGGCGACGAGATCGTGTTCGCCACCAAGCTGGGCGCCCGCCCGCTCGCCCCCGGCACCAGCTACCTGGACAACCCGGAGGGCCTGTCCGCGAAGGTGATCCGCGAGGCTGCCGAGCGCAGCCGGGAACGACTCGGGGTCGACCGGATCGACCTGCTCTACGCACACATCGAGGACCGGACCGTCCCGCTGCGGGAGACCGTCGAGGGCTTCGCCGAGCTGGTCGCCGAGGGCACGGTCGGGCTGCTGGGCGCGAGCAACCACCGCGCCTGGCGGGTGGAGCGGGCCCGGGGGATCGCCGCGGCGGCCGGGTTGCCCGGGTACGAGGTGCTGCAGTACCACCGCAGCTACCTGCCGCCACGGGTGGACCTGCCGAGCGCGCTGGACCCGGACGGCGACGTCGGCTGGGTCGGCCCCGACCTGGCCAGCTACCTCCGGGCCGAGCAGCAGCTCACCCTGGTCGCGTACTCACCGCTGCTCAAGGGCGCGTACGCGAAGCCGGAACGGCTCGACGAGGCGTACGCCCTGCCCGGCACCCCGGCCCGGCTGGCGGCGCTGGAGGCGGTGGCCGCCGAGACCGGCGCGACGGTCAACCAGGTGGTGCTGGCCTGGCTGATGGGCGGCGACGTGCCGGCGATCCCGCTGGTCGGCTTCTCCTCGGTGGCGCAGTTGGACGAGGCGCTGGGCGCGGTGGGCCTGGAGCTGACCGCCGAGCAGCGGGCTCGGCTGGACGCCGCGCACTGACCGGCCAGCGTCGGTGCTCCACCGGATGATGCGTACCTCGGTCATGCCGCCGATCGGACCAGGAACCCTTGACAGAAGGCCCGCCAGAAGAGATCTGGCGGGCCTTCTGGCGCCTGCGGGGTGAGGCCGGCAGCGAGGGAGGGTGGCATGACGCCGTTACGGCTCGCCGTGATCATCGGCAGCACCCGGGAGGGGCGGGTCGGCGACCGGATCGGTCGCTGGTTCGCCACTCAGGCCCGCGGCCGGGCCGGGCTGGTCGTGCACGAACTGGACCTGGCCGGGTACGCCTTCCCGGCCGCGCTGCCCGCCGAGCCCACGCCGGCGATGCGGGACTTCGTCCGGCAGGTCGCGGAGGCGGAGGCGTTCGTCGTGGTCACCCCGGAGTACAACCACAGCTTCCCGGCCTCGTTGAAACAGGCGATCGACTTCGCGTACGACGAGTGGCAGGCCAAGCCGGTCGGCTTCGTCTCGTACGGCTGCCGGTCGGTCGGCCTGCACGCGGTCGACCAGCTCCGGACGGTCTTCACCGCGCTGCACGCGACGACCGTGCGGGACACCGTCGGCGTCGACCTGCTCGACGGCGAGCCCACCGGGCACGGCGAGGAGCGGCTCCGGCATGACGTCCGGGTGCTCCTCGACGAGTTGTGCTGGTGGGGTCTGGCGTTGCGCGAGGGTCGCGCGGCACGCCCGTACGCCTGCGGAGAACCATCCACGTCAGAGAGGTAATGATCATGAGTAACCGGAACACCGGCCTGGCCGTCGAGGCCGACGGCCTGGTCAGGTCGTTCGGCTCGACCCGGGCGCTCGACGGCCTGGACCTGCGGGTTCCCGCCGGCACCGTGTACGGGATGCTCGGGCCCAACGGCGCCGGCAAGACCACCGCCGTCCGGGTGCTGGCAACGCTGCTGCGGCCCGACGCCGGCACCGCCCGGGTCTTCGGCCACGACGTCGTCACCGAGGCCGACGCGGTCCGCGCCCGGATGAGCCTGACCGGCCAGTACGCCTCGCTGGACGAGGACCTGACTGGGGCGGAGAACCTGGTTCTGCTGGGCCGGCTGCTCGGGCTGGGCCGCCCGGCGACGCGGGAGCGGGCCGAGGCGTTGCTCGCCGCGTTCGGGCTGACCGAGGCGGCCGGCCGGCAGGTGAAGAAGTACTCCGGCGGGATGCGGCGGCGCATCGACATCGCGGCGAGCATCCTGAACACGCCGGACCTGCTGTTCCTGGACGAGCCCACCACCGGGCTCGACCCGCGCAGCCGCAACCAGGTGTGGGAGATCGTCCGGGCGGTGGTGGCGCACGGCACCACCGTGCTGCTGACCACGCAGTACCTCGACGAGGCCGACCAGTTGGCCGGGCGGATCGCGGTGGTCGACCACGGCCGGGTGATCGCGGAGGGCACCCCGGGCGAGTTGAAGTCGTCGGTCGGCTCCGGCACCGTCCACGTGCGACTGCGTGACGCCGGGCAGCGGTCCCGGGCCGAGCAGGTGCTGCGGACCGCGCTGAGCGTGCCGGTGCAGCTCGCGGCGGACCCGGTGGCGCTGACCGCCCGGGTCGGCGAGGACGGCACCGACCTGGAGGCCGGCGAGCAGGCGGCACGCGCGCTGGGCGAGCTGGCCCGCGCCGGCATCGTGGTGGACGACTTCTCCCTCGGCCAGCCCAGCCTGGACGAGGTGTTCCTGGCCCTGACCGACCATCCGGCCGTCGCGACCGACGAGCGGGACGACGAACTGGAGGCGGCGCGATGAGCGACACCGCGACCACCACGACCGGGCGGGCGCCGTCGGTCTATGTACCGTCCACCGAGGCGCTGGCCACCGTGCTCGCGCCCGGGGAGCGGCCGGCCCGGCCGAGCGCGCTGTCGGCGTCGCTGACGTTCGGCTGGCGGGCCGTGCTGAAGATCAAGCACGTGCCGGAGCAGTTGTTCGACGTGACCGCGTTCCCGATCATCATGGTGCTGATGTTCACCTACCTGTTCGGCGGCGCGCTCGCCGACAGTCCGCGGGCCTACCTGCAGTTCTTCCTGCCCGGCATCATGGTGACCAGCGTCGTGATGATCACCATGTACACCGGGGTCGGGTTGAACAACGACATCGAGAAGGGCGTCTTCGACCGGATCCGTACCCTGCCGGTGTGGCGACCGGCGGCGCTCGTCGGCATGATCTTCGGTGACGTGCTGCGCTACGTCCTGGCCGCGGTGGTCATCCTGGCCGTGGGGCTGGTGCTCGGTTTCCGGCCCGACGGCGGGTTGCTCGGGGTGCTGGCCGGGATCGGCCTGCTGGTGGTCTTCTCGTTCGCGTTCTCCTGGGTGTGGACGTTCTTCGGCCTGGTGCTGCGCAGCGAGAAGTCGGTGATGGGCGTCAGCATGATGGTGCTGTTCCCGCTGACGTTCCTGAGCAACGTGTTCGTCGAGCCGGCCACCATGCCCGGCTGGTTGCAGGCGTTCGTCAAGGTCAACCCGGTCACCCACCTGGTCGCCTCGGTCCGGGCCGCGATGGCCGGCTCCACGGACGCCACCAACACGATGTGGCTGCTGCTGTGGAGCGCCGGCTTCGTGGTGGTGTTCGGAACCCTGACCATGCGCCGCTACAACCGTCGCTGACCCTTTGATCCACACCAGCTCGCGAGGTGGCGGGGTTCGCGCAACCTGGACCCCACCACCCCGGCCACCGTCTCGGGAGCCGGAGAGATCTTGGAAGGAATGCGCCCCTCCAGGCGCCGTTTTTTTCCAAGATCTCGGGTGGTGGCGGCGGTCAGAGGCGCCAGGGCACCGGCTCGGCCGGCAGGTAGCGGCAGGTGCCGCCCGTGGTGACCGACTCCCGCAGGTGCGCGGCGAGCGCCGGGTGCCGCTGCTCGACCCGCCGTAGCGTGTCCCGGATCCGGCCGGTCACCGCCTTGCGCGCCCGTTCGGCCTGGTCGCCCAAGCGGCGGGTGCGCCCGGCCAGCCCGGCGGCGGCACGTAGCTGGTCGAGCAGGGCGGCGCGTTCGGCGTCCAGGGCGGCCAGCCGTCGCTCGTCGTCGCGCAGCGCGGCCCGGTCGATCTCGTCGTCGAGCCGCCGCACGTGCTGCCGGTAGCGGGCCTTGGCCTCGTCGTCGAGCACCGGGTCGGCGCCGAGCCGGCGGGCGGCGACCAGCTCCGCGCCGGCCGCCGGGTCCAGCAGCTCGACCGCGGGCACGTCCACCCCGGGCCGGCTCAGCAGCAACCGCAGGTCGTGCAGGCCCTTCGCGTCGGGCAGGTGCACCACCACGCCGGCCCAGGCGAGCCGCCACACCGACCCGTCGAAGCAGAACTCCGGCCGGCCCGCGCCAATGCCCTCGCCGGAACCGTCGATCCCGTCCACACCCGGACCGCCCGCGACGCGATCCCCCGCCGCGCCCGCACCTCGATCGCCCGCCGAGCCGGACCGATCGCCCGTGGCCGCGCCGATCGCCAGGCCAGACCACCCACTGACGCCGGGACCACCGGCCGGGCCGGACCGAACGCCCACGCCCGGAGCGACCGTCACGGCCGCCCCGACCGGCGAAGCCGGCGCGGGGAAGCCGACCACCACCGCGCCGGACGTGTCCTCACCGGAGGCAGCCACCACGCGATTCCGCCCGGCCCGCCAGTCGGTGCCGTCGTGGCCCGCGGCGCCTGCCGTCCGGGCGGAAGTGGCGGGCGACCCGGCCGCACCCAGCCGCTCGACCACGTGCGTCATGCCCAGCTCGCGCGCCTCGGCCTCCGTCTCGACCCGCACCCGGGCCGCCTCGGCCGCGTCACCCGGACCGCCGCGCCCGAGCAGCGCGGTCACCAGCCCGACCCGGCCGAGCACCGACCAGGGACGGGCGCCGAGGCGGTCGGCGGCGTCCCGGGCCGCCGCGTAGCCGGCGACCGCGGCGTCCCACCTCCGCTCCGCGGCGTCCACCCCGGCCAGCCAGAGGTCGACCGGGCCGCCGATGTCGCAGCCGAACAGCGCGACCAACCACCGCCCCCGGTGCGGGGCCAGGGCCGCCCGCGCCTCGGCGCAGCGGCGGGGGTCGCCGCTCGCGGCCGCCGCCTGGGCCCGCGACCGCAGCCACAGCGTCGACACCGGTCGGGGGTACGCGGTGCCCGCGGCCTCGATCGCGCCGGTGAGCCGCACCAGGGTCGCCGTGTCGCCGCGCTCGGCGGCGGTGATCGCGCGCAACAGCTCCACCTGCGGATGACTGGCCACGCCGGGCTGGTCGAGCAGCGCCTCGGCCGCAGCGAGGCGGCCGCGCAGCAGCAACAGGGACCAGCGCAGGTGGTGCGCCATGAAGGCGTGGTCCGAGTGCTCCCACTCGCCGAAGCGCGCCATCTCGGCGTAGCACGCCTCGGCGGCGGCGAAGTCACCCCGGAAGGCGGCGATGATGCCGCTGTCGACGGCCGCCGCCATCCGGTGCCGGGCCACGTCGCCCGCCCGGCAGCCGTCGACGAACGCCGCCAGCTCCTGCCGGTAGGCCGGGTCGCCCAGCTCCAGCAACGCCACCCAGCGCAGCGAGGTGGCCCACAGCTCGGTGTCGCGGTCGCCGCCGCGCCGGGCCACCTCACGGATCTCCGCGGTGACCACGGCCCGCTCCCGCGCGGTGCCGAGCCCCCAGGTGGTGTCGTGGCGGGCCCACAGGCTGAAGGTGAGCGCCTCGTCGTCGCGGCCGTGCCGGGCCAGCGTCTCGGTGGCGGTGATCAGGTCGGTGACCAGGGCACGCGTCGACCGCTCCGGGTCGGGCGGGCCGATCAAGCGCGCGTACGCCTCCCGGACCAGCGCGTCGGCGTCGAGGCGGCGGCGGGTCACCGAGTGCTGGCTGCGGGCGGTGAGCGCCACCCGGGCCAGCACGGCCGGCTCGGCCAGCCCACGGGCGAGCGCGGCGGCGTCGACCAGCAACTGTTCGGCCTCGCCCGGGGTGCCGGCGTGGTGCAGCAGCCCGGCCAGCTCCAGCAGCAGCCGGACCCGGCGGGTCGGCTCGTCGGTCAGGCGCAGCGCCCGCCGGAAGTGCCGCACCGACTCCTCCACCGCCAGCCGCCCACCGGCGTCCCGCGCGGCGGCCACCAGGAGGTCACCGGCGCGTACCGGATCGAGGTCGGCACCGGCGAGCCAGGCGTGCCGGGCCAGGTCGGCCGGGATGAGCCGGTCGGCGAGCGCGTCGGAGCGGTCGACGGCCCGCACCACGGCGGCGTGCCGGGCGCGGCGTTCGCCCTCCGGCAGCCCGTCGTAGAGCGTCTCGCGAACCAGGTCGTGCACGAAGCCGAAGCGGCCGCCGCCCCGCGCCAGCACCAGCCGGGCGGCGGCGGCCCGGTCGAGCAGCCGGTCGACCTGCGCGGCCGGGCCGGGCAGGCAGGCGGCCAGCGTCTGCCGGTGGAACTCCCGGCCGAGCACGGCGGCGACGGTCAACGCCTCGACCACCGGGGCGGGCAGTTGGTCGAGCCGGCGGCGCACCGCCTCCCGCACGCCGGGGGCGATGGTGTCGGCGAGCCCGTCGGTCTGCCAGAGCCGGGCGGTCTGCTCGACGAAGAACGGGTTGCCGCCGGTGCGCCGGTGGACCTCGTCGACGAGGCCCGCGCCGGGCTCGCGGCCCGCGGTGCGACTGATCAGGGCCGCCACCTCGTCGCGGCCCAGGCCGGTCAGCGTCACCGTGGTGGCCTTGGCGGTCAACGGCAGCAGCAGCGGCCGCAGCCGGTGGTCGCCGGCCTCGACCTCGGCGTCCCGGTAGGTGCCGATCAGCAGCAGCCGCTCGAACCAGGTGTGCTGGGTGGCAAACTGGAGCAACCGCAGCGACGCCGGATCGGCCCAGTGCAGGTCGTCGAGGATCACCACGACCGGCCGGTGCTGGGCGACCGCGACCAGCGCGCTGGTCACCGCGTCGTGCCGGGCGAACTCGGCCCGCCCGCCGTCGTCACCCGGCTCGACCGGATCGTCACCGCCGGATCCGCGCTCACCGTCCGCGGCGCGCTCGCCGACCGTGGCGCCCTCGGCGGCGCGCTCGCCGAGCAGGGCGGCCAGCCCGGCATCGGCGGCCTCCCGGGCCGGTGCCGGGTCGCCGGTGGCCAGGGCCAGCCGGCGCAGCACCTGCACCCAGGGCCAGTAGTCGGGAGCGGTGTCGGAATCCCAGCAGGCAGCGCCGAGCACCAGCGCCCCGCGCCGACGGGCCTCGTCGGCGGCGGCCGAGACCAGGGTGGTCTTGCCGATGCCCGGCTCGCCCGTGACCAGGACCAGGCCACCGTGGCTGTCGGCCACCCGCGTCACCTCGGCGCGCAGCAACCCGGCCGGGTGCTCCCGCCCGATGATCTCCTCGCCGAATCGCGGCTCCATGACCTCCCGACGCTAGTCGACACCTCCGACAGGCAGCAGCGCCATTTCTGCCGCCGGGGGTGCCGGCCTGGTCGGGGTCCGGGGGCGCGGCGGCGACCCGCGCTCAGCGGGCGTCGGTGACCACGTGTGAGCAGGCCGGGCAGGCCGCCGGCCCCTGCTCGGCGAACCACCGGCAGGTGCGCCGGATCGCGCACTTCGGCAACGTCTCCTCGGCCGGCGGAGCGGTGTCGGCGTACGAGCCGGCCATCCGGGCGCCCAGCCCGCAGTGCGAGCCGGTCCAGAAACCGCAGGACGAGGTGACGCAGGGGCCGGCGAGGCGGACGTGCGACTCGATCGGCCCGCCGGATTCGTCGACCGTGGCGAGCGCCACCTCGGCCGGAACGGCCGGAGTCACGTAGGCCACCCGGCCCGCCGGAGTGATCATGCCGAGGAACACGGTGGCGTTGGACGCCGGGGTGCTCGGGCACATCCGCTCCGGCGGGCCGGCGGATCGGGCGGCGTCGGTCACCGCTGGATCCAGAACCCGATGTCGTTGATCTTCTGGCCGAGGTCCTGCGCCGACTGGCCGTCGAGCACCCAGAGCCCGTACCACTCCGGACGCAGCCGGATGTTGCCGTGCCCGAGGGTGAGCGGGTTGGTGAGCTTGGCGTCGGCGGTACGCAGCGCCGCCAGGCCGGCCTTCTGGATCTCGCCGGCGATCAGGGTCTGTTGGTCGGCTGTCAGGTCGACACCGTCGACCACGAAGCGGAACTCGTTGCGGGCCATGTGCTACCTCCGGTCACTCGTACGATTCGGTGCCCAGCCCGCGACGCAGGCTGATCCGGGTGAAGGCCGCCCAGCCGAGGTGCGAGGCGGCGTCGGTGGGCGCTCCGGCGCGGGCGAGGACCCGAGCGGCGCTCTCCGGCCAGCGCCCGGCGGTGGCCGCCGGGTCGCCCCACAGCTCGCGGCAGGCGGCTACCGCGAACGCGACCTGCTCCGGCGCGCCGGTGAAGCCGGCGGGTCCGTCGCCGACCCGGACCGTGCCGTCCGGCCGGGCCCGCACGCTCGGGAAGTGGTGGTGCAGGCTGGCCAGGGTGGCCAGGTGCGTGGCGTCGCGCCGGGCGGCGGCGAAGCCGGCGTGCAGCTCGTCGGCGCGGCGGTAGCGGATGGCGTGCAGCACCAGCGCGTCGCCGGCCGGTTCGATCCGGGCGACCAGGTGCGCGGGCGCGCTCCACGCGGGGGGCGAGTTCGCCGACCAGAACGCCAGCCAGGCGGTGAGCCGGGCGTGGAAGTCGGCCTGGATCCCGACCGGCCGGGCGGCGCCGTCGGGTGTGCGCAGCGCGGCGGTGGCGACCCGGTCCCGGGCCGCCGTCGGCGTTCCGGTACGGGCCGGAGCCGCCGCCGCGGTGCCGGTGGTGCTGGCGACGGCCAGGCCGGTCAGGGTGACCGCCGAGGCCGCCGCCGCGCCGGCGAGGAGTCGCCGACGGTCGAGCGGGTGTCCGTTGTCGTTCATCGTCGGCCCTTCGTCGACGGCAGTGCATCGACGCTACCGACCGGAAGGGATCAGGAGAACACCGTGCGTGACGGGAGGTTGACAGCAAAGCCGGGGATTCCCAGCGGCGTGAATGACCGTTCCTGTGCCGGGTTCACGCCGGGAAGCGCTCGTGCCCGAGCACGGCGAGCAACCGCAGCTTCTCCGCGCCCTCGCTGCGCGGCGGCGCGGTGAGCACGAGCAGCGCCTGCGACTGGTCCTCGGTGAACAGCACCTGGCAGTCCAGCTCGATCGGGCCGAGTTCGGGGTGGATCAGCGTCTTCTGGTCGGCGAACCGCTGCGCCACCTCGTGCCGGTCCCACAACCCGGCGAACTCGGCGCTGGCCGCGCGCAACGCCCGGACCAGCTCGCCGGCGCGCGACCGCGGCCCCATCGACCCGTACGCGGCGCGCAGGTTGGCGACCTGGGCGCGGCTCTGCCGGTCGTGGTCCTCGGCCGGGTAGCGCCACCGCTCCCCCGGCTCGGTGAACCACCGGTAGACCTCGCTGCGGGCCAGCCCGGTGTGTTGCGACCGGTCGCCGAGCAGTGCGGCGGAGAGCCGGTTCTGCACCAGCGTCTCCCCCAGGTTCGACAGGATCAACGCCGGCGTGTCGGCCAGCCGGTCCAGCACCCGCAGCAGCGCCGGCGCGACGTGGGTGGCGGTGCCGACCGCCTCGGGCGGGCTGTTACCGGCCACCCGGAACAGGTAGTCGCGTTCGTCGCCGGTCAACCGCAGCGCCCGGGCCAGCCCGGCGAGCAGGTTCGGGCTCGGTTGCGGCCCGCGCCGCTGCTCCAGCCGGGTGTAGTAGTCGGTGGACATGGCGGCGAGCGCGGCGACCTCCTCCCGGCGCAGGCCGGGCGCCCGGCGTCGGGCTCCCTCCGGCAGCCCGACGTCGCCGGGGCGCAGCGCCTCGCGGCGGCGGCGGAGGAAGTCGGCAAGGGCGGCACGATCCATTATCCGAGTATCCGCCGGGCGGCGGCGCGAACCAGGGATCGGCGATCCCCCGATGACTGATCTCTGCACCGGGCCGGACCGACGGACCATGCTGGGGGCATGGACATCTCCGGAAACACGATCTTCATTCCGGGCGCCACCAGCGGGATCGGCCTGGCGCTGGCGCTCGCCCTGTGGGACCGGGGCAACACGGTGATCGTCGGCGGCCGGCGCACCGAGCTGCTCGACGAGATCGCCGCGGCCCACCCCGACCTGGACACCGTACCCGTCGACACCACCGACCCGGCGAGCATCGCGACGGCGGCGGAGGCGGTGCTGGCCCGACACCCGGACCTCAACGTCCTGGTCGCGATGGCCGGCGTGATGCGGGTCGAGGACTGGCGCTCGCCCCAGACGTTCCTCGCCTCGGCGGAGGAGGTGGTGACCACGAACGTGCTCGGTCCGATCCGGCTGATCGGCGCGTTCGTCGAGCACCTGACGAAGCGGGGGGACGCCACCATCGTCACCGTCTCGTCCGGCCTGGCGTTCGTGCCGCTGCGCGTCACGCCGAGCTACAACGCCTCGAAGGCCGCGATCCACATGCTCAGCGAGTCGATCCGGCTCCAGCTCGCCGAAACCGGCGTACGGGTGGTGGAGCTGGTGCCGCCGGCGGTGCGCACCGGGCTGCTGCCCGGGCAGGAGACCAGCGAGTTCGCCATGCCGTTGGACGAGTTCGTGGCCGAGGTGGTGACGCTGCTGGAGACCCGGCCGGACGCCACCGAGATCCAGGTCGAGCGGGTGAGGTTCCTCCGGCACGCCGAGGCGCGCGGCGACTACGACCAGGTGGTCGCCACGTTGAACGCGGCCGACCCGCACGCCGCCACCTGAGCCGGGCGTTAAGAGGGGGCCCCTCCTCTACCGCAGGCGTTAAGCGGGGGCCCTTCCTTCTCCCCAGACCTTGATATCGATAGATTCCTATCTATACGCTGTCGGCGTTCCCGCACACCCCCCATCCCCCAGGAGTGTGAACCATGCGCAAGCCGAAGCTGTCCCGGATCCTCGCCACCCTCGCGGCCGTGACGCTGTCGGCGCTGGGCGCGGTCGCCGTCAACCCGGCACCGGCCTCCGCCGCGGTCCGCAACGTCTGCTACAACACCAGCCAGGCCGGCCCGTTCGCCAGCTACGCGGTGCAGGCGGCGTCGATCTGGAACAACTACACCAACAACATCAACATGGCCCAGTGCGGGTCGAACCTGATGATCTACTACACCTACGGCGGCGGGTCCTACGCCCAGCGGACCAGCCTCGGCAACGGCCGCGTGGTCATCGACTACTACCAGGCCCAGCAGTACTCGCCGCTGCGCATCATGACGCACGAGATCGGCCACATCCTCGGCCTGCCGGACAACTACAACGGCAACTGCGCCATCCTGATGTCCGGCGGCAGCGCCGGCACCAGCTGCACCAACCCGTACCCCAGCTCGGCCGAGGCCGCCCGGGTCGACTCGCTGTTCGGCTTCGCCGCCCGCAGCGCGACGCCCGCCCAGGTCTTCAGCGGCAGCTGGCCGGCCGCCACGGTGGTCGGCGCCGGTCGCTGACGGCGCCTCACCGACGGGGTCGGCGGGTCACCGCCGGCCCCGTCCGCGCGTCCGGACCGTCGGCCAGGTCCGCCGCCCGGCGGCTCAGCTCCTCGACCCGCTCGCGCAGCCGACCCACGGAACCCCCGGCGTCCACACCGGACACCTCGTCGAGCAGCCCGACGTAGTCGGCGGCCAACCGCCGGGAGGCCGGACCGCCGGTGGCGTCCAGGTCGATGATCTGCTGGGCCAGCACGGCGGTGGCGGCGCCCAGCGCGGCCCGCTCGTCGGCCCGCGCGTCCCGCCCGGCCCGCCGCGCGTCGGCCAGCCGGCCGGCCCGTCGGCCGCCCCACCAGAGCACCGCCGCGCCGGCCACCACGCCGCCCACCGCGCCGCCGGCCAGCAGGTAGCGGGGCAGCGACGGGCTGATGGTCCGGCCGCCGTCGGGCACCAGGCCGGTGCGGACCAGCCTGTCGTAGTTGAGCACGATCACCTTCAGCGCCTCGACCGGCCGGTCCACGAACGCGTCCGCGCCCTGGCCGATCACGGTCTCCACGACCATCGACCGGCCGATGTCGCGCGGGCTGTCGCCGCCGAGACGGGAGCAGCCGTACGTGTCCCAGTCGTCGCCGTCGCGGCTCATCGCCAGCACCAGCGTCCCCTGCGTGGCGCGCTCGGTGTCGGCGCAGGCCCCGGGCAGGTCGGCGCCCGGCTCCATCATCAACACCACCAACCGCCGATTGCCGACGACCCGTTCGGCGGCGGCCCGGTCCAGGTCGACGCCGGGTGCCGCGTAGACCGACGAGGCGCGCACCTGCCGGGCCGCCGGCCCGTCGAACAGGCCGCCGGACCACAGCGCCCAGCCGGCCAGCGCCAGGCAGGCCAGCACCGCCCGGCCGAACGCGGTGCCGACCAGCCGGCCGAGCACCCGGCGCGGGGCGCCGGTCACGACAGCCTCCCCTGCAGGTAGACGTCCGGCCGGTAGCCGGGCATCCGCACCTCCCGGGCCACGCCGTCCAGCTCGGCCTCCGCGTCGGCCAGCAGCCCGCGTACGTGCTTGTCGGGCAGCCCGTCGTCGAGCGCGTACCGGGCCGAGCGCAGCCGGCCGATGCCCCGCACCAGCGCCGGGTCGCTGCGCGCGTCGGTCAACAGGGACAGCTCCACGGCCAGCGCGGAGAGCCCGGCCAGCCGCGCCGGCGCGCCACCCGGCCCGAGGTCGCCCGGCCGGCGCCGACCGGCGCGCACGGTACGGATCGACAGCGCCACGAAGCCGGCCACGCAGCCGGCGAAGAGCCACGGCAGCGCCGGCAGCGCCACCCGCAACGGGTCGAACGGCCGGTAGGGCAGCGGCCTGTCGAACAGCCCCGCGTAACGCACGTCGGTGACCCGGGCCAGGTACGCGCCGAGCACGTTGAGCTGCGGATAGGAGTAGCGGCTGAGCCGGCTGCCGTACTGCGCGTAGAAGCTGGCGCCGGCCACCTCGGCGAAGTCCGCCGCACCCGGACCGTGGTACTCGATCCAGCCGCCGTACATCACCACCAGAGGTCGGTCCGGGGCGAGCCGGTGCAGCGCCGGCCCGTACGCCGGCAGCGGCGTCCCGTACGGCTGGGCCGGGAGCACGACGAACCAGGCCCCGCCCGGGAATGCCTCCTTCGCGGTCTGCTCCGGGAGCCGGGGCAGTGTCGCGCCGGGAGCGACCCACCGGCCGGTCGCCCGCAGCGCGGCGGTAACCGGGGCCAGCTCGCCGGCGGTCGGCTCCCGCCAGCGCAGGTCGTCGCGGTCCGGCGGGGCGGGCTGCTCGCGCAGCGCGGCGAGCAGCGTGAGCACCTGGTCGGTGACGTCGTCGGTGGCGAACTGGGCCCGCCAGCCCGGCAGGTCGTCCGGCGTGGCCGCCAGCACGCCGCCGCTGACCTCGGTGCCGACGATCCGGATCTCGGCGTTCTCCACGTCCTTCACCCGCCGGCGTTCCGCCTCGTCCAGCCCCGGCGGCGCGACCAGGATCCGGGTGCCGCCGGGGCCGGCGGCGGCCCGCACCCGCCCTTCGTCCCAGCGGGCGACCGCGCCGGGCAGGCGGACCACCGGCTCGGCCGCGACCAGCGCGGTCATCTCCTCGACCGAGGGCACCGACGCGTCGCTCAGCTCACCGGCGGAGCCCTCGGCGGGCAGCGACGCCGACGACGGCGACCGCCCGTAGCTGACCTCGACGCTCTGCCGCTGCGCGACCAGGAACACCGCGAGCACGGCCGCCGCGACGGCCAGCAGGGACCAGCGCAGCAGTTCCCGGCGTACCCTCACGCGCCGGCCCGCCACAGCTCGTCGGCGCGGCGGGCGTGCCCGGCGGCCTCCCGGGCCGCGTCCGCGCCGCCGCCGGGCGCGGCGGCGAGCAGTTCGGCGCGGGCCAGCAGCCGCTCCGCCTCGGGCACCGGCGTGGTCGACGCGTCCCGGCTGACGGTGGCGTCGTGGATCGCCGCCCGCGCCGACGACCAGGCGACCTTCCGGCGGTCGGCGCGGGCGCGCCGCCGGGGCAGCAGCGCGGCCAGGAAACCGGCCGCCACCGCCACCACGGCCCCGCCCAGCCAGGGCAGCACGCTCACGGTCATGATCCCTGTCTAACGCACCGCCGCCAGCCGCGCGCGGCGAGGGCCGGCGCCTACGACGACGACGAGTAGCCCTCCTCGAAGCCGTCCATGAACGCGCCGGCCACCCCGGAGACGACACACCCGGCGCAGCAGAGGATCACCAGGATCGCCGGCACCACGACCCACAGCACCGTCACCCACCGGCCGGTGTCCTGGTGCGGCTGCGCGGGGTACGACGGCTGGTGCTGGTACGGGTCGTGTGAATACATCCGGCCATCCTGCCCACCGCCCGCCACCGCCGGAAGATCCGTTCGGACCGCGCGGCCGGACCTGAGGTGTCAGTCCCTGGCCGCGGTGGCGTTCTCCTGCACCACGTGCGCGCACCCGTCGACCCGGCAGGTGTCCTCCAGCAGCGACCGGATGGCCGGCGTCACCCGCAGGTTCTGGGCGAAGCCCACCATGTCCGCGTAGAGCTGGCTGTGCGTGCGCTCGTACCGGCGGCGCTTCGGGATGGCGGTGAGGAAACCGGCCCGCACCGCGCCGGTGAGCACCGAGCCCGGGTCGACGACGCGGCGCCCCGACAGCAGCCCCTTCTCGTCGAGCGAGTCCCGTCGGTAGTGCCCGTCGGGTCGGACGAACTTCAGGAACAGGAAGCGCAGTTGCAGGGCGGTCGGGCAGGGCCCGACGAAGGGTCGTTCCCGGCGGCCGTCCACGCCCAGCAGGCGGACGAAGTCGGCCACGTCCTCGATCGCCGGCCGGTCGTCGATCTCGGCCGAGACGAACCCGGTGAGCTGCCCGAAGTCGGCCTCGGCGAGCGTCGGCAGGCAGGCGTCGAAGCGGGTGCCGTGCAACGTGGCGTCGGACAGGTCGCACCCGGTCATGTCGCAGTGCTGGAACCGGGTCGACTCCAGGTTCGCGCCCCGGAAGCTGACCCCGACCAGCGACAGGTCGGCGAACGTCAGGCCGGACAGGTTCTGCCGCTCCAGCGGCGCGTGCGGCAGCAGCCGGTCGCAGTCGGGCAGCCCGAGCAGCACCTGGAGCATGTTGCGGAACGCGGTGGGCGTGACGGTCGCGCTGGCCAGCCGGTTCAGCAACTCCTCACCGGCGGCGAGTTCCCGGATCCGGGCGCAGAGCACCCGGATGGCGAACGAGTCCGGCGGGAAGGGCCGGCAGTCCAGCAACTGCGCGAACCGCACCGGGTTGACCGCGAAGTAGCGGGCGGCCCGGATGCCGATCTGGTGCTCGAAGATGACGTCCTGGGCGAAGCGGACCCGCTGGCGTTCCGAGGCGGCGCGGAACACCGGCAGCCGGCAGATCGCGTCGGTGCACCGCTCGCGCTCGGCGTCGGAGAGGTCGTGCGGGAGCACGAACTCGGCGAGTTCCCCGATGTCGTGCACGGGCACGCCGCGGTTGTCGTTCTCCAGCTCGGCCACGGCGACGTCGCTGATGATGTCCAGCAGGTCCAGCCGGGTGACCATGCTCTCCTGCAACTGCTCCTTCTTGTACTCCCGGTCCATGATCGCGTCCACCGCGTCGTCGACCAGGTTCATCTCCGAGTAGTCGTCGGGGATGCCGTCGGTCTGGCCGAGCGCGACCCGTTCGGCCAGCAGCTCCGCGTAGTAGGGCGTGCCACAGAGGCGCATCAGTTGCGGCTTCGCGTCCAGGATGTCGAGCAGTCGTCGGTCGTCGTCCTGGAGCCGGATCCGGGCGAACGTCCGGATCGACTGCGGCTGCCAGGGCAGCAGCCGGAACTCCTCGACGTACTCGTGCGCCACCGCCAGGAAGTCCCGCAGCGCCTGGTTGGAGCTGAGCAGCGAATCCCGCACGCAGAGCAGGATGCGCGGGGTGGTCGGATTGTCCGGCCGGGCCACGATCTCGCGGATGTACTCGAAGAAGTCCGGGTCCTGGGCGATGACCTCGTCCAGCCCGTCCAGCAGCCAGCTCGCGAACCCCCGGGTGAGCATCCACTGGAAGGTGGGCTGCTTGACCGGGCGGGCCACCTCGGTCTGCAACAGCGCGTCGACCATCGGGCCCAGCGCCGGCGCGCTGGCCAGCGCCGCGTAGTCCGGCAGCAGCGGCAGCGGCCGGTAGGCCCGCCGGAGTTGCTTCTTCGCCTTCTGGAAGTTGGCGTAGAGCGTCGCGAACAGGGACTGGAACAGGACGCTCTTGCCGAACCCGGCGGGCGCGGTGACCAACACGATCGGCCGATCCCAGCCGCGTTCGGCGTCGAACCGGTGGGCCAGCTCGGCCAGCAGGTCGGTGCCGACCTGCCCGGTGCCGACCGCCTGGAACGGCTGCGGGGTACGCCCGCGGGCGGCGGCCTCCCCGTCGCGACTGAGCTGCTGCGCGGCGGTGCCGGCCATCGCCGAGGTCGGCGAGTCGTCCCACTTGAACCGGGCGTCGAAGAACTGGATCGGGACCCGGATGTCGACGTTGAACTCGTGCTTGGCGAGCCGGCGGAAATCCGTGGACAGGCCCTGGGTGGACTCGACCAGCAGGAACTTCGCCCCCGGCGTACGAGCCTCCTCGCCGAAGCGTTGCAGCAGGCTCGCCTCGCGCCGGTGCAGGTCGTCGGCGTCCGGGACGGTCGGGCACCAGACCGTCATGTGCTCGCTGTTGTCCGCGTACGCGGCCCGCCGGGCCCGGATGACCTCGCTGCGGCTCTCCCCGGGAACCGACCACCCCTCCGACTCCAGGAACGTCACGGCCTCCTCGTAGAGCGTCATCGCGCATCCTCCATCAGGAATCGAACGGGCTCCCACCGGTCCGGGCGGCCGACGACGTGCAGGTAGGCGCAGGCCCGGCTGACCGCGATGTAGCTGGTCGTCCAGTCCTCGTCGCCGTCGTCGGCGTACACCACGGCCGGCGCCTCGCACCCGTGGAACTGGCGTACGGTGCAGACCGCCAGCCCGTCGCCGCGCAGCCCGCCGCTGGTCCGCACGCCGTGCTCGGCGAGCAGCCGCCGGATGGCGGCGTGGTGGGTGCGGGTGGCGGTCACCAGCACCGCCTGCGTCGCCGGCAGGTCCTTCAGCACCTCCAGCACCGCGTCGACGCAGGTCGCCACGATGTCGGTGGCGCCGTCGGCCAGGCGGGGCCGGCGGCCGGCCGGCCCCTCGACCGGGCCGTGCAGCATCCCGGCCACCCGCGCCACCAGCTTGGCGATGGGCAGCGTGTTACGGCAGTTCTCGGTCAGCCAGAACTCGTTGAAGCCGCCGCCGGGACGCCAACTGCCGGTCCGGTCCCGCTGGTAGGGGTCGGCGAACAGCACCACCGAGCCGTCGGGCCGGACCAGGTCGCGCAGCGCGACCAGCAGGTCCTCGTCGTGGCTCTGCGCCTCGTCCACGATGAGGCAGTCCAGCGGCCGGCCGTACGCCTCGACGAGGCTCAGCACCGTGGCCCACAGCGGCTCGCCCTCGTAGCCGCCGAGCCGCTCCGCGCCGAACAGGTCGCACAGCACGTCCTCCGGGTCACCGGAGCTGACTCCGGGCACCCGCAGCTGTCGCCGGATCTCCAGGCGCAGGTCGCGCTGCTGGCCGATCACCGCCACCCGCAGCCCCCGGGCGGCCAGTTCCCGGGCCCGTTCCTGGGCCAGCAGCGTCTTGCCGGTCCCGGCCGCGCCGAGCACCAGCGACGCCTGCCTGCCGGAGGTGGCGGCCAGCACCTCCAACTGCCGGTCGGTGAGCTGGATCTGACGGCGGGTCCGACGGTCCAGGTCGTCGGCGGCGAGGTCGACGTCGTACTTGAGGGTGCGCGCGACCACGGCGGTCGGCGCCAGCGCGGCGAGCGCCAGGTCGAAGTCGGCCCGGCTGCTCCAGCCGCGTTGGTCCCAGTGGGCCATCACGCGCTCGACCAGGACCGGCGCGTGTTCCAGCGAGGCCGCGGTCAGCACTATCGTGTCCGGGGCGTTCGGGCCGAGGTTGCCCGACGGCCGCCCGTCGGTGAAGACGACGCAGTGCCCGGCCGGCACGTGCCGGATGCCGGTGCTGCGGCGCAGCCAGCCGGCCAGCGCGTACCGGTTGCGGACAGCCTGGTCGAACGGGTCGGTGAGCGGGACGTCGTCGCCGCGTCGGCGCGCGAACCACTGCCGGCCGGTCACCCGGTAGGCGCCGTCCTTCACCTCCATGATCAGCAGCCCGTGCCGGGGGTGGAGCAGGACGAAGTCGGCCTCGCCGATCCGCAGGCGCGGCTGGCCGACGTCGACGTACGACAGGTTGTGCAGCACGCACCACGAGTCGTTCAGCGCTCGGAGTCGTTCGAAGACGACCCGCTCGCCGCGTGTGGCGTTCGTTCGCGGGTGCTTCGGGTAGAAGCGCGCCACAATCGCCTCCGGGGTGGAGAACGAGCAGGGAACCCCATTGTCGGCGCGTCTCCGACCGGCCCTGCTCCACCGGAATTGCCGTCCTGGATGGACCTTCGGTCATCCTACGGTCACACGCCGCACACCGAAACGCTTCGACGGCGTCGCACAAGCGACGGAGATCGTGCCCGAACGGATGAAGCGGCAGAGGGCGGGCAGGGGGCCAGAATTCGGAAACGACGTACGGCTCGATCAGCTCGGGGAGGAGCCGCCGATGCCGGTCGGAAGCAAGGGTGTCCTGCTCGTCGACTGGGACAATCTCAGCAGCGCGGTCATCAAGCGTGGTCATCTGGCCGAGCGGGGCATCGTCGACGCGCTGTGGCGCGACGCGACCACGAGGTGCGGCGGCCACCTGCACTACAAGCACATGGCCGCGGTGCGGTTCGACGGCACCATCAGCACCGCCATGGCCGAGCACCTGATCGACGCCGACGTGGTGGTCAGCCTCAAGGAGCAGGCCGACATCCACCTGACCGTGCTGGCGATGGACTACCTGCACCAGGGCTGCGGCCACTTCGTCCTGGTCACCGGCGACCAGGACTTCATCCCGCTGATCCGCCGGCTGCTGCGCGACGGCTGCCAGGTGACAGTGGTCTACGGCGACCCGGACCGGCTCTCCCCCCAGTTCCGGGGCATCCTCACCCTGCCCGGGCTGGACTCGCTCTGCATCGACGACATCTACGCCCTGCGGAAGCTGCCGCCGTCCACCTGCCGCGACGTGATCGGCCTGCTCGAACTGCAACGCCGGGGCTTCATCCTGGGCGGCCGGGAGACCGGTGAGCGCACGGCGCTGCTGGCCGGCTGGCGGATCCTGGACAACGAGGACGAGAGCCGCTACTGGGCGCTCGTGGAATCCGTCGGACGCAAGGTCACCCGCACCGACGCGGCGGCCCGCGACAGGTCCGGGTTCTCGCCGCGCAGCATGACCCGCACCTACCTCGACATCGACCCGGAGCGGTTCACCGACCTCGTGGCCGTCGACTTCGTGCTGCGGCGGCTCGCCGCCCGGGCGAAGGGCTACACCCTCGCCCAGTTGCGCACCGGGCCGCTGCAGACCGACGACGGGCCCCGGCTGCACCGGGTGCTCGACGCGCTCACCGGCGTGGGGCTGGTGCGCAAGGGCGCCGACGACACCTACGCGGTGACCACGGAGGACCTGGCCCTGGGCTATCTGGAGCCGTTGTGGCGGGTGCACGCGGCGCTGGCCGTGGAGTGCTACCGGCGGCAGCGGCGCACCATCCCCTACCGGAACCTCACCGGGCTGCTCAACGCCAGCGGTGTCGGCCAGGGGCCGGACCGCCGGGCCGCCGGGCGGATCAACCAGGTCGTCCGGTACGCCGCCGCGGCCGGTGTGGTCGACGCCGTCGCGGTCGACGGCGAGCGCCACGCGATCGCCGTCGACTCGCCGCTGACCCGGACGATCGAGACCGCCTACCACGAGCTGTACCGCGAGTTCGCCGACCGCGCCCCGAGTCCGGTGCCGGAGAGCCAGGTCCTGGAGTTCATGACCGTGCGGGACCGGACCCGGGCCGAGCCGGTGTTCGGCTACGACTCCCGCGACCGGCACCGGATCCTGCGCGTGCTCGCCCAGTCCCGGGCGCTGACCTGGCGCGACGAGAAGGTCACCGTGCCCCGGACGCGCTGGGGCGACTCCGGCTCGTCGTCCGCCTAGGGGGGCCGGTGCTGCGCCGAACGGCGGCCCGCCTGCGCACCCTGCCCCGGCACGGGCTGACGATCGCGGGGGCACTCGCGGTGTGCGCCGCCGCCGCCGCGGTCGTGGTGGCCGTCGCCTGGCCCACCCCCCGGGCCGCCCCCGTCGTCGGCTCCTTCGCCGCCATCGCCTCCACCGTCGGGGCGCTGGCCGCGATCCACCTCTCCCGGCAGGCGCTGGCCCGCACCGACCGGCAGCTCGAGGAGTCCCGCCGGTCGCTGGTGCTGAGCCGCTACCCGCTGCTGCTGCCGGTGCACCAGGCGGTGGCGTTCCCGGACGGCGGCGGGATGGTGGCCCCGCATCCACCCGCCGAGGAGCGCTATGCGCTGGCCTCCGCGCCGGCGCCCGCGTACGCGTTCCTGGCGCTCACGAAGGACCGGCTGGTGATCCCGGTGGAGAACGTCGGCGCCGGGCCGGCGCTGCGGGTCAGCGGGACGCTGTGGTGCTCGGACGGCCGAAGCGGCCCGGTGACCGGCGTGCCGGCGCTCGCCGCCGGCCAGAGCGGCGTGCTGGCGGCCGTGCTGCGCGACGCCCGGCGGCCGGCTCCCGCGCAGGTGCGGGCGCTGGTGGCGGACGACGGCGGGCCGGCCGTGGCCTACCAGCTCGACCTCGACTACGTGGACGTCTTCGCGCATCCCCGCCGCACGAGCGCGCTGTTCGACCCGCGCGGGCGTGGCGCCTGGCACCACCTGCCGGGCGACGACCCCGGCGCGCGCTGAGCCCGGCCCGGCCGGAAAAGGGGAAAGCCCCAGCAGCGAGGCTGGGGCCGGGTATTGAGACGGCTCGGACCACGACTACATGTCAGCTCGTCGTCGCCAGCCACCATCTCCCCTATGAGCAAGGTTAGGGTCACCCTCCGCGAGCGTCAACTCGGTCACCCGGACGGGACCGGCCGCCGATCAGGTCACCGACGCCGCCCGCCGGTCAGGCCCGATGCGTGTCGAGGTGGGTGAGGACGGTCTGGTTGGCCTCCCAGCCGTCCGGGAACTTCACCGGCACGTCCAGGTGCACCCGCTCGGTCGACGGGTAGGCGTCGAGCAGCTCGCCGATGCCGGCCCGGGCCACCACCACGCAGGCGTGCCGGTGCCGCGACGCCAGCACGCACAGCCGCCCCGACTCCAGGTGGAAGGCGGTGGCGTCGCGCCGGCCGGAGAGCGGGTGCAGCACGATCGTCACGTCGTACTCCCGGCCCTGGAGCCGGTTGGCGGTGTCCACGGTGATGCCCGCCCCGGCCGCGCCCAGCCGGGAACGGATGGCCGCGACCTGGTCGCGGTGGGCGGCGCCGACGGCGATCCGGTCCGCGGTGACCGGCGCGCCGCCGGGCGCGGCCTCGCTGACCGCTACCGCGCCGCGCCGCAACACCCGCAGGGCCAGCTCCGCGCAGGCGGTGGCGGCCTCGGCGTCGGTACGCACGGTGTGCCGGGCGGGCAGCTCGTGCAACGCCCAACCGGTGGCGGCGGCCAGCTCGACCGAGGCGTCGTAGCCGTCGCCCGGGCCCAGCTCGGTGAACGTGAGCGCCCGGTCGGCCGGCCCGGTGCCGGCGCGGAACCCGGTGAACGGGTAGAACGCGGCGGAGACCACCGGGGCGGCGGAGGCGGGCAGCCGCCACGACACCGGCAGCCGGTGCACCGGCAGCTCCGGGTTGTGCCGCAGCAGCGTGGCCACCGCCGACTGCATCGGATCCCAGGTCAGGCCGGTCCAGCGGGCGGTCTCGACGGTGGAGAACGGGTCGAGCTGCCCGGGGTCGCCGACGAACAGCGCCCGCTCGAACCGCCCGGCCACGCGCAGCAGCGCGTCGGCGCGCATCTGGTACGCCTCGTCGACGATCGCCCACGGCCAGGTGCCCTCGGTGAGGGTGGCCAACTTGGCCGCCGTGGCGATGGTGACGGCCGGCCCGCCCAGGTCGGCGACCTTCGCGGCGACCCGGACCGTCGCGTGACCCGCGACCCGCTCGGTGGGCCGGTAGTCGGCCGCCGAGAGCCGGCCGATGCGCAGCTCGGGCGCCCTGCGGGCGAGCCGGTCGATCAGGTCGTCGACCTGCTCGTTGGTCTGCGCCACGATCATCAGCGGGTCACCGGTGGCGGCGATCTCCGCGCCGGCGCGGACGACGAGCGTGCTCTTGCCGGCGCCGGGCGGCGAGTCGACCACCACGCCCCGGTGGGCACCGGAGCGCACATCGCTCAGCACACTTTCGATGACGTGCAAGGCCGGGCCCCTTCTTAACGCATTCGGTATAGGCGGGGCCCCTTCTTAACACGTTCAACTGGTTGCCAAAGGCAACGGCGTGGCGTACGAACGACGGTGAATATCACTCCGGTGGATACGACGGTGACCCCGTCGGCCGGATTCCGCACACCCGACAAGGGGGGCCAATGGCACGCAGCCGGATCGCCGGTACCGCAGCCATCGCACTCGTCCTACCGTTCCTCGGCGTCCTGCCCGCCACCGCCGCGTCGGCCGCCCCGGCCACGGGGAAGGCCAAGCCGGTCGTCGACGACACCCGCGAGCTGACCCGCAAGGACTTCACGCTCGACGGCAAGCCGGTGAAGACCCCGGCCCGTTACCAGAAGCGCGCCCAGGCGCGGTCGAAGGCCGCCGCGGCCACCACGCCCCCGGTCGGCACCGTCCGGCAGTGGCTCGGCATGGACGACTTCCAGGGCACCTACTACCGCAAGGACTACACGCTGCGCGGCGTCGGCGACAACGTCGAGGTGTGGGTCGCCAACGACATCGCGTTCCCGGCCGACGACTGCCGCAACCAGATCCCGACGTCGACGCAGATCACCGACGCCCAGGTGCAGAGCTTCGTGCACGAGTTCGACACGAACATGTACCCGAAGGAGACGGTGGCGTTCAGCCGGCCGCCGGACCGCGACGGCAGCAACTCGCAGATCCCGCCGGACGCGCAGGGCAACGGCGGCGACTACTCCGGCGGCGGCAACAAGACGGTCACCCTGATCGACAACGTCCGGGACGACAACTTCTACGACTTCCCGGCCGCGCCCACCTACATCGCCGGCTTCTTCTCGGCGCAGCTCAACGAGCTGTTCGACCGCAACGTGATGACCGTCGACGCGTTCGACTGGCTGCACCGCACCGGCGCCAACCCGCCGGACGAGCCGACCGACGACCTGTGCACCAGCCGCCCGGCGCGCCCGTTCAGCTACGAGGGCACGTTCGCCCACGAGTGGCAGCACCTGGCGCACTACTACAGCGACCCGTTCGAGACCACCTGGATGAACGAGGGCCTGTCGGACTTCGCGCAGACCCTCACCGGGTACGTGGACACCAAGGCCACCGTCTTCGACCGGGGCGCGGACAGCCACCTCTACTGCCAGCAGGGCTTCGGCACGGTCAAGACGCCGTACAACGCGAACCCGCGGGACTGCGGCGGGCCGGAGAACTCGCTGAACCTGTGGGGCGAGAGCCCGAACCCGAACGCGGTGCTCGCCGACTACGGCAACGCGTACGCGTTCATCCAGTTCCTCTACGACCGGTACGGCAACGACATCGTGCACCGGCTGCACAACGACGCCGACCTGCAGGGGCTGGCCAGCCTGGACGCGGCGCTCAAGGCCGAGGGCGCGAAGAACATGTACCAGGTGATCCACGACTACCAGACCATGACGCTGGTCGACAAGATCGTCGGGGAGTCGCGCACCGGCATCATGCTCGGCGTACCGAAGAGTCGGGTGACCACGAAGAGCCTGCGCTCCACCGTCAACCTGGCGAACCCGGCCGCGTACGCCACGCCCGGCGCGGCGCCCAACGGCGCCGACTACGTCCCGCTGTCGAAGGCCGACGGGACCGTGCTGCGCGGCCGTGACCTGCGGTCGCTGTCGTTCCAGGGCGCGAAGACGCTGCCGGCGCTGCCGCTGGCCTGGACCGTGGTGACCGACGACCCGGACCGTCCCGGCAACCCGGTGCTGTTCTCCGGCAACGTCAACAACACCGACGCTGCGGCGGTCACCCCGGTGACCGTGCCGACCGCCGACCCGACGTTGCGCTTCGTCGCCAAGTACGGCGCGGAGCTGGGCTTCGACTACGGCTACGTGGTGGTCTCCACCGACGGTGGCGCCACCTACACGGCGGTCGCCGGCGACAAGACCATCGACGGTCCGCTCGGCCCGGCGCTCAACGGCACCACCGACGGGTTCGAGCCGCACAGCTTCGACCTGTCCGCGTACGCCGGGAAGAACATCCTGCTCGGCTTCCGCTACGTCAGTGACGGCGGCGTCAACGAGGGCGGCCTGCTCGTCGACGACGTCACGGTCGGTGGCACCACGGTCAGCGACGGCAGCAGCCTCGCCCCGTTCGACTCGCCCACCGAGATCAAGCCGATCGCCGTCGCCAACTGGAACGTGCGGCTCATCGGCCTGGACGAGAAGCACTCGCTGGCCTGGCAGTTCGAGTTCGACGGCAAGTCGAGCCTGACGCTCAACCGGCTCCAGCTCGCGCTGCTCGCGCTGTTCCCGAAGGTGGTCGCCGTGGTCGCCTACGACGAGCCCACCGAGCAGGTCCAGCAGTACGCCCCGTACACCCTGAAGGTCAACGGCGTGGTGCAGAAAGGCGGGGCCCCCTCTTAACGCCTCCGGTATAGGAAGGGCCCCCTATTAACAACCTGCCCCGCCCGAGCACCCGCAGACGGTGCTCGGGCGGGGCCGTTTGCGGGTAGAACTGGCGGCATGAGTGAAGCGCCGGTGCTGCACCTGGTCGTCTGCGCCGCTCCCCCGGCCCAGCGGGTCGGCGAACTCGCCGAGCTGCTCGCCGCCGACGGCTGGCGGGTCTGCCTGATCGCCACCCCGACCGCCGCGAGCTGGCTCGACCGCGACGCGCTCGCCGCGCAGACCGGTCATCCGGTACGCGCCGAGTGGCGCCGTCCCGGCGACCCCGAACCGCACCCGCCGGCCCACGCCGCCGCGGTCGTGCCGGCGACCTTCAACACGCTGAACAAGTGGGCGACCGGGGCGAGCGACACGCTGGCCCTGGGCGTCCTCAACGAGCTGCTCGGCACCGGCCTGCCGATCCACGTCTTTCCCCGGGTGAACGCCGCGCTGTCGGCGCATCCCGCCTACGCGCCGAACTTGAAGTTACTGCGGGACGCGGGCGTGGTGGTGCACGACGGGGACGTGCTGCGTGCGCCGGAGGAGATGACGCCGAGCCGCTGGGCAGCCGTGGTCGACGCGCTGCGCCCTGCCAGGCGGCCTACGACTGGTCCCGTCGAGTGGTAAGTCGCCGCGCCAGGTAGCCGCCGGCCAGAGCCAGGCCACCGCCGAGGAGTACACCCCGCGCGAGGTGCACGGCAGGACGGTTGGGCAACGGGTCGCCAGGTGCCGGGCGGGCAGCCGCCGCATCGGCTGCCGGACCCGCCGTGACAGCCATCTGATAGCGCCGGTCCATGACCAGCGTGAAGCGCCGGGCACGGCGCGACGTCTCGGCCTTCATCCGCGGGCCCCTCGCCTCCGCCCAGAAGCGTCGCCCGGCGGCGCCCTTGAAGAACTGGTCGGCCAGCACCTCGAGGTGGGGCTCGCTGAGCGTGTCCACCTCCCACATGAGCTGCCAGTGGGTCACGATCAGATTGCTGTAGACGTGCTTTCGGAACCAGCCCAGATCGGTCGACTCCTCGATCGGGCCCCAGCACTCCAACAGGTCGGGGTCGTCGATGGCCATCTTGAGCAGGTCGGTGTGCAGCGCCCGGAGGGCCTGCTCCCGAGCCGCCTTGGCCTCGCGCGCCTGCACGATCAGGGAGACGACCACCCCGATGAGCGCAAGGGCGGCGAGGATAGCGGAGGCAGCGCCGTATGCCTGGCCGACGTTGCCGAGCAGGGGCCAGTCGTAGCCGGGACGGTCACCGATCCAGAGCAGGCCGAGCGGGGTGAGGAGCACCGCGACGAGGACGGCCAGCACGGCGAGCAGGAGTGCGGTGGGCGTTGCCGACCGGCGAGCGAGGCTGGTGACCATCCGCAGTCCGGGCACGCCTGCCTCCAGGGTCGCTGGTGCCGGCAGGCTACTACAGGTGGGATGTGGAGGGCGTCCGGCCGTCGACCTCCCGATAGAAGAACGATTCGAACGGCTCAGCCTCGTCGAGCAACGCCAGAATCCGGGATCGGCAGCCCTCGACGACCCTGGGTTCGACGGCCTTCTCCGCACCGACCGGAAGCCCTGTCTCGTCGTAGCGGACGTCGTAGACGGCGCGGCTGCCGGCCACCATCAGCTCCGGTATCCGGCCGTGCGCCCGCTCCGTCTCCGACACCGCCCCGGCGTCGAGCACGCGGATCCGCTCCCCCGCCTCGGCGCGGAAGCGGAGGAAGTTCAGCTCCCAGATCAGGTACGGCGTGAGAGGAAGCTCCACGATCCGCAGGCGGTGCAGCCCGGAGCCCAGTGTGTCGAGACGGGCGAAGAACTGCACCAACTCGGGATTGGGCTGGGCGGCGATCCGCAACGCCTCGTCCCACCGGCCGGCGGCGAATGCCTCCCAGCTCGGGCTGCCCGGCTCGCGGAACGTCTGGAGCCGCTCGGTCTTGAGGATCGTCCCGTCCACGGTTTCCACCGTGGCGTAGAAGTCGGCCTCGTACTCGGGCAGGCTCATCCGTTGCGCGGAAGCCGCCCGCAGAACGTCACGCATCCGGGATGTCCGGCTTGGCGGCACGGATCATGCTGCGCGGGATCACGACCAGCCGCTCGTCCTGGCCGACGCTAACCCCGTCCGGCAGGCGCCCGTCGTACGCGTCCGTGAGGTCGCGGCCGATGACTGCCACGTCGCCGTTGGAGAGTTCCCAGATGTCGGGGCAGGTGGTGGTGCCGCCGCTCTCGCCCAACTCGGCGGCGGACCGCCCGAGCCGCCGGGCGAAGGTCGCCGCCGGTTCCGCTTCCCATCGACCAGCCATCGTCAACTCCTCGGAGTAACGGGTCGAGCACTCAGAATAGCTAGGGCCAGCGAACGGCCGCGCATGGGTTTTCGCAAACTGAAGTAGATCTCCGATGGTCAGCGGGTCCGGGGCGCCTGACGGTTGAAGCGGGGTCGCAGCGCCAGGACCAGCGCTTCCTTCGTACCCTCGGGGTTGTCGGTCTCCTGCCAGCGGACCTCGCACCGCCCCAGCCACCCGGCGATGTCGCCGCGGGTCGCGGCCCTGCCCGGCGTATCGAGGAGCTGGCCGACCTGGTCGTGCAGCACCGACGAGTCGCGGTCGCCGGTGTAGCCGACGTAGGCGACCACGCCGCCGTCGAGCACCAGGTGCACGCCGGGCGCGGCGGGCGCGCCGGCGACGACATCCTTGGTGTACGGCTGGGGCGGCGTGAACCGGGCCAGCGGGTCTTCGGTGTGCGACACGCGACGGACGGTACCGGCGCCCGGGTCATCGCGTGACCCTGCACGGCTCGGCGTGACGGAGCGCTCACCCCGGGTTCAGCAGGTGGTCGAGGCCGGTCATGGTGGACTGGAAGTCGACCCGGTCGGCGGCGTGGAACCGGCGGAAGAACCAGTCGGGTACGCGGGGCTGGCCGCAGCGGGTGCGGAACAGCAGGTCCTGCACCTGCCGGGCCAGTCCGAGAAGGTCGGTGGCGGCCGACGGGTCACGGATGGCCGAGGTGATGTGGTCGTGGAGGACGGCGGTGGCCCGGTCGCGTTCGACGGCGACATCGCGTTGCCCGCGGTAGATCTCGACGCCGAGCAGCAGCGCGCCGAGCGACGGCACGAACCAGGCGAGCAGCAGGTGGGCGACGGTCAGGCCGGCGAGCACGCCGTAGACGACGCCGGTCGCCGCCCAGGCGGCCACGGCGGCGAGCACGGTGTACGCGTAGCGGCGGCGCAGCCGGGCGCCCCAGCCGAGGCTCTGTTGCTGGCAGGCGAGCACGTCGTAGGGCGCGGGGAGTTCCGGGATCTCGTAGTAGTCGCGCAGGTAGCGTTCGGTGCCCCGGAACGCGCGGTCGAGCCGGCTGATCTCGGGCGCGGTGACGCGCTTCCCGGCCGCGACCTCGTTCCAGGGCAGGCCGAACAGGTCGACGTCGAACATCTCCTGGATGGTGGCGGCCCGCCGGAGTTGCCCGCGGGACCAGGTGGCGAGCCCGAACGCGTTGACGACGGCCCAGAGCGCGCCGAGCGCGGTGACGGCGGTGGCCGACACGCCGATGAAGGCGACTACCGCGCCGGCGCCGGCGATGACCACGGAGACCGAGGTACGCAGCGCGTCGAGGCGTTGGGCGCGGCTGTGGCAGACCGACATGGCCCGCAGCAGCGCCATCATCGTCGGCTCGGTCTGCCGTCTGAGCAGGGAATCAGTCCGGTCCGTCACGCCGTCCTCCCGGTCCCCCGCACCGAGAATACATTCAATACCTTGGATCTCACACCGGGTAGTCGATTGTTACCGGTCGGCGCGAGAGCGGTTTCCGAAAAGTAAGGTTTCTCCCCGGGCGTCGAGTACCACCGGCTTCGTCGGAAGTTCCGGGTAGATTTCGACCCACGCGACCAGCGCACCTCCCGGCGGCCACACCCTCGGTCACCAGCGCCTTCCCATCCCTTCAGGCCAGAAGGTTCATACCACTATGGACGACCCCCCAGGTGACAGACCGGTGTGGCTCCAGCGGGACGACCCGCTGGTGTGGGAGGCGCTGGAGCGGTGGACGGCCGGCCACGGCACGGTCGAGGTGCTGTCGCGGCACGGCCCGATGTGCGGCTACAGCGGAGCGCGGCTGTTCGTGGTCAAACTGAACAGACCGGCGGGCCTGGGCCGCACGAGCAGTCACAAGCTGCTGGTCAAGGTCCACCCGGCCGGCGGCGGCCAGCGGCCGGAGGTGAGCCGGCACGCTCAGGCACGGGCCGACGCGCCCGGCTTCGCCGAGCGGCACATGGTCGAGCAGCACCACGGCTCGTACCCGGTGGCCGACGGCCGTCAGCTCTCCTTCCAGGACGTCGCCAACGGCGGCGATCCGGTCCGCACGCTGGACGAGATCGAGGACGACGACCAGCTCGTCGAGGCATTCCGCAAGGTCGTCGAGGTCCTGCTCGACGACTGGAACGGTGGGACCGCGCCCGTCGGCCGGTCGACCGCGCCCACCACCGTGCGGGAGTACGTCAGACGCGAGTTGGCGGTCACCGGGGCGCTGTCGGAGGTGACCGCCGCGGCCGGCCGGCTCGGCCTGGGCGATCTGAGCGGCACGCAGGTGGTCGTCGACGGCCGGAGGCTGCCCAACCCGCTGCGCCTCACCGAGGGCGGCGGGCCCCACGGTGACCTGCGCGTCGAATACCTGACCGGCCTGACACACGGTGATGCCCACGGGGGAAACGTCCTCTTCGCGGTGCGACCTGACGGCACCGTCTGCCCGAACACGTTCACCCTGATCGACTTCGACAGGTACGAGATCGACGCCCCGCTGACCCGTGACCTGGTGGCGCTGCTGCTCGCCACGGTCCTGCGCTGGGTGGCGCCCCGCCCCGGCCCGGACGGGCAACGACCGCAGGGCCTGCCGCCGAAACAGGCCGACGCTCTGCTGACCTGTCTGGTCCACCCCGACCGGCCCGAGCCGAGCAGCCTGCCGCCCGCACTGGCCCGGCTGGTACGCCTCACCTACGAGGCCGGTCGGCGGTATGCCACGTCCGGGAACTGGCGGCGGGAGTGGGGCCGGCAGTGGCGGCTGTCGCTGATCTCTCAGGCGCTCACCGCCGTCACCCTCGACAACCTCGGGCCGGAGGGCCACCGTTGGGGCTTCCGCCTGGCCGCCTACGCGACGAAGGCGCACCACGAGGACACGGCGACCGAGGCGCCCCCGAGGGTCGACCAGTCGTTCCTCGGCGACGACACGCCGGTCGTCGACCTGGCCCCGCCTTCGTGGCACGCGCCCGCACAGCGCGGGCACGAGGCGCGTCGCTTCCGCGAGTCGGCCCCCACCGGTGGCGACGGGGAGCGCGCCGGTCGGCCGTACGTCGTGCGGCCGGTCGGCGGGACGCGGGGCCGGCACGTCGCGGCGACCGCCGGCACGTGGCCTCGCCGGCGCCGGCTGGTCCTGCCCCTGACACTCGTCACCGCGCTCGGCAGCCTGGTGGTGTACCTCGTGGCGGAGGGCGCGTCGGACCAGGGCGGCCGGCCGCCGATAACGGTGCTGCCGCCCGGTCGGGCCGAGACGTCGCCCGGCCGTGGCGGCCCACGCGAACCGGCGCCCCCGGAGCCGGTGGACCCCGGCCCGAAGCTCGGCCAGATCGCCGACCGGGTGGCCCGGCGGACGGAGCCGCCGCGCCAGGGCCGGTACGCGTTCACCTGCCTACGCGTCTGGTCGCCAGAGAATCTCGTGCCCGGTTCGGACGACCCGACGCGCTATCGCGAGGAGTGGCTCTGGTGGACCCGGGAGCGGTCCGGCCGGCAGACCGTCCATGCCGTCGACGGCGGCCGGCGGTCGCAGCCGCAGGACGTCCGGTACGACCGGGGCGACCTGACCGACGTGCCGCCGGACCCGTCGGTGGACCTGGCCGAGCTGCGGGCGCAGGTGGACGAGGTGGTGCGGCAGATGCCGCCGGAGCTCCGCAACGCGGCCGGCACGCTGGAGGTGGTCTCCTGGATCTACCGGTTCCGGCCGCTGACCGCTCCGCAGCGTGCGACGCTGCTGCGGCTGCTCGCCGACACCGACGGCATCGTCCAGCAGGGCCGGTACCCGGACCGCGCCGACCGGTACGGCTATGCGATCAGCGCGGTCGACGGCGCGGGCCGGCGGGAGACGCTCCAGTTCGACGAGGAGACCGGGCGACTGCTCAGCCACCAGACGACGAGCACCGACGACTTCCTGGTCAGCTACTACCTGTTCCTGCACAGCGACCGGACCGACACCATCGCCGACGCGCGATGCGGCGACCCGGCGTCGGTCAGCATCTACGGCTGACGTGTGTCGCCCAGTCCCGCCAGGGCGCGGCGTCGGCGCGGACCGGATTGCCGAGGCCGACGCTGAACAACGCCATGTCGTTGTAGTAGAACGTCGCCGAGCCGCTGGACATGTTGTAGTGCGCGGACCCGATCCGGAACTGCCACTGCCAGGTGGCGAGGTCCTGCCGGCCGCAGGAGGAGAGCTTGCCCCGGGGGTAGCCGAGGTTCGGCCGGTCGTAGAAGCAGAACCAGCCTCGGGGGCAGTCGGCCAGCGCGTAGGCGCCGGCCGGCGCGCGCAGCGTGACCAGCAGTGCGCCGCCGCCGTAGCTGATCTCGTCGGCGCCGACCGGCACCCCACCCGGGTGGGCCGCCAGGTAGTCGGTCATCTCGCGGTTGACGGCGGCCATCCCCGGCGACGGAACGGGCACGGCCGCCGCGATCAGGAAGCCGCCGAGGACGGCGGCCACCACCATTCTGTACGCCCGGAAAAATGCCATGCCACGCCCCCCGAAGACAGTTACCGCGGCTTCTGTCCAAACAGAATAGGAAGGCGTCTTCCCTGATCACCAGGCCCCGCGTCGCACAAGTTGGCTGCCGCGCCGATATTCCGGCACCACTCAGTCGATGGAATTTCCAACGCTGGAACATTCTGATTGCCAATTGCGCAGCGCGGTTTTGATCCGGCGGTTCTCGGCGTTCACCATGCCGAGCTGACGCGACCGCTCGGCCAGCTCGTAGGCGAGGCGGTGCAGGACGGCGTCGACGTCCTCGACGCGGTATCCGCGCCGCAGCCGCGACGTCAGCGGCAGCTCGATGGCCTCGATCCGGCCCGAGGTGAGCGGCCCGGCCAACGCGTGCCGGCTGCGGTAGACGGCCATCACCGGTCCCCGATCACCGGCAGGTGCAGCCGCCCGGCGGGCACCCCGGCGAGGCTCAGCCAGCGTCGGGCGGCGGCGAGCATGGCGGGCGGGCCGCAGACGTGCACGTGCTGGCCGGGCCGGTGGTGGTAGGTCGCCAACGCGATCGCGGTGCCCTGCTCCGCCGGCTCGGCCTCGGGGTCGTCGGAGAACGCCGGCACGATCCGCAGCCAGTCGTGGGCCTGCTGGAGCTTGTCCAGCGCGACCGCGTCGTACAGGTCGGCGAACGTGCGGGCGCCGACGATCAACGTGACCCGCCGCCCGCCCGGCGCCTCGGCGACCTGTTCCACCAGGGCGCGCAGCGGCGCCAGCCCGGTGCCGCCGGCCACCAGCAGCAGGTCGCCTCCCCCGTCCACCAGCTCCAACCCCGAGTCCTGCGGCGCGCCGAGGTGCAGCAGCTCACCGGGGCGTACCTCGTCGACCAGGCTTCGCGAGACGCCCCCGGACGCGACGGCGCGGACATGGAGTTCGACCGTGCCGTCCCGGCGGGGGACGTTTGCCGGCGACAGCCACCGCCACCGCCCCGGCCGGCGCGGCGTGCACACCGGCAGCGCCTGGCCGGCGCGGTGCGGCAGCCGCCGCCACGGCCGTACCGTCAGCACCGCCACGCCCTCGGCGGCGCGGTCGTGGTCGATCACCTCGACCGGCCACCAGGCCGGGCCGTCCCCCACCCGCGCGGCGGCCCGCTCGACCAGCCGCCACGCCCGCCACCAGCCCATCCCCGGCGCGGGCAGCAACGCGCCGCCGACCGCCGCCGCGTGCCAGGGCCGCAGCCCGAACCTCCGGTACGCGCACCCGAGCACCCGCAGCAGCGCCAGCCGCCCCGCCCGGTCGTCGCCGCCCTCCAGCAACCGCAGCAGGGACGCGTGCAGCAGCGGCGCGTCCCGCTCCGGCAGCAACCCCGGGCAGCGATCCTCGACCACCGCCCAGAACCGGCCCGCCTCCTCGGTCACCGCGCCTCGCCCGCGCCGAAGCCGGCCGCGCGCAGCGTGCCGTGACCCCACCGGGCCAGGCGACGCGGGTATAGCACGCGCTCGCTGCGGCACAGCCGGCCCTGCGGCCAGCGCTCCGGCACGTGTACGCGCACGGCCAGCTCGGCGAGGAGCAGATCCTCGTCGGTGACCGGGGTGCGGTCGGGGAAGTCGGCGAGTACGGCGGACATCGGTGGGCGCCTCCGGGGTCGGGCTTCTGTCGTGGAGTGGCGCCGAGGCGGGCGGGGTCGGCGGATCGCCGCGATCGGGGGACGCGGCACCGCCGGAGCCCGGCACCCGCCCCGGGCCATAGGACCAGCCTCGGATGAGAGGGGATGAGGAACTACAGCGTCGAAGGAGCCCGTATGACGCAGAAATGAGGCATCCACCGCCCCACGATCTCGACGCGCGGTGACTACATTGACGACGGAGCGGAGGGAGGTCCGAGCGTGGCCCTGAAGCGGCAGCGGCTCTGTCAGCGGCGTAAGGCTCTCGGGTTCAGCCAGGAACGTCTCGCTGACACCGTCGGCGTGGAGCGGTCCACCGTGGTGCGGTGGGAGAACGCCGAGACGGACCCGCACCCCTGGCACAGAACCCGGATCGCCTTCGCCTTAGGCGTTACGCTCGAACAGGTCGACGACATGCTCGCCGACGTGTCAGTGGCCAAGCGCCGAGGACAAGCCATGGCAAACAGCAATCAGGACCACGACGCCAGCAGCACCGCCGCTGCCCGGCCGGAGCTTCTCAGCGACGTGCGGAGCTTCCTGACCGACTACCTCACGCCGCCGACCCAGCCAGTCCAAACCCTGGCCCACCTTCGACGCTCCATCCGACGCATCCACGATCTCTACCAGCGAGCGAGCTACACATCCGCTGCCCGCCTTTTGCCAGACGTACTGCGTCAGGCAACCGCATTGTCCGATTGCCCGGCAGGGCCCGACCGTAGAGACGCCTGTCGGCTTCTCGCCGCCGCCTATCTCGCAGCGGCCAAGCTCGCCGCCAAGGTCGGTGATGGAGAGACCGCCCTGCTCAGCGCCGACCGAGCCGCGAACGCCGCCAGGCTCAGCGACGACAAGGCCCTCGTCGCGATCGCGGCGTACCAAGCCGCCTGCGGCCTCCTGCGGATGCCGGGTCGAGCCGCCGAGGCCGAGGAAATCACGCGCAGCAGCATCGACCGCCTAGCCGCGAGTGGTTCGACAGCCGACCCCGACCTGCTGTCCGCCCATGGTGCGCTGCTCCTCCTCGCGGCCGTCATGTCCGCCGGACAGGGCAACACCAAGGAATCCGCTCAGCACCTGTCACAGGCGGAGCGGCTGGCCGCAGACCTCGGCACGGAACAGAACCGGTTATGGACCGCCTTCGGCCCGACGAACGTCGCCATCCATTCGGTCTCCGCCGCCGTCCACTCACGGAGAGCCGATCAGGCCCTCGAAGTTGGCTCGCGCCTCGACACGTCACGGCTGCCCGCCGTCATCGTGGGACGACGCGCTCAGGTGCACATCGACCTGGCCGCAGCGGCGTTCATGTCGACCACCGACAGGCCCACCGCCGTACTGCATCTCCTCGAAGCCGAGCGGGTAGCCGCAGAGGCGGTGTACGCCAACGTGCAAGCACGAGCAGTCTTGCTCGACCTCATGACCAGGGAGCGGCGAGCGGCGACGCCCGGGCTGCGCCCGCTGGCAGAGCGAGCAGGCTTACTCGCTTGAAGCGCCGGAGACCCGGAGCCTGTCAAGTCAACTGAGACATTTTCTTGATTTTGTTTAGCTTTGTGCTGCTGGTTGGTTGGGCACGGGCGAGGCGGTGGTCTGTTCGGGGTCGCTGTTGTCGGGTTTGTTGATCCATGCCCGGTCCGGGAGGCGGGGCGGGCGTGGACGGCGGCGGCCGAACCGTTGCGGGTGCGCTGCCCAGGCCGCGTCGAGGGTCTGTTGCCGCTGTTCACGGATCTGCCCGGCGGTGCCGTGATGCACCGATGCCGGGGTGTGCAGGCCGACCCCGGAGTGCCGGTGCTCGTGGTTGTAGTAGGTGTAGAACGCCTCGCAGTGCTGCCGGGCGTGCTGGATCGACCCGAACCGCTCGGGAAACGTCGGGTCGTACTTCAACGTCTTGAAGCTCGCCTCGATGTACGGATTGTCGTTCGATGTCTTCGGACGGCTGTGGCTACGGCCGATCTTCAGATCGGTCAGCAGCTGGGTGACGGTCTTGCTGGTCATCGCGGCGCCACGGTCGGCGTGCACGGTCAACTGATCGGCATCGACGCGTTCGCGGGCGGCCGCGTCAGCGATCAGCGCCTCGGCGAGCTGGCCGTCCTCGTGCGCGGCGACCAGGTGCCCGACGACGTAACGGGACCAGATGTCGATCACGGTGTAGAGGTGGAACCAGACGCCCTTCTGCGGGCCGCGCAGCTTGGTGATGTCCCAGGACCAGACCTGGTTCGCCGCGTCGGCCACGAGTTCGGGTTTGGTGCGGGCCGGATGGCTGGCCTGGCTGCGGCGTTCGCCGCTCTGCCCGGCAGCCCGCAAGATCCGGTACATCGTGGACTCCGAGCACCACCAGCGGCCCTCGTCGAGCTCGCGGGCCCACACCTGCGCCGGCGCCAGATCTTGGTACTCGGGCCGGTTTAGCAGTTGCAGCACCTGCTCACGTTCCGCCTCGGACAACGCCGACGGCGGTGGCCTGCGCGCGGTCCGCGGCCGTGAGATTAGCGGTGGTACGCGGTGCCGGTAGAGCGTCGCGCGGGAAACACCGGTCAGCCGGCAGGCCCCGGCGATGCCCCACGCCGGGGTCAGCGCCTGCTGTGCCTCGGCGAGGACGGGTTCGGCATCGGCGCGGAATCCGCGCTCTCGGAGAGCAGTTCCAAGAGCGCGTGCGCTTTTCCCATGATCTGCAACGCGGTCTCAGTCTTGGCCAGCTTGGCCTGCAAGCGGGCGTTCTCCCGCTGAAGACGGGCAAGTTCGGCGCTCTCGGCCTTCTTCGCTGCCCGCGCGGCCGATTGCCGCCGGTCCGTCAAGCCGGCCGACGCTCCGGCGTCTCGGGCCTTGCGCCAGTCGAGAATGTGTGACCCGTACAACCGTTCCCGGCGCAGAATCGCCCCGCGAGCCGCCGCGTCCGGCGCCGCGTCGTACTCGTCCAGGATCCGCGCCTTGAACTCTGCGGTGAATGTCCGCCGCTGGGGCCGGGCGTCCGGATCCAGGCTCTCGTGGGGCTTCGACGTTATGCTAATGATCTCTCCTCAGGACCGTCCAGGAAGAGTATCCCCTGGTAGACGGGCTGTCTCACATCAGCGTGACAGGGAGGGACCCGTCATGGGCGCGTGGATCGCAATCTGCGCCCGGCCGCGAGCCGTTATGCCAACGGTCACGGCGCGATGGGTTACTGGTAGACATGGTTAGCCTTGGTCGTGGGGGCGGAAAGTTCACTTGACCGAGGTGACAGACGTGATGACCCGATCCGACGACGGCGGTCTCCTGCCGAAGGATGGCTCCAAGGTCTGGGTTACCACAGCCCAGGGATCGCATTTGCGAGGACGGCGTACACGGGACACAGCTCCCGAGATGGCGTTGCGCCGCGCCGTGCACGCTCTCGGTTTCCGGTTTCGCCTGGGGCGAACCCTGTTCAACCGGTGCCGGCCGGACCTCGTGTTTCCCGGTCCACGCGTCGCGGTGTTCGTAAACGGATGCTTCTGGCACGGATGTCCACAACACGGACCCTCCCGGTTCCGGGGTCCCAATGCTGAGAAGTGGGAAACAAAGATCGCCACGAACAGGGCCCGTGATCAGCGGGTCGACAACGAGTTGGTCGAGGCCGGTTGGCAGGTGATCAGGGTGTGGGAGTGCGAGGTGCGCCGGGAGGCTGGGGAGGCGGCGCATCGGGTTGCTGTCGAGGTGCGTGGCCGGTCGCGCGCGGCCACCACCCGCCAGAGTCTGGTCGGCCCGACGGCTGTTGGTCAGCACCCCGCTGCTGGATAACTTTGGCTACCTCCCGTATGCCGGCACTGCACGGCCTATCGCGAGTCGAAGTGCGATCCCGCCTGCTGTCCGTCACATCTCCTCGACCGAGCGGTTCAACCTGGCCGCACCGGCGCACTCCGTCGTACCCCTGTTCTAATCTGGCTGGCATGCGGGAAGCGCGGCGTCGCACGTGGGGGTGTCACGCTGATCCCCCGCCGACGAAGACCGGGGTTGGCAAAAAGCCCCTCCCAGTTCGGGTAGGGGCGCTCGCGCCTGCTTCCGCGCCACAGGTAGGTTTCTGGCGCACCGGTGTGCGTCCCGCGGGGTGGGTTGCGGAGGAGTATGACATCCTGGTCCCCGTCATCGTTTTCGACCGTAGGAGGCGTCGTGAGCGCTCGGAACCTCTACAGCGTGGCGCCGTCTGCTGCGCGGTTGACCGACTCGCTGCGCGACATCGGTTACGACTTTCCGACCGCGGTGGCCGACGTGGTGGACAACAGCGTCGCCGCGGGTGCGAATCGCGTCGAGATCGACATCGTGTTCGACGGCTCCGACTCGTGGGTGATGGTCGCCGACGACGGCGAGGGCATGAGCGCCAACGGTCTGTTGGA
Organism: Micromonospora sp. WMMD980; assembly: GCF_029626035.1. Classification (NCBI taxonomy): domain Bacteria; kingdom Bacillati; phylum Actinomycetota; class Actinomycetes; order Micromonosporales; family Micromonosporaceae; genus Micromonospora; species Micromonospora sp. WMMD980. The sequence continues at coordinate 4,138,277 of NZ_JARUBE010000003.1, forward strand.
GGCCTTGCGCTACGGCAGCCGGCGTGACTACGGTCGCGGTGACCTCGGCCGGTACGGGCTGGGGTTGAAGACCGCATCTCTGTCGCAGTGCCGGTCCTTGACGGTGGTCAGTCGCCGGAGGGCGGCCACAGCCCGCACTGTGTCGCGGATGATCGATCTCGACCTCATCGCCGAGATGGATGACTGGGTCGTTGCCGAACCGGCGAACGACGAGCAGGTCCTCAAGGCCCGCGAGACGGTCGCGGACACGGGGGGCACCGTGGTGCTCTGGCGCGGACTCGACCGCGTTTTGCCCGAACGTAAGCCAGACGGCGGCTGGGCGCGTCGCCGGTTGGAAGCACTGGCGGGCAGGACGGCTGACCATCTGGGTACGGTTTTCCACCGTTTCCTTGAGGGTGAGGTCGGCGGCGGCCTCGTGATCACGGTCAACGGCGAGAAGGTTCGGCCGTGGAACCCCTTCGCCCCGGACGAGCCAGCACGGGAGGTGCTTCCTCCCCTCCGTTTCGAGGTGACCGTCGGTGAGGCCACCGGAACGGTGTCATTGCAGCGGTACGTCCTGCCATCCCGCGACCAGTTCTCGTCGCAGGCGGAGTTCGAGCGACTCTCGGGCCCGCTGAACTGGAACCGTCAGCAGGGCCTGTACGTCTACCGTGCCGAGCGGCTGGTCCAGTGGGGCGGCTGGAACGGCATGCGAGGCATCGATGAACACACTAAGCTCGCGCGGGCAGCGCTGGACTTCGACACGGATCTTGACGTGGTGTTCAACATCAACGTGGCGAAGATCAGGGTGGCGATGCCGCCGCAGTTGCGTCAGCTGCTCGAACGCCCGGTGCACGAGCTGTGCATGCGGGCGGACGACGCCTACCGCAAGAACTCGCGCGGTGCCTCCGAGGGCCCGAGGGTAGCCTCCGAGCAATTGGCCGCCCTGTCTCGCAGCGAGGCGTCCGGGGCGACGCCGCCCATGCCGGTTGTCGGCTTGGCGCTGCGAGCCGCTGCTATGCGTGCGGGTGAGTACGCCGCCCTGCAACGCATCGGGGAGAGGCTGCGGGCCGAAGCCCCTGACATCGCCGCCGCGCTCGGCTTCAGGGACTGACCAGCGGCTGCCGTTCGGTCCGACTGCCCCGTTTTGCTGCCTCGCTGCATGCCTTGTTGAGGGGGCAGCGTGGGCAGGCAGGGTCGGTGGGGCGGCAGACGGTAGTGGCAAGCTCGATCAGGCCGAGGTGTGCCCGCCGCGCGTCGGTGTCATCGCCGATCATTCGGGCGATGGCCAGACGCCCCGCCGTCATCCTGTTGCTGCGTTCGACGTGCTCGTCCTCGTGCGTGAAGCGGGCGGCGACGCGGTGGGTGCCCTTGGTGATGAGAACGGGTTCCTCCGCGTTCCCTCCCTGTCACGCTGATGTGAGACAGCCCGTCTACCAGGGGATACTCTTCCTGGACGGTCCTGAGGAGAGATCATTAGCATAACGTCGAAGCCCCACGAGAGCCTGGATCCGGACGCCCGGCCCCAGCGGCGGACATTCACCGCAGAGTTCAAGGCGCGGATCCTGGACGAGTACGACGCGGCGCCGGACGCGGCGGCTCGCGGGGCGATTCTGCGCCGGGAACGGTTGTACGGGTCACACATTCTCGACTGGCGCAAGGCCCGAGACGCCGGAGCGTCGGCCGGCTTGACGGACCGGCGGCAATCGGCCGCGCGGGCAGCGAAGAAGGCCGAGAGCGCCGAACTTGCCCGTCTTCAGCGGGAGAACGCCCGCTTGCAGGCCAAGCTGGCCAAGACTGAGACCGCGTTGCAGATCATGGGAAAAGCGCACGCGCTCTTGGAACTGCTCTCCGAGAGCGCGGATTCCGCGCCGATGCCGAACCCGTCCTCGCCGAGGCACAGCAGGCGCTGACCCCGGCGTGGGGCATCGCCGGGGCCTGCCGGCTGACCGGTGTTTCCCGCGCGACGCTCTACCGGCACCGCGTACCACCGCTAATCTCACGGCCGCGGACCGCGCGCAGGCCACCGCCGTCGGCGTTGTCCGAGGCGGAACGTGAGCAGGTGCTGCAACTGCTAAACCGGCCCGAGTACCAAGATCTGGCGCCGGCGCAGGTGTGGGCCCGCGAGCTCGACGAGGGCCGCTGGTGGTGCTCGGAGTCCACGATGTACCGGATCTTGCGGGCTGCCGGGCAGAGCGGCGAACGCCGCAGCCAGGCCAGCCATCCGGCCCGCACCAAACCCGAACTCGTGGCCGACGCGGCGAACCAGGTCTGGTCCTGGGACATCACCAAGCTGCGCGGCCCGCAGAAGGGCGTCTGGTTCCACCTCTACACCGTGATCGACATCTGGTCCCGTTACGTCGTCGGGCACCTGGTCGCCGCGCACGAGGACGGCCAGCTCGCCGAGGCGCTGATCGCTGACGCGGCCGCCCGCGAACGCGTCGATGCCGATCAGTTGACCGTGCACGCCGACCGTGGCGCCGCGATGACCAGCAAGACCGTCACCCAGCTGCTGACCGATCTGAAGATCGGCCGTAGCCACAGCCGTCCGAAGACATCGAACGACAATCCGTACATCGAGGCGAGCTTCAAGACGTTGAAGTACGACCCGACGTTTCCCGAGCGGTTCGGGTCGATCCAGCACGCCCGGCAGCACTGCGAGGCGTTCTACACCTACTACAACCACGAGCACCGGCACTCCGGGGTCGGCCTGCACACCCCGGCATCGGTGCATCACGGCACCGCCGGGCAGATCCGTGAACAGCGGCAACAGACCCTCGACGCGGCCTGGGCAGCGCACCCGCAACGGTTCGGCCGCCGCCGTCCACGCCCGCCCCGCCTCCCGGACCGGGCATGGATCAACAAACCCGACAACAGCGACCCCGAACAGACCACCGCCTCGCCCGTGCCCAACCAACCAGCAGCACAAAGCTAAACAAAATCAAGAAAATGTCTCAGTTGACTTGACAGGCTCCGGTTGTCCTCGTCCTGGGTTGGGATTGCGAGGACGGCGAGGTCGATTACCGAGGCGTCGACCCCGCGAAGGCTGTGGATCTTGTCGTCGTCGAGCAGGTCTGGTTGCAGGGTGAGCGTGCGCGCCAGTTCGAGCAGCCGCTCGGCACGGTGCTCGCGGTTGATCCACCGCCCGATCTCGACGAGTTCGTCGCCGGCGCCGACGGTGTCCTGCGGCTGCTCCCATCGTTCGAGCAGTGACCAAAGGATTCGTACCTGCTCGGGCGCTGCCCGGTCGAGGAGCATCTCCGCGGAGATGACCTGCCACCGTGTTCGGGCGCGCAGCCACGGGAGGGCTGGGTCGCTGAGGTCGTCGAACCAGGTGGCGAGGGCTTGGGCGATGTCGCGGCTGCGGTAGGCCACTGGCGTTGGGGCGTCCAGCGCTGTCATCACGGCGCGCCCGAGCTGGGTACCGAGCGCCGGGGGTACGGCGTTACCGATCTGACGGAACGCGGCCGACGGTGGGCCGGCGAAGCGGAACCAGTCGGGGAAGGTCTGCAGCCGCGCCGCCTCACGCACGGTCAGTGTGCGGTCCTGTCGGGGATGGATGTACCAGTAACCATCCTTGGCGATGTGCGCGGTGATGGTGCGGGAGTACGTGTCCTCGCTCAGGCGCTTGTACTTGTCGTCGAAGATGTCGTCGCGGTAGCGCTTGACGTCCTCCGGCAGGTCCGAGTACCGGGTGTCGGCGTCCATCATGTCGAAGGCACGCAGGTCGTCCTCGCGTACAGGTCGGGTGATGTGGTCGAATACCTTGCCCGTGTCCGCCTGTGCAACACCGCGACGCATCTGCCTCTGAAAGGCAGAAGCGGGACCGGCGTAGTCTGACCAGCCGTCGGCGCCCCCCTCGGGCCTCCAGCCGCCCTCGACCTCGGGTAGGTCGCCGATCGCGTTCCACACCGACACCCGGTCCGGTACCTCTGTCGGCCAGTCGAAGGCGACTCCATCTCGCAGCGCAACCAGGATCAAGCGCTGGCGGAACTGGGGTACGCCGTAGCGCAGGGTGTCAACGACCCGTTCCTCGACTGCGTAACCGATCGACTCCAACTCGTGAACCATGGTGCGGAGAATGAACATCTCCCGATCGAGCGCCATGTCGGGAACATTCTCCATGATCACGGCGGCAGGTCTGGCCAGTTGAATGACCTCCAGGAATGAGCGCCAAAGGTCCCGCCGTTCGTCGTGCGCCGGGCGGAGGCCATGACGGACCTGGTGACGGATCAGTGAGCGGCCCGCCCGGGAGAAGGGTTGGCACGGTGGGCCGCCAGACAGCAGCTCGATCCCCGCTTCCTTCACCAGGGCAGCGATCCGCCGAACGTTGACGGACTCCCCGAGGTCGCAGTCGAGGGTGAGACCGGGGTAGTGGTGTCGGTGCGTCTCGACGGACTCGGGGTCCCGGTCGGCTGAAAGGACCACGCGAAACCCGGCCTCGGTGAGGCCCAGACTCAGGCCACCTGCACCACTGAACAAGTCCGCCGCCAGCCGCTCACCCCGCTCACGGCAAGCTGCGGCGAAACGGAGGAACTCTTGGTCGTCCCCGCATGCCTTGGGGTGTGGCGCGAGACGGACGAACGGGCCGCGCACGAGCTTGACGCCATAGCCTGCCCGACGTCGTTCGACGGTGTCGTCCGTCACCTGTGCTACCTCCCCGATCGATCAAACGCCCTGCGCAGGTTACCTCTTTGGCCCGACGCCGTACCTCGGCTGCCCCGACGTTTCCATGACGGCTTGGTCGGCGGGTTCGGAGAGCCTCGTTGTGCTAACGGGCATGTGCCGCCCTCTTGACCGGCTGGGCCTCACCCATAAGTTGGCCTAAATTACCGGCGATGGATAACCCTTGCTGGTAGTGCCGCCTTTTGCGAGCACCGAGTATTCGCTTCGCGTACGAGTGTCGGGCATACGATGATATCCAAATGAGCTTCGACCACTAAAGCAGTTATGTCCTGCTCGCCATGGATCATCTTGTAGCTGCCGTTGAACATATCCGTGCGAGCACGACTGGCCAGGCCCCGAGAAGGAGTCGTGCCGTGACGTTCAGTGGCCGAGCTCAAATCCATTCTCCTCTGCGGTCCTGAGTAAGCCGAGCAATACGGCGCACTGCTTCTCGGATGGGATCCCTCTCTTTCGCCCGGCCGCGATGTCCAGGATGCCGAGGTGGGTGGGTGACGCAAGACGCCGCGCCACGGCGAACCGCCGCACCGATTCCCAGGCAGGCGCACCCATATGGAGAACCGTGGTCTGAGCCATGATCCCGGAATCGATCTTCTGCACCGCCACTGCGTCCGCGCGGCGTTGGGCGACCCGTTCGCGAGACTCCAAGGATGCCAGGAAAGCTTCTGGTACATCCACGGACGCCTTCCGGATCGACTCCCAGCATGCCTCCCGCTTGGCCCATTCCGTCACGTTCACGATGGGACGGCGCTCATCGGTAAGTAGGTCAAAGACCTTCTCCGCCACAACGAGACTGGTCTCCTCAACCTCAGGTGACACTGACTGCCGCGCCCAGATGAGGTCGAAGTCGAACGACTTACCCGGCGCGTGGGTCTCGACGATCACCGCCAACTTCGACATCGTGTACGTGACGATGTTCGCGAGGTAGCCGCTCTGGTACCAGCTCGCCTTGGCAACGAGTGCGCGGATGCGGTGGTAGAGGAGCGCTTTCGCCACGAGGTGCTTGAAGTAGACCTCGTTGAAGTTCGCCTCCGATGCCCCCCACTGGGCGGCCACCTGATCGGCGAAGGCTAGGAAGTTGCGCTGAGCGCCGGCGCTCACCAGATGGGGCTTCTTCGCCCACGACACCTCGTACTTCGCCGCGTCGGTCTTGGTGATGACCTGCCCCCGGGGGAACAGGGCGGCGAACTTCTTGGCGTCAGCCACGCTCAGCTTGCGTTGCTCGTTGGCGTACTGGCCCCGGGTGCGCTCGTAGAACCACTTGGTCTGGAAGTTCACACCGGGCTTCGCCGGCGCGAGGATCCGGCGTGACAGGTCCTCCATCCTCACGTGGAAGGGGCTGTTGGAGAAGAAGTCCGCCTCACTGACCTTGTTCTGGCTATTGGCGTAACGTGAGATACGCGGGACCATCTCAACCGCTTGTTCGGGCCGCACCACCACAAGCTTGGTCTGCACAAAGACATCGTCGAAGTATGGGATGTCCTTGTTGTCGCGGCGGACGTAGAACAGCGTAGCGGTGGTCTGGCCGCCGTTGACGATCTGGAGGTCGCGGATAGTCTTGATCGCTCGTCCGTCGGCCGTCCACTCCAAGTCGGTAGCCGTCGCCGTGATGCCGTTGTTGTAGGCGAGGAACCGTGCCGGCTCCGACAGCACTGTGGAGCGTATTCCCTTGTTCACTCTGCCGGTCGTGCTCAGGTAGGAGCGGACGTTGCCCTCCAAGAGCCGGCTTCCGTACCGCCCGTAGAGGTCTGCCAGTACGCGGGCAGGGATGGCGGTGAGGTAGGTCTTGACGTCGGAGGCCGTCTCGGAGGTCCGCAGAGCATCCAGCCCGCGCGGAAGCCATTCCGAGAGGTCGATTTCCAGCTCCTCGCGGCCCTGACTGGACTCATGCACCTGGAGCAGCCGGCGCAGGTCCCAGATGTGGTAGTCGATCCTGATTCCGTCACGTTCTGAGCTGTTGAACGCCTTCGCGCGTCCGCTCATCTCCATGTTGGTGATGAGGTACATCCGATAGCGGGTTACATTGCGACCGCGCATGCGGAGGTCCTCGGCGAGCTGGTACTCGGGCCCGCTCTCCTCTCGTCCCTGCTGGAAGACGCCGCGGACGGCCTCGTCGAGATAGGTGGCGAGCGACTGAAATGCCTTGCGGGCGTCGGCAGTAGACAGGGTCAGTGGCTCGTCCGAGTCCGCGAAGACTGACACCGCTAGCGCGACCGACCCGTCCTGGTCAGTCAGGTCGAACCCGTTCACAGCGACCGCACGTTTACGCTCGCCGGTGCCGACGAAGTGCAGAACGGTGAGCTGCTCAACCTCCTCCGCTTCCGCCAAGCGATCGGAAACCTCAGCAAGGAATGCTGTTGATCGATAATCGTTCTCAACCTCAGCCCGCGTATCCACGGTGTTCATGAGGTCCTTGTAAAAGTCCGCCAGGTCCATCAGTGCCCCCTACTCCGCGGTTCTGCGCCAGCGGTCGGTGATGAAGTCCTTGATCGCGCTGATCCGAATGTCGTAGGTGGCGCCTACGACTGCCTCCGGGATGGCGGAGCGCCGTATGGCCGGGAAATCAGGCGCCACGTTGTACTCGGTGCATTCCGTGGCGACGAACCAGTGGTCGGCGTAGCGACGGTCTGTGGAGTCGACCTGGAGCGCGTCGAGAGCCTTGTCGAAGGCGAGGGCGGCGTCCCGGTCAGCAACCAAGTCCGCACAGATTCCATCGACCAGCATCGGGAGGTTGACGGCGTCAGCGGTTCCTTCATCGACCTCGACCAGCGTCACCGTCGCCAGGATGATCGGGTCCGCGTCAAGTTGCTCGAGTGAAGAGATCCGGATGCTCTTCGCGTCGGTCCGCCGGGACTTGACCTCGTACCTCGGGCCCAGCGGGAAGACATAGTCCTGATGACTGCCGTGCGGGCCCCGCCAAGCCAGCGCGACCTTGGCTGCCTCCGCCCGCTGCCTCAGGAGGTGGACGCCGAACCACAGCTCGGCGATGAGTCCTCTCAGGGCATCCTCACTGAGCGGAGGTCGGGGTCCACGAGCAAACATCCGCTTCCACTCGGCGACGACCTTGAGCAGCGTCACCACGGCCTGCGCCTCGGTGGCCGCATCGGCAGTGCGGGACACCAAGTCGGTGGAGAACTGAAGGTACGGTTCGAGGAAACGGCGATCGGTCAGTGACAGCGCCAGTGTCCATTTATGGTCGCCGGTCCGCTGCCGCCGCTCCACCTCGATGATCCCGGACAGATCCGGGAGCGGCGGTTTGTCCTTGACGATGATGAAGATCATCGGGTCATCGCGGTCGTTGACGCCGACTATGAACCGGAGGGGGTGGGAGGAGTCGACCTCGAATTTTCCGGGACTGGGCGACGCTATGATTTGCCGCCAGCGTAGGACGAAGAGGTCAGTCATCGACCTCATCCGCAATCTCGGACTCGTCGATCTCGATGAACCACTTCCGCTGCGCGACCGTGTTGATGACGTACTCGACGTCGCCCCGTGAGTCCTTGGGATCACCGGCCCTGCCTGGTATGGCAAGCTTTACGGCAATGATGATCTTGTTACTATCAACCCCCTGCGGAAGCTTGTCATCCTGCGGCAGCAGCGGGTACAGCAGCATGGCTGGCCGGCGAAGGCGGCTGTAGAAGACCGTTTCCGGAGGATTCTTGCCTTTGCCATCGGCGCCTGCGTCAGCGACGGCAGCTTGGACGTCATTATTAGACAGGAGAACGCGGACGTCGGTGGGGCCCGCTAGTCGGCTACTCGTGCCGCTTACGCGCAGCTCCTTATCCGCCCCCCTGTCAATCGTTCGCCGCGGAGGGTAAAACTTCACACCAGCGAACTCCTCTGGGACCTGCTCCCTACTGCCGTTGACCACTACGACGTCCCAGGTCTGAAACTCAGGTGCGGTCGCATGCCTCGCGAATGAGCTGAGCGCCGACGCGGAGAAGATCGCGTCCGACGGGTGTGCCTGGTACTGGCTGAGGAAGTTGGCGATGACGCGCTTCGGTACGCCGGTCCATCGCGGCCAGCGACCCGTCACGTTTCGGGTGGCGGTGCTCGCGGCGATCGCGTCGCCGAGCCGCTGGAATGCCGACCAATTTTCCGAAATCACCTTTTTTTCAGAGGACAGCTTGGTGGTCTCGATGCGTTTACCGGCGAGAGAGATGGTCTTGCTTCGGGTCTCGGCGGCCCTCATCTTGTTTTTGGCGGTGATCAGCAGCGCGCCAGGGTGCTTCTTGACCGCGATGCCGAAATCCTCCGGAGTGAGCTTCTGGCGGAGCATCAGCCGAAGATCGCGGCGGAGTTCCTCCACCGAGTCCGCGACGTGCCGGTAGTCGGAGGCGGATGCCTTATCGATCCAAATCCGGCAGATGTCCTTGTAGCCGTCGCGGTAGCCGAACCAGCGCGCCATCTGCATCAACGTGTCGGAGGCGACGACCCGGCGGTAGAAGTAGCTCACCGTCAGGCCCTGGAGTGTCAGCCCTCGGCTGAGCACGTCACCGCCGACGGCGATCATCCGCTGCGGCCGGTCCCAGTGCTCATCCTCCTCACCCAGGACGCGGTCCTTGTCTGAGTTGAACAATTGAACGCGGATGTCCGCCGCCGCGGCCGCGAGTACGTCCAAGACCTCCTCCCACGTCTCTGTGATGTTCGGGTACCGCCGATTGAAGGTCTCCTTGACGATGTCGAGGGTCCTGTTCGGATGGCCCATGCGGTACTGGGCTGCGTGGGCCTCGATCTCGTTACGCAGCGTGAAGACCTCGTCCTGTACCGAGTCGAACACCTGGCTCTGCACGCGCTTGAAGCGGGAGACGTTCACGAGCATCGAGCGTGGCGCGCGTTGGCCTCGCAGGTCACGGACCGCGTTGGCGACGAAGAAGGTGCGGATCGCCTCGCGGAGGGACCCGGGTACTTCTCCGATGTTCCAGTGTGCTTTGTGCCCGAGACGGGTGAACTCCTCGGCGTCACCCAGTTCGACGAGCATCGCGCCGGAGGGCTCCTCAAGGGATCCGAAGGTGGCCTGTGAGCCCACGTAGTTGGACGGTGACTCAAGGCCGTAGATGTAGTGACGCGGGAACAGATCATTCTCGACCTCGTGGTCGATGAAGATGTTCGCGAACGGGGTCGCGGTAAACGCGACGTAGGAGCTTCGCGAGAACAGATCGAGGATGCCACGAATGCCGCTGTTGATCGTCGTCGGATTGTGGTCCTCCCGGGTGTTGACCGAGGCGTAGTCGGACTCGTCATCGAGGAGCAGCAGGGGAAGGGGCAGCTTGCCGCCTACCTTGCGCTGCCGGCCCAGCCATTCGGTGAGCGCTTCCAGCACCGCCTTGTTCTTCTTAACCACGAAGACGTAGGGCTCGGCTGAGTCGGTGCCGACCGTGATGTTGGATGCGGCGAGGCTGCTGGTCCGGAAGTCCTGGATTACCGTCGTCATGCCTTGGGCGTTTGCGAGCCGCGAGTCCAATGCCCCGACTCCGATGTAACGGGTCTGGGCGGGGATGCCGGGCCGGGCGACACTGAGGCTGGTGTCGCGACCGATGAGCCCCTCGTCGACGCGCTCCTGGGTCTGCTGACGCAGCGATTCCGTGTTCCCCGCCAAGACGATGATCAGTCGGTAGCCGGCATCGACCGCCTTGTTGAAGAGCGCGAGGTACGTAGAGGTCTTGCCGGACTGAACTTCGCCGATGACGAGGCCCCGACGCGCCCACGGACCCGCGGCAGTAGGGTCGCCTGCGAAGTCAAGGATCTCGTCGGTGAGCTCGTCCATCTTGTCGATGACTCGCGGCGGCCGCCCATCGTTCAACATCCACTGCTTGAAGTTGAGCCATCGCGACCAGTCCATCTGCCGCTTCTTGTCCTGCAGCCATGGCTTGAAGTCCTCGCCGACGATGGCGACGCCCTGCTCGACGTCGATGCTGAGCCGCTCCGTCAGCCGTCGGACCAATGCGGCGACATCCTCGTCAGTGGCGTCGGGCGCGGCCGCTCGGCGGTACTGCTCCACCATCTCGGTGAGGTGTACCTCCGAGTGGGTCCTGCCAGCGAGCAATGCGCCGACGACCTTCTCCAAGGCCGCGATCTGCTCCTGACTGTTTCCGTTGATCAAGACGCGGCCTTCCTCAACAGTGCTTCAGGGTTTCGGGAGAGTGTGAACGGTTCGACATACCGCAGTCGGGCGACGAAGTCGTCCGCGGACTCGCCGGTTCGGCTGAACACGGACCACAGGGTGACCGCGTAGTCGAGGAGCTCACCCTCGTCCGAATGCTGGGGCGCGTGCGCGCTGTCACCGCCTAGGCGGTTGTAGGCGTCCTCGACGGGAAAGGACGACTCGATGGTCCTCAACAGCTCACACAGCAGCCGACGTGCGCCGTTCTCCAGTTGCTCGTCAAGGGCGGCGAGCAGCGGGTGCTCGCGATTGAGCTCATATCGGAACGAGCCGCGTTCGTCGATAAGTTTCCACGTCCTGACGACCCTATCCGAAGCTGCCGCGGGCCGGCCCCGGTACAGCTGAGTGCGCTGACTCGGGTGGACGATCCGGTCCACCAAGCGCTTCAGCTGGTCTCTGATCTCCGTCGGCGGGACGGCCGCGGACTTCTTGATGTCAAGAGACCACAGGTGGTCGAGGGTGTTCGGGATGTCGACGCGGACGCGCGCCAGTTTGCCGAGGTCGTCCTTCGGCACAAGGCGGAACCAGGTTCCCCAGATGACTAGGCGCCTGGCCCGGTAGATGTAGAAGCCCTGGCTGTCGCGCAGCCGGCCGGCGATCTGCGCGGTCTCCTTATCGGTCTGCGAAAGCTTCGAGATGTAGGGCAAGGTAAACGGCTGAACGTCGATCCTTGCGCCAGCGATGGCAAAGGACTCGGCCGGCCCTTTCTGGGTGGCCCGGTGCACCGTGAGGAAGGGGTCGACAACCTTCAGCCGGACACCGTTCAGCGCCATCGCGACCTTGGGCTTGTCGTCCTCGCCCGAGATGAAGCGATGGAAGACGAGTGAGAGGTGCGCCCGAGCGTTGAGCATCTGCTCATTGAAGGCCTTGGCAAAAATTGTCTGGCTGGCCGAGGGGAGACGGTCGAAGTGCCGCCAGACGACCAAGGTCCCGCTCGGGTTCGCTTTGATCTCGTCGTAGCGGGGGAGGTTCGAGGCCTCCGCCTCGGAGAGGGTGAGCAGCGCCCAGCGCCTCGAGCGGGTGAGGTAGTCAAGGTCCCAACGCAGCGCCGTCACCACACCGTCCCGTTTGGTCACCACCGTGAGCTCGCGGCATTGGGAGAGTGACGCGGTCTTGAGTCCTAGTCCGAAGCGACCAAGGTCGTCGGGCCGCCTGCTCCTAGCGGCGCCCGTGCCCGCCAGACACATCGCAGCGCGAGCCTCGTCGGCGTTCATTCCGGTTCCGTCGTCGACGATAGCCAGGTAAGGCTCGCCCTCCGCGCTAAAGAACACCTCGACACGGTTTGCCTGCGCGGTGATCGAGTTATCGATCAGGTCGGCGACCGCCGCCTCAAGTGAGTAGCCGACGGCTCTAAGCGACTCCATCAGCTGAGGCTCCGGAGGGAGCTCCTCCTCGTTCACACTTTCTCTCCCGCTGGTCAGGTCTGTTACTAGTCGATGGTTCGAGGAGCCGAGCGGTCAGCCCGGCGGGGCCTGGCACATCCACGGATTACGACTCGCCTGCGACATGTGCCGCGACAACACGTACATCACAACCGACCTCCCCATGACGGTCTTTGGACCCTACCGGTCGGAGTCCCGTGAGCGGGAGTCCTCGGTCGTCAGCAATTCACTGACCGAGCTGACACGATCAAGGTCCGTTTCGACATGTTTCGGAGCCCGCTCGGACGAAAGCCGGCCGAAAGCGGTTTCCCGCCGCCATCGTGGCTTGCGCCCGGCTGCCACCATCCCGGCCGGAACCTCGGGGCGCGGGGCTTGACGATGGAGCTTCGCCGGCGCCGGCTCATACTCGCCGGCGGCATGACGAGGGTGGCCTTCGGTGCGTTCGTGCTGCTGTGCGTCCGCCGGGACAGCAGCTTCCGCGTGGTCGGGAATCTGGTCTTCGGGGCGCCCAGCCTTTGCTCGGCGCTAGTCCACGGTCATGAGCATGCGGCCGATCCGGTTCCACATCGGCGCTCCCGGACTGACCGTTCGGCAGGCCGACCTCAGGATCGACCGTCTGCGGCTGTGGACGGAGATCGACTGTCTGATCCTCGACAACAGGTGCTGGTCTCCACCTGCTACAAGGTCAACATGAACCCGTCCGCGGGGCTTCTGCTGATACCGGCCGACGGGTAGCCTCTCAATCTTTCGCTGACCCACCGGAGCCCGACGGACGGCCGCCCCTGCCTGGTACTCCTCGAACTCGACGACATGCGGGAGTCGTCGGACCAGGTGGCGTAGTCACTCGCCCGTTTCGGCGGGCCGTGAAGAGCTTCCTCTCGTCGCACACGGATACGACCGTGCACAGTTCGACGCGTTCCTCGACGACCTGTGCGCGGCGCTGGGTCGCTGGGAGAACGAACCGCAGGACGCCGACTAGCGGCCGGTCAGACCTCGGCCGCGCCCACCGGCTCCGCCGCCGCGTGCCGTCCCCCGCCGTCACGCCGCTCGTCCCCGTGCCCCGGCCACCACGCCTTGTGCCCGATCAATCCGGTCAGCGCCGGCACGAAGAACATCGACATCACGAACGCCGACAGCACGATCCCGATCGCCACCGCGAACCCCATCTGCTGGAGGAACGAGATCGGCGCGAGCATCAGCACCCCGAACGTGCCGGCCAGGATCAGCCCGGCCGCGGCCACCGTCGGCCCGGCGTGTTCCACGCCGATCGCCGCGGCCTGGTGCGGTTCGTGGCCCTCCCGGGCCTCCTCGCGTAGTCGGGCGATCATCAGGATGTTGTAGTCGGTGCCGATCGCCACCACGAACAGGTAGAGGATGATCGGCAGCTGGAACGTGACGCCGGGGTTGCCCTGGAGCCCCTGGAACACGTAGACGGTCGCGCCCAGCGTGGCCGCGAAGTTGAGCAGCACGGCGATCACCAGGTAGATCGGCGCGACGAGGCTGCGCAGCAGCAGCGCGAGGATGAGCGCGATCAGGCCGGCGGCGACCGGCAGGATGACCGACAGGTCCCGGTTGTTCGCCGAGTTGATGTCGGCGAAGATCGCGGTCGGGCCGCCGACCAGTGCCTTCGTACCCGATGGGGCCTTGTCGTGCAGCGCGTCCCGCAGGTCGTCGCGGACCAGGGTGATCGCCTCGTTGGAGACCGGGTTCTCGTCGAGCAGCAGGCTGATCCGGGCGACGCTCGGGTCGGTGGCGCTGCGTTCGGCCGGCTGCACCCGGGCCACGCCCGGCGCGCTCGCCGACGCGGCGGCGAAGTCGTTGACCTGCTGGTCGGTGAGCGGGGTGCCGTTGCCGGTGGTCAGGTAGACCTCGGTGGGCGCGAGCGCGCCGGCGGCGAAGCCGCGCTGGAGGTCCTGGGCGGCCCGCGCCGACTCGGTGTCCTGCGGGAAGCCGGCGCTGAAGTCGTAGTCGGCCTTGTAGCCGAGCACCCCGGCGGCGAGCGCGACGAGTAGCACGCCGGAGGCCGCGGCCACCACCGCGGGCCGGCGGCCGACGACGGCGCCGAGCCGCCGGGACAGGGTCGCCTTCGGCGTACGCTGCCACGCCTTCGACGGCCAGAACACCCAGCGGCCGAGCAGCGACACGATGGCCGGGATCAGGGTCAGCGAGGTGACCAGCATGACGCCGACGGCGATGGCGAGCGCCGGGCCGAGCGAGCCGAAGAAGCCGAGCGAGGCGAGCAGCAGCACCAGGAACGCGACGATGACCGCGCCGGCGGCGGACGTGATGACCTCGCCGACCCGCTGCACCGTGACGATCATCGCGGTGCGCTTGTCGTCGCCGGCGCGCAGCCGTTCCCGGTAGCGGAACAGCAGGAACAGGATGTAGTCGGTGCCGATGCCGAACAGCACGATCAGCAGGATGGTCTGGAGGTCCTGGCTGACGTTCAGGTCGAACGCCTTGCCGGCGGCGGCGACCAGCCCGGTGGTGACGGACATGACCACGCTGATCACCACGACCGGCAGCAGCGCGGCGATCGGGCTGCGGAAGATGATCAGAATCAGCCCGATGATGAGGATGATGGTGGCGACGCCGACGATCGCGAACGCCGAGTTGAATGTGTCCTCGTTGTCGACGAAGCTGGCCACGTCACCGGCCACCCCGGCGGTCAGGCCGCTGCCGGCCAGCTCCGGGCCGAGGGCGGCGCGCAGGTCGCGTACGGCGTCGAGCAGCTTCGGGGCGTCGGGGCTGTCGGCGTCGAGGCCGACGGTGATGATCTGCACCGACCTGTCCGGCGCGACGGCCTGCGGGCCGGTGAGGTAGCCGGTGGTCTGCGGGATGTTGCGCCCCTTGAGCGCCTGGGCGAGCTGCCCGACGCGGGCCTCGTCGGCAGCGGTGAGCGGCTTGCCGTCGGCGCGCTTGACCACGACGGTGGCGGTGGCGGTGGCCGCCTGCGGGAACGCCTTGCTGGCCAGCTCGGTGGCCTGCACCGACTCGTAGGAGCGCGGCAGGAAGCTCTCCTGGTCGGCGGAGGTGATGTCGCTCAGCGACGGGCTGGTGACCACGATCGCGATCGCGGCGAGCAGCCAGCCGCCGATCACCCACCAGGCCTTGCCGACGACGAACCTGCCCAGTCGCTCGAACATCGCTTCCCCCGTGTGTCCGACTGTGTCACCGGGTATCCTACCGTCGGTGACCAATCCTTTTCGGACGGCGCGCGCGGAGGTGCTGACGGCCTGGTTGCTGGCCACCGTACCGGCCCCGCTGGTCTTCTTCGGATGGACCCACCGCTGGGAGGAGGACCCGCCGGTCGTCGCCGCGCTGTGGTGGCCGGTGCTCGCGTCACCGGTGCTCGCCGCCGTGGTCGCGGCCGGTCAGCCGCGGCATCGCGGCCCCGCCGGCCCGGCGCTCGCGGTCGCCACGTCCACACTGGTCACGGCCCTGCTGCTGGGCGCGTCGCTGGCCTTCTTCCGCTGGGTGGCGCCGCTGACCGGCGAGGCCCGCTGGGGGCGGGCGCTGCTCGGCGGCCTGGCGCTCGCGGTGGTCGGGGCCCTGATCGGGTACGCCGTCGGCGGCCGTCGTGCCCACCGGGGCCGCCCGGCGTCGCGGCGCGGCTACCTGGTCGGCTGCCTCGCCGTCGTGTTCGGGGCGTTGCTGGCGCAGTCCGCGGTCCGGCTCGGCGCCGAGGGCAGCACGAGCGGGCTGGTCCCGAGCGAGTACGGCGGAACGGGCCCCTACGCCACGTCGGCCGGGCGGGTCACGGTGCCGGCGCCCGGCGCGTACGCGATCTTCGGGGTGGGTGACGCCCCGGCGGGCGCGGACTGCCGGCTCACCGACGCCGCCTCGACGGTCCGGGTGGCCGAGCCGGTCTCCGTGCCGCCCGGCAACTTCGGCGGTGACGCCACCGCGTTCGCCTGGGTCGCATCGGTCCGGTTGCCGGCGGCCGGCGCGTGGACGCTGGAGTGCCGGTCGTCGGACCCGCAGGCGTCCTACGTGCTCAGTGAGGTGCCCCGGGTGCGGGGCGCGGTCGGCGCGCTGATCCACTGGCCGGTGGGCCTGATCTGGCTGCTCGGCGCGCTTCCCGGCCTGCTGATCGGCGCGGACACCGCCCGGCGGCGGCGCACCGGCCGCCGTCCGGGTGGGACCGGGTCCGGGGGTGCGTCCGCGCCGCCGGACGAGGTCGCGGGCGGGGGTGCGGTCGGTGCGCCGGGAAGTGTCGTAGCCGGCTCGTAGCCTGGCGGGGTCATCGGCGATCAGCGGGAGGCGACGTGCTCGACCACTTCTCCGTAGCGGTGCGCGACCTGAAGGCCAGCGCCGCGTTCTACGACACGGTGCTCGCCCCGCTGGGCGGGCGGCGGATCATGGAGCCCGGCCCGATCGGCTACGGCGTCGACGCGCCCGACTTCTGGGTCGAGCCCGCGCCGGCCGACTCCGCCCCGGCGCCGCTGCACATCGCGTTCACCGCGCCCGACCGGGCGGCCGTGCGGGCGTTCCACGAGGCGGCGGTGGCGGCCGGCGCCGAGGTGTTGCACGCGCCGAAGGTGTGGCCGGAATACCACGCCGGCTACTACGGCGCGTTCGTCCGCGACCCCGACGGCAACAACGTCGAGGCGGTCTGCCACCGGCCGGAGTGACCGGCCGGCCCGCCGGGAGGCAGGATGGGCGGGTGGAGATCGAGCCGGTCGAGCACGCGCCCACCCGCGCCATCCGTCGGGCCTGGCTGGCGCAGCGCTGGCACGACCTGACGTTCCTGCACTGGGCGGCCCCGCCGGAGCGGGTCGCGCCGCTGCTGCCGGCCGGCACCCGGCCCGACACGATCGACGGGCTCACCTACGTCGGGCTGATCGGTTTCCGGATGGTCGGGCTGGGGTTCGGCCGGGGGCCGGGCATCCCTTATTTCGGCACGTTCTGGGAGACCAACGTGCGGCTCTACTCGGTCGACGGCGCCGGCCGGCGGGCGGTGGTGTTCCGCTCGCTGGACGCGTCCCGGCTGGTGCCGGTGCTGGTCGCCCAGCTGAGCCTCCGCCTGCCCTACAAGTGGTCGGCGATGCGGCTGGACCGCGCCGGCGAAACGCTCACCTACCGCTGCCGACGCCGCTGGCCCGGCCCGGCCGGCGCGTCCAGCCGGATGACCGTCCGCGTCGGCGCGCCGATCGCCGAGCCGACGCCGCTGGAGCACTTCCTCACCGCCCGCTGGGGCCTGCACACCCGGGCCCACGGGCGCACCCTTCACCTGCCGAACTGGCATCCGCAGTGGCCGCTGCACCGCGCCGAGCTGCTGCACCTGGACGACGAGCTGGTCACCGCCGCCGGCCTACCCGCGCCGGACGGCCCACCGGTCAGCGTGCTGCACTCCCCCGGCGTCCCGGTCGTCTTCGGCGGCCCCACACCGCTCCCCTGACTTCCAGTCCAGCCCGGTCTGGCGCGGTCAGCCCGGTCCCGCGCGGTCAGCCCGGTCCAACCGGTCCAGCCGACCGGCCAGCGCGGCCCGATATGGTCAGAGCAGCGGGTCGTGGGTGCCGCGCGGGACGCCCGGGCGGCAACGGCGTACCCGATCGGCGGCCAGCCGCCCGCCCACCGCCAGGCCGTGCCGTTCCACCGCCGCCAGTCCGTACGCGCTGCACGTCGGCGTGAAGCGGCAGGTCCCCGGCCAGCGGTGCGACAGCCGACGCCGGTAGCCGAGGATCGCCGCCCGCCCGGCCCGGTCCACGACCGGGGCGCGCGCGATGCCGGCGGTCACCGAGCCGAGGGTGAGCAGTGTCGAGAAGAGTCCGAGGTCGCAACAACCGGGGCCGTCGCAGTCGACCAGGTCGCAGTCGCAGTCACACCAGTCCCGGTCCTTCTTCTTTTTCTTGTGGCGCCGCTTCCAGTTGATCACGACGCCATGATGCGACACCCCCGCCAGTCGCCCCGGCCGGGCGACCGGAACGGGTCCGGTGAGGTCGAATCGGCGGGTGGGCGGCACCCTAGCGTCGTAGGCGTAACCAGGAGGGAGCATCGGGTGCTGGATCGGCTCAACCACGCCATGGACCACCTCGAACAACGGCTCGACCAGCCGCTCGACGTGGCCGCGCTGGCCCGGGTCGCCTGCGTGTCGGAGCACCACTTCCGGCGGCTGTTCTCGGCGCTGGCCGGGGTGCCGCTGTCGGAGTACGTACGCCGCCGCCGGCTCACAGTGGCCGCCGCCGACGTGCTCGCCGGCCGGGAGTCGCTGCTCGACGTGGCGGTCCGCTGGGGGTACGGCTCGAACGAGGCGTTCGCCCGCGCGTTCCGGGCCGTGCACGGCGTCGGCCCGGCCGAGGCGAGGCGCGTCGGATCGGTGCTGCGGTCCCAGCCCCGGATGTCCTTCCGGCTCGTCGTCGAAGGGAGCACAAGCATGGACTATCGAATCGTGACCAAGGAGGCGTTCCGGCTCGTCGGGTTGAAGGCGCGGGTGCTGCTGGTCCACGAGGGGATGAACCGCACATCGTGGCGTTCCTCAAGAGCGTGGACCCGGAGACCGTACGCCGGATCGAGGCGCTCTCCGACCAGGAGCCGCGCGGCGTCGTCAACGTCAGCGACGACCTGGCCGGTGACCGCGCGGAAGGCACCGAGCTGGACTACTGGCACGGTGTGGTGACCGGCGCGGAGGTGCCGGAGGGGCTGGACAGCCTGCCGGTGGCGGCCGGCGACTGGGCGGTGTTCCGCAGCTCCGGGGCGTTCCCGCAGGCGTTGCAGCATCTGTGGCGGGACGTGTTCACGCAGTGGTTCCCGTCGAACCCCTACGAGACGCGGCCCGGGCCGGAGATCTCCCAGGTGCGGATCGCCGAGGGCGGCGACACCGCCGACGCGGAGTTGTGGATCCCGGTACGCCGGGTCTAGCGTCGCGCCTCGGCTGCGGCCTGCGCCAACGCGGCCGGCACGTCGTGTACGTGGTAGGGATGTTCGCTCGGCTCGATGCCGGCGAGGAACATCGCGTACACGGCGGCCAGCCGCAGCGGCGCGACCGGCCGGAGCAGGTCGAGCGCCCGGCGCGGGTCGCCGCCCGGCGCGGCGGCCCGCCACCGGTCGGCCCACGCCTCGACCAGCCGGGCGGCGGCGGACGGGGCGAGGTCCTCGGTGAGGCGCAGGATGTCGAACCCGGGGTGGCCGACGAACGCGTCCGCCCAGTCGATGACGACCGGGCGGGTGCCGTCGCCGCGCACGTTGCCCGGGTGCAGGTCGCCGTGCACGAGCGTGTCCGGCAGCCCGCAGTCGCGGACCCGCCGCAGCCGCTCGTCGAGCCCGTCGAGCAGCCCGGCGGCCACGGACACGTCGTGCCCGGCCAGCCGAGCCCGGACCCATTCCGCCAGCCGCGCTCCCCGAAGATCGGGTACGCCGTTCCCGACCAGCCGGTCCACCGCCCCCACGGCCCTCATCTGCACCGCGTGGTGCGCCACCGCGATCCCGGCCCGCTCGACCTCCCCCGCCCCGTACCGGTCCTCCCCCCGCACGTCCTCCACCAGCACCCGCCCCTCCCCACCCACCGCCAGCACCACCGGCCCGCCGACGAGCCAGGTCAGGACGGTGGGCTCGTGGTGGGCGAACGTGGGGAGCTGCTTCAGCCAGGCCGGGCCGTGCGGGGTGTCCAGGCGCCAGATCGCGGAGAGGTTCCAGGTGCGCTGCTGCGCCACGGCGGTCACCGGGCGGCCGAGGCGGCGCAGCTCGTCGGTGGCCCAGGCGACGCTGCGGGCCGGGCCGCCGGCCTCCGCCCACGGCTGGCGCAGCGGATGCGGCGCGAGGTCCACGGCCGCCGGTTCCAGGGGTACGCCGGCGGGCTCGCGTTCCCGCGCGCCGTGCCCGGCGGGATCGCGTTCCCGCGCACCCTGCCGGCCGAGATCGCGTTCCGGCGCACCGTGACCGGCGGGCGGGCCGAGGAGCTGGGCGAGGTAGCGGACGTGGCCGCCGGGTGGGTGCGGACGGTCGGCGCCGAGCAACCGCAGCACGGCCACGTCGACGCCGTGCCGCCGGCGGGCGCCGTCGACGACCGAGGCCACCTGCTGCCACCACGGGTCCGGCACCTCGAACGGGGGCAGCGCGCCGAGCGGCCGTCCGGCGGCGTCGACCAGGACCACTGTCACGGTGCGGGACACGGCCGGACGCTAACCGAGCACCCCTACGGGAGGCGAGCGGATTCATCCGGGAGCGGCGCGGGGCCGACCCCTGATGTCCCGGCGGCCGGCGGCGGACAGGCTGAGGCAATGAGCCTTCTCGATTCCCCGACGCATGCGGCGATCCGCTGGTTGCGGCCGGTAGGTGTGACATCGGCGTCGCTGCTGCTCGGCTACGGGCTGCTGCGCCTGCTCGACCGCCTGGACGGGCACAGCGACAAGGGCGCCTGGGCGTGAAACACCGGGCACACCCTGTTCCTGGTCGGCGTGCTCGGGTTCGCCGCGCTCATCGTCGGGCTGCACGGTGTGCTGCGTACCCGGTCGGGCCGGCTGCGGACGCTCGACGACGTGGCCGCGCTGGCCGGCCTGGTCGGCGCCGCCGCGTTCGTCTGGGTGATCCTCGGTGACCTGTTCCCGCGCCTCGCCGACGCGGTGGACACCCCGGGCGTGGTGCTGTTCGGTGGCCCGGCGCTGTTCGAGCTGGGCCTGCTGGTGCTGCTCTACCGGGCGGCGGCGACGCGGCTGCTGCCGGTGTGGGCGCCGGTGCTGGTGCTGCTCGGGTTCGTGGCGATCGCGGTGAACCTGGACCTGCTGCCGGTCGGCGCCGCGCTGGTCCTGTCCGGCCTGCTGCCGCTGCGCGCCCAGGGTGTTAAGCGGGGGCCCCGCCTATACCGGAAGCGTTAACAGGGGGCCCCTCCTTACATCCAGACGGTGCGGCGCGGGCCGCGGTGGCCGGCGCACACGTCGCGCTGCCCGCCGGTGCGGCTGATCGCGCCGTCGCGGCACTGCACCAGCCAGCCCCGGCCGGACCAGAACCCGGACGCGCACTCGAACCAGTCGCACACCTCGGCGGCGGGCCTGCGGACCCGCTGGCCGCCGCAGAAGTCGTACCCGAAGGGGTTCGGCGGCGCGCCGCAGCGGCGCTCGACGGTCGGCTGCGGGTCGGCGCCGCGCGGCGCGGACGGGCTGCGGCGCGGCTCCGGGCCGGTGCTGGGCCGGACCTGCACGGCGGGGGCGACCGCCGGCGGCGCGGGCGAGGCGGTGGCGGCCGGGGTGGCGGCGGCGGCGCGTTCCGACCCGGCCCGGGTGGGCGGGTTGGACTCGACGAGCATCGCCGGCACCGCCAGCGCGAGCGCCGCGCCGACCGCCACGGTGCGCCGGCCGCCCGGCAACCGTGCGGAGAACCGGGCCTGGGCCGGGGTGAGCACCGCCGGGCGTCGCGGGCGCAGCTCGGCGTGTTCGGCGAGCAGCTCGTCCAGTTCGGCGACGACCGCGGCACGCTGCTCGATCGCGTCGGCGAACGCCAGCGTGAGCGTGAACCGGAAGTCGGCCGCCGCGCCGGTGGGCAGCAGCAGGCCCGAGGTGCGCCGCCGGTCCAGCACCTGGATCAGGGTGACCGGCGCCGCCGGGTCGTGGGACAGTCCGGTCATCCGGCCGTACGTCCAGTCGCGCCGGCCGCGGCCGCCGAGCAGGACGAGGCGGCGGTTGGTGAGCACGGCCAGCCCGGCGTCGACGACCCGGATCCCCTCCGGGCGGCGTGGGCGCAGCACCGGCGGGTCCGGGTCGACGGTCAGGTCGGGGGCCGGCAGCACGGCGGTGTGCCGCACCTCGACCAGTTGCGCGGCCGGCAGCGTCCAGAAGACCACCTCGCCGGGGGTCAGCTCCATCGGCAGGCCCACGCCGGCCCGCTCCGACCCGTGGAAGGACACCGCGAGGGTACGCAGGCGGCGCAGCTCGTCGTCGCGGCGGCGCCACGCCTCGTCGGCCGCGCGGAACGCGCGCTGCCGCCGCTCGTTCTGCCGGTGCGCCCACCGGTAACGCCATGTGGAACCCGTCGAATCAGTCATCGCCACGCCGACTCCTCCGCCGCGCGAGCCCACCAACCGGGGTGTCACCGGTATCAACGGCCGGGCAGGGGTGCGAAGACACGCGAAAGTCACTAATTAGACCGATTGGTTGATTGACGGACGCGATCGGCGGAAAACGCCGCGTCGATCCATGTTTCGTGCCGGGCCTCGTCCGGTCGCTCCGCTTCGCCATGCGGGCCGCTGGACTCGTCGGTAACGTCAGCCGCAGGGCCGGGCGTACGCGGCCCCCGCTGGGAGCGGAGGTGCACCGGTGGGCGACCCGACCGTCGTGCTGGGCGTGGACATCGGCACCACCAGCAGCAAGGCGGTCGCGTTCGACACCGACGGCCGGCAACTGGCCAGTCACTCGATCGGCTATCCGCTCCAGGAGCCGCACCCGGGCTGGGCCGAGCAGGACCCGGACGTCATCTACCAGGCCGTGCTCGGGGTGATCCGCGCGGTCGTCGACGAGCTGGGCGCGCCGGTCGCCGGCCTGTCCTTCAGCACCGCCATGCACAGCCTGATCGGGCTGGACGCCGAGGGCAACCCGCTCACCCCGTCGATCACCTGGGCCGACTCCCGGGCCAGCGCGCAGGCCGAGCGCCTGCGGGCGGCGCCGTCCGGGCTGGCGCTGCACCGGCGCACCGGCACCCCGGTGCACCCGATGGCGCCGCTGCCCAAGCTGGTGTGGTTCGCCGAGCAGGAACCCAAGCTGCACGAGCGGGTCTCGCACTGGGTCGGGATCAAGGACCTCGTCCTGCGGCGACTGGCCGAGGCGCTGGTCACCGACCACTCGGTCGCCTCGGCCACCGGCCTGATGGACATCCACCGGCTGGCCTGGGACACCGAGGCGCTGCGCATCGCCGGCATCACCGAGGAGCAGCTCCCCCAGCTCGTCCCCACCACCCACGTGCTGCCCGGGTTGACCGCCGACGCGGCCCGGGCCACCGGCCTGCCGGCGGACACCCCGCTGGTGGTGGGTGCCGGCGACGGCCCGCTGGCCAACCTCGGCCTCGGCGCGGTACGCCCCGGCGTGGTCGCCTGTTCGATCGGCACCAGCGGCGCGATGCGGGTAATGGTGGAGCGCCCGGGCGTGGACCCACTCGGAGGCGTCTTCTGCTATGCGCTGACCGAGGACCGGTGGGTGGTCGGCGGCGCGATCAACAACGGCGGGATCGTGCTCCAGTGGGCGCACGACGCGCTCGCCCCGGAGCTGGGCGAGGACGCCGAGGAGGAACTGCTCGGCCTGGCCGTGCAGGCGCCGGTCGGCTCCGGTGGGCTGATCATGCTGCCGTACCTGCTCAGCGAGCGGGCGCCGCACTGGAGCGCGCTGCCGCGCGGCGCGTACATCGGGTTGACCCACGGCCACGGCCGCCCGCACCTGGTGCGGGCCGCGCTGGAGGGGGTCTGCCAGCAGCTCGCGCTGGTCCTGGCGTCGGTGCGCGCGGCCGGCAACGAGGTCCGCGAGGTGCGCGCCAGCGGCGGCTTCGCCCGCAGCCCGCTGTGGCGGCAGATCCTCGCCGACGCGCTGGGCACGCCGGTGCGCTTCCCGGCCGGGCACGAGGGGTCGGGTTTCGGGGCCGCCCTGCTCGGCATGCAGGCGCTCGGCCTGATCTCCTCGGTCGAGGTCGCCGCCGACCTGGTCCGGATCGACGAGACGGTCCACCCCGATCCCGCCGCCGCCGCGACGTACGCGGCGCTGCTCCCCCTCTTCTCCGAGTTGTACGACGCGCTCGTGCCCACGTTCGCGTCGCTGCGACGGCTGGCCCCGAGCCTGCCGCCGGAGCCACCACCGACCGCCCCTCCCCGATGACCAACCAGAGGTCGTGATTGCCGTGGTAACACTGCTCGCCGCGCCGGCGGAACCACTCACGAACGCCGGCGACACGCAACTCGTCATCGCGGCCCTGCTGGGCATCGCCGCGGTGGTGCTGCTCATCGCCTGGGGCAAGGTGCACCCGTTCCTGGCGCTGATCCTCGGCGCCGCGGTGCTGGGCGTGGTCGCCGGCGTCTCCGCCGACAAGGTCGTCACCTCGTTCAGCGGCGGGGTCGGCTCCACGGTCGGCGGCGTCGGCCTGCTGATCGCGCTCGGCGCGATGATCGGCGGCATGCTCGCCGAGTCGGGCGGGGCGGACAGCATCGTCGAACGGGTCGTCGGCCGGGTCTCCGGCGGCGCGCTGCCCTGGGCGATGGCCGGGGTGGCCGCGCTCATCGGCCTGCCGCTCTTCTTCGAGGTCGGCGTGGTGCTGCTGGTGCCGATCGTGCTGCTGGTCTCCCGCCGGGTGGACGTGCCGCTCATGAAGATCGGCATCCCGGCGCTGGCCGGCCTGTCGGTGCTGCACGGCCTGGTGCCGCCGCACCCGGGCCCGCTGGTGGCGATCGACGCGCTCGGCGCCAACCTCGGCCAGACGCTCGCGCTGGGCCTGCTGGTGGCGATCCCCACGGTGATCATCGCCGGCCCGGTCTTCGGCAACTTCATCGCCCGCTACGTGCCGGCCACCGCGCCCGAGGCGCTGCTGCCCACCCGCCGCGACCTGGCGGTCGCCGGTGACCGCAGCCCGACCCGCCCGGGTGACGGCCGGGTCGACGCCGACGGCGACCTGGTCACCGAGGACGACCTTCTCAACCCCGGCGCGGGGCGTCCGGGCGCGTCGATCGACGAGCCGGCCGGGCCGCGCTCCCGCCGCGCGCCCGCCCTCTGGGCCGCCGTGGTCACCGTGCTGCTGCCGGTGGTGCTGATGCTGCTGCGGGCCGTCGGCGAGCTGACCCTCGACGAGGGCACCGCCGGCCGCAGGGCGCTGGACATCGCCGGCACCCCGATCGTGGCCCTGCTCGCCGGCGTCATCTTCGCCATGATCTTCCTGGGCTACCGCAACGGCTTCAGCCGCAGCCAGGTCTCCGGCTTCCTGGGCGGCTCGCTGCCGGCGATCGCCGGCATCCTGCTGATCGTCGCCGCCGGCGGTGGTTTCAAGCAGGTCCTGGTCGACGCCGGCGTGGGCAACCTGGTCGCGAACGCGGCCGAGGGCGCCAACCTGTCACCGCTGCTGCTGGGCTGGCTGGTCGCGGTCGGCATCCGGGTCGCCACCGGCTCGGCGACGGTCGCCACCATCACCGCCGCCGGCATCGTCGCGCCGCTGGCCGGCACGCTCCAGGGCCCCGAGGTGGCGCTGCTGGCGCTGGCGGTCGGCTGCGGCTCGCTGTTCTTCTCGCACGTCAACGACGCCGGTTTCTGGCTGGTCAAGGAATACTTCGGGCTGACCGTGGGGCAGACCATCAAGAGCTGGTCGGTGATGGAGACCATCATTTCCGTGGTCGGCTTCCTCGGCGTCCTCCTGCTCGACGTCTTCATCTAGCCGGCCGCCGCGCCGGCCCGCCTGGGCGGATGTCCGTCCGCGACCGCCTTTGGAGCTGATAGCACCGACGACTCGGTCGGTCATGCCGACCGGCGGCGCTGTCGGGGACAGCGGGCACGGCCGGGCGCGGGCCCCGCCGGCCGGTGACATCACCAACGACTCAGCTCCAAAGGCAGTCCGAAGCGCACTCTGGCGGAGACGCGGAGACGCGGACGAACCGGCGGGACCGGTCCGCGGAGCGCCGCCGCCGAGGTCGGGCGGCGGCGGTGGCGGTCAGGGGGCCTCGACGCCGGCGATGCGGAACTTGTGCACCTCGGCGCCGAGGATCGCCGTGATCTGCTCGGCGTCCGGTCCGGAACTCCGGAACGCGAGCAACTGCTCGTCGGACTCCCACCGCTCGTACACGTTGATCCGGCCCGGCTCGACCAGGTCGGCGCTGACCGCGAAGTCGACGCAGCCGGGCGCGGCGCGGGCGGCGCGGACGGCGTCGGCGCAGGACGCCAGATAGGCGTCCCGCCGGGCCGGATCGACGTAGAGGGTGCCGGCGACGATGAACATCCGGCCATCGTGCCAGGAGTGCCGGCGATGCCGGGTCAGGACCGGCTGATCGCGTTGGCGTGGATCGCCTCGTTCAGATAGGCGGCCATCCCCGGCCGGATCGCCTCGAAGTACGCGGTGAACCGGGGGTCCGCCACGTACATGTCGGCCAGCCCGGTGTGCATCTCCAGCGGGCAGTCGTACCACCACTCGGTGATGAGCCGGCGGTGCTCCTCGGCCAGCGCCATCGCCTCCGGCCCGTCGGCCGGCGCGCCCGAGTCCATCAGCGCGGCGAACCGCCGGCCCCAGTCCTCGTTCACCTCCTTGTTGCGCAGCCAGTCCTCCTTCGAGTAGCGACCGGCCCGCTCCTGCGACTGCCGGTACGCCTCGGTGTCGCCCCAGCGCCGCTCGACCTCCTCGGCGTGCTCGTCCGGGTCGACGTCCCCGAACACCTCGAACCGCTCCTCCGGCGTCAGGTGGATCCCCAACTTCCTCGCCTCCATCGCGCGTTCGATCGCCGCCACCATCTCCTGGAGCTTGCCGATCCGCCCGGACAGCAGCTCGTGCTGCCGGTTCAGGTGCGCCACCGGGTCGGCGGCCGGGTCGTCCAGGATCTCGGCGATCTCGTCCAGCGGGAACCCCAGCTCGCGGTAGTAACGGATGAGCTGCAGGCGGTCCAGGTCCGCGTCGTCGTAGCGGCGGTAGCCCGCCGGCGTGCGTCCGCTGGGCCGCAACAGCCCGACCTCGTCGTAATGGTGGAGCGTGCGGACCGTCACCCGGGCCGCACGCGCCACCTGTCCCACCGTGTATGCCATGGTTCCCTCCCTTCCACGACCGAGGCTCCCGCCTCCCGCGGCGTGAGGGTCAAGTCAGGTGGTGATTCTCTCCTGCGCCGGAGCGGCGAAGGCGGCGTTCGCCGGGGTACGCACGGCGTGCACCAGGCCGGCGGCCGAGAGCAGCAGGAGCAGCGCCGCGCCGAGGTACATGGCCAACGCGCCCTGCTCGGCCTTGCGGCCGAACTCGCTGAAGCCGTACGAGGTGAGCAGCAGGCCGCGCAGCGTCTCGCCCTTGAACACGGTGTCCCGCTGGGCGCTGACGTCGGCGAGCTGCTTCTGCAGGTCGGCCAGGTTGGCGGCCTTCGCCTGCTCGGCCTGGGCCACCTGCTCGCCCAGCGCGGTCTGCGGCTCGCCGAGGTCGGCGTACGTCTTGCCGCCGGCGATCGACGTCAGGTGCAGGCCGATGAACTCGTTGGCGTAGCACTCGGCCTGCTTGCCGGTGGTGAGCTGCTGTCCGGCGTACTCGCGCAGGCAGGCCGACTTCTGCTCCTCGTCGGTGAGCTGTCCGGCCGGCTTGAAGCTGATGTGCTGGGCGGCGAGCTGGTCGTGCACGTAGTTGTTGGCGAAGTTGGCGTTCGTCGTCAGGACGACGCCGACGACGAGCAGCAGGACCGCGAGACCCAGTCCGCAGATGCTGAACAACAGGTCGAGTGTGCGTCGCTTCATCTCTGGCTCCCGGCTGGAGGGGATTGACGAGAACCATCGTGGCGGCGGCCGGGGTGCCCGGAGCAGGGTCGAACCCCCCGTCCCGGCCGGGACCTTCGACCCGTGTGGGCCCGGGCCGGTCAGCGGGTGGCGTCCGCGGCGGCCAGCGCGGGCAGCAGGTCGGGCAGGGCGGTCGGGCGGCCGTACCGCCAGCCCTGACCCTGCCGGCAGCCGATCGCGGTGACCGCGGCGTGCTGCGCGCCGGTCTCCACCCCCTCCGCCACCACCGCCAGGTCGAACGCGCCGGCCAGCCGGTTGACCATCTCCACGGTGGCGTACGCGCGGGCGTCTCCGGCATCCAACCGGGACACGAAGGACCTGTCGATCTTCAGCTCGGTGGCCGGGATCCGATGCAGGTAGCTCAGCGACGAGTAGCCGGTGCCGAAGTCGTCGATGGCGATGCGGATGCCGAGGTCACGCAGTTGCGCCAGCCGGTCGAGCACCGCCTCGCTGCCCTCGATCAACGCCGACTCGGTGAGTTCCAGCGTGAGCGCGCGGGGCGGCAGGCCCGCCGCGCCCATCGCGCCGGTGACGGTGGCGATCAGGTCGGGCCGGCACAGGTGGGCGGCGGCGATGTTGACCGCGACGGTCACCTCGGGCGCGTGCTCACGCCAGGTCGCCGCCGCCCGGCACGCCTCGTGGATCACCCACCGGTCGATGGCCAGGATCAGCCCGGTCTCCTCGGCCAGCGGCAGGAACCGCGCCGGGGTGAGCACGCCGAGACGGGGATGCCGCCAGCGGACCAGCGCCTCGGCGCTGCGGACCGTGCCGGTGGCCAGGTCGACGATGGGCTGGAACTCCATCAGCAACTGGCCCTCGTCGACCGCGCGGCGCAGGTCGGCGATCAGCTCGGCCCGGCTGACCGCCGACTCGCGCAGCTCCGGCGTGCACGTCCGCCAGGCGGACTTGCCGGACGCCTTCGCCGCGTACATCGCGATGTCGGCGTCGCGGAGCAGGTCGGTGTGCGAGCTGTGCTGCGGGCCGTACTCGGCGACGCCGATGCTGGCCGACGGGTGGACGCCGAGGTCCTCCTCGCCGGGCAGCGGTTCGAGCGCGGCGAGCAGCCGGACCGCGAGCCGCTCGGGCGACACCGGGCGGTCCCCGGCGACCAGCACGGCGAACTCGTCGCCGCCGAGCCGGGCGATCATCCCGTCCGGGCCGATCGCGTCCCGCATGCGCTCCGCGGTGGTGGTGAGCAGGCGGTCCCCGGCGGCGTGCCCGAACCGGTCGTTGACCTGTTTGAAGCCGTCGAGGTCGAGCAGCACCACGGCGACCGGCCCGCCCTCGCGCAGGGCCCGGCGCAGCCGCCGGATGAAGGTCAGCCGGTTGGGCAGGCCGGTGAGCTGGTCGGAGTAGGCGAGTCGGCGCAGCCGGGCGACCAGCCGCAGGTTCTCGTTGGCGGCCAGACCCTGCCGCAGCGCGAGCACCCCGAGCAGCGCCATCATGCCGACGAAGACCAGGTGCGGGGTCTGCCCGGTGGGCCGCCGGGACAGCATCACCGCGACGATCGCGCCGCCCACCGGCAGGTACGGCAGCGCGACCCGCCACCACGGCGGCAGCGGCGACTCACCGGCGTCGTCGTCGGCGTCCCCGCCGCCCGGCGGCGGGTAGCGGGTGGCGAGGCCGACCAGCAGGTAGCTCAGCGGCCAGCAGACGTCGACCGGGTGCCCCGGGGCGTAGCTGCCGTGCGCGACGAGGGAGACGTAGACCGCGTCGGCGCCGGCCCGGATCGCCAGCCCGGCGCCGATCACGGTGAGCGCCCGCCACATGTGCCGGCCCGGCCCGGCGACCGCCACCAGGATGGTGAGCTGCATCAGGTCGAACATCGGGTAGAGCAGCCCGAACGTGCGCAGCGGGTCGGACAGGTCGGCGTCGGCCAGGTCGCGGAACACCACCACCCAGCCGACCGGGATGAGGGCCAACGCGACGATCACGCCGTCGAGCAGCGTGCGGGCCTGCCCGACCAGGCTGCGCGGGCCGGCCCGGGAGCACAGCAGCGCGGCGGTGCCGGTGACGATGCCGGCGGTGAAGAGGCCGCCGACCAGCGGCGTGTGCGGCAGGTCGATCCCGCCGAGCCGTTCCACGGTCCACACCGCCCGGCCCAGCGCGGCGAGCAGCATGGTGGCCGCGAGGAGCCCCCAGAACCGCCGCAGCGCGACCGGGTGCCGGCGGGCCGCGCCGACGCAGAGCACCGCCGACCAGCTCGACACCGCCATCGCACCGAGGTCGCTGACCAGGGCCGCGCCGGGCAGCGCGGCGACGAGCCAGATCATCTCCCCGAGTACGACGACGGCGGCCGCGACGAGTCCGACACGGCCGGCGAGCGGTTGACGGGCCGGCGCCGCGACGGCGAGGCTCACGTCGTGCTGGGGGACAACGATGCGCTCCGGCTCTCTTCCAGACGTGCGCCCTCGGCGACGAGGACCGGACGGCGGACGACGAACGGCGCAAGCCTAGTCAGCGCCGGGAGCCGCCGCCAGAGTCGTGCGTTGTCGGTCACCGGACCTGCGCGGGCTCGCGGTCCGGCCCGGCGCGGTGGCCGGGCCGGACCTGTCGTCCTCACTGGACGCTGACGTTGTCCACGTAGATCGCCGAGGTGCCGCTCGCACCGGAGCCCGGCACGAACTGCACGCCGATCTCCCGCACGTCGCCGAGGTTGGCCACACCGGACAGCGACAACGACAGGTTCACCCCGGCCGACGTCACCGCCACCGTGCCGCCGTCGAACCACTGCCAGCCGGCGCCGGTCTTGACGTACAGCTTGGCCTGACTGCCGGCGCCGAAGCTGCCCCACGGCGCGACCCGCGCGGTGGCCCGCAACGTGCCGCGCCCGCTCAGGTTGGTGGTGGCGGTCTTCTTCAGGTACGCCGCCCCGGCGGCCAGGTTGACGTCGGACTTGAGTGAGCGGATGCCCTGCGAGGCCCACTCGGTGACCTGCCACGGCCCGCCGGTGACGCCTGCGCCGGTCCAGCCCTCGGTGCCGGTCTCGAAGCCGTTGAGCAGCGTCCCGCCGGACGGGGGCGGGGTGGTGCCGCCGCCACCCGGCTCGGTCACGGCGCCCAGGTCGACCTCGCCCCGGTTGGCGATCCAGGAGTTGTTGAACAGCGTGCTGCCACCGGAGTTGCGGGCCGGGCCCCAGCCGTCGTTCCAGGCCAGGAAGTAGGAGGTCTTCGGGTAGCTCTGCTGGAACGCGGTGACCCAGCGCCCGTAGTCGAAGGAGCCCTGGCTGTCCGGCCCGATCTCGGCGAACGCGAACGGCTTGCCCAGCCCGACCAGTTCCCTGTACGCGGACTGGATGCCGGAGACCTGCGGGTTGTCGTCGTAGGCGTCCATCCCGACGATGTCGACGTAGGAGCCGCCCGGGTAGTAGGCGGTGCGGTTGCCCCGGCTGAAGTCGGCGGAGTAGACCCAGAGCAGGTTGTCCAGCCCCTTGGTGGTGGTGAGGTAGCCGTACATCTGCTGCCAGACCTGCCGGAACGTGTTGGGGTCGCGGTTGCCCCACCAGAACCAGTCGCCGTTGACCTCGTGGAACGGCCGGAACAGCACCGGCACCCCGGCGTTCTCCAGGTCCTGGAGGCCGGCGGCCATCTTGTCCTGGAGCTGGCGCCAGCGGGCGCCGGCGGCGGTGGACGGGTTGAGCAGGTCGGCGAAGTTGCCCATCGGCGTGTTCAGCCCGCCGCCGTTGGCGTTGGCCGGGCTGGGCAGGTGCACGCTGATGGTGACCAGGCCCCCGTTGGCGGACCAGGACTTCAGCGACGGGTTGCAGGAGTGGTCGACGAGCGCGGTGATGTCGTTGTTGGTCGCCCAGCCGGAGCCGTAGTCACAGCTCAGGATCGCCGGGTACTGGCCGGTGGCGGAGCGCAACTCCTCGGTCTGGGTCAGCGAGAAGCCGCTGTTGCTGTAGCCGCCGAAGAAGCCGGAGGCGATCCGGTTGCTGCTCCGGTTGGGCAGGTGGGCGAGCCAGTTGAGCACGGAGCGGGTGGCGGTGGACGCGTTGGCGTTGACCGGGGAGACGGTGTGCGCCTCGGCCGGGGTGACGACGGAGAGCGCGGTGGCGGCGGCCAGGACGGTGGCGGCGGCGGTCGACGCGAGGCGGAACCTGCTTCGTCGCATGGGGCACCTTTTCGGGTCGGGACGGTGGTGGTGCGGTGCCCACAAGTGCACTACTGAACCGATTAAGTTTCAAGCATGTAAATGAGTTGATACCACTACTCCTCGTGGTGCTGCGGTGGGCCACCGTGCGTCCACGGCGTCTCCTCCGGCGCCGGAAACGCGCCACCCGGCAGGAAGCCGTCCGACAGGCCGGTCAGACAGACCCGCTCCCCCACCTCCGGCACGCTGCCGGCCGGCGCGGACAACCCCCGACCCATCCCGCCGGACAACTCCAGCACCACAGCGGTCTTCCCGTCCGCGCCCGGCGTCACGAACACCACAGTCGCGTTCTGCCCCGGCCGGGCCGGCGAATACAGCGTCGCGCCCACCGGCATCGGCACCGGCTCGGTGGTCACCACCTGGATCCGGGGCCGCAACACCGGCCGCCTACCCGAGTCGTCCACCCGCTTCGGGTCGGCCAGCGTCACCTCACCCACGAACGCCTCCCCGGCCAGCCGGTGCTCCGCCATCACCAGCGGATCGTCGTAGGCCCGCTGCACCGCCCACGCGGTCAGCGCCCGCTCCAGCCGCTGCAACCGCAGCGCCGCCGCGACCGCGCCGTCGCGGCGCGGCTGCGGACCGCCACCGGCGTCCACGTGCTCCGCGAACCCGGTGAACGCGTCCCGGTCACCGGCCCACCGGCCGGCCACCCGCGCGCCGGGCGGCAGCGCCCGGAGCAACCCGACGCCGCGCCACATCAGCTCCCAGGTCGGCGCGAGCTGGTCGCGCAGCAGCCCGCGGAGTTCGTCGTACGCGGCGGCGCGGGCGGCCGGGTCGTCCTCGGCCGCCGCGTACGCCTCGATCGCCGGGGCCAGCCGGTGGTTGTCGAAGTCCGGGTCGGTGGCCGGTCCGGCCGGCGGGCACACCGCCGGATCCTCGGCCCACGCCGCCGCCTCGGCGCCGGTCGACCCCGGCGGCGGATCCAGCCAGCCCAGCACCGCCGGCAGGTGCAGATCCTCCACCGCGCTCTGCCCGGTCGCCCATTGCAGCGTCAACGCGTCGGTCAACGCCAGCAACGCCGACGAGCCGGGCTGCTCGGCCCGCTCCGCGAAGAACGTCAACCAGCGGCCCAGCAGCGGCACCGACGGGTGCACCGGATGGTCGCCGTCCGGGCGGCGGAACCGGGTGGACCGGCCGAACAACCGCAGGAACGTGATCCCGGCCGGGTTCGGCACCAGCAGTTGCGGCGCGTCCACGTAGCGGTGGCGGACGTCGCGGCCCCGGTCCACCGCGACCGCCTCGGTCACCTGACGGAACGAGTCCAGCCAGGGCAGCAGCACACCGGCCAGCTCGGCGGCGAACGCGAACCGCTGGTCCCGGTTGCGCGGCTGCGGCACGACCAGCAGCCGGGCGTCGTCCGGCGCGGACCCGACCAGCGCGGCCAGCGGGGCGTTCGCCTCCCCGGCGAGGGACAGCGGCACCAGCACCAGCGGCCGGTCCGACAGGTGCAGGTGCCGGACCGTGGCCACCGGCTGGGCCCGGCCGGCGGCGACCGCCTGCGCCCGGGCCAACGCGCGCAGCGTGCTCACCGTGACCCCTCGACCCGCCGTCGGAGCCCGGCGGACACGCGACGGTCACCCCACATCCGACCCACCGGCGCGGCACCACCCGACACCGCCCCGGCGGGCACGCGACGGTCACCTGGCGGGGGTCGACGCGCGCTTCGGGGCGTACTCATGCGGGGTCTCCGGTGAGGGCGTCGGCGCGCAGGCGCGCGGCGGCCCGCAGCAACGCGGCGGCCTCCGCCTGCTCCGGCTCCGGGGCGCGCCCGCCCTCGGCGAGCGCCAGCACGTCCGCCACCTCGACCACGCCGCCGAGCGCCTCCCGCACCGGGCGGCCCAGCGCCCCGGTCTGGCCGCGCGCCTCGTGCCGGCAGAAGTAGGCCAGCTCGCAGACGGCCAGGCAGTCCGGCGCGTAGCGGGCCGGCACCCGGCGCAGCGCGGCGGCCAGCGCCGCCGGGTCGGCGGCCGGATCGGCGGTGAAGTCGGCCGGCACGGTCGCCAGCAGGTCGTCGACGCGGGCCATCCGGGCCAGTTGGCGGCGCAGCACCAGCAACTGCTTGCGGACGTCGAGCAGGCTCGCCACCGGCCGGTTGCCGAAGTCGCGCGGACAGACCAGCACCACCTCGTGCGAGACCAGCTCCGGGTCGCGTCCCCCGGCGGCGAGCAGCTCACGCAGCGCCAGCACGTAGACCGCGGACTGGATCGCGGCGGCGGCCACCTTGGCCGGGTCGGCCTGCCCGTCGATCACCGGGAACGACTTGATCTCCACCACGTGGAACCGGCCGGCCAGCCGGGCGGCGACCAGGTCCGGCTCCAGGTGCACCCGCCGGCCGGCCACGTCCAGCCCGAGCAGCGGATGGTCGAACAACGCCGGGCCGTCACCGTCCGCGGTCAACGCCGCGCGGGACCGCTCCGGCCGATCGTCGTCACCACCCAGATCCGTCCAGGTCGCGCCGGGCGGCACCGGTACGCCGAGCCGCTCCGCCACCAGCCGCAGCAGTTCCACCCCGCCGTCCGCCTTGAGCTGCGCCTCGAACGCGTTGCCCCGGCCGATGGCGAACCGGGACTGGCCGAAGCGGGCCGGGAAGCCCAGCCGCTCGGCCAGCGCCGGCTTGTCCGCGCCGGCGCTGTCCAGCACGGCCCGCCGGGTGCATCCGGGATTACCGGTCAGCGCCGCGATGGTGCGGGCGTTGTGCCGCCGCGGCGGCCCCCCACCCCGAATCTCCCCCAGCCGATCTTCCACCCGGTGAAGTGTAAGGAGGGGCCCCTTGTTAACGCCTCCGGTAGAGGAGGGGGCCCCTGTTAACACCTGCGCCACCGGCTCAGCGGCCGGCGGAGCGGTTCCACGGGGAGCGGGGAGACAGCGCTCCCGCCGTCGGGCGGCTACGGCGACGGTGCCGACGGCCGGGCGTGCACGGCGGGCGGGCAGCGGTGTGCACCGGTACGGCGGGCGGGGTGGCCGGCTGCCGCCCGATCAGCCAGCAGAGGAAGCGGGTCACGGTCAGCCGACCGGGAGGCGCTCGGCCTCGGCGCGGGAGATGTCGTACTGGGCGCCGCAGAACGTGCACTGCTGCGCGTAGCGGGTGCGAACCGGGATCAGCGGGATGAAGAAGAGGCTGAACTTGGTGATCCGCCGGGTGATCACCTGGGCCGCCTGGTTCCCGCAGTGGCGGCAGACCTGGTTGACGACGCCGGATCGGTCGACCTTGGTCCGCAGCCCGAAGATGAAGAACATCGCCCGCCATTACCCACCGGCGGCAGGTGTTAAGCGGGGCCCCCTGCTATGCCGAACGCGTTAACAGGGGGCCCCTCCTTACACCTCAGAGCCAGATGGGGTGCCAGGCGGGGAGTTCGTGGAAGCGGCGCAGCTCGGCCAGGCCGGCGACCGTGCCGGTCCAGGCCGCGTACGGGGGGTTGCCCTCGTCGAAGCCGGACTGCACGAACGTCAGCTTCGTCCGGCCGCCGGACTCGGCCAGCTCCCACGTGCTCACGCCGGTGGGTCCCCAGTCGACGGAGAGGGCGCGCCCCGGCGTCACGTCGAGGATCTTGGCCGCGTAGCCGGTCTCGAAGCCGCCCATCGCGTAGCGGCCGCCCGCCCAGGGCTCGATGCCGATCGGGTAGCCGAACCAGGCGCTGGCCTGCTCCGAGTCGGTCAGCGAGGTCCACACCTTGTCGACCGGGGCGTCGATCAGCAGCTCGCCGCGCAGGTCGGCGGAGGTGAAGTCGGTGCGCGGCAGCAACGGCCGGCCCTCCAGGTGGGCGTTGAGGTTGGCGACGCAGAGCGCCCAGTAGGTCTGGAGCACGCCCCGGATGGTGCTGCCGTTCATCGCCTCCTCCAACGAGAAGTGGCTCTGCCGCAGGGTGAGGACGGTGGCGTCGCCGTCGGGCGCCAGCTCGAACTCGGTGGTGGTCTCCACCCCGTCGAGCGTCCAGGCGAAGCGCAGCGACTTGTCGTCGGCGTGCAGCAGCCGTTGGTGCGGCGCGTCGCCCTCGGGCGTGAAGCGGCCCCAGAACTCGTAGCGCCGGGGCAGGTCGACCTCGACGTGCTCGGCCAGCCACACGCGCAGCTCGCCGGGGTCGGTCAGGGCGCGGCGGACGGTCGCCACGTCGGCGGCGAGGCGGGCGCGGACGGTCAGCGGCTCACTCATGGTTGTCGCCTTTCGGGTAGCAGGCCACGGCGAGCTTGAAGGCGTCCCCTTCGGCGCCGCCGTAGCGGGTGAACAGGTCCCGCAGCGTCGACTGCAGGTCGTGCAGGAACTCCTGGCGCCGCTCGGCGGGCACCCGGATCTCGCCGGACACGCCGATCGAGGGCAGTTCGGGGGCGGCCCGGTCCAGCGCGGCGATGTCGGCCTGGACCTCTTCCATCAGGTCGAGCAGGTAGCCGAGGCTCAGCTCGTCGCGCGCCCGGCGCCCGTCGCCGATGCGGCCGACCAGCTTCGGGGAGAGCCAGTAGGAGCGGGCGACGGCCTGGTAGATGCCTTCGGTGATGCCGCGCACCCGCCGGTCGGCGACCTGCTCGGCCAGGCCGGCCGCGACCAGTTGCTTGACGTGGTAGTAGACGCGCTGCGGCGTCTGGTCCAGCCGGGCCGCGACCTCGGTGCAGGTGTGGGGCTCGGCGAGTTGCCGCAGCACCTCGATGCGTTGCGGCTTGAGCAGGGCTTCGGCCTGCTCGCGTTCTTCCAGGTACAGGACGTCTCTCATGGCAAAATCAGTTTGTACGTACAAAACTTCTTTGTCAATAGGATCGACGAGAGGCCGCGCGGTCGGCGCGGCCTCTCGTCGGTACGGGTCAGGGCGTCCAGTCGGGACGCAACGGATAGCCGTTGACCCCCTGCGGGCCGTTCTGGGTGGCCAGCACCTGGTGCAGTTGGATGCCGTTGCGCTCGAACGCCATCCGGGAGCCGGCCATGTAGAGGCCCCACACCCGAGCGGTGCCCGCGCCGACCTCGTTCACGCAGAAGTCCCAGTTGTCGACCAGGTTGCGGCACCAGCCGGCGAGCGTCAGCGCGTAGTGCTGGCGCAGGTTCTCCTCGTGGTGCACCTCGAACCCGGCGTCGTGGATCTCGCTGACCAGTCGCCCGGGGCCGGCCAGCTCGCCGTCCGGGAAGACGTACCTGTCGATGAACGCGCCGGAGCGGTGCGGCGCCCGGTTGTCGGCGCGGGTGATGCAGTGGTTGAGCAGCCGCCCGCCCGGCTTGAGCCGGGACCGCAGCGCGCCGAAGTAGGCCGGGTAGTTGCGCACCCCGATGTGCTCGGTCAGCCCGATCGAGGAGATCGCGTCGAACTGCTCGCGCGGCGCGTCCCGGTAGTCGAGGTGCCGCACCTCGGCCAGGTCGCCCAGCCCCTCCCGCTCGATCGCGGCCCGCGCCCACTCGGCCTGCGCCCGGGACAGCGTCACCCCGAGCGCCTTGACGCCGTACTCCCGGGCCGCGTGCCGGACCATGCCGCCCCAGCCGCAGCCGACGTCCAGCAGCCGCATCCCCGGCTTGAGCGCCAGCTTGCCGGCGACCAGGTCGTACTTGGCCCGCTGCGCCTCCTCCAGCGTGTCGCCCGGGCTGCGGAAGACCGCGCAGGTGTACGTCATGGACGGGCCGAGCACCTTCTCGTAGAAGGCGTTCGACACGTCGTAGTGGTGCGAGATCGCGCTGCTGTCCCGGACCTTCGAGTGGCGCAGCCCGGTCATCACCCGCCGCCAGCGCGGCGCGGCCTCCTGCGGCGGAGGCGGCGGTGGTCGCAGCCGCTCCCAGCCCAGCCCCTTGACCAGGGCCAGCGCGTCGGCGACCGGCGGCATCCGCAGCGGCATCTCGTCCTTGAGCACCCGCAACGCCTCGTAGGGGTCGCCCGGGTGCACGCCGTCCAACCCCAGGTCACCGCTGACGTACGCCCGGGCCATGCCCAGGTCACCCGGCGCGGTGAGCAGGTAGGACAGGCCCCGCTCGGTGCGGATCGAGAGGGTGATCCCGGCGTCGGCCGGGCCCACCGCGCTGCCGTCGTAGCCGGTCACCCGGACCGGCAGGTCCCCGGTGGTGACCGCGCGGATGACGTCCGCCACGGTGGGTCCGGTGCGCCGGCCGCCCGCCGGGGGGCCGGCGGAGGCGCTCGCCGCCCCCGGTGTTCGGTCGGTCAGGCTCATGCTCGGGATACCGCCTTCTCGTACAGTCCGGTGAGTCGGTGATCCGGGTCGTAGCGGTCCTTCACGGCGCGCCAGGTCTCCCCGCCGTAGAGCCGGTCGAACGCGGCCCGGTCGTAGTACGCGTCGGAGTAGAGCGACTTGTGGCCGCCCGACTCCGACACCATGTGCTCGATCCGTCGGTTGACGTCGCCGTCGGCCGCGCCCGCGGTGATCGGCACGCTTCCCCAGAAGCCGATGTTCACATACGTTTCGCCCGGTCGGAGCGGATATAACGGCCAGGCCCGGGCCGATCCCGGACCGGCCGGCTCGCGCAGCCGCAGCGGGCAGAGCCACACCGGATTCATTTTCACGTGCCCCGCGAACCAGCGGAGGAACTCGGGCGTCCGGTCCAGCGGGATCTCCACGTCCTGCACGACCCGCTCGCGCGCCGGGCGGCCCCGCCACCTGTCGACCCGGGCAGCCACCTGATGGCGGTGCTCCAGCCGCACGATCCTGTGATAGACGTCGCTGCGCCGGTAGCGCTGCGGCCAGACCCGCCGGACCAGCGGGTGCTGCACGCCGAACGCCGACGAGCACCAGAACCAGTCGGTGTCCCACCGCCAGAGATAGTCGTACCCGGTGAGCGTGTCCCGTGTGCGGCGGCGCAGCGAGCGGTAGTAGATCTCCTGGCCGGTGTAGTCGGACGGGCGCCCCTCGGCCTCGTCGGTGAACGTGGCGAGCACCAGGTAGGACTCGCCGGGGCTGAACATCACGCCGTCCATGGCGTCGACCGGCTCGCCCGCGAACGCGCCCTTGTCGACCACCTCGCCGATCGCGTCGACGAGCTCCGCCAGCCGGGTGAACCGGATGTTGCGCAGCGCCACCCGCCGGCCCACCGGCTGCAGCTCGATGCGCAGCCGGGTGGCGTAGCCGAGGCTGCCCAGCGAGTTGGGGAACGCCCGGTGCAGGTCGGCGTGCTCGCCCTGGGGCCGGGTGGTGACCAGCTCCCCCGCTCCGGTGAGCACGTCCATCTCCACCACCGACTCGTGCGGCAGGCCGTTGCGGAACGAGGTGGACTCGATGCCCAGCCCGGTCACCGCGCCGCCCAGCGTGATGGTGCGCAACTGCGGCACGACGAGCGGCATCAGCCCGTGCGCAAGCGTCGCGTCGACCAGGTCCTCGTAGGCGCACATGCCCTGCACGTCGGCGGTGCGGCCCGCCGCGTCCACGGCGAGCACCCCGGTCAGCCCGCGCACGTCGAGCCCCGGCGTCCGCGGCGCGGAACGAGGGCGGAACAGGTTCGAGGTCTGCTTGGCCAGCCGCACCGTCTCGCCGGCGGGCACCGCGGCGTAGGACCGCCGGAGGGCGTCCACCGCCCGTTCATGATCACGGACAGCTCGCATGAGATCATTTTACGCCAGGGTACGACAGTTCGTGGGATGTCCACGGTGGCCTTTCGCCGTCCCGTCGGCGACGCGCGGGTTACCGTGACGACCATGGTCAACCCCGCGCTCAGCGCCCTCGACGCCGCCGGACTGCCCTACCGCGTCATCCGGCACGGGGCGGTCGCGAGCCTGTCCGAGGCGGCCGCGGCGCGCGGCGTCGAGGTGCCCGACGTGGTCAAGACGATCGTGGTCCGCCGTGGCGAGGGCGACCACCTGTTCGTGCTCACCCCGGGTGGCCGGGTCGTCTCCTGGCCGAAGCTGCGCGCCCTGCTCGGGGTGAGACGGATGTCCCTGCCCGACGCCGCCGCCGCGAAGGAGGCCACCGGCTACGCGCGCGGCACCATCACGCCGTTCGGGTCCACCACGGCCTGGCCGGTCGTCGCCGACGAGCGGCTGCGCGGCCGGGAGATCACGCTCGGCGCGGGCGAGCCCGGCCTCGCCGTCGCGGTGGACGCCGACACGGCGCTGGCCGCACTCGACGCCACCGTCGCCGACGTCACCGACCCGGAGCCCACCCGCTGACCGGTGGCCGGCGCGCGGCCACCGGCATAGCGTGGAGGGCATGCCGAAAGCAGTCTGGAACGACCTTGTCGTCGCGGAGAGCGACGACACCGTGCTGGTCGAGGGAAACCACTACTTCCCCCGGTCCGCCCTGCGCGACGACCTGATCCGCCCCTCCGACACGCACACGGTGTGCCCGTGGAAGGGCATCGCCTCCTACTACACGCTGGAGCACGACGGCGCCACCAGCGCGGACGCGGTCTGGTACTACCCGGAGCCGAAGCCGGACGCGGAGATGGTCCGCGACCGGGTGGCGTTCTGGAAGGACGTCCGGGTCGTCGACTGAGCCACCGGCCGGCCCTGTCGACTGGCCCTCGGACGCCTCGGTGGGTCAGGATGCCCCCATGGCCGAGGAGCACACCGACCCGCCCGGCACCGTCTACGGCGCCCGCCCCGCCCGTGGCGCCCGGCTGCCCGGGGACCCGCTGATGCGCGTGGCGCTGGGCGTCGGCCTGGTCGGCGTACTCCTGGGGGTCTTCTTCGCCACCGGCGTGCTGGGTGGCGGGGCCGACCGGCAGGTGGTGCCGGCGGCGGCCGCGCCGACCCCGGCGGAGAGCGAGTCGAGCGCGGCCCCGCCGACGACGGAGGCCGCGCCCCCGCCCACGCCGAGCGCCGGGCCGACCACGCCCGCCGCGCCGGTGGCCACCCCGAAGGTGGTCCGGGGCGTGCCGTCCGGGCGCTGCGTCGGCGTCACCGGCGACGAGCCGGAGGGCGCGCGGGCCGCGCTCGCCGACTGCACCGGCGGGCCGGAACAGCAGTGGGTGGTCACGCCGGTCTCCGCCGACACCTACCTGCTGGTCAACGCGGCCAGCGGCAAGTGTCTGGACGTCAACGCCGCCAGCGGCGACGACGGCGCCGCCGTGTTGCAGTGGTCCTGCAACGGTCAGCCCAACCAGCAGTGGAAGCTCAACCCGACCGGCGCCGGCCCGGTGCTCCTGGTCGCCGTGCACAGCGGCAAGTGCGCGCAGGTCCACGACGCCGGCACCGACGCCGGGCGGGAACTCGAACAGGCGCCGTGCACCGGCGCCGCCGAGCAGCAGTGGGCGCTCGGCTGACCGGTCAGCCCCGGTAGCTCCAGGCCCGCCGGCCGACCGGCGCCGGCAGCGCGAACGCCGGCTCCCCGACGCGCCGGCGCAGCAACAGCGAGAGCCCGGCCGCGCCGACCGACAGCGCGCCGGCCACGTACCAGGCCACCGCGTAGTCGCCGAGCCGGTCGCGGACCAGGCCGGCGCCGGTCGCGGCGACCGCGGCGCCCGCCTGGTGCGCGGCGAACACCCAGCCGAAGACCACCGCCCCCGACGCGCCGAACCACTCCCGGCACAACGCCACCGTCGGCGGCACGGTCGCCACCCAGTCCAACCCGTAGAAGACGATGAAGACCAGCATGCTCGGCCGGGCCGCGCCGGCGAAGAGGCTCGGCAGCACCAGCAGCGACGCCCCGCGCAGCGCGTAGTAGGCGCCGAGCAGCAGCCGGGCGTCGACCCGGTCGGTGAGCCAGCCGGAGACGATCGAACCCGCGATGTCGAAGAGCCCCACCACGGCGAGCAGCCCGGCGGCCGTCGTCTCCGGCATCCCGTGGTCGTGCGCGGCCGGCACGAAGTGCGTGCCGACCAGCCCGTTGGTGGTCGCGCCGCAGATCGCGAAGCCGCCCGCGAGCAGCCAGAACGGCCGGGTCCGGGCGGCGGCGGCCAACGCGCCGACCGCGCGGGCCGCCGCACCGCCCTCCGGCCGGACCGGCGGGGCGACAGCGGTAGCGCCGTAGGGCGGCCGGCCCAGGTCCGCCGGGTGCTCGCGCAAC
Source organism: Micromonospora sp. WMMD980 (assembly GCF_029626035.1). Lineage (NCBI taxonomy): Bacteria > Bacillati > Actinomycetota > Actinomycetes > Micromonosporales > Micromonosporaceae > Micromonospora > Micromonospora sp. WMMD980. The sequence continues at coordinate 4,179,961 of NZ_JARUBE010000003.1, forward strand.
AACCACACCACCAGGGGTACGACCGCCAGCGCGGCCCCGGCGACGACGAGCGCCGCCGTGCGCCAGCCGTGGTCGCGCACCAGCACCGCGAGCAGCGGGAGGAACACGAGCTGACCGGCCGCCCCACCGGCGGTGAGCACGCCGGTGACCAGGCCCCGACGCCTCACGAACCAGCGTCCGGTCACCGTCGCCACGAAGGCCAACGCCATCGACCCGGTGCCCAGCCCGACCAGCACGCCCCAACAGAGGACGAGCTGCCAACTCTCGGTCATCGCCACGGTCAGGCCGCTGCCGGCCGCCACCAGCAGCAGCGCGCAGGCGACCACCCGGCGGATCCCGAACCGGTCCATCAGCGCCGCGGCGAACGGGGCGGTGACGCCGTAGAGCAGCAGGTTCACCGAGACGGCGGCGGAGATCGTGGCGAGCGGCCAGCCGAACTCGGCGTGCAGCGGGTGCAGCAGCACCCCGGGGGTGGCGCGGAAGCCGGCCGCGCCGACCAGCGCCACGAAGGCGACCGCGGCGACGAGCCAGGCCGGATGCAGTCTTCTCACCCCGCGAGTCTCGGCCGGCCGGGGGGTGGTGGACGAGTGGCCGGGAAGCCATCGTGCGCAACAATCGGGCCATGGCCGTCGTACCGCACCGCGTCGCGGTGCTCGCCCTGGACGGGGTGGTCGCCCTCGACCTCGGCACCCCGGCCCAGGTCCTCGGCGCCGCCCGCACCGAGGACCGCACCCCGCTCTACGCGGTGACCACCTGCACCGCGGGCGGGCGGCCGGTCCGCAGCACCGCCGGCTTCCAGGTGCTCCCCGACCACGGGCTCGACCTGCTCGACACCGCCGACTCGGTGATCGTCCCCGGCATCCACGCCGGCCCACCGCTCGCCGACGGCACGGTCACCGAGGAGGTGGCGACCGCGCTGCGCGCCGCCCACGACCGGGGCGCCCGGATCATGTCCATCTGCACCGGCGCGTTCGTGCTCGCCGCCGCCGGTCTGCTCGACGGCCGCCCCGCCACCACCCACTGGGCGTACGCGTCCCGCTTCCGCAAGCTGCACCCGGGCGTACGCCTCGACCCCGAGGTGCTCTTCGTCGACGACGGCCGGGTGCTCACCTCGGCCGGGGTGGCCGCCGGCATCGACCTCTGCCTGCACGTGATCCGCACCGACCACGGCAGCGCGGTGGCCAACCGGGCGGCCCGACGCTGCGTCGTGCCGCCGTGGCGCGACGGCGGTCAGGCACAGTACATCGAACGACCGGTGCCCCGGGTCGCGGAGACCGGCACCGCCGCCACCCGGGAGTGGGCCCGGCAGCGCCTGCACGAACCGGTCACGCTGCGCGACCTGGCCGGGCACGCGCGGATGAGTGTCCGCACGTTCACCAGACGCTTCCGTTCCGAGACCGGGCTCAGCCCGGCGCAGTGGCTGCTCCAGCAGCGCACCGAACACGCCCGGGTGCTGCTGGAAACCACCGACCTGAGCGTCGACCGGGTCGCCCGCGATGCCGGCTTCGGCACCACCGCCGCCCTGCGCCAGCACTTCCACACCCGGGTGGGCGTGGCGCCGACGGCCTACCGCCGCACCTTCCGCGCGCCCTCAGGCCAGGTGGGGTTGGCGGCGCAACGCGCGTAGCTGGGTCAGGTGCAGCGGCAGGTGCACCCGCACGTGCAGGTCCAGCGCCCGCCCCCAGGGCAGCGACTCGTCCACGTCCAGGTCGAAGCCCTCCCGCAGCACGGTCTCCACGGGCGTCTCGGCGGCCGGGCCGAGCCGCGCGGCCAGGGCACAGAGCTTCTGACTGGTGCCGCGCAGCAGCGCGGCGAGCCCGTCCAGCCCGCCGCACTCGGAGACGAGCGCGTCGAGCTGCGGCCGGTGGATGGTGTCCACGTCGTAGTAGGCGAACGGCGAGCCGGCCAGCACCGCCTCCGTCGCCTCGCTCATCAACTCGTCGTTGGCGGCGAGGTGCGCGACGATCTGCTCAGCGCTCAGCTCGCCCTCCGGCGGCGGCCCGAACCCGCCCGCGTCCACCTCCGCGAGCAGCTCGTCGTACGCCCGCCGCAGGTCGGCGGCGTCCACCTCGTCCATGCCCGCATCCAACCCCGGCCGCCGCCGGCCGCACCCCGGCTACCCGGCCCGGTTCACCCGTTCCGGGTACGCGGAAAGGCCGGCACCCGTCGTTCGGGTGCCGGCCTTTCGCGATGCTGCTTACCTGGTCCAGTGCTGGGCGACCAGGTCGGTGGCCTGCTTCTCCCACTGGGCGTAGGCGTCCGGGTACGCGCTGACCTGCACGGTCTGGGCGGCCTCGGTCAGCGGCATGTCCTGCCAGCCGTCGACCTGCTTCAGGCCCTTCAGGAACGCCAGGGTGGCGTGCTCGGGGTCGGTGATCTCCTCGGGCGTGCCCCAACCACTGGAGGGGCGCTGCTGGAACAGGCCCAGCGAGTCGTGATCGTTCTTGTCGCCGAGGTGGCCGAGGTTCTCCAGCTTCGACTCCTGCAGGGCGGTGGCGATCGAGACGACCGCGGCGCGCTCGGGCAGGCCGGCCTTCTTCGTCGCCGCGACGATCGCCTTCACGTTCGCGGTCTGCTCGTCGTTCAGGCTGATGCTCGACTGCTCACCCTGCGCGCTCGCGGCGGCCGTGACCGGCGTGGCGGCGTGGGCGGGAGTGTCGGCGTGCGCGGCGATCGGACCGGCGAACACACCACCGGTGAAAGCCAGACCAGCGACACCCAGGATGCTCTTACGCAGGATCGTGTTCATGGTGGGGGCTCCATTCGGGGGTCGACACACCCGCGGGGGCGGGGTGTGGGCACCGTCAGGCGCTCAAAAGATCAGGGGGGTCGGCTGCTCGCGGTGCGGCGCCGGGAGTGTGTGCAACGACCGGCCGGCCACGGTCATTCCCGCGGGGGCGGGGCTGTGGGGCTTGCCTTCCTCGGTCGTTCACCGGGTTACAACGCCCCGCACCCCGCCCCGATTCCACCGCCCGAGTGCCGCCCACCACCCCCGAACCGGACAACACACCCACCCGGGTGGATACCACCCCCGGTCGCGGCGCGGGAGCCGGTCGTGCTCTGGCCGGCCGCCCACCGGTTCGCCCCCGTGCACAGCGGTCGCGCCCACCCGATGGAACGCCATGGGCGCAGCCCGCCCGCGCGTTGTCACCTCAGCGGCGGCCGTGGCGGGCGCGTAGGTAGTCGGAGACCACGTACTCGCCGAGGTCGTCCAGGTCGGGGGTGAACATCCGGCCCTTCGACCGACGGGCCACCGCGTCGACGAACCGGCGCAGCCCCGGGTCGTCACCGAGCATGAACAGGTTGAGCGTGGCGCCGTAGCGGGTCAGCCGGTCCACCTCCCGGATCGTCGCCTCGATCGTCTCCGGCAGCGGCGGCCAGTGGAAGTACGCCTCGCCGTCGTCGGGGTCCAGGTGGGCGGTGGGCTCGCCGTCGGTGACCACGAGCACCACCGGCTCGGCCCCCGGGTGGCGGCGCAGGTGCCGGCCGGCCAGCCGCAACGCGTGCTGGAGGTTGGTGCCCTGTTGCATGTCCGGCTCCGCCGCCGCCAACTCCTGCTGGGTCAGCGGCATCGCCTCCCGACCGAAGCCGACGATCTGCAACGCGTCCTGCGGGAAACGGGTGGCCGTCAGGTGCGACAGGGCCAGCGCGGTCTGCTTCATCGGGCCCCACCGCCCCTGCGAGATCATCGAGTAGGACAGGTCGACGCAGAGCACCACCGCCGCCGACGCCCGCCGCTCGGTCTCCACCACCTCGAAGTCCTCCAGCGCGAGCTGCACCGGCACACCGGTGCCGGCCCGGCGGACGGCGCGGGTGAGCGTGCGCACCACGTCCAGTGGCTGCTCGTCGCCGTACTCCCATTGGCGGGAGCTGCCGCTCACCTCGCCGGCCGCGCCCGCCGTACGCAGGTCGTGCTGGCCGCGCGGGCCGGCGGTCAGGTCGGCGAAGATCCGTCGCAGCGCGGTGCCGGCGAGCCGGCGCAGCGCCTTCGGGCTGAGCGTCAGCCCGTCGGAGTCCCGGCTCACCCAGCCCTGGCGGCGCAGCTCGCGTTCCAGGTCGCGCAGGCGGCGCACGTCGTCGGCGGCGTCGCGGCCCAGCGTCCGGGCCACCGTGTCGACGTCGACGTCGTCCAGGGTGGCGCCGGCCTGGTCCTGGTCGAGGGAGTCGAGCAGCTCGTCGAGTTCGGCGATCTCGTCGAGCGCGCCGGCAGCCTCGCCGTAGCCGAGCGGCTGGTCGCCGCGCACCCGCTCGCCGCGCTGCCAGTTCAGGTCGGGACGCAGCGACCGCAGGTGGTCGTCGAGTTGGGACAGCTCCCCGGCGAGCCGGTCGCCGAGCGACTGGCGCATCAGCCCGGCCAGTTCCTCGCGTTGCCGGTCGGACAGCGACCGCATCAGCCGCTCCCCCGCCGCCGCCCGGCGGGCCAGCACGTCGATCAGCTCCTCGACGTCCCGGGGCTGTTCCGGGAAGAACCGGCCGTGCCGGCGCATGAACTCGGCGAACGCGTCGGTGGTGTCCTCCGCGCGGGCGTGCCGGGCGAGCAGGTCGTTGAGGTCACGCATCATGTCGGCGAGTTGCTGCTGCGCCTCCGGGTCGGCGGCGGCGCGCGCCGCGTCCCGCAGGCCGGTGAAGCGCTGCTCCAGCACCTCGCCGCGCAGCCCGTCCATGATCCGCTGGTAGGTCCGGCGCGCCTCGGCGCTGGTCCAGTCGTACCCCGCCAGCTCGGCCACCGCGCGGGCGGTGGAGCGGGGCAGGTTGTCCAGCACCGCCTCGGCGAACCGGGCGTCGTCGCCGTCGCGCCCGCGCAGCTCGTCGCGTTCGGCCGCGAGCGCCTGGTCGAGCAGGGCGCGGGCCCGGGTGACCGCGCCGTCGAGGTCACCGCGGCGCAACGCCTCCCGGCGCAGCCGGCGGGCCCGGGCGGCCAGGTCGGCCAGACCGCCGCGCCCGTCGGGGCCGCGTCGCAGCAGGTCCCGCAGCGCCTCCCGCAGGCTGCCGCCGTTCAGCACCTCCGCGCCGACCGCGTCCACCGCGGCGCGCACGTCGTACGGCGGGGCGAGCGGATCGGGTCCGCCGCGCCACTGCCCGTACCGGAACCGGTTGCCGGCCATGGTCAGCCCCGGCCGCCGTAGACGGTGCGCCCGGAGTCGGTGAGGTCCTTGCCCAGCCGGCGGGTCAGGTGCAGCCCTTCCAGGACGAACTCGACGCCGGCGGCGGCCTCCTCCGGCCTGGGCGCGTCGCCGAGGCCGAGCCGGTCGAGCACCTTGGCCAGCCCCGGCACGGTGCCGACCTGACGCAGCAGCTCCGCCGAGGAGACCAGCTCACCGGTCTCGATCACGGCGCCCTCGGCGACCAGCGCGGTGAAGCCGGACAGGTCCAGCCCGGCCAGCCGGGCCCGGAACGTCTCGGCGGTGGCGGTCCGCAGCAGGTGCCCGAGCACCTCGATCTCGCGCCCCTCCTCGCCGCTCTCGAACTCCACCTTGCCGCGCAGCGTGGAGGTCACCGAGGTGGCGTCGCCGACGCGCGCCACGGGCGCCTCGGCCGAGCCGGAACCGGCGGCGAGCAGGCCGGAGCGGCGCAGCGCGGCGGCGGCGACGGTCTCCGCGGCGGCGATGGCGAACCGGGCGGAGACGCCGGAGCGCGGGTCCACCGACGGCGACTCGCGCACCTCGCGGGCGAACCGGGCGAGCACCTCCAGCACGTGCTCCGGCACGTCGGCGACCAGCTCGGCCTCCTGCCGGATCAGGGCCAGCTCCACCTCCAGGTCGAGCGGGTAGTGGGTGCGGATCTCGGCGCCGAAGCGGTCCTTCAGCGGGGTGATGATCCGGCCCCGGTTGGTGTAGTCCTCCGGGTTGGCGCTGGCCACCAGCAGCAGGTCCAGCGGCAGCCGGAGCTGGTAGCCGCGCACCTGGATGTCGCGCTCCTCCAGCACGTTGAGCAGCGCCACCTGGATGCGTTCGGCCAGGTCGGGCAGCTCGTTGACGGCGAAGACGCCCCGGTTGGTGCGGGGCACCAGCCCGAAGTGGATGGTCTCCGGGTCGCCGAGGGTGCGCCCCTGGGCGAGCCGCACCGGGTCGACGTCGCCGATCAGGTCGCCGACGCTGGTGTCCGGGGTGGCGAGCTTCTCACCGTAGCGCATCGCGCGGTGCAGCCAGCCGATCGGCAGGTCGTCGCCGGCCGACTCGACGAGCGCCCGCGACGCCGGGGTGAGCGGGTGCATCGGGTGTTCGTTGAGCACCGAGCCGGGGAGCACCGGCGTCCACTCGTCGAGCAGCGCGCCGAGCGAACGGATGAGCCGGGTCTTGCCCTGCCCGCGCTCACCGAGCAGCACCATGTCGTGGCCGGCGAGCAACGCCCGCTCGACCTCGGGCAGCACCGTGTCCTGATAACCGACGACGCCGGGGAAACGGTCCTCGCCGGCGCGCATCCGGGCGAGGAGGTTCTCGCGAAGCTCCTGCTTGACCGTGCGGTAGCGGTGACCGGTCGCGCGCAGCGCGCCGAGCGTGCCGGGCAGCTCGGCGGGCGGGACCGGGGAGATCTGGGTGTGAACGCTCACCGCACCACGCTAGCTCGGATTTCCCGCACCGCCCGGTGGTCGGTCCCGCCCCGTGACCGGGACCGACCACCAGTGGGTCAGCGCCCGCAGCGCCGGCAGACGCCGCGGCGGCGCAGCAGGTAGGCGTACGTGGCCGCGCCGAGCGCGACACCCCAGAGCGGCCAGAGCAGCATGGGCAGCGTGGTGAGGCTGAGTCCGCCGGTCAGCTCCCAGAACCGGGGGGCGGTGACCAGCCCGAGGGAACCCGCGGTGACCGCGAGCGCGACGAGCGTGGCGGGCACGACCGCGAGCGACACCGGCACCCGGCGGCCGGCCAGGCCGACGGTCCACCGGGGGAACCGCTCGCCCCAGGGGCGGACCAGCCCGAGCGTGAGCACCGCCCCGACCAGCGCGAAGGCGGCCAGCCCGGCGCCCGCCCAGACGAGCCCGGTGTCGCGCATCTCGTCGAGGAAGTCGCGGGAGATGCCGAGCGGGATGCCGGCGGCCCAGGCGAGCCGGGTCAGCGCGTACAGGGCGGGGATGACCGCGGCGGTCCAGGCCGCCCGGCGGCCCCAGCGCGCCGCGGCGGCCGCGGTGGTCCAGCCTTCGACCGCGTCGTCCCGGCCGCAGGCGGCGCAGGCCCCGGCGGTACGGCGTTGCCAGCCGAGCACGGTCAGGGCGAGCAGCACCCCGCCCGCCATCGCGGCGGCCTTGCACAGCAGCGTCCAGGTGAACGCGTCGGCGTAGTCGACGGGCGGCCAGCCGAACGGCGCGCCGACGAGCAGGATCGGCGCGTAGCCCAGGGTGATCAGCACCCGGGTGTCCGGCACCACCACGGCCAGCACGAACGCGACCGTCCAGCCGTAGCCGAGCAGCAGCGCGCGCAGCGGTCGGGACGGGTGGGCGACCGGACCGGCCGTGGCCAGCGCGACGATCGCGGCGGTGAGCAGCAGCGCCGCGAACAGCGCCGGCCCGACCGACTCCGGCACCAGCCGGAGCAGGTTGACCTCGCGGTCCCGGTCGTGGTGGCCGAACGGATAGCCGGCCCCGGTCACGGTGCAGATCAGGGCGAGCACGCCCCAGAGCGCGAGCCAGCCGACGGCGAGCGGCGCGGTCCGGGACCGGTGACGGGTCGGTGCGAGCAGCGTGGCGGTCATGGTTCGAGCGTCGCCTCCCGGCGCTCCGGAACCCTCCCGTGGCGGGGTGAGCCGCCTCCCCCGCCCGGGGGACTCAGCCGGTCGGGACCACGAACCCCGACTCGTACGCGGCGATCACCGCCTGGGTGCGGTCCCGCACCCCGAGCTTGGCGAGCACGTTCCCGACGTGGGTCTTGACCGTCTCCACGCCGAGCACCAGCCGGGCGGCGATCTCCGGATTGGAGAGCCCGGCCGCCATCAGCCGCAGCACCTCGCCCTCCCGCTCGGTCAGCCGGGCGGCGTCCAGCCGGTCCCCGCCGCGCCGCCCGTACGCGCCGACGAGCTGCCGGATGGCGGCCGGGAAGAGCAGCGACTCGCCGGCCGCCACCACCCGGATCGCCTCCACCACCTCGCCCGGGCGGGCCCGTTTGAGCAGGAATCCGCTCGCGCCGGCGCGCAGCGCCTCGTAGACGTACTCGTCGTTGGCGAACGTGGTGACCACCAGCACGCGCGGCGGGTCGGCGGAGGCGGCGAGCAGCCGGCGGGTGGCCTGGATGCCGTCGATGGCCGGCATCCGCACGTCCATCAGCACCACCCGCGGTCGCAGCCTGGCCACCAGCGGCGGCACCTCCGCGCCGTCCGCCGCCTCGCCGACGACGCGCAGGTCCGGCTGGGCGTCGACGATGGCCCGCAGGCCGACCCGGATCAGCTCGTCGTCGTCGACGACGAGCACGTCGATGGTCACCCGCTCTCCTCCCGGGGCGCCGGCAGGGTGGCCCGGACCCGCCAGCGCTCCCCGTCCGGGCCGGCGTCGAGCCGCCCGCCGAGCAGCAGCACCCGTTCCCGCATGCCGTCCAGCCCGCGCCCGCCACCGGTCGCCCGGGCGCCGCCACGCACGGCGTTGACCAGCTCGATCTCCAACCCCTCCGGGGGTACGCCGACCCGCAGCGTCACCGGCCCCCGGCCGTGTCGGGCCGCGTTGGTCAGCCCCTCCTGCACGATGCGGTAGCCCTCGCGGGACACCACCGCGGGCAGCGCGTCCAGCGGACCGCCGACCCGGGAGTCGACCGCCAGCCCGGCGGCCCGGGCGGCGGTGACCAGCCCGTCCAGCCCGGCCAGGGTGGGTTGCGGCGCGGTGGGCGCCGGCCGCCGCCCGGCGTCGCCGTCGCGGAGCAGCCCGAGCACCTGGTCGAGGTCGTCCATGGCCCGCCTGCTGGTCTCCTCGATGGCCCGCAGCGCCCGCCTGGTGAACTCGGGGTCGGTGTCGAGCAACTCCCGCGCGGCCCCGGCCTGGAGCGTCGCCACGGTCAGCGCGTGTCCCACCGAGTCGTGCAGCTCCCGGGCCAGCCGGTTGCGCTCGGCCAGCCGCACGGCGCGGGCCTCCAGCGCGGCGATCCGCTCGGCCTGGGCCGGGCCGAGCAGCACCGGCGCCATCGAGGCGGCGAGCGCGCCCAGCCCGGCCACCGCGTAGCCGAGCGCGACGAGCACGACCATCCCGGCCAGCCCGGCCGGCACCGGGCGGGCCGGGTCGAGCGGGCCGAACCGCTCGCCCGGCCCGGCCCCGGTGTCGATCCCGGTCAACCCGACGAGGAACACGAGCGCCATCGGGAACGCGCTGATCGCGGCGAACAGCACCGCCGCGCCGGTGCCCAGGTGCATGGCGATCCAGAGCGCGGACCGCAGCCGGGTCTCCCGGTCGACGCGGTGACCCGGCAGCGGCTCCGGCAGGTCGACCGCGAGCAACGCCCGGGCGGCGGCGATCTCCAACGCCCGGCTGCCGGCCAGGAACACCGGCACCACGGCCAGCCCGGCGCCGACCAGCAGCAGCCCGAACCCGAGCGGCCGTGGCACCTCAGTGCTGGTCAGCAACTGCGCGAACGCGACGGCCAGCAGCACGTAGGGCAGCGCGAGCACGCCGCCGAGGAGCAGGAACACGGCACGTCGCCAGGTGCTGCCGCGCACCAGCGGCGCGAACACCACCCGGACCGTCATCCGGTCATTGTCCCGCCGCCACCGGCCGCGCGACTCCCCCGCGCCGGGGAGATCGGCCGATCAGCGGTGCTCGCGCACGTAACCCTGCGGGTCCTTGTCGCGGAACGGCAGGTCCCGGCCGTTCTTGTGCTCGCCGTAGAACGTCAGCCAGCGCGCCCCCAGCTCGGCCCGCAACTCCACGCTCGCGTGCCGGCGGAAGTCGGGCAGCGCCTCGTCCTCCTCCTCGGCCAGGTGCTCACTGTTCTCCTTGCGCGCCTCACCCACGGCCGCCCACCAGGCGTCCGAGCCGACCTCGTGCAGCTTGGCCTCGGCGATCGCGTCGCGGATCTTGTTGTGGTCGCCGATCGCGTCGGCGGTCTCGTCCTCGCCGTCGTCGCCGTGCTTCACCAGGTGCGGATAGAGGATCGCCTCCTCCGCCTCGGCGTGGATGTCCAGGTGCAGGGCGAGCGCCTCCCAGACCGCCAGCATCTCGGCCGGGTCGCGCGCGTCGTCGAGTCGGGCGAAGCCGCGCCGGAAGGCGGCGTGGTCGTCGAGGATCAGTGCGGTGATGTCGTCCATGCGGTCACTTCTTTCCCAGTCGGGCGCGGATCATCCGGGGCACCGCGGCCAGGCCGGTGACCGGCCGGAACGCGTGCGCGGCGGCGACCAGCGCGGCGTACTCGTCGTCGGTGAGGTCGATGTCGGCGGCGGCGGCGTTGCGTTCCATCTGCTCCACCCCGGACGCGCCGGGGATCGCCACCACGTTCGGGTGCCGCAGCACGTAGGCGAGCGCGATCTGGCTGGGCGTGGCGTCGTGCGCGTCGGCCACCTCGCGCAGGGTGGCGACCAGCTCGGTGCCGCGTGCCAGGTTCTCCGGCAGGAAGTACGGGTTGGCCCGGCGCACCGCCCCGGCCGGCGGGTTGGTGGCGTCGTAGCGGCCGGAGAGGAACCCCTGCGCCAACGGGCTGTAGGCGATGACGATCCGGCCGGCCTGTTCCGCGTACGGGATCAGATCGCCTTCGGGGCCGCGGTCGATCATGCTGTAGCGGACCTGGTTGCTCAGCACCCGGCGGCCCAGCGCGGCCTCGGCGAACCGCCACCGGCGCAGGTCGTAGTTGCTGACCCCGACCTCGCCGACCAGCCCGACGTCCTGCAACGAGCGCATGCCGCGCATGGTGGTGGTGTCGGCGACCACCGGGTTCGCCTGGTGCACCTGGTAGAGGTCGATGCCGTCGACGCCGAGCCGGGCCGCGGAGGCGACCGCCCGCTGCTGCACCACCGGGGCGACCGGGAGCAGCGGGAAGATCTTGCTGGCCACCACCACCTTGCCCCGGTCGTCACCGAGCGCCGCGCCGAGGATCCGTTCGCTGCGGCCGAAGCCGTACAGCTCGGCGGTGTCGAAGAGGGTGACCCCGAGGTCGAGCGCCCGCCGCACGATCTCGGCCGCCCGGCGCTCGTAGTCGGGGCCGTAGCCCCACTCCCGGGAACCGAACTGCCACGTGCCGAGGCCGATCTTGGAGATGGGCTTGGGGGTGTCGAGCCGCACGAAACGCATGTCGACGACGCTACCCGCGCCGGTGGCACCGCACGCCTGTTCGCCGGGCGCGGCAGAATGATCGGGTGGCCTACCTCGCCAGCGACGACCGTTACGACTCGATGCACGTTTCCGTGGAATGCCGCAAGTTTCGTCAGTTCTGGTGAGTATACCTAGCGAGGGAGAGAGAACTAAGAACTAACCGGGGATGACGGAACTTCGTCAGTTCCACGGAAAACCATCACTCGCTTTTGCCACGCCTCTGCCCCGGCGCTGCCCCCGGCGTCGTTCAGCGGCGGCACCCGCTCACCCGGCGCGTGTAAACAGGCCCGCCCCAGGTCGTCCCTCACGGGGGAAGGAGACGGCCCCAGGGCGGGCGGCTCAGGTGGCGCGGGTCGGTGTCAACGTGGCGCGAGGCTGGGTGCCATGCTGGCGGTATGAGCGAGCTAACCCGGGAAGAGCTGCTTACGCTGCTTCAACTGGTGGTGCGACTTCAAGGTGAGGTGATGCTGAAGCTTCTGGGGGACGGGTCCGTCCGCCACCTCGCCAACTCCTTTGACGGCTTCGACGAGCTGCCGTCGGCGGAATCGGACTCTGCCCGGTTGATTCAGGGGCTAGAGCGCTTGGGCCCCCGCTTGCGGCTGGCGCTGGGGGAGATCGTGCACCCCGACGAGGCCCGGCCGCTGACGTGACCGAGCCTCGCTGCGCGCTAGCGGGGGTTACCGCTGGCGAAGTCCTCCGCCCCCGCCCGAGGCGGACAGGGTCACGCAGGCGTAGTGGCTGGCGGTCACCTTGGCCGTGTTCCCGTTGGACGAGACATAGTAGTAGGCGAAGCCGATCGTGTCCACGCAGTACTTCACGGTGCTGGTGGCGGGCCACCGCACGCCGTAGCTCGGGCCGGTCCGGTCGCAACTGGTGATCGGACCGGTTGCGCCCGTGCCGGAGTTGCTGCCGGTCTTGACGATCGATCCGCCGTTGTCGCGGATCTTCCACTCCAGGTTGAGCTTCCGGTACGCCCGGTTGCTGGTCGCCCACCCGCTCGACAGGCCGGTCGTGTAGACCGTGGCGTCGCAGATCTTCACGCCGCTCTGGACGGCGCAGATGGGGGTGCCCTGGTAGATCGTGCCGCGCACGTTGCCAGCGGCGGGCGGCGGCCAGGTGGAGAACGACGACGGCTTGACGGCGGCCCCGGCCGATCCGGTCATCAGCGCCAGTGCCGCGATGCAGACGGCCATCCCGGTGACGGCGGCCCGCATCAGTCGCGCGAAGGTGCGGGGTGTGCTGCAGGGGTGCATAGAAAGCCCTTCTGTGCTCTCGCTGCGGATGGGGGATTCCTTATTCGCGTTGCGTGCTGGTAGGGCCTAAGGCGTGTGCGGCAAGGTCGTCTCCGTCCGATAGCGGGGGCCGGTTCGGCGTGCGGCCGGCGGACGGGAACGGCAGCATCGACGAGATCACCACCGGCCCCCGTTCGCGCGGAACGTCTGGGCCGGCGTCAGGTTGCCGACCCGGCCCGGGGCCATCACGGGAAGATCGTCGGCCGGCTCGGTGGCCGTCGGGTAGCCATGGCTCGGGACAGTCATGGTCGGGAAGACCTCAGTCGGAGCGGTAGCCCACGCCGGGCGCTGCGGTACCGGGCGCGGGCCGGGCTTCGGCGAATCGGGGTCACAGCGCCACAACCGGAGTCGCATGGTGGTGTCTCCTTCGCGGTGGCCTTATGTGGGGCCGCTCCGCTGACCCTCGGAGCGGCCCCGATACGTACACGATCGCCGGGCTACTCACCTCCACCGGCCGCGCCGTCTACAGAGCACCTGCCGGAGGGTTGCCGTCCAAACACACTCCGTAAGACAATGTCTTTCGGGCATCTGGTTTGGGACGGAATTGAGCCCGCAATGAATCACTCGTTCGTCGCAGCGACGACCGAGACAGGGCAGATACCCGAAAGCCTCGCAGCTCAGCTCGCCGTAGACCCGAAGACGGTCGCCCGCTGGGCAAACCCAGGACACATCCCGCAGAGTCGGCACCGCGCGAAGGTCGCTCAGGCTTTGGGGCGGGAGGTTCCCGACCTCTGGCCGGATGTCCAGAAGCGACGCGAGTCGGTGTGGTTCCGGCCATGGACCGAGCACGAACGCGACGCGCTCACCCTGCGGTGGTTCGAGCTGGCATGGGTACCCGGCCTCCTTCAGACCGAGGCACACGCGCGGGCCACCCTCGCGGGCGAAACGCTGACCGGCGAGGGAGGTCGACCGGCTGGTCTCCGCGCGCATCGGCCGCCAGTCCGTCCTACGCCGCGAACGCTCGCCCCTGCTGACCGCCGTTATGGACCAGGGGGTCCTTCACCGGACGGCCGGCGGGGACCGGGCCATGATGCGGGCCCAGTGCGACTACCTCGCCGAGTGCGCCGAGCTGCCATCGGTGCAGATTCTCATCGTGCCGTCGTCCGTCGGCATGTACGCGGGCCTGGGTGGGGCGTTCATCCTGGCTGACCTGCCCGACGGTTCGCGGATGGCGCACGTAGACGGCCAGGCCAGCGCGCAAATCATCGACGCGAAGGCGGAAATTGCTACCCTTGACCGGCGGTGGTCCCGTATCACTGGAGACGCGCTTCCGCGAGCGCTGTCACTAGAACTCATCAGGAAAGCGGCCGAAGCATGGACGTGACCGGCGCGCAGTGGTGCAAGAGCACGAAGAGCGGCAACAACGGCGGTGCGTGCGTGGAGGTCGCCGACAACCTTTCCGGTGTCGTCCTGGTTCGTGACACCAAGGACCGCGAGGGCGGAACGCTCGCCTTCCCGCCGTCCGTGTGGGCGAGCCTCGTCAGCATGGCGAAGGAGATCGGCCCGCTCGGCTGACTCACGTACGGCAGGAGCCCCGGCGATTCGCTCGGGGCTCTCGCGTGGGTCAACGGTTGAGCAGCGACCGCCAGGCGGCGAAGCCGGCATCATCGGGCCGCAGCACTTCATAGCCGGCGGGCACCGGGCCGTCCGGCGTCAGGGTCATCCGGCGGACCAGGATTGACCCGTCCGGCATCCGGCGCGGGGATCGGGCCGGGCGGCGGCCACGGGTTGCTCTTGGTAGGGCATGGGCGGAACTCCGGGGTGTCGGGCGTATCGGTACGGTACCCAGCATGGGTTCTCTCAGGCCGTGGCATGTTGCCACGCTTTGCTGTCTCGTCTCGTCCGCCGCGCTCATTGGCGGCGTGCTCTGGCTGCTGGCTAAGCGGAGGAACCGCGGATAGCCGGGGCCGACCGGTGACGTTCCGGCCGACCCCGGCGGGCGGTCAAGCGGTGGCCGGGGCGGCGGCCATGGCCGGGCGGATCGCGGCCAGGTGCCGGCGGGCAAGCTCCCGCATGTGGTCGTAGCTGCCGACGGCGGCGATGACGGTTACGGCCACCGTCCCGGCCAGCGAGGCGACGCGGCGGGCGTTCACAGGTCACCGGCCAGCGCTTCGGAGCGGCAGGGGCCGCAGTTGCCGGCAGGGGATCCCCGGTGCCGCGCACAGTGCGCGGCGGTGGGGTTGGGGGAAGGGCTGCGCCGCGATGCGAGCGCTTGCCCTCTTGGTTATTGATGGGCAAGGACGGTTCGTAGGACGGGGGCGTCCGGCCGCTCGGTCGTGTACGTCCGGTCGCTCGGTCGCCTACGTCCGCCCCCGCCCGGTGCTGTAGCGGGAGGACGCGGCCGTACGGTCGGTTATCCACAGGCTCCGGCGTCTCGGTCGGGCGGCCCGACTGCGGCTCCGCGAACGGGTCGAGCGCGCCGGGAAGCGGCCGACGGCGCTCCGTCGCCAGGTCATAGACAACGGGCCGGCGGTCCGCCGTGTGCCGCTGGTCGCCGCGCCGGATCAGGCCGAGCCGTAGCAGCTCGTCCAGGTCACGCCGGGCCGACCGGACCGACCGGACCGACTTGCGGGCGTATTGCGCAAGACGCTCCTGAGACGGGAACGCCGCGCGGCCGTTGGCGTGCGCGTGGTTAGCGAGGCGATCAGCACCGCGAGGCACTGCGGCGGCACGTCGGGGCGTCACTGAGCGCCCACGACACAGCTTCGATGCTCATCAGGCAGCCGCCCCGGCGAACACCTCGGCCAGGGCCACCACCGGCACACCGGCATACGCGGCGGCGACCGGTTCGGCCAGCGCCGAGCAGTCGCCAACTGTGACGACCAGCTCAGCGGCGTACACCGCCGCACGATCGGCGGCCATCGCGTCGAGCAGCCCGTAGCGTCCAGCCCGGCGGACGGGGTCGCGGTGGTCACGGCACAGCCGGCGGCTGTCAGCAGGGCGGCGGCGCTGTTCAGCGCGGCGGAACGGTCAGCGGCGGCGCACAGGCACCATGTGGTCACTGGTCGGGGGCTCCGTCCCGATCTGCGGCCCCGGCGGTGGTAGGACACCCCGGGGCCGAACCGTCGGCGAGGCCGAAACTAGGTTCACTACGGCTTGCCGCCGGGCGCGGCGGAGGAGGCGTTCGGCCGGCTACTCGCCACCGACCTCAAGGCCCACCGGGACGAGCTGGTGGTGTCCAGCAAGGCCGGCTACCTGATGTGGCCCGGCCCGTACGGCGAGTGGGGCTCCCGGAAGTACCTCATCTCGTCGCTGGACCAGTCGCAGCGCCGGCTGGGTCTGGACCACGTCGACATCTTCTACTCGCACCGGTTCGACCCGGACCCGCCGCTCGAGGAGACGATGGGCGCGCTGGACACCATCGTCCGCTCGGGGCGGGCGCTCTACGTCGGCATCTCGAACTACGACTCGGAGCAGACGCTGCGGGCCGCCGAAATCCTCCGCGACCTGGGCACGCCGCTGCTGATCAACCAGCCGTCGTACTCGATGCTCAACCGCTGGACCGAGGCCGACGGGCTGCGGGACACGCTGGCGCGGGTCGGCGCCGGCTGCATCGCCTTCAGCCCGCTGGCCCAGGGTCTGCTCACCGACCGCTACCTGGGTGGCATCCCGGCCGACTCGCGCGTGCGCACCAGCGCCTTCCTCAACGAGAGCGACCTGGACGAGGCGACCATGGCGACCATCCGCGCGCTCGCCGAGGTGGCCCGCCGGCGGGGGCAGACGCTGGCGCAGCTCGCCCTGGTGTGGGCACTGCGGAACCCGCGGATGACCAGCCTGATCATCGGCGCGAGCAGCGTCGCCCAGTTGGCGGGAAACGTCGCCGCGCTGGACGGTCTGGACCTGGCCGGCGAGGACCTGGCCGAGATCGACCAGATTCTCGCCGGAGCGCGGTGACGGCCCCGCCGGTCGACCGCGTCGACCGGGCAGCCGGCCTCACCAGATCCGGCGCCGTCCGGCACGGTGGTTGCGGACCCCGCAGGGCCGTCCGGGGGGCGGACCGCCAGCGCGCCGCAGGCGCAACCCGACCACGGCCGCGAACAGCACCGTGAGCCCGACGACCGCCGCGCCGACGAGCATCGGCCGGGAGAGCGGGCCGGTCTCGGTCACCGCCGCCACCGGCACCCCCGCCGGCTCGCCGCCGGTCGCCGACTCCGAGCGGGTACGCGGGGCCGCCGCGCTCGCCGCCGGTGTGCCCGACCGGGTGACCCGCGTCCCCGAACCGCCCTGGGCGGCCCGGAAGACCACGTCGGCGCAGGAGTAGTAGGTGTCCTGGGTGTTGGAGTTCTGCCAGATGACGTAGATGACGTGCCGGCCCGTGCGCCCGGTCGGCAACCGCCCCGGCATCTCGTACGCGCCGTCGCGGATCGGCGGGTCGGTGACCGCGAGGAACGGCTTGGTCTCCACGTCGGCCCAGGTCAGCCGCTGCGGCGGGGCGTACGAGTCGGTGGTGACGTAGAACCGGAACGTGCCCCGGTGCGGGATCGTGGTGCGGTAGCGGAAGGTGTGCCGGGCACCGGCGGTGAGCGTGGTGGCCGGCCAGTCGGCCCGGGGCAGGTCCAGCCCCCGGTAGGCGGAGAGCCCGCCGCTGCACAGCTCGCCGTCCGGGATGCGCTCCCGGTCGCGCCCGTCGATCCGGGCCACCCGGATGGTGTCCCACTCGCGGACCGCCGCGCCGGCGGCGATCGCCGCCCGACAGGCGGGCGTCGCGGCCCGGCCGCCTTCCGGTCCGCACGCCGCTGCCCGGCTCATCGGGCTGGTCGGCGCCCCGTGGGCACCCGCCGGTGCGGCGGTGAGCAGCAGCATCGCGGCGACGGCGACGGCGGCGAACGCGGCGAACGCGCGGCGTGTGCTCATGTGATCGACCTCCCGCGCACTGGTACGTGCCGAAGGCGGCAAAGGTTCGATGCCGCCGGTGCCACGACCGGTCAGGCTCGGTCGGCCGAACGGAAGACCGGGGCGGCGGGGCGACCGGAGTGGGCCCTACAGTGACGGCACCCTGTGATCAAGGAGCGCGCCTTGCCCGAGCCGGCACAGCCTTCCGAGCCCCCCCGCATCCCCCCGGCGGACGGGTCCCCGCCCGGTGAGATCCCGCCCGGCGCCCGGCCGTACCTGCTGGTGCTGCCCACGACGGAGGGCGCGCCGCCGCCGGTGGCGTGGCCCGGCGCGGCGGGTGAGCCGGCCTGGGCCATCCCGGTCAGCGTGCCGCCCGGCACGCTGGGCTACGCGCTGTTCGTGCCGCTGGTCCCACCGGTCCCGGCCGGCGTGCCGGCGCAGCCGTCCGCGCCGGCCGTCGAGTCCCGGCCGGACCAGCGCTCCGCCGGGGCCCCCGCACCGGGCAGCGCGGCCGGGCCCGTGCAGTCCACCCCGGCACCGCCCGGTCCACAAGCCACCCCGGCGCCGCCGAACCCGCATGGCCCCCCGGCGCCCTCCGGTCCGCAGGCGGCCCCGCCAGTGGCCGGTCAAACCGCCCCGGCGCCGTCCGGCGCAACGCTGCCGCCGGGGACCGGGCCGGCGTACCAGGACGTCCGGCCCTGGGCCAACTACCCGCCACCGCCGGGCTGGGCCCCCCGACCGCCGAAGCCCCGCACCTCCTTCCTCGGCGCGACGTGGCCCGGGCCGAAACCGGCCACCGGCCGGGCGGTGCCGCTGGCGGTGCTGGCCGGGGCGCTCGGCAGCGCGGTCTTCGTGCCGCTGGGCCGCGTCGGCGTCGGCTGGTTCCTCGGCTGGCTCACGCTCACGCTCGGGGTGCTGCTGGCGGTCCGCACCCGGACCGCCGAGCTGCCCCGCGCCGACCGGCTGATCCGGGCCGGCTGGGCGGCGGCGGCCCTGGCGCTGCTCGCCGTGCCGGCGTTCCGCAACGCCTGGTGGCTGGTGACGTTCTGCGTGCTCGGCGCGCTGGGCTGCGCCACCCTGGCGATCGTCGGCGGCCGGCTGGTCCGCTCCATCCTGTTCGGCCTGTTCGCCACGCCCTTCGCGGCGCTGCGCGGCCTGCCCTGGGTCCGCCGGCACGTCGCCGCCTCGCCGGAGGCCGGCGCGGTCCGCAAGGTCACCGTCTCGGTGGCCGCCACGCTGGCCGTGCTTGTCGTCTTCGGCAGCCTGCTCGCCTCGGCCGACGCGGCGTTCTCCGAGGCGGTGGGCGCGCTCGTGCCCGACGTCGACCTCGGCGTGGTGTTCCGGGGCCTGTTTCTGGCCGCGGTAGGCGGGCTGATCGCGGTCGCCGCGGTCTACACGCTCGCCGCCCCGCCCGAGCTGTCCACCGTGGACTGCACGAGCGAACGCCGGCTCAGCCTGCTGGAGTGGGCGCCGGCCATCGGGGCGCTGACCGTGCTCTTCGCCGGCTTCGTGGTGGTGCAGTTCACCACGCTCTTCGGCGGGCAGCGACACGTGCAGCGGGTCGCCGGGCTCAGCTACGCCGAGTACGCGCGCAGCGGCTTCTGGCAGCTGCTCTTCGTCACGCTGCTGACCGTGGCGGTGCTCGGCGGCGTGACCCGCTGGGCCGGCCGCGAGCGGCCGATCGAGCGCACGCTGCTGCGCGTGCTGCTCGGGCTGCTCAGCGCGCTGAGCGTGGTGATCGTGGTGTCCGCGCTGTCCCGGATGTGGACCTATCAGAAGGTCTACAGCTTCACCGGCGAGCGGATCTTCGTGATGGCGTTCGAGATGCTGCTCGGCGCGGTCTTCCTGATGATCCTGGCCGCGGGCGTGCGGTGGCGGGGCCGGTGGATCCCGGGCACCACCGTGGCGCTGACCGTGGCGATGCTGCTCGGCCTGGCGCTGCTCAACCCGGAGGACTACGCCGCCCGGCGCAACACCCTCCGGTACGAGCAGACCGGCAAGATCGACGCCTGGTACCTGCGCGCGCTCTCCGCCGACGCCACACCGGCGCTCACCAAGCTCCCCGACCCGGTGCGTCGCTGCACGTTGAGCTGGATCGCCGACGAACTCGCCGAGCCCGACCCCTGGTACGCCTGGAACCTGGGCCGGCACCGGGCCCGCCAGGCCCTCGACCGGGTCGGCCCGGGCGCGGTCGGCGGCCCGAAGGACTGCCGCCGCGCGGACCAGTTCGACCTGCCGAAGACCCGGCGACCCCGCTGACCTCCGCCGCCCCGGGCCGCGCACGTCGTGGCCCGGGGCCCGGTTGGCCCTCCTCAGCCGCCGACGCGCAGCGCGAGGATCGCGATGTCGTCGGCGACCGGGCCGAGCTGGTAGGCGGCCACCCCGTCGCGCACCAGCTCGACCAACCGCCGCGGTTCGCCGTCGGGCGCGCCGCGCAGCAGTGCCACGAGTCGTTCCTCGCCGAAGAGGCCGCCCGGCCCGCGCGCCTCGATCACCCCGTCGGTGTAGAGCAGCACGGTGTCGCCCGCCGCCAGGGCCACCGACCGGTGCCCCAGCCGCACCTCGGGGAAGGCCCCCAGCAGCACACCGGGCAGGTTGATCACCTCGACCCGCCCGTCGGCCCGCCGGACCAGCGCCGGCGGGTGGCCACCCGAGGCCAGCTCCAGGTCGGCACCGCCGTCGCGCAGCCGCAGCCGCAGGCACACCACGCTGAGGAACCGGTCCACGTCCGGGTCGTTGCGCAGCCGGGCGTGCAACTGGCGCAGCGCGGTGGCCGGCTCGGCCAGGGCCGCGGTGATCCGCAGCGTGTGCCGGGCCAGGCCGGTGACGGAGGCGGCGTCCACGCCCCGGCCGGCCACGTCGCCGACCACGAGGACCCACTCCCGGCCGGCGGCGCCGTCGACCGGGAACACGTCGTAGAAGTCGCCGCCGACCCCGACCGAGTCACCGGCCAGGTAGACGGCGGCCAACTCCGCGCCGGGCACGTGCGGCAGCCGCGAGGGCAGCAGACTGCGTTGCAGGCGGACGGCGGTGGCGTGCTCCCGCTCGTAGAGCTGCGCCCGGGCGAGCGCCTGACCGGCCAGCCCGGCCAGGGTGACGAGGAAGGTGCGGTGCGCCGGCTCGAACTCCTGCGCGTCGGCGTACCCGAAGATGAGCACCCCGGCGGCGGTCCCTCGGCCGTGCAGCGGCACCATCGCCCACGACCGGTGCGGGCTGCGTCGCACCGCCTCGGCCACCTCGGGATAGTCGTCGACCAGGGGTCGGATGTCCGGGAAGAAGCGGGGTTCCTCGTCGCGGAAGGTCGCCGCGATCGGATGGACGGCGTCCCGCCCGACGGCCTTCCACCGTGCCGGTGGCTCCTGGCCGGTGGGCGCGAACCGGATCTGCCGGCCGCTCTCGTCCATCAGCGCGACGGCGGCGAGGGCCGCCTCGGCGGCCGCGCCGGCGCCGTCCCGGACCGCCTCGACCACCTCGGCCACGGAGGCCGCCTGGGAGAGCGCGGCGGTGAACTCCTGCACCCGGCGGGCCCGCAGCTTCTCCCGCCTGCGGCGGGTCACGTCGGTGACCAGGACGGCCACCGCACCGGCCCGGCCACCGCCGCCGGGCACGGCGAGGAAACTGCCGAGGTACGTCCGCCCCGCCCGGACGAACTCCACGTCGCGGACCTCACCGGCGGCCGAGATGATCCGCCACCGGGTGGCCGTCCCACTCCGCCAGGACGGCGTTGATCCGGAGGTAACGCAGGTCGGTGTCGAGCAACGCGACGCCGATCGGCGCGTTCTCGACGAGCGTGTCGAGCGCGGTGAGCATGGTGGCCCGCTCGGCGGTGACCTGCTCGACGCCGAGCGTCGCCCGGTCGGCCACCTCGTCGAAGACGGCCGCGACGCCGACCGGCCCGACCGGCGTCGCCCCGTGCACCGGGTAGTAGCTGCCCCGCCACCGTCGCCGGCCGGGCCGGCCCGGGGTGGCGCCGACGACGTCCAGGTTGACGATCGGTCGCCCCGTGTCGAGCACCTGCCGGAGCTGCCCGGCGAACGACTCGGGCAGGTCCGGCAGCACCTCGCGCAGGTGCCGCCCCACGTGGTCGGCGGCGGGCCGCCCGTTGATCTCGGCGGCCCGCTGGTTGACCGTGACGAAGCGCAAGTCCCGGTCCAGCACGCTCACCCCGACCGGCAGGTGGAGCAGGACCGTCGCCAGCAGCGCCTGGTCGATGGCGGTGCCCGTCGGCGCCCGCCCCAGAGCGGCCACCGGCGAGGGACCGGGCGGCCCGGGTTCGTCGGCGACCGGCCGGCGCGCGCCGTGCCGCAGACCGGCCGCGCGTACCCGCCGGGCGGCGGTCGCGGCGAGTGTCGTCGCCGCCGACGCCGTACCGGGCGGCACCACGCCACGGAAGCCGAGGCTGATCGCTCCGATGATCGTGCCGTCGGCGCCGGGATGCCAGAGCGGCGCGGCCACCAGACCCTCGACGTCGGCGGTCGGCAGGCTCGCGGTCGCCGGGAAGCGGATCAACCGATCCCGGAACGAGTCCGCCTCGATCACCTCGCCGGTGCGGGCGGCCCGGGAGATCCCGACCGGGGCGGCGAGCGGGAAGCGGGCCCAGGTCTCGGCCAGCTCGGGCACCATGCCGACCTGGTCGACCAGGTCGAGCTGCGTGCCGCCCGGGTCGAGCAGCACGAGGACCGCCACCTCCGCCCCGGTGCGCCGCAGGACGTCGGACGGAAGCAACTCACCGTCACCGACCGCGAGCCCGGTCCGATACGTCACGCTGCATTCCCCACCCGACCCCAGGGCCGAACGCACGGGCCCGAGCAGACGCTACCGCCGCCGGCACGTCCGGGCGAGCCTTCGCACACCGGGCCGCTCCGGGGCTGTCGGTCAGCTCACACGCGCTCCGGTCAGTCGGCCCTGCCGGGCCCGTCGACGTGCTGACGCGGGCTCACGCCGTAGCGGCGTTTGAAGGCGGTGCTCAGCGCGAACGAGCTGCCGTAGCCCACCCGGCGGGCCACCGCGCCGACCGTGGTCCCGGGCTCGCGCAGCAGGTCCGCCGCGAGCGCCAGCCGCCACCCGGTGAGATACGACATGGGCGGCTCGCCGACCAGCCCGGTGAAGCGCCGGGCCAGCGCCGCCCAGCACCGCCTCCTGACCGAGGTCGTCCTTGACGATCTCGGCGGCCAGCAACGGGACCAACGGCGAGTCCCAGGACGCGTGCGGGACGACCGCGAGCGTCGGCAACGCGTCCAACAGCCGCCGCCCGACCGCGCCCCGGATCGGGTACGTGCCGGTGAGCAGCACGGTCCGGCCGTCCGGGCCGTTGCCCCAGGTGCGTACGCCGAGGGTCGTCATCTCGAACAGCTCGCGCCCGTCCGGCGTGGTGCAGCGCTGGCCCGGGTGGATCACCACCTGCGGCGGCGTGGCCGGCTCGTCCGCGACGGTGTACGGGTCGGGGCCGCGCACGATCGCCACGTCACCGGCGCCGAGCGACACCGGTGTGCCGGCTCCGGGCACGATCCAGGCATCCCCGCGCACCACCGCGACCACGGTGAGCGGCGCCTCGTCCCGGATCAGCATCGACCAGGGCGGGGTCAGGATCGAGCGGAGCAGGAAGGCGCCCCGGGCCCGGGGCCCGTCGAGCAGGCCGGCGACGGCGTCCACGGAGACGATTACACACAGGATCGCCCGTCCTGGCCATGGGCCGTCTCACCGCGTGGCGGTGGGATGGACACATGCGACTCGTACAGCACCTGTCGTTGCTCGCGGCCACGGTCGGGGCCGGGTTGATGGCCGGGCTCTTCGCCGCCTTCGCCTACGCCGTGATGCCGGCGTTGCGGGGCGCCGACGACCGCACGTTCGTGGACGCCATGCAGCGGATCAACGTGACCATCGTCAACGGCCTCTTCCTGCTGGTCTTCCTGGGCACGCCGGTGCTCGCCGCGTTGTCGGCGTTCCTGGCCCGGCGGGGCGTGGGCCGGGCGGCGCTGCCGTGGATCGTCGCCGGGCTGGTCCTCTACCTGGTGATGTTCGCGGTCACCGCCGCGGTCAACGTGCCGCTGAACGACGCGCTCGCCGCGGCCGGCACGGCGGACTTCGCCGCCGCGCGGCAGCGGTTCGAGGCGTCCTGGGTGGCCTGGAACGTGGTCCGGGCGCTGGCGAGCACGGCCGGCTTCGGCGCGCTGTGCGGGGCGCTGCTGGTCACCGGCCGCCCGGTCGGTTGACGCGGTCGCGGCGACCCACCGCCGTCCGGGTCCGGACGGCGGTGGGTGACGGAGGCCGCCGGCTAGAACCCGCTCCACGGGCGGGCCGAGCACTTCCAGGTCTTCCCGTCGTCGTGCGAGACGCAGACCGCGAGCACCTTCCCGATGACCGGAAGGCTGAAGGTGAAGATGTGCGCCCGCGTCTTCGCGTACGGGACACCGGACTTCTCGGCCACGTCGACCAACGCCCAGTCGGGATCCGGTGCATCCACGGTCGCCACCCGCCGCAGCGATTCCACGGCCCCGCCGTCGAGGAGCGTCCTGACCTCGTCGGCCGAGGGCTCCCGGTCGCCGACCAGGGTGTCCACGGCGTCCGGTCCGGTGACGTCGACGCCGTTGGCCTTCTCGAAGGCACTCTTCACCCCGCCCACGGTGGTGTCACCGGTGAGGTCGAGGGTGAGGATCTGGTCGGCTCCCCGGCGCGACAGGAGGCATTCCCAGATGGACTTGCCGTTGGCGACGCACATGGTCAGACACCAGTCCCGACCGCCGGGCACCGACGAGGCGAAGATCAGCGACGTGGTCGCGGTCCCCCCGCCGTCGACACCGTCGTAGCTGCCGTCGGCGAGGTCGGCCATGGTCGTGTCGAGGATGCCACGGTCGCCCGGCATCGTGCCCACGACCTCGACGCCCTCGACCTTCTCGCCGGCGACGAGCGCTTCGAGCTGATCGCCGGTGAGGCTTCGACCCCCGGCGTCGATGGCCAGCACCGTGTCCAGGTCGCCGACGGGCCGGCCGGTCAGGTCCTCGAACTGTCGAAGCATCGTCCCCGGAGCGCCGGGGTGGTCGGTGATCGTCGTCCGCGCCTCCTCCTCGGCCGCCTGCGACGGGGAGTACGAGGCAGTCAGCGCGACGATCAGGGCCGCGGCGACGACGGTGGCGCGCCTGGTGATGTTCCGTGGAGCTGTCATTTCGTCCTCCTCGTTGTCTCGGTACGGTCGCGACGGCCTACCACCGGCACTCGAACACGGCGCCCACGCCGCTGGTCGACGGCCACCAGCGGCAGTGCCGGTCGATCCAGTCGTCGATCCCGCTGATCGTGTCCACGATCCACGCGAACACCGCCTTGATCGCGCCCCAGAGGCTGAAGTAGACGACAGTCGTCTCGGGTGTGCCGCCGGCCTCGTCGACGATGTCCTTCACCGACATGGCGGCATCCGGCTTCTCGACGGTGCCCAGCACCCGCACCCCGGTGTCGTCCTTGCCGGCCAGCAACGCCGCGACCTGCTCCGGGGTCCGCTGCTTGCC
Organism: Micromonospora sp. WMMD980; assembly: GCF_029626035.1. Taxonomy (NCBI): domain Bacteria; kingdom Bacillati; phylum Actinomycetota; class Actinomycetes; order Micromonosporales; family Micromonosporaceae; genus Micromonospora; species Micromonospora sp. WMMD980. Next base: position 4,204,797 of record NZ_JARUBE010000003.1, read on the forward strand.
GTCGTCGACCGCCACGATCGCGCGATCGATCACCGTTCGCCCGCTGCCGGAGACGGCCTGCTCGATGGCGGCGATCTCGCCCAGCGTGAGGTCGCCGCCGAGCGCGGGGCCGGTGAAGCGGCGTACCGAGACGGCGCCGGACGGACTGATCCAGATCTCGTCCGACGTGATCATGTCGTCCGCGTCGAACGGCGCCCAGGCGAACGTCCACTTCCCGCCGACGCAGCGGAACTGGCCCTGCTCCCGGCCCTCGGGCTCGGTGCCGGTCCGGACGACCGTGCCCTGGTCGTCGGTGTACTGGACCACACAGTCGGTGTCCTTGTCCGGTGTCTCGTCGGTCCCGGCCACGGCTGCGGAGGACATGGCCAGCAACGTCCCGCTGACCACCCCGAGCACCGCGAGGCGGCGCGCCAAGCGATTCATCGCACACTCCATTCCTGGAAGGAATCTGGTGTCCGCAGCGTGCCGGGCCGCGCGGAAACGGCCCGGAAAGGACGTGGAAAGCGGTCAGCGACGGGGGGCGGCGTCGAGCTGTCGCAGGTCGGCGCGGATCGAGTCGGCGTCGGCGTCGCCGAGTTCGTCGAGGATGCTCAGCGCGCGGTGCCATGCGGCGCGGGCGGCGTCGAGATCCGCGAGTGCTCGGTGGCTGCCGCCGAGCTTGACGTACGTGCTCGCTTCGGCGTAGCGGTCGTGGACCTGCGTGAAGAGCTCCAGGGCGTGCTCGTAGCAGGCGATCGCCCGCCGGTCGTCCCCGAGCTGGTGTTGGGCGTGGCCGAGGCTGTCCCAGGTGTCGGCCTCGCCCTGCACGTCGTCCACCTCCCGCAGGATCCGCAGTGCCTCGCCGCACGATTCGAGGGCCCGGTGGTAGTTGCCGAGCAGCGCCTCCTGCCAGCCGACCGCGTTGAGCGTGTAGCCCAGCCCGGCCCGGTTGCCCGCCGCCCGGAACAGGGCCAGCGCCCGCCGGGAGTGGTCCAGCGCCTGCCGGTGGTGCCCCTGCCGCTCGGCCAGTTGACCGAGGTTCAGGCAGGTGTGTGCCCGCCCGGCGTCGTCGCCGACGTCGGTGAACAGGTCCAGTGCCTGGCCCAGGTGGTCGCCGGCCTCGTCGTACCGACGGAGCCGGGAGCAGGCGAGGCCGAGGCTGCGATGCGTGTGGGCCTGCCCGGCCCGGTCCCCGATCCGGGACGCGGCGGCGAGCGCGATCTGCTGGCTGCCGAGCCAGTCCTGCCAGTGCCCCTGCCGGTGCAGGAAGCCGGCCATGGTCCAGGCGAGCCGCCAGGCGTGTCCCTCGAACCCGGACCGCGCCGCGAGCGGCACCGCGGCGAGCAGGACGGGAAGTTCGGCGGTGAGCCACGCCGTGGCGGCCGCCTTGCCGGCGGGGCGTTCCGGCGTCACGCCCGCCCGGGGCGGCGCGAGGCTGATGTCGCTGAAGTGCGGATGCAGGGCCAGGTCGGCGGCGTACGCGGCGTGCAGGTAGTGGTCCAGCAGCCGGTGCACGGCGGTCCGGCGCTCGGCCGCCGGTTCGGCGGTGTCGGCGAGACCCGCGGCGTACGCGCGCAGCAGGTCGTGGAACGCGAACCGCCCGTAGGTGTGCTCGGTGAAGAGGTTAGCCCGGGTCAGCTCGGCGAGCAGCGGGCCGCTCCCCTCCCGGGCGACGCCGGCCAGGCTGGCCACGGCCGGGGCCGAGACGTCCGGGCCAGGATGGAGGCTCAGCAGCCGGAACAGCCGGATCGCGGGCGGGCTGAGTGTCCGGCACGACCAGGAGAAGACCGCCCGGACGTCGGTGACCTCGTCGCCACCGTGGAAGGCGTCCAGGTCGCCCAGCTCATCGGCGATCGCGGCCAGTGAGAAGTGCCGGTTGGTCGCGGCGCGGGACGCGACGACGGCCAGAGCGAGGGGCAGCCGCGCGCATCGGACGGCGATGTCGTCGGCCGCGCCGGGGTCGGCGTCGACCTGGCCGGCGCCCAGTCGACGGACCAGCATGTCCCGGGCTTCGTCGAGGCTCAGCAGGCCGAGGTTCACCGGTTCGGCGCTCTGGGTGACGACCAGCGGGACGAGTTGGTCGCGGCTGGTGACGACCGCGAGGCAGCCGGGCGAACCGGGCAGCAGCGGTCGGACCTGGTCCGCGTCTCGTGCGTTGTCCAGCACCACCAGCAGGCGCTTGCCCGCCACCGAGGTTCGGTACAGGCTCACCATGAGATCCGGTTCGGTGGGTATCCGCGCCGGCGGAACCCCGAGCGCCTCCAGGAACCCGTGCAGCACTCTGGCCGGCTCGGTCGGTGTGGCCGCCGGGTCGAAGCCACGCAGGTTGGCGTAGAGCTGCCCGTCGGGGAAGCGCGCCGCCGCACGGTGCGCCCAGTGCACGGCGAGCGCGGTCTTGCCGACGCCTGCGGTGCCGGACACCACCACCGCGCCGCCTCGCCCGGCGAGCGCGTCGAGCGTGGCGATCTCCGCGTCCCGCCCGGTGAACGTCGGCAGCGCGGGCGGGAGCTGCGCCGCCACCGGGGTGGGTGCCGGCACGGGCGCGGCTATCGCCGGGTCCTGCCGCAGGACGGCACACTCCAGGTCCCGCAGCCGCGGGCTCGGGTCGACACCGAGGTTCTCCCGGAGAGAGTCGCGCAGCCGGCGGTACGTGGCGACCGCCTCGCCCTGCCGGCCGTCCCGGTAGAGGGCGAGCATGAGCTGCGCGTGCAGGTGCTCGTCGAAGGGGTGCTGCCGGACCAGCCGTTCCAGTCCGGGGACGAGCCGGGCGTGCTCGCCGGCGGACAGCCGGGCCTCGACGAGCGCCCGTTCGGCGTCCAACCGCAGGCGGGCCAGGTATTCCGCCTGCTCCTCGAGCCATCCGGCGCCGGCCACGTCGGCCAGCGGCGGGCCACGCCACAGGGTCACCGCGGCGGTCAGGTGGGCCAGCTGTTCGGTCCGGTCCGCCGAGCGCCGGGCCAGGTCGAGCAGGTGCTCGGCGACCTGGACGTCCGTCGAGCCCGGCCCGGTGTCGAGCAGGTAGCCCGGCCGGCGGGCCACGATCGACCCGGGATCGCCGAGCACCGCGCGCAGGTAGGACACGTGGCGCTGCAGCGTGGTCGCGGCGGTGGCCGGTGGCTGCCCGCCCCACACCACCTCGACGAGCCGGTCCACGCTCACCACCCGACCCGCCCGCAACGCCAGGGTGGCCAGCACCGCACTGCGGCGTACGCCGTTGACCGCCTGCGGGCGGTCGGCGACGACCACCTCCACCGGCCCGAGCAGCCGGACGCGGACGCCCGCACCATCCATCGATCCCACCGAATCACGCTAATTCCCGGACCTGGCGGGCCCGATCCGTTCGTCGCGCATTGGACACCACCCGCGCGAGGAGGTGTGGTCCCCGCCGGTGCGTTCACGGCGGGGCCTTGACCCCGGCAAGAGCAGCACCCCAAACTTCTTCAACATCAGGAAAGTTTGTTCACTGTTTCGCATCGCCAACCGCCCGGGAGGGCACATGCGCGGAACGTTCCCCCGCCGGCTCGCCACCTTCGTCACCGCTCTGACCGTCCTCGCCGCCGGCACCCCGGTCGCCGCCGCCCAGGCCTCGCCATCCAGGGCGTCGCAGCCCGACGGCTTCCACCGGGTCGGCTATTTCACCCAGTGGGGCATCTACGGCCGGGCCTTCCCGGTCAAGAAGCTCGACACCTCCGGGGCCGCCGCGAGGCTGACCCACATCAACTACGCGTTCGGCGACGTCACCGCCGACGGGCTCTGCGCCTCGGGCGACGTCTGGGCGGACTACCAGCGCCCGGTGTCGGCCGAGGAGAGCGTCGACGGGGTCGCCGACGCGGCCGGCGAGTCGCTGAACGGCAACTTCGACCAACTGCGCAAGATCAAGGCGAAGCACCCCGGCCTGCGGGTGCTCCTCTCGCTCGGCGGCTGGAGCTGGTCGACGTACTTCTCCGACGCGGCCCTCACGCCGGCGTCCCGGCGGGCCTTCGTCACCTCCTGTGTGGACCGGTTCATCAAGGGCGACCTGCCGGTGGTCGGCGAGGTCGGCGGAGCCGGCTCGGCCGCCGGTGTCTTCGACGGCATCGACCTGGACTGGGAGTGGCCCGGCTCGGCGGGTGAGCCCGGCAACATCGTCCGCCCGGAGGACAAGCAGAACTTCACCGCGCTGGTCGCCGAGTTCCGCCGCCAGCTCGACGGCTACGGCCGGGTCACCCGCAAGCACTACGAGCTGACCGCGTTCCTCCCGGCCAACCCGGTCGCGATGGACGCCGGCTTCGAAACCAGGAAGATCTTCAAGGACCTGGACTTCGCCACCGTCCAGGGCTACGACTTCCACGGCACCTGGGAGCCGGTGACCAACCAGCAGTCCGCGCTGCGCCGGCCGCCCGCCGCTCCGGACAACCCGGACTTCACCGTCGATCGGGCCGTTGGCGGATGGCTCGACCGGGGCGCTCCGCGCGGCAAGCTGGTGCTCGGCATCCCCTACTACGGCCAGGGCTGGACCGGCGTGACCGGCGGCGGCAACGGCCTGTTCAAGCCGGCCACCGGCCCGGCGGCGGGCACCTGGGCGCCCGGCAACGAGGACTACAAAGTGCTCAAGAACCTGCCCGCGCGGGGCTACCGGGTGCACCGCGACCTGCGTGCCGGGCACGCCTGGCTCTTCGACGGCACCACCTTCTGGACCTACGACGACCCGGTCACCGTGCTGCAGAAGACGCTCTACATCCGCAAGGAGCGCCTCGGCGGGGCGATGGTCTGGTCGCTCGACGGTGACGACGACCGGGCCACCCTGACCCGGACGATCGCCGCCGGCCTCTGGACCCCCTGACCCACCCGCGCCGCCGCGCCGCCGCGCTTCCCGAGTGGAGACGCGGCGGCGCGGCCGTTCGAGGGCGCGGGCAGGCCGCGGCCAGATCAAGCAGAACGGCACCTCACGACGAGAGATGCCGTTTGAGGCGGTCTCACCATGAGTCGGCGACTCCGCGCGGACCTGCCGCCCCGACCAACGCCGAGGCGGCAGTCGGATCCCGCCAGACCACCTAATCGCGCCGAGGACCCGTTCTGATCAACGCGAGTGAGATCACGATTACGGCTAGGCCGAGGCTTGCCAGGACGGTCGGCGCCTGCAGGAGCAGATCCTCCGTCGCGTACCCGTCGGGCGTGGCAGCCCGGGTCGGATCCGTCCGGTCGACGCGTACGTCGAGTACCTCCCCGACGCGGAACTCACTCTCGTCGAGTTCGCTGGAGAACCGCTCCCGGTGCCGCACGCCGTCGAACGTGTAGTCCACAGTCAACCTCGTGGCGGCGAACGACCGGCTTATCCTGAACCGATCGACGTGGACCACGTGGCCCGTCGTCTCGGCGCCGACGCGAACCCGCTCGTCGATCGCCTGGTTCAGCCGCACGGTGAGCAGCATCCCCCCGGCGACCAGAAGGGTGCCCAGGGCAACCCAGAGGACCAGCTTCACCTCTCGCCGGCCGAACGGGCTCGCCACTGCCGGCCCTCCTAATTTCTCGGTTCACACCGGTCAGCTGCCGGGGGGAACTTCACATGTATCAGATCAAGTTCTTTCAGAGCGCGTTTGGTTTGTGGGTGGGTCGGGTGTGTCGCACAGTGGGTCCGGTCGATGGTTGTAGCCGGTTCGGTAGACAGGTATGGATCGAGTGCGGCGATACCCGTCTGACCTGACCGACGCCGAGTGGGAGATCATCGAGCCGATGCTGCCGTCCCCGCAGTGGATGGGCAGACCGGAGAAGCATCCACGGCGGGCGGTCATCGACGCCATCTTGTACGTGGTGCGCACCGGTTGCGCGTGGCGGTACCTGCCGGTGGACTTCCCGCCGTGGCAGACCGTGTACGCGCACTTCGCCCGGTTGAACAGGCGGGGTGTGACCGAGCGGATCCTGACCGAGTTACGCGAGCAGATCCGGGTGGCTCACGGCCGCGAGCCCGAGCCCACGGCGGGAATCATCGACTCGCAGAGCGTGAGAGGCGCCGACACCGTGCCACGGGACTCCCGCGGCTACGACGCCGGGAAGAAGATCAACGGCCGGAAACGGTTCATCGTCACCGACACCCTCGGCTTGCTGGTCACCGTCTGGGTACTCGCGGCGTCATGGCAGGACCGCGACGGCGCCAAAGGCGCCCTGCTCGCCACCTACGCGGCCACCCCCATCCGGCACGTCTTCGCCGACTCCGGCTTCGCCGGCCGTCTCGTCGACTGGGCCCGTGACCTGCTGCGCACGACCGTCGAGATCGTCCGCAAACCCGCCGACCAACGAGGGTTCGTCGTGCACCCACGCCGCTGGGTCGTGGAGCGGACCCTGGCCTGGCTCACCGCGCACCGCCGCCTGGCCCGCGACTACGAAACCCACCGCGCGACGTCCGAGGCCATGATCAGATGGGCTGCGCTCGGCGGCATGCTCCGCCGCCTTGCCCGAGGCGAAGCCGCCACCCGCCAACAACGCCTCACCTTCAACACACCCGACTGACAGCAATGTGAAACGCGCTCTGAGAAGGGGCGGCCGTTTATTGCAGGAACCTGAGGCGAAATAGCCGAGCGCCGGATCCGGCGGTTGCGCATCGGCGCCGACGGGCATCCCGAACGAGCACGACCAGCAGGCCAACCGCCACCGGCAAGGCAGCGGCGGTGGCAGACCAACCAAGGTCGACAGGCAGCTCCGCACCCGGCGCCTCCATCTACGTGCGGCAAGGCCACAGGCGAGGACGTCGCCCTCGGTGAACGGCGTGCCCCGACCTGCAGCAACTGGTGGACAGCGGCCAACAACAGGCTCGCCCTCGAAGATGTCATCTCAGTATCGCAAGCGTCCGCCGTCAGCACCGTGTCACACCTCGTACAGGCGCAGTGACGGCTGGGCCGACGAGACCTGCTGTCATCCAAGGGACAGTCAAGGCGAAGTGTCAACGACGGCGGGACTGAGTTGCGTCGATGCGACTGATGAGCAGCTGGATCGCTGTGACGGCCTGCGTACATCGGCCGGCACGTAGTCTTCAAGGCCCTCGGCTGCCGCCGAGTATAGGTAGGCCGGAGAACGAGCACGATAGCACGTACGGGTCGCCCCTGTACCACCACCCGGAAGCCGAAAGATTTCATGAAGGAGCAGTGCTCCGGGCCGAGACCGGCCTCGGCCTGGGCCTGGGCCTGCAGCACAAGTTTCTTATCAGGGAGGTAGGAGCGGCGGTCGGATCCGTCCCACGTCACCGCCAGCATGATATCGTGATAACACCCGAGGGAGGTGTCACATGCCCAACATCCTCGTCCGCGATCTCAGTCAAGAAGCCGTCGACCGCATCGACGCGGCAGCCGCCAGCCTCGGACTGTCTCGCAACGAGTACCTACGCCGCAAGTTCGAGGAGAACATCAGCCCCGCCGGCGAGCGGACGGTCACAGCCGAGGACTGGCAACGGTCCGCAGAGGCATTCGCTGATCTCGCCGACCCCACGGTGATGGAGGCAGCGTGGCGGTGACGAGCTGGCTGATCGACAAGTCCGCGTACGTACGACTCCAACTGGGCCAAACGACGAACCGCGACGAGTGGAGCGCACGCATCAGCCGCGGGCTCGTCCGACTCTCCACCATCACCCGCCTCGAACTCGGCTACTCCGCACGCTCCGGAGAAGCGGGACGCCGACAGTTCGCCGCCCCACCGCTGTCCCTGATGCCAGTCGAACACCTCACACCTGCCATCGAAGACCGGGCACTGGAAGTGCAGATGCTGCTCGCTGACCGCGGCCAGCACCGCGCCCCGTCAATCCCCGACCTGCTGATCGCGGCGACCGCTGAAAAGACCGGCCTGACCGTCCTGGCCGTCGACAAGGACTTCGACCTCATCGCCGCGCTCACCGGCCAGCCGATCGAAACCCTGCCCGGCTGAGCCCACAGACCACGTACGCATGCCGCCACCGTCAATCGGCACCGCCCGCCACCCAACCGTGCATTGACGCGGCAGCGCCTCCTACGTCCGGTCAATATGCCTCCCGCCGTCCGGCGGCAACTGTTCACCGCTGCACCACTCGGCTCGACCGCGACAACCGCAGCGCGCAACCCGAGCCAACCTGTTGGCCCACCGCGTCTGCCGATTAGCTCACGGTCAGCTGACGCCCTCAACAAGCGCACCAGATCAGCTGGCGACGCATCGCCGGATGGTAGGACCGCCGTGGTAGACACCGCCGAACGCGATCACGCACGGTACCATCTCGACGACGCGCTGCATGGCCGGTGATGATCAACTGTCTTGGACGGCACGTTCAGACCATCCCTCATCGATCGACACGACCGCCTGCACGACACGGGCAACCCTGAGCGCTTCGGCAGCGGCCGGGGCCCCGAACGTCCACCAGTCCATGATCACCCGCTGTGATGTCCGTCCCCGAGAACAGGCATCGAGCGGGTAACACAGCGGCGGATCCGCACGTAGCGGCATTCAGCGACACCCGCCGCACCACACCAATCTGCGCCCCACATTTCGACCTGGGCACCTCGGACGGCCCGAGGGGCAGCAATAACCCCTGTTCAGAGGCGACTTCCTCGGGCGCTTCAACACTGGCTGCCGCAGCGCAGTGTGGGGCGCTGCGTGACCAAATCTGTGACCAAAAAATCAAGAAAAGCGGCATTCCTCGATGAGAAATGCCGCTTGACCTGCACAAACACAAGGTGGAGCCGAGGGGACTCGAACCCCTGACCCCCACACTGCCAGTGTGGTGCGCTACCAGCTGCGCCACGGCCCCTTGCGGTCGTCCCCGGTCGCCCGGGCACGGGAAGAACTATACACACGCCGCCAGGCATGGTCATCTCGCGGGGGGTCCCCCCGGCGAGGGTCAGTTGAGCGCCACGTCGGGCGGGAAGTGGGCCACCGCCGCCATCATGCCGCCCTGGCGGCGCAGCACCATCGGCCAGAGGTCGTCCGGCCGGTCGACGAAGGCGTCACCGGGCAGCGCGTCCAGCACGAACCAGGACCCCTCCTCGATCTCCCGCTCCAACTGGCCGGCGCCCCAGCCGGAGTAGCCCGCGAACACCCGGATCCCGCCGACCGCGTCGCGCAGCTTCTCCGGGTCGACCGAGAGGTCGATGGTGCCGACCGCACCGGAGACCCGGTGGAAGCCCTTCACCGGTTTGACCGGGTGGCGCATCCGGGCCAGACAGATGGCGGAGTCGGGCTGGACGGGACCGCCCTCGAAGAGCACCGCGGGTTCCCGCGCCAGATCGCTCCAGTCGCCCAGGACGTCGGCCACCGGGACCTCGGTGGCCCGGTTCAGCACCACACCGAGGGCACCGCCGGGCTCGTGGGCGACCAGCAGCACGACCGTACGGTCGAAGTTCGGGTCCTTGAGCACAGGTGTCGCGACCAGCAGTCGTCCGGTCATCGACTCCATGGCTCGGCCACCGATCGCCTGCCCCTCACCCTGCATGTCCGACACCCGTCAGTCGTGCGCCCGTGCGGGCCCGACGCCGCCAACCGTCCACCCTGTCGACGCCATGTCACGCACCATAGCTTGCGTCCCGCCCGCTGGCTAAGGTCTGACCGGCGGGTGATCGCAACGGATCGAGGGAGGGTCGGATGGCTGCGGAGGCCGAACTGGCGGTGATCGGCGGGTCGGGTCTCTACGCCCTGCTCGACGGGGTGGAGCACGTCCTCGACACCCCGTACGGCGCGCCGTCGGATCCGGTCACGATCGCCGAGGTGGGCGGGCGCCGGGTGGCGTTCCTGCCCCGGCACGGACGCGACCACCGGCACCCGCCGCACCGGATTCCCTACCGGGCCAACCTCTGGGCGTTGCGCTCGCTGGGCGTACGCCAGGTGCTGGCGCCCTGCGCGGTCGGCGGCCTCCGGCCGGAGCTGGGCCCGGGCACGTTCGTGGTGCCGGACCAGTTGATCGACCGCACCAGCGGGCGGGCGCAGACCTACTACGACCGGGGCGCGGTGCACGTCTCCTTCGCCGACCCCTACTGCCCGGCCGGGCGACGGACGCTGCTGAACGTGGCGGCCAGGCGGGACGTGCCGGCGGTGGACGGTGGGACGGTGGTGGTGGTCGAGGGCCCGCGCTTCTCGACCCGGGCGGAGTCGCGCTGGTACACCTCGATCGGCGGCACCGTGGTCAACATGACCGGGCACCCGGAGGCGGTCCTCGCCCGCGAGTTGGCGCTCTGCTACACGTCGATCGCACTGGTCACCGACCTGGACGCGGGTGTCGAGGCGGGTGAGGCGGTCACCCAGGAGGAGGTGTTCCGGGTCTTCGCGGAGAACACCGACCGCCTGCGCGCGCTGCTGCTGGACGCGGTCGCCGCGCTGCCCACCGAGCGGGGCTGTCCCTGCGGGGCCGCGCTGGACGGCATCAGGCTCCCGTTCCCGCTGCCCGGAGACCCCGAAGCGCCCGAAAAGTCGGCTTCCGCCCGCTAGATTCAGGCGATGGCGACGGTGCGCGAGGCGACCTACGACCTGCTGCGCGCGCTCGGGTTGACCACCCTCTTCGGCAACCCCGGCTCGACCGAGGAGCCGTTCCTCGCCGACTTCCCGGCCGACTTCCACTACGTGCACGCACTCCAGGAGGCGTCCGCCGTCGCCATGGCCGACGGCTACGCCCAGGGCACCGGCCGGCCCGCGCACGTCAACCTGCACACCGCGCCGGGCACCGGCAATGGCATGGGCAACCTGGTCACCGCGTGGCACAACCGCACCCCGCTGATCGTCAGCGCCGGCCAGCAGACCCGCGAGATGCTGCTGATCGAACCCCGGCTGGCCAGCCCCCGGGCGGTCGAGCTGGCCCAGCCGTACGTCAAGTGGGCCCACGAACCGGCCCGCGCGCAGGATATCCCGGCGGCCTTCATGCGGGGGTACGCGTCGGCGGTGCAACCTCCCGCCGGGCCGGTCTTCCTCTCCCTGCCGATGGACGACTGGGACCGGACCGCCGACCCGCCGCCGCAGGTGCGTACCGTCGCCACGCGGATCGGGCCGGACCCGGACCGGCTGCGCGGCTTCGCCACCGCGCTCGCCGCCGCCCGCGCCCCGGTCCTGGTGCTCGGCGCGGCGGTGGACCGGGCCGACGCCTGGCCGGCGGCCGTGGCGTTGGCCGAGCGGCTGGCCGCCCCGGTGTGGGCGGCCCCGGCGCCGGAGCGCGGCGTCTTCCCCGAGCGCCACCCGCAGTTCCGGGGCGTGCTGCCCTATGCGATCGGGCCACTGTCGGAGGCGTTGCGCGGGCACGACACGGTGCTGGTGGTCGGCGCGCCGGTGTTCCGCTACTACCCGCACGTGCCCGGCGACTACCTGCCCGGCGACGCCCGGCTGCTGCACGTCACCGACGACCCCGACGAGGCGGGCCGGGCACCCGTCGGCGACAGCCTGCTCGGCGATCCCGGGCTGACCATGACCGCGTTGCGGGAGCTGCTGCCGCCGACCGACCGGCCGCCGCCCCCGCCGCGCGAGCCGCCGGCGCCGCCGGAGCCCGCCGACCCGCCCAGCGCGGACGGACTCTTCGCCGCGCTGGCCGACGCCTGGCCGGCGGAGGGCGTGCTGGTGCAGGAGTCACCGTCCAACCTGTCCGCGCTGCGCCGACGGCTCCGGATCGACCGGCCGCGCTCGTACTTCACCATGGCCAGCGGCGGGCTGGGCTTCGGGCTGCCCGCGGCGGTGGGCCTGGCACTCGCCGAGCGGGACACCGGGCGCGGCCGACCGGTGGTCGCGGTGATCGGCGACGGCTCGTTCCACTACTCGGTGCAGGCGTTGTGGACCGCGGCGCGGCTGCGCCTGCCGCTCGCCGTCGTGGTGCCGGTGAACCAGCAGTACGCGATCCTGAAGGCGTTCGCCGAGCTGAAGCACACCCCCGGCGTGCCCGGGCTGGACCTGCCCGGACTGGACGTGGCGGCGGTGGCGCGCGGCTACGGCTGCGCGGCGGTCGCGGCGGTGTCGCCGGATCGGCTCAACGTGGCGCTCGCCGACGCGCTCGCCGCGGACCGGCCCACGGTGCTGCCGGTGCCGATCAGCACCGAGGTGCCCCGGATCCTGTGACTCAGCCGGCGCGCAGCAGCAGCGGGGCACCACTGCCGACGTCGAGCACGGTCCGGGCGCCCAGCGGGGCGGCGAGCGTGACGCTCACCGGCTTCAGGACGAGCTGCGCGGTGCAGATGACGGTGGACCTGACCACCGAGGCGCCGACCACCACCACGTCCGGCCGTTCCAGCAGCAGCGGGGTGGGCGCGCCGTCGCAGGCCCCGACGCCGACCACGTAGTCGAGGCGGTTGCCCGCCACCGCCCGCAGTTCCTGCGCGGCGACCAGACCGTCCGGCAACCGCCGGCCGTCCGCCGCGCCGCCTGGCGCATCGCCCACCGCGCGCGGCGCTACCGCCACCCGGACCACCGGCGCGGTCAGCTCGTCCACGGTGAACACCCAGGCCGGCACGTCGACCCGGCCCCGGCTGGTCCACACCGGCGTGGTGTCGAGCCGCGCCGCGGTGACGGTGAGCGGCACGCACGGCGTGGGCGCGGTCGTCGACACCGGGGAATCCGGACCGGGCTCGACGGTGGGCCCGCCCGCCGCCGGCCGTCCGGGCCCCGACGGCGCGCCGGGCCGGCCGTCGCAGGGCGGCGGATCCCCCTGGTCGAGCTGGGCGTAGGCGTCGGCGGCGCTGACCAGCGGCACCCGCAACACGCCGTCGGGGAACCGGATGGTGCCGTCCGGTGGCACCGCGGTCGGCATCCGGATCTGGTCCCGGTACCACCCCGCGGCGAAGGCCACCTTCGTCTCGTCAGTGAAGCCCGGTTCGCCGGCGAGCACGGTGGCGTCCTGGAGCGGGACGTATCCCTGGTGCCACCGCGGCCCGGGGCGCCAGCGCCCGGCCACCTCCTCGGCCCGCTGGGTGAACTCCGGCCGCTGGTCCGGGGCGGTGGGCGGTGCCGAGCCGGCGCCGGGCGCAGCGCAACCGGAGAGGACCAGGAGCGGCAGCCCGAGCAGGGCGAGAGATCGGCGCATACGGATCGGACGACGCGCGGGCCCGATCGGTTCCCCACCGTCCCGTCGACGGCCGTCACGCGACGTGATGCCCCCAAAGGAACAACCTACTTCTCAACGGTATACCTCCTGGTCATGAATATGACTCTCCGGCATGTCGCTCGAGACCGGTGCATACCGTTCGCCGCGACACGCCCGACGTCCCGCCGCCGCCGGTCGGCGAGGCGCCGGGCATCACCTCATCTGGCTCATCGGCACCGGCTGCCCCGGAAGACGACTGTGCGCCCCGGTCCGGTGGACCGGGGCGCACAGGGTGGTGGAGGTGCCGGGAATCGAACCCGGGTCCTTCGCCGGTTTGTCAGGGCTTCTCCGAGCGCAGCTCGCTGTGCCTCTACTCGGCCCCACCGCTCACGCGAGCAAGTTGGTGTGACGGGCCCAGTCGCTGATTGATCTCGCCGCACGGACCCCGCGACCGGGTCCGATTGGCCAGCCTCCTAGCTGATGCCGGCTAACTGGGTCGAAGGCACTCCCAGGCCGACAGACTTGCTACTCGCCTCAGGCGGCGAGAGCGAAGTCAGCGCGATTGTTCTTGGCGCTTATTGGTTTCCGACGACCGATTTTCGAGACGACGTCGGCTTCCTCGGCTCGCTTCCCCTGTCGCTGCGTACGAAGTCGAAACCAGTCACCCCCTCGACGGGCCACCTGATGTGGTGGCACCGACAAGCGTAACGCCTGCCGCAACCGGATTCATCCCGAGGCCGGCGGGTCAGTCGTCCATGCCCTTGCCGCGCCGGCCGGCCGCCCGCTGGATCTCCCGGTCGGCGTCCCGTTTGGCGAGGTCCTGGCGCTTGTCGTAGGACTTCTTACCCCGAGCCAGGCCGATCTCCACCTTCGCCCAGCCGTCGGAGAAGTAGACCTGCAACGGCACCAACGTCAGCCCGCTCTCCTTGAGCTTGCCCAACAGCCGGTTGATCTCCAGCCGGTTGAGCAGCAGCTTGCGGGTCCGCCGGGGCTCGTGGTTCGTCCAGGTGCCCTGCGCGTACTCCGGGATGTGCATGCCGTGCAGGTAGAGCTCGCCGTCGCGCTCCTGGGCGAACGCGTCGACCAACGACGCCCGCCCGGCCCGCAGCGACTTGACCTCGGTGCCGGTCAACGCCATGCCCGCCTCGTAGGTGTCGAGGACGGCGTAGTCGTGGCGCGCCTTCTTGTTGGAGGCGACCACCTTGCGACCCTTCTCCCGTGGCACCGGCGCCACCCCCTTCCAGTCGTTCGAAGATCATGCTACCGGAACCACAAGAGCCCTCCCGCGCCGTTTATTCCGGCGCGGGAGGGCTCCGCGGAGAGCCGTACGGTACCTAGACCCGCAGGTAGAAGCGGAGCGTGACCCAGGCGGTGATCGCGCTGACCAGACCACCGACGGCGGCCATCAGCGGGAAGGTCAGGAAGATCTCGGACCAGGAGATCGGGGTGATCAGGCCCTCCAGGGCCGCCATCGAGCTGCCGGCCGCCACCGTCTTCACGCCGATCAGCGCGAGCAGGCCGAGGATCGAGCCGATCAGACCGGCCACCACCGCCTCCAGCACGAACGGCGCCTGGATGAACCAGTTGGACGCGCCGACCAGCTTCATGACCGCGACCTCACGACGCTTGCTGTACGCGGCCACCTGGATGGTGTTCGCCACCAGCAACAGGGCGGCGGCGGCCATCACGATCGCCAGCGCCAGCGCGCCGTTCTGGATGCCGGTCAGCACGCCGAAGACCTTGTCGAGCAGCTTGGACTGGTCGACGATCGTGTCGATGCCCTCGGCGGTCTTGTACTGGTCGTAGATCTGCTTGTACTGCTGCGGGTCGTTGAGGGTGATCCGGAACGACTCCGGCAGTTGGTCGGCCTTGACCGCGTTGACCAGGTCGGGCGCGTCGGCGTACATCTGCTGGAAGCGCTTGTACGCCTGGTCCTTGTCGACGAACTCGATGTCCTTGACCAGCGGGTCGGCCTCCAGCTTGGCCTGGAGCGCGGTGCGCTGGTCCTCGGGCGCGTCGGTCTTCAGGAAGATCGAGACCTGGACGTTCTCGTAGTAGAGATCCTTCATGTCGCCGACCTTCTGGTACAGAAGGCCGCTGCCGCCCAGCATGAACAGCGACACCGCCATGGTGATGATCATGGCGACCGTCATGGTGACGTTGCGCCACAGTCCGACCAGTACCTCGGACAGGACGTACTTCATCCGCATCGGGATATTCCTCCGGCTCTCCGGCGTGAGGTGTTCGTCGTCAGGGTCTACGCGCCGTCGTCAGGCTCAGCCGTAGACGCCGCGTGCCTGGTCGCGCACGATGCGGCCGCTCTCGATCTCGATGACCCGGCGGCGCATCTGGTTCACGATGTTGGAGTCGTGCGTGACCATCACGACGGTCGTGCCGGTGCGGTTGATCCGGTCCAGCAGGCGCATGATCTCGATCGACGTGTCCGGGTCCAGGTTTCCGGTCGGCTCGTCGGCCAGCAGGATCAGCGGCCGGTTCACGAACGCCCGGGCCACCGCGACACGCTGCTGCTCACCACCGGAGAGCTCGTGCGGGTAGCGGTGCTCCTTGCCACCGAGACCCACCAGCTCCAGCACCTCCGGCACGACCCGACGGGCGACCGCCTTCGTCTTGCCGATCACCTCCAGCGCGAACGCCACGTTCTCGTACGCGGTGCGGTTCGGCAGCAGCCGGAAGTCCTGGAAGACACAGCCGATCGAACGCCGGAAGTGGGGTCGCTTCCAGGAACGCATCGACGTGACGTCCTTGCCGTTGACCACGACGCGGCCCTTGTTGGGGGTCACCTCGTGCAGCAGCAACTTGATGATCGTGGACTTGCCGGAGCCGGATGGACCGATGAAGAAGACGAACTCGCCCTTCTCGATCGAGACGGACACGTTGTCGAGCGAAGGCCGGGACGCCTTCGGGTACGTCTTCGTCACTTGCTCAAGCTGAATCACGGGTCGAGAGTCTACGCGGTGTAACCGCAGAGCCAAGCCCCACGCCCCGCAGATGCGGTTCGCGTCATCGATTTACCGGGTCAGCACGAGATCGATGACGCGCTGCGTCGGAGCGTGATCACGCACCGTCAGCGGTGAGCTGCTGCTGCTTCCGCCAGCGGATTCCCGCCTCGATGAAGCTGTCCAGCTCACCGTCGAAGACGGCGGACGGATTGCCCGTCTCCTGCTCGGTACGCAGATCCTTCACCATCTGATAAGGATGCAGGACGTACGACCGCATCTGGTCGCCCCACGAGCCGGCGGCGTCGGTCTTCAGGCCGGCCATCTTGGCCTGCTCCTCCTGCCGCTTGCGCTCCAGCAGCCGGGCCTGGAGCACCCGCAGCGCGGAGGCCTTGTTCTGCAACTGGGACTTCTCGTTCTGGCAGGTGACCACGATGCCGGTCGGGATGTGCG
This sequence comes from Micromonospora sp. WMMD980, assembly GCF_029626035.1. Lineage (NCBI taxonomy): Bacteria > Bacillati > Actinomycetota > Actinomycetes > Micromonosporales > Micromonosporaceae > Micromonospora > Micromonospora sp. WMMD980. Next base: position 4,221,165 of record NZ_JARUBE010000003.1, read on the forward strand.
TGATCCGGACCGCCGAGTCGGTGGTGTTGACGCTCTGCCCACCCGGGCCGGAGGAGCGGTAGACGTCGATCCGCATCTCGTTCTCGGGGATGTCGATGTGGTCGGTCTGCTCCACCACCGGCAGCACCTCGACGCCGGCGAAGCTGGTCTGCCGGCGACCCTGGTTGTCGAACGGGCTGATCCGCACCAGCCGGTGGGTGCCGGACTCCACACTGAGCGTGCCGAACGCGTAGGGCACCTTCACCGTGAAGGTCGCCGACTTCAGGCCCGCCTCCTCGGCGTAGGACGTCTCGTAGACCTCGGTCGGGTAGCCGTGGCGCTCCGCCCAGCGCAGGTACATCCGCAGCAGCATCTCGGCGAAGTCCGCCGCGTCCACGCCGCCGGCGCCGGCCCGGATGGCGACGAGCGCCTCCCGGGAGTCGTACTCGCCGGAGAGCAGCGTGCGGACCTCCATCTCCTGGATGGCCTTGGTCAGCCCGGTGATCTCCGACTCGACCTCGGTCAGCGCGCCCGGGTCGGACTCCGCCTGGGCCAGCTCCAGCAGCACCCCGGCGTCGTCGAGGCGGGAGCGCAGGTCGCCGAGCCGGCCGATCTCACCGTTGACGTACGAGAGCTGCGACGTCACCTGCTGCGCCTTGGCCTGGTCGTCCCACAGGTCGGGCGCGGAGGCCTCCTGCTCCAGGCGGGCCTTCTGCTCGTGCAGCTTGTCGAGGTCGAGCACGGCCTCGATGTTGCGCAGGGTGGCGTCGAGTTCCTTGAGCTGTTCGGCGTAATCGGCAGCGGTCACGACAGACAACAGTACTGCGTCGGTCCGTCAACCTCGCGCAGGTGGTCAGCCGACCGGTGCGGTCTTCAGCCAGGACAGCGCCGCCCGGTGGTAGGCGACCGCGAACTCCAGCGCGCTGGCGTCGTAGCTGTCGCCTTCCTTCTTCGCGTTCTTGACCTGCTCGCGCACCGCCGCCAGCGCCTCGGTGTGGTATTCGTTCGCCGAGGCGTACAGGTTCTTGAGCTGGCTCGACGAGTGCAGGTTGCCGAAGGCCATCCGTAGCGCGATCGGGTTACGGATGGTGTCCTTGCCGGGATTCTCCGCCAACCAGCGGGAGAATGTCCGTTTCCCGGCCGCCGTGAGCGCGTACGGCTGGCTCATCCGCGGCCCGGGCTTGCCGAGCCGCACCAGACCCTTCTCGGCCAGGACCGGAAGTTCCCGGTAGACCTGGCTGCGGGTCATCGACCAGTACGGCGCCAGCCGGCGCTCGGCAGCGGCCATCAACTGACCGCCAGTCATCGGGCCGTCGTGCAGCAGACCCAGCAGGGCCGCCGCCGTCGGGTTGACTCCGGAATCCGCCATGCCCTCTAAGCTGCCACTTTGTCGGCTCTGGCGTCCAGGATTTGCCGTTTTCGCCACTCCTAGGCGGTCCAGAGTGCACTGTCGGGTAGGGAAGAGGCCCGCCTCATGGTCGAGGCGGGCCTCTTCGCACAGGTCAGCCCATGTGCGGGTAGGTGTGGTCGGTCGGCGGGACGAAGGTCTCCTTGATCGTCCGCGGCGACGTCCAGCGGACCAGGTTGTGCCAGGAGCCGGCCTTGTCGTTGGTGCCGCTGGCCCGGGCGCCGCCGAACGGCTGCTGCCCGACCACCGCCCCGGTCGGCTTGTCGTTGACGTAGAAGTTGCCCGCCGCGTACCGCATCCTCTCCGCCACCTGGTCGACCACCCGGCGGTCGGTCGCGAAGATCGACCCGGTCAGCGCGTACGGCGCGATCGACTCGGCCTGCGTGACCACCTCGTCGAACCGGGCGTCGTCGAAGACGTGCACGCCGAGGATCGGGCCGAAGTATTCGGTGGTGAAGGTCTCGTGCGCGGCGTCCGAGCACTCGAAGAGCGTCGGCCGGACGAACCAGCCGACCGAGTCGTCGGCGGTGCCGCCGGCCAGGACCCGGCAGCTGTCGTCACCCTTGATCAGCTCCAGCGCGGCGGTGTGCCGGCCGAACGCCTTGTCGTCGATCACCGCGCCGCCGAAGTTGCTGAAGTCGGTCACGTCGCCGTAGGTCAGCGCGTCGGCGGAGGCGGCGAGCCGGTCCCGCAGCCCACCTTCCCAGATCGAGCGCGGCACGTACGCCCGCGAGGCGGCCGAGCACTTCTGCCCCTGGTATTCGTAGGCGCCCCGCAGCAGCGCGGTGTGCAGGGCGTCCACGTCGGCACTCATGTGCGCGACCACGAAGTCCTTGCCACCGGTCTCGCCGACGAGCCGGGGGTAGCCCCGGTAGCGGGCGATGTTGTCACCGACGGTCCGCCAGAGCTGCTGGAAGACCTTGGTGGAGCCGGTGAAGTGGATGCCGGCCAGGTCCGGGTCGGCGAGCACCACGTCGGAGACCTCCTCGCCCCGCCCGGTGACCATGTTGATCACGCCGGGCGGCAGGCCGGCCGCCTCGAACAGCCGCATGGTGAAGTGCGCCGCGAACTGCTGCGTCGGGCCCGGCTTCCAGACCACGGGGTTGCCGAGCATGGCCGGCGCGGACGGCAGGTTGCCGGCGATCGCGGTGAAGTTGAACGGGGTGACCGCGTAGACGAAGCCCTCCAGCGGCCGGTGGTCGAAGCGGTTCCACACGCCGGCCGAGGACATCGGCTGCTCGGCCAGGAGCCGGCGGGCGAAGTGCACGTTGAACCGCAGGAAGTCGATCAGCTCGCAGGCGGCGTCGATCTCGGCCTGCACCGCGGTCTTGGACTGGCCGAGCATGGTGGCCGCGTTGAGCGTGTCGCGCCACGGGCCGGCGAGCAGGTCGGCGGCGCGCAGGAAGATCGCGGCCCGCTCCTCGAACGGCAGCGCCCGCCACATCGGCGCGGCGTCCTTGGCCGCCTGGACCGCGGCACGCGCGTCGTCGTGGGTGGCGTGCCCGGTGACGCCGAGCACGTGCGCGTGCTTGTGCGGCTGGACCACGTCGGTCGACTCACCGCCGGCCATCCGCTGCTCGCCGGCGATGGTCATCGGCAGCTCGATCCGCTCGGCGGCCAGCTCGGCCAGCCGCCGCTGGAGCCGCTCCCGGTCGGCGCTGCCGGGCTCGTAGGTGTGGACCGGCTCGTTGCGCGGCTCGGGGACGGAGAAGACGGCGTCCATCACAGGCTCCTGTGCGATCTCGACGGCGATGGCGAAACCGGACCCGCGGGCCCCGGCCGGGCGGCCGGATGCCGGACACCGCGCGGTGGACCGGTCGCGGCGGCGGGACCTGCGCCGATTGTTTCACGCGGCCCGGCCGGAGACCCGCGCTCCCCGGGGGCGGCACCGCACGACGGACACCGCGCCCAATTTCGTACCCTCACCCTGGCCCCCTCGCTTCTGACGAAACGTCGGCCATCGGCTCATCCGACCAGCGATTCTTCGGCACCCCATTGGCCCGCTCCCCGACCCCGCCTCGCCCTCCCCACGCCGGGCCACGGTCCCGGCGGCCCGCGCGGGTCCGCGGCTTTCCGACGTTGATCCACTCCATCTCGGCGAGGTGGCGGCATCGTCGTGCTCCGGAAGGCGCCACCTCGGCGACGTGGCGCCGATCCGGGCGGGCGGCCGCAGCGCCCGCCCGCACCGGCCGGCGGGACGCGCCGCGTACCCTGGATGGTCGGTGACCTGCCCGGCCCGGCGCTGGGGGAACCGGCGTGCGTCGAAAGGGAGACGATGAGCAACCAGCCCGGCAGCTCCACGGCCGCGGAGCCGGACCGGCCCGAGGCCGTCGAGCCGCCCGCCACCGACCAGGCCGCCGACGACGACGCGCCGGCGAGCGGCCGACCGGGGTACGCGCCGGGAGCACTGCCGCTGGCCGTGCTCTCACTGGCCTGGCTGGTGGCCATGCTCTGGTCCACCCGGGAGGCGATCACCTCGACCGCGGCCGGGGTGACCGCGATCAGCCTCTCCGCGTACGCGCTCCCCGGCGTGATCACCGCGGCGCTGGTCACCGGCGCGGCGGTCGCGTTGGCCGCCACCAACCGGCTCGGCCGCCCCTCCCTGCGCTTCCTCACCACCGTCGCCACCGGGCTGCTGGTCGGGCTCGTCGCCGCGGTGGCGATCAACCTGACGTACGCCGACAACGCCACCACCAACACCTTCGCCGGCACCGCCGCCGCGGCCGCGATCATCGGCGGGGCTACCGCGGGTGCGCGCCAGGCGCGGGTGGTGGCCGGGATCGCCGCCGCCACGCTCGCCGCGCAACTCTTCGTGGTGCTGTTCAGCCGGGCCCGGGACCCGCTCTCCGACCTGTTCGGCGCCGGCGACACCCAGCAGTCGGTGCTCGACGCCGCCAAGTGGGTGTCCCGCACCGAGTCGCTGCTCGCCGGCCTGCTCGCCGGCCTGGTGGCCTACCTCTACCTCACCTGGTCGCGCCGTCGGGCCGAGCGCCGCGACGGCGCGGCGACGCCGCTGCGCTGGCCCGCCTACCTGGTGGCCGGCGCCGGTGCCGGGCTGCTCCTGCTGCTCACCGAGGTGATCATCCGGATCGGCGGGCGCGGGCTGCTCGACCTGGCCGCCGCGCTCAGCGAGGCCGACCAGGTGGCGCAGACGGCGCTCGGCACCTCGCGGGTGGACAACGGGATCTGGGTGCTCTTCGTGGGCGCGCTCACCACGCTCATCGCGTTCGGGCGCACGCTCGGCCCGCGCGTCGACGTCGACGAGGACGAGCCGGCGGCCTGAGCCGGTCGCCTCAGCCGACGTCGCGCAGCAGCAGGTCCAGCTCGGTCACGTCGTACCACTCCAGCTCGTGGTCCTCGACGCCGTCGACGGTGAACTGGGCGTCCGGGTCGCCGGCCTGCGCCTCCGCCACCACGTCGACGGCGGCGGCCACGTCCTCGGCGGCCTCCGCGCCGTCCACGTGGATCGCCGCGATCGACGTCACCGGCACCGGCCCGGTCGGCCGGATCACGCTGGAGCCCAGCTCGCCGTCGCCCCGACCGACCGCGCCGGCCGGCAGGTCGGCCGAGACCACCACCCGCCGCCGCGGGGCGGCGGGATCGGCCCGCAACAGCAGCAGCGCGTCCTGGGCGGCCCGGGTGAAGGCCACGTACTCCAACTCCTCCTCGTCGCCCTCGGCATACCACTCGCGCAGTTCCGGGGTGACGGCGTGCGCCGCCTCGACGGTCAGGCCCTCGTCGCGCAGCCGGGCGAGCATCGGCACGGTCCCCGGCAGGTACACCCGGACAAGCTCGTCGGTCACCGGTTTCTCCCCGCACTCTCCGCCGTCCGCCGGCGGGCGCCGGCTCCGGGCGCCGATCATGCCGTACGCCGTCACCGTCATACACCCCGCACCGGTCCAGGAGAAGTCTCCGGCCGGTGTGTCCGCCGAGGCGGGCCTGGGCGGTGTCGTGGCGTGATGGCAAACTGAGGCAAACGAAGCCAACCTCGGGAGTCATCGTGGAGTCGAGATTCCTGCTGCTGTCCGACGTCGCCGCCGAGCTGAACGTCTCGGACTCGCAGGTCTATCACATGGTGCGCAGCGGTGAGCTGCCCGCGATCAAGATCGGCGGCCGGGGCCAGTGGCGGGTCGAGCGGGCGCGGCTGGAGGAATACATCGAGCGCAAGTACGCCGAGACCGCCGAGTGGGTCCGCGGCAACCCGCTCGGCGAGCGCGACGCGGAGTGACCCCGCACTGACCGTCGGCCATTGACGCCCGCGCCTTCGGTAGCCAAAAATGAGAACTTGTTAGAGGCAAACGAAGGCAAACGCAAGGATTCGAGGGCTCACATGGTCGACACCCGCCGTCCCCGGTCACCGCGTCCACCCGCCCGGCTGCGGCCGGCGCCGCCGCTCGACCCGCCGTGCACCGACGACGACCCGGTCTGGAGCCACGGCCAGCTCGCCCTCGACCTGATCGATCCGCGCCGCCGGGACCTCGGCCGACCGCCGGGCCGCACGGCCGACACCCCGCCCGGCCGGACCCACCCGCCGGCCTCCGGCGTGTCCGGCCACGTCAACGTGGCCCCCGGCGGCCCGGCAGACGGCACCGCGACCGCAGGTGGCGCGGCGGGTGGGTTCCCGGTCGGCCGGCTGCCCGGCGGGCCGGCGGTGTCCGCGCTCGCCACCGCCTCACCCGAGGCGGCCCGGGCGGCACACCGGTTCGTCCGCACGTTCCTGGAGATCGTCAACGGCTTCCGGCCGCCCGGGCAGATCCGGCCGCTCTGCCTGCCCGACGCCGCCGGCCGGGTCTCGGCCGCGCTGACCCGGGCGGCCCGGCGGGTGACCCCGGTCCGCCGCCGCAGCGCCCGGCCGGCCCTGCTCCTACGCCGCCTGCGGGTGTGCGAGCCCCGGGCCGGTGCGGTCGAGGCCACCGCCGTGTTCGCCGGCGCGGGCGACGCCAGCTGGGCGATCGCCCTGCGCCTCGAGCACCGCCGAGGCAACTGGCTCTGCCTCGTGCTGGACGTCCTGTGACGCCCTGATCCACACCACTTCGGGGAAACGGCGCCTGCCCTGCTGCTGGACGGCGGGACGCCGACGGGCCCCGGCCGGTGGCCGGGGCCCGTCGGGCGATGCGCTGAAGATCAGTTACCGCCGTTGGGCGAGCCGTGGCAGCGCTTGTACTTGCGGCCGGAGCCGCACGGGCACGGCGCGTTCCGGGACGGGCCCTCGCCGCCGTCGGTCTGGGGCGACGCGGCCCGTCGAGCGGTGCTCGCGGCGACCGCCTGACCACTCGCCCCGGCCGGGGACCGGCGCGGCGTCGAGGCGGCCGGACGCTCCGACGGCTGGCCGATGCCCAACGCCGGCGCCTGCTGCTCGGCCCGCTCGATCACCGGGGCGCCGCGACCGGCCTCCCCGTCGACGGCGGGCGCGGAATATTGCAGGCCCTGCTGCTGCGGGGTGCGGTTGAGACCCTTGGCCCGGATCTCCACCGGCTTCTCCAGCAGCTGCACCTCCTCCTCCGCCTCCGGCTCGGCCTCCTCGACCTGCACGTCGAGGTTGTAGAGGAAGCCGACCGTCTCCTCCTTGATGCCGTCCATCATGGTGGCGAACATGTCGAAGCCCTCGCGCTGGTACTCGATGACCGGGTCGCGCTGGGCGTAGGCCCGCAGGCTGATGCCCTCCTGGAGGTAGTCCATCTCGTAGAGGTGCTCACGCCACTTGCGGTCGATCACCTGGAGCAGGACCATCCGCTCGAGCTGGCGGACCGCCTCCTCGCCGAGCTGCTCCTCCCGCCTGTCGTACGCGGCGTTCGCGTCCTCCTTGAGGCGGGCGAGCAGGAAGTCCTGGTCGAGGCCGGCGCGGGAGCCGACCTCCTCCTCCAGCTCCTCGACCGTGACGCCGACCGGGTAGAGCTGCTTCAGGCTGGACCAGAGCTGGTCGAGATCCCAGTCCTCCGCGTAGCCGTCGCTCGTCGCGCCGACCACGTAGGCGCCGACCACGTCGTCGATCATGTTGCGGACCTGGTCGGAGAGATCCTCGCCGTTGAGCACCCGGAGACGCTCGGCATATACCACCTGGCGCTGCTTGTTCAGCACCTCGTCGTACTTCAGGACGTTCTTCCGGATCTCGGCGTTCTGCCCCTCGATCTGGGCCTGCGCGCTCTTGATCTGGCGGGTGACCATCTTCGACTCGATGGGCACGTCCTCCGGGATGTTGAAGCGGTCCATCACGGCCTCGACCGCGCCGGCCCGGAACCGCTTCATCAGCTCGTCCTGCAGCGACAGGTAGAAGCGGGACTCGCCCGGGTCGCCCTGCCGGCCGGCGCGACCGCGCAGCTGGTTGTCGATCCGGCGGGACTCGTGCCGCTCGGTGCCGAGCACGTAGAGCCCACCGACGGCGGCCACCTCCTCCGCCTCGGCGTCGCAGGCCTGCTTCCAGGTCGGCAGGATCTCCTCCAGCGCCTTGGCGTATTCCTCAGGCTGCTCGACCGGGTCGAGGCCGCGCTGCCGCAGCTCGTTGGCGGCGAGGAACTCGGGGTTGCCGCCGAGCAGGATGTCCGTGCCGCGGCCGGCCATGTTGGTGGCGACCGTGACCCCACCCTTGCGCCCGGCCTGGGCGACGATCTCCGCCTCCTTGGCGTGGAACTTGGCGTTCAGCACCGAGTGCGGGATGCCGCGGCGGCGCAGCATGTGCGACAGGATCTCGGAGTTCTCCACCGAGACGGTGCCGACCAGCACCGGCTGACCCTGCTCGTGCCGCTCGGCGATGTCCTCGACGACGGCGTTGAACTTGGCCTTCTCGGTCTTGTAGATGACGTCGGGCCGGTCCATCCGGACCATCGGCCGGTGCGTCGGGATGGTCACCACGCCGACCTTGTAGACCTTGTTGAACTCGCCCGCCTCGGTCTGGGCCGTGCCGGTCATGCCGGAGAGCTTCTCGTAGAGGCGGAAGTAGTTCTGGAGGGTGATGGTGGCGAGGGTCTGGTTCTCCTGCTTGATCTCCACCCCCTCCTTGGCCTCGATCGCCTGGTGCATGCCCTCGTTGTAGCGGCGGCCGTGCAGGATGCGGCCGGTGAACTCGTCGACGATCAGGACCTCGCCGTCGCTGACGATGTAGTCCTTGTCGCGCTTGTAGAGCTCCTTGGCCTTGATCGCGTTGTTCAGGTAGCCGACCAGGGGCGTGTTGACCGACTCGTAGAGGTTGTCGATGCCGAGCCGGTCCTCCACCCGGGCCACGCCGCACTCGGTGACCGCGATGGTGCGCTTGGCGTGGTCGACCTCGTAGTCGCCCTCGCCGTCGGTGCCGGGCTGGAGGCGGGCCACCACGGTCGCGAACTCCTGGTACCACCGGGCGGAGTGCTCGGCCGGACCGGAGATGATCAACGGGGTGCGGGCCTCGTCGATGAGGATCGAGTCGACCTCGTCGACCACCGCGAAGAAGTGGCCGCGCTGGACCAGCTCCTCCTTCGACCAGGCCATGTTGTCGCGCAGGTAGTCGAAGCCGAACTCGTTGTTGGTGCCGTAGGTGATGTCGCACTCGTAGGCCGCGCGGTGCTCGGTGGCGGGCCGGTTGGGCAGCACCACCCCGACGTTCAACCCGAGGAACTCGTGCACCCGGCCCATCCAGGCGGCGTCCCGCTCGGCCAGGTAGTCGTTCACGGTGATCACGTGCACGCCCTTGCCGGCGAGCGCGTTCAGGTAGACCGGCATGACCGAGGTGAGCGTCTTGCCCTCACCGGTCTTCATCTCGGCGATGTTGCCGAAGTGCAGCGCCGCGCCACCCATCACCTGGACGTCGTAGGGCCGCTGGCCGAGCACCCGCGAGGCGGCCTCGCGGCACACCGCGAACGCCTCGGGCAGCAGGTCGTCGAGCGTCTCGCCGTCGGCGAGGCGCTCCCTGAACTGGTCGGTCATGCCGCGCAGCTCGTCGTCGTCGAGGTTGACGTAGTCGTCCTCGATCGAGTTGACGGCGGCCGCGATGGCCTTCAGCCGACGCACCATGCGGCCCTCGCCGGCGCGAAGGACCTTTTCCAGAATCGACACGGATCAACGCTCCCCTAGACGGTCTCGAACCATCGTAGGCGCTCCGGCGCGGCGATGGTCACTGGTGGCGGCGGTCCGGACCCGCGAACCCGACATAACACCGCGACCATGTGCCCGGTGGCCGCAAATCGGGTTACGCCGTCCGCGAACGATCCGGCACCATGGCTCGGATGGAGCCTGTGGAGATCGTCGAGGACGGGCTGTTACTGCGCCCCTGGCGGGCGGCGGACGCCGACGAGGTGCACCGCGCCTGCCAGGACCCGGACATTCAGCGCTGGACCACCGTACCTCGCCCGTACCTGCCCGAACACGCCCTCGCGTTCGTGACCACGATCAGCGCGACGGCCTGGGCGCAGGACACCGGAGCGCCGTTCGCGGTCTGCGACGCCGACACCGGTGAGCTGCTCGCCTCGTGCGGCCTGGTCTCCGTCGACCGCGCGCTGGACTCCGCCGAGGTGGGTTACTGGACCGCGCCGTGGGCCCGCGGGCGCGGCGTCGCGGTACGCGCCACCCGGGCCGTCGCCCGCTGGGCGTTCGACGCGCTCAAGCTGCGCCGGCTGACCTGGCAGGCCGAGATCGGCAACCACGCCTCCCGGCTGGTCGCGCTGCGCGCCGGCTTCCGGGTCGAGGGCGAGCTGCGGCTGGCCCACCCCGCCGACGGGGGCCGGCCGGAGGGGTGGATCGGCTCGCTCCTCCCGGCCGAGCTGACCGCGCCGGGCGCTCCGGTGCCGTACGGCCCGGCCACGCTCCAGGCCCGCCGCGCGGCGGTCTTCGGCCGGCCGCAACCCGTCCTGTTCGCCACCGCCGGCGGCACCGAGCTGCGGCTGCGCGCGCTGGAGGAGAAGGACCTGGCCGAGGTCGTCCGGACCTGCCAGGACGAGGAGACGGTGCGCTGGACCACCGTGCCGCACCCCTACCGGCCCGAGCACGCCGAAGGCTACCTGCACGACCTGGTGCGGCCGGCCTGGGCCCGGGGCACCGCGGCGATGTTCGCGGTTGCCGACCCGGAGGACCGCTACGTCGCCTCGCTCGACCTGCGGATCCTCGCCGCCGACCCGCTGGTGGCCGACGTCGGCTTCATGACCGCGCCGCACGCCCGGGGCCGGGGCTATCTGCCGGCCGCGCTCATCGCGGTCTGCGCCTGGGGCTTCACCACGCTCGGCCTGGCCCGCGTCGAGTGGCGGGCGAACGTCGGCAACACCGCGTCCCGCCGGGCCGCCGAGAAGGCCGGCTTCACCGTCGAGGGCACGCTGCGCGGCGGCATCCCGCACCGCGGGGAACGACAGGACGTGTGGGTCGGCGGGCTGCTGCCGCAGGACCTCAGGTGACCCCGGAGACGATCGAGGCGTACGGGGTGCGGCTGCGGCGGACCCGGCCGGGCGACGTGCCGGACCTGGTGGCCGGCTGTGGCGACCCGGAGACCCGACGTTTCCTGCCGGCCCTGCCCGACCCCTACGACGCGGACAGCGCCCGGTGGTGGATCACCGAGGGCGAGCCTGCGGTGTGGGCCGCCGGCGGCTGCGCGTACGCGATCGCCGCCCCGGACACCGACCGGCTGCTCGGCGGCATCGGGCTGACCCGGCTCGCCCCGGCCCGGGGGGACTTCGAGATCGGCTACTGGGTGGCGCCGTGGGCCCGTGGACGGGGCGTGGCGACCGCCGCCACCCGGGCGCTCGGCGAGCGCGCCTTCGCCGCCGGCGCGGCCCGGCTGGAACTGCTCACCCACCGGGAGAACGAGCCGAGCCAACGGGCCGCGCTGGCCTGCGGCTACCGGCACGAGGGCGTCCGCCGGGCGGCGAGCGCGGCCCGCGACGGCGGACGCCACGACCTGGTGGCGTGGGTGCGACTGGCCGACGACCCGCCCGGGCCGACCGCCCGGTTGCTGCCGGACCTGCCGGGCGGCCGGCTCGGCGACGGCGTGGTGACGCTGCGCCGGCTGGCGCCGGCGGACGCCGACGCGCTGCACCGGCTGCACACGCTGCCGGAGGTGGTGGCGAACCGGGTGCCGCCGGTGCCGCCGGATCGGGAGTCGATCGCGCGTCGCTGCCGGCTCGCGGCCGGTTACTGGTTGGCCGGTGACGCCGCCGACCTGGCGATCGTGGACGCGGCCACCGGCGCGCTGGTCGGCGGCTGCGCGCTGGGTTACGACGAGCCGACCGCCGGCCAGGCCACGGTCGGCTACAGCCTGTTGCCCGAGGCCCGGGGCCGAGGGCTCGCCACCCGGGCGATCCGCCTGCTGGCCGGATGGGCCTTCGACATCGGCGTCGCCCGGCTCTGGGCCGGCACCCGACCGGAGAACGTCGCCTCCCGACGGGTGCTGGAGCGGGCCGGCTTCCGGCGCGAGGGGCTGCTGCGCGGGCGGATGCCCGGCGCGGACGGCGCCCGCACCGACGCCGTGGTCTACGGCCGGTTGGCCTCGGACCGGGACTGAACGGGCCCCCGCGTGCGGCGGGGGCCCGCCTCGTCGGCCAAGGGGTCAGGTGTCGAGCGAGATGATGCCGTAGTCGTAGGCGCGGCGGCGGTAGACCACGCTCGGGCGGCCGGACTCCTTGTCGAGGAACAGGTAGAAGTCGTGGCCGACCAGCTCCATCTGGAACAACGCGTCGTCGACGGTCATCGGTTCGGCCGGGTGGACCTTCTCCCGGGCGATGTGCCACGGCTGGTCGTCGGATTCCTCGGGACCGTTCTGGTCCGGGCGTTCGGCCACGGCGGTGGCCGTGCCGTGCCCGTTGAGCGAGGCCAGGCCGGGCCCGTCGAGGTCGGCCACCGGCAGGCCGGCGGTCGCGGCGGCCACCGAGAGCGGCGCGTGCCGCCCGCGGTGCACCCGGCGGCGGTCGGCCGCCCGACGGAAGCGGGTGTCCAGCTTGGCGATGGCGGCGTCGAGCGCGCTGTAGAAGTCGTTCGTGCAGGCCTCGGCCCGGATCACCGGACCACGCGTGACGCAGGTGATCTCCACCCGCTGGCAGTGGTCGGCCTGGCGCGGATTGCGCTCGTGGAACAACTCGACATCAACGCGGATGAGCTTGTGGTCGTAGCGTTCGATCTTTGCGAGCTTTTCGGCTACGTGCACCCGGTAATGGTCCGGCACTTCGACGTTACGGCCCTTGACCACGATGTCCACGTGACCTCCCTTGTTCGGACGGTCGTTCGGTCCGGATCTTTCCGGTCGACGCGCCTGGGAGGACTCCGCTCGGCGTCGACCGGTGGTGTTCGGCTACGCCTCCTTCCGATGCCGGGGGAAGGTTGGCATCCTCACTACCCCCGACACCGAAACGCTAACTCCTGTTGGGCCCCCCGTCACCCCCGGTTGCGGAGAGCGGTCGCGAAATTTAACACCTCATACACCATGGGGTGAAAGGGATGCACGAAGCGTCACCGACGCCGCCACTTTTGCGTTGCGGCGAGCACCACCGCGACCTTTGGCGTCATTCCCGCGGCGTGCAATTTCCGGCTCACCGCCGCCAGCGTGGCGCCGGTGGTGACGATGTCGTCGAGCAGCACCACCGTTCCGGCCGGCCGCACCGACGCGGACCGGCGCAACCGGAACGCCGACTCGGCCGCCGCGGCCCGACCGGCGCTGTCCAGCGCCACCGAGTCCGGGCGGGGCGACGCCCGCAGCGGTCGCCGCACCTGAACCGGCCAACCGGCGGCACGCAGCCGGGCCGCCGCCGGACGCGCCATCCGGTCCAGATGGTCGCCGTACCGCGCCCGGGCCGCCCGGGCGGTGTCCGGCACCGCCACCAGCGTCACCGGGCCCGGCCGCCCCACCGCCACGGCCACCACCTCGGCCAGCAACGCGCCCAACGGCCGGGCCAGCCCGTGCCGACCCCGCTCCTTGTACGCCAGCAGCCCCTCCCGCAGCGCTCCGGCGTACGGGCCGAGCGCGACGCAGGGCGGCAGACCGGGCGGGGCCGGGTCGGGGCGGGTCGGCGCCGGCCGCAACGACTCCAGCTCGCCGACGCAGCGTGGGCAGAAGCCCTGCCGCAGAACCGGCGCGCGCGCGGCGCAGCCGGCGCACCCGGCCGGCAGCACCAGATCGGTCAGGTCCGAGAAGAGCCCGCCCAGATCCGGCATCGGGGCCTCAGTAGAGGAAGAAGGGCGCGGTCGGGTTGACCACCCGGCTGCCCGCCGGCACGTCCAGCACCTGCTGCCGCTTGATGAACTCGAACGGGTTGTTCTGGTAGGCCGCGCCGTTCGCCTCGTACATGAAGGAGAACGCGGGCAGCCCGCGGTCCCCACTGCCCGGATATCCGGCGAGCTGGGTCACCGCCGAACCGACGTCGTTCTTCAACGGGGACTCGAAACCGCCGTCGACGCTGAGCTGGTGGATGACCGGACGCCGGTCCGGGTCGTTGCCGGCGAGGACGAGCTGGTCCTCCGAGATCCAGTCGGCGGCGGTGACGCCGGTGAGCAGCGTCGGCAGCCGACGCGGCTGGCCCACGCTGACCACGCCGCCCTCGACGTTCACCGGCGCGACGTAGATCGCGCCGCCGGCCACCAGCGTGATCCGCTGGCCGTCGAGCGACCCGGCCACCGCCACCACCTTCCCGGCCACGTTGAGCGGGACCGGGCTGAGCACGGCCGACCCGTCGAACCGGCAGAGCTTGCCGTCGGCCGCCACCAGGCCCGCCGGGTGGGCCCGGTCCAGCGAACGCAGCCAGGTAGGCCGGCTCATCGTGCCGAACGTCGCCGCGCTGCTGGCGAAGACGGTCACCGGGTCGAGGCCGGTGCCCACCTTGAGCCGGAGACGCCGCTCCGGCCCGGTCACCACCAACGCGGCGAGCACCTGGTCGTCGGCGCGGGCGATCGACGCGGAGACCACGTTGCGGTTCTCGGCCGCCGGAAGCGGAACGGCGCCCCGCCGCTCGCTGGCGAGCGCGAGGGGATGGATGACGCCGTCGTAGACGGTGAACCGCGTCGGGTCCGCGCCACGCGGGTAGGCGTCGTGCTCGGTGCGCTCCCGCACCAGGTCGACGCTGAACCGCTTCTGGTTCTGGATCTTCAGGTCGAGCTGGCCGGTCAACTCCGGCAACGACCAGGCCAGTTGGGTGCCGAGCCGGGCCAACCGCTCCTCGTTGGCCCCGGGCATGTCCAGGTTGACCTCCCACTGGGAGTTCGCGCCGGTGGCGTTGTTGATCGGCCGGGTCCGGTCGGGCAGCCCGGTCACCCCCGGCTCCAGCCAGTCGGACGGGCCACCGGCCAGCCACTTCACCACCTCGGTGACCAGCCGCTCGGCCGGCACCGCCGGCAGGTAGCGCAGGTCGGGCACCAGGCGGGTCAGATCCGAGTTCCAGAAGTAGACCTTGTGCTGGCGGTAGTACTCGCGCAGCGCCGAGTCGCTGGTCAGCAACGGGGGTGGCAGCCGGGTGATCAACAGACCGCTGCCCGGGGGCTCGGCCCGGCGCAACTCGAAGACGTACTCGGTCTCGGTGGCCGTCGGCGGCCCCAGCGTGCCGTCGGCGCGCAACACACCGACCTGCTGCACCTTGATCCGCACCGTGCTGGTGCCCTGGTTGTTCGGCGGGGTGCTCTCGGGCTTCGCCCGCAGCCGCACCACGGTCAGCTCGATCTCGCTGCTCTGCGGCTTGCCCGGGAGCTGGTCGCGGGCCTCGGTGGCGAGGAAGCTGCGGGCCCGGGCGTAGGCCTGGTCCCGATCCCCGGCGGCGGCGGCCCGCAGGTAGTTCTCGATGAACGGCACCGGCTCGTCGCTGTCGGTCGGCGCCGGCGGCGCGGCCGGCGGGCCGTTGAGCGAGCCGGGCTCGGCCACCGGCACCGACCCGTCCACCTGGACGTCGGTCTCGGCCGGGATGCCACAGCCGGCGGGAATCAGCAGCGCGCCGGCCAGCAGCCCGACCAGCAGGCGCCGGGTTGTCGACCGCCGCCCGCTCCGCGCGCTCATGGCCGGGCCTCCGCGTGCTCGGGATCGGCGGGGCCGACGGCCAGCGCCCCGGCGCCGCTGCCCGGGCCGATGGCGAGCAGGCCGCCGTCGCGCGGGCCGCCGAACGGCAGGGTGGCGTCGGCCGGCACCAGTCGCAGCGGCGAGGTGGTGAGCCGGTCACCGGCCCGGGCCGGCAGGGTCAGCCGGAACTGGGCGCCCTGCCCCGGCGCGCCCCACGCCTCCAGCCAGCCGCCGTGCAGCCGGGCATCCTCCAGGCTGATCGACAGCCCGAGGCCGGTGCCACCGGTCTGCCGGGCCCGGGACGGGTCGGCGCGCCAGAACCGGTTGAACACCAGTTTCTCCTCGCCCGGCTTGAGGCCGACGCCGTGGTCCCGCACGGTGACCGCCACCGCGCTCTGGTCCATCCCCAGGGTGATCCGCACCGGCTTGGCCTCACCGTGCTCGACCGCGTTGCCGACCAGGTTGCGCAGCACCCGCTCGACGCGGCGCGGATCGACCTCGGCGATCACCGCCGTGCCCGGCAGGTCGAGCTCGATCGCGACGCCCACCCGCTCGGCCAGCCCGGCCAGCCGCTCGGTCACCCGGTGCACCACCGGCACCAGGTCGGTGGGTTCGCTGTCCAGCACCGCGAAGCCGGCGTCGAACCGGCTGATCTCCAACAGGTCGGTGAGCAGCTCCTCGAACCGGTCCAGCTCGGCCTGGAGCAGCTCGGCGCTGCGGGCCACCGCCGGGTCGAACCCGTCGCGCTCGGTGAAGATCAGGTCGGCCGCCATCCGCACCGTGGTCAACGGGGTACGCAGCTCGTGCGAGACGTCCGAGGTGAACCGGCGTTGCAGCCGGGACATCTCCTCCAGCCGGAGGATCTGCCGTTGCAGATTGGTCGCCATCTGGTTGAACGAGGCGGCGAGCAGGGCCAGGTCGTCCTCGCCGGAGACCACCATGCGCTGGTCGAGCAGCCCGGCGGAGAGCCGCTGCGCGGTGCGCGCCGCGACCCGGACCG
This sequence comes from Micromonospora sp. WMMD980, assembly GCF_029626035.1. Lineage (NCBI taxonomy): Bacteria > Bacillati > Actinomycetota > Actinomycetes > Micromonosporales > Micromonosporaceae > Micromonospora > Micromonospora sp. WMMD980. The sequence continues at coordinate 4,237,476 of NZ_JARUBE010000003.1, forward strand.
GGGTGACCACCAGGCGGGTGACGAGGGCGGCCAGCAGCCCGAGCAGGAGCACCAGGGCGACGCCGGTGGCCACCACCGTGGCGCGGGCGTCGGCCGCCGTGGCGTCCTGCCGGGCCAGGGGTACGAGGTAGTAGAGCTCCACCTGCCCGAACTTGGTCGGCACCGGCGAGCCGTAGACCAGGTATTTCGTGCGCTCCCCGCCGAGCGTGCCGGTGCGGATCTGGTGGGCCACCTTGCCCGACGTCACGGTGCGCCGCAGCTCGTCGCCGATGACCGCCCGGACCGACACGTCGGGCGACACCCGTGGCTCGATGAACTCGGCGAAGTTGTCCGCGGTGATCGCCACCACCACGCCGCTGGTCTGCGTCGGGTCACCGCCGGCCAGGTAGTTGACCGTGCCGTCGATGGTGTCCTGGAGCTGGGCCTCCTGCGGCTGGCTGTAGAGGTTGAACTGCTTCGCGGCGTATTCGCTGCCGTTGCTCAGCCGCAACCGGACGTCGGTCTCGGCGTTCTCCAACAGGATGTTGGTGATCTTGTCGGCGATCAGGTAGGCGAAACCGCCCACCAGCAGACTCGACGCCACCAGCGTGATGGTGACCACGCGGACCTGGAGCGAGCGCCGCCATGCCTGGCGCACGCCCGCGACGAGCCGGGCCGACCGGCCGACCAGGTCGCGTCGGAGCGCCCGCACGGCGTGCAGCCGGCGGGACGCGTGCGTCGGCGGGTCGGGCAGCGAGGTGGTCACCACAGTGCTGCCCAGGTTATCCGGTGCCCGCCTTGTAGCCCACGCCCCGAACGGTGAGGATGATTTCGGGTCGCTCCGGGTCCGGCTCGATCTTGGCGCGCAGCCGCTGCACGTGCACGTTGACCAGCCGGGTGTCGGCGGCGTGCCGGTAGCCCCACACCTGCTCCAGCAGCACCTCGCGGGTGAAGACCTGGCGCGGCTTGCGGGCGAGCGCGACCAGCAGGTCGAACTCCAGCGGCGTCAGCTTCACCTCCTCGGCGTCCCGGCTGACCGTGTGCGCCGGCACGTCGATGGTGATCTGGTTGCCGGGCGGGCCGATGGTGAGCAACTCCGGCGCGACGTCCTCGCCGCGCCGCAGCCGGGCCCGCATCCGGGCCACCAGCTCCTTGGGCTTGAACGGCTTGACCACGTAGTCGTCGGCGCCGGACTCCAGCCCCAGCACCACGTCGACGGTGTCGCTCTTGGCGGTCAGCATCACGATGGGCACGCCGGACTCGGCCCGGATCGCCCGGGCCACGTCGATGCCGCTCATGCCGGGCAGCATCAGGTCCAGCAGGACGATGTCGGGCCGGCTGTCGCGGAACGCGGCCAATGCCCGTTCTCCGTCGGCGACGAAGGACGGCACGAAGCCCTCGCTGCGCAGCACGATGCCGAGCATCTCGGCAAGGGCGGGGTCGTCGTCGACCACGAGTACGCGGGCTCTCATGGGGTTTATCGTTCCATCCCCGTTCAGTCGGAGGTCGGAGTCTTGCCGGCACGGTAGCGCCGAGCGCGCCCACGCACCACAGCCGGCGGCGTGCCCGGCCAGCGTGGCGCGCCCACGGCGGACGGGTCCACCGGATGCGGACCCGCCGTGCAACCATGATCCCCCGGGTGTCGCCCCGCCCGCCACCTCTGCCCCGCCGTCCAGGAGTTCGCGTGTCCGACGCCGGCCCGATCGCGGTGCTCCCGCGCCGCCCGGTGACCGTCGGTGAGCTGCTGGACGCCGCCGTCCTGCTGCTGCGCGACCAGGCCCGGGTGCTCGTCCCGCTGGCCGTCCCGCTGGCCCTGGCCGAGCAGATCCTGCTCCACCCGGTGCGGATGCTGGCCGGCGCCCACCCACCCGGCTGGTGGCCGGGCGGCGAGCCGCGCCTCGGCTGGTACTGGCTGCTGCTCGCGGTCGGCGCCGCCACCGAAGCCATGATCATCGCGTTGCTCGGCAACCCGGCCGCGCGCGCCGGCGGGGCGGCGCTGCTCGACCGCCGCCTGGCGCCGGCGGAGCTGCTGCGCGCGGCCCGCCCGGGCGCGACAGTGCTCGTCGCGCTCGCGGTGGGGCTGCTCGTCGGCCTCGCCGGGCTGGCCGGCCCCGCCTGGTTCGTGGCGTACGGGCTGCTCGGCCTCGTGGTGCCGGTGCTGGTGCTCGACGGGGTTCCGGCGCACCGCGCCCCGGGGCGGGCGGTCCGGCTGGCCGTCCGGGTCGGCGGGCGCGCCGCCGCCGTCCGGCTGCTCGGCTACCTGGGCTGGTGGCTGGTCCGGATCGGCATCGGGTTGGGCGTCCCCTACGGCCTCGGGCGGCTGGGCCTGTTCGACGTGTCGGCCTTCGCGCTGCCGGTGGCCGTCGCCGCCCAGGTCGCGGTGAACGCGCTCGCGTACCCGGCGCTGGCCTGCCTGGACGCGGTCCTGCACCTGGAGACCCGGATCCGCACCGAGGGATTGGACATCCGGCTCTCCCGGGCGCCTGCCGGCGTGCCGGAGCCCGTGCTGTTGGCGGCCCGGCGGTGAGCCGGTGGTGGACCGAGACGGCCGCCGCGCTCGGCGACGTGATACCCCTGCCGCTGGTCGCCTTGCTGCTGCTCGCCGTCGCGCTGCTCGCCGCGCTGGCCTGGTATTCCCTCCCGGCCTGGGTGCCCCGCCGGCTGCCCCGGTTCGCGCTGCCCCGGCTCCGCCGGCCGAGGCTGCCGCGCTTCCGGTCACCCCGGTTCCGACTCCGGCTGCCCCGGATGCGCCGGCCCGCCCGCCGGCGTCGGCCGGACCTTCCGGCGGCGCGCGTGCCCGCCCCCCGCGAGGCGCCGTCCGGGCCGACCGACCACCTCGGCGCGGCGGACCGGCTGGCCGCCGAGGGCCGGTACGCCGAGGCGGTCCGGGAACGGCTGCGCGAGATGGTCCGGCTCCTGGTCACGCGGCAGTTGGTGGAGCCACGGGCCGGGCTCACCGTCACCGAGGTGGCCGAGGCGGCGGCCCGGAACCGGCCGACGCTGCGGCCCACCCTGCACGCCGCCGGAACGATCTTCTCCGACCTCTGGTACGCCCAACGCACCGCCACCGCCGGGCACGACCAGCGGATGCGCGTCCTCGCCGCCGACCTGCGACGTGAGCTGACCGGCGAGGAGGAACCGCGGTGACCGCCACTCCGGCGCCGACGCGCCGCCGCCGGCACCGGATCCTGATCCCGCTCGGGCTGGGCCTGCTGCTGATCGTGACCACCCTGGTCCTGCACGGGGTGGACCAGCCCGACCCGGACGAACGCGGCTTCCTCTCTCCCGTGGCCACCGACGACGACGGGGGCAGCCGCCTCGCCGAGGCGCTGGCGGCGCAGGGGGTGTCGACGAGCCGGGCGACCGACACGGCCGCCGCGCTGCGTACCGCCGGGGCCGCGCCGAGCACGCTGTTCGTGCCGGCGCCCGACCTGCTGCGGCCGGACACCCTGGCCGTCCTGACCGCGTTGCCGCCCGGCAGCCGGCTGGTGCTGGTCGAGCCGTCCCGCCGCGCGCTCGTGGAGCTGCGCGCGCCGGCCGAACCGACCGACCGCCGCTGGGCCGCCCGGGCCCTGCCGCCGGACGCCGACGACGCGTCGTGCCGGCTGCCCGAGGCGGTGCGCGCCGGCACGGCCGCGGTCGACCGCCAGCGGTACGCCGGGCCGGACCGCGCCGACCGCTGCTACGGCGGCGCGCTGCTACGGATCCCCGGCGGCGTGGAGATCGTGCTGGTCGGCGCCAGCGACCCGTTCCGCAACGACCGGATCGACGAGTGGGGCAACCAGGTCCTCGCCACCGGCCTGCTCGGCGGCGGCGGCCGCCCGGTGGTGTGGCTGGACCTGCCCGCTCCCGAACCCGAACCGACCAGTCCGAGCCCGTCGCCGACCCGGGAGGTCGACGGCGCGCCCGCGCCGAGCGGGACCGCCTCGGCACGCCCCGAGCGGACGGATCCGCCGCCGGGTGTCGACAACCCGCTGTGGGGCGCGTTCCCGACCTGGTTCTGGGCGATCCTGGCGCAGCTCGCCGTGGCCGGACTGCTGGTGGTCCTCTGGCGGGCCCGCCGGCTCGGCCCACCGGTGGCGGAGCCGCTGCCGGTGACCGTCCGGGCCGCCGAGACCGTACGGGGCCGGGCCCGGCTCTATCGGCGGGCGGGCGCCCGGGACACCGTCGCCGCGACGCTGCGGGACGCCGCGTCGGACCGCATCCTGCCCCGGCTCAACCTGCCTCCCGACACCCCGGACGAGGAGGTGGCCGCCCGGGTCGCCGCCGACATCGGTGGCGACCCGCAACGGGTCGCCGAGCTGCTGCACGGGCCCACGCCGGGCACCGACCGGGAGCTGCTGGAGCTGGCCCGTGAGCTGGACACGTTGACCCGTACCCTGGCCCCGCATCCGAGCGAAGGAGAAACCCGGTGACCGGACCCGTCATCGCCGCTGCCCCGTCGGACGCCCGCGCCGCCCTGCACCGGCTGCGCGCCGAGGTGGGCAAGGCCGTCGTCGGGCAGGACGCCGTGGTCACCGGCCTGGTGATCGCGCTGCTCTGCCGGGGCCACGTGCTGCTCGAGGGCGTGCCGGGGGTGGCCAAGACGCTGCTGGTCCGCACCCTGGCCGCCGCGCTCGACCTCGACGCCAAGCGCGTGCAGTTCACCCCCGACCTGATGCCCGGCGACGTCACCGGCTCACTGATCTTCGACCCGCGCACCGCCGCGTTCACGTTCCGCGAGGGGCCGGTCTTCACCAACCTCCTCCTCGCCGACGAGATCAACCGGACCCCGCCCAAGACCCAGTCGGCGCTGCTGGAGGTGATGGAGGAGCGGCAGGTGACGGTCGAGGGCGAGCGCCGCCCACTTCCCGAGCCGTTCATCGTCGCGGCCACCCAGAACCCGGTGGAGTACGAGGGCACCTACCCACTGCCCGAGGCGCAGCTCGACCGCTTCCTGCTCAAGCTGACCGTGCCGCTGCCCGGCCGGGACGAGGAACTGGGCGTGCTCCGCGCGCACCACGCCGGCTTCGACCCGCGCGACCTGCGCGCCGCCGGCGTACGCGCGGTGGCCGGCGCGGCCGATCTCGCCGCGGCCCGGGCGGAGGCCCACGCGGTGCACGTGGCCGAGCCGGTGCTCGGCTACATCGTGGACCTCTGCCGCGCCACCCGGTCCACCCCCGCCCTGGAGCTGGGCGCCTCTCCCCGGGGTGCCACCGCGCTGCTCGCCACCGCGAAGGCGTGGTCCTGGCTGGCCGGCCGCGACCACGTCACGCCGGACGACGTGAAGGCGGTCGCCCGCCCCACGCTGCGCCACCGGCTCCGGCCCCGGCCGGAGGTGGAGCTGGAGGGCGTCACGGTGGACGCCGTGCTGGACTCGGTGCTGGCCACCGTGCCGACGCCGCGATGACCTGGCGGGCGGGCCTGCTGCTCGCGGCGGGCGCCGCGACGCTGCCGGCCTGGCCGGCGCCGTTCCTCGGCGTCGCCGTGCTGACCGCGGCGGTGCTGCTGCTGGTGGCCCTCGACCGGGCGCTCGCGGCCCCGCCGCACGCGCTCACCGTGCACCGGGTCGGCGACCGGACGGTCCGGCTCGGCGGCACCGCCACCGTCACCCTGCACCTGGCCAACCCGACCGACCGCACGCTGCACGCCCAGGTGCGGGACGCGTGGGTGCCGTCGGCCGGGGCACGACCGGAACGGTCCGCCCACGAAGTGCTGACCGTCCCGCCCGGCGGCACGGCCGCCCTGCCGGTCCGCCTCACCCCGACCCGACGCGGCGACCGGCCGGCGGTGGCGCTGACCGTACGCTCGCTCGGGCCGCTGCGGCTGGGTTTCCGGCAGCGGGCCGGGCGACCCGCCACCCCACCGTGGACGCTGCGGGTGCTGCCGCGCTTCGACTCCCGCCGGCACCTGCCGGAGAAGCTGGCCCGGCTGCGGGTCATCGACGGCATGCAGGTGACCCGGGGCCGCGGCCACGGCACCGAGTTCGACACCCTGCGCGAGTACGCGGTCGGCGACGACGTCCGGTCGATCGACTGGCGGGCCAGCGCCCGCCGTGCCGACGTGCTGGTGCGCACCTGGCGCCCGGAGCGGGACCGGCGGCTGGTCTGCGTGCTCGACACCGGCCGCACCGCGGCGGTCCGGCTCGGCGACGAACCCCGGCTGGACACCGCCATCGACGCGGCGTTGCTGCTCACCGCGCTGGCCGCCCGCGCCGGCGACCGGGTCGACCTGCTGGCCGTGGACACCGTCGTGCGCGCCCGGGTGACCGGCAGCGGCCGCCCGGCGTTGCTCACCCGCCTGGTGGAGGCGATGGCGCCGCTCCAGCCGGCGCTGGCCGAGACCGACTTCGAGCTGATCGCCGCCGAGGTGCTGCGCCGCGAGCGGCGACGCAGCCTGGTGGTGTTCTTCACCGCACTGGACCCGGGCGCGGTGCGGGAAGGACTGCTGCCGGTGCTCCCCCGGCTGGCCGCCCGGCACCGGGTGGTGCTGGCGGCCACCCACGACCCGGCGCTGACCGGGCTCACCACCGCCACCCCGACCGGCCCCGACGACCCCTACGCGGCCGCGTCGGCCTGGCGCGCGCTCGCCGAGCGAGGCCGGGTGCGCGCCGCCCTGTCCCGGCACGGGGTGACGGTGGTGGACGTGCCCGCCCACCGGCTCGCGCCCGCCGTCGCCGACACCTACCTGCGGCTCAAGTCGCTCGGTCAGCTCTGACCGCACGCCCGCCGAGCACCAGCGCGTAGGCCAGGAACGCCATCCAGACCAGGGCGCCGGCCGCCACCCGCGCGGCGGTCGGCAGCGGGGCCGGGGTGACGAACGCCTCCAGCAGCGCGGACACCGCGAACAGCCCGACCAGGCCGGCCGCCACCACGATCGCCGCCCGTCCCGCCTCGGCGACCGCCCGGCCGCGGCCGAGATGCGCGGGCGGGGCGATCCACGCCCAGGCCGTCCGCAGCCCCACCCCGGCGGCGATGTGGATGCCGGTCAGCTCCAGCAGGCCGTGTGGCGTGATCATGCCGAAGAAGACGTCCGCCCGGTCGTAGGAGATCATCACCCCGCCGACCACGCCGATGTTCAACGCGTTCTGCCACAGCAGCCAGAACACCGGCAGCACCAGCACGCCGGCGGCCAGGCACTGGGCCGCCAGCCAGGCGTTGTGCGTCCACAGGTGGAACGCGAAGGTCGGCGCGGCGAACTCGGTGTAGTAGCCGGCGAAGCCGGAGTCGACGAGTTGCCGGGCCGACTCGGCGCCGATGAACGCGGCGGCGGTGTCCGGGTGGCCGGCGACGAACCAGATGAGGAACGCGGTCAGCGCGCTGAACGCGGTCGCCACGCCGCACCACCACGGCCAGGCCCGGTAGAGGGCGGCCGGCAGGTCGGCCAGCAGGAACCGGCGCACCGACGCCCAGGAGGGCCGGGGACGACCGGTGATCCGGGCCCGGGCGGCGAGGACGAGGTGGGAGAGCCGCCCGACCAACACCGGCTCGGGAGCCCGGCTGCGCAGTGTGGAGAGGTGGGTGGCGGTGCGTTGGTAGAGCGTGACCAACTCGTCGACCTCGGCCGGGTCCAGGCGGCGCCGGGCCGTCAACTGCTCCAGCCGACGCCACTGCGCCCCGTGCTCCGCCGCGTACGCGTCGAGATCCACCAGTCCTCCCCCGTCCGGCGTCCATGGTGTTCACTGTCGGGGTGCGCGCGCAACCTCCGCCGTCCCGCTGGGCCGACGCCGGTCTGGTCAGCGGCGAGGCGGTGGAGCTGGACGTCCGGGTCGCCCGGCTGGGCTCCCGGGTGCTCGCCCTGCTCGTCGACCTGATCGTCCAGATCGGCCTCACGCTCGTGCTCGGCGCGGCGCTGTCGATGCTGGTGCTCGCGCTGCCCCCGGACGTGCTGGACGCCGCCCTGGCCGGCGGCCTCCAGGTGGTCCTGCTGGTGCTGGTGTTCGTCGGCTACCCGGTGGTGATGGAACGGTTCGTCGGTGGCCGGACGGTCGGCAAGCTGGCGGTGGGACTGCGGGTGGTACGGGCCGACGGCGGGCCGGTCGGCGTCGGGCAGTCGCTCACCCGGGCGCTGGTCGGCGTCGCGGTGGAGTGGCCCGGCCTGGTGCTGCCGCTGCTGAGCTGGGCGGCGACCGTGACGGTGATGCTCACCGACAGGCGCGGGCGGCGGCTGGGCGACCTGGTGGCCGGCACGCTCGTGGTGCACACCCGGGGCGCCGGGGTGTGGCGACCGCTGCCGCCGGCCGTACCGCCGCTGCTCGCCTGGGCGGCCACACTGGATCTGACCCAGGTGGACGACGGGCTGGCCCTGGCCGTCCGGCAGTACGTGGACCGGCTGCCGCAGCTCGCCACGCCGGAGGCGGTGGGGCTGGGCCGGGAGCTGTGGGCGGAGGTGGCGGCCGTGACGTCACCGCCACCGCCGTGGCGGGCGCCGGAGTGGGCCTACCTGGCCGCCGTGCTGGCCGAGCGGGGGCGCCGGGCCGCCCACCGGCTGGGTCGCACCCGGGTGGTCACCGACACGCTCTGGCCGGAGCTGGCCGGCACGCCGGCCGCGCCGGTCCCGACGCCGCTACGGCGGGCCGCGCCGGAGCCCGCCGAGCCCGGCCCGCCCCGCCGCTGAGCGCGGGGCCCCACGCCGACGCCCGCCGGCGGGCCGGCTCAGGAGAACAGCGCGCGGCCCCACCAGTCGGCCGCGTCGCGCACGCCGGGCGGGCAGGCGAACAGGCCGCTGGAGACGTGCCGCAGGTATTCGTTCATCGCGTCGTTGCGGGCCAGCCGGGTCTGGATCGGCACGAACTGCTTGCCCGGGTCCCGCTGGTAGGCGATGAAGAACAGCCCGGCGTCGAGCCGGCCCAGGCCGTCCGAGCCGTCCACGAAGTTGTAGCCGCGGCGCAGCAGCCGGGCGCCGCCGTTCTGGTCGGGGTGGGCGAGCCGCACGTGCGCGTTCTCCGCGATGACCGGTTGGCCGTCGTCGCCCTTCGCGGCGAAGTCCGGCTCGTCGAACTCGTCGCGCCGGCCCAGCGGGGCGCCGCTGCCCTTGGTCCGGCCGGTGATCGTCTCCTGCTCGGCCAGCGGGCTGCGGTCCCAGGTCTCGATCAGCATCCGGATCTTGCGGGTGACCAGGTAGGAGCCGCCGGCCATCCAGTCCGGGCCGTCGCCCGGCTGCACCCAGAGCTGCTCGCGGAGCAGGCCGGCGTCCTCGGCCTTGAGGTTGGCGGTGCCGTCCTTGAAGCCGAACAGGTTGCGCGGCGTGGCCTGGTCGCGCGACGTCGACGAGGTACGCCCGAAGCCGAGCTGCGACCAACGGACGCTGACCACGCCCATGCCGATCCGGGCCAGGTTGCGGATGGCGTGCACCGCCACCTGCGGGTCGTTGGCGCAGGCCTGGACGCAGATGTCGCCGCCGGACAGCTCCGGCTTGAGCGCGTCGCCGGCGAAGTGCGGCAGCTCGGCCAGCGCGGCCGGGCGGCGGGCGGCGATGCCGAAGCGGTCCCGGCCCTGGGCGTCGCGGAACAGCGACGGGCCGAAGCCCACGGTGACGGTGAGCTGCGACGGGGGCAGCCCGAGCGCCTCGCCGGTGTCGTCCGGCGGGGCCTCCGGCATGCCGTCGACGGCGCCGATCAGCCCGGCGTCCCTGCCGGCGGTCATCCGGGCCGCGGCGGCGGTCCACTCCTGGAGCATCGTGACCAGCCGGTCCCGGTCCTTGGTGACGACGTCGAACGCGACGAAGTGCAGCCGGTCCTGGGCGGCGGTGGTGATGCCGGCCTGGTGCTCGCCGAGGAACGGCACCGCTCCGGCGGCGGTCCCGGTGGCGGACGCCTGGTCGCCGCCGGCGAGCAGGGCGCCCGCGCCGGCCGCCGCTCCGGCCACGCCGGCCACGCCGACGCCGGCCAGGGTCATCGCCCGGCGCCGGGAGACGCCGCGTCCAATGCGGGTGTCGTTCGGCTCGCTCGTCGCGTCACCGCCGGCCGGGGTGGTCATCGCGCGACGGCCGCCGCGATCTTGCTGACCGGCTCGGCCAGCGCGTTGATGCTGTCCGAGAGCTCCTTCAGCTCGGTCTTGCTGAGCTGGGTGTGCAGCTTCCAGCCGTCGCCGGCCCGGTGCTTGCCGAGCGCGGCCTCGACGGTGGCGAACTCGGCGTCGAGCTGCTTGACCAGGTCCGGCGCGCGTTGTTCCAGGGCCGGACGCAGCGCGGCGACGGCAGCCTTCGAGCCTTCCAGGTTGGCGTTGAAGTCCCAGAGGTCGGTGTGCGAGTACCGCTCCTCCTCGCCGGTGATCTTGCCGCTGGCGACCTCGTCGAGGAGCGCCTTGGCGCCGTTGGCGAGCTGGAGCGGGGTGAGCTTCTCGGCGTCGGCCTTGGCCACGATCGCCTTGACGTCGACCAGGAGCTGGTCGGCGATCGGGCCGTCCTTGCTGATGTCGCCGGTGGTCCAGAGGTCCTTCTCGATCCGGTGGAAGCCGGTGAACTCCATGCCCTCCTCGATCACCTCCTCGCGGCCGTCGATCTTCGGGTCGAGGTCGCCGAAGCTCTCCGCGACCGGCTCGATCCGCTCCCAGTAGGTGCGGGTCACCGGGTAGAGCGCCTTGGCCTTCGCCACGTCGTTGGCCTTGACCGCGGCCACGAACTCCTCGGTCTTGGTCAGCAGCGCGGCGGTCTGGCTGCGCACGTAGCGCTGGTAGCTGGCGGTGGCCTCGGTGAGCGCGGCGTCCGGCGCGACGCTCGCGGCGGTGCCGCTGACCTTCAGCGCGCCCCGGATGCCCCGGCCGCTCATCCCCGGCTTGCAGGCGGTCTCGTACGTCCCGGCGGGCAGCTCGACGCGCAGTTCACGGCTCAGCCCGGGGGCGATGTTCTCGACCTCGCCCATCACCCGGTCACCCGCGGCGTAGACGTAGAACTCGTTGACCTTGGAGCCGCTGTTGGTCACCTTGAAGGTCACCTGACCCGCGTCGATCGCGGTGCGGCCGACCTCGCAGGCGGTGTCGGTGGCCTTGACGGCGATCGGGCCGCCCGCGGTGGCGTCGGCGTCGTCACCGCCCCCGCAGCCGGCCAGGCCGGCGACGGCGAGCAGCCCGGCGGCGGCGGGCGCGACGAATCGAGTGGTACGCATCGGTGCGGGTTCTCCTCGGAGACGGGCGCGTCAGGCGCGCGGGGGCGGGGCGGTGGCGGCCGGCTGCGACCGCTCGGCCGGGGCGTTCCGGGCCGGGGCGGCGGGCTCGGCGGCCGGCCGGATCGGCTCGGCCGGGGCTGCCGTGGGCTCGGGGGACCCGGCCGGCGTCGCGGACTCCGGGGCCACGGCGGGCGTGGCCGCAGGCGCAGCGGGCCGGGTCGGCTTGCGCAGGAAGAGCACGAGCACCGGCACCGCGTAGGCGACCCAGGCGATCAGCTCCAGCACGCTCGGCGCGGCGGTGATGTTGAACATCCCGGCGAGCAGCGCGCCGTACCAGGCGTTGGGGTCCAGCGTGGCGGAGATGTCGAAGGCCTGGTTGTTCAGGCCGGGCAGCACCCCGGCCTCCTGGAAGTCGTGCACGCCGTACTTGAGGATGCCGGCGGCGACCAGGATCAGCAGCGCGCCGGTCCAGGTGAAGAAGCGGCTCAGGTTGATCCTCAGAGCGCTCCGGTAGAGCCCGAAGCCGATTACCACGGCGGTGCCGATGCCGCCGATCAGGGCGAGCAGCGAACCCGCCCCGGTGCCGCCGGCCACGCTCTCGGCGGCGGCGTAGAAGATCAGCGCGGTCTCCAGGCCCTCCCGGACCACCGCGAGGAAGGCCATCCCGGCCACCGCGAGCGACCCGACGGCGAGCGCCTCGGTCAGCTTGCCGCGCAGCTCGCCCGCGATCGACCGGGCCGCCCTGCGCATCCAGAAGATCATCCAGGTCACGAAGACCACGGCGGCGACCGATGTCACCGCCTCGAAGAACTCGCGCGACTCGGAGGTGCGCAGCAGCGAGGTCGAGGTGTACTGGATCAGCGAGCCGAACACGACGGAGAGCGCCACGGCCAGGCCGACGCCGGCCCAGACCTGGGGCAGCCGGTCACGCCGCTGCGACTTCACGAGGAAGGCGACCAGGATGCTGACCACCAGGGTCGCTTCCAGGCCCTCCCGCAGGCCGATCAGGTACGTGGCGAACATCCGTTACTCCGTCGTAGGTCAGGCATGCCTCAGTTAACTTAGGGCAGCCATACCTTGCTCCTGGTTCGGGCCGGTCGTCAAGTCGTTCATGGCAACCTGACTCCCCCGCGCGGGCAGCTCGGGTGGCTGCCGGCCCCGAGGTCGATATGGTGGCCGGAGCCACGGCGGCGGGGGCGAGATGACCGAGGGGTTCGACGCGGCCGACTTCGGCCGGCAGTTTCAGCAGTTCATGCGGGCGATGTCCCGGCTCGCGCCGGCCCCGCCGCCGGGGCCCCTGTTCGACCGGCTGGAACGGCATCTCGGGCGGAGTCCGCTCGACATGCCGGTGGTGACGGCGACCTTCCCGCCGCACGAGCACGCCAACGTCGCGATCGCCCTCGACGCACTGACGTCCGCCAGGAGCGAGCCGGCCTCGCTCATCGGGGTACGAAGCCCGGGCCGCGAGTACGCCGGCCTGGGCGACATCGTGGACGGCGCCGCACGGCACCAGTACGGACTGGGCGCGACCGCTCTATGCCGGCACGCCGGCCGAACTCGCCGAACTCGGCACCGCGAGCGAACGCGGGGAGAGTCGCATCGAGCGCGGCTATGCCGCGGTCGTCAGAGATGCCACGAGGTCACCCCGATGAGCCGACAGATACTGATCGAGATACGTCGCTCGCCGCTGCTCTGGTGCGCTCCGGTGCTCATCGCGCTCGAACTGCTGCTGGTCTTCGGACGACCGGGCGAGTGGACGACGGTCTGGTCCCAGGCCAGTGCCCGCGCCCAGTGGCCCGTACTGATCGTGGGACCGGCCGTCGCCGCGGTCGCGACGTGGTCCGGCGGTCGAACCCGGCGCGACGGGATGCGGGAGCAGCTCAGTCGCGCCGCTCGCCCCGCCTGGACCGTCGAACTGGTCCGGTTCGCGGTCGTGGTCCTCCTCGGGCTTCTCGTCTACGCGGCTGCCCCGCTCGCGGTCCTCGCGATCGCGGCGGCGGACGGCGCGCCGGGCCGGCCCTGGCCCGGCTACCTTCTGCTGGGCGCCGGCACGCTCGTGACCTGTGCCGCGATCGGCCACCTGGCCGGGACCCGCTTCTCGTCCCGCGCCGCGCCCCCGCTCGCCGCGATCACGACCTTCACCGCCCTGTCCTGGCTCCAGGACGACCCGCGCTTCGCGCTGTCCGTGCTCTCCGGTCATCCACAGGTGGCGTTCGCGCCTGCCGCGCTCGGCGTTCGTCTCGCCCTGGCCGGGGCCGCGACGGTGGCCGCGGTCGCCGGTGCGGCGGTGCTCGGCCGGCGGGCGATGCGCTCCGGCATCCGGTTCGAGCGAAGGCTCCTCGCCGGCGGTGGCGTCGCCGCCCTCGCCCTGGTGGCCGCCATGCCGCTGACCGGGCCACTGCGTGTCGGGCGTCCGGCACCCGCCCGTCCCGTGTGCGCGGGCCAACAGCCGCAGGTGTGCGTCTGGCCGGAGGAGCAGCGTCATCTGGCGGACGCCGTGCACGCCTCGCGACGGCTGGCCGCCGCGGCGGTGAGTGCCGTACCGCTGCCGGCGACGCTGCACGAGGAGGGGCTCACCGGCACCGGCCCGCAGAGCGGATTCTGGGTCGGGTACTGGGACCGCGCCATGGTGACGTCGATGATCTCGATGGTGCTGCCCGCACGTTGGACATGTCCGACCATGGCCACGGATCAGCGCCGGGCCTGGGCGGAGAACAGCGTGATGCTGCGGACCTGGCTCGCCGTCCGGGTGACCGGCGACGACACTCTTCTCGACCGGACACCGCCACGGGTCCGGGACACGGTGCGGGAGGTGCTCGGCCAGGATCCACTCCAGCAGGCGTCCTGGGCCCGAGCCCGCTACCAGGTGGTCGGTGACAAGACCTGTGCCCAGTAGCGAGCTGGGCCGGTATCTCCGCGCCAGGCGAATCGGTCGGGCGGCGCCCGTGCTGGGGCTGCTGGCGGCGACGGTGGCCCTGGTCGGCCGGCAGACGGTCTACTTCCCGGCCGTCGGTGTCCATTCCGCCCCGGTCAACGCCCTGGTGCTGATCTCGTTGGCGTTCGCCGTGACGCTGTCGGTGCATCTGCACAGCGACATGTCGGACGTCGAATCCTCGTCGGCCAGGCCGCTCTGGCGCTGGGAGATGCTGCAGACGGTGGTGGGTGGGCTGACCGGCGTGGTCACCTTCCTCGGCCTCACCCATGTCAGTGGCGCCGGGCATCTGGCGTTCGGCGCCGCCCGCGACTTCCTCTTCTGGCTGGGTGTGGCGCTGCTGTCCGGTCGGCTGCTGAGTTGGGAGCTGTCCTGGGTGGCACCGGTCGTGCTGGCACTGGCCGTGGGGGTGGCCGGTACGGCCCCGACGGGCCACCCTCGCCCCTGGGCGGTCCCGCTGCTCCCGGCGGACTCGGTGCCGGCCGCCGCGGCATCCGGACTCGTGCTGGCCCCCGGGCTGCTCGTCCTGGGGAGAAGCCGGGCGACACGCGCCCGGTGAGGGGACGGATCATCCCGGTCGGCCCGTCCGGGCCGGGCGAGTGCCCGGCCCGGGAGGCGTCGATCAGTAGCGGTAGTGCTCGGACTTGAACGGGCCCTCCGGGGAGACGCCCAGGTAGGATGCCTGCTCCTTGGTCAGCGTGGTCAGCTTGGCGCCGAGCGCGTCCAGGTGCAGGCGGGCGACCTTCTCGTCGAGGTGCTTGGGCAGCACGTAGACGCCGATCGGGTACTCGTCGGTCTTGGTGAACAGCTCGATCTGCGCGATCGTCTGGTTGGCGAACGAGTTCGACATCACGAAGCTCGGGTGCCCGGTGGCGTTGCCCAGGTTCAGCAGGCGACCCTCGGAAAGCACGATGATGGCGTGGCCGTCCTCGAAACGCCACACGTCGACCTGCGGCTTGATGTTCTCCCGCGTGACGTCCGAGCGCTTGGCCAGGCCGGCCATGTCGATCTCGTTGTCGAAGTGGCCGATGTTGCCCACGATGGCCTGGTGCTTCATCCGGGCCATGTGCTCGTTGGTGATCACGTCGAAGCAGCCGGTCGCGGTGATGAAGATGTCGGCCTGCTCCACCACGTCGTCGAGCGTGGCGACCTGGTAGCCGTCCATCGCCGCCTGGAGCGCGCAGATCGGGTCGACCTCGGTCACCACGACCCGGGCGCCCTGGCCGCGCAGCGACTCGGCACAGCCCTTGCCCACGTCGCCGTAGCCCATGACGACGGCCATCTTGCCGCCGATCAGCACGTCGGTGGCCCGGTTGATGCCGTCGATGAGCGAGTGGCGGCAGCCGTACTTGTTGTCGAACTTGCTCTTGGTCACCGAGTCGTTGACGTTGATGGCCGGGAAGAGCAGGGTGCCGGCCCGGTGCATCTCGTAGAGCCGGTGCACGCCGGTGGTGGTCTCCTCGGTGACGCCCTTGATGCCGGCGGCGATCCGGGTCCAGCGCTGGGCGTCCTCACCGAGCGAGCGGTGCAGCAGTTCGAGGATGACGGCGTATTCCTCGGAGTCGGCGGACTCGACCGGCGGCACCACACCGGCCTTCTCGAACTCGGCGCCCTTGTGGACGAGCAGGGTGGCGTCGCCACCGTCGTCGAGGATCATGTTCGGGCCCTGCCCGTCCGGCCAGGCGAGCACCTGCTCGGTGCACCACCAGTATTCCGGCAGCGACTCGCCCTTCCAGGCGTAGACCGGGACGCCCGCCGGGGCCTCCGGGGTGCCTTCGGGGCCGACCACGATCGCGGCGGCGGCGTGGTCCTGGGTGGAGAAGATGTTGCAGGACGCCCAACGGACCTGCGCGCCGAGCGCGACCAGGGTCTCGATCAGGACGGCGGTCTGGACGGTCATGTGCAGCGAGCCGGTGATGCGGGCGCCGGCGAGCGGCTGGGCGTCGGCGAACTCGCGCCGGATCGCCATCAGGCCGGGCATCTCGTGCTCTGCGAGCCGGATCTCCTTGCGGCCGAACTCGGCGAGCGACAGATCCGCCACCTTGTAGTCGCCCTCGGCGAGGGTGCTCGGCCGGGCGCCGGACGACGGGCCGCTGGTGGCCGCCGGGAGGGTGCTGGTCATGGAAGCTCCTGTCGAAGGAAGTGCTGCGCAGCCTTCCACCCTACGCGCGTGAAGCCGCTCACCCAGGGCCGGTTGGCGGACGGGTGCCGGACAGCGCACGGGGCGGACGGTCGTGAACGGACTTTCCGCCCACGGCCCAGCCGCCCCGTGCATCCCCCCGGTTTGGTTCCCCGCGCGTTCCCGGACCTTCGTCGCGACAACGCTGCGCACTCATAACGTTACCGTCAGCCACTGAACTCCGGGCCGTTTCGCGAGATCAGGCGGATCAGCGCAGGCCGCAGGTGGCCACGAAGGCCTCACCGTCCCCGGCGAGCGCCAGCGCACCGCCGGCCGCCGTGCCGACCGCGGACTGGCCGGCGCCCAACGTCACCACGCCCACACCGTCGTCCACGGACAGCGTGCCGGCCCGGCAGAGCACCACCCGCGGACCGGGCAGCGTCAGCCGCACCCCGGGCGAACCGGCGCCCACCGCCACCCGGTGCAACGCGAAATCCTCCACCGGCACCGGCCAGGTCAGCACCCCCGGCGCCACCGGCTCCGCGCGCAGCACCGGATCGGCCAGCACCTCGAAGCGCAGCACCCGCAGCAACTCGTCCACGTCGACGCGCTTCGGGGTCAGGCCGCCGCGCAACACGTTGTCACTGGCCGCCATGATCTCGACGCCGGTGCCGCGCAGGTAGGCGTGCAGGTTGCCGGCCGGCATCCAGATCCCGTCGCCCGGCGCCAACCGGACGTGGTGCAGCAGCAGCGCCACCACCACGCCCGGATCGGCCGGGTACCCGGCGGCGAGCGTGCGCACCAGCGCGGCGTCCGGCGACGCCGGCCCGGCGGTCGCCGCCGCCAGCACGGCCGCCACCAGCCCCGCACGCTCCGCCTCCGGCCAGCTCAACAGCGCGCGCACAGCCTCCCGCAGGCCCGCCGGCCCGGTGCGCAACGCGGCCACCACGGGCGCCAGCGCGGGTACGCCGAACCCGGCGATCACCGCCGCCGACCCGGCCGGGTCGCGGAAGCCGCAGAGCGCCTCGAACTCGCTCAGCGCCACCAGCAACTCCGGCTTGTGGTACGGGTCGACGTAGTTGACCCGCCCGTCGTCGGCCGCGTGCCCGGCCCGCGCCTGCTCGGCGTCGGGATGCGCCTGGAGGCTCAGCGGAGCGTCCGCGGCCAGCACCTTCAGCAGGAACGGCAGCCGGGTGCCGAACCGGCCGACCAGCCGCTCACCCAACCAGTGCCCCGGCTCGGCCACCAGCAGCTCGGTGAGGCTCACCGGCCGGCCGTCCCGGTCTACGGTGGCCGGGGCGCCCGGGTGGGCACCCAGCCACAGCTCGGCCTCCGGCCCGTCGCTCGGCACCGGCCGGCCCTGCAACTCGGCGATCGCGGTGCGCGAGCCCCAGGCGTAGTCCCGGATCCGGCCCTGCAACAACTCCATCGGTCAGCTCCCGGGTCGTCCGGCCACCTCGTCGGCCGGCACGGCCTCCGGCGCGCCCGCGCCGGCGGCGTCGTCCTCCGCCGCCTCCGGCACGGCGGTGTCGGCGGCCTGGCCGGTGCCCGCCCGCTGGGCCGCCGCGCTCCAGATGTCCGGCTCCAGATAGATCACCCGGGCGATCGGCACCTCGCGCCGGATCCGCGCCTCGACGGCGTTGATGCCCCGGGCCAGCTCCTCCGCGCTCTCGCAGGCCGGCACCGCGATCTTCGCGGCCACCAGCAGCTCCTCCGGGCCCAGGTAGAGCGTCTTCATGTGGATGATCCGCTCGACCTCCGGGCCGCCGGTGACGGCCTGCTCGATCTTGGTCAGTTCGCTCCGCTCGGCGCCCTCACCGAGCAGCAGGCTCTTCGTCTCGATCGCCAGCGTGATCGCGATGACCACCAGCAGCACGCCGATCATGGCGGTGCCGGCGGCGTCCCAGATGCCGTTGCCGGTAGCCAGCGTCATGCCCACACCGAAGAGCGCGAAGACCAGACCCACGAGCGCGCCGAAATCCTCCAGCAGCACCACGGGCAGCTCCGGAGCCTTGGCCCGGCGGATGAACCGGATCCAGGTCTGCTTGCCCCGGATCAGGTCGGACTCCTTGATCGCGGTGCGGAACGAGAAGCCCTCCATCACGATCGCGGCCAGCAGCACCACCACCGGCACCCACTGCCAGCTCTCGATCGGGTGCGGGTCGGACGCCTTGTGGTAGGCCTCGTAGAGCGCGAACAGGCCGCCGAGGCTGAACAGGATGATCGCCACGATGAACGCGTAGATGTAGCGCTCCCGGCCGTACCCGAACGGGTGCTGCGGCGTCGCCTCCCGCTTGGCCCGCCGACCGCCGATCAACAGCAGACCCTGGTTGCCGGAGTCGGCCACCGAGTGGATCGACTCCGCCAGCATCGACGACGAGCCGGTCAGCAGGAACGCGATGAACTTGGTGACGGCGATGCCGAGGTTCGCCGCCAGGGCGGCGACGATCGCCTTGTTGCCCCCGTTTGCGCTCATTCCCCGCCTCGCTCGATGCCGCACGTGCTCACTGGTTTGCCAGCTCCTTCATTTCCGTGATGGCCGGAACCGCCATCGGGTCCAGCCCGTGTGCCAGAGCGAGATAGATCGAGGCGAAGTCGGGAACCGCCACCAGCGACGCGAGCCGCTCCAGCGCGGAGCCGCCCTCGGCGGTCACCACGTCGCACCGCACCCCGCGCCGCTCCGCCAGCGTCTGCACCGCGTCCGCGCGGCGCTCCTCCACCGCCAACGGCTCGTCGGTGTCGTCGTCGGCGTTGAGCCCGCCGTCGCGCAGCAGCACCAGCCGCAGCCGTATGCCCCGCTCGGCGGCGTCGTCGGGGTCGGCGAAGATGTCCCGCTCGCCCTCGGCCAGACCGCCGAAGACACCGTCGAGCAGGCCCACCCGGCCCCGGCCCGCCTCGCCCAGGGCGCCGCTGACCACCGGGTAGCGGGCGTTCGCCGACAGCGTGTCGCCGAACCGGCGGGCGGCCACGGTGGCCAGCGGGGACGACCCCCAGACGATCGGGATCGAGCCCGACAGGCCCAACGCGAGGGACTTCGCCGGGTTGACGAAGGACTCGGCGGTCGGCCGGCACCGGTCGGCGTCGGCGTCCAACCGGGCCGCGGTCTCGGCCAGGTCCGCCTCGTTGACCTTCACGAGGCCGAGCGTACGGGCGGCCAGCAGAACCGGCACGGTGAGCGCCCAGAGGCTGGCCCGGGCCGGCGCGCGCCGGGGCACCGGGATGAACGGCGCGCGGGCCCGCTCGGCCACCGACTGGAGTTGCGAGTCCGGCGCGCCGACCGCGACCAGCCGGGCGCCGCGCCGGTGCGCCGCCTCGGCCGCCCCCAACGCCTCGGGGCTGCGGCCGGACGCGCTGACCGCGATCACCACGTCCGCCGCGCCCACCCAGCCCGGCACGCCGGCGCTGCGGTGCGGGATGACCGGCACCGGACAGCGCGGCCCGGCGACCGTGGCCAGCACGTCACCGGTGCGCCCGGCGGTGCCGATCCCGGCGATGACCACCGCGCGCGGGCGCCCGTCGTCGCCGAGCACCGACAGGTTCGCCTCGGCGGCCAGCGCCGCCGACTCGCGCACCTGGGCGCCGGCCGAGGCGGTGAACCGGAGCATGCCACCCGGGTCGCGCTCGGCCAGCAGCGCGGGATCGTCCAGCAGTGCCTCGTCCGCGTGCCGGTGCCCGCTGACCCCGGCCGTACCGTCCATCACCGCGACGACCCGCCCCGCGCCTCGTCGGGCGCGGGCCCACCGAGCGCCTCGTCCAGGAGCAGCACCGGCACGTCGTCACGCACCTCGAAGACCCGACCGCACTGGGTGCAGGTGAGCGTCTGCGCCTGCGGGTCGTAGTCGAGCGGGGCGTGGTGCGTGTCCGGGCAGGCGAGGATCTCGAGCAACTGCGGGTCCAGGGCCACGGCGCGGCTCCTTCCACGTATGCGGTCTCACCGGGCGGCGGTGCCGTCCGGCGCACGCGATCTTAACGGCGAACCGCCCCCGGCACCGGGTCCCGTTCGACACCCGCCGATCGGACCGGCGACCGGGTCACCCCGCCGCCACTCACGGTCACCGTAACCCTGGTGACCCGCCGCGTTCCGGCTCAGTCCGGCATGCGGGGCAACACGCTCGTGGCGTCCTCGGCGGGCGGGGCCGGCGGTGCGCCGTACACGTTGCCCGTCGGCCGGGGCGGCGTCGCGCCCCCGTACACCGTCGGGGCCGGCCCGGGCGTCTGGGTGCGGTAGGTGGTGCTGCTGCGCGGCAGCGGGACCGGCGGCTGGTCGGCGGCCGGGCCGCCGTCCGTCCGGTCCGCGCGGCTGCGCCGCACCAGCAGGACGATGAGTGCGGCGCCGACGAGGACCAGCGCGATGCCGAACCACATGATGAGCGAACCTCCGAAGGACGAGTCGTCGGCGGCGGCGCCGGCCGCCGGGTCGACGGCGGCGGCCACCGGCGACGTGCCGGCCGGCTCGGCCGCGGTGGACGCGACCGCGCTGGGCTTGGGGGTCGGCGACGGCTTGCCGGACGGCGTCGGGCTCGGGCTGGGCGTGCGCTCGGCGCCCACCAGCCGGGCCGACCGGCCGGCCCGGCCGAGCACCTGGCCGTTCGCGGCGCGCGCCTCACCGGCCAGCTCCAGCCGCCCACCGACGGCACCGGCCAGGAACGTCACCCGGTAGCGCACCACGGCGCCCTTGCCCTTGCAGAGCGGTCGATCGACCGGCGCCACCTGCCCGGTGGTGACCACGCCGCCGCCACCAGCCACCGGTACCGCCTGCCAGCGCCCGCCGGTCGCCACCTGCACCCGGACCTGGTCCGCGCGCAGGCCCTCCAGCCTCAGCCCGAGCACGGCGCGCAGCTGCACGCACCCCTCGGCGCGCTTGCGTACCTCGATCGCCACCGCGCCCGCCGAGCCGCCCGCGGTGAAGCTGCCCACCGAGCGCAGCCCGACCCGGTCGCCCTCGGCCAGCGCCGGCGACGCCGGGGCGGCCACCAGACCACCCAGCAACGCGCCGACCGTGGCCCAGCGCTCCGCGTGCCGCCTCACCGACATCTCCACCTCACCGTTTCCGTCCCGGACGGGATCCGCCGGGTGAGGTTACTACCCGCGCGTCAGCGCCCCTGCTCATCGAACGCACGACAGTTGTGCCGCGACACGCGGCCGCCGTCAGCCCGGGCCGCCACCCGCCGCCAGCGCCCGCCGGCAGAGCCGGTCGGCCGTCCGGGTGGTCTCCGGCAGCCGATACCGCGGCGTCAGTGCCAGCACCCGCTCCACCGCCTCGGCCAACCCGATCCGGTGCCCGACGCTGACGAAGACCGGGCGGGTCCCGTCCCGGGTCCGCAACACCCGCCCCACCACCTCGCCGCCGTCGCGCAACTCGGCCCAGTCACCCCGCCGGGGCCCCGGCGGCGTCCACGACCCGACCAGCGGCGTCTTGCCCACCCCGATCGCCGGCAGCCCGGTCACCAGACCCAGGTGGCAGGCCAGCCCGAACCGGCGCGGATGCGCCACTCCGTGCCCGTCGCAGACCAGAAGATCGGGCCGGACGGCGAGCCGGTCCAGCGCCGGCATCTCGCGGAACGCGAACAACCCGGGCACGTACGGGAACGCCGGTCGCCCCGCGTGCACCGCCTCGTCCACCACGTCGAGGCTGCCGGCGTCGAGCACGGTGACGGCCGCCGCGAGGCGGTCACGAGTCTGCGCGTACGCGACATCCAGCCCGGCCACCGTGGTCGGCACGCCCGACCCCGGCCCGACCAGCTCGACCCGCGAGCGCAACTCCTCCTGTACGCGTCGCGCCTCCGCCACGTCGGCCGGCGGCCGGTACGGCACCGTCACGAGCGCTCGGCGTCCCCGCCCGTCGCGGCGCTGGCGACGGTGGGGTCGGCGCCGGGGTCACCGGCCCGCTGGAGCTGCTCCTCGAACATCACGAAGGTCCGCCGCCGGATACCCCGAACGAGCGCCTGCTCCTGCGGCGTCGGATAACGGCGTTCCTCACGAATGGTGTCCTCAAGCGCACGGACCGTCTCGTACAGAGCGAAGATCGGCCCCTCACCATGGAGATTGCGTCCGCGCTCCTGCTCCACGTACCAAACGAATTCGTCACGTCCGATCTGATGCACATCGTCACCACCCGCGAAGAGCACCTTGTCCACGAGGTTGTTAGCTACTCGCCAACCCCCTGTGTCTGGCGAGAGCCGCCAACCAGCGGCCCCGCCCCCTTCTGTCTTCACCAGCTTGAGCGGGGACTCGTAGTAGAGGAAGAACCTCGGAAGCACCAACCCGGTCAGGTCTGCCACCCTGTCAAACTCCCCCGAGCGCGTCCTGTAGGACGCTCCAGTAAATGCTCTGAGCGCGCCTGAGGAGGCCGTCCCGAACTGCCGTCTCGAACCTCGTCAACGGTCGATCACCCAACTCTGCCAGCGCATCCAGATCCCGCCGAATCTCGTACAACGCATGTTCCCACTTGGCCACGTCTTCGAGGACCGCGAGGTGCAGGCGCAACTCTCCCACGTGCCCGTTTGACAGAGCGACGTTCAGAAGGATGTCTCGGTAGCCGCTCCCCTGCGGGGATGCGAAGCGATCCTTGATGTCCAAAATTAAGACATTGGGGTCGTCAGCCAGGGAGCCCAGGGCCAGATAGAGGTCATCCAGCCTCTCGAACTCCACCTTCGCGCCCGCCAAGTCCTTAAGCCGGGCGGCGTTGTTGCCGTACTCGACCAGCTTGTCCAGCACGCGTTCACGGCCCTTGGGCTCCGTGCGCCAGTCCGGCCTGCCGTTCTCGCCCGCGACACCACGGGCGATCTGGTTGAGCTCCACCTGGGCTATGGCCGCGTCATCGTACAGCCGATCAAGGTACTCGCTGACGTAAGCCGAATCGTCCTTCCGGCTCTGTTCGAAGCCAGCCTGCTGGGCAAGTTGCCTTCTCGACGCAACCTTCCGAGTGACACCGCTCTGTTCGGCGGTCAACGGGGTGGGGAGAGGAATCCGCTCACCCTCAATGACGAGCTCGTCTGGCCCATCCATCTGGATGTCCGCCAACACGTCCTGTAGTACGTCGATGGCCTGCTGGTGGCTCGCCAGATGGTGCAGGGTCACCGGTCGGGCCGTCAGTGAGTTGGCGAGCTCCGGTGTTGCCAGCATCATCCGGACCAGGTCGGGTCGCTCCGCGAGCTGCCGCACCAGCGTCTCGGCCAGCAACTCCTCGCGCCGGGGCGGCGCCTCCCAGCTCTGGTCGAGCATCCGCTGGACTCGGGGCTCGGTGAACAGCCGCGTCAGGTCGCCGGCCGCGGTCTCGTCCAGCCCCGGCACCAGCCGTCTCAGCGTCGGCCCGTCGGCGTGCTGCGCCAATTCGACAGGCGTCACGCCGGCGGCGAAGGCGGCGTCCAGGCTGCCGCTCGCCGCCAGCGCGTCGCGCACGTAGAGCCCGGCGGCGATCCGTGCCGCGTGCGCCTCCCGGTGGGCACCGCGTACCTGGTCCGGCTTCGGCTCGGCCGGTGGCGCGCTGCCAGGCGGCGAGGCACCCGGCGGACGCTGGAACGTCGTCGACTCGCCGAGCAGGTGGACGCGGTTGAAATCCGGCGCGGCCCCGCCGTCGAGTGGTGGGTCCGGCAGCCGGGGCACCGGACGGGGCCGCGGCTCCGGCAGGACGGTGAAGTTGCCGGGCGGCCGGCCGGAGAGCGGCATCGGGCGACCGTCCGGACCGAGGACCAGGGCGTCCACGTCCACCACGTTGCCGACGAACGGCGCACCGCTGTGGCGGTAGAGCGGCTGATCCGCCACCGTCCCGCTCTGCGGATCGAGGTAGAGGACGGTGCCGTTCTGGTTGAGCGCCACCCAGGCGTGCGAGCCGCCGCCCTCGAAGCTGGTGATCAGGAAGGCGTAGCTGCCGTGTCCACCCGACGCCAGTTGCGCGTGCAGGTCGCGGTAGCCACGCTCGACCACCCTCCGCCGGTCGGCGCCCGTGGCTCCGGATCGGTCGGGCCCGCACAGGTCCTGGAACCGGCCGCCGGTCGTCTCCTCGACCCGCAGCGGCCCGTCCACCTCACCGCCGACCGGCCGGTGGACGTCGCCCGCGAGGTAGCCGTCGAAGGTACGCGGGGCGGCAACCCGTGGCCGTCCGTGCATCCACGTCTCGAAGAGCGACAGCGTGCAGTCCAGGCAGTTGATGCCCCGGGTGGCGTCGGCGGCCGGACCACCGTCGTTCGCCAGCCGGAACCACCCGCCACGCCGAGGGTCGGCGGTGCGAGCCACGGTGCCGTCCGGGTTGCGGGGCATGCGCCGTTCGAGATCGGTCTGGTGCAGTGCGAGCGGAGGCCGGAGACCACCACGTCGACCGTAGGGGCGCGACCGGTCGACAGGTGGTGGATGGCGGTGACCGCTCAGCGCGGACTCGTCGGCCGTCTCGACCGCGCCGGGCGCCAGGTCGGCCACGTCGTCGTTGATCCGGTAGAAATCGAGGTCGTCCTCGACCATGACCCGCTCCGGCAGGCGCTTGCCGGCGCGTACCGCGTCCGCTTCGTCGACCGCCCGATAGTGCAGCTGCTCCCGCAGCCGTCCCTCCCGCACGTGCTGGTCTGCAAGGTGGTGCTGCCCGGCCTCGCGCAGTTCGTAGCCCCTCGTCAGGAGCCAACGCGCCGCCTCGTAATGCTGCTCGGCGAGATCCCGCAGCTCCCTGACCTGCGACTGTCGCCTGTTCTCCTCGTGCAGCGCCCGCTGGGACGCCAGGTAGCCCTGGTAACGGCGCCGGTCCAACGCCTCGCGGTCGGCCGCCACGCGCGCGGCCCGCTGCTGCGGGGTCTCGCGACGCGGTGCGGGGCGGTCGGGCGGACCGTGGAAGGGGGCCGGGGAGTCGGTTGAGGGGCGCGGCGGGGCCAACGTCTCCAACAGCGGAAATCGGGGGTTCGGGGCTGGTCGGGGCTCCGGACCGATGGCCGGTGCGCCCGGGCTCGGGGTGGTGTGCGGGTGGACCGTCGGGGCCGTGGACGCGCCGATGTGTCCTTCGCCGCCTCCAGGGACGAGCCGGTCCGGAGGAGTCGTCACCACGGAGTACGTGCTGTCGGTGGTCGGTGGCGACAGCGTCACCGAGGCCGCCGCGTGCACCGGCGTGGCTGGGGGTGAGGCCATGTCGGGTGGGGCCGGGGCCAGACCGCCTCGGACGTCGGTCGGACCGACGAGGGAGGCACTGGCGGTCGGCGCGTCGACGGTTACCGAGGACAGCGTCGGAGTGGTGATGATCGCACCGTGCGCCGGACCGATCGTCACCGCTGGCGCCCCGGCGCTCTCCGAGGGCGACGCCGGGGAGGTGCTCGCCCCCGGCGCCGGTCGCGCCGAGTCCGCCGGAGAAGGATGAGTGCTTGCCGATGCGTCGATCGCGGGCGCGGCGACGGATGGGGTGCCACTGGTGAGATCGGTCCGAGCGTGACCGGCCACCGGCCCGCCAGTGTGGACGGACACCGCCGGCTCCGGTGGCCGCTGCGCCGGGATGGACGCGGCCGGATCGGTCCCGGGCGGCACGTCCAAGCCGACCGGCAGAGCCGTACTGCCGCCGAGCTTCCCGTCGAGCCGGTGGTGCAGCGCCGTGTCGGCCTGCCCCGTGGCGGAGCCGCTCACCCCGGAGGCCGCGGCGCGGGCCAGGTCCTCCAGCGACGGCCCTTGACCTGTCGCCAGCCCCGCCGCGGTCTCCGCGAGGCTCTCGCCGGCCATCTCCCGCCCGAAGTGCTCCCCGACCCGGGCGAACCGCCCGCTCGCGTGCCGACCGAGACCGGCGAGGGGCGCGGCCGCACCGCCGGCGAAACCGCCGAGCCCCGACGCGCCGACGTCGGTGAGGTCGAGGCCGTCCCGCCGGCCGGTGGAGTTCTGGTAGGCCTGGGTGGCCAGGCTGGTGCCGGCCTCCTGCCCGGCCTCCACCAGGCCGCCGAGCACCGCCTTGCGGGCGAGCCCTCGGGCACCGCTCTTGACGACCTCCTTGGCGGCCCGCTCGCCAGCCTCCTTCAGGCCCTCCCGGACGGCGTTGCGGGCCAGTTGGGCCACCAGCCGCTTGAAGATCTGCTGCACCGCGACCCGGGTGGCGGCGATCGCGGCACCGGCCGCCGGTGACGCCGTGCCCAGGGTCAGCGCGGTGACCACCACGAGGGACAGCAGTTCGACGACCAGGATGCCCAGCTCGATCCAGGCCTCCAGCTTCGCGCCCTCGATGTCGCAGCCGCAGGAGTCGACCAGTCGTCCCAACTCGTCGGTGGCCGCGGCCAGGACGTGCAGCGGGGCGTCCTCGTCGCCGGCCACCTTGTCCCAGGCCGTGTCGAACGCGTGGGCCACCAGGCCGACGCCGCCGTATCCGCTCTTCACCTCGCCGGCGGCGGTCACCGCGTCGTCACGCGGGCCGGTCAGGACGCCGGCCACGCCGTACCACTGGTCGGCCAGGTCCCAGACGGCGCGCTCGTTGCCCTCGGGCCATTCCACGCCGACCACCCAGTCGAGCGTCTCGTAGATCCAGCCGGGCAGTTCCCAGGGACAGTAGTCGAGCGGATGCGGGATCGGGCTGGGCAGCATGCTCACGCGCGGATCCTCCGGTGGTCAGCGCCAGGGCCGATGCGGGTTGTGCCGCTGGTGCGGGATCTGCCCGAGGTCACGGGCATTGCCCAGGTCTGTCTCGACGGTCGCGGTGACCGAGCGGACCACGTCGGAGCCGATCCCTTCGAGCGACCGGCCGAGCAGCTCCCAGGCCCGCAGCAGCGTCGCGGCGTAACCCTGGTAGTGCTTGTCGAACGCGGCGCCGATGTCGTCCCGCCCCCACGGACGTTGCGCGCCGGCCGCGGCAATCGGGTCACCGGTCTCCCGTCGCGCCGCGTTCACCGCCCGGCCGGTCGCGGCCAGGTCGGCGCCGCCGCGCCGGGCGCGCTCCGCGTCCAGCCAGATCTCTCCCCCGGTCACCGGTCACTCGCCGCGCGACACGGCCGCGTCGGCCCGGCCCAGTAAGGCGCCGAAATCATGGGTACGCAGGAACTCGACTGACGGCGAGCCGGGTGGCAGATAGCCGGCGACCAGTTCACGGGTGGTGGTGCCCGCGGCGGCGTTGGCCCGCAGCACGGTCTCGGTGATCTTCCGGCTCAGCGCCCGGGCGTCGCGGTCGTGGAACACCGCCGGGCTCACCTCGACGCTGATCAACTCACCTCGCGCCCCGACCACGGCGGTGACCTGGCCGTCGTCGGAGCGTTCGGTCACCCGCAACTCGGCCAGCCTGGCCTGGAGTTCATCCAGGCCGGACCGCAGGCGCTGGTACTGGCCGTACACCTCGTCGAATCGTGCGCGTAGTGCACGGTTCGCATCCCGGTCCGCACTCTCGGCCACCGCCACTCCCCTTCCGTCACCGTGGGTAGGGCCGACCATACCGGGTGCCACGAAATCCATGGGGTCCGGTAATTTCAGGTGGTGATCGAGCGACAGCAGGCCGAGCAGATCGCCTCCGTGTGGGCCCGCAGGGACTCCGACCGCCTCGGCTTCCCCTGCACGCCCGTGGTCGAGGAGTTCGACCTGGGCTACGTGATCGTGTCCACGGTGTCCACCGAGGCCCGGGCGCTGCCCGGCGACCTGCCGACCACGGTCATCGACAAGGAGACCGGCGAGGTGTCCACCTGGCCCCGGGTCCCGGCCGGCGCGGTGGAGGAGATGTACCGGCAACGCCGCCCGGCCGAACCGCGCGCCCTCCGTACCGTCGACCCGGCCGCGCAGTTGCTCCGCGAGCTGACCCGGCTGCCCACCCCCGGCGCCGCCGCCCACCTCACACTCGACGGGCGACTGCACGTGGCACAGGGCGCCAAGGGTGACGTCGAGCTGCGGCACCACCCGCTCGTCCGGTCCTACCTGGACGAGCTGCCCCCGGGCCATCTCGTGCGTGGCGGTGAACGGCACGCCGAGGTGATCGTCGTCTCCGACGCCCTGCACGAGCACGACCACCGCCGCGCAGCGGAGGGGCTACCGCCGCTCACCCACGAGGAGGCCCGCGAGCTGTTGGGCACCGGCCGGATCCAGTTCTTCCGGAGCCGTGAACCAGGTGATCCGGCGGGCGGCGCGGCCGAACTCCCCTGCGACTCGTGCGTCAGGTTCCTGGTGCGGTTCGCGGTCCTACCCTGGTCCGATCTGGCCTTCGTCGAGGAATGGCGCCCGGAGCCGCAGGACGTCGTCCAACCCGGACGGCTCCCGGACGAGGTGGCTCTCGCACTCACGGACGGCGGCTGGCAGGTCAGCATGTTCAACGAGGCCCTCGCGCTGGGTGCGATCGCCGAGACGATGGAGAGCACAGGGCAACACCACCAACACGAGATCTTCTCGGCCGCCGAGGCGGCGCTCACCGCGTTCCCGGCCGTCCTCAGCCGACGTCGCGGCCCCGGGGAGCAGGTGTGGATCAGTCGGTTCACCACGAATCCGCTGCGCGCCGCGCACACCGCCGACACCCTCGCCGACTTCGGCGCGGTCCTGGGCGCCCGCCTCTTCCCACTGGGCAGCGAACGTCAGGAGAGCATCCTCGCGGTCGACGAGCACGGCCGGGTCTTCGCCCTCGACCAGGCCGGCGAGTGGTTCCTCGGCGCCGACATCGACGCCGCCCTCACCACCCTGCTGCTCGGCCGTGCCCCCGCCCGGATCCGCGACGACGGCACATGGTGACCGGCTCTACAGCTCGACCCCGGTGAGCACCGTGACGCGCTGATCGGTGTAGTCCTCCATGGCGCTGCGCACCCCTTCCCGCCCGACCCCCGAGCCCTTCACCCCGCCGTACGGCATCTGGTCGGCCCGGTACGACGGCACGTCGCCGACGATCACGCCGCCGACCTCCAGCGTGCGGGCGGCGGCGAACGCCACGTCGAGCCGGTGGGTGAAGACGCCGGCCTGCAGCCCGTACGCGGAGTCGTTGACCGCGGCGAACGCGGCCCGGTCGTCCGCGACCGGGGCGACCACCAGCACCGGCCCGAACACCTCCTCGGCGCAGACCTTGGCGTCTGTGGGCACCCCGCTGAGCACGGTCGGTGGACAGGTCGCGCCGTCGCGCGGGCCGCCCGCCTCGACGGTGGCCCCGGCGGCGACCGCCTCGTTCACCCAGGCCTCGATGCGCCGCGCCGCCTCGACGGACACCAGCGGCCCGACGTCGGTCGACTCGTCCCGGGGATCGCCGGTGCGCGGCGCCTCGACGGCGGCGACGAGCCGGGGCAGGAAGCGGTCGTAGAGGCGTTCGTGCACGTGGACCCGTTGGACGGCGATGCACGACTGCCCGGCCTGGTAGTTGGAGAACGTGGCGATGCGCTGCGCGGCGAACGTCAGGTCCTCGTCCGTCGACCAGTCCGCGCAGATCACCGCCGCCGCGTTGCCGCCCAGCTCCAGGGTGACGTGCTTGTCGTGGGCGGTCCGGCGGATGGCGGCGCCGACCGACCCGGAGCCGGTGAACGAGACCACCGGCAGCCGGGGGTCGGCGACCAGTTCGGCGGCGCGCTCGTTGGGCAACGGCAGCACCGAGAACATGCCCTCGGGCAGCTCGGTCTCGGCGAGGATCTCGCCGAGCAGCAGCGCGGTGAGCGGGGTGGCGGGTGCCGGCTTGACCACGATCGGGGCGCCGACGGCGAGCGCCGGGGCGACCTTGTGGGCGACCAGGTTGAGCGGGAAGTTGAACGGGGTGATGCCGAGCACCGGCCCGCGCGGCACCCGCCGGACCAGGGCGATCCGCCCGGTCGCGGCCGGGTCGGTGTCGAGGCGTTGCAGGTCGCCGGAGAACCGTCGGGCCTCCTCGGCGGCCCAGCGGAACACCGAGACGGCGCGTCCGACCTCGGCCTTCGCCCACTTGACCGGCTTGCCGTTCTCGGCGGTGATCAGCGCCGTGATCTCGGTGGCGCGTTCGGCGAGCCGCCGGGTGACGTGGTCCAGGGCCGCCGCGCGGGCGTGCGCGGGCAGGGCCGCGGCGGCCGCCGCCACCCGGGCGGCGCCCGCGACGGCGGCTTCGACCTGGTCGGTGGTGGCGAGCGTGGTACGCCCCACCGCCTGCCCGTCGTACGGGTGGGTGACGGTCAACTCTTGATCGCCGTGGGCGGGGCGGCCGGCGACATAGCAGGCTCTCGGCTCCACGTCCGGCAGCGTAGACCAGAGACGCCCGCGCGGAAACAGTTGCCCAAACCCTTGTCTGCCTCGAATTCAGTAGCCAAGATGGCAGTCAGATTGCGAGAACCTCCGCTGACCTTCCTCCCGGCCACCCTCTCGGAGACTTGACATGAGCGACCGGCAGCAGCTGCGCAACTTCGTCAACGGCGAGTATGTCGACCCGGTGGACGGCGACTACGCCGATCTGGTCGACCCGTGCACCGGCGAGGTCTTCGCCCGGGCGCCGGTGTCCGGGCCGGCGGACGTGGACGCGGCGATGACGGCCGCCGCCACCGCGTTCGAGGGCTGGCGGGACGCCACCCCGGCCCAGCGGCAGCGGGCGATGCTGAAGTTCGCCGACGCGGTGGAGGCGCGGGCCGCGGAGCTGGTCGACGCCGAGGTACGCAACACCGGCAAGCCCCGGCAGCTCACCACCGACGAGGAGCTGCCGCCGGCCGTGGACGAGCTGCGGTTCTTCGCCGGCGCCGCGCGCCTGCTGGAGGGTCGCTCGGCCGGCGAGTACCTGGCCGGCCACACGTCCTACGTGCGGCGGGAGCCGATCGGCGTCTGCGCGCAGGTGACCCCCTGGAACTATCCGCTGATGATGGCGGTCTGGAAGATCGCCCCGGCGCTGGCGGCCGGCAACGCGGTGGTGTTGAAGCCCTCGGACACCACGCCGGTGTCGACGCTGCTGCTGGCCGAGATCGCCGCCGAGCACCTGCCGCCGGGCGTGTTCAACGTGGTCTGCGGCGACCGGGACACCGGTCGTACCCTGGTCTCCCACCCGACGCCGCAGCTGGTGTCGATCACCGGCTCGACCCGGGCGGGCATGGAGGTCGCGGCGGCCGCCGCGCCGGACCTGAAGCGGACCCACCTGGAGTTGGGCGGCAAGGCCCCGGTGGTGATCTTCGATGACGCGGACGTCGCGGCGGCGGCCGAGGCGATCGCGGTCGGCGGCTACTTCAACGCCGGTCAGGACTGCACCGCCGCCACCCGCGTGCTCACCGGCCCGGGCATCCATGACGACTTCGTCGCCGCGCTCACCGAGCAGGCCCGCAACACCCGCACCGGCGGACCCGACGACGCGGACGTGCTCTACGGCCCGCTGAACAACGCCAACCAGCTCGCCCGGGTCAGCGGCTTCGTGGACCGCCTGCCCGACCACGCGGACGTGACGACGGGTGGATCCCGGGTCGGCGAGCGCGGCTTCTTCTACGCCCCCACCGTCGTCTCCGGCGTGCGGCAGGCCGACGAGATCATCCAGGACGAGGTGTTCGGGCCGGTGATCACGGTGCAGCGGTTCACCGCCGAGGACGAGGCGGTGCGCTGGGCCAACGGCGTCGAGTACGGCCTCTCCGCCTCGGTCTGGACCCGGGACCACGGCCGGGCCATGCGGATGACC
Organism: Micromonospora sp. WMMD980; assembly: GCF_029626035.1. Lineage (NCBI taxonomy): Bacteria > Bacillati > Actinomycetota > Actinomycetes > Micromonosporales > Micromonosporaceae > Micromonospora > Micromonospora sp. WMMD980. The sequence continues at coordinate 4,269,094 of NZ_JARUBE010000003.1, forward strand.
CGGCGGCTCGACTTCGGCTGCGTCTGGGTCAACACCCACATCCCGTTCGTCTCGGAGATGCCGCACGGCGGCTTCAAGCACTCCGGCCACGGCAAGGACCTGTCGGTCTACAGCCTGGAGGACTACACCCGGGTCAAGCACGTCATGCACAACATCGAAGGCTGACGTGAGCGCGAGGAGTGAGCCGGTTTTGCGAGCCCCGCAGTCGCGAACGAAAGAAGGGTGAGACCCGGTGTCTTCCAGCGAGGAGCTGCGCAAGCGCCGCGGATCGGCGGTGGCCCGCGGGGTGGGCAGCGTCGTCGACGCGTACGTCGACCACGCGAGCGGCGGCACGCTCACCGACGTGGACGGCCGGGAGTGGATCGACTTCGCGGCCGGCATCGCGGTCACCAACGTGGGCAACTCCGCCCCGAAGGTGGTCGAGGCGGTCCGCGCCCAGGTCGAGCGGTTCACCCACACCTACTTCATGGTGGCGCCCTACGAGTCGTACGTGGCGGTGTGCGAGCAGCTCAACGCGGTGACGCCGGGTGGTTTCGAGAAGCGGTCGGCGTTGTTCAACTCCGGCGCCGAGGCGGTGGAGAACGCGGTCAAGATCGCCCGGCACGCCACCGGCCGGCCCGCGGTGGTGGTGTTCGACCACGCCTACCACGGCCGGACCAACCTGACCATGGCGCTGACCGCGAAGAACATGCCGTACAAGCACCGGTTCGGGCCGTTCGCCGGGGAGATCTGCCGGGTGCCGATGTCCTACCCGCTGCGGGACGGTGGGCTGGACGGGGCGACGGCGGCGGCCCGGTCGATCGAGATGATCGAGAAGCAGGTGGGCGCGGAGAACGTGGCCGCGCTGCTGATCGAGCCGATCCAGGGCGAGGGCGGCTTCGTCGTACCCGCCGAGGGGTTCCTGCCGGCGTTGCGCGAGTGGGCGACGGCGGCCGGGGCGGTCCTCGTCGCCGACGAGATCCAGACCGGTTTCTGCCGCACCGGCGACTGGTTCGCCTGCGCCCACGAGGGCGTCGAGCCGGACCTGGTCACGCTGGCCAAGGGGATGGCCGGCGGGCTGCCGCTGGCGGCGGTGACCGGGCGGGCCGAGCTGATGGACGCCGTGCACGTCGGCGGCCTCGGCGGCACCTACGGCGGCAACCCGATCGCCTGCGCCGCCGCGCTCGCGGCGATCGCCACCATGCACGAGCTGGACCTGCCGGCCGCGGCCCGGCGAATCGGCGCGGTGGTGGGCGACCGGCTGCGCGCGATCGCCGCCCGCGACCCACGGATCGCCGAGGTACGCGGCCGGGGCGCGATGCTCGCCGTGGAGATCGTGGCGCCGGGTGGCACGACGCCCGACCCGGTGGCGACGGCGGCGCTCTCGGCGGCCTGCCACGCGGCCGGGCTGCTCACCCTGACCTGCGGCACCTACGGCAACGTGCTGCGTTTCCTGCCCCCGCTGGTGATCTCCGACCGTGAGCTGGGCCGGGGCCTCGACATCCTCGATGCCGCCTTCGGCCGGGAGGTGTCGGCCCCCTGATCGTGGAACACCACGGGCGTAGATCCCCCCAGGTTTCGCCCGTGGTGTTCCACCCCTGCTCAGCGCAACAGTTGCACGACGTTGCGGCGGACGACGTTCTTGCCCGGTTCGCGGATGGCGTCCATGGCCGCGACGTTGAGCAGGACGCAACTGCCGGACGGCCCGACCACGGTCACGGTGGTCGCCCGGTTGTTGTCCAGGTTGGTCACCCGCAGTCGGGTGCCGACCGGGAACTGGCCGCTGGTGGCGGCCGGCGCCCCGGCCTCGGCGGAGAACGTGATCGAGCCGGTGCAGACGCTGCCGCCGATCGGCTGGGCGTTGCCCGGGCGGGTCTCGACGGGCTGCGCGCCGCCGGGCGCCGGCGCGGCGGCGTCGAGGCGTTCCACCACGTTGCGCCGGATGACGTTCTTGCCCGGCTCCCGCACCAGGTCCATGGCGGCGGCGTTGAGCAGCACGCAACTGCCCGACGGCCCGACCACGGTGACCGTTGTCGCCTTGTCGTTGTCCAGGTTCGTCACCCGCAGCCGGGTGCCCGCCGGGAACCGGTCGCTGGTCGCCGCCGGCGCGCCGCCCTCGGCCGAGAAGGTCACCGACCCGGCGCAGACCGACCGTCCGGTCGGCGCGGTCTCGGCAAAACCCATCCCGGTGCCCACCGAGACGACCCCGACGGCGGCCACCGCCACGGTCGCCGCCAGCACGTGCTTACGCTGCACCCTCACGTTCACTCCCGTCGTCGGTGTCCTCGACGCCTGATACGGACGGCAGGCCCCAGCCGTTCACCGCGGCAGGTGTTAAGCGGGGGCCCCGCCTCTACCGAATGCGTTAAGCGGGGGCCCCTCCTTGCACCTACCATGGGTGGAGGAGGTCGGTGGTGGCTGACCCGTGGCTCGCTTTGGAGTTCGGCGCGGATCCGGCGGAGCGGATCGCGCAGGTCGGTGCCGCCCACGAGGCGTTCCTCACCGCCGGCACCGCCACCGGCCGGGTCCGGGAGGTGGTCCGCCGGTCCTGGGAACGCTCCGCCCGGCTCGACCCTGACGCCACCGCGCCTGTCGACCTCGCCGACGACGCGCTGCACAGCTATCGGGCCGCGCATCCGCTGGCCCGGGTGCTGCCGCTCTTCCGCGACCTGCTCGGCGGCATCGCGCAGGACGGCGCGCACCTGATGGCGGTCTGCGACGCCGGTGGCCGGCTGCTCTGGGTGGAGGGTCATCCGGGCGTGCTCCGGCACGCCGAGCGGATGAACTTCGTGCCGGGCGCCCGGTGGGACGAGGCGCACGTCGGCACCAACGCGCCGGGCACCGCGCTGGCCGTCGACCACAGCGTGCAGATCTTCGCCACCGAGCACTTCGTCCGGCCGGTACAGCGCTGGACCTGCGCCGCCGCGCCGATCCACGATCCGGTCACCGGCCTGCTGCTCGGCGCCGTCGACATCACCGGCGGCGACCACCTGGCCAACCCGCAGAGCCTCGCGCTGGTCCGGGCCACCGCCCGCGCCGCCGAAGCGTTCCTGGCCGGCGCCGCACCCGCCGCGCCGGGTGTGCCGCACGTGGCCGCGCTCGGGCGGGACGAGGCGGAGCTGCGCGTCGGTGGCCGACGCGTCCGGCTCGGCCGCCGGCACAGCGAGTTGCTGGTGCTGCTGGTCGCGCACCCGGAGGGGCGCACCGGGGAACAGCTCGGCCTCGACCTCTACGGCGACGACCGGTTGCATCCGGTGACGTTGCGTGCCGAGTTGTCCCGGCTGCGCCGCGCGCTCGGCGAGGAGGTGCTCGACTCGCGCCCATACCGGCTGCGCGGGCCGGTGCGCGCCGACTTCGGCACCGTCACCGAGCTGCTGGAACGCGGCGATCCGGCGGCGGCGCTGCGCGCGTACCCGGGATCGTTGCTGCCGGCCTCCGACGCGCCGGGAGTGGCGCGACTGCGCCGCCTGGTCGACGGCCAGGTGCGCGCGGCGGTGTTGGCGAGCGCGGACCCGGGTCTGCTCGCGGCCTGGACCGCGACGCCCACCGGCGCCGACGACCTGACCGCCTGGCAGGCACTGGCCCGGGCGTTGCCGGCGGGCGAGCCCCGCCGGCCGCTCGCGGTGGCACGGGCCCGCCAGCTCGCCGAGGAGTACGCGCTGCCGCGCGCAACGTTGCTGCAACGTCGCGGAAACTGATCATGCAGTACGCCAGCGAGAACATCAAACCGGTCACGCTGGAGCTGGGCGGCAAGAGCCCGAACCTGTTCTTCGACGACGTCAGCGCCGCCTCCGACGACTTCCTGGACAAGGCGCTCGAAGGCTTCACCATGTTCGCGCTCAACCAGGGCGAGGTCTGCACCTGCCCGTCCCGGGCGCTGATCCAGCAGGGCCATTACGCCGACTTCCTGGCCGCCGCCGTGGAGCGGACCGGGCAGATCACGCAGGGGCACCCGCTGGACACCGACACGATGATCGGCGCGCAGGCGTCCAACGACCAGTTGGAGAAGATCCTGTCCTACCTGGACATCGGGCGGCAGGAGGGTGCCAAGGTGCTCACCGGCGGTGAGCGGGCGGATCTCGGCGGCGAGCTGTCCGGCGGCTACTACGTGCAGCCGACCATCTTCGAGGGCGACAACTCGATGCGGATCTTCCAGGAGGAGATCTTCGGACCGGTGGTGTCGGTGACCTCCTTCGCCGACCTGGACGACGCCGTCAAGATCGCCAACGACACGCTCTACGGGCTCGGCGCCGGCGTGTGGACCCGGGACCTGACCACCGCGTACCGGGCCGGGCGGGCGATCCAGGCCGGCCGGGTCTGGACGAACTGCTACCACGCCTACCCGGCGCACGCCGCGTTCGGCGGTTACAAGCAGTCCGGCATCGGCCGGGAGAACCACAAGATGATGTTGGAGCACTACCAGCAGACCAAGAACCTGCTGGTCAGCTACTCCCCGCAGAAGCTGGGCTTCTTCTGATGGGTGACCCGGTGACAGTGACCCCCGCGGCGGCCGCCCTGATCCGGTCGCTGCGGGGGCAGCACGGCCCGCTCATGTTCCACCAGTCCGGCGGCTGCTGCGACGGTAGCGCCCCGATGTGCTACCCGGCCGGCGAGTTCCGCACCGGCGGCTCGGACCTCCTGCTCGCCGCGCTGACGGTGGACGGCGTGCCCGAGCCGGTGGGGTTCTGGATGTCGAAGGCCCAGTGGGACCTGTGGCAGCACACCCGGCTCACCGTCGACGTGGTGCCCGGGCGGGGCAGCGGCTTCTCCCTGGAGGCCCCGGAGGGCGTCCGCTTCCTCATCCGCTCCCGACTCGCCGACTGACAGTCCAAGATCTTGCAGCTCGCGGCCGCCACGGCGGTGGGATGCTGGCGCCGTCCACATCGGAGCAGCGTCCCACCACCGCCCGACAGGAGCCGCGCATGTACCCGGTCCGCCCGTCCCTGCTCGCCGCCTTCGCCACGGCCACCACCGTCACCACGCTCGGATTGGCGCCCGGCACCGCCGTCGCCGCGCCGGCGGCCCCGACCCCGGCCGGCGCGGTCGTGGCGACTCCGGCCCCGGCGGTCTCGGTCGACCGGTTCGGCACCGCCGACGCCCGCGCCCGCACCGCCACGGTCCGGGGCCGGTTCGAGTGCGGCGACGAGCGCGGCCTGGCGTACGTCGAGGTGCACCTGAGCCAGCGGGTGCGGCGCGCCTCGGTCACCGGCTTCGGGTTCGGTGTGATCGGCGCCTGCACCGACGACCGCACCGCCGGCACCTGGACCGCCACGATCCCCGCCGACGCCGGCACGTTCCGCCCCGGCCCCGCCACGACCACCGCCCGCCTGGTCGTCGAGCCCAACTCCCTCACCGAAACCACCGAACCGGTACGCCTCCGCCCCTCCTGCCCCCGCCCCTGATCAGGCGATCTGCCGGAGGTCGTCGCCGTAGTCGAAGATGATCCGCAGCCGGGCGCCGAGGGCGTTGGCGTAGCGGCTGAGCGTGGCCACCTCGTTGACGTCGAGATCGCCGTTCTCGATCTGACTCACCCGCCCTGGGGTGACCCCCATGATCTCGGCGACCTGCCGCTGGGTGAGCCCCAACCGCTTGCGCTCCTCGGCCAGGTGGAAGGCGTTCACCCATGCCTCGGTCCGGGCACGCTCCCGCGCGTACGCCTCGTCGTCGCCACCGAGTTCGGTGCGGACCTCGTCCCAGTCGTGGAACTCCGTCACGGCTCCCCCCTTCGTTCACGCTCGTTGTCGAGCCACGCCTTGTAGGCGATCTCCGCCACCGGGATGTTCCGCTGGTACCAGCGGCTCCAGTCGCCCGCTTTGTTGCCGGCGACCAGCAGGACGGCCTGGGACCACGGGTCGAAGACGAACAGCACCCGGATCGCCACGTCGCGACCGGAGCGGGGCCGCAGCTCCTTGAGGTTGCGCAGACCGCTCCCCCCGGAGCGTGTCCACGAGTGGGCGCCCCAGGCCGGGCCCGACCTCGACGAGCTTGTCCACGGCCACGCGCACGCTCTCGTACGACGCCGGATCGTGTTGCCGCAGGTCGCGCAGCCAGTGCCGGACCTCACCGGTGACCCTGACCGACGAACGCTTCCCGTCCGCACCCATACCTCGACTATAGCCTGAGCTAAACCCGAAGGGTCAGGTTCAGCGGGCGTCGAGGAGGGGTTGGGTGGGGTCCCAGGGGGTTCCGGTTTCGGCGTCTCGGCGGCGGCGGGCGATCGCGGACAGGGCCTCCAGGACCACGCGGTTGCCGAGGTAGGCGGTGATGTCGGCGTGGTCGTAGGGCGGGGCGACCTCGACCACGTCCAGGCCGACCACCGGCAGCTCGTAGCAGACGCGGCGGACCGCGTCGAGCAGCTCGCGGGAGGTCAGCCCGCCCGGCTCGGGGGTGCCGGTGCCGGGGGCCATGCCGGGGTCGACCACGTCCACGTCGACGGAGAGGAAGACGCCCTCGCACTCCTCGGTGGCGATGCCGAACGCCTCGGTGAGGCAGGTGTCCAGCCCGCGCGCCACGATCTCGGTCATCTCGTACGAGCGCATCCGCTGTTCCGCCATCCAGGCCAGCGTGTCCGGGCCGGGCCAGTAGCCGCGCAGGCCGATCTGGAGGAAGCGGTCGCCGCGTACCGCGCCGGACTCGATGAGCCGGCGCATCGGCTGGCCGTGCCCGTGCAGCGAGCCGAACTCGACGTCCCCGGTGTCGGCGTGCGCGTCGAAGTGCACCAGCGACACCCGGCCGAGCCCGTGGTGCCGGGCCACCCCGGTGGCGTCCGGCAGCGCGATGGAGTGGTCGCCGCCGAGCACCACCGGGATCGCCCCGGCGGCGGCGACCGCGTGCACGGCCGTCTCCAACGCGGCCAGCGAGCGCTCGATGTCGCCGCCGAACATCTCCACGTCCCCGGCGTCGTAGACGCAGAGGTCCTGCAACGCGTCCACACGCAGCGCCAACGACGGGCGGGAACCGTCGTGCGGCAGGTAGCAGGCCTGCCGGATGGCGGACGGCCCGAACCGGGTGCCGGGCCGGTGCGAGGTGCCGCCGTCGAACGGCGCGCCGATGACCACCACGTCGGCGTCGGCGTAGGTGACCGGCTCCTCGACCGTGCACGGCGGCACGCCGAGGAACGTCACGTCGGGGCCGTACATCGGGCCGTAGCGGGTCATCGCTCCTCCATCCCCCAGAGGGAACCGTAGCCGGTGAGCAGGTCGAGGAAGGGCTTCGGCGGGAACGCCTCGGGGCCGAGCACACCCGCGCCGGACCAGGCACCGGCGGCCAGCAACTCCAGCGCGACGACCGGGTTGACCGCGGTCTGCCACACCACCGCCTGGTGGCCGTACTCGGCCATCGACCACTCGTTGTCGACCACGTGGTACAGGTAGACCCGGCGGGCCCGGCCGTCCGGCCCGGCGCCGGTCACGTACGTGCCGGCGCAGGTCTTGCCGCTCATCCGGTCGCCGAGCGTGGCCGGGTCGGGCAGGGCGGCGACCACCAGGTCGCGCGGCGACACGTCGACGCCGCGCACCCGCACCGGTTCGGTCGAGTCCAGGCCCAACTTGTGCAGCGTGCGCAGCACCTCGATGAACTCCGCGCCGAGGCCGTACTTGAAGGTGACCCGCTTGGCCTTCACCCAGCGCGGGATGAGCAGCACCTCCTCGTGCTCCACGTTGACGCACTCGACCGGGCCGATGCCGGCCGGGAAGTCGAAGACCTCCGGCTCGCTGAACGGCTCGGTGGTGAACCAGCCGCGCTCGGCCTCCCAGATCACCGGCGGGTTGAGGCACTCCTCGATGGTGGTCCAGATGGAGAACGAGGGCGCGAACTCGTGGCCGGCGACGGTGAGGTTCGCGCCGTCGCGTACCCCGATCTCGTCGATCTCGGCGAACAACTCGTCGGCGGCGTAGCGGGCGAACACGTCGGACAGGCCGGGTTCGACACCGATGCCGCAGAGCGCGAGCCGGCCCGCGTCGGCCCACCGCTCGGCGACGGCGAACTGCTCGTCGCCGAGCTTCACGCCGGGCTCGGCGTAGGGACGCTCGGGGTGTGGCCGGGACAGCGACATGGCCATGTCGAGGTAGTCGGCCCCGGCGGCGAACGCGCCGTCGAAGATCGGCAGCACGAAGCGCGGGTCGACCGCGTTGAGCACGTGGGTGATCCGGTGTTCCCGGCAGAGCGCGGTGACCGCCTCGGCGTCCGACGCGTCGACGGTGGCGGCGACGAACCGGTCGCCGTGGCCGGCGACCGCCCGGGCGGCGCGCGCCGGGTCGTGGTCGGCGACCACCATGACCTGGAAGAACGAACGGCGGGCGGCGATGGATACGGCGGCGGAGCCGACGCCACCGGCGCCGACGAGCAGGATACGCATCAGGAGTCGAACCCCAGTCCAGAGCGGTCGAGAGTACGGAGCCAGAGGTTGCGCCGCCCGTCGCGCGCGTCGGCGCGGGCGAGCGACCAGCGGGTGAGGTTGATGCCGGCGGCCCGGAACGGCTCCGGCGGGAAGGCGTTGGTGGCGAGCGCCACCCGGGCGGCCCGCACCGCGCCCGGTGCGGCGTCCGCGCCGCCGGCCGTGGTGGCGCGCAGCGCGGCGCCGTCGGCGGCCAGCCCGCTGACGCGGGTGTGCTCGTGGATCCGCACGCCCAGGCCGAGCGCGGCCCGGCGCAGCCCCCAGGCGAGCCTCGCCGGGTCGAGCAGCGCCGTCCGGTCCCGATCCCACATCCCACCGAGGTACGTCGGCGAGGCCACCTCGGCGCGCACCTGGTCGCGGTCGAGCAGGCGTACGTCGCGGCCGTACCGGCGGCCCAGGTCGGCGTCGGCAGCGAGCCCGTCGAGCTGGTACGGCTCGACCGCCACCGCCAACTCCCCGGTGCGCTCGAAGTCGCAGTCGATGCCGTGCCGCGCCACCGTCGCGGCGATGGCGTCCAGGTTCTCCCGGCCGAGCCGTTCCAGCTCACCGATCTCGTCGGGGAACCGCTCGACGCCGTTGGCCAGCCCATGGGTGAGCGAGGCGGCGCAGAACCCGCCGTTGCGGCCGGAGGCGGCCCAGCCGCAGGTGCCGGCGTCGACCAGGAGCACGTCGCGGCCGGGGTCGGCCTCCTTGGCCAGCAGCGCGGTCCACAGCCCGGCGTAGCCTCCGCCGACCACCAGCAGGTCGGCGGTGTGCGCGCCGGTCAGCGGCGGCAGCGGGTCGGGGCGGTCCGGCCGGTCCAGCCAGTACGGGACGGGTGCGGCGTCGGCCAGCGCCCGACCGGTATGCGGGCGCGTCATGGCTTCCCCGCCGGGGTGGCGCTCACCGCGAGCGCGGCCCGCCGGGCGCGCCGGCCGCGCAGCGAGCTGGCCCCGACCAGCAGCAGCGCGATCACGAACATGGCCGTGCCGATCACGTTGACCTGCGGCGGGATGCCGCGCTGGGCGGCGCCCCAGACGTACATCGGGAACGTGACTGTGGCGCCGGCGTTGAAGTTCGTGATGATGAAGTCGTCGAAGCTGAGCGAGAAGGCGAGCAGCGCGGCGGCCACGATGCCGGGCAGCACCAGCGGCAGCGTGATCCGGCGGAATGTCTGCCACTCGCTGGCGTAGAGGTCCATCGCGGCCTCCTCCAGCCGCCGGTCCATGCCGGCGAGCCGGGCCTTCACGGTGACCACCACGAACGACACGCAGAACATCACGTGCGCGATGACGATGGTCCAGAAGCCCTGCGGCACCCCGGCGGCGACGAAGAGCGCGAGCAGCGAGGTGCCCATCACCAACTCCGGGGTGGCCATCGGCAGGAAGATCAGGCCGTTGATCCCGGACCGCCCGCGGAAGCCGTACCGCACCAGGGCGAACGCCATCAGTGTGCCGAGCACGGTGGAGACCACGGTGGCGATCAGGCCGATCTCCATGCTGCGCACCACCGCGTCGCACATGTCGGCGGTGGCGCAGGGGTGGACCCAGTTGTCCAGCGTGAACTCGTTGAAGTCGTAGGAGAGCCGGCTGGAGGGTCGGTTGACGGAGAGCCCGGCCACCACCAGGATCGGCAGTGTGAGATAGCCGAGGACGAGCACTGCCACGCCCATCACCCACCGGTCGGCGACCCAGCGCCTGACGTTGCTCACAGCACCTCCTCCGTGCCGGCCCGGCGCAGGTAGGTGAAGACGATCGCCAGGATCGCGGCCATCAGCAGGAACGACAGCGCCGCGCCCTGCGGGTAGTCGAGCCGGACCAGGAACGCCGAGTCGATGACGTTGCCGATCATGTATTCGTTCGGGGTGCCGAGCAGCTCGGCGTTGATGTAGTCGCCGGTGGCCGGGATGAAGAAGAGCAGCGTGCCGGCGATCAGCCCGGGCATCGACAGCGGCAGGGTGACCTTGCCGAACGCGCGCAGCGGGCTCGCGTAGAGGTCGCTCGCCGCCTCCAGCAGCCGGGGATCGAGCCGCTCCAGGCTCGCGTACAGCGGCAGCACCAGGAACGGCAGGAAGTTGTACGTCAGGCCGAGCACCACCGCGACCGGGGTGGCGAGCAGCCGGCCGTCCGGGCCGAGCAGGTGCACGTCCCGCAGCAGCCCGACCAGCGCGCCATTGTCCGACAGGATGGTCTTCCAGGCCAGCGTGCGCACCAGGAAGCTGGTGAACATCGGCGCGACCACGGCCACCAGCAGCAGGTTCTTCCACCGGCCGGCCTTCTGCGCGATCGCGTACGCGAGCGGGTACCCCATCAGCAGCGCGAACACGAGCGCGACCGCCGAGTAGAGGAAGGACCTGAGGAACTGCGGCCAGTACGCCTGCAACGCGTCCGGGTAGTTGCCGACCGCCCAGGTCATCGCGTATCCGGTGGAGAGCGAGCCGGCCGGGTCGTAGAGGCTGGCGGCGGCGAGTTGGAGCAGCGGCAGCGCGAAGAAGACCAGCAGCCAGGCCGCGCCCGGCAGCAGCAACAGGTACGGCAGGAGGCGGTGCCGCCGCCTCCGGTCGGGTGCGGGCGCGGCAGGCGTGGGGGGCGACGCCCCGCCGAGGTGCGCCAGCGCCGTCATGTCGTGGCTTCCAGACGCTGCGGTGGCGCGCCGACACCACCGTCCGCCGGTCCGCCGTCCGCTCGGCCGCCGCTCGTGGCGCCGGGCCGGGTGGCGCTGCCGTCGGCGGCGTCGCTGGTGGAGTCGTCGCGGGGCAGGACGAAGGAGTGCCGGGGATGCCAGTGCGCGGTTACCTCGGCGCCGGGCACCAGCCGGGCGTCCGGGTCGTTGTTGGCGGTGAACACCGACATCTCCTGCCCCCAGGCGGTGCGGAGCAGGAACTCGGTGCTCACGCCGGCGTAGCAGATGTCGGTCAGCACGCCGCTCACCGCGTTGCCCCCGTCCGGGACGCGCTCGCGGCCGGCGACCAGGTGCAGTTTCTCCGGCCGGACGCCGAGCCAGACCGGGCCCTGCCGGGACCGGGCCCGCTCCAGCGGGGTGGCGAACCGGTTGCCGTGCCCGGTGACCAGCAGGTCGTCCGCGTCGTGGCCGCTGACCTCGGCGGCGATGAGGTTGGACTGGCCGAGGAAGTTGGCCACGAACGGGCTGGCCGGGTACTCGTAGATGTCGGCGGGCGCGCCGAGCTGCTCGATCCGCCCGGCGTTCATCACCGCGACCGTGTCGGCCATCCACATCGCCTCTTCCTGGTCGTGCGTGACGTGCAGGAAGGTGATGCCGACCTCGGCTTGGATCCGCTTCAGCTCGATCTGCATCTGCCGGCGCAACTTCAGGTCAAGCGCGCCGAGCGGCTCGTCGAGCAGCAGCATCTGCGGGTGGTTGATGAGCGCCCGGGCCAGCGCCACGCGTTGCTGCTGGCCGCCGGAGAGCTGGGCCGGCCGGCGCCGGCCGTACCCGTCGAGCTGGACCAGCGCGAGCATCCGCTCGACCTGCTCGCCCACCTTGCGGATGCCGCGGCGGCGCAGACCGAAGGCCACGTTCTCGTGGATGTCGAGGTGCGGGAAGAGCGCGTAGCTCTGGAACACGGTGTTGACCGGCCGCTTGTACGGCCGCAGCCCGGTGATGTCCCGGTCGCCGAGCAGCACCCGCCCGCTGGTCGGCGCCTCCAGCCCGGCGACCATCCGCAGCGTGGTGGTCTTCCCGCAGCCGGACGCGCCGAGCAGGGCGAAGAACGAGCCCTGCGGAACGGTGAGGCTGAGGTCGTCGACGGCGGTGAAGGCGCCGAACCGCTTGGTGACGTCGGCCAGTCGCAGATCGCCGGCCGGTGCTTCCTGCGCCATCTGCCTCACGCCCCGATGACCTGCTGGAACTTGGTCTCATACTCCTTCTCGCGCTGTTCGTCCAGCGCCATGAAGACCTTCGACTTCGCCAGGATCGCGTCGTCCGGGAAGATCAGCGGGTTCTTGGCGAGATCCGGGTCAATCTTTTCCATCTCGGCCTGCGCGCCCTGCACCGGGCAGATGTAGTTGACGTAGGCGGCGAGCTTGGCGGCCACCGCCGGGTCGTAGTAGTGGTTCATCAGCGCCTCGGCGTTGGCCTTGTGGGTGGCCTTGTTCGGCACGAGCATGTTGTCCGACCAGAGCATCACCCCGGACTCGGGCACCACGAACTTGATCTTGGGGTCCTCGAAGCCGAGCTGGATCACGTCGCCGGACCAGCCGATGCACGCGGCGATGTCGCCCTTGGCCAGGTCGGGGGCGTAGTCGTTACCGGTAAAGCGGCGGATCTGCTTGCTGTCCACGGCCTTCTTGAGCTTGTTGAGCGCGTCGTCGAACTGGGCCGAGGTGAAGGTCGCCGGGTCGTGGCCGCCGGCCTGGAGCAGCAGGCCCATGGTGTCGCGCATCTCCGACAGCACGGTCACCTTGCCCCTGAGATCGGCGCGGGTGAGCAACTCGTCGACGGTGCGGATCTCCTTGGTCACCTTGGCGTTGTAGGCGAGACCGGCCAGACCGGACTGCCAGGGGACGGCGAGCTGGGTGTCCTTGTCGAACGAGCGACCGCGCAGCGACGGCAGCAGGTTCGCCTCGACGTTTCCAATCTTCGCCTTGTCCAGCTTCTGGACCCAGCCGAGCCGGATCATCCGGGCGGCCATCCAGTCGGTGAGCACCATGATGTCGCGGCCGGTGCTCTGGCAGCCGGCGAGCTGGTTCTGCACCTTGCCGAAGAACTCGTTGTTGTCGTTGACGTCCTCGGTGTAGGTCACCTGGATGCCGGAGGCGGCGACGAAGGCGTCCAGGGTGGGGCGCTTGGCCGCGTCCTTCTCGTCGGTGTCCATGTACTGCGGCCAGTTCGAGAACGCCAGCTTCTTCTCGGTTTCGGACAGGTCCTCGCTCTTGCATCCGGCCTCGGTCTGCTGGGCGCCCTTGGTGCCGCAGCCGGCGAGCGTGCCCGCGGTGGCGAGCAGCGCGGCCGAACCGAGGGTCCCGGTGAGCAGACCACGCCGGGTGAGCGTCCGGAGGGGACTACGCATGTGACGACTCCTTGGGGGGCATCGTCGGCGGCGGGACGGGGGCGGCTCGCCGGCGGGAGGGTCAGTGGCGATGGGGCACTGATCCTGACATGAGAAACCCTCCCTTACAAGGGATTCCGTTGCCGGAATAGCTAACGGCCACGAAATACGCCAGACTGCGCCGGGGCATTACGCTCAGCACAGAGAATCGGACATGGGGAGCGACGATGGTCAACCGGCAGTCGGAGAACGGCAACGGCAACCGTCGGGTCACCGTGCGTGAAGGATCCAACCACGCTCTGCTCGACGACGTGGCCAAGCAGATCATCGAGCAGCTCCAGGAGGACGGCCGGCGACCCTACGCGAGCATCGGCAAGGCGGTCGGCCTCTCCGAGGCGGCGGTCCGCCAGCGGGTGCAGCGCCTGCTCGACGCCGGGGTGATGCAGATCGTCGCGGTGACCGATCCGCTCCAGCTCGGCTTCCCCCGCCAGGCCATGATCGGGCTGCGCACCGACGGCGACCTGGAGCCGGTGGCCGACCGGCTGGCCGAGTTCGACGAGATCGACTACGTGGTGATCACCGCCGGCTCGTTCGACCTGCTGGCCGAGGTGGTCTGCCGCAACGACGCGCACCTGCTGGAGATCCTGCAGAAGCTGCGCGGGGTGCCCGGGGTGCTCTCCACCGAGGCGTTCGTCTACCTGAAGCTGCGCAAGCAGACCTACAGCTGGGGCACCGCCTGAGCGGGGGCGTGGCCGACGAAGGCCCGCCAGGCGGTCGGGGTGAAGCTGAGCGTGCCGCCGGCGCGGTCCTTGCTGTCGCGCACCAGCACCCGGCCGGGCAGGTTGTCGGCCACCTCGACGCAGTCGCCGCCGTTGTTGCTGCTGCGCGTCGCGGTGCGCCAGCGGGCGCTGGTCATGTCCATGTCTCCGCCACTTCCCTGATCAGCTCGATCGAGCGCCGGCGGGGCAGCGCCTCACCGGTCACGCTCTCCCACCTCCGACTCAGGCTAGCGACGTCGACGGGATCGGTCACGATCTGACCGCGGAGCTGATTGTCGAGATACGCCAATTCCGTCCCGTCGGGCAGCCGGCCCAGCACGAACGGGCCGGCGAGGCCGGTGTGCCACGGACCGTCGGCCGGGATCACCCGGACCTGGACGTGCTCGCACCCGGCGACCACCGCGAGATGCCGGAGCTGCCCGGCCATCACCGACCCGTCGCCAACCGGCCGGCGCAGCACCACCTCGTCGATCACCGCGACGAGTTGCGGCGGGTCGTCCCGGTCGAGGACGCGTTGACGTTCGATCCGGCTCGCCACGATCTCGTCCACCTCGGTGGGGGCGAGCAGCGCGCCCGTGTCCAGCACCGCGCGGGCGTACCCCTCGGTCTGGAGCAGGCCCGGCACGAGCAGCGGTTGGTAGGAGCGGATCGAGGTGGCGTCCTGCTCCAGCTCGGCCCACGGGCGGAACCACGGCAGGTCGCGGCGGCGGAACGGCTCCGGCCACAGCTCGGCCGCGTCCCGGCCCAGGATCCCGGCCACCGCGACCCGGGTGTGCGGATGCGGGATGCGGCCGGCCGCCAGCCCAGCGCGCCGCCGTCTTCGGGTCGATCCGCACCTTCGCCGCGAGCGACTCGGCCGTCTCGCCCCGCTCCGCCATCGCCACTCGCAGCACCTCGTTCGCCATCCGCGCCTCCCGTCCGGTCACCCATGGGCGGCACCGTAGCGACGCTCCGTATCGATGTCCGCACTCACCCGGCGTGTCGCGCCCGGATCTCTTGCCGACATCGGAGGTGGGCGACCGGCGCCCAGGAAAGGCCCCGGAGGTGTCCTCGCCGGCCGGGGGCCGCGTCCTCCCGAGCGAGCCTTTAGAGCTGATATCGCAAACGACTCAGAGTCTGGGAGCGCGAGGTGGCGGGAGAGCGGCGGACCGGGCGACGGGACGCGGGCCGACGGACCGGGCGGCGCACCGGGCGACGGGCCGAGCGAGAGTGGTGCCGCTACGGTGCCGCCTGCGCGATATCACCAACGACTCAGCTCCAAAGGGAGTCCGACCCCTACCTGCCGGCCCGTCCGGACCTCACGGCAGGAGCCGCGAAATCCGTCGATGATGTAAACAGTGGTCGCTGAATCCGTCGCGTCAGCACTCACTCACTTGCCATTTCGGCATCGGCTGTGGGATAACCGTGGGCAGAGCGGCCGGTGTCACCCCGGACCGGCCCGCGACCCGATGGGGCTGACATGGCCAACGCGACCGACCACCTCTGGATGCACTTCACCCGGATGGCCAGCTACTCCGCCGGCGAGGTCCCGACCATCGTGCGGGGCGAGGGCGCGTACGTCTGGGACGCACAGGGCCGCCGCTACCTCGACGGGCTGGCCGGGCTCTTCGTGGTCAACGCCGGCCACGGCCGGACCGAGCTGGCCGAGGCCGCCGCGAAGCAGGCCGGCGAGCTGGCGTACTTCCCGCTCTGGTCCTACGCCCACCCGACCGCCGTGGAACTGGCCGAGCGGATCGCCGCGTTGACCCCGGGCGACCTGAACCGGGTCTTCTTCACCACCGGCGGCTCGGAGGCCGTCGAGGCGGCGTGGAAGCTCGCCCGGGCCTACTTCAAGCGCACCGGCCGCCCCAACAAGCACAAGGTGGTCAGTCGCTACATCGCCTATCACGGCACCTCGATGGGCGCGCTGTCGATCACCGGCCTGCCCGGCATCAAGAGCGACTTCGAGCCGCTGGTGCCCGGCGGGATCAAGGTGCCGAACACCAACTTCTACCGGGCCCCGGAGCACGGCGACGACCCCGAGGCGTTCGGCCGGTGGGCCGCCGACGAGATCGGCCGGGCGATCGAGCGGGAGGGGCCGGACACGGTCGCCGCGGTGTTCCTGGAACCGGTGCAGAACTCCGGTGGCTGCTTCCCGCCGCCGCCCGGCTACTTCGCGCGGGTCCGCGAGATCTGCGACGCGTACGACGTGCTGCTGGTCAGCGACGAGGTGATCTGCTCCTGGGGCCGGCTCGGCGAATACTTCGGGGCCGTCCGCTACGGCTACCAGCCGGACATCATCACCACCGCCAAGGGCATCACCTCCGGCTACGCCCCGCTCGGCGCGATGATCGCCAGTGAGCGCCTGATGGAGCCGTTCCTCACCGAGACCGGCATGTTCGCCCACGGCGTGACGTTCGGCGGGCACCCGGTCTCCTGCGCGGTGGCCCTGGCGAACCTGGAGGTCTTCGCGCGGGAGGACCTGGTCGGGCACGTCCGGGCCAACGAGGACGCGTTCCGGTCCACCCTGGAGAAGCTGACCGACCTGCCGATCGTCGGCGACGTGCGGGGCGACGGCTACTTCTACGGCATCGAGCTGGTCAAGGACAAGGCGACCCGGGAGACGTTCGACGAGGCGGAGTCCGAGCGACTGCTGCGCGGCTTCCTCTCCACCGCGCTCTTCGCCGCCGGGCTCTACTGCCGGGCCGACGACCGGGGCGACCCCGTGGTGCAGCTCGCCCCGCCGCTGATCGCCGAGCAGCAGCAGTTCGACGAGATCGAGCAGATCCTGCGGGCCGTGCTCACCGAGGCGTGGTCCCGGCTGTAGACCGAGGGTCAGTGGTTGGGGGGGATCACCCGGAGGTGACCGCGGCGGCCCTGCTGGTGGGACGGCTGCGACTGGGGACGGGACTGGTCGTCCTCCGGCGGGCGCGGCGGAGTCGGGCGGGCGGCCTCGCGAACCGCCTCGGCGAGCGCGACCAGGTCGTCGGTGGTGGGCGGCGGCGGCTCGAACTCGCCCTCGTGCCGCACCACGTCCCAGCCGCGCGGGGCGGTCAGGCTGCGGGCGTGCTGCTCACACAGGTCGTACGTGTGCGGTTCGGCGAACGCCGCGAGCGGGCCCACCACCGCTGTCGACTCGTTGTAGACATAGGTCAATGTGGCGACCGCTTGCCGGGGGCAGCCGTTACGGGAGCAGCGCCGTGGTGACCTCACGTGCGGCAGGGTATCCCCATTACCGGGTCCGGCGCACCGCTTCGCGTTACGACACGCCCGTCATGGTGATCACAATTCGCCCGATCGGCGACCGGCACGCCGGGCGGGCCGCGCGACGGCGGCCGGCCCGGGTCACCGGGCTACCCTGTCCGTCATGACGAGCCCGCAGAACCGCCGCCCCGGCTCCGGCCGGCGCACCCACCGCGACCGGCACGGTCGGGGGCTGCGCGGGCGGCTGGTGCCGGCCACCGTGCCGCTGGCCCGGACCAAGGCCGAGGTCTTCGACGACCTGGTGCTCGACACCGTGGAGACGCTCGAGCGCCGGTTCGCCAAGGAGTTGGCCGGGGTGGAGTTCGCCGTCGAGGACGTCCCGCCGGACCTGAACGTCTACGACTCCGATGTGCTGGAGGACGGCGAGGTGCCGCTCGCCCGCCTGCTGCCGGGCCGGCCCGGCCGCCAGGAGGTGCCGCCGCGCATCGTGCTCTACCGGCGACCGCTGGAGTTCCGCGCGATGGACCGGGAGGACCTGGCGGATCTCGTGCACGACGTGATCATCGAGCAGGTGGCGAACCTGCTCGGGGTCGACCCCGACGAACTGGCCTGAACGACAGGGTCGGACCGTCGGACCCGGGCGGCCCCCACCGCCCCGGCCCGCACGCTCCTCAGGCGGCGACCCGCCGCTTGAGCTTGCGCCGCTCCCGTTCGGAGAGGCCGCCCCAGATTCCGAACCGCTCGTCGTGGCCGAGCGCGTACTCCAGACATTCCGTCTTCACTTCACACCGCGAGCAGATGCGCTTCGCCTCGCGGGTCGAGCCGCCCTTCTCGGGAAAGAACGCCTCCGGGTCGGTCTGCGAGCAGAGCGCCCGCTCCTGCCACTCCGGCGCGTTCCCGAGCAGGTCGGCCACCTCGAGCTGGCCGTCCATCGATTGCCTCCTTGTCGCGCACCGGCGTCATTCGCCGCTGCAACCCCCCACGCGAAAGGCGTGCTTGTCCGTACGGGCCCAATTGGTGCGCTTCCGTGCGAACAACCCCATTCAAATTACACGCGTGTAATGCGTGCGCCGTCAAGCCAAACTTGATAATGGAGTCGCCCTCCCGACACGTCCGGGACAGCCGCCGCGGCCGCCCGTAGCCTCGCAACCTGCCCTATCGATTCAGACCCCGGACGAGTAACGCCCTCCCCGGCGAGTTGCGCCAAGTTTTCTGCCGTGGCGCGGCGCCGGGTGGGCCGGTCGGACGCCCCCGCCGACCGCCGCCCAAGATCACTAATGGTGGGGCAAAGGGTAACGCGCCCGGCTGGGTACCGCCTGTCGAGGCCGGCAACGCCGATCGCGCCCCGTCCACCAGGTGGACGGGGCGCGTGGGCCGGCGGAGTGGTCGGTCAGTCTTTTCGCGACGGTGAGCTGGTCGGCCAGGTGAATTCGGTGATCGAACCGCCGGTGACGGAAACCGCGCCGGCCGGCGTGTCGTCGTCCCACCAGACGGTATATACACCCGCTTCCAGGTCCGGGTAGACGGCACTGTGGAAGACCCCGTCCAGGACGTGCCGCTCCCGCACCGCCGAATGGGTACGCCCGCCGTCGGTGTCCGCGCGGCTGATCTCGATCTCGCGCCCGTGCAGGTCCCGGCCGGTGTGGATGATCAGCGCGCCGGAGTCGCCGCCGAGGTCGAGCATGACGGTGCCGCTGTACGACGGGCCGAGGTCGTGGTGCCGGTGCTGGTGCATGCCGCGCCCCCGTCAGGACTTCTTCACCGGCGGGTTGTTGAACCCGTCGTACGGGGTGCCGAGGAAGGGGAAGTCGGCGAGGAACGGCGCGGTCACGTCGCCGGCGTCCAGGCCCGGCGTGACGGCGGCCGCCGCGGCGTCCGGCCTGAACGTCTTGTCCACCAGCGGCACGGTGAGCCCGGCGATCGCCCGCAACGCGATGGTCACCACGTCGTCGGTGACCCGCCGGCCGTTGGGGAAACCGGCCAGGTCGCCGCCGAGCACCCCGAACCGGTCCGGCTTGGCGCTGGGCCGGATCGCGGTGTTCAGCCGCAGCATGTCGGCCTGGGTGTCGCCGGTGGTGTTGGCGAAGCCGTCGATCAGTCCGGCCGGTACGCCGGTGAGCAGGATCGCCACCAGGTCGGCGCGGAGTTTCTTCGCCTTGTTCAGCTTGTCCAGGTTCGGAAACACGCCCGGGTAGAGCACCGGCAGCAGGGCGGCGAACTCGGGCCGCTCGACGAACCCGGCGAACCGCTTGTCCTCCGACGGCGGCAACGCGTTCCACAGATCCTTCTTGGACATCGGCACAACGACCTCGTTGAACAACGGGTTGCCGAGCCGCGACACCTGGGTGAACGGACCGGTGGCGAGGTCCGCCGACACCCGGTCCCCGAGCACCCGGACCTGCTGGCGGGACGCGCTGGTCCAGACGCCGATCGTGGACGCCCGGTCGGCGTAGCCGTACCGGCTGGCCTTGCGGCGCACCTTGGCCAGCGGCACCTGGATCGCGATGCTGTGCACGTTCAGCCGGTCCAACGCGTTGACCGGCTCACCCTCGGTCTTGAACAGCTTCTTGCCGGCCACGTGCAGCTGCTGGAACGGCCGCAGCGTGCCCAGGTCGAACACGCCGCCCAGGTCCACGAAGAAGCCGTCGGCGCGCTGCCCGGCGAACACCTTCTCCTCGGTGGACAGCCTGAACGTCGCCTGCTTCACCAGGTTCTGGTAGTTCGGCGTGGACAGCGGACCCACGTTGCACGGCGGGCACGGCAGCTTCGTCGCCAGCACGTGCTCGCGACCGTCCGCCACCCGGGTCAACCGGTAGAACTGGCGCCGGTTCCAGTTCTTGCTGTCCAGCGACTCGATCGGGCCGGTGTTGTAGAGAAAGCTGTTCTGATTCGTGATCTCGGTGGTGAATTCGAAACGATAGGTGACGTCCGGGTAACCGTCTCCGTCGTTGTCGACGTGGATCTCGTACCGGACGTCGTCGCCGAACTCGAAGAAGTTGGGGCCGCCGGACGGAAGCTGCACCGGCACGTAGTTGGCGATCAGCGTGACCGTGTCCGGCCGGGTCGGACTGACGAACGCGTAAAGATCGGAGCTGTCGGCGACCGGATCCTTGGCGATCTCCGGGGCCTCGCGGTGAGAGGACATGGCGGACCACACCTTCGTCGGGAAACGTGAGTCGGACCGGCGTCGGGAGCCCGCGCCGGGAGGGGCGGGAATCAGCGACGGGCGGCGCGCACCAGGCGGTCGGCCAGACCGCGGTCGCGCACCTCGACCCGGGTCGTGCCGACGAAGATGTCCATCGTGCCGGTGGCGGCGTCGCGGAGATGGACCACGATCGGCTCGTCGCGCCGGCTCGCGGACGGGGCGTTCTGCGCGGCGGACAGGCCCGGCACGGCCAGCGCCGCCGCGCCCAGGGTGGCGCTCGCGGCGGCGGTCAGCGTCTGCCGCCGGGTCAACCGCGGCCAGGCCCGCCGCCTCGGCGCGTCGGTGGTCTCGTCAGTGCTCATCGGCAACCTTTCCGCGACCGGCGCCGCAGCGCCGCAGGGGCCGGGCACCCGGACGCCGCCGGATCCCCGGGCTGGGGTCACCGGCGGCGGTCCTCGCCGCAACCGCCGCCGGCATCCACAGGTACGGCGCGGCGCGGGGAAAGGTTCGACGTCAGGCGGCGGTGTGACCGTACGCGGTCGTCCGCTTGCGGAACGGTCGCCCGGCCGCCTCGGCGATGGCCCGCAACTGCTCCTCGGTACGCGCCGAACCGTTGCCCGACCCGGCCATCCGGGAGATGGTCTCCTCCATCAGCGTGCCGCCGAGGTCGTTGCAGCCACCACGCAGCATCTCCACCGTGCCGGCGTCGCCGAGCTTCACCCAGGAGCACTGGATGTTGTCGATCCGGCCGTGCAGCAGCAGGCGGGCCATCGCGTGCACCACCCGGTTCTCCCGCCAGGTCGGCCCCGGCCGGGCGATGCCGGCCAGGTAGATCGGCGCGTTGGTGTGCACGAACGGCAGCGCCACGAACTCGGTGAACCCGCCGGTGCGGTCCTGCACCCCGGCCAGCACCCGGAAGTGGGCCAACCACTGCCCGGGGTGGTCGACGTGGCCGTACATCATCGTGGAGCTGGACCGGATGCCCAGCTCGTGGGCCGTGCTGACCACCTCGACCCAGGCGGCGGCCGGCAGTTTGCCCTTGGTGAGCACCCAGCGCACGTCGTCGTCGAGGATCTCGGCGGCGGTGCCCGGGATGGTGTCCAGGCCCGCCTCCCGCAGCATGCCCAGCCACTCCCGCACCGGCACGCCCGCCTTCGCGGCCGCGGTGACGATCTCCATCGGGGAGAACGCGTGCACGTGCAGCCCCGGCACCCGCGCCTTGATCGCCCGGACGATGTCGGCGTAGCCGGTCACCGGCATCTTCGGGTCGATGCCGCCCTGGAGGCAGACCTCGGTGGCGCCCGTCGCCCACGCCTCCTCGGCCCGGTCGGCGACCTGCTCCAGGGACAGCCGGAACGCGTCCGCGTCGCTCTCCCGCTGCGCGAACGCGCAGAACCGGCAGCCCACGTAGCAGACGTTGGTGAAGTTGATGTTCCGGTTGACCACGTACGTCACGTCGTCGCCGACCGCGTCGCGGCGCGCGTCGTCGGCGAGCCGGCACAGCTCGTCCAGCGCCGGCCCGTCCGCGCCGAACAGGGCCAGCGCCTTCGCCTCGTGCGCCGGCGCCAGCAACGCCGCCGGGTCGTGCGCCGCCAGGTTCAGCCCCGCGCGCAGGTCGCCGTCCGTGCCGCCGGTCGCGGGATCGCCGGCCGGATACCTGACCTTGTTGGCCACCTCGGACCAGTCGCCGTAGACGCTGTCGAAGTCGCCCCGCCGGTCCTCGGTCCGGCCGGTGACGTCG
Source organism: Micromonospora sp. WMMD980 (assembly GCF_029626035.1). Lineage (NCBI taxonomy): Bacteria > Bacillati > Actinomycetota > Actinomycetes > Micromonosporales > Micromonosporaceae > Micromonospora > Micromonospora sp. WMMD980. Next base: position 4,291,303 of record NZ_JARUBE010000003.1, read on the forward strand.
ATGGTGGCGTGCAGGTCCGTGCGACCGCCGAAGACCTCCTCCGGCTCCTGCCAGGGCCGGCCCACCGGGCGGGCCTCCTCGACCGCCAGGCCGGTGACCGGATCGGCGAGCGCGGTCACGTGCGGCAGCAGGCGCGGATCCAGCCACGGCCCGCCGGCGCGCACGTACTCCGGGTAGACGGTCAGCCGCTCGCGCAGCGTGAACCCGGCAGCGGCGGTACGCGCGGCCAACTCGTCGAGCTGCGGCCACGGCCGCTCCGGGTTGACGTGGTCCGGCGTCACCGGCGAGACGCCGCCCCAGTCGTCGATGCCGGCACGCAGCAGCAGGTCGTACTCGCCGGCGATCAGGTTCGGCGGCGCCTGGATGCGGGCCTTCGGGCCGAGCAGCACCCGGGCCACCGCCACGGTCGCGGCCAGGTCGTGCAGCTCCGCGTCCGGCATGCCGCGCATCGCGGTGTCCGGCTTGGCGCGGAAGTTCTGCACGATCACCTCCTGGAGGTGGCCGTACTCCCGCATGGCCCGGCGGATCGCGAACAGCGCGTCGGCCCGCTCGACGCCGGTCTCGCCGATGCCGATCAGGATGCCCGTGGTGAACGGCACGCCGACCCGGCCGGCGTCGTCGAGCACCCGCAGGCGGACCGCGGGCTCCTTGTCCGGCGAGCCGAAGTGTGGGCCGCCCGGCTCCGACCAGAGCCGGGTCGAGGTGGTCTCCAGCATCATGCCCATGCTCGGCGCGACCGGCTTGAGCCGCTGCAACTCCGACCAGGAGAGCACGCCGGGGTTGAGGTGCGGCAGCAGGCCGGTTTCCTCCAGCACGGCCACCGCGCAGGCGCGCAGGTAGTCGAGCGTGGAGTCGTACCCGCGCTCGTCCAGCCACCGCCGGGCCGCCGGCCACCGCTCCTCGGGCCGGTCGCCGAGCGTGAACAACGCCTCCTTGCAGCCCTGCGCGGCGCCCTCGCGGGCGATCGCCAGCACCTCGTCGCGTTCCAGGTAGGCGGCCGGCAACCGGTGCGGCACGGTGGCGAACGTGCAGTAGTGGCAGCGGTCCCGGCAGAGCCGGGTCAGCGGCACGAAGACCTTCTTGGAGTACGTCACCACGCCCGGCCGGCCGGCGTCCCGCAGCCCGGCGTCGCGGATGCCACCGGCGACGTGGAGTAGCTCGTCGAGGGCCTCGCCGCGCGCGGTGAGCAGCGCGGCCGCCTCGTCCGTGTCCAGTGCCCGGCCGGTGGCGGCGCGGCCGAGCGCCCGCCGCACGCTCGCATCAACCATCGGCTCAGCCTATGCACCCGCACGGGGTGCAAGGAGGGGCCCCCTCTTAACGCCTCCGGTAGAGGAGGGGGCCCCGCTTAACACTTCGCGCCGGCCTGGGCGGGCGGCGGCGGTCCGCCGCCCGCCCGCCGGCCGGGTCACCGGGGCTGGTTCGGGTCCTCGCGGTCGAAGCGTTGGGTGCGCTCGTCGTCGCCCGGGGACGCCTGCTGGCCCGGCTCGGCGGACTGGCGCGGGATCGCCTGGGTCGGGTCGGCCGACGGCGGCTGGCCGAAGGGCGGCGCCGGCGGCGGAGCGCCGAACCGAGGTGCCTCGGACTGCTGGCCACCGAACGGCGGGGCGCTGGACGGCGGGGAGCCGAACTGCGGGCCGGGTTGCCCGGAGCCGAACTGCGGGCCGGGCTGGGCCCCCGGCGGCGGGGAGCCGAACGGCGGGGCCGACTGCGGGGCGTGCGGCGGCGCGGTGTTGAACGGCGGGGCCGACTGCGGCTGGCCGTACGGGCCGGCCTGCGGCCAGCCGGGCTGCGCCGGCGCGCCCCCGTGCGGGTAGCCCGCCGGGGCCTGGCCGGGCTGCGGGGGCACGCCGGCCGGCGGGTAGCCACCGGGCGCCGGGTATCCGCCGGGCTGGCCGGGCTGCTGCGGCCAGCCCGGCTGGGCCTGACCGTAGACGCCGGGCTGCGGCTTGGGCTTCGGCACGTAGTAGAGCGTGCGCCAGATCTTGAACACCACGTACGCGGCGACCGCGAAGATCGCCAGCCAGGCCACCCGGGTGAGCAGGCCGAGGAACGCGTCGAGCACCTCGCCGTCGGCGAGCCGGCCGACCAGCCAGGCCAGGAACGTCAGCGCGCCGAAGGCGGCGGAGAACGCGTACTCGCCGAACGCGACCTGGGTGATCAGTTTCGCCTTCGGCAGCACCGGGCGGACGTGGGTGGCGAGCAGGACGGCCAGCAGCGGCAGGACCGTCGCCTCCAGCCCGACGAAGGTGAAGAAGGCGCTGCCCGCCCGGCCGCTGAACGTGCTGTAGTCGTCGGCCGGCACCAGCAGGCGCAGCAGGCCGACGAAGAGCAGCACGGCGTTCGCGCCGAGCAGGACGAGCGCGGCCAGTTCGCGTAGCGGTTTGGTCAGTTGGCTGGCCTGCGCGGCGTCGCCGGACGCGGGCTCGGCGGGGCTGGTCACGAACTCCCCCAGGGGACGAAAGCGGACAGTTGGCGAAGTGAGCCTAGTCTCTCCGGCCATCGGGCGATCGACGGCGGCACGTGCGGAAGGATGGACGGCATGCGCATCGTGGTACTGACCGGCGGCATCGGGGGCGCCCGCTTCCTGCTCGGCGTCCGGGCGTACGCCCGGGAGGTGGGCGCCGAGGTGACCGCCGTGGTCAACGTCGGCGACGACCTGCTGCTGCACGGCCTGAAGGTCTGCCCCGACCTGGACAGCGTGCTCTACACGCTCGGCGGTGGCGCCGACCCGGAACGTGGCTGGGGTCGGGTCGGCGAGACCTGGACCGTCAAGTCCGAGCTGGCCGCCTACGGGGCCGAGCCGAGCTGGTTCGGGCTGGGCGACAAGGATCTCGCCACCCATCTGGTGCGCACCACGATGCTCAACGCGGGCTATCCGCTGTCGCAGGTCACCGAGGCGCTGGCCGCCCGCTGGCAACCGGGCGTACGCCTGCTGCCGGCCACCGACGAGCGCCTGGAGACCCACGCGGTCATCGAAGACGACCAGGGGCGGCGGGCGATCCACTTCCAGGAGTGGTGGGTGCGGTACCGGGCCGACGTGGCGACGCACCAGTTCGTGTTCGTCGGCGCGGACGCGGCGAAGCCCGCCCCCGGCGTGGTCGAGGCGATCGGGGCGGCGGACGTGGTGCTGATCGCGCCCAGCAACCCGGTGGTCAGCATCGCGCCGGTGCTGGCCGTGCCCGGCCTGCGCGACGCGGTGGCCGGCGGCCCGGCCCCGGTCGTCGGGGTGTCGCCGATCATCGGCGGCGCGCCGGTGCGCGGCATGGCCGACAGGTGTCTGGCCGTGCTCGGCGTCGAGTGCAGCGCGGCGGGGGTGGGCGGCCTCTACGGCGGTCGGTCGGCCGGCGGGCTGCTCGACGGCTGGCTGGTCGCCCCGGAGGACGCGGGGGCCGTGGTGCCGGACGTGCCGGTCGCCTCGGCGCCGCTGCGGATGACCGACGAGGCGGCGACCGCCGCGATGGTGCGTGCCGCGCTGGAGTTGATGTGAGGCTGGAGATCCTGCCGGTGCGGGGCATCGGCCACGTGACCGAGGGCGACGACCTGGCGGCGCTGATCGCCGGCGCGGCCCCCTGGCTGCGCGACGGCGACGTGCTGGTGGTCACCAGCAAGATCGTGTCGAAGGCGGAGGGCCGGCTGGTCGACGTGCCGGCGGACGGCCCGGAGCGCCTCGCCGAGCGGGACCGGGTGCTGGCGACGGAGACGGCCCGGGTGGTCGCGACCCGGGGCGCGACCCGGATCGTGCAGACCCACCACGGGTTCGTGATGGCCTCGGCCGGCATCGACGCGTCCAACGTGGACAAGACGCGGCTGGTACTGCTGCCGGTCGACCCGGACGCCTCCGCCCGCGCCCTGCGGGCCGCGCTGCGCGACCGGTTCGGCCTGGACGTCGCGGTCATCGTCAGCGACACCATGGGCCGCCCGTGGCGCAACGGTCTCACCGACGTGGCGCTCGGGGTGGCCGGCATGCCGGCGATCCGCGACCACCGGGGCGAGGTCGATCCCTACGGCAACGAACTCCAGCTCACCCAGATGGCCGTGGTCGACGAGCTGGCCGGCGCCGGCGAGCTGATCAAGGGCAAGTGCGACCAGGTTCCGGTCGCGGTCGTCCGCGGTTATCTCGACGCGACCCGCGACGACGACGAGGGCGCCCGGACGCTGGTCCGGGACGCCTCGCTGGACCTCTTCTCGCGGGGCACCGCCGAGGCGCGCGCCGACGGCCTGCGCGCGGCGGCCCTCCTCGCCGACGGCACCGGCGCGGCGCCGGCCGACCCGGCCGCGGTGGACCGGGCGATCGCCGCGGTCGCCGAGGTGGTCGCCTCCGGCACGGTCTTCACCCACGTGACCGACCGGGAGGTACGCGAGGGGCTCGCCGCCAGCGTGCCCGACTGGCCGGCCACCGCGACCGACCTGGTGCTCGGCGCGGCGCCGACGCCCGTCGACCGGGCGGATCTGGTCCGGTTCGGCGCGGACCTGCAACGCCTGCGCACCGCGCTGGCCGCCGAGGGTGTCGCCTCGACCCTGCTGCCGCCCCCGGCGGGCACCACCGCCAGCGCCACGCTGGCGCTCTGACCGCGTTCCGAGCCGCCCGGCGGGCGGGTCAGGCGTCGAGGACCGCGCGGCCCAGCGGCGTCAGCGTGTGCAGCACCGTGTTGCGGTCGCGGTTGCTGACCAGCAGCCCGGCGTTGCGCAGCACGGCGGTGTGCTGGCTGGCCGCGGCGGCGGAGATGTGCAGCCGACGGGCCATCTCGCCGGTGGTGCAGCCCTCGTCGGCGACCTGGAGCACGGCCGCGCGGGTGCGCCCGAGCAGCGCGGCGAGCGCCTCCCGCTGGGCGGCGTCGCTCTCCCGGCCACCGCCGGCCTCCGGGGTGAGGCCGCCGAGCCGGTCGACCGGATAGACCAGCACCGGGGGCAGGCTCGGGTCGAGCAGCGCCACCGGCGTGCGGGAGCAGAAGAACGACGGGACGAGCAGCAGCCCCCGGCCGTCCAGGTGCAACTCGCGGGTGTCCGGGTAGTCGAGCACCTCGAGCACCCCGTCGGCCCAGCGCATGGCCGGCTTCAGGCTGGCCAACAGACCCTCGGCGCCGCCGTCGAGCATGGCCCGGGCACGACGGGACCGGTCCGCCTCGACGGCGGCCTGGACCCGGGCCCAGTACGGCGTCACCGCCAACTCCTGGTAGCGCGCCATGGTTTCGGTGAGATCCTGGAGCACCTCGGGCTCGCCCCGGGCGAGCGCGCTCGCCGACGGCGGCAGCGCGGTCTCCCCGGCGAGCACGGTCAGGTCGCGGCGCAGCATGCCGAGCGGGGTGCCGCGGACCGCCTCCAGGCCGGCCTCGAAGCCCTCCCGGCTGGCGGAGGGGGTGAGGAAGTCCGGGAAGTAGCCGCGCGGCGGGTTGAGCGCGAGGAGCAGTCGGTAGCGCTCGGCGCCGGTGTCGGTGCGCAGGCCCCGCGCCACGCCGCGCCGCCAGGTCGTCAACAGTGGATCGCGGCCGCGCCCTTGGAGCAGGTGCAGACTGAGGACCAACTCCCAGAGCGGGTCCGCGGCCGGGGCGACCCGGGTCCGCAGGATGTCCTCGCTCGAGAAAATGATCTTCAACATGGAGCACTCCCGGGTGGACGGCGGATGTGCCCGCCACCCCTGGCACTTTACCCGGCGGTACTAATCTCCATCTTTAAGCGTGACGTGAAAGACCTCGACGCCGGAACTCAGGTTCGGCAGACTCTCAAGTGCCCGCCGACGCCGGGGCGCAGTGTCGACCCGGTCGCCGGCCGACGGGCGTGGCCGGACGGCACCACGAGGGTCTGCGGATTCGTTCCGCAGGGGTGCCGTCCGGCCCTCGCTCATCCGCGCGCTCGTAGAGTTGTCCGGGTGCCCGACACCGATCTCGCCACGTACGCCCACCTGCACGCCGACGCCGTCGCGGAGCTGAGCCGCTGGACGGCGACCAGCCCGGCGGCCGCCGCCAACGCCGACCGCACCCTGGCGCTGCTGGCCGCCGGCCCGGTGGCGATGAGCCGCGGGCACCGGCCCGGGCACGTCACCGCGAGCGCGTTGGTCCTCGACCCGACCGGCGGCCGGGTGCTGCTCTGCCTGCACCGCAAGCTGCGCCGGTGGGTGCAGCTCGGCGGCCACTGCGAGCCGGGCGACCGGACCCTCGCCGGCGCCGCCCTGCGCGAGGCCACCGAGGAGTCCGGGATCGCCGGCCTGACCCTGGACCCGACGCCGATCGACGTCGACGTCCACCCGGTCGCCTGCCAGGGCGGCTCCCTGCACTACGACGTCCGGTACGCGGTCTTCGCCCCGGCCGGGGCGATCGAACGGACCAGCGACGAGTCCGAGGCGCTCGGCTGGTTCCCGCCGGACCGGCTGCCGGAGCCGCTCGCCGACGGCACCGCACACCTGGTGGCGCCGGCACTCACCGCGCTGGCCCGCCGCGCCGACGGCTGAACGTCCCGCGCCGGCCCGACGGGCGCCCGGCTCAGACCAGGCCCTCCTCGCCACGCTCCTTGAGCTGGTCCACGACCTTCTTCACGTCCTGCGCCCGCTCGCGCGGGCAGACCAGCACCGCGTCCGGGGTGTCCACCACGATCAGGTCGTGCACACCGACCGTGGCGACCAGCCGGCCGGAGTGCGGCACCACCACGGTGCCCGTGGTGTCGTGCAGCAGCACGCCCGGCTTCGCGTCCCCGCCGAGCACCACGTTGCCGGCCGCGTCGGCCGGGAGCACCTCGCCGAGGGTGTGGAAGTCGCCGACGTCGTTCCAGCCGAAGTCGCCGGGCACGGTCGCCACCCGGCCGGCGGTGGCCGCGCCCTCCATCACCGCGTAGTCGACCGAGATCTTCGGCAGCGTCGGCCACACCGTGCCGAGCACGTCGTCCTGCTCCGGGGTGCCCCAGGCCGCCGCGATGGCCGTGATCCCGGCGTGCAACGCCGGCTGCTGGCGGGCCAGCTCGGTCAGGAAGACGTCCACCCGCCAGACGAACATGCTCGCGTTCCACAGGTGCCGGCCCGAACGGAGGTAGCCCTCGGCCACCTCGGCCGCGGGCTTCTCCTTGAACTCGCGGACCGGTCGCAGCGGCCCGCCGTCCACCGGGTCGCCGGTCTCCAGATAGCCGTAGCCGGTCTCCGGCCGGGTCGGGGTGATGCCGACCGTCATCAGCAGCCCCCGCTCGGCGCCGCGGATCGCCTCCCGCACCACAGCGGCCAGGCGGTCCGCGTCGCCGATCAGGTGGTCGGCCGCGAACGAGCCCATCACCGCGTCCGGGGCGCGGTCGGCGATCACCGCGGCGGCCAGCGCGATGGCCGCGCACGAGTCCCGTGGGGAGGGCTCCACCAGCACGTTCTCCTCCGGCAGGCCAGCCAGTTGCCGGGCCACCGCCGCGGCGTGCGCGGCTCCGGTGACCACGAGCGTGCGCTCCGGCGTGGTCAGCGGCGCCAACCGGTCGACCGTGGCCTGCAACAGCGAGGCGGGGGTGCCGGTCAGCGGGTGGAGGAACTTGGGATGGCCGGCGCGGGACAGCGGCCACAACCTTGTGCCGCTGCCGCCCGCCGGGATGACGGCGTAGAACATCAGCACATCATGCCCGAAGCGGGCGAGCCCCCACGGCGCGTCGGCGGCGCGCCGCTCAGGAACGTGCCCGCCGCCAGGCGGCGATGTGCACCTCGGCGCTGGACTCCCAGGTGAACTCCTTGGCCCGGTCGAAGCCCGCCTTGGCGAGGGAGAGCCGCCGCTGCTCGTCGTCGAGCAGCGCGGCCAGGTCGGTGGCGATCTGGTCCGGGTCCTCGCTGGTGTAGGCCACGGCGTCGCCACCGACCTCGGGCAGGGAGAGCCGCGGCGTGGTGAGCACCGGCGCCGCGCAGGCCATCGCCTCCAGGATCGGCAGCCCGAAGCCCTCGCCGTAGGACGGGTAGGCGGCGACCAGCGCCCCGCCGAGGAACCCGGGCAGGTCGGCGTAGCGCAGGTAGCCGGGGCGGAGCAGCCGCAGGTGCGACGGCACCTCGGCCACCGCGCGGTCGATGTCGTCGTCGTGGCCCTGGCCACCGGCCACCACCAGCACCGGCGGGTTGGGCCGGTCGGCCACCGCCCGGGCCCAGCCGCGGATCAGGTTGGGTACGTTCTTGCGCGGCTCCTTGGCGCCCAGGAACGCGATGTAGCTGTTGTCGCCCAGCCCCAGGCGGGCCCGGACCCGCGCCTTCTCCTCGTCGCCCGGGGCGTGGAAGGCGGCCTGGTCGACGCCGTGGTAGGCCACGTCGATCCGGGTCGGGTCGGCGTCCAGCAGCCGGATCAGCTCGTCGCGGGTGGCCTTGCTCGGCACGATCACCCGGGCGGCGCGGCGCAGCGAGGTCTTGATCGCGCTGCGGAAGAACGTCCGGCGGGACTTGTCGTAGTGCTCCGGCTCGGTGAAGAACGTCGCGTCGTGCACGGTCACCGTCACCGGACAACCGGCCCGCAGCGGGCAGGTGTAGAACGGCGAGTGCAGCACCTCCGCGCCGACCTGCTGGGCCAGCAGCGGCAGGCCGGTCTGCTCCCAGGCGAGCCGTGCCGGCCGGTGCGCCACCGCCGCCGGCGCGGGGATGATCTCGGCGCCGGGCAGCATCCGGGTGTAGCGCTCCAGGTCGGTGCGCAGGCTCACCACGGCCAGGTCGACGCCGTCGCCGCAGACCCGGCCGAGCGCGCCGAGCAGGCCGTCGACGTATCTACCGACGCCGCCGCGATCGGCGGGGACACTCGTGGCGTCGATGAGAACGCGGGGCGGGCGACCGGCGGTCACGGGGCGACTCCTCAGGTGGCGCGGTTGTGGGCAAGAACACTGTCGGCAAGCCTACGCCGGGCGGGGTGTCCGACGCTGACTGCGACCCGACGGTACGCCGACTTGTCGTTGTCATCGAGTACGCAGCCGGGGCGCGTATCGTTCGCGCCGATGGCCGACAACATTGCCCGGGTGTTCGCCGACGCGATCGCGTCCGACCCCACCCGACCACTGCTGACCTGGTATGACGACGCCACCGGCGAACGCACCGAGCTCTCCGGCGCGACGCTGGCGAACTGGGTGGCGAAGACCGCCAACCTGCTCGTGGACGAGGCCGGCTGCGCACCCGGCGATCCGGCCGGTGTGTTGCTGCCGCCGCACTGGCAGACCGCCGCGGTGCTGCTCGGCTGCTGGTCGGCGAAGCTCACCGTGGCCGACGCCCCGGCTCCGGTGGAGGTGCTGTTCACCGCCGTCGACCGGGTCGACGAGGCGGGCCGGTGGCCGGCCGGCGAGCGGTACGCGCTGGCGCTGGACCCGTTCGCGCTGCCGATGCGTCAGGTGCCCGCCGGGTGCGTCGACTTCGTGAGCGCGGTCCGCGGGCACGGTGACCACTTCACCCCGTACCCCGAGCCTGGTGAGGGCGACGCGGCGCTGCTGGCCCGCGCGGAGGCCCGCGCCGCGGAGCTGGGCATCGGCCCCGGCGACCGCCTCCTGGTCGACGTGACCCGGCACCCCGACCTGGTCGACTGGCTGCTCACCCCACTCGCCGCCGGCGCCAGCGTGGTGGCCTGCGCCCACCCGGACTCGACCCGCCTGGGCTCCCGCGCCGAAACCGAGAAGACCACCCACACCCTCCCCTGAACCCACCCCCACCCTCCCCGCGATCTTGCACCTGCCGCCCCACTCTCGGGGCGTTCACCCCTTTCGTCGGCGCAGAAACCGCAAGATCGGGCAGGAGGGGGCGGGGGCAGGGTCAGGAAGGATGGCGCTGTCGGGCCAGGGCGGCGAAGGCCGTCAGGGACTCGGGGTTGGCCAGGGCGCCCCTGGCCGCGGCGCGGTCGACCGGGGTGCCCGTCAGAATCTTCTTGACCGGGACCTCGAGCTTCTTCGCGCTGAGCGTGCGGGGCACGGCGCGGACCTGGTGGATCTCGTCCGGCACGTGCCGGGGCGACAGGGCGGTACGCAGCTCGCGGCAGATCTTCTTCCGCATCTCGTCGTCCAACTCCAGTCCGTCGGCGAGCACCACGAACAGCAGCAACTCTCCCGCGCCGCCCTCGTCGTCCTCCAGGTGCACCACCACCGAGTCGACCACCTCGTCGAGGCCCTCCACCACGGAATAGAACTCGGCCGTGCCGAGCCGCACCCCGCCCCGGTTCAGCGTGGCGTCGGAGCGGCCGGTGATGACGCAGCCGCCACGCTCGTTCACCGTGATCCAGTCGCCGTGCCGCCACACCCCGGGATAGACCTCGAAATACGCCTCCCGGTAGCGGGCGCCGTCCGGATCGTTCCAGAACCCGACCGGCATGCTCGGCATCGGCTCGGTGATCACCAGCTCGCCGAGCTGGCCGATGACCGCCGAACCGTCGGCGGCGCGAGCCTCCACCTTCGCGCCCAGCGCCCGGCAGGCGATCTCCCCGGCGTGCACCGGCAGCAACGGCACCCCGCCGACGAAGCCGGTGCAGACGTCCGTGCCGCCGGAGAGCGACTGGAGCTGGAGCTGGTCGCCGACGTTCTCGTACACCCAGGTGAAACCCTCGGCGGGCAGCGGCGCGCCGGTCGAGCCGAGGCCACGCAGCGCGGACAGGTCGGCGACCTCCCGCGGCACCAGCCCGGCCTTGCGGCAGGCCAGCAGGAACGGGGCCGAGGTGCCGAAGTAGGTGGTGCCGGTCTCCGCCGCCAGCCGCCACAGCGCGCCCAGGTCCGGGTGGCCCGGGTTGCCGTCGAACAGCACGATCGCCGCGCCCACCGCCGGCCCGGAAACCAGGAAGTTCCACATCATCCAGCCGGTGGTGGTGAACCACAGGAACCGGTCCGCCGGGCCCAGGTCGTGGTGCAGCGCCAGCATCTTCAGGTGCTCCAGCAGGATGCCGCCGTGCCCGTGCACGATCGGCTTCGGCAGGCCCGTGGTGCCGGAGGAGTAGAGCACGTAGAGCGGGTGGTCGAACGGCACCGGGGTGAAGGCCGCCGGCTCGTCGGTCTCCGCCGCCAGCTCCGCCCACGGCAGCGCGCCGTCGGGGGCCGGGCCGTCCGGGTCGAGGTACCCGATCGCGACGGTGTGCCGCAGCGACGGCAGCGCGGCCCGGATCGCGGCCACCTCGGCGCGCCGGTCGACCGGCTTGTCGCCGTAGCGGTAGCCGTCCACCGCCACCAGCACCGACGGCTCGATCTGCTGCCAGCGGTCGGTGACGCTGCGGGTGCCGAACTCGGGCGCGCAGGACGAGAAGATCGCGCCCAGGCTCGCGGTGGCGAGCAGCAGGACGTACGTCTCCGAGATGTTCGGCGCGTACGCCGCCACCCGGTCGCCGGGACCCACGCCGAGCCGGCGCAGGCCGGCGGCCACCCGGCGGACCCGGTCACGCAGCTCCGCCACGGTGAGCGTCTCCGGCGCGCGGGTCTGCCCGTGCGCGATCACCGCCGGGTCGTCGTCGCCGAGCCCCGGCATGCGCAGCACGTTCTCGGCGTAGTTGAGCGTCGCACCGGGGAACCAGCGGGCGCCGGGCATGGACCTCCCGGCCAGCGTCGCGGTCGGGCGCGTGTGTGCGAGCACCTGGAAGTAGTCCCAGATCGAGGACCAGAACGCGTCCAGGTCGGTCACCGACCACTGCCACAGCGCGTCGTAGTCGGCGAACTCCAGCCCCCGGTGCTCGGTCAGCCAGCGCAGGTAGTCACCGATCCGGGACCGTTCACGCACGTCGGCCGGCGGCGTCCAGAGCACGTCACCCACAGTTCCACCCTCCCCTGGGGCCCGGCACGACACTGTGCATGGGCCGTGGCGCCATCTTGCCCTACCTCGTGCCGCCATTCTCCGCACCGGCCCCCGCCCACGGGGCGTGCCCACCCCACACCCCCCGCCCCTCACCCATGTGGGCCAGACGTAAGGAGGGGCCCCCTGTTAACGCATTCTGCATAACAAGGGGCCCCGCTTAACACCCCGCGCCCCGGCACGACGACGTCAGCGCGGGCCGGGCCGTCAAGCGGGGCGCGTAGCTCTACCGGAGGCGTTAAGAGGGGGCCCCTCCTTACGCTTCAGGCGGCGCGGTGGGCCTGGATGGCGCGGCGGCGGGCCAGGCGGTGGGCCCGCCGGATCTCCGCCTCGCGGAAGCGGCGCTCGTCCTCGGGCGTCTCGGGCAGCACCGGACGCACCGCGCGGGGCGCGCCGCCGACGTCCACTCCCACGAACACGAGGTATGCCGTGGCGACCCGCACCGGCTCGTCCTCGGCCGAGTCCCAGCGCTCGCCCACCACCCGCACCCCGACCTCCATCGAGGTGTTGCCGGTCCAGTTGACCTGGGCGTGCGCGTGCACCAGATCCCCCACCCGGACCGGCTCGGAGAAGACGATCTCGTCGATGGAGGCGGTGACCGCGGTGCCACCGCTGTGCCGGGCCGCCGCCGCGCCGGCCACGTCGTCGACGAACTTCATCAGTACCCCACCGTGCACGGTCCCGTACAGATTGACATCGACAGCGGTCATGATGCGACTCAGCGTGACGCGGGAGTACGAGGTCGGCTTACCCGGCGGCACCACGGGATGATCTGTCATGGCGAAAACGGTACGGTGCGCGGATGCGACATCTCTGGAGCTTCCTCGCCGGGTTGGTGGTGGCGCCCGTCACCTGGGTGCTCGTCACCCTCGGTCAGGACGGATCTGGGCGGACCGTCAACCGCTGGGTGGAGATCGGTACGTACAGCACCCCGAACCTGATCGAGCCGGCCGTCTACCTGGGCGTCGTCGGCGTCCTGCTCGGCCTGCTCGGCACGCTGCGATTCTCGCCGCTCGGCCCGCTGGTGGCGGGGCTGCTGCTGGTGGCCCCCTACGTCGGGCTGTTCGTCGCGCCGTTCACCGTGCGGGACCGGGTCCCCGACGACCTGAGGATGCTCGGTGACCCGCTGCCGCTGCGCCAGCCGCTGGACAACGGCACGCTGTTCCTCATCGGCATGCTGCTGCTGATGGCCGTCTTCAGCGCGGGGCGGTGGCGGCGTCGACCCGAGCCGCGTACGGACGGGGCGGAGCTGACCCCGGCCGTCACCCCGGTGGAGCACAAGCCGGCGCTCACCGACTGGCCCCCGCCCGGCCCGCCGAAGGACCCGGACACGGCCCCGCTCACACTGGCCTACCCGGAAAACCCCACCGAACCCCTGCCCCGTCGCACCGGCGGCGAGTCGCCGTGGTCCGCGCCCCCGCGCGGCACCAACCGGCCGGACGACGAGGGACGTTGACCAGCGCGGGCGGGCCGGGTCGACCCCGGCCCGCCCGCCCGAACGCCTCGGCGCCGGTCAGCCCTTGAGCAGCTGGCGGGCCATCACGATGCGCTGCACCTGGTTGGTGCCCTCGTAGATCTGCGTGATCTTGGCGTCGCGCATCATCCGCTCGACCGGGTAGTCGCGGGTGTAGCCGTAGCCGCCGAGCAGCTGGACCGCGTCGGTGGTGATCTCCATGGCGGCGTCCGAGGCGAAGCACTTGGCGGCCGCACCGAAGTAGGTCAGGTCCGCGTCGCCCCGCTCGGACTTGCCGGCGGCGGCGTACGTGAGCTGCCGGGCCGCCTCCAGCTTCATGCCCATGTCGGCGAGCATGAACTGGACGCCCTGGAACTCGGCGACCGCCTTGCCGAACTGCTTGCGCTCCTGGATGTAGCCCTTGGCGTAGTCCAGCGCGCCCTGCGCGATGCCGATCGCCTGCGCCGCGATGGTGACCCGGGTGTGGTCCAGCGTCTGCATGGCGGTGGCGAAGCCGGTGCCTTCGGCGCCGATCATGCGGTCGGCCGGGATCCGGACGTTGTCGAGGTAGACCTCGCGGGTCGGCGAGCCCTTGATGCCGAGCTTCTTCTCCGGTGCCCCGAAGCTGACGCCCGGGTCGGACTTCTCGACCACGAAGGCGGAGATGCCCTTCGAGCGGGCTGTGGGATCGGTCACCGCGAAGACGGTGTAGAACTCGGAGACCCCGGCGTTGGTGATCCACCGCTTCACGCCGTTGAGCACCCAGTGGTCGCCGTCACGCACCGCCCTGGTGGTCATCGACGCGGCGTCGCTGCCCGCCTCCGGCTCGGAGAGGCAGTAGGAGAACATCGCGTCACCGGAGGCGACCGGCGTCAGGTATTTCCGCTTCAGTTCCTCGGAACCGGCCAGCAGCAGCGGCATCGTGCCCAGCTTGTTCACGGCCGGGATCAGCGAGGACGAGGCGCAGGCGCGGGCCACCTCCTCGATGACGATGGCCGTGGCGAGCGCGTCCGCGCCGGCGCCGCCGTATTCCACCGGGACGTGCGGGGCGTGGAAGTCGGCCGCCCGCAGCGCGTCGTAGGACGCCTTCGGGAACTCACCTGTCTCGTCCGCCTCGGTGGCATGCGGCGCCACCTTGGCCGCACAGACCTCACGGACCGCCTCCCGGATCGCCTCGTGCTCCTCCGGCAACCGGTAGACGTCGAACGACTGCTCTGCGGCCATGTCGGCCCTCCCCTTCCACCGCTATCATGCGCAGTCTGTGCCGCCCGGGGGTCGCCGACTGCCGCAGACTGAAGAATAGCCACCAGGCCCGACCGAACCCTACCGGCGGGTAGGCCCGCGACCGGACGTCGCCCGTCCGACCAACTACCCTCAAACAGAATCAGTCCCCTCGGTGCCCGGCCTAGGCGCCCCAGCAGATGCGACGCGAGGATGCGCCGCCAGCGCGAGCGGAGAAGACAGGCGTGACGATCCCGTACCCGAACTCCCAGCCGATGCCCGCCATCGCCGCGGTCACCCCGCCGTCGGGCTCGGCCCGGCCCCGGGTGACCTTCCTCGGCACCGGCTACCTCGGCGCGACGTACGCCATCTGCTACGCCGAGCTGGGTTACGAGGTGCTCGGCTTCGACGTCGACGCGGACAAGATCGCCAAGCTGAACGCGGGTGAGGTGCCGATCCACGAGCCCGGCCTCGACGAGCTGCTGCGGCGCAACCTGGCCGCCGGCCGGCTGCGGTTCAGCACCGACATCCAGGAGACCGCCGACTTCGGCGACGTGCACTTCATCTGCGTCGGCACCCCGCAGCGGGCCGACGGCATGGGCGCCGACCTGTCGTACGTCGAGGCGTCGGTGACCAACCTGGCCCAGCACCTGACCCGCAAGGCGCTGATCGTCGGAAAGTCCACCGTGCCGGTGGGCACCGCCGAGTGGGTGGAGCAGCTGGTCGGCAAGCACACCCCGACCGACCTCGGCGTCGAGGTGGCGTGGAGCCCCGAGTTCCTCCAGGAGGGCTTCGCCGTCGACGACGTGCTGCGCCCCAACCGGATCGTGGTCGGGGTCAAGAGCGAGTGGGCCAACGGCATGCTCTTCGCCGCCCACAAGGGCGTCTTCGACCTGGCCGCCACCGAGGACCGCGAGGTGCCCCTGGTGGTCACCGACTTCGCCACCGCCGAGCTGGTCAAGGTCGCCGCGAACGCGTTCCTGGCCACCAAGATCTCGTTCATCAACGCGATGGCCGAGGTCTGCGAGGCCGCCGGCGGCGACGTCACCCAGCTCGCCCGCTCGATCGGCTACGACCCGCGGATCGGCAACCGCTTCCTGCAGGCCGGGCTCGGCTTCGGGGGCGCCTGCCTGCCCAAGGACATCCGCGCCTTCCAGGCCCGCGCCCAGGAGCTGGGCGCCGGCGAGGCGCTGCGGTTCCTGCACGAGGTCGACCTGATCAACAATCGCCGACGCACCCGCGTGGTGCAGCTCGCCGCCGAACTGCTCGGCCGCCGGTCCGGCCCGGCCGGGCCGGACCTCTCCGGCACCCGGGTCGCCGTGCTGGGCGCCACTTTCAAGCCCAACACCGACGACGTACGCGACGCGCCCGCCCTCGCGGTGGCCGCGCTGCTCGGCAAGGCTGGTGCCGACGTGCACGTCTTCGACCCGCAGGGGATCGAGAACGCGCGTCGCGCGGTGCCCGGTCTGGCCTACGAGGACACCATGAACGACGCCGTCCAGGGCGCCGACCTGGTCTGCGTGCTCACCGAGTGGGCCGAGTTCCGCAACGCCGACCCGGTCGCCATGGGCGAGCTGGTCAACGGCCGCAAGGTCGTCGACGGGCGCAACTGCCTCGACTCCACACTGTGGACGCAGGCCGGCTGGGAGTACCGCGGCCTGGGCCGCCCCTGACCGATCGGCGCCGGACCGGCCGCCCCGGGGACCCCGCTCCCCGGTCGGCCGGTCCGTTTTTGTTGTCCGGAACGCGCCGGCAACTGTCGAAATCCCGGCCCGGTCAAGGCATGCTTCTGAGTGGTCCACAGTGCGACGGGCGCGGGCGGACGGGAGACTGGTCGTGGAGAGCTTCAGGTGCGCCGCGTGCGGGCGGGAGAGCAAACCGGCCGCCGTCTGCCCACACTGCGGCGCGGCGCAGCCCCAGTGGGCCGAGCACCTGGCCGACATCGAGCGCTCGATCGCCGAGATGAAGGCCCGCGACGCCGAGATCGCCCGCGAGCAACGACAGATCGCCGCCAAGATGCAGGCCGCCCTCTTCCAGCGCGACATCCTCGCGCACGCCGGTGAGGAGCGGATCAAGCAGGCCACCCGGCCGCACAAGGTGCTGCGCCGGCGTCCGGGCCGCCGCCCGCCCACCGCCGCCACCGGCGCCCCGCCCCGGGTGCCCCGGCAAGGCACCCCGCCACCCGCGCCCGACGATCCGCCCCCGTCGCCGCCCCGCGGGCGTCCGCAGTGGCTCGACGTCGACGATCCGGAGCACCCGCCGGAGGCGTCCTCGCGCGAGGTGCAGAACATCCCCCTCGGGCTGGGCGCGCTGCTGCTCGGCGTCGCGGCGGTGGTCTTCGCCGCCGTCGCCACCAGCTCGATGGACGCGTTGGCCCGGCTCGGCGTGCTGCTGGTCGCCACCGTGCTGATGCTGCTCGCCCCGCCGGTGCTGGCCCGCCGCGGCCTCACCTCGACCGCCGAGACCATCGCCGCGGTCGGGCTGCTGCTGGTGCCGCTGGCCGGCTACGCGGTCTGGGCCGTCGACCGGATCGGCGGCGGCACCTCGGGGGCCGCGTTCGCCGGGTCGATCTTCCTGGTCACCACGGTGGTCGCGGTCGGCTACGCGTACGGCACCGGGCTGCGCGCCCCCCGCTTCGCCACCGTGCTGGCCGCCCAGCCGGTGCTGCCGCTGCTGGCCTACGAGCGGATCACCGGCCCGGCCGGCTGGGCCCTGGTGCTCACCGTGGTGGCCGTGCTGGACCTGGCACTGGCCCGGTCGGCGGTGGTGCGGGAACGACCGGTCCGGTCGGATCTGCCCGCCACCGCGCCCCGGGATCCGGCGCCGCCCCCGCGGCGTGCCGACGACGACCGGCCCGAGTCCGCGCCGGAGGAGTCCGCCGAGGTGCTCGGCGGGGAGCCGCCGCCCACCGGCCCGGATGACGCCGCCATTCGACCGGTGCCGTGGCTGCGCGAGCTGACCTGGTTGCTGCACGGCGCGGCGGTCGCGCTCGCCCTGGCGTACGCGGTCACCGCCCTGCTGCGGTCCGCCACCGTGCCGGCGGCCGCGGCGGCCGGCACGGTGCTGCTGCTGGCGGCGCTGACCGCGCTGGCCGGCGCGCTGGTGCTGCGCCGTCCGCCGCTGCCCGACGTGGGCGCCGGCATCGTCACGCTCGCGGTGATCGGCGCGCTCGGCCGGGTCGCCTCGGTGGCCCTGCCCAGCCGGTCCCTCCTGCTGATCGCCGCGGTCATCGCGCTCACCGGGTTGGCCGTCCGGGTGGTTCCGGAGGCGGCCCGCCGGGGGCCGCAGCTCGCCGCCGCGGTCGCTCTCACGGTCAGCGGCCTGGTGGTGGCCGGCGGGGCACTGCGCGCCGGGCTGGCCCCGGTGCGGGCGGCGCTGCCCGCCTGGTCGGCCGACCTGAGCGACTGGCACGCCGAGCTGGCCCGCGCGGTCGGTCCGACGGGCTGGCAGCTCGCCGCGAGCGCGCTGCTGCTCACGATCGCCGCGGTGGTCGCGTTGCCGGTCGAGATCCGGCGCGAGTTCGCCGTGGTCGGCGCGGCGCTCACCGCGCTCGCCGTGCCGGCCTCGCTCGGCCTGGGCTGGGCGGTGGCCTGCTGGCCGATGCTGCTGACCGCGGTCGCGGTCGGGGTGCTCGGGCTCACCGCCGGCACCGCACGCGCCGCCGTGGTGCACGCGGTGACCGCCGCCGTGCTGGGGTCGGCCGGAGCCGGGGCGGCGCTCGCCCGGCCGGCGCTCACCGCGGCCGCGCTGACCCTGCTCTTCCTGGCCGGCGCGCTGGTGTCGCTCGCGCCCCGGATCCACATCGCCGCCGCCGCGACCGATCCGGTCTGTGCCTGGGCCGCCGGCGGGGCCGCGTTCGCCCTGCCCGGCGCGGGGGCCGCGTTCGTCGCCGCCACCGTGCCGAGGCCGCCGGCACCCACCCCGGCCAACCTGCGCGAGATCACCGTTCCGATCCTCGCCGCGAGCTTCCTCGCCGTCTGCGTGACGCTCGCCTACGCCGCGCTGGTCCAGGTGGCGCAGCGGCAGCTGAGCATGCCGCACGCGCTCGGCACGGTGTTCGGCGCGGTGGCCGTCGCCGCCGCCGGCTTCGGCGCGCCCGGCGCCACCTCGGCCGACGTCTGGGTGGGCGGCCTGCTGCTGATCAGCGCCGCGTTGCTGGCGTTGGCCCCGCGGATCGACGCCGGGCGCCGCGCCGACATGTCGCTCGACGGATCGGACCTGGCCCTCGCCGCCACCACGGTGGCGCTCGTCGCCACGCTCGCCCGGATCGCCGCGGTGCTCGCGCCGGGTGGCCAGCTCGTGGTGGCGGCCGCGCTGGTGCTGGTGGTGGCGGTCGCCGCCCGGGCGCTGCCGGAGGAGTGGCGGCGCGGGCCGATCCTCGGCATCGCGGCCGGCGGCACGCTCATCGGTCTCATCGCCGCCTGGAGCGCCCTGCGCGGCGGTGTCGGGGTGCTGGCCACCCCCGGCCCGATCTGGGCCGGTGACCTGAGCGGCTGGCCGGCCGCGCCCACCGGCGGGGCGACGTGGCAGGCACCGGTGGCGCTGGCGCTGCTGGCGGTGACCGCCGCCGTCCTGCTGCCGCCACCCTGGAAGTACGACGTCTCCGGCGTGGCCGCGGTGCTCGCCACCGTGGGCGCGCCTGCCGCGTTCGACCTGCCCTGGTGGTCGCCGGTGCTGGTCGGCGCCATGGTGGCCACGGTGTTCGGGACGGCGGCGGTGGCCGCGGCGGACCCGCGGGCCGCGTTGTCCCGGGCCACCGTGGCCGGGGTGGTGGCGCTGCACGCCACCGGCGCCGGGCTGGTCCGGCCCTGGACCACGGCGCTGGCGCTGGGCAGCATCGCGGTGATCGGGGTGACGGTGGCGGCCCTGGCCCGGTCGTTCGCGCCGACCCTGGTGGAGGACGTCCGCACCGAGGGCATGCCGCCGCACCTGGTCCAGGTGGGCGGCGCGGCCGCCGGGGCGGCCCTGCTCGCCCTGCCCGGCGCGGTGGCCGCGCTGTCCGCCGAGTTCGGCCGTCCCGCGCAGGTGGTGCTCACCGCCGCGCTCGCCGCCGCCAGCATCGGCCTGGCCGTGGTCGCGGCGGTCCGCCGGCAGGTGCCGCAATACCTTCCGTACGCCAGCGTCGCCGTCGTCGGCGCGGCCACCGTGACCGCCGCCGCCGCGCTCCTCGTCCACCTGCCGGCCGGCGTGTTCGCCGCCGCCGCGGCGCTGCTCGGCGTGCTCGCCGAACTGATCCGGGCGGCCACCGTGCCGCCGGCCGGCTCGGCCCGGCCGGTGCGCCGCTGGTCGGTGCTGCTGAACGAGGCGCTGCGCCGGGACCGGGACGATCCCACCGAGCTGCGGTGGCGGGTCAGCCCGGCCGCCGGGGCGCTGGCCGCGGCGGCGCTGCCCACCGCGCTGGCGCTCGTCACCCTGGCGCCGCCGCTGGTGGTGGCGCTCTTCTCCACATTCGTCGTGCTGGGACAGGTGTGGCAGGGGCCGCCGCCGGAGCTGCTTACCCCGCCGCCGGACGCGGTGGACCCCACCCACGTGCTCACCGCCCTGTTGCTGACCGCGACGGCGGCGCTGGCCGCGACCGGGTTCAGCGGCGGTCGCCGCTCCCGGGCGGTGCCGGTGGTCCTACCCGGGGCGGCCCTCACGCTGCTGATCACGCCGGTGGCGCTCGGTCAGGGGTGGCCGGTCACGGCGCAGGCCGGGCTGGTCGTGTTCACCATCTCGATGCTGGGGCTGGCGCTGACCCCGCCGCCGGCGCTGGCCGAGCCGGGCCGGTCGATCCGGGTCGCCCGGGTGCTGGTCTTCGTCATCGGGCTGGCCGCCGGTGGCGCCGGGCTCGCCGGCGCCCTCGCCACCCGTGACCTGACCCTCATCACGCTCGGCAGCGCGGTCGCCGTGGGCCTGGTCGCCGCGTTCTTCGGCACCACCCAGCGGGCCCGCATCCTCGGTTGGCTGTTCGCCTCGCTGATGGCGCAGCTCTTCGTGCTGACGCTGGGTCTGGTAGCCGGGCTCGCGCCGGTCTGGTCCGCGTTCGGGGTGCTGGCGGTCGGCGCGGCGTTGCAGGTGTTCGCCGCCACCCTGCCCCGGCTGCGCCGCCCCGAGGCCTACCGGGAGGCGGCCACCGTCGAGTGGAGCGGTTACGGCGCGGCGCTGATCGCGCTGGCCCTCGCGTACGACTCGCCCCGGCACATCGCCGCGCTGCTCGCCGCCTGGGGTGCGGTGCTCGGGATCGCGGCCAGCCGTCCGGGGCGGCGCCCGATGGAGCGGAACCTGCTGTTCTGGGCGGTGGTGGCCTGCGAGATCAGCGCCTGGTGGATCCTGATGCGGGTGTCCGACGTGGCCCTGCTCGAGGCGTACACGCTGCCGTTCGCGGCACTGGCCCTGCTGGTGGGGGTGCTGCAACTGCGTCACCGGCCGGACATGTCGAGCTGGGTGGCGTACGGGCCGGCGCTGGTGACCGCGTTCCTGCCGTCGCTGGCGATCGTGGTGGCGACCGACTCCAGCATGCTGCGGCAGGTGCTGCTGCTGCTCGGCGCCGTGGCGGTGCTGATCTTCGGTTCGACGAGCCGGCAGCAGGCGCCGGTGATCGTCGGCGCGACGGTGACCGCGATCGCCGCGGTGCACGCGCTGTTCAGCCTCGGTCCGTGGCTGGTGCTGATCCCGGTCGGCCTGGTCCTGCTGGTGCTCGGCGCGAGCAACGAGCGCCGCCGCCGCGCCCAGGAGCGCCTGCAGACCGCGCTGCGCGGGATGCGCTGAGGCGTCGCCGTGCCCCACGCGCCAGCCGTCGCCCTGCCCGGCGCGTCGACGTGTCGCCCTGCCCGGCGCGTCAACCGGTCACTTTCCGTAGCGGTCGGCCGAGGCGGCCCTCACCCGCCCCGCCGCCTTTGCTCTGCAGCTGCGGGCGCATCGGTAACCGAACGCGACCGCGAACGACCGCGCGGGATCCGAGCATCGGTACCAAACACCAGCCCGGAGCCGTGCTGCGTCGGTGGCTGCAGAGCAAAGGCGGCGACGGGCCATAGCCTCACGTCACGAATTTGGTTACTCTCCGCGACCGGGGGCTCGACACGGAGGGTGAGCGTTTCGGGTCAGCGCAGCGAGGCACGGAGCGCGGCTTCCTTCTCGGCGACCAGGTCCTCCAGGCTCGCCTGATAGCCGGCCATCTTCTCGCGCAGCACCGGGTCGGCGGCCCCCAGGATGCGGACGGCGAGCAGCCCGGCGTTACGGGCGTTGCCGATCGACACGGTGGCGACCGGCACGCCGGCCGGCATCTGCACGATGGACAGCAGCGAGTCCATCCCGTCCAGATACTTCAGCGGCACCGGCACGCCGATCACCGGCAACGGGGTGACCGAGGCGACCATGCCGGGCAGGTGGGCCGCCCCGCCGGCACCCGCGATGATCACCCGGACGCCACGGCCGGCGGCCTCCCGGCCGTACTCGATCATCTTCAGCGGGGTGCGGTGTGCGGAGACCACGCCGACCTCGTGCGGCACGCCGAACTCGTCCAGGGCGTCGGCGGCGGCCCGCATGGTCGGCCAGTCCGAGTCGCTGCCCATGATCAGCC
Source organism: Micromonospora sp. WMMD980 (assembly GCF_029626035.1). Classification (NCBI taxonomy): domain Bacteria; kingdom Bacillati; phylum Actinomycetota; class Actinomycetes; order Micromonosporales; family Micromonosporaceae; genus Micromonospora; species Micromonospora sp. WMMD980. Next base: position 4,313,269 of record NZ_JARUBE010000003.1, read on the forward strand.
CGACGGTGCTCATTGGCGTCCCTCCTGGAGCCAGCGGGCCGCGCGCGCGGCCCGGGCCCGTACCTCGGCCAGGTCGGTCCCGAGCACCGTGACGTGCCCGATCTTGCGGCCCGGACGCACCTGCTTGCCGTACAGGTGGACCTTGGCTCCGGGCGCGGCGGCGAAGAGGTGGTGCAGCCGCTCGTCGATCGAGATCCCGCCCGGCTCGCCGCCGAGCACGTTCGCCATCACCACCACCGGCGCGGTGAGCGAGGTGTCTCCCATCGGATAGTCGAGCACCGCCCGCAGGTGCTGCTCGAACTGCGACGTGCGGGCGCCCTCGATGGTCCAGTGACCGGAGTTGTGCGGGCGCATGGCCAGCTCGTTGACGACCAGCCCGCCGGGCGTGTCGAACAGCTCGACCGCGAGCAGCCCGACCACGCCGAGCGCGGTGGCCAGGTCGATGGCGAGCTGCTGCGCGGCGACCGCCTGCTCCTCCGGCAGGTCGGGCGCGGGCGCCAGCACCTCGACGCAGATGCCGTCGCGCTGCACCGTCTCCACCACCGGGTACGCGGCGACCTGCCCGAACGGCGACCGGGCCACCTGCACGGCCAGCTCCCGGCGCAGCGCCACCCGCTCCTCCGCCAGCAGCGGGGTGCCGCCGTCGAGAAGCGTCGCGGCCAGCTCGGCGGCCTGGTCGGCGTCGTCGACCATCCAGACGCCCCGACCGTCGTAGCCGCCCCGGGCGGCTTTGAGCACCACCGGCCAGCCGACCTCCGCGCCGAACGCGACGAGGTCGGCCGGCGACTCCACCGGACGCCAGGCCGGGTTCGGCGCGCCCAGCTCGCCGAGCCGCTCCCGCATCACCCGCTTGTCCTGCGCGTGCACCAGCGCCTCGGCCGGCGGGAACAGTTTCACGCCCTCGTCGGTCAGCGCCCGGACGTGCGCGTTGGGCACGTGCTCGTGGTCGAAGGTGACCACGTCGCAGCCCTTCGCGAACGTGCGCAGCGCGGTCAGGTCGGTGTGGTCGCCGTACTGGACGTCGGCGGCGACGAGCGCCGCCCCGTCGTCCGGAGCGAGTGCCAGCACGCGCAGCGACTGGCCGAGGGCGATGGCGGCCTGGTGGGTCATCCGGGCGAGCTGGCCGCCGCCCACCATGCCGACGACGGGGAGTCCGGTACGGGAGTCCATAGCGCCGCCAGCCTAGCCGGACGGGCGACCGGGCCGGACCGCGAGGGCGGATGGTCCCACCGGCCCGCCTTGCCGACCGGCCCGTCGACGCGGCCACGGGTCAGCCTGCGGCCGGCACCACGACCCGGCGGGGCGCGCGGGCGACCTCGCGGGCGGTGACCCGGGCGATCAGGACCGAGCCGACCACCGTGGGCGCGAACCAGGCGATCAGGTTGCCGTCGGTCATCTCCACGGCGAAGCCGGTGACGAACGCGATCACGGTGCTGCCCATCAGGTTCAGGTGCCAGATCCGCCAGCCACGCGCGCCGAGGCGAGGCGGCCGGCGACGGGCGATCCAGACGCCGCCCACCAGCCAGCCGAGCGTCAAGGTGCCGAGCACGGCCAGCCCCCACAGCCGGGCCGGATCGAGGGCGAAGAGCCCGAACGCGCTGAGGCTCAGGCCCAGCGTCGCGACCGTGTACGCCCAGCCGAGCCGGGTGTGGCGGCCCCGCCGCTTCGACGCGAGCAGCACCGGCAGCGCGAGCAGCAGGCCGGTGGCACCGCAGGCGGCATGGATGAGAACGGGCCGATGACGGGTTGGGACCTGCTGGAACACGCCCAGCAGCGGATCGGTGCGTTCTGGTCGCTGACCCAGAGCCAGGTCTACCGGGAACTCGCCGCCATGGCGTCCGCCGGGCTGGTCCGGGCCGGCGAGCGAGGGCCACGCGACAGGCAGCCGTACGAGATCACCGACGCCGGTCGCGAGGCGTTCGCCGCGTGGGCCGTCAAGCCTCCGGCCGACGAGACCATCCGCTTCCCGCTGCTGCTCACCGTGCTCTTCGGGCGGCATCTCCCGCCACCGCGGCTCGCCGGACACCTCGCAACGCAGCGGGCCGCGCACGCCGCCCGGCTCGACGAGTACGAGCAGGTGGCCGCAGCGCTGCCGGACGGGGCCGACGACATCGAGCCGTACGCGGTGGCCACGCTGCGCTTCGGCCTGGCCTACGAGCGGGCGGTGCTGGAGTGGTTCGACACGCTGCCCGCGGCGCTCCGGCCGGCGCCCCCGGACGACGGAACCGGGGCGAGCGGCGGGGCCACGCCGACCGCCACCGACTGACGGCCGACCGGGAGCGCCGGCACGTCCGCCCCGACCGCTCAGGTGAGCTCGGCGACCAGCTCGTCGACGCTGGTCACCGGCCGCCGGCAGACGAACCCCCGGCAGACGTACGCGGTGGGCCGCCCGTCGACCAGCGGCCGGTCGGCCAGCAGCGGAACCCCGGGCTGATCGCTGCGCCCGGCCACCAGCACCGCGCCGGGCGGGGCGTGCCGGCGGGCCGCCGCGACGAGCGGGTCACCCTCCGGGTCGTCGGTCACCACCGCGATCTCGTACGGCCCGGAGAGCAGCGCCTCGCCGACCGTGGCGGCGTAGCCGGTGAACCGGGCGTGCCGGTCGACGATCGGCGCGACGGTCGACAGCGTCCGCTCGGCCGCCTCCCGGTAGCCCGTCTCGCCGGTCAGCGCCGCGTACGCGACCAACGCCGCGACGATCGCGGAGCGGCCGGAGGGGGTCGCGTTGTCGGTCGGGTCGGCGGGGCGGGCGACCAGACGCTCGGCGTCGTCGGCGGTGTCGTAGAACCCGCCGTCCGGCGCCGCGAACCGGGCCAACGCCACGTCGAGCAGCTCGCCGGCCAGAGCGAGCCAGCGCCCCTCGCCGGTGAGCTGGTGCAGCGCGCAGAACGCCTCCGCCACGCAGCCGTAGTCCTCCAGCACCCCGGCCGGCTCGCCGACCACCCGGTCCCGGGAGACCCGGCGCAGCCGGCCGTCCACCAGGTGCACGGCGGCCAGGTGCTCGGCGGCGTCGCGCATCGCGCCGTCGGCGACGATGACCACGCCCTCCATCAGGTTCGCGTCCTCGTCGTCGGGGGACGCGTGGAGCGCGGCGACCTGCTGGAACTCCGCGAGCGCGGTGATCGCCAACCCGTTCCAGGCGGCCACCACCTTGTCGTCGCGGGCCGGTTGGGGACGGGTGTCCCGGGCGGCGAGCAGCCGGCCCACCACCTCGCGCCAGCGGGCCCGGACCGCCGGGTCGGCGTCGTCGACGTCCCGGGCCAGCCTCAGCACGCTCGCGCCCTCCTCGAAGGTGCCCGCTTCGGTGACGGTGAACAGGTCGGCGGCGAAGCGGCCGTCGGACTCCCCCAGCACCTCGACGAGCTGGGCGGGCGTCCACACGTAGGTGAGCCCCTCGACCCCCTCGGTGTCGGCGTCCAGGGCCGAGGCGAAGCCCTCACCGGCCCGGTGCAGCTCGTCGGCGAGGAAACGCGCGGTGTCGCGGGCCACCCGGCGGGCCAGCCGGTCACCGGTGACCCGCCAGAGCTGGGTGTAGACCCGCAGCAGCAGCGCGTTGTCGTAGAGCATTTTCTCGAAGTGCGGCACGGTCCAGTGGCCGTCCACAGAGTAGCGGGCGAAGCCGCCGGCGAGCTGGTCGTTCAGGCCACCGCGGGACATCGCCTCGGCGGTGTGCCGGACGATCTCCAGGCTGCGCGCCGAGCCGGTGCGACGGTGGTGCCGGAGCAGGAAGAGCAGGTTCATGTGCGGCGGGAACTTCGGCGCGCCGCCGAAGCCGCCGTTCGTCTCGTCGTACTCCTGCGCGAGCTGGGCGGCGGCGGCGTCGAGCAGCCCGGCGGTGAGCGGGGCGGTCACGCCGCCGACGGCCTGGGCGCCGCCGATCGCCTCGACCACGGCGGCGCCCTGGCGCAGCACCGCGTCCCGCTGCTCCCGCCAGGCGGTGGCGACGGAGCCGAGCAGGCGGATGAAGTCGGCCCGGGGGAAGTAGGTGCCGCAGAAGAACGGGGTGCCGTCCGGGGTGGCGAACACCGTCATCGGCCAGCCGCCCTGGCCGGTCATCGCCTGGGTGGCGGTCATGTAGACGGCGTCGACGTCGGGACGTTCCTCCCGGTCGACCTTCACGCAGACGAAGTCGTCGTTCATCAGCCGGGCCACCGCGTCGTTCTCGAACGACTCGTGGGCCATCACGTGGCACCAGTGGCACGCCGCGTAGCCGACCGAGATGAGCACCGGCACGTCACGCCGTTCGGCCTCGGCGAACGCCTCGTCGCACCAGGGCCACCAGTCGACCGGGTTGTCGGCGTGCTGGAGCAGGTAGGGCGAGGTGGCCTGGGCGAGTCGGTTCACCGTCCGACCATAGCGAGCGCGCGGGGTCGGCGCGCCACGAGTGCACCGGCCGGACCGGGACGGCGGCCCCGGCCCGGCCGGTGGGTCACCGGGTCAGCGTGAGCGTCGAGGTGTCCGTCACGGTGAACTCGTTCGAGTATTCGAAGTCGCGGACCGGCACCTCGGTGACGGCCTGCGCGGTGCCGCGCCGGAACCTCACGTCGGCCGGGTAGGTGGTGGCCGACCAGGGCACCGCCCGGCCCGGGGCGCACGGGACCTGGATGTCGTAGCGACCGCGCACCAGACCCGCCTTCTTCTGCTGCTGGGCCAGGTCGCCGCCCACGTCGATGGTCTCCGCCCGGGTGCAGGTCACCGTGCCGCGCACGGTGGCGATGCCCTTCTTGCTCACCGTGGCCACCGGGTCGACGGTCAGGGTGACGTCGAGCGCCGGCACCGGTGGCGGGTTCGAGATGTGGATCTCACCGCGCAGACCGCCGGTCGCACCCTCGCAGCGGATCTCGAAGGTGGCGTCGAAGCGCTCGACGTAGTCGAACGGGCCCCAGGCGGCGTCGAGAACGGTGAACGAACCGGTGCTCTGCGCGCAGGAGCGCCCCCAGCCGCCGTTGGCGAGGCTGATGCCGGCCACGTGGTTCTCGCCGTCGGGCTGCCCGACTTTCTGGTAGGTGTCACCCGCCTCCAGCGCCGGGGCCGTGAGGGCGAGGTCCCAGGTGTTGTCGAGGTCGTTCCAGAAGGCCATCTGGAACTGCTGCCCGTGCCAGCCCGACGCGTTCATCTCGTCGCCCGGTGTCGGCTGGGCGGAGCTGTAGGAGTAGGACCTGCCGGCGGTGATCGGATCACCCGGCTCGCCGGTGACGCTGAACGACCAGGTCTGCACCGGACGGGCCTGGGCCGGCGCGGAGCCGGCCAGACCGGCGGCGCCGGCCGTCAGCGCCGTCGTCGCGGCGAGCAGGACCCGTCGCCAGGAGCGTCTCGTCATCGTCGTCCCCCCCGTGTGGACATCCGCAGGACGTCGTCGCCGAGCGCTGCCCGAAGACTATGGCCGATCGCTCGCACCCGCTGCCCCGCACCGGCGAGATGTCGGCACCTCGACGACTCGCCACGGATCATCCTTCCACTATTCACCTTTGTCTATTTGAATCAGCGCATGCCCGGCGCGCCCACCGCCGGTACGTCCGAAGGAGACGGTCCATGCGCAGACTCCCCGCCCTGCTCGCCCTCGCCGCCCTCGCCGGCGCGCTCACGCCGGGCACCGCGTCCGCCGCCGTGCCGCCGGAGACCCGGTGGTCCGCCAGCACCGCCGTCGGGATCCACAACACGTACGAGCGTGGCACCTACACCTACCTGGCCCAGGCGCTCGACGCCCGGCCCGGGCTGATCGAGCTGGACGTCTGGCCGGACGTGCTCACCCGGCAGTGGCGGGTCAGCCACAGCAACCCGCTCGGCAACGACAACAACTGCGTGGCGGCCACCAGCGCCGCGCAGCTCTACACCGGCACCCGGAACAAGAACCTGGAGAACTGCCTGGACGACATCCGGCTCTGGCTCGGCGCCCACCCCGACGCCGGTCCGGTGGTCCTCAAGCTGGAACTCAAGACCGGCTTCAGCAGCCGTACCGGGCAGGGCCCGGCCCAGCTCGACGCGGTCCTCGCCGCGCGCCTCGGCGACCGGGTGTTCCGCCCGGCCGACCTGCTCGGCGGCCACCCCACCCTGGACGCCGCCGCCCGCGCCGACGCGTGGCCGACCCGGGCGCAGCTCGCCGGCAAGGTGCTCGTGGAGCTGATCCCCGGCACCGTCGAGGAGGGCAACCCGACCGACACCCTCTGGACCGACGTGGAGTACGCCCGCCACCTGGCCGGCCTGGCGGCTGCCGGCACGCTGGGCACCGCCCGGGCGTTCCCGGCCGTGCACCGGGCCCAGTCCGGCGACCCCCGGTCCCGGTACGCGGACACCGCGCTACGGCAGTGGTTCGTGCTCTTCGACGGCGACACCTCGGCGTACGTCGGCGGCGGCATCGACACCGCCTGGTACGACGCGAACCACTACCTGCTGGTGATGACCGACGCGCAGAACGTGTCGCCGGCCGTCCCCGCCGGTGACGCCGACGCGGCGGCGGCCCGGGTCGCCCAGTTGGCCCGCGCGCACGCCAGCATCGCCTCGGCCGACTGGGCCGCGCTGCCCACCGTCCTCGACGACGTGCTGCCGCGCGGCTGAGCACCCCGCACCGCGCCGCCGGAGGTGCCTCCGGCGGCGCGGATCCGGCTCAGGAGGCGCCGTCGGCGCGCAGCGGGAAGACGTTGTCGCGGGCGGTGTCGCGCAGCGAGCCGAGCACCGCGCCGATCTTGTCCGCCGGCATCGGCTTGAAGAAGTGGTAGCCCTGGGCGGCGGTGCAGCCCAGCTCGGCCAGCGCGGTGCGCTGCTCGGCCGTCTCCACGCCCTCGGCCACCACCCGCAGGCCCAACTCGTGGGCGAGCCCCACGGTGGTCCGCACGATCGCCGCCGCCTCCGGCGAGTCCGCCATCCGGATCACGAACGAGCGGTCCACCTTCAGCTCGTCCACGGCGATCCGGGTGAGGAACGTCAACGAGGAGAAGCCGGTGCCGAAGTCGTCGACGGCGAGCTGCACGCCCATCGTCCGCAGCGTGGCCAGCACCTCGTCGATCACCTCCAGCTCGCTCATCACCACCGTCTCGGTGATCTCCAGGACCAGCCGGTGCGGTGGCACCTGGTGCCGGCGCAACGCCTCCTCGATCTCGGCGGGCAGCCGGGGGTCGAGCAGGCTGCGCGCCGACAGGTTCACCGAGATGGGCACGTCCAGGCCCTCCCGCGCCCACCCGGCGGCCACCTCCAGCGCCTTGTTCAGCACGTAGCGGGTGAAGCTGCCGAGCTGCTCGCTGTTCTCCACCGGGCGGATGAAGTCGGACGGGCCGAGCCAGCCCCGGCGCGGGTGCCGCCAGCGGATCAACGCCTCCACCCCGGTCGGAGCGCCGGTGGCGAGGTCCACCGCCGGCTGCAACGCCAGCACCAGCTGGTCGTCGGCGGCGAGCGCCTCCCGCAGCTCCGCGAGCAACGCCAGGTGGTCGGTGCTCGCCGCGTCCCGGGAGCTGTCGTACGCGGCGACGCTGCCGCCACCCTCCTTCGCCTGGTACATGGCGATGTCGGCACGTCGCAGCAGCTCGGTCAGGTCGGCGGTGCCGGCGTCGGCCACCACCACGCCGACCGCCACCTCGACGGACATCCGCACCCCGGCCACCTCGGTCGGCGCGGCGAGGCGCTCGGCGACCTCCCGGGCCTGGCGCAGCGCGTACGCCAGCGGGGCCGTGCGGTCCTCGACCATCGGGACCGAGGTGAGCAGCAACGCGAACTCGTCGCCGCCGAGCCGGCCGAGCAGGTCACCGGGCCGGGTCAGCACCGCCAGCCGATGGGCGGTGAGCCGCAGCAACTGGTCGCCGGCGGCGTGCCCGAGGGTGTCGTTGACCTCCTTGAACTGGTTCACGTCCAGCAGCAGCAGGGCCACCGGATGATCGTGCGGGCGCTGCCGCAGCGCCTGGTCGCCGCGGGTCAGCAGGGCCGCCCGGTTGAGCAGCCCGGTGAGCTGGTCGTGCACCGCCTCGTACGACGACCGGGCGGTCACCAGCCGCAGCTCGCGGTGGGTCGCGGCGTCGTGCAGGGCGGCGGCCAGCGCGTCGGAGAAGGCGGCCACGCCGTCGCGTTCGGCGTGGCTGGGCGGGGCGGACCTGGCGAACCGCACCCGCAGCCGGCCCACCTCGACGGTGCCCACGGCGAGCCGCCGCACCAGTTCGTGCTCGCTCGGGCCGGCGCACGCCTCGGGCTCCGCCTCGCAGTCGCGCACCTGCCCGCCGAGGTCGGCCCGGTAGCGGCGCCAGCGCCCATCCCCGCGCGCCACGTCCACCTCGACCAGCTCGGCGCCGAAGAGGGTGAGCGCGCCGTTCACCGCGGCGGTCGCCACGCCGCGTTCGTCGAGCTGGTTGAGCGCGGCGGTGGCCTCGGCGAAGGCCCGCCAGGTGCGCCGTTCCGCGTCGGCCCGGAGCCGGTGCCGGTAGGTCTGCTGGAGCAGCCACAGCGGCGGCGGCAGGAGGAGCAGCCAACGTGGGTCCAGCTCCAGCAGCACGACCACCACCAGGCCGACCGCGACGTTGCCGACGAACATCGGCAGCTTGCCGCGGAGCGCGGCGAGCAGCGGCGGCCCGATCGGGATGCCGTGTCGCAGGGCGATGGTGGCGGCGCCGAGCCAGCCGGTGGTGACCAGGTACGTGGCCGCGCCGGCGGCCAGCGCGAGGGCCAGTTCCGGGGTGGGCGCGGCCAGCAGCGGCTGGCCGAGCGCGCTGGCGACGGCACCCGCCAGCGCGGTGGCCGCGGTGAGCGAGGCGGTGATGCGGACCAGTTCCAGCACCGGCCGCCGGTCGGACACCAGCGACATGGTGGTCCAGGCGGCGCCGGCGCCGAGCAGCGCCGCGGCCGGGAGCCAGCCGGCGGGCACCAGCCAGAGGCAGACCACGAGCGCGGCCTCGCCCCAGGTGATGCTGACCATGCCGGCCGCGGTGCGGAAGCGCAGCCGGGCGAGTTGGGCGACCGCGAAGGCGACGGCGGCGAGGCCGAAGCGCGCCGGACCGGGCAGCGGGTCGTCCGCCGGCAGGTGCGCCGGGACGCCGAGCCCGAGCACGGCGGCCAGCAGCGCGGTGACCGCGACCGCGGCGGTCAGCAGCACGACGCTCACCGGCGTGCCGCGCAGGCCGAGCCGGTCCGGGGGACGGTCGGCCGGCTCGGACGTCACGGCTCCGCTCCGGCGGGACGTTGATTCGGGGCACGGTCGGGACCCGCTGCTGCCCTCGACATCGGCGCCCCCTTCCGCGCAGGGTCCGGGGCCTGACGGTCCCCCCGGCGGAAGGCTAAGCCAAAGCCGGTGGTCGCAACAGGGGTGAACGACCGGCTCGGGCGTGATTCACGCGGTGTTCAGCCGTTGCGGCGCTGCTGGGAGCCGTTGGGAGCATTCGTCGGTGAATCCTGCTCGACGGCCCCGTCTGTCGGATCAAGGACTGCCGCGTCCGCCCGGCCCGGCTCGCCCGGGCGCGGGAACCGGTCGGGCAGCCGGCGCAGCCGAGCGTTCATGTTGCGGATGAGCAGGACGGTGGCGGTGGCCAGCACGATGATGAGGAAGAGGCCCATCGGGCCGGCCAGACCACCCGTGCGGGTGTCACCGAAGTTGTTCTCCGCGAGCACCTGGGCGGTGGTCAGCATGGTGTTCCTCCGATGTGCGGCTGACGACCAGGGTAGCTCCCGCCGACGTCAGCGGGCACGGCACGTCTCGCGCACCCCGGCGAAGAGGTCGGACTCGGGCAGCGGGCTGTCCACCAGCGAACGGGCGAGCTGGAAGTCCTCCGTCGGCCAGGCGCGCTGCTGCAGGTCCATCGGCACCTGGAACCAGAACCCGTCGGGGTCGATCTGGGTGGCGTGCGCGCGCAGCGCGTCGTCGCGGACCGGGAAGTAGGTGGCGCAGTCGACCCGGGTGGTGATCCGCTCGCCCTTGTCGGGTCGCTCCTCCCAGCGCTTCATCCAGTCGCCGTAGGGCGACTCGTGGCCGGCGGCGAGCATCGCCTCGTGCAGGCTCATGATCTTGGCGCGCGAGAAGCCCACGTCGTAGTAGAGCTTCAGCGGCTGCCACGGCTCGCCCAGCTCCGGGTGACGCTCGGGGTCGCCGGCCGCCTCGAACGCCGCCACCGCGACCTTGTGGGTCATGATGTGGTCCGGGTGCGGGTAGCCGCCCTCCTCGTCGTAGGTGGTGACCACGTGCGGGCGGAACTGTCGCATCAGCCGCACCAGCGGCGCGGCGGCGACCTCCACCTCCTGCAGCGCGAAGCAGCCCTCCGGCAGCGGCGGGAGCGGGTCGCCCTCGGGCAGCCCGGAGTCGACGAAGCCGAGCCAGGCCTGCTCGACACCGAGGACGGCGCGGGCGGCGTCCATCTCGGCCCGGCGGATGTCGCCGATGTTGGCCCACACGTCGGGGCGGTCCATCTTGGGGTTCAGCACGCTGCCCCGCTCACCACCGGTGCAGGTGACGACCAGGACATCCACCCCCTCGGCGACGTATTTCGCCATGGTGGCGGCACCCTTGCTCGACTCGTCGTCGGGATGGGCGTGCACCGCCATGAGACGCAGTTGCTCTGCCACCTTCGGCGCTCCTCGTCTGTGCCGGCCGACCGGCCCGTCCCCGGGCCGACCGGCTGACCTGCCGGAATCTCCCCCCGCGCCCGCGAACGCCCCCGTGACGGCCGGTCGGGACCGTTGCCGGAGTGGTCGGGACCACCCTGGCCGGTCGAAGCCGACCTGCCATCCTTGACTCAGCGCCGGGCTGGGAAGATGGACCCTGCCATTCTTGCCGATGCCGCCGACAACAACGCCAGGAGATACCCGCCGGTGAGCGAGACGCACACCACAGTCGCACCGGACACGCCCGTCTTCCCGCCCGGCCGGTACGGCCGCCGCCGGGAGCCGGGGCGCCGCCGGCCACTCCTGCTCGCCCTGGTGGTCGCGGTCGTGCTGGCCCTCCTCGGGTTGGGCGCCGCGAAGCTCTACACCCAGTACGGCGATCCCGACTACCAGGGCGAGATGATCAGCTACACCGGGATCACCGACTCCCGGGTGGTGGTCGACTTCCGGGTCACCGTGCCGCCGGGCGGCTCCGCCACCTGCCTGCTGCGGGCCCGCTCGCACGACGGCGCCGAGGTGGGCCATGTCGAGGCCACGGTGACCGCCGCACCCGGCCAACGCCACGTCCGGACCACGCGGGAGGTGCCGACCACCGCCCGGCCGTTCATCGGCGAGGTGCTGCGCTGCCGACCGGCCGGCTGAGCCGGACCCCCGGCGAGCCGCCGGGACACGCACCCCAGGTCCCGCCACCGGCACCCGGGGTGATCGACCACACCCCGACGGGTGCGGCACTGGTAACTTGGTGGTTTCACCTGTCAGCCAGTCCGCACCAACCGAGGAGATCGCCTGTGTCCACAAACGGAAACGAGGCGCCCGCCACCTGGCTGTCCCAGGACGCTCACGACCGCCTCCAGGCCGAGCTCGACGAGCTGATCGCCAACCGGCCGGTCATCGCCGCCGAGATCAACGCCCGGCGCGAGGAGGGCGACCTGCGGGAGAACGGTGGCTACCACGCCGCCCGCGAGGAGCAGGGCAAGGCCGAGGGTCGCATCCTCTACCTCAAGGAGCTGCTGCGCACCGCCAAGGTCGGTGAGGCGCCGGACGCCGACGCGGTGTCGCCCGGCATGGTCGTCACGATCTACTTCGACGACGACGCCGACGACACCGAGACGTTCCTGCTCGGCTCCCGCGAGATCGCCTCCACCACCGACCTCACCGTCTACAGCCCCGAGTCCGCGCTCGGCAAGGCGATCCTCGGCGGCAAGGCGGGGCAGACCTGCACCTACACCGCGCCCAGCGGCGCCGACATCAAGGTGACCGTGGTCTCCTTCGAGCCCTACTCGGGCTGACCCGCCGGCGGACCCGCGCCGGCCGGCTCGGGTCCGACCCGACCGAGGCTGACAGGCTCCTCGGCCCGAGCCACACATCGCCGAACGCCCCGACCGGATCATCCGGCCGGGGCGTTCGCGGGTGCGGGCGCGCTCAGCCCTCGCCCGCGAAGACCACCTGGTAGCCGCTGGCGCGCAACGCGCTGATCAACGTGTCCGAGTGCTCCACCCCGCGGGTCTCCACGGAGAGCGCCACCTCCACCTCGCCGAGCCGCAGGTGCGGGTTGGCGCGCTGGTGCACCACGTCCACCACGTTGGCCCGGTGCTCGGCGATCTCGCCGAGCAGCGAGGCGAGCTGACCGGGCCGGTCGGTGCAGCGCACCGTGATGCGCAGGAAACGCCCGGCCGCCGCCAGGCCGTGCTCGATCACCCGGAGCATCAGCAGCGGATCGATGTTGCCGCCGGAGAGCACCGCCACCGCCGGCGTGGCCACCTCCACGGCGCCGGCCATCAGCGCCGCCACGCCGACCGCCCCGGCCGGCTCCACCACCTGCTTGCCGCGCTCCAGCAGCATCAGCAACGCCCGGGAGATGTCCTCCTCGGAGACCGTGACGACCTCGTCGACCAGCTTGCGGACGTGGGTGAAGGTCAGCTCGCCGGGACGACCGACGGCGATGCCGTCGGCGATCGTGGCGAAGGCGGGCAGCCGGACCGGCTCGCCGGCCCGCAGCGAGGGCGGGAACGCGGCGGCGCTCGCCGCCTGAACCCCGATCACGCGTACGTCCGGACGCAGCGCCTTGGCCGCCACCGCCATCCCGGAGACGAGCCCGCCGCCGCCGACCCCGGTCACGATGGTGCGCACGTCCGGACACTGTTCGAGGATCTCCAGCGCCACCGTGCCCTGGCCGGCGATGACGTCCGGGTGGTCGAACGGGTGGATGAACACCGCGCCGGTCCGCTCCGCGAACGTCTGCGCCGCGACCAGAGACTCGTCCACCGTGTTGCCGACCAGCTCGATCCGGGCGCCGTACCCCTTGGTCGCGGCGACCTTCGGCAGCGGCGCGTTGACCGGCATGAAGACGGTGGCCTGCGCGCCGACCAGGCCGGCGGCGAGCGCCACGCCCTGGGCGTGGTTGCCGGCGCTCGCCGCCACCACGCCGCGGGCCCGCTCCTCGGCGGAGAGCCGGGAGATCCGCACGTACGCGCCGCGCACCTTGTACGACCCGGCGCGCTGGACGTTCTCGCACTTGAGCCAGACCGGCCCGCCGAGCGCGGCGCTGAGCGGCCGGGACGGCTCCAGCGGGGTGGTGCGGGTGACGCCGGCGAGCAGTTCCCGCGCGGCCTGAACGTCGGCGAGGCCGACCATCTCCGTCATGCCCCGATCGTGCCACCCACCCCCGGCGGAACCTGCGGCGACGTCGGCGACGGCCCGCCGGTACCAGGCGCGGAGGCACCGGGCACGGGCGCGGGGGCACCCGGCGCCGGCCAGCCGGGCTGCCCGTTGGGCCAGCCGGGCCAGGCGGGCACCGCCCGGGCGAGGCGGTCCTGCTGGGCGGCGGAGATCCGGCGGACCAGCACCACGAACGATGCCGCGGCGACCAGGCAGGCCACCGCCGGCACCAGGCGCGGCAGGAGCGCCTCCTGGTAGAAGTCGACGTAGGTGGCGAACTCCTCGTCGTTGCGCGGGAACTCGGTCAACCGGTCGTACCGGCCCTCCTCCATCTTCGCGACCACCCGCTCCCCGATCGAGAAGACCAGCCAGGCCGACCACCAGAGCACGACGAGCCCTGGCACCCGCCGACGCCACAGGCTGAACCGGGCCACCTCGGCCACCACCCGGACCGGCACGACGAAGTTGGCGATCGGCACCAGCCAACCGGCGATCGCCCAGGCGGCGCTCTGGGTCGGCGCGGCGCCGAACGCGTCCAGGTTCTTGCGCACCCGCCAGGTCCAGATCACCACGAGCGTCGCGGCGACCAGCATGGCCACGATGAACGGCAGCGTCACCAGCACCTCGGCCAGCACCGCGCCGAGCAGCACGTCCCGGTCGAGCTGCTCGGCGGCGGACCGGGCCAGGCGGACGCCCACCAGCGGGAACAGCGCGGAGAGCGTGAACAGCACGGCGGTCGCGCCGACCGCGACGCCGGCGGCCAGCCCCAGGCCCCGGACGGCGTACGTGGGCACGCCGGGCAGGACCGCGGGCTGGCCGTGGCGGGTGCCGCAGCGCTGGCACTCGTCGAAGGCGGGGGACGTGGCGTCGCCACAGGTCTGGCAGTGCATCTCAGGACCGTCCGAAGGGGTGCGCGCGAGGGGGGTGCGCACAACTTAGACGATCACGCCGCGGCGGGTGACCCCGTTCCGACCCGGGGGTAGCCGGGGGCGTGCCGCGTCCACGGCGCCTGCATCTCGAACTGGCCGGCGACCCCCAGCAGCAGCAACTCGGAGCCGGGCGGGCCGACGAACTGCACCCCGACCGGCAACCCGTCCGGGCGGCGGCCCACCGGCACCACGATCGACGGCAGGCCGGCGATGTTCCACGGCGCGGCGTACGGGGCGTACCGGATGTTCGTCCGCATGTTCGCCAGCCAGGACCGGCCGGACCAGCCGACGGCCTCCGGCGGCGGCCCGGCCAGCGCCGGGGTGAGCAGCAGGTCGACCGAGTGGTCGTCGAAGAAGTGCACCGACCGCTCGCGCCAGGCGGCCCGGTCTGCCTCCCGGACGTACCCACGGCGCTGCGCCCACTCGCCGAGCGCGACGTGCCGGCGGCTGCGCCGCTGGAGCTGGCGCGGCGCCACCCCGGCGGCGCGCACGTCGGCGGCGGCCGCCGCGAACCAGGTGGCGATGCCCTGCAGGCCGAGCCGGGTCGGGTAGACCGGGTCGGTGGGCACGGTGTCGTGCCCGGCGGCGGCGAGCAGCCGACCGGCGGCGGTGACCGCGTCGCGGTTCGACGAGTCCGGGGAGACGCCCTTCACCGGGGAGCGCAGCGACACGCCCACCCGCAGCCGGGGCGGCGGGACCAGCTTGTCCGGCCGACGACCGGCCAGCACCGAGAAGCCGACCACCGCGTCGGCCACCGTGCCGGTCAGCACGCCGTGCTCGGTGAGCCCGAACCAGTCGTCCGCGCCGAGCTGGCAGGGCACCACGCCCCGGCCGGGCTTGAGCCCGACCAGGCCGCAGCAGGCCGCCGGGATGCGGATCGAGCCGAGGCCGTCGTTGCCGTGGGCCATCGGCACCATCCCGGCGGCCACCGCGGCGGCCGCGCCGCCGGAGGAGCCGCCGGGGGTACGCGCCGGATCCCAGGGATTGCGGGTCACCGCGGTGTCGTCGTCGGTGAGGGCCCACAGGCCCAGCTCCGGCATCCGGGTCACGCCGAGGATCACCGCGCCCGCGCCGCGCAACCGGCGGACCACCTCGTGGTCGGCCTCGGCCACGCCGGTACGCATCGCGGCGGACCCGTTCCAGGTGGGCAGGCCGGCCACCGGCGTGTTCTCCTTGACCGCCACCGGCACCCCGGCCAGCGGAAGGTCGGCCAGCTCCTCCTGCTCGTCGACCTTCTCCGCCTCGGTGATCGCCT
Source organism: Micromonospora sp. WMMD980 (assembly GCF_029626035.1). Classification (NCBI taxonomy): domain Bacteria; kingdom Bacillati; phylum Actinomycetota; class Actinomycetes; order Micromonosporales; family Micromonosporaceae; genus Micromonospora; species Micromonospora sp. WMMD980. Next base: position 4,328,677 of record NZ_JARUBE010000003.1, read on the forward strand.
CGCCGCCGCGTACCGTGCGGAACGCGGCCAGTTCGGCGTCGACCCGGGACACGTGGTCGAGGTGGTCGGCCACCACCTGGGTGGCGGAGACGTCGCCGCGGCGTACCGCGCGGGCGATCTGTTTCGCGGTCGCCCCGACCCAGGTCGTCGGCAAGATGTCCGGCACTGCCACCCTCCGTCGTCCAGCGGTCAGCCCAGTGCCTGCTCCAGATCCGCGAGCAGGTCGTCGACCGTCTCGATGCCGACAGACAGTCGCACGAGATCACCGGGAACTTCAAGCGGCGAGCCGGCAGCGCTCGCGTGTGTCATCCGGCCCGGGTGCTCGATCAGGGACTCGACGCCGCCCAGCGACTCGGCGAGCACGAACAGCCGGGCCCGGTTGCAGATCTCGACGGCGTGCTCCTCGCCACCGGCCGCCCGGAACGAGATCATGCCGCCGAACCGGCGCATCTGCTTGGCGGCCACCTCGTGCCCCGGGTGCGACGGCAGGCCCGGGTAGATGACCTGGGCGACCTTCGCGTTGCCGTCCAGGAACGCGGCGATCCGCTCGGCGTTGTCGCAGTGCCGGTCCATCCGTACCCCGAGGGTCTTGATGCCGCGCAGGGTGAGCCAGGCGTCGAACGGGCCGTTGATCGCGCCCATCGCGTTCTGGTGGTAGCGCAACTCCTCGCCGAGCGCCCGGTCCGCGGCGACCAGCGCGCCACCGACCACGTCGGAGTGCCCGCCGACGTACTTGGTGGTGGAGTGCACCACCACGTCCGCGCCGAACGCGATCGGCTGCTGGAGATAGGGCGAGGCGAACGTGTTGTCGACCACCAGCAGCGCGCCGGCGTCGTGCGCCACGGCGGCCAGCGCGGCGATGTCGGCGATGCCGAGCAGCGGGTTGGTCGGCGTCTCCACCCAGACGATCCGGGTGGCGCCGGGCCGGATCGCGGCGCGGACCGCGTCCGGGTCGGAGACCTTCGCCGGGGTGTAGTCCAGGCCCCAGCGTTCGGCCACCTTCGCGAACAGCCGATAGGTGCCGCCGTACGCGTCGTCCGGGATCACCACGTGGTCGCCGGGCTTGCACACGGTGCGCAGCAGCGTGTCCTCGGCGGCGAGGCCGCTGGCGAAGGCGAGCGCCACCGGGCCACCCTCCAGCGCGGCCAGGCACTCCTGCAACGCGTCCCGGGTGGGGTTGCCGGAGCGGCTGTACTCGTAGCCCTCGCGGGGCGCGCCGACGGCGTCCTGGGCGTAGGTGCTGGTCTGGTAGATCGGTGGAATCACCGCGCCGGTGCGGGCCTCGGGGTCCTGGCCGGCGTGGATGGCGAGCGTCTCGAAGCCGTGACTCATGCCCGAGACGTTAGTCGGCCGGTCCGTCCGGCCGCCGGGAACCCGGGCGCGGGTCACATCCATGAGGTTGTCGGGCCGGTCGGCCATACTGGGCCGGTGAGTTCGACCGACGCGCTGCCGTCCCGCCTGCTCGGCGTGATCGACCGGATCCCAACCTCGCTGGAGGCCCTGGCCGGTCCACGAACGGGCCGGGTGAGCCTGCCGCTGAGGCTCGCGTGGTCGGGCCCGACCGATTACGACCTCGACGATGCGCGTGAACGGCTGACCCTCTACTGCCTTCTGCTCGACTGCGGCCAGCGGAGCGATGTCGTCCGATACGTCAACGCCGCGCTCCTCCGCCAGGACTGGCCGCGCATTCGACGGTTGACCGCGCGCCGCGTGACACGCCTCTGGGAGCGGCGTCTACCGGACCTCGCCGCCTGACGATGGACGAACTGCACCGTCGCCTGCTGGAAATCGGCTTCGCCGCCGGCGACGACCTGGGGCTGGTGCTCGCGGGTGGCTATGCCATGTGCGCTCACGACCTGGTTGACCGCCCCTCCCAGGACATCGACTTCGCTACGGCCGCTGCCATGCCGCTTTCCGGTGCTCGCCTTCGAGGACGCGATCGGGCTCAAAGTCCGCGCGTTGCACGACCGCGCCGCACACCGGGACTACATCGACGTCCGCGCCGCCAACGAGCGGCTCGCATGGTCTGAGCTGGAGCGTCTCGCCGCCCGCCATACCGCTGGATTCGCCCTCGAAGAACTGGCCGATCGTCTGGGTGGGGTGACGGAGCGGGACAGCCGGACCTTCCGTTCGTACGGGCTCACCGAGCCTCAGGTCGATGAGCTACGCCGGTGGGCGCTGCGATGGGAGGCGGACATCCGGGCGCGCCTGGCCAACGGCGAGACCGGCCCGACCGGCGTCCCCGACGACGACTGGGACACCTATCTCGACCAGCGGTGACGCACCGGTCCACCCGGTCCTAGGCTGCCTGGATGAGCGGGTGCGTGTTCTGCGGCATCGTGGCCGGCGAGGTGCCGGCCTTCACCGTCAGCGACGAGCCGGACGGGGTGGCGTTCCTGGACACCCGGCCGGTGTTCAAGGGACACGTGCTGGTGGTGCCCCGTACCCACCTGGTGACGATCGCCGACCTGCCCGCCGACGCGCTGCCCGGCTACTTCCGGCTGGTCCAGCGCATGGCGGTAGCGGTGGAGGCCGGTCTGGGGTCCGGTGGGACGTTCGTGGCGATGAACAACACTGTGTCCCAGTCCGTCCCGCACCTGCACACCCACGTGGTGCCCCGGACCAAGGGCGACGGGTTGCGCGGCTTCTTCTGGCCGCGTACCCGGTACGCCGACGACGCCGAGGCGGCCGACTTCGCCGGCCGGATCTCCGCCGCGCTGGACGGCTGACCGGAACCCGCCAGACATCCGCTCGGCGCGTCGACCGAGGGCGGCGAATTTGTTCGGTACGTTTTGATTCCTCGAACCGAACAAAATTGGGAGCAGGTCATGTCCGGCCCTGGGCGCCCTTCCCGCGCCGCCGTGTATCAGCGCATGGAGGAGGCGGTTGGCGAGCTGCGCGACCGGCTGGGCGGGCTACCGACACCTGCCGAAGCGGAAGACATCTGGGCCGAGATCTGGCACCAGGAGGCGCACAACAGCACCGCGATCGAGGGGAACACCCTCGTTCTTCAGGAAGTCGAGAAGCTTCTCGACGAGGGCCGGGCCGTCGGCGCCAAACCACTGCGGGACTACATGGAGGTGCGGGGCTACGCCGACGCAGCCCGTTGGGTCTACGGCCAGGCGCTGGAGCCCGGTGACTGGCCGTCCGACGCGCTGCTCTCGCTCCAAGAGGTGCGGCACATCCACCACGTCGCGATGACCCCGGTCTGGACCGTCGATCCGCACCCGCACGCTACCGATCTCGAAGGGCCCGGCAACTTCCGGCGCCACGAGATCGCACGCTTCCCCGGAGGGATGAAGCCCCCATCCTGGCCTGAGGTGGATGCGCGGATCCGCAGTTGGCTCGACCAGGTCGGAGAACTGCCGGCGAAGGCGGAGACTCCCCTCGCCGAGCGGTTGGCGGTGCTTCACAACGAGTTCGGGGCCATTCATCCGTTCCTCGACGGAAACGGCCGAACCGGCCGCTTGGTGCTCAGTCTCCTGCTCGGCAGGCTGGGTTATCCGCCCGCCATCATCTACAAGCGGGACCGCGACACCTACCTACGCGCCATGCGCCGTGCCGACGTCGGCGACCCGGGGCTGCTGGGAGAGCTGATCGCTCGCAGTGTCACGGCCAACCTCTACCGCTTCGTCATGCCGGCAGTGGCAGGTCCGGTGAAGTTGCTGCCGCTCCCGGCCTTGGCTACGGCCGACCTGTCCGAGAACGCCCTTCGCGTTGCTGCCATGAGGGGCCGACTGAAAGCCGTCAAGGCGGATGACGGCACGTGGCGGAGCGGCCAGAAATGGGTGAACGACTACACGAAGAACCGCTACCGGCGCGGTCGGCCCGCCTGACGGTTGCCCGAACGGGTAAGGAAGCGGGGACCGGCGCTGTTGTACACGCTGGGAAAGCCACGAGAGGAGTCCCACCGTGTTCCTCCGCCGCATGAAGGCCGAGATGATCTCTCCTGACCAGGCCCTGCCGGGTCGCCCGCTCGCCATGCCGATCGCCGACCGGCACGAGGTGCTGCCCTCTTCGCTGAAGGGGCCCTTCCCCGAGGGCGCGCAGGTCGCCGTCTTCGGCATGGGCTGCTTCTGGGGCGCCGAGCGCCTGTTCTGGACCCTGCCCGGCGTGATCACCACGTCGGCCGGTTACGCGGGCGGTTTCACCACCAACCCGACGTACGAGGAGGTCTGCTCCGGCATGACCGGGCACGCCGAGGTGGTCCAGGTGGTCTACGACCCGTCGAAGATCGCCTACGAGGACCTGCTCAAGGTCTTCTGGGAGAACCACGACCCGACCCAGGGCATGCGCCAGGGCAACGACGTGGGCACCCAGTACCGCTCGGCGATCTACACCACCACCGACGAGCAGCGCACCGCGGCGCAGGCCTCGCGGGACGCGTTCGCGCCGATCGTGGCCCGCGCCGGCAAGGGCGAGATCACCACGGAGATCGCCCCGCTGGGCGACTACTACTTCGCCGAGGACTACCACCAGCAGTACCTGGCCCCGACGAAGAACCCGAACGGTTACTGCAACCACGGCCCCAACGGGCTGAGCTGCCCGGTCGGCGTCGCCCGCACCGGGAGCTGACCCGGCGACCCGGGCCTGCGGTGTTCGTCACACCGTGGGCCCGGTGCATTTCCGGCATCCGCCGTCGGGCGGGCAGGAACCGGCGCCGTGACGGGCGACCACCCTCGGTGACGGCGCACTGTAGCAAGCTGTCACACGTTCGTCATCGTCTCAACAGGCGAACCGCAACAAGCTCTGGCAGCATTGGCTCGTATGTGCGGACTTGCGGGAGAGTTCCGCCGTGACGGTTCACGCGCCGACGTCTCGGCCGTGGAGCGGATGGCGGCCACGATGAGTGACCGAGGGCCCGACGACAGCGGCGTCTGGTCGCAGGGCCCGACCGCGCTGGGACACCGGCGCCTCAAGATCATCGACTTGTCCGCAGCCAGCGGCCAACCGATCGTCGACGCCGCCGCGGGCCTCACCGGGGTCTTCAACGGCTGCATCTACAACTACCGGGAACTGCGCGCCGAACTCCAGGCCAAGGGCCACCGCTTCTTCTCCTCCGGGGACAGCGAGGTCGTGGTCAAGGCCTACGCGGAGTGGGGTCTCGACTTCGTCGACCACCTGATCGGCATGTTCGCGGTGGCGATCAGCGAACGCGACACCGGCCGCCTGGTGCTGGCCCGGGACCGCCTCGGCATCAAGCCGCTCTACCTGGCCGAGAGCCCCGGCGTGGTGCGCTTCGCCTCGACTCTGCCGGCGTTGCTGGCCGGCGGCGGCGTCGACACCACCATCGACCGCGTGGCGCTCGCCCACTACCTGAGCTTCCACAGCATCGTGCCGCCGCCGCGGACCATCCTCGCCGGCGTCACCAAGCTGCCGCCGGCCACGGTCAAGGTGTACGAGGCGGACGGCACCACCCGGGAGCGGGTCTACTGGGACCCGGCGTTCGGGCGGGCCGACGAGCGGGCCGGCTGGTCCGAACGGGACTGGCAGGACGCGCTGCTCGACTCGCTGACCACCGCCGTGCGCCGGCGGATGGTGGCCGACGTGCCGGTGGGCGTGCTGCTCTCCGGCGGCCTCGACTCCAGCCTGGTGGTCGCGCTGCTGGCCGGCGAGGGGCAGGGTCGCTCCGGCCTCGGCACGTTCTCCATCGGCTTCGACGCGGTGGGCGGCCGGGAGGGCGACGAGTTCGTCTACTCCGACCTGGTGGCCAAGACCTTCGGCACCGACCACCACCAGATCCGGGTGCCCACCGGTGACCTGCTGCCGCCGCTGGAGGCCGCCGTCGCGGCCATGAGCGAGCCCATGGTCAGCCACGACTGCGTGGCGTTCTGGCTGCTCAGCCAGGAGGTCGCCCGGCACGTGAAGGTGGTCCAGTCGGGCCAGGGCGCGGACGAGATCCTGGGCGGCTACCACTGGTACCCGCCGCTGGCCGGGGTGGACCGGGAGGCGGCGCTCGACACGTACGCCAAGGCGTTCTTCGACCGCGACGCGGCCGGGCTGGCCCGGGTGCTCAACCCCGACTGGCTGGCCGACGGCGACCCGGCACGCGAGTTCGTGGCGGCGCACCTGGGCCGGGCGGGCGCGCAGACCGCTGTCGACGCGGGCCTGCGGATCGACACCCAGGTCATGCTGACCGACGACCCGGTGAAGCGGGTCGACAACATGACCATGGCGCACGGGCTGGAGGCCCGGGTGCCGTTCCTCGACCACGAGTTCGTCGAGCTGGCCGCGAGCTGCCCGCCGGAGCTGAAGCTGGCCCAGGGTGGCAAGGGCGTGCTCAAGGAGATCGGCCGGCGGGTGCTGCCGCACGAGGTCATCGACCGGCCCAAGGGCTACTTCCCGGTGCCCGGCCTCACCCACCTGGAGGGCAAGCTCCTCGACCGGGTACGCGACGCGCTCGGCGCCCCGGAGGCGCGCCGCCGCGACCTGTTCCGCGCCGACTACGTCGACGCGCTGCTCGCCGACCCGAATGCCGAACTGACCCCGTTGAACGGAAACAAGCTGTGGCAACTGGGACTTCTGGAAATGTGGCTCCAGAGCCACGGAATCGACTGACCATGACCGACACCCTCGCCACCGGCACGGCACGTACCGACCGGGAACGGGTGCTGGGCCGGCGCCGGGAACGCACCGGCCCGGGCGGCGACCCGGTCGCGCCGGGCACGCCGGAGCCGCGCCGCCCGGATCCCGAGCCCGCCGACGCCTCCGGCGTCGTGCTGGACTGCGGCTGGGGCCGGCTGGTCTTCGGCCAGACCTTCGCCGACCAGGTGCACGTGGCCGACGTGCTGCGCTCCGAGGCGAACGGCGCCCGGGACATCTGCATCTACCTGCGCGACCCGCACGTGCTGGTCTCCCGGCTGCCGGACGAGTTGTTCATCGACCCGTCGCTGACCTACCGGCTGCCGCTGGGCGAGCGCCGGCCGGCGGCCACCGAGGGCGGCGAGATCCCCGGGCTGACCATCCGGGCGCTGCGCGACGCCGAGGACGCGGACGCGGTGAACCGGATCTACGCCCGCAACGGCATGGTCACCGCCCCGGTCGAGGTGCTGGTGGACAACGCCGGCACCGACCGGTTCCTGCACCTGGTCGCCGAGGACGTCACCGGCGAGGTGGTCGGCACCATCACCGGCGTGGACCACGTCGCGGTCTTCGACGACCCGGAGAACGGCGCCAGCCTCTGGTGCCTCACGGTGGACTTCAACACCGCGCCGCCCGGCACCGGCCAGGCGCTGCTCACCGCGCTCGCCGACCGGCTGGACGAGCGCGGCCGGGCGTACGTGGACCTGTCCGTGCTGGCGGAGAACTCGGGCGCGATCCGGCTCTACGAGCGGCTCGGCTTCCACCGCACCGGCACGCTCTGCGTGAAGCGGAAGAACCCGATCAACGAGCGGCTCTTCCTGCCGGCCATGCCGGAGGGCTACGACGGGCTGAACCCGTACGCCAAGATCGTCGCGGACGAGGCGATGCGACGTGGCATCCGGGTGGAGGTGACCGACCCGCACTGGGGTGAGCTGAAGCTGACCAGCGGCGGCCGGACCATCCACACCCGTGAGTCGCTGTCCGAGCTGACCTCGGCGGTGGCGATGAGTCGCTGCGACGACAAGCGGGTCACCCGGCGCATCCTCACCGAGGCGGGGCTGTCCGTGCCGCGCGGGCGCACCGCCACCGGCGAGCCCGACGACGTGTCGTTCCTGAACGACGTCGGGCCGGTGGTGGTCAAGCCGGCGCGGGGCGAGCAGGGCAACGGCATCACCGTCGGCGTACGCACCCCCGAGGCGCTGACCGCCGCCGTGGAACTGGCCCGCCGGTTCTGCCCGGACGTGCTGATCGAGGAGCTGCGCGCGGGCGACGACCTGCGGGTGGTGGTGATCGACCACGAGGTGGTGGCCGCCGCGGTCCGCCGGCCGGCGCAGATCACCGGCGACGGGGTGCACGACGTCACCGAGCTGATCGAGCGGCAGAGCCGCCGCCGGGCCGCCGCCACCGGCGGCGAGTCCCGGATCCCGATCGACGGCATGACCCGCGAGGTGGTGGCCGAGGCCGGCTTCCAGATGCACGACGTGCTGCCGGAGGGGCAGGTGCTGGCGGTCCGCCGGACGGCCAACCTGCACACCGGCGGCACCATCCACGACGTGACCGCCGAGCTGCACCCGACGATCGCCGAGGCGTGCGTGACCGCCAGCCGGGCGCTGGACATCCCGGTCACCGGGCTGGACCTGCTGGTGCCGGCCCCGGACGCGCCGGAACACGTCTTCATCGAGGCCAACGAACGGCCGGGCCTGGCCAACCACGAGCCGCAGCCGACCGCCGAACGGTTCGTCGACCTCCTCTTCCCGGGCACGCGGGCACCGCAGCGACTCTGGTCGCCGGCCGGTGCGGCAGGCTCTGGGGCATGACCGCACGGAAACCCGAACCGCTCAAGCTCGACCTCGAATATCTGCGCCAGGTGCTGGTGGAACTGCTGGAGATCCCCAGCCCGTCCGGGCGTACCGACCACATCCAGCAGTACGTGGGCGAACGGCTCTCCGCGCTCGGGATCAGCTCCACGCTGACCCGGCGCGGGGCGCTGAGCGCCTGCCTGCCCGGGCCCCGGGCCACCGGCGCGGACCGCGCGGTCGTGGTGCACACCGACACCATCGGCGGCATGGTGAAGCGGCTCAAGGAGAACGGCCGGCTGGAGATCAATCCGATCGGCACGCACAGCGCCCGCTTCGCCGAGGGCGCCCACGTGCGGATCTTCACCGACGACCTGGACCGGGTGGTCACCGGCCAGATCCTTCCGCTGAAGGCGAGCGGGCACCGCTACAACGAGGCGGTCGACCTGCAGGGCGTCGGCTGGGAGCTGGTCGAGGTCCGGGTGGACGAGCCGGTCACCGACGAGGCCGGCCTGCGGGCGCTCGGCATCGACACCGGCGACTTCGTAGCGCTGCTGCCCAACCCGTCGATCACCCCCAGCGGGTACGTGAAATCCCGCCACCTGGACGACAAGGCCGGCGTCGCCGCCGTGCTGACCGCGTTCAAGGCGATGGTCGACGCGGGCGTCACCCCGGCGGTCACCGCGCACCTGCTGGTCACCGTCACCGAGGAGATCGGCCACGGCGCCAGCCACGGGCTCGACCCGGACGTGGCGGAGATCGTCTCGGTGGACGCGGCGGTGGTCGCGCCCGGCCAGCAGTCCCGGGAGAACGCCGCCACCCTGGCCATGGGCGACGGCGTCGGACCGTTCGACTACCACCTGACCCGCAACCTGGCCTCGATCGCCAAGGAGCACGGCGTCGACCTGGTCCGGGACGTGTTCGACTACTACCGCTCGGACGCGGCGTCGGCGGTCGAGGCCGGGGCGCACGCCCGGGTGGCGCTGCTCGGCTTCGGCGTGGACGCCACCCACGGCCACGAGCGCACCCACCTCGACGGCCTGCACCAGCTCACCCAGTTGCTCTGCCTCTATCTGCAGAGCCCGCTGGTCTTCCCCGAGTGGGACGCCGAGCCCGAGGGCGACCTGGCCAACTTCCCGTCGCTGGCGGTGCAGCCCGCGCACACCGACGGCCCTCGCGAGGGTCCGATCGGCGTGGAGTGAACGTCTGTGATCGAAATCCGTTGCCGAGGCCGCCGGGAAGTGGATAGCGTGGCGGTACACGGGAAAGGAGGTGGTCCAGACTTGTATAGCAATCGGACTCGTGAGGTGGCTGTCCGCTAGCCGCTGTCCTCGACAGTGAAAACTCGTCCGCCGCGAGGCGGGCACAGCACGATCGTCGAGACCGTGTGGCAGCGGTGCGGCGAAACCACGACAGCCACCCGACCCCCGGGGGTGCCGGCCCAGTCCAGCCGGCCCGCGCGCGAGCGCGGAAGCCCCGGGGGTCGCTTCATGTCTGGGGGACGACCTTGTCGATGCGCGAGCTGGTGGTGCTCGGTACGGCCAGCCAGGCCCCCACCCGGGCGCGCAACCACAACGGCTACCTGCTGCGCTGGGACGACGAGGTGATCCTCTTCGACCCGGGCGAGGGCAGCCAGCGCCAGATGCTGCACACCGGGATCACCGCCACCGACCTGACCCGGATCTGCGTCACCCACTTCCACGGCGACCACTGTCTCGGGCTGCCCGGCATGATCCAGCGGCTCTCCCTGGACCGGGTGCCCCGCCCGGTGGCCGTGCACTTCCCGGCCGGCGGCGCCGAATACTTCGCCCGGCTGCGCCACGCGTCCAGCTTCCACGAGACCGCCGAGCTGGCCGTCGAGCCGATCGACGCCGACGGGCAGCGGATCAGCCTGGGCATCGGCACGCTGGAGGCGCGCCGGCTGCGGCACCCCGTCGAGACGTACGGCTACCGGCTGGTCGAGCCGGACGGCTGCCGGCTGCTCCCGGAGCGGTTGTCCGCGTACGGCATCGCCGGTCCGGCGGTCGGAACGCTGCTCCGCGAGGGCCACCTGGACCTCGACGGGCGTCGCGTCAGCCGGGACGAGGTGAGCGTCGTCCGACCGGGGCAGCGGTTCGCGTTCGTGATGGACACCGGGCTCTGCGACGGGGTGTACGCGCTGGCCGAGCACGCCGACCTGCTGGTCATCGAATCGACGTTCCTGGCGTCGGAGGCCGCACTCGCCGCCGAGGTCGGCCACCTCACGGCGGGGCAGGCCGCGCGGGTGGCGACCGAGTCGGGGGTACGCACGCTCGTGCTCACCCACTTCTCCCAGCGGTACGCCGACCCGCGCCGGTTCCACGACGAGGCCCGGGAACACTTCACCGGGGACCTGGTGATCGCCGAGGACCTGCGGACGGTGCCGGTGCCGCCCCGGCGGGTACCGTCGCCGGGGTGACCGTCTCCTTACGCCCCGCGACCGAGGCCGACCTGATGGCGGTCGGCGCCCTGCACCAGCGTTCCCGGGTGGCGGCGTACTCGTCGTTCCTGCCGCCGGAGGCGCTGGCCGACCCCAGCGAGGAGGCGATGGGCTACTACTGGGTGGAGCGGCTGACCTGGGAGGGCGCGGACCACCGGATGACTGTGGTCGAGCGGGACGGGCGGCTGGTGGGCTTCAGCTACCTGGGTCCGGACGACGAGGGCGACCCGGCGACCGGCCTGCTCAACGCCATCCACCTGGAGCCGGACGAGCGGGGCCGGGGCACCGGGCGGGCGCTGATGGTGGACGCGCTGGCCGCCATGCGGGACCGGGGCTGGACGCGGGCGGCGCTGTGGGTGCTGAAGGACAACGCCGCCGGGCGCCGCTTCTACGAGCGCGGCGGCTGGCGCGCCACCGGCGAGCGGCGCACCGACCGCATCGGCACCGCCCTCGTCCCCCAGCTCCGCTACACGCACGCGGTGTAAGGAGGGGCCCCTTTTTAACGCATTCGGTAGAGGAGGGGCCCCCGCTTAACACCTCCGCCGTTCGCTCTCAGCGGATGCGGGCATGGGCGCGGACAGGTGCCGCGTTGGGGGCGACATGGACACCGAGGACACCGGGCGGGCCGACGACGCCGCGCTCGACGCGTACTCCCGGGTGGTGACCGGCGTGGCGGCGAAGGTGCTGCCCGCGGTCGCGGCCCTGTCGGTGCGGACGCCGCGCGGCGCGGGCGCCGGCTCGGCCGTGGTGATCGACCCGGACGGGTTGCTGCTGACCAGCGCGCACGTCGTGCAGGGCGCGAACGGCGGCGTGGCCGCCTTCGGCGACGGCACCGAGACCCGGTTCCGGGTGGTCGGCGCGGACCCGCTGTCGGATCTGGCCGTGCTGCGCGCCGAGGAGGTCGGCGTGTCGCCGGTCGAGCTGGGCGCCGCCGACCGGCTGCGGATCGGGCAACTGGTGGTCGCCGTCGGCAACCCCATGGGGCTCGCCGGGTCGGTCACCGCCGGCGTGGTCTCCGGGCTGGGCCGCTCGCTGCCCGCGCGGGACGGTCGGCTGGTCCGGCTGATCGAGGACGTCATCCAGACCGACGCCGCGCTCAACCCCGGCAACTCGGGCGGAGCGCTCGCCGACTCCGCCGGCCGCGTCGTGGGGGTGAACACCGCGGTCGCCGGGTACGGGCTGGGGTTGGCCGTGCCGGTGAACCCCACCACCCGGCAGATCGTCGCCGACCTGACCGGGCAGGGGCGGGTGCGGCGGGCGTGGCTGGGGGTGGCCGGCGCGCCGGTGCCGCTGCCGCCGGAGGTGACCGCGCGAACCGGCCAGCGGCGCGGGCTGCGGGTGGTGGAGGTGGTGCCGGGCAGCCCGGCCGGGATCTACCTCGGCGACGTGATCGTCTCGGTGGGCGGGCGACCGGTGCGGGACGGGCAGAGCCTGCAACGGCTGATGCTCGGCCCGGCCATCGGCGTCCGGTTGCCGGTGACCCTGCTGCGCAAGGGAGCGTACGTCGACGTGGTGGCGGTCCCCACCGAGCTGGGTGCCCGGTGAGGGGTGTTAATAGGGGCCCCTTCCTATACGCCAGGCGTTAAGAAGGGGCCCCGCCTTACATCTCAGTGGGCGCCGAGGTGGGCGAGCAGGTCCTGGCGGGTGAGGACGCCCTTGGGCTTGCCGTCGACGAGCACCAGCGCCGCGTCGGCCTTCTCCAGCAGCCCGACCGCCTCGCTGACCGGCTGCCCGCCGCCGATCATCGGCAGCGGCTCGCCCATGTGCCGCTCGATCGTGTCGTGCAGGTGGGCCTGGCCGGTGAAGAGCGCGTCGAGCAGGTCCCGCTCGGCGATCGAGCCGGCCACCTCGCCGGTCACCACCGGCGGCTCGGCCTTGAGCACCGGGAGCTGGGAGACGCCGTATTCCCGCATGTAGTCGATGGCGTCGCGGACCGTCTCGGTCGGGTGCACGTGCACCAGCTCGGGCAGGCCCCCCGGCTTGCCGGCGAGCGCGTCGGCCACGGTCGGCTCGGTGCCCGAGTCGTCCAGGAAGCCGTAGCGCGCCATCCACCTGTCGTTGAAGATCTTCGACAGGTAGCCCCGGCCGCCGTCCGGCAGCAGCACCACGATCACGTCGTCCGGGCCGGCCTTACGGGCCACCTCCAGCGCGCCCACCACGGCCATGCCGCAGGAGCCGCCGACCAGCAGCCCCTCCTCCCGGGCCAGCCGTCGGGTCATCTCGAAGGACTGCTTGTCGGACACCTCGACGATCTCGTCGGCGATCGACCGGTCGTACGTCGTCGGCCAGAAGTCCTCGCCGACGCCCTCGACCAGGTAGGGCCGGCCGGTGCCGCCGGAGTAGACCGAGCCCTCCGGGTCCGCGCCGATCACCTTGACCCGGCCCTCCGACGCCTCCTTGAGGTAACGGCCGATGCCGGTGATGGTGCCGCCGGTGCCGACACCGGTGACGAAGTGGGTGATCTTCCCCTCGGTCTGCCGCCACAGCTCCGGGCCGGTGGTCTCGTAGTGCGAACGCGGGTTGGCCGGGTTGCTGTACTGGTCGGGCTTCCACGCGCCGGGGATCTCCCGGGCCAGCCGGTCGGAGACGTTGTAGTAGGAGCGCGGGTCCTCCGGCGCGACAGCGGTCGGGCAGACCACCACCTCGGCACCGTACGCCCGCAGCACGTCCTGCTTGTCCTGGCTGACCTTGTCGGGGCAGACGAAGACGCAGCGGTAACCCTTGAGCTGGGCCACCAGGGCCAGCCCGACGCCGGTGTTGCCGCTGGTCGGCTCCACGATCGTGCCGCCCGGGCCGAGGATGCCGGCCTTCTCGGCGTCCTCCACCATCCGCAGCGCGATCCGGTCCTTGACCGAACCGCCGGGGTTGACGTATTCCACCTTCGCCAGCACCGTCGCCTGGATGCCCTCGGTGACGTTGCGCAGGCGGACCAGCGGGGTGTTGCCGATCAGCTCGACGACGTTGTCGTAGTACTGCACCTCGTTGTGCCCTTCGTCGCGCCGCCGTCGTGGGGCGGCCGGTCAGCCGGTTTCGCCGCCCAGCGTACGTGCCGTCAGGGGGCCACATGCCCCGGGATGACGGAGCCGCGACGTGCCTCCCACTCCAGGAACCGTTCGGTCTCGGCGAGCACGCTGCCGGCCAGCCAGGTGACCATGACCGCGTCGTCGGCCAGCCCGAAGATCGCCAACGGGATCTCCGGCAGCAGGTCGATCGGGGAGACGACGTACGCCGCCGCCCCGGCCATCAGCGCCAGCCGCAGCCCGCCGTCGTACTCCCTACGGCTGGTCGCCCGGATCATCCGGGGCAGCGCCGCCAACCGGACGCCCAGCGACGGCCCGCCGCGCGCCCCGGCCGCCAGCGCCCGGGCCAGCGCGGCGAACGCGGCGCTGCGCTTCAACGTCTTTCCCATGATTCCGCCCTTCTCCGCCGACCAGGGTGCGCCCCGGTGGCAAGCCCACCCCTCAGGTACCCAGAACGGCCATCCGCCAGCCACCCGATCAAGGACAGCGACGGTCGGGCCGGCGCGATACTGTCGGTTCATGGGGGACGCTGGTTCCGTCGCGCCGGTCCGCCGGCGACGCGCCTGGCGGATCGCCCGCCTCGCGGCGATCGGCACGGGCGCCACGGTGGCGGCCACGGCTGCCACCGGTGGGGTGCTGCTCGGGCAGGCCCGGCAGGCCCGGCGCACCATCCCGATGGCCGAGGCGCCCCCGCCACGGTGTGACGGCGTCTACGGCGCGCGCTTCCCCGGCCGGCCGGTCACCATGGTCGTCCTGGGTGACTCCTCCGCCGCCGGCTACGGCGTGCACCGGCGCCGCGAGACGCCCGGCTCGCTGCTGGCCACCGGGCTGTCCCGCCGCCTGCACCAGCCGGTCCGGCTGCACCGGTTCGCCGTGGTGGGCGCCCTGTCCGCCGGTCTGAAGCCGCAGGTCGAGTCCGCGCTGGAGGTCGCGCCGGACGTCGCGGTCGTGCTGGTGGGCGGCAACGACGTCACCAACCGGACCCCGCCCGCGATGGCGGTGCGCTACCTGGTCGACGCGGTTCGCACGCTGCGCGCCGCCGGTTGCGAGGTGGTCGTCGGCACCTGCCCCGACCTGGGCACGATCCGGCCGATCCAACCGCCGCTGCGATGGTTGGCCCGGCGCTGGAGCCGCCAGTTGGCGGCCGCCCAGACGGTCGCCGTGGTGGAGGCGGGCGGCCGGACGGTCTCCCTCGGCGATCTGCTGGGGCCGCGGTTCGCCGCCGAGCCCGGCCGGATGTTCGCCTGGGACCGTTTCCACCCGTCCGCGGAGGGTTACGCCATGGCCGCGGCGGCGCTGCTGCCCACCGTGCTCTCCGCGCTGGGGGCGGCGCCCGAGCGCAGGTCTTCGCTTGCCGGCCTGGAAGGCGTACGGTCGCTCCCGGAGGCCGCCCACGCGGCGGCCCGGCACGCCGGCACCGAGGTCAGTGGCGCCCAGCTACGGGGTCGCGACCGCGGGCCCGGCGGGCGGTGGGCCCAGCTTCGCCGGCGGGCCTTCTTCGGCGTCGGCGTGGTGCCCCGGACCGGCACCGCCGCCGACCCGGCGACGCTGGAGGGAACGGCATGAGCGGATTGAGTGAGGCGGCCCGGTGGGGCCGGACCGCGGCCCTGTCACTGCTGGCCGGCACCGTGGGCGGGGCGGCGGTCCTGGCCGGTCAGGCCATCGCCGCCCGCACCCGGGAGTACGCGCAACCCGAGCTGGGGCTGGTGCTGCGGGCCACGGTCGGCCGGGCCGACGCGCCACCGCTGCGGCTGGTGCTGCTCGGCGACTCGTCGGCGCTCGGCGTGGGCGTCGACCGGTTCGAGGAGACCATCGGCGGCCAGCTCGCCCACCTGCTCGCCGAGGGCCCGACCGGCCGGCGGGTGCACCTGTCGAGCGTCGGCGTCTCGGGCTCCCGCGCCACCGACCTGGCCACCCAGGTGGCCCGGGCGTTGCTCGGCGAGCGGCCGGACGTGGCGGTGGTGCTGATCGGGGCGAACGACGCCACCGCGCTGAGCCGGCCGGCCGACGCGGCGGCCTACCTCGGCTCGGCGGTCCGCCGGCTGCGCGAGGCCCACGTCGAGGTGGTCGTGGGCACCTGTCCCGATCTCGGCGCGGTCCGCGCGGTCGCGGCCCCGCTGCGGCAGGTGCTCGGCTGGTCCGGCCGGCGGATGGCGCGAGCCCAGACGGTGGCCGTGCTCGACGCCGGGGGCACGGTGGTCGACCTGGGCACCGAAACCGGCCCGGTGTTCCGGGCCGACGCCGGCACGCTCTGCCACGACGGCTTCCATCCGTCCGCCGACGGCTACCGGGTGTGGGCGCACGCGCTGCTCCCGGCGGTCGAGGCGGCGGTCGCGGTCGCGTTCCGGCACCGACGCCGGCCGCCGAAGGGGTGACATTTCCCGCCCGACGCACGGCTTCCTCGGCAAGTTACCCACGGGTTAACGTTGGTTCATGCCGATTGAGTCGCCCCGCGACGCCGTCATCGTCGCCACCGCCCGGTCCCCCATCGGCCGCGCGTTCAAGGGTTCCCTGCGCGAGGTCCGCCCGGACGACCTCGCCGCCACCATCGTCCAGGCCGCCCTCGACAAGGTGCCGGGGCTCGATCCGACCACCATCGACGACCTCTACCTCGGGTGCGGGCTGCCCGGCGGCGAGCAGGGCTTCAACATGGCCCGGGTGGTCGCCACGCTGCTGGGCCTGGACGGGCTGCCCGGCGCCACGCTGACCCGCTACTGCGCCTCCTCGCTCCAGACCACCCGGATGGCGATGCACGCGATCCGGGCCGGCGAGGGCGACGTGTTCGTCTCGGCCGGCGTGGAGATGGTTTCCCGCTACGCCCGGGGCAACTCGGACACCCTGCCCCCGGAGGCGCAGGCGCTCGTCGGCGGCGGCTGGGAGAACCCGCGCTTCGCGCAGGCGCGCGAGCGGTCGAAGGCCCGCGCGCAGGGCGGCGCCGAGGTGTGGGCCGACCCGCGGGAGTCCGGCGAGCTGCCGGACGTCTACCTCGCCATGGGTCAGACCGCGGAGAACCTGGCCCAGGTCCACGACGTCACCCGCGAGGACATGGACGCGTTCGGCGTCCGCAGCCAGAACCTGGCCGAGAAGGCGATCGCGGACGGCTTCTGGGCCCGCGAGATCACCCCCGTCACCACGCCCGACGGCACGGTGGTCGGCGCTGACGACGGCCCGCGTCCCGGGGTGACCCTGGAGGCGGTGTCCGGGCTCAAGCCGGTGTTCCGTCCGGACGGCCGGATCACCGCCGGCAACTGCTGCCCGCTGAACGACGGCGCCGCCGCCGTGGTGATCATGAGCGCCGAGCGGGCGGCCGAGCTCGGGCTCACCCCGCTGGCGCGGATCGTCTCCACCGGCGTCACCGCGCTCTCCCCGGAGATCATGGGGCTCGGCCCGGTCGAGGCGTCCAGGCAGGCGCTGGGACGGGCCGGCATGACCATCGACGACGTCGACCTGGTGGAGATCAACGAGGCGTTCGCCGCCCAGGTGATCCCGTCGTACCGGCAGCTCGGCATCCCCGAGGAGAAGCTGAACGTGATGGGCGGCGCGATCGCGGTCGGCCACCCGTTCGGTATGACCGGCGCCCGGATCACCGGCACCCTGCTCAACGCGCTGGAGTGGCACGACAAGACCATCGGTCTGGAGACCATGTGCGTCGGCGGCGGCCAGGGCATGGCCATGGTGCTCGAACGCCTGAGCTGAGGCCGGTTCACCACGGCCCCCGGCGGGTACCGGAACCCGTATGGCGACCGTCGTCGAACGCGAGCGCAAGTTCTCCGGCGATGACGGGTTCCGGCTGCCCGACCTGACCGGGTGCGGTGGCGTCGTGACGGTGTCCGACGCCACCGCCGCCGATCTGGACGCCGTCTACTGGGACACCGACGACCTGCGCCTGCTGCGCAGCGGGCACGCGCTGCGGCGGCGGACCGGTGGGCACGACGCGGGGTGGCACCTGAAGGTGGGCGCGGTCGGCGGCGCCCGGGTCGAGCACCAGTTCCCGGCCGGGGCCGCCGACGCCGGCCCGCCGTCCGAGCTGGCCGCGCTGATCCGCGGCGCGTCCCGGGGCCGCCCGGTCGCTCCGGCGGCGAGGATCGTCAACCACCGCCGCGAACGCCGGCTGCTGGACGCGGACGGTCGGGTGTTGGCCGAGGTCGCCGAGGACGACGTCCGCTCCGAGGATCTCATCGACGGCGTCGCGCGGACGTGGCACGAGATCGAGGTCGAGCTGGTCGACGGCGACGAGGAGCTGCTCGACGCGGTGGCCGCCCGGCTGGCCGGGGCCGGCGCCCGGGAGGTGCCGGTCAGCAAGTCCCACCGCGCGGTCGCCGGGCGCCTGGCCGGGTTCGACGACGGCCCGCCCGCCGGCCCGGCCGGGCCGGTCGTCGGGTACGCCCGGGAGCAGCGGGACACGATCGTCGGCAACCACGCGGCGGCGTACCAGGGGGACGAGGACGCGGTCCACGACATGCGCGTCGCGGCCCGCCGGCTGCGGGCCACCCTGCGGACGTTCCGCGGGCTGTGGGACCGGCGGGAGAGCGAGGCGCTCCGCGCCGAGCTGCGGTGGATCGGCGGTGAGCTGGGCCGGGTCCGCGACACCCAGGTGATGGCCGACCGGCTCGACCGGGCCGTGCACGACCTACCGGACGAGTTGGTGCTCGGCCCGGTCCCCGCGCGGATCGGCGAGCGGTTCGCCGCCGACCTGGACCGGTCGACCACCACGCTGCGGGCGGCCCTGGACGCCGACCGCTATTCCGACCTGCTGACCCGCCTGGACCGGCTGGCCGACGGCCCGACCGGCGAGGTCGACCGCCGATGGGTGGACCGACGGATCCGGCGGGTGGTGCGCCGGGCCGACGACCGGTTGGACGCGGCGCTCGGCGTCGACGGGCCGGCCGGGGACGTCGAGCTGCACGAGGCGCGCAAGAAGTACAAGGCGGCCCGCTACGCGGTCGAGGTCCGCGAACCCGCCGTGGGCCGGCCGGCCGCCCGGCTGGTGAGGCGGTTCAAGGCGCTCCAGGACCTGCTCGGCACCCACCAGGACTCGGTGGTGACCCGGGAGGTGCTGCGCCGCCACGCGCTGCGGGCGTTCGCCGAGGGCGAGAACACGTTCACCTACGGGCTGCTGCACGCCCGCCAGGCCGAGGCCGCCGGCCACGACCGGGCAGCGGTGCTGCGGGCCCGGGACCGGGCCCGACGCCGCAAGGTACGCCGCTGGCTGCGGCGCTGACCCGCCCTCGAAGCCGCCCTGATCGCCAGCACCCCCACCCACGACGACCGGCGCGCGAGTCGCGCGACGTCCGCCATCGACGCGACACCCCGTGTCGACGCCGGGGACGGCGAGCAGGGGGCAGAGGTCGAGGGCTCGCGATCAGAGGGCGGAGCGGGTCCGGGCCACCGCGTCGACGGCGCCGGCCAGCACCGGCTCCGGCGGGGCGGCCAGGGCCAGGTCGGCGGCGACCACCCGGAGCTGGTCGGGCAGGGCCAGGTCGCTGGGAAGCCGGGGCACCTCCCGGCGCGGCTCGCCGGCCGCGTCGGCGGCCAGGTTGGCGAGTTCCTGGACCAGCTTGTGCACCAGGTCCGCCCGGGACACGTTGCCGCCCTCGGCCGGCGCCGACCAGCGCGGCTGTTGCCAGTGCCCGACCTGTCGGACCAGCAGGGTCACCACCCGGTCCAGCTCCGCTGCGCTCATCACCGCCGAGTCTAGGGGGAGAACGGCGACGCCCGCCGCCGCGGCAGCGGCAGGCGGGCGTCGCGGGACGGGCGGGACGGTCAGTCGTCGCCCTGGAAGTAGCTGAGCAGCCGCAGGATCTCCAGGTAGAGCCAGACCAGGCCGACCACGATGCCGAACGCGGCCGTCCAGGCGTAGCGCTGCGGGAGCCCCATCCGGACCCCCTCCTCGATCTGCGCGAAGTTGAGCACGAAGCTCAGCGACGCCACCACGATGCAGACCAGGCTGAAGCCGATCGCGAGCGGGCTGCCGTCACGCAGGTGCGTGTTCACGCCGAACAGCGACAGCACCAGGTTGACCAGCATGACGCCGAACAGGCCGGCGATGATCGCCACCATGATCCGCGCGAACTTCGGGGTGGCCCGGATGATCCGCGCCTTGTAGATCATCGCCATCAGGAAGAAGACGCCGAAGCTGGCCGCCACCGCCTGCAGCACGATGCCGTCGTAGAGCGTGTTGAACGCCTTGCTCACCATGCCGACGAAGACGCCCTCGACGATCGAGTACGCCACCACGAGCGCCGGGTTCGCCATCCGGGAGAACGAGATGATCAGGCCGAGCGCCAGACCGACCACCGCGGCGCCGATCCAGGCGACGCCGACCAGGGCGTCCGGCACGAGCACCCAGGCCGCCGCGGCCGAGGCGCCGAGGATGGCGAGCATGAGGACCGTCTTGACGACCACGTCGTCGATGGTCATCGGGGTCACGGCGGGCGGGGCCACCGGCTGGCCGTAGCCGCCCGGGTAGGGCTGCTGCTGCGGGTACTGCTGGGGGTATCCGGGCTGACCGTACGGCCCGGGCTGGGCGTACCCGGCCGCCCGCTCACGCTCGGCCGCCTGGCCGAGCCGGGCGAGCACCGGGTTCGTGGACTTCACTTCTCAGGCCTCCCTCAGGGGGTCGTTCGCACGTAGACGTGCGTCTCCAGGGTAGACGTGGTGACCACAGCGCGTGCGGCGCGAAGCTGTGGGAAAGCTGAGAGTTCGGGTGCCCGGGGCGGGGGTCGAACCCGCACGCCTTTCGGCAGCCGCTTTTAAGGCGGCCGTGTCTGCCGTTCCACCACCCGGGCGGGTGACACCGGCGCGTCCGAGGAGCGGCGGTGCAGATCTCACCGTAGCGGCTGCGCCGCGCCTCGGCGTACCCCGGCGGGTGCGGCCGATAGGGTCGGGGCCGTGACCAGCGCCGCCCGCACGGCACCCGGGCCGGACCACGACCGGGTGGCCCGCCCGGCGGCGGTCACCCGGTGGTTGACAGCCGCCGCCCGTCGGCACCGCGCCGACCTGCTGGCCGGGCTGCTGTTCGTGGTGTTCGCCGGCTGGCTCACCCACGGCCTGTGGCCGGCGCCGGGCACCCGGATGCTCGCCCTCAACCCCGCCGACCAGACGCTCTACGAGTGGTTCCTGGCGCTCGACGCCCGGGTGCTGCGCGGCGACCTCGGTCTGGTCACCGACCGGCTCAACGCGCCCGACGGGGTCAACCTGATGGCCAACACGTCGGTGCTGGCGCTCGGCGTGCTGCTCGCCCCGGTCACCCTGGCGTTCGGCGCCCCGGTCACCTTCGCCCTGCTGGTCGCCGGCAACCTGGCCGGCACCGCGATCGCCTGGTACCTGCTGCTCACCCGGACACTGCGCGTCCACCGGCTGGCCGCCGGACTCGGCGCGGCGCTCTGCGGCTTCGGGCCCGGCATGGTCTCGCAGAGCAACGGCCACCTGCACATGACCGCGCAGTGGCTGGTCCCGGTGCTGGTCTGGCTGGTGGTCCGGCTGCTGCGGGCCGCCGACCCGGCCGGCCGGACGGACGGCCCGGACCGCCGCCGGACGGCGTCCTCGGCGTTCGGGCTGGCCGCCACCGTCTGCGTCGGCGTCTTCGTCGGCGAGGAGGTGCTCTTCCTCACCGCGCTCACCCTGGCGGTGATGGCCGTCGCCTACGGGCTGGCCGACCGGGACCTGGCCCGCCGGGCGCTGCCCGGCTTCGCCGGCGGGCTGCTCGGCACGGCCGGGCTGGCGCTGCCGGTGCTGGCGTACCCGCTCTGGGTGCAGTTCGCCGGACCGCAGGGGGTGGCGGACGGGATGTTCCCGGCGGTCTACTTCTCCGCCGACCTGACCGGCTGGACGCGGCTCTCCGCGCTGACGGTGTTCGGCAGCCCGGACTCGGTCCGGCTGACCACCGGTCCGGCCGAGTTCACCACGTTCCTGGGCTGGCCGTTGCTGCTGGTGGCGGCCGGCTGCGCGGTCTGGTCGGGGCGGCGACCGCTGGTGCGCGCCACCGCGACCGGGGCGCTGGTGATGGCCGCGCTCGCGCTCGGCCCCGAGGTCGTGGTCGGCCGGGAGCGCACCGGTGTGCCCGGCCCGTACGCGCTGCTGGACGGCCTGCCGGTGGTGGACGGCGCGCTGCCCACCCGCTTCGCCCTGGCGGTGCTGCCGCTGGTCGGCACCGTGCTCGCGCTCGCCGTGCACCGGGCGCTGCACGAGCCGGGCCCGGCCTGTCGGCTGGTGCCGGTCGCGGTCGGCGCGGCGCTGCTCAGCGTCTTCCCCACCCCGCTGCCCACCGTCGACCGGCCGCCGCTGCCCGAGTTCGTCACCGGCGGCCACTGGCGGCAGTGCGTACGTCCGGGCGGGGTGCTGGTGCCGGCGCCCACGGCCACCCCGCAGCAGCCCGGACCGATGCGCTGGGCCACCGCCACCGGCATCGAGTTCGGCATGCCGGAAGGCTTCTTCATCGGCCCGTACGGGAGCGACGGCTCGGCCACGATGGGCACCTGGCAACGCCCCACCTCGGCCCTGCTCGCCGACGTGGCCCGGCGGGGCGTGCCGCCGGCGGTCGGCGACCGGCAGCGCCGCCAGGCCGCCCGGGACGTTGACGCCTGGGGGGCGTCCTGCGTGGCGCTGACCGACGACACCCCGCACGCGCCGGCGCTGCGGCAGACCCTGGAGGCGCTCTTCGGTCCGGGCACCCGGACCGCCGACGCGTGGACCTGGCGCTTCTGACCCCGGGCACGGCGAGGGCCCCCTCCCGTACGTACGGGAAGGGGCCCTCGCGCGACGACTCAGACGCGCGCCGCGCCGACCGGCGGGGCGGACGCCTCGGAGAACTCCTCACGCGGGTCGTGCAGCTGGCCCAGGGCGACCACCTCACGCTTGAGGAAGAACGCCAGCGACCAGTCGACCACCACCCGGACCTTGCGGTTGAACGACGGGATCCGCGACATGTGGTACGTCCGGTGCATGAACCACGCCGGCCAGCCGGTCATCTTGATGCCGTAGACCTGCGCCACGCCCTTGTGCAGGCCGAGGCTGGCCACGCTGCCGGCGTGCTTGTGCTTGTAGTCGACCGGCTCACGCCCGCGCACCACGTTCGCGATGTTGTCGGCCATCCGGGCCGCCTGCCGCACCGCGTGCTGGGCGCTCGGCGAGCAGAAGTTGCCCGGCTCCTTGGTCAGGTCCGGCACCGCGGCGCAGTCACCGGCGCTCCAGGCGCCCTCGACCACCCGGTCGCCGTCCACGACCTGCAGCGTCGGCCGGCAGGTGACCCGACGCCGCTCGTCGCGCGGGAAGTCGGTCGCGTCCAGCATCGGCGACGGCTTCACGCCGGCGGTCCAGACGATGGTGTCGGAGGGGAAGCTGTCGCCGTCGGAGAGCTTCACCACCCCGTCGACGCAGGACTCCAGGCGGGTGTCCAGCCGGATGTCCATGTTCCGCTTCATCAGCTGCTGCACCGTGTAGGCGCCCATGTCCCGATCCACCTCGGGCAGCACCCGCTGCGTCGCCTCGACCAGCACCCAGCGCATCTCCTCCGGCTTCAGCTCGGGGTAGTAGCGCAGCGCGTCGCGGGCCATGTCCTCCATCTCGGCGAGCGCCTCGATGCCGGCGTAGCCACCGCCGACGAAGGTGAACGTCAGCGCCCGGCGGCGGACCTCCGGGTCGGTCGTGGCGGCCGCCACGTCGAGCCGGTCCAGCACGTGGTTGCGCAGGAAGATGGCCTCACCGATGGTCTTGAACCCGATGCCGTTCTCGTGCAGGCCGGGGATCGGCAGGGTGCGGGAGACCGAGCCGGGGGCGACCACCACGTGGTCGTAGGGGATCTCCCGGGCCGGGCCGCTGATCGGCTGCACCACCGCGGTCTTCCGCTCGTGGTCGATCCGGGTGACCGTGCCGGCCACCACCGTGCACTTGCGCAACTCCCGCCGCAGCGGCACCACAGCGTGCCGCGGGGAGATGTTGCCGGCCGAAGCCTCCGGGAGGAACGGCTGGTACGTCATGTGCGGCTGGGGGTCGACGACGACCACCTCGGCCTCACGGGAGCTCAGCTTCTTGGACAGGCGCAGAGCGGCGTACAGGCCAACGTGCCCGGCACCCACGACAAGGATCCGCTTCGGATTCACGTCATCCATCTTTCCCCGGGCGGCTCCGGTAATACCGCGCGAGACCCCCTTCTGTGACGGAGCACAACCGGTGTGACCTGCGCAACGCCTCACCGCGTCCCGTCATCTGCGACGCAGGAGCCACTCCAGCAACGCGCTCAGGCCCACCGCGACCAGCAGTCCGGCCACGGTCGCCGCCTGCGAGCCGCCGACGTCGCCGACCCCGCCGAGCCAGGCCAGCACGATGCCCAGCACGGCGCTGGCCAGCACCACCCCCCCGGCCCGCGCCAGCCAGCGCAGCACCACGTCCGGGTCGATCAGCCCGTCGTAGGGCAGTAGCGCGGCGAGCGCGCAGAGCGTGTGCGCCAGGTAGAGCAGCGTGGCCACCGCGAGCAGCCGCCACAGCGCCGGCGGCCGGTCGTAGCCGAGCGTGGCCAGCAGCCAGCCGGCGATCGTCACCAGCGCGGCGAACGTCGGCCAGAGCCGGCGCGGCCCGACCGCGGGCAGCACCGCGGCCACCGCCAGGGCCAGCAGCGCCCGCGGGGCCAACATCTGCACCGGGTACGCGAGCAGGAAGCCGGCCAGCACCACCAGGAAGATGCCGCCGCGCACCAGCAGCGGCAGCGCGCTGACCCGAGCCACCCGGTAGCGCACCCCACGGACCCGCTCGACTATCGCATTCATCGGGGCCGCCTTCCGTTCGCGACTGCGGGACTCCGCTGCGCTGCGTTCCTCGCGCTCACCGCACGCCCACCCTCGGTGCGGTCGCCAGCCGCGACACGTCCCGCAGCACCTCGTCCAGGCTGCCCGCGCCGGCCCAGCGCACCACCGGCACCCCGTGCTCCCGGAGCTGGCCGATCATCGTGTCCCGGTCCAGCCGCCACAGCCGGTACGCCACCTCGGCCCACCCCCGGTCCTTCGGCACCGGCAGCTCGGCCGGCAACGTGTCCACCGCCACCACGAACCGGCCGCCCCGGGCCAGCCGGGCCAGCATCTGCGCCGAACGCTCGTCGAGCAGCGGCGTGAGCACCACCACGAGCGCGTCCGAGGAGAGCACCTGCGGGCCGAACACCTGCTCGTACGGCTCGTGCGGGGAGGAGTCGGCCTGCACGTCGAGCAGCCACTCCAGCACCGTGACGTACTGCCGGCGACCGGTGGCCGGGCGCAGCCGCCGGGCCGACGGGCCGTACTCCAGCAGCGCCACCCGGTCGCCCCGGTGCAGGTAGTGCTCGGCGATCGCGGCGGCGGCCCGGACCGTGGTGTCGAGCACCGACGCCGGCCCGCGTACGCCGCCGGAGCGGCCCGCCTCGGCCAGCACGTCCAGCAGCACCACGACCTCGGCGTCCCGGTCGGAGAGGGTCGCCGCGACGTGCAGTTGGCGGGCCCGCAACGACACCCGCCAGTCGATGCGGCGCAGCCGGTCCCCGGGCGCGAAGACGCGTACCCCGGCCAGCTCGCCGCCCTCCCCCGGTCGCCGCGACCGGTGGCCGCCGACCAGCCCGGCGGCCCGGGGCATCGCCTCGACCGCGTCGAACGGCTCGGTGCGCGGATAGACCCGGGCCCGGATCGAGTCGGTGATCACGGCCCGGGACACCAGCAGCCCGCCGGCGGCGGCGACCCGGACGCCGGCCGGGCCGAACGGATGCCGGCCCCAGCGCAACGCGGTGCCGGTCAGCTCCAGGTCGACGGCGCTGCCCCGGGGCACGGAGGTGACGAACGGCCGGTCCGCGCCGCCGGAGCGGCTCACGTCCAGCCCGGCGCCGCCGAAGCCGACCTGCTCCACCCGCAGCCAGTGCGACATCCGGGTCCGCACCACCGCCACGTCGTAGCCGATCTGGTCCGGGTTGGCGACCGCCACCGTGGCGGCCATCGGCGCGTCCTCGACCAGGTGGGTGTCGGCGACGCCCAACTCCAGCTCGGGCTGGGCCGCCGGGCGGCGGCGCAGCGCGTACGCGGTGCCCAACGCGAACGGCGTGGCCAGCACCACCAGGTCGATCCGACCGAGCAGCACGGCCGCGACGACCAGCACGCCGGTGAGCAGCACGGCCCGGCCGAGCGCCCAGGTGGGCGCCCAGCCGCCCGCCGGCTCGGCCCGCGCGTCCATCAGCGCCCGGCGGCGTAGCTGGGCAGCGCGCCGCTGGCCGGCGCGGGCGTCGAGTCGAGCACCTCGCCGACCACGAACGACGGGTCGACCCGGCGCAGCCACATCTCCGGGCGCAGCGTGATCCGGTGCGCCAGGGCGGGTGCCGCGACCGCCTTCACGTCCTCCGGCACCACGTAGTCCCGGTTGGCCAGCACCGCCCGCACCCGGGACAGCAGCAGCAGCGCCAGTGAGCCGCGGGGCGACGCGCCGACCAACACGGACGGGTGCTCCCGGGTGGCCGCGGTGAGCGCCACCACGTAGCGGCCGATCGAGTCCTCGACGACCACGTCCTCCAGCGCGGCCTGCATGGCGCGCACCGTGCCGGCGTCCACCACCGGCTTGATCTCGGCCTCCTCGCGGCGGCGGGCGATGCGCCGGCGCAGCACCTCCCACTCCTCGTCGTGGTTCGGGTAGCCGAAGGAGACGCGCAGCAGGAACCGGTCGAGCTGCGCCTCGGGCAGCGGGTAGGTGCCCTCGTACTCGATCGGGTTCGCGGTGGCCAGCACGTGGAACGGCTCGTCCAGCCGGTAGGTCACGCCCTCCACCGAGACCTGCTTCTCCTGCATCGCCTCCAGCAGCGCCGACTGGGTCTTCGGCGGCGTCCGGTTGATCTCGTCGGCGAGCAGCAGGTTGGTGAAGAGCGGGCCGGCGCGGAAGGAGAAGTCGCCGCTGCTCTGGTCGTAGAGGAAGGAGCCGGTGACGTCGGCGGGCAGCAGGTCCGGGGTGAACTGGAGCCGGCGGAAGTCCAGGCCGAGCGCCTGCGCGAAGCAGCGCGCGGTGAGCGTCTTGCCGAGGCCGGGCAGGTCCTCCAGCAGCACGTGACCGCCGGCGAGGATGCCGGCCAGCACCAGTTCCAGCGCCTCGCGCTTGCCGACCACGACGGTGCCGACCGCGTCCAGGACGGCCCGGGCGAGCCGGCCCACCTCGGCGGGGGGCATGCTCCGGTCCACGTCGTTCATCAGAGTTTCTCCAGTTCGGCGACGATCACCGCGAGGTCGCGCGGCGTCGGGGGGCGGCGGGCGGGGGTGCCGAGGAACGTCCAGAGCGGCTCGCCGAGCAGGGCGCGGGCGCGCGCCGGGTCGGAGTCGCGGGTCACGCCGTGGCGTTGGCGCAACCGTTCGTCGGCCAGCTCACCTAGGCGGGGCAGCACCCGCTCGGTGAACCGCTCCCGGTTGTCGGCGCACCAGTCCAGCGGCCGTTCCCAGCCGTTGATGGCGGTCCGCAGCGCGTCCCGTGCGGACCAGTTCCAGGAGCCGGGCTCCTCGCCGGAGGGGGTCCGGGCGCCCGCGCGGGGCGGCGGCGGGGGCGAGAGCGCGGCGGTGACCCGACGGACGGCGAGCACGGCGAGCACGCCCGCCACGATGATCCAGATCGGCACCCGCAGGCCGACGGTGCGCAGGACGACCAGGATCACCGCCACGGCGGCGGCGGTGACCAGCACGGTCCGCAGCAGCCCGCGCGCCCGACCGCCGGCCGGCCGTTCGGCGGTGCCGGCGGGCTCCTCGCCCGAGCCGAGCAGGTCGTCGATGCTGGTGCTCATGCGACGCCGACCTCCCCGGCGGCCACGCTGGTCAGCTCGCCGCGCAGCCGGCGCAGCGCCGACCGGGCCTGGTCGCGGGTGCGCTCGTCGACAGGTCGGGTGGCGTAACGCGCCTCCCGGTAGACGTGCGCGAAACCGTCCAGCACGTCGGCGCTGGCGATCGCCGGAATGCCCGCCTCGGCGTCGCCGCGCAGCAGCCGGGTGACCAGGTCGGTGGGCGTGTCGCCGGTCTCGCGGGGCACCCCGGCGTCCTCGGCGGCCTCCTCCAGCCGGACCCAACAGGCGATCACCGCGGTCCGCGGGTCGGTGGACCGGTCGTCCAACTCCTCCAGCCCGGCGTCCAGGGCGGCCACCACCTCACGGGCGGTGCCCTCGGCGGTGCGCCGGGTGCGCCGCACCGGCACCGCGCGGGTGGTCCGGCGCAGCGCGCCGCGTACCACGCTGAACAGCACGTAGCCGACGGCGCCCAGCACGACCGCGAAGAGCAGCGCCACGGCGGAGGTGGCCAGCCAGTCCGGCACCCCGCCGGACGTGGACTCGGCGGCCCCCCGTGGTTCGACCGGGATCGAGGGCGGCGCCTCGGAGGGATAGTCGGGCACGTACGGGATGGTGTCCGCCGCGGGCGGGATCCGGCTGGCCCCGATGGCGGAGTGGCCGGCGGCGAGCGCGGCGGCCGCGAGCAGCGCCGTCACCGCGACGACCGGCCACCATCTGCGCAGCACGCCGAAAACCATCCCACCGCCTCAGGTGTTCCTCAGTCCACCCCGGACAGTTGCTTCGCCCGGGTGAACACGTCGTCCAGCATCGAGGGCGTGAGCCGGCCGGTGAACGTGTTCTGCTGGCTGACGTGATAGCAGCCGAGCAACGCCGGCACGGACTCGCCGGACCAGTGTGCCCCATGGCCGAACACCGGTCGCGGCGTGGGCGGGCGCTGTCCGTACACGTGGCGGAGCACCGGCCACCACGCGGCCCAGGCGAATGCGCCGAGCGCGACCACCACGCGCAGCGTGGGACGTACCAGTTCGACCTCGCGGTGCATCCACGGCGCGCAGGTGTCCCGCTCGGCCGGGGTGGGTTTGTTGTCCGGCGGCGCGCAGCGCACGGCGGCGAAGATCCGGGTGTCCCGCAGCGCGAGGCCGTCGTCGGCGGCGACGCTGGTCGGCTGGTTGGCCAGCCCGGCCCGGTGCAGCGCGGCGAACAGCACGTCGCCGGAGCGGTCCCCGGTGAAGACCCGGCCGGTGCGGTTGCCGCCGTGCGCGGCCGGCGCCAGGCCGAGGATCGCGATCCGCGCGTCCGCCGGGCCGAGGCCCGGCACCGGCCGTCCCCAGTAGCGCTGGTCGCGGAACGCGGCCCGCCTGACCCGGGCCACCTCCTCCCGCCAGGTGACCAGGCGCGGGCAGGCGAAGCAGTCGCCGACCGCGCCGTCGAGGTCGGCCAGGTCGGTCGCCCGCGCCGCGCGGGCGACCACCTCCGCGGGGGTACGCGTCTCAGCCAAGCTTCGCCCGGAACAGTTCCAGGGTGCGCGCCCACGCGGTGGCGGCGGCACGCTGGTCGAAGTGCTCCGGCCGGTCCTCGTTGAAGAACGCGTGCGCGGTGCCCGGGTAGTCGAACGTCTGGCAGGTGCCGCCGGCGGCCTCGATGGACCGGCTGACGCTCTGCACCCCGTCGGCGGCGGAGAGGCCGTCCGCCTCGGAGCAGTGCACGAGCGACGCCTTCCCGGCGTAGCCGGACCAATCGGTGGGCATGCCCTCCCAGGGCAGGCGTGGATAGAAGCCGGCGGTGGCGACGATCCGCTCGGAGGACGTGCCGGACCACAGGGCCAGGCTGGCGCCCGCGCAGAACCCGGCGCAGCCCACCTTGCCGGCCACCTCGGGCCGGTTGGCCAGGTATTCGGCGGCGGCGGCGATGTCGCTGGCCGCCTCGTCCATCTGCGTGCTGTTCAGCATCTGCCGGGGCTCGGTCGGCTTCACGGCCGGGCCGCCGTGCCGGAAGTCGGGCGCGAGGGCGACGAAACCGGCCTCGGCGAAGCGGTCGACCACGGCCTGGATGTGGGGCACCAGGCCCCACCAGTCCTGGATGACGATGACCGCCGGGCTGGCCACACCGCCGGAGGGTATCGCGAGATACCCCTCGCTCGTCCCCCCGTTGCCGGTGAAGCTCACCATCTCGCCCATGGGCCCGTCCTCCTAGCGGTCAGTCATCGTTGGCTGGTCGCACAGTTGGGTGTTACGTGCCGGTAGCGTGCCATGCGGTCACCGGCCCGGGGAAGACGGAAGAACAGTGTCATTCACCTCCTGTCGGTTCATCCGGACGGAGGGCCACCCAGGGCAGCGCGCCGGGATTCGCGGACACGCTGTCGAGCTGATGTCGTGGACGACTCAGCTCGACAGGCGTGGCTCACCGAGGCCCGGGCCGGGCCGACCGACTCAGCGCGTCGGCGTCGGCCCCGGTGTTCCGGGCGTGCCTGTCGCCGTCGGCGCGGGAGTGCCGGTCACCGTGGGTTCAGGGGTGCCGCTCGGCGCGGCAGTGCCGCTCAGCGCGGGCGCGGGTGGGACTGCCGGCGCGCCGAACGGGGCGCGCATGGCGCAGTACGGGTAGGCGTTGCGCGGCGCGGGCACGTTGCCGGACGAGTCCATGCAGTTCGGCCAACCGAGCCGGATCGGCACGCCGTTCTGGTCGAAGAGCTGTGCATCGCGGACCAGCCGCCCCTGCTGGTCGTAGACGAAGACGTCCTCGATCCGGTCGAGCCGGTGGTCGACCGACGTCTGCTCGTAGTTGCTGTAGACGTCGGTGTCGGCGCGCTGGTCCACCTCGGCCAGCACGGCGAAGGAGAACAACAGCAGCGCGGCGGTGGCGATCTGGTGCAGTTGCCGCCGCCACCCGGTGAGCCCGGCGGAGCGGCGACCCCACCACATCGACACGACGATCGCGCCCAGGAGCAGCAGCAACCCGGCGGAGCTGTTTCCGTTCACCCGGGGCACCAGACCGGAACTACCGTCCACGATTGCCGCCAGGAGCAGGGCGGCCAGCCAGCCGCGTACCAGCCACCAGGCCGGGCGCAGCGGGCGCAGGAAGTCGGTGACCCTCTCATGCCCGAGCACCGGGCCGAGCTGGCTGTCCATCAGGCGCAACTGGGTGACCGTCCGCTCCCGCACCTCGGCCAGGCGGTGGAAGCGCACGGGTCGCCGCCCCTCCCCAACGCCGGCTGCGCTGCGCAGCTCCGCCGCGTACGCCTCGGGCGCGCCGAGCCGGTCGACGAGCGTGCCGTCGCCCTCGGCGGCCACCTCGGCGAGGTGCTCCGGAAGGTCCTCGGTCAACTCGTCCCGGAGCGCCGGCGGGAGGTCGACGAGCGCGGCCCGCACCCGGTCGACGTAGTTCGTGATCTCCTGCCCAGTGACGGTCATGCCGCCATCCCCCGATCGTCGAGCAGTGCGTCCATGGTGGCGGCGAACGACCGCCAGGTCTTGCCGGAGCGGGTGAGCTGGTCCCGCCCCGCAGAGTTCAACGAGTAGTACTTGCGGTGCGGCCCGGACTCGCTGGGTACCACGTAGGTGGTGAGCAGGCCGGCGGCGAAGAGCCGGCGCAGGGTGCCGTAGACCGAGGCGTCGCCGACCTCGGTCAGGCCGGCCTCGCGCAGCCGGCGGAGGATGTCGTAGCCGTAGCCGTCGGAGTCCTTGAGCACGGCGAGCACGGCCAGGTCGAGGACACCCTTGAGAAGCTGCGTAGTATCCACGCTCCACACACTAGTGCGCATTGCGTAATACCGTCAACAACGCCATACCATTCGGTCGAACTCCTTGATCACCGGAGCGGCGGGCGGGCGGTCCACCCGACGAAACGGTCGAACAGTTCCTGCGGGTTCGGGTTCTGTCGCAGCAGGTCTGCGGTGGCGTCGAACAGGCAGGTCGCCATGTAGATCGACAGGGCCACGCGGTCGCACCGGTAGTCCATCAGCAACAACAGTCGGGCCGGCTGGCGCGGCCATGGGCCCACGCACACCCGGCACAGCCAGCGCGGTCGCATCGGCACGTGCGGCCGGACGGCCCGGCGACCGCGATCGGGTACGGGAGAGACATTCGGCGCGCTCATCCCCCGATCGTGCTCATGTTGTTATCGATCGTCAACGCCGATCGCTGTTATCGATCGTCAAACAATCGGCGGTACCTACCGTCAAGACGTGGTCGAGTTCGTGGGAATCGCCGAGATCCGAGACATGCTCGGCGGCGTCTCGCGCGCCCGCGCGTCGGTGGTCGCCTCCCGGCGCGACTTCCCTGCCCCGTATCAGGTGCTCAAGATGGGCCAGATCTGGCGGAAGTCGGACGTCGAGAAGTGGGTGCGAGAGCACCGACCGGACCTGTCTTCGGACTGAACCGCCCGAGACCTTGGAGGGAAATGGCCCTTGGAGGGGCACTCAGCTTCCAAGATCTCCCCGCCCCCGACGTGTGAGAAAGCTTGCCCATCGCATAGGAGCCCCCCGGTCCAGCCCGGCGATCATGATGTTGGCGGTGCTGGGCGTCCGCTGCGACTGATCAGACGTAGAGCTTGCGGAGTTCGCGAGCCACGTCGGGAACCTCAGTCATCGTGCCGCTGGCGACTGACATCACGAAGGCCTCGGCCTGGTCGACGTCGACATCCTGGATCGACACCTCGTTGAGGGCCAGGAAGACGCGTGCCGCCGCCCAAGCGAGCCGCTTGTTGCCGTCGATCAGCGCGTGGTTCATGCAGACCGAGTGCAGCAACGCGGCGGCCTTTCTCCAGAGATCCGGATACGCCTCTTGGCCGAACACCACGGTGGCCGGGCGGACCACCGCCGACGACAGCAGACCGAAGTCACGAATTTGCGGCGTCTCTCCCAGGACGACTGAGGCGATCTCCACGAGGTCGTCGACCTCGAGATAGCGGATCACTCGGCCAGCCTCCGCAGCAGCTCGGCGTCACGCTCAGCAACCTCACGCGCGAGATCTCGCACGCGAGCTTGGCGACTGCGCGCCGAAACGTACTCCTCCACGGCGACGACGATGGTGGCGTTCATCGACCGGTGTTCCTGCTCGGCGAGATCCTTCAGCCGCTCGTGCAGGCCGTCGGGAAGATTGACAGTGGTGACCATATGGAAATCATACCGGCCGTAGGCAGGGGCGGAACCCGTCCGAGGAGGCTAGGCGAGGCTCCAGGCGATGCCGTCGAGGATGTCGTGCTCGGAGGCGACCACCGACGGCATGCCGGCCCGCTCCATGATCACCCGCAGCACCAGCGCGCCCGCGCCGATCACGTCCGCCCGGCCGGGGTGCATCACCGGCTCGGCCAAGCGCTGTTCCCGAGTGGCGCCGAGCAGGTAGGCGGTCACCGACGCCACTCGCTCGTAGGGGACGCGGGCATGGTGGATGCGGCTCGGGTCGTACTCCGTGAGCCCTTCGGCCAGGGCGACCACCGTGGTGACCGAACCGGCGAGCCCGACCAGCGTGGCGGCCTCCCGGCCGGGCACGGCGGCCAGCGCCCGGTCCACCGCCGCCGCGATGTCCGCCTCGGCTGCGGCGATCTCCGCCGGGGTGGGTGGATCGCCGTGCAGGTGTCGCTCGGTCATCCGGACGCAGCCGATGTCCACCGAGATCGCCCCGCGCACACCGGCCTCCCGGGTGCCGACCACGAACTCGGTCGAGCCGCCGCCGATGTCGACCACCAGGTACGGCGGCTCGGCGTCGGCGGACAGGCCGCGCACCGCGCCGGTGAACGAGAGCCGGGCCTCCTCGTCGCCGGTGACCACCTCCGGCGCCACACCGAGCGTGCGCTCCACCATCGCCCGGAAGTCATTGGCGTTGGAGGCGTCACGCGAGGCCGAGGTGGCGCACATCCGCACCCGGTCGACGCCGGCCTTCTCGATCTCCGCCGCGTAGTCGGCGAGCGCCACCCGGGTGCGCTCGATCGCCTCGGGCGCGAGCGTGCCGGTCCGGTCGACGCCCTGCCCCAGCCGCACGATCTCCATCCGCCGGCTGACGTCCACCAGCGGCGCCGACGGGCCGGCGGACTCGTCCGGCAGGTCGGCGATCAGCAGTCGGATCGAGTTGGTCCCGCAGTCGATGGCCCCCACACGCGCGCTCACGCCGCCACCCTACGGCCCGGCCGGCTCACAGGCGCAGCAGCATCCGGGTGTTGCCGAGCGTGTTGGGCTTCACCCGCTCCAGGTCGAGGAACTCGGCGACACCCTCGTCGTAGGAGCGCAGAAGCTGCTCGTAGACCGGCTGCGGCACCGGGGCGCCGTCGATCTCGCGGAAGCCGAACGCGCCGAAGAAGCCGGTCTCGAACGTGAGCACGAAGATCCGGGCCACGCCCAGCTCGCGCGCCGCGTCGATCAGCTCGCCGACGATCCGGTGCCCGAGCCGGTGCCCCCGACACGACGGGTCGACCGCCACCGTCCGGATCTCGGCCAGGTCCTCCCACATGACGTGCAGCGCGCCGCAGCCGACCACCGTGCCGTCCGGCGTCACCGCGACCCGGAACTCCTGCACGTCCTCGTAGAGCGTCACGGTCGCCTTGCTGAGCAGCCGCCGGTCGTCGGTGTAGGTGTCCACCAGCCGGCGGATGCCGCGCACGTCGGCGGTGCGGGCTCGGCGGACCACGATCTGGTCGACGGTGGTCATCTCACTCCCCGGCGGGCACGTCCACGCAGGGACCGGCGGCCCACCACTTCTCCACCAGCGCCAGCGTCTCGTCGCCGAACGGGTTCACCCCCGGGCCGGCGGCGAGCGCGTGGCCCAGATGCACGTGCAGGCACTTCACCCGGCCGGGCATCCCGCCCGCCGAGATGCCGGCGATCTCCGGCACCTCGCCGATCGCGTCCCGGCGGGCCAGGTAGTCCTGGTGCGCGGCCCGGTAGCGGGCGGCCAGCTCCGGGTCCTCGGCGAGCCGGTCGGCCATCTCCTTCATCAGCCCGGCCGACTCCAGCCGGCTGCACGCCGCGGTCGCCCGGGGGCAGGTCAGGTAGAACAGCGTCGGGAAGGGCGTGCCGTCGGCCAGCCGGGGCGTCGTCTCCACCACGTCGGGCAGGCCGCACGGGCACCGGTGGGCCACCGCCCGGGTGCCGCGCGGGGTGCGCCCGAGCTGGGCGGCCACCGCGGCCAGGTCGGCCTCGGTGGCCGGCCGGCGCTCCGGCGGGGGTACGGAGTCCGCCGCCGGGTCCTGCGGTGGTACGACGCTCAAGGAAGTGCCTCTCGTGTGGTGCTCACTTGTCGGGGCGCTCGGCGTTGGCCGCCTGCACGCTCGACCACAGGGTGTCGTACCAGGGGTCGGGCGGCTTCGGCGGCCCCGGCTTCGCGCCCTTGCCGGCGTCCCTGGCGGCGCC
This sequence comes from Micromonospora sp. WMMD980, assembly GCF_029626035.1. Classification (NCBI taxonomy): domain Bacteria; kingdom Bacillati; phylum Actinomycetota; class Actinomycetes; order Micromonosporales; family Micromonosporaceae; genus Micromonospora; species Micromonospora sp. WMMD980. Next base: position 4,363,631 of record NZ_JARUBE010000003.1, read on the forward strand.
GTCCGGGTCGGAGAGCACCACCAGCAGGGTCTCGCCGGGCTTGCCCATGAAGAAGCGTTCCCGGGCCTGCGTCTTGACGTACTCCGGGTCCTTCCACTTGGCCGCCTCGGCGGTCAGCCGATCGATCTCCGCCCGCTGCGCGGCCTGGGACGCCTCCATCCGCTCGATGTCGGCCTGCTGGTCCAGGTAGACCCGGACCGGATAGGTGTAGGCCAGGGCGAGCGCGATCAGCACCGCGAACAACACGGTGGCACGCCCGGTGAAGCGCCGGGGTTGGGGTGCGGTGAGCCGCTTGACCGGGCCGCCGGCCGCGCCACGCCGGGCCGCGCCCGGACGGTTCGCGGAGCGTACGCCCTCGGTGGCGCGGGACGCGCCGGGTGACCGCCCGGCGGCGCGCGTCTCCGCGCGGACCCCACCGTCGCGGGCCGTGGACCGGACCCGGGCACCGCCCGCCCGGCCGGCCTGACCCGGCCGACGGGCGGGCCGCTGGCCACCCGGTGTGCGGCGCTGCTGCATCGTCACACCCCTCCCCCGGAGCGCTGACCTCAGGCCGAACGGTAACGCGGGAACGCGCCGGCGCCGGCGTACCGCGCCGCGTCGGCCAGCTCCTCCTCGATCCGCAGGAGCTGGTTGTACTTGGCGACCCGGTCGGAGCGGGCCGGGGCGCCGGTCTTGATCTGGCCGCAGCCGGTGGCGACCGCCAGGTCGGCGATGGTGGTGTCCTCGGTCTCGCCGGAACGGTGGCTCATCATGCACGTGAAGCCGGCCCGGTGAGCCAGGTCCACGGCGTCCAGCGTCTCGGTGAGCGAGCCGATCTGGTTGACCTTGACCAGCACCGCGTTGGCGGCCCGCTCGGCGATGCCCCGGGCGATGCGCTGCGGGTTGGTCACGAACAGGTCGTCGCCGACGATCTGGATCCGGTCGCCCAGCGCGGCGGTCAGCGTGCCCCAGCCGCTCCAGTCGTCCTCGGCCAACGGGTCCTCGATGGACACGATCGGGTAGTCGCCGGCGAGCTTGGTGTAGTAGTTGCTCATCTCCTCGGCGCTCTTCGTGCTGCCCTCGAAGGTGTAGGCGCCGTTGTCGAAGAACTCGGTGGCGGCCACGTCGAGCGCGAAGACGATGTCGGTGCCGAGCCGGTAGCCGGCCTTCTCCACCGCCTCGGCGATCAGGTCCAGCGCGGCGGCGTTGGTGGGCAGGTTCGGGGCGAAGCCGCCCTCGTCGCCGAGGCCGGTCGACAGGTCCTTCTTCTTCAGCACCGACTTCAGCGCGTGGTAGACCTCGGCGCCGGAGCGGACCGCGTCCCGGAACGTCGGCGCGCCGATCGGCGCGATCATGAACTCCTGGATGTCGACGTTCGAGTCGGCGTGCGCGCCACCGTTGAGGATGTTCATCATCGGCACCGGGAGCAGGTGCGCGTTGGGGCCGCCCAGGTAGCGGAAGAGGCTCAGCTCGGCACTGCCGGCGGCGGCCTTCGCCACGGCGAGCGAGACGCCGAGGATGGCGTTGGCGCCCAGCTCGCCCTTGTTGTCGGAGCCGTCGATGTCGATCATCTTCTGGTCGATCAGCCGCTGCTCGCTGGCCTCGTAGCCGATGAGCTGGTCGACGATCCGGTCCTCGATGTTGGCGACGGCCTTCTCGACACCCTTGCCCAGGTAGCGGTCCTTGTCGCCGTCGCGCAGCTCGACCGCCTCGAAGGCGCCGGTGGAGGCGCCGGACGGCACCGCGGCGCGGGCGATCGTGCCGTCGTCGAGCCCGACCTCGACCTCGACCGTCGGGTTGCCCCGCGAGTCCAGGATCTCCCGGGCGACAATTCCCTCGATGGTTGCCACTGAGTCGCTCCTCGTTTGTGTGTTCCGGTCCGGTTCGGGCCGCGACGGTGCGGCTGAGGCAGGTGTTGAACGCAGCGTATCGGTCCCCGCCCTCCCGCATGCCGGTCGGGGCGGACCCCACGGCGGCGAATGAGACGGACATTGCCGCTTTACCGGTCGGCAACCGGCAACCGGTTTGCGAGAGGTTGCGTCGATCGACAAGGCTGGGCATCATGCCTGCCGCCTCGACGACTCTCCGCGTGCTCGCCGCCTCGGTCATCGCGTCGCTCTCGGTCACCGGCTGCCAGAGCCTGGACGACGCGGGCGTCGCGCTCGGGCGGGCCGACCTGGTCAACGACCTCGCCGCGCGGATGGACCGGGCGCTGGAGCAGACCTGGGCCGCCGACTACCAGCTCGCCGGCGGTCGGACCGCCTCTATCGCGCAGACCGCGAAGCCGCTCCGCTCCACCTACACCTGGCCCGGTGGCAAGATCACGGTGACCCAGGAGGCGGTGACCCGGTGCGCGAGCACCGCCGCCCGCACCTCCTGCACCGTGTCGCCGCCGGTGCTCACCGCCGGCAAGCCGTCGGTGATCGTCTACGACGAGGCCCGCAAGCTGGGCCTGGTCACCCCGCCGGCGGTGATCCGGCTGCTCACCGAAGCGGCGTTGGAGCCCGAGGCGGTCATCGAGCAGAGCGACACCACCCTCGCCGGGCACCACGCCACCTGCGTGGACGTCACCGACGCCGGAGAACGGTTCGCCACCTGCGTGACCACCGAAGGGGTGCTGGGCAGCTTCACCGGCACGCTCGACGGCAAGGCCGCCGAGGTCACGCTCAGTCGTTACACCGAGACCGTGGAGGCCGCCACGTTCGACCCGCCGGCGGGCGCCGGCGTGGTGGACCGGCGCACCAAGACGTCCTGAACCCTCACACCCCCAGCAGCGTGCGCAGGTGGCGCGGCGGCGGGCAGTCGTGCGCCAGCATCGCGTCGTGCCAGTCGCGCACCTTGACGCCGTCCGGCCGGGCGGCGGCGATCTCGGCCATCTCGCTGTAGCCGACGAAGTAGGTGGAGAGCTGCGTCGAGGTGAGCAACGCGCGCCGCCACTTACCGGCCGCCTCGCCCTCCTCCTGGAAGCCCCGCCCGGTCATCAGCGCCATCGCGTCGGCCTCGGGCAGGTCGTCGCAGTGCACGAGCTGGTCGAGCAGCGCGTTGATGGTCATCCGGAGCTGCATCTTGAGCTGCTGCAACCGCACCGGCAACCCGCCGAAGCCCAGCCCGGCCATCAGCTCCTCGGTGTAGACCGCCCAGCCCTCGATGAACACGCCGGACTCGGTGAGCGCGCGCACCCGGGTCGGGCCGGCGTAGCGGCGGGCGTGGGCGAGCTGGAGGAAGTGACCGGGCATCGCCTCGTGCACGGTCAGGTTGCGGATCATGTGGTCGTTGTATTCCCGGTAGAACGACTCAACCCGCCGCGCCGGCCAGTCCGCCGGGGTGGGCGCGATGCAGTAGAACGTCGGCACGTCGGCCGTCTCCAGCGGACCCGGCGAGTCGCAGTAGGCCACCGCCACACCCCGCGCGAACTCCGGCATCTCCTGGATCACGCAGGGATCCGCGACCAGGCTCACCAGGTCGTGGTGGCGGACGAAGTCGCTCGCCTCGTCGAGCGTGACCGAGGCCAGGTCCACGATGGTGGCGTCGTCCGGGTGCTCGGCGGCGAGCAGGTCCAGCGCGCGGCGTACCGTCTCGTCGTCGGCCGGACCACCGACCAGCTCGACCGCCGCCGCGCGGATCTCGTCGGTGACCCGGTCGAGGTTCGCCCAGGCGCGGCGCTGCACCTCGGCGGCGCCCAGCTCGGTGTCGAGCGTGTGCCACAGCCGCGCCTCCCAGCGCCGCCGGCCCAGCCGCGGGTCGCGCCCCGGGCCGGCGTCCGCCGCCAGCCCGGCCCGCAGCCACGCCACGAACTCGTCCAGCGCCGCGAGCGCGGCGGTGGCCGCCGGGCCCACCCGGTCACGCAGCGCCGGCGCCTGCGCGAGCAGCGCCGGCACCTCGTCGCGGACCAGCGCCGCCGCGCCGGCGAACTGCCCGACCGCCGTCTCGGCGTGAACCCGCGGCATGTCCCGCAGCGTCGCGCGCGCGGTCGCCAAGGCGTCCGGTACGGCCCGGAGGCGCCCCGCCAGGTGGGTCAGCCGCTCGTCGACCGGGGCGTAGGGGCGGGCCAGCAACGCGTGCAGCAGCGGACCCGGGTTGTGCCGCAGCGGATCCCACTCGTGGCCGCGGATCTCGGTGGCCTCGAACAGCCCCCGGTCGACCAGGCTGCTGAGCAGCGCGTGCTCGACGCCCTCCTCGACGTCGAGCACGTCCGGGTCGATCTCGGAGAGCGCGTCGGCGGCGTCCTTCAGCATCGCCCGGTCGGCGGCGAGCGCGTCGGCGGAGAGGTCGGGCAGGCGGTCGTCGTAGCGGTGGTCCCCGACGGAGGTGGCCAACCCGGGCCGGCTCTCCAGCAACGCCTCCACGATCCGCTCCGCGAGCGGCACGAACGCTTCCATTCCCCGACCCTACCGACCACCCCCGACGTCCCCACCCCCGCGCGGCTCGGCTCGGCTCGGCTCGGCTCGCGAGATCTTGGAAGGAAATGGCCCCTCCGGGGGCACATTCCTTCCAAGATCTGCAGATTTCCCGAGATGCGAACGCCGGATCTCGCACTTCGAGAAAGACACCACCCCGGCACCGCCCGGATCCGCGATCTTGCAGTTGCCGCCCCTCTTATGTCCGGTTCAGCCGATTCGCCGGGGCCGGAACTGCAAGATCGACGACGGCTGGAAACGCTCGCGTGGGGACGGGGAGGGGCGACGAGGGTGGGTCAGGGCTGGTCGGGGGTGGCGCGTTCGGCGGCGCGGACCGCCTCGGCGTACGCCAGGGTGGCGCGGCGGAGCGCCGCCTCCGGGTCGATGCCGGCCTGCCGGGCCGCCGCGACGGTGGCCAGCAGGCTCGCGCCCAGCCGCGCCTCCGCGTCCACCTGCGACTCGGCGAGCGGCGGCGGCACCGCCAACCCCACCCGGCCGGCGCGGTCCAGGATCTTCGCGGCCAGGGCGAGCGCGGGCTGGCTCAGCGCGATGCCGTCGAGCACCGACTCACGGGTCTTCTCGGCCCGCTTGATCCGCTCCCAGTTGGCCTCGATCTCCTCGATCGTGCCGGCCCGCTCGCCGGAGAACACGTGCGGGTTGCGCCGGACCATCTTGTCGACCAGGCCGCCGGCCACGTCGTCGACGGTCCAGCTCTTCCCCTCCGGCAGGTCCTCGGCCAGCCGGGCGTGCAGCAGCACCTGGAGCAGCACGTCGCCCAGCTCCTCCCGGAGCGCGTCGGTGTCGTCGGCGCTGATGGCGTCGTACGCCTCGTAGCACTCCTCGAGCAGGAATACGGCCAGGCTGCGGTGGGTCTGCGCCCGCTTCCACGGATCGCCGCCCGGCGAGGCGAGCCGGTCCATCACCTCGACCGCGTCGAGCAGCCGGGCGCCCGGCGGGTCCCAGGAGCCGTACATCAGCTCCAGCTCGGCCAGGCCCGGCTGGCGGGCCAACCGCAGCCCCAGCTCGCGGGCCAGCGCCTCGTCGCCGGCCGGGCCGGCCAGCCACACCGCGCCGCCGTGCGTGGCGGCGGCGTCCAGCAACGCCTGCGTCGCGCCCTCGGTCACCACCCGCACCTCGGCGCCGGCCGTCCGGACCGCCCGGGCCAGCTCACCGTCGACGCCGGTGAGGACCGGCGCGGAGCGGACGGCGTCCCAGGCGGCCGAGGTCAGCAGGCCGGCCGGCAGCCGGGGCGAGGTGACCAGCAGGACGATGCGCGCGTTCATGCGCCGGGCGCCGCCGACGGCTCGACCACCGGCGCCGACTCACCGGTCTCCGGCTCCGGCGTGGAGATGTCGGTGACTGACGAGCCCGGCTCGCCCAACGGCACGGAAACCGCCGGCACGTCGCCCTTGAAGGTGAGCACCGGGAAGGCCAGCGGCCGGTAGCGCGGGTTGACCGAGACGTCGTACCCGTCGATCGCGTCGGCGAGCGCCTTGCGGGTGGCCAGCGCGGAGCGGAGCTGCTCGCCGTCGAGCTGCCCGGCGGCGTCGGCGTCGGAGACGTCCGGCGGGATGGCGCCCGCGGCCCGGCCGGCGGCGACCACCGCGGCCAGGTCCTCCTTCGAAGGGGCGGTCGACTCGCCCACCGGCACCCCGGAGACGCAGGTGTAGAACTCGGCGACCTTCTTCGGGTACGTCGAGTCGGCGGGCAGCCCGGTCTGCTGGGCCACCTGCTCCGGCGTCACCTGGGCCTTCGGCTGGTAGCCCTTGTCGGCGGAGAGGGCCCGGCACACGTCCGACAACACCAGGGTGGCGACCACCTGGTCGCGGGGCGGCAGCAGCGCGTCGGCCTGCCCGGCGGTGGCCGGCTGGCTGGCCAGGCCGCCCCGGACCTCGTCGAGGATCGAGGTGACCTGGTCCTCGGTGACGCGGTGGTCACCGATGTAGGCGGCGACCCCGGGCTCGGTACGGCAACCGGAGAGGGCGACGAGGCCGACCGCCACGCTGGCGACGGCGACAAGACGGCGAGCACGCATGACGGTCACTCTCTCACGCCCCGCGGCCGGCTGTGACGCCGCCCACCTCACCGCGCCCCCGCAGGCTGCGCCGCCGCGACCGGATCCCCGAGGACATCCTTGAGGAGCTGGGCGCACCACTCCAGCAGCGCCTGGTCGCGCAGCGGCTCGCCGCCGACCCGGCGGGTGCTCGGCCGGAGCACGCTGACCTGGTCGAGCGCCTGCTTGTAGACCGAGTCGGGGTGGTAGCGCTTGAGCCGCATCTGCTTGGAGTCGGGCAGCGGCAGCGGGCCGAAGCGGATGTGCTTGCCCTGCATGGTCACGTCACTGAGCCCGTAACCGCGCGCCAGCAGCCGGAACCGCGCCACCGCCACCAGGTTCTGCACCGGCGCGGGCGGCTCGCCGTAGCGGTCCGTCATCTCGGCCACCACCTCGCGCAGCCGCTCGGCGTCGCGGGCCTCGGCGAGCTTGCGGTACATCTCCAGCCGCAGCCGCTCCACCCCGACGTAGTCGTGCGGCAGGTGCGCGTCGATCGGCAGGTCGATCTTGACGTCCGTCTCCTCCTCGGTGCTCTCACCCTTGAACGCGGAGACGGCCTCGCCGACCATCCGCACGTACAGGTCGAAGCCGACGCCCTCGATGTGGCCGGACTGCTCGCCGCCGAGCAGGTTGCCGGCGCCCCGGATCTCCAGGTCCTTCATCGCCACGTACATGCCGGCGCCCAGCTCGGTGTGCTGGGCGATGGTCGCCAGCCGCTCGTGCGCGTGCTCGGTGAGCGGCTTCTCCGGCGGGTAGAGGAAGTAGGCGTACGCGCGTTCCCGGCCCCGGCCGACCCGGCCGCGGATCTGGTGCAACTGGGCCAGGCCGAGCAGGTCGGCGCGCTCCACGATCAGCGTGTTGGCGTTCGGGATGTCGATGCCGGACTCCACGATCGTGGTGCAGACCAGGACGTCGAACTCCCTCTCCCAGAAGCCGACCATCACCTTCTCCAGCGCCTCCTCACCCATCTGGCCGTGCGCCACCGCGACCCGGGCCTCGGGCACCAGCTCGCGGAGCCGCCGCGCCGCCTTGTCGATCGACTCGACCCGGTTGTGCAGGTAGAACACCTGCCCGTCGCGGAGCAGCTCGCGGTGGATGGAGGCCGCCACCTGCCGGTCGTCGTACGCGCCGACAAAGGTCAGCACCGGGTGCCGCTCCTCCGGCGGGGTGGCGATGGTGGACATCTCCCGGATGCCGGTGATCGCCATCTCCAGCGTCCGGGGGATCGGGGTGGCCGACATGGCGAGCACGTCGACCGAGGCGCGCAGCGTCTTCAGGTGCTCCTTGTGCTCGACGCCGAAGCGCTGCTCCTCGTCGATGATGACCAGCCCGAGCTGCTTGAACCGGGTGGCCGCCTGGAGCAGCCGGTGGGTGCCGATGACGATGTCGACGCTGCCGTCGGCGACCATCTCCAGCGTCCGCTCGCTCTCCTTCGGCGTCTGGAACCGGGAGAGCTGCCGGATATTCACCGGGAACTGGCTCATCCGCTCGGCGAACGTGTTGTAGTGCTGCTGCACCAGCAGGGTGGTGGGCACCAGCACGGCCACCTGCTTGCCGTCCTGCACCGCCTTGAACGCCGCCCGCACCGCGATCTCGGTCTTGCCGTAGCCGACGTCGCCGCAGATCAGCCGGTCCATCGGGACGGTCTGCTCCATGTCCCGCTTGACCTCCTCGATGGCGGCCATCTGGTCCGGCGTCTCCTGCCAGGGGAACGCGTCCTCCAACTCCCGCTGCCACGGGGTGTCCGGCCCGAAGTTGTGCCCCTTGGACGCCTTCCGCGCGGCGTAGAGCTGGATGAGCTGGGCGGCGATCTCCCGCACCGCCTTGCGGGCCCGGGCCTTGGACTTCTGCCAGTCCGCGCCGCCCATCTTGTGCAGCGTGGGCTGCTCGCCGCCGACGTAACGGGAGAGCTGGTCGAGCTGGTCGGTGGGGACGAAGAGCCGGTCGCCGGGCTGGCCGCGCTTGCTCGCCGCGTATTCGATCACGAGGTATTCGCGGCTGGCGCCGTTGACGGTGCGCTGCACCAACTCGACGTAGCGGCCGATGCCGTGCTGCTCGTGCACCACGAAGTCGCCGGCCTTCAGCTCCAGCGGGTCGATGGTGTTGCGCCGGCGGCTGGGCATCTTGCGCATGTCGCGGGTCGACGTGCCCCGGCCGCCGGTGACGTCGTTGCCGGTCAGCAGCACGAACTTCGACGCCTCGTCGACGAAGCCGGCGGTCAGGCAGCCGCAGGAGACGACCAGCTCGCCCGGGGCGGGCGCGGTGGACACCTCCTCGGTGAGCCGGGCGCCGAGACCGGCGTCGCGCAGCACCTCGACCGCGCGCTGGGCGGGACCGTGGCCCTCGAAGACGAGCGCGATCGACCAGCCCTCGCCGGCCCAGCGCTTCAGGTCGTCGGCCACCCGGGCGGTCTCGCCGTGGTAGAGCGGGGCGGGCTGGGCGGCGAGGCTCACCGCGACGGCGTCGTCGGGCGTGACGTCGACCTCTGCCGGCGCGTCCTCCCAGGGCTGCCGGGCTGGCGCGGCGTCCGCCTCGACCAGGCCGAATGGGGCGAGCGTCCACCAGGGCTGGCGCAGGGCGCGGGCTTGCGCGCGTACCTCGGCCAGGGTCTTGAAGGCGGCGGCGCCGAGGTCGACCGGGGCCTGGCCACCGACGGCGGCCGCGGCCCAGCTCGCCTGGAGGAACTCCTCCGAGGTACGGACCAGGTCGTGCGCCCGGGTGCGGATCCGCTCCGGGTCGCAGAGCAGCACGTGGGTGCCGGCCGGCATGCAGTCGACGAGCAGCTCCAGCGCGTCGTCGCCGATCAGCGCCGGGGCCAGGGACTCCATCCCCTCGACCGGGATGCCCTCGGCCAGCTTGTCGAGGATCTCGGCCAGCTCGGGGTGCTCGGCGGCGAGCGCGGCGGCCCGCTGCCGCACCGACGGGGTGAGCAGCAGCTCGCGGCAGGGCGGCGCCCAGAGCTGCGGCACGCCCTCGATGGTGCGCTGGTCGGCGACGGCGAAGGTGCGGATCTCCTCCACCTCGTCGCCCCAGAACTCGACCCGGGACGGGTGCTCGTCGGTGGGCGGGAAGACGTCCAGGATGCCGCCGCGCACGGCGAACTCGCCGCGCTTGGTGACCAGGTCGACCCGGGCGTACGCCATGTCGGTGAGCCGGCGGGCCACCTCCTCCAGGTCGGCCTCCTCGCCGGCGGCGAGCTGCACCGGCTCCAGGTCGCCGAGGCCCTTGAGCTGCGGCTGGAGCAGCGACCGGACCGGCGCCACGACCACCCGCAGCGGCCCGGTGCGGCCGTGCGCGTCGGCCGAGTCGGGGTGGGCCAGCCGGCGCAGCACGGCCAGGCGCCGGCCGACCGTGTCGGAGCGCGGCGAGAGCCGCTCGTGCGGCAGCGTCTCCCAGGACGGGAAGACCGCGACCTGCTCCGGGGGCAGCAGGCTGCCCAGCGCGGAGACCAGGTCGTCGGCCTCGCGGGTGGTGGCGGTGACGGCGAGCACCGGCCGCCCGGCCCCCTGCTCGTCGGCGGCCACCGCCGCGACCGCGAACGGGCGCAGCGCGGCGGGGGCGGTGAGGTCGAGGCCGTCGACCTGCGCGGCACCGGAGCGCGCCAGGTCACGCGCCCGGGCCAGCCCGGGGTCGGCCAGGGCGGCGGCGAAGAGTCCGGTGAGCATCAGTGATCACTTCCAGCGGGTCGGCGCATGACGACGACCCCGCGTCCAGCCGGACGGGGGGTGCACCGTTCGAGCCTATCCCTCTCCCCCGACGATCCGGGCACGGCCGCTTTTCGATCTCGACGCCTTCCGGCCCCGGTTCCGCGACGCCGGCAGCGCCCGCCATTCGGATCTTGACGACCTTCGACGGAGCGTGGTGCGGTGGGCGGATGGTCGAGTATCGGGCGGTCTTCGACGCAGAGGTGGTCTTCGCCAACGGCGGCGGCCTGCGCACCGACGGGTTCCGGCTGGACGTGCCGGGCCCGGACGTCACCGACGACGAGCTGGCGGCGCTGCTCGTCCGGCACCTCGGGCTGCTCATGGTCGGCGAGGTGCGGATCAGCAACCGGAGCACGGTGGAGGAGCCACACAAGGGCGGGCGCGGCGTCGAGGCCCCGGCCGCCGGCGGGCGGCGCCTGATCGAACTGAGCCACGAGATCCACGACGGCCTGGTCACGCTCCCCGACCTGCCGGCCCCGCGAATCACCGACTGGCTGAGCCGGGCGGCCTCCCGACAGCGGTACGCGCCGGGCGTCGAGTTCCACATCGGCCGCATCGACATGATCGCCAACACGGGCACGTACGTCGACACGCCGTCGCACCGCTTCGCCGACGCCCCCGACCTGGCCGGGGTGCCGCTGGACCGGCTGGCCGACCTGCCGCCCTGGTGGTCCGCGTGCCCGCCGGCATCCGGGCGGTGGACCGCCTGCTGCTCGCCCCCTACGAGGTGGCCGGACTGGCGGTGCTGCTGCACACCGGCTGGGACGCGCATTTCGGCACCGCCGCCTACGCCGCGCCGGACGCGCCGTACCTGACCGGCGACGGCGCCTCCTGGCTGGTCGACGCAGGCGCGGCGCTGGTCGGCATCGACTCGATCAACATCGACGACATGACCCCGGCGGCGGCCGGCGCACACCGCGCTGCTGGCCGCCGGCATCCCGATCGTGGAGCACCTGACCGGCCTGGACGCGCTGCCGCCGACCGGTTGCCGGTTCACCGCCGCCCCGCCGCGGGTGGCCGGCATGGGCACCTTTCCGGTCCGCGCCTTCGCCGTCGTCGACGCCTGACCCGCGCCGCGCAAGATCCGCACCATTTCGCCGAAGTGGCGGGGTCAACAGCGCTCCGACACCGCCACATCGCCGAGATGGAGTGGATCTTGCCGCTCCGCGCTGCGCTCCCCCGAGGCCACCCCGGCGAGTGGAACCCCCTGGGCGCCAACCGGGAGCCGACACATCCATGGCGTTCCACTAGCCGGCACCCCGACGCGGTGGGTGGAACGCCATGGCCGTCAAAACCCTCTTTTGAGGGCCACAGCGTTCCACCGAGCCGGGTGGTGCTGCGGAGGGGGCGATCAGGCGGCGCGACGAGGACTCGTCGAGGGCGCACCCGGCGCCGGCGTGTTCGTGCGGGAGCAGCGCGGTCAGTAGCGCACCGCGATCCGGCGCTCGACCGCGTCGACCCGGATCTCCCCGCCGTACGGGATGATCAACTGCGGGTCGGTGTGACCGAGGTCGACGTCGAAGACCACCACCGGGTCGTCGGCGTACGGGCCGATCGCGCGCAGGATCGCCGCCCGCTGCTCCTCGCCCCACGCCAGCCGCTCCGCGACGGACAGCGGCCGGTCGAAGTCCCACGCCTTCGGTCGGCCCACCACGATCGCCGGGAAGCCGGCGAGCAGGCCGCGCTCGCCCAGGTTCCGCACGATCCGGAAGACCTCCTGAGCGGGCGGCAGCTCGTTGGAGGTCTCCACGACCAGCACCGAGCCGACCAGCTCGGCGGCGGACGGCACCCGGTCGACCGCCGCCAGCCAGTGCACGATCTCCAGGCAGCCGCCCCAGGTCCGGCCCTGGACCACCCGGGCCGGGCCGTGCCACCGCCAGCCCTCGCCCGGGTACATCGGCGGTTCCTCGGCCAGCGTCGCCGGGTCCCGCCAGTCGCACGGCTCGTCGCCCCACTCGGCGGCGGCGGTCAGGTCCCACCAGCCGGTGGTGAACAGCGCGGCGCGCAGCGAGTCGAGCGTCGTCGGGTGCGGCCTGCCGGAGCGGCCGAGGTGCACGAGCACCGAGCCGCCGTGGTAGGCCACGGTCCCCAGCCGGTACAGGTGGTTGAGCACGTTGGTGTTGTCCGAATAGCCGAAGTACGGCTTCGGGTTGGCCCGCAGCACCTCGTCGTCGAGGAACGGGGTGACCGTGATCAGGTCGTCCCCGCCCACGGTGGCGAGCACCGCGGTGATCGTCGGGTCGGCGAACGCGGCGGTCAGGTCGCGGGCCCGATCGCGCGGGTCGGCGCCCATGACGCGGGTGGTCGGATATTCCACCGGCTCCAGGCCGAGGTCCTCGCGGATCCGGCGCAGGCCCAGCTCGTACACCTCGGGGAAGAGACCCGGCAGGCCGGCGGAGGGTGAGACGACCGCGACCCGGTCGCCCGGCTGCGGCTTGGTGGGGTAACGCGGGGGCGTCATGATCCGACGCTATCGGCCCGCACCAGCGATTTCCGGCCATAGGCTGGGGCCGTGGACGACGAGCCGGAGCTGCGCACCCGGGACTGGCTGCCCCGCACGGCGGCGCTGGTGCTCGGCACCTTGGCGCTGGCCAGCGCGTTCATCGCCGCCTACGTCGGCGCGCTGCACAAGCCGGACCCGAAGGACGTGCCGGTCGCCGTGGTCACCAGCGACCAGCAGGCGCAGGCCGTGATGTCGGCCGTCCGCGCCCGCACCGACACCATCAAACCCGTCGGGTACGACAGCCGGGCCCGCGCCGTCGACGGCCTGAACGACCGCTCGGTGTACGCGGTGCTCAGCTCCACCTCCGGCGGCCTGACCCTGACCACCGCCAGCGCCGGTGCGCCCGCCGCCACCGAACTCGTCACCGACGTGTTGACCCAGGCCGCCCGGCAGGCCGGCGTGCCGCTCCAGGTCACCGACGAGGTGCCGGTCTCCGGCGGCGACCCGCGAGGCCTGGTCCCGTTCTATCTGGCGGTCGGTGTGGTGCTCGGCGGCTACCTGGCGTCCACCGCGCTCGGCATCTCGCTCGGCACCAGCCCGCGCGGGCTGCGCCGCGCCGGGTTGCGGATCGCCACCCTCGCGGTGCACTCCATTCTGCTCGGCATCATCGGCGCTGTGCTGGTCGGGCCGGTGCTGGACGTGTTCCCGCACGACGTGGGCACGATCGCGGTGGTCGGCGCGCTGGCCGCGTTCGCGGCCGGGATGGTCGCGACGGCCGTGCAGGCGTGGCTCGGGCTGCTCGGCACCGGCATCGTCATCCTGCTGCTGGTGGTGCTCGGCAACCCCGGCTCCGGCGGCATCTACGCGCCCGAGTTCCTGCCCGCGTTCCTGCGCGGCATGCACCGCTGGAACGTGCCGGGGCTCACCACCGACCTGCTCAAGTCCGCCATCTACTTCGACTGGCGCGGCAGCGGATGGTCGCTCGTCGGGCTGCTGGTGTGGGTGGCCGCCGGCCTGGTCGGGCTGCTCACCGCGACGCTGTTCCGGGCCCGCCGGCGGGCCGCGCGCACCGGTCCGGAACGGCGCGCCGCCGCAGAGGGGTGACCGGTCGGCGCGTCCCAGAGTGCAGATCATCACGCCGTCCCCCTCCTGCGTTCGGGGCACGCGCGGATACCATCCAGGGGAGTCGGACAGCGCTGTCCTTCGTCCTCGCGTAAGGAGCGCACCCGTGACCGACCAGCACGACCACGACGGCCCCGACGCCGCTCTCCGGGCCGACATCCGCCGCCTCGGCACGCTGCTCGGGCAGACCCTGGCCCGGCAGGAGGGCCGCCCGCTGCTCGACCTCGTCGAGGAGATCCGCGCCCAGGTCCGTTCCGACGCGCCGGCCGCCGCCCAGCGCCTCGCCGGGCTCGACGTCACCACCGGCACGAAGCTGGCCCGCGCCTTCTCCACCTACTTCCACCTGGCGAACATCACCGAGCAGGTGCACCGCGCCCGCGACCTGCGCCGCCGCCGCGCCACTCACGGCGGCTGGCTGGACCAGGCCGCCAAGATGATCGCCGAGCGTGGCGTGCCGGCCGAGGAGATCGCCGCCGCGGCCCGGCGGCTCGCCGTCCGCCCGGTCTTCACCGCGCACCCCACCGAGGCGGCCCGCCGGTCCATCCTGTCCAAGCTGCGCGCGATCGCCGACGAACTGGACGCCGAGACCGCCAACGCGATCCTCTACGGCGCCAGCGACGAGGGCCCGGCCAACCGCCGCCTCGCCGAACTGCTCGACCTGATGTGGCAGACCGACGAGCTGCGGCTCGACCGGCCGGACCCGACCGACGAGGCCCGCAACGCCATCTACTACCTCCGCGACCTGCACGCGGAGGCCGCGCCGCAGGTCCTCGACGACCTCGCCGACACGCTGCGCACGCTCGGCGTGGAGACGTCGCCGACGGCCCGCCCGCTGACGTTCGGCACCTGGATCGGCGGCGACCGCGACGGCAACCCGTTCGTCACCCCGACGGTCACCCGCGAGGTGCTGCGGATTCAGCACGAGCACGGCATCGAGGCCACCGAGAAGGCGATGGACGAGCTGATCAGCGAGGTCAGCGTCTCCCGCCGGCTGCGCGCGGTCTCGCTCGACCTCTCCGCCAGCCTGGCCAAGGACCTGGACGCGCTGCCCGAGGTGGCGCCCCGGTTCCGCCGGGTCAACGCCGAGGAGCCCTACCGGCTCAAGGCCCGGTGCGTGAAGGCGAAGCTGGCCAACACCCGGGAGCGGCTGCGCGCCGGGACCCCGCACGTGCCGGGCCGCGACTACCAGGGTTCCACCGAGCTGATCGCCGACCTGGAGCTGCTACGCGCCTCGTTGGCCCGCAACTCCGGGCAGCTCACCGCCGTCGGCCGACTGGCCTCCACCATCCGTACGCTCTCCGCGTTCGGGCTGCACCTGGCCACCATGGACATCCGGGAGCACGCCGAGAAGCACCACGAGGTGCTGGCACAGCTCTACGAGGCGGTCGGCGAGGTGCCCGACTACCCGTCGCTGAGCCGGCTGGAGCGCACCAAGCTGCTCGCCGACGAGCTGACCGGCCGCCGGCCGCTCTCCACCCAGGACAGCCCACTCACCGAGTCGGCCCGCAAGACGTTCGACGTGTTCGCCACGATCCGCGAGGCGCAGGACCGGTTCGGCCCCGAGGTCATCGAGTCCTACATCATCTCCATGACGCTGGGCGTCGACGACGTGCTCGCCGCCGTCGTGCTGGCCCGCGAGGCCGGCCTGGTCGACGTGCAGAGCGGCCGGGCCCGGGTCGGCATCGTGCCGCTGCTGGAGACCCCGGCCGAGCTGAACGCCGGTGGCGAACTGCTCGACGAGCTGCTGTCGCTGCCGGCCTACCGGGCGCTGGTCACGGCGCGGGGCGACGTGCAGGAGGTGATGCTGGGCTACTCCGACTCCAACAAGGAGGCCGGCATCACCACCAGCCAGTGGTCCATCCACCGGGCCCAGCGCGCGCTGCGCGACGTGGCCGCCCGGCACGGCGTACACCTGCGGCTCTTCCACGGGCGGGGCGGTACGGTCGGCCGGGGCGGCGGCCCCACCCACGAGGCGATCCTGGCCCAGCCCTACGGCACGCTGTACGGCGCGATCAAGGTGACCGAGCAGGGCGAGGTCATCTCCGACAAGTACACGCTGCCGGCGCTGGCCCGGGAGAACCTGGAGCTGACCGTGGCCGCCGTGCTCCAGGCCACGCTGCTGCACACCGCGCCCCGGCAGCCGGCCGAGATGCTGGAGCGCTGGGACGCGGCGATGGACGTGGTGTCCGAGTCGGCGTTCCGGTCCTACCGGTCCCTGGTCGAGGACCCGGACCTGCCGGCCTACTTCTGGGCGTCCACCCCGACCGAGCTGCTCGGCGCGCTCAACATCGGCTCGCGGCCGGCGAAGCGGCCGAACACCGGCGCCGGCCTGTCCGGCCTGCGGGCCATCCCGTGGGTGTTCGGCTGGACGCAGACCCGGCAGATCGTGCCCGGCTGGTTCGGCGTGGGCTCCGGGCTGGCCGCCGCGCGGGAGGCGGGCCTGGCCGACGTGCTCGCCGAGATGAACCGCAACTGGCACTTCTTCCGCACCTTCCTGTCCAACGTCGAGATGATGCTCACCAAGACCGACCTGAGCATCGCCCGCCGTTACGTGGAGACGCTGGTCCCGAAGAAGCTGCACTCGATCTTCGCGAAGATCGAGGAGGAGTACGAGCTGACCAAGCGCGAGGTGCTGGCGATCACCGCCACCCCGGCGCTGCTGGAGAACTCGCCGGTGCTGCAACGCACCCTCGCCGTGCGGGACACCTACCTGGAGCCGCTGCACCACCTCCAGGTGGCGTTGCTGCGGCAGTACCGCGAGTCCGGCGCCGCCGGGCGGGCGGTGGCCACCGCGCCGGGCGGCCGGCGGGCCCCGAACGACGGCACCGCGCTGGAGCGGGCGCTGCTGACCACCGTCAACGGCATCGCCGCCGGCATGCGCAACACCGGCTGAGATGTAAGGAGGGGCCCCCGCTTAACGCATTCTGCATAGGCGGGGGCCCCTTTTAACACCTGCGGTCAGAAGTCGCCGCCGCCGAAGTCGCCGCCGCCGAAGTCACCGCCGCCGAAGTCACCGCCGCCGAAGTCACCGCCGCCGGCGTAGTCGCCGCCGCCCTGGCCGCCGAAGTCGCCGCCGCCCTGGCCGCCGAAGTCGTTGCCACCCTGGTCGCCGTAGTCCTGGCCGTCGCCGAACCCGTCCTGGAAGCCCTCCTGGTAGCCGGACTCGTAGCCGTAGCCCGGGTCGGCGAACGCGGGCGAGAAGAGCGCGTCCGCGATCAGCATGCCGCCGAGCACGCCGGCGCCCGCGCCCAGCGCGGTCTTCCACCACGGCGTGGAATACCAGCCGGCGGGCACCGGCCGGCCCTGCATGTGACCGCCCGGGTAGTAGTAGGGCGTCCGGCTCCCCGGCTGCGGGCCAGCCCGGAACGTCTGCCCCTGCACGGCCACCTCACGCTCCTTGGTGAGCATGCCGGCGCCGCGGGCGGCCGCGAGCGGCGGCAGCTCCGGTCCCGGGTCGATGCCCATCGCCGTGCGCGCCGCCCGAATGTACGCCAGCCCTTCCAGCGCGGTCTCCCGCGCCAACGCGAACTGGTGCGTGGTGCGCGCCTGCTCCAGTTGCGAGCCGGCCGCGTTGTAGCGCTCACCGGCGTCGGCCAGCGCCTGGCGGACCGCCGGCTCGTCACCGTGCAGGTTCATCAGCTGACCGCCGAGCCGCTCGTACCAGCGCTGCGCCTCGGCGCGGGCGTCCGCCAACTCGTTCGCCCGCCGGGACCTGCTTCCCCACCGCCAGAACACCAGCGCACCTCCGAGCATCAGCACCAGGAACAGCCACAGGGCAACCTCCATGACTCGAACGTACCCAGCGCGCGCACGTCGTACCCGTTTGGCAAGCTCTCTGGCATGAGCTTCTCGACGCTGGCCGTGGTGGTGCTCTGCCTCGCCGCCGGCGGCGCGGTCGGCTGGCTGGCGGCCCGGGCGCGCTCCGCGGCCGACGTGGCCCGGCTGGAGGCGACGTTGGCGGCCACCCGCGCGGGTGAGGGGCGGCTGGAGCAGTCCATGCGCGCGTTGAGCTACGAGGCGACCGCGCAGTCCCAGGAGGCGGTGGCCCGGGCGGTGGCGCCGCTGCACGACACGCTCCGCCGTTACGAACAACGCGTCGCCGAGCTGGAGCACGACCGGGTCGACGCCTACGCCGAGCTGCGCGAACAGGTCCGTTCGATGAGCACGGTCTCGGGCGAGCTGCGCACCGAGACCAAGCAGCTCGTGGCCGCGTTGCGCGCGCCGCAGGTGCGCGGCCGGTGGGGCGAGCACCAGCTCCGGCGGATCGTCGAGGCGGCCGGCATGCTGGAGCACTGCGACTTCGACGAGCAGGTCACCGCCGCCACCGACCACCAGGGGGTCCGCCCCGACCTGGTGGTGCGGCTGCACGGCGGGCGCACGGTGGTGGTCGACGCGAAGGCGCCGTTCGACGCCTACCTGACCGCGATGGAGGCGCGCGACGAGCGCGGGCGGGACACCCAGCTCGACGCGCACGCCCGGCACCTGCGGGCGCACGTGGACAGCCTGGCCGCCAAGTCCTACTGGGCCGCGTTCGACCAGACCCCCGACTTCGTGGTGCTGTTCGTGCCGGCCGACCCGTTCCTCGACGTGGCGTTGCAGCGCGACCCGGCGCTGCTGGAGCACGCGTTCGCCCGCAACGTGGTGCTCGCCACACCGGCCACGCTGGTGGCGTTGCTGCGCACGGTCGCCTACTCGTGGCGGCAGGAGGCGTTGGCGCGCAACGCCGCCACCGTCCACTCGCTGGCCCGCGAGCTGTACGCGCGGCTCTCCACGTTGGGCGACCACGTGGGCAAGCTGGGCAGTTCGCTGGGCGGGGCGGTGACGGCCTACAACCGGGCGGTGGGTTCGCTGGAGTCCCGGGTGCTGGTGAGCGCCCGCAAGCTGGCCGAGCTGGGCGTCTCCGGTGACGAGTTGCCCGCCCCGGCGCAGGTCGAGCTGGCGCCCCGGCAGCCGCAGGCACCGGAGCTGCGGTCCGAGACCTGAGTTCAGCCCCGGCGGGCGGATTCGACCACGAACGGGGTGCCCTGCTGGCAGGTGGTCACCATGCCCGGCTCGGGCCGGCCGGTGACCTCCACCTTGGCGCCGGCCTTGAGCAGGTCGCGCGGGCCGCCGACCAGCAGGTGGTCGTCGAGCAGGAGGCAGTTCGGCTCGACCCCGGCGCGGATGGTGCCGCTGAGCGTGGTCTCGCCGACGCCCGGCGGCGTGGACGCGCCGCCCTTCCAGGTCGGGTCCGGGCGGCTCGGGCTCGCGCTCGGCACCGGGTCGGGCTGGCTGGTCGTCGGCGCGGCTCCGGTCGAGCCGGGGCCGGCGGGCTCGTCGTCCGGGCCGGCGCAGGCGGTCAGCGCGACAGCGGCGAGCAGGGCGACGAGCACCGTCCGAGGAGTCTTCATGTCGATTGGACGCGGTGGGCGGCTGATCCGTTCCCGGTCAGCCGCGGGCCGCGGCGGCCTTCATGTCGCGCTTGAGCTCCTGGGGCAGCGAGAAGGTCAGTCGCTCGTCGGCGGTGGTGATCTCCTCGACGTCGGCGAAGCCCCGCTCGGCCAGGTGCGCGAGCACGTCCTGGACCAGGTCGTCCGGCACGCTGGCGCCGGAGGTGAGGCCCACCGTGCGGGCGCCCGCCAGCCAGGCGTCGTCGATCTCGTGGGCGAAGTCGACGAGGTGGCCGGCGCGGGCGCCGGCGTCCAGCGCCACCTCGACCAGCCGGACCGAGTTCGAGGAGTTGCGCGAGCCGACGACGATCACCACGTCGCACTCCGGGGCGATCTCCTTCACCACGTGCTGGCGGTTGGAGGTCGCGTAGCAGATGTCGTCGCTGGGCGGCGACTGGAGCAGGGGCAGCCGCTGCTTGAGCCGGGCCACCGTCTCCAGCGTCTCGTCGACCGACAGCGTGGTCTGGGAGAGCCAGACCACCTTCTCCGGGTCGCGGACGGTGACCTGGTCGACGCTGTCCGGGCCGTCGACGAGCTGGATGTGCGCGGGGGCCTCGCCGGCGGTGCCGATGACCTCCTCGTGCCCCTCGTGGCCGATCAGCAGGATGTCGTAGTCCTCCTGGGCGAACCGCCGGGCCTCGTGGTGCACCTTGGTGACCAGCGGGCAGGTGGCGTCGATCGCCTTGAGCGAGCGCTCCTTGGCCTGCGCGTGGACCTCGGGGGCGACGCCGTGGGCGGAGAAGATCACGGTGGCGCCCTCCGGCACCTCCTCGTTCTCCTCCACGAAGATCGCGCCCTTGGCCTCCAGCGTCCGCACCACGTGCTTGTTGTGCACGATCTGCTTGCGGACGTAGATCGGCGCGCCGTAGAGCTTCAACGCCTCCTCGACGGTCTGCACCGCCCGGTCGACGCCCGCGCAGTAGCCGCGGGGGTTGGCCAGGAGCACGCGCTTGCCGGTCCGGGGAGTCGTCTCAGCATCAGTCACCCGACCATCGTACGTGCGCCGGCAGCGCCCTGCCCCGGGCTGTCGGCGCCGGGCCGTAGGGTGGGCGGGGTGAGCGCGGGTGAGGTGGGGCGGAGCACCCCGGCGGACCGGAGCACGGCCCCGGAGCGGAGCACGGCCGAGGAGCCGTGGCCGGTCCGGGTGGTCAGCCAGAAGGTCGGCGCCTGGATCGCCCGGCTCGGCTGGGTCTGGGTCGACGGTCAGGTGGCGCAGATCAGCCGCCGTCCGGGTGCCGCCACGGTCTTCCTCACCCTGCGCGACCCGTCGGCCGATCTGAGCCTGACCGTCACCACCAACCGTGACGTGCTCGACTCGGGCGCGCCTGAGCTGCGCGAGGGCGCCCGGGTGGTGCTGCACGCCAAGCCGGAGTTCTACGCCGCGCGGGGCACGCTCAGCCTGCGCGCCGACGAGATCCGCCAGGTCGGCCTCGGTGAGCTGCTGGCCCGGTTGGAGAAGCTGAAGAAGCTGCTCGCCGCCGAAGGGCTGTTCGACCGGTCCCGCAAGCGGCGGCTGCCGTTCCTGCCCGGGCGGGTGGGCCTGATCACCGGGCGGGCCTCGGCGGCCGAGCGCGACGTGCTGACGAACGCCCGCCGCCGGTGGCCGGCGGTCGAGTTCCGCACCGTGAACGTGGCGGTGCAGGGGCCGGGCGCGGTGCCCGACATCGTGGCCGCGCTCAAGGTGCTCGACGCCGACCCGGAGGTCGACGTGATCGTCGTCGCCCGGGGCGGTGGCGGCCTGGAGGATCTGCTGCCCTTCTCCGACGAGGCGCTGTGCCGGGCGGTCTTCGCCTGCCGCACGCCCGTGGTCAGCGCGATCGGTCACGAGACCGACGCCCCGCTGCTCGACTACGTGGCCGACGTGCGCGCCTCCACACCCACCGACGCGGCGAAACGGGTCGTGCCGGACCTGACGGAGGAGGTCCGGCTCATCGGCCAGGCCCGTTCCCGGCTGGAACGGGCCGTGCGCCATCTCGTCGACCGGGAGCAGCACCGGGTCGACCTGCTCCGCTCCCGCCCGGTGCTGGCCCGGCCGCAGGTGATGGTCGACCAGCGGTCCGTCGAGGTGACCGCGCTGCACGACCGTGCCGGCCGGTGCCTCGCGCACCGGTTGTCCGCCGCCGCCGACGACCTGCGCCACACCCTGGCCCGCCTGCGCGCGCTCTCCCCGGCGGCCACGCTCGACCGCGGCTACGCCATCGTTCAGCGCGGCGACGGCCAGGTGGTCCGCGCGGCATCCGAGGTGGCCAAGGGTGATCCACTGCGGGTGCGCCTCGCCGAGGGCGAGCTGACCGCCACCGTCGACGGCTGATGGAATGGGACCGATGACTGAAGCGACGAAGAACGAGCAGCTCAGCTATGAGCAGGCCCGCGCCGAGTTGGCGTCGGTGGTGGAGCGCCTGGAGGCGGGCGGCACCTCGCTGGAGGAGTCGCTGGCCCTGTGGGAGCGGGGCGAGCAGTTGGCCGGCGTGTGCCAGCGTTGGCTGGACGGTGCCCGGGCCCGCATCGACGCCGCCCGGCAGCGCGCCGAGGACTGACCGCGACCCGGAAAGCGGTACACCCCACGGGCATGTCCATGCCTGTGGGGTGTACCGCGGGGAAGCGCGCCGGACGGGCGCCTGTCAGTTGAACAGGTTGTAGAGCTCCGGCGGCGCCTCGACGACCTGGTCGGCCGGGGGCTTCGTCGCCGCGGCGGCGTTGCCGTAGTCGGAGTAGGTGATCTTCACGTCCTGGGCGGCGCTCTGCCCGGCGGCCGGGATCTTGAGCACCAGCTCGCTGAGGCGGCCCTGCGGGTCGACCTTCGCGGTGAACGGCACCGACTGGGCCTGCGCCCCGAGCGCGGTGATCACGGCCGGGTCGAGCGAGCCCGCCTCGGCGGCCTTCGACACGTCGACGGTGCCCTCGTACGCGCCGTCGCCGGTCTGCCGTACCTCGGTCACGCCCTGGGTGAGCACGGCACTGCCGGCCGGGTCGACCTTGTCGAAGTCGAAGCCCAGCGACCGGTTGCCCTTGATCCGGTTCTGGTCGAGGTGCTGGTACTTGCCGGTGTTGATGTTCTTCACGCCGGGGATCTGCGCCGCGGCGGTGCCGCCCAGCTCCAGCTTGACCCAGCTGTCCGGCTTGGCGTGGATGAGGTCCAGCTTCATCATCAGGTCCGACGACGGGTCACCGATGGTCACCTTCATGTCGGCGCTCTGGCTGGGCTCGTGCACCTGCCCCTCGGCGGTGGAGCCGGCGCCGGTCATGGTGAACCGGAAGTTGCCGTCGCGGATCGCGTTCGTGGAGTCGAGCAGCGCCTGCTTGGCCGCGCTGTTCGACGCCGAGGCGCTGGGGGCGACGCTGCCGGAGGCGCTGGGGGTCGCGGAGGCGTCGGAGGTTCCGTTGCCGTTGCAGGCCGCCAGGCCGGGAATGAGCAGCGCCGCGGCGAACGCGGTGGCGCTGAAGCGTCGTATCTTCACGTCAACCTCTCCAGGTGGGTCGTCCGGGCTCGTGTCCCTTCTGTTCCCTGAAGCGGGGTTCCGCAATCCCGGTCACCCGATGGTGGACGTCAGCGCAGCGAGGTGGCGAGCCGGCGCAACTCGGACTCCCGGGCGTCGCCGACCACGATCACCGTGCGGTTCGGTTCCAGCAGGACGAGTGCCTGCTCGTTGCCCCGGGCGGTGTAGCGCTGCCAGCTCAGCCCGTCGGGCAGGTCGGCCGGCCCCTGCGGCTGCCCGTCGCTCAGCTCGGCCGGCAGCAGCTTCTCGGCGGCGACGTTGCTCTCCACGAGCTGCGCGCCCCGGCCCTCGGGTGTCACGTACCCGATCCGCAGCGTCGCGCCGTCCGCCTCCGTCCGGAAGCGGGCGTTGACCGTGCGCCAGTCGTCGCCCAGCCCGGTCGGCGTGGCGACCGGGAAGGCGTTGGCCGACCGGGCCTGCTCCAGCGCGGGCGCCGGGTCGACGGTGACCGGTGAGTCGCCGCCCAGGAAGCCCCGGTAGAAGGCGATCAGCAGCGCGATCGGCACCAGCAGGATCAGCAGCGACAGCACCATGTCCTTCGGGGACCGCTCGGAGCGGGTCTTCTCCCCGCCGGGCGGCGGCGCCTGCGGCTCCCCCGCGTCGGCGGCCGGCGCGGACGACTCGACGAGCGCGGGCGGCCCGTCCGGTGGCGACGCGCCCGCGTCGGGTCGCACCGGCGGCTGGCCGTCGGGCGGGGTGGCGTCGAGCGGTACGCGGTCGGCAGGCTGTGCGGGTTCCACCCGGCCATTGTCGCAGCCGCACGGGTGAGGTGATCCTGGCCTCCTCCGCCCCGCCGGGGCGGCGAACCTGAGATCGTGTGAGGATCAGCGACAAAACCGGCGGCGGCGACGGCCGCACTCCCGCCGGTCCACCCCGCAACGTCGCGAGGAGGAGGCCGCCATGACAACCACCAGGACGCGGACGCCCCAGGATCTCGACCGCAATCTCGCCCTCGATCTGGTCCGGGTCACCGAGGCCGCGGCCATGGCCGCGGGCCGCTGGGTCGGCCGGGGCGACAAGGAGGGCGGCGACGGCGCCGCCGTCGACGCCATGCGCAAGTTGATCAACTCGATCCCGATGCGCGGCGTCGTGGTGATCGGCGAGGGCGAGAAGGACAACGCCCCGATGCTCTTCAACGGTGAGGAGGTCGGCGACGGCACCGGTCCCGACGTGGACGTCGCGGTCGACCCGATCGACGGCACCACCCTGATGAGCAAGGGCATGCCGAACGCGCTCGCGGTGCTCGCGGTCGCCGAGCGGGGCGCGATGTTCGACCCGAGCGCGGTCTTCTACATGGAGAAACTGGCCGTCGGCCCGATGTACGCCGACGTGGTCGACATCGACGCCGGGGTGGCCGAGAACATCCGCCGGATCGCCAAGGTCAAGGGCACCGACACCAGCGAGGTGACGGTCTGCGTGCTGGACCGCCCGCGCCACGACGACCTGGTCAAGCAGATCCGGCGCGTCGGCGCCGGCATCCGGCTGATCTCCGACGGTGACATCGCCGGCGCCATCGCGGCGGCCCGCGGCGAGTCGGACGTCGACGTGCTGATGGGCATCGGCGGCACCCCCGAGGGCATCACCGCGGCGTGCGCCCTCAAGTGCATGGGCGGCGTGCTGCAGGCGAAGCTCTGGCCCAAGGACGACCAGGAGCGGGAGAAGGCGCTGGCGGCCGGGCACGACCTGGACCAGGTGCTGTTCACCGACGACCTAATCACCGGCGACAACTGCTTCTTCGTGGCGACCGGCGTCACCTCCGGTGACCTGCTGCGCGGCGTGCGCTACCGGGCCGGCGGGGCGTACACCCAGTCGATCGTGATGCGGTCCAAGAGCGGCACGATCCGGGTCATCGACTCCTACCACCGGCTGGAGAAGCTCGCCCTCTACTCGGCGGTCGACTTCGACGGACGCCCGCTGGCCGAGCAGGAGTGACGACCGGGCCGGCGGCGCCGCCGACGTTGTCGAGCGGGAGGCGGATCGTCGGCGTCGGGCTGGCCACCGCCTCCGGCGTGCTGGTGGCCCTCCAGTCCCGGATCAACGGCGAGTTGGGCGTACGGCTGGCCGACGGGATCGCCGCCGCGGTGGTCTCGTTCGGCCTGGGCCTGTTGATCCTGCTGGTGCTGGTCCCCGCCACCGTGAGTGGCCGGCGGGGACTGGCCGCCCTGCGGGTCGCCCTGCGCACCGGGGCGCTGCGCCCGTGGCAGTGCCTGGGCGGGGTGTGCGGCGCGTTCCTGGTGGCGACCCAGGGGTTGACCATCGGCGCGCTCGGCGTGGCCGTCTTCACCGTCGCGGTGGTGGCCGGGCAGTCCGGCAGCAGCCTGCTCGTCGACCGGGCCGGGATCGGGCCGACCGGCCGGCAGCCGGTCACCCCGAACCGGCTCGTCGGCGCGGTGCTCACCGTGCTGGCCGTGCTGCTGGCGGTGGGCGACCGGCTCGGTGACCCCGGCGCGCTGGCGTTGGCCCTGCTGCCGCTCGCCGCCGGCGTGGGCATCGCCTGGCAGCAGGCGGTCAACGGCCAGGTTCGGGGGGCGTCCGGCAGCGCGGTGACGGCCACCCTCGTCAACTTCACCGTCGGCACGGTGGCGCTGCTGGCCACGTTCGGGGTGGAGGTGGCGGTGCGCGGGTGGCCGGCGGGCGGCCTGCCCGGCGAGCCGTGGCTCTATCTGGGCGGCCCGATCGGCATCGTGTTCATCGCGCTGGCCGCCGCGCTGGTCCGGTTCACCGGGGTCTTGCTGCTCGGCCTGGCCACGATCGCCGGGCAGATCGTCGGCGCGGTACTGCTGGACGTGGTGTTGCCGACCGAGGCCAGCCACCCCGGCGTGAACACGCTGCTCGGTGCCGCGCTCACCCTGGTCGCCGTCCTCGTCGCCGCCCTCCGGAGGTAAGGCGGGGGCCCCGCTCGACACGAGCGGTCAAGCGGGGCCCCGGCCTAGAGCGCGGCCGGGGCGCGCAGACCGGTGACGATCTCGTCGACGATCCGGTCGAGCGGGGTCGGGTCGATGCCGAGCGTGACGGTGGCGGCGGTGGAGTCGAGCACGAACGGCCGGGCGAACTGGTGCGCCGTCTCGCGCAGTTCCCGGGCGAACGGGTTGACCGCGCCGGCCGCCCAGAGCAGTGGGTAGGGCATCCGGGTCAGTCGGGGCGCGGGGGCGCCGGCCCGGGTCGCCGTCCGGACGGCCAACTCGCGCATCGAGACGGCGGGCGCGCTGGGCACGTGCCAGGCGCGCCCCCAGGCCACCGGGTCGGTGGCGGCGACGACGAGGGTACGGGCGACGTCCGGCACGTAGGTCCAGGTGTGCGGGGCGTCCCAGGCGACGGGCAGGAACACCCGCTGCCCGGCGAGCACCCGGGGCAGCACCATCATGGCGAGCGAGGTGCCGCCGACGCCGATGTAGTCGGAGCCGCGTACCTCGGTGACCCGGGCCCGACCGGCGCGGTGGGCGGCCAGGGCGTCGGCCCACATCCGGTTGCGGACCCGGCCCTTGGTGCCGGTGGCGGCGAGCGGGGTCGCCTCGGTCATCGGCGCGTCGACCGGGCCGTAGCCGTAGAGGTTGCCGACGGTGGCGAGCACCGCGCCGCTGCGCTCGGCGGCGGTGAGCAGCGCCGCAGCCAGCGGCGGCCAGTCCGTCGGCCACCTGTGGTAGGCCGGGTTCGCGCAGTTGTGCAGCGCGACCGCGCCTTCGGTCAGCGCGGTGAGCCGGTCGGCGTCGCCGGCGTCGGCGGCGACCCGCTCGACGGACGGGTGCTCGGGGCCGGTGCCGCGCCGGGTGACCACTCGCACCCGCTCGCCACGCTCGGCGAGGAGACGGGCGGTGGCGGTGCCGACGGGTCCGGCGCCGACGATCACGTGCAGGGCCATGGGAGGTCCACCTCTTCTGAAGCAGTAGTTCGAAAGGAGAGCGCCGCTCTCGAAGAAGAGCATGACCCGCGCTGCGGGCCACTGTCAAGAGCGGTGCTCTCGGTTTTGATTGGCGCTCTCATCCATGGCAGAGTGGGCGCATGGTCGCTTCCTCGCTCCGCGCCCGGGTCCGCGCCGGCATGATCGAAGAGATCAAGGCGGTCGCCCGCCGTCACCTGGCCACCGACGGCGCCGACCTCTCGCTGCGCGCCGTCGCCCGCGACCTGGGCATGGTCTCCTCGGCGATCTACCGCTACTTCCCCAGCCGGGACGACCTGCTCACCGCGCTGATCCTGGAGGCGTACGACGCGCTCGGCGACGCGGTGGAGACCGCCGACGCCGCCGTCGACGCCGAAGACCTGCGCGGGCGCTGGCACGCCGCCTGCCGGGCCGCCCGCACCTGGGCGCTGGCACACCCCGCCGAGTACGCGCTGCTCTACGGCAGCCCGGTCCCCGGCTACGCGGCCCCGGACGACACGGTCGCCCCGGCCCAGCGCCCCCCGATGACGTTGATCGGGATCCTCCGCGACGGGGTGGCCGGCGGCCGGCTCGCGCCGTCGGACGAGGACCTGCCCGAGCCGCTGCGCGGCGACGTGGCCGATCTGGTCGACCAGATCGGCATGGCGCTGCCGCCCGCGCTGATGGCGCGCGGGATGGCCGGCTGGACCCAGCTCTTCGGGTTGATCAGCTTCGAACTGTTCGGCCGGATCAACCGGGCGCTGCCGCACCGCGACGAGTACTTCGACCACCAGATCGACCTGATGGCCGACCTGATCGGCCTGCCCTGACCGGGGTGGGGATCCGGCCTCAGGCGCCGTCGGAGGAGTGGCCGGGGAAGAGGGGGGCGGTCGGGTCGATGGCGACGGCCGCGTTGTTGACGGCGGTCGCCGCCTCGCCGAAGCCGGTGGCGATCAGGCGCACCTTGCCCGGATATTCGGTGATGTCGCCGGCGGCGAACACCCGGGGCAGGTTGGTGGCCATCGCGCTGTCCACCCGGATGTGCCGCCGGTCGAGGTCGAGCCCCCACTCGGCGAGCGGGCCCAGGTCGGCGGTGAAGCCGAGCGCGGCCACGACGGTGTCCACCGGCAGTGTCTCCGCCGCGCCGCCGCGCACGGTCAGCTCGGCGTCGGTGACGCGTTCCTCGCCGTGGAGCCGGCTCACCTCGGCGTTGACCACGACCCGCACCGGCAGCCCGCGCACCCGCTCGACGGTGGCGGCGTGCGCCCGGAAGCGGTCCCGCCGATGGGCAAGCGTCACCGACCGGGCCAGCGGGGCGAGCGTGGCCGCCCAGTCGAAGGCCGAGTCATCGCCGCCGACGATGAGCACGTGCCGGTCGGTCAGCTCGGTCGGTTGAGGCACGAAATAGACGATGCCGGCGCCGGTGAAGCTCTCCGCGACCGGCAGCGGCCGGGGCGTGAAGCTGCCCAGCCCGCCGGTCACCACCACCGCGCCGCACGTCAACTGCTCGCCGCCGGCCAGCCCGAGCACCGGCCGCCCGTCGAGGTAGGAGAGCTTCTCCGCGCGCACGCCGAGCAGGTATTCGGGGTGGAACGGCGCGGCCTGGGCGACCAGGTTCGCGACCAGTTCCCGGCCCTTGACGGCGGGGAAGCCCGCGACGTCGAGGATCAGCTTTTCCGGATACATCGCGGTGACCTGGCCGCCCGGCTCGGGCAGCGCGTCGACCACGGCCACCGAGAGCCCCCGGAACCCGGCGTAGTAGGCGGCGAAGAGCCCGGCCGGACCGGCACCGATCACGGCGACATCGACCTCGCGCATGGCGTACCGTCACTTTCCGCCCGCGATGGATCAACAGGTGCTGATGCCGACGGTAGGCGGACGGATAGCGGTGGGCAAGCACGTCCCGCCGTGGGACGAACGCGTCGTCAGGGGTAGGTGACCGGCGGTGATCCGAGCCGGTCGTGCGCGCCGGAGTCGGACCGACGGCGGAACAGGATCGCCGCGACCACGCCGCCGAGCAGCCCGAACAGGTGGCCCTGCCAGGAGATCCGCTCATCGGTGGGGAGGATGCCCAGCAGTTGCCAGCCGTAGAGCAGGCCGACGAGGAGCACGACGGCGAAGTTCCACCAGCTTCGCTCCACCACGCCCCTGGTAATCAGGATGCCGAGGTAGCCGAAGATCACCCCGCTCGCGCCGACCACCACCGAGCTGGGCGATCCGGTGAACCACACGCCCAGGCCGCTGACCAAGATGATCACCGCGGTGGACCGGAGGAAGCGGCGGACGCCGGCGGCCAGCACGAACGTGCCGAGCAGGATCAGCGGGATGCTGTTGCTGTAGAGGTGGTTCCAGCCGGCGTGCAGGAACGGCGAGAAGAAGACGCCGTCCAGGCCCTGGATCCGGCGCGGGATGATGCCGGCGGTGACGTCGAGGTTGAGGCGCAGCCCGACGTCGAGCGCCTCGATGAGGAACAGCACCGGCACGACCGCGCACATCGCGACGAAGGCCCGGCCGAGCGACGCGTAGAACGCGTCGGTGCCGAACCGGTGGGGGTCTGAGCCGCGCGGGCCGTCCTGCCAGGTCACCCACCAAGAGCTATCAGTAAACGCGGCCCGCCGCCAGTCGGGGGCTCCATGACGACGGCGGGACACGCGGATCTCCGCGCGTCCCGCCGTCGATCGGGCTGATCAGTACCAGCCTTCGCTCTGCGACTGCTGCCAGGCGCCGCACGGGGTGTCGTAGCGGCCCTTGATGTAGCCGAGGCCCCACTTGATCTGGGTGGCCGGGTTGGTCCGCCAGTCGTCGGCCACCGAGCTCATCTTGCTGCCCGGCACGGCCTGCGGAATCCCGTATGCGCCGGAGCTGCTGTTCGAGGCCTTCGAGTTCCAGCCGCTCTCCTTCGTCCAGAGGCGGTCCAGACAGGGGAACTGGTCGATCTCGAAGCCCTTGTCGAGCATGATGGCGCAGCCGACCTTGCGGTTGCCGCTGTATTCCGCGCACGAGGCCGGGATCGGACCGTCGTACGGCTTCGACTTGGCCTCGGCTGTCGCCTTGGCCTCGGCCTCCGCCGCGTCCCGCTCCTTCTTGCGGCTCGCGGCGGCCGCCTCGGCCGCCTTGGCGCGCTCGGCGGCCTCCTTCGCCGCCGCCGCGGCCCGCAGCTTCGCCTGGTATTCCGCGGCCCGCTGCTTCGACGACCGCAGGCGATGGTCGGCCTGCCGTTCGCGCTGGTAGGTGTATTCAGCCTGGTCGACCTGACGGCCGACCTGCGCGGTCAGGCCCTGCTGCTGGGTCTGACGATCTTCGCCCAGGTAGAAACCGCCGGCGACCCCCACGGAGAGCAGGGCGACAGCGGCGGTACGGGCGCCGAACCGGCTCCACAGCCGACTCACGAAGTTTCCCTTCGTCGGAGGCAGGGACACGGCACCATGCGGGCCGAGATCGGCCGCGCCCGGGTGCCGCGAGCGCACCGACCCACCGGTCTTCACCGGCGCTCGTGGCTCCCGCCGTCCGTGGCGGAGAAGGCTCGACGAGTTCCCGGTGTGAATGGGACTCCAGTCACTGGAGTTGTCGGTGACGCTCGATGGACACCATCGCGCACGGTGAGGCCGGTGGGAAATCACCGAGGACAAAAGTGATTTGCGCCACACCTAAAATGCTGATGAAGTCGGACAAAAAGGTGCCTCAGCTCGGGATGTCCTCCAGCAGGTCGGTGACCATCGCGGCGATCGGAGATCGCTCCGATCGGCTGAGGGTGACGTGCGCGAAGAGCGGATGCCCCTTCAACGCCTCGATCACCGCGGTCACCCCGTCGTGCCTGCCGACCCGGAGGTTGTCGCGCTGTGCCACGTCGTGGGTGAGCACCACGCGCGAGCCCTGGCCGATCCGGGAGAGCACGGTGAGCAGCACCCCCCGCTCCAACGACTGGGCCTCGTCGACGATGACGAACGCGTCGTGCAGGCTCCGACCCCGGATGTGGGTGAGCGGCAGCACCTCCAGCAGCCCGCGCGAGGTGACCTCCTCCAGCACGTTCTCGTGCATCACCGCGCCCAGCGTGTCGAAGACGGCCTGCGCCCAGGGCGACATCTTCTCCGACTCCGAGCCGGGCAGGTAGCCCAACTCCTGGCCGCCGACCGCGTAGAGCGGGCGGAAGACGATCACCTTCTTGTGCCGGCGGCGCTCCATCACCGCCTCCAGGCCGGCACAGAGGGCCAGCGCGGACTTGCCGGTGCCGGCCCGGCCCCCCATCGAGACGATCCCGATCGACTCGTCGAGCAGCAGGTCCAGCGCGACCCGCTGCTCCGCCGACCGCCCGTGCAGGCCGAACGCCTCCCGGTCGCCGCGGACCAGCCGCACCGTCTTGTCGGGCAGCACGCGGCCGAGCGCCGAGCCCCGCGCCGAGTGCAGCACCAGCCCGGTGTGGCAGGGCAGCCCGGCGGCGGCGTCGCAGTCCAACGCGTCGCCCGCGTACAACCGACCGATCTCCTCCTCGGTCAGCTCCAGCTCGGCCATCCCGGTCCAGGTCGGGTCGCTGGCCTGGCCGTGCCGGTACTCGTCGGCGCGCAGGCCGACCGACGCCGCCTTCACCCGCAGCGGCATGTCCTTGCTGACCAGCGTCACCTCACGACCCTCGGCGGCGAGGTTGAGCGCCACCGAGAGGATCCGGGCGTCGTTCGACTCGTTTCGGAAACCGGGCGGCAGCACGCCGTCGTCGGTGTGGTTGAGCTCCACCCGCAGCGTGCCGCCCTGCTCGTTGGCGGGCACCGGCCGGTCCAGCCGGCCGTGCCGCACCCGCAGCTCGTCCAGCATGCGGAGCGACTGGCGGGCGAACCACCCCAGCTCGGGATGGTGCCGCTTGCCCTCCAACTCGGAGATGACCACCAGCGGCAGCACCACCTCGTGCTCGGCGAAGCGGTGGAACGCCGCCGGGTCGGAGAGCAGGACGGAGGTGTCCAGCACGAAGGCCGGGCCCGCTGGTCGAGGCTCCTCGGCGGCAGCGGCGGCGGCACGCCGGCTGCGGGTGGTCCGGCGGGTGGTGGCGGTCGAGGCCGGGGTCTGGTCGGCACCGGCGGGGGTACGGCGAGTGGTCACAGGCCTGCTCCGCGGATGGGCACCCGGCCACCCGAGTTCCGCCTCTTCCGGTGCCCGGCGGACACGGGGTCGGATGCGGGCCCCGTGCGCGAGGTCGCAGGTCCGGGCTGTCCGGCTGGCCCGGGAAAACCCCGTGCCATGCCTAGACGCTAATCCCCGTCGGCCCGCGCGGCTAGGGGTCCGGATGGATCACCGATGAACACCGGAGAAAGCGGCCGGGATGCCTGCCCCCTGCGCGCATCCCGGCCGGTCAGGAGGGCCTCAGCCGGGACGGCGAACCAGGGTTCCCACCCTGGGCCCGGCGGCCGCCGAGGTGAACGAGGAACCGGTGTACGTGGTGCCGGCGCGGGCGGCCGGCCCGCCGAGCTGAGCGGTCGCGGTGACCCGCACGGCCGGGGCTCCGGGGCGGGCGGCGACGGCCGCCGGCACGACGGTGCCGTCGAACGGCATGGCCGTCGTCACCCCGCTCGGCGCCGGTCCGGACAGCGCCGAGGCGATGGCGGCCTGGGCGTCTCGTCGCCTACGGTTCCAGGCGCCCCGGTCGCCGTCGAAGTAGCCCTGGCGGTAGCCGAACCGGTAGCCGATCCGGTAGCTGAGCTGGCCGTGCAGCCGGCCGGCGGCATAGCAGGTGGAGCCGAGCACCAGCACGAGCACGACGGCGAGGAAGGGGCTCACCGCTCGTCCGCCCCGGGCAACGGGTCGACCACCAGGAGCCGCTCCAGGTCGTCGGTGCTGACCTCCTCGACCAGCTCGACGCTGATCCGGCACCCGTCGAGGATCACCTCGGCGACGGACGCCCGGCGGATCTCGCCGCCGGAGTCGTAGACCCGCACGCTCAGTTCGGGACAGCCGAGATGGGTACGCCAGGCGTCCCACTCGGCGCGGTCACCGACGCTCATCGAGAGGTAACGGCAGCCTCGGGCGAGGTAGAGGCGCCACGGGGCGCTCAACCCGGCGGAGACTCCCTCCGCGATCAGGCCGAACGCCTGGGCGCGGGTCGCGAGCTCGGTCACGAAACCCCCTCCGCAACCGCGGAGTGACGCATGTGAGCACTCGTCGTCTCAAGCACGTGACACACCGTAAGTTGTCTCATGAGCGTGACAGTATCAGCTTTTCGTTTGTTTGCCGCCGTACTGGCGTCTATCTATTCTGCCCGGGTGGGACCCCTCAGAAGCAGCCCCGGATCGTTTACCGAAGAATCCGGACTAGCGTCACGTCGGCGTGACAACAGCGCGCCGAGTCACCCCCCGACGACCGCCGGGTCGTACCGTCACGGGGTGAGTGAGACGACCAGCGCACGGAAGATCGCTTTCGCCACCTTCGTCCGCCGGGCGCTCGACGACGCCCGCGCCATGCGGGCCTGGAGCGGCACCGAGGTCTCCCGGCGCACCGGCGTCTCCCGCCAGACCATCAACCGCTGGGTGCGCGGCGACTGGGCCAGCGACCCGGAGGCCGAACGCGTGGTCGCGTTCTGCGAAGGGCTCGGGCTCGACCCGGCGGCCGCGTTCACGGCGCTCGGGTGGGACCGGACGACCGGCCCCCGGGCCGCACCCGCCCCGCCACCGATGGACCCGGACGTCGAGGCGTTGCTGCGTCGACTGGTGGACTCGAACGTCTCCGACGCGGAGAAGTTCCACATTCGAGAAACCATTCGTTACCTCGCGTATCGCCCGACTCTCCCGCACGATGTCCGAAATAGAGGGAAACAGGCGGGGTAGTTCCTCAGATGGCGAAAGAACGGAAGGTCAGTCCCGATCGTTTCGCCTCGGGGACGGATCGGACCCGCTAGCGTCCACGTTTGTACTGCTAAGGGCTCGTCGTCGGCGGGGGGACGGGACACAGCCGAACCCAGCCCTGCGGGACAGAAGGAGGGGTCTGTCCATGACCCTGAAATGGTTGGCAGTCGTGGTCGCGGTGGTGTCGGTGACATCCTGCGTGACCGGCAACGTGGTGGTCGGCGTGCTGAACGGCGGGCAGCTTCCCCTGGTCGTCAATCTCCTCGCGCTCACCACGGCCGGCACAGCGGTGATCCTCGCCGTCGTCGCCGAGTTGCACGACCGGCTCAACGACCGGGTCAGCGCGCTCACCGAGTTCCTGGTGGCGCGGCTCAACGAGATCGAGGCGCACACCGGCGACCGGAACACCGGCTTCGTGGAGGGCTATCTGCTCAGCCACGGGCAGGAAGCGGCCGTGGTGCCGTTCGGGCGCCGGGGACGAGGAGCCGCCGAACGCTGACCCCCTACGTCGCCCCCGACGTCACATCTCGGCCACGAATACGCCGCCCGGCGCGGGGTACGCTGTCGCGCGTGCCGCCGTTGAATCTCAATCAGCCGTCGAAGACTCCGTTGGACGCCGAGCACGCCTGGCGTGCCACCGCCGCCCGCGCGGGCGACGTCGTGCTCTTCTTCGACTTCGACGGCACGCTCGCGCCGGTCGACGACGATCCCACCGCGGTCCGGCCGACGCCGAAGGTGCTCGCCGCACTGGAGGCGCTCGCCCCGCGCGTACGCCGGATCGCCATCGTCTCCGCGCGCCCGGTCGAGTTCCTCCGCGACCATCTCGGCGGCCTCGACGGCGTCGACCTCTACGGGCTCTACGGCCTGGAGCACAGCCACTCCGGCGGCGAGACGGTCACCGAGCCGGCCGCGCTGCCCTGGGTGCCGACCATGGCCGAGCTGGCCCAACAGGCCGAGGCCGAGCTGCCGCCCGGCGCCCTGGTCGAGTTCAAGCGGCTCTCCGTGGCGCTGCACTGGCGCACCGCTCCGCAGCTCGGCGACGTGGTGCAGGAGTGGGGCCGGGCCCGGGCCGAGCGGCTGGGCCTGCGCTGCCAGGCCGGCCGCATGGTGCTGGAGCTGAAGCCCCCGGTCGACCGGGACAAGGGCATGGTCATCGGCGAGACGGTCCGGGACGCCGGCGGCGCCTGGTACTTCGGCGACGACGTCTCCGACATCAAGGCGTTCGCCGCGCTGCGCGCCCGCGCCGCCACCGACCCCGACTTCCTCGGCGTATGCGTGGCCGTCGCCAACCCGGAGACCGGCCACGAGGTCGCCGACGCCGCCGACCTCACCCTCGACTCCCCCGCCGCCCTGGGCGACTTCCTCACCGCCGCCCTGCCCCACCTCTCCTGACCCGACCTACCCCACCCGCGATCTTGCACTTGCCCCGACAAATGGCGCACATGCCTCATTCGGCGGGCCGAAGGTGCAAGATCGGCGAGGGGCGGGGGTCAGACGCCGTAGCGGCGTTGGCGGGTGGCGTAGGAGCGCAGGGCGCGGAGGAAG
This sequence comes from Micromonospora sp. WMMD980, assembly GCF_029626035.1. Taxonomy (NCBI): domain Bacteria; kingdom Bacillati; phylum Actinomycetota; class Actinomycetes; order Micromonosporales; family Micromonosporaceae; genus Micromonospora; species Micromonospora sp. WMMD980. The sequence continues at coordinate 4,398,480 of NZ_JARUBE010000003.1, forward strand.
TCGACCTTGCGGAAGTCGGGCCAGTTCAGCTCGCAGAAGTAGAACTCCGAGTGCGCGCTCTGCCAGAGCATGAAGCCGGAGAGGCGCTGCTCGCCGCTGGTCCGGATGATCAGGTCGGGGTCGGGCAGGCCCTTGGTGTAGAGGTGCTCCGAGATGTCGTCGACGTCGATCGTGGTGGCCAACTCCTCCAGCGTGCCGCCCCGCGCCGCGTGCTCCAGCAGCAGCGAGCGGACCGCGTCGGCGATCTCGCGCCGGCCGCCGTACCCCACGGCGATGTTGACCTGGGCCCCGCCGTCGCGGTCCCGGGTGCGCTCGGCGGCGCTCTTCAGCGCGGCCGCGTGCTGCGCCGGCAGCACGTCGAGCGCGCCCACCATCCGCAGCCGCCAGGGGTTGCCCTCCTCGGCCAGCTCGCTGGTCAGGTCCTCGATGATCTGGAGCAGCGGGTCCAGCTCGGCGGCCGGCCGGGAGAGGTTGTCGGTGGAGAGCAGCCAGAGCGTGACGTGCCCGACGCCGGCCGCGTCGCACCAGCGCAGCAGCTCCTTGATCCGCTCGGCGCCCATCCGGTGGCCGTCGTTCGGATCGACGAAGCCCATCTCCCGGGCCCACCTGCGGTTGCCGTCGCACATCACGCCGACGTGCGCGGGCACGGGCTTGCCCGCGAGCTTCGCCGTCAGCCGGCGCTCGTACACGGAGTAGAGAAGTTTCCGCAGAGTCATCACCTTGCAGGGTAGCGACCCGCGGGAAAGATCAGTGCCGCGGTGGCGCATCGCGGGACGGCCTGTCGCTTTCGCCCCGCCGGGAACGCGGTACCCCGGCGGCGACCGCGGCCAGGGTGCGGGCGTCCAACCGCCCGTCGCCGAGCCCCAGCTCCACCACCGTCCGGTAGACCCGCTCGTCCCGACCGGCCGCGGCCACCACCGCGTCCACCACCCACTGCCGCCGGGCCAGCCAGGCCGCCGCGGAGCTGTGCCGCAGGTGGGTGCCGAGCCGGTCGCGCAGCGCCGCCGCGTACCGGCGGGCCGCGTCGGCCGGGGCGCCGGCCGCCGCCGCGCCGGCCAGCGCCCCGGAGCGCAGCGCGTAGAAGATGCCCTCGCCGGTGAACGGGTTGATCAGCGACAGCGCGTCGCCGGCGAGCAGCACCCGCCCCCGACCCGGCGCCGGCCGGTGTGTCGAGAGCGGCAGGTGGTGCGCCCGCAGGTCGGTCACCGTCGCCGGGTCGGTGCCGGGCAGCAGCGCGGCCATCCGGTCCAGCAGGTGCGCGCGGGTCAGCGCCTCGCCGCGCAGCACCTCCCCGTACCCGACGTTCGCGCGCCCGTCGCCGATCGGAAAGGCCCAGGCGTACGCGGGCCAGCGCGCGGCCGACGTGACGATGAGCTGCTGGGGCGGGCCGGGCGGTGCGGGCGCGTAGCCCCGGATGGCGAGCGCGAGGTGCCGGTCCGGGTTCACCGGATGCCCGAGCGCCCGCCGCAGCACCGACCCGGCGCCGTCCGCCCCGACCACCACCCGGGCGGCCAGTTCACCGTCGAGCACCACCCGGTCCGCCGTCACCTCCACCCGGCGTACGGTGTGTCGCCGCAGCTCGGCCCCGCTCCGCACCGCGGCGCGGACCAGGCGCGCGTCGAACACCCGCCGGGGCACCGTGTAGGCGGGCCGGGGCAGGGGCCGGGCCACCGTGCCGCCGCCCGGGGAGACCAGGCGCAGCGCCGGCAGGGGCGGATAGCCGTCGACGGCGCCGGTCACCCCCAGCTCGGCGAGGACGTCGAGCGCGTGCGCGGCGATGCCGTCGCCGCACGCCTTGTCGCGCGGGAAGTCGTATCTGTCGAGCAGCAGCACCCGCGCCGCCCCGGCCCGCCGCGCCGCGAGCGCCGCCGCCGCCCCGGCCGGCCCCGCCCCCACCACCACGACGTCCCACCCGGAACCACCCACCCCCACATCCTCCCCCGCCCACCTCCGCGCTCCCGCCCACCACGCCCACCCACCGTGCCCGCCCGACGCTCGGACTCGCCCGGAGCGGGTGATCAAGGAGTTTGTGTCTTGGAACGAGGGCCCGGTGACACAAACTCCTTGATCAACGCGGCAGGGAGGCCGGGCCGGACCTGGTTGGGCCGGACGGGCTGGGTGGGGTGGGGGGTGGGGGTGTCAGGGGGTGGAGCGGTTCAGGGAGTACAGGCAGAGGGCGGCGGCGGTCACCAGGGGGGCGCCGTCGCGGATCAGGCCGTCGACGCCGAGCAGCCACCAGCAGAGCGGAAGGTCGAGCGCGAGCACGCCCAACGTCACCAGCACCAGCGCCCGGCGGGCCCAGTCCCTGCCGCGCAGCAGGAAGGCGGTGCAGAACAGCACCGCGTAGCTGGCCGCGATGCCGGCGCCGAACCAGACGAGCAGCGCGGGTACGGCGACCGCGCCCCGGTCCCGCACCGACCCGATCGCCACCAGCGCGGGCACCAGCATCAGCGGGCTGTAGGTGAAGGCCGCGACCCGGGCGGTGAGCACCCAGCCGTTGGCCTGCGGCCGCTTCGGCGTGACCTCCCGCCACGAGATCGTCCCGCCCTCGACCACCAGACCCTTGCGGTGCCGGACCAGGTGGGCACGGACCGCCCCGGAGCGGTAGAGCAGCACCACCACGGCGACGCAGAGCGCGGTGAGCGCGGCGAAGCCGAGCAGGCCGGGCAACGCGGGCACGCCGGCCCGGGGCACGACCAGCCGGCCCACCGCGAAGATCGTGGTCACCGCCAGGATCAGCCCGAACGGCCGGGCCGCCACCCGGCCGGAGTTGACGTGCCCGATCAGGATCAGGAAGCCGAGCGACCGGAGCATCGCCCAGCCGGTGCGCACCGCGAGGCCGAACTCCTGCTCCGGGGCGTACCAGTAGTTGAGCAGCTCGACCACGACCGTGGCCGCCGCGGTCACGGCGAGCAGCGTGGTCAGCGCCCGGACGGCGGACGGCCGCCGGACCTCGACAGGTTCGGCGGCCGTCCTCATGGCATCCGGTCTTGCCCGGTGCGGGCAATCGGCACACCTGCTACTTCTGCGGCTCCGCGTCGAGGCGGGCCCGCAGCGCGTCCAACTCGGCCCAGAGCACGCCGGGGAGCTTGTCCCCGAACTTCTCGAACCACTCGGTGACCAGCGGCAGCTCCTTGCGCCACTCCTGCGGGTCCACCTTCAGGGCGATCCGGACGTCCTCCGGGGTCATGTCGAGGCCCTCGATGTCCAGCGCGTCCTGCGCCGGGACCATGCCGATCGGGGTCTCCACGGCCTCGGCCCGGCCCTCCAGCCGCTCGATGACCCACTTGAGCACGCGGGAGTTCTCGCCGAAGCCCGGCCAGAGGAAGCTGCCCTCGGCGTCCTTGCGGAACCAGTTCACATAGTAGATCTTGGGCAGCTTGGCCTCGTCGCCGTCGGCGCCCTTGCCCATCTCGATCCAGTGCCGGAAGTAGTCACCGCCGTGGTAGCCGATGAACGGCAGCATGGCCATCGGGTCGCGGCGCACCACGCCGACCGCGCCGGACGCGGCGGCGGTGGTCTCCGAGGAGAGCGTGGCGCCCATGTAGACGCCGTGCACCCAGTCCCGCGCCTCGGTGACCAACGGGACGGTGTCCCGGCGCCGGCCGCCGAACAGGATCGCGTCGATCGGCACGCCGTTCGGGTCGAAGTAGTCCTCGGCCAGGATCGGGCACTGGGTGATCGGGGTGCAGAACCGGCTGTTCGCGTGCGAGGAGAGGTTCTCGCTCTCCGGCGTCCAGTCGTTGCCCTTCCAGTCGATCAGGTGCGCCGGCGGCTCACCCATGCCCTCCCACCAGATGTCGCCGTCGTCGGTGAGGGCCACGTTGGTGAAGACCGAGTTGCCACGGTCGAGCGTGCGCATGGCGTTGGCGTTGGTCTTCCAGTCGGTGCCGGGCGCGACGCCGAACAGGCCGTACTCCGGGTTGATCGCGTAGAGGCGGCCGTCCTGGCCGAACCGCATCCAGGCGATGTCGTCACCGATGGTCTCGACCTTCCAGCCCGGGATGGTCGGCTCCAGCATGGCGAGGTTGGTCTTGCCGCAGGCCGACGGGAACGCGCCGGCGATGTGGTAGACCTTGCCCTCCGGCGAGGTGATCTTGAGGATCAGCATGTGCTCGGCGAGCCAGCCCTCGTCGCGGCCCATCACGCTGGCGATCCGCAGCGAGTAGCACTTCTTGCCGAGCAGCGAGTTGCCGCCGTAGCCGGAGCCGTAGGACCAGATCTCCCGGCTCTCCGGGAAGTGCGAGATGTACTTGGTCTCGTTGCAGGGCCAGGCCACGTCCTGCTGACCCGGGGCCAGCGGGGCGCCGATGGAGTGCAGCGCGTGCACGAAGTCGGCGTCGTCGCCCATCGCCTCCAGGATCGCCGAGCCCATCCGGGTCATGATGCGCATCGAGGCGACCACGTACGGGCTGTCGGTGATCTCGACGCCGAACATGGGGTTCTCCGCCTCGACGGGACCCATGCAGAACGGGATGACGTACATGGTGCGACCGCGCATGCTGCCGCGGTAGAGCTCCGTCATCGTCCGCTTCATCTCGGCCGGCGCCATCCAGTTGTTGGTGGGGCCGGCGTCCGCCTCGTCGACGGAGCAGATGAAGGTGCGCTCCTCGACCCGGGCGACGTCCGTCGGGTCCGTCCGCGCGTAGAACGAGTTGGGCTTCTTCTCGGGGTTCAGCCGGATGAGGGTGCCGTTCTCGACGAGCTCGTCGGTGAGGCGACGCCACTCCTCGTCGGACCCGTCCACCCAGACCACCCGCTCGGGGGTGGTCAGTTCCGCGACCTCACGAACCCAGGCGAGCAGTTGGGGGTGGGACGTCGGGGCCTGATCGATACCCCGAACAGCAGCCGGAGCAACCATGTCACATCTCCTTGTGGTCGACGCTGACCGATCTATGGGATGCACGAGTTCTGGCGGGCGAGGCGCCGCCGTCGTGGAAACCTGGGATTGGGCTCAGCGTAAACCGGGCTGCCTCGCCAGTCAGTGGGACTGGTTGTGAAGAACTGCACAAGGTGCGGCCACGCTGCGGCATCGCGATCTGATACCCGCTTTCGCGCGCAGTTTCACGCAAATCCTGCGGTGAACCTCCATCGTCCCGGTCCGGGCGAGCGGGATTGCGTGACCGGCTCCACACATTCGGACCACCGGTTACCCTGTGCTCACGGATATCCGGCACGGGCCCCGTCGCCCACCCGGCGGCCGGGCGCCGAAGCTGCCGTGGTCGACTCGCCGTTGCAGTCGGTCCGGGTTGGGCGCAACCGGTACTCTCTGCGAGTGGCCGCGACGATGACCGGGGACCAACCGGGGGCTCCGGAGACCCGTCGGGGTCCGATCGGAGCCCTGCTCCACCGCTTCGGTCACCTCGTCCACGAGCTGAGCAAGTTCGCCACCGTCGGTGGTGTCGCCTTCCTCGTCGACTTCGCGCTCTTCAACTACCTGTCGAGCGGTCGCGGCATGCCGCCGCTGGTGGCGAAGACCATCTCCACCGTGATCGCCGCGACGGTCGCCTTCCTCGGCAACCGGTTCTGGACCTGGCGGCACCGGCAGCGCTCCCACCCCGCCCGCGAGTACGCGCTCTTCTTCTTCTTCAACGCGGTGGGTCTCGGCATCGCGGTGGCCGTCCTGGCGATCAGCCACTACGGGCTCGGCGCGATCTGGCCCCGGGTGTTCCAGACGCCGCTGGCCGACAACGTCGCCAGCTTCGTCGTCGGCACCGGCCTGGGCACGCTGTTCCGGTTCTGGTCCTACCGACGGTTCGTCTTCGTCGAGGCGGGAACACTCCCCGTTCCGGCACCGAACCACGACCGAGAGTCCGGGGCGTGACGCACCGCCCATCCCGACCCGCTGGGCCCAGCCGGCCCCGCCCACTGCCCTAAGGTGTTTCGCATGCCTGGAGTCCGTCTGCTGCCCGCGCGCTGGCAGAAGTTCATCCACGAGGCGCTCAAATTCGGCATCGTCGGCGGCATCAACACCGTCATCAATTACGCGGTGTTCAATGCGCTCGCACTCACGGTTTTCCGGGACGGTCAGCTCAAGGCGACCGTGATCGCCACCATCGTCGCGACGATCACGTCGTATCTGATGAATCGGCACTGGACGTACCGCGATCGACCGAAATCTGCGCTACGGCGCGAATACATCCTTTTCTTCCTGTTCAACGGCGCCGGTCTGCTCATCGAACTCGGCGTGCTGGCCCTGGCCAAGTACGGCCTCGGCGTGCACGGCCTGCTGGCGCTGAACGTGGCGAAGACCATCGGTGTCCTGCTCGCCACGCTGTTCCGCTTCTGGTCCTACCGGACCTTCGTCTTCCAGCCGGTGCCGAAACACGCCGAGGAGACCTGGCACGACGTCCCCCGGGACGAGTGGGACAACGTCGCCGAGATGGACCCGGTCGCCGAGCTGGCAGAGTCCGTCACCGAGCTGGAGGAGGAAGAGCCGCCGCTGGGCGCGAACCGCCCCGGCAGCGACTACACCCCACCGCAGGGCCGCACGGCACCCGCCGGCGGCGCGCTCGGCGCCGACCTGGACGCGGAACTCGCCGCCGAGCTGCGGCCCCGCCGCGCCCGCCGCTGAACGCTCCCACGGCCAGCGGCGGCGCTCAGGACGGGTCACGCAGCGACTTGCCCTCGGCCATGTCGGCCAGGATCTCGCGCATCTCGTCGTCACCCAGGCTGTGCTTGTCGTGGTGCGCCTCGACCAGCTCGTAGAGCTTCGTCTGCACCCGGTCCACGTGCGGCACGTCAGCGAGCACCGACTGGCCCCGCTCGCCGGCCGACTCGATGGTCAGCGTGCCGCAGCCGAGGATCCGCTCCACGAACCGCTGGTGCATGGCGTGGTCGTTGATCCGGGTCAGTGGCAGGTCCCGCCGGTTGCGGGAGAACACCCCCTCCTGGAGCAGCACCCGCTCGTTGGTGAAGAGGTAGTGCGTGGTGCGCCAGACCAGGAACGGCCACAGGCCCAGCCACAACGCCAGCACCAGGCCGAGCCCGGCGATGGCGTAGAGCGCGATCGTGCCGCCGTCGCCGTCGGGAAGCAGGAGCCAGCCGGCGACGACCGCCGCGACGGTGAGCACCAGCACCAGGATCGGCCGGATCAGGGCCTTCCAGTGCGGGTGCAGGTGCAGCACGACGTGCTCGTCCTCGGTGAGCACGTCTTCGGGGAACGCCACTTCGAACCTCCTCGCGGAAACCGGACGCGCTGACCGTAACCGGTCAGCGCACCCCGGCGGCATCGGCCGCGCGGGCGGCTGCCGGGAGTTAAGAGGGGGCCCCGCCTATACCTGAGGCGTTAAGAAGGGGCCCCGCCTTTCACCGAAGGTGGAGGACGTCGCCGGCGGCCAGGCGGAGCGGGGCGCCGTCGGCCTCGACCAGGAGCTGGCCGTCCGGGTCGACGCCGGTGGCGGTGCCGTGCACCTCGCGACCGTCCGGCAGCAGCACCCGCACCCGGCGGCCGACCGTGGCGCAGCCGGCCAGGTAGGTGTCGCGCAGCCCGCTGGCCACCGCGTCGCCACCCGCGTCGCGCCAGCGCTCGTACCAGTCGGCGAGCGAGCGCAGCAGCGACCGCAGCAACGGGTCGCGGTCGGTGGCGGTGGCACCGGCGAGCTGGAGCGAGGTGGCCGGCAGGCCGGTCGGGTTCTCCGGCAGCTCGTCGGCGCGCACTGTCACGTTCAGCCCGACGCCGACCACGATCGCCGGCGGCCGGTCGTCACCGTCACCCGGCACCACCTCGGCCAGCACGCCGGCGCACTTCGCGCCGTCCACCAGCAGGTCGTTGGGCCACTTCAGCCGGGCGTCCACCTCGGCCAGCAGGCGTACCGCCTCGACCAGCGCGACGCCGGCGAGCAGCGGCAGCCAGCCGTACCCGGTGACCGGCACCGGCGACCAGCCGCGCTCGGCGTTCACCTCACCGGGCCGGAGCAGCACGCTCGCCGCGATGCCGGCGCGCGGCGGCGACTGCCAGACCCGGCCCCGCCGCCCCCGGCCGGCGCTCTGCCGCTCGGCGACGACCACCAGGCCCTCCGGTTCGCCGGCCCGCGCCGCGGCGACCACGTCGGCGTTCGTCGAACCGGTCTCCGCCAGCAACTCCAGGCGGCGCCAGGGCCCGTGCGGCGCGACCAGCGCGCGGCGCAGCCGGGCCGCCGACAGCGGCGGGCGATCCAGGTCGGTGTACGGCGAGCCGGGCATCCGATCAGCGTACGACCCGGATGAGGCGCACTGCACAGCGTCACCCGCCTGAACCATCGTTATATTCCCTGGGTGACTACCGAGACCGGGATCAACATCCACACGACCGCCGGCAAGCTGGCGGACCTGGAGCGACGGCTCGACGAGGCGGTGCACGCCGGGTCGACGCGTGCGATCGAGAAGCAGCACGCGCGGGGCAAGAAGACCGCCCGGGAGCGGATCGACATGCTCCTCGACGAGGGTTCCTTCGTCGAGCTGGACGAGTTCGCCCGGCACCGCTCCACCAACTTCGGGCTGGAGCGGACCCGCCCGTACGGTGACGGCGTGCTGACCGGCTACGGCACCGTGGACGGCCGGCAGGTCTGCGTGTTCGCGCAGGACTTCACCGTCTTCGGCGGCTCGCTCGGCGAGGTCTTCGGCGAGAAGATCGTCAAGCTGATGGACCTGGCCATGAAGATCGGCTGCCCGGTCGTCGGCATCAACGACTCCGGCGGCGCGCGGATCCAGGAGGGCGTCGCCTCGCTCGGCCTCTACGGCGAGATCTTCTTCCGCAACGTGCGGGCCAGCGGCGTCATCCCGCAGATTTCCCTGATCATGGGCCCGTGCGCGGGCGGCGCGGTCTACTCGCCGGCGGTCACCGACTTCACCGTCATGGTCGACCAGACCTCGCACATGTTCATCACCGGCCCCGACGTGATCAAGACGGTCACCGGCGAGGACGTCGGCATGGAGGAGCTGGGCGGCGCCCGCACCCACAACGCCCGCAGCGGCAACGCGCACTACCTCGGCACCGACGAGGAGGACGCGATCGAGTACGTGAAGGCGCTGCTGTCCTACCTGCCGCCGAACAACCTGGACGAGCCGGTGGTGTTCGACGCCCCGGCCGAGCTGGCGATCACCGATGAGGACCGGGAGCTGGACACGCTGATCCCCGACTCGGCCAACCAGCCGTACGACATGCACCGGGTCATCGAGCACGTGCTCGACGACGGCGAGTTCCTGGAGGTGCAGCCGCTCTACGCGCAGAACATGGTGGTCGGCTTCGGTCGCGTCGAGGGCCGCCCGGTGGGCGTGGTGGCGAACCAGCCGATGCAGTTCGCCGGCACGCTCGACATCGCGGCCTCGGAGAAGGCGGCCCGCTTCGTGCGCACCTGCGACGCGTTCAACGTGCCGGTGCTGACGTTCGTGGACGTGCCCGGCTTCCTCCCCGGCACCGGCCAGGAGTGGGACGGCATCATCCGGCGCGGCGCGAAGCTCATCTACGCGTACGCCGAGGCCACCGTCCCGAAGGTCACCGTCATCACCCGTAAGGCGTACGGCGGCGCGTACGACGTGATGGGCTCCAAGCACCTCGGCGCGGACCTGAACTTCGCCTGGCCGACCGCGCAGATCGCGGTGATGGGCGCGCAGGGCGCGGTGAACATCCTCTACCGTGCCGAGCTGGCCGCCGCCGACGACCCGGCGGCGGTGCGGGCGGAGAAGATCGCCGAGTACGAGGACACGCTCGCCAACCCGTACATCGCCGCCGAGCGCGGCTACGTCGACGGGGTGATCCCGCCGCACGAGACGCGGACCCAGATCGTCCGGGCGCTGCGGGTGCTGCGCACCAAGCGCGAGACGCTGCCGCCGAAGAAGCACGGCAACATCCCGCTGTAGGTGTAAGGAGGGGCCCCCGCTTAACGCCTCCGGTATAGGCGGGGCCCCTTTTTAATACGCGCGGCCCGGCTCAGCAGCCGGGGTTGGCGGCGACGCACAGGTGCTCGGCTGCGGCCCGGGCCGTGTCCAGGAGTTGCGCCTCGTCCCCCTCGACGTCGCGGACGCCGGGGCGGAGGGTGCCCGCCGGCACCAGGACCGTCACCAGGTCACCCACCCGGACGACCACCCGGTCCTCGACCGGCTGCGCGACGCCCCGCGGGCGACCGGTCCCCGGGTCCGGTGGCACGGTGACGTCGTGCCGCAACAGCACCGACTGGTCGCCGGCGAAGCCGCTCGCGGCGACGCGCCAGCGGTGCACGACGTCGGCGGTGACCATCTCCCGGTCGGCGTAGACCTGGCCGGGGGTCCGCCACGCGCCGCAGGCCGTCACGACGCGCTCCAGGTCGCCGAGGAACCGGCCGGCTGTTCCGGCATCCAACCGGTAGACGTCCTGGGTGACGACCGCCGTGGGCATGGTCGGCGGGGGGCCGCCGGGAGCAGCCAACATGGTCAGTGACCGGGAGTAGCGCGAACGCGGCTCCTGCACCGGCAATCCCTGGGCGCGGCCGCACACCTGGAGAAGGTCGTCGACCCGCACCGGCTCGTCGAGGTCCGTCTCGGTGAGCACGTCGCCGGTCCGTACCGGGACGTCGACGGCGGTCAGCATGGCCTCCACGGGGATCTCCGTGTTCCCGCCCGCCGCGTCGCCGGGGGGCGGCGGCGAGGCGCCGGTCCGGTCCACCATCGTGGCGCCGAGCGCGGCGACCAGCACCACCGAGGCGGCGGCCAGCGCGGCGGTCCGCCGGCTGCGTCGCCGGGCCAGGGCCCGGAGCGCCGCCGGCTCCGCCCACCGGACGTCCCGCAGGTCCCGGTGCAGCACCTCCACGAGCGTGACGTCGTCAGGCATCTGCCGCCTCCTCCTGAAGATCCACCACGGCGAGCAGCCCGGCGAGCGCGGTCCGCCCCCGGGACAGCCGGGCCTTGACGGTGCCGACCGGCGCCTCGGTCTCCCGGGCCACCTCGGCGACCGGCATGCCGAGCAGGTAGTGCATCGCGATCGCGGTCCGCTGCGCCTCGGGCAGCCGGCGCAGCGCGGCGACCACGTCCATCGTCTCGGTGCTCGGTGCCGGCACGTCGCCCACCGCGCCGTGCCGCAGGTAGGCCCGGGCCCGGCTGCGCAGGCTGCGCCACCGGCTCACCGCGATCCGGCTGGCCACCACCCGTACCCAGGACTCCGGATCGTCGTAGGCGCGCACCGTCGACCACCGCTGCCAGGCCCGGATGTACGCCTCCTGCACGGCGTCCTGCGCCTCGGCCAGATCACCGGTGAGCACGTAGACGAAGCCGAGCAGCCGTTGCCGGCTGCCCCGGTAGAAGTCGTCGAAGTCGTCGCCGTCGGGCACCGTCACCTCCCCGTGTTCGCGAGGGACACGCCTGGCGGCGCCGTCCGGGTTGCCCGGTCAGCCGATCAATTTCGACAGCTCGCCCGCGCCGAAGCCACCGGCCGGGATGCGCTCGCGGACGGCGCGCCGCACCGCGGCCTGCACCGCCGCGTTGACCGGGGTGGGCACGCCGTGCTGGCGGCCGAGCAGCACGATCTCGCCGTTGAGGTGGTCGGCCTCGGCCGAGCCGGCGCCCCGGACCAGACTCTGCCAGGTGGAGCCGCCGGAGCGGGACTCGCCGTCGACCGGTCGGTGCGACACCAGGTCGCCGCGTTCGGCGGCCTCCTCCTCCCGGGTGGTGTGCGGGATGCCGGCGGCGGCGAGCGCCGCCTCGCCCTCGGCGCGTACCCGCTGCGACAGCGGCTCGGGGACGTCCGGGCCGAGCAGCGCCTGGAGGCCGTTGCCGAGGTTGGCCAGCAGCTTGCCGTACTTCCAGCGCATCACGTCGTCGCGCACCGGGGCGACGAAACCGGCGGCGGTCAGGTCGGCCGCGACCGCCCGGCTGGTGTCGTCGGCGCCGGACGGGTAGCGCCCGAGGTGCAGCATGCCCGGGTGCGGGTGCCCGTTGGCGACCACCACGCCCGGCTCCAGGTGGGTGGCGGGCAGCCACACGCAGACCGGGTGCACGCGGGCGAAGAGCCGCAACGCGGCCGGCTCGTTCGCCACGCCGTTCTGCGCGAGCACGACCGGCAGCCGCTCGCCGGCCGTCCCGCCGCCCTCCACCGGTGCGTCCACCCAACCGGCCAGCGCGGCGGCGGTGTCCTGCGACTTCACGGTGAGCACCAGCACGGTGTCGGCCGGCAGCGGCGGGCCGTCCGGCCCGGCCACCGCCGGCAGCCGGCCGGTCACCGTGCCGTCGGGCCGCCGCAGCGTCAACCCCCGCTCGCGCACCGCGTCCAGGTGCGCGCCGCGGGCCACGAGCGTCACGTCCCGGCCGGCCTCGCCGAGGAGTACGCCGATGGTGCCGCCGACCGCGCCCGCTCCGATGATCACGTATCGCATCCGTCCGATTCTGCCCGGCCGGGGCGCGCGCCGCCCGGGGGCGCGCGTCAGGAGCCGGTCAGCGCGTGCGCCGGGGCCATCCGGCTCGCCCGCAGCGCCGGGTAGAGCCCGGCGAGCGCGCCGATGAGCACCGTCGCGCCGAGACCACCGGCGGTCGCCCATACGGGTACGACGGTGGGCCAGCCCTGGGTGCGCGCGTACCCGCCGGTGGCGAGCACGCCGAGCGCGATTCCCCCGCCGCCGCCGCTCCCCGTGACGCGAACCTATCAACGTTTTTCTTGCCCGGAATTCGTCGAACCCCAGGTAATGGGGCTGCGCGCCGACTCAGAAGGTGATACCGGCCTCGGCCAGGATCGGGCCGGCGAGCAACAACCCGCCGGCAACCAACGCGCCGAGCGCGACCAGCAGGAAGACTCCCACCCAGGCCAGCGGCGGGACCGGCGTGAGCCGGGCGAGCTGGTCGGCGTCGGACTCCGGCATCCGGCCCCGGCTGCGCTGGCGCCGCAGCTCGAAGACCGGCCGCACGCCGCCGAACAGCAGGAACCAGACCGACGTCCAGGCGAACGCGGCCTGGACCTGGGGTGAGGTGTACCAGGAGACGGCGAGCACGACGCCGCCGGTGACCAGCAGCGACAACGCGCCGAACAGGTTGCGGATCAGCACCAGCATGGCCAGCAGCAGCACCACCGCCAGCCAGAGCAACAGCGTGATCCGGTTGCCGGCCAGCAGCCACGCGCCGCCGAGGCCGAGCAACGACGGCGCGACGTAGCCGGCGAGCAGGGTGAGGATCATGCCGGGGCCGCTGGGGCGGCCGGCCGAGAGCGTCAGCCCGGAGGTGTCCGAGTGCAGCCGGATGCCGTGCAGCCGGCGGCCGGTGAGCAGCGCCACCAGGGCGTGACCGCCCTCGTGCGCGATGGTCACCGCGTTGCGGGCGATCCGCCACGGCAGCCGGGTGGCGACCACGGCGAGCGCGACCACGGCGGTGAGCACCACCAGCAGCGGCGGCGGGTCCGGCTGGGCGCTGAGCAGGGTGTCCCAGAGCGTGGTGAGGCCGTCGATCAGGGGCATGGGCGGGGAGCCTACCGGCCCGAGCCGTGTCGTTCGACAGGCCGTGTCTCATAGAGTGTGGGATTTTCACCCCGTCACGCAGTGTGACTTACGCTCTCATGGCGCTTCACCTGGCCTTTTGCGTGTGGCACCAACTCGCCGCATCGAAATCTATCGGTGTTGACGGCGACGGTGACGGCAACCTGGGGAGACGTCCACGCTCACCGGCAGCCGGTGCATCGATGAGCGACGCTATCCGAGGTAGGGGGTGTCGCGGTACTCGGCGTGGTGGTGGAGGCGGAGGCGGACGGTGTCGTGGATGGGGATGTGGTCGAAGTCGGTGGGGTGGATGAAGCGGACCTCGGTGGACTCGTCGCTGACGGTCAGCGTGCCGCCGGTGACTCGGGCGAGGTAGGTCACGGTGAACTCCTGCCGCACCTCACCGTCGGCGTATGCGATGACGTGCGCGGGGTCAGTGTAGATGCCGAGTAGGCCGGTGATCTCGATGTCGAGGCCGGTTTCTTCCTTGACCTCGCGGATGGCGCACTGTTGGAGTGTTTCGCCGATGTCCATGGCACCGCCGGGTAGGGCCCAGTTGCCGGAGTCGGTGCGCCGTTGCAGCAGTACGCGGCCATGCTCGTCGGTGACGATGGCGGCGGCACCGGGGACGAGGCTGTTGGCGGCCGGTGCCTGGGGGTCGTGGTAGTAGTCGCGCCGGCCGGTCACCGGGTCTCCTTCGGGTAGGCGGTGGTGGTTTGCCAGATCTGTTCGAACTGGTCGGCGTGGGCGGCGAAGATGCCGTGCGGCGAGAGTTCGCGCAGGTGCAGGGCGGGGTGTTGGTAGCCGCGGGCGCGGTACAGGTGTGGGGTGACGATCATCTGGTGGTCGAAGCGGAACGCCGAGTTGTACAGGTGCACGGTGTGCAGGCCGATCTCCACGCCGGGCACGCCGTGGAGGGGTTCGCAGAAGTTGAGGGCGTTGCGGATCCGCCCGGGTAGGGTGCCGCCGATCTGTTCGAGGGCGTCGCGTTCGGCGACGTGCGGGCAGTCGGGGTCGGCGAACGCGAGCCGAACCTGTGCGCCGTTGGTGGCTTTGTCGGTGATGAGCTGCATGGTGTTGGGCAGCAACTCCAGGAGAAACGGGTAGGCGTAGCCGAGCAGGTCGATCCGCTTCGTGGCGCCGGTGAGCAGGGCAGCCCAGACGTGGTGGGGGATGTCGGCGCGGTGGGCGTAGGCGGCGACGACCTCAGCGGTGGCCTCCGCGCCGGGAGCCTGGTCGGGGCGGGTCTGCGGCCACAGGTCGGCCTCGGTTTCGCCGAGGGCGTCGGCGACCGCAAGGCGGGTGCGTTGGTGCGGGACGCGACCGGCGAGCCACCGGGTGACGGTCTTGACGTCGACACCGACGGCTGCGGCGAGGGCGGCCGGGTCGAGGTGGGCGCGGAGCATGGCCGCGCGGAGGCGGTGACTCATACCGTCCACGGTAGTGGACACGGTGGGACGCGCCGGGGTCATGCAAGTGTCCGGCATGGTGTCTGTCGGGACGTTGGGGTGCCCGGGGCTGGTTCGTAGGTTCTGCGGCAGGGCCTTGCCGGTTCGCTTGCGGCAGATTCGCCGGGCTGGTGGGTGCCAGGGGGAAGGGGTTGCCGCCGGCCCTGGGTTGGTCGGGTCGGGTGTCGGCGGTGGCCCCTTCCCCTTCCAACGAGCCCGATGGGTGGCGGGGTGGTTGTCGGTGCATCAGCCGGTACGGCCGCAGTGGATCTGCGCGGGGTGCGGGGCGCCGTGGCCGTGTCGAACTCGCAAGCGGCAGCTCGTGGCGGAGTTCACCGGCGCGCGGATATCGCTAATGCTGCACCTGTCGGCGTACCTGGTGCAGGCGTGTGAAGATCTACCGCACACCCCGTCGGGCGTCCTGCACGCACGGTTCCTGGCTTGGCCACGCTCAGCGGCACTGCGCAACGAGTAGCGGGAGCCCCGACCAGGATCATGGGTCCGGTCGGGGCGCCGCTGATCGGGTATCAGCCGTCTGCGGGTGGGGTGTCGTCGTCCGGGTCGGTGTCGTCGGGGTGCAGGGCGCGGTTCATGGCTTCGATGGCGTCGCGGTGCAGGCGGGGTCGGACGTGGGCATAGATGTCGGCGGTAACGTGCAGCCGGGCATGGCCGAGGAGTTCCTTGATGGTGACGAGTTCAACGCCCTGTTCCAGCAGCAACGTCGCGCACGTGTGTCGGAGATCGTGAAAGCGGATGTAGCGGACCTCGGCGAGGTAGCAAATCGTCTCGTGCTGACGGTGCACGTTGGCAGGATCGAGCGGCCCGCCCGTAGTTGAGGCGAACACCAGGTCGAGATCTGTCCAGGTGTCGCCGGCTTCCCGCCGGTCGATGTCCTGCCGGCGCCGGTAGCGGGTCAGCGAGGCGATGCAGTCTCGGGGTAGCAGGATCCGCCGTTGCGACGCCTCCGTCTTGGGTGGTTGGAAGGTCATGCCGCCTTTGGTGCGGGCGAGGGTGCGGCGTACAGACAGGTGCCCGGCATCAAGGTCGATGTCGGACCATTGCAGACCGAGGATTTCGCCGCGCCGCAGGCCGGTGCGTAGCGCGAGTTCGAACAGCGGGCCGTGGCGGTGGAACGCGGCGGCGTACAGGTACTTGCGGGCCTCGCCGGCGGTGAACGGTTGGTATCGGCTGCGTGCGGGGGTGGGGAGCCGGACCGGGGAGGCGACGTTGCGGTGCAAGAGTTCCTCCCGTACGGCGTGGGCGAGGGCTGCGGACAGGACCGCCCGGATGTAGCGGACGGTCGCCGGCTTCAGGTGGCGTTGGCAGCAGGCGCCGACGGCGCAGCAGCGGGGCCGGCGGTCCTTGCGCGGGTGGTGCGGGTCGCGGCGGGCGTCCCAGCCGCGGGCGCAGCACTGGCACACAGTTTGGATGGTGTCGAGGAAGGTGCGGACCTCGGTGACGGTGAGCGCGGCGAGCCGGCGGTGACCGATTGCGGGGATGAGGAACTGGCGGATGTAGGTGTCGTAGTTGGCGTAGGTGGTGGGGCGTACCTGGTGGACCGCCACGGTGGTCAGCCAGCGGGTGAGGTAGTCGCCGACGGTGAGCGTCGGGTCGGCGGTCGCGGGTAGGCCACGGTGGGACTCGGCGAGTTTGACTGCCAGCTTGTCGGCGGCTTCCTTGCGAGTGGCGCCGTAGACGCGGACCCGGCGGCTGCTGCCGTCGGCGGCCTGGACGTAGCCGGCGCCTTCCCACCGGCCGTCGGCGCGCTGGTAGACGGTGCCTTCACCGTTGGCGCGTTTCCTACCGGCCATGACCGGTCACCTCCCCGCTCAACTCACGCAGGTAGGCGGCCAGGGCCGTGGTGGGGATGCGGCGGCACCGGCCGATGCGCACCGACCGCAGTCGTCGGGTGCGGATGAGGTGGTAGACGGTGTGCTTGGAGACTTGGAGCCGGTCCATGACCTGGGCCACGGTGAGCAGGTCAGCAGTCACGCCCCACCTCCGGGTCCGGCGTAGCGCCAGTCGCCGACGACGAGCACGCTCGCCGGGTCGACGCCGGCCCGCTCGGCATGCCGGTCGGCCATCCAGTTGCGGCGTTCGGCGCGCAGGGCGGTGAGGGTGGTGGAGTAGGTGCGGGAGGTGGTGGCGAAGTGGCCCCGGAAGCCGAGGGTGTGCGCGTACCGGCGTAGCCGCAGCCGACCGAGGCCGGGTTGGACGCCCAGCCACCAGCAGGTGTCGACCAGCCGGCGGGCGTGCCCGCTCAGGTGCCGCAGGCTGGCGCCGGGTCGCCGACCAGTGCCCGCGCACCGGTGACACAGCACCGTCGTTGTGGGGTTGGTGCCGTGGCCATCGCAGGTGCGGCAGTAGATCGGGCCGAGGTCGACCCCGACCGTCTCGGCGGCCTTGGTGGCGTACTTTGCGACGTACCGGGCCACCACCGTCTCCGACATTCCATCAGCGCGGGTGATCGGGCGGACGTCGACCTGCCGGCCCCACCTCAACCGTCGCAAGGGCACCCGGCGACAGGCCGGGGTGGTCACCTCTACCCGCCGGATCGCGGCGCGGATCGCGTGGTCGAGTAGGTCGACGCTGGCCCAGCCGGCCGGGGCCGAGGACGGGCCGTCGGCGCCGTCCAGGCGGACGATCGCGTGCAGGTGCACCACGCCTCGGGCCTGGAACTCGGCGACCTTGGCGAACACCACCCGTACCTGCCGGGCCGCCACCGCCCGAGGCAGACCGGCTGCGGCAGCCAGGCCACGACGCGTCTCGGTCGTGAACCGTGCCCACAGCAGTCCGACGTGCGCGTTGAACAGAACCTGACCGGGGTAGTCGTAGCCGGCCGGGTCCAGGGGCGTGCCGATCGCCGGGTCGGCGGCGAGGTGCCACCGGCCGCAGCTACGACGCACGGGCATACGCCGGGTGCGGGGGTGGCAGGGGCGCGGCTGGCCGTGCCGGTCCGGGCCGAGGTGTACCGGCCCGAACGACGGCGCGGTCGCCGTGACGAACAGCCGGGGCCGGTCGGCGACCTGCGGCGGAGTGTTCTTCCCCCCATGCAGGCCGGCGGCGATCAGGTGGTAGGCGTCCAGCTTGTACAGCGCCGAGCAGGCCGGACAGACCGACGCGCGGCGGCTGCGGCAGCGCAGCCCGACCACCCGGCCCGATGTGGTGGCTGTATCGAAGCGGTCGACGATCCGGCCGGTGCCACGCTCGACGAGCAGACTGCTACCGGCGACAGCGACTGGATGCCGGCACTGGCCGACCTGCTGGGCGAGGTCGGTGGAGGCCGCGACGCGGAGCAAGCCGCCCGGGTCGGCCGGTATGGGGTGGGGTGACATCATTGAGGGTGGTTCCTTCTCAGTGCTGGGATAGGGGCTGGACCCGGGCAGCGCGGCGGAGTGTTCTTGGCGGAATGGGCCGCCGCTCTGCCCGGGGAACTCGTCATCGGGGTGCGGCATCGGCCACCGCCTCCCGCGTGGTCAACAGGTGCAGCGGGTCGCGGACCAGGTGCGCGGTCGCGGCAGCGATGGCATCGGCGGTCGCGTCCGGCACGTACGGCGCGCGGACCAGGGTGAACCCGGGCCGGCCCTGCGCGACCATCGACGCCACCCCGACGTAGGCCGGGTCCTGCAGCCGACGCGGATGCTCATTCGGCGCGGCCGTGATGTCCGAGCCGAGCACCGCCGTGGCCGCCTCCGAGGTGCGCTGCGCGAAGCTGATCGCGACCTGGCAGTTGTCGCGGACCTTCGTCGGGATTGCATCCCCGGTCGCCTTCTGCGTCGCCAGAACGACCTGGATGCCGACGTTGCGGCCCTTACGAATCAGCTCCTCCACCAGCCGGGCCGTCTCCCGGGCCAGGGCGTCGAAGCGCTTGGACTGCGCGTCGGTGCCCTTGGTCTCGTTCAGGAACGTGTGCGCCTCATCGATCACCACCACGACCAGAGGCCAGGAGGCGGACGGGCCGACGTGCCACACGTTCTTCACCCCGAGCACCGAGCGGATCGCGTGCTGACGGGCGACCATCAACTCCCGCACCCGGGTCAGATGGTCACGGACCTGCTCCGGGTTGTCCTTCGCCGACAGCCACGCGCGGGTGAACAGGTCGTCGTAGTCCGGGCCGCCCTTGCCGTCGATCAGCACGAACTGCACCGCCGGGCACGGGGCAAGCTGGCAGAACCGGGCGTTGAGGAACGACGTCTTGCCGTAACCCGCCAGCCCGGCCACCACCACGCCGGAAACACCAGCCGAGCGGATCGTGACCGGCTGACCGTCGGCATCGACGCCAGCGACCCACACCGCCGGATCCGTCCCGGCCGCTGCCGATTCGGTCCATGTCGCGGGTTCGGTGAGGGGGTCGTGCAGCAGCGCCCGTATCCGGACCAGGCCGGGACGGACCTGCGCCACCCTCACGAGCGGCACACGCCACACGTCGGCCAGATGCCCGGCCGCCTGCGTGAACTCCTCAACGCCGATACGGCCCACGGTGGAAGCGTCGACGCGCACACCCCACCGCTCGGCCGCCACCGTCACCGCCGGAATCAACTCCCGAGTCACGACCGTGCCCGGCGGACGGTTGGACCACCACGGCGGGCGGACCCGCTCGGACTGCACGAGCCCGACCTGGCGGGCAGTCCGCCGCCACGTGTACCTGATCCGCCACGCGACCCGCAGCACCGGACGGAGTTGCCTGCCTGCTACCAGGTACCGCACGGCGTGCGCGCCGAGCCACACGAGTACGGCCAGGGCGGCGACCGCCAGCACGACCGCCGGTACCGCCATGATCAGACGAACATCAGGGGGATGGATCATCCGGGCTTCACCGCCGTCAACGCCGACGCCCGGAAGATCTGCCAGGCCCGACCGTTCTTCTCCCCTGTCACGAACGTCAACCCGGACGCCTTGACCATCTGCCCCACGGCCAGGTCCTTCGGCACCGCCGGCAGCGGCACCGACACCCGCAACACCTGCGGCTGCCCACCCTCGACCGTCAACGCGAGGGGCACCTCCACCAACGGCGCACCCGTGACCCGATCCGTCGCGGCCACACCATTGGCCTTGTCCTTGAACTGCGGCGCCGGCACCGCCAGCACCAGCAGCGTCTGGCTGCCATCAATCGGCAACACCAACATGTTGTGTTCTCCTCTGCTCCGGTCCACGCCACTGCGGCGTGCGTCCCGTGCATATAAGGTGTCACGTGACACCTGTGACGGTCAAGAGGTGTTTAGAGACACGAGTGTCATGTGACGCCCATCCCGCCTGATCAACCCATGACGGCGGCTACGATCAGCGCATGGCCCACGACCCAGACGACAAGCGAGCCCTGTTCCAGCAGGTCGTCGACGACATCCTCGACCAGATCCGCGACGGACGCCTCAACCCCAACGACCCACTACCGTCCGCCCGCAAGATGGCCGACCTCTACGGCGTGGCCTCCATGACCGCCCAACGCGCACTACGCGAACTCCAACACCGACGCATCACCTACAGCGTCGCCGGCAAAGGCACCTTCGTCCACCCCGACGCCTTCGACCTACTACGCGGCGGCGTCCTCCGCGAACCCATCGACGACCCCGACCTACGCCGCCGAGTCACCGCCTACCTCGCCGACCAGCAGGCCATCACCATCCGCTACCACCACGCCCGCACCGCCGACGACAAGAACGCAGCCCTGCACGACCTGCTACGCCACGCCGACACCAACAGCGACCTCATCGACGAAGTGATCAAATACCAGGCCGACCGAGGCAACTTCGCCCAGCAGCCCGAACACCTCCGACGCCCCAGCAACGACGACGCGCCATCACCCGCCAAGCGCTCACGCAGCAGCCGCAGCCGCAGCCGCGCACCAAAGCAGTAAGCCAGCCGGATCAAGGCCCCCGACCAAGATCCGGCTGGCTCAAAACTGCTCTACAGGATCAAGAGCGGCCCGGCTGACGCCGGGCCACGCGCACGCGCTACGGCCTACGGCCCCGCGCGCACGCCCACCAACACCGGGCCAACCACGAGCCCCAGCCATCGACCAGCCGGGGCCGGACGATCCCTTCACCAGCCACTCTCAACGGACGCTTCCGGGGATCGACGCCGCACCGCTACGCGGCGCGCCACCGCACGCATACCTCCGCGCCGTGATCCCAGGCACTGTGCATGACATCGGCACATCGCCATACGTGCCTTGCCTTTGACGGCAACGGTGACGGCAACCCGAGCAGACGACCCCGACTGTCGACAGTCTACGACTACAATGCGTAATCGCCAGGAATTGGACTCGAAGAGCCAGGCAACGTTTACCCGGAACGCTGCCTGGCTCCTCCAGACCACCTTTGGGCATCAGTGCGATTTGCTGAATCCCTTATTCTGGATTCGCTATCCTCGCCAGCGAGAGGGTCTCTACACCTGCCTGCAGCGCCGAGGAGAGCTCCTCCTGTGCAGCACGCCGCCGCTCTCCCAATATTGCGTCCGCCTCCTGCATATCCGAAATTTCCTCGAATCGCCTCCATGCCTCATATACGGCCCGAGTCTGTTCAAGTGGAAGTCCGGCCAGGATAGCCGTCTCTTTAAGCCCACGCTGCAAGGCCTTCCCTTCCTTCAAGAACCACAGCGTAAACAGAGAGTGTTCTGCAATAAAGCGCCCAAGGAGCACAAGAACCTCGTGACCAAGATAGTCACACGACAGCATTCTTATCGCAAGGTTCGCCTCAACACTCTTACTAGGTTCTAGCAGCTCACCCGGCGGCTTCCACTCATCCGGAAGCTCACTGAGCCAATCAAAATCAGCCATTGGTACCGCCCCTGCTACTCCGACAACCAGCTTCCATGGACGCTAACCATGCTTCCTGAGTAGCCACTCAGTCGCAGCCTTCGTGCGTGTCGGTATGTCCGACACGCCGCCTGCCCGGAGAACCTGAGCACAATAAGTTACACAACTCTGCGCAGCTAGATTGTAACGTGGATACTGCCCTCTCGCCGTCCTCGCCATCATGACCTCGGCGTACGCCATTGCACCCCCCGGATTCGGCAGAGGAATGCGAACATTGATGGTGTTCGGCGATAGCGTCGCGGGGTCAAACTCAGCCACTCCGTTCGTCGGGGTGTTCACACCACCGAACTGCTCCGTGTGAAGCACTTCATCGCCGTTCTTGACGGTGATCAGAGCATGCTTCGCATCCGGGTCGAGGTGAACGATCGCTTCTCCGCAGTTGTGTACGAGCACCGGGGTGTTGCCGGCGAGCACATAGAGTGTGTGGAACTGATCGGACGAGGCGTCCGAACGGAGGTGAGGTCGGTGAGCGCAGCTCCCTTGGAGCCCTACAGCTCGCACGTGGGCCCGTGGACCGAGGCCGACTACCTCACGCTGGGCGACAGCCACGACCGCGTCGAACTGCTCGACGGGGGCCTGATCGTGAGCCCTGCCCCGAGTCGGCGGCACCAGCGGGTGGCACGACGGCTGGCGAACGCTGTCGAGATGGCGGCCGAACCGGTCGGCCTGTTCGTCTACGACGCCATCGACGTGCGGCTGGGAGCCGACCGGATCGTGATCCCGGATCTCGTCGTCACCGATGCTGACGACGACGGAGTGATCCTGGATGCCGGCCGCGTCGCGCTTGTCGGCGAAATCGTCTCGCCCGGCGACGCCGCCGCCGGCCGGCTGGTCAAGATGCAGCTCTACGCGATCGCCCGCATCCCGTTCTACCTGCTGGTCGAGCAGGACGGGGACACCCACTCGCTGCGGCTGCACCGGCTCGACGAGGGGCACTACGTCGAGGACCGCGTGGCGAAGGCTGGTGAGACGCTCAGCGTGACCGAGCCGTTCCGCTGGGCGATGGATCCGGCCACGCTCCGCTGAACGAAGTGAAAATTTTCTTGCATCCTATTGCGATCTAGGGCACTAACCTCCAAAGATGGGCGTCAATCAGTAGACGTCCTCTGGAGGCACCCCATGGCCCGTACCAGACTTTCCGTGCGCCAGCTGCTCGCCGCCGGCCTCACCGTGGCCGCCACCGCGGCCGCGGCCCTCGTGGCGACCGCCGGACCGGCCGCCGCCGCGACCACCCCCGGCGTCGACGTCTCCCGCTACCAGGGCAGCATCAACTGGACCAGTGCGCGCAACGCCGGCATCCAGTTCGCCTTCATCAAGGCCACCGAGGGCACCAGCTACAAGGACCCGAACTTCAACTCGAACTACGTGAACGCCTACAACGCCGGTGTGATCCGGGGTGCCTACCACTTCGCCCGGCCGAACATCTCCGCCGGCTCCACCCAGGCGAACTATCTGGCCAGCAACGGCGGCGCCTGGTCGGCGGACAGCCGTACGCTGCCCGCCGCGCTGGACATCGAGGCCAACCCGTACAGCGGTGGCTACTGCTACGGCCTGAGCACCACCGGCATGCGCAACTGGGTCCAGTCCTTCCTCAACACCTACAAGTCCCGCACCGGCCGGTACGCGGTCATCTACACCACCACGAGCTGGTGGAACCAGTGCACCGGCAGCTGGACCGGCCCGTGGGCCAACCACCCGCTCTGGCTCGCCCGCTGGTCCAGCACGCCGGGCGCCCTGCCGGCCGGCGCGTCGGTCTGGAGCTTCTGGCAGTACACCAGCACCGGCAGCGTCTCCGGGATCAGCGGCAACGTCGACCGCAACTACTGGAACGGTGACCGGAGCCGGCTGATCGCCCTGGCCAACAACACCTGACGGACGCACGGAAGCGGGACCGCCCCGATCTGGGGCGGTCCCGCTGTCGTCGTACCGTCTTGGTTCTCGCCTCAGGCCCGGCGCCGCGCGGCGGTCGCCATGGGCACGGTCGCGGGTCGCCGGGTCCAGCGCCACACCGCCACCCCGGCGACGGTCAGGGTGAGCACGCCGAGGACCGCGACCGGCGCGGACAGGCCGGCGGCGACCAGCAGCAGGACGGCGTCGCCGAGCGCGACCAGCATCCACAGTGCCAGCCGGGGGCCGGTGTCCCTGTGTCGGTAACCCATGTCGCACCTCCTTCGTCGTCGGGGTGTTCATACCCCCGACTACGGAAAGTCATGCGAACCAGTTTCACACCGGCGAGACTCCCAGCGTCAGTTGCGGCGATCCGGCACGAAGCCCTTGGTGATGATGTCGAAGTTGGGCAGGTTGGCCTGCCAGTCCTTCGCCGGGACCTCCCAGCGCAGCGCGAAGCCCCGGTTGCTGGCCGTCGCCACACCCCGGTTACGCACGTGGAACCGGACGTTGCCGCTGCGCGTCTCCAGCCAGTCCCAGTCGGCGCAGGTGCGGTAGTAGCCGTCGCACCGGGTGATGCTGAGGTACTTGTAGTTCCGGACGTAGTTCTTCCGGGCCGACTCCTTGCTCTTCCAGTCGGCCTCCGCGTCCTTCTCCGGGCTGTCCGTCCACTGCATGAACAGCACCCGATTGGTACCACCGACCTCGTAGAGCGTGACCTGATTCCCCTCCGCCTTGGCCTGAAAGTTCTTCGGGATCGGCACCTTGAAGCCGTTCGAGCCGGTGTAGTACTTCCAGCCGGCCGGCAGCACAAACCCGGTCGGGGACGGGCTCGCCGACGGCGACGGGCTGGCCGACGGGCTGGCCGACGAGGCGGCCGCGCTCGGTGCGGCGCTGGCGGTCGGCGCGGGCGGGCCCGCCGACGCCACCGAGGAGCCGGCCGTCGGCCCGCCGCCGTCACCGTCGTCGTCGCCGTTGTTGAGCAGGGGCAGGGCCACCGCCAGCCCAACCAGGAGCACCAGGACCAGCGCGCCGATCAGCAGGTTGCGCCGGTTCGGCGCGGTCTTGACGCCGGACGGCACGGTGGCCCGGCCGGGGGAGGGCGCCGGACTGACCGGGGCGGAGTCGGACGGGGCCGGGCGCTGCGCGGGAGCCGTGACCGGCTCCCCGTCGAGCCGGGTCTCGTCGAGCGCGGGGGCGGCGTCGTCCCCCCGGCTCTCGTCGAGCGCGGGGACGTCGTCCACCCGGGTCGCGTCGACCGGCGGGTCGGCGTCGAGCGTGGTCGTCGGGTCGGCGACCGGCGGCGACACCTTCGCGGTCGGGCCCGCGTCCGAGATGGGTGCCGGCACCTTCGCGGTCGGGTCGGCGGACGCCGCCGTACCCCCGGTGACCGCCACCCCGGACGCGCCGGCGGCCGCGCGTTGCACCTGGTCGTCGGCCGGACGCGGCGCCGGCACCAACGGCGGCCGCGGCGCGCGCGGACCGTTCGGCCCCGGCCGGCGTACGCCGTCCAACAGGGAAATGCTCTTGGCCCGCCGCCCGGCGGCCTTGCGCAGCATGCGCTCCGCCACCTCGGCGGTGATCCGCTCGTCCGGGTCCTTGCGCAGCAGCCCTTGCAACACCGGCTTGAGCGGCCCGGCGTTGCGCGGCGGCGGCATCGGCTCGGTGGCGAGCGCCGCCAACGTGGCGATGGCCGACGGGCGCGCGTAGGGCGACTTGCCCTCCACCGCGGCGTAGAGCGTGGCGCCCAGCGACCACAGATCGGCCTCCGGCCCGGCCGTGCCGTCCCGCGCCCGCTCCGGCGAGATGTAGGCGGGTGAGCCCAGCACCATGCCGGTGCGGGTCACGTTCGGGTCGCCGGGGATGGTCGCCAGGCCGAAGTCGGTGAGCACCACCCGGCCGTCCTCGCCGAGCAGCACGTTGCCCGGCTTGACGTCGCGGTGCATGATGCCGGCCTTGTGCGCGGCCTTCAGCGCGCCCAGCACGCCGAGGCCGATCTCGACCGCCTTGGCCGCCGAGACCGGGCCGTCCTCGGCGATCGTGTCCTGCAACGACTTCGACGCCACGTATTCCATGACGATCCACGGATCGCCGTCGGTGCGCAGCACGTCGAAGATGCGGACCACGTTGACGTTGTTGAGGCGGGCGATGGCCCGCGCCTCGCGCAGCGAGCGTTCCCGCATCTCACGGCGCTCGTCGGGGGTGAGGCCGGGCGGCGGGACCAGCTCCTTGATGGCGACGTCGCGGTGCAGCACCTCGTCCCGCGCCTTCCAGACGCGGCCCATGCCGCCCTGACCGAGCGGCGTGAGAAGCCGATACCGGTCAGCGACGAGTTGGGGAAGTGCGTTCGACATCGCAGAAACGGTACCCGGCCGCTCCGACGCGCACACCGCCGGCACGCCACTGTATGCCGACCGTCGAGTTCGCGACGCGTACCCTGGGTCCATGTCTGCCGAAGAGCCGATGTTCCGGGTCGTCCGTGGCGTGCCCACCGCCGAGGAGCTGGCCGCTCTGGTCGGCGCCATCGTGGTCCGCACCCGGCCCGTCGCCGCCGCCGCACCGCCCGCCGTGTCGCGGTGGTCGCGCAGCGCCCACCGCGCCGGCGCGACGCTCGCCGCAGGTCCCGGCGCGTGGCGCGCCTCGGGCCTTCCCCGCTGAAACCTTCCCCGCGTACGCGAGCCGGGCTGGGGCTGCCGGGATCCGCGCGGAGCCATTAACCTCACTCAGGGAAACCGTGCGGTGACGGGCAGGGAGGTCCGATGATCCCGGAGGACAACCGGCCAGCCGGCTGGCTGCGTGACTACGGCGGCATCGAGGCCGACATCCGACAGATGAGGGAGTTCGCCGACCGACTCCAGGACGAGGTCACCCGCAACTACGCCCCCCACCTGTCCTACATCGCCGACGACATGAAGGCCCTGGTGCCCAACCCGGCCGACGCCTTCATCGAGCTGGTCCAGTT
This sequence comes from Micromonospora sp. WMMD980, assembly GCF_029626035.1. NCBI lineage: Bacteria > Bacillati > Actinomycetota > Actinomycetes > Micromonosporales > Micromonosporaceae > Micromonospora > Micromonospora sp. WMMD980. The sequence goes on from NZ_JARUBE010000003.1 coordinate 4,425,000, forward strand.
CCTCCAGGCCCACCACGAGACGCAGAAGGCCGCGGTCAGCGCCGTCTGGGACCTGGCGCCCGCCACCGGCCGGCTCGCCGACGCCGCCGGCCGGATCGCCGCCCACTACGACGACTCCGACGCCTTCTCCTCCGCCCGAGTCGCCGACGTCGAGCGGGCACTCGCCACACCCACCACCACGGCCGCCCGCCCGACCCCACCACTGGCCGACCCCACCGGCCCCGACCAGGGGCGGGTGGTCCTGCCGTGATCGAACGGGGCGGCGGACGCACCTCCGGGCTCACCGACTGGCGGCTGATGGACGTGCTCAGCATGTGGGCGTGCCTGCACGACCAGGACACCACCGGCCAGTGGAAGCAGGTCGCCGGCTGGCGCAAGGTCTGCGACCTCGCGCTGGCGCACCTGGGCCGGCTGCGGGAATACCGTCGCGGGCTCGCCGAGGCGTGGCCGCCCGAGACCAACGCCGCCGCGCGGGCCTACGTGGGCGAACTCGACCAACTCATCGACCGGGTGCAGCGCACCCACGACGCGGCCGCCGCGAACTACGACGCGCTCGCCGCCGCCGCCCGCGCCATCGGCGGCGCCCGCGCCGAGTTGCAGCCGCTCTACGACGAGTACGCGACCAAGCTCGGCCAGAAGCGGGCTTACGAGGCGACGATCGCCGACCCGAAGGCGGTGGCTGGCAGCCGGTTGCCGGAACGTCCGCCGGTCACGAACGACGACCTGGAGCAGTTGAACGTACGGGCGCGCGGGTTGATGACGGGGTTGAGCGGGGAACTCCAGCTCGCCCAGGTCATGCTCCAACGCCCGCCAGCACCAGTTCGACCTGGTCGCCAGGTAAACGACCCTGATATATACGGACAGGCCCCACCTGCCATTCCGCCAGTTTTGCCGATTTCAATACCATCCTCAACAGGAAACCACACCCCCAAAATGGCGGCCCTTTCTGCAACGCCGGCACGGCCGTCGACACCCGCAGCGGGGGCTGTTGGGCCAATCTTGGGAGGGGCTGGAACGGCCCAATCACCTACCCAAGCGACCCCACCGATCAATACGACTCCCGCCGCATCACCCGGATACAGCGCCCAGGCCGCCATACCGCCACTGAACGGCATGGAGGGGCGCTTGCCCACTCGCCCCGAACTTTCCGTCCCCCCGAACCTCCGCCCTGGCGAAGGACTTGCGGTTCGCCCGTCGCCGCCCAGCCCTCCTCGGCCAACGCTTCCTAGCGGCTTCATCGGTTCGCCGCCCGGCACCGGCATCAGCCAGCCAGCGTCTGGCACTCCGCGACGAGTTAATCCCGTAGGAGGAGTAATCGGGGGAGGTGGCGCGGGGACTGCCCCAAGCGGATCTGCGGGTTCTAGGCCGGGAACAGGACGATTCACTCCACCGCTGGGGAACCAGAGCGCTTTCCCAGTAGGCGGTTCCCCGACCAACACGACCAGGATTGGGCGAATAGGTTCGAATCGAGAAGAATCGGATGAAAAACCGAACTGGGACCCGGATCACCCATGGCAGACGAGCCGAGGGGTCAACCCCGTAATGCTTCCCCCAGAAGAAGAAGGGCCAATAGATCCTGGCCCCGCAATTGGCTTCGACCGGTGAATTGGGCACCTTTCGCCGCAATAGCACTGCTGCTTCTCAGTGGAACTGGAGCTGCACCTGATCAGTCCAGCGCGAACTGGGAGGCGCCCGCGCCACGGGACAGAATACGAAACGACCAGTGGCATCTGCGTTTCTTGAAGACAGAGGCCGCCAACGCCGTAAGCCGAGGAAGCGGGGTGATAGTAGCAGTGCTAGACACGGGAGTTGATCGCCACCCCGATCTTCGCAGAAACCTACTGGTTGGCACGTCAACCATCCCAGGGAGCCCCGGCGACGGGCTTTTAGATAGAAATAGTCATGGAACAGGGATGGCTGGCCTAATTGCAGCCCATGGCCAACCGAACAATAAGGGAGCCCTGGGGATCGCTCCAGATTCTAAGATACTTCCCGTTAGGTCATCGGGGGCAGCCAACACTGGCCAGGCCGACGACCTGGCGGCCGGGATCGACTACGCGATCGCCCACCATGCGGGAGTAATCAGCATCTCTAGCAGTGGCGCCACGAGCACAAAATTGGTGAGAGCAATACAAGATGCGCTATCAGCAGATATAGTCGTTGTTGCGGCGGCTGGAAATAAGCCAGAAGACGCATACGTTGGCTATCCCGCCGAAGAACCCGGCGTGATCGCGGTCGGAGGCGTTGATCGTTCTGGGCTTCACGCCCCGGTTTCAGTTAGCGGCCCGGAGATCGACGTCGTAGCGCCTGCCGTTGACATCTACAGCACCAGCTATGGCGGCAAGTACTCGAAGGGCACAGGAACCTCTAGTGCCACCGCGATCGTGGCCGGGGCCGCTGCGTTGATTCGCTCCAAATACCCTCACCTCCCCGCGGCCGAGGTCGCACACCGGCTCACGGCGACTGCCGTCGACAAGGGCCCACCCGGCCGGGACGACGAGTACGGCTACGGGGTCATCGACCTGGTCGCCGCGCTCACCGCCGACGTACCCCCGATCGGTTTCGGGTCGAGCGGGGTCACCGCGCCGGCTTCGACGGCGGCCGGGCCCAGCGGCGACGGCGGCGGCACGGCTCGGGGCTTCGCGACCCTCGGTGTGCTGCTGGCCGCGGGCGGCGGTTATCTGGTCTGGCGTCGTCGTCGACGTGCCGGCGACCCGCCGCCGAGGATCAGCCGGTAGCGTCGGCGAGGTGTCGACCTCCGTGCCGTTGCGCCTCGTCCTGGCCTCGCAGAGCCCCGCCCGCCGCAAGCTGCTCCAAGCCGCCGGGATCGAGCCCGACGTGCTGGTCAGCGGCGTTGACGAGTCGCAGGTGGTCAGTGCTCGGGCCGAGGATCTGTGTCTGGAACTGGCACGGCTGAAGGCTCAGGCCGTGCTCGGCCGGCTGCGTCCCGCCGGGGGCGAGCGCACGTTGGTGCTCGGGTGCGACTCGGTGCTCGCGTTCGACGGGGAGATCCTGGGCAAGCCGGCCGACGCGGCCGACGCGACCCGGCGCTGGCAGCGGATGCGCGGGCGCAGCGGCGTCCTGCACACCGGCCACTGCCTGATCGACGTGGTGCACGAGGCCCGCGCGGAGGCGGTCGCGTCGACCACCGTGCACTTCGCCGACATCACCGACGAGGAGATCGCCGCGTACGTGGCGACGGGTGAGCCGCTGGCGGTGGCCGGCGCGTTCACCATCGACGGGCTTGGCGGCGCGTTCCTGACCGGTATCGAGGGTGACCCGGGCACGGTGGTGGGGCTCTCCCTGCCGCTGCTGCGCCGGCTCCTCGGCGAGTTGGAGCTGCGTCTTGTCGACCTGTGGACGAAGGTCGCGCCGGGGGGCCAGGAGATCGAGCATCTCGGCTAACGTCCGGGCATGACCACGAAGCCGTTGCCGCTGACCCCGGAACTGCACGCCTACCTGGTGGCCCACGGGTCCACCCCGGACGAGGTGGTCCGGGAACTGGCCGAGGAGACCCGGGCGGCCCTGCCGGCCGAGGCCGACATGCAGGTCGCGCCGGAGCAGGCGGCGTTCCTCACCTTCCTGACCCGGCTGCTGGGTGTGCGACAGGCGGTGGAGGTGGGCACGTTCACCGGGCTGTCCTCGCTGGCGATCGCCCGCGGGCTGGCCGAGGGTGGCCGGCTGACCTGCTTCGACATCTCCGAGGACTACACCGGCGTGGCCCGCCGCTACTGGGCTCGGGCGGGTGTCCAGGACCGGATCGAGCTACGCATCGGGCCGGCCGCCGAAACGCTGCGGGAGCTGCCCCGGGAGCGTCATCTCGACTTCGCGTTCATCGACGCGGACAAGGTCGGCTACCCGGTCTACTGGGACGAGCTGGTGCCGCGGATGCGTTCCGGCGCGGTCATCGCGGTCGACAACACGCTGCGCGCCGGCCGGGTGCTCGCCCCGCGCAACGCGGACGACCGGGCCATCGCCGCCTTCAACGACGAGGTTCTCGCGGACGTCCGCGTCGAGGCGGTCATGCTCCCGATCGCCGACGGGGTGACCCTCGCCCGGGTGCGCTGAGCCAGGTCGGCGAGGTGGCGGTATCCGGTGGGACCGGACCCCGCCACCTCGCCGAAGTGGAGTCGATCAAGAGCGCGTGGTCAGGCCGGCTCGGGGTGCAGGGCCCGGCCCAGCCGCACGGTCAGCAGCACGGCCACCGCGATGAACGCGGGCAGCAGCAGGAAGGCCGCGTGCGGTCCGACGCCGTCGGCCACCCGGCCGAGCGCGACGGGCGCGATCCCGAAACCCACCCCCATCGAGTACGACGACCAGCCCGCCGCCCGATCGGCGGCCCCACCGGCCACCGCGAGCGCGATGGAGATCGCCAGCGGGTAGTGCAGGGCGTTGCCCAGGCCGAGCACGACCAGACCGGTGACCGCGAGCCAGCCGACCGGGCTCGCCCAGAACAGCGTGAACCCGGCCAGTGAGACGGTGAGCGCGCCGAGCAGCAGCGACACCGGAGGCCAACGCATCGCGGCCCGGCCGCCGGCGAGCCGGCCGGCGAACATGCCGCACACGATCGCCGCGACGGCGGCCGACGCCCCGCCGGCGCTCAGGCCGGCGTGGGTCCGGAGCACGTCGGCGGTCCACAGCGACAGGCAGACCTCGATCGACCCGGTGACGGACATCAACACCCAGGCGATCCAGTACGCCCGCGGCAGCCGCTGCGAACCCGCCGGGGAGCCGGGATCGTAGCCGCTTGCCGTTGTTCTGCGACCCGAACGCGAACCGTCCGGGATCTCGCGCTCCCCGGCACCTGGCCGCGCGACCTCGGTGCCAGCCGACGCCCGGACGGCACCCGCAGCGGTGGATCCGGCTTCGACACCCGGACCGGCAGGCACGGGAAGGACCGCTGAGGCCACGGCAGGTCGGGCGGTAGCCGCGGCAGCGGGGGCGCGCTTCGGTCGGCGTACCCGGAAGGTCATGGCGGTGAGCGCGAGCAACGTGATCAGCCCGACCTCGACGGCCATCACCGGTCGCCAGCCGAGGCCGGCGTCGACGGTGGCGCCGATGGTCAGCGGGGCCAGGATGCCCATCCCGGCGCAGGCGGCGTTGGCCTCGGTGAGCGCGGCGGGCGCGGCCGGCCCGTGCCGGGCGGTGAGCACCACGTTGACTCCGCTGATCACCATCATGCCGAAGGTCGCGACGATCGCGACGGCGGCGATGGTGGCGGGCAGCGGGCGGAGCAGGCCGAGCGCGGTGACGCCGGCGGCCACGCCGGCCAGCCCGAGCCAGACGGCCGGGCCGCGGCCGAAGCGGCGGGCGACCGGGGCGAAGAGCGCGCCGCCGGCCAGGGCGCCGACCGCGATGCCGGTGCTGTGCAGGCCGGCGACCGCGGCGCTGGTGGCCTGTTCGTCGCGGAGCAGGGGTACGACCGGGCCGAACCCGTAGAGGAAGAAGCCCCAGAGGCCGAGCTGGCCGTAGGTCAGCCAGGTGGTCCGGTCACGGGTGAGGCGGGGCACCAACCCGACGCTACGCACGCGTGGCCGGCACCCCGCCAGCAGCTCTCGTGAGTGTGAGAAGGGGCCCCTTCTCTACTGGAGGCGTTAACAGGGGGCCCCGCCTTTCACCGCACGCTGCGGGCGAACTGGCGGGCGGCCCAGACCACGCCGGCCACGGCGAGCACGGCGATGATGCCGAGGCCCTGCCAGACGTTGTCGTTGCCGAGGTCGCCGTCGAAGAGCGCGCGGGTGCCGTCGACCGCCCAGGAGAACGGGTTCCACTTGGCCACGCCCTGCAACCAGCCGGGGGCGAAGGTGAGCGGCAGCAGGATGCCGGAGAGCAGCAGCACCGGTTGCGCGACGGTGTTCATCAGCGGGGCCAGCGCGTCCTCGCTCTTGACCTTGAGCGCGACGCCGTAGGAGACGGCCGAGGTCATCAGCGCGATGAGGGCGAGCATCAGGTAGGCCAGGAGCAGGTAGCCGATGAAGACGCGCAGGTCGAACAGGAGCGCCAGCACGGTGATGATGACGGCCTGGGCGATCAGCGAGACCACGTCGCGCAGGGAGCGGCCGAGCAGCAGCGCGAGGCGGCTGACCGGGGTGACCCGGGAGCGTTCGATCACGCCGGCGCGCAGCTCGGCGATCAGGCCGAAGCCCTGGAACAGGCCGCCGAAGATGGCCAGCAGGACGAGCAGGCCGGGCACGAAGATCTTGTACGCGGCGGCCTGCGTGGGCGCGTTCAGCGCCGGTTTGAGCAGGGGGGCGAAGAGCAGCAGGTACATCACCGGCTGGAAGACGCCGACGAAGACCCAGACCGGGTTGCGCAGCAGCAGTTGCGCCTGGCGCTGGAAGATCAACCAGGTGTCGCGGGCGAGTTTCATGACAGCTTCTCCGGGGGTCAGGACTCGCGCAGCGAGCGGCCGGTCTTGGTGAGGAAGACGTCGTCCAGGCTGGGGCGGTGCAGCTCGATCGAGCGCAGCTCCAGCCCGGCGTGGTCGAGGCGGCGCAGCACCTGCGGGATGGCGACGGCGCCCTCGTCGACGTAGAGGCGGAGGCCGCCCTCGTCGGCGGTCTCCAGCTTGGTCACGTACGCCTCGGTGTCGAGCAGTTGCGCGGCCTGCGGGGTGGTCGCGGCGTCCAGGCCGACGATCACCACCTCGCCGGAGATCTCGCGCTTCAGCTCGGTCGGAGTGCCCTCGGCGACCACCTCGCCGTGATCCATGATGGCGATGCGGTCGCAGAGCGCGTCGGCCTCGTCGAGGTAGTGCGTGGTGATGAAGACGGTCATCCCCTCGGTGCGCAGCCGGCGGATCTCGTCCCACATGTGCGCGCGGCTCTGCGGGTCGAGGCCGGTGGTCGGCTCGTCCAGCAAGACGATCTTCGGTTCGTGGATGATGCCGAGCGCGATCTCGACCCGTCGGCGCTGGCCGCCGGAGTAGGTCTTACACTTGCGGTCGGCGTACTCGCTGAGCTGGAAGGCGTCCAGCGCGCGGATGGCGCGCCGGTTCGCGTCGGCCTTGGCGATGCCGTAGAGGCGGGCCTGGAGCACCAGCTCCTCGCGAGCGCTGGACTCGTCCCAGGTGCTGCCGCCCTGGGGCACGTAGCCGATCCGGCGGCGCACCCCGGCCGGGTCCTTGAGCAGGTCGGCGCCGGCGACGGTGGCCTCGCCGCCGTCCGGCTCGATGAGGGTGGCGAGCATCCGCAGCGTGGTGGTCTTGCCGGCGCCGTTCGGCCCGAGGAAGCCGAAGATCTCCCCCGCGGCGACGTCGAGGTTGACGCCGCGCACCGCGTCCACGGTCTTCGTCTCGCGACCCGCGCGGGAGCGGAACGACTTCCGCAGCCCCCTGGTCTCGATCATTTCTGCTCCTGGTCGTCCGGGCCGGAGTTGCCCGGCCACCGGTCAGTGGTTCGCGTCGAGGCTAACGCGATATAGCTCTTATAGTCAACGTTGGTTATTTCGCGTCACCGTCGGTCCAGCCGGACCAGCCCTCCCCGCGCTCCATCCCCGCGGGCAGGTACGACACCCCGGACTCGATCCGCTCCGCGATCCGCTCGCACCACGCCGTCTCGGCCTCCGCCCGGGCCAGCCACAGCTCGAACATCCAGCCCACGTGCACCGGCTTGCGGGTGCGCACCCAGTCGGAGTCCAACGACGCGCGCATCGACTCGACGCCGGCACGCAGCAGATTGGCGCGGTTGCGCAGCGCCGCCGCGGCCTCGTCGCGAGGCATCGCCGGCAGGAACGAGAACGCCACCGCGAACGGGTCCGGCGACTCGTGCACCTGCCACCACTGCGCCCGCAGCAACGTCTCGAACTCGTCCTCCCCCTTCGCCGTCACCTCGTACGTGGTCCGGGCCGGACGGGCGCCCACCTGCTCGACCGAGACCGTCCGCAGCAGCCCCTCGTCGGTGAGCTTGCGCAGCGCGTGGTAGATCGACCCGGGCTGCACGTTGGCCCACTTGTCAGCACTCCAGCTCAACAGCTCGCGGCGCACGTCGTAGCCGTGCACCGGCTGCATCCACCTGACCAGGCCCAGAATCATCATCCGCGTCGCCGACACCGGACAAGCGTAATAGCCAAGTTTGACTACAGTGCGGCATCCCACACTGAGCGATCGTTAGGGCCGGTACACCGGCCGATACACTCCCGGCATCGACCTCCCGGGAGGAGCCCCAAGGTGCGCAAGGTCCTCATCGCCAACCGCGGCGAGATCGCCGTCCGCGTCATCCGCGCCTGCCGCGACGCCGGGCTGGCAAGCGTCGCCGTCTACGCGGACTCCGACCGGGACGCCCTGCACGCCACGCTCGCCGACGAGGCGTACGCCCTGGGCGGCGACACCGCCGCCGACAGCTACCTGCGCATCGACAAGCTGATCGACGTGGCGGCCCGGGCCGGCGCGGACGCCGTGCACCCCGGCTACGGCTTCCTCTCCGAGAACGCCGACTTCGCCCAGGCCGTGATCGACGCCGGCCTGACCTGGATCGGCCCCACCCCGCAGGCGATCCGTGACCTGGGCGACAAGGTGACCGCCCGGCACATCGCCCAACGCGCGGGCGCCCCGCTGGTCCCCGGCACGCCCGACCCGGTCGCCGGCGCCGACGAGGTGACCGCGTTCGCCACCGAGCACGGCCTGCCGGTCGCCATCAAGGCGGCGTTCGGCGGCGGTGGGCGCGGGCTCAAGGTGGCCCGCACCATGGAGGAGATCCCGCACCTGTTCGAGTCGGCCACCCGCGAAGCGGTCGCCGCGTTCGGCCGGGGCGAGTGCTTCGTCGAGCGCTACCTCGACCAGCCCCGCCACGTCGAGGCGCAGGTGCTCGCCGACCAGCACGGCAACGTGATCGTGGTCGGCACCCGGGACTGCTCGCTCCAGCGCCGGCACCAGAAGCTGGTCGAGGAGGCGCCCGCGCCGTTCCTCACCGACGCGCAGCGCGCCCAGATCCACGACAGCGCCAAGGCGATCTGCCGGGAGGCCGGCTACCACGGCGCCGGCACTGTGGAATACCTGGTCGGCGCGGACGGCACCACCTCCTTCCTGGAGGTCAACACCCGGCTCCAGGTGGAGCACCCGGTGACCGAGGAGACCGCCGGCATCGACCTGGTCCGCGAGCAGTTCCGCATCGCCGACGGGGAGAAGCTGCGCATCACCGAGGACCCGACGCCGCGCGGGCACGCCATCGAGTTCCGGATCAACGGCGAGGACCCGGGCCGCAACTTCCTGCCCGCCCCGGGCACCGTCACCGCGCTGCGGCTGCCCAGCGGCCCGGGCGTGCGGGTGGACACCGGCATCTCCGCCGGCGACGTGATCGGCGGCAACTTCGACTCGCTGCTGGCCAAGGTGATCATCGTCGGCGAGACGCGTACCGAGGCGCTGGAGCGGGCCCGCCGGGCGCTCGACGAGATGGTCGTCGACGGCATGGCCACCGCGCTGCCCTTCCACCGCCTGGTCGTCCGCGACGAGGCGTTCACCGCTGAGCCGTTCACCGTGCACACCCGGTGGATCGAGACCGGGTGGGACAACACCGTGCCGGCCTTCACCGCCGCCGCCGGCCCCGCCGAGGGCCCGGCCGAGCGCGAGACCGTCGTGGTCGAGGTGGCCGGCAAGCGCATCGAGGTGGTCCTCCCCGCCGGCCTCGGCGCGGGTACGGCCGCCGCCGCGCCCGCCGCGCGCAAGCCGGCCCGCCGTGGCGGCGCGGGCAAGGCCGGCGGCGCGGTCGGCGGGGACACGCTCGCCTCCCCGATGCAGGGCACCATCGTCAAGATCGCCGTGGCCGACGGCGACACCGTCGCCGAGGGCGACCTGGTGGTGGTGCTGGAGGCGATGAAGATGGAGCAGCCGCTGCACGCGCACAAGGCCGGCACGGTGAGCGGGCTGGCCGCCGAGGTCGGCGCCGTCATCACCGCCGGCGCCCCCATCTGCACCATCGAGGGGTAAGGCGGGGCCCCCTGTTAACGCCTCCGGTATAGGCGGGGCCCCTTCTTAACACCTCGCGCGGCGGGTGGTCTGGGCCACCAGCGGCGGCGGGGAGCGCCGGGAGCGGGAATGATGGCCGGGTGCGGTTCCTTCATGGCGCGGTCCCCGCGCACGACCTGACCTACAACGACGTCTTCATGGCGCCCAACCGTTCGGAGGTGGGCTCCCGGCTCGACGTCGACCTGTCCTCCGGCGACGGCACCGGCACCACCGTCCCGCTGGTGGTGGCGAACATGACCGCGGTCGCCGGCCGGCGGATGGCCGAGACGGTCGCCCGGCGCGGCGCCGTCGCGGTGATCCCGCAGGACATCCCGATCGAGGTCGTCGCGAACGTCGTCGGTTGGGTCAAGCAGCGGCACCTGGTGCACGACACGGCGATCACGCTCGGCCCGACCGACACCGTCGGCGACGCCATCCACCTGCTGCCGAAGCGCGCGCACGGCGCGGTGATCGTGGTCGACGAGGGCGGCCGGCCGATGGGCGTGGTGACCGAGGCGGACACCGTGGGGGTGGACCGCTTCGCCCAGCTCCGGCACGTGATGTCCACCGAGCTGCACACGGTGCCGGCGGACGCGGACCCGCGTACCGGATTCGAGCGGTTGTCGGCGGGCCGGCGGCGGCTCGCGCCGGTGGTGGACGACGCCGGCCGCCTGGTCGGTGTGCTGACCCGCGCGGGTGCGCTGCGCGCGACGCTCTACACGCCGGCCGTGGACGACCGGGGCCGGCTGCGCATCGCGGCGGCGGTCGGGATCAACGGCGACGTCACGGGCAAGGCCGCCGCGCTGCTGGAGGCCGGGGTGGACACGCTGGTCGTGGACACCGCGCACGGGCACCAGGAGCGGATGATGCAGGCGCTGCGGGCGGTCCGCAAGCTCGACCCGGGTGTCCCGGTCGCGGCCGGCAACGTGGTCACCGCCGACGGGGTACGCGACCTGATCGAGGCCGGCGCCGACATCGTGAAGGTGGGCGTCGGGCCGGGGGCGATGTGCACCACCCGGATGATGACCGGCGTCGGGCGCCCGCAGTTCTCGGCGGTGCTCGACTGCGCGGCGGCGGCCCCGCTCGCTGGGCCGGCACGTCTGGGCCGACGGCGGCGTGCGTCACCCGCGGGACGTGGCGCTGGCGCTGGCCGCCGGCGCCTCGAACGTGATGGTCGGCTCGTGGTTCGCCGGCACCTACGAGTCCCCCGGCGACCTCTACACCGACGCCGACGGCCGGCGCTACAAGGAGAGCTTCGGCATGGCCTCGTCCCGCGCGGTGAGCGCGCGGACCGCCGAGGACAGCATGTTCGACCGGGCCCGAAAGGCGATCTTCGAGGAGGGCATCTCCTCGGCCCGGATGTATCTCGACCCGAACCGGCCGGGCGTCGAGGACCTGATCGACGAGATCGTCTCCGGGGTACGCAGCGCGTTCACCTACGCCGGGGCGCGCACTCTGGACGAGTTCCACGACCGGGCGCTGGTCGGCGTGCAGAGCACCGCCGGCTACACCGAGGGCATGCCGCTGCCGACGAGTTGGTGAGCGTCAGGTGTTAACAGGGGCCCCCTCCTCTACCGAATGCGTTAAGCGGGGGCCCCTCCTTTCACCCAGGCGCAGGCAGGCGAGCAGGCCGATGAGCAGGAATCCGGCCGCGGTGAAGGCCGCGTAGCGGGTGGCGTCGGAGAAGGCCGCCTTCGCCTCCTCGGCGATCGGCGCGGTACGCGGATCCGCCGCCAGCCCGCTGATCGAAGCGCCGGCGCTCTCCTTCACCGCGGTCACCACCTGGTCCCGCCCGGCCGGGTCGAGGCCGGGCTGGTCGGCGAGCCGGTCGCCGAGTAGCCCGCCGAGGCCGGCGAAGAGCACGGTGCCGAGCACCGCGATGCCGAGCGCGGAGCCGACCTGTCGGGCGGTGCTCTGCAGGCCGGAGCCCTGCCCGCTGCGTCGCACCGGCACCTCGGCCAGGGAGACGCCGGTGAGCTGGGCGGTGGCCAGCCCGACGCCGACGCCGTAGACGAAGAGGAACGCCACCGGCGCCCACCAGCGGGTGTCCGGCGCGACCACGAGGCCCAGCCCGGCGACGCCGACCAGCTCGGCGGCGACGCCGAGCTGCACCACCCGGGCCGCGCCCCAGCGCTGGGTGAGCGGCGCGCCGATGCCGCTGGCCAGGAAGCTGCCGACGGCGAGCGGCAGCAGTGCCAGGCCGGTGCGGAAGGCGCTGTAGCCGAGCACGTTCTGGAACCACAGCGGCAGCGCGAAGAGCAGGCCGAACTCGCCCAGGCTGACGATCGCGGCGGCGAGGATGCCGTTGCGGAACGAGCGGATGCCGAACAGCGACAGGTCGAGCAGCGCGGGTCGGCCGGCCCGGTTGCGGCGCACCTGCTGGGCCAGGAAGACGCCGAGGGCGGCCAGGCCGGCCAGCGCGGCCACCGGCACCGGTGAGATCGAGGCGGTCCAGTCCAGGCCGAACAGGCTGAACGGCCGTTCCCGCTCCCACCAGCCGTAGGTGCGGCCCTCGATCAGCGCGAACACCACGCCGGTCATGCCGACCACGGAGAGCAGCGCGCCGAGCAGGTCGACGCCGCGTTCGGCGCGGTCGTCGCGGGACTCGGCGACCAGCAGCAGGGTGCCCACGATCACGGCGAGGCTGACCGGCACGTTGATGCCGAACGCCCACCGCCAGGAGTAGGTAGTGGTGAGCCAGCCGCCGAGCAGCGGCCCGAGCGCCGCCGCGCCGCCGATGGTGGAGCCCCAGACGGCGAACGCGATGCCGCGTTCCCGGCCGGTGAAGTTGGCGTTGAGCAGGGAGAGCGAGGTGGGCAGCATCATCGCCCCGCCGATGCCCTGGAGCACCCGGGCACCGATCAGCGCCTCGCCGGAGCCGGCGACCGCCGCCAGCACGCTGGCGACCACGAAGACGCTCACCCCGGTGACGAACATCCGCCGACGGCCGGACCGGTCGGCGAAGCGGCCGGCGACCAGCAGCAACGCCGCGAAGACCAGGGTGTACGCCTCCTGCACCCACTGCGCGTCGGTGGAGGTGATGTCCAGGTCCCGGATGATCTGCGGCACCGCGACGTTCACGATGGTCGCGTCCACGATGATCATCGCGACGCCGAGGCTGATGGCGAGCAGCCCGAACCAGCGTCCGCGCCCGTCGCTGCGCATTGCGTCCCCCTCTTTTAGCTAGATTTTCTAGCTACCCGAGATGCTAGCTTTAACCCGTGGAGGGGTCGCCGTCAACCGGAGCGGCCGGGCCGCCGCCGAGCAGCGAGGCCGCCCGGGCCCTGCGCGAGGTGCTGCGGATCGCCGGGGACACCCGGGCCGCGCTGGCCCGCCGACTGGGTCTCGGCGCGACCGACGCCGCGGCGATCGACCACCTGGTCTTCAGCCCCGAGCCGCTGGGCCCGGTCGAGTTGGGCAACCGGCTCGGCATCCGGTCCGCGTCCGCCACCACCCTGGTCGACCGGCTGGTGCGCGCCGGCCACGTCGCCCGCGCCCCGCACCCGCACGACCGCCGGCGGCTCAGCCTCCAGGTGACCGAGCACGCGGTCGGTGAGGTGCTGGAGGCGCTGCGCCCGATGCTGGTCGGCGTCGACCGGGCGGTCGCCCGGCTCACCCCCGAGCAGGCCGAGGCCACCGCGGCGTTCCTGCGCGAGGTGGCGGACGTGATGCGCGACTACGTGGCGACCGCACCGGACGAGCCCACGACCACCCGGCGCACCGGCTCCGACCCCGACTGAGGCGCTTCTCAGAAATTAGTTTGGGGCCTGATGGTACGGGCGCTAATCTAGCGCCCGTGAACATGGGACCGCTCGTCCGCTTCCCCGACGCGCTGCAACACGCGCCGCTCGGCCGGCTCGTCTCCATCGCCGGCCACGTCGTCGAGCAGCACTGGGGGCGCTACCTGGCCGAGCACCACGGCCTCACCTCCGCCGGCATGCGCGTGCTGATGATCCTGCTGCGCTCCGGCGACGTCACCCACCGGGAGATGGCGGAGCTGTGCTTCGTCCGGCCGGCCACCCTCACCGGCATCGTCGACACCCTGGAACGGGACGGCTTCGTCGTCCGCCGACGCAACCCCGAGGACCGTCGCACCGTCCAGCTCACGCTCACCGACAAGGGCCAGGAACACGCCCGCGCGATCATCGACATGATCCACAGCGACCGCCCACTGACCTCGGTCGACGCCGACCCGGCCAAGCGGGCGATCATCCGCGAATTCCTGACCGAAATCATCACCGGCATGTCCGACGGGGACCTCCGTCGGTTGAACCGGGACAGCGAGTCCGACACCGAGTCGCCAACCGGGAGACATCCGTGCTGATCCGCCTGCTCCAAACCCACCTACGCCCGTACCGACGACTACTGGCCGCCGTGGTGGCGTTCCAGTTCGTCGGCACGATGGCCTCGCTCTACCTGCCCAGCCTGAACGCCGACATCATCGACCGGGGCGTCGCCCGCGGCGACACCGACCAGATCCTGCGTACCGGCGGGTGGATGCTGGTGGTCAGCCTGCTCCAGATCGCCTGCTCGATCGCCGCCGTCTACCTCGGCGCGAAGACCGCGATGGGCTTCGGCCGGGACGTCCGGGCCGCCATCTTCGGGCACGTCAACCGCTTCTCCGCCCGCGAGGTCGCCCGCTTCGGCGCCCCGTCGCTGATCACCCGCAACACCAACGACGTCCAGCAGGTGCAGATGCTGGTGCTGCTGAGCTGCACCATGCTGGTGGCCGCGCCGATCATGAGCATCGGCGGCGTGGTGATGGCACTGCGCGAGGACGTCGGGCTCTCCTGGCTGATGCTGGTCTGCGTGCCGGTGTTGGCCGTCGCGCTGGGCCTGATCATCCGCCGGATGGTGCCCGGCTTCCGGCTCATGCAGACCCGGATCGACACCGTCAACCGGGTGCTGCGCGAGCAGATCACCGGCATCCGGGTGGTCCGGGCGTTCGTCCGCGAGCCCTACGAGACGGACCGCTTCCAGGTGGCCAACGCCGAGCTGACCGCGACCGCGCTGCGCATCGGCCGGCTCCAGGCGCTGATCTTCCCGATCGTGATGCTGGTGCTCAACGTCTCCAGCGTCGCGGTCCTCTGGTTCGGCGCGAGCCGGGTCGACTCCGGTCAGATCCAGATCGGCGCGCTCACCGCGTTCCTGCAATACCTGATGCAGATCCTGATGGCGGTCATGATGGCCACCTTCATGCTGATGATGGTGCCCCGCGCGGCGGTCTGCGCCGAGCGCATCGAGGAGGTGCTGGACACCGAGTCGTCGGTGGTGCCGGCACCGGACCCGGTCACCGAGGTCTCCGGCCGCGGTGAGCTGGAGCTGCGCGGCGCCGGCTTCCAGTACCCGGGCGCCACCGCGCCGGTGCTGCACGACATCTCGTTCACCGCCCTGCCGGGCCGGACCACGGCGATCATCGGTTCCACCGGCGCCGGCAAGACCACCCTGCTGACGCTCATCCCCCGGCTGGTCGACCCGACCGCCGGCTCGGTCCTGGTCGACGGCGTGGACGTGCGGGAACTGGCCCCGGACGAGCTGTGGCGGCGGATCGGGCTGGTGCCGCAGCGGCCGTACCTGTTCAGCGGCACGGTGGCGAGCAACCTGCGCTACGGCAACCCGGACGCCACCGACGCCGATCTGTGGGGGGCGCTGGAGATCGCCCAGGCGCGTGACTTCGTGACCGAGATGCCCGGCGGGCTGGACGCGCCGATCGCGCAGGGCGGCACGAACGTCTCCGGCGGCCAGCGGCAACGCCTGGCCATCGCCCGCGCGCTGGTGCGCAAGCCGGAGATCTACCTCTTCGACGACTCCTTCGCCGCGCTCGACCTCGGCACGGACGCCCGACTGCGGGCGGCGCTGAGGCCGGTCACCGCGGACGCGGCGGTGGTGATCGTGGCCCAACGGGTCTCCACGATCGTCGGCGCCGACCAGATCATCGTGCTCGAGGACGGGGGTGTCGTCGGGATGGGACGGCACGAGGAACTGCTGGAGAACTGCCCGACGTACGCCGAGATCGTGGCGTCGCAGCAGACCGCGGGGGTGGCGGCATGAGCGAACGCACCGAGCGCAGCGAGGGCCGTGAGGGCATGCCCGGCCAGCACGGCGTGAAGGCGGGGAAGGGCACGGCCGTCCCGCAGCAGAAGGGCGAGCCGAAGCGGCTGCCGGCGGCCGGGCGGCGACCGGGTGGCCCGCCGCACATGAGCATGGGCATGCCGGCCGAGAAGGCGATGCGGTTCGGGCCGTCCGCCCGCCGGCTGCTGGGGCGGCTGCGGCCGCACCGGGTCCAGCTCACCGGCGTGCTGGCGCTGGCGCTGGCCAGCGTCGGCCTGAGCGTGGTCGGGCCGAAGGTGCTCGGGCACGCCACCGACCTGATCTTCAACGGGGTGATCGGCCGGCAGTTGCCGGCCGGCACCAGCACCGAGGCGGCGGTGGCCGCGGCCCGGGCGTCGGGCAACGGCAACTTCGCCGACATGCTGGCCCGGATGGACGTGGTGCCCGGCGTGGGCATCGACTTCGGCCGGCTGGGGCGGGTGCTGGCGTTCGCGGTCGCGCTCTACGTCGTCGCCGGCGTCCTGATGTGGGCCCAGGGCTGGGTGCTCAACGGCGTGGTGCAGCGCACCGTGCTGCGCCTGCGCGCCGACGTGGAGGACAAGCTCAACCGGCTGCCGCTGCCCTACTTCGACAAGCAGCCCCGCGGCGAGCTGCTGAGCCGCGTCACCAACGACATCGACAACATCTCGCAGACGCTCCAGCAGACGCTGAGTCAGTTGCTCACGTCGCTGCTCACGGTCGTCGGCGTACTCGGGATGATGTTCTGGATCTCGCCGCTGCTGGCGTCGGTGGCACTTGTCGCGATCCCGCTGTCGGTGATCGTCACCGGCCAGATCGCCAAGCGGTCGCAGCGCAAGTTCATCGCCCAGTGGACGCACACCGGCGAGCTGAACGCCCAGATCGAGGAGGCCTACACCGGGCACGAGCTGGTCAAGGTGTTCGGCCGGCAGAAGGAGGTCGAGGCCGCCTTCCACGCCAAGAACGAGGAGCTGTTCGAAGCCAGCTTCGGCGCCCAGTTCGTCTCCGGGATCATCATGCCGGCGATGTTCTTCATCGGGAACCTCAGCTACGTGGCGATCGCGGTGGTCGGTGGCCTGCGGGTGGCCTCCGGCGCGATGAGCCTCGGCGACGTGCAGGCGTTCATCCAGTACTCGCGGCAGTTCACCCAGCCGCTGACCCAGGTCGCGTCGATGGCCAACCTGCTCCAGTCCGGGGTGGCCTCGGCCGAGCGGGTCTTCGCCGTGCTCGACGCCGACGAGCAGAGCGCCGACCCGGCCGAGCCGGCCCGGATCGCCGAACCGCACGGCCGGGTCGAGTTCGCGCACGTCTCCTTCCGGTACGACCCGGACCAGCCGCTGATCGACGACCTCTCCCTGGTCGCCGAGCCCGGGCACACGGTGGCCATCGTCGGCCCCACCGGCGCCGGCAAGACGACCCTGGTCAACCTGGTCATGCGGTTCTACGAACTGGATGCCGGACGGATCACCCTGGACGGGGTGGACGTCAGCACCATGCGCCGCGACGACCTGCGCGGCCGGATCGGCATGGTGTTGCAGGACACCTGGCTCTTCGGCGGCACCATCCGGGACAACATCGCCTACGGCCGGCCGGACGCCACCGAGGAGGAGATCCTCGCCGCCGCCCGGGCCACCTTCGTGGACCGCTTCGTGCGCAGCCTGCCGGACGGCTACGACACCGTGATCGACGAGGAGGGCAGCAACGTCAGCGCCGGCGAGAAGCAGCTCATCACCATCGCCCGGGCGTTCCTGGCCGAGCCGTCGCTGCTGATCCTGGACGAGGCGACCAGCTCGGTGGACACCCGGACCGAGGTGCTGCTCCAGCGCGCCATGGCGGCGCTGCGCTCCGACCGGACCAGCTTCGTCATCGCGCACCGGCTCTCCACCATCCGCGACGCCGACCTGATCCTGATGATGGAGCGGGGGCGGATCGTCGAGCAGGGCACCCACGACCAGCTCGTCGCCGCCGACGGCGCGTACGCCCGGCTCTACCGGGCGCAGTTCACCGGCGCGGTGATCGCCGACGAGGTGCCGGCGCCGACGGGACCGCCGGCCGGGATGCGACCCATCGGCACGCCGGTCGGGAACTGACGTGGACCCTGCGACAGTCCCGACACCGGGCACCGCCCGGGTGACCGTGGGTCACCCGGGCGGCGGGCCCGGGTCAGGCCGGCGGGAGCAGGTCGAGCGACCGGCTCGCGACCACCCCGCCGATGAGGTCCAGCGCGCGACCCACCGGCATCGGGTCGAGGCCACGCCCGTCGCGCAGGCGCAGCGAGAGCGAGCCGTCGGCCGCCTCCCGGGCGCCCAGCACCCCGACGTACGGGATGCGACGGCGGGCCGCGTCGCGGATCCGGGCGCCCAACGAGCCCCCGGCGTCGACCTCGGCCCGCAGGCCGGCCGCCTCCGCCTCCCGGCACAGCCGCCGGGCCGCGCTGGCCTGCGCGTCGTCGATCGGGAGCAGCAGCACCTGCACCGGGGCGTACCAGGCCGGGAACGCGCCCTCGTGCACCTCGATCAGGTGGGCGAACAGCCGCTCCATGCTGCCCACCAGGCTCCGGTGCACCATCACCGGCCGCTTCCGGCTCCCGTCCGAGTCGGTGTAGGACAGGTCGAACCGCTCCGGCTTGTCGAAGTCGAGCTGCACGGTGGAGATGGTCGACTCCCGGCCGGCGGCGTCCACGATCTGCACGTCGATCTTCGGGCCGTAGAACGCGGCCTCGCCGGGGGCCTCGACCGCGTCCACCCCGTCGAGCGCGGCGCGGAGCAGGTTCTCGGCCCGTGCCCAGCCGGCGTCGTCGCCGACGTACCGCTGCCCCGGCCCGCGCACCGACAGGCGGAACCCGGCCGGGCGGACGCCGAGCGCGGCGTGCGCCTCGCCGATCAGCCGCAGGATCTCCCGGACCTCGTCGCCGACCTGCTCCGGCGCGCAGAAGTTGTGCGCGTCGTTCAGCGAGATGGCGCGTACCCGGGAGAGCCCGCCGAGCACGCCGGAGCGCTCCGCCCGATACATCCCGCCCAGCTCGGCGATCCGCAGCGGCAACTCCCGGTAGGACCGGCCGCGCGCGGCGAACACCAGCGCGTGGTGCGGGCAGAGCGCCGGGCGGAGCACGAACTCGTCGTCGGCGCTCAGCCGCATCGGCGGGAACATGTCGTCGGCGAACCAGCCGAGATGCCCGGAGCGCTCGAACAGCTCCCGCTTGCCCAGCGGCGGCGAGTAGACGTGCCGGTAGCCGGCCCGGCGCTCCAGCTCCCGGACGTACTCCTCCACGGCGTGCCGGGCGGCGGCGCCGGCCGGCAGCCAGATCGGCAGGCCGGCGCCGGCGAGCGGATCGGAGACGAACAGCTCCAGGTCCCGGCCGAGCCTACGGTGGTCGATCATGTCGCTCTCCTTGATCGGGTACGACCCGGAGGCGAGCGGGCCCGGAACGCCGCGAGGCCCCGGAGCGGATCGCCCCGGGGCCTCGTCGACGGAAACGTCAGTGCGGCGCGCCGGGAACACCCGGCGTCGTGGTCCTCTCCGCGCTGCGCATGCGGTGACCGTACGGCCGGTGGGCCGGACGGCGCGACCGAGTTTCCGGTCGGCGGGTCAGCGCTTCTCGCAGGCGACGCCGTCCCGGTCCCGGTCCAGGTGGGTGTTCTTGGCGTGGACGGCGTTGGAGACCGTGGAAACCATCGAGCCTCCAGCGTGGAGTTTCCGCTAGGGCCCAAGATCGTATCTGGGGAGCGCAGACCGGGAGGCGCGCTGTCGCAGGCCCGACAGCGGAGAGTGGGTGCGGGTCGCCGGCACGGGACCTGCCGACGACCCGCGGCGGCCCGGGCGTCGGGAACGGGGGACCCGACGGCGCCGGTGCCGCGTCCCGTCAACGGTACGCCGGTGCGCGCGGTTCCGCCGCCCCGCTCCGCGCCCGGCCCGACCCGGGAACTCCGGCCGGGTGGCGCTCATGGCTGACCTCATCGCCCACGTCGCGTCGCCCGCCTGGGCGTACGCGCTGCTGTTGGCCCTGCTGGTCGCGGACGCCTTCGTGCCGGTGGTGCCGACCCAGATCGTGATGATCACCAGCGGCGCGCTGACCGTCTACGGCGGGCTCAGCCTGCCGCTGACCATCGCGGTCGGCGCGGCCGGCGTCTTCGTCGGCGACCTGGCCTGCTATCTGCTCGGCCGCACCGCGCCGGCCCGGCGGGCGGCCCGGCACGCGACGCCGGGCCGGACCCGCCGGGCCGTCGCCCGGGCCACCCGCCGGCTGCGCGAACCCGGACCGCTGGTGATCCTGCTGTGCCGGTTCGTGCCCGGCGGCCGGATGGCGGCGTGCTTCTCGGCCGGCCGCCGCCGCTACCCGTACCGCCTCTTCCTGGCCTACGACGCGGTCGCGGCGATCGGCTGGGCCGGCTACGGCACGCTCGTCGGCCACCTGGGCGGCGCGGCGCTCACCGGTTCGGCGTGGCGGTTGCTGCTTATCGGCGGCGTCGCCGCCGGCGGGTTCGCGGCGGCCGGCTGGGCGATGACCTGGCTCGGCGCCCGCCAGGCCGCGACGCCATCAGCCGGTGACCTTGTCGAAGGAGAATCGATCATGAATGACGGAGCGAACCGGCGCGAGATCCGCGCCGGAGCCCAGCGGCTCGACCCCACCTGGAACGATCCCGAGCGGGTGGCCCGACGTCGACAGCTCAGCGAGCAGATGCTGGCCGCGGTAGACGGCGCGCAGCCGGTCCCGGCCGGCGAGGAGCCGGACCGGGCCGGGACTCCGGTCGACTGAGCCCGGATCTCCGAGGACGTCGGAGTGCCGCAACCCGCAGCGCACCAGGTCCACTTGTCCCGCGCTACTCCAGCTCGTGCAGCATGAGCTGGCGGGCGGCCTCGGTGATCGAACCGGACAGGCTCGGATAGATGGTGATGGTGTGCGCCAGCTCGTTGACGGTGAGGTTGTTCTCCACCGCCATGGTGATCGGCAGGATCAGCTCGCTCGCCTTCGGCGCCACCACCACGCCGCCGATCACCTGGCCGCTGGCCGGCCGGCAGAACAGCTTGACGAAGCCGTCGGCCAGGTCGTCCATCTTCGCCCGGGCGTTGCCGGACAGCGGCAGCATCACCTGGCGGGCCGGGGTCTTGCCGGCGTCGACCTCGTCCTGCGAGACGCCGACCGTGGCCAGCTCCGGGTCGGTGAAGACGTTCGCCGCGACGGTACGCAGCCGCAGCGGCCGGACCGCCTCGCCCAGCGCGTGCCACATGGCGATCCGGCCCTGCATGGCCGCGACGCTGGCCAGCGGCAGCACCCCGGTGCAGTCGCCGGCCGCGTAGACGCCGGGCACGTTGGTCCGGGACACCCGGTCGACCGTGACGTAGCCGCCCCGGGCCAGCTCGACGCCGTATTCCGCCAGGCCCAGGTCGGCGGTGTTCGGGATCGAACCGACCGCGATCAGCGCGTGTGAGCCGGTGACCTGACGCCCGTCGGAGAGCACCACCTCGACTCCGTCGCCGACCCGGCGCACCGCCTCGGCCCGCGAGTTGTTGAGGATGCTCATGCCCCGGTTGCGGAACACCCGCTCGATCGCCATCGCGGCGTCCGCGTCCTCGTGCGGCATCACCCGGTCCCGGCTGGAGACCAGCGTGACCCGCACGCCCATGGCCAGGTAGGCGCTGGCGAACTCGGCGCCGGTGACGCCGGAGCCGACCACGATCAGGTGCTCGGGCAGCTCCGGCAGGTCGTAGACCTGACGCCAGGTCAGGATCCGCTCGCCGTCGGGCACGGCGGTGGGCAGCTGGCGCGGGGTCGCGCCGGTGGCGACCAGCACGGTGGAGGCTCCGACCGGGTACGCGGGCGAGCCGTCCGCCGGGGTGACGATCACCTGGTGGGTGTGGCCGAGCGTGTCCTCGCCGAGCCGCGCGGTGCCGGCCACGAACTCCACCCCGGCCTTGACCAGCTTGGTGTGGATGTCGGCGGACTGGGCCAGCGCGAGCCGCCTGACCCGCTCGTGCACCGCCCGGGCGTCGACCGTGACCGCCTCCAGGCCGTCGGAGTGGACCCCGAACTCCTCGGTGTCCCGATAGCCGGTGACGACCTCGGAGCTGGCGATGAAGGTCTTGGAGGGCACGCAGTCGGAGAGCACGCACGCGCCGCCGGCGCCGTCCGCCTCGACCACTGTGACATCGGCGTCCAGCTGGGCGGCGACCAGTGCCGCCTCGTACCCGGCCGGCCCGCCGCCGATGATCACGATCTGGCTCACAGGGCCGTCCTTTCGTTCGCGACTGCGGGGCTCCGCTCCGCTGCACTCCTCGCGCTCACCGGTCAAGCCCCTCGTCTTTCCTCACAGTGACTTTCTTCTCCCCGTCGCGTCCGACACGCACCGTCGTATTCTCCCCCACCCGTCGACCGGGCTATCGTCGTCGCCGTGCGTCTCTACGCCGCTTACGGCTCAAACCTGGACCCCGCTCGCATGCGCGCCTACTGCCCGCATTCGCCGATGGTGGGCACCGGCTGGCTGGAGGGGTGGCGACTCACCTTCGCCGGCGAGGACGTCATCGGCTGGGAGGGCTCGGTCAGCACCGTGGTCGAGGCACCGGGTGACCGGGTCTTCGTGGCGCTCTACGACATCCACCCGTACGACGCCGCCCAGCTCGACGAGATCGAGGGCGTGACCGCCGGCACCTACCGCAAGCTGACCGTCCGCGTCTCGACGCTCGACGGGGACGTGACCGCGTGGGTCTACGTCTTCGACGGCTACGAGGGCGGCCTGCCGACGTCGTGGTACCTGTCGGAGATCGCGAACGCGGCGGAGAAGGCGGGCGCGCCGGACGACTACGTCACCGAGCTGCGGTCCCGCCCCACCGGCACGGCGTCCGCGTAGCGCGTCTCCCACCCCGACAGTGTGCGCCGGGCGGCCACCCGCCCGCTCGGCGACCCCGTCGCGGGGGTCCCGGGTCACACCTGCGGGGCGGGCACGCTCCGCTCGTACACGTCGACCCAGCGCTCCTCCACCAGCCCGACCGAGTGGTAGAGGGTGACCGGCGCGGTCGGGTTGGCCAGGTCCACGCCCAGCCCGGCACGGGCGCGGCCCTTCGCCGCGTAGACCGCGAAGGCCCGGCGCAGCAGCGCCGCGCCCACCCCGCGCCGGCGGTGGGCCGGCAGCACGGACAGCGTCCGCACCCAGCCCGCGTCCTGCTCCACCGCCTGGTCGGAGGACTGGAGGGCACCGGCCGGCTCGCCGTCGACCTCGGCCACGAACCACTCGTCCCAGACCTTGCCGGAGGAGGGGAGCAGGTCCCGCCAGCGGTCGAAGTCGAGCGGCTCGTGGTCGAGCGTGTCCCGGAAGGCGGTGTCGTGGATCAGGTGGAACAACCGCAGGTCGGCCTCGTCGTCGGGACGCAGCGGCCGGACCGTCACCCCGGCCGGCGGGGCCGGCTCGGCGGGCAGGTCGGCCAGTGACCGGCTCATCCGGAGGTAGCGCTTGATCCGGGTGAACCCGGCCGCCACCAGCTCCCCCGCCCAGCGGGTCTCCGGCGCGTACACCCCCGCGCGGGCGGTCAGCGCGGGCACCTCCCGCTCGGCGGCCCGTTCGGCGACCCGGTCGAGCATCCGGGCCAGCAACGGCGCGCGCAGCTCGGCGCCCCGGTCGGGGTCGACGAGCACGTCCACCCACTCCCGGCCGACGCCCGTCGGGTTGTTCAGGAACGACCACGCCACCGCCGTCCCGTCCGGGTCGGTGACCAGCCAGGAGTCCCGGGACGGGTCGACGAACGGCGCGGTGAGCGCGTCCCGCACGTCCTCGGCGTCGAAGTCGGGATGGCCCACCGCGAACGTGTCGGCGGCGTGCACCACCGCCAGGATCGCGGGGACGTCGTCGAGGGTGGGGCGGCGGGCCGTCCAACCGGCGGGGAGCGTCACGCGGCCGATCCTGGCAGCCGGACCGCGCCCGCGCCTCCCAATTATCCGTGCCGGGCGTGCAGGCGCGCGGCGGTCAGCAGGTCGACGAGTTCCCCGCCGCCGGCCGCGCCGAGCGCGTGGAACGCCGGCGACACCAGCCGGTCGGTCACCGCCTCGGCCCAGATCCGCCGCCGCACCAGCGGACCGACGGGCGGATACGGCGGGGCCCAGCCGCAGGCCGCGGCACCCGCCTCGCCCTCCGGCCCGGCCAGCACCGCCTCCATCGGGGTCAGCCCGGAGGCCCGCACGGCCAGCAGGTAGGCCCCGGCGAAGTGCTCACGCAGCAGCAGCAGGCCGACCGCGGCGCGGGCGCCGGCGGACGGGTCGCGCATCGGCATGGCCCGCCAGGCGGCGAAGAGCGGCATGGCGCTGCCGTCCGCCGCGTCCACGGCCCGGCCGAGCAGCCCGGCCAGCCGGGACACGCCCGGCGCGTCGCCCAGCCGGGAAGTGCCCCAGCGGCAGCACTCGGCCAGGTTGGCGGCCGCCACCTCCAGCGGCGGCACCCCACGCGCCGCGGCGTCCCAGCCGTCCGCGACCGCGTCCGGGGCGATGAAGCCGAGCGCCGACGCCACCGTCTCGGCACGGACGTCGCCGAGCGCACCGGCCCGCCCGGTGATGTAGAAGGCCCACCCGGAGATGCCGAGCAGGCGGGCCCGGCGCAGCGTCGAGGGGCAGCGGGAGAACGCCTCCCCCAGCTCCAGCACCAGCGGCTTGCAGGCGGCGGCGACCTGCTCCGGAGTCATCGGCGACCCACCGCCGTCCGTCCACCCTGGCCGTTCATCGCGCTCAGTCTGCCCGTTCGGCACCGGCCTCGGCATCCCCCTCTTCGGCGTCGAGCGCCTCCAACACGGCCTCCACCTCGCCGGCCCGTCGCCGGGCGGCGGTGACCACCCGTTCCGCGGCCCGCCGGGCCAGCCGGGCCCGGCTCAGCTCCTGCTCGGCCACCGCCCGGCGGCGCTCCAGCTCGGCCAGCTCGGTCTCGATCCGGTCCAGCGTGGCCGCGCCGTCCCGCTCGGCCCGCTCGGCCCCGGACCGGTCCGTCTCGGCCCGGCCCAACTCCGCGCGCGCCTTCTCCAGTTCGCGGGTGGCCGTCCGCCGCCGCTTCGCCCGTTCGGCCCGCGCCGCCCGCTCGTCGCGGGCCCGGCGCGCCTCGGCCCGCTCGGCCGCCCGATCCGGTACGCGGGACCTCGCCGCCCCGGTCTCCTCCGCCTCGTCGCCGCCGGTGAGCAGCCGCAACTGGGGGCGGGGCACCTCGCCGAACCCGGCGTAGTGGCTGGCCCGCAGCAGCCGTCCGGCGCGTACCTGCTCGGCCACGTCGGTGTCGGAGAGCGCGGCGTTGAGCGTGGCCTCCACCTCGCCCAGCGGCAGCTTCCCGACCGGTGGGGCGGCGGGCTCGGCGGCGGCCAGCCGGCGTACCTCGGCGACGAGCGCTCCCACCACGGCACGGCGCTGGGCGGAGAGCTCTCGGAGCTTGCCGCCGCGCAGGTCGCGTTGCGCGGCACGGAGCGACGCGGCGAGCTGGGTCAGGTCGGCGACCAGTTCGGGTCGCCGGATCGCGAGCAGGTTGACCAGCCAGGCCGCGACGGTGGGTCGCCGCAGCCGGCCGATCTCCCGGGCGACACGCGGGTCGCCGGCCTCGCGCGCCTGCGCGGCGGCGGCGTCCCGGGCCGCGACGAACCTCTCCGGTGGCGTGGCGTAGAGCCGCCGGACCACCTCGGCGGGTACGTCAGGCATCGATCCGGGTGCCCGGCTCCAGACGGCGGTAGTCGGTGTTCGACATCGCGGTGTACTGCCGGTCGAGCACCCCGAATCCGTTGGCGTTGAGCAGCCCGTCGTGCAGCGCGTACGCCCGCCGGGGGGCGACCGCGCGGATGAAGTCGAGCACCTCGGAGAACTTCGACCAGGGCGCGTGGATCGGGGCGAACAGCGTGTCGACCCGGACGTCGTCGGGGACGAACAGCGCGTCGCCCGGGTGGTAGACGGTGTCGTCGAGGAGGTAACCCAGGTTCGGGATCACCGGCAGGTCCGGGTGGATGACGGCGTGCTGGCCGCCGTACGCCCGGACCGGCACCCCGGCCGCGGTGAACGACTCCCCCGGCGTGACCGCGACGAGCGCCTCGGCGGCGTCGCCGAGCACGCCGGCGAGCGACGCCGGGCCGTGCACCGGCACCGGCCGCCGCTGGAGCGCGGCGGTCAACGCGGCGACGTCCACGTGGTCCGGATGCTCGTGGGTGATCAGCACCGCGTCCGCCCCGTCCAGCGCCTCGGCCGCGGCGCTGAAGACACCGGGGTCGACGACGAGGACTCCCCCGTCGTGCTCCACCCGGAGACAGGAGTGGGCGTACTTGGTGAGCTGCATCGTGACTCCTCGATTATCGAATCGTGACGTCCTGAGCGCAGTCTGCCGGAACCGGCGCGACAACGCGTCGCGTCCGAGGTATCGGTCCCGGCTCGCGGGGCCGTCGACGATCGGAGCGGGGAGATGGGCGGACGACGACTCCGGGGCGTGGCCCTGGCAGCGGTGGGTCTCGCCGCGGTGCTGGCCGTGGGGGCCTGCAGCGCGGGCGGGGACAGCGGCGGGGACAGCGGCGGCGGGGACGCGGCGGCGCCGGCCGCCGAGGGTGGTGCCGGGCGGGACCAGGCGGCGCCCGGCGGGACCGGCGGCGCCGACCTGCGGGTGGACCAGCGGTCCATCGTCTACACCGGGACGATGCAGGTCCGGGTGGACGACGTGGACACCGCGGCGCGGGAGGCGACCACGGCGGTCACCGCGGCCGGCGGTTTCGTCGGCGGGGACCGGCGGTCGAGCCAGTCGTCCGACGCCCGGGCGGTGCTGACGCTGCGGGTGCCGGCGGAGAAGTTCGCCGGCGTGATCGACCAGTTGGCCGGCTACGGCCGGCAGGAACGCCGGGAGATCCGCACCGAGGACGTCACCGAGCAGGTGGTCGACCTGGACGCCCGGATCGCCACCCAGCGGGCCCGGGTGGAGAGCGCCCGCAAGCTGCTCGCCCAGGCCAACTCCGTGGACCAGTTGGTCACGCTGGAGAACGAGGTGGGCACCCGGCAGGCGGACCTGGCCGCGTTGGAGGCGCGCAAGCGCCGGCTGGCCGATCTCACCGCGCTCTCCACCATCACCGTGACGTTCCTGGGCCGGGACGCCAGCACCGCCGAGGAGGGCGCCGACCTCGGCTTCCTCAGCGGCCTCGGTGGCGGCTGGGCGGTCTTCCGCACCTCGGTGCGCGTGCTGCTCACCGTGCTCGGCGCGCTGCTGCCGTTCGCGGTGGTGTTCGGCGTACCGCTGTGGCTGCTGCTGCGGTGGCGACGCCGCCGGCCCCGGCGGACCCCACCGCCGGCCGCACCGACGCCGCCGGGACCGCCGTTCGGGCCGCCCGGCGGTCCGGTCAGCGCGCCGCCACCAGTGCCCGCAGCGCGGTCTGGACCATGAGGCGCACGCCCGCCTCGATGGCGCGCTCGTCCACGTCGAAGGAGGCCCGGTGCAGGTCCACGTTGGGACCGTTCCGGCCGACGCCGAGGCGGGCGAGCGCGCCGGGGACGTGCTCCAGATACCAGGAGAAGTCCTCGCCGCCCATGCTCTGCGGCGTCTCGGCGATGCCCTCCGGCCCGAGCGCCGACGCGGTGGCCGCGGTGAACACGCCGATCGCTCCGGCGTCGTTCGTCACCGGCGGGCGGCCCCGCAGGTATTCCAGGTCCACGGTGGCGCCGGTGGGGGCCAGTACGTCGCGCACCACCTGCGCCACGATCTTGGGCGCCTGGTCCCAGGTGTCCCGGTCCATGACCCGGAGCGTGCCGGCCGCGGACGCCTCGGAGGGGATGACGTTGTAGCGGGTGCCGGCCGACGCGTGACCGAACACCAGCAGCAGTCCACTGTTGGCCGGCACCCGGCGGCTGATCAGCGTCGGCACCTCGGTGACCAGCCGGCCGAGCGCGTCGACCAGGTCGACGGTCAGGTGCGGGCGGGCGGTGTGCCCGCCCGGCCCGGTGAGCCGGACGGTGACGTTGTCCGCGGCGGCGGTGATCGGGCCGACCCGCAGGCCGACCTTGCCCACCGGCAGGTTCGGGTCGCAGTGCAGCGCGAAGATCTGCACCACGTCGTCCAGGCCGCCGGCCTCGATGACCTCGAGCGAGCCGCAGGGCAGGATCTCCTCGGCCGGCTGGAAGATCAGCCGGACCCGGCCGTCCAGTTCCCCGAGGTCGGCGAGTTGGGCGAGCAGCATGCCGACGCCGAGCATCACGGCGGTGTGCACGTCGTGGCCGCAGGCGTGGCAGACGCCGTTCACGGTCGAGCGGTAGGGGACGTCCTTCGAGTCGCTCAGCGGCAGCGCGTCGATGTCGGCGCGGAGGGCGACCACCGGCCCGTCCGGGCGGCCGTCGATGTCGCAGATGACGCCGTTGCCCTTAGGCAGGAGGCGCGGCTTCAGCCCGGCGAGGGACAGCTCGCGGTGCACCAGGGCCGCCGTCTCGAACTCCTCGCCCGACAACTCCGGGTGGGAATGGATGTGACGACGGGTCGCGATGAGGCCGGGTACCCGCAGCGCGAGCAGATGGTCGAGCTCGAAGGGCAGGGGCTGGGAACCGGTCGGCGACTCGGGCCGGGACGACGCCAGCGGGCCGCCAGAAGACAGCGTCAACGCACTCGTCACGTCGAATTCTCGATCACTAGAGAGGGATGGATCATCGGGTAGGACAGCAGACAGCCTAGACCCTTGACGGTGACGCTGCGCAACATCCTTCGTGTAGCGGTCGGACCGCGCAGCGTCACGAACGCCCTGGTGGGAGTGCTCGAATATCTGCGGGACAGCAGGTAGATCGTGGTCGGACGCCGTCATCTGCACCCCACCTCCTACAACGCGTAACCGTTTCATCGGTCACCAAATAGCGAGTCGTCGTTCCGAATTGTCGCATTAGTCGCGGCAATTAACTGCCGCTCCGACAATTGGCCGACAACATTCGGCTGCCGGGCGACTCCTGACGGTGACATGACCGCGCCGTGCGCGACCGCACAGACTGTCCGTCCCGTTCACCCGATCGGGTTACCCCTATTCCGACATCGCACACCCGGACGGGACGCGGCCCGTGTCGGCGCACCCCGGGGTGCGCCGACACGGGCCGCCGTCGGGACGCGTCAGAAGCGGTCGCTCGGCCGGTGCACCCCCCACACCGCGCGCAGCGTCCCGCACACCTCGCCCACCGTGGCGCGGGCCCGCAGCGCCTCCCTCATCGGGAAGAGCACGTTGGCGTCGCCCTCGGCCGCGGCCCGCAACTCCGCGAGCGCCCGCTCGACCGCGCCGGCGTCCCGGTCGGCGCGCAGCTTGGCCAGCCGCTCCGCCTGCGCCGCCTCGATCGTCGGGTCCACCCGCAGCGGCTCGTAGGGCTCCTCCTCGTCGATCCGGAACCGGTTGAGCCCGACCACCACCCGCTCACCCGAGTCGATCTCCTGGGCGATCCGGTACGCGGACTGCTCGATCTCCCGCTTCTGGAAGCCGGCCTCGATCGCGTCCACCGCCGAGCCGTGGTCGGCGACCCGCTCCATCAGCGCGGTGATCGCGGCCTCCAACTCGTCGGTCATCGCCTCCACCACGTACGACCCGGCGAACGGGTCGACCGTGGCGGTGAGATCCGTCTCGTACGCCAGCACCTGCTGGGTGCGCAGCGCCAGCCGGGCCGCCTTCTCGGTGGGCAGCGCGATCGCCTCGTCGAAGCTGTTGGTGTGCAGCGACTGGGTGCCGCCGAGCACCGCGCCGAGACCCTGCACCGCCACCCGGACCAGGTTGACCTCGGGCTGCTGCGCGGTGAGCTGCACCCCCGCGGTCTGGGTGTGGAACCGCAGCATCATCGACTTCGGGTTCTTCGCGCCGAACTGCTCGCGCATCACCCGGGCCCAGATGCGGCGGGCCGCCCGGAACTTGGCGACCTCCTCCAGCAGCGTGGTGCGGGCCACGAAGAAGAACGACAGCCGGGGCGCGAAGTCGTCCACGGCCAGCCCGGCCGCGAGCGCCGCCCGGACGTACTCCACGCCGTTGGCCAGCGTGAACGCGATCTCCTGCGCGGGTGAGGCGCCGGCCTCGGCCATGTGGTAGCCGGAGATCGAGATGGTGTTCCACTTCGGCACCTCGGCCCGGCAGTAGGCGAAGGTGTCGGCGACCAGCCGCAGCGAGGGCTTCGGCGGGAAGATGTACGTCCCCCGGGCGATGTACTCCTTGAGGATGTCGTTCTGGATGGTGCCGTTGAGCGCCGCCCCGGGCACCCCGTTCTCCTCCGCCACCAGTTGGTAGAGCAACAGCAGCACGGAGCCCGGCGCGTTGATGGTCATCGAGGTGGAGACCTTGTCCAACGGGATGTCGGCGAAGAGCGTGCGCATGTCCTCGATGGAGTCGATCGCGACGCCGACCTTGCCGACCTCGCCGTGCGCGATCGGGTCGTCCGAGTCGTACCCCATCTGGGTGGGCAGGTCGAACGCGACGGAGAGGCCCATGGTGCCGGCGCGCAGCAACTGGTGGTAGCGGGCGTTGCTCTCGGTGGCGGTGCCGAAGCCGGCGTACTGCCGCATGGTCCACGGACGGGACGTGTACATCGTCGGGTAGACCCCGCGGGTGTACGGGTAGTCGCCCGGCTCGCCCAACCGGGAATCCAGGTCCGCCGGAAGGTCGGCCGCCGTGTAGACGCCCTTGATCGGGAAACCCGACTCGCTTGACCGCGCATCGCTCATTACCGGATGGTAGGACGCGGTCGCCACCGGACGGGTGAGGGATACCGCACACCGGGAAGCGGGCGGCCCACCGGAGGTGAGTAGCTGCCCACATACCGTCGAGTAGGTAAACGCCCGTCGCGTCGGGTTTCGCATCGGGCGTCGGAACCAGCAAGATAGAGGGGTTGTGTCCCAGCCCCCTCGATATCCCCCGGTGGCTTTTCTGTGACTCAGATTCCGACGTGGAGCGGTGGACCGGCCAGTCCCCCCACTGGACGCGCGGCGCCCGGCACCACCATCGGTGGTCGCTACTCGTTGCGCTCCCCGGTGGGCAACGGTGGCATGGGCACGGTCTGGCGGGCCACCGACACATTGCTGCGCCGCGACGTGGCGGTCAAGGAGGTCGTGCTCCCGCCGGGGCTCGCCCCCAGCGACCGCGACGCGCTCTACGAACGCACGCTGCGTGAGGCCCGCGCCGCCGCCGCCATCCAGCACCCGGCCGTGGTGCAGGTCTACGACGTGGTCACCGAGGGTGGCCGCCCGTGGATCGTGATGGAGCTGCTGGACGCCCGCAGCCTGGCCGACATGGTGATCGAGGACGGGCCGGTCGCGCCCCGCGCGGTCGCCAAGATCGGCATCGCCCTGCTCGGCGCGCTGGAGGTGGCGCACGCGCTCAGCGTGCTGCACCGCGACGTCAAGCCGGCGAACGTGCTGATCTGCTCCGACGGTCGCTGCGTGCTCACCGACTTCGGCGTCGCCCGGATGCCCACCGACGTGCAGCTCACCACGCCCGGCATGGTGCTCGGCTCGCCGCACTTCATCTCCCCCGAGCGGGCCATGGGCCAGGAGTTCGGCCCGCCGAGCGACCTGTTCTCGCTCGGCGTCACGCTCTACACCGCGGTCGAGGGGCGGCCCCCGTTCGACAAGGGCGACCCGATCGAGACCATGCACGCCGTGGTCGAGGATCCGCCGGCCACGCCGCAGCGCAGCGGCCCGCTCACCGGCGTGCTGATGGGCCTGTTGGAGAAGGACCCGGCCCGCCGGCTGGACGTGCACCGGGCCCGGGCCATGCTGCGCGAGCTGCTCGCCGGCCCGCTGACCAGCACCGCCACCGCCGTCAACTCGGTCACCGACCCGTACGCCGTGGTGCCGGTGCCGCGCCCGACCACGCCGCCGCCGGCCGCCCCGGAGCCCAAGCCGGGTGGGCAGATCGGCGGCCGGGCGATGATCGGCCCGAGCGAGTCGCTGACCGACCGGCTCGCCGCCCTGCGGCGCGGCGAGCGCCCCGGCGCGACGCCCGCGGCCGGCGCCGCGGCGCTCGACGAGACCAGTGCCGACGCGCTGGCCGGGCCGCTGCACACCCCCACCGGCGCGATGTCCGGGCCGGACGCGCCCGGGGCCACCCAGCGCATCTCGTCGGACGCCACGGTCCGCTTCGGCCAGGGCGCCGGCTCCGACGCCACCCAGCGCGTGCCCACCGGCCCGCCGGCCACCTACGGCGGCGGCGCCGACCCCACCCGCCCGGTGTACGGCGGCGGCAACCAGTGGTCGGTGACCGGCACCGGCCAGCCGTGGACCACCCCGGCCACCGCGCCGGCCGCGAGCGGCGGGGCGTTCGGTGCCGCGAAGGGTCTCGTCGGGCGGATCAAGGCGTGGCCCCGCAAGGTCCAGCTCGCTGCCGCCGGCGGTCTGGCCGTGGTGCTGCTGGTGAGCGTGATCGCGCTGACCAGCGGCGGCGACGACGCTCCCCCGCCGATCGTGGGCACCCTGCCGTCCAGCTCGGCCGCCGCCCCGCCGGTGGAGATGCAGCAGCAGACCACCAAGGGCATGACGGTCCAGATCCCGAAGGGCTGGGACCGCAAGACCGGTGGCGTCTTCGTCGACTACGTCGACCCACAGGACTCCGGCCGCAAGGTGCGCCTGCTCGCGGAGGACTGGGGTGGCACGTCGATCAGCTGGGCCGAGTTCGCCTCACGCAACCTGCGCGACAAGAGCAAGTCCTGCGCCAAGCCCTACGAACAGCTCGCGATGAACGAGACGACCCTGGCCGGCAAGCCGGCGGCCGAGTTCGAATACACCTGCGGCGAGGGTGACGCCAAGCGGCACGGGGTGTGGCGCGGCGTGGTGCAGGGCGACAAGGTCTACTCGTTCTACCTCACCGCCAGCGAGGCGACCTTCGCCGAGAGCAAGCCGATCTTCGACGCGATGGTCGGTTCTTTCCAGCTCACGGCGGCCAACTGAGTCGAGGCCGACGGCCAGTGGTGATCCGCCGCCGTGCTTTCATGAGGCCATGGCGGCGGATACCACTGACCTTGACGACCTTCGCGTACGCGCCGAGCACTGGCTCGCCGACGACCCGGACCCGGCCGACCGCGCCGAGCTGCGCGCCGTCCTCGACGGGCTGCCCGGCACGGCCGCCGAGCTGGCCGACCGGTTCGCCGGCCCGCTGACCTTCGGCACCGCCGGGCTGCGCGGCCCGCTGCGCGCCGGGCCGAACGGGATGAACCTCGCGGTGGTCACCCAGGCCGCCGCCGGGCTGGTCGGCTGGCTCGCCGCCCAGGGCGGCGAAGGCCCGCTGGTGATCGGGTACGACGCCCGGCGCGGCTCGCGTGCCTTCGCCGAGCGCACCGCGCAGGTCGCCACCGGCGCGGGCCGGCCGGCGCTGCTGCTGCCCCGCCCGCTGCCCACGCCGGTGCTCGCGTTCGCGGTGCGACAGCTCGGCGCGGTCGCCGGGGTGATGGTCACCGCCAGCCACAACCCGCCGCAGGACAACGGCTACAAGGTCTATCTGGGCGCGCGGCTCGGCGGGGAGCTGGGCGCCGGGGCGCAGATCGTGCCGCCGGCCGACGCCGGCATCGAGGCGGCCATCCGGGCGGTCGGCGCGCTCGCCGAGGTGCCCCTCGGCCCGGCCGGCCAGGTGCTCGGTGACGACCTCGTCGCCGCGTACGTGGACCGGGCCGCGGCGGTGGTCGCCCCGGCCGGACCACGGGACCTGAAGGTGGCGTACACGCCGCTGCACGGGGTGGGGGCGGCGGTGCTGACCGCCGCGTTCGCCCGGGCCGGGTTCGGGGTGCCCGGCGTGGTGCCCGAGCAGGCCGAGCCGGACCCGGCCTTCCCCACCGTCAGCTTCCCCAACCCGGAGGAGCCGGGCGCGGTGGACCTGCTGGTCGCGCTCGCCGACCGGACCGGCGCGGACCTCGCCGTCGCCAACGACCCGGACGCGGACCGCTGCGCGGTGGCGGTCCGCGACGCCGGGTCGTGGCGGATGCTGCGCGGCGACGAGGTGGGCGCGCTGCTCGCCGACCACCTGATGCGGCGCGGGGTGACCGGCCTGTACGCCACCACCATCGTCTCGTCGACGCTGCTGCGCGCCATGTGCGCGGCCCGGGGCCTGCCCTACGACGAGACGCTCACCGGCTTCAAGTGGATCGTCCGGGCCGGCGGCGGTCGGGAGCCGCTGGTCTTCGGCTACGAGGAGGCGCTGGGCTACTGCGTCGCGCCGGAGCACGTCCGGGACAAGGACGGCATCACCGCCGCGCTGACCGTCGCCGAGCTGGCCGCCGGGCTCAAGGCCGAGGGCCGGACCCTCACCGACCGGCTGGACGAGCTGGCCGCCGAGTTCGGCGTACACCACACCGACCAGCTCTCGGTGCGGGTGGCGGACCTGCGGGTGATCACGGACTCGATGGCGCGGATCCGGGCGGCCACCCCGACCACGCTGCTGGGGCACCCGGTCACCGAGGCGTCCGACCTGCTCCCCGACGCGGACGTGGTGATCCTGCGCACCGACGCCGTCCGGGTGGTGATCCGGCCCTCCGGCACCGAGCCGAAGCTCAAGGCGTACCTGGAGGTGGTGGAGCCGGTCACGGGCGGCGACGTCGCCGCGGCCCGGCACCGGGCCCGCGCGGCGGTCACCGAGCTGCGCACCGAGATCGCCGCCGCCCTCGGCCTCTGAGGTGTAAGGAGGGGCCCCCTCTTAACACCCGGGGTGTGAGAGGGGGCCCCTTCTCTACCGGAGGCGTTAAAAGGGGGCCCCTCCTTACACCGGGCGCTTGCCGAGGGCCTGGTCGACGGCTTGGGCGAGGGCGGCGACGACCAGGCTCACCGAGGGGCGCACCACGCTGTCGTCCAGGCTCACCGTGCCGGAGAAGCCGGCACCCGTCGCGATCTCCTCCAGGCGCGTGCCGGCCTCGTCGGCGGCGGTGCCGGTGAGCCCGAGCGCCGGCTCCATCCGCAGCACCGCGACCAGCGTGGCCAGCGCGGCGGTGCGCTCGTCCGGGAGCTGACCGCTGGTCAGCGCCTCGGCCAGCCGTCGCCGGATGTCCGCCTCGACGGAGGTGTCGGCGACCGGGTAGCGGTGCACGTGGATGAAGCCCAGCTCGGTCTCGTCGACGTCCCGGACCACGCCCCGGCCGCAGAGGTCACCGAGGATCTTCTCGCGCAGCCCGTGCCGCAGCCGCTGCACCCAGGACGACGGCGTGTGCGGGGTGTCCGCGGCGATCTTGGCGAGCACCGCGTCCGCGATCGGCTCGCCGGTGGGCGCCGGGTCGACCACCGCCAGGTTCCCGTCCGCGTACGCGACGCGGCCGGCCAGCGCCAGCTCCACCAGCACCGCGGCGGCCATGCCCAGGTCGAGGCTGATCCGCGGCATCGCGGCCTTGCCGGTTTCGTCGTCATACGCGAGGAGCAGCAGCTCCTCGGCGAGCGCAACACCAGTCATGGCCCGGAACGCTAGCGCCTCCCCGCACCCCGCGCACGGACTCGCCGAGGGTGCTCCCCCGCACCGCCCGATTCACGGAAAGAGGGCCCGTCCGAGCGGATCGGGCCCTCTTTCCGTGAATCGCCGGTTCAGAAGCGCGGCATGCCGCCGAACTGGCGGTCGCCGGCGTCGCCGAGACCCGGCACGATGAACATCCGATCGTTGAGGCCCTCGTCGATGGACGCGGTGACCAGGCGCAGCGGCAGGCCGGACCGTTCCAGCCGCTCGATGCCGACCGGCGCGGCCAGCACGCAGAGCACGGTGATGTCGGTGCAGCCCCGGTCGGCGAGCAGCCGGCAGCAGTGCTCCAGCGAGCCGCCGGTGGCCAGCATCGGGTCGAGCACCAGCACCGGCCGACCACTGAGGTCCCGGGGCAGCGACTCCATGTACGCCCGGGGCTCGTACGTCTCCTCGTCGCGGGCCAGGCCGACGAAGCCCATCGACGACTCGGGCACCAGGGCGAGCGCGGCGTCGGCCATCCCGAGCCCGGCCCGCAGCACCGGCACCAGCAGCGGCGGGTTGGCCAGCCGGGTGCCCTCGGTGGCGGTGACCGGGGTCTGGATCGAGTAGTTCTCGACGGGGAAGGAGCGCGCGGCCTCGTACACCAGCATGGTGGTGAGTTCGCGCAGCGCGGCCCGGAACGACGCGGAGTCGGTCCGGGCGTCCCGCATGGCGGTCAGCCGCGTCTGGGCGAGCGGATGGTCAATGACGGTTACGTCCACGATCGCTCAACCTACCGGTCGCCGGGCCGGCGTACGCCGGGTGCGGCCCGACCAGCGACGCCGCTCACGTATGCGGCGCCCCGGCGGCTGCGCCGTGACCAAGATCACTCGACTCGCGGGTGCGTACTATTCGGGGCATGACGGCGACAGCGACGTCGGCCCGGTCGGACCTCTCCGAGCTGGGACGATCCGAGACCGCTCTGCGGACCTTCCTGCACGGCCTACCGGGCGTGGACCAGGTCGGCGCGGAGCAGCGGGCGGCCCAACTCGGCACCCGCTCCATCAAGACCACGGCCAAGGCCGAGGCGATCGACCTGGCGATCCGGATGGTCGACCTGACCACCCTGGAGGGGGCCGACACCCCGGGCAAGGTGCGGGCGCTGGCCGCCAAGGCGCTGCGGCCCGACCCGGCGGACCCGAGCTGCCCGCACGTCGGCGCGGTCTGCGTCTACCCGGCGATGGTCCCGTACGTGGCCGAGGTGCTGCGCGGCAGCGACGTGCACCTGGCCAGCGTGGCGACCTCGTTCCCGTCCGGACAGGCCCCGTTGGAGATCAAGCTCGCCGACGTCCGGGCAGCCGTCGAGGCCGGCGCGGACGAGATCGACATGGTGATCAACCGGGGCGCGTTCCTGGCCGGTCGCTACCAGGAGGTCCACGACGAGATCGTGGCCACCAAGGAGGCGTGCGGGGACGCGCACCTGAAGGTGATCCTGGAGACCGGCGAGCTGGCCACCTACGACAACGTGCGGCGCGCCTCCTGGCTCGCCATGCTGGCCGGCGGCGACTTCATCAAGACCTCCACCGGCAAGGTCCCGGTCGCGGCCACGCTCCCGGTGACGCTGGTGATGCTGGAGGCGGTCCGCGACTTCCGCGCCGCCACCGGGCGGCAGGTCGGCGTGAAGCCGGCCGGCGGCATCAAGAACACCAAGGACGCGCTCAAGTACCTGGTCATGGTCAACGAGACGGTCGGCGCCGACTGGCTCGACCCGGACTGGTTCCGGTTCGGCGCGTCCAGCCTGCTCAACGACCTGCTCATGCAGCGCACCAAGCTGACGACCGGCGTCTACGCCGGCCCCGACTACTTCACCCTGGACTGAACGCGATGTTCGAATACGCACCCGCCCCCGAGTCGCGCTCGGTGGTCGACATCAAGCCCTCGTACGGGCTCTTCGTCGACGGGACGTTCGTCGACCCGTCCGACGGCGGCAGCTTCAAGTCGGTCAACCCGGCCTCCGAGGAGGTCCTGGCCGAGATCGCCGAGGCCGGTCGCGAGGACGTGGACCGTGCGGTCCGCGCCGCGCGCAAGGCGTACGAGAAGGTCTGGGGTCCGATGCCGGGCCGGGACCGGGCGAAGTACCTGTTCCGGATCGCCCGGATCATCCAGGAGCGCTCCCGCGAGCTGGCCGTGCTGGAGTCGCTGGACAACGGCAAGCCGATCCGCGAGTCCCGCGACGTCGACCTGCCGCTCGTCGCCGCGCACTTCTTCTACTACGCGGGCTGGGCGGACAAGCTGGAACACGCCGGTTTCGGCGCGAACCCGCGCCCGCTGGGCGTGGCCGCGCAGGTCATCCCGTGGAACTTCCCGCTGCTCATGCTCGCCTGGAAGATCGCCCCAGCGCTCGCGGCGGGCAACACGGTGGTGCTGAAGCCGGCCGAGACCACCCCGCTGACCGCGCTGCTCTTCGCCGAGATCTGCCAGCAGGCCGACCTGCCGGCCGGCGTGGTCAACATCGTCACCGGCGCCGGTGACACCGGCCGGGCGCTGGTCGAGCACCCGGGCGTGGACAAGGTCGCGTTCACCGGCTCCACCGAGGTCGGCCGGGCCATCGCGCGGGCCGTGGCCGGCACCCGCAAGAAGCTGACCCTGGAGCTGGGCGGCAAGGCCGCCAACATCGTCTTCGACGACGCGCCCGTCGACCAGGCGGTCGAGGGCATCGTCAACGGCATCTTCTTCAACCAGGGGCACGTCTGCTGCGCCGGTTCCCGCCTGCTGGTGCAGGAGTCGGTCGCCGACGAGGTGCTGGAGTCGCTGAAGCGCCGGATGGCCCGCCTGCGGGTCGGTGACCCGCTGGACAAGAACACCGACGTCGGCGCGATCAACTCGGCCGAGCAGTTGGCGCGCATCAGCGAGCTGTCCGAGGTGGGCGCCGCCGAGGGCGCGCAGCGCTGGTCGCCGCCGTGCGAGCTGCCCGACCGCGGCTTCTGGTTCGCGCCGACCATCTTCACCGGGGTCACCCAGGCGCACCGGATCGCCCGCGAGGAGATCTTCGGCCCGGTGCTGTCCGTGCTGACCTTCCGCACCCCGGCGGAGGCGGTGGAGAAGGCCAACAACACGCCGTACGGGCTGTCGGCCGGGATCTGGACCGACAAGGGTTCCCGGATCCTCTGGACGGCCGACCGGCTGCGCGCCGGCGTGGTCTGGGCCAACACGTTCAACAAGTTCGACCCGACGTCGCCGTTCGGCGGCTACAAGGAGTCGGGCTACGGTCGCGAGGGCGGCCGGCACGGGCTGGAGGGGTACCTCAATGTCTGAGCGGGTCGCGGTACGTAAGACGTACAAGCTCTTCATCGGCGGGAAGTTCCCGCGCAGCGAGTCGGGACGGTCGTATCTCGTGCAGGACTCCAACGTGTCGCTGGCCTCCCGCAAGGACGCGCGGGACGCGGTCGTCGCGGCCCGGGCCGCGGTGAAGGGCTGGGCCGGGGCGACCGCCTACAACCGGGGCCAGATCCTCTACCGGGTGGCCGAGATGCTGGAGGGCCGACGCGAGCAGTTCGTGGCGCTGGGCGTACCGGCCGACGAGGTGGACGCGGCGATCGACCGCTGGGTCTGGTACGCCGGCTGGGCCGACAAGCTGCCGCAGGTCTACGGCGGCGCGAACCCGGTGGCCGGCCCGTACTTCAACCTGTCGGCCCCGGAGCCGACCGGCGTGGTGGCCGTGGTGGCGCCCGAGGCGCCGGCGCTGCTCGGCCTGGTCAGCGTGATCGCCCCGGCGATCGTCAGCGGCAACACCGTGGTGGTGGCCGCCTCCCCGGCGACGCCGCTGGCGGCGGTGACGCTGGCCGAGGTGCTGGCCACCTCCGACCTGCCGGGCGGCGTGGTCAACATCCTCACCGGGAAGATCACCGAGACCGCGCCGACGCTTGCCGCGCACATGGACGTCAACGCCGTCGACCTGACCGGCGTGACCGACGCCGAGCTGGCGGTGGAGCTGGAGGTCAAGGCCGCGGAGAACCTCAAGCGGGTGCTCCGCCCGGCCCCGGCCGACCACGACTGGCACGCCGATCCGGGCCTGGCCCGGATGACCACGCTCCTGGAGACCAAGACGGTCTGGCACCCCAAGGGCGTCTGAGACAGGTCTACTACGCGGGGTAGGATTGACGGGTGACTCGGCTGGGGGACCTTGAGCGTGCGGTGATGGACGTGCTGTGGGACTCGGCGCCCACCACGCCCGACGGGGTGACCGTGCGCGAGGTCGCGGACGCGCTCGACGGGCGTGAGCTGGCCTACACCACGGTGATGACGGTGCTCGACCGGCTCGCCGGCAAGGGCATGGTGCAGCGCGAGCGGGAGGGGCGGGCCTGGCGTTACCGGCCCGCCGCCACCCGCGAGGCGCACATCGCCCAGCTCATGCTCGACGCCCTCGACCTCGGCGGCAGCCGGGACGCCGCGCTGGTGCGCTTCGCCCGCTCGGTGACCGGCACCGAGGCGGACGTGCTGCGCGCGGCGCTCGGCGCCGAGGCCGCCGGGACAGCTCCGAACGCCGGGCTGACCGACCGGGTCGAGGACCCGCGACGGTCCGCCGGGTCGGCGCTCGACGAGGCGACGGACCGGTAGGGCGGCCGCCGTGGCGTACGCCGTGCACTTCGCCGCGACCGTCCTGGCCTGCTGGCTGACCGCGCAGGTCCTCGCCGCCGCGCGGTGGACGTGGCGCGCCCCCCGGGTGGCGATCGTCTGCTGGCAGGCGGTCGGCCTGGCGCTCGGGCTCTCCGCGATGGGCCTGCCGATGGCGGTGGGTCTCGCCGCCTACGACCGGCCGACCGGGGGCGCCCTGCTGGCGCTCGCCGACGACCTGGTCCACGGCACGCTGCCGCCGGGCGTGGGCGCGGCGCACCTCGGCCTGGTCGGGGTGGGCTTCGGCATCGGCGCGGTGCTGCTCACCACGACCGTGCGCGCGGTGCACGGCGCGGTCCGCGCCCAGCGCCGGCACCGGGAGCTGCTGAGCCTGGTCGCCCGGCGCGACCCGACGGTGCCGGGCGCGCTGGTGCTCGACCACCCGAGCGCGGCGGCATACTGCCTGCCCGGGGTGCGGCCCCGGGTGGTGGTGAGCGCCGGCACTGTCGACCTGCTGGATCCGGCGGAGCTGGCCGCGGTGCTCACCCACGAGCGGGCGCACGCCCAGGAGCGGCACGATCTGGTGCTGCTGCCGTTCACCGCGCTGTGCCGGGCGCTGCCCTGGTTCGGCTGGGTGCGCGAGGCGCACGCCCGGGTGGCGCTGCTGGTCGAGATGCGCGCCGACGACAAGGCCCGGGAGCTGCACGCGGACGCGCCGCTGGCGGGCGCGCTGCGCCGGTTCGCCGCCGCCGGGCACCGGGTGACGCCGGCCGGCACGCTCGGCATCGGCGACCAGGATCTCGACGTACGCGTGCAGCGCCTGCTGGTCGCGGACCGCCCGCCGCGGCTGCTGGGCGCGACCGCGCTGGCGGTGGCCGGCACGCTCGTCGCGCTGCCGATCTCGTTGTTCCTGAGCTGACGACCCCTACGGGACTTCTCCGGGTTCGCGCGCCCCTATAGGTAGGCAAGCTACGTGTAGGGTCGCTATGACAAGCGAACCAACCCGTGGGAGAACCGCCGTGGATCCCCTGCTCCTCGCCCGCCTCCAGTTCGCCACCACCACCTCGCTGCACTTCCTCTTCGTGGTGGTCACGCTCGGCCTGGTCACCCTGCTGGTCGTGCTCCAGACCGCCGGCTATCTCACCGGCAAGCCGGTCTACGAGCGGCTGACCCGGTTCTGGGGTCAGCTCTACGTGATCAACTACGTGCTCGGCATCGCCACCGGGATCGTGCTGGAGTTCCAGTTCGGCCTGAACTGGAGCGGCCTGTCGCGCTACGTGGGGAACGTGTTCGGGGCGCCGCTGGCCATCGAGACGCTCGTCGCGTTCTTCCTGGAGTCCACGTTCCTCGGCATGTGGATCTTCGGCTGGCACCGGCTGCCGCGGGGGCTGCACCTGGCGCTGCTCTGGGGCGTGGCGATCACCGCGTACGCCTCGGCGTTCTGGATCATGGTGGCGAACGCCTGGCTCCAGCACCCGGTCGGCTACCAGGTGCGGGACGGCGTCGCCCACCTCACCGACTTCGGCGCGCTGCTCACCAACCCCACGTTCGGTTTCGCGTTCGGGCACGTGGTCTCCGCGAGCCTGGTCACCGGCGGCCTGCTGATGGCCGCGGTCAGCGCCTGGCACCTGCTGCGCCGCACGCCCGACTTCGCGCTGTTCCGCACCTCGCTGCGGCTCGGGCTGGTCACCGCGGCGCTCGCGGTCAGCGCGGTGCAGGGCTTCGGCTTCGCCCAGTTCGGCCCGGTCGGGCAGCTCCAGCCCACCAAGTTCGGCGGCGGCCCGGACCGGGACGCGACGATCGCGGAGTGGACCGCCCGGTTCGGCCCCGGCGACTGGGATCCGCCGGTGCTGTCCAGCGTCGGCCTCGGCTTCATGATCCTGATCGGCTTCGCGCTGGGCTGCGTCTGGCTCCTGCTGCCGCTGCTCTGGCGCGACTGGATCATCCGGCTGCGGTTCCCGCTCTGGCTGGTCCTGCTCGGCCTGCCGCTGCCGTTCGTGGCGGTGCTGCTCGGCTGGATCGCCCGGGAGGTGGGCCGCCAGCCCTGGGTGGCGTACGGGCTGCTGCCCACCGCGCAGGCCGTCTCCCCGGTCCCGGCCGGGCTGATGCTCGCCTCGCTGATCGGGTTCAGCCTGCTGCTCGGCGCGCTCACCGTCACCAACTGGGTGCTGCTGGCCCGGCACGCCGCCCGGGGCGCGCGCGACCCGCTGCTCGGCCGCCCGCCCGCGCCCGAGCACGACGACCACCACCACCAGCCCGTGTTCGCCTGAGGAGCCCGTCGTGGAGTTCGCCTGGTACGCCCTGCTCGGCCTCTTCTTCGCCGCCTACCTGGTGCTCGGCGGCTACGACTACGGCGTCGGCCTGCTGCTGGCCCGGCGCGCCGGCACCGGACCGGGCGACGCGCTCGCCCGCCGGGTCGCGCTCACCGCCGTCGGCCCGTTCTTCCTCGGCAACGAGGTCTGGCTGGTGGCCACGGTCGGCATCCTGTTCGGCGCGTTCCCCACGCTGGAGGGGGAACTGCTCTCCGGCTTCTACCCGGTCGTGCTCGGCGCGCTGGGCGGGGTGGTGCTGGTCACCGCCGGCGTGCAACTGCGCGGCCGGGCCGGCGGCGAGGTGGCCCGGGCCGGCTGGGACCGGATCGTGGTGGTCGGCGGCGTGCTCGCCGCGCTGGGCTGGGGCGCGCTGCTCGGCGGCCTGCTCCAGGGCGTGCCGCTCACCGCCGACGGGCACGTCGCCGGCGTCGGTCACGTGGTCACCCCGTTCGTGGCCGCCGCCGGGCTGGCGCTCGTCGCGCTGGTCGCGCTGCACGGTGCGACCTTCCTCACGCTCCGGCTGCCGGCCGCCGACGCGCCGGCGCTCGCCCGACTGGCCCGCGGCCTGGTGCCCGCCGCGCTCACCGCCGTCGGCGCGGCCACCGCGCTGGGCCTGCTCTCCGACCGGGTACGCGCCGCCGTGGCGCGACCGGCGGTCGCCGTACTCCTGCCGGTGGCGCTGGTGGCGGCA
Organism: Micromonospora sp. WMMD980; assembly: GCF_029626035.1. Lineage (NCBI taxonomy): Bacteria > Bacillati > Actinomycetota > Actinomycetes > Micromonosporales > Micromonosporaceae > Micromonospora > Micromonospora sp. WMMD980. Next base: position 4,467,952 of record NZ_JARUBE010000003.1, read on the forward strand.
CTGCTGGTGGCCCGCGCGGCGCTGCGCCGGGGCCGGGCCGGGGTGGCCTTCGCCGCCACCGCGACGGCGCTGGCGCTGCCCGCGCCGCTGGTCGGCGCCGCGCTCTGGCCCCGGGTCCTGGTCTCCACCACCGACCCGGCGACGTCGCTCACCGTCGCCGACGCGGCCGCGAGCCGCCCGACGCTGGCGCTGCTGGGCTGGCTCGTGCTGCCGCTCCTGCCGGCCCTACTAGGCTTTCAGGCGATGTGTTGGTGGGTGTTCCGGGGACGGATCGACGGCAGGGCACCGGTGTACTGGTGAACCGCCGCCCGTTCGACCCGCGTCTGCTGCGCCGGGTCCCCGCGGCCCGGCGCGACCTCGCCGTGCTCGCGGTGCTGGGCGGGCTCACCGCGCTGCTGGTGGTCGCCCAGGCCACCGCGCTGGCCACGCTGCTGGCGACCGCGATCGACGGGCGGCTGCACCGGGCGGCGCTCGCCGGTTTCCTCGGGGCGGTCACCGCCCGGGCGCTGGTGAGCTGGGCGCAGGGCACGGTGGCCGCACGGGCCGCCGCGACGGTCAAGGCGGCGCTGCGCGCCGATCTGCTGCGGGCGGTCGGCCGGCACGGCCCCACCTGGGTCGCCGGCCGGCGGGCCGGTCAGCTCGCCACGCTCGCCGGTCGCGGTCTGGACGCGCTCGACCCGTACTTCACCGGCTACCTGCCGCAGCTCGTGCTGAGCGTGACCGTGCCGGCGGCGGTGCTGGCCCGGATCGTGTTCGCCGACTGGAGTTCGGCGCTGATCATCGCGCTGACCATCCCGCTCATCCCGATCTTCGGCGCGCTGCTCGGCTGGCAGGCACAGGCCGCCACCGAGCGCCAGTGGCGGCGGCTGTCGCTGCTCGGCGGGCACTTCCTCGACATGGTGGCCGGGCTGCCCACGCTGCGCGCGTTCGGCCGGGCCCGGGCCCAGGTGGACGTGGTGCGCCGGATGGCCGACGGCCACCGCCAGGCCACCATGCGGACGCTGCGGATCGCGTTCCTGTCCGCGCTGGTCCTGGAACTCGTCGCCACGCTCTCCGTGGCGCTGGTCGCGGTGCCGGTCGGCATCCGCCTGCTCGGCGGCGGGATCACGCTCTCCACCGCGCTGCTGGTGCTGCTGCTCACCCCGGAGGCATACCTGCCGCTGCGGGCCGCCGGCAGCCGGTTCCACGCCAGCATGGAGGGGCTGACCGCGCTGGACGAGGCGCTCACGCTCTCCGCGACCACCGAGGCGACAGTGCCGGCCGCCGCCGGGCGCACGTCCCCGAGCGGCCGGGGCGAGATCCGCTTCGAGGGCGTGACCGTCGCGTACGACCGGACCACCGCGCTGCGCGACGTGACGCTGACCATCCGCCCCGGCGAGCGGGTGGCCGTCATCGGCCCCAGCGGCGCGGGCAAGAGCACGCTGCTCACCCTGCTCCTCGGCTTCGTCGCACCGACCGCCGGCCGGGTCACCGTGGACGGAGTCGACCTGGCCGGCGTCGACCTCGACGCCTGGCGCCGCGAGCTGGCCTGGGTGCCGCAGCGGGCGCACCTGTTCGCCGGGTCACTGGCCGACAACATCCGCCTCGGCGCGCCGGCCGCCGACACCGCGCTGGCCGGCGCGGTCGCCGACGCGGCGCTGGACGAGGTGGTCGACGCGCTGCCCGACGGGCTCGACACCGTGCTCGGCGAGCGCGGCCACGGCCTGTCCAGCGGGCAGCGGCAGCGGGTGGCGCTGGCTCGGGCGTTCCTCCGGGACGCCCCGCTGGTGCTGCTCGACGAGCCGACCGCCCGGCTGGACAGCGCCAGCGAGGCCGTCGTCCTGACCGCCACCCGGCGGCTGGTCGCCGGCCGGACCGCCCTGCTGGTCGCGCACCGGCCGGCGCTCCTGGCCGACGCCGACCGGATCCTGCGCGTCTCCGCCGGCCGGGTCACCGAACTGCGCCCGACCGCCACCGGCCCGGCGGTGCCCCGGTGAGCGCCGAGCGGGCGGTGCTGCGGCTGGCCCGGCCCTACCTGGGCCGGCTGCTCGGCGCCGGGCTGCTCGCCGCGGCGACCGAGTTCGCCGGGCTGGCGCTGATGGCGACCGCCACCTGGCTGCTGATGAGCGCCGCCGGCCAGCCGCCGCTCGACCGGTTGACCGTGGCGATCGTCGCGGTACGGGCGCTCGCGGTCGGCCGGGGCGTCTTCCGCTACACCGAGCGGCTCGCCGGGCACGACGCCGTGCTGCGCATGGTCACCGACGTCCGGGCCCGGGTCTTCGCCGCGCTCGCCGCCCGGCGCGAGTCCGCCGGCGGGCGTACCGGAGACGCGCTGAGTCGGCTGGTCTCCGACGTGGAGGCGGCCCAGGATCTGCTCCTGCGCGTGCTCGTGCCGGGGTCCGCGGCGGCGCTGGTCAGCGTGCTCGCGGTCGGGGGCGCGGCGCTGATCTCGCCACCGGCCGCCGGCGTCCTCGCGCTCGGCCTGCTGGCGGCCGGGGTGGCGCTGCCCGCGCTGGCCACCCGCCTCACCCGGCGCGCCGCCGACGAGGTGGCCCCGCTGCGTGGCGCGCTGGCGGTGGACGCGGTGGACCTCACCCACGGCGCCGCCGACCTGGCCGCGTTCGGGGCGACCGACGCGGCGCTGGCCGCCGCGCGGGGGCGGGCCGACCGGCTGGCCCGGTTGGAACGCCGGCTCGCCGCGACCGGCTTCGCGGTGGACGCGGCCGGCGTGCTGGTGGGCGGCCTGACCGCGGCCGCGGTGGTGGTCGTGGCGCTGCGCGCCGACGTGGGCGGGGTGCTGGTCGGTGTGCTCGCGGTGGGCACGCTGGCCGCCGTCGAGGTGGCCCTCGCCCTGGTCGCCGCCGCACGGCAACGCACCCAGCTCCGGGCCGGGCTGGCCCGCGTCGCCGACCTGCTCGCCGAGCCCGCCGCGACGACGCCGGCCACCGTCGCGCCACCGGCGTCGGGCGGCCACGACGTGCGGTTCGAGAACGTGACGGTCCGCTACCGGGCCGGGGCCGCGCCCGCGCTGGCCGGGTTCGACCTGGACCTGCCGGCCGGCCGCCGGGTGGCCGTGGTCGGGCCGAGCGGGGCCGGCAAGAGCACCCTGGCCGCGGCGCTCACCGGCGCGGTACGCCCCGCCGCCGGCCGGGTCACCGTCGACGGCACCCCGATCGCCGACCTCCCCGCCGAGCACCTGCCACGACTGGTCGGCGGCCTGCTCGCCGAGGCGTACGTCTTCCACGCCACGGTGCGGGAGAACCTCCTGCTCGGCCGGCCGGACGCCGACGACGCGGAGCTGGCCGAGGCGACCCGGGCGGCCGGGCTGCTGGACTGGGTCCGCGACCAGCCCGAGGGGTGGGACACCGTGGTCGGCGAGCAGGGCGGGCAGCTCTCCGGCGGGCAGCGGCAGCGGCTCGCGCTGGCCCGGGCGCTGTTGGCCGCCCCGCCGGTGCTGGTGCTGGACGAGCCGACCGAGGGCCTCGACCCGGCGGCGGCCGACGCGGTGCTCGCGTCCGCGCTCGCCGCCACCCCGTCGGGGCACTCGGTGCTGCTGATCAGCCACCGACTCAGCGGGCTGGCCGGTCTGGACGAGATCGTGGTGCTGGAGGACGGCGACGTGGCGCAGCGCGGCCGGCACGACGAGCTGGTGGCGCGGCCCGGCTGGTACCGGGAGCAGTGGCAGCGCCAGGAGGCGGCCGAGCGCGGCTATCTGGCGCTCGCCCCCTGAGCCGGTGGTAGGGGAATTCCCGGACGCGGCCCGTGGCCCGGCGGTGGCAGGCTGGTGCCATGCGCGTGGATCAGGAGGCGCGGGTCGAGGGCCGGCTGCGCGAGTTGTCCGGGTGGCTGCACGGGCCGACCCGGCTCAAGGCCGACCTGCTGACCGAGGCGCGGCACGCGCTCGAGGACGCCGCCGAGGCGTACCGGGGCAGTGGCCTGCCGCAGCCGGAGGCGGAGCGGCGGGCGGTGGCCGAGTTCGGCAGCGTCGCCCAGCTCGCGCCCGGTTTCCAGGCCGAGCTGGCCGCCGGCGCGTTGCGCGGGCTGGCGCTGCGCACGCTGGCGGTGGCGGGGGTGCTCATCGCCGCCGGCGACCTGACCTGGCAGGGGTCGAGCTGGAGCGCCGGACCGCGGCCGCCGGCGGGCTATCTGCTGCTCTCCGCCGCGCTGAACGGCATCTGGGCCTCGGTCGGCGGGTTGGCGCTGGCCGGGCTGCTGCTCGGCGCGCTGGCCGCCCGGCGGGGCTCCCCGGGCGTTCTCCGGTCGGCCCGCGTGGTCGGCTTCGGGCTGACCGGCGGGCTGCTGGTCGGCGCGCTCGCCGGCGCCGCGTTGTTCGGCTGGTCGGTCCGGCTGTGGGACGCCGCGCTGACCTGGCCCCCGATGATCATCGGGGTGGTGGTGGTGTCGGCGGCGTGGTTCGCCCTGGCCCGCTCGGCCCGCTGGTGGCTGCTGAGCGCGCGCGGCCCGCGGCTGGCCCGCCGGTGAGGAACGGATCAGGCCGGTGCCGTCGGCGGCTCGTCCGTGCCGAGGAAGCGGCCGACGGTGGCGCTGAACTCGCGCCAGCCGGCCCGTTCCCCGGCGAGCGCCCGGCCACCGGCGTCGGTGAGCCGGTAGGTTCGCCGCTCCCGGCCGTTGACCGTGCTCCAGGTGCTGGCCACCAGGCCGGCCCGTTCCAGCCGGCGCAGCGCCGGATAGATCGTGCCGGTGGGCAGGTCGAGCGTGCCGCCGCTGCGCGCCCGCAACGCCTCGATGATCGCGTAGCCGTGCCGCGAGCCCTGCTCCAGCACGGCCAGCAGCAGCGCGTCGAGGTGTCCGTGCAGCGCCTGCGCCTTCATGTGTAGAAAGCCTACTTGTCGGGGCTTCGGGACGCCACCGGGGTGCGGCTCCCAACCGGAACCGCTCGCCCACTAGGGTATGTGCGCAGAGTCACTCGGCGGCGCGACGCCGCCGGGTGGGCACCCGAACGCACACGGAGGTCAGCGTGGCCCGCCAGTCGCCCCAACGGCCCGACGCCGACGAGCCCGAGCTCGACGACACCGAGACGCCGGCCGCAGCAGACGAGGTCGAGGTCGACCGCCCGGCGGCGGACCGCGCACTCTGGGACGAGGTGCGGATCGACCCGGTGGAGATCGCCCTGCCCGCCGGCACCGGCTACACGCTGCGGGCCTATCGGCCGGCGCGCGAGCTGACCCCGACCGATGTCGCCGAGCGCGACCTGGACGACCCCTTCCTGGCCCGACGCCAGGTCGTCGAGGCCGAGGACGACGAGGAGGTGGTGATCCTCGACGAGGAGTTCGCCGCCCTCAACGACGACGAGGACGAGGACGAGGAGAAGGACGGGAAGCGCGCCGCGACCCGCCGCGGCATGGCCGACGACGACGACGCGGACGACGCGGACGACGCGGACGACGCGGACGACGACGATGCCGCGGGCGACGAGGAGGTGCCGGTCTTCCTCACCCACCGGGGCCGGCTGCTGCTGTTCAAGACGCCGGAGTCACTCGTCACTTTCATCCGTTCCGGTGCGCCCAACGATTTGTCCCAGCTGGACAGTTGGAATGAACTGTCCGAACGGTTGGAACCGGCCGACATCGCCCCTCTGGACGAGGACACCTACGAGCTCGACCTGGTGGTGGAGAACCTGCGCGGCGGGCACGACGCGTGGGATCCCGCACTCCTGATCGAGGCCGGGGAGATCGCCCGTGACCTGGCGTACGCCCTGCGCCTACCGGCCGTGCTCGACATGCTCTCGGCCGGCTCCAGCCTGGACGATCTGGACGAGGCGCTGCGTGCTTCCGTCAACGGCGGAGTCGGTGGTTTCCTCGGTCGCCGCCGGTTGAAGAAAATCGGGGCACAAACCGCAAGTTTGGGTTGGCGCACCATTGTCGGCAAGATCTCTGCGGTTGTGGACTGGCGCGACTGACCCGGAGCGGGGAGCATCAGTCTCTGGCAGAACAAGACCTGTGTCCGGGAGGAGGACGACGCCGTGGCGCTCGTGCGCGTGTACTGCGGTCTGGCCTCGGCAGATCCGGCCGACCGAACGGCTTCGGCCGGAACGACGCTGACGTCCGCTGTGGTCGACGACGCAGGCCGTCTTCTGCACGTCTGTGAGATCGGTGACGAGCCCGCCGGCTATGCCCGGCTGGTCGCGCTGCTGGTGGAGCGGTCCGGTGGGCCGAGCGGGGCGGCCATCGCCGCGGACAGCGACGACCACACCGTCACCTCGCTGCTCAGCGCCGCCGGCCGGCCGCTCGCGATCGCGGACGACGACTCGGTGGACGACTTCGCCGAGCGCTTCGCCGACGACGACTCCCTGGAGGAGATGCAGTCCCCGCCCGCCGAGCGCCGCGCGGTCGGCCTCGCCCGGGCGCTCCAGGCCGGCGCGCTCTCCGCGGTGAGCCTCCCCGCGCCGCGCGACCTCGCCGGCTACAAGCAGGTCCTGTCCGCGCACGCGGCACTGGCCAGCGGGCGGCACTCGGCGGCGGTGACGCTGCGCGAGGTGCTCCGCGAGCTCTACCCGGCCGCGCTGCGGGCCTACCCCGACCCGGCCGAGCCGGTCGCCCTCGCGGTGCTCGACGCGCTGCCCGAGCCGAGCATGCTGACCGGCGCCGGCCGTGGCCGGGAGATCGGCGCGGCCACCGACGCGGTTACCGCGCAGGTGGCCGCCGAGGGCCTGGCGGACACCGACACCGTCACCGAGGCGGTGACCGCGCTGCGCGTCGCCATCTCCGAGACGCCCCGACGAGCCACCGTCAGCCGGGTGCTCACCGCCGCCGTCGCCGAGACCGTGCGGCAGGCCGTCGCATCCGTCCGGGCCTGCGACGCCGGCTGCGACGCGCTTGTCGGCGCGTTGGCCGAACGGGCCACGCCCGCCCCGGCCGCGGGCCGCCGGGCCGCCGCCCGTCGCGGCGAGCCGGTCGACGAGCTGACCGCCGCACCCGCCGGTCTGCGGCCGGTGCGGCCGGCCCAGCCCGAGCCGACCGTCGAGCCGGTCGGCCGACGCAGCCGTCCCGAGCCGGAGCCCGACGCCACCGAGCCGGCGGGCCGGCGCAGCCGTCCCGAGCCGGTCCCCGGCGGTCGGCGCAGCCGCCCGGAGCCGGTCTCCGGTCCGGCCACCCCGAGCACGCCCCGACCGCTCGGCCCGCCGCCGGTGGCGCCCGCCCCGGTCGCGCCGCCGCCGGTCGCCCCGGCCCCGGTGACCCCGGTCGCCCCGGCCGCGGCGCTGGGCCGGCCGATGTCCGCGCCCCCGAGCCGTCCCGAGCCGACCGGCGCCCCGCTGCCCTCACGGGTCGACGGGCCGACCAACCGGCCGGTCTCCGCGCCGCCCCCGCCACCGCCCGGCATCACCCCGATCGCCCCGTCCCAGCGCGGTGCGGTGCCGCCGGCCGAGGCCGGCGAACCGTTCCGTCCGACGCTGACCACCGCCGCGATCAACAAGGCGCGGGCCGAGCGGCAGCGCACGGTCATCCCGCCGCGCCCGGAGACCACTCCGGCGGAGCCGCCGACCGGCGGGTTCAGTGCCACCGACCTGAGCATCCCGGTGCCGAGCCCCCGACCGTCCGCACCGGAGCCCGCACCGCCGGGCTCCCGGGCCAACTGGCCGCTCGTCAACAACGGCGACGACCAGGTCGACCGCGAGCGAGAGGCGCCCGCCTACCCGTACGGGCGGGGCGTGGACGCGCCGAGCGACCCGGGTCGGGTCACCCCGCCGTGGCTCGCCGACGACCTGCCGCCGGAGCCGCCGATGCTGCGGCTGGTCGAGCCGCCGCCGCTGGCCGACCGGGCGCTGCGCTCCGAACTGGACCGGCCGACCGACCCGGGCCTGGAGACACCGCCGCTGCGGCTCGTCGACCGGGGCGACGCGGCCCGGACGGCGCCCCGCGTCGAGATGCCCGCGCCGCTGGAGCGGCGGCCGGCGCCGAAGGAGCACCGGCCCCCGCCGGTCTCCGACGAGGGCGACGGCGACCTGCTGATCTTCGCGCAGGCCAAGTCCGCCTGGTTCGTCGGGCACGGCGACGAGGCCGACCTGGAGTGGGCCTCCACCGCCGACACCGGCTGGCAGGCCGCCGAGCAGGCGGCCCGCCCGGCGATCGGCGCGGAGACGAAGGCGGGCCTGCCCAAGCGGGTGCCGCAGGCCAACCTGGTGCCGGGTTCCCCGCTGCGCGAGGAGCGTCCACTGCGGATCGTCCGCAACGCGGCCAGCCTCGCTGAGAACACCACCGGCTACTTCCGGGGTTGGCGGCGCGGTCAGGAGATCGGCGGCTTCGCGGTCGGCGGTCGACCCGGTCGGGAGGCGGCCGGTGGCTGGGACTTCAGCCGCGACACCGGCGACCGCGACGACGAGCGGGAATACGAATACCGCTCGGCGGGCTACCGGTCCTGACGCCTGCCGCACCACCTGGTGTTCCTGCCCACACCCGGATAATTTGACGCCGGGTCCGGCCGGCCGGGAACATACCCGGCGGACCAGCGGCGGCGCGCGTTCGCCGTGGTGGGAAGGCGACTCCATTGGCGACACCGGCATTCGACTCCACCGTGCTCACCCGGCGGGGCGTCCTCGCGGCCGCGGCCGGCAGTCTGCTGCTCGCGGGTTGCGGGCCGCAGGGTCAGCGGCCCGACGACGGTGCCAGCAGCAGCAGCGCGCCCGGTGACCAGACTCTGGTCGTCGGCGTCAGCCTGGAACTGAGTGGCCGGGGCGCGGCGCTCGGTGTGGTGCAAGGGCGCGCGCTGGAGATCACCGCGGAGACGCTGAACCGGTCCGGGATCCCGGTCGGGAACGTGCTCCGGTCGGTCCGGCTGGAGATCCGGGACAACGGCAGCGACCCGGGGGTCGCCGGCCGGCACGCCGCCGAGTTGACCGGCGCCGGGGCGCACGCGCTGGTCGGTGGCGTCCTCGGCGACACCGCCACGGCCATCGCGGTGACCGCCCAGCGGGTCAAGACGCCGTTCCTCGCGCTGGGCTTCTCCGACCGCCTCGTGCAGCCGCTGTCCGAACGCACCTTCAGCTTCAAGCTCACCCCGGACGCCGCTGACATGGCTCGCCGGATGGTGGACCTGCTCGAATCGCAGCGCGTCGGCCGGGTGTCCCTGCTGGCCGAGGACGGCCCGCACGGCGACTCCGGCGTGCGGGCGCTCCGGGAGGCGTTCGCCAGCAGCACCGTGGACCTGGGACGCACGGTGCGCCTACCGGCCGGCGGGCGGAGCTTCCGCGCCGCCGCGGAGCGGGCCAGCGCCGGAAACCCGGACGCCGTCATCGTGTGGGGCACCGCACCCGACTCCGGCACCGCGGCGCGGGAGTTGCGCCGCGCCGGCCACCGGGGGGCTCTCTTCTTCGACGCCGGCGCGGTCGTCGACGACACGTTGAGCGACGCCAACGCGAAGGCCGTCGAGGGTGCGTACGCGGTGCACCCGGCCTGCCTCGGCGGTTCCGCGCTCATGGCCACCAGCGGAGCGCTGGTGGCCCGGCGGGACTTCGACTACCGCTACACCCGGAAGCACGGCACGTCGGTCGGCTTCGCCCCCTACGCGGCGGACGCGCTGCAACTCCTCGCCGCGGCGGCCCGGAAGGCGACGAGCCTCGACCGGGGCCGGCTGCGGGCGTTCCTGCAGACCCAGATGAGCGAGGGCATCGCGGGTGGGTACGCGTTCACGGCGAATCGACACGGGGGCATGGAGGCCGACTCGCTCGGCGTCTACCGGGTGATCCAGGGCGGCTGGTCCCGGTACGCCTGACCGTCCCGGCCGGACCGTCCTCGCCGCACGGTCCGGCCGAGGGGTGGCGACAGGTCCGGCGACGGACAGCAGGAAGCGCCCGGTGGCCCAAGGCCGCCGGGCGCTTCCGCGTGTCGGTCAGGCGGGCGCGACGGCCCGCGAGCGCCGCATGGTGAGCACGTACTCGACCAGCGAGATCAGCACGTGCTTCGTCGACTCCCGGTTACGGGCGTCGCAGGGCACCACCGGCACGTCGCGGGAGATCGCCAACGCGTCCCGGACGTCCTGCGGGTCGTGGTACTGCATGCCGTCGAAGCAGTTGATGGCCACCAGGTACGGCAGCCGCCGGTGCTCGAAGAAGTCGATGGCGGCGAAGCAGTCGGCGAGCCGACGGGTGTCGACCATCACCACCGCGCCGATCGCTCCCCGGACCAACTCGTCCCACATGAACCAGAACCGCGTCTGACCCGGCGTACCGAAGAGGTACAGGATCAGGTCACGGTCGATCGAGATACGACCGAAGTCCATCGCCACCGTGGTCGTCGTCTTGCCCGGCACCTGCCGGGTGTCGTCGACGCCCACGCCGGCGGAGGTCATGATCGCCTCCGTGGTCAGCGGCGTGATCTCCGAGACCGAGCCGACCAGCGTCGTCTTGCCGACGCCGAAACCACCGGCGATAACGATCTTCGCCGACGTCACGCGTCCGCTCGGCACCGGCGGCCGGTGCGACATGTCAGAGCCTGCGAAGTCCACTCAGCACCCTCTCCAGCAATTCAGTGCCCACCGCGTCGTCGGAGTCGTCCAGAATGGTCGGCTCGTGGACCGCGACCAGGCCATCCGTCGCCATGTCGGCGATGAGCACCCGGGCCACGCCGAGCGGGAGCTGCATCCGCGCCGCGATCTCGGCGAGCGACTGCACACGTCCGTCACACAACGCGGCTATGTACTGGTGTTCACGGCCCTGGCCACTGTTGCCAGTGGCCACCGCACGGCCGCGCACCGTCGTCTCGACGAGCGCCTCCAGGGCGATGTCGAGCCGGGGGCGGGTACGACCACGGGTCACGGCGTACGGCCGGACCAACGCTCCGGTCGGTTCGTCACGATCCGCCATGTCGCCGCTCACCTCCCTCGTACCCGACACCGGCTCGCCCCGGTGACACCCGTCGCTGTCGTTGTCGTTCCCGCTCCTGACCCACCGGCCAGCGCGTCATTCAGCCCATCATCCCCACAGCCGTACGCGGCTGTGGCGTCAGGGCGTCGCCCACCCGGTCGACGAGCAGGGCCATCTCGTACCCGACCTGGCCCACGTCGCAGCTGCGCGCCGCGAGCACCGCGAACGACGAGCCGTCGGAGATGGACATCAGGAACAGGAAACCGTTGTCCATCTCGACGACTGTCTGCAGCACCGCCCCGCCCTCGAAGCAGCGCGCCGCGCCCTGGGTCAGGCTGACCAGGCCGGATGCGATCGCCGCAAGCTGGTCGGCGCGGTCCCGCGGAAGGTCACGCGACGAGGCGAGAAGCAGGCCGTCGGCCGAGACCGCGACCGCGTGCGCCACGCCGGGCACCCGGTCGGCGAAGTTGGCGAGCAGCCATCCGAGATCCTGCGTAGTAGTCATCCTTGTTGCTCCTTCTGCCCGCTCCCGGCCACCGGGCCTGAGCCAGACTGCGAGGACTGCTGCCCGCCCGGAGTGCCCTCCGGGCCGGTCGTGTTGCTGTCGGTCGGGTGGTTACGGCCCCGCTGGACACCCCGATGGTAGGCCGAGAGCAGACCCCGGACGGCCTCCGGCGTCCGCCGCTGCACCGCCGGTGACGGCTTGTCGATGCTGCCCGGCACGAGCTGCGCCATCGGCGTCCGCTTCGGCAGGCCCTTCTGGGTGGTCTCCGCGACCGGCACCTCGGTGGCCGCCGAGGCGGCACGCCACCCGTCGTCCGCCGCGGTCTGCCACGGCGACGACTGCTGCGGCGCCGCCGGCTGCCGGGTGGGCAACCCCCCGGTGTACGCGGGACGGCCGTTCCCGTTCGCCGCCCGGTTGTCCCGCGGTGTTCCGCCGGCCGTCGGGGTCTGTGCCATCGGTGCGTTACCTGTCGTTGCGGGTGTCGGCTGCGGCACGGGTCGGCCGGCGGTGTCCACCTTGGCGAACTGCTGGGTCGCGGCACCGTTCGCCGGGGCCGCCGGGGCGGGCGTCGCGGCCTCCTCGTTCGGCCCCGGCCGGCGGGTGCGGAACCAGGCGGACTCGAGCTCCCGGAAGATCGGCAGCTCCATCGTCTCGTCCGCGTACCGCTGGCGGTTGCCGGCCTGCTGCGGCGCGACCTGCCGCGGCGCGGGGGCCGGCGGCGGGGCGGCGGGCTGCCGCTCGGCGGCGGACGGGGTCTCGGACCGCGGGACCCGGGGCAGCTCGGTGGTCATGTCCATGCCGCTGGTCTGTCGCTCCGAGGTGGCCGGAGCCGGGACCGGGGCGGCGACCGGCGGCCAGACCGGCGGCGCGCCCACGTGCGGCGCGGGCGCCGGGCGCGACGGCGGCTGGTCGGCCGGCGGCGCGGAGACCGGGTCGGCCATCGGGCCGGAGACCGGTGCCGCGGAGACCGGCCGGGTCGGCAGCGGGGTGCCGGAGACCGGAGCGGCGGACACCGGACGGGTCGGCAGCGGGTTCCCCGAGACCGGCGCCGCCGACACCGGACGGCCGGAGTACGCGTCGCCGGCGGCCGGTCGGCCCGAGTAGGGGTCGCCCTGGTACGGGTCGCCCGAGACCGGGTGGCCGGAGACCGGGGCGGCCGACACGGGACGGCCGGCGAACGGGTGGCCGGCGGCCGGCGCGCCGGAGACCGGCGGCAGCGGCGGCGCGGACACCGGCGGGACCGGCGGCGCGGAGACCGGGGGCGGGCTGTAGGGCCGCGCCTCGGGGCTGCTGGGGAGCTGCCGCGGGATCGCCGGCTGCTGGCCGCTGACGGCCGGGTCGCCGTCGCCCGGGTTGCGTCGCTGGGGCAGCGGATCGATCGACTGGCCGTTCGAGGGCCGGGGCGGGTAGCCGTCGCCGGCGCTCGCGTTGGCCCCGGTCAGGTCGGACCAGGCCGGCATGGCGCGACCGGCGTTGGCCGGGGTGCCGGCGCCGTTGCGGTGGCCCGGGTCGAAGGACCGGCCGCCGAGCGTGACCTGGTTGCCGGAGGCGCCGGGGTGCGGTGCCGGCGGCGGGTTGTGCGGGCCGTTGCCGAGGGCGGCCAGCGCGCCGAAGGCCGGTGCCGGGCCGGCGCCGAAGGCCGGCGCGGGGGTGCCGAAGGCCGGCGCGGGGCCGCCCTGCTGCGGGCCGGCGGCCGGGAGCGCCGGTGCCGGCTGCCCGCGCCCGGCGAGCGCGCGCGGCACCAGGACCGTGGTGGGCAGCGTGACGTCGGCGACGGTGCCCCGGTCGGCGGCGGGCCGCAGCTCGACCTTGACGCCGTGCCGGGCCGCCAACCGGGCGACCACGACGAGGCCCATCATCCGGGAGACCGCCACGTCCACCTGGGGCGGCGTGGCGAGTCGCTCGTTCAGGTCGTGGAGCTGGTCGGCGCTGATGCCGATGCCGCGGTCCTCCACGTAGAGCGAGGCGCGGTCGCCGACCCGGCGGGCCTCCACCATGACGTGCGAGTCCGGCGGGGAGAACGCGGTGGCGTTGTCGAACAGCTCGGCGACCAGGTGCACCAGGTCGTTGACCGCGTGCGCGGCGACCTCGATGTCCCGGTCGATGACGCCGAACTCGATCCGGGTGTAGTGCTCGACCTCGGACTGGGCGGCGCGCAGCACGTCGATCAGGGCGGCCGGCTCGCGCTGCACCCGGGTGGAGTCCGCCCCGGCGAGGACCAGCAGGTTCTCGTCGTTCCGGCGCATCCGGGTGGCCAGGTGGTCGAGCTGGAACAGCTCGGCCAGGCGGTCCGGGTCCTCCTCGCCACGCTCCAGCCGGTCGAGGTGACCGATCAGGCGGTCGACCAGGATTTGCGAACGGCGGGCCAGGTTGACGAACATGGTCGCGACGGACGCGCGCAGCGCGGCCTGCTCGGCCGCGGTCCGGACCGCCTCCAGGTGGACGGCGTTGAACGCCTCGGTCACCTGGCCGAACTCGTCCTTGCTGCGCACCGGCAGCGGCTCGGCGATCTGGTTGGCGAGCTGCACCGGGGAGAGCTGGCCGGTCACCTGCGGGTCGCGCAGCCGGGCGACCGCCTGCGGCAGGCCGTACTGGGCCACCGAGAGGGCGCCCTGGCGCAGGTCGCGCAGCGAGCGGGCCATCGAGCGGGCGACCAGGTAGGCGAAGAGGATGGCCAGCAGCAGCATGGTGAGCAGCAGGCCGGTCGTGAGGAACACCTGGCGTTGGGTGTCCGAGCGCAGCTCGTCGGCCTGCCGGACCACGTTGCCGTCGAGCCGGGACTCGACCGCGCGGATCAGCTTGGCGTTGCCCACCATGGCCTGGTCCCACTGGTCCGGACCGAACGGCGCGCCCCGCATGGAGCCGCTGTTGTTGGCCCGCATGAAGCCGGAGAGGTTTTCCGCCTTGCGCAGGTCCGGACCCTCGACGGTCCGGTCGAAGAACTCGGAGTCGGCCGGGGTGGCGACCGACCGGAAGGTTGCGAGCGCCTGGTCCTGGGCGGTGCCGCTGGCGATGAACTGCTCGCGCAGCGCGGGACTGTACTGCCCCTGGGTGAGCGCCTGGTGCACGACCACCCGGCGTTGGGCCAGGTATTCCTTCTGCCGGGCCACCGCGGCGGCGGCGCGCATCCGGTCGCTCAGGTCGTTGTCGCCGGCGAGCTGGGTGGTCGAGTCGCGGATCGACAGCAGGTCGTCGATCAGGCTGTCGTACACCTTCTTGGCGTCGTCGATCTTCAGCTTGCCGTTCAGCACCTGGCTGCGGGTGGCCGGCAGGTCCTCGAGCTGGTCGTCGATCTCGTTCAGCCGGGCCTCGAAGTTGCGTGGCAGGTCGTTGAGCTCGCCGCGCTGCCGCAGGTAGGGCGTCTTCGCCTGGTCGACCCGCTGGTTGGCCCGGTTGAAGGCCTCCTGGTACTGCGCCCGGGTCTGGATCTCCTTGGCGCCGAGGAAGAGCACCGAACCGGCCCGCTCGTCCTGCATCGTGTCGGCCAGGTCACCCGAGTAGCCGATCAGGCTGGCCAGGTCGCCGGCCCGGTTGGCACTGTTGAGTGTCTCCAGGTTCTCGACCAGACCGCTGGTGCCCACCACGACCGTGGCGATGGTCGGCACGATCATGATCAGACCGAGCTTGGACCAGATCGGCATGTCGCGCAGCCGGCTCGCCGGCCGGCTCAGCCGCGACAGGAAGGAGCCCGCCGTCGTTGGCCGTTTGCTCACGTCACCGCCCTCGCAAAACCGCGTCCGACGTCACCTGAGGGCAACGCCGAGCGACCGACCCGGCGGGTCGGACCTCCGAGATTCCATCACGCCGCCCCGCAAAGAGAAAGCCCAGGTTGTCCCTCACCGGAGGTGTGATGAGATGTTGATGCAATTTGATAGCAATCCGTCTGGTCGGAGTCACTGAAGGTAATGGAACGTCCGCACCGTGTCGTCCTCCTCGCCGGCCCCTCCGGCTCGGGAAAGTCGTACGTAGCACAGCGAACCGGGCTTCCGGTGCTGTGTCTGGACGACTTCTACAAGGACGGCGATGACCCTACGTGTCCCCGCCGGAACGGACAGGTCGACTGGGAGTCCCCGTTGTCCTGGGACGCGGACACGGCGGTGGAAACCATTGCCCGACTGGCCCAGGAGGGCAAGGCCGAAGTGCCGGTTTATGCGATCGGCGCGGACCGGAGGGTGGCCACCCGGCCATTCGACGTCGACGGATCGCCATTCTTCGTCGCCGAAGGGATCTTCGCCGCGGAGATCGTCGCCGAGTGCCGGCGCCGCGGCCTGCTCGCCGGGGCGTACGCGCTGCGCCGCCCGCGCGGCGCGACCTTCCTCCGCCGGCTCGCCCGCGACCTCGCCGAACAACGCAAGGCGCCGCGGGTGCTCGTCCGGCGCGGTCTCACCCTGCTGCGGACCGAGCCGGCCGTGCTGCGTCGCCAGACCGGGCTCGGCGCCGAGGCCGCCCGGGCCGGCGAGGTGCTGCGCGGGGTGGCCGCCCTGCTCGCCGGCCACCCGCGTCGGCGGTGATCAGCCGATCAGCTTCGCGTACGCCGGCTTGATCACCTCGTCGATGATCCGCAGGCGCTCGTCGAACGGGATGAAGGCGCTCTTCATCGCGTTGATGGTGAACCACTGGAGTTCCTTCCAGCCGTAGCCGAAGGACTCCACCAGCAGCGCCATCTCCCGCGACATCGAGGTGCCGCTCATCAGCCGGTTGTCGGTGTTCACCGTCACCCGGAACCGCAGGTCGCGCAGCAGCCCGATCGGGTGGTCGGCGATCGACGCCGCCGCGCCGGTCTGCACGTTCGACGACGGGCACAGCTCCAGCGGGATGCGCTTGTCCCGCACGTACGCGGCCAACCGGCCCAGCGCGGGCGGGTTGCCCGGGGTGATGTCGTCGACGATCCGGACGCCGTGGCCGAGGCGGTCCGCGCCGCACCACTGGATCGCCTGCCAGATCGACGGCAGCCCGAACGCCTCGCCGGCGTGGATGGTGAAGTGGAAGTTCTCCCGCTGGAGGTATTCGAACGCGTCCAGGTGCCGGGTGGGCGGGAAGCCGGCCTCGGCGCCCGCGATGTCGAAGCCGACCACGCCGGTGTCCCGGTGCCGCACCGCCAGTTCGGCGATCTCCTGCGACCGGGCGGCGTGCCGCATCGCGGTGAGCAGGGTGCCGACCCGGATCGGCGTACCCGCCTCGCCGGCCAGCGCGCTGCCCTCCCGGAACCCGGTGACCACCGCCTCGACCACCTCGTCCAGGGTCAGGTTCCGCTCCAGATGCTGCTCGGGGGCGAACCGGACCTCGGCGTAGACGACGCCGTCGGCGGCCAGGTCCAGCGCGCACTCCCGGGCGACCCGGCGCAACGCGCCCGCGGTCTGCATCACCGCCACGGTGTGTGCGAACGTCTCCAGGTAGCGCTCCAGCGAACCGGAGTTCGCCGCCTCGGCGAACCAGCGACCGAGCGCGTCGGGATCGGTGGTGGGCAGTTCGTGGCCGGCCTCGGCGGCCAGCTCGACGATCGTCGCGGGCCGCAGGCCGCCGTCGAGGTGATCGTGCAGCAGCGCCTTCGGGACCTTGACGATGTCCTCGTACGAGATTGCGACCATGCCCAGACCCTAGTCACCGGCGGTGTCGGCCGGGCAGCGGACCGGCTTCAGGGACGCCAGCCGTACACCCGCTCGACCGCCAGCCGCAGCACCAGGCGACCGTCGGCCACCATCGCCGCCCGGTAGTCCGCCCAGTCCGGGTGTTCGCCGCGGATCCGCCGGTAGACCTCGACCAGCTCGTCGACGGTCGGGTCGTCGGCGGCGGCGGCCGGCGGGGTGAGCGTGACAGTGCCCTCGGCCACCGCGTACGCCCCGCCGTCGGCGGTGGTCACGTGGAAGCTGGCCCGGGGGTCGCGGCGCAGGTTGCGCACCTTGGCCCGGTCACCCGTGGTGGAGCAGCGGATCAGGCCCGGTTCGGCCAGGTAGTCGAGGTTGGACAGCTGCGGGCGGCCGTCCCGGCGCAGCGTGACCAGCACACCGCGCCCACGCTCGCCGAACAGCTCCCACAGTCGCTCGCCGGTTGCCATGGCACCAATCTAGATCCACCCGACCGGCCGCCGGAATAGGATCTTCGGCGTGGCCGATCCCGCTCTGCTCCCGTCGGTGCTGACCCGGCTGCGCTGCCCGGTCTGCGACGAGCCGCTGGCCGAGGCCACCGCCGGCACCACCCGCGCGCTGCGCTGCGCGCGCGGGCACAGCTTCGACACCGCCCGCCAGGGATACGTCAACCTGCTCGCCGGCCGGGCCCCGCACGCCGGGGACAGCGCGGAGATGGTCGCCGCCCGGGCCAACTTCCTGGCCGCCGGCCACTACGACAGGCTCGCCGACGCGCTGGCCGCCGCCGCGAGCCGGGTCGGGACCGGGGATCCGTACCCCCTGGTGGTGGAGCCCGGCGCCGGGACCGGGCACTATCTCGCCGCGGTGCTGGCGGCGCTGCCGGACGCCGCCGGCCTGGCCCTGGACGTCTCCAAGCCGGCGCTGCGCCGCGCCGCCCGCGCCCACCCGCGCGCCGCCGCCGCGCTCGCCGACACCTGGCAGCGGCTGCCGCTGGCCGACCGATCCGTGCGCGTGCTGCTGAACGTCTTCGCGCCGCGCAACGGCCCGGAGTTCCACCGGGTCCTCGACCCGGCCGGCGCGCTGCTGGTGGTCAGCCCGACCACCGAGCACCTGGGCGAGCTGGTCGAGGCCCTGGACCTGCTGCGGGTGGACCCGGCCAAGGCCGACCGGGTCGCCGGCAGCCTGGGCGCCCACTTCGTGGCGGAGTCCGCCACCGAGCACCGGGCCCGGCTGGCACTGACCCGCGCCGAGGTCGGCACGCTCGTCGGGATGGGGCCCAGCGCCTGGCACGCGGATCCGGAGCGGCTCGCCGCGCGGATCGCCGCGCTGCCCGAGCCGACCCCGGTCACACTCGCCGTCCGGCTCGGCACGCACCGCCCGCGTTAGGTGGAGAGGTCGACCTCTTCCCAGCCCGGCGGCTCGTCGTGGTACGGCCCGCGTAGCACCACCGCCCACTCCAGCGCCCACCGGCGCTGCCCGATCGCGTTCGCGTCCACCAGCCCGGGCAGCGCCTGCCCGGCCCGCTCGGTCTCCAGGTAGGCCCAGTCCAGGCAGTAGTGCAGGTCGAGCAGCGCGGCAGCGTCGGCGGGATGTTGCGGGGCGGCCAGGATCCGGGCCCGCCACTGGGGGAACGTCTCCCCCGTGACCAGGTTCGGCATCCGCTCGACGAGCCGCTCGTCGACGGGCACGGTCGGGTCGAGCTGCTTGCTCAGGCCGAGCACCCAGGCCAGCGAGAAGAGCGCGTCGTGATGCAGTACGAACGACCTGTGGTCGCCCCGGCCGCCCATCACGAACTGCCACTCCGGCGGGGTGAGCATCTCCACCAGGTGCGACTCCAGCAGCCAGCTCATCGCGGCCTGCGGCGGCATGCCGAAGCAGCGGGCCAGGATCAGGTGCAGCACCGCGATCCGCGCCTCGATCTCCGGCGTGGGGCGCAACTCGATCTCGTCGCCCGGCTCCCAGACCAGCGGGAACTGCGGCGGCGGCAGCGGAAGACCCAGCCGGGACAACTCGTCGAGGCTCGCCTCACGGACGGCCCGGGGGTCGGGAGCGGATACGCGCAACGCCTCAGTCCCTGTCTGCTCGCCTCGGCTCGATGCCGGTCGGTCCCCCTGGCCTGCGAGGATAGCGGCTCCGACCGGGCCGGCACCATGGCCCGGCGGTCACCCGATCCGTTCGATCACCAGCGGCGTCGTGGTCGGGGCCGCCGGCGCCACCCGGATCGCCTCGCGCGCCTGCGCCAACGCGGCCGGGATCCGCTCGGCGTGCTCGGCGCGCAGCTCGAACAGCGGGTCTCCCACACGCACCGCGTCGCCCGGGCGCTTGTGCAGCACCACGCCGGCCGGGACGCTGACCGGGTCCTCCTTGCGGGCCCGGCCCGCACCGAGGCGCCAGGCGGCGACCCCGATCGCGTACGCGTCCACCTCGGCCACCCAGCCGTCCTCGGTCGCGGTGACCAGCTCCACCTCGTTCGCGGTGGGCATCGGGGCGTCCGGGTCGCCGCCCTGCGCCCGGATCATCGCGCGCCACGAGTCCATGGCCCGCCCGTCGCGCAGCGCGGCGGCCGGGTCGGCGTCCGGCAGGCCGGCCGCGTCGAGCATCTCCCGGGCCAGCGCCAGCGTCAGCTCCACCACGTCGGCCGGGCCGCCGCCGGCCAGCACCTCCACCGACTCGGTGACCTCGACCGCGTTGCCGACGGCCAGGCCGAGCGGGGTGGACATGTCGGTGAGCAGGGCGACCGTGCGCACCCCGTGCGAGCCGCCCAGCTCGACCATGGTGCGGGCCAGCTCGCGGGCGTCGTCGACGTTCTTCATGAACGCGCCGGAGCCGACCTTCACGTCGAGCACCAGCGCCCCGGTGCCCTCGGCGATCTTCTTGCTCATGATCGAGCTGGCGATCAGCGGGATCGCCTCGACGGTGCCGGTGACGTCGCGCAGCGCGTACAGCTTGCGGTCGGCCGGGGCGAGTCCGTCGCCGGCCGCGCAGATGACCGCGCCGACGTCGCGGAGTTGGGCGATGAACTCGTCGTTGGACAGCGCCGCCCGCCAGCCCGGGATGGACTCCAGCTTGTCGAGCGTGCCGCCGGTGTGGCCCAGGCCCCGGCCGGAGAGCTGCGGCACGGCCGCCCCGCACGCGGCGACCAGCGGGGTCAACGGCAGGGTGATCTTGTCACCGACGCCGCCGGTGGAGTGCTTGTCGACGGTCGGGCGGGCCACCGGCGACAGGTCCAACCGCTCGCCGCTGGCGACCATCGCGGCGGTCCACCGGGCGATCTCCGGGCCGGTCATGCCGCGCAGCAGGATCGCCATGGCCAGCGCCGACATCTGCTCGTCGGCCACCAACCCCTCGGTGTACGCGTCGACCACCCAGTCGATCTGCCCGTCGCTCAGCACACCCCCGTCCCGCTTGGCCCGGATGACGTCGACCGCCGTGAAAGCACTCACCTTTGAGTTCCCATCAGTAGTTTGCGATGTCGCGCCCCACGCACGTACGGACGGCGACCACGTCGGGCCTGGGCCGACCGTGACCGGCGCAGGGATCAAGCCTGACCGCCCGGAGCCGGGCACGGTCGGCCCGGGCCCCTGGCTCAACCCCACCGAACCGGGATCTCCAGCGGAGGCTCGCCCTCACCGGCCCAGAAGATCGCACCGGACGCGTCCACCACCACCACGCGCGGCGTCCGCGCCAACCCCCACTCGATCGCCCCGACCGAATCGTCCCAGGTCGGGCCCTCTTCCAGCACACCGGTCTCGGCGCCCTCGGTGTCGCCGGCCGATCGCTCCCAGTAGGCCGTCCAGACCTGCTGCCCGGCCGAGAGGTCGGGGTGCACGAACACGGTGCCCCGCCCCCGCCAGGCGGCCAGTCGGTCCGGCACCACGGGCACCGGGTGCTCGCCGGTCACCGCCTCGATGTCGGCCACGTCGAACGCGTGCGGCAGCAGCTCGGCCATCCGCAGCGGGCGGTCCTTCGCCTCGATCAGGCATTCCGGGCCGCCCTGCTCCCAGAGCAACTGCCGGCACCGGCCGCACGGCATCAGCGGCTCGCCGGTCGCGTCGACGCAGGACAGCGCCACGATCCGGCCCCCGCCGGTGGCGTGCAGCGAGGAGACCACGCCGCACTCGGCGCAGAGCACCACGCCGTACGCGGCGTTCTCCACGTTGCAGCCGACCACCACGCGGCCGTCGTCGACCAGGGCCGCTGCCCCGACCGGGAACTTCGAGTACGGCACGTAGGCGTGCCGCATGACCTCGGTGGCGGCGGCCCGCAGCCGCTCCCAGTCGATCTCCATCACGACTCCCATTCTGCCCAATTCACGCCGATCGGTCGCGGGCGCGGCCGGAGACGACGATGCCCGGCGGGTCGTCCCCGCCGGGCACGGTGCGTCGCGCGCGGCGATCAGCCCTTGATGTACGGCTTGCCGTCGGCGGCCGGCGCCCGGACCCGGCCGACCAGCCCGGCCACCGCCAGGATCGTCGCCAGGTAGGGCAGCATCGCCAGGAACTGGCTCGGGATGCCGCTGCCGATCGCCCCCAGGTAGGTGGCGAGCTGGTCGGCGAAGCCGAAGAAGAGCGCCGCGAGCAGCGCGCCGGTCGGACTCCACCGGCCGAAGATCAGCGCGGCCAGCGCGATGAAGCCCTTGCCGCCGATCATGTTCTTGGTGAACGAGTAGAGCGCCAGCGTGTACGACGCCCCGCCGACGCCGGCCACCAGACCGGCCATGATCACGTTGCGGTAGCGCAGCCGCAGCACCTTCACGCCGAGCGTGTCGGCGGCGGTCGGGTGCTCACCCACCGACCGGGTCCGCAGGCCCCACCGCGTGCGGAACAGCGCCAGGTGGATGACCAGCACCAGCAGCAGGCCGAGGTAGAGGAAGATGTTGCCGCGGAACAGCGCCGGACCGAGCAGCGGGATGTCCTTCAGCAGCGGGATCTCCCAGTTGCTGAACCGCGGCGCGCTGTTGTATTTCGCCGCGTCGGTCTGCATCAGCCGCTCGTAGAGGAAGCCGGTGATGCCGACCGCCAGCAGGTTGAGCACGATGCCCATGACCACCTGGTCGACCAGGTAGCGGATGGCGAACACGGCCAGCAGCAGCGAGATGAACGCGCCACCGATCGCGGCGGCCACCAGACCCACCCAGACGCTGCCGGAGATGCTGCCGAACAGCGCGCCGGAGAAGGCGCCCATCAGCAACTGGCCCTCGATCGCCACGTTGACCACGCCGGACCGCTCGCAGAGCACACCGGCCAGCGCGCCGAAGATCAGCGGCAGCGCCAGGACGAACGTGCCGCGCAGCACGTTGACCAGCGGCATGAAGTTGCGCCCCGCCGGGGCGGCGGAGACCTGCCAGCACAGGAAGCTCAGCACGAAGGCGACCAGCCCGGCGCCGAGCAGCAGGGTGAACCAGCGCTTCGGCACGCCGGCCAGCAGCGCGGCCCCGGCCGCGGCGGCGATGACCCCGAACAGGATCGCGCCGACCGTGCCGTTGATCTCCAGGGCGGCGCCGCCCTCGGTCTCGCTGAGCGTGAAACGCGCCTGCTGGTCGGTGGCGAGCGCGCCGAACAGCACCGCCGCGAGCACGCCCAGCGTCAGCAGGACGGCGCCCGCCTTGCGGGCCCGCGTCCAGAAACCCTCGTCGACCGCGGTGACCGCGACGTCGGGGACAGCCGTGGTGGACATGCTCACCAGCCCTTCGCGAGGCTCGTCTGCAGCCGGGCGGCGCGGGCCGCCCGGAGCTGGAAGATCGCCTTCACCAGGGCGGGCGCGGCGATGAAGATGACGATGAGCGCCTGGAGCACGGTGACCAACTCCAGCGAGATCCCGGAGTACGACTGCATCCGGTTGCCGCCGGCCTGGAGCGCGCCGAACAGCAGCGCGGCCAGCAGCACGCCCCACGGCTTCACCCGACCGAGCAGGGCCACCAGGATGCCGTCGAACCCGATCTGCGCGATCACCAGCGGGGTCAGCGCGTCGGCGGTGGAGCCGAGCACCATGTTCGAGCCGCCGAGACCGGCCAGCAGACCCGCGATCACCATCACCAGCACGTACGTCTTGGTGACGCTGATGCCGGCGGTCCGCGCGGCGTCCGGGTTGGCGCCCACCGCGCGCAGCTCGAAGCCGAGCGTGGAGCGGTTGAGGAGCCAGGCGATGAACCAGGTGGCCAGCACCGCGAGCAGGATGCCGGCGTGCACTCGCAGGTTGTCGCCGAGCAGCCGGGGTAGCTGCGCGGAGGACTCGACCGGCTTGCTGATCGCGTCGGCGCGGTCGGGGTTCTGCACCCCGCCCTGCACGATGATCCAGGACAGGAAGTAGATCGCCACGTAGTTGAGCATGATCGTGTTGATCACCTCGTGGGCGCCGGTGCGGGCCTTGAGGATGCCCGGGATGAAGCCCCAGAGCGCGCCGCCCAGCGCGCCGGCGAGCAGCGCCACCAGCAGGTGCACCCCCGGCGGCAGCGGCAGCGCGAAGCCGGCGACCGCGGCCAGGATGACACCGATGGTCGCCTGGCCCTGGGCGCCGATGTTGAACAGGCCGCCGCGGAAGGCCAGCGCCACCGACAGGCCGGTGAAGACCAGCGGCGCGGTGTAGGTGAGCGTCTCCGAGATCGGCCCCATCGCGGCGGTGAAGCCGACCGCGTCCGGGTCGAAGACCGCGCCCTTGAACAGGTTCGCGTACGCCTCGCTGACCACGGTCCAGCTCGCGTTGAACGCGTCCGCCGGGCGGGCCGTGATGTAGCCGTAGGTAGCCAGCACGTCCGGGTCGGAGACGATGATCAGCACCGCGCCGACGAGCATCGCCAGCACGACCGCGAGCACGGTCACGGTGACCGTGTTGGCCGCCCAGAGGTTTTCCAGGAACAGCCGACCCAGGCTGGGCCGGGGCCCCTCGGCCGGCGGCTGCTTCGGCGCGGTGGTGGCGACCGCCCGCTCGGTGTCGCCGGACGGCGCGGTCGGCGTCGCGCGGGCCTCGCTGCGCGCTTCCTGCGCCTCGGTCGCCGGCTCCTTGTCCGGGGAGCCCGACGCCGGGTTCGGGTTCGTCATGCCTCGTCCTCGTTGCCAGGGCCCTCGGGGGCCGGGGCGGCGGCGCTGCCCTCGTCCGCGGTCGCGGCGGCGCTGCTCTCGTTCGCGGTCGGGGCCGCGGTGTCCGGGGTGATGCCGGCCATCAGCAAGCCGATCTCCTCGCGGGGCGTGTCCGGGCCGACGACGCCGATGACCCGGCCGCGGTACATCACCGCGATCCGGTCGGCCAGGCCGATCACCTCGTCCAGCTCGCTGGAGACCACCATGACCGCGGTGCCGGCGTCCCGCTCGCGGACGACCCGGCTGTGGATGAACTCGATCGAGCCGACGTCCACGCCCCGCGTGGGCTGGGCGGCGATGAAGAGCTTCAGCGGCCGGGACAGCTCCCGGGCCACGATCACCTTCTGCTGGTTGCCGCCGGAGAGCGTGCCGACCGCCGCGTCGGCCGACGAGGTGCGGACGTCGAACTGCTCGATCCGCTCCTTCGCCGACTCCGCGATCGCGTTCGGCTTCAACGACAGCCCCCTGCCGAACGGCGGTCGGTCGTAGATGTCCAGCACCAGGTTCTCCGCCACGGAGAACTCCTTGACCAGGCCGTCGACGCTGCGGTCCTCCGGCACGTAGCCGACGCCGGCGCGCAGCACCTTCTTCGTCGACCAACCAGCCGTCGCCTCGCCGTCCAGGCTGATCGTGCCGGCGAGCACCGGGCGCAGGCCCATGATCGCCTCGATCAGCTCGGTCTGGCCGTTGCCCTGCACGCCCGCGACGCCGAGCACCTCACCGGCGTGCACGGTCAGGTCGACGCCGTCGACCGCGCGTACCTGCCGGTCGTCGTCGACGACCAGGCCGGCGACCTCCAGGATCGGCCGGCCCGGGGTGGCCGGCTGCTTGTCCACGGTCAGCCGGACGTTTCGGCCGACCATCAGCGCGGCCAACTCGTCCCGGCTGGCGCTCGGCTCGGCGGTGCCGACGGTCTTCCCGCGCCGGATCACGGTGATCCGGTCCGCGATCGCCTTCACCTCGCCCAGCTTGTGGGTGATGAACACGATCGACTTGCCGGCGGCCTTGAGCGACCGCATGACCGTCAGCAGCTCGTCGGTCTCCTGCGGGGTGAGCACGGCGGTCGGCTCGTCGAGGATCAGCAGGTCGACGTCGCGGGTGAGCGCCTTGACGATCTCCACCCGCTGTTGGATGCCGACCGGCAGGTCCTCGATCACCGCGTCCGGGTCGACCCGCAGGTTGTACCGCTCGGAGACCTCGGCGACCTCGCGTCGGGCCCGACGGCGGTCCAGCAGGCCGGCGAAGGGCAGCTTGACCTGTTCGGCGCCGAGCATCACGTTCTCGGCCACGGTGAAGACCGGCACCAGCATGAAGTGCTGGTGCACCATCCCGATCCCGGCGGCGATCGCGTCCGACGGTCCCCTCAGCTTCAGCGGCTTGCCGTCGACCAGGATCTCGCCCTCGTCCGGCTGGTAGAGGCCGTAGAGCACGTTCATCAGGGTCGACTTGCCGGCGCCGTTCTCGCCGAGCAGGGCGTGGATCTCTCCAGGCTCCACCGTGAGATCGATGTGGTCGTTGGCGACCAGATCACCGAACCGTTTGGTGATGCCGCGCAGTTCGAGTCTCAGCGCAACCTCCTGGAGTGCAAGCGATGGTGCAGCGTAGCCACTGCCGCGCCGCCACCGCGTCGGGTGGGGGTGTGGGGGATGAAGGTGACCGGCCGCCCCGGGCGTGGGGTCGGAACCCGTACGCCCGGGACGGCCGGATCGTGCTACCTGGTGCTCGCCGGCCCCGCTGCCGATGCTCTCACCGCGGCGGCCGGCGGGGCGGTCACTTGGTCGGCTGGGCCTTCGAGGTGACCGTGATGGTGCCGGCGGCGATGTCCGTCTTGATCTTGTCGACCTCGGCCTTCAGGTCCGCCGGGACCTTGCTGTCGAAGTCGTGGTACGGCGCGATGGAGACACCGGTGTTCGCCAGCGTGCCCACGAAGCCCGGGGTGGACTGGAGCTTCTCACCACCGGCGGCCTTCACCACGGCCTCCTTGACGGCCTCCGGGATGTTCTTGACGACCGTGGTCATGATCGCCGAGCAGTCCGGGGTGCTCTCGCAGCCGTCGACGTCGACCCAGATGACCGAGTACTTGCCGCCCGAGGCCTTGGCCGCGGCGGTGGTGCCGAGGCCGGCGCCGCCGGCGACCGGCATGATGATGTCGGCGCCCTGGGCGACCAGCGCGTCGGAGACCTTCTTGCCCTCGTCCTGCTTGACGAAGTCGTTGGTGAAGGAGCCCTTCTGGGTGGCCTTGTCCCAGCCGAGGACCGAGACGTTCTTGGTCTTGGCCTTGTTGTAGTACGCCACCCCGTCGGCGAAGCCGTCCATGAAGATGGTGACCGGCGGGATCGGCAGGCCGCCGTAGGTGCCCACCTTGCCGCTCTTGCTCATCCCGGCGGCCAGGTAGCCGGCCTGGAACGCGGCCTGCGCGGTGTCGAACTGCATCGGGTAGACGTTCGCCACGCCCGGGTTCGCGTCCACGATCGCGAACTGCTGGTTCGGGTTCGCGGTGGCGGCCGCCTTGGTGGCGTCCTGCATCAGGCCGCCGACGGCCAGGATGAAGTCGCACTTCTGGTCGACGAAGCCCTTGAGGTTGACCTCGTAGTCCGCCTCGGCCTTCGACTGGACGTTCTTGATGTCGATGTTGTCGTTCTCCTTCTTCGCCTCCTGGAGGCCCTTCCAGGCCGAGGTGTTGAAGGACTTGTCGTCGATGCCACCGACGTCGGTCACCATGCAGGCGCTGTACTTCTTGCCGCCAGTGCCGCCGGCGTTGTTGTTGTCGTCGTCCGGAGCCTCACCACACGCGGCGGCGCCCAGCACGAGGCCACCCGCCACGAAGGCGGAGGCGATCCGCATCCCACGCACAGAGCGCAAGACGTCTCCTTCCCATTGCGCCCGCGTCGTGCGCGGTACGCATGCCCTTGCGCCGGCCTGCGGTGTGCCGCCGGCGTCCCACGTTACGGACGGGAGCGTACGCCCGCGCCCACCCACCGGCCGACAATCGTGCACGACTGTTGAGCGTCCGTTACCCCGGCGTAACCCTTGGGTGGGGCAGATCACTTTTCCGGCTGGTAGGCGTGCGCGGTCGCGTCCTGAACGTCCGTTTCCTGATGCTCTTCCGTTGCCTGGCGGGCTACCGCCAGAAGACCGCGACCGCCGCGTTGAGCAGGGTCAACCCGATGATCGCGAGGAAGTGCCCACGGTTCACGGATTCCCGCTTACGGGAGAAGAAGACCATGACGAAGATGAGCAACGCGAGCACCAACTTGGTAACAAGCTTCGCCGGGGCCGGTTCGTCGCCGTCGCGCAGCGGCGCGGAGAGCCCGAGACCGGTCAGGATCTGGATCACCGCCCCCCACAGCATGGCCGCGTTGATCCGCAGCCGGCCGCTCACGTACTGGGCGACCCCGCCGCCGAGCAGCAGCGCGAAGCCGATCAGATGGACGTAGAGAAGGATCAGTCGAAGAGCTTCCACGCCGGCCATCCTCCCCCATCAACGACGCCCCGTAGTAGCCAGCTCGCCCAGGTGCCGTCATACCGTGACCTGGGCCGCCGCCGGCCGGGCCGGCACCGCCTCCGGGTCCACGCCGCCGCCCGACCGACGGCCGACGAGGACCAGGGCCAACCCGACCAGCGCGTACCCGGCCAGCACCGCCAGCGGGCGGCCGGCGCCCGCGCCGTCGAAGAAGGCCGCCGAACGCAGCAGGGTGCCGCCGGCGCCGACCGGCAGGAACTACCCGACCGCGCCCCACGGCTGCGGCAGCAGCTCGGGCGCGGCGGCGACCGCGGAGAGCGGGTTGCCGACCAGGAAGACGAGAAGCGCCCCGAGGCCGAGGCCGGCGCGGCCGAGCAGCGCGCCGAGACCCGCCACCAAGCCGGCCGCGGCGAGCGAGAACAGGCCGATCGCGGCCGCCTCCCGCCACGGGTCGCCGCCGAGCAGGCCGAGCCAGCCGGGCAGCACCGCGACGCCGGCCGCGCCGGCCAGCACCGCGTACCCGATCAGGCCGGCCAGCCGGGCGCGGCGGCCGGCGACCAGCAGCGTGAGCAGCGCGCCGGCCAGCATGCCGGTGAGCGCCAGCGGCAGGAACCCGGCGGCGAACCCGGCCCCGCGCGGGTCGTCCGGGTCGGCCGGCACGACCGGCGTCACCGGAACCGGGCGGCCGGCCGCGAGCTGGCCGGCGGCCTCGGTGAGCAGGGCGGCCACGGTCGGACTGGCGGCCGGCGCGGTGTGCAGGGCGACGCCGTCCGGCCCGACCACGAACGCGGCGTAGACCTCCCGGTCGCGCAGCGCCCGGTCGGCCGCCGCCGCGTCCGGCGGGGCGGTGACCGGGAAGCCCCCCGGGACGGGCCGCCGCGAGGCCGGTGGTCAGCTCGGCGACGGCCGGCGGCGGACCGGCCACGGCCACCGGCAGGTCGCGCGGCGCGAGGTGCGCGGCGGGCGCCGCGAACAGGGGTACGAGCAGCGCCTGCGCCATCACCACCACGCCGACGAGCAGCGCGGCGAGGGTCCAGGGCGAGCGGGCATCGCGATCTCCCTAAAACGAATGTTCGTTCTCTTGAGGCGAGCGTGCGCCGCCGCGCCGCGTTCGTCAAGAACGAACGTTCGCTTTAGGATGTGTGTCGTGCCACGCGTCTCCGAGCAGCACCTCGCCGCCCGCCGCCAGCAGATCCTCGACGCGGCCCGGCGCTGCTTCGTGCGCGACGGGTTCCACCACACCTCGATGCAGGACGTGATCAAGGAGGCCGGGCTCTCCGTCGGGGCCGTCTACCGCTACTTCCCCAGCAAGAACGACCTGATCACGGCCATCGCCCAGGCGGTCATCGGCACCGCCGACGCGACCTTCGCCGACCTGTCCACGGCCGAGCCGCCGCTGCCGCTGACCGGCGTGCTGGAGCGCGCCCTGACCTTCGTCGACACCCAACTCGGCCCGGACGGCGTGCTGCCGCTGGCACTCCAGGTGTGGAGCGAGGCGCAGCGCGACCCGGTGCTGGCCGAGTTCGTCGCCGCCACGTACACCCGGTTGCGCGGCCACTTCGTGACGGCCGCGACCCGGGCGCGCGACGCCGGCGAGCTGCCCCCCGACGCCGATCCCGCCGCCGTGGGCGCGGCGCTGCTCGGGCTGGTGCCGGGCTACTTCACCCAGCGCATCCTCACCGGTTCCCCGGACCGCGCCACCTACCTCACCGGCGCCCGCGCGCTCCTGCGCTGAGGTGTTAGGAGGGGCCCCTTGTTATGCAGAATGCGTTAACAAGGGGCCCCTCCTTTCACCAGCGCCAGAGCTGGAAGGTGGGGCCGTCCGCCGGCAGGGGCGCGCCTGGGCGCAACGCGGGCGCGCCGCCGTAGATGTTCTCGGCGGCGGGCAGGCCGGTCAGGTGGACCGGGGCGCCGTGGGCACGGCGGGCCAGCGCCAGCACCGTCCCGGTCGGCGTCTCGCGGAGGAAGACCAGCGTGTCCGCGTCGGCGTGCACCCACCGCAGGCCGCCGTGCCGCAGCGCCGGCTCGTCGCGGCGCAGCGCCAGCAGCGACCGGTACGCGTCGAACGTGCGCCGGTCCCAGCTCTCCGGCCGGTGCCACGGCATCGGGGTCCGCGAGCCCTCGCCGTTGGTGCCGGTCAGGCCCAGCTCGTCACCGGCGAAGACGACAGGGGTGCCGGGCATGGTGGCGAGCAGCCCGGCGGCCACCTCCTGCCGGGCCGCGTCGCCGACCACCGTGCGGATCCGGGCCGAGTCGTGCGAGCCGAGGAGCTGCCACGAGTGCGTGTACGACCGCCAGGAGACCAGCGACCGGTAGGCGTTCATGGTGGCCAGCACCGCGTCCGCGTCCCGCCGCCGCACCCCGCCCGGCGTGCCGAGGAAGTTCGGCACCGGGCCGTCGCCCGCCCGCAGCCAGGACCACACCGGGTCGGTGAACCCGACGTAGTTCATGGTGCCGTGCCAACCGTCGCGGTCCAGGTCGCCGGTGTGGTCGTGGCCGTGCTCGGCGAGCAGCAGCCCGTCCGGCCGGGTCTCGGCGACCACCTCGCGCAGCAGCCGCGCCACCTCGTGGGTGTACGCGTCCGCGCCGCGCCGGCCGGTCATGTTCGCCACGTCCACCCGCCAGCCGTCCAGCCCGTACGGCGGGCGCAGCCAGCGGCGCAGCAACGAGTCCTCGGCGGTGGCGAAGCGGCGGCGCAGCTCCGCGCTGCCCCAGTTGAGCTTCGGCAGCGACTTCACCCCGTTCCACGACTCGTAGTCGCCACCGGCCAGGTCGAAGTAGTACAGCTCGCGCTCCGGCGCGTCGACGTCGGAGATCGCGTTGGTGAACCACCGGTGCGCGTCGCCGGTGTGGTTGCTGGTGATGTCGCCGAGCAGCCGCCAGCCCCGGGCGCGTACCGCGTCGGCGAGCCGGACCAGCGCCGCGTCGCCGCCGAGCAGCGGGTCGACGGTGTCGAAGCTGGACGCGTCGTACCGGTGGTTGGAGCGGGCCGGGAAGATCGGGGTCAGGTAGACCGTGTTGACGCCGAGCCGGTCCAGGTGGTCCAGGCGCTCGGTGATCCCGTCCAGGTCGCCGCCGTAGAACTGGCGGGGCGTCTCCGGGCCACGGCCGATGACCGGGGTGTCCCAGTCACATCCGATGGCCCAGTCCGGGGCGGTGCGGCCGTCCGCGGCGGCCGAGCGGGCGAACCGGTCCGGGAAGATCTGGTAGATCACCGCGTCCCGGGCCCAGGCCGGCGGCGGCGCGTGGCTGACCAGCTTGAAGTCGCCGTGGTCCGGCACGTCGTGGGCGGCCGTGCCGGCCGCGTTCAGCCAACGGGCACCGTGGTCGCCGTCGAGCAGGAAACGGTAGTTGCTGACCGGGTTGCGGACCTCGACCTCGGCCCGCCACCACACGTCGCCACCGGCGGTCCGGTCGACCACCGCCTCGGCGAAGTGCGGCTCGCCGTCGCCGGTGGTGCGCACGTGCACCTGGTCGACGCCGCCGCCGGCCGGCACCCGGACGAAGACCGGCACGGTCTGCCCGAGCGCGGGCTCCTGCTCCGGCACGTAGGTGGCGGAGCCGTCGTGGTGGGGCTGAAGGGACATGGTGCGGCCTTTCGCGTCGTACCGACAGTGAGTGGGGCGACCGTCGCGGTCGGTCACCCGACCGCGACGGTCCGCCTTCCCAACCGCTGTGGTGTACGCCGACACGACGCCCTTGCCGCAGCGTGAGCCGAGGAGGCTCAGCCCTTTACCGCTCCGGAGGTGAGGCCGGAGACGATGTAGCGCTGGAGCAGTTGGAACACCAGCACCGTGGGGATCGCGGTGAGCAGCGTGCCCGCCGCGAACATCCCGAAGTTGTTGTTGCGCTCGCCCGCCACCAGGCCGTACATGCCGACCGCGAGGGTCTTCGACTCGGTGTTGGTGAGGAACACGTTGGCGATGATGAACTCGTTGATCGACCCGATGAACGCGAGCAGGCCGGTCACCGCCAGGATCGGCGCCACCAGCGGCAGCATGATCCGGAAGAAGACCTGCACGTGTGAGGCGCCGTCCATGGTCGCCGACTCGTCCAACTCCTTCGGCAGCGTGTCGAAGAAGCCCTTCATCAGCCAGGTGTTGGCCCCCAGCGCGCCACCCATGTAGAGCAGGAACAGGCCCCACGGGGTGTTGAAGCCGATCCCCGGGTAGAGGTCGGTGAGCGTGGTGAAGATCAGGAAGATCGCCACGATCGCCAGGAACTGCGGGAACATCTGGATCAGCAGCAATGCCAGCAGGCCGACCCGGCGCCCGGCGAACCGCATCCGGGAGAACGCGTACGCGGCCAGCGCCGACAGGAAGATCGACGCGAAGCTGGCCACGCCCGCGAGCAGCAGCGAGTTGAGGAACCAGTGGCCGAACGCGGTGCGGTCGAACAGGTTGGTGAAGTTCTCCAACGACGCACCGGTCGGCAGCAACTGGGTGGAGGAGAGCGTGCCGAGCGGGTTGAGCGCCGCCGAGATCACGAACAGGATCGGGAAGAGGCTGAACACCACGGCCAGCACCCCGACCAGGTGTCGCCAGCCGACCTGGGCGAACCACCGGCTGCGGGTCCGGCCGGCCGGACCGCGACCGGTGCCGCGGTGAGCCGCCGGCGTTTCCGCGAGGCTGGTCACGAGTACACCTCCTCCTGCTTGCGGGTGCGCCGGAAGCTGATCGCCGACACCGTCGCCACGATCGCGAAGATGAAGATCGAGACGGTGGCGGCCAGGCCGAACTCGGCGCCCTGGGCGCCGAACGCCAGCCGGTAGGTGTAGGTGATCAGCAGGTCGGTGGCGCCGTTGCGCGGGTTGTCCGGCGCGAACGGCCCACCCTCGGTGGTGAACAGGATCGCGTTGACGTTGTTGAAGTTGTACGCGAACGACGCGATCAGCAGCGGCGAGAGCGCCACCAGCAGCAGCGGCAGGGTGACCGACTTGAACGACTGCCAGGGCGACGCCCCGTCGACCGAGGTGGCCTCGGTCAGCTCCCGGGGGATGGCCTGGAGCGCGCCGGTGGCCACCAGGAACATGTACGGGTAGCCGAGCCAGAGCTGCACCAGCAGCACGGCGATCCGGGCCGACCAGGCCCCGCCGAACCAGTCGACGTTCAGCCCGAACAGGTTGTTGAGCAGGCCGAAGTCGGTGTTGAACATGTCCCGCCAGACCAGCAGCATCGCGAACGACGGCATGGCGTACGGCAGGATCAGCAGCACCCGGTAGAAGTTGGTGCCCCGCATCCGGGGCGAGTGCAGCGCGAGCGCGATGGCCATGCCGAGCAGGAAGGTGAACCCGGTCGAGCCGATCGCGAACGCGAAGTTCCACGCCAGCGTGCCGAAGAACGGCTTGGCGATGTTCGGGTCGGTGAGCACCGCGCCGAAGTTCTTCAGCCCGACGTTGACCTTCCAGCCCTGGGTGAGCCGCTCCCCGTCGGCGGCGACGAAGGAGCCGACCTTCTCGTCGGCGGTCCAGGTCTTGCCGGTCTCGCTGTCCTTGACGCAGTCGCAGTCGGCGTCGTACGCCCGGGCTGCCTTGCCCTCGTAGGCCCGGGTGAGGCCGTTGGAGCGGATGGCGCCGTCGTCGGTGGGCACGATCAGCGCGGTGACGGCGTCGCTGCGGCTGCTGGCCTGCCCGATGTTCAGCACGGTGTAGCCGTCGGCGGCGGTGATCTTGCCACTGAGGCTGCTGACGGTGACGTCGGCGGCGTCGAGTGGGCGCAGCCCGCCCGCGTCCCCGGCGAAGACCTGCTTGGTCTTCGGGTCGCTGAGCAGGAAGGTCAGGTCGCCGGTCGCCGGGTCGCCCTTGGTGGCGATGGTGAGGGCGTACTCGGTCGAGCCGGGCACCTGCTTCACCGAGGAGGTCTGGATGGCGACGACCGCGTCGTCCTTGCTGCCGCGGTGCCCGTCGCCGAAGTTCGTGAACGCGGTGCTCGCGGTGTAGAGCACCGGGAAGATCTGGAAGGCGA
Organism: Micromonospora sp. WMMD980; assembly: GCF_029626035.1. Classification (NCBI taxonomy): domain Bacteria; kingdom Bacillati; phylum Actinomycetota; class Actinomycetes; order Micromonosporales; family Micromonosporaceae; genus Micromonospora; species Micromonospora sp. WMMD980. The sequence continues at coordinate 4,501,342 of NZ_JARUBE010000003.1, forward strand.
TCAGGAAGAGCGTGCCGGGGACCAGGTATTTGGCCGGGATGTGCCGGCGGCCCAGGTAGAGGTAGAACAGGCCGGCGGTGGTGACCGCCAGGACGCCCAGTCCGAGCCAGTATCCGGCCTCGATGAGCGGGAACGCCGCCCAGAGCGCGATTCCGGCCACCAGGCCGAGCAGGACCACCTTGACGACGAGACCGGTCGCGGTGATCGGCGCGTGGTTCCGCGCGTTGCGGGAGGAGCGCGGGAGCCCGGGCCGAGCGGGCTCCCGGCCCGGGGTCCGCGTGGCGGACCCCGGGCCGGACAGCGGCTCGCTCATTACTTGATCTGGCCCTGGATGGTCTTGCCAGCGGCCGTGATCGTCTTGGCCGGGTCGGCGCCGCCGATGACGGCGGCCTCGGCCTTGCCGAACGGGTCCCAGATCGCGGCCATGGCCGGGATCGCCGGGAGCACCTGGCCGTTCTTGCCGGCCTCGGAGAACTTGGCCAGGTCCGCGTCCTCGCCCTTGACCTGGTCGAAGGCGGCGGTCAGCGCCGGCGGGCGCGGCTCGGCCTGGTAGAGCGCGACGGCCAGCTCGGGCTTGGTCACGTAGTTGGTGACGAACTCCTGGGCCAGGGCCTTGTTCTTGCCCTTGGCGGCGACGTAGAACGCCTGGACGCCCACGAACGGCTGGGCCTCCTTGGCGCCGGCGAAGCCGGGGACCGGGGAGATGTCGTACTTGATGCCGGCCTTCTTGGCGTCGGCCACGGCCCACGGGCCGGAGACCAGGAAGGCGCACTTCTTGCCGGTGAAGGTGGAGATCGAGTTCTCCGGGGTGATGGACCGCTTCAGCGCGCCCTCGCCCTTCTCACCGAGCTTCGCGATCTTCTGGAACGCGGCGATCGACTCCGGCTTGCCCACGCCCAGGTCCTTCGGGTCGTAGTCGCCGTTGGCGGCGGTGCCGAACAGGTAGCCGCCGGCCGAGGTGTACAGCGGGTAGATGTGGTACGCGTCGCCGTTCTGCCCGGACTGGAGGCAGAGGATCTCGCTGGCCTTCTTCTCCGCCTTGAGCTTCTTGCCGGCGGTGACCAGGTCCTCGATCGTCTTCGGCGCCTCGGGGGCCAGCTCGGTGTTGCGGATCAGCGCGACGTTCTCGGTGGCGTAGGGCACACCGTAGAGCTGACCGTTGAACGTGACGGCCTTGATCGCGGTCTCGTTGAAGCCGGCCTTCTGCTCGGCCGGCAGCTGGACCGGGTCGATGGCGCCGTTCTGGACCAGGTTGCCGATCCAGTCGTGGGCGCCGACCACGACGTCCGGGCCGCTGCCCTGCTGGGAGGCGGTGACGAAGTTGGTCTGCAGGTCCTTGGAGACGGCCTGGACCTCGACGGTCACGCCGTTCTCCTTGCCGAACTCCTCGGCGAAGGGCTTGAGGGCGGCGGTGCGCTTGTCGTCGGCCCAGATGACCAGCTTGCCACCGGTCGCCTTGCTGGCGGACTGCTCGGCGGCCGGCTTGTCGCTGCCGCTGTCACCACAGCCGGACGCGGCGAGCGCCAGGCCGAGGACGGCGACCACACCCGCGGTACGGATGCGCATCGGTACTCCTGTCGTCATGGCGGTCCGCCGGGGGAAGGGCAACCGCCAGTGGAACCTCTGAAATTTCTTGCTGACCGGCGCGGGGGTACTGCGCCGCTGCTCTCGCATGTTGCGGGGACGTTAGCAAGAGGTTGCAGAGAATGGAAGGGCTTGCAGAAGTCTACGCAAGACTTTGCCGTTGAGCTAAAGTGCCGCCATGCGCGCTCGACTGTCCGACATCGCCCAACAGGCCGAAGTCAGCGAGGCCACGGTGTCGCGGGTGCTCAACGACCGCCCCGGAGTGGCCCCGGAGACCCGGCAGGCCGTCCTCACCGCCCTCGACGTGCTCGGCTACGAGCGCCCGGCCCGGCTGCGCAAGCGCAGCGCGGGACTGGTCGGCCTGGTCGTGCCCGAGCTGGAGAACCCGATCTTCCCGGCGTTCGCCCAGGTCATCGAGTCGACGCTGGCGCAGAGCGGGTTCACCCCGGTGCTCTGCACGCAGACGCCGGGCGGGGTCACCGAGGACGAGTACGTGGAGATGCTGCTGGACCGCCAGGTCTCCGGCATCGTCTTCGTCTCCGGGCTGCACGCCGACACCGCCGCCAACCACGACCGCTACCGGGCGCTGATCGCCCGGCCACTGCCGATCGTCATGATCAACGGGTTCGCCCCGAACATCGCCGCGCCGTTCGTCTCCTGCGACGACCGGGCGGCGACCGAGCTGGCCGTCGCCCACCTGGTCGCACTCGGCCACCGCCGGATCGGCCTGATCACCGGCCCGGACCGGTTCGTGCCGGTGCAGCGCCGGGTGGCCGGCTTCCGGGCCGCCATGTCCCGGCTCGCCGGCGCCACCGAGACCGAGCTGGACGAGCTGGCCGAGCTGTCGTTGTTCGGCGTGGAGGGCGGCGAGGCGGCCGCCGGCCGGCTCATCGAGCGGGACGTCACGGGCATCGTCTGCGGTTCCGACCTGATGGCGCTCGGCGCGATCCGGGCCGCCCGGCAGCGCGGCCGGTCCGTGTCCGGCGAGCTGTCCGTGGTCGGTTACGACGACTCGCCGCTGATGGCCTTCACCGACCCGCCGCTGACCACCATGCGCCAGCCGGTGACCGCGATGGCGGTCGCCGCGGTGCGGGCCCTGGTCGACGAGATCAACGGCCACGCCGCCCCGCACTCGGAATACCTCTTCCGCCCCGAACTGGTGGTCCGCGGCTCCACCGCCGTCGCCCGCCCCGCCCCCTCGGTCAAGCGCCAGCGCCCCACCCCCGCCTCCCTCGCCGTCCCCGCCTGACCCCCGGCGATCTTGCGCTTTCCGCCCCGGCAAACGGGGTGAATCGCCCGCGACAAGGGCCACAGGTGCAAGATCGCGGGAAGGCGGCGCGCGGGGGGTGTCTCGGGATGCGGGACGGCGGGGCGTGCGCGATCGGGCTGGTCGGCGCGTGATCGCGGTCATTTCTTGCGCAAGTAATGCTTGACTCTTGCAGAGCCCGCGCGGCATTCTGCTCAGACACCCTGCGCCGCCACAGAACGGGAATCGACACCGATGACCTCCGCCCCCACCCCCGCGCCGCTGACCACCGACGACGACTGGTGGCGCTCCGCGGTCGTCTACCAGGTCTACGTCCGCAGCTTCGCCGACGCGAACTCCGACGGCGTCGGTGACCTCCAGGGCATCCGCGGACGCCTGCCCTACCTGCGCGACCTGGGCGTGGACGCGCTCTGGCTGACCCCCTTCTACACCTCGCCGCAGGTCGACGCCGGCTACGACGTGGCCGACTACCGCGACGTGGACCCGCTCTTCGGCGACCTGACCGACTTCGACGAGATGATCACCGATGCGCACGCCCTGGGCCTGCGGATCATCGTCGACCTGGTGCCCAACCACACCTCCAGCGCGCACCAGTGGTTCACCGCGGCGCTCGCCGCCGGCCCGGGCTCGCCGGAACGCGAGCGCTACCTGTTCGCCGACGGCAAGGGCGAGCAGGGCGAGCTGCCCCCCAACGACTGGGAGAGCATCTTCGGCGGCCCCGCCTGGACCCGGGTCGTCGACGGCCAGTGGTACCTGCACCTGTTCGACCCGGCCCAGCCCGACCTGGACTGGCGCCACCCCGAGGTGCGCGCCGAGTTCGAGGACGTCCTGCGGTTCTGGCTGGACCGTGGGGTGGACGGTTTCCGGATCGACGTGGCACACGGGATGATCAAGGCCGAGGGGCTGCCCGACGTCGGCTTCAACTCGATGACCACCGGGCAACGCCAGTCGGAGCTGCTCGGCAAGGGCCGGCTGCCCTACTTCGACCAGGACGAGGTGCACGACATCTACCGCGCCTGGCGGCCGATCCTGGACAGCTACCCCGGCGGTCGAATGGCGGTCGCCGAGGCCTGGGCCGAGACCCCGCAGCGGCTGGCCCGCTACATCGGCCCGGACGAGCTGCACCAGGCGTTCAGCTTCGACTTCCTCGACGCCACCTGGTCGGCCGACTCGTTCCGCAAGGTCATCGACACCGCGCTCGCCGAGTCGACGATCGTCGGCGCGCCGACCACCTGGGTGCTCTCCAACCACGACCGGCAGCGCCACGTCACCCGCTACGGCGACGGCGAGGTCGGCCTGCGCCGCGCCCGGGCCGCCGCGCTACTGATGTTCGCGCTGCCCGGCTGCGCCTACGTCTACCAGGGCGAGGAGCTGGGCCTGCCGGAGGTGCTGGACCTCCCCGACGAGCTACGCCAGGACCCGGCGTTCAAGCGCACCGGCGAGAGCCGCGACGGCTGCCGGGTGCCGATCCCGTGGAGCGGCGAGCTGGCCCCGTACGGCTTCGGGCCGGACGGCAGCGAGCTGAGCTGGCTGCCCGCGCCCGCGACCTGGCGGGCCCTCTCGGTGGCCGCCCAGACCGGCGCGCCCGGCTCGACGCTGGAGCTCTACCGCGCCGCGCTGCGGATCCGCGGCGAGCACCCGGCGTTGGCCGGCCTCGCCGGCATCACCTGGCTGGAGACCGAGCCCGGCGTGCTGGCGTTCCGCCGCGCCGCCGGCGACACCGAGCTGACCTGCGTGGTCAACCTCAGCGGCGCCGACGTGGCGGTGGCCGGCCACGGCCGGCCGCTCGTCGCCAGCGCCGACCTCACCGAGCGGGGCGAGGGACACGTCCTGCCGGTGGACGCAGCCGCGTGGTTCGAACGGCGCTGAGCCGGGTAACCCGCGAACGACCTGGTCGTCCGTTGTGCTCCGCGCCGACGGGCGGCTGGGCTGCCGACCCCTTGTGGTGGGGGGTGAGGTGGTACCGGCCCCCGGGAGTCCGCTCCCGGGGGCCGGTGTCCATCACGGTCGCGCCGGCGCTCCACCGCCCTTGGCGGTGAGCAGCGCGGCGATCCGGGCGAAACCGGCCCGCACCTCGTCGGTGTCCGGCGGGTTCGCCGGTTGCGGCTCCGGCCGACGCTCGGCGGCCAACTCCAGTTCGTCGTCGATGACGTCCTCGAAATCGCCGTAGAGGTCCGCCTGGTCGATCTCGGCGGCCTCGTCCGCGGCGGCGATCTGCGCGGCGGCGATCTCGCCGCGGATCTCCTCCGGGGTGAGCGCCGGCAGCATCGGCTCCACGACCGCCATCAGCTGCTCCTCGGCGACCACCGCCTCGGCCAGCGCCAACGCGTGCGGTCGCTCGTACGGGCCGCAGACCACCGGCTCCCACTCGTCCTCCGCGGCGAGCGGGCCGAACGTGATGATCCACGGCAGGCCCAGCATCGGCGAGTCGTCCGGCAGGTCCAGTGTCACGAGTGCGCCCACCGGCCCATCATTGTCGCTGCGCGCCCGCGTGGGGACGCCAATCCCCCGACTCTCACCGCTCAGGCGACCGCTCTCCACCGCGCGTACCGGCGTCCAGCGCCGCACGGACCAGGGCGAGCGCCCGCTCCGGCGGGACACCGAGGCGACGCGCCTCGGCCGCGTACCCGGCGGCGACCCGGTGCAGCCGGTCGATGGCGTCGTCGCGGCCGGGGGCCACCACCGTGCCGTGCCGGCCCCTCGTCTCCACCAGGCCGGCGGACTCCAACTCGCGGTAGGCCCGGGCCACCGTGTTCACCGCCAGCCCCAGGTCGGCGGAGAGCTGCCGGACCGCGGGCAGCCGGGTGCCCACCGCCAGCCGGCCGTCGCCGATGGCGCTCGCGAGCTGCGCGCGCACCTGCTCGTACGGGGGCACCGCCGACCCGGCGTCGACCCGGACCCACGGGCTCATCCCCCGCCCCCGGGGGTGCCCGGATCGGTCTCCTCGTCGAGCACGTCCGCCTCCACGTCCACCTCCCGTGCCCCCGCCCCACCCTCGGCGAGATCGACCACCCGGCCGTACCGGCTGGTCGCGGCGAGCGCGGCGCCGAAGAGCACCAACTGGTTGAGCAGGTAGAGGTAGAGCAGCAGGCCCACCGCGGTCGCCACCACCGTGTAGGCCGGGTTCCGCTCGGTGCGCACCACGTAGTAACGCCCCACGGTGTTGAGCAGCGTGATCCCGATGGCGACGGTCAGCACCGCCGGGCGCAGCCGCCGCCGGCTCATCCGCAGCCGCGGCACGGCCAGCAGCAGCGCGGCGGCCAGCACGGCGTTGACCAGCACGCTGAGCACCGCGCTGACCGTGGTCAGGCCGACCGAACCGGTGCTGCGCAGCAGGAACCGCAGCAGCGACTCCAACGCGTCGACGGCGGCGACCGAGACGAAGAGCAGCACGAAGACCGCGACCAGCACGCCGAGGTCGACCAGGCGGCGCACGACCAGGTTGCCGGGCTGCTGGTTGAAGCCGTACATCAGCCGCTGCGAGGAGCGGATCGCCTCCACCCACCCGATCCCGGTGAAGACCAGGATGATCAGACCGACCACGCCGACGGTGCTGCTGCTCTCGGCGATCTGCGCCGGGTCGAGGAAGGGCAGGTTCTCCCGCAGGAATTCGGCCGCCGCGCGGCTGACGTCCTCGTTGTCCCGCAGCACCGCGCCGAAGATCCAGTATGCGACCAGCGCGAGCGCGAACACGGCGAAGAAGCCGTAGTAGGCGATGGCGGCGGCGAGCCGACCGGCGAGCAGGTCGGCGTAGAGCGTCCCGGCCTGCCACAGGTGGTCGAAGATCGGCGAGCGACCGCGGGCCGCGTCGATCCGGCGCCCGAGGGCCGCCTCGACCCGGCCGAAGACGTTCACCCCGCCATCCTCGCCGATCGCCGCCCCCGGCGGAGGGGGCCCGGCCGGCCGGGTGCTCAGCGCCGGCCGCCGAGCCGGAAGTCGCGGCGAGGCTGCCACCGGGCCGCCCCGCTGTGCGAGAAGAGCGTGAACGCCTCCACCTCGAACAGCGCGGAGAAGTCGGCGAGGTCCTCGTACGCCTTGTCGAGCACCTCGGGCGGTACGTCCTGGGCCACCGTCACGTGCGGGTGGTAGGGAAAGCGCGCCTCGCGGCGCAGCTCGGGGGCCGAGTTGATGGCGGAGGCCAGCAGCTCGCACTCGCTGATCCCGGCCGCCACCGTCACGAAGACCACCTGGGTGACCGGGCGGAACGTGCCGGTGCCCCGTAGGTGCAGGGTGAACGGCAGGTGCGCGGCGGCCACCCCGGTCAGGTGCTCCTCGACGGCGGGCAGCGCGTGGACCGGGATCTCGGTGGGCCCGAGCAGGGTGACGTGGGCCGGCACGGCCTGCGGGTCACCGGCGGAGACCCGCCGGCGGGTGAGCATCCCGCCCCACGGCTCGGGGATGTCCACCGCGATCCCGATCTGGATCGTGTCCCCGCCGGCCGTCACGTTGTCCGACATCTCTGCGCCGGCCGCTACTCGGACCGCACCGGGGGGAAGAAGCCGACCCGGTCGTAGACGGCACGCAGCGTGCCGGCCGCGACCGCCCGGGCCTTCTCCGCACCCTGCGCGAGCAGCTTGTCCAGCTGGGCCGGGTCGTCCAGGTAGCCGTTGGTGCGCTCCTGGACCGGGTTGACGAACTCCCGCACCACCTCGGCGAGGTCCTTCTTGAGGTCGCCGTAGCCCCGGCCGTCGTACGCGCCGACCAGGTCGTCGATGCCGCGACCGGAGAGCGCGGAGTAGATGGTGAGCAGGTTGGAGACGCCCGGTTTCCCCTCCGCGTCGAAGACGATCTCGCGGCCGGTGTCGGTGACCGCCGAGCGGATCTTCTTGGCCGAACGGGCCGGGTCCTCCAGCAGGTCGATGATGCCGGCCGGCGAGGAGGACGACTTCGACATCTTGGCCGTGGGATCCTGCAGGTCGGTGATCTTGGCGGTGTCCTTCACGATGTGTGGCACCGGCACCGTGAAGGTCGGGCCGAACAGCGAGTTGAACCGTTGGGCCAGGTCACGGGAGAGCTCCAGGTGCTGCCGCTGGTCCTCGCCGACCGGCACCGCGTGCGCCTGGTAGAGCAGGATGTCGGCGGCCTGCAGGATCGGGTAGGTGAACAGGCCGACGCTGGCCCGCTCGCTGCCCTGCTTCTGCGACTTGTCCTTGAACTGGGTCATCCGGCCGGCCTCGCCGAAGCCGGTGATGCAGCCGAGCACCCAGGCCAGCTGCGGGTGCTCGGGCACCTGCGACTGGACGAAGAGGGTGCTGCGCTCCGGGTCGATGCCCAGCGCGAAGAGCTGCGCGGCCGCCACCCGGCTGCGCCGCTTCAGCACCGCCGGGTCGTGGCCCGCGGTGATCGCGTGCAGGTCCACCACGCAGTAGAACGCGTCGTGGCTGTCCTGCAGGGCCACCCAGTGCCGCAGCGCGCCCAGGTAGTTGCCGAGATGGAACGAGTCGGCCGTCGGCTGGATGCCGGAGAAGACGCGCGGGCGGACGGGTACGTCGGACATGGCGGTGATTCTGTCAGCAAGCCCCGGGATCCGTCATGACGGGCCGGCGGGTCGGGCCGGTACGGGTGGTGGCGGGCCGCTGACCTCGCGCCGGGGTTCGGGCAGGCGACGGGTGGAGACCGCCAGGCGGGACACCCGCCGGCCGTCGAGCGCCAGCACCCGCAGCAGCCAGCCCTCCGGATCGGTGGCGCCCGATCCGTCCACCGCGTCGACGGCCACCGGCACCTCGTCACCGGCCACCGGCAGGCGGCCCAGCGCGGCCATCACGTACCCGCCGACCGTCTCGTACGGGCCGGCGGGCAGGGGGACACCCGTGCGTTCGGCGAAGTCGGTCAGGTTGAGCCGGCCGTCGACCACGGCGGGCAGCCCGTCGGCGACCGGGTCGGGTGGGCCGCCGCCCTCGTCGTGGATCTCCCCGACCAACTCCTCGACCAGGTCCTCGCAGGTGACGATGCCGGCGGTGCCGCCGTACTCGTCGACGACCACGGCCAGGTGGTGCCCCTCGCGGCGCATCTCGGTGAGTGCCGCGAGCACCCGTTTGCTGCCCGGCAGCCGCTTGACCTCGCGGGTCAGGTCCCCGACCGTGACCGGACCGGCCGGCTCCGGGCGCAGCAGCACGTCCCGCAGGTGCACCAGGCCGACCACGTCGTCGTGGGTGCCGTCCACCACCGGGTATCGGGTGTGCGGCTCGACCCGCACCAGGCGCTGCGCCTCGGCCACGGGCAGGGCGGCGGGGAGGAAGACCACCTCGGTGCGGGGCACCATCACCTCGCGGACCAGCCGTGCGCCGGCCGCCAGCACCTCGTCGATGATCCGACGCTCGTCCGCGTCGAGCAGCGTGTTGGCGGCCACCAGGTCGCGCAGCTCGGACTCGCTGATCCGTTCCCGCCCGGCGGTGGGGCTCGCCCCGAGCAGTCCGGTCACCAGGCGGGTGGCGCCGTCGGCGGCGCGCACCACGACCCGGGCCACGGCCCGGGCCAGCGGGCGGGGTTCGCGCCGGGGTTGCCCCGACGGTCGCCGCCGGAGCCCGGGACCACCCGCTTCCCGCATGAGAAGCATGGTAGACAGCGCCCGCCGGAGGCCTGACCCGATGTGCGGATCTGTTCAATCCTGATGGTTCGTGGTGGAATAGCGCGGGGCTCACTCGACAGCGGCGGCACAGCCCCCGGCCGTAGGGTGATCACGAACGGCCGACGCGGACGCGGGCCAGGCAGGAGGACCGACGTGAAACTGCTCGTCACCGGCGGCGCCGGCTACATCGGCAGCGTGGTGACCCGGATGCTGCTCGACCACGGCCACCGGGTGACCGTGCTGGACGACCTGCGGACCGGCCACCGCGAGGCGCTCGCCCCCGACGCCACCCACGTCGACCTGCCGGTGTACGAGGCGGCCCGGGTGCTCACCCCCGACGCCGGGTTCGACGGCGTGCTGCACTTCGCCGCCCTGATCGCCGCCGGCGAGTCGATGACCCGCCCCGAGCTCTACTGGCACACCAACACCGTCGGCTCGCTCGCCCTCATCGACGCGGTCCGCGCCGCCCGGGTGCCGCGGATGGTCTTCTCCTCCACCGCCGCCGTCTACGGCAACCCCACCGAGCTGCCCATCCCGGAGACCGCAGTCAAGGCCCCCACCAGCACCTACGGTGCGACGAAGCTGGCCGTCGACATGGCGCTCACCTCCGAGGCGATCGCGCACGAGCTGGGCGCGGTCTCGCTGCGCTACTTCAACGTCGCGGGCGCCTACCGGCACGGCGGCGGGACCATCGGCGAGCGGCACGACCCGGAGACGCACCTCATCCCGATCGCGCTCGACGTGGCCGCCGGCCAGCGCGAGAAGCTCCAGCTCTTCGGCGACGACTACCCCACCGCCGACGGCACCTGCGTGCGCGACTACATCCACGTCGAGGACCTGGCCCGCGCCCACCTGCTCGCGCTCGACGCGGCCACCGGAGGCCGGCACCGGATCTACAACCTGGGCAACGGCAACGGCTTCACCAACCGCCAGGTGGTCGACGTGGTCCGCGAGGTCACCGGCCACCCGGTGCCGGTCGAGGTGGCGCCCCGCCGCGAGGGCGACCCGGCCGAGCTGGTCGCGTCGTCCGCGCTGGCCCGCGACGAGTTGGGCTGGGCGCCGGCGAAGCCGACCCTGCACGACATGGTCGGCGACGCCTGGGCGTTCTACCGCGAACACGTCGCGGGTCGTCGCGCATGAGCGGCGACGTCGCGGACCGCGCCACCGAGGGCTTCCGGCAGCGGTACGACGCCGAGCCGGCCGGCCGCTGGGCGGCTCCCGGACGGGTCAACCTGATCGGCGAGCACACCGACTACAACGACGGCTTCGTGCTGCCCTTCGCGCTCCCCCTACGTACCGTCGTCGCCGCGACGCCCGGCCCGCACGGACGCTGGACGGTCTGGTCGGAGCTGGACGACGAGCCTGTCGAGTTCGGGGCCGCGGAAGCCGACGAACCCGGCCGGGTCGACGGCTGGGCCGCCTACGTGGCCGGCGTGGTGTGGGCGCTGCGCGCCGCCGGCCTCGACGTCCCCGGCGCGCGACTCGCGATCGCCTCCGACGTGCCGGTCGGCTCCGGGCTCTCCTCGTCCGCCGCCATCGAGTCGGCCGTGCTGGCCGCCCTGGTCGACCTCGGCGGGCTCGACCTGCCCACCGACCGGTGGCCCCGGCTCGCCCAACGCGCCGAGAACGACTACGTCGGCGCGCCGACCGGGATCATGGACCAGTCCGCGGTCGTCCGGGCCGAGGAGGGGCACGCGCTCTTCCTCGACTGCCGCACCGAGGAGATCGAGCAGATCCCGTTCGACCTGGACGCCGCCGGGCTGGCCGTGCTGGTCGTCGACTCGCGCGCGCCGCACCGACACGCCGACGGCGAGTACGCCGCCCGGCGCGAGAGCTGCGAACGGGCCGCCGCGACGCTCGGGGTGACCGCCCTGCGCGACGTGCCCACCGCCGACCTCGACGCGGCGCTGGCCCGCCTCGACGACGACGAGACCCGCCGCCGGGTCCGGCACGTGGTCACCGAGAACCAGCGGGTGCTCGACACCGTCGCGCTGCTGCGCGCCGGGCGGGCCCGCGACATCGGCCCGCTGCTGACCGCCTCGCACGCCTCGATGCGTGACGACTTCGAAATCACCGTGCCGGAGGTCGACACCGCGGTCGAGGCGGCGCTGGCCGCCGGCGCGCACGGTGCGCGGATGACCGGCGGCGGCTTCGGCGGCTGCGTCCTCGCCCTGGTCGACGCCGCCGACGCCGACGCGGTGGCCGACGCCGTGACCGCCGCGTACGCCGAGCGCGGCTTCGCCGCCCCCGGCACCCTCACGGTGCTCCCCGCCCCCGGCGTCACCCCCGTGTAAGGAGGGGCCCCTTCTTAACGCCTGGCGTCAAGAAGGGGCCCCCTCTCACACAGCGGCTCAGCCGGCCTCGACGATCATGCCGGCGCCCACCGTACGGTTGGTGGACTCGTCGATGATCACGAAGCCGCCCGTGGTGCGGTTGCGGCGGTACTCGTCGGCGAGCAGCGGCACGGTGGTCCGCAGCCGAACCCGGCCGATCTCGTTGAGCTTCAGCTCGCCGGCCGACTCGTCCCGGTGCAGCGAGTTGATGTCCAGCCGGTAGTGCAGCTCGCGCACGATCGCCCGCGCCGACCGGGTGGTGTGCTTGATCGCGTACTTGCCGCCCACCTGGAGCGGCCGGCTCTCGTCCATCCAGCAGACCATCGCCTCGATGTCCTGCGCGACCATCGGGGCGTTGTTCGGCCGGCAGATCATGTCGCCCCGGGAGATGTCGATCTCGTCGGTCAGCCGGACCGTCACCGACATCGGCGGGAACGCCTCGTCCACCGGCCCGTCGGCGGTCTCCACCGCGGCGATCCGGCTGGTGAAGCCGGACGGCAGCACCATCACCTCGTCACCCGGCTTGAGCACGCCCGAGGCCACCTGGCCCGCGTAGCCCCGGTAGTCGGTGACGGTGGTGGACTGCGGCCGGATCACGTACTGCACCGGGAAGCGGACGTCGACCAGGTTCCGGTCCGAGGCGATGTGCACCCGCTCCAGGTGGTGCAGCAGCGAGGGGCCCGCGTACCACGGCATGTTCTCCGAGCGGGAGACGATGTTGTCGCCCTTCAGCGCGGAGACCGGCACCACGGTCAGGTCCGGCACGTCGAGCTTCGCGGCGAACGCGGTGAACTCGTCGGCGATCCGCTCGAAGACCTCCTGCGACCAGTCGACCAGGTCCATCTTGTTGACGCACAGCACCAGGTGCGGCACCCGCAGCAGCGAGCACAGGAACGCGTGCCGGCGGGACTGCTCGACCAGGCCCTTGCGCGCGTCCACCAGGATCAGCGCCAGGTCGGCGGTGGACGCCCCGGTGACCATGTTCCGGGTGTACTGGATGTGCCCCGGGGTGTCGGCGATGATGAACTTCCGCCGCGGCGTGGCGAAGTAGCGGTATGCCACGTCGATGGTGATGCCCTGCTCCCGCTCGGCCCGCAGGCCGTCGGTGAGCAGCGCCAGGTTGGTGTATTCGTCGCCGCGCGCCGCGCTGACCGCCTCGACCGCGGCCAACTGGTCGCTGAAGAGCGACTTGGTGTCGTAGAGCAGCCGGCCGATCAGCGTCGACTTGCCGTCGTCGACGCTGCCGGCGGTGGCGAAGCGCAGCAGGTCCATCGGCCGGACGGCGGTCTCGCCGTCGGCCGGGGCCAGGGTGTCGACACTCATCAGAAGTAGCCCTCCCGCTTGCGGTCCTCCATGGCGGCCTCGCTGACCCGGTCGTCGCCGCGGGTCGCGCCGCGCTCGGTGATCCGGGTGGCGGCCACCTCCTCGATCACCTTCTCCACCGTGTCGGCGTCCGAGCGGACCGCCGCGGTGCAGGAGGCGTCACCCACGGTGCGGTAGCGCACCTGGGTCTTGAACGGCTGCTCGCCGGCGCGGGCCCGGAAGAACTCGTTGACCGCGTAGAACATGCCGTCGCGCTCGATCACCTCGCGCTCGTGCGCGAAGTAGATCGACGGCAGCGGGATCCGTTCCCGGGCGATGTAGTGCCAGACGTCCAGCTCGGTCCAGTTGGACAGCGGGAACACCCGGATCGACTCGCCCGGGTGGTGCCGGCCGTTGTAGAGCGACCACAGCTCCGGGCGCTGGTTCTTCGGGTCCCACTGGCCGAACTCGTCGCGGAAGCTGAACACGCGCTCCTTGGCCCGAGCCTTCTCCTCGTCCCGCCGGGCGCCACCGAAGAGCGCGTCGAAGCGGTGCTTCTCCACCGCGTCGAGCAGCACCGGTGTCTGGATCCGGTTGCGCATGCCGTCCGCCGACTCACGAACCATGCCCCGGTTCAGCGCCTCCGGGACGCTCGCCACGATGAGCTGCAGGCCCAGCTCGGCCACCCGCTGGTCGCGGTAGTCGAGCACCTCGGGGAAGTTGTGCCCGGTGTCCACATGCATCACCGGGAACGGGACGTTGGCCGGCGCGAACGCCTTCTGCGCCAACCGGAGCATCACGATCGAGTCCTTGCCGCCGGAGAAGAGCAGCACCGGCCGCTCCATCTCGGCGACGACCTCGCGCATCACGAAGATGCTCTCCGCCTCGAGCGCGTCGAGGTGCGACACCTGGTAAGCGGCGGGGGACGTCATGACACGAACTCGATTTGCTCGGATCCGCACATCGGATTCCAGACCTTTCCGGTCGGACTCGTGAAGAAGAACGCTCAGGTTACCCGGAGTGCCGCTGCAACGCTGCAAGCAACCGACTCGCGAGATCCTTGCGGCAGACCAGCAGATCCGGTAGACGCGGGTCGGCCTCGTTGTATTCCAGCGCAGAACCGTCGATCCGGGAAGCGTGCAATCCGGTGGCCGTCGCCACAGCCACCGGAGCGGCCGAATCCCACTCGTACTGCCCGCCCGCGTGGATGTACGCGTCGACCTCACCGGTCACCACGGCGGCGATCTTCGCGCCCGCCGAGCCCATCGGAACCAGATGAGCGCCGACGTCCGCCGCCAGATCGGTCAGGAAAACCGGCGGACGGCTACGACTCGCCGCCAACCGGATGGTCCGCGACCCACCCGCCGTGGCCGCCTCCACCCGCATCGGCGGGTAGGCCGGCGGGTAGTCCGTGCCCAGCACCCGGTGCTGCGCCGGCAGGCCCACCGCACCCGCCACCAGGCCGTGCGGCGTGGGCGCGTGCCGCGACCAGAGCGCCACGTGCACCGCCCAGTCGGCGCGCCCCTCCTCGGCGTACTCCCTGGTGCCGTCCAGCGGGTCGACGATCCACACCCGGTCCGCGGTCAGCCGGGGCATCGCCTCGCTGCTCACCTCGGCGGTCCAGGCCAGGCGCGCGCCCTCGTCCTCCTCCGACAGCACCGCGTCCGCCGGACGCCACCGCGCCAGCTCGGTCCGGATCAGGTCGTGCGAGACCTTGTCCCCGGCCGACCGCAACGCGCCGGCGTCCGCGAAGCCCATCTCCGCGCGCAGGTCCGTCAACGCCTGCCCGGCCCGCGACGCCAGCCAGCGGGCGAACGCGCCGTCAATCATCGGAGGACTGCCCATCGTGTTACCGCTCCCGTCGCCCGCCTTCGCTCACGTCGAAAGGCGCAGACTACCGGCAGGCGCCGGGTCCGCCGGTCACGCCCCGTGGTACAGGTTCTGCGTCGGCTCCACACCCTTGGTGACCACCGACTCCACCACGTCCGCCGCGCGGTCGACCAGGAACTCCAGCTCCTTGCGCTCCGCCGCGGAGAAATCCGAGAGTACGAAGTCAGCCGGGTCCTGCCGGCCCGGCGGGCGTCCCACGCCGAACCGCACCCGCGCGTAGTCCTTCGTGCCGAGCGACTTCGACATCGACCGCAGGCCGTTGTGCCCGCCCTCGCCACCGCCGCACTTCACCCGCACCTGCCCGTACGGGATGTCCAGCTCGTCGTGCACCGCGATCACCCGCGCCGGCGGGATCTTGTGGAACTGGGCCAGCCCCGCCACCGGACCCCCCGAGAGGTTCATGTAGGTGAGCGGCTTCAGCAGCACCAGCTTCGGACCGCCGAATCCCAGCCGTCCCTCGGCCGCCTCGGCGACCGCCCGCTTGTGGCGACCGAACTTCGCGCCCATTCGCGCGGCCAACAGGTCGGCCACCATGAAGCCGACGTTGTGCCGGTTGTTCGCGTACTCCCGACCGGGGTTGCCCAGGCCGACCACCAGCCACGGCCCCGCCTCGTCCGTCACCTGAGACACCCCTTCCCGCTCACTTCCCCGACGATCCGCCCCGATACGCCGACAGGCGCCCCCGGAACACCGGGGACGCCTGTCGCACAGCCTGCGGACCGATCAGGCCTCGGTCTTCTCCTCGGCCGGAGCCTCGCCCTCGGCGGCCGGGGCGCCCTCCGGAGCCTCGGCGGTCTCCTCGCCGGCCTCGGCCTCGGCCTCCTCGGTGGCCTCCTCGACCTCGGGGAGGGTGGCCTCGAGCTGCTCGGCGGTCGGGGCGGCGGTCACCGAGGCGACCGGCAGCTCCGCGTCCGCGGCCAGCTCGACGCCGGACGGCAGCTCGACGTCGCCGGCGGTGATCGTGGTGCCCGGCTCGGCCCCCTCGATCGACGCCTCCAGGTGGTCCGGCACCTTGGTCGCGTCCGCGGTCACCGACAGCGTGTCGTGGTCGTGCACGATCAGGGTGTCCTTCGCGGCCTCACCGGTCAGCTGCACCGGGACCTCGACGGTGACCTTCTCGCCGCGGCGGACCAGCAGCAGGTCGACGTGCTCGAAGCTGTCCTTGATCGGGTCACGCTGGATCGCCTTCGGCAGCGCCAGCACCTGGGTGCCGTCGCTGACCTCGATCGCGAAGAGCTGGTTCGCGCCACCCTTGCGGATCGCGGCGGCGAACTCCCGCGCCGGCAGCGCGATGTGCTTGGGCTTCTCGCCGTGGCCGTACAGCACGGCGGGCACCTTGCCGGCCCGGCGGGTACGACGGGCACCACCCTTGCCGAACTCGGTACGGGGCTCGGCGCTGATCTTTACCTCGGACACGGGGAAACTCCTGATGCTTCGCTGCGGCGGCTTGTCGTCTGGCGGTGCTGGGCGAGGGGCTCGCTGGGGCTCAAGGTCATGAACGACCGCCCGGAGCACCGCGTCGATGACGGCGCCTCCGTGCGGTGCTATTCAGCAGCCCGCCGGGCACCCTCGCCGTGGCAACCGCACCAGTCTACCCGAGCGAATTCCCGGCTCTCCGGCAGTCCCCATATCACCGCTCCGGCCGGTCCGCAGGGCAACGGCGCGGCCGCCGGACGACGCCGACGGCCGCGCCCCACGATCAGCTCAGGCCACCGAAGAGGGTGGTCACCGAGCCGTCGTCGAAGACCTCGCGGATCGCCCGGGCCAGCAGCGGCGCGATCGACAGCACGGTCAGCTTGTCGAGCTGCTTCTCCGGCGGCAGCGGCAGCGTGTTCGTCACCACGACCTCGCTGATCGGGCTGTTCTTCAACCGCTCCGTCGCCGGGTCCGACAGCAGCGCGTGGGTCGACGCGACCACGATCTCCGCCGCGCCCGACTCCTTCAGGATGTCGGCCGCCTTGCTGATCGTGCCACCGGTGTCGATCATGTCGTCGACGATCAGGCACACCCGGCCCTCGACCTCACCGACCACCCGGTTCGCCACCACCTGGTTCGGCTTCATCGGGTCCCGGGTCTTGTGGATGAACGCCAGCGGGCAACCGCCCAGCCGGTCCGTCCACCGCTCGGCCACCCGCACCCGGCCCGAGTCGGGGGCCACCACCGTCATCGGGCGGCCCGCGTACTTGTGCTCGACGTACTCGGCCAGGATGTCCATCGCGAACAGGTGATCCACCGGGCCGTCGAAGAAGCCCTGGATCTGCGCGGTGTGCAGGTCGACGGTGAGGATCCGGTTCGCGCCCGCGGTCTTCAGCAGGTCGGCCACCAGCCGCGCCGAGATCGGCTCCCGCCCGCGGTGCTTCTTGTCCTGCCGGGAGTAGGGGTAGAACGGCAGGACCACGGTGATCCGCTTGGCCGAACCGCGCTTCAGCGCGTCCACCATGATCAGGGTCTCCATGACCCAGGTGTTCACCCCGTGCGTCACGGACTGCACCACGAAGGCGTCCGAACCACGCACCGAGTCCTTGAACCGTACGAAGATCTCACCGTTGGCGAAGTCGTAGGCGTCGGCGGGCGTCGGCGCGACGCCGAGCACCTCACCGATCTCCTTGGCCAGCTCCGGAAAACCCCTTCCGGAGAAGAGCATCAGGCTCTTGCGGTTCTCGGCGACGATGCTGCCCATGGGCCCGTCTGCTCCCGTGTGTCGGTGGTGCCCGGCGGCGGTGGGGCCGGGGACTGTTCGGTTGCAGTATCCCCCGGGTTCACCGGTCCACCCATGGCCCGGCAGCCCCCGTGGATTCAGTCACCTTCGCTTGCGGACCCGCCCGACTCCGACGCACCCTCGACGGCCCGTCGCGCCGCCTCCGCGGCCGCCGTCCCGGCCCGCTTGCGCAGCACCCAGCCCTCCACGTTGCGCTGCTGACCCCGGGCCACCGCCATCGCGCCGGCCGGCACGTCCGCGATGATCACCGAACCGGCCGCGGTGTACGCGCCGTCGCCCACCCGCACCGGCGCCACGAACATGTTGTCCGCCCCGGTGCGCGCGTGGCTGCCGATGGTGGTGTGGTGCTTGCGCACCCCGTCGTAGTTGACGAAGACGGAGGCGGCGCCGATGTTGCTGTGGTCGCCGATCGTCGCGTCACCCACGTACGACAGGTGCGGCACCTTCGAGCCCTCACCGATCGACGCCTTCTTGGTCTCCACGAACGTGCCGACCTTCGCCCTGCGGGCCAGCCGCGACTCCGGCCGCAGGTAGGCGTACGGGCCGACGCTGGCCTGCGGGCCCACCTCGGCGCCCACCGCGTGGCTGCGCACCACGCTCGCGCCCTCGCCCACGGCGGTGTCGACGAGCGTGGTGTCCGGGCCGACGAGTGCGCCCGCACCGACCGTCGTGCCGCCCTGCAACTGGGTGTTCTGGTCGATGACGGCGTCCCGCTCCACGGTCACCGTCACGTCGATCCAGGTGGTGTGCGGGTCGAGGATGCTCACGCCGGTGCGCATCCAGCTCTCGTTGACCCGGTCGCGCAGCAGCCGGCGCAGCCCGGCCAGTTCCACCCGGTCGTTGCAGCCGAGCGTCTCCACGTGGTCGGCCGCGACGTGCACCGCGACCGGCTCGCCCGCGTCCCGCAGCAGGGCGAAGACATCGGTCAGGTATTCCTCGCCCTGGTCGTTGTCGGTGGAGAGCTTGCCCAGCGCCTCGCGCAGCCGGGCCAGGTCGAACGCGTAGATGCCGGCGTTGATCTCCCGCAGCGCGCGCTGCTGTGACGTGGCGTCACGCTCCTCGACGATCTGCTCCAACTGCCCCTGCACGTCGCGCACGATCCGGCCCAGGCCGGTCGGCTCCGGCACCTCGGCGGCCAGCACGGTCGCCGCCGCGGCGGCACCCTCGTGCGCCTCGACCAGGGCCGCGACCGTCTCCGGCCGCAGCAGCGGCACATCACCGTTGATCACCACGACCGTGCCGGCGGCGTCCGGCACGGCGTCCAGCGCGATGCGGACCGCGTGCCCGGTGCCGAGCTGCCGCTCCTGGAGGACCGGCGTGGCCGCCGGGGCGACCTCGGTCAGGTGGGCGCGCACCTGGTCGGCGCCGTGGCCGACCACCACCACGGTGCGGTCCGCGGCCAGCGGCTCGGCGGCGACCAGGACGTGACCGAGCAGGGTGCGACCGAGCAGCGGGTGCAGCACCTTGGGCAGGGACGACTTCATCCGCTTGCCCTCACCGGCGGCGAGCACGACAACGGTGCGGAGGTGGGGCTGGGACACGAGTGGCTCCCGTCGGGACGGCGACAGTCTCGCGGTCATGCTAACCAGACCGGCGGGTAGGTTTCCGGGTACCCCAAGAAGGGTGCCTATACCTGGAAATTGCTCGGCCGCCAGGATTCGAACCTGAAACACAAGAACCAAAATCTTGGGTGTTGCCAGTTACACCACGGCCGAAGGGAACCCTGACAGCTTAGCGGGTCTCGCTCCCGCGGGGAGACCTCGGTCGAGGGGCCTCGTCACCCCGGCGGGTCTCCCTCGACGGCCCTACGGATCCGGCGATCACACCCTCCACACGCCAATAGAGCCGGTGACTACGAGGAACGGCAATCACCAGGCAGCCCTGGTAGTCCTCACCGTTGTTGCGCCGCACAGTTGCCGGATTGTGGTGTTTGAGCGTCGCTCGCGTGAACCGGTCCGACGGGAGCCGATGCCCAGCCGGGCCTGGCTCTGTGCGACGGAAAGCTGGTTCTCGACACGCAGCCGGCGCGCCTCGGCGGCAAGGGGATCGACCACCACATGAAATTGGAACGGGCGTACGACAGATCGTGGACCGGTCGGCCCGCGCGCACCGGGCCTGGCAGGATGGGGCGGGTGACCGATGTACCCGGCAGCGACCGCGCTCGCCGGCGGGCCGTCCCGGCAGCCAAGCCCTCCCGGGTCCGGATGTCCGCGACGCAGCGACGCGAGCAGTTGATCTCGATCGCTCGGCAGATCTTCGCCGAGCGCGGGTTCGACGCCACCTCGATCGAGGAGATCGCGGCCCGGGCCAAGGTCTCCAAGCCGGTGGTCTACGAGCACTTCGGCGGCAAGGAGGGGCTCTACGCGGTGGTGGTGGACCGGGAGGTCCGCTCCCTGCTGGACCGGATCACCACGGCGTTGACCGCCGGTCACCCGCGGGAGTTGCTGGAGCAGGCCGCGCTGACGTTGCTGACCTACATCGAGGAGGAGACCAGCGGGTTCCGGGTGCTGGTCCGTGAGTCGCCGTTGATGTCGGCGACGGGCAACTTCAGCAGCGTGATGAACGACGTGGCGCACCAGGTCGAGCACATCCTCGGCGCGGAGTTCTCCAGCCGGGGCTACGACCCGAAGCTGGCGGAACTCTATTCGCAGGCGCTGGTGGGCATGGTGGCGCTGACCGGGCGCTGGTGGCTGGAGGTGCGCCGACCGCGCAAGGAGACGGTGGCGTCGCACCTGGTGAACCTGGCCTGGAACGGACTGTCGCACCTGGAGTCGAAGCCGGGCCCGATCAGCGGTTAGGGCCCTCGGCGACCGGGTGGTGCCGGCGGCGGCGCTCCTCATCCGCGTGCTCGGGCGGCCCGACCTTGTCGTAGAGGCCGGTGGCGAGCAGGATCAGCCCGAACAGCATCGACACGATGACGGTGGACATCGAGAAGTTCAGGAAGTTCGCCGAGGTCTGCAGCACCGACATCATCAGGATGCCGGTGACCAGGAAGACCGCGCCGGCGGTGAGGTTCATGTAGTGCCCGAGGTTGTCGCGCCGGGACGCACCGAGCATGAGAACCGCGCCGAAGACCACCGAGACCAGCGAGAAGGCCAGGTTGGTGCGCAGCCCGAGGGCCGAGTTCGCGCTCCGGCCGAACAGGCCGTCGCCCCAGGTCTCGAAGACACCCCAGACGCCGAAGGCCAGGATGTAGAGACCGATGAGCCCGGACAGCACCCGGTAGAGCGGACGCGCGGGGTGGTTCACCGGGAAGTGCGCCATGGTGCCCTCCAGTCGTCTGACTGATTCGGGGCAATTGTCGCCTGAGTCGCCCGCCTCCGTCCTGGAAAACGCCGACGGCCCGGCGCTACGCGCCGGGCCGTCGGGGCGAACCGGATCAGAGCACCAGGCGGGCCTTCTGCCAGGCCTCGTGCTCGTCGTCGGTGCCGACCTTGCCGTACATGCCGACCACCAGGAGCACCAGCGACAGGGTGAGGACCACGACCACCGTCATGATCGAGAAGTTGAGCAGGTTGGCGTCCGTCTGGAGGAACGCCAGCGCGGCCAGGCCGACGACCATCAGGGCGTAGGCGATCCACTGGTTGATCACGACATCCAGGTTGCGGCCGATCGCGGCGCCGACCAGGATCACCACGCCGATCAGCACGGACAGGAGCGAGAAGCCCATGTTGGTGCCCTGGCCGAGGGCCTTGGTGTCGTCCTGGGCGAAGAAGTCGCCGCCGGCGGCGGCGATGACACCGAGCCCACCGAAGACGACGAAGTAAAGACCGACCAGCCCGCCGATCGCCCGGAAGATCGGCCGCGCGGGGTGGTTGACGGGGGTGTGGGCCATCTCTGCGTCTCCAAGACCGTTCGGATGAGGGTTCCACCGCAGATTGTCCCGTACGCCGGTCAGTGACGCCGCACACCCCCACTCCTCAGCCGCCGGGCAACTCCTCGGCCAGCGCCAGCCAGGTCTCCTCGGTGCGGTCCCGCTCGGCCCGCACCTCCTTGAGCTGGGCGTCCAGCTCGGCGACCCGGGCGTAGTCGGTGGCGTTCGCGGCGAGCTGCTCGTGCAGGCCCGCTTCCTTCTGCTCAAGCTTCGCGATCTGCCGTTCCAGCCGGTTGAGCTCCTTCTTCGCGGTGCGCACCTCGGCGGCGGACATGCCGTCTCGGGCCGGGGCGGCCGAGCCCGACGTGAGGTCCGCGGGCGCCGGACCGCCGGCCGCGGCGGCGCGCGCCAGGTATTCGTCGACGCCGCCGGGCAGGTGCACCAGCCGGCCGTCGCCGAACATCCCGTACGCGACGTCGGTGACCCGCTCGATCAGGTAGCGGTCGTGGCTGGCCACCACGATGGTGCCGGGCCAGGAGTCGAGTAGGTCCTCCAACGCGGCGAGGGTGTCGGTGTCCAGGTCGTTGGTGGGCTCGTCGAGCAGGAGCACGTTGGGCTCGCCGGCGAGCAGCCGCAGCATCTGCAGCCGGCGACGCTCGCCGCCGGACAGGTCGCTCACCGGGGTCCAGAGCCGCCGGTCGTCGAAGCCGAAGATCTCGGCGAGCTGGGAAGCGCTGATCTCCCGATCGCCGAACTGCACCCGGCGGGCCACCTCCTCGACGGCCTCCAGGACGCGTAGATGCCCGGGGAGTTCGGCCAGCTCCTGGGAGAGGAACGCCGGCCGCACGGTCTGCCCGGCGGCGAAACGCCCACCGTCGGCCCGGGTCACGCCGGCGAGCAACCGCAGCAGGGTGGTCTTGCCGGCGCCGTTGCGGCCGAGGATCGCCACCCGGTCGCCGGGCCCGACCTGCCAGGTCGTGTCGCGCAGGATCTCCTTCGGGCCGGCGTGCAGGGTGACGTGCTCCAGGTCGTACACCTGCTTGCCGAGCCGGGCGGTGGCCAGCCGTTGCAGCGACATGGTGTCGCGCGGTTCCGGCACGTCGGCGATGAGCGCGTTGGCCGCGTCGATACGGAACTTGGGCTTGGAGGTCCGCGCCGGCGGGCCCCGCCGCAGCCAGGCGATCTCCTTGCGGAGCAGGTTCTGCCGGCGGGCCTCGGTGGCCGCGGCGAGGCGCTGGCGCTCGATGCGGGCGAGTGTCCAGGCGGCGAAACCGCCCTCGTAGGCCCGGACGGTCTGGTCGGCCACCTCCCAGGTGGTGGTGCAGACCGCGTCGAGGAACCACCGGTCGTGGGTCACCACGACGAGCGCGCCCTTGCGAGTGACCAGGTGCCGGGCCAGCCAGTCGACGCCGCCGACGTCGAGGTGGTTGGTGGGCTCGTCGAGCACCAGCAGGTCGGCGTCGCGGACCAGCAGGGCGGCGAGCGCGACCCGGCGGCGTTCCCCACCGGACATCGGGCCGATCGGGGTGTCGAGGCCGAGGTGGGGCATGCCCAGGCCGTCGAGGATGGCCCGGACACCGGCGTCGCCGGCCCACTCGTGCTCGGCGCCCATGCTCTGGTCGAGCCACGCGGTGCCGAGCACCACGTCGCGCACGGTCAGGTCGCCGGCCAGGTCCAGGCGCTGCGGCAGCCAGGCCACGCGCAGGTCGCGACGATGGGTCACCCGGCCGTCGTCGGGCTCCTCGGTGCGGGTCAGCATCCGCAGCAACGTCGACTTGCCGGCGCCGTTCAGGCCGACCACACCGACCCGGTCGGCGTCGTCGAGGCCGAGCGACACGTCGGTGAGCAGCGGCCCGGCGGCGCCGTACCCCTTGGACACCCGGTCCAGGTTGACGATGTTGGCCACAGACCCACCCTTCATGACTCAGGCGCCCCGGGGGCCGGGACGCCTGAGTCAAGGGTACGGGTCCTCAGACGATGCGGGCGCCGTGCACCGGACCGTGCGCGACCCGGGCCTCCCGGCACACCTCGGCGGCGGTCAGCTCGTCGGCGATCCGCCCGGCGTCGGCGGCGTCGGCGGCGAGGAACACGCAGGTGGGCCCGGAACCGGAGACGATGCCGGCGAGCGCGCCGGCGGCCTCGCCGGCCTTCAGCGTGCCGGCCAGCGCCGGCCGCATGGTCAGCGCGGCGTCCTGGAGGTCGTTGCCGAGCGTGGCCGCGAGCACCCGCGGGTTCCGCTGGCGCAGCGCGCCGAGCAGCGCGTCGGTGCTGCCCAGCGGCGTGCCGGCGGCCCCGGTGTCGCGCAGCCGGTCCAGCTCGCGGTAGGCGGCCGGGGTGGAGAGGCCACCGTCGGCGATGGCCACCACCCAGTGCCAGGAGGTGGGTCGGGCCAGCACCGGGCTGACCGCCTCGCCCCGGCCGGTGCCCAGCGCGGTGCCGCCGTGGATCAGGAACGGCACGTCGGAGCCGAGGTCGGCGGCGATGCCGGCCAGTTCGTCGCGGGACAGGCCGGTGCCCCAGAGCGCGTCGCAGGCCACCAGCGCGGCGGCCGCGTCGGCGCTGCCGCCGGCCAGCCCGCCGGCGAGCGGGATGTGCTTGCGCAGGTGCAGCCGGGCGTGCGGGGCGACACCGGCATAGCCGGCGAGGGCGTGCGCGGCGCGCAGCACCAGGTTGGTGTCGTCGAGGGCCAGCTCACCGGCGCCCTCGCCCTCCATGGTGAGGGCGAGGGTGTCACCACGGCGGGCGGTCAGCTCGTCATAGATGGAGATCGCGTGGTAGACGGTGTTCAGCTCGTGGTAGCCGTCGCGGCGCAGCGGTCCCACCCCGAGGTGCAGGTTGACCTTGGCGGGCACCCGCACCTTGACCGGACCGCTGGCCCCGCGCCGCTGCCCGTCCTCGTCCTCCGGTCGCCAGGCCTCGGTCACCGGGGAAACTCCCGTGGACGCAGGCGGATGTCGAACGGCTTCTGCACGGTCAGCTCCTCGGCGGGGTCGGGCAACGGCGCCAGCCTACTGGGCGGCGGCGGGGCCGTCCGGGGCCGACGCGGCGATGGCGGCGAACTGCTCGACGGTGAGTGACTCGCCCCGTGCGCCCGGGTCCACGCCCGCGGCGGTCAGGGCGGCGGCGGCCCGGTCCGCGCCGCCGGCCCAGCCGGCCAGGGCGGCGCGCAGCGTCTTGCGGCGCTGGGCGAATGCGGCGTCGACCACCGCGAACACGGCCCGCCGGGGTACGTCCGGGAGGGGCGGCTCGCGGCGGGTGAACGCGACCAGCCCGGAGTCGACGTTCGGCACCGGCCAGAACACGTTCGGCGGAACCTTGCCGGCGGCCCGGGCGCGGGCGTACCAGGCGAGCTTGACCGAGGGAATGCCGTACACCTTGGAGCCGGGACCGGCGACGAGCCGGTCGGCGACCTCCTTCTGCACCATCACCAGGCCGTGCCGCAGCGTGGGCAGCTCGGCGAGCAGGTGCAGCACCACCGGCACGGCCACGTTGTAGGGCAGGTTCGCCACCAAAGCGGTCGCCGGCGGGCCGCCCAGATCGGCGGCGGTGACCCGCAGCGCGTCGGCGGGGTGGACGGAGAGCCGGGCGGCGTCCCCGCCGGCGAACCGCGCGGCGGTGTCCGGCAGCGCGGCGGCGAGCGCCGGGTCGAGTTCGACGGCGTGCACGTGCGCGGCGACCGGCAGCAGGGCCAGGGTGAGCGAGCCGAGGCCGGGGCCGACCTCCAGTGCCACGTCGTCCGGGGCGAGCCCGGCGGCGGTGACGATCCGGCGCACGGTGTTCGGGTCGTGCACGAAGTTCTGGCCGAGCTTCTTGGTCGGCGTGACGCCGAGCCGCGCGGCGAGTTCCCGGATCTCCGCCGGGCCGAGAAGTCCGGTCACGCCCCGTAGCGTAAGCGCCCCCGCCTCGGTGAAAGGAGGGGCCCCTTGTTAACGCCTGGCGTTAACAAGGGGCCCCTCCTTTCACCACGGGCCGAAGGCGCGGTCACCGTTGGTGGAAAGCGCGGCGCAGAGGGCGTCCAGGTCGGCGCCGGTGGTGTCGGCGAGGAAGCGGACGGTCAGCGGGATCAGGTACGACGCGTTGGGCCGGCCCCGGTGCGGCATCGGCGTCAGGTAGGGCGCGTCGGTCTCCACCAGCATCTGCTCGGGCGGGGTGACGGCGGCGGCCTCCCGCAGCGCACTCGCGCTGCCGAAGGTGACCGTGCCGGCGAAGCTCAGCAGGAAGCCGCGTCGGACGCACTCGCGGGCGAAGGCGGCGTCGCCGGAGAAGCAGTGCATCACCACGGTGTCCGGCGCGCCCTCGTCGTCGACGATCCGCAGCACGTCGGCGTGGGCGTCCCGGTCGTGGATGACCAGTGCCTTGCCGTGGCGCTTCGCGATGGCGATGTGGGCCCGGAAGCTCTCCTCCTGCGCGGCCCGCCCGTCGACGCCGGTGCGGAAGAAGTCCATGCCGGTCTCGCCGACGCCGCGGACCCGGTCCCGCCCGGCGAGGGCCTCGATCTCGCGCAGCGCCTCGTCGAGGTCCGCCAGGCGCGGCGCCTCGTTCGGGTGCAGTGCCACGGTCGCCAGCACCGCCGGGTGCCGGTCGGCGACGTCGACGCCCCAGCCTGACGACTCGACGTCCACTCCGACCTGGACGAGTCGGTCCACGCCGACGTCGGCGGCGAGGGCGATAGCGGCGGCCACCGGGTCGCCGGCGCCGCCCGGCGGCGTGCCGTACTCGCCGACGGTGATGTCGAGGTGGGTGTGGCTGTCCGGCACGGGCACCGGCAACGGCTCGGGGGCGGGCGGGAATTCGCCGGCCCGGCGGGCGGCGCGCTGCTTGCGGGTCTCGGTCTGCTCGGTCATCGCGGCCAGCATCACACACCCGCCGCCGGCGGCGTTCCCGG
The DNA here is from genome assembly GCF_029626035.1 of Micromonospora sp. WMMD980. Lineage (NCBI taxonomy): Bacteria > Bacillati > Actinomycetota > Actinomycetes > Micromonosporales > Micromonosporaceae > Micromonospora > Micromonospora sp. WMMD980. The sequence continues at coordinate 4,527,704 of NZ_JARUBE010000003.1, forward strand.
ACCGCCACCGTCCGTTCACACGCCCCACATCTGGCCGGCTTAGCTTCCCGGGGTGACCGTCACTGACCAGGCCGGCGGGGCCGCCTCCGAGCGGACCGGGGTGCGCGTGACGTACGACGGCCGGGTGCACCCGGCCGAGGAGATCGCCCGGGGCGCGGCGTACGAGTTGTTCAGCGCCGACGAGGCGCCCGGCTTCGAGTGGTGCCCCCGGCCGGGGAGCGGCTACCCGTGGCGCAGGTTCGTGCACGCGACCGAGGTGGCGGCGGTGCACGGGGCGGCGGAGCCGACCGACGAGGCCGACGCGCCGCTGCTGATGCCGGTGCACCGCGAGCACGGCTGGGCGTACGTGCACCAGCTCAGCCAGCGCCCGGCGGCGGCCGGCGACCCGACGCTGGCCGCGGTGCGGGCGTCGGCGGTCGTCCGGCCGGGCACCCGGATGATGAAGGTGCTCTCCGCCCGGCAGCTCGCCGGTTACGTGCGGGGTTGGCTGCCGCACGGCTTCTGCTACCGAGAGCACGACGTGGCGCACCTGCGCACGCCGGCCGGGATGGCGGTGCTGCGGGGCGACCCGGAGGGCGGCGACGTGGCGTACGCGTTGCGCTGGCGGGCGGCCGACCCGGCCGACTACGACGTGCCGGTCGGCCCGGCGCACCGCGGGTTGACCGTCCTGCCGCCCCGCGACCGGCTCGGGCCGCCGGTGCTGGGCACCGGTTTCGTGCCGAGCGACGCGCAGCTCGTCCCGGAGTTCGTCACCCGGGACTTCGCCGACCTGCCGATGCCGGCGAACGCCACCCTGCTCGCCTACCCGGCCGAGGGGGTGGAGGTGGTGCTCTACACCTATCAGGCGGAGCAGCGCGGCTGGCTGCGGCTGGCCGGCCCGCAGTGGCGACACCTGCTGGCGGCGGTGCCGGGGCTCTCGGCCGACCAGGAGTACGTGCCGACCGGCGACGCGCCGCGCTCCACCCAGCTCGTCGGCGCGTATGCCGGGGTGGAGTACGAGGCGGTGGCCGACCAGCCGGGCGGGTTCCGGGTGCTGGCGATGACCCGGGCGGCCCGCTACCCGGTGGAGGCGGCGGCGCGTCGGCTGCGGACGGCGGCCTGGCGCGGGGTGCCCTGCCTGGTGCTGCGGGAGGAGGGGGGCTGGCTGCGGTTGCGGCTGCGCCGCCCGGATCCGGACGCGGTGGCCCTGACCGGGGCACAGTGTCACGAACGCGGCGTCTACGAGGTCTGGGCGCCGGGCGCCGAGTTGACCGACGACCGGGTGGTGGACCTGCCGTATCCGGGGCCGCACGAATAGACGGCGGCGGGTCGGGAAGGCGTCGGGGGTCCGAGACCCACGCGTAGGGGGAATCCCGACATGCCTTTCGTCACCGTCGGTACGGAGAATTCCGCACCCATCGACCTGTACTACGAGGATCACGGTTCCGGTCAGCCGATCGTGCTGATCCACGGTTTCCCGTTCAACGGGGCCACCTGGGAGAAGATGAGCGGTCCGCTGCTCGCCGCCGGGTACCGGGTGATCACGTACGACCGGCGCGGGTTCGGTAGTTCCGCCCAGCCGGCGTCCGGCTACGACTACAACACGTTCGCGGCCGACCTGGACGTGTTGATGACCGAGTTGGACCTGCGCAACGCGATCCTGGTCGGGCACTCGATGGGCACCGGCGAGGTGACCCGCTACCTGGGCGCCTACGGGTCGGACCGGGTGGACCGCGCGGTGGTGATGGCCCCGTTGGCGCCGTTCCTGCTGAAGACCGCCGACAACCCGGAGGGCGTCGAGAAGAGCCTGTTCGACGGGTTCCAGCAGGCGATCATCCAGGATCGGTTCGCCTACCTGACCCAGTTCTGCGACGCGTTCTTCAACGCCAGCGAGAACCGGGGCAAGCTGGTCAGCGACGAGGCGTACCACGCGCACTGGCAGATCGGCGCGCAGGCGTCGGCGAAGGGCACCCACGACTCGGTGGACGCCTGGCAGACCGACTTCCGCGGTGACCTGCCCAACATCGACGTCCCAGTGTTGATCGTCCAGGGCGACAAGGACAACGTGCTGCCGTACCCGAAGACGGGTCAGCGGCTGGTGAACATGCTGTCCGACGCCAAGTTGGTGACGTTGAAGGGCGCGCCGCACGGCACGCCGTGGACGCACCCGACCGAGGTCAACAACGCGATCATGGAGTTCATCGGCAAGCCGAGCATGGCCACCGCCTGACCCGGAACGACGAGCGGCCCCGGGGGTTCCCCGGGGCCGCCGCCGCGTCGGTGGTCACCCGGCGAGGCGGGCCAGCTCCTCGTCGACGATGGACGGGTCGAGCTTGCGGAACACCGGCTTGGGCGCCGCGAGCGGCCGGCCCACCGCCAGGGGTACGGACTCCCAGCGCGCGCCGACCGTGTAGTCACCGGTCAGCACCGGGTACGCCGGCCCGCCGTCGAGGTCGTCGACCTCCTCGATCACCGGCATCGGCGCGTGCACCCCGGTGCCGCCGAGCAGCTCGTGGATCTGCTGCGCGGAGTGCGGCAGGAACGGGGTGAGCAGCGTGTTGGCGTCGCTGACCACCTGGAGGGCGACGTGCAGGATGGTGCCCATCCGCGGCTTGTCGTCGTCGCCCTTGAGCTTCCACGGCGCCTGCTCGGACAGGTATTTGTTGGCCTCGGCGACCACCTTCATGGCCTCGCCGATGGCCTGCTTCTGCCGGTGCCGGGCGATCAGGTCGCCGACGACCCCGAAGCCGGCCTTCGCGGTGTCCAGCAGCGCCCGGTCGGCGTCGGTGAGCCCGGCCGGGTCGACCGGCGGGATCGCGCCGAAGTTCTTCGCCGCCATCGAGACGGACCGGTTGACCAGGTTGCCCCAGCCGGCGACCAGCTCGTCGTTGTTGCGGCGCAGGAACTCGGCCCAGGTGAAGTCGGTGTCGTTGCTCTCCGGGCCGGCGACCGCGATGAAGTAGCGCAGCGCGTCGGCGTCGTAGCGCTCCAGGAAGTCCCGGACGTAGATGACCACCTTGCGGGAGGAGGAGAACTTCCGACCCTCCATGGTCAGGTATTCGCTGGAAACGACCTCGGTGGGCAGGTTGAGCCGGCCCAGCTCGCCGGGCTCGCCGTCGCGGGCGCCCTCGCCGGAGTAGCCGCCGAGCAGCGCCGGCCAGATCACCGAGTGGAAGACGATGTTGTCCTTGCCCATGAAGTAGTAGCCCCGGGCGTCCTTTCCCTCGCCGTCCGCCGACCACCACTTCCGCCACGCCTCGGGGTCGCCGGTGCGCCGGGCCCACTCGATGGACGCGGACAGGTAGCCGATCACCGCGTCGAACCAGACGTAGATCCGCTTGTCCGACCGGTCCTGCCAGCCCGCCAGGGGGATCGGCACGCCCCACTCCAGGTCCCGGGTGATGGCCCGGGGCTGGAGGTCGTCGAGCAGGTTGCGGGAGAACCGGAGCACGTTGGGCCGCCAGCCCTCCCGGGTGTCCAGCCACTGCCGCAGCGCGTCGGCCAGGGCCGGCAGGTCGAGGAAGAAGTGCTCGGTCTCCACGAACTCCGGCGTCTCGCCGTTAATCTTCGACTTGGGGTCGATCAGGTCGATCGGGTCGAGCTGGTTGCCGCAGTTGTCGCACTGGTCGCCGCGCGCGCTGTCGTAGCCGCAGATCGGGCAGGTGCCCTCGATGTAGCGGTCGGGCAGGGTGCGGCCGGTGGACGGGGAGATCGCCCCGGTGGTGACCTTCGCGACGATGTAGCCGTTGCGGTGCAGCCCGGTGAACAGCTCCTGCACCACCGCGTAGTGGTTGCGGGTGGTGGTGCGGGTGAACAGGTCGTACGACAGGCCCAGCGCCCGCAGGTCCTCGGCGATCACCCGGTTGTATCGGTCGGCCAGCTCGCGCGGGGTCACCCCCTCCGCGTCGGCCTGCACCTGGATCGGGGTGCCGTGCTCGTCGGTGCCGGAGACCATGAGCACGTCGTGGCCGGCCATCCGCATGTACCGGGCGAAGACGTCGGAGGGAACGCCGAATCCGGATACGTGGCCGATGTGGCGCGGGCCGTTGGCGTAGGGCCAGGCGACCGCGGCGAGAACGTGACTCATGAGCGTCAAGACTAGTGATTGCCGTGGGCGCCCCGCGAACCAATAGGGCGGGTGCCGCCGTCGTACGCCCGATTTGTCGCCGACACGCGGCTTGAGCTGCCCGACGAGCCCGGCGTGCCGGTGTCCAATGAACGTCGTGACCAGCAGACCAGCGGCACCCGAGCCGGCCGCGGCCGCGCGGGCCGCACCCGGCGCTCCGGTCGCCCCGCAGCCCCGGCTGGACCCGGCCGACCCGCCGGTGGAGGTGGAGCCGACCACCGGCGCGCCGCGGGACGCCGTGCCCCGACGGGTGCCGGTGCGGCAGCCGCGCTGGCAGCGGCGCTCCGCCCGGGCGGGCGACGAGGCGACCGGCTGGGCGCCGATCGAGGAGGTGCACTGGGACGGCACGCCGCTGCGCGACGAACCGCGCCCGCGCGCGGTGGACGCGCCGGGCCGGCGCCCGCCGCCCCGCCCGGTGCACCCGCCGGACCCGCCCGTCGGGCTGACCGTGCTGCTGACGTTGAGCCTGCTCGCCGCGTTCTTCGCCTGGGTGAGCGCCGGCCCGTTCTGGCTGGCGGTGGGCCACTCCACCGGCGGCACGGTGATGATCACCGAGTGCGCCGGGGGCGGGCTGGCGCAGCGCTGCCGGGGGATCTTCGAGGCCGAGCACGACCGCTTCCAGGCCCAGGGGGTCCGGGTCAGCGGCGTGCCGGCGGGACGGACCGCCACCGGGAGCACGCTGCCGGCCCGGATGACCGGCCCGGATGGGGTCACCGCGTACGCGGACCGGGGCGTGGGCCGGCACCTGCGCTGGCTGCTCGGGTTGACCCTGGTGGTGGGCTGCGCGGCGGGGATCGCCAGGTGGACCGGAGCGACCCGGCTGACGGATCGGCGGCAGCGACGCTGGGCGGTCGGACTGGCGCTGGCCGGCCCGCTGCTCATCACGGTCGGCTTCCTCGCCGCCGCCTGGTGAGCGGGTAAGGAGGGGCCCCCTGTTAACGCCTCCGGTAGAGAAGGGGCCCCCTCTCACACCGAGGTGTTAACAGGGGGCCCCTCCTTGCACACCTCAGCGGTGCACCACCGCGTAGACCTCGCGGCGGCGCAGGCCGTACGCGGTGGCGACCTCGGTGATCGCGTCCCGCCGCGACGCGCCGGCCGCCTCGCGTTCGGCCACCGCGGCACGCAACGCGTCGTCGTCCGGGCGGACCGCCGGCGTCGCCGGCGCACCGGCCACGACGAGCGTGATCTCGCCGCGTACCTCGTTGGCGGCGGCCCACTCGGCCAGCTCGCCCAGCGGCCGGCGGACCACCTCCTCGTAGGTCTTGGTCAGCTCCCGGCAGAGCGCGGCGGGCCGGTCCGGGCCGAAGGCATCGGCCAGGTCGGCGAGCGCCCCGCCGATCCGGTGCGTCGCCTCGAAGAGCACCAGCGTGCGCTCCTCGCCGGCGAGCGCGCGCAGGCGGGAGCGGCGGGCGCCGGGGGTACGGGGCAGGAAGCCCTCGAAGCAGAACCGGTCGCAGGGCAGCCCGGACAGCGCCAGCGCGGTGGTGACCGCGCTCGGCCCCGGCGCGGCGGTGACCGGGACGCCGACCTCCAGCGCGGCGCGGACCAGGCGGTAGCCGGGATCGGAGACGCTCGGCATGCCGCCGTCGGTGACCAGGGCGACCGTGTAGCCGGCGGCGAGCACGTCGGCGAGTTCCGGGGTGCGCCGTTCCTCGTTGCCCTCGAAGTAGGAGACGATCCGGCCGGCGACGGTGACGTCGAGGTCGCGGGCCAGCCGGGTGAGCCGGCGGGTGTCCTCGGCGGCGACCACGTCGGCGGTGGCGAGCACCTCGCGAAACCGGGTGGAGGCGTCGGCCGGGTTGCCCAGCGGCGCACCGAGCAGCACCAACCGCCCTAGCTCGGACATTTCCCCCACGGTGCGCGCTCCCTCATCGATGGTCGTACCAATTTCGGGGACGACGGACGCCACCGGGCACCCTCGCAGCCTACGATCGCCGGGTGACGAGTGCGTCGACAGCACAGGAGCCCTCCACCACCGACCGGGCCGCCGGCTCGCCGACCGACGACGGCGGGGGCGGCGGGATCCCGGCCGCGGTCCGGCGGCGACTCGCCACCGTCGACGACCACCTGGGCCGGGGGCAGGCGTGGCTGGCCACCGCCGTGGTGGTGGGGATCGCCGCGATCCTGCGCTTCGTCGGGCTCAGCCATCCGTCCGGCAAGATCTTCGACGAGACCTACTACGCCAAGGATGCCTACGGGCTGATCGACCGCGGCGTCGAGTGGAACTACAAGGACAACGGCCCGTCGTACGTGGTCCACCCGCCACTGGGCAAGTGGCTGATCGGGATCGGCGAGTGGGCCTTCGGCTACCAGGACGCGGAGACCAACGTCTCGGTGCCCGGGCACCTGATGACCACCGCGCCGGAGTTCGGCTGGCGTTTCGGCGCGGCGGTCTGCGGCACGCTGTCGGTGCTGCTGCTGGTGCGCATCGGCCGGCGGATGTTCCGGTCCACCACGCTGGGTTGCGCCGCCGGCCTGCTGCTCGCGTTGGACGGCTTCCACCTGGTGCTGTCCCGCACCGCGATCCTCGACATCTTCCTGCTGCTGTTCGTGCTGGCCGCGTTCGGCGCGCTGGTGCTCGACCGGGACGCCCGGCGGCGACGCTGGGCCCGGGCGTTGGCGGACGGCCTCGACCCGACGGCGCCGGGGCGCGCCGGGCGACCGGCAGGGGGCTGGCGCAACTGGCCGTGGTGGCGCCTGGCCGCCGGGGTCCTGCTCGGCTGCGCCTGCTCGGTGAAGTGGAGCGGGATCTACTTCGTCCCGGCGTTCGCGCTGCTGGTGCTGCTCTGGGAGGTCGGCGTCCGCCGCTCGTCCGGCGTCCGCCGGCCGTGGCGCGACGCGGTGCTCGACGAGCTGCCCTGGCTGCTCGCGGCCGGCGCACTGATGGTGGTCACCTACGTGGCCACCTGGTCGGGCTGGCTGCTGAGCGACGAGGGCTACTACCGGCTGGCCAGCCGCTACCCGAACGTGCCGGGGTTGAGCGACACCCCGTTCCTCGGTCCGCTGATCAACCTGTGGGAATACCACAAGGCCGCCTACGGCTTCCACACCCAGCTCGACGACCCGCACAAATACCAGTCCTGGCCGTGGCAGTGGCTGCTGCTGGGCCGGCCGGTCGCGTTCGCCTACAACGGTGACGGCAGCTGCGGCGCGTCGAGCTGCGCCTCCGAGGTGCTGCTGCTGGGCACTCCGCTGCTGTGGTGGTCGTTCCTGCCGGCGCTGGCCGCGACGGCCTGGCTGGGCCTGGCCCGGCGGGACTGGCGCGCCGGGGCGATCCTGCTGAGCGCCGCCGCCGGGCTGCTGCCCTGGTTCTGGTTCGCCCTCGACGGCCGGACGATGTTCTCCTTCTACGCCGCGCCGGCGGTGCCGTTCCTGGTGCTCGCGGTGGTCTACGTGCTCGGCGCGATCGTCACGCCCGCGCCGGTCACCGGTTCCGCCCCACCGCCGACCGCCGAGCAGGCGAACGACCGTCGCCTGGTGGGCGGCATCATCGCGGGCGCCTACGTGCTGCTGGTCGCGCTCTGCTTCGGCTACTTCTATCCGATCTTCGTGGGGAGGATCCTCCCGTACGTGGACTGGTCCGCCCGGATGTGGCTGGACGGTCGCTGGATCTAGGCGGGGGCGAGCGCACCACGGCCCGGCGGGGATCTCCCCGCCGGGCCGGTTATTTGGTTGCGATCACTCGGCCGCGGCGTTCGAGCCCGTCGGGGCACGAAAAAGCACGCCCCGATCGCCTGCCACGGGGGAAGCGGGCGATTGGGGCGTGCAAGACAGAGCTTAACCACAGTGTGCCAGCCGCACAACGGGTGCAGCTGGGTCAGATTTCCGACCGACGCGCCACCCCCCGAAAGGTTTACATCATGCATTTAACGGTGGGTCATCCCGCCGGAACATGACGGGTCCGGCGGGATCACCGCTCGGGTCGGGCCCCGGCCGGCCCGGCCGGGGCCCGACCCGGATGATCTTCCAAAGTGGATCTCACTACACTTCGCCCGGTGATCAACAAGAGACGATCGACGGCCGTCCTGTGGGGACTGCTGGCGGCGACCGCGCTGATCGGTCCGAGCCCCGCCGGGGCCGACGACGAGACCACCGAACCCGCCGCCGAACCACCGAAGGTCGAGCTGGTCCTCGACGTCAGCGGCTCGATGCGGGCCCGCGACATCGACGGGCGCAGCCGGATCTCCGTCGCGCAGCAGGCGTTCAACGAGGTGGTCGACGGCCTGCCGGACGAGACACAGCTCGGCATCCGGGTACTCGGCGCCACCTACCGGGGCAAGGACAAGAAGCAGGGCTGCCGGGACACCCAGCAGATCGTGCCGGTCGGGCCGGTGGACCGCACCCAGGCCAAGGCCGCCGTCGCCGGACTGCGTCCCACCGGGTTCACCCCGGTCGGACTGGCACTGCGGTCCGCCGCGCAGGACCTGGGCACCGGCAGCACCGCCCGCCGGATCGTGCTGATCACCGACGGTGAGGACACCTGCGCCCCGCCCGACCCGTGCGAGGTGGCCCGGGAACTCGCCGCCCAGGGCACCCGGCTGGTGGTCGACACGCTCGGTCTCGCCCCCGACGAGAAGGTGCGCCGGCAGTTGCTCTGCATCGCCGGCGCCACCGGCGGCACCTACACCGCGGCGCAGAGCGCCGAGGAGCTGACCGGCCGGATCAAGCAGCTGGTCGACCGGGCCCGCGACACCTACACGGCCACCCCGGCGGTGGTCGGCGGCACGGCGGCGTGCGACGGCGCCCCGCTGCTCGCGCCCGGCGTCTACACCGACCGGGAGACCTTCTCCGAGCACCGCTGGTACCGGGTGCCGGTGCGCCCGGGGCAGGAGCTGCGCGCGTCGGTGAGCGTCGCGCTGGACCGGCCGGTGAACCCCGACTACGGCGTGCTGCTGCGCGCCACCGCGCCGGACGGGCGGGAACTGGTCCGCGGCGTCGACGCCGGTAGCGGACGCACCGACGTGGTCTCCGCCGGCCTCCGCTGGTCGGCCGCCGAGGAGGAGGAAGCGGCCACCCCCGAGCCGACCCCCAGCGGTACGCGGGCCGCCCGGACCGTCTGCCTGGTGGTCAGCAACTCGTTCGCGGCCCGGCCGGGCACCCGGGCCGAGCCGGGCATGCCGGTGGAGCTGACCGTGGACGTGGTCGCCGCCTCCCCCGCGCCGGACGGGCCGGACCTCGGCCGCGGCTGGGCCCTGCTGCTCCTGCTCACCCTGGCCGGCCTCGTCACCGGGCTGGTCGCCGGGCTGCTCACCCGCTGGTGGGTCGCCACCTGGAGGGAGAACTGAGGATGCGTACCCTGATCCGCGCCGCGGCGGCGACGGTCGCCGCCGGCCTCGCCCTCGCCCCGACCGCCGCCCTCGCCGCACCGAGCCCCTCGCCGGGCGCGACGACCGTGGCCAAGGCCGGCACGTCGTTCCTCACCGCCACCACCATCGCCGCCGGCCAACCGGTGCGGGTGGGCGCCTCCACCGGCGACCACCTCTACTGGTCGTTCCGGGCCGACGCCGGGCAGGTGCACGAGGTCGGCGTCACCGTCACCTTCGGAAAGCCGCGCTCCGGCGTGTCCACCTGGACCGTCGACGTGTTCGACGGGCTGCGTCGCAGGCAGGCCTGCACGGCGGGCGCGCAGACACCGACCGCGGAGGCGACGGCCACCAGCGTGACGCTCGGCTGCACGTTGCGTCGGGTGCGGCCGTGGGCCGAGCCGTGGTCGGGCGACCCGCTGCCCGGCACCTACTACGTCCGGCTGTCCGTCACCGACCTGCCCGAGCCCGACCTGGGCGCGCCGATCGACGTGGACCTGGTGGTCGGCGCCGCCGACGCCGGCGGCGGGTCCGGCGACGACGGTGAGCTGGCGGCGCCGCTGGTGCCGAACACCCGGGCCGGGACGGTGCTGGCCGCCGAGCCGACGCCCGAACCGGTCGCCGAGGAGAAGACCGACCTGACCGGCTGGCTGCCCCAGGCCGGTTCGCGCTGGGTCTGGACCGGCGTCGGCGGTGTGCTGGCCGCCGTGGCCGGCGTCGTCGGCTTCGCGCTCACCCGGCGGCCCCGCCGCCGCTGAGACCGCGACCGGTGGTCGCCGCGAACCCGACGCGGCGGCCACCGGAAGCGCCGGCGGGTCAGAGCGGACGCGGACCGCGCGGCACCCAGCCGATGAACCGGTCCTGCAACGCGGTGACCGGTGCGCAACGCAGGTCCTGCGTGGCGGCGGCCAGACAGGAACCGAGATAGACGCTCAACGACGCCCGGTCCACCTGGTACTCGATGAGCAGGTGCCGGCGTTTCGTGGCGCAGGGCCAGTCGTCGCCGCACGAACCGCAGGTCCAGTCGGGCGTCACGGGGACGTGCTCGCCGGACCGGGGTTCCGACGCCTCCGCACCGGGGGTCATCGGCCACTCCTTCCATGGATGTCGACACTGCCTCCCCCCGCAACGTTCCTTCAGCGCCACATCGCGCTAGGGCGTTACGGTACGGTCACCGCGTGTTCCCGTCACCCACCGACGCTCGTGCGTGATTTGTTGCCGCCCATCGTCGCCGTGGCGGTGGCCGGCCCGGCCGACTGGTCCGGCGAGTTGCTGCCGGCCGAGCGCGCCGCCCTGGGCGACCGCGCGGTGCCCAGCCGCCGGCGCGACTTCACCGCCGGGCGGGTGTGCGCCCGCCGGGCCCTCACCGCGCTCGACCTGCCGGTCACGCCGGTACCCGCCGCCACCGACCGCGCCCCGGTCTGGCCCGCCGGCGTGGTCGGTGCGATCACCCACACCGACGGCTACTGCGCGGCCGCCGTCGCCCACGCCGCCGACCTGCGCGCCGTCGGCATCGACGCCGAGCGGCACCGCCGACTCTCCGAGGGGGTACGCCGGAAGGTGTGCCGCCCCGACGAGGAGGCGGACCTGGCCCGGCTGCCGTCCGGTCCGCCCTGGCCCACCGTGCTGTTCAGCGCCAAGGAGACCGTCTACAAGGTCTGGTACCCGCTCGTCGGCACCTGGCTGGGATTCCCGGACGCCCGGGTCACGCTCGACCCCGACTCGGGGACGTTCCACGCGGAGATCGCACCGGCCCGGCTCGCCGCCGCTCCGGTGCCCGATCCGCCGTCGTCGGTGACCGGACGGTTCGCGGTGGACGACGACCTGGTGCGCACCGCCGCCGTCCTGGCACACCGGTGAGGGCCTGACGGCCGGGTTGCCTCCGGCTTGTACCGTCGTTCCGACTGAAAATCCCGAAGGTGCCCAAGGAGTACGGTGAGCCACCCTCAGCCTCCGTCCGGGTCGCAGGACCCGAACCAGCAGCCGCCGGAACCGCCGACCGAGGCGTTCTTCACCGCGCCGATGCAGCCGGTGTCCGGCAGCCCCTGGGCGAAGCCCGCCCCGGACGCGCAGCCCACCTCGGGCGCGCCGCAGCAGCCGATCTCCGGGGCCCCCGCCTCCGGGACGCCGCAGGCGCCCACCTCGGGCACGCCCTTCCCGGCACCGCCGACCGAGGCGTTCCCGCCCGCGCCGCCGACCGAGGCGATTCCACCGGCACCGCCGACCGAGGCGTTCCCGCCCGCGCCGCCGACCGAGGCGTTCCCGCCGGCACCGTCCACGGCGGCCTTCCCGCCGGCGCCGCCCACCTCGGGCGCGCCCTACCCGCCGCCGGGCGGCGGCCAGCCACAGTCGGGAGGGGACTACCCGCAGGCCGGCGGCTACCCACCGCCGAGCGGCCCGTACCCGCAGGCCGGCTCCTACCCGCCGCCGGGTGGCTCCTACCCGCCCGCCGGCGGCTCCTACCCGCCCGCCGGCGGCTCCTACCCGCCGCCGGGTGACTCGTACCCGCCCGCGGGTGGCGGCTACCCGCCGCCCGGCGGGGCGCAGCCGCCGTACCCGCCCACCTCGGGCGCGCCCTACCCGCCGCCCGGGCAGTACCCGCCGGGGGACGCGTACCCGGCCGGGCCGTACCCGCCGCCGGCGCAGCCGTTCGGGCCGCCGGCGAAGAAGTCGAACAAGAACGTCTGGCTCACCATCGGCATCGTGGCGGCGGTCCTGCTGCTGCTCTGCTGCGGCGGCGGCATCTTCGCCATCTACAGCGGGGCGAAGAAGACCCAGGAGGCCATCGACAACCTGCCCACGCCGGGCATCACCTACAGCGACCCGGTCGACGCCCCGACGACCGGTGCGCCGTCCGCCACGCCGCAGCCGGGCACCACCGACAACGAGACGTTCAACATGCCGGCCGGCGACAAGCTGATCATCAACGACGATGAGGGCACCATCGAGATCACGGTCGGCAACTTCCGCACCAAGGACGCCGCCTGCCGGGAGTTCATGCCCGGCCCGAAGAACGGCATGTTCCTGATCGCCGACGTGACCGCCGAGGTCACCAAGGGCATCGGCTCGATCAACCCGTTCTTCTTCACCTGGAAGGGCGCGGACGGCACCGAGGAGAGCGGCATCGGCGGCGCGTTCTCCGGCTGCGGCAAGCTGATGACCTCGGGCAACAACCTGCCGGCCGGCTCCAAGCGCAGCGGCCAGCTCATCTTCGACGTCAAGGACCGCAGCGGCGTCGTCGAGTACGAGCACCACCTGCGTACCGCCGGGTCCTGGAAGCCCTGACGCCCGCGCGACCCCGCACGAGGGGGCCGGTTCCGCCCGGGACCGGCCCCCTCGCCGTTCGGACGGTCCCGCCGCGCCGTTCGGGCCTTTCCATGTGCGCGCGCCGGCCGACGACCGGCAGGCTCGAACGATGGCGAACGAGACCACCATCCCCCTGCTGCCCTGCCGGCTCCTCGACGACGTGGCACCCTTCTACCAGGCTCTCGGCTTCGAGGTGACGCACCGGCAGGCCCGCCCCAACCCCTACCTGGCGCTCCGCCGGGAGGACCTGAACCTGCACTTCTTCGGCATGCCGGAGTTCGACCCGGCCGACTCGTACGGCAGTTGCCTGGTCGTGGTGGACGACCTGGTCGGCCTCCACCGCGCCTTCGCGGCGGGCCTGCGCGCCGCGTACGGGAAGGTGCTCGTCTCCGGGGTGCCCCGGATGACCCGGCCCCGGGCCCGGGGCAACGACCACGGGCACACCGGCTTCAGCATCGTCGACCCCGGCGGAAACTGGATCCGGTTCGTAGCCCGCACCAGGACGCCCGGTGCCGACGAGGACCCCACCGGGCTGGCCCGGGCGCTGCGGAACGCGGTGGTGCAGGCCGACTCACGGGGCAATCCCCGGCAGGCCGCGAAGATCCTCGACGGCGCGCTGGCCCGGCCGGACGCCGCCGACGATCCCGCCGTCCAGGTGGAGGCGCTGGTCTACCGCGCGGAGCTGGCACTGCTGCTCGACGAGCCGAAGGCGGCGCGGGACCTGCTGCGTCGGGCCGGCGCGGTGCCGCTGGGCGAGGAGCCACGCGAGCGGCTCGCCGACACCCTCCAGCACGCCGCCGACCTGTCCGCCGCGCTGCCGGCCGGCTGAATCCCGCCGCTCCCCCGAGGATCTTGGTACGACACGGCCCACGGAGGGGCCGAGAACTACCAAGATCTCGCGAGGGCGGCCGAACGGGTGGGCCTCTGCGGGACCGCCGGCCGTCGTGGCTCGGGCCGAACCGTCGCCTGTGCTCGGCGGGGCGGCGGCGGCTCTCATCGGTCGGTCCGAATACCGCCACCATCGTCATGGCTGGTTGCCGAACTGTCGCCACGGAGCGCTCCGGTCGACCGCTGGCAACTGTTGAGAACGCAAGCAGACTGGAGCGCGTGACGTATCCATCACCGGCTCCCGCCGGGTCGGCGCACCCCACGCCGCAACAGTCGAGGTGGCGTCGGCTCTCCGGCGGCGCGAAGGTCGCGGTCGTGTCCGCCGGCGTGCTGGTGCTCTGTTGCTGCGGCGGAGTGGCGATCGGCGCGGGCAGCGACTCCCCGGCCGCCCCCGGCAAGAAGGGCGCCGCTCCGGCCACGTCGGCGACGAGGACTGTCGAGGCTGCCGCGCCCGCGCCGGCGATCGTGGATCCGACCGCTTCGGCCCCGGCGCCGCCCGCGTCGCCGCCCGAGTCGAGCCGGAGCGCGTCCCCGCCACCCCAGGTTCAGATCAGAACCGTCTCCTCGACTACGAGGATCGCCTACCCCACCAGGACGGTGAAGGACGCCACCCTGGCGCGCGGGACGAAGAAGGTGCGCATCCGCGGCGTCGCGGGCGTTCGCACCCTCACCTATCAGGTGACGGTCACCGACGGGGTGCAGACCGCGAAAAAACTGATCCGCTCGGTGGTCACCAGGCAGCCCGTCGCACAGGTCGTGGCCGTCGGCACCAAGCAGACGCGCAGTTGCGATCCGAACTACAGCGGGGCCTGCGTACCGATCGCGAGCGACGTCGACTGCTCGGGCGGCAGCGGCAACGGTCCGGCGTACGTGGACGGTCCGGTCCGCGTCATCGGTAGCGACATCTACGACCTGGATCGGGACGGCGACGGAATCGGGTGCGACGACTGAGGGACCGGTGCCACCCACCCGGCGTTCGAGCACGTCGGTCGCGGACGGTGGTGCGTCCCGCGCACACCTATGCTGGGTCGATGGTTCTCGCGGACGTGACCGGCTCCTGGGTCGGCACCAACGGCTTCCGGTTGATGCCCGCCGACCCGCTCGTCGAGTCGCCCGCGACGCTGACCGTCGCGACCGCCGCCGGGGGTCATCTGACCACCGTGGCCTACTCCTGGGTGCATCCGGACGACGGCCCGCAGGACGGCCTGGTGCTGATCGCCGCGGGTGAGTCGCCGGGTTCGCTGGTGGCCTGGTGGGGCGACTCGTGGCACCAGCAGCCGACGACCATGTCGCTGACCGGCGCGGCGGACGACGCGAGCCCGGTCGAGCTGAGCGGCGAGTACGGCGGCGGTTGGGCCTGGCGGATCGTGTTCGAGACCGACGGGCCGGGCCGCCTGCGGATGCGAATGGACAACGTCGTTCCGGCCGACCAGGCCGAGCCCGACGCGCCCGCCGGCCCGTATCCGGTCATGGTCACCGACCTGCGCCCCGCCTGACCGCGCCCGGCAAGCCCCGCTGCCGGGAAGCCGCGCAGGTGTCAGCTCACCGTGCCGGTGACGGTGCCGCCCGACCGGGTGAGACGGTCAGCTTCGTGCCGCTCCGGAGGTGGGACGTCTGGGTGACCCGGTGGACGCGCCGGCGTCGGGGTGTAGGCGGGCGGACGGCCGGGTACCTCGCGCCCGACCCCTCACCCCCTGCTCAGGAGGCTCTCCATGACCGTCGTACTCGCCGTTGTCTGCAGCGACGGGGTGGTGATCGGCGCGGACTCCCAGATCACCGAGAGCGGCCGCGGTCTGAGCTTCCCCGCCCAGAAGTTGCACCCGCTGGGCTCCTGCGCGGCCTGGGGCGGCAGCGGCGCGCGGGGAGTACTCAACGACCTGCGCCCCCTCCTCCAGGACTCGGCCACCGCCATCCTCGAAGCACCGGACATCGGCGGCGAGTTGCAGGAGCGCGTCCTGCCCGTCTTCAAGAAGCACTACGAGAACTACATTCCGGACGTACCCGGCGAGGGCAGCGGCGGCGGGGTGTCGGCCTACCTGCTCGCGGCCGGCTACAGCCAGGGCGCACCGTGGATCGTGGAGATCAACCCCAACGGGCTCATCGGTCGCTACGAGGACGTCGGCTTCCACGCCATCGGCTCCGGTGCGCCCATGGCGCAGCAGGCCGGCGCGCTGCTGTCCCACTTTCGGATGACCACCCGCCCCGTCGAGTTCGGCGTGGTGGGCGTGGTGCGCGTGCTGGAGGCGCTGGAGCGGACCTCGCCGTCGGTCGGCGGTCCGTTCAGCGTCGCGTGCATCCGCGAGGAGGGTGCCCACCACCTCGACGAGAAGGAGATCACCAAGGCGCTGAAGGACGCCCAGCGCTGGCGCGACCTGGAAGAGGAAGCGCTCGATCGGCTGTTCGACTGACGCCGCACAGGTTCGAAGAAGGCCGTCTCCCAACCCGGGGAGACGGCCTTTGAACTGGGTGGAGCTGAGGGGATTTGAACCCCTGACCCCCTCGATGCGAACGAGGTGCGCTACCGGTCTGCGCCACAGCCCCTCCGCCGGCGGACCGGCGTTGATCCCACCCGGCTTTCACCGGGCGGGTCGGCGACAAGGCTAACAGGTCGGGCACCCGGCACGCGAACCGCCCCACCGCGCCCGACGGCGCCACCCCGGGGCGGTGGCGGGGCCCGCCGGGCTCGAACACCGCCACCTCGCCGGGCTGGAGTCGATCACGAGGGTCAGGCACCCCGGCCGGACTGGTAGGGGCGGCCGCGCAGGCCGCCGGCCCGGCGGTAGGAGACCGAGCCGCCGCTGGCGGCGGGCGGCAGGTCCGCCGGGCGGTCCAGGCCCATCGCGGTACGCCGGACCGCCTCCCGCTGGGCGGCCAGCCGGCGTTGCGCCTCCCGGCGGGCCGCCGCGCGCCGGGCCTGCTCGCGGCGCACCTCGGCCTGGCGGGCGGCCAGCCAGGCCGCCTCCCGGGCGTCCGCGCGCCGCCGCCGGCGCTCGGCCAGCGCCCGCTGCCGCAGGTGTACGACGTACGCGACGAGCAGCGCGCCGGTGACCGAGACGCTGATCCAGAACCCCGGGCCGACCAGCATCACGCCGCCCAACTCGACCAGGTTGAGCAGGAGCAGCGCGGCGAGCACCCGACGCCGGCGGTAGACCGCCGGGGTGTGCCGGCGTCGGCGCGGGTGCCGTCGGCGGGACTGCGCCGGGACCGCCGAAACGGGTCGGAGTCGGCCGGAGCGCCGCCGGACGGGCGGGGCGGAAACCGGTCGGGCAAGACCACCCGTGTCGGCGTCCTCACTCAAGGTGACGACAAGCGCCCGCGGTGGGTGCAGCGGGCGTCGTCCGGGCACGGTGCGGCGACGACGCTCGCGCTGGAGCACCCGCGCCGTCGACTGCGCCCGCTCCGCCACCAGCCGCTCGGTGGCGTCGTACCGGCGGACCAGCGCCGGAGCGAGGGCGAGCAGCCCGGCGGCGGCGAGGACGGCGAGGAGCACCGACGTCGGCACCCTCACCCCTCCCGTCACCAAGTTCGGGGCGAGCGCCGCACAGCCGCAACTTCTTCCGTCGACTCTCGTTAACGGCGCACATCATGCGGGCGGACAGCGCTTGCCACAGCTTGCAGTTACTTGAGGTTACGGGCCGCCGACCCGGTTCACCGTGCGCCGCGCCGGTCGGTCACCAGAGGAAGGGTCAGCGCCGGTTGTCACGTACGCGGTGCCAACGGGCCAGCAGCCCGCCCTCGGCGGCCACTTCCTCACCGGTCATCGCATATCCGATGTGGTCCCGCCAGGCACCGTCGATGTGCATGTACCGCACGTGGTAGGCCTCCTCGCGGAAGCCGAGCTTCTCCACCACCCGCCGGGACGGCACGTTCTCCGGCCGGATGTTCACCTCGATCCGGTGCAGGCCACCGGCGCCGAACGCGTGGTCCACGGCGAGCGCGACGGCGGTCGGGATCACGCCCTGCCCGGCCACCCGGGAGTCGACCCAGTAGCCGACGTACCCGGAGCAGAACGCGCGCCGCACGATGCTGCCCACGTTGAGGTGGCCGACCAACCGCTCCTGCCCCTCGGAGCGCAGGCAGACCGCGAACGGCATGCCGTCACCGGTGCGCGCGGACTTCCGCTGGTCGGCGTGGACCAGGCGGAACGCGGCCGGCGAGTTCGTCTCGTCCCAACCGCCCGGCACGTGCGACTCCCACGGGGCCAGCCACTCCCGGTTGGCCCGCCGGATCGTCGACCAGGCCACCGCGTCGGAACGCCGGTAGGGCCGCAGCACCACCGGGCCGTCCACCAGCACCGCCGGCCACCCCGGCGCCCGCCGGAACATCACCGGATCAACCTTCCGATCGCGCTCACCGGCGCCGGTCCAGCAGCAGAACATCCACGGTGGAGCCGGCCGCCGCGGTGGTGACCCGCTCGCCGAGCACCAGCAGGCCGTTCGCCTCGGCCAGGCCGGAGAGCGTGAACGGGCCGCCGGTCAACGGCTGCACGGTGTAGCCGCCGCCGCGCCGCTCGGCCACGTGTGCGGGGCGGAACTCGCGCAGCCCCACCGGGGACGAGACGGTCTCCAGCAGGTGCGCGCGCACGCTCGGCCGGAACACCGGCTCGGCCCCGGCCAGCAACTGGATGGCCGGGCGGGCCAGCACCTCGAAACCAATCAACGCCGCGCCGGGCTCACCAGGAAGACAGACCACCGGCACCTCCTCGGCGCCGACCGTACCGAACCCGAGCGCCGTTCCGGGATAGAGGGCCACCTCTGTGAAGGTGACCGGCCCGGCCCGGCCGCCGTCGCGCCGGGACAGGATCCGGCGGACCATGTCGCCCGGCCCGGTGCCGGTGCCGCCGGTCGTGATGATCAGGTCGGCCCGCAGCGTCTGGTCCTCCAGCAGGCCGCGCAGCGCCTCCGGGTCGTCGTCGCAGATCCCCACCCGGTAGGCGAGCGCGCCCGCCTCGGCCGCCGCCGCGGTCAACGCGTGCGAGTTGGTGTCCACCACCTGCCCGGGCTGGCTGCCCCGGCCCACGTCGACCAGCTCGTCGCCGGTGGCCACGATGACCACCCGGGGACTGGGTCGCACCACCACGTGCCCGATGCCGGTGGCGGCGAACACCGCCACCAGGGCCGGCGAGACGTACGCTCCGGCGCGGGCGAGCAGCGTGCCGGCGACCAACTCCTCCCCGGCGCGGCGCAGGCCGTACCCGCGCTTGGGGGCGCGGAAGATCTCGACGGCGGCCATGCCCTGGTCGGTCCACTCCACGGGGACCACCACGTCCGCGCCGATCGGCAGCGGCGCGCCCGCCGCCACCGAGAAGCACGCCCCGGGGGTGAGGCGGACCGGCCGCCAGCTCGCCGCGCCCAGGTCGCCGACCACGTTGAGCCGAATGCTGCGCCCGCCGGGCATACCGGAGGGGGCCGGGACGTAGCCCGGCCCCCGGCTCCCTCCGGAGATGTCCTCCCAACGCGCGGCGTACCCGTCCACCGCCGCCTGGTCGAAGGCGGGGAACGAGTGCGGGGCGACCACGTCCTCGGCGAGCACGTTGCCGTACGCCTGGGTCAGGTCGAGGTCGAGCGGAGGCAGCGCGCGTAACCTGCGCAGCACGCTGCCCAGGTAGTCGGCGAGCGGCGTCAACTCGTTCGCGGCCGCCTCGGCGTCGGCCGTCGCGGTCATGTATCGGCACCGCCGGACGCGTCGGTGTTGACGAACTCGGCCAGCCACTTGCGGAACTCGGCGCCGAGGTCCTCGCGCTCGGCGGCGATCTGGACCACGGTCTGGAGATAGCCGAGCGGCATGCCGGTGTCGTAGCGGGTGCCCCGGTAGACGATGGCGTGCACCGGCACGCCCTCGGTGCGCAGCAGCTCCATCGCGTCGGTGAGCTGGATCTCGCCGCCGCTGCCCGGCTCGGTGCGCCGGATCGCGTCGAAGATCCGCCCCGGGAGCACGTACCGGCCGAGGACGGCCAGGTTGCTGGGCGCCTCCTCCGGACTGGGCTTCTCCACCATCCCGGTGACCTTGACGACCTCGGCGATGTCGGCGTATTCCGACTCGGCCGGCTCGACCGAGGCGATGCCGTAGCGGCTGGTTTCGGCCGGGTCGACCTCGAAGAACGCGAGCACCACCCCACCGGTGCGGGCCTGCAGCTCCAGCATGGCCGGCAGCAGCGGCTCGGAGGGCTTGACGAACTCGTCGCCGAGCAGCACCGCGAAGGGCGCGTCGCCGACGTGCGACTCGGCGAACCCGACGGCGTGGCCCAGGCCGAGCTGCTCCGGCTGCCGGCAGGTGTAGATCGCGGCCAGCTCCTCGGTGCGCTTAACCGCGGCCAGCAGGTCGGGCTTCTTGGCGAGCCGTTCCTCCAGGTCGGGCCGGCGGTCGAAGTGGTCGACCATGGAGGTCTTGCCCCGCCCGGTGATCAGCAGCACGTCGGTGATGCCGGCCTGGGTGGCCTCCTCGACGATGTATTGCAGGACCGGCCGGTCGACGACCGGCAACAACTCCTTGGGGACCGCCTTCGTGGCCGGCAGGAACCGGGTGGCCAGGCCGGCGGCCGGGATGACGGCCTTGACCGCACGGGAGCGACCGGTCGCGGCGGTCGCTGAGGGGTTCGCTGAGTGCTCCGACATGCCGCGAGACTATCGGCCACGGCTCTGCCGCGGCGGGTGAGGACCGGAAGACGTGCCGCCCGACGGCTCCGCCGCGCCGGCCCTCGGCAGCCCGTCGGGCGGGGTGACCGTGGCCGCCACCACCGGAATCTCCTGGGTGGGCACCGGATCCCCGGCGGGCGCCAGCCGGTAGCCGTCCCGCCCGGCGGCCTTGGCCGCGTAGAGCGCGTCGTCGGCCGCGTCGAGCACCTGCTGACCGCCGCCGGCGTGGTCCGGGTAGACGGCGATGCCGATGGAGACGGTCACCGGCACCCGCAGCGGCTCGTCGCCGTGCCCGTCGACCGACACCGGCTGGTCGCGCACCACCGCGCCGATCCGCTCGGCGACGATGGTGGCGCCC
Organism: Micromonospora sp. WMMD980; assembly: GCF_029626035.1. Taxonomy (NCBI): domain Bacteria; kingdom Bacillati; phylum Actinomycetota; class Actinomycetes; order Micromonosporales; family Micromonosporaceae; genus Micromonospora; species Micromonospora sp. WMMD980. The sequence goes on from NZ_JARUBE010000003.1 coordinate 4,548,299, forward strand.
CGGGCGTCGGTTTCCGGCAACAGCACCACGAACTCCTCGCCGCCGTGCCGGAACGCCAGGTCCACCTCGCGGATCACGCCGCGTACCCGGCGGGCGAACTCGACCAGCACGGCGTCCCCGGCGGCGTGCCCCCAGGTGTCGTTGACGTGCTTGAACCGGTCCAGGTCGAGGGCGAGCACGCTGAGCATCCGGCCGAACCGGTTCGCCCGCTCCACCTCCCGCCGGATCGACTCGCGCAGGTAGCGGTAGTTCCACAGCCCGGTCAGCGGATCGGTGAGGGAGAGCCGCTGCGCCTCCTCGTGCACCCGGACGTTCTCCACCGCCACCGCCGCGTGCCCGGCGAACGTCCGCAGCATGACCAGGTCGTCGTCGTCGAACTCGTCCCCGCCGAGCCGGTCGTAGAGCGCCAGCACGCCGAGCGCGGCGCTGGGTGGGGCGGCCGGGTCGCCGTCGGCCGGCGGGTGGCCGGGCCGCTCCGGGCCGCGCGGGTCGGGGGCGGCGAACGGCACCGCCACATACGTCTCGCAGGTCGGCTCCCCGGTCGGCGCCTCCGGCGGGGCCCACCGGCCGCGCAGTGGCTCCCCGGTGGCCGCCACCGCGCCCACCACCCCGGTGCCGACCGGCACCCGCAGCGTCGCCGGGTCGGCCGGGTCCTCGGTCGGCCAGCGCCCGGTCAACCCCTCCACGCACTGGCCGACCAGCACGCCGTGGCCGTCGAGCAGCAGCACCGCCCCGGCCCGCGCGCCGGTCCCGGCGACCGCGCTGTCCAGGATCACCCGCAGGATGCGTTGCAGGTCGTGCGTGCTGGCCAGGGTGTCGCCGAGCACCACGAGGTGGTTGCGGAGCTGGTCCCGACTGCTGGTCAACGCCGCCACGTAGCTGCCGGTCTCCCGGGTCATCCGGTTGAACGCGCCGGCCAGCCGGCCGATCTCGTCCCGGCTGCGCACCGGCACCCGCGCGGTCAGGTCACCGTGCGCCACCCGGTCCACCGCGCCGGCCAACTCGACCAGCGGGCGGGTGGTGACCCTCGCCAGCCGCCAGGCGGCCAGCACGGCCAGCAGCGCGGCGAGCACCACCGCGGCGACGAGCGCGCCGTACAGGCCGGGCGGGCGCTGCTCCGGCACCGAGAGCACCAGCGGCAGCGGCTGCCCGAGGGACGGTCCGACCCGGCGCACGTACCGGCCGTCGCCGGCGCCGGTCACCCGGTCCCCGGCGACCCGGCGGGCGGCGGCCAGCACCGCCGCGCGTACCTCCTGGTCCTCGGTCGTGTGGGCGATCCGCCCGGGGGCGCCGAGGAGGGTGACCCCGACGCCCGTCACGGCCGCGAGCCGCGCCACGAAGGCCGGGTCGACGGGCTGCGCGGCGGCCACCGCGCCGAGGTCGGCGCCGGCCTGGTCGCGGAGCCGGACCTGGACGGCGAGCGCGCCAACCGGGCCGGTCGGCGCACCGGCGCAGTCCTGCCAGGGGCCGGGCGGCCCGCCGGCGGTGGCGTAGCTGGTCCGGCCGGTCGGGTCGGCGATCACCACCGCGGCGGCCAGCCCGCGGCCGACCACCTGGTCGGCGGCGCGCGACCGGGCCGCCGGGTCCGCGACCAGCGCGACCGCGTCGGCCGCCGCGCGCAGTTGCTGGCAGAGGGCGTCGACCGAGGTACGCACGCCGGCCGCGGCCAGCCCCAGCCGTTCGGTGGCGCGGCTACGGTCCACGGCGCTCAACGTGGTGCCGACGAAAAAGGCGCCGAGCAGCACGGGGCCGAGCACCACCACGAGGAAGGCCACCGTCAACCGCCCGCGTAGCGTCAAGCCTTCCCCCCGGAAGTTCCGCGCCCCTTGGTGCGATGCTGACACAGAGCGACCGGTAGACAAGCGTTGCGTCAGGAGTGTTGCGTGCCGGATTTTTCGGATGAGGTGCACGAGGCGAAGCGGGAACTGCGCGGCACGCTGCTCGCCGCCCGCCGGTCGCTGTCCGCGACCCGCCGCGCCGAGGCCGCCGCGTCCGTGCAGGCCGAGCTGACGTCCCTGGTACGCCGGCTGCGGCCGGCCCGGATGACCGCGTACGTGCCGGTCGCCTCGGAGCCCGGTGGGCCCGACCTGCCGGAGGTGCTGCGCGCCGCGCTGCCCGACGACGCCGAACTGCTGCTGCCGGTGCTCGCCGACGACCTGGACCTGGACTGGGCCGCCCACACCGACCGGGAGTCGCTGCGGGCCGCCGGGCGGGGGCTGCGCGAGCCGACCGGCCCGCCGTGGGGCCGGGCGGCCGTGGCCGGGGCGGACCTGGTGGTGGTGCCGGCGCTGGCGGTGGACCGCCGGGGCGTCCGGCTGGGCCGGGGCGGCGGCTCGTACGACCGGGCGCTGGCCCGGGTGCCCGCGACCGTGCCGACGGTGGCGCTGCTGCACGACGGCGAACTGGTTCCGGCCGTTCCCGCCGACCCGCACGACCGGCCGGTGCACTGCGTGATCACGCCCGGGGACGGACTGGTCGCGGTGCCGGGTGTGGGACCGGGCGCTTCCGCTGGACGAATCCGGGTGCGATGACGCACCATTGGCACTCGAAGACCACGAGTGCCAGACCGGCCGTGCCGAGATCCGGAGGAGAACGTGCCCACGTACCAGTACGCCTGCACCACGTGCGGCCACCAGCTCGAGGCGGTGCAGTCCTTCTCGGACCAGCCGCTGACCGAGTGCCCCGCGTGTGAGGGGCGGCTGCGCAAGCTCTTCAACTCGGTCGGCATCGTGTTCAAGGGCTCCGGCTTCTACCGCACGGACTCCCGTTCGTCCGGTTCCGACAACGCCGCCGGCACCACGAACAAGCCGGCCAAGTCCGAGTCGTCGACCTCGTCGTCCTCATCCGACTCCTCGTCGTCCGGGTCGTCCTCGTCGTCCGGTTCGTCCTCGGGCTCGTCGGGGTCCGGTTCGGGCTCGACCGCGGGCAAGGCCTCGGCCGCCAGCTCCTCCTGATTCCGCACTCTCCGAGAAGTGGCCGCCCCGGTTCGGGGCGGCCACTTCTCGCGTTTCGCGCCCGGGTGCAAGGCGGGGCCCCCGGTTAACGCATTCGGTAGAGGCGGGGGCCCCTGTTAACACCTACCTCGTGGGCGAGCGGGCTGGCGGCCTGAGCGCACCCGGAGACAGCCGCCCGGCCCGGGCCCGCTGCTGAGCGGGACGGGGCCGCTCGCCGTCCACAGGGTGGCGGGTTATCCACAGGCCGAGTGGGCGGGGCGGCGCGGAGCGGCGGAACGCGCCTAGCCTGCTGACGGACCGAGCCGGGCCGGGAACGGGCGGGCCGGGCCGGGAACGGGCGGGCCGGGCCGGGAACGGGCGGGCCGGGCCGGGAACGGGCGGGCCGGGCCGGGAACGGGCGGGCCGATCGACGGTCGGGTGGCGGGACAGGCGGGAGGCCGGCGGTGGCGGATGCGGAGTCGACATTGCGACCGGTGCGCTGGCGCGGGCTGCCCCGACGCCGCGCGCTGATTCGGGTGACCCTGGTCGCGGTGCTGCTGGGGCTGGCCGCGGCGGTGCTGCAGACCCCGGCCGGCTGCCCACCCGGGCCGACCCCGGCCGACGCTCCCCCGACGCCCGACCCGGCGCGCACCACCGGGTCGCCGACGCTGCCCGCCGGCGCGGTGGGGGTGCCGATCCGGCTGGCCGAACCGGCCGCCCTCGCCGTGCTGCGCCCGGGCGCCCGGGTCGATTTGCTGGTGGTGCCGGCCGGCGGCTCGACCGACCCGAGCCTGCTCGCCCCGCGGGCGCTGGTGCTCGACGTGGTGGGTGCCACCGGGGCGGTCGACGGTTCCTCGGCGCTCTACCTCGCGCTCCCACCGGAGCAGGCCCGGCGCGCCGTCGGCCTGCCCGAGGGCAGCCGCTTCGCCGTGGTGGTGCGGGGCTGACCTCGACCGCGGCCACTCACTCCCAGTGTGGTGGGCGCTCGGCGAGCAGCCAGTCGTCACTGCCGCCGGGGCGCTCGCCCCAGCCACGGTCGGTGTCGTCGGTGGTCTGCTCGGGGAGCACCACGAAGTCTTCGCTGAGGTCGACCACGCGGTCGTCGTCGCCGCGCGGGACCCGGATGCCGGGTTCGGTCACGAGCAGCAACGATACCGCCGCCGGACGCCCACCTCGACCCTCCGACCGTCCGAGGTCCGCCGCGCCCTCGCCGCGCCGCGCCGCGCCGGCCGAGCATGATGCCGTCGGTGGATCGACGCTCGCCGCGTCGGGCGGCCGTCCGGCCGAGGCGTTGGTAGCGTCGGTCGGCGTGACGACGCCGAGCGGTGGCACCTCCGACGACGAGACCTGGCGACGCCCCGAGCAGACGGCCGCGGCGGACGGGGCACCGGCCCGGCACCGGCCGGCCGCCGATCGGACGGACGGCGCCGGTCCAGCCTTCGCGGGCACCGCCGGGGAAGCGAAGCCGGCCCCCGGAGGCGGCCGCGCCGACGCCGAGCGCCCGGCGGGAGCGAGCCCGACCGTTCCGGAGCCCGCCGAAACGAATGACCCGCCCGGCACGGACACCGGCACCACCCAGGGCCGGCCGCTCGACGCGGCAAGCCCGCGGTCGCGTGCGGGTGCCTCGGAGAGCCCGTGGGCCCGGCCGGACCCGGCCGCACCGGGCGGAGGCTGGACCGCGACCGGCGGTGAGTGGCCCTCGCCGGCCGGTCACACCGGCCGCCCGGCGCCGGACGGGTACGCCGGACCGCCGCCCAACACCCCGCCGCCGCCCGGCTGGCGGCCACCGGTGCACGTGCAGGTGCCACCGCCCCGCCGGCTGCCGCCGCAGGACATGGCCGCCATGGACCGTTCCGAGCAGCGCGCCCAGCAGCTCACCTACGGCATCGGGGCGGTCGTCGGCGTCGTGCTGCTGCTGCTGACGTGCCTGCTCTGCTCGCGGATCCTGTTCTGAGCGACAGCGGCTTCCGAGCGGGCGTCAGACGACGCCGTCCCAGACCGTCTGGGCCCCGCTGTCGCCGGTCAGGTAGACGTAGACCAGCGCGAACACGGCGAGCACGACCGCCACGGCGGTGAGCGCGATCGGCACCCACCGGGGCAGGTCGCGGAGGCGGGCGTAGCCCTTGGTGCTCAGCACCAGCAGGAGCGCGACGACGGCCAGGCCGATCGTGAACCAGAGCAGCGTCTCGCCGTACTCGGAGTGCTCGTGGATCTTCCGGAGCCCCTCGGCCGGGTAGCCGCGTGACTCCAGCACCTCCTCCAGTTCCTCGCCGGACTCCGTCGCCACCCAGGCGAGGATCGGGGTGATCACGGCGAGCGCCAGCACCGCCCAGTCCAGCCGGGGCCGCCAGCGGGGCAGCACCCCGTACGCGACGGTGAGCAGCGCCAGCAGCGGCACCAGCACCACCACGGCGTGAATGACCAGAACGTGGCCTGGGAGACCATTGACTTCCCTGAACACCGACACCTCCGGCGAGTGGACGGATTCGGGCGCGGTCAGCGTACGACGCGGCGTGGTCGCACACCGAGGTCCACGCGGTGCGAACCGTTCCGGTTCATCCGGCGTGGCACTCTTGACCGGTGGACACCGACGACATCGGCCTGTTCGGTCCGGGTTCGGTCACGTGGAAGGTGCACGAGGAACCGGTCCTGATCGTCGCCGGCCTGCGCTCGCTCTACCTGCAGGCGCTGCACCCGCGCGCGATGGCCGGGGTGGCGCAGAACAGCAACTACCGCTCCGACGCCTGGGGCCGGCTGGTCCGCACGGCCACCTACGTGGCGACGACGATCTACGGCACCACCGCCGAGGCGGAGGCGGCCGGCCGGCGCCTGCGCGGGCTGCACGCCCGGATGCGCGCCACCGATCCGGCGACCGGCGAGGAGTTCCGCGTCGACGAGCCGGACCTGCTGCGTTGGGTGCACGTCACCGAGGTCGAGTCGTTCGTGAGCACCGCGCGGCGGGCCGGGCTGACGCTGACCGACGACGAGGTGGACGGCTACTACACCGAGCAGCGCCGGGCGGCCGCCCTGGTCGGGCTGGACCCGGCGGACGTGCCGGGCACCGCCGCCGAGGTCGAGGCCTACTACCGGGACGTACGCCCGGAGCTGCGGATGACCCGGGAGGCGGCCGAGACCGCGCTGTTCCTGACCGCGCCGCCGATCCCGTGGAAGCTCAGCCCGCCGGTGAAGCTGGGCCTGAATGTCGGCCCGCCGCGCTGGGCGTATCTCGGGGTGGCCGGCACCGCGCTGGGGTTGCTGCCGCGGTGGGCGTTGCGGCTCTACGGCGGGCTGGGCCTGCCGACCACCGCGCTCTCGGCGGAGGTGGGCGTGCGGGCGTTGCGGCTCGCCCTGGCGGCGGTGCCGCGGCGCTACCGGGAGGGGCCGTTGCAGCAGGCCGCCAAGGAGCGCGCGGCCCGGCTCACGGCCGCCTGAGGCGACTCAGTCGGCGTCGGCGAAGCGTTCGACGGCCGACCACGGGTCCTTGCCCGGGGCCTGCGCGCCGGCCGGGCAGGTGCGCCGGTAGTCGCACCAGCCGCAGCGCGGGCCCGGCTCGGTGGGGAACTCCTCGTCGGGGTCGGCGCCGCCGGCCACGGCCCGCTCGGCGGTCATGATGTCGCGGGCGGTCTCCTCGGCTCGGGTGAGCTGCCGGTGCAGCGACTCCGGCGTGTGCTCGTGCGCGGCGACGGTGCCGGTGGGCAGGTGGTGCAGTTCGACCCGGCGGCACGGCCGGCGGAACACCCGCTCCGCCGCGTACGCGTAGAGCGCGAGCGCCTGCGAGCCGCGGGCGTCGTCGGCGTCGAGCCCGGTGCGGCCGGTCTTGTAGTCGACGATGACCAGCTCGGGCCGGCCGTCCGGGTCGGGGCGGGAGTCGATCCGGTCGGTGCGGCCGTTGAACGCCAGCACGGCGGTCTTGACGGCGACCACCCGCTCCACGCCGATCGGCTCGTCGGCCGGGTCGAGGCCCGCCACGTAGGACTCCAGCCAGCCCAGTGCCCGCCGGAAGGCGTCGCGTTCCTGCTCGTCGTCGCGGTAGCCCTCGCGGACCCAGACGCCCTTGAGCAGGGTGCCGAGCGTCTCGGGCCGGCGACGGTCGGGGGCCAGCGCATACCAGTTCTTCAGAGCGGTGTGGACGCTGGCGCCGAGTGAGTTGTGCGCCCACGGCGGCCCCTTCGGCGGGGCGGGCCGGTCCACGTAGGCGTAGCGGTAGCGCCGGGGGCAGTCGGCGTAGGCACCGAGCTTGCTGGGGGTGCAGACGAACAGCCGCTCGGGCATGCCCTCGAAGCCGAGCTGCTCGGCCTGCTCGGCACGGGGCCGGGGCGCCCGGCCACCGGTGGGTCGTCCGGTCGGTGAAGGTCGTCGCACACCGCAGATCCTGCCACCCGGCTGTGACACCGGCCGGACGGCTCAGGCGTTGTTGAGGTATTCGGTGACGAACGCCGCGATCGCGTCGGCGATGAGCTGCACCGCGATGGCGGCCAGCAGCAGGCCGGCGATCCGGGTCAGCACCTCGATGCCGCCCGGGCGGAGCACCTTGACGATCCCGCCGGAGAAGCGCAGCACCACCCAGACCGCGACCATCACCGCGACGATGGCCAGCGCGATGGCCACATAGTCGGTGACGCCGCCGGCCTGCTGCACGAACAGCATGGTGGCGACGATCGCGCCGGGGCCGGCCAGCAGCGGGGTGCCCAGCGGCACCAGCGCGATGTTCGAGGTGACCTGCTGGCTCGGGTCGTCGGCCTTGCCGGTCAGCAGTTCCAGCGCGACGAGCACCAGCAGCAGGCCGCCGGCGGCCTGCAACGCGGGCAGGTCGACGTGCAGGTAGGCCAGGATCTTCTGCCCGGCCACCGCGAAGATCACGATGACCCCGAGCGCCAGCGCCACGGCCTGCCAGGCGGCCCGGTTCCGGTCGCGGGCGGGCAGCGGCCCGGTGAGCGCGAGGAAGATGGGCATCATTCCGGGCGGGTCGACGATCACCAGCAGGGTCACGAAGACCTCGCCGAAGAGCTTGAGATCCACGCGGACACGGTAGCGGTGCGACCGGAACGCTTCAGCTCGAAGCGACCGGGGTCACCCCCCGGGCCAGCGCGACGATCCGCTCGTACGCCTCGGGGCTCGTGGTGTGCGCGCCGAGCCGGACGGTCTTGTGCGTGCCGTGGAAGTCCGACGATCCGGTGACCAGGAGGCCCAACTCGGCGGCGAGGCGGCGGACGTGCTCCCGCTCGGCCGGGCTGTGGTCCTCGTGGTCGGCCTCCAGGCCGGCCAGGCCGGCCGCCGCCAGGTCGACGATCAGCTCGTCCGGCACGATCCGGCCGCGCCGGCTGGCCCGCGGATGGGCGAAGACGGGCACCCCGCCGGCCGAGCGCACCAGCGCGACCGCGCGGAACACGTCGATGTCGTCCTTGGGCAGCCGGTAGCGCTCCCCCAACCAGTCCGGCCCGAACGCCTCGGTGGTGGTGGCGACCAGGCCGGCCCGGATCAGCGCCTGCGCGATGTGTGGCCGGCCGACCGTGCCGCCGGCCGCGCCGGCCAGGATCTCCGTCCAGCTCACCGGAGCGCCGTCGGCCTGGAGCAGCCGGACGATCCGCTCGCCGCGCTCCTCGCGGGCCAGCCGGACCCGGGCCAGCTCCGCGACCAGTTCCGGCGACTCCGGGTCGAAGAGGTACGCCAGCAGGTGCAGCGGGATCGCCGGTTCGGCGCCGAACCAGCGGCAGGAGAGTTCGGCGCCCCGGATCAGGGTGAGGCCGGGCGGCAGCGCGGCGACCGCGGCGGCCCAGCCCGCGGTGGTGTCGTGGTCGGTGAGCGCCACCACGTCGAGCCCCGCTCCGGCGGCGGCCGCGACCAGCTCGGCCGGGCCCAGCGTGCCGTCGCTGGCGGTGGAGTGGGTGTGCAGGTCGACGCGGGCGGGAACGCTCACCCGCCCGACGCTACGCCCCGTCCGGCACGACCGGGGTGTCGGCCACCACCACGGGCCGTTGCCCCGGCGACACCCCGTCGAGCGTCGACGGGGTGGGCCGCTCACCGGCCAGCACCCGATCGGGCGTGACCCGGACCAGGCCGCCGGCGGCGTCCGCGTGCAGGGCAGCGCCGGTGCGGGTCCAGGCCGGCGTGCCGGCCAGCAGCGGACCGGCCGGGTGGGCCGTCGGGGTGCCGGCCAGGTCGACGAGCACGGCGGTGCCGGCGGCGCCGTTCGCGAGCAGCCAACGGCCGTCCGGCGAGACCGCGCCGAGCCCGTCGGCGGACAGCCTCGGACCACAGCCGGTGCGCGCCGGGGTGAGGTCACGAGCCGGGTCGAGCAGCGCCAGGCAGGGCTGCCGCGACGGCCCGGTGGCGACCAGGCCGACCACCAGCCCGTCCGGGCGGTTGCCGTAGACACCGCGCACGTCCGGGTTCACCGTGCCGGGCACCCCGCCCAACGCGCGCCGCCAGACGCTCATGCCGCCGCGGTCGGGTTGGCTGACCAGCACGTCGTCGCCGGTGAAGCCGACCGGCACGACGCCGGTCGGCGCGGTCACCCGGCTGGGCGCGATGAGCTGGCCGGCGACCACCCCGGCGGCGACCAGGTCCGAGCCGTCCCGCCAGGCCACCTGGCGGCCGTCCGGGGAGACCGCGACGGCGTCCGCGGCGGCGAGCATCACCTGCGGCGCGCCGCCCGCGGCGGACACCCACCAGAGGGTACGACCGGCGGCGGTGGCCGCCGAGGTGAGCAGCCAGCCCTCCCGGTCGTGGATGCGCTGCGCCCGTTCGACGCGGCCCACCCCGGTCAGGTCCCGTCGTTCGCCGCCGCTGGTGTCCAGCAGGTCGCCGACGAGCAGGTCGAGTTCGGCGCGGACCGGGCCCGCCCGGTAGACCCGGGCGGACGCGGTGGGCAGCGGGGACGCGGAGGACCCGTGCGGGTCGCCGAGCACCACGGTCGGCGTGCCACCGCGCCCGCCCGGCTCGCCGAGCTGCGCCATCCCGGTGGTGACCAGCACCGTCGCCAGGCCGGCCAGGGCCAGACCGGTGAGCGCCCGGCGACGCCCGCTGCGACGGGCCCGCCGCAGCACGTCCCCCGCCGGGTCGGCGCGGAGCGGGCCGGGCCGGTCGACGCGGCGGGCGAAGGTCTCCCGCAGCGCCCGTTCCAGCTCGTCCTCGCCCACGCGGAATGGACGCTCCGGGCCGCGCGTCCGGTTGTCATCGGTGGGTCGGATGCCGCTCATCGGGTCTCCGCCGGAATTCCGACGGCCGGACGGACCGGGGCCGGCGTGGGCAGTGGGGTGGCCGGGCGGGACGCCGGGGCCGCGGGCCGGCGCGCGGTCTGGCCGGCGGGCACGGGCTGCCGTACGAGCGCCGGACGACCGGTGGGCGTGGGCCGGGCAGGCGCGGTGGCCGGGGCGGGGCGGCCGGCCGGGGTGGTCGACGTCGCCTCGGGCTCCGACCCGGCCGGCAGGCCCAACGCGGCCTCCGAGCCGAGCCGGCGGCGCAGGGTGTTCAACGCCCGGGAGGTCTGGCTCTTGACCGTGCCCGGGGAGATCTCCAGCAGGGCGGCGGTCTGCGCCTCCGACATGTCCTCGTAGAAGCGGAGCACCAGGACGGCGCGCTGCCGGGCGGGCAGCGCCCGCAGGTGCCGCCAGAGCGCGTCCCGGTCGAGCTGGTGCTCGATCTCGTCGACGCCGGCCCGTTCCGGAAGCACCTCGGTCGGCCGCTCACCGTGCCAGCGGCGACGCCACCAACTGGTCGACGTGTTGACCAGGACCCGGCGGGCGTACGGCTCGATGGCGTCGATCCCGCCGAGCCGTTTCCAGGCCAGGTAGGTCTTGGTGAGCGCGGTCTGGAGCAGGTCCTCCGCGGTGGCCCAGTCACCGGCCAACAGGTAGGCGGTGCGCAGCAGGGCGCCGGACCGGGCCGCGACGAACTCGCGGAACTCCTCCTCCAGCGGATCCCTGCTCGCCACGCTCACCTCCGCGCCCCGTCCTGCCTGGCAGGTTCCCACGGCCGAGCGGGTCGGGTCGACGGCGAAAGGTGCGCAGTCCTTCCGATGTTCGGACGAAAAGTTTCAGGCGCCGTCGTCGGCCTTGGCCTCGTCGGCCTCCTTGCCCAACCGCGCCTCCACGGCCTGCGGCTCGTACATCTCCTCCACCACGCGCAGGTAGAGCTCGTTCGGGTTGGGCAGGTTCTTGACCTCGCGCAGGGCCTGCTCCTGGCCCGCCGACTCCAGCACGAACGTGCCGTAGTTGAGGGCGCGGCCGGTCGGGGTCTGCTCGTATTTCATGTCGGTCACCCGGACCAGCGGCATCATCGCGACGCGACGGGTGATGATGCCGTTGACCACCATCACCCGCTTGTTGGTGAGGATGAAGCGGTCGTACCACCAGTCGGCGACCCGCCAGGCGACCCAGCCCATCACGGCGAACCAGAGCAGCACCGCGACGGTGGTCAGGGCGCCGACGTCCCGCCCCGCGAGGAAGCCGGAGAGGTAGCCGAGCACGAACGTGGCCGCGATGCCGACGATGATCGGCGTGGTGAGGTGGATCCAGTGCCGCTTCCACTCGCCCCGGTAGCGCTCGGTGGGGAAGAGGTAGCGGGCGACGAGCGAGCTGGGCTCGTCTTCCAGGGGCAGCACGCGGCGTGGGGCCATGCCGGACGCGTCGACCCGGAGACCGGCCAGCTCCTCCTCGGAGATCGGCTGCTCCGGGTAGCCCTCGGGGTCGCGCGCCCAGGCCCGGCCGGAGCGACCCTCACCCGCGTAGCCGGGACCGTCGCCGAACGCGGCGTCGTCCGACAGGGAGGGCCCGGCCCCGTAGCCGGGGCCGGAGCCGTAGCCGGGACCGTCGTCCGGGTCGATCCGCGGGATCGGCTCGGTGTCGCGCTCCCGGCGTGCCCGGTCGGGATCGTCCGGGTCGAAGGGGGGACCGGAAGGGCTGCCCATCGGTGGCTAGGCGACGAGGTTGGTGAAGAAGTCGCCGAAGCCCTGCGCGATGTCCATGATGCCGCCACCGAGAGACTTGAACACGTCGGCGGCCGAGTTCGGCCGGTAGGCGACGAAGAAGATCAAGAATGCGATGCCGACCCAGGTGAGGACCTTCTTGACCATAGCGGGCCATCCTCTCGCGGAGCCGGGTCCGTTTACCGCAGCGGCACCCAGAGTATCAGCATGGTGTCTTACCGTGAATATCTGCGTCCGGTCCCCGACTCGTCGGTGCCGGCCGGTCAGGCCCGCCCGTGCAGGTACGGGGATGGTGCGCCGTACACGAGCTCGGGCGGCGTCCACTCGGTGAGGTCGTGCAACACGACTTCTTCCGCGAGGAGGTGACCCGCGCTCGCCGGCCAGGCTATCGCATGGAGCCACATTCCCCGAGCCTCGCCGGCGTACGCGCTTCGATCCGTTTCGGACCGCACGAGCCACAGTGGAGCCGGATGACCGTCCACCCGGATCTTCGCGTGCGGCACACGCTCGGGGTGACCAGGGCCGGGATCGGTCAGCGCCTCCTCGATCTGGGGGCCGGGATCGGGGCCGGGCAGTCCCGCGAAGCGGGAACCCAGGCCGACGCCGGGCTCCTCGGCGACGAAGATCAGGTCGGCCGGCCCACCGTCGAGGGGCGCCGGACCGGCACAGGCGACCGCCGTGGCGCGGATCCCGACCCGGTCGTCACCCGCCCACGCCACACCGGTCAGCGTCCACCCCGGCGGGAGCGGCCACGGGCACCACAGCGGCATGCCGGGCCGGTCGGTCGGCCGGGGCTCGGCGGCCACCCGCTCGACCACGCTCGCCATGATCTCGGCGCCGACGTGCTCCGGCACGTGCAGGGGCACGACCGGGCCGCAGCGCAGGCACCGGTACTCGCCGTGCATCAGGTCCGGCTCGCGCACCGGGCCCGCGCACCTCGGACAACTCACCGCGACTGTCACGCATTCACCGTCGCCCCGGGCCGGCGAGGCGTCAAGCGGGCCGGGCCGACGAAGATGGGATTTCCACCCGGCGAGAAGACCGCCGAGCGTCAGTCAGGCGGCGGACCGGCGTACGACCGGATCCAGGCGTGCATGGCGATGCCGCTGGCCACCCCCGCGTTTATCGACCGGGTCGAGCCGTACTGGGCGATCGAGAAGAGCGCGTCGCAGGCGGACCGGGCGACCGGGGAGAGCCCGGGCCCCTCCTGCCCGAAGAGCAGCACGCAGCGGCGCGGCAGGACGCCGGTCTCCAGCGGGCGGCAGCCGGGCAGGTTGTCGATCCCGACCACCGGCAGTCGCTCACCGGCCGCCCAGGAGACGAACTCCTCGATCGTCGGATGGTGCCGGACGTGCTGGTAGCGGTCGGTCACCATGGCGCCCCGACGGTTCCACCGCCGGCGCCCGACGATGTGCACCTCGGCGGCGAGGAAGGCGTTGGCGTTGCGGACCACCGTGCCGATGTTGAAGTCGTGCTGCCAGTTCTCGATCGCCACGTGGAAGTCGTGCCGGCGCCGGTCCAGGTCGGCCACCACGGCCTCCCGCCGCCAGTAGCGGTAGCGGTCCACCACGTTGCGCCGGTCCCCGACGGCGAGCAGTTCCGGATCGAGGCGCGGGTCGTCCGGCGGGTCGCCGGGCCACGGCCCCACCCCCACGTCGAGCTGGTCGTCGGTCACGGTCTGCAGAGGGTACGGGCCGGTCGGGCGCTCCGTCAGCGCAGGTCGAGCGCGCCGCCGAGCCGCTCCAGGAAGCGCCGGTCGGCCGGGCCGGGCGAGGTCTGGCCGGCGTGACACACCCGGGCCGCCACCGATTCCACCCACTGCCGGTACGCGGCCGAGTCGGCCGGATCGGCCCGCCGCCGCAGCACCCGCACCGCGGCCCGGGCGGCGGCCAGCAGGTCCACCAGGTCGGTGAGGCGAGCGCCGCGCTCGGCCGCGCCGTCGTGGCGGGCGTAGATGGCGGTGACCACCGCGCGGACCAGGTCGCTGTCGAAGGCCCGGCCGGCGGCCACCGCGTCCAGGCCGGCCAGCCCGGCGGAGACGTCCCGGTGCGGGCGCCCCGGGCCGGGCGAGGCGGCGGCGACGAGAACCCGGCCGGGCAGGTCGGTCAGCAGGTCCCACTCCGCCGCGGTGTACGCGGCGGCGGTGGTGGGCGGTGCGGCGCGGCGACCGGCAGAGGACGGTTCTCCGGCGACGGAGTGGCTCATGGGCACCTCCAGCCAGAGCATATGCCCCGCGCACGGTCGCGGGCCCCGTCCCCGCCGAACGACGACGGGACCCACGTGGCGGCCGTGCGGGTCAGCGCGGCTCGGGGAAGCTCGGACGCTCCGGGTCGACGCCGTCCGGCGCGGCGGCGGCCGCGTACTCCCGCTTCGGGACCATGACCTTGCGCCGGAAGACGCAGACCATCGTGCCGTCCTGGTTGTAGCCCCGGGTCTCCACCGCCACCACGCCGCGATCGGGCTTCGAGGCCGACTCGCGCTTGTCGAGCACCGTCGTCTCGCCGTAGATCGTGTCGCCGTGGAAGGTCGGGGCGACGTGCCGCAACGACTCGATCTCCAGGTTGGCGATGGCCTTGCCGCTGACGTCGGGCACCGACATGCCCAGCAGCAGCGAGTAGACGTAGTTGCCGACCACCACGTTGCGCTTGAACTGGGAGGCGGACTCCGCGTAGTGGGCGTCCAGGTGCAGCGGGTGGTGGTTCATGGTGAGCAGGCAGAAGAGGTGGTCGTCGTACTCGGTGACCGTCTTGCCCGGCCAGTGCCGGTAGACCGCGCCGACCTCGAACTCCTCGTAGTAGCGGCCGAACTGCATCCTGGTCCCTTCGACGGGCGGCGATGGAGTTCGGCACAGCATGCCTTACCGCTGGTTAAGGCCGGGGCCGGGGCGCTCGCGCGGCGGAAATGTCACACCGGGCGCCACCCGGGGGGAGACGCAATGAGCGGCGGGGCCCTCCCCGGCACCCGCCGCCCACGCTCTGATGCAGAGGATTCTGCCGTACGGGGAGCGTCGACCAACAGAGATGGACGTCACATTTATCTTTTCGTAACACTACTCACCGTTACAGGAGCCCCCCTCCCAAGCGATCTCCGCAGGCCGGATACCCCCTCGTCAGAGCGCAAGTTACCGATTCGTAGCGAGAACTCAGCGTGATCTCCTTGGAAACGCTCCCATCACGTCCCGTCACGCAAATGCGTCCTGCACTTGCGATCCGCACGACCGCCAGGGACAGATGGAGTTCGATGTGCCGAAGATCACCTCCAGCCGGTCCGGTGTTTCGCCGCGCAGGTCACGGGAATTCCCCTGGACCGAGCGTGGTTCCACCGGACGTACGGCAATCCGCGGTGATCGGAGAGAGCAATGTCAACGGTTGAGCTGACCACGGCCAACTTCGACGAGGTGACCGGGCGCGACGGCATCGTCCTGCTCGACTTCTGGGCCGACTGGTGCGGCCCGTGCAAGCGCTTCGCCCCCGTCTACGAGCGCTCCTCGGAGAAGCACCCGGAGATCGCCTTCGGCAAGGTCGACACCGAGGCGCAGCAGGAGCTGGCGGCCAAGTTCAACATCAGCTCCATCCCGACCGTGATGGCGATCCGCGACGGCGTCATCGTGTACGCCCAGCCCGGCGCGCTTCCCGAGTCGGCGCTGGAGAACCTCATCGAGCAGGTGCAGCAGCTCGACATGGAGGACGTCCGTAAGAAGCTCGCCGAGCACAAGCACTGAGCACACGTTCCCGCCGCCGGTCGGCCCCCACCACGGGGCCCGGCCGGCGGCGTTCGCGTGCCGCGCCCGGCCCCCGGCGGGACGGACGGTCAGAAATGACCGACTGAGGGACAGTTGCGGACGGTTCACGCGGCGTATCGTCACGGACTGATGCAGACCTTGACCCCGCGCGGGCGTGCCGTCCGGCTGGCCGCCACCCTGCTCGGGCTGGCACTGCTCCTTATCGGCACCGTCCACGGCACCGACGACGACTTCCCGTTCGGCCCGTTCCGGATGTACTCCACCTCCGACCCGCCGGACGCCCCCGCCCCCGACACCCGGGTCGAGGGCGTCGACCGCACCGGCGCGGTGGTCTCCCTCGGCCAGGACGCCACCGGCATCCGCCGCGCCGAGATCGAGGGTCAGCAGGACCGCTACGCCGCCGACCCGAGCCTGCTGCGCACCGTCGCCGAGGCGTACGCCGAGCGCCACCCCGCCGCCCCGGCGTTGGTGGAGGTGCGCATCGTGGTCCGCTGGTACGACATCCAGGGCGGGCGCCCGACCGGCGAGTGGACCGACCGCACCGCCGTACGCTGGGAGACCGCCGGATGACCGGCTGGCTCACCGAGGCGGTGCCGCGCGGCCGGGTGGCCGCCTTCCGCACCCTCGTCTACCTCTTCGTCGCCGCCGACCTGGTCGTCTTCACCCCCTGGGTGCGCACCCGCGTCGACGTTCCCGGCGACCTCTACCAGCCGCTGCTGATCGGCCGGCTGCTGCCGCTGCCGACGCCCGACCCGGTGCTCGTCGGCGCGGTCTTCTGGGTGCTGCTGGTGGCCGCGCTGCTCGCCGCCACCGGCCGGGCGCCGCGGCTGCTCGGCTGGACGGTCTTCGCGCTCTACCTCGAGTGGATGATCGTGGCGATGAGCTACGGCAAGGTCGACCACGACCGGTTCGGCCTCCTGGTGGCGCTGGTCGCGCTGCCGACCGCCGGCCGGGCCCGGCACGGCGACCCGACCCGCACCGAGGCGGGCGGCTGGGCGCTGCGGGTCACCCAGATCGCGGTGATCTGCACCTACTTCCTCGCCGCCTGGGCCAAGTTCCGCTTCGGCGGCCTCGACTGGGCGACCGGCTCGGTGCTGGCCCGGGCGATCATCCGGCGCGGCACCGACCTCGCCGACCTGATCGCGCAGGTGCCGCACCTGCTGATCGTCGCCCAGTTCGGCATCCTGGCCTTCGAACTGCTCAGCCCGCTGGTGTTCGTGGTGCCGGCCCGGTGGCGGACGGCCGTCGTCGGCTTCTTCTACTCGTTCCACCTGGCCACGATCGCCACCATCACCATCTCGTTCGCACCGCACCTGGTGGCGATGACCGCGTTCCTGCCGCTGGAGAAGGTCCGCCCGCTGCTACTGGCCCGCCGCCTGCTCGGTCGCCGCACCGACCCGTCCGCGACCGCGCCGCCGGCGTCTGCCGGGCCGGCGCCGGCCGTCGAGCCGGTCGGTCCGTCTGCTTCCGCTGCCGACGACCCCCGGACCGTGACGTCGCCCGGTTCGGCTGCGTCGCCCGGTTCGGCTGCGTCGCCCGGTTCGGCTGCGTCGCCCGGTTCGGCTGCGTCCGGCGGGGTGGCCGGCTCGGCGTCCCTGGTGGCCGGACGCGACCCGACTGCCGGTCCATGACCTGACCCGATCACTCTCCGTGCCGCGCGGGGAAAGAGACTCCAGAAGAATGCGGTATGCCTCTCAGTCATAATTATGACCATGCGGCATATCGCTCAACAGCGATATCTTGTTTTCGGCGCGACACGCCCGCCGCCTCACCGCCCAGCAGCCGGCGGACCGCCGGCCACGCCCACCGCCCAAGGGTGGCGGCGGGTCGGTCAGGAGGTGGGGCCGGGTCGTCCCGTCGGACCGTACAGCCGCTCCCGCGCCTCCTGCGGCAGCGCGCACGCGGCGGTGCCGCCGGGCAGGCGGTGACGGTTGCGGGCCACCCAGCGGTACGCGGGCCAGGCCGCCGCGCGCACCGGCGCGAGACGCAGGCCGCCCCCGGCGACGCGCCAGAGCGGCCCGCTGTCGGCGAGCAGCCGGGCGATCGCGTCCGGCCCGGCGGCCCGGGAGCCGTCGGCGCCGACCCACTGGACCGCCTCCTCGCACTCGGCCTCGGTCAGGCCCAGCGCCGCCAGGTCGGCGAACTGCCACGGGACCACGCGGGCGCCGGTCGGGACACGACGCTCGATGAACTGCGCGCACCGGGTGCAGAAGGCGCAGTCGCCGTCGTAGACGAAGGTCGACGTCTCCATGTCACCATCCTGCACCCACGCCGGGCCCGGCGGCGCGCGGTGTCCGGCGCGTCACTTGCACTTCGTTCGTACACATGTTCGAATGAGATCCATGCGCTGGGACAACCTCTCCGCTCCCCCGGACGAGGGGACTCCCGATCGGGCGACGCCGGCGGCTCCACCCCTGCCGCTGGCGTTGCCCGGCGCGGTCGCCCGCACGTTCGACACCCCCGACTTCGCCGGCATGACCTTCTACGAGGTGCGGGCCAAATCAATCATCAACCGGGTGCCGGGCCGGTCGCGTGTGCCGTTCGAGTGGACCGTCAACCCCTACCGCGGTTGCTCCCACGCGTGCACATACTGCGTCTCCGACGACACGCCGATCCTGATGGCTGACGGGCGCACCCGACCGATCAGCGAGTTGGAGCCCGGCGACCGGATCTACGGCACCCAGCGGCGCGGCGCCTACCGCCACTACGTCGTCACCACCGTGCTCGACAAGTGGTCGACGGTGAAGCGCGCCCACCGGGTCACCCTGGCCGACGGCACCACGCTGGTGGCCAGCGGTGACCACCGCTTCCTGACCGAACGCGGTTGGAAGCACGTCACCGGGAGCATGCGGGGCGGTGCCCGCCGCCCCTACCTGACCACCCGCAACCGCCTGCTCGGCACCGGCCGCTTCGCCGTCGCGCCGAAGCGCTCCGCCGACTACCACCGGGGCTACCTCCACGCGTTGTTCCGGTGGCCCGAGCACCCCCGCCGGCAGCAGCCTGCGCACGACGACACGGCAACCCCCGACGTGCCCGACCACCGGCAGCCCGAGGACGCCGGGGCCGCCGGCGCGCGCCGAAGCTTCCGGCTGGCCACCGCCGAGGCGGAGGCGGTGGAGCGCGCCGAGCGGTTCCTCGCCGAGACCGGCGTCGCCGTCGAGCGGGTCGCCGGCCGGGCGGCGCGCCGGTCCACCGTGGTCCGCGTGGTGCGGCCGGCCGACGCCGAGGCCGTCGCGGCGCTGATCCACCCACCGGACGAGCCGACCGACGACTGGCTGCTCGGTTTCCTGGCCGGCTCGTTCGACGCCGGCGGCAGCTGCGGCCGGGGCGTGTTCCGGATCGGTGTCGCCGATGACGGGAGCCGGCGACGGGCGTCCGCCGCCCTCGACCGGTTCGCCTTCCGGTGGGTGCTCGACGACCCCGGCAGCCGCGGCGCGGCCTGCCAGCTCCGGCTGACCGGTGGCCTGCCGGCACGGCTGCGCTTCTTCCACCTGACCGACCCGGCCGTCACCCGGAAGCGTTCGATCGAGGGCGCGGCGCTCAAGTGCGCGGCCCGACTCCAGGTGACCGCCGTGGAGGATCTGGGCCTGGAGCTGCCGCTGTGGGACATCACCACCGGCACCGGCGACTTCATCGCCAACGGAGTGGTCAGCCACAACTGTTTCGCCCGCAACACCCACACCTACCTCGACCTCGACGCCGGGTCGGACTTCGACCGCAAGGTGATCGTCAAGGTCAACGCCGGCGAGCTGGTCCGGCGTGAGCTGGCCGCTCCCCGGTGGCGCGGCGCGCACGTCGCGATGGGCACCAACGTGGACTGCTACCAGCGGGCCGAGGGGCGCTACCGGCTGATGCCGCCGATCCTCGAGGCACTGCGCGACTTCGCCAACCCCTTCTCCATCCTGACCAAGGGCACCCTGCTGCTGCGCGACCTGCCCCTGCTGCGACAGGCCGCCGAGGTGACAGCGGTCGGGCTGTCCTATTCGGTCGGTTTCGTGGACGAGACGCTCTGGCGGCTGGCCGAGCCGGGCACGCCGAGCCCACGCCGCCGGCTGGACGCGGTCCGCCGGCTGACCGACGCCGGCTTCCCGGTCGGGGTGCTGATGGCCCCGATCCTGCCCGGCCTCAGCGACGACGAGGAGTCCATCGACGCCACGGTGGCCGCGATCACCGCTTCCGGGGCCGCCGACGTGACCCCGCTGGCGCTGCACCTGCGACCCGGCGCCCGGGAGTGGTACGCCCGATGGCTGGCCCGCGAGTTCCCCCACCTGGTGCCCCGCTACCGGCGGCTCTACCAGTCCGGCGCGTACGCGCCGCAGGTCTATCAGCGGGAGGTGACCGCGCGGGTCCGGATGGCGGCGCGCCGGCACGGGCTGCACCGCGGCGAGGTCGGCGACAACCGCCGGCTTCCCGACCCGCCGCCGGCACCGGCCGCCGAGCAGCTCTCGCTCCTCTAGGGACGGCAGGCGGCGACGCGCCTGTGTACGCTCCGAACCGTGCGGGAGATCATCGACGCGGCGCTGCAGCGGCAACGGACCACCATGCTCGTCGCGCTCCTGGTGGGCCTGGCCGCCGGCCTGCTCTCCCGCTGGGCGGATTCGCGGGGCACCCTCCCATCGTTGCTCGCCATGATCCCGCCGCTGGCGGTGATCGCCCTCGTGTTCCGGGAGCTGCGCAGCCACCCGGTCACCGGTGACCTGCGCGTCGACGAGCCCGGCGCGGTCTTCTTCGCCCCGCCCCGGCACCGGCTCGGCTTCCCACCGGTCATCGCGGCCTGGATGGTCGTCGTGGCGGTCGACGGCATCGGCCCACTGCCGTTGACGGTGCTGCTGGCCGCGACCCTGGTGGCGTTGGTGGTGACGCACTGGATCCGTATCCCGCTGGTGGCCCTGGACCCGGCGGGCGTGCGGGTCGGCAGCTCGGGTGCGCTGGTCGTTCCGTGGGACGCCCTCGACCCGGCGGCGGTCGCGGTGGGCCGCGGCGGTCGCGTCCGGTTGGTGGTGGCCCGGCCGGAGCGGGTCGAACCGCGCCGCTCGGGCCGATCCGAGATCGACCTACCCGTCCGGGACCTGGCCGTCGCGCCGGCCCTGCTGGTCGCCGCGATCCGTCACTACGTCATCCACCCGGAGCACCGTCCGGCGATCGGGACCACCGCCGAGCACGCGCGGCTGCGGCAGGAGCTGTCCGGCGGCGGGGCGACGTGACCGGACCGGGCGCGCGTCGCCCGGGATAGGCTCGGATGATGCGTTCCGCCCAGCAGCTCCTGGCCGACTCCGCCGTGATCGCCGTCGTCGGGGCCTCCCGTGACCCGGGCAAGGCCGCGCACCGCGTACCGCTGGAGATGCAGCGGCACGGCTGGCGGATCATCCCGGTGAATCCGACCGTGGACGAGTTGTTCGGCGAGAAGGCGTACCCGACGCTGGCCGACATCCCGCACCCGGTCGACCTGGTGGATGTGTTCCGGCCGGCCCGGGACGCGGTCGAGGTGGTGCGGCAGGCGGTGGCGATCGGCGCACCGGCGGTCTGGCTGCAGCTCGGGATCGTCTCCGCCGAGGCGCGCGGGATCGCCGAGGAGGCCGGCATCGACTACGTCGAGGACCGGTGCCTCATCGTCGAGCGGGCCGCGGCCGGTCTCTCCCGCCGCTGAGAATTCCGGTACGACGGGCGCTGGCGCGCGCCGCGTACCCTCCGGGCGTGTCTCTCTCCGGTCCGGTCGTGGGGTCGGCGGCACCCGGCCGCGACGGGCTCTGGTCCCGCCGGCTGCTCTCGCTCCTGGCGGGCACGGCAGTGGCCGTGGTGGTCGGCCGTGGCCTGCTCGCCCTGGGACCCGCATCCGTCCACCGGTTCCGCGACCTGGCGTGGGTGGTGACCGGCCTACACCTGGCGCAGCGGTACTGGCGACCCCGGCGGACCGGTCGACTGGTCCGGGCGGCCAGGCCGAACCCGGACCGGCGGGAGGGCGGGGTGATGCTGCGCCTGGACCCCGTCGAGATCCCCGGGCCGGTCGTCGGTGGGCGGGACGTGGCGGTGTCGGACGAGCGGCTGCTGGCCGCGATCGAGCGGTTCCGCGTCGCGCCGGAGACGTTGGCGGTGGGGCTGCCGGTCACTCCGCCGGAAGCGACCTCCCAACGGGGCTGACCCCGCCGGCCGTCTATTCGGGTCCGAAGAGCAGGTCGAGCTGGGCGTCGAGGGCGGCCAGCGCGGTCTCCGGCGGATAGTGACCGCCGAGCACGTGCACCCCGAGCCCTTCCATCACGGCGAGCAGGCCGACCGCGGCCCGCTCCGGGTCCACCCGGCCGTCCGCGGCGAGCGGTGATCCGGCGGCGATCTGCCCGGCGACGAACGCGTGCAGCGCGGCCGTCTCGCCGTGCAGCGCCGCGGCGACGGTGGGCCGGACCGCGGTGTACGCGAGGAAGGCGAGCGCCACGCGGCCGTCCGCCCGCCGGTCCTCATCGAGCGGCAGCAGCTCGGCCAGCATGGCGCGCAGCAGCGCCCGGGGGGCGGGGGCCGCGCCGAGCGCCTCGACCGCCCGGCGGACCCGGGCCTCGTTGCGCTCGCTCACCACGGCGAGGGCGAAGGTCATCATCTCGTCCCGGGTGCGGAAGTAGTGCTGCACCATCCCGGCGCTGACCTCCGCCGCGGCGGCCACGTGCCGCAGGCTGACCGCCTCCAGCCCCTGCTCGGCGGCGACCCGCATCAACGCGTCGGCGATCAGCGCCCGGCGCTCCCGGTGGTCGACCCGTTTCGGCATGCCCTCCCGCTTTCGCAATACGACTGCATTGACATGATCGCCGCTCGGCGTTTACATTACGAGTGTATTGCAAAGAGAGGGGTGCGGTGATGAGCCGAGCGGCCCGGTTGACGCGACGCGTCGTGGCGTACGAATGGGGCATGTGGCGCAGCCTGACCCGGTGGGTGCTGCGCCGGCCCTACCCGGTGCCCGCCGGCGCGGCGACGTTCGCCTACGTCGGCGGCGTGCAACCGATCCTGCTGGCCTTCATCGCCCTGTCCACGATCGAGATCCCGATCCTGGACGTGATCCTGCGGCACGCCGTCGACTCGCCGACGATCCGGCACGCCGCGATCGTGATCGGCGTCTGGGGCGTACTGTGGATGGTCGGGCTGCTGGCCAGCCTCCGGATCCATCCGCACGTCGTCGACGACGCGGGCCTGCGGGTGCGCAACGGCGTCTCGATCGACGTGACCGTCCCGTGGGCGGCCGTCGCGGAGGTCACGGTCCGCCGCCGGTCGCTGGTGTCCAGCCGCGCGGTCCAGTACGACGAGGACGACCCCACGGTGCTCAACCTCGGCGTCGGCGGCCAGACGGCGATCGACGTGGTGCTGCGGGAACCGCTGACGGTGCCGCTGCCGAAGGGGCCGAGCGCGCCGGTCCGGGAGATCCGGGTGTACGCCGACGACCCGGCCGCGCTGGTCGACGAGGCCCGCCGGCACCTTCCCGCCGCCGACCACGCCTCGCCCCACCGGCCCAAGCGTTAAGAGGGGGCCCCTCCTCTACCGAATGCGTTAAGAGGGGGCCCCGCCTTACAGCTTGTACTCCTTGAGGAGGCCGCGGGAGATGATGGTCTTCTGGATCTCCGAGGTGCCCTCGCCGATCAGCAGGAACGGCGCCTCGCGCATCAGACGCTCGATCTCGTACTCCTTGGAGTAGCCGTAACCGCCGTGGATGCGGAACGCCTCCTGGACCACCTCGGCGCAGTATTCCGAGGCGAGCAGCTTGGCCATGCCGGCCTCGACGTCGTTGCGCTGGCCGGCGTCCTTCAGCCGGGCCGCGTTGACCATGAGGGAGTGCGCCGCCTCGATCTTCGTGCCCATCTCGGCGAGCTTGAACGCGATCGCCTGGTGCCGCGCGAGCGGCTGGCCGAACGTCTTGCGCTGCTGGGCGTACGCGACGGCCAGCTCGAACGCGCGGATCGAGATGCCGCAGGCGCGGGCCGCCACGTTGACCCGGCCCACCTCGATGCCGTCCATCATCTGATAGAAGCCGCGGCCGACCTTCTCCTCGCCGCCGAGCACGGCGGAGGCGGGAACGGTGACGCCGTCGAGCACCATCTCGGTGGTCTCGACGCCCTTGTAACCCATCTTGTCGATCTTGCCGGGGATGGTCAGGCCGGGCGCGGTCTCGCCGAAGCCGGGCTCCTTCTCCAGCAGGAACGTGCTCATGTTGCCGTAGACCGAGTCGGCCCCGGTGTCGGTCTTGACCAGCGTGGCCACCACCGAGGAGTACGCCCCGTTGGTCAGCCACATCTTCTGGCCGTTCAGGACGTAGGAGTCGCCGTCGCGGACCGCCTTCGACTTGATCGCCGAGACGTCCGAGCCGCACTCCGGCTCCGACATGGAGAACGCGCCGCGCACCTCACCGGTGGCCATCTTCGGCAGCAGCCGGGCCTTCTGGTCCGCCGAGCCGTGCTGGGAGATGAGGTACGCCACGATGAAGTGCGTGTTGACGATGCCGGAGATCGACATCCAGCCCCGGGACAGCTCCTCGACCACCAGCGCGTAGGTCAGCAGCGACTCGCCGAGCCCGCCGAACTCCTCGTCGATGGTGAGACCGAACAGCCCCATCTCGCGCATCCCGTCGAGGATGTCGGCGGGGTACTCGTCGGCGTGCTCCAGCCGCTGGGCGTGCGGGATGATCTCCTTGTCGGCGAACTCCCGAACGGTTTCCAGGATCGACCGCTGCACGTCGGTCAGGCCGGGCGTCTGGGCGAGTCGAGCCATCTCAGCCTCCGGGGTCGGCGCATTACTCATGGGTAACTGAACGCTCGGTAAGTATCGGCCCCGGGACCGGCCGCGCCAAGGTGACCAGTCCACACAACCTCTGTGAAAAGGTTCACCGCTGCGGGTAGCGTCCGCAAGAGAGAGGGGGCGAGGGTGACCGACGAGCAGCCACCGTCGCCGTACGAGCCGCCGTCGCACGGCCAGCCGTACGGGCAACCGCAGTACGGGCAGCAGCACCCCCAGTGGGGCCAGCAGCCGCCGTACGCCCCGCAGCCGCCCTACGGCCAGTACGGCCCGCCCGGCGAGCCACCGCGACCACGCGGCCCGAACGTGCTCGCCATCCTGTCGCTGGTCTTCGCGTTCGTCTTCGCCCCCGCCGGCATCGTCTGCGGCCACCTGGCCAAGCGGCAGATCCGGCAGACCGGGGAGGAGGGCGACCAGCTCGCCACCTGGGGGCTGATCCTCAGCTACGTCTTCACCGCGCTCGGCCTGCTGGCCTGCTGCGGATGGATCGGCCTGGCCATCTGGGCCAACACCGACAACAACGGCTACTGACGGCTCAGCGGAACTGCGCCTCCCGCACGCTGTTGCCGCCGTCCACCACGAGCATCTGCCCGGTGATGTACGACGCGGCCGGCGAGGAGAGGAACGCGATCGCGGCGGCCACCTCGTCCGGCGTGCCGGGCCGTCCGACCGGCGTGCCGTGCCCCTGCTTGATCTCGGCCAGGGTGGACGCCGCGGTGTGGATGATGCCCGGCGCCACCGCGTTCACCGTCACCCCGTCGGCGATCATCTCCATCGCCAGCGCGCGGGTCAGCCCGACCACCCCGGCCTTCGCCGCCGCATAGCCGGCCTCGGTGGGCAGCGCGTTGACCGGCCCGGCGGTGGCCGCCAGGTTGACGATCCGCCCCCAGCCGCGCTCGGCCATGCCGCCGATGAACGCGCGGCTGCACAGGAACGCGGTGGTCAGGTTGCGGTCGATCTCACCGCGCCACTCGTCGTAGGTCAGCTGGGCCACCGGCCGCAGCACCTCCGGGCTGGCCCGGCTCGCCAGGCCCGCATTGTTCACCAGCACCTCGACGTCGCCGAGCTGCTCGGCCACCGCGTCGGCCAGCGCGCCCACCTCGGACTCGTCGGTGAGGTCGGCGACGAAACCGGTGACGCCCAGCTCGCCGGCGCGCTCGTGGATGCGCCTGGTGGTCGACACGATCGCCACCCGGGCGCCCAGGTCGGCCAGCCGGCGGGCGGTCGCATAGCCGATGCCGTCGGCGCTGCCCGCGCCGGTGACCAGCGCCACCCGGCCGTCCAGCCGCGTGGTGGCGGTCTCCGGGAGCGGCTCGGCCCGGTCCTGGTCGGCGGGGCCCGCCGGCTCGCCGGCACGCGGACGGCGCACCGACCCCGGCCGGCTCATGTCCCGTCGTGACCGACCGCCACGCGCGTCAAGTGCCATGCCGAGGATCCTGCCCGCTGTGGACCTTCCGGGCAATGCGGCACCCGGAAAGGGGGTCCTCCGGGTTGTTCCCGGGTGGCTACCCTGACCCGGACCACGTACCTGGAGATGATCAGATGAGCTATCCCCCACCCCCCGGCGGTTGGCAGGACCCGCAGTCGGCCCCGCCGGTCGACCCCTATGCGCCGGTCGACCCGTACGCGGGCGCGAAGTCGCCGTACCCGCCGCCCGCCGGCGACCCCTACGCGGCGCAGGCCGGCTACCCGGCGCAGGTCGGCTACCCGCCGCCGGGCGCCTACCCGCCCCCGTACCCCGGCTACGCGCCGGCCGCCCGGACGAACACGCTGGCGATCGTGGCGCTGGTGCTCTCGCTGGTCGGCTTCGCCTCCTGCATCACCGCGCCGATCGGCGCGATCATGGGGCACGTGGCCAGCAGGCAGATCCGGGAGACCGGTGAGCAGGGCGAGGGCATGGCCAAGGCGGCGATCATCGTGGGCTGGATCCTGACCGCCCTGCTGGTCGCCGCGATCATCTTCTACATCGTGGTGATCGTGCTCGCGATCAACTCGGGCAGTTCCTCCGTCGACTACTGACCCGGATCGGGCCGCCCCCGGCGAGGGGCGGCCCGGCGCGCGGTCACTGCGACGGCGGGGTGAACGACGAGGTACGCGCCATCCCGGCGGCCCGGCCCTTCGCCGCGATCACCAGCGCCATCTTGCGGGACGCCTCGTCGATCATCTCGTCGCCGAGCATCACCGCGCCGAGCTTCCCGCCCGCCTCCGAGGTGTAGTAGTCGTAGGCGTCGAGGATCAGCTCGGCGTGGTCGTAGTCGGACTGCGCCGGCGAGTAGACCTCGTTCGCCGCGTCGATCTGGCCCGGGTGCAGCACCCACTTGCCGTCGAAGCCCAGCGCCGCCGAGCGCTTCGCCACCTCGCGGAACGCGTCGGTGTCGCGGATCTGCAGGAACGGCCCGTCGATGGCCTGCTTGTCGTGCATCCGGGCGGCCATCAGGATCCGCATCAGGATGTAGTGGTAGGGGTCGCCCGGGTAGTCCGGGATCAGCGCGCCGACGACCAGCGACTTCATGTTGATCGAGGCCATGAAGTCGGCCGGGCCGAAGATGATCGTCTCCACCCGGGGCGAGGCGGCCGCGATGGCGTCCACGTTGACCAGCCCGGCGGCGTTCTCGATCTGCGCCTCGATGCCGATCCGGCCGACCTCCAGCCCCAGCGTCTTCTCGATCTGCGTGAGCAGCAGGTCCAACCAGTGCACCTGCTCGGCGTTCTGCGCCTTCGGCAGCATGATGCAGTCCAGGTTCGCCCCGGCGCCCTCGACCACCTCGATGACGTCGCGGTAGGTCCACGGCGTGGTCAGGTCGTTCACCCGGACCACCCGGGTCTTGCCGGCCCAGTCCCCCTCGTTCAACGCGGCCACGATGTTCTTGCGCGCGTCCGGCTTGGCCAGCGGGGCGACCGCGTCCTCCAGGTCCAGGAAGACCTGGTCGGCGGGGAGGCCCTGGGCCTTGCCGAGCATCTTGACGCTGGAACCGGGTACCGCGAGGCAGGACCGGCGGGGACGACCGACAGCGGCCATGGATGCGCTCCTTCCCGCGTCCAGCGGCAGCACGCCGACGCGGCGGTGGATGTCGAGAACTTAACGATCCCAAAGGACGGGGCCACGCCACGGTAACCTCGTGCCGTGACCGGGGTGAATGGACCTGTGGAAGATCTCACTGAGCGTCGGATCGTGGTGCTCACCGGCGCCAGCTCCGGCATCGGGCTGGCCGCCGCCGTCGAGCTGGCCCGGCGCGGCGACCAGGTGGTGCTGGTCGGCCGGGACCCGGCCCGGCTGCGCGCCGCCGGGGAGCGGGTGCGCGAGTCCTGCGGCGAGCAGCCGGAGCTGTTCCGCGCCGACTTCGCCGTGCTCGACGACGTACGCGGGCTCGCCGAGCGGCTGCGCGCCGGCTACGACCGGATCGACGTGCTGGCCAACAACGCCGGCGCGATCGTGTTGGAGCCGATCACCACGGTCGACGGCTTCGAGCTGAGCATGCAGGCCAACCACCTCGCTCCGTTCCTGCTCAGCCACCTGCTCCGGGACCGGATCGGGCGGATGGTGGTGACCGGCTCCGACGCGCACCGCAGCGGCGTGCTCGACCCGGACGACCTCAACGCCGCGCTGCGCCACTACCGACCGTTCCGCGCCTACGGCACCAGCAAGCAGGCGAACATCCTGTTCACCGCCGAGGCGGCGCGGCGCTGGCCGGAGCTGCCGTCGTACGCGTTCCACCCCGGCGTGGTGAGCACCCGGTTCGGCAACGAGAGCCGGATCGTGGCGCTCGGCATGCGGCTGCTGCCGTTCCGCACCCCGGAGAAGGGCGCCGAGACGCTGGTCTGGCTGGCCTGCCAGGACCCGTCCCGGCTGACCGACGGCGGCTACTACGCCGACCGCAAGCCGCACCGGCCGCGCCCGAAGGCGGCCGACCCGACGCTCGCCGCCCGACTCTGGACGGCCAGCGCGAAGGCCGTCGGGCTCGACGACTGACGGGTCCCCACGACGGCCGTCGCGCTGCCACACTCGACGCCATGACGTGCAACGAGGTGCTGCTGGTCGCGCTGGTCGACCTGAGCGCCGGCGCGGAACCGGTCCGCCTCCGCCGCCTCCGGCGCGATGTGCACCGCGAGCATCGGCCGGCCCAGCGACGCCGCGTACGCCAAGGCCCGCAGCGACGCCCGGTTCAGCCGGGCCACCGGCACCACCACAACGTCGCGCCGACCGCGTTGACCGCGAGCCGGCGCCGCCACCCCCGCCCCCGCCGGCGCCGCCAGTGCACCACCATCCCGCTCTGCGACAACGTGAAGGCGAGGAAGACGCCCACCGCGTAGAGCGGGATCAGCCGCGCGGTGTGCCCGCCGAAGGCCACGAAGACCACCACGGCGGCGAGCGCCAGCGCGACCAGGCCGTTGCTGAACGCCAGCCGATCACCCATGTGCAGGAACCGGCGCGGCGCGTGGCCGTCGCGGGCCATGAAGAACAGCAGCCGGGGGAGTCGTTGAACGCGGTGTTCGCCGCCAGCAGCAGGATCAGCGCGGTGGTGGCCTGGAGGACCGCGTACCACAGGTCGGTGGGGAACGTGACCCGGCCGAGCTGGGACAGCACGGTCTCGTCCGCCCGCGGCACCAGGCCGTCGAGGTGGATCAGCCCGACCAGGTCGGCGAAGAGCGTGACCAGCAGGGCGACCATCCAGCCCAGCGTGGTGCGGGCGTTGCGCCACTCGGTCGGACGGAACGCCGGCACCGCGTTGGACACGGCCTCGATGCCGGTCATCGACACCGCGCCGGAGGCGAACGCGCGCAACACCAGCAGCAGCCCCAGCCCTTCCGCCGCCGGCACCGCCGGCGGCGGCACCGATGCGAAGCCCCGCGCCGCGGCCTTCGCCCAGCCGACCGCCAGCACCGCGAGGACCACCGCCACGAAGGCGTACGTGGGCAGCACGAAGATGTTGCCGGCGGTGCGGACGCCGCGCAGGTTGCCGGCGAGCAGCACGGCGATCACCAGCACCCCGAGCGGCACGGTCCACCGGGCGAGCCCGGGCAGCGCCAAGGTGACCGCGTGCACGCCGGCGGCGATCGACACCGACACGGTCAGCACGTAGTCGAGCATCAGGCCGGCCGCGGCGGCCAGACCCGGCGTACGCCCCAGGTTGTCCCCGGCGACGAGATACGACCCGGCGCCGTGCGGGTAGGCCGGGATGGTCTGCCGGTAGGACAGGCCCACCGCGACCATCAGCACCACCAGCAGCGCGGCCAGCGGCAGGGCGAGCCCGAGCGCGGCGCTGCCGGCCAGCACCAGCACGGTGAGCATCGCCTCCGGCCCGTACGCGACGGAGCTGAGCAGGTCCGACGAGAGCACCGGCAGCGCGACCAGCTTGCGCATCCGCTCGTAGAGCACGGAGCTGCTGGCCAGCGGCGGGCCGACCAGGGTCCGGCGCGCCCGGGTCAGTGCCCGGCCGCGCGGGGGCCGTGCCAGCGCGCGCCGAGGCGGCCGAGCGCGGCCCGCTCCTCGGCGCCGAGCGGCGGGAACTCGGCCGAGGGCGTGACGACGGTGCCCTGTCCCGCCGCGTCGTCCCGGTCTGGCTCCACCCTCCGCACTTTCGCCTACGACGGCGGGGCCGGTGACCGCTTCGGCCACAGTTCGGCCGACCGGCGTCAGCCGACCGCGACCGGGTCGAGCAGGTCGAGCACGCCGGTGAGCGAGGTCAGCACCGGCCCGTCCCAGTCGCGCTCGGCGTTGAAGACCATGTGGCCGGCGAGGTCGGGGGCGGCCAGCCGGACGGCGCGCAGGCCCACCCGCGCCGCGCCGGTGAGTTCCTG
Source organism: Micromonospora sp. WMMD980 (assembly GCF_029626035.1). NCBI lineage: Bacteria > Bacillati > Actinomycetota > Actinomycetes > Micromonosporales > Micromonosporaceae > Micromonospora > Micromonospora sp. WMMD980. The sequence continues at coordinate 4,578,462 of NZ_JARUBE010000003.1, forward strand.
GCTGCCGCCGTCACCCACGTAGAGGCAGTCGGCCGGGGCGTGACCAAGTCGGTGGCAGGCGGTCAGATAGAGCGCCGGGTCCGGCTTGCAGCGGCCGAGCCGCACCGAGAAGACCACGGAGTCGAGCAGCGGGGCGACCGCGAGCTGGGGCAGGAATGCCGGCAGTTCGTGGGTGCAGTCGCTGACCAGCCCGGTGCGTACGCCCCGGCGGCGCAACGCCGCCAGCACCGGCACCGCCTCCGGGCGCAGCCGGGTGTCGGCGCGTACCGCCCGGTGCCGGCTGGCGACGGCGGCGCGCACCGCCGCGTCGGAGGGGCGCACGCCGGCCTGGGCGCAGACCCACCGCATGGTCGACTCGGCGTCGCCGAACAACCCGCTGGCCCGCGCGTAGTAGCTGCCGTCGAGCACCTCGACCAGGGCCTCGGTGGAGCAGCCGAGCTGTTCCGCGATGACGTCGTGGGCGGCTCCGCGCCGGACGCTCTGGGTCAGCGTGCCGAAGAAGTCGAACAGCACCGCGTGGAACCTGGGCATGGGGAGATGCTCCGGACGTCGAGGGGGAGGACCGCCGGGTCGCGCATGATCGTAACGGAGTGCTGACGTTCCGTGTCGCCGGTCCCTCGTGTGAGGATTGCTCCCCGTGTCCACCGCTCCCCACCGCCCGCCGCCCGACGCGCTGACCCTCGGCGCGCTCGCCCTGGCCGTCGCCGCCGTCTCGTCCTCCGCCCCACTGATCGCGTTCGCCGCCGCGCCGGCGCTGGCCGTCGCGTTCTGGCGCAACCTGCTGTCGGCGGCGGCGCTCGGCCCGGTCGCGGTGCTCCGGCGGCGGGCCGAACTCCGCGCGCTCACCGTCGGAGCGGGCCGCCGCGAGGGGCTGTACTGCGTACTCTCCGGGGTCGCGCTGGCCGCCCACTTCGCCACCTGGATGCCGAGCGCGAAGCTCACCTCGGTCGCGGCCGCGACCGCGCTCGGCGCGACGCAGCCGGTGTGGCAGGGGCTGATCGCCCGCTGGCAGGGGCGGCGCCTGCCGGCGGCGGCCTGGGCCGGCATCACGGTCGCGGTCCTCGGCGCGGTGCTCGCCACCGGCGCTGACTTCGCCGTCTCCGGCCGCGCCTTCGCCGGCGACCTGCTGGCCGTGGCCGGCGGCATGTTCGCGGCCGTCTACACCGCCCTGGGCGAACGGGCCCGGGCCAGTATCAGCACCACCACCTACACCACCATCTGCTACGGCGTCTGCGCGGTGATCCTGCTGGTGGTGTGCCTGCTCGGCGGCGTGCGCCTGCACGGCTGGAGCGGCGGTACCTGGCTGGCCGTCCTCGGCCTGGTGGCCGGCGCCCAACTGCTCGGCCACTCGATGTTCAACTACGCGCTGCACCGGGTCTCCGCGACCACGATCAGCGTGCTGATCCTGCTGGAGGCGCCCGGCGCGGCCCTGATCGGCTGGGCCTGGCTGGGGCAACTCCCCCGGCCGCTCGCCCTGCCCGGCCTGGCGCTGCTGCTGGCCGGCGTCGCCGTGGTCGTACTCGGCGGGGCGCGAGCCGGACGCCGCGCCGCGCCGCCCACCGTGCCCGCCGACGCCATGCCGCCCGGCGGCTGATCGGACGCCGCACCGGCCGGGTGACCGACCAGACGGTCAGCGGCGGCGGACCCGGTGCAGGCGGAACGGCTTACGCACGACCCGGACCGCCGCCGCCGGCCGGGGCTGCTCGGTCAGCGGGCCGGCCGGCAGGTCGGCGCCGGTGACCGCCGTGCCCGCCGGGGTGAGCCGGTTGACCGCGCAGCCCTCGGCCGCCCAGCGCGCGACCAGGTCGGTGGCGGAACCGGAGGCGTTGAGCCGTTTCGCCGCGACCAGCGGCGCGGCGGCGTCCCACTCGTCGGTGCCGGGCCGCAGCCGGGTCACCCGCGCCGGCCAGGTGACGATCCGGCCGCCGTGGTCGCCGCGCAACGTCACCTCGGCCGCGTCGCTGTCGGCCAGCCCGGGCGCGGCCTGCTCGCCGGGGCCGGTCACCACCAGCAGCGCGCCGTCCAGCGGCAGGCACCACAACGCGTACGCCGGGCCGCCGTCGACGCCGACCCAGCACACCGCCGCCTTCTTCACCGCCTCGTCCACCAGCGGCGGGGTCACCCGCTCGTCCACCTCGTCGCTCACTCCGCCATCCTCCCGCATCCCGCGCCCGTCCGGGCCGACGACCGGACCGCCCCGGCCGACCGCGCCGGAGCGACACGAGCATGGCCACCCGTCCCCCGCGAGCCGGCCGGCGTGCCGCCACGCTCGGGGCTCGCCCACAGCCCCCGGCCCGCACGCCCACGGCCCCGCCTCTGACCGCGAAAGCCCTGGCCGGATCGCCCCTCAGCCCCCGTGGACGCAGCGGATCTGGCGCGCGCGGAACACCGCTGGCCAGTGCCTTTGGAGCTGACATCAGAAACGACTCAACCGGAGTTCACGCGTCTACGGCCCGGTACAGAACCGCTTGATATCACCAACGACTCAGCTCTAAAGGCGCTGGAACCGAACAACCTGCACAGCGCCGGAGCGCAGGCACAGGCCCAGCGACCGAGCCCGGGTACGAGCCGCCGCCCCAGCGCGGGGACAAGCCGCCGCCCGAGCGCGAGGACCAACCCGGCGCCGAGGCCGGGAACACCTCAGCCGATGAAGGGTGGGACGGCGATCTCGCCGCGCGCCACCGGCATCACCTGGCCGGAGACCGTCGCGCCGACCGCCGTCCCGCCCGCCGCGGTCACCGTGCAGGACAGCGACGAGGGCCGGTTGATCTCGATGCCCTGGCGCACCGCGTAGGGCGTCCGGCCCTCGCCGGGCAGCAGGCCGCTGGCGACCAGCCAGACACCCAGGCCCAGGGCGGCCGAACCGGTGGCCGGGTCCTCCGGAACGCCGATCCCGGGCACGAAGACCCGGGCGTGCGCGGTTTGCGACTCGGGGTCCCAGGAGAAGAGGCTGACGTGCTCGACGCCGTACCGCTCCGCCGCCGCCGTGTTCAAGCGTGCCCGGGCCACGGCGTCGGGACGTACCGGAAGGTAGGGAAACTCCAGCCCGCATCCGGCGACCCGCGGCGGCGGACCGGCGTGGTCGGCAGCGGTCAGGCCGACGATCTCCAGCAGCGGCTCCGGGTCGAGTTCCGGGCCGAGGGTCGGCGTGCCCCCGGTCAGCGTCGCGCCGGTCGCGGTCACCTCGATCGGCAGCACGCCCGCGCCACACTCCTGGGTGACCCTGCCCACACCGAAGACGCCGCGCCGGCCGGCGGTCACCGCCGCACCCACGCTCGGGTGGCCGGCGAACGGCAGCTCGTCGGTCGGCGTGAAGATCCGGGCCCGGTAGGTCGCGCCGGCCTGCGTGGGCGCCAGCACGAAGACCGTCTCGGACAGGTTGAACTCCAGCGCGAGCGCCTGCATCTGCTCGGTGGCCAGACCCTCCGCGCCGAACACCACGGCCAGCGGGTTGCCGGCGAACGGGCGGTCGGTGAAGACGTCCACGATCTCGTAGGCCAAGGTCGACATGCTGTTAGAGAGTAGGCCCTTAGGCTGGTACCCGTGAGCACGCCGAACCGGGTCTACATCGCTCGACTCGCCGGAGTCGCCGTCTTCGACCCGAACGGCGACCAGGTGGGCCGTGTCCGGGACGCGGTCGCCCGGATGCGTCCGACCCAGCGCCCGCCGGAGGTGGTGGGGCTGGTGGCCGAGATGCCGATGCGGCGACGCATCTTCCTCTCCATCAACCGGATCACCTCGATCGAGCCGGACGCCGTGGTGCTCGGCAGCGGCACCCTCAACCTGCGCCGCTTCGAGAAGCGCCCGAACGAACTGCTGGTCCTCCAGGAACTGCTCGACCGGCGGGTCCAGCTCGACACCGGGCGGTCCAGCTCGGTGGTGGACGTGGGCATGGAGTGCAGCCGGGGCGGCGAGTGGGCGCTGACCCGGGTCGCCGTGCGCGAGCAGACCAGCCGGCTCACCCGCCGCGGCCACCTGCACCAGGTCGAGTGGGACCGGGTCCGGGGCCTCGGCGTGGTGGGCGACAACCGGGGTACGGCGAACCTGCTCGCCGTGCTGGAGGACATGCGCCCGGCCGACCTCGCCAACGCACTCCAGGATCTGCCCGACGCCCGGCGCAACGAGGTCGCCGCCGCGCTGGACGACGAGCGCCTGGCCGACGTGCTCAGCGAGCTGCCCGAGCGCGACCAGGTAGAGATCCTGGCCGCGCTGGACCGGGAACGCGCCGCCGACGTGCTCGAGGAGATGGACCCGGACGACGCCGCCGACCTGCTCAACGAGCTGCCCCCGCCGGAGCAGGACGTGCTGCTCGACCTGATGGAGCCGGACGAGGCCGACCCGGTGCGGCAACTGCTGCGCTACGCGTCGGGAACCGCCGGCAGCGTGATGACCTCGGAGCCGGTGATCCTGCCGCCGGACGCCACGGTCGCCGAGGCGCTGGCCCGGATCCGCGAGGTGCAGCTCTCGCCCGCGGTGGCCGCGCAGGTCTTCGTGGCCCGTGCCCCGTTGACCACGCCGACCGGGCGCTACCTGGGTATGGTGCACTTCCAGCGGTTGCTCCGCGAACCCCCGGCCGACCTGCTCGGCGGGATCGTGGTCAACGACATCGACCCGCTCCGCACCTCGACCCCGCTGACCGAGATCACCCGCCGGATGGCCACCTACGACATGGTGGGCATGCCGGTGGTGGACCGGAACAACCGGCTGGTCGGCGCGGTGACCGTGGACGACGTGCTGGACCACTCCCTGCCGCGTGACTGGCGGGACCGGGACGCGGCGCCGACCCCGTCCGCCACGGACGACGGGACCGTGGACGATGACTGAGCAGCGACGCGGGGAACGGCTGGACCAGCCGCGCGCCCCGCGGGGCCTGCACCTGCCCCGGATCGACGCGGATTCGTTCGGCCGCTGGGCCGAGGGCATCGCCCGGGGCATGGGCACGGCGAACTTCCTCGTCTACATGACGCTGATCCTCGCCGCCTGGTTCCTGTGGAACACGCTGGCCCCGGCGCACCTGCGCTTCGACCCGTACACGTTCACGTTCCTGACCCTGGTGCTCTCCCTGCAGGCGTCGTACGCGGCCCCGCTGATCCTGCTCGCGCAGAACCGGCAGGCGGACCGGGACCGGGTCTCGCTGGACGAGGACCGGCGGCGGGCCACCATGCAGAAGGCCGACACGGAGTACCTGGCCCGCGAGATCGCCGCCCTGCGGATCGCGATGGGGGACGTGGCGACCCGAGATTTCCTCCGCTCCGAACTGACCCGGCTGGCCGAGGAGTTGGACGAGGCGGCCGAGCGGCGGCGCAAGCTGGACCGGCGGCAGCAGGAACAGAAGATCCGGCGACCGGCCGGCGGCGAACCGCTCGACGAGCCCCGCGACGAGCTGGACGGTGATTACGCCCACGACGGCCGGCAGGAGAGCCCGACGTAACATTGCGGGCATGTCAGCACCCGTCAGCACCGTCTCCGACGCGATCCAGGCCGCGCTGGCCACCGTCAACGACCCGGAGATCCGTCGGCCGATCACCGAACTCGGCATGGTCCGTTCCGCCGAGCGCGACGACGACGGCCTGGTCCGGGTCGAGCTGCTGCTCACCGTGGCCGGCTGCCCGCTGAAGGACAAGCTGCGGACCGACATCACGGCCGCAGTCGGCGCGGTGCCCGGGGTGAGCGGCGTCGAGATCATCTTCGGGGTGATGAGCCCGGAGCAGCGCCAGGAACTGCAGTCGAAGCTGCGCGGCGGCGGCACGGCCGAACCGGTGATCCCGTTCGCCCAGCCCGGCTCGCGGACCCGCGTCTACGCGGTCGCCAGCGGCAAGGGCGGCGTCGGCAAGTCCAGCGTCACGGTCAACCTGGCCGCCGCGCTGGCCGCCCGGGGCCTGTCGGTGGGCGTGGTGGACGCCGACATCTACGGCCACTCGGTGCCCCGGATGCTCGGCGCGGACGGCGCGCCGACCCGCGTCGAAGACATGATCATGCCGCCGCAGTCGCACGGCGTGAAGGTGATCTCGATCGGCATGTTCACCCCCGGCAACGCGGCCGTCGTGTGGCGCGGCCCGATGCTGCACCGGGCGTTGCAGCAGTTCCTCGCCGACGTCTACTGGGGCGACCTGGACGTCCTCCTGCTCGACCTCCCGCCGGGCACCGGTGACATCGCGATCTCGGTGGCCCAGTTGCTGCCGAACGCGGAGATCCTGGTCGTCACCACCCCGCAGGCGGCCGCCGCCGAGGTGGCCGAGCGGGGCCGGCGCCATCTCGCTGCAGACCCACCAGCGGGTGGTCGGCGTGATCGAGAACATGTCCTGGCTGGAGCTGCCGGACGGCACCCGGATGGAGGTGTTCGGGTCCGGCGGCGGCGCGGCGGTGGCGGAGTCCCTGACCCGGACCATCGGCGCGCAGGTGCCGGTGCTGGGGCAGATCCCGATGGACACCCGGGTCCGGGAGGGCGGCGACGCGGGCCGGCCAATCGTGCTCTCCGAGCCGGACGCGCCGGCCGCCAAGGCCATGTTCGACGTCGCCGACCGGCTCGCGGTGCGCCGTGAGTCACTGCTCGGCAAGCCGCTCGGCCTCAAGCCCGCTGGCCGCTAGACGCGATCCACCGCTCCCCCGCCGCCCCTTCCCGGTCCGACCGGGGAGGGGCGGTCCACGTCGTGGGCCGGTGGATCAGGTGGCGTCGTCGTAGGAAGGGCGGGGCGCCGGCGGGGTGGGCGCGGCGGGCGTCGCCACCGCCGGGCGCGGGGAGCCGTTGCGCAGGTCGGCCGCCTTGGCCACGTCCTTCAGCTCGTCGTGCACACCGGTGACGTCGGAGCGGAGGTTGTCGTACATGCTCTGCAGCGGCTTGCGGATCGCCTGTTCGTCGTCCTCGCTGAGGAGGTGCTTGCGGATGAACGCCTTGGGGTGCAGATCCTCCAGCTGGATGTCCGTGCCCAGCTCGCGGCTCAGGTCACCGGTGGCGTTGCGCGCCATGTTCCGCAGGTTGCGGACCATCCGGAGGCCGTCGTTGATCACGTTGGGCAGCCGGTCCCCGAAGATCAACAGTGCCAGGAGCAGCAGGACGCCGATCTCCCACCAGTTCAGGTTCTCGAACACTCCGGCCTCCTCGTCCGTGTCAGGGCAAGCCTACGCACGTGCGGGGATCCTCGGGGAGGGGGTGACCGGTCCTCACTTCGCGTCCGCGGCGAGCGTCACCGAGGTGTTCTGCCGAGCCGACCCGCGCCGGTACTCCACCGCCACCACCGACCCCGGCGCGTACTTGCGCACCAACGCCACCAGGTCGGTCGGGTCGGTCATCGGATGGCCGTCCAGCCGGAGCACCACGTCGCCGGTGCGCATCCCGGCCGCCGCCGCCGGGCCGGCCGGCTCGACCGCGTTGAGGCGGACCCCGCCGCCGGTGGCGCCGGTGCCGCCGACCGCGGCGCCGATCACCGTACGCCGGGCCTTGCCGGTGCCGATGATCTCCTCGGTGACCCGCTTGGCCTGGTTGATCGGGATGGCGAAGGCCAGGCCGATGTTCCCCGCCTCCTGCCCGTCGGCCACCAGCGACTTGATGGTGGAGTTCACGCCGACCACCCGGCCGCCCCCGTCCACCAGCGGACCGCCGGAGTTGCCGTGGTTGACCGCCGCGTCGGTCTGGATGGCCGCGTAGTAGCGGGTCGGGCCGCCCGGCTCCCCCGCCTGCATGGTGCGGTCGAGCGCGCTGACGATGCCGGCGGTGACGGTGTTGGTCAGCGACAGCGGCGAGCCCATGGCCAGCACCGGGTCGCCCACCGCGAGCGCGTCCGAGTCGCCGAACTGCACCGGGGTCAGGCCGCTGCGGCTCACCTTGATGACCGCGATGTCCGACTCCGGGTCCTGCCCGACCACGGTGCCGGCCGCGGTGCTGCCGTCGTTGAACAGGACCGTGGCCTTGCCCGGGCCGTCCGCGACCACGTGGTCGTTGGTGACGATGTGCCCCTCGGCGCTCACCACGAAGCCGGAGCCCTCGCTGGTGCCGCCGAGACTGGCCACCCGGATGGTGACCACGCTGGGCAGCACCCGCTCGGCCACCCCGGCCAGCGACTCGGGCTTGCGCTGGGCGAGCGCCGGAGCTTGACCGGCCTGGGCGCCGAGCGTCGGCACGTCCCCGCCGCGCAGCACCGCGTAGGTCAGGGCGCTGCCGAGCGAACCGGCGAGCAACGCGGTGATCAGTGAGACGAGCACCACCTGGCGCAGGCCCGGCCGGGTCGGCAGGTCCGGGTCGGTGACCGGCTCCGGCTCGGCGGACCCGTCGGGCGCGGCGGCCGGCACCACCACGGCCGCGGGCGCGTAGGGATCCCGCCACGGGTCCGCCAGCGCGTCGGTCCACCAGGGCGACGTCGTCGCTCCCCCGGCACCCTGCGGCGGCGGCCCGGGGGCCGGCCCACCCGCCGGCGCCCCGGCTCCGCCGGGCCGGCGCCAGTCCCAGCCGTCGGTCACGTCGTGCCTCCCACTCCGTCCCGCACGCCCCGCGCCGGGCGCCGGCGGAGCCGGACGACCGTGGCGCGCGGGAACCCATCCAGGATTGCACGGATGCCCCGGCTGGAGTCAGGGGTTGCCGCCGGTGATCGTCCGGCGGCCGACTCGCGGCTGCGCGGCTACCGGGTCGCCTCTACGCTCACAGTGCCAACCGACCCTTCCCACCAGACCCACCCCGGAGGTGTCCCATCGCCATGGTCGCCGGTCACGGCAGTTCGACGGCCCAGGCGCTGCAGTTCGCCGAGTCGTACGTCACCGAGGACATCGTGCTGCGCACGGCCCGTGCGCTCGCCCACGAGGTGGGCGTGGAGGCGGTGACGCCGGGCGCCGGCGCCGCGCTGCGGCTGCTCGCCGCCGCCGGCAACGCCCGGGCGGTGGTCGAGATCGGCACCGGCACCGGGGTCAGCGGCGTCTGGCTGATGCGCGGCATGCGTCCCGACGGCGTGCTCACCACGATCGACGTGGAGGTCGAATACCAACGCCTCGCCCGGCGGTTGTTCCAGGAGGCGGGCTTCCCGTCGGGGCGTACCCGGATCATCACCGGTCGGGCCCTCGACGTGCTGCCACGCCTCGCGGACGGCGTCTACGACCTGGTCTTCGCCGACGCGGCGGCGACCGGCTTCGCGGCGTACGTGGACGCCGCGCTGCGGCTGCTGCGCCCCGGCGGGGTGCTCGCGCTCAACGGCGCGCTGGCCGCCGGCCGGATCGGCGACCCGGCCGCGCGGGACGTGGAGACGGTCACCGTCCGCGAGACGATCAAGGCGATCCGCGAGTCGGAGCACTGGGTGCCCGCGCTGCTGCCGGTCGGCCACGGCCTGCTCGCCGCGGTGAAGAGCTGACCCGAGCCGGTCAGCCCAGCGTCGCCAGCCAGCGCAGCAACCCGCGTACGCCCCAGCCGGTGGCACCCTTGACCAGTTCGCCGTGCACGTCGTCGGACCACGAGGGGGCGGACATGTCCAGGTGTGCCCAGCGGTCCCGCAGCTCGCCGGTGAACTCCCGGAGGAAGAGCGCGGCCACCACCGAGCCCGCACCGCGCGCCGGCGAGCTGTGCAGGTCGGCGACGTCGCTGGCCAGGTATTCCAGGTAGTCGTCGGGCAGCGGCATCCGCCAGGCCCGCTCGCCGGCCGCGTCGATCCCGGCCAGCAGGCTGGCCGCCAGGTCGTCGTTCTCGCTGTAGAGCGCCGCGTGCCGCTTGCCCAGGGCCACCGCGTTCGCCCCGGTCAGGGTGGCCAGGTCGACCAGCAGGTCGGGCTTCAGCTCACGGACGGCGTACGCCATCGCGTCGGCGAGCACGAGCCGGCCCTCGGCGTCGGAGTTGGTGCTCTCGCTGGTCAGCCCGCCGTAGTGGCGGATGACGTCGCCGGGGCGGAACGCCGAGCCGCTGACCATGTTCTCGGCCAGCGGGGCCAGCGTGGTGATCCGGACCGGCAGCCGCAGCGCGGCGGCGCCCAGCGTCGCGGCGACCACGGCGGCAGCGCCGGCCATGTCCTTGCGCATCAGCTTCATGGCCGGCACCGGCTTGATCGAGATGCCGCCGGTGTCGAACGTGATGCCCTTGCCCACCAGCACCACGTGGGTACGCGCGTCGGCCGGCCGCCAGTCCAGCTCGACCAGGCGCGGGCCGCGGGCGGAGCCGCCCCCGACGGCGAGGATCCCGCCGAAGCCCTCGTCCGCCAGCTCGCGCGGGCCCCGGACGCGCAGGTGCAGGTCGGGTCGGCCGGACGCGGCGGCGGTCACCTGGTCGGCGAACCACTCCGGGTGCTTGGTCGACGAGGGGGTGTTGGTCAGGTCGCGGGCCAGCCAGGTCATCTCGGCGGTGGTGCGGGCCCCGGCCAGCGTGTCGGCCAGCGCCTCCGGATCGGCCACCAACAGGTCCACCCGGGCCAGGGCGGGTCGCGGGCCGGCCTCGGTGAGCCGGAAACGGTAGGAGCCGAGCAGCAGGCCCTCGACGAGCCCGCGCAGCGCCGCGGCGTCGTCGGCGAGCGAGATCGTGATCTGCGTCTCATCCACCGCGGCGCGGGCCAACGCGGCGCCCGCGCAGCGCCAGGCCGGCTCGTCGCCGTCGCCCACGCCGAGCAGCCAGAGGCGGGACGGGGCGCCACCGGGGCGAAGGTGCTCGCGCACCTCGCCGGCGGCGCCGGTGAGGCGGGTGGCGGGCAGCAGCGCGGCCGCCTCGGCCCCTACGTCGTCACCGGGCGGGCGCGCGGTCGGCGCCAGCTCGGGCGGGGCGTCCGGCCCACCGGGACGCACGGGCAGGACGAGGGTGTCGGGCCGGGTGGACCCGCTCACCAGACGAATGGCCAGCACGCTGGACCGTACCTCCGAAAACGCTCTAAGCGGGACACATTGCCGCTTGCCGGCCGATGAAGGCCCTGAGCCACCGGCCAAGCCGGTGGCTCAGGGTAGGACGAACCGCCCGCGCGGCGCGTGCCGCGCGGACCGCTCCTCGCATCAGCCGGCGGCCGCCTTCAGCGCGTCACCCAGCGCGGTGGCCTCGTCGGGAGTCATCTCGACGACGAGCCGGCCACCACCCTCCAGCGGGACCCGCATGACGATGCCCCGACCCTCCTTGGTGACCTCCAGCGGACCGTCGCCCGTCCGCGGCTTCATCGCCGCCATGTTGTCTCCCCTCAGACCTACGCCAGGGTCGGTGGGTTGCCCCACAGCCACTTCGCCATCGCCGCCCGCAAACGTCGCGGAGGCGTCGAGAGACGATTTTCCCTGATGAACACCGCCGGACCCAAACCGAAGCAGCATTGATGTAACAGCATCTAGCTTATCTTGGATAGGCCTGTCACAATGTGCGGTCATGCAGGCACGGTCGGCACTCTTCGACCTGTACGGCGACCACCTCCGCGCCAGGGGTGGCCGCGCACCGGTCGCCGCGCTGGTCAAGCTGCTGGCGCCACTCGGGATCGCCCCACCGGCGGTGCGCACCGCCGTCTCCCGGATGGTCCGCCAGGGCTGGCTGGAACCCCTCCGGCTCGCCTCCGGACCGGGATATTCGATCACCCCGAAAGCGGGCCGTCGACTGGACGAGGCGGCCTCCCGGATCTACCGGACCGGTCGGCACAGTTGGGACGGACGGTTCGATCTTCTCGTCCTCGCGGCCCCCGCCTCGCGGCGGGACCGGCAGCGGCTCGCCGCCAACCTCACCTTCCTCGGCTACGGCACCCTCGACGACTGCACCTGGGTGGCCACCCGCCCGGGAGAGGACGTCGACCTGCTGCTCGCCGAGGCGGGCGTGCGCTTCGAACGGTTCACCGCCGCCCACGCGGCCGGCACCCCCGGCGCGATGGGCGTGGTCCGCCGGGCCTGGGACCTGACCGAGATCGGCCGGGCCTACGAACGCTTCGTCGCCGAGCAGAAGCCGCTGCTCTCCGGCGTCACGGTCCGCAGCAGCGACGAGGAGGCGTACGCGGCCCGGTTCCGGCTCGTGCACGCGTGGCGTACCTTCCTGTTCCGGGACCCGCAACTGCCCCCGGCGCTGCTCCCCGAGCGTTGGCCGGGCACCAGCGCGGCCGGGTTCTTCGACCGCCACGCGGCCCGGCTCCGGCCCGCCGCCGACCGGTACGTCGAGCAGTGCCTCGACGCCAGCAACCGCCTCGCCCGACAGAAGGGTCGTTAGAAACGTGACCGAGCCGTTGCTCGTCGACCGCACCGACGCCGTCGTCACCCTGACGCTGAACCGCCCGACGGCGATGAACTCGCTCGACGTGGCGCTCAAGGAGGCGCTCCGGGACGTCCTGGCCGAGTTGGAGACCGACCGCTCCTGCCGAGCGGTCGTGCTGGCCGGCGCGGGCGGCTCGTTCAGCGCCGGGCAGGACCTGCGGGAGCACGTGCGGACCCTGGAGTCGGCGGACGCCCGACCGCTGGACACCGTGCGGGCGCACTACAACCCGATCGCCGCCCGGCTGGCCAACCTGCCCAAGCCGGTGGTCGCGGCGGTCCGGGGCATGGCCGCCGGCGCCGGCGCGTCGCTTGCGTTCCTGGCCGACTTCCGCATCGGCGGCCCGAAGACCCGGTTCCTGATGGCGTTCGCCGGCGTCGGGCTCGCCGCCGACACCGGCGCCTCCTGGACGCTCCCCCGCCTGGTCGGCCACGCCAAGGCGGTCGAGCTGCTGATGCTCGCCGAGCCGGTTGGCGCCGAGGACGCCTGCCGGCTGGGTCTGCTCACCCGGCTGGTGGACGACGACGAGCAGGTGCTCCCGGCCGCGCAGGAGCTGGCCGCCCGCCTCGCCGCCGGCCCGACCGTCGCCTACGGGGCGATCAAGCGCCAGCTCTCCGTCGCCGACGCCGGCACGCTCGCCGACGCGTTGGCCGCCGAGGCGCAGGCCCAGGCGATCTGCGGGGCCACCACCGACCACAAGGCCGCGACCATCGCCTTCGTCAACAAGCAGAAGCCGGTCTTCGAGGGCCGCTGAGCGCGGTCAGTCGTCCTCCTCCGGATCCTGGTTGGCCTCGACGCCGAGCACGAACGCCTGCATGGCCAGCTCGTCACCGGAGGGCGAGACGAACGCCGGCAGCTCACGCGGGCCCAACTCCTGCACGTAGGACCAGAAGATGCGGACCGCCTCGGCCCGCGAGGCCGCCTCGATCGGCAGGTCGAGGCTGACCAGCCAGGTGCGTCGCGCGGGCGGCGGCCCGAGCCGGTCGGCCAGTGCCCGCCAGCGCGCCGGGTCGAGCGCGACGACCGGGCCGTCCAACGCCGGGCCGTCGACCGGCACCGGCTCGTCGAGCGCCCGACGGATGTATGTCACCACGAGCGCGCCCGCCGTCGCGTCGGACTGCGGGTCGTCCGGGTCCTCCCGGCCCCCGACGCCGGCCCGGGTGACCCGGCCGAGCGCCACCAACCGCAGCGGCTCACCGATCAGCACCGCCACCCGGTCACCGGGGCGGGGGCGGGCCGCCGCCGGCAGCCCGGTCAGCTCCAGCACGTCGTGGTGCACCAGCCGCTCGGCCTGGTAGCGCTGGTCGGGCAGCAGCACCGCCCAGGCGCCCGCCGTGGGATCACCGTCGGTCGTCCCGCTCGTCCGCGGCTCGGTATCGGTCATGCCCCAATCCCATCACGCCGCCGGGTCACCGCTCGGGCCGGTCGCCGTTCACGTGGCAGTCGGCGAGGTGGTCGTCCACCATGCCGGTGGCCTGCATCAGCGCGTATGCCGTGGTCGGGCCGACGAAGCGGAAGCCCCGCTTCTTGAGCGCCTTGGCCAGCGCGGTGGACTCCGGGGTGAGCGCCGGAACCTCGGCGAAGGACCGGGGACGCGCCGGCCGGGGCGGGGGAGCGAACGACCAGAGCAGCGCGGAGAGGCCCTCGGGCAGGTCGAGCGCGGCGCGGGCGTTGGCGATCGCCGCCTCGACCTTGGCCCGGTTGCGCACGATCCCGACGTCGGCCAGCAGCCGGGCCTGCTCGGCCTCGCCGTAGCCGGCGACCGTCTCGATCCGGAACCCGTCGAAGGCGAGCCGGAACGCCTGCCGCTTGCGCAGGATGGTCAGCCAGGACAGGCCGGACTGGAACGCCTCCAGGGTCAGCCGCTCGTAGAGCGCGTCGTCGCCGCGTAGCGGCCGCCCCCACTCCTCGTCGTGGTAGACGGCGTAGTCGGGGGTGCTCGCTCCCCAGGCGCAGCGGGGCAGCCCGTCGGCGCCGGTCACCAGGTCAGTCACGCCGTACACGGTAGGCCAGGGCACCGACAGGCCGGGCCCGCCGCCCAGCCCGGCGTGCGGCTCAGGGCAGGCGGCCCTGCTCGACCAGCCGGGCGAACCGCTTCAACGCCTGGGTCAGGCTGAACTTGGAGCCGGGCCAGAGCACCGGCCAGGCCACCCGGCCGGCCGCCCCCCCGGGCAGGTGGAACCACTCGTGCCAGACCACCTGGGTGCGGTCGCGGTCCATCGGGGTGCAGCGCAGCACGCCCGGACCGCGCAGCAGCCGGCCGCAGTGCACCACCCCGACCTCGTAGGGCGCGTCGACCCGGACCACCCGCATCTCGTCGCGCAGCGCGGCCGGACCGAGGGCGGTGACCGCCTCGATCAGGCTCCCCTCGCCGCCGTCGCCCTCGACCACCCGGACCGTGGTGAACGGGATCCAGTCCGACTGCCGTTCCCACGCGGTCAGCGCGGCGAACACCCGCTCGGCCGGCGCGTCGACGATCACCGTGGCGGTGACCTCCGCGGCGCCGGGCTGGGCCGCCTCGGCGAAGCCGGCGGAGCCCTCCGCGCCGGTCACGCCGACTCCGAGCGGACCGCCGCCCCGCGCTCCCGGTCGCCCTCGACGGTCGTGGGACCGGTCGTCCCCACCGGGCCGGCGTCGCTCGCGCCCGCCGGGACGGTGTTGTCCTTCACCGCGGCGGCGGCCGGCGCTTCCGCCACACCCGCCTCCGCGGCCCCGGTGCCCGTGTGGTCAGCGCCGGCCGACGGCCCGGGCGCCGACAGGTCGATGGTCATCGGGTCGGCGGTCGACTGGTCGGCTTCGTCGGGGATGGCCGTGGCGGCCTCCTCGCGCGCCCGGCGGAGCGCGTCGGCGTCCTCGGTCCGCCCCTCCCGCAGCGCGGTGTTCTCGGCCTCCAGCACGCCGATCAGCTCCGACTTGTAGCCGATGTCGTAGGCGGCCCGCCGGAGCGCGGCGTCGACCTGGGCCATCCGGTAGCCGCGCAGCGCGGTGTCGAACCGGACGTCGGTCACGTCCGACTCGTCGAGCGGGCGGGCGCCCGGCAGGGGCACGGACCGCCCGTCCGGCTCGGCCGGCACCAGGCCCGGGTCTCGCCCGGAGACCAGCACCGTCACTCCGAACACCACTGCCGCGACGGTCAGCGCGACGACCAAGAGGAGGAGAACCTGACCCATGCAGAGATCGTGGCATGCTGACCGGGTTCGGGCGAGCCCTCCGCGGCCTCCGGTCCGGAAACAACGCGACCGCGCGCCAGGCGACACACCACATCGACGCTGCTCGATCAGCGCCGCTCACTCTCCGTGTCGAGTTTCAGAAGAGACTCCAAGAAAATGCGGTATGCCTCTCGGTCATAATTATGACCGAGAGGTATACCGCTCACCGGCGATGCCCTCTCTCCGGCGCGACACGCCCACGGCGCCGGCCGGGCAGTCCGCAAGACTGCCCTTCGAGCCGCGATCTTCCACACTCGAAGGGCCGTTTCGTACCACGATCTCGGAGCGGGTCGATGCGGGGCGCGGAGACGAGGAGACGGGTATGGCGGGCATGGGCGGGGCGTTGCGGCTCGGTGGGCGGACCTTCGCCCCGGGCGAGCTGGTGGTGATGGCGATCGTGAACCGCACGCCCGACTCGTTCTTCGACCGGGGTGCCACGTTCGCGCAGGACAGCGCGTTGCGCGCGGTCGAGCGGGCGGTGGCCGACGGCGCCGAGATCGTCGACGTCGGCGGGGTGAAGGCCGGCCCGGGCGACGAGGTGGACGTGGCCGAGGAGATCCGCCGGACGGTGGACACCATCGCCGCGGTCCGGTCCGCCTTCCCGGACGTGGTCCTCTCGATCGACACCTGGCGGGCCGAGGTGGCGGTGGAGGCGGTCGCGGCCGGCGCGGACCTGCTCAACGACACCTGGTCGGGGGCCGACCCGGCGCTCGCCCGGGTCGCCGCGGCGACCGGCGCCGGGCTGGTCTGCTCGCACGCCGGCGGGCTCGCGCCGCGGACCCGGCCGCACCGGGCGGCCTTCGACGACGTGGTGGCCGACGTGCTCGACACGGTCACCGCGCTCGCGGAACGGGCGGCCGGGCTGGGGGTACGGCGGGACGGCATCCTGATCGACCCGGCGCACGACTTCGGCAAGAACACCAGACACTCGCTGGAGATCACCCGGCGGCTCGCCGAGCTGGCCGACAGCGGCTGGCCGCTGCTCGTGGCGCTGTCGAACAAGGACTTCATCGGCGAGACGCTCGACCTGCCGGTGCCCGAGCGGCTGGAGGGGACGCTCGCCGCCACCGCGGTCTCGGCCTGGCTCGGCGCCCGGGTCTTCCGCGCCCACCAGGTCCGCGAGACCCGACGGGTGCTCGACATGGTGGCGTCGATCCGGGGTGACCGCCCGCCGGCGGCGACCCGGCGCGGGCTCGCCTAGGATCACGTCCAGCGCAGGACGCCACGCCGCCAGGCGTAGAGGATGCCGAGCGCGACGATCGCCACGAAGACGCCCATCTCCACCACCGTGGTCTCACCGAACCCGGGCCGGTCGAAGACCAGTGCCCACGGGAAGAGGAAGACCGCCTCCACCGCGAACAGGACGTAGAGATAGGCGTAGACGTAGTAGCGGATCTGCATCTGGGCCCAGTCGCCGCCGACCGGGTCGAGCCCGCACTCGTACGAGGCCCGCTTGCCCCACGGCTCGGCCGGGCGGGCCGGACGTAACACCCGGTTCGCCGAGAACGCCGTGACGAAGAAGAGCACTGCGGCGATCAGCAGCAGACCGAGCGTGGCGTACGAGCCGAGATATCCGGTCACGACCGGAGCGTACCGGTCCCGTCGAGGCGTCTCGGACACGTTACGAATTCGTTTCCTGGCGGGACTAGTGCCGGATGGCGACGGTCCCCGAATAATGAGAGCTCGTCGCAACGTCCCCCGGAGGACAGATGACCCGCCCACGCGTCCGACCCGTACCACGGGTCGCGCTCCGCCGAACCCTCGCGCTGTTCGCGCCCGCGCTGATCGCCGCGGCCGCAGCCGTCGTGGCGGTGGCACCGGGCTGGGCCGCGGCGGCCCCGGCCGCCGCGGGTGGGGTGGTGCGGCTGGCCGAGCCGGCCGCGCCGGGTGACCCGGGCGGCGATCCCGGCGGCGAGCCGACCGAGCCGACGCCCACCGGCGACGCGACCACCACCGCGCCCACGCCGACCACCGCGCCGCCGACGGAGGAGGCTCCGCCGCCCACCACCCCGCCGGCGCCGGCCACCACCACCGCGGCGCCCCCGCCGCCGACCACGGTCCCGCCGGTGCCGACCACCACCGCGCCGACCACCACCGCCCCGGCGCCGCCGCCGGTCATGCCGCCCGTGCAGCCCCCGCCCCCGCCGCCACCGCGCACCCAGCCGGCCGGCGGGCCGCTCGGGGTGCAGGTGAGCACGGACGACGTGGTGCTGACGCCGGACTACTGGAACGCCGACAGCACGGTGACCACGCTGCGGGTCACGGTGACCAACACCGGCGCGCGGGCGGAGCAGGTCAGCCTCGGCTACACGCTGCCGGCCGGCCTGGCCGACGCCGGCACTCCCGGCTGCGTCGCCGCCGGCGGCGGCAACCACCGCTGCGGCGGGTGGACCGCCTCGCCGGGCGCCCGGTTCAGCACCACCATCCGGGTCCGGATCGCCGGGGACGCCTGGCGGACCATGCCGCTGAGCGGGTCGGTCCAGGTCACCGCCGTCGCGCCCGGGGTCGACGGCGCGGCGTACGACGACGAGGGCTTCGCGGTGCTCTTCCCGCCCGGGCCGCCGGTGCCCGGCATCTCGCTGCGCGCCGACGAGGTCCTCTTCGACATCAGCGGCGCGCCGAGCACACTCACCGTCCGACTGGGCAACACCGGCGAGGTCGACGCCGCCGGCCGGGTGGAGGTGCTCCTTCCCGCCGGGGTGACGGTGAACGGCGACGGGTGCGCGCCGGCGGCGCCGGACCGGACCCGGTGCGAGATCGGCACGCTGCCGGCCGGCCGGACCGCCACCCTGCGGCTGCCGGTGACCGCGTCGGCGGAGGCCCAGCGCATGGCCCCGCTCGCCGGCGCGGTGATCGGCCGGTTGGATCCACGCAGCGGGCACCAGCGGCAGGTCCAGATGAGCTTCCGGATCAGCGCGGCGGCGGCCGGCTCCACCCCGGCGGCCGGGGCGCCCACGCCCACCGGCTCGCAGGGGGTGTTGGCCTCGTCCGGTCGCTCCGCCGACGACGACTCCTCGACCCGGCGCATCGCGATCGCCCTCATTGTCATGTCGGGACTGCTCGTGGTGCTCGCGCTGGCGTTGGCCACCCGTTCGCTGCGCCGCCGTAGCGACATCACCGTGCCGGGGCCGACGGCGGACCACTGACCACCCCCTAAATGTGGTGACCTGGATTACGGGGTGCGGTACTAAACCCCGCAAAGCAGGGCATACACCGGCCGAATCGAGTCTCACACGTCGGACCTCCACCAAGGCGGCCCTAACCGGCCGACGTAGGCTCTGACGTGAGAAACGGAGCGGGCCGTGCCGGCGGAGGTGACGGCGCTCAGCGAAGCGAGGTGCGGGAGTGACCAAGCAGATCCGTCAGCTGGACCGGGTGGTCATCCGGTTCGCCGGCGACTCCGGTGACGGCATGCAGCTCACCGGCGACCGATTCACCTCGGAGACGGCGCAGTTGGGCAACGACATCTCCACGCTGCCCAACTTCCCGGCCGAGATCCGGGCGCCCGCCGGCACGCTGCCGGGCGTCTCGAGCTTCCAGGTGCACTTCGCCGACTACGACATCCTGACGCCCGGCGACTCCCCGAACGTGCTGGTGGCGATGAACCCGGCCGCGCTCAAGGCCAACCTGGCGGACCTGCCGCGCGGCGCGGACATCATCGTCAACACCGACGAGTTCACCCGGCGCAACCTGGCCAAGGTCGGCTACGCCGGCAGCCCGCTGGACGACGACTCGCTCGCCGGCTACGCGGTGCACCCGGTCGCGCTCACCTCGATGACGGTCGGCGCGCTGGCCGAGCACGAGGTCTCCAAGAAGGACGCCGAGCGAGCCAAGAACATGTTCGCGCTCGGGCTGTTGAGCTGGATGTACTCCCGCCCCTACGAGTCGACGCTGCGGTTCCTGGAGCGCAAGTTCGCGGCCCGGCCGCAACTGGTGGCGGCGAACGTGGCCGCGTTCCGGGCCGGCTGGAACTTCGGTGAGACCACCGAGGACTTCTCGGTGCGCTACGAGGTCAAGCCGGCGAAGATGCTGCCGGGCACCTACCGCAACATCACCGGCAACGCGGCGCTGTCGCTGGGCCTGGTGGCCGCCGGCGTCCGCTCCGGGCTGCCGGTGTTCCTCGGCGCCTACCCGATCACCCCGGCGTCGGACATCCTGCACGAGCTGAGCAAGCACAAGAAGCTCGGCGTGGTCACCATGCAGGCCGAGGACGAGATCGCCGCGGTGGGTGCGGCGCTCGGCGCGTCGTACGGCGGCTCGTTGGGCGTGACCACCACCAGCGGCCCGGGCGTGGCGCTGAAGAGCGAGACGATCTCCCTGGCGGTGGCGCTGGAGCTGCCGCTGGTCATCGTCGACGTGCAGCGGGCCGGGCCCTCCACCGGTATGCCCACCAAGACCGAGCAGGCCGACCTGAACATGGCCCTGTACGGCCGACACGGTGAGGCGCCGGTCGCGGTGATCGCCCCGAAGTCGCCGTCGGACTGCTTCCACGCCGCGCTGGAGGCGGCCCGGATCGCGCTGACCTACCGGACCCCGGTCATCCTGCTGTCGGACAACTACGTGGCGAACGGCTCCGAGCCGTGGCTGCTGCCGGACGTCGAGTCCCTGCCCGACCTGCGGGTCGAGTTCGCCACCCGACCCAACGGCGAGGACGGCACCACCTTCCTGCCCTACCTGCGCGACCCGCAGACCCTGGCCCGCCCGTGGGCGGTGCCCGGCACCCCCGGCCTGGAGCACCGCATCGGCGGCCTGGAGAAGGCCGACAAGACCGGCGACATCTCGTACGACCCGACGAACCACGACTTCATGGTCCGCACCCGGGCGGCCCGGATCGAGACCATTCCGGTGCCGGACATCGAGGTCGAGGACCCGGACGGCGACGCCCGGGTGCTGGTGCTCGGCTGGGGCTCGACGTACGGGCCGATCGGCGCCGCCTGCCGGGGGCTGCGTCAGCGCGGCCTCCAGGTGGCCCAGGCCCACCTGCGGCACCTGGCTCCGATGCCGGCCAACCTCGGCGAGGTGCTGCGCTCCTACGAGCGGGTGGTCGTCCCCGAGATGAACCTCGGCCAGCTCGCCCACGTGATCCGGGCGCGGTACCTGGTCGACGCGATCGGCTACAACCAGGTCCGCGGCCTGCCGTTCACCGCCGCCGAGCTGGAGACGACGCTGGAAGAGGTCCTGAAGAATGTCTGAGCCCGTCGCCCTGAAGCTCACCGCCAAGGACTTCAAGTCCGACCAGGAGGTGCGCTGGTGCCCCGGCTGCGGCGACTACGCCATCCTGGCGGCCGTGCAGGGTTTCATGCCGGAGCTGAACATCGCCCGGGAGAACACCGTCTTCATCTCGGGCATCGGCTGCTCGTCGCGCTTCCCGTACTACATGAACACGTACGGCATGCACTCGATCCACGGCCGCGCCCCGGCGATCGCCACCGGCCTGGCGGTCTCCCGACCGGACCTGTCGGTCTGGGTGGTCACCGGTGACGGCGACGCGCTGTCCATCGGCGGCAACCACCTGATCCACGCGCTGCGCCGCAACGTCAACCTGAAGATCCTGCTGTTCAACAACCGGATCTACGGGCTGACCAAGGGCCAGTATTCGCCGACCTCCGAGGTCGGCAAGATCACCAAGTCGACCCCGGTCGGCTCCGCGGACGCGCCGTTCAACCCGCTGTCGCTGGCGCTCGGCGCCGAGGCGACGTTCGTGGCCCGGACGCTCGACTCGGACCGCAAGCACCTCCAGTCGGTGTTGCGGGCCGCCGCCGAGCACAAGGGCTCCGCGTTCGTCGAGATCTACCAGAACTGCAACATCTTCAACGACGGCGCGTTCGAGCCGTTGAAGGAGCCGGCCACCCGGGACGACTTCCTGATCCGGCTGGAGCACGGGCAGCCGATCACGTTCGGCCGCGACGGGCAGTTCTGCGTGGTCCACCCGCCGGGCGGCTTCGGGCTCGAGGTCCGGGAGACCGCGACCACCCCGGCGGAGGAGATCGTCGTGCACGACACGACCGTCGCCGACCCGGCGTACGCGTTCGCGCTGTCCCGGCTGCCCGGGCTCGACCTGCGCAACACCCCGCTCGGGGTGTTCCGCGCGGTGGAGCGGCCGGCCTACGACACGGTGGTGCAGGAGCAGGTCGCCGCGGCGCGGGCCGATGTCGACCAGACCCCGGAGCAGCAGCTCTCCGCGCTGCTCGGCAGCGGCGACACCTGGACCATCCTCTGATCCTCGGCTGATCCGCGCAGGCGTGGGCGGGCCGTTCCGACCCGGAACGGCCCGCCCACGGTCGTCTCAGACCCCGGCGGTAACCGGCGTCCACAGCTCGTCGATGGCCCGCTCGGCGGCCGCGAGGCTCGCCTCGTGCAGCGGGATCAGCTCGGCCATCGCCGGGTTGACCGGGGCGAGGGTCAGCTCGGCCGAGATGAACCGCGGCTCCAGGCCGGTGCGGGACAGCCCGTGCGGCAGCCAGGGCTCGGCGTGGTCCCACCCCTCGCGCGGGGTGCCGGCGCCGTAGCCGCCGCCCCGGGTGCCGAACACGATGAACTCACGACCGCCGAGCAGCCCGGCGCCGGTCTCCGGGTCGAGCGCGATGCCGGGTGCGATCAGGTGGTCGACCCAGGCCTTGACGCTGCTCGGCGGCCCGAAGTTGTAGAGCGGCAGGCCGAGCAGGACCGTGTCGGCGCCCTTGACCTCGGCCACCAGCTCCTCGGTGAGCCGCCAGGACGCCCGCTGCTCCGGGCTGTGCTGATCGGGTGGGACCGACCGGGCGAGGCCACCCGCGGTGTCGAGGTGCGGCAGCGGGTGCTGGCCGAGGTCCCGGTAGGTGACCGTGCCGCCCGGGTGGGCGGCGCGCCAGGCCGCGGCCGCGCGGGCGGTGAGCCGCCGGCTGACCGACCGCTCGCCGGTGATGCTCGAGTCGATGTGCAACAGGTGTGCCATTGATTACTCCTCCACAGATCGTTCGTGTAGCACCAACTATTTATAGCAGGCCGATGTTCCTCGTTCCGCGTAGACTGAGTCACATGTCAGCCGGGCCCGCCGAGTCGGGGCGTCGCTCCGGGCCACTGCTGCAACATCTGGCCCGGCGGATGCTGCTGCGCTCGGAGTCGGCGCTGACACCGCTCGGGCTGCGCCCCCGGCACCTGGTGGCGCTCACCGTGCTGCGCGAGTCGGACGGCATCAGCCAGCAGGGTCTGGCCGGCACGCTCCAGATCGACGGCACCAACGTGGTCGGGCTGCTCAACGACCTGGAGGCGGGCGGCCTGGTCGAGCGGCGCCGCTCTCCGGAGGACCGCCGCCGGCACGTGGTGAGCCTGACCGCGGCGGGCGCGAAGCGGCTACGCGAGGCGGAGTGCGCGCTCGCCGACGCGGAGAACGACGTGCTGGGCGCGCTGGCACCCGACGAGCGGGACCAGCTCTACGATCTGCTGCGGCGCGCCAGCCAGGGCTGCGCGGCGCAGTGCACCGAGGCGGTGCCCGACACCTGCTGAGCGGAGCGTGACGGGCCCGCCCACCGCCTCGGCGGAGGCCGGCGCCAGGTGTGACGCGGGACGGCCGGGTTCAGACCGTGGTGGTCGCCTGCGGCCGGTCGTCGCGGACGTGGACCAGCATGTCGCCGGTCTCGATCACCGCGCCGGCGCGGTCGTTGAGCGTGACCACCTTGCCCCGGCGCACCAGCGCGATGACCAGCGACTCCAGCTCACGCGGCGAGCGGCCCACCTCGCTGCGCTCGGCCGAACGCATCGCCAGCGCCATGCCCTGCCCGGGAGTGAGCAGGTCCTCCACCACGTCGATCAGCGGCGGGGCCGAGGTGGAGAGGCCGAGCAACCGGCCGGCCGTCGCCGACGAGACGATCACGTGGTGCGCCCCGCTCTGCTTGAGCAACGGCGCGTTCTCCGCCTCCCGGACCGCCGCGATGATCCGGACCTGGCCGGCGGTGAGCTGCCGGACGGTGAGCGCCACCAGCACCGACGCGTCGTCGCTGTCGGTCGCGATGATGACCGCCTTGGCGGTACGGACGTGCGCCTCCTCCAGCACCGACGAGCGGGTCGCCGAGCCCTCGATCGTCACCAGTCCGTTCGAGGTGGCCTGGCGCAACGCCGGCCCGCTCCGTTCGACCACGACGATCTTGGACTTGTCCGCCCCGTTCTCCAGCAGCGCAGAGACCGCACTGCGGCCCTTGGTGCCGTAGCCGCAGATGATGACGTGGTCCTTCACGGTTCTCCTCCACCGCGACAGGCGACGGCCGGTCCGGTACTGCTCGGTCAGGACTTCCAGGGTGGTGCCGACCAGGATGATCAGGAAGATCACCCGGGCCGGGGTGATGAAGAGGACGTTGATCAGGCGGGCCGAGGGGCTGGCCGGGGTGATGTCGCCGTAGCCGGTGGTGGAGAGCGAGACCACCGTGTAATAGAAGCAGTCGAGGAGGCTCAGCCCGTCCTCGTTGACGTCGCGGTAACCGTTTCGGTCGAGCCAGACGACGAAGACCGTGGCGAAGACCAGCCCCAGGGCGGCGAGCAGGCGCAGACTCAGCGCGCTCAGCGGCCCACGCCGTTGCGCGGGAAAATGGATCACCGTCGGTCCCGCTCCGCCACCGTCGCCTGCACGCCCTCAAGATAGCCGGTACGCCCCGAGTCGGCCGGGCGGGCCGGGGACCGGCCCTCGCGCCACGAGCGGTAAAGATCTCGTCACATTCATCGACGCGTTGGCGGGTGAGACTCAGAACCCGATCGTGACGAGGGGGAGTCGCATGCGCGCACGTATGGCACTGACCACGCTGGCCGTGGTCCTGGGGACGGCCCTGGTGGGGACGCCGCCCGCGGTGGCGGGCCGGCCCGGGGACCGCCCGCCGGAGACGACCCGGCCGACCCGGCCGAAACCCACGGTCGCCCCGTCGCCGACCGTCTCCCCGCGCCCGACCGCTCGCCGACGCCCACGGTGCGCCCGACGCTGTCCCCGTCGCCCACCGTGCGCCCGACGCCGACCGTCTCCCCGACACCCACCGTGCACCCGACGCCTACCGCGTCACCGACCGTCATCCCGGCTCCCACCACGCCGGCACCGATGCCGACGGCCGACCGGGCGGCCGTCGTGCTGCCGGGGCTGGACGGCCCGGGCAGCACCGCGTACGACGTCAACACCGCCGGGGTGGTGGTGGGCGCGGCGGAGTTGGCCAGCGGCTACTGGCACGCGGTTCGCTGGGTGGACGGTCGGATCGAGGACCTGGGCACGCTCGGCGGTCCGAACAGCCAGGCAGAGGCGATCGACGAGCAGGGCCGGATCGTCGGCACCGCCCAGGCCGCCGACGGCAACAGCCACGCCGTGGCCTGGGTCAACGGGAAGATCCAGGATCTCGGGCTGACCGGTGGCATCTTCTCGATCGCGTTCGACACGGCCGGGGACCGGGTGGTGGGCACCTACCACGTGACCGACAGCTTCAGCGGGCGGCGGGCGTTCGTCCGGACCGGGAACACCGAGATCGCGATCGACGCGCCGCCGGGTGCGAGCGCGGCCGCCGTCAACGAGGCTGGCACGGTCGCCGGCACGTACGGCTTCAAGGACTGGACCGATCCCCCGTTCGTCAACCAGGCGTTCGTCTGGCGCGACGGGGTCCTCCGGTCACTCGGCACCCTGGGCGGCCCCACCAGCACCGCCAACGGCATCAACGACCTCGGTCAGGTGGTCGGCACGAGCTGGACCGCGGACGACCAGTTCGCCGCGTTCTTCTGGGACGGTTCGACGATGCGGCGGCTGGCCACCAGCTCGGCCTCCCCGACGGCACAGTCGGTGAACGACTCGGGTCTGGTCGTCGGCACCGGCGGCGTCGCCAGCCGGGCGATGATCTGGCCCACGCCGACGACGAGTTCACAGCTGCTGCCGCTGCCGGACGGGGCGGTGAGCAGCGTCGCGATCAACGTCAACGACGCCGGTCTGATCGCCGGTCAGGTGGACTACCTCTCGCCGAGCTTCCACAGCCGCGCCGTCGTCTGGCGTTGACCGGCACCGGCCCGGTCGGCGCCACGGGGCCGACCGGGCCGGTCCACACCGCCGGGACGGGGCATGATGGGTGGCGTCGGCGAACGGCGACCGCGAGGAGGCCGGCATGTCGTTGCTGCGACGGGTGATCGGTGGTGTGCTGCGGCGCATCCGCCTGCGCCAGGGCCGCACGCTGCGCGAGGTGGCGCAGGCCGCCGGCGTCTCCCTGCCCTACCTGTCCGAGGTCGAGCGGGGCCGCAAGGAGGCATCCTCGGAGGTGCTGGCGGCGATCTGCCGGGCGCTCGGCATCCACCTCGCCGACCTGCTCGAGGAGGCGCGCGACGAGCTGCGCCGGGAGCGGCCGACGCCGGTCGGCCCCGGGGTCCCGCTGGCCCGGATCGAGCGGGTCCCCGCCGCCCGCGGCGGCCCGCAGCTGCGGGTCGGCCCGCCCCGGCTGCACGCCACCCGCCGCCCGGCCGGCCCGCACGCGCCGCTTCCCGCCCGTCCGGCCGCCCCGACGCCGGCGCCCGCCGACCGCCCGGTCGGCCGCACCCCGCTCTTCGGCGGTGCGCTGCGTCCGACGGGCTTCTCCCCCACGCCTGTCGGCCCGCCGCTCGGTGACGGTGCGCCGGCACTGTTCGGTGCCGGCAGCCGGATCTGGCTGATCCCGACGCCGGCCGTGCGCCCGCGTCCGCGTACCTCACCGGCGCTGGCCCGGCGCCGGGCCCGAGCGGCTCGACGGCGCCCGGTCGCGGCGTAGCCGTCGAGGTCGGCGCGGCGCCGCGCCCGAGGCCGGCCCGGCTTCTGCCGAGGGGCGAATCTGCCCCCGGCAGAAAGCCTGGGTCGCGAGCCGATGCCCGACGGACGCTGGAGACCGCCGGCTCGCCGGGCGGTCCCCCGCCCGCCGGCGCTACGGAGGTGGGCGGTCATGGGCAGCGTCTGGATGCGGGACGAGGGGCAGCCGGTCTTCGGGGACCGGGTCTTCGAACGACTGCTCAAGGAACGGATCATCTTTCTCGGCACCGAGGTCACCGACGAGTCGGCCAACCAGATCTGCGCGCAGATCCTGCTGCTCGCCGCCGAGGACCCGGAGCAGGACATCTTTCTCTACATCAACTCGCCCGGCGGTTCGGTGAGCGCCGGCATGGCGGTCTACGACACGATGCGGTACGTCCGCAACGACGTGGCGACGCTGGCGCTCGGCATGGCCGGTTCGATGGGCCAGTTCCTGCTCTGCTCCGGCGCGGCGGGCAAGCGGTTCGCGCTGCCGCACTCGCGGATCATGATGCACCAGCCCTCCGGCGGGATGGGTGGCACCGCCGCGGACATCACCATCCAGGCGGAGAACATGCTGCACGTGAAGCGCACCATGCAGGAGTTGATCGCCGAGCACAGCGGCCGCACGCTGGAGGAGATCCAGCGCGACTGGGACCGCGACCGCTGGTTCACCGCCGAGGAGGCCCGCGAGTACGGGCTGGTCGACCAGGTCCTCTCCCGCGTCGACCAGCTCGCCGCCTGACCGGTGCGGCCCGGCCGGTGTGACACCAGCCGGGCCGCCCGCGCCGGTCAGGGGTAGCTGACCACCGGGCTGGTGCCGTAGGAGCCGACGACCGGGGTGCCGACCTCGTTGATCGTGCGCTCGATCCCGCCGCTGCCGTCCAGGAACACGGTGATCGCGTCGTGGAACCGCACGCCGGCCCGGCGCGGCGCCTCGATCGCCCGGTCGCAGCGGATGTCCACGCCCTGGTTGAAGTAGGCGTAGACGCCGAGCCCCCACGCCTCGTGCGTGCGTACGTGCGGGGACACCCGGTAGGAGGCCCAGCCGTCGCCGGTCGGGCTGCGCCAGGCCGCCTGGCTGGGCGGGTCGTAGGGCAGTTCGCTCTGGTAGAACACGGTCCGGCCGCGCTCGCCGTTCCACACCGTCTGCCAGCGCTGGTAGTGCTCGACGAAGAGCCCGTACGCGGTCACGTCGTCGCCGTTGACCACCACGCCGGTGGCGGCGGTGTTCACGGTCCAGCCGATGGTGCCCGGATTGCCGTGGTCGCCGCGCCAGGCCCAGATGTTGTCGATCAGCGTGTGCCGGCTGTTGACCACGAGGCTGGTCGCCGCGCGGCCGGCGTACGGGCCGCCGATGCGGAAGAAGACGTCCTGGAGCGAGATCGGGTTGGTCGCGTGCGAGCGGTGGCTGTGCCGCCCGCCGACCTCGACCAGCACCTCGGACTCGACCGGCCCGGCGTCGACGAGCACCCCGGCGATCCGTACCCCGTCGACGTCCTCGATCCGCAGGGCCGCGTCGCCGGTGACCGGCGCGAGGCTGGGCATGCCGAGGCCGAGCACGACGGTGTTCGGCCGGCGGATCCGCAGCGCCCGGTCGAGGCGGTAGACGCCGGGGGTGAGCAGCAGGTGCCGCCCCCGGGCGAGTTCGGCGTTGATCCGCTTCGCCGAGTCGGTGGGCCGGGCGAGGTAGAAGTCGGCCAGCGGCAGCGAGGGCGTCGGCGCGCCGCCGGCGGCCCAGGTGGTGCCCGCGGTGTCCCGGCGCAGCCTCGGCACCGCGACCCGCCAGCGGCCGGCGCCGTCGACGAAGAGGTACGGCTTCTCCCGGATCACCGGGCTGGTCGGCAGCGTGGTGTACGGCGGGTCGGGAAAGCCCTGCGCGGGCGCGCCGACGACGCCGGAGAAGACCTGGTTCCACACTCCGTTGGTCCAGTCGCCGCCGAGTTCGCTGTCCCGGGTGAGCCACTGCTGCTGGGAGCCGTTGATGGTGATGCCGTCCACCTTGGAGTCGGCGATGAAGCCGCCGCTGGAGTAGCCGCCGTTGCCGGGCTCCAGCCAGAGGATGCCCTTGACGTGCACCCGGCGCATCGGCGACGCCTGCGAGACGGCCCACTGGTTCGACCAGTCGGTCGGGGTGACGGCGAGGTTCTCGGCCGAGCGCCAGAAGTTGGTCAGCGCGGAGATGCCGGCCGGCGAGTTCGGGTCGGGCTGGCCGACCACCCGGACCGCGCCGTGGATCTCCACGTCGTCCGGGTGGGCGCCGAGACCGGCGACGGTGGTGTAGTAGCCGAGCCGGGCGTCCACCTCGTAGCGGCCGGGCTTGAACAGCACGGCGTACCGGTCGAGGCCCATCTCGTTGTGCTCCTGGGCGGCGAAGATGCGGTCCAGGTCGGACTGGATCTCCGCGACCGGCGTGCTCGGGTCGTAGACGAGGACGTTCGGGCCGAGGTCGGGCTCGTGGGCGGGCCGGCCGGGTCGCGCGGCCGGGGACGCGGCGGCGGCGGCCGGAAGGCCGAGGGCGGTGAGCGAGGCCGCCGAGGCGGTGAGCGTGAGGAAGCGGCGGCGGGAGGGGTCGGGTGATCGCATCTGCCTGCCTGTTCGGTGATGGGAACGGAGAGCGCTCTCCGAGCTGTTCCTACCTCACCGTCGTCGATCCCACCAGACTTCTGGGTTCCGGAACCGGGAAGCCTCGCGACGCTGCTCGGGCGCGCGCCGACCACGCCGGCCGAGGCGATCCGCGCCGCGCTCTGCCGAACGGCCCGGCCTGCTCGCCCGAGCGGCGGTCAGGCGCGCTCGGCGCGCTGCTTCACGAGGTCGTCGACGAGGGTCTCGACGTAGTCGGCGGTCTCCTCCCAGCGGGTCACCGCAACGCTGCGGATGCCCATCGCCTTCACCGGGTAGTCGTTGCCGCCCACGTCGAGCCGGTCCCCCACGAAGAGCACGTTGTCGGTCTTCAGGTCGAGATGCTCCAGCAGCTTCCGCATGCCGTACGCCTTGTCCACGCCCTTGCGCGTCACGTCGATCGAGGTCGAACCACCGCCCCGGACCTCCAGGTCGGGCAGCTTCGCGGCGACCGCGTCCCGCAGCTTCTTCTTCTTGCTCCCGTCCGGGTCCCAGCCGTACTTCTCGGCCGGCGGGGCGGACTGCCCCAGCGCGGAGAACGTGATCTGGCTGCCCCGGTCCTCCACGATGTCGCCCCAGGTCTTCGACTCCCACAACCCGAGCGCCTGCGCCGATTCGGTCAGCGCGGCGACCACGCGGGCCTTGTCCGCCTCGCTCAGGTCCTCCGCGTAGACCAGCCGCCAGTCCCCGTCGGACCAGCGGTAGTAGCGGGTGCCGCAGGTGGGCATCAGGTGCAGCCGGTCGCGCTGCTCCTCGGTGAGGTCGAGG
The DNA here is from genome assembly GCF_029626035.1 of Micromonospora sp. WMMD980. Classification (NCBI taxonomy): domain Bacteria; kingdom Bacillati; phylum Actinomycetota; class Actinomycetes; order Micromonosporales; family Micromonosporaceae; genus Micromonospora; species Micromonospora sp. WMMD980. The sequence goes on from NZ_JARUBE010000003.1 coordinate 4,607,968, forward strand.
TGGGCCAACACCTGCGCCTGGAACTGCTCGAACCGGCCACCGGAGATGACCAGGACGTCCACCTCGGCGAGCAGGTGACCGAGCAGGTCCGCCATCCGACGATCGATCTGGGACTTGGAAATCGCCAGGGTGTCGTCCAGGTCGAACGCCACCACTCGAAGATCGTTCACGAATACCTCATGTGTCGTCGCGGGCCGGCCGGGACTAGCAGGGTACCGGTGCGACCTGGCACCTCTCTGAGCGCCCGCGAACTGGGCCTGTTGACGGAGGGTAACAAGACGACCGCGAGCGGCGGCCCGAAAAGGCGGTGACACACGCCGCGGCACGCCACCTCGTTCCCGGTGGGCGATTCGGTCGGGGCGGTGTGCGCCGACGTCTCCGGCGCCGAGTTCACCGGGGAGTCCCGCTCCCACGTGTCGGTCTACCGGCTGGCCTAGGCTTCGATGATGGCGAAGGTCCTCGTCACCGGCATGTCCGGCACCGGTAAGTCGACAGTCCTACGCGCCCTGGCCGCGCGCGGCCACCGCGCCGTCGACACCGACACCGAGCGCTGGAGCCGGTGGGTGACGCTACCCGACGGCTCGACCGACTGGGTGTGGCGGGAGGACGCGGTCGTCGCGCTGCTGGAAGGGCACCACGCCGGGCATCTCTTCGTGGCGGGCTGCAAGAGCAACCAGGGCCGATTCCATCGCAGCTTCGACCAGGTGGTGCTGCTCAGCGCCCCGGCCGAGGTGTTGCTGTCGCGCATCGCCCGCCGCACCGACAACCCGTACGGGAAGCGCGCCGAGGAGCGGGCCGAGATCCTGCGGAACCTGACCGAGGTCGAGCCGCTGCTGCGGGCGACCGCCACCGCCGAGATCGACGCCTCCGGGCCCGTCGAGGCGGTCGTCGGGCACCTCGAACGCCTAGCCTGTACGCGTGTTCAACTCAGCGCTGGTCAATCTCTACACCACCGACATCGAGGCGGGCATCCGCTTCTACCGTGACCTGCTCGGCTTCACCGAGACGTTCCGGACCCCCAGCGAGGGCGTCCCGGAGCACGTCGAACTCCGGCTCGGCGGGTTCACCGTCGGGCTCGGCACGGTCGAGGCGGCCCGGCGGGCGCACGGCGTGACTGCCGAACCGGGCCGCCCCGCCATGGCGCTGGTCATCTGGACGCCCGACGTCGACGCGGCCTTCGCGCGACTCACCGCTGCCGGCGTGCCGACGGTCCAGGCCCCGCACGACTCCGGCAACGCCAACCGCAACGCGCTGCTCCGTGACCCCGACGGCAACCTCGTCGAGATCGTCTCGAGGGTCGCCTGAGCGGACCGCCGGTGGCGACGGCGATCGACGCACTGACACCGATCCATGCCCTCCGCCACGATCGGCAATCGATGCATCGCCATGGGCAGCGATTTTGCTGATTTTCGAGGTGCCCCCGGCAGGATTCGAACCTGCGACACACGGTTACCAACCGTTACCCTGTCAGGCTTGCCATCGCTGGTCGCATTTTGGCATTGACCTGCACGAACACTGTCTTGTACTTATCGCTGCTTGTCACTCGTAGTAAGTTCTGGGGAGGGGTTTTCGGGGGGTAAACGGGGGCACCCTGCCCGGTGCCATCAGCGAACGGATGCTGGCGCAGGCTGGTGCCCTGGGGTGGGGATGCATGGATCAAGGAGCATCTCGTCGTGCGGACTCCGGACGTCGAGCGGTACGAGACGCTCCTGCGTTCCTGGCTCACACGAGTGCAGCTGGGTGCAACTCCTGGTCAGGTACCGAGATCGGCCACTGAACGAGGAGCGCCGTCGTCGATGCATGGACGAGCGCGGGTGGTGCATACTCGGCGGCGCCGTTTCGTCTTTGCCAGAGAGGGACGCCGTAGGTGGAGTTCCGCAAGGCAACGCCGGGGCCCGCGACGGCATCGCCGACAACTTCGTGCAAGTGCGACCGCGGCGCAGTCACGCGGCGGTGTTGGAGATCCGGCTGCCGCGTAGCGGCGACGAAACCAGTGCCCTGTTGGACGCTTCCGGCCTCGACGTGTTGGCGTACGCGGCACGGTGGGGCCGGTACCGGATGAGCGTGAACTCAGCCCACGTCGCCGCGCACCAGCAGCTGCTACTGGACCTGATCCGGCAAGCGGCCGGAACTCCAGCGCCAGCCAACGACCGACATCGCACATCAGCGCCACCTCGTTCGGCCGGCCCTGGGACTGCCGTCGGCCGGACTGCCGCGCACCCGCCGCCTCCGCGAAGAGGGTCGCACGCCCAGAACGACCCGCGTGCGTCGCAGCTGGCCGTCCGCGTGGTGGGGTTGAACTGACCGATGACGAGCGTGCCTGATCCGGTGGGCGCGGCGGGCTAAGTCGTCGCAGGCGCTGGCGTTGCGGCCCAAGATCGTCCTGTTGTGCGCCGATGATCTAGTGAAAGCGCATGCCGCGCAGCGGCTTGGGGTGTCGCGGGACATGGTGGGACAAGTGGCGCAGCCGGTTCCTTGCGCGGCGGCTGGAGGGCCTGGTCGACGAGCCGCGGCCGGGAGCGCCCTATCAGCGGACGATGAACCAAGTCCCGCCAGGCCGGCCGGTGGGCTCGAGCAAGCCGGTGATCTTACAGCTTTCGACGTGCTCGCGTAGGTCCCCGTCGGCGTCGAGGGCGGGGACCCAGTCGGTGGCGGCGGTGATGACCTGGGCGACATGTTGCGGCTCAAGTGGATCACGCAGTTCTGCATCGCCGCCTGGGGTCATCTGTTTGTGACGACCTACGGCAGGCGACGGGGCCGTCGCAAACGAGGAAGAACTCGTCGTTGACGTCCCGGGGTCAGGTGGGCAGGTCGTCAATCAAATGCACCATTCAGCATTCCCGCTCATGGGATTTGCAGTAATGAATACATTGACGCCGCGCTCCGCCTCCCTTACTCTGCATCTTGTGACTCCCGACCGATTCGGAGGAGTAGATCATTGAAGATCTGTTTCGTCGGAAAATATCCTCCGATCGAGGGTGGAGTCAGCGCGCAGAACTACTGGGCTGCCGCAGCGCTGGCATCACGTGGTCACGAAGTCTATGTCGTAACCAATTCAGATGAGGTCGAAAAACGTTTTCGACAACGCCTTGACGGCGTCGAGGCGGCAGATTTCGAACCGCAATTCCCAGCCGCGGGCGGCGCGGTCAGGGTGATTCGTCCGGAGCCGATGACGCCACGTCGAATGGCGCACATCCCGTCGAGCAACCCGTTTGTGTCGAAGCTGGCTGGCCTGGCTGCCGCAACCATCCACGAAAATGGCTGTGAACTCATCGTCGCCTACTACTTCGAGCCCTACGTGGTGGCCGGTCACCTGGCGTCGACGTTCACCCGCACGCCGATGATGGTCGAGCACGCCGGCAGCGACCTCGATCGGCTCATGCGCGTGCCCGAACTGGCAACGGTCTACAAGGAGATTCTGCGGTCGGCGGCCGCCGTGGTGACCAAACCGTCTCTGGTGCACCGGTTCCTCGGCATGGGGGTGGCCCGTGAGGCGCTGCGGTTCGGTCCTCCGTACCCGCTGCCGACGTCGGCGTTCTCACCCGAGGCCGTACCGCTGGACACCGGGGAAATCGCCGCGGCCTCGATCGACGAGTTTGGCTCGCGGTTCGACCCGGCGTTGCCGACGATCGGCATGTACGGCAAGCCCGGCGACCGGAAGGGCACGTTCGACCTGATCGCCGCGCTGGCCGTCCTCGCCGGTCGCGGGCTCCGGTTCAACGCGCTCTTCCTCAGCGGGCGGTCCCAGTTGGACCGAATGCGCGCCGAACTCCGCGCCGCCGGCCTCGCCGACCGGACCGCGATCCTCGACTTCATGCCGCCGTGGCGGGTCGGCCGCTTCATTCGCACCTGCAACGCCGTGTGCTTCCTGGAGCGCGACTTCCCGATCGGCATCCACGGCCCGGTGGTACCGCGGGAGGTGCTCGCCTGCGGCGTCTGCCTGGTGCTCTCCGGAGAGATCCTCGAAAAGCAGTCGTACGCCCACCGCCTCACCGACCAGGGCAACGTTCTGGTCGTCACCGACCCCAAGGAACACGACAAGTTGGCGGCCCAGCTCGAGATCGTCGTTCGGGACCCGGTGGGGGCGGCTCGGATCGGCGCGGCCGGCGGTGTGCTCGGAGCCGACTTCGACAGTTTCGAGACCTTCGCCGATGCCTGGGAGTCGCTTGTCGACATCGGGTCGCCGGCCCAGCGGATTCCCGCACCCCGCACCCCGGCCGACCTGCTGGCCGAATTCACGCCGAAACTGGCCGGGTTGTTCGGGCCCGCGTGGCCGGGCGTCGTCGCCGAGTTCGAGGCGGCGTGCGACATCGACGCTGCTTCCGGCGACTTCGCCGCTGCGGAGGCGTTCTGTCAGCATCTGACCCGACGACTCGACCAAGCCGCGCTGGACGCAGGCGTCAGTCCCGCGTACCTGGCCGACGCGCTGCGCTTCCAGCAGGCCCGGCTCTGGGCCGGTCAGGACGGTCCGCATGACCGGGACGGGCACGCCGGCATCCGGTTCTCCCCGGCGCTGCTGCGGCAGATGGCCCCCCGTCGCGCCGGCACGGTCCGGGTGGAGTCGTTCGACCACAACGTCACCGACCTGTTCTGTCGGCCGACGGGCCCGGTTGGCGTCCAGACCACGCAGCCGGGCGAGCGGAGTTTCGTCTGCTTCGTCCGCCGGCCGAACCTTGACCACCACGAGCTGCGGCTCAACGCTGCTACCTATCGGCTGCTCGGCCTCTGCGACGGCACCCGCACCGTCGGTGAACTGGTGGCCGTGTTGGCTCCGGCCGCGGAGGCCGACGCTCTCCGGGCCCTGGTCGACCTCCGGCGAGAGGGTGTCGTGGTGCTGGAGGACGCCGCCCAGGGCGCGCCCTGATACCCCGGCAGCGCGGCCCGCGCCGCCGGTCGGCAACTGCCAACGGGAGGGAGGTGAATCACATGGAGACCTTGGAGAACATCGTGTTCGAGATGGAGGAGCTTTCGCTCAGCAACGTTTCGGACATCGAGGCCCCCGGTTGCGCGAGCTGCTCGAGCTGCGGTGGGTGCACGGGCTGCGGCATGGAGAGCTGACCGGCCGTCCCGCCCACGCCGCGCAGGCCCTAGGCCGGCACCGCAGCCCGCACCCTCACAAGCTTCCACAGGAGGATGCAATGAGCAAGGCTCTACCACGGCTCGGCGCCGGCCTGGGGTACCGCACGGCGCTGCATCAGGACATCGTCGCCAACGCCGACCGGATCGACTTTCTCGAAGTCATCTCCGACCAGTATCTGTACGCACCGCCGGAGAAGCTCCTGCGGCTGTTGGAGCTTGGCGACGCGTTCCCACTCATTCCTCACGGGGTCGGCCTGTCCGTCGGTACGGCGGCACCCCTCGACGGCGAATACCTCGATCGGTTGGCGCAATTCGTTGAAGCGACGCGGGGCCACTGGTTCAGCGACCATCTCAGCTTCACCAAGACACCCGACGTCGATGTCGAGCAGCTCACCCCCGTGTGGTTCACGGAGGAGAGCCTCGAAGCGGTCTGCCGCAACGTCCGGCAATTGAAGGCGCGAATTCCGGAACCGCCGTTCCTGCTGGAGAACGTCACCTACTACTTCCCGATCCCGGACAACGACCTCAGCGAGGCTGACTTCATCACGCGGGTGCTCGAGGAAACCGACACCGGTCTGCTCATCGACGTGAACAACATCTGGATCAACTCAGTAAACCTGGGCTTCGACCCGTACGAGTTCCTGAACTCGATTCCATTGGAACGGGTTGTGCAGATGCACATCGCCGGCGGGGTCGAGTTGGCCGGCATGCTCGTCGACACCCACAGTAGCGCGGTCAACGAGCAGGTGTGGGCGCTCGCCGCCCACGTCATGGAACGGGCGCCGGTCAAGGCCATCCTGCTCGAATGGGATTCCGACTGGCCGGAGTTCGCCGAACTGCTGGACCACCTCGACCGGGCTCGTGACCTGTTGCCCACCCCGGCGAAAGCCGGGTCATGAGCCTGCTCGACATGCAACGGGCGTTCAGCCGGCTGCTCACCGATCCCCACTTCGAACGGGAGTTCTTCGGCGAAGGGGCGGACGCGCCGTCGGAGTACGACCTCACCGAGCGTGAGCTGGACAGCCTGCGTCGGATGGACCGGAAGCGGCTCCGGCTGCACGCCGGCAACCTGGCTCACGCCCGGCTGGGCCTGGCGCTCAAGTCGGTGCCGCTTTCCGCGCTGGTCCTGCACGGTCAACTCGACCGGCACCTGGTGCGCTTCTGCCGGGAGTATCCGCCGGTCCCGGCTGCGGAGAGCGCTGTCATCCTGGCCACGACACGGCTGTGCGACTTCGCCGAGCGGCTCTTCGCCGACGGGGACCTGCGACCCGCGTACGCCTGGGACCTGCTCCGTTACGAGAAGCACCTACTGGTGCAGGGATTCGGCACCACGTCCTGTCACGCCGCCGCCGAGTTCGCCCGGCGGCCGGCACCGCCGGAGCTGCTCGGCGACTGCGTCCCGATCACCGGCGCGCACGTGCTCGTCGACCACTTCCGGCATGACCTGCCCAGCCTGCTGCCCAGGTTGCAGGCTGGCGAGGTGCCCGAGGACGCGCCGCCGCTCGCGGAGCCGATGCGGATGATGTTCGTGAAGCGGCCGTTGAAGGCACTCGTCCAGACCTGCCGGCTCAACGCCGGGATGGAGTCGGTGTGGCACCTGTGCGACGGCACCCGCACGGTGGACGACATCGCGTCCCGCTACCCCGACCCGCAACCGGTCGTGACGGCGCTCCGCGCCCTCAACCGCTTCGGGGCGATCGCCTTCACCACCGAGAGGACGTGTTGAGGATGTGCGGCATCACCGGGATCTTCGGGACGGCCGACCGGTCGGCCCTGACGGCGATGACGGACTCGTTGCGTCACCGCGGCCCCGATGACGAGGGCCGGTACCTCGGGAAGCTCGCGGGCATGGGCCACCGGCGGCTGAGCATCATCGGGATCGACAACGGTGCCCAACCGATCCGGGGCGACCGACGCGACGTGTACGTGGTGGCCAACTGCGAGATCTACAACTACCGGCAGCTCCGCGACGAACTGCGGCGGCGGGGACACCACTTCGGCACGGACTCGGACGCCGAGGTCATCGTGCACCTCTACGAGGAGTACGGAGACCGTTGCGTCGAACATCTGCAGGGGATGTTCGCGTTCGCGGTCGCCGACGGGGACCGCCTGCTGCTGGCCCGTGACCGCTTCGGTATCAAGCCGCTGCACTACGCCGAGGTCGGTGCGGGCCTGCTGTTCGCGTCGGAGGTCAAGGCGCTGCTACAGAGCCGGCTGCTGACCCCGCAGATCGACGAGGAAGCGCTGGCCGACACGGCCGTGTTCGGTCATCCCGCCGGCCCCGGCACCCTGCTGCGGGGGGTGGCGAGCTTGCCACCCGGCCACACGCTGAGCGCGGTTCTGGCGGACGACCAGGTTGTCACCACCGTCACCCGCTACCACACGTTGCCCGAGGCGGAATCCGACCCGATGCCGTTCGCCGATGCCGCCGCCGGCCTGACGGAGCTGCTGCGGGCCACCGTCCGGTCGCACCTGATGGCCGAGGTGGAGATCGGGATCACTCTCTCCGGCGGCCTCGACTCGACGATCCTCGCGCGGCTCATGCGCGAACTGCACGACGGTCCGATCCGCGCCTACACCATCGGGGACCACGCGGACCATCCCGACGTGGTCCAGGCCCGGCGGCTGGCCGCGCGCCTTGGCCTGGATCACCATGTGTCGATCCTGACGTTCCAGGATTTCGTCGCGACCATCCCGCGCTACCTCACCGCCGCCGAGCAGCCCGCCGGCCTCGGCGGCATCGCGCTCAACTTCCTGTGCCGGCGGATCGGCGGCGACGTCAAGGTGTGCCTCAACGGAGAAGGCGCGGACGAGGTTTTCGGCGGCTACGGCGAGTACGTCAACCGGTCTTTCCGAACCCGGCGGATGGTCGAACGTCTCGCCGCTCTCGATGCGTCGGGTCGTCCGGTCAGCGGGCGGGGGCGGGAATACCTCGATTCGCTCACCGCCGACCAGCCGTTCCCTCAGTACCTTCGGATGCTGTTCGCGGAGAACATGCGGGAGCAGCTCACCCGGGACCACCTCGAACTCCTGGACGCTTCGTCGATGGCGGCGAGCCTGGAGATGCGGGTGCCGTTCCTCGACCACCACGTGGTCGAGTTCGCGTTTCGTCAACCGCTGGCATACCGGGTCGACTGGGAGTTGGGCATCACCAAGCGACTGCTCAAGCAGGCCGTCCTGAGGACCTGGGGCGACGAGGTCGATCTGGTGGGCAGTGTGCTGCGACGCAAGATCGGAGCCCCGACCTCCGTCCTCGGGCACCGGGAGCGGTTCATCCGCCTTTGCGAACAGGTGTTGCCGGCGGACTACCTCCGCGACGACGAGTACGGCACGTTCTTCGAACAGAAGTCCGACCTGCTGGTCTTCAACCTCTACCAGGAGATCTTCGTCCGATGCCGTGGTGTGCTCCCCGACGGGTTCACCATGCTGGACTTCATGGCGCAGCAGGCTCGCCGGCCGGCCCTGTCCGTGGCCGGCTGAGTTCGCCCGGCATGCCAACCGACACCGCGCACCAGCGGGACGCCCTGCTCCGCGTCCTGGGCCTGCTCCGACGGCAGCGGTGGGCGGCGGCAACCGCGGTGGCACTCGGTGTCGTGGTCATCCTGCTGACCAATGCGCTGCCGCTGGTGATCCGGCGCATCATCGATCACGGCCTGTTGCACGACAGCGACGCCACGACCTCCGGGCTCGCGCTGCTGCTCGGGCTCGCCGCTCTCCGCTGGCTCGGAGACGTGGTACGCCGAGAGGTTAGCGGCCAGGTCGGGCTGCGCCTGGAGGCGGACCTACGGGCTCGGCTCTTCGGGCACCTGCTCTCGCTGGACGCCGGGTGGCACGGCCGCACGGAGGCCGGGCGGGTGCTCTCCCTCGTCGGCTCCGACCTGCGAATCGTCCGCGCCTTCGTCTCCTACTCCGCCTTGTTCATCCTCCTCAACACGCTGACCGCAGCCGCCGCCCTGATCCAGATCTGGCGCCTGTCTTGGCCGGTCGGGGTGGCCGCCACCGCTGTCCTGCCGCTGTTCGGGCTGGTCACCATCGGCTATGGGCGTCGGACGTTCGCCGCCTCCGCCGGGCTTCAGGAACGGGTGGCCGCCCTCACCACGCACGCCGAGGAGAACGCGGCCGGGATGCGCGTCGTCAAGGGCCTCGGCCGCGAGAACGAGGAAGTTCAGGCGTTCACTCGCCGGTCGGCCGAGGTCCGTGACCACAACGTGGCCCTGTCCGCGCTCCAGGCCCGTTACCTGCCGTGGACGATCGGCCTGCCCGAGGTCGGCCTGGTGCTCATCGTGTGGTTCGGCGGCTACCTGACGATCCGGGAATCGCTGACGGTGGGCACACTCGTGGCGCTGAGCACCTACATGGCATTGCTGGTGTGGCCGGTCAGCTCCATGGTCGGGCTGTTCGGCTCCGCCCGGCGAGCCGCCGCCAGCGCGGCTCGGGTCTTCGCGGTTCTGGACGAGCCCCTGACGGTGGCTGACCGTCCCGGTGCGGTCGACCTGCCCCGAGCGTCAGGTGGCGCCTCCGTCACCTTCGACGACCTCTGCTTCCGGTACCCCGGCGGGACCTGGCCCGGCCTGCGGCGGATCCGACTGGACGTGGCCGCAGGTGAACACGTGACAATCGAGGGCGTCGGTGGTTCCGGCAAGTCCGCGCTGGCCGGGCTGCTGGTGCGACTCTGGCTGCCGGACTCCGGCCGCCTGATGGCCGACGGCATCGACGTCGCCGACCTCACGCTCGACTCGGTGCGCGCCGCGGTGGGTTACGTGCCACAGGACGCCGTCCTGTTCAACGGCACCGTCCGGGAAAACCTCCTCGTCGGTCACCCGACCGCGACCGCGACCCAACTCGACCGGGCCCTGCGCCTGGCCGCCGCCGACGAGTTGGTGCGGACGTTGCCCAAGGGGTTGCAGACCGTCGTCGGTGACCACGGGCATCTGCTCTCCGGCGGGCAGCGCCAGCGGTTGGCCCTGGCCCGCGCGGTACTACCGGAACCCCGGGTTCTCGTCCTCGACGACGCACTGACCCAAATCGACACGGAAACCAGACGGCGTGTTCGCAACCGGCTCGAGGAACTGGCCGGCGCGGTCACCGTCCTGCACCTGACCCGACCCGGCGCTACGGGACAACCCCACGGGCGGGTGGTCACCCTGACTCCCGACGGCGCCTTGCGCGAGATCACCGGCGCGGGCGGTGGGCACCGGTGACCGCGCGACGAGGTCGCGTGATCGCGCTCCTGCGACCGCTGCTCCGGACCTACCGGGGGTCGGTTCTGCTCGGCATCGGGGCGGCCATCCTCCAGACCGCTGCCGCGCTCACCATTCCGTACCTGATGAAGGTCGCCATCGACGACGGGATCCTGGTCGGAAACGTCACGGTGCTGTCCCTCGCGGCGCTGGCCGGCGTCGTGCTGGCCGGCCTGGAGGTGCTCGCGGCCCGTACCCAGATCCGCGCGGTGGCCCGCGCAGGGCACGGCATGCTCTCCAGCACTCGGGTCGCGCTCTTCGCACACCTGCAACGGCTGCCGATGCAGTACCACGAACACAACCGTCCGGGCCGGCAGGTCGCCAGCCTGACCGCGGACATCGAGGCGATGAGTGGGTTCCTGACCCAGGGATTCGTCACCCTCTTCGTCAGTACGCTCACCCTCACCGGTACGGCGGTCGTGCTCTTCCTGCTCGACGCCGGGCTGGCGGTCGCCTGCCTCGTCGTGATGCCGGTGCTGGCACTGGCGACGAGGTGGTTCCGCCGTCGGTCCGCGGTCGCCTGGCGACAGGTGCGGGAGACCGCGACCGCAGTCACCGTCGAGCTGCAGCAGGCCCTAACCGCCATTGCGGTCATCCAGGCGTTCCGCCACGAGCGGGCAACACTCGACCGGCTCGCCGCGGCTGACGGCGAGGAGCGGCGGGCCAAAGCCGCCACGGTCCGCACCGCCGGGATCTACTTTCCCACCCTCGACCTCTGCTCCGCCCTGGCCACCGTCGCCGTCCTCGCCATGGGGGCTCGTTCCGTCTCCGCCGATGGTCTGGAGATCGGCACCCTCACCGCCTTCCTTCTCTACCTGCGCGGCTTCTTCAGTCCGATCTACGAGTTGTCCTCCGTGTACGACACCCTCCAGTCGGCCGTGGCGGGGGCCGAACGGGTCATCGACATCCTGGCGACACCGGTGACGGTGCCCGAACCGGCGTCGCCGGTGCAACTCCCGGACCCACGCGGCGCGGTCACCCTGTCCGAGGTGACCTTCGGCTACCCCGACCACGACGGCCTCAGCGGACCGGATGTGCTGCACGACGTCAACCTGGCCGTCGCCGCGGGCAGCACCGTTGTCATCATCGGCCCCAGCGGAGCCGGCAAGTCCACGCTGGTGAAGCTAATGCTGCGCTTCTATGACCCCCAGTGCGGGCGAGTCACCCTGGACGGGGTCGACGTCCGTCGACTAGCCCACTCGGACCTACGTCGCGCGATCGCCTACGTGCCACAGGAGGGGTATCTGTTCACTGGCTCCATCTCGGACAACATCCGGATGGGCAACCCGACGGCCACCGACGACGAGATCGAGGCCGCCGCACGCACGCTTGGCGTCTGGTCAGTCCTGTCCACCACACCTGAGGGCCTCGACACACCCGTCGGCGTACGTGGTATGGCTCTGTCCGCGAGCCAGCGCCAGGTGATCGCGATCCTGCGCGCGTGGATGGCGGACCCGACGGTGTTGATCTGGGACGAGGCGACCAGCAGCCTGGATGTCGAGACCGACCAGAGGGTTCAGGATGCCACCCGCCTGCTGCGGGCCGGGCGCACCATGATCGTCGTAACCCACGACCTGCTCCGGAGCCTGGACGCCGACTCGGTGGCGCTGGTGCGGAACGGGCGGGTGGTGGCGTACGGGACGCCTGCGGAACTGCTGGCCACGGAGCGCTGGCTGTCCGAGGGCATCCAGCGGCCGACCCTCGCAGCCCACGGCCAGCCCACCGCCTATGCCGAGGAACCGGCGCGGACGGTCGGCATAGGGACGGATCCGAGTTGATCTCCACTGATGTGCACAGCGGATGACACCGCCGCGAGTGCAGCAAGCCGCCTGGTCAGCGCCTTCACGGTCGACGGTTTCGGCTTCCGCTCGGCGCTCGACGGCGACGCCAGTTCCAGCGCCGATACCGATCACTCCATTGGCTGAGGGACGTGCCCAGGGCTGCGGACGCGCGCATCGGCGGGAAGAGTGCCAGCCAGCCCTTGACGCTCGACCACTGCGCAACGATGACAAGAGTCAACAACACACGGTTACCATACGTAGCTCCGCCGGGCTTGCCATCGCTAGTCATACTATAGCGTTGAGCTGCACAAACGTCGTCTAGCGTTGCTCGCTACTTGTCACTGGTAGTCAACTCTTGGGAAGGGTTTTCGGGGGGTAAACGATCATCGAGCCGATGCTGCCGTCCCCGCAGTGGATGGGCAGACCGGAGAAGCATCCACGGCGGGCGGTCATCGACGCCATCTTGTACGTGGTGCGCACCGGTTGCGCGTGGCGGTACCTGCCGGTGGACTTCCCGCCGTGGCAGACCGTGTACGCGCACTTCGCCCGGTTGAACAGGCGGGGTGTGACCGAGCGGATCCTGACCGAGTTACGCGAGCAGATCCGGGTGGCTCACGGCCGCGAGCCCGAGCCCACGGCGGGAATCATCGACTCGCAGAGCGTGAGAGGCGCCGACACCGTGCCACGGGACTCCCGCGGCTACGACGCCGGGAAGAAGATCAACGGCCGGAAACGGTTCATCGTCACCGACACCCTCGGCTTGCTGGTCACCGTCTGGGTACTCGCGGCGTCATGGCAGGACCGCGACGGCGCCAAAGGCGCCCTGCTCGCCACCTACGCGGCCACCCCCATCCGGCACGTCTTCGCCGACTCCGGCTTCGCCGGCCGTCTCGTCGACTGGGCCCGTGACCTGCTGCGCACGACCGTCGAGATCGTCCGCAAACCCGCCGACCAACGAGGGTTCGTCGTGCACCCACGCCGCTGGGTCGTGGAGCGGACCCTGGCCTGGCTCACCGCGCACCGCCGCCTGGCCCGCGACTACGAAACCCACCGCGCGACGTCCGAGGCCATGATCAGATGGGCTGCGCTCGGCGGCATGCTCCGCCGCCTTGCCCGAGGCGAAGCCGCCACCCGCCAACAACGCCTCACCTTCAACACACCCGACTGACAGCAATGTGAAACGCGCTCTAAGCCTCGGGGGTCACTTCCGCGCTCAACTCACGCAAAGCACGCTGATCAAGTTTACCGTTCTGTGTGAGCGGCAGCCGGTCTACTCGGACATACTTGCTGGGCACGATGTGCAACGGCAGCGCCTGCCTGCACCAGTTGCGCAACTCGGAGTCGTCCGGGCCGGTGCCCTCTCGGAGAACGTAGTACGCCACCAACCGCTCGATCCCAGCCGCGCCCGCCGACACGATGACGGCCGAACTGGCCACAGCGCTGTGGGCATTCAACCGCTCCTCGATCTCCACTGGCTCGACCCGGTAGCCGCGAAGCTTGAACTGTCGGTCTTGCCTACCCAGGAAATCGAGCCCTCCGTCGGGCAGGACACGCGCCATGTCGCCCGTCCGGTACATCCGCAGCCGACGGCCGTTGACTGTCCGCCATTCGAAACGTTCGGCCGTCAAGTCCGGTCGGTTGAGGTAGCCCCGCGCCATACCCGGAGTGGTGAAGAAAAGGCCACCTGCCACACCCACCGGCACCGTCTCGCCCGAGTCGTCGAGCACGAACGTTTCCGCATCGAAGATCGGCCGACCGATCGAGATGACATGGGGAACCTCGGTCATGAGACAGGCCGTGATGTCCTGGACTGCCTCGGTCGGACCGTATACATTCAACAGCGGCACCGAACTGTGCGCGAACCAGTGGCGCACCAGTGACATGGTGAGCGCTTCGCCACCGCTGCGCAGCAACCGCAACGGTGGCCCGAGCCGAGCGATCGACGCGTCATCTCGTTGGGTCAGATATCTGATCATCGAAGGCGTCAACCACAAAACCGTCACACCCTGATCACTGATGTACTTCACAAGCTGCGCGGCACTGTACTGCCGGCCCTTGAGAACGACCCGGCCACCGGAAACCAGCGGCGCGAAAATCTGCCCGATAGAAGACGCGAATGACAGAGACGAAAATTGAAATACGACGTCGTCCTGGGCCAACCCGAATAGCCGCGCTGTCTTGGTCGCGTTGTCCCGCAGCGCATCCTGCTCGATCTCCACACCTTTCGGCTCACCAGTGGAGCCGGAGGTGTATATGATGTACGCCAGATCTGATCCCGCGTACGACGCATCCGGATCATCTCGAGGTGAATCCGCCAAGCTCGCATCGGACCAGTTCAGAACGACCTCGCTCGGGCCATGCTCGCCGAACCGTCCCTTCGCGCGCTCCTGGGTCACAAGGAACGCCGCGCCGGAGTCCCGCAGCATCAACTGAAGCCGTTCGGTCGGATATTCGGGATCCAAGGGAACGCAACAGCCGCCAGCCTTCAGCACGCCCAGCAACGCGACCACCGCGTCGCTACCGCGATCGACATGCACTCCCACCGGTGAGGACGATCCGATTCCATTCTTCAACAGCAGATGCGCCAACTGGTTCGCGCGCTCGTTCAACTCACCGTAGGACAGGGCCTCACCTTCCGCTGACAGTGCCATACGCTCGGGATGCGCCACCACACGTCGCTGAAATATCTCCACAAGGTTCATCGAAAGCCCCCGAGGTGCCAAGAGTCAGAACAGTGCGAGTCGACAATTACCCCCGACGGTTTGAATCGACAAGCGTCTGCCCGATACTATCACTGGCTGCTATGTATGAGGGTGTCAGTGCAGGGCCCCGGCAAAGTCGTAACGGTGTCCGACTTGTGAGGCTTGGGGTAGAAGCGCCGTTGGTGGTGGCAGCAAGGCGGGCATGACCGGCTCAGAAGATCATCAAGGTTCTCTACGCCATGCTGATCGCCCGAAGTGAGTCATGCCCGCGCTGCCATCATCGCTGATCTCGTCCCTGTCCTGCGCACCGGCTCTGACCGTTGCCGAAACCGCTGGTGGGCTGCCCGAAGCGCTCGCTGGTCTGCCTGATCCACGGGCCCGGCGAGGTGTCCGGCATCGGCTGACGGTCGTGGTCACCGCAGCCGTGTGTGCTGTGGTCGCCGGCTACCGCTCGTACGCCGCGATCGCCGAATGGGTCGCCGACGTGCCGGCCACGACGGCTCTCGCCCTGGGCATGCCTGCCGACCGGCGCCCGTCGGAGGCGATGATCCGCCGGCTGTTACAGGCCATGGACCCGCAGCTACTGACCGCGGCGATCAGTGTCTGGCTCGCCGGCCGGGCCACCGCCACCACCTCAACGGCCGGCCGGGCGATCGCCGTCGACGGCAAGACCCTGCGCGGCTCCCGCACCACCGACACCCCTGCCCGGCACGTGATGACCGCCTGCGACCAGGCCACCGGTGTGGTCCTGGCCAGCATCGACGTCGACGGCAAGACCAACGAGATCACCCGGTTCGCGCCGCTGCTCGACCAGATCAGCGACCTGCGCGACACGGTGATCACCGCCGACGCCCTGCACTGCCAACGCGAGCATGTCGACTACCTCGCCGAGCGCGGCGCGCACTGGATCCTGACCGTCAAAGGCAACCAACCCCACCTGCACGCCCAGCTCACCGCACTGCCCTGGCGGGCAGTCCCCGACGCCACCCGCGACACCGACCGCGGACACGGCCGCCGCGAGATCCGCAGCTGCAAGATCCTGACGATCTCCACCGGCATCGACTTCCCGCACGCCGCCCAAGCCATCCAGATCCGCCGCCGCAGACGCCGCCTCGACCAGCCGAAACGCTTCACCACCGAGACCGTCTACGCCATCACCGACCTCCGCGTCCACCAGGCAAAACCAGCACAACTGGCAGCGTGGACCCGCGAGCACTGGTCGATCGAGAACAAGGTCCACTGGGTCCGCGACGTCACCTACGACGAGGACCGCAGCCAGATCCGCACCGGCACCGGACCCGAGGTCATGGCCGCTCTACGCAACGCCGCGATCGGCGCACTCCGCACCGCTGGCGTCACCAACATCGCCGCCGCCAACCGGCATCACGCCCGCGACAGCATCCGCCCGCTGGCACTGCTCGGCATCACCTGACGACTTTGCCGGGGCCCTGGGTGTCAGGGACAGCACCGCCGACGCGTCTTGACAAGTAGGTTTGGCGTTGGTCGGGGATCGGTGGGAGCGCATGGTCCGGCTCGCCGACCGGTACGCCGCCGCGTTCGTGCCGTTCACCCTGCTGCTGGCCGGGCTCGCCTGGCTGCTGTCCGGCCAGTTCCTCCGGACCGTGGCGGTGCTGGTGGTGGCCACCATGAAACGAAGCGTGCGCTGACTTACTCGGCGGGCCTCGCCTTAGGCTGAGGGCTGACTGCGTCGGTCACTGCCGTCGGCGCGGGCCGCCGGGTTCCGGGCTGAGCGAGCGCACATCGTGATCTTCGATGATGTGCGCGGTGTGTGCTCTCCAGCGGATGCCAACCCGGGTCAGCGGGTACCAACGCGGGTCACCGCAACCAACCGCTGGTCGCAAACCGGGGTTCGTGTGCTCGAGCTGTGGTCCTGGCTTGGGCAAACGGGTGTCCGGGGAACGTAGGTGAACGCGGGCCACTCCCTGCCACCCCAGGTGAACCCCCAGGTCGCTAGACTAGGCCCTCGCGCCCTCGTAGCTCAGGGGATAGAGCATCGGTTTCCTAAGACGACGCTCTATCTGCATCCAGAGGCTCACTACCTGCGGCTTCCTATTCCTTGTCCATATTAGTGGGTCGCAGACGGGCGTTGCTGTGCTCGCTTGCCGAAGATCAGCAGGACAGGCGTAAGCCCTGCTCAGGACCTTCTTCGGCCGTGGGACGCGTCCCTTGCCGAGATCCCGTGAAGTTGCCGCGCCGCGTCAGTTTACGGTGCCGCAAGAGCTCGGGTCAGCAGCGTGGCGAGCTTGGCTGCGCGTGCCAAGTGGTGCTGACCGACCCAGGCAATTCACTGAGCGGCGTTGGGGCTAATAGCCGGGGCCGATGTCAATGTCGGGGTCCTGGTTGGCGAGGCGTTCCTGGCGAGTGAGGTCTTCAAGCCGTTGCCGGAAAGCCGGGAAATCGCTGATGTTCCTCGTCGGGTCAGTGCGGAGTGAGAAGTCTCGCCGTAGCGCCGTGATCTTGATTCTGAGGCCGTCGTGGGCTGCGGAGTCGTCGAGGCTGCTCTCGATCTCGCGCAGGCGGCTGTCGGCGACAGTGCGACTTGCGCCGTCTTGATAGTCGTCGAGAAATCCGCGGACGATGCGTCCCATGCGCTTCTCGCGACGGCGTTGGGTTTCGCTGACCGCGGCGTCTTCGAGCAGGTCGGTCAGGTCGCTCAAGAGCGCGATGAAGTTGTCCTCCAGGGTCTTAACCTCTGCTGGGCGTCGACCGTCACGTGGGATGTGGTTGAGATAACTGACAACTTCGCGGGCGAAGCCGACCTTGTCGATATTCGCGTCGAAGGCCTCGGCGAAGCTGTCCTTCAGGCAATCCCACAACGAGCGGCCTGATTCGAGTCTTGTCTTGAGGCCCGTTTCCTTCAGTTTGGCGGCGTCCTCGTCACCGAGTCCTAGCAGACGGGTGGCGTAGTTCCGCGCGGCGTAGACCGCAATGCGTGCAGGGACAAGATCCTCGATCTCGGTCACGTCCCCGGACTTGGTCGAAGCGGCCACCTTGATGTCATCGGGTGCCGATGCTGCGCGATTGGCAGCCCAGGTGTCCAGGCAAACGACGAACTTCGGGTCGAGGACCGGTTTGCGGTTCGCCTCGCTGCGCCTCAGTTTGCCGACGGCCCTTCGGCCGGCGTCGTCACCGTCGAGGAGCGCTACGCACGGGGGCTTGATCGGGTCGCGGCCGCGGGCGAGGTAGGCGATGTAGGGGACGCTGTCGGCGCTGCCGGCGGGCACGATCGTGACTTCGTTGAGGTCCAGCATCCGGGCGACGTCGGGCCGCCGGACGCGCAGCGCGTTGGACATCCCGGCCAGCATCACTTGGTCGGCGGATCCTTCGACGATGAGGTTCTTGCCACCGATGAAGGCGGTCTCGGCCACGTAGCTGCCCAGGGAGGAGCGCAGGGGCTCGTAGTGGGTGCGGGCGACGTCCCTGACTACGCGGGTGCCTTCTTCTTGAGCTCCCTTGTCGAGGACCCGCAGTCGATCCGCGGCGTTCTTGTTGATCAAGAAGGGTGAGTGGGTGACATAGATGACCTGGTCCGTCCGGCGTCGGTCGTCGGGAATCGCGAAGTTCTCCAGCACGCGCAGGAGGTCCTGCTGGCCGGAGTTCGACAGGTAGGCGTCGGGTTCATCCATGAGCAGGATCTCGTCGCGGTCCTCGGCCGGCCGGTGGGCCCGGAGCTGAACGAAGTAGGCGAGGAAGTGCGTCAGACCCCGGCTGCGTTCGCCGAAGGAGTACTCCGCCCCGGTGCGGTCGCGGATGGTGAACACGAGCTCCCGCTCACGAGTGGTGACGCGGAGTTTGAAGTCGTTGTCCTGGCTCCACCAGCGTGAGAGGTTGAGGTGTCGCGCCAAGCTCTCATTGATCTTGCCCTCAAGGCCACTGACTTCGCCCTCCTTGCCTTCGTTGATGGCCTTCTGGAGCTCCTTGAAGATGCTCTCGTCGATGCGGGCGACATCGACGAGCAGTTTCTTGGCTAGGGCTTGTGCGTTACGTTGAAGTGCTTGCTCGCGGCTGTCCGCCGTCGAGGTCGGGCGACGGAAGAACGACCACAACCGCCGGCCCCACGCCGTTGTGTCGGCGTCGTCGTCGGCATCAATTTGCTCGGCGGCTTCCAGGAACTCACCACGGAGGCGGCGGTCAGCGAGGTTGCCCAGCCGGCCACCCCAGAGCGACGCGATCGGCACGCTGTCGGGAACGGCGATGCTGGTGGAGAACCGTAATACCTGCGGCAAGATGCCTTCGAGCGCCTTCACCTCGGCCGGGTCGTCAAGCTCGACGATGGTCTCGTCCGCCACGATGAAGGGAGGCCCTTCCCCGGGCCGCATGAACAGGAACGTCTCGCCTACCGCCCTGGTCACGTCGAGTGTCGCCAGCAACTCGGACTCCGCCTGCCGGGTGACCATGAAGACGGCGCCCACGTCAGGTATCCGGACTTCGTCGGTCTCGACCGAGAACAGCTGCGAGTAGCGACAGAAGTCGCTACGCGTCACCTCGCGCTCACCCATGACGCACTCGATGGCGTCCAGCAGGTGGCTCTTGCCCGACTCGTTTGCTCCGACGATCGCGGTGATCTGGGGGTCGACGTCGAGGCGCACATGGGGATACCAGCCCTCCGGCAGGATCTCCCACGTCGCACGCTGAGCCTTTTCGTTCGCGCGGCGCTCATAGTCGAAGTTGAAGGACTTGAAAAACCTGACGTACACCCGCGTGAGGCGCACCGGCCCTCCTCGGCATCCCATGTCGCCTGGCACCACACGCCAGCCACGTACGAGGAACCTAGCCGGGGCGTACGACAGAAGGGCAGAGCTGCCCGTCTCGGGCCCCGCCGGATCGATACGTGGTCGATACGTGGCAGCGTGTCCCGACTCTGCCCGGTCGGGCGGGTGCATAGGCTTGCGGCGGAGGTATGGGCGGCGCGGCGCCGGGTACGAAGCCGTGGGTGGCAAGCTGGAGTGGGACGGGGCTGAGGAGCTCGGCGAAGAGCCCTCGTTGCAGCGCGCGGCGTTGGAATTTGGGGTGCTTCGATTAGTCGGCCGCGATCGGTTCATCCGGGGTGTAGTGGTGCAGCCGGACCTGCGGCAAGGCAGTTGACAGAGAAAGCTTGGCCCGGCCCGGTTGGCTTGTGCGAGCGCCGCGGACTGGCGAATGACTGTGGCGCCGGTCTGCTTGTGTACACCGATGCCCGCCTTGCTGGACAAAGGTGCGTAAGCCGCAAATAAGGAACCCTGGCCGACTTCCAGAGTAGGTGTGGCTGAGGCACCGGAACGCCGGCCATGCCGACACCAACGTTGGTGCTCGGGGATCCCTCGGTCGTGCCCCCGCCTACGGAGGCTGAGGACAACGAGGGGCTTGGCCCTTGAGGCAGTCCCAGCACCTTCCGGCAGCCTGGGCCCCCGTTGGTTAAGTCCTCTTTGCTGAACACTCAGACATATTCTCAGGGCCGGTGGGGATACAGGAGCGGAGACGAATAAACCGCCAGGCTATGAACGAGATTAGGAGGGATAACAGCCATGAGCGAGAAGTCCTGGACAGTTGAGCAGCTTCGCGCTGAGGTTGAGCGTTACGAGCGGGCGATTCGCCAAGCTGACATGACCGAGGATACGGTGGAATCGTATGTGAGCCGGGCAAACCGATTCATCTCTTGGCTTGGTCATGACTGGAAACCCTATCGCAATGAATATCAGCACTTGCACAAGTGACATTCCGAGTGCCACGGATCCTGGGGCGCGCGGTACGCGGTGTTCCGCCACTGGCGCCGCGATGGGAACTGGGCGAAGATTCTTGACCGCGTGACAGGCGGTGGCCGACGTGGCTGGGCCGATCACCTGGGACATGTCGGCGGTGCCTGTCACGCCTGCGTCGACAGTATCTCCCCCGGCGGGCATCCTGCCGAGGGTGCGGACATGGACGGGTCGTACGACAGGTTCGGGCGCGGCGGCGCTATCGGCGTTACAAGTTCTCCGCCAGTTGGGCGCGGATATTCGTTGCCGATCCAGTTCGAGGGTGGCTGACCAACGCGCCAGGCTCGTGGGAGGACGTTGTCATCTGCTCGGACGGGCCGGCGGCCGCGGCCATCGACAGGACGGAAATCTCAGACACGAAGTGGAACTTGCGTCTAGCGCACCAGGGCGGTAGGCAACCGGGTCGGACCGCCTCACCAGCCGCCGCCCTGGGTGATCGGCGCTGTGCTACCAGCGGCGTGGGAGTGAGCTCCAGGAAGAGCTTCAGTGGGCGCCGGTTCGGTCGCTTGCTCCGACCGGGATGCCATTACAGCCGTGTCCAGCTCCATCGAGTACGCCGTGCCCCTTACTGTCGGGTGGTGCAGCGATGGGATTCGCTCAATGAGCGGCAGCTCGACCTGCTTCGCCGGATCCACGGCGGTGATGACCTCAGCGGCCCGGATAGCGTCGAGTACCGCCGGTCGGCGCGTGCGCTCCAGGACCGGGGCTTGGTGACGGTGACACGCAAGGCAGGGGTGTGGAGGGCGTGCTCTACCGACGCCGGCCGCTTCTACCTTGAGCATGGCCACCATCCCGATCATCCCGACCACCGTGCTTCCCTCCCGCGGTCCGAGACGCCGGCACTCGGCGGCATCGCCGGCGGCGCTTCGTCGGAGGACCTGCTGCGATCGGCTCGCGAACTGCTCGACCGCCTACAGCACGAGGGCGGCATGGTCCGTATCGAGAGTCCCGACAGTGGAACGCGGGCCCGGTACCGGCGGATTATTCACGCGTTCAAGCAGCAGGGACTTGTGCCATCGGGCCACCATCTGCGCCACACTGGCCGCGACGCCGGGGACATCGTCATCCGCCTCTACGACGATGCAGGTCCGGACGAGACCGACTGGAACCGGATCCGGCTTAACACCCGACGTGTCACCACCGACCCGCATCTGGCGTTCAGCGCTCTCGAAGCCGATCCGACCAATCTCGCCGTCAGCCGGGACTCACTGCCCCGGGCGTTGCTGCTGATCAGGCAGCTCGCCGGCGAGGCGGCCCGGCGTGGGCACCGGCTCGGGGTCAACACCAAGGCGAAACACCCGCGGGTGTTCCTCCAGGCCGGGCAGGTCCGACGCACGGTCACCCTGACCGAGGAACGCGACCAGGTCCCGCACGAACCCACCGCCGAGGAGTTGAAGGTGCTGCGCCTGCGGCCGTGGATGAAACCCGCGGAGTTCGACGTCGTCGACTCCGGCAGGCTCCGCTTGGAGATCGCCCGGGCCGGACACGACAACCGGGACACCTGGACCGACACCGCACGCGTACGTCTGGAACAGCGCGTCGCGCAGATCATCCAAGGGTTCGAGGCTGGCGTCACCGCTGATGAACAGCAACGGCGGGCAGCCGAAGCCGCCCGGGAGAAGGTTGCGGCCGAGCACCGGCGGCGGCAGGAGGAAGCAGCGGCCGAGCGCAGACGGCAGGAGGAGGCCACCCTCGCGCAATGGCACGCCGCGATGGCCGACGCCCGCGTCCGGGCCGCGGACAACATCCGCGCGGAAACCTTCCGCAATGCCTATCAGGCGTGGACCACCGCAGCCGGCATCCGCGCGTTCTGCACCGCCCTTGAACAAGCGGCCGAGGGGAGGACCGGCGCCGGCGGGTACCTCGCCAGCTGGGTCGCGTGGGGCAGGGCCGCCGCCGACCGGATCGACCCCATCCGCAGTCCCCGTGTGCTGGCTGACATCGACTACAACCCCGAACCCGGACCCGACGACCTGCGCCCGTTCCTCGGTGACTGGAGCCCCCACGGGCCACGCAAGGAGCACCGCCCTGATCACGACCGGCAGGCCCACGCCGGCATCCGCCGACAGGCCGAATCGTGGCACCACGGGCTGCTCGACCACGGCGCCTGAAGGGCGTCGAGACCGCAACCGTCGCCACTCCGGCCGGATGCGCACGAGCCTGCGCCGGGACCTGCCGCCATCGCGGCGCGAACCGCCAGCACGACCCGGTACCACGCAACAAGTGACGCTTACCCGAAGGACGGCTGGATGAGAATCGACCCCTCCCGCTTCACCGTCGGCGACGAATGGGCGTACCGGCAGTCGGACCACGCACCGTCCGAACGCGTCCGCATCCTGGCAGTCGAGCCGAAGAAGACCAGCGCCCGCCTCGAGATCAGATTCCTCGACGACCCCGACGAACGGGTGGAGAAGGTCCCCGGGTCGCGGCTGCGGGTGCCGTGGAGCGAGGTTGGGACCTTCGACGCGCTGATGGCGAACTGGCAACGCATCGACGACCTGAGCCTCGATCGCACAGAGGAAGCCTGCGTGGAGGAGATCTTCGGCCTCTTGATCAGCGATGACGTAGCCGAACTGCTCTGGTCCCCGGTGTCATGCGCCACCGATATCCGCGACAGGGCCCGGCTGAGCGAGATCATCGACGGCCCGGTCGACGACATCCTCGCCTCGGCCCAATGGTTCGACCACGACGGCCGGACCATCCTGTCACCGGCCGGCACCCTCCAACTGGTCGAGGCCGCGTCCCGGGCCCATCCAACCCAGGTCCTCGACCTCGTCATCGAGCAGGAAGCCCAGTCCCGCCACAAATGCAAGTTCGGCGATGAGCACCGCGTCGGCCGCGACAGCCGGTCGACGACGCCGGCATGGGAGTACGACTGGTACCGCCGCCACGACCGGCCCCGTCACGAACTACTACGCCAGTGGTGCGGTCACCGGGCAATCACCCACCACGAACGGTTCCTCGCCGCCGAAGCCGAAACCCACCGCCTCGACATCCTGGTAACCGACCTCCTCAAGGCCCTGGACAACCTCGGCGAACACGATCAGGCCGCCCGGTTCGCCGAGGAGCACGAACGCGACCGCATCACACCCCACACGATGCGCCCCGTCGTCGAACGCCCCCTACACCCCTCCGAGATACCCGTACGCGAGATCAAGGTCAGGCGCCGCTGGTGGTGAACACCACCGCGCGACATGGACCGCGATGTTGTCCCTGCGCTCAGCGGGCAGGGACGGTGGCTGCCCGTTGATTTGGATGAGCGGGCGCGTTGCTGTGCTCGCTTGCCGAAGATCAGCGCACAGGCGTAAGTCCTGCTCAGACCGCTCTTCGGTCGGTTTAGAGCGTCCAACAAGCGTAGAGCAACGAGACCAGGGCCCCGGCAAAGTCGTCAGGTGATGCCGAGCAGTGCCAGCGGGCGGATGCTGTCGCGGGCGTGATGCCGGTTGGCGGCGGCGATGTTGGTGACGCCAGCGGTGCGGAGTGCGCCGATCGCGGCGTTGCGTAGAGCGGCCATGACCTCGGGTCCGGTGCCGGTGCGGATCTGGCTGCGGTCCTCGTCGTAGGTGACGTCGCGGACCCAGTGGACCTTGTTCTCGATCGACCAGTGCTCGCGGGTCCACGCTGCCAGTTGTGCTGGTTTTGCCTGGTGGACGCGGAGGTCGGTGATGGCGTAGACGGTCTCGGTGGTGAAGCGTTTCGGCTGGTCGAGGCGGCGTCTGCGGCGGCGGATCTGGATGGCTTGGGCGGCGTGCGGGAAGTCGATGCCGGTGGAGATCGTCAGGATCTTGCAGCTGCGGATCTCGCGGCGGCCGTGTCCGCGGTCGGTGTCGCGGGTGGCGTCGGGGACTGCCCGCCAGGGCAGTGCGGTGAGCTGGGCGTGCAGGTGGGGTTGGTTGCCTTTGACGGTCAGGATCCAGTGCGCGCCGCGCTCGGCGAGGTAGTCGACATGCTCGCGTTGGCAGTGCAGGGCGTCGGCGGTGATCACCGTGTCGCGCAGGTCGCTGATCTGGTCGAGCAGCGGCGCGAACCGGGTGATCTCGTTGGTCTTGCCGTCGACGTCGATGCTGGCCAGGACCACACCGGTGGCCTGGTCGCAGGCGGTCATCACGTGCCGGGCAGGGGTGTCGGTGGTGCGGGAGCCGCGCAGGGTCTTGCCGTCGACGGCGATCGCCCGGCCGGCCGTTGAGGTGGTGGCGGTGGCCCGGCCGGCGAGCCAGACACTGATCGCCGCGGTCAGTAGCTGCGGGTCCATGGCCTGTAACAGCCGGCGGATCATCGCCTCCGACGGGCGCCGGTCGGCAGGCATGCCCAGGGCGAGAGCCGTCGTGGCCGGCACGTCGGCGACCCATTCGGCGATCGCGGCGTACGAGCGGTAGCCGGCGACCACAGCACACACGGCTGCGGTGACCACGACCGTCAGCCGATGCCGGACACCTCGCCGGGCCCGTGGATCAGGCAGACCAGCGAGCGCTTCGGGCAGCCCACCAGCGGTTTCGGCAACGGTCAGAGCCGGTGCGCAGGACAGGGACGAGATCAGCGATGATGGCAGCGCGGGCATGACTCACTTCGGGCGATCAGCATGGCGTAGAGAACCTTGATGATCTTCTGAGCCGGTCATGCCCGCCTTGCTGCCACCACCAACGGCGCTTCTACCCCAAGCCTCACAAGTCGGACACCGTTACGACTTTGCCGGGGCCCTGGCAACGAGACGTCGTCAGCCGGTGTCTGAGCTGAAACAGCTCCGCCCTTCCGCCAAGCCGACGACGGCCCCGGCCAAGGAAGCCGGCCAGGCGGGAACGACATCGTCGTTCCCGCCGCGGCGTGTAAGCCGTACCAAGTACAAGCTATAGGCGGATTAGGTAGCACGCCTCATCGATGAGCTCCTGTTCGCGCCTCTCTAACGCAGCTAGATCCCAGCCTGGCAGCTTCCCCAGATCGCGGTTAAGGCCCACTTGACTTGCCGAATATTGCGGCTGCTTGGTCAGGAAGTCGTCATTACCTGCAGCGGAGTTGTCAGCCGGCGACCAATATGACAAGTTGCCCAACCGGTGAACATGGTCAGCCATAGCAGGATCCGGCACGGTTGGGTTCTGCGGATGAATGTGCTCAATACTTGCTTCGCTTAGGTCGAAGGTCGCCAGCTTGCTGGGTTTCGGAGAACCCTGAGCGCCAGCCTTGAGCCAGCCCCGATAATCTTCGAGAAGGGAAAGTAGTTCGCGAATATTGGGGCGCGCGGAGCCGTTCTGATAGTTCAGCTTGTTCCGCAGGCCGCTCCGGAAGATGTCATCAGAAGCCCGCTTTTCAAGCTGGACACGTAGGAGATTCTTCAGCTCGAACCAGTCTAGCTTGCTTCCGCGGGGCAGCCCGCGAAGACGTCTGCACTCTTTATAGTAAGCACTACTGGCGGGAGCGGTATGTGCACCGCAGATATTCTTATAACGGAAAGCGAATAGCTCGATTATGTGAACGAGTTCGGCGAACCCGGCTTCATCATTGTGAAAACGGGCTGCGAGGAGTAGGGGATCGGCCAGGTCGTGGCGAACGGTATTGACGAGCCGGCTTAGCCGTGAACGATCCCAATCGCCAACCGCGGATTGCGTATTACCCTTCTGTACGGCGAACGGCCAGGTGCCAGAACTGATATCTTGATAGTGCTGGAGCGACTCGTAAAGTGCGTAGAGTTCTTGGTACATCGCATGCGCATGCGCCTGCGACATCGGCACTTCGCGAAACAAGAGTTTCTTCACATCGTCAAACAGGCTCTGGGGTTTGGGTCTGGCACCCACAAGCGAAGCGTGATATACACCTAAGAAGCGATCGACATCCTCGCCACCGATAACTAGAATCTCATCCCAAAGAAGTGCCGCTTGCTCTCGCAGCTGGTCGTAAGCATCCAACATTTCTAGACTATGGCTTCGCAATAGATCGGCGACCGTCAGTCGAGCACCACGATCGTTCAACACTGCGAAAAGACGGTAACCACTAGCCCGGGAATCGCCGACGATATGAATGATGAAGGAGTCTAGCAGAACGGCAGTCTGGAGACGGAGCAAGCTCTGACGAGCGCTGGCAAAGCTTGTTTCGTCTACCGCCTTATCTACGAGCTCCATCCGGAGAGTATGCACGGCATCGACGAGCAGTTGGTGGCTCTCGCGTTCAGTCGTTGGAGGGTCTCCCATGAGAAGCGCTTGGAAGACCGGGTCATCAACCTTACTGAGTCGTAGTCTTGGTTCGGGCTCCTCGCTGCCCTTTTCCACGTCATAACGCTCAAAGTAGAGATAGGAATTCCGGATTTGTTTCGCATAGATGCCAAACTTGTTCGCGTCCTCATTCTCTCCGGCAACTTTCGCCGCCTCTTGGAGGCGATCTGCCTTTCGGGCCAGCTCTGCGAGTAGTAAGCAGAAGGTGGCTAGTCGCTGCTGCCCATCGACAACTTCGAAATAAGAACCACGCGGTTCGCTTGTGTCAGGAACAGAAATTGCCACCATCCCGCCATAAAAATGTCCCGCTTCTCCAGGGTTCTTTGCCAGCAGCCGCTTCAGGTCTTCTATTAAGTCGATGACGTTTTCGTCGGTCCATGCATAGCCTCGTTGATAGCGTGGCACCCGGGCGGGGTACCGGGAGTCCAGCAGGTCTCGGATTCTGAGGCTGGTGGGCTTAACGCCGGCTGCTGTCATGACTGGGCTTGGGTTGCTCACCGCAGGGTCCTCGCTATCGGATCGCATTCTTAGGTTATTCCTCACGTCCGCACCGTTCGCTGCTAATTCTCCCGCTGCGTGCTCTCAAGCTCAGTGACATGAGGTCTCCCAGGCTAGTCAGCACGCTTCGATCGATCATGCGGCGACAGTCCGGACACAGTAAGGTGAGATCTGCGCGTGTGTGGGTCCGCTGACGCGGAGAGGCGTGTGGCGACAGTACTCGACGTAGTCGTTGTCGCGTCCGCCGCATCTTGCGGAAGGTAAAGCCCGTGGCTTTGACAGGCGACTACCGAACGTCGGCGCTTATACACGTCGACTACCTCCAACGCAGCTTTGGGTCTCGTTTCCGACAGAGGTGCAGTCGCTGGGGCGTCCACCCCCTCGCCGGCGCTGAGCCCGTCGAGTTCCATGTTCGCCACCTCCGTCGTGCTGGCTGGCTCGTCCACAGTGCCTCGCCGGATCGCGACAGCCTACCGTTCCATCTTGGCGGCAACTGGGCGCGGCATCCACATGGCACTTAGGGGCACGCACCGTCCAGGTGGGGCTGAGTGCCAAGGAGGTCCTAACGGCCGATCCGGCAGGTCAGGTTCTGTTGATCTTTGTCGTGCAACTGTGCGCGAACCCCGAGTCCTCTCATCCGCGTTCGGTCGTGTAAGCATGGTTCGGTGGCCGACACGAGGCAGGAGACCGGGCGTGGACTTTTTGACGGCTTTGAAGGGTACCGAACCCCGACAGCCGAAAATTACAAGGAAGTTCTACTGCGCGGCATGGTGGTACCCGACGCCAATGTCCTGCTAAACCTGTACCGATATAACACGCAAACGAGAAAAGACCTCTTCGCAGTATTCGGCAAGCTAGGGGCTCGGCTGTGGGTCCCCCATCAGGTGGCGCGCGAGTTCTGGCGAAACAGGGAATCAGCGTCACGAGACCTGAGGGATTCGGCGAACGGAACCATTGCTACCCTTGAGGAGAATCGAAATCGGGCGCTGCAGGAAATCCGAACTTGGGCGAATAGGATAGCTCTCCCATCGGAGCGAATCGCAAGCATGCGGAAGTTGCTGGAAGGCGCATTCGAAGCCGTCGTCGAAGAGGTCAGCGAAGTGGTTAGCGCTGAAACCCTGGGCCCAGCGGCAGACACGAACCGTGATTCAATTCTGCAGTACTTAGAAGCTGTTTTAGATCAACGCGTAGGCCAACCCCTAGACGCCGCCCTCGAGCCTGACGCTGTTAAGGAAGGGTTGCGGCGCATTGCGGAGGAAATACCGCCTGGCTACAAAGACAAAGGGAAGTCAGATGGTCGTGAGGTCGGCGACTACCTCCTGTGGGCGCAGGTTCTTGAAGAAGCGGAGCGGCGAAAGTGTGACGTTCTGATAGTTACCGGCGACGTCAAAGAAGACTGGTGGCGAAAGGAACGCGGAGAGTTGCGCGGCCCCCGGCTAGAGTTGATCGCCGAACTAAGAAGGCGGACCGGATGCAACTTATACATGCTACGTCCCGACAGCCTACTCATTCATGCCAAAGACGTGCTGCGGCTTGCCATCAGTGACAAGTCTGTCCAGGAGGTTGAGCGCGTTGAGCGTTCCCTGTCTACAGGCTTTTCAACAGATGGCAGTGGGTCTGATGGTCGATTCCTCTTGGACAAACTTCCTGAGGGCCGTAAGGGTGGGTACCTGAATATCATTGCCGAGATGACTCGACTTGCAAGGGACTCTCCCGGACTGGATGAATTTCTCTCGCGATTCCAGGACCGTTTTCCATCCATCACGCTTAAGGATGTTGCTCGCCGACGCATGCGCGTCCTCGTGTCGCTTGGACTTGCAAATATCGCCGACAACTCGGTTGTGCTCACGTCCTTCGGTCGTGCCCTCGTGCGTGAGCCGCGCCTCGAGGCCCTTCAAGAAGCGATGCTAAGTCGAATTCAAGGCGCTGCGGAGGTAATGGATTTGGCCCAGAGCTACCCGATGAGCGAGCTGCGCGCTAAGTTGCATGCTGGACCGCCCGCAGGGCTGAGCGCCACTCAGGCGAGGCTGGTATTGCGCTGGCTGGAGCAACTGGAGCTTATCTAGCGAGTCCCTAATGTGGATCGGCGGCCAGCCAGATCGCAGACCTTGCTGACGCCGAACCTTCGTGGTGCTGCCCCGACCCTGGGTCGTCGAGCGAACTTCGTCTGGATCGGCAAGAAACGCCGCTGCGCCTGCGACTACGAACACCCGCCCAGCACCCACGCCGCATTCGTCACCTCGGCCATGATCCACGTCATGGTTACCCGCTCCACCTTGTAGCCACCAGCGATCCCGTTACCGCTGCTCGAATCCCGTTCCTGGCGGTCGCTGCATGTCGCAAGTCTCACGTAGACGATGACCCCACAGCTGGACCCCCTTGACTATGCCGAGCAGCTCACTGTCAATCGGGTCACCGGCACCGCATGTCCACTCACCCAGCAGGTCCCCGCCCGCTAGGACGACCTGCACCGCAACCTGCACCTCGGGGTCGTCGGCCGCTACTACTCCGAGGTCGACGCGAGTTGTCTGGGGGTCCTCGTACTCGGCGGGCTCGTGTTGTGGTGGCGCTGGCATCGTCCCCGGACAGGCGGGCACGGCGGCTGTTCGGGCTGGACCTGGGCGCCCGAGCGGAGCCTGTCAAGTCAACTGAGACATTTTCTTGATTTTGTTTAGCTTTGTGCTGCTGGTTGGTTGGGCACGGGCGAGGCGGTGGTCTGTTCGGGGTCGCTGTTGTCGGGTTTGTTGATCCATGCCCGGTCCGGGAGGCGGGGCGGGCGTGGACGGCGGCGGCCGAACCGTTGCGGGTGCGCTGCCCAGGCCGCGTCGAGGGTCTGTTGCCGCTGTTCACGGATCTGCCCGGCGGTGCCGTGATGCACCGATGCCGGGGTGTGCAGGCCGACCCCGGAGTGCCGGTGCTCGTGGTTGTAGTAGGTGTAGAACGCCTCGCAGTGCTGCCGGGCGTGCTGGATCGACCCGAACCGCTCGGGAAACGTCGGGTCGTACTTCAACGTCTTGAAGCTCGCCTCGATGTACGGATTGTCGTTCGATGTCTTCGGACGGCTGTGGCTACGGCCGATCTTCAGATCGGTCAGCAGCTGGGTGACGGTCTTGCTGGTCATCGCGGCGCCACGGTCGGCGTGCACGGTCAACTGATCGGCATCGACGCGTTCGCGGGCGGCCGCGTCAGCGATCAGCGCCTCGGCGAGCTGGCCGTCCTCGTGCGCGGCGACCAGGTGCCCGACGACGTAACGGGACCAGATGTCGATCACGGTGTAGAGGTGGAACCAGACGCCCTTCTGCGGGCCGCGCAGCTTGGTGATGTCCCAGGACCAGACCTGGTTCGCCGCGTCGGCCACGAGTTCGGGTTTGGTGCGGGCCGGATGGCTGGCCTGGCTGCGGCGTTCGCCGCTCTGCCCGGCAGCCCGCAAGATCCGGTACATCGTGGACTCCGAGCACCACCAGCGGCCCTCGTCGAGCTCGCGGGCCCACACCTGCGCCGGCGCCAGATCTTGGTACTCGGGCCGGTTTAGCAGTTGCAGCACCTGCTCACGTTCCGCCTCGGACAACGCCGACGGCGGTGGCCTGCGCGCGGTCCGCGGCCGTGAGATTAGCGGTGGTACGCGGTGCCGGTAGAGCGTCGCGCGGGAAACACCGGTCAGCCGGCAGGCCCCGGCGATGCCCCACGCCGGGGTCAGCGCCTGCTGTGCCTCGGCGAGGACGGGTTCGGCATCGGCGCGGAATCCGCGCTCTCGGAGAGCAGTTCCAAGAGCGCGTGCGCTTTTCCCATGATCTGCAAAGCGGTCTCAGTCTTGGCCAGCTTGGCCTGCAAGCGGGCGTTCTCCCGCTGAAGACGGGCAAGTTCGGCGCTCTCGGCCTTCTTCGCTGCCCGCGCGGCCGATTGCCGCCGGTCCGTCAAGCCGGCCGACGCTCCGGCGTCTCGGGCCTTGCGCCAGTCGAGAATGTGTGACCCGTACAACCGTTCCCGGCGCAGAATCGCCCCGCGAGCCGCCGCGTCCGGCGCCGCGTCGTACTCGTCCAGGATCCGCGCCTTGAACTCTGCGGTGAATGTCCGCCGCTGGGGCCGGGCGTCCGGATCCAGGCTCTCGTGGGGCTTCGACGTTATGCTAATGATCTCTCCTCAGGACCGTCCAGGAAGAGTATCCCCTGGTAGACGGGCTGTCTCACATCAGCGTGACAGGGAGGGGAGGCTGGGTACGGCGCGCACGCGGTTGGCACGCCGCCACTCCCTGGGGTCGTTGGCCGAAGGTTGGCTGCCTGCGCTGCCGACCAACAGGGACAATTCGCGGACCAGGTAGTCGATGGTCTGACCGCTACCGGCCGACCGGGTCAAGACACGATCTCAGGCCGTAATGAGGTCTCGCACTCGAGCCACCGCTTCCTGCCAGTCGACCGACTCGGTCATGTGGGTCCAGGACAGGCGCAGCGCGCTGCGCACCTGATCTTGTGGTAGCGCCATCGCGGTCAGTACGTGGCTGGGTTCGTACGAGGCTGAGGTGCAGGCGGATCCATTGGACACGGCGAGTAGACCACGCCAGGCGACCATGACGGCCTCCGAGTCGAGACCGGGGAGTGAGAGGTTCAGCACGTGCGCCATGGTGTGTTCGGCAGCACCGTGGACCTGCGGGTGTAGCGGCGCGAGGCCGCGAAGGACCTCTTGCCGATAGGCGGCGCAGCTTGCTTGCCGGTCGGCGTGTTCAGTCAGGGCGAGTTCGCTGGCAAGGCCCAGTCCGGCGATGAGCGCTACCGGCAGAGTGCCTGGTCGGAGGCCGCGCTCTTGGCCTCCCCCTACCAACAGCGGGGTCAGCGGGGGGCGACGGAACCCGCGCTTGCGAGCGATCAGCGCGCCGACGCCTTTGGGAGCGAAGATCTTGTGCCCGGAGGCAGAGATTAGGTCAATACGGTGGTGCTGTAGTTCGGGCACGATCTTGCCGAACGCCTGGGCCGCGTCGATGTGTAGGTACGGCGGCTCGTCCTTGAGCAGGCGGCACAACTGAGGGACTGGCTGGATGACCCCCGTCTCGTTATTAGCTGCCATCATCGACACCACGAGAGTGTCCGGCCGAACCTTTGCGGCGATCTGTTCTGCCGACACCCGGCCAGATGGATCTGGTTTGACCAGGTCAACCTCGAAGCCGCTGCTCGCCAGTCGCTGGAGCGGCTCGAGGACCGCTTTGTGTTCGATGGCGGTGGAGACGATGTGCCGCTTGCCGGTGCGCTCCCCTTCGGACGCGAGGCCGAGAAGTGCAATGTTGTTCGCCTCCGTCGCGCCAGAAGTGAAGATGACCTCGTCGTCCGTGCAATGGACCACCTGGGCGACCTGTCGCCGCGCTCGTGCCACGGCGGTCTGCGCGGCGTGTCCGATCTCGTGCGTCCGGCTGCCGGCGTTGCCGAACTCTTCCGTGAGGTATCTCATGACGAGGTCAGCAACGCGCTTGTCGACGGGCGTGGTGGCGCTCGCGTCCAGGTAGACGGTCATCGACGGGTACCTCCCTGGTCGAGCATGGCGGCGACCGCCATGCCGGCGACCTGCCGGCGGCTTGACTCACCCATCGGCGAAACCGTGGCAGGTTTGACGTTCGTACGTTTCTAACTTAACGTAGGGCGTGCGTGATCAACGGGAGGGCGGCACCGGTGAACTCGACGTGCCGAACATGAGCGCTGCAGCGCCTCTTTCAGGAATCTACGAGTATGCCTTTCCCGCTATTCGTGGGGTGCAGGCCGGTCGGGTGTACTTCGTGTCGATGTGTCCGCTCAAGCTGCTTGCCAAAATGTTCGTGTGGGATGACGACGACCTGCCGGTGCAGCTGCGTGCGCAGCGCACCTTGAACAAAGGGCGGATACCCGAGATCACCCGCTACATCGAGGAGAACGCCACCTCGTACACGTTTTCCGCAATCACCGCATCGGTGGATGCCTCGGTGCGGTTCGTCCCGGCGCAAGCTGCCGAAGCGAACTCCGGGCTGGGCACGTTGCGCATCCCGATGGACGGCCGGTTCGTAATTAACGACGGCCAACACCGTCGCGCGGCGATCGAACAGGCGTTACGCAACAGTCCGGAACTCGGAGACGAGACGATCGCAGTGGTGTTCTTCCTCGACAAAGGCCTGGAACGCTGCCAGCAGATGTTCGCCGACCTCAACCGGCACGCGGTTCGACCCTCCCCGTCCATAGGCGTGCTCTATGACCATCGCGATCCGCTGGCGGCGGTGACTAGGGCGGTGGTGGAGCAATCTCCGATCTTGCGCGGGGTGGTTGAACATGCATCGACCTCGCTTGCGAAGGCCTCGCGGAAGATGTTCACGCTCTCTGCCGTCCACGGAGCACACAAGGCCCTTTTCGCCGGGGTAACCGGCCTGAGTCAGCATCAGATGATCGACACCGCGCTAGGCATGTGGGAAGCGCTCAACGCGCAGTTCCCGGAGTGGACGATGATCCGTGCCCGGGAAGTCCCTGCCCCTGAAATCCGCCGCGACTTCATCCACACCCACGGCATCCTGCTGACGGCCCTGGGACGGGTCTGCAACACACTGCTGCTCGACGAAATCCCCTGCCAGCAGTGGCCGCAGCAGCTGCGACCACTGTCACAGATGGACTGGTCACGGACCAACACCGCGTTGTGGGAAGGCCGCGCCCTGGTCGGCGGCGTCGTCAGCAAGGCAAGCTCGAACATCGTGCTCACCACAGCAGCCCTGCGTAGCCACCTCGGCATGGCCCTGTCGGCTGAGGAAGAGAAGGCTGAACAACACCGGAAGGCACAATCATGAGCAAGGTGATGGTCCCGGCACCCCGGCGCCGGCCGTTCGGTGAGCTAGGCCTCGCCAAGACTGTGCAGGCCGTTGTGAACGAGATCGCTGAGCTGTACAAGGCCGACAGCATCCCGTGGGTGATCGGATACTCCGGCGGCAAGGACTCGACCGCAACCCTGCAGCTGGTCTGGACGGCTTTGCAAAAACTTCCCGCCTCGGCGTTGACCAAGCCCGTTCATGTGATCAGCACGGACACGCTGGTGGAGAACCCCATCGTCTCGGCATGGGTGAACCGCAGTCTCGACGTGATGGGCACTCGGGCCGCCGAACTCGGGTTGCCGCTGACGCCCCATAAGCTCACACCGGAACTCGCCGACACCTTCTGGGTGAACTTGATCGGTAAGGGGTACCCCGCTCCTCGGCCGCGTTTTCGTTGGTGCACCGAACGGCTGAAGATTAAGCCGTCCAACACCTTCATCCGCTCGATGGTACGAGCACACGGTGAGGCCATCCTCGTCCTCGGAATGCGCAAGCAGGAGTCAGCGACTAGGTCACGGGTGATGACGGCGCACGAGGCGTATCGGGTCCGCGAACGTCTCGCGCCGAACGCCAGCCTGCCGAACTCGCTGGTTTACACGCCGGTTGAAACCTGGAGTTCCGATGAGGTGTGGATGTACCTCATGCAAGTCGACAACCCGTGGGGCTATTCCAATCGCGATCTGCTGACCATGTACCAAGGGGCATCAGAAGACAACGAGTGCCCCCTGGTCGTTGACACCTCGACGCCCAGCTGCGGTGACAGCCGCTTCGGCTGTTGGACCTGTACACTGGTTGATCAGGACAAATCCATGACGGCCATGGTGCTCAACGACGCGGACAAGGCCTGGATGGAGCCGTTGCTGACACTGCGCAACGAACTCGACCTTCAGGATGACCGTCAGCTGCGCGACTTCCGGCGGATGAACGGTTCGGTACAGCTGTTCAACGACGAACCGCGGCCGATCCACGGTCCCTACACACAACCATCGCGGCAGCGGTGGCTACGCCGGCTGTTGGAGGCGCAGGAGGAGGTCCGCCGGACTGGGCCGCCAGAAGTCGCGCAGATCGACCTGATCACCCTCGCCGAGCTCGAGGAGATCCGCCGCATCTGGGTCGTGGAGAAACACGAATTCGAAGACACGCTTCCACGTATCTACGCCGAAGCGACCGGGCGACCGTACCCCGGTAAACCTCTTGATGAGGCGTTGCCGCTCGGGGCAGTCGAGGTGGAACTGCTCGCCGAGATTTGCGGCGACGACCGGCTTCAGTTCGAAACCGTCCGTGAACTGCTGGACGTAGAACGCCGGCACCGTAACCAGGTCCGTCGCGCGGGGCTGTTCACGGCGTTGGAGAATGCCTTGGCCAAGGGTTTCTACCGCGATCAGGACGATGCCGTCGACTACGCCCGCCGTCAGAAGGCGACCCGCGAGGCATTCAACGCCGACGACCTCGCCAGCGGGAACTTGCAGCTGATCCTCGACGCCGGTGCCGGCGACACGTCCGCGTTCGACGACATCTCCTAGGCGACTGATGATCTTCCAAGAACTCGTCCTGACCAACGTTGGCCCGTTCGCGGGCCGGCAAGCGATGCGCCTGGCACCGAAGGAGCCTGACCGCCCGATCGTGTTGTTCGGCGGCCTAAACGGCGCGGGTAAGACGACGGTGCTCGAGGCTCTGCTGCTGGTGCTGTATGGGACCCTTACTCCTGGCGCGAACCGGCGATCGACAAGCTATGAGAAGTATCTGACACAGCTGATCAACAACACGGCAGACCCTGCGGACGGCGCATCGATCGAGCTGCTTTTTCGGGCTGTGCATGACGGGGCTTGGCAGGAGTTTCGGCTGACCCGCCAGTGGGCGGTGGTCAGCGGAAAATTCCGCGAGCGGGTCGAGGTCAACCGCGACGGCTACCCGGACCAGGTGTTGACCGAAGGCTGGGCCGATCACGTCGAGACCCTGGTGCCGCGAGGTGTGGCCAATCTGTTCTTCTTCGACGGCGAGCAGATCGAGGCCTTCGCTGAATCAGATGTGTCTCAGGAGCTCGTCCGCGCCGCCGTCAGTGGGCTGCTCGGCCTGGATCTGGTCAACCGTCTGCAGGAAGACCTCATGGTGCTCGAACGGCGTCATCGCCAGGAAGCTACCCAGGGTGATCAACGCGAGACAATCACCGCCACGCAACACGCCCTGCAGCGGATGAAGCAGGACGAGATTGCGATGGTCCAGGAGATCGAAAGCGCCGAGCGTGAACTCAAGACCGCCGAGGAAAGCGCCGCACACGCACGCACTCGGCTGTACCGCGAGGGCGTGCAGCACTATCAGGACCGCGAGAAGATCACACAGCGAGCACACGAGGCGAAAGCAGCGGCAAAGATGGCCCGGCAAGCGATGATCGATGCCGTCGGTGGGTTCGGTCCCCTGCTGCTGGTGCCCGACCTACTCGCCGCCGCAGTCGCCCAGGCGACCGCCGAGCGCGATCATGCCGCCAACCTGATGCTGACTCGTATGCTTGCCGAGCGTGACGCTCAACTCCTCGAGTATCTTCGCGCACAGCGCGCCGGCGTCAAGGCACAGACGGCCGCCGCCGAGTTCCTCGCGGACGATCGCGCAAGTCGCGAGAGCAACGCCAGCACGGAAACCCTCCTCGGTGCGGACGAGGCGACGCTTACGACCGCTCGAGAACTACTCGACGGTGGCCTCACGGTAGCGCGGCGTGATCTAGAGGATCACGTCGCCGCTCTCGACAAGGCGCGCGTTGAACTCGACGCGGCAGAACGAGCAGCCGCTGCGGTCCCCCACGAGGACATTGGCAACGAACTCGTCGCGGAGTACGAGGAAGCTAACCACGTCGTGGCAAACATCCGCGGGAGGATCAATCGCCTGCACAACGACCTCGCCGCCGCCCGCACGAGCTACCAGAACTCGAAAAAGGCATTCGAAGCTCAACTGAAGCAGGCTTCAGACCAACAGCTGCGGACGGAGCGGTTGCGGCGCATCGTCGAGCACGCCGAACGGGCCCGCGCGACGCTGGCCATTTTGCGCACCCGAGCCACCGACCGGCACATCCAGCGGATCCAGTCCATGGTGCTGGAATCATTGCAACTGCTGCTGCGCAAGGACGGCCTCGTGCAGGAAGTGATCATCGACTCCGACACCTGCGAGATGGAACTCATCGGTCCGGAGGGACGTCCCGTACAACCCCGGACCCTATCCGCTGGCGAGCGTCAGCTATTGGCCGTCGCTCTGCTCGCCGGCCTCGCCAGAGCATCGGGACGCATGCTGCCCGTCGTCATCGACACGCCCCTGGGGCGCCTCGATAGTGATCACCGTGACCGATTCGTCCAAAGTTACCTGCCCAACGCCAGTCACCAGGTGATCGTTTTATCGACCGACACCGAGATCACCCCTGAGCTACTGGGCACCCTCGACGGCGCCGTTAGCCATACCATCCGTCTCGAGCACGATCCCGACAGCCACGCAACCTACCCCGTAGAAGGCTATTTCGCTGGCGCGCGTGAGGCCCAGCGACGCGAGGAGATGGCCCGATGACGCACCGGAGTAAGAGGTTTATAGCGGATGGCGCCGTCGTGGGCCCCCCGGACGCCGTCCGCATTGGAGCAGACGTTCGCGAGCAGCTGATCACAATGAAACGGCGGACCGGGGTGATGAATTGGAACGTGTTGTGCCGATGGGCGCTGTGCCGATCCCTCGCCGAGCCCACGGCTCCGACGGCCGCCTCGCTGAGCAGTGACACCGCAGTCGAGATGACCTGGAAGACATTTGCCGGCAACACCGGCGACCTCTACTGGTGGCTCATCAAACTGCGTACGCAGCAACTCCAGCTGTCACTCGATGAGCCCTCACTGCACGTTCAGCTGCGTGCTCACATCACCCGAGGCACGCAATATCTCGTCGGTGATGCAGGTATGCGCGATACGCCTGATCTCATCGCGCTCGTACGATGACGAAAGCCCATAGCAGAAGCGCGACGGGCTCAGGCACACATGGGATGCCCGATTCGCTGGGGCGAACGAGAGGCGCGACGCGGATCTGACCCCGGAAGGGTAGGCGAGTGGGTGTGGCGTATGAGCAGGCGGTCGTCGAAGTCTCACAGGCCGGCTCGGCAACAGACCGCCGCAGTACGGCGGCAACCTGGGCCCGGGTCCTAGCGTATGCGGACGACTCGGTGCCGCTCGGCACCCTGCTCGGCGGCCCGTCATTTGTCGATACCGACATCAGCGGCTGGTGCCGAACGCGTCGGGCTCAACGGGTTCTGGCCCGCCACGACCTCACCCATCTCGGAAAGCTGGTGGTCACGACACTCGGGCAGTTGCGCAGCATTCCC
This sequence comes from Micromonospora sp. WMMD980, assembly GCF_029626035.1. NCBI lineage: Bacteria > Bacillati > Actinomycetota > Actinomycetes > Micromonosporales > Micromonosporaceae > Micromonospora > Micromonospora sp. WMMD980. Next base: position 4,646,374 of record NZ_JARUBE010000003.1, read on the forward strand.
GACTGTGGTGCCGTCAGCGTCGACGACATCCTGGAAGCAGTACTGCTTGCGGTCATCGGTGACCACGAGTCCGCACTGCATGGCATTCTGCCCCTGCCGCGTGCGGAAAAAGATCAAGCCGTGCCCCTGGATGCAGCTCCGCCCATCGCCCGACAGGACACACCGGTATCGGACCCGCTGCTCGACATCCTCGAGAGTAGGTAGGAGTGAACATGCTGCCGTCCTGGGACCCGAACTGGAAGCGCCGCTACAACTCTCCCCCTGACAACCTGATCAACGACTTCTACATCCCGTCGTTCGCTCGGTCCACTACGTACGACCGAGCCGTCGGCTTCTTCTCTGCCAAGCTCCTAGCGTCTATCGCGCCCGCCATCGACCGGTTCGTGCTCAACGGCGGCAGGATGCGCCTCATCACCTCCCCAGCACACCTGAACGACGAAGAACTCGAAGCCATCGGTGAAGGCGAGGAGCTGCGGCAGCGCATCCGAGAAGACCTCATCGCAGCCGTCGCCAAGCCCATCCCTAACCCCGTCCTCGTCGACCGGCTGAAACTACTCACTTGGATGGTCGCAAACGACAGGCTCGACGTGCGCATCGCGCTACGCGAGCACCCGCGAGGATACGGTCTCTTCCACGAGAAGATCGGCGTGTTCGCAGACCATGAGGGCAACTGGATGACCTTCACCGGAAGCCCCAACGAAACGCTCGGCGGCGCCCAACTGCACTCAGAGTCATTTCCGCTGCACCGAAGCTGGGCCAACGAAGACCAACGCGCCTACGCGCAGGAGGAACGTGATCGCTTCGAGCACGTGTGGCAGGAACAGATTGACGGCATCGCACTCTGGCGAGTGAACGACTGGATCGAAGATCCCATGCGTTCGACCTTCGGCGTCCGCGCCCCCTCAGCGGCCCAGGCCAGAATCCACGAGCAAGGCGAACCCGACCGACTATACGTGTCGCTTGTTGATGACGCGACGTTCGTTCCGTCGCTCCCTGAGGACCTTGTTCTGCGAGACTATCAAAGGACCGCAGTCAATGACTGGCTCAAGGCCGGCGGCAAAGGCACCTTCGCCATGGCTACAGGGACCGGCAAGACACTGACAGCGCTCGCCGCCACAACCCAGGCTTCGATCTATGTCGCCAAAAGTGATCGTCCCCTACTGATCCTGGTCATCGTTCCTTCGATCGATCTCGTAGGACAATGGTTGTCTGATGCGGAGCGGTTCAACTTCCGGCCCGCCGTCTGCCATGGGGACCTGCGGCGCGGCCAAGAGGAGCATCTCAAGTCGGTTTTCTCGGCTGCTCGATCAAATCACGGACGCCGCACTGAGATGGTGATCACGACGGCCGACAGCCTAACCCCGCGCACCAATGAAGGCGGCTCAGATCATTTCCTGCAACGCCAGCTCGGGCGCCATAAGGGTCACCTGCTTGTCATCGGCGACGAGATGCATTCCCTGGGAACATCGAGCCGGTTGGCAGCGCTGCCCACCCACGCAACCATGCGGCTGGGACTGTCGGCCACGCCGAAACGCCATGGCGACGAAACCGGCACGGAAGCGCTGCTGGACTATTTTGGTGCCCCGGTGCTCTCCATCAGCATCAAAGAGGCCATCTACAGGTATTACGCCTTGGTGCCGTACGACTACTACCCGCAGCCGGTCGAGCTTACCGACGAGGAGAGCGTTCAATATCGCCTCATATCACAGCGAATCGCCCGGGCTTTTGCTGCCGAGGACGACCAAGCCGCCGAAGCGCACATTAGGGCACGCACTCGGTTGATCCAGCACGCGGCGAACAAGCGAGTGCGCTTGCGGCAGCTCATGGCGCAACGGCTGAGAAACGAGAGTCATCAGATCATCTACGTCGCGGAAGGCCGTGACCCTGAGTCGGACTTCTCGCAGCTAGAAGAAACCGAGCGGATGTTGGCCTCGGAGTTCGGCATGCGCGTTGAGCGCTACTACGGAGAAACTGACCGGCGCCGTCGAGAGCTGCTGCAGGCACGCTTGGCGTCCGGCGACATCCAAGCCCTGCTGGCGATGAAGTGCCTCGACGAGGGTGTCGACATCCCCTCGGCTCGGATCGGCGTGATCACCGCCTCCACCCAGAACCCACGGCAGTTCGTCCAGCGCCGCGGCAGGCTCCTGCGTCGGGATCCCGACAACCCGAAGTCACATGCGGTGATCTACGACTTCATCGTCATGCCGCCACGCCCGGACGGCGCGGCGTCGGAATCTGAGAAACGCCTGATCGGAGTCGAGCTGTCACGCGCCGCCGAGTTGGCGGATGCGGCTCGCAACAGCGAGGCTCTATCCTCAGTGATTGCCTGGGCGTACGAGTATGGGCTGCGCCCTGCCGAGTACACGTGGATGGACCTCACCGCTGAGGGCGACATGGAGGAGTGGGCGCAATGAGAGCCTTCGAGGAGCACATGAAAGAGCTGGCAGCACAGCTGAGCCCTCAAGCACTCCTCGTCACCAAGTTCATCATCGAGGCCGAGCACCGGCGCAGGTTCTCCGATGACCGCACTGACCTGCAGGAAGAGTTCGCCCTGCGCGCGTTGCAGACGGTGCAGAAGGCAGGGGAAGGTCAGTGAAGTTCACCTCTCTGACCATGAAGAACTGGCGGCCCTTCCACGGCACCCACCGCATCGACTTTTCCACCGACCCCGAACGGCCAGTGACGTTGATCCTTGGCCCCAACGGGGCGGGCAAGACCGGACTGCTCAACGCCTTCACGTGGGCTCTGTACGGTGACTTCACCGACGGCTTCGAGATTAAGGAGAGCCTCGTCAACATCGAGGCCCTCAAGAACGATCCTGATGCAGAAACCGTCGTCGAACTCGAGCTCGAACATGCAGGAGCGAACTACAAGGTCAAGCGGAAGACCGACGCCCGAAAGCAGCTCGACGGCGACTACCCCGTGACAGTCACCAGGAACGGTGAGCTGACGATCATGGATGAGATATACCGGATCTTGCCGAAGCCACTCAAGGACCTGTTCTTCTTCCCGGCGGAAACGTTTAACAACGCAAGTGTTCTGCAGGGCGATCGGCCGGGGGAAGGCGCATCTCTGAATATCGGGTCGGCAATCAGGGCGTTGCTGGCAGGAGACATTTACGATCACGCGGCCGAGGATCTACGCGGCGCCCTCGCGAGCGAGGCCCTGCGCCCGACTCAGAAGTACACCAACGAGACAGTGGACGCGGCGCGCCACGCCTGGGAGCAGGCACAGATCGAACTCACTGCCGCCGAAGACAGGCGCGACAAGCTCCCGGACCTGCTTGCACAGGCCCGGGATCAGGCCGCCCGGGCTAAGCGGGAGGCGGAAAAGTATAATCCCGACGAGGTAAAGAAGTGGGAACGCAAGTACTCCGCGCTCAAGGTTGCGGTAGATGCCGCCGATGGTATGGCACAGCGCGCTCATGATCTCTACCTCGCTTTGGTCCGAAACGCATACCTCCACTTCAGTCAACGCGCTACCGAATCAGCCGTTCAGCGGCTTGATATAGCCGAGAAGTACGGTCTGATGCCGCCGCGTATTCACGACTCAGTACTGGAGAAGTCCCTCGCTGACGGCGTGTGCGCGCTGTGTCGGACACCGCTCGCCGACGAAACGCGCACACGAGTCGCAGAACTGCTGTCCCACGTGACCGAGCACGCGATCGCCGTTCTCGGGCTGGAGACGCGAACAGAACTCAAAAGCCATCTGGAGCAGTTCGAGCGCCAGATCACCGATCTGCGCGTCCAGGTCGGCTCGCTCGCTGACGACCTAGGAGTGGCCGGGCCGGCAAAAGACGCGGACATGCGAATGCTGCAGTCGGTGCTGCGCATGAGCATCGAGGCGGCGAGCCGTGCACAGACCAAGAGTCGGCGCGAACTCAAGGAATTTATGGAGGAGCAGGACGCTCCGAGCGCGGTTGGCGGAAACAGCCCTGTTGACATCGCCATGTTCAAGCAACAGGCCGTCGACCGGCTCGAGCAGGAGTTCCGAGAAATCGATGCAGCCATCGAGGCCGCCAAGCTGCTCGAACGTGAGAAAATGGCCGACTACACCCGGAAGTCGTCCAAGCTGGACACTCATAATCGGCGGACGGCGGCTATCGAGATTCTTCGTGCAGCCAAAGATTTCTTCGATGCGGCCCGCAAAGGGTTGAGTATCCATGGTCGGCAGGATTTCGCCAATGCAATCAATGAAACCTATACTGATTTGATTGCTAAGCAATACGAGATCCGCGTTGGTGAGGACTTCAGTATCACTGTGGCCGCAGAGGGTCGCGACGAGCCGATGCCGCTGTCGCAATCGGAGAAAGTTCTCCTGCTGATCGCTTTCCTCGGCGCCATCGCGCGACTCGCGCCAGTCTATGCCGAGATTGCACGCAGGAACGAGCAGTTCCAGCGGGCAGGCGAAGTGAAGACATCTTCGAAGGAGGGTTTCCCCGTCGTGCTCGACTCTCCGACCAGTCCGCTGGACGACGAGTACGAGGTCGACGTAGTGCGGGCGCTTCCGCACCTCCTCCCGCAAACTATCGTCATTGTCTCGGCGAAGTCGGTCGAGACATGGGAGACGATCTCCTGCGATGTCGGGAGCGTCAATATCATGGAATTGACGTCCCATAAGCAAAGCAACCGGCATGTCCGCTGGAATGGGAAAGATCACATCTACAGCACCCAGGACGACGGTGTCGAACCGGCACGTACACGCATGACGAAGATTGGCTGAGGAGCCGTCGTGGCGAGTGTCTACATTTACCCTATGCACCGGCCGCTGCTCGATTCCCTGATCGCGACAGGGAAGGCGAAATCTGTTGCCGCAGGGACTAAGACAGGGCCGTTTCGAGAAATGCGCGACGCTTACGTATTCGTAGCCTCAATGGCGCTCGCGATGAATCAGCCCGCTACGCCGAACGCTATGCCTGATTCCAGGAAAGACGCTGTTGAGATTCAGGACCGGGTATTCCTGCGCGCCGAAGGTGCTCGCGAGTTGGCTGCTGCGGCGGTACTAACTAGCGCGGAGGCGGGCGATTTCGAGCGCGACACGCTGCGACACGAGCTGGACCTGCTCTCTGAGCAGTTGCTCGTAGAACGGCTCGCCCTTCTGGACCGCTACGCCTTCGCCGGCTTTGAGTGGCTGCGCGAGCGGCAGGACGACGAGAGTGGTGTTCGGGACCTGATTTTATCCGCGATCGACAGCGTCGACTGTGTCCAGCGGCAAGTGGACGATGATTCGGACGTTCAAGACCCGCTGTGGTCAATGCTCAGTGGTCTCCAGGACGAGGCGCTCTAGCCCAGCGCTCCCGTAGTAATAGTGGGAGCCGCGTCCTCGCGTACGAGGCGGTTCGCGGCTCAAATACGACGGTTGCCGTGCCACCGGGACTTCTCGACGGCACCGCTATTTCAGTATCGGGATTGTCAAGCCCTTAGTGCTCCCAAGGTATTTCGCGGCACGTGATCAGCTGTTTGCCAACGCGGCTATGAGCGTCCCGGTTACCAGGTATGGACCTAAGGCAATGTTGTGAGCATGGCGCAGCGCCAAGCGTGCTAGCGCTTCGGGTAGTGCGAGCACGAAGGGCAATAGGCTGCCGAGGAGAACCGCGTGCCAGCTGATGGTGCCCAGGGCAGTGCCGAGCAGGGCGGCTAGCCGCACGTCGCCCAGGCCCATTCCGCTGCCTGCCACGACGACCAAGGCCAGGTAGAGCCCGCCCAGCGCAGCTGCGGCGAGCGCGGCGGTGACCAGCGTTCGAGTCTGACCCGTGGTCGCCGCCTGGCCGGCCAGCACGACGCCGACGGTCAGGGCGGCGACGCTGATCACGGGCGTGGGCAGCCTGCGGACCGCGACGTCGACGGCGGCGAGCAGCACGCCGGTGTGCATCACCACCAGCCAGACCGCCAGTAGGGGCAGGCCGCCGGGGGCGTCGCGCAGAATCCAGGCCAGGCCGGCAGAGGCAACAGCCAGCCCGATGCCACACAGCTCCGATACGGCCACCAACGTCAACGCGCTCCTAGCCGGAACACGGCTGAAAGCCGGGCTGCCCATCCTGGCCGTCCCGGACGCGGGCGAGCCTGCGATGGCTGGCGGGTTGGTCACCAGCCAGGTGTACGCGTATGGCAGCGCCAAGCCGGCGAGGGCGCCGCCGGAGAGTGCCAGCCCCAGTACTGCGGGATTCATCGGCTGCGGTTGCCGTGGCGCGCGATGGGCCTACGCCGGGCCGGTATCGGCAGCGGTCGGCTGGGCACAGCCGTCGCGGTAGGTGTCCGACCAGCGCCGCATCTCGCGCATGAACGACGAGAGCAGCGGCAGCAGGTGCGTGCCGGCGGCAGTCAGGGAGTAGGTGCCGGCACCTGCGTCGTCGGTATGGTGCACCAAGCCGCCGTCGCGTAGGCGGCGCAGGGCGTCGTTGAGCGACTTGGAGCTCGGTGCCGGTTGGATCTCGCGCAGCAGCTCTGAGAATCGCATCGGCCGTTGGCCGAGTGCCGTGAGGATCTCCAGGGTCCACCGCTGGGCGCACAGTTTGATCGCGTCGTGCACGGCGTGAAGGTCGTCGTCCATCCGCCTCCCCTCCCCGTCAAGGTCGGCCAAAGGACGAGTCTAGGTGATCGACTGCTCTACGTGAACAAAGAATTCACGTTGAGTCAGGTGGAGATCATCGAGGCATCGAGTCACGTCGTTGAAGAGCTGGTGCGCCGGTAAGGTGGCGGCAGCCCTCCGCGAGCGCATTCAGGGCGCCCGCCAGAGCGTTCCCCATAGTGGACAGGCGATAGGCGCCCGTGGTGGCGACCACGTCCCAACTGCCGTGCGGTTCGCGCCGCAGAAGTCCGGTCGCCGCGAGCCAGCACAGGTCGGCCCGCAGCGCCTCACGGGAGGCCTCGTCCACGCCACCGAGGTCACCGACAGTGGCGGCAGCGCGGTCACGCAACGTCACGAGAGCCGCGATGGCTGTGGGCCGACGGGCGAGCTCCGCAGCAAGGTCGGCGGGCTGAGGACCCTCGGCGGTGCGGCTCATAATGCGCGCTCCCTTGAGATTTTCTGAGGATTCTAAGGCCTTCGATCCCTGCGGGCATAGTGTCGCGAATACGACACCGGCTGGTCGGATTGCGTCGAAAGACTCGCATTATCGGTGGCCTCGAGGTGAGCACCTGACGGTAATCACCGGAAGGTAAGCACGTTGCGGTAACCGTGGGGGCCGGGTGTAGAGGTGGGTTCAGGCATCCGTGCGTGCAACTTCCACGACAGCGGGGCGGGCCCGCGTCGCTGTGGCCAGGAACCGTCAGGAGGCAGGGCGGCAGATGACGAGCCGTAACAGACAGCGAACTTCCACCGTTCGATCGCGAGGCCGCCGCTCTCGCGTGGCGGGCTCGGCGATCGGCCTGTGCCTGGTGGTCGGCACCGGAGCGTGCGACGCCGGGAACACCGGGCAAGAAACTTCTCCCACCACCTCCGTCACTGTTCCCGCGCCCAGCCAGGATCCGCGCGGCGCCGCCGAAGGCGCAGCGCTGGATGCGTACCGCGGCATGTGGGCCGCGTACGCGGAGGCCGGCCTCACTGCCAACCCCGACGAGCCTGACCTCAGCAGGTTCGCCGGCGACGGCGCGCTGAAGACGCTGCGGAACGGCCTGGCCGCCTACCGGAGCAAGAAGCAGGTGCTCAAGGGCAAGTACGTCCTGAACCCGGAGGTGGCCGAGGTCGCGCTTACCGCCTCGCCCGCGACGGTGACGGTCACTGACTGCATCGACGACAGCGCCTTCCTGGTCTACAACCTGTCGGGTGAGCCGATCAACGACGTGCCCGGGGGCCGGCGGAGTGCGCGGGCCACGGTCACGAACCTCGCTGCCGGCGGCTGGAAGGTCACCAGCTTCGGCGTCCAGGACGTGGGGTCGTGCTGATGCGTCGCGCCGTCCAATCCCTGATCGCCGCGGGCGCGGCAGCGGTCGTGCTGGCATCCGGAAGCCCGGCACGTGCCGACGGCGGTATCGGCGGGGTCAGCTGCACGCAGAACCCGTCGGCCCCCGAATGCGAAATCAACGCCGGCACCCCCGGCGGCCCTGGCGGCTCCACCGGCGGCAGCCAGGGCGGCGGCGGGTCCGATGACGGCTCGGGTGGCGGCGGCGAGGACGGCTGCTACTGGGCGCCGGTCGACGTAGACCTCCCGCCCCCGCCGGGCAAGGGCCCAGAGGGCGGCTGGTATTCGCGGACCTGCGTGGGCAACGGGCTGGGTTCGCAGGAGGTGCCGGTGTGGCTGGACCAGGCGCCGACGGTGAATCTGACGGCGTTGGCGCAGACAGCGCGTTCTCGTCTGCGCCTGCCCTCGCCGCAGATCCGCACGAATCCCACCACGGCGCCGTTCGTGCTGGTGCAGGTGCCGGTGTGGCTGTGGGTGGACCCGGCGACGTGGGGGGCCCAATCGGCGACCGCGTCCGTGCCTGGGGTGTCGGTCACCGCCACCGCGACGCCGACCCGGGTGGTGTGGTCCTTCGGCGACGGCAGCGACGACCTGACGTGCACTGGTCCGGGCAAGCCGTGGAAGCCGGGCACCGATCCGCGGGCATCATCGCTGTGCGGGCACACCTACACCTCCTCGTCCGCTGCCGCGGCGGGGGCGGCGTTCCGGCTGCGGGCGACGGTGACGTGGTCGGTCACCTGGTCCGGTGCCGGTAGTGGGGGCACTCTCGCTCCGCTCACGACGACCTCGACGGTGTCCGTGCGGGTGGCGGAGTCCCAGGCGATCGTCGGAGCTGTCCGGTGAGCGTCACCACCGACCGTCCCCGGGCGGTGAACACCGCCGCTGCGGACCTGCCGCCGGTGCCCGCCGGTACGCGGCGGGTGGGGCGGCGCAGCGGGCGGCGTGTGGTCGCGGGGCTGCTGCTGGTCCTGGCGACGGTGGTGACGTTCTGGCAGGTGGACCTGCGCCGGCACGCCGATGAGCAATTCCTCGCCGTCGCGCGGGACGTACCGGCGGGTCAGGTCATCACCGACGCCGATGTGCGGGTGGTGCGGGTGGCGAACCCGTCCGGCCTGGACCTGGTCCCGGCCGAGCGGCGCGGCGGGATCGTCGGCCGTTCGGCGGCGGTGCCGCTGGCGGCAGGGAGCCTGCTGGTGTCGGCGCAGGTCGGGCCGGCGGCGTGGCCCGCGGCGGGGCAGGCGGTGATCGCGGTTCCGGTCAAGCCGGGCCGGGCCCCGACGAGCCTGACCGCCGGGTCGCGGGTGGTGGTGCTGGTCGCCCCGCCTGCGGGGGGCGGGCAGCAGGCGCCGCAGCAGAACAACGGTGTGCGCCGGGCGGTGGCCACGGTCGTGTCCGTGGCGGCAGGCGCCGACCAGGTGGGCACGCAGTTGGTGACGGTGCTGCTCGCCGCGGATGCGGCGGAAGCGGTCGCGGCGGCCCCGGGGGACGTGTCGCTGGTGCAGCTCGGCCCGTCCCAATGAGCTACGAGGAGGCGCGGGAGATGTTGGTGGTGGTGGCGTCGGTGTCCGGCGCGCCGGGCGCGTCGACGGCCGCGTTGGGGATGGCGGCGTTGTGGCCGGACCGTCCGGCGTTGCTGGTGGAGGCCGATCCCGGTGGTGGGGTGGTCGCGGCGCGGTTCGGGCTGGCGCAGGAGCCGGGACTGGCGTCCCTGGCGGCGGCCGCCCGGCACGGCGGGCACACCGGCGGGGCGGCACCGTACGTGCAGCAGGCGCCGTTGGGTTTGCACGTCCTCGTCGGGCCGGGTGCCGCCGAGACCGCCGCGGGGGCGGTGTCGGTCCTCGCCGGCCAGGCCGACGCGGTCGCGCGGTTGGCGCCGGTAGTGGTCGCCGACGCCGGCCGCCTCTACGCCAACAGCCCCGCGTGGGGTCTGTTGCGCTCCGCCGACGCGGTCGTGCTGGTCACCTCGAGATCGACGGAGTACCTGGATCACCTGGACACCCGCCTGCCGGCGCTGCGCGCCGCGGCGCGGCCGGGTGGTGTCGGGCTGGCGGTCTGCGGCAGGTCCGCCTACACCCCGACCGAGATCAGCGGGCGCCTCGGTGTCCCGGTGTGGGCGCAGCTGCCCGCCGACCGGTGGGGCGCGGGTGTCCTCGCCGGGCGGATGACGGGGCGGGCGTGGACACGTACCCGCCTCGCCCAAGCTTTGCGCGCCCTCGCCGCGTCCCTCGCGGCCGGCGGGCGGCCCACCGGTGCGGCGCTGGAGGTCGCGCGGTGACCGCCCCGACCCTGAACGGCGGCACGACCGCGGCGCCGCCGGAGGTGGTGGCGCGGCTGCGGGCCCGGGTCAGCGACCGCCTGGCCGCGCACGGCGCGCAGCTTCCCGACGGCGAGCGCCACGCGGTGATCGCGGGATACATCGCCGAGGAACTCGTCGTCCACGCCCGAGAGGACATCTCCGCCGGCCGTGTCCCGCTCACGCCGCAGGCCGAGGCGGCCCTGGCGCGGGCGTTGCGGGACAGCTTCACCGGCCTGGGCGGCCTGCAGAGGTTGATCGACGACCCGCGGGTGGAGGACATCTTCGCCAACGGCTGCGACAACGTGTGGATCCGCACCACCGACGGGCGGGTGCAGCGAGTGCCGCCGGTCGCCGCCTCCGACGACGACCTGGTCGACCTCGTGCGGGTCGCGGCGGCGCGCAGCGGGCAGGAGGAGCGCCGCTTCGACCGCGGTTCGCCCGGCCTGTCGCTGCGGCTGCCCGGCGGGCAACGCCTGTTCGCCGTGATGGCGGTAGCGAAACGTCCCTCGCTGTCGATCCGCCGCAACACCCTGCACCGGGTGACCCTGGACGACCTGCTGCACCGCGGGGAGATCACGGCGGGGTTGCGGGAACTCATCCGGGCGCTGGTGCGGGCGCGCAAGAACATCGTGATCTGCGGAGGCGTCGGCGTCGGCAAGACCACCATGCTGCGCGCCGCCGCCGGCGCGATCAGCCCCCACGAGCGGATCGTCACCGTCGAGGACGCCTACGAACTCGGCCTCGACGAGGACACCGACGCCCACCCGAACACCACCGCCCTGCAGCAGCGGGAACCGAACCTCGAAGGCGTCGGCGGCATCGACATGTCCACGATGGTGCGCTGGGGCCTGCGGATGCGCCCGGACCGGGTCATCGTCGGCGAGACCCGCGGCGCCGAGGCCGTACCCATGCTCCTGGCCATGTCGCAGGGCAACGACGGCAGCATGTGCACCCTGCACGCCTCCTCCAGCAAGCAGGCCCTGACCCGGCTGGCCATGTACGTCATGCAGTCGCCGGAGAAGCTGACCTTCGACGCGGCCAACGTGCTCATCGGCCAGGCCGTCGACTTCGTCGTGCACCTGGATGTCGCCACCGACGGCACCCGGGTGGTGTCCTCCATCCGCCAGGTCCTGGAGACCGACGGCACCCAGGTCCCCTCCAACGAGATCTACCGACCCGGCCCCAACCGGCGCGCCGTCCCCGCCGCGCCGATCCGCGCCGACACCCTCGACGAGCTCACCGCCGCCGGCCTCAACCCCGACCTCCTCGTCCGGGACCGGTGGTGAGCATGGACCTGCTGCCGATCCTGCTCGGCCTGGGCTGCGCCGCAGGCCTAATCCTCGTCGCCGACGGGCTACGCCGCCGCCCACCCGGCACTCCGACCACCCGGACACGGCAACGGTGGACGTCGGCCGACCGCACCCGGCTCCTCGCGGCCATCGTCGCCGGATTCGCCGCCGCGGCAGCGACGCGTTGGCCGGTCGCGGCGCTGCTGACCGCCGCCGCGGTGTGGGCGCTGCCCCGCGTCCTCGGCCCCGACCGGGAGCACACCCGCGCGATCGCCCGGATCGAGGCGATCGCCACCTGGGCCGAGCTGCTGCGCGACACCCTGTCCTCGGCCGCCGGCCTGGAGCAGGCCATCACCGCCACCGCCCCTGTCACACCCCAGCCCATTCGCCCCCAGGTGCAGGCCCTCGCGGGGGCGGTGCGCGGCGGAGCACGGCTGCCCGACGCGCTGCGCGCGTTCGCCGCCGACCTCGCCGACCCCACCGCCGACCTCGTCGTGCGCGCCCTGACGCAGGCCGCCGGCTACCACGGCGGGCAACTGTCCCAGTGCCTGACCAGCCTCGCCGCCACCGCTCGCGAGCTCGCCGGAATCCGGATGCGGGTGGCCACCAAACGGGCCGCGACCCGCACGGCCGCCCGGGTCATCACCGGCACGTCGGTGGCGATGGTCGCCGGGCTGATCCTGCTCAACCGCGGGTTCCTCGCCCCGTACCGCAGCGTCACCGGGCAGCTCGTGCTCCTCGTCGTCGGCGCGGTGTTCGCCGGCGGGTTCTGGTGGCTGGCCCGCGCCTCCCGCGTGCCGCAACCACCACGGGTGCTCTCGGCCGACCAGCCCGGGCAGGTGGCGTGATGGCCGCCTTCGTGGTGGCGTGCGGCGTCGTCGCCGGGCTCGGCCTGGTCCTGGCCGGCACCGGCCTTCATCCCGCCCGGCCCAGCCTCGCCCAGGCCCTCGACGCCCTGCGCCGCACCCCGGCTGCCCCGGAAGAACCAGTGGGGGCCAGGACCCGGCTGCTCGCCGCGCCCCTGCGTGCCCTCGGCCTGCCCCGGCAGCGGATGCGCGCCGACCTCGCCGTACTCGGACGGCCGACCGCCACCCACTTGGCCGACCAGGCCCTCGCGGTCCTCGCCGGCCTGCTGCTGCCCCCGGTCGCGATGGCCGTCCTCGCCTCCGGCGGGGTCAGCTTCGCCGCCGGCATGCCGCTGTGGGCGTCGCTTGCTGGCGCGGCCGGCGGCTGGTGGCTGGCCGAGACCACCGTGCACGCCGAGGCGCAGCGGCGCCGCGACGAGCTGCGCTACGCCCTGTCCGCCGTGCTCGACCTCGTCGTCATCTCCCTCGCCGGCGGCGCCGGTCTCGAACAAGCCCTCGACGACGCCTGCGCCGACACCCACGGCTGGGCCGCCGGACGCCTGAACCGGGCCGTGGCCACCGCCCGGCTGCTGCGCATCCCGCCCTGGCAGGCCCTCGGCCAGCTCGGCGAGGACACCGGCGTCGTCGAACTGCAGGAACTCGCCGCGACGATGAGTCTCGCCGGCACCGAAGGCGCCCGTATCCGCGACTCCCTCACCATCCGCGCCGCCACCCTGCGCGCTCACCAGGCCGCCGCCCTGGAGGCCCGGGCCAACTCCGCCACCGAACGTATGTCCATGCCGGTCATGCTCCTGGCCGCCGCCTACATGCTGTTCCTCCTCTACCCGGCTGTCACCGCCGTCGACAGCTTCTGACCCCGACACACCAGAAGGAGAAACGCCGTGCACCCCAGCAAGCTGATGGCCCTGCTGACCCTGGCACACCTCACCCTCGTCGACCGGGCCCGCCGGCTGCGCGACTCCGGCGACCGGGGCAGCGAGACCACCGAGAAGGTCATGTGGATCGCCCTGCTCGTCACCCTCGTCCTGGCCGTCTACGCCATCTTCCAGGGCAAGATCATCACCAAGATCACCGGAATCAACCTCTAGCCATGAACCGCACGCGACGAGGCAGGCGACGCCGGCTCGGTGGTGACCGCGGGTCGGTCACCACCGAGGTGGTCCTCTACGCGCCCCTGCTGTTCCTGCTCGTCCTCGTCGGCGTGCAGTTCGCCCTGTGGGCCCTGGCCCAACTCGGCGTCCAGCACGCCGCGAACCACGCCCTGCAGACCACCAGGGTATCCGGCGGCACCGCCGCCGCCGGCCGCGCCGACGCCGCAACCATCCTCGACCAAGTCGCCGGGCAGGTCGTCGTCGACCCGCGCGTGTCGGTCACCCGCACCGCCGACACCGCCACGGTGGCCGTGGCCGGCCGGGTGCCCGCCGTCGTGCCGTTCCTGCGCCTGCAGGTCAGCACCCACGCCAGCGCCCCGGTCGAGCGTTTCCGCCCCTCGACCCTGTCGCTGGCCCCCTCGCCGCCTGGAGTGGAAGGAGACTCGACATGACCCGCGAGCAGCGCCGCAGCCGACACCCACGCCGCTGGGCGCCGCGGCTGCGGGGAGACCGAGGTTCGGTCAGCGTCGAGATGGCGCTGAGCTACGTACCGCTGATGGTCCTGGCCGCCCTCGCGGTGGTGGCGTGCCTGCGCCTGGCCTCGGCCGCTATCGACGTCAACTCCGCCGCCGCCGCGGCGGCCCGCCAGGCGTCCCTCGCCCGCACCCCCGGCGAGGCCCGCGCCGCAGGCGCCGACGGTGCCTCCGCCACCCTGGCCGGGCGGGCCTTCACCTGCCAGCCGTCCACCGTCACCGTCGACCCCGGCGCGTTCGTCCCCGGCGGGCAGGTCAGCGCCACCGTGGCGTGCACCGTCCGCCTCGAAGACCTCTACGGCCTTGGCCTGCCCGGCACGATCACCATCCGCGGCACCTCACACCAGCCCCTCGACACCTACCGCGGAACAACGGCGCCATGAACCGGCTGCGTACCCGCCTGCGGCAGGCCCGCCACGACGACCGCGGCCAGATCACCCCGTGGACGATCTTCGGCGTCGTACTCGTCCTCATCCTCGCCGGCCTGGTCCTCGACCTGGGCCTGGGCATGTCGGACAAGGTGCGGCTGCTCGACGTCGCGCAGGGCGCCGCCCGGGCCGGCGCCCGCGAGATCGACCTCGCCACCTATAGGGCCACCGGCACTGTCCAGCTCCAGCCCGCCCAGGCCGCCGCAGCCGCGCGGAGCTTCGCCCAACAGGCCGGTGTCGACGGGCAGGTCACCGCGTCCGCCACCCCCACCGCCGTCACCGTCACCATCAGCGACACCCGGCCCACGCAGCTGCTGCACCTCGTCGGAATCAGCGCCCTGCCGGTGTCCGCGACCGCGACCGCCAGCCCTCTGACCGGCGTCACCGCACCGAACTGACCAGGACCGCCACCCCAACGACCGGGAGCCCCAGTGTTCGCATTCCTCGCCGCCACCGCCCGCCGGCTGGCCGGACTCGGGATCCTGGTGCTGCTCACCGCCGGCGTGCCGTACGCGCTCATCCGATACGTCGGCTGGCCGCTACCCCGCCAGGTCCCCACCTGGCAGGACGTCGGCACCGCCCTCACCTCACCGCTGACCGACGCCATGCTCGGCAACGCCGTCGTGTGCCTGCTCTGGGCGGTGTGGGCGGCGTTCATCTGGTCGCTGATCGCCGAGGTCGCCGAAACCGTCACAGGCATCCGCCTGCCGCAACCCCGAGCCATCGCGCCGGCCCGCGGGCTCGCCGCCATCCTGGTGGCCGCCATCAGCGGCGGCGTCCTCGCCACCGCCGCCCAGGCCGCACCGACCCTCACCCAGCCAGCACAAGCGACAACCGCCCACACCAGCGCCACCGCTACGGCCCCGGCAACCACCCTGCCCAGCAGCACCGTGCGGCTGGTGAGCACGGATGGGCACCACACGCAGACCGGGCAGGCACCCGCGTCGACGGCCGCCCTGCCGGGCATGGGAGATCCGGTGCCGGCCCGGCTGGTAGCGGGCCACGTGACGCTCGTGTCGTCCGGGCAGACCTACACCTGCGAGGTGCGGCGCGGGGACACCCTGTCGAAGATCGCCCAGCAGTGGCTCGGCGACGCCAACCGGTGGCCGGAGATCTTCGCCCTCAACCGGGGCACCCACTTCCGCGACACTGGCGGCACCCTCACCAACCCGAACCTGATCTACCCCGGCTGGACCCTGGAACTGCCCGACGACGCCACACCACCCGCCGGCACACCCCGGACCCCGCCACCCGCCGACCCCCCGGCGGCAGGCCCTGAACAGCCGACACCCGGCACCGCCGCGCCCGCGCCGACACCACCGAGCCAACCCAATCCGCTGCCACCCGACGCGCCGTCCGTGAGCCCGTCGCCAGGCTCCACCACCCGGGCACCGCATGACGGTGACGACGGCGTAGTCCACGTCCCTTCACCGCCGGTCTCCACCGCGCCCGCTGAGCAGCCGTCGGCCTCCGGAGCCTCGACGACGCCCAGCCCCGCGGTCGACGGGCAGCAGACACCCGGGCCGCGCACGGAGGCGTCCCCCGGTGTCTCACTCGGCACCGGCAGCTGGCTCGACGCCGGGCTCGTCGCCGCGATCCTCGCGGCCGTCGCCCTCGTCTGGGCCCATCGCCGCCGCCGCTACACCCGCCGGCCCGTGTCGGTCGACCTGCGCCTGGACGACCCCGACGTGGCGCCCATGCCGCCCGTGGTGAACCAGATCCGCCGCCTGCGCCACGCCACCACGACCCCCACCGACCCGGCTGGCCACGAGGTTCCGGACGAAAACCTCGGCCTGTTCACCGACCCGGCCGGCACCGAAGCGAACGACAAGACCGACGACGGCACCTCCGCACCGGACAGCCCTGACGCCTCCGATCAGGACGCCGGCCTGCTCGACGTCGACCGTCCGGGGATCGCCGGGCGGTACGACGAGGACGATCCTAAGACGCCGGCGCCTGCCGCGGACCCGAGCCTGGGCGATGACGCTGCGCTTCGCCCGGTGGTGCCGTCGCTGGCGCACCCGCTCGCCGCGGTCTGGCCGCCCGCCGGCCTGGGGCTCACCGGTCCCGGCGCGGAGGCCGCCGCCCGCGGGTTCATGGCCGCCGCCCTGGCCGCCGGAGGCCTCGACGCACCAGAGGACCGCACCTGGCTGGTCATGCCATCAGCGACCGCGGCGACGCTGCTCGGCGCCGGTGCCGTCGCGCTGCCCCGCACCCCGCGGCTGACCGTCACCGGTGGCCTGGACGAGGCACTCGACCTGCTCGAGGCGCAGACCCTGCACCGCAGCCGCATCGCCTACGCCCACGAGGTCGACACCGCCGCCGAGGCCCGCGCGGCGGACCCGACCGGGGAGCCGATGCCGCCAGTCCTGCTGCTGGCCGACGCCGACACCCGCCACCAGCGCACCCGTATCGCCGCGCTCCTCGCCCAGGGCCAGCGCCTTGACATCCACGGCGTGCTGCTGGGCACATGGCCCGACGGCGACACCGTCGTCGTCGCCGAAGACGGCACCACCAGCCGCGCCCACGGCGAAGGCTCCCGCCACAGCGGCCACCCGGCCGATATCGGCCGACTGGCCGTCCTCACCGCGTCCGAGACCAGCGACCTGCTCGTCACCCTCGCCGAATCCCACACCGGCCAGCCGCAGGCTCCCGCTCCGATCGAACCCGTCACCACCGCCCAGGCCACGACCGCCCCACCCGATGCGCAACCTTCTCCCGACACCGAGCCGGCGCCAGCCGACGTCCCCGTCCGCGAGGGTAACCACCTGCCGGCATCCGGCCCCGAGCCCGTGCCCGTCGCCCCGACAGCAACAGCGGGCAGCGCCAGCAGCGAGACCGCCCCGGCCACCCAGGCAGCTCCGCCCACCGACGCCCATGCCGGCGGCGCGGACACTGCCCGCGACGGTGCGCCCTCGCCCGCCGTGGAGGAACCGGACAACGACGGCGGGGCCGAGAACAGCCAGGAGGCCAGCCACGGGAGGGTGCAGGTCTCCGTCCTGGGCACCGCCGCGATCGTCGACGTGCCGCCCGGGCCGACGCTGCGCAAGAAATCCCTCGAAGTGCTCGTCTACCTGGCCGTCCACTACGGCGACGCCTCCGCCGAGGCGATCCTCGACGACCTGCTCCCCGACGCCCCCGCCAACAAGGCACCCGGCCGGCTCTACACCTACGTGTCCGACCTGCGCACCATCATGCGCCGCACCGCAGGACGCGGCAGCTACCTCACCCACCCCCACCAGCGCTACGTCCTCAACCGCGACGCCGTCGACGTGGACCTGTGGCGCATGCGCGCCGCGATCCGCGACGCCAACCAGGCCACCGACCCGGCCGAGCGCCTCGCCGCGCTGCGCCGCGCGGTCGACGCCTACCGCGGGCACCTGGCCGACGGCGCCGACTACGAATGGATCGAGCCCTACCGCGAAGCGGTCCGGCAGCAGGCACTCGACGCCTACCTCGCCCTGGTTGACGCCCTCACCGGTGACCCCGCCGAGCAGCTCACCGTCCTGGACGCCGCGATCGGCCACAACCCGTACGCCGAAGAGCTGTACCAGCAGGCGATGCGGGCCCGCGCCGCGCTCGGGCACCTCGATGCGATCCGCAGCCTGCGCCGTTCTCTGACCCGCGCCCTCGGCGAGATTGACGCCGAACCCAGCGACGAAACCATTGCCCTGGCCGACGAGTTGGTCGCCCAGGTGCAGCGTCCCGCCCGCCGACCCGACCTGCGGCCGGCACCCCGGCCCGGTGACGGAGCCGCCGCATGACCGCCACACCGCTACCCCGGCACACCTCCGCCCGTACCCCGGAGATAACAGAGGCCGACCTCCGGCACCTGACCCGCCTGCGGTGGGCCGTGCGGGCGGTGCTCGCCCTCGGCGTCGCCGCGTCGATCGCGGCGAACGTCCTACACGCCCGGCCGAACCTCATCAGCCAGGTCATCGCCGCGTGGCCGCCGCTGGCGCTGCTGCTGACCGTCGAACTCATCTCCCGCGTACCCGCGGACCGCCGCGGCCTGGCCGCCGCGCGGCTGATCGCCGCCGCCGTCATCGCCGGCATCGCCGCCTGGTGGGGTCGGGTCAGGGCGCGGTGCCGGCCTTTCGGTCCGGTCGTCTCCCTGACCCGCCCGCCCGAACCGGACGTGCGCGTCTCCGCGCATCCGGCTCTCCACGAGCACATGCCGTCAGGTCAGGTGCTGGTTGTGGCCGCCGGTTGATGCCATCTGTCCCACGGGGTGGGGATCTTCGTCCCGCGGTAGCGGTAGCGGTTGATCGCCACTTTCTGCGGGTCGAACAGGGTGATCCCCTCGTGCGTCGGTTTCCATCCAGGCAGGTACCGACGGATCAGGTGCTTCCACGGCACTCCGTCGTGGCGTTTGCGTATCCACCCGAGCACTCGCCGCCAGGCGTAGCGCGACAGGTAGCCGAAGGTGGCATTGGAGACGCCGTGACGGAAGTAGTTGCACCAGCCGGCAAGCGTCGGGTTCAACGCTTGCAGCAGGTCGGACAGATGCGCGTGTGCTGTTCGTCGGGTGATCGTCCGCACCTTGCCGACGATCGAGGCCAGGGCCTTCTTCGCCGGGTAGGTGTAGACGTACCGTTTGTTCGACCCCTGCTGTCGCCGGCGCTGGATGTGCCAGCCGAGGAAGTCGAACCCCTCGTCCAGGTGGACCACCTGCGTCTTCGGCCCGGACAGGCGAAGCCCGATCCGCGCCAACACCGCAGCGACTGTCTCCCGAAGCTCCTCGGCGTGCTCACGCCCGCCGGCCACCATGACGACGAAGTCGTCTGCGTAGCGCACCAGCCGCCAGTTGCAGCGGCCGGTGCGGAGCCGGTTGTGCCGCCGCCACGGGCTGCCCATCTCGTCCTGCCACGCCGCGACGAACCAGTCGTCGAGAGCGGACAGGGCGATGTTGGCCAGCAGCGGTGACAGGATGCCCCCTTGCGGCGTGCCAGTGCTCGTCTCCTGGTAGCCGGTATCGGCGCTGAGCACCCCGGCTTTCAGGAACGCCTTGACCAACGCCAGCACCCGCTTGTCTGCGACCCGTCGACGCACCCGGTCCATCAAGGCCGCGTGGTCGATCGAATCGAAGCACGCCTCGATGTCCGCTTCCAGCACCCACTCGTAGCCCTTGGCGCCGAAGTGGCGGATCTCAGCGATAGCGTCGTGCGTGCGCCGTCGAGGCCGGAACCCGTACGAGCACGGGCGGAACCCGGCCTCGAAGACCGGCTCCAGCACCAGCTTCAGGGCGGCCTGGACCACCCTGTCCCGCACGGTCGGGATCCCCAGCCGGCGCAGCCTGCCGCCGGACTTGGGGATCATCCGCTCCCGCACGGGCAACGGGGTGAACGCACCGGCCTTGACGTCGGCGCGCAGCTCGGCGAGAAACTCATCCTCGCCACGCAGCACCCGAATGTAGTGGGCGGTCTGCCCGTCCACTCCGGCGGTGCGGGCACCCTTGTTCGTCCGCACCCGCTCCCACGCGACCATCAGGAACGCGGGATCGGTGACAAGGCCGAACAGATCATCGAACCGGCGGGCCTCATCCTCGCCCGCCCATCGGTGCAGCTTCGCCTGGATCTCCAGTACCCGCCGCTCCGCCTGACCCAACTCGGGCCACCCGGACGGCGGCGCGCCAGTATTCACCGGCGACCTCCTGGCATTCCAGCATCTCCGCTGCGTACTCGCTGTCGCCCTTCGCCCCGTGGTCGGCTTTCCCGACCTCCGACTACTACGGCGACTCCGCCCCCAGCCGGAACCGTCAGCTGACGGTGCGCCTGCCCCACCGGCACGGCCTGGCTGGCCGACAGGCGGGGCGGTCCCGGACGGGTTCCCACGTTCACCACACGATCGTTCATCGGGTTAGGTGCCCAGCTCTGCCCCTGCGACCTCGCCACGGCTACGCCGCAGACCTTCACCGTGGCCTCCCCGCCAGCCAATACCAAACCAGCCAAGGAGTTACCCGACACCGAACCGGTGCCGGGATACGCGCCGCAACCCAGCCCACATCCGCCAGATTCGAGCTGGTGCCTAGTCTTGAGAGGCTTTACACGCTGGTTCCTCACGTACACCTTCCCAACTTGCTTGCCGGACCCGAGCCGTCTGGCAGTGCCAGCCCGTCCCGGCGTTGTCAGGGCCGCTTCCCACCCACACCCGGCACCTCCCGGAGCAGGCTGCCCTCAGCTACACCGCCCTGCTGCGACAGGAACGGCGGTGGCGGTCTTTCACCTCCACTCGATCGTGCAGCGCCTCGTGGCGCACGGTGAGTTACTGGCACATGGTCGGCGTCGCCGCCCGCTACGGCGAAACTGGCGCCGCCGCCTCCTACCTGCTGCCCATCTCCGTCGACGGATTGGTCGTCGTGGCTAGCATCAGCCTGGTCGAGATCGCGGGACGGATCCGCACCCCCTCCTTCAGCCCGGTCGACGGCCGGCAAACCGCTACCGCTCCAACGGAGACGCCATCCCCGCCGGCCGAACCCCCAAGCCTGGAAGCACCGGCCCCCGCATCCGAGCCGGTCGGCG
Organism: Micromonospora sp. WMMD980; assembly: GCF_029626035.1. Lineage (NCBI taxonomy): Bacteria > Bacillati > Actinomycetota > Actinomycetes > Micromonosporales > Micromonosporaceae > Micromonospora > Micromonospora sp. WMMD980. Next base: position 4,667,298 of record NZ_JARUBE010000003.1, read on the forward strand.
CGACGCGGCTGGCCGGAGGCTACGACGCCTCGCCGCCGCCGCGGCCGGAGGCTGCGAACCGTGGCGATGAGGACAAGCAGCTGGCTACGGAGATCGCCGCGGACGCGTCGACCGGTTCGCGCGGCACCGAGGAGGTGGCACCCGAACCCGGACTGGTCGACGCCCGCGACCACGACGACGCTCACCACTTCCGGACCGGCGATGAAGCCTCGGCGCCCGGAGACACGACCCCGTTGCGGGGAACGGACCTGTCTCACCTCGACGCGGACCGACCTGGAGCCAACTGGTCCCGCACCACCGGGTATCCGGCCACGCCGATCGAGAACTCCGACGAGCGGGACTTGGTGAATCCCCCGGCTGACGCCGAGGACGCTGAACCGGACACCATCGAGGACCAGGGACAAGACCCCGAACCTGACCCGGGCGACGGCAGAAGCGGCCCAGTGGTGCCGTCCGACACCGCCGGGGCCGTGGCCTACTGGTACCGCCACGACCCGTCCCTGCACCCGGCCGACATCGCCACCAGAATCGGCCGCTCGGAACGCACCGTCCGCCGGTACTGGCCGCCCGTACCGCGAACCGCCAACGGACACGACATCAGCCGTTCCACCGAGCAGGTAGGCGCCTCGTGACCACCGCGTGACGCAGACCGGCAGCGCCCCCGCGCCCGCAGCCCTCGCCGCCAACCACCCAGACCCCGGCCCTTGAGACGCGAGAAGCACGAATCGCCTGGGGGCGCAGGGCGCCCATGTCGGCCTTGTCGACATCCGCAGCTCGCCGGCGACCTGACCGCTGAGTCGCCGCAGTAGACAGAATCTCGACCGTATACGGTGACTTCGCCGAGCCCCAGTGACGCCGGAATCTGCCGAGTTGAGTGCACTTGATCATTAGATGTGGACACCAAGTTTTGTGGTTGCATACGCCCAGATGCAGAGTGACTTGGGTAGCAGTCAACCGTGCGTCCTCATTCCCCCTGGCCGGGTAATGTCTGGCCAGGTACACAACGCGATTACTGCGGAGCCTCACCATGCTCGAAGCGAGCGGAACGGGCTTTAGTTAGAGCGGCAGCCAAATCCGTGTTAGTCCACCCCTCAGCGGTCCAGAACGATTTCCTGAGTCTCCAGTGCTCTAGTGGAATTCCCCTATATGAGGTCGGGCCGACCGCGAAACCCTCTGGGGTCTGTTGTATACCCTGCTGATCCTTAGGCGCGGCTCCGATCGGCTTCATATCCTGGATTGGCACGTACTCGGTCATGGCACTGAAGCACGGCACGGCTGCGATGCCCGGCTTGCCCGGGACGGGTGACGGAGATCGAGGAATGCCGCCCGCCAGCATCCGGTAGCGCCACCCGTCGACACACGCTTCACTGGCCAACTCTAGGGCGAGGTTCACTTCACGCTGCGTCGGAGTCTCACCCTTGATCTCCAGATGAACCTTTGCATGAGGCAGTCGGAAGTCTGGCAGGTAGCGGCCAGACGGCAACTCCCACCCCTCATGCTCGTACTCCCATCGCACGTCCATCAGGTCCATGAAGAAGGCCCACCGGGCCTCCAGGCGGCTGCGAAAACGGCAGCCCGCGTAGTGGGTCTCGATCGCCTTCATCAAGTCATTCTCCTAAGCAACGTCGAGCTGGGTGCATCCGGGCTCACTCATCTAATCGCGATCTAGTTACCAGCCTGCGTCCGCCGATTACTCATCAGGAATAGGGACCGCGGGTCGTCGGCCCAGCCGTCGTCGCAGCGTCCCGGATATTTCGCGCCTGGACCTTTGCGCATCCGGCGCACCTGACGCTGTACAGGAAGAGCGGTACGCCGATAGGCCTGACCGAATCGCGCTGCCAATGAAGAAAGGACCGGTCTCCTTACTCCGGACACGGTGAGCTGCCGGGTGCGTGCGTCCGCTCGGGCCATGTGACCGGTGCCGGTGGGTTATCTCAGCGATGGCCATGCTGGTGGTCCCTGTGAGAACGTGGGCAACCACCTGACAAGTCGGGTTAATGACGCGGGTTGGCCCCAGGCCTACCCGGAACTCGTCGCGTTCGCCGGTGACGTCGGCGGAGGCTAGCCACAGGCCGGGTTCGCGGGCTCGTCGGATCCTGATCTGGTTGTGCCGTTCCTGCCACCAGAGTGCTTTGTCTCGACGCATCATGTTCTGAGCGGGCATCAGCAACAGCTCCGCTCCGCCTCCGGCGACGGCGGCTGCCGCGTGCGGGAACTGGGTGTCGTAGCAGATGTTGGTGCCGAACCGTACGTTGGCGTGTTCGAAGACCGGGTAGGTGTCGCCCGGAGCAAAGATCGACTCCCCGCTGGTCAGGTGCGTCTTGCGGTATGCGCCCAAGGCCTGTCCGTCGGCGATGACCAAGCGTGTTGTGGTACCGGCCGCGGTGCCACTCGATGATGCCGAGCACCAGCATCTGCCGGATCCCGGCCAGCCGGTCCAGCAGCGAGATCAGTTCCGGGGAGGCCAGCTCGAGGGCCTGGTCGCGGACGTGTGGCTCGGTGACCAGGTAGCCCTGCAGGAAGCATTCGGGGAACAGAAGCACGTCAAGCTCTGCGCGTGTTGCCTGCACGGCGAAGCCGTGGATCGTGTCCACGGCCGCGTCCACGTCACCGAGGATCTCCGGGGTCTGGCATGCGCCGATTCGCACGACGACACGGTACCCGTCGATGTGGGCCGGCGGGCCTGGTCGTGCGCGGGCTCCGGGCGCCTGTGGCGGCGTCCGGAGCCCGGGCGGCGGTGGTCGGTCCGGTGGTCCGGTTACAGCTGGGCGATGAGCGGCTGTGCCTGAGGGTCGAAGTTGTACCCGCTGTCCCAGGGGAATCGGCCCTGCCGGTCGGGCCACACGAGCTGCTGGAGGCGGATCTGGTCGCGGCCGTAGCGGTTGATCGCCATGCTAGGCAGCAGCTCGTCGGTGGGTGGTCCGTCGATGATGATCGCGTCGTAGCCGGCGATGAGGTCGTTGATGCGCTGGCCGTGGGTGAACCGTTCGGCCTTGTCGTAGACCCGGCGGGCAAGGTCGTTGAGCAGGCTGTGGGCGACCTCGGGTGGCAGTCCGGCGGTGATCAGTTCGGGGTAGTCGTGGGCGGTGAGCCCGACGGTGTAGGCGAACGGGGCGGTGGTGTCGGGGTCGTCGTCGGTGGGCAGGACGTGGGTGACGGCCCAGCCGGTGGTGTCGATGATCCGTTCTTGGCGTTGGAGGAAGTCGTCGGTGTTTGGCACGTACTGTCTCCTGGTCATTCGGGCGTACGGGTGGAGTCCGGGTCGGGTGGCTCGACGTCGACGAAGCCCCAGAGTCGTTCCATGACCTGGAGTTGCCAGGTGCGGTAGCGGTCGGCGAATCCGCGGCAGATCGCGGGCGGGACCGCACTATCGGCGTAGGGCAGTGTGGAGTGGCAGATGATGTATCCCGCCGCACCCCGTGCCTCGGCGACCATCTGCTTGAGTCGGCCGGGGTCGAGGTGCATCGGGTTGCCGGGCTTGAAGATGCAGGTGGAGCACTCGCGGGCGAGCAGGCGAGTCTTGCGCAGTTCCGGGTCGCCGACGCTGAGCCGGGATGACCGGTCGGTACCCGGTTCGTCGACGGGATCGAACATGCTGTCCATAATCAACTCCTGGCGTAACGGCGTGGGGCCCGCATCCGTCGATGCGGGCCCCACGAATCCGAGTGAGCGGAAGGCCTCGGTGCCCGGGCGGCGCCGGTATGGCCTGGTCAGAGCCGGCGCAGCCAGGTCAGCACCGTGTCGATGTCGGCACGGCGCAGCCCGTGAGACGGGTTGACGGGGTGGAGCAGGGTGGGTACGCCGTCGCGGGTGCGCTGGTCGGCGGTGGTGGGGTCCTTGCCGCCGAACTCGTCGTCGAGGACGGCAAGTGCCCGCCGCGTGGCCCAGGGGTAGAGGGCGGAGAGTTTGCTCTGGTGGCCGAAGCGGACCCCGCCCGCGTGGACGGGGACGTGCGGCCAGGTGGTCGGCAGGTCGAGTCGTGGGGCGATCCATTGGGCGGCGAGGTGGTTCCAGCTGGTGCACCACACCGGTTGGGCGTGTTCGGCCAGTTCCCGCAGCCATGGCCCGTGGTCGGGGTGGAGCCAGACGGTGCCGGTGACGTGCTGCCCGTCGGGTCCGGGTCCGTCGTAGCGGTGCGGCTGGTAGCCAAGCGCTGCGGCGTGGGCCGGGTTGGCGGGGTTGAGGACGCCGTCGACGTCGAGGTCCACGATCGGCGGAAGCTCTGGGTGTGCCAGGGGTCGGGTGCTGGTCACGGCTGGGCCTCCTGAAGGGTGACCGGGTGCAGCGGCACGATGAGCCGGTCGGCTGCGCGGCCGGGTCCGCCGTCGGGTTGCCAGGTGTCGGCGGCGGTGTGGGTGGCGAACGGGCCGATGGCGGCGAGCCAGCCTTGGGTGCGGTCGAGTAGCACGAGGACGGCGGTGCGGGCGTCGTCGAGGGCGGGCCGTAGGGCCGCGGCGAGGGTGGTGGGCAGGTCGACCCAGCAGGTGGCGGGTAGGGCTGTTGTGGCGGGGTCGTGCAGCGGCACGGGTTTGGTCGCGGCGAGTGTGGTGCTGTCGAGCGCGAGCATGGGGGCGAGGGAGCGGGCTGTTTCGGCGCCGCTGGTGGGGCCGTGTGCGGCGAGTTCGCCGCCGGTGTGAACGGCGAGCAGCGCGTACGGGTCGCGGATCTCCAGGGAGTCCAGGACTGCGAGGGTGATCATGTCCCCGGTTCGCAGGTCGCCCAGGGTGAGCAGGACCGGCCGTCCGTCCGGGTCGCGGGTCCAGGTGATCACGTCGAAGTGTTCGCTGGTGACGTCGCCGAGACGTCGCCAGGCGCGGTTGTCGGTGTCGAAGGGGTGTTCGTTGTCGGTGCCGAAACGCATGGGATGAGCTCCTTGTGATGGGCGGCGTCGTATCGCGTCCGGACGTGGCCCACCGGGTCATTGGGGACGCGATGCATGGACGCTTCGATGGCGCGGGATGGTCAAGTCGCGGACCGGCGGCGAGGGCCGTCCGCTGCCGGCCCCGCGAGACGTGGCGGGTTGCCGGCGGCAGCCCGCCTCTGCGGGGCTTGGGTACGTCGTTGGGGGTGGCCGCGCGCGGCGCTGCCCGGCCACGGCCGTTGCAGCGCCGCGGCGCGGGGGTGGGACTGGTCGGTCGCCGGACGGCTCGGCTGGGCTTAGGCCTGGGTGAGCGCGGTGACGGCGGCGTCGGCGATCGCCGCGACGGCCTCGACGGGATCGGCGACAGTGAGGGTGGTGGTGTGCGTGAAGGTGTGCCTCCACATCTGGTCGGGGCCGGTCAGTTCGCTGTCGGCGAGCGGGTCGGCGGGGTGCAGCCACAGCACGGCACAGCCGGCCTGGTGCAGGGTGGTGACGAGTTGTTGCCCGGCGGGGATGTCGTCGAGGTAGCCGTCGGAGACGACGGCGAGCATCCGCACGGTGCGGCCGTGGCGTAGGTCGAGGAGTTGGTCGGCGACCTTGACCGCTTCCGGGAAGGTGGCGGTGGCGAGGCCGCTGCGCATGGTCAGCACCTGCGTGGGGCGGGTGCGTGGGGGTACCAGGACGGTGGTTCGGTCGCCGAAACCGATGGTGGTGGTCGTCGCGTCGGCGCGGCGTGCCGCGGTGGCGAAGATCCACGCGGCGGAGGACATCGCCTCGGTGTAGCGGTCCATCGAGCCGGACAGGTCGACCAGGACGGCCAGGTGCAAACGGGGTTTCTCCGGCGGCAGCTGGGCGCGTTGCTGCCAGGGAGCGGCGGTCGGGAGTTGCCCGGCGGCGATTTGTGCTTCGGCGGTGATGGCCTGCCGGGTTCGCAGCCGGCCGGGTGGGATTACCGAGGGGCGCCGGCCGGGTTCGGGGTGTTGGGTGCGGGCTTGCCGCAGCCGGTTGGCGAGGTCGCGGGCCGCGCGGTGTTCCTGCTCGGTCGGGTCCCGGCGGTTCCACTCCGACGGTGGGCTGTGTCGGTGGGCCAGCAGCGCTGCGGCGTACTCGGCCGGGGTAACGCCGGCGGCGACGGCGAGGTAGTCGACGAGGGCCGCGGCGAGGCGGTCGGCGAATTGCCCGGCGTCCGGTACGGGGGTGTCGTACTGCTGGTCGGGGTCGATGCCGAGGACTTGGCACCACCGGCGGGCCAGGCAGATCATGGTGTCGGCGTCGGTGTCGTCGCAGGTGTGGGCCTCGCGCCAGATGTCCCGCAGTTGCCGCAGGCGTTTGCGTCCGAGGACGCCGGTGACGGCGGCCCGGACCGGGCGGACGTCTTTGCTGGTGACGATGCGGGCGTCGACGCGGGCGAGCAGCAGGGCGGCGAGTTGCCCGGCGTGCCACGCGTCGTCAACGGCCGCGTCCTCGGGGTCGAGGAGGGTCGTCACGACGTGGCGCAGCCAACGGCGGTCGCCCCGGCGGCGGGCGCGTTGGCGTCCTTCGGCCCGGGATTCCTCCAGCATGTCGGCGACAGCGGCGAGGATCGGCGGGGTGCCGGGCGGGGTGGTCCAGCGGCTGTGCGCGGCGTGCGCGGCGCCGTGCACGAGCAGCCCGTATCCGGTGGGCACGAGGCGCTTGTGTCGGGCCTTGGCCGGGTCGGTGACGTCGGGGCTGTCGGCGATGTAGGTGGCGTCGACTTCGATCCGGTTCAGGGCGGGGTAGAAGCACTCGGGGGCATCTCCGGCGGCGCCGGGGGCGACGAGGACGGTGAGGTCGGTACGGCCGGTCAGCAGCGGAACGTGCTGGGTCCACGCCGCGGACCAGTCATGCCAGTCGCTGGCGCCGGCCGGCGTCGGCGGTGCGCCGTGCTGGAGGTGGGTGCGGGGGTGTGACACGGATTGGCTCCTTCCAGAAGTCTGAGGTGGGCGGCGGTTAGCGCTTGCCGATGGCGAGCGCGGTGATGGGCGTGCCGGTGTGTCGGGACAGGGCGGCGGTGACGTCGTCGCGGGCGTCCTCGGGCGCGATGCCGGCCAGGTTGGCCAGGGCGGCGGTCATACCCAGGTGGTCGCGGACTTTGACGAAGCCGAGCAGTTCGCGCAGCTGCGGCGCCCACATCGTCTTGCCGGCGGCGAGGTCGGTGTTGAGGTCGATCGCGGCGGCCACGACCTGTTTGGGGACGCCGAGTTGGCGGGCGAGGTCCCAGTCGGTGGTGACGTGCAGGTGGACGGTGAACCGGGAGGCCAGGGCCTCAGTGAGGACCGCGCCGTGCACGCCCGGGTTGTGGCCGGCGACGATGTAGAACCCGTCGACGGCCTGCACGCTCTCGTTGCCGTTTGCGGGGATGGTGATCACTCCGCGGCCGTCCATGGCCGGGTACAGGACTGCCAGGACGCGGGGTGGGATGAGGGTGGCGTCGTCGACCAGCAGCACCCGCCCCTCCCGCATCGCAGTGATGAGCGGTCCGTGGACGAACTCGTAGCCGCCGCCGGGGATCGGGTTGTAGGAGCCGAGGAAGTCGTCGACGACAGTGTCGCCGGTTCCGGCGACGGTCAGCAGGTCGGGAAACGCCGCCTCGACCATGGCCGTCTTGCCGGTCCCGGGCGGCCCGTACAGCAGCACGGGCACCTGCTGGGTACGCAGTCGCCGCAGTTCCTCGACGTCCCAGCCCCGGCCAAGCCGCCGCGGGTGGTACAGCGTGCCGTTCGGCCGCGCCACCGGCGCGGGCCGCGCCTGCCGGCCACCACCCTTGCTGGCGCGGGCGCGGGGTGCGGTGGCGGGGAGGGTGCCGGCGGCGTCGATGCCGGCCTGGGTGATCTGGAAGCGGTGGTGCGGGTCGCGGTGGTGGGTGGCGTGCCCGGCGGCGGCCATCTTCTTCAGTACCTCGAACACCGCGCCGGAGGACGGCGCGCCGATCGCCCGGGTGATCTCGCCGGTTTTGAAGATGTCGTCGGGGTGGTCGGCCAGGTGCAGGGCCACCTTCCGGTACAGGTAGCCGGACCGGCCGGGGGCGGCCTCAGCGGTGGGCGTGTCGGTCGCGGCCGGGTTGTTCTGCGGTGCGCCGGCCTGGGGGGCCGGTGGGGTTGGTGTGGTCATGGTGATGCCTCGATTCCAGGGTCGGGCCCGCGCACCCGTCTCCGGGTGCGCGGGCGGTGGGTACCGCACAGCGGAGACGGGTGGGGCCAACCCGTGCCTGCCTGGTCGGGCCGGGCGGGTGGGCGACCACACCCCGGTGGTGCTGAAGAGTTACGGCGGCACGTCGGGTCGCCGCCGGTGCGTGCTGGTCGGTGTTGACGCCGCGCGGGCGGTGTCTGCGCCGACGATGGAACGCCCCACAGCCCAATCGATCAAGTCGAATTGGTGCGGGGCGCGGGGTCGCTGACGTGCCGGTTGTCTACGCGGGCACGTCGAGGGTCGGGAGCTGGGCCGGTGGCCAGGTCGTGGTCAGTCGGCGCAGCCCCGTTCGCAGCCCTGCGGGTCGCACTGCTGACCGTCAGCCATCCGGGCCAGGGCCAGCCCGTCGTCGCCGTCGAGGAACGGCCAGCCGAACCCGTCGGCGAACGCCTTGACCTTGGGCGCCCCGTACATTGGGTAGCCGGCGTGGTCCATCGCCGCCACGATGTCGTCGCGGCCGAGGAGCCAGGCGAGTTCGCTGAGCTTGTCCACCGACCGGCTCGCCGAGTTGCCCCGGTGGTCGAGGATCTTCCCGATGGCGAACTCGAGGTAGTCCCGGGCGTAGGTCTCGTGGTCGACCCGCTGGGTCCACTCAACCGGGTGGCGGGGGGTGATGACCTGGCGGGCGTGGTCGAGGTCGAGTGACTCCACGAGCACGTCCTCCCGGAAGCCGAGGATGTCCTGTCGGTTGGCCCGGAGAGCCCAGACCCGGGTGACGATCTCCTCTTGGGTACGGATGGTCACTGGTTTTCCTTCCTGTTGGTCCTACCTGTCGTGGTGGTGTGTCGGGTGCCGCAGCCGGAGACGGCTCGGCTTCGGGTGACGCGGGGCGCGGCCTGGTCAGGGGCCGGCCGGCCTATGCCTGGTCGGGGTCAGGCAGGTCGCCGACGATCCGGTCGCAGGCGTACGGGTCGACGGCCTCCCAGCACCAGCTGCGGCCCATCACCACGTACCGGCCGTCACCGTCCGGGGCGACGCGTTCGATGGCTTCCGGATCGTCTGATAGGGCGCGCTGGTCGACCACGAGGACGTCTCCGTCGAAGGACAGGTCAGCCAGATCCGCGTCGACCCGGCGATCCAGGTCGTCCTCCGGTACGCCCTGCTCGCGCAGGCTGCGGCGGTGCTGGTCGCGGAGCCGGTACTGGTCGGTGACGATCGCCTCCGCCACCGAGCGGGTGCAGGAGAACACCCCCCACCCGTTCCAGTGGTCGATCAGTGTGCCGACGAAGCCGATCTCGAAGCGGTCATCGCCGTCCGGGCCGACGGTCATCGCCCACTCGCCGGAGAACACGCCGACGTCGCCGACGTGTACCCGGTCGGGGTGCAGGTGGGACACGTCGCGGCCGGTGGGGCTGGCCGCGAGGTGACACAGTGCGGCGACACGCTCTTCGGCCGCGGTGGCGAAGGCGTCGCGGTAGACGGTCATCGCCTCGTCGCGCTGCTGGAGGCGCAGCCCGAACCAGCCGGAGACATCGCCGGTGGCGTCGGCGAACAGCTCCCACCCGGCGGTATCGACCGACTCTCCAGCCGAGGAGAAGTGGGGCAACGTGTCGAGGACGGCGGGATCGGCGTCGTTGATGCCGGCCAGGATCCGGCGGGCGGCCAGGCGGGTGTCGCCGCTGACCCTGGCGCCGATGGTGTCCTGCGCCCACCACTCGGCGGCGGTTTGGCCGGCCTCGGTGCCGGCGGCCCGCATGCGTCGCAGCGTGGCGGCCCATTCGGTGGCCTCGGCGACCGGATCGCCGGTGGGCGGCGGGGTGGTGGCTGGTGCGATGCGGTCGCCGTCGTCGAGGCTCATCGACAGTGTCGAGCCGCTGTCCCAGGCGACCTCGACGATGTTCTGCCGCTGGTCGTGGCGGCGGACGGTGCCGGTGTCTCCGGGCCGCAACAAAGTGTGCGGGTCGCTGGTGTGGACCAGCGCGACGCGTTGGCCAGGCTGGTACCTCATGGTGGTCTCCGATCGGTAAGGGGACGGGCCATCGCTGCCGCTGGTGGGCGGCGACGGCGTGGGGTCGGGTGTGTTCATCGGGCGCTGCCTGTCGCGTCACCCGTCGTAGGGTTGTGCGGCGGCCAGGGCTTGCGGGTGACGTGGTCGCCGAACATCGGGTCGGTGACGACCGAGGAGCCGCAGCGGGTGCAGCTGGTGGCGGTGTCGTAGCCGTAGCCGGCCATGGACGACACCTCGATGTGGTCGATCTCGTCGACCGCGCCGCAGACGGTGCACACAGTCATCTCCGGGCCGCCGTCGTCAGCGGGTGCGGTGACGAACAGTTCCTCGGCGGGGTCGAGGTGGTGGGCGCTGTGCCGCAGCCAGCGGCCGTGGACCGTCGCCTCGTACACCACCAGTCGCCGCTGGTCGAGGTGCAGCAGGTACAGCCATTCGAGGGCCCCGTCAACGTCCTCGCGCAGCGCGCCCCGCCGGACGGTGTCGTTGTCGGCGGGGTAGCCCAGGCCCGGCACGGGCGGCTGCTGGTCCCAGCGGCGGGGCTTGGGGTTGACGGCGAGGGACCACCAGTTGCGGGCCAGCAGCGCCGTGGCCATGGCGTCGGTGTCGCGGCTGAACGTGTCGGTCCAGATCCGGCGCAATAGCGGCACCAGAACCTGCGGGTCCTCTCCAAACTGGATGAAGCGGGCGGTGTACCTGCCGCGGAACGCGGCGACACCGATGAGCGTGGGTGTGCTCACGGGCATTTCCTCCTCAGGTATGCGTGGATGGGGTTGCGGCGGTCGTCCCGGGGCGGGACGACCGCCGAGTTGGGGTGGAACACGCAGCCGCCGCCGGCATCCTCGATGGCGCCTACTGGTTGAGGGGCGCGCCGACGGAGGCCATGAAGGCGACCGGGTCGACGGCCGTGCCGGAGGTGTGGTCACCGAGGTGCACCTCGAAGTGCAGGTGCGGTCCGGACGAGTGGCCGGAGCTGCCGGAGACGCCGATGACGTCACCGGCCGCGACCTGTTGGCCCTCGGCGACGGAGGGGTGGGTGAGCATGTGGCAGTAGCGGGTGATCACCCCACCGGGGTGGGTGATGTCGACGTACCAGCCGCAGCCGCGGGTGAGAGCGGGGTCGCCGTCGCGGTCGCAGCCCCACTCGGCGCCGGTGCGCACGTCGACGGCGTTGCAGCGCACGACGGTGACGGTGCCGGCGGACGCGGCGTGGATCGGGCTGCCCTTGCCCACGATCAGGTCGACGCCGTCGTGCCCGGGCCGATCCGGGGTGCGGAAGCCGGAGCCGACGTCTCCGTGCAGCGGTTGGGTCCAGCCCTGCGCGCTGACGGTCACGCCGCAGGCGGCGAGGCCGGCGGTGACCCCGGTCAGGGCGGCGACGATGCGGCTGGCGTCGGGTTCCCACTTGGCGTAGGCGTCCGGGTAGGCCGACCGCTGCACCGCCTGGGCGGCCTCGGTCAGCGCCATCGCCTGCCAGCCGTCGACGGCCTGCAACTTCTGGTAGAACTTCGTCGCCGCGTACTGCGGGTCCCGTAGCTGCTCGGGGGTGCCCCAGCCCTGGGAGGGCCGCTGTTGGAACAGGCCGACCGAGTCGCGGTCCCCACCCGGGGTGTTGATCAGCGAGGATTCCTGCATCGCGGTGGCCACGGCGATGACCCAGCCGCGGGGCGGGACGCCGAGGCGCATGCCGACGGCGGTGATGGTGGCGGCGTTGCCGACCTGCTCGGCGTTCCAGTCACCGATCGGACCGATCCCGCCCGGGGCCGGGCTGCGCGTCGCCGACAAGGTAGTGGGTGTGACGCTGGTTGCCGTACCGCAGGCGCCGGCGCCGCCGCCGAAGATCAGGGTGGCGGCCAGTCCGGAGCACAGCAGCAGGACGCCGACGACCGCTATGGCGATCCCGGACAGCACGCGGGTGGTCATGACTGGTCACTCCTTCAAAGCGGCGGCCGGGTGGTGGGCGGGGACGGCGAAGGCCGCGCGGGCCAGTGGGAGGCGTCGCGCGGCCTTCGGGCGGGTGCGGGTCAGCGGGCGAGGACGGCGACTTTCTCGCCGTGCAGCAGGGGTGCCCCGTCGGGGCCTTTGATGTGGGCGTTGATCCAGATGCGGTAGGGGTGGCCGTCGCGGTCGATGAGGCGTCGCCAGTGGCCGCGGACGACGAACCGCACCCGGTAGTGCCACTTGGGTTCCCCGTCGGTGGGTTCGGCGAGAGGGCTGGTGCGGCGCAGCATGACCACGCGGGTGTCGTGGCGGATGCTGGCCCGCACGGCGCGACGTCGGGCGGCGCGGTCCAACGGGGCGGCGGCGACGGTGGCGAGGGGTTGGGCCTGGATGCGCCAGAAGGCGTAGGCGATAGCGGCGCAGGCGCGCATCGCGGTGGTGGTCTCGTCGATGCAGAACCGGCCGTCGGGGGCCGGTTCCCAGTCGCGGTCGTCTCCGTCGAGGACGGGCACGTCGGGGCGGGGGTCGACGGGCTGGCCGATGGGGATCTCGGTGAAGTCGGTCAGCACGTAGGGGGCGAACTGGCGGGCGAGGTCGGGCCGGTCAGCGAGCTGCTGCCGGCGGCGGACGGCCGCTGGGTCGTGCGGGTCGTGGTGGTCGGCCCAGCCGGCGATGGCCCAGAAGGACCGGCCGCTGTTCGTGTTGGTGGTGCGGGCCCAGGTGATCGCACCGATCGAGGACACCTCGCCGCTGAGGCTGCGGTGGTAGATCGGTTCGGGGAGGAAGAGCACCCCGCCGTCGTCGGGGGCGATGTCGGCGGGGAGCACCTCGCCGGTCAGGTCGAGGGCCGTCGCGGCGGCGGCGATGATCGCGGTCATTGCGGGGGCGATGACGTACGGCTCGCCGGATCGCCACGGGTTGGCGGTGATGGCGCGGACTGCATCGAGGACCTTCGCCATGCCCGCTGGGCTGGGGCTGGGGTGGTTGGCGAGGCGGCTGCCGAAGAACGCCTGCAGGTACTGCGCCGCGAGCGGGCTGCGGTGGTAGTCGACCATGCGGGTGCGCAGGTCCACCGCAGCGCGGGCGTAGCCGGCGAGAGTGTCGTTCGGTAGGAAGTTCACTGGTTGCCTCCAGGGTGCGTGCTCAGGCGGCCAGCGCCGCCACGGGTGGACGCCGGTAAACGCGGGATTCCGGCGGCACCGCGTCCGGTACGGGCGCGGGCCGCGTCAGGGGTGCCGGCGGGTGGGCCGGGGTGAACCAGCCGGTGAAGCGGCGCGGCGGGGCGGGCACGGGGGCGCGTCCCCGTACGACCCCGACCGGGCGCGGCGACGGCGGCGGGGGCGCCGGGGCGAGGGTGGCAGGGGCGCGGCGGGCGTGTTGTTCGGCGCGGCGGGCGGTGCGCAGCGCCCAGCAGGGGCCCTGCTGCCCGCGGCACTGCAGGTTCGTGCAGGCGCCGTCGGGTCCGGGTTGGTGGGCGGCGGCGACGTCGACCGCGAGCGCCCACAGGAGCCGGTCAGTGACGTCGTCCGGTACGGCGGTGCGGTCGCTGGGGCGCCGGCTGCGGCCCTTGGGCTGTGCGGGGTGTGCCATGGCGGGTGGCCCTTCGGTCGGCGGATCGCGGGCATGCGCGGTCGCCGCCCGACTCGCGTCGGAGCCCTTGGGAGTGCTGATGTCCGCACGATGGCCGACGACCAGCGATGATCGACGCTCATCTCTCGAAGAAGGTCAAGTCATGTCGGGCGGGCAAGGTTCTGCCCGCCCGGCACGGCAGCGTGGAGTCGTGGTTCAGGTGGTCTGTTCGGGGTCGAGGCGTACGCGGGTGGGGTCGACGGTGGTGAGCAGGTGGCGGGAGACGCCGCGCCAGTAGCGGCCGTTGTTGCCGCCGAGCGAGACGAGGGAGACGCGGCCGGTCCCGGTGTCGCGCAGCACCACGTACAGCTCGCCCGGAGGCTGCTTCCAGCCCGCGCCGGCGACGGTGACGAGGGTGCCCGGATGCAGCGGCGCCTCGTGGACCATGGTCAGCTCACGGCCGGTGGTGGTGTCCGCCGGGGAGGCGGGCCGCAGGTAGGTGGGGTTGACCTTCACCGGTCGGCCGCCGTCGACGGGTTCGACGACGACGTTGACCGGCAGCAGCCGGGTGACGCGGTAGGTGACGCCCCGGGGTGCTGGCGCGGGCCACCGCCGGGTCGGCGGTCACCCGGTCGCCGATGGAGTACGTGTGAGGGCTGCTCATGGCGGATGCGCTCCTTATCTGCGTCTCGGCGACCGTCGCCGAGGACGGGGAAAGCAGGGCTGGGCGGATGGAAGCGGGCACGGTGAGGACCTCACGCACGTCGACGGGCGCGAGGTCCTCTTGGTGTGTCCGTGAGCGGTCAGCGGCGGCGCAGGTCCCGCAGGCGGGTACCTGGCGGCGGTCCGGCGTGGCCGGTGGTGGCGGTGGCTCCGTGCACCCCGGCTCCGGTTTGTTTGGCCTGGTACATGGCGGTGTCCGCCTGGTGCAGCAGGGTGCGCGGGCCGACGCCGAGGGCGGCGCTGGTGTACCCGACGCTGGCGCGCACGGCCAGCGCATGGTCGCTGAGGTCGACGGGGTGGCGGCCGACCGCCCGCCAGGCGGCGCGGGCAGCGGCGGCGACGTCGTCGGCGCCGCCGTCGACCAGCAGGGCGAACTCGTCGCCCGACAGCCGCGCGGCGAGCCGTACCGGCCCTCGTAGGGCGGCCAGCCGTCGGCCGACCTCGGTGAGGACGTCGTTGCCGGCCTCGTGGCCGAGGGTGTCGTTGACGGCTTTGAAGCCGTCGAGGTCGAGCAGGACGAGCCCGAACGGGGCATCTGTGCGGGTGGCGCGGGTGAGGGCGGCGAGCAGTGCTCGCCGGTTGGGCAGACCGGTGGTGTCGTCGTGGTCGGCGGCGTGGCGGGCGCGGATCAGTGCCTGCTGTTGGCGCCACAGCAGCGCTGCGGCGAGGGCGAGACCGGCGAGGACTCCACCGGCGGCGGTGACGATCGAGGTCAGGATGGGAGACACTTGGGGAGCTCCTTGTCTGTGAAGGAGCACCGGGGGCGGGCGTGGTTCCGGGAAGTTCGACGCCCGCCTCCGAGCTATTGGCTGGCGGGGTCGTTCAGGCGGTGGTGTCGGCGAGGGCGAAGGTGGCGGGTTTCTCGGCGGCCAGCACTGCCCGCCCGGTCCCGACGAGTTTCACGGCGGCGTTGTGGACCGCGCCTGCGCTGGCCTTCTTCGCGCCGGTTCCCTCGTTGGCCCGGTCGACGAGCTTGCACAGTTCGCTGACCTTGTACTGCTGGCCGGGGTTGGCCTCGAGGATGTCGAGGATCGCGCCGCGCAGGGTGCCCAACGCTCGCCGTGTACGGGCCTGCGCCGCCTCGCCCGCCGCCTCCGTGGCCGGCGGTGCGGCGGGTACTTCCGTGGCGGGTTCACCCGTGGTGCTGTCGATGGCCCCGCCAGCAGGGGGAATATCCGGTGTGGCCGGTCCGGCGTCCGTTTCGTTCGCTGCGGGCGTCGTTCCGGTGGCCGGGTCGGTGTCGTCGGTCGTGACCGGTGCCTCGGGTTCGGCAGTCGAGCGGTCGTCATCGTCGCCGTCGTGGATTTCGGTGTCCTCGGCTTCAGCGGCCTCGTCGGGTGCCGCCTCGACACCATCAGGAGCCGGCGATGTCGACTCCTGAATGGCGTCCGGCTGCCCGTCGGCGGGAACCTCGGCGGCTGGCCGCTGGCCGTGGTCCTGCCCGGCGGCCTCTTCGCTGTTCTGCGTGTCGTCGCCGTGCGGCCCGTGTTCTGTGGCGGTGTCGGGTGTGTCGGTGTCGCGGGTGGCGGGCTCCGGTTCGGGCTGGCCGTGACCGCCGCACTGTTCGGCGTGAGAGCGGCCGGTGTCGGTCAGCCGCCACAGGCTGCGTCCGGTGTCGCTTCGGGTGGGCTCGGCCAGTCCCGCGGTTTCCAGGGTGCGCAGTTTCGGGGTGGTGGTGGAGTAGCCGAGGCCGGCTTCGGTGGCGATGGCGGCGGCGGTGGCCTCGCCGAGGCGGTGCAGCGCGGCGAGGACCTTCGCGACGCTGGGTGCCAGTGGCGCTGGTGCGGCCGTATCGGTGGTCGTGTTGGTTGGGGTGCTGGTCATGGGCGCGTGGCCCCCTTTCTCCTGCCGTCGGCAGGGGTTGGTGAGTGAGGCGTGTGCACTGATGCACGCTTCGGTTCGGGTTTTGATCAAGTCGTCTGCCCGGAGTGCGGGACTGCGGCGACGCGCACGGGTTGTGACGGTCAGCTATAGATGTCACTTTTCGACGGTGGTTGTCACCGGGGCTGATGCGGCGCTTCGGACTTGCTGGCTCGGAGACGATCGAGCGCTTATCGAAGCGACGGCTCGTTCGCGTCGATCTCGTAGGCGAGTCGGCCGATCAGGAGGTTGAGCTGTTCGCGGAGTGCGCGGAAGTGGCCGTTGACTGATGGCCGCAGGAGGTGGTTCCAGCGGGAGTAGATGTAGCGGGTTTCATCGCCGGGTGATCGTCGAGCGTGAAGGTCGGGGCGGATGGTGGGGGCGTAGATGTGGTCCCCGTGGGTGATCTCGGTCCAGACCCAGGTGCTGGCGAGTCGGCGTTTGCCGTGGCCCCAGTCGGTGTGTGGCACTCGCCGCTTGTTCACGAGTTGTTCGGGGAGTCCGTCGGTGATCTCGCGCCACTGGTCTTCTGGGATCTGCCAGTTGGCGAGCGCGTCGCGGCGTCGGCCGTAGTCGAGCAGTTCGGCGTCGGTGTCGAGGTGGTGGGCGAGCGCGTCGACAGCGTGGTGGAACGCGGCGGTGCGGGCGGAGGTGGTGAGCGCGCGGTGCACGACGTTCATGGCGTTGACGGCTGCATGCCGGGGTATGCCGAGGTGGGTGGCGGCGTCGGTGCTGGTGCTGTCGGAGGCGATGTGCGCGAGGCGTATGGCCACTGCGTGCTGAAGCAGCCGGGTCTTGAGGTCGGTGAAGTCGCTGAGGTAGTTGTCGATCCAGTGCTGTGGTGGCCGCTGCGGGATGTGCTGGACGCGCAGGCGGGTGGGTGGTGGTCCGGTCAGGCCTTGGCGGCGGGTGGCCCGGCTGGGCACTCCTGTGCGTTTGATGATGTGCAGGGCGCCGACTTCCGGGCCGAGCGCGGTGTGCAGGCCGGGTGAGCAGTAGCCGTCTCCGGGGAGGTACTGCTTGATCCACGGGCGAAGGCTCGGCGTGTTGTCGAGGAGGTTCGCGAGGAGATGCCGGACGGTGTCTGAGTCACCGGCTGAGGTGATGGCTGAGGCGGTGGTGAGCAGGGCCGCGTTCGTGGCGGCGTCGGTGGGTGGTTTGTCGTAGAGGGCGTTGTCGCGCGCTCGTCCGCGCTGCTGGCGGTCCTTGGCGATCTGGCGGCGGATGTGCTCGACGTGCCGGTCGATGAGCGCCGCGTTCCGGGTTGTGGTGACGAGAGGGCGGGCCAGCGGCCAGGATCCACCGATGACGCAGCTGAGGATGCGCAGGTCGGTGACGTATTGTCCGGCGGTGGCGTGTCCGCCGGCGCTGCGGGTGGGGCTGTTGTCGTGCAACAGGGTGAGCAGGCGCTCTTGCAGCGCGAGTGCCGCGGAGTCGGCGTCGTGGACGGCTGGCGGCGATTGATCGAGCCGTTGGCCGCAGCCGCGCTCGGCTGAGCGGCAGGGGCTTGGGCGGAGGTTGGCACGGCAGGCGACGGGATGCAGGGTGGCGTCAAGGCGCCGAGGCAGCATCCTGGTGCCGCTGTCACGGGCCAGCGCGGGTTGGCCGCAGGCCGGGCAAGCGTGGGCGAGCAGCCGCTGGTGCGCGGTGCAGGCGAACACGACGGGTAGCCGCCAGAGCTTGCTCCAACCGCCGCCGTGCTGGTTCTGGATGTCGCTGCCGTCGCCGGCCAGGCATTCGGGGCAGTGTCGGGTGAACCGGGCGAAGATCCAGTTCTCCTTGACGAGCATGCCGTGGGCGAGGCGTCGGTGCCGTCCGGTGCGCAGCGGGTTCAGTGGCGGGTAGGGGGTGCTCAGGCTGTCCAGGGTCAGGGCTGCGACTTCGTTCGGGGTGAGCCGGGTGGTGCGGGCGAACGTGGCCGCGCCGTGGCGGGTGAGGGTGATCATGTTGCTGGCGCGGGCGCCGTCGGGTGGTTGTGCGAGACCGGTGAGGTGTTCCAGTCGGGCGGGAGTGAGGTCCAGCCGGTGCGCGAGGCGCAGGATGTAGCCGGGCAGCGACTCGTCTGGCAGTGGTGTGAGGCTGCGTGGCAGCGGTGTGCCACTCACGGGCCGGCGGGGGTGTTGCGGGGAACGGCGAGGTTCGCCTGGCGGTGGTCGCGGCTGTCGATTTCGACGGCGAGTTGGGTGGCGTAGTCGACGAGCAGGCGGTCGAGGGCGATGTCGTGCAGGCGGATGCAACCGTCGCGGAAGCGGGCGACCATCGCGTAGGCGCTCAGCCGCCAGGCGTTGTGCAGGTGAGGGGGCTGCCGGTCGCGGATGGGATGCGGGGCGAACAGGTGTTCGCTGCCGGTCAGCCGTGACCAGACGATGATGGAGGCGCTCTGGCGTTTGCGGTCGCCGAGTTCGGGTTCGCGTCCGTGGATCCACTCCGGCGGTGGCAGCTGTTGCGTGAGGTGCCGCCAGGTGGCGGGGTCGATGCACCAGTCGCGCAGTGCGGTGCGCCGTTGGTGGTAGTCGGTGCGGCTGGAGGCGGCTTCGATGTGGTCGGCGAGGTCGTGGATGGCTGCCTCGAACTCGTGGGGGTCGCTGCGCTGGCGCGCCCACGCGTGCACCGCTTTGACGCTGGAGTAGCAGCGGGAGCGTGCGGCTGCGGTGTCGGGCAGTCCGAGACGCGCGGCGGCCTGGCCGATCGAGCCCCCTGCGGTCGTTTGACACAGGTGCAGCGCGGCGGTTCGTCGCAGGTGCACAGGGTTGACGTCGTCGAAGTGGGCCAGGAACCGCATGAACCAGTCGGGTTGCAGGAACTGGGCGATGTGTTCGGGGCCGAAGGGTGTGCGTCGGATCGGGACGCGCAGACCGCGGGCACGCCGTGGGCGGGCGTAGGTCTGCAGGGCCGGGGCGATGGCTTGGCGTAGCCCTTCGGAGCTGTTGGGACGTTCTTCGAGGAATTGGCGGCTCCAGTCGGCGCGGGCCGGGCGGCGCGGGTCGTGGGTGAGCAGGCCGCGCAGGTGGCCGGTCAACTCGCGCGGATGCGCGAGGGTCAACAGTCGGTCGGCGGTGGCCAGCAGCGCCGCGCAGGCGATTGCGTTGGCGGGCGGGCTGCGGTGATCGTCGATCGTCGGCGTCCGGTGCTCGCTGCCGGAGCGGTCCGTCGGGTGGTGTGGGGCTGCGGTGAGGTGGCGTTCGAGCACGTCGGCGAGCTCGATAGTGGGCACCAGGTCGTGGGCCAGCGGCCAGGAGCACCGGATGAGGTAGCTGAGTTGGATCAGGTCGGTGAAGTACTGGATGGCGGTGGTGCGTTGACCGAGGACGACGACGTTGTCGGGTCGGGTGGTGTCGAGCGCGTCGCGGATGCGCTGCTGCAGGCGCAGCGTTGCCGGTGGCGGCGTGACTGCGGTGACATCGCCGGTCAGCCAGACCCCGCAGCCGGCGGCCTGGTCTCGCCGGATCGGGCTGATGGTGGCCCGGCACTGGCTCGGGTGCAGGGTTTCATCGGACCAGCGAGGTAGCGCTCCGTTCTCCTTGTGGTGAGCGAGGTGCCCGGCGCTGCACTGGTGGTTCAGGTAGCAGCGATGCACGGGGCAGGCGAACACGACGGGCAGCCGCCAGGCGCGTCGCCAGCTGCCGGCATGCGGCCACGAGGCGGTGGAATCCGGCGGGGCCAGGCAGCGCGGACAGTAGCGGGAGTAGTTCGTCAACAACCAGCCGTCGAGGTGGCGCTTGACGCCGCGGCGTCCGCTCGGCTGCGGCCGGGGTCTGGCAGCGGGGTAGCGGGGTGCGTACGCGGCGAGGAACAACGCCTCGGTCTCGGCGTGGGTCAGCCGGGTGGCGTGCGCGAAGCGGTGACGCGCGGCCGGCTCGCCGTCAACGAGCAGCCCGGTCCGCGCCGCTGCGCGGTATCGGCTGCCCGTTGGCGGACAGACCAGGCCGGTGGCGACCACCAGCCGGGCCGGCGACCTCTCGAGCCGGCGCGCTAGGCGCAGCACGTAACCGACGATCGATTCGTCGGGAAGCGGGTCCAGGCTGCGGGGCAGTGGCAGGCGGCCGGTCACGCGCTGCGGGCGGAGTCAGCGGCGGGGATGCCTCGATCGTCGAAGACGGTGTTGCGGCCACGTTTGGCGGGCCGTCGGCGTGCGGCGTTGTCGGTGTCGACCGGGGGGACGGGCGGAATCTCACCGGCGGACGCATCGCGGGTCGGGTCGTCGCCGACCTCGACCACGACCCTGTCCAGCAGCGCCTGGGTGAGGCGTTCCTCGCCGCTGTCGAGGGCTTCGGCGCAGCCGTCCTCGATGAGCCGTTCCAGCAGGCCGACCACCCCGCCGGTGCGGCGGAACAAGTATTCGGGCATGGTGGCGTCGGTGAGCATCGCCGGGGCGGCGTTGAGCAGCCGCAGGTGCTGCTCCAGGCCGGTCAGGTGCGCGGTCCACGCGGCGATGCGTCCTGCGGTGTCGTAGCGGAAGGGCTCGAGATGGACGAGGTCGAACCGGCGTTCGGTCTGGGTGGAGAGGCCCTCCCCACTGGGCGGGGGTGGGAAGACGATTTGACCGGTGCGCCGGTCGTGGCGGCCTTCGCGCAGCAGGCCGGAGCCGGGGATGTCCACGCCGATGAGGATCAGCGTGGTGTGCATGCTCATGAACGCCCGCAGCAGGTCGAGGGTGTCCTGGTCGTCGGCGCGGTGCATCTTCAACCGGGTGATGTCGTCGAGCAGCAGCGCCCGGACGCCGTGGTCGTGCAGCGAGGTCCGCACCGATCTGGTCAGCTGCGGCAGCGTCATCTTGTGGTGATCGGCGCCGAAGAAGTCCAGGATCGCCTCGCAGGTGCTCTTCGGCTTCGCCGTCACCGGGGTCTGGACGTAGGCGACCGGCGCGTGCAGGTCCCGTGTGCCGGGGACTGCATTCGGGTTGAGCTGGGCGTGTAGCTCCAGCCAGGCGTCCTCGAACGCCGCCGCGATCTCGCAGGCGGTCTCGGTCTTGCCCTGGTATCCGCCACCGGTGATCATCAGTCCGGCGCGGGTGGTCGGTTTGTGTTTGAGGGCGTTGCTCTGCAGCCGCGAGCGCATCATCCGGGTGACCGTGAGGCTCATCGGAGTGTCCTGCATCGGCAAGTTCGCGTGGGTGGCGGCCCGGTGCAGATCATGCAGGTGACGTCGGCGGGGGCTCAGCAGTCGGTAGTCGGCCAGACTCAGCCGGGGTGCCGGAACGAAGGCGTGCCGGTTCAGCCGCCACCGCCGCCACCCGTCGACGGTCTCCCGGTCGGTGATCGGCCCGGGCAGGATGAACGGTGCCGTCCCGGTCGTTGGCTGATCGTCTGCGGCACTCACCGCTCCTCCGTGCGGTGCTGCCGCTGTCCCGGACCGTCGGCGTCGACGTCCGCGGTGTCCTCATCAGGCAGTAGGAACAGGTTGCGGCGTCGGAATCCGTCACCGAGGCGCGCCGAAGCGGCAGCGGGTTGCCCGGTAAGGGCTTGGCGGCGTCGGTGGGCGCGGTCATCGTCGACGGCTTGCTGCGCCTGCCGGGCCCGGTCGCGCCAGCGGTGCTGCTCGACGGATCCGTCACCGCCGCGGCTGGCACGACGACGCGCCGCCTGGTCACCGGCGAGGGCGGGGCGGTCAGTGGCGGCGGCGCCGGCCTGGGTGCTCTCCCGTGCGTGGGTGGTGCGTTCGGTCTTGCTCATCCGGGTCGGCCAGGCCTCCACGGGAATGTGCGCGCCGATCAGGTCCAGCAGCAACGGAAGCAGTTCGGCGTCCGAACGGGGCCGCAACCCGGCCCGGCGCGCCGTGGTGAGCAGCTCGCGTACGCGGGCATCGCTGAACGCCGGCACCTCACCGTCCGACGGCGATCCGACCCAGTCCAGGCGATGCCACTGATGCGTCGCCGGGTCCTGGAAGAACACCGCGCGGGCATCTCGCGGATCCCGGCGCACCACCCACTTCCCGGCATTGCGGCCACCGCGCCCGGACGGAGTATGGCGGTAGGCGTCCAGCGCAGGGCCGTCGTACCACAGTCCGCGGACCTTGACCCCGCGCTGGCCATGGATCGCGACGTGGTGGGCCGGCAGCAGTTGGTAGTAGAGCTCTGGCGACGGGATCTGCATGGCGAAGCCGCCCTGCGCCATGGCCGCCGCGAACAGCGTGTTCGGGCTGTGGTCCCCGGCCGGGTCCCAGCACGGGGCGTGCTCACCCAGGCGGCGGTTCTGCCAAATCTTCACCGTCCACGTCGCGATCAGGTGCTCCATCGCGTCGATGGTCAACACCGCGTCGGCTTCCGGGTCGACGCCGCGGTCGGCGACGTCGACACCGCTGTAGCCGAGCAGCTGCTCGAACAGCAGACTGCGCACCGCGCCGAAGGCCCGCTCGACCGCCTGCTTGTCGGTCGGGCGCAGCACCCGCGCCGGCAGGATGTTGGCCCCCAGCACACGCTGCACCTCCACCAGGTGGTGGTTGCGGTAGACGCTGCCGTGGTCGGTGGTCACCGTCTCCGGAGCGAAGAACGGCAGCCCGGCCACCTCGTAGCCGGCGAACTCGGCCATCACCGCACCGGGCAGTCCCGGGTAGGGCCAGGCCATGTCCTCGTCCCAGTCCGGGCGCATCGGCAGCGGCATGGTCACATCACGCAGCAGCATCGCCACGTCCACGGCACTGTCGGACACCAGCGTCAACCGGAACGCCACCATCGAGTGCGTGTAGACATCCAAGGCGAGGGTCAGATGCACTGAGACCGGCTCCGCGAAGACCGTCTCACGGACCTTCACCGGCAGGACCGTGGTGTCCAGCGCGAGGACCTGCCCCGGCCGGTGCACCACCACATGTCCGCCGCTGGCCGGTAGCTCGCCGCCGCGGGCGTAGCGCTGCCGGGCACCGCCTGGCCCGAACCACTCTCGCCAGACCAGCCGCAGCGTGCCGTAACTCGGCACCGCGGCCTGCGCGTCGGCGCCGAAGCGCTCCCGCACGTACTGATGGATCATCCGCTCGCGGGTGCGCATACTCACCCGCGAGCGGTGCAACGTCTCCTGACGCACCGCGTAGATGGCCTCACGGACCTGCTCACCGACGCTCGGATGACCGCTGCGGGGCCGCAGCCACCGGTCGTCGGCGCAGCCGACCGGCCCGAACCGTCGCCGCCGGGCCTCCCACCGCAGCAGCGTGCGGTAACCCACCCGCTGCAACGCCAACAGCCGCGCCTGCTCCGCGTCCAGCAGGGCCAACTCGGCGGCCTTCGCCCGTCGCCGCTGCGTCACCGTCGTCGCCGTCGGGTCATAGCAGGCCTTCGGCTCGCCCGGCCCCGGCCGCAATGGATCCCCGCCGCGGAATCCGGTCTCCACCTCCAGCAGATGCGCGACCCGCAGCGCCACCCACTCCCGCTGCCGCTGACTCAGGTCACCCAGCACCGCCGGCTGCCGACCCCGGTCCGCAGCCGCAAGCAACGGCGATCGGCTCGACTGCCGGCAGCCGGGGTTGCCGACCAGGAACCGCAGGCTCACCGGCATCCGCCGGCCCGCTGCGGACAACAACACCACCCGCCCGTGATGCGGCTCTGCCCGCTCGACCACCCATTCCGTCCCGTCGAGCACCAGAGCTGCGCCTGGCGACAGGTCCAACACCGCCGCCGCCGCGGTCACCGCCCGCGGCCTTCCGTCGCGCACAACAGCGTGGCATCAGTAAGCGGACGACTCAGCTCCATGCCTAATCGTCGATGCCACAACAGGTGCAGCAGATACGCCCGCGCGACCGCCGGAGCCGACGTCGCGTCCGCGACCTCGGCGAACCCGCGCGGCCCCGCGGACACCACCGCCAGCACCTGATCGACCATCCCCAACCGGTCGATCAGCGGACGGCGCTGCGCCGACATCGCATCCAACGAGGCCGGCACGTGCCGGTGCCAGCCGGTCACCACCGCGTAGCGCCACCCCAGACTCAGCGCCACCTCCGCGGTGGCGGCGAACGCCACCAGGTCCTCGTTCCGCACCCGTGCCGCCGGGCGCACGTCAATCAGCCACCGCCCCGCCCGCGTGTAGGCGAGAAAGTCCGGGATGTGCTCCCGAGAACCGGCGTCGGTCACATACCGCAACCGCAGCGGCTGCGCCAGCACGTCAACCAAGTCGCCGGCGAAGTCCAGCGCCAGCAACAGCCGCGCCTCCTGCAACGACTCGAACCCGTGATGGCGGCCAGTGCTCACCAGGAACTGCAACCCCGAGCGGTGCCGCTGCCCCCGCCGCCACGAGAACCGGCGCATCGGCTGACAACCCGAGGCCGGCATCGAGGCCAGATCACGCACCGGGCAGAGCACCTCACCGCCGGCGTACCGCCACGCCGCCGTCCACCTCCGCGTCCAGCCATCCCGCAGATCCAGGACCTCACGCAGGCCGTCCAGGCCACGACACAGCACGGCGAGATCATTCCAACGACACACGTGTGACCACTGCCGCTCTTGATCAGCGCGACGCGCACAGCCGGCACCTACGCCTTGTGTTCCTTCAGCCACCGTGCCATCGCAGGGCGTTCGCAAGGTTGAGGTATGTCCGTTCTAGGTGAGTCCGAGTATTTGTAGGGATCGGTGTGGGTCTCGGCTGTTTCGGCGCAGGGTTGGTGCGATCGAGGTGGCGCCGCTGAGGCGGAGCATGCTGATCGCGGTGTTGCGGAGGGTGGCCAGGGCGCGGGGCGCGTTGCCGGTGCGTAGCCGGCCGGCGTCCTCGCGGTAGGTCGTGTCGCGAATGTGGTGAAGGACCTCGATGGCCCAGTGTCCGCGTAGCCAGTTGGCCAGGTCAGCGGGACTGGCCGCGGCTGCGGTCAGGCTGGTGATCGCGTACACCGTGACGGTGGACCAACCTCCGGTGAGCGGGTTGTGTCGGCGGCGCCGGATGCGCAGGGCCTGGGCCGCGTGGGGGAAGTCCAGCGCGAGCGGCCCCAGACAGGTGACCGCCTGCAACTGCCGGATGTCGTAGCGGCCGTGCCCGCGCTCGCGGGTGGCGTCCAGGGTGGGGATCTTCCCCCAGGGCAAGGCCTTGACCTGCCGGTACAGCCGTGGCTGATTGCGCTTGACGACGAAGACGTAACCGGCATGCTTGTCCTCGACCAGCCAGCGGGCATGCTCGCGCTGGGTGTGCAGCGCGTCCGCCGTGATGACCGTCCCGGCCAGGTCCAGGCCGTCGAGCAACGGCTGGAACCGGCTGATCTCATTCGTCTTGCCATCGACGTCGATCTGCGCCAGGACGATCTGCTCGGCCTGGTCCAACGCGGCCAGCAGGTGCACCTGAGACCCGGCCGGGCCGCTACCACGCAGCGTCTTACCGTCAACGGCGATCACCCGCCGGCCCCGCCCGGCCAGACCGGCCCGGCCCAGCAGCCAGCGACCCACCGCGGCATCCAACGCGTCGGCGTCGATACCGGCCAGCACCCGACCCAGGGTGCCGTCATCAGGCACCCGCCGGGCCCCGGTCAAAGCGTCGCGGACCGCACCGAGACGATCCCACACCACGTCCGGCAGATCCGCAGCCCACTCCACGATCTCCACGACCCGGCTGGATCCCGAGAGCACCGCCGCGATCGCCATCGCGAGCAGCCCCGGCAGCGAATAGATCCGACCTCGGGCATCACGCGGGTCCGGAACCTCGGCAAGAACCTGCAGCAACCCCGGCGTGTCCCGCTCCGACAGCGGCGACACACCACCCAGACGTGCGGACAACCCGCCGATCAACGATGATGCTTCCACGAGCGCGGTCCTTCTCGATCATCCAGTCTAGACACCTGAATGATCACCAGAAGGCCGCGCTCTCCTACGTACCCGACGGAACCGGCGTGGCTACCCCACAACCGGCAATCCGGTCATCTCGCTACCTTGCGAACGCCCTGCGTGCCATCGAAGCCTACGACGGCCTCACGGTCGCCGCGACGCGCCGTCGCGAAGTGTGCGGTGGATCAACCAACGACGATCAGCCACAGCTCGTCAATGCTGCACTCTGCGCCGCGTCCGTCTCGCTGATAGAGCACAATACAGCGGACATGCCGGCGGTGCGCAAACGGCACGAACCAAGATGGGAAAGCGATTCTCTTTCGCGCTTCTGCCTGAACGGCGCCCACCCAAAGGTGGACGCCGTTCAGGGGTGCGTCATCCTGAGCGACACGAAGGACCCGCCGGCCTGACTGCCGCCAGCGAGATCAGACCGTGTAGGTGTAGACCTCGGCGGCGTTGCCCGGGCCGGACCAGCTGAAGTACTTGGTCGTTCCGCTCGGACAGGCCTTCTCGCTGTAGTTCCAGCTCCCGTTGATCAGCGCCTTGACCTGAACGCACTTGCCGTCGGACTTGGTGTCCTTGACTCGGCCGTCGACGTAGACGCTGCCACCGCTACAGGAGATGGTGTAGTGGGACTCGCCCCCAGGGATGTACACGTCCCGGGTCTTCGGGCACGTCTCGGCCAGCGCGGGGGCTCCGTCGAGAACCACAGCACCCATACCGGCCATCACCGACACGCCGGCAATCCCCAGCATTCGACGAACATTCATGTTGAGCCCTTTCTGATTGATGGGCTTCGCTGCGCGCGCGATAAACAACCTATAAAATCCAATTGCATAGAGCAAGGTCGCTGTCAAGTCGCGTAATGCCAGGTAGGTCATTTCGGCCATCCGACCACTCGCGCGTGATTTATTGATCACCGAGGATGGTCGCATCCTGGGCATTGGGCTACCTTGGTCCTGATTCACCGAGCGGGCAACAGGGCGGTGCGGGACGACCAGGATCCTTGGGGTGAACTAGCCTGGCCGATGACGTCGCCCCTGTATATTGATCAGCAGCCCGGGGGTTGCTTGCCGGGTGTCCGGCCGGGCGGTGACCGACGAGCCGTCGATATTGAATATTGGCGAGGGGTATGGTGATTGTCGATGACTACTCCCGTTTTGTGGTTCGACTCGGTGCGGAGGGACTACGTCACGGGTCCGGTGACGGTGCGAGCACTCGACGGTGTTGATCTAGCCGTGTCGGAAGGCGAATTCGTGGCCGTGATGGGGCCGTCGGGATCAGGCAAGTCGACACTGCTGGCTCTTGCGGGAGGCTTGGACTCGCCGACGGCAGGTGAGGTGTGGGTCGAAGGGCGACCGTTGTCGGGTCGCTCGATGGCCGACCGCGCACGACTTCGTCGCGACCACGTCGGGTACGTCTTCCAGGACCTCAACCTCATCAGCGCGCTGACCGCCGCCGAGAACGTGGCCATGCCTCGGGAACTGGCCGGAGTGGCGTCTCGTGTTGCACTGAGCGAGGCGCACGCGGCGCTTGACGAGGTACAGCTGGGCGATCTTGTCGACCGGTATCCGGACCAGATGTCTGGAGGGCAGCAGCAGCGTGTCGCGATCGCGCGAGCGTTGATGGGTGATAGGCGGCTTGTCCTGGCCGACGAACCAACGGGTTCGCTGGACAGTGAGACGGGGGACACCGTGCTGGCGGTGTTGCAGCGCAGGGTGCGAGACGGCGCGGCTTGCGTTCTCGTCACGCATGACGAGCGGTTAGCGCGTTTGGCCGACAGAGTGATCAGGTTGAAGGACGGCAGGGTGACGTCCGCTGGCCTCGCAGACCAGACTGAGACGGCTGGGTCCGCGTCATGACCGTGCCCGCACGACGCAGCGGACTTGCACCGTGGCTGCTGGCGATGCGCATCGCGCGTAGGTCCGCCATCCGCAACAAGGGTCGCGCCCTACTGATCGCTCTCCTGCTGGCCGTCCCGGTGTACGCCGGTGCGACCCTGCTGCTGGTGTGGCAGGCCAGCTACGCCTCGACGCAGAGCGAAGCTAGCTGGAAGCTTGGTCAGGCAGACCTTCGCCTAGACGTTCCTTCGACGGACGCCGTGACATCCCAGCTGCCGGCCGGCAGCAACGTCGTGGCGTTCAGTTCCGGCGAAACGGTGATCGAGGCACCCGCCGGCTATCGGGTCACCACGTTCGATGCTGCCGACGTGAGTGATCCGATGCATCAGGGGCGATATGTGGTGAGATCGGGCCGGCCCGCAGGACACGCGGGAGAGGCCACACTCTCCTCCTCCTTGGCTGAATCGATCGGTGTCAGACCGGGGTCGACGATCAGTCTGGGAGGCGCACCCGGGCGCGCACTCGCCGTCGTCGGAGTAGTGGACACGGCCGACCAGCTCAGTCGGCAGATGATGGTCGTGAGCAGCGCCGACCCGCTTGCCCAGCGGGGCACCCAGCACCTGCTCGTAGATTTACCCGGTGACCAGGCGCGGTGGGAACCGCCGGCGATCAACGGGCTCAGCTATGCCGACCGGGCCTCGATCGAGCCCACAGCCGCCCAGCAAGCAACGCGTATCGCCGGACTCGTCGTCGTAGTCGGATTCGCCGGGGTCCAGGTGGGCCTGCTGGCCGCGACCGCGTTCTCCGTCGGAGCACGCCGTCAGCGGCGTGAGATGGCCATGCTCAGCGCCGTAGGCGCCACACCGCCACAGGTGACACGAGTACTCCTGGCAGATGGTGCACTGCTGGGACTCCTCGGTGGCGCGACCGGGGTGATCGCCGCAGTCGCCACCTTCGCAGCCGCCCGAGACACCCTCGAACGGTTGGTCAACCACCCCCTGAAAGACACCGCACCGCCGGTCACGGCGTTACTCCTGCTTGTCGTCGGCGCGATCGGGTTCGGCCTGCTCGCCGCCCTCGGACCTGCATGGAACCTCGCGCGACTGCAAGTGTGGACGGCTCTCGCTAGCCGCGAACTCAAGCCGCGCGCACAGGCACTGCGGCTGACCAGGGCAGCGGGGGCGTTGGCCGCAGTGGGACTCCTCATCGTGCTCTACGCCGTCCGGCCCCAGGTCAGCGACGCCAAATTCGCAGCCATCGGCGCAGGACTGATCCTGCTTGGACTCGCTGCCGCCGGCCCGGCATTGGTAGCCGTTGCCAGCCGGGTAGTGACACGCCTGTCATTTCCTGCACGCATGGCGGTGCGACACGCAGACCGACACCGGCTCCGCACCGGCGCAGCCGTCGCCGCCATCTGCGCCGCAGTCGCCGGTAGCACAGCGATCGTTCTTTTCTTCTCGGCCGACACCAGCACCGGGGCGGCACGGCAACCCAACATCCGCTCCGGGCAACTCCTCATCCCAGCTCAAGGCGCCAGCGCGCTCACCGAAGGTGACCAGACGGCACTTCGGCAGCGCCTGCCCATTCGGGCTCTCGTGCCCATCACCACCGCACCCGCGACTGCCGGCTACTTCAGCCAAGGAGGCCCGTCGAATGAGCCTCCGCCGGACCTGTCCCAGGCCGTGGCCGTTGGTGGGGAGGACTTGATCAGCGCGGTCACCGGACGCGCCGCAACCGCCGAGGCACGCGACGCACTCAACCGCGGCGACGCGGTAGCGTTCTACCCGGCCTTCGCCAAGGACGGGCGCGCACGACTCGACATCAACGGCAAGAACGTCGACCTTCCCGCCCTCGTCGTACCGATCGACAACTACTACCGGCAGCTACCAGCAATCATGATATCCGCTGCCAGTGCTCAGCGACTGAACCTGTCCACGTCTAGCGCGGGCCTGATCATCGACACCATGCGTCCTCCCACGACGGAGGAAACCCAAGCCGCCGAGTCCGTCGTGCTCGGAGCCCAGGTCCGCGCCGAGGGCAACTCCCTTAGCCAGCCTGCCCGACTCGTCTCGCCGACCAAGGTCAGCACCGGTCAAGCCACGGACCCCTTGCTGTACGTCCTCGCGATCGTCAGCGGCGTCGTCACCATCGTCGCCACCACCGTGGTCGTCGGCCTAGCCCGCGTCGAGATGCGCACCGACCTGAGCACTATGTCAGCGATCGGAGCCGGACCTCGCATACTCAGATTCGTCAATGCTGTTCAAGCAGCGTTTATCGTCGGGCTCGGAGCGCTCGCCGGCACTGTGGCCGGGATCGCCCCTGCAGCGGGACTTGTCGCGCTTCGTCCCGACATGACGTGGCGCATGGCATGGGGACCCCTCGTCATCATCGTAGTCGGAGCCCCCATCCTCGCCATGGCCGTCGCTGCGACACTCCGCCAGCCCAGACTTCTGCTAACGCGACGTCTAGGTTGACGCATCCGACGCCCAACTACGCTCTCAGCGAATGACTGCCCCATCGTCGTCGCTGATCAGCGCCGGTAGATTTCCGTCAGCGCCCGGACGAGCCAGCCTGCGACCGAGGGACCGACAGCGGTACCGCTGCCCGGAGTCGCGGCATGAGAACGCCGAGGCCCGGGCAAGGCGTGCCCACAGCGACGAGAGACAGCATTCCCTTCTCGCTCGCTCCGACCGACGCAGGTGCCAACTATCTGTGAAATCAAGTGACACCAAGCTGGAACCAACCCAACCAGGACAGCAGGCCCGCTCCATGATCCGGTGACAACTACAGCTGATAGTCACACGGGTGTGCCGCCCCGGTGATCGCTCGCCGGGCGGCACGTTGGGGACCGGGGTCAGTGCGCGGCGCGGTAGGCGTCGCGCACCGCGGCGGGGATGACGCCCCCGGTTCGTGGTCGGGGCAGGTTCAGCTCCTGCCAATTCGTGGTCCACCACCAGGTGCGGATCTCCTGGCTCTGGGTGCGGCCGGTCGTGGTGCCGTGCTGCCGCCGTGGTGCCCGGGGCTGTTTCGGCAGGCGCCGTCCGGCGGTGATGAACGGGCCGAAGGCCGCGGCCATCCGGTCGAAGTTGCTGGCGGACAGGTCGATCTCGTAGGTGACGCCGTTGAAGGCGAACTGGTAGGTGCCGACGTCGTCGGTGGAGCCGTCGAGGTCGTCGACGACGATCGCGGTGGTCTTGGTGGCCACAGGGCCACCTCCTTCCTCTCGGGTGGGTTACTGGGCGAGGTGGTGGGTGCCGAGGCCGAGTTGGTGGCCGATGGCGGGTCCGCGGCGCACGGCGGCGACGGCGGCGGGCAGGTGCCGGCGTTGCCAGCCGTGCAGGGCGGCGGTGAGGTCGGCGGCGTACTTGCGGTGCTGGGTGAGAGCGGCGGCGAGGCCGGCGGCTTGTTCGATGCCGTTGTTGGCGCCGCGGGCGGTGTGCGGGCGGACGGGGGCGAGGGCGTCGCCGAGCAGGACGGCGTGGCCGCCGCCGACGGGCCAGACCATGCGCTCCGGTGGGGTGATGTCGAGGACTGGCATCGCCATGCGGGTGGTGGTGGCGTGGACGACAGCGGCGTGGTCTGCCGGGAGGAGCTGGTCGGCGTGGGTGTCGACGTGGGTGCGGGCGGCGGGGCTGACGTGTCGGGGTAGGGCGAAGACCCGGCGGGTGGGGTCGGCGCCGAACCGCTGTGTGTACTCGTTGCTGGTGCAGTTGAGGTAGAAGGTCCAGTCGCAGCCGCCGGGTACCGGGGCGAGGTTGAACTGCGCACCGGGGCAGGGCTGCAGCCGCAGGAAGTCCCGCAGGCCGGGCTGGGGGGTGGTGTCGGCGATGCCGCGGTGGGCGACGTAGCCGGCGTACCGCAGGGTCCGGTCAGGGTCGAGGATGCGGCGGCCGGTGGAGGACCGGCCGTCGGCGAACACGACCAGGTCGGCGGCCTCGGTGTGGCCGTCGCGGAACCGCAGCACCGGCTGGCCGGCTTGCTCGGCCAGGGCGGTGACCTTCATGCCGGAGTGCAGGACACCGGCGGGTAGGCGGCGGGTCAGGGCGTGGTGCAGCAGCGTCCAGGTGGTGTTGCGGCCCGGGTAGGTACGCCTGATCGTCTCGGCGGGGTGGCGGTCGCGGATGGTCATCTGGACGATGGCCTCGGAGTCGTGGGCGACGAACTCGTGCTGGCCGATGTCGAGGCGGTCGAGCACGTCGAGGGCGGGGTGTTCCAGACCGATGAGGCCGCCGCCCAGGGGCGCGGACGCCGGCGCGGCCTCAAAGACGGTGACGTCGTCGAATCCGGCGTGCAGCAACAGCAGCGCGGTGACGGGGCCGGTGAGGCTGCCGCCGACGACGGCGATGCGGGGCCTGCTGGTGGATGTCATCAGGGTTCCCTTCTACGGAGGGTGGGAACCCGGGCACGGCCGTGCCCGGGTGTGCGCGAGTGCGCGGGTGGCCGGGCATCGGCCAGGTCGTGCCAGTGCGAAAGCGCGTCAGCGGCGGTGGGCCGTGGACGCGCTGAGCAGTCCGCCGTGGTGCGGCGGGCGGATGAGGTTCGGAAGGTCCGGCGCCGGGGTGGGTCCGCTGGTGCGTGAGGTGGCGACCGGGCGGGCAGTGCGGCGCGGGAGGGCGTGGTCTTGGCGGGTTACCGGCCGGGCGTGGTGAATGGTGGCGGCACGGGAAGGATCTGCCGCGCCCGCTGCAGCACCTCGTCGGCGACCGGGATCAGCGGCGTCGCGTCGGGTGAGGTGGTCGGGGTGGTGCGGTGCCAGCCGCTACCGGGGCTGCTGGCGATGATCGTCCAGATGAACAGCGGGGTGAGGACCTCGGCGACCGCCGTGCTCTGCTTGGCGTAGCTGTCGCGGTAGACCCGGACCCGCAGGACGTACCCGTCGATGTGGTGCACCCGGGTCAGCTCGTAGCTGCCAGGGCCGCCCTGGTGGAACACCTCGTCGACGATCACCGCGACCGGTCCGTCGGGTCGGCGGCGCGGGAGGTTGCCTCGGAGGCGACGAGGGTCCAGGGCCACTGGTAGGCGCCGATGGCGTAGCAGCGGTTGGCGTCCGGGGTGACCCGGTCGTCCTCGACCCAGCGACTGTTCAGGCCGTCGTCGTTCTCCCAC
Source organism: Micromonospora sp. WMMD980 (assembly GCF_029626035.1). NCBI lineage: Bacteria > Bacillati > Actinomycetota > Actinomycetes > Micromonosporales > Micromonosporaceae > Micromonospora > Micromonospora sp. WMMD980. The sequence continues at coordinate 4,700,081 of NZ_JARUBE010000003.1, forward strand.
TCGACGGCGACCTCGTCGCCGTCGAACCGCAGCTGGGGGTGCTCCCCGGGCATGTCACCGGGGTGCAGGCCGTCGAGGTGGGCGGCCATGCGCTGCACCGCGAACAGGGGGAAGCGACACAGCACCCCGCTGCGGGTGAGGGTGGTGTAGCCGGGGGCGACCATGGCGCGGTAGGCGCCACCGCCGACCACGTCGCAGGTGACGGCCGCCGGGGTCCAGGTGGACAGCGGCGGGGTGACGTCGCCGCGGTGGCGGGAGACGCGGTAGCGGTCGTTGGTGTCGTCGCTCGCCGGGTCCGGGTGCAGCCCGAACCAGTGCATCCCGTGGTGGCAGGCGTAGCGGAGCAGGTCGAGCAGGTCCCGCCGGCCGTCGACGTGATCGGTGCGCAGGGGCAGGAATCCGTGCCCGTCGTCGGCGGGGACCGGGTTGCCGGTGGCGCCGGTAGCGGTGTGGGTCCAGGTTTCGGCGAGGGCCCGGTGGTCGGTGCCGTCGGCGTCGTACCAGCGGGGGACGCCGTTGGAGGACAACCAGTCACCGTCGGTGTCGTGGGACCAGATGAGCGCGGCCTGGTCCGGGACACCGGCCCGGTACTGCTGCCGGGTGCGCAGGTGCGCGCTGGTGGCGGCGGCGTGTTCGGCGAGGGGAACTATGTCGTCGACGCGGAACCACAGTCGGTCGGACATGGCGAAGGAACCTCCTGATGAGGGAAGAGGGAAAGGTCGGCCGTTCGCTGGCCGGGCTTGCGGGGCGCCCCAGCCCGGGGCGCCGGGCCGTGCGCGGGCGGCAGCGTGCTCACCCGCCGCGGCGACCCGACGTACGGCGTCGGACCCGGAAATCCGGATCGAGCGCGAGTGCCAGGTGGAGCTGAGGTGCGGGTGGCGGTGTCGGCGAGTACCCCGACAGGCGGTGAACTGCGGTGGCGGTCTCGCCGCGCTGGCCGGGTTAGGGGTGTGCGTCGCAGGCCGGCGGGGCTCATGGGTGCGGCTGGTAGAGCTCGCCGCCTGCTGCCAGGGCCGGCGCGGTGCGGTTGGGAATGGGGTGGAGCCGGTCGGGCCGCCGCCGATCCCCAGGGAAGAGGGGGATGGGTGGCGGTGCCCGACCGGATCCCGGATCCGGTGGTGCCTTACAGGGCGACGGCGAGCAGCCGCTGGTCGGTCTCGACGGTGTCGAGGTACCGCATCGCCTGCTCGAGGTAGGTCACCCGGTGGGCGAGGGCGTCGCTCGCGGGCGCGAACTTGTGCCCGTCCGGCGTGAGCAGGGCGTCGCCGCACACGGCGGTGGTGGCGCTGTAGTGCTGGTAGGCCATCGGGCCTGCCTGGAACATCTCCAGCTCCCCCACGGCGAGGTGGGCGGCGCCGTAGCTGGCCGCGTTGTGCATCCGCATCGCGTTGACGCGGGCCTGCTGGTGGAAGTCCGCCTCGGCCCGCTCGCGCGGGTAGCGGGCGGGGTCCGCCAGGTGGCGGGCCAGCAGGGTCGGCCACGGGGTGGCCGGCCGGGTGCCGTGCACGACCTGCTGCCACAGTTGGTGGCGGATGCCGGCGCCGACGCCGGCGGCGTGGCGCATGGCGGCGAGGTCGAGCAGCTTGACCGGTCCGCCGGCGCAGTACACCGGACGTCCCTTGCGCGGTGCGACCAGGTCGCGCCGCTGCCACAGCCACATGTCCGGGATGGCCCAGAAACGGGGCTGCAGGGTGCCGGACACGCCGAAGTGCCGGTCGAGCTGGGTGGCGGTCAGGGCCTGCGACGGCAGTCCGTCGGGCAGGCAGACGATCATGGTGTTGATCGTCGCGGTCGGCGTGACCATCGGGCTGGTGGGCGCCGTGGTGCTGGCGGTGGTGGCTGCGGGGGCGGGCTTGCGGCCCGGGCGGGGCGTCACCGTCGGCACGCGGGTGCCGTAGCGGCTCAGCGGGGTCGCGGCACCGTTGGTTGCGGTCATCTGGGGTTCCTCCTTCGGTAGGGCGCGTTGTTGGGCGCGCGGAAGCGGCCGGCCCACCGGGTACATGGGTCGACTCACGGGACGAACAGCGGATGGGTGCAGCAGAGTCGCTGCTGGTGGAGCGGGATGGTGCGGGGTGGTGCGGGTGGTGCGGTGCGACCTGGGGGTCGCCGCGCGGCGCGGGCGCCGACCGGCCGAGAAGGCGGGTGGGCGGAGCGCACCGTTGGGGTGCGGCGGTGGTTCCCGAGGTGGGACCGGACCGGGTGGAGCGATATATGGGTGAAGGTGGTGCCGATGAAGGTAGCGGCCGGATCTGTCAGCGCCGGCCGCCGTCATGATCGTCAGTAGTGCCGTTGACCTGCACTGTCAGACGACCGCCCGATTCCTCGGGCAAGGGACGGCGAGGCTGTGAGATCCGGGCGGTCTCACAGCCGCCCACGACGGTGGACGGCCCCCCTCCGCGTGCGGTGAAGGTGAATGTCAGGGCTCCGGGTCGGCGGGGCCGCTGAGGTCGGTGTCGGGGAAGCGGTGCGGGTTGGTGGCCGGGTTGTCCGGGCCGTGGTCGGACGGCAGTTCGTGCAGCCAGCGTCGCGGCCCGGGGTCGGTGGTCAGCGTCCAGGCAGGCCCGGCGGGGTGCTCGCCGTGGAGGCCAGTGGCCACGGGCATGGCGGTGGGCACCCCGGCGAGGGCGTCGAGGAGGTGCTGCTCGCGGCGGCGGCCGGGGACGCGCAGCAGCACCGGATACCGCGGCCCGTAGATGGCCAGCTGCTCGTACGCGCGCAGCTTCCGCAGCACGGTACCGAGAGGTTCGGTGCCATTGTCGTGTTCGAGGAAGAACCCGACGGTGCGCCCTCCGGCATGCCAGATGCCGTGCCCGTCGGGCTGGACACCGGTGCCGCTGCCGGCGGCGTAGGAGGCGGCGGCGAAGGCGGCAGTGGTGTGCTGCTCGGACCACCACCGGCGCAGCCGGGCGTTCCCGTCGGTGCGGGCGTAGCCGAGCAGGTCGGTGAACAGCTGGTTGGTGCCGAGCAGGTGGGCCAGGCGGCGGCTGCCGATGATGCGTTCGGTGCGGTCGATGCTGGTGCGTGGGGCGCGGGCGTCGGCGTGGTTCGGGTCGTTGAACTGGGTGGGGTGGACCACCGCGCCGAGCGGGCCGAGGGTGTAGAGGTACTGGCCGCTGCCGGTGGTGACGTCGACGAACCGGCTGACCGCCTCCATCTGGTGCAACTGGGCGAGGCGGAGCCGGGCCGAGCGACGCGACGGGAACAGCGCCGCCGTGACCTGGTCGGTGGACAGCACGTAGTGCTCGGCGAGCCACCGCAACAGCTGATGATCACGGACGGTAAGCCGACGAAGCCGGTCAAGACGAGCGAGACGAGACAACGAACGGGAACCTGACGAAGAGGCGCAGGAAGAGGCGGAGGATGAGGCAGAAGCCGAGCGGGAGACGGAGTTGTTGGTGGACACGATGGATGCTCCAGGCGGAAGAGGAGTTCCCTCCGAGGGAGGGTGTCTGAGTTCGGTGAGGTGGTCACCGGAGGCTGGACACGGCCGGTGAGCGGCACTGACAGAACCGGACGGCCGGATCTGTCAGTGCGGTGTGGTGATCGGTGGTGAAGGGCTGGTGAAGCCCGCACGGAAGGGGCAACCGGGACGCGGTCGGCCCCGGTCGACCGATCTGTCGATCTCGCGTCAACCGCCCTCCGGAGTTCAGGCGTTCGCCTCCGGACCGCTCTTGCCCCGGGACCGGCGGTTGTCGTCAGGTCGGGCCGAGAACCGGTCGACGAGGTCGTCGATCGCGCTGGTGTCCTGCGCCGGCACCGCCTGCGCCGCAGCCTGCCGGATTGCCGTCGCCTCGCCCACGACCGGCTTCGGCGGCCGGGTCTTGAAGGTGAACGCCGGCGTCTGCCGCCCACCGACGACGAGCCGCCCAACAGCGGTGTAGGCGTCCAGGTGCGTCAGGTCGTGCTCATCGAGCTCGGGCAGGGTATGCCGGGCCAGCACGCGGGCGTCCTCCGGTGCGACGGAGAAGTACAGCTTGTTACGGGCGTTCGCCGACGCCGCTGCCAGGAGGTCCTTCGGGAACTGGGCCAGGTCCTGGTGCGCGAGGACCATCGACAGCCGGTACTTCCGCGCCTCCGCCAACATCGAATCGAGGGAGTTGGCGAGAGTCAGGAAGTTCTGACACTCATCGATGATCAACGTGGCGTCGCGGCGCTTGTCCGCCGGCACGGCCGCCCGGGCGGTCGCCGCCTGCCACACCTGCGCCAGAACGAGGGAGCCGAGCAGCTTGCTGGTGTCCTCACCCAACTGCCCCTTCGGGATGCGCACCAGCAGCGCCCCACCATCGAGGACCTTGCCCATGTCGAAGCTGGACCGGGGGTAGCGCATGGTGCGCTTGACGAAGTCCCGCAGCAGGAACGCCCGCAACCTCGCGAGGACGGGACCGATGACCTGGGAGCGCAGGGCCGGGTTGAGCTGGTCGTACCACTGCCAGAACCCGGACAGGCCGGCCGGGTCGTCCAGGCCGACGGTCATCGCCGACCGGAACTGCGCCGAGTTGAGCAGGGGTGGGATGTGCTGGAGGGTGACGTTGGCGTGCCGCAGCAGGGTCAGGCAGGCCACCCGCATGACGTCGTCCATCCGCGGCCCCCACGCCTTCGCGAAGATGTTCCCGAAGATGCTGACGAGATTGTCGACGACCAGGTCCGGGTCGGTGCCGGACAGCGGGTTGAGGGTGGGCGGGTTCGGCTGGTCGGGGTCGAACAGCACCACCCGCCCAGCGACGCTGGCGGGGAGCCGGTCGAGGATGTCCAGGACCATGTCGCCGTGCGGGTCGATGACCACGGTACCCCGGCCGGCTTTGATGTCCTCGACGGCCATGTTGACCAGCAGGGTCGTCTTCCCGGAGCCCGTCGATCCGACCACATGCATGTGATACCTCGCATCGGCGACGGACAGGGCCACCGCGTGCCCACCAACTTCGGCATCGCCGAGGACCTTCATCCCGCGGCCGCCGGTCGGCACCGCCACCGGGGCAGGCATGGACTTCGCCCGCGCCCGATCCAGCCCCGGCACGGCCAGATCCCGCGGCAGCGCCGCGAGGACGGCCAGCTCGGGGGTGGAGGCCAGGAACCCCGCCCCGAGCCGCCGGGCGGCCAGCACAGCCACCGGCTGCGCCATCCGCGCCCGGTGCGCGAGCCGGTTGCGGCCGGCGTAGACGGCGAACGACGAGGCGACCGCGTCCGCGACACCCCGCAACCTGGGGTAGGGGTCGCTGCCGGCGCGGCGCGTGTTCTTGGCGACCGCGTAACGGATGCCGATCGTCCACAGCGGGTGGGCGGTCTTGTCGAGGATCGCCCGCACGTCCCGCTCCACGCCGGGGTCCCGGCGGCCGGCCGGCTGGCCGCCGCTGCGGGTGGTGGCGGTGCGGCCGGGTAGGAACGCCTCGATGAGCCACAGCAGCGGGGCGGCGGGGTTGATGGCCGGTACGGCCGTCTTGCCGTCGCGCATTCGGCCGGCGGTGCGGCGCGCCCGGACCGCGCGGCGGGGGGTGGCGGGGCGGGCGAGGACCTGCACGCAGGCGTACTCGTCCGGTTTCAGTTGCGACCCGGCCGACATGAGTGCCCGCAGCGGGTCGTTGTCGTGGTCGGTTTCGAACGGCAGCCACTCCGCGGCGGTCGGCAGCAGGTGCCCGCCGACGGCGGCCGGCACGTCGAGCGGGATCGGCGGTGGCGCCTGGTCGTCGGTGGTGCAGGCGGCGCCGGGCCACGCGGCGCGCACGGCGGCCTCGACGGCCCCGGCCGGCACCGTTCCGGGTACCCAGATCGAGATGAGCAGCTGCCGGCCGGTCCAGGTGTACTGCCACGTCACGTGTGGGCTGCCGTACAGAAGCCGGCGGCGGCGGGACGGGGTGAGGGTGCCGTGCAGGTTGGCCCACAGCGCGGCGGCGCTGTGCGGGTCGACCTCCGGCGGTGGGGCGACCGTGACGAGGCGGGCGCCGTCGGCGTGGCGGCGGTGCCGCCACCCGTCGACCAGGTTCCGCCCGGCGACGTAGACGACAAGTAGGAGGGCGGCGACGCCGAGCAGCCACGGCCGGTCGGCCGCCCAATCCGCAGCGTGGAGAACCCACCGCGCGGGTGCGCCTGGCGGAGAGATGAGACCGGCGCCCGGCCCGGACGGGCTGGGCGCCGGCGTCGGCGTCGGCGAGAGGGCACATAGGGATATCACAGCTCCTCCTCCCCATCGTCAGGGTCGAGGTCGGCGAGGTCAGACGGCTTCGTCGTGGCGAGGAGATGTTCGGCCTGCGAGGAGATCGACTCGAACGCGGTCCGGTTGGTGCCGGAGATCAACAGGCCATGCCCGACCCGGGCCGACAGCAGCATCCGCCGCTCCCCGGCTGTCAGACCGAACGCGTCGGCGACCTGGTCGATGGCCTGCGGGGCCTGCTTGAGCAGCACCTGCGTGGCCGCGTTCGAGACGACGGCGTGGCCGAGGTCGGTGCCGAGCACGTCGGCGACGTCCTGGGTGATGACCGACAGGCCGGCGTTGCGTTTCCGGCCGGCCTTGGACATCTTGAATAGGAACCGGGCGCCTTCCCCGTCGCGCATCAGCAGCCAGGCCTCATCCACCACCACCAGTCGCCGCCCCTGCGGGCGGGATCCCTCGCGGGACCGCCGCCGATACTGAGGTGGGAGGTCGACCTGCCGCCAGATCTCGTCTAGGGCCAGGAGGGTGCCGACGGCGCGGAGCTCATCGGGCAGGTTGCGCAGGCTCCAGACGACGAGGTGCCCGTCCGGGCGGGTCGTGGTCGGCGAGTCGAACAGGTCGGAGTACGAGCCGGCCACCCACGGGGCGAGCCGGGCGGCCAACTCTTGGGAGGCGGCGTTGTCGTCGGCCCGCAGGGTCGCGGCCAAGTCCTTCAGCAGCGGTGAGGGCCGGTGGTGGGTGGCCGGGTCGGCCGTGATGCCCGCCTGCCGGTAGACGGCGAGGATCGCCCGGTCCAAGGCGGCGCGCTCGGCGGGCGGCGGCACATGCCCCACCAACACGCTGATCAACGTGTGGAGGAACAGGCCGCGGCGGGTGAGCACGTCCGGGCGAATGTCCCCGACCGGCAGATCCAGGGGGTTGATCTTCACGCCGGGTGCGCCGAGCCGCACGATGGTGCCGCCGACCGCGTCGGCCAACCGGAGGTACTCGTCCTCGGGGTCGACGACGGCCACCTGCACTCCCTGGTACAGGTTGCGGAGCACGTCGAGTTTGACGAAGTAGGACTTGCCGGCGCCGGAGCGGGCCAGGATCACGCTGTTGTGGTTCTCCTGCGCCCACCGGTCCCACCAGACGATGCCCTGCGAGTCCGGGTTGACCCCGTACAGGACCCCCGCCGGTGGTGGCCGGGTCGCCGGGCAGCGGCGCGGGCAGATCGGCGCTGGCGAGGGGGAACGCGGCGGCCAGGGCTTGGGTGTCCATGGTGCGGCGCATCTGCAGGCTGTCGGTCGCGAGGGGCAGGGTGGTGGTCCAGCCGGGCAGGTGCCGCCACGTCGCGGGCTGCACTTCGATCAGAGTGGACGCGGCGGCGGCCTTCACCTGCGCACACGCCTCGAGGACCTCGGCCTCGGTGCGGGCGTGCACGGTCAGGTACAGGCCGACGCGGAACAGCTTCGCCGCCCCGCGAGCAAGGCGTTCGGCCAGATCGGCGGCGTCGTCGGCGGCGGCCTCCACGTACGGGTCGGCCAGCTTGCCCTTCTGCTCGTCGGCGCGCCGGCTGGATTCGAACCGGGCCCGCTGGTTGCGCAGCCGCGATGCCGCCACCGGCGCGGGAATCGGGTCGATGTGCAGGGCCAGATCGAGGCGGCCCGGCCAGGACAGCAGCGGCTCCAGCCACGCCGGCCCGACCTCCGCCGGATATCCGGTCACCACCAGGGTGGCCGCGTAGCCGTCGCCGACCCGCAGGAACCGCGGCGTAACCTCTACCGAGGCCGGAGCTACCGTCGCCGCGAGTCCTGCGGATGGCGGGCTGGTGCTGTCGTCGTTCGGGGTGCGTCGGCGCTTGACGGAGATCACGATGTCCTCCTGGTGCGTGGCCTCCTCGCCGGAGGCGCGGTGATGGTGGTGTCGGGTGCGGCGAGGCCCCCGGGGCGAGGCGGCCGGTAGGGGTCCGCCGCGGCGGCCAGGGCGGCGGTGGTCGCATGGCCGTCCAGGGCGCGGGTGGTGACGCCCAGCCCGGACAGGGACCGAACCGTCTGGTCGGCGCGGCGCCGGGCGGCGTGCTCGCTCCGTTCACCGCTGGTGGTGCGGGTGACGATGAGGACCTGCCGGCGCAGCGGATCCCGCCGCTCGGCGAGGTCGTCGAGGAAACGGGCGTGGTCGGCCGCCGCGTCGGCGAGAGCCGGGTGCGGCATCCCGTCCGCCGCCTGGGCGAGGGTGCGGGCGGCCGAGTGCAGGTCGACCGGCTGCGCCGACACCACGATCTGCGTCGGCGTGGACAGGCTGTTGAGCCACCGGCCGAAGGTGTCGACCAGGGCGGCCTGCTCGTCGGCGGTGCGCAACGCGAGGTTGACGCTGGTCGCCGCGACCATCGCCGCCTTCACACCGCCGAGGCTGATCTCCCCGTCGTCGTCAATGGCGTCGGCGGGCAGTTTCAGCGGCGCCGGCAGCATCACCTTCGACGCCGGGGCCTGCACCCAGTCGGGTGTCTTCGCGGTGGTGTCGGTGGTGGACAGCGCGCGTGGCGCCCGGGAGTGGCGGACCGCGGAGACCAGCCACACATCCATGGGCAGTCCGTCGCGGCGGCCGACAGCGAGGCCGAACACCAGGCCGCCGAGGACGACCGCGGCGCCGAGTAGCACCGGTGCGGGCACGATCGCGTGGAGGGCGCGCCAAGCGCCGTAAAAGATGACGGCGGCGACGGCGAGGATCGCCAGTTGCCGGAACGTCAGCCCATAGAGCACCTTGTCCGGCGCGTCCACATCGGCGGGCATGCGGGCGGTGACGGCCTGTTCGTCACGCCGGTCGCGGCTCATCGTCGCACCGCCCCCAGGCCGGGGATGCGAAGCCCGCGGGTGAGCTGCTGCACCACGACGACCCGCACGACCGCGCCGAGCACGTTGCCGCCACGCCCGCCTCCGCCGCTGGTGGCATAGCGGCGCATCAACCCCGGCACCTTGACCGTGGTCCACAGCAGGACCATCACGACGAACAGGTTGAGCACACCACCCGGTTCGACCGGCAGGCCCAGCAGCGGCAGCATGCTGCTGGTGTCCAGCAGCATCCACTGGCCGGCGAACAGCACGATCGCCTGCACCACCGGGATCGCCAGCATGGCAACGTACGACCGCCACCACATGCGGGCCACGCCGTCGGTCTGCGGCAGGGCGTGACACGCCAGCGCGATCGGCGCGACCGCGGTGAGCACCAACGCGACCGCGAAGCGGACGATCACACTGCAGGCGGTGGCGGCGAGCAGGAACACGATGATCGCCAGGCAGACGACGAACAGCAGACCGGCGGTCTGGTCACGCGCGGCCATCAGGTGGGTCCTGACGGCGTTCAACGCCCCGTCGCCGTTGAAGTCCTGCGCGGTCAGTGCGGCGGTGAACGCGTTGGCGTACTCGATGAGCGTGCCGGCGATCAGTTGAGAGAAGTGGGCGGTGACGAACCCGACGACGCACCGCGGCAGCAGATCCTTGGCGGTGTAACGGGCGCGTTCGTCGCCGCCGGCGACCATGGTCAGGACACCCGCGGCGACGAACACCAGGACGAACACTGTGTCGACGACCCAGATCGACCGCCCGGTCAGCGCCTGCACCTGCGGCAGGCTGGTCACGTCCGGGGTGATCAACAGCGCGTGGGTGATCGCGGTGATCAGCCCGTTCAGACAGTCCAGCAGCAGACCGGCGAACCAGTCCAGGATCTGGTCGAGCGCCCAGGCCATCGTCAGCCTCCGACGATTCCCTGGACGACCTCCAGCAGGATGGGCGCGAGCACGGCCAGGCCGTAGCCGACCAGGGCGTTCTTCAGTGCGCCCTTGGCCTTGTCGACCTGGGCCGGATCCCCGCCGGCGGTGGCCCAGTACACCCCGGCCAGGACCAGGAACAGGGTGGCGACGGCGGCCAGGATGCCCATCACCCAGGTCTGCAGGTTGGCGATGACGGTGGGCAGGTCGTTGGCGGCCAGCACGACCGGGCCGCCGGCGTCGGCGTAAGCGACGGCCGGCACGGCCAGCGTCACCACAGCCGCCGCCGCGGCGGGCGCGGCGACCCGGGCGACGAGGCGAAGCGCGCGGGTCGTCATCAGTGCGTGGGAGAGGGCGATGGTCAGGGCACGTGAACGTGCCAACAGCGGGCGGAACATGATGGCTGCACCTCCCACCCCGGCTCGCAGCCGGGGCGATTCGTCGAAACGGTGGGCGGAGAGCCGCCGCCGGGGCTCGGAAGACACACGTCGGCCGGGAACCGTGGTGAACCTCGGGAGGAGCTCGTCCTCCCGTTCGGGTTGGCGATGATCGATGAGGTGTCAGCGCATCAACGTGGCGCAGCACCCGAGGCACCCGGTCCCATGCCGACCCGGCCTCCCGGCCCGGCGGCGGGCGGAATCAACCCCCTGCGTGACGCCGTGGTGGCGTCGGAGGAGTTCCGCACCCTCAAACCGGCGTTTGTGAGCTGTGGCGAACACCTGCCGATCCCACAGCGCTCCGACACGACCTCACGAACCTCTGACAACCCTGGTCAGCGGCCTGTCCGACGATCGTGCCGCTGCTGGCGGACCTCGCCGTCGGCATCGGCACCGGGGTCTCACAGCCGCCGCCTCAACTCCTCGTGGGCGCCGCTGTCAGATCCGTGAGAGATCCGACGGGCCGCCCGAAAGTGAGTACGACGGCCCTTCCCGCACCAGGGTGGGAGCCGGTCGAAGTGGTGCGGCGCGGCGGGTTCGCCGTACGCGCTCGCGGGCCCGACCAGATGGTCGGGCCCGCGTCGGGAGAGCCTGCGGGATGGTCGGCGGTCAGGCGGCTGCCAGCGTCACCTGCGCCACAGGATGCCGTGCGCTGCCGCCGCGGGCGGCCCGGATGTGCTGCCGTCGCTCGGCCGCGGCGGTGAGGTCTTTTCGCGCCCGGGGTGAGGTCGCCTCGGTGAGCATTCCGGCGGCGAGCGCGTCGGCGATGCGGACGTCGATGCGCTCGACGCGCCGCCGCAGCGTGTCGACCTCCAGGCCGAGGCGGGCGGCGATGGGTTCGATGGCCCGGTGGCCCAGCCGCACGTCAATGTAGGGCTGCTCATCGCACTCGTCGACGATGCCCAACTCGACGGCCCGGCGTACGAGGAGGTCCGGATGGCCGTAAGGACGCTTCGGGGTGCGGGGGCCGGTGACGTGTTCGAGGTCGTCCACCGGAACGGCCTCGGCGCCGTCACGCTGCCGCAGCTCGTGGCCGGCCCGCCACGCCGCCATGCACAGCGCCGCGTACGGCGCCGGCTTGGCCAGGTCGACCCGGTCCCGCAGGGCGCCCAGGAAGCCGGTGAGGATCTCAGCGTCCAGGTCGTGAGCGTCACCGGCCCAGCCAGTGTGCAGCCGGCCGGCGTAGCGGCGCAGCGCCGGCATCGCCAGGGCGACCGCGGCGATGACCCAGGCGGGCCCGTCGAGACGGGCGCGGCGGACCAGCTCCCGCCACACGACGTCACGTGCCGTGTAGGCGCGGGGGTGCTCCAGCAGCCACTGCCGCAACGCCGGCAGCGCGATGACACCGCCGGGCAGACCACTGTCATCGCCGAGCTGATCGGCCAGCGGGTCGAGGTCCAGTGACAACGGGTCGGGGTCGCAGGTCAGGTCGGCGAACGCGGTGTCCACGGCGTCCAGAGGCGAGTCGGGCCAGTCCTTGGCGGACACGGTCATGTCACGAACTCCCATGTCAGAGACGAATGTCGATGACGGGCCGGAGGTGTACGGCCGGCGCGCCTGACCGCCATTGCGCCACCTCGGTCTCACCGGCCCCTGACAACGCAGGCCAACAGGCATGAATCCTCGGCTCGACAGCACCAGCCGCCACCGGCCACCCGCTGACTGACGACCGACGCTGGCGCGCGTCACCGTTCTGACAAAGCCGCCTTGACCTGCGCGTTGACACGACAGGAGACGAAGGGCACGGGACAAGGCCGCGAGGGACACGACATCGGCCGAGGGGTCTGACAACGGGGACCCAGCCGGTCTCACAGCGTCTAACAGCGCCCCGCGGGCAGCACGGTGTCAGATCGCGACAGGTGTCCGTTGCCAGCGAAGTTGAACTCCTTGCCATCGAATCTGGTTCGGATGGATTTTCTGCCACTACAGTTGGCCCACCCCGGTGATCGAGTCTGGAGTGGATGGTGGGATTGGCTCGGTCTGTGGCGGTGGAGCCCGGCCAGCAGGAGGTGGTGCTGGAGTTCGTCGGTGCCGCCGGGCGGCAGCGTGAGCCGTTGCTGGCGTGCCGGGCGATGGCGTTCGAGGACGTTGAGCCGGTGCGGCGTTTCCGCTGGTCGAGGGGTCGGCGGGATTTCGCCGGGTGGTGGTGGTCGGCCACGACGGGCCGGCACGTGGGCTACGAGTCCTGGCTCGAACGTGACCATGTGATGTTGCTGGACTTCGACCAGGAGGTGGTGGGTGTCGCGTCGCAGCCGTTCTGGTTGCACTGGTCGGACGGGACGCGGTCGCGTCGGCACGCGCCCGACTACTTCGCGCGGAGCGTGGACGGGACCGGCGTGGTGATCGATGTGCGGCCGGACGAGCGAGTCGCACCTGCTGACGAAGAGGCGTTCGCCGTGACGGCGTGGGCTTGCGCGCAGGTGGGGTGGGAGTTCCGCCGGGTTGGGGTGCTACCTGGTGTGTTGCTGAGTAACGTGCGGTGGTTGTCGCGGTATCGGCATCCCCGGTGCGGCCAGGACATCGATCTGGCGGACCGGTTGGGTGAGGTGTGTCAGCGGCCGAGGCCGTTGTTCGAGGCCGCCGCGGAGGTCGGTGACCGGCTCGCGGTGCTGCCGGTGCTGTTCCACCTGCTGTGGTGGCGGGTGCTTCGGGTTGATCTGGAGATCGAGTTGTTGCATCCGGGCAGCCTGGTGAGCGTCGCCGCCCAGGGCGGGGCCCTGCGGTGACCGGGCGGGGAAGGTTGGGGCCTGGTGATCGGGTCCGGGTCGACGGGGCGGTGTTGACGGTGGTCGGTGTCGCGGGGCCGGCGGTCCGGCTGGCCGATGCGATGGGCGTGGTCAGCACGGTGCCGTTGGCGGTGTTGCAGGCGTCACCGGGTTTCGCCGTGGTCGGCGCGGGAGCGCCGGCGGTGGTGCCGGCGGCTGGCCAGTTGGAGGATGTCCCGGCTGCCGTGCTCGAGCAGGCGCTCTGGTGGGAGCAGCACATTCTGGAAGTGCTGCATGGCCGCCGTCGTGACGGTGACGTCGGCGAGGGGCCGCGTCCGGAGTATGACCCGGTGGTGCAGTCGCTGGCCCGCAGGGAGCGGGCGAAGGTGGCCGAGCTGAACGCCGCTGGTTGCCCGGCGGCGATTAGTACGGTGCGTCGGTATCGGCTGCGTTATCAGGCGCAGGGGTTGTTCGGGCTGGTTGATCAGCGGGCGGCGCGGCGCACGCCGGTGTTCGGGCGGGTGGACGAGGCGGTGGTGGAAGCGATGCGCGCGGCGATCGCCGAGACCACGGACGCGTCCTCACGCACGGCCGGTTTCGTGCTCTGGCGCACCGAGCAGCTGCTCGCCGCCCGCGGTGATGCGGTGGTGGTGCCGTCGCAGCGCACGCTCTACCGGCTGTTCGACAAGCTCGCCGCGGGCAAGCACGTGACCGGGGCTGCGCGCACCCGCCGGTCGTTGGCCAACCGCCCGGACGGGCCGTTCGGGCAGGTGACGGTTTCCGCACCGGGTGAGCTGATGCAGATCGACTCGACCCCACTGGACGTGCTGGTCCTGCTCGATGACGGGGTGGTCGGCCGGGTGGAGCTGACCGGCATGATCGATGTCGCGACCCGCACGGTCACCGCCGCGGTGTTGCGTCCGACGACGAAGGCGGTGGACGCGTCGGTGCTGCTGGCGCGCACGGTGACGCCCGAGCCGATGCGTCCGGGGTGGGTCGACGCGCTGCGGATGTCCCGTTCGGTGCTGCCGCACCAGCGGCTGCTGAGCATCGATGAGCGGCTGGAACACGCCGCTGCCCGTCCGGTGATCGTTCCGGAGACGATCGTGTGTGATCACGGCAAGGTGTTCGTGTCGCACAACTTCCGGGCGTCCTGCCGGTTCCTGGGGATCAACTTCCAGCCGGCGCATAAGGCAACGCCGACCGACAAACCCCACATCGAGCGGATGCTGGCGTCGGTCGCGACCGGGTTCACGCAGTTCGTCGCCGGTTACACGGGCGCGAACGCCGAACGTCGCGGACGCAAGGTCGAGGACGGACCGTTGTGGTCGCTGCTTGAGCTGCAGGAACTACTCGACGAGTGGATCGTCGCGGCATGGCAGAACCGGCCGCATGACGGCCTGCGGGATCCGGTCAGCCCGGGGCGGGCGTTCACCCCGAACGAGAAGTACGCGGCGCTGATCGAAGCGGCCGGCTACGTCCCGGTGGCGCTGTCCGGCGCCGACTACATCGAGCTGCTACCGGCCCGCTGGCAGGCGATCAACGCCTACGGCATCCGAATCAACTACCGCACCTACGACGCCGAGGCGCTCAACCCGCTGCGCGGGCAGCCCTCCGGGGTGACGGCCAAGAACGACCGGTGGGAGATTCACTACGACCCTTACGACGTGTCCCGGGTCTGGGTGCGTGACCCGGCCGGCGGCTGGATCCGGGCGGGCTGGAAACACCTGGACAGGGTCATCAGTCCGTTCGGGGAACTCGCCTGGGACCACGTCCGCAAGGGCCTGCCGGAGGCCACCGAGGCCGAGCTCGCCGACGCGGTCAACGCCCTGCTGCAACGCGCGCATCGCGGACCGCCTGAGTCTTCCGCTGCTGCCGCGCCCTCGCGGCGAGACAGGCGGGTCGTCGCCCGCACCCGCGCCGCGACCCCTGCCGTCCCTCTGCCGTCGCCGCCCTTCGACGGCGCTCAGGACGAGGCGGACGGCGAGGACACCGGCCCGATCGCCCCGGTGATCCCGCTGGGAGTGTTCGACGCTCACGAGGAAGCGAAGAAACGCTGGTGACCGCCCGGCCCCAAAACTCCGACGACGGCACGCACCGGCAGCTGACCACCCTGGCCGGCTGGCGGGCGTTCGTGCAGGAGGCCCCGGTCGCGTCGAAGTTGCTCCCTGAGCGGGACTGGAACCAGCTGTCCGACCACGATCGCCTGACTTACGACGAGCGGCGCCTGAACTATCACGCCTACCTGCTGGTGGTGGCCACACCCACGATCCGGCAGGTCATCACCGAGGGACGCCGCCTTACCTACCTCAACCGCAACGCCCACTCCGGCCGCAGCGGACTGATCCTGTCCGGGGCCGCCCGCACCGGCAAGACCACCGCCCTGACGCAACTGGGCAAAACCCTCGACGTCATCCACCGGGGACGCCGCCCTGAATCCGCCGGTGACATTCCGACCGTCTACATCACCGTCCCACCGGCCGCGACGGCGAAGATGATCGCGATCGAGTTCGCCCGGTTCCTCGGCCTGCCCACGGCCCCACGAGCGAACATCACCGACATCATCGAGGCCGTCTGCGGGGTCTGCATCGACGCGCGCACCGCTCTGATGGCCGTCGACGAGATACACAACCTCGCCCTGGCCACCCGCACCGGCGCCGAGGCCTCCGACATGCTCAAGTACTTCTCCGAACGCATCCCCGCCACATTCGTCTACGCCGGCATCGACGTCGAACGCGCCGGTCTGCTGGCCGGCACCCGCGGCGAGCAGATCGCCGGACGCTTCAGCATGATCCGCACCGAGGCGTTCGCACCCGGCGAGCACTGGACCGGGCTCATCGCCGTCCTGGAAGACAGCCTCCGCCTGCACCGCCACCACCCCGACACCCTCACCGGCCTGGGCGACTACCTGCACCAACGCACAAGCGGCATGATCGGCAGCCTGCTGAGGCTCATCCGCGGCGCCGCGGTCCAAGCCGTCCTCGACGGCACCGAACGCATCACCCGCCGCAGCCTGGACTCCATCCAGATCGACATCGCCGCGCAGACCGCCGCCAGCAGGGCCACCCGCAGACCCCGCCAGCCCGCGAGCAGGCAAACCGCCCCGATCCCATGAGCCGCGACACCACGCCCGACCGTCCGCAGCGGCTACCCCGGCACGTTGCGCTGAGCCCAGGGGAAAGCCCAGAGTCGTTCCTGCGGCGTCTAGCCACCGCCAACCACCTGCGCCCCAGCTACCTGCGCACCTATCTCAGTTCCACGCCGGGAACCGTTGGTGGTCTCCAGGTCTCACGCCTGGCGGCCGTGACAGGCCGCACGACCGACGAGCTCACCCGGGTGATGCCCGCCCTCCGACCGGCAGCGCCCGGCCCCCCACTGCGCACACCGCGGCCAACCGACGCGACGCCCGTCACGCGGGAACCCCACGATCCGGCGGGCCTGCCCTCGGCCCTGCGCCGCGCAGCCGGCGCAGACGAAACCGTCAACCGACTGAGCAGGCAATTCGCGGTCCCGCGACGCACGATCATCCGAGCGCTAACGAACCAGACCGGGCCCCGCCACCACAACCGCAGCCCATGGAACAACCCCGTGCTGAACCACGTCGCCGGCCACCTCGACCACCTCATCGCCCAGAACCCGACGGCGACGATCTGGTCGATCTGGCAGCAGCTGCAAGCCGAGCAGGCCCTGACGGTCTCCTACTGGACCGTCCGCAACTACGTCAACCGCGCCCGCGCTGACCCCGCCGACACCGCATCCGCCCAATTCCTACTCAGCAGAGCCGAACTGTTCACCGCGATTCGCGCACACGCAGCCGGCCACGACCTCATCACCGCACTGGCCAGCCAGTTCCTCACCGACCCCGCAGTCGTCGAGCAAGCCCTCACCGGCCGGGCACCGGAACCAGCCACACCAAAAGCGCAGAGCACCTACAGCAACCCCATCCTGGATCGGCTCCGCCCCCACATCGACCAGATGATCACCACCGAACCAGACATCACGATCGTGTCCATCTGGCAGCGCCTCGTCGACGACCACCACGCCGAGACCTCGTATCACACCGTCCGTGACTACGTCTCCCGCGAACACCGCCAGCACTCCATCGGCAGCCGAACCCGTCAACGACCGAACCCGAACGCTCCCTAACCCGGTCGCAGCGCGACGGCCAACACCACGATCAGGTTCAGATTCGGTGGCACAGATCTCAAGCCCGACGGCCACATCTGAGCACGCGAACCAACTTCTTTGCCATCGAAGATGAACCGTCCCTGGTCACGACGACCAACACGGTTCAACTTCGCTGTCAACGGACAACAGGCTGACACTGCAGCCGAATGCCATCGTCAGCCCTGCGCGCCGCGGTGGCGCGCCGTCTGACGGCGTTCGTCCGGCGTGGGGAAGGTCTGACACGGCCGCCGCCTCCGATGACAATCCAGCACCGGTGTCCTCCGTGACGCCGCCGCCGTCAGGACAGACGCCGCCGCCGTCCGGGACATCGGACGGCGATCTGACAAGACCGGCCAGCGCCTCCGTGTCATCGATGCAAGTCGCTGTCATGGTCGAGGTGGTCGTGACCGTGCGTGTCTGACAGCCGGGGGCGGCCGATCGCTCTGACGATCTCACGACGCCGACCCCGGCCCGGTCGAGCCGGCGACAGCCGGATCATCCCGCGTTCCCGAGGCCAGCCGAGCGGACAGGAATCGGTTGTCAGACATTCGTGAGATCCCCGTGAGATCGCTAGGTGTTCGCCACAGCTCACAAACACCGGTTTGAGGGTGTCAGCGCACCACAGCGCGGCGCGGAGCCGACACCACATGAGCGAGCACACGCCGCAGCACCACAACCCGCAGCACGATCCCACCGTCGACACCGGCCTCCTGGCCGGGGTCGACCCGACACCGACCGACCTGGTCGCCGGCGACCCGCCGGTCCCGCTCACCGTCTGGCGCACCGCCCGCACCCCAGGCGACGCCGGCCGCAGCATCGGCACCCGACTGGCCGACCGCCTCATCGCCGCCTACAGCCGCCCCGGCGAGGCGGTCGTCGACCTCACCACCGACCACGCCCTCATCCAGGCCTGCACGGCCGGGGCGCGCCGTCACCACCCGGCGTGGTTCACCGACGCGTCCAGCCTGATCATCGGCCCGGCCACTGCGGTCCCGCCCGCCGGCACCACCGGCGGCGCGGAACCGGGCGAGGAGGACGACCTGCCCGAGATGGGCGCCTGGTTCGGTGACGATCTCACCGACCCGCAGCTGCACCCACCAGCCGACTCGGTGGCCGACCTGCCACCCGGCGGCTCCCTGCAGGCAGCGACCAGTCTCGTGGTCGCCTGCTGGCCCCTGCACGAGAGCGTCGCCGCGAACCGAGTGCGGCTGGCGTGGCTGCTGACCGGCTGCGCCGCGTTGCTGCAACCGGGCGGCTGCCTGATCCTCGTCGTCACCGTCCCGGCCGGCACCACCGCCGGCCCGGAGGACTTCTCCGGCGTGGTCCAGGCCGCCGCCGACGTCGGACTGGGCTACCTGCAGCACCTCGTCGCCGTCACCGCCGACACCGACGGGGACGCGTTCGTCTACCACGTCACCGACGAGGAACTGCTCACCCTCACCACCGCCATCAACCAGCGCTGGCAGGTGGCGCACCTACGAGTCCACGCGGACCTGATGGTCTTCAGCCAGGCCCAGAGCCAGCGCCACGCCCCGCGACAGGGCGGGCGCGAGGGCGGTGGTCGCCGTGGCTAAGCACCGCGCGGACTCTGTGGCGCCCGAACCCGACGAGCCGACCACCGCCAGCGGCGCCGCCGACAGGGCCGCCGGAGGACGCCACCGCGCCGCTCCGCCCGAGCGGCTGTCGGTGTGGGCGACCGCGCAGGCAACCGGCCCGGTCCAGCGCCGCGGCCGGTACGTGCGCGAATCGGTGCAGCACCCGGCACGGATGCTCCCGGCGATCGCCGCGCACGCCGTTACCGCCTACACCGCGCCCGGGGACCTGGTGCTCGACCCGATGTGCGGGATCGGCACCACCCTGGTCGAGGCGATCCACGCCGGCCGGGACGCGATCGGGGTGGAGTACGAGTCCCGCTGGTCCGACATCGCCGACGCCAACATCAAGCACGCCCACACCCAGGGCGCGACCGGCCGGGCCGGTGTCATCCGCGGCGACGCCACCAGCATCCTGTCGTTGGTGCCGGCGGCCCTGACAGGGCAGGTCGCCCTCGTGGTGACCTCGCCGCCGTACGGGCCGACCGTGCACGGCTTGGTCCGGCCCGGCGCCGACGGGGTGGCGAAGTTCGACAACGCCTACAACGACGGCACCGACCGCGGGAACCTCGCCTACCGCGACCTCACCGGGCTCGCTGACGGGTTCGCCCAGATCCTCGCCGGCTGCCACACCCTCCTGCGCCCCGGTGGCGTCGTCGTCGTGACCGCCCGACCGTGGCGCAAGCACGGCGAACTGGTCGACCTGCCGTCGGCCGTCATCGGCGCCGGCATCCGGGCGGGCCTCACCCCCGTCGACCGGTGCGTGGCGCTGCTCGCCGCCGTCCGCGACGGCGGTCTCGTCGCGCGGCCGTCGTTCTTCCAATTGCAGGCGGTCCGTAAGGCGCGGGCCGCCGGCACTCCCATGCACCTGATCGCCCACGAGGACGTCCTCGTGTTCATCAAGAGCCAGACCGACTCGGGTTCAGGAAGCCTGGGGGGCACCCTCGGGGGAGGGGTGGTCGCGTGAGTGCGCCTGCCCACCGCCACCCGAGCCGCGCGGCGGGAGTGCACAGCTGCTGCCTTCTGCGGTTGGCCGCGCGCGGTGAGACTCCTCCAGCGGATGCCAACCCGGGTGAACCGGTGCCAACGCGGGTCAACGCGGCCGACCGGCGGTCGCAAACCGGGGTTCGTGTGCTCGGCGTGTGCTCCTGGGCTGCGACAACGGCGGTCCGGGGAACGCGGGTGAACGTGGGCCACTCCCTGCCACCCCAGGTGAACCCCCAGGTCGCTAGACTAGGCCCTCGCGCCCCCGTAGCTCAGGGGATAGAGCATCGGTTTCCTAAACCGTGTGTCGCAGGTTCGAATCCTGCCGGGGGCACGTCACAGAACTGCAACAGCGGAACGTGGTTGATCGACACCTGATCGTGAAGGCCACCTTCGCGCTCTAGTAACTACGTGAGGATGCCCCGGCCGATCGGCCGGGGCATCCTCACGTAGTGGCGCGGTCGTTCTCGTGAGCCGTACAGGTTGGGGCTTCGGATTGCTCAGAGCCAGCCGTCGTCGGTGGAGGTAGCCGGGTTGGTGGCGTGTGCCAGAGCGCACGCGCAGAGCCCCCCTCCCTGTCACGCTGATGTGAGACAGCCCGTCTACCAGGGGATACTCTTCCTGGACGGTCCTGAGGAGAGATCATTAGCATAACGTCGAAGCCCCACGAGAGCCTGGATCCGGACGCCCGGCCCCAGCGGCGGACATTCACCGCAGAGTTCAAGGCGCGGATCCTGGACGAGTACGACGCGGCGCCGGACGCGGCGGCTCGCGGGGCGATTCTGCGCCGGGAACGGTTGTACGGGTCACACATTCTCGACTGGCGCAAGGCCCGAGACGCCGGAGCGTCGGCCGGCTTGACGGACCGGCGGCAATCGGCCGCGCGGGCAGCGAAGAAGGCCGAGAGCGCCGAACTTGCCCGTCTTCAGCGGGAGAACGCCCGCTTGCAGGCCAAGCTGGCCAAGACTGAGACCGCGTTGCAGATCATGGGAAAAGCGCACGCGCTCTTGGAACTGCTCTCCGAGAGCGCGGATTCCGCGCCGATGCCGAACCCGTCCTCGCCGAGGCACAGCAGGCGCTGACCCCGGCGTGGGGCATCGCCGGGGCCTGCCGGCTGACCGGTGTTTCCCGCGCGACGCTCTACCGGCACCGCGTACCACCGCTAATCTCACGGCCGCGGACCGCGCGCAGGCCACCGCCGTCGGCGTTGTCCGAGGCGGAACGTGAGCAGGTGCTGCAACTGCTAAACCGGCCCGAGTACCAAGATCTGGCGCCGGCGCAGGTGTGGGCCCGCGAGCTCGACGAGGGCCGCTGGTGGTGCTCGGAGTCCACGATGTACCGGATCTTGCGGGCTGCCGGGCAGAGCGGCGAACGCCGCAGCCAGGCCAGCCATCCGGCCCGCACCAAACCCGAACTCGTGGCCGACGCGGCGAACCAGGTCTGGTCCTGGGACATCACCAAGCTGCGCGGCCCGCAGAAGGGCGTCTGGTTCCACCTCTACACCGTGATCGACATCTGGTCCCGTTACGTCGTCGGGCACCTGGTCGCCGCGCACGAGGACGGCCAGCTCGCCGAGGCGCTGATCGCTGACGCGGCCGCCCGCGAACGCGTCGATGCCGATCAGTTGACCGTGCACGCCGACCGTGGCGCCGCGATGACCAGCAAGACCGTCACCCAGCTGCTGACCGATCTGAAGATCGGCCGTAGCCACAGCCGTCCGAAGACATCGAACGACAATCCGTACATCGAGGCGAGCTTCAAGACGTTGAAGTACGACCCGACGTTTCCCGAGCGGTTCGGGTCGATCCAGCACGCCCGGCAGCACTGCGAGGCGTTCTACACCTACTACAACCACGAGCACCGGCACTCCGGGGTCGGCCTGCACACCCCGGCATCGGTGCATCACGGCACCGCCGGGCAGATCCGTGAACAGCGGCAACAGACCCTCGACGCGGCCTGGGCAGCGCACCCGCAACGGTTCGGCCGCCGCCGTCCACGCCCGCCCCGCCTCCCGGACCGGGCATGGATCAACAAACCCGACAACAGCGACCCCGAACAGACCACCGCCTCGCCCGTGCCCAACCAACCAGCAGCACAAAGCTAAACAAAATCAAGAAAATGTCTCAGTTGACTTGACAGGCTCCGCCCCCTGATGACCGCTGAGACGAGGACGCGCATAAGGACTGCCCAGTCATGTCGCGGAGCCGCCCTCGGCTCGGATGGTTGGGCCTTTATTTTTGCAAGAGGGCGGCGGCGCGTTGGTCGAGCTGCTTGGCGAATGCGGGAAGCCGGGCACCGAGGCCGCCGAGGCGTGTTCGGATGTTCTTTACGGCCAGGTGGGCACGCCCAGATCTAATACCCGCCATCGTGTCCATGGCGTAGTTCCAGTTCTTGGAGGCCTCGTGAAGTCGACCTTGACTGCATTGGACATCCGCGATGTTCGCCAGCGTTAAGGTATGGATTCGGCGGTATGCGTCAGCGTTTCGAGTAGCAATCGATCGTCGGAGTTGTGTCTCGGCTCCGGGGAGATCGCCCAGGTCTCGAAGGGCCTGGCCAGCTTGGCTGGCGAGGGAGGTTTCGGTGAAGCCGCTGGTACGGATCCACATCGGCTCGTCGTCTGGGGAGGCGTTCGCCAGGTGCGCCTCTGTCAATCCCCTGGAATCGTGGAGGACTCGGTTATGCGGCCTGGTTTTCCAGGACGTGGGTAGTTGACCGTTCGTAGTCGATCGGTGAGCGTCCGTCGCAGACGGAGTGGCGGCGGCGCCGGTTGTAGAAGTCGGTGATCCAGGTGGCGATCTTCAGCCGGGCCTCGGTACGGGTGCGGAACTGGTGGCGGTGGACGTACTCGACCTTGATGGTGGAGAAGGTGGCCTCGGCCACGGCGTTGTCGAAGCACGAGCCGACCCGGCCCATCGACTGGCGTACCTTCCAGCGGGCGCACGCCCGGGCGAAGTCGGCCGAGCAGTATTCGCTGCCCCTGTCGCTGTGGAAGATCACTGCGGCGACGTCGCCGCCACGGGTGACCGCGGCCATGTTCAACGCGGCGACGACCAGACCGGCGTCGTGCCGGTCGCCCATGGCGTAGCCGAGGATGCGCCGGGAGTACAGGTCGATGACGGTGGCGAGGTAGAGCTTGCCCTCCTGCGTAGCGATCTCGGTCATGTCGCCGCACCAGGCCACGTCCGGCGCGGATGCGGTGAACTGACGCTTGACCAGGTCCGGGGCGGCTGGCCGCTTGCCCTGCCGAGTCAGCCCACGCCGGCGCCGTTTCGCTCTGGCGACCAGGCCCAGATCAGCCATGACCGCGGCGATCGTGTTGTCCGACACCCGCCAGCCCTGCTCACGTAACTCGTCGCCGACGCGTGGACTGCCGTAGGTGCCGCCCGAGGCGTCGAAGACGCGCCGGACCGCGTCCGTCAGCCTGGTCCGACGATCCTGGCGAGGCGTCGGCCGACGGTCGCGCCACTTGTAGAACCACGACTCGGACACCCCCAACGCCCGGCAGGCCACCGCGTGCGGCACATCGTGCTCGGTCCTCTGGGAAACGATGAAGGCGGCCACGCTCACCGGCCCGTCGCTTCCTTGACCCACAGGACCACGGATCGCTTGAGGACATCACGCTCCATCGCCAGCTCGGCGTTCT
This sequence comes from Micromonospora sp. WMMD980, assembly GCF_029626035.1. Classification (NCBI taxonomy): domain Bacteria; kingdom Bacillati; phylum Actinomycetota; class Actinomycetes; order Micromonosporales; family Micromonosporaceae; genus Micromonospora; species Micromonospora sp. WMMD980. Next base: position 4,723,499 of record NZ_JARUBE010000003.1, read on the forward strand.
CCCGCCGCAACCGCGCCAGCTCCGCCCGCTCGTCCTCGGCCAGCTGCCCGGCAGCGGCTTCGCCACGAGCGGCACGATCCTGCTGAACCCAGTTGGCCAGGGTGCCGCTGTTGATCCCCAGATCACGCGCTACCTGCGCGATCGACTTCCCGGTCTCCCGCACAATCCGGACCGCGCCCGCGCGGAACTCCGGATCGAACCGGCGTCTCGTCTCAGCCATGAACCTCTATCCCCCAAGCTCTGGCCTCCACGTTACGAGGGGAACCACACTACCGACCCGGCTACAACCATCGACCGGACCCACTGTGCGACACACCCGACCCACCCACAAACCAAACGCGCTCTTAGACGCCGAGATCGGTGCGGTGCCTGCATCCGCGCAGATTCGCCGGCGTAGGCGCCCGATGCCGGTGCGGCGCCTACGCCCTGACAGCGGCGAAGCGCTCAGGTGGTGTGCGAACGACTGGAGAGATGACGGGCGAGGTCCACGGGAACCGGGTGCTCGAACACATCCTCGGGGAAGCATTCGAGGGGAAATTGATCCTCCATCGTGGCGCAGATCTCCAGAGCGCTCAAGGAGTCTAGTCCGAGGTCGAACAGATCGTCATTCGCGGTCACCGGTAGTTCAAGGGCCTCCGTCGCGGTCCTTAACAAAGCGTCCAGGACGGCGGGCTCGGAAACCTGGTGCTGGTTGGTCGGGTTCTCGATCATGTCTTCTCCTCAACGTCGGAAACGGGTCCGGCTAGGACGATCGGCCGGGTGTGGATCACAGGTTCGATGAGCGCGTCGGTGCTGCTCCGCCACCCGCCGGCCCTTGTCGGATGCGTTCGTATGCTGCCGCCGGTCCCCCTCGCCGCCAACCCACGTACTCCAGGAACCAGTCGGCTCCGGCACCGGCGTAGCCGTCGAATCTCGATTCCTCTCCGTCGGTCCGACCCTCGACGATCAGCTCGGTCCTCAGCCCGTCCGGTCGAGCGATGCCGTCCACGACGGCGCGCATCTGCGCGACGTCGTCAGGGGTGAGGTCACCATCCCGCTTTTCCGGGAACACACCGTCCGCGGTGGCGGCAAGCTCCAGGATCGATCGGCCTGGCCAGTAGCCGCCGGCCCAGATCGGAATGGGTGTGATCGGGAGCGGCAACAGCTTGACCGCTGCCACCTGGTAGTAGGTGCCCACATGGCGCGCCGGTGTCCCGTTCAGGAACTGCCGCAGAAGTCCGAGCGCCTCCAGCATTCTGTCGCGCCGCTGCTGGTATGACGTCTCGCGACCGAACGCACCGAAGTCCGCCTCCGCCGGACCTCCGGCTCCGGTCCCGAACCTGATGCGTCCGGGGGCGAGCTGCTGGAGCGCCACGAGTTGCTTTGCCACCGTCCACGGGTCGCGGCGGGCCAGAGCGGTGACCATGGGGCCGATCACGATTCTCCTGGTTTTCGCGGCGATGGCCGCCAGCGCCACCCAGGTGTCCGTGACCGGGGTGGGCACATCCCGCTTGTAGAGCAGGTAGTCGTTGAGAAAGAAGCCTTGCCAACCGTGTGACTCGGCCGCGACGGCTAGCGACACCAGCACTTTTGGGTCCGCGTACTCGCCGACTGTCGATACCATCAAGCCGCGCTTCACGTCTTTTCCTGTCTCTCCCGCGGTATCTTGCGGTCCGCGCGCCATCTGCCGGTCACCGCAGGAGCGCCCGGTGGTGCCGCCAGAGCCAGTCGAGGTAGGCCCGCAGTTCTTCGGGGCTAGCAACCCAACCTAGGTCCACGTATCTCAGCATGCGTAGGGCTTCTCCCGGCACGAGATCAAACTGGCTCATCCCGGTCTCGGGGCTCGGGCTTGTCGGTGCGAGTGGCACCGGTAGCGGCACGAGAGGCAACAGTTTGCCGCGCTTGACGAACTCCTTCAGGACGGTGAGGTAGACCCGGGGAAGGTGGTACGCCGCAACGGCGACGCCGACGACCTCTACGTCGAACTCCTCGACCCGGTCGACGATCCACGCAGCCTGGATCGCTGTGTTCGGCGCTGGTTCCCGCTGGACGTGGACCCCGTCCAAGCGGCGCAGGCCGAGCTCGTGTAGGTACTCCAGGGTGATCTCGCGGTACGTTCGCTCTGCCGGGTTGCCATTAGTGATCAGCAGCCGGCGTGCAGCGTCGTTCCTCTCCCACTTGTCGATGGCTGCTTTGAGGCGAGACTGCTCGCCCTGGCCGACCGGTACGGCGAGAGCGTCGGCGTGGTCGCTCGCGACCGCCGGTATTGTCAAGATCGACACCATTGCAGCCATTAGGTCCATCAAACGACCCGCGTCCAGGCCTGCAAGGTCGGTTTGCGCTACCACCCTTGACGTCCTCCGGCTTCCGATCATCGCCGCGTCCGCCCTCTTCCCCGGCTGTCCGCCCTCCACCGGCACGAGCACTAGGCCACCGCTTCCCGATACGTGACGTTGAGGTGCGCCAGGGCGGCGTCCGCGTCGGCGGCGGCCTTTGGGGCCGTCGGGGCACACGTCATCACGTACCCGATGCGGTCGTGGCTGTTGGTGGGCCAGCGCGTGTGCCAGCCGGGCGCGACCTTGATGCGGGACGACACGACGGTGGGAAAGTTGCTCAGGATACTCAAGTCTGGCACCGCTTCGACCACACCCCGACGACCCACCAGGAACCTGATGGCAGCCCCTCTCTTCCGCTTCGGGCGCAGGTCTGGCTCTCCGCCCGCATGGGCGGTGATCGACTCTTCGAGCAGGGCAATCCCGGTGGCGTGGTGCACGAGGTCAGGCACGAAGTCCCCTCCCGAGCGCGCGTTTATCTCGATTAGGAACGGGCCTTGCCCGGTCAGCTTGACCTCAGTGTGGGCTGGGCCGAAGTCGAATCCGATCGCGTCAAGGGCGGCCACCGCCAGATCGGCGACCGCCCGACGAGACGTCTCCGGCAGGAAGGACGGGAAGGTGTGCCCGAGTTCTATGAAGTGAGGTGTCGGGCCGAGCAGTTTGTCGGTCACTCCGAGCACTCTGGTCTGGCCGCCATAGGTGAAGGTCTCCACGCTGACCTCATGGCCGAAGAGGCACTCCTCGATGAGCCCTCCAGGGGTCCTGCGCTGGCCCCGGGAATTGATCGGGCTGATCATCAGCAGGCTGATCCGGTCATGCACCTCCTGCCGGGTCCGGCACAACGCCACACCGATGCTCGCCGACTCGTCGACCGGCTTGAGCACGCATGGCAGTCCGACAACGTCGAGAGCGGCGTCGATTTCCGCTGGAGACGAAACGAACCGGAAAGCTGGTACGGCGACGCCCCGCTCCGCACATGCGACGCGCGTCCTGAGCTTGTTCCGTGCCTTGTCCGCGGCCTGTGGACTCAGGCCCGGTAGTCCCAACCGCTGGGCGGTGGCCGCCGCGAGTGGTACGAAGTGATCCATGACGGTCATGACGCCGAGCACCGGGACGGGCAGGCTCCGCAACACCTTCTCCATGGCGTGTACGTCCTGGGTGTCGCACGTGACGACCTCGTCGGCCTGGCTGACTATGGTGTCGATGGCGTCCAGGTCGGCCGCGTAGCGGTCGAAGTCGGCGGTGAGAAAAGCGACGCGGTAGCCGTTGGCGCGGGCGAGCTTCAACGCCTGAATGCCGGTACCGGTCATGTTGCTCTCGATGAAGGCCAGGAACCGACGGGGTGGCGTCGTGTCGGTGCCTTGCGGGGCGGTTCTCATCATAAATCCTCCGTTGCGTCTGGTGGGCCGCTGAACGGTAGAGATGTCCCTGTGATGGGTGACGGCCCGGACACGAGGTGCCGCTGGGGTGGCGAGGCGGTGCCGCCGCGGGCGAGGCACCTCGGGCGAGCGGGGTGCCTAAGACGAGTTACTGGCTCTGCTCGGCGGGGTTAGCCCTTGAGCTCGGCCTCGGCGATGTCCAGTACAGCGGTGGTCACCGCGCTGATGTCGCGCGCCGTCATGCCGGGCCACAGGGGCAGGGAGATCATCCGTTGGTACTCCCCTTCCGCCTGAGGAAAGTCGCCGGGACGATAGGCATAGCGGCGTTGGTACGCGGAGTGCAGGTGCAGGGGTATGAAGTGCACGTTTGCTCCAATCCCGCGCTGTCTCAGCTGGTCGAGGAACGCGTCACGGGAGCAGTGGAGGCGATCGAGGTTGAGCCGCAGCACATAGAGGTGCCAGCTGTGCGACTCCTCGTCAAGCCGGCTCGGCAGTTGGAGAGCTGGATGACTCGCGAAGGCCGAGTCGTAGGCGTCGACAATCGTCCGGCGCGCGCTTCGTCGTGCTGTCAGTGTCGTCAACTGCTGTCGGCCCAACGCGGCCGCCACGTCGGTCATGTTGTACTTGAAGCCAAGATCCTCGATGTCGTACCACCACGACCCCGAGCCGTACCGGTCCAGCGCGCCCTTGCTCATGCCATGCAGCAACAGTTTCCGAGCACGGGCAGCCTGCTCACGGTCGGGCAGGATCACCATTCCGCCCTCGCCCGTGCTCAGCGTCTTCGTGGCGTAGAAGCTGAAGGCGGCGCCGTCGCTGACGGCGCCGGCGTGCCGTCCGTCACGGCTCGATGGGAGGGCGTGTGCGGCGTCCTCGAACACCAGGCGGGACGGACCGGCGGCGGCGGTGAGGTCCTTCATGTCACCGTGCAGCCCGGCGAAGTGGACCATCAGTACCGCCCGGGTCTGGCTGGTCAACCGGCGTTCGATCTCAGCGCCGGTCAACATCAGCGAGTCGGGGTCGACGTCCGCGAGTACCGGGCGTGCGCCCACATGGGCGACGCTGGCCGCCGTGGCGGTGAAAGTTAGCGTGGGAACGATCACCTCGTCGCCGGGTCCGATGCCGGCGGCGAGTAGGAGGAGGTGTAGCGCCGCGGTGCCGGACGAGACCGCGATGGCGTCCTTCACTCCGACGGCGCGGGCGAACTCCGACTCGAACTCTCGCACCTGCGGGCCGGTGGTCAGCCAGCCGGACCGAAGCGTCCGCACCATCGCCTCGATTTCGTCGTCTGAGGCGATCAGTCGGTGAAAGGGAACCTGGTGGGTCACGATGCCACCACCTCTGCCGTCAGCGCGGCGGACACGAGCGGACCCAGAGGACCGTTGGCGGTCACGGACACCTGTCCCGGCTGGTGGACGGAGTTCTGCCCATTGAGGCCGGACCAGGATCCTCCCGCCTCGACGACGCAGACCGCGACCGCGGCGATGTCGTGCGGCTCGGCGAGGAAGTCGATCATGACGTCGGCATGTCCCCGGATGACTTCCGTGTGGCCGAAGGAGTCCGCGTAGCCGCGCTCAGCCTCGGCCGATTGCACGATGCGGCGCAACTGGTCGAGCTTGTCCGTCCGGCAGGCGAAGTCTATGCCGTTGTGGAGAACGTACGCGTCCTCGATCCGGTCGACCAGGGATGTGCGTAACCGCTCCTCCCGTGCTCCGGTGCCGGCGTGGCATCCCTTTCCGCGTTCGGCCCACACCACCTCCTGTCGAGCGGGGTGAGCGATGATCCCTAGGTCGGGGACGTCGTCGGCGACGCAGGCCACGAGGATGCCCCAGAAGTCCTGACCGCGTACGTACTGCTGGGTGCCGTCGATGGGGTCGACCAGCCAGACCCGCCCGGATCGGGACGCGACGGCCTTGCCTTCCTCGCCGGCGAACCCGTCATCGGGAAAGCGCGCGCGGACGAACTTGAATAGCCTCTCCTCGATGTAAAGGTCCATCTCGGTAACCACGGTGCGATCGGGTTTGCGCCGAGTTGCGATGCCTGCGGCACGGGCCTGTACTGCCTTGTCACCCAGTTCGTTGACTAGCTGCAGCAATTCTTCGACGGGGTACCGGTAGTAACTCACGGGCAACGCCTCCCGAGTCGGTGGAGCATGTCGCGCCTGAATTTGGAGTCGCTGAACAGGGAGATGCGTCGGGCGTAGACGTTCGTCTCCGCCGGTTCATCGGCTTCGAGGGTCAACGGCAGGGTGTAGGCGAAGAAGCGGAAACAGTTCAGCAACATCGCATCCAGCAACATGTTGTTGTCTATCTTGGCCTGGGTGGCCTCGTATGCGGAGACGAAATCCCGGACGATCTCGACGTCAAGGTCGACGTCGCCGCGGAACGCGAACTCCATGGCAGCGATCGCCACGTCGAAGAACTGCGTGCCGTAGTAGGCGTCATCGAAGTCGATGACACCGACCACAGATCCGTTCCGGAGGATGACGTTGCCTGGGTAGAGGTCGGCGTGCACGAGCCCGAGGGGCAGCTCATCCGCGAGGAAGGGCTCGCGGGCTTGCTGCCACCTTGCGGTGATGCTCTCGGCGAGTGGGACCTCGCCGCGGGCGTGGAGGGCGCCCACCGCCTCCCGCACGAGATTGTCGATGAAGTCGCCGTCGCACCGTGCTTTTTGGCCGGCGGGCACGAAGCCCTCCAGGGCGTTCTGCATGTCACCAAGGAACCGGCCCATCTGCTTGCCGATGGCCGGAGAGACTTCCGCCTCGTCCATGATCTCACCCTCAATGAACGTGAGGATGGTGTACAACCGGCCTTCGAGTTCCCTCGGTCGATTTTCGACCGGGTCGACCGGGCGCTGAACCGGAATCCCGCCATCGTGGAGTCGCCGCAACGCGGACAGCTCGAACTCGATCTCGTCAATGCTGCGTTCAGCTTGGTAGATACGTAGCAGGTACGGCCGGTCCGTGCAGTCGACCCGGATGTTGGTATTGATGATCCCACCGCTCATGGGGGTCACTCCGACGGCCGTGAGAGTGTGGCTGGCGAATAGTTCCCGAACCACCTCCTCCCGAATATCGACCGTCGCGTGGAGTCGTGGTTCCGTCATGGCGTAACGTCCTCTACCGAGTTGTCAACCGTGAAATTCAAGATCAGCCGCGTGATCACCTTAGCGAAGGCGACGAGTGCGTCCACCTCGACGTGTTCGTCCGGTGCGTGAGCCTGCGCCAAGTCACCCGGTCCGCAAACCACTCCCGCTGCGCCAAAGGCGTGGTAGAGCCGCAGGTCGCAGGGGGAAGGGAAGCCGGTCCACTCGGGTTGTTCTCCGGTTGAGCGCAGGCAGGCCGCCAGGGAGGTTGGGAGGCGACGGTCGGCGGATGGGGGGTTTCCTGGAAACGACATCCGGGTGAGCCGGGGATCGGCCAATTCCGTGCCTCGCTCGCGTAGACCTGTGGCCAACAGTTCGCGCACGTCACCGATCGACATTTCGGGAGCAGAGAAGGCCACTCCCTCGACTCGGCAGGCCAGGGGAGGTACCGCCGCGTCGGACCCTCCTTGGACCTTGCCGATCGCCAGCGGGTTGCTGCTATATGCCGCGAAGCCCGGACTGTTTCGAATGCGGTTGGCGAGGTCCTGCCTAGTTGCGGCGACGGCGGTGATCGCTGCCGCCGCCCGCTCGATCGCCGAGTCTGCGTCGGACGACTCCGCCATGTGGGTCCGCCGGCCCTCGACGTTGAGGACGAAGTGGTGGAAACCCAGTGTCGCCTCGCAGATCCGCATGGACGTTGGCTCTCCGACGAGCACGTGATCCGGGGTGGGATGCGCCGCCAGCAGCGCCAACGTGCCGTTGCCGCCCAGCTCCTCATCAGGCACGCTGTGCACCTCAAGATTGACCAAAGGGCCGCCGAGCCGTGCTGCGGCACGGACGGCGACGGCGTAGGCCGCGAGTGAGCCCAGCATGTCGGAGGCGCCTCGGCCGAAGACTGCTCCGTCACGCAGGCAGCCCCCGGCGAGTGCCGGGTCCGTCCACTCCTGCTCGTCGACGGGCTCTACGTCGATGTGTCCGCTGAGCGCCAGCGTCGGTAGGGCGGGGTCGACGTCCACCCGCGCGACGACGAGGGGGTGTACGCCCGGCTCGTAGTGCGCGAAGTCGTCCGCCCATTCCTCTACGCCGACGTAGAGGGGGTGGTGTCGCAAGTTGGGAGCGGCTGGAACGTCGACGAGCCGCATGCCTGCGTCGCGCAGCGCGCTAGCCATGATGCTCTGCGCTTTGCGGATTCCCGTTGTCGGGCCCGCGTAGGTCGGGCGGCAGCCGATGAGTTCGGTGGTCAGTTCCACCATCAAATTGCGGTCTCGCTCGATTAGCCGGTCGACGTCTCGATCGATGTGTCGGGTCATTGGAAGTACTCCCGAATCGAGGCGGCCAGGTGAACACGCCGTGTGGGTGTCAGGGAACGGCAGGGGATCAGGAGGGTGCGTCGCCACAGGTGTTCGGAGCCGGGGTGTTCCTGGCGCGCGTACCGGGCATAGCGCCTCTGGCGGTGCAGCGGATAGTGCACCCAGCTGGTCTGGAACCCTCGCCAGCTGAGGAAGGCTCCTAACGGCCAACGGTGCTCGGGCGGCACACGGAGCACGAATGAGGCTCCTGACCACTGTTCGCCTCGCATCGCCGGCAGCCCGATGGGAAGATCCTCGAGCAGTTCGGCTAGAGCTTCTGCGCGGCGGCGCCATCGGATCACGTTCCGTGGCAGTTCCTGGATTTTGTGCCCTAGTACGGCAGCCGCCATTCGTGATCATGGTGGGAATTCGAGGTTGAGGCGGCGGGCGTAGTGGGCTCGTTTGGCTCGTGCTTGGTGTCGGCGTCGCCATGTTGACCAGCGCAAACGGTAGGCGATGCTGCGGGTCGGCCGGATGAGCAGGATGTTGATCAGGCGGCGGATCTCGTTGACGGTCAGCTCGATCATGTCGGGTTGACCGTGACGGTCTGCTGTTCGGGCGTCGGCGGCGCAGATCGCGAGGACCGCGAGGGCTGCCAGGGCCAGGGTGGTGAACCGGTGCCAGGACGTCCAGCGGCGGACTTGGTGCTGGTCAAGACCGACCTGACCCTTTCCGGCCTGGAACGATTCCTCCACGACCCAACGAACTCCCGCTACCCGCACGAGCTGGGCGAGGGTGGCCGGGCCGGGTGTCCAGCAACGGTAGAAGGCCAGCTCACCGGTGGTGTTGTTGCGGCGGATCAGCAGACTGTGCCGGCCGTCGTCGTCCGAGTCGCCGTCGGCGCCGACGTCGGTCAGCCATGCCCAGTCGTAGAACCGTGGCCCTTTCGACCCGTCGCCGGCACTGCGCCGGGTCCACGCGGTGGCAGGCAGGTCGGCGGCCAGCCGGTCGGCGCGACAACGGGTCTTCCCGCCGTCGATCGGCACGAGATGATCGCAGGAGACCGCCAGGACGTAGCCGAGGCGCAGTTTGCGCAGTTCACCCCGCAGCCGAGTGTTGTTGCCGTAGGCCTCGTCCGCGGCGACCCATCGGGCCGGGACCAGGGCTTGAACAGCGGCGGTGATCATGTCGTCGGCCAGCTCGGATCGGGTGGCGAACGCGACGTCGTCCGGGACGCCGGCCTGCTCACACCGCTGTCGATCGTCGGTCCAGGACTTCGGTAGGTAGACCCGGCGGTCGATCAGGGTGTGGCCGTGTCTGCTCGCGTAGGCCAGGAACACGCCAACCTGCGCGTTCTCGATCCGCCCGGCGGTGCCGGTGTATTGGCGCTGGACACCGACGGTGTGCACACCTTTTTTCAGATCGCCGGTCTCGTCAACGACGAGGACCCCGTCGGGGTCGCCAAGCCGGTCGACGACGACCTGTCGCACGTCGTCACGCACCGCGTCGGCGTCCCACTTCGCCCGATACAGCAACCTCTGCATCGCGTCCGGCCGGCCATGCCCGGCCTGCTCCGCCAACTGCCAACACGTCTTGATTTCGATATTCGTGAGCAGCCCTGTCACGAACGCCGCCGCCGCCCGCCGCGGCTCCACCCGCCCGAACCGTCCCGCGAACGCATCGCACACCCCGGCCAGGACCTGCCGCCACCGGGCAGGGTCTACGCTGTGGCACGCGGCCACCGCCAGATCTGAAGTTATGTCCACAGCAGACAGACGATCACGCGGTGGCCGCACCTCGTCTACCGACCCCCACCAGCAACATCTCAAACGGCGGCTGCCGTACTAGCAGCATGACCGACGCTGGAGCCATCGGCGTGGGCGGATTCGCACCCGCCGGCCGGGCCGCCAGCGCCTCCGCGACGTCGTGCAGGAGTGGACGTGGCGCGAGAACGCGTGACAGAGCTCGCCGTGCGGCAGGGCCGCGTGCGCGCACAAAACGCTCGTAGCCCAATCTCAGCGCGTGACGGCGTACGGTGTTGCGGCCGGGAGGAGCCATCCGGGGTGGCTGGAAGCGGGACGTCAGGAGCAGCGCGCCGCCGCCGAAGCAGTTCACCGGCTTGGTCCGCCCGAAGCTCAGGACACCGATGTCGCCCAGCCGGCCCGCCGGGATGCTGTGCAGGCTCGCGCCCAAGGCTTGTGCCGCATCATCGATGACGGGTATCGCCGCCGATCGCGCGAGGTTCAGCAGTTCGCCGGTGCTGTCGGCCACCGCACCGAAATGGTGGGTGAGGAGGATGGCGCGGGTCCGCCCTGTGATCGCGCGAGCCAGGCTAGCGGGGTCCGGCGCCCCCGTGACGGAATCGCTGTCGAACAGCACCGGCACCGCGTCAACGGCCAGGATCGCGTCGACGACTTGGGGGCAGTTGAACGTTGCGAGAGCAACCTCGTCCTCGGCGCCGATGCCCAGGCACCGCAGCGCCAGGGTGAGTGCGCTGGTGCCCGAGTCAGTCAGCAGCACCGGGTCGGGAGACGCGAGGTGCCGCGCGAGCGCACGGCCCGCTGCGGCCGGGGTGTTCTGGTGCGGCCGTCGGGCCAATCGCAGGAGGTCCAGGGCGGTGGGCGCGTCGTCGTACACGGCCTCGCGCAGCCGGGCCGGCATTGGAATGTAACGGGTGTCGCTCACGCCGGGGCCTGCCCGCCGGCGACGAAGCCGCGGTTGCTCAGCCAGTCGAGTCCTCGCCACAGGTTCACGCGTCGGCGGTAGTCCGCCTCGGTCAACTCCAAGCTCATCGTGAGTCCGGCACCGCACATGGACTGTGCCAGGGCGGCGTACCGCGGATCATCGCCGGGCAGATCGCCACCCTGCGCCCGCGACCGGCGGATCGGGAGCGCAACGCCGGATACCGCGCCGAAGTGTAGATGTTTGATCCTGTCCCGGAGGGCGGTGACGTCGAGCAGGTCGCAGTGCTGCACCGGCGGCAGGATCTCCGCAGGCAGTTCGTGCCTGGCGGCCTGATGGCTGCTCTCCAGCGCGCCGACCCAATGGGCGAGGTCGAAGGTGATCCCGACGTTGTTGAAGCGAAGAGCGGCGAAGTCGGACGGGTAGACGAAGACCGCGTCCACATCGTCACCGAGGTCGCCGATCAGCGGCATGTTCTCCACGCCGAGCCAGAGCCCCGTCCCGGCAAGGTACTCGTCCACCTCGCTGAACAGGTCGAGGAACCGCTGTCGCAACGCGGCAAGGTCGTGACGGTACAGGCGCTCCACCGGAATGAGGTAGTTGGTGTGTACCACCACTCCCCTCCCGCCATGGCGCAGCGCGATGTCGATGAACTCGTACAGCCGGTCCCGGATCCAGCGATCTTCGAGGTAGTTGGCGTCCATTGGGAAGTGCATGGTCAGGGGACCAGTCGGTGCTACGGTTGACAGATTGCGTTCCAACACGGCTAGCTCGTGCAGTTCGTCAGCGCGGAACAGCAGCGCCTCGACGCCGTGTCCGCAGTCGAGCCAACGCTGGTCAAGCTGGCTGACGTCCAAGCCCCAGAACGGCATGAGGGGGTGGATTCCGGCGGTCACGAAGTTGCCTCCTCGTAGACTTGGTACGGCCGCTCCACGGCTCCCCAGCGCGACTTGGCGAAGAGCTGACCCTCGGTCATCGAAGCGCCGAGGTCGATCACCGTCGTGCCCCGTTCTACGGCCTCTTTCACTGCGGCGCCGAGGATCGCGTGCGTGGACATGAGGTGACGATCCGCCGACCGGTAGGCGCCTATCCAATGGAACAGATGGTGTGAGTGTCGGAAGAACATGCCGATCCCGATTGGTCGCCCCTGGCAGTCGGCCCGCAAAAACCAGACGTGGTCGTCGCCGAGCGATACCAGGGCCCGCAGCAAGGCGGGTGGCGTGCGGTAGGTGGCACCGACGCGTTCCATCGACTCGTCGTAGATGTCGTAGACGCTGTTCACCTCGGCCGCGTCCCGGACCATGGTCACCGTGACACCGTTGTGCCGGCACGCGCGCACCGCCGTTCGCGCGTTGCCGGTTAGTACGGAGGACCAGGTGAGGTCCCAGGAGCGGGCTGGGCGCACGATGCTGGTCCTCTGCTCGCGACCGCCCGCCCGATTCAGCGTGAGTTCCAGGTCCGGAGAACAGACGATCCTGGTGAACCGTGTTCCCACCGCTTCCTCCACGGCAGCGAGGACGGCTTCCGGGTGGTCGGCCTCCGCAGCGTCGGATAGCGGCAGCGGGCCGCCGTATCCGATGGGCCCCGACTCGAGTCCGCGGGAGGTCTGGAAGCTCTGGCACAGCCAGCGGCCGCGAGGCGTGTCAATCACATGCCGGTGGGGTCGCCAGCCGAACTCGCGGCTGACGCACTCGGCCCACTCCCAGCTGTGAAAGAAGGTGGCGCCGACCGCCTGTGCTGCCAGAGCAGCCCACGTCCTCCGGTCCGTCACCGTACGTAGCCCCGTGACGGTCGCGGCGCTCACGCCAGCCCTCGATGCTGCGATTGGGTCATCTCCACAAGGTTCGCCCGGATGTCCGACCAGAGAGATTCGGCGCGCTGCGGGAGGAACAGGTCCGCGTCGTACGTCAGGGAGCCTCTGATCCGGTCGCCATCCGGGATGAGCCTAAGCTCGTAATCAAAGTTCGCGGTGCCGTTGTCTATCAGGGCCACGCGGGACAACTCGAGGTGGGGGAACGCGTAGGAGATGCCGGGCGGGGCTTGCACGTTGAGGCAGAACCGATAGGGCAGGCCCTCCTCGCCGTACAGGGTTCGCATGATGACCTCGGGTGGGATGCCGGGATGGCGCATAGCTGCCGTACTCACGGCCCGAGCGCGCTGAAGGCTTGCGACGGAGCAGCGGCCGGTTAGGTCGTTCAGGGCCATGGGCAGCACATTGGCGGTGTAACCGACCATCGCCCTCTGTTGCCGGCGGGTCCGGTTGTGAAACGGCACGCCGAGGATCACCTGGGAGGTCCCCGCCTGCGAGCCGGTTGCGGCACCGACCGCGTCAAGGATGACGTTGAAGACGGTGCACCGGTGTTCCCTGGCGAGATCACTCATCGCGAGGGACAGGCCTGCGTCGATCGAGAGCTCAATCGCTGCGCCGCGGCTCTCCGCGCCGTTCACGCGGGGTCGGTCGGAGGGCATGTCCAGAACGGGCAGCTCCTCGGGGAGCAGACGCCGCCAGTGCTCGATACGGGAGGCGAGCGGTTCCGATTCGGAAGATCGCGATTCTTCGGCGCAGTAGTCGGCGTACGTGTAGCCGAGCGGCGGAAGGTCCGCTGGTTTGCCGGCGAGCGCCAGGGCATACGCCTCTGACAAGTCCCGCAGGAACAAGTAGAGCGACCATCCGTCGACCATGATGTGATGGAACACGTATCCGAGCACGTGGTCGTCGGGTGCGAGGCGCAGCAGCCGGACCTTCCACAGCGGGAGTTCGTCAAGTTCGATCCTGGTAGCGGCGTCGGCGTTGACTGTTGCGATCGCCTCTGCGAGATCGGAGACCTCTTGGACAGGGAGCCCGAACACTCGCTCCTCGATCCGTTGGACCGGGTTGGTGCCACCCGTGATGCAGGTGCGCAGCGGCTCGTGCCGACGCACCACGGCGTCCAACGCTTCGGTGAGCGCCGGCATGTGCAGCGGGCCACGTAGCCGGAGCGCGCCGTAGACGTTTTCGCGGGCCGAATCGGTCGTTTGCTCGGCGCGCCACATCTCACGCTGCAGCGGTGAGAGAGGAATCTCGCGGTATGGCACTTAGCTCACCCCGGCCAACTCGACCGGTTGCCGCATCGCCGCAGCTACCTTGCCGATGCCTTCCATGAGGGGCACTTGCGGCACGTATCCCAGCTGGCGACCGGCGAGGCTGTGCGAGGCAACCCGGTGCTTGATCTCGATGTCCGGCGGCCGGTGGAGGTCTGCCGGATCGACGATGACGATCTCGCTGCGGGAACCGAGTGCCCGCACGACGCCGACGGCGACAGCCTCCAGATTCCAGGTGTCCGCTCCCGAGATGTTGTAGATGGCTGGGCCATGGCTTTTCTCGGCTACGGCGGCCAGGGTGCCCGCAACGAAGTCCGTGATGTAGGTGAAGGTGCGCAGCTGCTGGCCGTCTCCGACGAGCGTGATGGCCTTGTCGCGAAGCGCCAGGGACACGAAGCGGGGAATGACGAAGTCGAGACGCTGGCGAGGGCCGTAGACGTTGAACGGGCGAATGATCGTCGCCCGCATGCCGTGAGCTTTCGTCTGCTCCTGGACCAGCCGCTCCGCCGTGGACTTGGCCTTGCCGTAGGCGGACAGCGGGGCGTGAGGCGTCGATTCGGTGATGGGGAACGCGACCGCTTCTCCATAGACCTCCGACGACGACACGAACACGAAGTGCCGGCAACCGGCGCGCGCGGCCGCATCGAGGACTTCTCTCGTGCCGCCGACGATGGCGTCGGTCGTGATGTCCGCATCGGCAGCCGCCTCGGTCACGCCCACGACGGATGCCAGGTGGAACACGAGTTCCGGCTGGATCTCGCGAACGATCGAGGGATCGAGTGTGGTCACGTCGCCGACGAGGTGACGCTCGCCAGGGAACTCGGCGGCGGGTACGCGGTCGAGACCCACGACGGCCGCTCCGAGCGCCACCAGACGATGCACGAGGTGTCCGCCGATGAAGCCGGCGGCTCCCGTGACGAGGATCCGTTTCCCGCGGAAGTGTTCGAGGTTCATGGACGTCGTTGGCAAGGAACTCTCCGAGGGGTAGGGGCCGGTAGCGGCGGTCGTTCAGCGAAGGGTGGGCGATGACGGCGCGGCCGCCAATCGGCTGGGTGGCGTGAAGGCAAAGGCCAAGGCAGCGACCACGAGTGCGGCTGCGGCCACCGCGAGGCTCTCCCGGAAGCCGAGCCAACCGCCGAGGATTCCCGCGGTCGCGGCCCCGAGTGGCAGGCTGCCGTGAGCGACTACCCTGTAGCTCGCGTTGACCCTGCCCATGATCGACGGCGCGACCATGAGCTGCCGAAGGGTGACGGCATGGACGTTGAAGTGGGTGAACCCGAATCCGTAGATCGCGAACCCCAAGGCCATCACTCCGATGGCCACTGGGCCGCTGCCGGCCAAGACAACGAGGACCAGCGGGCCTGCCGCCGCGACGAGTCTGCCGAGCACGAGGTTCGTGCCCAACCTCAGCTTCGCCCCGATGCGGTTCGCGCAGATTCCGCCAATCAGCGAGCCAACGCCGATGGCGGCCAGCAGCACGCCGATGACGCTCGGCTTGAGCTGCAGGGTGCTTGTGGCGAACAGCAGGAAGTTCGCCATGATCACCTGGTCGAAGAAGTTGCCCCACGCGCTGAAGCCGGCGAGTGTCCCGAGCACCCGG
Source organism: Micromonospora sp. WMMD980 (assembly GCF_029626035.1). Lineage (NCBI taxonomy): Bacteria > Bacillati > Actinomycetota > Actinomycetes > Micromonosporales > Micromonosporaceae > Micromonospora > Micromonospora sp. WMMD980. The sequence continues at coordinate 4,738,923 of NZ_JARUBE010000003.1, forward strand.
TTTCCCAGGGTCTTGCGCAGGCCGACGCGGATGTCGACGAGCACCCCGCGCATTCCTCGGCGGGCTACCGGCTCGCGGGGAGGTTCGCGGCGCCTTATTGCCGTCATGGCTAAGGCGGACAGCAACATGCCGATCGCGTCGAACGTGATGGCGCCCGGCGCGGTGAGCAACGCGATCAGCAGGCCGCCGATGGCGGGCCCGGCGGTGTCGGCGATCGACGTGGTCGTGCTCAAGACCCCGTTGGCCCAGGTGAGCCGGTGGCGGTCGACTAGCGTCGGGACGTAGGCCAGGTAGGCGATGTTGAATACCGCGGCCAACACCCCGACGAGGAACGCGACGACCATGAAGTAGAGCAGGTGGAGATCGGTCAGCCAAGCCAGCAGCGGGATGGAGCCCAGTAACAGCGCCCGGGACAGGTTGATGCCGATGAGCAGCGGACGCAGCCGTACACGATCGACTAGCACCCCAACGAACGGTGTGATCAGCAGCAGCGGCAGCGTGGCGACGCTACCGAGACCGCCCACCTGCTCGGGCGTGGCATCGAGGATGTAGATCGCGGCGAGGGGCAACGCGATGAGGGTGACCCTTGCAAACAGGTCTGACACTGCTTCGCCGGCCCAGAACAGGTAAAAGTCCGTCTCGGCCCGTCGCGTAGGGATGCGTTGGCCGGAGTCGGCGGTGGTGGAGACAGCGTTCACAGCCGCACCACGTTGTCGCCGTGCAGGAAGCCGCGGGTGTCCAGCACCAGTCTTGCCGGGCTGAAGCTGGTGTTCACGTACTGGCTGTGTCGTTGAAGTACGACGACCACGTCCGCGAAGCGGAACGCTTCGTCCAGCGACCGGAGCGGAGCCAGGTCGGCGCCGCGCACCGGCAGGTACTCGATGTACGGGTCGTGGAACCTGACGTCGGCTCCTGCGGCGACGAGATGCTCGGCGAGAGGTACGGCAGGGGACTCCCGTGCGTCGGCGACATCCTCCTTGTAGGCGACCCCGAGCAGCGCGACCGAGGCGGGGCGGTCCTCGGGGGGTGGAAGCAGCTTCATCACCCGGGCAGCGACGTAGCGTGGCATGCGCTCGTTCGTCCGATCGGCGATGTCGATGAACTCTGAGTTGCTACCCAGGTCTCGTAATCGGTGGGAGAGATAGATCGGGTCGACCGGTATGCAGTGACCGCCGACTCCCGGGCCCGGAGTGAACGACTGGAAGCCAAAGGGCTTCGTCGCCGCGGCGCCCACCACCTCCCAGAAGTCCAAGCCCAACGCGTCACTGAGCAACAGCATTTCGTTGATGAGCCCGACATTGACGTACCGGTAGGTGTTCTCGAGGAGTTTTGCCATCTCGGCCTCCCGCGTGCCCCGCACCGGAACCACCTTGTTGACGATGCGGGAGTAGAAGCTCTCGGCGACCGTCGCGCAGGTTGCTGTATGGCCACCTACGATCTTGGGTGTGTTCCGCAGGCTGAACTCGGGATTCCCTGGGTCGATCCGTTCCGGCGAGAAGGCCAGGAAAAAGTCCGTGCCGGCGGCCAGACCGGACTGTTCGAGGATCGGCAGGATCACCTCCTCAGTGGTGCCCGGATAGGTCGTGGACTCCAAGACCACCAGGGTGCCGGGAGCGAGATGGGCTGAGACCCGCCGGGCGGCGGCCTGGACGGCCGAAATGTTGGGGCGACGTTGATCGTCCAACGGGGTCGGGACGCAGATCACCACCGTCGCCGCGGCGCTGATGACGTCGGCGGCGATCGTAGCGGTGAAGCCACCTGCAAGCATCCGGCTCAGGTCTTCGTCGGACACGTCTCGAATGTGCGAGTGGCCGGCCATGAGGCCATCCACGACGTCACCGTCGATGTCAACGCCCACCACGCTCAGCCCGCTCAGGGACGCCTCATACGCGAGCGGCATGCCGACGTAGCCGAGGCCCAGGACTGCTAGATCAAGTTGAGGCATTCGTCGTATTCCTCACTGAGAATGGGGCTATCGCCCGAGGGGTCCTGGCCACTGCGGCGCGCCGGTTCGGACCAGGTAAGGCTCCGGACAAGGCGCTCGTGCAGCGCAGTTAGTGCGCCGCGCCGCCTCGATGCGGCTGGCGAGGGTGTGCGCAACTCGCCCGGCGGCGAAGTCAGGTGCGCCGGGGTGGCGCGTCGGGCATCCGGGGCCGACGGTCGATCGGGATGTTCCGCAAGCTTTCGAAGGATTCCGCTTCGAGCTTTCCGTTCGGGCTGATCGGTATGTCGGTGCGGACGTCGAGCACGGACGGGACAGCACCCATCGGCAGCAGGGTCGCGAGGTGGGCGGCTAGTTTGCGCTTGTCGAGCTTGGCGTCCGGTGCGACGACTGCGGTGGCGCCGAGGGTGGCCTCCGAGACGGGATCCGCCGGGTCGGCCGGTATGACCGTGGCGATGGCGTCTTTGACGCCAGGGCACCGGCGGAGAGCCTCTTCCACCTCGCCCAGCTCGACCCGCAGGCCGCGAATCTTCACCTGGCGATCGGTGCGGCCGTCGAAAATCAGTTCACCGGTTTGAGTGAGATGCCCACGGTCGCCAGTCGCGTGCTCTTGTCCGAGCGGGGTTATCCGTCCGTCGACGATGCGACCGAGGGCGAGGTGGGGCGATCGGACGATGATCTCGCCCGGCTCGCCCAGCGGCGGCTCCGACCCGTTCGGGCCTACCAGCCGTACGTGGAACCCGGGCGCCGGCTTTCCCAGTGGCACTGGGCCATCACCCGTGGCGATGTCCTCATCTGAGGGCGTCAGGTGCATCGCTACTTGTGGTGTCTCGGTGGTTCCGTACACCGTCGTGAGCCGGGTATTCGGGGCGGCCGCCCTGAACTGCTGGAGATCGCGCCAGCGCAGCGGCTCGCCACCTAGGAGAATGCGGCGAAGTCGGGGCAGGCGAGTGAGTGCCGGTACGAGCACGCGCCGGGCCACGCTAGGGGTCAGATGCGCGGACGTGATCTCCTGCTCCGCGAGCCATTGTGCGAGGGCTGCTGGGCGGGCCCAGGTGCGCCCGTCGGGTATGTGCACGCTCGCGCCGATGGACAGCGGGAGGAAAACGTCGCGCAGGAGTGGGTCGTGCGACAACCCCGAGATCATGCTGAAACGGTCGTCCGCCGAGTACTCGAACTCGTCGACGCTCCACCGTAGGTAGTGAACGACGGCATCATGACCACCCACCAGGCATTTCGGCACTCCGGTTGTGCCCGAGGTGAAGGCTAGGTAGGCGACGTTTGAGGCGGCGCCGACCGCGATGCCACCACCGCCGCTGCTGATGGCAGTCACATCGATGTGCGGAGCGTCGACTTGTGGATGGCTCGCAACCCCGGAAGCGACGACCGCGTGCGGCTCCATCAGCTCCGCCATGGACTGCAGCCGCCGGCGTGGGTACGACTGATCAAGCACGGCGAAGCAGGCCCCGGCCAGCAGCGTACCGAGGATGCAGACGATCAGGTCCGGGCTGCGTCTGCCGAGCACCGCCACCCTCGATTCGGGTGTGACGCAGGGCCCCGGCAAAGTCGTCAGGTGATGCCGAGCAGTGCCAGCGGGCGGATGCTGTCGCGGGCGTGATGCCGGTTGGCGGCGGCGATGTTGGTGACGCCAGCGGTGCGGAGTGCGCCGATCGCGGCGTTGCGTAGAGCGGCCATGACCTCGGGTCCGGTGCCGGTGCGGATCTGGCTGCGGTCCTCGTCGTAGGTGACGTCGCGGACCCAGTGGACCTTGTTCTCGATCGACCAGTGCTCGCGGGTCCACGCTGCCAGTTGTGCTGGTTTTGCCTGGTGGACGCGGAGGTCGGTGATGGCGTAGACGGTCTCGGTGGTGAAGCGTTTCGGCTGGTCGAGGCGGCGTCTGCGGCGGCGGATCTGGATGGCTTGGGCGGCGTGCGGGAAGTCGATGCCGGTGGAGATCGTCAGGATCTTGCAGCTGCGGATCTCGCGGCGGCCGTGTCCGCGGTCGGTGTCGCGGGTGGCGTCGGGGACTGCCCGCCAGGGCAGTGCGGTGAGCTGGGCGTGCAGGTGGGGTTGGTTGCCTTTGACGGTCAGGATCCAGTGCGCGCCGCGCTCGGCGAGGTAGTCGACATGCTCGCGTTGGCAGTGCAGGGCGTCGGCGGTGATCACCGTGTCGCGCAGGTCGCTGATCTGGTCGAGCAGCGGCGCGAACCGGGTGATCTCGTTGGTCTTGCCGTCGACGTCGATGCTGGCCAGGACCACACCGGTGGCCTGGTCGCAGGCGGTCATCACGTGCCGGGCAGGGGTGTCGGTGGTGCGGGAGCCGCGCAGGGTCTTGCCGTCGACGGCGATCGCCCGGCCGGCCGTTGAGGTGGTGGCGGTGGCCCGGCCGGCGAGCCAGACACTGATCGCCGCGGTCAGTAGCTGCGGGTCCATGGCCTGTAACAGCCGGCGGATCATCGCCTCCGACGGGCGCCGGTCGGCAGGCATGCCCAGGGCGAGAGCCGTCGTGGCCGGCACGTCGGCGACCCATTCGGCGATCGCGGCGTACGAGCGGTAGCCGGCGACCACAGCACACACGGCTGCGGTGACCACGACCGTCAGCCGATGCCGGACACCTCGCCGGGCCCGTGGATCAGGCAGACCAGCGAGCGCTTCGGGCAGCCCACCAGCGGTTTCGGCAACGGTCAGAGCCGGTGCGCAGGACAGGGACGAGATCAGCGATGATGGCAGCGCGGGCATGACTCACTTCGGGCGATCAGCATGGCGTAGAGAACCTTGATGATCTTCTGAGCCGGTCATGCCCGCCTTGCTGCCACCACCAACGGCGCTTCTACCCCAAGCCTCACAAGTCGGACACCGTTACGACTTTGCCGGGGCCCTGGGGTGTGACGCCCCTGGTGACGAGTGCGGCGGCCACGTCTCCCGCGCGCTCCCGGAGTTCCCGGTACGTCAGCCTTGTGCTCGGCGACTGGACGGCCGTGCGGTGAGGCCCGTCCTCGGCCATGGCAAGGAATCGGGAGTGAATGCGGTCCCGGTCTGCGGTAATCCCCGTTGTAACTAGCACATTTCCCCGTTCCTGCGATGCCGCAACGCGGTTGGCGCGCGCAGCACCCATCACCCACTCTCCTCGCGGAGGTTGAGGGTGACGCCTCCTTATCTGTTGCGGTCGCACGACGTGTGATCATGGCGACCTGCCCGCAAACGGTAGTCGATGCCTCGACCGTCGGCAAGACCCGTGTTGGCTACCGATTAAGGCCGCAGATTTCCCACACTATCCCCAACCGGCGCGGCAACGAATTTGCGCATGTGAGCGCCGCCTCGAGCATACAACGAAGGGCTGATGTGAAGGCAGTCACATTGACATCTACGCCATCGCACCGGACCGATCACCGAGGATCGTGACCCATGTGACCTGCAAAAACCTGATGCGATGGGGAGCTTGACGGCGAGTCCCGAAGGACACGCGACCCTCGCCAGCGCTTCCGTCAGCAGATCTGACGAGCACTCGGACCACAGCCTTCTCGTCACGGCAGAGCCACGAAAAAATTCAGCTCTAATTACAGCTCTTAGAGAACCGTGATTATTAGAGTTGCCTCCGTTGAACGCATTTTTATACGCGGGTCGCAGCACAGGTTTGGAGAGCATCCGACGGCTCATGTGACGGGTTCCGCACCCGCACCCGCAAAGATGCGGGCGATCCAATCCACAGGATAAGCAGCTACCGCGTGGATCGCCGATGACTGTTCAATCACCCAACAGACGACGTCCCGGTAGCAGTTACTGGCGTCCAGTCCGCCATTCTTCAAGGGTGATCGACTGGCAACCCTTGGTAACATCTACCGAGGTCATGGGTCTTGGCGACCGGCCGTCGCCCCCTTCGGCATCCGGGCCTGGTAACGACTAGAGCTGGCAACGGCCGCTTTTGCGAAAGCTCCCTCCTCGCCGCAACCACACTCGAGTTGCACCTGCGACAGGTGGCCCAGCGGACAATCCCGCCCTACCCCATCCCGTGAGGCGGTCGCTTCATTCGCAGGAATTCTGGGGTTACGAGCAGGCGGCGAAAATCTTCGGGCACTCCCCGCGAGCCAAAAAGGAGCTACATTGATGGGTGTCGACGGTGCCTCCTCGACCGGGTTAGCGCTAGCCGCATGTGCCGTCTGTGTCAGGCTCCTGCTCACAGGAACCGCGGCCACCACAGCGAGCCTCCTCCGTCGTGATCATGCTGGTCAAAACGGGCGCCCAGAGCGGAGCCTGTCAAGTCAACTGAGACATTTTCTTGATTTTGTTTAGCTTTGTGCTGCTGGTTGGTTGGGCACGGGCGAGGCGGTGGTCTGTTCGGGGTCGCTGTTGTCGGGTTTGTTGATCCATGCCCGGTCCGGGAGGCGGGGCGGGCGTGGACGGCGGCGGCCGAACCGTTGCGGGTGCGCTGCCCAGGCCGCGTCGAGGGTCTGTTGCCGCTGTTCACGGATCTGCCCGGCGGTGCCGTGATGCACCGATGCCGGGGTGTGCAGGCCGACCCCGGAGTGCCGGTGCTCGTGGTTGTAGTAGGTGTAGAACGCCTCGCAGTGCTGCCGGGCGTGCTGGATCGACCCGAACCGCTCGGGAAACGTCGGGTCGTACTTCAACGTCTTGAAGCTCGCCTCGATGTACGGATTGTCGTTCGATGTCTTCGGACGGCTGTGGCTACGGCCGATCTTCAGATCGGTCAGCAGCTGGGTGACGGTCTTGCTGGTCATCGCGGCGCCACGGTCGGCGTGCACGGTCAACTGATCGGCATCGACGCGTTCGCGGGCGGCCGCGTCAGCGATCAGCGCCTCGGCGAGCTGGCCGTCCTCGTGCGCGGCGACCAGGTGCCCGACGACGTAACGGGACCAGATGTCGATCACGGTGTAGAGGTGGAACCAGACGCCCTTCTGCGGGCCGCGCAGCTTGGTGATGTCCCAGGACCAGACCTGGTTCGCCGCGTCGGCCACGAGTTCGGGTTTGGTGCGGGCCGGATGGCTGGCCTGGCTGCGGCGTTCGCCGCTCTGCCCGGCAGCCCGCAAGATCCGGTACATCGTGGACTCCGAGCACCACCAGCGGCCCTCGTCGAGCTCGCGGGCCCACACCTGCGCCGGCGCCAGATCTTGGTACTCGGGCCGGTTTAGCAGTTGCAGCACCTGCTCACGTTCCGCCTCGGACAACGCCGACGGCGGTGGCCTGCGCGCGGTCCGCGGCCGTGAGATTAGCGGTGGTACGCGGTGCCGGTAGAGCGTCGCGCGGGAAACACCGGTCAGCCGGCAGGCCCCGGCGATGCCCCACGCCGGGGTCAGCGCCTGCTGTGCCTCGGCGAGGACGGGTTCGGCATCGGCGCGGAATCCGCGCTCTCGGAGAGCAGTTCCAAGAGCGCGTGCGCTTTTCCCATGATCTGCAAAGCGGTCTCAGTCTTGGCCAGCTTGGCCTGCAAGCGGGCGTTCTCCCGCTGAAGACGGGCAAGTTCGGCGCTCTCGGCCTTCTTCGCTGCCCGCGCGGCCGATTGCCGCCGGTCCGTCAAGCCGGCCGACGCTCCGGCGTCTCGGGCCTTGCGCCAGTCGAGAATGTGTGACCCGTACAACCGTTCCCGGCGCAGAATCGCCCCGCGAGCCGCCGCGTCCGGCGCCGCGTCGTACTCGTCCAGGATCCGCGCCTTGAACTCTGCGGTGAATGTCCGCCGCTGGGGCCGGGCGTCCGGATCCAGGCTCTCGTGGGGCTTCGACGTTATGCTAATGATCTCTCCTCAGGACCGTCCAGGAAGAGTATCCCCTGGTAGACGGGCTGTCTCACATCAGCGTGACAGGGAGGGAGCTTGGGCATGGATGAGGAGTCTCTACGCGAGTTCGCATGGCACCAGCTCCGCTGATCTTGGTTGTTTGGGCTGGTAGGGCCTCTTGTCGCGGATGCAGGCCCAGAGGACGTTGAGGCGTTGTCTGGACAGGGCGGCGGTGGCTTGGCGGTGGGTCTTTCCTTCTGCTCTCTTCTTGTCGTAGTAGGCGCGTGATCGTGGGCAGTGGGTCAGGGCGGTGAAGCTGGACATGCTGAACACCCGGCGTAGGCCCCGGTGGTAGCGGTGCGGCCGAATCTGGTGACCCTGCCTGCGGCCGGAGTCGCGGGAGATCGGCGCGAGGCCGGCGTGCGCGGCGAGCGCTGCGGCGCTGGGGTAGGTGGTGAGGGTGCCGGCGTGGGCAAGGAACTCGGCGGCGAGGGTGGTGCCGATGCCGGGCAGGCTGGTGACGATCTCTCCCAGCTCGTGCTCCGCGACGATGCCGGCGATGGTTTCCTCGATGGCGACGATGCGATCGTTGACCGCTTCCAGGTCGGCGGCCATCTGTGCCAGAATCCCGGCTGCGGTGGCCTCACCGGCGACGTTGGCGGTCTGCGTCCGCGCGGCGGTGAGAACCTTGGCGGTGAGTGCCTTGGCTGCCCGCACGCCGTGCTCACGTAGGTAGTCCAGGATGCGGGCTTCACCGGCGCGACGCAGTCCGGCGGGTGTCTGCCACTGGGCGAGGAGCCGCAGCGCGCCCTTGCTGCGTAGGTTCAGCGCCTTCTCCAGGGCAGGGCTGATCATCGTCAGGAGGTCCTGGATGCGGGCGGTGATGCGGACTCGGTCGGCGACCAGGTCGAGGCGGCGGGAGACGAGCAACTTCAACTGCTGCTGCACCCCGTCCGCAACGGTGAGGGTCGGTAGGTCGCCGCGCATGCGCAGGGTCTGAGCGATGACGTACGCGTCGTGGGCGTCGGTCTTGCGTTCGCCGTGGAATGCCTCCGCCATCCGTGAGGTGACCGTGCCGCTGACGTAGCGCACGTCCGCGTTGCGGTCGAACAGGACCGCCAGCAGCAGTGCCGCTGGTCCGCCGCGCAGGTCGACGGCCCAGCGGATCGACTTACGGCGTTTGCCGAGCCGGCCGGCGATGCCGGAGATGGCCCGCTGATCGTTGGGAATCTTCTCGGACACCACCACGGTGCCGTCGTCGTCGACGACGCACACGTGGTGGTGGGTCTTGCCGACGTCGACGCCGGCCCACAGGCTGCCCATCGGGCATCACCCTCTTCGGTTGTCTGGTCAGGGGGCGTGGACCCGCCGCGGTTCAGTAGTCACAACTTCGGAAAGGGCGATCGGTCGCAAGTCTCCATCCAGTGCTGATATAGCGGTCATCAGCGAGGGCCGGGGCGTCCTACTCCAAGCTGGCCATGACATCGGCAGCACACACCCAGACAGTCACCCGACCCTCCGGGTCCAACCAGCAAACGACACAATTCGATGTCCGGTTGCGGGTCCCGACGGACACCCGGAGCCCAGGCCGCCGCTATCAGGGGCGTCGCGCCGGAGCGCCAGCGGTCCAGGATCTTGCGCACCTCGGTGATGGTCACCGGGCGGCGTGGACCATGCCGTCAGGTTTCGAGGCTTGCGAGGTTGAGGCGTTCGAGCAGGCTGGGCTTGCGGGCGTGCGCCGCCCGTAGCTGGGCCAGCCGGTGCTGGAACGACGAACTGTCCCCGTCGCGTTCGCTGAGTTCGCGCAAGTCGACGAGGAGTTGCACGGCGGTGTCGTATTCGCGGGGTTTCTTCGTGGCGATGAGTTCGTCGACTCGCTGCCATGCGGCGGGTTGGTCGACCGTGAGGGTGTCGAGGTGCCGTTGCCGGGCGGCTGCTGCGGACCGTTCCCGGCGAACCCGCTCGCGTTCGCGCTCCTCGGCGTCCCGTCGATCCCGCTGGGCGCGCAACTCCGCAGCGGTGGCGAGCAGTTGCCCGGCGGTGCGGGCGGCTGTCGGGGCCGGGTTATCGGTGCGGTGTGCGGCGCGGTAGCGGCGCAGCAGTCGGTTGCGCAGGTGGCTGTCGCCGCTGGTGATCAGGTCGGTCAGGATGGCGTCCTTGTCCCGAGCGGGCAGCCCGAGGACCCAGGTGCGTAGTTGCGCAGCGGTCGGTTCACCGGAGGCGGCCGGCGCCGACCCGACCGCCGCAGCCGCGATCAGGTCGGGGTCGATGCGCAGGAACTCGGTGATGGCGGTGAGGGGCGCGTCGAGGGTGCCCAGCCCGGCGGGGACGGGTGGTTCGGGCTCGTCGTCGGCGACGTCCTCTGACTGTACGCAGCGGAGCCAGGCCAGGTAGAGCAGGCGCAGGTCGCCGGCGGCGAGGCTGGCCCGGACCGGGATGATCGAGGCGAGCAGGCCGTGGCCGTCGAGGTCCCACTCGTCGGTGCCGTCCTCGTCCTCGTCCTCGTCGCGGAGGTCGATGATGACGTGCTTGCCGGCGGTCCACGCGGATGCGCTGTCACCGTGGCAGTACTGGGCGACGATGTCGCGGTCGAGCACGTGTGCCGGTAGCCGGAGCATGAGCCGGCGGGTGCCCCAGTTCGCCAGGTACAGGTGCGCGTCGAAGTACCGTTCCATCAGCGTGCGCGGGTCGCCCTTGAAGTCGCCCCACTCGTAGGTGTTGACGAAGCTGGTGGCGGTGATGTCGGCGCGGGTAGACAGCGACCGCAGCTCGGCCCGCTCCCGGCCGCTGAGGGGCCGGTCGACGGCGGCGAATTCGTAGTACTGGTACTCGCTCACCGTGGCCTACCGTCCGGCCCAGTGCCGGTAGGCGTCGATCCAGGCGGTGCCGTCCGGCGGCGGAGTGGGGAGCGGCAGGTCGAGTAGGTCGATCCGCTGCCGGTGGCGACCTCGGATGCAGACCGCGACGATGGTGTCCGCGGTCAGCTCGACCTTTCGCACGGTGACCTCGACGCCGAGGACGGTGGTGGTGAACGGCACCGCCAGATGCTCCTCGATCACGGTGAACAGGCCGGCGAGCTGCTCGTCGTCGCCGTACGCGTCGACGGTGGCTTCCTCGATCATCGCCTCCAGCGCGGCGGTTCCCTTCGATGCCATCGGTGGAGGATAGCGGACCGGTGCTGGGGTGTTCGGCGCCCGATGCGCGAGGATGGTCGGCATGGGTTCGGTGGCCGAGTTCGTCGATCTTCGACGGGAGGTGGAGCGGTTACGGGCGGAGAACGCCCGGCTGGCACGTCTGCTGGAGTTGCGCGGCCAGGACACGTCTGCGGCACCGGAGCAGTTGTCCGCTCCGGTCGAGCCACCGGGACTGGTCACCATGGCTTCGCCGACTCGGGACAAGCTGGCGTTGTTCGCCGACCGGTTCCGAGCACGGGCCGACGTGTACGCCGTGCGGTGGGACAACGCCCGTACCGGCGCTGCCGGGTGGATGCCCGCGGTGGCCGGCGGCTGGCGTAAGGGTATGGACCGGCGGGGTGCCACCTACCTGCCTCGCACGACGGAGGTCGTCGCGGCGCATCTGGTCGGCGACGTGTTCATGGGCCTGTACCCACTGATGCCCGGCAACACCTGCCACTTCGTCGTGGCCGACTTCGACGGGCCGACCGCAATGCTCGACGCCCTCGCCTACGTGAAAGCGGCACGAGCCAGCGCGGTGCCCGCCGCGTTGGAGATCTCCCAGTCCGGCCGCGGCGCCCACGTGTGGATCTTCTTCACCGGCGCTGTTCCCGCGGCCACCGCGCGGGCCGTCGGCACGGTCCTGCTGCGTGAGGCGATGGTGCTGCGCGGGTCGATGGACCTGCGGTCGTACGACCGGCTGTTCCCCAACCAGGACGTGCTGCCCGAGGGTGGCTTCGGCAACCTCATCGCCGCACCGCTACAGGGCCGCCGCCGCAAGGACGGGCTGACCACCTTCCTCGACCTCGGCACGCTCGAGCCGTACGCCGACCAGTGGGCGTTCCTGTCGACGCTGGACCGGCTCAGCCCCGGTGACGCCGAACACATCGCCCGGCAGGCCAAGCAAGCCGTCACCGGTGCCGACGTCGCCACGATGAGCCGGTCCGCCGCGACGCAGGTCCACCCTCCGCTACCTCCGGTGGTCCACGCGGAGGCCGGTGCCGGGTTGAGCCTCGACGCCGGACAGCTCACCCCTGCCGCGCTGGCGACTCTCAAGCACGCCGCCGCCATGGCCAACCCGAAGTTCTACGAGTTGCAGCGGCTCCGCAAGTCCACCTGGGACACCCCACGCTTCATCCAGGGCTACGACCTCACCCTCGACGACCGCCTGGTCCTCCCACGGGGCCTGCGGCACACCATCGCCGCCATCGTCGAACATGCCGGGTCACGGCTGGCCGTCACAGACGCACGAAACCCCGGGAGCGAGATCGACACCGCGTTCACCGCCGAACTCACCAGCAGGCAGGCCACCGCGGTCGGCGCGCTTCTCGCCCACGACGACGGGATCCTGGTCGCCCCACCCGGCTCCGGCAAGACCGTCATGGCCTGCGCCATGATCGCCGAACGCAGCACCTCCACCCTCGTCCTCGTCGACCGCAAAGCCCTAGCCGACCAGTGGCGCACTCGTATCGAGCAGTTCCTCAGCATCAAGCCCGGTCAACTTGGTGGCGGCCGACGCAAGCTCACCGGCACCGTGGACATCGCGCTGCTGCCCTCCCTCGCCCGGCGCGACGACGTCGCCACCCTGACCCAGGGGTACGGCCACGTCATCGTCGACGAATGCCACCACCTCGGCGCCGCCGCGTACGAGCACTCGGTCAAACGGATCGCCGCGCAGTTCTGGCTCGGCCTCACCGCCACCCCCACCCGGCGCGACGGCCTCGGCCAACTCGTCACCTGGCAACTCGGACCCGTCCGGCACACCCTGACCGACGAGGAACAAGGCACCCTCGCGGCAGCGATGCACGCCGACGCCGGACCCCGACGAGCGCTGTTCATCCACGAGACCACCTTCCAGCCCGGCGACGTCGACCTTGACGCCCCCGGCGCGCTCGCCGAGGTACACCGGCGACTAGCTCTCGACGAGCCCCGCAACACCCAGATCACCGACGATGTTGCCGTTGCCCTGACCCGCGGTCGCAACTGTCTCGTCCTGACCCGGCGGGTCGCCCAGGTCGAGGCTCTCACCGCTCTACTCGCCGCACGCGGACACCAGGCGCTCGTGCTCCAAGGCGCGATGAGCACCAGCGAACGGCGGATCATCGTTGACAGGCTCGACGGCGCCAAGACCGGCGACGGCCTGCTCGTCATCGGCACCACACCGTTCATCGGTGAAGGCTTCGACGCCCCCGCCCTCGACACCCTCTTCCTCGCCGGCCCGATCTCCTACGACGGCCTACTCGTCCAATGCGCCGGCCGCGTCATCCGCGCCGCGCCCGGCAAGGACCTCGCCGAGGTCCACGACTACCACGACCTGGCCACCCCCATCCTCGCCGCCTCACTCCCACGCCGCATGCCCGGATACCGGGCCCTCGGCTTCACCAAAACATGAGCGCATTCCACCGCCATCACCACGACTGGTCCCGCCTGTCACAGAGATACGACCAGACGCCAAGCATGCTGGGCCTAGCGTAGTAGGCTGAGGGACATGGGCCGGTTCTCCGAGGATGAACTGCACGCGGTTGTCTCCCGGTACGAGGCGACGCGGGCGCAGGCATTGACCGAGCGCGACGAGCAGCTGCGGGCATTTCACGCGGCCGGGTGGCGGCCGGTGGATCTGCAGCGGGTCACCGGGTACAGCCGAGAGACGATCCGCCAGGCACTCCGACCGGAGGTCCGGCGGGCGACCAACCTCAGCCGGCGCCGCACATCGCCCCAGCCGCCGGCGGACTACCGGACCTACGGTGACCGGAAGCCCTACGTGGTGGCCGAAGCCTTTGCGCACCTGCAGGGCCCGACCGAAGGTGCGGTGACGCTTCCGCGTCATCTGGACTGGTCCGGGCATGCCGAGTACGACCTTGACCGGCCCGCACGCCTGGCCAGCATGTACAAGGTGGTGCTCACCGAAGCCAGCACGGTCGAGGACCTCAACACCTGGCTCGATGCTGGCCTCCTCCGGCGACTCTGGCCCACCCTCTGGCTGCCACCCCAGCTCCGCCAGCGCTGGGAGGAAGCCTTCCCCGAACTCGCCGCCACCCGCAGCGACGCGGCGTAGCGGGTGGACCCCTTCCACGAACGCCTCGCCCGCACCGGGCTCGCGGCGGCCGACCGATACGGCTTCGCGCTGGCCGGCGGCTACGCGGTTCAGGCCGCCGGACTTCTCGAGCGGCCCAGCGAGGACGTCGACCTGTTCACCGCCTGGGACCGCCGCAACGAGTTCACCGCCGCGGTCACCGCCGTCGTGCGCGCCTACCGCGACGACGGCCTCACCGTCAAGGCCGAGCGCCAGTACGACGCCTTCACCCGACTGGCCGTCACCGACGGCATCCGGGTTTCCAAGGTCGAACTCGGCGTGGATTGGCGTGCCAACGAACCGATCCTCATGGCGATCGGATCGGTCCTGCACCCCGACGACGCGGTCGCGAACAAGATGAGCGCACTCTACGGACGAGCGTTCGCCCGGGACTTCATCGACATCGACGCCACACTCCGATCCGGCCGCTACACCCGCGACGCCCTCCTCACCCTCGCCCAGCGCGCCGACCGCGGTTTCGACCCGCGCATCTTCGCCGACGCCCTCGGACAAGCCGCCCAGCTCGACCCCGACGACTTCGCCCAGTACGGCGTCACCGGCCAAGCGCTCGACAATCTCCGAAGCCGATTCACCCAATGGCGCCGCCAACTACTCAGCGAGAAGGAGCCCCCGCGACCTGACGGCTCCGCCAGCTGATCTCCCAGCGCCCGGTAAAGAGGAATCCCAGCAGGAAGCCGCCGCCGATCACCGGCCGCGACCGTGCTCCGGTGGGGCTCGGCGAAATGGTTCTCTGCGCCGCGCCACATGCAGCGCGGACACCGATGACAGTCTCCGTTCTCTACGCTGCTCCCATGGCAGCGTGTCCCGAGCTGACCAGGCCGGCCCCCCGCGTGGGGTCCGGTCACGGTCTCTCCGGGGCAACCCCGGGGACGCGATACTCACCTCGGCACCACACCACAGGTGCGTCGGCACGCTCCGCGAGCCTGTGCACCCGCACGACCGGGCATCGTCGGGACACGCTGCCACCACCGGCCCCGTCATGACCACCATCCATGCCCTCGCCACCGCGCTCGCCGACGCGTTCCTCGCCGGCGACGGCTGGCGCCGCGCCGATCTCGTAGGCCAGGGTGGGCTCGTCCTCGGCGTCCGGCGGCGATGGCTGTGGCCGGTCGCCGACGCGGTGCTGGTCGCCTACCCGCGCCCACCCACCGACCGGCCACGCGAGCTGGCCACGTTCCTGAGCACCTTCGACCCGCTCCGTGCGGCAGTCGCCACCGCCCGCCAGCACCAGCGGCCGATCGTCATCCACGCGCGGCCCGCGACGCCGACCCGCACCGTCCACCGACCCTGGCACACCCCCGTCATCGACACCGTCGGCGATCTAGCCGCGATGCTCGACCTGAGCATCGAGCACCTCGACTGGTACGCCGACCGACGTGCCATGAACCGACGCGCCTTCGCCCACCGGCTGCACCACTACCACTACCGCTGGACCGACCGGGGCCGGCTGATCGAGGCACCGAAATCACGGCTCCGCGCCCTGCAACGCCGGCTGCTCACCGAGGTCCTCGGCCCCATCCCGGTCCACCCCGCCGCCCACGGCTTCGTACCCGGCCGCTCCGCACACACCTTCGCCGCCACCCACACCGCACAACCGGTCGTCGTCCGGATCGACCTGCTCGCCTTCTTCACCCACATCCCCGCCACCCGCGTCCACGGACTGCTCCGCACCGCCGGCTACCCCGAACCCGTCGCCCACACCCTCACCGGACTCTGCACCACCCGCACCCCGCACCCCGCACCCCGTCCTCCGCCAAGCACCCACCGACCTACCCCACCGGACAACCCGGCTCGCCGCGCTGCGCACCGGCCACCTGCCCCAGGGCGCGCCCACCTCACCCGCACTGGCCAACCTGTGCGCCTACCGACTCGACCGACGCCTCACCGGCCTCGCCCACGCGTTCGACATCACCTACAGCCGGTACGCCGACGACCTCGCCTTCTCCGGCGACCTCACCACCCGACGCATCGACGACCTGATCGCCGCCGTCACCGACATCGCCCGCGACGAGGGCTTCCGAGTCCACCCAGCCAAGACCCGCGTCCGTAGCCGAGCCGACCGGCAACTCCTCGCCGGACTCGTCGTCAACCACCACCCCGCCACACCCCGCGACGAATACGACCAGCTCCGCGCCATCCTCCACAACGCCACCCACACCGGCCTCACCGCGCAGAACCGGACCGGCCACCCCGACTTCGCCCAATACCTCATCGGACGAGTTACCTGGGTCAGCCATCACCACCCGGCACGCGCAGCCAAACTCGCCACGCTGCTGGCCCACGCTCTCGCGGCACCGTAAACTGACGCGGCACGGCACCTTCACCGGATCCCGCAAAAACGCGTCGAACCGACCGAAGCAGAGCCTGACCAGGACTTACACCTGATCATCGATGATCATCGTGCGCGCTCCAAGCACGGTCGGCGGCGGCGATCTGGTCGTGGAAGCGGGTGTGCACCCAGCAACGTTCGCCGAGGATGTTCAGCTGTGCCCACCGGCCGGAGGCAGGGCCGACCCGGGTGCGGCGGGGCAGGGTGCCGAGCAGACGTTCCGGTCGTGCGCCGCCGGATGACTTGGTGCTCTCCAGCACGTAGATGGCGTCGTCGGTGACCGCCACGCACCGGTACTTGTTCCACGCCGTGACTCCCACGAGGTAGGTCAGCATGACGAACATGAAGAAGCCGAAGTTCGGTGCGGTCTGGTAGGTGAACGCCTGGCGGATCACACTGCAGGCGGGCAGGAAAGGGGGCGCGCGTTCGACCAGATCTTTGCGTGGCTCGGATTTGCTTGTCACCACTGTCTGGTAGCACACGCCGCGTTCCGGCGGCAGGGGGGACAGCGCCGCGGTGTCCGGTCAAGAGGGCTGGCCACAGCACTCACCCAGGCGCAGCAGCCCGTGACGCACGTTTCACGATCACCCCGGAGTCCGCTGCTGCCGCGCACGCCGCGCCGAGGCCGGCTGGGTAGGGTGGGTAGCCGTTCGCGTCCCGTGAGGAGAACGATGACCGCGCAGCCATCCAGGCCCACGTTCGGCCTCGACGACTTCGGGCTGGACGACCGGATGCGGCTGTTCGGTTACGTGACGGCGGAGAACCGGTTCGCCTATCTGTGGCTGCTGCGGGCGTTCGATTCGGCACGGTCCAGCTACCACGTGGTGCTGCACACCTCCGACGTGGCGGCGGCGCTGGCGACGCTGCACGAGGCGGACGCCGACTGCCCGGATCCGGCCGGGCTGGAGTTGCCGCGGCTGCTCGACGCCCTGGTGGAGTGGGGGGTGCTCGACCGCGGGCAGGACGGTTCCCGGGCCACGACGCTGGCGGAATACCGCAACCGGCACTCGGTGTACCAGTTCACCGAGGCGGGCTACCGGGCGCACCGGGC
Source organism: Micromonospora sp. WMMD980 (assembly GCF_029626035.1). Taxonomy (NCBI): domain Bacteria; kingdom Bacillati; phylum Actinomycetota; class Actinomycetes; order Micromonosporales; family Micromonosporaceae; genus Micromonospora; species Micromonospora sp. WMMD980. The sequence continues at coordinate 4,756,240 of NZ_JARUBE010000003.1, forward strand.
GGTGGAGGCGGTGCTGTCGGCGAGCATGGACGACTCGACGCTGTCCCGGCTGGTCTTCGCCGACCTGCTGGCGGACCTGAACGCGCTCGCCGCGGCCAACGAGGCCGGGGACGCGGAAGAGGTCTACCGGAAGTTCAACCGGTTGGACCGGGCGTTGGCCGACATCGCCGAGCGGGCCGCCCGCTTCTACCACATGCTGGGCGACCTGGGGCGGACCAACGACGTGCGGCCGGAGGCGTTCCTCGCGCACAAGGACGCGCTGCTGGCTCATCTGCGGGACTTCCACGACGAGTTGCAGCGGTACACGCCCCGGCTACGCGCGGCGGTGCACGAGGTGGAGGCGACCGGCCTGGAGCGGCTGATCGAGGCGGCCGCCGAGGCCGACGAGCGGCTGTTCCACACCCCGGTGCAGCGGCTGGAGGACTGGCGGCGCCGCTGGGCCGGGCTGCGGTCCTGGTTGGCGCCGCCGGGCCCGGAGCAGCCCAGCGAGGCGGACCGGCTGTCGGACGCCACCATCGCCGCGATCGGTGACGTACTCGCTCTGCTGCGCCGGGTCACCGAGGCCCGACGTGGCGGGGTGAGCCGGGAGTCCCAGTTGCGGCACCTGGCCGCCTGGTTCACCTGCACCGGCACCCAGGAGGCCGCGCACGCCCTGTTCGACGTCGTGTTCGGTCTCGGCGCTCCGCGCCACGCGGGCGTGGCGCACCCGGATCCGGAGGCGATCGCCAGCCGGCTGTCGTGGTGGGAGGCCCCGGCGGTGGAGCTGTCCCGCACCCTGGTGACCACCGGTCGGGCACCGGGGCAGGGTCGGGGAAGGCCCGCCCGGTTGGACCGGGTCGACGAGCGCCGGCACCGGTTGCGCAGCGATCAGCTGGCCCGGGAGCACCGGTTGGCCGACGCGGCGACGGCGCTGACCGGCGTCGGCGTGGACGATCACCAGTTGGACCGGTCGCAGACCCAGGTCCTGCTGCGCCTGCTCGACATCGCACTCGCCGCCCGGGTGGGTGGCCGAGCCGGAGTGCCGCTGGCGGCCGCCGCGCACGGCGTCCGGCTGACCCTCACCCCGACGCCGGGCCGGTTCACCACAGTGCGCACCGCCGAGGGCCGGCTGCATCTGGACGGGTACGCGTTAACGGTCACCGCCGCGCAGCACACCGCGGTCCGCCGACCCGAGCTGGTGCCGGCGTGACCGCGGAGGCAGGGGCGCCGCGGCCGGCGGCCCACCGGTTCGCCGTCGACGTCCCCGAGTTGGAGTTGGCGGACTACCAGCGGGCGGTCCGGCTGGTCCTGCGCCACCCGCTGATCACGGCGACCTGGCCCGACGAGCGGGCGCTGCCCCGGGTACGACGGTTCGCCGCCACCCTGCGTCGGGATCTCGCCGAGGCGTTCGGATACCGCCTGGAGCTGCACGGTTCCACGGCCCGGCTGGTACGGGCGAAGGACCAGCTCGACGGCACCCAACCGGCGGTGTCGCGCACCGGGCGGCCGTTCGACCGGCAGCGCTACGCGTACCTGTCGTTGTGCCTGGCGGTGCTGGGCCGCGCCGGGATCCAGATCACCCTCAGCGAGTTGGCCGACTCGGTGGCCGCCGACGCGAACCGGATCACCGGCCTGGGGTTGGATCCGGACCGCGGCCCGGACCGGAGGGCGTTCGTGGACGCGGTCGGCTGGCTGGAGGAGCGGGGCGTGCTGCGGCTGGCCGATGGCTCCAGCGCCGCCTGGGCCAGTGACCCCGGGGCGGGTGAGGCGTTGTACGACGTGGCGCGGGACGTGGTGTTCGCGCTGTTCCGGCCGCCCCGGGTGCTGCAGCACGTCGACTCGGTGTCGGCGATGCTCGATCGGGCGATGAGCAGCAGCGGCAACGCCGAGCGCCGGCAGGCGGCCCAGGCGGCCCGGCGGGCGGTGGTGGAATTACCGGTCGTCTACCACACCGACGTCGACCCGGCGGTCGCCAACCATCTACGCGGCTCCGCGCTCGCCGCCGACCTGGCCCGGCTGACCGGTCTGCGGGTGGAGCGGCGGGCCGAGGGCGTGCTGCTGGTGGACACCGCCGGGTTCACCGCGGAGCGGTTCCCGGGCACCGGCTCGGTGGCGCAGGCCGCGGTGCTGCTGGCGGTGGAGATGGCCGACCGGGTGGCGGACCCCGACGGCCGCCGGGTCAAGCGGCTGACCCCGCCCGACGGGCGGGCCCGGCAGCAGGTGTTGGCGGGCCACATCGACACCGGCCTGCCCACGGCCACCCTGATACGCCTCGACGACGCCGGCTCGGACGAGCACTGGATTGTCGAAGGCGAGAGCGGCCTCGACGAGACCGACAGCGCCGGCCGGTTGCCGTTCATCACCGACAGCTTCCTGCGTACCGCCGTCGGAGAGATCCTGCAGCGGTACGGGACCGCGTTCGGCGCCCAGTGGCACGCCGACCCGGAGCGCCTGCGCGCCGAGGCGGTCGCGCTGCTGGAACGCTTCAATGCGGTCACCGCCGTGCCGGGCGGGGTGCTCGTCCGGCCGCTGGTGGGCCGCTACCGCCACACCGTCGCCACGGTCAAGCCCCGCGCCTCCACCGAAACCCTGTTCTGAGGGAAGTCGATCGTGATCGAGCAACGCGCCGTCCACCGGTTCGCCCCCACCCGCGCCGGGATAATCAATCTGTGGGACTACCGGGACGAGGAGTTCAGCTTCGTCGACGGGTGGCTGGTGCTGCGCGGGCCCAACGGCTCCGGCAAGACCAAGGCGCTGGAGGTGCTGTTCCCGTTCGTCCTCGACGGGCGGATCGAACCCCGCCGGCTCAACCCGTTCGCCAGCGAGGACCGGACCATGAAGTCGAACCTGCTCTATCGGGGGCAGGAGGTCACCCACGCGTACGTGTGGATGGAATTCGGCGACGGCGAGCAGTACGTGACGGTCGGCATCGGGTTGCGGGCGCACCGGCACGTCGATCGGGTCACCCGCTGGCACTTCGTGTTCGACGGCCGGGTCGGGGTGGACTTCTCCCTGCTGGACGCCGACGACCGGCCGCTGACCCGCCGCGACCTGATCGACCGGCTGGGCGCGGACGCGGTGCGGGACTCGGCGGAGGACTACCGCCAGCTCGTCGATAACAGGCTGTTCGGCCTCGGCCCGGCCCGCTACGAGCAACTGCTGGACCTGGTGCTGACCCTGCGCAAGCCGCAACTGGCCAAGGACCTGAACCCGGTCGAGCTGTCCCGCACGCTGCAACGGGGGCTGCGCCCGGTCGAGGACCACCTGCTGGTGGAGGCCGCCCGCTCGTTCGACGACATGGAGGCGGTCGCCCGTACCCTCGAAGGGCTGGTGGCGGCGGACGGCGCCACCGCCGCGTTCCTGACGGTCTACTCCACCTATCTGCGCACCCACGCGCGGGCCGCCGCCGACGCCCTGACCGCCCGCCGCGACGCGGTCGCCACCCGGTCGACCGCACTCGGCGACGCCCGTCACGCGGCCGACACGGCGGTCGAGGCGGAGGCCGCGGCGGGTGAGCGGCTGCGGACCGTCGAGGGCGGGCCCGGACGGCTGCGCGCCCACCTGGACAGCCTGAAGGCGTCGGCGGCCTACCAGTCCCACGAGCAGCTCGCCGACCTGCAACGGCACGTGCACGACCTGGCCGAGGCGGCCGGGCGGGCCGACGAGGGCGTCGCCGCCGAGGAGAGCGCGGCGGCCCGGCGGCGTACCGAATCGGAGCGGGCGACGGTCGCGGCCCGGGACACCCGGACGGCGGCCGACCGGCTCGCCGCCGATCTCCTGCTCGACGCCGAGGCGGCCGGGATCACCTGGAGCGCCGACGACGCCGCCCCGGACGACCTGGCGGCCCGGATCACCGCCCGGGCCGCCGCCCGCCGCGACGATGTGCGCGCCGTCCGCGCGCAGGTGGCGCGGCACGACCAGGCCGACCGGGACCATGCCCGGGCCGCCGCCGACGCTGCCGGCGCCACGGCCGCCGCCGCCGGGGCCGAGCAGGCCGAGCGGCGTGCCGAGGACGCCGTCGCGCAGGCCCGCGCCCGGCTGCGCGCCCAGCTCGAACAGTGGGCGCAGGGCAACGCCGGGCTGCTGGCCGACCTCGCGCGCCCGGACCTGGCTGCCGGGCTGATTGCCGCCGTGGACATTACCGGCGAACCGGGCGCGCGGACCCTGCGCGAGGTGTACGCCGAGGCCACGGCCACGGCGGTGGTCCACTGGCAGGAGCGGCTCGCGGCGTTGACGGCGCAGCGGGCGGCCCTGGCCGACCGGCGGGCCGAGGTGGCCGCCGAGCGGGACCGGATCGCCGCCGAGCACGACGACGCGCCGCCCGCCCCGGTGACGCGGCCCGCGCCACGCGCCGGCCGACCCGGCGCACCGCTGTGGCGGCTGGTCCGTTTCGCCGACGGGTTGACCGGCGCGGACGCGGCGGCCGTCGAGGCGGCGCTGCACGCCGCCGGGCTGCTGGACGCCTGGCTGCACCCCGACCCCGGGACCGCGACGGCCGCGCTGGCCGGCGACGACCTCGACGGCTACCTGCTGCCGCTGCCGCCGCACCGGCGGCCCACCGGGGCCACCCTCGCCGACGTGCTGGCCCCCGAGGAACAGGACGACGTGCCCGCCGCGCGGATCACCGAGGTGCTCACCTCGGTGGCGCTTGCCGACGTGTCCACGCCTGACGCCGCGCCGGTCATCGGCGTGGACGGCCGGTACGCCCAGGGCATCGCCGCCGGCCGGTTCGCCAAGACCTCCTGCGAGTACATCGGCGCGACCGCCCGGGCCACCCGCCGCGCCGCCCGGGTCACCGAGTGCGAGCGGCTGCTGGCCGTCATCGACGCCGACCTCGGCGCGGTGGACCGCGACCGCGCGTCCGTCGAGGCGCTGCTGGCGGCGGTGGACGCGGCCGCCGCGCACCTGCCGGCACCCGCACCGGTCCACGCGGCGCTGCGCGAGCTGGACCGGGCCGCCGCGACGCTGCGCGCCCGGCAGGAAGCCAGCGCGGCCGCCGCCGCCCGCCTCGACCAGGCCCTGGCCGAGCGGGCCGCCGCCGCGGCCGCGCTGCGCCGCAGCGCGGCGGAGCGGTCGCTGCCGGTCGACCGGCTCGACGACACCGCCGAGGCGGTGAGCCGCTTCGAGAAGCGAGGGGTACGCCTGGAGGGCGCGCGGACCGCCGCCGCGCATGCCGCCGAGCAGGAGGACCAGGCTCGCCAGCGACACGACGAGGCAGTCGACCGGTTCACCGCCGCGGCGGAGACCGCACGCACCGCCCGCGCGCGGCACCAGGAGAAGGCGGAAGCGTACCGGACGCTGCGCGACAGCGTGGGCGCCGACGCGGAACGGGTGCTGGCCGACGTGGCCCGGACCGCCGATGCGATCATCGAGGCGGAGCAGGCCGTCGAGCAGGCCCGTAGCTCACTCGGCACCGCCCGGGAGCGGCGGGTAGCCGCGCTGACCCGGGTGGAGCTGGGCGAGCACGCGCTCATTGCCGCCGTCGCCGAGGCGCAGCACGACGCCCGACGGCTGCGCCCGTACGCCCAGCCGGACCTGCTGGGCCTGCTGCGCTGCCCCACCGACCTGCGCTGGCCGGCGCAGATGTCGGACGACGACCTGCATCCGCAGGTGGCGGCGCTGCACGAGGCGATCCTCGCCGCCACCCGGGAGCTGAGCCCCACCGAGACGTCACTCAAGCAGAGCGCCACCCGGCTCACCACCGCGCTGGCCGAACTGCAGGCTCAACTACCTGCCGCCGGCCTCGACCACCGGCCCGAGTGGGACACCGACGACGGGGTGATCGTGGTCCGGGTCGCCGACGAGCAGGGCCTCACCCCCGTCGCCCACTTCGCCGACCGGATCGCCCGCGAGCGTCGCGACCAGGAACAACTGCTCACCGACTCCGAGCAGCGGGTGCTGGAGGACGCCCTGCTCGGGCAACTTGCCCGGCAGATCCACCACCGGACCATTGAGGCCCGCGACCTGGTGGCGGCCATGGACAGCCAGATGCGGGCCCGGCGGATGTCGTCGGGGCTCACCGTCGGCGTCGGCTGGCGGCTCGCCGACGACCTGGACGCCGAGCAACGCGACGTCTGCAAGCTCCTCGAACGCGACCCGGCCCGGCTCGGGCCGGCCCAGCTCACCACCATGCGCCGGCACTTCGCCGCCCGGATCAAGACAGCGCGGGCCGCCGCGCCAGAACGGCCCTACCGGGAACTGCTCGGCGACGTCCTCGACTACCGCCAGTGGCGGACGTTTGCGTTCACCCTCCACCGGCCCGGCGGCGGCACGGAGGCACTGACGCGGGCCCGACACAGCCAGCTCTCCGGCGGCGAACAGTCGGTCTCCCTGCACCTGCCGCTGTTCGCCGCCGCGAATGCGCTGTTCGGCTCGGCCCGACCCGACGCACCCCGGCTGCTCGGCCTCGACGAGGCGTTCGCCGGCGTGGACGACACCGGCCGGGGTGAGCTGATGGCCCTGGCGAAACAGTTCGACCTGGACCTGTTCATGACGGGCTACGACCTCTGGGCCACCCACCCGGCGGTCAGCGGCGCCGCCCACTACGACCTGTCGCACTCCGCCGTGGAACACGCCGTGTCCACTGTGCTGCTGGTCTGGGACGGCTCGACCAACATCGCCGACTTCGACGGAACCCTGGCCCGCGCGCTCGGCTCCCCGGAGACCCGCCGCGCCCCCGGTAATCAAGCCGGAACCGACCGGACCGGTGTCCTGCTCGACCTCACCGACGAATGACCGACGGGCACGGCGAACGGCCGTCGGATCGGGCCGCCGCACACCCGCCGCTGGTGCCGGCCGGGCGGGACCTGCCGGGCGGCCCGGTAGATCTCGTCGAGCAGCCCGGCTGGCGGAGATTGCTGGCGGCCGCACGGCGCAGCCTGGAACGCAGCGGTGGCCGGCTCGACACCACCGTGACGCTTTCCATCCCCACCGACGACGAACGTCTCGTGATCATCGGCATCACCGGCACCCACCGCTCGGCCGCAGCGGCCCGCCTCAGCATCCGACTCGGTGAGGTGGACGAGCACCTGCGCGGCGCGCACGGAGTCGGCCTGGTCGAGGTGCTCACCATGACGGCGCCGCTGCGCAACCGGGCGTCCGACCGGACACGCGAGGCGGTGGCCCGCGACGCCGTCCTCGCTGCGGCCCGCGAGGGCCGACACGCCGGCACCGCCTGGTACGCCGAGTGGCTCGACGGGCTGCGCCGCGACGGCACCCTGACCCGCATCGTCCGCGCCGGACTGCCGTTCCAGGACGTGGTCCGTGTCCTGGATGCGCTGCCCGCGGCCGACGAACCGATTCCGGTCTTCGCCGACCGGGTGCTGGACGACACGAAGGCCCTCACCGACGGTCCGCTGCGCGGGCTCGTCCTCCGTGCCGCCGCCATCTGGCAGCAGACGGCGCTCCCGGTCGATGGCGAGCGGGAACGGGCGTTGTGGGAATCGGTTGGTCTGGTCCCGGACGACCTCGCCAGCCAGGTGCTGGTGCTCAACGTACGGGCCACCGGCGGGCTGGTCGGGCGGTGGCTGACGGAGGCCGCGCAGGCGGGTGTTCCGATGCGGGTGACCCTGCACCAACTGCGCTTGGCACCGCTCACACTGGACTGCGACGAGGTGTACGTCTGCGAGAACCCCGCGGTGCTTCGCGCGGCCAGCACAACGCTCGGTGCCCAGGCCCCACCGCTGATCTGCACCGAAGGAGTGCCGTCGGTCGCCGTCCACACACTGCTCGGCGCCGCTCACGGGGCGGCGATCCGGTGGCGCAACGACTTCGACTGGACCGGCGTACGACTGACTGCGGCGGCTCTCCAGCGGTATCGGGGCGCGGTGCCGTGGCGGATGACCGCGGCTGACTACCTGCCGAGGGCGGGCACCGGCACGGCACTGATCGGTACGCCCACCCGGACGCCGTGGGACGAGTCGCTGGGCGAGTCGATGCGGCGGACCGGCCGCGCGGTGATGGAGGAGCGGCTGCTCGACCTGCTGATCGCCGACCTGCGCGTGACCGGAGCCGGGTAACGGCAGGCAGGAGTTGACCGACCTGCTGGATGCCGTAAGTCGAAGCCGCAGGCCCGCGTATCGAACACGGATGTAGCCGCAGATCGAACGAGCGCCTCCTCGCAGATCGAACGTGCGCTGGTTGAGTTGACCGGTCATCGACGAGGTAGGGCGAAGGCCCGACGTCGAGCCGGACGCGGCAGATCGCAAGAGACCCTACGGCGGTCGATGGAGAAGTGATGCTGATCAGCACTTACGCACTTCGCTGAGCTTCAGCAGGCGATCACAGCGGCGCGCACGTGCGACCGGCGCAGGACACCCAGAGGAAGGAGAAGCCGCAGGTCAACTGCCCGCGGCTACAGATAGAGCGTCGTCTTAGGAAACCGATGCTCTATCCCCTGAGCTACGAGGGCGCGAGGGCCCAGTCTAGCGACCTGGGGGTTCGCCTGGGGTAGCAGGGAGTGGCCTGCGTTCACCCACGTTCCCCGGACCGCCGTTGTCCCAGCCCAGGACCACAGCTCGAGTCTCCATGTGACTCCGGTTGATCTTGGCGGGCAGGGTGAAGCGGCCGGCGCGATGGGGTCGCGCCGGCGGAGAGCGAGCTTCTTCAGGCTGCGGCGCGGACGGGTTACTGCCGGTCGGCTGAAGGTCTTGCGGTCGCGGATGAGTGCCCAGAGGACGTCGACGCGTCGTCGCGCGAGAGCGAGAATCGCTTGGCGGCGATTCTTGCCTTCGGCACGTTTCTTCTCGTAATAGGCGCGCGATATAGGGCATTCCCTGGCGGCGGTGAACGCCGCCATCCACAGAATGTGCCTCAATCTTCGGTGGTAGCGGCGAGGCTGCCGATGGTTCCCGGAAACCGTTCCCGAGTCGCGGGAGACCGGCGCCAACCGCCCAGTACCTGCAGCCCGAGCGCCAGGAACGGGCCGATCGCGGCCCCGGTGCCCAGCGCACCACCCCAGACGCCGGTCGCCCGGGCCCGCTCCGGGCCTTCCGGGTAGGCGCTGCTGATCAGACCCAGGCTGCAGGCCAGGATCGCGGCACCCCCGATGCCTTGCACGATGCGTGCCGACACCAGCAGCGTCGAGGTCGGGGCGGCCGCACCGAGCAGGGAACCGGCGGCGAGGACCACCGCGCCGGCCAGGAAGATCCGACGACGGCCGTAGTCGTCGCCGAGAGCGCCGCTGATGAGCAGGCCGGCGGCGCAGCCCACGCTCATTCCACTCAGAATCCACGCCTGCGCACCCGCGCCGGCCCCGGAGGGACCCGAAGCTCGCGGTCGGACCGGCTGGCGGTGGTCACCTGCCGCTGTAGACGGGGAGGCACGAGACCGCGCAAATCGAACACCAAGCTGCCGCATTCCGAACGCATTCTCACCGCAAATCGAACGCGAAGACCCTCGCAGATCGAAACCTTACTGGCTATCATGATGTCGTGCCGACACCGCACCTGATTCCACGTCGGGCCGCCGCGCAGGTCGACGCCGCGCTGACCGACACCCGCGTCGTCCTGATCAGCGGAGCACGCCAGACAGGCAAGAGCACGCTGGTCCGCATCGTCGCCGGCGATCGTCTCGCCGAGCGCCGCGATCTTGATCGGGCTCAGGACCGGGCGGCGGCGATCGCCGACCCGGTCGGGTTCGTGGACTCCTCCGAGCTCTTGGTCATCGACGAGATCCAGCGCGCTCCGGAGCTCCTGTTGGCCATCAAGGCAGCCGTCGACGAGGACCCGCGCCCTGGCCGGTACCTACTCACCGGATCGTCCCGCCTCTTCGGCATGGTGGCCGCCCCGGACGCCCTGCCCGGCCGGATGGAAACCGTCGAACTCTGGCCGCTGTCTCAGGGCGAACTCGACCAAGCGCCGGACGGATTCGTCGATGCCGTCTTCACGCTCGGTCCGGACCTGCGACACGAGTCGGACGTGACCCGCGCCGACTACGCAGCCAGGATCGTGCGCGGCGGCCTACCCGAGGCCACCACCCGCACCGACCCACGCCGCCGCCAACGATTCCTCGACGCCTACGTCCAGGCGCTCATCGACCGCGACGTCCGCCAACTGTCCGACATCCAGCACAAGGGCGAACTCCGCAAGCTGGTACGCCTCCTCGCGGCCAGGTCCGCGACCATCATCGCCGCCAACTCCCTCGAATCCGCACTCGGGCTGAGCCGGCCGACGATCGCCCGCTACCTCCAGGCGCTGGAAGAGATCTTCCTGATCAGACGGATTCCCGGCTGGTCCCGCAACATCGGCACCCGCGCCACCGCCGCGCCAAAGCTGATCTTCGTCGACTCGGGCATCGCCGCCAACGAGACCGCGACCGACGCCCGGGCACTGCTGCGGCCGGGAGCACCGTTCGGCCCGCTGCTCGAATCATTCGTCCTGTCCGAACTCTCCCGCCAGCTCACCTGGTCCGAGCAGCCCGTCGACCTGTCCCACTACCGCGACCAGAGCAGGTACGAAGTCGACGCGGTGCTCGAGAACCGAGCTGGTCACGTGGTCGGGATCGAAGTCAAAGCAGCCACCACCGTCGGACCCGACGACTTCCGCGGACTACGCCGACTCGCCGACCGCCTCGGCGACGACTTCCTCGCCGGCATCGTCCTCTATACCGGATCGTCCACGCTGCCGTTCGGCGAAAGACTCCGCGCCATGCCGGTCAGCGCCCTATGGCAGGTTTCCGCCTCGACAGCAGGCTGACCTCGCTCGTAGGCGCTCCTCAGCCGTCATGGGAGTGGGCATGCCTCAGCCGGGCGGGGCGGTGGTGTGGTGGCGACGAGCAGGGTGAGTTCCCGGACCAGGTCGTCCAGGGACTGGCCGGTCTGCGCGCGGACCAGCCCGAGGGCGAGATCGGCGAGCAGGTAGAAGCCGAGCGTGCGGGCCTGGTCGGTGTCGAACGAGGCGAGCAGCGCTTTGGCGCCGGCGAGGTCACCGCGGTGACGGGCGGCGATGACCCCGGCGGCGCGTTGCACGAGGTCGGCGGCGACCGGATGCGGGCCGGTCACGCCGGTCAGAGCTTCGGCGCGGCGGCGCGGGCGGCGTCGAAGCGGGCGGTCACGTCGGCCCAGTCGACGAGGTTCCACAGCCGGTCGACGTAGTCCGGGCGCACGTTGCGGTACTGCAGGTAGTAGGCGTGCTCCCACGCGTCGAACACCAGCAGCGGGGTGGAGCCCTGCCCGACGTTGCCGTGGTGGTCGTAGACCTGCTCCACGATCAGCCGCTGCCCCAGCGGCTCCCACGCCAGGACACCCCAGCCGGAGCCCTGCACGCCCTTCGTCGCCGCGGACAACTGCCCGGCGAAGCCGTCGAAGGAGCCGAAGTGCTCCTCGATCGCCGCGGCCAGCTCGCCGTCGGGGCGGTCACCGCCGTCCGGAGACAGGTTGTTCCAGAAGATCGAGTGCAGCACGTGCCCGGACAGGTTGAACGCGAACGTCTTCTCCAACCCGACCAGCGCCGCGAAGTCACCCTTGTCGCGGGCCTCCGCCAGCCGCTCCAGGGCATCGTTGCTGCCCTTGACGTACGCCGCGTGGTGCTTGCTGTGGTGCAGCTCCAGGATCTCACCGGACATCGCCGGCTCCAGCGCACCGTAGTCGTACGGCATGTCGGGCAGAGAGTAGACGGCTACCAGCAACTCCTCGATCACTCGTCGTCGTCGTGAGCTGGGCGGGCACCCCGGCGGCGGTTCAGATCATCGCAATTGCTGGAGCACCCGCCCGCTGATGCCAGCATTACGCAGTTGCCAACTTGTGGCAATAAGCAGCATCCGGGCTAAGACGAGGTCAGACGCCTCCGCCCACAGCCCGGCTGCCCGCGCTGTTTGACCCCGCCGCTCATCGACGCTCTGCGAAGAGCCTGTACCAGCTCCGCGACTTTCCGGAGGATGGCGCCCGGTCCCACGAGGCGGCATCCCTCAGCGCCAGCCCGGTAACGACCGTCGTCGTAGCCGCATGGATCGGGATCGCTCGTCGCGGCGGCGACCTGATGGCCGCGTCCGTCGGTCTGCGCGGCCTGGCCGGCGGCGCGTGCGGCCGGGCGTCGAAGCGGCCTTGATCGAGGGACCACCACAGGTCGCCGTCGCGAGGCGGCACGTTTCGCTCGGCTCACGACAATCGCGGGCGTAGCCGCCCCCGCGCCATCAACTCGACGGTGAGGACGATGGCGGTGGCTTCGACGGCGAGGAGGCCGACGAGAACGAACAGTTGGGTGATCCCTGCGGTCAAGGGACTCGCGCCGCCGAGGAGCACGCCGACGAAGGCGCCGGGGAGGGTGACGAGGCCGACGGTGCGGGTCTGGTCGAGGGCGGGGATGAGTGCCTGGCTCGCGGCGGGGCGGCAGACGAGCAGCCGGGCGTCGCGGGGAAGTAGTCCCAGCGCGAGCGCGGCTTCCACCTCGCCGCCCCGGCCGCGAAGGTCGTCGTTGAAGCGCCGCCCGGCGAGGCTGGTGGCGGTCATGGCGCCGCCGGTGAGGATGCCGGCGATCGGGATGATCGCGATGCCGCGCAGGGGCACCAGCCCGGCGAGCAGGAGGGCGGCGACGACGGTCAGGCTGGCGACGGCGATCGGAACGGCCGCCCACCAGCCGTACGGCCCGCCGGTTATCCGCCGGCCGGAGGTGCCGGCGGCGACCGCGCACATGAGCAGGACGAAGGCCCGGGTGGCCCAGAGCGAGCCGACGATCGCGGTGATCACCAGCGACACGGCGGCCAGTTGCAGCGCGGCGCGGACCGCGGCAACGACGATCTGCCGGCCGTGCCCGAGCCGTCCGATCATCGCCACGCCGGCCGCGCAGGCGGTCAGCAGCACCAGTGCGAGGGCGAGTCTCGGCCCGACTACCAGCATCGACGAGGTCACCCGGCCAGTGTCGCCTCAGCCGCCGACGGAGCGTTCAGTCCGTGCGGGAGGATTTTCTGGCCGCCGCTGCCTCGGTTGGGGGGGTCGCCGCGCGGTGGCGGGAGCGCAGGAGCTGGATGCCGATGGGCAGGACGGAGACGAGCACGATGGCGATCAGGATGAACTCGATGTTCGACTTGACGAAGCTGATCTGCCCGAGGAAGTAGCCGAGCACGGTGACGCCGGTCCCCCACAGGACGCCGCCGAGGACGTTGTAGGTGACGAAGGTGCGGTAGTGCATGCGGCTGACGCCGGCGATGACGGGGGTGAAGGTTCGCACGATCGGGCCAGCACGATCGAGCGGGCGCCGTAGCGGGCGAAGAAGTCGTTGGCCCGACGTACGTTCTCCTGCTTGAACAGGCGGGAGTTGGGGCGACGGAACAGGCTCGGGCCGACGCGCTTGCCGAACAGGTAGCCGACCTGGTCACCGATGACTGCGGCGACTGCGGCGAGCAGGCAGAGCAGCCAGAGTGGTTGGTGCAGGTAGCGGCCGTCGGCGACAAGGAGGCCGGCGGTGAACAACAGCGAGTCGCCGGGGAGGAAGAGCCCGATGAGCAGCCCGGATTCGGCGAAGATGATCGTGAGGATGCCGATCAGCCTGAGGCGTGGAGATGGCATGACCTCCGGAACGAGGGGGCGGGGTGGTGCTCAGGCGCTGGCGACTGCCACGGCGGCGATAAGCGCATCTCCGGGGGTGCACCCCGGTCCAGACACGGGCGAATCCGATGATGGCGGCGAGTACGGTCAGGGCTACCCCCATCGGCGGGACAGAAACACCCGACGGCGAACGCCACCACGAACGCCGCGGTGGCGTGGTCGCTGGGCAGCGACGGTCCGGCTTCATGGGGGATCAGCTGGTGCACGGTGTGGGTCTGGAAGGGGCGTACCTCGGTGCTGAGCGCGGCGATGAACCGCCCGAGGGCGAACGCCAGCCCGAGGGACGCGACGACACGCACCGGGGCGGCACGCCCAGCACCGCAGGTGAGCCAGGACGGGTATGGCCGCGAGAGCGGCAAGGGCGTAGATCAGCCACCCCGCCGACCACTCGAAGACGTCGTCGACGAGGTCGCTGCGTCCGGCGGCGGTGTCGACGATCGTGACAGGTGATAGTTCATGGCACCCCGCAGCCGGTGGCGTCGATGCACGCGAGCAGCGGCAGATCCGCGACGAGATCGCCGAGCCGGCTTGTCTCGCGGCGCAGCAACGCGACCAGGTCGCGCTGCCCGTCGGGTACGCGCGCGAACGCCAGGCGGTCGAGACCGGCGCACAGGGTGGCCAGCGGGCTGCGCGGTTGGTGGCTGGCGTCGGCGACGTACCGGGCCTGGGCCGCAGCGGGGACAGCGGCACGGCGTCGCCGAGCGCGGCCGAGGCCGCCTCGACCCGTCCCGCCGGGTCGAGGACCTGCACCAACGTCTACTTCTCCCGGGCTGGGCTTCCGCGTCTGGGCGAGCGCGGCCTGATCGCCGGCGGCCACCGCCGCGACCACCTCGGCCGCCCGTTGCCGGCGGCGTCCACGTTGCCGGCGAGATCCTCGCGGGCGAAGTATCGGAGTGGGCTCTACCGAAAGCCTGAAGGCGGCGCGGCTGGGCGGGCGGCGTCGTCGGCGACTCGGACTGTCGACCACACCACCGGGGGAACCCGCCCGGTGCCCCACCCGATGGAGGAAACAACCCGGGGGACCCGGAGCGGAGGCGACCGCCCGCCCCACCCAGGACAGCGCAAACCGGTTACGGCAGGCGGCCGTCCCGGGTGACCCGCCGGGCGCCGGCACGGAGCAGTGACCGAAGCCGATTGCCGATAGTGTTCTCCGGCACACTGTCCGCGTGTCCTGAAGGGTGTCGCCATGAGCTTCGACCGTCGACGGCTGTCGCGAACCGTCGCCACCGCGCTGCTCCTGCTCGCCGGGGTGGCTGTCCCCGCCGGTCCCGCCGAGGCGGCGAAGAAGGGTCCGGACCTCACGGTCGACGCGTCCGGGACCACGATCCCGCTCGGGGTCGAGCGGAAGGTCGTCCATCTGAAGATCAGCAACCTCGGGGACCAGACCCCGAGCGACGTCGTCGTCCGAGTCCGCCAGCCGGCGGAGGGCCCCGACCCGTTGCCGGTCGCCCTGATCTGGCATTCCGGGGGTGTGGGCGAGTGCGACGGGGATTTCGGCGGGTTCTACTGCCAACTGTCGTGTGAGCTGATTCCGGGGCCGGGTGAGACCGTCGACGTCCCCGTCGACGCGACCGTCTCCGGAGCTACCGAGCCCTACGAGGGCACGTTCGAGGTCTCGGTCACCATCAGGCCGGAGAAGGACGCGAATCCGGCCGACAACACCAGGTCGTTCCCGCTGGTGCTGGTCGACCGGCCGGACGCCGACCTGTCGGTGGTCGCCCGGGACGTGAAGCGGTCGGTGCGGATCGGCGCCGGCGGCAGGCCCGAGCCCACCGGGACGTTGAACCCGGGCGAGACGGGCGCGGTGTGGCAGACCGTCGCCAACCAGAGCCGGAAGGCGGTCAGCGGGGTGCGGGTCACGTTGCGCCTGCCCGACGGGGTGACCTTCACCAGGCAGCCGACCGAGTGCGTGCTCGCCGACGCCGGGCGGTCGGCGGTCTGCGCCTACCGGAACCTGACCCTCGTGCGGTCGCCGAGGACACCGACCCGAACGACACGATCTACTCGGCGGTCGAGCTCTACAACCTGGTGACGACCGCGGCATCCGCCAAGGCGCCAGTCACGTTGCGGGGCGGAACCGCGCGGGTGGAGGGGCTCGCCGAGCGGTCGACGGACAGCCGCTCCGCGTCCGCGCGGAGCGGGCTGCCCGCGAACGCGGTCGCCACGCGGGTGGCCGACGTGGATCCCGGCGACAATCAGGACGGCTTCGCCGTGGTGCTGGCCGCGAGGAGCGGCGGCGGTGACGGCGGCAGCGGCGACGGCGACGGTGGTGGTGGCGAGAGTGGTGGTGGCACCGGTGGCGGTGACGGCGGATTGCCGGTCACCGGGCCGCAGGCCGGGCTGATCGGCGGAGTGGGCATCGCGGCGCTGGTGGCCGGAGGTGTGTTGTTCCTCGTCTCCCGGCGGCGCCGAATGGTCCTGGTGACCCCCGACGACGAGCCTCCGGCGGCCTGATCCGCATCGACGTGCGGGCGGGGCGATAGACCGTCCCGCCCACAGACGCGTGGACCCGGGCCGTCACGCGGACGCGCTCCGGGCGGCCCTGCCGCGGGTCGGCGGCGCACCCGGATGAGCGCGCCGCATCGGCGGCCCGTCGGGACGGTACTCGAAGTGCCACCACTCGTTGTCATACACGCGATGCAGGTGGTGGACCCGCCCGTACCGCTCCAGCCACCGCGCGCCCTCGGCGGGCCGGACGTCCAGCGCGGTGCCGGCGACGTGGCGCGACTCGTGCGGCGGCAGCGCCCACACCCGAGCCAGCGCCACCGACCCGGTGCGTCGGACCGCCTCGTCGAACAGGCGGGCCTGCACCCGCGCCTCCCGGTGCCCGGAGGTGAGGCCGATGAGTTCCCCGTCCCGCCACAGCGCCTGGGTACGCGCGGCTCGGAAGGCGGCGCTCGTCGCCGGCGTCAGGCCGGTGAGGTCCTCGGCCGGGAAGCGCGCCGCCAGCGCCCACTGGCAGGCCACGTGGCGAGCCCGGCGCGGCGCCACCAGGAACGCCACCGGCAGCAGCGACACCGCGAGCAGCCGGACGACGACCCGGTACACATGGTCGCGGTGCCGGGCCGGTTGCATCGCCGCGGTCGGGTCCCACGCCGCGCGGGGTCGCCTGCCGGGTGAGGCATTCTCGATCCGGCCGGCCGCCACGTTTCCAGGAGGAGGCATGCCAGCATGCTTCCTCGGTCGCCGGCCTGGGACCTGAGCCCGGTACTCAGCCCCGATGGGTACGGTCACCCGGATCGACGGGAAACCGCGACAGCGGCACCGCTCGTGCGCGGTGCCGCTGTCGCGTGCCGGTCGACGCGTGTCGTCACGGCCGCAGGGCGGTCGCGGCGGGGGTCCACGTGGACTCGTCCTCGACGTCGGCGACCGTGATCCCCCGGGCCACCTTCTCCAGTTCGGCGCGCGGCAGTTTGTCGCCGAGACCCGAGGCGCTGACCTGGAGGGCGACCGTGCCGTCGGCGTTCCAGACGTTGCAGAAGCCACCGACCGCCGGGCCGCCGTCGGGGACCCGCCGGTCGGATCCGTCGTAGCACCTCGTCGTGCCCGGCTCCGGCGCCTGGTTGGAACTGGTGCTGGGCGTGACGAAGATGTGGAACCCGTCGGCGATGGTGCCCTCGACCGCGTCGTAGGGCGCGGTCAGGCCCGTGGAGGGCACGGCCGGCCTGGTGTACGTCGCGCCGCCGTAGTCGCCGGCGCGGGCCGTGGCGATGCCGCTGAGGCCGGGCATGGCGTGCGTGCCGGTCTGCAGCGGCACGTAGCCGGCCGGCACGTAGCCCACCGTGAACGGCACCTTGGCCGGCGTCGGCCGGCTCGGCTTCAGCCCGTCGACCAGGCCCCCCAGGTCCGCGAAGGTCGGGGTGGCCGCGTCGCTGGAGAACGACGTGACGGCCGCCCAGGCGTTGTCGGCGTACTCCCAGGCGAACAGCTTGTTGCCCTCGTCCACCGGATTCCGCGGGTCGAGACCGACCGGTAGCCTCGCCTGTACCGCCTTGTGTCCGGCCACGGTGACGCGCCGTCCGTCCTTGATCCCGGCCGGGTCGAAGACACCGGGCCGGTAGACGGTCAGGTACGCCCACAGCGACGGCTTTCCGCCGGCGGACGCCTTCGTCCGCTCCAGGGTGCCGCCCTGCGCCTCGGCCTCCTCCGCCGTGAGGGGTTTGTCGTTCGAGGTGTGGCGGTCGGAGTAGACGGAGGCGATCTGGTAGCCGACCGAGGTGACGATGGGGTCCTGCACGTGCAGCGTGCCCGCGTCGTACCCCTGGAAGGTGAAGGTGAACGGCCCGCCGGTGGCCCACGTCGCCACCGCGGGCCGCGACGCCGCCGCACCGGCCGGGGCCGGGGCGGCCGGGGTGTTCCGCCCGCCGCCCAGGGCCGGCAGCACGAACGCGCCGGTGACCGCGACCGCGACGAGGCCGGCCGCGCCGGCCGACGCGAACCCGGCGCGGCGACGCCGCTCGGCGCGCCGCCCGGCCGCGACGATGTCGTCGGCGGTACGGGTCAGCGGCGGCTCGTCGCCGGTCACCGCGTCCACCAGTTCACGCAACTGCATTGGTCCGCTCCTCCATCGGCTGTGCGGTGAGGTTGATGCGGTCGCCGCCGAGTGACTCGCGCAGCTTCGCCAGGCCACGGGAGACCTGGCTCTTGGCCGTGCCCACCGTGCAGTCGAGGACGCGGGCGGTGTCCTCCAGGCTCAGGTCCAGGTAGTGCCGCAACACCACGGCGGCCCGTTGCCCGGCCGGCACCGCGTCGAGCGCCGCCCGCAGGCGCAACCGTTCGTCGGTCGTGCCGGCCGGGTCGCGGAACGCGACGTCGGGCATGGCGTCGCCGGCGGACCGCTCACGCCGCCAGGGGCGACGGGTCTCGTCCACGGCCGCCCGGTAGACCATGGTCTTCACGTAGAGATCGGGCCGGTCCAGCTTTCGCCAGCGGGGATAGAGCTTGACCAGCGCGTTGGCCACGGCGTCCTCCGCCGCGTGCCAGTCGCCGCAGGTCATGTACGCCAGCTTCCGCAGCGACGCCATCTGTGACGTCACGAACTCGCGGAATGCTTGCTCGTCTTCGGCTTTCACGTCGACTGCCTCCTCGTGACGGAGGTAGAACGGAGCCACGTGCCCGGAACGTTGCACCGACCGGGGAAGTGGTTCGCCGCGGTCGTCAGCGGGCGGGGCGGCACCACCATGCGCACCGACCACCCCGCACCGCGGATCGTCACGGTCAAGCCCGTCCCGGTTCCCACCACCGGACGCGACCTCGAACTGGCGGTCAAGGTCACCGCCCCGGCAACCGGCGACCACCTCCCCGTGATCGTCTTCTCGCACGGCAACGCCTGGTCGGTGGACGGCTACGAGCCGCTCGTCGACAGGTGGGCCGCCGCCGGGTTCGCCGTCGTCCAGCCGACCCGCCTCGACTCCCGTCGCCACGGCATCGGGTTCGACGACCCGAGGTTCGGCACCATCTGGCGGGTCGACGACAGCGCCTGGACCGCCCTCGGTGAGCGCGCCGCGACCGGCGACGGGAGCTGCCGCGTCACGTCCAGGTAGCGCTGTTCGGCCATTTCCCCGCGCGCCGCGTCGCACACCACAAGCGCCGGCGGCCCGAACCGGGCCCCGGTGTGCCGAACGGTGGCCAGCACCAGCAGGACGACGAGCAGTGCGGCGAGCAGGCGCGTGCCCTACCCGGTGATCACCGGCCAGGCGTAGGCCAGCAGGGCGCAGGCCGCCCCGAGCAGCGCGAGCGAGATGCCCCGGGTGCGCACGGGCAACGCGGCGAGCGCGAGCAGGATGACCGCGACCAGGTAGAGAAACGCTTGCACCGACACGGCAGTCTCCTCGGCTCGGCTGACGGACGGTGTGACCTCTACCCCCGCCGGTCCGCCCGCGAAACCCGATCCTCGTGCCGGGTGAGGCCGTCGACGTGCTCGCGGTGGGAGGATCGGGCGCATGAAGCGGAGATCTTTGATTATCGGTGCGGCCGCCGGCGCCGTCGCTCCCGTCGTCGCCGGCGCGGCACCGGCCGCGGCGGCCCTCGGTGCCGGCACCGGCCCGACCCGCCCGCGGCCAGGGGCGTCGCTGGCAGGCAACAAGGCGAGCCGGCTCACCACACTGCCGGCGGCCACCCGACAGGTCGTGGTGGTGACGGCGACCAGTTGGAAGACCAGTTACGCCACACTGGAGACGTTCGCCAAGGTGAGCGGGCGGTGGACCCCGGTGTCGGCGGCGCTGTCCGCCCGGATCGGGTCGAAGTTCTTCAGCGACCACCACGTCGAGGGTGTCCCGACCACACCGACCGGTGTCTACGCGTTCGGCCCGACGATCTACGGCATCGCCGCGAACCCGGGCGTCAGATACCCCTACCACCGGCTCGTGACGAACGACTGGTGGAACGAGAACCCGAAATCGTCCGCCTACAACACGTTTCAGCACCGGGCGACCAACCCCGGCGGCTACAGCGAGGCACTGTGGAAGGAGAAGCCGGCCTACACGCACTTCGCGGTGCTCACCTACAACATGGCGCCGAACGTGCCGAAGCCGGTCCCGAACGCGGGCAGCGGGATCTTCCTGCACGAGTTCAGCAGGACGCCCTCCGGTCCCACCGCCGGCTGCGTCAGCCTGGCGCACGCCGACCTGGTCCGCGTGCTCCGGTGGCTCGACCCGGCGGCCCAGCCGCGGATCGTGATGTGCCCGCTGGACAGCCTCGGCCGTTACTGACCGGTCGGCCCGGCGCGGAGCTGGTCCTCCGCGCCGGGCCGCTGGTGCGGTCGGGCGAGGTCAGCCGGCGGTGCAGCTGGCGGTCGCGCCTGGGCCGGTACCGGTGCCCTGGAAGCCGAAATTGGTCGACTGACCGGCGCCGACGCTTCCGTTGTAGCTCACGTTGCTGAACCGGACGGTTCCGCTGGTGCCGCTGGCCTGCGCGCTCCAGACGCCGGTGACCGCGGCGCCGCCGGGCAGCGTGAGGGTCACGCTCCAGCCGTTCAGGGCGGCCGAGCCGGCGGTGACCGTCACGCTCGCGGTGAAGCCGCCGGACCACTGGTTGAGCGACACCGACGCGGAGCAGCCGTTACCGGTCGGCGGCGGCGTCGTGGTCGGCGGGGTCGTCGTCGGCGGGGTCGTCGTCGGCGGAGTGGTGGTCGGCGGCGCCGTGGTCGGCGGCGCCGTGGTGGGCGGGGTGGTGGTCGGCGGCGCGGTGGTGGGCGGGTTGGGCGCGCCGTTGGCCAGGCTGAAGGCCAGGTCCGGCTGGAACGAACCGGCCGTGTAGCGGCAGCCGTCCGCCTCGCCCGGCGGCTTCACCCAGAGGTACGCGTCGATGTTGGCGTCGCCGGTGTTCGTCGTCGGGTACGTCCCGATGCGCCGGTCGGTGTTGTCGTCCGCGCACCAGTCACCGCTGGCGCCGCCGTTGCGGCTGGTGTCGATGACCTGGCGCTTGCCGGAGATGCCCATGCCGTTGAGCGCGGAGATGACCGCCCGGCCGAAGTTCGCCTCGCTGGAGGTGGGGTTGAAGTTCGACACGTTGGTGAAGAAGCCGTCGGCGTACTGCACGCCGGCGTTCCGGAGCCGGTTGGCCGTCTCGTTGGCGCTGTTCCAGGTGGAGTGACCGCCGTCGAGGTAGACCTTGGCGTTGGGGTTGCCCGCCTTGATGGTCCGGGTGGCCGTCGAGATCGCCTGGTTGCGCGCGTTCAACTCGGCGCCGCCCAGGCAGGTCTGCAGG
This sequence comes from Micromonospora sp. WMMD980, assembly GCF_029626035.1. Lineage (NCBI taxonomy): Bacteria > Bacillati > Actinomycetota > Actinomycetes > Micromonosporales > Micromonosporaceae > Micromonospora > Micromonospora sp. WMMD980. The sequence continues at coordinate 4,777,466 of NZ_JARUBE010000003.1, forward strand.
GCGAGCGAGTCGGTCTCCAGGATGATCAGGACGGTCTGGTTGCCCAGCCCACGGGCGAAGTTGGACACCCAGGTCTGGTACTGGTTGAGGTCCGGCGCCCCACCGGCGCTGGCCCCGCCGCAGTCCCGGTTGGTGATCTCGTAGACCGACAGCACCGGGATCTGCTGGGCCGCGTTGGCCGCGCCCACGAAGCTGGAGACCTCGGACTGGATGGTCGAGGGGTTGAAGTTGGCGTACCAGCGGGCCTGCGGCTGGCTCGCGATCTTGTCGCGGATGGCGGCGGCGCGCGAGTCGCCGGGGTTGGCGGCGACCCAGCGGACGACTGCCGAACTCGGGTCGCGGTAGAGCGAGCCGGACACCGTGCCGGCGGACGCGCCGCCGACGGTGAGGCAGATCCCGGCGGCGGTGAGCCCGGCGACGGCCGCCGCACCGAGAGCCGCCGATCTGCGACGCCGGAAGGAGAGGATAGCCACGACGTGTTTCCTCCTGATCACATAGATGTATCTAAGTTCATGGGAGCGTTCCCATGAACGTAGCGGAGTGCGGCACCGCTGCCAAGACGGGAAAACGTCGAAGGGCGGGCCCGCGACGCTCGCGGACCCGCCCACAGCGGCTGCCTCACTCGGCGAAGTAGTCCTCCACCTCCGGACCGTCCTTGGCGCGGTGCACCCCGGTCTTGCACCCGGCGAACGGGCCCGCCGGGTCGCGCAGCGACGTCATCACCGGGTTGAGGTGGTCGCGGTGCCAGGACGCCGGGCCGGAGAGCCCGCCCCCCGGCCCGGTCAGCTCCTGCCAGGCCAGCCAGAGGCCGTGCAGGACGGCGATCGCCTCGGCGTGCTCCCACCAGCGCGGGCACCAGGGCGTCCCCGAAGTGACCTCCCGCCCGTAGATCGGCAGCAGCAGGTGCTGGACCCAGACGGCCAGCCCGGCCAGCGCGGCGTCGTACTCGTCGCCGTCCAGGTGCACGATGAACGGCGACCGGCGGGCCGGCGGGGCCGGCGGTGGCGGCGGCAGCTCCGGCACGCGGTCGGCGTCGACGACCGTGTCGGTCATGTGGTCCCCTTCCGCTCCGCCCGGGCTCACTTGCCCCGCGCCGCTCCCTTCCCCTTCGCCTCGGTGTTGGTGTAGGCCGACGTCCGGGTGGAGGCGGTCGCCTGGACCGGACCGATCCGGGCCACCTCACCGCCGGACACGCGCCGGGCGGACGCCTCGTTGTAGATCGCCCGGAGCTGGTTGGTGACCGGCCCCTGGAGCCGGGCGCTGTTCAACGTGCCGATCATCTCGGCGGCGACGCTCTCGTTGTGCTGGTGCGGCGTCGCCTGGACGTACTGCACCCGCTGTTCGACGTACGCCGACCAGCGGGGATCGCTCTGGATGCCCCGGTCACGGGCGGACGCCGAACGCACCTCGTCCCAGTTCGCGGAGATGGTGTCCGCCTGCCGGCCATAGGACTGGGCGAGCGCCGGCGCGTTGGCGTCGTTGCCGGGCAGGTGGAAGTTGGCCCCGTGGAGGTCACGGTCGACCGGGTGCTGATAGACCCGTTCCGCGTCCTGGTGGTGCAGCTCGTGGTCGAACGTCGCCTGCGAGGTGTAGCCGGGCGTCCCGGACTGCGGGTATTAGGAGTAGTTGGGGTCGTAGGTGATCGTGCCCGACCCGGCCTGGCCCGGTGCCCACTGGGCCGACTGGCCGTCGTTCTGCGCCTGGAACTGGACCCCGCCGACGTTCTGCGCGGCAGTGTCGCGGATGCGTGACGTCTCCGAGTCCGAACTGGACCGGCTCGACGACGCCCGGCCCCCGCTCACCTCCCGCAACCGCCGCTCGTACTCCACCCGGCTCATCTTGACGCTCTCGCCGTTGTCGTGCTTCTTGTCCTTCTTCCCCATCGCACCGTTCCTCATCCACTCGGGTCCGGCCCGCCTTGCCCGGCGCCGGACGATCGACACACCCCCACGACGTGGCGGTACCGGCTCCGGTTCACCGGCGCCGCCGGGAAACCGGACGGGACCGGCGCGAGCGCCGCTGAACTACCCTCGCCGCCGTGGACACCGCAGAGATCGAGGCGCCCGTCGTCGGCGTCACCGTCTATCCGGACCGCGCGCGGGTCACCCGCCGCGGCGGCCTCCGGCTCACCGCCGGTGAACATCGGGTACGCGTCGGGCCGCTCCCCGTCGGCCTCCGGCGCGACTCGATCCGGGTCGGTGGGCGGGGCGCGGCCATCGTGCTCGGCGTGGACGTCACCACCCGGCGCCTGCCACGCAGCACCGACACGCAGGTGGTCGACCTGGAGCAGCGACGCCGCGAACTGACCGACGAGCTGGCCGAGATCGGGGACGCGGACGGGATCGAGGAGCAGCGCGGCGAGTTCCTCGCCCGGCTGGCCGAGCGCGCCGGCGGCACGTACGCCCGGGCGCTCGCCGCCGGCGACGCGGCGCCGACGGACGTGGCCGCCTTCGCCGACTCGGTCGCCGGCCAGCTCGCCGACTCCCGAAGCCGACGGCGCGGGCTGGCCCGGCGGCGCACCGAGCTGGCCGAGGTGCTCGCCGCGGTCGAGCGCGACCTCGGCGACGCGTCCGGCAAGCGCGAACCGGACCACCTGGCCGCCGAGGTGACAGTCGCGGTGCAGGCCGACGACGCCGAGGTCGAGCTGGAACTGACCTACCTGGTGGACGGCGCCCGCTGGCAGCCCTCCTACGACCTGCGGCTGGTCGACGAGACCGTGACCGTGACCTGGTTCGGGCTGGTCAGCCAGAGCACCGGCGAGGACTGGCCGGAGTGCGAGCTGAAGCTCTCCACCGCCCGGCCGGCGGCGACGGCGGGCGTACCCGACCTGTCGCCCTGGTATCTCGACCGGGTCGCGCCGGCGATCCCGCGCGCGGCCACCGCGGACATGCCGCTCGGGATGCCGGCGCCGGCGGCGCCGGCCGGCGGCGGCCTCGCCCGGTCCGCGGCGTCCCTGCCCCGGCTGCGGAAGAGCGTCGCCGAGGTCGAGCCGGGGGTCAGCGCGGCCACCTACCGGCCGGCGCGGCCGGTGGCGGTACCGGCCGACGGCAGCGCGCACCGGGCCACGATCGCGGTGCTGGAACTGCCGGCCCGGCTGGACCACGTGACCGCGCCGGTCCGCGCCGCCGACGCCCACCTGCGGGCCACGGTCCGCAACGACTCGGACCACACGTTGCCCGCCGGCCCGGCGGCGGTGTTCCACGGCGCGGACTTCGTGACGTCGACCCGGCTGCCGGTCTGGGCGCCGGGCGAGGAGGTCGAGCTGGCGCTCGGGGTGGACGACCGGTTGCGGGTGGAACGCAAGCTGCACCGGCGCACCGAGACCAAGGCGACGCTCGGCTCGACCCGGCGGCGGGAGGTGGAGTATCGGATCACCGTCGCCAACCACACGCCGCGCCCGGCGGCGGTGGAGGTGCGCGACCAACTACCGGTGTCGCGCCACGAAGCGGTGGTGGTGCGGGAGACGGCGCTGACGCCGCCGCCGGCGGAGCGTACCGAGCTGGGCGAGGTGACCTGGCGGCTGGCGCTCGCCCCCGGCGAGAGCGGCGAGGTCACGCTGGGCTTCCGGGTGGAGCTGGCCAAGGGCGTCGAGGTGACCGGCTGGCGGGAGTAGGACGTTAGCAGGGGCCCCTTTTTATGCAGAATGCGTTAAGAAGGGGCCCCTGCTGACAAGGCGTCAGTGGCGACGGCGCCCGTAAGCCCCGGCGGCGATGTAGACACCGGCCGCGGCGAAGATGACCTGCAGCAGCAGCTCGATCCAGTCGATGCCGGCGGTGTCGTCCACACCGAACAGGCCGGCGACGAGCGTGCCCAGGATCGCGGCGACCACACCGATGACCAGCGTGAGCCAGATCGGGATGTTCTGCTTGCCCGGCACCACGAGGCGGCCGAGCGCGCCGATGACGAGACCGATGATGATCGCGGTGAGGAAACCGGTAACTTCCACGAGAGCCGTCCTGTTCTTCCGACTGAACTGTCGTCTCGTCCGGTGCCCCGATCGGGCTGCCGCCCAAACGCGAGGCGCTTTTCTTCACAGAACTGTCATGGCCCGGTGAAGAGCGGGATCAGGCCCGGAACAGGGCGCACGGCGACGCCGCCGCGCCTCAGCGCCGTGGCACGTCCTCCCGGTCGATCCGCAGCTCCCGTTCCAGCTCGGCGACCACCGTACGCAGGTCGTCCAGGCGTTGGCTGATGGCGATCCGGTCCACCTCGTCCGGCACCCCGTCGCCGTCGGAGTCGTAGTCCGGGGACAGCCCCTCGGTCATCTCCAGGCGGCGCGCCTCCTCCATCGAGTTGACGATGACGGCGATGAGGATGTTCAGCAGCAGGTTGACCGCGATCATCACGAAGCTGATGTAGTAGAGCAGCGTCCACGACGACACTTCGAGGCCCTGTTCGAGCAGGTCGGGCAGCGTCTCCAGGGAGAGCAGCACGAACAGCGTGACGAGCGAGCGGCCGATGTCGCCGTACTGCTCCGGATAGCGGTCACCGAAGATGAGCCAGCCGGCCATGCCGTAGACGTAGAGGGTGACGCCGGCCAGCGCCAGGAACGCCGCCACGCCGGGCAGGCTGCGCCACAGCGCCGTGACGATGGTGCGCAGGCCGGGCGAGAAGCGCACCAGCCGCAACACCCGGGCCACCCGGACGAACCGCAGCACGGCCGAGTCGCCGTGCAGCCCCGGTACGAAGATCGCGACGGTCACCAGCAGGTCGAAGACGTTCCAGCCGTGCCGGAAGAAATCCTGCGGCCGGCGGCCGTGGGCGAGCACCCGGATGGTGATCTCCACGACGAAGACCACCCGGAACATCCACTCGGTCCCGCGCAGCACCGACGCCGTGGTGCCCGCGTGCGGGTACGTCTCGATGCCCAGCACCGCCCCGTTGGCCATGATGAGCACGACGATCGCGACCTCGAACGGCCGGGACCGGACCATCCGGGCGCACCGGTCCGCCAGTCCCCGTCGCGCGCCGTCCGGACGACGCTCCCCCCGCTGGGCCGGCACCTCACCTCGCCGGTCAACCATCCCGACACCCTATTGGGTTACCGTCGGCGGGTGATCCCGACGGCGACGTACGCGCAGTGGATCACGCCTGCCCTCCCGCTCTACGGCGACGACCACGAGCGGGCCGACTTCGCTCCCTGAGGCGCGCGACGCACCGACGCCCTCCACCCGAACCCCATCTCCGGGAGCGATGCCCCATGTCCGTCGACACCTCCATCCGGGCGGTGCTGCGCACGCCGCAGGTCGTCCGGGTGCTGCTGGGCAGCCAGATCGGTCGGCTGCCCACCGCCAGCGGCCCGCTGGCGTTGCTGCTCTTCGCCCGCCAGTCGCTGAGCCTGGCCGCCGCCGGGTTGCTGGTCGCCGCCTACACGGCCGGCATGGCGGTGGGCACGCCGCTGCTGGCCCGGGCGGTGGACCGGTGGCGGCAACCACCTGTGCTCTGGGCCGCGGCGGTCGTCTCCGGCCTGGGCTTCGGCGCGGTGACGCTCAGCGGCGGGCGCCTGACCGGCGCGGCGACCGGCGCGGTGGTCGCCGGACTCGGCACGCCGCCGCTGGAGGCGTGCCTGCGGACGCTCTGGCCGGCCCTGCTGCCGTCGGCCGCGGTGCCCACCGCCTACACGCTCGACATCGCGCTGCAAGAAATGATCTTCGTGGTAGGACCGCTCGTCACGCTGCTCGCGGTGACCCTCGGCGGGCCGTCCGCCGGGCTGCTCGCCGCCGCCGTGGTGCAGCTCGCCGGCACCGCGATGTACGCGCTCAGCCCGGCCGCCCGGGTCTGGCGCGGGGTGGCCGCGGTGCGGCACTGGGCCGGGCCGCTGCGCGTACCCCGGTTCACGGTGATGATGCTCGGCGTCGTCGGCGTCGGTGCGGCCGTCGGCAGCATCGCGGTGGCGGTGACCGGCTACGCCGAGGCGGCCGGCGACCGGCGGCTCAGCGGCTGGCTACTGGCGGCGCAGGCGGTCGGCGCGCTGGTCGGCGGCCTGGCCTGGACCCGGGTCCGGCCGGGCGGGCCCGGCCGGCTGCCGCTGCTCGCCGCCGCGCTCACCGTCGGTTTCCTGCCGCTGCTGCTGGCGCCCGGCCCGGTCCCGATGGCCGGCCTGCTGGCGGTGAGCGGGCTGGCGCTGCCGCCGGTGCTGACCGCCGTCTTCCTCACCGCCGAGCGGCTGGCCGAGCCGGGCACGGTGGCCGAGGCGTTCGCCTGGGTGAGCACCGCGTTCGTGGTGGGCAGCGCCGCCGGCTCCGCGCTCGCCGGCGTGTCGACCGGCCTCCGGTACGGGCTGGTCGTCGCCCCGGCGGCCGCGCTGCTCGGCACCGCGGCGCTGGCGACGGTCGCGGCAGGGCACCCCCGCGGCCGGGCTCACAGCCAGCCGCGGCGCTTGAACAGCAGGTAGAGCGCGCCGCAAACGGCGACCATCAGGGCGACCGCGAACAGGTAGCCGTAGCGCCAGCCCAGCTCCGGCATGTGGGTGAAGTTCATCCCGTAGACGGTGCCGATCAGGGTGGGCGCGAACAGGATCGCCGCCCACGCGGAGACCCGCTTGACCTCTTCGTTCTGCTCGAAGCTGGCCGCGGTGAGGCTGCGCATCTCCTCGTTCTGCGCCTGCGAGACGAGCGTCGCGTTGACGGTGAGGATGCTCTGCAGCAGGTGCCGGAACCCGTCCACCCGCTCCACCACCTGGGTGAGGTGGTCGGCCACGTCGCGCAGCCGGCGGCGCAACTCCTCGTCGGTGCCGTAGCGGTCGAAGCCGCCGGTGAGCGCCTCGACGACCTTCAGCAGCGGCCGGGCCGCCCGCTGGAACTGGATCACCTCCCGGCTCAGCTCGTAGATCCGGCGGCTGGCGTTCGGGTCGCCGCCGAACACCTCGGTCTCGATCTCGTCGATGTCGTTCTCCAGGCCGGCCACCACCGGGGCGTAGCCGTCGACCACGCGGTCGAGCACCGCGTACAGGACCGCCTCGGGGCCGAGCGCGAGGACGTTCGGTTCCGCCTCCAGCCGGCGCCGCACGGCGGCCAGGTCGGGCGGGCCCCCGTGCCGGACCGTGATCACGAACCCGGGGCCGAGGAAGAGGTGCAGCTCGGCGAACTCGACCGCCTCCCGCGCGTCCAGGTAGCGGGCGGCGCGCAGCACCACGAACAGGGTGTCGTCGTAGCGTTCCAGTTTCGGCCGCTGGTGGGCGTTGATCGCGTCCTCGACGGCCAGCTCGGGGAGCTGGAACTCGGCGGCCAGCGAGGCGATCTGCTCCCGTCCGGGCCGGCGCAGCCCGATCCAGGCCATCGCCTGGTCGAGCTGCTGGAGGCAGCGGAACGTGTCGGCGAGGCCGGCCGGCGACGCGCGTCGTACGCCGTCGACGTAGACGCCGCTGTCGACCAGGCCGTCGGGTCGCTCCGGCTCCGCCGCTCCGGCGTCGATGGCGTGCTCGTCCAGCCGCCTGCCGAAGCCCTCCGGCGGTGGTGCCGCGAACCGGTCGTCCGCCATGCCCCTCCCCGCTGCTCGGCCGGCTCGCCGAGTCCCCCACGGCGGGCGGCGCAAACGTCAGGGGCGGTAGCGGTAGCCCATGCCCGGCTCGGTGATCAGGTGCCGGGGTCGGGCCGGGTCGTCCTTCAGCTTGCGCCGGAGCTGGGCCATGTACTGCCGGAGGTAGTTGGTCTCCTGCTCGTAGCCCGGCCCCCACACGTCGAGCAGCAGTTGCCGCTGGCTGACCAGCTTGCCGGGATTGCGCAGCAGCTTCTCCAGCATGGCCCACTGGGTGGGGGTGAGCTTGACCTCCGTGCCGTCGTCCCGGGTGACGCTCCGGTCGGACAGGTCGACGCTGTGCCGGCCGACCCGCAGCGCCGGGACGGTCGGCGTGGTCGGGGCCAGCCGGCGGGTCACCGCGCGGATCCGGGCGAGCAGTTCGTCCACCCCGAACGGCTTGGTCACGTAGTCGTCGGCGCCGGCGTCCAGCGCGGCGACCTTGTCCTCGCTGCCGGCCCGGCCGGAGAGCACGATGATCGGCACGGCGGTCCAACCGCGCAACCCGCGAATCACCTCGGTGCCGTCCAGGTCGGGCAGCCCGAGGTCGAGCACCACCAGGTCCGGCGGGTGGCCGGCGGCGGCCTTCAGCGCGGCCGCGCCGCTGTCGGCGACCTCGACCTCGTATCCACGGGCCCGCAGGTTGATCCGCAGGGCGCGCAGGATCTGCGGCTCGTCGTCCACGACCAGGACGCGGGTCATCGCTGCGGTCCTCCCGACTCGGTGGCGGCGGGCAGCCGCAGCACCATGGTGAGCCCGCCACCGGGCGTGGTCTCCGGGGTGATGCTGCCACCCATCGCCTCGGCCAGCCCCCGCGACAGCGCCAGCCCGAGCCCCACCCCGGTCTGGTTGTCCCGGTCGCCGAGGCGCTGGAACGGCAGGAACACGTGTTCCCACTGGTCCTCCGGGATGCCCGGACCGGTGTCGATCGCCCGCAGCTCGACCTGGCCGGCGTGCGCGCTGCCGGTGATCGTCGGCGGCCGGCCGGGTGGGCTGTGCCGCAGCGCGTTGGCGACGATGTTCACCAGCACCCGCTCCAGCAGGCCGGGGTCGGCCAGCGCGGCCGGCAGGTCCGGCGCGATGTCCGTGGTGACCTCCGCCGCCGCGGCGCCCAGTTCGTCCAGGGCCCGGGGTACGGCGTCCTCCAGCCCGATCGCGGTCGCGGTGACGCCCAGCGCGCCGGCCTGCAACCGGCTCATGTCCAGCAGGTTCGCCACCAGCCGGCCCAGCCGGTCGAGCGACTCGTCGGCGGTGGCCAGCAGCTCCTCGGAGTCGTCGGCGTCGAACTCGACGTCGTGGCTGCGCAGGCTGCTCACCGCGGCCTTGGCCGAGGCCAGCGGCGTCCGCAGGTCGTGGCTGACGGCGGCGAGCAGCGCGGTCCGCATCCGGTCGGCGGCGGCGAGCGGACGGGCGGTGGCGGCCTCCTCGGCCAGCCGCTCCTGGCGCAGTGCGACGGCGGCCTGGGCGGCGAACGCCTCGACCACCCGGCGGTCGGCGGCCTCCAACCGCCGGCCGGCGAGCACCACGCTGAGCCGGTCGTCGACCGGCACCACCGTCTCGCCCGCGCTCGGGCTGCCGGGCGGCCGGTCGCCGACGCTGGCGACCACCCGCCAGGCGGCCTCCTCGGCGGACCGGCCCGGCCGCCGCTCCGCCTCGGCGGCCAACTCCAGCACGCTCACCGCGCGCACCCCGAACGTCTCCCGCAGCCGGTCCAGCAGGGCGGGCAGGGGACACGCCCCGCGCAGCACGCTGCCCGCGACGGTGGCCAGGGTCTGCGCGTCGGCGGACGCCCGCGCCGCCTCCCGGGTACGCCGGGCCGCCACGTCGACCACTCCGCTCACCGCGACCGCGACGCCGACGAACACGCCGGCGCCGACGCCGCCCGGCGCGACCTCGCCGAGCATCATGTTGCCGAGCGTCATCATTCCGCCCAGCGCGGTGTACGAGTCGTGGAACGAGTTGACCGCGCCGGTCGAGGTGAGCGTGGTGGCCGCCGCGAAGGTGGCCGAGTTCGACACGTCGAAGCGCACCTCCTTGCCCTCCATCGCCGCGCCGACGGCCTGCGGCACCGTGCCGTGCCCGGTCAGCTCGAAGACGTTGGTCAGGGTGATGCTGGCGAGCGCCAGGATCGCCATCACCGCGGCGATCGCGTGGCCCTGCCGGGTCTGCCCGACCATCCGGCCGAAGACCACGGCCACCGCGACGGCGATACCGACCGCGGCGGAGACGAAGTTCTGCACCGCCAGGCCGGCCATCTGCACCAGGTGACCCATTGTCGACTCACCCGAGTACCACTGCCAGTTCGTGTTGGTCGTGAACGACACGGCCGTGTTCCACGCGCCGTGCGGCACCACCGGGTCGAAGCCCAGCGAGAGCCACAGGTGGTTCTGCAGGCGCTGGAACGCGTAGAGGAAGAGGACGGAGACAGCCGAGAAGGCGAGCACGCTGCGGACGTAGACGCCCCAGGTCTGCTCGGCGGCCGGGTTGACCCCGACCAGGCGGTAGATCCCCCGTTCGACAGGGAGGACCGGGTGCCGGAGACCGCCCGGTACATGTGGTCGCCGAACGGCCGGTGCACCGCGACCAGCGCCACCACCAGGGACAACACGAACAGCACGCCGGCTGTGGTCATGCTCATCAGAAGCGCTCCGGGAACAGCAGGGCGACGACCAGAAACACGCCCAGCCCGATCGCCAGCACCAGGCCGACGGCGTTGACGGCGCTCACAGCTTCTCCACACCCCTCACCACGAGGGCGAGAGCCGCGAACAGCCCCACCGTCAGCAACACGAACAGCACGTCAGACACGGCTGGTCTCTCCTAGCGGAAGATGTCCTCGCGACCGCCTGCCGGCCGCGCCGGGCAATCAAAACGCCAGGTCGCGCGAACGGACAGGGGCTATAACGCGACCATCACGCCGGGCGGCGGTTTCTTCACGCGCCTTTCACGCCGGCCGGTCGAGCGGCCCGAACGCGCTGCGCACCAACCGGTTCGCCTCGTCCTGGTCGACGTCGGTGGCGACCAGGAGGTCGCTGGCCGTGGTGCGTACCTGGGCCACCACCACCGCGCCGGAGAAGTCCACCCCGGCCCGGTAGGCGCGGCCGGCCTCGGCGACCGCCCGCAGCGCGGACTCCCGGCACCGGGTCGGTTCCGCCGCGCCACGGGCGAACTCCTTGCGCAGCTTCCGGGCCGCCTCGGCCAACGCGGAGACCGCGGCCGGCATGGCGTCCGGCACCCGCTCGCCGTCGGCGAGCAGGGTGACCGCACGCCGGATCAGCGTGCCGCTGTTGCGCATGGCCCGGTCCACCGGCTCCACGGACTTGGCGTACCGGCCGAGCGGCCCCTCCCGGGCGCTCCAGTAGACCGGCGACAGCGTGGCGGCCTCCCGGGCACCCTGCGCCGCCTCGCCGAAGGAGCCCATCTCCGCCTTGTTGTCCCGCAGCCGGTCACGGGCGACGCGGGCCTTCTCCGCGTCCCGCTCGCGCAGCGCCTCGGCGGCGCTGTCCAACTGGTCGGCGAGAAGGTCGAGCGCCGGGCCGGCCGCCCGGTTGATGATCCGCAGCGGGTTCAGCGGCAGCAGCACGGCGGTGACCAGCAGCGTGGCACCGCCGCCGATCAGCGCGTCGACCACCCGGGGCACCTCGAGGTTCGGCACGGACGGCGTCAACGTGCCGATCAGCACGGCTGTCGCGCCGGCCTGCACCACCAGCGCCGGGCTCCGGCCGACGAACGCCGCCACCACCACGGCGAACGCCACGATGACGCCGAGCTGCCACGCGCCGACCCCGACCAGACGGATCAGCAGGTCACCGATCAGGATGCCGACGGCGACCCCGATCACCAGCTCGATGGTACGGCGCAGGCGTTGGCCGACCGACGCGGCGAGCGCCACCACCGCCGAGATCGGGGCGAAGACCGGTTGGGCGATGTGCAGCAGCGAGTCCGCGACCCACCAGGAGAGGCCGGCGGCGAGCCCGGCCTGTGCCGCCAGCCCGGCGCCCGCGCGTACCCGACGGAACCGGTCGGCCGCCAGCGCCGGCACGGCACGCAGTCGGCCGGCGAGCGCCTGTCCGCCCCGCCCGCCCGTCTCCGCACCGGCCACGGCCCCGCGTACCCGTTTGCCGGCGGGTCAATCCGCGCCGCCGCGAGTCAGCGGGCGACGGCGACGGCGGCCGGGACCGACCGCCGGGCCGGGTTCAGCGGGGCATCTCCCGCCAGCCGGTGCCGCTCGACCGCCAGGCGCCGGCGAGGATGCTCGCCGAGACGCGGCTCGGGCACTGCTGGACCTTCGACCGGCCGGCGGCGCCACCGATCTGGGCTTGGACCTGCCACTGCTGTCCGTCGGTGCAGATGTAGACGTCGCGGCGCCCGCGAGGGATGCTGACGCCGTTCCACCAGTGTTCCTCCACGACCATGGGGTGACCGTACCGTAGGCGACCCGGTCCGGCCCAGACCCGCAGGTCGGGGCCGGACCCAGCCGGTTCAGCCGTCGAGCCGGCGGACCATATTCATGATCGTCTCAACCTGCGGGCCGCCCTTGATCGGGTAGTTCGTGAAGCCGAGGTAGCCCCACCAGTCCCAGCAGCCGTTCGGGTTCACCGCGGTGGCGGTCGCCTGCGGATAGAGCACGATCAGCCGGTTGGTGTCGGCGTACTGGTTGAGGTTGGCACGGTCGACGAAGGCGGTGCCGACCTTCGCGTACCCCTGGGCGCAGCCGTGCAGCGCGACGAGCAGCCGGCAGGTGCTGCCGGCGGCGCAGGCGCTCGGCACGTACGCGAACCCGTTGGCGTCCATGCTCAGTCCGTTCGCCCAGCCGTTGACCGCGAAGCTGTCCTGGCTGAATCGGATCAGCGTGCCGCCGAGCGGGCCGGTGTTCGGGGCGGAGACCGAGCCGAGCAGGTGCCCGAGGAACGCGCCCTGTGGATCGGTGCCGCAGTCGGCGAGGTACGGCGAGGCGGTGGCGGTGCAGCCGACCGTGCCGTAGGGGGTGACCCAGGAGTGCCCGGCCGCGCTGCCGGAGTCGTACCGGACCCGCGCGCCGAAGTCCTGGTAGTACCGGACCAGGTCGTCGCTGACCGATTTCTTCACGGTGGCGTCGCCGTTGCCGTGGTAGACGTACACCGGCTGGCCGGAGAGGTTGCCGGTGCCGTCGATCCACCCGTACCCGGCCCAGGTCCGGGTGTACGCCTCCAGGCTGCTCACGTGCGTGGGGTAGAGGTTGTCGCCGCAGCCGTAGAGCGCCTGCGGGATGCTGTTCTGCGCGCAGTAGTACGGCCCGGCCGCGAAGATCGCCGCGCCCCGGATCCGGGACGAGTAGGCGACCTGGAGCTGGGTGGCCAGGTAGCCGCCGGAGGAGACCCCGGCGACGTAGACGGCGGAGACGGGATACGCGCGCAGCGTGCCGGCGACCGGCGGCTTGGTGGACGGCGTGCCCGCGGCCCGGGCGGCGACGCCGCCGGGCAGGATCAGCAGGAGCGCGGCGGCGAGGGTGGTGACGGCTTTCCACGGTGTTGTCATGGCATGCTCCCGTCGGAGCGCCGGCGGGACGGCCGGCGTGCCGGCACCGTAGCGTGACATCGACCACAGCAGATATCCGTGCGGTCGACACGTCACCGGTCACCGCGGTGTGGGTCACCCACCGGGCTTAGCCGATCGCTACGGAGGGTAAAGGCAGATCATGGGACAGCTGCGCACGTCGCCGCCGCCGCCGCAGGCCACCGAGCTGGAGCGGTGGGTGCTCGACACCCCCGAGGAGCTGCGCGACGTGCGGGCCTCGCTGCGCGACGCGTTGAACCGGCACGGGCTGGTGCAGGGCGAGGACCTGGACGAGGTGCCGCACATGGTCCTGCTGGTCGCCACCGAGCTGTCCAGCAACGCGCTGCGGCACGGCCGGCCGCCCACCATCGTCACGCTGCTGGCGAGCGACGACTGTTTCCTGCTCGACGTGGCCGACCACGACGTCAGCTCGGTGCCCGAACTGACCGACATCCACCCGATGGACTCCGGCGGACGCGGGCTGTTCCTGGCCCAGTCGATCTCACTGGACGTCGGCTGGTACGCCACCGAGACCACCAAGCACATCTGGGCCTCGTTCTCCCGGTGACACGGCCGATCGACGGAAGGGCGGGGATGAGCGCACGCGACGCCCTGAACGACCTGCTGCGGCACGCCCGGCACGCCCGGCCGGAGGATCTGCCGCTGATGGCGCGCCGGGCCGCCGAGCGGCTCGGCGCCACCGACATGCTCCTCTACCTGGTCGACCACGAGCAGCGGGAACTACTGCCGATGCCCGCGCCCGACTCGCCGCACCGGGAACCGCTGGCCGTCGAGGGCACGCTCGCCGGCCGGGCTCGCAGGGCGGCCTGCGTGCCGTCACGCTGGCCAGCCTGGCGCTGGCCGCCTATCGCAACGCCCGACGGGCCCGCCTCGACCTCGTCGACACCTACCACCACATCGACTCCGCCGTCCGGGAGCACGACAGGCGTGGTCTGATCACCGGGGTGCTGGCCGAACTCGACCAGCGCACCGGCCGGCTCCGGGTGATCTCCGCCGGGCACCCGAACGGGCTGGTGCTGCGCCAGGGCCGGCTCGCCACGATGCTGCCCACCCCGACCGCGCTGCCGGTCACGCTCGGCGACCAACGCCCGCCCGTCGTGGTCGAGGAGGTGCTGGAACCCGGCGACGACCTGCTCCTCTACACCGACGGGATCATCGAGGCCCGGTCCGCCACCGGTGAGCTGTTCGGCACGGACCGGCTGATCGACTTCGCCGCCCGGGCTCTCGCCGACGATGTGCCGCTGCCGGAGACGGCGCGCCGGCTCGTGCACGCGATCCTCGCCTGGCAGGACGACAGGCTCGCCGACGACGCGACCGTGCTGCTGGTCCGGTGGCTGGGCCCGCCAGCGGCGGACCCGGAGCCGCCGGCAGACCCGCCGATCTAGAAACCGGACACCGGGTGCGGGACGTACGGCGCCTCCAGCTCCGCCACCTCCGCGTCGGTCAGCTCCAACTCCAGCGCGGCGACCGCGTCGGTCAGGTGGTGCGGCTTCGTCGCGCCGACGATCAGCGCGGTCACCGCCGGGTGGCGCGCCACCCAGGCCAGCGCCACCTGCGCGCGCGGCACGCCCCGCTGCGCGGCCACCCGCCCGACCGCGTCGATGACGGCCCGGTCGTGCTCCTCGGTGCGCGCGTAGAGCTTGCGGCCGAACTCGTCGGTGTCCGCCCGCGCGGTCCGCTCCCCCGGATCCCGGGTCAGCAGGCCCCGGGCCAGCGGGCTCCACGGGATCACCGCGACGCCCTCGTCGAGGCAGAGCGGCAGCATCTCCCGCTCCTCCTCGCGGTAGAGCAGATTGTAGTGGTTCTGCATGGCGGCGAACCGGGTCCAGCCGTGCCGCTCGGCGGTCCAGAGCGCCTTGGCGAACTGCCACGCGTACATCGACGAGGCGCCGAGGTAGCGGACCTTGCCGGCCCGGACCAGGTCGTGCAGCGCCTCCAGCGTCTCCTCGATCGGCGTGGCCGGGTCGAGGCGGTGGATCTGGTAGAGGTCGACGTAGTCGGTGCCGAGCCGGCGCAGGCTCGCGTCGATCTCGCTCATGATGTGCTTGCGGGACAACCCGCCCCGGTTCGGTCCCGCGCCCATCCGACCGTGCACCTTGGTCGCGATCACCACGTCCTCGCGGTCGGCGAAGTCCTTCAGCGCCCGGCCGACGATCTCCTCGCTGGTGCCGTCGGAGTAGACGTTGGCGGTGTCGAAGAAGTTCACCCCCAGCTCCAGCGCCTGCCGGATGAAGGGGCGGGCGGCGTCCTCCGGCAGCGACCAGGGATGCGTGCCCCGCCCGGGCTCGCCGTAGCTCATGCACCCCAGGCAGAGCCGGGACACCTGAAGGCCGGTGGAGCCGAACGTCACGTAGTCCATGCGTCCATCACACCACCGGCCGGCGAGGGTCGCAGTCCCGGCGGATCAGTCGCCGTGCTCCGCGGTGGCCGCCGGGACGTCGCCCCAGACCGCCTTCGCGCCGGAGTCCCCCACCCGGTAGACCTGCACCAGGTTCGCCGCCGCCACCACCACCGCGAGCACGGCCACCACCACGCCCAGCGCGCCCGCCCCGGCGTTCGGCCCGTCACCGGCCGGCCGTTCCGCGCGGCGGTGCAGCCAGACCAGCGCGAGCGCGACGACCAGCAACGGCAGCGCGAACCAGATCAACTGGTCGCCCAACTCGGCGTGTCGGCCCGCGTCGCCCACCCGGCGCTCCAGGCCCTCGCCGCTCTCCGTGGCCAGCGGGATCGCGGCCGTGGCCACCGCGGCGACCAGCACCACGAGCCAGCCGAAGCGTCCCCGCCAGACGGGGCGTACGGCCAGCGCGACCACGCCCAGGGCGGCCAGCGGCAGCAGCACCACCACGGCGTGCACCACAAGCGGGTGCAACGGCAGTCCGTTCACGGAGTCGGGCACGGTGATCTCCTCGGCGGTCGGGTTCCGATCCGGCTCCCACAGTGCCCGGTACTTCTTGTGAAGTTCTTGCGCCGCCCGCGGGACCGCTCAGGCCGGCGGCAGCGACACGGTGAAGGTGGCGCCGCGCCCCGGCGAGCCGGTCACCTCCACGGTCCCCCGGTGTGCCGACGCCACGTGCTGCACCAGGGCGAGCCCGAGACCGAACCGCCGGCCGTCCACCCCAGCTCCACCTGCCGCTCCGCGGCGTACGCGGACATGCTCGCCACCACCTCGCGGGCCACCTCGGCCAGGTCCACCTCGGTGTCCGGCAGCGGCTGGTGCTCGGCGGCGGCCGACACCAGCAGGTCCTCGACCACCTCGCCGAGCGCCCGGGTGTCCGCCACGAGCTGGTCGAGCTGCCCGGCCAGCCGCTCCGCCGGCCGGTCCCGGGCGCGCCGGGCCAGCAGCTGCGCCCGGGTGTGCAGCACGGTCAGCGGGGCCCGCAGCTCGTGCGAGGCGTCCGCCACGAACCGGCGCTGCATGCCCAGCGCGGTGGCCAGCGGGGCGACCGCCCGCCGGGCCAGCAGCGTGGCCGTGACCAGCGCGCCGGCCAGCCCGGCCAGCTCGGCGACCAGCAGCGCGAGACCGAGCTGCCCCTGTCGTCGACGCAGCGGGGCCAGGTCGGCGGCGACCGCCCAGCGGGTGCCGTCCGGCCGGCGCTCCGTCGCCACCCGGACCGGCCGGTCGTCGCCGGCCGTCGCGTCGAGACGGCCGGGCGTGCCCCGTACCGCCCGGCCGAGCACCCGGGTCAGCTCCGGCGACGCGCCCGGGGTCACCTCGACCGCCTGGTCGCCGGGGCGCTGCCGGGCCAGGAACTGCCGGGGCGGCGGGTCGTCCACGTCCTCGGCGGCGGCCAGCACCCGGCTCAGCTCGCCGTCCAGCGCCCGCGACTCCTGCCGGCTGGTCAACACGTACATCAGCGCGCCGACCAGCAGCAGCACCAGCCCGATGGCGCCGGCCGACCACCATGACCTGGTAGTCACGGGTCAACGCCCGGTGCAGACCGAGGTGCCCGTCGCCGGCCACCTCGACCTCGTACCCCTCGTCGGCGAGCAGGTCGGCGAGCACACCGGAGAGGGCCCGGTCGTCCTCGACCAGCAGCAGGCGGGGGTGGCTCTCCACCGGCCCAGTATCTATCCACCGACGCGGCGGCTCACCGGTCCCCGGACGGGATCGGGTCGTCGTACTGGCCGGACGGCCCGGCCAGCGGCTCGCCGCCGACCAGCGGCCAGGCGTTCGGCGCGCAGCCGTGCAGGCCGAGCGTCTGCTGCACCATCACCGGGGCCGGGCCGCCGGAGCGGGGGCAGCGCTCGTGGCCCCGGCCCAGCCGGTGGCCCACCTCGTGGTTGAGCAGGTACTGCCGGTAGAGATCCAGGTCGGGCACGTGCGGCACGCCGTACACCCAGCGGGCCACGTCGATCACGACCCGGTCGCCGTTGCGGCACGAGGTGTAGCGGTCGCTCGGGTCGCCGCACAGGTCGCCCCGGGTCGCCGGCGTGGTCAGCAGCACGGTGAAGTCGGCCGGCCCGTCCTGGCCCACCCGTTGCAGCCGCCACCGGCCGTCGCCGGTCCAGCCCCGCCGGTCGGCGAGCGTCGCCGCGACCTGCCGGGCGAAGCGCTCCACGTCCACGTTGCGGATGCCGTCCTCCACCGCGACCCGGTATCGCAGCAGCTCACCGGAGCGCCCGGCCACCGCGCCGACCGTGTCGGCGGTCCGGAAGCCGCCACCGCCGCGCGCGGGGTAGCTGATGCCGGGTGGGACCCGGCCGGCCACCGGGACCGGCGAGGGCGCGGCCGTCGCCGGCGGGCGCGCGGACGGCACCGCCGCCGGCACGGTCCGCTCCACGCCGCCCGAGGCCAGCAGGTCGGGTCGGGCACGCACGGCGTACCCTCCGCCGGCCGTGAGGCCGGTCACGACGAGGACCGCGACCAGCGCGCGGACGCCGGCCCGCGACCTCCGTCGCCGTCGATGCACGCCCCGGTCCCGCCCGCCCACGTCGCTCTCCGTCCGTCGTCCCGCCCGCGCTCCGCAGGAGAGTACGGGCGGCGGGGCCGGTCGGTTGAACCGATGGGCCGGGTACCGTCGAGTGCGGGGTGGGCGACCTGCCGCCTGTCGGAGTCCAGGGAGAGCCACCCGTGTCATCAGCCGAGCCGCTGCTCGACGCCGCCCTCGTGGCGGCGCGCGGCACCGACGTACGCGCCGCCGAGCGGGCCCTCGACGCGCTGGTGGTGCGCGACGGCGCGGCGGTGGACGCGGCGCTGCTCACCCGCCTGTGCCGCACGCTGGGCCGGCTCTGGCCGCGCGGCTGGCAACCGGTCGACCTGGACCGGCTCGCCGCCCGGCGACTCACGTCGCGCGGCGCCCGGCTGCTGCGTGACGCGCTGGCCGCCCAGCGGCGCACGCTGCCCGACCCGGTCCCGGCCTGGTTCGACGACCAGCTCGCCGACCTGGGCACCCGCTGGGACACCGACGCGGGTTGGCTGGACCGTCGCGCGGACGGCGACCGGATCACCGCGCTGCGCGACGCGGTCGACGCGCTCGTCCTGATCGAGGGGCTGCCCCCGATCGCGCTGCTCCGCCCGCCGCCCGGTGCCGCCGCCGTCCCGCTCGCCGCCGTCCCGGCCACCGGCTCCCGGATGCTCGACCGGGTACGCGCGCTGCTGGCCAAGGCCGAGTCGACCGCCTACCCGGCCGAGGCGGAGGCGTTCACCGCGAAGGCGCAGGAGCTGATGGCCCGGCACAGCATCGACACGGCGCTGCTCGACGCCACCGCGGCCCGCCCGGATCGGCCGGGCGGCATCCGCCTGGGCACCGACGCCCCGTACGCGGCGGCGAAGGCGCTGCTGATCCAGGAGGTGGCGGGCGCGAACCGGTGCGAGTCGGTGTGGTCCGACGACCTGGGTTTCGCCACCGTGCTCGGCTTTCCGGCCGACCTGGCCGCGGTGGAGCTGCTGCACACGTCGTTGCTGGTGCAGGCCACCGCCGCGATGCTGCGCGGGCGCGCCGCCCGGGGCCGGACCAGCGGGCGGCGCACCAAGGGCTACGATGAGTCGTTCCTCAACGCGTTCGCGCTGCGCATCGGGGAGCGGCTGCGGGCGACCAGCACGGCGGCGGCCGAGGAGCACGCCGACGGCCGGTTGCTGCCGGTGCTCGCGGCTCGCACGGACGCGGTCCGGGAACGCACCGAGCAGCTCTTCCCCGGCACCACCCGGCACCGGCTCCAGGTCCGCGACTCCGAGGGCTGGAGTTCCGGCACCACCGCCGCCGACCGCGCCTCCCTCGACGCCAACCACCCGACACCGCGCCCATTGCGCGGAGCCCGCTGAACCAGGCCCGCCTCGTCCTGCGGCGATCACGAGTGGTGGGCCCGTGTTTGAACCATGCGGGCAATCACCAGGCGTGACAGCGACGTCGGGGCCAGAGGTGACCGATCCGCGCCTTTGCTCTGCAGCCATCCGCGCAGCGGTGACGGATCGTCACCGAACCGGGCCATCACCGGTATCGGCGACTCTGACGTCAGCACAGGTCAACCGCCCGGTGCGGATATGGCTGCAGAGCAAAGGCGCCCAGATGCTCGGGCCACTCCCGGGCGATGCCATTACTCTCCGCACCCACCCGAACCGATCGCGCTGCGTAACCGACCGCTGGATCAGCTCAAGCCGAGCAGGAGCAGCGGAAGACCTTCAGGTCATCGCTTCTGCAAGGTGATCGACGCGTAATGGGCGAACCGCTCCACCGCCCAGTCGAACTGCGCACAGGCGTACCATTCCTGGCACTGCAGGCAGCCGCGCCTCGGCCCGAGCGATCACGAGTGGACCGCCGCAGGGGGCAGAGTCTGCACGTCGTGCTCCCCCACGGCGGGGCGGACGGAGCCCTCGGATTGCTGAAGTCCAGGAGCGCCCGACCGCTGTCTCACTGTCTCCACTTTGCCGCGCTGCCCGATGAGATCCGCCACCGGAGGTGGTCCACCAGGCATGGGAGATGTCTTCAGTCAACTGTCGGTGTCGCTGGACGGCTACGTGGCCGCGCCGGGTCAGAGCGTCCAGGATCCGCTCGGCCGGGGCGGCCTGCGGCTGCACGAGTGGGCCTTCGCCACCGAGAGTTGGCGCGCGCAGCACGGTCTCGCCGACGGGGAGCGCACCGTCGACGCCGAGGTGATCGGCGGCGGCACGCCGCTGTTCGACGGGCCGCTGGACGTCGCCCTGGCGCCGGAAAAGGTGGTGGCGGCACCCGGCGTCACCCACCTCCGCTACCGGGTACGCCACTGACCACAACACGCACGCCGGGCCGGCCCGAAGGCCGGCCCGGTGGGTTGTGCAAGTCGTACGTCAGCTCTTGAAGGCGTCCTTGATCTTCTCGCCGGCCTGCTTGAGCTTGGCGCCGGCCTGGTCGTTGCGGCCCTCGGCCTCGAGGCGCTCGTCGTCGGTCGCCCGGCCGACGCCCTCCTTGACCTTGCCCGCGGTGTCCTGGGAAGCGTTGTCGATCTTGTCGTCGAGACCCATGGGAACCTCCACCTCAGCTGTTGCGTGACGACAACTGGTTACCCCGGCGGTCGCCGGCCCAATCCCACGTCACCCGATCGGGCGAAACCGCCGCAGCCGGAGGCTGTTCGCCACCACGAAGACCGACGAGAAGGCCATCGCCGCGCCGGCGAGCATCGGGTTGAGCAGCCCGGCGGCCGCCAGCGGCAGCGCGGCCACGTTGTAGGCGAACGCCCAGAACAGGTTGCCCTTGATGATCGCCAGGGTGCGGCGGGAGAGCCGGATGGCGTCCGCCGCGGCCAGCAGGTCACCGCGGACCAGGGTCAGGTCGGCGGCCTCGATCGCCACGTCGGTGCCCGTGCCCATGGCCAGGCCGAGGTCGGCCCGGGCCAACGCGGCGGCGTCGTTGACCCCGTCGCCGACCATCGCCACCACCCGGCCCTCGCGTTGGAGCCGCTCGACCACCGCCACCTTGTCGGCCGGCAGCACCTCGGCGATCACCTCGTCGATGCCCACCTCGGCGGCCACCGCCGTCGCCACCGTGGTGTTGTCGCCGGTGAGCAGCACCGGGGTGAGCCCCAGGCCGCGCAGCCGGTCGACCGCCGCCCGGCTGGTCGACCTCACCGCGTCGGCCACCGCGAGCACCCCGCGGGCCCGCCCGTCCCAGCCGACCAGGACCGCCGTCCGACCGGCCGCCTCCGCGCCGGTCACGGCCCGCGCCACCTCGTCGGGTACGTCGAGACCGCGCTCCCGCAGCAGCCGGAGCCGCCCGACCAGCACGGCCCGGCCGTCGACCGTGCCGGCCACGCCCAGCCCCTCGGTGTTGGCGAAGTCGGCGACCGCCGGCAGCGGGCCGGCAGCCGTCGCTGCCTCGGCCACCGCCCGGGCGATCGGGTGCTCGGAGGCCGCCTCCAACGCGCCGGCCAGCCGGAGCAGCTCGCCGGCATCCTCGCCGGGCGCGGGCCGCACCTCGGCCAGCGCCATCCGGCCGGTGGTGACGGTGCCGGTCTTGTCCAGCACCACGGTGTCGACCCGGCGGGTGGACTCCAGCACCTCCGGCCCCTTGATCAGCACACCGAGCTGGGCGCCGCGCCCGGTGCCGACCAGCAGCGCGGTCGGCGTCGCCAGGCCCAGCGCGCACGGGCAGGCGATGATCAGCACCGCCACGGCGGCGGTGAACGCGGCGGTCGGCCCGCCGCCGGTGCCGAGCCACCAGCCGAGCGTGGCGGCGGCCAGGGCGATCACGATCGGCACGAAGACGCCGGAGATGCGGTCGGCGAGCCGCTGCACCGCCGCCTTGCCGGTCTGCGCCGCCTCCACCAGCCGCGCCATCTGGGCGAGCTGGGTGTCCCCGCCGATCCGGGTGGCCCGGACCACGAGCCGGCCGCCGGCGTTCACGGTCGCGCCCACCACGGCGTCGCCCGGCCCCACCTCGACCGGCACCGATTCGCCGGTGAGCATGCCGGCGTCGACCGCCGAGGTGCCCTCCTCGACCATGCCGTCGGTGGCGATCTTCTCGCCCGGCCGGACCACGAACCGGTCGCCGACCGCGAGCTGGTCGACCGGGACCCGCACCTCCTGCCCGCCGCGCCGCACCGCGACGTCCTTCGCGCCCAGTTCGAGCAGGGCCCGCAGCGCGGAACCGGCGGTGCGCTTGGCGCGGGCCTCGAAGTAGCGCCCGGCCAGGATGAAGACCGTGACGCCGGCGGCGGCCTCCAGGTAGATGTTGCCGGCGCCGTCGCCTCTTGTGATGTCGAACCGGAACGGGTGCGTCATCCCCGGCATCCCGGCATCGCCGAGGAAGAGCGCCCAGAGCGACCAGCCGAACGCGGCAAGCGTGCCGAGCGAGACCAGGGTGTCCATGGTCGCCGCGCCGTGCCGCAGGTTGACCAGCGCGGCCCGGTGGAACGGCAGCCCGCCCCAGACCACCACCGGCGCGGCCAGCGTGAGCGAGGCCCACTGCCAGTGGTCGAACTGCCAGGCCGGCACCATGGCCAGCACGATCACCGGCAGGGTCAGCACGGCGGAGACCCACAACCGGGTACGCG